>NZ_CP027114.1:0-4921996 GCF_004011905.1 Gordonia alkanivorans
TTGTTCCAACTGGCTACATCCAAGCTACGAGTATCCGACCTATTGAAGAGATCTATGACAACGATAGAAAACCCCGCATCCCAGCGGGAGTTGTGTACTTAACCGCGATTCCATTTCCACAATCACTCAACAACCCGAGAAAGACGGACTCACCACGGGCAACCGATGAGGTCGGCCGCGCGGCGATTTGCTACTCGGTGAATCCGCTTCGCTACGAATTCGAACCTCAATCGATATTCATATACAAGCGCAGCGGACATGCGCCCCCACCCAATCAGTTCGGGCCGAGAAACCAGCCCACCGTGAACGTGTTCGGCGACTGGACACTGCAGGACTACGGGGTCCCCACCCGTGAGGATCGAGAAGCATGTGCGAAGGCGAAAGTTCTCGACCCAACCAACACGCTGGGATCTGAGCCGAACCCCGGCTGGCCCCGCGCAACCCAATAGGGCACATACCTGCAAGCCGGAGACAAAATGTCCGACGAACTCAAGAATCTGAAGCCCCACATCATCGCCGCGCTCAAGTCACCGCCGGGCACAACCCTCAAGGACCTCGCCGCGCGCTTCCCCGAACTCGACCGCGAGAAGCGACTCGAGGAGGAGTTCAGACGTCGCTACGACGACGCGATCTTCGACTGGCAGCACCACAACGGATAGAAACAAGCTCCGTATGACGTGGCGCAGGAGATCGCCGAGCAGGTTCGACACGAGATCGAGTACGAGGTCCGAACAGGGAGACTCACCTGAGACAGACTCCGCCAGAAGTTGGGGCAGTTTGATCCGCCTACCGGATCAAACTGCCCCAAGAAGGAAGGGCTCGACGACCACGCCGAGCAGATGAGGTGGCAGCAGCCGGTCGCAACATCCTTGCCGCGATACCGAACGTCGGCGCACCGCTGAATGCCATGATGATCTGAGGACGCCACGGCTCTGACCACGAGAACTCGCGGCACGTTCGGAGCGTCGCACTGCTACCGTCACGGCTCATGACGACTCCCACCGCCGCTGGATGGTCCGCCGACGAGCACCTGCCCTGCGCGCAGCAGCAGAACCTCTGCAGGGAGGGTTCGGCAGCGCACTCGTGATCACCGCACTGTTCGGTGGGATCGTTGCCGGTCTCGCCGTCGCGGTTCCGGTCGGTGCCGTCGGTGCACTCATAGTGATGACCGGCGCACACCGCGGGTGGCGGGTCGCAGCCGGCGGCGGCCTGGGAGCCGCGACTGTCGACGCCCTCTACGCGATCTTGGCGGTGATCGGCGGGAGTGCAGTCACCGCCGCTGTCGGAAGTGTGGCGACACCCCTGCGTTGGGTGGCCGGCCTCGTACTTCTGGTCCTCGGCGCGATGATGCTTCGATCGGGCTGGCGAAGCCGAAGCGGGACAACGGATGCCGGGCCCTCACGCCTCTTCGGCACCGCCGGCCGCGCCTATGTCAGCGTGTTCGGCGTGACGGCGATCAACCCCGCGACGGTCATCTACTTCGCCGCTCTCGTGGCCGGCGGTGCGGTCGTCGAACCCACGGCGGCCTCTGGCACCGCATTCGTTCTCGGCGTACTGATCGGCTCGGCGGCGTGGCAACTGGTTCTCGCCGCGGGCGGTTCGTTCCTCGGCGCAGCGCTCGTCGGCGACCGTGGTCGACGATGGACGGCGGTCATCGGAGGTGGGCTGACGATGCTCCTCGCCGCCCGAATCCTGATCGGGTCGTGAGTTTTCTCCGTATGACGTTGTGCCCGGATTCCGGGCACAACGTCATACGGAAATCAGCAGCACCGGGCAGGACCTACTCGTTCAGAATCGACTCGCTGATGTTCATCCGCGCTGCGCGCACGGCCGGTAGGAACGCGCCCACCAGGCACAGCGCCACCGCGATCGCGACGAACATCGCGGCAGACGGTCGTGGCGAATAGATCACCGTCAACGACGTTGTGACACTCAAGATTCGGTCACTCAGCAGATGCATCATCGCACCGAGGACCACCCCGACCAGGGCGCCGACCACGGCGACCGCGGCGGCCTCGGCAAGCACCATGCGCGAGATGAATTTCCGCGAGGCACCCATCGCCCGGAGCACACCCAACTCACGACGACGCTCGATCACCGAGAGCAGCAGGGTGTTCAGCAGCGCGATCGCGGCGGCGCCGGCGACGATCCACTGGATGGCCACCGTGAACGAACCCGCCTGCTGGACGGTCGCCTGCGTGGCGGCGAGCGCTTCCGCACCAGTGTAGACGCTGATGGGTTTGTTGCCGGTGGTCGGAACCTCCGCGACCAGCGCTTCGAGCGACTTCTGCACCTGCTCGGGGTCGGCGTCGGGTGCGGTGATCACCTGCAGGTAGGTGTCGCCCTCGCGTCCGAACCACTCCCCCAGCTGCTGCTGCGACAGCGCGGCGACCCCGGAGTCCACGGAGACGTAGTCGACGGTGTCCCGGACGATGACGTCGTGCGGACCGGTCGGCGTCGCCAGCGTCACCGTGTCTCCGACACCCACATCGAGCACGCGCGCAAGCACATTCGACAACAGGATGCCGTTCCCGGCGAGCACCTGCTCGACCGACTCCGGCGTCGCCTTCCGCATGAACGGCGCTCGCGACCCGGGTTCCAGACCCTGCACATTCGCTCGGCTCTCGCCGATGTTGACCGCAGCCCACTGACCGCCGACGACCTCGGTCACCCCGGGCACCTTCGCGGCCTCGCCGCGGATCGACGGCGGCAGGATCGGACCCAGCGGCAGGCTCGCCGACGAGGACGACGACACGTAGAAGTCCGGGTCGCCCAGGCCGTCCAGCGATTTCGACATCGACGAGACGAGGTTGTCCAGCGCACCCGACGTCCCCATGCCCACGGCGATCGCCACGGCGACCGTCATGAGCGTCGCCCACGCCCGACGCGGCGCGCGCTCGGTGTTGACCGACGCCAGCTGACCCGGTCCGCGGAACCAGCGGGCGACCCGAACCACCAGCCAAGTCAACGGATTCGACAACGCGAAGCACACCAGCAGCGCACCCACGAGATAGACGACACCGGCGAGGATCGCCGGCCGGCCGGGCACCGTGGCCACGATGACCCACGATGCGATCAACCCGGCGACACCCACCATCGCCGCGATCACGACCACCGGGCCGCGACGTCTCGACGCGTCGGACACCTCGACGGGAGCCATCGCCTCCACCGGCGACACCGAGAACACCGACCGCGCGGCCAGCGATGTGGCGGCGACACAGGCGATCACACACGCGAGGACCGCGACCACGGGCGCGTACCCCGGGAGGTGATAGTTGATGACCGTGCCCACCGTGTCGGGCGGCGGATCGGGCAGGCTCGCGATGACCGCGCGGCCGGCGAGGATTCCGAACGGGATACCGACCACACCACCGACCAGACCCATCAGCGCGGCCTCGCCCAGCATGTCACCGACGAGGTGTGATCGTTTGGCGCCCAACGCCCGGATCATGGCGAGCGAACCGCGCCGCGACGCCACCGCCATGTTCATCGTGTTGAAGACCAGGAACGCCGCGATCACCAGCGACACCAGCGAGACGAGCAGCGTCGCGTCGCGCGTCACCGAACTCGCGACCTCGGCCTGTTTGGCGCGGAAGTCCGGATCGACGACGACCGCCCGGCCGTCGACGATCTCCTCGACCTGCTTGCGCACCGAACCGACATCGACGCCCGGTTCGGTGACGATGAGGATCGAATCGAGCCGTCCTTCCAGCCCGACGAGTCGTTGCGCGAGGTCGAGGTAGGCGAACAGAAACCGACCGTTGTTGAGTCCGGCCGCCTGCTCGTTGTCGACGACCTCCAGCACCTCGACGTCGACGCCGTTGACCGTCAGCTTCTGCCCGACGTCGAGGCCGAGTCCCGGTCCGACGAAGACGCCGTTGCGCAGTCGGTCGAAGTCGATCGAGGCGGAGTTCTCCTGTTGCACGGCGGATCGCAGGCTCCCCGACAGCGACGTGACGCGCTGGTCGGAACCGATGAGCGGGATCGCCGACTCGTCGACGACGACCGACCCGCGGATCATCGGTACGACGGCTTTGACACGGTCGACGTCGCGGCGGATCTGCCCGGCCAACGACTGGTCGACGCCGCTGTCGGCGATCGCCGCGACCTCGAGATCGGCCGAACCGGAGATCGCATTGTTGAACGCGCGCACCGACTCCGAGGTCGAACCGAAGGTTCCCAGGACCGCGATGAGCAGCGCCGACGAGACGATCACCACCGCCAGCGAGGTGAAGAGACGCAGCCGGTGGGTGCGGATCTCCCGGATGTTGAGCAGCCGGATGCGAGTGAAGCCGGCGAGCAGGGCTTCGACACCCCCTGAGACCTTCACCTACGCGATCTTCCCGTCGCGCACCGTGATCGTGGTGTCGGCGAACGCGGCCGCCTTGGGGTCGTGGGTCACCATGACCACCAGTCGATCCGGCGCGGCGTGCGCGACGTCGGCGAGCAGTTCCAGCACCGATTCCCCGGTCTTGGAGTCGAGGTTGCCGGTGGGTTCGTCGGCGAGCAGGATCGTCGGGTCCATGATGAGCGACCGGGCGATGGCCACGCGCTGCATCTGTCCGCCGGACAATTCCGACGGCCGGTGGTCGACGCGGTCGCCGAGGCCCACCTGCTCGAGGAGTTCGACGGCGCGCGGTTTGGCCTTGCGCAGCGACTGGTTGTCGAGCAGTCGTGGCAGCGCCACGTTCTCCCACGCCGACATGGTCGGGACGAGGTTGAAGAACTGGAAGACGAAGCCGACGCGATGGCGCCGGAAGGCCGACGCGGCAGTGTCGTCGAGCGCACCGAGATCGACTCCGTCGATGGAGATCCGGCCCGACGTCGGGGTGTCGAGGGCGCCCAGGATGTGCAGCAGCGTGGACTTGCCCGCGCCGGAGGGACCGACGATGGACGCGAACTGCCCTCCGTCGATGGTCAGATTCAGTCCGTCGAGGGCGCGGACGCGTTCCTCACCCATCTGGTACTCACGCACCAGGTCGACGGCCTCGACGAGTGGACGCACGGTTTCGGTCGGCACCCCCCGGATGGTAGCCCACCGGGTTGGTGCGGCTCGGGGCTCAAGCCGTCCAGCGTCCCGTCGCGAGGAACTCATCGAGGACCGCGTTCGCCGGGTCCAGATCGAAAGACTGTGCAGCGATCCACTTCTCGTCGAAGTAGGTGTTGGCGTAGCGGTCACCCGGATCGCACAGGAGCGTCACGATGCTGCCGGCCCGACGATCGGCGACCATCTCCGCGACGAGGGAGAACGCACCCCATATGTTGGTGCCGGTCGACCCGCCGACGCGGCGCCCCAGCATCTCCGACAACCGGTGCGTGGTGGCGATCGAGGCCTCATCGGGAACGCCGACCATCCGGTCGATCACCTGGGAGATGAACGACGGCTCGACGCGCGGCCGGCCGATTCCCTCGATACGCGAACCGATCTCACCGGTGAGCGTTCCGTCTCCGGTCTCGTACGCCGGCAGGAACACCGAGTTCTCCGGGTCGACGACCGCGAGCCAGGTTTCGTGGCGCCGGTACCGCACATAGCGGCCGAGCGTCGCCGAGGTGCCGCCGGTACCGGCGCCCACCACGATCCACGTCGGGACCGGGTGCTCCTCGTCGGCCATCTGGGCGAAGATCGATTCGGCGATGTTGTTGTTGCCGCGCCAGTCGGTGGCCCGTTCGGCCATCGTGAACTGGTCGATGAAGTGCCCGCCCAACTCGGCCTCGAGGCGCAACGCCTCGGTGTAGACCTCGCCGGGATGTTCGACGAAATGACAACGGCCGCCGTGCCGTTCGATCAGCCTGGTCTTCGCCGGCGACGTACTCGACGTCATCACCGCGATGAACGGCACGCCGATCAGCTCGGCGAAGTAGGCCTCGCTGACGGCCGTCGAGCCCGACGACGCCTCGATGACGGGCGTGCCCTCGGTGACCCAGCCGTTGCAGATGGCGTAGAGGAACAGCGACCGGGCCAGACGATGCTTCAGCGATCCGGTCGGATGTGTCGACTCGTCCTTCAGGTACAGGTCGACACCGGCCTCGCCGTCGGGCCCGGACCATCGCGACCACGCGGGCAACGGAACCCGCAGCAAATGCGTGTCGGCACTGCGCCGGGCGTCGGCCTCGATCAGCCGTACCGCGTTCTGCGCCCAGGCGCGGTCTCCCCGATGATCGACGACCCGCGTCGGCCTCATGCGGGACGCCCCGTTCGGAACGACCTCACTTGTCCCCGCGCAGGCGCGACTGGAGGTCGTCGTGGCGGGCCCGACGATCGGCCTCGATCGCGGCGATCTCGCCGTTGACCTTCAGCCTGAGCGACTTGAACAGGTACATGCCAAGCGGGAGCGCGATCAGCACGCCGAAGACTGCGGCCACGAGGAACGGCACGTCGACACCGACGAGCTTTCCGCCGAAGAGGATGACCGCGGCGATGACCACGACGAGCAGCATGCGCGCGACCGTGTAACCGAACAGGGCGACCGCCAGGGTCGCGGGGCGGCCGCTTGGCGTAGGTGTACCGGGGGCAGGGTCTTGCGCTTCACTCACCACCTCAGAGTACTTGGCACCCCTCGAAGACCTGCACGTCGAGTGCCTTTGCACGCTCTTTACCTGCGGCTGACGGTTCGAGTACCTGGGCGATTTGCGTGTATTCATGAAACACGCGTCCATCACGTGCCGGGCCGATTCGCCAAACCATGGCGCACCGACAGGGCACCATCGTTTCAGGGGGAAACGTGACCAGCATCGAAACAACCGCGTCCACCTACATCACCCCGGGACTCGCCAGCCAGCACACCCTGACCCCCGGCCAGGTGGCGGCGATGTTCAATGTGAATCCCAAAACCGTCGCACGCTGGGCCAGCTCGGGCATCCTCGGCTCCATCCGCACCCCGGGCGGCCATCGACGCTTCCGCGAAGAGGACGTGGTCGCACTCCTGAACCGTCGCACCCACTAGTCGGGCCGGCCCATCGAGCGACCTCAACCGGCTGCCAGACGAACTGACGTACCCTGGTTGACGGGAGGTTGCCATGACTTATCTGTTCGCCGTTCTCGGTCTGCTCGCCATCGGTTTCCTGATGTGGCGTGCGTTCGGACCGCAACCCGACGGCGGCGGCAGCGCCTCCCCGTCCGGCGGTCAACGGCGTCGCTCCAGAGGGCCGGTCGGCCCCGACGACGACCCCGACTTTCTTCGTGACCTCGACAATCGCACCCGTGACACCAACGGCGGAGAAGCTGACGACCTCTGACGTCAGCCATCTGCTGAACCGCGTCATATACAAAAACCTGAGACGATATTCAGAAAGCCTTGCCGGAACATACCCAGGGGTAGGGTAATGTCCTTCTCATCATCGACTCCACGATGGATGATCCGAGAGAAGGCGCCGTTGAACCCGGGACGATCTCCGCAAGGGGCGTCGACCGATGACGACCTGAGCTTCGCAGACAAGATCGGTCACCTGTTCGAGCACAGCCGTGACGAGAACGGGATCCGCTACACCGGCAAGAAGATCGCCGAGAAAGCGAACCGCTTGGGGTACTCGCTGTCGGATGCGTACATCTCGCAGCTCCGCACCGGCAAAGCTCGTACTCCGTCGTTCCGCACCGTCGAAGCCATCTCCCGTGCCTTCGACGTGAGCGTCACTTATTTCCTCTCCAATCCCGACGAGGACCTCGAGCGCGTCAGACAGCAGCAGAACTATGTCGAGATGCTCGAGGTCACCGGCAGCCACCTGGCCGGGATCGACCTCGGTTCACTGTGCCCGGACACGATCGATGCCCTCATCGATCTGCTGAAACTCGTGAAGTCACAGGCTCTGGCGAAGCAGGCCGAGACCCCGGAGCCCGACGCCTGACGGCTCAGAGGCCTGCGTACGAGTGCAGGCCCGAGACGACCAGGTTGATGATGAACAGGTTGAACAGCATCGCGACGAAGCCGGCGACGTTGATCCAGGCCGCGGCGGTGTTGCGCCAGCCTGCGGTTGCGCGGGCGTGCAGATAGGCCGCGTAGATCACCCACGCGATGAACGACACCGTCTCCTTGGGGTCCCAGCCCCAGAAGCGTCCCCACGCTGCCTCGGCCCAGATGGCTCCGCAGATCACGCCGAGGCCGAAGAGCGGGAAGCCGACGACAACGGTCTTGTAGGCGAGGCGGTCCAGGCTCTCGGCCGCCGGGATGTGGTCGACGATGCGACGCAGCGCGCCCCCCAGTCCCGGGCGAGCGGTGGAAGCCGCGTTGTCGGCGGGGTTCGACGCCCAGCGCATCTTCATCAAATACAGGATGCTGGCGACACCCGAGACCATGAGGATGCCGGAGGACACCGAGATGATCGACACGTGCACGGTCAGCCAGTACGACTTGAGCGCCGGGACCACCGGGGCGGCCTGGGTGTAGAGCCAGCGACCGGCGATGAACATCAGCAGGATGACCGGCAGCAGCACGAACGACAGCAGCGCGCGGTGTTCGGGTTTGCGCAGGATGATCAGCGCCGCGAGCACGCCGGCCGCGCACGTCATCGAGACGAACTCGTACATGTTGCCCCACGGGGCGCGATCGGTGGCGATGGCGCGCAGGACAATCGACGCGAGGTGGGCGATCAGGCCGACATACACGACCGGCAGGCCCATGTTGCCGAGCTTGTCTCCCAACGTCCGCTTCGGGGGACCCGCGACGCGACCCGGCACCCGGACGTCGTCGGAACCGGCCGAAGCCGAGGCGGTACCGGCGGCGACGAGTTCCCGCTCCTCGAGCCGGCGACCGCGAACCGCCGCCAGCGCACCGAAGAACAGGAACGCGGCGACCACGTACACGGCCATCGCGGTGCCGAACAGCAGGTCGGAGTAGCGTGCCAGCGTCTCGTCCACCTGGACGGTGCCGTTGTTCATCAGAGTTCCTTTCGCCGGCGCCTAGAGCCGCCGGGTCGCGCCCCGCGAGGTGGATGCGTCCGCGTCGTCGGCGACGAGTGCCGCCGCCTGATCTTCGAACCCTTCACCCCAGCCGGCCTGGTCGGTACGGGCCAGACCGCCAATCTCTACTACAGTACGTCGTTTTCCATCGAGCGGTTCGGAGCCGGCCGGGTTTCGACTGCCGTCCTGCCCGGTGGTGACCGGTGCCGGGACGAGCCGCGCCCAGATGCGACGGCGGCGGATCAGCAGCGAGATCAGAAGCCCGCCGAGCATCACGATCGAGCTGACCAGCACCCAGATCTGTGCCGGGTCGTGGGAGACCTGCACCGACACCCACCGCTTGTATCCGTCGAAGGTGACGGTGGTGCCGTCGGCGGTGGTGTGGCTCTGGCCGATGCTCAGGTTCACCTGTGCCTGCCGCTGGAGGCGGCCCTGCTCGACGAGGTCCTGGTCGAGGGAGTAGACGTTCTGCGGTTTGCCGGTGTCGAGACCGGTGTCGCCCTTGTAGACGCGGATCGCGACGGCCGGGTCGTCGGGCTCGGGAGACAGCGACGTCAGCAGGGTCCCGTGGTAGAGCGCGGTCGGCGCGAACAGGCCCTCGAGCGCGATCTGGTTCTTCCGTCGCTCGTCGGCGTCGGGATAGAGACCGGCCGGGGTGTCGTAGCGCACCGCACCCGAGGACAGCATCGTCTGCAGTTCGTCCGGGACGAACGGGACGGTCTGGGTGCGCTTCTCCCCGTTGGGGAAGGTCACGGTGAAGGTCGGGGCGAAGCCGTTGCCCAGCACGTAGACGCGGTCGCCGGCGACGCGCAGCGGTTCGTTCACGCGGACCGAGGTGCTGGTCCAGGTGTACGGGGAGCCGACCTTGGTTCCCTCCGCGTAGCGGATCGTCGCGTCGTACATGTCGGGCTGCCCGCTGGGCAGGAAGGTCGCCGAGAAGTCGTCGACGCGGAAGCAGAACGGCGACAGGTCGGTGCCGTCGACGAGGTTGCCGGCGCGGAAGGAGTCGTAGACGGCGGTCGAGGTGTTGCACATGCCCTGCTCACCGTCGGCGACGAGGATTCGTGTGCCCTCGTAGCCGAACATCTTTCCGGCCGCGATCGACACCAGGAGCGCGAGCAGCGCGAAGTGGAAGACGAGGTTGCCGAACTCCCGCAGGTAACCCTTCTCCGCGGACACCTCGACGCAGCCCTCGGGGTAGGCCTTGGACGGTTCGCGGACGACGACCTCGCGCCGCCAGCCGCGGAGCCGGCCGTTGATGCGCTCGGCGATCTCGTCGGGGGTGCCGTCGACGGTGTGCGTGACGTGCCGCGGGAGCCGCGACAGATTGCGCGGCGCGGCAACGGGTTTGGCACGCAGGCTGTGGAAGTGCTCGATCATCCGCGGCGTGAGGCAACCGACCAGCGAGACGAACAGCAGCACGTAGATGGCGGTGAACCAGACGCTGGAGAAGACGTCGAACAGCTGCAGTCGGTCCATCCAGGTGCCGAGCGTGCCGCGTTCGGCGATGTACTCGAGCGTCTTGGTCTCGTTCAGCTCGCGCTGTGGGAGGAGCGCTCCGGGGATCGCCGCGAGTGCCAGCAGGAAGAGCAGCAGCAGGGCGGTGCGCATCGAGGTCAGCGAACGCCACAGGTTGCGCAGCGGCCAGAGCACCCGGCGTCGGGCCCAGTGCGGCTTGGGCGCGCCGGGTTCGGGGGTGTCCACCTGGGGACGGTCGGAGACGTCGGTCATGGCTGCAACACGCTCAGATCGGTAGTTGGGTGTCGGTGACGAAGCGGACCTGGACCCAGACGATGAACTGGTCCCACCAGCCGGTCAGCAGTGCGACGCCCACGCCGATGAGGAGGACGCCACCGATGATCTGAATGGTCCGGGCGTTGCGGCGCAGCCAGCCGAGGCTGCGCAGGGCCCACGCCGAGGAGAATGCCAGCACGACGAACGGCAGGCCGAGGCCCAGGCAGTACGCGACGATGAGGGTCACGCCCTTGGCCGCGGTCGCACCCTCGGTGCCGCTGACGGTCGCGATGACCGAGGCCAGCGTCGGTCCGAGGCACGGCGTCCAGCCGAGCGCGAAGACCGCGCCGAGCAGCGGGGCGCCGACGATGTTGGAGACGCGCACCGGCTCGAAGCGGACCTCACGCTGCAGGGCCGGGATGAGGCCGATGAACACCAGGCCCATGGCGATGGTGACGACGCCGCCGATACGTTGCAGCAGTTCACGATTGAGGACGAACGTGCTGGTGACCCCCAGCACCGTCGCGGTGGCAGCGACGAACACGACGGTGAAACCGAGTACGAACAGGCCGGCGGCGAGCGCGACCCGTGAGCGTCCGGTCTTGGCTCCCTCGCCCGCCTTCACCGCGGGCGCCTCGGCGCCAACGAGTCCCGCGAGATACGACAGGTAACCGGGGACGAGCGGCACCACGCACGGCGACGCGAACGAGACGAGACCGGCCAGCAGACATGCCGCGAGGGCGAGTAGTAGCGGGCCGCTGGTCACCGTGTCGGCGAAGGTGTCGCCGATCGACGAGGCGAGGACGGTCGTCGTCAGGTCGGCCGTGGTGGGCTGGGACATCAGGCGGCACCCGTGGGTTCCGCGGCGACCCGCTTGACGACCTCGTCGAGTTCCTTGTCGGATACGGCCTTGAGGAAGACCGCGGCCGGGCGGTGCTGTCGGTCGAGGACGATCGTCGTCGGGACCACCGAGGTCGGGGTGGTCAGTGCCGCCAGGGACAGGCCCGGGAAGTCGTAGATGGACGGGAACCCGACCTTGCGGTCGATCACGAAGTCCTTCGCGGAGTTCCGGTCGTCGCGCAGGTTGATGCCGAGGAACTCGACTCCGTTGTCACGGTTGTCCTCGTAGACGCGCTCGAGGTCGTCGGCCTCGCCACGGCAGGGCCCGCACCACGAACCCCAGACGTTGATGACCACGACCTTGTCGGCGAACCTCGCGTCGGACAGCGACAGCGGCTGCCCGCTCACGAGGTCCTCGCCCTCGAGGCCGGCGATCGGTTTGCGGTCGGCCGGTTCGTAGGTGATGACCGTCTGCCCGCCGGGCGACACGAACTGGAAGGTGTTCCCCTGTGCCACCGCGTCGTCACCGGTGCTGCAGCCGCTGATCAGCAGGATCAGGGCCGACAGCACTGCCGGCAGGAGGAACTTGCGCACTGCTTCTCTACCTCTGGCTTCACGCACCGGTGGCCAGCGGGTCGGATGCACCGGCCGGCTCGGAGTAGATGATGTCGACGAGGGCGTCGTCGTCGTAGATCAGGCTGGTCAGCGAGGCCAGCGAGCACTGCCGCCGACGCGGGTCGTGCCAGAGGCGCTGACCTTCGAGGAACCGACGCAGCGTGTAGACGGGCAGCTGATGGCTGACGCAGATGGCCTCGTGGCCGCGTGCGGCGTCGCGGGCCTTGTTGGCCGCGGCCAGCATGCGGTGGGCCAGCTGAATGTACGGCTCGCCCCACGACGGGGTGAAGGGGTCACGCAGCTTGGGCCAGTGCCGCGGCTTGCTCAGCGCGCCGTCGCCGACGGAGACCTTGAGGCCCTCGAAGACGTTGTCGGCCTCGATGAGGTCGTCGTTGGTCTGGATGGACAGCCCGTGGGCGGCCGCGATCGGGGTCGCGGTCTCCTGCGCACGCTGCAGCGGCGAGGCGAAGACGGCCTTGACGTCGTGGTCGGCGAGGGCGTCGGCGACCGTCTGCGCCTGCGAGCGGCCGGTGCCGGAGAGCCGGAAACCGGGGAGTCGGCCGTAGAGGATGCCCTCCGGGTTGTCGACCTCTCCGTGGCGCATCATGTGGACGATCGTGTGCATCAGGCGTTGTCCCCCGGGGTGGCTGCGGTAGCGGCTGCTTGCGCTGCCGCGGGCAGCGCGTCGGCGATCTGCGAGAAAGCATCCTCGTCGAGTGCGGCGGACACAAACCAGGCCTCGAAGGCACTCGGCGGTGCGTACACCCCGCGTTCGAGCAGCGCGTGGAAGAACGGGGCGAATCGCCAGGTCTGCGTCGCATTCACCCCCGCGTAGTCGACGATCGGGATCTCCGGGGCGGTAGTGAAGAACACACTCAGGAGGTTGCCCGCCTTCTGCACGCGGTGGCTGACACCGGCTGCGGTGAGCGACTCCGTGAGCAGTCCGGCGAGACGGTCGGCGTTGGCGTCGAGCTTGTTGTAGACCTCGTGGTCGGCGTGACGCAGGGTGGCGAGGCCGGCGGCCACCGCGACCGGGTTCCCCGACAGGGTGCCCGCCTGGTAGACCGGGCCGGTCGGCGCGAGGCGCTCCATGACGTCGGCGCGACCGCCGAAGGCGGCGGCGGGCAGGCCGCCGCTCATGACCTTGCCGAAGGTGTAGAGGTCGCCCGCGACTCCTTCGAGGCCGTACCAGCCGCTCGGGCTCACCCGGAAGCCGGTCATGACCTCGTCCATGATCAGCAGCGCGCCGTGGCGGCGGGTGACCTCGCGGAGACCGGCGTTGAAGCCCGCGTGCGGCGCGATCGCGCCCATGTTGCCGGCGGCCGCCTCGGTGATGACCGCGGCGATGTCGTGGCCGTGCTCCTCGAATGCCTTCGCGACGGCCTTCAGGTCGTTGTAGGGCAGAACCAGGGTGTCGTGGGCCGACGCACCGGTGACGCCCGGGCTCGTCGGCAGACCGAGCGTCGCCAGACCCGAACCGGCGGCGGCGAGCAGGGCGTCGACGTGACCGTGGTAGCAGCCGGCGAACTTGATGATCTTGGAACGACCGGTGAATCCGCGGGCGAGCCGGATCGCCGACATCGTGGCCTCGGTACCCGAGTTCACCAGGCGCACACGCTGGACCGGATCGACGCGGCCGATGATCTCCTCGGCCAGTTCGATCTCGGCCTCGGTGGGCGCGCCGAACGACAAACCGCTGGTCGCCGCACGCTGCACGGCTTCGACGACGGCCGGATGCGCGTGGCCGAGGATCATCGGTCCCCACGAGCTGACGAGGTCGACGTAGGTGTTGCCGTCGGCATCGGTCAGGCGGCAGCCCTGGGCACTGGAGATGAAGCGCGGGGTCCCGCCGACCGCAGAGAAGGCACGGACCGGAGAGTTGACGCCGCCCGGGATGGCCTCGGCGGCGCGGGCGAACAGCGCAGCGGAGGAGTCGGAATGCTCGACGATGGGGCCGTCAACGGAAGGGGTCACGGCCTACAGTGTTCCAAATGGCACCGGGTGACCCAAATCGCCGCTGGTGAGAGGGTGCTCCGGATCACGCGGGGGTGTCAGATGGGGCCGTCGACGGTCAGTTCGCGAGCGCCTTGCGGACCTGCTCCGCGATCGCTGCCTGGCCCCGTTCGTTCGGGTGAACCCGGGCGGGTCCCTGCGCCGTCATCGGCTCGATCCAGCGTTGCGGACCGGCGCAGGCGTCGTGCCCCACCGACACCGGCAGCATGTCCACGAACCGGACACCCTCGTCCTCGGCAGCGCGTCGGCCGTACTCGTTGAGCGAGGTCTGCAGCTCGCGGATCATGGGGGCGTCGCCGACGGCGAGCTTCATCTCGGGGTAGCAGCCGACGGTCGGCGGCATCAACCACGGATAGCCGACGAGGTAGACCTTCGCCTCCGGGGCCTTGGCCTTCACGTCGCGCAGCGCCGCACGAAGCGCCGGGTAGATGTCCTCGGCGATCGGCTCGATGAGGGACTGCCCGTACCGATCGGTGCAGGGCGCACCGAGCGGGTTCGTGTCCGCCGCCTTGCTGCAGAGGTCGATCGCCCGCCCGTAGGTCGCCTTGTCGTTGCCGCCGATCATCACCGTGACGATGTCGGCGTCAGCGGTCAGGGCGTCGAGCTGCGGCGGCACCCCCTCGTGCTGGGCGTTCCGGAAGTCGGCGGTCTCGGCGCCGCCGCAGCTGACGTCGGTCAGCGAGAGGTCTTCCTCCGCGGCAACGATGTGCGCGAAGTTCTTCGACGAGCGCAAGCACAGGATCGGCGAGTCCTCCACCAGCGGCTGGACGCCGGTCCCCGCACTGAAGCTGTCGCCGAGGTTGACGTAATCCGTGCGGTTGTCGGCGGTCTGGGTCTCGGCGGATGTGGGCGGCGGGCCTGGGCTGCCCGCGGCGTCGTCGCTCGAGCAACCAGTCGCCAGGGTCGCGGCCACCGCGAGCAGGCCGAGACCGCGCAACAGGGAGCTGGTCCGACCGCATCGGTGTCGTGTGTCCACCAACCCATCGTGCGTCCGCGCGAAGGCGGTCGGCAACCACCGCCCGGCCGGTAGCGTTGATAACGGCGTGCGAATGCCGAGGCTGCAACCCGAACAGACGAGGATGTGAGACTCCCATGAGCTCCAGCGATGTCGGCGACAGGGATGTGATCGATCCCCAGGCGGTTCTCGACGGGGTGCCGACCGGACTGTGGATCAACGGCCGCTCGACGCCGGCCGCCGACGGCGCCACCTTCGAGGTGTACGACCCGGCCACGGAGGAGTCGCTGACCTCGGTCGCCGACGCCGGGGTCGCCGATGCCCGCTCCGCGCTCGACCACGCGGTCGCCGTGTCCGACGAGTGGGCCGCGACCCCCGCCCGCGAGCGTGGCGAGATCCTGCGCCGGACGTTCGAGTTGCTCACCGACCGCGCCGACGACATCGCCCTGCTGATGACGCTCGAACTCGGCCGCGCACTCCCCGACAGCCGGGCGGAGACCAAGTACGGCAACGAGTTCCTTCGTTGGTTCGCCGAGGAGGCGGTCCGCATCGGCGGGCGGTTCACCCAGGCCCCCGCGGGCAACGGACGGATCCTCGTCGCCCATCAGCCGGTCGGACCGTGTCTGGCGATCACGCCGTGGAACTTCCCGCTCGCGATGGGAACGCGCAAGATCGGGCCGGCGCTGGCCGCCGGCAACGTCATGATCGTGAAACCGCCGCGGGAGACACCGCTGACGATGCTGGCGCTGGCCGAGGCTTTCGCGGAGGCGGGGTTGCCGCCCGGTGTGCTGTCGGTGCTGCCGACGAGTTCGAGCGGCGAGGTGTCCACCGCACTGATCACCGACGACCGGATTCGCAAGATCAGCTTCACCGGCTCGACGCCGGTGGGCCGCAACCTGCTCGGGCAGGCGGCCGCACGCGTGCAACGCACCTCGATGGAACTCGGCGGCAACGCACCGTTCCTGGTCTTCGACGACGCCGACGTCGACGCCGCGGTCGAGGGCGCGTTCGCGGCCAAGATGCGCAACGGCGGCGAGGCCTGCACAGCGGCCAACCGATTCCTCGTGCAATCCGGTGTCGCCGAGGAGTTCACCACCAAGCTGGTGGAGAAGATGTCCGACGTCGTGATGGGGCCGGGCTACAAGGACGGCGTGACCCTCGGGCCGCTGGTCAACGCCGATCAGCGGGACAAGGTCGCGGCCGCGGTCGAGCAGGCCGTGAGCGACGGAGCACGGGTCCGGCTCGGTGGGGAACGACCCGACGGTCGCGGATTCTTCTTCCCGGCAACGGTTCTCGACAACGTCGACCCGTACGCGCCGGTCACGCGCGAGGAGATCTTCGGCCCGGTCGCGGTGATCAGCACCTTCGACGCCGAGGACGACGCGATCGCTGCCGCGAACTCGACCGAGTACGGTCTGGCGGCGTACTTCTACAGCCGCGACCTGGAACGATGCATGCGCGTCGCGAGCCGCCTGGATTCGGGCATGGTCGGGGTGAACCGCGGCGTGATCTCCGATGCAGCAGCACCATTCGGCGGCATCAAACAGTCCGGCATCGGCCGCGAGGGCGGCAGCGAAGGAATCGACGAGTACCTCTCGGTGAAGTACATCGCGCTGACCTGACCCCTGCGCGACCTGATGATCCGACGGTGGTTCGACGCTGATTCAACCTGTTACCTATGTGACTGGTGATGCAGATGTTATCGCGTCGAAACCTGCACGGCCGTGCTCATCCGTACACTTCGAGAGCATGCGTCTGAGAAGAATGATGCCCGCGATCGCCGTTGCCGCGGCGGTGACGACGGCCGGTGTTGCCGTCACCACCACCGGGGACAACAGCCCAGCGAAGATCGAATCAGCCGCCTCCAGTTTGGATTTCGGTAGCGTCGACTTCGGCAGCTCCGAGCTGGGAACGCCCAACAGCACGTTCCTCTGGGAGAGCCCGCCGACTCGCTACATCGTCGTCCTGGGCGCCAAGTTCGGCCAGTTCGGGCAGACACCGCAGATCATGACCCAGCGACTGAACGTTGCGGCGAACCTTGCGAAGAAGCATCCGTTCAACCGAATCATCGCCTCCGGCGGCGACACCCACTGGCTCCCCATCGCCGAGGCCCAGTTCATGAACATCGGACTGATCCGACGCGGAATCCCGGTGTGGCAGATGGTCAACGAGGTCGCGTCGACCTCGACGGTGCAGAACGCCCAGAACACGGTGGCGATGCTGAAACGGATGGGCGGGACCGGCGCGCTCATCGTCACCAACGGCTTCCACATGGAACGCGCCATGAAGAACTTCCGCGACGCCGCCCGGGCCCAGGGCGCGAGGCTGGTGTTCCGGCCGGCGTACGCGTAATCACTTCCCCGCGGGGCGGCTTCCCTCCCGCCCGGCCGTTTCCCTCCCGCTCATCAGATCCGGTTAGCGGGAGGGAAGCGGACCCCGCGGAGATGGAGCTGCTCTACGCTGGGCAGCGTGCGAGATCCTAGCCATGAACCGCTCGATGCCGAAGAACTGCGTCGCCAGTTCGAGTCGATGCTTGCGAGCCTGCAACCGAACGAACTCCTCACTCTGCAGGATCAGCTCGGCAGGGCTGCCGCGGACAGGTTCGCGCGGCCAGCGTCGATTCGTCACCGCAAGGAGCCGCTCGCCGAGACAGTGGTGTTCCGGATCCGCGTAGATCTCGACGACGCGCGACCTCCCATCTGGCGCCGCCTCGACGTCCGGTCGGATGTTTCTCTCGAGGACGTGCACCGGATCATTCAAGCGGCGTTCGGTTGGCTGGACTACCACCTCTATCGTTTCGCGCTGGGCGGCGGCAGCCCATTCGACCGCAGGAGTGAATTCTTCCTCTGCCCGTTCGACGCTCAGGAAGGCGAGGAGGTGGGCACCCCCGTCGCCGAGGTTCGCCTCGACGAGACGCTCCACGAACCAGGTGACGTCCTGCGCTACGTCTACGACTACGGCGACAGCTGGGAACTGACGTTGAAGCTCGAGAGCATCCACGAAGCGTCGGAGGACTCGCCGTGGGCCCGGTGCGTCGACGGTCGGCGCGCTGCGCCGCCGGAGGACTGCGGCGGCATCACCGACGCGGAGTCGCTCGCCGAGGTCGTGGACGACCCCGCACATTTCGACATCGACGAGGTGAACACCGCACTCAGCGATCCCATTCGCTCGCTTGTCGATTCCGGAATCGATGCACGGCTCTGCGTCCTGCTGTACCAGGTTCAACCTCTCGACGGGTCCGGAGAGCTGACGGCGAGCGCAACGCGGTTGGCGGCCTCGTCGACGGTTGCGACGGGCGACCAGCTCGAAGCCGACCTGCTCCCCTACCTGTGGTTCCTGCGCCGCGCACGTGATGAAGGCTTCACACTCACCTCCGCTGGCTACCTGAAACCAGCCGACGTGGTCGCGGCGTCGAAGGTGTTGCCGACGATGAAGTACTTCATCGGTGCCAAGAATCGAGAAGTCCAGAGCGCGCCGGTGCTGCATTTTCGTGAGTCCCTGCTTCGGATGGGGTTGTTACGCAAGCACAAAGGCCGCCTCTTGCCGACACGGGTCGGAACGAGGCTCGCCGACGATCCGCAGGCACTGGCCGACCATCTCGCAGACCGGCTGCTGAACCAGAAGATGGATCAATTCAGCGAGGACGCGAGTCTGCTGATGCTCTTCTTCGCCGCCGCCTCCGAACCCGGCGACGAGATGCCACTCGAGACGGTCGGCGCGCTGCTCACCGCGTATCGCTGGCAGGGCCCGGGCGGGCGCCCGATCCAGAAGTACGACCTCTATGACCTCGACAACGGAATCTACGAGTTCTTCGGAGCCGTCTCGCCCCCGGAACGGGGACTCCGAGGGGTGACGCTGAGTTCGACGGCCATCGAGATCGCGCGGCGCGCCATCCGACACCGCTGACCCACGTCTACTACCGAAAGTAGTTCTGGCGCCTGACGATCCGTCCGAGTTGTGCCGACAGGTTTTGTCAGACCCCTTTCGTATGGTGGTGTCATGGCGTTCGAGTTCGGCACCATCGACCCCGGCGGGGATCTCCCCGACGCGGAGTTCGACGTGTTCGAACCCCTAGACGGACTCTCGGCCGAAGCTCTGGTCAGCACGGCTGCGTACTCAGCGTCGATGAACGCCGCCAACACCTGCCGCACACTGATCGCCGCCAGCCTGCTGCACGAACAACGCGAAGAAGAATACCTACTGCGCCGCAGTGACATCCACTCCGGACAAGCACGATCTGTCGACGACCTCCTCGACAAGACAGCCCAGGTAGTTTCCGGTGCGGACCCGTATGAACAATTCGGGCCCAACGGGTTCGAACAAGCCACCGCCGAACTCGGTGCCGCGCTGACCATCACCGCTGCGGAAGCCCGCGACCTCATCCGCACCGGCGACGCCATGCGGTACCGACTCCCCCTGACCGGCACCACACTGGCCTGCGGACGAATCGACCTGCGCCGGTTCATGATCGCACTCAAACGCACCGACTTCGTCGACGAGGCCACCATGCCGATCGTGGACGCCGCATTGGCCGAGGCGATCCTCGCCCGCGACCCCATGTCCACCACCCGGTTCACCGCACTGGTCGACCAGATTGTGCACAGGCATGCGCCTGATGCGGTCAAGCGCCGCAACGACCAGGCCGAACGAGACCGCGGAATTAACATCCGGCCCGACCGCCACCAACCCGGCCAGTCGCGCATCACCGGACATTTCCCCCACACCGACGCCGCCGCCCTCAATGCCCAACTGACGGCCATGGCCAAAGGTGCGCACGTCACTGATCCGCGCACCCTGCCCCAGCGCCGCGCCGACGCCCTACTCGCCCTCGCCCACGGCAGACAAACCCTGGACTGCCGGTGCGCCGACTGCACACCCCCACCAGCCGAGCAGAACCTCGACACCCCCGAGCCCGCCGAACCCGCCGACGCGGCAACACCCGACCCCGAGCCCACCCCCGTTGCTGTACCGGCCGTGACCGACACCGCCGCAACCGAACCCGACGACAACGCGCCGGTCTCGGAGCCGACCGGCGACTGCACTTGCACCTGCACCAGTTGCCGCGCACCCCGACCGACCTACCACATCGTGGGCAACCTGACGACTTTGGTCGGGCTCGACAACGAACCCGGCATGCTCGACGGCCACGGGCTGATCGACGCCCACACCATGCGCCGACTCTTCGCTGACGCGGTTCACACCTTCATCACCACCGGGGTGCGCACCGACCCGGCCGACGCCGACGCCCGGGCCGCGGCCGCCGCCAGCACCTACGTGCCGAGCAAGAAACTGCAGGCACTCGTGCGGGCCGGCGAGTTGTGCTGCACCTTCCCCGGCTGCAACCAACCGGTGTGGACCGTCGACCTCGACCACACCCACCCATACGACCACCGCCACCCCGACCGCGGCGGAAAGACCCTCCAACACAACCTCAAACCGTTGTGCCGGTTCCACCACCGCATCAAAACCTTTGGCAGGTGGCGCGACTCCCAGGACGAGTACCTCGCCGTGTGGTTCGAAGCCCCCACCGGCCACACCTACCTGGGCAACCCATACACCGGGCGAGACCTGTTCGCGTCGTTGAAAACCCAGCCACCCGATCACCCGGCGCGGCAACGACTTACCGACGAGCGCGCACACCGCACCGACACCCATCGTCGACAACAAGACGAGTGGGACCGAAACAACCCACCACCGTTCTGACACAGAACAAGTGAGTGGGCGGTTGAAGGCCGGATTCAATACGGCGACGGGGGGGCGATTCGCTGCGCGAATCGCCCCCGAGGTGTCAACGGCCAGTTTGATGTCCCCGCTGGTGGCCAGGTAAAAGTCCCCACCCTGTGCGGGATGTTTTAGGTGGGTGGTACCTCCGTTCGGTGTGTCATGCGGTAGGAGTCGCCGTCGGTGATGACGATGGTGGCGTGGTGTAGGAGTCGGTCGAGGATGCTGGCGGCGGTGGTGTGTTCGGGCAGGAAGCGTCCCCATTGTTCGAAGGGCCAGTGACTGGCGATCGCGAGAGAGCGGCGTTCGTAGGCGCCGGCGACGAGCCTGAATAGCAGTTGGGTGCCGGTGTCGTCGAGCGGGGCGAATCCGATCTCGTCGAGGATGAGCAGATCTTGGCGCAGCAGGGTGTCGATGGTTTTGCCGACGGTGTTGTCGGCCAGCCCGCGATACAGGGTCTCCACGAGGTCGGCGGCGGTGAAGTACCGCACTTTGTGTCCGGCGTGCACTGCGGCGATCCCCAGCCCGATCAGGGTGTGACTCTTGCCAGTCCCGGCTGGGCCGATCAAGGCCAGGTTGTGTTGGGCCCGAACCCATTCCAGCGAGGACAGGTATTCGAAGGTGTTGGCCGGGATGGACGATGCGGCCACGTCGAACGATTCCAGGGTTTTGGTGAGCGGGAACCCGGCAGCTTTGAGTCGGTTGCGGATGTTGGAGGCATCACGAGCGGCGATCTCGGCTTCGACCAGGGTCCGCAGTACTTCTTCGGGTGTCCACCGCTGAGTTTTCGCGGTGAGCAGCACCTCGGGTGCGGTGCGGCGGATCGAGGCCAGTTTCAATCGGCGTAGCGCGTGGTCGAGGTCGGCCGGTAGTGGCGGCACTGTTTGGGGTGCAACTGATGTCGATGTTGTGGTGGTCATGACACCTCCTTGTCGCCGGCGCCGAGCTTGTAGGCATCCAGCGAGCGGGTGGGCGCGGTAGGCAGATGCCCGAGCAGTGCTGTGCCGGCCGGTCGCGGGTTGGGGGTGCCGGCTCCGGCATCGAGGATCGAACGCACATCGGCGGCCTTGAACCGTCGGAACGCCACCGCCCTGGTCAGAGCGGTGAGCACCTGTTGATGGCCGTGGGAGGTGACCAGGCCGAGGATGTCATCGAGTTCACCGCCCAGGCGGGTGTTGCCGATCGCCGCGGCACCGACCAGGAACTGCTCAGCAACCTCACCGAGAGCGCAGAACTGTTTCTCCACCGCAGTTTTGGGTCGTGGTGCACGACTGGGCGGTGTGCGTGGCCCCCCGTAGTGGTCGTCGTTGAGGACGACCTCTCCGGGTGCGGCCAGCAGATGTTCGGCAACCATCTCACCGGAGGCGGGTTCGGCGATCAGGAGCCGCTCACCGTCCTGGATGAGGGTCACGGTGGTGCCGATGAGCCGGTTGGGTACCGAGTAGCGGGCCGAGGCGTACCGGATACACGAGAGGCGATCGACCTTACGGGTGACCGGCGGTGGACCGACTTGGGCCCGCAGAGATGGCAACTTCGACAGCACTTCTCGTTCCACATCGAGTTGCTCAGCAGGCACGCACAGTGTGTCGCTGTGGCGGCGGGTGTTGACCTCGACACACCAGTCCCGCGCGGCCCGGTTCGCTGCGTGCACATCCAGCTGCACGTCGTCACGACCTGCGGCGATCTTGGCTTCGGTCCACAACGGTTGCGCCAGATCCGACTGCGCGTACCCGCACAGGTTTTCCACGATCCCTTTCGATTCCGGATCGGCGCCGTGACAGAAGTCCGGGGCGAACCCGTAGTGGGTGGCAAACCGCACATACGTGGGGGTCGGTACGACGACGTTGGCGACGACCCCACCTTTGAGGCAGCCCATCCGATCAGCGAGTACCTTGTTGGGTACTCCACCGATCTCTTCCAACGCCTCGGCGATGAATCCGAGTGTGGTGGTGGATGTTTCGTTGGTGGCGAACCGAACGAACCGCCAGCGTGAGAACGCCAACACCGCGCAGAACATGTGTAGCCCGCCGATCACGGCCCAATCGATGACCAGGTAGTCACCCGGAGCCCACACTGCCGGGCGACGCCCACGATGATGGTCACGGCGCCACTGTGTTTTCTCCTGAGCGACGAGACGACGGAAGTTGCGGGCCGAGCCTGCATAACCCGCCGCTCGCGCTACTGATAGCAGACGTTTCGCGGTGATCCGGCCGCGCGACCGCTCGACTCGCTCAGCGACCAGCTCGGCAACGGTGTCGTAGTTGCGGGCCCGTACCATGCGATCTGGTGGTTGATCGTCGGCCTCGAACCGGTCGACCACACGCTTGACGGTCTTGTGGGTGGTGCCGCACACCTCGGCGGCGGCGCGATAGCTTCCGAGTTCTCGGTAAGCAGAAATGATGTCCATACGGTCCTTCGCAGACTTCAATGGAACTCCCAGGCGGTGACAGTGATCGGTTGGCACCTTCACCGTCATCGCCTGGGCCCTCAGTTCCGGGTCGACACGACGAACACAGGGTGGGGACTTTTATCTGGCCACCAGCGGGGACCTCGACCTGGCCACCAGTGGGGACTTTCTCATGGCCATGGACACGAGGTGTAGCGCTCTGCGAAACCCTGCACCCCCGGCGTGCACCTTGTGGCACAGTCGGATGCGTGACGGTTCAGTTCCTTGGCGACAAGCCCTGGCCGAAGATCTCGACCACACTGCGCCGGCGTGGGCCACGCAGGGTCGCGGTTGCCTTCCTGGGCATCGATGGACCGCATCTCCTGAGACATTTGGCTGCCGGCGACAAGCTCGTCATCAATGCGAGCAGAGAGGCGGTCGCATCCCACGCAACGTCTCCTGCAGCCATCCACACTCTGCAGTCGAGAGGGGTGGACGTCCGGTCTCTGGCTGAGCTGCATGCGAAGGTCTTCGTGACTGCGGAGTGGGCCATCGTAGGCTCTGCCAATGCTTCGGCGAACTCCCAACGATCGTCAGAGGCAATGATCCTGACAGATCAAAAGACCGTCGTCAGAGAAGCACGCACATTTGTCGAAGACACGCTGCGAGACGCGGACCCTATCAGCGCGGCACGCCTTGACGAGCTGCGGCGCGTGTGGGAGGAAAACGCCCGGGCTGCAGTGCCCGGTGTGACGGGGACGTCTGCGGAAACCGAGCTTGTCAAGGGCATCCGACCCAACGGCATCCTAGTGCACACCGTCGACGACGATCTGACCGACGAAGAACGGCGAGAAATAGAGGAAAGCGTCGAACAGATCCCGAAGTTCCAGACTTGGGCGATGCAGCTACAGGATGACGATGCCGGATTCTCGATGAACACAGCGCTGTTCCTCTGTTCTTCTGGAGAGGTGTCGGCTCCGGTCGTCACCTACGCTGCGGCGGCCGGTCCGATTCCCCACCGGGACTCCGGTCGCTACCAGCTTGTTCGGTCGCAACGCGGATTGCGATCACGGACGACGACCACACTCCGACGAGCGTTGGGGACGCAGCGTCTTCGGGAGTTCAATTCGGCGGTAGACAATGACGACGCCGACTCGATCAAACTGTCTCGCGAACTCACTTCGGAGTTGCTGGGTGCGTGGAAACTGAAGATAACGTGAAACAAGCGGAGGCACGGTAGATGCCTGACGACCCGGAGACCGGACGGCGACGCGTCCACCTCGTCGGCGTGGCGCCCTGGCGGCAGGCCGTCGATTTCTACTACAACCCCGACGACGATCTGGACCTCGACGATCTCGGGTTCACGTTTCCCGCGCGCTGGGCCGCGGGAGATCTGTTTGTCATCGTGACGACGGACAGCCCGGCGTCGGCCGTCGTCGTGGTGGAGGAAACCCACCACGACTCCACGGGTCCGGACTCGTACGACCAGTATCTGGGACCGTTCGACGACGGACTCTCGGTGAGAGCTGTCGAACGCCGGCTCGGCACTCCTCTACCGAGCGCCCCGGCAACCCTCGACACGGCGTCGAGCGAACGGTTGATCGCGGCGATCTCGGCCGAGGAGAAGTCTCCGACGCCGTGGCGTGAGTTGGACGAGCGGGGATGCGTTGCTCACTCTGAACCTGTCGAACCGTACTCGCGGTGCGCATGCTGCGGGAAGTGGGCAGACGAGGAGCCGGTCCTCGTACATCACCTGCTCGTCGACATCCAGGAGTTGGAGTTCTTCGGTTACGGCCCGATCGTCGTGTGCCTCACCTGCCACGACCTGCTTCATCGTCCACTCGCGCCGAGCTCCGACGACCTCATGTTCGGTTTCCGCCCGTTGTGCCCACGCTGTTCGGCGATACGCACCTGCCAGGTGGACCGGGGATTCCCTGCGGGACCACCGGGACCGGGAACCCTCCTCGCCGGGTGCGATAGATACGACCCGGTGACGTTCGAGTATCGTTGCGGCTCCTGTGAGTACGAGTGGACAGACGACGACGGTAGCTACCAACCGTTGCCGACCGACCTCGACGACGACGTCGTGGCGCGAGCCCGCACCGCTGCGATCCCCGATAACGTCTACCGGCCGTACTCGCGCAAGGGTGAGCCTGGCAGAGTCGTCATCGGACGGTATGCGCCGCGGGGCCCGAGTCCCCACGCCGCAGCCTGGGGAGACGCGGTCTACCACGAGTTCGTTGGACAGGATGGGCGTATCTATCTGGTCGACCCGACGACGCTCAGATCTGCGGAGCCACACACTTGGGAGACGTTGCACCCGCGGCCCGACGAGAGCTAATGGCTCATCGGTCCGCCGGGCGCAGAGCACGTTCGACGACCGCCGCCTGCCCTGGCCGGCAAAACACGAGCTGTAGCCGAGACACTTTCTCCCCAGTCGCATTTCGCAGTAGATCGGCGTATATCGCGAGTTGCGCCCAGTACGCCTCGAGGGTTTCGGCGGAAACTCCGACGTCGGTTTTGTAGTCGACGATGACCAACGAACCGTCGTCGTCGCGGTACACCAGGTCCGCGATGCCCTCGACCACAGTGGCACCGTCGGGTCCAGGACCGGCGAGCTGCATTTCCTTCCAGTGCTCGCGGACGGCAGCTCGCTGAACCGGTGCTGACTGCAACGCCGACCGCGCCAGCGCCACGAAATGATCCACGTCGACCACGCCGGCGAGTGCGGCCGCACGCCGGGCGGTCTCGTCGAATTCGTCGTCGACGGCGGTTCCCAGGGCCACCTGTTCGAGGAGCGCGTGCAGGGCGGTACCCAGCGTCGCGCCGCTGTCGGGGCTCGCGGTGCCGACCGGGATCTGTTCGGCTACCGGCGCTGTCAGCCGTCCGGAATCCCGGTACCCCTGCAGCACAACTGTTTCGGCGTCATCGACGCCATGGACGATCCGCGTCGCCGAGTAGGAGACGCGGAGCGTCGAAGCGGTCTCGATCGCAGCGGTCTCCGCCGACCAGTCGACCCAGGCCTGTCGTTCGTGCTGGGCGATCGCTTCGTCGTCGCGCCTGACCGGTTCGACGAGCTCCGGAACGTCGTTGGGCAAACCCTCCAGCGCGGGTGCGAGCGCGGCTCCCCAGGATGCGTTCTTCCCGACGTATCCGGAGACCGCGAGGTGACTCTCGGCGCGCGTGCAGGCGACGTACAACAGGCGCTTCTTCTCCGCCTCGGCGTGCGCCTTTTCGGTCTTTGCTGCTGCCGCATACCCTTTCGACGCCACGTTCTTCGACGCACATGCCTGCAGCTTCTCGTCCTCGTCCCACAGCAGCGGTTCGGGCTGGGTGCGGAATCCGCCGCTCATGCCGGCGACGACGACCATCGGGAACTGCAATCCCTTGGCGGCGTGGATGGTCATGATGCGCACGGCGTCGACGCCGATCTCGGGGAGCACGGTCTCGGCAACGCGCGCGTTCTCGTCGGCCTGGGTGGCGGCCCAGTCGATGTAGTCGCGCAGTGAGCCACGGTCTTCGGCGTACCAGGCGCGGGCCTGGTCGATGACGAAGCGGAGACGCCGCCAGACGTCGCGGTGACGGGGCGAATCCATGGACACCTCGAACACCCGACGATCCGTCGCCAGGCGGCTCAGCAGTGCGCCCGGGTTCAGGTCCCCCAGTTCCGAAGACAGCGCCTTCAGGTATGCACATGCGGCCGCCACCGGCGATTCGGTGAGCGCGTCGGTGGGCGCATCGGCGTAGATGCTCCATCGGCCGTCGGCGGCCTTCCAGCGGAGTAGGTCGTCGTCACCGCAGCCGAACAGCGGGGTGCGGAGGGCGGCGACAAGTGCGGCTTCGTCGGCGGTGTTCGCGAGTGCGCGGCAGGTGACGAGGAGGTCGTGCACCTCTTGCGTCGAGTACACCAGACTCGATGCCTCCGAACGGAACTCGATACCCGCGGCGTCGAGGCTCTTCTCCAGGAACGGCAGTACCGCCCGCGACGGGATGAGGATGCAGATGTCCTTCCAGCGCAATGGGACATGCTCATACGCATCGCCATCGAATGTCTCCTTGCGCCAGCCGATCTCGACGGCGGTGGCGATGATCCTCGCGACGTCGCGCGACTCGCGTGCGCGGAGGGCTTCGGCGGGCGAGAGCGCGTCCTCGTCGTCGACGGGTTCCTCGGTGTCGGGGAAGACGAACGGCTTGGGCCCCCAGGAGACGTCCCAGCGGGGTCGGCCCGGGGCCGGGTCGAGCGGCGTGTAGTCGGGCTGCACGTGATGCTCGGCGACGATGAGCCGGCCGTAGACGGCGTTGACCCAGTCGAGGACGGGACGCGTGGACCGGAAGTTGGTGGTCAGCTGCACGACGTCGGCCGGCGGCGTGCGATCCCGCGCGGACATGTACGCCGCAATGTCGGCGCGGCGGAAGCGGTAGATGGATTGTTTCGGGTCGCCGACGGTGAAGAGCCGACCGGCTTCGTCTCGACCGGCGACGATGCGTTGTGCCAGTGTGAGTTGCAGCGGATCGGTGTCCTGGAACTCGTCGAGGAGGACTCGCTGGTAGCGCCGATGGGCGGCTGCGGCGACCTCCGGCTTTCCGAGTACGTCGCGGGCCAGGACGAGCAGGTCGTGGAATTCGAGCTGTCCGCTGCGTTGCCGCTCGCGCGCCTCGTCGAGGACGATCTCCGACAGGTGGCGGACCACCACGCGCACCGCGCCGTCGACGTAGGTGCCGACCACGTCGGAGCAGATCTCCTCGCGCAGCGCCTTGGCGGCGGCTTTGATCTCTTTGCACTGCGCCACACCACCGCGCCACGCGGACCCCCGACCCACGTTGCCGAGCTTCGGGCACAGGTCCACCATCGGGACCCATCCGAAGGAATCACGTTCGGCGGCAACCAGGATCCGCCATTCGCGGAGTTCCTCGAGTTTGACCGCGAGTTTGTCCTCCGGATCGAGACAATCGTCGAGCTTGTCGATGATGGTGTCGGTCTCCCACAGGATGCGGTCGATGTCGGCGGGTGCGATGCCCTGCGGATCGTCGTCGAGGGTGAGGCGATCCCAGTTGCGGTCCAATGCGTCGGCGAGTGTGCGCATCTGGTCGAGCGATGCGCCGGCGGCCATCACGATGCCCATGGCGTCGACCAGCATGGGTGAGGCGTCGTCGGTGAACAGTCGGGTGCGCATGCGACGCCAGCGGCGTTCGAAGGACAGCTGGGAGCCCATGGCGTCGACGACCGCGATGCGTGGTGGCACACCGGCTTCGAGGGGATGCTCGCCGATGATGCGGGCTGCGAACGCGTGCAGCGTACCGATGGCGGCGGTGTCGATCTGTTCCAGAGCGGCTCGCGCACGGTCGGTGTCGTGTGTGGCGAGCTCGACACGCACGCGTTCACGGAGTTCGGCCGCGGCTTTCTCGGTGAAGGTGATGGCGGCGATGGCGTCGAGTTCGATGCCGTCGTGCAGCACGAGGTGACAGATGCGGCCGACCAGCGAATGGGTTTTGCCGCTGCCGGCGCCGGCTTCGACGAACAGGGTGGCGTCGGTGTCGGTGGTGATGCGATCGCGCGCGGCCTGGTCGGCGAGTTGTGCTGCGGTCATCTCAGCCTCCGTACTTCTGCACGTAGTCGGACAGTTCGTCGACGTGTTCCAGTGCGGCCCAGGCGCGTCGCAGCCCGGCACGTCCGAGGAGGTCGATGACGGGCAGGTCCCAGTGGGTGTCTTCGATCTTGGGCGGGAAGTAGCCGGCCCGGATCGACTTGTGCACGAGCGTCATGTCGTCGATGAGGGTGGCGACGACGTCGTCGGTGACGGGGTAGCCGACCGAGGCGAACTTGCCTTTGCTGGTGATGAACCAGTACCGGGCTTCGACGTCGGCGCCGAAGGTGCGGGCGAACAGTCCGTAGACGGGGAGCTGGAACTGGAGACCCGAGTTGGTGGGTGTGCTCTCGGCGAGGTCCTTGTATTTGTCGGCCTTACCGGTCTTGTAGTCGGTGACGCGGATGCGGCCGCCATGGTGGCGATCGATGCGGTCGATCTGCCCGCGGAAGCGAATCGTGTTCTCGCCTAGTGCCAGTGAGACCTCGTGACTGCCTTGCGTGTCGAGGCCGAAGTCCGCCTCCGCGTGCGTCGGCTGCCAGCCGTCGGCGGCGTCGGCATGGTCGTGGGTGAACCATTCGTCCAAGTCGCGCATGATGGTGCCGCGGTCCTTGGCCCACAGCTGTTCGAGCCAGCCCGGACTGTTGGCCTGCGCCTCGTCGAGGACTTCTGCTGCAACAATCCGTAGGCGGGCGAGGTCGAGCTCTGCGCCGTCCATGGTCGCGCGGACATACCGCTCGAGGATGGTGTGGATCAGGGTTCCCCGCGTCAGTGCGTCGATCTGGGCGATCTCGTCGGGGTCGTCGAGGGCACGCAGCCGCAGGATGTGTTCGAGGAAGTACTGGTAGGGGCTCTGCACCCACAGTTCGAGGCCGGTCGGCGACACCGGCTGATCGAAGGTGGTGATGAGTTCGCTGACCGACGACAGGTTGCCGTTGAACCGGGTGAAGCGGCCGTTGAGGCGGTCGCTGCGCATGTGCATGCCGCGGTTGATGATCGGATCGTCGAGCGCGCCGCGGCGACTGTCTGCGGGGACGGCGGCGAGTTCGCGGAGGCGCCATTCGGTGGCGGAGGCCGCGGAGGCGCCGATGCGCTCGTCGGCGCGTTGGGCGGCGACGTCGAAGGAGTCGACTGCGACGATCTGCGGCGAATTCTCGGTCGCGCGTTGCCAGTTGACAACGTCGACGTCACGCCCGGCGAGGTCGGCCAGCGCCGGCAGCAGCCAGCGGGACGGCACCTTCTCGGCGCCGCCGCGCAGGCTGCCGCGCGGGAAGGTGACGACCCGTTCCGTGCGGCCGGCACTCACGGCCCCGGCGAAGGCGAGACGTTGGCGTTCCATGTGATCGCGGGCGGTGATGCCGATCAGTTCCGGCGGGAGAAGCGGGTCGTCGCGGCGAGGTGTGGGCACGATGCCTTCTGCGGCACCGACGACGACGCAGACGTCGAGGTCGCGACCGACCCCCGATGCGATCGGCGCGACCGTCACGCCTGCACCCGACGTCCCGTGCATGCCTCGGTGCGCGTTCAGCCGGATCGAGACCGCGTCGAGCACCCGAGCCGCGGTGGGTTGCGGTGCGATGCCGTCCATCAGGGCGATTCCCGCGCAGTCGGCACGGATAGCGGCGAGGTCTGCGGCCGCGGTGTCGCGTTTCGGCGTGCGAAAGTAGCTGTCGAGCAGGGTGTTCAGATGTTCGGCGACGGTCGCCCAGTCCGGCGCGTCGACGAGAGCGCGAAGGTCGGCCTGCAGCCGACGGACGTAGGAGTGGACGGCCGCGGCCCTGGCGTGGTGTTTCTCGTGCGCACCGACGCGGGTGAGGCGCTCCCAGTCGACGCCGCCGACGATAGGTTCGTCGACGCGCGTGAGGCGTTCGAGTTGGGGCTGCGAGATCGGCGTGTCGTCGAGTTCGGGGCGTCGGAGTGCGCCTTCGGCGAGGAGGGTGAACAGTTCCCGTCGGGGCATCGTGTCGTGGTCGAGTGCCAGCAAGCCGAGTAGTGCGCGAGCGGTGGGACGGTCGACGAGGGTGTGGCATTCGGGTCCGGTGAACGCGATGTGGCCGGCGGTGAGGTGCTCGTGGAGCAGCGGCAGGTAGGGGTCGTCGGCCCCGTAGAAGATGCCGATGCGATGACCCGGGACACCGTTGGCGAGGTGTTTGCGGACGAGCCGGACGACGGCGCGCACCTCGTCGTCGGCGTCGGAGGTGTGGACGACCTGGCTGGGTGCGACGGCGAAGTCGGCCTCGATCGTCTCGCCGCGACGCTGCAACTCCGTCAGCAGTGCTTGGTCGGCATGCTTGCGGGCGACGGGCTGATAGACGATCACCGTGCCGAGGTCGTCCAGCCGCTCGGCGGCGGCCGCGTATGCCTCGTGCTGGAGGTAGTACGTGCTGGTCAGACGGTCGGTGGCGGCGCGGTGGATGCGGAGCAGGTCGGCAACCAGCGGGGTCTGCGACGCCATGGTCGGCTCGGCGATGGCGGTCAGTTCCCACGCCGCGCTCGCAAGGGCCTGTGCGGTGACGGGTTGGTCGGCGACGTCGGTGAACACCCCCGGGGCGTCGGCGAGCACCCGCTGGACCGCGGCTTCGAGCAGCGGGTATGGGAGCGGCTGCCGGGGTGCGAGGGCGGGTGCGGACAGCTTGGCCACGGCTTCTGGGAGTGTGAGGACGTTCGTGTTGGCCACCGCACCGGTCCTGGCCAGGTGATGCAGGACGTCACGACCCGAACCGTGGTTTGGGACGATGACGGTCACCTGGGTCAGGGGCGAGCCGGCTTTGGCATCGGAGACCGCTGCCGTCAGTCGGTCCATCGCGGTGGGCATGGGGCCATCATGCCGCGTGGGTGTGACAGCGAGACCGTGTGGAAGCGCAGCGGGCCCATACCATCCCCCGATTCACTCGCTCGACGCTCTCACCGGATATCCGAACTGCGCGAGGCGCCTCCTCGCCACCTCGATTTCTTCGTCGGTGAATAACTCGACGAACTCCGGCTCGACCACGGCCGCCTCGACAGTGAGGTCCATCCGTCCGTGCTCCCAGAGCGCAGCGAAACCGTCAGATACCGCGGGAGCTGCCAACAACCGGCGTGCGGTCTCGTGCGGTCCGAGTTGGGCGAGCGTGGCACGGTAATGGGTGGCGTTGTACCCAACCTCTGCCAGGGCACGACGGTAGACCTCCGTCATACGCTCCGCGAACTGTTCGGCAACAGCTCCCAGATCAGGCGCCGTTGAGGAGGGCGCGGGTTCCTCCACCACCTCCCCGCCAACCGCTGCGAGGCTCTCGTTCTCCACGAAACCCAGCAGCGCGTCCACCGACGTGAAGACTCGGTATCCGAGTTCCTCCAGCCGAGGCAGATCTGCCTCTTCGGGATCAAGTTCGAGGACGACCGGTACGCCGACTCCCGCCTGGAGTCCGTCCGGCCAGAATGCTTCGGCCACAGCGAGTTCGACTCCCGTCACGGGATCGGCGACTTCGGTGTCCACGACGGGCGCTGCGAAACCTCGGTGCATCAGCTCCTCTACCAGCGCCTGGACTTGCGCGGCGCGCGGGTCATCGACGACTTCATCAGCCACATCGAGCCGCTGCAGTGACGCCTCTACGTGGGTCCCATCCGGATTGCGGAGGCTCTCGAGAAATCGTTGTGCCGACTCGGCGAGCAGTTCGCGGCGAGCTGCGAGGAAATCAGCGTAACGATCGACTCGCCACAGCTCGGGGTCCGTGGGAATCCATTGCGATTCCAGCACTCCCGGGTGTTTTGTCTGTACCTCGGGTAGGTAGTCGGCAGGATCGCGCTTACCGATCTTGATGTTGGTGTCTTGAGTCAGGAAACAGAAGTTGGCCAGCGCGTTGATCTCGTTTCGCTCGAATCCGTGCTTGCGCAGCAATGCCTTCGGGAAGATGTGATGCACTTGTAGCGATGTCAGTTTTCCGAGCAGCTCGGCGCGGAGCTCCAATCCGCTGCCGAAGTCTCGTGCGCCGTCGACACGCGTCAGCATGTAGAGCAGCGGGTAGAACCGCGCGCCCCTCGTTGCCCCCGAGAAATCGTCCGGACCGATGGACAGATTCCCGCCGCGAGCACGCTCCAGTGCGGCGATCAGTGCATCTACGCCGCCTCTTTCGATGGTGTCGTAATCCTGCTGGAGCACCGTCTCGGTCGAACCGCTGAACCTGGATCCACCGATGATGTGAGGGATTGAGCGTGTCGTAGAACGCGAGAGCCCCTGGTGGGCTGGAGAATTGGAGTTACCACAACAACAATTCCGGCCCAAACAGGAGCATCTCGCAGATGAAAGCATCTCACACTCTCACCCCAGTTTTCGATGACCCGAACCTGGTGTCGGCGGCGGGTCTGGTCCCGGTGATGCGCCTGGCCGAGACCGCCGGCCTCCACCAGCTCTGCGAGCGGCACCTGAGCGTGGAGTGCCCCAACCCGGTCCTCAAGTCGACCAGCATCGTGGCCGGCGTGCTCGCCGGCGCCGACAGCATCGACGACCTCGACCTGCTCCGCCACGGCGCGATGAACCGGCTCTTCGCCGGGATACGGGCACCCTCGACCTTGGGCACCTACCTGCGCTCGTTCACTCACGGCCATGTCCAGCAACTCGACGCCGTGGCCACCCGGCTCCTGGCCGGCCTGACCGCAACCGTTCCGGCGCTCCTCGGTGAGGCCGGTGAGCTGGCATTTCTGGATATCGACGACACCATCCGCGAAGTCCACGGCTACGCCAAACAGGCGGCTGCGTTCGGCTACTCCAAGGTCCGTGGCCTCAACGCCCAGCTCGCCGTACTGTCGACCCCGACGACGGCACCGGTGATCGCCCGGGCCCGGCTCCGCCGCGGCAACGTCGCTTCCCACACCGGCTCCGGCCGCCTGCTCACCCTGGCGGCCAACACCGCCCGCGCCGCCGGAGTGACCGGACAGATCCTGGCCCGCGCGGATTCGGCCTACTACTGCCACGCCTTCATCGCCGCCGCCATCCGGGCCGGCATCTGGTTCTCGGTCACCGCCCGCCACAACCCACAGATCACCGCGGCGATCGCCGCCATCGACGAGGCGGCATGGACCCCGATCGAGTACACCAACGCCGTCTACGACGAGGCCGAGCAGCGCTGGATTTCCGATGCCGAAGTCGCCGAAACCCCGGTCACGATCTTCACCTCACGCCGCAAACGCGACCACGTGACCTGCCGGTTGATCGTGCGGCGCGTCAAACGCCTCAACCCGGCCAGCGCCGATGGCCAAGACGAGTTGTTCACCACCTACCGTCACCACGGGTTCATCACCAACTCGACCCTGCCGATGATCGACGCCGACGCCCATCACCGCGATCACGCCATCGTCGAGCAGGTCATCGCCGAACTGAAGAACGGGCCGCTGGCGCATCTGCCCTCAGGGAAATACGCGGCCAACGCCGCCTGGCTCGCCCATGCCGTCATCGCCTTCAACCTCGCCCGCGCTGCCGGCGCCGCGGCCTCACCCCGACATGCCCGTGCCCGCTGGGCCACCATCGGCACCCACCTGATCAACATCCCCGCCCGCATCGCCTCCTCCGCACGACGACTGACCCTGCACCTGCCCACCGACTGGCCCTGGGCCTCGGCCTGGCAAGCCCTGTTCACCTCCGCGACCAGCCCACCAGCGACCGCTAACTGACCACCGGCCCCAGCGGCCCCGACCAAGGACCCCAGTGAAAAAGCCGGGCAGACCGGCGATACCGTCACGCCTACATCCGCCTTCCCGACCCTCACCCCGATGGGAGCGCAGCCGCATATGCGGTCGGTGGATCAAGGCTGAACCGTCCCCACAGAGCGGAATGGACGTACCAGTAGAGAACCTTGTCCCGATGCACGCTGTCGGAGAATCCGCCACCGTTCGTGTGGAGGAGCCGAGAGACGACGGGCGTGGCGTAACGCCCCATCAGAACTCGGTCGTGATCGAGTCCGAGACGACCGGACGTCGCATCCAGAAAGGTGCCGATGTAGTTGACCGAAAGGTTCAACGCACTCTGGAACTCGTCAGCCGACACCTCGCTCAACGACGAGAACAACGCTCGGCCCCGTGCAACCGCAGTGGCGTTTCGCAGCAACCATTCGAGGGAGAACTTGAAGCCGGCCTTGCGCCATCGCTCAAGGTCATCCCTCAGTTCTTTCCTCGCTTCCGGCCACTCGGCGCACAGTTTGGCGAGCGCGAGATCGCCCTTGGACAGCTTCGTACCGCCAGAGTTGACTTTGTTGAAGATGTCGACAACCTCGTCGACTGTCTTACCCGCTCCGGTGATCTTCTCCTGGTTGAAGTTTCGGTTCTCGATCTCTTTGATGCGGTTCAATCGCTCCAGATAGGTGTTGAGCACCTCGCGCTCCACGTCGGGGAACGCGGTCAGGTACTCGAACGGACCTTTCCGGAACAGCTCGGTCACGCTGACCCAGGTCGGGTCGCCTGTCATCTTGGTCGGTGTGTAGAACTCGAACGCCTCGGTGGCGACATTGAAGTGCAGTCCGGTGAAGGCGTTGACATCTCCTTCGAAGAATGGAGGCGGTGTGCCACGGATGACGCCGTACATTGACGTCACTCGCTGCTGACCGTCCAGCAGCAGCTGACGCGTGCCGCTGCCCCCGACTCGGCCTCGCACGGTGATGTCATCCGAGGTGGTCTCCCACATCAACAACCCACCCACCGGATATCCGCGGTAAAGCGACCTCATCAGACCGCGCACTTGGTCTCGGTTCCAGACGTAACCGCGCTGGAACTCGGGAAGCAGTACGGCGCCCGAATCGATCTCGTCGAGCAAGGTCGAGAGGCGGGTCATGGCATTCTCCTGTTCAGCTCTTCTGCAGCGCGGTGACGAATGGACTGGCCTGGCCGTGCCAGGTGACGAGTAGTTCCTCACGGGCGCGGGTGCATGCCACGAAGAGCAGGCAGCGTTCCCGTTCGAGGTCCTGGTCGTGGGTCCGCTTGTCGTCCTCGGCTGCGGTCACCGCATTCGCCGCGGGTACGTATTTCGCGCCGACGCCGGCGACGACCATGCATCGGAACTCGAGACCCTTCATCCGGTGCATCGTCCCGATCCGCACGGCGTCGTCGTCCTCATCGGCTTTCGCCAGATCAATGCAGTCGATTCCTGCCGCAGTGAGTGCGTGTTCGATCTTCGATGCGGTCCATCTGGCGCGGACTGCGATGCCGATCTCGGACAGGCCAATTCCTTTGTCCAGCCACGCGCGAACTGTGTCAGCGATGTGTGCGGCCTCTTCCTCAGCCGTCGTGAAGCCGCTCAGCCGTGGGTATTCACCGTGCACGTACGACTTGCAGCCGGCGATCGAGTCGAGGCCGCCTTCCATGTCGTCGATCGGCTCGCCTCGAAGCAGGCCCAGACTCCACCCGAGGATCTCCGCGGTCGTGCGGTAGTTGATGTTCAGTCGCGTCGAGCGACCGGCGATCTTGATCCCGACTTCGCGGAAGCTGACCCGGTGGTCGTAGATGCGCTGGTGCGTATCCCCCGCAATGAACACGTCGTCGGAAGCTTCGGCAACCGCAGCGCGGAGGAGTCGCCACTGGTCGGGACTGAGATCCTGGGCTTCGTCGACGACGATGTGCCGGAACGGCTTGTCCGACTCCGTTTCGAGGAGACGGGTGGCCTCCCGACGGATCGTCTCGTGAGTCCAGAGGCTCCGTTGAAGAAGGCTTTGTTCGAAGTCCCAGATCGCCTGCCACACCTGGGCGCGCTGGGCCGACCCCAGAGCGCGGCCACGGCCGGTCCGTTTTGCGGCGAGATAGTCGCTCGCGGAGGATATTCGGCGCGCCAGCACCACTTGACGCCATTCCTCGGCGAGAAAGACTGCGCTGAAGCTGAGCCCCAGCTTTCCGGTCAGTTCCGTCCACAACGCGGTCTCGTCATCGGACGTGAGAATATGTGGAGCACCGTGTTTCTTCCGGAAGACGCGATGCGCGATCCGGTCGACGTGGGACACGTCGATCCGGCTGTCGGCCGTGTCGTCGTCGACGAGCATGTCCAGACCCGTTCGCAGGTTGTCGGAGAGCGTCGAGGTGAAGGTCGTGACAAGTACTTTGCCGGCTCCGCGTTTGGCCAGTGTGTACGCACGATGCAGCGCGACGACGGTCTTTCCGGTGCCTGGTCCGCCGGTCACTCGTGCGGGTCCCTTGTACGTGGCTTCGACGGCTGCCCGCTGCGTGGGATGCAGGTACACACGCCAGGTCGCGAACGGGTAGGCGAAGACGTCCATCAGTTCATCGGGGCCACTCACCAAGACGACTCGCTCTTTGCTGCGCAAGATCGCCGCGTCGAGATCGTCGGTGTCGATGGGTTCACTGAGGATGTGCGCACCGAGGTCGGCCCACACCTCCTCTGGTGTGTAACCGGCAGCGAGACCGAACAGCACATCCCATTGGAGTTCTGGGAGAAACGTTTTTGCGGCATCGAGCTGGGCCGGGTCGGTCACGGTTCGCGCGAACGCCAGTACTTTCTCGTCGATACCCAGTCTGGTCAGCTCGCCGTCCTTAATTCCGCCGAAGAGGGGCGCGCGCGCTCCCGTCACCTGTCGCTGCTCCTCCGGGAGGTGGCGGTCGAGTTCTGCTTCGTCGCGGATCTCGATGACGCCTGTCGCCGAATTGACCGAGACGTTGCTGCGTTGTGCCCACGCGTAGGCATCATCGTGGGGCAACACCTTGAGAAGGGTGTACACATCGCCACGGGTGGGAGCGAGCACGATCCCGCGCCATGACTGGTCGATGCGGATCGAGCGGAAGTTCGGGTTGCGGGCGTTGGCGATCTTCTCCAGGTGCAAGCCCGTATGAGTGGCAGCATCGAATTCGTCGAAGACCTCGGTGACGCGTTTGTAAACGGGCTTCTCCAGCTTGCCCAGGTCCCTGAGGAATCCCTTGTCGATGGCGAGTGTCGGCAACCTTCGTCCTCTCCTGACTATTCGGGGTGGCGCGGTCCATGTCCGGGGGCGGGGGTTGCCAAGGACTTCCAACCCTTCCCCCCGTTGGCGATCGCTTCGGACATTCGGCCATATGCTTCGAGGACCAGGCGGCGCGTGCGGTATTCGCCGAAGTCGCGCTCCTCGTATTTCCGGACCACGAAGAACGAGTCGAGTACATGCTCGACCTCGGAGCGGTCGAGACCGTAGATGTGCATGAACCCGGCATCGAGATCGGCACGAAGAAGCGCTCGGCGCTCGGGGTCCCAGCGGAAGGGAGGACCGGCGTCACCGAGGTCCTTGGCATATGGTTTCAGCCGGTCGGAGGTGTATGCGAGTTCTAGCACGTACGGGATCACCCAACTGGCGACCGTCGTTTGCTGTCGCCAAGTACATGGTTCCTCGAACGCTATCGGCGGTGGCGCCGCCAACTGCTTAACTATAAAGAACGTCATCCCCGTACCACTGAGTTTTTGTCTCGCCACGTAGTCGAACACCATCGACGACCAGAGCGCGTGCAAGAGCACCGCCGACGACGGATCTGCAGGGAGTGCGACGGGAAACTTGTGTCCCACAGCCGACTTGGGGAATACCGACGGTACGAACGTTCGCTCGTTGCTCGCGTTGGTTATATCCCGCCAGCCGATCAACCACTTGCGATCCCATCGATCAGCAAGCCTGGCGTTGACTTCCGTGCGCTCTACCAAGTATCGCGCCAATGGTTCGATACTTGGATCGTCGTGCTCGACCTCGGTCAGCCGCGGCAATGTTCCCTTGTTGAGTTGCGCCTGTGTCGCACCCTTGTAGGTCGAGAACCGGTGGTCGAAGTGACCGAACATCTTCGCTTCGTAAAGCGGCACGTACTCCTTGCCCTGCCGCTTGTACGACCAGCCGTTGAATTTCGCGTCGACCAAGTCGTCGCGCGTGTGAAACAGCCCGGAATCACTCGCCATATGAAACATTGCCACGAAAGATAGTCCCCAAGGGTTTCCGTCGGGGTCGTCGTCACGGATCAGCACGGGATGGCGCGAGTAGATGCCCAGAGTGATGTCGGCGTCCCTGCGACTCCGGAACATCGGGAGCGTACCGGTGTTCGGATTCAGCGCCAGAACTTCCTTGGCAGCCATCTCAAACCGCCTACTCGGCACATCAGAAACAAATCGGGTGTAGAAGGCAAACCTAGTCTTTTTGACTCTGCGCCCAGTACCCACGATGGCCATGACCGCAAACCGTAGCTGGTTGTGGACGTCACGGAAGATTTTCGCCTCGTTCTCGAAGTCATAGAACGCATACAGCCGATGGTGACTCAGCGTGTCCGCGAAGAACTCTGACGTGGTCTTGTCGGTGGCCAGCCCGGTCGGCGTGATGATACCCGCCGCGCCGGTGGGGCCCGCGACTGTACGCATGGTTTCCGCGAACACGCTGTAGGTGTTGACGTCTCCTCGCCCAGTAAACGGATATCGCCCACTCTTGAGAAGCAGGTGAGCGGTGCCGTCCGACTGTCGCAGCGTGTCGTGGTACTCGCGCAACAGGTCCGGGTCCGTGTCCTCGAGTGCCTCGATCATGTTCTTTCGGATGGCTGCCGTCTTCGCTCCCTCGATGTCGGGACGTCCGGCGTTGGCAAAGAACTCCTTGTCCTGGATCTTCACTCGCTCCCACGGTGGGTTCCCCACGACGCACGAGAACCCACCGGCCCATCCTGCCTCACTGTCGGCGTTGCCGTCACCACCGACGGTGAAGATGCCGGGAAACTCCAGGTGCCAGTGGAAAAACCGGTATTGCCGCGCCAGACTGTTGATCTGGGTGATCACCGTGTCCGGTACCGATTCCGGACTTTCGGACAATTGCCGCAGAGTGCCGTATGTGATGCCCTGCCCTGACGTCTCCGTCTTGTTCTGAACGAATGCCGCGCACCAGGCGTCTGCGACGAGTTTGGTGGCGACAAGATCGGGATCTTCTTCGAGTCGCCGCCACGCGTCGGCTCGTTCGCGCATCGCTGCCACAGAGGCCGCTGTGCCGGCGTCGGCGTCTCGTGCCGCTTTGGTGAACTGACGGGTCTCGACGTCCAGGGTTTCCGATCCGAACGAGATCGTGAGCTGCTCCGCGTCGGCGTTGCGTTCTGCTTTGTTGCGGGCCTTGAGCTTCTTGGTCCATTCCTTGTCGTCGTCCCCGAGGGCCACGAATGCCGTGTCAGGAATGTTGTGGCGCAACAGCTCCGGGGTGGTGCCAAGCAGCGTGTTGCCCACACGAAAGTGGGCGTCGAGGAACGGGAAGGGCCGGTCGGCGTCAAACGCTTCAAGCCAGAGTGCGACCTTGACGATCTCAATGGCGAGATCGTTGATGTCGACGCCGTAGACGCAGCGCTCGATAACGTCGGCAGTGGCCTCGCGGAGCACAGCAGGAGCCGGTTCGGTGTCGCCGGTCCGGACCGTGGCGAGCGCGTTCGCCAGACGACGAGCCGCTGCGACAACGAAATGACCACTGCCACAAGCTGGATCGACCACGGTGAGATCGAGGAGAGCGCTCTCCGGATCGTCGGAACGGAGTGCGTCGTCGATGAGCGGGTCCAGGGCCTCGTCGAGAACGAGTGCGATGAGGTCGCTCGGCGTGTAATAAGAACCGGATTTCTTGCGGTCGTTTCCGGACGCGAACTCGAGGGTGAAGGTGCGGTCGTCGGCGTGGTATCGAGGAGTGTAGGCGAGCAAGCCCTCGTACATGCCGCCCAGTTCTTCGCTGTCGAGATTTCGATAGTCGACGGGGCGCGGGACGCCGGTGACGGGGTCGTCGATCTGCGAGAGAGCACGGATCGCGGCGAGGAAGGCCCGGTTGGGCAGTCTCGCGCCGTCCAGGATGCTCAACGCGTCTCGGGTGAACAGACTTGCTCCCAGCCCGCCGAGGCCGAGGTTCGGAAGTCCCTCTCCGGCAAGAGCATCGGTGACGATCTGGTGCGACTCCCACAGGTCGGTGTGCCAGCCGCCGATGGGTGACGCGGCGAGTCTGCGCAGCCGTGCGGTGGAGAAGTAGTCGGCGTACAGAGCCCTCGCGGCTGCCGGCGCTTCGGCGCTGTGAAGCAGGCCGCGGTCCTCGACGACGAACAACACGATCAACCGGTAGGCAACACGCAACAGCGCCCGTTGCAGGTCGCGGTCTGCGTCGGACGCCGCTGCGAGCGTCTCTCTCAGTTCGATGTTGGCGGGGTGTGAGACGAAACCGGTGCCGAGTTGCTGAAGGGCTGCAGCAATCCCGTGCTGAAGGTTCAGCATCGCGCGGGCGCCGTCATCGATAGCGGTAGTTCGCCATCGTTCCAGCCAGCAATTGTCGAGTTTGGGTTCGGTGTGCTCGGCGTCTGCCTCGTCGGCGTCCTCGGCTTCGGCTGCAGGCTTAGCGGTCTTGGCGTCGAGCCGCGGCGCGAATCGACTGGCGTGGACGGTGAGAAACAGGAGCCGGAAGTCGGCATAGAGCTGATCGGAGAAGATGGCGTCGAGGTCGAATTCGACGTAGGACTGGCGTGTGAGGCTCGAGGCGTCGCGCAGCAGCCGCAGCTGGTGGCCGTTGGACAACACCGCCCAGAGGGCCCGGTCTTCGCGGTTGAGGTAGTCCTGCACCATGGCCTGCGGTGCCCGTGCGGTCACCGACGCGGTCCTGGTGTCCAGGTCGATGCCGGCACCGACGAGATGCAACGGCACCCAGACGGCGGGATCGGCGGAGTCACCCCACGTCACCCGGTGTGAGATGGGAAAGTGCGGTGCCTGCTCCTCGCCGAGGCCGAGAGGGACCGGAAGCCCACCGCCGACGACATCGGGCCGGCCCCAACCGAGTTCGTAGAGCAGGGGCAACAGCCACTTGTCCCGTGTCAGTTTGGTTGCGGCGTCATGTTCCGGAAGACGTTCGAGTGCGGCCACCCATCGGCGATGGGCGGCCACCATGGCCTCCCAGGCGCGGGCGATGGCGCCGCTGAGCGTCATCCCCGGTGGGAGTTCGTAGTCCTCGGCCCGCTGGCCCGGCATCCGCTGTTCACCCGCGCGGGATAACGCCTCGGCGGGCAACGCGGTGCCGACGGCGCGGACGGCCCGGTGGACCGACAGTGTGCTCATTGTGCACGTCCTTCCGGTAGCAACACGTAGGCACCGAGTACGTCCGCGGGTGGAAGGAACCGCACCACGGGCGCCCTGCCGGTGGTGTGCGCCGCCTTGCGCACGGCTTTGTGCTCTGCCACGAGGTCTTTCGCGGCGTCTCGGCCCGTGGCCGCCAGATGTCGGTCCAACTCGGGCAGCCGCTCGAGCGCCCGGCCGAGCTGCTTGCGGGCGAGAGCATCGTCGACGTTGCCAGACGGTGTGAGCGACAGGAGTGCGTCGGCATCGGCCCGTGGCAGCCACGTGAGCGAACCTCCGGCGACCGTGTATGCCAGGAATCGGGCCTCTTCGGCAACCTGGGTAACGGTGGCGCTCGCCCCGGGAACGGTCACCTCCATTCGGTACCGCACCATAAGCAGCGTGGTGACCTTGCTGACGCCGCGCGTTCGCATCACTCCGGCACGACGGGCGGGCCGGGCCACCGCCTCGAGCCGTGGATCGAGGGCGGCTTCCAGGACGTAGCGCGCCAGCGCCTCCACGGTCGGGTCGGTGCGGTTGAGCACGCTGTGACCCGACGGGACCGGCAGCGAACGATGGAAGTGGATCCGGCCGTCTCTGCCGGGCGGGAGCTGGTCGCGGACGGCGGCGGGCAGCGTGGTGACGAGCGCGGTGAATCCGTCCGCGTCGTCGCTGATGGTCGCTCCCATGAGGGACAGGGCCGTCCGGGTGAACGATTCGACATCCGTTGGGCCGCCGAGTGCGTGGCGAACCTCACCGAGCACCTGCTCGACGCTCTCGGGTTTGAGGCCTGCCTGCCGGAACCGCGTCCGGGAGACCTTCTCCCGTTCGGCGGCGTTGACCCATTCGGTCTCCACCCGTTCGGCCAGGGTGGCGGAGGTGGCGGCGCCGAAGTCGAGCGTCAGCTGTTCAGCGTCTCGTCCGCGCAATAGCATCGACTCCCAGATCGCCTTCATGACCGTGGTGGAGTCGACCGGGATCGGCACAGAAACACCCAAGGCTTTCTTGATGTTCTCGTGCCGCTGGATCAGCACTTTGAGCACGATGCCGTCGATGCCGTTGTCCTCGCCGTAATAGGTGACGGTGCGCACCGTTGACGCCTGCTGACCGAACCGGTCGACGCGTCCCTCGCGCTGTTCGTGACGGGTGGGGTTCCACGCGAGGTCGTAGTGGACCACGGCGGTGAATCCATCCTGCAAATTGATGCCCTCGGAGAGACAGTCGGTGGCGATCAACAATCGTGGACCGTCATGGTCGGTGAGGGCACCGACCTGGGCCTCACGTTCCTCCGGAGGCAACGTACCGGTCACGGCGCCGATCTTGAGAGCCTTGTTCTTGCCCAGCGCCGTTGCGAGGTGCTCGGCGAGGTACTCAGCGGTGGGGATGTAGCGGCAGAAAATTATCGGGTGGTAACCGTCGTCGATCAGCGTCTCGACGACAGGGATCAACCGTTTGAGCTTGGCATCGGAGCGTGGGCCTTTCAGGGCAGCTGCGGCGGCTGCCAGCCGACGTAACTCCTTGCGTGCCTTGGTGTCGTGAGCGTCCGCATCCCCGGTGTCGGCACCGACGGCCACGTCTTCGGCCTCTACGGAGTCGTCGAGATCGGTGTCGAGGACACGCGGCTCGGCGTAGGCGTCGACCTCGGCCTCGTCGTCGGCGCCGGCCATGGCGGAGCGGTTGAGCAGGGTCTGTTCAGCTGCAGCCGGACTGGAAGCCAGGCAGCGCAGCAGCGCGATCGCCGACCACCAGCGGACGCGCTGACGCACGACACTCAGGGCCGGGTCGCGCACCTGTTCCCGGACGTACTCCATCACATCGTCGAACAGGTCACGGTAGGCCCGAGTCAGCTTGTAGGCGGTCTCCGTGGTCTCCCGCTGCGGAAAAGGCGTGTCCTCGCGGAAGTCTCCGCGGAGGTACTCGCGAATATCGGCGCGTTGGCGCTGAATCATGAACTCGGCTAAAAGTCTCCGGTCAGGATCTCGGGCGGGCCCCGACAGGTCCAGCGGGAGGTTTGCGAGCCGTTCGTCCAGGAGCCCGATGAGCGACTGCCACGCGGCGTCGTCGCCGCTGTGCGGTGTCGCGGTGAGCAGCAGAAGGTGACGGTCCGGATCGTCGGCGAGTCTGCGCAGCAACGCGTAACGCAGCTGCGCCTGGGACGACCTCGACACCCCCACATGCGGCACGCACGTGTGCGCCTCATCGACGATCACCAGTTCGGGGCAATGAATCGCGAACTCGTCACGCCGCGTCTTCTGCTTGATGAAGTCAGTCGAGATCACCAGGTGCGGATAGTGCTCGTACACGCTGGAACCGAATGGGACGCTGCGCATCAGCCGGTTCACCGTCGAGGGCAACAGCAAATGCGCGTCGATGCCGAACTTGTGTCGGAGTTCGCTCTGCCACTGAGGCGCCAACTGTGGCGAGCACAGCACGGCGAGTCGTTGTGCTTCTCCGGTGGCGAGCAGCTCAGCGGCGATCAAGCCGGCCTCGACGGTCTTTCCGATGCCGACGCCGTCGGCGATCAGCAACCGCGTGACGTTCTGTTTAGCGGCCATCATCAGCGGCACCAGCTGGTAGTTGCGGGGAGTGACCGCCAGCCGGGCGAAGGACCGGAACGGGCCGCCGCTTGCATTGAACGAGAGACGTAGCGCCTCACGGAGGAGACGTGCGCGACTCGCGTCGCCCCGGTCGTCGACGGTGGGCGGCTCGAATGAGGCGGGAGCGAAGTCGTCGATGTCGGGTAGGAGGACGGATGTCTCGTCTTCGTGTCCACCCAGCGGCCGGACCAAGAGGGTGCCATCGGGCGACCCCGGTAGAACCAGCCAGTCCCGGCCCCGGGCGGTGACGAGACTGCCCGCCGGGTAATCAAGTGCCGTCACGCCTATCCCTTTGCCTTCCCGAAGATCGAGATGTTCTCTTCGATGATTTGCAACCAACCGTCGGCGGCGTCGGCGTAACCGAACTCCAGCACCAGCCAGCCCGCCTCGTCCTCCAGTTGCCTTCGCTGCTGTTCATCTCGGCCCTGTTGATGTGCGTCGTCATGGACCGGTCCGTCGATGAACACCGCAACATCCATACCGTCGGCGTGGTAGGTGAAATCGGGTCGTACGTAATAGCCTTCGACAATTCGCTGAGCATCGTCGGGTAGCCGATAGCCCCGGTCGTCGAGCAGGACGAGGAACTTTTTCTCCAGTTCGCTGTCGCATGCCGCCGTGAGACGTTCGAGCTGCGAATCCCGGTCCTCCCCGCCGGCACCGACGGCGACGCCTGCGACGGCGAGCTCCTGCAGGAGTGGCAGGACGCAGTGCCGGTCCAACCGCTGGTGGTCCCATTGATTGCTGTAGGACAGGAGGCAGTCGTAGCACGCTTGGGCACAGTCCTCGACAGCGTGCGGGGCGCGGCGCAGGTCGTTGCCGGTGTCCGGGTCGAAATGCAGGATCTCGATCGCTTTTCGGGCGACCGCCCGGAGCTCACCGTCCTCGGTTGCGAGCCGACGCAACACTCCGGCACCGCCTTCGGCAGCCTCGAAGAACAGTAGCCGCGACCACGCATGGTCACCGGTGTTGCTCGGCAGTGACTCGACCGCGAGTTCACTGCTCTCCAGCTGGTAGATGGCCTCGATCCCCCGCTTGAGGGCGTACATGGCCGCCATACGCACCTCGGCGGGGACGGAGGGATCAAGATGAAGGAGCAGCGCGTTGCGGTGGTCCTCAACATAGGGAACCACACGCTGATACCGAGGGACCTCCCCGTGCTCGTTCTTGGCGAGGTCGGCCTCACCACACCAGCGGCCCTCGACGGTGTCGAGTACGTGCCCACGAGTGTCCTTGTCCTTTCGCCGGCGCAGTCCCACGTTCATGCGCCGGATGAGAGCTGTATCGCCGTACGTCATCGTGGCGAGCTCACGGTCGTTCACGGACACGCTACTGGTCAACTGCCCGGCCCGGACCCCGTGCGGCACAAAGCGAATGGTCGTGACGATCTCGTGCCCGGCGCGTTGTCGTTCTTCCTCGTCGGCACTGATGCGGTCACGCCGGCGGGTCTTGACAGACAGCAGTCGCATCATGCTGGTCATCGTGTCGAGAGAGCCGCCACCGCAGTGCTGGCAGAGATCCACGTCGCTGGTCTCATGGAGATAACCGCAGAGGTTGCACCGTTTGATCTCGGTGATGTTGACGCCGCTGCCGTCCTCCCGTGCGGGCAGACTCACGCGGTCGACCTGATAGCGGGCACCCTCGTGATAGATGAATGCCCCCGGCCCGAACTCACTGATCGCCATGAACCGCGGGCGCTGGATGAAGTCGCCTTCACCGTTGCGTGTCCGTCGTTCTGCCGGGATGAACGCCGACAGCGGGAGCCGCGGAAAGGAATACCCGGGTAGGAAGCCCTCGGATGCGAAGTAGCGGTAGGTGTAGAAGTCGCCTTGCAAGACGTCGTCGACTTGGCCCTTGAGTAGATCGAGTGCGGCACGCGCCTCAGAGATACGGCCACGAGCACGCAGCTTCGATGCCTCGGATGCGCCGATGGTCTTGAGGGTCTGGTTGGCCACGTCGAGTTCGTTCTGTGCTTCGCGATAGAGGCTGCGCCAGCGGTCGGCGGCGCGATCAAACCGCTTGGGCGCTTCGGCGACGGTGGCAGCGACCCACTTCTCGGTCCACCAGGGCGCAGAAGTGACCTCATCTGACGCTGCGAGCACCTGGGTGATCGCCGCGACGGCCGCAGTACGGCTCTTCTCGGCGACGATCGAGGACAGCACTTCTGCGCGAAGCGGCTGACCGGGCTGGTCGATATCGAGAAGGTCGACCATGCTCGCCTTGAGGTCCAGGCCGCACTTCACGAGCCAGATCGAGTGGGCGTGCGCCCGCACAAGATCCTGGTTGCCCAGTTCCAGCCGCGGAGGCGCAACAGCGCCGGCCACCATGTCCTGACTACGGCGGAAGTAGTACGCGTCATGAGCGTTTCCGGTTGCACAGTAGGTCACTGCAATCGCAGGTTGACCCGACCGGCCCGCGCGACCCGAGCGCTGCGCGTAGTTGGCCGGCGTGGGCGGGACATTCCGCATGCCCACCACATTGAGGCTCTTGATGTCGACACCGAGTTCCATCGTGGGGGAACAGTAGAGGACGGGCAGCGCGGCTTCGCTGAACTCTTTCTCCCGATCCTGGCGCTTCGAGGGTTCTACCTGCGCGGTGTGTTCGCGCGCTTCGAGGCCGACCAAAGCTTGAGCAGTCTTGATGTACAGGTCACGAAAGTAGGGATTGACCCGGCCTTGTGTCTGGTTGCCCCGGATCGGATCTGGCGCCCGGTACTGACCGGTCCCCGGCAACCACTGAATGAGGTCCGACCTGACCCGGTATCCGGTGGGACGCCGAGGATTCTCGACTCTCACCAGAATCCCTGCAGTTGCCATCATCTTCATGAGGCACTCGATCAGGGCCAGGGCATCTTTTGGCCTGATGGCGTGGTCGAATCCAGGGAATCGCTGGGGCCTTCGCAGCCACCGACCGTATGCACCCAAACCGGAGATGAAGAGATCAGCGCCAGCTCCGGCAGTCTTGGGCCGACTTCCCGGGTAGGCGGTTCCGCTGTAGGTTCCCGTCTCGTCGGCTATGGCCCACGGATCCTTCAGCCACTGCCTGCTCGTCCGCCGAACCGCATCGAACTTTTCCTCGGTCAAGAACTCCGTCTCGATGCACAGGTTTCGCCTCAACTCATCGAGGAGAACGTGCATAAGCTCCGATCTGGTGGTGGCGGCCGCGCTACTGAGCGGCTCCCCGCAGGTCGACCATTTCTCGTCGTCGGCGGCGAGCGATTCGATACCGTCGTAGGTGAGGCGGAGTTGCCCCGTCTGTTCCAGGTTGGGCATGGTGATGCGCCATCCGCGTTTGAGATCAGCCCACAACCGGTATGTCACGACGTCTCGCAGAGCGCGGGCAATGCGCTTGCGTGGGAGGGGTTCATCGGCGGTGTCCTCATCGCGTGCGAAGAACTTGAGAGTGTCCCCCCGGAGTGCCTTCACGACCTTCGGTCCGAGCACCTCGTCGGTCAACGGCTCGTCCGGATCGTCCTTTTCGTGCTCCCGCGCCGCTCGATAGAGCGCCGAGCGTATCAATGCGACGAGCACGAAATCGTTGAAATGGCCGGCCTGAAGACTCGCGTCCTGACGGTTATCGCTGAACGCCAGGAACTTTCGGGCCTCAGGGTCGAGATCGAACTCTCCGCGAAGCGCCCTCACCACCGACTGCGACAGCACGGTGACCGCGCTGGCGCGGCCTTCGGTACCGAGGCTCGCGACCCGCGAGAACTCCGAGGTGCGGGTGCTCTCATAGCTGGTCTTACAGGAAGGGCAGAAGTCGAGTCGCCTGAAGAACGCCACAGGCAACCCGTCGTCAGTGATGGTGCCGTATTCGTCGACGCGATAGGGCTCCGGCAGGCGTGTGCGGCGGACCTTGTCCAGGACGTCACCGGATCCACTGGATACGACCCAGTCTTCGGGAACGAGTTCGAGAAGTGCCCGATCGGAAGCATCTGGCCACGGTCCATCCGGGAGGTACAGCAAACCCTCGGCCTCGGGCTGTTCACCGAGATCGGAGTTGAGGATCCTCGGACTGAACTTCTCTCCACCGCGTTCCAGACCGACGACAAGAAAATCCTGGCCACACTCACGGCAGAATGCCAGCGGGTAGAGCGGCTGTCCCGTCGGACGGTTCGGTGCGCTCCGCTGATACTGCGTCGTGAGGAACCGAGTGGCCGGCGTCTCCAGCGTGGTGTAGACGGTGTCACCTTTGCCGATGAACTGGTGGAGCTTGAATGCAAACAGCGCACGGCCACGTGTGTCCCGCGCACGTGAGCCGGCGAGAAGCAATTCCTGCAGCTTGACACGGCAGACCCGCTCCTCCGCCCCGGTCTCCTCAGCGAGCTCTGCGGCTGCGTCGCTCAGCTTCACCGGGCGCCGACGGGCCAGCGTGCCGTCTTCGGTCGTGTGCAGGCCGAACTTACCCTCGGTCCAGATCGCCAGAGCATCACGTCGCAGCTCCTCCCAGCTCTCCGGGGCTGGCGCTCCCAGTCGTGCCTCGAGCACGGCGGGATCAGCTTCGCCCTCTGTCGCGCGACGCAGGGTCTCCCCCACGACGTTTGCCGCGGGGATCTCGACACCAAAGATGCGAGTCGCGAGTTCTGCCACCTGCCGGCGTTGCTCGCTGTGGGTTCCCGGGCCGGCCAGCGTCGCGCTCGTCCCGATGCACTGGATCGCAGTCGAGCTGACCGCACCACGCAACCGTCTCACCAGCATGGAAACGTCGGCACCCTGCCGACCCCGGTAGGTGTGCAACTCGTCCAACACGAGAAACGACAAATTCTCCGCGCTGTTGATCAGCGCCTGGCGCTCACGTGGGCGGGTAAGCATCAGTTCGAGCATCACGTAGTTGGTCAGGAGAATGTCCGGGGGCGAGGCGAGAATCTGCTCCCGCTCGTCCTTCTTCTCCTGACCCGTGTATCGACGGAAGGTGACCTTCTGGTTCACCTTGCCGAGGAACTTCTCCAACTCGTTGTGCTGACTGTTGGCCAGAGCATTCATCGGGTACACGATGATGGCACGCACACCCTTGCCGGAGCCCTCCCGAAGAACGCGGTCGACGATCGGAACGATATAGGCCATCGACTTGCCTGAGCCAGTTCCGGTCGTCAGCACATAGGACTCATGACGGGCGGCTATCTCGAAGGCATCGGTCTGGTGCCGGTGGAAGGTGATCTCGGCGCCCACGGGATCGTGCTCGGTGCGGGCCCGAAACACCGTGCTCGCGTCAGCGTGCAGGAGACCGCGCTCGACCAACGCGTCCACCGTGCCGCCGGGCTCGAAGGCTGGATTCAGGGCGAGCCACGGTTCGGGCCAGAGCAGGCCGTCTTCGATCTCCTTCTCGACCCGGTCGCGGACCTGATCGTCCTTGATCTCCAGGAAACCCTTGACGAAGCTTTCATAGTCACCCAGGACCTCGTCGAGGACACCGAAGGCGTCCATACGACCATCCTCCTTCAATCACATCGTCACCAAACCCATTCGACCCTACTGGGGATGACTGACAGGGGAGGGATATGACAGCCGGATCAATTGATCAGTCGTATGGCACCGGGGCAGCCGGACGCGGACGGCACGGCCTTCACGGCGACTTCGTCGCGCGTCACAAAAACGCACTAGCGGTATTCGTCCTCCCGTTGACGCCAGCGCGGCGCGACGATCAGCCCTACGCCCCACCGAGTGCACGAAGAGCACGACGCATCGGCGCGAGGAGACCCGAAGCTTGGTCTGCTGCGGCGCCGAGCCGCCGGGCCTGGACGACAACGTCACGGTCTCGCTCTGTCAGCAGTCCGTCGAACCGCTGATCCAACAACCACGGCGCATCGCTCGCCGCGTACGCGGCGACAGCGTCGAGGAACACCTCCATCCGGCGGACTCGATGCGCCGACGAGGCCCCCTCACATACAAACCACCGAAATTGAGCTGTCCACAATCGCTTCCGCGCCTCGACACCGGACACGTCGACGAAGGTGCCCTGTTCGGTCCTATCCTCGCTCTGCTGAAGGTACTCGTCGACCTCCATCGCCAAGCGGATCACGTTGTCGTCGGCGAGCGAGGCGCCGACGATGAGGACGTGCTTGGTCAGCAGCAGCGCTTGGAGCAGCGAACCGGCCGGCCGTGACCGGGCGTCGAACAGCACGAAGTCCCGGCGTGTCAGCACGATGCTCTTGGCTCTGTCGATGTCACCGTGAAGCTTGAGCAGCCATGGCCGCCGGCGGTCGACTGCCTGCCACGGCATGATCGTCGGGCGCGGGCGGCCGGTGGCCTCGACCGCGACCTCGTACAGGTCGTCATAGTTGGTGGTCACGGCCTCCCGACAGCCCATCCCCGCCAGCAATGCGTGCGCGAGCGCGACCTTCCGCCGCTTGCCGATGCTCTTGCTGACCGCTTCATTCAGCTGCTCGGCGCCGAGCCTGGCGGCGAGATACTGCGCCTGGTCGAGACTGCCGAGCTCCGCGAAGTCGTCCGGGAGTTCACCGACTCGCTCGCCCAGCGTCGTCAGCAGTGTTCCCCAGCTGGGCAGTCCCGCAGCCATGCTCACGCCCGCGCCGAGGAAGAGGGCCAGGTGTCCGTCGGCTGCGAGGCCGCCGAGCCGCTTCGCTTCGTCGAGTTCAGCGGGGTCGAGTTCCCAATGCCGCGATCCGCGACCACCGAGGTCTCGGCGTGCGTGCTGGGCCGCGCTGAACACGGCGGGGTCGGACGTCACCAGGAGAATGTCGAGACCGAGTTCGAAGGCCGCGCTGCGGAGAGTGTCGAGCAGGGCGCCGAGGATGGCTCCCCGGCGTCCGCCGAGTCCGCCCGCGCCGATGCCCAGCACTGGCAACGCCACCCGTCTCACCACCCGCCTGTCGGGTGTCGGCACATCCGCTTCGGCGATCTCACGCAGCGCACTGTTCACGCGGCCGACGAGCTCGTGATCCGTCAGGAGCTGCTCATCGGCAACGCTGATGAACCACACCGCATCTCCGGTGCCACTTCTCCCGCACTCGCTGGGCCAGTTCGCCGGACGCGCGCGGTCGAGGTCGCCGGTGACCGACGCCGGCCACTGCGGCGTCACGTGGAAGCGGTGGTCGGTCGGGATCAGGGCGGCTTCGTAGTCGAAGTTCTCGATCCTGCCGTGCAGTACGAACAGGTGACCGCGGGTAGCCGAGGTTTCAGACACGAGGAGACTCTAGAACTCGGTCGGTACCCGACGAGAGGCACGTCTGCTCGTTCCAGTTTGTCGGAGCAGCTTCCTACAGTGAGGCCAGGCATCCACTTCTACGGTGCTGCCGAGAGACGGGACGACCTGAGGAACCGAGATGGCCAAGAAGAAGCAGGGCGACGACACCGCTGTTGTCATGGGTGGTCTCGCCGTCATGGGACTGATCTGGTTCGTCGTGAAGTTCTGGTACGTCTTGGTCGCCATCGGTGCATTCGCGCTGCTCGTCTTCATCGCGTCGAAGCTCATCTCCGTCCACAGCGCGCGGACCGCCCGGCTTCGCGCCGAGCGGCAAGCCCTACTCGCCCGCTGCGAGGAACAGAACCGGGCGTACAGCGCCGATCCGGTTGCCTACCTGGCGCAGCTCGAAGGCGGTGTCAGAGAACTCCGCGACGAAGCTCCGGATGCCGCCTGACATCTGGTGTCTGAGCGCCACGACGAAACTCGTTGCCAGTGGCTTCGACACGGCTCCTCGCTGCGCTCGTCACCGGCTCAACCAGCGAGACGCGGCTCAACCAGCGAGACACGGCTCAACCACCGGCGTGCGCGCTCAGCGCAACAACGCGCGGCTCATGACGACACGCTGGATCTGGTTGGTGCCCTCGTAGATCTGGGTGATCTTGGCGTCGCGCATCATGCGTTCGACCGGGAAGTCGCGGGTGTAGCCGGCGCCGCCGAAGAGCTGGACGGCGTCGGTGGTGACCTCCATGGCGACGTCGGAGGCGAAGCACTTCGACGCAGCGCTGATGAAGCCGAGGTTCTTCTCGTTGCGCTCCGCGCGAGCGGCCGAGGTGTAGACCATGAGACGCGCGGCCTCGACCTTCATCGCCATGTCGGCGATCATGAACTCGACGCCCTGGAACGAGCTGATCGGCTTCCCGAACTGCTTGCGGTCCTTGACGTATTCGATGGCCTTGTCGAGCGCGCCCTGCGCGATACCGACGGCCTGCGCGCCGATGGTCGGGCGGGTGTGGTCGAGGGTCTGCAGGGCGGTCTTGAAGCCGGTGCCCTCGTCGCCGATGATGCGGTCGAGCGGGATGGTGCAGTCCTCGAAGTACAGCTCGGCGGTGGGCGAACCCTTGATGCCGAGCTTCTTCTCCAGCGGGCCGACGGTGAAGCCGGGGTCGTCCTTGTGGACCATGAACGCGGAGATGCCGTTGGCCTTCTTCTCCGGGTCGGTCACGGCCATCACGGTGTACCAGGTGGACTTGCCGCCGTTGGTGATCCAGCACTTGGAGCCGTTGAGGACCCAGTTGTTGCCGTCCTTGCGGGCCCGGGTCTTCATGCCGGCGGCGTCGGAACCGGCCTCGCGCTCGGACAGCGCGTAGGAGGCCATGGCCTCACCGGAGGCGATGCCCGGGAGCACCTGCTGCTTGAGCTCGTCCGAACCCTGGAGGATCAGGCCCATGGTGCCGAGCTTGTTGACGGCCGGGATCAGCGACGACGAGGCGCACACGCGGGCGACCTCTTCGATGACGATGCAGGCCGCGACCGAATCAGCGCCCTGACCGTCGTATTCCTCGGGCACGTGGATGGCGTTGAAGCCCGACGCGACGAGCGCGTCGAGGGCCTCCTGCGGGAAGCGCGAGTTCTCATCGACGTCTGCGGCGTGCGGCTCGATCTCCTTCTCGGAGAGCGCGCGGATCGCCTCACGCAGAGCGACGTGCTCCTCCGGAAGCTGGAAGACGTCGAAGTCGGGATTTCCGAAACCCATGACAACTCCTAACGGCACGGGGTGCCAAATTGGTGGTTATTGACCAGTGCATCACGGCACTCAGTGCCATGTCAACGCACCACGGCACCGTAGGAATGCGACCCACGTCACCGATTGTCCTCGCCGGTTCCGTTGTTGTCCCGAACCTGACCGACCCGGTCAGGCTTTCCGCAGCTCATCGGCTACGCGACGGGCCACCTCGTCCGGCGACGTGCCGGCCGGATAAGTCACCACGGTGACCTGATGCGACGCGTCGTCGCCGGTCACGGCGTCGGGACGGTCGACATCGGCACCGAGTGCCACCGCCACCCGGGCGAGCTCACGCCGCAGACGATCGAGCGTGGCGTCGATATCGCCGCGGATCATCTGGCGGAGCAGGTAGTTGTGCGTGCCGGTGATCGCCGCGACGTAGGCGACGATGCGGACCGGCGGCTCGTCGGGCAGCCTCCGGCGCAGGAACTCTTCGAAGGCGCCCTGATAGCGGTAGGTGGTGACGAGCTCGCGGTCGCGCAGCGCCGGCACCTCCTGCACCACCTGGGCACGTCGGACGGCCAGGTCGCGGTCGCGCCGGAAGTGACTGAAGACGACCTCGGCGGCCGCGCACACCGCCGACCACGGGTCGCCGTCGTAGCTCGCCAGGGTCTCGTCGACCTGCGCCAGCAAGGACTCGTGATCGGCGAAGATCACGTCTTCCTTGGACCCGAACTGGCGGAAGAACGTGCGGCGCGACATCCCGGCGGCCGACGCGATCTGCTCGACCGTCGTCGACTCGTAGCCGTGCTCGCTGAACAGCCGGATCGACTCGGCGACGACGAGCATGCGGAAGCTCGTGCTGTCGACATCGGCAACTGACATGGGTCAAGTATCACCACATGTACGCGGACACGGGCGCACCCCACCGGCAAGCCTCATTCAGCGCGGGCTTGTGCACGGAGCTCGCCTTTCAAGACCTTGCCGGTGGGGGTGCGCGGCAGGTCGTGCGCGAAGACGATGTCGCGCGGCACCTTGTAACCGGCGAGCAGGCGACGGCCGTGCTCGATGAGCTCCTCACCGGTCAGCGTCGCCCCGGGGTGCAGCAGGACGTAGGCGCGGGGCCGCTCGCCCCACTTCTCGTCCTCGACACCGATGACGGCGACGTCGACGACGGCGACGTGGCTCACCAAGGCCTGCTCGACCTCGATCGTCGAGATGTTCTCGCCGCCGGAGATGATGATGTCCTTGGCGCGGTCGCGGAGCTGGATGTAGCCGTCGGGGTGCATGACGCCGAGGTCGCCGGTGTGAAACCAGCCGCCCGCGAACGCCTTTCGGGTCTCGTCCTCGTCACGAAAGTATCCGGCCATCACGTTGTTGCCGCGCAGCACGATCTCGCCCATGGTCTCGCCGTCGGCCGGGACGTCGACCAGCGGAACCTGATCGGCGACGACGACACGGGCGGTCTCGGCCTGCACCATACCCACGCCCTGGCGGGAGAGCTTGGCCGCACGATCACCGGGTTCCAGTGCGCTCCAAGCATCTTGGTATTCGCAGATGGTGTACGGGCCGTACACCTCGGTGAGGCCGTAGACGTGGACGACGGTCACGCCGATCGCCTCGAGTGCGCCGATCACGGTCGGCGACGGGGGTGCTCCGGCGGTGGTGATGTGCAGCGGCCGGTCGAGCCGATGTGCCCGCGGCGAGCCGACTATGGTCGTGCAGACCGTCGGCGCACCGCACATGTGGGTGACGCCGAGATCGTCGATCGCGTCCCAGATCGCGTCCGCGCGTACGGCACGTAGGCAGACGTGCGTGGCGCCGGCGTGGGTCACCGCCCACGGCGTGCACCAGCCGTTGCAGTGGAACATCGGCAACGTCCACAGGTAGCGCGACGATCCGGTGAACTGGTTGTGGAACGTCTCGCCGAAGGAGTTCAGGTACGCACCCCGGTGGGTGTACATGACGCCCTTGGGCTTACCTGTGGTCCCCGACGTGTAATTGATCGAGATGATCGCGTTCTCGTCGTCGACCGTCCATGGGATCGGCGTCGGATCGAGTTTGTCGGCCGCGGCCAGGTGGTCGTCGTAGGAGACGAGTCCGTCGATGCCGGCGTCGGCGACCGGACCGGGGGTCACGCCGAACTCGGGGTCGGCGATCTCGATGACCGTCTCGACCTCCGGCACCTGGTCGATGATGGCGGAGACGGTGTCGCGGAACTCCGCGTCGAAGTAGAGGGCCTTGGCCCCGGCGTGGTCGAGGATGTAGACCAGCTCGGGTCCGGCGAGACGCGAGTTGAGAGCGACGAGGACGCCACCGGCGAGCGGCACCGCATAGTGCGCGATCAGCATCTCGGGGATGTTCGGTGCCAGGTAGGCCACGCGGTCACCGGGCTTGATCTTCGACGCGAGCACCCGGGCGAGCCGCTGGACGTGGTCGGCAAACTCCGCGTAGGTGTGCCGGCGCTGCCCGTAGAGGATGGCGGCGCGGTCGGGGAACACCGCCGCCGAACGTTCCAGGAAGCGCAGCGGGCTCATCTCGGAGCGGTTGGCCCCGTCCCATTCCGTGGTCAAGGGGCCCGTGCCCGTCGCGGACACATCCTGGGTGGAGACCGACATCGTTCCTCCGTTTTCTCGCGACCGTGTGGCAGGACCGGGAGATTGTGACGGTCCATACGTGCGACGGCGATCCAAGGTACCGATCACATCGAAATGCCTGCACCCTCCGAAGTGGGGGTTCGATGCCGACACCGTGACCGGATTGGTGCACTCCCCGAGCCCGTAGTGGGCACCACAAAAGGTGGGACGGAGGCCTGCGCACTACGTACGGTGGATTCATGGCAACTCCCACCGAGAGTCCCACCCCGTCGAGTCCCACCTCATCTGGGCGCACCCCGATCGCCAAGGAACCGACCGTCGACGATCCGGTCACCCCGGCCGGTGTCTCCCCCGACGACGACCTGTCCGCCGACGAGCGCGCGCTACTCGTCGACAACCTCCGGTTCGTCCTCGACGGCCGGTGGCGGGCCACGAGGGAAACCGTCCGCGCGAACTCCAACCGCGCCGACCTGCTCCCCGATCCCTCCCGCACGCTGGAGGAGGCACGCGCCCACACCCTCGAGGTTATGCGCGAGCTGGCGTCGCAGGGTTTCGCCGCCGCCGGATTCGCCGCCGATCACGGCGGCACCGGCGACATCGGCGCCTCGATCACCGCGATCGAGATGCTCGGCTACGCGGATCTGTCGCTGATGGTGAAGGCCGGCGTGCAGTGGGGTCTGTTCGGTGGTGCGGTCGAGAACCTCGGCACCAAGCGCCACCACGACAAGTACGTGCCGGGCATCATCGACCTGGACATCCTGGGCTGCTTCGCGATGACCGAGACCGGTCACGGCTCCAACGTGCAAGCCATCGAGACCACCGCCACCTACGACCGCGACACCCGCGAGTTCGTGATCCACTCCCCCACCCCGTCGTCGCGCAAGGACTACATCGGCGGGGCGGCCGAGCACGCCCGGTTCGCCGCGGTCTTCGCCCAGCTCATCACCGGCGGACCCGGCGAGGAGCCGGAGGGTCGAGGCGTGCACTGCTTCGTCGTACCGATCCGCGACGAGGACGGCAACGACCTACCCGGCGTCACCACCAGCGACTGCGGCTACAAGGGCGGTCTCGACGGCGTCGACAACGGTCGCATCATGTTCGACAACGTGCGCATACCGGCGGAGAACCTCCTCAACCGCTACGCCGACGTCGCCGAGGACGGCAGCTACAGCTCGCCGATCGAGAACATCAACCGTCGCTTCTTCACCATGCTCGGCACGCTGATCCGCGGACGCGTGAGCGTGGCCGCGACCGCGGGTGCCGCCGGTCGCAAAGCGCTGACACTCGCAACCCGGTACGGCCTGATCCGCAAGCAGTTCGAGGCGCCGGAGGCCACCGACGAGATCACCGTTCTGGACTACCTCGGCCACCAGCGAAAGTTGTTGCCGCTCATCGCCAAGTCCTACGCGATCGCCTTCGCCCAGAACGAGATCGTCGCCGAACTGCACGACGTCCAATCGGTGGCACCCGACGACTCCGACGCCGGACGCCAGCGCCAGCTGGAGGGACAGGCCGCGGGCCTCAAGGCCTACGCGACCTGGCATGCCTCGCATTCGATCAACGTCAGTCGTGAGGCCTGCGGCGGCGCGGGATACCTGGACGAGAACCAGCTCTCGATCATCCGCGGCGACATCGACGTGTTCACCACCTTCGAGGGCGACAACACGATCATGATGCAGCTCATCGCCAAGGAACTCCTCTCGTCGTATTCCGATGATGTGCAAGGTCTTTCGGCGGGCGGCTGGGTCCGCTTCATCGCCGGGATGGCGCGCGACGTGGTGGCCGAGAAGACCGCCGTCCGCCAGGTGGTGCAGACACTGCTCGACAGTTCCGACGAGGACACCGAGAAGTCGGCACTCACCGACCGGAGCACGCAGATCCGGCTGTTCCGCAACCGTGAGGACCACCTCGTCCGCACCTGTGCGCAGCGCCTGCGGCGGGCACTCGACGACGACAACGACGCCTTCGACGTCTTCAACAACGCGCAGGACCACCTGCTGAAGGTCGGGCACGCCCACATCGAGCGAGTGGTGCTCGAGGCCTTCGTCGAGGCGATCGAGAACTGCGATTCCCGTTCCGCCGCAGAACTGTTGGGCAAGGTGTGCGACCTGTTCGTGTACTCCGCCCTCGAAGCCGACCTGTCGTGGTTCATGATGCACCGGCACATCTCGGTGGAGCGTGCGAAGGCGGTCCGGCGCGGCGTGAACGAGCTTTGTCAGGAACTCCGCCCGCACGCACGGTCGCTGGTCGACGCCTTCGGTGTCCCCGAGGAACTTCTCCGCGCACCGATGCTCGTGAACGGCTGACCCGACCGGGAATTCATCTGACCACTGCGCCCGGCCTGTATCGCTCAGGCCGGGCGCAGTCTTCTGTGCGCTCGTGTTTGGAAAGAGCACAACTCGGGCACTACTGCCTCGACGCCGCTGTGAAACCACCCGCTGCGACGCGTCCAGGGATGTCGCCCCGTGTTGCATCGACGGTCAAGACCGCGAAACTCCCTGGGCTCAAAGCACGTTCGTCGACACCCGCATCCCGCCGGCACCATGCAGCCGGTGTGCGATCGATGCTGCCCGCAGACCGGCGGCGCACACGTCGCGATGCCGTCGCCGACCACCGTCAAACAGCGTGAAGGGCAAGTACAAGGACCTCATCATGGACATCGCGACCGAGGAGATCGGCCATGTCGAGATGATCGCCACGATGGTCGCGCGCCTCAACGAGGGCGCACCGGTCACCGACTCCACCGCGAATGCGCTCGGTGATCCCGTGGTCGCCGCGGTGCTCGGTGGCTCCGATCCCACCCAGGCCGTCTTCTCCGGCGGCGGACCGCGCCTCGCCGACAGCAACGGCGTGCCGTGGAATGCCGGTTACATCGTCCACAGCGGCAACCTGCTCGCCGACTTCCACGCCAATGTCACCGCCGAGGCGCAGGGGCGCGTGCAGACCGCCCGCCTGTGGCACATGACCGACGACCCGGGGGTGAAGGACATGCTGCGGTTCAACCTGGCCCGCGACACCTACCACCAGAATCTGTGGCTGAAGGCCATCGAGGAACTCAAGGCCGACGGCCTCGAGGGCACCATCGCCCCGGACGACCTGTTCGACGAGGAGTACAGCGAGCATGCCAGCACGCTGTGGCACCTGTCGGACGGCGCGGACGCCGACAAGGGCGGCTGGGGGCCAGTGGTCCCACCCCTGACGGAAAGCACGAGTTCAAGTTCCTCGCCGATCCGCAACCGCTCGGCGACCGCCAATCCGGTCCGCCGCCGGATCCGAAGCTCTACGCGACCTACGATGGCGCCATGGGAGACCCGCAGAAGCCGCAGTTCGGCACTGAGAAGGGTGTCATCGGCAAGATCAAGGACGCCGTCGATCCTGATCCGACCGGCTAGAAACCCGTCGTCGATGTGGCAGGCCGCGGACTCCCGAGGGGTTCGCGGCCCTGTCATGCCACCGGCGGTGCCGCTTCATCTACGGAGGTGCCATGCCTGACCTGCCCGACCTCATCACCACGCCGTTCCGCTGGCTCGGCGCTCTGCGGCACGCCCGCGTGTTCCATCCGGACGGTCTGCTCTGCGGGGGTCAGGCTTCGGTGTCCGGCGACCACCCACTGCCGTTCCGTTCCGGCCCGGTGACGGTCCGCCTGTCGAAGGGGATCGGCACCCCTGGCGGTCTGCCCGACATCGTCGGTGTGGCCGTGCGGTTCCCCGCCGTGGCCCCGACGAACGCCCCCGCCGATGCGCCGACCCCGACCGTCACCGGCGACGCCGCGTCCGGCGCGTGGGACCTGCTGATGGCCGGCCCCGCACCGCTGTCGGGTCGTCTACCGGTGCCGCTGCCGGCCACGCACTGGGCCCCTACCGCCGTCTCGAGCCTGACTCCCTACCGCTACGACGGCGAGCTCTACTGGATTCGTGCCCGCATCATCGAGCCGACCGGGCCGTCGGGTCTGGACGTCGAGGATCTCGCCGCCTGCCTGCGCACCAAACGGCCGGTCGTCATCATCCTCGAAGCCGGGTTCAAACGGTTCGTACCCCTGGCCCGCATCGAACTCGACCACGTCCTCACCGGGCTCGACATCGACTTCGATCCGATCCTGCATCGTCCCGACGGTGTCGAGTTCGCGCCGTCGTGGCTGGGCGACCTGCGCCGGCGCGCCTACCGCGACAGCCGCAAGGGCCGTCACTCGGTGGTGTCCTGATCCTTCTTCTCGGGTTCTTCCGGATCGGTCTTCCGGGATTCGTCGCTCTCGGTGGACTTGCTCTTCCTGGTGGAGGGCGGTAGTCCCCTCCGTACGGCGGCGTGCGCCTGCGTGAGTTCACTGCGGAACACCTCGACGTCGCGGGCCCATGCCTGGGCCAGATTGCCGGAGGTGAGCCGCACCCCCACCCCCTTACGACGCCGCGGCACGCCGTGGAGTTCGCCGAGCGCCGGAGCGCTCTCCCAGTCTTCGGGTGTCGGGGAGTTGTTGGCCGGGTAGATCTTCTCGATGTCGGCGAGCGGCGTCGTCACCGCGCCCTGACGCAGCGTCGTCTCGGTGAGTTCGACGCTGACGTGGCGTCGTGCCGCGGTCACCTGGACGAGCGAAAAGCCGAACAGGATCACCAGGAAGATGATCAGGACCGGCCAGTGCACCTGCCCGGGCCCGGCGATCTCCATGATCAGGACGGCGAGGACGAGCACCGGCCCGATGAGGACCACCAACCTGCTGCCGCCGGGTTCGTAGAAGAGAACCTCGCCCGGGTCCACTTCCGGTTGGGGTGCAGCCGGTTCGGGTTCGACCGGATCGACCCCGTCGGCCGGGTCGGGGGTCTCGTCGGTCACGGCTTCTTCTTGCGCGGCGTGCGCTGCTTCTTGGGTTCGGGGGCCTTGCCGGTGTACCAGGTCTCCGAGTCCGGCCGGTAGGCCAGCAGCGAGCCGAACAGGCCGATGATGGCCGCCAGCAACGCCAGGGCGAACACCGGCGATCCGAAACCGACACTGAGGAACAGCAGCATCGCGACGACGACGAGTGTCAGGGCCGACAGCGACGACCGCCAGCGCGCGTCACCGGTGAAGGCCTTGCTGCCGAGCAGGATGTAGGCGACGCCGACGATCAGGACGAGGGCGCCGAGCGTCGCCGAAGACATCGACCCGGAGTCGTCGATCGCGGACAGGATCACCACGAGGACACCGAGGACGGCCAGGAGCGCTCCCGACACCACCCAGCACCGGTAGGCCCAGACGACGAGTTTCGGACGCTGCGCCGGGTCGGGACTTGTCACTGCTTCTTCGGTCCTTCGCTGTCGGGGTCGGGGGTCTCGGGTTTGCGGAGGTCGGGTGTTCCACCGCGAGCCGCGTCGCCGGGTGAATTGTCACCATACGGTGTGCCCGCGGACTGCGTCCCCGGCTCTGACGCAGACCCGTACGGGTTCGGTGTCGGCTCGTGGGGTGACGGATACGGATTGCTGCCATACGGATTCTGGCCGTACGGATTCTGGCCATACGGGTTCTGGCCGTACGGGTACGGCGCCGCGGCGGGCGGGACGGGCCGCGGCTTGCGTTCCTCCGCCATGCGCCGGCAGTACTTCTCGGAGTCACCCCGCATCAACAACACCGTCGCGCCCAGTGCGGCGACACCGCTGATGACCAGCGGCACCATCGCCCACGCCGGCTCGGTGTCGCCGAACAGCGAGAAGACCAGGTTGACGACGATGTAGACGCCCATCGCCCCCAGCACGATGCGGGCCCAGTTGTAGCCCTTGCGCGTGAACCACACGACCAGCGCGGTGATCGCGGTCAGGAAGACCGACATCGCGACGAGGACGCCGACGACGAAACCCGACGACGTCATGAACTGCAGCTGGTCCGCGGAGACACCCTCTTGCGGGTTGGCGCGGATCTGGTCGCGGACCATGTCGACGAAGGTGCCGGTCTGGGCGAACAGCGCGACGATCTGTCCGACGACGACCACCACCCACAGTTCGACGGCGATCGAGATCGAATCCGGGATCGTCGGGCGCTGGTGCGCATCGGCCTCGGACGAGGCGCGCATCGGGTCGAACGGTGCGGACATGGCACCAGCCTAATCGGAGGCGACCCCGGTCCCGTGCACGCGTCCCGGAGGCCGCCGCGGTCAGCTCAGGAGAGCCGGTTCGCGACCTCGGTGGCCCAGTAGGTCAGGATGACCGACGCGCCGGCACGACGGATCGAGGTCAGCGATTCCATGATCGCGGCGTCGCGGTCGATCCAGCCCCGTTCGGCGGCGGCCGTGATCATCGCATACTCGCCGCTGATCTGATATGCGGCGACGGGGACGTCGCTCATCTCGGCGACGTCGCGCACGATGTCGAGGTAACTCATCGCGGGCTTGACCATCACCATGTCGGCGCCCTCCTCGAGGTCGAGGCGCACCTCCCGCAACGACTCGATCCGGTTGGCCGCGTCCTGCTGGTAGGTCCGCCGGTCCCCCTGCAACGAGGAGCCGACCGCCTCGCGGAACGGACCGTAGAAGGCCGACGCGTACTTGGCCGAGTAGGCCAGGATTCCGGTGTCGGTGAAGCCCTCGGCGTCGAGTGCCTCGCGGATGACGGCGACCTGGCCGTCCATCATCCCGCTCGGCCCCAGGAACCGGGCACCGGCGCGGGCCTGTGCCAGCGACATCGACACGTAGCGGTCGAGGGTCACGTCGTTGTCGACGCGCCCGCGACCGTCGAGGACACCGCAGTGCCCGTGATCGGTGAACTCGTCGAGACAGGTGTCGGCCATGAGGACCGTCGAGTCACCGAGGTCGTCGGTCAGCGCGCGCAGGGCACGGTTGAGGATTCCGTCGTCCGCATCGGCACCCGAGCCCGTCGCATCCTTGTCCTCCGCACGCGGCACGCCGAACAGCATCAGCCCGCCGACACCGGCCTCGACGGCCTCGGCCGCGGCAGTGCGCAGCGAGGCAAGAGTGTGCTGGACGACGCCGGGCATCGACGAGATCGGCTTCGGCTCGTCGATGCCGTCGGCGACGAACATCGGCAACACGAGTTGCCGTGGCGCGAGGGTGGTCTCGGCGACCAGCCGACGCATCGCCGGTGTGGTGCGCAGCCGGCGGGGCCGGATGACGGGTGGCATGGCGTCTCCTTCGTCTCACTAGCCCTTCGAGGCTCGTCGCTATCGCTCCTCGCACCTCAGGGAGCAGGGCACGTCACGAACGCGATCGACGGGACTTCTTGCGCGGCGGGGGCAGTGCGCCCTCGGCGCGGAGCCGGGCGGCGTGCTCGGCGAGCGCGTCGACCAGTTCGAGAACCGACGCGTTCTCCGGCTGCACGTCCACGCGCAGACCGAATTCCGTTGCGGTCTCGGCGGTCTTGGGACCGATGCACGCAACGATGGTGCGGGCGTGCGGTTTTCCGGCGATGCCGACGAGGTTGCGGACCGTCGAGCTCGAGGTGAAGCAGACCGCGTCGAAGCCGCCGGTCTTGATCATCTCGCGGGTCTCGGCGGGCGGCGGCGCGGCGCGCACGGTGCGGTACGCCGTCACGTCGTCGATCTCCCAACCGCGGTCACGCAGTCCCTCGGAGAGGGTCTCGGTGGCGATGTCGGCCCGCGGCAGCAGGATTCGGTTCACCGGGTCGAAGACGTCGTCGTACGGCGGGAACTCGTCGAGCAGACCCAGCGAGCTCTGCTCACCCGACGGCACGAGTTCGGGGTTGATGCCGAACGACCGCACCTTGTCCGCGGTGGCCTCGCCGACACAGGCGATCTTGACGCCGGAGAAGGCGCGGGCGTCGAGACCGAACTCGGCGAACTTCTCCCACACGGCGCGGACCGAATTGGTGGAGGTGAACACCACCCACTGGTAGCGGCCGTCGACGAGTCCCTTGACCGCGCGCTCCATCTGCGCCGGACTGCGCGGGGGCTCGACGGCGATCGTGGGCACTTCCTTGGGGATCGCGCCGTGACTGACGAGGCGGTCGCTCATGTCGCCGGCCTGGTCCTTGGTACGCGGCACCAGCACGGTCCAGCCGTAGAGCGACCGCGACTCCCACCAGGAGAGCCTGCTGCGGGAACCCACGACCTTGCCGACGGTCACGACCAGCGGGCCGGTCAGGGCGTTGCCCTGCTCGTTCAGTGTCGCGAGAGTGGCCTCGATGGTGCGCTGTGCACACGTGGTGCCGTTGATGGTGATCGCCGCCGGGGTCTGCGGCGCCATCCCGTGCTCGGTCAGCGCGCTGGCCGTCTCGGCCAGGTGGCCGGACGTGGCGTGCAGGACCAGCGGGCCGGGCGCCGCGGCCAGGGCGGCCCAGTCGACCTCACCGCGCACGTCGGCCTCGGTGTGCGTCGAACCCAGCGGCATGCCGGCGTAACTCGGTACGACCGAGGCGGCGGGCAGGCCCGGCAGCACCTCGAAGGTGACCGAGTGACGCGCCACGGCGTTGACCTCGGCGAGCACCGAGTCGGTGGTGAGCGGATCACCGGCGACGACGCGGACCACGTCGTCGCCGTTGCGGGCGGCGGCCACGAGGGTCTTGGCGACCTCGGTCGGGTCACCGAGCGCCGGGCGCACCACCGACTCCTCGTCGGCCTTGTCCGCCTCCGCCGCGGATGCATCCGCGGCGGCCGCGGTGTCCGCCGCATCGCTGCCGTCGGCTTTGTCTTCCGCCGTCTTGTCGGCCTTCTTGGTCGACCGGCGGGTGTTCGGTGCGGGTTCTTCGCGGTGCGCGCTGCCGATCAGCGACACCACGGCGGCCGGGACATCGGGATCGATGTAGGCCGTGGTCGCGTTGATGATCACGGTGCGTGCCCGCACGGTGAGCAGGTCTGGGTCACCTGGACCCGACCCCACGAACAGGATCCGTCCGGGATTTGCCTTCTTCGTACGGCTCATGGGTTCGCACTCTCCTGCCCTCGCGTCGAGGGCTGCAGTTCTTTCTCTGCTAGGGAGAGTTGACGAGTTCGCCCGCTCCCAGCTCCAGCAGTTCGGCGGCAAGATCTTTACCAAGTTGGACGGCACGATCGACCGGACCCACCGCCGAAGCGCGGATCACATCGGATCCGTCCTCGGCCGCCACCGCCGCACGAAGCGACAGTTCGGCGAAGATGCGCCCGTCCTCGTCGATCGATTCGACCACCTCGGCGATCGCTCCGACCGGCGCAGTACACCCGGCCTCCAGGGCCGCGAGTACTGCCCGTTCGGCATCGATGGCCGCCCGGGTGGACTTGTCGTCCAACTCGGCGAGTATTCTCACCAGTTCGGCATCGTCTGAGCGGCACTCCACAGCGAGAGCACCCTGCGCCGGAGCCGGCAGCATGACGACCGGATCGAGCGCTTCGGAGACCACTTCGGTCCGTCCGATCCGCACGAGGCCGGCGCGGGCGACCACGACTGCGTCGAGTTCGCCGCTGGCGACTTTGCCCAACCGAGAATCTAGGTTGCCTCTTAGGGGGCGGATTTCCAAACCGAGACCCAATGCCTTAAGCTGTGCCGCCCGCCGGGGGGCCGAGGTGCCGATCACCGATCCCGGCGGCAATTCCCCGAGCACCAGATCGTCCCGGCTGACCAGCGCGTCTCGCGGGTCCACGCGGGTCGGGACGGCCGCGATCGTCAGGTCGTCCTCGGGGGCCGTGGGGAGATCCTTGTAGGAGTGCACGGCGACGTCGACCTCGTCGTCGCGGAGCGCGACGCGGATGGCGGTGGTGAAGACGCCGACGCCGATCTCGGCGACCGGTGCGGCCGAGGCGTCACCGGCGGTCTTGATGATCACCAGTTCGGCCGGGTGGCCGGCGGCGGTGAGTGCGTCGGCGATCGTCTGGGATTGGGTGGTGGCCAGTAGCGAACCCCGCGTACCGATACGGATCGGCGCGGTCCGGGTTTCACTCATCGGTCACCCTGCTCGCCGGTCGAGTCGGTGGTCCCCAGTCGATCGGGCGCCGAAACCGACTCGGCCGCACCTGGTTTGAGCTCGAACAATTCGCGCAGGGCCTCCGCGTAGTGATCGCCGTTGGGCGTCGACGCCAGCTGCTTCACCCGCACCGTCGGTGCGTGCAACAGCTTGTCGACGACGCGGCGGACGGTCTTGGCGACCTCGTCGCGCTGGTTGTTCTCGAGGTCCGGGAGCCGGGTCTCGAGGCGCAGGATCTCGGCTTCGACGACATCGGCGGCGCGCTGGCGGAGAGCAGCGACGGTCGGGGTGACCTCGGCCTGGCGCTGGTGGGTCAGGTAGTCGGCGAGCTCGGCGGCGACGATGGACCGGGCCGCGAGGGTGTCGTTCTCCGCGGCCTGGGTCTCGGAGTGGCCGCGCAGACCCTCGATGTCGACGACGTGCACGCCGGGCAGGCGGGCCGCGGCCGGATCGACGTTCCGCGGGAGTCCGAGGTCGCAGATGACCATCGGGGTCGACTCGCCGTTGCGGTTTCGCTCGGCGAGAGCCGAATGCACCGCACCCACGCTCACCACGGAGCCGATCGAGCCGGTACAGCTGACCACGACGTCGGCGGCGGCCATCGCGGCCGGCAGGTCGTCGAGTCCCACCCCGTGCACGGTGATCCCGTGGTTGGCGGCGATGTTGTCGGCCAGGTGGCGGGCGTTCTCGACCGTGCGATTGACCACGGACATCTCCGTGACGCCCTCACGGGCCAGCTGGGCGGTCGCGAGGCCACCCATGGCGCCGGCGCCGACCACCACCGCGGTGCGCAGCCGGTGCGCCCCGGTCGCGGGGTCGGTGAGGAGGGACTTGGCGCGGTGCAGGGCCACGGACACGACCGATGCGCCGGCACGGTCGATGCCGGTCTCGGTGTGCACCCGCTTGCCCACGCGCAATGCCTGCTGGGCGAGCTCGTGCAGGACGCGGCCGGCCGAGTCGTTGGCGTCCGCGCTCAGGTAGGCGTTGCGGATCTGGCCGAGGATCTGCTGCTCGCCGACGACGAGCGAGTCGAGACCGGCGGCGACGGTGAAGAGATGTTCGACGGCGGCCTCGGAGTAGCGCACGTAGGCGTGCCGGGTCATCTCGTTGACGGTCATGCCGGAGTGGTCGCCGAGAACCTCGCCGACCGCCTCGAGGGCCGGGTGGAAGGCGTCGACGACCGCGTAGATCTCGACGCGATTGCATGTCGAGACGACCATGGCCTCGGAGATCGCCCGTGACGACAGCAACTCGTCGACCAGCTTCGGACGGTCGTGGTCGGAGACCGTCAACCGCTCCAGCACCTCGACGGGCGCACTGCGGTGCGACACCCCGAACAACAGAACACTCACGCTGTCACCGTTTCTTCACCCATTGCTTTTCCGTGGCGTCCGTCGGCCGCCTTCACCTCGCGAGGCGCACCGACGTCGCTGCGTGAGGAGATCTTGAGGTCGTTCCGTGGGGCCTGTGCACTGCCACGAGAGGCCTGGAACGTCAACACCTGTAGCTCCAAGGCTAGATCAACTTGTCTGACGACGACATCCGCCTCCGTCGTCAGCGCCACCGGGGTGACGTTGAGCACTTGCCGCACACCTGCCCCGACGAAGGCGTCGAAGGCCGGCCGGGCGTCGTCGTCGGCGGTGGCCACGACCCCGATCTCCACCGCGGGCTCGACCTCGGCGCAGACCGCCGCGATGTCGGTGAGCGGGGCGATCCGCGGGCCGCCGACCTCCAGCGATGTGCCCGTGAGAGCCGGATCGGCGTCGAACATCGCGGCCACCCGGAAGCCGCGACCGAAGCCGGTGTGGGCGAGCAGAGCGCGTCCGAGCTGGCCGGCCCCGGCCAGTGCGACCGTGTGGATGCTGTCGGTGTGCAAGGTCATCGAGATGCGCGCGGTGAGACGACCGACGTCATATCCGACGCCGCGGACGCCGTTCGCGGCGACATAGGAGAGGTCCTTGCGGAGGATGGCGGGGTTCACCCCGGCCGCGGTGGCCAGTTCGCCGCTGGAGGCCACCAGGACGCCGCGCTGGCTGAAAGAGCGCAGGACATGCAGATATGTGGCCAGCCGGGCCACTGTGGGAGCCGGGATGTCGGTGGCCACCGTGGCGGCGGGCGGCGGCAGCGCAGACGCGGGAGGGTCGGCGTCGCCGGACTTCTGACGATCGGCGCCCACGCTCACCTCCACTCCCCTACGCACAGCACGATCCATCGAGGATATTACCCTCTGTGAATCTCTTCACATGGCCCTCATGATTCGCGGAGCTGTGTTAAACACCACCGTTTCTCCGCGATGGCGGATCGGGGCCGGACCGCCGGTTCAGCCCTGACGCGTGAGGTCGGCACGCAGCCGGGGCTCGTCGACCTCCCAGTAGCTGTGCTCGTCACCCTCGAGCAACACCACCGGCAGCCGGTCCCCGAACTCCGCACGGATCTCGGGACGGCCGTCGGCCGCGGCCCGGTCGACGTCGACCTCGGTGAACTCCACCCCCAGCTCGCCACAGATCCGCGTCAGGTCACGACGGGCGGTCGCGCACATCTGGCATCCCTCACGGGTCAGCAGTTCCACGGTCATGAGGTCCATACTCGCAGCGCTCCGCTCCCCCGCCGACGCGACCCCGGCCCGGTGACGAGAACCACGGCCCGGGCGCGCCGCAACGGCCCCGCGGCGACGCTGATCGTCGTGGGTGGCCGCTAGGCTGGACCGCGCAGGCAGTGCTGGCGCCAGAAGCGACGTGGGAGGTGGGCAGTGGGCAACACCCCGGGCCCGGGAGACGAACGACCCGACAACTCCTCCGACACCCCTGTGCCCGGCGCATCCGGTCCCGAAACCCCCGCGGCGCGAAGCTCCGCACCGGCCGACTCCGGCGCCACCCCGCTCGACACCGGCGACGACTGGGAGTCGCAGGCAGCACGCATCGAGTTCGACGACGACTTCGACGAGGACGCCGAACTCCACGACATCGCCGCCGACGACGAGACCCACCGGGTCACCACGTGGATCTCCCAGCGGGCCAGCGCGGCGACCGGCCGCTTCCGCCAGACCGCCCACGAACTCCGTCAGACCCTCGCCGGCGAGGCGAGCGCGAAAGCCGCGGTCGACTCGCTCCGGCTGCGCGAACCGTCCGACATCGAGCCCGGCGAACCCCCGCGCGATCTGACCGCGGCCGCGTTCTTCGACGTCGACAACACCCTCGTCCAGGGCGCGTCGATCGTGCACTTCGCTCGAGGCCTCGCCGCCCGCAAGTACTTCACCTACGGCGACATCATGGATTTCGCGTGGACCCAGGCGAAGTTCCGGATCACCGGCAAGGAGAACGCCCGCGATGTCGCCGAGGGCCGGGAGAAGGCACTCTCGTTCATCGCCGGACGCCAGACCTCGGAGCTCGCCGAACTCGGCGAGGAGATCTTCGACGACTACATCGCGGACAAGATCTGGCCGGGCACGCGCGCTCTCGCGCAACGCCACCTCGACGCCGGTCAGCAGGTGTGGCTGGTGACCGCGACGCCGGTCGAACTCGCGCAGACCATCGCCGACCGTCTCGGACTCACGGGTGCGTTGGGCACGGTCGCCGAAAGCGTCGACGGCGTGTTCACCGGGCGTCTCGTCGGCGACATCCTGCACGGGCCCGGCAAGGCCCACGCGGTGCGCGCACTCGCCATCCGCGAGGGCCTCAACCTCAAACGCTGTACCGCGTACTCGGATTCGCACAACGACGTCCCGATGCTGTCGCTCGTGGGCAAGGCCGTCGCCATCAACCCCGACACCGACCTGCGCGACGTCGCCAAGGTCCGCGGATGGGAGATGTACGACTTCCGGACAGCGCGCAAGGCGGCGAAGTACGGTGCCGGTACCGCCATCGTGCTGGGCGCCGCCGGTGGCGGTGCCGCGGCCGCCGCACGGCTCCTACGACACCGCTGACCCCGGCGCCTCGTCGCGACGTCGGTGAGCGCCCGGAGAGACCCATCCCGGAGAGGACCACCATGACGGACGAGACCCTCACCGATCCCGGACCCGGAGCAGGCGCGACCGCCACACCCGATCCGCTGCGCACGATCGAGCAGCGCGTGCTCTGGCTGTCGACGTCGATGATCCACCACGCCAACCGGGTTCGGCCGAACCCGTCGGGCCTGAAGGTCGGCGGGCACCAGGCGTCGTGCGCCTCGATGGTGTCGATCATGACGTCGCTGTGGTTCTCGCAACTGCGGCCGGGTGATCGGGTCTCGGTCAAACCCCATGCGTCGCCGGTCCTGCACGGCATCAACTACCTGCTCGACGGTCTCGACGAGTCGTATCTGACGACGCTGCGGCAGTTCGGCGGACTCCAGTCGTATCCGAGCCGCACGAAAGACCCCGACGCGGTGGACTATTCGACCGGGTCGGTGGGAATCGGTGCGACCGCGCCCATCTGGGGTGCGGTGGCACGCCGCTATCTCGACACGACGGTCGGCGGCCCCGATGCGGTTGCCGCCGACCGGCGTTCGCCCACGGTGCTCGCCCGGCAGTACTCGCTCGTCGGCGACGCCGAACTGGACGAGGGCGCGGTCTGGGAGGCGATCCTCGACCCCTCCGTGGCCGAGCTCGGCGAGATCGTCTGGATCGTCGACCTCAACCGGCAGTCCCTGGACCGGGTCGTCCCCAACATCGCCGCCGGACGCCTGGAGGCCATGTTCGCCGCCGCCGGGTGGCAGGTGATCATGGTGAAGTTCGGCCGGCTGCTGGAGGATCTGTTCGCGCGGGCGGGCGGGTCCGCGCTGCGTTCGCGCATCCTCGACATGCCCAACCCCGAGTATCAACGCCTGCTGCGGTGCGACGCCGGCGAGGTCCGCGAACGCCTGCCGGGAGCGGGTCCCGACGCGGACGCGGTCGCCGCGCTCATCACCGAGGTCGACGACGAGACCCTCCTCGAGGCCATCCGCAACCTCGGTGGCCACGACCTCGACGCCCTGGTCGGCGCCTACGAGCAGATCGACGACACCCGTCCGACGGTCATCCTCGCCTACACCATCAAGGACAACGGACTGCCGATCGAGGGCCACCCGCAGAACCACTCGTCGCTGCTCACCGTCGAACAGTACGACGAGCTGGCGGCGTCGCTGGGGCTCGACCCGAGCCATCCGTGGGGACGGTTCGACGAGGACACCGACGAGGGCCGGCTGTGTGCCGCGACGGCCGAGCGACTTCGGCGCGAACCCGTCGCGCCCACGGCACCGCCCGCGGTCCCGACCGACACCGGGAAGACACCGTCGGGAACGTCGACAACGCAAGCCGCACTGGGCCGTACGCTCCTCGCCCTGTCCCGGGAGGCTCCCGAGGCCTCGGCCCGGGTCGTCACCGTGAGCCCCGACGTCAGCTCGACGACCAATCTCGCCGGCTGGCTGAACAAGGTCGGGGTGTGGTCGCCGAACGAACGCCGCGACTGGTTCGCCGACGACGCGGAGACGATCATGCACTGGCGGGAACGACCGACCGGCCAGCACATGGAACTCGGTATCGCCGAGACGAACCTGGCCGGACTGATCGGCGAGCTCGGCGCCACCTGGAGTCGTTGGGGCGAACCGCTGTTCCCGATCGGCGTGCTCTACGACCCGTTCGTGGAGCGCACACTCGAGCCGTGGTCCTACGGCATCTACGCCGGCGGCCAGTCGATCCTGGTGGGTACCCCGTCCGGCGTCACGCTGGCAGCGGAAGGCGGAGCGCACCAATCGATCACGACACCGTCGATCGGCCTGGAACAACCCGGGTGCGTCAGCTACGAACCTGCCTTCGCGATCGACGTCGAGTGGACGCTGCTGGCGTGCATCGGCCGGCTCGGACGCCCCGACGGGACCTCGTCGTACCTGCGGCTGTCGACGCGGCCGGTCGACCAGCGACTCGCCGCGGTCCCCGACGACCCGGCCGCCCGTGAACGCCGCCGCCGTCAGGTGGTGGCCGGCGGATACCTGTTGCGTCGCAGCGAATCCCCGCAGGTCACGCTGGTCGGGATGGGTGCGGTCAGCACGGAGACACTGGCCGCCGCCGACCGCCTGGCGGATCAGGGCGTCGCCGCCGACGTCGTCTGCGTGACGAGCCCCGGACTGATCTTCGAGGCGCTACAGGCCCGACGCGGGCTCGCCGAGGCCGCGTCGTGGATTCTCGACCAGGTGTTCCCGCCCGGGCGCGCGGCACCGATGGTCACCGTCCTCGACGGACATCCGCACACCCTCGCCTTCCTGACCGGCATCAACAACGTGCCGGGTGCGGCGCTCGGGGTCAGCCGGTTCGGCCAGGTCGGCTCGCTCGAGGACGTGTACCGCCTCCACGGCATCGATGCCGATTCGATCGTCCGCGCCGCCCTCGACCTCGCGACCTGATCCTGTTCAGAGCGAGGCGACCTCACTCATCGGGTCGATCAGCACCTTCGCGTGGTGGGCGGCCGACCCGAGCGCATCGAACGCCGGCGCGACCCCTTCGAGTCCGACCGTCGCAGTGATCATCGGCGCGACGTCGACCTTGCCCGCGGCGATCATCTGCAGCGTCTCGTGGAATTCGGCCGGGTCGTAGACGAACACGAATCGCAGTTCGATCTCCTTGTTGAGCGCCATCGCCGGGCGGAACGTGTCCGGTTCCATGCACACACCGACCACGACGACACGTGAGCGGAACGGGGCGTTGGACACGATGTGCTCGATCATGCCGGGGGTGCCCACGCATTCGAAGATCACCGGCCCCTTCGGCGTCGCGCCGAGCCGATCGGCGATCCGGAACAGGGAGTTCCACGGGGCCAACGGAATTCGACGCAGGGTGTGCATGGCATCGAATGCGGTGCCGAGCAGGTCCTGCGCGGCGGTGACGTATTTCCCCTCCTGCGCACACCGGTCGAACGGCGACTCCACGGCCGGGTCGACGACGATGTCGGCGCCGACGCGGCCGGCCAGCGCCCGGCGTCCCTCGGACAGGTCGCTCGCGATCACGGTGCGCACGCCCGACGCCTTGAGCATGGCGATGACCGCGAGGCCGATGGGCCCGCACCCGATCACCACGGCGACATCGCGCCGGCCGACCTCGCCGCGTCGGACCGCGTGATGGGCGACGGAAAGGGGTTCGGTGAGGGCGGCGTGGTCGACCGACAGCCCGTCGGGGATCTCGAAGGTCATGTCCTCCGACACCAGCACGAACTGCGCGTAGGCGCCCGGGGCCGACGCCGTCAGGCCGGTCAGGTGCGCGTCGTCGCCGTGGCGGATCATCGGCACCGCCACCACCGGCGTCCCCGGCGCCCACCGCTTGCGGCATCCGGGACCGTAGGACACCACCTCGCCGGCGAACTCGTGACCCATGACGACCGACTGGTCGGACCGCATGAACGCGTCGTAACCGACCTCGCCGGACACATCGGCGGTCGCATCGCAGTGCACGCGGGCGTGGAGGTCGGAACCGCAGATGCCCGCCCGCAGAACACGCAGGAGAACCTGCCCGGTTTCCGGTACGGGGGTGAGGACGTCCTGGACGGTCAGCTCACCGGCTCGACACACGACTGCACGCATGCCTCAATGGGTAGCAGCCGACGGGCGCTGCGTCAGCTGAAATGCGGGGTCAGCCGAAATGCGGGGTCAGCCGAAGTAGACACTTCCGCGGCGGCTCAGCATCCGGAACAGGGTCTGCTGAATCTCTTCGCGTACATGGTCGGTGAGGTCGAAGACCACCATCGGGTCGTCCGCCGACGACTCGTCGTAGGAACCGGTCTCGATCGGGCGGCCGAAGTGGATGTGCCACTTCGACGGCAACGGCACCATGCCCAGGGGCCCGAGCCACGGGAACAGTGGCGTGATCGGGAAGTACGGCAGGCCGAGCACCTTGGCGAGCGGCTTGAGGTCGGCGAGCATCGGATAGATCTCCTCCGAGCCCACGATCGACACCGGGATGATCGGCGCCGCGTTGCGCAGCGCGGTCGTCACGAAGCCGCCCCGGCCGAACCGTTGCAGCTTGTACCGGTCCTTGTACAGCTTGCCGATGCCCTTGAACCCTTCCGGCCATACGGCGGTGAGTTCACCGGCGCGCAGGAGTCGGTCGGCGTCGTTGTTGCAGGCGAGCGTCGCGCCGATACGCCGCGCGACCTCGCTGATGCCCGGTGAGTCGAAGGCCATGTCGGCGGCGAGGACACGTAGATACCGATTGTCGGGATGGTTGTCGCGGACGGCCAGCGAGGTGATGATCGCGTCGACCGGAATGGTGCCGGCGTGGTTGGCAACGAGCAGCGCACCGCCCTCGAGCGGCAGATTCTCGATACCGGTGACCTCGACGCGGAACCACTTCTCGTAGACCTGGCGGAGCGCCGGAAACCACACCGATTCGGTGAAATGGGGATCGAATCCGAACTCGTCGACCTCGTACTCGCCCGCCATCCGTTCGCGGATGAAGCCCGCGGTGGAGGTCAGGGTGTCGGCGACGGCGTTCCGGATGCCCCCGAGACTGAACAGCGGGCTCGACTTCGACGGGCCGCGGTGCTCGATACCGAGCGCCTCGTCCGACAGGGCGATCTCGTCGCTGATCGGGGTGATCCGCGCAGGCGGACGGCCGAATCCATCGGTGTTGGGGTGACCGAGCATCGAATCCTCGTGCATCGCACCGGTATTCGGGCGGTGTCCCGGACCCTGCTGGCTCGGATGTCGACGACGCCCCGAATCACGTGCGCCGCGGCGATCCGCGGAGGCGTCCGGACCGGACGGCGACGCGTAGAGCTGTATGACCTTGGCGGTACGCGCATCTGTCGCTCCGCTACCTGGCAAGGCGCTCACCCCTTGTTCCTGTCCCGTGGATCGTCCGTGTCGGTGAACCCCCTGCTCGACGTCTGAACCGGGGTGCCTGAACTACTGGCCGTCGTTCCGTCACAAGCCATCCCCCAGACCGGCAGACGTAACGCTGCGTCGTCGATGACATGAAACGAGAACCCGGGAACGACCCGCGATCTCCCCGTGTGATCGTCAGCATGTTCCCGAAGTCCTCACCCGTCGCCCGCGGTGGAGTGACTCCCCCGCGCGCGATGTGGGTCTGGCGACCAAGTCTAGAGGTTGCACCGACGTTGCGCACGTCGACGGCCACACCTCGCACCAATGTCATCCACAACTCACTGGAGTTGATGTGCGGCCGAGACGACACGCTGCTCCAGAGCCCTCCAGACGTCGGTCCCGATCACCGGCGTCACGCCGCTGCGTTTCACGAAGTCATCCAGGGTTTCCATGGTCGTGTACCGCGGCACGAAACCCAACTCGGTGCGCATCCTGGTGGTGTCCAGCACCCTGCCGTAGGTGAGGAACTCGGTCTGCGAGGAACGGAGCTTCGCCGAGCGCAGGTCCTGGAACACTCCGGCGATCGGCGCGAGGAGACCACTCGGCACCGGCAGTTCGACGTGCCCGACCCGCCGGATGGCCTGCGACAACGTCACCACACCCTCACCGGAGAGGTTGAACGTGCCGGGCTTGCCGGCGAGGGTCACGTGCTCCATCGCCGCGAGTGCGTCCTCCTCGTGGAGGAACTGCAGGCGCGGCTGGTATCCGATGACCGTCGGGACGACCGGCGCCGACAGGTACGAACCCATGCGCGTGGTGATCCGCGGTCCGAGCATCGCCTGTGGGCGCACGATCGTGATGTCGATGTCCGGGCGGCGGCGTCCGAGTCCGCGGACGTAGCCCTCGACGTCGAGGAGGTCGCGGCCGTAACCCCGCTTGGGCTCGCGGCGTGCGCGGGTCTCCTCGGAGAAGTGCGACGGGTCGTGCGCACTGGAGCCGTAGACCATCCCGGTCGACCGAAGTACGAGCCGCTTCACCGACGGCGTCCGCTGGCAGGCCGCACAGACCTGCATCGCGCCGACGACGTTGAATTCCTTGATCGCCGCCGAGTGCGGGGCAGTGTCGGCGATCGACGTCGCGGCGTGGACCACCGTGTCGACCTCGTACGACACCAGCGCCTTTGCGATGGTGGGTCGCCGGATGTCCAGACGCAGGAACTCCGCACGCCCCATCCGGCGCAGGAGGTCCTTGCGCGGCACCCGGGAGTCCACGGCCAGCACACGTTCGATCTGCGGATTGGCCGCGAGCCTTGCGACAAGGTACCCGCCGAGAAAAGTCGACGCCCCGGTCACCAGGACGACCCGGGGCAGCACTGCGGAGGATTCGGCCATGGCGTCGAGGCTAACGTCATCGGCCCGTTTCAGCCCGTCGAGGGCCCCGGATCGGGTCCTTCAAACAGCAAAAGGACCCGCCGAGGCGGGTCCTGGTGCCATGAGAGTGCTTATTTGCCGAGTTTACGGCGCTGCACCCGGGTTCGACGCAGCAGCTTGCGGTGCTTCTTCTTCGACATGCGCTTGCGGCGCTTCTTGATCACTGAACCCATGGGGGCGCTTCCTCACGATTGACACTGATGTACTTGACCGACCCTGGCCTGCACTCGATCGGCTTCGTCAGTGGTCGTCGACTGGCGTCGACTACCCGGCTCGAGGAGCTCACCGGTACATCCAGGTACGCGACCACTGAGCCTACCGGGCGGTGTATCGGATCAGGAAATCGCGGTGGCCGAAATGACCACCGGGACGGTCTGCCGGCCCGGGTGGACACCCGCACCAGACACAGCACTCCCGGGGCGGCCGTGCGGCCACCCTCGGGAGTGCTGGGTAGAACTGCTGATCGGCGCGTCAGCCGAGACCGAACCTAGCCGGCGTCGAAGTACGACGTCTCCAGGTAGTCGTGCACCGCTTTCGCGTGCACACGGAACGAGCGTCCGACCCGAACCGCGGGCAGTTCGCCGTTGTGGACGAGACGGTAAACGGTCATCTTCGAAACGCGCATCAGCGACGCAACTTCGGCGACGGTGAGGAACTGCGACGCAGAGGTCGCGTTGCTCACCGAGGCCGCCCTGTCACCAGGAGTGTCTGCAGGTGCCATTGATCACTCATACCTCCGGTGCACGCGTCGCGGCCGCAGGCTTCCCCTCCTGCGGACATCAGACACGCACGTGCTTAAAGCAGCTTAGCGTGGCAGATGTGAAAAAAGCGACGTGAGGGACCGTGATTTCTGAGATTCCTGGGACTCGACCCCAACATGCTGGGGTTTAGCGGCCTGTCGACCACAACTCATGGGGTGTCGGACACCGCGTGTCCCGCCGCCAAACCCTCGACTTCCACTCGACGTCCGCCGCGGGCGCTGGCGGCCGCACAGGCGCGTGTGGCCTGGTAGACGGCGTGCCGCAGGCCGTTCGCCTCGAATTCCCGGATCGCCTCCGCGGTCGTGCCGCCCGGTGAGGTCACCGCGGCCCGCAGATCGACCGGTGACATCCCGGAATCACTCAGCAGGACCCCGGCGCCACGGATGGTCTGGATCGTCATCTCCGACGCCTGTGCGCGGGTCAGACCCAGACCGACGCCGGCGTCGATCATCGCCTCGGCGAGCAGGAAGACGTAGGCGGGACCGGACCCGGACACGGCGGTGACCGCGTCCATCTGCTTCTCGGGCACCACGGCCACCCGGCCGACGGTCTTGAGGATGTTGACGACGGCGCGCAACTGCTCATCGCCGACGTAGCGTCCGGCTGACACCGCGGACATCGCCTCGTTGACCAGCATCGGCGTGTTCGGCATGACGCGGATGACCGGCGAACCCGCCTGTAGCGCACTCTCGTAGCGGGCCAGCGGGATGCCGGCGACGAGGGTCACGGTCACGCGCTCGGTCTGCGCGTTGTCCTCGGCCGAGGCCAGCTCCCGCAGCACCGAGTCGACGGCATCCGGCTTGACGGCGAGGAACACGTACTGCGCGGATTCGGCGGCCGTCTTCACGTCGGTCACCAGGACCCCGTATTCGTCGGCGATCTCGGACGCGCGGGATTCGAGCTTCTCCGCGACGACGAGATCCTTCGTCGGGGTTCCGGCGCCGATCAGGCCGGCCAGGAGCGCCTCCCCGATCTTGCCTCCACCGATGATGGCGATGCGTTCGGTCACGAATGTCTACCTTCCTGCGGGAATGAGTGCCAACTGACGCGACTGGGCGACAACTGTCCCGGTCGAGTCCACCACGAGATGATCCTCTTCGAACATTCCGGGCCCGACCTCGGTACTCGTCGCGGCGAACCGCAGCCATCCCGGCGCGGGATGCCGGCGCACGTAGGTGGTCAGCTGCACGGTCGGCGCCCAGCCGAACATCGCGAGGTTGAAGACCACCGGCGGCGAGATGTCGCACACCAGGACCGCGAAGTACTCGTCGGGATCGAGGCCCTTCGGACGAATCCACCCGCGCACGAGCGGCTCACCGGTCTCGCCGCGGACCATCGGGAACGTCTCGGCGTCGAGGACCAGGTCGACCGCCGCACCGAGATGGTTGATCTCGGCGATCGGCGAACCGTCCAGCGAGATCCCGGTCGACGGGGGTTCGGCGGGCGTGCCGTCGAGCACGTTGGGGCCGGAGTGATGCGGGGTCCCGGAGTCGGGGCGGGCCATCGTCACCGACGAGGACACGACCGTGCGACCCTGCTGGACCGCGTCGACCTGGAGGACCGTGACGGTCCGGCCGCGTTTGCGCACGGAGATCGCGAGGTCGACGTCGGCGGCGTCGGGTGCGGTGAGGTAGTCGCTGGCGATGGCGACCGGGATCATCGCGGCCGCCGCGTCGGTGGCCTTCGTGTCGCCGTCCGGTCCCGGGGCCGGGGTGAGGGCGGTCAGTGCGGTGCGCGCCGCCTTCGCCACCACCATCTGCAGGCTTCCGCCGTGCACCTTGGGTCCGATGGTGAAGGTCTCGTCGATGTGCGCTCGCAAGGTGATGGAGTCGGGACCACCGCGCTCCACCTCGGTCAGCGCCAGTACCTCGGCGATCTTGCTGGTCATCGTCCCGCTTTCGTCGTGCCGACCCCGACGCCGGCGGAAGACCGGGACGCGACGATCTCCGGGGTCAGGTGTCGAGCCGGCCGGCGCTCTCGGGGTGCAGCTCCCGTTTGAGATGCTGCCGCGCAAAATCTAGCGAACGCGCGAGCAGTGCACTGCGTTCGGGCTTGGTGCGTGCGCTGCCCGTGGTGACCTCCAGCACGACCGCACCGGCGAAGTCGCTCTCCGCGATTCGACGGCACACCTCGGCGCACGGTTGTCCGCCGTCACCGGGGATGAGGTGTTCGTCGGTGGCGGCGCCGTGACCGTCCGCGAGATGCAGATGGTTGAGGTTCGGTCCCATGCGATCGAGCAGGTCGAGGGCGTCTACACCGGCCGTCGCGGTGTGCGACAGGTCGAGCGTGTAGTTCGAGTACCCGTCGTCGGTGGGGTCGATCGACTTGCCGAACGCCGAGGCGGCGAGACCGGGCCCACCGCCACGTCTCTGGAGGCGGCGTACGGATGGCTCGCGCGAGCCGAAGAAGCGGTCCGCCCGCATCGGGAACATGTTCTCCACGGCGATGGCGACGCCGCTGTCGTCCTCGAGCTCGCCGACGAGGTCGTCGAAGGCCGACACGTAGCCGCGCTGCCAGCGGAACGGTGGGTGCACCACGACGGTCGACGCGCCGAGGTCCTCGGCCGCCTGCACCGATCGTGCGAGCTTCACGACCGGGTCGCGACCCCACACCCGCTGGGTGATCAACAGGCACGGGGCATGGATGGACAGCACCGGCACCTGGTAGTGGTCCGACAGGTATCCCACGCGTCGGATGTCCTGGCTGACCGGGTCGCCCCAGACCATCAGCTCGACACCGTCGTAGCCGAGGTCCGCGGCGTAGGCGAAGGCCGCCTCGGTGTTCTGCGGATAGACCGAGGCGGTCGACAGACCGATGGGTATCTCCGGTCTGGGGAGCGGAGGCGTCCCGGGCGTCGTCACGTGGCCAGGAGTACCAGTGGACCGATGGTCACCAGCAGGCCGACCCCCAACGCGAGCAGCGTCGTGGTCAGGTCCTTGGTGCGCCGCACCACGTGCGACAGCGTGACGATCCCGAAGATCACCAGGACCGCGAGGACCAGCGCGAAGTAGGGGTTCCAGCGCCACAGTTCGGTGAAGCCCCAGAACAGGCCGATACCGACGACCAGACCCACGACCGCCTGACCGAAGATCAGGAGCCACGCGGCGGCCGGGGACCTCTCGTCCTCGGTGTCGGCTTCCCTGGTCTCGGCTTCCCTGGTCTCGGCTTCGTCGGCCTCACCGACGCTGACCGCGGGCTTCGCGGCCTCCTCCAGCTCAGGCGGCGTCGTACCGGCGATGGTGGCGGTGTCCTCCGCCGGCCCGTCGGCGACACCGCCGGGGGTCTCGTCGAGGTCGGCGGTCTCCGCGAGGCGGGCGGTGTCGGGCTTGTCGACGGGCTCGGGTTCCGCGGCCGGCTCGGGAGTCTCGCGAGGCTGGTCGTCCTCCTCGTCGACGACCGGCGCCGACCACGCCTCGGTGTCGTACCACTGGGCCGACGCCTGCCATGCCTCTGTCTCGTCGGTCTCTGCGGGCCGGGTCTCCTCGACGCGGGAGTCCCCCGCTGCCGCCTCGTCGTGGGCGGCGTCCCCCGGGGACGCGATCGGCTCGATGATCTCGGTCGGGTTCTCGTCGTCACGTGCCCGTGCTGCGGCGGCTCGTGCGCGACCACCCGGCGCGGACGACGTTGCGGAATCCGTGCCGGGCGTCGAGGCGGCGGCCGAAGCGGCTGTTCCCGCGGCGGCGCCGGCCGCTTTGCGGCTGAACAGCTTGCGTGCGAGCCCGCCGAGCGCCTTGGCGCCCTTCTTCGGCCCACTCGTACCGGCCGCCGGCCGGGCACCGGTGTCGGTGTCGCCCTCCACGTCGGCGAAGTTGCGGTAGGCATCGAAGTCCATGACGTCGGAGAACCCGCCGTCGGCCCGCTCGCGCGGATCGGAACCCGAGTCGACCTCGTTGAGGTCATAGGTCACCACATCGTCGGATTCGACGACGACGAGACCCTCGTCGGAACCTTCCACGACCGGGATGATGCCGGTGACCGCGTTCGCCGACTCCTCGTCGACGGGTTCCGAGTCGCGCGGCGGGCTCATGCGCCGGGCGACGGAATCCGAGCTGAAGTCACGGGTGGCCGGCGGTGCCTCGCCGTAACCGGGCATACCGCTGGCGTTGCGACCGGACGATGCGAACGGCCGGTCCGGGCGGGACCGGTCGGCGACCGGGCGGTCGTCGGCGGCGCGACGCGCGACGGGGTTCCCCGACCGCGGGAACGGACCGCTCGGGCTCTCGGTCCTCGCCGACGATTCGGGTGCGGAAGGTTCCGATGCGGAGGGTTCCGGGGTCGATGCATTCTCGGCCGGCTCGGCCTCCGGCTGCTCGACCTCGGCGGTCTTCGCCTGGGGCGCTTCGACCTCGGACGCCTCCACCACTGCGGGTTCGGTCTGCGCGGACGCGTTCTCGTCCGCAGAAGCGGGTTTCTCGTCGGCCTGCGTGGCGGGCGCGTCGGTGATCTTCGGGATCTCGCCGGTCAGTTCGGACACCGAGACCGAGCCGTCGCGACCTGCGCGTCGCCGCCCGCGACCGTCACGCCGCGTGGGCGTCGTGCCGCCGGCCGCCTGCGACCGGGCGAGTAGTTCCGATACCGAAATGGGTCGAGATTCGGGTTCCGAATCCTTCGACATGAAGTGGCTCTCCGTCCTCGAACGTCACCGGATGCCGGTCGAGCGCATCCGCTTGGGTACCTCTCGGCGCTCGTGGACGCACCGTCGACCGTCTCCCCCATCCCGCGCGCCCGTGGGCGTCGCAGACCGGATCAGCCGACGCCGCCCCGGGCGCCAGTCGTCTGTGAGGGCTCGAATGAGTCGGCTGGTTCCGCATCGAGTCGACGCAAGATAACACCCTCCCGCAGAGCCCACGGACAGATTTCCAGTGTATCGACTTGGAGGGCCCGCATAGCCGCCTCCGCCACGAGCGCGCCGGCGACCAGCTGACCGGCACGATCGGCGCTGACGCCTTCCAGTTCGGCGCGGTCGGAGCGGGTCATGCGGGAGATGAAGGAGATGAGCTGACGGAGTCCGCTCGTCGTCAGCTCGCGCCGGACACGGGGGCCCGCGCTCGACGGTGCCGCGCCGGTCAGGCGGGCGAGGCTGCGGAAGGTCTTCGAGGTGCCGACACACAGGTCGGGTGCGCCGGGCGCGAGGAGCTCCCTGGCGGGGGCGCGCAGTTCCGCGTCGAGCCAGTCCCGCAGCACACCGATCCGACGCCGGTCCGGCGGGTCGTCGGGCAACCAGTCGCGGGTGAGCCGTCCGGCGCCGAGCGGCAGCGACAGCGCGACGTCGGGTTCCTCGTCGACGCCGTTGGACATCTCCAGCGAACCGCCGCCGATGTCGAGGGCGAGGATGCGTCCCGCGCTCCACCCGCGCCAGCGTCGGACGGCGAGTGAGGTGAGCCGCGCCTCGTCGCGCCCGGACAGGACCGTGATACGCACCCCGGTGCGTTGCTCGACCTCGTCGAGCAGATCGTCGGAGTTGGTGGCGTCGCGGACCGCCGACGTTGCGAAAGCCATCATCTGCTCGCATCCGGAGGTGCCGGCGATGTGGGTGAACTCCGTGACGGAGTCGATCAGCTTGGACACCGCCTTGTCGCTCATCCGCCCGTCGGCGTCGATCTGTTCGGCGAGGCGCAGAACGGCCTTGGTCGAACTCATGGGCGTCGGGTGGCCACCGCGATGGGCGTCGACCACCAGGAGGTGAACAGTGTTGCTGCCCACGTCCAGAACTCCTAAGCGCACGGGTCAACGGTAGTGCAGGCTCCGTGTCGGCACGATCCCGGCTACCGTTGTGGTCGTGACCGCACTCTCGCCGTCCGCGCCACGAATCACGCCCGCCCCGGAGGTCGAACTCGACTTTCCGCGTGAATGGTACGAATTCGTCGATCCGGCCGATCCCGAACACTTCATCAGAGCTGACCTCACCTGGCTGCTGTCGCACTGGACGTGCGTCTTCGGCACCCCGGCCTGCCAGGGCATCCTGCCCGGACGCGAGACCGACGGCTGCTGCAGCCACGGCGCCTACCTGTCCGACTCCGACGATCGGGAACGTCTCGCCCACGGCGTCTCCATGCTCACCCCGGAGGACTGGCAGTTCTACAGGAAGGGCTCGGGCAAGAACCCGCTCGGCCCCAAGGGGTATCTCGAGGAGGGCGACCTCGACGACGAGCCGGCGCTCAAGACGCGACTCCACAAGGGCGCGTGCATCTTTCTGAATCGGCCGGGCTTCGAGGGCGGCGTCGGATGCGCACTGCACTCGATGGCCCTGCGCAAAGGACTCGAACCGCTGACCGTCAAGCCCGACGTGTGCTGGCAGCTGCCGGTGCGCCGTGAGCAGGACTGGGTGGAACGGCCCGACGGCACCCAGATCCTGCAGACCACGATCACCGAGTTCGACCGTCGCGGATGGGGCGAGGGCGGCCACGACCTCAAGTGGTACTGCTCGGGGTCACCCGACGCCCACGTCGGCGCGAAGCAGGTGTGGGAGTCCTATGCGCCCGAGCTGACCGAGCTCCTCGGCGCCCCCGCCTACGAAGCACTCGCGGCCGCCTGCCGGCGCCGTAAGGGTCTGGGGCTCATCGCCGTTCACCCGGCGACCACCGCCGCAACCGCACGCCGCGAGACCGACGTCAAATACGAGCTGCAGCCGCCGGAGTGAGCCGGGTGCGCGGGAGACCGCGCACCCGTTTCAGGCCTCGATCTTGTACCCGAGACCGCGGACCGTGATGAGGTGTTTGGGGCTGGCCGGGTCCGGCTCGATCTTGGAGCGCAGGCGTTTGACGTGCACGTCGAGGGTCTTGGTGTCGCCGACGTAGTCCGCTCCCCAGACCCGGTCGATCAGCTGCCCGCGGGTCAGCACGCGGCCGGCATTGCGCAGGAGATACTCGAGAAGATCGAACTCCTTGAGCGGCAACGTGATCGGCTCGCCGTTGACCGCCACGGTGTGTCGTTCCACGTCCATCCGGACCGGGCCCGCCTCGACGACACCGAGATCGAGGTCGTCGTCGCCGGCGTCCGCCCCGCGGCGCAGGACCGCCCGGATGCGGGCGATGAGCTCCCGCGCCGAATACGGCTTCGTCACGTAGTCGTCGGCGCCCAGCTCCAGTCCGACGACCTTGTCGATCTCGGTGTCCCGGGCAGTCACCATGATCACCGGCACGTTCGACCGGGCACGCAGGGCCTTGCAGATCTCCGTCCCCGACATCCCGGGGAGCATCAGATCGAGAAGGACGATGTCGGGGCTGACGCGGTCGAAGGCGGGCAACGCCTGGGCACCGTCGTTGACGATGCTGGCCTCGAACCCCTCCTTGCGCAGCAGAAAGGCCAGCGGATCGGCCAGCGATTCCTCGTCCTCGACGATCAGCACGTGGGTCAACTCTCGGATTCCTTGTCGTCAGCGAACCAGCCCACGTCGGACAGGTCCTCGGGGATACACAAAGTGAAGGTGGAGCCCGTACCGGGTTCGCTCCACAGATTGATCGTGCCGCCGTGGTTGGCGGCCACGTGTTTGACGATCGCCAGGCCCAGACCGGTGCCACCGGTCATCCGCGACCTCGCCTGGTCGACGCGGAAGAAGCGCTCGAAGACACGCTGCTGGTCGGCGCGGGCGATGCCGATACCGCGGTCGGTGACGGCGATCGCCACCATGGGACGGCCGTCGATCCGGATGATGCGTCGGCTGATCGAGACGACGGTGTCGGCGGGCGAGTAGGAGATGGCGTTCGAGATGAGGTTGTTCAGGGCAGTCAACAGCAGCAGCCGGTCGCCGCGGATCGTCGCGCCCAGCGGATCGTCGGAACGCAGTTCGATCGACGCCGCCTCGGCGGTGAGCGTCGCCGCGGCGAGGGCGTCGTCGACCAGTTCGTCGACGTCGATCGGGGTGAACTCGGGGGTGTCGCCGTCCTGCAGGCGCGACAGCGCGAGCAGCTCACTCACCAGCCTGCCCATACGTTTGGTCTCCCCCACTACCCGCTGGCCGAAGTGCTGGACCGATTCGACGTCGTCGGACGATTCCAGGAGAGCCTCGGCGAGCAGCCCGATCGCGCCGACCGGTGTCTTGAGTTCGTGCGACACGTTCGCCACGAAGTCGCGGCGGGTGGCCTCGAGACGCTTGTGTTCGGTGTCGTCGAGGCCGTAGACCACGGCGTACCGCTCGTCGTCCTGCGCCACCACCTTGGCCAGGCAGCGCACATGTTCGACGGTCGGCCGCGGGGTGCGGCCGGTGGAGACGAAGCCGAGGGTCGAGGTGGGTGGACTGAACTCGAAGTTCTGCTCGACGCCGGTGTCGAGGACGTCCTTGACGGCATCCCAGACGGGGTCGGCGAGCAACATGTCGCGGACGATCCCCAGTTCGACAGCCCGGTGATTGAACATCACGACGTCGCGGAACTCGTCGACCACCGCAACGGCGGTCGACGAGTTGCGAACGACCATGCTCAGCAGGCCGGCCTTGGTCATCCGGCCGTCGGCGGTCGTCGACGCGACATCGGAATCGCGGATCTCGGCCGAGGCGGGCACAGCCCTCGGGACCTGCGCGCGGTCGGTGGCCGGGACGGGCAGGGCCGCGGCGCCGGAGGCGTCGGATTGCATGGACGTGCTACCCCGGCCGAACAAGGAGCCGAGCGAGAAGCGTCGGGGCCACCGGGAGGCGCCGAGACGGCGACCCAGGATGACTCCGAGGATGAGCGCGAGTACGAACGCGATCGTCGCGGCTGAGATTGCGGCGGTCACAGGCCCAGCTTACGGCGGAACCAACGCGAGTTGCACACGTGTCGCAGCTGTTGGGCAGCTGTTCACGTGCCGTTCGCCGAAGGCCTTGCGGCCGCCGGGTCGGACCGTCGGCGGGTGGAGCCCACGCCGGCGGCGCGGATCACTGGGGGACCGGCACCGCCATGTCGGCGAACTCCGGATGGAGCTGGATGAAACGCTGTACATACGAGCAGACCGGCACGACCTGCTTGCCACTCGCCCGGATGTCCTCGAGGACGAACCGAACCAGTTGTCCCGCATAGCCGTGCCCGCTGTATTGCTCGCGGATCACTGTGTGCGTGAGCACGACCTGATACGGCTCGGAGACATAGTCGAGGTACCCGACCACCTCGTCCTCGCCGAAGGAATCGGAGGCGAGCATCGCCTCATACCGTTCCCGAGCAGGTGAATGATCGATCCGCAGGGTGCCCACATCCGCCATAGCGTCTAATGTAGCGCGCGTCACACCCAAGAAGCTATGACGATTATGTTACGCGCTCACCGCCCGGCGTCTGCGGGCGGCGAAGGCGTGTCGGAGAGGCTACTTCTGGCCCTGGGCCGCCACCGCGGCCGCGCCGGCCGCGGCCGCCTCGGGGTCGAGGTAGGTGCCGCCCGGGTTCAGAGGCTTGAGGTTCTCGTCGAGGTCGTAGCGCAGCGGGTTGCCGGTGGGGATGTTCAGACCCGCGATGTCCTCGTCGGAGATGCCGTCCAGGTACTTGACGAGCGCCCGGAGCGAGTTGCCGTGGGCGGCGACGAGCACGGTCTTGCCTGCCTGGATGTCGGCGGCGATCGTCTCGGTGAAGTACGGGATCATCCGCGCCACGACGTCCTTGAGGCACTCGGTCAGCGGCACCTCGTCGAGGTCGGCGTACCGCGGGTCGCCGACCTGGCTGTACTCGGCGTCGGGCTCGATGGCCGGCGGCGGGGTGTCGTAGCTGCGACGCCACAGCATGAACTGCTCGTGGCCGTACTTCTCCAGGGTGTCGGCCTTGTCGAGGCCCTGGAGCGCACCGTAGTGACGCTCGTTCAGACGCCAATCGCGGACCACCGGGATCCAGTGGCGGTCGGCGGTGTCGAGAGCGATCTGCGCCGTCGAGATGGCGCGTCGCAGCAGCGAGGTGTACAGGACGTCGGGCAGCAGATCGTGCTCGACGAGCAGCTCACCGGCCCGTACGGCCTCGGCCTTGCCCTTGTCCGTGAGCGCCACGTCCACCCATCCGGTGAACTGGTTGGACGCATTCCATTCGCTCTCGCCGTGACGCATCAGGATCAGGGTGCCGTTGCTCATGGGCGATAGTTTCGCACAGTCGCGCCGAGGCCTCTTCCCACCGCCCGGCCATTTGACGTCCGACGCCTCCATTCGCCCGGCGACCCCCACATCCGAGGTCTAGCGTTGTCGCATGACAGCCAGCACGAACGCCGGCGAGACCGGCAAGAATGCGGAACAGCAGCCCGAACTCAAACGCGTACTGGGTTGGAAGCTGCTGCTCCTGTTCATCGTCGGCGACATCCTCGGCACCGGCGTCTATGCGCTGACCGGCCAGGTGGCCGGCGAGGTCGGGGGCGCGGCGTGGCTGCCGTTCCTCATCGCCTTCGCCGTTGCGACGCTCACCGCGTTCTCCTACCTCGAACTGGTGACCAAGTACCCGCAGGCCGCCGGGGCAGCGCTCTACGTGCACAAGGCCTTCGGCATCCACTTCATCACCTTCATCGTGCTGTTCACGGTGATGTGCTCGGGCATCACGTCGGCGACCACGGCCTCCCGCGCGTTCGCGGTGAACATGCTGACCGCGTTCCGCGGCGAGTCCCCCGACGCCACGAACCCCGCCCTGTACGCGGTGGCCGTCGGTTTCCTGCTGCTCGTCATGTTCATCAACTTCCGCGGCGTCGCCGAGGGCGTCGGCACCAACGTCGTCCTGACCCTCGTGGAGCTGACCGGTCTGCTGCTCGTGCTGTTCATCGGCTACTGGTTCATCGTCGGCGGCAACGCCGAGCACTGGGATGCGGTGGTGGCCTTCGAGAGTCCCGACGACAAGAACGTCTTCATCGCGGTGACGGCCGCGACCTCGTTGGCCTTCTTCGCTCTTGTCGGCTTCGAGGACTCGGTGAACATGGCCGAGGAGTGCAAGGAGCCGACCCGCATCTTCCCGAAGGTCATGCTGAGCGGCCTGGGTATCACCGCCGCGATCTACGTCCTCATCGCGATCTGCGCGGTGGCGATCGTGCCCGTCGGCGTGCTGGCCGAGAGCGAGACCCCGCTCGTCGACGTCGTCCAGGCCGCGGCACCGAACTTCCCGATGTCGGATCTGCTGCCGTGGATCTCGATGTTCGCGGTCGCCAACACCGCCCTGATCAACATGATGATGGCGAGTCGTCTGCTCTACGGCATGGCCAGACGAGGCGTGCTGCCCAAATTCCTGTCGTATGTGCACCCGGGACGCCGGACCCCGTTCGCGGCGGTCATCTTCACCACGGTCATCGCGCTGTTGCTGCTCACCTACGTGAGCTCCGACCCGAAGAGCTCCATCGTCGGGCTCCTCGGCGGCACCACTGCACTGCTGCTGCTCGCGGTGTTCACGGTCGTCAACGTATCGGTGCTGGTGCTCCGCCGGGACACGGTGGAGCACAAGCACTTCCGCACCTCCACACCGGTCGCCGTGCTCGGTGCCGTCACGTGCGGATACCTCACCCTGCCGGTCACCGGCCGCGATCCCGAGCAGTATGTGATCGCCGGCTGGCTGTTGCTGATCGGCGTACTCCTGTGGGCGCTGACCTATTGGTGGAACAGACGCGCCGGCGACCATGCGATCAGCTACGACGAGGTGCCGCCGCATCAGATGAGCTGAGGCCCGCTCGAGTAGGACGGAAATGAATCGACCCCCACCGGGTGATCACCTGGTGGGGGTCGTTTCTGGTAGTCCTCGCCAGCGCTAAGGCCAACACCCCAAGATCCATCGACCGGCGCCCTGACCAAGCACAATCCGAGCGCCGACGACTCCGTTCGCGAGTCACTGACGAACTACGTGGTGAGGTGGTCCAGCTCTACGCGAGTGGGATGACGAGTCGGGCGGTCGCTGAAGAAGTTGGGATTGGACGTACCACCGTTCTAAACGTTCTCAGGCGGGAAGGAGTCACTATTCGACCCCAAGGAGCACGATACTAATAGTGATGCGCTACCCATGAGTGGGATCACGAGTGTCGCTTACTAACCTCAAAGACACCCTTCTTGTGATTCTCTTCAAACTTGCTCACAATGTTGGCTTCTTTGAGTCGGCCCAGAACCGCCGCAACCCCAGTGTTCATATCGACTTTTGGTCGATCCCACCCTGGTGAAGTCAACTGACTGTACGGTTTGCCAAGTGCGTTCAGCGCTTCCTTCAGCAACGCCAAGTCCATCGTTGAGGCCTGGTTACCAAGTAGCTCGAGGATTGGCCGCGCTGTCGCAGCTCCACCTTCAGCAGCCAGGGCGACGGTAACTTCGGGTGTTGGTGTTCGTCCCCTACTGATCGCCCAATCGGCGATAGCCTTCGCACCCTTTGGGCCAAGCTTCGGCTCGAAAGTGCCAAACTCCGTGAGGAGGGTATCCTTGACGGTGTCGGGCACAAGCCGCGATGCCGCGATCCAGAACAGCTCGTTGGTACTGAATGGCAGATCAGTCATATACCCCGGAAACCCTGAGGCGACCCGAATCAGGTTCTCCTTGATAGCCCACTCGTCGTCCTCCAGGCTCGTGTACGCCTCGGCGTCATCCACAACAATGCCCTTCTCGACCAGTGCAGGCAGCATAGTATGGGCGCGCTTCTGCAGGTCAGCGGCAGCAATGGAACCCGGACCGAGTTCGAGACTTTCGACGTGCCGAAGCGTCGCATCATCCCCGAGCGGCGACGCGGCATTGAGTAGATTCAGGGCGAGGGAATCAAGCGGGGTCGAATCTCCGGCGGGCACCGTAATCACTGTTCCTACGATCCGCAACCACTCCGCTAGGTCGAGGTCAACCCCATACTCCGCGATGTAGGCGGCGGTATTGCGAGCCGTGAGAACTAACCGATGTGCCCTGACCACTGCCGGCCAAAGGGGCTTCTCGATAAGATCGAGGTCTTCCACCATGCACTCGGCGTTCGCTCGTCGCGCAACGTCTTCTGTCACGTCGATGTTCGCTTTCCCTGCGTCGGCAAGCACGTCGGTGAACTGCTCGGCATCGGCCACGGCAGGAACACCCGTAGTCTCGTCCAGAGCAGCGAGATAGTCCGGTAGGTGGGCGAGAACGTGCTGATAGACGTCCCCTTCCTTTGAACTCTTGATGCGATCGAGTGGCAGGTGCTCGTTGTCATCGAACAACGCAAGGAGGTTGGGCAGTGTGACTGGATATAGACTGCGTGACGCCAGCTCGGCCCGGAGTGGCTCGGCGACGCCGCCCAGCTCCTCAACACGAATACCCATTTGCTCCAAAGTCGCCGCGATAGCGCCCGCCCGATCCGCTGACTGGGCTGCGGTGATGGTTGACAATTGCGGTAGCGTCGCCGATAGCACGGCTCGTTGCTGATTGCCCAGGGAATAGGTCAGGTCCGGCTCGACTCCGCCGAGCGCGGCATCCAGCAAACCTTCATCACGCGTGCCCCCATCCTGCGCTAGAAGATAATTGAAGATGCCGGACCAGCAAGCGCTCAAGCTCCTCGCCAGCTCGTTCGCCAAGTTCCCTGATGCCAGATAGGCGTCGATGAAAGTACGGTCGCTGTCGGCAGCCGCAGCCAATCGTCTAATCGGTTCGTCGAGTTTGTTGGGATCTTCTTTTAGCAGGTAGTCGAATAGCTCGATATTGTAGACGCTCTGGCCCCCCAGCAGCCGGACTTCCTCGGCGTTAAGTACCGCCAAGATGTCGGTCGTATCGACCTCGTCATCAGCTCCAAAGTGATATTCGATGTCCATCGAGTCGGGCTGAACTGCCTTAATAATGAAGTTCATCGCAGAGGCGCTGATCGCCTGCCCGGGGAACTGCGTGATGTAGAGGGTGAAATTCTCGTCGATGAGACCAGCTCGCAGAAGCTCCAGTACGACGTCCGCACCTTCGAACAGTTCGGCGGCAACATCGGTAATCGATTGATTTACGCCACGGTACAAGAAAACACGATCAGTCTCCGCAAACGCATCGGTCATCGAGGCGTGCTGCGCGATACGCCGGTTTGCTATGGCCGTCGCGATCTCGCCGCTAATATCAGTTCGGACCTCCTCCGTCCAGTCTTCTGGAGTAAGCGGGTAACCCATGATCGCCTGAACCTTCTCAAACGACAGTTTGGCACTCTCGGGCTGATAGTGCTGGCGGTAGTGCACAGTCAATTCTCCGCGCCCTCCGATATACGCGCGCCAGAATTCGGGAGTCTCCAAGTCTGCAAAGCTAAAGTTCGAGTCTGCCGCTTTGACTTGGATGGCAGATGCGCCGATGTCGAGCTGCGTCCTAGCTAGCAAGACCTCCTGAAGTCGTGCTCCCAGGCTCGCACTACGCGAGGCGATGCCGTCAACCCTGCGCAGGCGTGCCCGAGCCGCGCGTTCCGCGCGTCGGGCAGCAGCCGTCTGCTGGGCAACCCATCCCCGGTACGCACGGTATAACGTGTCCAGCCGACTCGTGCCGTCTCGGATCTTCTCGTAGTCAACTAGGTATAGGTTCTTGTAAACGATCGACGCAAAGAGCCGGTCGGCAGACAGCTCGTCTAATCCGCTACCCGACAAGATCCGCCGCCTGAAAACCTCGTATTCATTGCAGATGTTCTTAATTAGGCGCATATCGGTTAGATGCGCTCCGACAATGTCGACAACGGCATCTCCTGGTCGCTGGTGAGGAACGACCGCATCCAATTCCTGTCGGATCAGATCACGCGATGTCCGATGCGAGATAAATGGCACCATTGGGACAACAAGGTCAAAGAACTTCGTCCGGTTAGTTGAAGTGAGGCGTCGAACCTCGCCCTCGTTTGCCGAGCCCTCGTTCCCCTCAGTGCCGTCAGGACCACCAGTAGAGGTCGTATCGAGTTGCTCGAAGATACTGTCCCGAATGGCATATACGAACCGGATTGGCGATGGTCCAGTCTGCTCGGCATTATTAAGGAGCATATTGAGCTCGCGAAGCGTCTCAAAGATATATGGATCCTTGAACCGGTCGAGATCCTCAAATATTACGACCGAGGTATTCGAGGTCTGAAAAAAATATACAATCTCGTCGAGATACTCGTCAAAATAGGACGACGATGCGTCAGAAAGTGTGACCTTTGTCGGTCCTGCGGCCAGTTCCGTCACTCGGATACGCTGCTGTAACAGCCGCTGCGCCCAGACTGCGGCCAGCACGCTGAGTATGAATACGACCAGCAAGCTTGACCACTGGATTGGCCCTGCCAAGTTGCCCCAGAGATGTTCGTTAATCCACGTCCACGCTTGCGGGGGCAACGACTCCTGCACCTTATTCGGCACTTTCGCAAGGAGCGCAGCCCCTGTCACAACAACACCGAAAGCCGCTGCGACCGCCAAAGCTCGCCACTTGTCGAAAACATCCAGTCGGTTATACCGTGAGGCTGGCATGGCCGACGGCTTCTGCCGATATAGTAGCTGTTTGACGATTTCTTTCTGAATCAGGTTCGTTTTGTCGAGGGCTTTGTTTCCATCCTCCGGAATACGCCCGTCGCCCACACCCAGACTGGGCAAAGACAGATTGATAACCCCGACACTCTCCGCGAGGCGGCGTTGCGTCTCGATAAGAACACTGCTCTTGCCGCTACCATAATGGCCCGTAAGTGCAATGTTTCGAGGTGCATCAGTACCAGACTTCGTAAGTTCGGTCGCCAGAATCTCTACATAGTCCTGATGGTGGTCAGGTGCGTAGACCGGACTCAGGGAAAGAAGCGCTGGTACTCCCTCCCTCGTACTCATCCCCAATCCTCGGCGGCGAGAGGAGAAGTGTTGAGCTGTTCCCGCCGACTTCGCCAGTCAGGTAAGTACTGGTCCATCAGCGCCGTAAACCGTTCCCCGTGATTTCGTTCGAAGTAATGCGTCATCTCATGGACGACGATGTATTCGAGGCAGTCTGGATGCTTCTTTGCGAGTTCGACGTTGAACCAGATGTGCCTGGTTTCGCGGTTGCATGACCCCCACTTGGTCTTCATGCGTCGGATCGACCACTTGGGGACGGCCACGCCAAGCTTGCCCTCCCAGGCCGTGATCAGATCGGGCAGGGCATGTCGTAGCTGTTCGCGATACCACCGGTCGAGGTAGCGGCGTCGATTCTCGGCATCGGTCCCAGGTGGCACGTAAAGGACAAGTCGATCACTCTCCGGCTCGAGGTGTGCCCGGCCGGGACGCTCAACGACCTTGAGGCGTTTACGAACGCCCCACACGTAGTGACTCTCGCCTGTTGTCATCTCACGCTCACTCTGGCGCGGGGCTGCTGTGAGTTGCTCACGCTGGCGTTTGATCCACGGCAGCCGCTGGATGACCGCGAGACGCACCTGCTCATCGTCGAGCCGTTTCGGCGCCGCGACCCGAACGCGCCCTAGCGGCGGATAGACGCCAATGTGCAGATTCTTGATGTCCTTGTAGATCACGTCAACGTCGATGCCTCGGATGCTGAGGTAGGCGCTAGCGGTACTCATCGCGAGCCTTCACCAGGTTGAACACCTCGTTGAGTTTGTCATCGCCGTATTCGTCGGGCAGGGTGCGGCGCAGCGCACGTTTGACGACTTTTTCCTTGAGCGGGTTACCGACCCAGGCATCGGGCTTCGTTGTCCGCACGGCTTCGTCCAGACTGCGCGCGATCTCGACGTCGGGCCAGGTGAAGTCGACGAGCGCTTTGCGTGCGCCGTCGTTGACCCAGTCTGGGTAGCTGTGGCCGGTACCTTCGCCGGTGCCTAGCTGCTTAGCGGCTTCCAGCAGCTTTGCCAGGTACGCCTGGTAATCGATGGCCTGTTGGCGGCGCTGTTCGATGATGGCGTCGAGTAGCTCGCTCATCTTGTCGTAATACTTAGGGTTCATGGCGTGCTCGTCGATGATCACCTTGCGCATGTTGTTGGTGATCGTCTCAGCGACAGCTTCGGGGTCCTTCTTGATGCCTGGCGGCAGCTTGTCGATTGCTCCTGCGCCGAGCTTGACGATCAGATCGACCAAGCCAGTGTCTTCGAACTCCGATACGACCTCGCTGGCATCGGCCCGAATGTAGGTGTCGAGTAGGTAGCGCATCCCGGCTTCGTACTGCTTGAAGTCTATTTCCTCACCAGCACCGAGCTTTACCTCGGCTCGCACGTCGATGTAGTGCGCGATCTCCGTCTTAATCGCGGCCGCCTCGGCCTCGCTATAGCCGGCATCGGTCATCTCATTGGCGAGGTTGCTGTAGGCACGGGACACCGCCGACACCGCTTTGTATAGCTCGACGCGCTTCGGCTCGTTGGCTTTGAGCTGCTCGGCGTTGCCCTGGTCCTTGGCACAGAAGTACTGCTGGTACTGCAGCGTGCCCTTCGGTGGTGCTACGGGCTCGACGAGTGCCCGGATTCGCTCAAGGGCATCGTCGAGGTCTTCGCGTGACTTCTCGATGCGGTCACTCAGGAGACCGTCGATGTCCTTCTTCTCGTAGCCGTCGAGGGCACCGGACGTGTAGTCGGTGATCGCGTCTTCGAGTGAGTTGAACAGGTCCTGGTAGTCGACGATGTAGCCGTAGTCCTTGTCCTCGCCGTCGAGTCGGTTGACGCGGCAGATCGCCTGGAACAGGCCGTGGTCGCGCATCTTCTTGTCGATGTAGAGATAGGTGGCGCTCGGTGCGTCGAAGCCTGTTAGAAGCTTATCGACCACGATCAGCAGCCGCATCTGACCAGGATGCTTGACGAACTGCTCTTTGACTTCCTTCTCGAACTGCTCGACCTTACCCATCGCGGCGTCTTCGGACTCGCTGAAGTAGTCGGCCAGCATGCGGCGGTAGATGTCGTACTGGCGCAGTTTCTCGGTCTTGCCTTCGCCGGAGTCTTCTTTGGAAATGTCGCTGGCGTTCGGGGTGTAGCTGGTGACGATCGCGCACTTGCCTTTGAGGTCGGTGGCGTTGAACAGCTCATAGAACTTGCACGCCTGGTAGATCGACGAACCGACCAGCATGGCGTTGCCACGCTTGTCCATCAGGCGGGGCTTGGTCTCCATGTCCATCAGGATGTCGTCGACGATCTGGCGGGCGCGCGGTTCGCTGGACACAACCTTTTGCATTGTGCCCCAGCGCTTCTTCAGCTCTGCCTTCGATAGGTCGGTCATGCCTTTGGTCTTGGCTTCGAACCACTTGTCGACCTTGTCGGGTGACGTGAGGTCTTGATCGATGTTGCGAGCCTCGTACTGCAAATCGAGTACCACGCCGTCTTTGACTGCATCGTCGAACTTGTAGGTGTGGATGAATGAGCCGAAGGTTTCAATGCTAGTGGCCTTGTCCGCCTTCAGTAGTGGCGTACCAGTGAAGCCGATGAACATCGCGCCCGGGAGCAGTTCCTTCATCGCGGTGTGCATCTTGCCCGACTGCGTGCGGTGCGCCTCGTCGACGAAAACGAAGATGTTGCCTTTGGCCTTGAAGTCCTTAGGAATCTTGGCGTTAAGTTCTTTGATGATGTCAGCTGTCGCGTCGTCATCGTCGGTGTCGGTATCGGCCTCACGGAACTTGTGCACCAGCGAGCACATCAGCGATTCTTGGGACGCGTTGAGGGTGCTTATCAGGTCTGCGCCGCTCTTGGTGCGGTAGATCTGCTCGTTGACGCCGCTAAACACCCCTTCGATCTGGTCGTCCAGCTCGGTGCGGTCGGTAATCAGCAGAACCCTCGCATCGTCCTGGTGCTCCCGAATCCACTTGGCGAGCCACACCATCGTCAGACTCTTGCCCGAGCCCTGCGTGTGCCAGATGATGCCACCCTCACGCTTGGCGATACGTTCCTGCGCAGCCTTCACACCAAAGTACTGGTTGTGACGCGGCCCCTTCTTGACGCCAGCATCGAACACGATGAAGTCGTGGATCAGCTCAAGGAAGCGATCTTTGTTGCAGAGCTGCAGCAGCGCCCGGTCGAGCGGGTCCTCGACGTCCGAGGGCTCTTTCCACTCCAGCCAATACTTCTCGGGCGTGTCGATCACGCCGTAGCGCAGCCCCTCGACATCGTTGCCGGCGAAGACGAACTGGACAGTCGAGAAGAATGAGCGGATGAACTGCTTGTCTTGGTTGCCAATTGTCTGCCGGATACCTTCGGAGACCGCCACTTTCGAGCGCTTGAGCTCCAGCGTTCCCAGTGCGAGGCCGTTAACGTAGAAAACGATGTCGGGGCGCTTGGTGTGCTCCCCGGCGATCGTGACCTCTTCGGCTAACGCGAAGTGATTAGCCTCAGGCGTGGCCCAGTCGACGAGCCAGACAGTCTCGAAATTCTCACCGGCGCCTGGTTGCACCTTCACGCCGTAACGAAGCAAGCTATAGACATCCTTGTTGGCTTCGTACAGGTCGTGACCAGCACCCACCGCCGCAGCCTTGTCGAGCTTGTCGAGCGCACGATTGACCAGGTTGTCGTCGTAGCCGCGCGCCCTGAGGTTTTGAATCAGCAGCTGGCGCTCGATATTCGAGTTTCCCGCGCGGCCTTCCCAGTTGCCAAGATACTCATAGCCGAGCTGTTCGCCGAACAGTCTGACTACGCGATCCTGTGCTTTGCGCTCGACTTGGCCAACATCGCTCATGACGAAACCTCCACGGGCAAGCGGATGCGACCGGTCAGGAGCTGCTGCATCATGCCAGTCTTCATCAGCTGCGCTTTTGTCAGGCGCTGTTGCAGTCGCTTGATCTCCAGCTGCGCAACATCCAGGATCGTCGCGATGGCTTCCTGCTCCTGCTGGTCGGGCACGTCAATCTCAATCTTGCTGTACTCGGCAATCCACCGGCGCTTGTGATCGACAGCCACAAACTCTATGAGCTGCATTCGTTCGTAGAGGTAGCGTAAGTCAACCCCAGGGCGTGCTGACAGCATTTTCATTGCTGAAGACTTAGCCTTGAATGGAAAGTCAACAAACTTCGATGCAGTTGTGAAATCATCAAAGATGATGACTGGAACGGCGTCAAATACGCCATTCTTCTCAGTTGTATACCCAAGCAAGAAAGTCTTTCCTGCCGTCAAAACAGGGATACCAGAATCGGAATAATCTGCACTCGATACCAAGTATCGGCCCGGCTGTTCGTAGGTTAGCAGATCGCCTAATCGCCGAGGTTTCCATGGGCTACTGAATCCGGATAGGCGGGTGCGACCGGTCAGGAGCTGCTGCATCATGCCCTGCTTGATCGCCTGCTTCTTGGCGATTAGGCGTTCGAGGGTCGCTATCAGATCGTCGGCGTCGTCAACCGCTTGAACGATGCGGTCCTGTTCAGCTCGCTCAGGCAGAGGGATCCGCATCCCGGCGATCGTTTCCATGCGAACGGAGTCGACCGATGACTTGGCCGTCAGCGACTCGATCCGCGCAAGAAAGTTCCGGCTGAACTGGTGGAAGAAGTACCGCCCCGACACGTCAGACCGGAAGTCGCTGATTCGGTAGACCCTCTGGTGGTAGTCGAACTTGCCATCGATGTAGTGGAAGACCTTGCCTGTGCCGACACCATCGCCGGCCGTCAGCACAGCTTCACCGTCGAACGACCAGGAGTTGATGCGCTCGACTTTCTGACTTCTGACGAAGAACGGATACTTGCCGCTCGTGACGCGGTCCTTGGTGTCTTTGGCTCCAGTTCCGATTGACGCAAACGACCGAATCTCTTCTTCGGGCCACGGTGCAAGAGTCATCACTCGACTCCCATCGCGGCGAGATGTCCCGCAACCTTGGCTTCGAGGTTCACAAGTTCAGTATCAAGATCGCCAACCGTCTCGGCATATCGTTCGCCGAGCTGCTGAATGCGCGCAACCAGGTCGAGCGTCAGTGCTTCGACTTCGTCCGAGACGCGGTGCACGACGGTCGTCCGCCACTTGTCATCGAGCACGAGCGTCTTGATGTCATCTTCGGTCAGGTCGCCGTACTTCTTCAGAGTGGCACGGTCGAGCTCCGACTGGGCATCCTTGACGGTCTTCTTGGCGGCGGCTTCGGCACTGTACAGCTTGGCGGCGTGCTGTAGCGCCTTGATCTCGTCGGGATCGCCGCTGGTCTTGATCGCCTTCAGTCGTGCGGCCACGAGCGCCTTGGAGATCTTTTCGTCGTCCATAGCATCGGCGAGCAGGCCGTCTTCGACGGCATGTTCTTCGATGTACTCCTCGACGGTGCGGGTGGCTTCCTCGGCTGCAGCGGTGAGGTCGTCGATGGCGGCCTGCTCGTCGGCGAAGTAGCGCGACACGATGAGTGCTGGCGGGATGAGGTCCATCTTGTACTTTGTAGCGCTACGACCCGATCCAACAACCAGGTCGGGGGTTTCGGAGAGCTTGCGCTCCTTGACTTCGATGGTCTTGCGCGGCTTGGCAGCGTTCAGCCATCCGTCGGCCATGACCAGGTAGACATCGTCGTGCATCGTGGCGTGCCAGTAGGTCATGAGCTGTTCGTAGACGTCGTACTCGTCGAGCAACGGGACAGTCTTGAAGCGTTCCAGCAGATCGTCCCCGATCGTGGCAATCAGCTCGTTCGGCTTCGTGTCGGCGTCGATCGCGGCGAGAGCATCTCGATGTGCGTCGTACCAATCGGTCGTGATCGATCGCACTTCATTGGCGAGCTTCTGGAACTCAGCGGAGTCCAGGATGGCCTGTTGCACTTCGCTTACGTCGAGTGTCAGATCGCTGTAGCTGGGACGGTTCGGCTGGAAGAGCTGCGCGCGTAGCTGCGGAAACGCCTGCCAGTAATCGTCGAGCAGATCGAGGTCGCGATTAGGGATGCCGCCGTGTAGATGTGCTTGTAGGTCCTGCAGATCCTCGGGCTCGGAGGAGTCGATGTAGCGCGGGATATTGAGGTTGTAGTCATTCTTCGGGGCGGCGATCTCGCTCATCGGCACCATGCGCGAGTACCGATCGATCTCTCGCTGGTTGTTGAAGGTGTCGACAATCTTGTGGATGTCCTGGCTACGGAGACGGTTCTTGTTGCCGTCCTTGATGAAACCCTTGGACGCATCGATCATGAACACGCCGGTACGTCCGACCGCGTTCTCTTTGTCGAGGATGACGATGCAGGCGGGGATGCCCGTGCCATAGAACAGGTTGGCGGGCAGGCCGATGATGCCTTTGATGAACCCGTGCTGCAGCAGGCGCTTACGGATGCCGGCTTCGGCATGACCTCGGAACAACACGCCGTGTGGAAGGATGATCGCCCCTTTACCCGTGCTCTTAAGCGAGGTCAGCGCGTGTAGCAGGAACGCGTAGTCGCCGTTCTTCTCCGGAGGGCGGCCGTACTCGAAGCGGTTGAAGTCGTGTTCGAGGCCGTTGTTCCAGGATTTCACCGAGAACGGCGGGTTCATGACCACGAAGTCGAAGGTCTTGAGGTGACTACCCGCCACGGTCTGCGGGCTCGTGATGGTGTCGCCCTTGTAGATCTCGGCGATCTCGTTGCCGTGCAGGATCATGTTCATTTTGGACAGTGCCCAGGTGGCGTTGTCCTTCTCCTGGCCGTAGACCGACATACCGCGTGGAGCCTCAGCTGCCGCCTTGAGTAGGAGTGAGCCGGAGCCACAGGCCGGGTCGTAGACAGTCTGATCCTGGCGGGTGTGCGCGCCGATGCCGACGACTTTCGCGAGGATGCGCGACACTTCGGCCGGTGTATAAAACTGACCTTTGCTCTTGCCAGACTCGGTGGCGAAGTGGCGCATGAGGTACTCGTAGGCGTCACCGAGCAGGTCGTCCCCCTCGGCGCGGGAGCCTCGGAAGTCGAGGTCATTGAAGATCGTGACCAGCTTGGAGAGGCGATCGACCATCTCCTTGCCCTTGCCGAGTTTCTCCTCGTCATTGAAGTCGGCTAGGTCGATGACGTTGCGCAGATCGTTGGCGTCGGCGAGCTTGGCGATGATCTTGTTGAACTTGTCGCCGATCTCCTTGTCGTTCTTTGCGGCCAGCATGTCGTCGAACGATCCGCCATCAGGCACGTCGATCAGGCTGGCCGAGTCGGCCTTCGCCTTGTCGGAGACGTACTTCACGAACAGCAGCGTGAGGATGTAGTCCTTGTACTGCGAGGCATCCATGCCGCCTCGAAGCTGGTCGCAACTTGCCCACAGGGATGAGTAGAGGTCCGACTTTTTGAGTGCCACAGCTGGTCTACCTTCGCTATTTCCAGGCATCTAATGCCATTTTACCACTAGTTCGAACAAATGTGCGAAGAATCACGAGCGTGACTCGCCGCATCACGCACAGCATGCCAAACCAGTCGGACACCCCGAAGCCGGACACGACCTGAGCCGCCCCGTTCCGCCACTCAGAGGACATCGCCGCTCGGTGCGGAGCGCAAGCCTAGGTGTCGTAAAAGCCACGACCGTTTTCCTTGAACCAAGCCTGCAATCGCCGGATCAACTCGGCATATTCAGTCAGCGTGAGCTCCTTAATCGCATTCAGCGCAACATTGATTTTGTAGTCGTCGGGCTGCGACGAATTTTGATACTCGAGGCTATATGTCTCAATCAAACTCGCAAAGGTAAGCAGCGCGTTCGCTTCGGGCTGTTTCCGAAACGTGTCGACCGAGTGATAGCCCAATCGCTTGGCTGCGGCTTCGCGGAGAACCGTCGGATTGGCTCCTCTGCGTCCCTGCTCAAGCCCAAGCAAGATGCCGATTGCCGTTCCCTGCGCTCCCTCACTCCGCATCTTGTACACGCTGCGGAGCAGGTTCTCGACATGCTCCGCGTTGTCTGTCCCGGTGGTCTGCATGGCCACTTCGCGTAGTGCGGGCACGTCGTCGATGTAGTCCACCAGCCTGTGCAATCCACGCCGCCGCACGACCTTCAAGTCAACGACGAGGCGATCACGAAGGCTCGATTCCGGCATGACCCCATTTTGCCCGGAAACTGCCCAGTTCTCAGCCAAAGAGTACGGCGCGATTTCCGCAAACCTAGAGGTAGAGGGCGGTCAGCGGATTTGCCCCAAACCCGAACGGAGACATCATGACTGAGATTGACCGTTTCGCAACGCCGGCTGCAGGCGTCAACACCTGGTTGGGTAGTCGAGCACTGTCGCGCCAGGTCGCCCGCGACCTCGCGGCCATCAATCACTCGACCGAGGTGAGTACCGCTCGTGTAGCGGCGGCCGGTGAGGTTCAGCAGGCACGGATTGATGCTGTCGCTCGAGCTGGCGCGTACGCCATGCAGCAGGTCGCGCTGGTGTCACAGATGCAGCAACAGCTTGCGCTGGCGGCACCGGCAGCGTCTGGCGATCTCGATTTCATCAAGACCATGACCGTCGTCGGCATCGGCCAGATCGTCGCTGACACGAGCCGGGCGGTGAACCGGTGGTGACCACGTTCGTGATCATCCTGGTGGCGATCACCACGATCCTGGCGGTGCTCTACCTCGTCGGATTCCTTATTGACATCTTCGACGAGTCCGACCGCCAGATTGAGATTGCCCGCATTAATCGGGAACGTCGCCAAGCAGAGGCGAGGATCAACCGTCTCACCTCAGCGGCGATCCAGCAGATGACCGAGGCGGCCGCGCCGCACGGCGCCTTCTGCCAGTGCGCACGGTGCATCGGGTGAGGAGGCCAGCCATGACGACACCCGATCTCGAGGTCGTGACGCTCGGAGTTCAGTCCGACTACATCGCGACAGAGCAGGTCGATCAGGCTAGGCGGGGCCTGACTCGCTGGGTGTGCACTACCGCGACGACGAAGGCGCGGGAATGTGGCTTTGCCTGGACGCCACGGCCGGACGCGCCGTCGACGTATCCGGGCCTGTGCGCCGCGTACGCCCGCTCTGTGGAGTCGGGCGAGTCGTTGCCGGTGTCGTCGGAGAACTCGACCTCCGTCATCCTGACCTCGTCCGATGCCAACAACGCCTGGCGATTCGTGCACGACATGGCACATGTCGAACGCGGCCTTAGCTTCTCGCTGCCCGACGAGTATGAGTTGGCGTTGTGGCATCTGTCCGAGCTGGAGCGAGACGGGTTCAGCCCGGACAGTTTGGAGTACGCCTTCCTGAAGGCCGACACGCTCGGTCAGGTGATCATCAACGCAGTAGTGCGTCGATTCCCGGCCGACCAGGAGCTGTTCGACCTCGAATGTCAGCTGTACGGCTTCGAGCAGGGCATCCTGCGCGAGATCCGTCGAGAGTCGTCGTGAGTGGCGAGCCCGGTGGGCTCGGGCCCCGGCTGCTCAACGCTTGCATCGCAGTCTTCGTCAGCGCCATGGCACTTTACGGGGCGATCTACATCCTGCAAGCGATCTGGGTACCGCTCTGCATCACCATCGCAACCCTTTCGATTGTCGGCGGACTTTGTGCACTCATTTATCGACATTTTCGACGCTGGTAGTTCAGATTCGATTGAGTTCCAGCCGGTGTTGTGGAATGCGCAGGATATATTGACCGCTGCATTCGTGCAGCGCATAGTAAGGGCATGGCCGCTGCATAAATGCAGCACACCAATTGCCATTCACATCATCAGCTAACCACCGAAAGGAGGGTGTATTTACTATGTCCAAGAAACACTCACGCACATCACAACCGCTGAAGCGTGGCAGGAATCGACAGCTGCGGATTCGCGGCCAACTTCGCTCCGACCCAGATCTGGGACGGATCGCCCGCACGGTGGTTGCCATCGCCATCGCACAGGCCGAGAAGGAAGCGCAGGAAGGGGCCGAACGCCGTGCAGAGCGCCAGGAGACTGGCGATGATTGAGACCAACCGGCTGGTCTTTGTCACCTTGTCGATCCCCGCTCCGTTAGCGATCGTGGCCGCGCACGCCGCTGTTGTCGCCCTAGCGGGACTCAGCGGGCAGCCACAGATCGTTATCGAGGCGCTCGGCAACAATCGCCAAGTGCGGTGGCGGATCGGGATGCCGATGCGCCACCGCCACCAGGTGATCGAGGTGTTGCGCACCCATCTTCCTGGTCTTGTCGTCGACGATCCGAAGCCGCTTGCAGCCGGCCCACGGGCCGACGTCGCGGCGAAGATCCGCGTCCGGTCACGGTCTGCGGTCGAGGGCTCTCTCGCACACGAATCCACTGAATCTGTCACGCGGGGAGTCCTCGGCGCTCTTGCGAACGCTGGACGGCACGAGCGCGTCTACCTCCAGCTGCTACTCGGCCCACGCAAGGCGCCGCAGCTCCCGCCTCAGCAATTACGCGGCGGTGACCGCACGCTCGCCATCGCCAAGCTCCGCGAGTTTCGGTTCGGCTGCGCCATTCGTGTCGCGGCAACAGCCGCTGATGACGACCGAGCTCGACGCCTGGCAGAACGCGTCATCGCCGCCGTTCGCGGACTGAACGCTCCGACCGCCCAGCTGACCGCCACCCGCATGACCACTACGTCATTCGATCGCGCCCGTGCACCGTGGTTCTGGACGACGACCCTGAGTGTCAGTGAGGTCGTCGCACTGACGGCCTGGCCCATCGCGCACCGTGACGCCGCACCGCTTCCGGGCGTGCCGTCGCGACACCCAAAGCGACTTCCCACCTCCGCGAATACGCCGAAAGAAGGCCGCATGGTTGGGGTTTCGACCGTCCAGCCAGAGCGACCAATTGCCATCTCGGTTCGCGACTCGCTCTCCGGGATCGCCATCACCGGCCCGACCGGTGTGGGTAAATCGAACCTGCTCGGCCAATTTGCACTGGCAGATATCGCGGCAGGACGCGGACTTGTCGTGATCGACCCTAAGGGCGACCTGATCGACGACATCCTGCAACGCGCCGACGAATCACGTCTCGACGACATCGCCGTCGTCGACGCCACAGACCCGGCTCCGATCGGCATCAACGGGTTGGTCGGCTCGACTGATCCCGATCTCGCAGCCGACACCGTCCTGGGCGTGTTTCACTCGCTGTGGGCTGACGCCTGGGGTCCTCGCACCCAAGATGTCCTGCACGCCAGCCTGCTGACGCTCGCCCGGCGCGGTGACGCTTCGATCGCGATGTTGCCGCTGCTGCTCACCAATCCCGGCTTCCGACGCTCGATCGTTGGCCGAGTGACCCGTGAAGACCCGATGGGGCTCGGCGGCTTCTGGGCGTGGTGGGAAGGGCTCAGCGAGAACGAACAAGCTCAGGCCACCGCGCCCCTTCTGCGCCGAGTGCGACCGATCCTGCTCCGTCCCGGCCTACGTGGCATCCTCGGTCAGCGCCGTCCGAAGTTCGATCTGTCGGACGTATTCACCAAGCGCCGCATCCTGCTCGTCAGTCTGGAGAAGGGCAAGATCGGTCCCGAAGCTGCCGCCTTGCTCGGTTCGCTGATCGTTTCGCAGCTCTGGACGGCGACCCTCGCCCGGGCCTCACAGCCACCAAAGTCGCGGCACCCGGTCACGATCCTGATCGACGAGGTCCAGGACTACCTCCGGCTCCCCGGCGACATCGGTGACGCCCTGGCTCAAGCACGCGGGCTCGGCGTTGGCTACACCCTGGCGCACCAGCATCTCGGCCAGTTACCGAGGTCGATCCGCGAAGCCGTCACCGCAAACGCCAGAACGCGCATCGCCTTCCAGCTGAGTCACCCTGACGCCCGCGAATTCGCCAGTCTCACCAGTGGCCAACTCGAGCCCGCCGACTTCGAGGCGCTGCCCGCGTATCAGGCGTATGCCCAGATCCTGCACCAGAACGCACCTGGTCCATGGGTGAGTGTCACCACCACGAAGATGCCCGAAACCGTCCGGTCGGCCGAATCAATCCGACAACGCTCCCGCAAGCGCTACGGGCAGCCACTCAGCGAGGTCGAAACCGATCTGCTGTCGCTCACCGAACGCCGATCCTCTCGCGAATCATTCGGCCGAACCAGGCGATCTGACGCGGAAGGCGGCGCGTCATGACCAGTTACACCCCAGGACAGGGCATTCCGCCCGCCATTCCGGCCGGCTCATCCGCCACATCCCCGTCATCGCAGGTCAGTCGCGAATCCGCGAATCATCGGGGGACGAATACTCCGCCGACGATGTCGACGGAGAGCGCCCGAGTATTGCAACCGGATAAGCGACGCCGCCGAATCGACCGCGACGAACTTCGCCGCATCAGTGAGGCCATGCCGGAACGTGACCGCGAGGTCCTGCACCGTATCGACGAGCATCGCTACCTCACCACGCACCAGATCCAGTCCTTCGTCTTCACCGCTCATGGCAGCACCGACTCGGCCGCGCGCACCACCCGCTATGTCCTGGCTCGACTCGAACGTCTCGCCTTGATCCGAGCGCTGCCGCGTCGAGTCGGTGGAGTCCGTGCAGGGAGTGCCGCCCGCATCTGGCAACTGGCTCCGGCCGGTGCCCGCTTGCTCCGCGATGAGGGCCAGGCCTATCGCAGCCATGAACCGTCACTGCGCTTCCTTCAGCACTGCTTGGCGGTCGCCGATGTCCACCTCGGTCTGCGTGATCTGACTGGCCTTGAGACCGTCGAGACGATCGGCGTCGCCACCGAACCCAACTCTTGGCGGCGCTTCGTGGGCACCGGGGGCGAACAGCGCTTGTTGCAGCCCGATCTCGCCAGCATCGTCCGGACGAGGGACTACGTCGATCGTTGGTTCATCGAGGTCGACCTCGGCACCGAATCGCTCCCGACCGTACTCAAGAAATGCGGCCAGTACGAGAGCTATCGAGCCAGCGGCATCGAGCAGGACGCCCACCACGCCTTCCCGTTGGTGATCTGGGTCTTCACCAGCCAGACGCGAGCCGAGAAGGTGAAGTCCTCAATCCTGCGCTCCCCCAGGTTGACACCCGATCTGTACCGCGTGGTGACGGCCGACCGTTTCACGACCAGCGCACAGGAGTGGCTGCAATGAGCGGGCCACCACGAAACCAGATCCTGACCGGCGACGCACTCGCACAGTTGAAGACACTGCCCGACGCCAGTATCGACTGTGTCATCACCAGCCCGCCGTACTTTCGGCTACGTGACTACGGCCACGACAACCAGCTCGGCCTCGAATCGCACGTCGACGCCTGGGTTGTCCAGCTGCGTGCCGTGCTCGCCGAATGCGCCCGCGTCCTCGTGCCGACCGGGACTCTGTGGCTCAACCTAGGTGACACCTACAGCACTCACGCTAGGGAGGGCGCTGAGCGCAAGAGTTTGCTGCTTGGCCCGGAACGTCTGGCGCTCCAACTAATCACGGATGGCTGGACAATTCGCAACAAGATCGTCTGGGCCAAGACCAACACGGTGCCGTCGAGTGTGCGGGATCGACTCACTGCCTCGCACGAGGTCATCTACCTGCTGGCACGGTCGCCGCGTTACTACTTCGACCTCGACGAGATTCGCATCCCGCACGTCTCTCAACCGCCGCGACGATCACCTCGACCAGTGAACCGCGCCGAGAAAGCAGGGCGCAGGCCGAACACCCACAGCGATCGCGGTTTGCTTGATCTTCGAGCCAGCGGACGAGTCGGACACCCCCTCGGGAGAAACCCCGGTGATGTCTGGGCGATGAGCGTCAGCAACTTCCGAAGCAGCCACATCGCGACCTACCCGGAAGCGCTGGTTCGTCGCATGATTCTGGCCGGCTGCCCACGACTGCGGTGCTTGCACTGCCGAGCACCCTGGACACGACAGCTGGTGCGACGCGGCAATCGCGCGCACCGAAAACCTCCACGGCCGAGCTGCACCTGTGATGCGCCCACCGAACCCGGACTCGTTCTCGATCCGTTCATCGGCTCAGGTACGACGGCCGTCGTTGCGACTCGTACAGGGCGCGACTGGCTCGGGATCGAAATCAACCCCCGCTACGTCGAGGTTGCGGAACAGCGGATTCAAACCACCCGGCAACTCAACACAACTCAACCCACAAAACGAAAGGAGGTGCTATGAACCATGAACACACCCACGAACCCCATCACGAGGACGAAACAACCCGAAAACTCCAGCCCCGCATCTGGATCGGCAGCTTGGCCGACTACAACGCCGGACGGCTCCACGGCGACTGGTGTGACGCCGCCGTCGACCCAAGCGACCTGCGGGCGGCTGTCGATCGCATCCTAGCCGGATCTGACGAACCGGACGCCGAAGAGTGGGGCATCTTCGACTACGACGACTTCGGCGACTTCCACGTCGGCGAGTACGACACGCTCGAGCAGGTCTCAGCCGTCGCGTGCGGGATCGTCGCGCACGGCCCAGCCTTCGCTACCTGGGCTGAGATGCACGACGGGAATCCCGACATGCTCGCCCAGTTCGATGACTGCTTCATCGGCACCTATGACTCACCGACGGACTGGGCCCGCGAGGTACTTGACGGCAGTGGGATCGAGAAGGCGCTCGAACGCGAGGTGCCGGCTGACCTCCGCGCCTACGTCCAGTTCGACTACGACGGATTCGCCCGTGACCTCCAACTGGGCGGCGATGTCCACATCGAGACCGCACCTGACGGCAAAGTCTGGCTTTTCCGGGTGATCTAAATAGCCGGTCATCCGTCGTCGAGAGACTGCGGCCGTCTCAGTGAAGCATTCCGCTCACCGGCCGCACCACCTCGAAGACGGTGACCGGGCACCCGGAAACAACCTTCAGGAAGGAGTAGGAGACTCATGAAAACACTGGCAATTCGTCTCGAAGACGAGCAGCACGCACGTCTGTCGATTCTGGCCAAGCTCAGTGGCGTATCGCTCACGGACACCATCCGTGACGCCATCGAGAGCCGTATCGCCACCCTGGCATCCGATCCAGAGATCGCGGCCAAAGCCGAGGCGCTGACCGCCGAGATCGACCGTGAAGCTGCCGAACAACGCGACGCCATCGCCACTCTGTTCGGTACGAACAACCGGACGACACCGCGTGGCCGCACGGCCAAGGAGTGAGTCAACCCATCCGCAAAACCGGGAAGCCAGGTCGAGTTGCAGCCAGCAACTCCCTGGCTCCCCAATATCCCTCGACAAATCCTATAGAGGTGAGGGAAACCTCGCCGATTCTACAACGATTTCAGTACTGCATTTATGCAATTTTGGGAATAAAATAGATATAAGAAACGAAGAAATCGGAGACAAAAACTATGGCAACCACTACTAACGCAGTCAAACTCGGAAACGCGCTCAAAGAGCGCAGGACCGAACTCGAGTTAACCATCAAGGAAGTTGCTCGCCGCTCTTGCATGACGGACTCCAACGTTTTGCGCATCGAGCGCGGTGACATCCCTCAGCCGAGACCAGAAACCTTGAAGTCACTGGCAGACGTACTGGGTCTTGAACTCTCCGACTTGTTCAACCTCGCGGGCTACGTCCAGCCGAAGACACTACCGAGCTTGTCTCCCTACCTGCGAAGCAAGTACGCAGATCTCCCCGAATCGGCAGCAAAAGAAATGGAAGCCAGCTTCGCGCGAATTGCCGCGAAACACGGATACGACCCGAGTGGACCACGCGACGGGGAAGACGAAAGAGAATAACGACCAGCCCACTATGAAAGGAGGCTCACCATGACACATACCTACAAACCATCAGTACTGACGAGCCTCCGCGCTGTCATTCCGCAACGCAATGCGAGCTTCCTCGAAGCACTGCGAACCGCTGAGATCCAGGCCGCCAAGCTCGCCGACCTGATCGCTGACGAACGCGGCATCCTCGAACACCACATCACTGGGCTGCCTCGCATCGTTGTCATCCGCGAGCGCATCCCGGTCTCCGGCATGAGCTACTGGAACGGTCAGCAGTGGGTGATCGTGCTTTCCGCCAATGAACCCACCGTTCGCCAACGCTTCACGCTCCTGCACGAGTTCAAGCACATCATCGATCACGGGCATACAGCCCAGCTCTACCGCACCACCCCCAAGATGACTGCGGCCGAGCAGGCCGAAGCGGCTGCCGACTACTTCGCGGGCTGCGCCCTGGTCTCCAAGCGATCACTTAAAACCGCCTGGGGTAACGGCATACAGCGCGTCGCCGACCTGGCATCTCACTTCGGTGTCAGCGAACCAGCGATCCGCGTCCGTCTCGCGCAAACCGGCCTCGACAAGGCCGATGATGCGCCCCTCGCGCACCGCTGCGCCCGACCTATCTACACCAACCATGACGAGCGCCAGAAGTTCATCCGCGCACCCCGTTCAACCCGACAGAGGAGCTACGCATGACCGCCGCACCATCACTTGGAATCAAGCCGCTGGCGGTTCACTACCTCCGCGTCAGCACGAAAGACCAAGCCGAGCGAGGCGGTGAGGCCGAGGGCTTCTCGATCCCTGCTCAGCGCGAAGCTTGTCTGCGCAAGGCACAGTCACTGGATGCGTTGACTGTCGCCGAGTTCGTCGATGCCGGTGAAAGCGCCCGCTCGGCCAATCGCCCGGAACTGAAGAAGATGCTCGACTACGTCAAGGCGCACAAGATCCAGTACGTCATCGTCCACAAGGTCGACCGTCTCGCACGCAACCGCGTCGACGACGTCGAGATCAATCTGCAGCTCACGTCGGTTGGTGCCCAGCTCGTCTCCTGCTCGGAAAACATCGACGAGACTCCGAGTGGCATGCTGCTCCACGGCATCATGAGCTCGATCGCCGAGTTCTACAGCCGCAACCTGGCCACCGAATCGCGCAAGGGCATGCTGCAGAAAGCGAAGGGTGGCGGCACCCCAGGCATGGCACCGTTCGGCTACCTCAATAGCCGCACCCGCACTGACGACGGCAGAGAAGTGAAGACCGTCGTCGTCGACCCCGAGCGTGGCCAGTGGGTCACCTGGATGTTCGAGCGTTACGCCACCGGTGAATGGACAGCCGGAATGATCAAAGACGAGTTCGACAAACGCGGCGTGACCACCGTGACCCGACCGAACCGCCCCAGCCGACCGATCGCTCACTCCCACATCACCGCGATGCTCCAGAACCGCTACTACACCGGTGCCGTCCGGTTCGAGGGGGTCGAGTATCCCGGTAGCCACCCAGCTCTTGTGAGCGAAACACTTTTCGCCGAGGTCCAGCGCGTCCGCCAGGCCCGCCACCAAAGCCGCGAGAAGCCGCGTGTACACAACCACTACCTGAAAGGATCGGTCTACTGCGGACAATGCGGCGAACCGCTCACATTTGAGAAGACCCGCAATCGGGTGGGCACCGTCTACGACTACTTCTACTGCCTTGGCCGTCAGCGACTCAAGAACGGCTGTACCTTCCGTGCCATCCAAGCGCCGCACCTCGAAGACCTCGTGACCGCTCATTGGCAGACCGTGACACTCAACGAGACGCAGACTGCCGCGATCCGTGCGCTCGTCCTCGACCACATGCGCATCCTGCTCCCGGACGCAGCCCGGGCACGACAGGCAGCCTCCGAACGACTCCAACAACTCGAACAGGAGAGCCGCAAGCTGCTCGAAGCGTTCTATGCCGACGCAATAGGCACGCCCGAACTCCGGAACGAGCAAGCGCGTATCGCGAGTGAGCGCGCGAAGTCGGAGGCGAGGCTCGGCGAGTTCGATCTCCAAGAATCACACCTCACCACGAAGCTCGAAGGTTGCCTGGCGCTCCTCGGCAACGCACATGAGCACTACCTGTCAGCCGACGCGAAATCGCGCCGCGACCTTAACCAGAGCATCTTCACGCACCTCTACGTCCACGACGACGACATCGTCGCTAGCGACCTGAGTCCGGCGTACCAGTTGCTCATGAACGACGATCTGGCCGCGACGCTGGCAGCCGAACGGAAGCGGGACCAGAACAACGTCGTTAGAACTAGTGACCTCATCGAAGCGACAAAGGTCACCGGGATTGGCGACAGGGGTGGTGAATCAACCCTCCGAGACCTGCCGACACGCGCCCGTAGAATCGCCCCAGACGCCCGAATCCCCGGGTTCCTGACTATCGAACGCCCCAGAGGTGCAATGCCGTGGGAAAAAGAAAGAACCACGGCCCCTGAGGACCGTGGTTCTAACATTATTTCTTTGGTAGCGGGGACAGGATTTGAACCTGCGACCTCTGGGTTATGAGCCCAGCGAGCTACCGAGCTGCTCCACCCCGCGTTGCAAGGAGCAACACTATCCGCGGGGTGCGGCCTGCACCAAATCGGCAGCTCGGACGGGCCCCGTCCCCGTGGCCGGACCTACTTGCGCAGGTCCTTGCGCAGGATCTTGCCCGACGCCGACTTCGGGATCGCCTCGATGAACTCCACCGCACGAACCTTCTTGTGCGGGGCCACCTTCGACGCCACGAACTCCATCACCTCGTCGGCGGTGAGCTCGGCCTCGGGCTGCCGGACGACGAACGCCTTCGGGATCTCCTCCCCCGACTCCGCATCGATCACACCGATGACCGCCGAGTCCGCGATCTTCTCGTGCGTCAGGAGCAGGGCCTCCAACTCGGCCGGCGGCACCTGGTAGCCCTTGTACTTGATGAGCTCCTTGAGCCGGTCGACGATGTAGACACACCCCGTCGGATCGACCTGCGCCATGTCACCGGTGTGCAGGAAGCCGTCGGCGTCGATCGTGTCGGCGGTGGCCTGCTCGTTGTTGAGGTAGCCGAGCATGACGTTCGGCCCCTTCACCCACAGCTCACCCGGCTCCGAGAGCCCTTCCTGCGGGAGGGGGATGTCCTCACCGGTGGCGGGATCGACGACCTTGTTCACGGTGTTCGGCACCGGCCAGCCCGTCGACGACAGCGGCGGATCCTCACGTCCCAGCGTGGCCTGGGTGTCGAAGGGGATGATGTGCGACACCGGGGACAACTCGCTCATGCCGTAGCCCTGCAGCATGTGCAGGTTCAGACGCTTGGCGACCGCCTGGCCCAGCTCGTCGTCGAGCGGAGCCGCGCCCGACATCATCGTGTGCAGCGACGACAGGTCGTAGTTGTCCACGATCGGGTGCTTGGCCAGGGCGACGGCGACCGGCGGCGCGATGTAGGCCATCGTCACCTTGTGGTTCTGGATGTTCTCCAGGAACTCCACGAGGTCGAACCGCGGCATGATCACCAGCGATCCACGGGCCGCGAGAGCCGCGTTGAGCAGCACGGTCATGCCGTAGATGTGGAAGAACGGCAGCACCGCGATCACCACGTCGTCGGCGGTCATGCCCTGCAGCGGACGGAGCTGCGCGACGTTGGCCACCAGGTTGCGATGAGAGAGCGCCACGCCCTTTGGGTTTCCGGTCGTTCCCGAGCTGTAGGGCAGAACCGCGACGTGGGTGCTCGGATCGAAGGAGACGTCCGGCGCCGGGAGGTTCGCACCGAGCAGGTCGATCGCGTTCGGGTGACCCGAGGCGTCCTGCCCCTCACCGTCCAGGACGATCAAACTCTCCGCCGACAGTCCCACCTCGTCGGCGGCCGCCTTGGCCTGCTCGAACATCGGCGAGATCGTGACCAGCATCTTGGCGCCCGAATCCCGGAGCTGCTTGGCGATCTCGGACGCGGTGAACAGCGCGTTGATCGTCGTCGCCGTGGCGCCCGCCCGCAGGATGCCGTGGAAGACGGTCGCAAACGCCGGGATGTTGGGCGAGAGGATGCCCACCACGTCCCCGACCCCGATCCCGCGCGACGCGAGGGCTCCGGCCGCGGCCTCGATCTGCCCGATCAGCTGGCCGTAGGTGGTCGTCGACCCCGACTTCGGGTCCACCAGGGCGATCCGCTCGCGGTCCTCGTCCGCGACCGACCCGAACAGGTAGTCGAAGACACTCACATCGGGGATCTCGACATCGGGGAAAGGACTCGTGAAGCTCATGGCACCTCCGGTGGTGGGTCGGTTTCGCCCGCACACCGTATCAACACACATTGACACAATGTGACCTGGACCTCTCCATCCAACCAAATCCCCCGCGCCGAGGTGTGACAACCCCTGCCGACACCGACGCCGATGAGGGCAGACCAAACCCTCCCGCCGTCGAGGAGGCTGTGGAGAAACCTGACAGTCGAACGTCAGTCCTCGGACGCGGACCCGCCTTCTCCACTCGAGGCCTGTGCGCCCTCGACCACGGATTCGCCTGGGACGTAACGCCCTTCGAGCGGGGCGCCGGCCTCGGGCAGCGCGTCTTTGTCGATGAGGTGCTCGAAGGCCAGGAGGTTGCGCAGGGATTCGCCGCGCGAGACCCGCCAGGCCCACTCGCGCTGGATCGAGGAGAGGAAACCGAGTTCGAGCAGGGTGTTGAAGTCGCCGTCGGCGGCCTCGAGGACCTGCCCGAGGACGCGGTCGAGTTCATCGGACCCGAGGGCGTCGGCCGAGATCCGGCCGACGAGGTAGATGTCCCCGGTGTTGTCGATGGTGTAGGCGACGCCGTACAACCGACGGTTGCGCTTGAGCAGATATCTGTACACGCCGGTGTGGTTCTCGTCGGGCCGGCGGCACACGAAGGCCTCGACCCTGACCCCGTGTTCACTGGCGGTGAGCAGCACGGTCGTCTTGAGCTTCTGCTCGCCCGGGAGTTCCAGGATGACGTGGTCGACGTCTGCTCCCCCGCCGCTCTTGCGCGAGTAGGCGATCTCGTTCTCGGTCAGGGTCTTCTCGAGTAGGTCGACGACCTCGGTACGACTCACGACATCCTCTCGGTGGGGAACGGGTTCGGCGGGACCTCTCAGACGGTCACCCGGTTGCGCCGCCGACGCCAGCGCCGGCGTACCCGGGCGGGCCCGCCCGGCGTTTGTGCCGCTGCCTGCTCGGCGTCTCGGTGGGCGGCATCGGTCTGAGCGGCGAAGGACTCCATCGCCCAGCGGTAGCTCTCGATCAGCTGGTCCACCGTGTGCTCCCAGGAGAACTTCTCGGCGTGGCGTCGGGCGTTGCGGCCGAGTTCGGCCAGCCGATCGGGTTGCGCCAGAAGCTTTTCCAGTGCATTCGTCCAGTCGCCGGGCACATGACCATTGACCAGCACACCGGTGCGTCCGTCGTCGACGGCGACGCCGAGACCACCGACATCGGCGGCGATGACCGGCGTCCCGCAGGCCTGCGCCTCGATGGCCACGAGACCGAAACTCTCGGAATGACTGGGCACCGCGACCAGGTCCGACGCGCGGTACACCTGGACGAGCCGATCCGACGGCTGCGGCGGGAGGAAGGTGACGGACTCGGAGATCCCCAGTTCGGCTACCTGATCCATGAGCGCGGTGGGGCGTTGCAGTCCGGAACCCGACGGCCCGCCGACGATCAGGAGTCGCAGCTTCCGCCCGGACCCGACTTCTTTGATCAGCGGCGCGATCGCGGCGACCAGGAGATCGGGAGCCTTGAGCGGCTGGATCCGTCCCACGAACGTCACGATCGTCTCGTCGGGATCGAGGCCGAGGACCGACCTGGCCTCGGCCGACGAGCCGGGCGTGTAGCACTCGAGGTCGGCGCCCGGCGTGACCACGTCGATGCGGTCGGCGTCCGCGTCGTACATCGAGAGAAGTTCTGCCGCTTCGGTTTCGGTGTTCGCGACCAGCCGGTCGGCCTCGCCCACCACCTGCTGCTCGCCGATGACGCGCAGTTGCGGCTCGGCGGTGTCACCCTCTGCGAGGGCGGCGTTCTTGACCGCGGCGAGAGTGTGGGCGGTGTGCACCAGCGGCACGCCCCAGCGGTCGCGCGCCAGCCAGCCGACCTGCCCCGACAACCAGTAGTGCGAGTGGATCACGTCGTAGTGGCCCGGCGCCTGCGCCGCCTCGGCGCGCAGCACTCCCGCGGTGAACGCGCAGAGCTGGGCGGGGAGGTCTCGCTTGTCGAGACCCTCGAAAGGTCCGGCGACCACGTGGCGGACGGTCACCCCCGGCGCGGCCGCGACCGACGGCGCGTCGGACGACGAGGTCGCCCGGGTGAAGATCTCGACCTCGATGCCGCGTCGGGCCAGCCGGATCGCCGTCTGCCAGACGTAGACGTTCATCCCGCCCGCGTCACCGGTACCCGGCTGCGCCAACGGCGAGGTGTGCACGGAGATCAGCGCAACACGCCGCGGCAACGGGCTGGAGGTCATGATCTCCACCTTAGAGAAATGGCGCAGGCGGTGACGCGCGCCCTCCGCGTCGACCAGCGCACACCGCAGATCTCCCACGGCTTCGCGTCGGGCCCGGCCATCCCCTACACTGTTTTCGGTAACGATTGTCATTTGCGTAAAGGGTGTCATGAGGAAAACGCTTCTCGCCGCGGCCGGAGTCCTGTCCGCCGCCGCGCTGGTGCTGGCCGGCTGCTCGAGCGACTCCGGAAACGGTGACGGCACCCCGACCGTGGTCACGTCGACCAACGTCTGGGGCGCGGTCGCCTCGGCCGTCGCCGGCGACAAGGCGACCGTCGCCTCCGTCTACACCAGCACCGAGGGCGACCCCCACGAGTTCGAGCCGTCCGCCGCCGACACCGCGACGATCGCCGACGCCGACATCCTCGTCATGAACGGCGGCCACTACGACGCCTACATGGAGCAGGCCGCGAAATCCTCGGGCGCGACCGTCGTCGACGCCTACGCCCTCACCCGCAGCGACGACCATGACGCGCACGATCACGATGCCGACGGACAGAGCGCAGACGACCACGCGGATCACGCCGATCACGACCACGGCGACGAGAACGAGCACGTCTTCTACGACCTGCCCGTCGTCGCGGAGGTCGCCGACAAGGTCGCCGACGCCCTCGCCGAGCAGGACCCGGAGAACGCGGGGACCTACCGCGCGAACGCCGAGACCTTCACCACCGGCATCGACGAACTGCGAGCCGAGGTCGCCGGCATCCGCAAGGCGCACGACGGCACGAAGGTGGCCCAGACCGAACCGCTCGCGGGGTACCTGCTCACCGAGGCCGGCCTGATCGACGCGGCTCCGGCCGGGTTCACCCAGGCCGTCGAGGAGGGCCAGTCGCCGTCCGCCGCGGACCGCGCGGCCATGCAGGATCTGCTCGCCTCCCGCGGCGCCGCCGTCCTGATCTACAACGTCCAGGCCGTCGACCCGGTGACCCAGGCGATGCTCGACGTCGCGAAGTCCGCGAAGGTGCCCGTGGTCGAGTTCACCGAGACCCTCCCGGACGGCGTCACCGACTACCTCGTCTGGCAGCGCGCACAGATCGACGCGCTCGCGGCAGCCCTCGACGCCGAGAAGGGGTGACCGCGATGACGGCGGGAACCGACCCGGTGGTCACGTTCTCGGGTGCGCGACTCGGCTTCGGCGACCGCGTGCTCTGGGACGACCTCGACCTGACGATCCGACCGGGTGAGTTCGTCGCCGTACTCGGCCCCAACGGGTCCGGGAAGACCTCGTTCCTGCGCGTCCTGTTACGTCAGTACTCACTCGACCGCGGCACCGTCACGACCACCGACAAGATCGGCTATATCCCGCAGCAGCACGCCGACGAGGGCGACCCGATGGCCCTCCGGGGCCGGGACCTGGTCGGTTTCGGCGTCGACGGCAACCGGTGGGGACTCGGACTGCGCGGGCGGTCCCGCCGCCGCGAGCTCGTCGACCAGGCACTCGCCGCGGTGGACTCGCTCCCCTACGCCGACGCCCCGCTCGGTGTCCTCTCCGGAGGCGAACAGCAGCGGCTGCGCGTGGCCCAGGCGGTCGTGAGCGATCCCGACCTCCTGCTGTGCGACGAACCGCTGGCGAGCCTCGACCCGACCAACCAGCAGGTGGTCGTCGACCTCATCGACCAGCGCCGCAAGCAGGCGGGAACGGCGGTCGTGTTCGTCACGCACGAGATCAACCCGATCCTCCCCTACGTCGACCGCGTGCTCTATCTGGTCGGCGGACGGTTCCGCGTCGGCACACCCGACGAGGTGATGACCACGGAGACGCTCAGCGAGCTGTACGGCAGCGACGTCGAGGTGCTCCGGGTCAACGGTCGCCTCGTCGTGATCGGCGGCGAGGATGCACACCACTGCGTCGACATCGCCGAAACCGGGAGTCAGCCCCTATGAGCGTGTCTCCGCTGGCCGCCGAACGCCAGTTCAGCGACCTCTGGGACTTCTCGACGACCATCGACCTGCTCGGCTACGACTTCATGCAGCAGGCGCTGCTCGCGATGGTCCTGCTCGGCCTGGTGGGCGGACTGCTCGGGCCGTTGATCGTCGCCCGGCAGATGTCGTTCGCGGTCCACGGCTGCAGTGAGCTGTCGGTGACGGGCGCGGCCGCGGCGTTGCTCGCCGGCGTCAGCGTGAACCTCGGCGGTGTCATCGGCGCAGTCCTCGCCGCGGCGGTCTTCGGCATCCTCGGCAACAAGGCCCGGGAACGCGATTCGGTGATCGGTGTCGTGATGGCGTTCGGCCTGGGCATCGGTGTCCTGTTCCTGGCCCTCTACGGCCGGATCGGCACCGGTTTCGCGCTGCTGACCGGACAGGTCGTGAGCGTCGGACTGAACGGCCTGGTCGCGATCACGATCACGACGGCCATCGTCGTCGCGGTGCTCGCGGTGATCTACCGGCCGCTGCTGTTCGCGTCGACCGATCCGCGCGTCGCACAAGCGCACGGCGTGCCCGTCCGGACGCTGTCCGTCGTCTTCGCGATCATCATGGGACTCGCGGCCGCCCAGGGCGTCCAGATCATCGGCGCGCTGCTGGTGATGTCGTTGCTGATCACCCCGGGTGCCGCCGCTGCACGGGTGACGGCCAACCCGATGCGGGCGCTGGTGCTGTCGGTCGTCTTCGCCGAGGTCGCCGCGGTCGGCGGCTTGTTGATGTCGCTCGCCCCGAAACTCCCGGTTTCGGTGTTCGTCACGATCATCTCGTTCGTGATCTACGTCGTCTGCCGCATCATCGGCTCCCGCCGCGTGCACACCACTCGCTAGTTGTAAGACCCGGGCAGGTTGTGAACGTGTAGACGTTCGATCGGGGTGAGTCCGCCGATGCCGGTGTGGGCTCGGTGGTGATTGTAGTGGTGTAGCCAGTCGTCGTAGGTGGCTGCGCGGGCGGTTTCTGAGCTGTAGAACTCGGCGTAGGCCCATTCCGAGGCCAGGGTGCGGTTGAATCGTTCGACCTTGCCGTTGGTTTGCGGGCGGTAGGGACGGGTCTTCTTGTGCTTGATCTCGGCGCCGAGGGATTCTGCGAAAACCTTTGAGCGGTAACAGGCGCCGTTGTCGGTCATCACTCGTCTCACAGTGATCCCATGTTGGCTGAAGAAGGCGTTGGCGCGGTCCCAGAATTGCGCGGCGGTCTCTTTGCGTTCGTCGGTGAGGATCTCGGAGTATGCCAGCCGGGAATGGTCATCGACGGCGTGGTGCAGATATGCGTACCCCGGGCGGTGCTTCTTGTTGTGCCGGTTGCCGATCGTGCGCCCGAGTTTGCGGTGGCCGCCGCCTTCGGGGATGCGGCCGAGTTTCTTGATGTCGATGTGGATCAGGTCGCCGGGAGTGTCGTGTTCGTAGCGTCGTGGCGGTGTCCGGCGTACCGGAAGCCCGGTGGCCTGATCGAGGTGACGCAACAGCGGCATCCGATACCGGCGCAACACCGCCTCGACGGTCGATTTTGCTAGCCGCAGGTGCGCAGCGATTCGTGCAGCGCCCCAGCGACGCAGGAACCGCAACTTGATGATTCGACGTTCCCGGCGCACAGGGAGCTGATGGGGTGACCGGTAGGGGCGGCTGGACCGATCTGCCATGCCGGCCTCACCGGTCTGCCGGTAGCGGTCGGCCCACTTCTTGGCCGTGGCCGGTGAGCAGTTGAACCGTTCGGCGGCCCGTCGTAGAGGCCAGTTCTTATCGACGACGCACTGAGCCAGGGCCAGACGGCCACGTTCGGTGAGGAAGGCATTACGGTGGGTCATGAGGGCCTCTTGGTGATCGGCGTGTGTGTGGTAACCACATCGATACCGGAGGCCCTCACCTGTTGACCGGCACCACGCCGTTCACAACCTCCCCAAGAGTTACAGCTAGTACTCCTCGGCGAATCCCGGATTGCATCGGGCGCCGATCATGTCCTCCTCGGGGACGACGGGCCGTCCGGGTTCCAGGTTCCAGCTCGGCTTCTCCGGTTCGATGATCCGCGCGAACCGCCAGTGACAGTCGAACTGTGCCTGCATGCCGGGGGTGTCGGCGTTCGCGTCGAGTCCGACGACCTCACGCCAGGCCGCGGCCATCGCCGCCGGGTCCTGCGTGTACCGACCCGAGGTCGTCGGGAAGACGGAGAGGCTCGGTCCCACTTCCGTCTCCGTCCACTCGACGTGGTCGATGAACGGCGGCCGATAGACCACCGTCGGAGTGGTCGACCTACTCGCGGGTCCCGGACCTGTCGTGATGGTGGACGTGGGGGCAGAATCCGTACTCACCTGAGTGGTCGTCGACGTCGCGCCGACCGACTCGCCGGCCTCGCCGGATTCCGCACTGCAACCCGCCAGGAACAACGTGGTCGCGACACCTCCCACTCCGGCCAGAGCACGGATTCGCGCCGTTGTCTTCCTGAAGCCTCCCGCGCTCATACGGCCACCGTAGGGCACGAGTAGCCTGCATCTGTGATTCACCGGCGAACATTCGGTCGGGCGGTGCGCACGGGGACGACCGTGCTCATCGTCACCGTGTTCGTCCTGCTCATCGGTCTCAGCGGGGGCGACCGCGATTCCGCACCGCACGCCGGTGACTCGACTCGTCCCCGCGTGCGCGCGACCTCGGACGGCCTCACCCTCGACGGGAAACCGTGGTGGCCGGTGGGTTTCAACGCCTACCAGCTGGGCACCGACTGGTCGGTGAACGTCGGCTGCGGCGCCGAGGTCGATCTCGATGCATACTTCGCGGCGTTGCCACCCGGGGCCCTGACGCGGTTCGACCTCTACTCGTCCTTCGCCTCCGACAAACACACGGGACTGCTGAACTTCGAACCACTGGACCGGGTCTTCGAAGCCGCGAAGCGCCACGCACAGCTGGTGCTGCCGGTCCTTGCCGGCGGCTCGGGGGACTGCGAGGACGGCAGGTTCAAGGAGCGGGCCCTCTATGTGGACGGGTGGCTGTCGAAGGGTGCCTCCGCGACGACCTCCCGAGGTCATCTGACGTATGCCCAATGGGTCGAGACCGCAGTGTCCCGCTGGCGTGACGAATCGTCGATCGTCGGATGGGAGCTCGTCGGCGAGCCCGAACCCGGAGTCTGCGGCAGATCCTGCGACTGGCGGCGACGCGTGTGTCCCGGCGATGCCACGGCCGTGTTGCGCTCGTTCTTCGACCGGGCCGGCGCGCATCTGCGATCGTTCGACGACTCGCGCCCGATCTTCTCCGGACTCGTGGGTGGCGACCAGTGCGGGATCGCCGGCGACGGTTACCTCGAGGTCGCTCGCTCCGACGGGATCGACGTCCTCGACTTCCACGACTACAGCTCCACCGACGACCCCGACCCCGGACCGCAGGGCAGCGACCTGTCGACCCGGATCGATCAGGCCCGACGACTCGGTAAACCGTTGGTGGTCAACGAGATCGGCATCGAAGCAGGTTCGTGCCTGTCCCTGGGGACCCGCGCCCGGCGCGTCGACGCCGCCATGTCCCGCCGGCGGGACGCCGGTGTCGCGGGCGTCCTGCTCTGGTCCTTCGTCCCCGACCCCCGCACCTCCGAATGCACCTACGACATCGGGCCGCGCGACCCCGCATGGGATGTGTTGCGCGCCAACGTCCCTCAGCCGACCGGCTGAGGGGGCCCTCAGCCCGTGATCCGGTAGACGCGCCAATCGGGCAGAGCGGCACCGTCGTTGGGGGCCTCGAGAACGCGGACCCCGATCTGGGCACCGTTCTCGTACATCGTCGGGTAGCGCTGGTTGATGGCGTCCGACACCCCGCGCCCCTCGGCCGGAACGGTGAGGAAGTACTGCACCCCGCCGCCGACCGGGTCGTTCAGCAACTGCGCGAAGTCGCGGTCCGACGGGATGACGAACTGTCGCGGCCGCTCGGACTGGGCGACCACCGCGAAGCCGTACACGGTGTCGCACAGGACGGCCCCGTCGGGCAGTTCGAGCGAGTCCAGGTACTTCGCCAACGCCCGTTCGGTGGAGAACGACCGCACGACGCGCTGTTCGTCGAGGTACTTCTTCTCGACCGACTGCGGTCGAGGATCGACCACCGAACCCACCGCGAACTCCTGCGGTGCGTACTTGGGTGATGTCATCCCCATCGCGGTCACCGGGATCGCGGCGGCCATCAGCACGACGACGGCCCCGGCGGCGGACGGGTACGCGAGCCCGCGGTACGCAGATAGGTCCGCAGGACGAGGTCGACGGCGTTGCGCTCGACGCGAATCCCACGCAGCGACAACGCGATCGGCGAGTTCACCGCTGCATCGATCGGGGTGCGCGAGATCAGCCGCCCCTCCTGCAGCACGTCGACGGTGCCACCGGTGACGAAGGTCGGGAACTGCGCGGTTCCGCGGATCTCGGTGGGCGTCAGGCCCTGGGGAACCGCGAGCGACAGGCTGACCTCCCCCTGTTGCCCGGGGAACGCGACCGTCGGCGACGAGCCGAGTTCGCGCATGCTCAGGGGCGGAGGCGGGTCACCCGGCGCCGCGGTTGCGGGGGCGGTGAGCGCCCCGGTCGAGACGATCCCGGCCAACAGCAGACCCGCCAGCAGCAGGCTCACGCTGCGACGGCTCCGGACACGCGAGAATGCCTGGAGCGCCCAGGACGTGCACATACTTCACCCTCCGAATGACCCCCGACAACACCCCATCGCCTCGGCGTTCAACCTATCCCATGCCCCTGCCGGGTACATCTTTGTCCGGCGAAGCAATGGTCTCGATTGCCGAAGGTCTCCCCGCGCCACGACGAAGTCTGCAACCATGGCGGAGCGGAGGAGTCCACGCCAACCCGAGGAACGCCCATGCGCACAGTTCACGTCGGCGACGAGGTCGACGGCGGAACGTACGTGGACGTCGCCGGGACCACGCTCTGGCATTTCTCCGCCGGTGACCCGCAGGGCACCCCGACCGTCCTGTTGCACGGCATCTTCGCGTCCGCCGCGTCCTGGGGCGCACAGGTCCCCGACTTCCTCGACGCCGGACTGTTGCTGTTCATGCCCGAGCGGCCCGGTCACGGCCACAGTCCCGACACCACCAGCGATTTCACCTGTGCATCGATCGCCGAGCGCACGATCGCCTATCTCCAGACGGTCGTCGGACGGCCGGCGAACATCGTCGGGTGGGCCGACGGTGCGGCGATCGCCCTCGTCGTCGCCCGGGACCGGCCCGATCTCGTCAACCGGATCGTGTACGTGGGTGGCTACCTGAACCCCCGTGGGCGCCGACCCGATCGGTTCTCCGACATGGTGCTCAGCCGCAATCCCGTCACCGTCGAATACCTGCGCACCCACCACGATGCGACATCGCCCGATGGGCCCGAACACTTCTCGGTCGTCTACGACAAGACGCTTCGGATGCTCGCCGCCGAACCCGACTACGCGGTCGCCGATTTCGCCGACGTCCGGGCGCCGGTCCTCGTGGTGGTCGCCGACCGCGGGCTGGTCCGGATGGAACACGCCCTGGAGATCGTCCGGACGCTGCCCAACGCCCGGTTCGCGGTGCTGCCCGGTACGCACATCCTTCCGGTGGAGGCACCAGAACTGTTCAACCCGCTCGTACTGTCGTTCCTCGCCGCCGACCCGCCGACGCAGTGGCTACCGGAGTGACCCGACGGGTGTGCGGTCAGGCCTGCGACGGTGCGTGCACCCGGTACCAGGCCCGACGACGCAGGGTGTCGGGATCGGCGACCACACGATCGGGGTCGTTGATCACCAGGACCTTGCGCTCGTCGGTGGTGTAGACCGGCCAGCCCAGACCGGGGTCGCCGGTGCGGGCGAATGCACCCCAGCGACCCTGCACGTTCTCGGTCACGCGGCGCGTGCCCGGCCAGTCGGCGATGGCGAGCCCCGCCCCCATCGGCGCCCGGTAGGCACCGAACACGGTGAACAGTTCCGTCGCGTGTGTCGCGCCGAAGCCCGTCGCGTCCAAAATCTTCGTCCGGTAGTCGTAGCGGTACACGTAGGTCGGCGCGACCCTGCTGTGCCCGTCGGCGAAGGCGGTCATGGGCGCCCAGAAGATCGAGTCGCCGGCCAGGCGGATGCGGTCGCGGTCGCCGTTCCCGTACTGGGAGGCGATCTCGCGGCGGACCTCCTCGTCCTCCACCCGCATCAGCATGCGTTCGGAGTCCGGTAACACGTTCCAGAGTTTCGCGAAGAGCTTGCCCTCGTCTTTGTTGCTCCCGATCACCAGCGGCACCGGCACCGTCAGGCCCTCGACAGCCGCGGCCAGCGGCGAGCGCGGCAGCACGTCACCGTCGACGACCGGCGCGAACGGGATGGCCCCGCCGGACGACTTGGTCGCGAACCGCATCAACCGGTTGCCGGCCTCGAGCAACAGGGCGGGATTGGGCGTGGTGAGGAGGCGCTGCGCCTCGGCCGGGTCGATGGGATCCTCGGTCCGCTCCATCGTGGTGTTCCGACGCTGAGGGTCTCGGAGGATCCGGACGAACTCGTCGGCATAAACGGTCGCCGCGTCCTGCTCGACCACGAGTTCGGGAGCCGGGCTCTGCGCGATGGCGTGGTGGAACAGGCCGGTGGCCTCCGGCGCGGCGAGCAGGGCGAGGACCGACGATCCGCCGGCGCTCTCGCCGAAGACGGTGACGCTGTCGGGGTCGCCGCCGAAGGCGGCGATGTTGTCCTGCACCCAACGCAGCGCGGCGATCTGGTCACGCAGACCCGCATTGGTGTCGAACGGCCGGTCGTCCGTGGCGAACTGGGACAGATCGAGGAAACCGAACGGCCCGAAGCGGTATTGGATCGTCACCACGACGACGTCCTGGGCGCGTGCCAGGAAGGCGCCGTCGTAGAGCGGCGTCGCGGCGGTGCCGAGGATGAAGGCGCCGCCGTGGATGAAGACCATCACCGGGCGCGGCCGGCTCGATTCGACCTCGGGTGAGAACACGTTGAGGGTCAGGCAGTCCTCGGCCATCGGGGCGAACTTGCCCGGCGCGACCGCGGTGAACCGCTTCTCCTGGATGGCGGCCTTGGCGAGCTTGGTGCAGTCCCGCACGCCGGGCCAGTCGTGTGCCGGTTCGGGAGCGCGGAAGCGGCGGTGGGCCACCGGGGGCGCGGCGAACGGGATTCCCCGCCAGCTGATCGTGCCGCGGCGAAGCCGCTTCCCCCGGGCGCCACCGACGACGCCGTTGACCGTGGTGACCTTGGTGTCGAGCAGTGCCATGCCCCCACCGTAGACGAATCGCCCGTATCGTCCGGGCGACCTGCGGCAGAACTAGGATGTGGCCCATGACCCCCGACAGGGCCACCACCGACCCGGCGCACGCTTCTCGCATCGATCTCAATGCCGATCTGGGCGAGGGAGTCGGCGACGACGCGGCGATGCTGACCATCGTCACCAGCGCCAACGTCGCGTGTGGCTTCCACGCGGGAACCCCCGCCGACCTGCTGGCGACGTGCCGGGCGGCCGTCGCCGCCGGGGTCCGCATCGGCGCCCAGGTCTCCTACCCCGACCGTGCCGGGTTCGGCCGCCGCTTCATGGAGATGTCGACGCCCGACCTGATCGCCGATCTCGTCTACCAGATCGGCGCGCTCGACGCCCTGGCCCGCTCCGTCGGCGGGACGGTCACCTATGTGAAACCCCATGGCGCGCTGTACAACACGGTCGTCCACCACGAGCAGCAGGCCGATGCGATCGTGACCGCGGTGCGCGACGTGAACCCCGATCTGGCGGTGATGGGTCTACCGGACTCGGAGGTCCTCGCCCGCGCCGAACGGGCCGGGCTCGCGGTCATCACCGAGGCCTTCGCCGACCGTGCCTACACCCCGGCCGGCACCCTGGTCCCCCGCACCGAGCAGGGGGCGGTTCTCTCCGACAGTGCCGAGATCGCCCGCCGCGTCGTCGAGATGACCACCAGCGGCCGGCTCACGGCCATCGACGGCTCGGTCATCACCGTCGCCGCGGATTCGATCTGCCTGCACGGAGACACCCCGGGCGCGGTCGACCACGCCCGCGCGGTCCTCGAGGCCCTCGGCCGGGCCGGTGTCGAGGTCGCGCGCAGCCGGTCGTGACCGTTGTCGGACGCTACCGACGCCGCTGACGCGCGAACTCGGCGAGAACGACGCCCGCGGCCACCGACGCGTTGAGTGACTCGACGTCTCCGGCCATGGGGATGGAGAGGATCGAGTCGCAGCTCTCGCGCACGAGGCGCGACAGCCCCTTGCCCTCCGACCCCACGACGATCACGGTCGGGCCGGTGCCGTCGTAGTCGTCGAGGGTCACATCGCCGCCGGCGTCGAGACCCACGAGCTGGGCACCGGAGTCCGCCCAGTCCTTGAGGGTGCGGGTGAGGTTGGTGGCTCGTGCGACCGGAAGACGGGCGGCCGCGCCGGCACTGGTCCGCCAGGCCACGGCGGTCACACTCGCGCTGCGACGGGCCGGGATGACCACACCGTGCCCGCCGAACGCGGCCACCGAGCGGATCACCGCGCCCAGGTTGCGCGGGTCGGTGATGTTGTCGAGGGCCACCAGCAGCGGCGGGGTGCCGCTGGCCTTGGCGTCGGCCATCAGATCGTCCGGATGGGTGTACCGGTACTCCGGCACCTGCAGGGCGATGCCCTGGTGCATTCCGTTGGTGGACAACCGATCCAGCTCCGGCTTGCCGACCTCGAGGATGGAGATCGCCTGATCGCCGGCGATCTTGACCGCCTCGGCGACGCGCTCGTCCGGCTCGGAGTTGGTGGCGATGTAGAGCGCCGTCGCGGGTACGCCGGCACGCAGGCACTCGACCACGGGGTTGCGGCCGAGGACGTACTCGGGACCCTCGTCTCTCGCGCGCGCCGCGCCGCCGCCGCTGCGTCCGGGGCTCGACTTCGCCGCGGCCTTGGCCTTCTTGTGCGCGGGGTGGTACTGGCGGTCGACCGCCTTCGGGGTGGCGCCGCGGGCCTCGAGTCCACGGCGACGCTGGCCGCCGGACCCGACGACCTGCCCCTTCTTGGTGCCCGACTTGCGGATCGCACCCTTACGCTTGGAATTTCCTGCCATCACGCCTCACCCTTCAATGCCCACTGTGCACCATCGGGGGTGTCGGTCACCTCGATGCCGGCCTCGGCCAGGCGGTCCCGGACCGCGTCTGCGGTCGCCCAGTCCTTGGCGGAACGCGCGTCCGCGCGTCGTTGCAATTCGGCGCGCACCAGCACGTCCAGTGCGGAGGTGGCGGCCGAGTCATCGGCCGTACCGGCCCACTGGTCGTCGAGCGGGTCGACGCCGAGAATCCCCATCATGCCCCGAACCGACGACGCGGCGGCGAGAGCGGCCGCCCCGTCACCCGATTCGAGGGCGGTGTTTCCCTGACGGACGACGTTGTGCACCACCGCGAGAGCCGCGGGAACGCCGAGATCGTCGTCGAGCGCGGCACCGAACTCGGGACCGATGTCACCGATCGCCACATCACCCACGCGGGCGGCGACACGTTCGACGAACGACTCCACCCGCCGATAGCCGGCGGCCGCCTCGGTGAGCGCACCGGGCGAGTACTCCAGCATCGACCGGTAGTGCGCGCTGCCGAGGTAGTACCGCAGTTCGACGGCACGGACGCGCTGCAGCATCGCGGGGATCGACACCACGTTGCCCAGCGACTTGCTCATCTTCTCGCCACCCATGGTGACCCAGCCGTTGTGCAGCCAGTAGCGCGCGAACGGGTCCCCGGCGCCGTGCGCCTGGGCGATCTCGTTCTCGTGGTGCGGGAACACCAGATCCATTCCGCCGCAGTGGATGTCGAACTCCGAACCCAGCAGGCTGGTGGCCATCGCCGAGCACTCGAGGTGCCAGCCCGGGCGTCCCGGGCCCCACGGCGTCGGCCACGACGGCTCGTCGGGCTTGGCCGCCTTCCACAGCGTGAAGTCGCGGTGGTCGCGCTTGCCGGTGCCCGCGCTCTCACCCTGGTGCACGTCGTCGAGCCGGTGCCCCGACAGCGCACCGTAATCGGGGAGGCTGCGGACGTCGAAGTAGACGTTGCCGTCGGCGACGTAGGCGTGTCCGCGCGCGATCAGCCGCTCCATGTACTCGACCATCTGGGTCACGAAACCGGTCGCCCGCGGTTCCGCCGATGGGGGCAGGACGCCGAGCGCACGGTAGGCGTCGTCGAAGGCGCGCTCGTGGGTGGCCGCCCACTCCCACCAGGGACGCCCCGCATCGGCGGCCTTGCGGAGGATCTTGTCGTCGATGTCGGTGACGTTGCGGACGAACAGCACGTCGAGGCCCTGATGACTCAACCAGCGGCGCAGGATGTCGAAGGCGATACCGCTGCGGACGTGGCCGATATGGGGAACACCCTGCACAGTCGCGCCACAGAGGTACACCGATGCCTGGCCTGGGCGCAGCGGCACGAAGTCGCGCACCTCTCGGGAGCTGGTGTCAAAAAGGCGCAGGGTCACGACCGGCCATCCTACCGGACCACGATCGGGCCCCCGACCACGCGAGCGCGCTGACGAGGCCCGTTCCGCAGCCGGAATGCCATCAGCCCGCGTCGGCGGCGGAGACCGGGTCGAGGACCGAGTCGAGCAGCGCCTGCATCGTGTCGAGCGTGTCCCCGAGGACCGCCACGGCCCGTTCGGTGTGCGGATACCGCACTCGGACATGGATACCGTCGCGATCACGCCAGAACCACCACTGCGCCGTGTCGGTCGGCTTCTGGCTCGAGATCTGCCGTACGACGACGTCCCCGCGCGGCACCGGCAGCCGCGTGTAGTCGACGTAGGACATCATGAAGACGTCGCTTCGACCGGGACGCAGTCGATCACCGAAGGCCGCGTACACCGGTGTCAGCCCGATCTCGGCCAGCGGCAGCGCGGGCCGCGAGACGTCGGGTGTTCCGGTACATGGCGGCGTACAGGTCGCCGGTCGCACTGATCAGCAGCGGGGCGTTTCCCACCGACCAGCTCACGCAGCCCGGTCCCGCCCCGGAACCGGTGGGCACCACGGTCGCCACCTCGTCGGGTCCACCCGCGGCGCTGATGGCCATCCCCGCACAGGTGAGGACGGCCGGATAGGTACGCGCCCCGCGACGGTGCACCGTTGAGCTGAAGGCCGCGGCGTCGTCGCCGGACAGCAGCGTCCGGACCATCGTGTGCACCGGCAGAGCGTCCCCGGGCGCGACGCCGAGGTCGAGCGGGAACTCCGGCACCGTCCAGCCGGTGGCGGTGAGGAACCGCTCCCAGCCGCCGAGCCGCGGATCGTCGGAGGTCACCGATGCCTCGCACTCCGCGATGGCACGGAGCGCGTCGAGGCCGGACTCCGCCGGGGCCGGCCCACGACCGGCCACCAGCTCACAGATCTCGGCGGCGACGACCGCCAGCGAGCGGGCGTCGACGTAACAGTGGTCGAAGGCGCAGATCAGGGTCGTGCCACCGGGACGCGTCACCGCGGCCAGGAAGTGCGGCATCGGCTCGAACGGATTGCACGTCGCGCCGATGTACTCGGTCAGGCGCGAGGCGAACGCCTTCGCCGAGAGCCCGTCGACCGTCTCGCGGAGTTCCTCCTTGACGTCGACGCCCGGATGCAGCAACCGCGTGACACCGTCACCGGTCCGCACGTAGTGGCTGCGCAGCGCGTCATGGCGGGCGATGATCGTCCCGACCACCTCGCCGAGCACGTCGGCGTCGATCTGTTCGGGGAAGTCGAGGGTCAGCGCCATCCAGCCCGGCTGCCCCGAGGCGAGCGACGCCAGATGGAACCGCTCGTTCTCCGACACCGGAGCGCTCGACTGATTGGCCGCCCCGCCCGGCACCGCCCGCCAGCGCACCAGTTCACCCGGCTCGGCCTCCCACGATTCAGAACTCGAGAGCTTCATCGCACACTCCTTGACGATCGGCGGGGGTCGGTCGGTTGGCGGGGGTCGGCGGACGTGGACTCGGGAGCGCCCGCGGCGTAGTCGGCCACGATGGACTCGACCCGCTCGAACAGCCCGAGCACCGAACTGCGCGCCACCTCGTTGTCGGGGACGTGCGAGCGCATGACGAGGCCTGCGTCGGTGCGCGTGAACCACAGATTGGCGTTGCGGGTGGGACCGACCCCACTGGAGGTCTGCATCGTGGACAGGACCGGGTCGGCACCGAGTCCCAACCGGCGAACATCGGTGTAGGACACCATGTACGGACTTCCGTCGAGTCCTTTGAAGACCCCTTCGCCGGCCAGCAGACCGAGTGCGCCGTGGGCCGGCACGGAGGCGGCACGGCGAGCCGCACGCACGCTGCCGGTCGCGATCCGGACGTGGTCGTCGAACGAGGCATCCGGACCCTGCGGTGCGTCCACGATGACCGGCGCGAAGTTGCACAGCCAGCCCTGTGTCCGCTCGTGCCCGGCGTCTCGCCTCGCGAGCACGGTGGACACGAAGAACCTTGCCTCTCCGGTGGATTCACGATGGTGCCGGGCGAGAGCGGCGTAGAGAAGACCCGCGAAACCGCCACCGGTCGCGGCGAGCCGGGTGTCGCAGCGGGCCAGCTGCTCGGGGGTCAGCAACCAGTGCTCGACCGCGACCGCCGGTTGCGGCGTGCCGTCGGTCAGTCCCAGTTCGAGTGGACACCGCGGAGGTCGACCATCGTTCGCGGACAACGCATCCCGCCAGAGAGCGACGCACTCGTCCGCCGAGGTCAGCGCCGCCGCCGCGGCCCGCTCGGCCGTGATCGAGTCACCGAAGGCACCGGCAGGGCCGAGTTCCGCGGGTACACCGGAGCTTCGCTCCCGGTACAGCGCGACGATCTCCGACAGCGCGAGCGCCGACGAGTAGCCGTCACCGTGGGCGTGGTCGGTGGCGAAGAAGAACGTGAAGGCGTCGTCGTCGACCGCGGCGGCACACCAGGTGCCCGGGATCAGCTCTGCGCGAGCAGTTTCCGATGCGCGACGACCCACCCAGAGGCCCAGATCGTCATCTTCGACGACCAGCGCCTCCCCGGCGCGCCGGGCCACCCGGAACTCGAACGCCTCCGGCGGCGCCACCCATCGCTCGGGACCCGAGTCACCACTGCGGTAGTGGGCGCGCTGCTCCTCGTGTCGGCGGACGAACGCGGTGAGAGCACCGCTCATCGCCTTCTCGTCGAGTGGACCGTCGAAGCGTGCGGCGGCGAGCAGGAACAGATTCGCCGGGCTTCCCGATTTCCGGGGGGGCCGGTCCACATTGGTCACGACAGTAACCCGAATTCATCCGATTGGATAGTTCGCCGTGCGAATTGCGCGTCAACAAGGCGACCCTTAAAGATCCATGATATTGGCGGTTTCAGGGCACTCCCGGGCCACCGTTCGGGCCCGTCGCCCGAAGATCGGGCCACCACCGGCTCCTCGGGTATGGTTTGCACGGTCTCGACGCCACCTGACGCGGCTCGCGGGGCGCGGTCGACCACGATCACCGAATCCGCAGCTGCGCACATTCATCCGTCCGGCCGTCGCCGGCATCCGGCCCGCACCGCTCCGCCGGTCCGGCAGGATCGGACCGGCACCGCGGAAGACACCTCGGGAGGTGCTCACAATGGAAACTTGGTGTGACACAACACACATGGCACCAGGGTGCGGTCGGAGCCCTTCCGCCCGGTGGTTTGTGGAAAGAATCACTCTCGACGAACGGCAGGTGCAGTCATGAACTTCGCTTCCCTGGTCGGACACGTACCCGGCGTGTCCACCGACTCGACCGTCGATCGGCTCACCGCGGACGACGACCTCGTCGTGCGCATGGATGTGATCCTCGGCCTCCCCGTCGTGAACCAGACGCTGTGGCGGTTCCCCGGCACGGTCGACGTCGACGCCATCGCCTCGTTGGCGGACAAGCTACGTCGCGGTCGCTTGAGCCGGCTCGTCGCCACCCATCGGGGTCCGGGGCGCGCCTACTGGCGGTACACCCCCGACGCCGGCCACTTCTCCGTGCAGGCCGAGCCGGTCGCGGTCGGCGAGGAAGAGCAGTGGGGCCGGGCACAGGCCGACGCCGACCTCGACATCGAGAACGGACCCGCGTGGCGGCTCGTCGTCGCACGGACCGCCGACGACGCCTCGGTGCTCGTGTCCCTGGTCATCTCCCATGTCATCGCCGACGGCGGGACGGGCGCGGTCGCGGTCCTCGAGGCCGTCCACGGCCCTGGACTACACGCCCGGCACCGCTCCGGGCCTGGTGTCGAACGTCGTCGACGCCGGCGACCTGCTCTGGACCGCGGGGAAGACCGCGATCCGGATGGCGCGCGCGAGTAGGTCCGGACCGCCCGCCTCGCCGGCGCGCGTGACCGGCCGGCCGGCACCCGACACCGACGTCGCCACCGCCGAGATCGCACCGAACGTGACCGTCCTGATCCCGGCCGCCGACTTCACCGCCGCGGCCGAATCCCGGGGCGGCACCGACAACAGCCTTTTCGCGGCGCTCATGGTGGGTGTACTGGAGCGGTGCGGCCGGGTCTCCCCCGGCGACGTCGTCCCGGTGTCGCTGCCCGTCTCGTCACGCACGCCCGACGACCGCCGCGCCAACGCGACGTCGGGCGCCACCGCCTTCGTCGAGGTCTCCCCGGACCGCTACGAGGACCTGTCCGCGGTCCGGACGGCGTGCAAGGACGCCTACAACCGGTCGGCCGCCAACTCGGGCAAAGTGGCCCAGCGAGCAGTCGTCCTGCAGGCGCTGAGCGCCGCCCTCACCCGACGCCTCGCCGCCAACGTCACCACACCGCTGTGCCTCGCCTCCAACGTCGGACTGGTTCCCGACGAGTTCGCGACGCTGGGCACCGGAGAACGCGCCGCACTCTCCATCCGCGCCGTCACCGCGACCGACGATCCCCGCAATCTGCGTGACCGCAAGGGCGGCATCAGCGGCTGGCTCGCGCTCGGCGCCGACGACGTCATGTTCAGCGTGAGTTCGCTCGACCCGGTGCGCATCCCGGACGTGACCACCCTGCGCGAGCTGGTGACCACCGAACTCGCCGCGTGGGGCCTGCACGGAAGCCGCTGGGGCGCATGAGGATCGCGTTCACCGTCCACGGCAGCCGGGGAGACGTCCAGCCCGCGGTGGCGATCGGCACCGAACTCGCGCGTCGCGGCCACGAGGTCCGCCTCGCCGTGCCCGAGGATCTCGTCGAACTGACCGCGGCGTCCGGGTTGCCGACGCGGATGCTGGCGCCGTCGACGGCCGAGCTGCTGGCCGGTCCACTGGTCAAGGAGCGCCTGAAGTCCAAGAACCCACGGGTCCGGTTGAAGGCGCTGAGCGAGGTCGCCGACCACGGTCGCGCGACCTCGGAACAGGTCATGGCCGAACTCGCCGACGTCTCCGATCTCCTGGTGACCGGGCCGCTGGCGCAGGACCGGGCCGACGCGATCGCCCAGAGCCGTGGCATCGGATTCGTTCCGCTGCACTACTGTCCGCTGCGCCCGAACGCCAGCCTCGCCGTCCGCTACCGCGAGTACCCGCGTACGGTCTCGCGCGCGATGTGGCGTCTCGCCGACCAGACCTACTGGCTGACGCTGCGCGGCGCCGACCGGAGGCTGCGCACCGAACTCGGCCTCCCGCCCGCCAAAGGCCCACTGGGGAGCCGACTTCAGCGGCGCGGGGTACCCGAGATCCAGGCCTACGATGCCGCCCTGTTCCCCGGACTCGCGAACGACTGGGGACCACAGCGGCCGCTGGTCGGATTCCTTCTGCCGGACAAGAAAACTCGCGCCGCACTCGCCAACGGCGACGATGCGACGTCACGCGCGGTCGAGTGGGCGTCGGGCGGTGAGGCATCCGTCTACGTCGGTTTCGGCAGCATGAAGATCACCGCCGAGCAGATCGGCGGGATCGTGAGCTCGCTCCTCGATCGCGGGCTTCGGGTCATCGGACACACCGATCACGAACTCCCCCAGCATGATCGGCTCCTGCACCTCCAACAGCCGGTCGACCACGAGACCCTGCTCCCGGAATGTCGAGGCGCGGTGCACCACGGCGGCGCCGGCACCACGGCAGCGGCAGCACGCGCGGGCATCCCGTCGGTGATCGCGTGGCTCAGCGCGGATCAGCCGATGTGGGCGGCAGCTCTTCGACGGAAAGGTGCGGGTTCCGGCAACAAGCTGGCCCGGTTCGAGCCATCCGATCTCGACCCGCTCACCGATCCGGCGGTGGCGGCTGCGGCCGCGCGTCTGGGGAGGGACCTCACCCCACCGGCCGACGCCGTCGACCGCGCCTGCGAGATCCTGCTGGACGCCGCCGCGCGCTGACCCGGGCGTCGTCGAGCCGCGGTCACGCGTCGTCGAGCAGGGCGGTGGCGACCGCCGCGATCCCCTCGCCGCGTCCGGTCATGCCCAGACCGTCGGTGGTCGTCGCCGACACCGACACCGGTCCGCCGACCGCCGCGGACAGCACTTCCTGAGCTTCGGCACGACGGGGTCCGATCTTGGGACGATTGCCGATGACCTGCACGGCGGCGTTGACGACGCGGAGTCCCTCGTCAGCGATCAGCTCGGCCACATGGGTGAGCATCGCGATGCCGGAGACGCCCTCCCACTCGGGTCGACCGGTGCCGAACACCGACCCGACGTCGCCGAGTCCGGCGGCCGAGAGCACCGCGTCGCACAGGGCGTGCGCACCGACGTCGCCGTCGGAGTGACCCTCACAGCCGGGCTCGTCGGGAAAGTGCAGGCCGACCATCCAGCAGTCGGCGGATGCGTCGATACGGTGCGCATCGGTGCCGATCCCGACCCTCATGACCGGGCCTCGGCGTCGGCCGCGGTCTCACGGACGACGTCTCGGATGATGCGGAGGTCCCACGGGGTGGTGATCTTCATGGCGAGAGGGTCTCCCGGGACGATGTGGACGGGGATTCCGCAGCGTTCGGCGAGGCCGGCGTCGTCGGTCGCCAGACCGGAATCGTCGGCATGCGCTCGCAGCAGGGCCTCGCGGGTGAAGCCCTGTGGGGTCTGCACCGCGCGGAGTTCTTCGCGGTCGACGGTGCGGGTCACGAGTTCGTGTCCGCTCGCATCCGGTGCGACCTGCTTGAGAGTGTCGACAACCGGCACCCCGGGCACCACGGCCGGATGCCCGGCCGCGACGGCGTCGACCACTCTCGTGAAGACATGAGCGGGCGTCAGGGGACGTGCCGCGTCGTGCACGAGAAGGATCCGGGCATCGCCGGCCGCGGCTATTCCCGCACGCACCGAATCGGACCGGTGAGCACCGCCGGGAACGACGGCGACCCCGGGGAGCAGCTCTCGAGCATGCTCCACGAGGTCGGCCGGCACCACGACGACGATCGACGCCCCGAGCGATTCGGGGATGTTGTCGACGCAGCGCTCGATGATCGTTGCGCCACCGAGGTCGACGAACGCCTTCGGTACCGGCTCGCCGAGTCGGGTTCCCGACCCGGCGGCCGGGATGATGACGCAGACTGCCGCGCCGGAATCCTCCGGCGTAGTGGTCAATGTTCTACCTGATCAGGTACGAACCGATGTCAGGAAGCCGCCGCGAGGACCTCGTCCAGGATGATGGTGGCCTTCTCGTCATCGGTGTTCTGCGCGAGCGACAGTTCGTCCACGAGGACTCGGCGGGCACGGGTCAGCATGCGCTTCTCACCGGCCGAGAGTCCACGGTCCTGCTCGCGGCGCCAGAGGTCGCGCACGATCTCGGCGACCTTGATGATGTCGCCGGAGATGAGCTTCTCCTGGTTCGCCTTGAATCGCCGCGCCCAGTTGGTCGGCTCTTCGGTGTGCGGGGCCCGCAGCACCTGGAAAACCTGGTCGAGACCCTCTTGCCCGACCACGTCGCGGACGCCCACGTATTCCAACTTCGTCGAGGGAATCTGAACGGTCATGTCACCGTCGGCAACCTTGAGAACAAGGTATTCGATCTGCTCACCCTTGATGGTCCGGGTAACGATGTCTTCGACCCGAGCAGCACCGTGATGGGGGTAAACGACGGTGTCGCCAACTTTGAAATTCAATGTTCCTTGCCCCTTTCGAGTGAACCCAGTCTAGCACGGGCGTTCCGAGGGCCCCACCCAACGGTGCAGGTCAACGCGGTGAACCGGTTCCAGTGCAGGCTCTTCCGAGGTGGCAGGGGGTGCCGTAGCAGCGTGTTCGACGTCACGCAACACCTCTCCGGCGAGCCCCGTGGAGACCCCCCTCCCGAGCCCCGGAACATGCCCTCGCGGACACGAATCGGGCACCCGGGCGGACTTTTCCGGACGACGCCCACTACGCTGCGTAGTGCAGGGTTTCGCGCGCTGCAATTCGACTTCGTTTGACCTGGGAGGATCGGGTGTCAGTGCTTCCACTATCCGCACGGCGGTCGGCGGTTCGGCCGTCTCGTCTGGCCACCGCTGCAGCCACGATCGGCATCGCCGTTGCCCTGGGCACCACCGGTTGCGGTGCGGGACAGATCTCGCAGACCGCCAACCAGCTGCCCGCGGTGAACGGTGCGAACGTCAACATCGACACGCTGCAGCTGCGGGACGTGCAGATCCTCTACCCGGAGAAGGACGCACCGACCGTCTTCGGCAACGGCGGACCGTTCGAGCTCGCGTTCGTCGTCGCGAACTCCGACCAGACCGCGTACTACCGCCTTAAGGAGATCAAGCCCGAGAAGGGTTCGGTCGAGTTCGTCGAGGGCAGCGACTCCGCGGCTCGCGTCATCGCGCCGGGGCAGGCCCTCAGCAGCGGCACGCCCGTCGGCTCCGTCCGGGACAGCGAGAAGAAGGTCACCGCCGAGCTCACCAACGCGGGCGACACCGTCGCCGCCGGCCTGACCACCGACCTGACCTTCGTCTTCGAGAAGCGCGAGGGCAACGGCTCGTGGGTCCCCGCCGGTGAGACCACCGTGCAGACCCCGGTAGACGCCGGCGCGGAACTCGAGCGCCAGGACGTCGCGCGCAACGCGGAGCCGACGTTCTACAACCAGCATCACGGAGCGGTCGGCCCCGGGGACTCCGAGGGCGGCACACCCGAGACCGGACACGAAGAGGGCGGCGGGCACTGACCCCTCCCCTGAAGACGCACGACGAGGCCCGGCATCCGCCGGGCCTCGTCTGTTCTGTCGGTCCGCCCGCTTAGGCTGACCGGGTGGCAAAACCCAAATCCTCGTATCGCTGCACCGGCTGCGGTCATCAGGTCGCCAAGTGGGTCGGACGCTGCCCCGAATGCAGCGAGTGGGGATCGATCGACGAGGTCGCCGGCGCACCCACGTCCTCCCGGACGACCGCCGCGGTGGCGCCGTCGAGCCCGGCCCTGCGCATCACCGAGGTCGACGCCCAGTCCACCGCGGCGGTGCCCACCGGCATCGGGGAACTCGACCGCGTCCTCGGGCGCGGCGTCGTCCCGGGGTCGGTCATCCTGCTCGCCGGAGAACCCGGCGTCGGCAAGTCGACGCTGCTGCTGGAGACCGTCAAACACTGGGCGGCCCAGGATCGCGTCGCGCTCTACATCACCGGCGAGGAATCGGCCGGTCAGGTCCGTATGCGCGCCGAGCGCACCGGCGCGGTGCACGCCAACGTCTACCTCGCCGCCGAAACCGATCTCGCGACCATCCTCGGCCACGTCGACACCGTGCGGCCGTCGCTGATGATCATCGACTCGGTGCAGACCGTCGTCGCGTCCGGCGCCGACGGCGTGACCGGTGGCGTGACGCAGATCCGCGCCGTCACCACCGCACTGGTCTCGCTGGCCAAGAACCGGGGCATCGCGGTGATCCTGGTCGGCCACGTGACCAAGGAGGGCGCGGTCGCGGGTCCTCGTTCACTCGAGCACCTCGTCGACGTCGTACTCGCCTTCGAGGGCGACAAGCACTCGACGCTGCGGATGGTCCGCGGCGTGAAGAACCGTTTCGGCGCCGCCGACGAGGTCGGCTGTTTCGAACAGCGCGACGACGGCATCCACCAGGTTCCCGATCCGTCGGGAATCTTCCTGCACCAACGGGATTCGGACGTCAGTGGCAGCGTCACGATGGTGACGATGGACGGCAAGCGGGCGCTCGTCGGCGAGGTACAGGCGCTCGCCAACGGGACCGAGATGTCCAACCCCCGTCGTGCGGTGTCGGGCCTCGACTTCAACCGGGTGGCGATGGTCCTCGCCGTGCTGCAGGCGCGCGCCGGCCGCAAGGAACTGGGCAAGTCGGAGGTCTACCTGTCGACGGTCGGCGGCATGCGCGTGACCGAACCCGCCGCCGACCTCGCCATCGCGCTCTCGGTCTATTCGACCCTGACCCAACGCCCCGTCCCCCAGTCGACCGTCGTCATCGGCGAAGTCGGACTCGGCGGCGAGATCCGTCGGGTGTCGGCGGTGGCGCGACGCCTGGCGGAGGCCAAGCGGCTCGGCTTCCGCGAGGCCATCATCCCCGCGGCCACCGACGAGGAACTCCCGAAGGGCATCCGCATCCTCCGGGTCGCCAACCTCGGCGACGCCGTCCACCTACGCGACTCCGACCCGGTGGACGCGCCGTTCTGAGCCGGCCTCAGAGCTGAGGCTTACCGCCCAGGTACTCCGCCGCCTTGGCGCTGTTCTCGACGTGATCGGCGAAGTGCGCCCGGACGTCGATCTGGACGAACAGGCCGTTCGCCCGCGCCACCGGCCGCTCCGGATCACCGAGGTGCGCAACACCTTCGACGTAGATCTTGCGTCGCTGCTTGCCCAGGATCTCGGCATGCAGGTGCAGGGTCTTGCCCACCGGGATGGGCTGCAGGAAGTCGACCTGGAGGTGCACGGTCACCGCCGCCGGACCGATCAGCCGCGGCGTCATACCCATGACGTCGTCGAACGCACTGGAGAGGATGCCGCCGTGGATCACGCCGGGCCCGCCCTCCATCCACTGCTGGACGGGCATCTTCGCGTCGACGCTGAAGCCCTCGCCCGCGTACATCTCGAGGTGTAGGCCGTGTGGGGACTCTGGGCCACAACCGAAGCACGTCATGTTGTGCGGACGCATGAGTTCGCCCGGTTCGGACGTCTTCGGGTGACGCTCGAGCACGTCGAGTTCGTCGGGCACCACAAAACTGCTGCTCTTCACATCCCGGTACCCTAGTCACCGTTGTGACGACCTGCTTCGACGGGCGTCGTCCGCCCGGGGTGTCCCGGTGCCGAAGGGGAGACATGGTTGCCGAAGTGGTGAAGTCCGAGCTCACGCGTGAGACGTTGGCGCGCGTCGCGCCGGGCACCCCGCTGCGCGACGGCCTGGAGCGGATCCTGCGCGGCGGTACCGGCGCCCTGATCGTGCTCGGTCACGACTCCGACGTGGAGAAGATCTGCGACGGTGGCTTCCACCTCGACGTCGAGTTCGCCCCCACGCGGCTGCGCGAGCTCGCCAAGATGGACGGCGCGGTGGTCTTGTCGACCGACGGCAAGCGCATCGTGCGAGCCAACGTCCAGCTCGTGCCGGACCCGTCGATCCCCACCGAGGAATCGGGCACTCGGCATCGCAACGCCGAGCGCACCGCGATCCAGACCGGCCACCCGGTCATCTCGGTCAGCGCTTCGATGTCGATCGTCAGCGTCTACGTCGACGGTGCTCGTCGTGTCGTGGAGAGCCCTGACCCCATCCTGTCGCGCGCGAACGTCGCCCTGGCGACCCTGGAGCGCTACAAGGCACGCCTCGACGAGGTCATCGCCGCGCTCTCGCGCGCCGAGATCGAGGACTACGTGCTGCTGCGCGACGCCATGTCGACCGCACAGCGCATGGAGATGGTGCGCCGGGTGTCGGTGGAGATCGAGGAGTACGTCCTCGAACTGGGCACCAACGGCCGGCAGGTGAGCCTGCAGCTCGAGGAGCTCATCAGCGACAACGACACCATGCGCGAACTCCTCGTCCGCGACTACTACGCCAGTCCCGAACCCGCGACCGCCGAGGACGTGCGGCAGGCGCTCGAGGTGATCGAGGGACTCAGCGATGCCGATCTCCTCGACCTCACGCAGCTCGCGGGCGCCTTCGGCTACCCGACGACGATCGATGCCCAGGACAACGCCATGAGTCCGCGCGGCTACCGGCTGCTCGCTCGCATCTCCCGTCTGCAGTTCGCGCACGTGGACCGGCTCGTCCGCAGCTTCGGCACCCTGCAGGCGCTGCTCGCCAGCACCTCGGCCGACCTCCAGGCCGTCGAGGGCATCGGCAGCATCTGGGCGCGGCACATCCGCGAAGGCCTTTCCCGGCTCGCGGAGACAAGCATCGAGCGATACGACTAGAGCCCCGACGAATCGGGGCTCCAGACGATCAGGGTTTTCTGACGATCAGGGTTCTTGCGCCGGGGCGACCACGTTGAAGGTGATCGGGAACGACTCGCGCTCCCCGATCTTGCCGATCGCCGAGTAGGAACCGGCGGGCACCTGCGTCCGCGGACGCTCACAGCCGGGGCTGCTGGTGGTACCCGACCAGGTGATCGTGTCCTTGACCTGCTGTGCGGGCTTGAGGACGACGTTGTTCACGGTTTCGATCGGCGAACAGTCACGCGCCGACCACAGGGTGCGCGACCCGTCGAGCGTCCGCACGATCACGTTCTGAGCGGCCTTGCCCACATCGCGTGTGCAGTCGGACAGACCGGCGTTCGTGGTGACGATCGTGAAGACCGGCTGCTGGCCGATCGTGTACGTCGGCTTGTCGGTGTAGAGGACCACCGAGATCGCCTGGTCCGGGCAGAGGTTGGGGCCGGCGGGGCCACCGGGGACTCCTGCGGGGCTCGCCGATTCCGGAGGTGAGGACGCCGACGCGGACGCACCACCCGGGGCTCCGGCACCGGCAGCATTGCCGCCCGGAGCGCCACCGGCGCCGGCGTCTCCGGCGGCGGGCGGTTCGGACGACGGCGGCGCCGACTCCGAGGACGGAGCCGCACTGCTGGGAACGGATGAGGTGGCCGCGGTGTTCTGCGGCGCGTCACCACCCGACGTCATCCACACGATGAGAGCCACGACCAACCCCACGACGACCAGTGCAGCACCCCCGGCGACAACGCGTCGTCGCCAGTAGATCTCGGGGGGCAGCGGGCCCTGGGGTTCGATCACGACCACAACGCTAACGGCCGGATCTTGACTTCCGGTTGATCACGTGCGGCGTGTCGCGGCCGAAAAACAGTCCCCAACAGGCAAAGTCTAGAGTTCGCCTTCAGGTTCCGGGTCGTCCGGAGCGATTCAGGCGGTCTCCGCCACCACGTGGGCCTGCGGCTGCTCGCCGATGTCGCCGTACACGCCCTGCAGGCTCACCCGGCCCTCGCTCAGCTTGTAGGTCAGGCCGACGATCGCGAGTCTCCCGGTGCTGATGCGGTCGGCGATGATCCGGCTGCGCTGCATGAGCAGGCGCCCGGTCTCGACGACGTGGCGGGCCTCGAACTCGTCGACCCGGGTGAGGCCCTCGCTGCGTCCGGCGAGAATGCTCGGGGTGACTCGTTCGACGACGTCGCGGATGTAGCCACCGGGGATCTGCAGATCGTCGAGGGCGTCGAGGGTGGCCTTCACCGCGCCGCAGCTGTCATGGCCGAGAAGCACGATCAGCGGCACGTCGAGGACCTCGACCGCGTACTCGAGCGAACCCATGACCGCGGAGTCGATGACGTGGCCGGCCGTGCGGACCACGAACATGTCGCCGAGACCCTGATCGAAGATGATCTCGGCTGCCAGACGGGAATCGGCGCAGCCGAAGAGGACCACATGCGGGTGCTGCCCGTCGGCGAGTCGCGCCCGATCCTCGATACCCTGGCTCGGATGTTGAGATTCTCCGGCCACAAATCGGTCGTTTCCGTTGCGCAGGACGCGCCAGGCTTCGCGGGGTGTCTTTCCGATCATGACCAATAGTGTGCCACCGGAGCGATTGATCGGTTGGTTCGGCACCCATGAGCGTGACCTGCCGTGGCGGGACCCGGCATGTACCGGATGGCAGATCCTCGTCAGCGAGATCATGCTGCAACAGACCCCGGTCTCCCGGGTGCTGGAGCCGTGGCGGGTGTGGGTCGAGCGCTGGCCGGTGCCGTCGGCGATGGCGGTCGAGCCTGCCGGTGAGGTCCTGCGCGCCTGGGGCAAGCTCGGGTACCCCCGGCGCGCCCTGCGCCTCCACGAGTGTTCGAAGGTCCTCGCACGTGATCACGGCGACCGAGTGCCCGACGACGTCGAGACGATGCTCACGCTACCCGGCATCGGCGACTACACCGCGCGGGCGGTCGCGTGCTTCGCCTACGGCCAGGCGGTACCCGTCGTCGACACCAACGTCCGCCGCGTCATCGCGCGCGCGGTGCACGGTCGCGAGCACCCCGGGAACCCGTCACGCCGCGACCTCGACGACGCCGAGGCGCTGCTCCCCCGGTCCGGCGCGCCGCGGTTCTCGGCGGCCCTGATGGAACTGGGCGCACTTGTGTGCACAGCACGAAACCCCAAGTGCGACAACTGCCCTCTCGTGGACTGTGCCTGGGTCCGCCGCGGTCGTCCAGCGCACACCGGCCCACCGCGGAAGGCCCAGAAGTTCGCCGGCACCGACCGCCAGGTCCGCGGCCTGCTGCTCGACGTCCTGCGCGGCACCACCGGTTCGGTGGATCGGACGAAGCTCGACGTGGTGTGGACGAGCGACACCGCCCAGCGCGACCGTGCCCTCGACTCCCTGCTCGTCGACGGGCTCGTGGAGATCACCACCGACGGGCGCTACTGCCTTGCGGGCGAGGGCTGAAGCCGTCCGACCGACGGGCGACACCGCAGGTCATAATTCGTGCCAAGGTCGATGACCAGTCATTTGATCGTTCGGACATAGTCTCCCGCCGGACCCGGATCGTTGCTAATGTCCCGATCCATGAGTCAGCCGCCGTATCCTCCTGTCCCGCCGTCGGACCCGAACCAGCCGGGTGGACAACCCGGGCAGCAGCCGCCCCAGTACGGGCAGCAGCCGCCGCCCCCGCCCCAGTACGGCCAACAGCCCGGGTTCGGGCAGCAGCCACCGCAGTACGGCCAGCAGCCCGAGTACGGTCAGCCGCAATACGGCCAGGCACCGCCTCCGCCGCCCCCGGGTGCACCGCAGTACGGCGATGTCGGCGCATATCCCGGTGGTCCGGGCGCCCCCGGCACAAAGGTCGATGTGGGCGAGGCGTTCTCCTGGGCCTTCAACAAGTTCAAGAACAACGTCGGCGCCATGATCCTCCCGGGTCTCGTGGTGTTGCTGCTCGGCGCTGCGCTCATCGCCGTCGGATTCTCGGCGGTCGCACTCTTCGGCACCACCGAACGGGTCGACTACGGCAATGGCTACTACTACGAGGAGACGTCGCTGGGCTTCGGCGGCTCGGTCCTCTTCGGCCTGGTGTACCTCGTGTTCATCCTGGGGCTGCTCTACATCCAGGCGAGCATCATCTCGGGCGCGGTCCGCGTCGCCAACGGCGAACCGGTGACGGCGAAGTCGTTCCTGACCCCGATCCGCTTCGGACCGGTCGTCGGCACCGCGATCCTGGTCGGCATCATCACCGGAATCGGCTACGCCCTGTGCATCATCCCCGGCATCATCGCGATGTTCTTCCTGATGTTCTCGGTGGTCGCCACCATCGACAAGAGCCTCTCGCCGATCAACGCGATGAAGAACTCCTTCGAGCTGACGAAGTCGAAGGTCGGTGACTCGATCATCACCCTGCTGGTCACCTACGCCATCAACCTGGTCGGTGTACTGGTCTGCTATGTCGGGCTGATCGTCGCCGCCCCGGTCGCCCAGTTGTTCCTGGTGCACTGCTGGCGTCGACTCAACGGCGCACCGATCGCACCCGCCGATCCCGCCTGATCCACAGTCCACCCATTCGGGGCGCGCACGAGACATCGTGTGCGCCCCGATCTATTCGGGGCAGGTGTCCAGCCCGGACAGAAAAGCCTCCACCGCACCGCGATACACGTGCGGCGCGTCGTCGTGGACGAGGTGCCCGGCCCCCTCGACCCGTAGATACCGCGCGTGTTCGTTGACCTCACACATGCGGCGCATCTGCCCGGGCGGGGTGACCGTGTACTCGGCTTCGATCACCAGCGACGGCACCGCGACCTCTTCCCACTCCGCCCAGAAGTCGCGAACGCCCCACTCGTCGGCGATCGCGCCCCACAACGGAATCCGGCCATGGAGTCGACCGTCGTCGAATGCCTCGTAGAAGTACCGGCCGGCCACCGGACCGAACATCGCGACCGCGTCGTCGACGGAATCGAAACGCTCGGGCCAGGACTCGAACCAGGGCGTCCAGTTGGTGGTGGTCCGACCGCGGAAGTCCGGTGCCATGTCCTCGACCACGAGCGCCGCCACGAGCTCCGGATAGGCGGCGGCGGTGCACCAGGCGTGCAGGGCCCCCATCGAGTGCCCGATGAGTACCGCCGGTCCGCGGTCGATCCAGGTGAGGATCTCGGCGAGGTCGGCGACGAACCGCTCGGTCGCGAGTTCTGTTGCGCTGTCCGGCTCCTCGACATCGGCGCCGGTGTGAAAGGCCGCGTCGTAGGTGAACACCCGGCCGTACCGGCGCAACCACGGCACCTGTCGCCGCCACGTGCGCCCACGCCCCATCAGCCCGTGCAGCAGGACGATCGGCCGCGTCGTCGTGCCGCCGTCGAGCGGACCGCGGGCGTCGTCGACGATCACCGGACCCCCGTGGTCACGGAACCCGATCTCGCCGATCGCGTGGCTGTCGAACATGGCCGAAACTGTAGCCGCAGGACCCGTGCCTCGAGCCCGGCAACACCGTCACGACCGCACTCGCAACGCCTATGGTGGACGCATGGCTGTTGTGAAGATCAATGCAATCACCGTTCCCGAGGGCGCCGGACCCGAACTGGAGAAGCGGTTCGCCAACCGCGCCCACTCGGTCGACGGTTCCAAGGGATTCCTCGGGTTCCAGCTCCTGCGTCCGGTGAAGGGCGACGACCGCTACTTCGTCGTGACGCAGTGGGAGTCCGAAGAGGACTTCCAGGCGTGGGCATCCGGCCCGGCACGCGAAGCGCACGCCGGAGAGCGGGCCAAGCCGGTCGCCTCGGGTGCCGATCTGCTCGAGTTCGAGGTCGTCCTCGACGCGCGCCCCAGGGCCTGACGGAGCAGCCCTGAGTTCGTCGATCCCCGCCGGCGAGCAGTTCGTCTCGCCGATGTTCCCGCTCGGCACCGCCCTGCTGCCGGGTGGCGAGTTGCCGCTGCGTGTCTTCGAACCGCGCTACCGGCAGATGGTCGGCGACCACATCGAGGAGTCCGACGGGCGATCGACCGTGCGTTTCGGCGTCGTGTTGATCGCCCGCGGCTCCGAGGTCGGTGGCGGCGAGGTGCGGTGCGAGGTCGGCACGCTGACACTCGCCGACGTCACCGATCGACTCCCGGACGGTCGGGCGCTGTTGTCCGGCACCGGCACTCATCGCTTCCGGATCGTCGAATGGCTTCCCGACGATCCGTATCCCCTCGCGCGCATCGAGGTGCTCCCCGAACCGGCCCCTTCCGAGGTCGACCTCGAGCGGCTGCACTCGATCGACCAGCGCCTCCGCGTCATCATGCGGCAGACTCTCGAGGCCGCCGGCAAGGACGTCGACACGATCTTCGCCGCACTCGACATCATCGACGCCGATCCCGCGATGGCAGACATCTCGCCCATCTACCGCTGGGCCAACCGACTCCAGGTCGAGCCCCACGATCAGCAACGCCTCCTCGAGGCCGCCGACCCGTCCGGACAGCTCGATGTGCTCGACGACGTCATGGAAGGACTGGAGGCCCGAGCGGCGTTCGGCCGGGGCTGATTCGCGCCGCCCCTGGCGGCGAAGTTAGAACGTGTTCTAGTATTGCGTGTGCCGTAGTTCACACTTGCCCGCGTGCGGAGAGAAACCCGCCGCTGACCGGCAAGAACCCGTCCTCCTGAGGAGCACACGCGTAATGACCGAGACCGTGGAGTCCCACACCGCAACAGTCACCGGCGGCGGGGATCAACCCCAGTTGCTCATCGGCGGCCGATGGGTCGACCCCCATTCCAGTGAGACCCTCGAGGTCTTCTCCCCCGCCACCGGGGAGCGTGTCGGATCCGTGCCGCACGCCGACGCCACCGACGTCGACACCGCGGTCAAGGCCGCACGCGCGGCCTTCGACTCCGGCGTCTGGAGTTCGACGCCCCCGGCTCAGCGCGCCGACATCATCGCCAAGGTCGCCGACCTCATCGACGAGCGCGGCGACGAGATCACCGCGCTGGTCTCGGCCGAGATGGGCGCCCCGCCGAGTGCGATCGCCACCCTGCAGCAGCTGCCCGGCACCGGTGTCCTGCGCGCCTACGCCAACGCCGCCCGCGACTACCAGTGGGAGGAGTACCGGACCGGCCTGTTCGGCACCACCCGCATCACCCGCGAGCCGGTCGGCGTCGTCGGCGCGATCTGCGCCTGGAACGTTCCGCTGTTCATCACCTGCAACAAGATGGGCGCGGCCCTCGCCGCCGGCTGCTCGGTGGTCCTCAAGCCCGCCCCGGAGACCCCGCTCACCGGTAACTACGTGGCCCAGCTGTTCATCGAGGCCGGCGTGCCCGCCGAGGCGATCTCGGTGGTCACCGGCGGCACCGAGACCGGCCAGGCCCTCGTCGCCCATCCCGACGTCGACAAGATCACCTTCACCGGTTCGACCGCCGCGGGCAAGGCCATCGGCGCCGCCTGCGCCGAGACCCTGAAGCGCTGCTCGCTCGAGCTGGGCGGCAAGTCGGCGGCGATCGTCCTCGACGACGTCGACATCGCCGCGAACGCCTTCATGCTGACGTTCCTCGGCCTGTTCAACACCGGCCAGGCCTGCGTCGCGCAGACCCGAATCCTGGTGCCGCGCAGCCGCCAGGACGAGATCGTCGCGGCGATGGTCGAGGCGGCGAAGGCCATGAAGGTCGGCCTGCCGTCGGATCCGGAGGCCCAGCTCGGGCCGCTGATCACCGAAAAGCAGCGCCAGAAGGTCGAGGAGTACATCGAACTCGGCAAGAAGGCCGGTGCCACACCGGTTCTCGAGAGCGAACGTCCCGCCGGTCTCGACTCGGGCCACTTCCTCACCCCGACCATCTTCACCGGCGTCACCAACGACATGGCCATCGCCCAGGAGGAGATCTTCGGCCCCGTCCTGTCGGTCATCGCCTACGACGACGTCGACGAGGCCATCGCCATCGCCAACGACTCCGACTACGGACTCGCCGGCACGGTGTGGACCAACGACGTCGAGCGCGGCATCGAGATCTCCACCAAGATCCGCACGGGCACCTTCGGGATCAACTGGTACGCAATCGATCCCGAGTCCCCCTTCGGCGGCTACAAGAACTCCGGCATCGGCCGCGAGAACGGCCGCGAAGGCCTGGAGTCCTTCCTCGAGCACAAGTCGACGATGCTGCCGATGGGCTACGAGGTCTCCAGCAACTAGACCCTCACCTCTCACAGGGGGAAATACCGGGGCCGGACGCCGGGCGTCCGGCCCCGATTCCGTTGTCCCACTGCTGCCTGAGGCGCGAGGAGCGATGGGGTACCCAGGTCAGTGGGCGGCGACCGGCGCCAGTTCCACCACCCGCGCGTCGCCGACGTCCGCGGGGAGCTGGTGGGTCACGACCACGACGATGCGATCGGGTCCGAAGAGGTCGTCCTCGACGCCGAGGAGGCGTCTAAGCAGGCCGGCGGCATCGTCGGCGGAGAGGTGTTCGGTCGGTTCGTCGAGCAGGACCATCGGTGCCGGGTGGAGTAGTGCACGAGCGAGGAGCAGGCGTCGGCGCTCGCCGCCGCTGACGGCGTCGGCACCGCCGGTCAGGGTGGTGTCCAGACCGTCGGGAAGCCTTGCGGCCCAACCGTCGAGGCCGACGGTCGTCAGGGCCGCGAGGATCTCCTCGTCGGTGGCGTCACCGCGCGCGACGCGTATGTTCTCGCGGACCGATGTCGAGAAGAGATGTGCCTCCTCGGCGAAGTAGCAACCGGCCGAACGGAGTTCGACGGGCCCACGGCTCGACGTGTCGACACAGGTGATGTCCCCGTCGACGGGATCGAGCAGGCCGGCGAGGGTGAGCAGCAGCGTGGACTTGCCGACTCCGCTGGGTCCGACGACCGCCAGCCTCGATCCCGGCCGCAGGTCGAGGTCGAGGCCGTCCTCGGGTCCGAGGACGTTCCGTTCCGCGCGCCCCCATCGCAGTCCGTCGGTCGACACCTCGACCATCCCACGGTGGACCGCCACATCCGCACCGGACGGCCCGGTGCCGTCGGCGGCGTGCGCACCGTCGACGAGAGCCATGACCCGAGCGGCACTCTGGCGACTGCGCTCGATCTGCAATCCAGCCTCGGTCAGCGGCGCGGTCGACTCGAAGGCCGACAGCGGCAGGAGGACCAGCACGCCGAGGATCATCGGGGTGAGCCCCTCGCCGGAGGCGATCCCGGCGAGGGAACCGGTTGTCTGCGATGCCAACTGGATGGCGATCACACATGCCGCGACGAGTGACGCACCCATCGCGAGTGGGGTGGCCGCAGCGGCTGCCGCCTCCAGCCGACGCCCCCGATCGGTGGCCGCGAGATGCCGGCGGTCGGCGTCTGCAGCGGTCTCGAGCAGCTCTCCACGCCGACGCGCGACGACGAGTTCGGAGGCGTGCCACAGTGTGGTCGTCGTCGCCTCGGCGGATTCGGTGGCCGCGCGCGACCCGTCCCGGAGGGTGGAGGCGCCACCGCGCGCCGCGAGCCACGGGGCGACGCCACCGCTGATGACGAGCGCGACGGCGAGCACTGCGGCGGCGGGCAGCGAGACCAGTGCCATCACGACGACCGCGGCCACGGCCGTCGTCACCCCGACGCCGATGGGGATGAGTCCGCGGATGAGCGCGTTGCCGATCTCGTCGATGTCATCGCCCGTGCGGGTCAACAGATCTCCGCGCCGGAGAGTGACCGAGTAGGCGGGCGAACCGGTCGCGAGGGCCGTGTACACCCGTTCGCGGGCGGTCGTCATCGCACGCAGGGCGAGATCATGGGTGGCGAGCCGTTCGAGGTAGCGGAACAGGCCGCGCGAGATGCCGAGTGCCCGAACGGCGGTGATCGCCACCGACAGGTACAGCACCGGCGGCATCTGCCACGCGCGGGTGATCAGCCACGCGGACAGCGCCGCGAGGCCGAGCGCCGACAGCGAACCGCCGACGCCGAGCAGCAGGGCCTTGGCGACCGCGCCACGGCGCAGGCCGAGGAATCCGAGCGCCCGGATCAGTGGGTCGTCGCGCATGGCACACCTCCGTCGAATTCGACGACCTGATCGGCGAATTCACGCGCGATCCCCCGATGGGCCACCACGATGACCGTGTCACCGGCGCGTGCGCGCTCGCGGAGCGCGGTGAGCACCGCACGTTCGGAGTCCTCGTCGAGGTGGGCGGTCGGCTCGTCGAGGAGCAGCAGCGGAGCCGGGGATGCAAGCACTCGTGTCAGCGCGAGTCGCTGGCGCTGGCCGGCGGACAGTCCGACGCCGCCCGCGCCGAGCCGGGTGTCGAGACGGTTCGGCAGCTCGAGCACCACGGAGTCGAATCCACTGGCCGTCGCGGCCCGGTCGGCGGCGTCGCGGTCGAGGGCGCCGAACAGTTCCACGTTCTCGCCGACCGTGCCCGGCACGACGACCGGTTGCTGCGGCAGCCAGGCGATCTGTTCGTACAGGGACTCGGGATCGGCATGGGTGACCGGGATGGACCCGATGAGCACCGACCCGTCGTCCGGTGTCACCAAACCCATGATGGCGGCCAGGGTCGTGGATTTCCCCGACCCGTTCGGGCCGGTCAAGAGCGTGAGCGAGCCGGGCGCGATGGTCGCGCGCAGGGACTCCGGCGCCCAGCCGTCACGACCGTGCACCCCGAGGTCGAGGATGGTGATCGGCGCGCCCGCAACGGTGATGCCCCGGCCACCGCTGACCGGCATCGGCGCCGCGTCCTCGGGAGAGTCGATCAGCTCGAAGACCTCCCCGGCGGCGGTGACGCCGTCGGCGGAGTTGTGGAACTGTGCGCCGACGCGTCGGAGAGGCAGATACGCCTCGGGCGCCAGGATCAACGCGAAAACACCTGCATAGAGCGACATCTCGCCGTACACCAGGCGCAGACCGATGCCCACGGCGACCAGGGCGACGCACAGGGTGGCGAGCAGCTCGAGGACGGCCCCGGACAGGAACGCCACCCGTAGCGAACTCATCGTGGAACGCCGGTGTGCCTCACCGAGTTCGGCCACCTGGGCGGCCGGGGCCTCGGCCCGGTTCAGTGCCCGCAGCGTCGGCAGGCCGGCGATCAGATCCAGCAGCTGCGCGGTCAGCCTGCTCATCGTCGCCAGCTTGCGGCTGGTGCGATCCCGGGTCATGAGCCCGACCAGGACCATGAAGATCGGGATGAGCGGCAACGTGATCAGGATGATCAGCGCCGACGGCCAGTCGGCGAAGGCGATCACCACGGTCACCGTAGGCGTGAGGATCACCGCGGCCACGAGCGCCGGCAGGTATCCGGACAGATACGGCCCGAGCGCGTCGAGTCCCCGCAACAGCACGGTCGCCGCATGCTCACGCAGCGTCAGCAGCGTTCGCGGTGCGGTCCGACGCGGATCGGTGAGCACATCGAGTGCCTCGGACCGCAATTCCGCGATCGCCTGTTCGGCCGCGCGGTGCGCATATCGGTCGTGCCCATAAGCCATCGCGGCACGGGCCGCCATCGCGACCGCGAGGACGACCAGGTGCGCCCACTGCGCGTCGAAGGACCGCTTCTCCGGGAAGACGATCAGCTCCGACAGGATCGAGGCGGCCGTACCCGCGGCCACGATGATCGCGATCACCTGCGCGACGGCGAACGCCGCGGTGACCGCGACGTAGCGCCGGGTCGTCGGTGAATACCGCAGCAGGCGCGGATCGACCGGCGGCCGGGCCGCACCCCGCCGCGTGGCCGCCGACCGTTCCAGCGGCGTCACTCGCCGAAGGCGCGCAGGGATCGCAGCCCCGCCGGCTTGGGCATGATCTCCACGGACAGGCGCTTGCGGAACACCCAATAGGTCCAGGCCTGGTAGGCGATCACGACGGGTGTGACCAGAACGGCGGCCCAGGTCATGACGACGAGGGTGTAGTGACTCGACGAGGTGTTGTCGATGGTGAGGTCATACGCCGGATTGATCGTCGACGGCAGCACGTCGGGGTACAGCGACCCGAACAGGGCCGCCACGGTGCCCACGATGGCGATCGAGGTCGCGGCGAACGCCAGGCCCTCCTTGCGCACCTGGGTGGCACCCACCATCACCAGGGCGGCGACCGCGGCGGTCAGCACCGGAATCCAGGTCCACGCACTGCCGTAGGCGAACTGCGTCCACAACAGGAACGCCCCCGCGACGACCAGCGTCGGGATCGACAGCCGCGATGCGTAGCGCATCGAGTCCTCGCGAAGCGCGCCGTCGGTCTTCAACGACAGGAAGACGGCGCCGTGGGTCAGGAAGGCCAGCAACGTGGTCAGGCCGCCCAACAGCGCATACGGGTTGAACAGGTCGAAGAATCCGCCCGTGTACTGCGCGTCGGCGTCGATCGGCAGACCGCGTACGACATTGGCAAAGGCGATGCCCCACACGATGGCCGGAATCCAGGAGCCGAGTCCGATCCCGACGTCGCACCACATCCGCCATCGCGGGTTGTCGATCTTGCCGCGCCACTCGATGGCGCAGACCCGCGTGATGAGGCCGATCAGGATCAGGAACAGCGCGAAGTAGAAGGCGGAGAACATGGTTGCATACCAGCCGCCGAAGGCGGCGAACAACGCTCCACCCGCGGTGATCAACCACACCTCGTTGCCGTCCCAGACCGGGCCGATCGTGTTGAGCAGCACCCGCCGACGGGTATCGGGGTCGGCGGCCGGCTCATCGGACGCCACCCGTGCATCGCCGCCGGTGTGGCTGCGGCCGAGGAAGGGCATCAGCATCCCGACGCCGTAGTCGAACCCCTCGAGGACGAAGTAGCCGACGAACAGCACCGCGATGATCAGGAACCAGACTTCCGGAAGTCCCACTGGTCTCTCCTATGGTTGGGTCGGCCGTCAGTACGCGAACGAGAGCTGTTTGGGCTCACCGCTGTCCGCGTCGGGGTCGGAATGTCCCGGCGGTCTGGAGTCATAGGTCGCCGGCCCCTCGATGACATATCGCCGCTGGAGCATGAACCACACGACACCCAGCGCGCCGTAGAGCAGGGTGAAGCCGATCAGCGTCACCCACACCGTCGCCGCCGAGTGGTTCGAAACCCCGTTCTGGACGAGCATGTTGATCCGCATCGGGTCGAGGTCGTTCTCCCAGTTGGGCGCAACGACCCACGGCTGACGTCCCATCTCGGTGAAGATCCAGCCAGAGCTGTTGGCCAGGAACGGTGTCGGGATCATCCACAGCGCGAGAGTGCCGAACTTGCGGGATTCGACGACTCGCTTGCGACGCGTGAGCCAGAGTCCCCCGAGCGCCACCACGACCGACCCGAGAGCCCAGGTGATCATCGCCCGGAAACTCCAGTAGGTGACGAACAGGTTCGGGGCGAAGTTCTGCCCTGCGGGCACACCTGGTTGTCCCGCGAGCGCCTCGGTGTACTGCTGCTGCAGTTCCTCGACGCCCTGCAGGGTGCTGTCGAAACTGTGGTCGGCCAGGAACGAGAGCATCTTCGGGATCTCGATGACGTGCTCGATGTTGTCGCAGTTGTTCTGCCGCCCGATGGCCAGCACGGAGAATCCGGCGCCGGTCTGGGTCTCGCACAGAGATTCCGCCGCAGCCATTTTCATCGGTTGCTGGTTGAACATGATCTGCGACTGGATGTCGCCGGTGATGAACAACCCCACACCGGAGGCGATCACGATCCAGAGAGCCAACCGGGTGACCGGCCGCCAGAAGCGTCGGGCGTCGAGCTCGAGATCCTCGGGGGTGGCGTCGATGTGGCTCGGCGAGGTCGTCTTGGGCATTTCCGAGGTGTCACCGGTGTCGATGGCCACACGGAGTTTCTTGGCGCGCCACATGTTCCGGGCCATCCACCAACAACCGATGGCGGCGACGAAGGTGCCTGCGGTGAGGAAGGCACCGGCGATCACGTGCGGGAACGCCGCCAGTGTCGTGCTGTTCGTGATCACCGCCCAGAAGTCGTTCATCCTCGGCCGGTCTCGCGTGTCGTCCCACACCACGCCCACCGGGTGTTGCATCCACGAGTTCGCCGCGATGATGAAGTACGCCGAGGCGATGACGCCTATCGAGGCGAGCCAGATGCACGCCAGGTGCACCCTGCGCGGCAGCCGATCCCAGCCGAAGATCCAGAGTCCGATGAAGGTGGACTCGAGGAAGAACGCAACGAGCCCTTCCATCGCGAGCGGGGCGCCGAACACGTCCGCGACGAATCGGCTGTACTCGCTCCAGTTCATGCCGAACTGGAACTCCTGGACGATGCCGGTCGCGACACCCAACGCGAAGTTGATCAGGAAGAGTTTGCCGAAGAACTTCGTCGCGCGCAGCCACTGCTCGTTGCCGGTGACGTGCCACACCGTCTGCATCACCGCGATCATCGGTGCGAGACCGATGGTCAGCGGCACCAGGATGAAGTGATAGACGGTCGTGATACCGAATTGCCATCTGGAGACGTCCAGAGCGTCCATGTATGCCTCGAATCAGTTCACCGGCTGAGCCGGCGGGTGCCGACGTCGCCTACTACTTTTAGTAGTAGGCGCTAGGCGCGACGTTACGCCTGGTCACCGACCCTGTTCAAGCGCCAAAAGTCCCATCACTGCACTGTCGCTGGTGCATTCGCTCTCACCCGCGAACAGGTGTGACGCGGGCCCGGGATCATGTGTGAGTGACCGGGATCAATTGTCTTCCGCGGCGATGGCTCGGTCCACCAAATCGGAAAACCGGTCGGCGTCGGCCGGCACCGGCATCACGTACCGGTTGAGATGGGTGACCCGGGCCGCGAGCGTCACGCTGCTGACGAGCCAGACCGAGTCGGCCGCCACGAGATCCTCCGGGCGCAGGATCTCGACCTTGGTCTTCCAGCCCTCCGCATCGGCGAGATCGAAGACGGCCTGGGCAGTCGTCGAGGCGAGGATGCCGATCTCCGTCGGCGGGGTGACCAGCGAGTCCCCGTACACCGCGACCACCGTCGATCGCGGACCCTCGAGCACCGCCCCCTCGCTGCTGACGAAGATGACGTCGTCGTAGCCCTCGGATGCGGCGTGCCGGAGCGCGGCCATGTTGGTCGCATAGCTCAGCGTCTTCGCCCCGAGCAGCTGCCATGGCGCCCTGGCGGCCAGGTCGATGGAGAAGCCGCGATCGAGGGTGACCACCGAGACACCGTCGGCGCGCGCCGAGGCGACGCGTTCGGGCACCCGCTCCACGGTCAGGTAGGCCGTCGGGGCGTACCCGTGTTCGCGCCCACGGGTGTAGACCAGACGCAGCAACGCCTCGTCCGACGTCCCGTGCTCGGCAGTCCACAGCTTGACCGCGTTCTCGACCGCCGCGCGCCACTCGTCGGGGTCCGGTGCCGGCAGCTCCATCGCGGTCGCGCTACGGGCGAGGCGCTCGAGGTGCAGGCGCACCCCACGCGCCCGGCCGGCACGGACGAGCAGGGTCTCGAAGACGCCGTCGCCGCGCACCGCCGCGAGGTCGTCGGCGTGCAGGAACGGTGCATCGGCATCGTGTTGGGTGCCGTCGAGGGTGAGCAGGATCGAATCCGACATGGATAAGAGGCTCCCACGACCGGCCGGCCCCGGCTCAACACCCCTGGTGCGCGAGCGACCCGTAGAATCGACCCGTGAGCCGTTCACCCATCCTGACCAGGCATTCCGAGGGCGGGGCGGTCCCCGGCCCCGGCGAGTTCCACTCATCGGAGACCCCGTGGCACTTCGGTGATCCACTCGGGGAACAGAGAGCCGCCGCCACCGGGGTCATCGTCGTCGACCGCTCCGACCGCGCCGTCGTCGAGATCCCCGGCGAGGAACGCCTGAGCTGGCTGCACACCATCTCGAGCCAGCACGTCTCCGCACTCCCCGACCGCCGGAGCGCGGAGAATCTGTCTCTCGACGCCAACGGCCGCGTCGAGGAACACTTCGTCCTGACCGACATCGACGGCGTCACCTGGGTCGACACCGAGGGCGTACGCGGCGAGGCCCTCGCCGGGTTCCTCGCCAAGATGGTGTTCTGGGCCAAGGCGCAGCCGGCCCCGCGAACAGACATGAAGGTACTCACCCTCGTCGGTCCCGGCGCGGTGACCGGACCGGTCGCCGAGCTGCTCGAGATCCCCGCCGACGCGGACGTCTACCAGGCGGGCAACCTGCCGGAGACGCATCACGAGGACGAGCCGCTGGGATTCTGGCGACGGATGCCACCCCTCGGCGAGAACCGCGACCTGCCGGTCGTCGACCTCGTCCTGCCCGAGTTCGTCCTGCTGCGCTGGTGGGACGCACTCGTCGAGGCCGGCGCCCGGATGGCGGGCAGCTGGGCGTACGACGCGCTGCGCGTCGCCGCCCGCCGCCCCCGGCTGGGTGCCGACACCGACGAACGGACGATCCCGCACGAGGTCGACTGGATCGGTGGTCCGGCCGAGCAGGGCGCCGTCCATCTGGACAAGGGCTGCTACCGCGGCCAGGAGACGGTCGCCCGTGTCCACAACCTCGGCAAGTCGCCGCGACGCCTGGTACTTCTGCATCTCGACGGCAGCTCGGATCAGCGTCCGACGACCGGCGACCCCGTCACCGCGGGCGGCCGCACCGTCGGCCGTCTCGGCACCGTCATCGACCACTACGAGTGGGGCCCCATCGCGCTCGCGCTCGTCAAACGCAACGTCGGTGCGGACGTCGAACTGACGATCGGTGCCGAGGAACCGGTGAGCGCACGCATCGATCCGGACTCCATCCGCGAGGACGATCACGTCCAGGCCGGTCGCGCCGCCGTCGAGCGGCTGCGCAGCGGCTCGGCCACCCCGGGCACCTGACACGTGGACACCGGAACCGTGCTGGCCGTCTGCGCGGCCGGCCATGACGTCGTCCTCGACAAGATCGGCCCGTCCGCGATCGACAAGCGCCCTCTGGCCGGCCGCGCCGACGTGCACGAGCTCGGACTGGCCGCCGATCACCAGCGCAACCGCAGGCATCACGGCGGCGTCGATCAGGCGGTGTACGCCTACGCCGAACCCGACGCACGACGCTGGTCCGAGGAACTCGGACGTGAGCTTCCTTACGGCTGGTTCGGCGAGAACCTCCGGATAGACGGGATCGACGTCACCGACGCCTTCGTGGGTGAGCGGTGGCAGGTCGGTGACGACGGACTCCTCCTCGAGACCACCATCCCTCGTGTACCGTGCCGGACCTTCGCGGTGTGGGCGGATGAGCCCAGGTGGGTGAAGAGGTTCATGGACCAGGCCGATTTCGGCGCCTACCTGCGCGTTCTGCAGCCCGGTACGGTGGCCGCGGGCGATTCGGTGAGAGTGATCCACCGTCCCGATCACGGTGTGCGGGTCCGGCAACTGCTCGCCGACGCCGACCCCGAGTCGATCGCCACGCTGCTCGCCGCCGACGATCTGCCGGTCAAGGTCCGACGCGAGGCGCAGCGAATTATGAGCAAGGTGAAGAGATCGGGCGGCGCGGCGAGGCAGGGCGCGGCACACAAGTCCTGAAGGCGCGCTAGACTGGTCAGCACGACAGAATTACTTCAAGAGAACGGGGCCGCCAAATCGTTGGCCGCCCCGTCATTTTGCGAGGGGGTCCCGTATGGGCCGCGGCCGGGCAAAGGCAAAGCAGACGAAGGTTGCTCGTCAGCTGAAGTACTCCACTCCGAACACCGATCTCGAAAGCCTGCAGCGTGAGCTGTCCGGGCAGACCAGCTCGGTAGATCGTCCGGATCCGGTGGATGAGTGGTTGGACGAGGACGAGTGGCGACGCGCCTGAGGCGCACCACTCGTGGGTGCCGGCCTCATCGGCGACACCAGATCTCACCCCGGCACGACCTCTCCGCTCAGCGGACCCGCGGTAACGCGGGTTGATGTTTTCGTAGGTATCAGACGGCCGCAGGTGACTGCGGCCGTCTGATGCGTGCGGAGTCGTTTCTCGACATCCAGCGGTGCTCGCCGCGGCGACAACCGGCGATGAGCATCGCTGCTCTGTGGTGTCCAGCGGTAGGGTGCGATCGACGCGTCTGACAACGAGAAGGCGGCGGGAACCCGAAGGTCCCCGCCGCTTTGGCGTCGGTGCGAGAGGCGCTGTGCGCCCGTGACTCTCAGAAGCGCGGGTGCTCGCCGACCAGGGAGACGCGCGAGCCTGCCTCGGTGCTCTTGGGGTCGGTGGACCGCTTGATCGTGCCGAGCACCCAGTTGTCGACGTGCCGGGCCGTCAGGACCGCCTGTGCGCGGTCGGTGTCCTCGGGTGCGACGACCGCGACCATGCCGACACCCATGTTGAAGGTGCGCTCCATCTCGAGCTGCTCGACGCGTCCGCGCTGCCCGATGAGGGCGAAGATCGGGGCCGGGGTCCAGGTGTTGCGTTCCAGCTCGGCCACGAGGCCCTGAGGGATGACGCGGGCCAGGTTCTCGGCCAGGCCGCCGCCGGTGATGTGCGCGAAGGTCCGCACGTCCGCCTCGGCGATGAGCGCCAGGCAGTCGCGGGCGTAGATGCGGGTCGGCTCGAGCAGTTCCTCGCCGAGCGAGCGGCCGAACTCCTCGACGTGGCCGAAGAGATCCATGTGGCCCCACTCGAGCAGCACCTTGCGGGCGAGCGAGTAGCCGTTGGAGTGCAGGCCCGACGATCCCATGGCGATGACGACGTCACCGGCACGGACACGGTCGGGGGTGAGGACCTTGTCGGCCTCCACGACACCGACGGCGGTGGCCGACAGGTCGTAGTGGTTGTCCTGCATGAGTCCGGGGTGTTCGGCGGTCTCGCCGCCGAGCAGCGCACATCCGGCCTCGACGCAGCCGTCGGCGATGCCGGCGACGATCTGCGCGACGGTCTCGGGGACGACCTTCCCCACGGCGATGTAGTCCTGGAGAAAGAGCGGCTCGGCGCCGCAGACGACGAGGTCGTCGACGCACATGGCGACGAGGTCGCGCCCGACGGTGTCGTGCTTGTCGATGGCCTGCGCGACCGCGAGCTTGGTACCGACGCCGTCGCTGGCCGCAGCGAGGACCGGCTCGCGGTAATTGCCCTTCAGTGCGAAGAGACCCGAGAAACCGCCGAGGCCACCGAGGACCTCGGGACGCGAGGCACGTTTCGCGTGCGGGGTGATCAGCTCTACGGCTCGTTCACCGGCGTCGATGTCGACCCCGGCCGCCGCGTACGAAGCCGGCGGCGTAACGCCCGTCGTCTCGTCGGCCGCCGCATCCCGCTCCGTCATCTCCGCAAGCACCCCTTGTCAAAAGTTGTTCTCGGCGTGTTCGCCGACGATCACACGGTACCGGAGTGCCCTGCGCCCTGATTCAGGGACGCATCACTGCGCTGACGTTGTCGTTGGGCTTGGTCAGCGGGTCGACGGTCCCGTCGTGGGCAGCGGAGGCCAGCATCTGTTCCAGAACCGCCTTGCCCATGGAGGTCTCCTCGGGCAGTTCGATCGGGTACTTGCCGTCGAAGCACGCCGCGCACAGGTTCGATGCGGACTGCTCGGTGGCACCGATCATCTCGTCGATGCTGATGTAACCGAGCGAGTCGGCGCCGATGGCCTGGCGCACGCCCTCGACCATGCCCTCCTCGGACTCCATGCCGTTGGCGATGAGTTCCGCCGGGGAGGCGAAGTCGATGCCGTAGAAGCAGGGCCAGCGGACGGGGCTGGAGGCGATCCGCACGTGTACCTCGGCGGCACCGGCCTCGCGCAGCATGCGGATGAGGGCGCGCTGGGTGTTGCCGCGCACGATCGAGTCGTCGACGACGACGAGACGTTTGCCGCGGATGACCTCGCGCAGCGGGTTCAGCTTGAGTCGGATGCCGAGCTGACGGATCGTCTGCGACGGCTGGATGAAGGTGCGGCCCACGTAGGCGTTCTTCATCAGACCCTGCCCGTACGGGATGCCCGAGCCCTGGGCGAAGCCGACGGCCGCGGGCACACCCGACTCCGGCACGGGGATCACCAGGTCGCCCTCGGCGGGGTGTTCCTTGGCCAGGCGCCGACCGATCTCGACGCGGGTGGAGTGCACCGACCGGCCGTGGATGTTGGAGTCCGGGCGGGCCAGGTAGACGTACTCGAAAACACAGCCCTTCGGCGTCGGCTCGGCGAAGCGCTTGGTCCGCACGCCGTCGGCATCGATGGCCAGCAGCTCGCCGGGCTCGATGTCGCGGACGAAGGACGCGCCGACGATGTCGAGGGCGGCGGTCTCCGAGGCGACGACCCAGCCGCGGTCGAGGCGTCCGAGCGAGAGCGGACGCACACCGTGCGGGTCACGTGCCGCGTAGAGGGTGTGCTCGTCCATGAAGGTCAGGCAGAAGGCGCCCTTGAGAGTCGGCAGCAGTTCCATCGCGGCCTGCTCGATCGAGCTGTCGGCGGCGCCGTGCGCCAGGAGCGCACCCACGACATCCGAGTCCGACGTCGCCGCGGAGCTCTTGATGCCCTTCTCCCGAGCGCGGGCGGCGAGATCGGCGGTGTTGACGAGATTGCCGTTGTGACCGAGCGCGACGCCGGTGCCGGCATCGGTGGTGCGGAAGATCGGCTGCGAGTTCTCCCAGGTGGTCGAACCGGTGGTGGAATAGCGGCAGTGCCCGATGGCGACGTGGCCGCTCATCGCGCCCAGTGTCTGCTCGTCGAACACCTGGCTGACGAGGCCCAGATCCTTGAAGACGACGACCTGGCTGCCGTCGCCGACGGCGATGCCCGCCGCCTCCTGTCCGCGATGCTGCAGCGCGTAGAGGCCGTAGTAGGTGAGTTTGGCGACGTCCTCGCCGGGTGCCCAGACCCCGAATACCCCGCACTCCTCGCGCGGTTCGTTCTCGGGCTGGTCCAGCGGAGCGGGTTCGGGCGCGCATCCACCGGCTGCGGAGCATCCACCGGCCGGCGTGGGAGCGAGCAGGTTCACGTTGGCGATCGAGCGATCAGTCATCGACTAGCTCCCCTGGGCTGCGAATCGGTTAACACGTCAATGTGCTGGGAGACAGTTTCGGAGTTTACGTGCCCGTTGCCTCACAGAGCGAATCTTCCAGCGGTGTCCGAAGCGCCGTAATTCCACGTGAACACCGGGAGTGACGGATCACACTCGTCGGATCACTCGGTTCTCGACGCGCCCGGGCCCAGCGGAACCAGCGGCAGCAGCCCCGCCACCAGGTCCGCGCGGTGGCCCGATGCGTCGAGTTCACCGACGCCGAGCGCGGCGTCGTAGGTCAGCAGACCGGTCACCATCAGCAACCACGTGCGCGGCGAGGTCTCGACGACGTTGGGCGGCGTCCCGCGCGTGTGGCGCGGGCCCTCGATGCACTGCACCGCGACGAACGGTGGGACGCGAACCTCGACCGAGTTGCCCGGGGCGAGGTGTTCGAGCGTGCGGGCGGTGAGGCGGACGGCGGCGGCGAGAGCCGGCCGCGACGGCGCGGGGGCCGATTCGTCGCCGAGCCAGTCCGCGACCGCGAGGACTGCGGCGCGGACCTCTGCCGGGTCGGGTCTCTTACGAGGGGGCACGTCAGTCATCTTGCAACGGCGGTTGACGCCGCCCGAATTGGGGCAGTATGTGACGCATGGGCGCGGAAGTGACCAAACAGGAGTTCACCGGCGAGGATCGCGTGAGGTTCCGCCGGCAGGTCAGTCGTGGTACCGACGCGATCGCGCGGATGCTCGCCGACGGGCTGTTCACCGATCAGGGGCGGCCACCCAAACCCCTCCTCGGCATGGAGGTGGAACTCAACCTCGTCGACGAGCAGATGCGTCCGGCCATGGCCAACGCCGCCGTCCTCGAGGCGATCGCCGACCCCGACTATCAGACCGAACTCGGGCAGTTCAACATCGAGATCAACGTCTCGCCGCGGCCCTTCACCACCGACGACACGATCTCGCTGGAACAGGCGCTGCGGACGTCGTTGAACCGCGCGGAGGAACGCGCCGCCCGCACGGACAACCACCTGGTCATGATCGGGATGCTCCCGACCCTGAAGGCCGAACACTTTGCCCATCAGTGGATCTCGGCCAACCCCCGCTACGACCTGCTGAACGAGCAGATCTTCAACGCCCGCGGCGAGAACCTCGAGATCGACATCAGCGGTGTGCCGCTGGGCGACGGCCATGACACCGAACGCCTCCACACGTCCACCGACTCGATCCTCCCCGAAGCCGCCTGTACCTCGCTGCAGCTGCACCTGAGGGTGGCCCCGGAAGACTTTGCCGCGCATTGGAATGCCGCCCAGGTGATCTCCGGGATACAGGTGGCGCTGGCCGGCAACTCCCCGTTCCTCGCCGAGACCGCACTGTGGCACGAGAGTCGCATCCCGGTCTTCGAGCAGGCCACCGACACCCGGCCGCTGGAGCTGAAGAACCAGGGCGTCCGGCCACGCGTCTGGTTCGGCGAACGCTGGATCAACACCATCTTCGACCTGTTCGAGGAGAACACCCGTTACTTCCCTGCTCTCCTACCCGTCTCGACCGACGTCGATCCGCTGGCCGAACTCGATGCCGGACGTATCCCGACGCTCGACGAGCTGCGGCTGCACAACGGCACGGTCTACCGCTGGAACCGGCCCGTGTACGACATCCACGAGGGGCAGGCACATCTGCGCGTCGAGAACCGGGTGCTGCCCGCCGGACCGACGGTCGTGGACACGATGGCCAACGCCGCCTTCTACTACGGGGTGGTCCGCGGGCTCGTCGAGGCCGACCGGCCGCTGTGGTCGCAGATGTCGTTCAACGCGGCCGCGGAGAACCTACAGTCCGGTGCGCATTTCGGCATGGAGTCGCAGCTCTACTGGCCCGACGTCGGCTGGGTCCGACCGGACGAACTCGTACTCCGGCGCCTGCTGACCCTCGCCGAGAAAGGCCTTCGCGCATACGGCGTCTCGGACAAGGCCCGCAAGCGGTATCTGTCGGTGATCGAGGGACGCTGCGTCACCCGCCGGACCGGGTCGGTGTGGCAGCGCGAGGCCGTCGCCGCCCGCGAGAAGGCCGGCGAGAGCCGGTCGGCGGCGCTGAGCGGCATGCTCGCCGATTACGTGACTCTCATGCACGAGGGCGAACCCGTGCACACGTGGGACATGTGAGGGGTCAGCCCCGCGTCACCAGACCCCGCCCGGTGATGAGCGGTAGATCCAGGGCGGTCACCAGGCCCGGCTTCGCATCGACCACGGCGGCAACCGAATTCACCAGCCGCATCGCCGTGACGATCATCCCGGAGACGTTGTGGTCGCCGTTCTCCCCGTGATGACCGAACTCGACGGTCATCTCCGGCTCGCCGGAGATCGCGATCCGGTAGCAACCGTCACCCTCGTGCGGGGTCGGCCACTCCGGGCACTGGTCGGCGTGCGTGCGCGTGTAGTGCTCCAGCACAACACGATCCACTCCGTCGACCTGACCGGCGACCTCGAATCGCAACGCCGCCATGGTTCCCTTCGGGATCTCCACCGACACCGTCGAATAGTCACGGTCGGCCTCGACGCGTTCCACCCGTTCGACGAGCGGCTCGTCGAGGGTGAGGTCGAGTCCGGCGGCGATCTGCCGCACCACGCTGCCCCAGCCCATCGACAGGATGCCCGGCGACAGCAGCAACGGCGTCGTGTCCATCGGCTGCCCGAAGCCGAACAGGTCCCGCATGACAACCGGCTGGTAGTAGGTCGAGTAGTCCGCGATCTCCTGGCACCGCACCTCGTCGATCCGCTGGGAGAGACTCGTCAACGACAGCGGCAGAACGTCATTGGCGAAACCGGGGTCGATGCCGTTGACGTGCAGACTGGCACCGCTGGACTCGCCGGCCGCGGCGATCCGGTCCAGCAGTCTGTCCGGCAGGATTCCCTTCGGGAACTGCAACACGACCGGACCACTGGAGACCACGTTGATCCCGTTCTCCACGAAGAAGATCAGATCCTCGATCGACTCCATCACCCGGTCGTCGGTCATCGCGGTGTGCACGATGCAGTCGGGCTTCAGGGCGATCAGTGCGTCGCGGTCGTCGGTCGCGGCGACGCCGAGGTCACGATCGAGGCCCGCCAGTGCGCCGGCGTCTTTCCCGACCTTGTCCGGACTCGACACCCAGACCCCGACGAGTTCGAGGTCGGGATGGGCGTCGATCCCGGCGATCGCATGTCTTCCGACGGTTCCGGTCGACCACTCGACCACACGCAGAGTCATGCCCCTCAAACTAGAACACGTTTCAACTCTGCAGGGCCGGTTCGGCGAGAACAGGTCGCGACCGCAACCAGAGTCCGGTGACCACCGCGACGGTCGCGGCCATACAGATGCCGGCCAGGACGAAGGCGACCGCCATCGTGATACCGGGGGTGGACTCGTCGATGAACGGACCGGGCAGGAAGGTGAAGACCAGTCCCACCGTCCAGGCGGCCGCGTTCACCGGTATCCACTGCCATGCGTGGGGGATTCGGTTCCGCAGAACGACGTACTGCGCCGAGGGAATGCTGATCAGCAGCGCCACCGCACCCGCGCCGGCCACGATCCAGGTGAGGGGATTCCCGAAGTCGATGTCCGCCCCCAGATCGACAAGACTCGACGGCGCCATCCCCAACGACCAGGCGATCATCGCGCCGACCGCGGTCGCCGGAACCCATCGCGCGGTCGGGACCTGCCACGACGTCCCGCGGAGGGCGACTGCCTGACCGAGACCGAGCAGCGCGCCCTCGCCGGCCCCACACACAACCATGAGCAGCCAGGCCCATCCGACCGGTAACCCGGTGATGGCGGAGATCGCGAACCCGGCGACCGGGATGAGGAATCCGGCCGACTCGGCCATCGTCACCGCACCGACCCACCTGGGCATCGAGAACGCCGCCATCTGCCAGACCCTACCGGGACTAGTCTCGGAAGACGATGTCCCAGACGAGCACACCATCAGCGCCCGATCCGGCACGTCCGCCGCTGTACGTCGACTTCGACGGGCACCGGACCATGCTCAAGTGGCACCGGGGTCGTCGGCGCGCCGACGACCCGGCCTTCACCGCTTCTCGCATCATCGAGGGGATGCGGCTGGGCGCGAGCATCGAGGTGGACCTGGTCATCCACGCCGACCGCGGTTTCGCGGTCCTGCACGACCGCGTCGTCGATCACGCCACCACCGGCACCGGGGCGATCTCGGCGCTACCCGCGGCCTACCTCCGCGGACTGTCCCTGCGCGACAACCACGGCAAGGCGCTCGACGAGCCGGTCCTGTTACTCGAGGACCTCACCGAGCTGTTCTCGACGGTCGACATCGCACCGTCGTCGATCCTCCAGCTCGACTTCAAGGAGGACGACGCCGCCCTCGATCCACGTGCGGTGCACACCTTCGCGCGCAGCGTCGAGCCGCTGGCGTCGCACTACATCCTGTCCTGCGGCGATGCGGCGGCCGTGGCGCGCCTGACGTCGGCGGCCCCCGGGATTCGCGTCGGTTACGACCCCTGCCATCACGGTGCCGCCGACGCCGCGATCCGGTCTGGGGACTTCGAGGGTTTCGTCGCGCGTGCGCTGGCCGCGTCGCCGAACGCGGAGATGGTCTATCTGGAGAACCGCTTGATCCTCGCCGCGGACCGGCGCGGTGTCGATCTCGTCGACGCCTTCCATCGCCACGATCGACTCGTCGACGGGTACACGGTGACCCGTGTCGGACCTCGTTCGGTCCCGGATATCAGGCGGCTCTTGGAGTTACGGGTCGACCAGATCACCACCGACGACCCGGAGGGACTTGCCGCGCTCGATCTCGACGCGGCTGCCGACGCCGGCGGGTCACGACTGGTCCGATGGGTCCGGCGCACCGGACGCCGCGGCCCGTCAGACGTGTAGGGACCAGAGCGGTTCCACCGGGATGTTCCGGACCACGAACCAGCCGAGCACGGCGACGAGCAACACGACGGCGGAATAGCGCATGTTCTGCCAGCCGCGAATCCGCCGCCCGGTCCACAGCCGCAGGCAGTAGGCGCCGAATGCGAAGAGCAGCAACCCGAGCGCGAGGACAAAGGCCGCGTTGTAGTGCAGGGACGCGAACAGATCACCGTGCAGGAGTGAGTAGAGCGCACGCTGCGACCCGCAGCCCGGACAGGTCACACCGAGGATCAACTTGGTGGGACACATCGGGAGTACCCCGCCGGGCGTGGTGGGATCTCCCAGCAACACTGCGGCACAACAGATCCCGGCCCCGACGACCACGGTCGCCGGGCCGAGGACCCGATGGTTCGAGAGGACCGACACCCGCTCCAGGACGGCCCGTTCGAACCGTTCAGTACGTGGACGTGGTGGCGCTTGCACCGATGATCAACGCCGCGAAGACGAAATAGACGACCACGATGAGGATCGAGCCGACGATCCCGATGATCGCGCCCCACATCGCCCACTTCTTGGCGTCGTCGGCCGCCTTCTGAGCACCGGCGAAATCACCGGCGGCCCACAGCTTGCTGACCGAGGTGGACTTGACGATCGCCACGATCCCCAGGGGCAGGCAGCACAGCACCGTCGTCAGGATCGCCCACACGAGGTTGTTGTCCGGTTCGGGACCGGGCGCGTATGCGCCGTACGGCTGCTGTCCGTAGCCGGGCGCCGCGCCGTAGTTCGGCGGCTGGTTCGGATCGTGGGGATAGCTCATCTGCGCCCTTTCGACTCTCGCTGAGAACCCACGGAGCGTATCCGACCCTGACCGGATTCGTCGGGTCGGTGAATCAGATTGCTTTCAACGGTATACGCGCACCGTTCCCGCAGGAGGGAACGGTGCGCGCTACAACGATTCGGCTCGCTACGCGGTGTCGCCGAAGAGACGCGGCAGCGTCGCCTCGTGCACCTCGCGCAGCTCGGCGAGCGGCACCGAGAAGTAGTCCTGGACCTCGACCTCGTCGCTGCCCTGGTCGACCACGCCGATGCGCGTCCACGGCATGCCGCGGGCGTCGAGCATGGCGGAGAAGCGGGACTCCTCGGTGCGCGGCACGGCGACCAGCACGCGTCCGGCGGATTCGGAGAACAGCCAGACGAAGGGGTCGGCATCCTCGGGCAGCAGCAGCCGGCAACCGGTCTCGCCGGCCAGCGCCGCCTCGACGACGGTCTGGATGAGCCCGCCCTCGCTGAGATCGTGTGCGGCCGAGATCAATCCGTCGCGCGACGCCGCGGTCAGGATCTCCGACAGCAGACGCTCACGCTCGAGGTCGACCTCCGGCGGCACGCCACCGAGGTGGTCGTAGGCGACCTGCGCCCAGATCGAGCCGTCGAACTCGTCGCGGGTCTCGCCGAGGAGGATCAGCGTCTCGCCCGGTTCGGTGCCGAAGCCCGTCGGGATACGACGATGGACGTCGTCGATCACACCGAGGACACCGATGACCGGCGTCGGGAGGATCGCGGTCGCACCGGTCTGGTTGTAGAAGCTCACGTTGCCGCCGGTGACCGGGATGCCCAGCTGCGCACAGCCGTCGGCGAGTCCGCGGACCGCCTGCTGGAACTGCCACATCACCGCCGGGTCCTCGGGCGAGCCGAAGTTGAGGCAGTTGGTGACGGCCTTGGGCGTCGCACCCGAGACGGCGACGTTGCGGTAGGCCTCGGCCAGCGCCAGCTGCGCACCGCGGTACGGGTCGAGGAAGGTGTAGCGGCCCGACGCGTCGGTCGCCAGCGCGATTCCGCGGCCGGTCTTCTCGTCGATACGGATCATGCCGGAGTCGGCGTGCTCGGCCAGGACGGTGTTGCCGCGGACGTAGCGGTCGTACTGGTCGGTGATGAACTGGCGGCTGCACAGCGCCGGGCTGGCCAGCATCGCCAGCAGGGTCTCGCGCAGCTGATCCGGCGTGCTCGGACGCTTCAGCGGCTCGGTTGTCGACGCGACCACGGTGTCCTGCCAGTCCGGACGCGCCACCGGGCGCTCGTAGACCGGGCCGTCGTGGGCGACGGTGCGCGGCGGCACGTCGACGACGGTCTCGCCGTGCCACGTGATGACCAGATGATCACCGTCGGTGACCTCGCCGATCACGGTGGCGAGCACATCCCACTTGCGGCACACCTCGAGGAAGGCGTCGACGTTCTCGGGAGCGACGACCGCGCACATGCGTTCCTGCGACTCGCTGGACAGCACCTCGGCCGGGGTCATGCCCTCGGCGCGCATGGGCACCTTCTCCAGGTCGATGTGCATGCCACCGTCGCCGGCGGCCGCGAGTTCGCTGGTGGCGCAAGACAATCCGGCACCGCCGAGGTCCTGAATGCCCACCACGAGCCCGGCGTGGTAGAGCTCGAGGCAGCACTCGATGAGCACCTTCTCGGTGAACGGGTCGCCCACCTGGACACTCGGCAGCTTCTTGCGGCTCGGGCCCGAGGTCTCGTCATCGTCGAAGGTCTCCGACGCCAGGACCGACACGCCGCCGATGCCGTCGAGTCCGGTGCGCGCACCGAACAGGATGATCTTGTTGCCGGTTCCCGACGCGAAGGCCAGGTGAAGGTCCTCGACGCGGAGCACACCCGCACAGAGTGCGTTCACCAGCGGGTTGCCCGCATAGCTGGCGTCGAAGACGGTCTCGCCGCCGATGTTGGGCAGGCCGAGGGAGTTGCCGTAGCCGCCCACGCCGCGCACCACACCGTCGACGACGCGTCGGGTGTCGGGGGCGTCGGCCGGGCCGAAACGCAGCTGGTCCATGACCGCGATCGGGCGCGCGCCCATCGCCATGATGTCGCGGACGATGCCGCCGACACCGGTCGCCGCACCCTGGTAGGGCTCGACGTAGCTGGGGTGGTTGTGCGACTCGACCTTGAAGGTCACCGCCCATCCGTCGCCCACGTCGACGACGCCGGCGTTCTCACCGATACCGGCGAGCATGTTGGCCCGCATCTCCTCGGTGGTGGTCTCCCCGAAATACCGGAGGTGGACCTTCGACGACTTGTAGCTGCAGTGCTCGGACCACATGACCGAGTACATGGCGAGCTCAGCGTCGGTGGGTCGACGGCCCAGGATCTCGCGGATCCGCGCGTACTCGTCGTCCTTGAGTCCGAGTTCGCGGAACGGTTGCGGATGATCCGGGGTCGAGGAAGCGGCTGAGACGGTATCCACCTGGGCACTCACGGTGACAAGTCTAGGCGGGCCCGGGCGGTCGGAGGCGACGGGGCGGACCATCCGATGTTCGACGGGTCCTCCCCTGGGAGATCTGTTCCGGGGACCGGGCCTGTCTCGGGATAGTCTGTTCACTCGAGCCGCGCCGTGTGCGCGACGTGCGCGGGGGTGCGCCGCACGCCGCCGCCGCGCGGGGGGACGACGTTGACACAGGGGGACGAGATGGCCGATGTCCGCAAGGCGAGGGCACTCTTCGAGCTGGGTGTCCTGTCCTTGAACATCCCGGTCGACGGTCAGGAACCCATCAACAATCCGGCCCAGGCCGCGAAAGCATTCACTCGCGCGACCGAGTGGGACCCGTCGCTCGGCGACGCCTGGATCGGCCGGCTCGCCTGCGGGGACACGAGCGACGAGGTGCTCCTGGGGCTGTACCGCGCACGCGCCACGATCGGCGCCGAACAGCGGCGCCTCGGCCTCCCCCCGGGCACCATCGCAGGCCGCTGGGACACCGGGCTGTACATCGAGTACCCGGCGATCAACGCCGTCGACGCCACCGCCGCATATGCGTCCAGCCTGATCCGCGGCGCCGACCACACCGGCGCAGAGGAGGCGCTGGACGAGGTCCCGCCCGCCCATCGACTGCCGATCGTCGAGTTCGTCCGCGCTCACCTCCACTTCAAGACCCAGCGGTGGCCCGACGTCCTGACCGCCCTCACCCGCTCGGACCGGTGGGGCGACACCGTCATGCAGTCGGTGGCCGACTACATGGCCGGCTCGGCGTGTGTGAGCCTCGGCATGCTCGGTGAGGGCATGCGGCGCCTGCAGAACGCCATCGACGGTCCGATCGCCGCCTGCTCGACGAGCGCTATGTACGCCTATGCCCTCGCACTCCGCCAGCAGGGGCATGAGGAGAAGGCGAAGGCGATGCTCGAACAGGTCTACGCCCGCAACCCGGCGCACACCGCCGCGGTACAGGCTCTGCAGTCTCCGTCGATCCGCCTGGCTGTCACGACCCCCGAGCAGATCGCCGCCCGCACCGACCCGTGGGACCCCGCCTCCGTGCCGGACCGGACCGAGACCCTGGTGTCGCAGGACGGCTCGGACGGCGTCGCCGAGAACGAGCTGGTGACCGATGCCCGGCGCGAGCTCGACGAACAGATCGGACTCGAGTCGGTCAAGCAGCAGGTCGCAAAACTGCAGTCGGCCGCCACCCTCGCCCGGGTCCGCGCCGACCGCGGACTCTCGACGTCGGCGCGCAGCCTGCACCTGGCCTTCACCGGTCCTCCCGGAACCGGCAAGACGACGGTCGCCCGGATCGTCGCCAAGATCTACTGCGGGCTGGGCTTCATCAAGTCCGACAAGGTCGTCGAGGCGACGCGGCGCGACCTCGTCGGCGAGCACCTCGGCTCCACCGCCATCAAGACGTCGGCGCTCATCGACTCGGCCATGGACGGTGTGCTGTTCATCGACGAGGCGTACACCCTGATCCAGAAGGGCCTGTCCGGCGGCGACGCGTTCGGCCGCGAGGCGGTGGACACCCTACTGGCGCGGATGGAGGACGACCGCGACCGTCTGGTCGTGATCATCGCCGGCTACGACTCGGAGATCGACCGTTTCCTCGCCGCCAACGACGGTCTCTCGTCGCGTTTCGCCCGTCGCGTCCGATTCGACTCCTACACCCCGCAGGAGCTCGCGCAGATCGGCGAGTTCATCGCCCGCAAACGCGATTCGGTCCTCACCCCGGAGGCGGTCGCCGAACTGGAGCAGGCGTGTGCGCCGCTGTACCACGATGTCCGCGGAGCCGACGGCGGCACGCGCCGGGCCACCGACCTGGCCGGTAACGGCCGATTCATCCGCAACATCGTCGAAGCCGCCGAGGAGGAACGCGAGTTCCGGCTCAGCTCCGCCGGCGACCTCGCCTCCCTGTCCGCCGACGACCTGATGCGCATCGAACTCGACGACATCCGGTCCGCGATCTCCGGAGTGCTGTCCGGACTCCGCCGCTAGCAGTCCTCCTTTGCCCCGGCCGTACCGTCCTCGACAACCGAGACTCGAATCCCCAGAGAGGTTTCCTCATGTCCCGCGCTCGTCTGTTCCGTCCCGCCCTGCTCGCCGGGGCTGCCGCGCTGTCGTTGTCGCTGGCCGGCTGCTCGTCCGACGACGCCGAACCCGCGCCGACGACGACGGTCTCGGAACAGACCTCGGTCGAGCAGACCAGCACCGAGCAGGCCACTCCGGCAGCACCGGGCACCGCCGAGAGCTCGGCGGCCCGGCCGTCGACGGGCACACCCCGGCCGACGGGCTCCGCCGACGCCGGCGACGCCAAGGCCCTGAGCTGCCGCGAATTCCGCGCACTCGAGGACGAGGGGCGTGCGGCCGCCGTGGCAGCACTCGGGGTGAAGTCGAACGCCGACCAGGTCGCCACCGTCGCGGCGACGGTCTGCCTCACCCGCCTCGAGGACAAGGTCGCCGACGTTGTCGGTGAACTCGTGCCCACTCGCTGATACTTTCGTTGTCCATGACCGCTCGCCCGTGGACAGTGCTGCACGGCCCGTTGTTCTCGCGCAGCAATCCGCTGGACCGTGAACACGCCGCCCCCCGCATCAGCGCCTACATCTACGGCAACATCCTGATCTTGGCGGCGCTGATCCCGCTGCACCTCACCGACGATTTCGTCGGCATCCTGATCCTGCTCGGCACGGCGGCGTCGACCTTCGTCGCGCATGTCTTCGCCGAGGCCGTGGGACGCCGCGTGCACGAGGGCGCCATCCATCCGAACAAGTCGATGGTTCTCCACAATCTGCGGGACTCGGTGCCGATCCTGTCCTCCGCGTCGGTCCCGTGTCTCATCCTGGCGATGGCCTGGGTCGGCTGGATCGATCCGCGCACCGCCCAGCTCGCCGCGGAGATCGTGATCCTCTTACGAATCGGCGGAACGGTTTTCGTCATCGACCGACTGAACAACGAACGGCCCAATCGCGCGACGCTGATCGGCGCCGGCGCGGTCACCGTGGTGGCCACCGCGATCGTCGTCATCAAGGTCGTGCTGACGCACTGAGCCGGGGTTCCCGGAACACGCGGCCGTGCGTCAGCCGCCCGCACCCTCGGCCGTGACGGTGAGGATCGCCTCGACGTATTCGGGTCGGCAGATCACCAGGTCGGGCAGATACGTGTCGTCGTTGTTGTAGACCAGGGGCGAGCCGTCGATGCGTCCGCACCAGAGACCCTTCGCCTGCGCGACGGCCACCGGTGCGGCCGAATCCCATTCGTACTGACCACCGGCGTGCACATACGCGTCCGCCTCACCGCGGACCACCGCCATCGCCTTCGCGCCGGCCGAACCCATCGGCAGGAGTTCACCGCCGACCGCGGCGGCGACCTCGTCGGCGAAAGCCGGTGGGCGCGACGAGCTGACGACGACGCGGGGCACACCGGTACGCGGCCGCGAGGCCAGTCCCTCGGTGGGTTCGACGACCGTCTCGTCGTCGACGTAGGTCACGCCGAGCGCCGGGAGTGCCACCGCACCGGCGATCAGACCGTCGGTCGCCGACCACAGCGCCACATGAACGGCCCAGTCGGCGCGGCCGGCTCCCGGCTCGTAGGTGCCGTACTCACGGGTGCCGTCGACCGGGTCCACGATCCAGACCCGCTCCGCCTGGAGTCGGGACTTGTCGTCCGCCGATTCCTCCGACAGCACCGCGTCGTCGGGTCGCTCCTCCGCGAGCCGTCGAAGCAGGAAATCGTTGGACTGCGCATCGCCGGCGTTTCCCAGCTCCTTGCCGGTCAGCCCGCTGGTCTTGCGAATGTCCAGGAGGAGTTCTCCTGCCGCGGTGGCCAGTTCGCCTGCGAGTGCTCGATCGTCGGTCACGGGATTCCCTCTCTGGCGTTGTGCTGATCAGTCGCTGCATACCCAGGGGTGTCCCCGGCCAACCGGCGTTTCTTACAGTCCCAGGTTACGGAGGACCATGTCGGCGACCTCGGCGGGCGCGCCGTCGTCGGGGGTGATGACGAGCTCTGCGTCGGCCGGCCGTTCATACGGCGAGTCGATACCGGTGAACTGACTGATCTCGCCCCGGCGAGCCTTGCCGTACAGCCCCTTCGGGTCCCGCCGCTCGCACTCCTCGATCGGGGTGTCGACGAAGATCTCGTAGAACGGCAGACCCCGCTGGGCGTGGATCTCGCGGGCGCGCTGCCGTTCCTCGGCGAACGGGCTGATCAGCGACACGATCGCGACCGCACCCGAATCGGCGAAGAGCGCCGCGACCTCGCTGGTCCGGCGGATGTTCTCGCGCCGGTCGTCGTCGGAGAAGCCCAGGTCGGAGTTCAGCCCGTGCCGGAGGTTGTCACCATCCATCAGGTAGGCGGGCCGGCCCTCGGCGACGAATCGCCGCTCGAGTTCGACGGCGAGCGACGACTTCCCCGAACCGGAGAGTCCGGTGAGCCAGATGGTGGCACCGCGGTGCGCCCGGTGTTCGCGGTCGACCTTGCTGGCCTGCCAGACGATGTGGCTGTCGTGGCTGACCGGAGCGTTGATCATGCCCGCGCCCACGGTGCGGTTGGTGGCCTCGTCGATGAGGATGAAGCTGCCGGTGTCCCGGTTGCGCCGGTACGAGTCGAACATGACCGGTTCCTGCGTACGCAGGGTCACCCGGCCGATCTCGTTGAGCGACAGCGCCTCGGCGTTCTCGTCGCGGTGCAGCGAGTTGACGTCGAGCCGGTAGTTGAGGCCGGTGATCTGCGCGCGGGTCAGTCGCGTTCCGCACAGGAGCTGATAGCGGTTGTGCGAGCGGAGATCCGCGTCTTCGGCGAACCAGCACACCATCGCGTCGATGTCGCGCCCGACGTACGGCCGGTTGTTCGGCCGCGCGAGCATGTCGCCGCGCACGATGTCGATCTCGTCGGCGAGCTCCACCGACACGGCCATCGATGCGAACGCCTCGTCGACGCGGGCCCCGCCCGGTTCCCAGATCTCGGTGATGGTGGTACTGAATCCGCTTGGCAGAACCACGATCTCGTCGCCCTTGGCGAACACGCCGCCGGCGACCGTACCCGCATACGCGCGGTGGTCGGCGCCATCGCTGCGCTGCGGACGGATGACGTACTGCACCGGCAGGCGGGCGTCGATGAGGTTGCGGTCGGATGCGATGTAGACGTGCTCGAGGTGGTTGAGGAGCGGCCTGCCCTCGTACCACGGCATCGCGGTCGACTGTTCGACGACGTTGTCGCCGCGTAGCGCCGACATCGGGATGAAGGTGAGGTCGACGACGTTCAGCTTGGCCGCGAAATCGATGAAGTCGGCGCAGATCTCGTCGAAGCGTTCCTGCGACCAGTCGACGAGGTCCATCTTGTTGACGCAGACCGTCAGGTGCGGAATCCCGAGCAGCGTCGAGAGGAACGCGTGTCGCCGGGTCTGTTCCAGCACCCCCTTGCGGGCGTCGATGAGGATCATGGCCAGATCCGCGGTCGACGCCCCGGTCACCATGTTGCGGGTGTACTGCACGTGGCCAGGGGTGTCGGCGATGATGAATTTCCGCCTGGGAGTGGCGAAATAACGGTACGCCACGTCTATCGTGATGCCCTGTTCGCGCTCGGCCCGCAGACCGTCGGTCAGGAGCGCGAGGTTGGCGTACTCGTCGCCCCGCTCCGCGCTGGTCCGCTCGATCGACTCCAGCTGATCGGTGAAGATCGCCTTGGAGTCGTACAGCAACCGGCCGATCAGTGTCGACTTGCCGTCGTCGACGGAACCAGCGGTGGCGAGCCGCAACATCTCGGTGGCACCCCCGGCAGCATTGACCCCGCTCATCAGAAGTACCCCTCCTTCTTGCGATCCTCCATGCCCGACTCGGAGATCCGGTCGTCGGCGCGCGTGGCCCCGCGTTCGGTCACCCGGGTCACCTCGATCTCCTCGATCACCTTGCGGACGTCGTCGGCCGCCGACAGGACGCACCCGGTGCAGGTGGCGTCGCCCACGGTCCGGAAGCGCACCGTCTCCGTTCGGATCTCCTCCCCCGGGAGTTCCTGGAGGAAACGGGTTTTCGCGAGCAGCATGCCGTCGCGGGGGATCACCTCCCGCTGGTGCGCGTAGTAGATCGACGGCAGGTCGATGCTCTCCTCGGCGATGTATTGCCAGATGTCGAGTTCGGTCCAGTTCGACAGGGGGAAGACCCGGATGTGCTCCCCTTTCGCATGGCGCCCGTTGTAGAGCCGCCACAGTTCGGGCCGCTGGTCCCGCGGGTTCCACGCGCCGAACTCGTCCCGGAAGCTGAAGACGCGTTCCTTCGCGCGCGCCTTCTCCTCGTCGCGACGCGCACCGCCGAACACGGCGTCGAAGCGGTTCTCGGTGATACCCCGCAGCAGAGCCGTGGTCTGGAGGCGGTTGCGGCTCGCTCCGGGACCCGTCTGCTCGACGACGCGTCCGGCGTCGATGTCGTCCTGGACCGAGCTCACGATCAGTCGGACGCCGGTCTCGGCGACCACCCGGTCGCGGTAGGCGATCACCTCGTCGAAGTTGTGTCCGGTGTCGACGTGCATCAGCGGGAACGGGATCGGCGCGGGCCAGAACGCCTTGCGCGCCAGGTGGAACATGACGACCGAGTCCTTGCCGCCCGAGAACAGCAGCACCGGACGTTCGAAGGTCGCCGCGACCTCGCGGAAGATGTGCACGGACTCCGCTTCGAGAGCCGCGAGATGCGACAACTCGTACCCGTGCCGGCCCGGTCGGTGTGCCTGCCGGTCGCCGGCGCTGCCGCCGTTCGCTTCGGTCATGCTCGTCACCGTGCGCAACCCCCCTTGACATGTCGAATATTCGACACTAAGTGTTGACAATGTGACACCGACCGTAGGCGACCTCTCCGATGCGCGTCAACCGTCGCGCGCGGCGTCGCCACCCACCTCGCGGGTCGTCCACATCGTCCAACTGCTGGCCGGTGCCAATCAACCGGCACTGACCCTCGCCGAGATTGTCCGGCAGACCTCGCTCTCGCGTGCGACGGCACACGCTATCGTCGCCGAACTGACCGAACACGGCTGGTTGAGCCGCGATCCCGCCACCGGGAAATACGGGATCGGCCCGGAATTCCGAGCCCTCGCACGGGCAGCCGCGGACGCCGATCACCTCGACCGATGGGCGGCGGTAGCCGCGCACGACCTCTGTGGACGCTTCTCGATCCCCTTCTTCGTGGCCCGCCGATCCTCGACCGACGTCGTCACGCTCGCGGCGCACGCCTTCCCACCGCATCTCGCGGCCGACTCCGAACCGCATCCGTGGCTTCGCAACGGAAGCCGCATCCGGATCCGCCCGCCGATCTGCCGCGAATTCGTCGCCTGGGACCCGGCGGAGGCACGTGATGCCTGGATCGCTCAGGCCGCCGAGCCCACCCGCACCCGGTTGCGCATGATCCTCGACGTGATCGCCGAACGCGGCTACTCGATCGAGCGGATGACCGACGACCACGTAGCGATCATCGACGCCCTGAACTCCCTGGACACCATGTCGGAGAACCTGCGCAGCCGGGTCGGAGACCTGCTGACCGAACTGTCGGTGATCGACTACCTGCCGGACGAGCTCGACGCCGGCGCCCGCGAGGGCGTTACGGTGGTGACCATCGGTGCGCCGATCTTCGACCACACGGGGCGGGTCGTCGCCGCGATGGTCGCGTGCCCGAACTCCACACTGGACGTCGCGGATCTGCACTCGATCGCCGACGCCACCCGCGCAGCGGCCGAAGAGATCTCCGCACATCTTTGTTGACACCGGACGTTCAGTTTCACAAGCAGCCCACTAACTAGCACTCTCCCTTGAGCGAACAGCTCGTCCGTTGCACTCATCGAAATCACCACGGCTCTCACGCACCGATCAGCGCGGGATCGTTCCAGCTTGGGGGCTACGCGTTCCCATCCATCACGGGCCGCTGCACCAAGCAGAAGCACGATCTCGAGGTTCGGCAGCAGGCTCACCACCTCAAGTGTCCATCGCGTCGCGAGCGCGTTCGGCCGCAGTGGATCCGGGTGAGTTTGCCTGAAGGAAGCTTGGGTCTGCGTTGCGTCCGTTGTCCGCCATGGTCAGTCCTGCCCGCTGCGAACCCGGACTACGACGCAATCGCCGGGAAGACTATGACCGACCCGTCCTTCTCGTGGAGCATCTCGATCGTGACGTCTGACGGTCGAGCACTGAGCTGAACCGTTTGGCCGAGGTCGCGCAGTCGGCGGGTGGTGTCGAGGAGCCTGTCGACCTCGCTGGAGGCGAACACCACGTCGCGGATACCGTGAGAACGGTCCAGCTGCAACGTAGACAGGCGGAGTAACACCGAGTTCAGCTGCTGTTCGAGAGCGTCGATGTCACGCGTCTCGGACTGCAGGGTGGTCACGAACCGTTCGAACGAGTTGCCTTCGGACAGTTGTGCGTGTTCGACGGCTTGCAAGATCAACACTCGCTGCTTCATCGCGATGGCCAGTTGCGCGAGTTCGACGTGAACGAAGAATTCACTGTCTGCCCTCTCGACACCCGGGATGGCTTTCACGAGGTGGTTGAGTTCGACCTTGTCGCCGCTCAGGTTGCTGAGTTCCTTCTCCCACTTGGCGATCCGCGACTTTGCCCGAGACAATGCAGTCTCGATCGCGAAGACCGTCGAATCGAGTCCGAGGCCGGGGCCGATCCGACCCTTGTCCAGCAACACCGCGGTTGCCTTGACGATGGCGCCGCGGCAGGCCTCGAGGCTGTGCTGTTCCGATTCGAGTTTGTCTGCGACGAGCTTCTCGAGAAGTTCGGTGATCCGCTCCATCGTCTTCTGCCGTTGCTGGTCGGCGTACGCGCTGACGCCCACCGCGACCGCCATCAGCACCAGGGGGGCGGCAACAGTCAACGCACCCGCACCTACGGCGCCCCGGGTTGCGGCTGACTTGCCTGCGCTGACGGGCACGAACGACGCTTGGGCGGCGATCTTCGAGCCGTCCTTCAAGGCACTGTGAATGCCATTGGCAACCGACGATGACGCCATCGGTTTGACCATCCCGGCGGCGACCTGCGACGCGACTGACGGGGGTACGACCATCCGGAACAGGGTTTCGCTGCCATCGGTGACCACATTCGGTGTGTTCTTCACCAGCCGGGAGAGTTCCTTCGCCAGTGGGCTGACGCCGTGAAGGTGGATACCCTTCGATCGGTCGATCGACTTTGGAACGTTGTGTGCCTCGATAGTCGTGATCGGGACATCGCTCAGTGCGGCCAGCGCGCTTCGAAGTTTCTCGAGTCGCTCAGGAGTGAGCGCGTTCTCGCCGATCACCGCGGGTACGTCGGCCTCATCCGTGGCCAATGTCCACACCGGCACCGTTATAACGTTATTCGACAAGGCCCTACCTCCGAGTTCCGCACAGAATTAACAGAATGTAGCGGACACGACCGACACCCGCTCCGTTCATCCGAACGGAGGACACCCTTCTGGTTCGCAAATATTCAGGCCTGGATAGCTAACGCTCAGGGGTGCCGGCCGGGGTTCGGACAGGGTTCGCCTACGCGCAGGTCGGCGTTGCCTGTTACTCGTCCCGGACCGCAGGCGCGGGAGAAACGCGTTACCCGAGTGTGGGGTTATCGCGGATGTTGTCCAAGCGAGGTCTCGACGGCACGAATCGTGTTTGACGCCTGCGATACTCGCGATCGAATGACCGTCGTGTGAACAGTAGTTTGACCGACGTGGCGTCTACGCTGGTCGCAGCACCGCCACCAGGAACTCAGAATCCGACGTGAACTGCCGAACATTCCACGCCGACAACAGAACATCTGGCTCAAATGCTGCCGTTGCCGCATCGTCGAGGAACTCGTCGAACGGATAGTCCCGGCCGGCCCCGAATCCGATGACCGCCCGACCGTCGTCGCGCAAGTGCGCCCGCAACCTACTAAGCACGGTGACACGCGTGCTCGGAGCCAGGAAGGTCATGACGTTCCCCGCGGACACGACGATGTCGAACGGGTCGGGGATAGCGACCGCGGGAAGGTCCAGCTCCGCAAGGTCCTGGACCACCCAGCGCGGTCCGGGATGATCTTCTTCAGCTGCGGCGATGAGAACCGGATCGACATCCACGCCGACGACGCGGTGCCCGACGGTGTGTAGGTAGCCACCGGTTCGTCCAGGCCCGCATCCGGCATCGAGGATGTGCGACCCGCGTGCGGCCATTGCGTCGATGAGTCGAGCCTCGCCCACTACGTCGTTGCCTTCACGCTCCAGTTTGCGGAAGCGCTCGACGTACCAGTGGGAATGGTCAGGATCCTTGGCGACCTGCTGCATCCAGAGGCTTTGTTCGATCATGTTCGCATTGTTGCAAACCTGACTGTGCGCATCACGGGGCGTCAAAGCGTGGCACGAAGGCGTGCAGCAGTGGCCAACGAAGTCGGTCGTCGTTGAGCGTGTCGACGACGACCGACCTACACCTGAACAGCTACGACTTCTCTGCCAGTTCCTGCTGGTACTTGCGCGTCATGTGGTCTACAGCTTCGAGCTGCTTCGCGGCATGGGCCTCCCGCACGGCTCGAGCATGCTCAGCGGCGTCGAGCGTCGCCTGCGCCTGACCTTGGAAGTGTGGGAACACCTCCTGTGCGAAGAGTTCCGCGGAACGCATGGTGTCCTGCGGGTTTGCCCAGTCGTGACCCATCTGCAGCAAACATCCGAAGCCGCCCGACTGATCCCACAGCCGCTGGACCTGCGCTCGCGCTTGTTCAGCAGTGCCGATGACACCGATGCCGGCCTCGTTGATGAAGTCGATCATCTCCGTGAGCTTGCTTCCGGAGACGGCCATTTGGGGGAACGCCGCGACGTGCTGGAAGTAGTCGAACCACTGCTCGATGCCGTACTCGACCTGGCGATACGCCTCGGCTTCGGTCTCGGCGATGTGGAACGGCCCTGCGAGGGTCCACTTGCTGCGGTCGACGGTGACGTTGTTGGCCGCAGCCCGCTCCTCCATGACGTTCCAGTGGTGGCCGAGGGCGTCGAACCCGTCGGCGGAGAGTGTCGCGCCGATCGACAGCAGGCCGAGTCCGTGAGTGCCGGCGAGCCGTGGCCCGGTAGGCGACGCCACTGCCGCGACCACCACGTCGATGCCGTCGGCCGAGTACGGCGCCAGCTGGAGCTTGGCGTCGTACAGCTCGTGGGTGCGGGTCTTCGCGGACACCGTTTCGCCACGCAGCAGTCGCACGACGATGTCGAGGTTCTCCTGCAGCAGCTCCCGGGTGTCGGTGGGGTTCAGACCGATCATCGCGGAGTCGGTGGGGAGTGAGCCGGGTCCGACGCCGAAGATGGTGCGGCTGAGGGGGACCCATTCGATGGTCCAGTCGCTATGCGGCTTGGGGTTGGTGGGTCGTGGTCCACTGTAGGGCGAACTCGGCGGGGGTGAGTCCGTGGTGGGCCGAATGGGGTCGGTTGGCGTTGTAGTCGATCCTCCAGTCTTCGATGATGACCCGGGCTTCGCGCAGGGAGTCAAAGCGCCAGGAGTTGAGCAGCTCGTCGCGCAGGCGGCCGTTGAACGATTCGATCCAGGCGTTCTGCCACGGGGAGCCGGGGTCGATGAATAGTGATCCGGTGCCGTTGAATCGGCACCAGTCGTTGACGGCGTGAGCGACGAATTCCGGTCCGTTGTCGAACCGCACGTAGCACGGTGGACCATGTATCAGGGCCAGGCGGTCGAGAACGTCAACCACGCCATCGGCGTTGATGACGCGGTCGACGTGGATCGCCAGGGCTTCGCGGGTGAACTCGTCGATCACGTTGAGCATTTTGATGGTTCGGCCGTCGGCGGTGGTGTCGAATTGGAAGTCCATCGCCCAGATCACGTTCGGCCGGATTGGGCACATCGCCCCAACCGCGGTCCCGATTCCGGTGAGCCGTTTCTTCCTGCGGCGCTGGGGAACTCGCAGCCCCTCCTCGCGCCACAGGCGGCGGATGCGTTTGTTGTTGACCGTGAAGCCCGCTTTGCGCGCGGCGATCGCGGCGCGTCGCCAGCCCCAGCGGGGCCGGTCGGTGGAAAACCCACGTAGCCAGGACCGCAGCTCGGCTTCCTCCGCGGTGATCGGCGCTGGGTGCAGTCGCATCGTGGAGCGGTGGATGCCCACCACAGCACATGCTCGCCGCTCAGATACCCCGAACCGCTCACGCAGCATCGTCACGGCGCTGCGCTTGCGGTTCGGGGTCAGAAGTTTCCCGACGAAACCTCCTTGAGCATGTCGATATCGAGGGCCTGGTTGGCGACCAAGTAGTGCCCCATAGAGTGGTGTAACTCGGTGGCCGAGTTCGTTATCGACGTCGTGTCGTTAACGGATGCAGAGCGGCCACCGCGTGTCCTTCGAGTCAACCTTCCACAGAATCCTCGAGGAGTCATCGCGATGACCGCACCCCATATTGTCGACCCTGCAGGCCTTCTTGGCCAAGCCCTCGCAGACGCGTCACCAGATCTGATGCGTGAGCTGCTGCAAACCATGATCAACGCGCTGCTGTCGGCCGATGCCGACGCGGTCTGCGGAGCCGAATGGAACCAACGCACATCAGAGCGCACCAACCGCCGCAACGGCTACCGCCACCGGCCACTGGATACCCGCGTCGGCACCGTCGACGTCGCCATTCCGAAGCTACGTTCGGGCAGCTACTTTCCCGAGTGGCTCCTCGAACGCCGCAAGCGGGCCGAGTCAGCACTGATCACCGTCGTGGCCGACTGCTACCTGGCCGGAGTCTCGACCCGCCGGATGGACAAACTGGTCAAGACACTCGGCATCGACTCACTGTCGAAGTCACAGGTCTCACGCATGGCCACCGACCTCGACGAACAGGTCACAGCATTCCGCCATCGTCGCCTCGACGAGGTCGGGCCGTTCACCTTCGTCACCGCAGATGCCCTGACGATCAAAGTCCGCGAGAACAAGCAGGTCGTCAAAGCCGTTGTCCTGCTGGCCACCGGTGTCAACGGCGATGGCCACCGCGAGGTGTTGGGCATGCAAGTAGCGACCAGCGAAACCAAAGCCTCCTGGAACACCTTCTTCGCCGATCTGGTCGCCCGCGGGCTGGGCGGGGTGCGTCTGGTGACCTCTGATGCCCATGCCGGACTGGTCGAGGCGATCGCGGCGAACCTGCCCGGCGCCGTGTGGCAACGGTGCCGTACCCACTACGCGGCCAACCTGATGGCGGTGTGCCCCAAGTCCATGTGGCCGGCGGTCAAAGCGATGCTGCACAGCGTGTATGACCAGCCCACCGCCACCGCGGTGCACGAGCAGTTCGACCGACTCCTGGAATACACCGAAGGCAGACTCCCCAAGGTTGCTGACCATCTCGGTGACGCTCGAGAGGACCTGTTGGCCTTCACAGGGTTCCCCGATGACGTGTGGCGACAGATCTGGTCTAACAACCCCACCGAACGACTCAACCGCGAGATCCGCCGCCGCACTGACGTTGTGGGTATCTTCCCCAACCGTGACGCCATCATCCGACTCATCGGCGCGGTCCTGGCCGAGCAGACCGACGAGTGGGCCGAAGGCCGCCGATACCTCGGCCTCGAGGTCCTCACCCGATGTCGACTGACCCTGACCACCGACACCACCACAACACCGGAGGCCACTACCGACCCGCTGATCGAACTGCCTGCCTGAAAGCCCGACGAAGGATCAGAAACGAGTTACACCACTACCTGGGACTTGACCTGGCGACCAACTTCTTGAGCCGAGCGTTCTCAGCTTCGAGTTCTTTGAGGCGTTTGACGTCATTGGCCTTCATGCCCCCGTACTGGGCCACCCAGCGATGCCAGGTCGACTCTGTGACCTCCAGATGCCGGCACACCTCAGCCAACTCCTGCCCGGTCCCGAGGAGCTTGTTGCCCTCGGCCAGCTTGCGGATGATCTGATCCGGCGTATGCCGCCGGCGCTTGCTACCTGCCATGTCGTCGTCGATTCTTCCTGCCCAAACACTCGGGCAACAGAGTCGCACAACAACTGGACCACTACGAAGGGCCCACCTCACTCAAACGTAGGCAAGTTCGCGCGGATCTGTGCGAGCAGCCTTGCTCGCGACTCTCGAAGCAAGGGAGGAGCAGCGTTGATTAAGACTCTCTCGAAGCGCAAACGTAAGTGCTCGAACATATCCCAGCCCAGCCTGTGCTCCGCCTCGCTCATTGACACAGCCCCATACCGTTCCTCCACAAACTCTCGCAGCGGCACCGGCAGCGGCTGGCGGCCATTGCCCGCAAATGGATGGATGTTGCGCCAACGCTTTAAGAGCGTAAACACATCGACCCCGCGCGCGGCCAGCCCCTCGAGCACAAGTAGGTCGCGGAATGTTAGCACTGCAGGGACATGCACCCTATAGAAGTTCGGGTTGTCGTTGTAGCTCAACACCATTGGCAGACTCTCGTTGAACATGGCATTCTCCATCATTAATTCACTGGGGATGCCCGAGTCAGGAACAACAACGACAGGAACAAACCGTGTTCGACTAGATAACGGGACCTTGGCGTCATCCCATCCCAGCTCCATGAACTGATCGATTGTGCTTAACAACTGCTGAAACTTGGTCGTGGTGAATCGCTCTCGAATCTCCTTCTCCAAAGACTCCACAGTTGCAGACCCTTCCGCGAACGACTGCGGGAGGCTTCGCATATTCGCATCAACCAACACGCAGCCATGGTCGCGAAACACCGCAAAGTCGCAAACTTTGCGTGGATCAGACTTCCCCGCCTGCCAAGCCTTCTTCATCTCGGACTCTTCGACAACCACGGTCCCGCCGGAATCGTCATCCTAGAAATACGTCTAAGGACATCCCCGACCCGCTCTTCGAAGATGTCTCGCATTGCATCTTTGTAGTGCTCGGCCGACTTTGGACTCTTGGTGCCCAAGACGTACGCCGACTCCAAGAACAAGTGGTCACCGAAGATCCGCTGTATCACGAACTGGAACCGGATGGGGATCAGCGTCCCGTCATCGAGTCGGATGAATGGACGCTGCTGCATTTGGTAGCGAGTCCACAACGAATCGTTATTGTCCCGCTGCTTCTGGAGGGACGTCCGTAGTTCGGATAACGATATGCTGCAGTTCTTGATTAGGAAGTCGAGCGCTTTACCCTGCAATTCGTGTCGCACGAAGAAGTCCGGATCGAATCTTGACAGCCCGTCATGCTTCCACAGGTTGTAGAACAACCACCCTAAGGTTAGAAATTCGTCGAGTTCTACACCCATGGTCTCCCCCCACTGTTCGGAGGGTCCAGCTGCGAGATCACTCAGGCTCGTAGTCGACGTTATCCTCGACCATCCCCTGTGCCAGGTTGCATGGCAGATCCCCGCGACAAGCTCAAGCGGGTCGTCGTGAAGTAGTGATGCTTGCGTAACCCTACCAAGTGTCAGTTCTCCAATAGTTTGCTCAAACTGAGCTGGATCGCTTGGCATTGCCGCCTCGTTCCCTTCGGCCGAGAGGCTTAACAACGCCGCCAGGAGATCTTCGCTAGTCGGCACCGCCTCCCCAGCCATGTCGCCGTAGAGAACGACTTCTTTGATAGCAAGGAATAGCGGCAACCCGTGAATCACGGCATGCCCTTGAGTCAGCTTCTCAGCTACTTGCGAACGTACCGGCTCTGTGACGTCAGCTAGAAACTTGGAAACGACGTTGTCGTCTGTATTGGTAACTCGAGATAAGTCAAGATCAGCGAAGATGCGCGACAGCCATTCGAAAGTTGGAACTACCCCGACTTGCTTCCAAAGACGTCGGCGACGCCTCGCATCGAAGTAGGGCAAGGCAGGTATGTCGTCGGAGCCAACAACCCGTGGACTTCCGTTATCCATACGAAGCAGCTGAGCTAGGTTCATCCCAACATCATTGCGCGACGGACTGACAGGTCGACACGTTCACGATCCGACCCCTGCACTGTCGGACATCGCCAGCAACCAAGCCGAAGCTCTGGCGAGGATCACGCGACAGTCCGACACCTGAATGTGGGTCTTGCCGCAAGGTTGGCTCGTCGATAGCCACGAGCGATGGCGGCTGTCCGCGCTCCGGGCATCTGGAGCACGAACGTCCCCGTCCACGACCGGCCCGGTTTCACCCGCTCCGGCCTCGAACCCTAACGCGTAGCCCATTGAATCCCGGGTGGCTTCTACATCAACGCTGGGACACCTGGTGGACGGCGACGCAGGGCCGCAATATCGATGCACCCTCTTGACCTGTACCAAGTCCCCAGTAGCTACCAGTGATCGATAGCGAGTCAGCTCAAGGACAATCGAGCCCGCCGACCAAAGCTAGAGAGATTCGCTGGCCTGTCGACACAAGTGCGGCAACCCCCAGCAGGTCCCGAAACCAGCAACCTTCACCCTGCAGGATGATGCTTCCGGCAAGCCACCGATGAGTTCGGCACCCCTTTGCGGTCTGCACCTCTGACGGCCGGACCTGAACGGCCGCCAAACCCACCCGACGAGACCACCATGGCGGCGACGTACACCTTCGACGTCTTCACCAGCCTCGACGGTTGCGGCGCCTACGAGGAGCCGGGCGACTGGGGCGGATACTGGGGCAAACAGGGCCCGGAACTCCTGGAACACCGCGCCCGGCACTTCGCCGACGGACACCGAATGGTGTTCGGCGCGAGGACTTTCTGCGAGTTCGTCACAATTCCCACGAACGCCGCCGAGAACCCCGAGTTGATCGACCCGTAGGTGACGGCGATGCGGAACGTGCGGACGACGTGGTGTCGTCCAGGATCACCGACACCAGCGGATGGCCGGATGCGACGGTCGCGAGCGGTGACAGCGTCGAGACCGTCCGGCGGCTCAAGGAGGAGTCCGATGTCCCGCTCCGATCGCACGGCAGCCTGTCGCTGAACCGCGCCCTGCTGGCGGCCGGGCTCGTCGATCGCGTCGTGGTCTCGGTGTTCCCCGTGCTCACCGGCAGATACGGCAGCGCCCCGGTCTTAGGCGGCGTCGAGTAGATCGACCTCGACCTGCTGGACAGCACCGTGCTCGACGGCCGGACACCGGAGTTGGCCTACCACCCGGAGATCCACCATCTAACCGACACGAGTTCCTCTACTCGCTGACAAACACCCGCCGTGTTCGCGACAATCGCCGGAAGTCGGCCGCGGGCCGATCGTTCCCACGACACGAGGAGTTCGAGCATGGTCCGGACGAAGACGTTCACCAGGTTGGCCGCGGCGACCCTGTCGGTCGCAGCCGCAGCAGGACTCGGCCTCGCCGGCACGGGACAAGCCGAGGCGGCGCGCGAGTTCCCGGTCTCGAACTGCATCGGCCCGAGCCCGAACATCGTCGACCTCCCGTTCATGGTGAGACGCGCCATCGTCAGCACCTACGGTGGCGATGCCTACATCGCCGCGGACTTCCCCAGCTACTTCCCCGGCGGCTACCAGTCGTCGTTGCGGATGGACTGGCACAACCTGTCCACCGGCAAACGTGGCTTCAAGGTCAGCAACACCAAGGTGAACCCGCCTTACCAGGGTGTCCACTACTTCGTCATCCCGGTGAAGACGATCGGCAAGGGCCGGGTGGCTGTGACCTTCGGCGCGACGAACCGCAACGCGCTGTGGAGCGTGCCGTCGACGAGCTGCAGCGGGACGATCGTCGTTCCCTGACGCCGGGCTACCAACCAAGCACTTGCTAGGTTAGGCTCGTGGGCATGAGTGATGCCGCCATCCCGCCCGCACTCGGCCCCGACGATCTCGGCCCGGACACCTCTCCGGTCGCCTACGAGGTCGGCGGGCCCGAAGGTGCCGTCGCGTACGTGACACTGAACCGTCCCGAGTACCGCAATGCACAGAACTCGGTCATGACGTATTCGCTCGACGCCGCCTTCCGCAAGGCCGTCGAGGACACGACCGTGAAGGTCATCGTCCTGCGCGCGAACGGCAAGCACTTCTCGGCCGGACACGACATCGGCACCCCGGAGCGCGACTTCGACACCTACTACGAGAACGCCGCCGTCCTGCACTGGGATCACACCGACAAGACCGGTGCCGATCAGCGTCTCGCCCGCGAGATGGAGGTGTACATGGGGATGTGCCGCCGTTGGCGCGACATCCCCAAGCCGCTCATCGCCCAGGTCCACGGCGCCTGCATCGCCGGCGGCCTGATGCTGGCCTGGATCTGCGACTTCATCGTCGCCTCCGACGATGCGTTCTTCTCCGACCCGGTGGCACGCATGGGCATCCCGGGCGTCGAGTACTTCGCGCACGCATATGCCCTCGGCACCCGCCGCGCGAAGGAGATCCTGTTCACCGGCGAGCGTTTCACCGCCACGCAGGCAGCCGACTGGGGCATGGTCAACCACGTCGTGCCGCGCGACGGGCTCGAGACCAAGGTGAACGAGATCGTTGAGAAGGCGGTCTCGATGCCGATGCAGGGGTTGTTCCTCAGCAAGAAGGCCGTCAACATCTGCGAGGACCAGATGGGACTCCGCAACTCGATGGACTCGGTCTTCGGCTGGCACCACTTCGCCCACTCGGCCAATGCCGAGGCGTCGGGCGGCGATTCGCTCGGCGGCATGGACGCCAAGTCGATGAAGGCCTCGGCAGGATCGGGTAGCTGACATGGACCTGCTCTTCGACGACGCGGCCGAGCAGTTCCGGGCCGAGGTCCGCTCCTGGCTGGCCGAACACGTTCCGCGCGAACCCCTCCCGTCCATGGACACCGCGGAGGGCTTCGAGGCCCACCGCGAGTGGGAGCGCACGATGGCCGCCGACCGCATGTCGGTCGTCAGCTGGCCCGAGGAGTACGGCGGCCGCGACGCTCCCCTCCTCCACTGGGTGATCTTCGAGGAGGAGTACTACCGCTCGGGCGCACCGGGCCGGGTGAGCCAGAACGGCATCTTCCTGCTCGCCCCGACCCTCTTCGAGCACGCGAATCCCGCTCAGCTGGAACGCATCATGCCGCGGATGGCCCGGGCCGACGACATCTGGGGCCAGGCGTGGAGCGAGCCGGAGGCGGGCAGCGACCTCGCCTCGCTCCGTTCGACCGCGGTCCGCACCGACGGCGGCTGGCTGCTGAACGGGCAGAAGACGTGGAGTTCGCGGTCGAGTTTCGCCGACCGGGCCTTCGGCCTCTTCCGCACCGACAAGGAGGCCCAGCGACACAGGGGCCTCACCTACTTCATGTTCGACCTACGTGCCGAGGGCGTCACCGTCCGTCCCATCGCGCAGCTCGACGGCGAGGCGGGTTTCGCAGAGCTGTTCCTGGAGAACGTCTTCGTGCCCGACGACCCCGCGAACCCCGGCGAGTCCGGGGTCATCGGCGAGGTGGACAACGGCTGGCGGGTGGCGATGAGCACGGCCGCCAACGAGCGCGGACTCTCGCTGCGAGCACCGGGCCGCTTCCTCGCCACCACCGACCGCCTCGTCGACCTGTGGCGGTCGAAGCGCGACGAGGTGCCCTCGACGGCCAACGCCGATGCGCGGGTCGCCGACGCCTGGATCGGGGCGCGCGCCTACGAGTTGTCGACCTGGCACACCGTGAGCCGGCTCTCCGCAGGCGGACAGCTCGGCATGGAGTCCTCGATCAACAAGGTCTTCTGGTCGCAGTGGGACATCGCCGCCCACGAGACCGCCCTCGATCTACAGGGACCGGACGCCGAACTCGACGACGCCTGGATGGACGGCTACCTGTTCTCCCTGTCCGGCCCGATCTACGCCGGCACCAACGAGATCCAACGCAATGTCATCGCCGAGCGACTCCTCGGCCTTCCTCGCGGAGATCGCTGATACCACATGGACTTCCAACTCTCCGACATCCACACGGACCTCGCCGCCACCGTCGACGCCATGCTCGGCAAGGCCGACATGCCCGCCGCGGCGAGAGCATGGGCGGCCGGTGACCGGACCGCGGTCACCAAGGTCTACTCCCAGCTCGCCGACGCCGGGATCAGCGGCCTCCTCATCGACGAATCCCACGGCGGCAGCAGCGCCGGCGCCGTCGAGATGATCGTCGCCGTCGAACAGCTCGGACGCCACTGCGCTCCCGGACCGATCGTGGAAAGCGTTGCCGTCCTGCCGATCCTGTTGCGAGACGCGGACGTGAACGGCCCCCTCCAGGATCTCGCCGAGGGGCGGCTGGCGACCTGTGCCATCGCCCCGCTGCAGCCGCTCGCGCCCGATGTCGATTCCGCCGACGTGTACGTCGTGGAGGACGGCGTCCTGTCGACGGCCACCGTGCTCAGCACCGAACCCTCGGTGGACACCACCCGCACACTGTCACGGGTGGCTCCGGACAAGACGCTGGCCACCGGCATCGACCCGTCCGACGCCGTCGACGCCGGGGCACTCACCACCGCAGCCGAGCTCCTCGGACTCGGTCAGGCGATGCTCGCCCTCGCCAGCGAATATGCACAGACCCGCAAGCAGTTCGGCCGGCCCATCGGGTCCTTCCAGGCCGTGAAGCACCACCTCGCCGATGTGGCCATCGCACTCGAGATGGCCCGTCCCCTGGTCCATGCCGCAGCACTCGGCATCGACGGCCAGGTGCCCGAGGACACCAACGTGTCGCGCGACGTGTCGGCGGCCAAGGTCGCGGCGGCCGACGCCGCGCACCTTTCGGCCCGCCGCTCGCTGCAGGTGCTCGGGGCGATCGGTTACACCGCCGAACACGACATCTCGCTGTACATCACCAAGACCCGCGCGCTCCTGTCCGCCTGGGGCTCGCCCGCAGTCCATCGTCGACGCATCCTGGAGACACTGTGACCACCGAGACGCTCGCGATCTCCGCCGAGGAACGTGAGGCACTGGCCGAGGCGGTGCGTGATCTGCTGCGACGCCGGGGAGACACCGCCTCGGTGCGCACGGCCATGGCGTCGACCGGACGCGTCGACCGCGGCCTGTGGGAGACCCTGTGCACCGAGATCGGGGTGGCGGCACTTCCCATCCCGGAGGACGCCGGCGGTGCGGGGGCGTCGTGGGCCGAGTTGGCCGCTGTCCTCGAAGAACTCGGTGCGACCCTGAGTCCGGTGCCCGCCTTCGGGTCTTCGGTGCTGGCGACCGGCGCGATCCTGCTGGCGCAGGACGACGACACCGCGTCGCAGCTGCTTCCCGCGCTGGCCGCCGGTGAGCAGACGGCCGCCCTGTGCTGGGCCGGCGAACGCGGCTGGGACACCCCCGGCGTGCACGCCGACGCCGGATTGCTCTCCGGCACCGCACACTTCGTCGTCGATGCCGAGTCCGCGGACACCTTCCTGGTATTGGCATCGGGGCCCGGTGAGCACGTGACGATGCACTCGGTCGCCGCTGATGCGGCCGGTGTGACGGTGTCGCCGTTGCCTCTTCTCGATCCGACGCGTGCGTTGTCCTCGGTGCGGTTCGACGAGGTCGTGTCCACCGCGATCCCCGCACCGGCCGACCTCGCCGCACGCCTGCGGACGCTCGGGTGGGCGATGCTCTCCGCCGAGCAGGTCGGCGGCGCCCAGCGCGCCCTCGACCTCACCGTCGAGTACACCAAGTCGCGCAAGCAGTTCGGCCGCACCATCGGCTCGTTCCAGGCGCTGAAGCACCGCATGGCCGACATGTACGTTCTCGTCGAGACCGCTCGTTCGATCTCGCGTGCGGCGGTCGCCGCGGTCGCCGGCGACGACCCCGAAGCGTCCGAACTGGCCCTCGCCGCCCACGTGTACTGCTCGGATGCCTTCCGGCGAATCACCGGCGAGGCCATCCAGTTGCACGGCGGCATCGGCATCACCTGGGAACACGACATCCAGCTGTACTTCAAGCGCGCACAGGCGTCGTCGCAGTTGCTGGGCGCCCCGCATCTCGCGGTCGCCGAAGCTGCTGCGCGCCTGCGATAGTCGGCTCTCAGTCGCGGTTGCGGAGGCGGTCCAGCGTCCGCTCGATCGGATCGGTGAAGAGCAGCAGCAGAAGCGGCCAGTTCCCGCTTTTCGGGTAGACCAGCGCGATGACCAGCGCCACCGCCAGGGCCAGGAGGGTGCCCCACCCACCCGACGACCTGGCCCAGCGGTCGGTGGCCTCGTCGTCGACGAGCAGCTCCCGGTGCCGATGCCCCCACTGAGCGATCCCGACGAGCGACGCCACCGAGATGGCGAGCACGCCGATGTAGAGCACGTTCGCCCACTCAACCCGGCTGTCGTCGACCATCGCGGTCGCGAACGGCAGCACCACGATGGTCAGCAGCCACACGAAGGTGAGATTGATCAAAACCGAGTCGTAGGAACGGAAGTACTCCATCGCCCGATGGTGTTGCCGCCAGAGCACCCAGATCACCACGAAGCTGACGAAGAAGCTGGTCAGCTCGAGCGCATGGTCGGACACCACCTCGGCGACCGAGGTCTCCTCACGCAGGTCGTTGGCGATGTCGACCAGCGGGAGCACCAGCAGCGTGAGCGCGATCGCCACCACCGCGTCCGCGAACGCGATCAGCCGACTCAGACCCTCTTCCGACTTCCGATTCTCCGGTGCGGCCATTGGTTGAATGTAGAACCGTGGCGGTCGGCGCGCGCGACAATCGACCCGATGGTCCCGGATCGCGCGCCCGTTCCCGGCTACTCCCCGAACGCCGCCTCGACCATCGCCTCGTCGAGTCCGTAGTCGGCGAGCTGGTAGCGGTGCTGCGGCTTCCGCGCACCGGACCTGCTCTCCTCGTCGAGCGTGGTCACCGCCGCGCGGGCCGCCTCGGACATGGGGGTGTCGAGCGCCGCGTAGACGCGTTCGACGGTGCCCATCGGGTCCGAGCGGAGGTCGGCGAAGTCGATGTCGAGGAACTGGGCGGGGTCGTACTTCTCGCGGGCGCGAGAGAACTCACGCAATCCACGCGACCACAGTTCCAGCTGGTCCTGTCCGATCTGATCACCGGTGAAGGTCGTCGACCAGCCGGGAGTGGCGTGCTCGGCGAGGCTGCACATCGACGCGATGATGGTCGACGGCGCGCGATGGGTCTGGATGACCAGCGCGTCCGGGTAGGCGGCCATCAGCGCGTCGAGTGCGAACAGATGGCTCGGGTTCTTGAGCACCCACCGCTTGCCCGGATCGTTGAGGCCTATCAGCTGCAGGTTCTTGCGATGCCGCAGGTATGCCGGCGTCCAGTCCTGCTCGGCGAGCCAGCGCGAGTAGGTCGGGATATGGGCGAGCGACTCGTAGGAGATCGAGGTGACGCTCTGCCGCAACAACTGCCAGCATTCCTCGACCTCGCCCGCATCCATGTAGTGCAGCCCCATGAACTCCGGGTTCTCGACGTGGTGCTGCTCGAAGCCGGCCTGGATCTGCTGGTACACCGGGTTGTCGGCCCAGGTGTCGCGGGGCGGCCGCGGCTGCGGGAACTCGGCGAGCCACATCTCCAACCCCTGGTGCGCCGGGTCGGCGGCCAGGAGCCGGTGCAGCGCAGTGGTTCCCGTGCGCGGCAGACCGGTCACGAAGATGGGCCGGGTGATCTCGACCTCGGCGTGTTCCGGGTTCGCCTTCCACGACGCCTCACTCAGCAGTCGGGCGACGAGTGCTCCCTTGAGGAAGAACCGGAACATCTTGCTGCCGAGTTCGGTGAGTCCGGCCTCGGAGCGGTAGGAGTCGAGCAGGATGCCCAACGGCTCCAGGTAGTCGGTGTCACCGAAGTCCTCGAGGCCCGTCGCCCGGGTGGCCGAGGCGTGCAGGTCCGCGATGGTCCCGACGTCGGTCCGCGCCGTACTAGTCATGGTATTCACCGCAATTCACGTCCAGGGTGTGCCCGGAGATCGCCCGCGCCATCGGCGAGGCGAGGAACATCACGGCGTCGGCGATCTCGTCCGGCTCGGGCAGGCGTTTGAGATCGGACTTCGACGCGGTCTGTTCGTACACCTGCTCGGGAGTGATGCCGTACTTCTCGGCGACCTCGCCGAAGTACCACTTCAGCTGATCGTCCCAGATGTAACCCGGCGCCACCGAGTTGATGCGGATACCGCGATCCCCCAGCTCCGACGCCAGCGTCTGCGACATCGCGAGCAGCGCCGACTTGGCGATCTTGTAACTGCCGTATCGCGGTTCGGAGTGCCGGATGACCATCGAGTTGATGTTGACGATCGACCCGTTCGCCTCGGCGAGCGCATCGGTGAACGACTTGATCACCCGCAGGGTCCCGACGACGGTGACCTCGATGCTGCTGGTGATCTGCTCGAAGTCGGTGCGGCCCAGCGGTTTCATCGACGGCAGGGCAAAGGCGTTGTTGACCAGGACATCTGCCCGGCCGAACTCGGCGAGCGTGGTGGCGACCAGATTGTCGACGGCGGCGTCGTCGGTGATGTCGGTCGGCACGACGAGACTCGTCCCTCCGGCCGAATCGACCTCCGCGGCCACCTCTTTGAGACGCGACTCGGTGCGCGCAGCGAGGACGACACGAGCTCCCTCGGCGGCGGCGCGCAGGCAGATCGAGCGACCCAGCCCGGGTCCCACGCCGGATACGACGACCACCTTGTCGTCGAGGAGACCCGCTCCAGAACTCATCCCAGCATCCTCTCGGCGAACGCGCGTTGCCGTGCCGCGATCCGGTCGGACCAGCCGGCGGCGTCGATCTTGTTGTGTTCGAAGTGCGGCAGGTGCGCGGCCACGTCGTCGAGGCCCACGACCGTCGCCGTCGGCCCGAGCTCGGGACCGATCGGCGAATCGCTGCGCTGCCAGCGGAACTGCAGGATGCCCTTCTCCCGGCCGGTCGTCTCGATCCAGTTGGCGACGCCGGAGTCGCGGTGCGAGACGACCATGCGGATCATGCCGTCCGGGTCGACCTGCGCCTGAGCCGAATTGAGGCTGGTCTGGTGGTTCACGTAGTCGAGCGAGATGTACCACATGCTCCCGAGCTGGAATCCCTGATAAGGCGCATCGGACTTCGGGATCGTGATGACCATCGCCTCGTCGGGACCCAGACGGTAGTGGCCCACCGAGGAGAACTGGGTGCTCAGCCCGCCTGGTGTCTGCCGGGGCGGGGTGAAGGTGTTGACCGGTTCGTCGAGGTAGAACCACTTGGGGAAATTGAACCAGGTGTTGATGCGTGCCGTGAGCATCTTGCCCGCCGTCGCGTACCGACGTGCGACGCGGGCGAGATCGGCTTCCTCCGGCGCGGTTCCGACGGTGTCGACGCGTTCGACGGTGATCGAACCCTTGCGCTCGGTCCAGTCGGAGTACACCTCGCGGACCGCGAGCATCGACGCCCCCTCGCCGAGGGCGAAGTAGTTGTCGGGCGGGTCGGCGATCCCCGGTCCGAAGGTCAGCTCGAACGTGCCGTCGTCGGCGATGGTCAGGCGACGGTCGTCGAAGGCGTCCTCGCCGCCGGGCACCGCGGACGGCGTGTAGTCGCCGCGCAGCACCTGGAAGCTGAGATCGGTTGTGGTGCCACGGCGTCCGCGGACCACGTAGGTCCCGGTCGGTTCGACGTCGGCGTGGTAGTACAGCGTGTCCGGGTTGTCGAGGCCCATCTTGGTCGACGGCCCGGTCGAGGTGACGAAGTTCGGGTGCGACAACGACCGGCCGCGGACCAGCTGGATGATCGCGGCGATGCTGCCCGCGAGATAGTCGTACCCCTCGGCGAGATCCTGCTCGGTCTCGGCGAACTCCGCCGACGCGACCAGCTTCTCCGCCTCGGCGATCGCATCGGTCAGGGGCTTGGTCAGGTCCTGCGGTACAGCGATCTCGCGCGAGCTCATAGCCAGGTGTCTCCGCCCGTCCAGGTCAGGAAGTTCTCGAGTTCGGCCTGTGCCGGCGTCACCCGCGGATGTTCTGTCGACAGATAGCCGCCACGGTAGAAGAGCAGCGGCTTGTCCTGCAGCACTTCGCCCAGCGTGAGCGCCCGGCCGATGACGATGTGGTGATCGCCCCCGTCGGTGACCCGTTCGACGTCGCACTCGACCCAGGTCAGCGCGTGCCTGATCACCGGCAGGCCCGCCGGCGACGGGTCCCAGGTGATGTTGGCGAACTTGTCGTCACCCGGGGCGCCGAAAGCCGCACTCACGTCCTGCTGCCGGTTGGAGAGGACGTTGACGCAGAACTTCCCGGCCTTCTCGATGACCTTCCAGCTCCGGGACGTCTTCATCGGGCAGAACAGCACCAGCGGCGGATCGAGGGACAGCGCCGCGAAGGACTGGCAGGCGAAGCCGACGGGTTTGCCGTCGTCGTCGACGGTCGTGATGACCGTGACGCCGGTGCAGAACTGACCCATCGCGGTACGGAACTGCCGGGAGTCGAACTCCGCGGACCCGAAAGGCGTCTGGGCCATGTCAGTTCTTGAACCCGACGCTGAAGTCATGCCCCCACAGACTGACCGCGGTGCTCTCCCGGGCGATCCACTCCTCGTCCTTGACCGTCCGTCCCTCGCAACCGAACTCGACGTCGAAGCCGCCCGGCGTCTTCATGTAGAACGAGAGCATCAGGTCGTTGACGTGCCGACCCAGGGTCGCCGACATGGGGACCTTCTTGCGCAGGGCGCGGTCGAGGCACAGTCCGACGTCGTCGGAGTTCTCGACCTCCACCATCAGGTGGACGATGCCGGTGCTGTTGGGGATCGGCAGGAACGCCAGCGAGTGGTGTCGCGGGTTGCAGCCGAGGAATCGCAGCCACGGGACCTCGTCGCCCTCCTCGCGTCCGACGACCTGCGGGGGCAGGCGCATCGAGTCACGGAGCTTGAATCCCAGTACGTCCCGGTAGAACTCGAGCGCGGCCTTGTCGTCCTCACAGGTGAGCACGACGTGGCCGAGACCCTGTTCCTCGGTGACGAAGCGGTGACCGTACGGGCTGACGATGCGACGATGCTCGAGCGCGGCCCCGTGGAACACCTCGAGGGTGTTGCCGGCGGGATCGTCGAACACGATCATCTCGGCGACGCGACGGTCGGCGATCTCCTCGTCCTTGCCCTCACGGAAGACGACGTGCGCGCCCGCCAGGCGGTCGCGGACCTCCTGCAGCGCAGCGGCATTGGCGACCTCCCAGCCCGCGCAGGCCAGGCGGTCGCGCTCGGAGGGCACGATGACCAGGCGGGCGGGGAAGTCGTCCATCCGCAGATAGAGCGCGCCCTCGGTGAGTCCCGAGCCCTCGATCATGCCGAGGACCTTGAGGCCGTAGGTGCGCCACGCCTCGATGTCGGTCGCCTCGATCCTCATGTATCCCAATGAACGGATCGGACAGTCACTCATCTCCACGATCTCCTGTTTCCTGCTCCCTGAGGAGCGTGTGAAAGTGTCCCCGGCCCCCTGAGGAGCTAGCCTGCGAGCGTCTCGAAGGGTCAGACCATCGTGTCGCCGATGGGAATCCCGAATTCGCCGTTGCCGAATGCGACGTAGGCTCGTTCCGGATCGTTGGCGGCATGCACGCGTCCGGCGTGGGCGTCGCGCCAGAACCGCTGGATCGGGGTGCCGTTCTCGAGCGCGTGGGCACCCGAGTTCTCGAAGAGACGGTCGATGGCGGAGATCGCGCGGCCGGTGGCGCGCACCTGGTCGCGACGGGCCGCCAGACGCAGCTCCATGGGGACCTCTTCACCGGCGAGGATCAGGTCGTACTCGGCCTGCAGGTTGCCTGACAGCTGACGCCATGCGGCGTCGATGTCGCTGGCGGCCTCGGCGATACGGACCTTGGCGAAGGGGTCGTCCTTGGCCTTCTCCCCGGCGTAAGCGGCGCGGACGCGCTTGCCCTGGTGCTCGACGTGAGCGTGGTAGGCACCGAAGGCCATGCCGACGATCGGGGTCGCAATGGTGCTGGGATGAATTGTGCCCCAGGGCATCTTGTAGACCGGTGCGGTGTTCTGCTCGAGTCCCGGGCTCTGGCCCATCGACATGGTGCGCATGCTCAGCATGCGGTGGCGGGGAACGAAGACGTCCTTGACCTCGATGGTGTTGGACCCGGTTCCGCGCAGACCGACGACGTTCCACACGTCCTTGATCGTGTAGTCCTCGCGCGGGATCAGGAAGCTGACGAAGTCGACCGGCTTGCCGTTCTTGATGACCGGTCCACCGACGAACACCCAGTCGGCGGTGTCGCAGCCCGACGACCAGGCCCACGATCCGTTGACCTTGTAGCCGCCGTCGACGACCTCACCCATACCCATCGGCGCGTACGACGACGAGATGCGGACGTTGGGGTCCTTGCCCCAGACGTCCTCCTGCGCCTGCTGGTCGAAGAGCGCGAGGTGCCAGTTGTGGATGCCGATGATGCCCGACACCCAACCCGTCGACCCGCAGGCCGAGGCGATCCGCCGCACGGCCTCGTAGAAGGTCACCGGGTCGACCTGGTATCCGCCCCACTGCTCGGGCTGCATCAGCTTGAAGAAGCCGGCCGTCTCGAGGCTGGACACGGTCTCTTCGGGGATTCGACGCAGATCCTCGGTGGACTGCGCCCGCTGCTCGATCTCCGGGAGCAGTGCGTTGATCTTCTCCAAAACCTGCTCGGCGGCTTCGCTCCGTTGTGCTGGCATCTCGCCTGCTCCTACCTGTCTCTCCCTCGGCCGGACGGCGCCGGCCGCTTACTCATCGAGTTCGAGATTAGAACACGTTCTCATTTCTGTCGAGCACTGGGACTTTATGCCCATGTACAGCACTGATCGGCGATCTGGGCGGCGATCCACCCAAAGGATTTGAAACGTGTTCTAGTATTGGCGGCAGAGGTTCGACGCGACACCAGCCACAGACAGGAGAGGGCACATGTCACCAGCACCCGACACGATGACCCCGAACACCCCCGGTTCGTCCAACGACGCCGAGGTGGGTATCCGGGAGATCGACACCGGCGCGCCGCCCACCCGGTTCGCCCGCGGGTGGCACTGCCTGGGCCTGTTCGGCGAGTTCGACGACGGCCAACCGCACTCCGTGCAGATCTTCGGCACCAAGCTCGTCGTCTGGGTCGACACCAAGGGCGAGCTGAACATCCTCGACGCCTACTGCCGCCACATGGGCGGTGACCTGTCGCAGGGCAAGCTGTCCGGCGACAACGTCGCCTGCCCGTTCCACGGCTGGCTGTGGAAGGGCAACGGTCGCTGCGCCGGCGTCCCGTACGCCAAGCGCAACCCCAAGCTCGCCAAGACCCGCTCGTGGCCGTCGATGGTCCGCAACGGCCAGGTCTTCGTCTACAACGACCCCGAGGGCAACCCGCCGCCGGAAGAGGTCATCATCCCGGAGCTGGCCGAGGTCGGGTCCGAGGAGTGGACCGACTGGACCTGGAACCGCATCGTGATCGAGGGCTCGAACTGCCGCGAGATCATCGACAACGTCGTCGACATGGCGCATTTCTTCTATGTGCATTTCGCGCTGCCGGATTACTTCAAGAATGTCTTCGAGGGCGAGATCGCCGCGCAGTACATGAATTCGCACGGGCGCCCCGACGTCACGCTGGGCACCAACTACGGCGACAGCCGGCTCGAATCGATCGCCGCTTACTACGGTCCGTCTTACATGCTGAACCCGATGGTCCAGTACTACGGCGGCTTCGCGGTCGAGACCATCCTGACCAACTGCCACTACCCGATCGACGAGAATTCGTTCGTCCTGATGTACGGCGTCATGGCGAAGGTTCCCGAGGGCCTCACCGCCGAGCAGGCCTCGAAGATGGCCACCAAGATCAGCGCGGGTGTCGAGGTCGGCTTCCTGCAGGACGTCGAGATCTGGAAGAACAAGACCCGCATCGACAATCCGCTCCTCGTCGAGGAGGACGGCCCGGTGTACCAGCTCCGTCGCTGGTACGAGCAGTTCTATGTCGACAAGGCCGACGTCACCGACGAGATGACCGGCCGGTTCGAGTACGAGATCGACACCTCCAAGGCAGTCGAGAGCTGGAACGCCGAGATCCAGGAGAACCTCCGACGCCAAGAGGCCGAGAAGGCAGCGGCCGAGCAGTCGCCGGACGGCGCGGCGGATTCCTCGGAGAAGGCGCAGGTCTGACGATGACCCGGGCCGCGTCACGAGCACACTGGGCCAAGGCGCCCGACTTCGGCGACGATCCCGACCGGGCGGCCCGGGTCCACGCGGCGACCCAGCGCGACCGCGAGCACTACCTGCAGGGCGGCATGCGAGAGATCGAATGCCGCGCCTGCCACGCGTGCGTGCTGGTGAAGAAGACCAGCACGCACCACACGAGCGTGCAGTGGAACGCCGACGCCCGGAGCCGATGCCACGGCCTCGAGCAGATGCGCGCCGGCGGCGACGACGGGAACGGGCCACTGCTCCCGGGTGCGATGATGCCGACCTGTGTCCGCTTGTCGGCGAGTATCGACCACGGTGTGGCCGAGGGAATCATTCCTCCGGAATCACCCGCCACCGATCCCGACGGCTATTGGTGAGTGTCGAATTTGAGCACTGTCTGCAACATTAATCAACACTAGCCTCACGCATCACAACGGTCACACCTTCATCACACGTCTAGGAATAGCGGCGACAAGCGGGTATGCGGTCGGCCAATCTGGTCGTCATGTCCGTTTTGCGAACCCGCTGTACGCGGGTCACCTGTGCTGTCGCCATGTCCGCCGCACTCACCGTCGCGGCGCGTTCCTGGGCTCACCTTTTGCCGATGCCGGACGCGCCGCCGCGGCCGGCTCGAGTTCGGGCTCCAGTGATTCCACCGGTTCGGTACCGATCTACCTGCCCATCCCCACTCCCACCGGCCTGGCGGCGCTCGGCGCGTCGATGACCCAGATCGGCAAGCCATACCGATGGGGCGGCACCGGCCCGCACTCGTGGGACTGCTCCGGTCTCGTCCAGTGGGCGTTCCACACCGCAGGCGTGAAACTGCCCCGGACCAGCCAGCAGCAGGCGAGGGTCGGCAACGCGATCCCGTTCAGCACCCTCGCCCCCGGCGACATCATCATCTTCGGCCGCGACGCCGGGCACGTCGGCATCTACGCCGGCGGCGGCCGGCTGTTCAACGCCTACACCACGGGCAAGCCCATCGGCTTCACCAAGGTCAAGGACATGGGGCCCATCAAGACGATTCGTCGTTTCGGCTGACCTCCACCGGGTCCACCGACCGTCCGGGCCACACCGAGGTCGCCACCGCGAACCCCACGACGACGAGCAGCAGCACCGCGACCACCACGGTGCCGAGCAGCCCGTAACCCGGTTGCATCGTCGGGAGTTCGAGGTCGAGGGCCTCGGTGACCCGGTCGGAGAACAGGTGCGCGGCCGGATCACTCAGCGTTCGGATCCCGACGACCGACGCGACCACCGCGGCCAGGCCGATCACCCCGATCGCCGCCGGACGGAGACGCTCGCGCCACCACGCCAACGCGGCGACCACCGCGATGACCGCACCGAGGATCACCACACTCAGACCGGGCCGGTCGGTGTTGTCCTCGAAGAAGAAGGCCACGTCCTCATCGCTCGCCCCCGGGACGGTCACCCGTCCGAGACCGGTGATGGACGGTTGTACGCCCTCGTCGGTGCTTCCCCACTCCACCTGTGCGAACAGCACCAGGAGGAGTCCACCGACGAGGGCGGCAGGCCACACGAAGGTGCGCAGTCTGTCGACGATGCCCGGTTCTGCGGTCATGCCGACAAGACTGCCATTCACCCGGTGCCGAAATCACGCGCCGGTATCGATCCCACCCAAGCGCCCCAACACGCTGTCGGACCGATGAGTTTGCGCGACGCTGAGAGTCTCCACCTCAGTCGTTCAGCAATATTCCGCATGGCAACGAAGGGATCCGAGCATGGCCGAGTACGCAGCCCCGTCCGGGGCGCCGATCTGGTTCGACCTGATGAGCAGCGACACCGGGAGGGCCGAGCAGTTCTACGGCGAGATCTTCGGGTGGGAGACCGAGGAACCCAGTGAAGAGTTCGGCGGATACCGGAACTTCACCAAGAACGGCAAACCGGTCGCGGGGCTCAGCCCGGCCATGGAAGAGGCCGGGCCACCGAACATCTGGTCGGTGTACCTGCACTCCGAGGACGCGAACGCCACCGTCAACGCGGTCGAATCCGCCGGCGGCAGCATCATGGTCCCGCCGATGCCGGTCGGTGACGAGGGCACGATGATGGTCGCCACCGATCCCGCCGGGGCGGTCATCGGTTTCTGGCAGCCCAAGCAGCACAAGGGTTATTCCGAGTTCGGCGAACACGGCACCCCGTACTGGTTCGAATGCCAGTCCAAGGACTACGCCAAGTCAGTCGACTTCTATCGCACCGTGCTCGGCGCGCGGATCGAGGAGGTCGGCACCGGCGGTGACCCCGACGCCGTGGGTCCCGACCATTACGGTCAGATCTTCTACGGCGACGAGTCCTACGCCGGGATCATGGACGCCTCCACGCTGTTTCCCGAGGAGGTGCCGTCGTTCTGGCAGATCTACATCACCGTCGACGACGTGGCGGCGACGGTCAAGCAGGTCGAGTCCCTCGGCGGCGAGATCCTGATGCCCGGTGAGGACACCCCGTACGGGACGCTCGCAGCGATCAAGGACCCGATGGGCGCGCTGATCTGTCTCGGACATCCGCCGGCCGGGATGTGACACCGCGCGATCGGTAGAAGCAATGCGCGCTATGGGCGTGTGTTCTCTACCGATCGCCGGGCGGGTATTCGTCGGGGTCGTCGGACCCGACGTCGGTGGCCTGTTCGACGACGTCCGCGTCGTTGGCTTCCAGAGCGATGACCGGCCCCTCGGACTCGGCGGGAGCCTCGTCGTCGACGGGATCCGCCGGCATCGTCTGCTCGACGACGTCGGCGTCGTCCGCTTCCCCTCCGCTCCACGCTTGGGCGTCTGCCATGGCGACTCCTTCCGGTAGCTGGGCGCTCGGCACGGGCGTGCCTGGGCTCGATCTTCCGGTGGTGCGCTTCCGATCATCCTGACGTACCCCGCGAGCGTCAACATCCTCAGACCGGCAGTCGGAGGAGATCGCCGGAGACGATGCCGCGGGCGGTGCGGGCGGCGACCACGGCCCAGGCGGCCACCAGTACAGCAAAGCCGGTCACCGCCGCGACCTCGAAGACCGGCCGGCCCAGGGTGAGCGCCAACGCAGAGGAGCCGGTCACGTAGGTACCGACCGGGAACGTGAACGACCACCAGGTCATCGCGAACGGCATCCCGGCCCGCGCGGTGCGGAGGGTGAGCAGTGCGGCGACACCGATCCAGGCCGTGGCGATCACCCACACGACCAGCCCATAGGCGATTGCGAACTCGTGGATGGCACCCGCGACCGGTGCGGGCACCACGTGGAGTGCCGCATGGGCGAGCATGCACATCGCCGTGACCGACTGCCCGAGTGGGCCGAGCACGATCCACCAGGTCGGCACCATGTTCGTGGCACCGTGATCGCCCGTCCGGAAGCGCCGGACGAGAGCGACCAGGATGGGCGTCGCGGCGACCACCGCCAGACCGAACATCGCGCACCCGACCCCGAGAACCAGGTCCCGCGCCCACCCGGCACCGAGTTGCCCCGACAGGATCGCCGCGGCCGACGCCGACACCATCGGCGGCACTACCGGCATCAACCAGCCGCCGAACGCATCCTCGACGCGAGCGCGCCCGACGATCAGGTGCCGGTACGGGATGACCAGCGCGGTGACCACGCCGCCGAGTGTGCCGACGATCCAGCACACAACGTCGACGCCGAGGGCAACGTCTCGGCCGACGAGCCCGCCGCCGACCAGGAGAGTGCTGGTCCCCACGGTCATGATCGCCATCGGCACCGCACCGTAGAAGTGCGCGACGACGCGATGACCGTGGTGGCTGCGAGCGACGGCGGGGTCCGCCACCCAGTGGCCGATCGTGGTGACGGCCACGGCCACGAACACGAGGCAGGCCAGCAACCAGAACCCGACGGCGACGACGCTCAGGCCGGCCGGCTGCCAGGGCAGGCCGTGCGCGGCGATCGCGATGATCCCCGTGCCCATCACCGCCGCGAACCAGTTCGGCGGAAAGTAGGTGACACGGACGCGCACTCCGGGCCCGGTCCCGGGCAGGGAACCGGTCCGGGACGGGGTCGGGCGAACGGTCATCGTGGTCATGTCCACCACGATCGCGTGGATGCCGCGCCCCCGGTAGAGCCCGAATCGTTGGCAGGTCACAAACTGCGCTTGTAGCCGGGGTACCAACGCTGGTTGTACCCTCGGGCGATGGTCCTCAGTCCGCGGATGCCCGACCTCGCATCGTTGGAAACCCTGCAGTCGGTCGTCAGCACGGGCAGTCTCAATGCTGCGGCCGCCGAACTCGGTGTCACCCAGCAGGCGGTGTCGGCGCGTATCCGCGCGATGGAGACGCAGCTCGGCGTCGGACTGCTGACGCGAACGCCGCGCGGATCGGTACCGACCCAGTCCGGCCGGCTCGTCGCCGAGTGGGCCGACCGATTACTTACGCTGGCAGGCGAATTCGACGCCGGACTCTCCGCCCTACGGCTGGAACGACGAGATCGGCTGCGGCTGGCCGCGAGCCTCACCGTCGCGGAGCATCTCCTCCCCCGCTGGCTCGTCTCCTTCGCGGCCCAGCACGACCCCGCGCCGAAGGTGTCGTTCACCGCCGCCAACTCCGACCACGTCTGCACGCTGGTGCGCGACGGCGAGGTCGAACTCGGGTTCGTCGAGGGGCCTCGGGTGGCACCCGGGCTCCGGAGCCGGACGATCGCGCGTGACGAGCTGGTCGTCGTCGTGCCACCCGATCATCCGTGGACGCGCAGCCGCCGTCGGATCGGGGCCGCCGACCTCGCCGGTACCGCACTCGTGACCCGCGAAGAGGGCTCGGGCACTCGCGAGTTCTTCGAACGCGCCCTGACCCGGGCGCTCGGACCGTCCCGCGAGGTCACCGCACCGGTGCTGGAACTGTCGACCACGGCATCGGTGCGCGCCGCGGTCATCGCGGGGGCCGGACCCGCGGTGCTCAGCAACCTGTCGGTCGCCGACGATCTCGACCGACGGCTGGTCCGCATCCCGATCGACGACCTCGACCTCGGACGTCAGTTGCGGGCGGTGTGGCCGTCCGGTCCCCAGCCCAGTGCCGGTGCAGCGCGGGACTTTCTGGCCCACATCGGCCGCTCCTGAGCTCTGCTCAGACGCCGGCGTTCGCGTCCTGCTTCTTCTTCAACTCCAGCGCGATGTCGATGAGCTGGTCCTCCTGACCGCCGACCAGTTTGCGCGCGCCGGCCTCGAGCAGGATCTCGGCGGCCGACACGCCGTAGCGCTCGGCGTGGCCCTCTGCGTGCTTGAGGAACGAGCTGTAACAACCGGCGTAACCCATCATCATCGCCGGGCGGTCCACCAGGCACTCCGTCGGCATGGCCGGTCGGACGACGTCCTGTGCGACGTCGGCGATCTTCATGAAGTCGACCCCGGTGGTGATCCCGAGCTTGTCGCACACACCGACGAAGGCCTCGGTGGGCGTGTTGCCCGCGCCGGCGCCGAAGCGTCGGATGGAGCCGTCGATCTGCTGGGCGCCCGCACGGATGGCGTTGACCGAGTTGGCGATCGCGATGTCGAGGTTCTCGTGTCCGTGGAACCCGACCTGGGCGTCGTTGCCGAGTTCGGCGACGAGCGCCTCGACGCGGACGGTGACGTCCTCGAGGACGAGCGCACCCGCGGAGTCGACGACGTATACGCACTGACATCCGGCGTCGGCCATGATGCGGGCCTGCTTGGCGATGACCTCCGGCGGCTGGCTGTGGCTCATCATCAGGAAGCCGACGGTTTCGAGTCCGAGATCCCGTGCGAGACCGAAGTGCTGGATGGAGACGTCGGCCTCGGTGCAGTGGGTGGCGATGCGGCAGATCTGGCCGCCGTTGTCCTGCGCGGCGCGGATGTCGTCCTTGGTGCCCAGACCGGGCAGCATGAGGAAGGCGATCTTGGCCCGCTTGGCGGTCTCGGCCGCAGCTTTGATCAGCTGCTGCTCAGGGGTTTTGGAGAACCCGTAGTTGAACGACGAGCCGCCGAGGCCGTCGCCGTGGGTCACCTCGATGACCGGCACACCGGCCTCGTCGAGGCCACCGACGATCGCGCACACCTCCTCTTCGGTGAACTGGTGCCGCTTGTGATGGCTGCCGTCCCGCAGAGACGAATCGGTGATGCGGATGTCGAGGGTGTCGGAGTACTTGCGCGCGTTCGCCATCAGCTTCGGGTCGCGCGGGGTGGTGACCACGTTGGTGCTCATGCGGGGACTCCCAGCTTATTCTTTGCGAGTTCTTCGCCGACCTTGGTCGCGGCGGCGGTCATGATGTCCAGGTTGCCGGCGTAGGGCGGCAGGAAGTCGCCCGCACCCTCGACCTCCACGAAGATCGACACCCGCGCATAGCCGCCGTTCAGGACGCTCGGCGGGTCGAACTGCGGGTCCTGCAGCAGACGGTAGCCCGGCACGTACTGCTGGATCTCCTTCTCTCGCCGGTGGATCGATTCCGCGATGGCGTCGGTGTCGGCGTCTTCGGGGATGGCGCAGAAGATGGTGTCGCGCATGATCATCGGCGGGTCCGCCGGGTTGAGGATGATGATCGCCTTACCGCGCTGCGCGCCACCGATCGACTCGACGCCGGCGGAGGTGGTGCGGGTGAACTCGTCGATGTTGGCGCGCGTGCCCGGACCGGCCGAGACCGAGGCGACCGACGCGACGATCTCCGCGTACGGGACCGGCACGACCGACGAGACCGCGTGCACCATCGGGATGGTCGCCTGCCCGCCGCAGGTGATCATGTTGGTGTTCGGGGCGTCGAGGTGTTCACGCAGGTTGGCGGGCGGGACCACGGCGGGCCCGACCGCCGCCGGGGTGAGGTCCACCGCGGTGATACCGGCGGCCTCGTACTTCGGGGCGTACTCACGGTGCACGTAGGCCGAGGTGGCCTCGAAGATGAGATCGGGCTTGTCCTGCGACCCGAGGAGTTCGTCCGCACCACCGCTCATCGTGATGAGTCCGCGGTCGGCGGCGCGCTTCATGCCCTCCGAGTCCGGGTCGATGCCGACCATCCATCGGGGTTCGATGACCTCCGAACGCTCCAGCTTGTACATCAGATCGGTGCCGATGTTGCCCGATCCGATGATCGCCGCGGTCAGTTTTGCCGCCACGTGGACCCTCCTCTTGCTAGTGAAGTCTGTTGCATGTCAGGTGAAGTCGTGTCAGGTGAAATCCAGGGTGACCGAACCGAGGCCGGCGAATTCGGCCACGAAGTGGTCACCCGAGGAGATGTCGATCGCCCGCGTCGCCGTGCCGGGCAGGATCACGTCCCCCTTGCGGAGACGGACCCCGAAGCTGTCGACCTTGCGTGCCAGCCACGACACCGCATTGAGCGGATGGCCCAGCACCGCAGACGAATTGCCCTTCGCCACGATCTCCCCGTTACGATGCAGGACCGCGTCGATGTCCCCGGTGTCGATCTCGCCGATCGGGACACGTTGCTGTCCGAGAATCCAGCCGCACGACGACGCGTTGTCGGCGATGGTGTCGCACAGCGTGATCTTCCAGTCCTTGATGCGGGAGTCGATGAGCTCGATCGAGGGCACCACCCATTCGACCGCGGCGATGACGTCTTCGTTGGTGCATCCCTCGCCGGGCAGGTCCTCGCCGAGGATGAAGCCGACCTCCACCTCGACCCGGGGGAAGCACAGCTTCTTCGCGTCGATGGGGGTCTCCTCGAAGTGCTGCATCTCGTCGAGGAGGTGTCCGTAGTCGGGCTCGTCGACGCCCATCATCTTCTGCATCGCCTCGGAAGCGAGGCCGACCTTGTGCCCGGCGACCCTGGCCCCGGCCTCGAGTCGCTTGCGGATGTTGATCAGCTGGATCTCGTAGGCGTCGACCACGTCGAGGTCGGGATGGGTGTCCGTGGGACGGTCGATGGCCGTCGCCGAGACCTCCGCCTGCCAGAGCTCGGCCGCGATCTGTTCGCGTACCTGCTGGTCAACCGCCATTGTGCCCTCACCTTCCCAATGTGAACGTGTTCTAGTTTAGAACATGTTCCACTCTGGCAGGAGCCCCGTGCGCAATTTGCGTGGCACCGCCGAGAGCGCTCCGCAGACGACTACCGTTCTCTCCATGAGCTCCGACTCCCCAACCTCCACCCCTTCAGACGCCGAGGCAACCGGCGATCCCATTCTCACGTCCTTCGAGAACGGCGTCGGGAGGCTGACACTCAACAACCCGCGCCGCAAGAACGCGATCACCCTGGAGATGGCCGCGTCGATCGAGCGGTTCTGCGACCAGGTGGCCGCCGACGAGACCATCGGCGCGGTGGTCGTCGACGCCGCCGGCTCCTACTTCTGCAGCGGTGCCGACACCCGCATCCTCGCCGGCGCGTCGGCCGATCCGGCGGCGCCGGAGTCGGTGAGGCAGCTGTCGGCGGTGTACGCGGCGTTCGTCCGTGTCGGTTCCCTTCCGGTTCCCACCATCGGCGTCGTAGTGGGCGGTGCGGTCGGTGCCGGCCTCAACCTCGCCCTGGCCGTCGACCTGCTCGTCACCACTCCCGACGCGGTTCTGGACAGCGGCTTCCTCGCCCGCGGTATTCATCCCGGCGGCGGTCACCTGACCCTGCTGAACCGCGCGGTCGGACGCGCCAACACGATCGCACTCGCGGCCTGCGGCCAGTCACTCACCGGCGACGAGGCGGTCGCGCAGGGGCTCGCGTACGCCGCAGCCCCGGTTGACGAGCTCCCTGCGATCGTCGACGGCCTCACCGGTCCCGCCGCCCGCGACCCCGAGCTGACCCGCAAGGTCATGTCGAGCGTGCGCCTGGAGCTCGGTCCGCCGACGGTGACGTGGGATTCGGCGATCGAGATCGAACGCGGCACCCAGATGTGGTCGATGGCCCGTAAGGGCCAGAACTGGTCGTCACGGGGACCTGCCCGGTCGTGACCGACGATCAGCTCGCGACGCTGCGCGTCGAATCCCTGGCGGCGCTGCGCGCCGAGATCCGCGAGTTCCTGCGGACCGAAATCGATTCGGGTGCCTTCACTCCCGACGTCGACAGCTGGATGAGGGGTTTCGACCTCGACTTCAGCCGTCGGCTCGGCGAGCGCGGGTGGCTCGGCATGACGATGCCCACCGAGTACGGCGGACGGGGACGCACACCGGTCGAACGATTCGTCATCACCGAGGAGATGCTGGCGCACGGCGCGCCCGTCGCCGCGCACTGGATCGCCGACCGGCAGATGGCACCGGGCATCCTGGCCAACGGGACCGAGGAACAGCGACGCCGCTACATCCCCGGGATCTCCGCCGGCACCGTCTACTTCGCGATCGGCATGAGTGAGCCCGACGCGGGTTCCGACCTCGCCGGCGTGCGGACGCGCGCGACGGACAACGGCGATTCGTGGACGATCAGCGGAACGAAGGTGTGGACCACCGGCGCCCACATCGCCCACGCGATGGTTCTGCTTGCACGTACCGACGGTACGGCCGACGATCGGCAGCAGGGACTCTCGCAGTTCGTCATCGACCTCCCGCACCCGGACATCGAGATCCGGCCGATCCGGAGCATCGACGGCCAGTCGCACTTCAACGAGGTCATCTTCCACGACGCGGTGGTGGACTCGTCGGCGCTACTCGGCCGCCGCGGACACGGCTGGCAACAGGTGATGAGCGAGTTGGCATTCGAGCGTTCCGGACCAGAGCGCTACCTCAGCACGCTGCCACTCCTACGCGCATGGACCGATCATCTCCGCGAGCAGGGAGCCACCCCGCAACAGCGGGCGGCGCTGGGAAAGCTCACCGCACAGGCGTGGGCGCTGCGTCAGATGTCGCTGCAGGTTGCCCGCGAACTGGCGGCCGGCGGCAAACCCGATGTGCTCGCCGCGATGGTCAAGGATCTCGGTTCGACGTTCGAGGGCGATCTGGTGACGGCCGTCCGCGATGCCTCCGGCATCGTGCCGCGCCGTTTGGGCGGCACGCATCTCGAACGGCTCCTGGCCCAATCCGTTCTGCACACACCTGCTTTCACGCTTCGCGGCGGAACCAACGAGATCCTGCGCGGAATCGTCGCGCGCGGAATGGGGATACGATGAGCGACCTCGCAACCGAACTCCGGGCGGCCCTCACCGCGATGCTCGCCCGCATCCCGGTCGACATGCAGACCCCGATCACCGCACCCGACGCGGCCGTGTGGGGCGCCGTCGTCGAAGCCGGGTTCACCGGCGTCGATGTCCCCGAGGAGGCCGGTGGACACGGTGGCGAACTCGGTGATGCACTCGCCGTTCTGGATTCGCTCGCCGAAGCCGGGGCCGTGACCCCGTACCTCGAACACGCACTCCTCGCGTCGTGGCTGGCGGGCAGCGTCGGACTTCCACTCGAAGGCACCACTGCGACGGTTGCCGTGATCGACGACGGGACCATCCGCACCGACGGAGATCGAATCCTGCTGTCGGGCAGCGTGACCGGCGTGGCGCATGTCGACGATGTGGATACCGTGGTGGTCCTGATGACCGGGCCCGACGGCCCGGTCATCACCGTCGTCGGACGCGAAGCTCCCGGCGTCGAGATCACGAACGGGGCCGACCTTCGGGGAGTCTCGTACGGCGACATCGTCTTCCGCGATGCCGAGGCGACGTTCTCGGCGCACTCCCCCGTCGACATCGAGGACCTGCGTCGACGCGGAGCTCTCGCGTACGCCGTCGCCCTGGCCGCGGCCGCGCGCGCGGTACGCGAACGCACGGTCCGTTACGCGTCCGAACGCACCCAGTTCGGGCGGCCCCTGGCGAAGTTCCAGGCCATCCAGCAGCGACTGGCCGAGATGGCCGCCCAGACAACGCTCATGGAGACGGCCGCACGAGCCGCCACCGAAGCCGCTTCTAATGACCCGGTCGCGGCCCACGCCGCCATCGCGGCGGCAAAGGTCGTGACCTCGCACTACGCCACCGAGGTCGCCTCCGCCGGACACCAGATCCACGGCGCGATTGGCTTCACCTCGGAGCACAGCCTGGGCCGATTCACCTCCGCCTTGTGGACCTGGACGGATCGGTATGGCACCGAGCAGGATTGGGCCACATCGCTGGCCGGAGAGATCCTCGAAGCCGGTACTGATCCGTGGGACCTGATCGTCGGCCTGGGCTCACCGGACCCGTCCTAGAGCTTGTCTCGCCCGACCGGGTGGACGAACTGAAGGGCGATCCCGACGCCGACCGCCCAGACGGCCGTCGGCAGAAGATCCAACAGCGGTGATTCCGAGAAGAAGGTCTCGAGCGCCCACTGGGTGATTCCCGCGATCACGGCAAGTCCCACGGCGCATCCGGCGATGTCGCCCCATCGGGCCCACCCCCACAGCGACAGCAAGGTCAGCAGAAGCACCGTCGCCGCGGCGATTCCAGCCGCTTCGCCTGCGGTCGGCTGGGTGAACAGCTGGGCAAGATCTGACGACTTCTTTCCGGATGCCATGTCCTCGATGGACATCCAGGTGACGCCGAAGATCGGCAGGTAGATGACCACCACGGCAGTGATCAGACCGATGCGGACCTCTTTCCGCCGTCTCGGCCTGGCGCGCACCGTCTGAGCGCCCAGGTTGCACCAGCCGACGAGGCCCGCGAACAGCAGGACCGTCATGACCAGAGATTCAGCACCGAGGGCGGGCACTGCGTTGCTGCGCCACCAGATCCACAGGGCGGCAACGACCAATGCGAAAGCTCCGGCGACAAAGGCTCCGATGGCGAACCTCTTCGCGTACTTCTCACTTCCGTTCAGCGTCGTCGTCCACAACTCGTCGGTTTCCGGTTTCCGTTCCGGGGCCCGTGCGGTGAAGAACTCACGGACCATCCCCCACCGACGGCGCGCCTCGATCGCACGCCAGATCAACAGGCCACCAAGCACTGCGGTGATGCCCACGAAAGTCGCCTGGACTCCCGGCGCCGTGGTCCCCGTGCCGAGGAGCGCAGCGGCTGCGACGGCCACCACGACGGCGGAGACCAGCCGCACACGGTCGAGGGCGAGAGAGATGATCGGCAGCAGCGGACGGGCGGCGACGAGCCCCACGCGGACGGCGACGCCCTTCGCGGTGCCGCCGGATCTCTCCGCCGGCCACAGGGCCCGCAACACCAGCGGCAGGATCCGGGAGACCAGTCCGAACACGTAGCGCACGTCCAGATGCGACAGGGTCTGCCCGCCCGTCGCAGCGATGTGTGCTCCCGCGGACACGCCGCTCGGCGTGGTCTCCCTCGTCACCTCTTCCTGCAGCTCGGTGATGAGTTGTTCGTCGTCCTCCCGGGAGACGACGGTCGTCGACTCCGACGTCGTGGACAGCAGATCCACCACTCCTGCGGCAGCATCCAGTCGTCCCCAGTGCCAATCGTTCTCGCGCCACTCAGGACTGAGGAAGCCGGCGAACCGCGCCAGCCCGGTGCCGGCCAGGCGGGTGTCCGCCCGCGCGAGATTCGCCGTGGCATCGATCTGCGTCGCGACGGCGTCGGCGTTCAGCGATCCGGGATCGACGTCGCCGCGAATCCACTTCTGCAGTTGTGCGGCGATGGCTGCTTTCCGAACCTCCGCGAGCGATACGTCGCCCGCCGGCGGAGTCCCGTCCTCATGGCCGTCGAACTTCAGTCTGGGTTTCGTGTCCCCGGTGATCCGATGAAAGCCGATCGTGGCCGCGGTACCGGGGATCGCCGCCTCGCCGACCAGGCGGACGATGTCGAAGACGACGTTCTCCGGGGCGGCGTCCCCCTCGTCTTCACCGAGCCCGTCGTGCAGCAGGTGGAAGATCGAGTTGTTCCAGCGTTCGAGCGCCGGCCCCGGTGATTCGGCGGGGTTCACCGTCCACTCGAGGATGCGGGTTCGGTACTGCGACAGCGTCGCCCACACCGAGTGCAGCGCGTCGCCCTTCGCCTCGCCGAGCTGCACTCCCGGCGCACCCTCAACCGGAGCAAGCACCTGGTAGAACGTTGCCTCCGCGATCTCCGTGACCCCGGCGGGTGTCATCGCGACGTCCACGATCGAATTGATCTCCAGGCGTCCTTGCGACTCGATCCCCCCGATGATCCGGGACACGACCTCGTCGCAGTCGACACGGGTCGAATCCTTCAGGAGGAGAGCCATATCGACGGTGAGACGCCGCGCCTCGATCATCACCGTGAGGCACCGGTACAACCCCTTCTTCAGTCGACGGAGCGGAACCGGTTCGGCGACAGTCGATCCGGTACTCATCGCCTGCAGCTGCTGCACCCACGCGATGAACAGGCGGATACCGGCGACGGCGGCTCCCACGTCACCGGCGTCGAACACCGCCGAGGCGTCCGGATGCGCTCCCCCGGCGATCTCCCCGTACGCTTCACGCACCGCTCGCTCGACGCACAGGGCGTCGAGGCGGTTCACCGTCGGGAAGATCCGCGACCGGTGGGGCGGCCGGCACAGGTATGCGGTCGGATCGACGACGAGATTGCTGAGCCGTTGGACGTCGATTCCGGACCGGGAGCGGATGTACGTCGCGACATCCACCCTCTCGACCTTGCGGCCGTTCCCGAGCGCCGCCGACAGGGTCGCAGCGAGTTCCCGCTGCCGGGAAGCGGCCTCGAGCGCGGCGTCGTTGTGCTCCCGGATCTGATCGATCTCGTCGTCGGCGCTCTCGACACGTTTCTGAAGTCCCTTGGCGCCCATGATCACCGACAGCCAGCCCGCGCCGGAATCGCGGTTCCCGGCGACCACCGCCTTCCTCGGGACCGGCGGCTGCGGAGGCTGAGGATCGAGGTAGACCAGCACGCGCCGCGAGGGACTCGACGCCGAGGCCCGCTGCACTGCGCGGAGCGCGCGATCGATCGGGATGTTGTCGACGACACCCCCGTCGACGACCCGGAATTCGTCGCCGGGTCGCACCGCGGGCGAACTCGCCGCTCCCGCCCGGGCAAAGGGGAAGACCGCGACCATATTCGGAACACAGTCGCGCGGTGACTCTTTGCCTTTCCGCGACAACTGCTTCCAGCCACAGGTGGACCCGTCGGTCGCCGAATAGATGTCGGCGGGCTCGAAGGCGCCGGGAAAGGACGACGTGGCGCGGGCGGCCAGAGCCATCCGACGCAGTTCCATCCTGACCTCGACCGTCTCCGGTCCCGGAACGGTCGAGTACCTCGAGGTGAGACCACCGGGGCGTCGTGTGAACGAGAACGACGCACGGTTCCCCAGCTCCGGTTGCTTTCCATCGGTCAGCAGCGTCGCGGCCAGTTCGACGGTCACCGAATCGATGGCGGCGATCTCGGAGTCGGCATACTTCGGCGTACCCGAATTCCGCCCGAGGCCGGCGATCCCGAGCACCGCCTGCTCGGCGACGTCGAGCAGGCGTTCGTTCCCCTTCAGCACCGACGGCACCGGCCCCCAGCCCGGCTCGCGGACGAGTTCCCAGAGGTCTCCTTGCTCGCTCCACAGCCTGCTGACGAGATCGTCCGTGGGCACACCATAGGTCTGCGTCAGCGCGAACAGCATCGCATTGAGGCCGCCCGCGCTCGCGCCGGCGAGGATATCGAACTCGACGTCGGTATAGCCCGCCTCGGCGAGCCTGCGCCGATACAGGTGCGCACGACGCTGCCGGGGCGTCGCTGAGTCGACGCACTGTGGAGACCGCGGAGGCCACTGGGCACACGCGCACCGCTCCGCGCCCCGGCTGACGCGGCGCAACAGGTCCAGTTCGGCGACCGCACCCCCGATCCACACCGCCATACTGACCCCACCGCGCATCGCCAGGGCCACACGCAGGGTTTTTCGGGTCGGGGTCGGGATTCTCCTCGGCTCTTCGACCGCGGGAACCGGCGCGGGCGATTCGTCGAACGTTGTCCCGTCGTCGATGGTCACGGCAGCCTCGCCTCTCCTGGAGGAAGTGGTCTGTGAACCTCAGGATCCGCCGGACCGACCCGGTCGACACGAGTACCGGACTACTCGTTTCCGCACCGTTTGCGCGCGGTGACCATCGGTTGCCCCCGCCCACCCCTGGCGTCGCATTTCTGTAACGTGTTCTAATTCAGGTAGAACACGTTCCAGCTGCGCGCACGAAGGGGACCCCATGGCCGGCTCGTCCGATCAACCACAGACCAGCACCGAACCCGAGACCTATGACGTCATCGTCGTCGGCGCCGGTGGTGCCGGTCTGGCCGCCGCGATCACCGCGGCCCGCAAGGGCCTCAAGACCGTCCTGATCGAGAAGTCGCCCTACTGGGGAGGTTCGACCTCCCGGTCCGGCGGCGGCGTGTGGATCCCCAACAACTCGGTGCTGAAGCGCGACGGCGTCAGCGATACGCCGGAGAAGGCCCGCGAGTACGTGCACGCGATCATCGGCGAGCACGCCCCGGCCGACCGCATCGACGCCTACATCGATCGCGGACCCGAGGCCCTCGACTTCCTGCTGGAGCACGCACCCCTCGACCTCGAGTGGGTGAAGAACTACTCGGACTACTACCCCGAGGCGCCGGGCGGTCGTCTCGGCGGCCGGTCGATCGAGCCGCGGCCGTTCGACGCGCGCCGCCTCGGGGACGACCTCAAGACGCTGCACCCGCAGTACACCAAGGCCCCGCTCAACATGGTCGTGCTGCAGTCCGACTACCGCTGGCTCAACACCGGTCTCCGCCACTGGCGTGGGCCGCTGCGCATGGCGAAGGTCGGCAGCCGGTTCTTCTGGGCCCGCAGCCGCGGCAAGAAGCTGATCGCGATGGGCGCGGCACTGGCCGCCGAGCTGCTCATCGGCGTGCGCGAGGCCGGGGTCCCGGTCCGCCTCAACACCGGCCTCGTCGACCTCATCACCGCCGACGACCGGGTCGTCGGCGTGATCGCGGAGTCCGAGGGCAAGCAGTTCGAGATCCACGCGCGCCAGGGCGTGATCCTCGCCTGCGGCGGCTTCGAGCACAACGAGGAGATGCGCAAGAAGTACCAGCGCGAACCGATCGGTTCCGACTGGACCACCGGTGCACCCAGCAACACCGGCGACGGCATCAACGCCGGGCTCAAGATCGGCGCCGCGGTCTCCCTCATGGACGACGCCTGGTGGGGTCCGACGATCCCGCTGCCGCGCGGACCGTGGTTCGCGCTGTCCGAGCGGTCGGTCCCCGGCACCTTCATCGTGAACTTGCGCGGCAAGCGCTACATGAACGAGTCACTCCCGTATGTCGAAGCGGTGCACCAGATGTACGGCGGCGAGTTCGGTCACGGCGAGGGTCCGGGCGAGAACGTGCCGTCGTGGCTGATCTTCGATCAGCGCTGCCGTAACCGCTACCTCTTCGCCGGAATCAATGCGCGACAGCCGCTCCCGAAGAAGTGGTATGAGTCGGGCGTGGTCGTGAAGGCGGACAGCATCTCTGCACTCGCGGAGAAGATCGGCGTTCCCGCCGAGTCGCTCGTCGCCACCACCGAGCGATTCAACGGCTTCGCCCGCGCCGGCGTCGACGAGGATTTCGGCCGTGGCGCAAGCGGTTACGACCACTACTACGGTGACATCACCAACAAGCCCAACCCGAGCCTCGGCGAGGTCAGCAAGGGCCCGTTCTACGCGGTCAAGATGGTCCCCGGCGACCTCGGCACCAAGGGCGGCATCAACGCCGACGCCGCGGGTCGCGCGCTTCGCGCCGACGGATCGGTCATCGAGGGCCTGTACGCCGCGGGCAACACCAGTGCACCGGTGATGGGCCACACCTACGCCGGTCCCGGCGCCACCATCGGCCCGGCGATCGTCTTCGGCTACCTCGCTGCCGCCGACATCGCCGCCAAGGCGTCGGCCACCACCCCGACGTCCCAGACAGGAGCCTGAACCATGCCGATCGATCCCACCGTCGCCGTCGGAGCGGAACTGCCCGAGGTCTCGTTCGAGTGGTCGGCATCGGATGTCGCGCTCTATCACCTCGCGGTGGGCGCCGCGGCCGACCCGATGGACACCGAGTCGCTGAGCTACGTTCATGATTCGGCGCCCAAGGTCCTACCGACCTTCGCGACCGTCGCCGCGGGTTTCCACACCACCGAGCCGCCGAAGGTCTCCTTCCCCGGCGTCGACATCGACCTCGCCAAGGTCGTCCACGGAAGCCAGAAGATCGCCGCCCATCGTCCGCTGCCGGCGGCCGGCAAGGCGACCACCCGGACCCGCATCGCCGAGGTCCAGGACAAGGGATCGGCCGCCGTCATCGTCCAGGAGTCGGTGACCACCGACGACGCCGGTCAGACGCTGTGGACCGCGCGGTCGTCGATCTTCGCCAAGGGCGAGGGCGGCTTCGGCGGTGAGCGCGGCACGTCGGAGAAGGTCGAGTACCCCGACCGCGAACCCGATCACCGGCTCCGCATCCCGACGCTGCCCAACCAGGCGCTGCTCTACCGGCTGTGCGGCGACCGCAACCCGCTGCACTCCGATCCCAACTTCGCCTCGCGCGCAGGCTTTCCGCGCCCGATTCTGCACGGGCTGTGCACCTACGGCACGGTCGCTCGCGCCATCACCGACGAACTGCTCGACGGAGACGTCGCCGCCGTCGCGGAGTTCTCGGCATCGTTCGCCGGCGTGGTCTTCCCCGGCGAGACCCTCGAGGTCGCGGTCTGGGACGACGGCGCCCGTTTCCTGGCCACCGCGAGCGTCGTCGAACGGGAGGGCGCGAAGGCCCTCGCCAATGTGGTGTGCGCGCGTAACTGAGTCGCCGGCCCGTCAGCGGTGGCCAGTACGCTCTACACGCGGACCGGGAACGACCGGTCCGCGTGAACCACGTCGCATATTCACAAGGAGACCGCATGAGCGATTCGCTGACGCCCCTACTTGCCGACAACCGCAGCGCACTGGTGACCGACCTGGTCGGTGTCATCGATGCCGAGGTGGCCGACCAGTCGGGTCTGAGCGGCGCCGCTGTGAAGACCGCCTACTCGGCGGTCCAGAAGGTGAAGCCCGGCGTGGTGCGCAGCGCCACGGATCAGCTGGCGGAGGACTTCCTGACGGCCCTCGCGCCGTTGTGGGATTCGAAGCCTGCGGGTGTCGCCTTCGGCGATCACCTCTCGGCCAACGGCGACGCCGCTGCCGAGGCCCTGCTGGCGGTCACCGACGCACAGGCCGATTCGGCCAAGCCCGGTTTGGCGAAGGCCTACAACTCGCTGCGCGGGAAGGCCAAGAACCATGTGGTCGCGGCACTGCCGCGACTCGGCACAGCGATCGAGAAGCACGCCGGGTAGTCACCCGGTCACGCGTCGTCGGCGGTCACACCGCCGACGACGCGATGACCACGAGGGTCACGATGACGCCGATGAGCGCCGCGAGCATCGACAGCACACGCCAGATGTGGAGGCGTGCAGGCGAAACGTCGCTACTGTTCGGAGAAGCGATCGGGGCCGCGCCGGTACTGGGACCTGCAGTGGCGGACGCGACGGGGTTTGACGCGATGTGGGGTGAGGCCATGACCTTTCACCACTTTCGATTGTCCGGGGCCAACTTCGACCGTTACGGCCTCTGGTACTGCAGTGATAAATGTGTCACAAGTTACCCACGTTGCGGTGGTAGCCCCCACGCGTGTCGCGATAACGAAACCGCAACGCGACGGACGGCAACCCCGCGATCCTACGAGTCACACACCGAAATCGGGGACGGAAGATGAAATTGCCGAACGGCTTCCGGATGGATGCGCGCTCCGCGTGGCTCGTCCTCGTCGCCTGCTTGTCCGTGAGCATGGTCGTCGCCGCCATGGCGGCACTCAACACGGCACTGCCCGACATCGCCGTCGACACCGGCGCCGACGCCGGCCAGATGACGTGGATCGTCGACGGTTACACGCTCGCTCTCGCCGCGCTCTTGCTGCCGGCCGGCGCGATCGGTGACCGGTTCGGACGACGCGAGGTCCTCATCGTCGGGCTGGTGTTCTTCGGTATCGCATCGCTCGCCGCGATCTGGGTGAACGGCCCGGAGCAGCTGATCCTCACGCGCTGCCTCGCGGGCGCCGCCGCCGCGCTGATCATGCCGACGACGTTGTCGCTCATCACCTCCGGGATGCCCGACGGCCAGCGGGCGGTCGGGATCAGCATCTGGTCGGCCATCGCCGGAGGCGGTGCGATCGCCGGTTTCCTCGTCACCGGCCTCCTGCTCGAGTTCTTCTCCTGGCATTCGATCTTCATCACCTTCGCCGCGTCGTCGGCCGTGTCGGCGCTGCTCTGCTTCACCATCGGGACGTCGAAGGACACCGACCCGGGCCGCTTCGACATCCCGGGCACGCTGTGCTCGGTGCTGGCGATCGCGGGTGTGGTCTTCGGGCTCCTGGAGGCGCCGCACCGCGGGTGGGACGATCTGCTCGTCCTGGGCTGTCTGATCGGCGGCATCCTGCTCGCCGTGTTGTTCGTGGTCGTCGAACTGCGTTCGGCCTCACCGCTCTTCGACGTACGACTGCTCCGCAACCGGGCGTTCGGATCGGGTTCGCTGTCGGTGGCGGTGCAGTTCCTCGCCTCGTTCGGCATGTTCTACCTCGTCCTGCAGCTGTTGCAGCTGGTCTTCGGCTACTCGCCACTGCAGTCCGCCGTCGCGCTGATGCCGTTCGTCGCCGGCGTGGGCGTCTTCTCGCTGCTGTCGAATTGGCTCGCGGTGCGGTTGGATTCACTCAAATTCGTGATCGCCGGCGGTGCGCTGCTGTCGGGGATCGGCCTGACACTGCTGGGCCTGATCCGGGTGGACGACTACTGGACCCTGGCCTGGATTCTGGCGGTCATCGCCATCGGCATCGGCCTCGCCTCCGCCCCGGCCACCACCGCGATCATGTCCAACACCCCGCTCGACAACCAGGGCGTCGGTTCGGCGATCAACGACACCGCCCGCGAGATCGGGGCGGCCATCGGCATCGCGATCGCCGGCTCCATGGTGGCCGCCGGCTACAAGGCACGGATCGGAGAGACCGCAGACCTCGCCCGGGAGCAGCTCACCGCCGCCGGACAACAGCAGATGGCCGCGGGTGACCCGACCGGCGGTCAGGCCACCATCGCCCAGGCCGAACAGGCCGGCACGCTCATCGAGCGGTCCCTCGCCGAGGCGAGGGTCGTGGTCGACAATCTGTCCGCGCAGTCCGGCGAGCTCGCCGACAAGATCGCCCAGGGCAGCCAGGCCGCCTTCGACGTGCCGTTCGAGCAGGCGTCGCTGATCCTGGGCGGCATCATGCTCGCCAGCACCGTCGTCTTGTTGTGGATCACTCCCCGCCGCGTCGTCGAAGGTCCGGTCATCACGAGCCGAACCGGTGACTTCGAGGCCGATCCCGACCTCGACGACACCTACGCGCACGACTGACGCGTAACCTGTCTGCGGTGCTCACCGTGGACAGCATCGCCGGCTGCATCGTCAGCATCGCCGGCCTCGTCGTGGTGATCATCGCAACCCTTGCCGCGCAGCGTGTTCCGGTGGTCGTGGTGGCAGCACCGGTGGCCGGACTGCTCATCGCGCTCGGTCTGACGGACCTCGAGGCCGCGGCCGACGAGGTCATGACCATGGCCCCGACCATCGGCTTCCTCGCCGCGATGCTGGTGGTCGCGGACGTGTGCGCCCGCGAAGGCGTCTTCACCTGGGTCGGGACAGTGCTCGCCGGTTGGAGCCGGTCCTCGCCGCATCGCCTGTTGCGTATCGTGTTCGTCGCTGCTGCGGTGACCACGGCCATCCTGAGCCTCGACACGACGATCGTGCTGCTGACTCCGGTCGCCGCCGCCACCGCGCGGCACATCGGCGCGCGCGTGACCCCGATCGCCTTCTCCAGCGCCCATCTGGCGAACACCGCGTCGACGCTGCTGCCGGTCTCCAACCTCACCAACCTGCTGGCGTTCTCGGCCACCGGCTTCGGCTTTCTCGGTTTCACCGGCGTGATGCTGGCGCCGTGGATCGCGGCGATCCTCGTCGAATACCTGATCTTCCGGTGGTACTTCGCCGGCGAGTTGCGCAGTCCCACACCCGAAGCAGCTGACCGTGAACCTCAACCGCACGCTCGGCGCCCGACCCTGCTGCTGGTAGGGCTGGCGTTGCTGCTGGTGGCCTTCGTGATCGCCGAACCGTTCGGCGTGCCGCTCGCCGCGGTCGCCGGGATGGGCGCCGTGGGATTCACCATGCCGGAGCTACTCCGCTCTCCGATCGCCACCCTGCGCTCCACGATCACCGCGCTGAACCTGCCGTTCCTGGCCTTCGTCGCCACGCTCGGCGTCGTCATCCTGCCGGTGCGCGACGGCCCCCTCGGCGACTGGATCGGCGGGCTCATCCCGTCGTCGTCGACGCTGCTCGGCATCCTGGCGGTCGCCGTGCTCGCCGCGGTTCTGGCGAACCTCGTCAACAACCTCCCGGCGACGCTTCTACTGATCCCGCTGGTGGCCCACGACCCGGGACTGGTCATGGCGATGCTGCTCGGCGTCAACATCGGCCCCAACCTGGCCTACTTCGGGTCGCTGGCCAACCTGCTGTGGCGGGAGATCATGCACCGCGACGTCGCCGCCCCGACCTCGCGGGAGTACCTGCGGCTCGGCGCGCTCACCGTCCCCGCGACGCTCGGCGTCGCCGCGCTCGCGCTGTGGGCGAGCCTGCAGCTCACCTGAGCGCCGGGTCAGACCGGTGCGCTCTCCTTGGCCGCGGCCGCCTTGGCCCAGCGGTAGTCGGCCTTGCCGGCCGGCGTGCGCTTGACCTCGTCGACGAACACGACGGTGCGCGGGACCTTGTAGCGGGCCAGGGTCTCGCGGCAGTGCTCCTGGATCTCCTCGAGCGACGGCTCCTCGGCGCCCTCGGCGAGCGAGATCACCGCGGCGACCCGCTGGCCGTACTTCTCGTCGGGAACCGGGACGACCAGCGCGTCGGCGACAGCCGGATGCGCGTGCAGGGTGGCCTCGACCTCTTCGGCGTACACCTTCTCGCCACCGGTGTTGATGCACTGCGATCCGCGGCCGAGGAAGACGATCGAACCGTCGGCCTCGACGGTGCCCATGTCACCCAAGATCGAGATCCGGGTGCCGTCCGGCAGCGTGGGAAAGGTCTTGGCGGTCTTCTCCTCGTCCTTGTAGTAGCCGAGGGGGACGTTGCCGATGCGTGCGATGTACCCGACGTTGCCCGAGCCCGGCTCGATCTTGTTGAGACTCTCGTCGACGACCATCATGCGGTCGGTCGGCGGCACCTTCAGGTTGCCGTTGTCGTCCATCATGATCTCGCCGTCGTTGCCCGACTCCGACGCACCGAAGTTGTCGCGCAGCACCAGATCCGGCTTCACCGCGAGCATGCGGTCACGCACGTGCTGCGACCAGATCGCGCCACCGGAGGTGATGGAGAACATCGACGACAGGTCGACGGAGTCCTTCCGCTTCTCCAACTCCTCCACCAGCGGCATGCCCATGGCGTCGCCGACGATGAGGACGATGTTGACCTTCTCCTTCTCGACCTCGGTGACGATGGCCTCAGGGTCGAAGTCGCGCTGGATCACCAGGCGACCGCCGAGGGTGAAGAAGGTGAACAGCGAGTACGATGCCGCGCCGTGCATGAGCGGAGCCGCCAGCAGGAAGGCGATGGACGGGAAATCCTTGACCGCCGTACCGATCTCCTCGAGATCTTTGCGGGGATCACCGTAGGGGTTGCCACCCGAGAGCGGCTTGCGGAAGAAGTCGTCGTGCTGCCACATGACGCCTTTGGGGTAACCCGTGGTGCCACCGGTGTAGAGCAGGTAGAGCTCTTCGCCGTTGCGTGGCTCGAAGTCGCGGTTGTCCGGCTTGGAGTCGGCCTCGGCGAAGGACACGATCTCGACGGTGCGTCCATCGGGCAGGTCTGCGACGGCCGCGGTGAGTTCCTCGGCGACGTCACCGATGACGAACACCGTTCGGACGGTAGGCGTCTCGGCGAGCAGCGCGGCGACGCTGCGCTGGTGCTCGGGGAGTTCGACGATGATCGCGCGCGAATCGGAGTTGTCGAAGATGTACTGCAGCTCGGCGTTGGTGTACCGGTAATTGATGTTGACCGGCACCGCGCGGACCTTCAGCAGGCCGAGGAGGCTGGTGACGTGTTCGACGCTGTTCTTGAGGAACAGTGCAACGTTGTCGAAGGCGCCGATACCCGAACCCGAGAGCAGGTGTGCCACCTGGTTGGACAGCTTGTCGAGTTCGGCGTAGCTGATCTGGCGGCCCTGATAGCTGAGCGCGATCCGCTCGGGCACCGAATCGGCGACCGTCTCGAAGACATCGGCGAGGTTGAACTTCATTCTGCGCGCTCCTCGTTCTCAAGAGAGTTGTTGCACTGGACTGGCTGGTCGGGACTGATGTGGGTGGTGGCTGCGGTTCCGGTCATGCGGTGAGCACCAACCCGCTTGTGGGGACGCCCGTTCCGGCGGTGACGACGACCTTCTCGGCGTCGTCGACCTGGTTGACGGAGGTACCCCGGATCTGACGGACGGCTTCGGCGATGCCGTTCATGCCGTGGATGTAGGCCTCACCGAGCTGGCCACCGTGGGTGTTGAGCGGCAGGCGGCCGCCCACCTCCAGGGCACCGGGTTCACGGACGAAGTCCTTGGCCTCACCGCGTCCGCAGAAACCCAGCTCCTCGAGCTGGAGGAGCGTGTACGGGGTGAAGTGGTCGTACAGGACGGCCATGTCCATGTCCTCGGGACCGAGGCCGGACTGCGACCACAGCTGCCGTCCGACGAGACCCATCTCGGGCAGCGATGCCAGCTCGTCGCGGTAGTAGCTGGTCATGATGAACTGGTCGGCCGCGGAACCGGCTGCGGCCGCAGCGATCACGGCCGGTGTGTTCGGCAGGTCCTTGGCACGCTCGGCCGACACGATGACCAGCGCGACACCGCCGTCGGACTCCTGACAGCAGTCGAGCAGGTGCAACGGCTCGGCGATGTACCGGGAGTTCTGGTGGTCCTCCAGGGTGATCGGCTTCTCGTAGAAGAAGGCGTCTGGATTGACCGCGGCATGCTTGCGGTCGACGACCGCGATTCGGCCGAAATCCTCACTGGTGGCGCCGTAGTCGTGCATGTACCGCTGGGCGATCATCGCGACGAACGCCGCCGGCGTCGACAACCCGTGCGGGTAGCTGAAGGCGTTCTCCGTGCCCGAGGAGTTCTCCTGGTTGGCGACCGCCGAATTCACCTGTCCGAACCGCAGTCCCGACCGTTCGTTGAACGCACGGTAGGCGACGACGACGTCGGCGACCCCGGTCGCCACCGCCATCGCGGCCTGCTGCACGGTCGCGCACGCTGCGCCGCCGCCGTAGTGAATCCGCGAGAAGTAGGTCAGCTCGGGGATTCCGACGGCCCGGGCGACCGAGATCTCGCTGTTGGTGTCCATGGTGAACGTGACGAGTCCGTCGACGTCGGCCGGGGTCAGACCCGCATCGGCGATCGCCGCCGACACCGCCTCCGCCGCGAGCCGCAGCTCGCTCCGCCCGGAGTCCTTGGAGAACTCGGTGGCCCCGATGCCGGCGATAGCCGCCTGTCCGGACAACCCGCCCATCAGTGCCCCTCCCCTTGCGACGAAGTCGAGGCACCCTCGCCGATGGTGAGGGTCACCGTCGAGATGACGTGCTTGCCCAGCGAATTGGTTCCGGTGACGGCGACCGTCAGCAGGCCGTCGTCGGCGACCTCGGTGACCTCACCGGTGAAGGTGACCGAGTCGTAGGCGTACCACGGCACGCCCAGTTTCAGTGCGATCGAACGCATTCGGGCGGTGGGTCCCGCCCAGTCGGTGACGAAGCGCTCGACCAGACCGGTGTCGGTCAGGATGTTGACGAAGATGTCCTTGGACCCCTTGGCCTGCGCGAGGTCGCGGTCGTGGTGCACGTCCTGGAAGTCGCGGGTGGCGAGTGCCGTCGCGACGACGAAGGTCGGGGTCGCGTCGACGACCAAAGGCGGCAGTGTGGTTCCGACGCTCACCGCCGGAGTGGCGACACCGGTCATGCTTCTCCCCCTTCACTCGCCGGTTCCCAGGCGTACAGCGTCCACGCCGGTGTTCCCGCATCGTCGCGGGCCGGGAAGTCCAGGAAGGTCGCCCGGACCGGCATGCCGATCTCGACGTCCTCCGGTTCGACGCCGCGCAGTTCACCCAGCATCCGCACGCCTTCGTCGAGCTCGACGAGGGCGACGACGAACGGCAGCTGCCGGCCGGGGACCTTGGGGGCACGATGGACCACGTAGCTGTAGACGGTTCCGGTTCCCGAGGCGACGACGTAGTCGGTCGCCGGCACCGAACCGTCGGCCTCGCGGGGCTTCCAGGTCGCCGGGACCGGCGGATGACGCAGGGCGCCGTCGCCGTCGCGCTGGATGCGCAGTTCGTGTGCGGCGACACCCTCCCAGAAGAAGGCGGTGTCGCGCGAGACGCTCGGCTTGAGCAACCGGGCCGGGTCGAGATCGTCGGGTACCGACGAAACCGGCTCGGGTGCAGCGTCCTTCGCGGCCGGGCGGAACTTGAGGATGCGGAACCGCATCTCCGCGACGACCTCGGCTGCACCGTTCTCGTCAGGCACCGACCACACGTTGCGGGTGGTGAAGAACCAGCCCTCACCGAGCGCGGTGTTCTTGGGGCCGACGATCTCGATGAGTTCGGCCGACAACGACACCTGTTCGCCCGGCCGGATGTAGCGGTGGTACACGGTGTCGCAGTTGGTCGCGACCACCGAGGTGAAGCCCGCGTCGTCGAAGAGCTGTGTCGCGCGTCCGAGCGGATCGTCGGCCGTGCGTACGCCGTTGAGGCCGCGCATGGTCCACACCTGGGCCATCGCCGGCGGCGCCACCACGCCGGGGTGTCCGGCAGCGCGTGCCGCGGCATCGTCGACGTAGATGGGGTTCTCGTCGCCCATCGCCTCGACCCAGTTGTTGATCATCGGCTGGTTGATCGGATCGCGCCCACGCACCGGTGCACTCGCACCGTCGTCCATGATTGTCTGCGCGGCAGCGCGGATCGCCTCGTCTTCGGTCAATTCGGTACCGGTCAGCTCGGGGGTGCTCAACGCTTGGCCCTCGGGAGTCCGAGTCCGGCGGTGGCGATCATGTCGCGCATGACCTCGTTGACCCCGCCGCCGAAGGTGATGACGACGTGGCGCTTCTGCTGGACGTCGAGCCAGTCCACCAGGGCGGCGGTCTCCGGATCGGTGAAATCGCCGTAGCGGCCGATGATTTCGTTCGCCATCCGGCACACCGACTGGATGCGTTCGGTGGAGAACACCTTCGTCGCGGCGGCATCGGCCATGGAGATCGCCTCACCGGTGGAGGCGACCTGCCAGTTGAGCAGTTCGTTGATCCGGCCGTAGGCGTCGATGGTGGCCAGCGCCCGGCGCACGTCGGGATGCTTCGCGATCACGGTGCCGTCGGGACCCGGACGCTGCGTCCAGGCACGCAGTCGGGCCGCCAGACCGTCGATGCGTCCGGCCGGTCCGAGCATGACGCGCTCGTGGTTGAGCTGCGTGGTGATCAGCTTCCAACCGTCGCCCTCCTCGCCCACGCGCATCGTCACCGGGACCTTCACGTCCTGGTAGTAGGTGGCGTTCACGTGGTGGGCACCGTCGGCGGTGATGATCGGCGTCCAGCTGAACCCGGGATCCCTCGTGTCCACGATGAGGATCGAGATGCCCTTGTGTTTGGGCGCGTCCTTGTCGGTGCGCACGGCCAGCCAGATGTAATCGGCGTCATGCCCACCGGTGGTGAAGATCTTCTGGCCGTTGACCACGTAGTGGTCGCCGTCGAGCACTGCGGTGGTACTCAGCGACGCCAGGTCGGTACCGGCCTCGGGTTCGGTGTAACCGATGGCGAAGTGCACATCGCCGGCGAGGATCGCGGGCAGGAAGATGCGCTTCTGCTCCTCGGTCCCGTGGACCTGGAGGGTCGGACCGACGGTCTGCAGGGTGACCGACGGCAGCGGGACATCGGCCCGGACGGCCTCGTTGGTGAAGATCTGCTGTTCGATCTCCCCGAATCCCTTGCCGCCGAACTCCTTCGGCCAGCCCACGCCGAGCCAGCCGTCGTCGCCCATGCGCTTGATGACCTTGCGGTAGGTGGGCCCGTGCCGCTCGGTCAGCATGACCTTCGCTTCTTCCGGGGTCACCAGGTCGGCGAAGTACTCCCGGAGTTCCTCACGCAGCGCGCGCTGCTCGGGCGTCAGATCGATGAACATGCTCACCCCTGTACTCGGTCGGCCGGGGCAGTGCCCTCGGTGATGTCGGCGAGTTCGTCGAGCCGCACGGCGGCCCCACCCACCAGGCGGGCGAGGTCCTTGGCGACGGAGAAGTACCGGTGCAGCGGGTAGGTGATGTCTACGCCGATTCCGCCGTGCAGGTGGGTCATCGCCCGCAGGGTCGGCGGGATCTCCTCGGCGAGCCAGTACGCGGCGACGCCGAGATCGGTTGCAGCGTCGAGGCCTTCGGACAGTCGCCACGCGGCAGCGGTGGTGGACAGGTCCATCGAGCGACCGACGACGTAGATGTCGGCGAGCTGCTGACCGACGGCCTGGAACAGTGCGATCGGCTTGCCGAACTGTTCGCGCGTCGAGACGTGGTCGGCGGTGAGCCGGGTGGCCCCGGCGACGAGACCGTCGGCGTAGGCACACAGCGCGAGCCGGTACCGGTCGCGCAGGACCGACAGCTCACGACTGACGACATCGGCATCGTCGACGGCGACGTCGTCGAAGGTGACCGTGTACTCGCCCCAACCGCTCGACGACGGGGTGCGCGTGAGCGTGACACCGTCGGCCGTCGGGGAGATGGCCACGACGCCGGCGTCGGACGTGACGAGCAGGACCGAGGCACCCTCGGCGTGCAGGACCCCGACCTTCGTGCCGTTGAGGCGACCGCCACGGACACTGGTCTGCGGAGTCGGCGTCAGCGGGTCGCCGTGTTCACCGATCGCGATGGCGGCCCAGCGCCCGGCGGTCAGGGACTCGGCCCAGCGCGACCACACGTCCCCACCGTCGCCGGCAGCCCGGGCGAGGACGAGCGCGGCGGTCAGGGTGCCGAGCGCCGGGGTCACCGCGGCGGCGCGCCCCATCCGGCGGAACAGCGGCAGCAGTCCCGCCTCGTCGACCTCGTCACCGTCGTGGTCGGCCGGTAACGGCAACGCGAGCAACCCGGCGTCGACGAGCGCCTGCCAGGTCTCGGCATCGAAGCCGCCGACCTGATCACCTGCTCCCGACTCACCTGCTCCCGACTCGCCGGAATCCCGCCTGCCGAAGGTCGACTCCCAGTCGGGTTGTCGTCGTGCGAACACGTCCTCCGCGACGTCGCGAACCGCGATCGCCGTGCCGTCCAGGGCAAAGTCCACCCTGCGTCTCCTCACCGTGCGCGAACTACAGAACTAGAACTTGTTCTAGTTGTATCAGAGTCGGCGCATCCGGGGGTAGAGATCCGGCTTTATCTGCGGTTTCGCGCAGCCTGGACCGGTCAGCCGCGCGGCAAACCGAGAATGCGTTCCGCCGCCGCGGTCTTGAGAATCTGGGTCGTTCCACCGGCGATCGACAGACAGCGGTTCTGCAGCACCGCGTCGGACGCATCGGTGGCCGCCAGGCCCTGCACGCCGAGGAGCCGCAGGGCGAGATCGGGCACCGACTGGCGGTGCTGCACACCGATCAATTTGCGGACGCTGGACAGCGCACCCGGGTCGAGTCCGGCGAGCTGCTGGGTGGCGGCACGGGCGTCGAGGACCCGACCGACATGTGCGTCGGCGAACTGGCTGCCGAGTGCCACCCGTTCGGCGTCGGAGAGGTCGCGCGTCATGCCCTGCACCTGACGCAGCAGCGACTCCATCTCCTTGCCGAGCCCGGACCCGCCCATCGCCACGCGTTCGTTCGCGAGGGTCGTGCGGGCCAACCGCCAGCCGTTGTTCACCTCGCCGACCATGCAGTCGTCGGGCACGACGACGTCGTCGAGGAAGACCTCGTTGAAGTTGGCGCGACCGGTCAGCTCGCGGAGCGGCCGGATGTCGATGCCCGGCGAGGACATGTCGACGAGGAAGTAGGTGATCCCCTTGTTCTTGGGGGCCTCGGCGTCGGTGCGCGCCAGACAGATGGCCCACTGCGCGTTGTGCGCCTGCGAGGTCCAGATCTTCTGACCGGACAGCTTCCAGCCGCCGTCGACGCGCTCCGCCTTGGTACGCAGCGCGGCGAGGTCGGAACCGGCCTCCGGTTCGCTGAACAGCTGGCACCAGACGATCTCGCCGGCGAGGGTCGGGGCGACGAAGCGTTCGCGCTGCGCGTCGGTGCCGTGGGACAGGATCGTCGGAATCGCCCAGGCGCCGATGACGAGGTCGGGCCGGACGACGCCGGCCGCGTCGAGTTCGGTGTCGATGAGCAACTGCAGGGCCGCATCGGCACCGAGTCCGTACGGCGCCGGCCAGTGCGGGGTGAGGTAACCGGTCTCGGCGAGGACGCGCCGCTGGTCGTCGGCGTCGGCCGCCGCGATGCGTGCGACCGTCTCGCGGACCTCGTTCCGCTTGTCCTCGACCTGCGACAGGTCGAGGGCGAAGCGCCGGCGTGCACCGGCGAGCCCGCGGTCGGCGAGCGCGGTGGCGGCATCGTGCGCATGGTCCAGAGCCGCCTGCGCGGCGAGTGCGGACCGCAGGTAGAGATGCGCGTCGTGTTCGAAGGTGAACCCGATCCCGCCGAGCACCTGGATGCAGTCCTTGGCCGTGGCAGCGGGCGCCTGGGCCACCACGACGTCGGCGGCGAGCCGGCTGATCTCGAGTTGTTCTCGCGCAGAGGCGAGTTCGTCGGAGGAGGCGTTGAGCACCTCGTCGACCGCACCGGCCACGTCCCATGCGACGGCCGTGACCTCTTCGCTGCGGCAGAGCATCTCGGCACAGATGTGCTTGATCGCCTGGAACGATCCGATCGGCGCACCGAACTGTGTGCGGACCTTGGCGTAGTCGACCGCGGTGTCGAGGGTCCAGCGGGTGACGCCGCTCTGATACGCAGCAAGCGTCGCCGACAGCAGCCCCTCGACGAGCGGCGCATCGGGTAGTTCGACGAGGTCGTCGGCGGTGACACCGGTCAGGCGCACGCGGGCCACTGAGGTGGTGCCGTCGAGCGGGGTCTCCGGCGCGATGTCGGCGCTGCCGACGTTCGGCGGGAGGATCCACCAGCGACCCTCGCGACCGGGGACGTCGAGCGCCGCGAGGACCGCGACACCCTCGGAGTAGCCGCCGACGAGCCCGAGGTCGATGGCGTCGGACAGCGGTGCGGCCGCCCCGCCGGCGTGGCTCGCGACCGGCGTCACGATGGGTAGCGCACCTTCGAGAACCTGGTCGAGGAGCGCCTGCGCCCGGGCATCGGCGCTGGTGGACAGCGCGATAGCAGCGGTCACCGTCGGGACGACGGGCCCCGGGACCAATTCGATGCCGCACTGCTCGACCATCGCCGCCACGTCGACGAATCCCGCCCCGAGACCACCGGACGCCTCCGGCACCGCGGCCGCGAACACACCGAAGTCCGCGAGCTGACCGAACAGCTGTGTCCACTGGTCGCGCGGCTTGTCGAGGTCGGAACGGACGAGTTCGGTCACCTTCGCGGCGCGCGCCCAGGACTCGATACTGTGGCATACGGCTTGTTGTTCGGGAGACGTGGCGATAGTCACGAGTGATCCTCTGTATGTCGAGTTGTGAGGAATAATTAGAACCTGTTCTAATATGCCATGGGTGGAGGTGATCGGGTAGCCACCCGTGAATCCCCCGCCTCCCCGGTCGCCGATCACGTGAGGATGTCCGTACACACATGGCCCGCTCTGCACCAGGCAACGCCGCGGTCGACGCCCCAGCGGGGGCCGCAACCCCTGCCGCGTCGCCCGAAGCCGGTTCCACCGCGCAGCGCGAACGCCGCCGCCGCATCCTCGACGCGACGCTCGCTCTGGCCTCCAAGGGCGGTTACGACGCCGTCCAGATGCGCACCGTCGCCGACAAGGCCGACGTCGCGGTCGGCACGCTCTACCGCTACTTCCCGTCCAAGGTCCACCTGCTGGTGACCGCACTGGCGCGTGAGTTCGAACGCGTCGAGTCGAAGGTCGACCGCTCACAACTGCGGGGCGACACCGCGATCGACCGCCTGCGCCACGTACTGGACATGATCACCTTCGCGATGCAGCGCGACCCGCTGCTCACCGAGGCGATGACCCGCGCCTTCATGTTCGCCGACGCGTCGGCGACCGCCGAGGTCGATCAGGTCGCCGGCATCATCGACCGGCTCCTCGCCGGTGCCATCGTGGGCGTGGGCGAACCCACCGAAGAGGATCTCGCGATCGCCCGCGTGCTCTCCGACGTGTGGATGTCGAACCTCGTGCAGTGGCTGACCCGACGCGCGTCGGCCACCGACGTCACCAATCGCCTCGAGCTCACGGTCCGGCTGCTGCTGAAGGACCGCGCCAACTGAGCTGAATTCAGTCGTCCCGGTCGGCCGGCAGAGGGGTGCCGGCCGGCCGAGCGTGTACGTACGCCTCTACGACGGTGCGCATCACCGGCTTCCCGGCGTCGTTCACCACTTCCGACGTCGACCTGACGAGCGCACGATTGCGGTCGTCGAAGTCGACGGCGTCGATGGTCAGCGAACCGGTCAACGTGTCACCGGGACGCACCGGCCGGAGGAACACGACATCGGCAAGTCGCTTGCCCGCGATGACCTTCCAGCGATACAGGACCCCGGTCACCGCGAGCTTCTGATAGATCGACATCGTGTGCAGACCACTGGCGATCAGCCCGCCGTAGACGCCGGCCTCGGCCGCGGCCTTGTCGGTGTGGAAGTCCTGCGGGTCCCAGGTGCGGGCGAAGTCGAGCAGTTCGTCCTCGGTCACGTGGTGAGTGCCGAAACGGAACACCTGTCCGGCCTCGAGATCGTCAGCCCACAGTCGGTCGGCTTCGCTCACTTCAGATCTTTGGCGATCATCGGCCAGGTGGTCTTGAGATCGCGTTCCCAGTAACCCCAGGAATGGGTGCCGTCGGGCCGGAACAGGACCTTGTGCGGAACCTTCAGCGCGCGCATACGCTGCGCCATCTGCTTGGTGCACTCGTTGACGGCGGCTTCGATGACTCCGCCGAGGATCACCTGGTTGGCCAGCGTCGCCGGATCACCGGCGACCAGCGGGGCCTCGAGGCGGTCGTACCAGCCGGGGAGGCCGGTGCCGCTGGTCATGTAGACCTTGGTGCCCCGCAGCTTCGCGGCGTTGACGTACGGGTCGTTCTTGCGCCATCCCGACGAGTTGATCGGACCCCACATGTTGTCGACGTTGCCCATGCCGCGGTCGGCGACGACCATCCGGATGTAGGTCTGCCCCAACGGATCACTGGTTCGGGCGCAACCGCTGTAAGCGGCCACCGACTTGTAGAGCCGCGGTGCGGAGATGGCGAGGTTCAGCACGGAGGTGCCGGCCATCGAGATGCCCGCGATCGCGTTCTTGCGAGTGGTGTTGAACTCCCTGTCCACCAACGGCGGGAGTTCCTTGGTCAGGAACGTCGTCCACTTGTTGCGGCCGAGCACCGGGTCGTCACGCTGCCAGTCGGTGTAGTACGAGAACGCACCGCCGATGGGCGTCACGACGTTGACCTGCTTGTCGCGGAAGAACTTCGAGTACTGCGTCTTCGCCGCCCAGGTCGCCGAGTCCTCGCCGCCGCCGGCACCGTTGAGGAGGTACAGGGTCGGGCGTGGCTTGGTGAGGTCCTTGGGACGCAGGACGTTGACCGGGACCAGCCGGCGCATCGCGGCCGAGTAGACGATCAGCGTCGTCTGCTGGGCCGAGTCGTGGATGACGGTGTCGATTCGTGCGCGATTGGGGTCGGGTGCCGGCGCAGCAAGAGCCGCCGGCGCCCATCCGGTCGCCGCAACCGCGACGGCACACGCGACGACAGCCAGTCGCCTCTTCCACGAGGAACGCACCAATAGCCCCTTTGGTTAACAATATTCTCAGACTTAACAAAGGTAACCGGGATCGACGGAGCACCCCAAGCCGAGACGGTCGTCGTTGTGCTTTTGTGATGTGCGGCAGGCCCGGTCAGCGTGGCTGGAACCGCTGCGCACCGTCGAGGCGCACGATCTCTCCGTTGATGTAGTTGTTCTCGAGCAGGTGTTGCGCCAGCGCGGCGAATTCGTCGGGAAGACCGAGGCGCTTGGGGTAGGGCACGCCGGCGGCGAACTTGGTGAGCGCCTCCTCCCCCATCGACTCCATGATCGGCGTCCGCATCGTGCCGGGGGCGATGGTGTTCAGGCGCACGGCAACCGAGCCGAGGTCGCGCGCGCCGAACAGGGTGAGACCCATGACCCCGGCCTTGGCGGCGGCGTAGGCGGTCTGGCCGACCTGCCCCTCGTAGCCGGCGATCGAGCTGGTCATCACGATCGCGCCGCGCTCCCCGGAATCCTTGGGTTCACCGGCCGCCAACTTGGCCGCGGTCAGCCGCAGGACGTTGTAGGTGCCGGTGAGATACAGGTTGAGGGTCTTGACGAACCCTTTCATCTCGGCGGGCGAGCCGTCGCGGCCGACGATCTTCTGTGCCACACCGAATCCGCCGTGCGCGATGACCGCGTAGCGCAGCTCGCCGAGTTCCCCCGCCTGCTCGAGCGCGGCGTTCACGGAGTCGTCGTCGAGCACGTCGGTGCGCGCATAGATCGCCCGCTCCCCCAGCTCTTCCGCGAGTTCCTTCGCCGGCTGGTCGGCCAGATCGGCGATCACGACCGACGCACCGGCGGCGTGCAGCCGACGCACCGTCGCCGCACCGAGTCCACCTGCACCGCCGGTGACGACCGCGACTTCACCCTCGAACGACATCTGTTCTCCTCACATCGATTTCACGTGCTGATCGGTTGGGCACATGCAGTTGACTCAGGCGCCGGTCCACTCGGGCTTGCGCTTCTCGGCGAACGCGCGGGCGCCCTCGATCGCATCTTTCGAGGTGAAGACCGGCGCGAGCAGGCGACCCTGGCGGTCCCACTTCTCGTCGTCGCTCCACGATTCCGACTCGGCGATGATCCGCTTGGTGACCGCGACGGCCAGTGGACCGTTCTCGGTGATGCGTTCCGCCAGCGCCAATTCGAGGGCCTTCTGGTACGGGATCTTCTTGGGCAGCCGGAGAAGTCCACCGGCGCCCGCGACGAGGCCGCGCTTGACCTCGGGGATGCCGAACTTCGCCGACTTCGACGCGACGACGAGGTCGGTCGCGAGAACCAGCTCGGTTCCGCCCGCGAGTGCGTAGCCCTCGACGGCGGCGATGACGGGCTTGGCCGGCGGCTTCTGTGTGAAGCCCAGACCGCGACCCTCGATGGCAACCGACTCGCCGGCCGCGAAGGCCTTCAGATCCATTCCCGCGCAGAAGTTCCCGCCCGCGCCGGTCAGGATGGCGACCGACAGCTCCGGACTGTCGTCGAGCTCGTCCATCGCGTCGGCGAGCGACTGGCTCACTTCGTGGTTGATCGCGTTGCGCGCCTGTGGCCGGTTGATCGTGATGACGAGGATGCGCCCCCGGCGCTCCACGAGAACTGCGTCGGACATGTGTCGCTGACCCCTCACCGATTTTCGACGATCGCTGCGGACGCGCTCACGCGAAATCGGGCGGCGTCGGCCGCAGCTCGGGGGTCATCGTAAGCAGAGACCGGTCGCCGAATGGGGAAAATGAACCAACTGAGTTAGACAAGTTCCACGACCCCGTCCGCAAACCCACCCCTTTTCCGTAAACCCACTACCCGGCTAGGGGGTGGAAATACGGAAAAGGGGTGGGTCTGCGGGAACGGGTCTACTCCCGGATCTCGTCGACCAGTCCCCAGTCCAGTGCCTGCTGGGCGTCGATCTCGGCACCTGTGACGAACAGGTACAGCGCACGCCACCGTCCGATGCGCCGGGGAACGCTCACGGTTCCGCCCGCTCCAGGGATGAGGCCCATCGCCACCTCTGGGAGGCGGATGCGGGTGTCCGGCGCGGCGACGATGTGCCCGGCGAAGGCGGGGATCTCGATACCCGCGCCGACGCAGTGCCCGTGCAGCCGGACTTCGACTTTGTCAGCCAGCGTGGACACCAACCGGCCGGCCCCACCGCGCGTGCGGATCAGATGGGCGGTCGACGAGTCGGGCATGTGGCCGAACTCGTCGAGGTCGCCGCCGGCACAGAAGGAGCTGCCCGCGCCGTCGATGATGATGCGGTCGATCGAGTCGTCGAGGACCGCGAGGCGCAACGCCTCCACGAGCGCGTCTCTCAGGGCCGTCCCGTACGCGTTACGGCGTTCGGGCCGGTTGAGGGTGATCCGCAGGGTTCCGGCCTGTCGGTCCAGCAGCACCGGGTCGACGGCGGGCGGTGGAAGAGGTCGTCCTTTCGCTAGACGCGCCTCCAGCCACCGACCGAACTCGTCGCCGCCCTGGAGTGTCGAGTAGCCCAGCGATTCGACGTCGATCGCCGCGACGGGGTCGAGCGGTTCGGCGGCACGCACGATCTGCGCGCCGACGAGGGATGCCTGCGGGCAGCGCGAGACGGCATCGGTGAACACTGCGACAGCCGCGTCGACGTCGTCGGCGGCCACCACACTCCGGTGGCCGGTTCCGGTCGGGGCACAGGTGAGATCGAGTGCCTCCAGCAGCGGGTTCAGCGCGTCGTCGAGCGGGCCCGTCGAAGTTCCCATCAGGATCACGTCCGACGCCGAGGCACGGTCGACGGCCCGGGTCAGGTCACCGTCGGTCACGCCATCCGCGGTGTCGAGGTCCACCAGCACCAGCGGGAGTGAGACAGCGGCACCATCCCCGAACAGGCCTCCGCCGCCGACGACCGGTTCGGCGGCGAGATCGGCGATCGAGATACGGCGGGCGTGCACGGCAGTGAACCTCCTGAGCTTTACCTGCGGACGGTAGCATTTCGCCCGTGTCCAGCCCTGCGTCCCATGATCCGGTGCGCGCCTGGGCGGAGAGCGGGATCCCGCATCTCACCGGTAGGCCCGACGGCCCGCCGCTCATTCCGCCCGGCCATGCCGCGGCACGGGCGCGCGAACTCACCGACTGGATCCGCACGGCAAGCGCCGGAGCGGTCGACGTCGACGGTGCCGCACTGCTGGGAGAGCGCGCGGCACTGACGGGTCACCGCCGCCAGGGAGACCTCACCCCGGGCGGATCGGGGCGTCTGCTTCCCGCATCGGACGGCTGGGTCGCGGTGAGTTGCGCACGCCCAGACGACCCCCTCCTGCTGGGCGCGCTGATCGAGAGCGAGGTCACCGAGGACGATCACTGGCCGAAGGTCGCCGCCTGGCTCGCCGGACACTCCCGAGCAGACTTCGACGAACGTGCTGCACTGTTGGGCATCGCGGGCGGCGGCGTCGCACATGGCGCCGCGATCGCTGACGCAGCGCGTGACGCATTGCGGCCGAACGGTGTTCCCCGTCCGGTCGACGGTCTGCTCGTCGTCGATTTCAGCGCCCTCTGGGCCGGGCCACTGTGCGCACACCTGCTGGGTCTCGCGGGCGCGCGGGTGGTGAAAGTCGAGACACCGCAACGTCCGGACGGCGCGCGACGCGGAAACCAGGACTTCTACCGATTGCTCCACGACGGCCACGAATCCGCCGTGCTCGACCCGTCCATCGCCGCTGAACGCGAAGCGCTTCACCGACTCGTGGCCGCGGCCGACATCGTGATCGAGGCATCCCGACCACGAGCGCTACGCCGATTCGGTCTGCGCGCCGAGGATTTCGTCGCCAACGGGATCACCTGGCTGTCCATCACCGCGGCCGGACGCGACTCCCACCGGATCGGCTTCGGCGACGACATCGCAGCCTCGGCGGGTCTGGTCGCCGCCGACGACGCGGGCCCGATGTTCGTGGGCGACGCGATCGCCGATCCGTTGGCCGGTCTGACCGCCGCCGCGCTGGCAATGTGCGAGCCCGGCAACGGGACACTGTGGGACATCTCCATGCGCGCCACGGTCGCCTCGACCCTCGGCGGTCAACCGTCCCCGCCCACGCGTCGCGACGGCGATCAATGGGTGGTCGACACCGGTTCCGGCACAGTGCCCCTCGATCCACCCCGAGCACGCGCCGGCGGTGGAGGAACCCGATGAACGGCAACCTGTTCCGTGGGGTGTCACTCCCCGAGGGCATCCGCGACGTGGCCGTGGACGACGGCATGATCACCACGGTCGGCGTGGACCTCACGGGCGACGCGACAACGGGATTCGACGTCATCGACGCCGACGGCGGTGCACTCATCCCGGGTCTCCACGACCATCACATCCACCTCCACGCGCTGGCTGCGGCCTCGGCGTCGGTACAGTGTGGTCCACCCCAGGTAACCAGCGCCGGCGATCTCGGCGCCGCCCTGGACCGCGCCCCCGACACCTCCGGCTGGGTCCGCGGCATCGGCTATGTGGAGACCGTTGCCGGACTTCTCGATTCCGCCGCCCTCGATCAGCTCCACGCCCGCCGGCCGGTCCGCATCCAGCACCGCAGCGGAGCGGTGTGGTTCCTCAACACCGCAGCCGCCGTGGGCGTCGGGTTGCGGACCGCCGATCATCCCGGCGTCGAGCGAGACGACTCCGGAGCACCGACCGGGCGGGTGTGGCGCGCCGACGACTGGCTTCGGGAGCGGATGGGGCACGCCCGGCCGCCGGATCTGAAACACGTCGGTTCCGAACTGGCCCGATACGGCATCACCGGGGTCACCGACGCCACGCCGAACCTGTCCGACGAGTCCCTCATCGCGCTCGTCTCCTCGCACACGAACGGAGCAGTGCCACAACGACTTCACCTGCTGGGCGTCCCACTCGACGCGACACCCGACCTCCCACCGACCGTGACCGTCGGACCGTTCAAGATCGTCCTCGCCGACTCCGACCTCCCCGACTTCCCAACCCTGTGCGACCAGATCCACACCGCGCATTCATGGGGCCGCGGCGTCGCCGCGCACTGCGTCACCCGGGAAGCGCTGCTCCTCCTGCTCGCGGCCCTCGACGAGGTCGGCAGCCACCCGGACGACCGGATCGAACACGGCGCGATCATCGCCGCAGACACCGTCGAGGAGCTGCACCACAGACAGATCCCCATAGTCACCCAACCCGGCTTCATCACCGCGCGGGGCGACGACTACCTGGATCGCCTCGACACCTCCGATGTCGCCGACCTGTACCGCTGCGCATCACTCGTCGAACGCGATGCACCCGTCGCGATGTCGAGCGACGCCCCCTACGGACCGGTCGATCCATGGACGGTGATCGCCGCTGCCGCAACCCGTCTCGCACCAGACGGCCGCACCATCGGCGCCGACGAACGGGTCAGCCGCGGAACAGCATTGGGTCGCTATCTGACGCCGCTGAGCACCCCGGGCGCAGCGCCACGGACGGTCCGTCCCGGTGAACCCGCCGACCTCGTCCTACTCGACGACACCCTCGAATCCGCGCTACGGACAGGCGCGGATTCCGTGCGCTGCACAATGATCCGCGGGCGCATGGCGTACCGGCGTGGGGAGTGAGCCGATTGTCAGCCGACGCCGGGCACCGGGACCTGCGCACCCGTCACCGCGGCGGAGGCGTCGGACACCAGGAAGGCGACGGTCTCGGCGATCGCCTCCGGCGACACCCAGCCCTTGCGGGACGAATCCGGCTGGCTCTCACGGTTGCCCGGGGTGTCGATCACCGACGGCAAGATCGCGTTGGCCCGGACGGCGTCGTCCTTGTACTCCGCGGCGAGGGCGCTGATGAACGCCCAGACGGCGGCCTTGGACGTGATGTATCCGGCGGCACCGGAGAACGGTGCGAACGCGGCCTTCGCCGACACTCCGACGATCGATCCGCCGCCGGCGTCGATCAGCTTCGGGATCGCCGCCGCGGACAGCAGATACAGCGGACGCAGGTTGAGGCGGAGCAGTCGCTCGAACTCGTCGACCGGGGTCGCGTCCACACGCTCCCCCATCGCGAACCCGCCGACCAGATTGACCACGGCCTTCACCGGAGCCGACGGATCACCTGCCGCAGCGGCGACGACCTCGGCCACCGACGACTCGTCGAACAGATCGGCCTGGAGAGCGACCAGTCGATCGGAGTCGGGAAGGCGCGACAGCTCGGCCTCGACGACCCACGGCACGACCACACGCCAACCGTCGTCGAGCAGTTTCCTCGTGACCGCGGAACCCAATCCGCCCGTACCGCCCGACACGATCACCGTTTGCGCCATCACCCGATCCGTCCAGTCTGATTGTGTGTATTCATCTCACCCTATGCGTGAAAGGCTATGCCGATGAGCACGAACGTCACCGCGGACGCTCCGGAGTGGTTCCGCACAGCAGTCGAAACGGAACCCGAGCACTCGTCGATCATCGTCCACGGTGCGCGGATCACCTATCGCTGCTGGGGTGAACCCGGCGCCCCCGGCCTGATCCTGGTCCACGGTGGTGCGGCCCACGCCGGATGGTGGGACCACATCGCCCCGCGGTACGCGCAGGACCGTTGCGTCGTCGCCCTCGATCTGTCCGGACACGGCGACAGCGACTGGCGCGACACCTACAGCCTGGGCATCTGGGCCGACGAGGTCGCCGCGGTCGCCACGGCTGCCGAAGCGACCACCGACGCAGTCCTCGTGGGGCACAGCCTGGGCGGGCTCGTGGGCATCCGGACGTCGGCCGCCCACCCCGATCTCACCGAGAACCTCGTGCTCGTCGACTCCCGCATCCTCGACGCCGAGATGCTCGACGAGATCCAGCGAAACCAGCCCGAGGAAGGCATTCCCCGAGGCAGCAAGCACTACCCGTCACCCGAGGCGGCCCTCGAACGGTTCCGGCTCGTGCCCGACCACCCGAGCCTCGACTACGCCAGGGCCCACGTGGCGCGGCAGTCGGTCGTCCGCGACGACGACGGCTGGCGGTGGAAGTTCGACCGCGGATTCGCCGACGAACTGACCGATCTCCCCTCGCACCCGCCGAGCAGCTGCCGGCTCAGCGTCGTCTACGGCGAACACGGGGTCGTGACCCCGGCGATGATCGACATCGTCACCGCCGGCCTCGACGAACCCGCACGCGTCGTCGAACTCGCCGGCGCCGGTCATCACATCCCGCTCGAACAGCCCCTCGCATTGATGGATGTGATCGACCACGCCCTCTGATTCGCGTGACAGCGTCTTCGCGTCGCTGCACATCCCCAACTACCGGATCTTCTTCGCCGGTATGACGGTGTCGATGACCGGTTCCTGGATGCAGGCCACCGCCCAGGCCTGGCTGGTGTTGACGTTGAGCGGGTCGGCATCGATTCTCGGCCTGATCGTCGCGCTGCAGGCACTGCCCGTTCTCCTGATCGGCCCGTATGCCGGTGTCATCGCCGACCGCGTCGACCGTCGGCGACTGCTCACGGTCCTCCAGGCGATGATGGGCTTGCTTGCGGCGGTGCTGGCCGCGCTCGCCCTCGCCGGAGTCGTGGCGGTGTGGCATGTGGCGATCCTGGCGGTACTGCTCGGCCTCGGACACGCCTTCGAGCAACCCGCGCGACAGGCGTTCATCCACCAGATCGTCGGGAAATCGCTGATCCGCAATGCTGTCACGCTGAACTCGGTGATGGTCAACGCCGCTCGCGCCGTCGGTCCAGCCGTCGCCGGTGTCATCCTCACACTCGTCGGCGCGGGTTGGTGTTTCGCGATCAACGCGGTCAGTTTCGTCGCGGTGGTCGCCTCGCTGATCGCGCTCGACAGCACGAAGATCACCCAGGAGACCCCGGTTCCCCGTGCGAAAGGCCAGCTGCGCGAGGGTATCCGCTACGTCCGCGGCATCCCCTCGCTGTGGATTCCGCTCGCCACGATGGCGCTGGTCGGCACTCTGGCCTACAACTTCCCGGTCACCCTGACGGCCGCCGCGGACTTCGTCTTCGACGGCGGCCCACAGGCTCTCGGTTTCATGACCTCGGCCATGGGTGTCGGCGCGGTGGTCGGCGGTCTGGTCGTCGCGGCGCGCGGCACCATCGGCCTGCGGCCGCTCACGCTGGCCGCCTTCGGATTCGGCATCACGATCGCCGCGGCCGCGCTGGCACCTGATCTGATCACCGCCATCTGCGCGCTGTTCCTGGTGGGCTGGCTGAGTGTGACGTTCATGTCGACCGGCAACGCCACCCTGCAGCTCAACGCCGAACCGCAGATGCGGGGACGCGTCATGGCCCTGTGGTCGGTGGCGTTCATGGGATCGACGCCGATCGGAGGTCCACTGATCGGCGCGGTCATCGAGGCCACCAATCCGCGTGTCGGCCTGGGCGTCGGCGCGGCCGCGTGTCTGGCCGCCGCGTTGCTGGCCTTCGTCGCCGACCGCAGAAGCCGACCGCGCCCGGGGCCCGAACCTGTCACCGACTGACCGGTGAAACGCCTTGCAGCCGGTCAGCTGTGCTGACCGGCTGCGTGCGGGGGCTCGGGACTCAGAGGCGGGTCAGACGGCGTCGCTTCCGTCGATGCTCCCGAAGTCGCCGACCGAGACGTTGCCCTGATCGTCGACGGCGGTGTCGAAGGTGCCGTCGCAGTCGGTGTCGGCGACCGCGATGTCGGTGTAGCCGTCGCCGTCGCTGTCCGCCTCGATCAGGTCGATCTGGCCGTCGGCATTGGTGTCGTAGGCGATCGAATCGGCCGAGCCGTCACCGTCGGTGTCGAGGACGGCGTCGGTGGTGCCGTCACCGTCGATGTCGGCGAGGGCGGCGTCGACGAGGCCGTCGCCATTGGTGTCGACCAGGACTGCGTCTGCGGGGATCTGGGTGCTCATGGGTTGTTCCTTTCGTGGTGTCCGACAGTGCGGGCTGTTCGCTGCGTTCGAATACTTGGAGCGGGTGCGGGCCGGGAATGTTCCCGGCGATCCAGGAGTCGTTCGGATGGCCGATGCCCCGCCGCGTGTGCCGACGACATGCCTCTTTCGACGAATCACCCCCACCGTCTCAGTCCGGCCGTTAGCGTGACTCAGGTCACGATCGGAGGGGCGATGACGCCAGATCGATGGAATGTGTCCACAGCACGACGGCGACTACACGCGATCACCTGCCTTGCCGCGGGGGCAGTGCTCGCGTCGACGATGCTGGTGTCGGCGCCGGCGACCGCCGCGAACCACTGGTTCCCGGACATCTCCGACACTTCTGTTCCCAAGGCCGACTGCGGTCCGGGCTCCAAGCCGGAACCGGGCCTGCAGGGTGACGTCAGCGCCGAGGACCGACAGTCGGGCCGGAGCAAGCAGGGCTACAACTGCAACCTGACCGAACTCGGCAATGTGACGGGTGCGGGCGGCGGCATCGTGTCCGCATCCTTCGAGCACTGCAGCTACACCGGAAGTCTCTTTCCCGGCAACAACTTCTTGCCTCAGCCGGGCGTCCAGGTCATCGACGCCTCGAATCCCCGGAACCCGAAGGTCGTCGGGTCGCTGACCGACACCGCGATGCGCGGCGGCACGTGGGAGACCCTGAAGGTCAACAAGAAACGCAAACTCCTCGCCGCGACCGGGGTCCCGCTCCTCTGGGGTGCAGGCTTTTTCGCGGTCTACGACATCTCCGACTGCACCCGACCCAAGCTGCTCAACGCCCGTGGCGGCGGCATCGCCTACCCCATCCCGTTCACCTCGCACGAGGGCGGCTGGTCACCGGATGGCCGAACCTACTGGGCGTCGGGTGTCGCACCCGGTCACCTGAGCGCGATCGACGTCGCCGATCCGCGAAACCCGCGGGTGATCTGGCAGGGACTGCACAGCTTCCTCGGTCACGGTTTCGGCATCACCCCCGACGGCAATCGCATGTACCTGTCGAACATGGCGGGCGTCACGGTCCTCGACATCAGCGCGGTACAGCGTCGTGCGCCGTATCCGCAGGTCCCCCACGTGGCCGCGTACCTGTGGCCGGACGGCCAGCTCAATCAGCACTCGATCCCTATCACCTACCGCGGCACGCCCCACGTCATCACGGCCGACGAGGGCGGCTCGGGCGGCGTCAAGATCTTCGACGTCGCCCGGGTCAACAAACCCCGCTACGCCGCACAGCTCAAACTCGAGATCAACCTGCCCGAACACCTGGACACCCAGTTCCGTTCGTCCATGGGCGGTTCGTTGTTCGGCAGCAACCCGCACTACTGCGCGGTCGACCGTCCGAACGATCCGACGGCGCTGGCCTGCGCCTGGGAATCGTCCGGCATCCGCGTGTTCGACATCCGGGACTTCTCCGCCATCAAGGAGATCGCCTACTACAACCCGCCGGCACAGAAGGGCGCGACCGCACTGACCCGGCCCAACTCACCGCATGTGCTCGGGTCGGTCATCGGCGCACCGGGTATCGAATTCCTCAGCCTCGGAATGTCTCTCGTGAACGGACGAGCCAAGCTGAACGAGATGATCGGTCCGCGCATGGGCATGGTCGTGGGTGGTGACATGGCCACCGACTGGTGCTTCTCCCCGCCGGAGTTCCACGGCAACAAGATCCTCACCACCTGCGCCGACGGGGGCTTCTACGCCCTCGAGTTGAGCAACCGGGTCTACACCCCGCCGCCGGATCAGGATTCCTTCCTCGGATGACCGACCGGCACACCAGTACGCAGATCGCCGGACTGACCTCGCTCGCCGTCCTGCTCGTGGCGGTCGGCGTGGTCATCGGTTCGGTGTGGTCACCCGGCTCGCGGGACGACCTGAAGACGATGAGCCCCTCCGACATCGGTTTCGCACAGGACATGTCGACGCATCACGATCAGGCCCTCCTGATGGCCCGCACAGTTCTCGCCGCCCCCGATGTGGATCCGACGATCCGCGGATTGGCCGACCAGCTCGTCGTCGCCCAATCCGCGGAGAGCGCGACCATGCGCGGCTGGCTGCAGTTCTTCGAGCTGCCGCTGACCTCCGACGAACCGATGTCGTGGATGTCCCACGGTGATTCACATTCCCACGGTGCCGGCTCGGGGACCACGCCCGACGCACCGCTCATGCCGGGCATGGCGAGCACCGAGGAACTCGGCCGACTCGCCACCCTTCGCGGCGACGAGGCCGAGAAACTGTTCCTGCAGCTGATGATCCGGCACCATCGCGGCGGACTCGAGATGGCGCAGGCGGCGTACAACGACGACCGTTCCGGGTCGGCGACCAAGCAGCTCGCCCTGAACATGCTCAGCGATCAGGGAAACGAGATCGGCCAGATGTCGATGCTGCTCAAGGAACGCGGCGCCGAACCCCTGCCCACCTGAACGGTTCTCACGCTCTGACGGTCCGACCTCTCAGTCGGTCTTGGGATGCAGCATGAACATCTCCCAGACCTCCTTCTGGTCCACGGCCCACGGGTCGTAGACGAAGGGTGCGTGCCGCAAGGCCATTCCCGCTTTCCTCGGGGTGCGGTTGGCCTTGAAACCGTTGCAGGACTTGCATGCCGCGACCTGATTGCCGAACGTGCTGGGGCCGCCCTGCGACACCGGCACGATGTGGTCCACGGTGTCGGCCGGACCGTCGCAGTAGGCGCAGATCCATTGGTCGCGACGCAGGATCGTCGCATTGGAGGCGTAGGAATCCATCGTCTTGCCCGCGTACGGACGGTAGGCGTCCCGCTTGATGGCCACCACCTTGTGGATGGGCAGCGACACGGTCGGCGAATGGACGACGCGCACCAAGGGGGTGCCCTCGACGTTGCGTGCGACCTCGGTGGTCAGCAGGACGGCAGCGCGACGCCAGGTGACGCGCGCGAGGATCTGTAATCCCGCATTCGTGACGAAGATGGTCATGGATACTCCTCGATGCGTGGGCGAGTGAGCGCGCCGACCATCGAGGTTCACGACCTCAGGAACTGGTGGCGCTGGATGTGATTGGTCCGGACCGGGTTCGGGCTGGTAGCCCGTACCGGCAGCCGGGGTCGGTCATCCGCCACTCGCGAACGAACACCGCCATACCGATCGACATCTGCGCCACCTCCTTTCCGCTCTCTTCTGGCCTGCTGTTCGCCACGATAACCGCGGTCAGCGCAGCCTGCCACCGTTCATGCCGCGTGTTCGCCGAAGTTCACGTGCTGAACACAGGCTGTTTGCAGCGGAAACGCGTCCGGCCCCGCCAGCTGACAGCTGACGGGGCCGGATTGCTCTGAACAGGTCAGAAGATGTCGGGGAGATCCTCCGACACCTTGTTCGGGTACGTCGCCGGTCGCTTCTCCAAGAACGACATGACGCCCTCGTAAACGTCGCCGGACTGGCCGCGGTAGAAGATCGCCTTCGAATCGGCGTGGTGGGCGTCGAGCGGACTGGGTGCCCCGGCCATGCGCCACAACAGCTGGCGGGTCAGCGCCGCCGAGACGGGTGCGCTGTTCACGGTCATCTCGCGGGCGACGGCGAGCGCGGTCTCGAGGACCTTGTCCTTGGGCACGACCTGCTGGATCAGTCCGCGTTCGTGCGCCTCGTCGACCTGCACCATCTTGGCGCCGACCGTCCACTGGAGAGCCGTCGGCAGACCGACGAGCCGCGGGAGGAACCAGCTCGACGCCGCTTCGGGCACGAGGCCGCGGGCGGCGAAGACGAAGCCGAATTTCGCGTCCTCGGAGGCGATCCGGACGTCGGCGGGCAGGGTCATGGTGACGCCGACGCCGGCCGAGGGGCCGTTGATCGCGGCGATGACAGGCTTGAGTGAGGCGAACATGCGGAGCGTCAGTCTGCCGCCCTCGTCGGCCGGGACCTCGTCGCCCTCGACCGCCGACGACGCGTCGAAGGTCGACCCACCTGCCTCGAGGTCGGCGCCGGCGCAGAACGCCCGGCCGGTGCCGGTGAGCACCACGGCCCGCACCGAGTCGTCGGCGTCGGTCTCGTCGAAGGCCGCCCGCAACTCCTCGCCCATCTGCAGCGTGAAGGCGTTGAGCCGGTCGGGGCGGTTCAGCCGGAAGATGGCGATCTCGCCGTCTCGCTCGACGGTGATGGTGGGCTCGGCCTGCGTGGCCTTACGGCCAACCTCTGATGTATCGCTGCTCACAAGGATCGATGCTATCGACCGCCATCACAGCGCGTTCAAGCAGGAGTCGAGTTTCCCGAGCGAACGCTCTGTCAGTGCGACCTTCGCTCGTCGCGCCGCACACGCAACGGCGGCGCCGCCCTTTCGGGTGACGCCGCCGATTGTGTCAGATCAGCTCAGGTCAGCTCGCGTCCGAGCCGCCGTCGCCTGCCTTGGACAGCTCGACCGGTGCGTCCGGAACCGCACGCGGCTTCTCCGAGCCGGTGAAGGTGAACTTGGCGTCTTCGCCGTCGCCTTCGCCGTCCCAGCCTTCGACGTCGACCAGCACGATCTGCCCGGGAGCGATGTCGCCGAACAGGATCTTCTCCGAGAGCTGATCCTCGATCTCGCGCTGGATGGTGCGACGCAGCGGGCGTGCGCCCAGCACCGGATCGAAGCCACGCTTGGCCAGCAGCGACTTGGCACGGTCGGTGACCTCGAGCGCCATGTCCTTGTTCTTCAGCGCGCTCTCCACTCGGGTCAGCATGAGGTCGACCATCTGGATGATCTCGTCACGCGTCAGCTGGTGGAAGACGACGATGTCGTCGATTCGGTTGAGGAACTCGGGCCGGAAGTGCTTCTTGAGCTCGTCGTTGACCTTCTGCTTCATCCGCTCGTAGCCGGACTTGGTGTCGTCCTTCGACGAGAAGCCCATGCCCACGGCCTTGGAGATGTCGCTCGTACCGAGGTTCGAGGTGAAGATCAGGACGGTGTTCTTGAAGTCGACCGTACGACCCTGACCGTCGGTGAGACGACCGTCCTCGAGGACCTGCAGCAGGGTGTTGTAGATCTCCGAGTGAGCCTTCTCGATCTCGTCGAACAGCACCACCGAGAACGGCTTGCGGCGCACCTTCTCGGTGAGCTGGCCGCCCTCTTCGTAGCCGACGTAACCGGGAGGGGCACCGAACAGACGCGACGCGGTGAAGCGGTCGTGGAACTCGCCCATGTCGATCTGGATGAGCGCGTCGTCCTCGCCGAACAGGAAGTTGGCGAGCGCCTTGGAGAGCTCGGTCTTTCCGACACCGGACGGGCCGGCGAAGATGAACGAGCCCGACGGACGCTTCGGATCCTTCAGGCCGGCGCGCGTACGGCGGATCGCCTTCGACACCGCCTTGACGGCGTCCTCCTGGCCGATGATCCGCTTGTGCAGCTCCTCCTCCATCCGGAGCAGACGGGTGGTCTCCTCCTCGGTGAGCTTGAACACCGGGATGCCGGTCCAGTTGCCCAGGACCTCGGCGATCTGCTCGTCGTCGACCTCGGCCACGACGTCCATGTCACCACTGCGCCACTGCTTTTCGCGCTCGGCCCGCTCGGCGACCAGCTGCTTCTCCTTGTCGCGGAGGCTGGCGGCCTTCTCGAAGTCCTGCGCGTCGATGGCGCTTTCCTTCTCCTTGCGCGCGTCGGCGATGCGGTCGTCGAACTCGCGCAGGTCTGGCGGCGCGGTCATCCGGCGGATGCGCATGCGCGCACCGGCCTCGTCGATGAGGTCGATCGCCTTGTCCGGCAGGAACCGGTCGTTGATGTAGCGATCGGCCAGCGTCGCGGCAGCGACGAGTGCACCGTCGGTGATCGAGACGCGGTGGTGCGACTCGTAGCGATCACGCAGACCCTTGAGGATCTCGATGGTGTGCTCGACCGACGGCTCGCCGACCTGGACCGGCTGGAAACGACGCTCGAGAGCGGCGTCCTTCTCGATGTACTTGCGGTACTCGTCGAGGGTCGTCGCACCGATGGTCTGCAGCTCGCCACGGGCCAGCTTCGGCTTGAGGATGCTAGCGGCGTCGATCGCGCCCTCGGCGGCACCTGCGCCGACGAGCGTGTGCAACTCGTCGATGAACAGGATGATGTCGCCGCGGGTGTTGATCTCCTTGAGGACCTTCTTCAGGCGTTCCTCGAAGTCACCGCGGTAGCGGCTGCCCGCGACCAGCGAACCGAGGTCGAGGGTGTAGAGCTGCTTGTCCTTGAGCGTCTCGGGGACCTGGCCGTTGACGATGGCCTGCGCCAGACCCTCGACGACGGCGGTCTTGCCGACGCCCGGCTCGCCGATCAGAACAGGGTTGTTCTTGGTGCGGCGGCTCAGGACCTGCATGACCCGCTCGATTTCCTTCTCCCGGCCGATGACCGGGTCGAGTTTGCCCTCGGCGGCCGCGGCGGTCAGGTTACGACCGAACTGGTCGAGGACCAGCGAGGTCGACGGGGTGCCGGTCTCGCTGCTGCGACCGCCGGTGCCCGCCTCCTGCGGCTCCTTGCCCTGGTAACCGCTCAAAAGCTGGATGACCTGCTGGCGGACCCGGTTGAGGTCGGCGCCGAGCTTGACCAGCACCTGCGCGGCAACGCCTTCACCCTCGCGGATGAGGCCGAGCAGGATGTGCTCGGTGCCGATGTAGTTGTGGCCGAGCTGCAGGGCCTCGCGCAGCGAGAGCTCCAGCACCTTCTTGGCGCGCGGGGTGAACGGGATGTGTCCCGACGGCGCCTGCTGGCCCTGGCCGATGATCTCCTCGACCTGGCTGCGCACACCTTCCAGGGAGATCCCGAGCGACTCGAGCGCCTTGGCGGCCACGCCCTCGCCCTCGTGGATGAGGCCGAGGAGGATGTGCTCGGTTCCGATGTAGTTGTGGTTGAGCATCCGCGCTTCTTCTTGGGCCAGAACCACAACCCGTCGCGCGCGGTCGGTGAACCGTTCGAACATTGTTCTCCCTCACATTGCTAGCGCCCCGGCCGCCGCGAGAACCACCTCGTGTGCTCTGGGGGGACACTCGGGGCGGATGGGCGACGACCAGCCTGCTTCTACTCTAGAGGTCGCCCTGGGTGCACCTGCAGTTAACGCCCGTGCAGAGTGCACGGATCAACCGCGATGGCGGGGATGTGCACAGTACAACTGCGCAGGCCGGGGCGGTGTTCCCGCTTCGCTACGCCCAGAGCGAACGGGGCGTCGGGTCACCGCCGAAGGGCGACGAGGCGGGTCCGGCCGACAGTACCGACAGCGGTGTTGCCCGAGGGGTCGGTGAACCATCCGAGTTCATCGCCGCGATCGGTGAGTCGGGCAATTCACCCGACCACACGAGTTCGGAGAGGCTAGCGTCACAAGCCATGAGTGTCGGCGAAAGACCTGCAATCCCGTCCACTCCTGACACCCCGGACACCGGGGAACCGACACGACGCCCGAGTTCGGTCAATCTGACCGTCTTCGTCGCTTCGGCCGCCATCGTGCTCGCCTTCGCGATCTGGGCGCTCGCCGCGCCGGAGACCGCGGAGACCGTCATCAACGAGGTGCGGAACTTCATCACCCGCTGGTTCGGCTGGTGGTACTTCATCCTCGCCACCGCGATCGTCGGTCTCGTCGTCTTCCTCGGCGTCAGCAAATACGGGCGGTACCGCCTCGGACCGGAGGAATCCCGTCCCGAGTACAGCCTCTTCACGTGGACGTCGATGCTGTTCGCCGCGGGCATCGGCATCGACCTGATGTTCTTCTCGGTCGCCGAGCCCGTTACGCACTTCCTGAACCCGCCGACGGGCGCGGCGGAGACCAACTTCGCGGCACGTGAGGCCGTGACGTGGACCGTCTTCCACTACGGCATAACCGGCTGGGCGATGTATGCCCTCATGGGCGGCGCCCTGGCCTATTTCGCGTTCCGGCACAACCTGCCGCTGACGATCCGTGCGGCGCTCTACCCGCTCTTCGGCAAGCGGGTCGAGGGACGGTGGGGCGACGCGATCGACGTCGCGGCCGTACTCGGCACGATCTTCGGCATCGCGACTTCGCTGGGAATCGGTGTGGTGCAACTGAACTTCGGTCTCAACGAGATCTTCGGCATCGAGCAGGGCAAGGCGGCGCAGATCGGTCTGATCGCCCTGTCGGTGGTGATCGCCACCGCGTCGGCGACCTCCGGGGTGGACAAGGGCATCCGGCGGTTGTCGGAGATCAACGTGATCCTGGCCATCGGCATGCTGATCTACATCACGGTCGCGAAGGACGCGGACTTCCTCCTCAACGGTCTGGTCCAGAACGCGGGCGACTACGTGTCGACCTTCGCCGACCGCACCCTCGACACGTTCGCCTGGGATCAGGTGAATCCACAGCCCGGCAACGACGCCCGCGCCTTCGTCGACGGCTGGACGCTGTTCTTCTGGGCGTGGTGGGTGGCCTGGGCGCCGTTCGTCGGGCTTTTCCTGGCACGAATCTCCCGCGGACGGACGCTGCGGCAGTTCGTCTTCGGCGTTCTGGTGGTCCCGTTCAGCTTCATCCTGGTGTGGATCTCGATCTTCGGGAACAGCGCCCTGCAAGCAGCCCGCGGCGACAAGGAGTTCGCCGAGACGACGGCATCGGCCCCCGAGGCCGGTTTCTACTCGCTGCTCGAGCAGTACCCGGGCGCGACACTGCTGATCGGCATCGCGACCATCACCGGCCTGCTGTTCTACGTGACGAGCGCCGATTCGGGGTCGCTGGTCATGGGCAACTTCACCAGCCGCCTCGACGATCCGATGGCGGATTGCTCACGGTCGCTCCGCATCTTCTGGTCGGTCGCCATCGGCCTGCTGACGCTGTCGATGCTCTTCGCCGGCGGCGGCGACGGATCGATCCTCACCCTGCAGGCCGCGACGGTCATCATGGGCCTGCCGTTCTCGTTCGTCCTGGGGCTGATCGGTATCTCGCTGTTGCGGGCTGTCCGCACCGAGTCGTACAAGCTCGACAGTTACCGCACCACGCTGCCGAAGGTGATCGCCGTCGGACGCGGGCCGACCGAGCAGAGCAGTTGGCGACACCGCCTGATCGGAACGCTCCGCTTCCCCGGCCGGATCGCAACCCGCAGATACATCACGGCGACGGTGGTCCCGGCGATGCACGAGGTCGCCGCACAGTTCGGTCGCGAAGGCGTTTCGGCGACGGTGGACGAGTCGGCCGCCAACGAGGGCCTGCCGTCTCCTCGTCTGATCGTGAAGCTGGCCGATGTCCCGGCCTTCGAGTACTGCGTGTGGCCGGTGTCCGCGCCGACGCCCACCTACGCGGTCCGTTCCCAGCGTTCCGACGACCGGTACTTCCGGTGCGAGGTGTATCTGACCGAGGGCTCGCAGGGGTATTCGCTGTCGGGATACACCCGGGAACAGATCATCGGCGACATCCTCGACCAGTATGAACGGCATCTCGGTTACCTCCATCTGCGTGACTCGGCGTCCGATCATCACGACCACACCGCTGTCGACCACGACCCCGACACCAGCGGCCCCGCCGCCGGCTCCGCGAGCGCCGGTACCGTCGCGGAGACGGACATACCCGACAGCGACCCGGAAGGAGCACCCGCTCCATGAGTGACACTCTCTACATCGACGGCCGGTGGTGCGCCGCCGAGTCCGGCAAGACTCGTGAGATTCGTTGCCCAGCGGACAATTCGGTGGTGGGCGTGGTGGCCGAGGCGTCCGCGGAGGACACCGAGGCGGCGATCGCCGCCGCCCGGCGCGCCTTCGATGCCGGGGAGTGGAGCGCCACCCCGGCTGCCGAACGCGGCGATCTCCTGCTCCGTGTCGCCGATCAGATCGACGCCCGCCGAGACGATTTCGTTCGTGCCGAGACGCTAGACACCGGCAAGCGGCCGTACGAATCGGACATCGACATGACCGACATCGCGAACTGTTTCCGCTATTTCGGGAAGCTGGCCGCCCAGGACGCCGGCCGTGTCGTCGACACCGGGTCACCCGATGCCGACTCACGCATCGTCTTCGAGCCGGTCGGTGTCTGCGGTCTCATCACGCCGTGGAACTATCCGCTGCTGCAGGCGGCGTGGAAGGTCGCACCGGCGCTGGCCGCGGGTAACACCTTCGTCCTCAAACCCGCCGAGCTGACGCCGCACACCTCGATCCTGCTCCTGGAAGTGCTTGACGGCCTGGGCCTTCCGGCCGGGGTCGCGAACCTCGTGTTGGGTGCCGGCGCGGATGCGGGCGCCCCGCTGTCGTCGCATCCCGACGTCGATCTGGTGTCGTTCACCGGTGGACTCGTCACCGGGCGAGTCATCGCCCGCGAGGCCGCGGCGACGGTGAAGAAGGTGGCACTCGAACTAGGCGGCAAGAACCCCAACGTGGTGTTCACCGACGCCTGCGCCACCGACGAGCTGCTCGCGGCCGCGGTGGACAACGCGCTCAACGCCGCGTTCCTGCACTCCGGCCAGGTCTGTTCGGCGGGCGCGCGACTCATCATCGAGGAGTCGGCCCACGACCGGTTCGTCGACGAGCTGGTTCGTCGAGCCGAGGAGATCCGTCTCGGACTCCCCTACAGCGAGGGCACCGAGACCGGGCCGCTGATCTCCGAAGCCCACCGCGACAAGGTGCACGCCTACGTCGAGAAGGCACGTGCCGACGGTGCGGTGATCCGCACGGGTGGCGCCTTCGCGACCGGCGACCAGGGCTCGGGGAAGCTCGACGACGGATGGTTCTACCTGCCCACCGTCATCGACTGCGCCGACCGTTCGATGGCCTGCGTGCACGACGAGGCCTTCGGGCCGACCGTGACCGTCGAGACCTTCACCACCGAGGACGAGGCAGTGACGCTGGCCAACGACACCGTCTACGGCCTCGCCGGCGCGGTGTGGTCGGCCGACGCCGCCCGCGCACGCCGCATCGCCGGCCGTATCCGGGCAGGAACGGTGTGGGTCAACGACTTCGGACCGTACCTCCCCGAGGCGGAGTGGGGCGGTTACGGCCAGTCCGGCTTCGGCCGTGAGCTCGGGCCGTCGGGCCTGGCCGAGTACCGCGAGGCAAAGCACGTCTACGAGAATCTTCGGCCGGGCGTGACCGGTTGGTTTGCAGACCGGAAGGGGCAGCAACAGTGAGCGAGTCGTACGACTACGTGGTCGTCGGAGGCGGTTCGGCGGGTGCGGCGGTGGCGTCCCGGCTGTCCGAGGACCCGTCGGTCACGGTGTGTCTCCTGGAAGCCGGTCCGTCCGACGTCGGGGACGACGCGATCCTGCGCCTCGATCGCTGGATGGAACTGCTCGAATCCGGTTACGACTGGGACTATCCCATCGAACCGCAGGAGAACGGTAACGACTTCATGCGGCATGCTCGCGCAAAAGTCCTGGGAGGCTGCAGTTCCCACAACAGCTGCATCGCCTTCTGGGCGCCGCGTGAAGACCTCGACTCGTGGGAGCGCGATTTCGGGTGCGCGGGCTGGGGTTCGGAGGAGTTGTACCGACTGTTCCCCCAGATCGAGACCAACGACGCCCCCGGCGATCATCATGGCCGCAGCGGGCCGGTCCACATCATGACGGTCCCGCCGAACGACCCGTGCGGTGTCGCCGTGCTGGACGCTTGTGAGGCGGTCGGCATCCCGAGGGCGGAGTTCAACAGCGGAAAGACGGTCGTCAACGGCGCCAACTTCTTCCAGATCAACCGCCGGCCCGACGGAGTCCGCGCGTCGTCGTCGGTGAGTTACCTGCACCCCCACCTCGACCGCCCGAACCTGACCATCCGCACCGGCTCCTGGGCCAAGCGCATCGTCATCGAGAAGGTCGACGGCGAGCTTCGTGCCGTCGGGGTCGAGATCACCGACAACGCGTTCGGACGCACGTCCAGGATCGATGCCGGACGCGAGGTGATCGTCTCGGCCGGCGCCATCGACACCCCGAAACTCCTGATGCTCTCGGGGATCGGGCCCGCCGACGATCTCCGTCAGCACGAGATCGACGTCTTCGTCGACTCCCCCGGTGTCGGCGAACACCTGCAGGATCACCCCGAGGGCGTCATCGGCTTCGAGACGAAGAAGCCCATGACGCAGGAGTCGACGCAGTGGTGGGAGGCCGGAATCTTCACCACCGTCGACGACGGACTCGACCGGCCGGACCTGATGATGCATTACGGCAGCGTGCCTTTCGACATGCACACGCTGCGTCAGGGCTACCCCACCAGTGAGAACGCCTTCTGCCTGACGCCGAACGTCACCCACGCACGGTCGCGGGGCACGGTGAAGCTGCGATCTCGCGACTTCCGCGACAAGCCGCGCGTCGACCCCCGGTACTTCACCGACCCCGAGGGTTACGACATGCGGATCATGACCGCCGGCCTCCGCAAGGCACGGGAGATCGCCGCGGCCGCACCACTGCAGGAATGGGTTGCGCGCGAACTCTATCCGGGACCCCACACCACCAGCGACGAGGAGCTCGCCGACTACATCCGACGCACCCACAACACCGTCTACCACCCCGTGGGCACGGTCCGGATGGGACCGCCGGACGACGACATGTCGCCGCTCGACCCCGAGCTGCGGGTCAAGGGAGTCGCAGGCCTGCGCGTCGCCGACGCGTCGGTCTTCCCCGAACACACCACCGTGAACCCGAACATCACCGTGATGCTGGTCGGGGAACGGTGTGCGGAGTTGGTGGCGGCAGCGCGGTAGATCGCTCACCGGAGGGTGCGGAAGGATCTGCGCTCGGCCACGGCGTTTACGTCTGCCTCAACCTGGATACAGAGCTCAAACGTGATGCCTTCGGATTCCCCGACGGTCGCACACCCGAACTTTGGAATCGCACCCGTCAGGAGGTCGACGTTGCCGCAGCACCGAGTTGATATGAGACTGCCGTCCAGGCCTGTGAACGTCGGAAATGGCGACACTTCTCTGTCGGTCTATGCCGACGAGGTCAAGCTCGGCGAGATCGGGTTGTCGCGCGGCGGTGTGACCTGGTGGGCGCGAGATGCGAAGAGACCGACGCGCGACATGACTTGGGAGCAGTTTGCACGTCTGATGGAACAGGGTTGACCGACCGGCCGCCCGCCCCACGGCGTGCGCCGGACACACCCCTGACGCTGCGAGGGCGACAACTCTCCGCGACGCTCGGCGACTTCTGGTCCTGGTCGGCATCGGATCTTCTGAGCAACTCGTTGCGTGGCCAACTGGCCGAGTACATCGTGGGGTTCGCGCTCGACTGCCTGCGCGCCGATGAGAGCAGGCGCGAATGGGACGCTTTCGACCTGGTGACACCGAACGGCGTCCGCGTCGAGGTCAAGTCCACCGCGCATCTTCAGTCCTGGGGTCCCACGACCCCGAACTCGCTGGGGTTCTCGATCGCTGAACGCTACGCGTGGGACGCCCGCACGAACACGTCGTCGAATGCACGGCTGAGATCGGCGGATATCTACGTCTTCTGCGTCCACACCGCTACGGATCCCGTCGTTGCCGACCCACTCGAGCTCGACCAATGGGATTTCTTCGTCTTACCGACAGCCACTCTGAACGAGATCATGCCGGGTCAGAAACGGGTCGCTCTCAACGCACTTCGTGTGCGTACAGGCGCGGTTCGATGCGGATTCGACGAGCTCAGCGCGGCTGTGGACCGGGTCCAGGAAACCGGACGCCCATTCGGCGCAGCCGCCTCCGACCTGGCTTAGGCCCGAAACGAATCGACTACGCGGTCGAGAACCGCGGCGACCTCCGCGGTCGCCGCGTCTCGATCCTCGGCCGCGGCGACGTAGAGCGCCGCCTCGTCGAGCGCACCGATCGCCACGTGGGCAAGAGGCCGGGTCGGCTGGTCGATGGCCTGGCCTGCGGCGATCGCCGCCTTGATCAGCCCTTCGACAAGGGCGAAGCCGAACTCCTCGCCGCGTGCTCGCCACTGGGCCCAGCCGAGGACGGACGGCGCCTCGACGAGCGTGATCCGGTGCACCGAGGGCTCGGTGCAGAGCTCGAGGAACAGCCGCATACCCGATTTGAGGGCGGCGATCGGGTTGTCGGCCGCGAGTTCGGCGGATCGCTCGGCGATCTGGGTGACGACGTCCTGCTCGACGGCGTCGTAGACGGCGGTGAACAGACCCTTCTTGTCATCGAACTGGTGGTAGAGCGCGCCGCGGGTCACGCCGGCTTCGGCGACGATCTCCTGGGTGCCGACGTCGGCGAAGCCGCGCTCACCGAAAAGCTTGCGACCTGCAGCGATGAGCGCCGCGCGGGTCGCCGCGGTGCGTTCGGCCTGGGTCCGACGATTGACTTTCATACAGTCTGCACGTAACTTTCGTACTCAGTGTTCGTAAGTTCACTGAGTCTACGAGAAGCGGACCTCGCCATGGCCAACATGCTGCCGACCGTCGAACTCCCGTCTGGGGTCATCGAGTACGCCACATACGGACCCACCGATTCCACCCTGCCGCCGATCGTCTTCATGCATGGGGCCGTCGTCGATCACCGGCTGTGGGAACCGGTCGCCGAACTCCTCGCCGAACGCGGTCACCGGTGCTTCGTGCCGTTGATGCCGCTCGGTTCACACCGAATCCCGTGGGGACCGGATGCGGACCGTTCACCGCGCGGTGCCAGCCGGTTGTTGCGCGAGTTCGTCGGGCACTTCGACCTGTCGTCGGCGACACTGGTGGCCAACGACACCGGCGGCGCGGTCACCCAGTTCGCCCTCGACGAGGACCCGCACTTCGTCAACCGCCTCGTGTTCACCAATTGCGACGCCTTCGATCTGTTTCCGCCGCAACCGTTTCGACTGGACTTCGCATTGATGCGGCAGCGACTCCTGCTGAAGCCGCTCGTCGAAGCGATGCGGTTCAAGGCTCTGCGTCATTCCCCGCTCGGAGTCGGCTTGCTCCTCCACGACCCCGACCCTGGTCTCACCGGTTCGATGTTCACTCCCCTGCAGAGCGACGCCCGCATCCGCGACGACTTCATCGCATTCCTGCGCGAGATCAGCCCGGCGGAGCTAACCACGGTGACCCCACGCATGTCACGGGTCGAGCTGCCCGTGCGGTTCGTGTGGGGTCGTGACGACCGGTGTTTCACTCTCGAACATGGTCGACGATTCGCCTCGGTCTTCCCCGGAGCCCACGGCGAGGGCGCCCGGTTCGTCGAGGTCCCTGATGCCCGGACGTTCGTCTCGCTGGACCAGCCGCGGGCGGTGGCCTCGGAGATCGCGGCGTTCACGACGGAGGCGTCGAAGCGCTAGGAAAAAACTTCGCCGAAGGGCGTCGGGTTCCGTCGCCCACGCACGACGATGAAGACGTGAGCAGCGACCAATCGGCGTCTTCTGGACCAGAGGGACTGCTGGCGGTGTACGACCAGGCACTTCCGGCCGTCTACGGGTTCGTGGTCCGTCGCTGCGCGGATCGGCGGACTGCAGAGGACGTGACCTCGGAGACCTTCCTGGCCGCGATGGACTCCGTCCGTCGGCACCGGGACACCGAACCGACCACTCCGTGGCTGATCGGGATCGCGCGGCACAAGCTCGCCGATCACTGGCGGCGCGCCCAACGCACGCCGGAACCGGTCGAGGAGGTACCCGACCACGGGGACGACCCATGGGACACCGAACTCGACCGCATGGTCGCCCACCACACGCTGGGGCAGCTGACGCCGATCCACCGCGCTGTGCTCACGTTGCGCTACGTCGACGACCTTCCCGTCGGCGAATGCGCCGAGATCCTCGGTCGCACGGTCGGTGCCACCGAGGCGCTTCTCACCCGCGCGAAGCGTGCCTTCCGCGCGGCCTACCCCGAACCACAACGCCAGAGCAGCGGGAGAGGAGGTCACGCATGAACACCCGGAACAGCGCACGCTTCGGCGAGGCACGGGATCCGTTGCACGTACTGCGCGCAGCCGACACCCCCGGCTTCGACGATCCTGTCCAGCCCGACCGCGACTTCGCCGCGTCCCTGCGCGACCGACTCGAACGCGGGGCGACACTTCCGCAAGGAGTCATCATGTCCACCGCAACACAATTCGACGAGCCCGCCACCGTAGAGGCGACGAGCGCGCTGCCCGTGGTCGAGCGACCCGGCGCACTCCCCTACCTCACCGTGGCAGAGCCGCAGGCCGCCATCGACTGGTACACCGCAAACCTCGGTGCTCGGCTCCGTGGTGAGCCGATCGTGATGGACGACGGGTCCATCGGCCACGCCGAACTCGAGATCGGCGGCGGCGTAATCTATCTCGCCGCCGAGTTCCCCGACCTCGGATTGCGGGCGCCCGATCCCGGCCACGTCTCGGTGAGCCTGATGCTCGCCGTCGACGACACCGACGCCGCGGTCGCCACCGCCGCGCGCGCGGGCGCCGCCGTGACCCGTGAACCCTACGAGGCGTATGGCTCACGCACCGGCGTCATCGTCGACCCGTTCGGTCACCGCTGGATGCTGACCGGGCCGTCGAAGGCGCAGCTCTCCGATCGGATTCGTCAGGGCGACATCGGCTACATGTCTCTGAACATCCCCGACGCCGCGCGGGCCCGACGCTTCTACGCCGCCACCCTCGGCTGGGAGTTCGATCCCGAGGGGCGTCGCGTGATCAACGTCGGGCATCGGCTCGGGATCTTCGAGACCGACGGCGAACCAACCGTGTTCTGCGCGTATGCCGTCGACGATCTCGAGGCAGCACAAGCCCGTATCGTCGCGGCCGGCGGACAGGGCGAGTTCGGGACGAGCCCCGACGGTCACCGAGTCGTCGATGCCGTCGATGCGCAGGGCGTGCGTTTCGCAGTGTTCGCCCCCGAACCCGGCGACGTCCGACCCGACCAACACCCGCGCGGCATCGGAGCGATGAGCTACCTCACCGTGATGACCCCGGACAGCGCCCGCTTCCGCGACTTCTACGGTTCGGTACTCGGCTGGACGTTCCACGGCGGGCGGATCGACGACGGCTGGGAGGTCGACGACGGCCGACCCCAGGTCGGGATCGCCGGTGGCGCCGACACTTCCGTCGCAGTACCGATGTGGGTGACCGATGATGTCGAAGCAGCGGTCGAGCGTGTCCGCGCTGCCGGCGGCGGCGTCCTCGAGGAACCCCGCACTGCGCCATACGGCGTCTCGGCCCGATGCACCGACGACCAGGGAGCGGAGTTCTACCTCGGTCAGTTGTTCTGAGCGGCCCGACGGCCAGACTTCAATCCGAGGAGACCTGCTGCCGCACAACCGGTTACCTCGAATTTCCTGTGGATGAGGATCCGAGTATGTCGGTGGGTTGATCTACATTGGTTGGTAACAGATTCAGCCATCCAGGTTGGGCTGTAGACGTTGTGGGGGCAGCGTGAGCAAGTGGACCGATCTACCGAGCGGGTTCCTCGCCGGGGTCGATCCTGCCCACCCCGAATCATCCGACACCGCAACCCATATGGAACGGTTCGGTTCGATCCGCCATGGTGAGGCTTATCTGGCGTGGTGCCGGTATGAGTCGATCGTCACCGTCTACGACCAGCTCGTGGTCAACACTCAGGGCGGATTCTTCATCGACCGCTACACCGAGATGGTGACCCGGGTCTGCCGCGAAGCCGCCATCACCCGCTACCAGGCCGATCAGTGGGTGGGTGAAGCGCTCGCCCTGCGGGACCGGCTACCGAAAGTGCTGACCACCCTGCGCGACGGCATCCTGTCGCGGCAGTTGATCCAGACGGTCATCTCCCGCACCGACCTCATCTCCGACGCCGCGGCCATCGCGGACCTCGATACCGAGATCGAAACCATCCTGCGCACCAGGAAGGGCGCCTGGACCACACCGAAGCTGCGTGACATGGTCGACCGCCTCGTCTTCCGTCACGATCCTGATGCGGTGCGGGAGCGGCGTCGTGAAGCGTTGGACAAGCGCGGTATGTGGACCGAGAACTTCACCGACGGCACCGGTGAGATCACCGGCGTGATGGCCGCGGAGAACATTCGCATCGCGGCACAAGCGGTGAAAGCGTTGGCCGATACCGTGTGTGCGCACGACGGCCGCAACCGTAACCAGCGCAACTCCGATGCCATGTTCGCGCTGTTGACCGGCACCATCTTCGACTGCCAATGCGGGCGTGAGGATTGTGACGCCGAGATCCCCGACCCCGCCGAGGTGGTCCGGTCGGTGAGTACCGAGGTCGTCATCCACGTCGTCACCGACGCCGCCACCCTCGCCGGGGCACCAGGGGTCGGTTGGGTCGACGGCGCCGGCGTCATCTCCGACGACCACGTCCGCGATCTCGCCGAACGGTCGGACTCCACCATCACACCCGTCACCCCGGTCCGCACACCACCGGCCCGCATCGTCGTCGAGGACGTCCCGTCGAACGACGTCGTGATCGTCTACCCCGGTGCGCAAGCCGCCGACCCGTACCGACCCACGGCTGCGTGCGCCGATTTCGTGCGTGTCCGCGATGGGTACTGCACCGAACCCGGCTGCGCCCACTCAGCTTTCGGTAGCGATCTCGACCACGTCACCGAGTACGACCACACCAACCCCGCCCAGGGTGGGGCGACGGCGAGTGAGAACTTGAACGCCAAGTGCCGGTTCGGGCATCTACACAAGACGTTCGGCGACTGGATAGACGTCCAGTACCGCGACGACGACGGGCACCTGGTCACCGAATACCGCACGTCCGAAGGGTTCGTCATTCCCGGTGACGCCGAGAACCTCGAGGACTCCTTCCCCAACCTGCGTCGTATCCGCTACGAACAGCCACCCCAGGCCCCACCGACACCACGGGTCATCACCGGGGACGACACCCCGCCCACCAGCAACCGGCTCGCGCACAAACACGCACGCCGGCGGGCCGAACGTGCCCGCAACCTCCGCGAGCGCGAACGCCGCGAGGCCGCGGACGGCCCGCCCCCGTTCTAACCCACGAGCAACCCGACCACCAGGACGACGACCGCAGCGGTGGTGAGCACCGATCGAACGATGTTCCACGGCATCCACACTGACGTGAATTCCGCCCAGACCCGGTCTGCCTCCGTGCCGTGGACATCGGCGGCGGCATCGAGGCGGTTGTTGGCCGGGACGTTCACCGTCATGGTGATGACGATGCCGAGCAGCGTGAGGAGGGTCGCGGCGAGGACCCACCAGCGCAGCCCGTCATTCCATGCGGCCCAGGTACCGAGGGCACCGAACACGACTCCACCGCCGAAGATGACCGCGAACAGCGGATTGAGGATGGCAGTGTTCATTCGTTGCATCGCCACGACCGCGACGTCGGCGCCGGCGCGGGTCAGTCCGGGGATCACGGCGTAGCCGAAACCTGCCAGCACACCGGCGCTGAGTCCCGTGGTCACGACCGTGAGGGTCACCAGTACATCCTGCAGTGGGTCCATAGAGAACAGTGCACCTCGTGGCCCGCGGAAACGCCATGGTTCACTCTTAGCCATGTCCTCACGCTCCCGCGCCCGGGCGCTTTCCGCGCGCCTGCCGTTCGGCATCGGGACGGTCGTACTGATCCTCTGCGCAGCAATGCTCGTCACCGTCGGAGTGGTGCTCTCCGGCGGCAAGTACCAGGTGGACGACGCCGAGTACGCCTACGGGGAACTGCGCGACTACCACCGTGCGCCGTCCATCGCCTGGACCATCGTCGGCCACGAGGATCTCCCCGACTATCGCGACGAGGTGACCATTCAGGTCGTCGACACCTCCGACGAGGGCTGGCTCATCGCCTACCCGTCGGGTCTGGGCCGCTCGTTCACGATGGTGGACCGCCGCAACGGCCGTCTCCTCTGGGACTCCCCGGTCAACGCCGGCCAGGGCGACTGCGCCTTCAACGAGGCCGGCCAGGTCGGGTGCGCTGTCCAACTCGGCACCCCGCTCGACGACGGCTTCTATCTCGTCGACGACGCCGGGGTCCCGACGCAGACGGCCCGATACCTCGACACCAAGAAGGTCGTGGGACTCGGCAACAACTTCCTACGGGTCAACCGGGTCGGTCACCAGCTCTCGTTGAACACGCCGGCCGGCAAGACCATCTGGGCACGCACCTTCGCGGCACCGGTCGTCGACATCGAGGTCACCGGCGACATCGTCGTCGTCAAGACCGCCGATGCCAGCCAGTTCCTGGTCAACCCGACGAACGGCGACAACCGCATCGCCTGCGACCAGTGCGACATCGCCCTCTATCCGACGGGCGTCACCGTCGAGCACCAGGACTACAACGCCGAGCGTGTCACCACGTACGCCACGATCAACGGACGCGTCGACCCCGACCCCGTCGACGACTCGGAGGGCCTGCAGGTCGAATCCGGGCCGTCGACACTGCCGCTGCTGACCGCCTCCAACCGCATCTTCGCCGATCGCGGCGAGTACGAGGTGCGCGATCCGGCTCGGCAGGGCGCACTGTGGCGGATCAGCGACCGCGAACTGTCGAAGTCGGGCGCCATTGCCTGCGGCTCACTGGTGAACTTCGGACGCCTCGACGGGTCGCGGACGACGTACGCGCTCGCCGACGGCGATCACATCGGCAGCGGTCCGCCGCCCGGTCCGGAGCAGCCAATCCTGGCCAATCCGGCCTGCATCGGATCGACGGGCACCACCATGATCCTGTCGAACCAGGGCCAGCTGACTGCCCTGACACCTGAGAACAGTGTGGCCTGGGAACAGGGCGTCGGTTCGCCCGGATTGATCAAGGTCGTCGAGGGTTACATCGTGCTCAGCGAGGGTTCCACGATGTCCGTTCTGCGTCCGAATTGAGGCGCGTGTGGGCCGTCTCACATCGGAGACCGGCTGCCCCCGACTACCTGCGAAGACACAAACCTGACCCGCTGTCCATACCCTTGTTGGTCACGGGAAGATAACGCTTTGCTCACGACCACGTGTACGGTCGGCTCGGTTCCGAGAGCACGAACCACGAGCAGTACACGTGAGGTCAGTAAGTTTTGGGTAAGCATTCCAAGCCACGGAAGAAAACACGCACACCGCTGTGGGCCACGGCCCTCCTCCCCGTCGGAGTCCTGGCGGGCGCGGCCACCGCAGGAGCCGAGCTGTCGCACCCGACAGCCGCCCCGGAGCCCAGCAGCCTCTCCACGGGCGTGACGGCCACCGCGGCCCCCGCGCTCACCCCCGCCGCGCGGGCGCATCCGATCGCCCCGGCCCCGACGCCGGCACCCGCCCCGGTCATCCGCCCGGCGAGCGTCACCTCCGGCGCGGTCCCCGTGACCAACTACGACGCCTACAAGAAGGCCGCGAGCACCCTCGCCGACACCACCCCGCGCTGCGGCATCGACTGGAAGGTCATCGCCGGCATCGGCAAGGTCGAGTCCCACCACGCCGACCAGGGCAACGTCAATCCCGACGGTGTGCTGCGCAGTGCCATCTTCGGCCCCGTCCTCGACGGCTCGCTCGGCGGCAACGAGGTCATCAGCGACACCGACGGCGGTGAGCTCGACGGCGACGCGGCCTACGACCGCGCAGTCGGCCCCATGCAGTTCCTGCCGTCCACCTGGAAGGCCTACGCCGCAGACGGCAACGGTGACGGCAAAGCGGACCCGCAGAACATCTTCGACGCCGCGCTGACCACCGGTCGCTACCTGTGCGACGAGGGTCTCGACCTGCGCAACCCGGCGTCGCTGACCACCGCGATCCTGCGCTACAACAACTCCATGGAGTACGTGAACAACGTGCTCGGGTTCGCCCGCTCCTACTGATTCAGTTCCGAGCCAAGAAGGCTTGCAACGCAGCGGAATACATCGGCACGTCGGCGGCACCCATCAGTTCGCGCGCGGAGTGCATCGCGAGCTGCGGCGCGCCGACGTCGATCGTGGTGAGGCCCGTGCGGGTCGCGGTGATCGGTCCGATCGTCGAGCCGCAGGGCAGATCCGCGCGGTGGACGTATCGCTGCATCGGCACGCCCGCATCGTCGCACGCCACCGCGAAGATGGCTTCTCCCAACGCATCCGAGGCGTAACGAAGATTCTGGTTCACCTTGAGCACCGGGCCGCCGCCGATCGAGATGCGATGGCCGGGCTCGTGGCGTTCCGGATAGTTCGGGTGCGTCGCATGCGCCATGTCGCCGGACAGGCACACGCTCCCGGCCATCGCTTGCAGATAGTCGGAGCGGGAACCGCCGCGCGACAACACGATCCGCTCGCAGATCGAGGCCAGGAAGTCCGACGCCGCGCCACGCTCAGAGCCGCTGCCGACTTCCTCGTGGTCGAACAGCGCCAGCACTCGCGTATGCGCCGACGACGACCCGTCGAGCAGCGCCCGCAGACCCGCGTAGCAGGTGCCCTGATTGTCCAGACGCGGTGCGCTGAGCAGGTTCTCGGCCGCACCGATCACCGCCGATGGCGCGACGTCGTGGGTCATCAGTTCCCAGCCGAGCAAGGTGTCGGGGTCGATGCCCGCGTACTCGGCGACCCAGCCGAGCACGTCCGGCGTGGCGTCGTCGAGACCCCAGAGACCGTTGAGGTGTCGCTGCGGATCGGGTGAGACGCCCTTGCGGTCCTCCGACAGGTGTATCGCCAGCTGCGGCACCCGCACCACCGGCTCGGTGACGTGGACGAGGGTGTGCGCCACCTGATCTCCCGCCCGGTAGGCGAGGCGACCGGACAGGCCGAGATCTCGGTCGAGCCAGGAGTTGAGCCAGGCGCCGCCGTAGGGTTCGAGCGCGATCATCGCCACCCCGGCCGACGTGCGGTCGGGATGCTGCTTCAACCGCAGGTTGGGGCTGTCGGTGTGGCCGCCGACGATGCGGAAGGCGGGACCGTCGCCGGTCTCCCAGGCGATGATCGAGCCACCGCGGATCACATACGACTTCGACGACGCCGCGGTGACCGCAGCAGGCCACGCCTGCTCCTCGAAAAGCCTTGTGTATCCCGCATTTTCGAGCTCACGGGCGACCGTGGCGCAGACGTGGAACGGCGACGGCGAGGCGTCGATGAACTCACCGAGCCCGGCCGCCGACGCGCTTGTCGGAATCCTCGGCGCTGCGTCGCTCATCCGGACGCACTCAAACCGAGGCGAGGACCGAGTCGATCACCGAGTAGAACAGGCCGAGCCCGTCGTCGCTCGGGCCGGTCAGGGCCTCGGTCGCGTGCTCGGGATGCGGCATGAGACCGACGATCCGGCCGTTCGGGCTGGAGATCCCCGCGATGTCGAGTGCCGACCCGTTGGGATTGCGCTCCGGGTAGGTGAAGACGATCAGACCCTCGCCCTCGAGTTCCTCGAGTTTGCGCTCCGACGCCACGTAGCGGCCCTCGCCGGACTTCAGCGGGATCAGGATCTCCGCGCCGCGCTCGAAACGCGTCGTCCACGCGGTCGTGTTGTTCTCGACGCGCAGCCACTCGTCGCGGCAGATGAAGTGCAGACCCTCGTTGCGGGTCAACGCGCCCGGCAGGAGCCCGGCCTCGCACAGGACCTGGAATCCGTTGCAGATTCCCAGGACCGGCATGCCCTTGCCCGCCGCCTCGACGACCGAACCCATGACCGGCGCGAAGCGCGCGATGGCTCCGGCGCGGAGATAGTCACCGTAGGAGAAGCCGCCGGGCACGATGACCGCGTCGACACCCTTCAGGTCGGCGTCGCCGTGCCACAGCGCAACGGGTTCGGCGCCGGCGAGCCGGACCGCGCGGGCGGCATCGACGTCGTCGAGGGTGCCCGGGAAGGTGATGACACCGATACGAGCTGTCATGCCGCCTACTCCGAGACCCGGGAGACGTTGAAGTTCTCGATCACCGTGTTGGTCAACAACTCTTCGGCGATCCGCTCCAGGGTCACGTCGTCGACGGTGTCGTCGACCTCGAGCTCGAAGCGCTTGCCCTGACGGACGTCGCCGATCCCGGTGAACCCGAGCCGACCCAGTGCGCCGACGATGGCCTGCCCCTGCGGGTCGAGAATCTCGGCTTTGGGCATCACGTCGACCACCACTCGCGCCATGGCACCGCTCCTCAATCTCTACTGATCAGTTCTCGCCTGGTCAGCTTACCGGGTGCCCCCAAATCGACTCAGAGCACGGATTCGATCGCGGCGACGACAGTCGGATCGGTCGGCTCGGTGCGGGGACGGAAACGGTTGACGACCTCACCGTCGGCGTTGACGAGGAACTTCTCGAAGTTCCACTGGATGTCGCCGGCCTCGCCGTCGGCGTCGGTGGCCTGGGTCAGCTCGGCGTACAGCGGATGGCGCGCGTCGCCGTTCACATCGGTCTTCTCCAGCAGCGGGAACGTGACGCCGTAGGTGGTCGAGCAGAAGGTCGCGATCTCCTCGGCGGTGCCCGGCTCCTGGCCCATGAACTGGTTGCAGGGCACGCCCACGACGGTCAGCCCCTTGTCGCCGTAGGTCTTCGCGAGCTGCTCGAGGCCCTCGTACTGCGGGGTGAGGCCGCACTTGCTGGCGACGTTGACGATCAGCAGCGGTCCGCCGAAGTCCTTCAGCGAGACTTCGGAGCCGTCGAGAGAGGTGACCGGGATGTCCTTGATGTTGCCCATGGGGAGAGATTAACCGGTCGCCAGAAGGCTGTCCGGCGCAGGACGAGACGGTCAAACTCTGTACCTGCACCGAGCCTCCCGTGAGACGGGGGTCACACCATCGCGCAGATCATGTGCGATCTCACGCATATTGCGCTTCTGCAATAGTTGCGTCGGAGTTACTATTTTCCGGTGCCTGAGGAACCCACGTGCGCAGCGAGCGCCGACGAGTCGATCGAATCCGCTTCGGCAGCGCTCGTCGCATTCCTCGACCGTCTGCTCGACCTCGGCCGGCCGGAAACCATGGAGAGTCTCGCCGCCACCGACATCACCTTCTCCCAGCTCCGCGTGCTCTGTGCGCTCGGCAGCCACGACGGGCCGATGCCGGTCAACGCCATCGCCGACCAGGTCCAGTTGTCCCTCGCGGCCGCGGGCCGGACGGTCGACAAGCTGGTCAGCTCCGGTCTCGCCGATCGTCGTGAGGACTCGGCAGACCGTCGCATCAAGCGCGTCTCGCTCACCGACGACGGCATGCGCTACCTCGAGACACACCTGGCACTGCAACACGACACCGTGCGACGGTTCGTGGCCGGCCTCCCCGCCGAACTCCGGGACAACCTGTGTTCGGCGCTGCGACCCATCGTCGACGACGGCGTCGACCACTTCTGCAATCTGGCCACCCGTTGACCGCGAACACCTCCCGACACCTACTTCTCAGTCGCATCCCGACCGATAGGACAAACACCGCATGACATCCTCCACCGGAGGCCATCTCCACGAAGGTCCACCAGACACCAAGCTGGACAAGAACGTCCTGCTGGTCGCCGGTGTGGTCGTACTCGGCGCGATCATGTCGATCCTCGACGTCACCGTGGTCGGCGTCGCCCAGAACACCTTCCAGCAGGAGTTCAACACCGACGCCGCGGGTGCCGCGTGGACCGCGACCGGTTACACCCTCGCCCTCGCCGCCGTGATCCCGCTGGCCAGCTGGGCCGCGTCGCGTTTCGGCACCAAGAAGGTGTACCTGACCTCGCTGGTCCTGTTCACCCTCGGTTCGATCCTCTGTGCCTTCGCACCGAACATCGGCATGCTGGTCGCGTTCCGCGTGGTCCAGGGCCTCGGCGGTGGTCTGCTGATGCCGATCGGCATGATGATGCTGACCAAGGCGGCGGGTCCCGAACGCGTCGGTTCGGTGATGGCCGTCCTCGGTATCCCGATGCTCCTGGGCCCGATCTCGGGTCCGATCCTCGGCGGCGTGCTCATCGAGCAGCTCAGCTGGCACTGGATCTTCCTGATCAACGTCCCGATCGGCATCATCGCCTTCGTCTTCGCCTGGATCGTCCTGCGCGACGACGCCGAGACCAAGCGGTCCTCGATCGACTTCGTCGGGTTGCTGCTGTTGTCGCCGGGTCTGGCGCTGTTCCTGTTCGGCATCTCGTCGAGCGCCGAACACCGCACCTTCGTCACCGGTTCGGTGCTGATCCCGACGATCATCGGCGCACTTCTCATCGTCGCGTTCATCGTCCATGCGCTGCGCGCGAAGAAGCCGCTGCTCGACCTGCGTCTGTTCAAGAACAAGACGCTGAGCATCGCGGTCGCCACGATGGTGCTGTTCATGATCGCGTTCTTCGGTGCCGCACTGCTGTTCCCGCAGTACTTCATCGGTGTGCGCGGCGAGTCGACATTGACCGCGGGTCTGCTGCTCGCCCCGCAGGGTCTCGGCGCCATGCTGACGATGCCGATCGCCGGCAAACTCACCGACAGGATGGGCCCCGGCAAGTTCGTACTCGCGGGCATCGTGTTGATCCTCCTCGGCATGACCGCGTTCACCATGCTCGGCTCGGACACCTCGTACTGGCTGATCTGCGGTTCGCTGTTCGTCCAGGGCCTCGGTATGGGTATGACGATGATGCCGATCATGTCCGCGGCGCTCGCCACCCTGAGCAACGCCCAGGTGCCGGACGGTTCGACGTTGATGAACGCCATCCAGCAGACGGCCACCTCGATCGGCACCGCGGTGATCTCGGTGATCCTCGCCAGCAGCCTGGCCGGCAAGCCGGAGGCCGGTCTCGCGATCATGGCGAACACCTCCGACAAGCCGCTACCCCCGGGTGTCCCGAACCCGTTGCCGGAGTCGTTCTTCGACACCGCCGCCGACGTGTTCTCCAACACCTTCGTGATCTCGGTCGTGCTGATCTGCCTCACCGTGATCCCGGCATTCTTCCTGCCGCGCAAGAAGATCGCGTCCCCTCTCGTCGAAGAGGACATGGATCGCGGTCCGATCATGATGCACTGATCGACCTCCGGGTCCAAACCGGAAGAGCCCCACCGCCCGCGAGGGTGGTGGGGCTCTTCGGTGTCGAGGTCAGCTCTCCAGCGCGCCCGACTGCTGCAGTATCCAGGCGATCTCGAAGGCGACTTCCTCCCACTGCTTGTAGCGTCCGCTGACGCCGCCGTGACCGGCGCTCATCTCGGTCTTCAGCAGTATCGGGTTGCCCGACGTCGACTTCTCCTGGAGCCGCGCCACCCATTTCGCCGCCTCGGTGTACAGCACCCGGGTGTCGTTGAGGGAGGTCAACGCGAGGATCGGCGGATACGGCTTCGCGTCGACGTTCTCGTACGGCGTGTAGGTCTTCATGTACTCGTAGACCTTCGGGTCGTGCAGCGGGTCGCCCCACTCGTCCCATTCGATGACCGTCAGCGGCAGCGACGGGTCGAGGATCGAGTTCAGCGCGTCGACGAACGGCACCGACGCCAGGATGCCGTTGAACAGCTCCGGCGCGAGGTTGGCCACCGCACCCATCAGAAGACCGCCGGCCGAACCGCCCTCGGCGACCATCTGCTGCGGCGTCGTCCATCCCGTCTCGACGAGATGGTGTCCGGCCGCGACGAAGTCGGTGAAGGTGTTCTTCTTGCTGAGGTCCTTGCCGTTCTCGTACCAGTAGCGACCCATCTCGCCGCCGCCACGGATATGGGCGAGGACGAAGACCATGCCGCGATCGAGCATGGACAGCCGGGACACCGAGAAATAGGGATCGATGCTGGCCTCGTACGAGCCGTACCCGTACAGCAGCAGCGGGGCAGGCTTCGCTGCGTCGGTCTCCTTGCGGCGCACCACCGACAGCGGGATCCGGGTGCCGTCGTCGGCGACCGCCCACTCACGGGACTGGACGTAGTCGGCGGGGTCGTAGCCGCCGAGCACCGGCTGCCGCTTCAGCAGGGTGCGTTCGCCGGTGGCGACGTCGAGTTCGAACAACTCCGCGGGTTCGATGAAGCTGCCGTAGCCGATGCGCAGCTTCGGTGACCACCACTCGGGGTTGCCGCCGAGCCCGGCCGTGCTCAGTTCCTGATCGAAGTCGACCTCGTGGAAGTCGGATTCGGCGGGGATGCCGTCGATCCGGCGGAGGTCCGCAATGGCCAGGCGCGGCAGCGCCTCTCGCCGGTATGACAGCACCAGGTAGTCGGCGAAGGCGTCGAGGTCCTCGACGCGGCGGGCCGGATCGTGTGCGATCAGCGGACGCCGGTCCGCGGGGCTGTCCACCGGCGCGATGTCGATGGCGAAGTTCTCCGCCTTCTGACCGTCCACGACCTCGTTGTGCACGATGACGAAGTAGTCGTCGCCGCCGATGACGGCATGTTCGACGCTGTACTCGACGCCGTCGACGCGCGGCACGACGCTGCGGAACTCACCGGTCGGGTTGTCGGCTTCGAGAACGTAGCTCTCCGAGGTGATCTTGGAGCCGACTCCGATGACGAGGTATTTGTCGCTGCGGGTGGTGCCCATGCCGACCCAGAACCGCTCGTCGGGTTCGTGGAAGACCTTGACGTCCTCGGTGCCCGCACCGATGTCGTGTCGCCACACCGTGTCCGGCCGCCATGCGGCGTCGACCGTCGAATAGAAGACGTGGCGGGCGTCGGCCGACCACACCGCGCTACCCGAGGTGTCGGTGACGACGTCGTCGAGGACCTCGCCGGTACGAAGGTCCTTGATGCGCAGCGTGTATCGCTCGTCGCCGACGACGTCGGTGCTGTAGGCCAGCCAGTTGCCGTCGTCGCTGACGGTGAGCGCACCGAGGCTGAAGAAATCGTGTCCCTCGGCCTCGACGTTGCTGTCGAGCAGGACCTCCTCACCGGGCAGCGTCACACCGTCGTCGACCTTCGGCGCGGTCCAGTCGTCATCGCCGGCGATCGGGCACCGGCAGGACGTCGAATACTGTTTGCCCTCTTGCGTTCTGGCGTAGTACCAGAAGCGTCCACGTCGGACGGGCACCGACATGTCGGTTTCCTTGGTGCGGCTCTTGATCTCGTCGAAGATCTGCTTGCGCAGATCCGACAGGTGACCGGTGTGCGCCTCGGTGAACGCGTTCTGCGCCTCGAGGTAGGCGGTCACCTCCGGATCGTCCTTGTCGCGCAACCATTCGTAGTCGTCGACGAAGGTGTCGCCGTGGTGGGTGCGTTCCTTCGGGACCTTCTTGGCGACCGGCGGTGTCGCGGTGTTTCGCTCGTCGGTCACGAGGCCACCTCCGCGGTGGGCCAGTCGGCGAAGGACTTCTGCGAAATCCATTCGTAGGCATCGATGTACCGCTGGCGCGTCTTCTCGACGACGTCGTCGGGCAGCGATGGCGGAGCGACATCGGAGGCACGGTCCCAACCGGATTCGGCGCTGGTGAGCCAGTTCCGGACGATCTGCTTGTCGAAGCTGGGCTGGACCTTGCCGGCCGCGTAGGTCGCGGCCTCCCAGTAGCGCGACGAGTCGGGGGTCAGAACCTCGTCGGCGAGCACGAGCTCACCGTCGGGGCCGCGACCGAACTCGAACTTGGTGTCGGCGAGGATGATCCCGCGGTCGGCAGCCACCGCAGCACCGCGACCGTAGATGTCGAGGGTCGCCGACCGCAGCGCCCCGGCCAGCTCGGCACCCTCCTGTTCGACGACGCGCTCGAAGCTGATGTTCTCGTCGTGTTCACCCTGCTCGGCCTTGGTGGCCGGGGTGAAGATCGGCTCGGGCAGCTTGGAGGCCTCCGACAGACCCGCAGGCAGTTCGACGCCGCACACCGCACCGGTCGCCTGATAGTCGAGCAGACCCGAACCCGTCAGGTAGCCGCGCGCCACACATTCGACCTGCACCATCGGTAGGCGCTTCACCACCATCGAGCGGCCGACGACCTCGCCCGGGATGCGTTCGTCGGTGGGACCGCCGGCGAGGTGGTTGGGAACGCCGAGCTCGTCGAACCAGAAGAAGCTCATCGCTGTCAGGATGCGTCCCTTGTCGGGGATCGCGGGACTCAAGATGTGGTCGTAGGCCGAGATCCGGTCGGAGGCCACCAACAGCAGGGTGTCGGCGTCGATCTCGTAGATCTCACGGACCTTCCCCGACGCCAGATGCCGGTAGGACTGCAGTTCAGGACGCATGGACTCGACCCTAGAGGGTCACCGGTCGGCCGGGGGCGGCAGCCTCTGACATTCTTGACCGATGACCGCACCGCACATCACCATCACCTACTGCACCCAGTGCAACTGGCTGCTGCGGGCGTCGTGGATGGCATCGGAGCTGCTCAACACCTTCGGCACCGAGATCGGCTCGGTGACGCTGGTCCCCGGGACCGGCGGCGTGTTCCACATCGACGTCGACGGCACGCAGATCTGGGAGCGCAAACGCGACGGCGGATTCCCCGGGGCACCCGAACTCAAGCGCCTGGTGCGCGACGTCGCGCTCCCCGACTGGAAGCTCGGGCACGCCGACGCCTCCGCGCCGGAGTGACCCCTAGAGGATGGGGGCAGGTGCGTAGGCCGCGGCCTCCGGGTACTGGCCGATGATCTTCTCCGCGGCGGCGATGACGTCGGCGACCTGCTGTTCGGCGGCACCCACGAAGACCGACTTGTCGGCGAGCAGCTCATCGAGCTGGGCCCGGTCGAGCGGGATGCGGTCGTCGGCGGCGAGGCGGTCCAGCAGGTCGGGCTCGCGGCCCTCCTCGCGCATGGCCAGGGCCACCGCGACGGCGTTCTCCTTGATCGCCTCGTGCGCGGTCTCCCGACCCACGCCCGCACGCACCGACGCCATCAGCACCTTGGTGGTCGCGAGGAACGGCAGGTAGCGGTCGAGCTCGTTGGCGATGACCGCGGGGTACGCGCCGAACTCGGCGAGGACGGTCAGGAAGGTCTCCATCAGGCCGTCGATCGCGAAGAACGCGTCGGGCAGTGCGACGCGGCGGACCACCGAGCAGAAGACGTCGCCCTCGTTCCACTGGGCACCGGCGAGTTCGGCGGCCATCGAGCCGTAGCCGCGCAGGACCACCGCGAGACCGTTGACGCGCTCGCAGCTGCGGGTGTTCATCTTGTGCGGCATCGCCGAGCTGCCGACCTGGCCGGGCTGGAAGCCCTCGGTCACCAGCTCGTGGCCGGCCATGAGCCGGATGGTGTGGGCCAGCGACGACGGCGCGGCGGCGACCTGGACCAGCGCGGACACGACGTCGTGGTCCAGCGACCGCGGGTAGATCTGGCCGACCGAGGTGAACGACCGCGCGAAACCGAGGTGGTCGGCGACGCGCGCCTCGAGGTCGGCGAGCTTGGTGGCGTCGCCGCCGAGGAGGTCGAGCATGTCCTGCGAGGTGCCCATGGGGCCCTTGATGCCACGCAGCGGGTAGCGGTCGATCAGCTCACGAAGTCGGGTGAGCGCGATCATGAGTTCGTCGGCGGCCGAGGCGAAACGCTTGCCGAGGGTCGTCGCCTGCGCGGCGACGTTATGGCTGCGGCCGGCCATCACGACCGAGGAGTACTGGGCGGCACGTTCGACGATGCGGGCCAGGACGGCGACGCCATGGGCGTGCACGTGCTCGAGGGAACGGAGGATCTGCAGCTGCTCGACGTTCTCGGTGAGGTCGCGGCTGGTCATGCCCTTGTGGATCTGCTCGTGACCGGCGAGGGCGTTGAACTCCTCGATGCGAGCCTTGACGTCGTGGCGGGTGACGCGCTCGCGGTCGGCGATCGAGGCGAGGTCTACCTGGTCGACAACGCGCTCATAGTCGGCGATGGCGTCGGCCGGGACGTCGATCCCGAGGTCGGCCTGTGCCTTCAATACCGCGATCCACAGTCGCCGTTCGAGGGCGATCTTGGTGGTGGCCGACCACAGCTCGGCGAGGTCGGTGGAGGCATAGCGGCTGGCCAGGACGTTGGCGATGACGGGCTTCGACACCCGCTCAGTGTAGGTCGCTCAGGAGCGGATCCCGAATTCCTCAACCCTGCCGACCCACACGACGCTCAGAACGCGAAGCAGGTGCCGTTGGACCCGTAGCCCTGTCGCACCTTCACGAGGGTGGGCTGCGAGGCCTTGCCGTTCTGGACGGCGTAGAGGTACTTGTCACCGATCCGACGGGGCACCCAGGTGACCGAGGCAAGGGCACCCGAGGGGAGATCGCGGCCGATGAATCGAGCCGGAAGACCCGGCTTGACCTCCCAGAACTCCACCCAGCCGGACGAGTTGACCGCGACGGTCACGGGGTAGGTGCACCCGGTTCCGTAGACCACCGACGACAACGGGACACCCGCGTCGACCCGACCGGCCGGCGCCGCCTGGGCGCCGGGAGCGACGAGCATCAGCACCCCGGCGATCGCGGACATGAGCGCGGCAACAAGACCTCTGCGCATACGGCGCCTACTCATCGAATCCCCCGACATCCGATTCCTTCTTCCTTTCCTGCGGTCACGCTCGCGGTGCCAGGACGTCGATCACCTCGAGCAGGACGTCGCGTACCGCGTCGATGGGCCGGACACCGTTCTGTCCGAGTGCGCCGACGATGGCGCCGTCCTCGATCCCGATCAGCTGGGCGATGTGGGCGGGGTCGGCAACCCGGCCGGACTTGGCGAGGACGTCGAGGTGACACATGGACAGCGTCTGCCACCTGTCGCTCACCACCTCGCGCAGCATCGGGTACCGCGCCGACAGCGCGATCATCTCGTAACGGGCCGACAGTTGCTGGATCGTGTCGTCGCCGACGACGACCTCGGCGAGGGCGGTCGAGGTCGCGGTCTTCCCGCGGCGTCGACGCGGAAGTGCGTTGCAGCGCTCGGTGACTGCCTCCGCGTCGTGGCTGCAGAGGCTGGCTGCCGCCTCGGCCATCAGGTCGTCGAGGGAGGCGAAGTAGTACGTCGTCGACGCCAGCGGCAACTGGGCACGTTCGGCCACCGCACGATGACGCACGGCGTCGAAGCCGCCTTCGAGCAGCAGCTCGCCGGCGGCCTCGATCAAGCGAGACCGCCGTCGCGCACCCTTGGGTGTCGCCGCCGACGTCATCATGTGGTTCATGCTGCCAAAGGCATCCGTACCGCCGTATTGCTTTTGACCAAAGCGGTACACGCACAGTCGATTTCCCGTATAAGAGCAGAACAACGGTGGTGAATGGCCGGTTCAGATCGACGTCAGTCGGTCATCGGACAGCAGGATCGTCTCCGCTCTCGACCCGTTTACCGTGATCCCATGCAGTTCGACGGCCTCCACGCTGTCGCCGATTACGCGGCGCTCTACACCTCGCTGAGACAGTCCGCGTTCGTCGACTCCCTGCGTGAGAGGCTGGGCGACTTCGACGTACGGTGCGCCGAGGACAACCGGACGGTCGTGTTCGCCCGCGCGGGCACCGACACCCCTCGCGACGAGGCGACGGTTGTCCGCTCGCGGGCATCACTCGTCGCCGTCCTCGAACCGTCCGCGATCATCTGGGGTTGGGCACACCCGTGCGGCGACCACACCGGACCGGCGTCCAGGCTTCGCGAGGCCGGCGCGCGACTCGGTATCGAGGATCTCACCTCCCCGCGAGTGACACTGCCGCCCAAGCCGTCCCATGACGCCGACGATCCCGGCGATCGGGTCCTCGGCGTCATCGCGGCCGCCGCCGTCGGCAGCACCGGCGTGAGTCCGTATTGCACGGTTCGGCTCGACGACGACGATCGCGGCGTCTTCCTGCTCGACGACGTCACTCTCCCCGAGCCGACCTTCGCCGACTTCGCAACCCGGATGCCCGACGTCCTCAGTTCCCTTGCGGTGAACGATCATCGGGTCGCCATCCACGGGATGGCCGCACGACGTGGCTGGCACATCAGCTGGCGCACCGGCACCGACGGCGGGCGTTCACCGATCTGTGACGTCACCGACGGCCGTTCCGTCGTCCGGGTGAACTTCGACCGGCGCGGCCGTCCGGTGAACTACCGGTGCGAGCTCGCCGACGCCGAGCGCGATTGAGCCGACTTCCGCCTGACGAGACCTCTCCTCATACCCCAAGGGGTATAGTCGCGGTTGTCAAGGTATCCACGCGTGCAAACCTCAGGAGGTTGTCATGGTCGGTGACGAGGAATCGATCGGCGTCGTACTCAACCGACTACGCCGCGCCCACGGACAGCTCGCCGGCGTGATCTCGATGATCGAACAGGGACGAGACTGCAAGGACGTCGTGACCCAACTCGCCGCGGTGTCGAGTGCACTGGATCGGGCCGGTTTCAAGATCGTCGCGACCGGCCTCCGCGAATGCATAACCGGTGAACAGTCCAAGGACTCGGAGCCGATGACGATCGATCAGATGGAAAAGTTGTTCCTGGCGCTCGCCTGACGCACGCGAGGAGCACCACGAGAGGAGTGATCATGAAACTCGGTTACCAGACGACCCTGAAGACGGACTTCGACGACGCGGTCGCGCGGACGCGGGAAGCGCTCAGCGATGTCGGATTCGGCGTGCTCACCGAGATCGACGTGAAGGCGACGCTCAAGAAGAAGCTCGACGAGGACATGGAGAACTACCTCATCCTCGGGGCCTGCAATCCGCAGTTCGCCCATCGCGCGCTCGGGATCGAGAGGCAGATCGGCCTGCTGCTCCCCTGCAATGTGGTGGTGCGCGACGACACCGACAACGCCGGGACCGTCATCGTCGAGGCGATGAACCCCGACATCATGGTCGCGGTGACCGACGCCCCGGGCCTGCCCGACGTGGCGTCCGGAGCAGCCGAACTCCTGCAGAAGGCCATCGCGTCGCTCGACTGAACGTCAAGTCCGAGACAGATTTCTCACAGCGGCGGCGAGTCGGCCGACTCGACGTTGCGTCGAGCCCGGGGTCCGCGATTACCCTGTTGCTTCGATGACGAGCGTGCGATCCCGATTCTCCGATGCAGCCGACCGCGACCTTCCGCGCGTGGGCCGTCGTGCCGTGCTCGCCGCCGGCGTCGGGGCCGCCGCGCTCGGACTGGCCGCATGCTCGGACAAGGCACCGTCGGCGTCGGTGCAGCCGCGCAACCTCGAAGGCCGTGCCGCCGACGACGAGCTGCCGATCGAGACCTCGCCGCCCCCGGTCACCAGTGGCCCCCCGCTGATCACCGGCAGCTTCAAGTCCGCCCGCATGGGCGGCCGCGACACCCGCTGGGCGGTCGCCCGACCCAACGGCGTGACCGGCAAGCTGCCCGTCGTCGTCGTGCTGCACGCGCTGAACACCAACGAGAAGACCATCTTCGGGTCGAAACTCGAGATGCAGACCGTGATGCAGCAGTACGTGGACAACGGCAACGCCCCGTTCGCGCTGGCCGCCGCCGACGTGGGCCGCAACTACTACCACCGACGGGCCGACGGCACCGACGGTGGCGCGATGATCCTCGACGAGTTCCTGCCGATGCTCGCGAACGACCCACGGCTCAACCTGTCCACCGACCGCATCGGTCTCTTCGGATGGTCGATGGGCGGATACGGCGCGCTGCGTCTGGCGTCGATGCTCGGTGCGCCGCGCGTCGCCGCGGTGGCGGTCAGCTCGCCCGCGATGTGGGCCGATCCGCGCAACTTCCCCCCGCGCGCCTTCGACGGCCTCGCCGACTACCAGGCCAACTCGCTGTTCGGCGCGCAGCCGAGCTTCGCGAAGATCCCGCTGCTCATCAACATCGGTTCGAGCGACCAGTTCTACACCTACACCCGCCAGTGGGCCGCGGGCCTTCACCCGCCGGCCGCCTTCGGCACTGCAGCCGGTGGGCACACCAACCGGTACTGGCGCAGCGTGCTCCCCGAGCAGATCGAGTTTCTCGGCCGCAATCTCGCGGACTGAGCTCCCGACCCGCCCGGGTCTGCCACTAGATGCTGATCTTGCCCTCGAGGGCGTTGCGGCCGATGTCGGTGCGGTAACGCGAGCCTGGCAGCTTGATCTTCTCGATCCGGGCGTAGGCCTGGGCACGGGCCTCGGCGAGGTCGGCGCCGGTACCCACGACGGCCAGCACGCGACCTCCGGCGGAGACGATCGCACCGTCGGCGTTCCTGGACGTGCCCGCGTGCAACACGCCCTCGGCGTCGGCGCCGGTGATGACGTCACCGGTGCGCGGCTTGCCGGGGTAGTTCTCGGCGGCGACGACCACGGTGACCGCAGCGCCGTCGTGCCATTCGAGCGCCGGCAGGTCGGCCAGCGTGCCGGTGGCGGTGGCGTTGAGCGCCGCACCGAGCGGCGACTTCAGCAGCGCGAGGACCGCCTGGGTCTCGGGATCACCGAAGCGGCAGTTGAATTCGACGACCGCAGGCCCGTCCTTGCCGATGGCGAGACCGGCGTACAGGAGACCCGAGAACGGGATTCCGCGCTTGACCATCTCGGCCGCAACAGGTTTGACGACCTCGTCGACGATGCGCTCGGTCATCTCGGCGGGCAGCCACTGCAGCGGTGTGTAGGCACCCATGCCGCCGGTGTTGGGTCCGGCGTCGTTGTCGCCGACCCGCTTGTGGTCCTGCGCGGGCAGCAGCGGCACCACGGTCTCGCCGTCGACGAGGCAGAACAGCGACACCTCGGGACCGTCGAGGAAGCTCTCCAGCAGGACGGGGTGTCCGCTCTCCAGGCACTCGGCGGCGTGGTCGCGGGCGACGTCGCGGTCGGCCGTGACGACGACGCCCTTACCCGCGGCGAGACCGTCGTCCTTGACGACCCAGGTGGGCCCGAAGCGGTCGAGTGCCGCGTCGAGGTGCGCGGGGTTGTCGACGATCTCCGCGTGTGCGGTGTGGACGCCGGCCGCGGCCATCACGTCCTTGGCGAAAGCCTTGGAGCCCTCGATCTGCGCGGCCTGCGCGCTGGGACCGAAGGTTGCGATGCCGGCTTCGCGCAACGCATCGGCGACGCCGAGAACCAGGGGCACCTCGGGTCCGATGACCACGAGGTCGGCTTCCAGCTTCTGCGCCAGGGCGACGACCGCCTCACCGGAGACCACGTCGACGGCATGGTTGGTGGCGATCGCCGAGGTGCCGGCGTTACCGGGAGCGACATGCAGGTCGGTGACCGACGGATCGTTCCTGAGGCCGATGAGAAGGGCATGTTCGCGGCCGCCCGAGCCGATCACGAGTACTCGCACGACCATGACTCTAAACGACTGCGTACAGGGCCCGCGTCACGCGCCGGTGAGCGCATCAGCCGGTCTGCTGGGTCAGGTCGTACATCGTGACCCCGTCGACCGTCACCGCGGTGAAGTTCTCCTGAACCCACGCACTGATCGACGATGCCGGACGTTCGGAGTCCGTGCCCATCGGGTCCCCGCCCATACCGGGCCCGCCACCACCGCCGAGGAACCAGTGGATCTTCTTCTCGGCGACCAGTTTCTGGAACTCGGCGAGGGTCGGCGACGGATCGCTGCCGTTGAACCCGCCGATCGGCATCACCGAATGGCCGCTCTCGAGCTGGTAGCCCGAGGCGGACATCGACCCGACCGCCGCGGCCACCCACGTGTACCGGTCGGCGTCGGCGTTCAGCTTCTCGACGACGGCTGCGGTGGGGGTCGAACCGCGCAGCAGGCCACCGGGCCCGTCGCCGCCGCGACTGCCGGGCATCCCCTGGCCGGGGCCTCCGCGTCCACCAGGGCCGAACTCGCCCTCGACCCGCGGGCCGGCGGTGATGATCGATCCGCTCTTCTCGGTCGTCACCGTGTCGATCGTGTACGCGACCGGACCGGCGAGTCCGGCGAGGATCGCACCGGTCACCGCTGCACCTGCGACACCGCGGAGGTTGGCGAAGACCATCGCGGCACCGGCGAGCAGGCCGACGACGAGGACCACGACGCGCAGCCACGGCACGAAGTCGGGGGTGCGGTTCAGCAGGACGAAGCCCCAGCCGGCCGCGATCCACACGGATGCGCCGAGAGCGATCCGGACCCACAGTCGGCCGCGGTGACTCCAGCAGACCGCCCCACCACTGGCGACGAGAGCAGCGACCGCCGGGGCGAGGGCTGCGGTGTAGTACTGGTGGAAGATCCCGGCCATGAAGCTGAAGACACCCATCGTGACCAGCAGCCACATTCCCCAGACCACGAGGTAGGCGCGACGCGGTTCGGTCCGTCGCGCACCGCCGATCAGGACTGCCGCGACAACGGCGAGTAGGAGCCCGGTCGGGATGAGCCACGCGATCTGACCGGCCTGCGCAGGTTCGAACATCCGCAGCCATCCGGTCTCACCCCACGGGCCACCGCCGGGGCCACGGGGGCCACCCATCTCGCCCATACCGGAACGGCCGGGGGCCACGGCCCCGGTCTCGTTGCCGTTGAGTCGGCCGAACCCGTTGTAGCCGAGAGTCAGCTCGAGAATCGAATTGTTCTGCGAACCACCGATATACGGCCGCGAGGACGTCGGCCAGAGTTCGACGGCGAGTATCCACCAGCCGGCGCTCACGATCATCGCTCCGAGCGCGGCGAACAGCTGACCCAGCCGGCGCAACCAACCACGCGGACCGAAGGCCAGATAGGTGACCGACAGTGCCGGCACGATCAACATCACCTGCAACTGCTTGGTGAGGAATCCGAACCCGATGAACACGCCGGTGAGGATCAGCCACCGCCACCGGCCGTCGTCGACGGCCTTCATCAGCGACCACACGGCCGCGATCATCAGCAGGATGAGCAGGGCTTCGGGGTTGTCGAAGCGAAACATCAACGCCGCGACCGGCGTCAGCGCCAGTACCGCGCCGGCGAGGATTCCGGCCCAGTGGCCGAAGTACTTTCGCGTGATCAGGTACAGCAACGCGACCGATGCGACGCCCATCAGGACCTCGGGCACCAGGATCGACCAGGAGTTGACGCCGAAGATCCGGGCACTGATGCCCGGAATCCACAGCGAGGCAGGTGGTTTGTCGACGGTGATCGAGTTCGCCATGTCGCTCGATCCGAAGAACCAGGCCTTCCACGATTCCGAACCGGCCTGGATGGCCGCCGAGTAGAAGGAGTTAGCCCAACCGTTGGTCGAGAGATTCCACAGATAGAGGACACCGGTACCGATCAGCAGCGTGGCCAGTGAGAGACGTGCCCACAGCACGTTCTTCGCGTGTGCATGCGTCTGCGGAGCGGAGTCGCGGGGTGGGTCGATGGTCAGTGTCGTCATGCGACAACCTCCGGGGTCTTGCGGAACACCCAGCGGAGACCGACGAACCGGGTGAGCGTGGCCACCAGGTTCGCGACCACGAGGATGATCAGTTCGATGTGTTTGGTCGCGTCCGGCGCGACGGTGTGCAGGAACAACAGGGAGCCGGCGGTGACCAGCCAGCCGAACAGGAACACCCCGAGACCGAACAACTGGTGGCGGAGTGCGTTGTCACGCCCGCGGACGCCGAAGCTGAACCGGCGGTTGGCTGCGGTGTTCAGGACGGCGGTGATCGCGAGGGCGACCAGGTTCGACACCTGCGCTCCCAGGAACGAATGCAACGCCAGGAACAGCACCGCGAAGGAGATCGTCGAGGCGACACCCACCACACAGAACCGCGCGAGCTGACCGACCAAACCCTTCGGCACACCGTCGATCTGGGGGCCGGCCGCCCGGCCGCGACCGATGGAGGCGCGGAGCTGCGCGATCGGCAGCCGCCCCATCGCCAGCGCGAGACCGACTCGCGCACAACCCTTCAGATCGGCGAGTGCGGTGGGCACGATGTCGACGGTGCTGTCCTGGTCGTCGACCCAGTCGACCGGGACCTCCGCGATCCGCAAGCCGATCTGCTCGGCGAGAACGAGCAGCTCGGTGTCGAAGAACCAGCCGGTGTCGACGACGAACGGCAGCAACCCGCGTGCGATGTCGGTGCGCATGGCCTTGAACCCGCACTGGGCGTCGGAGAACCTGGCGCCCATGGCGGTTCGGAGGATGAGGTTGTAGGAGCGCGAGATGAACTCCCGCTTGGGTCCGCGGACGACCCGCGACGACCGGCTGAGCCGGGTGCCGATCGCGATGTCGGAATGCCGCGACACCAGCGGGGCGATGAGCGGCATCAGCGCGTTGAGGTCGGTGGAGAGGTCGACGTCGCAGTAGGCGACGATCTCGGCGTCGCTGCACTGCCACACCCCATTGAGCGCACGCCCCCGCCCCTTCTCCTCGAGGTGGACGACGCGGACGCCCTCGAGTTCGTCGACCAGACCGAGGGCGATCGCGAGGGTGTCGTCGGTGCTGGCGTTGTCGGCGACGGTGATGCGCGCCGGATACGGCACGTGCTGCCGCAGATGGTCGGCGAGCCGGCGCACCGACGACGCGACGTCGGCCTGTTCGTTGTAGACGGGGACGACGATGTCGAGGACCGGGGTCGACGCCGAGCTGTCGGCGAGCGTGTACACCTGCGCCGTCCGGACCGGCGGTGCTTGCGGGATCATGAGGACCACGATCGGCTCGCACCCTCGAACCACTCTGGAACCCGGCTGCAGGGTTCCTGTGAACCGTCGATCTCCACTGTCGGCCGTCGCCACTACATTGGGGCTCATGACCGCCACCCTCGCCCCTGACCAGCTGACCGCCGCCAACCGCGTGATCACCAGCCTGGCCGGTGAGGGCGCCGCGCTGCGCGAGGACCAGCTGCGCGCGGTGACCGCGCTGGCCGGGGGCGAGCCCGGCACACCCGGCGCGCGGGTTCTCGTGGTCCAGGCGACCGGGTGGGGCAAATCCGCGGTCTACTGGTCGGCCACCGCGATCATCCGCGCCGGTGGCGGCGGACCGACGCTGATCGTCTCCCCGCTGCTGTCCCTCATGCGCGACCAGGTGTCCGCAGCGGCTCGTGGCGGCCTGTCCGCGGCGACGCTGAACTCGTCGAACGTCGACGAGTGGTCGGCGATCGAGGCGCAGTTGCGGGCGGGTGACCTCGACGTCCTGCTCGTCTCGCCGGAACGCCTCGCCAATCCCGGCTTCGGACGACGTGTGCTCGACGCACTGGCCGGCAACCTCGGACTCCTGGTGATCGACGAGGCGCACGCCGTCTCCGACTGGGGTCACGACTTTCGGCCCGACTACCGACGCGTGGCCGACGTGCTCCGCTCGGTCAACCCGACGACGCCGGTCCTGGCCACCACCGCGACCGCCAACGCGCGCGTCACCGAGGACGTCGCCGCCCAGCTCGACGCCGGTTCCGACGCACCGACACTCGTCCTCCGCGGGCCGCTCGCCCGGAAGTCGTTGCATCTCAACGTTCTCGACGGACTCTCACCCGTCCAGCGCTACGGCTGGGTGGCGCAGGCGCTCCCCCATCTCCCGGGTTCGGGCATCGTCTACGTCCTCACCGTCGCCGACGCCGACCGGCTCGTCGAGGCCATCCGCGCGGTACACGGCGATTCGGTCGAGGTCGCCGCCTATACCGGCCAGCTCGACGCCGACCGCCGGCACGAACTCGAAGATGCGTTGCTGCACAACAAGGTCAAGGCGCTCGTCGCGACGTCAGCCCTCGGGATGGGCTACGACAAGCCGGACCTGGGCTTCGTCGTACACGTCGGTTCGCCGCCGTCGCCGGTTTCCTACTACCAGCAGGTGGGTCGTGCCGGGCGTGCCCTGGACGACGCCGTCGTGATGTTGCTGGCCTCGCAGACCGACGACCGGATCTGGGATCACTTCGCCACCGCGACGATTCCCGATCCCGACAAGATGCGCGATCTGCTGGCAGCACTGGAGGCCGCCGACGAACCGCAGTCGCCCATCCAGCTCGAGGCCGCCACCCGCTTCCGCCGTACGCGAATCGAGTTGATGCTCAAGCAACTCGCCGTCGACGGCATCACCGACCGCACCCCCGACGGCTGGGTTGCCACCGGCAAACCCTGGACCTACGACGCCGCACACTACGACGGCGTGCTCGCGGTCCGTCGCCGCGAGGCCGACATCATGCGCTCCTACATCGCCGGGCGCACCTGTCTGATGCGACTGCTGACCGAATCGCTCGACGACCCACAGGCCGCCGACTGCGGTCGCTGCTCGGTCTGCCGCGGCGCGCTGAGTGAGGGACTCCCCGACTCCGTCGATGCGGAGGTGGTGCGCACCGTCACGTCGACGCTACGCCGCAAGGCGTCGACCCTCGATCCGCGGAAGATGTGGCCGGGCGGCGAATTCGGTCGTCGCGGAAGGATTCCCGCAGACCTCCTCGCCCAGCCGGGTCGCGTCCTCGCACACGCCGACGCCCCCGAATGGGTGGAGGTGCTGGCCGCCGCCCGCAACGGCGACGAACGCGCACTGGCCGAACTCGGCGATGCCGCCGTCGCGACGCTGTCCTCCTGGGTCCGCGAGACGGGTATCCGCGCCGACGTCATCGTGTCGCTCCGCCTGACCGGCACCAATCTGGCCGAGACGCTCGCCGAACATCTGCGCACGGTCGGGAAACGGGGCGGCGGAACCTTCCCCGTCCACCTGGGCGATCCGCCGACCGATGCCACCGGAGCAGTCGAGGCCGCCTACTGGCGCGACCACCTCGGCGATCCACCCGAGGTCGCCGGACAGAACGTGATGCTCGTCGTCGACGCCAACAGCTCGGGCTGGCCGATCACCCTCGCCGCCGCGGCACTCCGTGAGGCCGGGGCCGGTGCCGTCCTACCGCTGCTGATCCACCGGACGGTCTGACCCTTCGAGACGCTCGCGTGCTCGTTCCTCAGGGAGCAGGTCGGGCGAGCGAGAGCACCTCGTCGAACCCGTCGACGAGGCACGAGTGGAAGACGTCGACATCGGCGATGGCGCCGGTGTCGACATCGATCCCCAGCTCACACGTGTCGATGTAGCTGAGCAGGGTGACGTTGACCGCGGCCCCGATCGTGGGACCGAAGGCGTACTGGGCGGTCATCCGGGCGCCGCCGAGGTAGAGCGGCACCGGAATACCCGGCACGTCACTGCACAGGAAGTCGACGTGACGCAGGACCGAACCGATGTACCAGCGCGGCATCAGGTTCATGGTGCCGGCGATGAGCTGGGTGTACGGCAACGAGCGCTCGTCGCGGACACGTGAGGTCCGCCGGTGGATTCGAGCGATCCGTTGCGCCGGATCGACTTCGGCGACCGGCACGTCGAACCGCATCAAGGTGATCCGGTTGCCGCCTGGGGCGTCCTCCTCGGTCCGCAGGTTCACCGGCATACACAGATGGAGGTCACCGACTTCGACGTCGTGTTTCTCGTGGTACAGACGGAGCCCTCCGGCGACGCCCGCGACGAAGGCGTCGTTGAGTGAGCCTCCACCACGGTGCCCGGCGTCGCGCAGTTGCTGCAGCGGAACCTCGTGGACGTCGAGATGCCGTACCAACGAGCGTTCCGTCATCAGCGGCGATCCCGTCTCGTTGACGGGCCGGACGGTGCGGAACACCGATGCAGCTGTCTCGACGGCGTCACCGGCGGTCGCGATCGGATGGCGAATCGTGTTGAACGCCAAGCCCGGTACCGATTTCACGACTTCCATCACGGTGTTCGAGGCGCGCTCGGCGTCGAATCGCATCGAGTCCAGGTAGTCCCGCCACCAGGCTTCACCGTTCGGCGGCGTGATGGCGTCGGGCGTGCCCGGCGGATGGTCGGATTCCTCGGTCAGGTCGAAGAGCCGCATCGCGATCTCGATGGCCCCCACCCCGTCGGTCAGCGCGTGGTGGAACTTGCAGACGACCGCGGCACCGCCGTCGGCGAGCCCGTCCACAAGCGTCGCCTTCCACAACGGCCGGGCACGGTCGAAGTCCTCCATCGCCGCGATCCGCGCCATCTCCAGCACGGTGTCGAAAGTGGCCGGAGCGGGTGCCCCGACCCGGCGAATGTGGAAGTCGAGATCGAAATCCTGGTACGGGACCCACCTCGGCGGCGCCGACAGCGGCGAGTACACGACGCGCTCGCGGAACATCGGCAGGTCGGCGCTGATCGTCTCGAACCGGCTGCGCATCGCATCCCAGTCCGGTGTGCGGTCGAGCAGGATGACCGTCACCACCGTCGATCGCAGGCGCGGGTCGGACTCCATCGACCAGGTGAAAGCGTCGCTGTTGCGCATGTACTCGGTCATGACTGCCTCCGGTCATGACCGTACTCAGCCGCCGATCACGGCGTTGTCGTTTCGGCTCACCAGAGGACTTTGTACCTCTGCGCCCCGGGCGGCGAAACCCGCTCCCTGAGTAACCCCGGAGCTCGCGGAGGGGCGTATCGAAGGGTCAGTCGGCGACGTACTCGCCGTAGCCGAGCGAGCGCAGGCTGGCGCGGATCTTCTCGGCCGCGGCATCGAGGTCCTCGGGGCTGGCGTTCTTGTTCGCGTTGGCGAGGTCGAAGGTCTCGAGCGAGAGTCCCTGGAACACGTGGATGTGCACGTGGGGAACCTCGAGGCCGGCGATGAGCAGGCCGATGCGCGGAGCGTCGAAGGCGTCCTTGACGGCCCGGCCGACCTTCTGTGCGACGCCGCTGAGATGGGCGAACAGCGTGCTGTCCATCTGCTCCCAGTGGTCGACCTCGTTGCGCGGCACCACCAGAACGTGGCCGGGGGTGACCGGCTCGATGGTCAGGAACGCGACGGCTTCGCCGTCCTTCCAGACGAATCGACCCGGGATGTCGCCGTTGATGATCATGCTGAAGACCGATGCCATGGGCCCGAGTCTAGATGTTGTGGGGTTCGGCACCGAGGACGCAACCGTGTTCTCCACGGCGCTGTCGGGGGTCCATGACATTCTTTTCGGTGTGAGTGGGCCAGAATCCTCCCGACCGGGACGCAGCACCGGCAGACCTGTCGGATCCAGCGACGTCCTGGCCCGCGCTCAGCGCTTTCCGCGGTTGCGATACATGGGGTCGAAGTACCGGCTGCTCCCCCACCTCGAACGCACCTTCGCCGAGATCGGCGGGTCGACGGCGGTCGACGCCTTCTCCGGGTCGGGAGTGGTGTCGTACCTGCTGAAGGCGCAGGGATTCGAGGTTCTCAGCAACGACTTCCTCCACTTCCCGCATGTCATCACGCGTGCGTCGGTGGCTAATTCGAGCGTCCGCCTCGAGCCGGAGCTCGTCGAGCAGATCTGCGGGCCGGCCGCCGACGACCGCGACTACATCTCCCGCACCTTCGACGGCCTGTACTTCACCGCCGAGGACCGCACATTCCTCGACTCGGCGTGGTCGCACATCGACGCGCTGCGCGGCTACCGCCGCGACCTGGCCATCTCCGCGCTGGTCCTCTCCGCCGCACGCAAGCAGCCGCGCGGGGTGTTCACCTTCACCGACTCCACCCGCTATGCCGATGGGCGCCGCGACCTCACGATGTCGCTGCGCGACCACTTCCGGTTGCGCGCGGCCGCCGACTACAACGGCACGGTGTTCAGCAACGGCTGCAGCAGTCGGAGCGTCCAGGGCGACATCTTCGACCTCGCCCTGCCGTGGTCGGCGCCGCCGGATCTCGTCTACCTCGACCCCCCGTACGCGCCGCCCACCGACGACAACGACTACATCAAGCGCTATCACTTCCTGGAGGGCCTCTCCGCGTACTGGCGCGGGATGACCATCATGGAGAACACCAAGACCAAGAAGCTGCCCAAGCGCTTCACGCCGTTCGCCTACAAGCGGACGATCGAGGACGCGCTGCTGCGGACGTTCGAACACTTCGAGGACGCGGGCGCGATCGTGCTGTCGTATTCGTCGAACGCGTTGCCGGGCAAGGACCGGATCGTCGACCTCCTCGGCAAGGTCAAACCCTCGGTCGAGGTGATCGCCATCGACCACAAGTACAGCTTCGGCACGCACGCCGCGGCCACTCGCCGCGACGTCAGCGAGTTCCTGTTCATCGGACGGGACTGACGCCGAGCACATGAGTGACGCAGTTGACTTCGAGGATTATCTGAAGTCGTTGGGACGGTTGACCTCTCACGTCGACCCTACCGCCTCCACGCCGGAGGCCGAGCGGATCGTGGAGGCCACCGGGAGTCTCGGCGGTCTCCTCGACACCGACATCACCGGACTCGCCGCGTGGGTACGCGACAATCCCAACGACGTCCCGGTGCTCGGGCTCGCGGTCGGATTGTCGCAGGAGAAGCTCAAGAACGCGTTGCGCGACCGGTTCGACACCAGCGGCTGGCACGGACTGGCACGCACCCAGCCCGTCGACCTGGTGACCTGGCTCGACGCGGAATTCGACCTCGTCCGGATGCTCCGCACCCAGCTGGAACGCACCTACACCTTCGCCGACATCCTCGTGGCGCGCGCCGGAACCCGTGCCACCGCGACCCGTGCCGGCGCGTCGGGCCGTCGTATCGAGGACGAGATCGAGGACATCGCACGCGATCTCGGCCTCGACTACACGACGCGATCGCGATTCGTCGGCCGCAACGGACGCACCGCCCCCGCCGACCTCATCGTGGGCGATCCGAACTCCGCCGACATCGTGGTGGCCGCCAAGGGATTCGACTCGACCGGCTCGAAGCTCACCGACGCCGTGCGCGAGATCGAGGAGATGGCCGAGGTCCGTCTCCCGACGCAGCTCGTGCTCGCGGTGATCGACGGAATCGGCTGGAAATCACGGCAATCCGACCTCCGACGCATCCACCAGCTCTGGGCCACCCGCCAGATCGACGGCATGTACACCCTCGTCACGCTCGACCAGTTCCGCACCGACGTGGCCGAGTTCGCGAGGTTGCGACGATTGATCAGCTGAGGAGCGGCAGTCGCACCCAGAAGGTCGCGCCCTCGCCGGACGTCGACTCGACGCCGACCCGTCCGCCGTGCGCTTCGACCAGCGCGGCAACGATGGACAGCCCCAGACCGTTTCCGCCGCCGGAACCCCGGTGGCGTGACTGGTCGCCACGGTAGAACCGCTCGAAGACGTGTTGCGCATCCTCTGCGGTCAGCCCCGGTCCGGTGTCGGCGACCCTCAGCACCGCCTCCAACGTGCCGCCGGAGTCGGCCTCGACCGACACCCCGACCGTGATCGACGCCTCGGCCGACGTGTGGTTGATCGCGTTGCCGATCAGGTTGCGGAGCACCTGCAGCAGCCGCGGCCCGTCGCCGGAGACCAGCGGCGGATGGTCACCGGTCGTCACCTCGAGCCGGATGTCGCGTTCGGGCGCGCCGACGCGCGCGGACGCGACGGCCTCGGCGGCCAGGCCGAGCAGGTCGACGGGTGCCGTCGCGAGGGGGCGCTGCGCGTCGAGGCGTGCCAGCATCAGCAGGTCCTCGACGAGCAGGTTCATCCGACCGGCCTCGTCGTTGATCCGGCGCATCGCATCGGAGACGTCGGAGACCCCGCCCTGCGAATACAGTTCGGCGAAGCCCTTGATCGACGTCAACGGAGTGCGGAGTTCGTGGCTCGCGTCGGCGACGAAGCGCCGCATCTCCTCCTCGGAGGCGCGGGCTTGACGCTCCGACGCCGCGGTGGTCGCGAAGGCCTGCTGGATCTGGCCGAGCATGGTGTTCAGCGAAACCGACAGACTGCCGACCTCGGTGTTGGGAGCCGCCAACGGAACTCGACGCGTGAGGTCGCCCGCCGCGATCGCGTGTGCGGTCTCCTCGACCCTGCGCAGGGGCCGGAGACTGGTCCGCACGAGCAGATAGCTGAGCAACCCGATGAGGACCACGACGATGGCACCGATGGCGAACTGCAACCAGATGAGCCGACTGATCGTGGCGTCGATGTCGGTCATCGGGGTGGCCACGGTCGTCGTGCCGAACATGTTGCTGCGCTTGATCACCCGCCAGCGTGGTCCGTGCGGCTCCACCGATCCGACGGTGACCGGGCCGACGTTGTCGCCGGTGACCCCGTCGAGGTTCGGCGCATGGTCGAACTGGTTGTAGACGTTGGTCGCCGAGATGCCGGCCGGACCCCGGAAAGTCGACTCCACGTAGTACGGCGACGGCGGACGACGCGGCCCCGGCGGGCCGGGACGCGGATCGTTGGCCGGCGAGCGTGGATCGGCCCACGTGCGCGTGGCGTTCACGAGACCCTCGTCCGTGCGCGAGATCAGGTCCTGCCGCATCGACGACGTGACCGCCACTCCCGAGGCCAGCAACCCGACGACCACGAGCGCAAGCGTGAGAGCGACCAGGGAGAGCCGCAGTGGCACACCGCGCCTGCGGACTTCGGACGCAGCCATCAGTCGCGCGGCTCGCGCATCACATAGCCGACGCCTCGCAGGGTGTGGATGAGGCGCCGCTCGCCGTTGTCGAGTTTGCGACGCAGGTAGGAGACATAGGACTCCACGACGTTGACCTCGCCGCCGAAGTCGTAGTTCCAGACGTGGTCGAGGATGCGGGGTTTGGACAGCACCGTCCCCGCGTTGACCATGAAGTACCGCAGCAAGGTGAACTCGGTCGGCGAGAGCTGGACCGGTTGCCCCGCCTTGAAGACCTCGTGCGTCTCGTCGTCGAGTTCGATGTCGGCGAAGGTGATCCGGGACGAGGACTGCTCCGCTTCGCCGAAACCACTGCGGCGCAGCAACACCTGCAACCGGGCGACGACCTCTTCGAGGCTGAACGGCTTGGTGACGTAGTCGTCACCGCCGATCGTCAGGCCGTTGACCTTGTCCTCGACCGAGTCGCGGGCCGACAGGAACAGGGCGGGCGCCTCGACCCCGTCCGCGCGGAGACGGCGCAGCAGTCCGAAACCGTCCATGCCCGGCATCATCACGTCGAGGATCAGCACGTCGGGCTTGCGGCTCCGGCACCTGTCGATCGCCGCCGGTCCGTCGGCGGCCGTCTCGACGTCGTATCCCTGGAACTTCAGCGACACCGACAGCAGCTCGCGGATGTTCTCCTCGTCGTCGACGACGAGCACCTTCGCTCCTCGGGTTGCGTCGTCCTGGGCCGGTCTGGTCACTCTTCCACTGTTCCAGAGGGGCCTGGGACCTCACTGTCCGGACACTGGGAGGTTCCTGTGAGTGCCGACCTGCGGTTCGATCGGTGAAACCTCACGCGGTGGGATCTCCGTAGGCGGCGGCGATGGCCTCCGAGTCACGCCAGCGCGAGTACGTGGGGCTCTGGGGCCAGCCGTCGGGTGAGTCCTGCCATTCCTCCTGACGCCCCCACGGGAGGACGTCGAGAAGCCCGAAAGTGAACCCGAGCTGCTCGGTGCCGCGGCCGGTCGTGTGCCACGTGCGGTAGACCTTGTCACCGTCGCGGAGGAAGACGTTGATCGCGAATCCCTCGCCGGGCCCCGCGCCGACGTCGGCGGAGAACGTCGTGCCCGCCGACGAGTACCAGTCCATGCGGTTACCGACGCGCTTCTTGTAGGCAAGGGCCTCCTCGATCGGGCCGTGGGTGATGATCACGAACCGGGCGTCGTAGTCGGCCAGGTAGTCGAGTCGACTGAACTGCGTCGTGTACCCGGTGCACCCCGGGCACTGATAGGTCTCGCCGGGAGACCACATGTGGTTGTAGACGATCAGCTGGGAGCGCCCGTCGAAGACGTCCACGAGACGGATCGGCCCGTCGGGTCCGGTCAGGGTGTGGTCGGGCATCTCGACCATCGGCAGCCGCCGCCGCTGCGCCGCGATCGCGTCGAGTTCGCGCGTGGCCGCCTTCTCGCGGACCCGCAGTTCCGCGAGGGCCTTCGCCCAGGTGTCGTGGTCGGTCACGGGTGGGAGTTGATCGCTCATCGCGGCGCCTTTCGATCGATACGGGTGTTCTGCAGAGACAGACCGCGACTCGGAGCCCAACTCATCGCCTCGACTCAACGCCGCCGCATGTACGGCGCGGCGTACCCGATCTTCATGGAGCCGCCGCCGAGCCACGCCGCGAGCTCCTCGGCCCGCGCGCCGAGTTTCCTCCGGGCGTCGGCGGGCAGGGGCTCGAGCGGGTGGATCGCGATCGAGTTGTCATCCCGGCGATACCAGCCGCCGACGATCCGGCCGTCCCACCACGCGGTCTGGCCGCCGTTGCCGACGGAGTCGAAGATCTCGGGACCGTGATCGCCGAGGTAGAAGCCGCGCTCCTTGAACCCCATCGTGGTGGGGTCGAGTTCGGGCAGCAGAACCGCCTGCGGTTCGCAGTCCTGGTCGCCGGCCTCGTCATCGGCCTCGCCGGGGAGGTCGTCGGGCAGCACGTGTCCGACGCCGCCGCAGTCCAGTTCGGCCTCGACGGTGCCGAGGTCGGCGAGGGCGGCTCGCACCGCGGTCTTGGTGGAACCGAGCCACCACACGAGATCGGTCTCGGTCCCCGGTCCATAGGTGCGCAGCCAGCGTTGGACGAGCGCCCGGTGGCCGTCGTGCACACTCGGCGCGTCCGGGGTCTCGCCGAGCCACACCTTCATCGACGTCCACGCCGGACGGGACAGGTGCCAGTCGAATCGGTTGGGTCCGCGGACGATGTCTCCGGAAGCGTCGAGCATGTTCAGCACTCGCGGTCCGAAATGACTCTTCCCCGCCCACGACTTGCCCTCGCCGAAGGTGATCGAGCCCTCCAGGACGGGCAGCCGGGCGCGGAGCTCGGTCGACGTGAGCGATTCACCGCCGGCGAGTTCGGTGAGGACCGCGTCCCGCGCGGTCTCGATCCAGCCCTCCGGGTCGTCGACGTCGGGACTGCGGCGGAGATCGCGAAGCATGTTGGTGCGCTCGGAGGCCGAGATCCGGGGCCCGAGCGCACCGATCGCCTCGGCGAGGACGTCGCGGGGGAAGGCGAAGAGGGTCCGGCGCATCGCGAGGTGTTTGACGAGGGTCCGGTCGTCGTAGAGCGCGGTGTCGATGTCGGCGCGGGCCAGACCGTCGACGCGCGCCCACGCGGACAGGTAGACCGTCGACGGGGTGGTGGCGTGGAGACCGACCATCGTCGCGGCAACGTCGACGGCGGACCCTGCTCGCGACGCGGCGTCGAGGTGCATGCGGCGCATCAGCCGGGACCGGCGCGTGGTGTCGGTGATCCGGGGGCGCACTGGCATGCCGCGATCCTAGTGAGCCGACGAGGCGGTTGAAGCCGGGAGAGGAAGAGGGGAAGCGGGTGCCGGCTCCGGCCGACCCCCATCGACCCGGTGTTCCGGCACCCGCCCGGTTGCGTGGGCCGGACGACACACAGCCCCCGACGGGCAGTGCCTGAGAACACCTCCGTGTGTCCTGCGACCAACGCATCCTTACGCTCCCGACCCCCGTCAGGAACGCCCACCCAGGAGACCCCACCCCGCGTCCGGAGTACAGCCCCGTTCCGGATCGAGGGGCGAACACCGAGGTCAGGCGGCAAACGGACTATCCGGACCGGACACATCCGAATCCGGATCCGGACGTGTCCGTCGCCACCTTTGCCCTTCCGACGGTGGCGCACCGGGGTCACCTGTCGCATGATGGATCGGTCGATCAGTCGTGCGGTCTGAGCGTGGAGTCGGTGAGTGGATTTTGGTGAAGCGCTCGCGCGCCTTTTCGTGCAAGCGGGGCGCCCTACCCTCCGGGCGTCGGCGGCCCGGGCCAAGGTCTCCGCGCAACGGACCTTCAGCCCCGACGGGCGGCTGCTCGCGAGCGGCGGGGACGACCGCGTCGTGCGGCTGTGGACCACCGGACCGGACCCCGCGCCGCTCGGCGAACCCGTCACCGGGTTCCCCAGCATCACGCACGCGGTCGCGTTCAGTCCCGACAGCCGCTCCCTGGCCGTCACCGGCGACAGCCCGAACGCGCAGCTCTGGGATGTGAGCAAGCCGCTGTCCCCGCGGCCGCTCAGCACCTCTCTCCCGACCGCGACCGCGGGCTCCTGGTCCATCGCCTTCGACCCGACCGGTTCGCAGGTCGCCTCGGCCCGCGCCGACGGCATGGTGCGGGTCTGGAACACGACCAACCCGGCTTCACCCACGGCCCAGTGGGCGCTGCAGACCGCATCGGAGCAAGGGTCGGTCCGCACCTTCTCGGCCACCTTCGACCCGACCGGTGACCGCCTGGTGTCCGGGCGTTCCGACGGGAAGATCGACGTCTGGTCGTTGCCGGACCGTTCGGTCCCCGACCGCGGCGGCACGATCAGCGGGGTGGCCACCGATCCGGCGCAGCGCATCCTCGCGACCGTCGGCTCGGACACCACCCTGAACGTGTGGACCCTCGACGACGGCGAGATGTCGTTGCGCTCCCGCACTCCCATCCAGCGTCGGGTCAACGACCACCCGCGAGTCTCGGTGAACGAACGCGGCACCCTCGCGGCGACGGCCAACAACAACGGCGGCCTCGTGGAACTGTGGGACATCGGCGACCCGGACGCCCCGCGGGCCGCCGCCCGGTTGCCCGTCTCGACGCGGTACTCGTTCCCGGTCGCCTTCGCACCCACCGGCGATGTCCTCGCGACCGGCGACACCGACACCACGATCGCGCTGTGGAACATCGCCGATCCCACCTCGCCGAGGCGGATCGGCGCATCCCTGCGCGGTCCCGCCGACCTCATCCGCAGTGTCGCCTTCAGCCCCGACGGCACCCGCGTCGCGGTGACCTCCGACGACAAGCGGGTGTACCTCTACGACCTGGAGTCCGGGAACCCCGATCCGGTGACGGTGATCTCCGATGACGCTCCCGTCACGCAGGCGGCCTTCGACGACGACGGAGAGGTCCTCGTCGTGGCGGCCCGTGACCTGTCCACCTGGCGACTGCCGGCGACGCACACCGACGGTGAACCCGAACTGATCGACCGCCACGAGGACATGTTCGCCAACACGCTGTCGATGTCGCCCAACCGGATCGCCGTCGGTACTTCCACGCACGACCTGATCAGCTTCGCGCTCGCCGACGACGGCACGCTCGGTGATCGACAGGCGGTGGGAACACTGCTCGACTCCACCGACACCACCACGACGTGGCAGGTCCCGGTCCGGCTCCCCGCCGACGACGAGATCATCGCCGGTGGCGACACCACCGGCAACGTCTACGTGCACACCCTGGACGTGCCCGACGCCCGCGAATGGATCTGCGGGACCTCGACTCCCATGACCGAGGAACAACGGTCGACGTACCTGCCCCACGCCTCCCTCCGAAGCGATTGCGACGCAACGGTCAGCGGAAGCTGAGCACCTCGTCGCCCCACGCCTCCCAGAGGTCGCCGTCGAGGTTCTGGACCACCCGGTCCTCGGCGTCGATGCGCAATACCGGACGGCGGCCGGTGTCGTAGGTCGGCCACTCGTCGCCGGGACCTCCGGTATCGGGTGCGCGACCGTGCGCGAACGATGTCCACCGGCGGATCAACCTCTGCGACACGGCTTCTCCGTGCTTGCGTCCGCCGAGCAGGAAGGTGATGTCGCGCGGACCCGAACCCAGGTTCCCCCACACGTAGGGCACCTCGGTGGCATGTGCGGCACCGAGACCCAGCAGCCGGAACATCCTGGTGGTCCAGTCGTAGCGGTACACGTAGACAGGAGCCCGGCGGGCGTGGGCGTCGGCGAGCCACAGCGTCGGCATGCGGAACGCGACGTCGCGGGCCACGCCGAGCCCGGTGACCTTGGGACGCAGGCCCGAGTACGCCGAAAGCACCTGTGCGCGTTCGGGTAACACGATGTCGGGGTACTCCTCGCGCATGCCGGCGAACATCCGCTCGATCTCCTCGGCGGTGATCGGCATGAGCGGCGACTTCATGTACTTGAAGAGGTTCGCCTCGTCGCGGTTGGTCCCGATGATCAGCGGCACGGGCAGGGCGCGACCGTTCCGGTAGACGTCGAGGGGATGGTCGGGCAGCAGGTCGCCGTCGACGACCGGCGCGAAGGCGATGGTGCCGGGAGATTCGGTGGGCACCTTCTCGAACAGCTCGGTGGTGAGCGTCGAACACCTTGTGGCGTCGAGGGATTCGAGTCGCTTCACCACTTCCGCCGAGTCGCCCGGGTCTTCGATCCCGGCGGCGTCGAGCAGCATGCGCGCGACGCGGGCGGCCCGGTCGGAGCCGTACATCGACGTCACCGGGGAACTCTGGGCGATGGCCCGGCCGAACATCCCCTCGGCCGCGGGTACCGTCAGCAGCGCGGTGACGAGGCCGGCGCCCGCCGACTCGCCGAACACGGTCACCTTGTCGGGGTCTCCGCCGAAGGCCGAGATGTGGTCGCGGACCCATGCCAGCGCGGTGAGGACGTCGCTGAGCCCGACGTTCGACTCGAAGCGGGGATCGATCGACGAGAGGTCGGCGAACCCGAGGACACCGAGCCGGTAGTTCAGCGTCACGATCACCACGTCGCCGGTGGAGGCGAGCGCCGCGCCGTCGTAGTAGGGCTGACTGCCGGAGCCGAGCACATATGCCCCGCCGTGGAGCCACACCATGACCGGCAGCGCGACAGCGTCGTGTGCGTGTGTCGAGGCACCCGGCGGCGTCCACACGTTGAGGTAGAGACAGTCCTCGTCCATCACGACGTCCGGACCGAGCCGGACCGCGGGATTGAGTTCCTGGGGGCAGACCGCCCCGAAGGAGGAGGCGTCGATGACGGTGTCGGAGCTTCCGTCGCCGTCGGCAGCGCCACGGTTGGGGAGCAACGGCTGGGCGCGACGCCATCTCAGTTCGCCCAGCGGAGGTCTCGCGTACCGGATGCCGCGCCACACGTCGGCGCGCTCACCGGCGATTCCGCGGTAGGTGCCGAGGGCGGTACGCGCGAGCGGATCCGCGGCCGATGGTGCCGAGGCCGCCTCGGCCACGGCTGAGGTACCCGGTTCGTCGTGTTCCATCCGTACATCGTGCACCGAGAACCCGTTTCCGGGCACGCGTTCCCCGCGGCGGGAATGTCGGGCACCGGCTGGGTAGAGTACGGCCATGGATGTACTACGCAACGTCGTAATTCTGCTGCACATCGTCGGCTTCGCTGTGACGTTCGGTGCCTGGTTCGCACAGGTGGTCGCCCGCGAGTTCCGCTTCACCCGGGCCATGGACTACGGCATCCTGCTCTCGCTGCTCACCGGCCTGGCACTGGCGGCACCGTGGCCCGCCGGAATCGATCTCAACTACCCGAAGATCGGCATCAAGCTGGTGATCCTGCTCGTGCTCGGCGCGATCCTGGGCATCGGCAGCGCCCGTCAGAAGCGCACCGGCGAACCGGTTCCGCGGGCGCTGTTCTGGACGGCCGGCGCCTTGTCGCTGCTCGCTGCCGGACTCGCCGTCATCTGGTGACCATCTCCAGGCGATAGACACACATCGTCGGTTCGGGCCGGACGGTGACCAGGTCGTGATTCGTCTTCTCGGCGGGACGGCCGAATGCGCCGACATGGGTGATGACCCGAAAGGACACCACCCGGTCGCCGTCCGGTGTGTGCGCGACGATCTGACCGATCGAGGATTCCTTGACCTCGGACCCGGCGCCCGAGTGCCGCAGCTGCTCGACCAGCCCCAGCAGGGCCACCGCCGCGACGAAACCCACCAGCCACCACCTCGTGCGGCGTCGGTGTCGGTGTCGCGCAGGCGGGCGGGGCCATCGACTCTCGGGTCCGGTGTGACCGTTCGTCATCTGGCTCCCCCCGCGGGCCGGAGCCCTCGTGGAGCCCCCTGTCAGGATTGAACTGACGACCGCTCGCTTACAAGGCGAGTGCTCTACCACTGAGCTAAGGAGGCGTGCGTGCGCGAGTATATCCACCGCGCATGCGCCTGCCCCAGCGGACCCGGTCAGCCCGGGATCGCGGCGACCGCCTCGATCTCCACCAACTGGTCGTCGTAGGCGAGGACCGAGACACCGAGCAGACTGCCGGCCGGCTTGTGATCGCCGAAGGCCGCCGTCACCGCATCCCAGGCGACCACGAGGTCGGCCTGCAGGTGTTCGGCGACGAAGACGGTCACCTTGGCGACGTCGGACAGCGACGCACCGGCCTCCGCCAGTGCCACCTCCAGGTTCGCCATGCACTGCCGTGCCTGTTCGCTGACGTTCCCGGGGGCGACGGTGGCGCCCTGTTCGTCGATCGGCGCAGCGCCCGCGGTGAAGACGAGACTGCCGGGGGCCACTGTCGCGCTGCGGGTGTGACCGTCGAGGGGACCGTTGATCTGCACTGATGACATGCCGCGATCCTAGAGTGCGGTGGGGGCTCGCAGCGCTGCGTGGGACCGGCCGTGTCCGGGTAGTTCACATCTGAGATCGATTCGGTGCCAAGATCGAAGCGGCAGTCGACGATGTTCGACGACTCCCGACCGAACGCGAATGCTCGACTGACACAAGGAGGCATGCGTGCGCGAGTTCCTCGGCCGCGCGCTTCGTCGACTCACCGGAACCCGGCAGGCGACGATCGACACGATCGAGCCCGGCAGCATCATGGTGTCGCCGCGGAAGCCGATCGAACCGTTCGACGTCGCGGCGATCACCGAGGTCCTCGACCTCGCCACCAAGATCGGCGCCGTGTTGCTCGACTCGGGGACCGGCGCGATCGACACGCAGACCCAGATCAAGTTCGTCGCAGGTGTTTACGGTCTCGAGGACGTGGACGTCGACGTCACCTACAACACGATCGTCGTCAGCTCGCGACGCGGCGCGACGCTTCCGCCGATCACCACGATGGAGCAGGTCTACTACCGCTCGATGGACTTCACCCGACTCGCCCAGGTGGATCGGCTCGTCCGGCGCATCCGCGACTCCGGCATCACGCCGTCGACCGCTCACCGCATGGTCGACGAGATCATCACCGCCCCACACCCGTACCCGCACTGGGTCGCGACGGTGGCGTGGGGCGCGATGGCGTCGGGCATCTCCGTCCTGCTCGGCGGTCAGTACCTGGTCGCCGCGCTGGCCTTCGTCACCACGGTCGCGATCGTCCTGGTCAACCGGAACCTCAACCGGATCGGTACGCCCGTCTTCTTCCAGCAGCTCTCCGGCGGATTCATCGCCGTCGTCCCCGCGGCCCTCGTCTTCGGCGCGGCCGAGAGACTCGGTGTGGAGATCGCACCCTCGCAGGTCATCGCCGCGGGCATCGTCGTCCTGCTCTCGGGGCTGTCGCTCGTCGGTTCGGTGCAGGACGCCATCACCGGCGCTCCGATCACCGGCGTCGCCCGGTTCTTCGAACTCCTGCTCATGACCGGCGGCATCATCGCCGGCGTCGGTATCGCCATCCGACTGCTCGAGGCGGGCGGCATCTTCCTGCCCACGATCACCACCTCGACCAGCTTCGAGGCGGTCGAGTTGCCGGTCCGAGTGGCCGCGGGCGCCTTCGCCGCCTGCGCCTACGCGCTGGCCAGTTACGCCGAGACCCGCGCGCTCGGCGTCGCCTTCCTCGGCGGCCTGATCGGCACCGCGGTCGCGGCGTCGGCGACCTTCACCTCGATCGGCGACGTCATCGCCAACGGTTTCGCCGCGGCCTTCGTCGGCCTGGTCGGTGGCCTCCTGGCCCGTCGTGCGCTGACGCCGCCGCTCGTCGTCGCGGTCGCGGGCATCACCCCGCTGCTCCCGGGTCTCGCGGTCTACCGCGGTCTGTACGGCATCCTCAGCGAACAGACGCTCAGCGGCTTCACCTGGATCGCGAACGCCCTCGCCATCGGCTGCGCGCTCGCCGCCGGCGTCACCCTCGGTGAGTTCGTCGCCCGGTCGCTGCGCCGCCCCCAACTCCCGCCACGACCCGACTGGAGTCTGCGGCGCCGCCTCCTCGCCCAGCGCGAGGCCCGCGAGGGCCGAACGGTCCGTCAGAACCGTCGGTGGCCGCCCCCACCGCGGCGGTTCTGAGCACCCCCGCGACCCGGGTAGAATGGCGAATCGGGCGCGCCACCCATCGGCCGCTCCAGCCCGCACCGCTTCGAGCCACACCGCGACACCGCACGCACGACGAGGGGACTCACATGCCCGCGAAGACCACCGACATCGCCGACGAAGAACTGGAACCGGTAGCCGACGAGACCGCCAATTCGGCGCGCCGCGTCGTGGCCGCCTACGCCACCGACGCCGACGAGTGCCGGATGCTGCTCGCAATGCTGGGGATCGCACCGGGCGAGAACGCCTGATCCGGTGACGCCGCGACCGGCTGGAACCGGGACCGCCCCCATCCGTGACAACGAGTCCGGGGAGGGGCCGAACCGGGCTGCTCCGCACGACGGCGCAGAGTTCGTCGTCGTCGCCAACCGTCTCCCCGTCGACAAGGAGATCCTGCCCGACGGCACGATCAACTGGAAGCGGAGTCCCGGCGGTCTCGTGACCGCCCTCGAGCCGATCCTGCGCGCCAACACCGGCGCCTGGGTCGGTTGGTCTGGCATCCCCGATTCCGATGACAATCCCCCGGACATCGAGGGCATCGACATCCACGCGGTGCCGCTGTCCACCCAGGAGATCGCCGAGTACTACGAGGGCTTCTCCAACGCCACCCTGTGGCCGCTCTATCACGACGTGATCGTCAAACCCGAGTACCACCGCGAATGGTGGAACACCTACGTCGAGGTGAACCGGCGGTTCGCCGAGGCCGCGTCGCGGGCGGCCGGCGAAGGTGCTGTCGTGTGGGTGCAGGATTATCAGCTGCAGCTGGTCCCCAAGATGCTGCGCATGCTGCGGCCTGATGTGAAGATCGGCTTCTTCCTGCACATTCCGTTCCCGCCGGTGGAACTGTTCATGCAGATGCCGTGGCGCACCGAGATCGTCGAAGGTCTCCTGGGCGCCGACCTGATCGGTTTCCATCTCCCCGGCGGCGCACAGAACTTCCTCTTCCTCGCCCGCCGGCTGGCCGGCCAGGCCACCAGCAAGGGCACCGTCGGCGTCCGCTCCCGTTTCGGCGTGGTGCAGGTCGGCTTCCGCACGGTGCGCGTGGGCGCGTTCCCCATCTCGATCGACTCCGGTGAACTCGCAGCGTTGGCCAAGACCAAGAAGATCCGGGATCGGGCCGCCGCGATCCGCCGCGAACTCGGCAATCCCAAGACGATCATGCTCGGCGTCGACCGCCTCGACTACACCAAGGGCATCGACGTCCGGCTCAAGGCGATCTCGGAGCTACTGGCCGAGGAACGGCTAGATCCGTCCGAGACGGTGATGATCCAGCTCGCCACGCCCAGCCGGGAACGCGTCGAGAGTTACAAGCAGATGCGTGCCGGCATCGAGCAGCTGGTCGGCAACATCAACGGCAACTACAGCCACACGGTGAGCCGCCCGGTCGTGCAGTATCTGCACCGGCCGGTGCCACGCGACGAACTGATCGCCTTCTTCGTCGCCGCCGACGTCATGCTGGTGACACCGCTGCGCGACGGTATGAACCTCGTGGCCAAGGAGTACGTCGCCTGCCGCAGCGATCTCGGCGGCGCTCTGGTACTCAGCGAGTTCACCGGTGCCGCAGCCGAACTGCGTTCGGCGTATCAGGCCAACCCGTACGATCTCGACGGGGTCAAGGACGCCATCGCGGCCGCGGTGAACCAGAGCCAACACGAGGGACGCCGCCGTATGCGGGCGCTGCGCCGCCAGGTGCTCGCCCACGACGTCGACAAGTGGGCCCGCAGCTTCCTCGGCACGCTCGGGGAGAACTCGGAGACCGAGCTGGAACCGAACCGTGGTGTGCACCTGGTCACCGACTCCCTCGACGACGCATGAGTGACACCGGGATTCCCGCGGACCTGCGTGCGGCCCTCACCGCGGCCGCACGCGCTCGCCGGCTGCTCGTCGCATCCGATTACGACGGATGCGTGGCGCCGATCGTGTCGCGCCCGGAGGACGCGGTCCCGAACCCGGCGTCGATCACCGCACTCGAGTCGGCCGCAGCACTGGCCGACACCGAGGTCGCGGTCATCTCCGGTCGTGAAATCGCCGTCCTCGCAAGCCTTTCCGGCCTGGGTGCACCGGTGACGCTGGTCGGGAGTCACGGCAGCGAGTTCGACACCGGGTTCGCGGTCGAGGTGACCGACGCCGCGCGCTCCCTGCTCGTCCGGCTCATCGACGAACTGCGTGACATCTCAGCACGTTTCCCGGGTTCGACGGTCGAGACCAAACCGGCGAGCACCGTGCTGCACGTGCGCAATGCGGATCCCGACGACGCCGCGACGGCACTCGAATGCGCACGATCGGGCCCCGGCTCCTGGGACGGCGTGCATTCCACCGAGGGCAAGTGCGTGCTCGAACTCGCGGTCATCGAGACCAGCAAGGGGCATGCGCTCGACGTCCTGCGGGAGCGGCTCGACTGCGACGTCGTCATCTACGTCGGCGACGACGTGACCGACGAGAAGGCCTTCGCGCACCTGCGGCCCGAGGCCGGCGACATCGGCATCAAGGTCGGCGAGGGTGCCACCGCAGCCGGATTCCGCATCGAGGACACCGACGACGTCGCCGCGGTCTTCGACTACGTGGCCACCGAGCGCCGAGCCGCGCTCGACGCCTGAACCGGTTCAGCCGATCATGACCCGGGTGGTCGCGTCGTCGTAGGGCAGGTCACCGCGAACAGTCGCGGTCACCGCGTAGTTGTTGAGCGTGATCGTGCCGCGGTGGTTGTCGAGGAACGCGGTGTCCGCGGCGTCGCGCCCGGTGGCGATCCGCACGAGCGATTGCCGCGGCGCCAGACGCGTCGCGTCGACGACCACCCACTCGTCGTCGATGATCGCCTCGGCGACGGCGTGGAAGTCCATCGGGGAGCACCCCGGCGCGTACACGGCGACGAGCCGGGCGGGGATGTTCAGCGCCCGCAGGAGCGCCACGACGAGGTGCGCATAGTCGCGGCACACACCTGCCCCGGCGAGCAGGGTGTCGACGGCACCGTCGATGGGATCGCTCGCCCCGGGGATGTAGTTGAGCCGCTGCTGGACGAAGGCCACCACCTGGTTGAGGAGTTCCTCCTCGGGCAGCGACAGATTGAACTGGCCGGCCACGAATCCGAAGAACTTGTCGCACTCGGCGTATCGGCTGGGGCGCAGGTATCGCGACCGGTCGGTGCTCTCCACCGGGATCGGGTCCGCGGGGGTGAGGATCTCGGCGGTGTAGTCGATCGTCAGCAGTCCGCGATCGAGTTGCATCCGGTGGATGCGCGACGCGTGTTCGGCGACGAGCTCCTCCACGGCGACCGGACTGCCGTCCAGCTCGATCTTGAGTTCCTCCTGCAGTTGCAGGCCGGGCAGCTTCGCCACCGTGATCTGCATCTCGAGTTCGGTCGGGTCGTCGATGCTCACCTCGAGTCGGGCGGACACATCGCGGGGCAGGGTCATGTCCCCCACCGTAGGGGATGAATTCCCGCACGGCACATACGGCGGTGCCGCACGCGAACGGTCCGCCGATTCAGAGTGTGGCGACGGCGGCGATCGGATCGGCGTAGATGACGCTGAGCGCGACCACGACCGCGGCGCTCTCCTGAACGTGCACACCGAATCTCGACGGCGCGATCTCCAGCGGCCGGTCGAGCGTCGACGCCTCGTCGAACGCCGCCTGCACCGGCGCAAGCCCGTGCGGGTGCGCCGAGAACGCGTCGCCGGCGACGACGATGGTGTCCGGGTTGATCACGTCGCGGATCATCGCGACTGCCTCCCCGAGGACCCGTGCGCGTTCGTCGACGATGCGCGACGAGTCCGGATCGATGCCGAGGCGGTGGGCTGCCGCCTGTGCGGCGTCGTCGCCGATGACGTTCTGCAGCCGCACCCGGGTGTGTCCCGGGGCGAGCACCGGCGCGGACACGGGCAGGTGCGCGATGGTCCCGGCCCCGCGCTCGGGGACGTGGACCCGGCCTTCGAGAGTCATTGCCATACCGGCGGTCTCGCGGGCGTAGAAGAAGAGTCCGGTTCCGGATGCGTCCCGCGATCCGGCCAGCAACAGTTCCGCGGCGGCCATCGCCTCGACGTGTTCACACACCGACACGGGGGTGTCGAGACGCGCCGCAAGCGTTTCGCCCACCGGGAGTTGGTGCCAGCCGAGGACGCGGTGATCCACCACACCCGTCTCCGCGTCGACCGCACCGCCGAGCGCCACCCCGCCCCACAGCAGACGACGTCCGCCGAATCGGCCGGCGAGCTCGGCGAGCCGCGCGCACAGTTGCTCGATCGCCTCCTGCTGATCACTCGACGGGGTGAGCACGGCATGGCTGTGCAGGGTGCGTCCACCGAGATCGGCGATGACCAGGACCGAGCGCCGCGCACCGATGTGCAGTCCCGCGACACACAGCGAGTCCCGGTCGATGGTCAGCGGATTCTTGGGCCTGCCAATGGTTTTCGGTCCCGCGAGATCGGGACGCTCGGCGACGAGTCCGTGGGCGGCGAGGGCATGGACCTGGCGGTTGATCGTCGCGGCGGACAGCCCGGTCGTCGAGGCGAGCTGATCTCTGGTCACCGGCCCACCGATCCGGATCGCGTGCAATACCGCGGCCGCCGGAGTGGACGTCAGTTGCAGCGCCGCCGGGATCACTCCCCCACGCATGGGACGAATGTAGCAGTGCGCGTGCACACACGGGCGCGGCGTCGTGCGGTGTCGTGAGGGGCGGGTCGCGACCTGGTCGTAAGGTGGGCCCATGAGCCCTGACACCAGCACCGGAGCCACCGCACAGACCTCGGACCAGCGACCGATCGCCGTCGTCACCGGAGCGAGTTCCGGCATCGGCGCCGCGACGGCCCGTCAGCTGGCGAAGCAGGGGTACCACGTGGTGCTCGGCGCACGTCGCGTCGACCGCGTCGAGGCGCTCGCCGCCGAGATCGGTGGAACCGGTAAGCAGCTCGACGTCACGGACGAGGCTTCGGTCGCGGCGTTCGTCGAGGGCCTCGACCGGGTCCACGTCCTCGTGAACAACGCCGGCGGAGCCAAGGGCCTCGACCCGGTGTCTAACGCGAACCTCGACGACTGGCGCTGGATGTGGGAGACCAACGTCCTGGGCAGCCTGCGGATCACCAAGGCACTCATCCCCGCGCTCATCGCATCCGGTGACGGGCTGATCGTCGCCATCACCTCGATCGCCGCCCTCGAGGCCTACGACAACGGCGCCGGTTACACCTCGGCCAAGCACGCCCAGGCGGTCACCCATCGCACCCTGCGCTACGAACTTCTCGGCCAGCCGGTGCGTCTCACCGAGATCTGCCCGGGCATGGTCGAGACCGACTTCTCGCTCGTGCGGTTCGAGGGCGACAAGGACCGCGCCGACGCCGTCTACCAGGGCCTCACCCCACTGACCGCGGACGACGTCGCCGAGGTCGTCGGATTCGTCGCCTCCCGCCCGCCGCACGTGAACCTCGACCAGATCGTCCTCATGCCTCGTGATCAGGCGTCGGCACGACGAAACATCAAGACCGGCTAGCGCGCTCGCGGTTCAGCGAGGTGCGGGAACGTTGGAGGTCGGGGCGCCGCTGGGCGTCGCCGGCACCGACGACTCCGTCACCTCGCCCTCGATGGCCGACATGCCCTGCCAGGTCTCCCAGTCGAAGATCCAGTCGTAGATGTCACCGTCGGCCTCCGACAACGGGATTCGCGTACCCGAGACCTCGACCGGGTCGCCGTAGACGGCCACCCGGAAGTAGCGTTCGGCGTCGGCCTCCGACAGGTTGATGCACCCGTTGGTGACGTTCGCCGTGCCCTGGACATTGACCGTCTCGGGGTTGGCGTGGATGAACTCGCCGTTGTTGGAGATGCGCACGGCCCAGCGTTCCCGGATGTTGAAGTAACCGGCGGCCGGGTTGCTCATGAAGAACTCGTCGTACTTCTCGGTGACCACGTGGATGCCGGAACGGGTCACGTTGCGGTCGAGATCGCCGCCGCCGTAGCTGCAGGGCAACGACATCAGCTCGGCGCCGTCACGGAGTACGACGATGCGGTGCGAGGACTCCACGGCCTGCACGACCTGCGCTCGGCCGATCGAGAAGTCACTCGTCACGTCGGCGGCCCCATAGGCACCGCCACCGTGATCGAGGCCGTACAGCTTCGCGTCCATGTGCACCTTGGTGCCGGGCGCCCAGTACTCGCGGGGTCGCCAGTGGACGCGTGAACCGTTGTCCTCGCCGAGCCACGCCCACGATCCCTCGGTGGGCGGCGTGGTCGTGACGGTGAGGGCCCGCTCCACCGCTTCCTTGTCCTCGACGGTCCCGTTGAACTTCAGGATGATCGGCGCGGCGATGCCGACCTCCTGGCCGTCGCCGATGTTGACGACGACGTTCAGCTGACTCGACGGTTCGAGGGTGGTGAAGCTCCCGGCGACCGGCACGGTCTTGCCATCGATCCCGAGAGCCGTTCCGCTCCAGGTGTATTCGGTGGCGTATCCCAGGGGTTCGGCGATGGTGTAGCTCGTCCGGTCCTCCGACAGCCTGCCGTTCACCACCCGCCCGCGCGGGTTCGTCAGCTTCACATCGGGATTGAGTGTGCCGTCCGCGGCCTGCACGGAGATCTCGGAGATCGGGCTGGGCGACTCACCGTCGAGCGGAGGGGTGAAGGTCAGCCGGACCTTCGGTTCGGCAGGTTTGTCGCCGCCCGGGCCGGCATCGGAACCCGTACACGCCGCGATCGCGACCCCGAGTACGCCGACCCCGGCTGCGGCGAGCACAGCGCGTCGGTTCACCGGGGCCTGAGAAGTCATCACCCGCACAAGCCTACCGATCTGCGGCGATGGTTCACCGGAGCCGATGCCTCAAGGCTGCGGATCGTCAACAGTGGTCGCCGCGGACGGCATGTGAGCACGCTCCCCCGCGTGATCCATGATCGACAGCACCTCGGCCGCACCGTCGTGAGCGCAGATCGCATGCGGGATCATGGTCGAGAACTCCGCGGCATCGCCCTCCGGCACGATGATCGCGCGGTCGCCGAGCAGGAGTCGCACCGTGCCGGTGAGCACCGTGAACCATTCCCGACCAGGGTGAACCCGCAGGTCACCGAGCGGCTGTTCGCTTTCGAAGCGCATCTTGGCGACCGTCACCCCCTGCGGGCTGTTCTCCCGGGAGAGCAGCCACATCGTCATCCCCTCGGCGGTGTGCGGCTGGGGACGGATCACGACGTCGGTGTCGTCGGCGGGTTCCACGAGCTGATCCAGCGTCGTGCCCAGTGCTCGCGCGATCGGGACCAGCTGATCCAGCGCGACCCGGCGGTGTCCGGTTTCGATACGGCTCAGCGTCGACGGGGAGAGGTAGCAGCGCGCGGCCAGCGCATCGAGGGTCCAGCCTCTGGCCAGCCGGAGCCCGCGAATGCGCTGACGGACGACCGAATCGAGTTCTTGCGTCATAGGCAAGATGCTATGCCGGTTACGCATTGCAGCGCTACCGTCGATCCCATGACCCACTCTCATGACCACACCCACCTGGCATCGGCGCTCGACCTCGACGCCGAACTCCTCGGCGGTTACGTCGACGAGGCCGCTGCGGCCATCACCCGCAGTCTCGGACGGGCAGCGCGGCGGATCGTCGATCTCGGCGCGGGAACCGGCACCGGCACCGAGGCGCTCGCGCGCAACTTCGCCGACGCACGGCTCCTCGCGGTGGACAGTTCCGCGGAGATGGCCGCGCTCGTCGAGCAGCGGGCGGCCACCGGCGGTTTCGCCGGGCGGGCGGCCACCGTGGTGGCCGACCTCGACGACGGCCTGCCACCGTTGCACTCCCCGGACGTTCTCTGGGCCTCGATGTCGCTGCATCACCTCGCCGACCCCACGGCACTGTTGCGCGCGGCGGCCTCCGTGCTGGCCCCGGGCGGCGTCGTGGCGATCATCGAGTTGGACGGCCTCCCGCGCTTCACGTCCGAGAACTCGGAATTGCGCGGGGTCGAGGACCGCTGCCACGCCGCGGCGGCCACCGCCGGATGGGAAGCGCTCGTAGACTGGACCGACGCGCTCGACCGAGCCGGTCACGACGTACTCGAACGTCGGACCATCCGCGTCGGGCCCGGCGGCCCGAGTCAGGCGGTCGCGCGCTATGCCCGGCACTGGTTCGGCCAGTTCCGGCACCGTCTGGCAGACGTTCTCGACCCCGCCGACCTCTCCGTCCTCGACGAACTGATCGATGAGCGCAGTCCCCGCTCAGTCCACCGACGTACCGACCTGACCTTCACGGCCGGCCGTCACCTCTGGATCACCCGGCCGCGCTCCGCCGGCCTCATGGACGCCCCGTCCGACACCCGACCCCTCGAGAGTGAGCTGTCATGACAGACCCCCGCACCGATCGAAATGACTCCGCGGCCACCGAATACGACGTCGCGATCGTCGGGGGTGGCGCCGGCGGCCTCAGCGCTGCCACGATCCTGGCACGTTCACTGCGCAAGGTCGTCGTCATCGACGCCGGAGTGCCCCGCAACGCCCCGGCCGCGGGCGCCCACAACGTTCTCGGTCAGGACGGGATCTCACCACTCGAACTGCTGGCTCGCGGGCGTGCCGAAGCCATCGGGTACGGCGCCGAAATCCGCTCGGGCACCGTCGTCGACGCGCGGCGCGACCCCGACGGCGACCGGTTCACCCTGGACGTCGACTCGGGAGACACGGTGACCGCGCGCCGCGTGATCCTCGCGACCGGCCTCGTCGACGAGCTGCCCGCCATCGACGGGGTATCGGAGCTCTGGGGGCGCGATGTCCTCCACTGCCCGTACTGCCACGGCTACGAGGTTCGCGGCAAGCGGATCGCGGTGATCGCCACCGCGCCCATGTCGGCCCATCAGGCCCTCATGTTCGGGCAGTTCAGCGATCAGGTCACGGTCATCGCCCATGCTCCCGACGCACTGTCGGAGGACGATCGGTCGCATCTGGTCGCGTCCGACATCGACATCATCGACCACACCGTCGAACGGGTTCTGGTCCGCGAGGATGCAGACCCCGAACGCCTCGGCGGCGTGCTGCTGTCGGAGGGCACCGTGCTCGACGTCGATGCGGTCGTGGTGTCCCCCCGGTTCGTGGTGCGCGGCGAGCTGTTCGAGCGTCTCGGCGGGACCCTCACCGACGGGCCCGCGGGCGGGCTCGTGGAGACGGGGCCCATGGGTGAGACCGACGTTCCGGGTGTGTGGGCGGTGGGTAACACCACCACCATCCACGCGATGGTGACGGTCGCGATGGGCGAGGGTGTCTCCGCCGGCGCCGCGGCGAACGCAAGCCTGGTGATGGCCGATCTCGAACAGAAACCGGCACCGGTCGGCTGACCTACTCGGGGAAACCGTCCAGCACGGCCGCCGACGACGACAGCCCCAGACGGGTCGCGCCGGCCGCGATGAGTTCGGCGGCGAACTCGGCCGTCCGGATGCCACCGCTCGCCTTGACCCCGACGCGGGCGCCGGCGGCGGCGCGCATCAGCCGCACCGCCTCGACACTCGCGCCGCCGGCGGGATGGAAACCGGTGGAGGTCTTCACCATTCCCGCGCCGGCCTGCTCGGCACGGCGGCACACCTCGGTGACCGTGTCGGGACCGGCGAGCTGTAGGAGCGCCGCGGACTCGATGATCACCTTGAGCAGCGTCGAATCCCCGACGGCCTCACGCACGGTCAGGACGTCGGCGAACACCTCGTCGAACCGACCGTCGACTGCGGCACCGACGTCGATCACCATGTCGACCTCATTCGCCCCGGAGTCCACCGCAAGCCGGGCTTCGGCGGCCTTGACCAGGGAGTGGTGCTTACCCGATGGGAAGCCGGCGACCACGCAGGTCCGCTGGTCACCGGTGTCGATCGGGAGCATCGACGGCGACAGGCACACCGCGAAAACGCCGAGCCGGGCGGCCTCGGCGACCGCGGCCTCCGCGTCGGCGCGGGTGGCCTCGGGCTTGAGGAGTGTGTGGTCGATGATGGCGGCGACGTCGCTACGCCGCAGGTCCGTGTTCGTCACATCGACGAGCTTGGCACACTGAGGGGCGTGACAAGCGGACAGCTGACCCCGACCGACCAGACCGAGCATCGCTATGTGCTGACGCTCGGCTGCCCCGACCGCACGGGCATCGTCGCCCGCATCTCGACCTTCCTGACCGATGTCGGGGGCTGGATCACCGAGGCCGCGTACCACTCCGACGACGACACCGGCTGGTTCTTCACCCGGCAGGCGATCCGCGCCGACGAGGTGTCGTTCACCGCGGACGAACTCCGCGCACGCTTCGCCGCGGAGGTCGCCGCCGAGCTCGGCCCCGAGACCGAGTGGCGCCTCACCGACACCCGTGACACCAAGTCCGTGGTGCTGCTGGTGAGCAAGGAAACCCACTGCCTCATCGACCTTCTGGGTCGTGCGCATCGCGGCGAGCTACCGGCGACCATCCGGGCCGTTGTCGGCAACCATCCCCAACTCGAAGAGCTGGCAACGCGTTTCGAGATCCCGTTCCACCACGTCCCGTTCGGTGAGCGCAAGGCCGAGGCCTTCGCCGAACTCGCCCGGATCGTCGACGGTTATCGGCCCGACGCCGTGGTCCTCGCGCGGTTCATGCAGATCCTGCCGCCGCAACTGTGCGGCGCCTGGGCCGGCCGCGCGATCAACATCCACCACAGCTTCCTGCCGAGCTTCATCGGGGCCCGCCCGTACCACCAGGCATTCGCCCGGGGCGTCAAGCTGATCGGCGCGACGTGCCACTACGTCACCGCCGATCTCGACGCCGGACCCATCATCGAACAGGACGTGATCCGGGTCGATCACAGCGACTCGGTGACCGACATGGTGCGTCAGGGACGCGACATCGAGACGCTGGTCCTGTCCCGCGGACTGCGCTGGCACCTCGAGGACCGCGTCTTGGTACACGGCCGGAAGACCGTGATCTTCAACTAGTTCAGCGCCCGCTCGTAGAACGACCACGAGCGGTGCAGCTGGTCCTGCCAGTAGCCCCAGGAGTGCGTGCCGGTGGGCGGCAGGTCGACCGTCGCCGGGATGTTCAACTGCTGCAGCCGGTTCACCAGCTGCAGGGTGCAGGTCATGGTGCCGCCCTCGATGGCGCCGCCGACCAGGATCTGATCGGCGAGGGTGTCGGTCTTCTTCACGTACGCCGGGTTGTCGTACTGCCCGGGCAGGCCGGTCGCATTGGAGATGTACAGCTTGGTGCCACGCAGCTTGTGGGCGTTGAGGACCGGATCGTGCTTGCGCCAGCCGGGTCCGTTGTACGGCCCCCACATGTTCCTGGCGTCGCCGCCGCCGCGGACCTCGACGACCAGCCGGATGCTGTTCTGGCCGAACGGGTCGGCGGTGGTCGGGCAGCCGCTGTAGGAACCGACTGCCTCGTACAGACCCGGATGCTCGATCGCGAGGTTCAGGACCGAGGTTCCCGACGAGGAGATGCCGCCGATCGCGTTGCGCCCGGAGGTGTTGAAGTTCGCGTCGAAGACCGGAGGCAGTTCCTTGCCCAGGAACGTCGACCACTTGTGGACGCCGAGCTCGGGGTCGGGCTTCTCCCAGTCGGTGTAGTAGCTGAACTGCCCCTGGTTGGGGATGACGACGTAGAGGTTCTTGTTCTTGGTGAACTCGACGATGTCGGTCTTCGCCAGCCAGTTGGCGCCGTCCTCGCCGCCGCCCGCTCCGTTGAGGAGGTAGAGGACCCCACGTGGCTTGGACTCGTCGGCCGGCTTGATCACCGTCAGTGGGATGTCTTTGTTCATCGCATCGGAATGCACGACGATGTTGGTGACCCGTTCGGTGGGCGAACCCGCGGTCACGAGACTCGGCGCCGCGGCTGCCATGCCGGCGGTGCCGGTGGCCGACAGCGTGAGCCCGATGCCCAGAGCGACCGCGATCGCGGCGCCGCACCTGCGCAGACGCTGGTTCATGCATTCCTCCTCGTCGAGTCCCCGATAGGCCCCGGGGCGGGCGTGGGTCCTGTCAGATGGACCGTATCGTGTCGGGCTGCCGGGCGGGCACGCACCGCGGATCATTCAACCGCCCGGACTCCCGAACGGCGCCGATCCAGCGGGCGCCATCGACCCTTGAACGCGAATCGCCTCACAGCCGAGGCCGTGAGGCGATTCGCGTTGAGTGTCGACCTAGGACTCGGACGATCCTTCGATCGAGCCGGTCAGCAGATCCGCAACCAGGTCCTCGACGAGACCACCGATAATGCCTTCGAGAATGTCAGCCATGACGCTCCTTCGATCGTTGGGGGAAGTTTGAATCCGACCCGCCCGCTCCCACCTGTGCGGCTGGTCGAGACAGAGATTACATATCCGTCTCGATGATGTCTCCATTGTTTACGAGGACTTGGCACGAATCTTTGTTTCCGCCATCCGGCGTTGGCATGGAATGCCTGATCAGGAGCTCTGATTGAGACGAACACTGGAATCCAGTTGGACAAACGTTCATTCAGTGGCTGACCAGAACCATAATAACAACGTCGATGCAACGTTTTAGTGGAGTATCAACAAACCGGCCCCCAACCTTCTCAACCGTAACTTTCTGGTGGGTGAGTTTCTGATTTCAGATTCCCGGCGCGCGCGTCAAGCGATTCTTCGAAATGGGACGAATTCGTTGCCTCGTATCAGAAACCGGATCAATATGCCCGCTGAAAGTCTCTGACCTCAGCAGATTCATTTCACCTCGGAAACCGAGTCGACGCCGCAGCGTCGGGCGTAGATGCCACCGGTCCGGATCAGTTCGTCGTGGGTTCCGGATTCCATGATCGCCCCGTCCTCGAGAACCACTATCTGATCGGCGAGTGCGGCAGTGGCCATTCGGTGGGTGATCAACAACGTCGTCGTGTCGGCCCGCAACCGCTGGAGCGCGCGCTGTACGAGCAACTCGGTGCGGGGGTCGGCGGCGCTGGTCGCCTCATCGAGGATGAGGATGCGGGGCGAGGCCGCGATGGCCCGGGCGACGGTGACGAGCTGTTTCTCCCCCGCGCTGAGGTTCTCCGATTCCTGGCCGATGACGGTGTCGATGCCCTGGGGCAGCGTCGCGACGATCTGGTCGAGATGTCCGTCATGGACCGCACGGTCCACCGCGTCGTCATCGGCCATCCCGTAGGCGATGTTCTCGCGGACGGTCCCGGTGAACAGCCATGGCTCCTGGGTCACGACCGCCATCCCGTCGCGCACCCGTTGCGGGCCGAGGTCGACGGCGTCGTCACCGTCGATGGTGATCGAACCGCCGGTCGGACGGTAGAAGCCCTGCAGCAGGTTGGTGATGGTCGTCTTGCCCGCGCCGGTCGAGCCGACGATCGCCGTCGTCATCCCCGGCGCCATCCGGAAACTCACGGAGCCGAGCACCGGCATGCTCTCCTCGTAGGCGAAGGCGACGTCGTCGAACACGATCTCCGGCGGTCGACGATGACGTCCAGCCTGGTCCGGCCCCACCTCGCCGGTCTCCGACGCGCCGTCCTCCGGCTCGTCGAGCACCTCGCGCACCTTGCCCGCCGACACCGTGCCCGACTGCACCTTGGTCACGAAACCAGCGAGTTCACGTACCGCCGAGGACAGCTGCTGAGAGAAGATCACGGCCACCTGGGCGGCACCGAGACTCAGCGTTCCGTCGACGACCATGAGGCCGCCGAGGACCGCCAGGGTCAAGAACACCACGGCGTTGATCGCGGTGAGGACCGGCGCAAGTGTGCCGGCGGCCCACTGGGAGGAACGCGTCGAACCGAACAGCTTCTCGTTGAGGGCATCGAACCGACGCCGGGCGATGGGTTCGGCGTTGTACGCCTGCAGCATGCGGCGCGTGCTCAGCTCTTCCTCGAGGTGCCCGGTGAGGGCGGCCGTGGTGGTCCACCGCGTCTCCAGGAACGGTCGTGCCCTCCGCGCGATGACGACCGACACCGCTGCCGACACCGGCGCGGCGACAAGCGCGACGGTCGCCAACAGCGGCGAGACGACGAACAGCACGACGGTGACCACGAGAAGGGTCAACACGTTGGTGGGGACGGTGACCAGCACCGGAGCGATCACGGTGGCGGCATTGTCGGTGTGCGCGGTGAGCTTGCTGACGAGCACGCCACGGTTGTTCGACTCGAAGTAGCGCAGCGGGAGCCGGTGGACCTTGTCCTCGATGCGCGCGCGCAACCCCGCCACCGACCGCTGCACCGCGATGGTCAACATCTGCCCCTGGGTGAACGCGAGACAGGCGACCGCCACATAGATCGCCGCCTGCACGCCGAGCACTGTCCAGAGTCGCCGCCAGTCCATGCCGTCCACGCCCATCGTCCCGTCGACGATCACGTTCGTGACCACACCGAACAGGATCGGTCCGACGACCGCGCCCAGCGACGCCACTATCGCGCACAGCGAGATCGCGACGGCGCGACCCCGACTCAGGTGGAGTTGCCGCATCAGCCATCGCAGTGAACCGTCGCGCCGGTTCGTATCAGGCATCGGTCACCGCCTGGGCGTAGGCGATCTCGCGGTAGATCTCACTGTCGGTGCGCAGGGTCTCGTCGGTGCCGACGGCGACGAGACGGCCGTCCTCCAACACGCCGATGGTGTCGGCATGCCGGACCGACGAGACCCGCTGGGCCGCGATCAGCACCGTTGCCTCCGGGTGGGTTCGTCGCAGATTGGCGATGACCTCCCGCTCGGTGTCGACGTCGAGGGCGCTGAAGGGATCGTCGAGCACGTACAGCGAGGGCCGCCGGAGGACCGCGCGGGCCAGTGCCAGGCGCTGTCGCTGGCCTCCCGAGAAGTTGCGGCCCTCCTGCGCGACGCGAGCGTCGAGCCCCCCGGGCCGCGCCTCGACGAAGTCACGGGCCGCAGCCACCTCGAGCGCTTCCCACAGTTGTTCGTCCGTGGCGTCGGGACGACCGATCCGCAGGTTGTCGGCGATCGTGCCGGTCACCAGCGCTGCACCCTGCCCGACGAACGCGGTCCGCGCACGTACCCACGCCGGTGCCAGGCCGGTCACGTCCGTGCCATCCCACCGGACGACGCCCGAGTCGGGGTCGGCGAAGCGCAACGGCAACGACAGCAATGTCGATTTCCCGCTGCCGGTACCGCCGAGGAGTCCGGTGACCGTGCCGGCGGCGCACGTCAGCGAGACGGCGTCGACCGCGGGGGCGTCCGCGCCGGGAAAGCCGACGGAGACGGAGCTGAAGACCACCGCGGGTGCAGACGACGTCACGCCGGCTTCGGCGTCGCCGGGTTCGAGGACCTCGGTGTCGAGGACCTCGGCGATGCGGCCCGCGCTGGTGACCGCGCGTGGGATGACACCGGCGATCACGGTCAACAACGACACGGCGAGCAGGATCTGGCTGAGGTATCCGACCGCGGCCGTGATCTGACCGATCTGCATCTGGCCTCGGTCCACGAAGATCGCACCCACCGCGACCACCGCGACCCCCGCGAAGTTGGATACCACGGTCACGGTCGGGAGCAGGAGAACCTGAGTCCGTCCCAACCTCAGAGCGACGCCGGTGAGTTCGTCGTTTTCGGTCGCGAAGCGAGCGCGCTCGCGGTCCTCCTGCCGAAACGTCCTGATCACGGCTATGCCCCGCAGCTGTTCGCGAAGCACCCGATTGATGGCGTCGAGCCGACCCTGCAGTCGCCCGGCCCATGGGACGATGCGCCGCACGAGCACCCCGACCAGCGCGACGAGGACCAGCCCGGCCACGAAGATCACCGGGGCCATCCGCCACGCCTGCGACAGGGAGAGCACCAGCGCACCGAACAGCATGAGCGGCGCGGTCACGACGATCGTAAGGAAGATGAAGAGGAACCCCTGGATCTGTCCGACGTCCCCGGTGGATCGGGTCAACAGGCTGGACAGGCCCAGCCGGGAGACCTGCTGATCGGTGAACCTGCCGATCCGGCCGTTGACCCGGCCGCGCAGATCGCGTGCAGACCTCGCCGAGAGGTGCGACGCGAGGTAAGTCGCCCCGAGCGAGACCGCGAGGTTGATCACCGCCACTGCGACCATGACGAGTCCCACGACCTTGATGGTCCCCACGTCGCCGCGCAGGATTCCGTCATCGATGATCGCGGCGTTCAGCGCCGGCTGGGCCAGCGAGGTGAACACGCTCGCGAGTTGGAAGACAACGAATCCCGCGAACACCCGGGGAGAGGCAATCAGTCCGGTGCCGACGAGGCCGAGAAGGGCTCGCACCTCGTATCTGCTCATCGAGGGGGCTACGGGCATTGGGCGAGACTACTCCGACCAGTTCGATGAGCGGAGAAACAGGTCTGTATGCACAACGAGATTCCCAAGGATCGGTTCATCCACGTGTCAGTAGTGTGCTGATATTGCCATGTGAACGAGCACGACTCGATTTCGAACACGCGCCTGTTGACCGCCGACGAACGTGCAGAAGCGCTCGACCTGCTGGAAACCGGCTTATGGGAAGTGCCGATGTATCGATGGCTTCTCGGCCCGAGTGCCGAATCCGACGCGTACAGGTGGTTCGGCGAAGTGCTTTTCGCCGACCACCTACCCGGTTTGCATGGCCGGTTCTCCGAGACCGGTGACTTACTGGGTTTGGTCGCCACGGCCGAGCCGAACCACGCGACACAGCCGGTGGATCAGGACTTGACGGCTCGCACACGCCATTTCGTCACAACCCTCGACGGATTCGTCGAGCGATTCACCGAGCTTCGCGAGAAATCTCGTGAGTCGATGTTGACGGGCACGGTCAGACTGGTGTTCGGCTTGGTCCACCCCGACCATCGACGCCGCCGAGTTCTGTCAGACCTATTCCGTCCGATCGTCGACCAGACCGGCCGGCGGGGGTTGTCGGCGACCCTCGGAACCGCGGACCCCCAGCTTCGGGAGTTCTTCTGTCGCCGAAGCTGGGGTGGAGAGGTCTACGGAGAGTTCAGCCTCACCGACGGACCCACCGTGTGGTTGGTGAGGATCGGGCCGCCGACAAACGATCAGCACTAGGCGTCGTCGCGCGAGACATCCGGCCGATCGCCCATTGATCAGACCGAGCATCCCGACTGCTGGTCGTTCCCGGTCATCTCGTTGGTCAGCTGAACATCCGAGCCGCTGATCGCGAACTCGAGACCCGTGTCGGTGACCTTCAGCTGATCGACCCGGACCTCGTCGAAGAACGGTCCGAGCGCCGAGGTGGTGATCTGGTCGACGATCTGCTGTGCGAAGTCCGGCGGGATGCCGAACACCAGCGCGCTTGCCTTGACGACCTCGAAGTCGACCCGGCCGTCGGTGAGGACGGGCTTGATCGTCGCCGACACCGGAACCGCGAAGAACATCACCGGAAAGGCCGCCTGCACCTCGAAGGTGCCGTCGGCCGCATTGCCGGAGATCTCCTCGACCGAGCCGACCGGGCTCGCGCCGTTGCCGGTGCTCTGGCCGCCGGCACCGGCGGGAGCGCTTTCCTTGCTGAGTTCGACGATCCGCTCGTAGGGGATGAAGCCGTCGCCGTTGAGGGTGCGGATGTCGGTGCTGCTGCTGTTCCCGGAGATGCCGTCGGCCCGCATGTGCAGACGCACACCGTCGGCATCGGCACCGTCCTTGGTGTCGACCTGGACGTACGGAACGTCGCCACTGCCCTGCAGGATGATCGGCTTGCGGCTCAGCGACACCGAGGTGGGCACGCCGGTGAGACCGCTGAACGACTCCTCGAGGCAGTTCGTCACCTTGTTGCGCAGATAGAGCTCGCTGCCGACCGCGCCGATGACCACGAGCAGCAGCACGGCGATGGCGCTCAGCGCCACGATCTTCTTGGTGCTGCGGCTCTTTCGCGGCGAGGTCAGCACCGGACCGCTGCCCGGCGTCGCCAGGGGTGCGCTCGAGTCGTCGTGGTAGGGCGTCTCCCCGGGCGCGAACTGCGCGGTGCCCGGCCGGCCGGGCCCGCCGCTCAGGTCGGAGGTGTCGGCCTCCGAGGGCGGCACGTTCGAATACGCCTGCGCCCCGGGCGCGATCGGAGTCGTGGGGAACTGTTCGGTCTCCCCCGACTCGGGAACGTCTGTACCGGTGGAGGGCTCGACTGGCTCAGCGGACCTGGTGGGGTCGGCGTCCTCCACCGGACGCCAGTCGTCGCCGGTGGATTCGGTGTGATCGGTGGGTCCTGCGGATTCGGTGGGATCGTGCGACTCACCCTGGTCTCGGGGGCCACCACCGGGAGTTTTGCTGTCGCTCATGGATTCCGTCCTCGGTCGTCGGACTCTCGAAGCCGTTCGCCGGTGGGTGCGACCTTGCTGGACACCGCACCGCCGGCAGGCAGCTCTCGCTCGTTGGCGAGGACCGCCAGTTGTTTACGAGCCTTCTCGACCAGTGCCAGGTCGAGGTCGTGGACATCGACACCGACCCTCTCCGGGTACGCGGCGACCACGGTACCGAAGGGGTCTGTGATTTGGCTGTGTCCGATCCCGGTCGGGGCCCCCGACCCGGCGACCGCCTCATCCGGGGGAAGTGCCTGCCCCACGGCGACGACGAACGTCGTCGAATCCAGTGCCCTGGCCGTCGCGAGCACCTTCCACTGATGGATCTTGCCAGGCCCGGCACCCCAGGACGTCGGCACGACGACGATATGCGCGCCACGTCGGGCGAGGTTCGTGAACAGTGCGGGGAACCTGATGTCGTAACAGGTGGCCACCCCCACGGTGACCCCGTCGACCTCGAAGGTCAGCGGTTCCGAACCGGCCGCGACGGTCTTGGACTCCTGAAACCCGAAGGCGTCGTACAGGTGCAGTTTGTCGTATCCCTGACGCGACCCGTCGGGGTGTGCGACGAGCACCGTGTTGAACACGCGGCCGTCGTCCGACGGGGTGAACATCCCGGCCACCACGGTCACGCCGGCCGACGCCGCCACCTCCGACACCGCCCTCGCCCACGGCCCGTCGAGATCCTCCGCCACCGGCTTCAACGGAACGCCGAACCGGCACATGGTCGCCTCCGGGAACACGACCAGGCGCGCCCCGCGCGATGCGGCGTCCTGCGTCGCCGCGCGTAGGGTCACCAGGTTCTCGCTCGGATCGTCGGTCGAACTGATCTGAGCCATCGCCACACGCATAGCCGCCACAGTAGTGCCCGCGGTCTAAGGGGCTACGGCTTCCCACGGGACGGTCAGCACGTTGTCCGACATCCGACGGCGGGTGACGACACAGTCGACGCCGCGTTCGCGCAGCAGGTCCTGGGCGTGACGCCAGCGGACGCGTGGCCCGTACGGCGCCAGCGGGGCGGCGATGTCCCAGCACTGGTCGGCGAGGGTCAGCAGGTCGTGGATCTTCTCGCCCGGCACATTGCGATGGATGAGCGCCTTCGGCAGTCGTTCGGCGAGATCGGATGGGCGCTCGGAGTGTTCGGGAGCCCAGCAGAGCGTCAGGCTGACCGGCCCCGCGTGGTCGAGCAGCACCCACGTACAGCGTCGGCCGATCTCGTCGCAGGTGCCCTCGACGATCACCCCGCCCGGCGACAGAGCCGCACGCAGCCGCGACCACGCGGCGTCGACCTCGGTCTCGTCGTACTGCCGCAGGACGTTGAAGGCGCGCACCACCCGGGGACGCAGGCCCGCCATCTCGAAGCCGCCGACCGCGAACCGCACACCGTCGCGCGGGTCGACGACGCGGGCCGGGTCGATCTCGAGTCCCACCATCTCCAGGTCGGGGGCGACGCGGCGGAGCCGGCCGGCCATCTCGACGGTGGTGTCGGGGCGTGCGCCGTAGCCGAGGTCGACGACCAGCGGACGGGCGACATCGAGGGCCGCGATCACGGCCGGTTCATGAGCCATCCACCGATCCACCCGACGGAGACGGTTGATGTTGGTCGTTCCGCGCGTCACCCGGCCGATCGGACTGTTCGACGGCCGTCGCCCGGACTGCTGTCCGGGGGTGCGACTCACAAGTTCTTGTCGATCCAGTCCTTGGCGTACTCGGCCTCGGCTCGGAACAGATCGACCAGGTTGATGAGGATCATCTGCTCGAGCTTGCCGTTGACGAACGGGACGAAGACCTTCGCCTCACTGGTCCGGCGGATCGTGCAGCCGTCGTCGGTGGGGAACAGTTCCTGCCAGCCGTTGAGGCTGCCCGGACCCGCGGGGATCGACGCGTTGTAGGTGCCCTTGGTGTGGTCCGGGTCGAACGGACCGAGGGTCTCCTCACGCGTGATGACCATGTCCTTCATCATCACCGTCTGCGCGAGCGGGGGCAGCTGGTCGCGACCGATCGTCTGCCTGAGGACGACCTTGACCCCGTTCTCGTCGGAGGTGAAGGAGGCGACCTCGCAGTGCGGCGAGATCATCTGGAATCCCGCCATCATGTCGTCCCAGTACTGCTTGATGCTGTGCGCTTGGTAGAGCTTCTCCGCAGGGTGGGTGTAGCGAGCGGAGTAGCTGAGCCGTCGTGCCATGACGACCAGGCTACGTCAGCGGATTTCCCGACTCCCAATCGACGGTGTGCCCACACTCGTGATCGAGCAGGCCGACCAGCTCGCTGACCACGGCCTTCTCGATCTTCCCACCGAACATCGGCAGGTTCACCGACACCTCGGCGGAGCAGTCACTGGTCGCCGGATCGCCGGCGGTGGTGATGGTCCCGTACACGTTCACCGGCACCGGGGCGCCCTCGACCGTGGCGTGGATCTCACCCTCGATCCGGTCTCCGACCAGCCGAAATGTGTTCTTCCGCGGAATCCGGAGGTCGCCGGGCATGATCTTGGTGACCGCCGACGGGAGCTTCTCCGAGGGGATGCCCTGACTCATCTCGACGGACACGGTGTCGCCCGCGATGTTCACCTTCTCGACGTGGCCGTGACCGGAGTTCATCCGCTCCACCAGATCGTGCCAGTACTGCTCAGTGGTGTAGAGCGCCCAGAGCCGTTCGGTGGAGAACGGGTAGGACACCGAGTGCTGCAGCTTGCTCGCCATGAGGAGAACGCTACCGTTCGCCGGTTACCGTTGAACGCGTGACCGACACGCAGACGCCGCTGAGCGCGCCCCTCGCCGAGCTGACCACCCTGCGTCTGGGCGGCCCGGCCCGCGAGATCGTGCGCTGCCCGGACACGCGCAGCATCGTCGAGACCATCCAGGAGCTCGACGAACGGTCCGAACCCGTGCTGGTGATCGGCGGCGGGTCCAACCTCGTCATCGGCGACGCCGGCTTCGACGGCACGGCCGTCGTGCTGGCGAGCAGCCGCATCGAGTTCGGCTCGGGCCGCGAGTCGGGTCGTCCGCATGTCGTCGCCGACGCCGGCGTGGGCTGGGACGACCTGGTCGCCGCGACCGTGGAGGCGGGTTTCGGAGGGTTGGAGTGCCTGTCGGGGATTCCGGGCGCGGCCGGTGCGACGCCGGTGCAGAACGTCGGGGCCTACGGAGTCGAGGTCGCCGACATCCTGCGGTCGGTCCAGGTCCTCGACCGCCGGTCGGGCACCCTGCGGTGGGTCTCCCCCGCCGAGCTCGGACTCGGCTACCGCACCAGCAATCTGAAGCACCGCAACGATTTCGTGGTGGTCGCGGTGTCCTTCTGGCTCAACGACGATCGCGCGAGCCAGCCGATCCGGTACCGCGAGCTGGCCACGACGGTCGGTGTCGAGCCCGGCGACCGCGTCGACGCCGTCACCGCCCGCGAGGCGGTGCTCGGACTGCGTCGCGGCAAGGGCATGGTCCTCGACCCCGACGACTTCGACACCTGGAGTGCCGGTTCGTTCTTCACCAACCCGATCGTCGACGGCGAGGACGCCCCCGCGGTCCTGGAACGCATCGCGGCGAGGGTCGGCGACGACGTGGCGATCCCGTCCTACCCGGCCGGCCCGCAGCCGAACACGGGCGACTCCCCGAACGCCGACGCCCCCACCGCGATCAAACTGTCGGCGGGGTGGCTCATCGAACGGGCCGGCTTCGGACGCGGCTACCCGTCCGCCGACGCCCCGGTCTGCTTGTCCACGAAACACACTCTGGCGCTGACCAATCGGGGTGCGGCTACCACCGACCAGCTGCTGACGCTCGCGCGCGAGGTCCGGGACGGCGTCCTCGACACCTTCGGCGTCACCCTGCGACCCGAGCCGGTCTTCGTCAACTGCGTGCTGTGAGGCCGGGTCAGAGGTTGCGACTCAGCTGACCCGCTGCTCGGCTCGCGAGACCTCGGCCACCAGGTCGTCGAGCATTTCGTTGAACCGCTCCGCGGCCTCGATGCTCGCCATGTGGCCGACGCCTTGGTAGACGACCAGATCACGCAGCGAACCATTGCGCCGCAACACCTCTGCCATCTGTTCGGCATGGGTGCGCGGGGTCAGCCGGTCCTCGGTACCGACGACCACGGTCGTGGGCACCGACAGCGCGGCCAGCCCCGGCGTGACGTCGAGTTTGCCCATCGCCGAACCCCAGCCGGCCCGTGCGCGCGGGGGGCAGGCTCCGATCATCTCGTCGACGAAGTTGACGTGCGCCTTGCGCGCGTGGGGTCCCAGTGCGATGTAATGCGAGATGCGAACGCCGTAGGGAGTCTTGGGGATCGGCACCGGCATCGAGGTGAACGCCTTGGCCACCACGGGCGCGAACGGCCGCGCATACGCGGGCAGATCAACCGGGACGAGGGTGTGGTTCTCCAGGACGCCCTTCGCTGCGGTCGAGACGAGCACCACGGCCGAGACCCGCGAGCCGACCTTCTCCGGGTACTGCCCCGCCCACGACATGATGGTCATCCCGCCCATGCTGTGCCCCACCAGGATTGCGCGCCGGCCGGCGGGCACGGCTGCCTCGAGCACAGCGTCGAGATCCTGTCCGAGCATCGCGATGGTCGGACGCCGGAGGCCTCGCTCACTGAGTCCGTGACCACGCTGGTCGTAGACGACCACGCGTCGGCGACCGCCCTCGGAGGAGGCGAGGTGATTGATCTGCGGATACCAATACGCGGTGTTGCAGGTCCAACCGTGAACCATGACGATGACGTCACCGTCGTCGTCCGCTGCGTCGTCGGAGCCGTAGATCTCGACATTGAGGACGGTCCCGTCGGAACTGCGGACCGGCAGCCGGTGCGGCGCCGAGTCGGGCGCGGTGAGCAGGTCGTCGGGACCGTCGTCGACCGCGAGTTCGGCGCGCAGCGCACTTCGGGCGATACCGGCGAGCACGGTGCCCACGCCGACCCCGACCACGCCCGCACCGATCACGGTCGCGATTCCCCCGACGTTCACCAACGACCTCTTGTTCACCGGCACTCCTCCAGCCTCGGACGGGTCGTCCGCAAGGGAGACCCGAGGGGGGCGCCGCGTTCAGCGCCCCGTGTCGGTGTTCAATGTACCAATATCCGTTGTCTCATAGCCGGGGTCAGGCTGGTCACCGGACGAATTCGGCGTCGTGGAGTCAGGTTCGTCATCCCCGGTGGTGGCATCGAAGTAGGTCGCCGCCCGCCCGATCGCCTGGGAGATCTGCTCGTCGAGGGCCCGGCGGAACGTTGTCTCGACGATCTCGTGCGCCATCGGACGAACCGTCTGGATCAGGTCAGCCATCTCGCTCACGCCGGCCTCGCCCAGGTCGGGAAGGTTCTCGTCGAAATACTTGTCGGTGATGATCGACACGAAGCTCGACGCCACGTCCTCGAGATCGTCCTGGACACGAACCCACCGGTCGAGGAGGAACTCCAGGTCGACACCGGCCTTCACCAGGACCTCGGCACCCTCGAGGAGCTCGGGGTTGCGGATCGCATAGTGCGTGCCGTCCTTGGCCAGCAGACCCAGCTTCTGACTGAGCGCGATGGACCTGTCCGACGCGTTGAGCGTCTTCTTCAGCTCGGCGATGGTGATCGTCGCGGCGCGCTTGAAGTTGCGGAATCGACCGCCCTTCGGCGACCCGCGCAGGATCTGTTCGACGCGCATGCCGTGGTGGGCGGCGTGCAGCAACTCGCTGATCGTCGCGAACGTGTACCCGCGTTCGAGCATGCGGGAGATGAGGTTCAGGCGGACCAGGTGCTGGTCGGAATACCAGCCCGCACGGCCGCGGATGGTGGGTGGCGGAAGCAGTCCGCGGTCCTGGTAGACCCGGATGTTGCGAACGCTGACCCCCGACGCCTCGGCGAGGTCGTTGATCCGATACTCCGCCACGATGCCTCAGGCCTTTTTGCTGAACCAGGACTTGCCCTGGATGTCGTCCACACGTTTGCGCACGTCGACCAGGTACACGAGCATCGCGACCACGCCGATGATGCCCAGGAAGCTCACCGCGCCGAAGAACCAGATGAACAGCGACGCGGCGGCCAGGATCGCAACCCAGATCACCTTGCTCTGCCGGTCGACCGCCGGGAAGGCATCGGGCCGCTGAATGGCCGCGTGGATCAACGCGACGACCGCCGCGATCCCCGCGACCACAGTCAGGACCAACATGATCAGACTCTGCCCGTAGGCCAACACGCTGAAGACGTCCACGCCGAACACTCTAGTCCCGTGCGCCCCGATTGCCGCAGCAGCCCACGACGCCACGCGCGGGCGGAACGTGCGCCGAGGGATCAGTCGGCGCGGGGAGTGGCCTTCTTGGCAGCAGTTTTCTTGGCGGGAGCCTTCTTCGCGGCCGTCTTCTTCGCTGCGGTCGTCTTCTTCGCCGCGGTCGCCTTGTTCGCCGCTGCGGCCTTCTTCGCCGCGGGTGTCTTCTTCGCAGCCGCCTTGGTCGGTGTGGCCTTCGTCGCCTTGGCGGGGGTGGTCTTGCGGGCCGGGGCCTTCTTGGCCGCGGCGCGTTCGGCGGCGCCCTTCACCGCGGCGGCCTTCTTCGCCGGCGCCTTCTTCGCGGGAGCCTTCTTGGCCGGGGTCGTCTTGGCGGGGGCCTTCTTCGTTGCCGCCTTCTCGGCCGGTGCCTTCTTCGCGGGTGCCTTGTCCGCGGCAGCCTTCGCGGGAGGGGTCGCCTTGGCGGGGGCCTTCTTCGCCGGAGCCGGCGCCGCAGCGACCGCCCGCACCGGAGCGTCGGCGCTGGCGTCGCGGATCGTGCCGTCGGGTCCGCTGCCGTCGGCCAGCCCGGCCAGGCGCAGCGCCCGCTCACCAACCGCGCGAGTCTGCTCGGAGATCGTCCCCAGCGCCTCCTCGGTGAGACCGACCGCGTCGCTGTAGACCTTCTCGAGCTTCGGCAGGTTCTCCCCGACGACCGGCTGCGACAAGAGCTTCCCGACGGCCTCGTCACGCCGTTCCGACAGGGACGTCAGCAGCCCGGCCGCGACGGCGAGATAGGCCTCGGCGACCTTGCGGAGCTCCTCCGGGGAGAACCGGGCGCGCAATTCCTCGATCTCGCTGGGCAATTCGACCGGAAGCGTCGACAGCTTCGACTTCGCCTCCTCGAAGAGCGCCAACGCGGTCGCGAGCGCCTCGTCGATCCTCGCCTGGGCGTCGTCCCGGGAACCCGTGATCTTCGCCTGCGTCGAGCCGACGGTCTCGACCAACTTCGACTGGGTGGTCTCGACAGTCTCGGCGAGCCTCGACTGGGTGGTTTCGACGGTCTCGGCGAGCTTGGACTGAGTAGTTTCGACAGTCTCGGCAAGCCTCGACTGGGCCTGTTCGCTCGCCGCCTCCCCGCGCTCCCGGACCTCGGCCAGCAAGGCGGCCACCTGTCCCACGGCTGTCGTCAACGGGTTCTCGCTCATTCAGCTCTCCTGCCTCAGTTCTCTCGGAACTCGTCTTTCTCGGAACCAGTCGAGGAGATCGCGTTCTCCTTGCGGAAGGACTCGTAGATCTCCAGCAACATCTGTTTCTGACGCTCGTTGATCGAGTCATCTGCGATAAGAGCATCACGGACCGGGCTCGCGGGGCGTTCTTCGAGAATTCCTGCGCGCACGTACAACACTTCCGCAGACACCCGTAGGCCCTTGGCGATCTGGGCGAGGACGTCCGCGGAGGGTTTCCGGAGGCCTCGCTCGATCTGACTGAGGTACGGATTGCTGACCCCGGCACGTTCGGAGAGCTGCCGGAGCGAGACCTTTGCGGCCACTCGCTGGGACCGGATGAAAGCACCGATGTCCTGCGCCGCGTTCGCCACCGCGTCCTGCGCGGCCGTCGCGACGGCCTCCACGGCCTCGACCGCCATCGCCGTCGTGCCGTCGCCGTCGTCGGACGCATGATCCGCGGAGTCGACGGACTCGGCCTCGCCGTTCACGACGGCGTCGACGGAAGCCTCGTCCTTGTCGCGCTTCATCACGCTCCGTTCCAGGGGTGGATCATCTCTACCGAGTATCGACGTCGCTGCTAGCACGTGCAAGCACACAGCTAATCCGGGCGTCGGATCGTGGGCGGATCACTGGGATTCGACGTCAGTGGAAGATCAGCACCGACGTCGTGTGGATGACCAGGCCGGCGAGCGCACCGACCACGGTGCCGTTGATCCGGATGAACTGCAGATCGCGTCCCACCTGCAGTTCGATCTTGCGGCTGGTGTCGTCGGCGTCCCAACCGCGCACGGTCTCGGTGATGACCGAGATGATCTCCTGCGAGTAGTTCGCGGCGATGTGGTGCGCGACCCGCGCGACCCAGCCGTTCATCTTCTCCTGCAGCGGACGGTCGTCGCGAATCCTGGTGGCGAGCTGGATGATCGAGTCCGACAGGGTGTTCCGCAGCGTGCTGTTGGGGTCGTCGAGCATCTGCTCGATGACGGCCTTGCCGGTCTTCCAGGCGGTCGACGCCGCGCCGGTGACCTCGTCGCGACCCACCAGTTCCATCTTGATCGCCTCGAACTTCTCGATCATCTCGGGATCGTTCTGCAGGTCGTCGGCGAACTTCTCCACGAATTCGTGCATGGCCCGGCGCAATTCGTGGTCGGGGTCGGAGCGCACCTTGTAGGTGAACTCGACGAGCTCCCGGTGGATCTTGTCGCCGACGAGTGTGTTGACGAACTTCGGCGTCCACTGCGGGCCGTCGCGGTCGACGAGGCGGTCGATGAGGTCCTGGCTGCCGATCGCCCATTCGTGCGCGCGATCGCACAGCATCTGGAAGACCGGTTCGAGGCGGTCCTCGGCGATGAGCTGTTCCAGGATGCGGCCCGTCGGGGGTGCCCACTGGGGTTCGGCGACCCACTTCAGTGCGGCCTGGATGAGCTGTTCGACGTCCTCGTCGCGGAGCATCTCCGACGCGAGCTGGATCGCGCGCGCCGCTTCGCCGGAGATCCGCGGCGCGTTGCGCGGATCGGCGACCCACGTCGACAACCGTCGCGGCAGATCGATCTGCTGTGCGCGGTAGACGACGACCTCGGGCGTCATGAAGTTCTCTTCGATGAAGCCGCCCAGCTGGTCGCCGATGTCGTCCTTCTTCTTGCGGATCAGGGCGGTGTGCGGGATCGGGATACCCAGCGGATGCCGGAAGAGAGCCGTCACCGCGAACCAGTCGGCCAGCGCGCCGACCATGCCGGCCTCGGATGCGGCCTGCACATAGCCGACCCACGCGGCGACGTCGGCGCCGTCGCGGTGCTCGAGGTAGCGGGTGAAGAGGTAGACCACCGCCGCGAAGACCAGGAAGCCGGTCGCGACCGCCTTCATCCTGCGGAGATCCCTGCGTCGGCCGGCATCCCCGGCGCTGTCCCCTCCGAATCCAGGGGCGGACGGCGCATCGGGCTTGCCCTCGGGCTGCCCGGCGACTCCTTCGATCACTCTCGATGCCATGGCACCAGTGTCACCCATCAACCGACTACGCTGGCGTCGTGATGGCCAACCGCCCCAATCCCGCAGCTGCTGCGCGTGCAGCGATGGCGGCTGCGGCCAACGTGACGCGCGGCCTCGAACAGGTTCTGACCACGGTCACCGAGACCGGCGCCAAACCGGACGGCCGCAAGCAGCGTTGGGAGAAGCACAAGCTCGCCCGACGCACCGAGCTGACCGACGGCGTCATCACCGCGGTCCGCGAGCTCGGCGCCGACGTCGGGATGGACGAGATCGCCGCCCACATCGGTGTCTCCAAGACCGTTCTCTACCGGTACTTCACCGACAAGAGCGACCTCGGGGTCGCGACCACCGTGCGCTTCTTCGAGAACACGATCTGGCCGCGACTGACGGAGGCGCTCTCCGACGACGTCGACGAGTACACGCTCACCCACACGATCATCGGTGTGTACGTCCACGCGGTCGACGACGAACCCAACCTGTACCGCTTCGCACTCGCCAGCTCGCCGACCTCGTCGCCGGCTCCCGCCGACTCGGTACGCCTGGTGTCGCAGCTGGTCATGAGCAGCATCGTGATGCGCATGACCGAGCGCGGCGCGGACACCACCGGCGCCGAGCTGTGGTCGCACGCTCTCGTCGGCGGTATCCAGCACGTCGTCGACTGGTGGATGACCAGCCGCACGCTCGACGCCGACCAGGTCGTCGACTACCTGACGATGATGGTGTGGAGCGCGGTCGTGGGCGTCGCCGCCGTCGACGGCTCGCGCGAGGCCTTCCTCGCCTCTCCCCCGCCGCTGACCGAACCAGCACGCGAGGCGCCGTCCGACGCGACAGGCGGCTCATGAGCCGGGTCGCGCTGGTGACCGGCGGTAGCCGGGGCGTCGGCCAGGGCGTCGCCCGTTCGCTCGTCGACGACGGCTGGACCACCTACGTCACCTCACGTCACGGCACCGGACCGGAGGGCGCCATCGCCCTTGCGTGCGACCACACCGACGACGCCGCGGTGGCCGCGGTGTTCGACGAGATCGCCTCTTCCAGTGGGCAACTCGACCTCCTCGTCAACAACGCGTGGGCGGCGCCGAAGGGATTCGGCGGGTTCTCGGACCCGTTCTGGAAGCGCCCGGTCGACGACTGGGACACACTTATCGGCGTGGGTCTGCGTGCCCACTACGTGGCCTCGGTGCATGCGGCGCAGCTGATGACCGAGGCCGGTCGGGGTCTGATCACGAACATCTCGTCGTTCGGTTCCCGCGGCCATCTGCATTCGGTGCTGTACGGGATGAGCAAGACGGCGCTGGACAAGATGGCCGCGGACATGGCCGTCGAGCTGAAGGGCACCGGGGTCAGCGCGATCTCGTTGTGGCTGGGCCTGATCCGCACCGAGCTACTGCTGTCGCTCGGCATCGACGAGTTCGCCGGTTTCTCGTTGCAACGAGCCGAGGACCCGGAGTTCGTGGGTCGCGTGATCTCCCGCCTCGCGCAGGACCCCGACCTCGCCGCGCACAGCGGCCACACCCTCGTCACCGCCGAACTGGGCGCCCGCTACGGGATCGTCAACAACGATGGCACACCACCGGATTCGCATCGCGGCGCATTCGGCGGCGGGCCGCTGTTCCCGCCGGCGATCGAGACCGATCAAGCAGTGGAGCCACGAAAGGACGAGTCATGAGGAACGGTTGGTCCATTCCCGCCGCCGGAGCCCTCCGCGCAGGTGCGGTCGGGCCGATCGCCTCCTTCGACCCCGGATCGACGCCCGGGTTCGACGGTGACAAGATCTCCGGCGCAGAGCTTCTCGTGAAACGCGGCGAGGAGCTGGCCGGCCTCCAGGAGTTGCTGTACGCCAACGGCCGTGCCGGCGACCACCGGTCGGTACTGCTGGTCCTGCAGGGCATGGACACCGCGGGCAAGGGCGGCATCGTCCGGCACGTGGGCGGTCTCCTCGACCCACAGGGGTTGTCCATCAAGGGATTCGGGAAGCCGACGCCGGAAGAGTTGCAGCACGACTTCCTGTGGCGCATCAACAAGGCGCTCCCGCCCGCCGGCCGGATCGGGATCTTCGACCGGTCGCACTACGAGGACGTCCTGCCCGTACGGGTACACAACCTCGTCCCGAAGTCGGAGTGGGAGAAGCGCTACGATCTCATCAACCAGTTCGAGTCCGAACTGGTCGCCAACGGCACCACGATCATCAAGTGCTGCCTGGTGGTGTCCAAGGACGAGCAGAAGGCACGTCTCGCCGAACGTCTCGACCGTCCGGACAAGTACTGGAAGTTCAACCCGGGTGACATCGACGAGCGCGCCCACTGGGACGCCTACCTCGAGGCCTACCAGGACGTTTTCGACCTGACCGACAAGGACTCGGCACCCTGGTTCGTGATCCCCGCGAACCGGAAGTGGTTCGCCCGCCTCGCTGTCTGCGAGCTGCTCACCACCGCACTCGCCGGCCTCGATCTCGACTGGCCGAAAGCGGATTTCGACGTCGAGGCCGAGAAGAAGCGGCTCGCCGCCAGCGACTGAACGTCGCGAAAAGAGCCACTCCCGCGTGAGCGCTTCGTCGCCGCGGGAGGAGTTCCTTTGCGCGGGCGCCAGCCGATAAGCGGGAGGGCAGGGGTACGGCGGGAGGGAAACGGACACGCGGCGGGAAGGCGATGAGATCGGTGGGAGCCGAAATGCGTTTCGGTGCGTCAAAGAAGGATGATGGCCTTCCCAATCGATCAGTACGGTCTCGTCAGGAGAGCCGCAGCGCTCGACGCCGCGATCTCCGACAACGAGCTCGCGGCCGCCGTCCGCCGCCGCGAACTCATACGTCTCGTGCCAGGCGTGTTCGTACCGGCATCGACACAGTTCGTCGGACATGAGGGCGCCCAACGGTTACACCGGTTCAAAGCGATCGCGGTTGCGACCAACTGCGACGCCGGTGCGCAGGCAATGCCGCTGAGTCATGCGTCGGCTGCCGCCGTCCACGGACTCCCACTCCTCAAACCGGACATCGAGTCCGTGCACGTCGTGAACGGGAAGAAGTCGGGTGGATTCATCCAGGGGCACCGCCACGTCCACGCAGCACCATTCGGTGACGACGACATCGTCGAGGTCGACGGCATGCTGGTCACGACCCTCGAACGCACCGCGGTCGATGTCGCAACGAGCGGCACTTTCGCCCAGTCGCTGGCCGCATTCGATCAGGCCCTGCGTACCGGCGCGAACGCCGAAAAGCTCGCACATACCCTGGCGGATCGTCGACGCCGAGGTGTCCGCACCGCCCGACGGGCGTTGCGACTCGCCGACCCCCTGTCCGAGAACGTGGCCGAATCCTGGACTCGCGCGCAGATGATCGAGGCGGGGTTGCCGATACCGAGACTCCAGCACGAGTTCCGCGGCCGTCGCGGCACCTACTATTCGGACTTCGACTGGGACGAGCGGCTCATCGGCGAGTTCGACGGGATGGTCAAGTACGGCCGGCTGCGCAAACCCGGAACCACCGTCGAAGATGCCGTGATGCGGGAGAAGCGTCGTGAGGATGACCTGCGCGCTCTCGGTGCCATCGTCGTCCGATGGACGTGGACGGATCTCGAGAAGGGTGCGGTGGTGGGGATGCTTCGTCCGTGGCTGGAAAGTCTGAAGCTGCTGTCGTCGAGGACCATTCCCGCGTGACTGTTTCCTTGCCGCCGGCCCGATTCCCTCGCGCTTATCGGCTGGCGCCCGCGGGAGGTAGTCCTCCCCGCGGGAAGGAATCCAGCCCGCGCGGGGGAAACACCCGAGCGCACACACGACGACGCCCCCGCCGGACAGCGGGGGCGTCGTAGTGACTTGCGCGAGTGCTTACTTCGCGGTGGTCGCCTTCTTGGCCGGAGCCTTCTTGGCGGGCGACTTCTTGGCCGGGACCTTCTTCACCGGGGGAACCGACTCGTCCTTGGCCTCGGCGACCTTCTTGGCCGGCGATGCCTGAGCGGTGCGGGCCTTGGCCTCGACAGTGCCTGCGGCGCCGTCGATCTCCTTGGCCGCGTCGTCGGCCTGCTCCTTGATGTCGCCGCCGATCTCTTCGATGGCGACGGCGACGTCCTCGACCTCTTCGCTCACGCGACCGGCCAGCTTGGCGGCGCGCTCACCGACGAGGCGGGTCTGCGAGGACACGACGCCGAGGGCGTCTTCGGTGATGTCGACCGCGTCGTTGTAGACCTTCTCCACACGGGACAGGTTCTCCTGGACGACCGGCTTCTTGCGCAGGCGCTCGAGGGTGGCCTCACCACGCTCGGCGAGCGTGTTGTAGAAGTCGGTGGCCTTCTCGACGTACGGGTCGGCCAGCTTCTTGAGCTCGTCGGCGGTCAGCTTGCCGCGGAGTTCGTCGATCTCGGTGGGAACTTCCTCGGAGAGCGACTCGATGCGGGTCTTGGCCTCATCGAAGCGGCTCTGAGCCGTCTCGGGCAGGTCGGCGATGAGGGCCTTGGTCTCGGTGTAGCGAGCCTCGAGACGCGTCTGGGCGGTCTCGGCGGCGGCCTCGGTGCGCTCACGGAGCTCGGTGAGCTTCTCGGTGACCTGCGTGAAGGCATAGTCACCGGCGCCGACTGCGGCGTAGAGGGGGGCGTAGTTACGGGTGGTGGTCACGAGTGACTCCTTCTGTTGGCACCAATCGCGCTGCAGCACATGCGGTCTCGCTGATCTCGGCATCATTGCCGGGCGCATGTCGGTTTGTCGTCGGTTCGACCCGATGTCCGGTGTCGCAAGCCGCCATGATCTTCCGGCTCGTCACCGCGCGAGATTAGGGAACCGCGGCGCCATCGGTATTGGTGTTTCCGAAGTCCAGTATCCACGCCGTGCTAGCAAATGCAAGCATTCTGCTAACACCTGTGTCTCAGCTCACCTTTTGCCGGCGAGAACCCGCTCGTACTCATAGAAGCCGTGACCGGCCTTCTTGCCGAGACGGCCCGAGGTGACCATCTGCACCAGCAGCGGGGGCGGCGCGTAGAGCGGCTCGTCGAACTCCTCGTGCATCTTGTCGGCGATGGCCTTGACGGTGTCGAGACCCACCAGGTCGGCGAGCTTCAGCGGCCCCATCGGATGGGCGCAACCGAGCATCATGGCCCTGTCGATGTCCTCGACCGTCGAGAAGCCGCTCTCCACCATGCGGATCGCGGAGAGCAGATAGGGAACGAGCAGGGCGTTGACGACGAAGCCCGAGCGGTCGGCGGAACGGATCACCTGCTTGCCGAGGACGTCGTGCGCAAAGGTTTCGGCCCGCGCGGTCACCTCGGGAGCGGTCACCGGCGTGGTGATGAGCTCGACCAGAGGGAGCACGGGTACGGGATTGAAGAAGTGGAGGCCGATCACGCGGGCGGCGCTCTGAGTCGCCGTGGCCAGCTTCATGATCGCGATGGAGGATGTGTTCGACGCGAGGACCGCGTGCGGATCGTCGACGATCTTGTCGAGGTCGGTGAAGATCGCGGTCTTGACGGCCTCGTCCTCGACGACGGCCTCGCAGACCAGCTGACGGTCGGCGAAGTCGTTCAGATCCGAAGTGAAGGTGAGTCGGTCGGCCGCCTGGTCGCGTTCACGTTCGGTCAGTTTGCCGCTCGACACTCCCCGATCGAGCGAACTCAGAATGCGGGCGCGCCCCGCGGAGAGGAGATCACGGGTGGACTCGTAGACCAGTACGTCGGCTTGGGCCCGGGCACACACCTCGGCGATCCCGGCGCCCATCTGTCCGGCTCCGACGATGCCGACTCGGGTGATCTTCTGGCTTGTCATGTCAGATCCTCCGGGAAACGCCTATGTGACAACTGATCTCGTAAGAACACGGGTAACTCCCGGGGTACGACCAAAGCCCTTGATACGCCAGCAGGCGGCCCGCAGCGAAAGCCGCGGACCGCCTGAAGGGGTTCGCCAAAGTTCCGGGCAGGCGGAATAGCTCCTAGTGGAACTGGCCCTCTTCGGTCGAGCCCTTGAGAGCTGCGGTCGAGGTGTTCGGGTCGACGGTGGTGGCGATGCTGTCGAAGTACCCGGCGCCGACCTCACGCTGGTGCTTGACGGCGGTGAAGCCACGCTCGTCGGCTGCCTTGAACTCGCGGTTCTGCAGGTCGACGAAGGCGGTCATCTGCTCGCGGGCGTAACCGTAGGCAAGGTCGAACATGCCGTAGTTGAGCGAGTGGAAGCCGGCCAGGGTGATGAACTGGAAGGTGAAGCCCATGGCGCCCAGCTCGTTCTGGAACTTGGCGATGGTGCTGTCGTCGAGGTGCTTGCTCCAGTTGAACGACGGGCTGCAGTTGTAGGACAGCAGCTGGTCGGGGTACTCGGCCTTGACGGCCTCGGCGAACTTGCGAGCCAGCTCGAGATCCGGGGTACCGGTCTCCATCCAGATCATGTCGGCGTACGGAGCGTAGGACTTCGCACGCTCGATGCACGGCTCGATGCCGTTCTTCACGTGGTAGTAGCCCTCGGCGGTGCGCTCACCGGTGACGAACTGCTTGTCGCGGTCGTCCACATCGGAGGTGATGAGGGTCGCGGCCTCGGCGTCGGTACGCGCGATGACGACGGTGGGGACACCGGCGACGTCGGCGGCCAGGCGGGCCGAGTTCAGGGTGCGGATGTGCTGCTGGGTCGGGATGAGCACCTTGCCACCGAGGTGGCCGCACTTCTTCTCCGAGGCGAGCTGATCCTCCCAGTGGGTACCGGCGGCACCCGCGGCGATCATGGCCTTCTGGAGCTCGTAGACGTTGAGAGCGCCACCGAAGCCGGCCTCACCATCGGCGACGATCGGCACGACCCAGTTGTCGACCGAGTCGTCACCCTCGACGCGGGCGATCTCGTCGGCGCGGAGCAGCGCGTTGTTGATGCGACGAACAACGTTGGGAACCGAGTTCGCCGGGTACAGCGACTGGTCGGGGTAGGTGTGGCCGGACAGGTTGGCGTCACCGGCGACCTGCCAACCCGACAGGTACACGGCCTTCAGGCCGGCGCGGACCTGCTGTACGGCCTGATTGCCGGTGAGGGCGCCGAGAGCGTTGATGTAGGAACCGTCACCCTTGGTCACGCCGTCCCACAGGATCTCGGCGCCACGGCGGGCGAGGGTGTGCTCCTCGACGACCGAACCCTGGAGCTGAGCGACCTGCTCGGCGGTGTAGTCGCGCTTGATGCCCTTCCAGCGGGGGTTGGTGTCCCAGTCCTGCTGGATCTCCGCGGCGGTGCGGGGCTTTCCGACGTTGCTCATTGGCTACTTCGCTTTCGTTGTCCTGCTCGTCCCGACCGGGTCGGATCGGGGCGACCGGCCCGGCGCGCCGCCGAGGCCTGGAGTGCTGACCGGCATCCGTCGTGAACCCCGAGAGCTTTGCACTCGCGCGTCCGGCGGCGGTGTCGGCCGGATTTGCGAACTCTTGGGCTTCCGTCTGTGGTGCCTGCAGCAAGGGTGCCACAGGATAAACCCGCAGGTCCAACCCTCAGTGAGTGCAAATCCGGGTTATTTTTTGACGAGGGTTTGCAAATTCTGCAAATCTTGTCGTGTGAAAACCCCCGCGGTCCGTCGAAAAAAGTACGCGCGTACTGGGATTTCCTACTCAGGAGTACAGCACACTCCCCGGCCGCGATTCGAGGTATCGAGGAGACCGCGCTCGGCGCAGACCGGGCACGGAGTGACGACATTCACACCGCGCAGACGGCCGGATGAGCCCTTCGAGGGGCTCGATCAGGGGACGGTGACGCGGCCGATCGCGTCGCCGAAGAGCTCCGCCATGGCAGCGGAGTCGACCGGTTCGGTCGGGTCCGTGGGCGGATCGGCGGCCGGGGTCGCAGCGCCCGACACCGTCAGCTGGACGGTGACCGGACCCGACGCCGGTCGGTCCAGGGCGGCGTATCCGGCGAAGCCGACCTGGCGTCGGACCCCGCCGTCGGGAAGCGTGGTGGTGACCTCGGACCGCGTCAGCAGCATCTGCTCGCCTGCACCGAGCCCGCCGTCGATCTCGGGTGGCGCGATCTCGGTGTACTCGGTGACGACGCGACTGCCGGCGAGGTTGCCGGTGGTGATCTCGGTGGTCGTGCGCGCACAGCGTCCGGTGGTGGCGAGCCGGTCCGCGTCGATGTCGCGCCGCGCCTTCGTGACCAGCTCGACGAGCACCCCGCTGCCACCTCGAGCGGCGAGGACCGCCGAGTTGTCCGCGGTCAGCTCTCCGTTGAGGTCTGCGTCGGCGGTCGGGACGCAGTACTCAGGGGTGACGCGGGTGGTGCGCGCGGCGTCGATACCCGCCCGGTTCCCGGCGACCAGGTCGCTGACGGACAGCGCCTCGGCGGCGAATCCCGGCGGCAGCTCGGTTGCCGGGAGCAACAGGTCGGCCGGGGTGCGCGGGGCAGGCGCCTCGGCGGACCCGGTCGAGCACCCGGTGACCGCGATCATCCCGGTCACCAGCGCGAACGCCCCGACCGTCACCCGCATCGGGGTGCGGAGTCGGCCGTCGGGTGAGCGCACGCGGTCACCGTACCCTGTAGAGGATCATCGATCTGGCATCACCTGTTCTGGAGGTGGCAAGTGAGCAGGACCTACGTCGGATCCCGGCTGCGCCAGTTGCGCTCCGAGCGCGGACTGTCGCAGGTGGCCCTTGCACAGACGCTGTCGATCTCCGCGTCGTATCTCAACCAGATCGAGCACGACGCCCGACCGCTCACGACCTCGGTGCTGCGCAAGATCACCGAGGCGTTCGGCGTGGACGCCGGGTTCTTCGACTCCCAGGACGACCTCCGACTCGTCGCCGAACTGCGTGAGGTGCTGCTCGACGACGACATCGAGGCCGCGCCGGGCGCGCATGACGCCTCGCAGATCAGCACGATGGTCGCGGCACATCCGGAGATCGCGCAGGCGATGGTCAACCTCCACCGGCGCTACCGGATCGCGACCGATCAGCTCGCCGCGGCCACCGACGAACGCGGCGACCGCAGCATGCGCGGCACGATCAGCGCGCCGCACGAAGAAGTGCGCGACTACTTCTACCAGCGCCGCAACTACATCCATGAGCTCGACATCGCCGCCGAGGAGATGACGAACCGGATGCGTATGCACTCGGCGGACATCCGCCGCGAGATCATGAACCGCATCGAGAACGTGCACGGCATCAGCATCGTGCGTCGCGTCGACCTCGGCGACTACACCCTCCACCGCCTGAACGCCGAGGAGCGCAGGCTCGAGTTCTCCGCCGCGCTCTCCGCCGGACAGCGGACCTTCAAGCTCGCCAGCGAGCTCTGCTACCTCGAGTACCACGACCTCCTCGACGAACTCGTCGACCAGGGCAACTTCACCAGCGAGGACGCCCGGTCGCTGGCGCTGCTCGGACTGGCGAACTACTTTGCGGCGGCGGTCGTCCTCCCGTACAGCCAGTTCCACGGCGCCGCTGAGGATTTCCGCTACGACATCGAGCGACTGTCTGCGTTCTACGCGGTGTCCTACGAGACGATCTGCCACCGGCTCTCGACACTGCAGCGCCCCAACCTGCGGGGCATCCCCTGGTCGTTCGTTCGCGTCGACCGCGCGGGGAACATGTCGAAACGCCAGTCCGCCACCGGTTTCCACTTCTCCTCCAGCGGCGGCACCTGCCCGCTGTGGAACGTCTACGAGACGTTCGCCTCGCCGGGCAAGATCCTCACCCAGATCGCCGAGATGCCCGACGGCCGCAACTACTTCTGGGTCGCGCGGACCGTCGAACGACGTGCGGCGCGCTACGGGCAACCCGGCAAGACCTTCGCCATCGGCATGGGATGCGAACTCCGCCACGCCGGCCGGGTGATCTACTCCGACGGCCTCGAGATCGGCCCGCAGGCGCACGTGACCCCGATCGGTGCGGGTTGCCGGGTCTGCGAGCGCACCAACTGCGCACAGCGTGCGTTCCCGGCACTGGGCGCGACCCTGCGCGTCAACGAGCACTCCTCCACGGTGTCGCCGTACATGGCGATCACCGAGAATCGTTGATGCTCAGCGACACTCGTTCGGGGCAGGGATTCCCTGGAGTCGACGGTCGAGCCAGGTCGCCACGTCACCGAACGAGGTGAACACCGCGGTGATGTGCTCGGCCGGGTACTCCCGGTAGATCGCGGTCGCACCGAGCTTGCACTGTTCGGCGAACAGGGCCCGCGCCTGGGACGCGGGAATCCACCATTCGTAGGTCCCGTGGTAGATCAGCAGCGGCATCGTCGCCTTCATCCCCGACATCGAGGTGACGTCGAAGATGCGTTCGGCGACCGGCGAATGGAACGGGTCCGGGTCAGCAGAGAGCAATTGCGTGGGCACGTGGGAGACGCCGAGTATGCCCATGTCACCCGTGCACAGATCGCGCAGGGGCGACGTCGCCAGCCAACGGGCGGCATGGTTGGACATCTCCAGGATCTCGGGACGCTCCCGGGCCACACCCAGCATCGCGGAGTGATAGACCCCGGAGGCCAGGTTGGCGTTCATCGCGCCGGCCAGGGCCCGGTAGTCCGCCGGCACTCCACCGATGGCCGCGCCGACGAACCGCCCGGCCTGATCAGGCGCATACGACGAGGCGAGTCTCGACGCCGCGTTGGTCGCGATGGCGCCACCGGAGTACCCGTTCATGACGATCGGTCCCCGGCCGAACTCTTTCGGGTCCAGTTTCGCGGCCGCCCGGACGGAATCGAGGACGACATGGGCGCCCACATACGGTTCGGCGTAGGCCATCCGGGCGCCGGTGTGGTCGGGCACGATCACCGCGTATCCGCGGTCGAGTGCCAGCTGCGTCAACGGCGGGAACAGGTCGGTGCTGTTGGTGTCGTCGTTGTAACCGTGGGAGAACGTGTAGCCCGGCGTGCAGGTGGTTCCCAGTGCGACGATCGGTGTGTTGTTGATGACGACCGGCCGCGGTCCCGGGCCCGTCCACTGCTTGCGCGGGACGAACAGGGTCGCGGTGCCGAACAGCGGTCCGCCGGTGGCATCGGTGGTGCGGAACTTGACCTGCCGAGCCGAACGCAGGGGCACCGTGACGAGGAATCCGGCCACCGGCGTCACGTCCCGGGTCGCGATCAGGTCGCCGGGCTTGCGTCCGGCGAGGTCGGCGGGCCAGTGATCGAAGAACCGGTCACCCACCGGCGACGGCATGACGGCCTCACGCAGTTCCTGCAGCTCACGGGAACCACCCTCGATCTTCGACCGCTGCGGGATGCGCTGGAGCTTCTTGATCGGGGGCGGCGGCACAACCGCGTCGATCTCGCCCGGGATGTTGGGCGGGATGGCGGTCAGGTTCGGGGGCTCGGCACTCGCCACGGTGCCCGCCCCCACTCCCCCGAGACCGGAGACCAGCGTGGCCGTGGCGACGCCGACGACCACCATCGCGCGCAGCGCCCGTGGTCGCCACCTGCAGATCGAACGCATCGCCAACACTCCTGTCATGCGGGCGATTCCGGGTCAGCTCACCCCCGATGGTCAGCCCGACTCGCTCCTCCGGTCCGAATTCCGTCATGCTAAACGGCCGCACGGACTTCGGCAGGACACACCCCTGTTCACGCCGGAAAATCCGATCGTCCGGCTCATTGTGGATCACGGTTCGGTCTCGAAGAAACGGCCATCGGGGCGCCGGACATCGATACCTGGTCGCTTGTCCTAGTGTCGACCGCAGTGAGGCGACGAGGCACTCACACGCTGCGGAGGCACCCGATGGCGACAACCGCGAACGGTCGACGACACCGGACCGGTCGCCGGACGCTGATCGCCGGGATCGCCACCGGGCTCATGGCTGCGTGGTGCGCGGTGGCACCGGGCTCCGCCTTCGGCGAACCGCCGAACATGATGCCCATCCCGCCGCCGGCCGCCGGCGCCGTCGACGCGGCCGTGCCACCGCCGCCGGTCCCGCGACTGCGAGACATCCCGCCGCGGGCACGGGCCGCCGGATTCGACCACCGCACACTGGAGTTGCGGGAGGCGCTACTGCCCTCGCCCACCGGTGATCCGTTGTTCGACCGCTGGCCTGCGGACCTGTCGACGATGCGACCGGGTCGGGTCATCGCGGTCCGCGACGTCAGGGCCACCGCGGGTCCGGTCGTCACCGTCCCCCTCCGGTCGGCCACCCTGATCAAGTTCGCCACCACCGATGCGACCGGCGCCCCGATCTTCGGCACCGCGACACTGCTGATCCCGAACCGTCCCGCCCGCGGACCCCGACCCCTGCTGGTCAACAATCTGCCCATCGATTCGCTCGGCGCCGCCTGCACCCCCGGATACACGCTGGCGCACGGCTTCTCGATCGCGACGAACCCCACCGACCTGATCCCGCCCACCACCCAGATCGCCCTGAACGACGGCCATGCAGTCCTCGTCCCCGACCATCAGGGGCCGCGGATGGCGTACGCCGAGCCCGTGCTCGCCGGGCACGTCGTTCTCGATGCGATCCGAGCCGGACTGTCAGTGCGCCCGGAAACGCTGCGGCACAGCAGGATCGCGATGACAGGCTACTCGGGTGGGGCGATCGCGACGCACGGGGCGTCGAAGCTGGTCGGCGAGTACGCACCCGAACTGTCCGACCGGATCGTCGGCGCCGCCCTCGGCGGGGTGCCCGCGGATTTCCGGATGCTCGTCGGCAGCATGAACGCGAATCTGGCCTCCGGGCTGTTCCACGCGGCGACCTTCGGCATCGCCCGCGAACGCACCGAGATCCTCGCGCTCGCCAATCGCCCCGCGCGGTGGCTGGCCACGTCACCGTTGAAGAACGTCTGCGTCATCCCCGAAGCACTGGGCGGCGGGACCTTCATGCCGATGCAGCTGATGTCGAATGACCCCGATCCGTTCCACTCGCCCGTCGCCGAGCGCATCTACCGGCTCACCGCGATGGCCGACCGGAAATCGGTGGTGCCCTTGCTGATCTACCACGGCACCCACGAGTGGTGGATTCCCGCGGCGGGCGCACGTGCGCTGTACCGGCAGCAGTGCGGATACGGCGCCACCGCCGCCTACCGGGAGATCTTCGGCGAACACCTCACCGGCGCGATCCTGGGTTTCCCGGTCGCGCTGGAATGGCTGAACGAGCGGCTCGCCGGCCGCCCGGCCCCAAACGAATGCACGCGGCGCCCGGCCGGTTGAGGCCGAGCGTCGCGAGACGGTCAGGGGTGGATCAGTAGACGAGGACGCGCAGGTTCTCGGCGACGCATGCGGGCTTGGACTCGCCCTCGATCTCGACCGTGTTGGTCACGACCATGTTGACGCCCTTGGGGGTCTTCTCGATCGAGGTGATCACCGCGTTGGAGCGGATACGCGCACCCACCTTCACCGGGTTCGGGAAGCGCAGCTTGTTCATGCCGTAGTTGAGGAAGAGCTTGGGGCCCTCGATGGTGAAGATCTGGCCGGCGAGCATCGGTAGCAGCGACACGGTGAGGTAGCCATGCGCGATCGTGGTACCGAACGGACCCGACTTCGCGCGTTCGGGATCGGTGTGGATCCACTGGTGGTCACCGGTAGCGTCGGCGAATGCATCGATCCGCTCCTGCGTGATCTCCAGCCACTCGCCCGATCCGAGGTCTTCGCCGATCGCGGCCTTGAGTTCCTCGACACTGGTGAACGTCCGTGTGCTGTTCGTCATAGTGGCCGTAGTCTACCGTGGCCCCATGAGCGCACCGCGAGTCACACCGGGTGGTCTCCGAGATCTCGGACCCTTCAATTTCGTCTTCGCGCGTGGGGCCGCACGGGTCATCGGAGTAGACGACGCCCACATCTTCTCCACGCTCGGCCGGGCGAAGGGACTGTTCCGCGGCTGGCTGCATTACAGCGGCCGGTTGATGCCCTTCGGGACATTGCCGCGCAAGGACTCCGAGATGATCATCATCCGGGTGGCCCATCTCCGCGGCTGCGACTACGAACTCGACCATCACCGCCGGTTGGGACGCCGGGCCGGTATCGATGACGCCGAGTTCGAGCGCATCCTCTCCGGCCCCGACGCCGGGTGGGGCGACCGCGAGCGGGCCATCCTCCGCGCGGTCGACGAACTGGTCGACACCAAGGACGTCTCCGACATCGCCTGGGCCGCTTTGGCGCGGCATCTCGACAATCGCCGCCTGATCGAGTTCACCCTGCTCGTAGGCCAGTACGACAGCCTGGCCACGACGATCCACACGCTCCGCATCCAGCGCGATCATCACACCTGACGGTCACACCTGACGAGGGATGAGCGATGGAGTCGATCAGCCAGCGCCTGATGCGCAACGCCGCGTTCGCCGAGATCTACGAGAACCTCTGGCGACCGACGTTCACGAGGTTGTTCAGTCTCGGTGGGCGTGCCACCGAGGACTACGACCGTGCACTCCGGGCCTACCTGTCCCGCCCCGGTGACCGACTCGTCCTCGACGTGGCCTGCGGCCCAGGCAATTACACGCGACTCATCGCCGACGGCCTGACCGGCGACGGGCGCTGCATCGGGATCGACTTCTCCGCCCCGATGCTCGCCCGCGCGGCCCGCACCAACGCCGTCGACCGCGCCGCCTTCCTCCGCGCCGACGCCCACTCGATCCCGTTCGAGGACAACACCTTCGACGTCGTCACCTGCCTGGCCGCCCTGTATCTCATCCCCGACCCGCTCCCCGTCGTCGACGAGCTGGTGCGGGTCACCAGGCCGGGCGGCGAGATCGTCATCTTCACCTCCGTCACGACCGAGGTGACATCACTGCCCGGCGTCCAGCGGGTCGTCGGACTGACCGGCTTTCGTATCTTCGACGAGCACTCCATCACCGACCGCCTGCGCGCCGCGGGCGCGGCCAACGTCGAGCAGACGATCACCGGTCACGGACAGTACGTCCTGGGCGTGAAACCGGGGCCGGTGAGCACTGCCGGGGATTTGCAGTAAAGTCCTCCTCGAAATAGGGAGGTTAGGTATGACTAACGAAACCACGTCCGGGGATCAGCTGCCGTTCGGCCAGCGCAAGACCGAGGACATGCCGGGCCACTGGCTCCTCGCCCGACTCGGCAAACGCGTCCTGCGTCCGGGCGGACTCGAGCTCACCGAGAGCCTGCTCGACGACGCCCGCATCAGCGGCTCCGATGTCCTCGAGATCGCACCGGGCCTGGGCAAGACGGCCACCGCGATCCTCGAGCGATCGCCGAAGAGCTACGTCGGCGTCGACGACGATCCGGACGCCGTCGTCCTCACCAAGGGCGTCATCGGTGAGCGTGGCCGGGTCGTCGCAGGTGACGCGTCGGCCACCGGACTCGATGACTCGAGTACCGACGTCGCCGTCGGCGAGGCGATGCTGACGATGCAGGCCGACCGCAACAAGGCCAAGATCGTCGAGGAGGCATTCCGTGTGCTGCGCCCCGGCGGCCGGTACGCGATCCATGAGCTCGCGATCAATCCCGACACCCTTCCGGACGAGGAGAAGACCAAGATCCGCAAGTCGCTGGCGCGATCGATCAAGGTCAACGCCCGTCCGCTGACCGAAGCCGAGTGGCGCAAGCTACTGACCGACGCCGGCTTCGAGGTCACCACGGTCAAGTTCGCCAAGATGGCACTGCTCGAGCCGCGTCGCGTGATCGCCGACGAGGGACTCGTCGGGGCATTGAAGTTCATCGGCAACGTGATCCGCGACGGCGATGCACGCAAGCGCGTCCTCGCCATGCGGGCGACGTTCACCAAGTACAAGTCGCACATGGCCGCCATCGAGGTCATCGCCACCAAGCCGGAGACCGCGAAATGAGCGACTCGACCGTGATCACCGGCCTCGCCGACAACACCGGCAAGACAGGCGATCGTCCCGACATCTCCGTTCTCTCCCGCAACGACGGCGGCAACGTCATCCGCCTGTCGTTCCTGGCCGGTCAGACGATGCCCGACCATTGCGCCGGCCGCCCGATCCTGGTCATCGGCCAGACCGGCGAGATCGACTTCACCGTCGGGGAATCCACCACCCGCCTCGAGACGGGCGTGGCGATCCACGTGAACGCCAACATCCCCCACGCGCTCGTGGCACGGACCGATGCGGTCGTCACACTGGTGGTGTTGGAGAATCCCACGGGGGAGCAACCCTCCGGGAGCTGAAGCACGCGGGGCGCGTCGAGATCGAGAGGACCAGCCATGGCGACCAAGCAGCGCGACAAGATCATGGCCCTGCTGTCCAAATCGGTCGAACCGATGGTCGCCGGGGAGATCTCGACGCGCCTCGACCTGCACGTGACCACGGCCCGTTTCCACCTCGCCAAGCTGGTCGAGGAGGGGCGGGTCGAGACCACGACCGTTCCGACGCCGGGCGTCGGCCGTCCCCGCGTCGGCTATCAGCTCGTCCGCCGGGCGCCCACCGGCGCACTGCTGGGCCATCTCCTGGGCCAGTTGGGCAGCACGCGGGCCGCTCGTGAACATGCCGGCGCCGAGGCCGGCCGCCTGTGGGCCGAGGAGCATGCGCGCCCGGCGCCGACCGCCGATCTGCCCGACCCGGTGACCGTCGCCTCGGACACTCTCGGCGCGCTGGGATTCCAGGTCTCGAACATCATGAGCGCGTTCGGCTCTCACGAACTACGACTCTGCTCGTGCCCGCTGCAGGACATCGCCCGGACGCACCCCGAGGTCGCCCGAGGAGTCGCCCGCGGCGTCATCGAGCAGGCACTCGCCGCCAGCTCCCCCGCCCTCAGTTCGCAATATGCCGTCACCGTCGCCCCGGACCCGGCAGGCGGCGACTGCGAGATCGTGCTGCGGCTGGCGCCGTTGCGGCGCACCGCAAACCACTTCGAGACCCCACTCAGGTGAGGCTTGCCTTAATTAATTTGAAGGATTAAGTTTCTCCAAAGGCGTTGGCGAACGACCATCGCCGAACAGGAGGGACTCTCGTCATGCATCTCATCCGCAGGATGACCATCACGCTGCTCGCGACGCTCGTGGCCGTCGTCGGGCTCGTCGCGGCCACCGGCGGTGCCTCGGCCGCCAAGACCTTCCCGCCGAACTTCAAGGTCACCACCGACCGCCCGACGCTCGCCGATCTCAACGACATCGTCGAGTTCCTGGTCGAGACCCCGGCGTCGGACCAGGCCAAGGCCGCCAACGTGGAGGGTGGGATGAACGCGGTGATCGTCCCCAAGACGGTGTACTCGCTCGGTCTCTTCCGTGCGCCCCGCGGCTGGAACGAGGTGACCGGTCCGCTGGTCCAGAAGGGCAACAGCGTCACCGCCACGCTCAACAGCGGCTCGGCCGGACGCCCCACGATCCGCATGACCATCGAGTTCAAGAAGCTCGACGGCAACTGGAAGCTCGCGGCGAGCTCGCTGTGCCAGGGCGTCAAGACCGTCGGCCTGAACATCTACTGCAACTCCTAGTAGCCGTGCTCGACATCAGCGGCCTGTCCGTCCGAATGGGCGGGCAGGCCGTTCTCGACGACATCACCACCCGCGTCGACGACGGTGAGCTGGTCTATCTGCTCGGACGCAACGGCACCGGCAAGACGACGCTGCTCCGGACCATCTGCGGCGTCATACCTCCTGCGGCGGGCCGAATCCTGTTCGACGGCAAGCGATTCAGCGAACTCGATGCGCCACCCACGGTGATCGGCATGCATCTGGGCACCGACGCCGCCCACCCCGGCCACAGCGCACGGCGCCACCTGACCTGGCTGGCCCGTGCCGGCGGAATCCCGACCGGTCGGGTCGCCGAGGTCCTCGACCTCGTCGGGCTCACCGACGTGGCCGGCCGCCGGGTCGTCGACTACTCCCTCGGCATGCGTCAGCGGCTCGGAATCGCCTCCGCCCTCCTGGGCGATGCGCGCACCCTCGTCCTCGACGAGCCGGTCAACGGCCTAGACGTCGACGGCATCCGTTGGCTACGCGGGCTTCTCCGAGATCTCGCCGACGACGGCCGGCGTCTGCTCATCGCCTCACACCACCTCGACGAGGTGGCCCGCACCGCCGACCGCGTCGTCGTACTGAACTCCGGCCGTATCGCCGCCGACGCGCCGCTGGCCGAATTCGTCGGTGATTCCGCCGATCTCGAGGAGGCCTACCTCGCCACAGTCGGTGGTCAGACCCCCGCAGGAGTCACCGCATGACCGCCACCCTCACGGCCGTCGCGGCACAGATCGGACGCGGCGCACGCGCCGAACTCACCCGCGTCGGCGGTGCACGCAGCATCCTGCTCTACGGGTTGATCCCGGGGGCGGTCCTGCTTCCCCTCGTCATCACCCTCGGCGTCGCCACCGTCGCCGAACGATTCGCGTCGATCTCGGGGAGCATCCAGGTCACCTCGGTCACCACCACCAACTCGGTCTACTGGGTCATCACCTTCACCGTGATGATCTGGGCCGTCGTCGCCGCCTACGCACAGGCGACCGCCGAGCGCGGCGCGCTGGGAGAACTCGCCCGCCACCTCTACCCGCGGCGCTGGACCGGTCTGGTGTCCCGGTGGATCGCCTACGGCGTCGGTGCCGCGCTGTGCAGCGCCGCACTGGTCGCGCTGGTCATGGCGATCCTGCCCACCTTCTTCCCGAAGGTCTACAGCGGCGTCGACATCGGTTCACCCGAGGGCCTCCGCTTCCTGATCGCGGTACCTGTCTTCGCGGTGTTCACCGTCGGGATCGGCATCGGACTCGCAGCGATCATCGGACACCCGGCGGCAACCGTTGTGGCCCTTCTCGGTTGGACGTACGTCATCGAGAACGCGATCAGCCTGGTTCCCGACGGTTACACGCTGCAGCAGTACATGCCCTTCCTCAACGGAACCTTCGGCACCGGGCAGGAACTCGCATTCATGCCGCCGTGGGGTCCCACCGGCGGGCTGCTCTACTGCGGCGCGGTCGCGGTGGCCCTCTTCGTCCTCGGATGTGTCTCGCTGACGTTCCGGGTCAGAAGGACCGGTAGTCGCGCACCGTCATCCGCGGTCCGCGCCGTTCTCGCCGGACGCCGTGCAGCTCCACCATCCTGATGATCCGACGCCGTTGTCCGGCATAGGGTTCCAGTAGCTCGAGCATGCCCGCGTCGTCGACCGGTTCGCCGATGAGGGTCAGGCCCACCAGCGTCGGGATGTGATAGTCGCCGACCGACACCGCATCGGTGTCGCCGACGGCCCGGGCGCGCGTCTCCGCCTCGGTCCAGCGCCCCACGCCCCGCAGGAGCCGGAGCCGATCGTGGTGACGTTCGACGTCCATCGCGGTCGCCCCGCGGATCGTGCGCATGCGCACGGGTTCGATGCCGCTACGGTGCCACTCCCACGACGGGATGTCCGCCCACGCGGCCCGCGGCGGCGGTACACGCATCGTGCCGGGTACCGGACCCGGCGCCGGCTCGCCGAAGCGTCGGACCAGATATCGCCAGGCGCGAAAGGCCTCCGCCCCGACCACCTTCTGCTCGAGGATCGCCGGTACCAGCGCCTCCCACACCCGATCGGTGCGGCCGATCCGCAGGCCCGCCGACCGGCGGACGAGTCCGGCGACCACCTCGTCGTGCACCGCCATCGCCTCCGGCTCGTCGGACGCGCCGAGGAAGTCCGGCAACTGCTCGAGCAGCCAGTCGCCGCCGGGTCCCCACGCGCGTCCCAGCACCCGCGACCCGTCGATGCGCAGAGTCACGGTGCCGGGACCGTCGGGGGTCTGCACGGCGCGCCAGATCGACCCGTCGTTGCCGTAGACGAACGTGGGGTCACCGGCGCCGCGCCGGAGATGGCCGACCGTGCCCCGGACGTCGAGTTGCCACGGCAACTCCCATTCCCGGACCCGCTCGACGGCACTCACCGTTCCGAGCGTAGCCCGCTCGGCAGTGTTCGTTTCTCGTCGAATTCGCCGAGAATGCACTCGCCGACGTGCGTCCTATTCGTCTGTCGTTCAGCGAATGGACGGCTCTCGCGAGATGCGTCGGTCGAAACCGATCAGACCGCGTAACCGCCACGGTTGGAAGCGGTCTTGCCCTCCTTGAGGACCAGAAGGATGTTGTCGTGGTCGGCGAGCGAGTCGATGTCGGCGAGCGGATCACCCTTGACGACGACGACGTCGGCGAGCTTGCCCGCCTCCAGGGTGCCCAGCTTGTCGGCGACGTCGCAGAGCTCGGCGGAGGTCTTGGTGCCGGCGACGATCGCCTGCATCGGGGTCATGCCACCGAACTTCACCAGGCAGCCGAGCTCGCCGAGGGTGGCACCGTGGTCGGGGACCAGACCGGCGTCGGTGCCGACGGCGACCTTGATCCCGGCCTCGACCGACGCCGCGATGGACTCGTGAGCCAGCTTGTGCCACTTCTCGGACTTGGCGACCGCCTGCGGCGTCGCGGTGTCCGGCTTCAGGGTCTCGATCAGAGTGGGGACCAGGAACTGACCGCGCTCGACCATCTCCGTCCGGAGTTCGTCGGTGAGTGCGTACCCGTGCTCGATGGAGTGCGCGCCACCCTGGACGGCGGCCTGGATACCGAGGAAACCGATCGCGTGCGCGGCGACCTTGCGTCCGCCGTAGTTCTCGGCCTCCTCGACCAGCGCGGCGACGATCTCGGTGCGGGCACCCAGCCAGTCCGGATCGTCGCTGGGCGAGGAGACACCGCCGCTGGAGGCGACCTTGATGACGTCGACGCCGCTGCGGAGCAGCTCGCGGACGGCCTTGCGCGCCTCGTCGACGGTGTCGACCAGCTCACCGCCGATCAGGCCGGTTCCGCTGAGGCCCGACGGGATGTGGAAGTCGGCGTGACCACCGGTCTGGCTGAGCATCTTGTCGGCGACCAGCAGACGCGGGCCGGCGACCAGACCGTGGGCGACGGCGTCGCGGACGCCCACGTCGACACCCATGAGGTCGCGGACGGTGGTGACACCGGCCTCGATGGTGGTCTTGAGCCGGTCGATGAGCTCGAAGAAACGGTACGACGCCGGCACCATAGCGGCCATGATCGGCGAGCCCTTGGTGCCCGGCAGCGAGAGATGCACGTGGCAGTCGAAGAACCCGGGGGTCACGGTGTTTCCCCCGACATCCACCTTCACCGGCTTCGCCGATTCGTCGATCTGCGGGGCACCGGAAGCCGCACCGGCGTAGGCGATCTTGCCATCGTCGATCACGACGACCGCGTCGGCGATCGGGTCGGCGCCGGTCCCGTCGATCAGGCGAGCATTGTGAAGGATCGTTGTGGTCATGACTTTTGGTTATACCGTGTATTCATTCTTTTCCCGGCATCCGAGGGAGAACCTCACACCGGGTCCCGCATTCATGCGCAGATTTGTTCCTCGGAATAGGCACGAAATTGCCACTCGCCGGAACCACGCAAACAAAATGAGGGATTCATACCGTTTTTCCGGCACGAATCCCTCACTTTGCGAAGTGGACTTCTACAGGTTGATCATGTGCCCGATCGCGCCATGGAAAGTCTCTTGCAGCGCCTCCGACATCGTCGGGTGGGTGTGCACGTTGCGGGCCAACTCCTTGGCGGTGAGATCCCACTTGTGGGCCAGCGTCATCTCCGGGAGCAGCTCGGACGCACCGTCACCCACCACGTGGCCGCCGAGCAGCTCGTCGGTGTCGGCGTCGGTGACCAGCTTGGCGAAGCCCGCGGTCTCACCGAGACCCTGCGCCTTGCCGTTGGCGGTGAAGGGGAACGTGGTGGCCTTCACGTTGTAGCCCTCGTCCTTGGCCTGCGCCTCGGTGAGACCGAACGACGCGACCTGCGGCTGGCAGAAGGTGGCACGCGGCAGGAAGCGGTAATCGCCCAGGGTCATCGTCTCGGCGCCGGCCATGGTCTCGGCAGCCACCACACCCTGCGCTTCGGCAACGTGGGCGAGCTGCAGCTTGGCGGTGACGTCACCGATGGCGTAGATGCCCTCGACATTGGTGCGCATATGGTCGTCGATGGCGATCGCGCCGCGATCGGTGAGTTCGACGCCGGTCTTCTCCAGACCGAAACCCTCGACGCGCGGGGCGAAGCCGACGGACATGAGGACCTTGTCGACGGTGAGCTCGCCTTCGGAGTCCTTCGCGTCCTTGTAGGTGACGGTGACGCTGTCGCCGTTGTCGGTGACCGACTGCACCTTGGTGGAGGTGAGCAGCTTGACGCCGAGCTTCTTGTATTCCTTGGCGACGGCCTTCGACGAGTCGGCGTCCTCGTTCGGCAGGACGCGGTCGAGGAACTCGACGATGGTGACGTCGACGCCGTAGTTGGCCATCACATAGCCGAATTCCATGCCGATCGCGCCCGCGCCGACGATCACGATGGATTCGGGCAGCTCCCGGGTGAGGATCTGGGTCTCGTAGGTGACCACGTTCTCCGACAGTTCGACGCCCGGCAGCAGCTTCACGGTCGAGCCGGTGTCGATGATGACGTTGTCGAAGGTGATCTCGCGATCACCCACTGTGATGGTCTTGGCATCGGTGAACACGCCATAGCCGTCGATCTCGGTGATCTTGTTCTTCTTCATCAGGTAGTGGACGCCTTTGACGATGCCGTCCGAGACCTTGCGGCTGCGGTCGAACGCCGCGCCGAAGTCGAAGGACACGTCGCCACTCATGCCGAAGGTCTTGGCCTGGTGATTGAAGATGTGTGCCAGTTCGGCATTACGGAGCAACGCCTTGGACGGGATACATCCGACGTTGAGACACACACCGCCCCAGTACTTCTCCTCGATGACGGCGGTTTTCATGCCCAGTTGAGCCGACCGGATCGCGGCTACGTACCCACCTGGACCTGCACCCAATACAACTGTTTGAAAGTGTTCAGCCACGCCTGCCACCCTACGTCCCGTCGATGGTCCGTCGCAGTCCGTCCCGCTACTCCCTGGTAACACCACCACGATTTCAATCACTGTTTGAAACGCTGTTTGATCTGTGGTTCCATCCCACTGTGACCCAGACCACCGACGCGACGCCGTCCGGGACCGGCTCGCCCGGTACCCGCGAGACCCTGCTCGTCGTCGCCGAACGGTTGTTCCTGGCCGAGGGCTACGACAAGGTGTCGGTCCGCGCGATCTGCGCCGCCGCCGATGCAAACCCCGCGGCCGTGCACTACCACTTCGGGACCAAGGACGATCTGACCATCGCCCTTCTCGAATCCCGGCTGGCACCGTGCTGGGCAGACGCGCTGGCCTCGATCGATCCCGAGAACGATTCGGTGCGCCACGTCGTCGACGTGCTGCTCGCGCCGTTCGTCGATCTCCAGTGCGATCCGACCGGGCACCTACACCTGCGCCTGCTGTCGCGGTTCGTGCTGACCCACCCGACGGTCGGCTGGACCGCCCGGTGGTTCGGCCTCGATCCGTTCGCCGACCTCCTGCTCGACGCCATCCCCGGACTGCCCTCCCGCGCGGCACGGCGCCGCTGGGCACTCGCCTTCCAGCTGATCCTCCTGCGCTTCGGCAGCTCCGAGCCACTCGACGCCCAGGCCGTCGACGCGCTCGCCGGGTTCGTCACCGCGGGACTGTCGGCGCCACCAGACCCCAGCCCGTCCGAACAAGAAACCGATTGAGAGGAACCGACGTGGACAGCCCCGACGCCGGACCGTTCAGCCCAGCACAGCTCGGCCCGCTCACCCTGCGGAACCGACTGATCAAGTGCGCCACCTTCGAGGGCATGACGCCCGACGCGCTCGTCACCGACGAACTCGTCGAGTTCCACCGTGAGGTCGCGGCCGGCGGTGTCGCGATGAGCACCGTCGCCTACTGCGCGGTCTCACCGGAGGGCCGCACCGACCGCCACCAGATCTGGATGCGTCCCGAGGCGATGCCCGGACTGCGCAAGCTGACCGACGCCATCCACTCCGAGGGCGCACTCGCCGCCGCGCAGCTCGGCCACGCCGGCGCGGTCGCGAACTCGGTGTCGAACCGTGCGAAGGCCTGGGGGCCGGGCCGTATCCCCGCACCGATGGGGATGTCGCTGACGCACAAGGCGAGTGTCTCCGACATCGCCGAGCTGCGGGTGAGGTTCCGGCAGGCCGCCCGCATCGCCGTCGACTCCGGCTTCGACGGGCTCGAGATCCACTGCGGCCACAACTATCTCATCTCCAGCTTCCTGTCTCCCCTGCTCAACCACCGCCGCGACGGGTACGGCGGCAGCCTGGTCAACCGCGCGCGTATGGCACGCGAGGTCGTCGAGAGCGTGCGTGAGGAGGTCGGGGACGAGGCCGCGATCTGGGTGAAGCTCAACACCTACGACGGCGTCGGCAAGCCCGACATCGAACGGTCGCCGGAGGCACGAACGAAGGGCCGCGCCAAGCTCAGCGGCTTCAACGTCGACGAGGCCTGCCAGGTGGCGCAGCTGCTGGAGTCCGACGGCCATCTCGACGCCATCGAACCCACCGCGGGCAGCTCGCTGCTCAACCCGATGTACCTGTTCCACGGCGAGGCGCCGCGCAAGGAGTTCGCCGCCGCCTTCTCCGGTCCGATGAAGTACGGGCTCAAGGCTTTCGCGCCGATCTTCCTCAAGCACTATCAGTACCACGACGGCTACCTGCTGCCGCTCGCGCGGGAACTGCGGAAGGCCGTCGACCTGCCGATGATCCTGCTCGGCGGAATCACCGACCGGGCCTCGATGGACACCGCGATGGCCGAGGGGTTCGAATTCATGGCGATGGGCCGGGCGGTCCTGCGTGAGCCGGATCTGCCGCTGCGGATCGCCGCAGACCCGTCGACGACGTCGAAGTGCGTGCACTGCAACCTCTGCATGCCGACGATCTACTCGCACACGCGGTGCCCGATCCGCACCGGCGAGGTGCCCGATCCCCTCGCGGTCTCGTCGTCGGTGAGCGGCCCGGCCAGCTGACGCCGCGGTAGCTGTCGCGTGTCGTGGCGCCGACCGCACCGATACGCGACAAGTGCCTCAGCTACGTAGGAAGACCCCGTCGCTCTCTTCGTCGTCGTAGTACTCGATCGTCATCTTCGGGCCGTCGAAGGTCACCTGGGAGATGCTGCCGAGTTCGGCGTTCTCGTCGTGCAGGGTGAAGGTGAAGATGTTCCGATCCCAGTGTGCGAGTTCGTGTTTGCGGACTCCACCGGGACCCATCTCGAGGAACAGCTTGCCGTCCCGTTCGACGACCTCGGCCGGTCCGTAGACGGCGTTGGCATATGTGCCGACGAATGTCGGCAACGGCTGGGCCGGAGCAGGATTCGCCGGTGCCTGCTTTCCGACGAGGTCGCCGCTGGGCACACTCAGCGGCGCATATGCCTTGGCGTACAGCGCACGCCAGTCGCTGCGGATCTCACCGAACTGCACGAGATCCATGAACTCCGCGGCGAGTGCATCGACCGCCCCGATGGGTGCGGCGTTGGACAGCACCACGATCGCCGTGTCCGCGGACGGCAGGATCGAGAACGAGGTTCCAGCACCCGAGGCGAAGGCGCCGGCATGGCTGAACTGGGTGCGCGCATCGGTGGTGACGCCGACGTTGAAGCCGTGCCCGTAGAACCCGGCACGGTCGTCCGGCGACGCCGGCGGGTTGGACACGATCTGCGGAGAGACCGCCGGCAGCAGGGCGTCCGGCGCGACGATCTCGGCGCCGTTGTGCTTGCCCTGCGCCAGAACCATCTTCAGCCAGACGGCCATGTCGTTGACCGTGGAGCTCACCCCGCCGGCCGGCGACTGGGCGTCGGGGTCACGGGGGATGTCGGTCTTGGCCCACTTGCCGTCGATCTTGATATGCCCGACGGCTCGGTCGGCCCGCTTCTCGAAGTCGGCGTAGCGGGAACTGGTGCTGGTCATGCCCAGCGGCCCGTAGATGAGGTCCTGCGACAGCGTCGGCCAGTCCTTGCCCGCCTTCGCGGCGACTGCCTCACCACCGGTGGTGACACCGAAGTTGGTGTACGCGTAGCTGATCCGGAACGGGTCGAGAGGCATGAACCGAAGCCGCTGGAGGATTTCGGTCTGCGAGTAGCCCATGTCCTCGAGCTTGTCGCCGGCGTGATCGGGCAGACCGGATCGGTGCGAGTACATGTCGCCGACGGTCACGGTCCGGGTGACGTACGGTTCGGCGAGCGCGAACCAGGGCAGCCCCTCGACGATCGGCATGTCCCAGGCAACCGTCTTGTCGGTGACCGCCGCGCCGACCACCGTCGATCCGACCGACTTCGACACGGACGCGAGCTGAAAGACCGTGTTCGGATCGACCTTCTGCCCGGTCGTCAGGTCCTTGACCCCGAACCCCTTCGCATACTTCGTCTCTCCGCCCGACACCACTGCCACCGCGAGTCCGGGCAGACCCGTCGACGACATCAACGACTCGGCGAGCCCGTCGAGCTGCCCGACCGCTTTGTCCACCGCACCGTCGGGTAGCGGCATCGCGTCCACGGCGTTCGGGTTCACCAGCGCCGACGCCCCCGACGGTTCGGTCGGCGGGTTGCCGGTGCCGGACGAGGCCGTGTCGCACGCAGCGACGAGGGCGATCACCGACAGGGCCGAGCAGGCCGCGAGTGACACGCGTCCCCATCCCGGGCCGCGCCATCGTGATTGTCGCCCCGCGGCGGAGTCGGTGTCGGGGCCGGAGCGTCGGACAGGGACCGAATCGGTAGTGGGCATGCGGATCTCCTCATCCTCGCGGAGAAAGATACCGCGAAGACGCCCTGACGTGCACATTCCGTGGTCCACCGGCACGATTTCGGCCTGGATGGGCACAGACGTGACGAGGGCGGGTCCCGCACCGGCGGTGACCTGCACCCGTCCCGCGTAAGTTGGACGCCATGACCGAGCACGCCGACGGCATCTCCACCAGCACCGACACCGACGATCCGTTCCTCTGGCTCGAGGACGTCACCGGCGACGACGCGATGGCCTGGGTACGCTCCCACAACGACCCGACCGTCGAGAAGCTCTCGTCGTCGGACCGCTTCCGCGACATGGAGGCGTCGGCGCTGGCGATCCTCGACACCGACGACCGGATTCCGTTCGTCCGGCGTCGCGGTGGGTTCCTCTACAACTTCTGGCGCGACGCGACCAATCCCCGCGGGCTCTGGCGGCGGACGACGCTGGAGTCCTACGTGACCGATGCGCCCGAGTGGGAGATCATCCTCGACGTCGACGAACTCGCGCGCACCGAGGACGAGAACTGGGTGTGGTCGGGGGCCACGGTGCTCCGTCCCGAGTACGAACGCGCGCTGGTCTCGCTGTCGCGGGGCGGTGCCGACGCGAGCGTGATCCGCGAGTTCGACATCCCGACGCGGCAGTGGATCACCGACGGCTTCTCCTTGCCGGAGAACAAGTCGAGTGTGCGCTGGATCGACCGCGACACCGTCTATGTCGGAACCGATTTCGGCGATCAACCCGACGGTGTCGGGTCGCTGACCGACTCCGGCTATCCCCGCGTGGTCAAACGCTGGTCGCGGGGCACCCCGCTGGAGGCCGCGACCACCGTCTTCGCCGGCGAGAAGAGCGACGTGTCGGTGCACGCGATCTACGACGACACCCCCGGCTTCGAGCGACACTTCATCTCGCGCTCGACGGACTTCTTCAACTCGCTGATGTTCGAATTACGCGACGGCGAACCGGAACTCGTCGACGTCCCGACCGACGCCCACGCCGGTGTGCGGATGAACTGGCTGCTGGTGATGACGCGGTCGGAGTGGACGCTCGACGGTACGACCCACGCGCCGGGCACCCTGCTGGCCTTCGACTACGACGACTACCGGGCCGGTGGCCGCGACGCGACCGTGCTGTTCACCCCGGATGCCCACACGAGTCTCGTCGACTATGCCTACACGCGTTCGCAACTCATCATCGTGACGCTGCGCGATGTGCACACCATGGTCGAGGTGCGCAAGCTCGGCAGCTGGGAGGTCATCGACTTCCCGGGCCTCCCGGGCCTCGCCACCGTGTCCGTGCTCGACACCGATCCGGACGAGAGCGACGAGGTGTTCTGGATGGCCACCTCGTTCACCGATCCGCCGAGCCTCCTGCACAGCAACGGGACCGCGCCGGAGGTCATCAAGCGCAGCCCGACGTACTTCGACTCCGAATCGGTGATCGCCGAGCAGCATTTCGCCACTTCCGACGACGGAACACAGATTCCCTACTTCGTGATCCGTCGACGGGCGGTGACCAGCGGTCCCACCCTGCTCTACGGCTACGGCGGGTTCGAGAACTCGCTCACACCCAGTTACCTCTCGTTGTCGGGCAAGAACTGGATCGAGCGCGGCGGCATCTACGTCATCGCGAACATCCGCGGCGGTGGCGAATACGGTCCGTCGTGGCACACGCAGGCGCAGAAGGCCGGACGTCACAAGGTGTACGAGGACTTCGCCGCCGTGGCACGTGCCCTCGTCGACGGTGGCCTCACCACTCCGGAACAGCTGGGCGCACAGGGCGGTTCCAACGGCGGACTCCTCATGGGCGTCATGCTCACCCGATACCCGGAACTGTTCGGCGCGTTGGTGTGTCAGGTCCCGCTGATCGACATGAAGCGCTATCACCTGCTCCTCGCCGGCGCGTCGTGGGTGGCCGAGTACGGCGACCCCGACGATCCCGAGCAGTGGGAGTTCATGAAGCCGTTCTCGCCATACCAGAACATCGATCCCGGCGCCTCGTACCCGCCGATCCTGGTCACGACGTCCACCCGCGACGACCGCGTCCATCCCGGCCACGCCCGCAAACTCGTTGCGCGGCTGGAGGAAAGCGGTCACGAGGTGCTCTACTACGAGAACATCGAGGGCGGCCACGGCGGCGCCGCGGACAACAAGCAGGCAGCGTTCAAGTCCGCGCTCGCGTTCGAGTTCCTGTGGCGGACGCTCGCTCCTCAGGCGGGTTGACGTCGCAGCTCCACTACCCTGGGCAGCAGATCACCGCGACCGACAACGATGTCGCCCACGACGAGATGAGGAAACCTGATGGGGATCGACTACACCAAGCGTCCGAAAGCCCAACCCCCGCAACCGCCTGCGCAGCCTCCGGCCCCCACACCCACGTACGGCCAGCAGCCGCCCGCCCAGCCGGTGTCGCTCTCCAAGATCACGCTGACCAAGTCGGCGCCGAGCATCTCGCTGAGCAAGCAGGGCGCGACCACCGGCCAGGTGCGCGTCAATCTCAGCTGGACGGCCAACTCGTCGGGCGGCGGATTGTTCCGCAAGGCCAAAGGCATCGACCTCGACCTCGCCTGCATGTGGGAGTTCACCGACGGCAGCAAGGGCATCGTCCAGGCACTGGGCAACTCGTTCCAGGCGCCCCGCCAAGGGCAACCGATCATCTACCTCGACGGTGACGACCGCTCCGGCAAGGGCGGCGAGAACATGTACATCGATCTCTCCGCGACCAACCAGATCCGCCGAATCCTGATCTTCGCCTACATCTACGAGGGCACCCCCAACTGGGCGAGCGCCAACGGCGTCGTCACGCTGTCCCCGGCGAGCGGACCGGAGATCGAGGTCCGCCTCGACGAGGCCGACCAGTCCGCGATCTCCTGCGCAATCGCCTTGCTCGAGAACCGCGGCGGCGAACTGGTGATCAACCGCGAGGTTCGCTACATCCGCGGTGCCCAGGACAAGGTCGACGAGGCCTACGGCTGGGGCATGAACTGGCGGGGCGCACGCAAGTGACCGCCACCGCCCTGCCCGGTTTCCTCACCGGCCTCGCCGACGGATCCCTCCGGGTGATAGACCTGACCACCCCGCTGTCGAGTTCGACCCCGGCCCTGCGGTTGCCGGCCCCGTTCGCGAACCTGATCGACTTCAGTCTCGAAGAGGTCAGCGCCTACAACGAACCCGGACCATACTGGCGGCACAACAACATCCACACCGGCGAGCACATCGGCACCCACCTCGACGCACCGATCCACTGGATCAGCGGTCGCGACGGTGACGACGTCTCCCAGATCCCCGTGCAGCGGCTGATCGGTCCGGCAGCCGTCCTCGACCTGACCGCGAAGGTCGCCGACAACCCCGACTATCTGCTCGAGGTCGCCGACGTCGAAGAATGGGAGGCCGAGCACGGCGAACTGCTGCCGGGCGCCTGGCTCCTGCTGCGCACCGGATGGGAAGCACGAGGCGGGTCGGAAGCGGAGTTCCTCAACGCCGACGAGACCGGCTCGCACACCCCGGGCGTCTCGGTCGAATGCGCCGAGTGGCTGGCCGTGCAGCGGCAGATCACCGGACTCGGCGTCGAGACGGTCGGCGTCGACGCAGGTCTCGCGGGTGGCTTCGAGCCGGCCTTCCCAGTCCACTACCACTTCCTCGGCAACGACAAGTACGGCCTGACCTCGCTGCGGAACCTCGGTTCGCTGCCCGCTACCGGTGCCGTGATCGTCGTCAGTCCGCTCCCGATCGTCGGCGGTACCGGCAGCCCGTCGCGGGTGCTGGCCATCGTCGAGAGCTGATCGGCGTGACGGACTCGGCGACAACGTACGGCCCGACGGTCGCCGACGTAGCGGGCCGTGTTCTCGCCGATCTGGGCGTCGGTCACGCGTTCGGGGTCGTCGGCAGCGGCAACTTCGTCATGACCAACGCGCTGCGCGCCGGCGGGGTCGGGTTCACCGCGGCACGCCACGAGGGTGGCGCGGCCTCCATGGCCGACGCCTACTCGCGAATGTCTGGACGGGTGGGTGTGCTGACGGTGCACCAGGGTTGCGGCCTCACCAACGCGGTCACCGGCATCGGCGAGGCGGCGAAGAGTCGTACCCCAATGATCGTGCTGACCGCCGACGCCCCGGCTGCCGCGCTGCAGTCGAACTTCCGGATCGACCAGGACGCACTGGCGACGAGCGTGGGCGCGGTGAGCGACCGCGTCTACGGCCCGAACACCGTGGTCGCCGATGTGACCCGGGCGTACCGGACCGCAGTGACCCAGCGCCGGACGGTCGTGCTCAACATCGCAATCGACGTGGCCGCGGCACCGGTCGAGGTGTCCGGGCCGGTCGTCGCATCGTTCGGGGCACCGCGGATCCGGCCCGACGCCGCATCGGTGGAAACCCTCGTCGCGGCGATTCGCGCGGCCCGCCGACCGGTCTTCGTCGCAGGACGGGGCGGTCGCGAGGCCGGTCCGCAGATCGCGGAGCTCGCGGAGGCAAGTGGTGCGCTGCTCGCCACGTCGGCGGTCGCCAACGGCCTCTTCGCCGAGAATCCGTTCTCACTGGGCATCTCCGGCGGCTTCTCGTCGCCGACGACCGCGGAGCTCATCGCCGGCGCCGACCTCATCGTCGGGTGGGGATGTGCGCTCAACATGTGGACGATGCGGCACGGCCGGCTCATCGGTGACCAGACCGTGGTGGCCCAGGTCGATGTCGAGGTCGAGGCGATCGGCGCGCACCGCCCGGTCGACGTCGGCGTGGTCGGAGACTGCGCAGCAACCGCAACCGACGCGCTCGCCGCACTTTCCGGTGATCCGCTGTCGCACAACGGATACCGGACCGATGATGTGGCCGAACGGATCGCCGCGTCGACGCGGTGGCAGGACGTCCCGGTCACCGCCGAGCCTGTCGACGGCCGAATCGACCCGCGCGCGTTGAGCATTGCTCTCGACGAGATCCTGCCTGCCGACCGCATCCTGTCCATCGATTCGGGCAATTTCATGGGGTACCCGTCGACGCATCTGTCGGTGCCCGACGAGTTCGGCTTCTGCTTCACCCAGGCATTCCAGTCGATCGGTCTCGGACTGGGCACGGCCATCGGCGCGGCGATCGCCCAACCCACCCGGTTGCCTGTCCTCGGCACCGGTGACGGCGGTTTCCTGATGGCGATCTCCGAATTGGAAACCGCCGTCCGCCTGGCGCTTCCGCTCGTCGTGCTCGTCTACAACGACTCCGCGTACGGCGCCGAGGTACACCATTTCGGCGACGCCGACACGACGACGGTGACCTTCCCCGAGACCGACATCGCCGCCATCGCCCGCGGCCACGGCGCGAACGGCGTGACGGTCACCGGGTTCGACGACCTCGACCAGGTACGACGCTGGGTCGCCTCACTCGACTCCCCTGAACCGTCCGGCCCGCTGGTCATCGACGCCAAGATCACGAACGACGGCGGATCCTGGTGGCTCGCCGAGGCCTTCGCCGGGCACTGAGAGGCTCGCTTCGCTCGCATCTGGAGGGAGCGGGCGGCTCAGCGCCGGCCCGCGAAGACCACCCGGCCGATGAGCCCGACAACGACCATCGCGACGCCCACCCCGCCGACGATCAGCGCGACCTGGGTGAGGTCGGAGTAGGCCCCGTCGATGATCAGCTCGGCCACCTGCCGACCCGATGATTCGGCGCCCGCGACCTCCTGCTTGGCGCGGTCGGCGAAGAACAGGCCGATGACCCAGCTCGCGACCCCGGCCGCGACCGCGCCCAGCCCGAGCCAGGCGAAGACCGTGCTGCGCCGGTGCGCGAGCAGAAGGGCGAGGAGTCCGGCGATGACCGCGACCGCCGCCGCACCCCGGGCGAGCATGGTGATCTGGTTGCCGACCTCGGCGTATCTACCGGCCTCGAGACCCGAAGCCCCGTTGGTCAAGTCGACGACGACCGGTCCCGAGATCTCGTTCGGGGTGCCGGTCAGATTGAGCGCCCGGTTGATCATCGCGGTGATGTCGAGCTGCATGACGGACGTGTCCTCACCCGGTGCGGGTTGGGTGAACAGCCAGGCGTGCTGCTGGCCGACGACATCGGCGAAGTCGAGCCGGAACTGCTCGCTGTCGGTGTACGTCGCGGCCAGCGGACGCACCAGCGCACCCGCGATCGGGAGATCGGTGCGGGCGGTGGCCTGGGCGGCGATCTCGTCGGCGAGGTAGTCCTTCACCTTCTGGTTCTCGGCCATCGGCGCGACGGTGGAGACGAATCCGTCCTGGTCGACGATACGCAGGTCCAGCCACAGAGCCGGGACCGCGAGCACGGTCGCCGCCATCGCGACGAGCGTCATCAGAGCACTCAGAAAGCTTCGCACCCCACGAGGCTACCGAGCCACCGACGGCTACTCCCCGACCACGTCCGCGGCACGCCCGACGATCAGCGGATCCGGTCGGCCGACGAAGTCGTGGTTCTTGCCGTCGTACTCGAACAGGCTGAGCACGTGCCGCATCGCGTTGATGCGGGCACGCTTCTTGTCGTTGGACTTCACCACCGTCCACGGCGCGTGGTCGGTGTCGGTGGCGGCGAACATCGCCTCCTTGGCCTCGGTGTAGGCGTCCCACTTGTCGAGCGAGGCGAGGTCCATCGGCGAGAGCTTCCACTGTCGGACGGGGTCGATCTGGCGGATGGCGAACCGCGTGCGCTGCTCGAGCGGGGTCACCGAGAACCAGAACTTCACCAGGTTGATGCCGTCGTCGACGAGCATCTTCTCGAAGGCCGGGACCTGCGACATGAACTGGGTGTACTGCTGCGGATTACAGAAACCCATGACGCGTTCAACGCCGGCCCGGTTGTACCAGGACCGGTCGAAGAAGACCATCTCGCCACCGGCCGGCAGGTGCTGGACGTAGCGCTGGAAGTACCACTCGGTCGCCTCGCGCTCGCTCGGCTTCTCCAAGGCGACCACGCGAGCACCGCGCGGGTTGAGGTGCTCGTTGAAGCGTTTGATCGTGCCGCCCTTGCCGGCGGCGTCGCGACCCTCGAAGACCAGCAGATGACGCTGCCCGGTCTGCTTGGACCACTTCTGGAGCTTGAGCAACTCGATCTGCAGGCGACGTTTGGTGACCTCGTACTCGCGCCGGCTCATGCGCTCGGAGTACGGGTAGTCCTGACGCCAGGTGTCGACCACGTTGCGGTGCGGCAGCGTCAGCAGGACGGGGTCGTCGTCATCGTCGTCGTTCACGGTGAACTGCGTGACGTCGTGCAGGTCGACGAGTTGCTGAAGTGCCTCTCGGCCGTTCAAGACACTGAAGTCCGGGCCGACGTGGGGGTCTGCGTCGTGTAGTTCGGTCACGGTCCAACGATAGGACTACCGGGTGGACCACGCCCGACGCGCCGGTGAACGACGCGCCGCGTCGGGCGGGTTTGGTCTCAGATCGGTGGACGAGCCGACCGGTCAGTTGCGCAGATCGATGGAACCCGAATGCAGGCAGGCCTTCCCGGTGACCGAATCGAAGGCCGCCGCGAAGCCGCCGCTGCACACCGCGCCGTCGGGTCCGGCGTAGGCCTGGCCACCCCAGCCGCCGACCGCCACCGTGGTGCCGCCGCGCCGCGCCTGCGCGATCGACAGCGCCTTGGGACCGGTGGTCACCGAGTACGCCACGCCGCGCGAGTTGGCACCTGCGAGGGCCGACGAGCCCGGCTGCAGGTTGTACGACGAGGCGTTGCCGCCGTTGTCCGACACGGAGATGGCCGTGCCGTTGCCACTGCGGTCCTCGGCGGTCGCGCGGCTACCCAATCCGGCCTTGGCGCCGCAACCGCTCGCACCCACGACCCGTTCGATCTGTTGCCCGTTCGACGCCGTGCACTGAACAGCCGATGCGACACCCTCACCGGACAACCCGGCGAATGCGACACAACCGGCGCCACCGGCGAGGAAGACCAACGCCCGGACGGCAAATTTGTTCATTTTCAAGGGATTTGGCCTCCATGGTGCAACGGCTGGGCTGATGACGATCCCAGGGTACCCGCGGTCCGCGCGGGCCACCCGGGGGATCGTCGGGTCGACACCGTCCGGATGACGGCGACCCGGTTCGGGCGCGGTTTCGCTCAGCCGATGGCGCGCTTCTCTGCTTCGGCGGTGAGCCCCTTGCGAGAGGTGTCGACGGCCATCTTCTGAGCGCGCTTGACGATCAATCCGGGCAGTTTGATCTTGAGATCGACCTCCAGGTCGAAGTGCACGTGCGAACCGGTGTCGGTCGCGGTGACGGTGTACTTGCCGCGCTGTTCGCTGAGCTGATTCGACTTGATCAGGTGCCATTCGCAGGTCGTGTCGGTCCACTCGTACGTACACGTCTGTTCGTCGGATATACCCGCCGCGGTGACCACCATGCGCACAGTCCGCGGTGCGCCGTCGTCGTGCTCGTCGATGATCTCGGCCTCCTTGTGGGGGCCCGACCACTCGGGGAGGGACTCGATGTCCATGAGTACTTCCATCACCACCGAGACCGGGGCGGCGATGTGGAATTCGATGTTCGCGGAGACAGCCATGGAGTGAACCTACCGTCCGGCCTCCGCGGGCACACACCGAACCGTGCGCCGTCGGTATTCGTACCTGGTCGGGTGACCAGGTTTACCCAGGGCGGGACTCGACGGGGATCAGCTCTCCCGGTCGACGAGGTTCACCGGCCACGCCTCGTCGGGGATGTCGCGCAGTGTGCACGCCTGGTCCGCCGCCGTGAACCATCCTCGGAAATGCATGATCTCGCCGATGACCGGATTGCGAACCGTCATGTCACAGCGGAAGCGTTCGCGCTTCTCGTCCCACCCCTCGATGTATTTCATCTGCGCGGTGAAGAGGCCCTTCATGCCCACCTTCGGTCCGCGCCCCAGCCAGCGCATCGGTCCGCTCTCGAGGAGCAACTCGCCGGCCGGGGTCACCGACGGCTCGATCGGATAGAGGAACTCGGGTCCGTCGCCGAAGTAGTCGACGAGTCCGGTGCGTCCCGCGACGAGTAGGGAGTTGAGCTTGCGCGGGCCGGTCGTGTACCGGAAGGTCCGCAGTACCGCGAGGGACTCGCGCTCGAGTTCATCGACGTAGCAGTAGTAGGCCTGGGTGAACGGGACCATCCGACTGGTCTTGGACGGCAGGGCGTTCCGCTTGGCGTAGTGCCAGAGAGCGGGTGGGGGCAGGACCGAGGACACGTACACCGACTCGTACATGCCGTGGCAGATCTGGGCGACCCCGGAGGTGGAGTCGATGCCGTAACGCCATGCGACGTTGGGGTGGAGGCGGTCGAAGTCCGAGCCCAGCTCATGCCGGAAGACCGGCGTCATCGTGTCCCCTCCCGAACTCGGCCCAGCGTCGTTCACACGGCGTACTGCCACCGAGGTGGCGCCACCGTGAACCTACTACGGAGCCCGCCGCAAGCCAACGGCGTACAGATGACCAGGTCTGCGGGTTCGTCAGAACCGGTGGGAATGCCTACCGGTAGACCGCGGCGTCGCAGAGCGCGGCCAGTTCGGCGATGACGCGATCAAGCGGTTCGACGCTGCGCTGCGTCTGGCAGAGTGCGACCGCCCCCTCGATGGCGGCCACGACCAGGTTCGCCAGCGAATCGGCGCGCTCGCTGTCCACACCGTCGACGACGAGCCGGGCGGTGATCAGATCGGCCCAGCGGCGGAGGATCTCGGCGGCGGCGTCGGCCACCTCGGGCTCGCCGCGACGCGCCAGGCCGCCGGCCATGACCGGGCAACCGAACTGAAAGTCGGTGTTGACCAGCATGCGCCGCCACACGCCGCCGATCTCGCGAACCGTCTCGGCGGGGGTGAGCGTGGCCCGGCGCGCGAGCCGCTCGGCGATGAAGTCTCCCGCGTACCGGACCGCCTCGGTCATGAGCTGCGTCTTGCCGCCGGGAAAGTGGTGGTAGATGGACCCGCGAGGCGCGGCGCTCGCGGAGATGACGTCGCCGATCGAGGTCGCGGCAACACCGTCGCGGCCGATCAGGTCCGCGGCATGGACGATCATCCGTTCGCGCGGACCACGCTCATCCGATCCGGAGATGACGGATTCGGCGGAATGCGGCGCCATGACCTGCTCCTTCATCTCGTCCGGGTGGTCTATGCAACTATACATAGCCCGATCGCCCGGGAGGCGTGTCCGACCGGGTACGCAGACCTTGGTCGCACGCGGCTCAACCACGTGCATCGTCTTCCGGTAGGCCGGGTCAGGCCTCGACGAGGAAACGTTCGCGGATCTTGTCCTGCTCGCGGGTACCGATTCCGAGCGCCTCGCTGAAGTACCCCTCGATGCCGCCGTATCTGGTCCGCACCTCGTCGAAGGCCGCGTCGAGGTATCCCGCGTCGACGCCGAGAACGCCGACGAGAAGTTGCGGGTCGCCGCCCGCGGCCGCGAAGCCGTCGAAGATGTGCTTCAGCGCCGGGATGAGGCGCTCGTTGGTCAGCAGGTAGTCGCGGTAGACGTCCTCTTCACCCACCCCGACCAGGGTGAGAAATGCCGCGGCGGCCCAACCGGTGCGGTCCTTGCCTGTTGTGCAGTGGAAGAGGATCGGACTCGGCGCGTCGCCAAGCAGTCCGCGATAGAACTCCGAGTAGGCGGCGGTGGCACTCGGCAGGGTGATCATCTCGCGGTAGGTACCCGAGATCATCTCGCGCGCCTTGCCGCCGGACAGGACCTCGTCGGCCTGGGCGACGACGGCCGGATCAGCGAGTACGGCACCGATGTTGGCCGGGATCGACATCTGCGCGTCGGCGAGCACGTCGAGCCCGACCTCGGTGGCATCGGGCAGGGACGGGTCCGGGATGGCCTCCCGCTCGTGCACCGAACGGAGGTCGTAGACCGTGCGCAAGCCGAGGCCCTCGAGGGCGGCGACATCGGAGTCGGTGAGCGACGAGAAGTCCGTCGACCGGAACAGCAACCCGGATCGCACCACTCGCCCGTCGGCGGTCCGCCAGCCGCCGAGGTCACGCAGATTCGGGAGGCTGCCGATCGGGCTCGGCGCACCGGGTGTCACAGTCACGCGACTCATCGTTGCAGATGAACACGCCTCACCGGCGTCCAGCCGGTAGATCAGCGGGTCAGAGCACGCTCGAGCATCGGCCACGACTTGGCCAGCTGGTCCTGCCAATACGGCCACGAATGCGTCCCGGGCTCGTAATCGAACGTCGCGGGGATGCGTAGCTGCTTGAGCCTCTTCTCGAGGTTCAATGTGCACTGGTACGTAGCGGCCTCGATGGCTCCACCCACCCCGACGATGTCCACGTACTTCAGAGGGTCGCGATTGATCCCAGAACTCGAGAAGCGATCATGCTTGCCCGGCAGTCCGGTACCGCTACTGACGTAGATGGACTTGCCGCGCAGCTTGTGTGCATTCACGACGGGATCGTGCGCTCTCCAATTAGGCGCTCCGATCGGCCCCCAGATGTTTGCGACGTTACCGCCGCCTCGACCCTCGACCACAGCTTGGATGGCCAACGTCCCCAGCTCAGTGCTCGTTTCCGCACAACCGCTGTAGGACGCGACCGCGCGATAGAGATCAGGCGCCGTCTCCGCCAGTGCAAGAACAGAAGTTCCCGCCATCGAGATCCCTGCGATGCCGTTTGCGCCATCCGTGTCGAACTTCGCGTCGATGACCGGCGGCAGCTCCTTCGTCAGGAAGGTCGTCCACTTGTTGCGCCCGAGAACCGGGTCGTTCCGAACCCAGTCGGTGTAGTAGCTGTAGGCGCCACGCATCGGCACCACCACATTGACGTCCTTGTCGGCGAAGAAATCGACGATGTCGGTCTGTTCGAACCAGTGCCCCGTTCCTTCTCCGCCACCGGCCCCGTTCAAGAGGTACAGCGTCGGCCGCGGTTCGGAAGTGTCAGCTGCCACCAAAACACGAACCGGTACATCACGCGCCATGGATTCAGACCTCACGGACAGATCGACAACCCGGCCCTCGGCGGTCGCCTGAGCAAGCCGCGCCGCCCGCTCACGCACCCCGGGATCTGCGGAAGCGGCGGGCGGGACGGAAAAGGCTGCGACCACCGCTGCGATCGAGACGAGCGTTAAGGCCAACCTCCTGCTGCACACACTCCTACCCGCAGCTGTCATCGACATCCCCTCACATAGCCTTCGGCTCCGAATTCTCGGCAACGGAATCCTCACGTGCAGGTCTCGGTCCGAATACGTCGGACCATACTCAACATCGGTCGGCGGGTTCAGAACATTTCCTCGATCAGACACGGATCCGCATCGGGTCCATTCGGAGATGCCGTTCGAGAATGTCCGTTTCGCAATTGCATGCACGACAGGTCGTTCCCCGCCCATACCTGCGCGACCGGGGGTTATACGCACTTTGTGGTCACCCCGTAATTCACTCCGCGTCGCCGAACATGCATTCCCTCGAGTCGACGACGAACACGAAGGTCCGCAGGGGGCTCACGAAGTTCAATCGACCGGACTACACCTCGTCGAATTCGACCTTTTAATGGTTCTCCACCGCGACCGGGAACATCGTCCGCGGGTTCTGCAGGAGCGCGGGCGGGATCACCGATGACCGTGCCACCGTGCCGGTCCACCGAACACGCCGTCGATGGAGAGCGAGAGTCTTTCCACGCCTGGTGAACTCGTACTCGCTCTCGACGAGCCCGAGCGGGAGCACCGTCGGGTCGTCGGCATCGACGACTGCCACCTCGTCGCCGGGAGTCAGGTCGTCGACGAAGGACGCCAGTACGCGGAGGTCCTTGCCCGGTCGCCGTCCCGGGCTGCACTCCTTGAGCAGGGCGCGCAGCCCGTCGGCACTGGCCGTCGCGGCGTCGACGTCGATACCGGACTCAGTTCCGAGGCCGACGATGTCGCGCCGACGGAACTCGTCGAACTGCTCCTTCGATGACGGCCGGATGATCCACACCGTGCGATCACGGTCATTCCGGTCCGGCGCCGCTTCCGGCGGTTCGGGCCAGAAATACGGGAGATCGTCGGCGACGTCGCCGAACTCAGCGACGTAGAAGTCGGGATCCTTGCGCAGCAACGCCGACCGATGGCTCCGATGGAGGCGGTCGTCGCCCAGCCACGGCGGCATCAGACCGGCGTCGGCGAGATCCGACTGGGAGGCGCCCACCACCTCCGGTGCGAACTCGGCGATCATCGCAGCGGTGGTGTCCGCGCGTCCCTCACGACGCCAGACGTCGACGAAGGCCAGGCCATAGGAGACGAGAGCGGGAGTGTGCCCGCGCCACATCGTGACCGCCGGGTGGTTGCCCCAGCCGTAGTCGAACAGCTCCAGGGCACGCAGGATCTGCAGGGTCTCCACCCGCTGCTTGCCCAGCCGCGCGGGATCGAGGGCCTCGGCGGACCGCCGGAAGTCCGGGTAGGGCAGGAACGTCTGCATCGAAGGTGCCTTACCCAAACCCGGCAGTTCGCACACGAGGATCAGTCGGCGTGCACCTTTTCCAGGACCTGGGTGAAGGTCTCGGCGGGCTGCGCGCCGGACACGCCGTATTTGCCGTTGAAGACGAAGAACGGGACACCAGTGATCCCGTATGCCCGCGCCTGGTCGATGTCGGCGGCGACCGCCTGGGCATGGTCGCCGGATTCGAGCGCCGCGAGCACGGCGTCGCGATCCAACCCGACCTCGGCGGCCAGGTCGGCGAGCTCGGCGGGCCTGCCGACGTGCCGACCCTGCTCGAAGTAGGCCTGGAACAGCCGTTCCGCCAGCTCGAGCTGCTTGCCGTGGGCGCGCGCGAAATGCAGCGCCTCGTGGGCCTTGAGGGTCTTGGTGTGCTGGAGGCTGTCGAAGTCGTAGTCGAGGCCGACGTCGGCCGCGATCCCGCGGACCTGCTCGAGCATCCCCTCGACCTGGGCGGCGGGCATCCCCTTGTGCCGCACCAGGAAGTCGATCTCCGAACCCTCGAAGTCGACAGGGGTGTCGGGTGCGAGTTCGTAGCTGCGATAGGTCACCTCGACGTCGTCGCGTCCGGCGAACTCGGCGAGACCCGCCTCGAAGCGACGCTTCCCGATGAAGCACCAGGGGCACGCGATGTCGGACCAGATGTCGACGGTGATGGGAGAAGCCAAGTGGTCTTCAACCCCCTTCCGCCACGCGCGGTTCCTGCGGGCGGCTCGTGGACCGATATACGAAACCGGCCCACTCCGAATGGGAGTGGGCCGGCCCGTGTGCTTTAGAGCTGGTCAAGCAAGGGGTTCTGAATCAGAAGCCCATGCCGCCCATCTCGTCGGCGCCCGGCATGGCCGGTGCAGCGTTCTTCTCCGGCTTGTCGGCGACGACGGCCTCGGTGGTGAGGAACAGAGCCGCGATCGAGGCTGCGTTCTGCAGCGCCGAGCGGGTGACCTTCACCGGGTCGTTGATGCCGGCAGCCAGCAGGTCCTCGTACTCACCGGTGGCGGCGTTGAGGCCGGTGCCGGTGGGCGAGTTCAGGACCTTGTCGGCGACGACGCCCGGCTCGAGACCGGCGTTGATCGCGATCTGCTTGGCCGGAGCCGAGAGAGCGACGCGGACGATGTTGGCGCCGGTGGCCTCGTCACCCTCAAGCGAGAGTGCGTCGATGGCCGGCTCCGACTGGAGCAGGGCCACGCCACCACCGGCGACGATGCCCTCTTCGACGGCAGCCTTGGCGTTGCGCACGGCATCTTCGATGCGGTGCTTGCGCTCCTTGAGCTCGACCTCGGTGGCCGCGCCCGCCTTGATGACCGCAACACCGCCGGCCAGCTTGGCCAGGCGCTCCTGCAGCTTCTCACGGTCGTAGTCGGAGTCGCTGTTCTCGATCTCGCCACGGATCTGGGCCACGCGACCGGCGATGGCGTCGGGATCGCCCGCGCCCTCGACGATGGTGGTCTCGTCCTTGGTGACGACGACCTTGCGAGCGGTACCGAGCAGCTCGATGCCGGCGCCCTCGAGGGACAGGCCGACCTCTTCGCTGATGACCTCGCCACCGGTGAGGATGGCGATGTCGGCCAGCATGGCCTTGCGGCGGTCACCGAAGCCCGGGGCCTTGACGGCGACGGACTTGAAGGTGCCCTTGAGCTTGTTGACGACCAGGGTCGAGAGGGCTTCGCCCTCGACGTCCTCGGCGATGATCAGCAGCGGCTTGCCGGCCTGGATGACCTTCTCCAGCAGCGGCAGCAGGTCCTTGATGGTCGAGACCTTGCCCGAGACGAGCAGGATGTACGGGTCGTCGAGGACGGCTTCCTGACGGTCGGCGTCGGTGACGAAGTACCCCGAGATGTAGCCCTTGTCGAAGCGCATGCCCTCGGTGAGCTCGAGCTGGAGGCCGAAGGTGTTGGACTCCTCGACCGTGATGACGCCTTCCTTGCCGACCTTGTCCATCGCCTCGGCGATGAGCTCGCCGATCGAGGGGTCGCCGGCCGAGATGCCCGCGGTGGCAGCGATCTGCTCCTTGGTCTCGACCTCCTTGGCGCTCTTCAGCAGCGACTCGGTGACAGCCTCGACGGCCTTCTCGATGCCGCGCTTCAGACCCAGCGGGTTGGCGCCGGCAGCGACGTTGCGCAGACCCTCACGGACGAGAGCCTGTGCCAGGACGGTGGCGGTGGTGGTTCCGTCGCCCGCGACATCGTCGGTCTTCTTGGCGACTTCCTTGACCAGCTCGGCGCCGATCTTCTCGTAGGGATCCTCCAGCTCGATCTCCTTGGCGATGGAAACACCATCGTTGGTGATCGTGGGGGCGCCCCACTTCTTCTCCAGAACGACGTTGCGACCCTTGGGTCCCAACGTCACCTTGACGGCGTCGGCGAGGCTGTTGAGGCCCCGCTCGAGGCCGCGACGGGCCTCTTCGTCGAACGCGATTTGCTTGGCCATGGGTAAGTGATCCTCCGAAGGGGGTGACACTAGGTTCGTATGGCCGGAACTCGGTGCCCGCGACGGACGACCGGTGTGTCATTCGGTACCGATCTCACCGTCCCGACCTGGCACTCACAGCTCGCGAGTGCCAACGTCCGTTTTAGCACTCGACCCTGGCGAGTGCAAGGTCGCACCGGCCCGGACTCCACCGCATCCACCTGGCCGGCCGTCGAGCCCCTGGCTAGGTTGTGGACATGTCTCTCGCGAACAGGCCGTTCCGGTTCGGGGTCAACATGCTCGTCGTGGACACCAGCTCGTCCTGGAAAGAGCGCGCGCGGCACGTCGAACAGCTCGGCTTCGACGTCCTGCTGGTCCCGGACCACCTCGGCATCCCGAGCCCCTGGCCTGCACTCGCGACGGCGGCCGCCGCGACCGAACGACTCCGCGTGGGCCCGTTCGTCCTCAACGCGGCGTTCACCAACCCGGCGCTGCTCGCCCGCGACGCGGCGACCGTCGACCAGCTCTCCGACGGTCGCGTCGAGCTCGGACTGGGCACCGGCTACGTCAAAGAGGAATTCGAGTCGGCCGGAATCGAATTCCGGCCGGCGGGCCGCCGCGTCGATCACCTGGCCGAGACGGTGACCCGGGTTACGTCGCTGCTGAACGATCCCGGCCACACGCCGCGCCCCGTCCAGGAGCGCGTGCCGCTACTCCTCGGCGGGAACGGCGACCGGGTGCTCCGGATGGCCGCCGAGCAGGCCGACATCGTCGGGTTCACCGCGGCGCGGACGGGACGTGACGGCGATCTGGAACCGTTGCCGGCGGCCGAGTTCGACGAACGGGTCGCCTTCGCCCGCGCCGCGGCCGGCGCCCGGGCAGACGACATCGAATGGAATCTGCTGATGCAGATCGTTGTGGTCACCGACGACCCGGGGACGGTCGTCGACGAGCTGATCGCGAAATACGGGCTGACGATGGAGCCCGACGAGTTCGCCGGACTCCCGTCGGTCCTGATCGGCTCGGCGTCGGACATCGCCGCGCGGCTCGTGAGGCTGCGGGACCGCACCGGGATCAGCTACATCACGGTTCTGGAACCGGTACTCGAGCAGTTCGCACCGGTGATCGACCTGCTGCGCGACGTCGATGCCCGCGCGGACTGGTGACGTCGTCATTCACCTCGGCGTCATCGATTCCGGGGTCATTCACCTCGCCGAACCCGGCTGACGGCACCGGAGTATCCGGATAGTGTCGGCGAAGTGGAGTTCCTGCTGATCATCGTCGTGGCCCTGCTCGCGATCATCGCGGTGGTCGCCATCTTCAACTACCTGGGCAACCGCAAGGCCCGCCAAGCCGAGGCGGACGCCCTCCGCAACCGCACGTACCGGCCCGGGGACCCGTTCTCCTCGGCCGACGACGACTCCGTCTACGGCGACCCACGCCAACTCAAGCCCGGCGACCTCGTCGAGCTGCGCGGCGAGACCTATGCGGTCCGCGGCACCGTGCGGCTGACCCAGGACGGATACACCTGGACCGAGAACTTCCTCGACACGGGACTCGGCAGCAAGGCCTGGATCTCGGTCGAAGACGATCCCGACCTCGAGGTCGTGCTGTGGCATGAACTGTCCGGCGTCGTCGTCGAGCCCGGACCCGGCACGGTCGAGGTCGACGGCCGCCGCTACCACTCCGAGGAGGCCGGCACCGCCCGGTTCACCTCGGCGGGCACCACCGGCGTCGCAGCGTCGGGCCGGATGGCCTACCACGACTATCAGGCCGGCAACGAGCGGTTGTCGTTCGAGGACTACGGCAGCGGTTGGGAATGTGCGCGCGGCGAACTCCTCACCCGCGCCGACTACCGCATCTTCCCCAGCAATCCCTCCGACCAGAACATCTGAGCGGCGAAGGACTGCGAGACACATGTCAGAACAGCCCGGCGCAACTGTCGCCCACCTTCCCGTCGCATACGCGGACACGAGCGCCGACCAGCTCGGTTTCTCGCTCGACGCCCCGCTGCAGGAGCCGCTCGCCCGAGAGGACGGGGAGATCGACGGCATCACGGTGTCGGTCCGCTTACTGGGCGCGAGCCATCAGGTCGTCGTCGACGACGGCGCCCAGCGCATCTGCGAGACCGTCGCATGCCTGCCCGACGTGAGCTCGGCGCTGCCGGAGACCTTCCAGCAGAGCGGTTATCTCTTCAGCTCCCGCATCGAGCGTGCCACCGACGATCAGATGGCCGCGCTCGTCGAACAACTCGGAGTCCGCGTCACCGAACAGATGGCGTCGGGGAACCCGAGCGTGATGGGTGTGTTCCCCGGCGACCCCCACGCGGTGACCGCAATCGTCTCCGAATCGACGGCCGAACAGATCTCGTGGCACACCTGGCACACCTATCCGCAGGCCGGTGACGTGGTCATCACGACCAGCGTGATCCACCGCGGAGCGATGCGCGCATGACATATCCGCCCCCGCCCGGCCAACCGCAGCCCGACCCGCGCCGCCGGCTCAACCGCATCCGCAACATCATCATCGGCGTCATCGTGGTGATCACGATCTTCGCGCTGCTCGGCGCGTGCGGCGCCCGTGCCCTGCGTGGCGGGCTGGGTGGGTCGGCGCGCGACTTCATCTCCCAGAACTACGAACGCAATACCACCCTGGACGAGGGGGACGTGGACGCCTACGTCGCCGAGGGCACCCCCACCGAGGTCGCCGAGGACATCCGTGACGCCGAACGCCCCACCGATCAGCGCGCCGGCGCATCGGGGACGGGCAATGTCGCGGGCACCCAGTTCCTCCAGTACCGCGACTACATGGTCGCCCTGTTCCCCTACGCCGCCAACCAGACCCGCGTGATGCTGAGCCGTGACTACCGGTCGGGTTACAACCGGTACCACAACTACGTCGGCGCCTTCTGGGTTCCGACGCCGGGTTATTCCGGCAGCGGCAGCAGCAATCGCGGTGGCGGCAGTGGAGGCGGCGGCAAGTGACGCCCGGACCCCAGTTCTCGCGACCGATCCCCCAGACCGAAACCACGGCCCGAACCCACGGAGATGACCATGCTCGCTGACATGACCGAGAACGCCTACGCCGCAGGTGCCTACGCGGGTGTCGGGGTGATCGTGATGATCGTGTCGTTCGCGATCGTCGACCTGCTGACCCCGGGCAAGTTGCGTCACCAGCTCTGGGCCGAACGCAACCGCAACGCCGGAATCCTGGTGGGATCCAACCTCTTGGCGGTGGCGATCATCGTGACCGCCGCAATCGTCGCCAGCGAGGGTCGCCTGCTCGAGGGCCTCACCTACACGGTGGTCTACTCGGCGATCGGCCTGATCGTGATGAGCGTGACGTTCCTGGTCATCGACGCGCTCACCCCCGGCAAGCTCGGCGAGATCCTCGTGAACCCGGAAAGCCATCCGGCGGTGTGGGTGCAGGGCGTCGCCCACATCGGGGTCGCCGTCATCATCGCCGCCTCCATCCTGTGACCACTTTCCACCTGTGACACTCACGGACACCTCCACCGAACCGCTCTCCGCGCGGCCACGTTTCGCGCGGTCCGCTCTGCTGGCCGTGGTGTTCGTCTGCGCCGCATGCGGTCTGGTGTACGAGCTGGCGCTGGTGTCCCTGGGGTCCTTCCTGATCGGCAACACCGCGACGCAGGCGTCGATCGTCCTCGCGGTGATGGTGTTCGCCATGGGGGTCGGCTCCCTCGCCGCGAAACCGCTCCAACCCCACTCGGTTGCCGCGTTCGCGGTCATCGAGCTGCTGCTCGCACTCCTCGGCGGCCTGTCGGTGATGGCTCTCTACGCCGCCTTCGCCTACCTGGAGCTCTACACGCCGGCGCTCATCGTGGTGGCCTTCGTCCTCGGCGTCCTCATCGGGGCCGAGATCCCGTTGCTGATGGTGCTGCTGCAACGGATTCGACGCCAGGAGCCGGGTGCGGCGGTCGCGGACATGTTCGCCGTCGACTACATCGGCGCGTTGCTCGGCGGTCTCTGCTTCCCGTTCCTGTTGTTGCCGCTGTTCGGTCAGCTGCGCGGGGCACTCGTGGTCGGACTCGTCAACGCCGCGGCGGGCTGCTTCCTCGTATTCGTCATCTTCCGGAAGTCGTTGAGCCGCGGCCAACTCGCCCTGCTGTCCGCCGGAGCGCTGGCGGTGGTCGCGGCGCTCGTGGCCGGATTGATGCTGTCCGCCCGTTTCGAGGTGACCGCCCGGCAGGCGCTCTACCGCGACCCGATCGTGGCCGCCGCCCGGAGCGCCTACCAGGACATCGTGATCACCGAGCGATCCACCGGCGCAGGCCCCGACACCCGGCTGTACCTGAACGGCGACCTGCAGTTCTCGTCGATCGACGAGCACCGCTATCACGAGGCACTCGTCCATCCCGCGATGTCGGGTGAGCGCTCGTCGGTGCTCGTGCTCGGCGGCGGCGACGGCCTCGCGCTGCGTGAGGTCCTCCGATACCCCGACGCGCACGACGTCACCCTCGTCGAGCTCGACCCGGAGATGATCCGGCTGGCACGCACCGACCCCCGCCTGACCTCGCTCAACCGGGGATCGATGACCGACCGGCGTGCCGAGGTGGTGACCGCCGATGCCTTCAGCTGGTTGCGTCAGACGAACCGACGTTTCGACGTGGTCATCGTCGACATGCCCGATCCCGACGACTCCGCCACCGCCAAGCTGTACTCCACCGAGTTCTACGCACTCGTCCGCGCGCACCTCGTCGAGCACGGTCGCGTCGTCGTGCAGGCGGGTTCGCCGTACTTCGCGCCGAAGTCGTTCTGGTGCATCGCCTCCACCATGAGGGAGGCCGGACTGCCGGCCACGCCGTACCACGTCGACGTCCCGGCATTCGGCGACTGGGGTTTTCACCTCGCAGGTGCCGACGGGCCGATCAGCCCGACGGTCGACGCTCCCGGGCCGTTGCGATTCCTGAGTCCGGAACAGCTGACCGCGGCGACCGTCTTCTCGCTCGATCGGCAACCGCTCGACCTGCCACCGTCGACCCTGATGGACCCGCGCATCCTGCGATACGCACAGGGCGAGTGGGCGATCTACTGAACGGTTCACGTCGTAGATGTCGCGTATCGTCGCGCGCGGCAACACGATTCGCGACATCTCACGCACCCGGTTCCAGCGGCGGCGTCAACCGAAGACACCGCTTGTGACCGATGGTGTCAACTAGGGTGACACCATGTCGAGCGACGTGGCCATCATCGGGTCGATCCTGCTGCTGGTCATGGTGCTCGGCCTCGTCGCGTTGGTCCGGACGCGGCGTCAGGTCACCACCCCCACCGAACGCGCGGTACACATGGCGCTGCACACCGCGTCATTGGCGGCGCGATCGCTGCGCACCGGACTCACCGAGGAGTCGGCGGCCGAAGCCCTCCCCCATCTGCGCACACTGACCTCCGCCGAGGCCGTCGCACTGTTCGACGACGAGCCGCGGCGGCTCGCCCACGACCCGGACGACGACGAGATCTGGGACCCCGACATGCTGCGCGAGGCCGCCAAGGCAGCGGCTTCGGCGACCGGCGACCAGCGTCGGGTCCTGGTCTCCGACCCGTGCGGCGCGGAGTCGCCGGTGCGGGCCCTCATCGCCCAGCCGCTCGTCGCCGGCGACGCCAGTGTCGGCGTCCTCGTCGTCGCCACGACCCGCCGGCCTGGCCCGGGCATGCTCGGTGCCGTCGCCGAGGTGGCCCGCTACGTCTCGAGCCAGATCGAACTGGCCGAACTCGACGCCTCCCGCGCCCGCCTCGACCGGGCGGAGGTGCTCGCACTCCGCGCGCAGATCAGCCCGCACTTCATCTACAACGCCCTCAACACGATCGCCTCGTTCGTCCGCACCGACCCCGACCGAGCCCGCGAACTCGTGCTCGACTTCGCCGATTTCACGCGCTACTCGTTCCGCGCGAGCGGCGAGTACACCGTGCTGGCCGACGAACTGCGGAACATCGACCGCTACCTCACCCTCGAACGCGCCCGCTTCGGCAACTCACTCGACGTGAGGCTGCACGTCGCGCCGGAGGTCCTGAACGTCGTCGTACCGTTCCTCGCGCTTCAGCCGCTCGTGGAGAACGCGGTCCGTCACGGACTCGCGTCGAAGGGTGGCGGCACCATCACCATCACCGCGGCCGACGAGGGCACCGACTGCGTCATCACCGTCGAGGACGACGGCGTCGGCATGGATCCCGAACTCCTGCGCAGCGGCGCGCTCGACGCGTTGGACCACAGCGAGGGCGCGCACGTCGGGCTCACCAACGTCGACCATCGCCTCCGCGCCGCGTTCGGCAACGACTACGGACTGGTGGTCGAGACGGCCGTGGGTGCCGGCACCAAGGTGGGCATGCGGGTACCGAAGTTCCGGGCGGGCATCCGACCCTGAGAGCTAGAAGACCATCTTCGCGAGCAGGAACGTGGCGGCGGCGAAAGCGGCGGCCGCAGGGAAGGTGGTCACCCAGGCGGCGGCCATGTTGCCCGCGGTGCCCCACCGCACGGCGCTGGTGCGCTTGGTCGACCCCACGCCCATGATCGCCGAGGAGATCACGTGGGTGGTCGAGATGGGTGCACCCAGGCCGGCCGAGGCGACGTAGAGCACCGAGGCGGCGGTGGCCTCGGCGGCGAAGCCCTGCGGCGGGTCGAGTTCGATGATCTTGCGGCCGAGCGTGCGCATGATCCGCATGCCGCCGGTGGCGGTGCCGATGGCCAGGACCACGGCGGTGAGCAGGAAACACCACAGCGGGATCGAGTAGTCGTCCTGGTATCCGGCGACGACGAGTGCGAGAACCACGATGCCCATCGTCTTGGCCGCGTCCTGCATGCCGTGGCCGAACGCCATCATCGCGGCCGACACGGTTTGTGCGTGCCGGAATCGCCGGCCGGTGATCGCCGGCGAGGCGTTGCGGAAAAGCCACATGATCGCGAGCATCGCCGCGGCGCCCAGCGCGAAGCCGGCAAGCGGCGACAGCACCATCGGCAGCAGGATCTTCTCCACGACGCCGGCCCAGAGCACGGTGACCCCCGCGACCATGGCCGCGCCCACCATGCCGCCGATCAGCGCGTGCGAGGACGACGACGGCAGGCCGAACCACCAGGTGATGAGGTTCCAGGTGATGGCACCGATGAGGGCGCAGCCGACGAGCATCAGCGCGTCGGGTCCCGCTTTGAGGTCGATGATCCCCGAGCCGACGGTGCTGGCCACCTTGGCACCGAAGAAGGAGCCGATCAGGTTGCCGACGGCGGCCATCGCCAGCGCCGCGCGCAGCGTCAGGGCGCGGGTCGACACCGAGGTCGCGATCGCGTTGGCAGAGTCGTGGAATCCGTTGGTGAACGTGAAGGCCATGGCAAGACCGATCACCACGAGAAGTTAGAACACAGGTGTGTCACGACTCCTTGAGAACGATGGTCTCGACGATGTTGGCGACCTTCTCGAAAGAATCGGCCGCATCCTCGAGCTCGTCGGCGACGTCCTTGAGCTTCATCACGGTCAGCGCGTCGAGGTGTCCGTCGAACAGGTAGGCCAGGAAGGTCCGGTAGGTGTGGTCGGCGCGGTTCTCGAGCGCGTTGATCTCGATCCAGTACCGCTCGAGGTCCTTCATGCCGGCCAGTCGCGGCATCGCGTCGGCGGTCACGCTCGCGGAGGTGTCGAGGATCTCGATCATCTCGCGGAGGTGCTGCGGGAGCTCGGTGACCCCGTAGAGGGCCATGAGGTGGGTCACGGCCTCGATGTGGTCCATGACGTCGTCGAGGCTGGAGCCGAGGACGTAGATGTCGGAGCGGTCGAACGGCGTGATGAAGCTCGAGTTGACCGTGCGGAACATCTCGTGGGTGATGCGGTCGCAGTCGTGTTCGAGGTCGACCATCCGGCGCGCGATCCCCTCGAAGTCCGGTTCGGGCTCCAGCAGGCCGGTGAGGGTCTTGGTCCCATCCGCCAGGCACTGGGCCGAGGACGTGAACAACCCGTAGAAGAGATCGTTCTTGGGTTTGAACCGGGAGAACACAGTGACTTTCTTCCTATCTTGCGTCCACCGCATCGAGGCGACGCTGTGCAGCGACTTCCTCGGTGAGTCCGTCTGACGTCGGGATGGCCGTGGACAGGGTATCGAGACAGCCGACGGGCACAGCCACCTGACCGGACTTTTTCCGGAATCCGAGAATCAGCAGGCGGACGGGGCGGCCGGGATCCGCTGTGTGACGCGGCCCACGCGGTACGATCCTCGTGTCCGCCGTCGCGCATCAGCGCAGCAGTCGGGAGGAGATGGATGTCCGGGCTGGTGGTGCTCGCCGTCGACGACGAACCCCCTGCTCTCGACGAACTCCGCTACCTCCTGGACCGGCAGGACGAGGTCGCCGAGGTACATGCCGCGACGGATGCGACCGGCGCACTCCGTGAACTCAACTCCCGCCGGGTCGACGCGATCTTCCTCGACATCAACATGCCGGGCCTGTCCGGACTCGAGTTGGCCGGCGTCCTCGCCAGGTACGCACAGCCTCCCGCGATCGTGTTCGTCACCGCGCACGAGGACAAGGCGGTCGACGCCTTCGAGGTCGGCGCCGTGGACTATCTGCTCAAGCCGCTCCGCGAGGTGCGCCTCGCCCAGGCGCTCGGACGGGTCCGCGCCAGCCTCGACGCCCGCGCCAAACCCGCCGCGAGCACTCCTGCCCCGGCGCCATCGGGTGCGCCACGAGCCGCCTCCGACGACGTGATCCCGGTCGAGATGAGCGGTGTGACCTCGTTGGTCCGGCGTGACTCGATCTCGTGGGTCGAGGCCGTGGGCGACTACGCCCGACTCCACGCCGAGTCCGGCGCGCACCTCGTCCGCATCCCACTGTCGACCCTCGAATCACGTTGGCAGGACAAGGGTTTCGCCCGAGTTCACCGTTCCTACCTGGTGGCCCTGCCCATGGTGACCGGCCTGCGGACCACCGGGAGCGGGACCGTTGTCAGTGTGCGCGCGAACGGGGCGTCGGAAGCGGTGGAGCTGCCGGTCAGCCGGCGTCAGGTCCGCGACCTGAAGGACCGGCTCATCCGGGACCCGTTGCGCCAGTATCGTTCCCCCGCCGGTCGCGGCGATGTCTGAGAATCCGCCGCAGCGCGAACGGGTCGTCCTCGCCTCACGGCGTGGCGCCCGGATGGTGCGCACGCGCGTAGAGGTCCAGGAACAGACCGAGGTCGGTGACGCGCTGGTGCGCGGTCTGATGCGGGCTCAGCTCGGGTTGGCGTTGCGCCTCGGCGGGAGCCTGCTCGTCGTCGTGGTGGCGATACCTCTGCTCGCCGTGCTGGTCCCGAGCGTGGCCGAGACGACCCTCTTCGGCATCCGGATCACCTGGCTCGTCCTCGGACTCCTCGCCTATCCGGTGCTGTATCTGACGGGACTGCTGTACGTGCGGCTGGCCGAGCACGCCGAGCGCGACTTCATGAGTCTCGTCGACGACGATCCCGGCGATCCGGGCCGGACGTGAGCGGCGTCGACATGCTGACCGCCGTGGCGTTGTTCGCCGCCGCGGTCGCCACGATCGCGGTCGGGGCCTGGGGCGGCCGATTCTCCCGAACGACGTCGGATTTCCTGGTGGCCTCGCGTGCCGTCGGGTCGCGGTGGAATGCCGCCGCCGTGTCGGGTGAATACCTGTCCGCGGCGTCGTTTCTCGGTGTCGCCGGGCTTGTCGCGAAGTACGGCGCCGACGCCCTCTGGTACCCGGTCGGTTTCACGGCCGGCTACCTCGGTCTGCTGTTGTTCGTCGCTGCACCGCTGCGTCGTTCGGGCGCCTACACCGTGCCCGACTTCGCCGAGTTCCGGCTCTCCTCGACCGCCGTGCGCAAGACCGCGATGGTGGTCGTGGTCGTCGTCTGCGTGCTGTACCTCATCCCCCAGTTCCAGGGTGCGGGACTCACTCTCAACATCCTGCTCGGCGCACCCGTCTGGACCGGGGCGGTCGGCGTCGGCCTCATCGTGATCGTGAACGTCGTCGGCGGCGGGATGCGGTCGATCACGTTCGTGCAGGCATTCCAGTACTGGCTCAAGCTGACCGCCATCGCGATCCCCACCCTCGTGCTGATCGGGGTGTTCGCGAACGACCCGGCGAACGTCGGCGAGCCCGCACCGCCGCGGGTCACGACCGCCACCACCGTCGACGTCACCACCGACGTCTCGGTCACCGTCGCCGAGACCAAGGGGGTGCGCGTCACCGGCACGCTCGACGGCTCGCCGGTGGTCGATGCTCCGATCCCATCCCCCGGCGGTCATGTCATCTCAGCCGATTCCGTCATCTTCCTCGACGCCGGCGCGGCCACCCCGGTCGTGGCGGGAGCCCCGGTCGACGGGTCGGACTGGGTGGCGCCCGGCGGCGGTCTCGGCGGTCGCCACCCGCTGTTCCAGGTGCTCTCCCTGATCCTCGCCACGTTCCTCGGCGTGATGGGCCTGCCGCACGTCCTCGTGCGCTTCTACACCAACCCGGACGGCCGCACGGCCCGTCGAACGGCGCTCGCCGCGATCGCGCTGCTGTCGCTGTTCTATCTGTTCCCCGTCCTGCTCGGGGTGTTCGCTCGTCTCTACGTGCCCGAACTGCTGATCACCGGGACGTCCGACGCAGCTGTCCTCCTCCTCCCGAGCGCCGCCATCGGTGGCCTGGCCGGGCAGATCCTCGCCGCGCTGGTCGCGGCCGGTGCGATCGCGGCCTTCCTCGCCACGTCGTCGGGCCTGCTTGTGTCGGTGGCCGGCGCGCTGGCGACGGACGTCTTCCGCGGGCGCGTCCGCGACTTCCGCATCGCCGCGATCATCGGCGGCGCCATCCCGATCGCGCTCTCGCTCGCGGCGGGCTCACTGGAACTGTCGCGCACCGTCGGGCTGGTGTTCGCCGTCGCCGCGTCGACGCTGTGTCCGCTGCTCGTCCTCGGCATCTGGTGGCGTGGCCTGACGTCGACCGGTGCGATCGCCGGGCTGATCGTCGGCGGGGTGTCGTCGGGTTCAGCCACCTCGCTCGCGATCGCCGGGGTGATCGACGACGACGCCCTGGGCGGCTGGCCGGCCGCGCTGGTCGGCTATCCGGGCGCGGTCACCGTGCCACTCGCCTTCGGCACGATGGTGCTGGTCAGCCTCGCGACCCGACGACGCTTGCCCGGCGATCTCGCCCGCACTTTCGCGCGGATGCACGTCCCCGAACGCGTCGGGATGGGCGTCGACCGGCTTCCCGGCGGCTGACCGCTCACCGTTCGTCGGATCTGATCGACCGTCCGTCGCACAGTGCACAACCTTCGGCGTGTGACCCACGACACCAGTTGCGGTGTGATCTGCGCCTCAATCAGGCTGTTCTCCGAAGTGCCATCACAGCGGCCTCCACCGCCGTGGCCCCATCGACTTGGAGGACAGCGTGTCGAACATCGACCAACCAGCAGCGGCACCACCGCATACGCCGTCGGGTGAGCAGTTCATCGAGATGCAGAACAGCCCTCAGTTCCAGGAACTGAAGGCGCGCCTGCGCAAGTTCATCTTCCCGATGACCGCGTTCTTCCTGATCTGGTACGCGATCTACGTGCTGCTCGGCGCCTTCGCGCATGACTTCATGGCGATCCAGGTGTGGGGCAACATCAACCTCGGTCTGATCCTCGGACTGCTGCAGTTCGTGACCACATTCGTCATCACCGGCCTGTACGTACGCTTCGCGAACCGCGAACTCGACCCGCGTGCCGAGGCCCTCCGCAACGAGATGGAAGGCGGCCCGTCACTGTGAACACCTCCGTCCACACCACCACGCTCGCCGCCACCGTCGGCAGCCCGGTCGCCAACATCGCGATCTTCGCCGCGTTCGTGGCGGTCACGATGTACATCGTCATCCGGGCCAGCAAGAACAACAACTCGGCCGCGGACTTCTTCACCGGCGGCCGCGGCTTCTCCGGCCCGCAGAACGGCATCGCCATCGCCGGTGACTACCTGTCGGCGGCCAGCTTCCTCGGCATCGCCGGCGCCATCGCGGTCTACGGCTATGACGGCTTCCTCTACTCCATCGGCTTCCTCGTCGCCTGGCTCGTCGCGCTGCTGCTCGTCGCCGAATTGCTGCGCAACACCGGCAAGTTCACGATGGCCGACGTCCTCAGCTTCCGCCTGAAGCAGCGACCGGTCCGTCTCGCGGCGGCCATCTCGACCCTCGCGGTCTCGCTGTTCTACCTCCTGGCCCAGATGGCCGGTGCCGGTGGCCTCGTCGCCCTGCTCCTCGACATCGAGGGTCGCGTGGGCCAGTCGATCGTGATCGCGGTGGTCGGCGCGCTGATGATCGTCTACGTCCTCATCGGCGGCATGAAGGGCACCACCTGGGTGCAGATCATCAAGGCGGTGCTGCTCATCAGCGGCGCGGCGATCATGACCTTCATCGTCCTCGCGAAGTTCGGCATGAACCTGTCGTCGATCCTCGGTGCCGCACAGGACGCCATCAGCAGCTCCGGCAGCGAGAAGGTCGCCTCCCGTGACGTTCTCGCACCCGGCGCACAGTACGGCGGTTCGCTCGAGTCCAAGATCAACTTCCTCTCGCTGGCCATCGCCCTGGTCCTCGGCACCGCGGGCCTGCCGCACGTGCTGATGCGCTTCTACACCGTGCCCACCGCGAAAGAGGCTCGTAAGTCGGTGGTCTGGGCGATCGCGCTGATCGGCGCCTTCTACCTGTTCACCCTGGTTCTCGGTTATGGCGCGGCCGCTCTGGTGGGTCCGGACAAGATCCTGGCCGCCGCCGGCGGACAGAATGCGGCGGCACCGCTGCTGGCGTTCGAGATCGGCGGTGTGGTGCTGCTCGGCATCATCTCGGCGGTGGCCTTCGCCACGATCCTCGCCGTCGTCGCCGGCCTGGCGATCACTGCGTCGGCATCGTTCGCCCACGACATCTATGCGTCGGTCATCAAGCGCAACAAGGTGAGTGAGGACGACCAGGTCCGCGTCTCGCGCTACACCGTCGTCGTGCTCGGCGTGCTCGGCATCGTGCTCGGCATCCTGGCCAACGGTCAGAACATCGCCTTCCTGGTGGCCCTGGCCTTCGCCATCGCCGCGGCGGCGAACCTGCCGACGATCGTGTACTCGCTCTACTGGAAGCGCTTCAACACCCGCGGCGCCCTGTGGAGCATGTACGGCGGCCTGATCTCCACGATCCTGCTGATCGTCTTCTCGCCGGCCGTGTCCGGCTCGTCGACCGCGATGATCCCCGGCGCCGACTTCGCCTGGTTCCCGCTGGCCAATCCGGGCATCGTGTCGATCCCGCTGGCCTTCGTCCTCGGCATCGTCGGCACCCTGACCTCGCCGAGCGACGTCGGGACCCCGGAACGCAACGCGGAGATGGAGGTTCGCTCCCTCACCGGAATCGGCGCGGAGAAGGCCGTGCAGCACTAGCCTTTTCGCACACCCACCCCTTTTCGGCAAACCCGTCACCCTGCGAGGTGGCGGGTTTGCCGATCAGTGGTGGGTTTGTCAGCGCGGGAATCGCCGGTCAGGCGTCCTGAATCCGCGCGAACGGCCGGGCGGCTTCGAGTTCGAACGCGAGCTCCAGCAGGGTGCGCTCGTCGCCGAGGTCGGCGGAGAACTGGATGCCGACGGGCAGCCCCGACGTCGACTGTCCCAGCGGCAAACTGATCGCCGGGGTACCCGACGTGTTGTTCGCGGGCGTGAACGCGACATAGCGCGTCAGACGGTCCATAGCCTCACCGAAATCGATACCCGGGTCGAGGTAGCCGATCTCCGGCGGGAGGTGCGCGAGGGTCGGCGACAAGATCACGTCGAACTGCTCGTGCAGCGATCGGAACGCTGCGGTGGAGCGTCGGAGACCGCGGATCGACGACGGCATGCGATAGAAGTGTCGCAAGGCGTTGCGCGACAGCCCACGGGTGAACGAGTCCAACTGCTTGCGATCGAAACCCTTGTCGTGCAGTCGCTTACCGGTGCGGTCCAGCGCGAAGGCCAGCAACGACCAGTAGTCGATGAACTGCCGGATGTAGACGCGGTCGACCGGCAGCGGCACCATCTCTGTTCGGTGGCCGAGCGACTCGACGAGTTCGGCGACATCGGTGACGCACCGTTGGGTGTCGCTGTCGAGCAGCTGCCCGGTGATCGGTTCGGTGATCAGCGCGATCCGCAGCCGCTTCTCCCCCGGCCCCTCCACCAGACCGACCGGCGGCAGGCCGGGGCCGGGCCGGAAACCCTGCGAGTCGTCGAGGAACCGTGCCGTGTCCCGCACCGATCGGCTCACGATCCCGTTGCACACCAGGTCGATCGGCGCATCCTCGGTCTGCTTCGCCGGCGCGGTACGGCCCCGGCTCGGCTTCAGCCCCACCAGACCACATGCGGCAGCGGGGATTCGGATCGATCCGCCACCGTCGTTGGCATGGGCGATCGGCAGTGCACCCGCCGCCACGAGCGCGGCGGAACCACCCGAGGAGCCGCCGGCGGAGAAGTCGGTGTCCCACGGATTGCGGGTCGGCTCCCGGTCGACGTATTCGGTCGTCGCGGTCAGCCCGAAGGCCGGCATGTTCGACGCCCCGACGAGGTTGACCCCGGTCGCCAGGAACTGGTTGGTGAACGCCTCGTTCGCCGACGCCGGGTTCGGCGCGACCGCAGCGGACCCGTGGCACGTGGGCAGCCCTGCGAAATCGGTGTTGTTCTTGATGATCGACGGCACCCCGACGAACGACCCGGCCGGAAAGTCGCTGTCGACGGCGCGCTTGCGAGCTCGCTCGCGGTCGTCGAAGGCGATCGCGTTCAGCTGCGGATTGACCGCGTCGATCCGGGCGAGAGCCGCTTCGACCGCCTCGGCGGCCGAGATCTCCCGGGCGGCGATGGCGTCGGCGATGCCGACGGCGTCGAGATCACCGAGTGCGTCGTCTGTGAACGCGTGAACCTTCTTCATGCCCGGACCCTATCGCCCTCCGGCGGACCCCGGGGCCGCTCCGAGCATCGCGACGACATCGTCGACCAGCTCGGCGACGTAGGCGTCGTCGACGGCGAGACCGAAGACCGCATGGTGGTAGAGCGGTGCGATCACGTGGTCGAGGAGCTGGCGCACCGACGGCGTCGCCTCGCCGCGCTCGGAGGCCCGCGCGATCATCTCCTCCGCCTGCTCGCGGCGGACCTCCCAGCACGGACACGCCTCGACGACGTCGTCGCGCGCTGCGACCATCGCACGCAGGTACGCCCGACGCTTCGGCCGGCCGATGTCGGCGGCGATCACGCTCGCCCACTCCGCGATGTCGTCGCGGAGCACACCCGTATCGGGCAACGGTTCGCCCTGCGTCAGTGCGGCGACCGCCACCTCCCCCAGGAGCGCGTCGATCGAGCCCCACCTGCGGTAGATGCTGGTCGGATTGACGCCGGCGAGGTCGGCGACCTCCGGGATGGTCATCGTGTCGCGCTGGCCCGCGCCGACCAGCTGCCCGACCGCGGCATAGACCGCCGACTGCACGCGCGCACTCCGACCGCCGGGCCGCGACGCGCGAGGTGCCGTCGCTGCGGCGTCCGCCCGCGACGCTGCATTTCCCATAGCCATGCGGCCATTATTGCAAATCCAATTGCTTTTGGAAGGCATCCGCGCCTATCGTCGTTTTAAATGCAAACGCATTTGCGTTAAGGAGACGACATGGCGCCACTACATCCCCACCGTGCGTTCTGGCTGATCGCGGCCACGTACGTGATGGTGCTCTTCGCCTCCGCCGCCCCGTCGCCGCTGTATCCGATCTACCAGGAACTCTGGGGTTTCTCGTCGCTCACCCTGACCCTGGTCTTCGCCGTCTACGTGGTCACGATGTTGGTGAGCCTGCTGACGGTGGGGTCGCTGTCCGACCACATCGGCCGACGTCCCGTGCTCGCGGTCGCACTCGTCCTGCTGATCGCCAGCATGGTGCTCTTCGTCGTGGCCCAGGACGTGGGTACGTTGCTCGCCGCCCGCGCCCTGCAGGGCCTCGCCACCGGCGCCGCCATGGGCACCCTCACCGCGACCACCGTCGACCTCCAGCCCACCGCCCGACTCGGCTCGACGATCATCGGCGCCGCCCCGGCCTTCGGCCTCGCCACCGGCGTCGGCGTCGCCGGATTGCTCGTCGAGTACGCGCCCGCGCCCCGAATCCTGGTCTACGAGGTCATCCTCGGCCTGTTCGCGGCGCTGCTCATCGCACTCCTCGTGGTCCCCGAGACCCGCGAGCGCGTGGCCTTCACCTCACGCCGGCATCTGGCCACGACCCTCGCACCCCAGGTTCGGGTGCCCCGCGAGGTCCGCCCCGTGTTCTTCGCGTCGGCCCCCACCCTGGTGGCCACCTGGTCCCTCGGCGGGCTGTACCTGTCGCTCGGTTCCTCCGTCGTCGCACGCGTCTTCGGGGTCACCAATCACGGCGAGGCCGGGCTCATCCTCTTCACCTTCTTCGCCAGCGCGACGGTCACCTCCTTGTTCATCACGGGACGGCCGGCGACCGTGAAACAGGCCTACGGCTACCCGACCCTCGCGATCGGCGTGCTGATCTCGCTGTCCGGCGTCATGACCGAGGTCCTGCCGCTCTACATCCTCGGCTCGCTCGTGGCCGGCTCCGGATGGGCGGCGACCTTCCTCAGCGCCATGGACAACATCACCGCCGCGACGCCTCCCGCCCAGCGCGGACAGGTCTTCTCCTCGGTGTTCGTCGCCAGCTACCTCGCGTTCAGCGTGCCGGCGGTGATAGCCGGAATAGTCGTGTCCCACATCGGACTTCGCGCGACGGTCATCGGGTACGCCGGCTACGTCCTCGCCGTCGCACTGTTCGGCGCGGCACTCGCGGTCGTCATGCGGCGTACCGCGACCAGGGCCGAGGTGGCCGCCACTGCAACGGAAGACGCGCCGGAACCGGTTGCGGTCGGCGAATCCTGAACGGACGCCGGGGTCAGCCCCGGTCCCGCAGCCCCACCATCCGGGTGGCCAACTCCGCGTAGAACTTCCCCATCTCCTCGGGCGGGAGAGAGTTCTCGGCGCGGTACCAGCGCGCGACGTCGATGCCCATCGACAGCATCGCGTTGGTGGTGGCCTGGGAATCGGCGACGTCGAAGTCGCCGTTCTCGATTCCCGCATCGACGATCGCCCGCACCCGGCGGGTGATCTCCCGCCGCAACTCCATGACCGTCTCGAGGTGATCGGGCGCCAGCGACCCCAACTCGTAGTTCACGACGCGGGCGCGTACGTGCTCGCGCGCGTGGTGCTCGGTGAACGCGCCGACGACCGTTGCCAGGCGTTCGGCGGGCGCCACCGCCGGGTCGTCGACCTCGTCGATCATGCCCAGGATGATCCGGTGCCCCGCCTCGGAGAGCTTGAAGAGGAGCTCCTCCTTGGACCGGAAGTGCACGTAGACCGCCGCCGAACTCATCTGCGCGCCGTTGGCGATGTCCCGGGTCGTCGTGGCGTTGAAGCCCTTCGCCGCGAACGCCTCGGCAGCGGCCAGCAGCAACCGCTCCCGGGCCGCGACCGGTTGTATCCGGGTCGTCGGTTCGGTCGACGAGACCACGTTCACCCCCTCGTTCGCTCGGCGACCTCGCGCCTTCTCCAGCCGATTGACACCGCCCTTGATGCGCGGCATAGTGCAACTTATCACTAAGCAAGCGCTTAGTCAGCGGTCGGTCTTCCAGGTCTTCCCAGGCAGACGGTCCGTGATTGGTGTCGCCGAACACCCGGCAACCCCCGACAGGAGTAGAGAAGAACCCATGCACCTGAAGTTCAGTCCGGAGGAAGAGGCGTTCCGCGAGGAACTGCGCGGCATCTTCGCGAAGGTCCCCGAGGACCTCCGCAAGCGGAACGAAGAGGGCAGCCTCAACTACCCCGACGACATCGTCACGGCATCCCGCGTCCTCAACGAGCACGGCATCCTGACGCCGAGCTGGCCGATCGAGTGGGGCGGCAAGGACTGGACGCCGATCCAGCACCACATCTACCGCGAGGAGATGAGCCTGGCGTTCGTCCCCGACCCGCTGCCGTTCAACGTCAGCATGATCGGTCCGGTCATCGCCCAGTTCGGGTCGCAGGAGATGAAGGAGAAGTTCCTGCCCAAGACCGCCAACCTCGACATCTGGTGGTGCCAGGGCTTCTCCGAGCCCGAGGCCGGCTCCGACCTCGCCTCGCTCAAGACCCGCGCGGTCCTCGACGGTGACCACTACGTCATCAACGGCCAGAAGACCTGGACCACGCTGGGCCAGTACGCCGACTGGATCTTCCTGCTCGCCCGCACCAACCCGGACGTCAAGAAGCAGGCCGGCATCAGCATGTTCCTGATCCCGATGGACACCCCGGGCATCGAGCTGCGCCCGATCCAGCTCATCGACGGCAGCTACGAGGTCAACGAGGTCTTCTTCAACGACGTCCGCGTGCCCGTCGAGAACATGGTCGGCGAGGAGAACAGCGGCTGGACGCAGGCCAAGTTCCTGCTCGGCAACGAGCGCAACGGCATCGCCCGCGTCGGCTACACCAAGTCGAAGCTGGCGCGCGCCAAGGAGCTCGCCAAGGAGACCCGGACCGCCAACGGCACCCTGCTCGACGATCCGCTGTTCGCCACCCGCCTGGCCGAACTGGAGAACGAGCTGCTCGCCCTCGAGATCACCCAGCTGCGCGTCGCCGCGTCGTCGGCCGACGGCAAGCCGAACCCGGCATCGTCGCTGCTGAAGCTCAAGGGAAGCCAGCTGCAGCAGGCCGCGATGGAACTCATCGCCGACATCGCCGGACCGGATTCGCTCCCGGTCGCCGAGGTCGACGTCGACGCCGCGAACGGCAGCGCAGCGGTCACCGCTCCCGAGTGGGCCCAGCTCGCCGCCCCGACCTACCTGAACTACCGCAAGGTCTCGATCTACGGCGGTTCCTCCGAGGTCCAGCGCCAGATCATCGACAAGGCGGTCCTCGGTCTCTGACCGCCGACCCCGCCGCCCTCACTTCGACTTCACAGACCAAGGACAACAATGGATTTCGAGCTTTCCGAAGAACAGGGGATGTTGCGCGACACCGTGCGCGAGGTCCTCACCAAGACCTACGACGTGGAGACCCTCCGCAAGGTGACCGACACCGATCTCGGCTGGAGCGAGAAGGTGTGGAAGTCGCTCGCGGAGATCGGCATCCTCGGCCTGACCTTCCCCGAGCCCGAGGGCGGCATGGACGCCGGACCGGTCGAGTTCACCAGCGTGATGACCGAACTCGGTCGCGCCCTGGCCCCCGAGCCGTACCTGGACTCGGTCCTCGTCCCCGGTTCGCTGCTCGACGCCGCCGACGACGCGACCCGCGCCGAGCTGCGCGGCGGCCTCGCCTCCGGTGAGCTGCTGATGGCCTTCGCCCACAACGAGCCCGGCGACCGCTGGCCGGTGGCCGCGGTGTCCACCACCGCCACCGCCGAGGGCGTGCTCAACGGCACCAAGACCCTTGTCGGACACGGCGATTCCGCACACAAGCTGATCGTCTCGGCACGTGTCGGCGACGAGGTGGGCCTGTTCCTCATCGACGCCGACGCCGAGGGCGTCACCCGCACCGCGTACCGCACGCACGATCGTCGACGCGGCGCCGAGTTCACGTTCAACGACGCCCAGGCCACCCGCCTCGGCAGCGGTGACGCGTCGGAGCTCATCGCCAACGCGGAGATCGGCATCCAGACCGCACTGTGCGCCGAAGCCCTCGGCGCCATGGAGCGCAGCCTCGAGCTGACCGTCGAATACCTCAAGTCGCGCAAGCAGTTCGGTGTTCCGCTGGCCACCTTCCAGGCGCTCACCCACCGCGCCGCGGACATGTACGTCCAGCTCGAGCTCGCCCGGAGCCTGGTGCTGTACGCGACGACCGCCCTCGCCGACGGTATCGCCGACGCGGCCATCGCGTCGCGGGTGAAGCTGCAGACCGTTCGCTCGGCACGCCTCATCGGCCAGGAGGCCATCCAGATGCACGGCGGCATCGGCATGACCGCCGAGTACCCGATCGCGCACTACGTGAGTCGCCTGACCGCGATCAGCCACACCCTCGGCGACGCGGACGCCCACGTCACCAAGCTGTCGAAGGACCTGGCGTCCTACGACATGCTCAGCGTCGGCTGACACTTCTTCTCCCTCCCTGAGGTGCGCTTCGGCTCGCACCTCAGGGAGCAAAGAGGTACCGCCACGGATCCCGGCACCTCCCACCCCGCACGCCGGCCCACCGATACTGTTTCCTCAGCACAGCTCGGTGAGGAAAGAGGGACTCGGATGGATTTGCTGCGTGACAATCTGGCCGCTGGGGCGTCGTTCAGCCTCGTCGGGATCACCCTGCTCGTCGTCGGGTTCGTGGCGCTCGACGTGGTGACCCCCGGCCGGCTTCGGCAGCTGGTGTGGGTCGACCACAACCGCAACGCCGTCATCCTCGCCACCTCGATGGTCATCGGACTGTCGATCGTGCTGGTCTGCTCGGTCATCGACACCGAACTCCTCGAACTGTGGCGCGCGCTGCTCTACACCGTCGCCTACGTGGTCCTGACGATCGCGGTGATGATGTGGTCGTTCGTGCTCATCGACTGGCTGACCCCGGGCAAGCTGGGGACGCTGCTGCTGGAGAACGACGAGCACCCCGCCGGCTGGATCACGGCCGCGGTCTTCGTCGGCGTCGGTGCCGTCATCGGCATGACCCTGCTGGTCTGAGCGGTTTCCGGCGCGACCACCAGGCTTATTGACGGTCCGCCAACAACCTATTGACGGTGCGCCAACAAGCCCATACTGTTGGCGACCATGACCGCATCACTCATCGAAGAGTCCATCGACATCGACGCATCTGCCGAGCAGGTGTGGTCGGTGATCTCCGATCTCCAGCGCATGGGCGAGTGGAGCCCGCAGTGCAAGAAGATGATCATCCGCGGCGGCACCGTCGGGTTGGGGACCAAGACCATCAACATCAACCGCCGCGGCCCGCTGGTGTGGCCGACCACCTCCAAGGTCGTGCGTTTCACACCCAACCAGGAGATCGCCTTCCGCGTGGCCGAGAACCACACCGTGTGGAGCTACGCCATCACCCCGAACGGTTCGGGCGTGACCGTGACCGAGCGCCGCGAGGTGAACGGCTCCACCACCAAGGTGTCGTCGTTGCTCGTCGACAAGCTGTTCGGCGGCGCCGATTCCTTCGAGGCCGAACTCCAGCTGGGCATGGCCGAGACCCTCGGCAAGATCAAGCGCGCCGCGGAGAGTCAGCTCGACCGCGTCTGAAACCCCGTGATGCCCGTCAGGTTCCGCTGATCTTGTCGATCAGTTCGGGGAGGTCGGCCACCGAGTCGATGACGTGGTCCGGGAACGGCCCGAACTCGTCACGCGCGAGCGCATCGAGCGCCTCCTCGCGGAACTTGCCGGTGCGCACCAGCACACCGATCAGCGCCGACGCCTGTGCACCCAGGACGTCGTTGTGCATGTCGTCGCCGACCATCACCACCTGGTTGGGCTCGAGCCCCAACATGTCGGTGGCGGCGCGGAATCCGAGCGGCGAGGGTTTGCCGATCGCCTTGATCTTCTTGCCCGACGCCTTCTCGAGGCCCTCGAGATAGACGCCCGTGTCGATCGACAGCCCGTCGGCCGTCGACCACGTCATCGACCGGTGCATGGCGATCACCGGCACTCCGTCGAGCAGCATCTCGAGGACCTTCGACAGCGCGTCGTGGGTGAACACGGGACCTGCCCCACCCAGAACCACGACCTCGGCATCCGCCGGGTCGTCGGTCAGTTCGACGCCGGTCATGTCCTCGGCGATCGGGCCCTGGTTGAGAACCCAGACCCGTTTGCCCGGGAAGGTCGACCCCACGTATTCGGCGGTCAGCTTCGCGGCCGTCAGGATCTCGTCGGCATCGACGAAGAAGCCGCAGTCGTTCAACAGCTCCGCGATCTCGTTGCGCGAGCGCGAGGTGGTGTTGGTGAGGAACATCCGCGGGATCTTGCGGTCGGCGAGGCGGGAGACGGCCTCCACCGCGCCGGGCAGAGCCTTCCACGAGGTGACCATCACCCCGTCGATGTCGAGAAGCAGACCCAATGCCATGTGCACGAATGTAGTCCGCGGTCCCCGGCGACGCAGTGCAGGCATCCCTCGAACCGGGTACCCCGACGAGACGCGTCCGCTCACCTGGCATCCTGAGGCGCATGCGTACCGTCGCAGAGCATCAGGCCGTCGTCTCCGCATTGTTCGGCCCACCCGTTCCCGTCCGGCTGTCCCTGCCGGAGGCGTTGGGCAGGGCCACGTTCGCCGACGTCGACGCGCCGCTCTCGTTGCCCGGCTTCGACAACTCGGCGATGGACGGATTCGCCGTCCTCGCCGACGATCTCGCGGACGCCTCCCCCGACTCCCCCGTCACGCTGCCCGTCGCCGCGGACATCCCGGCGGGACGCACCGACGCTCTCGCACTGACCCCCGGCACCGCGCATCGCATCATGACCGGTGCCCCGCTGCCGGCCGGCGCCGACGCCGTCGTCCCGGTGGAGCTGACCGACGCGGCGGTCGGCCCGGTCGCGGCCGCGGAGACGGTCACGTTCACGGCACCGGTCGAGTCCGGAAAACACATCCGGCGTGCGGGTTCCGACATCGGGCAGGGCGTCCGTGCCCTGCCCGCCGGGACCGTCATCGGGGCGCCGCAGATCGGGCTGCTGGCCGCGCTCGGGATCGCCGAGGTCACCGTCGCCCGGCCGTTGCGCGTCGTGGTCCTGTCCACCGGCTCCGAGCTCGTCGAACCCGGAAAACCGTTGCAGCACGGCCAGATCTACGAGTCGAACGGAGCGATGCTCACCGCCGCCGCCATCGAGGCCGGCGCGATCGGCCGGCATGTGCACTTCGTCCCGGACGACACCGGCGACTTCCTCGACCGGCTCGACCAGGTCGCCGGCGAGGCCGACCTGATCATCACGTCCGGGGGTGTCAGCGCGGGCGCCTTCGAGGTCGTGAAGGACGCGCTGTCGGCCACCGGGTCCGTCGAGTTCGTGAAGGTCGCGATGCAACCCGGTATGCCGCAGGGCTGCGGTCACCACACCGCGTCCGACCGGCCCGACGGAACGCCCGGGCCCACCGTGCCGATCATCACACTCCCGGGCAACCCGGTCAGTGCCCTGGTGTCCTTCGAAGTCTTCATCCGGCCCGCACTCCGCGCCGCGATGGGGTTGCCACCGCAACGACGTCGGGTGACCGCCCGGCTGGGCGCCGACATCCGCTCACCGCAGGGCAAGCGGCAGTTCCTCCGCGGAGTCCTCCGGACCGACGAGGACGGATCGGGCGTCGTCGTCGACCCGATCGGCCCGCCCGGCTCCCATCACCTCCGCTTTCTCGCCGAGGCGGACGCACTGATCGACGTGCCCACCGAGACCGACGGTCTGGCCGTGGGAACTCCGGTCGACGTGCTCGTTCTGCGCTGAGCTCTAAGCTGGACCGAAGTCGTACCCGACCCGTGGTGCGCAAGGTTTCATCGAACGGCCCGCATCGGGCACAACAGGAGGTAGATCGTGGCCAGACGTCCGCGTCCGGACGAGGGCAACACCGGCCGTGTCGCCCATTTCCTAGACCTGGCCCGTGAGACCATCCCGCCGATCCATCCGGCCGGTATCCCGTTCGTCGCCGCCCCCGCGGCGGTCGCGTTCCTCGGACGCCGCCACCGCTGGATCGCGCGGCCCGCAGCACTGACCGCCGGCGCCTGTGCCGCGTTCTTCCGGCACCCGAGCCGTGTCCCACCGACCGAGCCGGGCGTGGTCGTCGCACCCGCCGACGGCACGATCGCACTCGTCGACGAGGCCGTCCCACCGGCGGAGGCGGGTCTGGGCAGCGATCCGCTGCCCCGTGTCTCGACCTTCCTGTCGATCTTCGACGTGCACGTCCAGCGTGTGCCCATCGCCGGTACGGTCACCGCGGTGACGCACACCCCGGGCGCGTTCTTGTCCGCGGACCTCCCCGAGGCCAGCCGTGACAACGAACGCACCACCATGACCATCCGTACGACGAGAAGAAGCGGAGGGGCGACCGGCGGCGGCGCCGGACCCGACCTCGCGGTCGTGCAGATCGCCGGGCTCATCGCGCGCCGGATCGTCTGCGACCCGAAGGTCGGCGACACCCTGCGGCTCGGCGACACCTACGGACTGATCCGCTTCGGTTCCCGGGTCGACGTCTACTTCCCCAAGGGCACCACACCCCGCGTCTCGGTGGGTCAGCGCGCCGTCGGCGGCGAGACCCCCTTCGCCTACCTCGACCTCTGATCCGGCCCGTGAACCCCCAGGCTGCGAATTCATCCGACGGTCCCGCCGGACGCCGGGCCGGTGACCCCGGTCTCCGCCGGCCGTCCCGCTCCTCCAAGACCCGCGTCCCCACCGCGCGGTCAGCACGACGCCAGGCGCAGGCCCATGGCCCCGCACCGTCCAAGCCACGTGAACCCGAACGTCGCCGGCTCAGGAAGCAGGCGCAGGCGGGACGCATCATCATCCCGTCGTCGCTCACGATCCTCGCGATCTGCGCGGGACTGACGGCGATGCGCGCGGCCACCACCGGCGACATCGACGTCGCCATGGGTCTCCTCGTCGCCGCCGCGTTCCTCGACGGCATCGACGGACGGGTGGCCCGGCTGATGGGCGCGACGAGCCGTATCGGCGCCGAGATCGACTCCCTGGCCGACGCGATCAACTTCGGCGTGGTGCCGGCGATGATCGTCTACTTCTTCCTGCTCGACGGCCAGGATCTCGGCTGGGCGCTGGCGCTGATCTACTGCTGCGCGATCGTGTTGCGCCTCGCCCGGTTCAACACCCTGCTCGACGACGACGAGGCACCCGGGTACACGAGGGACTTCTTCGTCGGCGTCCCGGCACCGGCGGCCGCCATCTGCGCGCTGCTGCCGATCGGTCTGGCCCAGCAGTTCGGCGAGGGCTGGTGGACATCGGTGCCCGCCGTGGGCGGATGGCTGGTCCTGGTCGCGTTCCTGGCCGTCAGCCGCGTTCCCACGGCGTCCCTGAAGACCGCGTCGATCCCGCCGCGCGCGGTCGCCGGTCTGCTCGTCCTCGTCGCGGTCGGTGCCGCTCTCCTGCTGACCTACCCCTACCTGCTGATGATGATCGGCATCGCCGCCTACGCGATCCACATCCCGTTCGCGTGGCGTTCGCGTCGGTGGGTCGCCTCGCGGCCGGAGCACTGGGACGACAAGCCCGCCGAGCGCCGTGCGCAGCGGAAGGCGTCGAAGACCGCGCCGGGTGGCCGTCGACGACGCCCCGTCCTGAAGTCGCAGCGCAGGCTGGGCCTCAACCGTCCCACCGGTGCGCCGGTCACCGTGCAGAGCTCCGAACCGGCTGCGGACGACACCGAAAGCGAGACCGAATGAGCTCCCAGGTGTCCCTGACCCTGACCGCCCGACTCAACACCTCCGCGGCCGAGGCACGCCGCGGCATCATCCGGGTGCACCCCGAGGTGCTGACCGCGTTGTCGCTGCGGGAGTGGGATGCCGTGTCGATCACCGGCGCCCGCGTGACCGCCGCGGTGGTCGCGGCGACCGATGCGTCGGCGCCGACCGGGACCGTCCTGCTCGACGAGATCCTCTTCTCCAACGCCGGGGTCAAGGAGAACGCCCCGGTCGTGCTGGCCCCGGTGGTCGTGCACGGCGCGAGCCGGGTCGTCGTGAACGGCTCGGTGCTGGCCACCCAGTCGATCACCGAGTCCACGCTCCGGCGCGCGCTGCTCGGCAAGGTGCTCTCGGTCGGTGACGCGGTGTCGCTGCTGCCCCGCGACCTCGGGCCCGAACTCGCCGCGACCGAGGCGACGCGCGCCCTGGCCCGGTCCGTCGGCATCACCTGGACCACCGAACTGCTCACCGTCACGGGTACCGATCCGGGCTCCCCCGTCAGCGTGCAGACCAACACCGCGGTGCTGTGGTCGACGACCGCAGGCGAGGTGCCCCCGCTCGGCGACCGCGCCGGTCTCGGTTCGCCGCGGATTCCGGGTGCGCTCGGCATCGTGCCCGACACCCCGGTCAACGCACCGCCGACGATCCCGGCTCCCGTCGGCAGCGTCCCGGTCGAGGAGCCCGACGTCCCGGTCCGGCCGGTGTCCGAGCTGGTCGGCGTCGACTCGCAGATCACCAAGCTCACCGAATGGCTGACGATCACGCTCGACGAGCCCGACGTCCTGCGCACCCTGGGCGCCGCGCCTCGTCTCGGCGTCCTGGTGACCGGGCCGGCCGGTGGCGGCAAGGCGACGCTGGTCCGATCGGTCTGCGCGAAGCGCACCCTCGTCACCGTCGACGGCCCGACGACCGGCGCCACCGAACCCAACACCCGCCTGCGCACGGTCACCGACGCGGTGGCCCGCGCCCGCGCCACCGGCGGGGTCCTGCTCATCACCGACATCGACGCCCTCCTGCCATCCGAGCCGGAGCCGGTCGCCACCCTTGTCCTCGACGAGCTGCGCTCGGGCATCTCCGATGGCCGTATCGCGCTCGTCGCGACCACCGCCGAACCCGTTCGCCTCGACTCGCGCCTACGCGACCCGTCGCTGTGCGACCGCGAACTGATCATCGGACTGCCCGACGCCGCCACCCGCGGACGGCTGTTGGCGGCGATCCTGTCGACGGTTCCCACCGAGGGCGACCTCGACCTCGAGTCGGTGGCCGCACGCACCCCGGGTTTCGTCGCCGGCGACCTCGCCGCGCTCACCCGCGAGGCCGCGCTGCGCGCCGCGACCCGCGCCAGCAGCAGCAAATCCGAACCCGCACTCCGCACCGAGGATCTCGTGGGCGCGCTCGACGTGATCCGGCCGGTGTCCCGGTCGGATTCCCCCGAGGTGGCACTCGGTTCGATCACGCTCGCCGATGTCGGCGACATGGTCGAGACCAAACAGGCGCTGACCGAGGCGGTCCTGTGGCCGCTGCAGCACCCGGACACCTTCGCCCGGCTCGGTGTCGACCCGCCCCGCGGTGTGCTGCTTTTCGGCCCGCCCGGATGCGGCAAGACCTTCGTCGTGCGGGCGCTCGCCGCGTCCGGCCAGTTGTCGGTGCACACCGTCAAAGGTGCTGAGCTGATGGACAAGTGGGTCGGCTCGTCGGAGAAGGCGGTCCGTGACCTGTTCGCCCGCGCCCGCGAGTCGGCGCCGTCGCTGATCTTCCTCGACGAGGTCGACGCGCTCGCACCTCGTCGAGGGCAGTCCACCGATTCCGGGGTCGCCGACCGTGTGGTCGCGTCACTGCTCACCGAACTCGACGGCGTCGAACCGCTGCAGGACGTGGTCGTGCTCGGCGCGACCAACCGCCCCGACCTCATCGACCCGGCGCTGCTGCGACCCGGCCGGCTCGAACGCCTGGTCTTCGTGCCGCCGCCGGATGCCGCAGCCCGCGGGGACATCCTGCGCACCAGCGGCCGCGACGTCCCGCTCGACGGCATCGACCTCGACGAACTCGCCGCCGACCTCGAGGGCTACTCCGCCGCCGACTGCTCGGCGCTGCTCCGCGAGGCCGCACTGTCGGCGATGCGACGCGACATCAACGCCGCGGTGGTCACCGCCGACGACGTGACCGAGGCCAGGAGCCGGGTCCGTCCGTCGCTCGACCCCGACCAGGTGGAGAACCTGCGGACGTATGCCGAGCGCCGACTGGAGTGACCTGCACACCAATCGTCGCAGCCACATGGACGACCGGACACGGAGAAACTACTGTGGTTAGGTCGGATGCGGGCGCGTGACAGGTGTGCCGAATGACATGACGCGCTGAGAGGTGGACAATGGCACGGCCGTCCAAGCCGTTGATCAGTCGCGATGCCGCCGTGACGGCATCGATCGAGATCATCGACTCCGAAGGGCTCGACGCCTTCAGCCTCCCCAAGCTCGCCAGACACCTCGGGGTGCGCGCCCCGTCGCTGTACCACCACTTCGACGACAAGAACGAGATCCTCACCGAGGTCGCCCGCTACATCGCCGGTACCGCGGTCCGACGCCCCCGGATGAAACCCGGACCGGACTGGCCGGAGTTCTTCGTGAACCTGGCGCTGAACTTCCGGCAGTCGATCCTCCGGCACCGCAACGCCGCGCCGGTACTGCTGCAGCACCTGCCCCGCGACCTGTTCACCGGCACCTACGAGGACACCGCACAGTTCCTGCTGGAGTCGGGAGTGCCCGTCGACCTCCATGTCCGCATCCTGGACGGGATGGAGACACTCGCCATCGGCGCGGTCCTCATGGAGGCAACGCGGCCGCCGCGGCCCCGCTCGGCGATCTTCCCCAACGTGTCGGCCACCTCGCAACCGCTTCTCGCAGAAGCGTTGTCGAAGAACGAACTGACACAGAAGCAGCTGTTCGAGGCAATGGTCCGGAGCTTCCTGCACGGCATCATCCGGGACCACGATCTCCCGGAGCCGGAGTAGCTCCTTTCGATACGTAGAGACCTCAGAGATCCAGCACGAGCCTCGGCGTGCAGCTCCTCGACACGCACACCATCATGCAGTCGTTAGCAGCCTGTTCGTCGTCGTCGAGCACCGAATCCCGATGGTCCGGAATGCCGTCGAGGACTGACTGTTCGCAGGTGCCGCAGGTGCCCTCACGGCATGAGAAGTCGACCTCCACGCCATCACGCAGGAGCGCGTCGAGAACCGATTCATCCGCCGAGACCGCCACGGTCGTGCCGCTGCGGTCGAGCACGACCTCGAATCCTTCAGCGGGACCGTCGATGACCTTCGGTGCGAACCGCTCCAGATGGAGTTCGATATCGTTGCGCGACCTGCACTTCTCCTCGATCGACGCCAGGAGCGGCTCGGGTCCACAGCAATAGACGGCAGCACCCGGAGCCAGCGCATCGAGTGCCGCGTCGAGGTCGAGCAGACCGAACTCGTCCTGCGGCCTCACCTGAACCCGATCCGAATACTGTTGCGAGAGAGGGTCGGCGAACGCCATCCCCGACGCGGTGCGGCCACCGTAGAGCAGCGCCCACTCGGTTCCACGCCCATCGACCTCGGCGATCATCGGCATCAGCGGAGTGATGCCGATACCGCCGGCCACGAACAGATACGACGACGCATCGACGAGCGGAAAACTGTTCCGAGGGCCCTTGACCGCGATCAGATCGCCGACCGCGACGTCATCGTGGACGCTCTTTGAGCCACCGCGACTCTCGGGTTCGCGCAGAACCGCCACCCGCAGGTGCGTCCGGTCGGTGACGTCACCACACAGGGAGTACTGGCGGATCAGGTTGTCGCCGAGCACGAGGTCGAGGTGGGCGCCGGGCGCCCACTCCGGCAGTTCACCGCCGTCGGGATCGGCGAGGACGAGTGACACGACCCCGTCGGCCGCAATCTCCTTGGCAACCACGCACAGCTTGTGATTGTCGAGCGCAGCTGCCTCGGCCCGGTTGTCGTTCATCAGGACCTTCTCACATGTCGGAAGTCGTGTCAGCGGAACGCCGGCGGCGGGCTCGAACTCTCACCGAGCTGGTAGCAGGAGTGCACATCTTCCTGCTCGTAACCGAGCAACCGGCACATCCGGACCGCGCCCGCATCGTCGGGATCGATTCGTAGCGTGGACACCTGGACACCGGCGTCGAGTTGATGCCAGAGCGCACTGAGCAGCAGGGCTGTCCCGACGCCTCCGCCCCGCGCTGCCGAGGTGAGCACCAGCGCGTCGACCGGCGCGGCGCGGAGTTCGAGGTGACGGCGTTGCTCGGTGGAGAACCACACGAACCCGAGAACTTCCCCGTCCGCGTTCCGCGCGTCGACGATCAGCCCACCGCCGAGGCGCAAGTCGTCGGCGACGCGATCACGATGCCGCGGTGCGAGTTCCGCGGACGCGAGGACACCGGCGACCACCTGATCGTCGGCCGCGTGCTCACGAGGACCGACGACGGCGAGGCCGGACGGAACCTCGGGCTTGTCGAGCGGCAGGGCGAAGGGGCCGGTCAGGTGCCGGACCAGCGTCCATTGACGGCTGACCGTCGGGATCCCGAAGCGGCGCGTGAGGCGGCCCGACGCCGGGTGCGTCGAATATGCCCAGCAGCGAAGCGCTTTGGCGCCGGTGTGGTCCCAGCCGTCGGCCCCGTCGGTCTCGAGACCGATCTCCTCGACGAGCAGGGTGGTGATGCCCCGGGACCGGTATTCGGGGTGGACCACGTAGGAGACGGTACCCAGCCCGTCGGCGTCGACCGCAAGGTGCAGGTACGCCACGATCACCATCGGGGCGTCCTCGAGCGGGCTGAGGTCGCGCCGTGCCTTGATGGGCAGATGCGCGACGGTGCGGCCGGCGTCACCGACCTCCCGGACCGTGGTGGGATCGATGTGCGAGAACCCGGCCTCGTCGTCGTATTCGGCTGCCGTGGTAACGAGTTCGATCACCTCGTCGAGCTCGGCGCCGTCGAGGCGCGGTCGCCATTCATAGGTGATCATCGGGCACTCTCCTCGAGTGGCTGGAGGACTCCGTCGGCGACGAATCGCTGATACTCGGCTTCGTCGAGGCCGAGCAACCCGACCGCGATCTCATGCGTGTCGGCGCCGGGCAGTGGTGCCGGGTGCAGCGGCGCATCGGGGATCGACGTGAACCGTGCAACACGCACCGCGGTGGGCAGCGGCGCCGGGAGCAGCGGATGTTCGAGCCGGGTGTAGGCCTCACGCGCCGTCAGATGCGGGTCGGTGAGCAGCTCGGGCAGCCGAACCATCGCGCCCGCGGGTACACCCGCCTCCTGGAGGGCCGTCATCGCCTCGGTGGGAGTCCGCTCCGACAACCATTCGGTCAGGACCTTGTCCGCCTCCTCCCGATTCTCGATCCGCTTGTCCGCGTGCCGGAATCGGGCGTCGTCGGCGAGATCTTCACGGCCGATGAGACGAGTGAGGTTGCGCCAGCCCTGATCGTCGCGGATCGCGACCACGCACCACTCGTCGTCGCCGGCACACGGGTACACGCCGGCCGGTGCGGCGAACGGGTCGGTGTTGCCGACTGCGGACACCGATCCCGGCGCCAGTGATTCGCGGACGAGCCGGCCGCCGAGCGCGACGAGAGCCGTATCGGCCTGTGCCACCTCGATCTCGGCACCGCGTCCGCTCGACAGTCGCGCGATGAGGGCGGCGAGCACCGCGACCGCGGCGACCTGTCCGCCGATGTGGTCGGGGTACACCGTCGAGCCGTCGCTCAGGCCGGTGTCGGAGTCGGAGTACCGCCACAGTGCCGAGACGCCGCAGGCCGCACGGACGAGAGGACCGTAGCCCAGTCGGGTGTTCCACGGACCGGTGCTACCGAAGGCGCTGCCGTCGGAGACGATGATGCGCGGGTTGATCTTTCGCAGTTCGTCGTAGCCGATGCCCATCGAGTCGAGGGTTCCGGGTTTGAAGTTGGCGAGGACCACGTCCGCGTCCGCGGCGAGCCGGCGGAACAGGTTTCGGCCGTCCTCGGTACGGAGGTTCACACCCAGCGAGCGACGGTTGCGGTGGCCCCAGGCCACCGACGGCGACAGCACGTCCTTCCGCTTCGACTGGCGCAGGCCATCCGGGAAGTCGCGGTTCTCGACCTTGATGACGTCGGCGCCGTGGTCGGCGAACTGGCGGCCGAGTTCGGCACCGAAGACCACAACCCCGAGATCGAGCACGCGCAGCCCGGTGAACGGGTGGGTGCCGGGCTCGGCAGTCGCTTGCGCGAGTCCGCGGGCGTCGGTCGTCTCGGACCAGAGGTCCGCGGCGTCGTCGGCGGATCGGGCATGATGCCGGAATCCCGCTCGCCGGCCATCGAACTTGACGTAACCCGACGGAATGCGGGCCGTGACACCGGGCGCCAGCTCGGCGTCTACGAGTGTCCCGGAGGCTGCGAAGTGGTCGTTGTCGAGCACCTCGGCGGGACGCAGCACGCCCCCGATCGGTATGCCGCGCGCGGCGCCTTCGGCGACCAGCTCGTCGCGAGTGCGTTCGGCGAACAGTTCCTCGATCAACGGATGCAGGCGGTCCGCGGCCGCGAAACGCGCCGGGATGGTGTCGAAGGCGGGGTCGGCGAACTCGGCGGGCTCGCCGAGCCACGCGAACATCGCGCGCCACTGGCGCTTGGCGAGCAGGCAGATTCGCACCTGCCCGTCCGCGCAGCGGAGCACCGGATAGAAGTTCGCGGCGTCGGGTCGGCCTCGCGGGAAGTCGTCGCGGCGACCCGCCGCCGCGGAACCTTGCACACCGAAACCGGGGTCGAAACCGTGGACCACCGCTTCGAAGGCCGAGATGTCGACGAGTTGTCCGCGGCCGGTACGCAACCGGTCGTAGTAGGCCAGCAGCGCCGACCAGGCCGAGTGCACCCCCACCGACTGTTCGACGAGCCCGGCCGGGGGCAGCAGCGGTTCCCGTCCCGGCTCACCGGACCGCGACAGCACCCCGCTCATCGCGTAGATCACCGATTCGGTTGCGGTCCAGTCGGCGTAGGGACCGGTCTGACCGAATCCGCTGATCGACACGACGACCAGTTCGGGTGCTGTGGCCAGGAGATCGGCTGCGCCCAAGCCGGTCCCGGCCGGCAACCCGTTGGGTGTGCTCTCCACCAGGATGTCTGCGGCGGCAACCAGACTCAGGAATCGGGACCTGCCCGCGTCGGAGTCGAGGTCACAGACGACGACCCGCTTGTTCGCGTTGTTCAGTGCGAACGGGATGCTGATCCCGGACTCGATGGGCTCGGTACGGCGAGAGGCCGATCCACCCGGATATTCGACACGGATCACCTCGGCGCCCAGATCGGCGAGGAAACGTCCACACGACTCGCCGAGGCCGTCGGTCACGTCGACGACCCGTACTCCGGCAAGGGGCAGATCCGTCATGTCACTCCTGTTGCAGCTCAGTCGATCAGCGGGTGGCGAAGTACACCGATTTGGGGGCGAGGTAGGGCGCGAGGCCCTCCGGTCCGAGTTCACGTCCGAGACCGGACGCCTTCACCCCGCCGAACGGGGCGGTGAGGTCGAGGGCGTAGTGATTGACACCGACCGTCCCCGTTCGGATCCGGCGGGCCAGTTCGAGTCCGCCCTCCTCGTCGGCGGTCCACACCGTGCCGCCGAGTCCGTACTCGGAGTCGTTGGCGATGCGCACCGCGTCGTCGGTGTCGACGTACTCGGTGATGGTGAGCACCGGGCCGAAGATCTCCTCCTGCGCGATAGGGGCAGAGTTGTCGACCCCGGCGAAGACCGTCGGCTCGACGAACCAGCCCTGCGGGCGATCGGCGGGAACGCCTCCCCCGGTGGTGATCTGGTAGCCGTCGGCCCGGCCCGCCTCGATGTGGCCGAGGACCCGGTCGCGCTGCGCCGCGCTGACGAGCGGGCCGATGGCCGTCGCTTTGTCGAGCGGGTCACCGATGCGAAGCGCACGGACGGTCTCGGTGACCGTGTCGACGACCTCGCCGTAGCGGGACCGCGGGGCGAGGATCCGCGTGCTGGCGTGGCAGGTCTGCCCGTTGTTCAGGAGCGACACCTCCAGCAGGTGGCCGGCGAAGACATCCAGGTCGGCGTCTTCGGCGACGATGGCGGCCGACTTGCCGCCGAGCTCGAGCGTCACCGGCCGCAACAGGCGGCCGCACACCTCACCGATCGCGCGTCCGGCGACGGTCGACCCGGTGAAGGCCACCTTGTCCACGCCGGGATGCTCGACGAGATGTGCTCCGGCCTCGCGACCGCCGGGAACGACGTTGAGCACACCGGCCGGGAGACCGGCCTCCTGTGCCGCGTCGGCGAAAACGAAGGCATCGAGCGCGGTTTCGGGTGCAGCCTTGAGGACGACCGTGCACCCCGCGGCGAGCGCGGGCGCGATCTTCATCGCCGCCAGCGGCTGCGGGTAGTTCCACGGCGTGATCGCCGCGACCACCCCGACGGGCTCACTGCGGACGACGGTCCGACCCCCCAGCGCGCCGGGGCGCACCTCCTCGTCCTCCGTGGCCCGGATCAGGCCTGCGTAGTAGGAGAGCATCGCCGCGGGACCGTAGCCGTTGGTCGGCTTCGCCAGGCTGATGGGCATCCCGTTCTCGCGGCTGACCAGTTCGGCCGTGTCGCGAGCCCGGGCGGTCATCGCCGCGGCGAATCGGTCGAGGACATCGGCGCGCTCGGGCCTGCCCATCGATCCCCATGGTCCGTCGAGTGCGGCCCGTGCCGCCGCGACGGCGGCATCGATGTCCGCGGTCCCCGCCAGAGCACTACGGCCGAGCACCTTCTCGGTCGCGGCCTCGATGACGTCGCCGTACTTCCCCGATGCCGGCGACGTCCAGTTCCCGTCGATGAACAACTCGTTGCGATCCAACATGATGACCCTTCGGTGTCTTCAATGCCTGGTTAGAGCGTGTCTGCGTGGCCGAACAACACCGAACTGACCAGCGGGGCCATCGGACCACCGATGAACAGCGACGTCTTCGCGTCGGACACCTGGTTGGTCGAGGTACCGCGGATCTGACGCACGGCCTCCGCCGCGAGGTTCAGACCGTTGATGAACGAATCGGCCAGGTTGCCGCCGCTGGTGTTCACCGGGAGCTTCCCGTGCGGTGCGGTCAGGTTCTCCACCGTCATGACCGTGCCGGCGGCTTCTCCGGGCGGACACAGACGATGGTCGATGAGTGCCGCGACCGCGGGACCGCTGAAGTTCTCGTAGACCTGCACGACGTCGACGTCGTCGGGACCAAGCCCCGCTGACGACCAGAGACGTTCGGCGACCCCGGGTTTGCCGTTGTTCGCAGGACCGAACCCGGCGGTCGAGTACTGCTCGTCGTTGTCGACGCGCTCGCAGTAGCCTCCTGGCGCGCCCTGTGCACCCGCGATGACATAGGCGGGGTCGGAACGGAGTTCGCGTGCCCGGTCGGCGGAGACCAGGACGAGTGCCACCGCACCGTCGCTCTCCCGCGAACAGTCGTACAGGTGGAACGGTTCGGCGATGAGCCTCGACGACTCGTAGGTCTCCTCGTCGAGCGGCCGACCGTGCCCCTGGGCCGTGGGGTTCTGTTGCGCATGCTGATAAGCCGCCAGCACCAGAGATCGCATCGCCGAACGCGGGACGCCGTCGTGCTCGAGCATCCGCTGCGTCCGCATCGCGCAGATCTGTGCGGGCGAGCCGACCCCGTGCGCCAGGAAGTGCGGGCCGTAGTGGTACTTGGCGTAACCGAGTCGTCCGGTGTCGGCCTGCGACATGGCGCGATACACGACGACGCAGTCGGCCTGTCCCGACGCGATCGCAACGGCCGCATTCGTGATGGCCGCGGCCACGCTGCCCCCGCCGCCGCCCCACATCATGTTCGACCAGCGCAACTCGTCGACCATCAGGGCCGCACCGAGGATGGGACCGTCGTTGGAACCGCCCGCGTACGAGACGAATCCGTCGATCTCGCGGGGCGAGACCCCGGCGTCGGCGCAGGCGTCGAGGATGGCCTTGATGGTCATCTGCTGCTCGGTCATGGGCGATTGCCCACGCTTGTAATGCATTTCGGCGACACCGACCACGGCGGTCGCACCACGGATCGATCCGGACATCAGCGTCCTCCCCCTATCGAATCGGCTGGGGCCGAATCGTTCCGGCGCCACCTCAGCAGCGGCCAGGGTTCGCCCTCCTTGTGCTCGAAGAGTCCGGTGACGGACTCACCGATCCGCGGCGTCCGCTCCACATCGTCGACGAGCAGTCCGAGGACGCGGCGACCACCGGCGCCGGCGAGTTCGACGAGGACGCTGATGTAGGGCATCCGGTCGGACAGTTCCTCGATGTACGGGTACCAGCTCCGACTCCAGCTGTAGACGGTGCCGACCGGTTCGACGCTGCGCCATTCGAGGTCGAAGCCGTGACAGTTGCCGCACACCGATTGCGGACTCCAGATCCAGGTCTGGCAGGTGCCGCAGCGCTGCAGGCGGAGCTCACCTGCGAGGAGGCCCTCCCAGTACGGTGCGTCGATACCATCGGCGGCCGGGCCCCACGGGACGTCGGTCGTCGCGGCGGTCATGCCCCATCACCGGGCGGGAAGTTCTCCAGGGCGGCAGCCAGCCAGGTGCCGTCGCGGCGTTCCCAGACCGAGCGGAGGCCGACCTGACGGCCGTCGAAAGTGTAGACGGCCTCGCCGATCATCCGGTCGCCGTCCGCGCGGACCCCGACGATCCGGTGGTCCTCGATCACGCCACGGGGCACGTCGACGCCCTCGAACACGGTCGGGAGGTTCTCCTGGACCATCTCCGCCAATGCAGATCCCATGTCTCCGGCGGCGACGTGGCCGACGTGCTGCGCATAGCGGGCACGAAAGTCGTCGATCTCGCTCATCGCGTCACTCCTTCACCGCCGGATGCCCGGCGTCTGTGCAATAAACCTTACGTCGTTAGATATAGCGGGTCAACCGAGCCGGGCGATCCCGGACTCCTCGACCCTCATCGAGCGACCGGCCATCTCGGCGTCGGCGAACTCGGCGAGGTCGCCGGCGTCGGTGACCACCGCCAGGGTCCGCGCACCGCCCGGCACCCGCGCCGCGACGAACGCCTTCTCGGGATCCCCCTGCCGGCCGAAAGCGACTGTCCAGGACTCGACCTCGGCTACACCGTCATGGGTTTCGGCCACCGCCGTCGTGGGCTCGGCATCCACCTCGGCCTGGACGTTCTCACGCCGGAACCCGCCTGCCGGGGGCTCGGTGCTGTACACGCCGAAGGCGTGCTTGGTCAGGTACCCGCTGTTCGCCGTCACCAGACCGTAGGTGCCCGGGGACTCCCGCAGCCGCGACGCCACCGTGGCGATGGCATGCGTGCTGTAGTTGTTCCACGGCCCACCGGCGAAGGTGAGGCCACCCGTACAGGTGAGGGGCCGCTGCACGCCGCTCGGGTCGAGCCCCAGCTCGATGGCGGCCACCTGCACCGCGGACGGGAAGCAGGAATAGATGTCGAGGAACGAGACGTCGTCGATCCCCACGCGGGCGAGCTCGAGCGCACGGTGTGCACCGACCCGGATCGCGGCCGACCGATCGAGCGCCCCGCGCGCCGCGATCGCGCCGGTGTCCTTCGACTCGGTACCGCTGTGCGGGAACACCCACTCCGAACGGGGCACGCCGAAACGTTCCGCCGCCTCCGCCGAGCACACGATCAGCGCGGCCCCCTGATCCACCATGTTGTTCGAGTTCAACAACTTCGGATAGGGAGTCGAGATCCAACGGTTGTCCACCGACGGTTTCGCGACCTCGGCGGCGGAGTAGGACCGCTGCGTCCAGGCGTGCGGGTTCGTCGCGGCCATCTCGCTGAACGACGACCAGAGCGCACCGATGTGTTCGGCGTGCTCGGCGATGGTTCGGCCGGCGGAGATCCGCAGCGCCTGCTCGAAGAGCGGATAGACGTACGACGGGCGGTCCAGCCCGATTCGGCGCTCGCTCTCGGCCTCCATCGGAACATCGGGCACGATGATCTCGGCCGGCGGCACCGACTCGTCCTGCTTGGTCCACGCCGGACGCTCCCCCTTGGCGCGCAATTTCATCCGCGTACGCCAGGACTCCGCGCCACCGATGAGGATGACGTCGGCCCGCCCAGCGGCGATGTCCTCGGCAGCCGCGTTGACGAGCACCTGCGGCGTACTGCCACCGTTTCCGGTGTAACCGGTGTGCACACGTCCCGCGCCGAGCCGGTCCGCAACGAGTGCCCCGGGATCGCGATAACGCCAGGAGAGCAATCCCACCACGCGCACCGAATCGATGCTCTCGAGCAGCTTCGGCGCACCGGCCTGCTCGGCAGCACCGCGGGCCGCCCGCACGATCAGGTCGACGGGCTCGACTCCGCCGTCGCGTTCGTTCACCTGTCCGCCCCCGACGACGACAGGTGTACGGGGATCAATTCTCATGGACTGTTCGCTTCCCTTCAGGCATGGGCACTCGCGAGGGGTTCACGACCCGGCGCGGGACCTAAACCTAACATCAGTAGGTAGCGGGCGTGCGCCGGCCACCACGCCGACGCTTGCGCCGGACGCTCAGACCCGGGGCAGGACCTGGGTGGGCGCGTCCTGCCAATCCCGCGCCGCTCCCGGGCCCGCGACCCCGTCGGCCACATCCGCCGCGTGGGCGTCACCCTCGGCACGGATGCGGTCCTCTACGGCCATGCTGCGCAGGATCGCCTCCTGCGCATTCGGCGGCAGGTCGGGAAGCATCTCGTGCACCCGCACACGGTGACGGGCCACCGCCTTGCGTTCGGGCATACCGGGATTGGGCTGCACCTGCGGGATGATCTCGGTGAAGTCCTCCTTGGTACCACCACCGGAGATACCCGCGGCCTGCATGGCCTCTTCCTGCTTCTGGACGGCCTCGTCCTTCTCCTCGGACATACCGATCGGACCGAAACGATCACCGGAGAGGAACTGCTTGACCACCGGCTGCTCCGAGGTCAGCAACTGCTCGCGCGGACCGAACATCACCAGCTCCTTGCGGAAGAGCATGCCGATGTTGTCCGGGATGGTACGAGCGATGTTGATGTTGTGCGTCACGATCAGGATCGTCGCGTCGATCTGCGCATTGATGTCGATCAACAGCTGCGAGATATAAGCGGTACGAACCGGATCCAGACCCGAGTCCGGCTCGTCGCACAGGATGATCTGCGGATCGAGAACCAGCGCACGAGCCAAACCGGCACGCTTGCGCATACCGCCGGAGATCTCACCCGGCAGCTTGTCCTCGGCACCGGTCAGACCGACCAGGTCGATCTTCTCCATCACGATGTCGCGGACCTCGTTCTCCTTCTTCTTCGTGTGCTCACGAAGCGGGAACGCGATGTTGTCGAACAACGACATCGAGCCGAACAGGGCGCCGTCCTGAAACAGCACACCGAACAGCTTGCGGATCTCGTACAGCTCCTTGGCCGAACACTGCGTGATGTCGGTGCCATCGATGATCACCGAACCCTGCTCGGGATGCAGCAGACCGATCAAGGTCTTCAGGAACACCGACTTACCGGTACCCGACGGACCCAGCAGCGCCGACACCTCACCCTCCGGCAACGTGAGCGACACGTCCCGCCAGATGTTCTGCGAACCAAAAGATTTCGTCAGATTCTCGACACTGACCTCAACACCCATGGCCTTTACCCCGTCCTCGTCGTCGCGTTCAGTTACCCGGAACCGCGGGTGCGGGCTGTGCGGGTGCGGGCTGTGCGGGCGCCTGCTCGGCCGGTGCCTGCTGCGCCGGCGCCGGTGCTCCACCCTCGTTGGCGTCGAGGTTCGAGCCGGTGCTGCTGATGGCGGTGATGAGCCAGTCCTGACTCTTGTCCAGGGTCATCCGGTAGGTCGCCGTCGACTCGATACCCGACGGTGCCTGCACGTTCTTGGTGCGCACGTTCACGAAGGCCACCACCTGGTAGGAGTCACCGTCGACCGATTCGACCTTCGCCGCAATGGGTTCCGCGGTCGACGACCACTGCAGCGGACGCAGCAGCTGTTCCATCTGGGTCGACGCCTGGCGCAGGCGCTCGGACAGTTCCGGCGAGGTACCCGCGGTGAGGCGACTCCGCCAGTCCTCCGGATTCTCGAAGCTCATGTTCGCGGCGCCCTGTGCATAGTCGAGGGCGACCTGCTCGGCCTTGGCCTGATCGGCCGAGGCCGCCTTCAGGTCGTCGACCTCGTTGGAGGTGCTCATCAGCTGCCAGCCCATCAGGCCCAGTGCGGCGACCACCAGCACGGCGACCGCGCCGACGAGGACGGAGCGCAGCGACACCGAGCGGCCGGCCAGGCGGGACTTCGACTCGGCCTTGATGTCGGCGGTCTTCTTCTCGGCGGTCTTCTTCTCGGCGGCCTTCTTCTCGGCGGCCTTCTCGTCAGCGGTCGTCTCGGTGACGTTCTCCTCAACCGCGACATCGTCTGCGGTGGTGTCGGTCTGGTCGTTCTCCGGGTGGGTATCGGTCTTCATGGGAGTCTCTCTTCAGGTCGGGGGTGAAGTCAGCAGGGCTGTGACATCCAGGCGACGGGGCTACGCCCGTCCCGTCTGTCTTCGACGCGACATCATCGACCTCCCACGGGGATCTCGATGTCGAGCGCCCCGGAATCCGTTGCGTTCAGCAGGTTGTCGAGGAATCGTCCCATGTCGACGGTCCGCAGCGAAGCCGCGCCTGATTGCGCGGCGGGCAGCAGGTTGTCGCCGATGACCTTCAGATCCGCTCCGCTGTCGTCGAGGAACTTCTGCAGGGCGGCGACCAGAGGCGAAGCTCCGGTGGTGATCCCGGTGTACATCGGGCCACTCCAGTCGATCGCGTCCTTGGTCCCGGATTCCATCGCCGAGAAAGCCACACCGAATTCTTCGAGGTTCGGCGAGGTCGCGCGCAGCAAAGCAGGCAGCGGAGTGGATCGCATCAGCAGCGGCTGCATGGTGGCCAGCAGCGTGGTGAGCTGATCGGCCTGCTGGGTGAACTCGGACGTGAGCAGCCGGCCGGCACGGTTGAGGTCCTCGATGACCTCCATTCCGTCGGGCAGGCCCAGGTCGAGTTCGGCGAAGACGCGCTGGACCTTCTCCGGGTCGGTCTGGCCCAGCACTTCGGTCACCCGCTCGGAGAGTTCCTTGAACGTCGCCGAACTGGAGACGCTCTCGCCGTCGACCAGAGCGTTGTCCTGCAGGTACGGTCCGCCGGCCGTACTCGGCATGACGGCCACGTAGGCCTCGCCGAGCGCCGAGAGGTTGTCGACCCGGAACTCGGACTCCACCGGAACATTCTCCGACTCGTCGTAGTCCCAGGTGATCTGGGCTCCGTCCGCGGCCTGCCGGATCGAGGTGACGTGCCCGATCTCGATACCGCGGAGCAGGACACGCGAACCGACGAGGATGCCGTTGGTGTCGGGCACGGTGATCGTCGCGTGCTTCGCCGACGGCGATTTGACGTGCAGTCCGACGTTGAGGATGTAGGCGATCGACAGGGCGGCCAGCGCCAGCATGGCCACCACCGACACGCGGGTCTTCGTGATCATCGAATTGCTCCCAGCATGCTCAGCAGCAGCTTGGTGTCCCCGAGAAGCTGCTTCTTACCCGCCGTGCGGACCGAACCGCTGTCCGTGGCGGTGACGCGAACCGACGACACGTTGACCGACGGGTTCTTGGCGAACGGGATCAGCGTGTCCTCGAGGAACTTCGCCATCGCGGCGCCGGTGGACGGCGCCTGATCCCACATCCCGCGGCCGGCCTCGCCCGTGGCGGCGAGGGAGTTCAGCAGCGGCACGAGGAACAGACCACCGGTGAACACCGATCCCACCGACGGCAGGAGCGTACTGATGTGGGCGACCAGTGATTTGGCCACGGTCTTCCAGTAGTGCAGGCCCTGATCGGAGAAGACGTGGTCGATCTGCACCCGGCTGTCGTCGAAGGACTGGGACACGGCGTTGAGCGCGTTGATGGTCCGTTCGATCTCGCCGGTGTTCCGCGCGAGATCGTCGAGGTCCTTCGACACGGTCGCCGCGATCTTCCGGACATCGCCGACCGGCGGCATCGTGCGGTTGAGGGTCGCCATCGTGTCCTGGACCTTCTGGATGCTGCCGCCGTTCACGAAGTACGCAAGGACGGCGATGGTGTCCTCGAGCGGCGGCGGCGAGGTCGTCCGGTCGACCGGGATGACGCTGCCCTCTCGGAGATACTCGCCGGAGCCGTCACGGGCCGGCGGTTCGATGGCGAGGTAGGTGTCGCCGAGCGGCGTGTTCTGGCGGATGATCGCGGAGGAATCGGCCGGCACCGCGCGGTCATCGGTCAGTCCGACGATGACGTCGACGCCGTCCGGGGTCGGGTTCGTCGACTCGACGCGTCCGACCTGGATGCCGTTCATCATGACGTCGGCACCGTCGGGCAGGTTCAGCACACTGGTGAACTGCAGGGTCACCCGGTAGTCCAGCGGCACACCGCTCTTCACCGACGGAAGGCGATTCGGGCTCAGTGACGAGCAGCCGGTCAGGCCGACGACGATCGCGCAGACGACGATCGCCGCGACGAGGATTCGTTTCGCGCTCATCTAGAAACCAGCCTTCTGCAGCAGGATCGACAACGGATTGACCGAGGTGGTGCCCTTCTCCTGATCGCAGGCTCCGCCGAGGGCCTTGCACTCGGCCTTGCTGACCGCGACCTTGGGTGCCTGATACGGCACGGACAGTGCACCGGCGGCCGACTCCTGCTCGCGCATCGCCGCGGCGATCGACGGCGTGACACCGAGGAGCTCGGAGAGCTCCGGAGCGCGCTGCGCACCGTAGGCGACGATGTCCTCCACCGGCCCGTGTAGCAGCGGCCACAGGATGTCGTCGCCGTAGTTGCGCTGGATGTCGTACAGCAGGGCGATGGTCCAGCCGACACCCTGACAGAACCGGGCGACGTCGTAGAACAGGGTGGTGCCCAGCGCCGAGACGTTCGGCGCCTGGTTCATGATCGACATGATCTGATCCCAGTTGCGCACCGCGGAGTCGGTGAGCGGGGCCATGTCGCGGATCGACGTCCCGATGTCGGCGATGAACGAGTCCGGGTTCTGGGCGGCTCGCGCCGCATTCTCGAACATCTTCGACGCCTGCGTCCCGGTCCCGGCGAACGCACGGTCGGCACCCTCGAGGACCTTCTCGAGGTCGTCACCGCCGTTGTCCGACAAGGCCTTCAGGAAGTCCGACGCCGAGCCGGCGACCTCGGAGATGCTCTTGGGCGTGAAGGCGTTGTCGACTCCGATGCATCCGCCCTCGACGAGCGTGGGGCCGCCCGCATAATTGCCGACGAGTTCCAGATTGCGGTCTGCGAGGAGGGATTTGGACCTCGTGACCGCTTTGACGTCGGCCGGGTACTTCCGTCCCGGCTCGAGCGAGAAGGTGACGCGCGCGTGGGTGCCGCGGCTCTCGATCTTCTCGACCTTGCCGACCGGGATGCCCATCTGGGTGACCCGGTTGCCCACATACAGACCGATCGTGTCCGAGATGTCGGCACAGAAGCCGTCACCACCCGCCATGTCCGGACCGACATCGCGTGCGGAGGCCACGCTCAGCCCGACGGTCGTGACCACGGCGGCCATCGCCGCGACCGTTCCGACCGCGATGGCGGCCCGCCGACGCTTGCCGGCACGGTCTGTCCCGAGCCTGGAGATGATGCCCCTCATCAGCAGTTCCTTCCCGGAATCGGAATGCACACGTTCTCGGTCCACAGCGCGTCGCCGCCGATCTCGCGCATGCCCTGCGGAGTGATCCACTGCGCCAGCTGTTTCCGAGTGGAGACCAAGCCGTCGATGGCCGGTCCCAGCTGCTGCTGCAGCCGGATGATGGTGTCCTTCATCTGGTTCACGTGCTGGGCGACCAGATCACTGTGGCCGAGGTAGAAGCGCATGAACGGGGACAGCTTGTACAGCACGTTCGCGAACAGCTTGTAGGCGTAGTTGAAGCCCGCCGAGTTCACATGATAGGTGCTGACGACCATGTCGATCTTGCGGATCAGTTCGAAGACGAATTCACGGTTGCCGTTGAAGGTCTGGAGGTACTCCGCAGCCAGTCCGGCGATCTGATGGACCTGACCGCGCTGCTTGTCGAAGACCTCGGTGACCGACTCCAGACCGTCCACGATGCCCCGGAGGGAGGTGTCGTTGGAGCCGAGCGCCTTCGCGACCTGGTCCAGGTTCGAGTTGACCTCGCCGGCGTCGACCTCGTCGGTGGTGCTGGGCACCGCCTGGATGATGTCGCCGATCGAGTAGGGCACGGTGACCCGTTCTGCCGGAATGGGTGTGGTCAGTTCTTCCCGCCCCATCGGGATCATCGTGATCGCGTAGCCGCCGACCGGGGTGAGCATCCGGACCTCGAGGCGGGTCTGGTCGCCGACGAAGGTCTCCTCGTCGATCCGGGCGGTCACCTGGACCCGGTCCGGCGCGAGGGTCACCTCGCTGACCTTCCCGACGCTGATCCCGGCGACGCGGACGTCTTCGCCCGGTTCGATCGCGGAGGCGTCGGTGACCTCGAAGGTGATCGACTTCTGGCCCGGCGGCCGCAGGTAGATGACCGCGAGGGTGCCCAGCAGTGCCACGACGACCAGTAGGACCACCGCGCCGATCACACCGTCGTGTGTCGAGAACCGATGCAGCCGGCTCTTCTTCATCGCTGGCACAGGACCACCTCGCTACCACTCATGAGCACACGGACATCGGCGGGGAGCTGCGCACGTCCGTTCGTGCACTGCTTCGAGAACGACGCGCGGGTGTCGATTCCCCGCAGGCCGGCCAGCGCATTCGGCATGAGCTGGAACGAGTTCAGCGCTTCCTGCATCGACTTGAACGAGGTCTGGAGGAACTCGTCGACATCGAACTGCTCGTTGATGCCCAACGCCACCAGGAGCCGCTCGACGGGTTCGAACAGGGCCGGGCCGGCACTCGCCGTCACCGCGAACTCGTCGAGCACCGTCATCGCATTGCTGATCGGCAGGTCCACGGCCTCCAGGAACCCCATGACCTGAGGTGAACGCCCGCCCATGGTGTCGGCGATGCGCGCGAGATTTGCGGTGAGGGTGGAGATCAGCTGCTGCCGGTTCTTCGCGTAGTCCGCCAGTTTCTGCGTGCTGTCGAGCATCGGTCCGAGACCGGAACCGTCTCCCTGCAACAACGCGATCGCGTTCTCGCTGAACTGGTTGACCTCGTCGGCGTTCATGGTCGTCAGCACCGGTTGGAGTCCGTTGAACAGACCGGTGATGTCGAAGGACGGCACCGTCTGGGAGGTCGACGCATGGCTGACCATCTGACCGGGCTCGTCCCCGGGTCGGACGTCGAGGTAACGCACGCCGGTGAGGTTCTGGTACTTGATCGCGAGCTTGGTGGTCGACGTCAGCTTCTGCTGGTCTTCCATCGTGAATTCGACTCGGGCGAAGGGCTTCCCGTCGGCATCGTGCTGCAGATCCACCGCGGTGATCTTGCCGATGCGCTTGCCGCGGAAGCGGACGTCACCGTTCTCGTGCAGTCCGGATGCGTCCGTGAAGTCGGCGCGGTACTTGACCACCTGGGCGTCGACCGGGTTGCGCATCGCGTTGATCACCAGGATGAACAACAGGACGGTGATCACCGCGACGATCGCGACCTTGATGCCGGCGAAGAGCGTGTTGCGAGACGTCAGCATCAGTTACCTCCGACGCGCGGGCCGTCGACGACACCCATGCGGGCCAGCGGACCCGCGACCGCGGGCACGGTGTCGAGGAGCAGACGGATCTGCAAGGTCTTGGCCTCCTCGTTGCCCTTGAACATGTTGCGCAACTGTTCGATCGCCTTTCGTGTCTTTGCCATCGACGCACCGCCGCCGATCATCTGCGGCACCGGGTCGACCAGGTACTTGATCGAGGTGACCACCGGGGTCAGATCCGTGGCGTGCGACCCCAGCAGGGTGCCGATAGCGCCGAACAGTCCGTCGGCGGCGACGGTGAGCGACCGGTCCATCAGGTCGTGGTAGGCCTCGTCCACGCCGCGTGAACCATCAGGCAGCTTGTTGAGGACGTTGTTGCTGATCGCATCCAGGCTCTTCATCGCCTCCCGGTTGAAACCGGGGAAGGCCTCGGCGAGGTCGTTCATCTTGCCGAGGAGTGTGCTCGGCATCTGGTGCTGCGTACGCGCCACCTTGTCGGTGAAGATGACCGCGGTCTCGATCAGCGGCGACAGGCCGTTGGCGTAGCGCATCACCTCGTCGAGGCTGTCGATCATGTCGCGGGTCAGCGTCCCGTCCACCACGATCGAGCTGCGTTCGATCATCGTCGACATGGTGAAATCCGGTGCGGCCTCACGGCGTACGGTCTGCCCGCTGCGCAGGGACTCCCCACCCGGCATCGCCACGAGGTTGACCGCGGTGACGCCGAAGTAGTTCTGCGGCCGGTAGTCGAGCTGGAACGAATCGGTGAGGCTGCCCGCGGCCTGCTCGTCGAGGACCACGTCGACGTGGACGACGCCGGGCTCGGTCGAGTCGATGCCGGTCACCTCGCCGACCTCGGCCCCGCGGAGCAGGACCCGGCTCCCGTTCTCGACGCCGGGCCCCAGTGCCGGGAGAACGAGGTGCAGATCGGTTCCCCGGGGCGCGGTCGCGCGGGGATAGACCACCGCGAACACCGCGACGACGACCACCAACACCACCAGAGCCGAGAGGCCTGCGGTGACGAGCGTCCGGGACTGGCCCCGGACATCTCCTCTGATGAAGTCCTGACTGCTGTTCACTGACACGTCAACCCCTGAACGGAAGGACCGGATTGAGGCCCCAGATGGCCACGGTCATGAGGAAATTGAGAACGACGATGGCGACCAGGCTCGCGCGGATGGCGCGCCCGGATGCGGCGCCGACACCTGCCGGCCCACCGGAGGCGAAATAGCCGTAATAGCAATGGATGATGGTGATCACCGCGCAGAAGATGAGCGCCTTGGCGACCGAAGCGAGAAGATCCGGTATCGAGATGAACTGCGCGAAGTAGTGGTCGTAGGTTCCTTCGGGTTGATCGTGGAACAGCTTCACGATCAGTCCGCCGGTGATGAAGCTGACGACCAGCGCCATGAGGTAGCTCGGCAGCACCACGAGCATGCCGCCGATGAGGCGGGTTCCCACCACGAACGGGATCGCCCGCAGTCCCATGGTCTCGGTCGCGTCGATCTCCTCGGAGATTCGCATGGCGCCGATCTCCGCGGTCATCCGGCAGCCGGCCTGCGCGGCGAAGCCGATGCCGGTGATGATCGGCGCCACCACGCGGATGTTGCCGAACGAGTTGATGATTCCGGTCAACGCTCCGAAACCGAGGAGGTCGAAGGCCATGAAGGCCATGATCGCGACCACCGAACCCACCGCGATACCCAGGAAGAACATCAGGCTGACCACGCCGCCGTCGACGATGACCGAGCCACTCCCCCAGGCCATGTCGTTCATGGTCTTGACTGTTTGCTTGCGATAGTGGCGAATCGTCGTCGGCAGCAACGCGAAGGTCTTGCCGACGAACACCACGATCTGACCGAAGGTTGCGATCGCCGTGGTCACGCGCTCGTTCAACGCTCGGCCCAGGCGGAAGATGCCCGCGGGGGCCGTAGCACTCTCTGTCGTCATCTGAGCCTCACGCCAGTTGGGCCGGGAAGAACATGGCCTGCAGCTGACTGACCGCCATGTTCGTCATGAAAATGCACAGGACACTGAGGACCACCGAGGCGTTGACCGCGTTGGCCACCCCCTTGGGACCGCCTTTGGCCTCGAGGCCTCGCAAGCTTGCGATGACCACGACGATGAAGGCGAACAACACGGCCTTCAGCACCGAGAACATCAGGTCGGTCGGGGTCGCGAAGGTTCCGAAGGACTGCCAGAAGCTAGCCGGGACAACGTCGTTGACGTTCGCCGCGATGGCCAGACCCGCACCCACACCGGACGCGATGATCATCACGCAGAGTGCCGGCGCGATGGCGAGCATCGCCAGGAACCGCGGCACGATGAGCCGCTGGACGGGGTTGACGCCGATCACCCGCATCGCCTCGATCTCCTCGCGGATCGACCGCGCGCCGAGGTCGGAGGCGATCGCCGAGGCGGCCGCGCCACTCATCAGCAATCCGGCGGCCATCGGCGCGCCCTGGTTGACCACGCCCAGACCCGACGCCGCGCCCGCAAGGGAGTTGGCGCCGACCTGATCCATGACGCCACCCACCTGAACCGAGACCTCGGCACCGATCGGAACCGCCATCAGCAGCGCGGGAAGCGCGGTGACCTTGAAGAGCTTCCACATCTGGTCGATCACTTCACCGCCGGCCAGGCGGAGGGTGAAGGTGTCGGTGATCGCGAACCGGATCATCTCCCCGGCCAGTCGCGCCGAACGACCGATGGTCGCCAGACTACGACTGATCCGGTCGATCACACCGGCGGCGAACCTACGGAGCGCCTCGGCCGATCTGATTCCCGGACTGCGCCCTCCCAGAGCACTGACAGTCATCACGGTCCTCTCGAATTCATTAAGAGCGGTGACACGTCGGGGAGATTGCCGAACGGTCCACGACCCCGTGGCGGGTTCAGGGCTGCCCCGCGCCGGCGTCGACGGTGAGGCCCTGAGGGATGTCTCCCCGACTTCGGACATCACCCTTGTGGCCTAGCATCGTTAGGCGGGACACTGTGATGCCCACCACTTGAAGCCTTGATCAGACTAGCAGACATGAGACGTTCGCTGTCAAGTGTCAGCAGCTCGAAACCGCCTGGACCGGCTAAAACCCCAGCTAGTCGCCTGACTTATCCCGAAACCGCAATCTATTGTTGTTAGATTAATGACCAGCCCCGGCAGTACGGTCGATCCATTCGGGGTGCATTCAGTGCCGGCACGACGGAAAGCGCCCCTGGGAACCACCCTCGGTGGCCGCGCCGACGACACCATGTCCTCGGGCGGCCTCTGGAGGGTTGAACTCAGGGGCGCTCTTCAGGGGAGCTTTTCGTTGGCGCGCTAGGCCTTCGCGGAATCGGCCGGCACCGCACTGGGCAGAAAGGACGGAAGTACGAAGTTACGCAACATCTCTCGATGTTCCGGATCATCCGGGCGATCGAAATCCAAACGGCCGACGAGGATGAACTGGACGAATGCGATCCACTCGGCCATCTTCTCCCTGTCGAGATCCGTACGGATTTCGCCGCGCTCCATCGCCTGCTCGATGACCGGACCCCACATCTCCGCGGTGAGCCGGGCGGCAAGCCCCGACGCCCCGACGAGGGGTTCGGCCATCTGCATGTGTTCGGGGCTGACCAGGATGCGGATCAGCGGATCGCGGCGACCGCGGTCGACCAGGAAGATCAGGCCCTCGACCAGCTGGTCGGCGAAGGAGTCTCTCTCCTGCAAGAACTTCCGTGCCTTGGCGAACAGCATGCGCGACCGTCGTTCGATGATGGCAGAGATGAGAGTGTCGCGGTCACCGAAATAGCGGTAGACAGTCGGGCGGGACACACCGGCCTCACGACCGATGTCGTCCATCGTCGTCTTGGATATGCCGTATCGCTGGAAAACCTTCTCGGCAGCGACCATGATCTGTTTACGGGCCTCGTCGACGTCCTCGCTCAGGACGTTGCCCGTCTTTCTGCGTGCCACGTGTGTACACCTCCCAGAAAGTCATGTTACAACGGACAAACTGTGTCATCTGTCCGGCAAGCTGAAAAAGCGAGACAGCCTTCTCGGACCTCGCGACGAGCCAAACGGAACAGCAAAACGACCGAGGTGCGGATATCCTCCGCGACCTCGGCCGTCTCACCAGCAGCGCGTACCTCGTCTAACGCACGCGCACCCCTCAGCGCACGCGCTCGAAGCGAGTGTCCACATCCTTGTACTCGTCCCGGATCACCGTCTTGGCGATCTTCCCGCTGGGCAGACGGGGCAGCGGGTCCTGACGGATCACGACGTAACGAGGCACCTTGAAGTCGGCCAGGACCTTCTGGCAGTGCTCGACGATCGTCTTCTCGTCGACGTCCGCGGCCGTCACGATCGCCGCCGGCGTCTCGCCGAACCGGTCGTCGTTCGCCGCGATCACGGCGACCTCCTGGACTCCGTCGATGGCGCCGATCGCGATCTCGAGTTCCACCGGCGAGATGTTGATGCCGCCGGAGATGATGAGGTCCTTGAGTCGGTCGACGAACTTCACCCGGCCGTCCTCGTCGGCTTCGCCGAGGTCACCGCTGTGCAGCCAGCCGTCGCGCAGCGCCTGCGCGGTGGTCTCGGGGTCGTTCCAGTAGCCGGGGGTGACACCCGGGCCGCGGACCACGAGTTCGCCCGCTTCTCCGGGAGCCGCTTCCTCACCCCTGTCGTTGAAGACCTTGACCTCGGTGAAGATCGACCCCGTGCCGCACCGGTCCGGGAACTCGAAGGCCTCCTCACGGATCGTCGCGGTCGCGACACCGCCGGCCTCGGTCATGCCGTAGATCTGACGCAGGAGGACACCCTTGTCGGCCCAGCGCTTCAGCAGCGGCACCGGAACGGCTGCGCCGCCGACGATCGCGGTCTTCAGGGCGCTCAGGTCCGCCTCGGCGAACTCCGGGGCACGCGAGATGGCCTCGAAGATCAGCGGGACGCCGAAGATGGCCTCCACCGAATGCTTCTCGAGGAGCTTCACCGCGTTCGAGGGATTCAGCTCCGGCTCGACGACCAACGTGCCGCCCAGAACCGTCGTGATCAGGAGTCCGTAGACCAGGCCCGGAGTGAATGCGAGCGGCAGGACCAGCAGCGTGGTGGTTCCCGGCCGGAAACCCTCCTCGGTGAGGGTGTTCTCGAAGACGATCGACATGAGCGTCCGGTTGGTGAGGATCACACCCTTGGACAGCCCGGTGGACCCGCTGGTGAACAGCACGGTCGTCGGCTCGTCGGGTTCGAGATCGACGCGGAAGTCGTCCGCGCCGCCGGCGCGCAGCGCCTCGAGCTCGGCGTAGGTGATGACGCTGAACGGTTCACCGATCGCCGCGGTGTCCTCGGCCAGCTGCTCGAAGCCCGGGGCCACGATCACGACGCCGATACCGGCGTCGTCGGCGATCTTCCGCAGCTCGGCCGGACGGTAGCGACTGTTCAGCGGAACCAGGACGCCGCCGGACTTCAGCGCGCCGAGGGCCGCGACCGGCCACTCGAGCGAGTTCGGTCCGAGGAGACCCACCCGGGCGCCAGGCGCGACGCCCTTGCCCTCGACGAGGAGGCGGGCGATGCGACTGGTCCAGTCCCGCAGCTCGCGGTAGGAGATCTCGGAATCGGAGAACACCACTGCGGTGGTATCGCCCTTGGTACGGGCCCACCAGTCGAGCGCCTTGCCGATGGTTGCGGTCATGATCGTACTTTCTTCTATGTCAACAGGTTTCGATACGGCCGAGGGGTGCGGCCGCCGCACTGCGCAGATCCGGCATGTCGGCCGGCCCCTCAATCACCTAACGCTTATAGGATAAATCGGACTTTGCCGCTGCGGGCCGGTTCCCGCGAACCGCCCCCTCGACCTCACGAGCCGGCGGCGCGACCCTCGGCGACGAGCCTCTTGGTCTCACGACGGAAGACCTGGTTGGCGATCTCGTTGCGGCCGAGCAGCATGTCACCCGCGTCGGCACTGCCCATGCCCTGTTGCGAATCGCGCAGCAACGGGAAGTCCTCCTGATGCAGGACCGCGAGCAGGATCTCCCAGTTCTTGTTCCACAGGCGCTCCCACCGTTCCTGCTCCATACCGCTGTCCTCGACGGTCGGCACCATCAGGCGCTGTTCCATCCGGGACTTGGCCGGATCGGTGGGGTGCGGACGGAACGTCAAGAGCTGGAAGTGATCCGGCTGGCGGAGCAGGGTGCTGTTCGGCCCGAGCCAATGCGTCTCGGTGACGAACTTGTCCAGCGGGGCATCACCGGGATCCTCTTCGAGGAAGCGGTCGATCGACTTGCGCGGCGCGATGAATCGGCAGTGCCGGCCGAAGTCCTCGAAGGCCATCACGTTGGTGTGGATGATCTTTCCGGCGGTGTTCGGGTGCGCGTACTGGATGTGGTAGCCGTCCAGGAACGCATCCTGCATGATCTTCCAGTTCGTGGGTTCGTCGAAACCCGCGGCCCGGAAGCAGACCAGCTTGTCCAGGTTGTACTCGGCGAGCATCGGGTCGATCTCGGGACCGAGCCAGGCCGCGACGTCGATCTCGGCCGAGGCGTTGTCGACGACCCAGATGAACCCGTGACGCTCTTCGGTCGGGATCTCGATCAGGCCGTGGTCGGAACGGTCCACATCGCCGAAAGTCGAGTCTCGCGTGATGGTCCGCAATGAACCGTCCGGATCGTAGGACCAGCGGTGGTAGCCGCAGGAGAAGATCCGGCAGCGCCCCTTCTCGCTCTTCTCCAGCATCGCGCCCCGATGCCGGCAGAGATTGACGAAGGAGCGGACACCGCCGTCCTTCTGCCGCACCACGATGATGTTGTTCCGCGGCATCTGGACCGTCACGAAATCGTTGGGCCGCGAGATCTCGCTGCCGTGCGCGACGATCGACGGCACCCGGCCGAAGATGTGGTCGCGCTCCTCCTTGGCGAGCGCCGGGTCGGTGAACTCCTCGGGCTCGAACTGCACGATCTCATCGAACTTGTCCGTCGTCTCATTGCGCAGGAGCTCGAGCGCACGCCGGATTCGGTCTTGCCGGGGAAGCGAAGTGGTCATGGTTCCCTCCGTGGAGGAGCGGTTGTCTACGAGTTGGTATGCACCCGTCCGGACTGGGGCGGATACTGCAGTAAACCTACAGTAGTAAGTTTTATGGAGCAATGGCGCGCCACCCCTGGACCGGTGTGGCGGGCGGGGAACACAACCCACCACACCGGTGATCAGGGCACGCCAAGCCGGGTCAGGGCTCCGGGGTGAACCGGATCGGCATGCGGACACACCCGCGCACCTGACTGGAGTGGAACACCGGCGGATCTGATTCCACGAGCCGGAAATCGGGGATGCGGCGCAGGATCTCCTCGAGTGCGATCGTGAGTTCGATACGCGCCAGATGCGAACCGAGGCAACGGTGCGGCCCACCACCGAAGGACAGGTGACGGTTCGGCTTGCGGGCGATGTCGAGCGCGTCCGGGTCGTCGAATTCCTCGTCGTCGCGGTTGGCCGAGCAGAGCATCAGGATCAGCTGCTCGCCTTCGGAGATCTTCATTCCGCCCAGTTCGACGTCGCGGGTGGCACGACGCCCGGGGACCACGGCGGCCTCGATGCGCAGGATCTCCTCGACCGCGGTCGGGATCATCAGCTCGGGGTCGTCGATGATCGCCTGTCGCTGCTCGGGATTGTTGACCAGGTGGACGATCGCCCACGCCAGCGAGCCCTGCACCGTGTGCAGGCCGGCGATGAGCAGCAGGAAGAACATCCTGTTCAGCTCTTCGTCGGTCAGCAGCCGGAGACCGTCCTCGAGCTCCACCTCTGTGTGGATGAGCTGCGAGGTGACGTCGTCACCTGGGTTCGCACGTCGCTCGTCGACCATCTTCTGGAAGTAGCCGAGCATCTGCATGCCGGCGATGGCGCGCGCTTCCAGCGATTCCTGTTCGGTGCCACCGGGCTTGCCGAACAGCACGACATCGGTGGCCTCGGTGAACAGCGGCGCGTCCTCGACCGGCCAGTCCATGAGCGCCAGGAAGATGCGGGCCGGGAGTTCGTGTGCGAACTCCGAGATGTATTCGGCCTCACCCTTCTTCGCAAACCCGTCGAGCAGGTCGTTGACGACGCCGCGGATGTCGTCGGACAGCTTCTTCATGCGGGCCGGACCGAACAGCGGCTGAAGCGCCTTGCGGTAGCCGGTGTGTTCCGGCGGGTCGAGCTCGATCGGGATGAACTTGCCGAAGGCCTCGTTCGTCACCAGGTTGTTGGGGTAACTGGAGAAGGTTTCCGCGTCACGCAGAACCTCGTGGATCTCGTTGTAGGAGGTGACGATCCAGTGTCCGCCATGGGCGGTCGAGTAAACGACCGGACCCTTCGCGGCGAGTTCTGCGGCGAACTCCTGGAATCGATCTACCGGGGCTGCGATGGACGGGTCGTAGACGTCGAAGTCGACGGTGACGTCCTCGCGGGATCGTTCCGCTGTTGTCATTGCTGATCCTTGGTGGTCGTGGATGTGGTGGTGAGCAGTGCCAGTGCCCGTTCCGGGCACATCGACACCGCCTCGCTCGCCTGAGTCGCCTCGTCCGGCGTGAGAGTGCGCTCCGGGACCACGGGGTCGCCCTGATCGTCGGCGTCGATCAGATCAGGGGCGACCCCGTAGCACAGTCCGTGTCCGGCGCACGCCACGCGATCCACAGTGAGAGTGGTGGGCTGCGGGGAGGACATGATCAGGCGTTCGGGTTCTTCTGGTCGAGATCCTCGGGGAACCACATGCCCACGCGGGACAGGGTGCCGCCGTCGCCCGAGCCGATAACCTGACCCGACATGTAGGCCGAGTCGTCCGAGGCCAGGAACAGGGCGATCTTGGCGTTGTCGACGAGTGACGGCGGGCGGTTCAGCTTGAGGGGGATCGGCGAGACCCACGGATCCCACGGGCCGGCGACCTCTTCGTAGGACTGACCGACGACCGGCGAACCCGCGGGCATCAGAAAGTTCGGCGACATACCGTGGGTCGGTGCGATGCCGTTGACCCGGATGCCGAACGGGCCGAGGTCCAGGCTCAAGCCGCGGACCAGGCCGTTGACGCCGGCCTTGGTGGCCGAGTACAGGGCGATCTGGTGGTAGGCGAGGAACGAGGCAGCAGACGAGGTGGCGATGATGGTGCCGCCGCCGTTGGCCTTCAGGTGGGGAACAGCCGCCTGCGCGGTGAAGATGACACCCGAGAGGTTGACGCCGAGGACGTCGTTCCAGTCCTGCTCGGTCAGGTCCTCGAAGTTGACCTGCTCGCCGCCGGCGACGGAGGGAACACCGCCGCGGGACACGATTCCGGCGTTGGCCCAGGCGATGTCGAGCTTGCCGAACTCGGCGACCGTCGCCTCGACCGCGGCCGTGATCTCGTCCTTCTTCGAGACGTCGGCGGTGATGGCGATCGCCTCGCCGCCCTGCTGCTCGACCAGCTTCACCGTCTGTTCGGCGCGGTCGGCGTCGATGTCGACGACCGCGACCTTGGCGCCCTCCGCAGTGAACATCTGCGATGACTGGCGGCCGAGACCCGAACCCGCTCCGGTGATGAGTGCGACTTTGCCTTCGAGTTTCATGTTCGATCCTTGCTCTGGGGTGTGTGGCGATACCTGCCGAAGAGATCGCAGACAGGCTGACTGACGCCGTGAAAACGAGGTGACCCGCATCGTGACGCGAGAGTCGATGTGATGACCGCCACCTTCTCGACTCACGGTAGAGCGTTGAACATGAGACGTCAAGTGATATTTGTCAGCAGCTCGCATTGTTCTTTTGACGTTGCCACACAGTCACTTTGAACGACGACGACCAGGCGTGACAGCGTCACGCCTGGTCGTTCCGTCGGGACCGCACACCACGTTGGCGACCAGCGAGGGGTCGCCGATGCGGCGTCTTTTCAGCTGTGTGTCGGGCAGTCGGGGACGCGGCCGGGCCGCAGCGGGGTCAGGACGGCTGGGGAGCCGGCAGGTGCACCGTCTTGATCTCGAAGAATTCCTCGAGCCCCTCGGCCCCGCCCTCGCGGCCGACACCGGACTGCTTGTATCCGCCGAACGGAAGCGTGAAGTCGAGCACCGAAGTGTTCACGTTGACCGTTCCGGTCCGGATACGTTGCGCCAATTGGAATCCGCGCTCGACATCGGCGGTGAAGACCGCACCGGACAAGCCGTAGACCGAGTCGTTTGCGATCGCCACCGCGTCGTCTTCATCCTCGTAGGTGATGATCGAGATGACCGGACCGAACACCTCTTCCTGCGCGATCGTCATGTCGTTGCGGACGTTGTCGATGATCGTGGGCTGCACGAAGAAGCCCTGATCCCCGACCCGACCGCCGCCGTAGACCACCTCGCCACCTTCGGCCTTGGCCTTCTCGATATAGCCCTCGACCCGGTCCCGGTGCCGTGCCGAGGTCAGCGGACCGAGGAAATTCGTCTGCTCCCAAGGGTTTCCGATCGGGATCATGTCCAGCGCAGCCTTGTACGCCCCCACGATCTCGTCGTGACGCTCGCGCGAGACGAGAACGCGGGTCAGCGCGACGCACGCCTGGCCGGACTGCATGCAGCCGGCCATCGGCAGATTGGCCATCACAGTGCCGAGGTCCGCGTCGTCGAGGATGATCGCGGCGGACTTGCCGCCCAACTCCAGGGACACCTTCGCGACCCGGTCCGCCGCGAGACCCATGATCCGGCGTCCCACCGAGGTGCTGCCGGTGAAGGTGATGTGGTCGACCTTCGGGTTGACCACGAGCGACTCGGAGACCTCCCGGTCGGCGACGAGCACGCTGAGGACGCCCTCGGGGATCGAACCCTCCTCGACGAGCTCGGCGACCACGTCGGCGAACACCGACGGCGACAGCGGCGCCTCGGGCGAGGTCTTGAGAATGACCGAGCAACCGGCGGCCAGTGCCGGGATGACCTTGAAGGCGATGCTGCCGATGGGACCGTTCCACGGGATGATCGCGGCGACGACGCCGGTCGGCTCCTTGACGATGCGCGATACCCCGCCGTCGGCGCGCGGACGCTCCTCGACGATGTTCACCTTCCGCGCCTCGGCGGCCACCGCACGGAACAGGCCGAGGATCATCTGCTGGGTCATGGCGCTGACCGGGGTGGTGACCCCCACCTCGGCGATGCCGAGCGTGGTGAGTTCGGGGATGCGCGCCTCGAGGCGGTCGGCGATCACGTCGATGACATCGGCGCGTTCGGCGGGCGACTTACGCGCCCACTCGCCGCAGTCGAACGATGCCCGGGCGACGTCGACGGCACGCGCCACGTCGTCGGCGGTGGCAGCGCGAACGCGGGCCGCGGTGCGCTCGGACCACGAGTCGACCACCTCGATCCACTCGTCGCCGCTGGACTCCACCCAGTGTCCGCCGATGAACACCCTGTCGCGGTCGGCGATGGTCTCCAGGGGGTCGGTCACCTGTTCGGTCGTCGTCATGGAACAGCTCCTCGATCTCGGTTGTGCGCCCGGTGCCGAACATGGCGTCCGGCACGGGAGCGCTGCGCTGTGAAGCGGGTCACAAGGAAGGGTAATAACCGAATGGCGTTAGGTCAACACCTGACATCTTCTGTCATTTGTCTCGCCGCTTCGGGTACGAAAAAGCCCCCGCCGGAGCGGGGGCTCATGACGTCGACTATTCGACGTTGACCAGATAAAACACCGATGAACCGCCACCGGCCGCCTGCGGGGAGGCCCCGATCTGGACCCAATAGGTTGATCCGCCCTTGGATGCGGACAACACGGCGACCGACTGACCACCTTCGGTGGAACGGTGCGATTCGGTGTAACCGGCGTCGGTCAGCTTCTTCGTCGCCGCCTCGAGCTGATTGCCGGCGTTCGCCGGACCCTGGACGGTGACCTCCCAGCCGTCGGCGCGCGTACCGCTCGCCGACAGCACGTGCCCGTCGATCAGCGGCACCTGCGTGACGGGAAAATCAGACGGCAGCGGAACCCCATCGGGGCCCGCCTGCTCCTCCTCGCTGCACCCGGCCAGCGCGCCACCGACCACCGCGATCGAAGCCAGTACCACAACGAGACGCCAGAGCCAGTCGAACCGGAACATACGGGCAACGGTAAAGTAGTTCCCGCGGGTGTTCGCCCGTGACACCCCGCCGGGAGAAAGACGGAGTGCCCTTTTGATTTCTGTGTTGGCTGCGTTGGCAGTGTGCGCACTGATCGCGCCCGCAGTCATCCACTGGATCGGCACCCGGGGTTTCTACATCCTCGCGCTCGCGCCGCTCGGCGCCCTGATCTGGGTGATCACCCACTGGCCCGCCCCCGAGGCCGACCGCGCCGTCGTGGAGACGGTGAGCTGGGTTCCGTCGTTGCAGATGGACATCGTCACCCGCTTCGACACCCTCACGGCGATCCTGTCGGTCCTGATCCTGGGCGTCGGCGCCCTCGTGCTCTGCTACTGCGCCCACTACTTCGACGACGCCCGCCCGCGCGTCGCGCTGTTCGGTGGCGAGATGGTGGCCTTCGCGGCGGCCATGTTCGGTCTGGTCATCTCTGACAACATGCTCGTGCTCTACGTGTTCTGGGAGCTCACGACCGTCCTGTCGTTCATGCTCGTCGGCTTCTACGGCGTCCGTGCGACGGCCCGGCGATCGGCCACCCAGGCTCTCCTGGTCACCACCTTCGGTGGCCTGGCCATGCTCGTCGGCATCATCATGCTGGGCGAACGCTCCGGGACCTACCTGCTCTCGGAGATCATCGCGGCACCGCCGACCGGCGTCTACGTCGACATCGCGATCGTCCTGCTGCTCATCGGCGCGCTCAGCAAGTCGGCCATCGTCCCGTTCCACTTCTGGCTCCCGGGCGCGATGGCCGCCCCCACGCCGGTCAGCGCCTACCTGCATGCTGCCGCGATGGTGAAAGCCGGCATCTACCTGATCGCGCGTCTGGCCCCGGGCTTCTCGGCCACCGCCAGCTGGCAGATCGCCGTCGTCGGCCTCGGTGCGCTGACGATGGTCCTCGGGGGCTGGCGTTCACTCCGTGAACTCGACCTGAAACTCATCCTCGCCTTCGGCACCGTGTCCCAGCTGGGATTCATGGCCGTCCTCGTCGGCATCGGCGATGCGAACGTGGCCATGGCAGGCCTCGCCATGCTCGTCGCGCACGCCATGTTCAAGGCGTCGCTGTTCATGGTCGTCGGCATCATCGACCACGCGACCGGTACCCGCGACATCCGCAAGCTCGCACGTCTCGGGCACCGCCTGCCGGTGCTCGCCGTCACCGCGGCGCTCGCCGGTGCGAGCATGGCCGGCATCCCGTTCACCTTCGGGTTCATCGGCAAGGAGACCGCCTTCGCGTCGGTCTGGGACACCGGGGCCCTCAGTTCCTGGCAGGCCCACACCGTCGACATCGTCCTGCTGGTCGGATCGATCATCACCTGCGCGTACACGCTGCGCTTCCTGTGGGGCGCGTTCGGACGCAAGGTCCGCAACACACCCAGCCCGGCCGTGGCGAAGATGCACGCCCCCGCCTGGGCCTTCTACATCTCCCCGGTCGTCCTCGCCGTCGCCGGTGTGGTCGCCGGCTTCGTCAGCGGGCCGATCGGCGCCCTCTTCGAGCCCTACGCCGAGACCCTGAACAGCTACGGACACGAGCTCGAACACCTCGCGCTGTGGCACGGTTTCGGACTCCCGGTGATCTTCTCGATCATCGTGATCGTCGGCGGTGTCATCGCCTTCCTCGGCATCCGCAAGATCCGCGACCGTGTCTTCGGTTTCCGGCCGATGCTCAACGCCGACCGGATCTACGACGCCGCGCTGCGTTCGGCCGACACCGTCTCACTGCTGCTCACACGCAACACCCAGCGCGGATCGCTGCCCGTCACCCAGGGCGTCATCCTCTGCACGGCGATCCTGTTGCCGACGATCGTGCTGTTCCTCGGCGCCCGTGACCAGCTGCAGATCGACTACGACGCCACCGCTCCCCAGTTCGTCATCGGCGGCATCATGATCGCTGCTTCGATCGCAGCGGTCGTCCTGCGCAATCGTCTCGCCGCGACGCTGCTCGTCGGCGTAACCGGTTACGGCTGCGGCATGTTGTTCGCCCTCTACGGCGCCCCCGACCTCGCGCTCACCCAGTTCCTGGTGGAGACGCTGACGCTGGTCATCTTCGTGCTCGTCCTGCGTAAGCTGCCGGCCGAGCCGGAGAAGCGGCACGCCACCGGCTTCAAGCCCCTGCGCGCGCTGATCGGCCTCGCCTTCGGCGCCATGCTCGTGGTGATCGGCCTGTACGCGGCCTCCGCACGCTCGACCGAGCCACTGCACGTCGACCTTCCCGAGGCCGCCTACAAGTTCGGTCAGGGCGCGAACGCGGTGAACGTCATCCTCGTCGACATCCGCGCGTGGGACACACTCGGCGAGGTGTCCGTGCTGATCGCCGCGGCGACGGGTGTCGCCTCGATGGTGTTCCGCAACCGGCGCTTCGGCGCGGTACCACGCGTCGCCGACGCCGCTCGCCTGCAGGCCGGGATCAGCGACAACGACACCGATGACGACGACGATCCGATCCCACCGGACCGCACGACCTGGCTGCTCGGGTCTGGTCTGCGCGACCCCCGGCATCGATCGATGGTCCTCGAGGCCACCACCCGACTGCTGTTCCCGACGATGGTCGTGCTGTCGGTCTACTTCTTCTACGCCGGACACAACTCGCCGGGCGGCGGATTCGCCGGTGGCCTCACCATGGGTCTCGCGCTGGTACTGCGGTACCTGGCGGGTGGCCGCTACGAGCTCGGGGAGGCCCTGCCGATCGAACCGGGCCGCATCCTGGGCGCAGGTCTGGCGATCTCCGCCGCCACCGCGATCATGTCGTTGTTCCTCGGGGCGCCCGCGCTCTCGTCCGCCGTCTTCGAGATCACCGTCCCGGTCCTCGGCGACATCAAGCTGGTCACCGCGCTGTTCTTCGACCTCGGGATCTACCTCATCGTGATCGGACTGGTACTCGACGTGCTGCGCAGCCTCGGGGCCCGCCTCGACGTCGAGACGACGATGGCGCGCACTCCCGTCCGCACCCAGACCGATCCGTCGGCGATCCCGGCCGAATCCGACGAGCCGACGGCCGAGAACGTCCCCGCGGGAGAGGGACAGGTGGTCCGATGAGCACCAATCTCCCACTCCTCCTCGTCGTCGGGGTCATGGCCGCGTGCGGCGTGTACCTGCTGATGGAACGCAGCCTGGTCCGGATGTTGTTCGGCCTGCTCCTCGCCGGCAACTCGCTCAACCTGATGATCATCGTGGTGTCCGGCGGGATGGGTAATCCGCCGATCCTGGGCCGGTCGTCGGAGAACCGAGCCACGGATGCCGACCCGCTCGCCCAGGGAATGATCCTGACCGCGATCGTCATCACCATGGGCGTCGCGGCGTTCGTGCTCGCGCTCGTCTACCGGCTGTTCGTGATCAACCGCGACGACGACGATCTCGAGGACGACGTCGAGGACGTCAAGATCAAGACGGGCACACTCGACACGGCCCCCGATCGCGACCGCAGCGACGACCCGGTCACGCTGTCCGATACCGCCAGCGGCGACTACTTCGACGACTCGGGTAACCCCCTCTCCCCCGAGGAGGTCGCCGAACGTCACGCGGCGCTGCACGAGACCGACATCATGCCGACCGACTCCGACGTCATCGACGAGATCGGGTCCGACAGTTCCGAGGACGACCCGGACCTCGTGGGAGACAAGATCCCCGAGGACGACTCCGACCACCCGAAGGTCATCGGGAGCTCCGGGGAGAAGGTCGCCACCGACGACGCCGAACACGATTCCGAAGGGGGTGACCGATGACTCCGCAGCCGTCCTGGATTCCCGTCCTGATCACGCTGCCGACGCTGGTCCCCCTCGGCGCCGCCGCGCTGTCGCTGCTACTCGGCCGCAGCCCGCGGTTCCAGCGCGTGGTCGCCATCGCGGCGATCTCGGTGGCGTTCATCGCGTCGTGTCTGCTGCTCTACCTGACCGACCGGCACGGTACCTTCGCGGTCGCGATCGGCGGCTGGGGTGACAAGGGCTTCCCCAACGGCCCACTCGGGATCACGCTGGTCGTCGACCAGCTCGCGGCGCTGATGCTGGTCGTCTCGACGATCGTGCTGCTGTGCGTCGTCGTGTACGCGATCGGTCAGGGTATCCGTGACGGCACGGCCCAGCAGCCGACGTCGATCTTCCTGCCGACCTACCTGATCCTGACCGCGGGTGTCTGCAACGCCTTCCTGGCCGGCGACCTGTTCAACCTCTACGTCTCCTTCGAGGTGCTGCTCACCGCGAGCTTCGTGCTGCTCACGCTCGGCGCCAGCGAGGAACGCGTCCGCGCCGGCGCGTCGTACGTGATGGTGTCGATGTTGTCGTCGCTGATCTTCCTGGCCGGCATCGCCTTCGCCTACGCCACCACGGGGACGCTCAACCTCGCGGAGATGGCGGTCCGCCTCGACGACGTGCCCGACGGCACCCGCAACGCCCTCTATGCGGTACTGCTCGTGGCGTTCGGCATCAAGGCCGCGGTCTTCCCCCTGTCGACGTGGCTGCCCGACTCCTACCCCACCGCGCCCGCCCCGGTCACCGCGGTGTTCGCGGGCCTCCTCACCAAGGTCGGTGTGTACGCGATCGTCCGCGCCCACACCCTGTTGTTCCCCGGCGGGTCGATGGACACGGTGCTCATGGTCGCGGGTCTGCTGACGATGATCGTGGGCATCTTCGGTGCGATCGCCCAGTCCGACATCAAACGTCTGCTGTCGTTCACCCTCGTCAGCCACATCGGCTACATGGTCTTCGGCGTCGCGCTGTCGTCGGAACTCGGGATGTCGGCGGCAATCTACTACGTCGCCCACCACATCCTCGTACAGACCACGTTGTTCCTGGTGGTGGGCCTGATCGAGCGTCAGGCGGGATCGGCCTCACTGCGTCGGCTCGGCGGCCTGATCGCCAGCCCCGTCCTCGCCGTCCTCTTCCTCGTCCCGGCCCTCAACCTGGGGGGTATCCCGCCGTTCTCCGGGTTCATCGGCAAGGTCGCACTCCTCGAGGCCGGCGTCCAGAACGGATCGGTGCTGGCCTGGATTCTGGTGGCCGGCTCGGTCGTCACCAGCCTCCTCACGCTGTACGTGGTGGCCCGAATCTGGACCAAGGGCTTCTGGCGGCCCCGCGCCGACGCCCCCGAAGGCGAACTCGCCGACCAGGGACCGTCCGCACTCATCGACGAACGCGACGACGGCGCCTTCTCCGAACGTGAGGACGTCGGCCGCATGCCGGCGATGATGGTCCTCCCCACGTTCGCGATGGTCGTCGCCGGTCTGGTGCTCACACTGTGGGCCGGCCCGATCTTCGACTTCACCGACAGCGCCGCAACCGACGTCGTCCACCGCGGCGTGTACGTCGAGGCCGTACTGGGCGGAGGTGAATCACGATGACGACCGGAGAACAGCCCAGCGGGAAGCAGCCCGACGGTGGCGAACGGACCATGAAGCTACGCGCCCCGGTGGTGTCCACCAAGGGCCCCGTGCTCTCGCTGGTGATCAACACCTGGCGGGTGTCACTGCTGTTCATCTTCTGGCACTTCGTCAGTGCTCTGGTGTGGCTGCGCAGTCACACGCGCCTGCCCAAGTGGCTCGGCAGCGACAGCCGCGAGGTCGGGGTCCGGCTGTGGACCATCGCCTGGCTGACCTTCGTCTGGGTGTTGTTGTGGGGCACCGTTTCGTGGGCCAACATCATCGGCGGCGTGGTCCTCGCGGTTGCGGTGCTCACCGTGCTGCCCCTACCGCGCGTACCCGTCGAGGGCCGAATCCACCCGCTGTCGCTGGCCCGGCTCGTCGTCCGGCTCGTCGTCGACTTCTTCGTCTCGAGCCTGCAGATCGGCTGGATGGCCATCCGACCCGGCCGACCGCCACTCGGTGCCGTCGTGCGCGTCCGGGTCGCGATCAAGTCCGACATGGTCCTCACCCTCGCCGTCGACTACCTGAACCTCGTGCCCGGCACGATGGTGCTCGAGATCGACCACCGTCGTCGCATGCTGTATGTCCACGTCTTCGACGTCCGGTCGGAGAAGAAGGTGCGCGCGTTCTACGACCAGGTCGCCTACGTCGAGCGCATGTTCATCAAGGCCTTCGAGCGGGACAGCGAATGGCATCCCAGCCCGTACCACGGCATCGACGAGGACTTCCATCACGTGCGGCCCATCCAACCGGTCGCCGGTGCGCAGTCGGCGGACATCCCGACCGCGACGCCGGAAACCTCCCGCTCGGATCGAGGTGAGTCATGAGCGTCGTGTGGACGGTCGCGGCGACGATGCTCCTGGTCGCCGCGATCCTGACGATGATCGCCATCCTGCGCGGACCGTCGACGCTGGACCGTCTGGTCTCGCTCGACGTCCTCATCGCGCTGTGCATGTGCGGTCTCGGTGTGTGGGCGGCCTACAGCCTCGACTCGACGGTCGTGCCGGCCATCGTCGCGCTGTCGCTGCTGAGCTTCGTGGGATCGGTGGCGATCGCACGATTCCGAGTCCGGGATGACCAGACATGACGGTGCAGAAATGATCGTGGACATCATCAGCGGAACGCTGATCCTCATCGGCTGCCTCATGGCGGTCACCGCGGCCATCGGTCTGGTGCGGTTCCCGGACACGCTGAGCCGGATGCACGCCGCCACCAAACCGCAGACCTTCGGGCTGCTGCTGATCCTGCTCGGCGCGGTGGTCCGCCTCGGCGACAACGTCGACGCCGGGATGCTCATCCTGGCCGGGCTCTTCGCACTGATCACGGCACCGGTGGTCGCCCACCGGATCGGACGCCTCGCCTATCAGGAACAGCGCGCCCGCGACGGCCTCATGGAGGAGCGCGACATGGAGTCACCCGACCGGGATTAGGCGCCTCGGCCCACCCCGGGTAGTGCGCGCTGCGACGGGACCACCTGCCGCTCCCTGAGTAGCCCCGGAGCTTGCGGAGGAGCGTGTCGAAGGGTCAGTCCAACTCGGCCACGACGGACGCGACGACGTCGCGCATGGAGTGGGTGTCGCGGTACACCGCACGCTGGCGCTGATAGCTGGCGCCCTGCGCGATGATTCTCTCCACGCCGGCGAGTTCGTCGACGCAACCGAGGTCGCGCGCGATCGGCTGGAGACGTTCGAGCAGCCTGTGCAGATCGTCGGTGACGAGTTGTTCCCGGCACTGCCCGTCGAGGATGACGATGGCCTCGAGGCCGTAACGCGCTGCGCGCCACTTGTTCTCCTGGACCAGCCAGGGTGCCATCGTGGGGAGGGTCTCCCCCGCGGAGAAGCGGCGGTCGAGATCGACGACGAGGCAATGGATCAGCGCGACGATCGCGGAGAGCTCCCCGAGGTTGGTCATGCCGTCGCAGACGCGGACCTCGATCGTGCCGAGATGCGGTGACGGGCGGATGTCCCAACGGATCTCGTTGAGGTGGTCGATGATGCCGGTCGTCTTCTGGTCGGCGACGAAGGCCTCGAACTGGTCCCACGTCTCGAACTGGAAGGGCAGTCCCGCGGTCGGGAGCTGCTGGAACATCATCGCGCGGTTGCTGGCGTAACCGGTGTCCTGGCCGGCCCACATCGGCGACGACGAGGACAGCGCCAGCAGGTGCGGATAGAAGTTCAGCAGGGAGTCGAGGATCGGGAGGACCTTGTCGCGGTGGCTGATCCCGACGTGGACATGGACACCCCAGATGAGCATCTGCCGGCCCCACCACTGGGTGCGCTCGATGAGCTCGGCGTAGCGGTGCCCCTCGGTGAGCAGCTGAGTCGAGTACTGGGCGAACGGATGCGTGCCCGCGCCGTACAGGTCGACGCCGAGCTCCTCGGTCAGGACCCGTACGACGCCGAGGGTGTCGGTCAGATCCGCGATCGCCTCACCGGTGGTGCGGCAGATTCCCGTCACGAGTTCGACGGTGTTGCGGAGCAGTTCCTTGTGGATCTTCCCCTCACGGTCGGGGTGATGCTCACCGACCGCGGCGAAGAGCGCCGCCGCCGAGTTCGACAGATCGCCGGTGACCTTGTCGGTCAGAGCGAATTCCCACTCGACCCCCAGCGTGGGGGTCGGCGACCCGTCGAACTCGATCGGTGACATGGGCGGCCGCGCCCGGTGCCGGATCGCGGGTGCCTAGCTGCGCTCTTCGATGACGCCGCACGCGATCCGCGAGCCGGCGTCACCGGTCTTCAGGGTGTCTTCCTTCGGTCCACCCGGGTACTTGTCGGCCGGGATGTTGCCGAAGTTGTCGGGCTTCTCGTGGATCATGATGGCCTTGCCGAAGACCTGATCCAGCTTCACCGCGTCGGTGGTCGTCACGGTACGACCGGTGTGGTCTTCGAGGATGTTGATCGAGACCAGGTCACCGCTTGCGGGGTGGCTGGTGTTGCCGTCGACCTGCAGGTGTCCACCGGCCGAGGTGAAGGCCTGTGCCCCACCGGAACCGGCGTCGCAGGTGCCGTTCTCGTGGATGTGCATGCCGTGGAAGCCTGCGGGTAGGTCACCGTCGGTGACACGAACGCTGACCGTGACCGGGCCGTCGCCCTGGGACTCGGCCGAGAAGGTGGCCTCGCCGACGACCTTGCCGGAGGTGTCCTTGATCTCGGCGGTCGCGACCTGACCGCTGGGCTCGTCGTCGACGTTGTCCGCGGCACCCGGGGGCAGCGGCTTGTCGGAGATCACCGGCGGTGTCGTGCCGGGGACATCCGTGGGGTTCTGATCGGGGCTGCACCCGGCCAGGGCGACCCCGATCAGTCCCGCGGAAGCCAGCGCGGCGAGGGCGCGCGACGCGGTGAGTTTCGAACGTCCGGACATGTCACTCCTTGATCACTGTCACCGGGGCTTCGCCCGGCTGTGGGCGGTTCACTGGGCGTCGGCCCAACGGTGCGCGACGACTGCACTGCGCGCTGTTGAAGTTGTGCGAATGATTCGACGATAGTCCGGCCGCGTGCGTCACGATCCACTGACCGCGGTCACCACGATCACCGGGACCCCGCCCTTGCATCGGGTGAACGAGCTGGGACGCTCCTCGACCGAGACCGTGCCGCCCAGTGCCTTCGCAAGCTCGTCGGCCTGGGCCCTGTCGGAGTCCGAGTCGTAGAAGATCGTGTTCTCGCTGAAACCGCCGGCGGTGTAGTTGCCGGGCTGGGCCATCGTGTAGCCCTTCTCCTTCAGCAGGTCACTCACATCCGAGGCGAGTCCGGACACCTGACCGGCGTTGATCACGCACACCCGCTTCGTCGTCGACGACGCGGAGGTCGACGACGTGGTGGAGGCGGGTGTCGGGGTGGCGGTCGCGGTGGTCTCGGTGGCCTGGGGTTCGCTTCCCGAGGTCGCCGCGGAATGCCAGCCGAGCCCGATGAAGACGACGGCCACTGCGAAGAGCATCATCGCCCCCGCGCGCAGCGGCAGGCGATTGGGCTCACGGTCTGCATTCATCACCGACGACCTTAACGCACCTCGGGTGGCTGACCGGGGTCAGCGTCTCAGGTGATCTCGAAGCCCAGACGGCGCGCGGCGCGGGCCTTCTGGCGCGACGCACGGAGACGGCGGAGTCGCTTGACGAGCATGGGATCCGCGGCCAGCGCCTCCGGCCGGTCGACCAGCGCGTTGAGTACCTGGTAGTACCGGGTCGCCGACAGGCCGAACAGTTCCTTGATGGCTTCTTCCTTGGCGCCGGCGTACTTCCACCACTGACGTTCGAAGGCCAGGATGTCGTGTTCTCGGCGCGACAGACCGTCCGCACCGACCTCGTGCGGGTCGGGCTGGGCTCCGTTGTCGGGGGTGGGTTGCTCGCCGTCGTTCTGGCTACGCGCGGTTGCGCCGTCCATCTCACTCCCTCACCGATAAACCTGATGACCCTCACACCGTCGCTGACGTGCACGGAACCGGCGGGCCGATCCAGACGGAACGAATCGGACATCGGCGGCACGGCGACGAATCACAACAGTGTGGTTCGCAGACAATCTAACCACGGTCAGGGCGTCCGATCGTGCTGTGACTCGCCACGACGCACGGCCGGTCCGCGACGCCGTACCCGGCGTCGTTGCGGCGCTCTGAGCAGCGTTAGGGTGATCGACATGTCGATTCTCCCGATCTGCATCGTGGGCGAGCCGGTGCTGCACCAGCCCACCTCCCCGGTCCCGCTCGACGCGGACGGCCGTCCGTCGCAGGAGGTCATCACGCTCCTCGACGACATGTTCGACACCATGGATGCCGCCCACGGCGTCGGACTGGCCGCCAACCAGGTCGGGGTCGGGTCTCGCATGTTCGTCTACGACTGCCCCGACGGCGACCGCATGGCGACCCGACGCCGCGGCGAGGTGATCAACCCGGTCCTGGAGACCTCCGAGATCCCCGAGACCATGCCCGATCCCGACGACAACGACGAGGGTTGCTTGTCGGTGCCGGGCGAGCAGTTCCCCACCGGCCGCGCCGACTGGGCACGCGTCACCGGCGTCGACCGGACCGGCGCCGAGGTCGTCATCGAGGGCAACGGCTTCTTCGCCCGGATGCTGCAGCACGAGGTCGGCCACCTCGACGGCTTCCTCTATGTCGACGTGCTCGTCGGCCGCAATGCGCGCGCCGCGAAGAAGGCCATCAAGCGCAACAAGTGGGGTGTCCCCGGACTGACCTGGCTGCCGGGCGCCGTCGCCGACCCGTTCGGGCACGACGACGATGACGACGACGACTGACCGCCACCGATCAGGCCACACCGGGCGACAGTGTCCCAGCTGCACACGACGAAGTCGGGCGCCGTGATCGGCGACCGGGTCGTCGTGCGCTATCTGCTGGGTGACTCGACGCCCGCAGACTGGCGCGGCAATCCCGATGCGGCGCAATCGGATGTCACCGGCGTCCTGCTCGACGACACCGATCCGCTTCGCCTCGAACGCGACGGCGAGGTGGTGTCGATCCCCGCTGCCACCGTCACCTCGGTGCGGCTCCTCTCGGCGACGCCGGTGCGTAACAAGGGAATCCGCGCCCTGGAGGGTGTCGCGGCACGATCCTGGCCGGGAGTGGAGACCGCGTGGATCGCCGGGTGGTTCGTCCGCGCCGGACACGGGTTCAGCCGCCGCGCGAACTCCGCGATCCCACTGGACATGTCGGCCCACCCGGACGCGACGACGCTCGCCCGCATCGCGCGGTGGTACGCCGAACGAGACCTGCCGCCCCTTCTCGCACTCCCCGAGCGCCTGGTGAAGGCCGCCACCGTCGGCGGTGTCCAGGACATCGAGGTGCAGATGCTCACCTGCGACGCGGCGCCGCTGACGGCACGGCTGGCCGGGTCCCGTTCCGACGCAGTTCGTCTATCCGACGAGCCGGATGCCGAATGGCTCGCCGCCTACACCGGGCACCGTGCCGGCGACGACACCGACGTCGAGGACGCCACCGACGCCGTACGGCAGGTGGTGACCGCCGGCGACGGGCCGCCGGTCTTCGCCGCGATCCGCGACGAGTCATCGGCGGTCATCGCGATCGGCCGCGGCGTGGTCACCGAATCCCCGGACGGCCGACGGTGGTTGGGACTGTCGGCACTGTGGACCGACCCGGAGCGACGCCGGACGGGGTTGTCCTCACAGATCCTCGCGGAGCTGGTCGCGTGGGGGGCCGAGCACGGCGCCGATCACGCCTATCTACAGGTCGAGACGACCAACCGTCTCGCCGGAGCCTGGTACCGCCGGCTCGGCTTCGGCCTGCACCACAGCTACCGCTACGTGATGCTCGACACTCCCGCGCCCGGAGACCACTGATGCCCAGCCGTTCACGCTCGACGCCGTCCGTCGCCCGACGCCGTCGGCAGGCCGAGATCACCACCGCCGCTCTCGTCATCGCGCTGGTGTTCGCGATCACCTGGTTCATCAACGGCGGCAGCGACTCCGGGACCGACGAGCCCGTCTCTGCAGGTTCGGCCTCGTCGAAGAGTTCGACGGTCCGGACCTCGGCCGCCGAGACCACGGCAAAGACGCCGACGCCCACTGCGGTACCTGCGCATGTCACACGCACGCTTGCCCTCATCGACGCCGGTGAGTGGCCGGAGGCGGCCCGCGCACCGGGGACGAAGGGCGGAATCACCTTCCGTAACAACGAGCGTCGTCTGCCGCTCACCGACGCCGACGGACGCCGCGTCACCTACCGGGAATGGGACGTCAACCCGAAGGAACCCGGCCGCAGCCGGGACGCCGAACGGATCGTCACCGGTAGCGACGGAACCGCCTGGTACACCGCCGATCACTACCGGTCGTTCATCCAGATGCGAGGACCGTCATGACCTCGCACGACGATTCCGCCGTTCACCTCCGGCGCTTCCTCGAGACCGCCGGACACGACGGCCCGGCCGTCGGACTCACCCTGTCCACGGACCTGCCCGACCTCGGTCCCGACACCCGCCTGCGCACCATCAGCGGTACGGCGGCGACCACCACCGGCACGCTGTACTCGACCTTCGCGCGCGTCTGGGATTTCCCGGATCACTTCGGCCGCAATCGGGATGCGTTCGACGATTGCATGCGCGATCTCGACACCCCCGACACCGACGGACGCACACCGTCGGCCATCGTCACCCACATCATGCAGGCTCACCGCCTCCTCGAAGAAGACGACGCGACCTTCGCCTGGTTCGCCGACTCGATCGACTTCTACCGCGATCACTATCGCGATGTGGGACGGACTTTCGCACTGATCCTGTCGACGTCGTCGTCACGCGCCTCGGCCGTACGAGCGCGCTGGGATGGCGCCGGTGTGCCGGTCGTCGACCTCGAGGAGTGCTGAATGCGGATCGCCACGTGGAACGTCAACTCCATCCGCGCACGATCAGAGTCGGTGGTCGAGTGGATGGAACATGCCGAGATCGACGTCCTCGCGATGCAGGAGACGAAGTGTCACGACGACGCCTTCCCGCTGATGAGCTTCCTCGCATCCGGATACGACGTGGCGCACATCGGACAGGGCGCCTACAACGGCGTGGCGATCGCGTCGCGGGTCGGGCTCGATGCCGTGGAGGTCTCGTTCGACGGGGTGCCCACCTATCCGGTCGACGGTCAGCCGATCCGTGAGGCGCGCGCGATCTCCGCGGTGTGCGCCGGGATTCGCGTCTGGAGTCTGTACGTACCCAACGGGCGAACGCCCGAGGACCCGCACTACGAGTACAAACTCCGCTGGCTCGACGCCCTCGGTGACCACATCGCGTTGCGGCTGGCACACGATCCGGCCGCCGAGATGATGCTGGCCGGTGACTGGAACGTCGCGCAGACCGACGACGACGTCTGGGACCGCGAGTACTTCGAGGGACGCACCCACGTCACGCCGCCCGAACGTGCTGCAGTGCAGCGCTTTCTGGACGGCGGACTGGTCGACTCCGCGCTGCCCTACGCCCCGGGTTACACGTTCTGGGACTACACGCAGTTGCGTTTCCCGCGAAACGAGGGGATGCGTATCGACTACGCGTTCTGCTCGCCCGCGCTCGACACGCGCGTCATGGGTGCCCACATCGACCGCGACGCCCGGAAACGCAAGGGCGCCAGCGACCATGCGCCGGTGGTGTTCGAGCTCGGCTAGGCAGGCCCTGCCGAGTCGAGCGATTATCCGCAACGACGTCGCGTGCGATGCCGTTCCGGCGGTTTCGAATTCGATCGAGGACGCCGTTCCGAATCCGGTTGCTACACAGCTGTGTAACTAGTCGCGCCCTGTGGATGAGAATCCATACTTGTCGGCGGTCGGGTCTACATTGGTTGTCAGCAGGTGAGCCGCCCTATCCGGGTTGGCGCTGCAACGCTTCTGGGGGCAAGGTGTTGGGGAATCGGAACGATCCATCAGGCGAGGTTGTCGCCGGGGTCGATCCTGCCCACCCCTACGATCCTGCCCACCCGTACAGCGCCGACATGTACACACTCATGGACGAACTCACAGCGTCACAGCGGCGCGAATCGCATGAGCACTGGACCCGCTACGGCACGGTGCACGCGATCGCCGAACGGAGCATCGCCACCCGCCCCACCGTCGACGGCGGGATCATCGCCACCGGTGAGGCCGACTGCGTCCAGCGGGTCTCACGCCAGCTGTCGATGACGCGACGCCAAGCCGAGATCCTCATCGACGAAACCATCACCCTCCACGAGAACCTCCCCGAAGTCCTCGACACCCTGCGCGATGGCATCACCACCCGCTGGCAGGTGCAGGCGATCGTCTCGCGCACCGCACTCGTGCCCGCCGACTCCTCGATCACCCCGACCCTCGACGCCGAGATCGCCGCCACCCTACGCAACAAGAAGGGCGCGTGGAGCCGCGCCCGCCTGCGCGACATGGTCGACCGCCTGGTCTTCCGCCACGACCCCGACCTGGTCCGCGAACGGCGCAAAGAAGCCCTCGACAACCGCGGCATGTTCCTCCACATCCTCGACGACGGCACCGGCGAGATCACCGGGGTCATGTCCGCCGAGAACACCCGTATCGCGGCCAAAGCCGTCCGTGCTCTCGCCGATTCGGTATGCACACACGACGGCCGCACCGTCGGGCAACGCAACTCCGACGCCATGTTCGCCCTGCTGACCAGCACCGCCTTCGAGTGCCACTGCGACCGCGAAGACTGCACCGCCCAGACCCCCGATCCCCACACTGTTGTCGCCTCGATCCGGTCGCAGGTCCACATCCACGTGGTCACCGACGCGGCCACGCTGGCCGGCGCCCCCGGAATCGGCTGGATCGACGGCCACGGCGTCATCTCCGATGAGCATGTCCGCGACCTCGCCGCCCGCCCCGACGCCAGCATCACCCCGGTCACCCCGATCCGCACCTCACCGATGGGCGTGGTCGCCGACACCAGAGCAAACGACTCCGAGGGCGAGAGCTCCGAGGGCGACGCCCTCGACACGCATACCGTGAAACATGCTCGGAAACAATCGGATACGTCGACGACCGATGACGCTTCCGTGCCCTCGGCCGAGTTGGTCATCGTCTACCCCGGCTCCCTACCGTCGGACCCGTACCGGCCCACCCAAGCCTGTGCCGATTTCGTACGCATCCGGCACGGTTACTGCGGCGATCCCTTCTGCGATCGCTCGGCGTTCGACTCCGACCTCGATCACGTCGCCGAATACGACCACCACAATCCCGCCCGCGGCGGCGCGACATCGAGTGAGAACCTCGCCCCAAAATGCCGGTACGGGCATCTGCACAAGACGTTCGGCGACTGGACCGACGTCCAATACCGCGACCACGACGGACGTCTGGTCACCGAATACATCACCCCCGAGGGCTATCGCATCCACGGCGACGCCGAAACACTGGAGGACCTCTTCCCCAACCTTCGACGCATCCGCTTCGAACAACCCGCCCAAGCCCCACCCCCGCCACGGGTCATCACCGGCGACAACACCCCACCGCCGAGCAACCGAACCGCCGCGAAACACGCCCGGCGGCGAGCCGAACGCGCCCGCAACCAGCGCGAACGCGAACGACGCGAAGCCGAAGACGGCCCCGCACCGTTCTGATCGGAACTTTCGACGCCGCGAGTCCGGCAGGCACCCTCAGGCGAAGGACTTGCCCGGGATCCAGTAGGCCTGGGCCTTGACCGACTTCTTGGGGATGCCGTACTCGTTCTTCAACGCGGCCGAGACGGCGCGGGTGCTGACCGAATCCAGTGCGACCCAACCGAAGTGGTCGTCCGCGGCGAACGCGGAGGCACGTACCGCGTCGACGAGAGCGCCGCCGTCGCGCTCCCGCTCGACCCAGTGGACGGTGTCGTGTGCGCGAGCCCGCAGGGGCAGTGACCTGTCGCTCTCGTGCTGGTACTCGAGCCAGATGGTCGCCGGTGTCGACGGGTTGTCCGACGTCTCGATGGCGTCGAGTAGCGAGTTGATCGCCGGTAGCGAGGCGGGGTCGCCCGCGATGATCCAGCCACGGACCTCTTCGCCGGGCATTGTGAACTTGGAACCCATGACGGTGGCGGTGATCGTGTCCCCGACCTGTGCCTGCTGCGCCCAGCGGGCGGCGATACCGTCGTGGATCGCGAACTCGATGCCGAAGGTGTCGGCGGCGGGATCGGCGTCGACCAGGGTGTACCCACGCTGATGGAGTTTCCCGGCGTCGTCGAACCACATCCGGATCCACATCGTCGGGTGCAGCGCCCGCTTCGTCAGCAGACCGCCACCGGTGAACGTCAGGCGCACATAGTGTTCGGTCACCGCCTCGGAGCCGGTCACGGTGAGCTCGAAGTCGTCGCCGCCGAGGAGTTTGAGGACGGCGCCCTGCCAGCCGCGGCCCTTCGTCGCGACTTGACTCACTTCTGTCCGATGGTTTCGAACGCCCCGTCCTCGACCATCTGCCGGGTCTCGAGGCGACGGATCTTGCCCGACGTGGTGCGCGGAACCGCGTCGGGTGCCACGAAGATCACCTCGGCGGGCATGATCCCGCACGCCGACGCCACCTCCGAGTTGACCTCGGCGCGAGCCTTGTCCGGGTCCGAACCCTTGTACTCGGCGAGGATCACCAGACCCGGGCGCGACGAGCCCTCACCGCGGGCCATCGCGACCACACCGCCCCGGCGCACGCCCGCGACCTCCGCGGCGGCACGCTCGATCTCGATCGGGAACAGGTTGCGGCCGGCGACGATGATGACCTCTTTGGCGCGTCCACAGATGACCAGTCGGTCGTCGATCAGGTAACCGAGGTCTCCGGTGGCGAACCATTCCCCCGCACCGAGGTCGGGGCCGCCGAGATAACCGCGCATCATCGAGGTACCCCGGATCTCAACGTGCCCGACCGAACGCCCGTCGATGACCGGAACGTCCACATTCGGTTCGACGATCCGAACCTGCATGCCGCCCAGCGGCTTTCCGAGGAGCGCGTATCGCCGGCGGATGGGTTCGCCACCGCCGGGCGGGGTCACGGTGACCTCGTCGTAGTGCGCGCCCTCGCCGACCGCGGGCATCGTGACGGCACAGGCGGATTCGGCCATACCGTAGGCGGGTGCGGCGGCCGAAGGCTCGAAGCCGAACGGCGCCGTGGCCTCCAGGAACTTGTCGAAGGCGTCGGCGTCGATGGGTTCGCCGCCGCTGATCGCGACACGGAGGTTCGACAGGTCGATGTCGCGCAGGAGCTTTCCGTAGCGTCCGAGGATGTCGTAGGCGAAGTTCGGGGCGGCGGTGACGGTGGCCTTCGTCTCGGTCAGCCACTGCATCCACTTGAACGGCGCGGCCGCGAAGGCCGTGTTCGGCACCACGTAGGCGGGGATGCCCGTCGTCATTCCGGCGAGGAGGAACATCAGTCCCATGTCGTGGTAGAGCGGCAGCCAGGTGAACCCGGTGTCGCGGGTGCGGTGCATACCCAGGCGGCTCACCAATTCGATGGCGTTGGAGTACACCGCCGACGCCGTGAGGACCGCGGTCTTCGGATCACCGGTCGATCCGGCGGTGCCCTGCAGGACCGCGACGCTGTTGGGGTTGACATTGCGGGCGACGAAGCCGCTGGTGTCGGCGGCGATCCCGTATTCGGCGACCCTAGCGATGCGGAGCTGCCCGTCGACCTTGGTGAGCAGATCGAGCTGGGAGCCGCTCCCGAGGACGGTGCCGACGCCGATCGAGACGAATCGCCTGTAGGTGGTCTCCGCCCAGCGGCTCTCGTCGGCTCCGCGGATGGGTCCGGGCAGGATGCTCACCGGAACGCCGGCGAGCCACGCGCCCTGGATCGCGGCGATGAGGTCGACCGTGGGATCGCCGATGAGACCGACGGCGAGCGGCTCGTGCAGGTCACTGTCGGCGAGGAGCTGCACCGCGATCTGTTCGGCGCGCGCGTGAACCTCGCGCCAGGGCGCGATCACCCATTCGCCGGATTCGGAGTCGAGCACGGACAGCGTGGTGTCCCCGGCCAGCATCGCCTCGCGGACGGTCGCCGCGAGGGTGTTGGTCGAGCCTGTTTCCTCCAGAACCACGCTGCTCTGCGACATGTTCGTTCCCCGTTCTCGCCGACCGCGGGTGTCGGCTGTCGTGTTCGTGTGGATGCGTCCGGTTCGCATGTATCGCGCGGGTCGCGGCGACCCGTTGTCGGCCCTCCGCCCATGGGTAGGTTAGCCTAAACTTTGCAGCACACAAGAGGTCTCCGCCGCCGGTAACAGCGTGATCCAGATCATCTGGCCAGACGGCGGCATCTAACTTAGGCTGTCCTAAGTTACGGCCCGCTCAGGCATTTCATCTAGCGAGTAGTTAGTATAACCTACCCTAAATTGGGTATGTTGCTCGAGTAATCGACGTTCCCGAACCGCGAGAGGCAATCGGCTGATGGCCACGAACTCTGAGATGACTGACCCCATCGCGGACCTCGTCAGCCCCGCCGGCATCCGAGCCCAGGTCGCCGCCGCGCTCGGCGTCGCGTCCGAGTCCCTGGACCCCACCCAGGATCTCATCGCCCAGGGCCTCGACTCCTTGCGCATGATGCGACTCGCCGGCACCTGGCGTAAACGTGGCATCGACATCGACTTCGCCCGCCTCGCCGCTCAACCCACACTCGACGCCTGGATCGAGATGCTCGCCGCCGATGCCACACCGGCCCCCGCTGCCCGCGAAGCGGCATCCCCGGAGAACGGGGCGCCTGCGGTGCCGGACATCCGCGGAGAGATCGCCACCGCTCTCGGCGTCGCGCCCGAGTCCCTCGACCCCACCCAGGATCTCATCGCCCAGGGCCTCGACTCCTTGCGCATGATGCGACTCGCCGGCACCTGGCGTAAACGCGGCATCGACATCGACTTCGCCCGCCTCGCCGCTCAACCCACACTCGATGCCTGGATCGCCCTACTCGGCGAGCCGTCGACCCCCGCCGAGACGAGCACATCGCCGGAAAACGTCGATCCCACAGCGCCTTTCCCTCTGGCACCGATGCAGCATGCCTACTGGATCGGACGGTCCGACAGCCATGCGTTCGGCAACGTGGCCGCGCACCTCTACATCGAGTTCGACGGCCACGACCTCGATCCCGACCGCTTCACCAGCGCCATGGGCGAGTTGCTCCAGCGACATCCGATGCTCCGGGTCCGCGTACTCCCCGACGGCACCCAGGCCGTCGGACCGGCGCACCCGGACGCGATCGCCGTCCACGACCTGCGCGCCCAGCCGGCGGAGATGGTCGAGGCGATCCTCGCCGAGAAGCGCTCCCACGGAACACATCGGACGCTTCCGGTCGAAGAGGGTGCGGTCATCCGCGCCGAGCTGAGCCTGCTGCCCGACGGGTCCACCCGGGTGCACCTCGACGTCGACATGATCGCGGCCGACGCCATGAGCTACCGCGTCCTCGTCGACGACTTCGCTCGCCTCTACCGCGGGGAGACCCTGCCCGAACTGGGTGTCACCTTCGCGACGATCACCGCCGACCGGGCCTCCCGCGAGATCCGCGACGAGGACCTCGCCTGGTGGCGCGAGCGCATCCCGCACCTGCCAGGGCCGCCGGAACTCCCGCTCGACGATCGCGCCGCCCGCGGCGAGGTCGAGCCGCGTAGCGTCCGCCTGCACCACTCCGTCTCGGCCTCCGAATGGAAGCGCCTCGAGGAGCACGCCCATCGTCGAGGGGTGACCCCCGCAGCCGCGGTGGCGGCGGCCTTCGCCGAAGCGGTCGGCACGCACGCGGCGAATTCCCGCTTCCTGCTGACCGTTCCACTGTTCGATCGTCCCCAGATCCACGCCGACGTCGAGCGCGTGGTCGGCGACTTCACCTCGTCGATCCTCGTCGATGTCGACCTGCGCCGCCCGGCGACCCTGGCCGAACGCGCACGCCAGATGCGCTCGGCGATGCACGACGCCGCCGCTCACGGATCGATGAGCGGTCTCGACGTCCTCCGCGAACTCGGCCGCGCCCGAGGCGAATCCGTCGTCTCCCCGATCGTGTTCACCAGCGCGCTCGGACTCGGCGACCTGTTCTCTCCCCAAGCCACAGACGTCCTCGGCGACCCCGCCTGGATCGTGTCGCAGGGCCCACAGGTACTGCTCGATGCCCAGGTCACCGAGATCGCCGGCGGTCTGCTCCTCAACTGGGATGTCCGGGTGTCCGACCTCGACGAGACCACCGCACGCGCGATGTTCGACTACTACGTCCGGCTCCTCGGACTGCTCGTCGACGGTGAATGGGATGCCCAGGCACCCGATCCCGTCGACGATGATGTTCGTGCACAGCGGCTTTCGGTCGAGGAACCGCTACCCGAGACCGACACCTTCGACGGGACCCTGCACGGCTCCGTCTTCGCGCGCGCGGCGCAGCGGTCCTCGGACCCGGCGGTCATCACCGACACGCGCACCTGGACGCACGGCGAGCTCACCGACGAGGCATTGCGCGTGGCGGGTGCACTCACCGCTGCGGGCGTCCGCCCCGGCGACACCGTCGTCGTCAACCTGCCCAAGAGTGGCGACCAGATCGTTGCCGCACTCGCCGTCCTCGCCGTCGGCGCCGCCTACGTACCGATCGCGCCGACACAGCCCGCGGCCCGTCGGGATCGCATCGTCTCCATCGCCAGACCACGCGCCGTGCTCACCGCCGACGCCGATGCCTGGGCAGAACCCGACGGCCCCACCGTCATCGACCTCGCGACGGCGCGCACCTCCGCACCGGTCGCCCCGGTGGAAGTCACCGGCGAGGAGTTGGCCTACATCCTGTTCACCTCCGGATCGACGGGGCTGCCCAAGGGCGTTCAGGTCCCTCATCGAGCCGCGGTGGCCACCATCACCGACCTTGTCGACCGCTACTCGATCGACGCCCGTGACCGCAGCCTGCAGGTCTCCTCGCTCGAGTTCGACCTCTCCGTCTTCGACATCTTCGGTCTCCTCACCGTCGGCGGGGCGGTCGTCGTACCCGGCGACGACGAGCGCACCAAGGTCGACGACTGGGTGCGGCTCCTCGCCGACCACTCGGTGTCCGTGCTCAACTGCGTGCCGTCGATCCTCGGGATGATCCTCGACCTCGGTTCGCTGCCGTCGTCGATGAGGATGATCATCATGGGCGGCGACAAGGTCGACGTCTCGCTGCTCGAGCGGGTTACCGCACAACTGCCCGCCTGCCGCGTGGCCGGCCTGGGCGGCACCACCGAGACCGCCATCCACTCCACCATCTGCGAGGCGGACGACGTCCCGGCCGGAATGGCGTTCGTGCCCTACGGTGTCCCGCTGCGCGGCGTCCGCTGCCGGGTCGTCGACGAGATCGGCCGCGATCGCCCCGACCTCGTGCCCGGCGAGCTGTGGATCGGTGGCGCCGGCGTCGCCGACGGTTATCGCGGCGATCCCGAACGCACGGCCGATCGCTTCGTCCATCACGACGGTGAGAAGTGGTATCGCACCGGGGATCTCGCCCGGTACCTGCCGGGCGGATTCCTCGACTTCCTGGGCCGCGCCGACCAAATGGTCAAGGTCCGCGGTTACCGCGTGGAGCTCGGCGAGGTCGAGGCCGGCCTGCTCGCCCTCGACGGGGTCGGCTCGGCGGTCGCCTGGTCCGACGGTCGCGACCTGCATGCCGCCGTCGTCGCCGACGCCGACGAGAGCACGATCCGCGCAGAACTCTCCGGTTCCCTTCCGCCGCACATGATCCCGCGGTCGATCAATCTCGTGGATACCCTCCCGCTGACCGCGAACGGGAAGTACGACCGCAAGGCCCTGGCGGCACTGGTCGACACCGCCGAGGGCGGTCCGCAGGTCGTCCCACCGGGCACCCCGCTCGAGGAGGCGCTCGTCGTGATCTTCTCCGAGGTGCTCCCCGTCCGACCGATCGGCGTCACCGAGGACTTCATCTCACTCGGCGGTGACTCGGTGCAGGCCACCCGACTCGTGGCCCTGTCCCGCACCTGGCTCGACACCCCGCGACTGTCGGTCGCCGACATCTTCGGGCACCGGACGATCGCGGGTCTCGCCGAGCGGCTCACCGCCCTCGAAGGCACCCGGGTCGAGCGGGTCGCCGCGATCCTCCTCGACGTCGTGGCCCTCTCCGACCAACAGGTGGATGCCGAACTCGCCGGCACCTGACGCATCCAGCAGGCCCGCTTCCACCAGACACCCCGACAGCAAAGGCATCATGACCACTTCATCGGCACCCACGTACGACCTGCACTCGGTCGATCTCGACGACGTGTCGCACGCCGTCACGGTCCACGGGTGGCTGACCCATCCCAAGGCCAAGTACTGGGACATGCTGGAGAGCTCCGTCGCGGACGTGGAGAAGATGATCCGGGACACCGCGGCGGCAACCGCCGGGACGCCCTACGGCTTGCGTCTGGGCTACCACGACGGCCGCCCGCAGTTCCTGTTCGAACTGTACGATCCGCAGACCAGCGAACTCGCCGACCCCGCAAGCGGTTACGTCCACGCCGCGGGCGACATCGGTATGCATCTGCTCGTGGCCCACTCCGAGCAGGCCCTGCCCGGTTTCACCGGCGCGGTGATGCTGCACATCATGCGGACGGCGATCCTCGAGGTCGGGGCAGCGCGGGTGGTCGTCGAACCCGACGTCCGGAACACTGCGGTCCACCGGCTCAACGCGAGCGTGGGCTTCCGGGTCGACGGCGACTACCCGGTCGGGAACAAGACCGCGCATCTGAGCTACTGCACGCGAGACGACTTCCTCCGCGTCACCGCCGACGGCACCAGCGTCGGCGCCGTCGAGGTGACGGACCTGGGAGCGTAGATCCGTTGACCATCGAACAGATCCGCCCGGTACCGACCGCACTGCAGTCCACCGTGTCGTATCGGCAGGTGTATCACCACCGGATCGCGCGGAAGATCCTGGCCGAGTTCTCCCACGAACGCGCCTTGAGTCCGGTCGAGACCGGCCCGGGTCGCTACGTGGTCGGTTCCGCCGACGGCCGCACCGAGTATCACTTCCGTGCCGAGGTCCTGTCCCTGGAGAACTGGGCGATCGAGGAGTCCTCGTTGCGCCGGGTGCGCGATGGGGAGGAACTGCCCGTCGACGCCGTCGCGCTGGTCGTCGACCTCGCCCCGATGCTCGGCATCGGCCCGCAGGCGTTGCCGGAGTACCTCGAGGAGTTCATCAACACTCTCGCGATCAGCGCCGAGCGGCCTGACGAACGACGCATCACCGCAACCGATCTCGCGCACGCGGACTTCCAGACCATCGAGCGGACGATGACCGAGGGTCACCCGTGCATCGTGGCGAACGCCGGGCGCCTCGGGTTCAGCGCCGACGACATCGATCGTTACGCACCGGAGGTCGGCAACCACTTCCGCCTCGTCTGGGTCGCCGCCCGCCGCGAGGACTGCGACGTGGCGACGGTGAGCGGCGTCGACTACGACGCCATGCTCGTCGACGAACTCGGCACCGACACCCTGGCGGAGTTCGATGCAGTGCTTCGCGAATCCGGTTGTGAGTCCGACGATTACCGCTACCTGCCCGTTCATCCGTGGCAGTGGACGGAGAAGGTCCGGAAGCTCTACTCGGCCGATCTCGCCGACCGCCGCATTGTGTTCGTGGGCGAGAGCCCCGATCTGTACCAGGCGCAGCAGTCGATCCGCACGGTCTTCAACGCGACTACGCCCACCCGTCACTACGTGAAGGGCGCCCTGTCGATCGTGAACATGGGCTTCACCCGGGGCATGTCGGCGGACTACATGCGCACCACCCCGCTGATCAACAACTGGGTCCGCGGACTCGTCGCCGACGACCCGTATCTCGCCGCAATCGGCTTCGAGATGATCTTCGAGGTCGCGGCCATCGGTTACCGCAGTCCCACCTTCACCCCGATCACCCAGCCGGGGTCGGAGTACCGCAAGATCCTCTCGGCGCTGTGGCGCCAGAGTCCGGTCACACTGGTGCGTGGCGGCGAGCAGCTCTCCACCATGGCCGCGCTCCTGCACGTCGACCACCACGGCGACCCACTGGTGGGCGCATTCATCGCGCGGTCGGGGATACCGGCCGCCGAATGGATCCGGCGCTACCTGCGCACATACCTCCACCCGATCGCCTACCTGCTGTACCGGTACGAGCTGAAGTTCTCCCCCCACGGCGAGAACCTGATCCTCGTTCTCGACGAAGGGGTTCCGGTCCGCGCGATCCTCAAGGACATCGGCGAGGAGGTGTCGGTCTTCGGCGAGCCGGAGGATTTGCCGAAGAGCTGCGCTCGCGTCCTCACCACCGAGCCCGACGAGATCCGCAACCTCGGCGTGCTCTCGGACGTCTTCGACGACTACCTGCGTCCGCTGGCGGATGTCCTCCACACCCACCGACTCGTGACCGACGAGGAGCTCTGGGACCTGGTGGCCGACAGTCTGCGCGAGTTCGTCGACACGCATCCCGATCTTGCCGACCAGTTCGCGAAATGGGATCTCTTCGCACCGGAGTTCGGCGCGGTACACATGAACGGCCTGCAGCTGCGGAACAACAAGCGCATGGTCGACATCGAGGACTCCTACGCATCCCTCGTCGACGCCGGACACCGGCTCCTCAATCCCGTCGCCGAACGGGGACGCCAGTGACCGTCACGACCCCGGCACCCGACACGTCCCCCGCGGAGATCCTGCGCGATGCGCACGGCATCCCGCACGTCCTTGCCGCCACGCCGGCCGACGCGCTGTACGGACAGGGCCGCGCCTGCGGACAGGACCGCCGCTGGCAGATCGAGTTCATGCGTCTGCGCGCCGAGGGGCGTACCGCCGAGGTGTTCGGCGAATCCTGCGTCGAATGGGACACCTTCGCGCGGCGCGCCCGGCTCGACGCGGTCGCCGAGCAGATGTATCACGCGTCGTCGGACCGCACCCGCAGCCTGCTGCGCGCCTACGCCGACGGTGTGAACAGCACTCTGTCCGACACCGAGACCGTGCCGCCGGCACCGGAACTCGAGGCGCTCCGGCACGAGCCGGACCCGTGGCGACCGTGGACGCCGATCTCGGTGTTCATCATGCACCACGTGTTGTTCGGCCGGTTCACCACGAAACTGTTCCGACTGCACGCCTGCCGGACGACGGGTCCGGATGCGCTGCGGTTCTGGGCATTCGAGGGTAGCGAGAACGATCCGACCGTGCCGCCGATACCAAACGAGCAGTTCGTACGCGAGATCTTGGATCTCACCCGGCCCTCTCCGGCCGCCGATTCTCCCGTCGGCGAGACCCTCGACCTGGGTGACCCGATGTCCGGCAGCAACGCGTGGGGGGTGTCCGCGGCCCGCAGCACGACCGGGTCCCCGATCGTCGCCGGTGATCCCCACCGGTTCCTCGAACTGCCCGGCATCTACGAGCAGTTCCACCTCGCTTCGACCGATCCGGCGCAGTCCTTCGACGTGGTGGGCTTCGCCTTCGCCGGTGTCCCCGGCGTTCCACACTTCGCGCAGGGCCCCGAGATCGCCTGGGGCATTACGAATGCGATGGCCGACTACCAGGACCTCTACGTCGAGCGGTTGACCCGCGACGAGGACGGGACACTTCTCGTCGAGGTGCCCGGCGGACACCGCGTCCCGGCGACCGTCCACACCGAGCAGATCGCCGTCCGCGACTCCGCATTTGTTGCCGTCGAGGTGATCACCACCCACAACGGTGCCGTCGTCTTCGGCGGTCCGGACGAGCCGTTCGCGATGAGCCTGCGGTCGCCGCTGCTCTCCGAGGACGTCACCTTCGACGCCCCACTCGACCTCCTGTTCGCCCGCTCGGTCTCCGACGTCGAAGCCGCACTGTCGTCGTGGGTCGAACCGGTGAACCGCGCCGTCATCGCGCACCGCGACGGGACCACGGTCACCCACGTGGCCGGCCGCGTTCCCGTCCGCGCCCCGGAGAACTACTGGCTCCCTGTTCCCGGCTGGGACGAGCGCTACCAGTGGAAGGGCTACGAAGCCGGTTCGCTCGGCGACCCGGGCTTCGATCCGAAAGTCGCCGACGGCGGTGTGAGTGTGACCGCGAACCAACGGATTTCCGCGGTTCCTGCGCTGCAACCGATCACGACGGAGTGTGTGGAGGCGTTCCGCGCCGATCGGATCACCACCCGCCTCGATGCTCTCGACACTGTCGATCCCGAGGATTGCGCCGACATCCACCGCGACGTCGTCCTCGACCAGGCCGCGGTGGTCCAGCAACTCCTCGCCCGGGTCGTGGGCAATTCCCCGGCCGCCGAGGGCATCCGGCAGCGCATCCTGGCCTGGGACCGCACCATGGCTGCCGACAGCACCGACGCCTTCCTGTTCGCCGAGTTCCGCAGCCAACTCGTGCTCGGTGTCGCGCGCACCGATGCCCTGGCGCCGCTGCGCGGTCCGCACGGTTTTCCCGCCGTGTTCCAGCCGTGGTTCGTCCCGGAACCCCGCCTCGCGACCGCGATCACGACGGTCATCGCCAACTGCGCGCTGATCGGCATCGACATCGATGAGGTCGCGGTCGACGCGCTCGACGCCGTCCTCACTCGCATCGAGACGTTCGGGGACATTCCGAACTGGGGGACTGTGCATGTGCTCGCCCCCATCCACGGGTTCGATCTCGTCGGTGCGTCGCCTCACCATCCCGAGCTGTTCGCAACGCTGCGACCCGATCCGCTGCCCCTCGCCGGGGATTCGGAATGCGTCTTCGCCAACGCATCCGCGGTCGGCACCCACGTGTGCATCACCGGCTCCGCGGCCCGCTACGTCTGGGATCTCGCCGATCCGCACGCGAGCCGCTGGGTGGTTCCGCTCGGCGCCTCCGGCGACCCGGCCTCCGATCACTTCCAGGACCAGGCCCCGCTGTGGGCCGACGGACGGTTGATCCCCGTCGCCCGCGACTGGGAGGCACTGCGCGCACAGGACTTCACCACCGCCACTTCAACAGAGGGGGAACCGTGCCCACGTTGACCGAAGCACGACTCACACTGCTGCGCCGGCGGATTGCGGAATCCGGTGAATCCCCGTCGGGCGAGCACCAGACCGGAGCGGGCTCGGAAAACCCCACTGCCTTCGGGCAGTTCGGGGTCGCCGAGCGCCGGATGTGGAAGATCTACGAACTCGACCCCGAATCGGTCTCGCACAACATCGGTCTCGTTCTCGAGTTCGGTGGCGATCGCACCGCCGAGTCCGTCGTCGCCGCGGCCGAACTGCTCGTCGAGCGCTTCGAGGTGCTGCGCTCGGTTGTCGAGGTCGACGGCGAGGGTGTGCCCCACCGCGTCCCGGTGCAACGAGAAGGGCATTGGGACGCAGCACATTCGGTCTGGACCTGGGGAGTCGATGACGTCCAGGACCCCTCCGCCGATACCGACACCGTGGCCACCCAGATGACTCGCACCGCGTTCGACCTGCACGCCGACGTGCCGCTGCGCCTGCGTGTGTCGGGACGGGGCGGGCAGGTGACCATGATCCTGGTCGTCCACCACCTCGCGGTCGATGACACCTCGTGGCCGCTGCTGCTGGGCACGCTCGTGTCCGGAGAGTGGGCGGGCGACGCCGACGCCGATTCCCGCCCCGCGACCCCGGATGCCGCCACCGCAGCGGAGGCAGCGGACTCCGCGGTGCGGCATGCACTGTCGACGTGGGCCGCCGAGGACGTCCGGTACCCGCTCTCGGGCGAACTGCCCACCGAGAGCGCCGCCGGGAGCTGGCTGTCCCCCATGGATGATCGTGCGGGCATCAAGGTGGCCGCACCGGTCGCCGACGAATCGCTGACCGCCTTCGACCGGGTCGCGCAGACGGTCGGCGCGACGCCGAATGCGCTGCTCATCGGCGTGTGCTCGCTGGCCGCCTACGCGCTGACCGGCGCATCCGACCATGTGCTCGTCGTCCCGGCCGACAATCGACGACGCTCGCAGTCGCCGCAGCACATCGGCTACTGCGGCAACATCATCCCGATGCGTTTCCGCGTCGATCCGACCGCGACCGTCGAGCAGACCCTGCGCACCGCGGCCGCGGTGATCTACCGGGCGATGGAGCACTCCGGCACCGACTTCGGGCCTATCCTGACCGCACTCCGTCAGCAGGGCGGGCGGTTCCCGATCATGGAGATCATGGCCTCGGTGCGGCCCGCCCCGCTGCGCGGCATCACCCAGTCCCCCGACTCCCCGGTCACCTGCCGTTCGGTCTTCAACGGCATCGCCAACTATCCGTTGTCGATCGCCTTCGAGGCCGACGACCACTCCACCCACGTGGAGGTCGACCACCAGCCGGGGATCGTTCCCGACCCCGTCGCCGCGCGCGCCACCGGGGTGTTGACCGCACTCGTCGACCTCATCCCGTCCACGTTGGGGACGACGGTCGCCGAACTCCTCGCGGAGCTCGACAGGCGGGTCCCGGCGTGACCGCCCGGCGCCCGCGCGGCTCGGCACACCACCACACGACCACCGCACGTTCAGGGGGGAACTCAGTGACCGAAGACCACGACTCCGCGTGGGGTGCTTCTCGTTTCGCGCGGCCGGGTACCGGCTGGGCGGACATCGGTCGCGGTCTGGCCGAAGCAGCGGAGTCGGTCGCCGATCACCACCACGGAGCACCATTGCCGGCCGGGGATCCGGTGTCGGTCCTCGCGGCGGTCACCGGCTCACTGGGCGGCCCCGGGATCCCCGAGTCCGGGATCGGCGAGTCCGAGGCCCTGTCGCGGATGGCGCGCCTGGTCGCCGAGTTCGGACTCGACCTCACCCACCCGCTGACCGCGGCCCATCTGCAGCCGGCACCCCTGTCGGTCGCGGTTGCCGCGGATGCACTGGCGAGCGCCACCAACGCTTCCCTGGACACCTATGACTCGGGTCCGGCGACCCTTGCCCTGGAGACCTGGACGGTTCAATCCCTGGCCCAGATGGCCGGATTCGGCCCGCGGGCCGGTGGTGTCTTCAGTCCCGGCGGTTCCATCTCGAATCTGTTGGCGCTCATGATCGCCCGCGATCACACCGCGGCCCGTCGGGGCATCGACGTCCGCCAGGACGGCGTCGGCGCACTCCGCCGGCCGGTGGTGTTCTGTTCGCGGGTCGCCCACTTCTCGGTACACCGCGCTTGTGCCGCACTGGGACTCGGCGAGTCCGCGGTGATCCCCGTCGAGGTCGACGCACATCACCGGATGATCCCGGGGGCGCTCGAGAGCGCGATCCGTCAGGCCGGCGACGTCACCCCGCTCGCGATCGTCGCCACCGCCGGCACCACCGACTTCGGCACCGTCGACCCGCTGCCCGACATCGCCGACATCGCCGAACGCCAAGAGATCTGGCTACACGTCGACGCGGCCTACGGTTTCGGCACCCTGTTCTCGGACCGCCTGTCTGGGCTGCTGTCCGGGATCGACCGCGCCGACTCCGTGACCCTGGACCTGCACAAGGTCGGCTGGCAGCCCGCGGCGGCAAGCCTCATGCTGCTCTCCGACGCCGGCCGTTTCGCCTCGCTGAACCGCTCGGTGGCGTACCTGAACCCCGACGACGACGTCGAAGCCGGTTACAGCGGGCTGCTCGGGCAGACCCTGCAAACCACCCGTCGACCCGACGTCCTCAAGGTGGCCGCGACACTGTTGGCGTACGGTCGTCGCGAACTCGGCGGGATGCTCGAGCGGTGCAACGACCTCGCCGTATACGCCGAACAGCGGGTTGCCACCGAACTGCAACTCGAGCTGATCGCCCCGGTCACGTTGACCACCATCGTCTTCCGCTACCGCTGCGCCGACCTCGACGCCGTCAACGGCGAATTGCGACGCCGCCTCATCACCGACGGCAAGGCGCTCATCGGACGTACCCAGGTGCGGGTGCCGGGTGAGGACGAACCCCAGACCTGCCTGAAGCTGACTCTTCTGAATCCGGAGACCGCCGAGCGCGACATCGACGACCTGTTCGACGAACTCCTGCGTCTCGCGATCGAAGTGGAGTCCGAGAGCACCTCGGTCGCCGGCGACCAGGCCCGCAGTGAAGAAATGGTGAGGGTGTCGGAATGACCCGTGTAGAGAACGTGGATGTCCTGGCGATCGGCTGCGGTCCGTTCAACCTGGGGCTCGCGGCGCTGGCATCGACCGTCGATGACCTCGACGTGCTCGTCGTGGACTCCCGCGAGGAGTTTCGGTGGCATCCGGGCCTCATGTTCGACGAGGCCCGGTTGCAGGTCGGCTTCCTCTCCGACCTGGTGACTCTGGTCGACCCGACGCATCCGATGTCGTTCCTGAACTACATGGCCGACACCGATCGGATGTACCGATTCCTGGTGCGGGAGAACTTCTATCCCACCCGCATCGAGTACGAGGCCTACCTGCACTGGTGTATCGACCGGCTCGACTCCCTGCGCTGGGGCACCACCGTCACCGAGGTCACCTGGGACGCCGACGCCGACGCCTTCGCCGTCACGGTCGTTACCGGCGGCACCCCGTCGACGGTGATCGCCCGCCACGTCGTCGTCGGCGTCGGCACCGAACCGCACGTGCCCGAATCGTTGTCGTCCGACTCTCCGGCTGTCGTGCACAGTGCCGACTACCTGTACCACCAGGACAAGGCGCATGCCGCAGACACGGTGACCGTCATCGGTTCGGGACAGTCGGGCGCCGAGATCGTCATCGACCTGCTCGAGGCCAATCTCCGCGGCGGGCCGTCGGTCCGCTGGTGGACCCGCACCCCGTGGTTCGCCCCGCTCGACTTCACCAAGATGTCGCTCGAGATGACCACCCCGGCGTACATGGACTACTTCCACAGCCTGCCGGAGGAGGCCCGCGATCGAATCCGACCGCAGCACTGGCAGTTCCACAAGGGTGTCTCCAGCGACACCCTCGAGCGGGTCCACGAGCTGATGTACCAGCGCCAGCTGCGCGACAAGCTCAACCCGGTCCAGTTGCGCATCTCCACCGAGGTCGACGGCATCGACACCCTCGCCGACGGCAAACTGAAGGTCCGCGGACGCCACCTCGACACCGGCACCCAGCTCGCGCACACCACCGACATGGTCATCGCCTGCACCGGCTACCAGCCCCGGCCCATGCCGTTCCTGGCCCCCATCGAGTCACAGCTGCACCGTGATTCGCGTGGCCGGCTCGTCGTCGGAGCCGCCCACCAGGTGGAAACCGAACCCGCCCTGGCCAACCGGTTGTTCGTCGCGAACGCCGAGGAGCACGCCGTGGGTGTCTCTGCCCCCAATCTCGACATCGGCGCGGTCCGCAACGCCCGAATCCTCAACGCCGTCACGAGCCGAGAGGTGTACCGCCTGCCGAAGGACACCGCGTTCACCGCCTTCGGCGCCGACGACCTCGACGACGTCGTCGGCTGAATCCCCCGCCCTCTGAGGTGCGAGGAGCCCCCCCCTCCACTCCCTGCGGTCACACAAACCAGAACGGCCCGACCCACAACCGTGGGTCGGGCCGAATCTCTTTGCGTATCAGTTCGTCGCGGCCGCGAAGCTCGGCTTGAGCAGGTCCAGAACGTACGGCACCGAATTCGGCGTCGGCGCATTGAGGCCGGTGATCTGCGACTGGGTCATGAAGGTGACGGCGCCGTTCTTGACAGCCTTCAGGTTCTTGTAACCCGGGAGCTTCTTGAGGGTTTCGGCCTGTTCCGGTGTCGCGGTGGCGACGACCAGCACGTCGGCGTCGAGCATCGGGATGTTCTCGGTGCTCAGCCCGAAGCGGGGATTGCGGGTGCGCTGGTACTCGGCGACGAGCTTCGGCGCCATCTGCATCTTCAGCTCGGTGAACAGCTTTGCCGCGCCGTCGTTCGGGTCGCCGAGCACCGACAGCTGGTCGTTGCCGTACATGAAGGCCAGCGCGTAGGTCTTGCCGGCGAGTTCCGGGAACTCCTTGCCGACGGCGGCGATCTTCGCGTCGGTCTCGTCGATGATCTCGGTCGCCTTGTCGGGCTGGTGCAGCACGGTACCCATGACGGTGACCATGTCCTGCCAGGGGTCGATCTCCTGGCCGCTGATCGCGTTGACGGTCGGCGCGAGCTTGGCGATCTGCTCGAATTCCGGGCTGTCGGAGGCGAATCCGGGAGCGAAGATCAGGTCCGGGTCGAGCTTGGCGATCGTCGTCGCGTCGTCGCCCTTGGTGGGGTCGATGAACGTCGAGTCGGCTAGCTTCTGCCCGTACCAGGGCTGCAGTTCGCCGGTGGCCGACTTGGAGTAGTCGTAGTAGCCGACCGGGGTCACGCCGAACGAGAGCGCCACGTCGGTCCACTGGTCACCCAGGGTCACGATGCGCTTCGGCGTCTCCGGGATCGTCACCGAGCGACCGTCGGGCAGGTTCAACTGCACCGAACCACCGGTCGACTCATCCGAACTCGAGCATCCGGCGAGAAGGCCGGCGGACATCAGCGCACCTGCGAGCAGGGCACCCAGACGAAGTCGTGTTTTCACGTCAGTTCTCCAGAACGGTGGGGGTCAGAGCGAGCAGGGAAGGAGGACGAAGCTGGCGATGAGGCAGACGCTGCTGTTCGACAGCTTCCACTTGTCGCCGCTCCACACCCAGGTCATCGCACGGTTCTGGCTGCCCCGGCCGACGACGCTGATCTGCAGCGGGGCGGTCATCTTGGTGCCGTTGACCTGCACCGGGCCGACCATCTGGTAGCTGAGTCCGACATTGCCGTAGGTGGTGATCGCCTGGGAGACAGCATCGAGCTGGCGCAAGGCACGCTCACCGCCCTGGAGCTCGGCAGCACGTGCGGCACGGTTGCCGCGCGAGTTCATGACCGTCTTGACCTTGGTGTTGAGCTGTCCGGGAGTGAGTGCGGTCGGGGCCGCGACGGCCTGCTGCTGGGACGGCGCCGCCGAGGTGCCCGGCACGGGCGCCGGTGCAGGCGCGGGCGCTGCGGCGTCGGGGCCGGCGCCGACAATGCCGCCGCTCTCCGGCACGTTCTCGGTGGCCGCGGGTGCGGGCGCCACGGCAGGGGCGGGCTCACCGGGCGCGGCGGCCGGCGGCTGGTTGGCGGCCGGACCCACCAGGCCCTGCTGCTGTTGCGGAGTCTGCGCAGAACCGAGGTTCACGACGGTCGGCTGGGCCGCGTTCGCCGAGTCGTTGCGGTCGCCGACCATCAGACCGACCACACCGATCGTCACGATGATCGCCGAGATCACCGCCGCAACACCTGCCGATGCCAGCACGGTCGGGATGTTGATCCCACCCGAGCGCTTCTCCGGGCCCGTTTCCGGTTCGTGGGTCTCATCCACGTAGGCCGGGTCCTGGTAGCCGACATCGTTCTGCATGGTGCTCTCCGTGTTTTCTGCTGTGTCGTTCACTTGTGCCGTGGAACGCCTGGATGCGCGTATCCACGTGCTGATCGTTCCCCGTGGGGAACGAATTCCTAGGCAAGCCTAAGCTCGCCTCGTCTTCATGCTGACGGTAGGGCCTCGGTGAGGACCTTGTCGAATGTCTCCACGAACTTCTGCGCGTACCCGGGAAGCGCCTGGGCGTCGGTCACGATGCCGAAGGTCGTCGTGTTGCCGAGGATCAAAACGGTCACCGAGAAGGAGTAACCGGCCAGCGGCGACAGCGGCGTCAAGCTCACGATGGACCTGCCCAGGACCGACCGAACCCGGGAGAAGCCAGGATTGATCCCGATGTGGATGTCCGGATGCATGTGACCCATCGAGGCGTTCACGATCGCCCGCTGCAAGCCCCAGAGCGGCGCCCGCGGCAGGTCATCGGCCGCGGCGAGGTAGAGCTCCGGCCGACGCTCGGCGATGGTCGCCAGCTCGCTGCGCGCCCGGCCGATCTGCTGAGACAGGTTCGTCTCGTTGCCGGGCAGGTTGAGCAGCGCCACCGAGACCGCGTTGCCGGTGTGCCGGAACTCCGGATCGAGGGTCACCGGCAGGGTCACGCGGAGGACCTCGGCCTGCGGTGACGCAGGCGGGTCGATGCTGAGCGCGCGTCCGATGGCCCCGAGCACGAACTCGTGCACGCTGGAGTCGTTGGCCTTGGCCGCCTTGCGCAGCGCGCGGGTGGACGTACTGAAGAGCGCGTGTTCACGACGCCCCGACTTCGTCAGACTCGGCCAGGCGCGCTTCTTGCCGCCGCCGGCCGCATGCTGGTCGTTGAACGCCGACTTGGCCTCCCCCAGCTTCTCCGGGTCGATACCGCTGATGTGGAACCGCGGGCTGGTGGCGAAGCGCTCGAACTCGGCGAGGTCCTCGGGTTCACCGTCGGCGAGCAGTGCTGCGAAGGCCGCGCCGGCGATGCCGTCGGAGATGCTGTGGTGCACGCGCAGCAGCACCCACTGACCGACCCCCTCGGCACCGGCGGAGGGGGTGAAGAGCGTGATGTCCCAGAACGGGCGCGGCCGGGGCAGCGGCGTCTCGAGGAGCTTGGAGACGCGGCGCTGCAGATGCTCACGGTCGGTGAATCCGAGCTCCGAGACGTGTTCGCCGGCATCCCAGTTCGCGTCGGCGAGCACCACCTCGGGCTTGCGCCACCGGCCGTTCTTCACGCCCAGCCGGAAGATCTCGAACAACCGCCCCCGGTCCCGCACCCGGGCACGTACTTCATCGAGGCCGAGAAGCGTTCCGCCGGTGTCGATTTGGAGGATCATCGACCAGTGCATGGGCCGACTGTCGGTGTCCATGTGCAGATAGGTGTGATCCGGCGGTGCGAGTTCGGTGACACGAGCGTCGGCCGGAGTGCTGACTGGGCTGTTCATTATGACCGCCTGGATGAGGGACGCTCAGGGCGCCTGGTTGAGGGAATGGGAAAAGAACTGGTGGTAACGCTCGGCATCGGGTTTCATGGCCGCCGCGACCAGTTCCCACAACACCTCGTCGGTGCCGCCCCCGACGCGAGCGAGCTTCATGTCGCGCCACCAGCGTCCGATCGGCGTCTCGGTCTCGAGATAACCAATCCCGCCGAAGATGTGCAGGCACTCCGAGGCGACCTCCTCACCGAGGTTGGCCGCGGTCGCCTTGAGCGCGGCGGCGGTGCGCAGGTTGATCTTTCCCCCGGCAGCGACGCCGTCGAGCGAGTAGCTCAGCACGTCGACGCGGGCCTGCAGATCCGCGAGCCGCAGACGAAGCGCCTGATGGTCGTAGAGTTTCTTGCCGAACTGCGTGCGTTCCATCATGCGGGCGAGCGTCACGCCGAGCATCACCTCGCACGCGGCCGCGATCTGCGCGGCGACGGAATAGCGTTCGTGCGCAAGCCCCCAGCTGATGACCGCCAGCCCCGTTCCGGGCCGGGCGATCAGCGCCTCCTCGGGAATCCAGGTGTCGATGGTGACCGGCGCGGTGTCGAGCGGTCCGGCGCCCAACTTCTCGTAGGGCGCACCGACGCGGACCCTGTCGATCGGCACGGCGGCCAGCGCGACGTTGCCACCGATGTCGGGGCCGTCCTCGACACCGCGACACACGACGAACATGTGGTCGGCGATCGGTGAGAGCGAGACGAACTTCTTGGCGCCGACAACCCGGTAGCCGCCGTCCTCGGCAAAGATTCGCGTCTCCGAGTTCTGCAGATCCGAACCGCCCTGTTCCTCGGACGCACCGATGCACAGGACGGCATCGGTGGTCATCGCCCGCTGCGCGAGGTCTTTCAGGAAGTCGTTGCGGCCGAAGCGGCGGAGGATGGCGATCGCCGAATCGTGCAGGCTGACGCCGACACCGATCGCAGCCGAACCGAGCGATCCGAGATGACGGCCGAGCGCGAAGTGGTCGTGCAGGTCGGTGAGTTTGCGATCCTCCCACTTGCGGGTGAAAACCCCGGCCTCGCCGAGGTGTTCGAGGAGCGGCCGAGGGAATCGATGATCGTTCTCGGCCTGTGCCGTCCACGCGGTGACCTTCTCGTCGAACGCGTCGTCGAGCAGTTCGGCGTACGACTGCACTCCGGTGTCCACACTCATCCCCCGCCCCGACTCGCGTCCCACCCGGTTCAGGCCGGTGTCCCGGCCTTCGCGCGGACCAGGTCTTCGAGATCGCCGACCGTCTTCGACTCGAAGAGCTCGCGTTCGGAGAGCTTCACACCCAGACGCTCCTCGATCGCGACGACGCCGATGGCGAACGCCACCGAGTCCAGGCCCAGGTCGTCTATGAGCCGCGAGTCGCGGGTGACGTGGCCGAGCGCGAGGTCGAGGTCCTCGGTGAGGATGCCGTGCAGCGCTTCGGTGATGTTGTCGGACATGTGATGGCTCCTGATGGGATCGGTGGTGGTTCGAACGTAACGGCCGGTCAGCGCGGGATGACGTACGGGGCGACGCTGCCCAGCTTCTCGCAGGTCTCCTCGAACTCACGCTCCGGCGTCGACTGCGCGACGATGCCGGCGCCCGCCCGCAACCATGCCGCGCCCCCGGACGAGAAGACGGTGCGCAACGCGAGGGTTGCCTCGAGTTCCCCCGACGACGACGCGACGAGGACCGCACCGGAGTACGGCCCGCGACGCCGGGACTCGAGCCGGTCGATGGCGTCGACGGCCGCGGTCTTGGGTACTCCCGAAGCGGTGATCGACGGGAAGACGACTTCGAGTGCACGCCAGGGAGATTCCCCCTCCGCGAGGGTTCCCTTCACGGTCGACGCCAGGTGCTGGACGCTGCCGCGCTCACGCACCTCCATGAACGTGCTGACCGCGGTCGTCTCGGCGGCCGAGATCGAGGCGATCTCGTCATAGCAGGCGCGCACCGACATCGCATGTTCGGCAACCTCTTTGGCGTCGCCGAGAAGTTCGGCCCGAGCGGCCGCGTCGTCGTCGGCGGACACCCCGAAAGCCCTTGTCCCGGCGAGGGGTTCGGTGACCACGGTGCGGTCGGAGTGCACCGCGACCACGAGTTCGGGACTGAACCCGGCGGCCGCGAGATCGCCGAGCGACAGCAGATAGGAGCGAGCCGGCGTGTTATCCGCACGGCCGCGGGCATAGGTGGCGGGGATGTCGACCGCGAAGGGGATGTCCACCGCGCGGGAGAGGATGACCTTCTGGTAGCGACCGGCCGCGATCTCGGAGACGGCGGCCGCGACGCGGCCGCGGTAGTCCTCGGTGTCGACCCGCACGTCGACGGGGCGCGACGCCCCGGGATCACCTGCCGTGGCGGCGATCTCGAGGAGACGACGAGCTCGGTCGGAATCGGCGGTGCCGGTGTCCACCCCGTCCGCGTCGACGAACGCCTCGAACCCGGGAACGATCAGATGCGCGAGCACCGTGTCGTCGGGAACGCGGTCGAGGATGCCGTGGTACGGCGCGCAGAAGTCGAAACCGACCCACCCGTAGAGGCGCCAGTCGGGGATCGACAGCGACTCCGTCGCCGCGGCCAGCGCGTCGGCCGGGTCACCGTGCCATGCGGTGGTCGACCGGCGCCCATGGTCGTCGACGATGACCTCACCACGTGTGACCACCACTCGCACGTGAACGCCGGCAGCGAAGGTCCAGCGACCGTTGCGCTCGTAGACGACGTGGTCGCCGAACTCGCCGGAACCCGCCCAGGCCGCCGAGATCCGGGCGGCGTCCGCGTCGTCGAACCGCGTCGTCGGAGCGTTCAGGCCGGCGGCGCCCTCGAGGCCGAGGTCCGCGGCATCGAGCCTCGATGTCGGCGAGTCGGTCGTCAGCGACATGTCCTTGTCCTCCGGTCGTGGGCGGCAGCACCAGTGATCCTAGGGATTTTAGGACAGCCTAAGCAAATGTTTTGGCGAGTCGATGGCGTGGATCACACCACCAGACCGACCGGTAAGGTTACCCTACCCTGCCTGTGTTTGAATGGGTTCCATGCCGACGCCTCTGGACCACGCGACCGACCTGCTCGACGGTTTCACCCCGTACGCCGACGCCCAGGCAGCCCGCTACCGCGACGCCGAACTGTTCCGCGGACTCCCACTGTTCGCCGGCTTCGACGCCAGTGCCGAGAGCACCCCCGATGCCCCGGCCGTCACCGATGCCTCGATCGACGGGCCGCGGACGCTCACCTACTCCGAACTGCGCGAGGCCTCGCTGCGTCGAGCGGCCGGATTCGTCGCGGCCGGACTCCGCCCCGGAGAGCGCGTCGTCCTCCAGCAGAACAACTCGCTCGAGTTCGTCGTGAATCTGCTCGGCCTGCTCCGCGCGCGCGTCGCCCCCGTCATGACCCTGCCCGCACACCGGATCACCGAGATCGCACATCTCGCCGCCGGTGCCGGGGCCGTCGCCTACATCGGTGAGGACGGGCGACGCGGCTTCGACTTCCGGGACCTCGCCACCGAGCTGCAGTCCCGCGTCCCGGCCGTCACGCAAGTGTTCGTCTCCGGCGATCCCGGTCCGTTCGCGACCGCACCCGACGCGGATCCCGCATCGGTCGACCTCCCGGCCTCGCCGAACTCCGACCTCCCGGCCCTTTTCCTGGTCTCGGGCGGCACCACCGGCCTGCCCAAACTGATCGCGCGCACGCACGACGACTACGACCTGAACGCACGACTGTCGGCCGAGGTCGCGATGCTGACCGCCGACGACACCTATCTCGTCGCATTGCCGGCGGCCCACAACTTCCCGCTGTGCTGCCCGGGCATCCTCGGCGTCTTCGGGGTAGGCGGCCACGTCGTCTTCACCGACAACCCGAGCCCCGACAACACCTTCGACCTCATCGAACGTCACCGCGTGACGGTGACCGCCCTGGTCCCCGCCCTCGCACAGCTGTGGTGCGCGGCGACCGAGTGGGAGCCCGCCGACATCAGCTCGCTGCGACTCCTGCAGGTCGGCGGCGCCAAGCTCGCCCACCCGGACGCCGTCGCCCTCGACGAAGCGCTCGGCGACGTGGTCCAGCAGGTGTTCGGCATGGCCGAGGGCCTCATCTGCTACACCCGGCCCGACGAGCCGCGGAACCTCGTCCACGAGGTCCAGGGCTCGCCGATGTCGGAGTTCGACGAGGTACGCGTCGTCGACGAGGAGGGCGTGGACGTTCCCGACGGCGAAGAAGGCGAGCTGCTGGTGCGCGGCCCGTACACGATCCGCGGGTACTACCGGGCCGACGCGCACAACGAGAAGTCCTTCACCCCCGACGGCTTCTACCGGTCGGGCGACAAGGTGACCCGGCTGCCGTCGGGGCATCTCTCCGTGACCGGTCGCATCAAGGACACCATCGTCCGGGCGGGCGAGAACGTGGCCGCCGACGACGTCGAGGAGAACCTGCTCGCGCACCCATCGGTACGCCAGGTCGCGGTGGTCGGGCTTCCCGACGACGCACTGGGCGAGAAGATCTGCGCCGCGGTCGTGCTCTCCCACGACCATCCGCCGACCCAACCGCTCGAACTGGCCACGCTGCGCACGTTCCTCGCGGACCGCGGCCTCGCATCGTTCAAACTGCCCGACGTGGTCCGCGTCGTCCGGACCCTCCCCGTCACCGCCGTCGGCAAGATCGACAAGAAGGTCTTACGAGAGCAGCTGGTGTCCACAGCGGGATGACCTCGACACCCGGCACCCTCGCTATGCTTTGACGCACCTGCGGACGGGTGTCGAACGTCCGCTGACCTGTGAGGAGTGAGTCGCCGTGGCGCTGACCGTGCAGCGCCTGTCCCATAACGCCGACCTGGGCCTGACGCTGGTGGCAGGTCACTCTGGCGCCGATCGGGTCATCGAGTGGGCACACGCCATCGAACTCGCCGATCCCGCTCCCTGGATCACCGGCGGTGAACTGGTGATGACCACGGGCCTGGCGATCGGACCTTCCGACTCCGAACAGTTCGACTACGTGACCCGCCTGGTGCGGGCGCGAGCGGCGGCACTCGCCGTCGACACCGGCATGACCTTCGACGCGGTCCCTGACCGCATCCGGGCCGCCGGCGACGCACTGGGTCTGCCCGTCCTCGCAGTGCCACCGCACACTCCGTTCATCGCGGTCACCCGCGCCGTGATCGACGATCTGACCGCCGACCGGGTGCGCGCGGTGCAGCAGGTCGTCGACCAGCAGGACAAGTTCGCCCGAGATCTTCTCCGCGGCGGCATACCGCATCTGGTCACCGCCCTCGGGCGTGCCCTCTCGTGCTCGGTCGTCCTCGTCGACGCCGAGGGCGGGGCACTCTCGGTCCACGGTCCTGACGCGGCGCGAGCGCTCGAACATGCGCGTTCGGTGTCACGCGGTTCGGGACGCCGCCGACAGGCCGGCTCTGCCTTCGCCGACGAACACGCCACGTACCTCGTGCAGAGCGTGTCCGTCGCCCGGGAGCCGCATGGATATCTGGCGGTGGCGTCGCCGGCGGCGTTGCAGCCGGAGGAACGACTCCTCGTGGCCCACGCGGTGGCCTTGCTGTCGATCGAACTGGGCAAGCCGGCGAAGGTGCTCGACGCCGAACAGCGGCTCCGGACGGTCGTGACGCAAGCACTCGTGAACCTCGGTCCCGAACTCGACGCGGGCCTGCTGCGGTACTTCGGCTTCGACGAGGACACCCGCGTCGTCGCAATCACGGTGACGAACGTCGGGCCGGCGTTGCCGGCTCTTCGGGAAACGGCCGATGTGATCACACGGCAATCAGTTCCGTACCTCTTGTCGCCGATACGGGAGGGTCTGCTGCTCGTCGTGTCCGACGACCGCGGACGGGACTGGGTTGTCGAATTCGTCGCGCGGCTCGGCGCCCGGCTGGAACGGACGCTGCGGGCCGGGCGAGGCGGGACCGCCGTGATCGCCGAAACCGCCGTGAGCCTCCGCCAGGCCAGGGCCGCCCTCCACCTCGGCCCGACGCAGGAGACGGTCGTCGACTTCTCGGACACGGGTACCTTCTCGATGTTGTTCGGTGGACGGTCACCCGGCGAACTGTCCGCGATGTCGCGAATCGTCCTGGGACCACTCGAGGATTGCGACGCCGCACACGGTTCGTCGGTGGATCTCGTCACCGCGCTACGGACCTGGCTCCGGAACGACGCACACATCGAGAGCGCCGCAAGGGAATTGGGCGTACACCGACACACCATGCGGAGTCGGATGGCCAAGGTCGGCCAACTCCTCGGCCGCGACCTCGACTCGGCCGAGGTCCGGGTCGAGCTGTGGATAGCGGTCAAAGCGCGCGAACTCCTCGACGTCCTCGAGACCGATTGACGCACGGTCGTCGGTGTCGACGGCCGTCAGATGCGCGGCGCGCCACCACGGAGGTAGACCGTGGTGGTGTGGGTGAAGAACTCGCGCGCCGAACGTCCCTGCTCTTTGGGCCCGTACCCGCTTTTCTTGGCTCCGCCGAACGGTACATGGGGATCGGCGCCCGCCGACTCCGAATTGACGTGCAGGATACCGACGTCGAGGTCGTCGACCGCCTCCAGTGCACGGGTGAGATCCTGCGTGAAAAGTGCAGCGGACAACCCGTACTCGCCGTCGCCGGCCACCCGGAACGCCTCGGAGACCGAGGGCACACGGACCACCGCCAGGACCGGACCGAAGAGCTCGTCGCGCCACACGTCGAGGTCCGTGGACGGTAGTTCCAGGATCGTCGGGGACAAGAAGTATCCGTCTTCGGGGATACCTACGGGCGGCTGGTCACCTCCGGTGAGCACGGTCGCACCCTGCTCGACTGCGCGAAGGATGCCGGCCCTGATGGTGTCACGAGCAGGGGCCGTGATCACCGGACCCATCTCGGTGGAGGGGTCCAAGGGATCACCGACGACCAGGTCGGCGGCAGCCTTGCTCAGTGCGGCGAGGAGTTCGTCGGCCACGGCCTCGGTGACGACGAGTCGCGATGTGGCCGTACACTTCTGACCCGAGGAGCGGAACGCTCCCAACAGGATCTGCTGGACCGCCAGGTCGAGGTCGGCGTCACCGAGGACGATCGCGGCGTTCTTGCCACCCATCTCGGCCTGCACCGGCACGCCGCGCGCGGCGCCGGCGGCCGCGATACCGCGTCCGACCCCGGTCGACCCGGTGAAGGTGATGGCGTCGATGCCGGTGTGATGGACGATGGCGTCGCCGATCTCACGGTCGCCGAACGTCAGATTCACTACGCCGGCGGGGAGCCCGGCTTCGGTCAGGGCCTCGCCAAACGGAACGCGAGCAGCGGAACGGTGCCGGCCGGCTTCCACACCACGGTGTTGCCGTAGACGAGGGCCGGCGCGATCTTCCACGCCGGGATCGCGATCGGGAAGTTGAACGGAGTGATGACACCGATGGTGCCGATCGGTTTGCGCGTCACCAGGATTCGCTCACCCTTGCGCGGTGACGAGTACACCTCGCCGGCCTCGCGGTCGCCGTCGGCGCCGTAGTAGCGGAGGATCTGTGCGGCGCGCCGCACCTCGCCGATACCCTCGGCGAGCGTCTTGCCCTCCTCGCGGGCGAGTTCCGCGCCCCATTCCTCGGCATTGCGCTCCAGGACGCCGGCAGCCTGCACGAGTACCCCACCGCGTTCGTGCGTGGACAGGCGTGACCACTCGGCCAGGCTGCGTCCGGCCGCGGTGACCGCGGCGTCCAGTTGGCGGCGCTCGCCCGACGCCCCACGGCCACGACGACGTTCGGGTCACCGGGACTGTCGCTGGTAAAGGGCGCGTCCTCGCCGTCGACCCATTGTCCGTCGATGAGGTTGTACAGGGACTCGACCGTCTCGGTCATCGTTCTCGCTTCCGTGGCAGCAGTCGGCCCGACAACCGGGCGGGATCACCGCCGAACAATACGTCCGCATCGGCACGCAAGGTCGTCGCCCGAGGGTACAAAACCTCGACCGCGGGTCACCCTGGCGTACAAGAACGCCAACGCCGGCAAGCGGCACCGCGGGCGCGCGGAAGCCGCCTGCTCACACCGGCGCGAGCTCGACGATCCCCGGGTGATGGTCGAGATAGTTCTTGGTGAACGAGCACACCGGCCGAAGCCGCGCGTTGCGTTCCCGGGCGAAGTGGATGACCGACCGGGTGAGACGGGTGGCGAGCCCGTGACCGCTGTATTCGTCGTAGAGAACCGTGTGCAGAACGGTGATGGTGGTCTGACCGTCGACAGTCTCGATCGAGTAGCCGAGCACCCCGACGAGATCCCCCGCGACCCAGAGTTCGAACCTCTCGCGGTCGGGATTGTGCACCACCTGAGCGATCTGCTGCAGAATGGATCGCGCCGACTGCGGCGGCCGATGCCGGTTCTTGCGTAACACCTACATCTCCTCACGTGATCACTGTGGCGGGTCACCGGCAGGACGTCGCGGCTCGACGCAAGGGCCCCTGTGACTAGGGTCACACCCTACCTTACGGTTCCGTAACTGCCGAGACCTCCCGGTGATCCGGTGCAGTGAGCATCTGGGCGCATCGTCAGGTGTTGACCGACGTTGTAGGGTGGCGAACGCAACACAATCACACACGCGGGGGCTCTCACGATGACCGAGGGCTGAGATGGCGACGGGCGGTCGCCGACCGCCCGAACCTGTCCGGGTAATGCCGGCGTAGGGAGAACCATCATGGGCACACGTGTATCCACCGCACCCACCACTGCGACATTCACAGACGGCGGTCTGACCACCGGGCCGATCGAGGGCAGCTCCAAGCACTACCTCTCCGTCGATCACCTCCGTGTACCGCAGCGCCGAATCCACCTGACGAACGGGGAACACCTCGACGTCTACGACACCTCCGGGCCGTACACCGACCCCGATGCCGTGATCGACGTGGAGCGCGGCCTGCCACCGACCCGGGACGCGTGGCACCGCCCGGAACCCGTCGACGGCGCGAGCACCCAACTCGCCTGGGCGCGAGCGGGGATCGTCACCGATGAGATGCGGTTCATCGCGGCACGGGAGGGCGTCGACCCCGACCTGGTCCGCTCCGAGGTGGCCATCGGCCGCGCCGTCATCCCGGCCAACCATCGTCATCCGGAGTCGGAGCCGATGATCATCGGCAAGCGGTTCGCGGTGAAGATCAATGCGAACATCGGCAATTCTGCGGTGCGCAGTTCGATCGCGGACGAGGTCGAGAAGATGGTGTGGGCCACCCGATGGGGCGCCGACACCATCATGGACCTGTCCACCGGCGCCGACATCCACACCACCCGGGAGTGGATTCTGCGCAACTCCCCCGTCCCCGTCGGGACCGTGCCGATCTATCAGGCCCTCGAGAAGGTGAACGGCGATCCCGTCGCTCTCACGTGGGAGATATACCGCGACACCGTGATCGAGCAGGCCGAGCAGGGTGTCGACTACATGACGGTGCATGCCGGGGTGCTTCTCCGCTACGTGCCGCTGACCGCCCGGCGGGTCACCGGCATCGTCTCGCGGGGCGGATCGATCATGGCCGCCTGGTGCCTGGCGCACCACGAAGAATCGTTCCTGTACACGCACTTCGACGAACTGTGCGAGATCTTCCGCCGCTACGACATCACCTTCTCCCTCGGCGACGGACTGCGTCCGGGGTCGATCGCCGACGCCAACGACGAGGCCCAGTTCGCCGAACTGCGCACCCTCGGCGAACTGACCTCCATCGCGAAATCCCATGGCGTGCAGGTGATGATCGAGGGCCCGGGACACATCCCGATGCACAAGATCGTCGAGAACGTGCGTCTCGAAGAAGAACTCTGCGAGGAGGCGCCGTTCTACACGCTCGGCCCCCTCGCCACCGACATCGCACCCGCCTACGACCACATCACCTCCGCGATCGGCGCGGCGATGATCGCCCAGGCGGGCACGGCCATGCTCTGCTACGTGACACCCAAGGAGCACCTCGGGCTGCCCGACCGGGACGACGTGAAGGTCGGCGTCATCACCTACAAGATCGCGGCCCACTCGGCGGATCTCGCGAAGGGCCATCCGCGGGCGCAGGAACGTGATGACGCATTGAGCAAGGCGCGCTTCGAGTTCCGCTGGGTCGACCAGTTCAACCTTGCCCTCGACCCGGACACCGCCCGCGAGTATCACGATGAGACCCTGCCGGCCGAGCCCGCGAAGACCGCGCACTTCTGCTCGATGTGCGGTCCCAAGTTCTGCTCGATGCGGATCTCCGCCGACGTGCGCGCCTACGCGGAGGAGAACAACCTGGTGACCGCCGAAGACATCGACCGCAAGATCGCCGAAGGGATGGCGGCGAAGTCGGCCGAGTTCGCCGAGGCGGGCAACCGCGTGTACCTGCCGCTCGAAACCGGTCCCGGAGGTTCTGCGTGACCGACGTCGAGTTGCTGCCCGTCGCAGCACCGGGAGAGACCCCGGTCCGCGTGATGACCATCGCCGGATCGGATTCCGGCGGTGGTGCCGGCATCCAGGCCGACATGCGCACCTTCGCGCTGCTCGGCCTGCACGGCTGTGTCGCGGTCACCGCGGTCACCGTGCAGAACTCGCTGGGCGTCACCGGTTTCCAGGAGATCGCACCGGAGACCGTCGCCGCCCAGATCGCCACGGTCGCCGACGACATCGGCGTAGGCGCCGCCAAGACCGGCATGCTGGCGTCTGCACCGATCATCGACGCCGTCGTCGCGCAATGCTCGGCGAGCGGTATCGGTCGCGACGGTTCCTCGCCGCTGGTCGTCGACCCGGTGTGCGCCTCGATGCACGGGAATCAACTACTCGCCGACTCCGCCCTGGACACCCTGCGCGACAACCTCTTCCCGCTGGCGACGGTGGTGACACCCAACCTCGACGAGGTGCGCCTCATCACCGGCATCGACGTCGTCGACACCGGCTCCCAGCGCGACGCAGCGAAGGCGCTGTTCGATCTCGGACCCGCGTGGGCGCTCGTCAAGGGAGGCCACCTGCGGTCGAGCGACCACTCCCCCGACCTGCTCTACGACGGCGCGGAGTTCATCGAGCTCAACCACGAGCGCATCGACACCGCCCACGACCACGGCGCGGGTGACACCCTCGCCGCGGCGATCACCTGCGCCCTGGCACACGGCTATTCGGTGCCCGACGCAGTCTGCTTCGCGAAGAAGTGGGTCACCCGCGGCCTGGCCGCCGCCTATCCGCTCGGCGCCGGCCACGGCCCGGTGAACCCGCTGTGGCGGGTGAGCGGCCCCTACTGACGCACCGCCGAGCGAACGATCTCGCCGATACGCACTTCGGTCCCGCGGTGCCGTTTCCTTCCCGCGTGCCGGCTAGCGCCCGCGGGAAGGAAACGGCACCGCGGGAGAGTAGGCGCAGACCTACTTCTCCCAGCCGATGTCCTCGATGGGACCGACGTAGAACTGTCCCGCTCCGTAATTGGCGAGCCCTTCCTTCACCGCGACCATGGACGGACCGTTGAAGAGGGGAAGGTTGGAGAACTGCGCGAAGGCCTCGCGCTCGAGTTCGTTCCCCGCCTTGATCTGGGCCATCGGGTCGCCGATCCTCGACATCGCACGGATCTGTGCGTCGAGTTCCGGGGACCCGGCACCGGCGGGGTTCAGCTGGGACCCCATGCACCACACCTGACAGAAGTAGGCCATGCCGAAGGGGTCGCTCGACGAGAAGCCGAGCAGGAGCACGTCGAACTCCTTGTTGACCACCACCTGTGAGAAGTCGGCCGACGGGCGTTGGCGGACAGCGAGGTCGACGCCCACCTTCTTCAGGATCGCCTGGAGCGCGCGTGACAGGTTCTGGGTCGTGGTGTCGTCGCCGATGTTGGGCAACTCCAGCGACAGCCGTCTCCCGTCCTTGCTGCGGATGCCGTCCCCACCCTCGGTCCACCCCGACCGGTCGAGCAGTTCCTCGGCTTTCGCCGGGTCGTAGGACAACACGTCCGACAGGTTGTCCTCGTATCCCGGTTGGAACGGGTACAGCGACAACGAACCGGGGAGTTCCTCCGTGTAGTTGAGGCCGGTGAACCTGATGCGCGACAGCGTCTCCCGGTCGACGGCGGAGAGCACGGCCTCACGGACGCGCCGATCGGACAGGATCGGGGTGTCGAGGTTGAGCACCAGCAACGACTGCTGCGGTGCGGCCGCGGTGCGAATGTCGATGCCGTTCATCGTGAGTGCCCGCGCGCGCGCGTCTTTGGCGGCCACCCCGGTCGCGTCGATCTCGCCGTTCTGGAAGGCGTTGAGCGCCGCCTGGGACTCCATCTGCCGGAAGATCCGTCGGTCGAGTTTGCCGGGTTTTCCCCACCACTTGGGATTTCGTTCGAAGACGACGGTCCCGTTGTCGGCGTCGTAGGAGGCGATCGTGAACGGTCCGGCGCCCCATTCGGGATGCGGCTTCCGGACATAGCCCTCGTTGTAGACGTCGGGATCGGCGGCCTTCGGGTGGAGCACGACGTTGAACAGGCCGTCGGGCCAGGCGTAGACGCCGTCGAAGCGCACGACGACCTCACGGTCGTCGGCGCCGCGGGTGACCGAGGCGATCTGGCTGTACCCGTCGGTGGAGCTGACGATGTAGCGATCGTCGATGCCCCGGCTCGTGCGCCAGGTCTCGACGAAGGCGCGGTAGTCGATCGGTGTGCCGTCGTTGAAGAAGGCCTTCGGGTTGATGGTGTAGGTGACCACGGTGTCCCGGCCGACGACCTCGGTACGGACGTCGGTGAGGTAGTCGGGATTCGGCGCGTACTGCCCGTCCGGCGAGAAGTAGGCGAGCACCGGGTTGTACCAGCGCCACAAGGCCAGGGTGTAGGCGTTGCCGTCGGCGTGGAAGGTGTTCCACTGGGCCGATACCTCCGCGAGCACGGTCGTGAGACTGCCGCCGTCCTCGAGATTCTCCCGGGGTTGCAGGTTGAGCGAGGCTCCTTCGGTCTTCACCGCCCCGGTGTCGATCGCGGCACCGCAACCGGTGATGCAGGCGATGGTCACGGCCATCGCGGCGATGATCACCGACCAGCGCTTCACCGGTCCACCTCCAGGAAATGGCATGCCGCTCTGTGGTCGACAGCAGGAGGCCCGTGCCGATCCGTCGGCCGCAGTAGGGGTACGACCGTCCGACACCGCTCGCGACGCTCCTCGCCGAGCCGGGCGTGCAACGGGCACCGGGTGGTGAAACTGCATCCGACGATCTCGTCTGTCGCACTGGGCTGTTCGCCGGTCAGGACGATGCGCTGCCGCTCGCGTTCGACGCGCGGGTCCGGAATGGGCACTGCCGACAAGAGTGCCCGGGTGTAGGGATGCGCGGGTTCGGCGAAGACCGCCTCGGTGGGCCCTGACTCCACGATCGAACCCAGATACATCACCGCGACGCGGTCGGCGAGATGTCGGACCACGGAGAGATCGTGGGCGACAACCAGATACGCCACGTCGCCGTCGGCTTGGAGGTGGCGGATCAGGTTGACGACGTCCGCCTGCACCGAGACGTCGAGGGCCGACAGCGGCTCGTCGAGGACGATCAGATCGGGGTCGGTGGCGAGTGCCCGCGCGATGGCGAGACGTTGTCGCTGGCCGCCGGAGAAGGCGGCGGGGAAACGGTCGGCGTGAACGGGATCCAGCCCGACGCGCCGCATGAGACCCGTGACCCTCTCCTCCGTCTCCGCTCTCGGGACCCCCAGCGCGCGAAGCGGTTCGGCGATGATGTCGAAGGCGGTGAACCGAGGGTCGAGCGCATCCGACGGGTCCTGGAAGACGATCGACGTCTTCTGGCGCAACGCGCGGGCCTCGCGTGAACGGACCGCCGCCGGGTCCACCCCGCCGATCCGGACGACGCCCTCGGGCTGCGCGAAGTCCATGATCTCCAGCAGAGTCGTCGACTTGCCGCTGCCCGACTCTCCGACGAGGGCCATCGACTCACCGCTCCGGATGTCGAAGCTGATCCCGTTGACGGCCCGCACCGAACCCACCCGACGCTTGAGGAAACCGCTCGTCAGCGGGAAGACCTTGGTCATGTCCACCACATCGAGGACGGTCGCACGTTCCTGCCGGTCGGTCACTGCCGGCGACGCCGCCGGCACATCGGGCGGCGGGAACACCGGCTCACCACCGATCCGGCCGTCGCCGTCGATCTCCCCTACACGGATACACGCCGCCCGGTGGCCGCCGGCCACCTCCGCCAGCGCCGGTTCGCTCCCGCGGCAGTCATCGATCGCGACGGGACACCGTGGCGCGAACTGACATCGGTCTGCCACGTCGATGAGAAGCGGAGGCGTCCCAGGGATGGGGATGAGTGCATCGGTCCGATGGTCCACCCGCGGCACCGCTCCCAGCAATCCGATCGTGTACGGCATCCGCGGTCCGCCGAAGAGCGTGTCGACGTCGGCGGTCTCCACCGCCCGCCCGGCGTACATCACCACTACATCGTCGGCATGACCCGCGACGACGCCGAGATCGTGCGTGATCAACAGCATCGCGGCGCCGCTCTCCCGTCGCGCCGTGGCCAGCACATCGAGGATCTGTGCCTGGATGGTCACGTCGAGCGCGGTGGTCGGTTCGTCGGCGATGATCACCGACGGGTCGTTGGCGATCGCCATCGCGATCATCACACGCTGCCGCATCCCGCCGGACAACTCGTGCGGAAAAGCCCTGGCGCGTCGCTGCGGATCGCCGATCCCGACCAGGTCGAGCAGTTCGACCGAGCGCGACCAGGCCTGTTTGGCGGTGATGGACTGATGGGCCCGCAGCGCCTCGGAGATCTGCGCTCCCACGGTGAACACCGGGGTCAGCGACGACAGCGGGTCCTGGAAGACCATCGCGATCTCCGAACCCCGGACCGCGGACATCTTCTTGTCCGACAACCCGATCAGTTCTCGACCCCGCAGTGCGACCGATCCGCTGATGTGCGCACTGTCCGGTAGCAGTCCCGAAACCGCCAGTGCCGACACCGATTTCCCTGATCCGGATTCGCCGACGATGGCGGTGGTCCGGCCGGCCCGCAGGTCGAAGTCGAGACCGCGGACGGCGGCGACGACGCCTGCCTCGCTGCCGAAATCCACTGTCAGGTCCCGGACCGTCAGCACCGCATCGGGATTCGTCATCGACGGGCACCTCCACTCGACGAAGGGTCGAAGGCGTCGCGCAGGCCATCGGCGATGAGCGCCATCGAGACCGTGAGGAGCGCCAGCGCGGCCGCGGGGAACCAGAACAGCCACGGCGACGCGGCCAGCGTCCCGGCACCCGCCTGCAGCAGTGAGCCGAGGGTGACGTCGGGGATCTTCACACCGAACCCGAGGAACGACAGCCCGGTCTCGGCGAGCACCGCGGCCACCACGCCGAGGGCGAAGTTGATGACCAGCAACGACGCGATGTTGGGCAGGATGTGCCGGAGGATGATGGTCACCGGGGACACGCCCAGATACTTTGCGGCGGCGACATAGTCGCGCTCGCGGACGGTCAGCGCCAGGGAATGGATCACGCGCGCCAGCATCATCCAGCCGAACGCGATGAGCACGACGATCAACCACCGCCAGTCACCACCGGTGCTGTTGGAGACCAGGGCGAGGATGAGGAACGTCGGCACCACGAGGAGCAGGTAGACGACGCCCAGGACGACGCGCTGCACCCAACCGCCGAAGTAGGCGGCGAGCCCGCCGAGGAACGCGGCGATCGCGGTCGTCCCGATCGACACGGCCAGGGCGATCGTCAGCGAACGTTGGAGTCCGTGCACCACCTGCGCGTAGAGATCGTTGCCGGCGTCGTTGGTACCGAACCAGTGGGCACCATCCGACCCGTGCGTCGACGGCGGGAAGCCGATCGCCAGGAAATCGGTGTCGGTGTAGGAGTACGCGGTGAACAGTCCGCCGAAGACGGCGAACAGCACGAGCAGGACGAAGATGGCCAGGCCCAGCAGCGCGGACCGGTTGCGCGCGTACCGTCTGGCGAAGATCTTGACCCGGCCGCTGCGCCGCCGGGCCAGTGGCGCCGACGCGGTGTCCGATTCGTCGAGGACACCGCCTGTCTCACCCATGATCGGGGCGGTCGCGTCGAGGTGACCGGACTGCGGCCCGCGCGGTTCCGGCGGCATCATCGCCATCTCAGCTCACCCGGACTCTCGGATCGAGGTAGACCACGGCGAGGTCGGCGAGGATCGCACCGACCGCGGTGGCCAGGGCACCGAATGCGGCGACGGCGACGACGCCGTGGATGTCGTTGGTGTTGATCGAGGTGACGAAGTACCGGCCCATCCCCTCCCAGCCGAAGATGGTCTCGGTGAGGACCGCGCCGGTGAACACCGCGGGGATCGCGAAGGCGATACCGACCGCAACCGGGATGATGGCCGTGCGCAACGCATGTCGTCGAACCGCCACCCCACGGGTGAGTCCCTTCGCACGTGCCGTGCGGACATAGTCGGCGTTGATGGTGTCGAGCACCATCGAACGCTGGAGCAGATGCAGTCCGGCGTACTGGATCACGACCAGGGTGATGGTCGGGAGGATGAGGTGCTGGATGCGGTCCAGCAGCACCGGGAAAAATCCCTCGACCCCCACGCTGGCGGCCCCGGAGACGTAGACGACGCTGTGGCCGAGGGACTGATTGAGCGAGATGGCGGCGAGCACGATGCCCAGGCCGACGACGGGAACCGGCAGGTTGATCATCGCTATCGAGATGAACTGCCACGCACGGTCGGCGAGCTTGTACTGGCGGAGGGCCGTGTAGACGCCCAGGGCGATACCCAGCAGGGTGGAGATGACGGTGGCGGCGGCGAGCAGCTGCACCGAGGAGACCAGCCGGAAACCGATCTCGCTGTTGACGCTCTCACCGACCGGCGTCGACCCCCAATCCCAGTGCAACACCACGCCGGTCAGCCAGTTCCACCAACGTTCGACCAGCGGGGTCTTGTCGTTGAGGTTGTGGGAGGACAGCGTGGCGTCGACGACGCTCTCCGGCAACGGGGGTCGCCGGACGGCGTAATTGGATCGGGGGTCGAGGAACCAGGTGGCCAGGAAATAGGTCAGATTGGTTGCGAGGAAGACGAGGACAGCCCAGGCCGCGATGCGTTTACACAGGTATCCGATCACCGCGGCTCCAGGTCGTCGTCAGGTCGGTGTCACCCGACCGTAGCGTGACTCAAGCCGCTCCGCCGTGAGCCTTCGCCTTGAGGTGCTCGAACTCTTCGGGGGTGATGGCACCGGAGTCGAGGAGAGCCTTCGCCTCGGTGATCTGCTGGGTCGGAGAGGTTCCCGCCACCGACTTGATGTACTCGTCCGACGCCTGCTTGGCCTCGGTGAAGGCCTCGCGCTGACGTTCGGCCATACCCTTGCCCTTCGCCAGCAGGTACACGATGGCGGTGATGTACGGGAAGATGATCAGGAAGACCACCCAGACCGCCTTCTGCCACCCCGACGCCTTCTTGTCACGGAACAGGTCGGTGATGATGTGCCACAGGACGATCAGGTACGCGACGAACGCGAAGATGACGATGGTGTACCAGATGAAGTCCCAGAATGAGTCCCACATGAAGGTCTCCTCTTTCTAGAAGAAAAGGACCACTTCACAATGGCCCCCTGACGGATAGAAGCATGGCACAGCAATACCCTCGGTACTGCTCTGTCAGGCCAAAGTGGCCGTGAGAACTATTAGCACGAGTCAGCGGTGCACCATTTGCCGCATATGAGAATGTGTCCCATAAGCAGTTCCGGCTCGGAGCAGAACCGGACGAACAGAGAGACGCGATGGAATCACACACGGCCAGGCATGAACTCGAGTTGGGCTTGGACACCTTCGGTGACATCACCGCGGCACCCGATGGCAGCCCGCTTTCCGACGCGCAGACCCTGCGCGACGTGCTCGACCAGGCGGTCCTGGCCGACGAGGTCGGCGTCGACTTCCTCGGCGTCGGCGAACATCACCGCGCGGACTACTCCGTGTCCGCACCCGAGGTGGTCCTCGGCGCCATCGCCGCGCGCACCGGCCGGATGCGCCTGGGATCGGCCGTGACCGTCCTGAGCTCCGACGACCCGATCCGTGTGTTCCAGCGGTTCTCGACCGTCGATGCCCTCTCCTCGGGCCGCGCCGAGGTGATCCTCGGCCGCGGCTCGTTCACCGAGTCGTTCCCTCTTTTCGGCTACGACCTCTCCGATTACGAAGAGCTGTTCGCCGACAAACTCTCCCTCTTCGCCGAACTGCGCACCGGCAACCCCGTCACCTGGTCCGGCTCGACGCGCGGCCCGCTACGCGCTCAGCCCGTGTTCCCCCAGCTCGAGAATCCCCCGCTGCCCACGTGGATCGCAGTGGGCGGCAGCCCCGAATCCGTGGTGCGCGCAGCGTCGTACGGGCTTCCGCTGATGCTGGCAATCATCGGCGGCGACCCGCTCCGCTTCCGCCCCTATGTCGACCTCTACCACCGCGCTCTCGCCGACTTGGAGAAGGACGCCCTCCCGGTCGGCGTGCACTGCCCGGGACACGTCGCCGACACCGACGAGCAGGCACGCGAGGAGTTGTGGCCGCACTATCGGGGATACGTGGCGCGGATCGGGCGCGAACGAGGGTGGCCACCGCCCAGCCGTTTCGAGTTCGAGCGGTCCACCGGGCCCGACGGCGCACTGTTCGTCGGATCGCCGGAGACCGTCGCCCGCAAGATCGCCTCGACATCGAAGGCTCTCGGGCTGAGTCGCTTCGACATGAAGTACTCCCACGGCACCCTGGGCCATACACAGCTGATGCGCAGCGTCGAGCTGTACGGCACGAAGGTCATCCCGCGGGTGCGCGAGCTGCTCGCCGAGGGGTGAGCGGTCTCAGCGCCGACTGAGCGTGAGCGCGAAATCCCCGGCCGGGTCGGTCCACACGGTGACCACCTGGAGTCCGGCGGATTCCAGTTCGTCGCGCAGTGCGTCGGGCTCGAACTTCGTGCTGATCTCGGTGTGGATCTCGGTGCCGGCCGGCAGCCGCCACGCCCGGCCCAGGACCTCGAAGTAGGCGTCGATGTCCCGGCGGGCGCGCAGCCACATCTCGATGCGGTGTTCGCGCGGGTTCCATCGCGCGATGTGTTCGAAGTCGTCGGCGTACAGGCCGCGGGCGTCGAGCCCGGTCCGCAGGACCTCGATGAGGTTGCGGTTGAAATCGGCTGTGACACCGGCCCTGTCGTCGTAGGCGGCGACGAGCCGGCCGGTGTCTTTGACGAGGTCGGTGCCGAGCAGGAAGAAGTCGCCGGGCGAGAGCGCCTTCGCCAGGCCTTGATAGAACGCGCGCCGCGCGTCGGGGTCGAAGTTCCCGATGGTGCCGCCGAGGAACACGGCGAGGCGGGGGCCGTCGGCGTCGGGCAGACGCAGATCGGGTTCGGTGAAGTCCGCGACCACCGGGACGACGTCGATCCCCGGGTAGTCCGCGGACAGCACGTCGGCCGTGGTCGTGAGCATCTCGGTGCTGACATCGACCGGTACGTAGGTGAATCGCTCGGCGTCAGGGGTGGCGGCGCTGAAGGCATCGAGCAACAGCCGGGTCTTGGTGGAGGTGCCCGAACCCAGTTCGACCATCACCTGTGCCTGTGTGGCATCGGCGATCTCGGCCGCACGCGCGCGCAGGATCGCGGTCTCACGACGTGTCGGGTAGTACTCGGGCAGCCGGGTGATCTCGTCGAAGAGCTTGCTCCCGCGCTCGTCGTAGAGCCATTTGGTGGGCAGCGTCGGCGGGTCCTGCCACAACCCCGAAAGTGCATCCGCGGCAAGAGTCATCGGGCGAGCCGCAGTCCCGAGAACACCCACCGCGACGCAGCGGGGAAAAAGTTCCGGTAGGTGATCCGCTCGTGGCCGACCGGGGTCACCGCGCTCGCGCCGCGCAGGACGTGCTGGTCGGACATGAACTTGCCGTTGTACTCGCCCACCGCCCCGTTCGCCGGGACGAATCCCGGGTAGGGCAGGTACGCGCTGGCCGTCCACTCCCAGACGTCACCGACCATCGCCGAACCGGCCCGACCGGGATGACATCGGCCAGGGTCGAGGAGCCGGCCACGCGCGTCGCCGAGTGTTCCCGCGGCGACCTCCCATTCGAATTCGGTGGGGAGGCGCGCGCCGGCCCAGCGGGCATAGGCGTCGGCCTCGTAGAAGGACACATGGGTCACCGGCTCGTCGAGCACGACCGGGCGGCGCCCGGACAAGGTGAAAGTGGTCCAGCCACCGTCCTCTTCGCGCCAGTAACCCGGTGCATGCCAGCCTGTTTGGTTGACCGTGCCCCACCCGTCGGAGAGCCAGAACTCGTGGCGTCGGTATCCGTCGTCGGCCATGAACTCCAGCCAGTCGGCGTTGGTCACGAGCCGGTCGGACACCGCGAAGTCCTCGAGATACACACGGTGCCGGGGCCCCTCGTTGTCGTAGGCGAATCCGCTTCCGACAGCACCGACCTCGTGCACACCGCCGGCGAACTCACGCCAGCCCATCGGCGCGACCTCCCCGGGCACATCGGGTTCACGGTCGACGTACACCGGCCCGAACGCGTGCGTCGAGAACAGGTGCTTGATGTCCATGAGCAGCAGTTCCTGGTGCTGTTGTTCGTGATTGCAGCCCAGTTCGACGAGGTCGAGTGCGGCGTCGTCGAGTCGGCCGGACTCGAGGGCCGCGACCATCGCCGCGTCCACGTGTTCGCGATACCGCGTCACGTCACGCACGCCCGGTCGGGTCACCAGGCCGCGATCGGGACGAGGATGCCGTTCTCCCACCGTCTCGTAGTAGCTGTTGAACAGGTACCGGAACGTCTCGTCGTAGACCGCGTAGTCCGGGTCCCGGCGGAGGATGAACTCCTCGAAGAACCAGGTGACATGCGCCCGATGCCATTTCGCGGGACTCGCCTCGGTCATCGACTGCGGCGTCTGGTCTTCCGGCGAGAGCCGTTCGGCGAGAGCATCGGTCCGCGACCGCACGTCGAGGAAGCGGCGGACGGTGTCGGAACCGCCCGCGCCCACTCCAGGGGGTTCGACATCCGGGGACCCCGCTCCCGATCGCGGATCGGGGCGGACGGTGGGTTCGGTGATGCTCACTGGAAAGCCTCCCGTGGCAAACGAAGGAGTGTGCGGCGGCGTCTTGGGCGAATCTCCGCATCCATCGTCACGACGGTTTCCATCTCTGTCAACGATGGTCGGTCTTGCGTCCGGCCCCCGAACACACCAATCGTCAACCGAGGGTTGACGACCGAGTCCCGTCAACCTACGGTTGACGCATGGCAAAGAATCGCATTCCCGTTCGCCTCGACGACCTGATCGCCGCGATCCGCAAGGTGCACGACGACCCGCTCGACCAACTGTCCGATGCGGTCCTCGCCGCGGCCCACCTCGATGAGGTCGCCGACAGCCTGATCGGCCATTTCGTCGACCAGGCTCGCCGCTCCGGGGCCTCGTGGACCGCGATCGGAACCAGCATGGGCGTCAGCAAACAGGCAGCTCAGAAGCGATTCGTCGACCGGGTGTCGACGACCGGCGATGCCGGGGCGGGACCGGCCGACGCGTCGGACCCGTTCTCGAGGTTCACGCCCCGCGCGGCGAATGTCCTGATGGCGGCCAACGGTGCGGCGGCCGCGGATCGGGCCGAATTCGTGACCCCCGCCCACGTGGCCGCGTCGATGAGCGTCGATCCGCGGGCCCTGGTCTTCGTGGTGCTGCGGGAGTTCGGCGTCGACGTCGAGGCGTTCACGGAGGCCATGGCGCCCCTCGTCCCGGCGCCGCGGGACATCCCGGATTCCGAGGCGTCGACCGTCGTGCCCTATGACGACGCGGCCAAGGCCGTCCTGGAGGCGACCGTCGGCGTCGCCGTCGACCTCGGGCACAACTACGTCGGCACCGAACACCTGCTGCTCGGGCTGTTCGCCGACGACTCGGTGGCCGCCGCGCTCACAGACCTCGGGCTCGACAAGACCGCGATCCGCGACACGATCATCGTGACGCTCGCGCAGTTCACCCCGCCGGCCGAGTAGCTACTCCTGAGCCGGCCGAGTAGCTACTCCTGGTCAGAGATGTAGTGCACCGCGGCTTCTTCGGCCGAGGCGCCCGCGCCGTCGATACCCGCGTCGGCGGCGATGGCCTCGGGTTCGGTGTCGATACCCGAACCCTCGTCCGGCGCGATCAGCCGACCGGCTCGTCGGTCACCGACCTCGTGGTCTTCGTCGAACTCCTCGCTCCGGTCGGAATCATGTGCGCGCCAATCCTTTTTGGCGCGCTCGTCGGCGGTGATCTCGTCGAGCGGATCGACCGCCCCGACGTCGGGCTCCTCCTCGGCCAGCCGCTCGTCGAGGCTCTCGCCCTCGCGTTGCTCCTGGGCCGTCAGCCCGTGGACAGCACCTTTGGGCCGGTAGTCGGGTGGTGAGAATCCCTCGTCGAGGACGTCGTCGACGCCGCGGTCGACCAGGGTGTCCTCCGGCTGGAGTTGATCGTCCTCGTCAAGGCTGTACTCGCCGTCGGAGCCTTCGGGGGTGCTGCCGATGTCGTCCTTCATCCTTGTCACGATGCCAGCCCGTCGTGGCCTGTGCCAGAGATCGGCGCGGGTTGTCCCAGTTCGGTCAATACGCCGGTAACCGTCAGCGGAATCGACCAGAATGACGAAGATGATCGAGGAATTGCAGGTCGAGGCCGAAGCTCTCCTCTCCGCGGGCGAATACGAGCATGCGCTCGCCGCATTCTCGGTCCTCCGCGAGGTCAGGGCACGACGCGAGGGACCGTACTCGACGAAGTATCTGTCCAACCTGCACGACTGCGTCCGATGCATGTCGCACCTGCAGCTGTGGACCGACGCCAACTACCTCTGCAGCGAGCTGCACGGCAAGTACGTGCGCACCCACGGCCGCGGGGAAGCCGACACCGTCGACGTCGCCAAACACTGGGCCTGGGCGCTCGTCAACCTCCACGACTACCCGACGGCCATCCGCCTCTACCTCATGACCGCCGACGCTCTCTGGGACATCGACCCCGGTCAGGCACAGCGCCTTCTCGGTGCCGCCGTGATCCACCGGCATGACACCGATCCCCTGGAGATCCTCACCCCGGGCGAGATCGACGGAGTGGGCCTGCACCACGCCGACGAGGAACGCACGGTGATCGCTCGCCTGGTGGCTCAGCTCGCCGACAACGACACCGCCTCGCGGAGTTCGGCCACCATCGACGGCCTCGCGTTCGCCTGACCCGACGAGAGTCGAGGTCAGACCACGTCGGTTCGACGCCGCCGTCGCATGATGTAGCTGTCGGCGGCGGCACGCCCCGCCGAGGTGAAGCCGACCGCCAGGAGACCGGCGATCAGTGCCAGCGGCCATTCGTAGCCGCTGTCGGCGTTCCAGAATCCCGCATCCCAGTGCACGAACACGATCGCGCCGATCATGTCCGCGATCAGCAGCGTGGCGACGATGGGAAGCAGCAGGCCGAGGATCAGCAGGATGCCGCCGACCAGTTCCACCCAGGTCGCGTAGTACGCGGCGAGATCGGGGTACGGCACGTCCATGCCGGCCGGACCGAAGGCCACCTTCGTGGCGTCCATCCCCTGCGTCACCAGCTTCTGCCAGCCGTGCGCGATGAAGATGATGCCGAGTATCAATCGCGCGAGAAACTGCGCGACACTGCCGAATCCGCTCATAACCCTGCTCCTCGCATCGTCGGGCGGGCCCGGATCCCCGCCGCCAGGTACTCTCACAGTGTCCGCGACGACATCACCTCGTCGCGGGTGTTACGCCGAAATCGAGTCATCAAACGCAACCGCGTCGTGACCAAAGGCACCGTACCGGCGCCCGGGGGCCACGGCCGTCCGACCGCCGGCGAACATGCCATACGGCAGAACGGAGTAGGAGTCGAGAGTGCCGGGAAAGTCTGGCCTGGGGTCGCGAGCAAATACCGGGCAGCCCGTCCTGGGCGCACCGTCCGATGTCCTCGATCCGTACGTGCCGGACAACGGGAATCTCGGTTTCCGGATCTCGCGCTACGACCTCGAACTCGAGTACAAGGTCGCGAGCAATCGCCTCGACGGCACCGCGGTCCTGACCGCGACGTCGTTGCGCGAGCTCAAGCGCTTCACCCTCGATCTCGCGGGCACGATGTCCGTGCAGCGGGTCTCGGTCAACACCAAGCGCGCCCGCTACAGCCATCGCCGCAACAAACTCACCATCACCCCCGACACCCCGGTGCCGCCCGGCGGCGCGATGACGATCACCGTCCGCTACCACGGCAGCCCCCGTCCGATTCGAGGCCCGTGGGGCGAGGTGGGCTGGGAGGAACTGACCGACGGCTCGCTGTGCGCCAACCAGCCCAACGGCGCCGCATCGTGGTTCCCGTGTGACGATCACCCGAGTGCCAAAGCGCCGTACCGGATCTCGATCACCACCGACAGTCCGTACCACGCGCTCGCCAACGGCGTGCTGGAGTCCAAGCGGGTCCGCGCCGCACAGACCACCTGGGTTTACCAGCAGGTGGAGCCGATGCCCACCTACCTGGCCTCCATCCAGATCGGCCAGTACAAGCAGATCCCGTTGGCCGACAAGCCTTTTCCGGTTACCGGGCTCATCCCGTCCCGTCTCGAGGAGAACTTCGGGATCGATTTCGGACCACAGATGGACATGATCTCGGCGTTCATCGAGATGTTCGGGCCCTATCCGTTCCCGCAGTACACCGTCGTCGTCACCGACGACGAACTCGAGATCCCCATCGAGGCACAGAGTTTCTCGACCTTCGGTGCCAATCACTGCGACGGCAGCCGCGACGCCGACCGCCTCATCGCCCATGAGCTCGCACATCAGTGGTTCGGCAACTCGGTGACCGCCGCGCGCTGGCGGGACATCTGGCTGCACGAGGGATTCGCCTGCTACGCCGAGTGGTTGTGGAGCCAGCGATCCGGTGGCCGAAGCGCCGACGAGTGGGCCCGCCACTACTACGAGAAGCTCGACGCCGCGCCGGTGAAGGTGCCGCTGGCCGATCCCACCCCGCGCAAGATGTTCGACGACTGGGTCTACAAACGCGGTGCGCTGACGCTGCACGCCCTACGTCTGCGGATCGGCGACGGCGACTTCTTTGCCCTGCTTCGCCGCTGGACCGAGAAGTACCGCTACGGGTCGGTGACCACCGAGGACTTCATGTCGCTCGCCGCCAACCACTCGTCGAAGCCGCTCAAGGACCTGTGGGACGCCTGGCTGTTCACCCCCGAGCTACCGCCGTTCCCCACTCCGTCCTGAGGCACCTCATGACGACGGACACGCCGGCACCGACGCCGGACTCCCCTTCCGGCGCGGCCGAGGGAACCGACACCGACGCGCGGTCGCTGGGACGCGTCACGATCGCGACGCTCATCGCCGCCGCGTCGGGCTATGTCGTGCTGCTCTTGGCCGCACGACATCTCGGCGCGATCGGGTACGGAGTCTTCGCGGTGTTCTGGGCGGCCTACGGCCTCGTCACCGGTGCGCAGAACGGTCAGCTGCAGGAGACGACGCGTGCCGTGCGCGCGGCCTCCGACGATGCCGTCCGGTCGCGACCGTTGCCCGTGAACGTCGGGATCGGAGTCGGCCTGGCCGCGCTCGTGGCCGCGACCTCGCCGCTGTGGAGCGGTGAGGTGTTCACCGATCAGCGTTGGCTGTCGGTGGCGTTGCTGTCGGTCGGGGTGGCGAGCTTCGCGGTGTACGCACACCTGTGCGGCGCCCTGTCCGGGATGCTGAGCTGGTCGTCGTTCGCGGTGTTGCTGTCTGTCGACGCGCTGATCCGTCTCGCCGGTGCCGTCGTCGCGGTGGCCGCCGGCTGGGGCACCACAGCATTCCTGGTCATCACCGTCATCGGTTCCGCGTCGTGGGGCCTGCTGCTGCTCGGTTCATCGGCGGCCCGCCGGGCGGTCGGGATCGGCGGGGACGTGTCGCCGCGTCGACTCACCACCAACACCCTGACCGCGATGGCCGCCGCCGCGGCGAGTGCCGTTCTCGTCATGGGCTTCCCGGTGCTGATCAACCTGACCGCCAACCTGCGCGGCACCCCCGACGCCGACGAGGCCCGGATCATCGGCGCACTCATCCTGGCGGTGACACTCACGCGTGCCCCGCTGCTGGTGCCGCTCAACAGCTTCCAGGGCGTGCTGATCTCGCGATTCGTGGACGGCCGCGATCGGCGGATCGCCGCGCTGGCCGCTCCGCTCGGCATCGTCGGCATCGTCGGCGGGGTCGGGGTCGCGGCCGCGTGGCTGGTCGGGCCCTGGCTGCTCCGGTCGGTCTTCGGCGCCGACTTCGACCTCGACGGCTACGTCGTCGCACTCCTCACCGCAGGTGCCACGTGCCTGGCCCTGCTGACCGTCACCGGTGCCGCCGCGATCGCCGCCGGCGCGCACCGCTGGTATGCGGCCGGGTGGTGGGTCGCGACCGTGGTCGCGGTCGGGATGCTGCTGATCCCGGCCGACGTCGAGGTCCGGACCTGCGTCGCCCTCGTCGTCGGACCACTCGTGGGCCTCGGCGTGCACATGGTCGGGGTGCTGCGGCGGCCTAGTGCCCCTGTCGCCGGGTGAGCCCCGTCGAAACCTTGCCGACCTGCGCACCAACCCGCGCCTGCAGGTGGTTCATCCTCGAGGTCGCATGCAGCCGGGCCGCCCGCGCCGCCTTGGGCCAGCCGCGTTCCGCGCACCGCTGCGCCTCCTCCGCGAAGAAGCGGTTCTCCTCGTCGAAGCGCCGTCCGTCGACGGCCTGCACCGAACTCACTGACGCGCTGTGGCGGCGGTAGGAGAACACGACCTCGGGGTCGTAGACCAGTGAGCCGTCGGCGGCGGCAAGGTCGACGAGGAGCGCAAGGTCGAGGACGATCTCCAGTCCCGGCCGGAAACCCACCTCACGCACCGCGGCGGTCCGCCACAGCAACGACGGGAAGTACGTCCAGTTGCCGTGGTAGAGGCTGGTCGCGAGGCGTTCACCGGACAGCACGGTCGCCCGGGAGGGCGCCAGCACGTTCTTCATCCGGTCCCCCAGCGGACGCACCGCACGGCCGTTCTCGTCGATGACGTCGACTCCGGGCGCGATGACCGACGCGTCCGGGTGGTGCCCGGCCAGGGTGCGGACCGTCGCCAGGTAGTCGGCGTGCATCACGTCGTCGCAGCCCATGACGACGAACCAGTCGGCGGTCACGAGGTCGACGCAGCGCCGGAAGTTGCCGTTGACGCCGAGGTTGGTGTGGTTGCGCACGTAGCGGACGCGGGCGTCGTTCAGCGAGGCGAGCCATTCGCGGGGCGTGGGGTCGGGATAGCAGTCGTCGACCACCACGAGCCGCAGATCCGGGTCACTCTGGTCGAGGACGCTGGTCACCGCCTCGCGGAACTGCGCGACGTCGCCGTAGAAGGGCATCATCACGTCGATCGGCACCCGACCAGACTAGCCGGGCCGTGCCGGGCGATGAGTACCGCGACCGGCCGGGTTAGGGTTGTTCACCATGGCCGACCCCATCACCAATGCCGACGTCTGGCTGGTGGTACCCGTCTTCAATGAGGGACAGGTGATCCGGGGGGTCGCCGCCAAGGCGCGCGAGACATTTCCCAACATCGTCTGCGTCGACGACGGCTCGTCGGACAACTCGGCCGAGGAGATCAGGGCCGCCGGCGTCCATCTCGTGCGGCACCCGGTGAACCTCGGGCAGGGCGCCGCCATCCAGACCGGCGTCGAGTACGCCCGCAAGCAGCCCGGCGCGCGCTTCTTCGTCACCTTCGACGCCGATGGCCAGCATCAGGTCGACGACGTGTCGGCGATGGTCGCCCGCCTGCGAACCGAACCGGTCGACATCATCGTCGGCACCCGCTTCGCCGAGGGCCGCAGCGAGTCCGTCCCGGTGTTGCGTCGAATGGCCCTGCGCACCATCGTGTTCCTCAGCCCGCGCACGCGGCGGCTCGGATTGTCCGACGCGCACAACGGACTTCGTGTCTTCAACAAGAAGGTCGCCGACGACCTCGACCTCCTCATGAGCGGGATGAGTCACGCATCGGAGTTCATCGCGCTGATCGACCACCACAAGTGGCGGGTCGCCGAGCAACCGGTCACGATCCTCTACACCGAATACTCACGCGCGAAGGGACAGTCGCTGATCAACGGCGTCAACATCGTCGCCGACGGCCTGTTCCACACCCGGATGAGGAAGTGAACAACGCATGATCTGGTTCCAGATCCTCGCGATCATCGGCCTGCTCGCGCTCGTCGGCTTCTTTGTCGTCAACCGCGGCACCGCCCGGTCGTCGGCCGGTGTGAAGATCCTATTCGTCGCCTTCGTCGGCTTCGGCCTCTACGCGATGCTGCGCCAGGACGACGTCACCTGGGTCGCGAACAAGATCGGAATCCAACGCGGCCTCGACCTCGTGCTGTTCCTACTGGTCATCGCGTTCGCGTTCACCACGGTGTCCACATACCTGCGGTTCCGCGACCTCGAGGTCAAGTACGCCCGCCTGGCGCGCGCGATCGCGTTGCAGAATGCCGAGAAGCCGCACCGACCGGGAGAGACCGGCGGCGTTCAGGACTGAGGGCTCGTATAGTGCGGCGCCTCGGCTCTCGACCACGGCTCTCGACCACGGCGAGCGGTCCCCACTCCGACGCACCTGTCCGAAGTGGGAACCGCCTCACCCGTGAGAGGGAACCTTGATCAGCCCAAGCTGAACGGCTTGCCCCACAGGACGGTCTCGCTCTTGAGCCCGCCCGCCGTGACCTGGATGGACATCCGCGCCCGCGCCTGGGCGTACCCGGCGCATCCGTTGACCCGCAACGGTTCCTGGCTGTAGGCGACGGATGCGCTCGTGCCGGCGAACTTGTACCCGTTGATCCGGTACAGCTCGTTGTCGGCATCGACCAGCGAATTGGTCTGGTTGATGATCGGCACATACGCCGCCTGACCGGGTCCCAGGGACAGCGTGGAACCGGCGCCGGCCGACGCCATGCCGGACTGGTTCGCCGTCGAATTGCCCGAGAATCCGACACCCGCCAGATTGACCTGGCAGCCCACCACGTAGCCGCCCTTGATGATGCCGCCGGTCGCCTTGCCCGTCAGGGACACGCGCACCTTGCCACTGACCCAGACCTCGCGGCTGGTCGGCACCGCGGCCACACCCGATCGCTGGTAGGAGACCCGCTCCTCGGCCAGCTTCGCGGTCATCGACGTGCCGCCGCCGAGGTCTTCGTATGCCGAACCGCCCGGCAGTGGTCCCGCGACGGCCGAACCCGCCCCCAGGGCAGAACCTGCCCCGGCTACGACGGCCAGGGCGACTACTCCGCGAACGGCCAAAATCCTGTTATTCATCCGCTGTGTTCTTCTCTCTCGCTGGGGAATTCGGCTCAGTTGAGGCTGAACGGCTTGCCGTAGAGGGTCGACTGCACGTAGGCACCCTCGCCGCCGATGTTGTTCGCCGTGGTGCCTGCATCGACGGCGTATCCCTCGACTGCCTCCACCTTCGCGAAGGAACGGGCCTGCGCGAATCCACCACAACCCTGCACTTCGACCTCCAGCCCGGAATACTGATACCGAGCCAGTCCGTCGACGATGGGTTGCACGGACAACTGGACGGCCTTGATCTCGCCCGGCGCCAGCGGGAACGAGATACTGCCAGAGACCGTCGGGGCCGCGGACAGCGTCCCGGACACCCCGGCGGTCAGGTTGCCGACCGAGACCTGGCAGCCGACGAGGTACCCGACCCTCAGCCGGCCCTCCCCCTTCGACACCCGCGTCGTGACCTCGCCCGACAGCACCGCTGAACGCCCGATGCCGTTGGCGGCCATCGACGTCGCGGGCATCGCGGTTTCGCCCGTACGCCAGGTCTGCACCGTCACGGCACCCTCGGACACCTTCTTGTACCCGTTCGGCAGCGGAGCCGCCGAAGCCGGTGAGGTTCCCGATGCCAGCAGCACCAACGCCGCCGCCGCTACCGCCATACCTACTTGTTTCACTCCTAGAACCCTTCTTCGCAGGACATTTGTTCGGACATCACCGGGCACGGACGCACGCCGAAGAGACCGACGGCCCACAAGCCACGGTTGTCGAACGCACGCAGCAGCCCGACTTCTCGTCGAGGCCGACGTGTTCAGTGATGAAGTCGCTACCCGGACAGCATCTTTCGACCTCACTTGCACGGATCGGAGAACTCGCCGCACGCACCTCCACGCGATGCTCTGGACGGCCGACTCAGGTGCGTGGCGAGTCCGGCTTCGGCCGGCACCGCACGCGCGAGCGCGCACTGCCTTTCGTGATGCCGTTCATTTGTACGGACAATGTATAGCCCAGAGACCCAGATCTCCACAAGGGTCGTCCAGTGACGCATCCCACCTTCTACCACCAGGGACGGCGATCGGCCCGCGCGTACGATCATCAAAAGGCGAGGTCGCCGGGATGCCACCGATGCCGGCAGGCTACTGGGAGACAGACAGGAAATGTTGTCTCACTGGGCTTTCGTACCATCGTCGGGCGTGCTCGGCGGTTTGCACGGCGACGAACTCGGACGCCTACGCGACCCATTTGGCGTGCGTGCACGAGAACGCTCAACCCGTCCACTGCGGCGCCGCTGGTCCTCATCCAAGTCCGGACATTGCGGGAGACGCACGTCCGAAACCAGCGCCACACACCCCAACGGGGACGACTTCTGATAGGACGGTACGCAGTCGACCGACGCTCTACATCAAGGAACTCCGTGACCGAATCCGAGAACTCAGACAGCGAGCCGAACAGTCCACGCGACAGGCGCGGCGGCCCGCTCCATCGCGAGCTCTCGCGAACGCTTCGGGCAGAGATCGCGGCAGGCGAATACGACATCGGCAGCAAGTTCCCGACCGAGATGGAACTGTGCGCCCGATTCGGCGTCTCGCGCCACACGGTCCGTGCCGCGATGGCAGATCTGCGACAGAGCGGACTGATCTCCCGCCAGCGGGGCGTCGGAACCACGGTGCTGTCGTACGTCTCGCAGGCACGCTACATCCTGCGGGCGTCGGACGAGGACAATGCTGTGCGGCAGTACACCGAGAGCACCCGGTTCGAATTGATCGATGAGCCGGGACCGGCCGCGGTGTTCGACAGTCGTCGTCTCCTCCTCGGCGACGCGCGCGACTGGCTCAAGTGGACGGGGCTGAGACGAACCGTCGACAATCCCCTGCCCATGGGTTTCAACACCTACTACATTCCCACCAAATACGCCGTCGCGGTCCGAGACCGTGTTGCAGATGCGCAAACTGCCGTGTTCCCTCGCATCACCCGCGAGTTCGGCTTGACCCTGCAGAGTCTGGAACAGTCCATCGCGGTCACCCTGTTGGACGACCACGAAGCCGAGCATCTTCGGGCGGCAGCAGGCAGCCCGGCACTCGCGATAACGCGGCGATTCATCACCGAGGACGGGCTCATCGGGGTCTTCGAGGGAATTCACCCCGCCGACCGTTACGCCACGACGATGCGTTTCGATGTCGAGATCAGTGAGTGACCGAGCGGCATACGGCGGCTGAGGACAAGCGTCAGGTCACTACAGCTGATCGCCGGCGAGCCCCCGCAGGAATGCGGTTACGTCGTCGTGATCCGGAAGCAGCCCCGACTCGCGCGCCTCGGTGAGACCCGGTGCGGCGGTGTCCTTCTCGGACAGTTCGTACTCCAGCGGCGACCCGTCGCGGGCGTGCGTCGGCCACTCGATGCCGAGTTCGGGGTCGAGCGGATTGATGCCGTGTTCACCGGACGGGTTGTACCCGGTGGAGCAGAGGTAGGTGACGGTCGAGTTGTCGGCCAGCGCACAGAACGCGTGTCCGAGCCCTTCCGACAGGTAGACCGCACGGCGGTCGACGTCGTCGAGCAGGACGGTGTCGTAGGTGCCGAAGGTCGGGGAACCGACGCGGATGTCGACGATGACATCGAGGATGGCACCCGTCGCGCACGTCACGTACTTCGCCTGCCCCGGAGGCACATCGGCGAAGTGCACGCCGCGCAGTACACCCGCCGCGGACACCGACAGGTTGACCTGGGCAAGGTCGAAGCGATGGCCGATCACCTCGGCGAGCAGGTCCCCTTTGAAGGCCTCGGCGAACAGGCCGCGTGCGTCACCGTGCTGGACCGGCGTGAGTTCCCACGCGCCGTCGATCGTGAGCGGTCGCACCTTCATGGATGAGCCTTTCGCAGCTGATGTGGACTCAGAACCCCTTGCCTCGCTGTAGGAGTTCGAGCAGGTAGTCACCGTATCCGGACTTGCGCAGTTTCTCCGCGCGGGACCGGAGTTCGTCGTCGTCGAGGAAGCCACGACGCCAGGCGATCTCTTCCGGCGCAGCGATCTTGAGACCTTGGCGTTGTTCGACGGTGCGCACGAAGTTACCGGCGTCGAGAAGGCTGTCGAAGGTTCCGGTGTCGAGCCAGGCGGTGCCGCGCGGCAGGACCGTCACCGAGAGTTTGCCGCGTTCGAGGTAGTGGGCGTTGATGTCGGTGATCTCGTACTCACCGCGGGCGCTGGGCTCGAGACCTCGGGCGATCTCGACCACGTCGTTGTCGTAGAAGTACAGACCGGGAACGGCGAAGTTCGACTTCGGTTGTGCCGGCTTCTCTTCCAGCGAGATCGCGGTACCGTTCGCGTCGAAGTCGACGACACCATAGGCCTCTGGATTGGACACCCAGTAGGCGAAGACCGCACCGCCGTCGACGTTCTCGAATCCCTGCAACTGACTGCCGAGACCGGGACCGTAGAAGATGTTGTCGCCGAGCACGAGTGCGACCGACTCGTCGCCGATGTGGTCGGCGCCGAGCGTGAAGGCCTGCGCGAGTCCGTCGGGTGAGGGTTGGGTCTTGTAGGTGAGGTTGATGCCGAACTGGTCACCGTTGCCGAGCAGCCCCTGGAAGGCGGGAGCGTCGTGCGGAGTGGTGATGATGAGGATGTCGCGGATACCGGCGAGCATCAGTGTCGAGAGCGGGTAATAGATCATCGGTTTGTCGTAGACCGGGACGAGCTGCTTGCTCACACCCTGCGTGATCGGGTGCAGGCGCGTGCCCGTACCACCGGCCAGAATGATCCCTCGCATGCGCTTCAGCCTAGTGCCCGACGATCCGGCTCACCGAGTGCACACCCGGCGCCTCGGTAGAGTGACGTCCACGAATACCTCAGGCGGAAGGAACGACGTGCGTGTTCTCGTGACCGGTGGTGCCGGTTTCATCGGCGCCAACTTCGTGCTGCGCACCCTGGCCACCCGCCCCGACTCCTCGATCCGGGTCCTGGACAAACTCACCTACGCCGCCAACCCCGAGACCCTCGCCCCGGTCACCGATCGCGTCGAACTGATCGAAGGCGACATCGCCGACGCCGCCCTGGTCCACAGGTTGGTCGGCGAGGCCGATCTGGTGGTGCACTTCGCCGCCGAATCCCACAACGACAACTCCCTGGCCGACCCCTCAGCCTTCGTACACACCAACCTCGTGGGCACCTACACGCTGCTCGAAGCCGTCCGCGCCCATCAGGTGCGCTACCACCACATCAGCACCGACGAGGTCTACGGCGACCTCGACCTCGACGACCCGGCCCGCTTCACCGAGCACACCGCCTACAACCCGTCGAGCCCCTACTCCTCGACCAAGGCCGGTTCCGACCTGCTCGTGCGTGCCTGGGTGCGGTCCTTCGGCGTCGCCGCCACCATCTCGAACTGCTCCAACAACTACGGTCCGTACCAGCACATCGAGAAGTTCATCCCCCGCCAGATCACCAACGTGCTCTCCGGTGTGCGCCCCAAGCTCTACGGCGACGGCCGCAACGTCCGCGACTGGATCCACGTCGACGACCACAACGACGCGGTGTGGACCATCATCGACAACGGCCAGATCGGCGAAACGTACCTGATCGGCGCTGACGGCGAGGTCGACAACCGCACCGTCGTCGAAACCATCCTCGAACTCCTCGGCCAACCGAAAGATGCGTTCGACTTCGTCACCGACCGCCCCGGCCACGACCGCCGCTACGCCATCGACTCCACCCGCCTGCGCACCGAACTCGGGTGGACACCCAGCTACAACGACTTCCGCGCCGGCTTGGCCGCCACCATCGACTGGTACCGCGACAGCACCGACTGGTGGCAACCCGTCAAGGACGCCGTCGAACAGAAATACGCCGCCACCGAGCGGGTGACCGGCTGACCTCTGCCGGTCGTTTGGCGTTCTCCCAGGTCCGCCGCCTACGGTGGTTTCATGCGCGTACTCGTCAGCGGCGGCGCGGGCTACATCGGCTCGCACACCGTGATCCAGCTGGTCTCCGCCGGTCATGACGTCGTCATCGTCGACGACTTCAGCAACGCCAAGCCCACCGTGGTCGGTCGGCTCGAGGCGTTGAGCGGTCGTTCCATCCCGGTGCACGCTTTCGACCTCGCGGACGTGGACAAGACCGAACGCTTCTTCGCCCACGAGGACGTCGACGCGGTCATCCATTTCGCCGGGTACAAGGCAGTCGGCGAGTCGGTGGCCAAGCCGCTGGACTACTACCAGAACAACCTCGGCACCACGTTCTCGCTGTTGCGGGCGATGGAACGCCACGACGTGCACACGCTGGTGTTCTCGTCGTCGGCGACCGTCTACGGTGCGGACCCCGAACTACCGATGACCGAGGACCTCCCGACGTCGGCCACCAATCCGTACGGCTGGACGAAGGTGATGATCGAGCAGGTGCTGCGCGACGTCGCGGCCAGTTCCGACGCCTGGCGGATCGCCGCGCTGCGCTATTTCAACCCGGTGGGCGCGCACCGGAGCGGTCAGATCGGCGAAGACCCGTCGGGCATCCCGAACAATCTGATGCCGTTCGTCGCGCAGGTCGCCGTGGGCCGGCGCGAGAAGCTGTCGGTCTTCGGCGACGACTACGACACCCCTGACGGCACCGGCGTCCGCGACTACATCCACGTCGACGACCTCGCCGCCGGACACGTCGCCGCTCTGGACCGGATCAGCACCGGCGACACCGGCATGTCGACGTGGAACCTCGGTACCGGGCAGGGTGTCTCGGTCCTCGAGGTCGTCCACGCCTTCGAGAAGGCCAGCGGCAAGCCGATCCCGTACGAGATCGCACCCCGCCGACCCGGCGACATCGCCGCGTCGTATGCCGATCCCACCCGGGCGAACGCCGATCTCAATTGGCACGCCACCAAGACGATCGACGACATGTGCGTCGACACGTGGCGATGGCAGTCCGAGAACCCGACGGGCTACCCCGACTCCTGAACCGTCACCGAGCCGCGTACGGATCGTCGGGATCGATGATCTCGTCGGTGGCCCACCCGATGTAGCGCCGGGCCGACGTCTCGACGACCTCGCGTGCGTCCTTGTCCACGACGACGCCGAATGCGTCGTACAGCCGGTCGAACGGCAGGGCCGTGACCCGGTCGACGATCTGACGAACGAGCCTGGGCGACAACGGGATCATGTTCGGATAGCTGCGCATGAACGTCACCATTCCCGGCTGCATGACACCTTTGACGGTGTCGCCGGTCAGCAACGCTCCCCGACCGTCGGCGGCGTCCGGTAGGTGCAGCACCGCGCTGCCGGGAAAATGTCCGCCGCACTGGATGAGTCGCACTCCGCCGAGAACCTCGGCTTCGCCGGACCAGAACTCGACCACGGGGTCCGGCCGGGTCAGCCATCGACGATCGAGATCGTTGTAGAAGACCGGGACCCCGCCGAACCGATGACTGAGCGAGACACTCGCGCCGTAGAGGTGCGGGTGGCTGGCGGCGATGGCCTCGACACCGCCGTGCTCTTCCAGCCAGCCGACGAGGGACGGACCGATGAACCCCGGCGGCTCCCAAAGGATGTTGCCGTTCAGGGTGGCCACCAGGAATCCTCGTTGCCCGATGCCGACCGACGGTCGCAGCGACAACCGGAACAGGCCCGGCTCCAGTTCTGTGGTGTCGAGCGCGTTGTCGGCGTTCTCGTCAAGCCGGGTCCACTGCTGCCCGCTCGTCGGGATCCATTGCCGGTCGTCGTCACAGATCGGGCAGACCTCGGGTAGGTCGGCGTCGGGAGCGAACTCGTTTGCGCAGAAAACGCACATCCACGGCTGCATGGTTCGACGCTAACGCGGGCCCGGTCAACAGGTCAGTGGTTCCGCACAGATTCGGACGGCGAACCGACGAGATGTGGACAATACCAGGCGACACCGACAAAACCCTTGCGACGTATTTCTGGCGACAATCGTTGCAGCACTGGCTAATCGGGTGTACTGTCGAACATATATTCGCACGATGTTTCCGGGGGGGGGTGACCGTCTTGACCGAGATCTCTCAGGCTGATGGTCCCACTTCGCGCGCAGAAGAACTTCTGAGTGAACTGCACCGGATCACCACCGAGCTGCAGACTGTTGATCTGACACAGTGTTCGGATGCCGAGCTCGTCGACGTCGCTGCCGAGACCGAACGGGCAATCGCCCGAATGACTTTCGCCGGCGACCGGCAAATCGTCGAGATCGCCGACCGCGACCTGCCCCACAAGACCGGCCACCGCAGCATCACCCAGTTCATGACCCACCGCCTGCGCGTGGCCGACCCCATGCGCCGCACCAGACAACGCCACGCGACCGCCACCCACCTCAGCCCGACCGGTGAACCACTCGAACCCGAACGCCCTGCTCTGGCAGAGGCATTGGCCGACGGCAAGGTCAGCACCTCCCACGTCCGGGCAGTACTCGATGTACTCGACCAGATCCCGCACGCCACCGACCACGACGTCAAAGTCGCCGCCGAACGACAGATGGCCGAGATCGCCGTTGACCACACCCCCGCCGACATCACCGCCCTCGGCTCGCGGCTACTGGCCCACCTCGACCCCGACGGCACACTCACCGACGACACCGACCGCAAACGTCGCCGGAATCTGTACGTGAACCGGCAACGCGCCGACGGCACCGCCAAACTCACCGCCACCCTCACCCCTGAACTCCTTGCCCGGGTCACCATGCTGCTCGCCGTCTGGGCGAAACCCGGCATGAACAACCCCGACGACCCCGACTCCCCGCGGGGGTCGATCGAGGACGCCGACCCCGACGCCGTTGCCGCTGCTGCCGAACGTGATGACCGCACCCCGGCCCAGCTCAACCACGACGCCTTCAACGCCCTCCTGAAAGCGGTGTTGGAGGACGGCATGCTCGGCAAAAGCCACCGCGGGTTGCCGATGCAGATGATCTTCAAAGCCGACCTCAACGATCTACTCCGCGAAGCCGGGTTCGCCACCACCGCCACCGGCACCCTCATCCCGATCGACGATGTCATCCGCATGGCCGCCGACGCCCAACCCTGGCTGGCCGTGTTCAAAGACGCCACCGCCGTCCCGCTCTACTTCGGCCGCGGCAAACGCCTCGCCACCCGCGAACAACGCCTCGTCTCCTTCGCCCGACCCGACGGCGAAAACTGCTCCACACCCGACTGCGACCAATCCGCCGCACACGTGGAAATGCATCACGCCCAACTCGATTGGGGACTCGGCGGACTCACCGACATCACCGACCTCACCCCCGCCTGCCCGAAACACAACCGAATGGTCGGCGACCAACCCGGCCAATACACCACCCGCATGGTCCGCGAAGGACCCGACGAAGGCCGCTGCGCCTGGCGACTCAACACCCAACCCGGCGCCCCACCCAACCCCGAACGCATCAACCGGCGACCCGACATACCCCGCCGATTCGCCGAACACCTACAACACGTGCGCACCGAAATCCACGGACCTGACAAGGCGTCCGGCGATACCCCACGCCTCCACCTGCGTGAAGTCATCGACCTCCGTCACGCCACACCCGTCGAACTCGTAGTCGCCTCAGCACTTCTCAACCACGCGTACGGGCACTCAGGATAGGAGCACTCCTCACAGCTCAGGGAGCGGGGACCGGAACCGGCGGAGCCTCCACTGGCGGCACGCCTTCAGCCGGTGCACCCTCGACAGGCGGTGGCGGCGGGTAGACCAGGTCGTTGACGCGGTAGACGACGGCCTCGCCCTGGCGGAACACCTCTGTCAGTCCAGGAGCGCCGTTCTCGCGCAGCTCCAGGAACGGGTCGCCCTGGTGGCCGTTCGCCGGATCGGGTCGGCCGCGCTGGAACTCCCAGTAACTCGTCGGGGAGTCGATCACATAGTGCACGTTCATGTCCCGGACGATCTGGTCGGTCGCGGGGTCGGCGCCGATCTTCGCGACGCCCCAGAAGAGGTCGCGTTGCCGTTCGGAGAACTCGTTGGCCCGATAGAACGGGAACATCGGGGTGACGCCGGTGACCGGGTACAGCCAGCCGGTGCCCTGGTCCAGGTTGTTCAGGACGAGCACGTCCTGGGCGTCGGGCTGCGAGGCGAGCCATGCGTAGGCGGCGAGGTCGTCGGGACCGACATACTTGCCACCGCGCTCCTTCGACGCGATCTGGGCGTTCGGCGGGTAGCGGACCACCGCGGCACCGGCGATCAACGCCAGCAACACCACGTACGTCGACGCGACCAGCCAACCCGCGCGAGCGGTGCCCTTGACGGACGTCTCGTCGGACTGCGCGAACCGCCGCCCGATGACGCCGATCAGCGCGATCACCGCGACGCCGATCGCGACACCGGCGGCCGCGGCCGAGAAGATGGCGACGACGAAGGTGAGGCGGTGCGGCGAGTTGTAGAAGTAGCCGCCGATGGCGCCGAGCGGGTACGACAGCAGACCGAGCGAGACCACCGAGTTGGTCGTCACGAGCGCGAAGACCAGCCAGACGGCGAGTCCCGCCCAGCATCGCAGCCAGGCGAGCACCCCGAGGCCGAGGACGGTCACGATGATCAGCGGCCAGATCGGGAAGTGGTTGAGCTCCAGCGGGATCGTGCCGTTGAACGCGCCCTGCGCCAGGCCGCGCAGCACTCCGATCCCTTCTTCCCGGAAGTCGAAGAACGGGAGTTCGTTGGTGTCGGCGACGCGGATCGTGCCGATCACCACGGGGGAGATCAAGATCATCGTGAGGACGGCGGTGACAGCCAGGGTCGCGAGATCTGCCAAACGACTCGTCGCCGGACGCCACAGACCCTCACACAGCCACCACAGGCCGACGATGACGCCGACGAGAATCAGACCGGACGGATGCGTTGCGGTCACGCCGGCCACGGCCAGGGCCGCAGGTGCCACTCGCGACCGGTCTCGGACGACGCTCAGAACCAGGACCGCTGCTACCGGAGCCAGACTCACGCCGACGGCATTGGGCACCGAGGTCAGCTGCACCTCGACGTACGGCAGCGACGGGAACAGCGCGGCGACGGCGGCGGCCGTGCCGGCGATCAACGCAGAGTTGTCGACGTCGTAGCGGTGCCGGGCGAACCAGTAGGCCAACGACGCCACACCCAGCGGGACCGTGACGGCCAGCACCGCAGGCGAATACGTGTTGTACAGCTCGACCGGGTTCGCGCCGGTCAGCGGGAACAGCAAGGCACCCAGCGCATGCCACGTGTTCGGGTAGTAGTTGAACCCCTGGGTGTCGTAGTTCATCAGCTCGCCCATGCGCATGGCCGAACCGATCCCGGTCTCGTCGATCCATCGCAGAGAACTGGCGTGCCACAACGAGTCCCACACCTGTGAGATGTTGTTCAGTCCCGCGAAGGCGGTCTTGGCCACCGGTCGGATGCAGGTGATCGCGATGATGAGTCCACCGAGCCCGAGGCCTGCAGCCGCACGCAGGATCGCGGTGCGGCCGACGCGAGGCTCGCCGGTCTCAGTGGGTACCGGCGCGAGACGACGTCCGATCCCCGTGCCGAGCAGCCGCGAGTACAGCCAGGCGCCGGCAAGGGCCAGGACCAGGCCGACGAGCGCCGAGACCGCGTTCCATTCGAAGCCGACCGCCGAGTACAGGACGGTGAGGATGGAGACCAGGGCGAACGTGATGGCCGGTCCGGCCGCGAACGCCACCGGCCAGGGCAGGTTCATCCGCCGACCCACGAAGGCGCCCGGCAGGATCAGCACCAGCGCGGACACGATCACGACCCACGCAGCCAGCACCATCACCCCGCGCCTTTCCACACTCGCTTGTCACACCCACGGTGAGACCCGGTTTCCACTCCCTTCCGGGCCCCGACCAAACACTCAGCAGGGTACCCGGCGTCGTCTCAGTGCGACTGTCCGGTGACGACGCTCTCGTCGCGCATCGGCCGCTCGCCGGACACCGGCCGGACTTCCGGGCGATGCCTGGTGTGCCCCGACGCGGCGACGGCGAGGCAGGCCAGCGCCGCGACCGCACCGAACGTGAACATCTCGGTGTAGGTGATCGACGTCCACTTCTCGGTGATCCATGCCAGGAGCGCCGGGACGGCGAAGCCCAGGTAGGTCACGCTGTAGAAGACGGCGGTCAGGCCGGCGAGGTCGTCGGGCCCGGCGATGCGCTGCACCTCCAGGAGCCCGGCGATCAGCGCCATGCCGTAGCCGCAACCCAGCAGGGTCGCGGCGATCAGGGACAGCCAGACCGTCAGCACGTGTGCCGCCAGTGCGGCGACGAGCATGCCCGCAACGAGGGTCGTGAGGGCGACGACCACGCCACGCGAGCTCCCCGGAACGTCGATGCGTCGACCCACCGATTGAATGCCGAACCCGGCGCCGAGCCCCAGGACACAGCACAGGGCGGCAAAGGCGATCGGCGCTCCAGAAGTCCGTGCCGACATCAACGCCGGGATGATCGCGTACGCCGACGCCGCGGCGCCGAAGACCCAGGGCGCGACCGGCAGGACGACGAACATGAACCGTCGATGACCGGCGGCCGGGATGCGCAGGTCGTCGATCAGACGGCCCGGCGTCGAACTGCGGAATCGCATCTCCGGCACGACCGTCAGGAGGGCTCCCGCGCAGACCGCGATCGCGATGTTCACCAGATACGGCAGCACATGCGGCCAGGGGCCCCACTGGGCGAGCACACCGGCGACGCCTGCGCCGACACCGAAGCCGGCAGTGAGGCTCATCGCCGCGCGTCCGGCGCCGACCCCGGCCCGTGCACCGTCGCGGTCGGACAGCTCCTTGATCCAGCTTCCGCCGACCGCCATCGACAGACCGAGTGCGATGCCGCTGCAGATGCGTCCCACGGTCAGCAGGGCCGCCGACTGAGACCCTGCGGCCAGCAACACCGAGCCCAGCGCCGCGAACACCGGTGCCGGCAGCATGAGCGGCCGCCGACCGAACCGGTCCGACAGCGGCCCGCCGATCAGGAGGGCGGGCACGATGCCGAGCACGTAGGCGAACAGCAGGGCGTCGACGACGACCGGCGACAGGTCGGTGATCTGCCGGTACATGACCAGCAGCGGGGTGAACTCGTTGCCGCCCCACGCGGCCGCGAAGACGGCCAGCGAGACAGCGGGCCACCCGAAGCGGTTGCGGTTGTCGGTCATGCGGGTTCCCCCGGGAGGTCGTGAACACCGGCGAGGTGCCCCGCCAGGAGGTATTCGAAACGGTCCGCGTCGGCGGCTTCGATGGCGCCGAGGAGATCGAGGTGATCGGCGAGGATGCGCGCCGCAACCCCGGCGTCACGATGCACCGAGGCGATCGTCATGCGTCGATGCCGCTCGCCCAGCGTCGTGTAGAAGTCGGCGAGGAGCGGATTGTCGCCGGCTGCGGCGATGAGCTGGTGGAACGCGGCGTCGAGCCGGGAGAACTCGGCGACGTCGGTCGCGTCGGCGCGTCGATGGGCGGCGAGGTTGTCGCGGAGTCGCTCGGCCAGCTCGGCGACGGCGGCGGGCCGAGACGTGACCGACCGGACGGCGTGTCCCTCGAGGAGGCGGCGCGCGTCGACGACGTCACGCTTCTCGCGGTCGCCGATCGGCACCACGAGCGCTCCCCGCTTCGGGTAGAGCCGCATCCACCCTTCGGTCTCGAGACGCAGAAAAGCCTCCCGCACGGGAGTGCGGCTCACCGAGCACTTCGAGGCGATCTCGCCCTCGCTGATCAGCTCACCGCCGGCGATCTCGTTTGTGAGAATTCGCTCTTTGACCTCGGCATATACCCGCTCAGCAGCGGATTCAGCAGAGGTATGCAACATAGACACAAGTCGTACCTTACCAATAGGCGATGACGCCGCGACCTGGGCCGACCCGCCTTTCATGGCGATCCCAAGCAGTGAGACACTTAATGTGGCCGTAACGAGCGTCACCTCGCTCGCGGGCCCTGATCGCGTCCGCTGAGCCATCCGCTCTCGCGTCGATGCGGATCTCTACAGCTCGCGGGCAGCGTGGCCGGCGAGACGATGCAACCCGCGTTTCGCGGCATTCAGGAGGACCCGACCGTGACAAGCACGGAGGACACACGTATGGGCGATACCCCGATCACCGAACCGACCATTGCCGATCTGCCGATCACCGACGACGAGATCTTCTTGGCGCATGCCGGCGGCAAGCTGTCCGTCGAACTTCGCGCGCCCATCGACACCCAGCGCGACCTGTCGATCGCCTACACCCCGGGCGTCGCCCAGGTGTCACGCGCGATCGACACCGACGCCACCCTGGTGAACAAGTACACCTGGACCGACCGTCTGGTGGCCGTGGTGAGCGACGGATCGGCTGTGCTCGGCCTCGGTGACATCGGCCCGCGTGCGTCGCTGCCGGTCATGGAGGGCAAGTCCGCACTGTTCCGCAGCTTCGCCGGACTCAACTCGATCCCGATCGTTCTCGACACCAAGGATCCCGACGAGATCGTCGAGACCCTGATCCGTCTGCGTCCGAGCTTCGGCGCGGTCAACCTCGAGGACATCTCGGCACCGCGATGCTTCGAGATCGAGCGCCGCGTCATCGAGGCGCTCGACTGCCCGGTCATGCACGACGACCAGCACGGCACCGCCATCGTGGTCCTCGCCGCCCTGAAGGGCGCCGTGACCCACCTCGGCCGGGACATCACCACCCTGCGGGTCGTCATCTCCGGTGCCGGCGCCGCGGGTGTCGCCTGCGCCAACATCCTGCTCGCGGTCGGCATCACCGACGTCATCGTGCTCGACTCGAAGGGCATCGTCTCCGCCGGCCGCGACGGCCTGAACGAGTCGAAGGCCGAGCTCGCGAGCCGCACCAACCCGCGCGGCCTGACCGGCGGAGCGGTGGAGGCCCTCGACGGCGCCGACGTCTTCATCGGCGTATCGGCCGGCCTGATCCCCGAGGAGATCATCGCGTCGATGAGCGACGACTCGATCGTGTTCGCGCTGTCGAACCCCGATCCGGAGATCCACCCCGAGGCCGCCGCCAAGTACGCGGCCGTCGTCGCGACCGGTCGCAGCGACTTCCCGAATCAGATCAACAACGTGCTCGCCTTCCCGGGCGTGTTCAAGGGCGCACTCGACGCGGGTGCACGCCGGATCAGCGAGGGCATGAAGATCGCTGCAGCAGAGGCGATCTTCTCGGTGGCCGCCGACGACCTGCGGGCCGATCGCATCGTGCCCAGCCCGCTCGACGACCGGGTCGCACCGGCCGTTGCGGCGGCGGTCGCCAAGGCGGCGCAGGACGAGGGCCTCTGCTCGTAAAATTGTGTGTCACAAGCCGGTTCGATCATCTCGATCGAACCGGCTTGTTTCTTTTCCGCAGGTGTTTCAGTCCCGTTCCTGCCAGGTGCACAAGCAGATCTCGTTGCCCTCGGGGTCGGCGAGAATCCACCACGCCGGTGCGAACTCGTCCGAGAGCAGTTGCCCACCGGCGGTGATCGCCGCTTGCAGTCGTTCGTGCACCTCGTCGTGCGGTAGGCAAAGGTCGAAGTGAATCCGGTTACGTTGCGGGCGAGCTTCATCCATCTGCTGGAACCACACCGACGGCAGCCGCCCGGTCGGGTCGGCGAGCTCGGCGAGTTCCCTGTCATTCCCGTCGGAGTAACCCAGGACTGCCTGCCAGAACGGACGGATCGCACCGATGTCCATGGCGTCGATCGCGAGTTCGATCGCCGTCACCGGGCCCACGAGTTTCTCGAGGGCCATCTCGGCGGCGATCCCGGTGATCCGGTTGGCCAGCGCCGCATCGGCTTCGGTCAGCTGATGCGCGCTGTGTGTCGTGAGAGCGAGATGCACTGACCCGTAACGCAGGTCGACGTCGGGATGATGGTTGGCTTCCTCTGCCGCGTCGACGATCCTGGTCACGAACTCGAGACCCCGCACCATCGAACCGGTGCGGTAGGCGGCCACGAGCTTGTCGGCGACGACGCGCCACGGGTCGGCGACGACCTCGGTGGCCTGCTTGGCGTTGAGCGGTGTGCGCGTGGACCCGGTCATACTGCCCCATGCTGCACCTTCGAGACCTGTTTCGAAAGGGCCCGGTTTCCCAGAGTGCGGCCTGGGTGCCGTTTTCCGGCACTCAGGCCGCGCTCTGGAATCGCTGTCAGTGCCGGTTCGACGTAGCTGCCGCGAGTTTCGCGATGGACTCGACCGTTGCAGGCAGGAACCCGCGTCGAGCGTCCTGGTCGATCGAGGTCCCGGCACCGAGGACCGGGTCGTAATCGAGGCCGATCACCGGGCCGACCGCCCCGGACACCACACCGACGAGCATGTCCGCGAGGCCCGTCTGCTGCTGTACCGGCAGCTGGGAGTCGATCACCACGACGGTGTTCTCGAGTACGCCGGCGCGGTCCCACTCCGTGAAGATCACGCGTGCCCGGTTGAGCAGGTCGGGGCGTGGGCTGATCACGAGGACGGGCGTGAGGTTCGGGAGGTCGTCCTCGGCGAGTTCGGGCAGCAGCGTCAGCGGATGCGCCCCGGCGTCGATCACCGGCACTGCTCCCTGCCGCCACACCTCGACGACGGCGTCGGTGACGGCCGCCTCGTCGGGCGGCAGCCACAGGCCCGTGCCCGACGCGGTGCGCAGCAACTCTTCGTTGCCGGTCCCGCGGAGGCGGAGTTCGATGTCGCAGTCGTTGCCGGAGGCATCGACCCACCACGAGAGCAGGCCGAGACCCGACGCGGCGCGATGTTCGGCGAGAAGGGCCGACACGACAGACGTGCCGACCCCGCCGGCAGTTCCACAAACGACGACGGCCCGCTCATCCCAGATCTGCGGGTCGCCGTCGCGAGGTGTTGGAGCAGTCATCGGTCCTTATGGAACCAGAAGGTAGGCGCCGTACCCAATCGGCTGAGGCGCGCCCGCCGGGCCATTCGGCGCGCGTCCACGAACAGTGAACGGCACCACGGGAAGAAGTCAGGGAACCAGCATGTAGATCGTCGCCCCATAACCGGCGGGCACCCGAACCTGACTATTAGGCGAGAAACCGCCGAACCCAAGACTGACGGGACCGGATCCCGTGGCAATCTCCCAGACCTTTTTCTCCCCTGGCCTCGGCCCAAACGTTCCGCTTACCCACTTTTCAAGGTTGTACCCGCGCACGCTGGTAAAGAAATTCCCGAAGAGTACCCGACACTTGGGATTTCGTTTCCATCCGGCACCGTCTCCGGTAAAGCCGTGCGATCGCGCCGTCACCCGCACAACTCCACGCTTCTTCGCTGGTGCATCCACCGTCACATTGATCGCACCGCGACACGAGGCATGGTCACCGAACGTTCCGAAGTTGTACCCGGTCGGCGAGACTTGTGGAACCGGTGCGGCCGAGGCCGTCCCAACACCAACCAGACCCATCGCCGCCGCAATAACCCCGGCAAGCGCCACAAGTAACTTCTTCATCGATCTCCCTTCGACTGCCCTTCACGGGCGCGTTGAACGTGTCTTCCTCGCTTGCAATTTCGTTCAGTGCGGACAACACGGTTGCGACCTGCTCGAGTAGCTTTACGCGAAACGGAGCAACTATTACCTGGACAGTTCCCCGGGCCAGAGAACTTCACTCCCCGGAATGGTCTTCTTCAGGTTGTCCGACTGCGCCCTAGTCCAGTCCCGAACGGACTTCTCAGCATGCGGACCGAACACGGCATACGGCGAGCGAGCCTGCTGACCGGACCATTTGTGGACCGAAGACCCGACCTTAACGTCCACATCTCCACGGTTGTTCACGACGTAATCGACTGCCGGAAGACCTGAACGACGAGCGTCCTCCGCCGATAGGTGGAATTCGAACTGGTTCGAGCCGTCGTTCTCCGGCAACGCGTGTCGGGGGCCGTCGATCTTCCACGGTTCATCCGGATTAGCCCCGGGGTCGCCTGCACCGAGTGAGTACGCAAGCAGACCGCCTGCGGTGCCACCAATTGCGAATCCAAGTGCAGCTCCGGCCACGCCAACACCGACGCCTCCGATCGCAGCACCGGCTCCGGCCCCAATCGCCGCGCCCGGACCACCCAAGATGTAGTAGGGAGGCAAGGACCCGACGATCGCACCGGCGACGGCACCGACCCCGGCCCCACCAACAGCACCAACCACCGCCGACGGAATACTCAGCGCGACAGCACCAGCCGTGCCACCGGCCATCACACCGATGATCGTGGCAGCAGCACGACGACTCGCCTCGTCCTCCGGCACACCCACCGAGATCAAACCCTGAGCGATCTTCGCCTCGCCATACGCCGACCACGCATTGATCGAGTTCACATCCCTGTCGGACAGGCCCTTCGGGATGTCGGTGACGAAGTTACCCACACGGATCTTGTCCGGCGGCGGCGCAATCGGACGCACCGGCGGAGCAACCCGCGGCGCAACAGGATTGGTGATCGCCGGCGAATACGGCTGCTGGTAACTCTGCGACAACGACTGGTCATACGACTGATACGGAGCCTCGACCGGCGGACCCGGAATCGAACCCGGACCCGGAACAACAACCGGCTGCACCACCGCATCACCCGGAGCCGGAACACCCGGCGCCACATCCGACGGACTCGTACCACCCTGACCCGGCGCCGAATCCGACGGATCGGTGCCACCCTGCTCCGGAACAGCGAACGCCGCACCCGCACCAGCAGTGATCGACACCGCCACAACAGCAGACGTCACCGACAACAACGGACCACTCGGGGTCCGACGCCTACGATGCCGACCTCGACTCTGGGTCACCGCTGCGCTCCCTCTCCCAGCGAACTTCACTAGTCAACCCGGATTACGGCGCGCCCTACGGAACGAGCACGTAGGCGCCACCGTTGTATCCCTGCCGCACGCGGACGGGACTGTTTACCGAATAGGTCGTCAAACCGATAGACGCGGGACCTGATCCCGTGGCGACTTCCCAAACCTTCTTCGCGCCGCTACGAGGACCGAACGAAGCGGTGACCCACTTCTCCCGACCAAGCCCCGCGGAACCGTTGTAGAGCGTGTTAATTCGCATGCGACAGTTTGGGTTTCGCTTCCACGTTGCCCCATTGCCTGTGAACCCAAGAGAGGTAACGGTCACCCGCACGACACCGCGCTTTTGCGGCGGCGCGTCGACATCGACCCTCAAGACACCATGACAAAAGGAGTGGTCGCCGAACGTCCCGAAGGAAGTCGACGCAGGAAAGTGAGGTATAGGAGAGGCGGACGCCTGCCCCGCCCCGACCAAACTTGCAGTCGCAGCAACTGCAGACGCCGCCGCGGCCACTGCCAATCTTTTCATATCTTCTCTCCGCCTGTCTCTATGCGCTGATTCGTCTCAGGAAGCGTCCGTCAGGCTTCGTGAGGGCCGAACCAATGGCCACCCGAACTACCGTGTGCTTTCCGCCGGCCACAGAACCTCGCTACCCGGAATCGCCTTCTTCACGCTGTCTGATTGCGCCCTGGTCCAGTCTCGAACAGACTTTTCAGCCCCCGGACCTAGAACCGCGTACGGTGCTCGCGCCTCTTCACCTGACCACTTATGGGTTGAAGTCCCGAGCTTGAGATTCACGTTCCCGCGGTGGTTGACCACATAATCGACAGCAGGAAGACCAGAGCGGCGTGCTTCCTCAGGTGAAAGGTGGAACTCGAACTGGCTCGGCCCATCAGCCTCGGGCGCCGCACGCCGAGGCCCGTTCTGTTGCCAGGGTTCATCCGGATCCGCCCCCGGATCACCGGCACCGAGCGAGTACGCGAGGAGACCGCCTGCAGTGCCGCCGAGTGCGAAACCGAGAGCAGCGCCTGCCGCAGCACCGCCAACGCCACCAACTCCCGCGCCGATCAAAGCGCCAACACCAGCCCCGTACGGTGCCTCGACACCGAAAGTAGGGATACCGAGTATGAGTGCCCCTGCGACCGCGCCGACACCTGCACCACCCACGGCTCCGACAACCGCTGCCGGAATACCCAGCGCGACAGCACCAGCCGTGCCACCGGCCATCACACCGATGATCGTGGCAGCAGCACGACGACTCGCCTCGTCCTCCGGCACACCCACCGAGATCAAACCCTGAGCGATCTTCGCCTCGCCATACGCCGACCACGCATTGATCGAGTTCACATCCCTGTCGGACAGGCCCTTCGGGATGTCGGTGACGAAGTTACCCACACGGATCTTGTCCGGCGGCGGCGCAATCGGACGCACCGGCGGAGCAACCCGCGGCGCAACAGGATTGGTGATCGCCGGCGAATACGGCTGCTGGTAACTCTGCGACAACGACTGGTCATACGACTGATACGGAGCCTCGACCGGCGGACCCGGAATCGAACCCGGACCCGGAACAACAACCGGCTGCACCACCGCATCACCCGGAGCCGGAACACCCGGCGCCACATCCGACGGACTCGTACCACCCTGACCCGGCGCCGAATCCGACGGATCGGTGCCACCCTGCTCCGGAACAGCGAACGCCGCACCCGCACCAGCAGTGATCGACACCGCCACAACAGCAGACGTCACCGACAACAACGGACCACTCGGCGCCCGACGCCTACGATGCCGACCTCGGCTCTGGGTCATCTCAGGACTACCTTTCTGCGCCATCTGAATGGCTTTCTGTCTGAACTCATTCGACGGACTTGATGGACTGGATGAAGGTCTGGCCGCCTGTCGTGGACGTGCGGATGACCTGGCGATAGGTGATGGGCGCCGCGTCGGGCTGCAATTCGGTGAGCACCACCGAGTACTCGCCGGGCGCCCGTTCGGTGATCTTCAGACAGTGCCGCGTGCCGATGGGGCGCTGATCGATGTACTGCTGCATCACGTACTCGGAGGCGACTGCACCCGGGGCGGCAACGGCGCGTGCGGCTTTCGCCGAGCGCAGGACGTAGTAGGCGTGGTTGAACGCGCGGATCGCGCCCGGACCGGACTCCTGATCGCCCGTCTCGTCGTCGTTCGACACGGTGGTCCCCGAGCCGATAGGACGCTGCGCGCAGGCCGGGTGACCGACGACGCCCGACGTCGACGGCACCTCAGTCGGTGCCGTGGACGCCGTGGCGTCCGCGGTGACCCCGGGGCGGTCCGAACCGCCACCGGCGAGAGAGATCGAGACAACCACCGTGACCACGATCACAAGGATCGCGGCTGCCGCACCTGCGATTCGCGGTCCCGAACCCAAGAACCGACGCCAGCCGGGAGCCCTGCCGGACATGGTCTTTCGCTTCGCGCGGACCGACTTCTCGGCTTCGGCGAGAAAGGCATCGAGATCGGACGACGGCTTCCCCGGAATCTCGGCAACCGGGGTCTCGAACCTCGGCGCCGAGGGCTCGACGGGCAGTGCCGGAGCGTCGAGAACGGCCACCGCGGTGCCGCCGACATCGCCCTGAGCTGCGTCGACGGAACGGAATCGGGCGAGGTGAGCGGCCAGATCGGCCGCCGGCGTGGTTCCGGAGGACGGCCACGCGGGAACGTCGGGGAACCACAGGGACTGCGGACGCGGCAGCACCATGAGACCCCCTCCCGGCTGGTGATCGTCGTCGTCAGTTGTGCACGCGACGACACGACACCAAAAGGAAGACCCCCCGGGCGCCGGCACTGCCGTCGCTGATCTCGGGTCACCCTACAACAGCTCTCAGCAACATCTCAGACATCCTCCACAGGCATCACCTGCACCGGTTCTGACTGGCTGCGCAGCCGCGGCGCCCTCGCTACGGTCGAAGATGTGCTTCTCACAGCTGCAGTGGCGCGCGGGATCGCCGACGGTTCCGTCGACCTCGCCTTCCGACGTTGGGGACATCCCCGCATCCGACCCGGGTCGAGCTTCATCGCACTGACACACGTCATCGAGGTGACGTCGATGGAGCGCGTCGATCCCGCAAAGATCACCGCGAAAGAGGCGCGACGGGCCGGTTACGAGACTGTCGACGACCTGCGGGCGACCCTGTGCGTCAACACCCACAACCCGACCTATCGACTCGGACTCCGATGCATCGGCGAGGACCCGCGCATCGCACTCCGCGCCGATGACGATCTCTCCGACGACGACGTCGCGGACATCCGCTCGCGGCTCGACCGGATGGACACTCGATCCCAGAACGGGCCCTGGACGCATGACATCCTCGCGCTCATCGGCCGGCGGCCCGGCGTCGTGTCCACCGACCTCGCCGCCGAACTCGGCAGGGACCGAGCCGGTTTCAAGAACGACGTCACGAAGCTGAAGAAACTGGGACTGACCGAAAGCCTCGAGGTCGGTTACGCACTCTCACCACGCGGCGTCGAGTTCCTCCGTCGCGACAACACCTAGCCACCGCCGGACATGGCGCGCGCCGGTCGCGAGGTCGTGGCGGTGGGACTGTCGAGTGTCGGATCGTTCACCACGAGCTTCACCCGCGCCTTCGGCAAGACGCCGACCGCGTACCGGGATTCGTTCCCGCCTGCCGCCACGTACGCGCACGTTCCCGCATGCGTGCTCCGCGTCTGTTCACGGCCGGGGCCGGCCAGTCGTGTCGAACGGCCGAAACCGCCGGCCGAAGAGCTCCCGAAGACAGCACCCGGGAAGAAGACCGTCACACCCGTCCGCGCGTAGCTTGATTTCCACCGGAGGGAAACGCAGCCCCGAGGACGTACGGGATCGATGCCGGCTTCCGCGACCCGTCGGGCAACAGCATCCGTCTGACGCAGATGGCGGAAATCCTGGCGTAGGGCGCGAGACCGCCTGTCGCCCTGACGGTCATGGGCGACAATGTCCCCTATGAACCGTCTCCGATCAGGACTCGCCGCCGCGGCCGCGTTCGCCGCGGCCTGCGTGCTGCTTGCCCCGGGCACCGCGCAGGCCGCGCCCTTCGCCGTCACCACAGATGTGAACAAGGCGATCGCCGAGCACTACCTCAGTCCGGCCACCGAGTCACCCGCCGGCAGCAACCGGTTCGACTGCCGGGATCGGGAAGGACGAGACCCGATCGTTCTGCTGCACGCGACCGCGATGAACCAGAGCGCCAACTGGGCCTACCTCGCTCCGACCCTCGCCAACGCCGGGTACTGCGTCTTCAGCCTCACCTACGGCCAGGCGTCGTGGAGCGGCAACACCGGCGGTCTCGGCAACAAGGAACGGTCTGCGGCGCAGCAGGTCGCGCCGTTCATCGACAAGGTCCTCGCCGCGACCGGCGCCGCCAAGGTCGACCTCATCGGTCATAGCCAAGGCGGAGCGATCGCCCAGCTGGTGACACAGCTTCCCGGCCGCGCCACGCAGGTGGACACCATCATCGCGTTGTCGGCATCGCACCAGGGAACCTCGCGGGTCGGCTCGATCACCGACCGACTCCCGGCCCGGGCTCCCGGCCAGAGCTACTGGGGCCCCCGGCACCCGGCGATCGACTACGTCAACTTCGCGACCCGCTTCGACGAGATCTCCACCCCGTACACGAACACCCTGATGACGCCCGGCCCGAACGTCGTCAACACGCTGATCCAGGACGTGTGCCCGGCGTCGAAGATCGGTCACGTCGGCATGGCCTGCTCCCCGACCGTCGCCGCGCTCGTCCGCAACGCCCTCGACCCCGCTCATCGGGTGCCGCTGGTGTGCGGCTCCGACTACCCGCTCTGAGCCCCGAGCGCTCGCCGGAATCGCCAGGTCAGATCAGGTTCGCGAGCCGCAGACAGCGCGCCTGGGCGAAGGTGGCGATTCTGGGCGGGGTCACGTCGAGGCACTCGAATGGAGCCGGTTTTTGTTGCGGGCGATGGACTCGCTAGACTCGTCTGCGCTGCCTCGCGTAGCACGCCGCCCTAGCTCAGTCGGTAGAGCAATTCACTCGTAATGAATAGGTCAGGGGTTCGATTCCCCTGGGCGGCTCCACCGGGATCGTGCGATCTCCGACCCGTACGACGTCCCTCGATCCCCCGGATTCACACCGAGCTTTTCATCCGACGGCGAACCGCCTACACCAGCCTCTTAGCGACGCAAAGATAAATGCGTGTCAGGATGTCGGTGTTAATCCATTCGGATGACACATCCCGAGCCCCCCGCTCCTTAGACTTTATCCGACTGTAGGAGGTCAATTGGGGGCACGTCGGGGAGGAAGGCACCGGTCTCAACCGGCGCGAACCGCCACATCTTCTCGTAGACCATCGCGCGCGACAACCACTTCGCTGACGCTCAGCGCGTTGTCTCTCGGCACCGTCGTGCCGATCGCCGTCGCGTCGACGAACGTCACCGCCGTCGTCGAATCCCTCATCGATCGCGAGATCGTGCGGGAGGCCACGCAGCACGACAACACCAGCGACATCTTCACCGACCTGCCCGACAGCACGATCATGGTCGTCACCCCCGGGACCAATGACACCACGCTGATCCCGCGCAACCTTCCGTACGTCGGCCACCGGCAGACCCTGATCGTGAACTACCCCGAGTCCTTCGGACCCGTCATCGCCGGCCGCTCGAACACGCTCGCACCGTTCGCTCCGGGCTACGACGAGTCCAAAGAGCATGCGATGAACCAGAACCTGGCCGTGATGGCCGCGTTCGCCAACATGGGTGAGGACCGCCCGTTCGTCGTCTACACCGGTTTTTCGCAGGGCGCCGACGCGCTCGGCGACGCCGCCGAGGATCCTCGGGCCTACGACAACGACTTCCTCGTTCCGGGCAAGGACATGGTCGTCCTGGTCGCCGACCCGCGGAGCCCATGGGGCATCAAGGCCTGGCTCGACACGATGCCGTGGCTGAAACCGTTCGTGGCGGTCGCCGGGATCGACGCCAACGGCGCCCGCGACCCGGAAGCCACCGGCAAGATCAAGATCGTGTCGGTGATCGTCGTCGGCGACCCGGTCAGCAACTTCCAGTGGGTGGCGTACCGCCCCGTCACGTCACTCGTCGTCAACGCGGCCGGGTTCCTCACCATCCACTCGGGCAACGGACCGCACACCTACGGCGACGTCGAGCGTCTGGGCGACCCGACCGAATACACCAGCGGCAACACAACATACCTCGTGTACGACGCGGCACATCCCCTGGCACTACTGGTGGCAACCGTCTACGACACACTCGGAATCGCCTACGACAAGGACGATCTCGCCCGCTGGGATGAACTCGCCGAGGCCTACTACCCGACCCAGGCACCCAATCCCGACACCGCGGCGGTGCCGGTCACGGCCGCGGATTCGGTGAAGCAGGACCAGCCCGGCGACGGATACACCGTCACTGTGCCGTCCGAAGTCGCGACCGGCGCCGAGAAACCTGGGGGTCCGCCGGAAACGCGGGGGATCGTCCCGGCCGGCGCCGTGCCGCCGGCGGTCGATGACGTCCCCACGGATGACCGGACGCCCACTGACGAGCGTGAGCCCGACCGCGGAGATGCCGGCGACCGGCCTGACAGCTCCGACAAGCCGGATTCCGATCATTCGGATTCGGATTCGGATTCGGGATCGGGCTCGGGCTCGGGCTCGGGTTCGGGTTCGGGTTCAGGGAAGCCGGACTCCGGTGACAGCGGAGCCGGGGATTCCGGCTCGTCGACCGGCGGCGACGACTCATCGAGCAGTAGCACCGGCGGCGATCGGGAGAACTCCGAGTCTTCCGAAACCGGTTCGGCCGGTGGGGGTTCGACGGACCACGAGGCCGCCTGATCCCCCACCGACCGTGGGACTAGCTGGAGCCGAACAGATTTCCCAGGCTTCCGTTGCCCGAGTCGCCGCCGCCGTTGTCACCACCGCCGTTGTCACCACCGCCGTTGTCACCACCGCCGTTGTCGGCCGGCTTGCCGGTGCCGGTGACCTTGTACACCTGCGCGAGGCCGTTGATCGTCAGGCCGGTGATCGGATCAGGCGTCGTGCATTCCTGGTAGATCGCGCACGACGTGTCGGACCGGTTCGAGACCCAGGTGCCGGTCGCCGACGAGTCCTTGGCGACGGACTGGCCGGACCACACGATCCTCAGCGCCCCGGCGGCCGCGTCGGCCCGGGCATTGTCGAGCACCGTGGACTCGATACCTGAGGCGATGATCGCGTTGACGGCGGCGACGCGCAGACCGAGCTGAGTCTCCTTGCTCGCGTCGTGGATGGACAGCCAGCAGGTGGCCGTCTTCGACGTCTCATTGCCCACGTTCACTGTCAGCGTGCCGTTGGTGAGCGACTGGGTGTGCGGGTACGACGACGGCAACAGCAGTGCCGCCGACGCCTCTCCGCTTCCGGTGAATGCCACCGCGGCGCCGGCCGCCATTCCGATTCCCGTCAGTGCCAAGCGTGAAAACCGCATCTGATCCCTTTCCTACGCATGATTCATTGCCCCACAACATGTGTCGTCGGGTGAGCCCGACGAATCGACGACGTCGGGGAACTGTTTGTTCTGGTTCAAGCGGGCACGACGATGTGCCCAGAGCCGCAACATGACCGGCGCGCGAGTCACCACGCCGAATCGACGGTGAGCCGACGAGCCCCGCCCGCCTCCCCAACGACCGCTGAACTATCCGAGCAGACCGCCGAACAGGCCGCCGAGGCTGCCATTGCCCGCGTCCGGCGAGTCAGGGGACTTGCCGGTTCCGGTCACCTTGTAGACCTGCGCGAGGCCGCTGAACGTCAGACCCAAAAGCGAATCGGAAGAGCAATCCTGATAGATCACGTAGGACGTGTCGGCACGCCCGGATTTCCACGTGGCCGTGGCCGAACCGTTCGACGAGATCGACTTCTTGGTCCACACCACCTTCAGCGCGTCGGCCTCGACTTCCTGGCGCGCCGCGGCGAGAAGCGTATCGCTGACCCCGCCGGCGAGGTGGGTGTTCACCATGGCGACTGCCAGGTTGACCTGCGCCTCCTTGCTCGCCTCGTGGACGGACAAATTGCACTTCACCGACGACGACGTGTTGTTGTTCACCTTCACCGTCAGCGTTCCATCACTGAGCGACTGGGTGTGGGTGAACGAGGCCGGAATCAACAGCAGCGCGGACGCGCCTCCCGATCCGGAGAATGTCATCGCGGCTGCCGCTGCCAGCCCGAATCCCGCCGTCGCCACCTCGGTGAATCGCATTGTGCACCTTTCCCAGCCCGAGATCCGCTGTGTTCCAATGCCCCCCCCGAAGCACCTCACAACGAATTGATTACGCCGGGACATTAGCAGACCAAATCGAAGATTCGGAACGATTCTGTTTCCCCAGGTCAAGATGATGGCTCAATTTTGTTCTCGCGAGATTTATTGCGAATAATGTCTCACGAATTGGTTCAGATGACCCACTAACAATGCGGTTGGTGACATTCCTTCAATCGAACGAACAATTCAGCCGAGAGCCTGGTCGATCAGGGTTTCCGCAGCACTCCGCGCGTCACCGGCCGCCTGCGCAGTGCCGGCGATCGCCGCCGTCGTCTGGGCCCCCTCCGCCAGGATCGCCAGCTGAGCAGCCAGCTGCGACGGCCCGCCGAGCTCCTCGACCAGGCCGGCCACGTAGTCCTGGAATGCGCACTTCTGCTTGCGCACCGCCTCGACCACCGACGGCAACTCCCCGCCCAGCTCCCCATAGGCATTGATGAACGCGCACCCCCGGAACTCGTCGGTACCGAACCATTCGAGCAGGAAGTCGAAGATGGCCAGCAGCTTCTCCCGCGGCGTCGACAAATCTTCTGTGCGGGCGGCGACACCCGCATTCCATTGCCGGGTTCGATCGTCGAGGACCGCGAGGATCAGGGCCTCCTTGGAGGGGAACAGCGAGTAGATCTTCTTGAGCGAGACACCTGCGGCGTCACGGACCTTGTCCATCCCGACCGCATGCACCCCATAGGCGTTGAACAGTTCATCCGCGGCCCGAATGATCCGCTCTCGCGGGTCTACCGCGGTGTTCTCCGAAGCTGCCACGACGCACCATCCTCACCCGATTTCCTGGTTACCCCTTGCGTGGGGAACGATCGTTCTCTAGTGTAGCAACCAGCTCGGAGAACCTCCGTTCTCCACAGCTCCGATCAGACCCCCTCGGGTCGCTGCAGAAGAGAGAAGTGATCGCCATGGGTTACATCAACGTCGGCACCGAGAACACCACCGTCATAGAGCTGTACTACGAGGATCACGGGACCGGTCAGCCGGTCGTGCTGATCCACGGCTACCCGCTCGACGGCGCCAGCTGGGAGTTGCAGGCTCGCGAGCTGCTCGACGCCGGCCACCGGGTCATCACCTACGACCGTCGAGGTTTCGGCAAGTCGAGCAAGGTCGGCACCGGCTACCACTACGACACCTTCGCCGCGGACCTGAACACCGTGCTCGAGACCCTCGACCTGCGCGACGTGATCCTCGTCGGATTCTCGATGGGCACCGGCGAACTCGCACGCTACGCCGGAAAGTACGGGACCGAGCGGATCGCCAAGTTCGCATTCCTCGCAGCGCTCGAGCCGTTCCTGGTGAAGACCGACGACAACCCCGACGGCGTCGACGCCGCGGTCTTCGACGGCATCGCACAGGCCGCCAAGGAAAACCGGTACGCCTGGTTCACCCAGTTCTACAAGGACTTCTACAACCTCGACGACACCCTCGGGACCCGCATCACCCAGGAGGTCGTCGACGCCAACTGGATCACCGCTGTCGGCAGCGCACCGGTCGCGGCCTACGCCGTCGTCCCGACATGGATCGAGGACTTCCGCTCCGACGTTGCCGCAGTTCGTGATTCGGGGAAGCCGACGCTGATCCTGCACGGCACCGCCGACAACATCCTGCCGATCGACGCCACCGGCCGCCGCTTCCACGAGGCCGTTCCGGAGGCCGAGTACGTCGAGATCGAGGACGCTCCTCACGGCCTCCTGTGGACGCATGCCGCCGAGGTCAACGAAGCGCTGCTGCGGTTTGTGAGGAAATGAGCGCGACGCACCACGGCCGCCGGGCGGGACCACCCGCCCGGCGGCCGCTGCGTCGTGTCTGCCGCGTCGTCTCTACTTGGTCGTCTCGTCCCCTGATTCGAGGGACGCAGGTTCGACTGACGCCGACTCGTCGGACGACTCGTCGGTGTCATCCGCGAGCGGGTCGTACCCGGGGACTCCTTCGAGGACGGTCAGTTCCTGGTCGATGGCAGCCGAGACGGCCCTGGCCTCTTGCTTGATCTTGCGGATGAAGTCCGACATCGCCTGCTCCCTTGCTCATCGGCTGTACGGCCATCGACCGTGCACCAATGATAGGGCCGGTCACTTCTTCAGGTCGGGGTTCTCCTCGTAGACCTCCTTGACGAGCGACATGTCGAAGATCTGCTCGGCCTTGATGGCAAAACCGCCCTTGCCCAGGGCTTCGATGTTCTGCGCGATCAGTTCGTCGGTCATCGTGAGCAGGCCATTGGCCTTGGTGTCCGCGGAGACGACGAGGGTGTTCTGGGCAATGGCCTCCTTGGTCTGTTCGGCTTCGTCCAGACCGAGGTCCTTGCCGTACTTGGTGACCGCGAGCCGCGCCGACCCCGCCGGGTCGGCGACCGCGTCGTACCAACCCTTGATGTCCGCCTTGAGGAACGCCTTCACCTTGTCTCGCTCGTTGTCGATGGTGTCCTGCCGGAGGACCAGGGTCTCGGCGACGAGCGGCAGGTTGAAGTCGGCGAACAGGAAGTTGGCATTCGGGAAGCCGCTTTCCTCCAAGGTGATCGGCTCGTTCGTCACATAGCTGACCCAGCCGTCGACCTCACCGTTCTTCAGCGGCGTCGGGTCGTACTGGACAGTGATCTTCTGGATGTCGGCCTCGGTCATGTTGTTGGCGGTGAGCAGCGCCTGGAAGACGTTCTCGTTGGTCGCCTGGACGCCGATCTTGCGGCCTTTCATGTCCTCGGGACCGAGGATGGGCTTGTCGGCCGACGACACGATGCAGAACGGGTTGCGCTGGAACGTCGCGGCGACGGTCATCAGCTTTGCGCCCTGCAGGATCACCGGCGCGGTCAGCTGCGGCGAGGACATTCCGATCCACACCTTGTTCGACGTCAGACCATTCTCGACGCCCGTACCCGCACCACCGCCGGTGATCAGCTCGGGCGTGCCGAGACCTTCCTCCTCGAAGTAGCCGTTCTCGATGGCGAAGTACTCACCCGCGAACTCGATGTTCTTCTGCCACGACAGCTGCACCTTCGGGTTGGTCGAGCTCGTGCCCCCGCTCGCGGTACCGCCGGAACTGCACGCCGACAACGCGCCGGTCAGACCGAGGGCACCGGCGGCTGCGCCGCCCATCATCGAATAGCGGAGAAACGACCGACGGTCGAAGGAGTTGGCCATGTGAGAATTACCTTTCGCCAGAAGCAGATGCGGTCGAGCGTGCGCCCGACCTCAGTTGTGCTGCGTTCCCATCTGTGACAGGACGACAGTCTCGATGACACCCACCACGGCGTAGATGACGATCGAAGCCACGGTGATGACGAGGACCGAGGCCCACAGCTCGTCGTAGGCCGCCGCGGGCAGGGCCCGCTGGAGTGACGCACCGAGGCCTTTGTTGGTCCCCAACCACTCGGCGACGGTTGCGCCGATGAGCGCGCCCGGCACCGAAACCTTGGCCGCGCCGAACAGCGACGGCACCGCCGACGGAATCGCAGAGCGGCGCAATGCCGTCCAGCGCCCGCCGCCGTACACACTGATCACATCGGTGATCTGACGCGGCGCATTCGACAGCCCGGTCATGATCATCACGAGCGCGGGGAAGAACACGACGATCCCGCCCATCACCGCGACCACCGCGACTCCCCGACCGACGATGACGGTGATCAGCGGTGTCATCGCGACCAGCGGCACCGACCGGAGGAGCATCGCGATCGGCATGAACGTCTGTGCCGCGGAACGGGACACGACAAAGATCGCCGCCGTGGCGATCGCCGCGAGCATACCGGCGACGAACCCGATTGCCGCGTCCTGCAGGGTGATCCAGAGGTTGCCGAAGATCTCGGCGCGGGCCGCCGGCGCGTCGGCGTCGACGAACAGGTAATCGAACACGTCGACAGGCGTGCGCCCGATGATCGGCCCGATGTCGGGGAAGGCCAGGAGGAACAACCACCAGATCACCAGGATCAGCGCGAACGACAGCAGCAGGGATCCGAGGAAACGTCCTGCCGCCCACAGACCACCGGTTCCGAAGCCCCCCGCCCTGAGAGTTCTCACCTCAGTGCTCATCGTCCCGCCGCCGTTCCGTTCGACCAGGCCGTCGCATACTTGGCGATCGCCGCGACCACGGCGTAGCCGAGGCCGGCAATCGCCCCGCTGATCAGGGCGATGGCCCACACCTGCGGGATGTCGCCGCTCTGCTGGGCGATGATCATCGCCGGTCCGGCACCGGTTTCGGGCATCGCGAGGAACTCGCCGAGCACGGCACCCAGAACTGCGGCCGGAGCGGCGATCTTGATGGCGGCCAGGGTGTTCGGCAGTGCGGCGACGGATCTCACCCGCCACAGTTGCGCGAAGCGGCCGCCGCCGTAGACCTTGATGAGGTCGAGACTTCCCGAGTGCGGTGCGCGCAGACCCGACAACGTCCCGATCATCGTCGTGAAGAACACCGAGATGGCGGCGAGGAAGACGATCATCGTCGTCACCTCGGCGAAGGCCACCTGGATGATCGGCGCGACAGCGATGATCGGCGTGCAGTACGACAGGATCGCGAGCTGGGTGGCCAGTCCTTCCACCGGCGGAAACAGGATCACGGTGACGGCCAGGGCGATCGCAAGCCCGTTGCCCCAGAGGAATCCGCGGAATGCGAGTTCGACTGTCAGCGAGAAGTTGTCGACGTAATAGGTGGACCCGGTCTCGCCGATCTCGGCGAGCACCGACCACGGCGTCGGGATCGTTCCGCCGAACAGGTCCAACGCACCGGCGATCCACCACACCACGATGAGTCCGACGATCCCCCCGAGACCGGCCACCCATCGGACCGATCCGAATCTAGCCACTCACGCCCTCCGAAACAGGTTCGGGCGCTACGACTTCGGCCGGTTGCGCGGTCGCCCGCTTACCGAACAGGAGGCCGGAGAGGTGGTCGTGTATCGCGTGGAACTCGGGCGTGCGCATCATCTCCGGGATGCGGGGCCGCGGCAGATCGACGGGGACCACCTCCGCCACCGTGCCCGGCCGCGGACTCATGACCGCGACCACGTCGGACAAGAAGACCGCCTCGGCGATACCGTGCGTGACCATCAGCGTGGTCGCCGGCTTCTCGGTCCAGATGCGCAGCAGTTCGACGTTGAGCCGCTGCCGGGTCATGTCGTCGAGCGCGCCGAACGGTTCGTCGAGCAGCAGTGCGGTCGGTTTAACCACCAGAGCACGGGCGATCGAAACACGTTGGCGCATACCGCCGGAGAGCATCGCGGGCTTGGACTTCTCGAAGCCCTTGAGCCCGACCAGTTCGATCAGGTCGGCGACGAGGTCGTCGTCGGCCGGCATTCCCCCGACCTGCAGCGGCAGCTTGATGTTGGATTCGACCGAGCGCCACGGCAGCAACGCCGAATCCTGGAAGGCGATGCCCAGCTCATGATTTCGCTGGAGGTCCTGGGGCGATTGCCCGTTCATCAGCGCGGTCCCCGAGGTGGCGTCCTCGAGGCCGGCGAGGATACGCAGCACCGTCGACTTGCCGCAGCCCGACGGGCCGAGCAACGACAGGAAGGAACCCTCCGACGTGCTCAACGAGACGTCGGACAACGCGGCCACCGTCGAACTCCCGCGCAACGAACGAGAGGTGAACGTCTTGGTCAGTCCAGAGATGTTGATCCCCGTACCCAGGGGTCGTGTCATGACCGGAGACGTTAAAGAGGCCGTGTTGCCGCCCGATTACCGTCGCGTAAGAGTCGCGACGTGCTCAGCCGGCGAACATCTGCGCGTAAGGAGCCGACAGCGCCGGATAGTAGGCATCCCAGTCCACCGCGTCGACGCCGCTGCCGGACTCGGCCGCGACGAGCCGGTCGAGGTAGTACTCCCACCCGGGACCGACGTTCTCGGCCATCTCGGGGCGTGAGAGCCCCTGCGCGAACGTGAGTGTGGTCGTACCGTCGGCCTCGGTGAGATCCAACTCCAGTCGCCACACGTCGTCGGCCCCGCCGTCGGGGTCCGGGCTCTTCGATTCGACGACGAGCCGGTTCGGCGGCTCGCATTCCAGAATGGCCATTCGCTCCGCCTCCGCGTCCTCGCCCTCGGCGGTCATCCGGAAGTCGACGTAACCGTGTGTCGGATCCCCATCCCAGGTCCCCACCCACCGTTCAAGCCGGGTCGGTTCGGTGATGGCTGCCCACACCGCGGCGACCGGCGCGTCGAAGGTGCGCTCGAGGACCACATAGGCAACCCCGTCGCGGATCTCCTGGCGCCCGGTGGCCGTCACTTCGGCTTTCATCCTGTCTCCTTCTGTTCGCCGGTCTGGATGCTCGGGTCGGCGAACTCCCGCACGGTGCGTCGAACCTCGAGGTCGAGGGCGTCGAGATGATGCTCGCCGAACGGCTGCGTTGCTCCCGACGCCAGTCCGTCCAGCCAGCCGCGTACCGGCGCCAGTCCCCCGGACACGAGTTCGTAGTGCCGTTCACGGCCATGGTCGACGGCCGCGACGACGCCGGCCTCGCCGAGGACCCGGAGGTGGCGCGAGATCGCCGGGCGGCTGACCGGATGTTCGGCCGCGAGATCGACGACGCGTGCGGGACGCTGCGCGAGACGTTCGACGAGCGCCCGACGAGTCGGGTCGGCGATCGCCTCGAATGCATCCACCCACTATTGGTAACACATCAGTTACCAATAGTGGGTGCTTTGCGAGACTGGGGAGGCCCCGCGATTGCTAGGCGTCGACCTTGCGCTTGAGCGCCAACCCGATCCGGGCGACCATGTCGTCGACCGCGAACTTGGGTTTGACGTTCATGTCCAGCGCCTCGCGGCAGTCGAGGACGGCCTCGACGCACGACAGCAGTTGCTCGGGGCGGGCGTAGCCGGCCAGGGGTATCGAGATGTCGTCGGACTTGTCGGGATGCATCGCGGTCACCTCGGCCCCGACCCCGACGACGAGCGCGTCGCGGAAGAGTGCGGCGAGGTCGACGAGGGCGCGGTCGAGGACATCGCGTCCGACGCGCGTGGCGCGCGACTTCTGACGCTTCTCGAGCTCCTTCAGCGCGCCCGCACTCCCGCGGGGCATCCGGGCGGTGCCCTTGCCGGTGCCGCCCGCACCGAGCGCGGTCCTCATCTCCTCGGTCTCGGCTTCGTCGAGTTCGGCACTGATCGCCTTGGCCGCGGCCTCCGCCGACCGCACCAGCTCCTCGGCCGCGGCGTACGCCGTCGAATCCCGGGAAGCGGCCCGAGCCAGCGAGAGCGCCTTCTCGCGCTGGGAACGGGCGTCGGGGTCGGTGGCGAGGCGGCGGGCGCGGCCGATGTGGCCGCCGCACACCGACGCCGCCCAGCGTGCCTGCTCGGGGTCGAGGCCGTCGCGTTCGATCAGGACGCGTTCGATGGCCGCGGGTGTCGGCGACACCAGCGCGACGTGCCGGCATCGCGATCGGAGGGTCACCGAGATGTCCTCCGGGTCCACCGACGGCGCGCACAGCAGGAACACGGTGCGGGGTGGCGGCTCCTCGACGACCTTCAGCAGCGCGTTCGCGGCCTGTTCGGTGAGGCGGTCGGCGTCCTCGACGATGACGATCTGCCAGCGGCCGGTTCCGGGGCGTCGGGCGGCGGCCTGCACGATGTCGCGCATCGCATCGACCGCCAGACTCAGACCCTCGGGCACGACGTGCCGGACGTCGGCGTGGGTTTTGGCCATCACCGTCACACAGGCACGGCACTCGCCGCACCCGACGTTCGCCGACTCGGGCGACTGACACTGCAGGGCGGCGGCGAAACACGTCGCGGCCACCGAGCGACCGCTTCCGGGCGGCCCGGTGAAGAGCCAGGAATGCGTCATCGATGCGCGTGACCACCCCGCGTCGACGCCCGGGATCTCGTCGTCGGGCACGAACAGGCCCTCGCTGCTGCCGGCGTCGAGCTGCTGCGCGAGGACCCGCGCAGCACGCGCGGCGGCACGCAGATCGTCCGCGATCGCCTCTTGGCCGGTCAGCCGATCAAAGACATTGGTCACAACGACACCCTAAACCGCAGTTCGGACACGCCAACGGGGCGGAACCGTGTTTAACGATTGCAAGCAGCCAGCTACCGTAGTCTCCGTGGTGGAACAGCGGTCGCGATGGTCCAAGGTGCTGCACCTTGGCCGTTGGCTGATTCATACGCCGTGGCCGATCCTCGCGCTCGACATGCTCCGCGCGAATCTCGTCGGCGCGCTCTTCACCTTCGCCTTCCTCCGCTTCGGGATGCCGCTCCAGGATTCCATCAGCCTGGACGAGATCACCGCACTGAACCAGGTGATCTTCGCGAGCTACTTGCTGATCGCGATGGTCATCGGCGGGTACGCCAGTATCCAGCTGTCGCTACCCGTGCTCGTGTGGCACCGAAGACGCACGCGACTCGACAACGAGGCCGCCCGACGCCGCGCCCTCGCGCTACCGACGCTGCTGACGGTCGTCAACGCCGCGCTGTGGGTGGTGGGCGGCGCGCTCTTCACCCTGGTCAACCTGACGGTGTCGTCGAAGAACGCCTTCATCGTCGCCATCGCGAGCGCCATCGGTGCGATGGTCACCTGCGCCCTCAGCTACATGCAGGCAGAAAAGGTCATGCGGCCGATCACCGTCGCCGCGATGGCCAACAACCCCGACCATGCGATCGCCCCGAGCGTCACCACCCGCATCACCGCGTTCTGGGTGATCAGCGTCGTTGCACCGATGGTCGTCATCATCGGCTTGATCGTGCTGCACCGGCTGGGCATCTTCGAGGGCGACTCCACCGGCCTGGAACGTCCGATCCTGTGGATGGCGGTGTCGGCTCTCGCATTCAGCGTCATCGCGATCGTGCGCGTGGTGGCCGCGATCAACGACCCGATCAAGCAGTTGCGCCGCGCCCAGTCGAAGGTCAGTGAGGGCGACCTGAACGTCGCGGTGAAGATCTACGACGGCAGCGACCTCGGCCTGCTGCAGGCCGGCTTCAACGACATGGTCGCCGACCTGCGCGAACGACAGGAACTACGCAACCTGTTCGGCCGCTACGTCGGCGAGGACGTCGCCCGACGCGCCATCGAGACCGGCACCGAGCTGGGCGGCGAGGAACGCTACGTCGGTGTGCTCTTCGTCGACATCGTCGGTTCGACGCGCCTGGCCGTGAACCGCCCGCCGCGCGAGATCGTCGAGCTGCTCAACGAGTTCTTCCGGGTGGTCGTGGCCGTCGTCGGACGCCACGGCGGCTTCGTCAACAAGTTCCAGGGTGATGCGGCGCTCGCGATCTTCGGCGCCCCCCTCGACCTCGACGACTTCGCCGGCCGCGCGCTGGCCTCCGCGCGTGAGCTACGGGCCGAGCTGTACCAGACCCTCGGTGACACCGACATCGGCATCGGTGTCTCCGCCGGCAAGGCGATCGCCGGGCACATCGGCGCCGAGCAGCGCCTCGAGTACACCGTCATCGGCGACCCGGTGAACGAGGCCGCGCGCCTCACCGAACTCGCGAAGGACGAGCCCACCCGCGTGCTCGGTTCGGCCCGTGCCGTGTTCCTGGCCTCGCACGAAGAGGCCGAGCACTGGGAGATCGGTGAAGGCGTCGAACTCCGCGGCCGCGGGATCGAGACCCTCCTCGCCCGCCCGCACATGGAGCCCTACCGCAGGGACTGAGCGGCTCCCGAGGTCGACTCACCAGGGCCCTTCAAGACTCGTCGCTCGCGCTCCTCGCACCTCAAGCAGCGGCTGGGGCCCGCTAATCCTCCGACGACTCCGTCGTCTTCTTCGCGGCCGTCTTCTTGGCCGCGGTCTTTTTGGCGGTCGTCTTCTTGGCGGCAGCCTTCTTCGCGGTCTTCTTGGCGGCCGTCTTCTTCGCAGCCTTCTTTGCCGGGGCCTTCTTGGCGGCCTTCTTCGCCGCCTTCTTGGCCGGGCCGCGAGCGCGACGATCGGCGAGGAGTTCCATCGCGCGCTCCGGCGTGATCGAGTCGACCTCGTCGCCCTTGCGCAGGCTCGCGTTGGTTTCGCCGTCGGTCACGTACGGACCGAAGCGGCCATCCTTGATGACCATCGGCTTGCCGCTGACCTCGTCGTCCTTGCCCAGTTCACGCAGCGGCGGCGCAGCCGCCTGCCGTCCACGACGCTTGGGCTCGGAGTAGATCTTCAGGGCCTCGTCGAGGGTGATCTCGAAGAGCTGTTCCTCACTACCGAGGGACCGCGAATCCGAGCCCTTCTTCAGGTAAGGACCGTAGCGCCCGTTCTGCGCGGTGATCTCGTCGCCGGACTCCGGGTCGACGCCGACGACGCGCGGCAGCGACAGCAGCTTCAGAGCCTCGTCGAGGGTGACCGTCGAGATGTCCATCGACTTGAACAGCGAACCGGTGCGCGGCTTGGGACCGGCCTTCTTCGCCGCCTTCTTGGCGACCTTCTTCGCCGCCGGCTTGGTCTTGGTGGTGGTGCCGCCGCCCGGGGAATCGAGCGGGACCACATCGGCGTCGCCGGCATCGCTGCCGCCGGCACCGGGAGATCCGCCGTCGCGCGGCGTCGGACCCGCAGGGATGGTGATCGGGGCATCACCGTCGTCGTCATCGTCGTCGGACGGCAGGATCTCGGTCACGTACGGGCCGAAACGTCCTTCCTTGGCGACGATCTCGTGCCCGGTCAGCGGGTCGACGCCCAGCGAGCGACCCTCCTGCGGCGTCGAGAACAGCTTCTCCGCGATCTCCAGGGTCAGCTCGTCCGGCGTGATGTCGGCCGGCAGGTTGGCACGCTGCAGATCGGGTTCGGCGTCGGCGTCGGTCTTCTTGTTCGCGTTGACGTCACGCTCGAGGTACGGGCCGAAACGGCCGACGCGCACGTAGATCGGACGGCCTTCTTCGTCGTCGAAGAGCCGGATCGAGTTGACCTGGCGGGCGTCGATCTCCTCCAGGTTGACGCTGACGAGCTTCTTGAGGCCGCCGTATTGGGCGATCGCCGACGATGCAGATCGTGCCTCGGCGTCGTCGCCGGACCGCTCGTCGCCGAAGTAGAACTCCGTCAGCCACTTGGTGCGGTTCTCGTTGCCGGTGGCGATCTGGTCGAGGTCGTCTTCCAGGGTCGCGGTGAAGTCGTAGTCGACGAGACTCTCGAAGTACGCCTCGAGGAGCCCGACCACTGCGAAGGCGATCCAGGACGGGACAAGGGCGTTGCCCTTCTTCACGACGTAGCCGCGGTCCTGGATGGTGCCGATGATCGAGGCGTAGGTCGACGGACGGCCGATGCCCAGCTCTTCGAGCACCTTGACCAGCGACGCCTCGGTGAAGCGGGCCGGCGGGTTGGTCGAATGGCCGTCGGCGGTGAGCTCGGTCGCGGTGAGCGACTGTCCCTCGGTCAGCTGCGGCAGGCGGTTCTCGGCGTCGTCGGCCTGACCGCCGGTCTGCTCGTCGACGGTCTCGACGTAGGCCGACAAGAAGCCGGGGAACGTGATGGTGCGGCCCGACGATGCGAAGGTCGCGCGCTCGCCGGAGGAGGCGGTACCCGCGATGCGCAGGCTCAGCGTGGTGCCCTTGGCGTCGGCCATCTGGGAGGCGACGGTGCGCTGCCAGATGAGCTCGTAGAGGCGGAACTCGTCGGCCTCGAGCTGGCCGGCGACCTGACCGGGGGTCCGGAAGGTCTCGCCCGCGGGGCGGATCGCCTCGTGGGCTTCCTGCGCGTTCTTGACCTTGCGGGTGTACTGACGCGGCGTCGGATGGACGAAGTTGTCGCCGTACAACTCGCGGGCCTGGGCACGGGCGGCGTTGATCGCCGACTCGCTCAGGCTCGTCGAGTCGGTACGCATGTAGGTGATGAAGCCGTTCTCATACAGCCGCTGCGCGATGCGCATGGTGCGGTCGGAGGTGAACCGCAGCTTGCGGCCGGCCTCCTGCTGCAGCGTCGACGTCATGAACGGCGCGTACGGGCGGCGGGTGTAGGGCTTCTCCTCGACCGACGTCACCGTCATGGCCGCGCCACGCAGGCCTGCGGCCAGGCTCTCCGCACGGTCGGCGTTCAGCACGACGACGCCGTCGGGCTTCTTCAGTTCGCCGGTCGCCTCGAAGTCGCGACCGGTGGCGACGCGGGCGTCGTCGACGTTGACCAGACGTGCCTTGAACGTCGACGGGCTGGCCTCGGCGCCGGCGTCCATGGTCGCGGCGATGTCCCAGTACTCGGCGGACACGAACGCCATGCGCTCACGTTCACGCTCGACGATGATGCGCGTCGCAACGGACTGCACACGCCCCGCCGACAGCTTCGGCATGACCTTCTTCCACAGGACCGGCGACACCTCGTAGCCGTAGAGGCGGTCGAGGATGCGGCGGGTCTCCTGGGCGTCGACCAGGTCGATGTCGAGGTCACGCGGGTTCTCGGCGGCGGCGCGGATCGCAGGTTCGGTGATCTCGTGGAAGACCATCCGCTTGACCGGGATCTTCGGCTTGAGCGTCTCGAGGAGGTGCCAGGCGATGGCCTCCCCCTCGCGGTCACCGTCCGTGGCGAGGTAGAGCTCGTCGACATCCTTCATCAGCGACTTCAGTTCGCTGACGGTGGTCTTCTTGTCCGGCGAGACGACGTAGAGCGGCTCGAAGTTGTCGTCGACGTTCACCCCGAGGCGCGCCCAGGGCTGGCCCTTGTACTTGGCGGGGACGTCGGCGGCGCCGCGCGGCAGGTCGCGAATGTGGCCGCGGGACGACTCCACCACGTAGTTGGAGCCGAGGTAACCGGCGATCTTGCGCGCCTTTGTAGGGGACTCGACGATCACGAGTCGTCGGATTCCCCCACTAGAGCGGGATGCGGTGCTGGTCTCGGCCACCGGGGCGTCCTTCGGTTGACTGGGTGGAGAACCACCTGCATGTCTGAACAGGTGTGTTCGATGGGTTTGTACCTTATGTATAGCGCCGTTTGCACATCCGAATTCCTTGTGACGCTGTCAGATGTGACCCATACCGCGCTTTCGGTCAGCGTTTTCCCAGGTCAGAACGATCTAGAAGAGATCGCTAATGTATGTCCGCAGGTGGCCAATCCGGCACCGCCGCTGCATTCGGCGGCGGACCGACGTATTCGTGCAGACGAACGAGACGACGGTGGCCGGCGATGCGAAGTGCAGGTGAATGACCCCGCGTGCCGACCAGGGTGGGTGCGATCCCGACCCTCATCAGTGCGGTGGCGAGTGCCGCGTGGGTGTCGGGGGCGTGCGGGTCGAGACCGAGTTGGTAGCGGCCTTCGTCGGAGTGGCCGGAGGCGATCACCCAGAGCCGCAGCGCACGGTATGACGGAATCCAGCCGGTGGGCATCGCCTTGACCGCGCCTGCCGACCATGCCAGGTGAAGCGCGTCGAGTTCATGACACGCCGCGGTGCGGGCCAACGGGGTGCCCTCATCGGAGGTGGTGACCTCGGCGTCGAGACCGGAGGCCCGCATCTCCTCGACGATCTGCTCCGCGCGCCAGCGATCGCGGACGACGATCGAGACCCGCGTACCGGAGTCCGAACGGACGGCCTGACCGTGCGCCGCGAGCAGGCCCGCGAGATCGGAGTACGCGGGCTCCTCTGTCTCCGCGGAGAAAAACGACAACTGGCCCACAAGCCGAGATTAGGTGGTCCGGGTCCCCGAAACCGGTCTTTCCCGCGGCGGTTCGCGCCGACGCTTCAGCGGCCCCCGCAAAACAAACCGCTCCCGTCTCGACTGAACGAGACGGGAGCGGTTGTCGGCAAGCTGCGTATGCAGTTGCGCAGGTGGTCTCAGACCGCGCGAACGCCGGTGGCCTGCGGGCCCTTGGTGCCCTGGCCGACCTCGAACTCCACCCGCTGGTTCTCCTCGAGGGTGCGGAAACCGGCTCCCTGGATTTCGGAGTAGTGGACGAACACGTCGTCGGAGCCCTCGTCAGGCGCGATGAAGCCGAAGCCCTTTTCCGCGTTGAACCACTTCACAGTTCCCTGTGCCATGTCTTGCAATCCTTTACATATCAACTGTCGCGACACGATGGGTCATCGCGTCGTGGCCGGTTGACCGCCATACTTCAAAGAGCCCCGCGAAGATCTGCTTCGATCCGCCAAACTAACCTCAGTACCACGGCTGCAACACGCTTGTCGCCCGCCTCGACGGGTTGCGAAAGCTGCGGCCGCACCCAGTCAATCATGTCCGGCCCACTTGCGATAGTCACATCAACCAAGATGAGCAAAAACCTCGCCAAACTTCAGCAGCACGACATCCATCGGTAACATCCCGACCTTCCCAGACCTCCCGCGCCGACACCACTTTGAAGAGTTTCCACCATAAAATGCAGTACTCCACATTCGGGACAGATCTCCTCGCAAGGTCCCTCGCAGGCACCGACCCCGACGAGTCCCCACTCACGCACCTGTCGGTAATCCCGTCGCGCCCTGCATCTTTCGCCGAGTGGCCGGAATGGGTGCCCACAGCACTCCTCGACGCGTACGCGGACAACGGAATAGAACGCGTCTGGACACACCAGGCCCGGGCCGCCGACGAAGCATTCCGCGGTAATCATGTCGCCATCTGCACGGGAACCGCATCGGGTAAATCACTGTCTTACCAGATGCCAATTCTTTCGACTCTGTTGAATGAAAAGAATTCGACAGCGTTATATCTCGCGCCGACGAAAGCGTTGGGCGCGGACCAGATCCGGGCGGTCTCCTCGATCATCGCCGGGCGGCCGGAGTTCGGGCACCTGCAGCCCTGCGCCTACGACGGCGACACCGACCCCGAGATCCGGCAGTGGGCGCGCGTGCACTCACGGTGGATATTCACCAACCCCGACATGCTGCACATCGGCATCCTCTCGCATCACGCCCGGTGGCGTCAGTTCTTCCGGCATCTTCGCTTCATCGTCGTCGACGAATGCCACCACTACCGTGGCGTCTTCGGCTCCCACACCGCACTCGTCATGCGCAGGCTCCTCCGGATCGCCCGTGCGGCCGGCGCGAATCCGACGGTGATCGGTGCCAGCGCGACGGTCACGCAACCCGCGGAGGCATTGGGCCGCTTGATCGGTGAGCCCGCGGTCGCGGTGACCGAGGACAGCTCGCCGCGCGGTGAGCGCACCGTCGCATTGTGGGAGCCGGACTTCCTGCCGGCGGTGACCGGGGAGAACGGCGCGCCGGTCCGACGCTCCGCCGGCGCCGAATCTGCACGGTTACTCGCGGATTTCGTGGTCGAGGGTGCGCGGACACTGTGTTTCGCGCGCAGTCGGCGGGGCGTCGAACTGACGGCACTGTCGGCGCGGAACATGTTGTCGCAGAGTGCGCCCGAACTCGAGTCGAGGATCGGGGCCTACCGTGCGGGCTATCTCGCCGATGACCGGCGCAAGCTCGAGAAGGCGATCTCCGACGGCGAGCTGCTCGGTGTCGCGACCACCAACGCACTCGAATTGGGCGTCGACATCAGCGGATTGGACGCTGTCATCGTCAGCGGCTACCCCGGGACGGTCGCGTCGTTCTGGCAGCAGGCGGGTCGGGCCGGACGCCAACGGGAGTCCGGGGACTCGCTGGTGGTCCTGGTCGCCCGCGACGACCCACTCGACACATTCCTGGTGCACCATCCCGACTCGCTCCTCGGCAAGCCGGTCGAGGCCACCGTCACCGACCCGGCCAACCCGTACATCCTCGGGCCGCATCTGTTGTGCGCCGCCGCAGAGAAGCCGCTCTCGGACACCGAGATAGACGCCTGGGATGCGCGGCCGGTGGCCGAGGACCTGGCCACGGAAGGCCTGCTGCGCAGACGGAAGTCGGGTTGGTACGTCGCCGCCGGCGTCGAACCGCACGCCGAGATCGACATCCGGGGCGGGATCGGCGGGCAGGTGTTGATCGTCGACACCACGACCTCGCAGGTCCTGGGCACCGTCGACACCGGGCGCGCGATGTCGACGGTGCACCCCGGCGCGGTGCACATCCACCAGGGCGAGACGTACCTCGTCGATGAACTAGACCTCGACGACGGCCTGGCGCTCGCACATCCCGAGGACCCCGACTGGACCACGTCGGCACGCGAGACCACCGACATCTCGATCACCTCCGTCATCGAGAGCCGTGAGTTCGGTCCGCTGACCGTGGCCTTCGTCGAGGTCGACGTGACGCATCAGGTAGTCGGTTACCTGCGGACGCTGCGGACCGGTGAGGTGCTCGACGCCGTCGAACTCGACATGCCCGAGCAGACCCTGCATACCCGGGCGGTCATGTACACGCTCACACCGGAGGTGCTGGCCGAGGCCGGAATCGACGACACGAGGCTGCCCGGTTCCCTGCACGCGGCCGAGCATGCGGCGATCGGACTCCTCCCCCTCGTCGCGACGTGCGACCGATGGGACATCGGCGGCGTCTCCACCGACCTCCATCCCGACACCGGATTGCCGACCGTTTTCGTCTACGACGGGTACATGGGCGGGGCGGGTTTCGCCGAGCGCGGGCACTCTGCCTTCCTCACCTGGATCAACGCCACCCGGGACGCCGTCGCGAGCTGCGGATGCGAGAGCGGCTGCCCGTCGTGTGTGCAGAGCCCCAAGTGTGGCAACGGCAATGATCCGTTGGACAAAGATGGCGCAGTGACCGTCCTCGAACTGTTGTCTCGGCAATACTTGGCTCATGCATGACGAGGCATCCGATCGGGGGATCGGAACGAAGCGGCTGGTGTCCCGGCCCTCGCGCGCCTTCTTCCTGCTTGCCCGGCCCACCCAGGACACCGACAACCTGCCGGCCTCCATCGGCGAACGCGACGTGTTCTTCTCCGAGGAGGCGGCACTCGATGCCCTCGACCTGCACTACGGGTGGTGCGCGGCCCGGTCGGGCGGCTTCACCCCGGTGGTGACCACCGCCCAGTGGTACCTGCAAGCCGCGATGATCGGCCCGAGGATCACGCCGTCGCTCGGCGAGGTGTACCTGGCGTCGTCCGACGCGCAGTCCGGCGAAACCTGGGCTGCTGCAGGCGGGTTCCTGACCGAGGGCGAACTGATCCACTGGTCGTCGTTCGTGCGGGCGGTTCGACCGTGGATCCCGCTGAACACCGGGACCGAAGCCTTCGAACTCGCCTACCGCGGCGACACGGACGTTCACTTTCACCAATTGTGGTTCGCCCCTATGCAATCGGTACGGGTGTATCCGAAACGGATCGTCGTCGACGAGGACAGTCGCGGGTAGGTCAGCGTCTGGTCGTGTCGTTCACGAGGCCCTGGTCGTACACGCTCTTCCGCGCTAGGTCACTCGGACCCTGTTAGGACGCGAACACCGCCTTGTACCTCTCTGCCTCAGACGGTTTGAGATCACCCGACACACGGAGCACCGCATCTCCACGAACCGTGTCGTACTCCTGTCCGAGCATCGGGGCTCCCTTCAGCACCCGCTGGATGTAGTCGGCACGCGCTTGGGCTGATGCATGGTCTGGCCACTGTTCGACCATTGCCCCGCAGTCAACACCGATGCTGCTGCCCGGCAACTCGAGACAACCAACGCGCGAGTCTTCGATGACAAAGGCTGTCGTGTACCCGTTTGGGCGACCGATCAGATTGTTCGGGTCGTTTTCTTCGGTGATCTCAATGATCTTCACCACTTCGGGTATCGATGTCTTCAATCGCTCGGCCAAGTCAGAGGCAGTCAGAGGTTGAGCTGTCATCACCCCGGGGAGTGCGGAAGCTTGCCGAGGAGCATCTTTCTCAGACGAGCATCCCGCGAGTAGTACAAGTGCCGCGGCAGTGGCTACGAAGGCTCTAATCACGTCCGTAACCGTACGACGACCTGATTTGGCCGATCCCCAGACTCCGTTCTCTTGTCCGACGCGGGTAGCGCTCCACCGTCACTCGACCGGACCGGCCCGCGCGGACGCCGTGGCCGCCCGGACGCCGAAGGTGCCCAGGTCGACCGGGACCCGCACCGACACGAGCACGTCCTCACCGTCCGTTCGGCACGCGACCACCTCGACCGAAGGCCGTTGTGCCGTCGCCATTGCACGCGCAGCGGTGCAGGGTTCGGACTCCCCCGCCACGTGATCTGCGGCTGCGGCCAGCGCGGACAGGTCAGCTGCCGACTGAGCGCGGTGACGGGCGAGCACGGCCGCGCCGACGTAGATGACCATGACGAGAACTGCCGCGAGAGCGGCGATCGCGAACGCACCCAGCACCGTCGCATTGCCATGGTCATCTGCGACGAGACCGCGGACGGCCCTCACGGTTCGACGCCGGGCGCGAAGACCACCTGATCCTCGCCTCGCGGTTCCTTGGCGGCCACGGCCTGTGCCGACATCGTGAGGCCCGGCAACAACGCCACCGAGGTGCGCACCTGCGCGACGACACGTTTCCCCTGGACCGACACCAACACCACGGCCCGATCCCCCGCCATCCGCTTCGCGACCTCGCGCGCCGAATCGTCACCCGCTGCCGTCAGCCGTGCCGCCTCCCGCGCAGCGTCGGTACAACGGATCTGGGCCGTCACGCCACCGATCGCTCCGACGGCGAGCAGCACCGCGACCACGATCGCAGCGACCGCGTATGCCGCCTCGACCGTCACCATCCCCGCCTCATCCCGACCGATCTCCGCAATCCGAATCCTCAGCGCACGCAAGCACATCAGCCCACCGAGGTGTTGAGAGCCTTCCCGATGATGCCGGTCAGCGCACTCACGATGTTGTCCCCGGTGATCACCGTGTAGAGGATCGCCCCGAACGCCGCGGCCGCAATTGTGCCGATCGCGTATTCCGCCGTGGACATGCCGTCCTCGTCGGTGATCAGCCGCGTGGCGTGCGCACCTGCACGATCGATGAGACGAGAAAGGTTGTGGGTCATGGGTTCTCCTGTCGGGACGAGCGACCTTCGAGTTCTGCACTACTTGGACGCATCAAAGCCCCGCTGGGATCCATCGAGTTTTCGACTCCGCACCCCTCGAGGGGTGGGTTTGCGAGCGGACACCTCAGGCGGACGACCAGACGCCGAGCTCGTTACCGCTCGGGTCGGTGAAGTGAAACCGTCGGCCGCCCGGAAAGTCGTAGGGACCGTTGACGATCTGACCTCCCGCCGCACGCACCTTCTCAACCGTCACGTCGAGGTCATCGGAGTACAGCAGGACCAGCGGGCCGCCCCGGGTGGGCGCCGAGTCGCCGAGCGCGAGGCCGCCCGCCTCCGGCGATCCTGCTCCTCCCGGCCCGACGATTCCCGAGTAACCGGGTCCGTAGTCGTTGAACTCCCAGCCGAACGCGCCCGAATAGAAGGTCCGCGCCGCAGCCATGTCCGTGACGGTGAGCTCGACGTAGTCGATCGCATGGTGTCGGTGTCCGGTGTCAGCCATGTCTCCAGTGTGCTGGTGGGCACCGACAGTTCGTGAGCACTTCCGCGCTCGCAGTCAGAACGCGCCGAGCACCGTCGACGCCAGACCGACCACTACCGGCACGATCCCGAGACAGATGAACGCAGGCAGGAAGCACAGCCCGAGCGGACCACTGATCGCCACTCCGGCGCGCTCGGCCGCGGCCAGCGCATCGTCATGAGCGCGGCGTCGAACATCGTCCGCCAGTTCCGCGAGTCCGCCCGCCAGTGACGAACCGGCTCGGGCCGAGCGTCTGGCCAGCGCCGCGAGGGCTTCGAGATGGTCGTCGGCCGACCTCTTCGCCTCCGATGAATCCTCGAGCAGCGCCGCCCATGCGGTGTCCGGGTCGGCACCGAGTTGCAGCAGGTCAGCGACACGCGCGAGCGGCCGGGCGAGCGACGGCGGGGCCCGGCCGGCAACGACCGCCGCGGCGACACCCACCGGCAACCCGGCCCGGAGGCACACGGCGAACAGATCGAAGGCGGATGCCACGGCGAACGGATCCTCCCGCGGTGGACCCGCACCCAGCCATCTCGGCGAGCGGTCGGGGCCCGGCGGAGGGTCGACGACCCGGTACAGCCGCCAGCGCGGCGCGGGCCAGACCAGCAACCCCGCGGCCAAGGACGCCATCGCGATCGCCACCCCGGTCAACGGGCCAGCACTTTCCCGGTGATGCGTTCCGACCACGCGACTCCGGCTGCGGCCAAGACGGTTCCGACCATCAGCAGGACGCCGCCGAGACCACCGCCGAGGAGTACCTGGATCGGCCCGGCGCCGGTCGCCTGGCCCAGTGCAATACCGAGCAGGGGCAGACCGGCCAGCACCATCGCCGTCGCACGCGGCCCCGACAGGCCGGCACGTGTGCGGTCGGCGAATCCGCGGCGCGACCGCAGATCGGACCGCAACGCCGCCAGCGTGTCCACCATCGGCAGGCCGTACTGTTCGGCGGTCTGCCAGGCCACTCCGATCCGACGCCACGACGCCGCCCCCGACGCGTCCTCCGAACCCGGTGTCGGCTCCGGATCTGCGATCGCCGACCCACCGAGCGACGCTCGCGACGCCATCGCCTCGAGCCCATCGGCGATCTCCGAACAGCCACGACCACCGTCGGCCGTGCGCCGCCGGAGCTCGGCGACCGCAACCTCGCAGGCGTGCACCGGGGGCGCGCCGACCGAAAGTTCCGAGATCATCAGGGACAGCGCCAGCAGCAGGTCGTCCAACCGACGATCGAACCTCTTCTCCGCCTGTCGACGTCGTCGAATCCACATCACGAGCGCCACGACGATGCCCGCCGCAACCGCGGCCGAGAGCCCACCGAGCACCAAGGCCGCCACCGGTGCACCCGCGGCGAGAAACGCCATCCGATTCGACGATCGGGTGACGCGCGGCCTCCCCACGACGATCTGCAGGCGCTGCCAGGCCCGCGGCGGCGACCACAACAGGACACCGAACCCGAGGGCCACCAGGACCGGGGCCACCAGGACCGGGGCCATCGGCGGAATCCCGGACATCATGCCGACAGCCGGCGCGGACCAGCGGAGGTCCCGGGGTCGTCAGCGGACCGACCGCCGGGCGGTCGATGTCTGGCGAGCATCGTGTCGAAGAACGGTCGATGGTCGGTGAAACCACTGTCTCGCAACCAGATCGGCACGATGTCGACTCGCCCGTCAGGAGCACGCCGTACGACGCCGATCTCGACGAGCCCACGTGAACCGTCCGCTCGGCGCGCGACACCGAGCACCATCTGCAGGGCCGCGCCCAACTGGCTGTGCAACGCATCGCGACCCATCCCGCCCAGCGCGGCAAGGGCTTCCATCCGCGCCGGCACCTCGGAGGTCGAGTTGGCGTGCACGGTCCCGGCGCTGCCGTCGTGTCCGGTGTTGAGTGCGGTGAGCAGGTCGATCACCTCGGCGCCTCGCACCTCCCCGACGACGATCCGGTCGGGCCGCATGCGCAGCGCCTGCCGCACCAGCGCACGCACCGGAACCTCGCCCACGCCTTCGACATTCGCCGCGCGTGCCACGAGTCGAACCACTTGGGGATGGCGGGGCGCGAGCTCGAGGGCGTCCTCGACACACACGAGCCGCTCACGAGTGTTCATCTCGCCGATCAGCGCGTTCAGCAGCGTCGTTTTTCCGGAGCCCGTGCCGCCGATGACCAGGAAGGAGAAGCGGTGTCGGAGGATGTCACCGATGATCCCGACCACCTCTGCCGGGATGGCGCCGCCGGCGATCAGACTCGGCAGGTCCTTCGACGCTGCACGCAGCACCCGCAACGATATACAGGTGCCGTCGGCGGCGAGCGGCGGGATGATCGCGTGTAGTCGCACCGTGTATCCGCGCCGGCCGACGTCGGACAGCTGGCCGTCGACCCACGGTTGCGCGTCGTCGAGGCGACGTCCGGCGCTCAGCGCGAGACGTCCCGCCAGGCGCCGGACCGATGCCTCGTCGGGAAAGCGGATCGTCGCCGGCTCGAGTCCGCGTCCGCGGTCCACCCATACGTCGTCGGGACCGGCTACGAGGATGTCGGCGATGTCTGGTTCGGCGAGCAGTGCCTCCAGCTTTCCGGCGCCGGTGAGCTCCGTTTGAAGGAAACGGAGTGCCGCGAGGAGGTCGGTGTCGCCCAGGACACCGCCGGCCTCGGCACGGATCGCCTCGGCGATCACCGCCGGGCTCGGTTCCGCGGCATCTGAGGCCAGCCGAGACCGGACGCGTTCGAGCAGCTCGTCGTCAGTTCGATCGACTGTCACGCCGCTCTCCCCTGCCCTGCCACCCTCGAGTGGACGGCTTGGGCCGCACGTCCGAGCGGACTGCGGGGTCGGACGCGGAGCGGTCCACCCTCCAGCCGGACCGGAAGACGCGGGTCAGGCCGATACGCGGCGATCAAGGGGACCCCGATCGCGTCGGCGACCTGCGCGGGCCGCAGACCACCCGGTGACGGACCCCGGACCACGAGTTCGACGGAGACCTCGTCACCGATGAGCCGGCCGACCACCCGACGTGCCGCGGCGCAGCCACCGACCGACGGGGCGGAGACCAGCACGACGAGATCCGCCGAAGCGATCGCTGTACGGACGACCGGGGTGTCGGCGCGCGGAAGGTCGACCACCACAAGATCTCCGTGGGCCTGACCTGCGTCGATGACCGCGGCCACCGCGTCAGAGCCCGGCGCCCGCGTGGGGAGACGTTCCGAGGTCAACACCGCGAGACCACTCCCGGCACGTGGCAGGGCGTGGTGCAACGCCGTGCCACCGACGACGCCTCCGTCCAGCGACAGGTCCTGCCAGCGCAAGCCCGGGCGCTGCTCGATCCCGAGCAGCAGGTCGGCACCGGGCGCGACGTCGTCGAGATCGAGGAGCAGGGTGGACGATCCGTTCCCGACGCTGGTGAGAGCCACCGCCGCGGCCAGCGTCGATGCGCCGGCTCCACCATGTGCGCCGATCACCGCGAGGACACCCGCGGGCCGGCGGCGCGGTACGCGGACGTCGGTCAACGATCTGACCAGGCGATTCTCGTCGGACGGCAGCGCGGCCGCGTCGGTGGCCCCGAGGTCCATCGCCATCCGCCAGGTGTCGGCTCGCGGTTCCTCCGCACTGACGAGGATCAGACCGTCGCGACGCGGTGGATGTATCAGAGTGAGGACGGCGATCGCCGCCGGATCGGCCACCACGGCGCGGCTGGTGAGCCATTCACGGCGACAGTCGTCGGGCCGGGCGGCGACGGTGCGATATCCGGCGGCCGCCGCGCAGCGGGCGACGTCGTCATACAGATCCGGGTCGACGAGAACGAGCAGATCATCGGGCATGGCGTCGATGATGAGGCGGAGAAGGTCCCTCAGGAGCCCGCTCGCGGCCTCTGTGGACATCGTCGGCGGGCTGTGGAAAGAATCCACAGGACAATGGCCGAGCAGACTACAACTGGCAGTGAACGAATGTCCGCAAAGGCGGAGGCTTCCCCTAGATAGAAGACAACCCCGGCCAGGGGGGGAGGAGGCCGGGGTTGTCGCGTTTCAGCCCCGGGGGGTCGGGCTGAAACGCGCCGGTATCAGAACCGGGTACCGACGACTATACACACGGCTTCTGATTCTTTGCAAGTACAACAATCGTTCTTCGCAAATGTCCGTTCTGATCCTCGGGAGACCGACGAGGCTTATACACAGCGCTACAGCTAACACATTTTCTCAAGGAAACTTGCAGTTGGTGAATCTCGGACATCCGGGCCGTCCGCCGGGGTTGCGGACGACCCCGAAGGTCGGATCGTCATGACGAACCCGGAACCCATCGGGACCCCGAGACCCGCGTCGCGACACGCCGGCCACCGCACGCCGCGCGCCGGACAGCACCGTCTCGGATCGCGAATACCCTGCCCCGCAGTACTTCCCGTCGATTCCGGGAAGTCGTTCAACATTTGGACACCGATCACTTGATGTGACCGCGATCACGGTGTACAACAGTGGTACGGAAGTTCGGAGGGCCAAGCCCGATCCGGAAGAGAAGGACCGAGTCCCCGCTCCGAGCACTTCCCAGCACGGGCGGCAAGCACCCACGCGGAGCACGCCGCATAAAGGCAAAAGCGTTGTGCGCCTGCGAAATCGCGGCAGGAGAAACGACCGCCACATTAGTTGCGCCACTGCCTTCCCCCCGCCGGCGAGGAGCCCGGGGAGAATGGCCTTGAAGATGGCCGCACGTGGACGGTACGGGCGACCTGACCCGCGTTCAATCGCCGAGGCGGTGACCACAACCCACCAAGCACGCTTGGTAACTTGAGTCCGTGCTACGCGGGCGGCAACCTCGTCGGTAACGACAGGGAGGCCGCCCGCAGTGTTGTCCGGGGTCGGTTCGAACTACCCCGCCCGCGCCGCATCGGCAATCGACTTCGCCTCCGCCGCACCGGCTTCGAGCGCCTCGCAACAGAACACGAGCCAGTCCCGCAACCCGTCCGGACCACCCGAGGCGAAGGCCGCCGCCAGCGACCGATACTCACCCGCGCGCTTGAACCAGGTGACCTCCGGGACCCCCAGACAATGCGGGTCGAGTCCCGTCGCGGCGCCCACGAGCCTGGACACGGCACGCGCGACCACTCCGTTCGCAGTCGGGAAGGGCTGGAGCCCGAGAAGCTCGCCGTGCACCACCGCGGCGAGCACCGGCGCCGGCACCGACGTGGCACCGGTTATCAACTGCCCCAACAGATCGAGACGATTCGCCACATCCGTCTCGGGTCGCGGGCGGCCCAGCTCGTCGGGATTCGCGACGAGGTCGGCGGCGGCGAGCGTGTGCAAACGAGCGAGTGCCTGAGCAGGGGCGCGTCGGATCACGCCGGTGAGGGTCTCGAGCGATTCACCGTCGAGGGCCTGCGACACGCGCATCGCCCCCGCGAGAATCGGATCGTCGAAGTCCCCGTCGCGGCGTAGTTCCACGCTTCCGCCGTCGATCGCAGCCGACGACCGGCCCGCCCGCCACGACGCCTCGGTGGCCGTTTTGTCCCATCCGCGCAGGTTGGCGGGGTGCCGATGCACCGCGGACAGCGCGTCACGCGCTCGATCGGCAGCGTCGGCCACGCCGGGGAGGTCCAGCAGAGGAGCCAAAGGATCGTTGGTCACGCCCTGACGATAGTTGCGCGAACTCGTCGCGTGCTCCCCCGACCCCGGTCGGACCATACCCACGGCGCCTCGCTCCAACCCGGACATCGATGTAGTCCAACCGGTCGATGATCGAAAGGCCTCACGAACGAACCATGACGACACTTATTGTTAGTGATGGTTTCGAATATTCGCCCTCCGCCCATTCTTGCGGGCGCCTGAACAAGGCCGCGGTCATGCGTGAACAATGGGTGACGACCGCTCGTCGCGAAAGAGCCACCGCTCGTCGCGAATCGACCACGCTCATCGGAGCACCGGTACCCCGTTGCAACGTGGCGTGACTACGCTCACACCAGCGATCCGTCATCCCGTCGTGTCACCTTTACTCTGGGTTGATCCGCCGTCGAGAAGCGAAAGGCTCATTTCACTGATGTCCTCCACCACCGTCCAGGCGTTCCCGCCATCCGAAGAGTTCGCCGCGCAGGCCAACGCCAACGCCGAGATCTACGACCGTGCAGACGCGGACCGACTCGAGTTCTGGGCGGAGCAGGCGCGTCGACTCGATTGGGCCACCGACTTCACCGACACCCTCGACTGGTCGAACGCACCGTTCGCGAAGTGGTTCGTCGGAGGCAAGCTCAACGTCTCCGTGAACTGCGTGGACCGGCACGTCGCCGCGGGCAAGGGCGATCGCGTCGCCATCCACTGGGTCGGCGAACCCGGCGACACCCGCGACCTCACCTACAGCCAGCTGCTCACCGAGGTCAGCAAGGCGGCCAACTACTTCACCTCCATCGGCCTGCAGGCCGGCGACCGCGTCGCCATCTACATGCCGATGGTCCCCGAGGCCCTGATCTCGATGCTCGCCTGCGCGCGCCTCGGCCTCACCCACTCCGTCGTGTTCGCGGGCTTCTCCTCGGGCGCCCTGCGCTCCCGCGTCGACGATGCCGAGGCCAAGCTCGTCATCACCACCGACGGTCAGTACCGACGCGGCGAGCCCGCCCCCCTCAAGACCAACGTCGACGAGGCGCTGGGCACCGGCGACGACGCCGCGAAGTCGGTCGAGAAGGTCCTCGTGGTGCGTCGCACCAATCACGACCCCGACCTGAACTGGGTCGAGGGACGCGACGTCTGGTGGGAGGACACCGTCGACCAGCAGTCCGACGTCCACGAACCGGAGGCCTTCGACTCCGAGCACCCGCTGTTCCTGCTCTACACCTCCGGCACCACCGGCAAGCCCAAGGGCATCGTCCACTCTTCGGGCGGTTACCTGACCCAGGTCAGCTACACCTTCCACTACGTCTTCGACCACAAGGAAGGCCGCGACGTCTTCTGGTGTGGCGCCGACATCGGCTGGGTGACCGGCCACTCGTACCTCGTCTACGGGCCGCTCTCCAACGGCGCCACCGAGGTGGTCTACGAGGGCACCCCGAACTCCCCCAACGAGCATCGCCACTTCGAGATCATCGAGAAGTACGGCGTCACGATCTACTACATCGCCCCGACGCTGATCCGCACGTTCATGAAGTGGGGCCAGCAGATCCCCGAGGCCCACGACCTGTCGTCGGTCCGCCTGCTCGGCAGCGTCGGCGAGCCGATCAACCCCGAGGCGTGGAGGTGGTTCCGCGAGGTCATCGGCGGTGGCAAGGCACCGATCGTCGACACCTGGTGGCAGACCGAGACCGGCGCGATCATGATCTCGCCGCTTCCCGGCGTGACCGCGACCAAGCCCGGCTCGGCGATGAAGCCGCTGCCCGGCATCAGCGCGAACATCGTCGACGACCAGGGCAACCCCGTCGGCGTCGGCGAGCAGGGTTATCTCGTCCTCGATCAGCCGTGGCCGGCGATGCTGCGCGGGATCTGGGGCGATGAGGAGCGCTTCCGCGACACCTATTGGTCGCGTTTCGCCGAGCAGGGCTGGTACTTCGCCGGTGACGGCGCCCGCTACGACGAGGACCACGCCCTCTGGGTCCTCGGCCGCGTCGACGACGTGATGAACGTGTCCGGCCACCGCATCTCCACCGCCGAGGTCGAGTCGGCCCTCGTCGGGCACTCCGGTGTGGCCGAGGCCGCGGTCATCGGCGCCGCCGACGAGACCACCGGCCAGGGCATCGTCGCCTTCGTCATCCTCCGCGAGGGCGTCGAGAACACCGGCGACGAGCTGATCGCCGAGCTCCGCATGCAGGTGTCGGTGGAGATCTCCCCGATCGCCAAGCCGCGCGAGATCAACGTCGTGCCGGAGCTGCCCAAGACGCGTTCGGGCAAGATCATGCGCCGCCTGCTCAAGGATGTGGCCGAGGGTCGCGAGCTCGGCGACACCTCGACGCTCGTCGATCCGTCGGTGTTCGAGGCGATCCGCTCGAAGAAGTCCTGACGCTCGCGAGCCCGCTCCTCAGGGAGCAGGAACGACTGCGTCGATGCGCCGCCGGTGACAAGTTCACCGGCGGCGCATCGGGCTCTCGGCGGACTTTCACCGGCATCTCGCCGGGTGGGCCGCCACCTCGTGAGCCCACACATGGCAACATATGGCCATCAGCCGAACAACGGAGGATTCTGTGAGCCCCAACGAGCACGGCCTGCCCGAAGCGGGCCGGGACTCCGTCCCGTCGATCCCACTCTCGGACGCGAACGCCGGTCCCAACGGCGAGCCGAGCATCGGGAGCCTGGTCAAGGACGCCACCGCGAGCGTCTCGACCCTGTTCCGGTCCGAGGTCGCCCTCGCCAAGGCCGAGCTCGTCGGTGAGGCCAAGAAGGCCGGCGCGGGTACGGGTCTGCTGATCGTCGCCGGCGTGATGGCGCTGTACTCCAGCTTCTTCTTCTTTTTCTTCCTGGCCGAACTGCTCGACGAGTTCGTGTGGCGCTGGCTGGCGTTCCTGATCGTCTTCCTGATCCTCGTCGTGGTCACCTGCATCGCGGCGTTCGTCGGCTACATCTTCTTCAAGAAAGTCCGTGGACCGAAGAAGACGATGGAATCGGTCAACGAGTTGTCGACGGTGCTGCCCCACCGCGGCCCCGGCCATCCGCAGGCCCCGGCGCACCCGAGGATCCCTCCCGCCCGCGAGGGGTGAGTCTTGAGCGAGGCACCTGACCCGTCGAGCGTTCGTCTTCCCGGCGACTGGGAGCACCTCGACGTCCGCGCCAACGGTGTCCGATTCCACGCGGTCGAACCGGCGGGGGTTCCCGCCGGCGACCGACCGCTCGTACTGCTGCTCCACGGCTTCGGCGAGTTCTGGTGGAGCTGGAGACACCAGCTGACCGCGCTCACCGAGGCCGGTTTCCGGGCCGTCGCGGTCGACCTCCGCGGTTACGGCGACACCGACAAACCGCCTCGCGGCTACGACGGCTGGACCCTGGCCGGTGACACCAACGGTCTCGTCCGCGCCCTCGGGCACACCAGCGCCACACTCATCGGCCACTCCGACGGCGGACTGGTCTGCTGGGCGACCGCCACCCTGCATCCCCGCGTCGTCGACCGGATCGTCGTGGTCGCGTCGCCTCACCCGCGGGCACTGCGTCGACGCGCGCTGCGTGACCGGGCTCAGCGGGAACAGTTCCTGAACCTCTTCCTGCGCAACCAGATCCCGCGCGTCGGCGAACGACAGGTCACCCGGGACGACGCGGCGTTCATCGCAGACTATTTCGCGCAGCGTTCGTCGTCGTCCTGGCGCTCCGGACCCGACTACGCGCAGACCGTCGAACTGAACCGGTCGGCGATGCTGATCCCCTACGTCGCGCACTGCAGTCTGGAGTACCGACGCTGGGCGTTCCGCTCCCAGTTCCGGCCCGACGGACTGCGTTTCATGGAGCTCATGGACCAGCGGCTACACCTGCCGGTCCTCGCCCTGCGCGGCCGCGACGACCCGTACATCCTCAGCGACGCCATCGCCGACGGCCGTCGGTGGGCGGCGCACCAGACCTACCGGCAGATCGAGGGCAGCGGGCACTTCGTGCACCAGGAGCAGCCCTCGGCGGTGACCGAGGCGATCCTCGAGTTCCTCCGGACCGAACCGGAGGCGACCAACGACGTGGCCACCGAGAAGGCGCGGCGGATCAGGCCAGCACGCACCTCTTGGTACTCACCCGCTCGCTTCGTCGCTCGGATTCGTCGAAGTCGGCGCGCACCTGACGGGCGGTGAGCACGAAGCCGGTCTCGTCGGCCACGTTCTCCGCCGCACCGAACACGACCCCGAGCACCTCGCCGTCCGAGTTGAGCAGCGGTCCACCGGAATTGCCCTGCCGGATCGATCCGCGCACGGCATAGACCTCACGCGTGACCTGACCGGTCCGGTAGATGTCGTCGCCGGTGTGGTTGAACGTCGACCGGACACGCAGCGGGCTGACGTAGAACGGCCCGGCCTCGGGGAAGCCGAGCGCGATGGCGTCGTCGCCGGTCGACGCCGGCCGCGAGGCGAATCTCAGTGCGGGCGCGCGGAGGCCGGGGACGTCGAGGACGGCGATGTCGGTGTCGCTGTCGAAGAGGACGACCTTCGCGGGGAGCCGTGCCCCGGTGGAGGTCTCGACCTCGAGGCGTTCGGTGCCGGCCACCACGTGGGCGTTGGTCATCACGCGCTCGGGCGAGACGACGAAGCCGCTGCCCTCGAGGGCCTGGCGGCAGCTCGGCGCGACACCCTCGATCTTGACGACGCTCGGACGCGCCTGGCGGACCACGGGCAGGTCGGCCAGCGCCGGGTCGGGCGGGTCGACATTGGTCGACGGCGTGCTCACGAACGGGAACTTGGGAAGCCCGGAACTGTCGAGGAGCGCTTTGAAATCGCCGGGCAGATCGTTGACCCACTGCGGCGACAGCACCTCGACGCCGGTCAGGACCTTGGAGTCGCGTACCGCCCCGGCGATGGCCGGGTCGGCGGAACCGCGCAACGGGATCGCCAGCAGTCCCGCGGCCAGGAGCACGGCCACGACCTGCAGGATCGAACCGACGCCACTGTCGATGGCCCGCAGTCCCGGCGACCGGATGCCGCCTCGCGCGGCCCGGCCCAACACCATGCCGGCCACCTCACCGATGACCACCAGCACGACGAGCACGGCAATCCCGACGAGCACCCGGACCTGCAGGTCGTCGAAACGCTCGATCAGATGCGGCGCAAGGAGCAGTCCCGCGACCGCCCCGAGCGCGACGCCGATGAACGCGAGCGCCGAGGCGACCGCACCGGACCGGTAGCCGCTGATCGCGGCGAGGAGCGCGATGCCGATGACGATGACGTCGACCCACGCGGACCCGGTCATCAGTTCGCACCGGGTCCGGCGTGGGCGTCGGGGTCGGTGGTCCCACGCGGATGGACCGCGCTGAAACCCGACTCCTGACGGTTGCCCGCACGTTCGATCATCTCGTCGAGCGGTCGGACATCGTTCTTGTCCCAGGGGCGGTCCCAGCCGGATGCATCGCTGATGGCCGCGATGAGTCCGCCGGTGAAGCCCCAGACCAGCAGACCGTCGACGAAGAAGGCCGGACCCTGATAGAGGCGGCCGCCCATCACCGAACGACGCACCTGGAAGCGGTTCTCGGGAGCGAGGAGCTCACGCAGGTTGATGCGGTCGACGCGGGCGGTCTCACCCGGATCGACGACCCTGACCTCGCTCGGCTCGCGCCAGTAGCCGATCACCGGCACGACGTCGAAGCCCGACGGCGGAACCGGGAAGGTCGGCAGGTTTGCCACGATGTGCACACCCGACGCGTCGAGACCGGTCTCCTCACGCGCCTCGCGCAGTGCGGTGCCTACCGGGAAGTCGTCGCCCGGATCAGCAGCACCTCCGGGGAAGGCGACCTGTCCGCTGTGCTGACGCAGGGTCGACGCACGTTCGGTCAGGAGCACCTCGGCGTCGGCGGGAACGCCGCCGGGATGATCGTCGGCGGCCTCCCAGGAACCGGAGAACAGAACCAGGACCGCGGCTGCGCGGCGGTCGCGCCGGAACATCTGGGCCCAACGGGTCCGGTCCCCGCCCCGATTGTTGACGCTCTCGGAGACAGCGCCGACGTCGCCGGTCATCGCATGCATCCACGGCGGGATCTCGTCGGGATGCACGAGCGGGCCGACGTGCGAGTCGTTGCTCATACGGTCACGCCCAGGTACTCCTCGACCGCGTCGGCGATCTCCTGCGGGCTGTCGAACACTCCGGGGTACACCTTGGCGATCGTGCCGTCGGGACGCAGGAAGACGGTCGACGGGAAGACCCGTGGCGCGGTGATGGCGGCGGCCACCCGGCCGTCGGGATCGAGCACGGACGGCAAGCGAACTCCGATCTCGGTGAGCAGTGTCAGCGGGAAGAACGGGTTGGTCCCGCCTTCCTTGGCATGGAGTGCCAGCACCGTGACGCGGTCGCCGGCACGAGCGGCGAACTCCTCGAAGTACGGCAACTCTGTCTTGCAGGGGCCGCACCATTGCGCCCAGACATTGACGACGAGGGGCTTTCCCGCGGTGGCAGCGCCGAGGTCGTACGGCGCGCCGGTCCCCAGACACGGTTCGACGATGCCGGCCAGCACCGAGTCCGGGTTCTCCGGCAGGCCCGTGACCGGGCAGTCGGCGAGCTCTGCGTCGGCCCGTGCCTGCGCCACGCGGGCCTCGTCGACCGGCGCGTCGAAGGGGCGTGGCCCGCTGACCGACGGCGGCGACCCGGTGGTCGGCGAAGGGGCGTCGCCGCGGGGCCAGATCGCGACGATGAGCGCGATCATCACGATGACGAAGACGAGGGTCCAGCGCGCAGCGGCCGGGAAGCGAGAGGTCGGCGGCGCGGGGGGTTCGGGGGAATCGGCGGGTTGCGGGGTCGCCGGTTCGGTGGCGTTGTCGTTCACGGGGCGGCGAGTCCCGCCAGTCGGAGCAGGTGCTCGGTCTCGGGGCCCTTGACCAGTGCGGCCGCCTCGGCCTTGTCCATCGGACCCGTGCCCACCGACGGGCAGTCCTTGGCGAGGATGCAGACCCCACACGCAGGCTTGCGGGCATGGCACACACGCCGACCGTGGAAGATCACGCGGTGGGACAGGTCGGTCCACTCCTTGCGTTCGATCAGTTCACCGACGGCGTGCTCGACCTTCACCGGGTCTTCTTCCTCGGTCCACTGCCAGCGTCGGACCAGGCGACCGAAGTGCGTGTCGACGGTGATCCCCGGGACCCCGAACGCGTTTCCGAGAACGACATTGGCCGTCTTGCGGCCGAACCCGGGCAGTGACACCAGGTCCTTCAACTTGTTCGGGACCTCACCGTCGTACCGCTCGACGAGGGCCTGGCCGAGTCCGATGATCGAGTTCGCCTTGTTCCGGTAGAAGCCGGTCGAGCGGATCATCTCCTCGAGTTCGGTGCGGTCGGCCTCGGCGTAGTCGCGGGCGGTGCGGTACTTCGCGAACAGCGCCGGGGTGGTCTGGTTGACCCGCACGTCGGTGCACTGAGCCGACAGGATGGTGGCGACCGACAGCTCGAGCGGGTTGGTGAAGTCGAGTTCGCAGTACACGTGCGGGAACGCGACCTTGAGGGTGCGGTTCATCCGGCGCGCGCGTCGGACCAGCCCGAGGTGGGTCTCCTGCTTGCGGGCCGGGGCCTGACCCACGGACGCAGCCTTACGTGCGCTCACGTGATTCAGGTTAGCGATGTCCTGCACGAACTCCGCTCACCACGGCCGTCGGTGACCGCCCCGACCCGCACGCCCGAGCCCATCACCGCAGGTCAAGGGCGTTGCTCCGGTTCCGGTGTGAGCTACCCGGCTCAATCGGGCGAAATAAGGGACGCAACCTACGGTCAGGTAACAAGTCAGTGACGTCGCCTTGTCCGATGAGGATTCTGCGGGGTCGATTGTGTTTACTTGTCCCCATGCATGGTCTCGCAGCACTGCTGTTCCCGGCTGTACTCATGCTCTTCGCCATGGGCATGGACAAGTTGCAGGCCCGGGTCGACCGCGTGTCCGTCTCGAACGACGAGGTCGACGAATTCATCGACCGCACGGGGTCCCAGAACGCCGGCAAGCCACCGCACGGTTCCGCGCCCGCCGAACTGCACGAGTTGCGGTTCCATCGCTTCGACCACGATCCGGCATCCGCCGAGCACGCCGCCTCGCCGCAGCGGGCCAGCTGATCCGCGAGCAGCAAGCGCACACCGTTCCCGACGCCTCTTTCTCGGTGTCGACAGCCCATCGGCGGCCGATGATCGTCGAATCGCCGCATCTAGTCCGTCAGACACACCCGTAATGCGCCGTCAGTGACCCATTCAACACATATGCTGGTTCGCGGGGTAGCGTATCCAAGGGCGCGATCTCACACGTGGCTGTAGCAAAGATTTCGAGAAAGGTTCCCTAGGTGGAAGAAGTACTGGCGCGGGCAGGCATATTTCAAGGTGTCGAGCCTTCTGCCGTCGCGGCGCTGACCAAGCAGCTTCAGCCCGTTGACTTCCCTCGTGGACACGTGATCTTCCATGAAGGCGAGCCCGGTGACCGGCTCTACATCATCATGTCCGGCAAGGTGAAGGTCGGCCGTCGCTCCCCGGACGGTCGCGAGAACCTGCTGACGATCATGGGACCGTCGGACATGTTCGGCGAGCTCTCCATCTTCGACCCGGGCCCCCGTACCTCGTCGGCGACGACGGTGACCGAGGTCCGCGCGGTGTCGATGGACCGTGACGCCCTGCGCGCGTGGATCAAGGACCGTCCCGAGATCGCGGAGCAGTTGCTCCGCGTGCTCGCGCGTCGTCTGCGCCGCACCAACAACAACCTCGCCGACCTGATCTTCACCGACGTGCCCGGTCGCGTCGCGAAGCAGCTCCTGCAGCTCGCGCAGCGTTTCGGCACGCAGGAGGGCGGCGCCCTGCGCGTCACCCACGACCTGACCCAGGAAGAGATCGCCCAGCTGGTCGGCGCCTCGCGCGAGACCGTGAACAAGGCACTCGCCGACTTCGCCCAGCGCGGCTGGCTGCGCCTCGAGGGCAAGAGCGTCCTGATCGCCGACTCCGAGCGTCTGGCGCGCCGCGCCCGCTGACCCTTGCTTCGCTCGTTCCTCGGGGAGCGAGTACGACAAACGTAAGAGCCGCTCGTTCCTCCGGGGACGAGCGGTTCTTGCGTTTGTCCAAAAGCGCTACCTGAGGCCAGGTGCGCTATCCACAGGTAGCGCCCCTGCGCCGAAGTCACGACTCTGCGGCCCTCAGGCGTGCCGCAGATACTCCAGCTGCGCCTTCACCGACATCCGCGCGGCCGGCCAGAGCTTCTTGTCGACGTCGGAGTAGACCCGGCGCACCACCTTCATCGGCTTCGCCTCGTGTGGAGACACGCCCATGTCGTCGAGGGCGGCCACGATCTGGTCGATCCGCTCCTCGCGGTGGGCCTTGTAGAACCGGGCGACCGGCACGAGATCGGGATGATCGGGGCCGTGTGCGGGAAGCAGTGCCGCACCGTCACCTTCGACGATCAGCCGGTTGAGGGAGTTCAGGTAGTCGCGCAGCCCACCGTCGCTGGGGTCCAGTACGGTCGTGCCACTTCCCAGGATGGTGTCTCCGGTCAGCACCGCGCGCTGGTCGTCGTGCTCGACGAGGAAGCTCACCGAGTCGCCGGTGTGTCCGGGTGTGTGCAGCACGGTGATCCGCAGCCCCGCGATCTCGATGACCTCGCGGTCGCGTAGGGGTTCGGCGTTCCGGCAGAACTTGTCGAGACGTGCGCGCACGGGCGCACCGGTGCGCTGGTGGAGACGCTTGACCCCACCGGTGTGGTCGAAATGCCGGTGGGTGATGAGGGTCAGTGCGACCCCGGGCAGTTCGGCGAGGCGTCGTGCGTGGTGCTTGTACTTCGGCGGACCGGGGTCGACGACGACGCACTCGTCACTGCCCGGCGCCCGCAACACGTAGGTGTTGGTGCCGTCGAGTTCCATCATCCCCGAGTTGTCGCACAACAGAACCGAGGCGAAGGGCGTGACCTCCCGCAGCACCCCGTAGGCGGGGTGTGTGGGAACGGCATCGTCGGAGTCGCTCATGACTCCGAGCCTATCCATTGCCGCCGACCCGGGACACACTGCTCCGCGCATCCGACCACGGTGAGTCGATCCGCGGTCAGCTCTTACTGCGCCCCATGCCCTCGAAGACGTTCCACGACCGGTTGTCGTTCCGGACGTGCAGGTACCACGCGTAGTTCGCGGTCGTCGCGTACAGCGCACCGACACCACACGCGATGGCCAGGTCGAAGCTGCTCGGGACATTCAGGGTCAACAGCACGAAGTTGAACACGAGCGTCAGTGCGAACAGCATCAGACCCTTGCGCCACATACCCTTCACGGCGAAGTAGATCGGTCCGAAGAAGAACGCCAGTGGATTGAACGCGAGCCGCGCGCGCTGCCCGAATGACAGCCGCTTCATCGCCTCTCGGGCGGGCGGGTCGGCGGGCGGTCCGTAGGCGTCGTAGAAGGCGAACCGGCTGTGCCAGCTCGGCGGTACGGCCTGATCACGGATGGGCTGTTCGGAGAAGGTCATCTTTTCCTGTTCCTCGACCCCCGACGACCGGGGTACCTTTCACGGACTACTCATCGGCCGCCTCGTTCACGCCCTCGGCACTGCCGTCGCTCGAACTCTAGGCCATCGCCGCCTGTCGTCGCCCGCGCGCACCGTCGACGACGACGTATACCGCGGTGACGACAGCGATCGTCCCGGCACCGAGGACGAGAGTCGCGTAGCCGAAAGCTCCCACCACGACCCCGGCGAGCGCGCCCGCCCCGGCACCCGCGAGACTCATCGACGTGTCCGAGACACCCTGTGCAGCAGCGCGTCTCGTCACGTCGACGGCATCGGTCAGCAGCGTCGACGCGGCAACCGTGGACGCCGACCATCCGATGCCCAGCACGACCAGCGCGGCGACCAGGCCTGCCTGGGAGTCGACGAAGACGAACCCGAGGACACAACTGACCACGAGCATCGCCTGGCCACCGAGTATCACCGGCACGCGTCCAACCCGGTCGGCGAGGACGCCCATGACCGGCGAGAGCGCGTACATCCCGGCGATGTGAGCGCTGATCGACAACCCCACGAGAGTCACCGACGCGCCACCGTGGTGCATGTGGACGGGCGTCAGAGCCATCACCCCGACCATCACCGCGTGTGCCGAGACCACCGCCGCCAACGCAGCTCGGGCGGAGGGGGATTGCACGATCGCCGAGAACCCATCCGCCAGAGACGGTCTCGACGTCGACTTCGGAGTCCCACGATTGGCCTCGATCAGCGGGTCGGGCCGCAGTCCGACGAGGAGTACTGCTGCGGCACACAAGCATCCGACGGCACCCAGCAGGAACGGACCTGCCATGTCGGCCATCCCGACCCATCCCGCGACCGTCGCCCCCAGCGGCACCAACGCGGGGCCGACGACGGCGCCGACCATCGTCATCCACACCACCAGCGACAGGTCTCGTCCGCGGGTCTCCGGTGCGGCCAGATCCGTTGCCGCGAAACGCGCCTGGAGGCTGACCGCGGTGCCCGAACCAAGTGCGATCATCCCGGCGAGCATCAGCAGGAACCGGCCCTGATCCACGCCGAAGGCCACGATCAGGGCACCCGTGGCGGCCACGAGCAGACCGGTGGTGAGCGCAGGTCGCCGCCCCCGCGCCGATGCCAGCGCGGCGAGCGGCAGACCGGCCGCCGCGGCACCGAGAGTCAGCACCGTGGCCGGCAATCCGGCCAGCGACTCGGTCCCGGACAGTTCCTCACCGAGGATCGCGCCGAGTGCCAGTGCCCCGCCCATGGACACGCCACCCAGGACCTGGACCAGGCACAGCAGGACGACGGTACGCCGCTGGATCGCGGCGTGCATCGGTTCGGCGACGGATTCACTCGGGGCGTTCACCCCCACAGCATCGACGTTCCGGCGCGACACCGCCACGTCATCTCAACCCGTGCGCCGCATGCGCAACGCGTTCAGGGTCCCGAGTGCACCCGCGGCCAGCGGGATCACCAGTGCCACCTGCAACGCCACCGGACGGACGTCGGTGTTGATCCGGATGATCTCGGCGCGGACGTCCGGTGGTTGTCCGGCGAGCAGCTCTGACAGTCGGGAGTTGCTCATGACCTGCGCGTCGTCGTCGAGCACCTGCGCGACACGTTGCTGCTCAGCAGGTTCCAGAACGGTGCTCGATTCCGACTCGGCGGTGAACCCGAACGCGAGAGACGCCAGCAGGACCGCACCCGCACAGGCCAGGCCGAAGGAGAGTCCGAACGAGCCGGCGGCGGAGTTCGTTCCGGCCGCCTCGCTCACCCGTTCTTCGCTCATCGGCCCCAGCGTGTAGTCGTTGAGTTGGGAGACGAGCAGTCCCAGCCCGGATCCGGCCACCAGGAGCGGAATGATCAGTCCCCAACCGAATTCGGCGCGGGGCACGATCGGGATCAGCACGGCGATACCCGCGGTGAGAAGCGCGAAGCCGAGGAGGACGATGGTCGACGCGGGCCGCTCGCCCGCCTTCCGGCCGGCGAGCAGCGCCACCGCGAACATGCTGAGCGACAAGGGCGCCAATGACAGGCCGGCCTGCATCGCGTCGTACTCGAGGACCATCTGCAGATAGATCGGCAGCGCGATCATGATGCCGCCCAGGGCGATCTGCTGGAGCAGTTGTTGACTCACCCCGATCCGGAACGGCTTGGAGCGGAACAGTTCCGGGTCGAGCAGGGTGGGCCGACCGGCTCGCCGCCGCCGGATCAGCCACCAGGTCAGACCCGCGAGCGCGGCGGCCCCGACCACCAGCAGTGCACCTACGGATTCCCCTCCCTCCTGCCACACCAGGATTCCGAGAACGATGCCACCCATGCCGATCACCGAGAGCAGGGCGCCGACGAGGTCGACGCCGCGCGGTCCGGTGAACTCGACATCGCGGACGAGTCCGATGCCGCACAACACGATCGCGATGATGACGGCCTCGCTCAGGAACGCGAGTCGCCAGGAGAGGTAGGTCGTGACGAATCCGCCGAGCAGCGGGCCGACCGCCGCCGCGATCGCCGCAGCCGCGCCGACGAGGGCGTAGACCCGCTTCTGGTCGTCCCCGGCAAAGTTCCCGTGAACAAGGGACTGCATCGCGGGCAACAGGAGAGACGCCCCGATTCCGCCGATGATGGCCCAGAAGACGATGACGGTCGTCAGTCCCTGGGCGAACACCATCGCCATCGCGCCGACGGCGTAGCCGAGCAGACCGAGGACGTACGCGCGGCGCCGGCCGATGAGATCGCCGATCTTGCCGCCGATCAGGATGAACGCCGCTGACACCAGGGCTTCGAGCGCGATCGCCGACTGCACCCCGCTGACGGTCGTCCCCAGGTCTCGGACGACGGCCGAGATCGAGACGTTCATGACCGACGTGTCGACGACCAGCACGAACATCGCCATCGCGAGCAGGAGCGCGAGGACCCGTTGCTTTCCCGACAGCGGCGCGGCGGTACCGGGAACCGTGGCATCGGTCATTCCGCACCGCCTCGCCGGCCGGCCGGCGAAGCATCGGGTGACGCATGCGACCGACCCGATACCGAGGATAGGTCCGCGGGCGGCCCCCGGGTCGGCGTTCGGTCGTCCGGTCGGCGGATCAGTCCGTGATCAGGTCGTACCCGAGCTTCCCGACCATCACCACGACGACGGCGAGCAGGACCCACCGGACGAAGGAACTGCCGCGTCCGATGGCCATGTGCGAGCCGATCTGGGCGCCGACGATGTTGGCCGCCGCGAGCCCGAGGCCCAAGAGCCACAGCACATTCCCCTGGAGTCCGAACACCGTCAGCGCGCCGAGGTTGGTGCCGGTGTTGATCACCTTGGCCATGGCCGAACTCTCCAGGAACGACGTCCCGACCAGCGCGGTGAGGCTGATGATGAGGAAGGTCCCGGTACCGGGCCCCATGACCCCGTCGTAGAACGCGATGACGACACCGGCGAGCACCAGACCGGCGAGCGTGGACAGCCGCGAACGCGGTCCCGCAGACGCGTCACCCCCGAAACCGGGGTTCAGCGCGACGAACAACCCGACGCCGACGAGCATCACCAGCACGATCGGCGTGAAGATCTCCGTCGGCAGCGAGATCGCCACCAGCGCGCCGAGAGCCGAGAACACGAGCGCGGCGACGAACACCGGCACGAGCCTGTGCAGGTCGATGCGTACATGCCCCACATAGCGCCACGCGGCCGACGCGGTACCGAAGACGGCGGCGAGTTTGTTGGTGCCGAGAGCCGTCGCCGTCGGCAGGCCGGGTTGCGCGATCAGCATCGCGGGGATCAACACAAGTCCCCCGCCGCCGACCACGGCGTCGACCCAGCCGGCAGCGGCGGCCGCGACGATCAGTAGCGCGACGTCCAAGGAGACGTCAGGCCACTTCGACGATGAGTTCCACCTCGACGGGTGCACCCAGCGGCAACTCGGCGACCCCGACGGCCGAACGGGCGTGCACGCCCGCGTCCCCGAAGATCTCGCCCAGCACGTCCGACGCACCGTTGATGACCTTCGGCTGCCCGGTGAAGCCCGGGGCGGACGCCACGAAGCCGACCACCTTGACGATGCGCACGACCGAGTCGATGCCGACCAGCGCGTGCACCGCGGCGAGCGCGTTCAGTGCGCAGACCCGTGCCGCGTCGGTGGCCTCATCCGGCCGGACGACGCCCTCGGCACCTTCGTGCACCTTGCCGTGTACCGAGAGTTCGCCGTCGACGATCGGGAGCTGGCCCGACGTGTAGACGAGGTTTCCGGTCCGCACGGCCGGCGTGTAGCTGGCCACCGGCGGCACCACGTCGGGCAGCGCGATGCCGAGTTCGGCGAGTCGATCTGTCCAGGTCGCAGCCATGCTCAGCCCTTCGGTCGCTTCAGGTAGGCGACGTGCTGCTCCCCGGTCGGGCCGGGCAGCACCGACACCAGTTCCCAGCCGTCGGCACCCCACTGATCGAGGATCTGTTTGGTTGCGTGCGTCAGCAGCGGCACCGTCACGTATTCCCACGCAGTCACTTCACTCATGGACTCACCCTAACTGCCGACGATCAATGGATAAGGTGTTGCGGTGGCCAATGAACAGGGCGCACGTTCCGGGGCGGGGGAAGGTCTCGATTCCGGCGTGACAGACAAGTCTTCAGTCACTGTCGACAACGAGTGGCCGGACGCGGCATCGCGCGCCCGGTTGCACTTCGTGTCGGGCAAGGGCGGAACAGGTAAGACGACGATCGCGGCGGCGCTGGCACTCGCGCTGGCCGCCGACGGCAAAAAGGTCCTCCTCGTGGAGACCGAGGGTCGGCAGGGCATCGCGCAGCTCTTCGACATCCCGCCGCTGCCGCCGACCGACACCAAGATCGCGACCGCCGAGGGCGGCGGCGAGGTGTCGGCGCTCGCCATCGACATCGAACATGCACTGCTCGAATACCTCGACATGTTCTACAACCTCGGCTTCGCGGGCCGGGCGATGAAGCGCATCGGCGCCATCGACTTCGTGACCACGGTGGCACCGGGTCTGCGCGATGTGCTGCTCACCGGCAAGATCAAAGAGCGCATCATCCACACCGACAAGCAGGGTGACCGCGTGTACGACGCGGTGGTCGTCGACGCACCGCCGACCGGCCGGATCGGCAACTTCCTCGACGTCACCCAGGCGATGGCCGACCTCGCCAAGACCGGTCCGATCCGCAATCAGAGCGAGGGCGTCGTCCGCCTGCTGCATTCGGAGGAGACCGTCGTCCATCTGGTGACGCTGCTCGAGGCGATGCCGATCCAAGAGACCATCGAGGCGATCGACGAGCTGCGCGGCAAGAACCTCAACCTCGGCAGCCTCATCATCAACCGGGTCAGTGCCCCGCACCTGCCCGCCGACGCGATCGACGAGATCGCCGAGGGCCAGATCGATGCCGGGCGCATCGAGGAGAACCTGAAGGCCGCCGGTGTGAAGCTCGCCGACGGCGATCTGTCCGGCCTGCTCACCGAGACGATCGAACACGCGACCCGCCTGCAGGCGCAGCAGATCGCGAAGGCGCAGCTCGACGAGGTGGAACTGCCGACGCTCGAAATGCCGTCCCTCGGCGACGGCGTCGATCTCGGTTCCATCTACGAGCTGGCCAACCTTCTCCAGAAAGCGGGTGCGTGATGCCACTCGATCTAAAGATGGGGGCGGTGCTGACCGACCCCGCGACCCGCGTCGTCATCTGCTGTGGCGCCGGCGGCGTCGGCAAGACCACGACCGCGGCCGCCATGGCGATGTACGCGGCCGAGCAGGGGCGCACGGTCGCGGTCCTCACCATCGACCCGGCCAAGCGGCTCGCCCAGTCGCTCGGGATGTCCGAGCTCACCAACGAGCCGCAGCCCGTGCCGATCGAGGGCAAGGGCACGCTCGACGCGATGATGCTGGACATGCGCCGCACCTTCGACGAGATGGTGCTCGAGTACTCCACTCCGGAACGCGCCGAGGCGATCATGGAGAACGCCTTCTATCAGACGGTCGCGTCGTCGTTCTCCGGCACGCAGGAGTACATGGCGATGGAGAAACTCGGCAAGTTGCTCGAGCGGGACCACTGGGACCTCATCGTCGTCGACACCCCGCCGTCCCGGAACGCACTGGACTTCCTCGACGCCCCGCAGCGCCTCGGCTCGTTCCTGTCGGGCCGTCTGATGAAGGTGCTGGTCGGCGGCGGACGCGGCGTGGGCCGCATGGTCACCGGCGCGATGAGCCTGGCGATGCGCGGCGTCTCCACCATCATCGGCGGCGACATGCTGCGCGACGTCGCGATGTTCGTGCAGTCCCTCGACTCGATGTTCGGCGGCTTCCAGGATCGGGCGCTGAAGACCTACGAACTGCTGAAGCAGCCGGGCACCCAGTTCGCTGTGGTGGCGGCGGCCGAGGCCGACGCCCTGCGTGAGGCCGCGTTCTTCGTCGACCGGCTGTCGGAGGAGACGATGCCGCTCGCGGGTCTGATCCTCAACCGGACCCACCCGAATCTCACCTCGATCCACGAGGAGGCCGCACTGGTGGCGCTCGAGTCGGTCACCGACGACCTGACTCGCGGGGTGTTGCAGATCCACGCCGATCGCGCCGCCACCGGAAAGCGCGAACTCCATCTGCTGCAGCGGTTCACGGCTGCGCATCCGCGGGTGCCGATCGTCGGGGTCCCGGCACTGCCGTTCGAGGTCGCGGATGTGACCGCCCTCCGCGCCGTGGCGGAGCAGATCACCGGACGGGGCTGACTTCCCTCATCATCGACCAACGACAATTCGGCTCGGCCGGCATCTGCCGGTCGAGCCGAATTGCCTTGGCTGAAGAGGTCTCGGTGATCAGACCGCGTCGGCGCGCTGGCGACGTCGCTGGGCTTCGAAGAACGCCGACCACGAGGTCACCTCGGGGTGCTGGCGCAGGAGAGCGCGACGCTGACGCTCGGTCAGGCCACCCCACACACCGAATTCGACGCGGTTGTCGAGGGCGTCTGCACCGCATTCGAGCTGTACCGGGCAGTGCCGACAGATGGTCGCGGCCTTGCGCTGAGCTGCTCCTCTCACGAACAGATCGTCCGGGTCTCCGCCTCGGCATCGTGCCTTGGCCACCCAGGCCAAGCGATCTTCTCCGGTAGAAACTGCCGCTGTCGCCATCCGCCACCCCTACTTGTCGTGTTCCGCATAGCCCCGAGCTCGGGACTCAACTCGCTGCTCAGACCACATTTACAACTCACTGTTAAGTGAGTCACATTCTGCACTCAATCTAGGGATCTGTGCTTGGGTGCGCAACCCCTGGAGCGCAACAAAGTGGGACCACCGTGCAAACTCATCCGATCGGAGGGTTGCGCTGACGCGCGGTCGGGGTTGCGCTGACGCGCGGTCGGGGTTGCGCTGACGCGCGGTCGGGGCTGCGCTGACGCGCGGTCGGGGTCGCGCCGACCCGGTGTCGGATCGTGTCCAGGCACAACGGTCCCCCACGGATCCCGAGGGCGAGGCTGGGCGATGTTCCGGCCGATCGCACGTATCCTGTCGGGGTGATGTCGAAGAAGCTGTGGTCACTGGCCTGGGCGAGCCTGCTGGCCGGCATTCTCGTCGCGGGCCTTCTCTATCCGGTGGCCAGTGGGGTCGGCGTCGTCTCCAACCGGGCGGCAGCGGCAGTCGAGAACGTCTCCTCCGAACTCCTGAACGGCACGTTGCCGGAGGTCACCACCATGACCGACGTCAACGGGAAGCCGATCGCGGTGCTGTTCGACCAGTACCGCTACCAGGTCGGATACAACGACATCTCGCCCGACATGATCCGCGCGATCATCTCCGTCGAGGACCGGCGCTTCCTCGAGCACGACGGCGTCGACTGGAAGGGCACGATCCGCGCCGCGCTGAAGAACTCGTCGTCGGGCGAGGTCCAGCAGGGCGCGTCGACGCTCGACCAGCAGTACATCAAGAACTATCAACTGCTCGTCCTGGCCCGCACCGAGGCCGATCGCCAGGCCGCGGTCGAGACGACCCCCGCACGCAAGCTGCGCGAGGTGCGTATGGCGCTCACGCTCGAGCAGACCCTCATCGACCAGGCCAAGCGCGACAAGGGCCTCGACGACGCCGCCGCCAAGCAGGAGGCGAAGAAGCAGATCGTCACCCGCTACCTGAACGTCGTCCCCTTCGGCAACAACGCCTACGGCATCGAAGCCGCCGCGCAGACCTACTTCGGCATCCCGGCCAAGGAGCTCCAGGTCGAGCAGGCCGCCATGCTGGCGGGCATGGTCCAGTCCAGTTCGGCGCTCAACCCCTACAGCAACGCCGAGGGCACGCTGACCCGCCGGAACCTCGTGCTGGACACGATGATCGACAACTTCCCGGAACGACGCGCCGAGCTGGTCGCGGCCAAGGAGAAGCCGCTGGGCGTGCTGCCGCGTCCGCGAACGCCGACGCAGGGCTGCATCGCCGCCGACAGCGAAGGCTTCTTCTGCGACTACGCGTTGCAGTTCCTCGCCGAGAACGGGATGTCGCGCAACTCCGTGCTGCGGGGCGGCTATGTCATCCAGACCACCCTCGATCCCGAGGTACAACGCTCGACGGATCGCGCGGCCAAGGCCCAGGCCAGCCCCACCGCCGACGGCGTCGCCGACGTGATGAGCACGATCCGGCCCGGGGACAAGTCCCATGACGTGCTGTCGATGGCGTCGAGCCGCCGCTACGGTCTGAACCTCGCCGCCGGCGAGACGATGCAGCCGCAGCCGTTCTCCATGGTCGGCGACGGCGCGGGCTCGGTGTTCAAGATCTTCACCGTGGCCGCAGCGCTGGAGAAGGGCCTCGGCGCCGGGTCGACGATCCCGGTGCCCGGGTTCGTCGCAGTGGAGGGCATGGGAAACAGCGCGGGCGCCAACGGGTGTCCGGAGAACTCCTACTGCGTCAAGAACGCCGGGCGCTACCCGGCGGCGATGTCGGTGACCGATGCGCTCGCGCAGTCGCCGAACACCGCCTTCGTCAAGCTGCTGCAGCAGGTAGGCGTGAAGCCGGCCGTCGACATGGCCGTCCGCCTCGGCCTGCGTTCCTACACCGTGCCCGGCTCGTCGGGTTACGGCGACAAGAGCATGGCCCAGTACGTCAAGGACGGGAACTTCGGCTCGTTCACCCTGGGGCCGCTGCCCATCAACGCGCTCGAGCTCGCCAACGTGGCCGCGACGATCGCCTCCGGCGGTGTCTGGTGCCCGCCCAACCCGATCAAGTCGATCAGCCGGGTGAAGCGCGATCAGTACGGCAACCCGGTGATCGGACCCGACGGGCGGCGTGCCCTCACCTCGGTCCCCTTCAACTCGCCGGGCTGTGAACAGGTCGTCGACAAGGGACTCGCCGACACCCTCGCAATCACCATGAGCAAGGACGACGTGGGCGCGGGTACCGCTGCGGGTGCTGCGGGTTCGGCCGGCTGGACGCTGCCGATGTCGGGCAAGACCGGCACCACCGAGGCCTACCGGTCGTCCGCGTTCGTCGGGTTCACCAACCAGATCGCGGGTGCCGCCTACGTCTACAGCGACGGCCCCAACCCGCAGGGTGTGTGCACCAGCCCGCTGCGGTCCTGTTACGACGGCAACGTGTTCGGCGGTATGGAACCCGCACGCACGTGGTTCCAGGCGGTGAAGCCGGTGGCCACGAAGTTCGGTCCGGTCCGGCTGCCCCCGGTCGACCGCGAATACTGGCGCGGCAGCGATCGCGGCCGAATCCCGCAGGTCAGCGGCCTGACCGCCAGCGAGGCAACCTCGCGGCTCCAGCGGGACGGTTTCAAGGTCAACGAGCTCGAGGTCGACAGCGGCCGCCCGAAGGGCACGGTCGTCTTCACCGCGCCGTCGGATTCCGCGATGCCCGGCAGCACCGTGACGATCTACGTGAGCAACGGTCGACGGGCAGGCGGCGACAGCGGCAACGGTCCCACCGAGACCACCGTGGTGGTTCCGGGCGTCGGGCCTGTCGTCATCCAGCTGCCCGGCTGAGCGCCTCCATCTCTGACGGTGGGTCGCCCGTGCGGCCCACCGAAGGGGGTGGGCATGCGCTCGGAGGTGCGTATTCTGAACAGATGCAGCACTCCGAACTCGACTTCCGCTCACGCCTCGGTTCGGCCGGTTCCGGGGTCGGTTCGCGCGCACTCGTCGGCGCCGCGGGGCTGGCCGCCGCCGGCCTCGTCTACTCGACCGTCATCGAGCGCAACGCCTTCGCCCTGCGGCACACGACGCTGTCGGTCCTCGAGCCCGGCGCCTCTCCCCTGCGGGTCCTGCACATCAGCGACCTGCACATGATGCCCGGCCAGAGACTCAAGCAGGCGTGGATCTCCGAGCTCGAGGCGCTGGAACCCGACCTGGTGGTCAACACCGGGGACAACCTCGCGCACCCGCAGGCGGTGCCCGCGGTGATCCAGTCGCTCGGCGGTCTCCTGTCACGGCCGGGTCTGTTCGTCTTCGGCTCCAACGACTACTTCGGCCCCAAGCCGAAGAACCCGTTCAAGTACTTCCGGAAAGACCACCAGCGCACGCACGGCGAACCCCTCCCCTGGCAGGACCTGCGGGCGGCGTTCACCGAGCGCGGCTGGCTCGATGCCACGCACACCGTGCGGGAGCTCGAGGTCAGCGGCGTGCGCGTGGTCGCGGCCGGTGTCGACGATCCGCACATCGAACGGGATCGCTACGAGACCGTCGCCGGACGCCCCAACCCGCTCGCACACCTGCGCCTGGGCCTCACGCATTCACCCGAGCCCCGGGTTCTCGACCGCTTCGCCGCCGACGGCTACGACCTCGTGATGGCCGGCCACACCCACGGCGGGCAGCTGTGCCTACCGTTCTTCGGCGCGCTCGTCACGAATTGCCACATCGACCGTTCCCGGGTGAAGGGGCCGTCGAACTGGGGGTCGTCGATGAAGCTGCACGTCAGTGCCGGTCTGGGTACCTCCCCGTATGCGCCCGCACGTTTCTGCTGCCGTCCGGAGGCCAGCCTGCTGACCCTCACCCCGGTCTCGCACGGCGACGCCGACTACGACGCCGACCAGTCGCTGCCGCAGCTGGCCCGCGAAACCCTGTGACGGGCAAGCGAACACGCCGGGAGCGCGCCGACTCGTGAACTCCCTCGGGGTGAAGGTCCTTGCGTTCGACACCTTCGGGACGGTCACCGACTGGTTCACCGGGATCTCCGGTGCCGTCGCACACACCGTGCCTGACGTCGACGCCGCCGACTTCGCCCGCGAGTGGCGTCGTCGCTACTCACCTATCCTCGCGCGCGTCGAGGCCGGAGAGCTCCCCTGGCGCCGTCTGGACGATCTACAGACCGACACCCTCCACGAGGTCGCGGCGGCCTTCGACGTGACGCTGGACGCCGATCAGAGCCGCGCGCTCGTACGTGCGTGGCGGGTCATCCCGGGTTGGCCCGACGCCGCCGAGGGGATTCGTCGACTCAAGCGGGACTTCATCGTGTGCGCGCTGAGCAACGGCACCGTGGCGTTGCTGACCGACATGGCCCGGCACGACGACTTCGCGTGGGACGTCATCGGCGGTTCCGACCTCTGGCGGCATTACAAACCCGCGCGCGAGACCTACTGCGGCCTGGCCGAACTCCTCGAGGTCGAACCGAACGAGGTGATGATGGTCGCGACGCACCAAGCCGACCTCGACGCCGCACGATCCTTCGGCCTGCGCACCGCGTTCATCGAGCGTCCGGACGAGTGGGGCGGCGAACCCAAGGACGATTCCGGGTCACCCGACAACGATTTCCACGCGTCGGATCTGCTGGACCTCGCCCGACAGCTGGGTTGCTGAGCGGCACCGACATGACCCTCGACGATCTGCGGCGCTGGGAGGACTCCGGGGCCGGCTGGCGGGTCGTCCACCGCGGCCCGGAGGGCATCACGGTGAGTCTGGTGCGCTGCGACGGCGGTGAAGAGGTCGACCGGTTCGTCAGCGACGACCCGACGATCGTCGCGCACGTCGGCGGTCGCACCTCCTCCGAGCAGGACGCCTGAGGACCCGGAAAACGAGGAAACCCCGGCCGCATCTCTGCGGACCGGGGTCTCACTGCTTGTGTCTCAACCAACACATCTTGGTGACCGACCGTGGTCGATCTCTGTCGGGGTGGCGGGATTCGAACCCACGACCTCTTCGTCCCGAACGAAGCGCGCTACCAAGCTGCGCCACACCCCGTGTGTAGCCTGCGATAGCTTATACCGGCCCCCCGCCGAGTACTAAATCGCCTGGTCAAAGATGTGCCCGAAGTGAGCGAAACGCTGTGGTATCCGGGTCGGACGTCCCATTCTTGGTTAAGGTCCACCCGCAACAACCCCCCGCGCCGTCGCTCAGGATCACTGGGCGCCGGCGTTCACCCCACACGAAAGGACGCCATCATGAGCGCCTCCCCCGATCAGCAGGCGAACTCGTCCGCCAAGCAGGGCTTCGCCCTCGGGATCTCGATCGTCGCCGCGGCCCTGCTGTTCGTCGCCGGCCTGGTCTCGGTCTTCCAGGGCATCTCGGCGATCGCCAACGACGAGCTCTTCGTCGTCGGCCGCAACTACGTCTTCGAGTTCGACCTCACCGCGTGGGGCTGGATCCACCTGATCCTCGGCATCGTCGGCATCCTCATCGCCGGTGGTCTCGCGGTCGGCGCCGACTGGGCGCGCATCGCGGCCATCGTGATCGCCTCGCTGTCGATCATCGCCCAGTTCCTGTGGCTGCCCTACTACCCGGCGTGGGCGATCCTGATCATCGTCCTCGACCTCATCGTCATCTGGGCGGTCTCCACCTGGAACCCGAACAACGCCTACAACCTGTAATCTTCCGCTCCACCAGCGACGACGCCGGCCGACGAGGCCTGCAGGATGCCCACGACCCATCCGTGACCCGCTGTGGTCCGAACCCCTGGTCAACAGCCCGTTGGGGCTCGACGGAGATGATCGGGCCACGAAAGGAAACACCATGCGCGTCACACGCACCCTCGCAGCCCTCGTGGCCGGCATCGTCGTCGGTCTCGGGTTCGTCATCGGAACCGGTTCGGCACAGGCCGCACCCCTCGCCCCGGTGGAGAAGGTCGACATCGACCGCTACCTCGGCAAGTGGTGGCAGCTCGCCACCGTTCCCTCGTTCTGGGGAGTCACCTGCGCCAAGGACACCAACGCCTTCTACACCCGGATCGACGAGAAGACCATCGGCGTCGACAACCAGTGCACCGGACCGACGGGCATGAAGGGCGGAGTGCTCGGACGCGCCACCGTCGTCGACACGAAGTCGAACGCCCAGCTGAGTGTTCGGTTCCCGCAGACGCCGGCGAGCATCAACCCCAACGGGGCGCCGAACTACATCATCGCCCACATCGAGGACGGCGAGAACCCGAACGGCCCCTACAAGTACTCGATCGTCGGCGATCCCAGTCGCGCCTCGGGATTCCTGCTCTCCCGCGACAAGGTCGTCACCGACGCCGAACTGCGTCGCCTGACGAAGGAGATCGAGAAGGTCGGATTCAACCCGTGCACGTTCCTCGTCTCACCGACCACCGGCGGCCGCAGCGACTACTCCCCGCTCTGCACGATCTGAGGATCCGTCCCATAGGCCGTCGGCGGGCCCCTCACCGTGCTGGTGGTGTGTCCGCCGGGGTGTTGTAGATGTGCTGTAGCAGTCTCGCCATCACGGTGAACGCATTGTCGACGTCCTGTGTGACTGAGAGATTGGTCCAGACGACCATGCTGACGTCGTTCGCCTCGTCATGGACCGCCATCGTGTTGAAACCGGGGAGCTGGCCCTCGTGATAGGTGAGGCGGTTCTCCCCGAACCGGACCTCGGTGATCCCGTAGCCGTAGAACACCCGGGGATCCTCGTCGTGCTGGATCCGAATGCTGTCCCACCACAGCTGCTGGTTGGCGTCGTCGAGAAGATCTCCGCCGACGAACGCCTTGATCCAGGTCATCAGGTCGTCGGCGGTCGAGACGACGCCACCGGCCGCCCAGGCCCACGAGGGGCTCATCACCGTCACATCGTTGGGTAGCAGGGACCCGGCTCTCGCCGCCGCGGTCTCCTCGGGCGTCATCGGCTTGTCCGAGACCTGCAGCGGGCCATACTGATATCCGTGCGAGAACGGCGCCGAGAGGGTCGTGTCGGTCGCGGCGGGAAGCGAGGTACGGGTCAGGCCGAGAGGCCCGAAGAACCGGTCGGCGAACACCTGCGCGAGGGACTTGTCCTCCGCCTTCTCCACGACCAGGCCCAGCCGGACGGTGTTGGTGTTGGAGTAGTCGAACTGCGTGCCCGGCGCGAAGCCCGAGGGCTGGGAAAAGCCGAGGGCCAGGAGCTCGGACGGGGCCCACACCTTCGTCGGATCCGATCCGAAGGCAGCACGGAATCCGTCTGTGTCGAGGTAGTTGTGCAATCCACTGCGCATGCTCATCAACTGCGCGATGGTGATCTCGGAACCCTCGGGAACGCCGAGGACGTATTTGTCGATCGGGTCGTCGACGCCGATCTTCCCTTCCTGGATCAGCTGTAACACTGCGGCGACGGTCATCGTCTTGGTGACCGATCCGATCCGGAACTGGTCGGCGACCGCGCGCGGGATGTCATCACCCATTGTCGTGGTGCCGGCCGAGACGGTGTACGTGCCTGCCGGGGTTTGGATCAGCGCGAGGGCGCCGGGTACCAGGAGTTCCTCGATCGTGTCGTCGAGGGTTGCGGTCATCGCCGCGACATCGACCTGTTTGAGTTCGGGATTCGTCTCCGTCGCCGAGCCATCGAAGGAGCACCCGGACAGGACCAGGCCACACGCGACGATGGAGACGAGCGGTGCACGGCCGCGCGTCCGTACCGGCAGCCGACATCGGAAGCTCTTCACGCTGTACGCCTTGCACCGGCCCGCTCCATGACGGACGTGCGATGTAGTCGTATCACGCGAGAGGGGCCACCGTGCCCAAATCCGACACTTCCGGCATCAGCTAGTGGGGTGCATCGACTCATGATGGCCCCGAACGGCGGCGCCATACGGTTTCGGCGCAAGCACCCAAAGTGCTTGCGCCGAACTCTCTTAACTGGCTTCTGCGTCGGCCGCCATTGCGGTGCGCCGGAATTCGTCGGGTGTGAGACCGAACTTGGCGCGGAAGCGGTTGCGCATCGTCGCCGTCGAGGCGAAGCCTGAAGCATGGGCCACCGCTTCGAGTTTCAGGTTCCCCGGGCCGGTCAACAGTCGGCGCGCCCACTCGAGACGGCGGTCGGCGATCATCTCGGCCAGCGACGTCGGGCCGCCGGCGAGAACGCGGTAGAGATGCCGGCGACTCACGTGAAGGTGCCGTGCCACTGCCTCGACACTGAAATCTGGGTCGCGGAAATTACGCTCGATGAGGTCGGTGACCGCGGCGCGTAGATACCGCTCACTGGTACGCAAGTCGGACACCCCGTCACGAGAAACGCGTTCACTGTGCGAAACACGTTCCGGCGCAATGCTCATCACTTGCCCGTCACCACCATTGGGACCTGCGCCCACCTGATTCCTTTCACAAGAGTCCCCTCCGACCCACAACAAAGATTACCGACGGGTCGCCCCTCGGTCTTGAGCCTTTGGTCCCAAATCGACAGGTCTTTGTCACGGGATTGTGCTGCGGGACGCGGACTTTCCCTATCCACTTCGCTCAGGGAGTGGGTCATACGTCCACGTTCTACTGCGACGTACGGTGGACTCCATGAGCACTCAGGACCCGGGCTCGAGTTCGGTGAGGTCACCGAGATCTTGGAGGTCCTGGTCAGCGGTTGCCTGTCGACCGCGTTCACCTGGCTCCAGCATCACGGTGTCGTCATCTCGCTGTCGCGAACCGCGAACAGATCGTTGAGCGACGAACTGCTCGAACCGATCATCACGGGTCGACTACGTGCGGGGGTCGCCTACGCCGGCGTTGTCCCGACCCCGCTGAGTTCTTCGCCAACCAGAACGTCGGTGTCCGTCTCAACGGCACGCTGATGTTCGGGCTCGTCCGGCGCTGCACGGCACTTCTCGACGTCACCGGGCAGGCGCGGGCCGCACGACGTCTCCGCGAGCGTGCCGACGACGCGCGGATGGTCCTCGACTCGGCGATGGACGACGCCACGGATCTGCTGGCCGTTCGCGCCGACGCCGCCGGGCTCGCTCTCGAGGCGGTTGCAGCCCTCGTCGCGGCACGCGGCGGCGAGGCATTGCTGGCTCTTCCGGAACGGAAGAGCCGGTAATGGGCACCAGACCAACTCGTCGGTGCGCGCTTCATCTTTTGATCCGACTACGGACTGCCAAGCCGGCCAGCACGAGCAGGACCAACCCAGCTAGTCGGACGATGATGTCGATGACCAGACCGAACCCGACGAGGGTTACACCGGGGGCCCCGGTGGGCCGGAGCAAGGCGATGGTTTCCTGAGCGGCGAACGCCAACGGCCAGAGCGCGCTGTGCGGGTCGACGAGGGAAGTCGGCGTCGCGCTGGGGGTCCTTACCCATTCCCAAGGGATGAACGGGTTGTCATCGCGGATGAAGCACATTGATGCGACTCCGATGATCACCGCCAGCGCCGTGACAGCACGGCAAGCCCGCATTCCATAGCCGGACACAAGCCAATAGGTCGCGAGGACGAACCGCTCCACAGAAACCGGATTCGCGGAGATGCGCCGCATCTCCATCTCGCCGAAATAGAAATCGTTCGCGCGGGTCCAGTCCTTGTTGGATTCGAGGGTAATGCGCAGGGATCTGTAAGCGGCAGAGACCGCTCGCGCTGCAGGGAGTTGATTGCTCGCGTCCTCGGTACCGACGGTGTCGGGTATGGGTTCGCCGCGAACTGCAAACTCGTCAGCGATTACTTCGCGTTCTGTGCGTCGAAGTTTCCAGGGCCATCGGAGACCGTCGCGGCGACGGGCGAGGACGCTCGAACCGGCGATCGTCGGTTCACCCGCGGCGCCCACGAATGCGAATGTGCACCCCCGCAGATCCATCCCGCACAGGGTCACTCCCGACAGATGCGCCCCTCGAAGCGACACGATCGTTGCGTGGCGTTGCGGAGTGAGCGCGTCGCTGAGATCGCGATCCAGTGTGATGAACTCGCCGAGGTCGCCGAGCGTTGCTTGCACCGGCGTCTCCATCGGTTGGGTCGTATTGCCGTCGGCCTCGCGGGTGTCGAGAATCGCAACCCACACCCCACCTTCGGGAACATGTCCATACGGACCCCCGGTCGGAGGGTCGGGGAGCCTCACCGGCGCGGACTCAACGGACGATCCGGCCACCAGGTCAGCGTCCGCGAGGTTTACCGTCGCACCGGCCACCACCAGATGCAGAGGCTCAAGCGCCCGCAACCGACGTGCCGAAACCTCATCGGCGATGACATCGAAACGCACTGGGCCCTCGACGACCGCACCATCGAGGACTATCCTCACTGCGGCCAAACCCGTCGTCGACAGTTTATCGTTCGACCACTTCGTCTCAGCCCAGTGCAACTCCCGAAAACGTGAGTCACAAAACCGGGTGTCCCCGGCGAAGGTCGCCAACTCGAACTTGGCATGTCCGCTGCACGTCATCCCGTCAAACACCGTTAGTTCACGGAACCTCGCGTTTGTGAACCTGGCGTCTCCGGCGAAAACCGCCATGTAAAACATCGCGATCGCGCTGAACGTCGTGCCGCAGAACGATGCGCCCTTACTGAACGATGCACCTGCAAACCACGCGTCACCGCTGAACGTTGTGCCGATGAACTCGGCGCCCTCGGGGAACGTCACCGAATTGAATGCTGCTGCCTTGCAAAAAGTGGCCCTACCAAATCGCCCTTCGCCGCTGAACGTTGCACCCTTGAAATCGGCAGCCTCGTGAAATGTCACCTCATCAAAAGTTGCGTCCTTGCCGAAGGTCGCCCCGTCGAACCAAGCGTGGTCGCCGAACGTCGCGCGGCTGAACACGACGTCCTCGCCGAATGCCACCGAACTGAATTCGACATGCTTCCTGAACGTCGCTGTGCTGAACCGGGCACCTTTGGTGAACGTCGCCGAAACAAATTCGGCGTTGCCGCCGAACGTCGTCCCGACGAAACGCCCTTGACCGCCAAACTTCGCGCCCCCGAACCTGGCGTCCCCGCTGAACGCTGCACCCTTGAACTCGGCACCCTCCTGGAATGTCACCCCGTTGAAGGTTGCGTTCTTGCCGAAGGTCGCTTCGTTGAATGAAGCGTGCTGGCCGAACAATACGTCATCGAACGCCACCAGCCCGAACTCGGATTCCGCGCGAAAGTCAGCCCTGCGGAAATAGGCGTTATGGCAGAACGTCGCGCGCCGGAACAGGGCATCTTCGTCGAAGGTTGCCTCAACGAACTCGGCCAACCTGGTGAATGTCGTACCTGCAAATGAGGTGTGGCCAGTGAAGGTCGTTCCGAGGAACCGGGCAGTTCCGTCGAGGACACAGCGCCGCAGCGCCAGTCGGACAGGACGGCCACCGTACAGGCGGAGGTCACCGTCGACACGGGCCCCTGTCAGCTCAATGGGCAGCGTCTTATCGAGAAGGAGGTGGCGCAGGAAGGCGGCTCGCACGACCCGGTTGTGTGCCCACGTGGCTGCGTCCTTGGCGGACGGGTCCCACATGAAGCGTTTTTCGTTCGTGCTACGCAGATCACATGCCTCACCGGCATGCGCGGCGGCGAGCAGCGCGCGTTCAGCGGGTGTGGTGGGCTGCAAGAGTGGAGCTCCTCGATTTGGGAGGCATTGGTACCTGGTTGGAGTCGACAGTGGTCGATTTGGTTCCCGGGCACCGGCATTCGTCGGCGCCGCAGGTGTTTCGGTCCGGCTCTGGCGGATGCTGGGTCGGGGCTGAACAGGCGATCTACTTGCGTTACGAAAGAGTTCACTTAGGTCGTAGAACCTTTCGTTGCGACGAGTCTCAGACAGGGTGACGTCCCCTTCCCTCTAAGAGAGCACATCATGACCATGGCAGGTCCCCGATAACCGGCCCAGGCAACTGTAGAGCCAGTTCCTTCTAGCTAGTGTCCCGCGCCGAATATTCGTTGATGATTTCGACGTCCAGGCGGCGCCTCGCTTCGTTGGCGTCGTCGCAGGTACATCCAGTACCTGCTCCCGCCGCCTCGCGATGCATCCACCTGCACCGCCGAACTCATGAAACGAATTTCCGACGCGGGGACACCTTCTTGCCATCCATGGTCGAGTCGAACTGAAAATCCAATACCCACATCACCTTCGGTGCATCCGCCACCACTACCGGCACCGACGATTGCCCGACCCGTTCACGCCGCGTCGCCCGGCGCAACTGCAGGCACTCCACTTTCCACAGCCGGTGCACCTTCTGCTAGTTCACCTCGATGCCGTCGTCGAACCGCAGGTGCGCCCACGCCCACCGGAACCCGTGCCGAGGATGCTTACGGGCCTAGGTGCGTAAAAACTGTGCGCGCAGGCCAGCATTTGGGTCGGCCGGTGTATGAAGCCGCACGTATGTAGCGGTCAAGAAATCCAACTTTGAAATGATCCAAGTAAGGCCGAGGCGATTCTGTTCCAGCCCAGGCCGTCTACCGTCTCTTCGGGACCTTTCGTGATCAGGGAACTCACAAGATGTACCTTTCGGTTCGAATGCTACTCGCGGCAATCTGAATTTAGACCAGGAACGGTGAAGGATGCGGCAGCTGCAGGTTCTTCGACGGTATCTTGCTGGCGAGGTCGCGAGCGGAGGGAACCTTTCCTGGGTCGCGACCCTCTCACGGTGTATAACCCGCAGATTCGAGGGAGCGATCGATGAGTGAAGGCTCATTAGATGGTGATGGTCAGCTCGACAGCTGGGTGGGCCCCACGGGTGGAACACAGACGCCGGCGGGCTCGACCGGAACCTTCACGCCATATGTTGCGGCACCCGGTGACGGCACCACGGGAACCTTCACCCCGTATGCCACACCCGCCGGAGACGGCACGACCGGAACGTTCACCCCGTTGCCAGGAGCCGACCTGAGCGATGTCGGCCAGTCCCCCACGGGTATCTCCGGGATCTCGGGTGTTTCCGGTCCGGTTCCGGACTTCAACTCGATCGTGTCCAAGCAGTGGAGCGATTCGGTGTTGGATGTCAACAGCGACCTTGACGATGTCCCGAACACATTCGATTCGAGCCCGCATGACAGCGGCAGTCGCTGAATCACCTGTGTGCGACTTGAGGACGAGGCAGTACTGACGTGGTTTCCCCGAACAGGCGACGCCGCAGCGTGGCGAAGGAGCAGGATGGGAACGTCTATTCCGGCGCGTTCGTCGTGCTGCCGAACTTGAGGTGAGGGTTGATGCAGCGGATTGCGTTGGCGATCGATTTCGGCACGACCAATAGTGCGGCAGCCATTCGGATCGGAGCCGGCGATCCGGTCGTCGTGCGTCTTGCGGACGGCGACACCATGCCGTCGGCGGTGTGGGTTGACGGCGACGAGATCACGGTCGGCTCTGCGGCGCTGAACAATGCACTGCTCGATCCCGACGCTTTCGAGCGGTCGCCGAAACGGCGCATCGGTGATGGCCACCTGGTGCTGGGAGGGCGCCTATGGGCGGTCAGCGATCTCGTAGCGGCGGTGCTGCGGACAATCGTGGAGGCGGCTCGACGTCGACTGCCGCCGGGCAGCGACTTTTCGCAGGTGATCCTTACTCATCCTGAGTCGTGGGGGCAGGCGCGTGTGGACACCTTGCGCTCGGCAGCCACCGGAGCGGGTATCAGTACTCAGATCCTTCACCTGATGCCCGAGCCTGCTGCAGCCGCTTGCTTCTATTCAGGTACCCAGGCAGACCACGCCGAGAGATTCTGCGTCTTCGATTTCGGCGGCGGAACGTGTGACGTCTCGGTGCTCGAACGAAGCGGCGACACGTACACCATCCTCGCGTCTCGTGGCGACACCACATTGGGTGGCGATGATTTCGATACCCGCCTGCGCGGATGGGTGTTTCAACAACTCGCCCGTGACGGTGGGGATGTCACAACCGCGATGTCCAGCGTCGGGGCCCAACTGACGCTGATGGATAGGGCTCGCGACGCCAAAGAAACACTCTCGTCCCATAGCCGGGCCGTGATCGGCCTACCCGATGGCCGTGCACTCCAGATCACGAGGTCGGAACTGACCGAAGTTTGTGGTGACCTGATCGATCGCGCCACCCAGTTGACCCGCGACGTACTCGCCGACGTCAAGGGTGGGCCCATGCCCATCTTCTTGTCGGGTGGTGCCAGCCACCTGCCACAGATCCACGAGCGACTCGCGGACCTCGGTGAGGTTCGTGGCCTCGGAGATCCCAAGACCGTTGTGGTCCTCGGTGCCAATTTCTCCAAACCGGGAGAATCTGAAGAAGAACCAGTTGCGCCCGAAACCGTTGTACGGGGTCAGCTCTCTGAGGAAGAAGCGATCCGGTCGTTGAACCGCATTGGCGTGGCGGGTGAGAATTTGGACCCGCACCGTGACCCCACCCCCATCCCTGCGGTAATCGATAACGACAACTCAATCAATCGTGAGCAGGCCTCAGCCACGGAAGGTTCGAGCAGGCGGTCAGGAAAGTGGATGGCCGGCGCGGCGGCCGCTGCTGCTGCGCTGATCGTCGTTGTGATTCTAGGAGTCGCTTCCGCCATGTCCGCGGACTCGGGTACCGACGACTCCGGCGGTTCGGCCGTAGCTGAGAGCAGTTCGCCGTCCGACACCCCCCAGGTCTACTACAACCTTGGGGCTGTTGGCGATCCGATCAGCCGGGCAGATATCGACTGGTGTCTAAATCCGCCGCCGCCCGTCGGACCAGGGGGGATCATCCGGCCGCGTCGAGCGACCCCCTATAACCGTCTCTGCGCGATGCTTGATCGAGTACCAGCTGAGATCGCCACTAACGGCGGTTGCTTATACCTATCTCAGGCGGGGTATGAATCCGCGATATCGTGCTCGATGACTGATAGATATGCCGTCAACGTCTATGTTCGCGACCTCTACACAGCGGCCGGCCCGTCACAATTCAGTGCTGTAGTGGGGTCTGCGACATTCCCCGAACCCGAATCCGCGATCTATTTCGATGCTCCGAATGCCTCGGACTACCGCGAAAACTGGAGGCTAGTGTCGGTCCTGACGGATGACGCCCGTGCTGCGTTGTGCACTGAGAGGCAGACGCGCCTGTACGATACATGCACCACGTACAATCGTGGGTTAGCGACAGCACAAGAAGCCTTTGATTGGTGGAGATCCCAGGCGGAGCTATGTGCGGACTCCACCCCCGATATCTCTGGAAACAATGAGGACATCACGATCCCACTGGATTGCACCTAGCCGACAATTCACGAGGCCGTGTTCAACCAGGGCATCAACCAGATTCCGCGCGTTCATCGAACTGTAGATCGTAAAGCGACTCTTGCAGTGCACTTTTCGCGCGCGAGAGTCTGCTCCGGACTGTCTGAATCGGTACGGCGAGGTGGTCGGCGATCTCCTGGTAGCTCAGGTCGCCGTAAGCCCGCAGCACGAAGGTGACCCGATAGGCCTCGGGGAGCAGTTGCAGCGCGTCGTGGATCCGGTCCGACGATGTCACCTGCCCGGCGATGTCGAGATTCGACGACATGTCGTATCCGTCGAGGTCCTCATCCGAGGATGCCTTCTTGGACTGGGCGATGGCGGCGTTGGACGCAATTCTGTACAGCCACGTCGAGAATTTGGCGTCGCCACGAAAGCTCCCGATCCCGCGCCATGCGGCCACCAGAGCGTCCTGGAGCGCATCTTCGGCATCCAGCCGGTTTCCGGTGATTCGGTAGCAGACGGCCCACAATTGCTTGCGTTGAATCTCGACCAGTTGAACAAAGGCCTGTGCGTCGCCGGCTGTGGCGGCACGCGTGAGGGCGTCGGTGTCCGGCCTCTGCTCCATGCTCACCTGGCACTGCCGCCTTCGCTCGCGAAATTCGTGATCGTGAATTCAATCCTTGCGTGTTCAACGATCATAGCGGCGTAGGTGCATCATCGGTAGTGCAGCAGCCAAGCGGCACAGGACTATTCGTTAGCCATGCGAATCTTGCGGGTCGGCTGGCGTCCGTGGCATCGGTTCACCGGGCGGTGCGTTGTTCGGTTCATTCCGTTCTGTGACGGTGTTCGTGTGCGCGGGAGCATCTGTCCCGTCGAAGTCGACGATGAAGAGAATCAGCGCGGCACCAAGAGCAATGGCGGCCAGAACCGCCACTATCCCCTTTCTCGTCGTCGTCATCGCGACGCCTTCCAGACAGTCACATCGGCATTGCGGTACACGGTCGTGCCATCACGTCTGCGCCAGCCCGGCCGATCCGTGTGGGCCACTCGGCCATCCAGTTCCGCAGTGGGTGCCGGCTCGGTGGCGACGCAGCGCGCAGTCTCCGAATCAAACCGCGAATCAGGCGCTATACCAACGTAATCGACACCGTTTCGGTTCAGCTCCTGAGTGATGAACAGTCTGACGGACTCCTCGGAGCTGGTGTCATATGCGCCTATGAGAGCGTGCACCAACCGGGCACTCTCGCCGTCCTGGGCGTCGCTTGCCACGGTTGGGGAGTGCGCGGTGGCGCTGACAGCGTGCCTACTGCGGTGCGACCCACCAAGTAGGTACCCACACGCCGCGGCACAGGCGCCCAGTACGGCGATCAGGGCCAAGCGCCAGACGCTGGGATCCATGGTTGCCTGCTGAGCGGTGATCATCGTCGACTCGAGACTTGCGCGCCGGCGATGGCGCCAATCGTCAGGGTCACGGGCAGCATTACCCATGGGCGCGCGGTGGCCCAGTCGATTGTTGCAGCCAGATCCGATGTGATCGACGGGCCGGCACCCGCTGCGGAGGTCGAAGGCAGGCCTGTTGTCGCGTCGACTACCGATGTCGACGACGCGGCATCGGTATACGCGTATTCGTCGTCTGGGGCGAGGGTCGTCGTGTACTCGCCGGGGATGAACTCGGGGTCGGTGGAGTCGTCGGTCGCGGAGCCGGTGTTCGGCGAGGGATCATCGCACACAACCATTGTGTTGGCGCTCTCTGCCCACGCTTGTTCGAATTGGTAGAGCGGGACGGCCAACTGATTACCATCCGGAGTCCCGGTGTCGGAAAGGTATACGACGCCTGAGTTCTCATCTATTTCGGTGACCACCACGCAATGGTCGGCGCCGATGTCGACTCCGGTCAATTCGTCGACGACCTCCTGCCCTGGCGACCAATAGTCACCGGAGTCGACTGCGAGCATGACCCCATGGCCGGCCTCGAGCAGTGTCTCTAGGCTCTCCAGGTCTCCCTCTGCGACCGTCGCCGGTATGCCGGCGGCGTTGAGGATCGCCGCGCCTTGCTCGGCGGTCATCCCGTTCTCGACTTTGCCGTCGGTATAGAATCCTTGCTCGTAGGCGTACTGGACGAAGACGCCTTCGTTGGCGAATTCGGTTCCGGTGTACTCGGACACGATCTGCGCAACACTGGCGGGAACGCATGTTCCGTTCGCGGCCTGTTCGAACCAGTGGGGCGAGAACTCCTCGCGGGCCCCCGCTGGGGATTCGAACACGGCACTCTCGTCGTCAAAAAAGGGGATGGCGGTATCGGCCGACGATCCGAACTGTGCGGACGCCAGGGGGTCGATCGCCGTATCAGCGTCGTGTGCGGCGTCATCGGTGTCGTCAGTGCTGCTGTCGATGAAATCACTCATCGGTCTCCTCGATTCGCGTGTTCGCGATTGGCATTTGGTAGATAGGAGGGCGGCTCCCCTCAGAAAGTTCCCGTGGGCCGAGTAGGGCCCAATTGGTTAGTCGGACTAAGTATTTGCCGTCTGGGTCTCTGGAAACTTGCGATACAGCATGCGAAACTCAGGAAGTTGTGGGCGTGCAGCCTCGTGTCGAATCAAAGAGAAAGCACTGGTGATGGCGTGGAGGACAGTCCTGCCTCGGTGATCGACATCGTCACATCGCTGTTGACCTCAGCGGCGTCGGTGGTAAAAACCACCGACGAGAAGCGGTGGATCGACCAGTTGGCGGAGCGACTTGTGGGCGTACCCACGATCGGTCTGGCGGGGCGGGTGAGTTCGGGCAAGTCGACGTTGGTGAACGCACTGGTCGGGGCGCAGGTCGCGCCGACGGACGCGGGTGAGTGCACACGCGTCGCCACACTCTATGAATGTGGGGCGCCCGAGTGTTTCGATGTGATCGGCTTCGGTGGGCAACGACTCCGGCTGCCCGAACTCGCACCCGCGCAGTTGGGGATGCCGCTCGATGACATCGACTTCGCGGTGGCGTACACGCCGCAATCCCGACTACGAGATCGATATCGAGTCATCGACACCCCGGGCCTCAGCAGCCATGAAATCACCTCGGAGCGTGCCACGCGTCGGGCGCTTGTTGATCACGGTGGCCTGCCTCAACCGGAAGTGACCCTCTTTCTGGTGGAGGGTGGGCACGTGCGTCAGGACGAGGCCGAGTTCATGCGCGCAATGGGTGCATCGCGTGTCAACACGATTCTGGTGATCTCGCGAGCCGACATTGCCGGTGACGGCGTCATGGGCGAGGAAGACCCCTTCGACGTCGCGACGCGTCACGCGCAACGCCTTCTGCATGAACGCCGCGACCTGGCGAGTGCCGCCATTCCGGTCGCGGGTCTGATGGCCGAGAGTGCAGAGGTCGGCATCTCCGAGCACGAGGCCGCAACGCTGGCGCGACTCGACGGCGTCGACGAATTCGATCTGATGGCAGACATCGACGGTGGATCAGCGGACCCGACGCTGATGAATCTGTACACGAAGATCGGACTCTACGGCGTGGTTCACGGCCGTTTGGCAGCCTCGGGTGGGGCTATCAGGTTGTCCGATTGGCTGATCGAGCGATCGGGTCTGCAGGCCTTGCACCGGGCCATCGACGACCGTTTCCGCCTGACGGGCCCGGTCCTGAAGGCCCGAACCGCGCTGGACGCACTCCAGCACCAGGCGTGGAGGTCGTCGGCTCGCGCGGAGATCCTGACGCTGATCGAAGAGGCTGAACTCGATCCGCGGCTGCATTGCCTACGCGAAGTCGTTGCCCTCGACAGGCTGGTGCAATCCGCGCCGACGAGTCCGCTCCTGGACGAACTGGAGCGCTTGCTGCATAGCGACAATACCGAGAGTCGAGTGGGAGTGGCGGCTGGAAGCGGGGCCGACGAAATCAGAGACGCTGCGATACAACGGATATCGAGTTGCCGAACCATGAAACTCACGACCTTCTCCGGGGTGGAGCGAGAGGCGTTGACCGTGCTGGAACGTAGTTATCAGCTGGCGATGGGCGAGGTGGCGCGATGACGCGTCCGGCCACCGCCGAGCAGAAGAAACGAGTGGATCCGGTCGTTGCGGCAGGAGCCATCCTGAAACGGTTCGGCAAGGATCGTGAAGCCGAGCAGATCGCCGAGGTGGCGAGCCGGATTCCGCCCAGCCGCACCGTCGTGGTGGTCGGAGAGGTCAAGCGCGGCAAGAGTTCTCTGGTCAACGCACTGATCGGAGTGCCCGGACTTGCCAAGGTCGACACCGACATCGCGACCTCGGCGGAAGTTCGTTACGTGCCGACCTCGGCGGATCGTGTCCGGGGTAGCGCCTCGTTGCTGTTGCCGGGGGGTCGCCGGCATGAGGTTCCGCTCGGCGAGGTTGTCGAGTGGGTGACCATCGATGGGAAGGCCGCCGATGCGGAGGCCACCGTTCGGGAAATCGACGCGATGGTGCCGATCGGAGCGGAGGTTGTCGTCGATGCAGCCCACCTCCCCAGGACGACAATCGTCGACACCCCGGGTGTCAACGGGTTCGACCCCCGCCACATGGAAGCCGCGGTGACTGCCACCAACGGTGCGTGCGCACTGGTGATGGTATGTGATGCGCTCGCCCCGATCAACTCTGCCGAGCTCGAGTTTCTTCAGAGCGTCACCGCCGAGATCGGCACCGTGATACTCGCGGTGACCAAGACCGACAAGGCGCTCACGTCGTGGCGATCCATCGTCGACGACAACCGCAGGCTGCTCGCCGAGAATGCTCCGCAGTTCGCGGGAATACCGATCGTGGGTGTATCAAATCTATTCGCACTCAAAGCGATGCGCTCGCAGGACGATGCTCGCACACCGTCGTTGTGGAAGTCGTCGGGGATTCCCGAACTAGCCTCGGCGATCGATGATGCGCTCGGCGATCCTCTAATGGTGGTGCGTCGCAATGCCCTCCAGTGTGCGATGGTAGCGCTGGCCGGCTTGCAGGCGGAGCTCGAGACCAGCCGGCAAGCGATCGTCGACGCACCACGCGTGCACCGAGAGATGACCGAGGAGAAGGCCCGCCTAGAAGAACTGCAGGCCGCCCAGAAGGAGTGGAGCACACGCCTGGGGCAGCGACTGACGCGGCTGCAGTTGGCGTCAGACAATCGTGGGAAAGTGCTCGTGGGTGACTTCAAACAACGGTGGGAGAAGCGATTCGACAAACTCGGCGTCGTCGGACTGAGTCGCCACTCCCAGCGGATCGTCGGCGAGATGAGCATTGAGGTCGAGGCCCTGTGCAACCAGATCGTGACCGAATTGCGATCGGAGTTGAACGACCTGGCCATCGACATGATGGGGGAAGCATTCCTGAAGTCGGAGTCGATCGCGGAGGCACTCTCCGGACTCGAAGCCGTCGACCTACGTCCTCCCCGAGAGTACGAACGCTGGAAGGGATTCCTCGACCCCCAATTAGTCTCCATGGCCATGGCCGGAGGAGGGCTCAGCGCACTGGCGGGACCGTTCGCCGTTGCCCTGATCCCGGTGTGGGGGGTCGTGATCGTCGGGTTCCGGGCGACCAAGTTCGGAAAACAGAATCTCACCAGGTGGCTCAACGACACACTCCGTCAAGCCCAGGAGGACACCAGTTCTGCGATCAGGACAGTTCTGAACGAGTTCGGGCCAGAGTTGCGACTTACCTACGCCGAAACGCTCGCCGAATCGTTAGCGGAGTCGCGGCGGCTGCTCAAAGAGTCGGCGGAGCAGGCTCGTGCCGACGAAGCAAAACGGAGTCAGAGCCTCGGGGTCCTCGATACCGAACTCAATCGAGCGTCGAACATCCTGAAGGCGCTCGCTGCGGACCGTGCACTAACGGGCACGGCCCTAACGCAGCGTGCCCGGGCTCAGAACTCATAGCCGTCAGCGCGTTCCGGCCAGCCATCGTCATCCTCGTCGTCAGCCACGTCTGGCGAGTCGAAGAGACTTTCGCGGAAAGTCGAACAGTCGGAGCTCGCGGGCCCGGGTGGCGATTCCCATCGATCGGCATCTTGTTCCATGTCGGCGGCGTCTTGGCTGGACAGCTCGGGTTTCTCGTACAATGCGTAGTCAACCTCGCGGGCATCATCGAACGCCGCCTCGACGGCAGCGTTCCACACGCCTTCGGGCAGAGTGAGATCATCGATGGCGTCGTACTCGCTCCACCACTGGGGTAGGTCATCAGAGGTTGTCAACATCCCTGCGTTCAATCGTTCAGTTCACGTCTGTCATCAAGAGTAGAAGGCCGTGGAGTGGCGTTTGTTCCCGAGATGGCAGTCACATCTTGACCCACTGCGGGTTGCGCAGAGATCAGTGTGCCGATGCGGTCCGCGAGCCAACACAGCACGATGCCCAAATAGACGTAGATCAGGCTGGGGGTGTCCGGAGTAATCGGTGCATGGTCGGGCCCGATGACCTGCGGAAACAGTTCCACGAACGTGTTGAAAAGGTCCGAATTGTCCGCCTCGTAAGAATTGAATGCTCGCTCATAGTCCCAATACGTTCTGGTTGACCCGATCGGAACGAACAAGACGAATACTGCCGCGACGACAAGCCCACCGAGCCATGCCTTCGACTGTCGGCGGGACAAGCCCCAAGCGAGCACCATAAGCAGGGTGAACCAGGGCAGTAGGTCGTGGTTGAGGCGCGTCCACCCCGTGGTCGCATCAGTACCGCCCTCGAAGAACCACCGCCCAGTCTGTGCCATCGGGAGCTGGTTGAGGAAAAACCCGAGAGTTCCAACGAATCCTGTGAGGGCAGACCACCACATGAGTCGAGTCGTTCGCGCCCGCACGGCGACGACGGCGCTGAAGTAGATGGTCGCGACGCTGATGAGCACCCAGTCAAGAACTGTGCTTCCGACCCGGCCGACCCAAACAAACTCATCATCGATGTACTGGACGCCAAAATGCCGCGCTAGTGGCCACACCGCCAGCAACGGGAGGAGTAAGGCACAGCTCACCGCTCCGCTCGCCCAGCCTGGAAGGGCAGCGTCAGCACGTTGCACCCGCGCGAGCCATGACGCTGGTCCCGCCTTTGCGGCGGTGTCGATCTGCTGGGTCTCATCGGCCGGTTCCGAGACCTCAGCGGAGGACGGCGGTCCGGCAGACTCACGGTTCCTGACGGGGACGAGTCGTTCCTCAGCACCGGGCGCAGGCGTCGATATCGCAGGGTGCTCTGCGGCGGACGCATGCCATAGGGCACCGTGTACGACCAGTGTCTTCGGGTCACCGAGTTGTCGGACGTCGCCCACCTCGGAGAGTCGGACATGGATGAGTGGAATGCTGCTCGATCCACCTGACAGGAATATCGGTAGCCGCCCGCCCCCAGAGTCGGTGATCGCGTCTTGCGCCAGGCGCACTGCCCGTTCTGCGAGGTCGTCGACCAACCCTTCGAACTCGCTCCGTGTGATCTGGAGTGCCTGTGTGCAGTGTGGTATTGCGATCACTGCACGGTTGGCGGAGGAGAGGGTCTCCTTTGCAGTGCGTATCTGATCGATCAGCGTCAATGCCGATGCAGCCCGGGACAACTCGGTCATTGCTACATGGTCATTCGTCGACAGGTGCTCGAAGACCCAGCCGCGCAGCCGATCGTCGAAATCGTCCCCGCCGAGGGTGCTGTCACCACGAGCGGCAATCACGCGGTAGTCGCCTTCGGATGTCTGATGCATGATGGCGACGTCGCACGTTCCGCCCCCGAAATCAAACACGCACATTTGAGCTATTGCGGCTGGTGAATGGCGTCGTGTGTAGTACGCAGCGGCTGCCGCAGGTTCACTCACCAGGCGAATCCGATCGCCGCGGATGCCGGCGATCTCCGCTGCGTCACGCAAGAGTTTCAATCGCACCTCACCCCACGACTCGGGGTGGGTCAGGATGAGCTCGTCGAAGGACTCATGCAGAGCCGCAGCTCGTTCGGCGCTCGTCACGATCGATCCGATGACCGCGGCGACGAGATCGCGGACAGCCCACAAGCGATCGCCGAGTTGGATGTGGCCCTCGGCCATCCTTCTCTTTGGGGATCGCTCGAAGGCGCACGGAATCAGCAACGCATTGTTGAGTGCAGCCCTGCCCACAATCAGATTGTTTCCATCGACGAACACTGCCGATGGCGTCGTGTCTCCGCCATCAAGCCGGACGGTCACCGGCTCGGCCTGGCCGAGTGCGAATGCTGCCGCACTGTTGGTGGTGCCGAAGTCGATAGCGAGTCTGTTCACTTGTGCATCCGTTTCTTCATGGGCTCCCTATGGTCTCAGGACCTTTACCACCATTGGAGCGCGGAACATCGCGATTGGTTCCACAATCCACGGTCCGATTGTGTCGGCATCGAGCCGTCAGCACAGACCGGTGGAACCATCCGCGCTTTGTTTGTCTCCCGGATGCGGTAGGTGGAGTCGGTCGACGCCCTGTTCGACAACGGCCGTCGCGGCCGTCCGGTCACCGGACCGGGCAACCGCCCGCTGAAGTCGCTGTCGGATCTGCTCAAGGGCAAGCAGGGTCGTTTCCGTCAGAACCTGCTCGGCAAGCGTGTCGACTACTCGGGCCGTTCGGTCATCGTCGTCGGCCCGCAGCTCAAGCTGCACCAGTGCGGTCTGCCCAAGCTGATGGCGCCCGAGCTGTTCAAGCCGTTCGTGATGAAGCGTCTGGTCGACCTGGACCAGGCACAGAACATCAAGTCGGCCAAGCGCATGGTGGAGCGTCAGCGCCCCGCCGTGTGGGACGTCCTCGAAGAGGTCATCGGCGAGCACCCTGTCCATGGCCATGAGAAAGTCCCCACTGGTGGCCAGGTCGAGGTCCCCGCTGGTGGCCAGATAAAAGTCCCCACCCTGTGTTCGTCGTGTCGACCCGGAACTGAGGGCCCAGGCGATGACGGTGAAGGTGCCAACCGATCACTGTCACCGCCTGGGAGTTCCATTGAAGTCTGCGAAGGACCGTATGGACATCATTTCTGCTTACCGAGAACTCGGAAGCTATCGCGCCGCCGCCGAGGTGTGCGGCACCACCCACAAGACCGTCAAGCGTGTGGTCGACCGGTTCGAGGCCGACGATCAACCACCAGATCGCATGGTACGGGCCCGCAACTACGACACCGTTGCCGAGCTGGTCGCTGAGCGAGTCGAGCGGTCGCGCGGCCGGATCACCGCGAAACGTCTGCTATCAGTAGCGCGAGCGGCGGGTTATGCAGGCTCGGCCCGCAACTTCCGTCGTCTCGTCGCTCAGGAGAAAACACAGTGGCGCCGTGACCATCATCGTGGGCGTCGCCCGGCAGTGTGGGCTCCGGGTGACTACCTGGTCATCGATTGGGCCGTGATCGGCGGGCTACACATGTTCTGCGCGGTGTTGGCGTTCTCACGCTGGCGGTTCGTTCGGTTCGCCACCAACGAAACATCCACCACCACACTCGGATTCATCGCCGAGGCGTTGGAAGAGATCGGTGGAGTACCCAACAAGGTACTCGCTGATCGGATGGGCTGCCTCAAAGGTGGGGTCGTCGCCAACGTCGTCGTACCGACCCCCACGTATGTGCGGTTTGCCACCCACTACGGGTTCGCCCCGGACTTCTGTCACGGCGCCGATCCGGAATCGAAAGGGATCGTGGAAAACCTGTGCGGGTACGCGCAGTCGGATCTGGCGCAACCGTTGTGGACCGAAGCCAAGATCGCCGCAGGTCGTGACGACGTGCAGCTGGATGTGCACGCAGCGAACCGGGCCGCGCGGGACTGGTGTGTCGAGGTCAACACCCGCCGCCACAGCGACACACTGTGCGTGCCTGCTGAGCAACTCGATGTGGAACGAGAAGTGCTGTCGAAGTTGCCATCTCTGCGGGCCCAAGTCGGTCCACCGCCGGTCACCCGTAAGGTCGATCGCCTCTCGTGTATCCGGTACGCCTCGGCCCGCTACTCGGTACCCAACCGGCTCATCGGCACCACCGTGACCCTCATCCAGGACGGTGAGCGGCTCCTGATCGCCGAACCCGCCTCCGGTGAGATGGTTGCCGAACATCTGCTGGCCGCACCCGGAGAGGTCGTCCTCAACGACGACCACTACGGGGGGCCACGCACACCGCCCAGTCGTGCACCACGACCCAAAACTGCGGTGGAGAAACAGTTCTGCGCTCTCGGTGAGGTTGCTGAGCAGTTCCTGGTCGGTGCCGCGGCGATCGGCAACACCCGCCTGGGCGGTGAACTCGATGACATCCTCGGCCTGGTCACCTCCCACGGCCATCAACAGGTGCTCACCGCTCTGACCAGGGCGGTGGCGTTCCGACGGTTCAAGGCCGCCGATGTGCGTTCGATCCTCGATGCCGGAGCCGGCACCCCCAACCCGCGACCGGCCGGCACAGCACTGCTCGGGCATCTGCCTACCGCGCCCACCCGCTCGCTGGATGCCTACAAGCTCGGCGCCGGCGACAAGGAGGTGTCATGACCACCACAACATCGACATCAGTTGCACCCCAAACAGTGCCGCCACTACCGGCCGACCTCGACCACGCGCTACGCCGATTGAAACTGGCCTCGATCCGCCGCACCGCACCCGAGGTGCTGCTCACCGCGAAAACTCAGCGGTGGACACCCGAAGAAGTACTGCGGACCCTGGTCGAAGCCGAGATCGCCGCTCGTGATGCCTCCAACATCCGCAACCGACTCAAAGCTGCCGGGTTCCCGCTCACCAAAACCCTGGAATCGTTCGACGTGGCCGCATCGTCCATCCCGGCCAACACCTTCGAATACCTGTCCTCGCTGGAATGGGTTCGGGCCCAACACAACCTGGCCTTGATCGGCCCAGCCGGGACTGGCAAGAGTCACACCCTGATCGGGCTGGGGATCGCCGCAGTGCACGCCGGACACAAAGTGCGGTACTTCACCGCCGCCGACCTCGTGGAGACCCTGTATCGCGGGCTGGCCGACAACACCGTCGGCAAAACCATCGACACCCTGCTGCGCCAAGATCTGCTCATCCTCGACGAGATCGGATTCGCCCCGCTCGACGACACCGGCACCCAACTGCTATTCAGGCTCGTCGCCGGCGCCTACGAACGCCGCTCTCTCGCGATCGCCAGTCACTGGCCCTTCGAACAATGGGGACGCTTCCTGCCCGAACACACCACCGCCGCCAGCATCCTCGACCGACTCCTACACCACGCCACCATCGTCATCACCGACGGCGACTCCTACCGCATGACACACCGAACGGAGGTACCACCCACCTAAAACATCCCGCACAGGGTGGGGACTTTTACCTGGCCACCAGCGGGGACATCAAACTGGCCGTTGACACACCCGGTGCTGCTCAACCGCGCGCCGACGCTGCACCGCCTCGGCATCCAGGCCTTCGAGCCGCAGCTCGTGGAGGGCAAGGCCATCCAGCTGCACCCGCTGGTGTGTGAGGTGTTCAACGCCGACTTCGACGGTGATCAGATGGCCGTGCACCTCCCGCTGTCCGCGGAGGCGCAGGCCGAGGCGCGCATCCTGATGCTGTCGTCGAACAACATCCTGTCGCCGGCATCGGGCCGTCCGCTCGCCATGCCGCGTCTGGATCGCTGGACGACTACAGGTTCTCCAACGAGAACCACTAGTCACTAGTCAAAGACTTTCGGCCTCGGCCCAATTGGGTGGGGCAGAAACTCGTTCTAATGGCCATGCAGGCAAGCGCGAGGAAGAGATCCGACGTCACTCCGGAGAGCGTGATCGTGCTGTGCGGGAACTATATGGCTGAATGGTGCCTCTGACCCTGAAACGAACAGTCGCGGCGTGGCCCGCAAGAGTGAGGAGGACAGCATGAGCGGTGGCAGTTCTGGAGGGGTGTACGGGCGGCGCGTGGATGTGGCAAACGGTGCCGACGCAGAATGGAGGCGCGAGGACACGATGCGTCTCTATCTCGACGGCGCTGCCGTAGCAGTCGAGTGCGGTCCAGTGCCCGAACACTTCGATATCGAAGCTATAGCCGAATCGGCTGCCAATAATCTCGCGGGTCTCTATGACGAGGTTCAATTGATCTCAGGTGAACGCGGCGTGATTGGTGATCAGCCCGCAGAGGTCCTCGAACTCGACGCATTGTCTGACGGAACTGTCTATCGGTTCAAGGTGCTGGCCTCGGCTGGAGGTGGTCGCGCGATAGTGGCCTCCGCAAAGTGCGAGGTCGCCGCGCTCGACGTTCTCGGCCCCAAGATCGACAATTTGCTCGGCTCCCTGGTCATCGACCCGCAGTTCCGGGCCGTCGACCAGCAATGGCGAGCCGGCGACATCGTCACCTACCCGAGTGACGAGCAATGGGCGGTCGCCAAGGTTCTCGTAATCGAGAGCGGAATCGTGCACCTTCGCTTGTACTCCAACAGATTTGATGGTGCGCCAAGCGAGCTCAATCCGGCGACCCTTCAACTAGGGTCGGTCACGGGCGGCGACGGCCCGATTGGTATCGGGCATTTGCCGTTGGCGAGGACGGAATTTCTTTCATGGAACCCGATCTTGGTACAACACTCGTCGGTATCGGATGAGGAATGCGAGGGCTATCGGCTGTGGGCAGATGCCAATGGCGGTGTATTCACCTGAGCGATTCAGTGTTGATGGCGACGGACTGCACGCTTGCTTGGTCGTCCCACGCGCCGCTGGGAACTAAACGGGTACGGGACCCCCGACCCGAGACCCGACGGACATTACGACCCGGATGGCGTCGCGGTGTCGTGGGTGAAAACCCGCGCCGCGAGAAGGTCTGCTGCCCAACTCGTCAGGACTCCGAAGCAGAAGAAGCCCATGGGGATAAATGGTCCCACTGGCTGCGGTATCAAGACTGACAGGGTTGCGGCGCTCGCGGTTCCGAAGGGCCACGCTCTCGAAGAACGTCTCGCCAGGCTCCAGCCGGTGATCATGAGGAGAGGCCAGATTTGCCAGTAGTTCATGATAAGGGTCCCGAACGCGCCGAGAGCGCCGGCCGGGGCAGCCCACCAGAGGAGTACTGGATTTGTCGATCGCGTCACGAGAATCGCGCAGAAGCATCCTGATAATGCGATGATGACGAACCAGTCGCCGGGCTCCGAGAGGTTCCCTTGATCTGTCAACCATATGGCGAATGCCCAGAACGAAAGGAAGGGCAACAGCAGCGCGACACTGACGCTACATCGCTGCCATGCCGGCATGTGCCGGTCCAGACGTCGCAGCTTCGCCAGAGTGCTCTCGTGCTCGGGACGTTGATCTCTACTGTAGATTTCTTTCATCGAGACATTGGATGGCACTATTGGTTTCGGCGGAGCTATGGGAATAGCGCTCGGATCCTGCGCGTCGCCCTTCGGCGTCCTGTCGTTTGGCTGCCGGGTTACTGTTCTGCGGTGGGCGATGGCGCCCCGAGCGATGATTGTCTTGGGGTCGCCGAGTTCTCGGATGTGACCGAGGTGTCTGAGTGCGGCGTGGATTGCGGGGACGCTGCTGGATCCGCCAGATAGGTAGATTTCGATTGTCCCGCCCCCTGCGTCCGCGATGACGTCACGGGTCAGGCGGCTGGCACGGTCTGTGAGGTCGCTAACGAGGTGGTCGAACTCCGTGCGGGTGATCTGTAGTGCGGTGCTGCTGTGTGGGATGCCGATGACCGCACGGTTGGCCGTGGACAGTGCTTCTTTCGAGGTTCGGATCTGATCCATCAGCGTGAGCTGCGTGGAGACGTTGGACAGTTGAGCCAATGCTTCAGGGTGGTTGCGGGAGAGTTGTTCGTAGGTCCAGCCGCGTAGTCGCTCGTCGAAGTCGTCACCACCGAGTGAGCTGTCCCCGCGGGAGGCAATCGCGGTGTAGGTGTTGTCGGACTGAGCCTGCATCACAGCGACGTCGCAGGTGCCACCGCCGAAATCGAATACACACAGTTGTTGGAGGCTGTTGTAGTTGCCGTTCGTCGGTGACGTCGGCGTTGACTCGTTGGCGGTGTAGAAAGCGGCGGCTGCCGCTGGTTCGGAGATGAGGTGGAGTCGGTCAGGAGCGACGCCTGCCGCGTACGCGGCTTCACGAAGAAGGCTGAGGCGGGTGTCACCCCATTCCTCGGGATGGGTCAGCAGCACTTCGTTGAACGGCTGGGCCAAGCCGGCGACGCGCTGCCCGGTACTCAACGCGCAATGGATGACGGCGCTAACGAGGTCACGAACTGCGCACATGCGAGCGCCGAGATGTATGTGTCCTTCGGCCATTCGACGCTTGGGTGAGCGTTCGAAGGCCGTCGGGTCGAGCAGGGCGTTGTTGAGGGCCGCTTTACCGACAAGTATCGTGTCGGCATCGACGAAAACAGCTGACGGCATCGTGTCACCTGCGTCGAGGCGGACAGTGATTGGCTCGTCATCACCGATCGCGACGGCCGCACAGCTGTTGGTGGTACCGAAGTCGATGGCGATGCGAGACAGTTGACTTCCTGGCACGACGGTCCTCTCAGCTGCACGTACGCAGCGTCAGAAATCCAACTTTGACATCATCCAAGTAATGCCGAGGCGATTCTGTTCCAGCCCAGGCCGTCTTCCGTCTGTTCGGGGGACCTTTCGTGATCAGTGGACTCACAAGATGTACCTGGGGGTTCGAATGCTACTCGCGGCAATCTCAATTGAGACCAAGAACGGTGAAGGATGCGGCAGCTGCAGGTTCCTCGACGGTGATCTTGCTGGCGAGGTCGCAAGCGGAGGGAACCTTTCCTGGGTCGCGACGCTCTCACGGTGTATAACCCGCAGATTCGAGGGAGCGATCGATGAGTGAAGGCTACTACGACGACACAGCCTATTTCGACGCGTCGTATTACTACGAGGACACCTCGACCTACGCCGAACCGACGTACTACGAGGACACCTCGACCTACGCCGAACCGACGTACTACGAGGACACCTCGACCTACGCCGAACCGACGTACTACGAGGACACCTCGACCTACGCCGAACCGACGTACTACGAGGACACCTCGACCTACGCCGAGCCGACGTACTACGAGGACACCTCGACCTACGCGGAGCCGACTTACACCGAACCGGTCTACGACGTGACCTCGACCTACACCGAACCGGCCACGTCCGAAACTGTCGCCGAGTCATACGTCGACCCGACCTATTCGGAAGCCGTGGACTACGAAACCACCTACGCCGAGACGACCTATGAAGAAACTGCGACGTCTGGAGTCGACACATCAATCTCCGTAACGGCGTCAAACACCTATGTGTACGACACCAATGCTGACGGAGTCGACGACGCGCAGTTGATCGATTCCGATGGAAATGGAGTTGCGAACGGGGTCGGCTACGACACCGACGGCGACGGATTTGTCGACTACGCGATCGTCGACAACGACGGTGACGGGTGGTCCGATGGTGAGGGCTACATCGACAGTGAGGGTTATGTTCCGGGGGTGGCGGTCAGCGAGACCGCTGACCCGACGTGGTCGGACTACTCCACTGATGGCTATTCCGACGTCGGAGTCGCTTCAGCGGCCGCAGCCGGGATCTATGCCGCGCCAGGCACCAACGCGGGAGCTGCCGGCGGCGTCGACACGACGGGAGACGGGATCGCCGACGCTTACGGGCACGACTTGAACGGCGACGGCGTGGCGGACACCGTCACGCTGGATTCCAACCAGGATGGCGTTCAGGACGGGATGGCCACCGACATCAATGGTGATGGGCAGTTGGATGTGTTCGCCTTCGACCACGATCAAGACGGTGTCGACGAAACGGTCGGTGTGCTCGGGCAGGGCTACGGCACAGACACTGATGGTGATGGTCAGCTCGACAGCTGGGTGGGCCCCACGGGTGGAACACAGACGCCGGCGGGCTCGACCGGAACCTTCGCGCCATATGTTGCGGCGCCCGGTGACCCCACCACGGGAACCTTCACCCCGTATGCCACACCCGCCGGAGACGGCGCGACCGGAACGTTCACCCCGTTGCCTGGAGCCGACCTGAGCGATGTCGGCCAGACCCCCACGGGTATCTCCGGGATTTCGGGTGTTTCCGGTCCGGTTCCGGACTTCAACTCGATCGTGGCCAAGCAGTGGAGCGATTCGGTGTTGGATGTCAACAGCGACCTTGACGATGTCCCGAACACATACGATTCGAGCCCGCATGACAGCGGCAGTCGCTGAATCACCTGTGTGCGACTTGAGGACGAGGCAGTACTGACGTGGTTTCCCCGAACAGGCGACGCCGCAGCGTGGCGAAGGAGCAGGACGGGAACGACTATTCCGGCGCGTTCGTCGTGGTTCCCCCGAACCGTAGAGGCATCGATAGTGATGAGCACGATGCCAGAGAAGCGCAAGAAGTACGACCGGGAGTTCCGGGATGGGGCGGTCCGGATCGTCGAAGAGACAGGTGAGCCGATCGCCAGGTCGCCCGAGATCTGGAGATCAACGAGGGCACGCTGGGTAACTGGGTCAACCCGGCTCGGTCATTTCGGTGACGTTGGCCCCGACATCTCCGGGGACAGTGGGCCAGTAGTCCCTGATTCCTCGACTTCGATAAGTAGTGCCCCATAGAGTGGTGTAACTCGGTGGCCGAGATCGTGTCTGACGCTGTGTTGTTGACCGATGCAAAGCGGCCACCGCGTGATCCTTCGAGTCAACCTTCCACAGAATCCTCGAGGAGTCATCGCGATGACCGCACCCCATATTGTCGACCCTGCCGGCCTTCTTGGCCAAGCCCTCGCAGACGCGTCACCGGATCTGATGCGCGAACTGCTACAGACTATGATCAACGCCCTGCTCTCGGCGGATGCCGACGCCGTGTGCGGTGCCGAATGGAACGCACGATCTGCCGAACGCACCAACCGCCGCAACGGCTACCGTCACCGCCCCCTCGACACCCGGTCGGCACCGTCGAAGTCGCCATTCCGAAGCTACGCTCGGGCAGCTACTTTCCCGAGTGGCTCCTCGAACGTCGCAAGCGGGCCGAGTCAGCGCTGATCACCGTCGTGGCCGACTGCTACCTGGCCGGTGTATCGACCCGCCGGATGGACAAACTGGTCAAGACACTCGGCATCGACTCACTGTCGAAGTCACAGGTCTCACGCATGGCCACCGACCTCGACGAACAGGTCACAGCATTCCGCCATCGTCGCCTCGACGAGGTCGGGCCGTTCACCTTCGTCACCGCAGATGCCCTGACGATCAAAGTCCGCGAGAACAAGCAGGTCGTCAAAGCCGTTGTCCTGCTGGCCACCGGTGTCAACGGCGATGGCCACCGCGAGGTGTTGGGCATGCAAGTAGCGACCAGCGAAACCAAAGCCTCCTGGAACACCTTCTTCGCCGATCTGGTCGCCCGCGGGCTGGGCGGGGTGCGTCTGGTGACCTCTGATGCCCATGCCGGACTGGTCGAGGCGATCGCGGCGAACCTGCCCGGCGCCGTGTGGCAACGGTGCCGTACCCACTACGCGGCCAACCTGATGGCGGTGTGCCCCAAGTCCATGTGGCCGGCGGTCAAAGCGATGCTGCACAGCGTGTATGACCAGCCCACCGCCACCGCGGTGCACGAGCAGTTCGACCGACTCCTGGAATACACCGAAGGCAGACTCCCCAAGGTTGCTGACCATCTCGGTGACGCTCGAGAGGACCTGTTGGCCTTCACAGGCTTCCCCGATGACGTGTGGCGCCAGATCTGGTCCAACAACCCCACCGAACGGCTCAACCGCGAGATCCGCCGCCGCACCGACGTTGTGGGCATCTTCCCCAACCGCGACGCCATCATCCGCCTCATCGGCGCCGTCCTGGCCGAACAGACCGACGAATGGGCCGAAGGCCGCCGCTACCTCGGACTCGAAGTCCTCAACCGATGCCGACTGACCCTGACCACCGACACCACCACAACAACGGAGACCATCACCGACCCACTGATCGAGTTGCCCGCCTAGAAATCCAACGAAGGATCAGAAACGAGTTACACCACTACTCGGGGCTTGACCCTTCGATATCGCCCGCCGGGTTGTTCGGAGGTGTGATCTCACCGTTGAGGTCCCCGGTGGGCTCAGCTCCCGAGCCATCGGCGGGTTCGGCCTGGTCGTCCCTATTGCCACTCTCGGCACCGCTGTTTGGAGTGCCGGGTTCGCCTTCAGTGGCCGTCGGGTATGAGCTCGCTGGCATGTCGCCGTTGGATCTGGGATCTGACGAGGAAACGTCGTCTGTGGAATGCGCCCCCCACGCCCGAGTCAGTGTCGTTTTCCGATGAGGACGCACTCGAGTCTGAGTCGGAACCGCCCTCATCGGCGGCTGCTGTCGCGACCGGTCCTACTAAAAACAGCGCGGCGACTGTTCCCGCCGACGCAACGACACGGCGGGTCAGAAAGGCCCGTTTGATAGCTCTTCCGGAACGACGGTGCGCAGAACGGGTTCTCGTGACCACTAGATGTAGGTGATCAAGGTCGCGGGGTGATGGGCGGTGTCGCTGGAGGTGTAGGCGGGTCCTGCGGTGTGAGGATGAAAGTTCTCACACCATCAGCCCGACACCGACAGGACCCATGTTGCAGCGTAGCGCGATTGCCGACACCATTTGCCGCACCATCGAGCTCGGGGTGACGATCACCGACGCCGCCCTCGACGGCGAGGACCGCACCCACGTGTTCTGCGAGGTCCTGGAACCGACGAACACCTGTCCCGGATGCGGGCGGCCGGGACGACTGCGTGACCACATCGATCGTGAGGTTGCTGATCTGCCGATCGCGGGGCACCCGACCCGGCTTCATATCGCAGTGCCGCGCTATCTGTGCGACAACCCGGACTGTCCCACCACGATCTTTCGTGCCGACATCTCGACGATCGTGGCGCCGCGGGCACAGGTCACCCGGCGCACCACGACCTGGATTCTTCGGGCGATGATCGTCGACAAGATGTCGGTGACAGCGGTCGCCGCTGCGATCGGGATGAGTTGGAACACCGTGAACACCCTTGCGCTGGACGCAGCCCGCTCGTTGGCGTCCGCACCGGCCCGCCTGGACGGTGTGCGAGTCCTTGGGGTGGATGAGCACAAGTGGAAACACGTTCGCGGCAGGGGTGATTCGAGTTTCGTGACCGTGCTCGTCGACCTGACACCGATCGTGGACGGTACCGGCCCGGCACGTTTGTTGGACATGGTCGCCGGCCGTTCCAAGGCGGCGTTGAAGGATTGGCTGACTGCACGCGATCCTGCGTTTCGTGACCGAATCAAGGCGGTGACGATGGACGGCTTCTCCGGGTATCGCACCGCGACCGCTGAAACCCTGGACAAGGCGCGTGCGGTGATGGATCCGTTTCATGTGCTGCACTTGGCCGCAGACAAGCTCACCGTGTGTCGTAAACGCGTACAACAGGATACGTGCGGACACCGCGGCCGCAGCGGGGACCCGCTCTACGGCATCCGCCGCCCCCTGCTCACCCGAATCGGCTTGTTGACCGACAAGCAGAAGACCCGCATCACCAACGGCCTCGAAGCGCGTGAGGAACACCTGGCGGTCGCGGTCACCTACGCCGTCTATCAAGACCTGATCGACGCCTACGACCAGCCGCACAAGCGAGACGGGAAGATCGCGATGTACAAGCTGCTCAAACGCATCCACACCGGCGTGCCGAAAGAACTCGCCGAACTCGCCCAACTCGGCCGCTCGCTGTGGGCTCGACGGACCGAGATCCTGGCCTACTTCGACACCGGCGCCTCCAACGGGCCCGTCGAAGCGATCAACGGCCGCCTGGAACACCTACGCGGGATCGCGCTCGGCTTCCGCAACCTCAACCACTACATCTTGCGGTCACTCATCCACTCCGGCGGCCTGGCAGAACGCTTGCACGCACTCTGAATCAGGAAGAGCCGCATTGCTCCGCGGCAGCGACGCCGAGCGTCTGTTCCGTGAGGCGTCGTTCGTCCTCGTCGCGGCGAGCCGACCCGAGTTGAAGGACCTCCTGGTCCGGAGGTTCGCCGGCGAACCCGACTCCCGCTAGACCTCGCCCGCGGTGGTGGCGGCCGATCTCGGGGCCTCCGATTTCGGCGCCTCCGCCGCGCGGGACGCGTAATCACGCAGGAAGAGAGCCTCGGCGAGCGCGATCCGCTCGATCTCCGTCGGGTCGACGCTCTCGTTCGGCGCATGGATCAGACACTGCGGTTCCTCGACACCGAACAGCATGATCTCGGCGTCCGGGAAGGTGCTCTGCAGGACGTTGCACAGGGGGATCGACCCGCCCTGCCCCTGGATCAGCACCTCGCTGCCGTAGGCGGTCGCCAGCGCGTCGGTGAGCGCCTCGTAGGCCGGGCCGGAGGTCGAGCCGACGAACGGCGAACCCACCGCCTCGCGTTCGAAGGACACCCGCGCATTCCACGGGGTGACCGCCTTGAGGTGTTCGATGAGCGCGTCCTGGGCGTAGGTCGGGTCCATTCCCGGGGGCACGCGGAGGTTGATGCGCGCCCGTGCCCGCGGCTGGACGGCCGCGGAGGACCCGACCACCGGTGGGCAGTCGATACCGAGCACCGTCGCCGCCGGCCGCGCCCACACCATGTCCGACACCGACCCGGACCCCACGAGTTCGACGCCGTCGAGAACCGTTGCATCCGAACGGAACTGCTCGGGTGGATAGGACACGCCGGGCCACTCGGCGTCGGCTTCGAGGCCGGTGATCGTGGTGTTGCCGTGCTCGTCGCGCAGGGTGGCGAGCATCGAGATGAGGGCGGCGAGCGCATCGGGTGCGGCTCCGCCGAACATCCCGGAATGCATTGCCGATTCCAGGGTTTCGACCGACACGTCGATGTTGGCGATGCCGCGCAGCGTCGTGGTGAGGCTCGGTCTGCCGACGGCGAAGTTGCCGGAGTCGGCGATCAGGATGGCGTCGGCGCGCAACAGGTCGGGGTTCTCGACCGCGAAGTGCTCGAGTCCGCCGGTCCCCTGTTCCTCGGACCCCTCGCCGATGATCTTCACGGTGACGCCGAGGTCGCCGGCGAGCGCACGCAACGCGGTGAGGTGTACGGCGATGTTGCCCTTGCAGTCGGCGGCTCCGCGTCCGAACCAGCGACCGTCGCGCTCGGTCAGCTCCCAAACCGGGGAATCCCATTCGTCGTCACCCAGCGGAGGTTGCACGTCGTGGTGGAAGTACAGCAGGACCGTCGGCGCGCCTTCGGGGCCCGGGATCTGTCCGGTGACCGCCTTGGAACCATCACTGGTCACATGCGCGGCGACATCGTCGACGCCCAGCTCACGGAAGGCCGTCAGCAGCCAGTCGACCATCCCGTCGCATTCCTCCGGCGGGAACTGCTGCGGGTCGTGGACCGACCGGAACCGCACCATCTCCGCCAGATCCGACTTCGCGCGAGCCATCAACTCCCGCACCCGATCCCGCAATGTCGCGTCGTCCATGCACACGTCTCCCTGTCGGCTCTCACTGTCGGTTCGCCCTGCGGTCTGTGTACCACAGCCGGGCACGCGTCAGCTCTTTCCCTCCGCGGCGAGGTCGTGCACACTCAGCTCGCCACGGTTGATCGCCGCCGTCATCTGGACGTGGTCGGCGTCGTTGAGATCAGCGTAGGAGATCGAGAACTCCGCCATCGCGTCGGCGAAACCCGCTGTCTCGGACAGATACCGCGCGATGTCGAACCGCGTCGACGTGCGGGCGTGCGCCTGACCGAGTGCCATCCCGCACAGGCGCGCATAGAGTTTCATCGCATCGGGTCCGAGCGCTTCGACGACGACCGACCCCTTGCCGTCGCGGAGCTGGCGCACGTAGAAGTCACGGCGATCGCCGTTCTCGTCGAGTCCCGTCGACCAGCCGAGGAAGAGATCACTGGCTGCCTGCAGGAGCCGCTGGCCCTCGACGACGCGCTGTCCCTGGTTGTCGAAACCCGATGACGGCACATGATCGGCAAGGACCGACCGCTGTGCCTCCTTGACCTGCAGGAAGAGCGGGTCCTCCAAATTTCTGCCCATCATCAGCACGATCCACGCGCGGGTTCCGACACTGCCCACACCGACGACCTTGAACGCAATGTCGACGAGCGAGAACTGGGCAAGCAGGGTCTGCACATGCAACGGCAGTGTCGCCCGGTAACTGTCGACGCGCTCACGGACCCGTTCCTCGACCACGGCGGCGTCCTCGTCGGTGAAGCGTTCCGTCAGGGGGACCAACAAGGGCGGTTCACTGCGGATGTGCGCGTTGCCATCCGGGTCGATCTCGCAGAGTTTGGCCAGGGCCTGCGCGCTGTTGCGGTGCCGGGCCTTGCGCAATGCCTTCTGCGTCCGCTCGGTCATCGAGGTGTCCAGGCGATCGCCCAGATCCGCGAACATGGACTCGACATCGATTCCGGCGTACCAGCACTCGAGGGTCGTCATCGAGACGCTCCGTCTGATGGTCCGGCGGTACGCCTTCGCCACCGTCTTGGCGATCTTGCGGTTGGTCGTGTCGTCGAACCCGTTGTCACGTCCCGCGATCGCGAAACTCGCGGCCAGTCGTTTCACGTCCCATTCGAAGGGACCGATGTGGGTCTCGTCGAAGTCGTTGAGGTCGAACACCATTCGACGCTCCGGACTGAAGAACAGGCCGAGGTTGCTGAGGTGGGCATCCCCGCACAGCTGGGTGATGATGCCGGTGTCGGGGGTCCGGGACAGGTCGTCGGCCATGACCGCGGCGGCGCCGCGATAGAAGGTGAACGGTGTCGCCGCCATCCGCGCGTGCCGGACGGGGATGAGTTCGGGCACGCGGTTGCGCGCCTGTGCGGCGAGGATCGTCAGCGGGTCGGCACGTTCGCCGCGCGTCGGACAGGCGGCCAGGTCGGCGGGGGTGGTGGTCACCGGGGCTCCTCCCTGTGGAGCGTGTCCCGGGCACCGGTCGGAGCCCGGAGGTGGGCCTCCCGGCGCTACTGGTACGAGACGAACCAGGGTGTCGGCGCGACCGCCATGGTCGTCGCCGGCGAGAACGTCGGCTTGTCCTCCGTGTAGAAATTCTTCCAGCCCATCCACACTCCCGCGGGGAGATCGTGTAGCAATCTGCGCCAGGTCTCCATCTTCACCGGCGGCGTCCCGTGCCCGTCGGCGTGCAGGACCACCTGCAGTTCGGGTCGATCGGTGACGATGTTCTTCCGCTGGGCGAGCATGCCGGCGTCGAACTGGTGGAGCACGAACAGCTTCTGCGGCAGTCCCCGATCGCGTACCAGCCCCGCGAGCCAATCCGACGTGCGGTTGACCTCGTCGGCCTCGACGGACCCGATCTGCGTGAGGTGCACCTGATCCGGCTTGAGACGCCACTCCGGGTCGAGCGCCAACCCGACGTGCGGCAGCGCCAGGAGGTCCGCATACCGCTGGGCTTGCGCCAGGAAGTCCATGCGTCCGGGCTGGAAGTCGAGGGTCACATAGACCCCGGCGCGGCCGGCGGCCTCGACCCAGGGCCGCAGCACTTCCGGGTCGATCATGTTCGTATACCGGGACCCCTCGCCCGGCTCCGACGACGCGACGGTCGCGATGATCTCGAACGCCGGGACCACCGGTTCGGCGCTGACCTGCTGATAGTCGGCGGCCAGTCGCCGGACGCGGTCGATCGACGCCTCGATGCCCTGCCGGCCGAGCGGACCCAACGCCGGCGCATCGGGCGAACCGTACAGCGCGACCATTCGACGGCCCGGGAACACGATCTGCCCACCGCCGGGGAGCTCCGGCGTCCGACGCGCCTGATCGACACGGGCCGCGAACGTCTCGTCGTCGCCGAAGCCGGGACCGACCGCGCGGATCGGGGTCGCCGACGACGCGCCGCTCACCGCAGCGACGGCGTGGGCACCTGCCCTGGGGTCGGGGACGGGCACCTCGACGACGCGCCCCGCAGAACGGGCGGTCAGCATCGCGTCCATCGGGATACCGCGGGCGACCATCACGATCGGCTCGTCCGCGCTCGGGCGCAGGTTGCCGCGCACGTCCTCGAGGTCGATGGACCTGCGGTTGTCGAGCCCGTCGATCTCGCCGACGCGGACCGCCCGCTGGACACCGAGCCGCCGCAACTCCTCATCGACGCTGTGCGCGGTCTCCGGGCGCACGGTGAGCACCGGGACGTGCTTTTCACCGGCGGCCGTTGCGACGCGCTGCCGGGTTTCGGGATCGTCGAGGGCACCCGGCCCGAGGAGGATCGCCTCGTCGGATCGGGAGTAGAACTCGCGGCTGACGAGGACCGAATCCGGTTCCGCGCCGGTCAGAACGGCGGCACCCGGCCGTGGGTCGGCGAACGCCAGGACCCGGTCGGTTTCGGCCTGCCCCGCCGATGCGCTGATGAAGAGCCCAACCATCACGCAGACGATCGACGCCCCGATCATCCGAATCGTCACCAGTGCATTCCTCCCGTCCTCGGCTCCGCTCGACCAGGGGTCGGACGGGTCTCGACCAGCGTTGGCGCAGACGGTCGCCCAACGTATCAGCGGCAGCACGTCCCTACGACCTCCGGCAAGCACCCGTACTCGGCCCACACCGTCGTGACCGGCACCGACCGGCGGGCATGTGACCTGGTTCACGAGCGGTGTCGGACCGCGTTGTAGCGTGTGTGCCGTGGACTATTGGGGTGTGATGGTCGGGTTGGGTCTTCTCGCGTCGGCGTTCGGTGCGGCTGCATTCGTGCGCTACCGCGAACGGGAGTCCGCAACCCTGCAACGACAGACAGCACTGGCGCGCGAGCTGCGCGAGCTCGCAGGCGATGACGAGGTCCGACTGGCAGCGGTGGACGAGTTCTCGCTCACCATCTATCAGCGTCTCTTCTACGCATCGGTGGTGGCGCCGTGGATTCGCTCGGCGGCCTGGGCCCTGCTGGGTGCAGTCCTCGCCGCCGCGGGAGCAGTCGCGGTCGGGCCGCTGGACGGCGTGTACGCCACCGTGGTCCACATCGTCACGATCGCGGCCTCGGCGATCTTCATCCTGGCCGCACTCGTCTTCACCGGCATCGCGCTGTACCACTCGACGTCGACCCCGCGTGTCTCCTTCCGCGATTCCTACGCCGACGACGACGCGGGCGTGTCCACGCCCGCTGCCGAGGTGGCCGACACGAAGACCGGCGAGCCGGCGGGCGACTGACGCCTTCGTCGAAGAGCCACCGAGACAGTCGAATACAACGGACCCCGCCGGTGGCGGGGTCCGTTGCTGTGAGAGGCCCCGATTGAGGGCTCATCCGGTTGGTCAGGCGGACTGCGCCTGCCACATCCAGTGCAGCTGTTCGAGTTTCGACGCGAACGAGATGAGCAGATCCTGCGTCACCGGGTCGGCTTCCTCGGTCACCTCGATGCGCTCGCGGAGACCGGCGATGACCGCCTTCAGGTTCGCCACGACGGCGTCGACGACCTCGGTGTCCTTGGTCCAGCCTTCGCCGAAGCCCTTGGTGTTGGCGGTCTTGGCCACGGTCTCGGCACGGCCGTCCGGACTGACGCCGATGGCGGTCGCGCGCTCGGCGGCGGCGTCGGTGAACTCACGGGCCACGGTGACGAGCTCGTCGAGGTCGAGATGCACCGACCGGAACTGCTTGCCGACGACGTTCCAGTGGGCCTGCTTGGCGATCAGGGTGAGGTCGATGAGGTCGACCAGGGTGTCCTGCAGGGCCTTACCGGCCACAGACTGCTGCTCGTCGGTGAGGGTGCTGGTGATGGGGGTGGTCATGATCAAGAGCGTCCTTTCTTGTCATATCTGGGGTGCTACCGCAGGGCTGTGTCGGACTGAGTTCTACGCCCCGTCGGATGGAAGAAACGACTGGTTCTGGTGGCGGGCGACGCGTCAGACGGTGACGGTGACCTTCTGCTCGATGTTGCCGCGGGTGGCCTTGGAGTACGGGCAGAACTCATGCGCCTTGTTCGCCAGCTCCTGTGCCTTCGCCTCGTCGACGCCGGGGATCGAGACATCGATCGCCACGGTCAGTCCGAAGCCACCGTCGGCGGGGTCTTTGCCGATGCCGACAGTCACGTTGACGGTGGAGTCGTCGGGCACCGGGCTTCCTGCCGCCTCAGACGTCGCTCGGAGTGCTCCGAGGAAGCACGCCGCGTAGCCGGCCGAGAAGAGCTCCTCCGGGTTGGAACCGTCGCCGCTGCCACCCATCTCCTTCGGCGGTTGGAGGTCGAGGTCGATCTGGCCCGAGGCCGAGACCACCTCACCGTCGCGTCCTCCGCCGGATGCCTTGGACGAAATGGTGTACACGGGTTCGATTGCCATCGGAGATCCTCCTGGGTTCAGGTGGGTGGATGTTCAGCTGCGTAGAACCAACGTTCTTTCCAACCGGCCTGTACCCGTATTCATTCCGACCAAACCGCCTGGTGGCGGGCGTTACAAACCGGCCGTGGAGTGTCGGCAGCGATACGACACTCCACGGTGTCAGCGACCGCGCAGCATGCGGGTCGGCTTCATCCGGGTCGACTCCGGCAGCCAGATGTTGACCGACCGGCGCGCGGTGAGCAGGGCGGCGATCACCAGCAGTACGAACTGCACCCAGCTGATGACGACCATCGTCGACGAGATGTCGGGATAGCGGAAGAGGAGGTCGACGCCCACCGGGATGCAGAGGAGGTGGACCACCACGGCAGCGAGGAAGAAGTTGCGGCAGTGGCGGCTGTGGTGGGTCACCGCGGCCACGAGGAGGAGGTACTCGATCACCAGCACCACAACGATCATGACCAGCATGAACGGCGGGAAGAATCCGGCGAGCGTCTCGACCTGGTCCTCCGGTGCGGAGTTGGCCGGGTCGGTCACGACCCCCTCGAGGAGGCGCTGCCGCAGGTCGTCGGTGATGGTGCTCAGGTTGAAGAAGCCGTATACCGCCAGGACCAGTCCGATGACCGCCGCACCCCACCAGACGACGCGGGCGTGGAGTGCCAGGGCCGCGGGCGGGCTGCCCGGGTCGGCCGGCCGCGGCGGGTAGAGCGCCGCCTGGTCGCGGTCGCGCGACGATCGTTCCAACTCGGCGAGATCTTCGGCGTCGAGTTCTGCCTGAGTCGGGATGCGTTCGGGGTCTCGATCGTGGGGGTCCCCCGGCCCGTGCGGATCGTTCATCCTTCGATCCTGCCATCCGGGCCACCGGTACGAACAGGGCCCGCCGGAGCGATGCCGGCGGACCCTGTCTGCGGTTCGGGTGGTCCTGCGTCGAGTGGATCCGCGTCGAGTGGTTCTGCGCTTCGACTACTTCCGGAACTCGCCGAGGACGAACTCCATGCCGGGCAGGAAGGTGCCGAGCATCGGGACCACGTGGTTGACGATCGACTTGGTCAGGATCGGCGGCGTCGGGTTCGTGACGAACCGGACGTCGGCGCCCTGGGCCCGCCAGTCCGCGGCGAGCTGCGCAACCTGGCCATACGGGATCACGTCGTCGTGGAGGCCACCTTCGAGGAAGACGGGAGCGTTCGGCTTCAGCCGACCGATGCGCTGTTCGCCGACGACCTTCTGCACCACCGGCGACCGTGCGATCACCGAGGAGAGCGTCTCGCCGGTGCGGGTCCAGTTCTTCGTCTGCTGGAAGCCGAAGGCGGGGATGATGTCGCCGATGCAGCTGGTCGAGATGTGCTTCAGCGCAGCCTTTCCGGAGGAGTTGGTCTCCCGCTGCACGACGTCGGCGACCAGCGGGTACCGCTGGGTGAGGCCGTTGATGGCGAAGCCGATGGCCCCGGCAATGGTGCTCCCGTCGATGGCCGGGATGACCTTCGCCAGGTCGGCTGGCGGCGCACCGGCGTAACTGGCACGGACGTTCAGTTCCGGTGCGTAGGTCGCGGCGAGTTCGGCCGCCGAAGCGGCCGCGCCACCGCCCTGCGAGTAGCCGGCGAATCCCACCGGCGCGTCGGCCGGGGCTCCCGACGCGCGCAACGCCGCCCGGGCGCCGTCGAGCATGGCGTGGCCGGTCTCCGAGCGGTTGACGTAGGTGTGGATTTCCGGGGTGCCCATGCCGATGTAGTCGGTGACGAACACCCGAACACCGTTGAGCAGCATGTAGAACATCTCCGGCGCGGTGTAGTTGACGCCGATGCTGGGCTTGGTGATGTCGATCGACATCGGCAGGCTCATCAGCTTCGACGCCGCGCACTGGTCACCCTGACCGATGGTGCCCGGGCCGACGACGACGGTCGGGCGCGGACCCTTCCCGGCCCACGGCGCGGTCGGCTCGACGACGGTGCCGGTGACCGCCGCGGGCTTTCCGTCCTGGTAGGTCGAGGTGTACATGACCTTGCGGGCCGTACCCGGCCACTGTCCGGGAGCACCCGGGATCTGCAGGAGCAGCGGGATCTGCTGACTCCGGATCACCGAGCCGGGCTCGGTGGCGAAGGATGCCGGCGGTGTGTAGAAATCGGCCGCAGTCGCGTCCGGCGCCGGACTCATCACGGCAGCCGCACAAGCAGCTGCCACCGCACCCGCAATCGTGGTCTTTCGCAGGCGTGACCTGCGGCGCCACCCCACGCTCATTCCCGACTTCAGCTTCATGGGCGAGTAACCTACCCCACAGTAAGTTGAGTCAGGTGACTGGGTCCTCATCCGCGCTGTGACCACCCGCGCCGTCACCGAAAACCGCCCCCGGGATCCGCCCTTCAGCGCGGGCTCGACGACACTATGTCGCCGGCGCGGCTACTGGGGGTCGATCCCAGGGGCGCTTTTCAGCGGGCGGCGTCAGCCCGGTCAGATCACCAGGCCGAGTGCCAACACGACGACGAGGCCGCTAACCGAGAGCAGGGTCTCCATCATCGACCAGGTCTTGAAGGTCTGGCCGACGGTCATGCCGAAGTACTCCTTGACCAGCCAGAAGCCGGCATCGTTGACGTGCGACAGGAAGACCGAGCCGGCACCGATCGCGAGGACGACCAGCGAGACCTCACCCGAGCTCAATCCGTCGACGAGTCCGAGCATCAGCGACGACGCGGTGATCGTCGCGACGGTCGCGGAGCCGGTGGCCAGGCGGATCAGCGCGGCGAGCACCCAGGCGAGGACGAGGATCGGGACGTTCGCGCCGGTGGCCCAGTCGGCCAGGAGCGTGCCGATTCCCGTGTCGACGAGGACTTGCTTGAAACCGCCGCCGGCGGAGACGATCAGCAGGATGCCGGCGATGGCGGGCAGCGCCGCACCGGTGCACTTCGAGATCGTCTCGCGGTCCATCCCCGAGCCGCGGCCGAGGGTGAACATCGCGACGACGACGGCGATGAGCAGGGCGATCAGCGGCGTACCGAGGATGTCGAGAACGCGACGCAGGAGCTGGTCCTCGTCGGAGATGAAGATCTCGGCGAGCGCCTTGCCCAGCATCAGGACGACCGGCAGCAGGACGCTGAACATGGTGACGGCGAAGGAGGGCCTCTTGGTGGTCGGACCGTCGTCGGGGTCGACGTCGAAGGTGTGTGGCGCCTCGACCGTCACCCACTTTCCGGCGACGGTGGCGAACAGCGGGCCCGAGACGATGATCGTCGGGATCGCCACGCCCACACCGAGTGCGAGGGTGAGGCCGAGGTCGGCGCCGAGGGCGTCGATCGCCACGAGCGGGCCCGGGTGCGGTGGCACGAAGCCGTGCATGGCCGAGAGGCCTGCCAGCGCGGGGATGCCGATCGGGATCAGCCCCAGGCCCGAGCGTCTGGCCACCAGATAGATCACCGGCATCAGGAGGACGAGGCCGATCTCGAAGAACATCGGCAGACCGATGATCGCGCCGACGAGCGCCATCGCCCACGGCAGCATCCGTGGGGAGGCATGGCCGACGATCGTGTCCACGATCTCGTCGGCGCCCCCGGAATCGGCGAGGAGTTTCGCGAACATCGCACCGAGAGCGATCAGGATGCCGACACCGGCTGCGGTCGAACCGAATCCGGTGGTGAACGAATCCAGCACCGTCGGGATCGACTCCCCCGCGACGATGCCGACCGTGGCACCGCCGCCGACCAGCGCGAGGAACGGGTGGACCTTGGCGACGGTGATCGCGATGACGATGACCGCGATACCGGTCAGCGCCGCGACGACGAGCTGCCAGCCCGGCGCGACCGGCTCGGGCAGATCCGCACTCGCGGCGAGGATCGTGGTGGTCGACGACATGTTCAGTTCTCCTCGCCGTCGGGGAGCGACGCGACGAGCTCGTCGACGATGGCGTCCACACTCTGGTCCACGTCGACGGTCAGGCCGCGCTCATCGGGGGTCAGGGGTTCGAGGGTCTCGAACTGGGATTTCAGCAGCGCCGTCGGCATGAAGTGCCCCGGCCGCGATGCCTGCCGGCGGGCGATGACCTCGACCGAGCCGACGAGGTGCGCGAACAGCACCGATGACTCGTGCCCGCGCAGACGGTCACGGTACTCGTGCTTGAGAGCGGAGCAGCTCATCACCCCGCCGTCACCGTGCTCGGCGAGCCAGGCGCCGATGGACTCCAGCCACGGACGGCGGTCGTCATCGTCGAGCGGCCGACCCGCCGACATCTTGGCAATGTTCTCCTCCGAGTGGAAGTCGTCGGCGTCGGCGAACGGAACGCGAAGACGCTGCGCCAACGCGGCTCCCACTGTCGACTTCCCCGACCCGGAAACACCCATCACGACCACCGGTGATCGCATGCCAAGTCCTCCACATCGCTGTGCTGCTGATCACGGAGACTGCCTCAATAGTCATACTTATGCAAGTCTCTTGAGCAATACGTACGCACATTCGCTCCTTGCGCCGCTAATGAGAAGATGAAAGCGTGAGTCAGAGCACAGGCCGGACCACGGAGCGCCACGACGAGACCCTTGCCGCCATCGGTAGGCGCATCGTCTCGGGGGCACAGCCGGCGGGCAGCGTGCTGACGCTCGACGCCATCTGCACCGAGCACGGGGTGTCGCGGACCGTGGCACGCGAGGTGATCAAGGTCCTCGAATCGATGGGACTCGTCGAGTCGCGGCGCCGGGTCGGCATCACCATCCAGCCGCGCACCAGGTGGAGCGTGTTCGACCCGCGACTGATCCGGTGGCGTCTCGACGGCGCGGACCGTGCGGAGTTTCTCGCGACCCTGTCGGAGCTACGACGCGGATTCGAGCCCGTGGCGGCCGCGCTGGCGGCGGAACGAGCGAACGAGCACCACTGCCGCATCCTCGCGGCCGCGGTGTCGGACATGTCCGTCCACGGACGGACCGGCGACCTCGAGTCGTACCTGCTGGCCGACAAGGTCTTTCACCGCACCCTGCTCGAGGCGAGCGGCAACGAGATGTTCCGGTCGCTGGCCGACGTCGTCGGCGAGGTGCTCGCCGGTCGAACCCATCACGGGATGATGCCGCCGACCCCGAACCCGGCCGCGATCGCACTGCACGACGACGTGGCGAGAGCGATACGCCTCCGCGACCCGAAGGCCGCGGAGGCGTCGATGCGAGAGATCATCACCGAGGCGGCGGCAGCCGTCTCCCCCTCGCTGCCTGAGGTGCGAGCCTCGAAGGCCGACTAGACCAGCAGCTCGGCGATCTGAATGGTGTTGAGAGCAGCGCCCTTTCGGAGGTTGTCACCCGAGACGAACAGCGCGAGGCCGCGACCGTCCGGGACACCCGGATCCTGGCGGATACGACCCACGAGCGAGTTGTCCTTGCCGGCCGCGGCGAGCGGCGTCGGCACGTCGGTGAGCTCGACTCCGGCTGCGGCACCGAGGATCTCCTGGGCACGAGCAACCGACAGCGGCTCGGCGAATTCCGCGTTGATCGACAGCGAGTGTCCGGTGAACACGGGCACACGCACGCAGGTTCCGCTGACGAGAAGCTCGGGGAGACCGAGGATCCTGCGCGACTCGTTGCGCAGCTTCTGATCCTCGTCGGTCTCGCCGGTGCCGTCGTCGACGAGCGAACCGGCAAGTGCCACAACGTTGAACGCAATGGGTGCGACGTACTTGTTCGGGGCCGGGAAGTCGACGGCCGAGCCGTCGTGGACCAGCTTCTCGGCGTCGCCGACGACGGCGCGCACCTGTCCGGCGAGTTCCTCGACGCCGGCCAGACCGCTACCGGAGACCGCCTGGTAGCTCGAGATGATCAGACGCTGCAGTCCGGCTTCGTCGTGCAGCGGCTTGAGCACCGGCATCGCTGCCATGGTGGTGCAGTTGGGGTTGGCGATGATGCCCTTGGGCGGGTTCTTCGCCAGCTCCCCGTTGACCTCCGAGACCACCAGCGGCACATCGGGATCCTTGCGCCACGCCGACGAGTTGTCGATCACGGTGACACCGGCGGCGGCGAACCGCGGCGCCTGCTCGCGGGACATCGTGGCGCCCGCGGAGAACAGGGCGATGTCGAGACCGGCGGGATCGGCGGTGGCCGCGTCCTCCACCACGATCTCCCCGTCACCCCACGGCAGCTTCTTGCCCGCCGACCGCGGCGATGCGAAGAAGCGCACCTCGTCGGCCGGGAAGTTGCGCTCTTCCAGGAGGGTTCGCATGACGGCACCGACCTGACCGGTCGCGCCGACGACTCCGATACGTACACCCATGATCAGCGACCCGTTCCTGCGTAGACGACGGCTTCTTCTTCGCCACCGAGATCGAAGGCGGCGTGCAGTGCGCGCACGGCGTCGTCGAGTTCGGTGTCGCGGCACAGCACCGAGATGCGGATCTCCGAGGTGGAGATCAGCTCGATGTTCACGCCGGCCTCACTCAAGGCCTCACAGAAGGTGGCGGTGACGCCCGGGTGCGACTTCATGCCGGCGCCGACGAGGGAGACCTTGCCGATGTGGTCGTCGTACAGCAGTTCGGTGAAGCCGATCTCCTCGCGCAGCTTGGTGAGCTTCTCGACACCAAGCGGGCCGAGCTCGCGCGGCAGGGTGAAGGTGATGTCGGTCTTGCCGGTGTCGACCTTCGAGATGTTCTGCAACACCATGTCGATGTTGATCTCGGCGTCGGCGACGGCACGGAACACCTTGGCGGCGAAGCCCGGCTTGTCGTCGAGACCCACGACGGTGATCTTGGCTTCGCTGCGATCGTGTGCGACGCCGGTGAGAATGGCTTCTTCCACGGGAATGTCCTCCATCGATCCGGTCACCACGGTGCCGGGTTTGGTCGAGTACGACGAGCGCACGTGAACGGGAACGTTGTACCGGCGGGCATATTCCACGCACCGCAGCATCAGGACCTTCGCGCCGCAGGCCGCGAGCTCGAGCATCTCCTCGAAGGAGACCTTGTCGAGGCGGCGGGCGTCGGGGACGATGCGCGGGTCGGCGGAGTACACGCCGTCGACGTCGGTGTAGATCTCGCAGACGTCGGCCTCGAGGGCCGCTGCCAGCGCGACGGCGGTGGTGTCGGAGCCTCCGCGGCCGAGGGTGGTGATGTCCTTGGTGTCCTGCGAGACACCCTGGAACCCGGCGACCAGCACGATCTTGCCCTCGTCGAGTGCGCTGCGAACGCGTCCCGGCGTGACGTCGATGATCTTGGCCTTGCCATGTGAGCTCGTCGTGATGACGCCGGCCTGTGAGCCGGTGAACGACTGAGCATGTGCACCAAGCGAACTGATGGCCATCGCCACCAGCGCGTTGGAGATGCGCTCACCCGAGGTCAGGAGCATGTCCATCTCGCGCGCCGGGGGCGCCGGGTTGACCTGCTGGGCGAGGTCGAGCAGTTCGTCCGTTGTGTCGCCCATCGCCGAGACGACGACGACAACGTCGTTGCCCTGTTTCTTCGTCTCGACGATGCGCTCGGCAACGCGACGGATGCGTTCGGCCGTTGCGACCGAGGATCCGCCGTACTTCTGCACCACGAGGGCCACGTCGAGTTACCTCCCGCCGGCTCGTGCGCCGGTTCGATAGACGTCAGCTTGCTTCGGACAACCTTACCGGGCAGCAGGTTGCAGCTCTGACCTGGTCACCGACGTTCTGTGATCCGTCGCACACGGCACGTCGCCGGTGGTCGTCCGCGACGACCTAGGATTCCACGGGTGGCCACCCCTACCGACGTCGACGATCCGGGCCGTCGTCCCGACCCCGACCCGGGCACGGGTGGAGTCGACGGCCGGCCGATCTCTCCGGGCGGCTCGACGCCGGCCCGACGCTCCGCCGACCCGGGACCCCCGTTCGCCGACTGGGTCCGCCGGTATCGCTGGTGCCTCGACGCCCTCGTCGTCTATCTGGTCATCCGCGCGATCGGAATCCTCACGCTCGCACGGTTCGCGGACCTGCGCGACATCACGCTCGGCAAGGCGCTCACCGTGTGGGACGGGCAGTGGATGCTGGCGATCGCCACCCACGGATACGACGGGGTGCCGGCGAGCCTGACCGATGCGCGCGGAATCCACACCGCCGACACCGCATATGCCTTCTTCCCCGGGTACCCGTACCTGGTCGGGTTCCTGGCGAAGCTGCCCGGTGTGACGCCGTTCGGTGCGGCGCTGACCCTCAATCTCGTTCTCGGATGCATCGCCGCGGTCGGCGCGGCCCGGCTCGGCATGGTGTGCGCGCGGCTGATGTCCCGTCGCTCCCCCATCGGCCCCGCCCCCGAGCGCGCCACCGGACTGCTCCTGGTGGTGCTCTTCGCGGCGACCCCGATGTCGATCGTGCTCAACATGGCCTACACCGAGGCGATGTTCTGTGCCCTCGCGACGTGGGCACTCATCGGAATCCTCGAGAAACGCTGGCTTCTGGCCGGGGTGATGGCCGGCCTCTGCGGATTCTGCCGGCCGACCGCCGCGGTCGTCATCGGCGTGGTGGTCCTCGCCGCGCTGGTGTTCCTGTGGACCGGCCGCAGCTCCGCCGAGGTCACCGGCGCGGACCGAGCGCGTGCCGTCGCTGCGATCGTCCTCAGTCCGCTGGGATACCTCACCTATCTGGGCGTCGTCTGGGCCCACACCGGTTCGCCGACGGGATGGTTCCGCATCCAGACCGAGGGCTGGGACACCGAGTTCGACTGGGGTGTGGCCGCATTCAACTTCGTCAACGAACAGCTGGTCAATTCCGCCGAGGTGGCCCCGACCGCGACGTCGTGGATCGTCCTGAGCACACTGGTGATGCTCGGTGTGGCGGTCTGGGCGCGGCTGCCGTGGCCGGTGTTGCTGTTCGGTTCGCTGCTCGTCGCCCAGATCGTGCTGTCGAGCGGCCTGATGATGAGCAGACCGCGACTCCTGTTGCCCGCCTTCGTCCTTCTCATCCCGCTCGCGATGGCTCTCGCCCGGGCGCGGCCGGTGATCGCCGGCCTCGTCGTCGTTCCGATCGTCGTCGGCAGTTCGTGGTTCGGCGCGCACATGCTGACGGTGTTCCCGCACGCGATGTGACCGCGGTTCCGGCGGCTCAGTGCGCGGAGGCCTCGAAACCCGCACAGAGATAACCGATCCCGGCGTCGAGCCGGGCGCGCGGGTCCAACAGGTGTGCGGCGTCGGGGCGTCCGGCGAGACGGGCGAGGTGTTCGGGCACCGCGGCGTCGGACCGTCCGGCGATCACGTCGGAGAGCCGGACCGACGACGCCTCGGAGTCGCCTTGGACCTGATCGTCGATCAGCTTGTCGCCGACGGCCATCAGCGCGACGCCGTGGACGAAGCTCCACACCGTCAGCGCCATGTCGGTGGCACGTTCGATGCCGACACCGAGTTCCAGGAAACCCGCGGACAGCCAGTCGAGACATTCCAGCGAGGCCTCGCCGTAACTGAGCCGAGGTGACGAATAGGCCAGCACCACCCAGGGGTGACGCCGGTACAGCTCCCAGTCGACGTCGACGGCGATCCGGACCCGCTCCTGCCACGACGGCGCGTCCTCGTAGGGGTAGGGATAGCGCTGCGTGACCTCTTCTGACATCGCCAGCAGGAGGGCCTCCTTATCGGCGACGTGCCGGTAGAGCGACATCGCCCCGACCCCGAGCTCGTCGGCGACCCGCCGCATCGAGAGACCGTTCAGTCCCCGGGCGTCGGCGATCCCGATCGCGGCGTCGACGATGACCGCCGGCGACAACTTGGTCGTGCCAGATGTCACCTGCTCGCCCCTCCTGGTCCTCCGCGGGAATAAACGGATTGCGTACAGCGTACTCACCTGGCGTACGCTTGCCCGCGTACACCGTACGCGCCCTCGCTGGACGAGCAGATGAGGACCGCTGCGACGAACCTTGTCGAAACCCCATCTGCGAAACCATCGAGGAGCACATCGTGTCCACCCGCCTCGGCCCGTCGGATCGGCAACTTCCGGGTACCGCCGACCGACGAACCTGGCTGGGACTCGCGGTGCTCACGCTGCCCGTGTTCCTGGTGTCGATGGACGTCTCCGTCCTCTATCTCGCGATCCCCTCGATCACCGACGCGCTCGCGCCGTCGGCGGCCCAGCAACTGTGGATCCTGGACATCTACGGCTTCCTGATCGCCGGCCTGCTGATCACGATGGGCAATCTCGGCGACCGCATCGGACGGCGTCGCATCCTGCTCGCCGGAGCCGCGGTGTTCGGCGCGGCGTCGATCCTCGCCGCCTTCGCACCCACGGCCGGAATCCTCATCGCCGCTCGCGCCCTGATGGGTGTCGGCGGGGCGACGCTGATGCCGTCGAGCCTGTCGCTGATCGCCAACATGTTCTCCGACGACCGGGAGCGCGGCCGCGCCATCGGCGTCTGGACGGCAGCCTTCGCCGGTGGCGCCGCGGTCGGCCCGGTCATCGGCGGCGTGCTGCTGCACCACTTCTGGTGGGGCTCGGCCTTCCTCATCAACGTGCCGGTGCTGGCCGCCCTCCTCATCCTCGGCCCCCGACTCATCCCCGAGTACAAGGCACCCTCGACCGCACGGTTCGACGTGCTCGGCGTCGTGCTGTCGATGGCCGGCATCCTGCCCGTCGTCTACGCGGTGAAGACCATCGCGAGCGACGGCGCCGACGCGGGCGTCATCGTCATCGGGCTCGCCGGCCTGGCACTGCTCGCCGGCTTCGTGGTCCAGCAACGCAACTCCGCGGCACCACTTCTCGACCTCAAGCTGTTCCGGAACGCCCACTACGTCGGCGCGATCTCGGTGGCGCTCGTCGGCATGATGGCCCTCGGCGGGATGTCCTATCTGACCGGTGTCTACCTGCAGTCGGTGATGGGGCATGACGTCCTTGCCGCGGCGGTGGCCGGACTCCCGATGGCGGTCGCGGTGGCGGTGTTCTCGATCGGCGCCTCCCGGATCGCTACGGTGGTCGGCACCCGCGCGGCGTTCCTCGGGTCGATCGTGCTGGCGGCGGCCGGCAACTTCGGTTTGCTCGCGCTGACCACGTCGTCGCCGATCTGGGTGTACCTCGTCTTCACGTTCATCGCCGGTATCGGTTACGGCATCCAGTTCAGCCTGGTGTCGGTCGTCGTCGTGGGCGCGGTCCCACCGGAGCGGTCGGGCTCGGCGTCGGGGATCTCGGAAACAAGCTTCGAACTCGGCAACGCGCTCGGACTCGCCCTGTTCGGTTCGCTTGCCACGCTGGTGTTCCGCGGACATCGCGACGGCTGGTCGTTCGGCGACACACTCGGTGAGACGCTCCATCGCGCCCTCGAGATGGGTACGCCGGGCGACGGACTCGCGACCGCGGCCCGCCAGGCCTACGTCGACGGCATGCACGCGGCGTCGCTCGCGATCGGGATCTCGATGACCGTTCTCGGCATCGGGGTGTTCTTCGCGATGCGCAAGCCGCTGACGCCGTGGACTGCCGATGCCCGGACCGTGACCGACGAACCGCAGGAGGGTTCGCCGCTACCCTCGACCAAGTGCATGAACTGATCGAAGGACGATGGAGCGCGCGGGGTTACGACCCCGCCGCCACCATCTCCGTCGCGAACCTCACGACCATCGTCGACGCCGGGCGGTGGGCACCCACCTGGGGGCGCATGCAGCCGGTCCGGTTTGTCGTCGGCCGACGCGGAGACGCCACCTTCGACGCCCTCACCGGCGTCCTGACCCGGGGGAACTCGGGCTGGGCACCGCGGGCGGCCGCGTTGGTGCTGGTGTGCACCACGGATCGTCCCGACGACCCGAAGGAACACACATACGCGGCGGTCGACGTTGGTCTCGCCGTATCGCAGATGATCCTGCAGGCCGAGGCACTCGGCTTCAACGGCCACCCGATGGCCGGCTTCGACGCCGCCGCCGCGACCGCGGCCTTCGACATCCCCGCCGACAAGCGGCCTCTCGTACTCCTGGGGATCGGCGCACTCGTCGAGGACACCGCGTCGTTGCCCGAGGACATCCGCGACCGCGACGAGCGCCCGCGGACCCGCCTGACGCTCGACGAGGTCGCGTTCGCCGGACGGTGGGGACGGCCCGCGTTCACCGCGCCCGACGCGTGAAACGTCCCCGCCGCGATCGATGATCGCGACGGGGACGTCCTTGTTCTCATGCGGCCGTGTGCCGATTCGGCGTCAGGGACTTCAGCCGACGAGCTCGGGTTCCTGTTCGGTCTGCTCGGCCTCGGCGCGCATGGCCTTGTCCTTGGTCTCCACGATCAGGATCGTGCAGACCACACTGATCGCGGACAGGCCGGCGAGCAGGACACCCACCCAGATCGCACCGGGTCCGGCGATCAGCGGGGCGGCGATCAGCGGCGGGATTGCTCCGCCGAAGATCCCGGCGAGGTTGTAGCCCATGCCGGCACCGGTGTAGCGGTAGCGCGCCTCGAACAGTTCGGGGAGCAGCGCACCCGCCGGGCCGTAGGCGATGCCGAAGATCAGCAGGGTTCCGATCAGGCCGACGACGAAGGCGAAGCCGCCGCCGATCTCGAGGATCGGGAACAGGACCAGCGCCCACGGGATGGCGATGATGCACGAGGTCAGGATGACCCGACGTCGACCGACCCGGTCGGACCACATCGCCGACGCCGCGGTCGACAGGCCGAAGACGATCGCGGCGATCATGCCCGCGCTCAGCACGAACGTGCGGGACAGGTCGAGGCTCTTGGTGCCGTAGTTCGTGAGGAAGGCCGTGCCCATGTAGAAGAGGGAGAACAGGCTCGCCAGCGCACCGCCGGCGATGAGGATCTCTTTCCACTGGTATCGGAAGGCATCCATGAAGGGCAGTGCGGGCCCGTCTGCGGCCTCGGACTGAAGTGCCTTGCGGCGCTGGACTTCCTGGAAGACCGGGGTCTCCGCGACGGCGAGCCGCACCCAGAGGCCGACTGCGACGAGAGCGAACGACAGGATGAAGGGGATACGCCAGCCGTAGTCGAGGAAGGCCGAGCTCGTCTCGCCGAGGGTCAGCGTGGCGATGAGGAACGTCAAACTCGACAGGAAGAATGCGAACGCCGGTCCGAGCTGCGGGAACATCGCGTACAGACCACGTTTTCCGGGAGGTGCGTATTCGGCCGTGAGCAGCGTCGCGCCGGCCCATTCACCGCCCACCGCGAAGCCCTGCAGGAATCGCAGTACGACAAGGGCGATGGGAGCCGCGATCCCGATGCCCGATTCGGCGATGCCGAAGACTCCGGTCTCGTACCCCGGGAGGAGTCCGATCGCCACGGTCGCGATGCCCATGATCAGCAGCGTCCACACGAGCGTCCGCTTGCGGCCGATCCGGTCACCGAAGTGCCCGAACAGCATGGCGCCGACCGGGCGTGCGAAGAACGCCACGGCGAAGGTCGCGAAGGATGCGATCGTGCCGGTCACTTCGTCGGCTGCCGGGAAGAACACCGTCGGGAAGACCAGCGCGGCCGCGGTTCCGTAGATGAAGAAGTCGTAGAACTCGATGGTCGTGCCGATCGAGCTGGCGGCCGCGACGCGTCGAAGGCTGGTGGGCTTCGCGTCCGGCGGAGTCTGGGGAGCCGGCGGTAAGTCAGCGCGAGGCGGATCGGCGGGGATCGTGGTCACTGGCGTCGTCCTTCTGTGCAGGCGGCCGCGTCGTGGTTGAGCGGCGCTGTCGAAGACCGGGCACGAAGCCCGTACACCCTCCAGGACCGAGAATGAGTTCGATCACTCAGCGTCCCAGGTGAGATGCATGTCATAGATTCGCCGTGGCCGCCCCCGCGCGGCACCCCCCGAAGAGGGGGCGCGGAGGGGTCAGTTCACGATGGCTGTCGCCTCGATCTCGACCAGCACCTCCGGTTCGTACAGCGCCTGCACTCCGATCAGCGTGGCCGGCGGCATCGGCGTGGGCAGTCCCACTTCGTCGGCCACGGCTTCGATCCCGGCCATGAAGTCGCCGATCTTCGCCGGTTCCCAGTCGGTCACGTACACGGTCAGACGTACGACGTCGCCGAAATCCGCGCCTGCGCCGCGCAATCCGCGGGCGACGTTCCGCAGCGCCTGGGCGACCTGTCCGGCGAGGTCGGCCGGGATCGGCGATCCGTCACCGGTGTGAGCCACCTGTCCGGCGAGGTACACGTGTCGGGTGCCGGTTCCCACCGCAACGTGGTGGTACGGGGCGTTCGGCAGCATGCCTTCGGGGCTGGAGAGCGTGACGGACATGTGTTCCTCCTGGTCTTTGTAGGTATCGCTTGTATACTTGGTTCCGTTCGGTTACTTCAACGAAACCAGGTCTCATGCCCGATACCCCTGCAGCCGCACCGCCCTCGCCGAGAGGCGAACACGAACTGAGGATCGACGCCGCGTCCCGGGAGTTGCTGGGTCAGGTCCTGGACAAGTGGTCCCTGAGCGTGCTGAACGAACTGTGCGAGGCGCCGTCTCGGTTCAACGAACTGCGCCGCGCCATCCCGGCGGTGTCGCAGAAGTCGCTCACCAGCACGCTGCGCCGCCTCGAGCGAAACGGCATCATCGAACGCCGCATGCTCAGCACACGACCGGTCTCCGTCGAGTACCGGATCACGCCGTTGGGCAAGACCGTTCGCGAACCGATCGACGGACTCCTGGAGTGGGCGTCGACGCATCTGCCGGCCATCGACGCCGCGCGCGAGAGGTTCGACGACGAGGTCCTCGGCCCCGACGAGGACCGCTGACGCGGGCCCCGCCTGCCACCGACCGACGGACCAGGAATAGGCTTCCACCTGCACCTTTGGTCTCGATAGCACTGAGGAGTACAGTCGAGCGCATGCAGCGCGCACTCCTTCTCGGTTGCCGCGGCGGGGTCTGACACGACCGGCCCTCCGTCGCGGGGCCCAATCACGCGCCGGTCACTTTCCTTCCAGACACGGAGAATGACCACTCATGGCACCAGCAGACACCTTCACCTCCGGCGCCAGCCGAATCGTCGAGCCGAACGGCCCGATTCCCGCCGACCAGCCCGTATGGAATCCGCAGCGCAACTCCGCGATGCCGGTTCACCGCTACCGTCAGTTCGCCGACGAGGTCGAGACGATCTCGCTGCCCGACCGCACCTGGCCCGACAAGGTCATCACCAAGGCCCCCCTGTGGTGTGCGGTCGACCTGCGTGACGGCAACCAGGCACTGATCGATCCGATGAGCCCGGCGCGCAAGCGTCGCATGTTCGACCTGCTGGTCCGCATGGGCTACAAGGAGATCGAGGTCGGCTTCCCGTCGGCGAGCCAGACCGACTACGACTTCGTCCGCGAGATCATCGAGGACAACGCGATCCCCGACGACGTCACCATCCAGGTCCTGACGCAGTGTCGCGAGGAACTGATCGAGCGCACCTTCGAGGCCTGCCGCGGTGCCGCGAACGTGATCGTGCACTTCTACAACTCCACCTCGGTGCTGCAGCGCCGGGTGGTCTTCCGTGCCGACAAGCCGGCCATCGTCAAGATCGCCACCGACGCCGCCCACAAGGTGCTCGAGGTGGAGAAGAACTACCCCGACACCAACTGGCGCTACGAGTACTCGCCGGAGTCCTACACGGGCACCGAGCTGAGCTTCGCCAAGGAGGTCGTCGACGCGGTCACCGAGATCATCGCTCCCACCCCCGAGAAGCCGATGATCGTCAACCTGCCCGCGACCGTCGAGATGGCCACGCCGAACGTCTACGCGGACTCGATCGAGTGGATGCACCGCAACCTGGCCCGCCGCGACTCGATCATCCTGAGCCTGCACCCGCACAACGACCGCGGAACCGGTGTCGCCGCAGCCGAACTGGGCTTCCAGGCCGGTGCCGACCGCATCGAGGGCTGTCTGTTCGGCAACGGTGAGCGCACCGGCAATGTCTGCCTGGTGACCCTGGGCATGAACATGTTCAGCCGCGGCGTCGACCCGCAGATCAGCTTCTCCGACATCGACGAGATCCGTCGCACCGTCGAGTACTGCAACCAGCTGAACGTCCCCGAGCGTCACCCGTACGGCGGCGACCTGGTCTTCACCGCCTTCTCCGGCAGCCATCAGGACGCCATCAACAAGGGCCTGGACCAGATGAAGTACGACGCCGACGACGCCGACTCCGACGTCGACGACATCGTCTGGGCCGTACCGTATCTGCCGATCGACCCGAAGGACGTCGGCCGCAGCTACGAGGCCGTCATCCGCGTGAACAGCCAGTCCGGCAAGGGCGGCGTCGCCTACATCATGAAGGCCGACCACGGCATGAACCTGCCGCGTCGTCTGCAGATCGAGTTCAGCCGCGAGATCCAGAAGATCACCGACGGCGAGGGCGGCGAGGTCAATCCCAAGGAGATGTGGGATGTGTTCGCCCAGAACTACCTGCACCCGGTCTGGCCGCTGGAGCGCATCCGCCAGAAGGTCGACGCGGCCGAGGTCGACGGCGGCGAGGACCACATCACCGCCGTGGTGAAGATCGAGGGCAACGAGCGGGAGATCACCGGCTCGGGCAACGGTCCGCTGGCCGCCTTCGTCGACGCCCTGGGCACCGTCGGCTACGACGTCCGCGTCCTGGACTACAGCGAGCACGCCCTGACCGCGGGCGGCGACGCCAGCGCGGCGGCGTACGTGGAGACCGAGGTCAACGGCGAGACCGTTTGGGGTGTCGGCGTGGCGTCGTCGATCACCACCGCAAGCCTGCGTGCCGTGGTCTCCGCGGTCAACCGCGCCTACCGCGTCGCCTCGACCCCCGCCGCCGAGGACGAAGCCGCACCGCGCACCTGGGCTCCGTAGAGACCCTCGCGTAGCCGAGAACCGAGTACATCGCCGGCCGCTGGGCCGGGACCACGTCGACGGGTGATCCTCGTCCGGGGTCCCGGCCCTTTGCGCATCTCCATGCCGACGGACCGTCGAAGACGGCACAACGCCGATATCACTCGCTTCAGAATTTTGTATACGGTTGCGACATGGTAGCCACGACAACCCGCGAGTTGTATCTGGAGACCGGCCTCGCCGTACTCGCCGATTCCGGATACAGCGCGTTGAAGCTGTCCGAGGTGTGCAATCGACTCGGGGTCACCAGCGGCTCGTTTTATCACTTCTTCAAGAACTGGTCGGACTACACCACCCAGCTGATCGACCACTGGCTCGACTCGCGCACCCAGGTGGAGGTCGCGGCCGTCCAGGCCGAACCCGATCCGTTGCGCCGGATGATCGAGCTCATCGAGTTCGCGGTGTCCCTCCCCCACGACGCGGAGGCCGCGATCCGCACGTGGGCGGCGATGGATCCGGACGTCCGCAAGGTGCAGGAGGCTGCCGACCGCGCGCGCTACGACGTCGTGTTCGACCTCGTCATGGAACTACTCGACGATCGGGTCGCCGCTCATCGGTACTCGAGCTGGGCCAACTTCGTCCTCACCGGATACGAACAGACCACCCTCCCCGAGGACCGTGAGGCCCTCCGGTGGGCGGCGCAGCAGTTCATCGATTCGCTGGCGGGTGCGGCCCGGCAACGGCGTGACGGCCAGATCGTGACAACGGATGGGCGCCCCCAGGCACCGGTGGTTGCCCGCGACTGACCTGCCGGGACCGGCGCCCCATGCCCCTCGTGCGGGAACAAAACGGACCGTGGTTTCATTTACCGATCATGAAGAAGATCGGTTTCCTGTCGTTCGGTCACTGGTCGGAGTCGCCCGGATCGCAGGTCCGCACGGCCGCCGACACATTGCTGCAGTCGATCGACCTCGCCGTGGCGGCCGAGGAACTGGGCGCCGACGGCGCGTACTTCCGGGTGCATCACTTCGCGCGCCAGTTGGCGTCGCCGTTTCCGTTGCTGTCGGCGGTCGGCGCCAAGACCAGCCGGATCGAGATCGGCACCGGCGTCATCGACATGCGCTACCGCATCTCGTGGTTGCAACGCCCGTTCACGTAAGCTTGGTTGCATGGTCGAACTGGTAGCGCTGAGGAAGACGAACGAGGTGGCCGCGTACGTCCGCGCCTCCATGGACCGCAAGGGCGACCGCTGGACGGTCGATACGCAGCTGAGGAAGATCAGGGCGCTGGCCGAGGCCAAGGACTGGAACGTCGTCGAGGTCTACGAGGACAACGCGGTGTCGGCGACGAAGAAGCGCCGCGCTGGCACCCGGTGGGCCGAGATGCTGGACGACGCCCGCGCGGGCCGGTTCTCGATGGTGGTCGCCGTGGACATGGACCGGCTCCTGCGCAGCACGAAGGACCTGAACACGCTGATCGACCTCGGTCTGCGCGTCGTCACCGTGGACGGCGAGATCGATCTCTCGACGGCGGACGGCGAGTTCCGGGCGACGATGCTCGCCGCTCTCGCCCGGTTCGAGGCGCGTCGCAAGGCCGAGCGACAGATCAGGTCGAACGAGCGCCGACGTGCCGAGGGCATCCCCACGTCCGCCTGGAAGGCGTTCGGATGGTCGAGGGAGGGTGAGCTGATCGAGGAAGAGGCCGACGCGGTTCGGCGGGCCTTCGACGCGTTCCTCGGCGAGCCGTCGCTGTCGATCCGGCGCATCCGCGAGGACCTGAACAGCGCTGGTCACCTCACCGCCCGCGGCTCGGAATTCTCCGTCGATGCCGTGCGCTACCTGCTCGCGAACCCGCTTTACTGTGGCTACATCAAGCACTACGCATCCGGCGAGCTGTACCCGGTGCAGGGCGAGGCGTTCCCGCCCATCGTCAGCGAGCAGACGTGGCGGACCGCGGTGGCGAAGCTGGAGGACAACGTGCGGAGGTCGGCCAGGCAGGGCAACCAGCCGAAATACCTCCTGTCGACGATCGGGCTGTGCGGGAAGTGCGGTGCGACGCTCGTCTCGGGGACGAACAGCCGCAAGCAGCCGACGTATCGCTGCGGCGAGCAGTTCCACCTCACCCGCCAACGCGAGCCCGTCGATGCGATGGTCACCGAGGCAGTGCTCACCCGCCTGTCGTCGGTGGACGTGCACGACCTCGTGATGCCGCAGGAGGACGACGGGCCGGACCGCGAGGAGCTGCTGACCGAGCGGAACGCCCTGGTCGAGCGCGTAAAGGAGCTGAGCCCGCTGCTGCGCGACATCCATCAGCCGGTCCTGGAGATCACCGCGGCGATCAACGACGTGAAGGTCCGCATCGACGAGATCGACGCGGAGCTGCTCGACCGCTCGGTATCCGTGGCGGCGAAGCTGCTGGCAGACGTGGAGGAGGCGGTCGGCACCGCGGAGCGTCGCGAGGTTGTCGAGTCGAAGTGGAAGGCGTTGGACATAGACCGCCGCCGGATGCTCGTGGACGAGCTGGTGACTGTGACCATCGAGCCCATCGCGCCCGGTCACGTGAAGTTCGACCCCGACCTCATTCGCATAGAGCCGCGTCGCGACTGACTCATGAGTCAACTCGTCATTGCAATGGTGAGTCGACTCGTGGGAGAGTGGTTGCAGACAAGAAGATCCCACCGGGGCCGCGACTTAGAAGCGCGGGGTTCTGCTCCCGGATGAGTAGCCGGTCAAACAGCCCAACTACCGTGGCGGGGAACCGGAAGATACTCATATCTGAGGACTTCCGATGTCTGTCGTTATCGACGTTCCCCGCGCATCCGCGCTTGACTGCCCTGCTCTCGATCAGGACTCGTCTCCCGTTCCGCATGCTGATGGGCTCGATCCCGTCATCGCCGCCGCCCGCGCCGCCGGTCGCCGAGCCGGTGAGCGCCTGGCTCTCACTCCGCTGACGCCGCGACAGCGCGCCGCCGTCGCCGCCGTGATGGGCGGTGGTCGCTGATGAGCGCGAACTCCGCCGCCTTCGATCACCTGACCAGCTTCCGCTGGCGACAGGGCGACCCGTCCCTCGCCGATGGCGAGGCCCAGCTCTACGACCTCGGCGTGCTCCGCTCCGTGCTGGAGGAGGCCGTCGAGATCGCCGTCGCCGACGCCCGCGCCGACGGGGTGACCTGGGCCAGGATCGGCGACGCCCTCGGCGTCACGCATCAGGCTGTCATCAAGCGCTACGGCCGGGGCGGTGGTCGCTGATGCACGCCGACGCACGCAACCTCAGCACCGCACCCGCCGACCTGACCCCGCCCGGAGGGCCTGGCCTGGCACCCGCCGAAGGCGGGCTGCCCATCGCCGTGATGACGGTCCGCAGCCGTGCTTCGCACTCCAAGAGTTTCGGGGGCCTCATTCGTTCCTACGGGCGCGGCAAGGGCTTGTCGATTGCCGCGCCTTGCAACAACGCGCCTGGTCAGAAGCCGATTCCGTCTTCGCTGCGTCGCGTCGCCTCGCGGGTTCATTTGAGGTCTCATTTGGGGGTCAATAGGGGGTCATTTAGGCGCCGCACCCCCTCTGCGGCCCTCCACGCCGCCTGCGACGGGGGTGGTCGCCGTGGCTAAGCAGGAGAACAACCCGACGATCATCGGGCTCACGCAGTACCTCGATCCGTCGTACTGGACCTGGGCTGCCGAGGACCCGAACGGGGCCGCGCTGCTCGAGCAGGGAGCCGGGGCGATCCTCGCCTACGTCGCGCAGCGGCTCGAGGCCATCGGCTGCGAGGTCATCGAGGCCTACGGAATCGTGCACGACAAGGATGAGCGCGAGGTCTGGAGCGACACGGAGAAGGCTCTGGTGGTCGAGCCGAAGCCCGATCACCTGCACGCGGTCATCAAGTTCGCCAGCCGTGCGAAGAGCGCGCCGCTGGATCGGCTCGCGTTCGGCATCGGCGTCGAGCCCCAGTACGTCGAGAAGCCGGGCCGCGGTCGGTACGCCTTCGACAACATGCTGTCGTACCTGACTCACGTGAAGTATGCGGACAAGCATCAGTACGCGCCGTCGGAGGTCGCCACGGTGCGCGGGCCGGACTACCTCGGGATCGACGCCCAGCGCCGGGAGACCTGGCTCAAGGGGCGCGCCCACGTGAAGAAGAAGGTCGTCGCGGAGAACTTCGAGGACATGCGGGAGCGGGTGCTGCAGGGCGAAATCACGCGGGATCAGATCATGCTCACGGACGAACTGTTCGACATCTACTCGCGGCATCAGCGGGAGATCGACGACGCGCTGTCGGCCTACGGCCAGCGCCGCGCGTACCGGGCGGCCGCGAAGCTGCGCGCCGGTGCCTTCTCGACGCACGTGGTGTTCGTCCACGGGGATGCCGGGATCGGCAAGACTCGGTTCGCAACGGATTTCATCACCGAGGCGATTAGCGCGGCCAATGCACATGGCGAGCGGTGGCAGGTCTACCGTGCCGCGACGGGGAACCCATTGGATGACTGGCGGGGCGAGGAGGTGCTGCTGCTGGACGATCTGCGGGCCTCGGCGATGGACGCGAACGATTGGCTGCTGCTGCTCGATCCGTATAACGCCTCGCCTGCGAAGGCTCGGTACAAGAACAAGGGCGAGGTGGCTCCGCGCCTCATCGTGATTACGGCGACGATCGAGCCGGTCGAGTTCTTCTACTACGCCCGCCAGAAGGGCAACGTGGACGAGGCGCTGGACCAGTTCATCCGCCGCCTGGCGTCGGTCGTGAAGGTGTACCGCACCGACGACATCAACCGCTACCTCGTGCAGCATCGGGAAGATCGAGCCCTACGAGTGGCACCAGTGCAGCATCCCGACCGCCGCGCACACGCCCGGCATGTACGGCAACGCGTACCACCAGAACGCCGGGTCGCGGGAACTGACGTACGGTCCGGAGACCTCGGCGGAACACGACGCGGACGGTGCGGTCGCGGAGCTGCTCAGCGGGCTCGCGGTGCGAAGTCCGGACGTGCCGCTGGCGCTGATCGAAGGTGCCGCATGAGCACCGATCAGCATTCGCTCTTCCAGGGGGTCGAGGGGGCCGGAGGCCCCTCGCAAGCAGGGCTGGAGGACACGAGCGTCAGCGATGTGTCCGACAGGCCTACTGCTTGCCACTCTGGCGTACAGGTGGAGCAGCAGACCGACTCCCAGGTGAACACCGGTCGGGCTGATGCGGAGCCTGTGCGTCAGAGTCACGGCGGCGCGAAGCGTCGTCGTGGGGGCCGCGCGAAGCTCGATACCGACTTCGGGGAGGAGACGCTCGCGGCGCTTCGCACTCGTGCGAAGCGGCTCGGGCTGGCTCCGAGCACGTGGGTGCGGACCGTCGTACGCGATGCCCTCCACGCCTCCCGCTCGGAGGAGTTGGACGCCGCCGTGGCGGCGCACCTGCTCGGGGTCGAGGCGCGTGTGCAGGCGTCGGCGGACGCTCGTGAGCTGGCTGCCCAGGTGCGCCCGCTGGCGATCAACGTCAACGACTTGGATCACCGCGCGCGCGCCGGTGAGGCGGTGGCGCTGTCGTCGGAGGTGCCCGAGCTGATCGAGCTGCTGCGCGAGGTCCGCGCCTTGCTCGGGGATCGGACGGCCGCATGAGCACCACCCACTACAGCCCGAGCACCAGCGCCGCCGACACCGAGCGCTATATCCGCGGGAAGGAGGACGAGCGGGGCGTCGCGATCACGTGCGAAGTGCCGGGAGGCCCTGGCGCATTCTCGGCGCGCGCACGGGCGCTCACGCAGAACACCACGCGCGAGGTCGAGGCGCTGCATTACCGGCAGTCTTTCAGCGACGAGGAGTTCGACCCGAAGAACCCGGAGCACGTGCAGCGGGTGAACGATCTCGGCTATCAGCTCGCGAAGAGGATGCACCCCGACTCGGACTGCCTCGTGGTCAGTCACGTGGATGGCCGGGGCAGAAAGCCGCATAACCACATCTTGGTCATCAATCACAGCAACCGGACCGGAAAGGCGCTCTCGGACTACCGGACGTTCCACGATCGCAAGGCCGGGAACCAGCGGGGCGTGCAGTCGGCGAACGACGAGCTGATGCGAGAGCACGGGCTCTCGGTCGTGAAGCGGCTGGAGCACGCGCCGAAGGACTGGGAGCTGCGCCGCGAGGACTTCGCGGAGGGCGGGCTCGACCGCGAGATGGGTGACCGGATGAGCGCCGCACTGGCCGACCCCCGCGTGGTGGACAAGGCCGGTCTCGAAGCGGTGATCGAGGAGCAGAACCAGCAGCTCGACGACGCCGGGGAACGTGTGCCGAGGATGCGGCTGCACAGCCCCGTCAGCAAGAAGGGCAAGCGCGCCGGGCAGGAGACCTGGACGCTCTACATCGAGGACCGCCGCGGCGAGTCCGGCCGCGCCGATCGCCGCAAACGCGCGAGCGCGCTCTCGGCGGACTTCACCCCGGAGGGCGCGCAGGCGTTCTTCGACTACCACCAGCAGCAGAAGGAGCAGGAACATGAGCGCAGCGCTCGACAGGCTGAAGCAGCAGAACGGGCCCGTGCAGTCGCCGCAGCCGCTCGGCAGTCCGGAGACGATGGAGCTGTTGACCTCGATCCTCGCCGCCGTCGAGGCGCAGAATACGAGGATTGCCACGCTGACCGAGCAGCAGAAGAAGCTCGCGGGGTTCGTGAAGGTCATGGACGAGGAGACGACGAGGCGGCTGGAGCGGATCACGACCCCGGCGTCGACCTCCTCGCCCTCCAGCGACGTGTCCGCGAGGATCGCGAGTATCGAGAGCAGGCAGAACGAGATCGCGAGCACGCTCGGCGAGTTCGCGCAGAGTCTCAACGGCGAGAGCTTGAACGCCGCGTCGCGAACCTTGGTCGCGGAGGCGCAGAAGAATCGCGCGGCTACGGCCTCGGCGATTGAGGGTCTGAAGGTGCAGGCCACAACGAACCAGAAGCTTGTGAGCCAGGTCGGCGGCGCGGTGCAGCGGATCGAGAAGCGTACTGAGGAGCGGGTCGAGAAGGCCGTCGAGCAGGTCGCCGGGGAGGCCTCGGCCACGATGACCGCGAACCTCGACGCCTCGAACGAGCGCGCCGAGCGGATGATGGCGGCGACGGCGAAGCTCGAAGCGCGTCAGCTCTGGTCGGCCGCCGCTGCGATGTGCCTCGCCCTGCTGCCGGTGGTCGTGGTCGTCGCCGGGCTCTGGATGGGCATCGCCGGTCTCATCACGGGCGCTCAGTGGGCGCTCGACGTGGACGGGCGCATCTGGCTCGGCATCGGGCGCTGGCTCGTGGTCTCCGTGGGTCTCGCCGGGGCCGGCTACGGGCTCTTCGCGTCCGTCCGCTCGGCCGCCGGTCTCGTGGAGACGTGGAAGGGTCGCGGGGTGCCGAAGTGGCCGAGGTGGCGATGATGGCTGGATCCGCTCGAGCTACCGGTTCCGATCAGCGGTCGAAGGATTTTCGCAGCAGCCGGTCCTGCGGCCTCGGTGCCGCCGCCCTAACCTGACGAGCATCCCCGCCGTGACGGCCATCACGACGGCGATCCCGGCACCGATGATCCAGGGGTTACCGAGGAGCCCACCGACGCCCGCGAGTGCTCCGCCCGCCGCGATGAGCGGCAGGCCGCAACAGAGCAGCAACGGAAGCGCGCAGCATGCCAGCAAGAGCAGTCCGGTCCCTGCAGCGACGACGGGACCGGCGCGCCGTTCGTCGCGGTCCTGATCGGCGCTCGTCGTCTGCACCTCTTCAGGATGAGATCTCCCCGATTGCCTGCGCTGCCGGTCATGCGCAGCACGACAGCAGCGACGGGTCGGTGGTGAAGGCCTTCGCGGCGATCCGGATGCCCTCGGCCATCGTCAGGTAGGGAGCCCAGGCGTCGGCGATCTCGGCGACGGTCTTGCCGAGCACGTGGACACCGGCGGCGGCGAGCTCTCCGGCGTCCTTGGCGACGGCGGTCAGGCCGAGGATCTCGTTCGTGTCGGCGTTCACGACGATCTTGATGAACCCGCGGGTGTCGCGGTTGACCAGCGCGCGGGGCACGTGGTGCAGCGGCAGGACGCGGCAATCGCAGCGGATCCCCGCAGCAAGCACTTCCTTCTCGGTCATCCCGACCGCTCCGATCGCGGGCCCGGTGAACGTCACCCGCGGCAGGCGGGAATAGTCGACGGCACGATCGGCGTCGGCGAACGCGTTCTCGGCGACGAGGGTGCCGTGGTGGGCGGCGACGTAGACGAACTCGGGGTGCCCGGTCACGTCGCCCGCGGCCCAGATCCGCGGGTTCGAGGACCGCAGCCGGTCGGAGACGACCACCTCGCCGGAGTCCCCGGTCTTCACCCCGACCGCATCGAGGTTCAGGCCATCGGTGACGGGACGGCGTCCGAGGGCGACGAGCACCTGCTCGGCGCGGAACTCCTGCGAGTCGCCGGACACGTCGGCGGTCACGACGGCCTCGCCTCCCGTGCCGCGGGAGACCCGGGTGGGCACCACGCGGCGGACGACGCGGATGCCTTCGTCGGCGAACACCTCCTGAAGCGCCTTGGACACCTCCGGCTCCTCCTTCGAGGCGAGCCGGGACCGCACCAGCAGCGTGACCTGCGAGCCGAGGCGAGCGAACAGCTGCGCCTGCTCCAGGGCGACGTAGCCGCCGCCGAGCACCAGCAACGACTCAGGAACCTCAGCGAGTTCCATTGCCGTGGTCGAGGTCAGGTACCCGGTCTCCTCCAGGCCGTCGATCGGCGGAGCCCACGGGCGAGAACCAGTCGCGACCAGGAAGTGGTCGGCCTCGATGGTCTCGACCGTCCCGTCGCCGGCGATGATCTCCAGTACCGGGGCGTCTGGGCCGCCGGCGAACGATGCATCGCCGCGGCGGACCTGCCAGCCGTAGGAGTCGGCGACGTCGGCGTACTTCTCGCCGCGCAGCGACTCGACCAGCGCCTGCTTCCCGGCGATCAGCGCAGGCATGTCCACTGTCTCAGCCGTCGCCGCGATCCCCGGGAACCGGCCTGAAGCGTCGGCGGCGACGTGACGGGCGTCGGCAGCGGCGATGAGGGCCTTCGACGGCACGCAGCCGGTGTTCACGCAGGTGCCGCCGAGCGTCCCGCGCTCGATCATCACCACCGACTTGCCGAGCGTGGTCGCACGGATGGCGGCGGCGAATGCTCCGCCTCCGGATCCGATGATGGCGAGGTCGTACTTGGTAGGCATCGCTGCTCCTGTCAGTCCTTGGCTTTCTGCTCTGTCTCAGCCATACTGGACCTTCCAGTGCAGGGGAAGGTCAAGCCTGCTCCTGCCGAACGATCGGAGGCCGCGATGCGCATCGGAGAACTCGCCGAACGCGCGGGCACCACGGCGAAGACGCTCCGCTTCTACGAGGGGCAGGGGCTGCTTCCGCCGGCCGAGCGCACGCAGTCCGGCTATCGCGACTACGCACCCGAGACGGTCGCCCGGATCGACTTCGTCCACCGCGGCCAGGCCGCGGGCCTCACCCTCGCCCAGATCCGCCAGATCCTCGACATCCGCGACGGCGGCCATGCGCCCTGCGAGCACGTGCGCGACCTGCTTGACGTGCGCCTCGCTGAGATCGAGCAGCAGATCGCGCAGCTCTCCGTGCTGCGCGACACTATCGCGGACCTCAGACAGGACGCCGCGCACCCGGACCCTGAAACGTGCAGCACCGATCAAGTGTGTAGGTACTTGTAGACAACGGTAGCCAATGACTCCAACGCTACAACCCCGATATGCGCTATGAGAACCCGCTGTACATGGCCGAGGACGCCGGCGCAGCCGACCTCATCGCCGGCGGGCGTCTGCAGCTCGGTATCAGCCGTGGATCCCCCGAGCAGGTCATCGAGGGTTACAAATACTTCGGCTACGTTCCGCCGGAGGGTTCCACCGACGCCGACATGGCCCGCCAGCACACCGAGGTGTTCCTCCGCGTCATCGAGGGCGGCGGCTTCGCCCGCCCCAACCCGCGACCCATGTTCCCGAACCCGCCCGGACTGTTGCCCATCGAGCCGCAGTCGCCCGGTCTCCGCGACCGCATCTGGTGGGGTGCCGGCACCCGCGCGACCGCCGAATGGACTGCGCAGCAGGGCATGAACCTGATGTCGTCGACGCTGCTGACCGAGGACACCGGCGTCCCGTTCCACCAGTTGCAGGCCGAGCAGATCCAGCGCTTCCGCAAGGCCTGGGCCGACGCCGGCCACCCGCACGAACCGCGGGTCTCGGTGAGCCGCAGCATCTTCGCACTCGTCGACGACCGCGACCGGGCCTACTTCGGCCGCGGTGGCGACGAGTCCGATCAGGTCGGCATCATCGACAACAGCGTGGCGCGGTTCGGCCGCAGTTACGCCGACGAGCCGGACAAGCTCATCGAGCAGCTGCGCGAGGACGAGGCGATCGCCGCGGCCGACACCCTGCTGCTGACCGTGCCCAACCAGCTCGGGGTCGAGTACAACGCACACGTCATCGAGTCGATTCTGAAGTATGTGGCACCAGAACTGGGCTGGCGCTGAGTTCGACCATCGTCGATTTCGCCACGCGCACGACCGCACTCCCATAACGTCACGAGCGATCCCGTCCCCATCCCGAGGAGTACCCACCCATGTCCGAAGTGATCGTCGTCGCCACCATCTCGCCGAAGCCCGGCGAGGAGCAGGCTGTCCGCGACGCGGTGCTGGCCGCCATTCCCGAGGTGCACGGCGAGCCCGGTTGCGGCAAGTACGCACTGCACGAGGCCACCGGCGACTCGACCGACCTGGTCATGATCGAGCGCTGGGAGTCCTTCGAGGCGCTGGCCACCCACGGCGGCGCACCGGCGTTGACCGAGCTCGGTAAGAAGATCAGGCCGCTGCTGGCCGGCCCGCTGGACGTGAAGACGTTCTCCCCCGTTCCCGCAGGTGACGCCAACAAGGGCGCGATCTGACCCGCTGATCCGCTGACGCCCTCGCCCCGTTTCCGACGGGGCGGGGGCGTCGTCGTATGCCGGATCCCTCCGAGCCTGTTGATTCGCCGAACGGATGCGTGCTACACCTGTATAACGATCGTTAGATAAAGTGATGGGCGCCATGCTGGGTCCGCACCGGTTCGCGACACCACACGGAGGAAACCCATGCCCGAAGCCACGATCATCGAACGTGTCTGACTCAGCGAAAGCCGCTGCCGGAAAACGGTTCACGGTCGACACCGAGGGGTTGGACTGGCGGCGGCGCGAGCCGGTGCCGCTGCCGACGACACTCGTCGCGGCGAAGCGCGCGTTCTACGAGCGCGGGTTCCACGGAACCTCGATCCGCGACATCGCGTCGCGCGCCGGGGTGTCCCTGCCGACGCTCTACTACCACCACGACAACAAGCTCGGCATCCTCGTGGAGTTGCTCGAAGCGGCGATGACGTCGGTCCTCGCCTGGGTCGGAGCAGCGATCGAGGAAGGGCGCACGCCGAGCGAGAAGCTGTCGAACGCGATCGAGTCCATCGTTCTGCACATGACCAGCGATCTCGAGCTGGCCAGTGTCGCAAGCGAGTTCCGCCATCTCGACCCGGAGGACCCGCGCCGCGAGCCCTACATCGCGATGCGGACCGAGACCGAGAACATGCTCGCCGACGTCATCCAGGCAGGCCTGGACTCGGACGAGTTCCGATTCGACCAGGACGTCAAAGACGTCCTGCGCTATCTGTTCGGCGCCTGCCAAGCGGTCACCACCTGGTACCGCCCGTCCGGTGCTCGCACACCCGCAGAGGTCGCGGCGTCCTACGCCTCGATCGCCCTGCGGGTCGTGGGTGCGCAGGACACGAACAACAACGACTGACACAACGAGTTACGGTCCACGAAAGGGAGAAAATCCATGAAGCGCAAGATCTTCGAAGACGAGCACGAGGCCCTGCGGGAAACCGCGCGCAACTTCCTGATCCGCGAGTGCGGTCCGTACAACGAGGAATGGACCAAGGCCGGTCAGGTCGACCGTGAGATCTTCAAGAAGGCCGGCGACGCAGGCCTCCTGGGCTTCAACATCCCGGAGGAGTACGGCGGCGGCGGCGCGATGGACGACTTCCGCTTCAACGCGGTCGTCGTCGAGGAGTTCGCCAAGTTCGACGGCGCAGCTCCCGGCCTGAGCCTCCAGAACGACGTCGTCGCACCGTACTTCGTCCACCTGGCCAACGACGAGCAGAAGAAGCGTTGGATGCCGGGCATCGCCACCGGTGAGACGATCCTCGCCGTCGCGATGACCGAGCCGGGTGCCGGTTCGGACCTCGCCGGCATCAAGACCTCGGCGAAGCTGGAGGGCGATCACTACGTCCTCAACGGCAACAAGACCTTCATCTCGTCGGGCATCAACTCCGACCTCGTCGTGGTCGTGTGCCGCACCAACCCGGACCCCACGGCCGGCCACAAGGCGTTCTCGCTGCTGGTCGTCGAGCGTGGCATGGAGGGCTTCGAGCGCGGTCGCAAGCTCGACAAGATGGGCCTCAAGGCGCAGGACACGGCCGAGCTGCACTTCAACAACGTGCGCGTCCCGGTCGAGAACCTGCTCGGCCAGGAGGGCATGGGCTTCTACCACCTCATGCAGAACCTGCCGTCCGAGCGCCTGTCGATCGGCATCGGCGCGATCGCCGGTGCACGCGCGATTTTCGAGGAGACCCTGCAGTACACCAAGGACCGCAAGGCATTCGGCCGTCCCATCGGCACGTTCCAGGCGAACCGCTTCACGCTCGCCGAGATGGCCACCGAGCTCGACATCGCGGAGGTCTACATCGACCGCTGCCTGCAGGGTGTGCTCGACGGTGAACTCGACGCCATCGACGCCTCCAAGAACAAGTGGTGGTGCACCGAGCTCGCCAAGCGCGTCATCGACAGTTGCCTGCAGCTGCACGGCGGCTACGGCTACATGAACGAGTACCGTGTGGCCCGCGCCTACACCGATGCCCGCATCCAGACGATCTTCGGTGGCACCACCGAGATCATGAAGGACATCGTCGGCAAGAGCCTGGGCGTCTGATCCAGGAGTCGAACCACAAGGCCGGTGGCTCACGCGGAATGCGTGACCCACCGGCCTTTTTCGTTCACTGACCGTGTTCGGCGCCCGCAGCCGTCAGGTGTTCGACGACCTGCTGGACCGCCGATCGGGACCGTGGCCGCGCCAACGCCTCGTACACCCGGGCCGCCCGAACCCCTTTGAGTTCCAGACGTTTCACCTCCGGATGACGGACGGCAAACCGCGGCATCAGTGCGATCCCGTGACCGCCGGCGACGAGCGCCTCGATGGTGGTGAAGTCCAGCATGCGTTGGGTGACCCGGGGCGCGACCCCGGTCACCGCCGAGATCGACTGCAGCACATCGTCGACCGGGAATCCGCCCTCGACGCTGATCCAATCGTGTTCGGCGAGCTCGGACACCGCGACCTCGTCGGCGTCGGCGAGCGGACTGTCGGCGGGGACGATCACGTCGACCGGCTCGCGCATCAGCTCGGCAACCCACACGCGCGACTGGTTGACCGCAGGTGTCCGCTCGTCCCGGTGCGTCACGACGACGTCGAAGTCGGCGAGAGCAGGTGCCGCATCCGGATATCCGACGTCGAGGTGGAAAGCGTGCACCTCGATCCCGGATTCGGCGGCGCGATCGAGGACGGTCGGCAGCAACAGTGTCGAACCCGACGGGAACATCGCGAGCCGTACGCGGGCCCGGCCCGACCGATATGACGCCATCTCCTCCTGGGCCCGTTCGACGGCGGCGATCACCTCGTCGGCGCGCAAGACCAGCGCGCGGCCCGCCTCGGTCAGCCGGATGCGCCGACCGTCGGGTTCGAACAGCGGGACGCCGGCCTCGTCGGCGAGGACCTTCAGTTGCTGTGACACCGCCGACGGCGTCATGTGCATCGCGTCGGCGACCGCACCGATCGACTCACGATCGGCGAACTCACGCAGCAATCGCAGTCGGCGGACCTCCATGGGCCAAAGGTACCGACAAACCGGTCGGGTCCTGCTCAGGTGCGAGGTGAGCCGAGCCGCCGACAAGGAATGTCTCCGCCCCCGAATCGGTTGTGCCGATCATGGCAACACAAGACGTGACCCTGGAAACCTTTCAACCCACCATCGAGGCCGACGGCATCGTGCTTCTCGACTTCTGGGCGAGCTGGTGCGGCCCGTGCCGCATGTTCGGCCCCGTGTTCGAGAAGGCCTCCGAGTCCCACACCGACATCTTCTTCGGCAAGATCGACACCGAGGCCGAGCAGCAGCTCGCCGGTAGCCTCGGCATCCAGTCGATTCCGACGCTGATGGCCTTCCGTGACGGCATCCTCGTGTTCAACCAGCCCGGAGCGCTCCCCGCCGCACAGCTCGAGGAGCTCATCGGCGCGGTCGAGGCTCTCGACATGGACGACGTCCGGGCGAAGGTCGCCGCAGCACAGCAGTGACCCACGATGCACGTGGGACGGATTGTTCAGATGATCTGAACAATCCTTCCGCTTAAATTCGATTGTCCTTCATCGCGCCGCCTCGGACGATGGTGGTCATGTCCACTCGTGACCGGTTGCTCGCCCTCTGCGTCGTGTTCTTGTGGGGACTGAACTTCGTCGCGATCCACTTCAGTCTCGAACACTTCCCGCCGTTCTTTCTGGCAGCGCTGCGCTTCGCCGTCATGGCGATCCCGGTCATCCTGTTCGTGCGTTTTCCCAAGGTCCGCCTCAAGTGGTTCCTCGTCTACGTGGCGGGGTTCGGGACCGTGCAGTTCATGTTCCTGTTCCTGGCGATGAGCCTGGGGATGCCGGCCGGACTGGCCTCGCTGGTGTTGCAGACGTCGGCGCCCTTCACCGTGGTTCTCGGCGTGCTGTTCCTGCGTGAACGGATGACGGTCGCACAGGTGGTGGGCCTGATCGTCGCAGTCGGCGGCATGGGCCTGATCGCCGTCGACCGCGCGACCGGCAGCGACATCGGCGTGGCCGCGCTCCTCCCGATCGGCCTCACCATCCTCGGTGGCCTCAGCTGGGCGATCGGCAACATCGGTGGCCGTCTCGCCCAGCCCGACGACTCCTTCCGCATGACCATGTGGATGGCCGTCGTCGCGACTCCGCCGCTCTACCTGGCGAGCCTGATCATCGAGGGACCGTCCGCCGGCTTCGACGCGCTGATGACGATCGGCACGGAGACCGGCCTGCGCGCCCTCGGCGGACTCGTGTACCTGGCCGCCCTGGGAACCCTCGTCGGCGCGGGCCTGTGGACTGTGCTCCTGAGCCGCAACGACGCGAGCCGGGTGTCGCCGATGTCGCTGCTGGTGCCCGTCGTGGGGATCAGCGCGTCGTTCGCCTTCCTCGGCGAGGTCCCGACCGTCGGTGAGATCGTCGGTGCGGTGATCGTCGTCGGCGGCTGCGCGGTCGGCGTGATGGCCCGGCCGCGGTCGCGCAGACGTCAGCGGGTTGCGGCCGAGGCCGCATCCACGAAGCCGCCGACCACGACTACAGCCACCACGAGCACGGCGACCACGAACACGGACTCGGCGGCCGACGTCGACCTGGCGTGCGCGGCGACTGCAGCCCGCGACCGCTAGCTGTAACTCTTGGGGAGGTTGTGAACGGCGTGGTGCCGGTCAACAGGTGAGGGCCTCCGGTATCGATGTGGTTACCACACACACGCCGATCACCAAGAGGCCCTCATGACCCACCGTAATGCCTTCCTCACCGAACGTGGCCGTCTGGCCCTGGCTCAGTGCGTCGTCGATAAGAACTGGCCTCTACGACGGGCCGCCGAACGGTTCAACTGCTCACCGGCCACGGCCAAGAAGTGGGCCGACCGCTACCGGCAGACCGGTGAGGCCGGCATGGCAGATCGGTCCAGCCGCCCCTACCGGTCACCCCATCAGCTCCCTGTGCGCCGGGAACGTCGAATCATCAAGTTGCGGTTCCTGCGTCGCTGGGGCGCTGCACGAATCGCTGCGCACCTGCGGCTAGCAAAATCGACCGTCGAGGCGGTGTTGCGCCGGTATCGGATGCCGCTGTTGCGTCACCTCGACCAGGCCACCGGGCTTCCGGTACGCCGGACACCGCCACGACGCTACGAACACGACGCTCCCGGCGACCTGATCCACATCGACATCAAGAAACTCGGCCGCATCCCCGAAGGCGGCGGCCACCGCAAACTCGGGCGCACGATCGGCAACCGGCACAACAAGAAACACCGCCCGGGGTACGCATATCTGCACCACGCCGTCGATGACCATTCCCGGCTGGCATACTCCGAGATCCTCACCGACGAACGCAAAGAGACCGCCGCGCAGTTCTGGGACCGCGCCAACGCCTTCTTCAGCCAACATGGGATCACTGTGAGACGAGTGATGACCGACAACGGCGCCTGTTACCGCTCAAAGGTTTTCGCAGAATCCCTCGGCGCCGAGATCAAGCACAAGAAGACCCGTCCCTACCGCCCGCAAACCAACGGCAAGGTCGAACGATTCAACCGCACCCTGGCCTCGGAATGGGCCTACGCCGAGTTCTACAGCTCAGAAACCGCCCGCGCAGCCACCTACGACGACTGGCTACACCACTACAATCACCACCGAGCCCACACCGGCATCGGCGGACTCACCCCGATCGAACGCCTACACGTTCACAACCTGCCCGGGTCTTACAGCTAGCCGGCAATCGACCCCTGGTCAGCGCGGGGCGCCTCGTCGAGGGCTCGCCGGACCTCGGCGCACATCCGGTCCACCGCCGCGCGGGCGCCGGAGCTGATCAGGGTCATGTTGATGAAGCCGTGGATCAGCGATCCCTCTCGGCGCAGCGTCACGGGTACACCCGCCTCCTCCAGCTTCCTCGCGTAGGCGAGGCCCTCGTCGCGGAGTGGGTCGAACCCGGCGACGATGACGTGTGCCGGCGGAAGGCCGCTGAGGTCGTCGGCGAGCAGCGGCGAACAACGCGGGTCCTTGCGTTGTGCGACATCCGGCACGTAGCGGTCGTTGAACCAGTGGATTCCGTCCAGGGTCAGGAAGTACCCGTTCGCGAACTCACGACGCGAGGGGGTCTCCGCGGTGGCGTCGGTGACCGGGTAGATGAGCAGCTGGAAGACCGGTGTGACCGGCTCGTCGCGGACGAGTCGGGAGACCACGGTCGCGAGGTTTCCGCCCGCGCTGTCCCCGGAGACGACGATCCGCGCGGGATCGAGACCCCACCGCGGTGCCGTGTCCACGGCGAAATGCCAGGCCGCGACGGCGTCGTCGACTCCGGCAGGGAACGGATTCTCGGGTGCGAGCCGGTACTCGACCGACAGCACGTCGAGTCCGGTGCCGTGCGCGAGCCGACGCACGAAGGTGTCGTGGCTGATCCGGCTGCCGGTGACGAACCCACCGCCGTGGAAGTAGACGACGAGCCCGTCCGACTCGGTCGACGAGCGGTAGCGCGTGGCCGGGATCGGACCGGCCGGACCGTCGATGACCAGGTCTTCCTCGACGGCCATCGGCGGCAGTTTCTCGGCCATCGCGGCGCCGAGCTCATCCGTACTGGCGCGCGACTGGTGGACCTCACCCGCGAACGGATTCGACCCCGGGACGTGCTCGGTGGACCAGCCGACCGCGACGAATTCCGGTGCCACCCGCTCACCATCGGAGTTGACGGGCGCACGCCGGCCGAGAACCGCCATCGCGGCGTCGGGAATCCTCGCCGCGGCGAGTAGCACGCCACGTTGGATTCGTGCGGGCAGGGACAGGCGGAGATAAGTGTCGCGGCTCACAGTCGCCGAGCCTACTTGCTGGTCGCCTGTCGGCACGAGCAACCCGGGCATCCGCCCTGTGGAACACTCGTGGCCATGCCCGACCGTCCATCGTCTGCCGGATCCGCATCTCGCCCGAGCACCCGTGTGCCCGCCCGCACCTCGGTCGCGCTGGCCGCGGCCGCAGCGGCTCGCTGGGCATCGCGCACCGCGGGCCGCGGCAAGGGTTCGATGATCGGCGGCCTCGTCGCCGCCAAGATCGATCCCGACATCATGCGTCGTCTCGCCGCCGGCAAACGCTCCGCGATCATCACCGGCACCAACGGCAAGTCGACGACCACCCGGATGACCGCCGCCGCGATGGCCGAGCTCGGCGAGGTCGCCACGCAGGCCGACGGCGCCAACATGGACGCCGGCATCATCGCGACCCTCACCCTCAGCCGCACCGCGCCACTGTGCGCGCTGGAGGTCGACGAACTCCACGTACCGCACGTCAGCGACGCGGTCGATCCCGAGGTGCTGGTCCTGCTGAACCTGTCGCGCGACCAGCTCGACCGGGTCGGCGAGATCAACCTGATCGAGCGCAGGCTCCGCGAGGGCATCGCCCGTCACCCGTCGACCACCGTGGTCGCGAACTGCGACGACGTCCTGGTCACCTCGGCCGCCTTCGACGCGCCCGACGTGGTGTGGGTGGCCGCGGGCGCCGGCTGGGTCGGCGACTCGGTGAGCTGTCCCCGCACCGGCGAACCGATCGTGCGGTCCGGCGACGGTTGGCAGTCGACCGGAGACGAGAACTTCCGCCGACCCACGCCCGACTGGTGGTTCGACGACGAGAACATCTACGGCCCCGGCGGCTTCTCCGCTCCCCTGACCCTGGCCGTCCCCGGCCGGGCCAACCGCGGTAACGCGACGCAGGCGGTGGCCGCCGCCGTCGCGATGGGCGCGGACCCGGGCAAAGCCGTCGCCGCGGTCGGGACGGTCGGCGAGGTCGCCGGTCGTTACGGCGTCCACCAGGTCGGGAACCACTCCGTCCGTACGCTTCTCGCGAAGAACCCGGCCGGCTGGCAGGAGGCCCTGTCGATGATCGACCAGGACGCCGATGGCCTGGTCATCGCGGTCAACGGACAGGTTCCCGATGGCGAGGACCTCTCCTGGCTGTGGGACGTGCGATTCGAGGCCTTCGAGACGATGCAGGTGGTCGCCGCCGGCGAGCGGGCCGCCGACCTGTCGGTGCGCCTGCTCTACGCGGGCGCCGAGCACACCACCATCCCCGACCCGATGGCGGCGATCGCCTCGTGTCCGCCGGGACGCGTCGAGGTGCTCGCCAACTACACCGCCTTCCGCGATCTGGGTATCGCCATGGAACGCGCGGCACGTGCACGAAAGGCCGAACAGTGAGCGAGTCGACGCTGCGGATCGGGCTGGTCCTGCCCGACGTCATGGGCACCTACGGCGACGGCGGCAACGCCCTCGTCCTCAAGCGTCGCGCCATCATGCGCGGGATCGACGCCGAGGTCGTGCACATCACGCTCGACGACCCGGTACCGAACTCCCTCGACGTCTACACCCTCGGTGGCGCCGAGGACTACGCCCAGCGTCTGGCCACCCGCCACCTGACCCGTTACCCCGGCCTGCAGCAGGCCGCGGCGGCGGGACGCCCGGTCCTCGCGATCTGCGCGGCCATCCAGGTGCTCGGCCACTGGTACGAGACCTCGGCCGGTGAACGGGTCGACGGCATCTCGCTGTTCGACCTGACCACCGCACCGCAGGAGAAGCGCAGCATCGGCGAACTGGTCACCGAACCGACGCTCGCCGCGCTCACGCAGCCGCTCACCGGCTTCGAGAACCACCGCGGCGGAACAACGTTGGGCTCCGATGCCAAGCCGCTCGGACGTGTGAAGCACGGCGTCGGCAACGGCGTCGGCGTCGGCGACGGTACCGAGGGCGTCGTGCAGGGCAGCGCGCTCGGCACCTACATGCACGGTCCGGCGCTGGCTCGCAACCCGGAGCTCGCCGACCACCTACTCGCGACCGCGGTGGGCGTCGAATCGCTTGCGCCGCTCGACCTCCCGGAGGTCAGCCGGTTGCGTAAGGAGCGCCTCGCCGCCGGCCGGCGGCGGTAGGCGCTCACTCCCGCGGCACGATCCCCGCGGACTCCGCCGCGGCTTTCAGCACGTCCACGAGCATCTCGACGGTCAGCCGTCCGGTGAAGGTGTTGTGCTGACTCACGTGATAACACCCGAACACCTCGAGGGCCGCGTCGCCACGGGTCAGGATCGTCGACGCGCCGTGCCCGAACTTCGGCGCCGGCCGCGGCACCGTCCAGCCGAGCGCGCCGAACGTGCGCAGCGTCGACTGCCATCCGAAGGCGCCCAGTGTGATCACGGATCGCGCCGTCGGAGCGAGCAATTCGAGCTCACCGTGCAGCCAGTGCGAGCACCGGTCCCGCTCCTCGACCGTCGGTTTGTTCTGCGGCGGAGCGCAGTGCACGGGCGCGGTGATCCGGGTGTCGAACAGTTCCAGCCCGTCGTCCATCGACACCGAGTGCGGCTGACTCACCAGGCCCGCGAGATACATGGCGGAGAACAGGAAGTCACCGGACTGGTCGCCGGTGAACATCCGGCCGGTGCGATTGCCGCCGTGGGCGGCCGGCGCGAGACCCACGATCAGCAACCGCGCATCCGCCGGTCCGATGCCCGGGACCGGCCGTCCCCAGTACTCCTGGTCGGCGAACGCCCGACGCTTCTCACGGGCCACCTGTTCGCGCCACTCGACGAGCCGCGGGCATGCGCGACAGTCGATCAGCAGCGCATCGAGCTCCGCGAGGTCACGGAATCCCGGATCACGAAAGTGCCGTCGGGTGCCCATATCCGACAGTAACCGCGAGCGGCGGTGGAGCGATCAGTCCAGTACGACGCAGCGTTCGCGCGTGCGGTCGACCGCGAACCAGCCGCGTTCGAACTCCTGCCATTGCTGCAGGTGGGCGCGCGACCCCTCGCCGTCCCGTGCGACGGCCCGCTCCAGACGCTCGGCCTCGGTTCCGCCGTCGAGCCACAGGGCGTGGGTCAACCGGTCGGCGATGCGACGCCGCGCCGACGACACCCCTTCGATGATCAGCAGCGGCTGCCACTCGATCCACACCGGCGGCCCGGGCGTCGCGACACCGTCGCGCCACACCCGAGGCCGATAGCGGTAGTCCCATCGCCGGACGAAGGAATGCAGCACATCGGCTTCCAGTTCGGGCCACCAGGCGACCGGGTCGTCCCAGGAGGCGAAGTCGTCGGTGCGCACCAGCGTCACCCCGGCGCCCCGCTCACGCAGTTGCGCGACCAGTAGATCCGCGACCGTCGACTTGCCCGCTCCCGACGGTCCGTCGATGGCGACGATGCCCGAGTCGAGCTGCCCGGCGAGTTCGGCGACCCGCGCACCGATCTCGGGGGCGACGCGGTCGGCCGCCGTCACCGCACCGCCACACCCGCGGACAGACCCGGCGGGAACGTGGTCAGTGGTGCGGTGATCGGCGCCTCCGGGACACGGGTGACCGCGGTCCGCCCGGTCCGCAGGTACTCGGCGATGGCGGCGTCGAGCGGCCGGTTCGCACGGCCCAACTGACCGTGGTCTCCCCCGCCGACGGTGATCAGGTGGCTGTCCATCTGCCGCCGCATGACCAGGCTTCCGCGGTACGGCGTCTGGGGATCGCCGATGCTCTGGATCTGCAACGGCCGTACGGCGAGGCCCCGATTCCGGATCTGGATCGGGCGGGTGACCGGAGCCGCTCCCGCACAGGCCATCCCCGACCGGTAGACGAATCCCGGCGCCTCGAACGGGTCGGCGGTGACGTAGCCGGTGATGAACGCCGGGAGGCTCATCGACGGGTCGGCCGGCACCTGGTTCTCGTTGCACAGGACGATCCCCTGCATGTCCTGTGAGACCGTCGCAGCTTCGAGAACCGTGGGTGGGGGCTCGGCGAACTTCCGGGCGGTACCGGCCGTCATCATCGCGATGACCGGCCAGAGGTTCCGATCGGGCGCAAACGCCCGCGTCAGGATCAGGAGTCCCGAGTTCGCCTGCACCGAACCGGGTGTCAGCAGCGTCGCAACGAAGTTCTCGAACCGTGCACGCGCATCCGCGGTCAGGTCGGTCCCGGCGATGTACTGGTCGGCGACGGCGCGAAGCCCCGGCGGAACGTCCCCGACCCGTGCCGGTGGCGCGACCAGAGACGGCGGGACGCCCGCCTCGGCGCTGACACGGTTGCTCCACTTCCGGTACACGGCAAGCGGAGTGGCACCGAGATGGTAGATGCGATCGTTCCGGGCGATCCAGGCCATCATGGCGTGGACGCGGGCCTTGTAACCGGGGGTCTGCGTATCCAGGAGTGCGTTCCACACGACGCCGGGATCGAAGCCGGAATCGAGGACCATGCGATCCACCCGCTGGGGGAACAGCGTCGCGTAGGTCGCGAAGAGCAACGTCCCGTAGGAGATGCCGTACAGGCTGATCGCGGACTCGCCCAGCGTCCGACGGACCACCTCGATGTCGCGTGCGGTGTTCTCCGTGGTGAGGGTCGACCCGACACCCGGCGTTTGCCGTTCGCACCGATCTCGATTGAGTTTCCCTGCGGCGGTGAAGGTTTCGGGCTCCGATCCGGTGATCGGGTCACACTTGAGCGGAGTGCCCGACACCAGCCCACGCGGCTGCACCGCAACGAGATCCCACTGATCGCGCACCTCGTCCGGCACACGCAACTGGCTGAACATCGCGATCCCGTCGCCGCCGGGGCCTCCCGGGTTGCCCATCAGGACACCGCGGCGCTGCGCCCGATCGCGTGCGGGAACACGGCTCACCAACAGCTCGATCGTGGGCCCGTTCGGCTTGGCGTGATTCAGCGGGACCTCGACCGCGGCACACCGGACGCTCGCCGGCACGCCGTGCACGGCGGGACATGACGTCCATTCCAGCTCGGGCACCGCAGCCCCGGCGGGAGCCACGACCCGTGCCGTGTCCGCCAGGCCGGCGACGGCGACAGCGGCCATCCCCGCCGCGATCACCCGGACTCGTCGACGCCCCCGCTTCAGCGATATCACTCCCCGACCTTAGCCGGGCTCACGAGGTACGCCCGCGTTCGGTTCCTCAGGCGAGAATCCGGCGCCCGGACAGGGCCCGGCCGAGGGTCAGTTCGTCGGCGAACTCGAGGTCGCCGCCCATCGGCAGACCCGACGCCAGGCGCGTCACCGACAGCCCGGGGAAATCCTTGAGCATGCGCTGCAGGTAGGTGGCGGTGGCCTCGCCCTCGGTGTTGGGGTCGGTCGCGACGATCACCTCGCTGACGTCGACGCCGTCCTCCTGATTGGCGAGCCGACGCAGCAGCTCGCGGATACGGAGTTGGTCGGGCCCGATCCCCGACAACGGATCAAGGGCCCCGCCGAGCACGTGGTAGCGACCGGTGAACTCCTTGGTCCGCTCGATCGCGTGCACATCCTTGGGTTCTTCGACGACGCAGATCTTGGTGGCATCGCGTCGCGCATCCGAGCAGATCCGGCACAGCCGGTTCGCCGACACGTTTCCGCATTCGGCGCAGAACACGACGTCGTCGCGCACGCGTCCGAGCGCGGCGATCAGCCGGTCGATGTCGGACTTCTCCCCCGCGAGCAGATGGAAGGCGATCCGCTGCGCACCCTTGGGACCGAGCCCCGGCTGTTTGGCCAGTTCGTCGATCAGATCCTGGATCGGTCCTTCATACATCGCGTGCCCGGGTTCTCTGGTGTGGTGGGAAGGATCGCGCGGCGGGCGCGATCAGCCGCCGAGCCCGGGGATGCCGCCGCCGAGGCCTCCGGCCAGCGGACCCATCTTCTCGCTCGTGAGCTGCTCACGCTTCTGCGACAGGTCGGCGAGCGCGCCGAGCAGCAGATCCTGCAGGGTCTCCACATCCTCGGGGTCGACGACCTTGGGGTCGATGGACACCGCGGTCACCTCGCCGGTGCCGTTGCCGGTCACGGTGACCAGGCCGTTGCCCGCGCTCCCGACGATCTCCGCCGCGGCGATCTCGTTCTGTGCCGACAGGAGCTTCTCCTGCATCTGCTGCGCCTGGGCCAGCAGACCCGCCATCGGGTTCTCGCCGCCCTGGCCGCCGCCGAACAATGCGCTGGGATCGAATGGTTGCGTCACGCCGTCCAGGGTAGCCCCCGGGTCAGCGCAACAATCGATCGACATGCGCGGCGATGTCGTCGACGCTCACCTCGTCGACCGGGCTGATCTCGAAGGACAGCACCTCGTCGCCGAACAGATGACCGGCTCGTCGTGTGAGAGAGAACTCGAAACGGTCCTCGACCCGCCGCCACTCGACGATCCCGCCGTAGATGGGCGCACTCGCCCCGGTGGTGACGCAGTGTTCGTCGGCCCGGGGGCCGCCGGTGAGATCTCGCTGGATCTGGAAACACGCCAGCGACTCGTCGTCGATGAACACGACGGCCTCGCAGCCCAGGTCGGGGTGTCGTTCGTACGACGCGCGGATGGTCACGGTCGCCAGGGTACTTCTGCCGCCCGCCCCGAGGTCAGCCGCCGAAATCCACCAGGGGCGGCATTTCAGGACACCACCGAGCGACGGCTCACGAACCGGCGCTCCGTCCCGTCGAGCGGGTCCGTGAACTCCAGGGCGTGTGCGACGAGCCGCAGCGGGGAAGAGAAGTCCCCGTGATCGGCCCGTTCCGCGAGCTCGGGGCGTACGTCGGGATACAGCGGATCGTCGACGATGGGCACACCCAGGGACGACATGTGCAGCCGCAGCTGGTGCGTGCGTCCGGTGTGCGGCACCAGCCGGTAGACGCCGCCACGGTCGGTCTGTTCGACGAGGGTGACGTCGCTGATGGCGTTGACCGGCCCGTCGACGACGCGGGCCCGCAGGTCACCGGCGGTTTTTTCGATCCGGTCGCGCACGGTGACGGTCTCGGTGAGTCTCTCGTCGACCGGCGCCAGCGCGCGGTACTCCTTGCGCGCCAGCCGGGAGGCGAACAGGTCTTGATACGCCGCCCGGACCTCGGGCCGCAGCGTGAAGAGCAGAACACCGGCGGTGAGCCGGTCCAAGCGGTGGGCCGGCGAGATCGTGTCGCTGCCCAGTTCGCGGCGGAGTCGTACCAGCGCGGTCTGCGTCACGTGACGACCCCGCGGCATGGTGGACAGGAAATGCGGCTTGTCCACGACGACGATGTTCTCGTCGCGGTAGAGCACCGGGACGTCGAACGGGATCGGGACCTCGTCGGGCAGGTCGCGGTACAGGTAGAGCGAGACGTTCACCCGCGACGGCGCGTCGAGGTCGACGGGCTGCCCGTCGGCGTCGACGATCTCGCCGGCCGCGGCACGCGCGTGCAACTCCTCGATCCCGAGATCCGCGAGGCTCGGCGACGCCAGCAGTGCCTCGGCGACGGTGCATTCCGGCCCGGACCGCAGCACCACCCGTGTCGAGTCGACGCCGTCCCGGATCGGGAGCGGCGAAGGCCGCGCCCGCCCCCTCCTGCGCGGGGTCAGTTCTCGAGGCGCTTCTTGAGATTGCCGAGCACCTCGGCCTGAATGCGGTTGAGCCCCTTGGGCGCGAAGGTCTTCTCGAAGAAGCCGCCGATGCCACCGGCACCCTTCCAGGTGGTGGTGGTCGTGACGCGCGAACCGCTGCCCGACGGGGCGACCGTGTAGGTCGTCACCATCGTGGAGTTGGCGTCGCGCTCGGTCACGGTGTCCGGGGTCACGCTGACGGTGGCCTGGACGTCACGCTGCCGCTTCTCGGTGGCCTGCAGGATCCAGTGCACGACGGTGCCGTCGCCGTTGCCGCCGCTGATGACCTTGTAGTCGCGGTAGTGGGCCGGGAGGATCGCCGGACGCACCTCGGTGTAGTCGGCGAGGGCTCCGATGACGGCGTCCGGGGCGGCGGTGATGTCGATCGACTGCGATGCGGAAACCTGACCCACGATGGAACACTCCTCGGGACGAAACGATTGGCGGGCGAACTGATCAAGTCCTAGGCTAACCGGGTGAGCTCTGGCTTGGAGATGGGGGGACAGGCATTTGACCAGGGGGTGTCCGCCCTACTGGCCAGCTATCGTGCCATCCCCCCGAACGCGACCGTGCGCCTTGCGAAGAAGACGTCGAACCTCTTCCGTAAGCGCGCAGCCAATCCACATCCCGGACTGGACGTCTCCGGACTCGACCGGGTGATCTCGGTCGATCCCGATGCCCGCACCGCCGACGTCGCCGGGATGTGCACCTACGAGAACCTGGTCGCGGCGACCCTGCCCTACGGTCTGGCACCACTGGTGGTCCCGCAACTCAAGACGATCACCCTCGGCGGCGCGGTGACCGGCCTGGGTATCGAGAGCACGTCGTTCCGTTCCGGACTGCCGCATGAGTCGGTGTCGGAGATCGACATCCTGACCGGCGACGGCGAGATCATCACCGCGACGCCCACCAACGAGCACGCCGACCTGTTCTTCGGCTTCCCGAACTCCTATGGCACGCTGGGCTATTCGGTCCGTCTGCGCATCGAGCTCGAACCGGTGAAGCCCTACGTCGCGTTGCGGCACGTGCGATTCACCTCGATCGCCGAGCTGCAGGCGACGATGGAGACGATCGTCACCGAGAAGACCTACGACGGCGAACAGGTCGACTACCTCGACGGAGTCGTGTTCTCCGCCCACGAGTCCTACCTCACGCTCGGACGCCAGACCGACGAGAAAGGCCCGGTCAGCGACTACACCGGGATGGACATCTACTACCGGTCGGTTCAGAACAAGACCACCGACCGTCTCACCATCCACGACTACCTCTGGCGCTGGGACACCGACTGGTTCTGGTGCTCACGGGCGTTCGGGGCACAGAATCCGAAGATCCGCCGCTGGTGGCCGAAGCGCTACCTGCGCAGCAGCTTCTACTGGAAGCTGATCGGACTCGACCAGCGCTGGGACATCGGCGACCGCCTCAACGCCCGCAAGGGCCTCCCGCCGGGCGAACGGGTCGTGCAGGACATCGAGGTGCCGATCGAGCACACCACCGACTACGTCGAATGGTTCCTGGACAACATTCCGATCGAACCGATCTGGCTGTGCCCGCTGCGCCTTCGCGAACCGGCCCTGCCGGGTTCGGATCCGGTGCGCCCGTGGCCGCTCTACCCGCTCGAACCGCAACGCGCCTACGTCAACGTCGGCTTCTGGTCGGCCGTGCCGGTCACCCCGGGCGATCCCGGGCACACCAACAAGATCATCGAACGCAAGGTCGCCGAACTCGACGGCCACAAGTCGCTGTACTCGGAAAGTTTCTACGAGCCGGAAGAGTTCGACGAACTCTACGGCGGAGAGAGTTATCGGCTCCTGAAGAAGCGGTACGACCCCCGCGGCCGCCTTCTGGACCTCTATGCGAAAGCGGTGAAACGCCAATGACGACATTCAAAGACGCACCGATCGGTGCGGACTCCCATTCGGGGAAGATGTCCCTGTCGGAGATCTTCGAGACCCTCCTGGGCGGCAACCTGTCCATCCGGATCTCGGCGTACGACGGCAGCAGCGCAGGCCCGGCCGACGCCCAGTACGGCCTCAACCTGAAGACTCCGCGCGGCACCACCTACCTCGTCACGGCGCCCGGCGATCTCGGTCTGGCCCGCGCCTATATCGCCGGTGACCTCGAACTCATCGGCGCACACCCCGGCGATCCGTACCCCGCGCTGAAGGCGCTCGCGAGCGATCTGGACTTCCACCGTCCGTCGCCGCTGGCCCTGGCACAGATCGCGCGCTCGCTCGGCATCGAACACTTCAAGCCGATCGCCCCGCCGCCGCAGGAGGCCGTACCGCGCTGGCGCCGTTTCGCGGAGGGCCTGCGCCACAGCAAAGCTCGTGACGCCGAGGTCATCCACTACCACTACGACGTCTCGAACACCTTCTACGAGTGGGTCCTCGGCCCGTCGATGACCTACACGTGTGCGGTGTACCCCGACCACGACGCGTCGCTCGAGACCGCCCAGGACAACAAGTACCGCCTCATCTTCGAGAAGCTGCGCCTCAAGCCCGGTGACCGGCTCCTCGACATCGGTTGCGGCTGGGGCGGAATGGTCCGCTACGCCGCCAAGCGCGGGGTGCACGCGATCGGCGCGACGCTGTCGGCCGAGCAGGCGGAGTGGGCCCAGAAGGCCATCGTCGACGAAGGACTCTCGGACTTCGCCGAGGTGCGTCACAGCGACTACCGCGACATCACCGAATCCGGTTTCGACGCGGTCTCGTCGATCGGCCTGACCGAGCACATCGGCGTCGGCAACTACCCGGCCTACTTCGGTTTCATGCGCGACAAGCTGCGACCGGGCGGAATGCTGTTGAACCATTGCATCACCCGGCCCGACAACGCGAGCCGCAGCAAGGCGGGTTCGTTCATCGACCGCTACGTCTTCCCCGACGGGGAGCTCACCGGCTCGGGCAAGATCATCTCCAAGCTCCAGGACATCGGCGGCATGGAAGTGCTCCACGAGGAGAACTTCCGCGAGCACTACGCGATGACCCTGCGCGACTGGAACGCCAACCTCGTCGAGCACTGGGACGAGGCCGTGGCCGAGGTCGGCGAGGGCACCGCCCGCCTGTGGGGCCTGTACATGGCGGGATGCCGGATCGGCTTCGACCGCAACATCATCCAGCTCCATCACGTGCTGGCGACCAAGCTCGACGACCGCGGCGGCCATCAGGTCCCCCTGCGGCCCTGGTGGAACGCCTGAGCCTGCGCGACCAACGAGACCCCGTCGGATGCCCGGCGGGGTCCCGTCGTCGAGGTCCCGGGATTGTTCAGGCCAGGGCGGCTCAGACCAGGGGGACGTCGACGATCGGCCGGCGCACGTCCGCGCCCGGGCCGTCGAAGTGCCACCATTCGCCGGAATAGACGGTCAGTCCTCCGTCGGCCATCGCCTGGCGCAATCGCGCCCGAGCAGCCTGCGCCGGCGCCGAGACCCCCTGTGTCGCATATGCGTTCGCACGCGGGGTAAACGAGTCGAAGTCGGTGCCCATGTCGACGCGACAGAGGTTGCCGATCTTGCGCGGGGCCGTACAGCCCGGACTGCGGACCGCCAGGGTGACGTCGACCGAACGACCGGTCTCATGGCTGGTCGAGTACGGACCCGGGGCTGCGACCCACGCCGGGTCGGGGACCTTCTGGAACATCTTCTGCTGCACCGAATGCGGCCGGTAGCAATCCCAGAACACCAGCGTCTGACCCCCGGCCCGAAGTTTCTGGGCCGCGGTCCTCAGACCCGGCGCCATCGACTCGTGCACCAGACAGCGAGCATCCGGCGGATACAGCCGCTCACCGACGAAGTTGTCGGTCGTCGCGTAGCGCAGATCCAGCACTGCGTCCGCGACGACGCTCTTCACGTCGACGAGACCGACCGCGCGTGTCTGCCGGTCGACGGAGTGCCTCGGCGTCGGCGACGGCGAGTCGACGGGAGCCGCCTCGGCACATGCCATCGACAACGTCAGCGCCGCAGCCATTGCTGCCGGCGCCGTGGTCAGACGTAGGACCGATCGGATCTGCATCTCTGCGTTCTACCAGCCCTTCGTCTCGACGGTCACTCGATCGGTCGTGCCCCGAGCTCGGACTTGAGAAGTTCGAGCGCGACCTGATCGGGATCGAGACGTTGTTCGGGGGCTCCGGTGCGTGCGTCGGCGACCATCTCGGCCCGCTCCTCGTCGGGGATGTCCTCGTCCGCGCGTGGCGGCTCGGGCTCCTCCGGCTCGGCCACCGGTTCGGGCGGCGGAGGCGCAGCCGCCGACTGGTCACGAGACCGGCTCGGGCGTGAATACGACTGCCGGGGCTTGGCCTGCTGCTTCGCGGACTGTGCGCCACCGGCCGCCGACGACGCGACCGCAGTGCCCGGCGCCTGATGCACGGTGCGCACGTCGAGCGGTGTGCCGAAGACCTCGGAAAGCGCCTCCCGGATGATCGTCACCGCGTGCGGTGCCGAGAGTCGTCCGACGAGCACCTCGACCGGGTGGCCGAGCACCACCGTGGTGCCCTCGAGATCGGCGATGACCGCCGCAGACAACATCGGCTCGAGACTCTTCGACCGCTCCCGCACCGCGGCCCGGATCTCCGGATAGCGTTTGCGGATCGCGTCGGCGTCGAGCCCGCCCGAGGGAGCCGGTTCTGGTTCCGGTTCCGGTTCTGGCTCCGGTTCGGGGCGCTTCGCCCGGACCGGCATCGCGTCGGGCGGCGGGACCGAGTACTCGTCGACCGGCTCGTCCGGCAACGGGATGTCGTCGGTGTAGGCCGGCTGGGCCGGCTCGGCAGTGGGTTCCCGGGTCGGCTCCGGAGCCGGTTCGGCCACGGGTGCCCGCCAGGGCGGTTCCGGTGCCGTCGGGGTGCCGCCGTTCCGGACGCCAGGGCGTACGGGTTCCGAGACCGGGGCCGGCGCGATGTTCTCTACCTCGGGCTCTGCCCCGGGAAGGTCGAGAGTCGGTGCCGCAGCGTCGACTTCGAGAGCCTCGGCGTCGAGGGTCTCGGTGTCGAGGGTCTCGGTGTCGGGAGTGTCGGCGTCGGCGGCGTCGAGATCCCCGAGATCGAGCGCCTCGGGTTCCGGCAGGGCGTCGGGGTCGGGAAGCGCGTCGGGATCGGGGATGGCGTCGAGCGCGGGCTGCTCGACACCCAGCTCCTCGAGCATGTCCGCGTCGTCGGTCTCGACGGCGGCAACCACGTCCACCGGCGGTGCGGCAGCGACCGGCTCCGCGGCGGGCGGCGCCGGGTCGGGCTCGGAAACCGCAGGTGCAGAGGCGGGTTCGGCCGGCGCCGGTTCGACCGCCGCGGGCTTCACCGCCGGCACAGGCGGTTCGGGCGCGGTGGGTTCCGGAGCGGGCGCGGCGACCGGGGTGTCGGCCTCGGCAACCTCGGCCGCAGTGCGGCGTGCCTCCTCGGCCGCCTTCGCCTCTTCCATCGCCTTGCGCTGCGACGGACGCACGAACTTCGGTTCCGGTTCGGGCTCAGCGGGTTTCGCGGGCACCGGGATCGACGTGGTGCCGATTCCCGACTCCAGACGCTCGAGCCGCTGCAGCAGAGCGGCGTCGTCGTTCGACACGCCGGGCAGCAGCATGCGCGCGCACATCACCTCGAGCAGGAGGCGCGGTGACGTGGTTCCGCGCATCTCGCCGAGGGCGTCGTGCACGATCTCGGCGAAGCGCGTCAACGAGGCGGGGCCGAGCGTCTCGATCTGGCTTTGCATGCGTCCGAGCTGATCACCGGGCGCCTCGACCAGGCCGCGGTCGGCGGCATCGGGAACGGCCTGCAGCAGGATCAGGTCGCGGAGCCGTTCGAGGAGATCGACCGCGAAGCGTCGTGGGTCGTGCCCCGCGTCGACGACCTTCTCGACGGCCCCGAACAGAGCCGCGCCGTCGGCCGACGCCAGCGCGTCGACGGCGGTGTCGATGAGTGCGACGTCGGTGACGCCGAGCAGTGCGAGTGCGCGCTCGTAGGCGACGCCCTGGTCGTCGGCGCCGGCGAGGAGCTGATCGAGGATCGACAGCGAGTCACGCGGCGAACCACCACCGGCACGGATGACCAGCGGGTAGACCTCGGGCGCGACGGTCACGCCCTCCCGCTCACAGATCTTCTCCAGCAGCCCGCGCATGACCGGCGGGGCGAGCAGACGGAACGGGTAGTGGTGCGTACGCGAACGGATCGTCGGCAGCACCTTCTCGGGTTCGGTCGTCGCGAACACGAAGATCAGGTGCTCCGGCGGCTCCTCCACGATCTTGAGCAGCGCGTTGAAGCCGGCGTTGGTCACCATGTGCGCCTCGTCGACGATGAACACGCGATAACGCGACTCGGCCGGCGCATAGAACGCGCGGTCGCGCAGCTCGCGGGTGTCGTCGACGCCGCCATGGCTGGCTGCGTCGAGTTCGATGACGTCGAGGTTGCCGGGACCGCCGGGAGCGAGAGCCACGCACGACGTGCAGGTGCCACAGGGACGCGAGGTGGGGCCCTCGACACAGTTCAGCGACCGCGCCAGGATTCGCGCCGACGACGTCTTGCCACACCCGCGCGGACCGGAGAACAGGTACGCGTGGTTGATGCGCCCCGAGTCGAGGGCACGGCTCAACGGATCGGTGACGTGCTCCTGCCCCACGACGTCGGCGAAGGTAGCCGGGCGATAGGTGCGATACAGAGCCACGCGTCGAGAGTACCGGCGACCCGTGACATCGGATGCGCCTGCCTCACACTGCGGGCGACGCCCCCGTCTCGGGTGCTTCACCCATCGACTCACCGGCGGTTCCGACCAGGTCATCGGCCATGTCGTCGGACACGTTCACCCGCTCGGCGTCGGCTCGTGCCGACGGTTCGACGACCCGCGGACTCCCGCCCTCGGCCGGCTCGCCGGCCAGTCCGCCGTCGGCGATGACCGCTGCCGCGACCCCCGGGGCGATGACCGCAGCCGGCTCGGCCGCGGTGGTCGAACGGGAGCCGAAAACCCGCAGGGCGACGACCGTCGCGATCAGGATTCCCACGAACGCGAACAGATAGGGGCTGACGGTGAACCAGTTGAGCCAGGTGACCCGCGTCTTCACGTAGAGCCCGGTGTAGTAGCCATCGGGAACGAGCGCGGGGACGTGCGTCGGCCACGCGAACGCGAGCAACACGAGCGCCGCAACACCCACCGCCGCCAGGCCCCGCTCGAGCTGGGTTCGCCTCAGGTCGAGGGCCAGGTGGACCCCGATCACCACGATCGGCACGAACCAGACCCAGTGGTGCCCCCACGACATCGGCGACACCACGCATGCGGTCATGCCGACGATGCTGATCGCGAGCAGTTCCTGGCCCCTGCGGTGGGCATAGGTGGCGACCGCGAATCCGGCGACGAGCGCGGTCAGTGCCAGGGCTCCCCACAGGAGTGTCGACGGGTGGTCGGTGTCGAGGTGGTTGGCGAGCATTCCGCGGATCGATTGGTTGCCGCGCAGTTGCGCCGAACCGACACGTTCGGACTGGAACAGCTTGCCGGTCCAGTAGGCCCAGGAGTCACGCGGCAGGACGATGAACCCGATCGCGACGGTCATGACGAAGCCGCCGATGACACCGAAGAACGCGCGCCAGTTGCGTTGCACCGCGTAGTAACCGGCGAAGATCAGCGGCGTGAGCTTGATCCCGGCGGCGATGCCGGCGCCCACGCCCTTGGTCCTGCTGGTGTCGGGACGGGTCAGGTCGGCCAGGATGAGGAGCATCAGGAAGACGTTGATCTGGCCGTACCAGATGGTGGTGCGGACGGGCTCGAGCAGCATCGCGACCGCGACGAGCGACATCGCGATGACCCGCAGCGGCCACGTCACCGGCCGGCCGAGACTGCGGAAGCTGAGCATGACGACGAGATAGAGGGCGACCACGATGCCCGCGGTCCACAACCATCGCGCCACGTCGAAGGAGATCAACGCGAGCGGAGTGAAGAGCAACGCCGAGAACGGTGAGTACGTGTAGTCGAGGTCGCCGATCATCTTGACGTCGTAGAGGCTGGCGCCTTCGGTGACCGCTTGAGCACCCTGCCGATAGACGGCCAGGTCGATCTGGTTGTTCAGCAGACCCCAGAACTGGGCTCCCCAGGGCACGACGACATCCTGGAGGACAAGCGCGATGACCCCCACGATGGCGAAACCGGATGCGAGAAGAACCGGCCTGGGCAGATTCACGATTTACAAGAGTGGCATAAGAGTCGGCACATACCGGCTACTCATCGCCGAATGAGAGCTATCTAACGCCGATCCGGCGTTTGACAGCGGCGTGTCGGCGAGACGAGTGGCTCAGCTGCGCTCCGCCAGGAGGGTCTCGGCCGAGGCGAGGAGCACGCACGTCGCGACCCCGTCCATCGCGGCCCGCAGGTCGTCGGTGTTCGGGAAGGTCGGTGCGAGACGGATGTTCCGGTCGTGCGGATCGGTCTTGTACGGGAACGCGGAACCTGCGCCGGTCAGCGCGATTCCGGCTTCCTTCGCCAGTTCGATGGTGCGTCGGGCGGCGCCGTCGACGACGTCGAGACTGATGAAGTACCCACCCTCGGGCTCCGACCACGAGGCGACCTTCGACTCGACCAGCCGGTCTTCGAGGATGTCGAGCACCAGCTTGAACTTCGGCGCCAGGATCTCGCGGTGGCGGGCCATGTGGGCGCGCACGCCGTCGGCGTTCCCGAAGAACTTGAGGTGACGCAGCTGGTTGACCTTGTCCGGGCCGATGGTCTTGAGGCCGAGGTACTTGCTGAACCACGCGAGGTTCTCGTCCGACGACCCGAAGAACGCCACCCCGCCGCCGGCGAAGGTGATCTTCGACGTCGAGCCGAGGACGTACACGCGGTTGGGATGACCGGCTTCGACGGCCATCTCGAGGACGCGCAGCGGCGTCGGCGGGGCCTCCACGAGGGTGTGCACCGCGTAGGCGTTGTCCCAGTAGATGCGGAAGTCGGGTGCCGCGGGCATCTCGAGCAGACCGCGGGTCACCTCCTCGGAGAAAGTGACGCCGGTCGGGTTCGAGTAGGTGGGCACCGCCCACAGACCCTTGATGCTCGGGTCGTTGGCGACGAGCTCGGCGCAGAGCCGCACGTCGGGGCCGTCGGGGAGCATCGGCACCGGGATCATCTCGATGCCGAAGCTCTCGGTGATCGCGAAGTGACGGTCGTATCCGGGGGCCGGGCACAGGAACTTGATGGTCTGGCGACCCCACGGCTCGTCGGAGTCGGCGGTGCCGTGCAGCAGGCCGAAGACGGTGAGGTCGTGCATGAGCTCGAGGCTCGAGTTGCCGAACGCGATCAGGTTCGCGGGGTCGACGGCGAGCAGCTCGCCGAAGATCTCGCGCAGCTCGGGCAGGCCGTTGAGGCCGCCGTAGTTGCGGGTGTCGGTGCCTTTGCCGTCGCGGTACTCGTCGCCGGGGAGCGACAGCAGCGCGTTGGAGAGATCGAGCTGTTCGGGAGCGGGCTTGCCGCGGGTGAGGTCGAGCTTCAGACCCAGAGCGGCCAGCTCGTCGTAACGCTTCTTCAGATCCGCCTGGGTGTCTCGTAGTTGGTCGACACTCATCGAGTGGAAATTCAACGTTAGACCTCTCGCGCTCGACGCCGGCGCGAGTGTCCGACGACGCAGACCTGGAAATGGAAATCGGGGATATAGGGGACCCCGCGCACCCGAGAGAGCCCGTTGACCCTTGCTGCCTTCCGGCCCTGGGGGAGTTCACAGGATGCACGCCGCGCGGGATCCGTCGTCCAGTGTAGCGAGGGTTCACAGCCGGGTGACACCGGGTGGTCACCACCCCCGCGACGGCCTCGGTCCGTGCAGGCGAGGCGGGTGATCGTCTCCCGGATACGACGAAGGTCCGGGGTGCGCTCCCTTGCGGGTCGTGCACCACGGACCTTCGGTGGCGGAGGATAGGGGATTCGAACCCCTGAGGGCTGTTAACCCAACCCGCGTTCCAGGCGAGCGCCATAGGCCACTAGGCGAATCCTCCAACGTCGAGATGATAGCCGCCGGGGACTCCCACACCCAAACCCGCTTGCCGGCCGCTCGGTCGGCACTAGGGTCGGGGCATGTCCGATTCCTCCCCCATCGTCGTGATCGGAGCGACCGGCGGACAGGGCGGTGCCGTCCTCGACGCGCTGCTCGACGCCGGTTTCGCGGTGCGCGCGGTCGTCCGCGACGCCGTGTCGTCGAAGGCCGCGGCGCTCGCCGACCGCGGTGTCGAACTCGCCGTCGGCGACATCGTGAGTGGCGTAGGACTCACCGATGCGTTCACCGGCGCGGCGGGAGCCTTCGCGCTGACGACGCCCTTCGAGTCCGGCGTCGACGCAGAGGTCGCCCAGGGCACCGCGCTGATCGAGTCGGCGACCGCGGCCGCGCTCCCCTACCTCGTCTTCTCGTCGGTGGCCTCCGCCGACCGCGACACCGCCGTCCCCCACTTCGACTCCAAGTTCGAGGTCGAGCGGATGCTCGCCGCCACCGACATCCCGCACACGATCGTCGGGCCGGCCTACTTCTACGACAACCTGCTCGCCGGGTCCGACGCGCTCGCCGCCGGCGTCATGCCGATCGCGATGCCTGCGGACCAACCGCTGCAACAACTCTCACGCCGCGATCTCGGCCGGTTTGTCGCGACGCTGTTCCGGAACCCGGGTGCGTACACCGGCGAACGGATCGACATCGCCTCCGACCAGCCGACGCCCCTGGAGATGGCGGAGATCGTCGGCGACGCACTCGGAACGACGGTCAGCGCGGAATCCTATGATCCCGAACGCATCCCGTCGCCCGACATGAGTGCGATGTTCACCTTCCTCGGCGAACGCGGCTACGAGGTCGACATCCCCGAACTGCACCGCCGGTTCCCCGACGTCGGATGGCAGACCTTCGCGGAGTGGGCGGCTGAGGCACTGCGCCGCTGAGGTGCCGCCAAAATCGCCAGTTCCGCCGCGAGGCGCCATTTGCAGCTAGCTGTAACTCTTGGGGAGGTTGTGAACGGCGTGGTGCCGGTCAACAGGTGAGGGCCTCCGGTATCGATGTGGTTACCACACACACGCCGATCACCAAGAGGCCCTCATGACCCACCGTAATGCCTTCCTCACCGAACGTGGCCGTCTGGCCCTGGCTCAGTGCGTCGTCGATAAGAACTGGCCTCTACGACGGGCCGCCGAACGGTTCAACTGCTCACCGGCCACGGCCAAGAAGTGGGCCGACCGCTACCGGCAGACCGGTGAGGCCGGCATGGCAGATCGGTCCAGCCGCCCCTACCGGTCACCCCATCAGCTCCCTGTGCGCCGGGAACGTCGAATCATCAAGTTGCGGTTCCTGCGTCGCTGGGGCGCTGCACGAATCGCTGCGCACCTGCGGCTAGCAAAATCGACCGTCGAGGCGGTGTTGCGCCGGTATCGGATGCCGCTGTTGCGTCACCTCGACCAGGCCACCGGGCTTCCGGTACGCCGGACACCGCCACGACGCTACGAACACGACGCTCCCGGCGACCTGATCCACATCGACATCAAGAAACTCGGCCGCATCCCCGAAGGCGGCGGCCACCGCAAACTCGGGCGCACGATCGGCAACCGGCACAACAAGAAACACCGCCCGGGGTACGCATATCTGCACCACGCCGTCGATGACCATTCCCGGCTGGCATACTCCGAGATCCTCACCGACGAACGCAAAGAGACCGCCGCGCAGTTCTGGGACCGCGCCAACGCCTTCTTCAGCCAACATGGGATCACTGTGAGACGAGTGATGACCGACAACGGCGCCTGTTACCGCTCAAAGGTTTTCGCAGAATCCCTCGGCGCCGAGATCAAGCACAAGAAGACCCGTCCCTACCGCCCGCAAACCAACGGCAAGGTCGAACGATTCAACCGCACCCTGGCCTCGGAATGGGCCTACGCCGAGTTCTACAGCTCAGAAACCGCCCGCGCAGCCACCTACGACGACTGGCTACACCACTACAATCACCACCGAGCCCACACCGGCATCGGCGGACTCACCCCGATCGAACGCCTACACGTTCACAACCTGCCCGGGTCTTACAGCTAGCGCTTGCGCACCGAAGTAGCGCTCCTGCGAGCTGGGCGTCAGTCCTCGATCCGGTTGCCCTTCTCATCCCAGTGTTCGGCGACCTTCTTGCTGGGCTGCACGCGCGGCGGTTCGCCGGGCATCTTCGGGTAGCTGGGCGGGTAGGGCATGTCGCCCAACCCGTCCGCATCGTCTTGCTGGACCATCTCCAGCAGTTTCTCGATGCCGCGCCGGTGATCGGCGATGTCGGTCCACGGATCGCCGCGGCGCTCGAGCAGCTTCGGGACGGTCGCCATCGTGCAGTCGTCGGGATCGACGTCGGCCAGTTCGTCCCACGTCACCGGCGTCGACACCCGACCGATCGCGCTGCGTCGTACGGAGTACGGCGACGCCATCGTGCGGTCGCGGGCGTTCTGGTTGAAGTCGATGAAGATCCGTTCCCCGCGTTCCTCTTTCCACCAGGACGTGGTGACCCGGTCCGGGTCCCGGCGCTCCAGTTCACGGGCTATCGCGATGACACATCGCCGGGTGGCGATGAAGTCCCACAACGGCTCGATGGGGACGTACACGTGAATTCCTCGGCCACCCGACGTCTTCACGAAGCCCGTGAAGCCGAGTTCGTCGAGCAGGGGCTTCAGCCCGTCGATCGCCACGCTCCGAACGTCGTCGAATGTCGTGCCGGGTTGCGGATCGAGGTCGATGCGGAGCTGATCGGGATGGTCGTTGTCCGGGTGCAGGGTCGGCCAGGTGTGGAAGGTGACGGTCCCCAGGTTCGCCGCCCACACCAGATCGGCCGGCACCGTCGGGCGGATGGCGTCCCCGGTTCGCTTGGACGGGAACATGATCGGCGTGGACTGCACGTGCTCGGGACGCTTCTTCGCGATGTGCTTCTGGTAGATCTCCTCCCCCTCCACGCCGTCGGGGAAGCGTTGCAGGAAGGTCGGCCGGTCGCGCGTCGCGCGCATGAGCGGCCCGTCGCCACTGTCGTCGATGCCGAGCGCGAGCGTCCGGTAGTAGCCGACGAGATCCCGCTTGCGGCCGCCGTTCTCGCCGAGCTCGGGGAAATAGATCTTGTCCGGGTTGCTGAGACGGACGGCGACCCCGTCGACGTCGAGTTCTTCTGCGGGAGAACGGGATGCCATGGTCATTCTCCTTCGAGGACGTCGTGCAGGTCGTAGGTGAGCGGAACCTCGAGCTGGCCGTAGCCACAACTCTCGGGATCCCGGTCCGGGCGCCAGCGGAGGAACTTCACGGTGTGGCGGAAGCGCTGGTTCTCCATCTGGTCGTAGGCGAACTCTGCGACCAGTTCGGGGCGGATCGGAATCCACTCCCCCGACTTCTCCGACCGCCATCGGGTGGGCTCGTCCGGTGACGGCTTGTCCGGGTCGAGGCGCATCGGCTCGAACATCTCCTGCAGCTCAACGCGTTTGGCGTCGGAGAACGCGCCCGCGCCCCCGACCATGCGCAACTCGCCGTCGTCGTCGTAGAGACCGAGGAGCATCGAGCCGATCCCCCTGCCCGACTTGTGGATCCGATAACCGAAGATCACGCAGTCCGCGGTCCGCTTGTGTTTGACCTTCAGCATCTCGCGCTTGTTCTCGACGTAGACGCCGTCGACACGCTTGGCGACGACGCCGTCGAGGCCGGCGCCCTCGAAGGCGGAGAACCAGTCCTCGGCGACCGACGCGTCGCTGGTGACGCGGCTGACGTGCATCCGCCGATCCCGGTCGCCGGGTCCGACCGCGCGCAGCAGCGCCTCTCGACGGACCTCAAACGGTTGTCCGTTCACCGCCGTCGATTCCAGTGCGAGTGCGTCGAAACCGATGAAGATCGCCGGCGTCTTCTCGGCGAGCATGTTGACCCTCGACTCGGCGGGATGGATGCGCTGCGCGAGCGAATCCCAGTCGAGCCGGTGGGTGTCGCCGATGAGTGCGGGTACCCCGATCTCGCCGTCGAGAACGACCCTGTCCGGCAGCTCGGCCTTCGCCGCGGCGACGATCTCCGGGAAGTACCTCGCCAGGTCTTTCCCACCGCGGGAGCCGATCGCCACCTCGTCGCCGTCGCGGAAGATCAGCGCGCGGAAACCATCCCACTTGGGTTCGTATGACCAGGCCGTCTCACCGTCGGGCTGCTGCGGCACGGCGGTGACCGCCTTGGCCAGCATCGGGGCTACGGGCGGCATGACCGGAAGATCCATGGCTTCACTGTTCCTCACTTCTCCGGGCGCTGGCAACGATCCGCCCGGAACTCCGGGGTGACCGTGGGGTCTGGCGCAGAGACAGACCATCGGCGAGACCGATTCTCATCGCGGGGCGTCGACGCGACGCGGTAACCTCGACGCGATGTCGACACAGCACGCAGCGGGCCGGTATGCGCCGTCCCCGTCGGGCGACCTCCACGTCGGCAACCTGCGGACGGCTGTGCTGGCCTGGCTGTTCGCCCGCACGACCGACCGCCGGTTCCGGATCCGCATGGAGGATCTCGACCGCGCGGTCGCCGGCGCCGACGCCCGGCAACTCGCCGACCTCGCCTCGCTGGGCATGGACTGGGAGACCCCCGTCGACTATCAGACGCAACGACGGGACATCTACGGCCGGATCATCGCCCGGCTCCGCGAGGCCGGTCGCACCTTCGACTGCTTCTGCACGCGACGCGAGATCCTCGAGGCACCGTCCGCTCCCCACGCACCGCAGGGCGCCTACCCCGGCACGTGCCGGACACTGACCGCCGCCGAACGCGCCGAGAAGATCGCCGCCGGCCGACCGCCCGCGATCCGCATCCTGGCCGACACCACCGAGTTCACCGTCACCGACCTGCTCCACGGCACGTTCACCGGAATGGTCGACGACTTCGTGATCCAGCGCAACGACGGCACCCCCGCCTACAACCTGGCCGTGGTCGTCGACGATGCCGCGCAGGGAGTCGATCAGGTCGTCCGCGGCGACGACCTGCTGTCGTCGGCTCCGCGCCAGGCCTACCTCGCCACGCTGCTCGGCGAGACCACGCCGACCTACGCCCATGTACCCATGGTGCTCAACACCGACGGCGTCCGACTCTCCAAGCGCGACGGAGCGGTGACCCTCGCCGACCTCGCAGCAAGCGGTGTTCCGGCCGGCACCGTCCTCTCGCACATCGCTCGCTCGCTGGGCCTCGCAGACCCCGGCGAAACCGTCGATCTCCCCACGCTCGCAAGCCGTTTCGACCCCGATGCCCTCCCCCGCGAACCCTGGCTGCTGGGGCCCACGGAGTGGTCGTCCTGACGGTTACGCGGTCGTCGCCAGCAACCTCTGCAGCAGGTCGTTGAGCGTGATCAGCCCGATGGCCCGGCCGGAGTCGGTGACCAGCGCGAGGTGGGCGCGGCGTTCACGCATGGCGGCGAGCGCCTCGTAGACCGGTTGCCCGGACTCGAACCGCAGCACCGGACGCATGAGGTCGACGGCTGTCGCGTCCGGCGCCGCGCGCAGGCTGTCGCGCACGTGTACGACACCGTGCACCGGGCCCCGATCGGCGTCGCGCACCAGCAGCCGCAGATGTCCCGAAATACGTCCGGCAGTCTGGATCTCGCCGGCAGTCGCGGTCGGCAGCACCGCCCCCAGGGTGTCGCTGGGCGTGACGACGTCGCCGAGCGTCAGCGATTCCAGTTCGAGCGCGCTGGTCAGATGCGCGTGATACCGCTCGTCGAGTGTTCCGACCGTCGCCGAGTGCTCGACGAGGTGACGCAACGCGTCGCTGTCCTGTCCGGTGGCGACCTGGTCCACGGGTTCGACGCCCACGCGCCGCAGGCACCAGTTGGCCAGGTGGTTGAGCTGCACGATGATCGGCCGCGTGAGCCACATGAAAGCTCGCATCGGCAGGGCCAGCACGATCGCCGACCGCTCCGGGTGCGCGATCGCCCACGACTTCGGAGCCATCTCACCGACCACCAGGTGCAGGAACGTCACGACGATGAGCGCCAACACGAAGCCGACGATGTCAGCGGACCAGTACGGCAGCCCCCAGGTCTCGAACAGCGGCGTGAGCCAGTGATGGACAGCAGGTTTCGTGATCGAACCCAGCGCAAGCGTGCAGACGGTGATACCGAGCTGCGATCCCGCGAGCAGCACCGACAGCTCCGATGCGCTGCGCAGGGCGGCGCGGGCGCTGCTACTCGTGGCGGCCTCGTCCTCGAGGCGGTGGCGTCGGGCCGCGATCAGTGCGAACTCGACGGCGACGAAGAAGGCACTCGCCGCGATCAGCGCGACGGTGATAGCCCCGATGACCCACGGGTTATCCATTGTCGGTCTCCCGTCCGTCATCCGATGCCGTTGCGGTGCTCACTTCGGTGCCGAGTGACATCGATACCAGAGCCGGCACATGCTTCTCGACCTCGAGCACCTCGACGTGGACCACGCGGGGTGGCGCCTCATCGTCGTCGAGAAGCGAGGCGGGATCGGGGTCGATGGTGATCTCGACGGTCTCACCGACCTCGGGCAGTCCCACGAACTCTGCGATCACCAGACCGGCGATCGTCTCGTAATCCCCTTCGGGCAGTTCCCAGCCGGTCGCACGGGACACCTCGTCGACGTGGGCGTCACCTCGGACGCGCCAGCCGTCGGCGGTCTTCTCGATCGCCGCGGAGGCCTCCGGGTCGTGTTCGTCGTCGATCTCGCCGACCAGTTCCTCGGCGATGTCCTCGGCGGTCACGACGCCGGCGAAACCACCGTATTCGTCGATGACGATGGCCATCTCCTCGTGTGCGGTGGAGAGGTTCTCCAGCACCTCCGGCAGCGGCAGGGTCGACGGCACCACGACGGGGCGGCGGCAGAGATCACCCGCGGTGGCGGTCGGATCGGCCTTCGAGGGTTCCTTCTGCAGCGCGTACGACCATTCGAGGAGGTCGGGGAGATGGACGACGCCGAGAACTTCGTCGTCGTCTCCGGCGACCGGGTAGCGGGTGTGTCCGGTGCTCATCAGCGCAAGCACCTCGGACGCGGGCAGCGACGCATCCACCTGGTCGGTGTGCGGACGCGGAATCATCGCGTGTTCGGCTGTGCGCGTGGGGAACTCCAGCACGCGATCGAGCAGCACGGACAGATCCTCGGGCAGTTCGCCGGCGTCACGGGATTCGGCGACGATGTGTTCGAGGTCGCGGACCGACGCCGAGTGCTCGACGTCGTGGACCGGCTCGATACGCAGGGCGCGCAGCAACAGGTTCGATGCCTTGTCGAACAGCGCGATCAGCCAGCCGAATACGGCCAGATACATCGTGGTCGACCGGGCGAGCCACAGTGCGACCGGTTCCGGCCGGGCGATCGCGAGGTTCTTGGGGAAGAGCTCACCGAAGACCATTTGCACCACGGTGGAGAACAGGATCGCGATGATCGTGCCGATCGCGACACCGACACCCACGGGGATGCCGACGTTGTTCAGCAGGTCGCCGACGCCGGAACCGATCAGCGGTTCGGCGACGTAACCGACGAGCAGGCCGGTGACGGTGATGCCGAGCTGGGCCCCGGACAGCATGAACGAGGTGCGTCGGGTGACGGAGAGTGCGCGCTTGGCGGCGGCGTCACCGGATTCGGCGCGCGCCTTCAGGCGGGAGCGGTCGACCGCCATGAAGCCGAATTCCTGGGCCACGAAGTAGCCGGTGACGGCGGTGATCGCGAGGACCACCAGAATTCCCAGGAAGATTCCGAGAACGGTCAGCATGTCGCCGTCCGATCAACGTCGACGCCTGGGACGCCGGGAATGTTCTTGCAGTGGACTGTGGGCCCGGAACGCGGGTCAGGGCCCGGTTCGGAACAGGGTGCGGACGGGTGTCGTCGGCGTTTTCGGCGCTTTGCGCGTCTCATCGTCTCTCTCGCTGGTACTCGAATACCCCTACAGGGTGCCGAGTGTTCGGGGGTGTTCGCAACCTCGTTGCGATGGGTTCACAACGAAGCACCGTTCCGCACGGTTCCGACACGTGACCCACCGCACGCCGGTCGCCGACTCCTTCAGGCCCGCGTCGAACCGTAGTAGCGCCGCAGGAACTCGTCGCGGTACTCGATGTACGTGCCGTTCTCGATCGCCTGTCGGGCCCGGTCTACCAGCGTGACGATGAACGACACGTTGTGCAGGGTCGCCAGCGTCGGGCCGAGACCCTCCTTCGCCTTGAACAGGTGATGCAGGTAGGCGCGGCTGTACTGCGAGGTGTAGTTCTCGATCTCTGGATCGAGCTGCCGGAAGTCGTTGCGGTACTTCGCGTTCGTGACGTTGTATCGACCGTCGAGCGAGTAGATCGCACCGTTGCGGGCGACGCGCGTGGGCGACACACAGTCGAAGGTGTCCACGCCGTTCTCGATGGCGGTGAAGATGTCGTCGGGTTCGCTGATGCCCAGCAGGTGCTTGGGCGCGCCCTCGGGCAGCTCGTCGTTGACCCAGCCGACGATGGTGCCCAGGTTGTGCTTCTCGAGCGCGCCGCCGATGCCGTAGCCGCCGAAGCCCTTTCCGCCGGTCTCCCGGTCGGCGTCGCTCAGCGCGACCAGATCGCGCGACGCCTTGCGCCGCAGATCCTCGTACTGGGCTCCCTGGATCACACCCCACAACGCCTGCTGGGGCCGATCCGCACGCTCGACACTCAAGCGGTTGTGCTCGGCCAGGCACCGGATGGCCCACAACCGGGTTCGTTCCAGCGAATTTTCCTGGTAGGCACGGGTATTCATCAGCGTGGTGAGCTCGTCGAAGGCGAAGATGATGTCCGCACCGAGCTGGTGCTGGATCTGCATCGACACCTCGGGGGTGAAGCGATGCGCCGAACCGTCGAGGTGCGACTTGAACGTCACCCCGTCGTCGTCGACCCGCGAGAGACGTTCCTTGCCCTCGGCGATGAGCGAGTCGTCGGGGCTGACCTCCATCGCGATGACTTTCTTGAACCCCGCACCGAGCGACATGACCTGGAACCCACCGCTGTCGGTGTAGGTGGGGCCCGACCAGTTCATGAAGGCACCGAGCCCGCCGGCCTGATCGATGATCTCGGGACCCGGCTGCAGGTACAGATGGTAGGCGTTCGCGAGGACGGCCTGAGCACCCAGCTCGGAGACCGACTCGGGCAGGACGGTCTTCACCGTCGCCTTGGTACCCACCGGCACGAAGGCGGGGGTCTGGATCGCGCCGTGCGGGGTCTGGATCACCCCGGTGCGGCCGCGGGTGCCGGGCAGGGTGGTGCCGACGGTGTAGGCGGGGTCGGCGACTTCGGTTCCGGTACTGCTCACCGGTGCATCCTCCCAGGTCGGCGCCCTCCGCCCAAACCGACGGCGGCGCCGTCGGGCCCTTCGGCGGCCGCGACGACCGACCGGTCCGGCATTCCTGGATTCGCTACGGTGGGACCATGTCGTGCAGAACGCGCCGCGCCATCGCCTCCGGGGCCAGGGTCGCCACCACCGCATTCGGCCTGTCGTTGGCCCTGTTCACGCTGTCCGCCTGCGGTTCGGAACAGGATGTCACCGACACCTCCGCGAACAACGCGGCCGCATCGGCGGAACAACCCGCCGACGCCCCGTCGACGTCCGCCCCCGTCGTCCCCGGCCGCAAGCCCGCGTCGGCCCGCGCCGACTCGGTCACACCGCGCGCCGACGCGGACGAATCGACAGGGAGCGGCCCCGGCACCACGTGCGGCAGCATCCCCGGCCCCGACGGCGCGCTGCGAGTGTTGATCCTGGCCGGCGACGTCGAGTGCGACCAGGCGAAGTCGGTCGCGGACGATTACGGCCCCAAGATCGTCACCGGCGCGCAGCAGTCGGTCTCCGGCTGGACCTGCGGGCCGTCGCAACTGCAGGGCGTACTCGCCGCCTGCCAAAAGGACGCGACGGTCATCGGTTTCGCACCCTGACCCCCGAAACTCGCTGACCCAACTGCCTTGACCCTCACGCGACGTCAGACGCCAAGGTTGCTCATGTGAGTGAAGAGAAGCACCGACCGCGCCCCGCTCCCTCGTCGGACCTGACCGTGGGCGTCGTCGCGGGGATGGTCGGCGTCAGCGTCCGCACACTGCACCACTACGACCGGATCGGCCTGGTGACACCGTCGCGCCGGACGCCGGCGGGATACCGCGTCTACGACGACGCCGACGTGGCACGGCTCTACCGTGTCCTGCCCTACCGCGAACTGGGCTTCTCACTCGAGCGGATAGCGACCCTGCTCGACGATCCCGATGCCGACGAACTGCATCAGCTCCGGGCGCAGCACGAGCTGCTCACCGACCGGATCGATCACTTGCACCGGATGGTCGCAGCGGTGGAGGAGATGATGAGCGCAAAGAAGCAGGGAATCCAGCTGTCGGCGGCCGAACAACGCGAGATCTTCGGCGAGGACTGGCGCGGCGAAGAGTACGCGGCCGAGGCCGAGAAACAGTGGGGCGAGACCGACGCGTGGCAGGAGAGCCAGAAGCGCGTCGCCCGGTTCTCGAAGGAGGACTGGCAGCAGATCAAAGCCGAGACCGACGACCTCGAACGACGCCTCGCCGACGCGATGCTCCGAGGACTCACGCCCGGTACCGCCGAAACCGATGCCCTCGCCGAGGAGCACCGCGCGCAGATCGGCCGGTTCTACGACTGCACGCACGAGATGCACGTCGGGCTCGCCGACGTGTACGTCACCGACCCGCGTTTCACCGCGCACTACGACGAGCAGGTCCCCGGGCTCGCCGTCTACCTGCGCGAGGTCATCCGGGCCAATGCCGAGAAACGGATCTGATCGACGCCGCCCGGTGTCTGCTCACTCGTCCAGGTAACGCTTCCGGAGCGCTTCCGGCACAGCGGGATCCAGTCCCAGACCGTCGCGGAAGTAGCCCTCGATGTCACCGAACTGTGCGGTCATCTCCTCGAAGGCGCCCTCGAGGTAGTTCCGCTGGACGCCGAGGATCGGTTTCAACACCTCGGGGTCGCCGCCGGCCGCCTGGAACGCGGCGAAGACCGGGTGCAGTGCCGGGATGAGCTCGTCGTTGGTGAGCAGGTAGTCCTCGAACACCTCGTCACGTCCGACACCGAGCACAGAGAGGAAGGTGGCAGCGGCCCAGCCGGTCCGGTCCTTGCCGGTCGTGCAGTGGAAGAGTGCCGCTCCCGGCTGCACGGGCTCGGCGAGTGCGCTGAACAGCCGGTGGTAGGCCGCATGGGCGCTGGGCAGGGTCAGGATCTGTCGGTAGGTGGCCTCCATCAGCTCCGCCGCCTTACCTCCACCGAGCGCATCGCTCACCGCGGCGACCGCCGCCGGATCGGCGACCACCTCGTTGAGGCGTGCCGGGATCGCGGTCGACGAGTCGGCCAGCACGTCGAGGGGAACCTCCACGACACCGGGCAGGGCCGGGTCCGGCGCGGCCGAACGCTCGGCAACCGTGCGGAGGTCGTAGACGGCCGTGATCCCCAACGCGTCGAATTTCGTGAGGTCATCACCCGCCAGCCGGTGGAGCTCGGTGGACCGGAACACCAGACCGGACCGCACACGGCGTCCGTCGGCGGTCGTCCAGCCGCCGAGGTCCCGGAGGTTGGGCACGGTGGAAAGGGATACGGCGTGGGCGTGGGTGAGATCGGTCATGACGAAAGATTGTGACAGGCCGATTCGAGTTGCCCCCGACAACGACTGGGTCCAGTGACCGAAATGTGCCACCGATTCACATACGACAAACCTGATGAGTCACTCTGGTGACGTCGCGACGACGAGAAGTTATCCCGAACTTTGGTGTTACTCGCGGGTAACGGCAATATCGTGCCGTCTTCCGTGATTGCCCCTACCCGGCCTTTCTTTCCCACGGAAAGGGGACCACGAAACCCGGTCCGCGGGATTCTGGACACATCATGAGGATTGCAGCCGTTCACCCCAAACGTGCTGTTCGCGGACCCAGCGGGCACTTCGAACCGGACCCCGAAGCCGTTACGGGTGCCGGGGCGAATTTCGTGCCAGGATCACCCTCTGTGACCTGCGCGTTCGCATTGAAAAGCCGGATATGCCTGAGCTAAGTTCCAATGTATGTCCAGTAAAGTGACTGTTCACGGTCGCACAATCATCCGAGACACTCGGGTATTCGACGTGACGTCCGAAGGACTGATCGACGGCACAGACCCACTCATCGAGGGCGCCTCCGCGCGAATCTTCAAGAACCTCTGAATTAACCCCTGCCTGTCGTACTGCTCACCGGCGGTACGGCAGGCAAGTCGGTTATGCCGACACAACAACAGAAAGTTGGACGATGTGGTCTTCGGATCGGGCGGCAGCGATGCATGATGCCCCGGAGCCTGGCGGCACCCCCTCTGACGCGACCCTGATCGAAGGCCACGGACTCTCCGTCGATGCTTCCTGGGGCCACATCTACGGCCCGGTCGATCTCCGGGTCCGCACCGGCGGGGTCACGGTCCTCGCCGGGCCGGAGGGCCGAGGCCGTACCGCACTGCTCCTCACCCTCGCAGGTCGCATGAAGCCGACGAAGGGTGAGCTCGTCGCCTTCGACCGCTCGAACGACGCCCACCACCTGTTCGAGAACGCCGCCGTCGCGTGGATCGACGAGGTCGACGAGATCGAACAGACCATCCGCGTCAGCGACGTCATCACCGAGCAGATCCGGTGGTCGGCACCTTGGTACAAGTGGGTCACGCCCGCTCGTGAGGAAGACCTCGAGCGCATCTGTCGGCCCGTCTTCGGTCCGTACCCCCTCCCGGCCATGGAGTCCTTCGTGGAGGAACTCCCCGAACTGACCGCAGCGCTCTTCCGCATCGCCGTGGGCAACCTGCGACGTCCGCCGCTGCTGGTCGTCGGCGGGGTGGACAACCTGACCCGGCGCGAGAACCAGGTTCATCTCATGGACCGCCTCGTCGACCTGGGCCGCACCCAGACGGTGATCACGGCCGACATCAACGCCGTGTCCCCGGCCGGCGGCGTCCGTGACGTCATCCCCGTCGACAACCTCACAGATGGCCAGTTCATCGGCCTCGAGCACGAAGATCGGACGTAGGAACATGTTTGCCGCATTCTCGCCGGGCAGCGACATCAAGCGTTACTACCGGGGCCGGATGCCCCGGCTGGCGCTGGTGGTCATCATGCTCATGCCGCTCCTCTACGGCGCGATGTACCTGTGGGCGTTCTGGAATCCGTTCGCGGCCGCCGACAAGATCCCGGTCGCGCTCGTGAACGAGGACACCGGCGCGGTCGTCGAAGGGCAGAAGCTCGACGCCGGCTCCCAGGTGGCGGCCGGACTCATCGAGTCCAAGCAGCTCGATCTGCACGAGGTCTCCGCGGCCGAGGCCGCCGACGGTGTCGCGCACGGCAAGTACTACTTCTCCATCACGCTGCCCGCCGACTTCAGCAAGGCGATCGCCTCGCCCACGAGCGACAAGCCGCGTTCGGCGCCGCTGGTGTTCACCTACAACGACGCCAACAACTACCTGGCGACGATCATCGGTCAGGACGCCGCCCAGCAGGTCGTCAACAAGGTCAGCGCACAGGTCGGCGCGCAGACGTTCGAGATCGTCCTCAACGAGGTCGGGGACCTCACGCCCAAGCTGACGGAAGCGGCCGACGGCGCGAACGAACTTGCCGCCGGTCTGAAGACCGCCGACTCGGGCGCTCAGGAGCTCGCGTCCGGTCTCGGCCAACTCGACTCCGCACTGATCAAGGCCACCGATCCCCTGCTCAACGCACTCGGCGCCGACCAGACCGGTCTGTCCGCAGCCGAGGTGAATGCGGCCGCAGATCGACTCGCCCGCAATGCCGGAGCGGCGTCGAACGAACTCACGACCGCCGCGAATCAGCAGTCGCAGGCCAGCAAGGGCCTCGACTCGGTCATCGCCCAGCTGAGTTCGTCGCCGGATCCCACGATGCGATCTCTCGCCAATGCCCTTTCCCCTGCACAACAGTTCCTGCGCACCAGCGGACTCGGACCGGACGCGAACAACCAGCTCACCCAGCTGAACAACGACGCCAACCTGCTCTCGCAGCAGCTCGCCAATCCGAACAGCCCCCTCCGCCTCGGCCTCACCCTCGTCGAGAACGGCGGCCTTCGCAACGACATCCTCGCCGCACGCGGTGCCGCCAACGAACTGAAGAGCGGCTCAGCCGAACTCAGCTCTGGCCTCGGTGAGCTGAGCGCGGGTGCCGACGAACTGGCGTCCGGTCTGGAAGAAGGGGTCAAGGCCATCCCGTCCTGGACCAACCAGGAGAAGACGGAGATCGCCAAGACGCTGGCGCAGCCCGTGGAGTTGCAGGAGGACTACACGCACGAGGCCCCGACCTTCGGTACCGGCTTCGCTCCGTTCTTCATGTCCCTGGCATTGTTCGTCGGCGGCATCATCACCTGGATGTTGTTGACTCCGCTCCAATCCCGTCCGATCGTTCAGGGTTTCTCCTCGCTGCGCGTCGTATTGGCCTCGTACACACCCGCGTTCGCCATCGGCTTCATCCAGGCGACCGTCCTGTACACAGTGGTCACCTTCGCGGTCGGACTCCGCGCCGAGTACCCGATAGCCACGTTCCTGTACCTGTTGCTCGTGGTCGCGACCTTCATGGCGATGATCCAGATGTTCAACGCGGTCTTCGACGTCGCGGTCGGACGTGTTGTGACACTCGCATTCCTGATGGTCCAGCTGGTCTCCGCGGGTGGCATCTATCCCGTGCCGACCACGGCCACGCCGTTCCAGTACATCCACTACGTGGACCCGATGACCTACACGGTGGAGGGCCTCCGACAACTCACGGTCGGCGGCATCGACTACCGACTGTGGCTCGCCATCGGCGTCCTCAGCGGAATCACCCTGGGCTGCCTGCTCATCTCGTCGTGGGCCGCCCGCCGAAACCGCCAGTACACGATGGACCGTTTGTATCCGCCGGTGGAAGTCTAGGGAGGTCGAGACAGGCAAGCCCCCGTGACTGTCGTCTACCTCGAGTAGATCGCTTCAACCGCCCCATTTCCGGTATTGAGCGCCTTAGCATCTGAACACCAGGAGGAATACATGACACCCAAATCGAACTCGCAGGCCCGCGCCACCACCAACATCGGCGACAACCTGAACCTGCGGACCGTCTTCACCCGCCCGGGCGAGGCCACCGATCTGCCCAAGTTCTCGATGGCCGACGACATGCTGCTGCCCGAGACCGCCTACCAGATCGTCCACGACGAGGCGATGCTCGACGGCAACGCGCGCCTGAACCTGGCGACCTTCGTGTCGACCTGGATGGACGACGAGGCGAAGAAGCTCTACTCCGAAACCGTCGACAAGAACATGATCGACAAGGACGAGTACCCGCAGACGGCCGCCATCGAGGACCGCTGCTGGAAGATCCTCGCCGACCTCTGGCACAACCCGAACGTCGACAACGCCATCGGCACCTCGACCATCGGTTCGTCGGAGGCCTGCATGCTCGGCGGCCTGGCCCTCAAGCGCCACTGGCAGGCCCGCCGCAAGGCCGAGGGCAAGTCCACCGAGACCCCGAACCTGGTGCTGTCCACCGCCGTTCAGGTCTGCTGGGAGAAGTTCTGCAACTACTTCGAGGTCGAGCCCCGCTGGGTGCCGATCAGCCCCGACCACATGGTCCTCGACGGCCACGAGCTCGAGAAGTACGTCGACGAGAACACCATCGGTGTCGTCGCCATCATGGGCCAGACCTACACCGGCATGTACGAGCCGGTGAAGCAGATCGCCGCCAAGCTGGACCAGATCCAGGCCGACACCGGCCTCGACGTGAAGATCCACGTCGACGGCGCGTCGGGCGCGATGATCGCTCCGTTCTGCCAGCCCGACCTGGAGTGGGACTTCCGCGTCGACCGCGTCGTCTCCATCAACACCTCGGGCCACAAGTTCGGCCTCGTCTACCCGGGTGTCGGCTGGATCGTGTGGCGCGACACCGAGGCGCTGCCGGAGAGCATGGTCTTCCACTGCAGCTACCTCGGTGGCGACATGCCCACCCTGGCTCTGAACTTCTCGCGTCCCGGCGCCCAGGTGCTGCTGCAGTACTACCAGTTCCTGCGCCTCGGCCGTGAGGGCTACCGCCAGGTCCAGCAGGGTTCGCTCGACGTCGCGCAGTGGCTGTCGTCGGAGATCGCCAAGATCGACGCCTTCGAGCTCGTCAGCAAGGGCGACACCATCCCGGTCTTCGCATGGCGCCTGAAGTCGGGCCACACCGACAACTGGAACCTCTACGACCTGTCTGATCGCCTGCGCATGAAGGGCTGGCTGGTCCCGGCCTACCCGATGGCCGACGACCTCGCCGACCTCACCGTGCAGCGCATCGTCGTCCGCGCCGGTCTGAGCCACGACCTCGCGCGTGCCCTCATCGCCGACATCCAGACCGAGGTCGACTTCCTCGATCGTCTCGAGGGCCCGATCCCGGCCGAGGGCGAGCGTTCGCACTTCCACCACTGATCGCCGAGATCGTCGCGATCCCCTGATGTGTCCCCGGCCTGGCATCCCTTCCAGGCCGGGGACGCATCGTCGCATTCACAGACAGGTAGAAAATGAGTATTGCCGCGTCAGCCCCCAGACGCAGCACGGTCTTCATCCCGACCCTGAACAAACAGTGTTGGGGCTTCATGATCGGATCCGCACTCTTCGCGTTGAGCGCGGCGCCGGGCTTCGGCAGCTCGGCTGGATCGTCGGCCGTCAATCTCTGCTGCTTCGTCGGGGCGTGGTTCTTCACCGCCGCCGGCCTGATCCAGCTGATCCTGAGCGGCCCCGTGACGACCAAGGTCGACTACGGCAGCGGCATCATGGTGCGCGCCGACTGGCTCGCGGCGTCGACCCAGTCGTTGGGAACGGTCCTGTTCAACGTGAGCACCACCGCGGCACTCACCGCGCATTCGATCCCCTCCCAGAGAGAGTTCGTCTGGTCGCCGGATGCCGGCGGATCGATCCTCTTCCTCGTCAGCGGCTTCATGGCCGTTCGCGGCTACCGGCACGCACACAAGTTCTTCGACCCGGGTTCGGCCGGCTGGTGGTCGGTGCAGATCAACCTCATCGGATGCATCGCCTTCGGCGTCGCCGCGGTGGGCGCCTACGTGTCCAAGGGCGGAGTCACGGTCGACACGGCGATGGCGAACTGGGGAACCTTCATCGGAGCGATCTGCTTCTTCCTGGCGTCCCTCGTGGTCCTCCCGGCCTGGAACCGGAACTCGTCGGGTGAGTCGGCATGACCGGATCACGTACACAACCGGATCCCGGCGGGGGCGCACCGGCACCGGGGAGCCGGGGATGACCGAGTTGTTCCGGAACGAGGTCTCGTCGGCACCCCTGCCCCCGAAGGTGATCGAGACGTGGGAGCGCCGTGTCGGCGTGCACCGCAGCAACATCCACGCCGAGCCGATCCGACTCACCGGACCCGACGGAATGCGCCACTACGGGCAGCACGTCGAGGTACGGACCGATGACCCCGGTTCGTTCGACTCGCTGATGTACGTACGTCAGCTCTCGATGATCGGCACGTTCTGCAGCCTGCACACCCCGCTCGAGGTGTCGCGGAACCCGCGCCTCATCTCCGAACAGCCCTCCGAAGACCTGGTCATCGGGGTGCACACCCTGGAGGGCAAGCACATCATCCGCCAGGGGTCACGCGATTTCGCCTACGGCCCCGGGCAACTCGCCTTCGTCAGCAATGCATCCCCCTACCTCGAGCGGACCTTCGAGATCAATGACCCTGCGGGCCTGGTGATCCCGCTCGAACTCCTCGGGAACCAGCGCCGCGTCGCCGAGCAGGCCCGCCGGCCGGTCGCCTCTCACACCCTGCTGGCGCGCGCCACCGCATCGTTCATCCTTCAGTTCGCGTCGGACACCGCGGTCGGCGTGACCGAACCCGGCCCGGACACGGAGATGGCCGCCATCGAATTGGTTCGCGCTGCACTCGGACAGCTCGACTACGACAATCGACAGATCACCGACAACGCCCTTTTCGTGCGGGAGGCGGTCTCCGACCTCATCGAGCGTCACCATCGCGATCCCTCGTTCACCCCGAACGCGATCGCCCGCTACCTGCACATCAGCCGCCGTCAGCTGTACCGGCACTTCGAGGACACCGAGGACTCGTTGGCCGCACGCATCGCCGACCGCAGACTCAAGACCGCCTGCGAGTTCCTCCGGACACGTCCGGACATGGCGGTCTCCGAGGTGGCCAGGATCTCCGGCTTCCCGTCGAGTCCCACGATGCGCAACCGCTTCCGGGCCGAACTCGGGATCGGCCCGAGCGAGTACCGCGCCCGCGCGGCCGCCGAGGCCGACCCCGTGGAGAACTGGGAATCACCGACCGCGTGACACGCGGCCGGCCCGGACCTCAGCTCAGCAGGGCCTGCGCCACCCGCTCCAGTGCGGCGACGCGACTTCCTTTGACCAGTACCGCATCTCCTCCGGCGAGGTCGCCGAGTGCGGCAACCGCTTCGTCGACGCCGGAGGTGTGGCGCGCGGTGTCGCCGTAGTCGGGTTCGTCGACCGCGATGACCTCGATGTCGAGTTCGTGTGCCTCGAGTGCGATCGCGTGATGCTGGGCCGGAGAGTCCGATCCGAGTTCTGCCATGGTTCCGAGAACGGCGACGCGTCGTCCCGCGGGCAGCGCGGCGAGCGACTTCAGTGCCGCCGACATCGACGTCGGGTTCGCGTTGTAGGCGTCGTTGAGCACGATCGTGCCGTCGGCGTTCTTCGCGAGTTCCATTCGCAGACCGGACAATTCGGCGGCAGACATACCATTGGCGATGTCCTCGACGGACACTCCGAGACCGCCGCCGGCCGCCGCGGCCGCGAGCGCGTTGCGGACCTGGTGCTCACCCCGCGCGCCGAGGCGCACGTCGGTCGAACCCCACGGCGTGTGCAACCGGAACGATGCTCGCAGCTCGTCGTCGACGACGATGTCCGACGCGTATACGTCGGCGTCCGGCGACAGGCCGTACCGCAGCACCCGGGCCGAGGTGCGCTCCGCCATCGCCGCGACGTACCGGTGATCGGCGTTCAGAACCGCGATCCCGTCGGCCGGAAGGGACTCGACCAGCTCACCCTTCGCGCGGGCCACCGATTCGATGTCCCCGAACAACTCGAGGTGGACACCTTCGACGCGCGTGATCACGCCGACGGTCGGGCTCGCGATGGAGCACAGCAGGTCGATGTGGCCGATCCCGCGCGCACCCATCTCGAGGACCACGGCTTCGACGTCGTCGGCCGCGCCCGCCAGGGTCAGCGGAAGGCCCAGTTCGTTGTTGAAGGACTTCTCGCTCGCCGCGGTGCGGTAGGTGGTCTGCAGGACCCCGGCCAGGAGGTCCTTGGTGGAGGTCTTGCCGACCGAGCCGGTGATGCCCACGACGCGGTCGGGAATACGGCCGCGGACCGCACGCCCGAGATCAGCGAGGGCCAGGGCGGTGTCGGGGACGCGAATGGCGGTGCCGCGAGAGACCTCCGCGCGCGAGGTGAAGTACGCCGCCGCGCCGCTCTCCAGGGCCGACGGGATGAAGTCGTGACCATCCCGCTCGGCGACGATCGGCACGAAGAGCTGACCCGGCCGGACATTGCGCGAGTCGATGCTCGCCCCGTCGATCTGCACGTCGGGACCGATCAACTCGCCGCCGACGGACGCTGCGACCTCACTCGCCAAGAAATGCACGACCTCACGCTAGCCGACGTCCGCGGACCGGCTTCCCGAGCCGTCTGCGCTGCTGGTCGAGCCGTGTCGAAACCCACAACCGGCCACGCCACCCCGAGAACTCGGTTGCCGGGGGCCGTATCGTGACATGCATGTCTTCGCGGCTCCTGCGTCTTGTGGTCCTCTATGGCGGGGTGTCCGCCGAACATGATGTGTCACGGGTCACAGCCGCGCATGTTCTCGCCGCCGCTGACCGGGCCAAATACGACCTGGTCCCCATCGGCATCGCCAAGGACGGCACCTGGCTGCGCAACGACAAGGCCATCGCCGCGATCGCCGACGGCACCCCGCTCCCGGACGTCCTGGAGGTGGCCGGCACCGTCGTCGACCCGCTGACCGAACTCCGCGGACACGCCGACCAGGCGATCACCGTCGTCCTGCCGCTGCTGCACGGTCCGCACGGCGAGGACGGCACCATCCAGGGGATGCTCGAACTGTTCAAGCTGCCCTACGTCGGCGCCGGGGTGCTCTCGTCGGCGGTGTGCATGGACAAGGCAATGGCGAAGATCGTCGCCGCGCAGGCCGGCATCCCGCAGTGCCGCTGGGTCGAGTTCCGCGACGGCGTCGACGACCCGGACACGATCGTCCCGCGGGTCGTCGAGGAGCTGGGGCTCCCGGTGTTCGTCAAGCCCGCGAACCTCGGATCGTCGGTCGGCATCACCAAGGCGCACGACAAGCGTGAGCTGGACGCCGCGATCAACCTGGCCCTGCGCTACGACAACGTGGTGATCATCGAGGAGAACGTCACCGGTCGCGAGATCGAGGTGGCCGTTCTCGGCGACACCGCCCCCGAGACGTCGGTGCCCGGCGAGATCGAACCCGGCAGCGAGTTCTACGACTACGAGGACAAGTACGTCACCGGCGCGGCGAAGCTCGTCATCCCGGCGGTCCTCCCCGACGCCGCGATCGCCGAGGTCAAGGAGCTCGCGGCCCGGACGTTCACGGCGATGCGCTGCACCGGCATGGCCCGTGTGGACTTCTTCTACGAGGCCGACGGTCGCGGCTGGCTGCTCAACGAGGTCAACACCATCCCCGGGTTCACCCCCGGTTCGATGTACCCGAAGCTGTGGGAGGCCACCGGGGTGCCCTACGCCGATCTCATCGACCAGCTCGTCGCCTTCGCGCTCGAGGTCCACCGGCGCCGCGCCGGCTTCTCGACCGAGCACTGAGCCACCCGACGACCGACGCGCGGGTCAAGTCACCCGAACCGGACGTCGAACGGCGGTAGCATCGCACGCGTGACCCACACCCAGGCTGCCCGGTCGCTGCGCGTGCTGGTCTTTTCCGACGATTCGGAGACCCGGGCCCAGGTCATCGGTGCGCTCGGTACCCGGCCGTCCCAGGACATCCCCGAGCTCAGCTTCATCGAAGTCGCCACGGCTCCAATGGTCTTCGCCCAGCTCGACGCCGGCGTGGTCGATGCGGTGATCGCCGACGGCGAGGCCTCCCCGGCCGGCGGGATGGGGATCGCCAAGCAGATGAAGGACGAGCTGGACCCGAGCCCACCGGTGCTCGTACTGCTCGGCCGCGCCGACGACCGGTGGCTCGCCGAATGGTCGCGGGCCGATGCCGTCGCCACTCTCCCGGTCGATCCGATCGCCCTCGCAGAGGCCTTCGTTGAGATGGTCGAGAAACGCCGAACTGCCTGAAACGGGTGACTCCCGCGGGACGACCACCTAGGCTTGTGGTGTAGCTCACAACCGCGTCGGGAGGTTCTGACCGAACCCCTGGCACGGGCAGGACAATCGCCGAGCCGGAATCGCCCACCAGGTGTTTCGGCCGCCCGGAGCGAGGAGGAGTCCACGCTTTGAACGCCTACGTCCCGATCATGATCCTCGGGGCAATCGGCGTGGCGTTTGCCGTTTTCAGCGTCTTCATCGGTATCGCGATCGGCCCGAAACGGTACAACCGCGCCAAACTCGAGGCGTACGAGTGTGGCATCGAGCCGGTCGGCCAGAGTCTCCTGACTCCCGCCTCCCGTCGCGGGGGCGAGGGCCCCACGTTCAGCGGCCCGATCCAGCGGGTGCCGGTCAAGTACTACCTCACCGCGATGCTGTTCATCATCTTCGACATCGAGATCGTCTTCCTCTACCCCTGGGCCGTCGCCTTCGACTCCTTCGGCTGGTTCGGCCTCGCGGCCATGCTCTTGTTCATCGTCAACGTCTCGGTCGCCTACGCCTATGAATGGCGTCGTGGCGGACTGAGCTGGGACTGAGGACTTTTCACCCGGTCACCGTCTGCAAGGAGGTCAGTCATGGGACTCGAGGAACGGCTCCCCAGCGGTTTCCTGCTGAGCACCGTCGAAGATCTCGCCGGCTTCATGCGCAAGGGTTCGCTGTGGCCGGCCACCTTCGGACTCGCCTGCTGCGCAATAGAGATGATGTCCACCACGTCGGGTCGCTACGACCTCGCCCGATTCGGCATGGAGGCCTTCCGTGCGTCTCCGCGGCAGGCCGACCTCATGATCGTCGCCGGCCGCGTCAGCCAGAAGATGGCGCCGGTGCTCCGGCAGATCTACGACCAGATGCCCGAACCCAAATGGGTTCTGGCGATGGGGGTCTGTGCATCGTCCGGCGGGATGTTCAACAACTACGCGATCGTCCAGGGCGTCGACCACGTCGTGCCCGTCGACATCTACCTCCCGGGCTGTCCTCCTCGTCCCGAGATGTTGCTGAACGCGATCCTCAAGCTGCACGAGAAGATCCAGGAGATGCCGCTCGGCGTGAATCGCGAGGAGGCCATCTGGGCAGCGGAACGCGCTGCCCTGCAGGCGACTCCGACCAACGAGATGAAGGGGCTGCTGCGATGACCGACCTGGGCATGCCCGACCCGAAACCGCCCGATCCCGAGGTCATCGGCGTCCGCCACGGACTGTTCGGCGCACCGGGCACCGGCGACACCTCCGGATACGGGGGTCTGATCGATCCGATCACCCTGCCGCCCAGCTCTTCTCGACCCTACGGCAGCTACTTCGACGAGATCGCCGATCTCCTGGAGGCCGAACTCGGCGACTCCTACGACGCCGCGGTCGAGAAAGTGGTCGTCTTCCGCGACGAGATGACCGTCCACGTCGCGCGAGAGCACCTCCCCGCCGTCGCGCTGACCCTCCGCAACGCACCCGGATTGCGCTTCGAACTGTGCCTGGGCGTCAACGGGGTCCACTATCCCGGCGACACCGACCGGGAACTGCACGCCGTCTATCCCCTCGCCTCCCTGACCCACAACCGGCGCCTGCGCCTCGAGGTGTCGGCACCCGACACCGATCCGCACATCCCGAGCCTCTGCGACATCTACCCCACCAACGACTGGCACGAGCGCGAGACCTACGACTTCTTCGGCATCGTCTTCGACGGCCACCGATCACTGACGCGTATCGAGATGCCCGACGACTGGGAAGGCCATCCGCAGCGCAAGGACTATCCGCTCGGCGGAGTGCCCATCGAGTACAAGGGAACCCGCGTCGACCCACCGGACCGGAGGAGGTCGTACAGCTGATGACCGACACAGCCACCGGATCGTCGAAACCCCGTTCCACGACGCCACGCGAGGAGACCCCGACCCGCACCTACACCGTCTCCGGACAGGACTGGGACTCCATCGTCTCCGACGTCCGCACCCGCGCCGAACAGCAACCCGGCGACGAGCGCATCGTCGTGAACATGGGCCCCCAACACCCGTCGACGCACGGCGTGCTGCGGCTCATCCTGGAGATCGAGGGTGAGACGGTCACCGAGGCGCGCTGCGGAATCGGCTACCTGCACACCGGGATCGAGAAGAACCTCGAGTATCGCAACTGGACGCAGGGCGTCACGTTCGTGACCCGGATGGACTATCTGTCACCGTTCTTCAACGAGACCGCCTACTGCCTGGGCGTCGAGAAGCTCCTCGGGATCACCGACGACGTCCCGGAGCGGGCCACCGTCATCCGCGTCATGCTGATGGAGCTGAACCGGATCAGCAGCCACCTCGTGGCCCTGGCCACCGGCGGAATGGAGCTCGGCGCCGTCACCGCGATGTTTCTCGGTTTCCGCGAGCGAGAACTGATCCTCGACCTCTTCGAGCTCATCACCGGCCTGAGGATGAACCACGCCTACATCCGACCCGGCGGCGTCGCGCAGGATCTGCCGCCCGACGGGCCGGAACAGGTCGCCAAGGTCGTCGCCCAGCTACCCGGCCGCCTGGACGAGCTCGGAGATCTGCTGACCGACAACTACATCTGGAAGGCGCGCACTCAGAGCGTCGGTTATCTCGACCTGACGGGCTGCATGGCTCTCGGCATCACCGGACCGGTGCTGCGGTCGACCGGTTATCCGCATGATCTGCGGAAGACGCAGCCGTACTGCGGGTACGAGACCTACGACTTCGACGTCATCACCACCGACACCTGTGACTCCTACGGCCGCTACCTGATCCGCGTCAAGGAGATGCGCGAGTCGATTCGCATCGTCGAACAGTGCCTGGAGAGGCTCCGGCCCGGCCCGGTCATGGTCGCCGATCGCAAACTGGCCTGGCCGGCCGATCTGGCCCTCGGTCCCGACGGTCTCGGCAACTCCCCCGAACACATCGCCAGGATCATGGGGACGTCGATGGAGGCGCTGATCCATCACTTCAAGCTGGTCACCGAGGGCATGCGGGTGCCGGCGGGACAGTGCTACGTCGCGGTCGAGTCCCCACGCGGCGAGCTCGGCGTCCACCTGGTCAGCGACGGCGGCACCCGACCCTATCGGGTCCACTTCCGCGATCCGTCGTTCACGAATCTGCAAGCGGTGGCGGCGATGTGCGAGGGCGGCATGGTCGCCGACGTGATCACGGCCGTCGCCAGTATCGACCCGGTGATGGGAGGCGTGGACCGATGACCGATCCCGTGTTCGTGGAGCTCTCCACCTCACCGCCCACCGAGGACGCCGCGCCGGTCCCCGGCACCCCGGCGCCGACCATCACCTTCGGCGGACCGGCGGCCTACCCGGCCGAGGTCACCGAACGTCTCGCCGAGCAGGCGGCACCGGTCATCGCGCGCTACCCGCAGTCGCGGTCGGCCCTTCTCCCCCTGCTTCATCTCGTGCAGTCCGAGGACGGTTACATCACCCGCGCCGGTATCGAATTCTGTGCCGCACAGCTCGATCTGACCGCCGCCCAGGTCGCGTCGGTGGCCACCTTCTACTCGATGTACCGCCGCTCACCGACCGGTGAATACCTCGTCGGGGTCTGCACCAACACGCTCTGCGCCACCCTCGGCGGCGACGCCATCCTCCGCGCGGTCTGCGACCACCTCGGTGTCCGGCCCGGGGACACCACCGCGGACGAACGCATCACCGTCGAACACGTCGAGTGCAATGCCGCCTGCGATTTCGCGCCGGTGGTGATGGTGAACTGGGAGTTCTTCGACAACCAGACCCCGGAGTCGACGATCGAACTCATCGAGGACCTCCGCGCCGGCGTCTCGGTCGAGCCCGCCCGCGGCACCGGGAGCGTGTGCTCCTTCCGTCGGACCGAGCTCGAGCTCGCCGGGGCCGCGCCCTCGTCGGCCGACCCCCACCTCCCGACGGACCAGGCGACCAGCGAACCTGCGCAACCCGAACCCCCGGACACCCCGGTGCTGTCCCGGCATTGGGACGAACCCGAGTCCTGGTCCCTGACGAACTACCTGCGCCACAACGGATACCGCGGCCTGCGCACCGCGCTCGACACCCCACCCGACGACGTCATCGAGATGGTCAAGGCGTCCGGCCTCCGGGGGCGCGGCGGCGCCGGCTTCCCGGTCGGGATGAAGTGGTCCTTCATCCCGCAGGAGAAGTCACCCGGCGCCGAGCCCTCGATTCCGCACTACCTCGTGGTCAACGCCGACGAATCCGAGCCCGGCACCTGCAAGGACATGCCCCTCATGCTCGCGACGCCGCACACCCTCGTCGAGGGGGTCGTCATCGCCGCGTATGCGATCCGCGCGCACCACGCGTTCATCTACGTCCGCGGGGAGGTCGCCTCGGTCCTGCGCCGTCTGCGTACCGCCGTGCACGAGGCCTATGCCGCAGGCTATCTCGGGAAAGACATCCTGGGCTCGGGCTTCGATCTCGAGCTCGTGGTGCACGCCGGCGCGGGTGCGTACATCTGCGGTGAGGAGACGGCGCTCCTCGACTCACTCGAGGGCCGTCGGGGCCAGCCGCGCCTCCGCCCGCCCTTCCCTGCGGTCGCCGGCCTCTACGCCAGCCCGACCGTGGTCAACAACGTCGAATCGATCGCGAGCGTGCCGGCGATCATCCGGAACGGCGTCGACTGGTTCCGGTCCATGGGCACCGAGAAATCGCCGGGGTTCACTCTGTACTCCCTGTCCGGCCACGTCACTCATCCGGGCCAGTACGAGGCACCTCTCGGAATCACCCTCCGGCAACTGCTCGAACGCGCCGGCGGCGTCCGCGCCGGACACGAACTCAAGTTCTGGACCCCGGGCGGGTCGTCGACGCCGCTGCTGACGCCGGATCACCTCGACGTCCCACTCGACTACGAGGGCGTCGGCGCCGCCGGATCGATGCTGGGCACCAAGGCTCTCCAGATCTTCGACGAGACGACCTGTGTCGTCGGTGCGGTGCTGCGCTGGACCGAGTTCTACGCGCACGAGTCGTGCGGCAAGTGCACGCCGTGCCGGGAGGGCACCTACTGGCTGGTGCAACTGCTCCATCGGCTCGAGCACGAGGGCGGCACCGCCGCCGACCTGGACACTCTCTCCGATGTCACCAACAGCGTCGTCGGAAAGTCGTTCTGCGCGCTCGGCGACGGTGCGGGCAGTCCGATCGTGTCCTCGCTCGAGTACTTCCGCGACGAATACCTCGCCCATCTCGATCACGGTTGCCCGTTCGACCACTCGCTGTCGACCGTCCTGGGTTCCGAGCCGATGGGAGACGCCCGATGACCCTCACACACGGCAGTGATCCGGCGACCCAGGCCGACAACCTGGTCGGCATCACCATCGACGGCGTCGAGCTCCGGGTACCCAAGGGCACCTTGCTGATCCGCGCCGCCGAACAGATCGGCATCACCATCCCCCGCTTCTGCGATCACCCGCTGCTCGACCCGGTCGGCGCCTGCCGCCAGTGCCTCGTCGAGGTCGAGGGTCAGCGAAAGCCCCTGGCATCGTGCACCACCACGGCCACCGACGGAATGGTCGTCCGGACACAGCTCAGTTCGCAGATCGCCGCGGACGCGCAGCGCGGCGTGATGGAGCTGCTGCTGATCAACCATCCGCTCGACTGTCCGGTGTGCGACAAGGGCGGCGAGTGCCCGCTGCAGAACCAGGCCATGTCGGCCGGTCGCAGCGAGTCCCGGTTCGACGGCGTCAAACGCACGTTCACCAAGCCGGTCCCGCTGTCCTCGGAGGTCCTGCTCGACCGGGAGCGATGCGTACTGTGCGCCCGGTGCACGCGGTTCTCCACACAGGTCGCCGGCGATCCACTCATCGAACTGGCGGATCGCGGTGCGCTGCAACAGGTCAGCATCTACTCTGACGAACCCTTCGACTCGTACTTCTCCGGCAACACCGTCCAGATCTGCCCGGTCGGCGCGCTGACCGGCGCTCAATACCGTTTCCGTGCACGGCCCTTCGACCTCGTCTCGACGCCGAGCGTGTGCGAGCACTGCGCGAGCGGATGCGCCCAGCGCACCGATCATCGGCGAGGCAAGGTGCTCCGACGCCTCGCCGGCGACGACCCCGAGGTCAACTCCGAGTGGAACTGCGACAAGGGACGGTGGGCCTTCGCCTATGCGACCAAGGCCGACCGCCTGACGTCTCCGCTGATCCGCGACCGGCACGGCGAACTGCGGGAGGCGTCGTGGGCCGACGCCATCCGCGTTGCCGCCGCGGGACTCTCGACGGCCATCGGCAACGTCGGCGTCCTCGCCGGTGGACGCCTCACCGTGGAGGACGCCTACGCCTACGCACGGTTCGCCCGAACAGTCCTGAAGTCGGACGACATCGACTTCCGTGCCCGTGTGCACAGCACCGAAGAGGCGTCCTTCCTTGCGAGCCGGGTGGCCGGGCGCGGTCTCGACACCACCTACGACGATCTGTCCGCCGCCCCGGCGGTACTCCTCGCGGGTTTCGAACCCGAGGAGGAGTCCCCGATCGTCTTCCTGCGTCTTCGCCGGGCGGTGCGGACGAACCGGCAGCGGGTGGCCACCCTGGCCCCGTTCGCGAGCCGCGGCGCACAGAAGCTCGATGCGCGACTGTTCCCCACCACGCCGGGCGCAGAGACGGAGATCCTCGCCTCCGACGAGGTGACCGACCATCTGCGCGAAGCGGGTTCGGTGATCATTGTCGGGGAGCGACTGGCCGGGGTTCCGGGGGGACTGCGGGCGGTCGCCGACCTCGCTGATCGCACCGGCGCGCGGATCGCCTGGATCCCGCGCCGGGCCGGTGAGCGGGGCGCACTCGAGGTCGGCGCGCTCGCCGGGCTGTTGCCGGGCGGTCGGCCGATCACCGACAGCGCGGCGCGCGGCGCGGTGTCGGAGGTGTGGGGCCCCGGCATCCCGACGCTGCCCGGTCGGGACACCACCGGAATCCTCGATGCGGCCCGCTACCACGGACTCTCGCTGATCGTCGCCGGCGTCGACCTCGATGATCTCCCCGATCCCGCGGCCGCGCAGGACGCACTGGCCGCCGCACCCTTCGTCGTGAGTCTCGAACAGCGGCAGTCGACGGTGACGCCGCATGCCGACGTGGTGTTCCCGGTGGGGACGGTCGCCGAGAAGGAGGGCACGTTCGTCGACTGGGAGGGCCGTCCGCGCAGTTTCACCGCCGCGCTGACCGAGTCGGGACAGATTCCCGACCATCGGGTCCTGGACGCACTCGCACGGCGGCTGGGCGTCGAACTGCGCTGCGATGGACCGCAGACCATCCACATGGACCTGCGCCGCATCGGAGCGTGGTCGGGTGAACGCCCGGCCGTCGTCGCCCATGAGCGTCCCCAACGCGCACCGGAGTCCGGCCAGGCCGTGCTCGCCACGTGGCACATGCTGCTCGACCTGGGGCGTCTGCAGGACGGTGAGCCGCACCTCGCCGGGACCGCACGCCCGCCGGTTGCGCGCATGTCTCCGACGACCGCCGCCGAAGCCGGGGTCGCGGTCGGCGGTCGCGTGCGGATCAGCACCGCCGACGGGGAGATCGCTTTGCCCGTCGAGTATGCCGAGATGCCCGACCGCGTCGTGTGGGTCCCGCTCAACTCTCCCGGCTCGCGAGTGCACGCCGACCTCCGGGCCCGGGCGGGCGATCTCGTCGCGCTGTCGCCGGCCTCGTCGGCGGACGTCGCCGGAGGTGTTCGATGACAACTCTCGCCACCGATTTCCCCGACCTCGCCGACTTCGGCCACGACCCCATCTGGCTCATCGTCGTCAAGGCTGTCGCCGTCTTCGCGTTCCTCGTCGTCAACCCGCTGGTCGCGATCCTGCTCGAGCGCAAGATCATGGCGCGCATGCAGACCCGGATCGGACCCAACCGCGTCGGGCCTCGCGGAATTCTCCAGAGTCTCGCCGACGGTGTGAAACTCGCACTGAAGGAGGGCATCATCCCGTCCGGCGTCGACAGGGTGATCTACCTCCTCGCACCGATCATCGCGGTAGTGCCCGCGGTGATGGCGTTCGCGGTGATCCCGTTCGGGCCGATGGTGTCGGTGTTCGGCCACGAAACCCCGTTGCAGCTCACCGATCTGCCGGTCGGGGTGCTCTACGTCCTCGCCGTGACCTCGGTCGGCGTGTACGGAATCGTGCTGGCCGGTTGGTCATCCGGCTCGACCTATCCCCTTCTCGGCGGACTCCGTTCCACCGCCCAGGTGATCTCCTACGAGATCGCGATGGGACTCACGTTCGCGGCGGTGTTCCTCGATGCCGGGACGATGTCGACCTCGGGAATCGTTGCGGCGCAAGAGCACCACTGGTACTTCCTGCTGTTGCTCCCGTCGTTCGTGATCTATGCGATCTCCATGGTCGGCGAGACCAACCGCGCCCCCTTCGACCTGCCCGAGGCCGAGGGCGAGCTGGTCGGCGGCTTCCACACGGAGTACTCGTCGCTGAAGTTCGCGATGTTCATGCTCGCCGAGTACATCAACATGGTGACGGTCTCGGCCCTGGCCACCACGATGTTCCTGGGGGGTTGGCAGGCGCCGTGGCCGCTGAGCGCCTTCGACTGGGCGAACTCCGGTTGGTGGCCCGTCCTCTGGTTCACCATCAAGGTCTGGGCGTTCCTGTTCGTGTTCATCTGGCTCCGGACCAGCCTGCCGCGGTTGCGTTACGACCAGTTCATGAACCTGGGCTGGAAGGTGCTCATCCCGATCTCGCTGACGTGGGTGATGGTCGTGGCGATCATCCGCGCCTCCATCGGCGGCGACGACGCCGGCCTCATCCGCGCACTCGTCTCTGCGGGCGCCGGTCTCGCGGTGACTGCGCTGATCGCCTACTCGATCTGGCGGATGATGCGGGTACCGGATCTGCCGGAGGCCCCGGCCGAACCGGAGAGCCCGGCCGAGTTCGATCCCATGGCCGGCGGGTTCCCCGTACCGCCCATGCCGTCGACGGATTCCAGATCCCAGCCCGTCCGTATCGATCCCGAAACGCCCCTTCCCGCCGATCAGACGCCGAGCAGGGAGACCACCGATGCCTGATTTCCTCAAGCCGGTCAGTGGATTACGCGTCACCTTCGGTGGCATGTTCCAGCCGAGCATCACCGAGCAGTATCCCGAGGAGAAGCGGCCGACCGCGCCTCGCTATCACGGTCGGCATCAACTCAACCGTCATCCCGACGGCCTGGAGAAGTGCATCGGCTGCGAGCTGTGCGCGTGGGCGTGTCCGGCCGATGCCATCTACGTCGAAGGGGCCGACAACACCCCGGACGAACGGTATTCGCCCGGTGAGCGGTACGGCCGCGTCTATCAGATCAACTATCTGCGTTGCATCGGCTGCGGACTCTGCATCGAAGCCTGTCCGACCCGTGCCCTGACGATGACCAACGACTACGAGCTCGCCGACGACAACCGCGCCGACCTCATCTACGAGAAGGACCGACTGCTGGCGCCACCGGCACCGGGCGTCGAACCACCACCGCACGCCATGGCGCCCGGTTCGACCGAGGAGAACTACTACCGCGGTGAGGTCACCTCCGACGGCCGGGTGACGCCGCTCCCGACACCGACGGTTCGCGAGGGTGCCCGGGAGCCGCGACCATGACGCCCGGGCCGATGACCGCGACCCTGGCCGACGAGGTGATTCGCACCTCGACCGGTGAGGCCGTGCAGTTCTGGGTGCTCGGAGTGATCGCGGTGGCCGGCGCGCTCGGCGTCGTCTTCGCCACCAAGGCCGTGTACTCGGCGATCTTCCTGGCCACCACGATGATCGTCCTCGCGGTCTTCTACGTGGCGCAGGGTGCGCTGTTCCTCGGCGTGGTGCAGGTGGTCGTCTACACCGGCGCGGTGATGATGCTGTTCCTCTTCGTGCTCATGCTCATCGGCGTCGACTCCTCCGACTCTCTGAAAGAAACGCTGCGAGGGCAGCGAGTCGCCGCGATGATCATCGGTGTCGGGTTCGGCGTCCTGCTGATCGCCGGGATAGGCAACGCCACCATCGCGGTCACCACCGGCGCGACCGCCCCCGGCGCGCTGGCCGACGACAGCGACTACGGTATCGAGGCCATCGCCGAGCTCATCTTCGTCCGGTATCTCTGGGCGTTCGAGCTCACCGGGGCACTGCTCATCGCCGCGACCCTCGGCGCGATGGTGCTGGCCCACCGGGAGAAGTTCGGCCCACGCCTCACCCAGAAGGAGCTGTCGCAGGCACGATTCCGCAGCGGCATCAACATCACCCCGCTACCGAGTCCCGGTGTCTACGCCCGGCACAACGCGGTCGACGTCCCGGCACGACTCCCCGACGGCAGTCCCTCCGATCTCTCGGTGAACGCCATCCTGGCCGCCCGCACCCTGCGCCAGAAGAATCCGCAGGCTCCGGAGAACCCGGGTGGGGGTCGATCATGAATCCGGAGAACTACCTCTACCTCTCGGCACTGCTGTTCACCATCGGGGCCGCCGGAGTGCTGCTGCGGCGCAACGCGATCGTCGTGTTCATGTGCATCGAACTCATGCTCAACGCCGCGAATCTCGCCTTTGTCACCTTCGCCCGGATGAACCAGTCCTTCGACGGGCAGGTGATCGCCTTCTTCACGATGGTCGTCGCCGCGGCCGAAGTGGTCGTCGGGCTCGCCATCATCATGACCATCTTCCGATCGCGCCGCTCGGCGTCGGTCGACGACGCGGATCTACTGAAGCGGTAGAGGAGGATTGGTGAACGCCGAACTGACCGCGTCACTGCTCTGGTTGGTCCCCGCGCTCCCGCTCGCCGGTGCGGTGATCCTTCTCCTCGGTGGTCGGACCACCGACCGCTGGGGTCATCTGCTCGGTACCGCCGCTGCGATCGCATCGTTCGTGGTCGGGCTGGTGATGTTCACCGGGATGGTGTCTCGTCCCGCCGACGACCGCGGGGTGACCGACACCCTGTTCAGCTGGGTTCCGGTGGGAGAACTCCAGGTGGACTTCGGTTTCCGCCTGGACCAGTTGTCCATGTGCTTCGTCCTGCTCATCACCGGCGTCGGGTCGCTGATCCACGTCTACTCGATCGGCTACATGGCCGACGACCCCGACCGTCGACGATTCTTCGGCTACCTCAACCTGTTTCTCGCAGCGATGCTCGTCCTCGTCCTCGCCGACAACTATCTCGGCCTGTACCTCGGTTGGGAAGGCGTGGGCCTCGCGTCGTATCTGCTGATCGGCTTCTGGCAGTACAAGCCGACCGCGGCGACCGCGGCCAAGAAGGCCTTCGTGGTCAACCGCGTCGGCGACATCGGGCTGGCCGTCGCACTGATGATCATGTTCGCGACCTTCGGGTCGGTGGCGTTCACCGCGGTCTTCGACGGCGCTCCCCAGGCCGGCGAAGGAACCCTCACCGCACTGGGTTTCGTGCTCCTGCTCGCCGCCTGCGGCAAGTCGGCCCAGGTACCGCTGCAGTCGTGGCTCGGCGACGCCATGGAGGGTCCGACCCCGGTGTCCGCGCTGATCCACGCGGCGACGATGGTGACCGCCGGCGTGTATCTGATCGTGCGCTCCGGCCCCATCTTCGACCTGGCACCCACCGCCCAGGTCGGGGTCGTGGTCGTCGGTGCCGTGACGCTGGTGTTCGGCGCGATCATCGGCTGCGCCAAGGACGACATCAAGAAGGCGCTCGCGGCGTCGACGATGAGCCAGATCGGTTACATGGTGCTCGCCGCCGGACTCGGCCCGGCCGGTTACGCATTCGCGATCCTGCACCTCCTCACCCACGGCTTCTTCAAGGCCGGCCTGTTCCTCGGTGCGGGATCGGTGATGCACGGGATGAACGACGAGACCGACATGCGACGCTACGGCGGGCTGCGCAAACTCATGCCCGTCACCTTTGTGACCTTCGGGGTCGGCTACCTCGCGATCATCGGTGTCCCACCGTTCGCGGGCTTCTACTCCAAGGACCACATCATCGAGGCCGCCTTCGGCGCGGGCGGCGCGAAGGGCCTGGTCCTCGGTGGTGCAGCGCTTCTCGGCGCAGGCATCACCGCGTTCTACATGACCCGCGTGATGCTGCTGACCTTCTTCGGCGAGAAGCGCTGGCACGACGGCACCGATGCCCCCGCACCGCACCCGCACGAGTCCCCCCGGGTGATGACCGGGCCGATGGTCCTGATCGCACTGGGTTCGGTGGCTTCCGGTGGCCTGCTCGCGATCGGCGGTTCGCTCGAGCGCTGGCTCGAACCGGTGGTCGGCCAACACACCGCCCACCACCTGATCCCGGTCTGGGCGATGACCGCGATCATCCTCCTCGTCGTGGCGGTCGGCGTCGCGATCGCCTACCGGCAGTACGCCACCCGGCCGGTTCCCGTCGTCGCACCCGAGGACGTGTCGGTGCTGACCGTCGCAGCACGACGCGATCTGTACGGCGACACGATCAACGAGGAACTACTGATGCGTCCCGGGCAGCGCGTCACCGCGGGCCTGGTCGCCGTGGAATCCGACGGTGTCGACGGGCTGACGAGTGGGGTCGGCGAGACCGTGACCCGCGCATCACGCCGAATACGCGGGTGGCAGAACGGTTATGTACGGTCCTACGCGCTGTCGATGTTCGCCGGGACGACCCTGATCGTCGCACTCGTGATGGCGGTGAACGTGCTGTGAACATCCCCTGGCTGACGATCCTCTGGCTGGCCCCCGCGGTGGGCGCGGCCCTCGTCCTCGCGATTCCCGCGAGCCGTCCCTCGGTGGCCCGCTGGTTCGCCTTCGCGATCACTGTCGGTGTTCTCGTCCTAGCTGTCGGTCTCGCGGTCGGTTTCGATCCTGCCGGGCAGCGATACCAGTTCACCGAGGACGTGAGCTGGATTCCGGCCCTGGGGACCCGATATGCGTTGGGGCTGGACGGAATCGGATTGGTCCTCATCCTGCTGACCGCAGCTCTCCTGCCGTTGCTCCTGCTGGCCGGCTGGCACGACGCCGACTCCGACGGTTCCCTGGACCACTCGGGTGGACGGGCACAAAAGGGCCCGCACATCTATCTCGCGCTGTTCCTCGCGACCGAGGCGATGGTGCTGATGAGCTTCGTCGCCCTGGACATCCTGCTGTTCTACATCTTCTTCGAAGCCATGCTCATCCCGATGTACTTCCTCATCGGCGGCTTCGGCACCGGCCCCAACCGCTCCGGTGCGGCGGTGAAGTTCCTGCTGTACAACCTGTTCGGCGGGCTGCTCCTGCTCGCCGCGGTGATCGGCCTGTACGTCGTGTCCGCACAGAACGGCGTCGGGGCCGATGGCGGCGGGACCTTCGCACTGGGAGACATCGTGGCCGCGGTGTCGAGCGGACAGATCGACGACACCACCGGCCTCGCGAAACTGCTGTTCCTCGGCTTCATGTTCGCGTTCGCGGTGAAAGCCCCGCTCTGGCCGCTGCATTCGTGGCTTCCCGACGCCGCGGTCGCGGCAACCCCGACGTCGGCGGTGCTCATGATGGCCGTGATCGACAAGGTGGGGACCTTCGCGATGCTGCGGTTCTGCCTACAGCTGTTCCCGGATGCGAGCCAGTACTTCGCCCCGCTGATCTGCGGGCTGGCGGTCGTCAGCATCATCTACGGCGCGGTCCTGGCCATCGGGCAGACCGATGTGATGCGTCTGATCGCCTACACGTCCATCTCCCACTTCGGTTTCATCATCCTCGGCATCTTCGTGTTGACCGACCAGGGACAGACCGGGTCGACGCTGTACATGGTCAACCACGGACTCTCCACGGCCGCACTGTTCCTCATCGCGGGGTTCCTGGTGTCGCAGCGGGGCAGTCGCCTCATCGCCGACTACGGCGGTGTCCAGAAGGTCGCCCCGGTCCTGGCCGGGACCTTCCTCGTCGCGGGTCTCGCGACCCTGTCGCTGCCCGGACTCGCCCCGTTCATCAGCGAGTTCCTGGTCCTCATCGGCACATTCACGCGCTACCCGATCGCGGCCGTCCTCGCGTGCTCGGCCTTGGTGCTCTCCGCCATCTACATCCTGTGGACCTACCAGCGGATGATGGGCGGACCGGCCAGGCCCGACGACGAGCGGTCGACGCCGATACGCGACCTCGCCGGCCGCGAGCTGGCCGTCGTCGTCCCGCTTCTCGCCCTGCTCATCGCCCTGGGGGTCTATCCCAAGCCGATGATCGACCTGATCGATCCGGCCGTGCAGAGCACGCTGACGACGGTCGGGGTCACCGATCCCGAACCCGCGGTGGCGGACCCCGCCCATGACCGGCCCGCCGGCTCGACCCCTGTCGCGGAGGCTCACCGATGACCACGTCTCTCGTCGCCCTGAGCACGACGCCGCTGGCCGCGATCGAAGCCCCGAGCGTCGAGTATGCGGCGCTGTCCCCCATGCTGATCGTGTTCAGTGCGGGAGTCATCGGGGTCCTCGTCGAAGCCTTTGCCCCGCGCAGGTTGAGGTACGCACTGCAACTGGCACTTTCGCTGGGCGGCCTCGTCGTCGCTCTCGCCGCGCTGGCCACCGTCACAACCGCACAGACCGCGGACGGCGCGAACGGTCAGTTCGCGATGTCGGGGGCCGTCGTGATGGACCGCCCGACACTGTATCTGCAGGGACTCCTGCTGATCATCGCGATCATCGCGGTGGGTTTCATGGCCGAACGGCGGCTCGAGCGGGTCGTCGCGCCGGTCACCATGCGTACTCTCGCCGGCGCCGAGGTCGGCGACGATCAGTCCGGCAGGACAGGTCTGAACGGCGGTGGAGTAGACGCGGACATGTTCACGCCGTCCGGTGCGTCGGTGCCCAACACCGACGCCGAGTTCGAGGCGACCCGTGCCGGGGCCGTGACGACCGAGGTGTTCCCGCTGGCCCTTCTCGCGGTCGGCGGCATGATGCTGTTCCCCGCCTGCGGCGATCTGCTCACCATGTTCATTGCGCTGGAGGTCTTCTCGCTGCCGCTCTACCTGCTGTGCGGACTGGCGCGGCGTCGTCGGCTCATCTCGCAGGAGGCGTCGCTCAAGTACTTCCTGCTGGGCGCCTTCTCGTCGGCCTTCTTCCTGTTCGGTGCGGCATTCGTCTACGGCGCGACCGGCTCGCTGAACCTGTCGACGATCGGAGCGTCGCTCACCGATGTCGCCGGTACCGGCGGCGACACCACGCTGGCGCTGATCGGGCTCGCGATGCTGGCCGTCGGGCTGTTGTTCAAAGTCGGTGCGGTTCCGTTCCATTCCTGGATTCCCGACGTCTACCAGGGCGCCCCGACCCCGGTCACCGCGTTCATGGCATCGGCGACCAAGGTCGCCGCATTCGGTGCGCTACTGCGCGTCTTCTACGTCGGTTTCGGTGCGCTGCGCGATCAATGGGAGCCGGCGCTGTGGGCAGTGGCGATAGCGTCGATGGTCATCGCGTCGGTGATGGCGGTGACCCAGAACGACATCAAGCGCATGCTCGCCTACTCGTCGATCGCGCACGCCGGTTTCATCCTGCTCGGCCTGATCGCCTTCGACGACGCCGGTCTCGGCGCAACGCTCTTCTACCTGGCGGCCTACGCGTTCACGACGCTCGGCGCCTTCCCCATGGTGGCGGTGATCCGCGAACCCGACTGTGACACGACAACTTCGGACACCAGCACTTCGGCACGCACGGCCGCGATCCACGGCACCGCGGCGACGGTCCGCAACCCGCACTTGTCCGGCCGCGAGGCCACCGACCTCACCCAGTGGTCGGGTCTCGGCCGTCGGTACCCCTTGGTCGGCGCCATGTTCGCGGTCTACCTGCTGTCCTTCGCGGGCATCCCGCTGACAAGCGGTTTCATCGCCAAATTCGACGTCTTCGCCGCAGTCGCCGGCAACGGCGGCGGAGTCCTGGTGGTCATCGGCGTCATCAGCAGCGCGATCGCCGCCTACGTCTACATCCGCATCATCGTCGCCATGTTCTTCGACGACGTCCCCACCCACGACGCACCGCACGTCGTGAAGCCGAGCATCCTCACCACCACGGGCATCGCGATCTGCACCCTGGCCACCGTCGTACTCGGCATCTTCCCGCAACCGCTGCTCGACCTCGCCGACGCGGCCGCGACGTTCCTGCGCTGACCGTCGCAGCCTCTCCCCTTTTCCGTATACCCGCCCCCGCTCGACGGGGTGGGTATACGGAAAAGGGGTGGGTTGCGAGGCCGGTCGACGCCGCCGTGCCATCCTGGAACCCGTGGATCTCGTCAGGCACCTGCGGTTCTTCGTCGCCGTCGCCGAGGAAGGCCACTTCGGGGACGCGGCTGCTCGGCTGGAGATGACGCAGCCACCGGTGTCGCAGGGGCTGAGACGCCTGGAGAAGGAGCTCGGGGTCCAGCTGATCCGACGCACCTCCCGCGGCGCCGAACTCACCGACGCGGGCCGCGACCTGCTGCCCCGCGCACGTCTTCTCATCGACGACGCAGCGCGGTTCCTCGGTGAAGCCCGACACCTTCACGACGGATCCGAGGTGCTGCGTTGGGGTGCAGTGCCTCTCGCCGGTGCCGCGGCGATTGCGGCAGTCGCACAACGTCTCGGTGACGTGTCCTCCGGCCAGGAGATGCTGAGCGCAACTGCGGTGAGTCTGGTCGAGCAGGTATCCGCGGGCACGCTCGACCTCGCGATCGTCGACGCTCCCTGTGTCACTGGCACTCTCACCACCGGTCCGATCGTCGGGTTTCGGCGCCACGTGGTCGTACCCGCAAACCATCCGGTGACCACCACGGTGCGTCCGCGGTTGCGACAACTGGCCGGACTCGACCTCTGCCACCAATCGCGCGCGGCGAATCCACCCGCACATGATCAGCTGATCGACCGCCTCCGCGAATCCGGGCTCGATCCACGCATTCTGCCCATCTCGTCGTCCGAACACCTGGTGGCCGCCGTCGCCGGCAGCGGAGCCTTCGGTCTGACCGCCGACGCGCAACGCCTTGCATCGCTGGACTCCATAAGCTGCCTGCCCATCGGGCGTGACGCAACAGCACTGCGACTCCGCGTCGTCTACCGGGAGTCTGCGCTCGGCGAGGTGGCCGACGTGGCGACGGCCGCACTGTGGAAGATCAGCAAGGCGACCGGGTGACCGTCGGCCCGGGTGAGCTGCCTGCCCACGTGAGAGATCGGATCGACCGCAACGTCGCCGAGATCCTCGCCGACGCCGGCTGTTCCGGCTGGCTTCATGCGACGACGATCGGCTCGCCCCAGATCAGCTACTCCTACGACGCCGACGCACCGGTCGTTCTGGCATCGGTCTACAAGCTCGCTGTCCTGATCTCGTTGTGCCGCAGCGCAGATCGCGGAGAGATCGACCTGACCTCGCCGGTGACCGTCGATCCCACCCGGTGGGCGCAGGGACCGACGGGCCTGGCCGCGCTGCGCGACCCGATCACCCTGAGCCGACGCGATCTCGCCACCTCGATGATGACCGTCTCCGACAACGTGGCCGCCGACGTCCTCCTCGACGAGATCGGGCTCGACCGCGTCCGAGAGGACCTCATCGGCCTCGGTGCCACGAGCACGCGCATCGTCGGAGGGGTCGCAGAACTGCACGAAAGACTCCAGCGCGAGACCGGAACGAGCACGGTGGCAGAGGCTTTCGCCGCACTCGCCGACCCGGACAGCGACACCACGGTGAGCGCCTACGACGCCGCCTACTCGAGCTCGTCGACGCCCCGTGACTGCACGACGCTGTTGTCCGCGGTCTGGACCGATCGGGCGGCGTCGTCGGTGATGTGCGCGTTCATCAGGGATACGATGCGCCGCCAGGTCTTCACCGCCCGCCTGGCGTCGGGATTCCCCTTCCGGCGGGTCACCGTGGCGGGCAAGACCGGGACCCTGGTCGCGATCCGCAACGAGATCGGCGTCGTCGAGTTCCCCGGAGAGCTGCCGGTCGCGGTCGCCGTCTTCACCATGAGCGCCCGATCTGAGCCCTCTCTGCCGCAGGTCGACCGGGCCATCGGCGAGGTGGCCCGGACGGTCGTGACCGAGCTCCGCATTCCGGGTGAATGACCAGTCGACCTGGCCCGATAGCGGATCGCTATCGGGCCATCGCGCGTCCTGACTTTGCGTGGACGCCCCGGGGTCGGTTGTCTGGCCTCATGCGTCGGTGGCTGGTCGTCCTCAGTGTTCTAACCGTGCTGGTCGGCACGTTGTCCGGGTGTTTCCTGTCCCAGGACTCGCCGGACGACACCCTGCAGTCGTTTGCAGAGGCACTCCAGCGGGGCGACGTCGAGGCTGCCGCCGGACTCACCGACGACCCGGCCGCCGCGCGTACGACCATCAGGTCGATCTTCGATGGCATGGGCTCCACCCCGAAGCTGTCGGTCACCCCCGACCTCGTCGATGACAAGAAGGTCACCGGGACTCTCGACCACCAGTGGCAGATCCGGAACGGGAACACCGCCTATCAGACGTCGGTCGTCCTCACCGAGACCGATTCGGGCTGGCGTGTGCGGTGGCAGCCCTCCGTGATGCACCGGCAGCTCCGCGACGGACAATCCTTCTCCTACAGCGACGACCGCGCCTACCGCACCCCCGTACTCGACACCAACGCCCGCCCGCTGATGACATGGCAAGCCGTGACGCTGATCGATCTCGAACGGGCACAGCTCGCGTCGGCCGGTCAACTGGCGCGCGCGCTCCGGCCGATCGAACCGTCGATCACCACGGCAACCATCCGAAAACTGTTCGACGGCAACAAAGCCCCGAGCCAGACCGTGATCAGGTTGCGCGACAGCGATCTCGAACGTGTCCAGCGCAGCATCAGGTCGATCGCCGGCATCACGACCACCGAGCAGGGCGCGCTCCTCAGTGCCACCAAAGCTCTCCACTCCCCCGCGATGGCCGGCCTCGAGGACATCTGGCGAAGCGCGATCGACGCCACGGCCGGCTGGTCGATCCAGATCGTCGACAAGGACGGCGCACCAACGCATCTCGTTGACTCAGCTCAACCTGGCGAGACGTCTCCGGTTCGCACCTCGCTCGATCGCGACATCCAGGCCCAGGCGCAGCGGGCCGTCGACCGGGAACGACGCCCCGCGATGATCGTCGCGATCACCCCCTCGACCGGCGGAATCGTCGCCGTCGCCCAGAACGACACCGCGGACCGCTCCGGCGCAGTCTCCCTGACCGGGTTGTATCCGCCGGGCTCGACCTTCAAGACCATCACCACCGCCGCAGCCCTGGCGTCCGGCGGGGTGCAGCCGACATCGCAGGTCCCGTGTCCGGGACGGACGACGATCGAGGGGAGGACGATCCCCAACGAGGACGAATTCGATCTCGGAACCGTCCCTCTACCAACGGCTTTCTCGCGCTCCTGCAACACCTCCATGGGTGCGCTCGCAAACAAGCTCCCCGCCGACGCGTTGACCTCGATGGCCCGCAGGTTCGGCATCGGCGCCGACTACACCGTTCCGGGCCTGACCACCGTGACCGGTTCCGTACCGAACGCCGACACCCCCGCCCTGCGCGTCGAGAACGGCATCGGCCAGGGCACAGTCACCGTCAGCCCGTTCGGCCTGGCACTGGCCGAGGCGAGTCTCGCGCGAGGTGAGACCGTCACCCCGACGCTGGTCGAGGGACGAGGAACCACCGGCGACACCGAACCCCAGCCGATTCCCGACGATGTGGTGCGCGCGCTGCGAAGCATGATGCGCGACACCGTCACCCGCGGAACCGCCACCGCGCTGCAGGACATCCCTGGCCTGGGCGGCAAGACCGGGACGGCTGAGTACGGCGACAACAAGAACCCGCACGGCTGGTTTGCCGGCATCGTCGGCGACCTCGCCTTCGCGACGCTGGTCGTCGGCGGCGGATCGTCGGCGCCCGCAGTTCAGGTCAGCGGCGAGTTCCTGCGGCCGCTGAGCAACTAGTTCAGCTTCTTCCTTGACCGATGCATCCCGATCGGTTCAGATGAACACATGAGCGACGAACTGTTCGAACACGAGACCAAGACCACGCTGACCCGCGAAGAGGCGGCGCAGCGGCTTCACGACCTCGCCGACGCGATCGCCCGGCACAACGAGGTGTCGTACGTCGAGAACAACAAGACCGTGCGTATCGACATCCCGGCGCAGGTGAAGCTGAAGGTCGAGTTCGAGCGCGGCGAGGACAAATCCGAGATCGAGATCGAGATCTCCTGGTAGTTGGATCTACAGGAACCAAGACGCGGGCCGGTGACGGGTTGTCACCGGCCCGCGTCTTTGTCAGATCTGGCCGAGCTTCTCCATCACATCGAGGGCGACGTTCGACGTCTGGAACAGAGCATTGATCCCGGCCACGGTCACGCCGCGGGTTGCCGGATTCTGCAAGCCGAAACTGTTGACGAGTGCAGCGGTCCGGGTCGACTGGAAGAGGAGCGTCGTGGCCTGGCTGTCGCCGATCAGGTCGCCGACGAACCATGCGGTGAAGAGCGGCCCGAGGTCGACACCGTAGGTGCGCTTGACGTCCTTGACGATTGCCGGTGTGGCGTCGACCAGCGCACCGCCGAAGGTGTAGAAGTCCCGGGTGTGGCCGACGGTCGTGTCGATGTTCTCCAGCGCGTACGGGAAGTCGACGAGGAGATGGGCGAGGATCTGCCCGAGCAGGACCCGTCCCGGGCTGCGGTCGCACGCGGTGGTCAGAGCGAACGCCTGCGCCCACTGCGCCTGCGGCTTGCCGCCGATGACGTACTCGTGGAGGTTCCCGACGTAGAGGCGGACGACCTCCACCGCGAGATCCGAAGCCCACTCCGGGTGCTCGTAGATTCCGGACTCGATGCTGGGTCCGACGAGCTCGAGGATGTTGTCGAAGGCGATCGGGAACGTGCCGAGATAGTTGTTCGCCTTGCTGAGCTCACTACGCAGGTCGCTGATCGTGGAGCGTGCATCGTCAAGGTCTTGATCTCGGACGGATCGGTCAGTTCCGAGAGCCGCTGCGTCGTCTCAGGGGTCGAGGCGGGGGCACAGCGACTTGCGGGAGCAGCGTTCGCCGCCGGGGCCAGTACTCCGGCACCACCGACGAGGACAGCGACTGCTGCGAGGCCCGCACAGAGGGCGCGTCTGGCATTCATGCCGACGGAGCGTAAGGAGCTTCTCAACCGAACCGAACGGCTGTGAAGCCGGTGGACTCAAATCTTCTCGCCTTAGGTAACCAGGTCCCGGCACCCACACGCCATAAGTCCACTTATCCTCGGGACCAAAGTCCCATAGGGCGCGCGATCTCGTGCCAAACTGGGGCAAACGTCCTGGTCGGCGGCTTCTGTTTGCCTTGTCGAAGGCCGTCGTTCACCGCTGCCATCGTCTGTACGGGTCGGTTAGGCGATGCCGAGTTGTCGGGCGACCTGGGGTCCGCCGACCTCCCGCACGAACTCGGGATCACCGCAGACCACCAACTCATCACGGGCCCGCGACAATCCGACGTAGAGGCGTTCGCGAGACCGGTCCCACGCCTTCGTCTCGTTGAGCGCCAGCACCACGACGCGCCGTTCCAGCCCCTTGAACCCGAGGACGTGACCGTAGAAGACCTGCTCGCCGTCCCAGAACGACTCCCAGTACTCCTTGGTGCCCTCGGCCTGGCGCGCCTTCTGTTCGGCGTGGCGACTCCCGGTGGTCAGCAGCGCGATGTCCTCGGGACGCCATCCCTTGTCGAGCAACGGGTCGATCTGGTCGTCGGCGACGTCGACCGCCTCTGCTGCCGTACACGGCACGAAGGTCACCGCCGGACCATCACCGCCGTGTAACTGCATTCGCTGTCCGACAAGCGGTTTGAAGGTCTCGGCGATCTGTTTGGTGTTACGCAGATTATGGTCGAGGACCAGCGGCACCAGGTCCACCGGCGGCGATCCCTGCCGGGCGAAGACACGTTGCGCCTCGTCGCTGAACACGTAGATGCCGCCGGACTCGGTGTCACGCAGGCACGCGAGCATCGGTTTCCACCAGTCGTCGGCGAAGTCCTGTGCCTCGTCGACGACGATCGAGTCGAAGCGCTTCCCCGGCGGGAGTTCCTGTGCGAGTTCGTCCATCAGTTGCGGCAACGTGTGTTCCCAGAAGTCCTGCGCCGCTTGGGTTCGTTCCTGTTCGTCGGGGCCGGTGGGAGCACCCCATTCGATGCCCAGCTCGTGGAACTCGCCGACGTACGCGGGCCGTTCCTTGTGTTTCCACGTGCCGGTGAGTCGACGGAGGAACGACGCCAGCCCGTGTGAGTAGCAGACGAGGGCAACCCTCTGCCCGTCCTTCGCAAGGCGTCGTGCCTGTTCGACGGCAAGGAATGTCTTCCCGCTGCCGGCACCGCCACGCACCTCGACGCGATTGAGCTGATGGATCGCACGGAGGATCACCGCCTGGTGGGAGGTGAGCGTGTCGGCGACGCTCTCGTTCTCCAGAGCACGGGCGACAACATCTCGTTGCGGTAAACCCCTGCCGCTCAGCGCGAGTCGAAGTCGACCGATCCCCTCGGCATCGATCCCGGGAACCTCGACGTCCTTCTTCAGCGAAACGTTCCGGATCAGGGGCATGAGCTGGTGGAGTTGGGTGCGGTCGACGACCTTCCATCGCGGGCACTCGGGAAGTGCGAAGGTCGGATCCACCTTCGAATGCGGAAACACCACCACGTGATCCCATCGCACCCGCCCCTGCGTCCACCGGGGATCGTGTTCGACGAACTCACGCAGCGCGTAACAGCCGTCCCTGACCTGTGCGACCGGGTCGATCCGCTTCGGGGCCTGCCCGGAACGCTCCTGCCACCACGACTCCCCGTCGTGCCACACCGCGCCGCCCTTGACCTCGACACACACGACCCCGGCGCCCTCGATCGCGACGACGAAGTCGATCTCGTGATCCTTCGAGTGGTCGGTGACCCGCTGCCCTACGACGAGCAGGTCCTCGTCCAGGAGCTGCTCGTTCAGCGCGTTGAAGACGACTTCCTCGCTCGCCGCCGCGAACCGCGGGTTCTCGGGGATCACGCTCGGCATGGCGGGATCTTTCTTCCCAAGCCCCACCAGGGGTGTCGTCCGTAGTCACTGGTCAACCTCGTGTCGTCGGTAGCCGGCCTTGCCGCAGGCTACCGCGCGGTCGCGACATGCCCGCCGCACGACCGGCAGGCAGATCTCGATTCCTTCGTTCGAACCAACTGAACGCATAGGTGGGCGCGGGTGCCCCTACGCGCCCAATCGTTCGGGGAGCGCCAGGCCGTTCGCTCCGCCGTGAAGATCGGCGAACCGAACAACTGCTGACCGGCCGGGCCGATCATCATGCTCCGGTTGCGGACCGCCGCCAAGACTTCGGCTCAGGATGACGCTGACTGGTGATCGCGGCGTCGTCGCCGGATAGCTTCGGCGAAGATCGACATTCTTCCCGAAGGAGCACCATGACCGAGACCGCCACCCGCCTCAACGACGTCGACATCGCAGCTGTCGGTCAGCTCGTCGAAGCCATCCGGGCCGACGACACCAAGGCTCAGACGACCTGGGCTGCTCACGTCCAGTGGAATGGCGCGTTCGCTTCCGAAGCCCGTGTCCGCAACTTCTCGCCGGTGGCATCCGACGAGCCGGCCGCGCTGGGCGGCGGCGACACGGCACCCAACCCGGTCGAGCAGCTCCTCGGTGCGCTCGGCAACTGCCTCGCGGTCGGTTACGCCGCCAACGCCACGGTGGCCGGCGTCGAACTGAAGGATCTCCGCATCGACCTCAAGGGCGACATCGACCTTCGCGTCTTCCTCGGCCTCGCCGACGGTCACGCCGGTTTCAACTCGATCACCGCGAACGTCACCATCGACTCCGACGCCCCGCGCGAGAAGCTCGACGAACTGCACGCAAAGGTTCAGGCGAGCTCTCCCGTCGGCCATACCCTCGGCAGCGCAGTGCCGGTCGAGATCGTCTTGAGCTAGTTCCCGCGGCCTCGGGCTCGGCGACCGCTCGGCCGGGACCTGAAAGACGTTCGGCGAGCGCGCTTCTGCGTGTTCGCCGACCGTTCCTTTGAGTGGCTTCCAGATCACGTTGCGATCGGTGCCGCTTTCCGCGACAAGACGCAATCTGTAATTGCAGACCCGTCGCCCAAGGTGAGCGCAACTTACACAGTCAGTCACTCCGGGGTCGCCTGCTCGTCGAATAGAATGCGACCGTGCCGCATCCCACCGACCCGCTCGCCCTCGGGCAGCAACTGGTGGCGATCATCGAGGGTGGCCGGCGCACAGCAACGTACAAGCTAGCCGTCCTGATGGCTCTGCTCGACCTAGCAGTTGAATCCGTGCCCGACAACCCGGACGCGGCTGTCGACGTCGACCTGGATGATCTGACCAGCCGAGTCATCGAGCTGTACTGGCGCCAGATGCGACCCCTAGACGGCCATCTCCTGCGACAGTCCGCCGACGGGCGAGGAGTCATCTTCGACGCAGTCTCGGACTTGCGGGCCAAGGCCACGACTCACCGGACTCAAGGCCTCGATCTCGTTGTCGCATACGAGTCAGAGCGCTACAGGGCGACGCATGCCGTCGTCAAACGGACGCTGGTGCGGTATCCGTTGAAACTTCTTCAGAACCTCACCTCGGGCGGCGAGCAGGAACGCTTCCTGTACGACGACTCCTGGATGGGTACTGACTCGCAGGGAAGAGTGGCTGACCACGGCAACAAACTGACGCTGTTCCCCGGCGTATGCGTGACTCTCGCGCGCCTTGCACCGTTGCTGAAGCCGGCCTTCCAGCTGGCGTGGGTCGATGACGTTCTGCCGTGGTCGCGGGTCGGCATCGACGGGCTCGCGAATCTCGTTGTCTCGTGCCAGGGCTGCAACTCGAGCAAGTCAGACCGGTTGCCCGCGCCCGCGCACGTCAAACGCGCACTCGACCGCGGCGAGGATACGCTCGACGGTCTCGCCGCCGAGATCAATTGGCCCAGTCAGTACGACCGCGTGCTCGCTGCCGGTCACGGACTGTACTCGACCCAACCAACCGGAACGCCGATCTGGCAGGGACGCAACGACATAACGTCACTCGGCCGCGTCGACATCAACTGGCTCGGGTGATCCCACCGGAACCCGCGGAGGCGAGCACGTGCCCGCACACCACCACGACGGCGCTGACTCCCGCGGCCACCGCGAAGACAGACCAGAGCGCAACCTTCACCAACAGCGCACCGACCAGGGCACCCACCAGAATCGTCACGATCGCAGCCAGCCGGCGATTCAGGATCGTGGCCCGACTGGGGCGCGCGAACATGTCGATCGCCCAGGCGGTGATCGTCGACGTCACGACGACGGTGGTCACGTCCGCGACACCGATGTTGCGCGCCGCGGCGGCCTGCATGCCCATCGCGCCCGCCGTCATCCCGATCGAGAACATCGCTGCCACATGCTCGGTCGGTTCGAGCCAGACGAGGACCGCGGTGCCGGCGACCAGCGATGCCGACACCACCAGCACCGCGGTCAACCGCGGACTCCATCCACGCCGCCCCGAACGTAGGAACAGGCTCGCGATCCCGGCGCCGACGATGAACGCAATCAGGGCGAGGGCCAGCGAGAAGACCGGCAGTCCGTCGGCACCGGCCGCACCCATACCGAGGATCAGCACGTTGCCGGTCATGTTCCCGAGGAACACGGTGTCGAAGCCGAGAAAACCGCCCGCGTCGACCACGCCGGTCGCGAACGTGAGCACGAGCATCAAGGCGAGATTGCGCGTCGCCTCACGGTCGACGCCGACATCGGGGGGCCTCTCACTCATCGCCACGCGCGGCTCCTTCGGGCCCGGACTTCCGCCGGCGACGCTACGCGGAACGTTCGTGACCAGCGCTGTTGATCGCCCGATCGTAAGGCCGAGATGGTCCATGTGTCCTGCGTAGGCCGTTTCCCGCGCGAACTCGACCCGACCCGGTCCGCACCGCCGGGTATCGTCGTCGTGTGGTCGGAAGCGTCGACGAATCCGCGGGCGGGACAAAACGTTCCGACCACACCCCGCTCGACAACCCGGCCCGGGCCGCCCTGGCCGGCCCGCATGCGCGGTTCGCCGAAGGAGTCGGCACCGCCCTGCGGTACCACCCCGACGTCTGCCCGATGGCTGCCCTCCCCGACGGCCCGACCGCCCAGGACTGGGCCGACGCCGCCCGTATGGTCGGACCGGGAAATTCGCTCTTCATCCCGGTCGTCGCCGACACCCCACCCGCCGACTGGCAGTCGAAGATGCATCTGCCCGGAGTCCAGATGATCGACGCCGGGGTGCCCGCGAGGCCCGACGACGCCGCGATCCGCCTGACCGCCGACGACGTCCCGCAGATGACCGACCTGGTCAGCCGCACCCGTCCCGGGCCATTCCGGAAACGGACCATCGAGATGGGCACCTACCTCGGGTTCCGACGCAACGGCCGGCTGATCGCGATGGGCGGCGAACGACTCACCCTCCCGGGATACACCGAGATCAGCGCAGTGTGCACCGACCCCGATCACCGTGGTGAGGGCCTCGCGTCGCGGCTGGTTCTCGCACTCGCGCAGGGTATTCGGGACCGGGGCGAAACCCCGATCCTGCACGCGGACGCGACCAACGTGAACGCCATCCGCCTCTACGAGCAGCTGGGATTCGAGGTCCGGAAGGAGGTCCTGTTCCAGGTGGTCACCACACCCTCGTAAGAGGTCCTACGATGCGTCACTCCGCTTGAGCGACTTCGCCAGCGGGGCGATCTCATCCAGGTAGATCGAGGCGAGGACCTCGGATTCGTCGGCCAGGTTGCGGACGCGGTCGCTCTCGGCGCGGTCCCACTCCGCGTCGACGACGTGCTCGAATTCGTCTATCGCACTGACCCTGTCGAGCCAGGCCTGCTTCTCCTGGCGCTGTTGGATGCGGGCGACGATCTGCTCGTAGCCGGCGAATGCCTCCAGACGTTCGACTAGGCCGTCGAGTCGCCCGGACAGCACCCGCGACTTCTCGGCGAAGATGGCGATAACCTCGTCGTCGACGCCGAGGTGTCCCTCGGGTTTGTCGCCGAGGATGTCGAGCTGGTCGCGCAGTCCGGCGGCGGCGGTGGCGATGGAGGTGACCTCGCCGCCGAGGTCGACGCGGACCGCATGGCGGTCGAAGAAGTCCAGCTGCCAGGCCGGTTGACGGGCCACGCTGTCGGCGACCATCGCCGTCGTCCAGACGATCTGTCCGACGCGGTCGCCTCTGAGTTTGTCGAGGTCGCCGCCACCCCAGATGTCGAGAGCGAGGGAGACGTACTCGGATGTCTCGTTCACCTCGTCCTGCAGACGGCTCTGCACGGACTGGCACGACGCCCATCGGCGGGCCTGTGCCAGCCGCATGTCGTCGGCGAGCTCGGCGAGCGGGTCGGTCGAGTTCGACGCGACGGGGTCTGACACCGAGATCGGCGAATCACCGCGCCCAGCGCGCCGACGCGCGGAGTCGGCCTTCATCTCGCTGAACATCGCCGAGAAGGCACCGATGGCCATGGACATCAGCAGGACGAGCGCCACCGCGACCACCACCACGAAGACGGCCACCGCGACGAGCATCATGCTTCCAGTGAACCACTCCGCGCTGGTCCCGTCGCCGGTTCGAACGCAGGTCTGCGCACGCCGGGGATTGTCGGACCCGACCTCTAACGTCGGCGACACACATCAGCACCAGCCGGAGGCCGCACATGTCCCCCACCGTCACCCGGAACCAGTTGGAATTCGCTTTTCCCGATGTCCACCCCGACGCCCGACTGCACATCCGCGTGTATCGCACCCTCCGCGTTCCCGACGACGAGACCACCTACGGGCTGCCGCCCGGAATCGGCTCGTTTTCCCTGATCAATGCGGGCACCGTTGCCCACCGGCCTCGCACCTGGGCCGGCTCTGACGTACTCCTCCCCATGTGGCAGGCCGAGGCCGCCTGGTTCAGCTTCAACTCACCCGAGGACTACCCGTTTCTCGTCCGGATCTCGGTCGGCGGGATCAACGCGGTCACCGGCGACGACTTCTCCGACGCCGTCGACTTCCTGGGCGAGGACTACTTCGAGGTCCCCGAGCAGCCCTGGCTCGACGGCTTCCGGGTGGACGAGAAGACCGTCCGGCAGTTCGTCGCGATGCCACTCGGCGGCGGCTACACCGCTGCGGAACAGCTCAGCGGGGCCGACGACGGAAGAGTCCGCATCCAGGTCACCCCGCTTCGCTCGTCGACTTGGAACGAACGGGTCGCCGCACGACGCGTGGCGCTGCCTCTGTCCGCTCCCGACATGATGAATTTGTGCGCAGAGGCACCCGAAGCCACCGGCGCGATGGGCATGGGCGCAGGTGGATCGATCACGCAGTCCATCGCGACGCCCGTCGAACCACGCACCAACTGGGACACCGACGCCACCGGCGCGGCCGTCCTGCGGATCATCAACAGCGCGGACTGGGAGGGACTGACCGGAACGGCTCCGCACCACGCGCCTCCCACCATCGAGGAGTATCTGCAGTACGGCTATCCGTGGTTCGAGTGGTACGACGACTCGCTCGCGCGGCGCGGCGGCTCGAAGCTCACCGACCTGAAGACAGTGAAGGAGATCGGTGACTCGAAGGGCGAATCGCCTCTCCCCGACAACCCGAGCTTCGATCCGCCCGCACCGCACATCGTCACGGCGTGATCACCCACCGACCCCGACCACCCGGCTTCGCCGCGGCCTTCTGAGCGTCGGCGACCCAGTCGAGCGGAAAGGTTCCCTCGACCCGGATCGGCAGGTCACCCACCGCGGCGAGTTCCAGCAGCCGCGCGAGCCGGTCGTCCGCGTGAGAGTCGACCACGTCGACCGTGATCCCACGTTCGGCGGCCGGGGCCCGACCGGGCATCACCCCGACCAACCGACCGTCGTTCTGCACCAGCGCGAGGGCGTCTTCCTGCATCGCGGCGGCATCGGCGACCGCGAACCAGCCGCCCAGCGGCCGGTCGAGGAAGTCCGCACCGAGACCCCGCACGAAGTCCTCGTCGGCCGGTCGGGCGAGCCCGGCCACGTCCCACCCTCGACGCCGGGCCAGAACCAGGAGGTATCCACCGACCACCCCGGCCGCACCGGTCACGAGTAGTCGGTCGCCGCCGGGCCCGGGCTCGCCGAGAAGGTCGAGGATCTGCTCTGCGGCAAGGGCATTGATGGCAACGGTCGCCGCGGCGACGAGGTCCAGCGATTCCGGCACGACTGCCACCGCGTCAGCCGGGACCACGACCTCGTCGGCGTAGGCGCCCGTCGAATGGTCGAAGCCGGGCAGGACCCCGGCGACCCGGGTACCCCGTGCGAGGTCGACGCCGACGCCGGACTCGAGGACCGTGCCCGCGAAGTCCATACCCAGCCCGACGGGCGTGTCGCCGCTGATCACCCCCACCGAGTGGAAGAACCCGGACGAGACCGCCAGGTCGACCGGATTGATCGACGCGGCAGCGACGGCGACGCGCACCTCACCGTCCGCGGGTTGCCGCACCGGGATGTCGACGATCTCGATCGAATCGGGTCCCGACGGCGTGGTCACGACGGCGGCGCGGAAAGTGTCTCGGTATGTGTTCATGACGTTCTCCTCCTTGTGTGTAGCCCTCCTATGAACCACCATGAGAGAGCAACTCTCTATTGGGAAGTACGCACTTCGAAGTGCGTTACGCACCGGAACGAAAGGTGCCACCATGCCGACACAGACCGCGGCGGACAGACGGGCGGAAGCTCGCGCGCAGTACGACGCATTCCTCGCGCAGTGCCCCAGCCGCCAGCTCCTCGACCGCATCTCCAACAAGTGGGTCGCGCTCATCCTCGCCGCGCTCGGAAGCGATGGTCCCGCGCCGGGCAACGACTGCCCGGGCGGCCCGCGGGCGATGCGCTACTCCCAACTCGCACAACGCCTGGCCGGCGTCAGCCAGAAGATGCTGACGCAGACGCTGCGGTCGATGGAACGCGATGGACTTCTCACCCGCACGGTGACTCCCACGGTTCCGGTCACCGTCACCTACGAACTCACCGACCTCGGGCTGTCCCTGCACGGCGTCATGGCGTCGATCAAGACGTGGGCCGAAGCCCACATGGACGAGGTGCACGCGTCCCGCGACAGATACGACACCGCGCACCAGTGACCCGGCCGCTCTGCCGCTCGCACGCCGCCGAGCCCGATCCGACCCCAAGCAATCGCTTGGTTTGTTACGTTCAGCGACGATGGGATTCCTGAAGCAGACCACGCCGGACATCGATTTTCCGACCTGGAGCCAGGGCACGCGGGCGGAGAAGATCCGACCGATGGCGCGACACTGGGCCGAGGTCGGATTCGGGACCCCGGTCGCCTTGCACCTGTTCTACGTCGGAAAGATCCTCGCCTACATCCTGATCGGCTGGGCGATCGTCATCTCGACACCCGGCATCGACGGCTTCTTCGCCGTCACCGACTGGTACAACGAGCCGATCGTCTTCCAGAAGGTCGTCCTCTACACGATGCTGCTCGAGGTCGTGGGCTTCGGCTGCGGGTTCGGTCCGTTGAACAACCGCTTCTTCCCGCCCTTCGGTTCGATCCTCTACTGGTTGCGCCCCAAGACGATCCGCCAGCCCCCGTGGCCGCGCATCCCCTTGACCACGGGCGACACCCGAACCCCGGTCGACGTCGCGCTCTACGGCGCGCTGATCGTCGTCGTGCTGATCGCGCTGTTCAGCCCCGGGTCCGGCGCCGTCCCCGCTCTCGACACGACCGTCGGAGTTCTGCCGGTGTGGCAGATCTGGACGATCCTCGCACTCCTCGCCGCGATCGGGCTCCGCGACAAGACGGTCTTCCTCGCAGCGCGCGGGGAGGTGTACGGCGCACTCACGGTGACCTTCCTGTTCAGCGGCGTCGACATGATCATCGGCGCCAAGCTCATGTTCCTGTGCATCTGGCTGGGTGCGGCGACATCGAAGCTGAACAAGCACTTCCCCTTCGTGATCGCGACGATGATGTCGAACAACCCGATCTGGCGGTCGCCGAAGATCAAACGCAAGTTCTTCGAGGACTTCCCCGACGACCTGCGCCCCGGACGACGGTCACGCTGGATCGCCCACTTCTCCACGGCAATCGAGGGACTCGTCCCCATCGTGCTGTTCTTCTCGCACGGCGGTTGGGTCGGCGGGATCGCCGCCGCGATCATGCTCGTCTTCCACTTCGGCATCCTGTCGTCGATCCCGATGGGGGTCCCGCTCGAGTGGAATGTCTTCATGATGTTCGGCATCCTGGCGATCTTCGTGGGACACCCGGGCATCGGCCTCACCGATCTCGAATCACCCTGGCCGATACTGTTGTTCGCAGTGTCGGCGACGACAGTCGTCGTCGGCAATCTGATGCCGCGCAAGGTGTCCTTCCTGCCGGGCATGCGGTACTACGCCGGCAACTGGGACACGGGGCTGTGGTGCATCAAACCGTCGGCGTCGGCGAAGATCGAAGCCGGTATCGTCGCCATCGCCTCGATGCCGGCCGCTCAGCTCGAACGCTTCTACGGCAGTCCCGAAGCCGCCCAGATCCCGCTGTACATGGGATATGCGTTCCGCGCCTTCAACAGTCACGGTCGGGCACTGTTCACATTGGCGCACAAGGCGATGGCCCCCACCCCGGAGGATCAGTATGTCCTCACCGACGGTGAGCGGATCTGCAGCACCGCGATGGGCTGGAACTTCGGCGACGGCCACCTCTCGAACGAGCAGCTGATCGAATCACTACAGCGGCGTTGCCACTTCGAGCCGGGTGAGGTCCGGATCGTCCTGCTCGACGCCCAGCCGATTCATCGCCAGACCCAGGAGTACCGCCTTCTCGATCCGGCCACCGGCATCTTCGAACGCGGGTACGTCCGGGTCGCCGACCTCGTCACCCGCCAGCCCTGGGACGACGAGGTCCCGACGACGGTGACGTGGCGCGCCGACGGGAGCCACACCGGCGTTCACAGCTAGGTCGAGGCGAGGTAACTGTGGACGAAGGTGACCGCCATCGCCCCTTCACCCACGGCGGATGCCACGCGCTTCACCGAGTTCCGGCGGACGTCGCCCGCCGCGAAGAAGCCGGGAACCGAGGTCTCCATGTAGTAGGGGGCACGCTCGAGCGGCCAGTGCGCCTCGTGATGGGTGCGCACGAGATCGGGTCCGGTGATGAGGAATCCGTGATCGTCGCGCACCAGCGGGGTCCCGGCAGCCCATTCGGTGGCGGGGTCGCCGCCGATGCACACGAAGAGTCGTTCCGTGTCGGCATCCTCGACGGCGCCGGTCTTGGTGTCCTCGAGACGGATCGATGTCAGCCCCTGCGCTCCGTCGAGGCCGACCACCCGGGTGTTCGTCCTGATCTCGACGTTGGGTTGCCGGACGACCCGCTCCTCGAGATAGGCGGACAGCGTCGCCGACAGGGACGGCCCGCGAACCAGCATGGTGACGCGCTTGGCGTGCGCCGACAGGTTCATCACCGCCTGGCCCGCCGAGTTGCCGCCGCCGACGACGAACACCTCGAGGTCGGAGCACGTCGAGGCCTCGCTGGTCCCCGCCCCGTAGAACAGGCCGCAGCCCATATAGCGCTCTTCGTCGGGGATTCCGAGGCGTCGCCACTCGACTCCGGTGGTGCACACCGCAGTCCGTGAGACGACGGTCGTGCCGTCGTTCAGGGTCGTGTACACCCGATCGTCGGCGAAGCGGGTCTGCATCCCGTCGCGCATGAGGAGGAGTTCGGCGCCGAACGAGACCGCCTGCTGGCGGGCACGTTCCGTCAGTTCGCCACCGGGGATGCCCTTCGGGAAGCCGAGGTAGTTCTCGATGAGGCTGCTGTAACCGGCCTGCCCGCCGACGGCCTCGCGCTCCAGGACGGCGACACTCAACCCCTCAGAAGCCGCGTAGACCGCGGCGGACAGACCCGCCGGCCCGGCGCCGTAGATCGCGACGTCGTACTCCTGCAGCCTGGGTTCCCGGACCCACCCGAGCTGGTCCGCCAGCTCCGCGACCGTCGGCGAGTGCAGCCGTGAACCGTCAGACAGGTCGACGATCGGAAGGTCTGTCTCGTCGAGCGGAAGACCGAAGCGCCGGGTGCAGTCGACATCGTTGTCGATCGGGACCCATTGGAAGTGGACGACGCTCCGGCTGAGGAAGTCGCGTAGCTCGAACGCTCGCCGGCACTGGCTGCGACCGTAGACGGTGACGAGGTCGGTGGCGTGCGAATTCGTCGTTGTGGACATGAGGGGCTCCGTGATTCGTGAAGTGCGGTGGTCGAGAGTGTTTCGGAAGTCAGCGTGCGTGGGCGTGGTTCAGCTGCCGGACCCAGTCGTCGGGCACACGACCGACCGGGCCCGGCACGCCCTGGTCGGCTGGGTGGGAGGTGGGTTCGACCATCGTCGGGCCGTCGAACACCTGACGGGTTCGGAAGCTGTAGAACCAGTTCTCCCCGGGTTCGAAGCTCTGCATGACCGGGTGTCCGGTTTCGGCGGCGTGCTGACGGGCGTGGCGGCTGAGCGAGTCGTCGCAGCAGCCGATGTGGCCGCACTCGGCGCATCGCCGCAGGTGGAACCACCAGGACCCGGCGGCTTCGCATTCGACGCAACCCGGTCCGCTCGGCGGAACGCTGGTGTCGATCGATGTGTCGTTCATGGTGAGAGCCCCTCTCGCGCAGTGTCACTGCAGAGTCCTTGGATCGGTGACTCCAAGACTCGTCCGATGGCGGGCGGATGTCGTCGATGCTGACCGCCAACCCGACCGGAGGCTGGCCGGTGCACGGGACTACCGGCTAGCCGGTATCGCGGTTCCCTCGAACAATCGACAACGGCGTGTCCGAGGTGCGCAGGTTCGCCGGTTGCGCCATGATCGGAGGCACACGACGAGATCGCGGTCGGGGACCCGATCGTCGTTCGCGCCGGATCGGCGTCCGAGCCAGCGTGTGCGCACGATCCTCGGCAGGTCTTCAATTCTGTTGTTGGTCAACGTTTTTCCGCCGCGTCGAGGTGCGGAACGTCCCCCGATCGGTCACACTGTGAGAACGCAGTCCTTCGCCGAGAGGGGTCAGAAGTGACCAGTACCTTCGATGCAGCCACCTGGGGAGCCCAGCTCAACGCCGTCGGGGACGACATTCTCGCAGGCGATCTCTCGTTGCGAGAGGAATCCCTTCGACGCAAAGTCGCCTTCTATCTCGGCGCCGACGGACTGCCCGTCAGCCAGACCTCGTGCGAGCCGTCAGAGTGGTATCCGACGCTGGTGACCCGCATGACCTCGGTGGTCGTCGCCCATGGACGCGTGGTCGTGGCCATCGATGCCGCGCTACCCCTCCACTCCTCGATCCTCGACGTCGCGTTCCCCGGGGCCGGCTCGACAGGGCCGATGCTCGACATCACCGTCGTCGACCTGTCCCGGCACCGCCGAACACTCCACGCCCAGATCCCGTCTCACCTGGTTGTGACCGGCACCATCGCCGTGGCACTGTCTCCCGTCGCGGCGAGACAGAAGAGCACCGCACAAGTGAACAGGACCGCGATCGGCTGACCGGACGGCCTCAGCGGTCGAGAACCGTGGGGCCGAGGAACTCGCAGACCTTGAGGGCCAGGGCGAGGTCGAGGCGGTCGCGGTCGCGCGGCACCTCGGCCAGCGCCTTCCCGACGCGGTACTTCACCGTGTTCCGGTGCAGGTTCAGGCGTTCGGCGGTGTGGAGGTGACTTTCCTTCGTGGCGAAGTACACCGACAGCGTCTCGCGCAGCATCGCCGCGTTCGGGGTGTCCTCGGCGAGTCCGCCCAGTACTTCGTGGACCCAGGCACGCGTCGAATCCAGTTCGCGGGCAAGTAATGACACGACGGCGACACCCCGGTCGCCGAAGCCGACGACCTGTCCGGCCGAACTCCCCGGCGTCGTGGCGACCGAATAGGCGGCGCGGGCCTGCTCGTGTGTGCGCCGGAAACCACGCGCACCCGACGCCGGGAGGCCCCAGGCGACCCTGACCCCCGGCGGCACCGTTGCCTGCGCAACGCTGTCGTCGTCGCCGCGAACTGCCAAGGGAATCCAGGCCCAGACGGTCGACCGGTCGATCGCGGTGACGATCGGGTCCCCTCCGCCACCGATCTGTACGGCCAGGTCTCGCGCCGCGCGGGTGAGCGCGCCCAGCTCGCGCGGATCGTCGTCGGCCGACCACACGATCAGCGCGAGATGCCGCCGTTCCAGGCGGTATCCGGTCTCGCTCTCGAAGTCGCGGTCGTCGGCGTCGAGGCTGTCGAGGAACGAGTGGATGGCGGCCGACTGCACGTTGCCCTCGACGCCGAGCCACCGGCGGCGCTCGTCCTCGTAGGCCTCGAACACGTAGAGCGTTATCCAGTCGATGTAGCCGAAGACGACATCTGAGATGTGCCGGATGAGCGCCATGGAGGCCTCGGCATCGAGGTCGAGTTCCTCGACCATCCGGTAACAGCGGTGCATCATGCTGTTCTGTCCCATGTGGTACGCCCGGACGAGTGAGTTCGACGGCACGTCGCGCTGCGCCAGCCTGAGCGCATATTCCACTGCGGCGGTTGCCGGTTGGAGATGCTCGATGGGGATGTCGTTGGCCAGGACATGGATGATCGTCGACACGTTGCCGTGAACGCTGGCCGCGAGAAGTTCGATCAGCTTGGGGTCGGTGTCGAGTTGGTCGATGCCGCGGGTCATCATCGAGCTCAGCTCGGCGACGAGCTCGGACTCGCCCTCCCGCAACATCTTCGCGACCAGCGCGGCGTGTTCGAGCAGTTCGGAGCCGGCCGCGGCGGGCACCCCGGCCAGCCGGTCGCGGGCTGCGTCGCCCGCGGCCGTCGACATCGAGCGAAACGCACCCGAACCGGTCACCGGGCCGAACCCACCCGGGCGTGACGCAACGCCGACTCCGCGGCGTGGTACCCGCACAACCCGTGCACACCGGCTCCCGGCGGACTGGACTGAGAGCAGATGTACACGCCCGGGACGCCTGTCGAGTACGGATCGACCGCAAGGCGGGGACGCAGGACCATCTGCAGCCCGTTGTTGGCGCCGCCGATGATGTCACCGGCCGCGAAGTTGGCGTTGCCCTGGTGCAGAGCCTCGGTTCCCAGGCTCGTCGTGGCGACGATGCGGTCGCGGAAACCGGGGGCGAATCTCTCGATCTGCGCCACGATCTGTTCGGTGGCGTCGCCGTCGAAACCCCGCGGGACGTGGGCGTAGGCGTAGATCGGATTGATGTCACCCGCACTCCGACTGGGATCGGCGACGTACTGCTGACCGAGCAGGACGAAGGGCCGAGCCGGCATGACCCCCGCCGCGCGTTGCTTCTCCGTGTACGCGACCTCGTCGAAGTCGCCGCCGAGGTGCACGGTTCCGGCCCGAACACAGTCCGGATTGGTCCACGGGATGTCACCGTCGATGACGAAATCGACTTTGAAGGCCGACGACCCGACGCGGTACCGCCGGTAGGAGCGACGGATTCGTGCGGGCATGGCGTCGCCGTAGATCGAAAGCACCTGCGCCGGAGACAGATCCAGCAGGACGAGGTCGGCGGTGGGGATGTCCGCACGGGAACTGACACGGACTCCGGTCTCGATCTTGCCGCCGGCGTCGAGCAGCGCCGCCGACACCGCCGCGACGATGGCGCCGGAACCGCCCTCGGCGACGGGCCATCCGTATCGATGCCCGCTCGCGGCGATCATCAGACCGAGAGAAGCCGTCAGCGGCCGGTCGAGGCGGGAGAACAGGTGCGCGGCGATCCCGCCGTAGAGCGCACGCGCCCGTTCGGTTCGGAACCACCGCGCGAGCACGGTCGCCGGCAGCACCGCACGAGGACCGAACGCCGCCAGACAGATCGGGTGTCCGGGGACGTTGACGATCGGCCGCAGCAGGTCCTCACCCAGGTCGTCGAAATGTTCGGCGAGGTCGCCGAACATGGACCGCCAGCGGACTCCGTCGTCGCCCAGACCGGCGGCGGTCTCGGCGATCGACTGGTACAGCAGCGCGGCGTCGCCGGAGTCCAGCGGGTGGGCGCAGTCGATCTCCGGCCACTTCCACACGAGCCCGTACTTCTCGAGTCCGACCTCGGCCCAGAACGGCGACCCCACCCCGAGCGGATGGAACGCCGAGCAGTGGTCGTGGATGACGCCCGGGACGGTCAGTTCGCCGGATCGTGCGCCACCCCCGACCGTGTCGGCGGCTTCCAGTACCTGCACCTGCACGCCGTTGCGGGCCAGGTGCAGGGCGGCGGCGAGCCCGTTGGGCCCGCCGCCGACCACGACAGCAGTGGTCACTGCTGCACCTGATCTGTCGCCTGCACGGGCGACGTGCCGCTGTCGTTGCGGCGCATCCGCGGTTCACGCACCACTTCAGGATCGGTGACCGCGCGACGAGCGTCAACGTCGAGAGTCCACTCGACGTCGAACGGGATCGGCCCGTTCGGGAGCCACGGCTGCTCGTTGATCGCGTCGACGACCCGGTAGGTGCCGGTCTCGATGACACCCAGCGCGGCGTCGATCACCTTGTAGGCCTGCGTGCCCTTGTGGATCGGCTGCGACTCGATCCACGCGACGGTGAACTCACCCGGCGCGAAGTTGCAGCGTCGCTGCAGGGCGGCGATCAGCTTCTCATCGTGGAGGTGTCCGTCACCGAAGTTGAAGGCCACCAGTGAGTTACAGGAGAACTCGGCCTCGCGCAGGGTGTAGGTGTCGATGTCGGAGCCGAGACGGCGCATCATCAGCGAGTACAGCGCGCGGCCCTGGCTGTGCAGCGACCGCCACGCCAGCAGCTGGTGCATCACCACGTCGGCGACCTCCGGCGGGTACGACTCGAGCAGCTGCGTGCGGGTGTTCTTGGCCGGTCGCACAACATACTTGTCGAGCTTCTCCTCGGCGCCCGGCGCGAACGCCCAGGTCGCCGACGCCCAGTTGCCGGCGTACTGACGCATCGACGGCAGGAAGGAGACGAGGTCGGGCCGCAGGTTGCCCAGGATCGGGAAGAAGCAGAGCGCCGCGACGATCAACACCATGCCCCACGGGGTCGAGGTGTCGGTGAGGGCGTAGCCGTCCCAGGCCGGGAACCCGAGGAACAGGAACACCGACGCGTAGGCGAACAGCATGTTCCATTCGAGCGGAACGGCCAGCGGGAACGTCGACAGGATGAACAGGTGGAAGCACACCATGAGCACGACCGCGGCCACGGTGAGCGTCTTGTTGGTGGAGAAGAGCAGCACCAGGGGCGTGACGATCTCGACGATGGTGCCCAGCACGTGCCCGACGCCGCCGGCCAGCTTCGACGGCCGCATGTCCTCGGGGAAGTTGCGGTAGTGCGCACGCTTGACCGTCTTGCTCGGCAACCACGGGGTGTTCGACAGCATCGGCGGGATCACCATCGAGAAGTGATGCCCCATCTTGGAGATTCCGGCACCGACCCAGACGGTCACGATCAGCAGCTTCAGCGCGAGGATCATGTCCACGAACGGCAGGATTCCGAAGAAGATGATCGCGGGCAGGTACTGCTCGGATCGTCCCGCGAGGAAGATGACCTTGTCCCGCAGACCCATGACGACGAGCAGAGCGATCAGCGGGTACATCAGCGTCGGGTTCACCAGGCCCTGGTTGTCGGCCATCGCGGCGTCCAGCGAGTCCGACGTGACACCCGGAAGAGCGATCGCGACAACGAGATTCGTGAGGATCAGGGCGTACACCGCGACGTCGAAGGGGGTGCGGGAGTCGCCCTTGGTGAAGGGCACCTTGCCGGGCCACGGTGGGAGCCGGATCGTCTTGGGGCGCAACCAGTACAGGATGCCTCCGGTCATCGGCTTGAAGTGGCCGGCCAGCGGACCCCACGAGCCGCCGATGCCGAGGATCTCCACCAGCACCGTCCACAGGATCGCCTTCTGGTAGACGATGGGTTGGTTCCACCACTCGGTGACGTGGAGCGGGTTGAGTCCGGACGTCAGGGTCGCGAGCGTGATCCCCACGCCGACGTAGAAGACGAAGACCTTCACCAGATAGATGATGTGCACCATCTTCGGTGTGCCGAATCCGTAATCGGCCCAATGGGCGCCGAGTGTGCGGATTCGGTCGAAGAACGGTCTCTGGAGGAATGTCTCCGGGTCCACTTGGGGGAAATCGGGTTGGGTGAGTCCCATTGCTGTGCACTCCTTTTCCGGTGGAATATCACCGGATTCGGGCGTCGCGGGGGTCCGTGGCGCGTGGGGTGTCGACTCGGCAGCCGGGACGGCTGCGAGGTGGTGGATCGTGTGGGGTCGTCAGATGGGCGCGGGGCTGCGCAACTCGTTGCGCAGGGTCGGCTTGTCGATCTTGCCGACGGGGTTGCGCGGCAAAGCGTCGATGACGTGGATCACGCTGGGCTGCTTGACCTTCGCGAGTCGGTCGGCGATGTGGTCGGCGAGTTCCTCGACCGACGGGTTCCGCTCCGGGTAGGCGACCACGAAAGCGACCGGCAGCTCGCCGTAGAGCTCGTCGGGGGCGCCGACGACGGCGCATTCGAGGACGTCGGGGTGGGTGGCGAGCGCGTTCTCGATCTCCTTCGGGTAGATGTTCTCGCCGCCACGGATGATCATGTCCTTGATCCGGTCGACGAGGGTCAGGTAGCCGTCGGAGTCGAGACGGCCGACGTCACCGGTGTGCAGCCGGCCGTCGACGATGGTCGAGGCGGTGGCATCGGGACGATTCAGGTAGCCGCGCATCACGTTCGGTCCGCTGATGACGACCTCGCCGATCTCACCGGTCGGCACCTCGGCGCCCGTGGCGTCGACGACGGCGATGTGCTGGCCGGGCAGCGCAGGCCCGACCGTGCCGAGTTTGCGCACACCGTCGACCGGGTTGCAGGCCGACGCACACGTCCCCTCGGTCAGGCCGTAGCCCTCGACGATCGGGATGCCGAAGGCCTGCTCGACCCGGTCGAGCAGTTCCTTGGAGATCGGGGCCGCCCCGCAGACCGCGAATCGCAGTGAAGCGACCGCGTCCGGGGTCAGACCGGGCTGCGAGACGAGGAGCGCGTAGATGGTCGGGACTGCGGAGAAGTACGTCGGCTTCAGTCGCTCGACGTCGTCGAAGAATCGGCTCGGCGAGAACTTGCCGGTGATGCTCAACTGCCCGCCGACCAGCATCGGCGCCAGGAAGCTCACGCAGATGGCGTTGACGTGGAACAGCGGCAGCACGAGTAGTGCGTGGTCCCGATCGGTGAGCGAGAAGTGCTGGGCCATCGCCGAACCCATGTGGTGCAGGTTTCCGTGGCAGAGGCGCACGCCTTTGGGACGGCCGGTCGAGCCGGATGTGTAGATGAGCAGTGCGTCGTCGTCGAAGCTCGGCGTGGCCGGGGCGCGCCAGCGCTGGGGCGGCGACGTGGCGAGGTCGTCGACGGGGAGGAAGTCACGATCGGGATCGGTGCCACCCGCGGTGAGCCCGACGACGAGGCGTGCGCCCGAGTCCGCGAGCTGGTACTCGGCCTCATCGGGCGTGAAGGCGGGATTGACCGGCGTAGCGACCGCGCCCAGCCGCCAGGCGGCCATCAGCGTGATCAGCAGTTCGACGCGGTTCGGCAGGAAGGTCGCCACCACATCGCCCCGGCCGACACCTCGACCGGCGAACTGCTCGGCCGCGGCGTCGACGCGCTCGGCGAAGCCCACGTAGTCGAGTGCGGTCGCGTCGTCGCGAACACACGGTGCGTCGCCACGCTCGGTCAGGTCCCAGGCGAAGTAGGAACTGGTCACGGGTAGGCCTCCAAGGCAGATCACGTTTGTCCTCCGGTATGTGATTCAGAACACTAAGCAACCGCAAAGTGATCTGAAACGGCCCGGGAGGCCAGACTTGGCAGAGGCGTTTGTCCTCGGAGCACAAAAGCCTCTGCCGGGATCGCGACGCAGCATCCCCGCTGCCGACGTGGGCGTCAGCCGTCCACGTCGGCGAGGAAGTCGGCGACCGCTGTCGCGAGCCGATCCGGGGCCTCGAGCGCGACGTGGTGGCCCACCTCGTCGAACTCCACCGCGGACAGCGGCCCGCCGGAGATCTGCGCGAGCGTCTGGACGGTGAACGCCCCTCCGGAGGATCCGACCGCGAGCATCGGCACGGCCAGCGGCACGGCAGCCCTGGCCCGGAACTCCTCCCCTTCGGCGAGCATGGACCGGTACAGACCCGCTGCCCCGCGCCAACCGCCGTCTCGGGCGAAAACCCGGACGAACTCGTCGAGATCCTCCTCGCCAACCGCCCCCTCGACAGTGGTCATCGTCGGAAAAGCCCACTCGCCGAGCACTTCCCGCTCGCGGCCGGCGATGAGCAGGTCGGGTATCCCTGGCGCGGCCAACGCACCGATGTGCCACGAACCACCCTGGGTGACATCCCCGAATCCCTCGAGTCCGAATCCGGCCAGCCCCATCTCCACGCCGACAAGGCTCCGCACGAGTTCGGGATGCCCCGAGACGAACCGATAGACCGCACCGCCCGAGATATCCTGCGCGAGAACATGTACGGGGCCGGACGCGAGGTGTCTCACGAACTGGTGGATGTCCTCGGCGGCCATGGAACTGGTGAAGTCGTCGCCGGCGACAGCCGAATCGCCGAAACCGCGGAGGTCGAGGGCGAACACCCGATGGGTCCCCGCCAACAGCGGGATCAGCTTGTGGAACGCCCACCACGACTCGGGGAACCCGTGGACCAGGACGATCGGCGAGCCCTCCCGCCCCGCCGAAACGTAGTGCAGCACCGTTCCGTTCACCGCTGCATCGTGATGCTCGACGCCGGGGATCGTGGCCCGGACCGGGATCTGCGTGCCCATGATCATGATCGACTCCTTAGATTGACAACTAGGTTGTCAACATACGGTAGGAGTATGACAACTAGGTTGTCAACATCTCGGGGCGCGCAGTAATCTCCCGGCGTGGACGTTTCTCATGGCGCACAGTTCGCCCGCATGCTGGTCGAGACCTTCGACGCGATGACGCGCGAGGTCACCGAGAAACTGACCGAGGCCGGGCATGCGGGCCTCACGGTTTCCAATGAGCTCGCCATGGAGGCCATCGAGGAGGGGGCGGGCAACGCCGCTTCCCTCGCCCGGCACCTCGGCGTCTCCCGCCAGGCGGCCGCCAAGACCATCAGCACGCTCGAGGGACTGGGCTACGTGGAACGAGCGGCAGACACCGACGATGCGCGCCGCAAGAGTCTGCAGATCACCGCGCACGGTCGCGAGGCGATCGCGATCGGGAGTGCTGCGTTCGAGCAGATCCGTGTCCGATGGGAGGCGGCTGTCGGCGCGCACCGGGCCGCCGAGACCGAAGACGCCCTGCGAGCACTTCGGGACGACGTCGCCGGCAACTTAACGGCTCCCGGAGAAGCGAAATGACCCCCTACCTGAATCGATAGGGGGTCATTCCTGGCGGTGGCGGAGGGATTTGAACCCTCGGTACGGGGTTACCGCACACAGCATTTCGAGTGCTGCACCTTCGGCCGCTCGGACACGCCACCGCGAAAGACTGTACCGCAGCAGGGCGTTGAGTCTTAAATCAGCTGGTCAGAGCCATAAAACCGGGTGCAGCGGACAATCAGTGGCCGGTGAGCTTGTCCTTGACGTCGTCGATCTTGCCCTTGACGGCGTCGGCGGCCTCGGTGATCTTCTGCTTGCCCTGGGCGTGGGCCTGATCGCCCTTGCCCTCGTTCTTCAGACTCTGATCGTCGGTGAGGCTGCCGGCGGCTTCCTTGCCACGGCCCTTCAACTCTTCGGCCTTGTTCTTGGCGTCGTCAGTGGTTCCCATGAAGCCTCCTCGGTGAGGTTCGGCGCGGCCTGGTGCCGGCCGAGGTGGAAGAACTCGGCGACCTCACGCGCCGGTGGCTCGACGCGGGCGTCGCTCGAAGGAGCTGACTCCTGGTTCCCACCGTGCCACAGACATTCCCCGGCCTGCAGAACCGCAGGTCAGAGGATGATCAGCGGTTGTTGAACTTCTGGGCGACCTCGGTGATCTTGTCTTTGGCCGTGGTCACGGCCTCCTGGACCTTCTCGTTTTCGGCGAGTTCGCTCAGCTTGTCCTTGGCGGTGCCGAGCGCATCCTGGACCTGCTTGCTCTCGACGAACTCGTCGATCTTGTCGCGGGCGGTGCCCAGTGCTTCCTGCACCTTGCCGCTCTCGGCCAGTTCGTTGATCTTGGACTTGGCGGTGTCGAAGGCTGCGGTGACCTTGTCGGCCGGGTCGGACATGGCTTCTCCTCGAGGATCTGGTCGGTACCAGTCCAATCTGCCAGAGCAGCACAGCGCCGACCATCGGTCGCGACCCTGAGATCCCACCGATCTTTTTGTCGCCGGCCCCTGACAGCCGCCCTCAGCGCTCGCGCTTCGTCGCGAAGAAGTCGACCATCAGCGCCCGGCACTCGTCCTCGAGTACCCCGCCCTTCACCTGGGGGCGGTGGGTGAGTCGCGGGTCCCGCACGACGTCCCACAGGGACCCGACCGCCCCGGTCTTGGGCTCCCATGCCCCGAACACGAGTGCGTCGACGCGCGAGAGCGTGATGGCACCGGCGCACATCGTGCACGGTTCGACGGTCACCGCGATCGTGCAGCCGGGGAGTCGCCAGCCGTCACCGAACGCCTGGGCGGCGGCGCGCAGGGCGAGAACCTCGGCATGAGCGGTCGGGTCACCGTCTGCTTCCCGGCGGTTGGCCGCGCGCGCGAGTTCGACGCCCTCGGGGTCGAAGACCACGGCACCGATCGGGACGTCGTCGGTACCCGACAAGGATGCGGCGTCGAGCGCCGCGCGGACCATGTTCTCCCAGGCGGGGGCGCTCATCAGGAGCCGGTCAGTGTCCGAGCGAGTCGAGAACCTTGCCCAGTTCGTCGGCGAAGCCGAGTCGGGCGGCGATCATGCCGAGCTGCTCGTCGGCGTAGAGGTCGGTGTCGCCGACGATGATGCTCATGACCGCGTCGGGCAGGCCCAGGTCGGCGAGGACCGCCAGGTCTCCCTCTTCCCACGGGTCGACGGTGTCGAGCTCGTCCGGGTCGATGTCGGGGACGTCGAGGTTCAGGGCGTCGAGGACATCGGCCGCGACGTCGTAGTCGATCGCCGCAGTGGCGTCGGAGAGCAGTAGACGAGCACCCGTCGGCGCGGGACGAATGACGATGAAGAACTCGTCGTCGACGTCGAGCAGTCCGAAGACCGCACCGGCGGAACGGAGCTCGCGGAGTTGCCTCTCGGCGTCCTCGAGATCGGAGAGCGCCGACGGCTTGAGCGCAGAGACCTTCCATCCGCTCTCGTCACGGACCACCGCGACGGCGAAACCGTCGATGTCGTCGTCCACGTCCTGCGCGTTCGACCCCGACTTCCCAAATCCGGCACCGGCCATGGGAGAAACCGTAGCCGCTATCACCGGCAGTCCCAAGTCCCGGGACGAGCAGCGATCAAGGTATGGGAACGTTGTCGGCGTGACTGCTGACTCGTCGTCCTCGCGTTCTGTGCCCACGACGCCGGTGTGCGTGCTGGGTCTGGGTCTGATCGGCGGCTCGCTGCTGCGCGTCCTGCACGACGCCGGCCACGAGACGTTCGGCTACAACCGCTCGTCGGCGACCGTCGAGGCAGCGACCGCCGACGGGTACCAGGCGTCGACAGATCTCGTCGCCACCCTGCGCCGGGCGGCCGAGACGGGTGCCGTCGTGGTGCTGGCGACGCCGGTCACGACCATCGAGCCGATCCTCTCGGCCATCGCCGAACATGCGCCCGGCGCGTTACTGACCGACGTGATCAGCGTCAAGCAGGAAGTGGAGAAGGTGATCGCGCGGGCGCATCCCGGTGCGCGGTACGTCGGCGGCCATCCGATGGCCGGGACGAGCCGGTCGGGTTGGTCGGCAACCGATCCGACGCTGTTCCAGGGGGCGATGTGGGCGGTCACCACGACCGATCACACCGACGCCGACGACTGGCTGGCCGTCGCGTCGATCGCCCGGCTGGCGGGTTCGCGGGTCGTGCCGGTGGCGCCCGACGCCCATGACCGTGCCGTTGCCGCGATCTCGCACATGCCGCATCTGACGGCGGCCGCGACCGCGGCTGTGGGTGCCGGCGAGAGCGACCTGGCTCTGCGTCTGGCGGCCGGCAGTTTCCGCGACGGCACCCGGGTAGCCGGTACCGCGCCCGCGCTGCAGCGGGCGATGATCGAGGCCAACGGCATCGCCGTCCTGAATGTGCTCAGCGAGACCATCGACCGGCTGATCGCCGCGCGCGACGAGCTGCGCGACCACGGGACCGCGGAGATCCTGGTCGACGACGGGCATCGCGCACGCGTCGCATACGAGCGACTGCACGATGGCGAGCCGGAGCCGATCAGCGGGGTGACCATCGGTGAGCCGGGCTGGCAGGAGGAACTCCGCCGCCAGGCGCACCAGGGGCGGGTCTGGGTGGGCTAGGCCTACAGCCGGGTCTGGGTGGGTTAGCTAGACCCGTCGGGCGAGTCCCGGGTAGTCGGTGACGAACCCGTTGTCATCGAGCGTGAGGGTCGTGGTGGCCAGTGGCGACACGAGGTCGATGCCCTTCGCGGTGGCGGTGTAGGACATCGTGGCCGCCTTGACCTCGCCGCTCGGCAGGTACATGTACACGACCGGGACGTCGACGGCCCCGTCTGCCTCGGTCAATGCCTTGCGGCGCAGCGGAAGCGCGTTGAACATCGGCGAGAGGGCGAGGTCGACGTCTTCGGCACCGTCGAAGTCCGACCGGATGATCTCGCCGTCGGGGCGCCGGATGAGCCAGGTGCCCTCGTTGTCGCGGGTGATGCCGAACTGGGTCTCCCCCGCCTCGCAGATGAGGTGCACAGTGAGGCGTTTGGTGACGCCGGACTCCGTGGTCTGCAATTCGTACGACGCCGAGAAGGCCTCATGGTCGTCGGTCTTGGCGGCGATGATCCGGCCGTAGGCCTTCATGCGCGCGCCGGAGACGACCAGGCGCACCTGTTCGAGTCGATCGGTGTCCTCACCACGCCACGTCAGCACTGTCTTGAACTCGTCCGTGGTGGCGGAGGACTGCCCGCTCTCGGGGGCTGTCTGCGGGGAACTCACACGTCTACGGTAGCGAGCCGACGGACCGATCACACATCGGACGTGCTGGTCACTCCACCGAGTGGACGACCGTGGAGACGCCGGTCAGGCGATACAGGAGGCGGTGCGTCGGGCCGACGACGCCGTCACGGTGTCCTCCACGACCACCTCGCCGTCGACGGTGATCGAGCACTTGGCGCCGCTTCCCGTCCCGGCGATCACGAGCAGGCGCAACGGATTGTCGCTGCCGGTGAACTCGACACTCCACGGATTCGACGGCGCGAACTCCGACCGCAGGCCCATCGAGTCGACGTAGAGGATGGTCGCCTGGCCGTCGATGGCGACCTCGTAGGTCACCGGCTTGTCCTGCGGGTTGACGCGCTCATCGGGTCCGCCGGGCGCCGACCGGCCGGGACCGTCGGGGGTCAGCCGCGGCGGCTCGAACGTGCGGGGAAGCGGGACCGTGTCGATCGTGGTGGGCGGGTCGGCGAGCGGCGGCTCGGTGGGCTCGTTCCGGAATATGCCGCTGAACCCGACGATCGCCACCGCCACCAGCACGACGAGTCCGAGACAGACGATGAGCGACGTCGTGGACACCTTCGGGATGCGGGACTCGTCGTCCGCCCCGGCTGTCGACTCGGCGGCGGCCCGAGCCTCTTCGCGTTCGGCCTGCTCGGCGATCCGGAGTTCGGTGTTCGTCGGCTGGCCAGGCGTGAACAGGGCGGTGCCGTCCGGGGCGTAGCCGAGCGGCGGGTACAGCTGCGGCGACGCGGATGTCTGCGTATACGGATCGTTGCCGTGATCCCGCGGGTCGCGGGCGTCGCGGTTCGGCCCGCCGTACGGCTGTCCCATCGTCGGCCTCCGGTCGAAGTGTCGTCTGTCTTCGACCTTACGGCGGGTCGCGATGGTAGTGACCCCGCGCGGTCCGGAAATACAGGTCGCTTGGGGTTCGATCCGACGCGGATCCGGTTGACCAAATGAAATCGGCTGCTTCTCGAAATGACTTCCCACGCGCGGACAGCCGGCCTCTGGGGGTCGAGGCGTCCTCGACCGATGCCGCGCTGCCGCCCCTACCCCCAGTATCTGGGGGCGGCAGCCCCCTGACAGGCCCCGCCGAAATAGTTCACCGAGTGAACTGATGCCACCTTCACACAACTGGAAACAGCGTGCAACAGATGGGCGCCGGCGCGTCGTCATCCGTGACCCGCTCGGTGTCCGAAAGTTTTTCCCTCTTCACCATAAGCGCTGGACGGGGCCTTGCCGCAAGCCCCCACCGGGTGCAGAATCGCCTTCCCACCTGCCGGAAGTCCCACCCGCATCGCACCATCGGAGCCGCCTTGTCCGTGCCGTCCGCCCCGCTCGCCCCTGAACCCAGCACTGTCTTCGACCTGCCGCCCAGGCTGTCCGTCAAGGCTGACCCCGCTCTCATCGCCGACGACGAGCGACACTTCGCCTCGATCGCCACGAGCCTCGCCGAGAGCATCGCCGACGCGAACTCCCGGATCGCGGCGCTTCGCCGATCCGATGGCGGCGGCGGACGTCGAGCCCTGGATCGGGATCTGGAGATTCACGAGACCCTGTCCCGCGTGCGGGCTCTGAAACGCTTCGACCTCGAGGCTTGCCTGGGGCGCATCGTCGGCGCCGACGGTGAGGTGCTCTACATCGGCCGGCTCGGTCTCACCGATGCCGCCGGCCAAACCCTTCTCGTCGACTGGCGTACACCCGTGGCGGCACCTTTCTTCGCCGCGACCCTGCGTGATCCCGCAGGACTGGTCAGTCGACGCCGCTACCGCTGGACGCAAGGGCGGATCACCGACTACTGGGATGAGGTCTTTGTCGACGACCCGGCTGCTCTTGATCGTCACGCAGCTCTCGACGACCAGTCGGCATTCATCGCCGACCTGGGCGCCGTCCGTTCGCCGCGGATGCGGGACGTGCTGGGCACTATCGCCGCCGATCAGGACGCGATCATCCGTGCCGGCTCCCACGGCGCGCTGGTCGTCGACGGCGGCCCCGGGACGGGCAAGACGGTGGTGGCCCTCCATCGGGCGGCCTATCTCGTCTACGCCGACCCTCGACTCGCCGGTAACCGCGGAGGGCTCCTCATCGTCGGTCCGCATCGCCCGTACCTCGCCTACGTCGCCGATGTGCTGCCGAGCCTCGGCGAGGAGAGCGTGCAGACGTGCACGCTCTCCGATCTCGTCGTCGAAGGGGATTCGGCGACAATGGAATCCGACGATCGCGTGGCACGACTGAAGTCGTCGGCGCGGATGGTCGGGGCTGTCGAGCCGGCGGTGGAGTTCTACGAGCAACCACCGACGACGCCGCTTGTCGTCGAAACGCCCTGGGCCGAAGTCACTCTCACTGCATCGGATTGGACCGAGGCGTTCGATGTGCCCGAGCCCGGCACGCCGCACAACGACGGCCGGGACGAGGTGTGGGAGGAACTCGTCTCGATCATCGCCTCGAAGCACGACGACGATGTTCCCTTCGGCGCACTGCGGCGTGCGCTCGCCACCGACCACGAGCTCACGTCGGCATTCAATCGCGCGTGGCCGGTTCTGCAACCGGCGGACATCGTCGGCGATCTGTGGTCGGTGCCCGCCTATCTGCGCCGGTGTGCGCCGTGGCTGACACCTGACGAGGTGCGTGCCCTACAGCGCGACATCCCCGACGCCTGGACCGACGCCGACCTCCCGCTGCTCGACGCTGCGCGACGCAGGGTCGGGGACCCCGAAGCCGCCCTGCGCAGACGCCACCGTCGGGCGACCGTCGCGGCCGAGCGCGATCGCATGAACCAGGTGGTCGACGACCTGATCGCAGCCGGGGTGCACGACGACGGCGAGGGCCTCATGACCATGCTCCGCGGGGAGGATCTGCGCAACGCGCTCGACGACGGCGTCGTGGCCGACACCGGCACCGCGGACCCGCTGGCCGGACCATTCGCGCACATCGTCGTCGACGAGGCGCAGGAGCTGACCGACGCGCAGTGGCAGATGCTCCTCGACCGCTGCCCGTCGAAGAGCTTCACGGTGGTCGGCGACCGTGCACAAGCCCGTCACGGATTCACCGAGTCGTGGTCGGAGAGGTTGCGGCGGGTCGGGTTCGGCGACGTCGCCCTGGCGGGGCTGACCATCAACTACCGCACGCCCGAGGAGATCATGGGCGCCGCGGAACCGGTCATCCGCGCCGCGCTGCCCGACGCCAACGTCCCGACCTCGGTACGCCGCACCGGCTTGCCCGTCCGTTACGGACGACGATCCGAGCTCGCGGGGGTCGTCGACGAATGGTTGTCCGCGCATGACGAAGGACTGGTCTGCGTCATCGGCGACCCGGGCTTCGCCGAGAACGAGCGGGTCCGGTCGTTGACCCCGACCCTCGCCAAGGGGCTCGAGTTCGATCTCGTGGTGCTCGTCGATCCGGAGTCGTTCGGCGAGGGGATCGAAGGTGCCGTGGATCGGTATGTGGCGATGACGCGGGCGACGAACGAATTGGTGGTGCTCACCACAGACACGTAGATCACGTTCGTCGCCGACGAATGAACCCGCCACCGGGAGCCGGTGGCGGGTTCACTTTCTGTGCGCCCGTAGGGATTCGAACCCCAAACCTTCTGATCCGTAGTCAGATGCTCTATCCGTTGAGCTACGGGCGCGTGTTATTCAGTTGTACCGCCGTCGGCCGACTGCGGTGGCGGAGGCGAGAGGATTTGAACCTCCGGTCCCGTTTTAGCGAGACAACTCATTAGCAGTGAGTCCCATTCGGCCGCTCTGGCACGCCTCCTTGGCGGAGTCCTTTCGAACTGCCGGACGAAAGATTACACACCCGCCGCGTCCACAAGCAAACCGTTTGGTCAGAGCCGGTTTTTGCCCCTCTGACGGGTCGGCCTACATTGGTCTGGTGAGCCTGCGAATCCGCCCCGATCTCGACACCCTTCCCGTCTACGTTCCGGGCAAGACGTTTCCCGGGGCCGTGAAGCTCGCGAGCAACGAGGTCACCGAGGGTCCGTTGCCGAGCGTCGTCGACGCCATCGCCGCAGCCGCGGCCGGAGTCAACCGCTACCCCGACAACGGCATCGTCGAACTCACCGCAGCGCTCGCGAAGAAACTCGGCGTCACCGAGGACGAGGTCCAGGTGGGCTGCGGATCGGTGATCCTCTGCCAGAACCTCATCACCATCACCAGCGGCCCCGGCGACGAGGTGGTCTTCGGCTGGCGGTCGTTCGAGACCTACCCGCTGGCCACGCGTGTGGCGGGGGCGACGCCGGTGCAGGTGCCGCTTACCGGCGACCTCACCTACGACCTCGACGCGATGGCTGCGGCTGTCACCGACCGGACCCGGTTGATGTTCGTGTGCAATCCGAACAACCCGACCGGCACCGTCGTCGAGGCGGCCGACCTCCGCGCGTTCCTGCAGCAGGTGCCGTCGGACATCCTCGTCGTGCTCGACGAGGCGTACTTCGAGTACCTGCGCCTGCCGGAGAGCCAGGCCTACGACGCACTCGAACTGCGTCGCGAGTTCCCGAATCTCGTGATCTTGCGCACCTTCTCCAAGGCGTACGGCCTCGCCGGTCTCCGCGTCGGTTACGCGATCGCCGACCCCGAGGTCATCACTGCGCTCGGCAAGGTCCACGTGCCCTTCTCGGTGAGCAGCGTCGCCCAGGCGGCCGCGCTCGCGAGCCTCGAGGCCGCGGACGAGCTCGTCGCACGGACCGACGCCGTGGTCGCCGAACGTGCCCGCGTGACCGAGCGGCTACGGGCCGCCGGCTACCGAGTGCCCGAATCGCAAGCGAACTTCGTCTGGCTCGATCTGGGCGACGCGGCGATGGAGTTCGCGCGGGCCGGCGTCGACGCCGGTGTGGTGATCCGACCGTTCGACGGTGACGGTGTGCGCGTGACCGTCACCAACGCCGTCGAAGGTGACGTCTTCTTGGCGTTCGCCGAGAACTGGGGCGGACCCCGCGCCTAGAGACCGCGCGCGATGGTCGGCCACGCGACCTCGAGGTCGCGCTCCCAGTAACCCCAGGTGTGGGTACCGATGAGCCGGAAGCCGTCGGTGTACGGGATGCGTGCGGCGCGCAGGGTGACCGCGAACTCGAGGGAGCAGCGGTAGGCACCCAGTTCGAGCGCGGACGACGAAGCCGTCACGACGTCGCGGGTGCCCTCTTCGGGGTCGATCCGGCGCTGCAGGTCCAGGGGACCGATGGCCCCGGACCCGGCGGAGAGGAAGATGTTCTTCCCGCGGAGTTTGTCCAGATGGTGAGTCGGGTCGTGAGCGCGCCATCCGGCCGAGCCGAACGGTCCCCACATGTTGGTCGCGTCGCCGCCGTCACGGCCGACCGTCGAGCGCACATACGCCTCGTTGAACGGCCCCGACACCGGCGGACAGCCGCTGAGCGACGCGACGCCGGTGTACATCGCCGGGTTCCGGACGGTGAGCGCGAACGCCGCCTGCCCGCCCATCGACAGACCGATGATCGCGTTGCGCCCGTTGCCGTTGAACCGCTCGTCGACGAGCGGGGGCAGCTCCTTGGTCAGGAACGTCTCCCACATCGGCTTGCCGAGCTTCGCGTCCTTGCGCTTCCAGTCGGTGTAGAAGGTGCCCGACGCTCCGGCGGGGAGCACCACGTTGACGTTCTTGTCGGCGAAGAACCGGCCGGCACGGCCCTTGGTGATCCAGTCGCTCACGTCCTTGTAGTTGCCGGCACCGTCGAGCATGTACACCGTCGATCGCGGACCCGTCGCCCCCGGCGGGGTCAGGACGGACACGCGGATGCGGTCCTTCATGGCCGGGGAGTACACCCATACATCGGTGCGCAGGGCACTCATCTTCACGGTCTTGGCGATACGTGCGACGGGTTTCGGCTCGGTCGTCCGCGGTGCCGCGTGGGCCACCACCGGGGTCAATGCAGCCGTCATCAGCACACTGGCAAGGCCCGCGATCAAGCGCCTCGAAATCACGTCAAACTCCCTACCCGGCAAAACCCCGACCGCACCGGAAGTCACCGTTCGTCATGTAACTGCACCGCACCGGACAACCGGACACGTGGCGGACATCTAGACTGTCAGACTACCTGCTGGTCGGCAGGGCGAGACGCCGCGGAAGTGGCCGATCCGATACCAATCGCCACACAATCTCTGTCCCCGAGCGAAAGTCACGATGAACGCAGCGAAGACCGGTCTCGAGGACGGCGGGCTCGACGACTCCGCGTACGCGTTCGTCGCGGAGGTCGGGGTCCGGTGGTCGGACATGGATGCCTTCGGGCACGTCAACCACGCGCGCATGGTCACCCTCATGGAGGAGGCGCGCATCGCCTGGCTCCTGAGCGCCGGCGAGGAGTACACCCCGCTGATCACCAGCGCGATGATCGTCCACGTCGACATCCGGTACCAGGCCCAACTCAGACACGACGACTCGCCACTGCGAATCGGCATGTGGATCAAGAACTTCCGGTCGGTCGACTTCACCATCGGCTACGAGATCCGCGGTGCACATGCCGACCCGGTGAGCCGCCCGGCGTGTGTGGCGAGCACCCAGATGGCCGTCGTCGACGTGGAGAAACACACTCTCCGGCGTCTCAGCCCCGGCGAGAAGGACTACCTCAAGGCCTGGTCACGACGGCTCGTAGCGAGCCGGTAGCTCCCGCGGTACGGCCGGTGATATCCGGGCGATGTTGCCCTGCAACACATCCCGGTAGATCCGAAGCTGCTCTTCGCCGCTGCGCACCTGCTCGGTGAGACGCATGGTGTTGTCGACCGAGATCTCCCGATCTCCCGAACGCGCGATCAGCGCGTCGATGCGGTCGTCCAACGTCATCGCCTTGTTGTATTCGGCGAGCACCTGGAGTTCGACGGCGGCCGACTCGACGACGTGCGCGACCTCGCCGAGTGCCTGGACGCGATCGATGAGTTCACTCCACACCGGGCGGAGCGTCGTCTCTCGCTGGTCTATCTGGGCCGCGAAGGTGCGGTCGAATCCGCCGTTGCGCTTCGCGCGGTCGAGGTCGATGCGAACAGCTCGCAGGCCGATCACGTCGGCGGCGATCTCGGCCAGCTCGGCGTGGAGGTTGACCTGGGTGCGCTGCACTTCGAAGTGGTCCGAACGCCACGCGGGGTTGCCGACGATGCGGTCGTAATAGTGGCCCGCGATGAACAGCAGTGTCTCGTAACCGTCGACGAAGGTCGCCGATCGCGGGGCGCCGGCCTGTGCCGCGTCGCGGCTGGTGGTCAGGAGCTGATCGGCCCACTGCCCGGCCTGCGGGTTGCCCGACTTCGCGGCGACCTGTCCGACGACGCCGGCGATGCGGTCGATGGCCGCCGTGCCCGCGCGTCGGACATAGCCCGAGGAGTTGACGTTGGGGGTCGGCGTGCACAGCAGGCCGGAGAAGAGCCGCTCGCGTTCCTCGATCTCGAGGTAGATGTTCTCGCGACGCTCGCGACGGATCGCGCGCGTTCCCGAGGCGAGGACGCCCTTGGCGGTCACGATGTGCTTCCGGGCGTCGTCGCGGCGACGTTGGAGACCGTTCAGCCGGTTGCGCATGACGGCGCCGACGACGCTCGGGACGACCGGGTTGGACAGCTGGTGTTCGAGCTGGACGATCGCGCGCTGCAGGCGGCGCAGGTCGCCGAACCCGGCGGGGACCGTCGGCATCGGGCGGCCGGTGGAGATCCTGCGCACCACGATCGCGCGGCCCCCGGGAGTCAGGTAACCGGCCGCGACGAGCAGCGCGGCAGTGTCGGACAGTTCGCGACGCTCACCCGGCAGTGCCGACCGGTCGCACCACTCGCGGATCTGCTCGCTGCTGCGCGCAGGCATCCGCCTCTGCCCTCTCGAGCCGTTCTCGACCATGCCATTGCCGCCTTACCTGGGAGAATCGGTGCGCCCCCGTTTCCGCAAACACCGATTTCGATGCTACCCGCGGTTTCCGACACGCCGGGGTGACCGCGATCTCCTCACCCGGGCTCGCCCGAGGCGTTCGTGCTGTCACGATGTGGGCATGACCGATTCCGCCGAGGCCGGTACCGAACGGCACGCGAACGAGCGGGTACGCGGCCAGCTCTGGCGCGAAGGCGAAGCCGTGGACGGCTTCGACATCGACGCGATCTCGGACTGCCTCGACACCGACGATCCCGACACCCTCATCTGGGCCGACCTCGAATGCCCCACCCACGAGACCCTGTCGAGGGTCGCCGCCGAGCTCGACCTCGATCCCTTCGCGGTCGAGGACACCGTCGCGGCGGCCGAACGCGTGAAGACGGTCATGTACTCCGGCCACACGTTCGTCATGGTCTACGCGATCGTCCTGCACGACGGCGCCGCCGGTGAGACCACGTCCGACGACGTCGCGGAGAACGCGTCGGGGACCGACTTCCGGGCGTCGTCGGACGGGCGCGCCCGCATGTTCGACCTGCACCGGATCTCGATCTTCGTCAAACGGAACGTTCTGATCACTGTGCGCCCGACCCCGGACTTCGACATGGACGAGGTGGTCCGGCGCTGGTCGGAGAGCGGCGCGACGCAACACGGCATGGGCGCGCTCGTCCACGGCCTGCTCGACGTCGTGGTCGACGGACATTTCGACGCGGTCCAGCGACTCGACGACGAGATCGAGGACCTCGAGGCACTGCTCTTCGACGAACGGGTCCCGGGCCGGGAACTCCAGCGCCGCACCTACGATCTGCGCAAGGACCTGGTCGTGCTGCGGCGGGTGGTCCTGCCGATGCGTGAGGTGATCGCCGGCATCCAGCGGCGCCGTCTCGAGAACCACGCGCCGCCCGAACTCGATCCCCACTTCTCGGATCTGTACGACCACGCCCTCCGCGCGTCCGAGTGGACGGAGTCGTTGCGGGACATGATCACGACCGTCTTCGAGACGAACCTGACGCTCGCCGACGCGCGGCTGAACACGGTGATGAAGAAGCTGACGGCCTGGGCCGCGATCATCGCGATTCCGACGGCCATCACCGGTTTCTACGGACAGAATGTGCCGTATCCGGGGTATCTCGCCACCTCCGGCTTCATCATGAGCATCTCTCTGATAGTTGTAATCGTGCTCGGCCTCTACATCACCTTCCGACGCCGCGATTGGTTGTGACCCGACGTTGAACTCCCCCGCCATCACGATCGATGGATTGACCAAGCGCTTCGGTGCGGTCACCGCGGTCGACGACTTGTCCTTCACGGTCGCGCCGGGGCGCGTGACGGGTTTCCTCGGACCGAATGGTTCGGGCAAGACGACCACCCTGCGAATGCTGCTGGGGCTCGTCGAGCCGACGGCGGGACGAGCACTCATCGGTGACCGCCCGTACCGGCAGATCCGTCTGCCCGCACAGCAAGTCGGGGCGGCGCTGGAGGCGTCGAGCTTCCACCCGGGCCGCACCGGACTCGGGCACCTCGAGGCCCTGGCACCGCAGGTCGGAGTGTCCACCACACGGTGCCGGGAGTTACTGGACTTCGTCGGACTCACCGGGGCCGTGGACCGTCGGGTCGGTGGCTACTCGATGGGCATGCGCCAGCGACTCGGGCTGGCCACCGCACTTCTCGGCGACCCGGGGGTCATCCTGCTCGACGAACCGGCTAACGGTCTCGATCCCCAGGGCATCGTCTGGTTGCGCGGACTCCTTCGATCGCTGGCCCACGAGGGGCGCACGGTGCTCTTGTCGAGTCACGTTCTGGCAGAGGTACGCAGCACCGTCGACGACGTGGTGGTCATCAGCAACGGTCGACTCGTCCGCGCGTCCACCCTGACCGAGTTCGAGGACCTCGCGGTTCACGCGGTCGGGGTCCGCACGCCGAGCCCCGCGTCGTTTGTGGCCCTGGCGCGCGAACGCCACTGGCGAATCGAGGACGCCCCCGGGGGGTTCCGCATCCACGGCGTCGACACCGCGACCGTCGGCTCCGCGGCATTCGGCGCCGGGATCGAGTTGCACGAACTCACCGACGCCGGAGCCGATCTCGAGACCGTCTTCCTGCAACTGACCGGTTCGGCCACGCCGTCGATGGGAGCTGTGCGATGAAGGCGGCGCTGGTCGCGGAATACCGCAAGTTCGTCTCCACCAGGATGTGGTGGGTGCTGCTCATCGCGATGGTCGGATACCTGGCGTTCATCGGTGCCGTCCTTGCCTTTTCGATGACCGCTGACGATGCGATGAATCAGCCGGTGCTGCTCTCGGGTGGCGACCTCGCGCGGTCGATCTACGCACTGACCTCACCGATCGGATATGTCTTCGCGCTGGTGATCGGCAGCTTGGCGGTGACCGGCGAGTTCCGGCACAAGACCATCACCGCCAGCCTCCTGGTGGAGCCGCGACGCGGAATCCTGTTGGTGGCCAAGTTGATCGCGGGCATCCCGATCGGCGCGCTGTACGGCATCCTCGGCACGCTCGCGGTGGTGGCGACCGCCGCGCCGGTCCTCGCGCTCCTCGGGGACGGCGCCTTCCTCGGCGACACGTCGACCATCGAGGTCATCGTCCTGTCGATGCTCGTGATGGTGTTGTGGACGGCGCTGGGCGTCGCCTTCGGGGCGGTGGTCTCCAATCAGGTCGCCTCGATCGTCATCCTGCTGGCGTTCACCCAGCTCGTCGAACCGATCGCCCGGATCGCGCTGGCCTCCTTCGACGCCACCACGTCGGTGTCGAAGTTCCTGCCCGGGTCGGCGGCCGACGCCCTGGTCGGCACGAGCTTCTACGCCAGCATGGGTGAGGGCGCCGGGGATCTGCTCCCGCAGTGGGCCGGTGCTCTCGTGATGCTGGTGTACATCGCCGCGTTCGCGGTGATCGGGCGGTACACCACGCTGCGACGCGACATCGCTTAGCTCCCGCATCAACGGGGCGTATGCCGAGCCCGTCGTTGCAATCCGGTCACAACACCTGTCCCATCCGTCACATCTGCCCCATACTCGACGGGTTACTCGACCCACGACGAGGGGATGCCGCATGCGACGACACCGAACGCTGACCGGGGCACTGGTGGCGGTCGGGGTGTCACTCGTCGCGCTGACACTCACCCCGGGAGTCCCGTCCGCTGTCGCCGACCAGGACACCGCCCGCATCGTCTCGACCACCGCCTTCGACGGACGCGAGCGCCTCAAGATCTGGTCGCCGTCGATGGGTCGCGAGATCACCGTCGACGTCCAGCATCCGGCCGGGGACACCACGCGACCGACGCTGTACATGCTCGACGGCGCCGAAGCACACGACGAGGAGTCCGGCTGGTACGCGATGACGAACCTGCAGCAGCTGGCCGCGGGCGAGAAGCTCAACGTCGTGACGCCGGTCGGCGATCCGCACAGCTACTACACCGATTGGCGCGCAGTCGATCCCGGCGTCGGCAAGAAGTACATGTACGAGACGTTCCTGACCGAGGAACTGCCCCCGCTTATCGACGAGGAGTTCGGCGGCAACGGTCGCAACGCCATCGCCGGGGCGTCTATGGGCGGGGTCGCGGCCCTGACCCTCGCCACCCGACGCCCCGCGCTGTACCGCGGGGTGGCCGGGTACAGCGACTGCGCCAACATCTCGAGCCCCCAGAACCAGCTGCTCACCCGATGGGACGTGAGCCGCGGCGGCGGCAACGCGAACAACATGTGGGGCCCGATGGGCGACCCAGAGTGGAGCGCCCACGATCCCTACGTGAACGCGGAGGAGCTGCGCGGCAAGACCATCTACATGTCGTCGGGAAACGGCCTCCCCGGGAAGTACAACAACCTGCTCTCCGACCCGATCGACGAGACCTTCCAGGGCATGATCGGCGAGTTCGGCAGCTGGACCTGCACCGGACAGATGAGCAACCGCTTGAAGCAACTCGGCATCCCCTACACCTCCAACCTGCGACCCAGCGGCACCCACAAGTGGGGCTACTGGAAGGACGAACTGGCTGTGTCCTGGCCGATCCTGATGCGCTCGATCGGACTGCGCTGATTCACGCGGGACGCGGGATGGCCGCCGAGAGGCTCTGCCCGATCCACGACGGGATCTCGCGGGCGATCTCCGCCGGGGCGTGGACCTCGGCTCGATCGGCGCTGAGCGCGTACCGCCAGTCGATGTCGCCGCGCCAGATCTCGGTCAGGGTTCTCAAATCGGTCACGATGGTGGCGTCGACCTCGTAACCGGGATCGAAATCGCACACCTGCGCGTCGTCGCCCGACACGACGAGCCACCAGGTGCCCGACCTACCGATGACATCGCGAAACCTGAACTGCACCATGGTCCGTAGCCGTGGCCATCGTTCGACGGCGATGGTGCGGCGCATGTCCCACATCAGCAGGTGAGGGTCGAGGTCGGCGTCTCCGAGTTCTCCGACCCAGCGAATCCCCCACTGGCTCAACGCCTCCACCACAGTGGTCAGCTCCTGGCCCATGTCGGTCAGTGAGTACACCGAACGACCACCGATGTCCGAACGCCGAATGACCCCGGCTCGTTCCAAACTGCGGAGCCGCTTGGTGAGCAGCGCCGGCGACATCTTCGGTACGCCGCGTCGTAGTTCGTTGAAATGACGGCTGCCCAAGAGCATTTCGCGGACGATCAGGATCGTCCAGCGTTCATCCAGGAGCTCCATGGCCTTGGCGACCGGGCAGAACTGTCCATACGACGTCATCGCATCCTCCCTTGCGTCGTTGAATCCCAGTACACACCCGCGGCACGTCGATGACCAGTACAGAATGTGAACCGGAACCGGTACAGATGTTGGTCTAGAGGGAAGTCGTCCCGACGGCGGAAGCTCGTGGTGTCCGCAAACGAACCCCGACACGACCACGACGAGGAGTCCCCATCATGACCACCACCCAGCCCACCCCGTTCGACGCCGAGATCAAGGCGCGCCACCGCAAGCTCTGGGCAGCGGGCGACTATCCCGCCGTCGCCGATCTGATCGCCCCGCTGGGCCGGCGACTCGTCGACGCGCTGTACATCCGGTCCGGCGACAAGGTTCTCGACGTCGCCGCCGGCGCCGGCAACGTCGCGGTGCCGGCAGCTCGGGCCGGTGGGCACGTCGTCGCCACCGACCTCACCCCCGAGCTGCTGGAGACCGGCGAGGCGCGGCACAAGGATCTCGGCATCACCTGGCGCACCGCCGATGCCGAGGACCTCCCGTTCGACGATGACGACTTCGACATCGCGACCTCCTGCGTCGGCGTCATGTTCGCACCCAACCACCAGCGGTGCGCCGACGAACTCGTCCGCGTCGTCCATACCGGCGGCAGGATCGGCCTGATCAACTGGACGCCAACGGGTTTCATCGGCGAACTGTTCGGCGTCATGAAGCCGTATGCACCGCCGCCACCTCCCGGAGCACAGCCCGGACCGCTGTGGGGCAGCACCGACCATGTGCGATCGCTGTTCGACGGCCGCGTGACCGATCACCGGTTCACCACCACGACGGTGGAGATCGACAAGTTCCCCGACGGCGCCGCCTTCCGGGACTTCTTCAAGGCCCACTACGGCCCGACGATCGTGACCTTCCGCAACATTGCCGACGACCCGACGCGCGTCGCCGAACTCGACACCGCCATCGCCGAGCTCGCCGACCGGCACATCACCGACGGCCGCATGGAGTGGGAGTACCTGCAGGCTGTGCTCACCGTCGTGTGAGCCCGCCCCCGCCGCGTGGCACAATCGCGACTTCCCTTCAGATGCACCACTTCCGGCTGGCGCTTCTGGCCGGAACCAGCGATTGTGCCCGGGCGCGGGTCACGCGCGCGCGAACGCCGCCTCCGATTGCGGGTTGCGCGCGACGTAGCGCCGGCCGACCACGAAGCAGACCGCGGTGAGGATCGACGAGACGATCATGAGGCAGGCCATCGGCACCGCGGTGTGGTCGCCGGCGAGGCCGCCCAGCGGGGACAACGCGCCACCCACGAGGAACATGATCCCGCCGAGCACGGCGCTGCCGGCGCCCGCAGCGTCGTGGGTGTGCTCCATGGCCAGGGCGGCCGCGTTGCCGAAGATGAAGCCGATGGCCGTGGCGAGGACAAACAGCGGGACAACCAGCAGGACCGGCACCGACGACACCGCCGCGCCGAGCACCCCGCACGCGGCGAGGATCAACACGGGAAGACTGCGCTTGATGGTCGTCGCGGGATGGACCTGCCGACGCGCCAGCCTCGACGAGATCAGTCCTCCACCCATCATCCCCAGCGCGTTGACCGCAAAGGCGCAGCCGTACACCAGCTCCGACGTTCCGATGACGTTCTGGTACACGAATGACGAGCTCGAGATGTAGGCCATCAGCGCGCCGAACGCGAAGGCCTGCGTCAGTACGTAGGCCATGAACGCCGGGCGCTTCAGCCGACCGAGTAGGTCCCCGAACCGAAGTCGCGGTGCACGACGCTCCTGCGGCAGGGTCTCCGGCACCGAGGTCACCGCACCGATCAGCTGCAATACGGCCGTAGCCAGGATCACCGCGAGGATGCCGCGCCACGGAACATGTCCTGCGAGAACACCTCCCACGAGCGGTGCGATGACCGGTGCGAGACTCTGGATACTCATCATCAGCGTCATCGACCGGGCGCCGGCGAGTCCGCGGAGGAGATCGGCGATGACGGCGCGGGCGATGACCATGCCGGACGCCGCCGCGAGCGCCTGCACGAACCGGGCGCCGATCAGCACCTCGATGTTCGGTGCCGCGACCACCACCACACCGGCGATGACTGCGCCGGCAGAGCCGATGATCAGCGGGAGACGCCGACCGAACCGGTCCGAGATCGGACCCCAGATGACCTGGCCGACACCCACACCGATCAGGAACGCGGTCAGCGTCAACTGCACGTGCGTGGCGTCCGTGTGCAGAGCGTCCTGGACGTCGATGAACGAGGGCAGGTACAGATCGGTCGCGATCGGTGCGGTCGCCGACAGGAGCGCCAGAGTGAACAGGAGGCGCGCACCCAGGCCGTCGCGGGTGGTCGGAGCAGAGCTTGTCACCGGCGGGAGATCATCAGCCCAGCTGAGTACCTGCGGGTCGCGGACCGTCTGACGACCCCTTCTCCCCGTCGTTGACCTCGGCGTATTCGACGACGAGGGGCGCGTGGTCGGAGAGCCGGACATCCGGCGTCGGTTCCTTGTCGACCTCGACCCACCGCGCCCGACGCGCGAGCCCGGGTGTCGCGAGATGGTGGTCGATGCGCCACCCGACGTCCTTGACGAAGGACTCCCCCGCCCAGCTCCACCAGGTGAGCGGGCCCGGCCGGTCGCCGTGCAACGCACGCACCACGTCGACGAGCCGGCGCGACCCGGTGATCTCACCGAACCACTCTCGTTCCTCGGGCAGGAAGCCCTCCATCTTGCGGGCCGCACGCCAGTTGGTGACGTCGTGTTCGAGGTGGGCGACGTTGAGGTCGCCGAGAAGAAGGAACTCCCGCCCGGCGCGGCGTGCCGCGAGCCGGCTGCGCTGCAGTTCGCGGGCGAACGCCGCCAAGAACCGTTGTTTGCGTGCATGTTTGGTGCCGCCATCGGGCTTCTCCCGCATCGAACCGGGCCGCTGCAACTCCGCGGGCAGACCGCCCTTGGGTAGGTAGATGTTCGCGACGGTGAGGGGCCGGTCGGCCAGATCGACCTCGACATACCGCCCTTCGAGCGCGAAAGCGTTCAGCCCGAGCGCCTTCGGTGGATGCGTCAGCCAGGTACGCACTGCGGCGGGCGCGGTGCGGGTCAGGATCGCCACGCCGTTTCGTCCCGGGATCGTGCCGACGTCGACTGCCGCGGTGTAACCGGCGAACTCACCGACATCGTCGATGCCGCACCGCAACTCCTGCAGGCCCACGACATCGGGATCGCGCTGTGCCAGCCAGACGTCGAAGCCGCGCCGACGTGCCGCCCGAATCCCGTTGACGTTGAACGACGCAACGGTGAATCCGGCTCCCTCGACCTCAGACATCCCGAACGACGATCGAGGTGAGTGACGGCCGCTTGGGATCGCGGCCGTCGCCGAGGGAGACCCCGCGGAGCTTGCGTATGAGCCACGGCGTGAAGAACTCGACCGCCCACCGGGTGTCGCGAACGAGGGCGGCCACCGGATGCGAAACCGGTGCGGGTGGCAGCGGATTGCCCCAGTCGTCGGTCGCGTCGGGGAGACCGAGGGCATGCGCGGCAGCGTCGGCAAACCTCTCATGCCCGAACGGCGAGGCGTGCAGGCGGTCCGACGACCACGATCGCGGGTCCGTCAACACCGGTGCGGCGTGGAGGTCGACGAGGATAAAACCGTAGGTCGCGGCGAACTCGCGATTCATCGCGTTCAGCTCCAGCAACCGGTGCTCTTTTCGGGCGGCGAACGGGATGGTGCGGACGATGTTCGGGAAGGTCGAGACGACCACCGTGACATCCGAATCGGCGAGTCGCCGATAGATCGCATCGAGGTCGGCGCGCACCTGGGTGAGGTCAGAGCGGCCGATCACGTCGTTCATACCGAGCGGTGCGGCGACGAGATCCGGTTCGAGAGCGAGCGCCGGTTCGAGCTGATCCTCGAGAACCTGCCGCGTCCGCTTCCCACGGATCGCCAGATTGGCGTACTGCAGATCCGGGTTGAGTACCGCCATCCGCTCGGCGAGGCGATCGGCCCACCCGCGGAATTCGTACTCCGGGTGCGGGTCTCCCAGACCCTCCGTCTGACTGTCACCGATGGCGACGAACCTCGAGAACTGCACGGCGAAGATCTTAGGACGCCGCGTGCCGTGTCGTGCCTCACGTACAGATTCGCGAAGGCGCCACACGGCGATCCTGGCGGAAGCGGAGGGATTTGAACCCCCGGTGGTTTTACCCACGCTCGCTTTCAAGGCGAGTGCATTCGGCCGCTCTGCCACGCTTCCCTGACCAGCAAGAGTACGTCAAACACGGACATCGGCCGTCAGCACCCCATTGCGCCGCGCTGATCTGGTGGTAGGCGGCTCCGAGTCAGTCCTCCTCGGCTTCGCGCTCCCGCCGCGCCGCTTCGATCACCTCGGGTGGAGCCGGCTTCCGCAGCCAGGCCTGCATGCGCAGCAACCCGCCTGCGATCGTGCCGATGGCAACCACGGTGATGATGATCCAGAACAGAGTGGACATGAGCCCATTGTCCGCCCACCGAAGCCGAGTGAACACCGGTTCGGCCCGGGACGTCGCGGGACACCGTGGTTCTGGTGCCCCATGTGGAACCATCGACAGGGTGAAAGCCATCGTCGTCGAATCCGAGAACCTGTCCGTGCAGGACGTGCCCGACCCGTCGCCGGCTGCCGGTGAGGTGGTGATCGACGTGGTCGCGGCCGGTGTCAACCGTGCCGACATCCTCCAGCGAGCCGGGAACTACCCGCCGCCGCCCGGTGCCTCGGAGACGCTCGGTCTCGAGGTGTCCGGCCGGATCTCCGCGCTCGGTGACCAGGTGTCCGGTTGGGCGGTGGGCGACGAGGTGTGCGCACTCCTGGCCGGCGGCGGCTACGCGGAGAAGGTCGCGGTTCCCGCCGAGCAGGTCATGCAGGTCCCGCGTGGCGTCGACCTGGTGTCGGCGGCCGCGCTCCCCGAGGTCGCGTGCACCGTGTCGTCGAACGTCTTCGACACCGCGCACCTGAGCACGGGCGAGCTGCTTCTCATCCACGGCGGATCGAGCGGCATCGGCACCCATGCGACACAACTCGCGCATGCGATGGGCGCCCGGGTCGCGGTCACCGCCCGCACCCAGGCCAAGCTCGACCGGTGCCGCGAATACGGCGCCGAGATCCTGATCGACTACACGCGAGACGATTTCGCCCAGATCCTCAAGGACAACGGCGGCGCCGACGTGATCCTCGACATCATCGGCGCCAAGTACCTGTCGTCGAACATCAAGGCGTTGAGCACCGACGGACGTCTGGTGATCATCGGGATGCAGGGCGGCACGAAAGCCGAACTCCCGATCGGCCTGCTGCTGGCCAAGCGGCTGTCGGTGATGGGCACGACGCTGCGCGCCCGTCCCGTTCACGGGCCGGGCGGCAAGGCCGAGGTGGTCGCGGCGACCATGGCCCGCACGTGGCCGTTGATCGAAGCCGGGAAGGTCGAGCCGGTCGTCGACCGCACTTTCCCCCTGGCCGACGCCGCCGCGGCGCACGACCACCTCAACAGCGGTGACGCCATCGGAAAGGTCCTGCTGACGGTGGAGTAGGTCAGCGAGCGGGGGCCGACTCCTCGTCGGCGGCGGCGACCGCCTCCTTGATCTTGCGGAACGCGATCCCGAGACAGGCGAACTCATCCGGGCGCATCGCGTCGACGACGAACCTCCGGATGACCCGGTCGCGGAGATGGACGTGGGTGGCAAGAGTCTCGCGGCCCTGATCGGTGAGGTGAACAAGTCGATGGCGCCCGCCCGCCTTCGACTCGAGTCGTTCGACGTCGCCGACCTCGCTGAGTCGCGCGATCATGCGCGACACGGTGCTGACGCGCATGTGCACGGTGTCGGCCACCTCGCTGACACCCAGCTTCGGCGATTGCGAGATCGCCTCGAGGATGCGCAGGTCCGACAGCGACAGGCCGCGCCTTACGAACTCGTCGTTGACGCGCGCGAACAACGCCCATCCACCGTCGACGAGGTAGAACCAACTCTCGGCCTCGGCAGAGGTGAGTGACCGCGGAGGACCTGATGCTCGATCATCCTTGTTTCCCGACACAACAGGGCAACATACATTGTTGTTAATTCGGGACGCGCAATAGTGAATACCGTGCGGGGTTGCGCTGTCCTCTGTTCAGGCGAGTGAACCCAGGGTCCGGACCAGGTGGTCCACCTCGTACGGCGTCGAATACGGTGCGAGACCCACGGTGACGGCACCCCCGAACTCGGGTGCGCCCATCCGCACCAGCGCTCGGTGAGGGACGTCGGCAAGCGCACACACCCCGTTGTCGGCGAGGCGACGCACCACCTTGTCGGCGCTCACCCCGTCAACGGTGAAGCTCACCAGCGGCACCCGGTTCTCCTCGGTGCCGACCACATTGACGTGATTGAGCTGGGTCAGCGTCGTGACCAGGTAATAGGTCAGCCGCTGCAGGTACTCGTAGACGCCGTCGAGGGACGTGATCAGACGGCGCCGGCGTTTTCCGATGCCATCCTCGTCCAGTCCCGCGATGTGTTCGACCGAGGCCACCAGTCCGGCGAGCATCGACCCCTGGTGGGGTTCCGGTTCGAGTCGTGCCGGCCCCTTGGCGCCCGGGTCCATCGACATCAGTCGTAACCGGTCGATGACCTGGGGTTCGCGAAACACCATCGCCGACATCCGCGGGCCGCCCCAGCGTTCGGCGGAGACCACCAGGACGTCGGCCCCGAGCTCGTGGATGTCCAGCGACAGGTACGGCGCGGCATTGGTGGCGTCGACGACGAACAGCGCGCCCGCCTCGCGGACCAGCGGCGTGATCTCGCCGATGTCGGTGATGGCACCCGTCGTCGACGAGGCGAGGGTCACGGCGACGACCTCGGTCTCCGGAGTGATGAGATCACCGAACTGCCAGGCGGGCAGCGCACCGCTCTCGACGTCGACCTCGGCCCACCTGATCCGACCGGCATACCGCTCGGCCGCGCGGACCCACGGAACGATGTTCGGCTCGTCGTCCTGCCGGGTCACCACCACATCGCCGCGCAGGAACGCGTGCGGGGAGAGCGCCTCGGCCAGGCAGGCCAGCAGCGAGTAGCGCGACGGACCGAGGACCACGCCCGCGGCGTCGCCGCCCACGAGATCGGCGATCGCGCGTCGAGCGCTGTCGGTGACATCCGCGGAGGCGCGGGCCGACGGGTACACGCCACCGGGAGCCGCCGCCAGATGACGGAAGCTGGTGGTCACCGCCGTGGCGACCGAATCCGGAACCTGCATACCCGCCTGAGGGTCGAGGTGAATCCAGCCGTCGCCGAGCGATGGAATCAATCCACGCACATAGGCGACGTCGAAAGCCATGGCACGAGGATAGACGCCCTTACTCGCGCCGTTCACCGCCTCTGGTGAGTGCCGGTACCCGAACGATCCGCGCCCGGCGAGGTCTCGGTCGATCTGGATGGGCACAATGGGAGCCATGGCAATCGATGGCACTCCAGGACCCGGTTCGACGCCCGGCAGCCCCTTCGGCGCCGGCGACTCCGAGAACGTGATCGTGGTGGGCGCAGGCGTGGACGGCCCGAAATCCGGCGACGAGTCGTCGGAGTCGACGAGCGTCGCCGACATGGTCGAGCAGCCCGCCAAGGTCATGCGGATCGGCACGATGATCAAGCAGCTGCTCGAGGAGGTGCGGGCCGCACCTCTCGACGAAGCCTCGCGCAACCGGTTACGCGAGATCCACGAGTCGTCGATCCGCGAACTCGAAGAGGGCCTCGCGCCCGAGCTGCGCGAAGAGCTCGAGCGCCTCGCACTGCCGTTCTCCGACGATCAGACTCCGTCCGACGCCGAGCTGCGGATCGCGCAGGCCCAGCTCGTCGGCTGGCTGGAAGGCCTCTTCCACGGAATCCAGACGGCACTGTTCGCCCAGCAGATGGCGGCCCGCGCCCAGCTCGAACAGATGCGTCAGGGTGCACTGCCCCCGGGCATGCCCGGACCCGGCGGTGGCCCTGGCCACAGCACCGGCCAGTACCTCTGAGTCCCGGCGCGGGTACGCTGACTCCTCGTGTCAGCGGTAGTAGACGACGACGCGATACCCGCGCGTCCCGAGAGTTCTGAGTCACGCACCTTCGCGCGTGCGGTCAAGGACCTCCGCGACGGTCTCGCCAGCCGCGAGCTGTGGTTCCATCTGGGTTGGCAGGACATCAGGCAGCGGTATCGCCGGTCGGTGCTGGGCCCGCTCTGGATCACCATCGCCACCGGCGTCACCGCGACCGCGATGGGCCTGCTGTACGGCGAACTGTTCGGCATGGACATCAAGGTGTTCCTGCCGTACGTCGCGCTGGGCTTCATCTTCTGGAACTTCATCCAGACCTCGATCCTCGACGGCGCGGAGGTGTTCGCGAAGAACGAAGGCCTGATCAAACAGCTCCCGGCCCCGGTCAGCGTCCACGTCTACCGGGTCGTGTGGCGGTCGCTGATCATCTTCGCGCACAACGTGGTGATCATCGTGATCATCTTCGCGATCTTCACACCGCCGCTGAACTGGACCGTGTTCCTCATCGTCCCGGCCATCGGCCTGTACGTGCTGAACGCGGTGTGGGTGACGATCGTCTTCGGTATCCTGTCCACCCGCTTCCGCGACATCGGTCAGCTCCTGACCACCGCGGTGCAGCTGGTGTTCTTCATGACGCCGATCATCTGGACGACGTCGAGCCTGAGCAGCGCGACCGGCGAGACGTCGTCGCGGCTGAAGCTGGTCGAGCTGAACCCGATGTTCCATTACCTCGAGATCGCGCGCGGACCGCTGCTCGGCGAACCGGTGGAGTTCTACCACTGGGCCGTCGTCCTCGGATGCACCGCCGTCGGCTGGGTTCTGGGCATGCTGGTGATGCGCAACTATCGCGCCCGCGTGGCGTACTGGGTGTAGGGACTCAACTGATGGCCAGAAACAACACCCTCGAGGACAACCGGGTCCGCGTCGACACGTGGGATGCCTGCGTCGACTTCCCGATCTTCGACGCCAAGACGCGTTCGCTGAAGAAGTCCGTCATCGGCGCCGCCGGCGGTGTCATCGGATCCAACGCGTCGAACGTGGTGGTCGTCGAGGCTCTCAAGAACATCAACCTGCACCTCAAACACGGCGACCGCATCGGTCTCGTCGGCCACAACGGCGCCGGCAAGTCGACGCTGCTGCGCCTGCTGTCGGGTATCTACGAACCGACCCGCGGCGCCTGCCGGGTGCATGGTCGCGTCGCCCCGGTCTTCGATCTCGGCGTCGGCATGGACCCCGAGATCTCGGGCTACGAGAACATCATCATCCGCGGCATGTTCCTGGGCATGACCCGCAAGGAGATGCTGAAGAAGATCGACGACATCGCAGAGTTCACCGAACTCGGCGACTACCTGCAGATGCCGCTGCGCACCTACTCCACCGGTATGCGCGTCCGCATCGCACTCGGCGTCGTGACGTCGATCGACCCGGAGATCCTCATCCTCGACGAGGGCATCGGCGCGGTCGATGCCGACTTCATGAAGAAGGCGCGTGGTCGTCTGCAGGCGCTCGTCGAGCGTTCCGGAATCCTGGTCTTCGCCAGCCACTCCAACGAGTTCCTCGCCCAGCTCTGCGATCGCGCGCTGTGGATCGACAAGGGTGAGGTCCGCATGGAGGGCGGCATCGAAGAGGTCGTCGAGGCCTATGAGGGCCCGGGCGCCGCAGCCCACGTCCGCAAGGTGATCGCCCAGGTCCAGGCCGATTCGCAGAAGGCTTCCGAGTGAGCGGTTCCCGGCCGGAGAAGGTGATCGCGGTGGTGGTGACCCACCGTCGCGTCGAACTGCTCGCCGAATCCCTCGCGGTGGTGTCCGGTCAGGACCGGCCCGTCGACCACCTCATCGTCGTCGACAACGCCGACGAACCCGCGGTCGCCGAACTCGTTGCGTCTCAGCCTGTTCCCACCACGTACCTGGGGTCGCAGCGCAACCTCGGCGGTGCCGGCGGTTTTGCGCTGGGCATGCTGCACGCACTCGCGCTCGGCGCCGACTGGGTCTGGTGCGCCGACGACGACGGCCGGCCCGACGGATCGTCGGTGCTCGCGACGCTGCTCGACTGCGCGAAGCGTCACGACCTCGACGAGGTGTCGCCGGTGGTCGCCAACCTCGACGACCCGGACACCCTTGCCTTCCCGCTGCGACGGGGACTCGTGTGGCGCCGTAAGCGATCCGAGCTGTTCGCCGACGGTGAGGCCCAGTCTGACGATCTCCTGCCCGGCATCGCGTCGCTGTTCAACGGCGCGCTGTTCTCGGCGAAATGCCTCGAGCAGGTCGGCGTCCCCGATCTCCGGTTGTTCTTCCGCGGCGACGAGGTCGAGGTGCACCGCCGTCTGGTTCGCTCCGGGGTGAAGTTCGGTACCTGCCTGCGAGCCGGCTACCTGCATCCGGACGGTTCCGCGGAGTTCCGCCCGATCCTGGGTGGCCGCATGCACACCCAGTACCCGGACAACGACACCAAGCGCTATTTCACCTACCGCAACCGCGGCTACCTCATGAGCCAGCCCGGTATGCGCAGGCTGCTCCCCCAGGAGTACGCCCGCTTCGGCTGGTTCTTCCTTGTGCAGCAACGTGACCCGAAGGCGTTCGCCGAGTGGGTACGACTGCGCGGATTGGGTCGTCGGGAGCGGTTCACAAGGCCCTGAGTCGGCGCGAATTGTTGCGGCAGTCGGTCCCGTATTCCGGTACCAAGTGCCGCAACTTTTTTCAGAGCCCGGCGCGCGGGGTCATGCCGAGCGCGGCGACACCACCGACCACCCCGATTCCGGCGAGCACCCACCACGCCGAGACGAACCCGTCGTGCACGTCGTCGTAGAGAACCGCGGTGCCGACGATCGCGACGAACACGCTGACACCCAACGACATTCCGATCTGGCGGTTCATGCTGACCACCGCACTGCCGGTCGCCGCCTGATGGGCGGGTAGGTCGGCCGTCGCGGAGGACAGGATCGACGGCAGCGCGAATCCGACACCGGCACCGCCGATGAGCCAGCCGGGCAGCATCTCGGTGGCGAAGTCCGGGGTCGCGTCGACCGACAGCGCGACCATCCCGATCCCGACCGCGAACAGGACACAGCCCGCGGCCACGATGACGCCCACCGGAATCCTCGCATTGAGGCGATCGGCGACCGCCGCGAAGATCGGGACCATCAGCGGTCCGGTGGACACCGCCAACCCGGTCGTGATCGCCGAGAACCCCCAGACCTGTTGTAACCACAGGATGTTGGCGAGCAGCGCGCCGGCGAACGGAATCGAGAAGAGCAGGATGGCCACGTTGGCGTAGGAGAAGGCCCGAACCCGCAACAACGCGGGGTCGATGACCGGTTCGGCGTGGCGTCGGGAACTCAGCACGAACCCGGCGAACGCCACCAGCGCAACGAGCCATGCACCGATGATGCGGGAATCCGACCAGCCCCATTCACTCCCCTGCACCAGACCCAAGGTCAGCCCACCCACGGCCACCACGAGCAGACCGGCGCCGAGAGCATCGGGAAACGCAGTCACAGAATCGTTTCGGGAGCGGACGAGAACGAGCGCACCCGCGATGAGAGCGGCGATGCCCACCGGGATGTTCACCAGGAACACCCACCGCCACGACGCCTCCACCAACACGCCTCCCACAGCGGGACCGAAAGCGGCGGCGAGCGCACCGGTGGCCGCCCAGATCTTCACACCCCGCGCACGACGCTCCGGCGGCAATGTCGACACCACCAGCCCGAGGCTTGCCGGCGTCAGGATCGCCGCACCGACGGCCTGCAGCGCACGGAATGCGACGAGCCACCAAACACCCTGTGCTGCAGCGCAGGCTGCACTGGCGACGGTGAACAGTGCGAGACCCAGAAGGAACCCACCTTTACGGCCATAGCGATCGACGATCCGGCCCGCCGGGACGAGGAGCGCCGCATAGAGAATCGCGTACGCGTTGAGGATCCACGACATCGCGGACAGGCTCGCGCCGTCGAAGTCGGCACTGATGTCGTCGAACGCGACGTTGACGATGAACACGTCCAGGCTGGCCATGAACGCGGCGCCGGACAGGATGAGCAGCGTGAGCCCGGGACGGGCGAGAACCGGTGACGCTGCGGCGGAGTCGGTTTCGGTACGCGTGGAGGTCATGGGGCCGACCACCCCACGACGCGGCGGCTCTGGCGCGCGGAAGCGAGGAGCCGCCCGTTGCGGTCACGGAGGGTGGTGTCGTCGACGGACCAGCCGCCCGACGTGGAGATGTTGCGGGTGTGCACGAGGACCGGCGCCGGTTCGGGATCGTCGAGCGCTGCGGTGATGTGCATCGAGAAGGCGACGGTGGGGATGGCCAGGGGTGCGGTCAGTGTGGGGAAGACCGCGGGCGGCAGACAATCGGCGAGCAGGCCGAGGTAGGCCGCGTCGAGCGCCATGGGGGCACGCGTCGAGATCCACGCACGCATCCACGGGTCGTCGGCGCCGGTCAGCGGCAGCGGGCCATCGACCGGGCGAAGGTCGAGGTGACCGCCCATGGGGACGATCTCCGGCGGGATGTCGAACTGCGCGAGCCCTTCCGGACCCGGCACGGCCGCCGTGAAGTCGACGATGTCATCGGCAGCGGCGTCGCCGACCCGCCCCGCCGTCACCGAGGCGATCGCGATCTCGGCGGTTCCCTGCGTGACGGCCACGTCGACGATCCGCGTGTGCCGGCCGACCTCACGGACCGACGGCGTCAGGATGAGTTCGCCGCCGGCCGGTTTGCCGACGAACCGCAGGTCCACCGCGCGGACCGACGCCCCCGGCACCGCATCGGCTGCGACGTGTACGGCGAGCGCGACGATCGCCCCGCCGAACGGGCCCGACCAGCCCCACCAACTCTCGTCGATGGTTGCCGCCCACCTCCCCGAACCGACCGGCAACGCCCCGAATTCTCCCGCCAGACCACCGGCAGCGTTCCACTGCCTGCTGAGTTGTTTCATGCAACTCATGCAAGCAGGTTGAGTTGCTTCACGCAACCCACTATCGTCGAGGGCATGCGCCGCGCCTCTTTCACCGACATGAACTGCTCGGTCGCCCAGAGCCTGGAGATCGTCGGCGAGTGGTGGACCCTGCTCATCGTTCGCGATGCCCTGTTCGGCGTGACTCGGTTCGACGAGTTCTCGACGCGGCTCGGTATCGCCCGCAACATCCTGACCCAGCGTCTCGACACCCTCGTCGAGCACGGCGTGATGACCAAGGAGCCCTACCAGGACAACCCGGTCCGCTACGACTACCGCCTCACCGACAAGGGGCGTGACCTGTGGACCGTCGTCACCGCGCTACGGCAATGGGGCGACAAGTGGACCACCGACGACGGCGCGCCGGTGGAGTCGACGCACACCTGCGGCGACACGATGACCGTCGAGCCGCACTGCTCGGTCTGCGGCGAGCACGTCGAACTCGCCGACCTCCGCGTTCGCCCGGGGCCGGGCGCGCGGGAGAACAACCCGCTTTCCGGGTTGCATCGATAGCTCCCAGCTGCGTCGATGGCGGACTCTTCCCGAGCAAACTAGAACGTGTTCTACTGTGGGGAGAGTTCCGTCTGGACGTCCTTGAGGAGCATGATGCGGTTCACTTTCGCCGAGGCCATGACCGACCCGTCGTACTACGCGCCGCTCGCGCAGGCCGCGGAGAAGGCGGGGTACGCCGGCTTCACCATCCCCGACTCGCTCGCCTATCCCGAGGAATCGGACGCCAAATACCCGTACACCCCCGACGGCAATCGCGAGTTTCTCGACGGCAAGGCGTTCATCGAGACCTTCATCCAGGCCGCGGCACTGGGCGCGGTCACCTCGACCATCCGCTTCACCCCGTTCGTGCTGAAACTTCCCGTCCGTCCGCCGGCCCTGGTCGCCAAGCAGGCCAGTTCGGTCGCCTTCCTCACCGGTAACCGCCTCGCCCTCGGCGTCGGCACGAGCCCGTGGCCCGAGGACTACGACTTCATGGGTGTCGACTTCCGCCGCCGCGGCAAGCGGATGGACGAGTGTATGGACATCATCCGCGGCCTCACCACGGGCGAGTACTTCGAGTTCCACGGCGAGTTCTACGACATCCCGAAGATCAAGATGACGCCCGCGCCCACCGAGCCCATCCCGCTGCTCGTGGGCGGCCACGCGGACGCCGCACTCAAACGAGCGGTGATCCGTGGCGACGGTTGGATGCACGGCGGCGGCCCGCCCGAAGAACTCGACACGCTTCTCGATCGGATCAACGAGATCCGCAAGGCCGAGGGCAAGGCCGACGATCCGTTCGAGATCCATGTGATCTCGATGGACGCCTACACGGTCGACGGATGTAAGCGACTGGAGGACAAGGGGATCACCGATGTGATCGTCGGCTTCCGACTCCCCTACGTGATGGGTCAGGACACCGAGCCGCTCCAGACCAAGATCGATCATCTGAACTGGTACGCCGACAACGTGATTGCGAAGGTCAACGACTGATTCGGTTGTGCAGCGGTCTCCGTGACAGTCCCCGACGTTGCGGCCGGCCCTCGACCAGCTGTCAGGCAGGCACCTTGTCGAGGAAGCCGCGAACGTCACGGATGCGCTGGTCCGCGTCGACCACCACCACGTCGAAACCGACGACGACCGGCTCCTCGCCGTCCGGGCCCAGACCCCATTGGAAACGAACCTGCTGATGGTGGGCATCGACCTCGCCCACGGAGGTGAACACGAAGCCCGGGAACTGGGCATGCACGGCCTGGATGGTCATTCCGACGGCTTCGCGGCCCTGCACCTCGGCAAGCGGGTCGACGTACGCGCAATCCTCGGACCAGTGATCGGCGAGAAGTTCGGCGCGTGCCGCCTCGTCGGTGGCGTTCCAGGTGTCGAGGTAACGGGTGACAATTTCTTTCATGGTGTCTTCCTTGTCTTTTCTCGAATGAGCTGCACCCGAAGTCTCACCGCTGGTCGACCGGCGGTCGATTACCCGCGAGGTCATGGTCGTCCTGATCCGGACTGCCTACGCTCGGGGCATGACTTCGACGGCGACAACTCCATCGGTCGGCAATGAATTGCGCCGCTGGCGCGAGCTGCGATCCCTCAGCCAGCTCGCCCTCGCCACGCAGGCGGAGGTGAGCACCCGGCATCTGAGCTTCGTCGAGAACGGACGGTCCCGGCCGACACCGGAGATGATTGTCCGTCTGGCAGAGGTGATGCGGGTACCCATGGGCGAGCAGAATCGACTTCTGCTCGCCGGAGGCTACGCTCCTCGCTATCCGCACCGTGCCACCGACGACGAGGCGCTCGCGCCGGTGATGGCCGGACTGCGGCGCTTGTTGGACGCCCACGCGCCGTACCCCGCTTTGCTCCTCGATGACCATTGGGACGTCGTCGATGCCAACGAGCCCGTCGATGCGCTGGTCACCGGTTGTGATCCCGGTCTGATCGAGCCGCCGCTGAACGTGATCCGGCTCTGCTTGCACCCGCGAGGACTCGCGCCGCGCATCCGCAACCTGCCCGCTTGGCGAACACACCTGATTCACCAACTCGAGCAGCGCATCGCCCACACCGGCGGTGACCCCGACCTGGTCTCACTCCTGGAGGACGTCACCGCCTACCCCTCCGACGGAACTCCACCCGCCCGATCGCTGGTCGACCCTGTCATCCCGATGGAGATCGAGGTAGGCGACGATGTACTCCGGCTCTTCAGCGTGACCAGCCAGATCGAGAGTGCATCAGACGTCACCCTCCGTGGGCTCCATCTCGAGACTTTCGTACCCGCGGACGACACCACGCGGCAGCTGCTGAGTCGGTGACAGGAAACTGAGCGGCCTCCGCACGCGCTGAGCACCCGGCCCAAGCCAGGCCGGCGAGTCTCGCCTCGCATCCGCGGAAAGACGGCGAGGCCCATGCTGTCCGACATCATGCGACTTCGCGATCACCTCCGAGGTCATGATTGTCCTTCTGAGAGTGCCGCTTTCGGATCAGGCGACTGGTGTCGCCCAGCAACTGCGCTTCGATGCTGCCACTGGGGGGGCACCGGTCGGCGCTGTTGCACGGCACCTCCCCCTGGGGCAGACTGCAGACACGGACAATGCAGACCCCAGGTGTGAGCAATCACCGGGTGGGAGGACAGCGATGACCGATTCACCCGGTGGGTCGGCCTCGTGGTCGACGCAGGGTGCCGGTCGGGTGAACGGTTCGTCTCGCCTGAACAGGCGTACCTTCTTCAAGGCCGCGGGGGTCACCGGTACCGCGCTTCTCGGCGCCTCGGCACTCGCCGCATGCGGCGGGTCGTCCGTCTCGCCGAATACCTTGCGGGTCGCCATCGCAGGCGAACCCGATCAGCTCGATCCGCAGAAATCCAGCTCGTACTTCACCTTCGAGGTACTCGAGAACGTCTTCGACACCCTCGTCGAACCCGACGAGAACCTGCAGATGCAACCATCTCTCGCCGAGAGCTGGGAGGTGAGCCCCGACGCCAGGCAGTGGACTTTCCTCCTGCGCCCGGGGGTCACGTTCCACAACGGCGATCCGCTGACCGCCGCCGACGTCGAGTACTCCTTCCGCCGCATCCTCGACGAAGAACTCTCGAACGCCTGGAAACTCGAGGCCATCGAGACGATCACCGCACTCGACGACCGACGCGTGCAGTTCACGGTCCGGGAACCCACCCCGAACCTGCTGACCAACATCGGCGGCTTCAAAGGACTCGCGATCGTCAACCGCCGCAACGTCGAATCAGGCGCGATCGCGACGAAACCCGTGGGTACGGGCCCGTTCTCGTTCGTGTCCCGGTCCCCCGGCGCGTCGATCGTGCTGAAATCCAACCCCGACTACTGGGGTGGCCCACCCGCGATCGACGGCGTGAACTACAGCTTCATCTCGCAAGGTACGACGGCCGTCTCGGCACTCCGATCCGGTGAGATCGACTGGACGGACGCGATTCCCGCGCAGCAGCTGAGCATCCTGTCGCGCGACGACACGCTCGAGGTCGGCACGGTGGTCGCGAACGACTACTGGTACATCACGATGAACTTCGACGCCAAGCCGTTCGAGGACACCCGCGTCCGCCAGGCCGTCGCCTACGCCATCGACCGACCATCGATCGCGCAGGTCGTCGGATACGGCACCGCCACACCCAACGAACTCGCGATCCCCTCGACCAGCCCCTGGTTTGCCCCCTACGACCGCTACACCGCGGGCCTCGACCGCGCCCAAGCCGTCGACAAGGCGAAAGACCTGTTGCGCCAGGCCGGTATCCGGTCGATGGACATGCGGCTCATGGTGACCACCGAGTACCCCGAGACCGTGACCGCGGCGCAGGTCATCGCGTCGAACCTGTCCGACGTCGGCATCGCCGTCAAGATCGAGCAACTCGACTTCGGCGCGTGGCTCGACCGGCAGGCCGCCGGCGACTTCGACGCCCTGCTGCTCGGCTGGCTCGGCAACATCGACCCCGACGACTTCTACTACGCCCAGCATCATTCGGCGGGAACGTCGAACGCGCAGAAGTACTCGAACCCGCAGGTGGACGCCTTACTCGACCGGGGACGCACCGAACTCGACGTCGAAACCCGCAAGGGCATCTACGCCGACGCGGCCGGCCGGATCGCCGACGACGTGAGTTATCTGTACCTCTACAACCCGTCTGCCACGCAGGCGTTTTCGAAGGAGCTCCACGGGTACACGGTCCGGTCCGACAAAGCCGTCCGGTTCCGGTCCGCCCGGCTGGAGAGGGGCTGACGTGACCTCGCTCCGTTCCCCGCTGCTGCGCTTCATCCTCATCCGGCTCGCCTACACCGTCGCCGTCTTGCTGGGGGTGATCGTCGCGGTGTTCTTCCTGATCCAGATCGTGCCCGGCGACCCGGTGCGCATCGCACTCGGCACGCGCTACACGCCGGAATCGTATGAGGCGCTTCGCAGTGCATCCGGCCTGGATCAGCCGCTTGCCAACCAACTGTTCGCCTACGTCGGCAATGCCTTCACCGGCGATCTCGGGGTGAGCTTTCGCAACAGCGAACCCGTCACGACCATGCTGTTCGACCGGTTGCCCGCCACCATCACGCTCGCCCTCGCCGCCATCGTGGTGGCACTGCTCATCGCGATCCCGCTGGGGTCGTGGGCGGCTCTCCGCGAAGGCCGACTGGCCGACAACGTCATTCGCGTCATCAGCCAGTTCGGCATCTCGGTCCCGGACTTCTGGATGGGCATCCTGCTGATCGGTCTCTTCTCGACCGCGCTCGGCTGGCTGCCGTCGGCGGGATACCAGCCGTTCGCCGACGGGCCGCTCGGTTGGTTCGAGCATCTCGTCCTGCCCGCGGTGACGGTCGGGGTCGTGACGGGCGCGATCATGACGCGGTACGTCCGATCGTCGGTGCTCGAGGTCGTGAACACGCCGTTCGTCACCACCGCCGAGTCAAAGGGTCTGAGCAACAGACGGATCCTTCTCGACCACGTGGGTCGCAACGCGCTGGTGCCCGTCCTCACCATCTCCGGTATCCAGTTCGCCGGGCTCCTCGGTGGCGTCATCGTCGTCGAGGTCGTGTTCGCCTGGCCGGGCCTGGGACTGCTGGTCTACGACTCGGTCGCGGCCCGCGACTACCCGGTGCTGCAGGGAGCCATCCTGCTGATCGCGGTGATCTTCCTGCTCGTGAACCTCGTCGTGGACATCCTCTACGCCGTCATCGATCCGAGGATCCGGTTGTCATGACACCCACCGCACCCGACCCTCCCGCCGCCACGGATTCGGCCTGGCGCCTGCTGCTCCGCAATCGCGCATCGGTCGCGGGCCTGGTCATCATCGCGGTCGTCGTCGTCGCCGCGATCTTCGGTCCGCTGATCGCCCCGTACGGCGCCAACGCGATCGACGTGCCGAACGCGCTGCAGGCACCGAGTTGGTCGCATCTGTTCGGCACCGACGACCTCGGTCGCGACGTCTTCTCCCGGGTCGTGCTCGCGGCGTCGGTGAGCTTGCGGGTCGCGGTGATCGCCGTGGCGATCTCCCTCACGGTCGGCGTGATCCTCGGGATGGTCGCGGGTTTCGCCGGCGGGGTGCTCGACACGGCGCTCATGCGCATCGTCGACGTGGTCTTCTCGTTCCCCGTGCTCCTCCTGGCACTGGCGATCGTCGCGGTCCTGGGGCCCGGGGTCACATCGGCGATGATCGCCATCGGCGTCGTCTACATCCCGATCTTCGCTCGGGTCGCCCGCGCGGACACGTTGCGGGTGCGGCAGACCCAGTACGTGCAGTCGGCCCGGACGATGGGGGTGCGTACGTCCCGCATCCTGTTCAGCCATGTGCTGCCGAACATCTCGGGGCCGGTCATCGTGCAGACCTCGATCTCTCTCGCGTTCGCCATCCTGTCGGAGGCCGCACTGTCCTTCCTGGGCCTCGGTGTCCAGCCGCCCGATCCGTCATGGGGCCGCATGCTTTTCGATGCGCAGGGTTTCATCACCACCGCATGGTGGATGGGCGTCTTCCCCGGTCTCGCGATCCTGTTCACCGTGTTCGCGTTCAACCTGGTCGGCGACGGGGTGCGCGACGTGCTCGACCCACGGCAGCGCACGCTGCTGCGCAACCGGGGATACGACCGCACGTCCGTCACCGTCGCGACGGCGACGCCGAAGCCGGCACGCGCAGTCGCCGAGGATTCGGTGCTGGACGTGGAGAACCTCATCGTCGGGGTCGGACCGCGGGAGATCGTGCACGGCATCAGCTTCACGGTCGCACGCGGCGAGACTCTCGGCATCGTCGGCGAGAGCGGTTCGGGAAAGTCGTTGAGCGTGCTCGCCGCAACGGGTCTGTTCGACGCCCCGAGCGCCTACGTGCGCGGATCGGCTCGACTCGGCACCACCGAGATCGTCGGCGCCACCCCGTCGACGCTGCGTGCCCTCCACGGAACACGAGTGGGCTTCGTCTTCCAGGACCCGTCGTCAAGCCTCAATCCGCTTCTCACCATCGAGCAGCAACTCACCGAGGGACCACGCCGGCACCTCGGCCTCAACCGCATCGAAGCGCGCGAGCGCGCGTTACAGCTGTTGCGCGACGTCAACCTGCCTGACCCCGAAAGCCGTTTGCGCGCATACCCGCACCAACTGTCGGGCGGCCAGCGCCAGCGCGTGATGATCGCGATCGCCCTTGCCTGCGACCCCGACCTGCTCATCGCCGACGAGGCGACCACGGCCCTCGACGTGACCACCCAGGCGCAGATCATCGATCTCGTCGCCGACCTCCAGCGCAAACGCGGCATGGCGGTGGTGTGGATCAGCCACGACCTCGGAGTGATCGGCCGCATCGCCGACCGGGTCATGGTCATGCGTTCGGGTCGCATCGTCGAAAGCCGGGACGTGGCAGCACTCTTCGACGACCCGCGGGACGAGTACAGCAAGAAGCTCCTCGACTCGCGGCCGTTGCTGAGCAAGGTCGAGGAACGCGACACCGACCGGGGGCTGACGAAGGAAGTCGCCGAGAAACCCGTCCTGCAGGTGAGCGGGCTCGGCGTCGAGTACGTGGTGCGCGGCCCGGCGGGTCGCAGCGTGGTGCATGCGATCGACGGCGTCGACCTGCAGGTGGCCTGGGGTCGGACACTCGGCATCGTCGGCGAGTCGGGATCGGGAAAGTCGACGGTCGCCGGCGTTGTCACCGGTCTGATCACCTCGGGTCAGGGAACGACGGTGACGGGCAGCGTCACGGTTTCCGTCGACGGGCGCGAGGTCGAGGCGGTGGGTGTTCGAGGTGCTGACGAGGCGCTCCTCCGACGCCGGGTCGCGATGGTCTTCCAGGACCCGACCGCGTCACTGGATCCGCGGATGACGGTCGCCGCGTCGATCGCCGAACCGCTCCGCGCACACGGGTTGACCTCCGGCCGGGACGAGATGCGCAGCCGCGCAGAGCAGTTGCTGGCCGACGTCCGCCTCGATTCGAGGTTCCTCGGCCGGTACCCGCACGAGATGTCCGGCGGCCAGCGTCAACGCGTCTGCATCGCGCGAGCTCTGGCGTCCGAGCCGGAGATCCTCATCCTCGACGAGTCGACCGCGTCGCTCGATGTGTCGGTGCAGGCGGGCGTACTCGAACTGTTGCGGGGGCTGCAGCGCGAGAAGGGTCTGACCTTCCTGTTCATCGCGCACGACCTCGCCGTCGTCGAGCAGATCAGCGGCACCGTCGCGGTGATGCAGAACGGCAGGGTCGTCGAAGCAGGCCCGGCGTCGCAGATCCTGCACGATCCCGAAACCGATTACACGCGAGACCTTCTCGCGGCGATCCCGCCAGAGGTCCCGCAGCGGGCGTGACCTAACCGCGCAGCGCGGCCTCCGCGGCGCGGAACCCGCACATGCCGTGCACTCCCCCGCCCGGTGGGGTCGACGAGGAGCACAGGTACACGCCGTCGACGCCCGTGGCGTACGGATTCGGCGACAGGCGGGGCCGGGCGACGAGATGCCACAGGTCGTTTCGGCCGCCGCCGATGTCGCCGCCGACGTAGTTCGGGTTCTCGACCTCGAGCTCGGCGGGACCGATGCTCCGGGACGCGCGGATGCGCGAGGAGAATCCCGGTGCGAAGCGCTCGATCTGCGCGGTGACCGCCTCGGTCGCGTCGCCGGTGTACCCGCGCGGCACATGGGCGTAGGCCCACAACGGTTTCCGATCACCCATCGCCCGGGAGGGGTCGGCAAGCCACTGCTGGCCGATGAGGACGAACGGATCGTCGGGCATCCGGCCGTCGAGGACCGTGTTCTCCGCTCTCACCACCTGTTCCATGGTGCCGCCGAGATGGACGACGCCGGCGCGGTCGCATCCGGGGGCGGTCCACCCGACCTCGCCCTCGACGACATAGTCCACCTTGAACGCCCCCGGTCCGCCCCGATGCCCACGATAGGTCCGGGCGGTGCGCGACGGCTGTTCGGTGCCGAGGATGCGTTGCGCCGCTGTGGGGTCGGTGTCGAGCAGGACGATGTCGGCATCGAGGTCGGCGCGGCTGGTCACGGTGGTGCCGGTCTCGATCCGGCCGCCGAGATCGGCCAGCTTCGCGGCGAGCGCCCGGGTGATCGCGGCAGAGCCGCCCTCGGCCACCGGCCAGCCCTCGACGTGGCCGGCCGCGGTGAGCATCACGCCGCCCGCGGCGGTGCCGATGCGGTTCAACCGCACGAAGGGATGCGCGGCGATGCCGATGAACAACGCGCGTGCCTGCGGGGTGGAGAAGGCCCGGGCCAGCAGGGTCGCCGGTAGTCCCGAACGCGCTGCGAAGCCGGCGAAACCCAGCGGATGTCGCGGGATTCGCAGCATGGGCCCGAGCGCATCGTCGGCGACGGCGGAGAAGCGTTTCGCCACGGGCCCGAAGATCGCGCGCCACCGTCGACCGTCGGCGCCGAGCCCGGCGGCGGTCTTCTCGACCGACTGGTAGAACAGGCCGGCGGTGCCGTCGTCGAGGGGATGCGCGGCGTCGATCTCCGGCCGGACGAAGCGCAGGCCGTACTGCTCGAGCCCGAGGGTTCGCAGATATGGAGACGCCGCACCGAGCGGGTGGAAGGCCGAACAGATGTCGTGCACGATGCCGGGCTCGAGCAGCTCCGCGCTGCGTGTGCCGCCACCGATCTCGTCTGCGGCCTCCAGCACGGTCACCTCCAGACCCGCCTGGGCGAGCCGGACCGCGCCCGCGAGTCCGTTGGGTCCTGCTCCGACTACGACGGCTCTTCGCATGCCGCCACGGTAGCCGCGATCAGCGGATCTTGAAGATGACCGCCCGCTGGACCACGAAGTTGATGACCGTCGCGGTGCCCTGCGCGATGACGAAGGCGATCGCCGAGTAGAGGGCCGTCTTGTCCCACAGCGACGACAACCAGCTGTACAGACCGACGTTGACCGCGAAGGTGACCAGGTAGAGGAGCACGACCGCGGTGAAGCGGGCGGCGCTCGGCTCGGCGCGGAACGTCCAGCGCCGGTTGATCAGGTACGCGACGGTGGTGCCGAGGATGAAGCCGAATGCCTTGGCGACCCAGTCCGGGGTCCCGACGATGTACTGCAGGAACAGCGTCAGCCCGAAGTCGAGAACCGCCGACCCGGCGCCGGTGACGACGAAGCGGATCAGCTGCGTCTTCAGGTCGACATCGGTCGACGCCTCTTCGTCGTCGAAGGGCAGTTCGATCGGCATCGGCGCATGCCGCGTCGTGAAGTCCTCGTGGTGATCGTGAGGGACGTCACCTGCGGGTTCGTCGTTGCCGGAGTCGGGTCGAGACACGCTGACACCCTAGCGGACGAGCTAGAACTCCTCGTCGACGTCCGAGTCCCGGGCGGCGCGTTCGCCGCGGTCCAGCGAGGCGAGGTCGGCGAGGTCCGCGTCGTCGAGGGCGAAATCGAAGAGGTCCGCGTTCTCGAGCTGACGGCCGGCGTGCGACGACTTCGGCACGACGCTGATGCCGTGCTGCACCGCCCACCGCAGCGCGATCTGAGTCGGCGACTTGCCGTACTTGCGGGCGATCCGCAGGATTGCCGGGTCGCCCAGGACACCTTCCTTACGGCCGGTCGGATGCCACGCCTGTGCGTGAATCCCCTTCTCCGCCATGAACTCACGGAGCTCGGTCCGTGGCAGTGCCGGTGAGCACTGGATCTGGTTGAGCACCGGCCAGCGCCCCGTCTCGTCGAACAGCGTCTGGAGCTGATGAGGTTTGAAGTTCGAGACACCGGGCGTGCGGACGTAACCCTCGTCGGCCAGGGTCAGCAGTGCCTTCCACGACTCGACCGTGCGTCCGAGACTCGGGCACGGCCAATGGATCAGATAGACGTCGATGTAGCCGACACCGAGCCGACGCGCGCTTTCCTTGGCGGCGTTGATCGCCTCGTCGAAACCCTGGTCACCGCCGCTGAGCTTGGTCTGGACGATGACCTCGTCACGAGCGATGCCCGAACCGTGCACGCCCATGCCGACACTGAGCTCGTTGCTGTAGCGGGGAGCGGTGTCGAGGAGTCGGTATCCAGCCTTGAGTGCGGCGCTGACCGCGCCGATGCACGGCCGGCCGAGCATGTTGTAGGTGCCGAGTCCCACGAGAGGAATCGACCGACCGTTGCTGAGCTCGACCGAGGGGATGTCCACCCGACAAGGATAGGTCGGCCGCGACCCCCGTTCGCTCCGCCGAGACCAAACTGGAAACCGAGGGGGGCACGGAAACCGCTCCGGTACGGCACGAATACTCACCGTCCTGAGGTGTACGCGGCACATGAGTACCTTTACTGTTCTGAACATGTCTGCCCTCACGTCCAGATCACCTGTGTCGCGCACCACGCGAACACTCGTCTCCGTCATCACCGGCCTCGGCATGGTCCTGCTCGCGTTCGGATCGACCGCCCCGGCACACGCGGATGACGCGGTTTCCGTCGGCATCCCGAACTGGTCGGGCCTGGACGTCACCGAGTACTCGGGCCCCATCCCGGCCAAGGCGGGCACCCTCATCTCCCGGGTCCCGCTCGCCGCGGAGCTCAACCTCCCCGCGGCCGGTGACGCCTACCGCATCCAGTACTCGTCGCTGAACCAGCACGGCAAGATGGCGACGGGCACCGGCGCGGTCTTCCTGCCCAAGGGCAAGGCACCCGCCGGTGGCTGGCCGATCATCTCCTGGGCGCACGGCACCGTCGGCATGAACGACGACTGCACGCCGTCGGCGTTCCCGCGCAGCGAGCGCGACCAGAAGTACCTGGGCCACTGGCTCCAGCAGGGTTACGCCGTCGTGGCCGCCGACTATGTCGGTCTCGGCACCCCGGGCCTGATGGCCTACCTGAACGGCGTCACCGCGGCGCACGCGATCGTCGACATCGTCGTAGCGTCGCATCAGATGGATCTGCCGTTCGCCAAGCGCTGGGCCATCATCGGACAGTCACAGGGTGCGGCCGCCGCACTGAACGGCGCCCGCTACGCCACCGAGTTCAGCCGTGGCTCGGGTCTGGACTACCGCGGCGTCGTCGCCACCGGCATCCCGGCCAACCTCGAGTACCTGTACCAGAACCTGGGACCGGCCGTCCCGCCGGTGAACCTGCCCGGCGGCCTGAACGCCTACACCGCCTACATCCTGGCCGGGTTCAACGACACCCGTCCCGACATGAACATCACCAAGGTCATGACGCCCAAGGGCATCGCACGCCTGGCCGAGGGTCGCACCACCTGCTACCCGATCCTCAAGAAGGCACTCGCCGGTGACGACGTGCGGACCTGGTTCCGCGCACCGCTCATGTCGATCCCGGGTCTGAGCCCGGCACTGCACGAGTACATGGCGACTCCGTACAAGGGTTACGACCGCCCGATCTTCCTCGGACAGGGCCTGCGTGACGTCGATGTGCCGGCACCGTCGGCGCTGTCGCTCTACGCACAGATGAAGGCCAACAACCAGCCCGTCGAGCTGTTCGTCTACCCCGAGGACGACCACTCCAGCGCGGTTCTGGCCTCGATGAAGGACTCGACCCCGTTCGTGGCCCGCATCCTGCGCTGACCCGAAATCACCGCTGCGGTGTCCATCGATCTGAGACCCTTTGAACGATGGGCACAGGACCGATGGGCACCGCAGTTGCTTTCTATGACGACGTCATCATCGGCGCTGGGCACAACGGTCTGACCGCCGCCGCCTATCTCGCGCGCGCCGGTCGTCGGGTCCTCGTCCTGGACAAGGCCGATCATGTCGGCGGGGCGACCGTCTCGGCGATGCCCTTCCCCGGTCTCGCGGCCCAGCTGTCGCGGTTCTCGTATCTGGTCTCGCTGATGCCGCGCGAGATCATCACCGACCTCGACCTCGACATCTCGCTGATCCGACGCCGCTACTCCTCGTACACGCCGCTCCCGTCGGACCCGACGCGCGGCATCCTCATCGACACCCAGGACGACGACGCGACCGCGGAATCGTTCCGGCGGGTGTTGCGCGCCGACCGCGTCGGCGCCGACGCCGTGGGATTCTCCAACGCCGGTTTCGTGGCGTGGCAGTCCTTCTACCGCCGTGTCGGGACCATCGCGCAGCGCGTCTTCCCGACCCTGACCGAACCGCTGCGCACCGCCGCCGACATGCACGAACTCGCCGTCGGCACCGACACCTCCGACGCCGAGCTGTGGGAGGCGCTCACCACCCTGCCGCTCGGCACCCTGCTCGGCCAGTACTTCGACGACGACCTGCTGCGCGGCATCGCCGCCACCGACGGCCTGATCGGCACGTTCGCCGATCTCGACGACCCGTCGCTGCGGCAGAACATCTGCTTCCTCTACCACGTGATCGGCGGTGGGACCGGCGACTGGGACGTCCCGGTCGGGGGCATGGGTGCGGTCTCGGGTGCGCTGTACCAGGCCGCGACGTCGGCGGGCGCCGAGATCCGCACCGGGGTCGCGGTGTCGGGCGTCGATCCGGTTGACGGGACCGTCGAGTTCACCGATTCGGGCGGCACGCCGCACACCGCACGCGGCTCGATGCTCTACGCCGCCTGCGCACCGCAGGTCCTCAACACGCTGCTCGACGATCCGATCGTCTGCGAGGCCCATCCCCGCGGCTCGCAGCTGAAGATCAACCTCCTCCTCGACCGTCTCCCCCGCCTCCGCGACGAGTCGGTGACACCCGAGGCCGCGTTCGCCGGCACCTTCCACATCAACGAGACCGCGAGTCAGCTCCACGACGCCTGGCGGCAGGCCACCCGGGGCGAGGTCCCTGAGCTGCCGCCCTGCGAGATCTACTGCCACACCCTCTCCGACCGGTCCATCCTCGGACCCGAACTCGACGGCAAACACACGCTGACGCTGTTCGGGCTGCACATGCCGCCGGACGTCTTCGACGAGCCGGGGGCCGTCGAGCACGCGGTGGGCGCGACCTTCGCCTCGCTGAACATGCTCCTGGCCGAGCCGATCCAGAACGTCATCGCCCACGACCTCGACGGCCGTCCGTGTATCGAGGCGAAAACCCCTCAGGACCTCGAGGAGATGATCGGGCTGCCCGGCGGCAACATCTTCCATCAGTCGCTGCGGTGGCCGTGGGCGGAAACGGCGACGGAGGTCGGCACCTGGGGCGTCGAGACGCGCCATCCGCGACTCTTGCTGTGCGGCGCCGGCGCACGACGCGGCGGCGGCGTGAGCGGTATCCCGGGTCGTAACGCAGCGGCCGCGGTGCTGGGAGACACCGAACTCGGCGCGCTGCGGTAGCCCGACACCACAGCCGCGCGAAAGTGCGACGCCTGTCGCAGGTCGTCTCTCACCGTCGGCGCAGGGCGGCCGAGTACTCTCTTCACCGATGTCTACTGAAGAGTTGCTGCCGATCACGACCCGCAAGCTGGTGGGTTGGTCTCGCACCACCCCGATCGAGGGCCACGTCCTGTCCACGCCGTATCCCGAGGTCATCGCCGAGGCGGTGGCCCGCGTCGCCGACGACAACGCGGACAAGCCGGACTACCTCAAGCGCGGTGTCATCGCCCGCGGACTGGGCCGCTCCTACAACGAGTCGGGCCAGAACAGCGGCGGTCTCACGATCGACATGACCCCGCTGACCAGGATCTACGCCATCGACTCCGAGACCGCGACGGTCGACCTCGACGCCGGCGTCTCCCTCGACACCCTCATGCAGGCCGCGCTCCCGTACGGCCTCTGGGTGCCGGTGCTCCCGGGTACCCGCCAGGTCACCGTGGGCGGTGCGATCGCGCACGACATCCACGGCAAGAACCACCACAGCCAGGGCAGCTTCGGCAACCACGTCGTCGAGATGCAGCTGCTCGTGGCCGACGGTCGCATCCTGACGCTCACCCCGGACGGCTCCGGCGACGACCCGAGCGGCGAACTGTTCTGGGCGACGGTCGGCGGCATCGGCCTCACCGGCATCGTGCTGCGCGCGAAGATCCAGATGAAGCGCACCGAGAGTGCCTACTTCATCGCCGACACCGCGCGCACCGGCTCGCTGCAGGAAACGCTCGATCTGCACCTGCAGGACGGTTTCGAGGACGGGTACGAGTATGCCTCGGGCTGGTTCGACACCATCAGCGCACCGCCGAAGCTCGGCCGCGGCACGTTCTCGCGTGGCAACCTCGCGCGCGTCGACGAGCTGCCGGAGAAGTACCGCGACAACCCGCTGTCCTTCAACAACAAGCCCCTCGTCCGTTTCCCGGACGTGTTCCCGCGCGGGCTGGCCAACAAGCTCAGCTTCTCCGCGGTCGGCGAGGCGTACTATCGGATCGGCCCGCCCAGCGAGGGCAAGGTCAAGAATTTGGCGCAGTTCTACCACATGCTCGACGTGTTCGGTGACTGGAACAACGCCTACGGCCGCGGCGGCGGGTTCTGCCAGTACCAGTTCATCGTGCCCACGGGTAACGAGGCCGAGTTCACCAACCTCATCGAGCACATCCAGGCGTCGGGACACGTCAGCTTCCTCAACGTGATCAAGCTCTTCGGCGAGGGCAACAAGGCGCCGCTCAGCTTCCCGTTCAAGGGCTGGAACGTCTGTCTGGACTTCCCGGTCAAGGCCGGGCTCGCCGAGTTCCTCAACGATCTCGACCGTCGGGTGATGAGCATGGGCGGACGCCTCTACACGGCGAAGGACTCACGGACGTCGGCGGCGGCCTTCCACTCGATGTACCCGCGCATCGACGAGTGGATCGCCACGCGCCGTCGGATCGACCCCGACCGGGTGTTCATGTCCGATATGGGCCGTCGACTCGAACTCGCCTGACCCACAACCGGTTCCGACCTCCATTCCACCGCTACGGCCCACCGGCCGCAGACCACCGAAAGCGAGAAGACCCACGATGATGAACGCCGTCGGCGTCCCACAGTCCATCCTGGTCCTGGGCGGGAGCTCGGAGATCGGGCTCGCCATCACCGCCGAGTACCTGAGCAAGGGCCCGGCCCGGGTCATCCTCGCCGCCCTGCCGGGCGACCCGTCCGTCGAGGCGGCAGTGGAGAAGGCCAAGAAGGCCGGCGCCACCGAGGTCAGCGTCATCGACTTCGACGCCCGCGCCACCGACACCCACCGCGACGTGATCGACAAGGCCTTCGCCGACGGTGACGTCGACGTCGCCATCGTCGCCTTCGGCATCCAGGGCGACGACGAGCAGGCCTGGCAGGACCACGGCCTCGCGGTCGCCGAAGCCCAGATCAACTACACCGCAGCGGTTTCCGTCGGCGTCCTGCTCGGCGAGAAGATGCGCGCCCAAGGCCACGGCCACATCATCGCGATGAGCTCGGTCGCCGGTGAGCGCGTCCGTCGCAGCAACTTCGTCTACGGCTCCACCAAAGCCGGACTCGACGGCTTCTACCTCGGACTCGGCGAGGCATTGCGCCCCTACGGTCCTCGCGTCCTCGTTATCCGCCCGGGCCAGGTCCGCACGCGACTGTCGGCGCACGTCAAGGAAGCGCCGCTGACCGTCGAGAAGGAAGACGTGGGACGTCTCGCGGTCGCCGCGGCCACCAAGGGCAAGGAGATCGTCTGGGTCCCCGGACCTTTCCGCTACATCATGATGGTCCTGCGCCACATCCCGCGCCCGATCTTCCGCAAGCTGCCCGTCTAGCAGCCCTCGACTGCGATTGCGAGCGATGACGACTTCGGTGAGCGCTGACCGCCAGGACCCCACGACCGCGCCTCAGGAAACGGACTCCGGTCCCACCACGGCCTCACGCCTCGGCCGGACGGTGCTGCTCCTGCTGACGGCGGTGGTGGTCGGTGCGGTGGTGTCGATCGTCGGCCTCAAGGCGATCGAGACCGTCAACTGGCCGGCCTTCAACTCGTCGAACGTGACCCGGTCGCTGACGACCGCCGGTCAGGTCCTCGCGATCGCGGTGCTCGTCGTCGTCGCGCTGCTGTACCGCTACGGCAAGGGACGGGTCTTCATCCCGTTCCTGTCGGCGGCGGCGACGGCGGCGTTCGTGACGGTCACCATCGGGATGCCCTTGGGGGCAACGCGTCTCTACCTCTTCGGCCTGTCCGTCGACCAGGAGTTCCGCACCGAGTATCTGACGCGGATGACGTCGAGTCCGCGCCTGGCGGACATGACCTACCCGGATCTGCCCCCGTACTACCCGGCCGGCTGGTTCTGGTGGGGCGGCCGGTTCGCGAATCTGCTCGGCCAGCCCGGCTGGGAGGCCTACAAGCCGTGGGCCATCGTGTCGATGGCAGTGGCCGCGGCCGTCGGCATCATCCTGTTCAACCGGATGTTCGGCGCAGATCGTGGTGTGGCACTGGGACTCGCGGTGACCACGATGGCCCTGCTGTACGCCTCACCCGAGCCGTACGCCGCGATCCTCGTGATCATCGGTGTACCGATGATGATCGTCCTCACCTACGCGCTGAGGGGTCGCACGCGTGCCGCCGATGGTCCGGCCGGACCACTGCGGGGTGCGACCAGTTGGCCTGCGGTGGTCGGTGCCGGTGTCTTCCTCGGCATCTCGGCCGCGACCTACACGCTCTACACCGGCCTGTTCGCACTCACCGCGATCCTGCTTGCCTGCTACTTCCTCGCCCAGGGCTGGATCGCGGCGACCAACAAGGCGACACCGACCCGGACCGTCAAGGCGCACCGCCGCGAGATCATGGTCGCCGTCGCCGTCCGACTCGTCTCGGTGGGCGTCATCGCCGGAGGAATCGCCCTGCTGGTCTGGGCGCCTTATCTGCTGAAGCGGCTGTCCAGCGCCCCGGCCAGCGGCGGAACCGCCGAGCACTACCTCCCGGAGCGCGGTGCGGTGTTCCCGCTGCCGATGTTCGGGGTCAACCTCGTCGGCGCGATCACCATGATCGGCCTGCTGTGGATTCTCCTGCGTTTCCGGACACGCACCGTCGCGGTTGCCATGGGCGCCACCGTGATCACGGTGTACCTCTTCTGTCTACTGTCGATGCTCATGACCGCGATGGGCACCACCCTGCTGTCCTTCCGGCTCGAACCGATCCTGGTGTGTGCGCTCGCCGCGGCCGGCGTCTTCGGTGTCGTCGACATCGGCCGCTGGGCCGTGGGCAGGTTCGGTGACGTACGCGTCGTCGTCGGCGCGGTGGCCGTGCTCGCCGCAATCGCAGCGGCACAGAGCATCCCCGGTCATCTCGGTACGGAGATCACCACCGCCTACACCGACACCGACGGTTACGGCAAGCGCGCCGATGCACGTCCGGCCGGCGCCGAGTCGTACTTCGCCGAGATCGACAAACTGATCGGGGAGCAGACCGGCCGGCCGCCGACCGAGAACGTCGTCCTCACCGCCGATTTCGGGTTCCTGTCGATCTATCCGTACTGGGGTTTCCAGGGACTTACCTCGCACTACGCCAACCCGCTGGCCGAGTTCGACAAGCGCGCCGCGGCCATCGCACGGTGGGCGAAGTCGGAGGACGCCGATCAGCTGGTCGGACACCTCGACGAGTCGCCGTGGAAGGCGCCGAACGTCTTCCTGTTCCGATACAGCTCGGACGGGTACTCGCTCCGCCTCGCCGAGGACGTCTACCCGAACGACCCGAACGTGAAGCGTTACACCGTCACCTTCGATCCTTCGGTCTTCGATGACCCGCGGTTCGAGGTCACCGAGGTGGGCCCGTTCGTCCTCGTCGTCCGGAAGTGAGCGATGCGTCCCTCCTTCCGCACCGCCCGGCCGATGGAGATCACGCGCCTCGACGCTGACTCGGCGACAACGTATTTCGTCCACACCGACGTCGTGAACTGGGTGCTGCTGGAGCAGAACGGCGAGCTCACCCTCATCGACGGCGGTTACCCCGGACAGGCCGGGCAGGTGATCGAATCGATCAATCGGATCGGTCGCCGCCCTGAGGACATCCGTGGCGCGCTGCTGACACACGCGCACGTCGACCATCTCGGCGGACTCGCGAAACTGCAGGCGCGGTACGGATTCCCGGTCTACATGGATCCCGTCGAGGTCGACCACGCCCTGCGGCACCATCTCCAGCAGGCCAACGCCCTGGACCTCGCACCGCTCGCCGGACACCGACGACTCTGGTCGTGGCTGGCCAAGACCACACCACTCGGGGTGTTGAGCCGCGCGGGACTGCCGGCGGCAGCACCGTTCTCCGAGCCGCTGGATCTGCCGGGTTCACCGATCCCGGTGGCCAGCCACGGCCACACCGACGGCCACAGCTCCTACCTGGTCGGCGACGGACGCGCCCTGGTCTCCGGCGATGCGCTGGTCAGCGGCCATGAGGTGTCGGCGATCGCCGGGCCACAATGCATTCCGTCCCCCTTCCAGCACGACGAGGCCACGGCGCGTCGGAGCGTCGAACGGTTCATCGAACTCGACGCCGAGCTGCTGCTGGCCGGACACGGACCGCTGTATCGAGGCAGCGTCGCCGACGCGGCCCTCCGAGCGCTCTCGCTCTAGCCCCTACTCGAACCCCACGAACGTGGTGGCTTCCTCGACCGTCTTGCGTTCGGAGATCACGGCATTGGCGGGGAACGTCTCATCCGGCCAGCCCAGCGCGATGCTCTTCATGATCACCTGGTCATCCGGGATTCCGGCATGTTCCCGAACGACGGGTGACTGCATGATGCCCTGGCTGTTGATCACCGCACCGAGACCCCGGGACCAGGCGGCGTTCACCAACGCGGTGGAGACCGCACCGCAGTCGAAGGGTGTGTCGTCGCTGCCGTCGAGGATGCGGTCGTAAGTCACGATCACGCAGACCGGGGCGTCGAACTGGCGGAATCCCCGTAGGACCCAGTCCTGCCGCATCTCCATGTCCTCGCGAGCGATGCCCATCGCGGTGAACAGCTGCTTGGCCACGCCGACCTGGCGATCACGATGGACACCGGTGAACTTCTCCGCCCCGGTCCGGAACTCGCGAGAGTGCGGTACACCGGCCAGGTTGCGCTCGGTGTTGCCCGCACGGATGCGATCGAGTGGTTCACCGGTGATCACGTAGAAGTTCCAGGGCTGGGTGTTCATCGAGGACGGAGCACGCATGGCGAGCGCGAGGATCTCCTCGATCAGTTCTCGGGGCACGGGCTCCGGTGTGAAACCGCGGATGCTGCGCCGGCCCAGGATCACGTCGTCGTACTGCATCGTTCCCTCTCGTCGGGCCATCGGGCCTACCGATCTGTCTTCACCCTACTGTTACCCGCGCCACGTTCTCGCCGTCCAACACTGCCGATGAGCCGAACAAAGGGTAGCGTTACCTGAGTAGTTTCCGGGGCCGGAGGAGGGGCCGCGTCCCGCACGGAACGGCGCCGTCCGGGTCGAGAGCCGCGGCCCGCCCGCAACCGTGGTCCCCCCCGCCACCTGGGGAGTTCGAGGACATGACCGGCGCCAGATACCTGGATCACAGTCCGTTTGCCACGGCCGGATCATCCGAGTCCGCCGGGACCGTCGCCGCCCGATGGCGAGCCATCGCCCGCAGCGGTGGCGACTCGGCCGCGATCCGCACTCCGGAGCAGTCGATCACTTTCGCGCAGGCGGCCGCGCGGGTGGACGACCTCGCCCGCGCAATCCTCGACACGACCCCGACGGACAACCCGGTGGCCGTCGAGATCGAGTCCGACGTCGACTCGGTGCTCTCAATGCTCGCGGTCTGGTGCGCCGGACGTCCGCTCGTACTGGTCGACCCGTTCCTGCCCGAGGACCGCCGCGCGAACATCCTGGAACTGTCCGGGGCGCACCTCCTCACCCCGGCGACCGTCGGTCAGCTCGCGCCGCTCGACCAGGCCGCGACGCCCTACGCCGAACCCGCACCCGACGACCCTGCAGTTCTCCTGTTCACCTCCGGCTCCACCGGCACCCCCAAGGGGGTCGTACTCGCCCAGCGCACACCCGTCAACCACGCGCGTGACGGCCGACGGTTCATGGAGCTCGGTCCCGACGATCGCGCTGCGGTGCTGCTGCCGCTGAGCTTCGGCGGCGGGCTCGACGCGCTCGCGATGAGCCTCCTGAACGGTGCGACGATGCTGCTGTGGGATGTCCGGCGCCGCACGACCACCGGGCTACGCGACTGGCTGTCCGCCGAAAGTGCCACCACCGCGCACTGCACTCCGTCGCTGCTCCGGTCGTGGCTGGGCGAGCTCGACGCCGAGGACGCCGTCGACTCCCTGCGCCTGCTCTCGACCTGCGGTGAGCCTGCGCATCGCGCAGATGTCGAACTCGCACGGAACACGATCCTCTCCCGCGGCGTGTTCTGTTGCTGGGCAGGCGCATCCGAGGTCGGCAACCTGGCCTTCAATCTCTTCCCACCGGAACGCGAGGTCACCGACGGCGCGATACCGGTCGGCCTCCCGGCATCGGACAAGGTCGTCCGCATCGTCGACGAGGACGGTCACGATCTGCCGCCGGGGACCACCGGTGAGGTCATCGTCGAATCCGCACACATCGCCTCCGGGTACCACGCGGATCCGGAGCTGACCGCGGCCCGCTTCACCTCGCTGCCCGACGGCCGCAGACGCTACCGCACCGGCGATCTCGGCCGTCTCGACGAGAACGGTGAACTAGCTGTAAGACCCGGGCAGGTTGTGAACGTGTAGGCGTTCGATCGGGGTGAGTCCGCCGATGCCGGTGTGGGCTCGGTGGTGATTGTAGTGGTGTAGCCAGTCGTCGTAGGTGGCTGCGCGGGCGGTTTCTGAGCTGTAGAACTCGGCGTAGGCCCATTCCGAGGCCAGGGTGCGGTTGAATCGTTCGACCTTGCCGTTGGTTTGCGGGCGGTAGGGACGGGTCTTCTTGTGCTTGATCTCGGCGCCGAGGGATTCTGCGAAAACCTTTGAGCGGTAACAGGCGCCGTTGTCGGTCATCACTCGTCTCACAGTGATCCCATGTTGGCTGAAGAAGGCGTTGGCGCGGTCCCAGAACTGCGCGGCGGTCTCTTTGCGTTCGTCGGTGAGGATCTCGGAGTATGCCAGCCGGGAATGGTCATCGACGGCGTGGTGCAGATATGCGTACCCCGGGCGGTGTTTCTTGTTGTGCCGGTTGCCGATCGTGCGCCCGAGTTTGCGGTGGCCGCCGCCTTCGGGGATGCGGCCGAGTTTCTTGATGTCGATGTGGATCAGGTCGCCGGGAGCGTCGTGTTCGTAGCGTCGTGGCGGTGTCCGGCGTACCGGAAGCCCGGTGGCCTGGTCGAGGTGACGCAACAGCGGCATCCGATACCGGCGCAACACCGCCTCGACGGTCGATTTTGCTAGCCGCAGGTGCGCAGCGATTCGTGCAGCGCCCCAGCGACGCAGGAACCGCAACTTGATGATTCGACGTTCCCGGCGCACAGGGAGCTGATGGGGTGACCGGTAGGGGCGGCTGGACCGATCTGCCATGCCGGCCTCACCGGTCTGCCGGTAGCGGTCGGCCCACTTCTTGGCCGTGGCCGGTGAGCAGTTGAACCGTTCGGCGGCCCGTCGTAGAGGCCAGTTCTTATCGACGACGCACTGAGCCAGGGCCAGACGGCCACGTTCGGTGAGGAAGGCATTACGGTGGGTCATGAGGGCCTCTTGGTGATCGGCGTGTGTGTGGTAACCACATCGATACCGGAGGCCCTCACCTGTTGACCGGCACCACGCCGTTCACAACCTCCCCAAGAGTTACAACTAGCACTGCTCGGTCGTGGCGACGACGCGATCAAGATCCGCGGCTATCTCGTCGAACCCCTCGAGGTCGAGTCCGCGCTGCGGTCGCTGCCCTGGACCACCGACGCCGTCGTCACCGCCGATCGGGACGAGGGCCGGCTCACCGCGCACGTGGCCGTCGACCCGTTGAAGTGGTCGCCGTCGCCCGCGGAGATCCGGCACGAACTCGGAAAGACGCTGACCCCGTGGATGATCCCGCGCGACATCGTCGTGGTCTCGGAGATCCCGCGCAACGAGCGCGGCAAGGTCGACCGCGGAGCCCTGCCTCCTCCCCCACCGCGCCCGACGCCCGAGCGTCCGCGCGGGCTGACCGAGATGGCGCTGCACCGCTTCTGGAGCGAGATCCTCGGTCTCGAACCCCAGTCCTTCGGTCGTCACGACGACTTCGTGGAGCTCGGCGGTGACTCCCTCGCCGCAGCCAAGATGCTCTCCGAGGTCCAGCACCACCTCCAGTTGGAGGTGAACACCGCCATGCTCGCCGAGGCACCGACGATCGCGCAGTTCGCGCAGCGGATCGAGGCGGCCGCGAAGGAGCGCTCCAAGAACGCCACCGGTGCCACGCTGATCCCGTTGCGGAAGGGCGCCGGCGACCCGGTCTTCCTCATCGCCGGGGCGGGCAGTCTCGCGACGAGCCTGACGCCGGTCGTCCGTGCACTCTCCGGCGACCGTCCGGTGTACGCCATCCAGTCCCGTGGCGTCGAAAAGCGCGGCCGTGCAGATCATTCTGTGCGCGCCGCGGCACGTCGGGCGATCGCCGACATCCGGTCGGTGCAGCCCCACGGCCCGTATCAGATCGGCGGTTACTCGCTGGGCGGGTTCATCGCCGTCGAGGTCGCCGCGCGCCTCACCCGGGCCGGCGAGACCTGCCATCCGGTCGCCGTGCTCGATTCGGTCATCGACCCGATTCTGGCACAACGCCTTTCCGGGAGCGGACCGAACGTCGTGCAGCGCATCGGCAACTCGCTGCGCTCGCTGACGATGACGAGCGAGACACTGCCGGACCGCACCGGAACCGACGCGAAGAAGCCCACCGGCTCACCGGTCCAGCGCGTCGTGCAGGAAATCGCCCTCAAGGCACTGGTTCTCACCGCGGGACTCGTCCCGTTGTCGACGCCGGTGCAGTGGGTCGTCTTCTTCCGCCTCGGCACCAAGATGATCCGACGGCACCGGCCCAGCCCCTACTCGGGTCCGATCACGGTCGTCAAGGCACGCACCAACACCGACGATCCCGCCCTCTGGGGCCACTTCACGTCGGGGAAGGTCGAGTTCCTCGACATCGACGGCGACCACATCTCGATGATCCGCGCTCCGCACGCCACCGAGACCGCAAGGGCGATAGAGGAGATCCTGGAGCGCGCGGCAGGTTAGAACTTGTCTGCCAGACTTCATTCCGATCAAACCGTCTGCCCCACAACGTTTCTATTTCCCGACCTTGTGGAGGAGGATCCGCGTTTGTCGGTGGGTTGATCTAGATTGGTTGGTAACAGATTCAGCCATCCAGGTTGGGCTGTAGACGTTGTGGGGGCAGCGTGTCGCGTGCATGGACCGATCTTCCGAGCGGGTTCCTCGCCGGGGTCGATCCTGCCCACCCCGAATTGTCTGACACCGCAACCCATATGGAACGGTTCGGTTCGATCCGCCATGGTGAGGCTTATCTGGCGTGGTGCCGGTATGAGTCGATCGTCACCGTCTACGACCAGCTCGTGGTCAACACTCAGGGCGGATTCTTCATCGACCGCTACACCGAGATGGTGACCCGGGTCTGCCGCGAAGCCGCCATCACCCGCTACCAGGCCGATCAGTGGGTGGGTGAAGCGCTCGCCCTGCGGGACCGGTTACCGAAAGTGCTGACCACCCTGCGCGACGGCATCCTGTCGCGCCAGTTGATCCAGACGGTCATCTCCCGCACCGACCTCATCTCCGACGCCGCCGTCATCGCGGACCTCGATACCGAGATCGAACGCATCGTGCGGACTCGCAAGGGCGCCTGGACCACACCGAAGCTGCGTGACATGGTCGATCGCCTCGTCTTTCGTCACGATCCTGACGCGGTGCGGGAGCGGCGTCGTGAAGCGTTGGACAAGCGCGGTATGTGGACCGAGAACTTCACCGACGGCACCGGTGAGATCACCGGCGTGATGGCCGCGGAGAACATTCGCATCGCGGCACAAGCGGTGAAAGCGTTGGCCGATACCGTGTGTGCGCACGACGGCCGCAACCGTAACCAGCGCAACTCCGATGCCATGTTCGCGCTGTTGACCGGCACCATCTTCGACTGCCAATGCGGGCGTGAGGATTGTGACGCCGAGATCCCCGACCCCGCCGAGGTGGTCCGGTCGGTGAGTACCGAGGTCGTCATCCACGTCGTCACCGACGCCGCCACCCTCGCCGGGGCACCAGGGGTCGGTTGGGTCGACGGCGCCGGCGTCATCTCCGACGACCACGTCCGCGATCTCGCCGAACGGTCGGACTCCACCATCACACCCGTCACCCCGGTCCGCACACCACCGGCCCGCATCGTCGTCGAGGACGTCCCGTCGAACGACGTCGTGATCGTCTACCCCGGTGCGCAAGCCGCCGACCCGTACCGACCCACGGCTGCGTGCGCCGATTTCGTGCGTGTCCGCGATGGGTACTGCACCGAACCCGGCTGCGCCCACTCAGCTTTCGGTAGCGATCTCGACCACGTCACCGAGTACGACCACACCAATCCCGCCCAGGGTGGGGCGACGGCGAGTGAGAACTTGAACGCCAAGTGCCGGTTCGGGCATCTACACAAGACGTTCGGCGACTGGATCGACGTCCAGTACCGCGACGACGACGGCCACCTGGTCACCGAATACCGCACCCCCGAGGGGTTCGTCATCCCTGGTGACGCCGAGAACCTCGAGGACTCCTTCCCCAACCTGCGTCGTATCCGCTACGAACAGCCACCCCAAGCCCCACCGTCCCCACGAGTCATCACGGGGGACGACACCCCGCCCACCAGCAACCGGCTCGCGCACAAGCACGCACGCCGGCGGGCCGAGCGTGCCCGCAACCAGCGAGAACGTGAACGACGTGAGCAGGCCGGCGGGCCACCGCCGTTCTGAGAGGTCACCCCACGAGCAACCTCTCGCGGATCAGTCGCGTTCGGCGGCCTTCTTGATACCGGCCAGACGGCGATCCCATCCGCGCGCGATCGTGTCCAGATGTCGTGCGAGGCGCGAGAGCTCCGAACCGGCTGCCTCGTAACGTATTTCGCGGCCGGCGCGAGACGCGGCGACCAGGCCCGCATCGGTCAGTATCTTGAGATGTTTGGCGATCGCCTGACGGCTGATCGGCAACTCGGTGGCGAGGGTCGACGCCGACGCCGGTTCGGTTCCCACTCTGACGAGGATCTGCCAGCGACTCTCGTCGGCGAGAGCGCCGAAGATCTCGACCGGAGCAACCTCAGGCATCGGATCTGCTCGTCAGGTGGGTGCGTGCCAGTTCGAGCTCGAGCTTCCACCCTTCGGCGTTGCCGTCGAACCGGGCGCGTCGCTCCGCCTCCGAACCGGACAGCGAGGCGAATCCCGACTCGACGACCTTGAGGATCACCCCGGACCCGGAGTCGGCGATCCAGAACTCGACGAGCGTCGACTCCGAGTCGGGATCGGATGCGTCGGCGAGCCAACGGAAGGCGGCGTAGCGCGGCTCGTCGAGTTTCACGGTGCGAAAGACGAAGGCGCCGTGGACCGGATCGTGCACCGTCGACAGATCTCCGTCGCGGTCGATCCGGTGCTCGGTGATCACGCTGTCGTTGATGTACCAGCCCGGCTCGCTGACGAGCTGCCACACGCGCTCGGCGGTCGCCTCGATGGCGATCTCCCGCTCGACCCGATCGAAGTTCTCATCGGTTGCCGCACTGACTGTTTCGGGATCGGTCGCACTCATGACGCCTCCTGGGTCACTTCGAATGATGCAACCCAATGGTTGCATCATTACCGGCAACTTGCAACCCCTGGGTTGCAGCAATCGGGTTCAGTCCACGATCTCCGCGAGTCGTCGGATCGCAAACTCGTAACCGCGGATGCCGTAACCCGCGATGACGCCGGCCGCGAGCGGTGAGACATAGGAGTGGTGCCGGAACGCCTCGCGCTTGTGCACATTGCTGATGTGCACCTCGAAGATCGGCACGCCGGGCACCACCAGGGCGTCGGCGAGGGCCACCGACGTGTGGGTCCACCCGCCGGGGTTGATGACGATGCCGCTGATCTTCCCGACCGACTCGTGAATCCAGTCGATCATCTGTCCCTCGTGATTGGTCTGCGCCGCACGCAGGCCGAAACCGAGTTCCGACGCGGTCCGCTCGGCGAGGTCGACGACATCATCGAGCGTCTCGGAGCCGTAGATCGCCGGCTCACGCGTACCCAGGGTGTTCAGGTTCGGCCCGTTGAGCAGCAGGATCGGCAGCGGTTGCGCACCGGCCGTATCGGACGTGGAGTCGGACATGGGTTCACCATAGTCTCAGCCGCCTCGCCGACCGGGGCGAGACACCTCAGCGGCTACCATCTCTCTTTGTGCCAGCGCAGACCGTCCGACGAGCGAGGATCGTCGCCATCGTCACCGGCCTGCTCGGCTTTCTGCTCGCGCTCGCCACCCCGCTGATGCCGGTCGAGCAGAAGACCGCGGAGATCAACTGGCCCCAGAACGGACAGATCGGTTCCGTCGCCTCCCCGCTCATCGGCTACACCCCCGTCGACCTCGACGTCACCATCCCGTGCGCCGCGGTCGACGACCTGCCTCCCGGTGGTTCGGTCCTGCTGTCGACCACACCGAAGCAGGCGGAGAAGTCCGCCGAACGCGGCCTGTTCATCCGCAAGACGGGCGCCGCCGACGCCCCCGCCGACCGCCAGGGCGTCGAGGTGGTCATCCGCAACGTCCCGCTGATCTCCGCGAGCCTCCAGGACATGCGCACGCAGGACTGCCGCGAGATCGTCGTCCACGCCGATTCCGACGCGGTGACCGCCGAGTTCGTCGGCATGACCAACGACGCCGGCGACCCGCTCGAGGGCACCACCGAGGACAAAGAGGCCTTCAAGAACTCGCCCGATCAGCGACCGCAGGTCACCGGCCTCTTCACCGACCTGTCCGGACCCGCGGCCGCCATCGAGGGTCTCGACGCGCACGTCACGGTCGACTCCCGGTACAACACGGCCCCGACGATCTCGAAGTGGCTCGTCGTCATCGTCGGTGTCGCCTCGACGTTGCTCTCGCTGGCCGCACTCGCCGCTCTCGACGCGACCGACGGCCGCCGTCATCGACGCATCTTCCCGGCCCGCTGGTGGCGCCTCAACGCGCGCGACTATGTGGTGATCGGTGCGCTGATCCTCTGGCACATGATCGGCCCGAACACCTCCGACGACGGTTACCTGCTGACGATGTCGCGGGTCGCGCAGGACAGCGACTACACCGCCAACTACTTCCGCTGGTACGGCGCGCCGGAAGCGCCGTTCGGCTGGTACTACCAGGTCTTCGGACTGCTCAGCCATGTCTCGGTGGCCAGTCCGTGGATGCGGCTACCCGCGCTCGCCTGCGGGATCCTGGTGTGGCTCATCGTGAGTCACGAGGTGATCCCGCGGCTCGGCCGCGCCGCGATCGCCCGCCCGTATGTCGCGTGGACCGCGGCCTTCACCTTCCTCGCCTGCTGGTTCCCGTTCAACAACGGCCTGCGTCCCGAGCCGATCATCTGCCTCGGCGCCCTGCTCACCTGGTGTTCGGTGGAGCGCGCCATCGCGACCGGCCGACTGTTGCCCGCCGCGGTGGCCTGCCTGGTCGGTGCGTTCAGCATCGCCGCCGGCCCCACCGGCCTGCTCGCAGTCGCGGCACTGATCGCCGGCGCACGTCCGATGATCATGGCGCTGATCAAACGTGCCCGGGTGATCACCGGTGACTCGACCTCGCCCCGCGCGCTGCGATGGTCGTTCGTCGCGCTGATCGCACCGATCCTGGCCGCCGGCAGCTTCGTCGTCTTCGTGGTGTTCTCGAACCTGACCCTGCGCTCGTTCTCCGAGGCGTCGAGCATGAAGACCGCGCTCGGACCGTCGATGAACTGGTACAACGAGCTCGGTCGCTATTCGGCGCTGTTCGCCTTCTCCGCCGACGGCTCGATCGCTCGACGCTTCGCGGTCCTCGCGATGATCCTCGGTCTCGTGGTGTCCGCAGCGGTCCTGATCCGCAAGAACCGCATCCCCGGAACGGCCATCGGACCCACCCGGCGCATCGTCGCGATCACCTTCGCCTCGCTGGTGTTCCTCATGTTCACGCCGACCAAGTGGACCCACCACTTCGGCGTCTTCGCCGGTATCGCCGCCGCACTGGCAGCCATCGCCGCGATCGCCGCGAGCCAGCAGTCGATGCACTCACGACGCAACCGCACCCTGTTCTGCGCGCTCGTCCTGTTCATCGGCGGTCTGGCGTTCACCGCGCCGAACTCCTATTACTACTACTCCTCCTGGGGTATGCCCTGGGGCATCCAGCAGGTGACGATCGGCGGCGTGATGCTGGGCAGCGTCCTGCTGTACGCGTCGCTCGCGCTGCTGCTCGTCGCACTGTGGTTCCACTTCCGCGAACCGTTCACCGGCACCGATCCGCATCCCGCGGAACCCGTCGGCACCTCCGACCAGCGGTGGTATCGGCGACTGTTCGCCTCGGTGGCGGCCGCCCCCCTCGCCTACCTCGCGATGGCGGTCGTCGTCTTCCAGATCATCACCGCGATCTTCGCCGGCATCCACCAGAGCTCGTCCTTCTCGGTACCGCGGTCCAACCTGGCCGCGGTCGCCGGAAAGCCGTGCGCGATGGCCGACAAGGTGTGGGTCGAGGCGGACCCGAACCGCGACATGCTGCGCCCGGTCGACTCCTCGCTCACCAATCCGCTCGCCGGGCCGCCGCCCGCCCCCGGCGCGTCGGCCACCACGTCCGGCTTCTCACCGAACGGGGTTCCGCTGGACCTGGCGTCGACCGCCAGCGAGGGCTCGCTTGGCGTGCTGTCCGGCAACGTCTGGGCCGACCCCAAGATCCTGAACTCCAACCCCGGCGGCACCGGCGGCGGCGAACTGCCCGAACCCGGCGTCAACGGCAGCACCGCGGCCCTGCCGTTCTTCCTCGACCCCGCGACGACGCCGGTCATGGGCAGCTACTCCAAGCTCGACCAGGTTCCGGCGCGCCTGACCTCCGGCTGGTACGCGCTCCCGAAGGACTGGCGTGACCGTCCGCTGCTGACGATGTCGGTGGCCGGTGAGTACGACAACCCGAACGTGATGCTCGAATACACCGCCGACCCGATCGGACCGGACACCGGGGACGCCGACCTGACCGCCGCCGGTGAGACCGAACTCATCGACCCCGGACCGCGCCCGGCCTGGCGCAACCTGCGGTACAACACCGATGAGCTGCCCGCCGACACCACCGCGGTCCGCATCGTCGCCACCGACGACAATCTCAACGAGGACCGCTTCATCGTGCTGACCCCGCCACGGGTTCCGCAGATGGACACCCTGCAGGACGTCGTCGGCAGCACCGACCCGGTCCACGTCGACTGGACGTCGGGGCTCGGCTTCCCGTGCCAGCGACCGTTCACCCACGACGCGGGTATCGCCGAGATCCCGAAGTGGCGCATCAAGCCGGGAGCCGATCTCGCCGCAGCGGTGTCGGCGTGGCAGAACAGCTTCGGCGGTGGACCGCTCGGCTGGATCGAGGTCTCCCAGCAGGCCACCGCGCTGCCGACGTACCTGATGGCCGACATCGGTCGCGACTGGGGCGCGCTGGAGCGCTACGAGCCGTACGGCGGCGTGGACACCCTCGCCGACATCGACACCGGCACCCAGACCCGCAGCGGCCTGTGGAGCCCGGCGCCGATCCGACACTGACGAGCGGCGCAGCTCAGGGTGGGCGCTAGGTGGGCGGGTGCCGGTCGCATACGATCAAGCACCGTGCCTGTGACAGCCCCGACGTCCCGTGTTTCCGCACGTACCGCCCGTCTGATCGCGATCGTCGCGGGTGTTCTCGGCGTCGTGCTGTGCGCTCTCACCCCGCTCCTGCCGGTGAAGGCCACCGACGCCGACATCACCTGGCCCGCAGGTCAGGAGCTCGCGGCGGAGACGTCATCGGTGATGGCGCCGCTCATCGCGCAGACCCCGCAGACGCTCGAGGCGCGCATCCCGTGTTCGACGCTTACCGGCGCTCGCAACGGCGTCGTCCTCTCGACCATGCCGGTGAGCGCGCCGAAGTCGAAGGGCTCGTCGCTGTGGGTGACGAAGTCCGATCAGGCCGTCACCGTCACGTTCCGCAACAGCGTCGCGGCCACCGCGGCCCGCGCCGAACTCGACCGTTGCCGCGAGCTGCACATCTTCTCCGCCCCGAGCGGACCCGGCGCCCGGTTCGTCGGCCTCGGTGACTCGACGGTGCTGCCGCCGGAGAAGCGACCGCAGGTCGCCGGCATCTTCAGCGAACTGAGTGCCGAGCAGGCCCGCGCCGCGGCCGACGCCGGGATGTCGGTCTCGATCGACATCGACAACCGCTACGAGTCCTCGCCGACGGTCCTGAAGATCATCGTGATGGTCCTCGCCGTGATCTCGGTGATCGTGGCCCTGGTCGCCCTGGCCCTTCTCGACCGCATCCAGGGCTACCACCGGCGGATCGGGGCCCGCACCCACGCCTGGTGGCACTCACTGAAGCCGCGCGCCGCCGACCTGGTCGTGACGACGATCCTGCTGATCTGGCTGTTCCTGGGTGCCGGGTCGCCCGACGACGGTTACGTCCTCAACATGGGCCGCACCGCCGACGGGTTCGGTTACCTGGCCAACTACTACCGCTACTACGGCATCCCCGAGGCGCCGTTCGACTGGTACTACAGCTTCCTCTCGATGTGGTCGTCGATCTCGCCGTCGATCCTGTGGATGCACATCCCGGCACTCGTCGCCGGCCTCGTGTCGTGGTTCGTGCTCAGCCGGGTGCTGCTGCCGCGTCTCGGCCCGGCGGTGCGTCGCAGCTCGTGGGCGACCTGGGCTGCCGCCCTAACCTTCACGGCGTTCTGGCTGCCGTTCTGCAGCGGCCTGCGCAGCGAGGGCATCATCGTCCTCGGCTCCCTGTTGACCTGGTGGGCAGCCGAATACGCCATCTCCACCCGACGCCTGCTGCCGGCGGCGCTGGCCGCGGCGCTCGCCGGGTTCACCCTCGCGCTCGCCCCGCACGGCGTCGTGGGTGTCGCGATCCTGCTCGTCGCCGCCCGCGCGTTGCTGCACATCCTGCTCCGACGACGCAACGAGCTCGGCGGTTCGACGTGGACGTCGACCGCGGCGCTCGTCGCGCCGATCGTCGCCGCCGGGATGGTCGTACTGGTGATCGTGTTACGGGACCAGACGCTCGCGACTGTGCTCGAGGCCGTCAAGCTCCGCTACACCGTCGGCCCGGTGATCTCCTGGCACCAGGAGTTCTTGCGGTACTACTTCATCTCGGTCGTCACCGACGACGGCTCGCTGACCCGGCGGGTGCCACTGCTGCTGCTTCTCGCCGGCCTGTTCGTCGTGGTCGCGGTGATGCTGCGGCGCACCAGGATTCGCGGTGTCGACCCCGGCCCGGTGTGGCGTCTCGTCGGCGCCGTCGGCGTGACCCTGCTGCTGTTCGTGTTCACCCCGACCAAGTGGACGATCCAGTTCGGCGTGCTCGCCGGTCTCGCGGCGGCGATCGCCGCGGCCGCGACCCTCGCCGTCGCCCAGTCCGCAGCACGGTCGGCACGCAACCTCACCGTCTTCGTGTCGGGTCTGCTGTTCGCGATGGCCGCGGCGATGGCCGGTTACAACTCCTGGCCGTTCGCCTACGAGTACGGCATCTCCTGGTTCGACCGGGCGCCCGTCATCGCCGGCTACGGGGCGTCGACGCTGTTCCTGATCCTCGCCGTCCTCGCCGCCGCCCTGGCGGTGTGGCAACATCTGCGACTCGACTACGTCACCAATCGCGGACTCGCTCACAGCGACACCGGCCCCGGCGAGACCCGCGCGGATCGTCGCCGCCTGTTCCTCGCATCCTCGCCGATCGCGGTGATCGCCGGACTCCTCGTCGTCGTCGAGATGCTGCTGTTCGTCAAGGCCGCCGTCACCCGGTATCCGGCACCGACGGTGCTCACCGAGAACCTGAACACCCTGCGCGGCAACCCGTGTGGCCTCGCCGACGAGGTGCTCGTCGAAGTCGACCCGAACACCGGCATGCTCACCCCCGCCGGCGGTGCGTCGGCGACCGAGGCACTGCGCGGCGAGAACCCGGTGGGCTTCTCCCCCAACGGCATCCCCGGCGACCTGCAGCCCGAACCGGGAAGCCAGCGCCCGGGCCAGATGAACGTGTCGGCGAGCATGGCACGCCCGTTCGCCATCACCGGCGGACTCGGCTCCGGGACCACCGGCGGCCGCGGACCCGAAACCGTCAACGGGTCGAACGCCAAGCTCCCCTACGGACTCGACCCGGCCACCACGCCCGTGCTCGGCAGCTACGGATACAACGGCGAGGCGCGCCTGACGACGGGCTGGTACGACCTGCCCGCCGACCGTGCCGCGTCGCCGCTGCTCGTGTTCAGCACCGCGGGCGCCGTCTCGACCATCGACACCTTCGGGGTGCGCAACTTCGGGCAGAAGATGGTCGTGCAGTTCGGCCGTCCCGGCCCCGACGGCTCGTTCCAGCAGGTCGGCCCGGACATCCTGCCCATCGACCCCGGACCGGTGATCCTCAACCGCCCGTGGCGCAACATGCGGGTGCCGATGGCGGCCGCACCGCCGGCCGCGACCGTGATGCGACTGTCGTTGCAGGACAACAACCTCGGCGACAAGCAGTTCATCGGGATCACCCCGCCGCGCGCGCCGCAGCTGCAGACCCTGCAGGAGGTCGTCGGGACGACGGCGCCGACCCTGATCGACTTCGGGGTGGCCTCGCACTTCCCGTGCCAGCAGCCGATGGGTGTCTCGCACGGCGTCGCCCAGGTCCCGCAGTGGCGGATCCTGGGTGACTACCCGCTGACCAACTCGCAGTCCAAGACCTGGCAGGCGGGGGTCGACGGCGGCCTGCTGGCCATCTCGGAGGCGACGACCTCGGCCCAGGCCGTGTCGACCTACCTCAAGGACGACTGGGTCCGCGAATGGGGCGCCCTGGAGAAGCTGACGCCACTGGTACCCGACGCACCGAACGCACAGATCGACACCGCACAGACGACGCAATGGGGCTGGTCACGCGCCGGCTCGATCAGGGTGGAGCCCGAATCGGATGAGTGAACCCAACCCCACGAGCACGGCCCCGCAGGCCGACGAGCGGCCCGGACGCGACTATCGCACCGCGAAGATCGTCGCGGTCGTCACCGGCCTGCTGGGTTTCCTGCTCGCGATCGTCACGCCGATCCTGCCGGTGAACCAGACCACCGCCGAACTCGAATGGCCACAGGGCGATTCGGTCTCGGATGTGGCCGCACCACTGGTGGCCTTCGTCCCGATCGACATGGACATGTCCGTGCCGTGTTCGCTGGCCGCCCGCCTGCCCGCGCAAGGCGGTGTCCTCCTCTCGACGACGCCGGAGGGTGGACAGGACGACTCCGCTCGCGGCCTCTTCGTCCGCGCCACCGCCGACACGCTGACGATGATCGACCGCAACGTGGTGCTCCTCGACACCGACCGTGCGGCGGCGCAGGCCAACCCGAACTGCCGGATCGTGATGCACGCCGACGGTGAGGGCGTCGACGGCCGCTTCGAGGGCCTGCCCGCCCCGGACGCCGCCGATGGTGGTCTCAACGAGTTCGCCATCCCCGACCACGAGATGCGACCGCAGATCGTCGGCATCTACAGCGATCTGCCCGCCGACGTGTCCCGCGACGGGTTGTCGCTGCGCGCCACCATCGACACGCGCTACGTCACCTCGCCGACGCCGGTGAAGCTCGCGGCGATCGTGATCGGCATCGTGATGACGATCCTCTCGCTCATCGCTCTCGGTGTTCTCGACAGCCGGGACGGGCGGGCGCACAAGCGTTTCCTGCCGACCGGTTGGTGGACCATCCGCCCGCCGGACGTCGCGGTGTTCGCGATCCTGGCCTTCTGGTGGTTCGCCGGCGCCAACACCTCCGACGACGGCTACAACTTCACCGTCGGCCGCATCACCAGCGAGGCCGGATACGCGGACAACTACTTCCGCTACTTCGGTGTCCCGCAGGATCCCTTCGGCTGGCATTTCCAGGTCATCTCGGCGATGTCGCACATCAGCGTCGCCGCGCCGTTCATGCGCCTGCCCGCCTTACTGCTCGGCCTTCTCGGCTGGTGGCTCATCAGCCGCGAGGTGATCCCTCGTCTGGGCCGCACCGTCCGCAACAGCACGCCCGCGGTCTGGTCGGCGGCGTTCGTCTTCCTCGCAATCTGGTTGCCGTTCAACAACGGACTGCGCCCGGAACCCGCGGAGGCCGTGGGCGCGCTGCTCACCTGGTGCTGCGTGGAACGGGCGATCGCGACGCGGCGCCTGCTGCCGTACGCGATCGCGGTGGTGACCGCGGCCTTCACCCTCGCCCTCGCCCCCGGCGGGTTGATGGCGGTCGCCGCGCTACTCGCGGGCGTCCGGCCGATCGTCAAGACGCTCGTGTCCCGGCGTCGCCGCGACGGGCTGCTGCCGATGCTCGCGCCGATCCTGGCCGCCGGTACCGCGGTGCTCTTCCAGATCTTCTTCGACCAGCCCCTGGCCCCGCTGATCGCGGGCAACAAGGTCGCCTCCGACGTGGGGCCGACCCTGGAGTGGTGGCAGGAACCGATCCGGTACTACTACCTGATCCTGCCGACCGCCGACGGTACCCTCGCACGTCGTTTCGGCGTGCTGGCGATGATCCTCTGCCTGTTCGTCGTGCTCCTGCGCCTGCTCCGTCGCGAGCATCCCAACGGCGTTGCACGGGCCCCGATCTGGCGACTGATCGCGGTCACGCTCGGCACCATGTTCCTCATCGCGTTCACCCCGACCAAGTGGACCCACCACTTCGGCGTCTACGCCGGTATCGCCGCCGGTATCGCCGCCGCGGCGGGTGCGATGATGGCGCCGGCCGTCCTCCGGTCGCGTCGCAACCGCACCTTCTTCGCGGCCGCCGTCCTCGCGATCACCGGGATCTCCTTCGCCGGCACCAACGGCTGGTGGTTCGTCGGCAGCTACGGCGTGCCGTGGTGGGACCGCCCGCCGGCCGTCGGCGGGATCAACGTCGCGTGGTTCATCCTCCTCGCTGCGGTGGTCACCGCCCTGGCCGGTCTGTGGTTCCACTTCCGCGACGACTTCGTCGACGAGCAGACCCGGACCCTCGGTGGCGACCGGTGGTACTCGAAGCTCAAGTTCTCACCGCTGCCGGTGATCTCCGGCCTGATGGTGCTGTTCATGGTCGCCTCGTTCCTGAAGGGCGCCTACGAGCAACGGGACTCCTGGTCCTGGATGAAGTCCAATGCCCGTGCCCTGACCGGCAACTCGTGCGGTCTGGCCAACGATGTCCTCGTCGAGGCCGATCCGACCGCCGGCCTGCTCTCTCCGGCGGCAGTCAACGGACGTCCGGCACCCGCTGTCGCACAAGCACTCTCGGGTTCGGACTCGACCGGCTTCACGCCCAACGGCGTCCCCGACAAGCTGTCGGTGGACGCGACCGAGAGCGACACCTCGTCCACCACGACCGCCCAGAACACCGCGCAGACCGGCGCCGGTGCGGACGAGTCCGCCGACTCGTCGTCGGCGCAGGGTGGCACCGAGGGCGGACAGGGTGCGCGCGGGATCAACGGGTCGACGGTCCGTCTGCCGTTCGGGCTGAACCCAGCTGCGACACCGGTTCTCGGCAGCTACGGCTCGCCGTCGGGCTCCGCCTCCCTGACGACGGACTGGTACCAGCTTCCCGAACGTTCCGACGACGCCCCGCTGCTCACCATGGCGGTCGCCGGGTCGGTCGAGGCCGTCGACGGAATCGGCGTCGTCCACGCCGGCCAGAAGGTGATCGCGCAGTTCGGTCGTGTCGGCGCCGACGGCCGGGTGGTGCCGACGGGACAGATGTTCCCCATCGACATCGGTGAGGTCCCGACCTGGCGCAACCTGCGGTTCCCGCTGGCCGATTCGCCGGCACAGTCGACCGTGGTGCGCATCCTGGTCGAGGACACCGCAGCGGCGTCGTCGGAGTGGGTGGCCATCACCCCGCCGCGCGTCAGCAGGCTGGCGACCCTGGACGATGTCGTCGGCCGGACCGACCCGGTCTTCATCGACTGGCTGCCCGGTCTGGTCTTCCCGTGCCAGCAGCCGATGAAGGTCCGGCACGGTGTACTCGAGGTGCCGAAGTGGCGGATCATGCCCGACGCCGAGGCCACCAGGAAGAACAGCCAGACCTGGATGTCGGGCACCGCGGGCGGACCGTTGGGCATCACCGAGGCGATGCTGCGTCCGACGCTGCTACCGACGTACCTGCGCAACAACTGGGGCCGCGACTGGGGCGGCCTGCAGCGGTTCACCGAGATCATCCCGGCCCCGCCTGCCGAGATCGAACTCGGGGAGGCACGACGGTCGGGGCTGTACGACCCCGCCCCGATGCGTTCCAGCGGGTACTGAGGCTCTGACCTGGTCCGACGAGGGTGTCGCGGTGCTACCCGCAACACCCTCGTCGAAACCAGGCGACCTCCGTTCGTTACCGCACCGTGACCTCCAATCTCGGTTGCGTCACTCATCCCGCGCGACCCTCGATCCCGCCGTGACCGCGGCCTAGCGTCGTGTCATGAGTAAATTCACGGCACCAGGACTCAGCACGGAATCGGCCGATGAGGTGGCCGGGATTCTGCAGGAGCGCCTCAGCGCACTGAACGACCTGCATCTCACCCTCAAGCACATCCACTGGAACGTGGTCGGCGCGAACTTCATCGGGGTACACGAGATGATCGACCCGCAGGTCGAACTCGTCCGCGGCTACGCCGACACCGTCGCGGAGCGCATCGCGACCCTGGGTTCGTCGCCCAAGGGCACGGCCAAGGCGATCGAGACCGACCGCTCGTGGAGCGATTACTCCATCGGTCGCGACACTGCACAGGCACACCTCGGAGCCCTCGACCTCGTCTACGAGGGCTTCATCACCTCGCACCGGGACGCGATCGAGAAGATCGGTGAGATCGACCCGATAACCGAGGACGTCCTGATCGGGCAGACCGCTGAACTCGAGAAGTTCCAGTGGTTCGTCCGCGCCCATCTCGAGAGCTACACGGGCGAGCTGAGTCACGCCGGCGCCAGCAGCGAGAAGGAAGCCGCCGATGCCGCACGCTGACCGCTAGACCGGGTGCGGGGCCATCGCCCGGTCCCGCACCGAAACCGCGGTCGCGACCGCCCCCACCACCAGCTCGCGGCCGCGGTTTCCCCCCTCTCGACCCGAACACGTTGCGAGAGTTGATCTCTCGATGTGGTACGGGTGTTGTCGCACGTCCAACCGTCGACGCACTGTTACTCTGGGCACAGGCTTAGGCCGTGAACAGGATGTGAAGACAATTGCGTCCGCCGGATCGATCGGGGCGCCCTCGCTCTGACGGGGAGGTACGTGTGGCTGAAACACGATCATTCACGCTGTTCGACGATCTGGAGCTCCACATGCAGTTCGCGCCGGTGTGCCGGCTGTCGGACGGAGCGTTGGCTGCCGTCGAACTACAGCTCCGTGGACCCGCCGGAACCCGCCTCGCCACCGCCGCCGCCCTCAAGCGGGCCGCACGGCTCGTCGAAGAGCACCCGGTGCTGGACGAGCGTAAGCGGAAGATGGCCGCCAGCCCGCGCGCGCAGTCGCTGGCCAAAATCCTTCCGCTCCTGGTCAACCTCGATCTGGAACTGATCGACAATCTCGACGAGGAGACCACTCACACGCTCGAGCGCCACGTCATGGTGATCCTGCCCGACTCCGTCGAACGCAGTCCCCAGCGCACGCTGGCCCGGGTCGCGCAGGCCCGCGCCGCGGGCAAGATCATCTGTGTCGACGGCCTGGTCCGCAGCGAACACGCCGCCACCCTGCTGTCGCTCGTCGAACCGGACATCATCGTGACCGGTGCCGAGCTCCTCGCCAAGCAGGCCACCGCCGATGCCGCACAGCTCGCCCACGCCCTTGCCGCGCACACCGAACGCAGTCATGCCGTGGTGATCGCCGAGGGCGTCGACGACGAGTCGTCCCGGGTGACCGCCCAGACGATGGGCGCGGCCTTCGGTATCGGCGATCTGTACCCGCCGGTGTCCGACCCGTCGACTCTGGCGACGCGGACCATCGTCCCGCTGCCCGACATGCCGGTGTGGACGACCCCGGACTCGGAGAAGTCGACCCCGTATCGCATCGCATCGACCTCCATCGAGCCGCGCATGGGCAACAAGCGCCTGCTCATCGAGATGAGCAAGGCCTTGGAACACCAGGCCGCGATCGGGGGCGCCGCCATCGTGCTGGGCACCTTCCAGTTCGCCGAGCACTTCACTCCCCGCACCGCCAAGCGGTGGCGGGAGATGTCGACCCAGACCGGCCTGGCCGGCGTCTACGGCGTCGGGCTCCCCGACGTGCGGGACGGCAACGTGCACCGAGCGCCCCTCGATCCCGAGGACGACCTGATCAACGAGTGGAACGTCGCGGTCCTCGGCCCGCACTTCGCCGCACTGCTCTCCGCGCGCGACCAGCACGACGCCGGCCCCGACCTGGAGCGCACCTTCGAGTTCGTCCAGACCTATGACCGGATGACCGTCACGCAGGCCGTTCACTCGATCCTGGCCAGGTTCGCCTGAGTTCCCGACGGGAGCTCGATTTGGGATTGTCACAGCATCGCTGACTACGATGCGCCTGTGCCGAAGTCGCCTGGAGTGTCCGAATCAGACGAGCCCACCGTCGGCGCCGACACCCCCGTAGCGCAGTCTTCCGATCGTTCCTCGCGGCCCGTGGCGATCGTGGCCGCGGTGGCCGGACTGGTCGCCCTCGCCGCCGGTGTGCTGACCCCGTTCCTGCCGGTCACCACGTCGACGGCGTCGATCACGTGGCCGCAGAGCCAAGAGCTGGGCGCGGAGTCGGCGTCGGTCACCGCACCGCTGGTCGCGCAGACCGCACGCGATGTGCAGATCACCATCCCGTGCCGGGTGCTGGCGGCCACGCCGGGCGATGCGACCACGACGGTGCTGTCGACGATGCCGGCGAGCGCCACGAAGGCGAGTGAGAACGGTCTCTTCGTGGTGGCCGACGCCGCGAATGTGACGGTGTCGGTCCGCAACAAGACCCTGGCCTCGGTACCGCGTTCCGCTCTGGCGGGGTGCGACGACCTACGCATCTTCTCCGACGCCACCACGACCGGCGCCCAGTTCGTCGGCGTGCCCCCGGGTGCGGCGAGCGCCGGTGGCGGCGATGTGGGCCTGGCCGAGCCGTCGTCGAATCCGCAGATCGCGGGTGTGTTCACCGGCCTGACCACCGAGCAGGTCCGGGCGTCGGGCATCGACGTGCGGATCGAGATCGACGACCGCTTCGACTCCTCGCCGTCGGTGATCAAGTGGCTGGTCATGATCATCGGCGTCGTCGCGGCGATCGTCGCGCTGATCGCGGTGGGCCGACTCGACCGCATCCACGGCTACCACCGCCGGGTGGGCGGCAGGCTCCGCTGGGGAAAGGTGCTGCGGCCGACGCCGACCGACATCGGCGTCACCCTGACGCTCGTCGTGTGGCACTTCCTGGGTGCCGGGTCGCCGGATGACGGCTACATCCTCAACATGGGCCGCAACGCCGCGGACGCGGGCTACCTGGCCGACTACTACCGCTTCTACGGCATCCCCGAGGCGCCGTTCGACTGGTACTACAACTTCCTCGCCTACTGGTCGACGATCTCGACCACCGGCCTGTGGATGCGTCTGCCCTCGTTGATCGCCGGCCTTGCCGCCTGGTTCATCCTCAGCCGGGTGCTGCTGCCGCGTCTCGGCGGCGCCGTCCGCCGGTCCCAGTGGGCGATGCTGACCGGTGCAGCGGTGTTCCTGGCGTTCTGGCTGCCGATGTGTTCGGGTCTGCGCAGTGAGGGCATCATCGTGCTCGGCACGCTCCTCACCTGGTGGGCGGTCGAGGTCACGGTCTCGACGCGCCGGATGCTCCCCGCGGCACTCGCCGCGCTCACCGCGCTGCTGACGCTCGCACTGGCCCCGCACGGCCTGGTCGCGCTGGCTCTGCTGATCGCCAGCGCCCGGCCGTTGCTGCGCATCCTCGTCCGCCGCCGTCGTGAAGACGGTCTGCTGCCGCTCCTCGCACCTGTCCTCGGTGCGGGTGCGCTCGTCGTCATCGTCGTCTTCCGCGACCAGACGCTGGCGACGGTCTTCGAGGCGATCCGCATCCGCTACTCGGTCGGACCGACGCTGGCCTGGTACCAGGAGCTGCTGCGCTACTACTTCCTGGCCGTGAACCACACCGACGGTGCACTCGCACGACGCATCCCGGTGCTGCTGTTCGCCGTGTCGATGTTCCTCGTACTCGCGATCATGTTGCGTCGCAAGCGGATCGACGGAGTCGACCCCGGGGCCGTGTGGCGCGTCCTGGGCGCATCGTTGCTAACGATCCTGCTGCTGTCGTTCACGCCGACCAAGTGGACGATCCAGTTCGGCATCTTCGCCGGCCTCGGCGCGGCGCTGGCCGCCGTCGCCTGTGTCGCGATCGGCCAGGCGGCGAGCCGAACGCTGCGCAACCTGTCGATCCTGATCGCCGGCCTGCTCGTGGCGTGCGCCGCCGCCGCGGCCGGCAAGAACGCGTGGCCGTGGCCGTACAACTTCGGCATCGCCTGGTTCGACAAGGCACCGGTCATCGCCGGGATGCAGGTGTCCACGGTGCTGCTCGCGCTGGCCGTCGTCGCGCTCGTATTCGCCGTCTGGCAGCACCTGCGCATGGACTACGTCGACGAGACCGGCCTGTCCCACGACCAGGGCGCCGCTCCGGCCGGTTGGCGCATCGGCGTCGCCTCGGCACCGATCGCGGTGATCGCCGTCCTCATCGTCGTCTGCGAGCTCGCGGTCTTCGCCAAGGCCGCGGTCAGCCGGTCCGACACGTTCACCGTGCTGTCGGCCAACCTCGACTCCCTGCGCGGCAACACGTGCGCCATGGCCGACGCGGTGCTCGTCGAGCCGGACCCCAACAAGGGCACACTCGCCCCCGCTGACGGCGGATCGGCGTCGAAGACCCTGGAGGGCGACTCGCACGGCTTCAGCCCCTACGGCGTGAAGCCCGACCTGACACCGCAGGCCGGTGCCCAGAAGCCCGGCGCGATGAACACCTCCGCGGACCTCTCCAAGACCTTCATCGTCTACGGTTCCAACCCCGGCACCGCGGGCGGCGTGGGCCCGCGCGGGGTCAACGGCAGCACCGCCGCGCTCCCGTACGGCCTCGACCCGGCCACCACGCCGGTCATGGGCAGCCACGAGACCAGTGACGGACAGGCCACGCTGACCACCGGGTGGTATCGCCTCCCGGATCGCGACGCCTCGCCGCTGATCGCCGTCACCGCCGCGGGTGCCGTGTTCACCTACGACCGCGACGGTGTCCCGATCTTCGGGCAGACGCTGCAGGTCGAGTTCGGCCGCGAGGTCGACGGCGAGTTCGTCGAGGTCGGCGCACCCGCGGTCCCGATCGACGCCGAGCGGTCGAACCGGCCGTGGCGCAATCTCCGCATCCCGATGGACCGCGTGCCCGCCGATGCCACGGTGATGCGCCTCGTCGCCAAGGACAACAACCTCGACGCCGACCAGTGGCTCGCGATCACGCCGCCGCGTGCTCCGGTCCTGGAGACCCTGCAGCAGGTGGTCGGTTCGACCGATCCGGTTCTCATCGACTTCGCCGCCGGCGCCTGGTTCCCGTGCCAGCGGCCGATGACCGCCCACGAGGGCGTCTTCGACGTCCCCGACTGGCGAATCCTGCCGGAATCCTGGATCGCCAACTCGCAATCCAAGACCTGGATGGCCGCCGAGGACGGCGGCCTGCTGACGACCGTCGAGGCACTGACCCGGCCGTCGACGGTGGCGACGTATCTCGACAACGACTGGTATCGCGAGTGGGGCAACCTGCAGCGACTCAACCCGCTGGTGCCGCAGGCGCGGCCGGCGGACGTGACAACCGGGTCGGCGACCACATGGGGATGGTCACGACCCGGCCCGATCAGGGTGGTGCCCGAAGATGACTGACCGCGTTGACGCTCCCATCGAAGCGGAGCACAACGACTCGCCGCCGGCGAAACGGGAGCAGAGTTTCTCCGAACGCCATGCGGGCAAGGCGCGCATCGTCGCCATGGCGGCGGGCGCGCTCGGCATCCTGCTGGCGCTGCTGAGCCCGTTCCTGCCGGTCGACTACACGAAGTCCGAACTCGTCTGGCCGCAGCAGGGTTCGGTCGCCAACGTCGCCGCACCGAACGTGTCGTTCGTGCCGGTGTCGATGGAGGTCTCCGTCCCGTGTGCGCTGGGTGCGTCGCTCCCGCGCACCGGCGGCGTCCTGCTGTCCACGGTGCCCGAGGGCGGTGCGGAGGCCGGGAAGGTCGGCCTGTTCATCCGGGCCACCGCCGACTCCCTGCAGGTCGTCCAGCGAAACGTGGTGCTGCTCAACACTCCACGCACGGCCGCCCAGAACGCCCCGGACTGCCGCATCGTCGTCGACGCGGACACCGACGGCAGCCGCGGCTCGATCCAGGGCGTGCCCGAGACCGCGGGTGCGATCCACGAGTTCGATCTCCAGGACCCGAACGCGCGTCCGCAGATCATCGGCGTCTACTCGGGACTGCCGTCGACCGTGTCCACCGAGGGACTGTCCTTCCGGTCGACCATCGACACCCGATTCGTCTCCACCCCCACGAGTCTCAAGTTCTGGCTGCTGGTGCTGGGCGTGGCGTCGACCATTCTGTCGCTGGCCGCCCTGGCGGTTCTCGACGCCCGTGACGCCCGCGGGCACCACAAGATCTTCCCGGCCGGCTGGTGGCGGGTCCGCCCGGTCGACGGCTTCGTCGCACTCGTCTTGGGAATCTGGCTGTTCGTCGGCGGCAACACCGCCGACGACGGGTATCAGGTGACGGTCGGCCGGATCGCCCGCGAGGCCGGCTATCTCGACAACTACTACCGCTACTTCGGCGTGCCGCAGGATCCGTTCGGCTGGCACTACCAGTACCTGTCGGTGTGGATGGACGTCAGCACGGCCACCCCGTGGCTCCGCCTGCTGCCGTTCGGTTTCGCGATGGCATCGTGGTGGCTGATCTCCCGTGCCGCGATCCCCCGCCTGGGTCGTGCGGTCCGCGAGTCGACGCCCGCGATCTGGGCCGCCGCCCTGGTCTTCCTCGCCGTGTGGATGCCGTACAACAACGGTCTGCGCGTCGAACCGCTGATCGCACTCGGAACCCTGTTCACGTGGGTCTGCGTCGAGCGGGCCATCGCCACCGGGCGGTTCTTCCCACTGACGGTCGCCATAATCTCGGCGGCGTTCACGCTGACCATCCACCCCACCGGGGTCATCGCGGCGATCGCGCTCATCGCCGGTATCCGGCCGCTGCTCAAGCGGTTCATGGTGCGCCGCAAGCGCGATGGCGTCCTTCCGCTGCTGCTGCCGATCCTGGCCGCGGGTCTGGCGGTGATGTTCGAGATCTTCGCCGACCAGCCGCTCGCCCCGATCCTGGAAGCGGTGTCGGTCAACGGTCAGGTCGGTCCCACCAACAAGTGGTGGGAAGAACCGATGCGCTACTACATGCTGATGAACCCGACCGCGGACGGCGGCATCGCCCGACGCTTCGGTGTCCTGATCGTGTTCACGTGCTTCGTCCTCGTGGTGATCATGCTGCTCAACCGGCGGCGTCTGCCCGGCATCGCGACGGCACCGACGTGGCGTCTGCTGGCCATGGTCGCGGGTTCGGTTGTGCTGATGGCGTTCCTGCCCACCAAGTGGACCCACCAGATGGGTGTGTACGCGGCGATCGGCGGTGCGCTCGCCGCGGTGGCGACCGCGTGTGCGGACCGGACGATCATGCGGCGCCGCCGGAATCGCACGCTGTTCGCGGCCGCCTGCGCCTACGTCCTCGCCCTGGCGTTCTCCGGACGCAACCAGTGGTGGTACGTCGGCAGCTACGGAATCCCTTGGCGCGACGCCGTTCCCGATGTCAAGGGCATCCCGCTGTGGACCGGCATCCTCGCCGTTGCGGTCGCACTGACACTGCTGGGCCTCTGGCAGCACTTCCGCGACGACTACGTCGACGAGGCGGTCCGTGCGGGCTCGTCGACGTCGCTGTTCTCACGCCTGCGGAGTCCGTCGATCATCATCGTGTCGGCGATCATGCTGGTGTTCACCCTGGTCTCGTTCGCGAAAGCAGACTGGACGCAGCGCAATTCGTGGTCGTGGCTCAGCTCGAACGTGAACGCGCTCAAGGGCGAACCGTGTGCGCTCGCCGACGCCGTGCTCGTGGAGAGCGACCCGACCGCCGGGCTCCTCGCCCCGGCACGCGTTGCCGGACAGAACAATCCGTCGCCGGGTGCGGCCCTCGCGGGCGCGGGCATGGCGGGCTTCGATCCCAACGGCGTCGCGTCGGATCTCTCCGAGGACACCGAGGAGGAGTCCGACGACTCCGCGGGCACCTCGACCGCCGAGGTCGATCGCACGCAGACCGATCCGACCGAGGACGGCAGCAGCTCTGACGACACCACCACGTCGTCGACCGACACCAGCGGCGGTCGTACCGCGCAGGCGGGCGTCAACGGCTCGACGGTGAAGCTGCCGTTCGGACTGTCACCGTCCAAGACCCCGGTGTTGGGCACCTACAACTCCCCCACCGGGACCGGGAACCTCACCTCCGACTGGTACCAGCTGCCCGAGGGGCGTTCCGACGCCCAGCCGCTGGTGACCATGTCCGTGGCCGGTTATGTCGAGTACATCGACGACCTCGCGGTCGTCCGGCCGGGCCAGAAGGTGCGGTTGCAGTTCGGCCGCGTCGCACCGGACGGCACGGTGGCCCCCGCCGGTCAGATGATGCCGCTCGACATCGGTGGCGCACCCGAGTGGCGCAACCTGCGTTTCCCGCTGGATCAGGCACCTCCGGGCGCCTCCGTGGTCCGCGTGCTCGCCGAGGACACCTCTCCGCTGCGCGATCAGTGGCTCGCCGTCACCCCGCCGCGGGTGTCGTCGATGGAGACGCTCAACAAGCTCGTGGGCAGCGAGGATCCCGTCCTCATCGACTGGGAGGCCGGACTCGCGTTCCCGTGCCAGCGACCCGCTCAGGTCAAATACGGCGTCCTCGAGACGCCGGTCTGGCGGATCTCCCCCGACCGCGAGGGCGAGCGGGTGAACTCGCAGCGCTGGATGGCCGGCGACGCCGGTGGTCCGTTGGGCATCATCGAGAACGAGGTGCGCGGCCGCGTCTACCCGTCGTACCTGGGCAACGACTGGGCGAAGGACTGGGGCTCGCTCCAGGGCCTCACCCCGATCCTGCCGCAGACCGACGCGGAGCTGATCATCACCACCGAGACCCACAACGGCCTCTGGACACCGGGGCCGATGCGGGCGATCGGCAACTGACACCCTCCGCAAACCCTCCCTTTTTCCGTAAACCCGCCACCTCGTGAAGGGGTGGGCCTACGGAAAAGGGGTGGGTTTGCGCTAGATCGGCATCAGGAAGTGCTTGCGCGGGGTCTTGAGGACCTGCTTGTCGCGCAACTGCGCCAAAGCCTTCCGGAGCTGCAGGCGGGTCTCGGCGGGCTCGATGACCGCGTCGACGTAGCCGCGTTCGGCCGCGAGGTAGGGCGTGGCCATCATCGTGTTGTAGAAGTCGATGAAGTCACGACGAACCTTGTCGGCCTCGGCAGCCGAGAGCCCTTCGGTCTGACGACGAGTCAGCACGGCGGCGGCCGATTCGGCACCCATGACGGCAATCTTGGCTGTTGGCCAGGCGAAGTTGATGTCGGCACCGAGGTGCTTGGAACCCATCACCGCATAGGCGCCGCCGTAGGCCTTGCGCAGCACCACGGTGACCTTGGGGACGTCGGCCTCCACGTAGGCGTAGAGGAAGCGACCCGACCGGCGGATGGTGCCCTTCTGCTCCTCGGCGAGGCCGGGGAGGATGCCCGGCGTGTCCACGAGGAACACCAGCGGGATGTTGTAGGCGTTGCAGATCCGGACGAAACGCGTCGCCTTCTCCGACGAATCTGTGTCCAGCACACCGGACATGACGCTCGGCTGGTTCGCGACGACGCCCACCGACCGGCCGTCCACACGTGCGTAACCCGTGATGATGTTGGGCGCGAACAGTTCTCCCACCTCGTGGAAGGCACCGTCGTCGAACAGCCGGATGATGATGTCCTTCATGTCGTAGCCGGCGTTGTCGTTGTCCGGCATGAAGTCGTTGAGCGACAGATCCGACTCGGTGATCTCGGGTTCGAGTCCCGGGTTGATCACCGGCGGTTCCTCGTACGCGCTCGACGGCATGTACTGCAGGTACTCGCGGACCCAGTCGAACGCGGCCTTCTCGTCGGGCGCGATGTGGTGGATGTTGCCCCAGCGCGCCTGGTTGTGGGCGCTGCCCAGATCCTCGGCGGAGATCTCCTCGCCGTTGACCTGCTTGAGCACGTCCGGGCCGGTGACGAACATGTACGACTTGTTCTCGACGGCGACGAGGATGTCGGTGTTGGCCGGCGTATAGACGGCACCGCCCGCACACTTGCCGAGGATGACCGAGATCTGCGGTGCGAGACCGGAGAGCAGATCGTTGCGTCGGCCCATTTCTGCGTACCAGGCCAGCGAGGTGACGGCGTCCTGGATGCGGGCGCCCGCCGAGTCGTTGATGCCGACCATCGGGCAGCCGATCTTGCCCGCCCACTCCATCAGCGATGCGACCTTGCGGCCGAACATCTCGCCGACGGTGCCGCCGAAGACGGTCTGGTCGTGCGAGAACGCGGCGACGGGGCGTCCGTGGACGAGGCCGTGGCCGGTGACCACACCGTCGCCGTACCCGCTCTCCGCGGCGCCCGGCATCTTGGCGAGCGCGCCGATCTCGACGAACGTCCCGGGGTCGAACAGCATGGCCAGGCGTTCGCGAGGGGAGCAGATCCCCTTCGCCGCACGCTTGGCGACTGCCTTCTCCCCTCCGGGTTCGCGAGCGGCCTCCAGCTTTTGCCGGAGGTCGGCGAGCTTGCCTGCGGTGGTGTCAGTCACGGTCCTTCACTTTCTACGCGACCACGATGTCTCGTGAGGCTACTTCTTACCAAGCCGTCCGAGACGCATGGCCAGATCGGCGCCGATCTTGGCGATGTAGGGCTCGTCGACGATCGACAGGTGGTCGCCACCGATGTGGATGATCTCCAGGTCGTCGACGACCTCGCCCCACCGGCCGTCCTCGTCGATCTCGGCCCACTGCGGTTCGAGCTCGATCGCCCCGGCATGCATCTTGTCCGCGCGGTACAGCACGACCTTGCCGTCGTACGGTTCCGGCGCGATGTTGCTGAGCACGCGGTTCTCGATGAACGAGGTCCGCTGGTGTTCGATGATGCCGCCCGGGATCTTGGTGCCCGACATCGACATCATCTCCATGATGATCGCGAACTGACCCTCGTCGTCGGCCTCGACGAGCCGCTCCATCGGGATCGGCACATCCGGATCGAGGTCGTAGTTGCGGATCGCGAAGTCCTTCCACCGTTCCAGGCGGGCGCGCTTGGTCTCGGGGGTCTCGGTCATGTCCTCGCGAGGACGCACGACGTCGATCAGGCCGACGAAGGCGACCTCCTCGCCGGCTTCGCGGAGAACCTGGGCGACGCCGTAGGCGAGGGCACCGCCGAACGACCAGCCCACCAGCACGTACGGCCCGTTCGGCTGCAGTTCGCGCAGACGCGGGATGTACTCGCGGACACGGTCTTCGATCGTTCCCTCGACGCCGCGGTCGAAACCGATGACCGGCTGGTCGTCGGGCAGCCGCTTGAGCAGCGCCTCGTAGGCCGAGGTGTTGCCGCCGGCCGGGTGGAACAGCAGGATCGGGGTCGGGTCGCCCGCAGCGGGGTCGTAGACCTTCTTGCCCTCGGGAACCAGACGCAGGTAGCGCAGGAATCCGTCGGTCGACGCCCCGGCATCGAGGTGCTCGCGAACGTAGTTCGACATCTCCTCGATGGTCTCCGAGTCGAGGATGTCCTCGACGTCGATGTCGCCACCGGTGCGCTCGTTGAGGCGGTCGGTGAGCTGCTGGGCCGTCTCCTCCGACAGGACCGGCAGCTTGTTGAAGATGCCGCCCGCGGACTTCTTGGTCACGACCGCGTAGGTGCCGAAGGTCAGGCGCTCGGCCGCATCACGCGGCGGGACATCCGAACCCGCGGCCTCGGCGACCGCCTTCTGCGAGGTGATGTCGGTGGCCGGCTTGGCGGCCGCGACCGGTTCCGGATCGGTGCCCGGGGAGGTCGCGACGGCGTCCTCCACCTCCACGACATCCCGGGCCACCTCTTGCTTGGGCTCCGGGGACTCCTCGACGGCCGGCACGCCCGGGGTCGCGCCCTGGGCGTTCTGCTCGTCGATGTAGGCGTTGAGCGCTGCCGTGTCGAGTTCGCCTCCGCTGGCGGCGTTCTCGGCGAGATCGTCGAGCTGGTCGCGGTGGGTGACCGCGAACTCGACGAACTTCTGAACGTCGGCCAGGTTCGCCTGGCGCATCGCCTGCAGCTGTAGCTGCGGGATGTCGAACTCGTACTCGACGCGGTTCTTGATCCGCACGGCCATCAGCGAATCCAGGCCCAGCTCGATGAGCGGGATCTCGCGCGGCAGGTCCTCGGGGTCGTAACCCATCGACTCGCTGACGATGATCGCGAGGCGATCGCCCACGGTCTCACCGGATTCCGGATTCCACTTGTTGCCGATGTCGTCGACGATCTCGTCCTCGACGACGACCTTGTCGTCGGCGAACGCCGCGGCACCGGACTCGGGGGCCGCAGCGGGCGCGGACGCCGTCGCGGCGGTCTCGTCGAGGTCGCCGGTCACAGCGGCCTCGAAGAGCAGGCGGAAAATCTTGTCCGCCTTGACGTGCAGGCTCACCGACGCGCCACCCGGATGCGGGCTCAACGTGGTGGTGATGGTGCCGGTCGTCGGGACCTCACCGTGCGACACCGCCGCACCCACCGAGGCGTTCTTCAGCACCTGAGCGGCGGCGGCGTGCACCAAAGCGCGCGGGTCGGTGACGGCTGCGGCATTGACCTCCCAGGCGTGCCGGCCGTCGGGCAGCGCGACATGCGATCCGGGGACCGAACCGGCCGAGCCGCCCGAGGACAGCTTCGCCTTGAGCCAGAACTCCTTGCGCTCGAAGCGGGTTCGCGGAACGGCCGCATAGCCACCCGCGCCGAACAGCGACGCGACGTCGACCGGGTGGCCGTGCACGTACAGCTTCATCAGCGCGTTGACCAGACCGAAGCTCTCGTCTTCCTTGCGACGCAGCGTCTCGATGAGCTCGGCGTCGTGCAGGCCGGCCGAGAAGGTGACGGCCGCAACGGAGATCAGGACCGCCGGGTTGGGCGACAGCTCCAGGAAGGTGCGGTGACCGTTCTCCACGGACTTCGAGATGGCCTGGCTGAACCACACACTGTGGCGCAGACCCTTCAGGAAGTAGTCGATGGTGTGGACCGGCTCGTGGCCCGCGCGGTAGAACACCTCGCGGTCGACCGAGCTGTAGAACCCGGTGGTGAGCCGCCGCGGCTCGATGCCGGTGAGCTCGTAGGCGAGTTCGCCGAGGATCGGGTCCATCTGCGAGGTGTGACTCGCCCCCTTGGTCGCCAGCTTGCGGCCGAGTTTGCCCTCGGCCTCGGCCCGCTCGACGATCGCGTCGACCTGCGACTCCGGCCCGCCGATGACGGTGTGGGTCGGTGCCGCGTAGACACAGATCTCGAGGTCGGGGTAGTCGACGAGGACGTCGTTGATGTCCTCGGCGCTGTACTCGACCAGCGCCATCAGACGGATGTCGTCGCCCTGCAGCATCGACTCGCCTTCGCCCATCAGCCGCGAACGCTGGCAGATGACGCGGGTCGCGTCCTCCAGCGACAGGCCGCCGCTGATGTAGGAGGCCGACGCCTCGCCCATCGAATGCGGCACCAGCACACCGGGTTCCGCACCGTGGTGGCGCAGCGTGTCGGCGAGCGCGACCTGGATGGTGTAGATGCCGACCTGGCTGGTCTCGATGCCGTAGGTCTGCTCGTCGTCGAGGAACATGTCGGCGATCGAGTAACCCAGCTCGTTCTGGATGTGCGCGTCCACGCGGTCGACGTACTTCGCGAATATCGGGTTCTCGGTGTAGAGCTGCTTGGCCATCTTGCGGTGCTGCGAACCGAAGCCCGACAGCAGCCACACGGCCGACGCCGCATCCGGCGAATCCGAGGAGTACACCAGTGGATTGCCCTTGCCGTCGGCGATCGCCCGGACACCGGTGATGGCGTCGTCATGGGTGCGGGCCATCACGACGGCACGTGAACGGCCGTGGTTGCGGTGCGCGAGCGCGCGGCCGATGTCGGCGAGCGGGGTGGCCCGGCCCTCGTCGGACTCTAGCCACTCGAGCAGGTCGGCGGCGGTCTTGCGGCGGCGCGACGGCAGGAAGCCGGAGATCACCAGCGGGACGACCGAACCCTCGACGGCACACGGCGCGAAACCCTCGGCCGGGTCGGCCGCGGTCTCGGCGAGCGCCGGCTCGACATTCGCGGCCTGCGCGGCCAGAACGGCCCGCTCGGCCTCGGTCAGGTACTCGTCCTCATCGTCGAGATCCGGCTCGCCCGGAAGGGATTCCGTGGCCGGGAGCTCGGCTGCCGAGGCATCGACCGGAACCGTCTCCGGCTTCAGGTCGCTCGGCAGGACCTCGCGGACCACGACGTGCGCGTTGGTGCCCCCGAAGCCGAAGCCGGAGATACCGGCGACGGCGTGACCCGAGTAGCGGGGCCATTCGGTGGCCTCCGGGATCACCTTGAGGTTGGTCGCGTCGAACTGGATGTACGGGTTGGGACCGCTGTAGTTGCGCGACGCCGGGATGATCCCGTTCTTCAGCGCGAGGACGACCTTGGCGATCGCACCCGCACCGGCAGCGGACTCCATGTGTCCGTAGTTGGTCTTCACCGAACCGAGCAGCATCGGCTTGTCGGCGGTGCGGCCGCGACCGACGACGCGGCCGAGGGCGTCGGCCTCGATCGGGTCGCCGAGGATGGTGCCGGTGCCGTGGGCCTCGACGTAGTCGACGGTGCGCGGGTCGATCGCCGCGTCGGTGTACGCCGAACGCAGCACCTCGACCTGGGCCTCGGGGTTCGGGGCCGGCAGGCCGTTCGAACGTCCGTCGGAGTTGACGGCCGAGCCGGCGATGACCGCGAGGACCTCGTCGCCGTCGCGGCGGGCGTCGGCCATGCGCTTCAGCACCACGAGACCGCCGCCCTCGGCGCGGATCATGCCGTCGGCGTCGGCGGAGAAGGCCTTGATGTGGCCGTCCTTGGCCTGCGCGCCGATGCGGTCGAAACCGAGGGTCGCGGCGGGCGTGATCAGCATGTTGACGCCGCCGGCGAGGGCGACGTCGGATTCGCCGGTGCGCAGGCTGCGAACCGCCTGGTGAATCGCCACCAGCGACGACGAACACGCGGTGTCGATGGCGATCGACGGTCCGCGGAAGTCGTAGAAGTAGGAGACGCGGTTGGCGACGATGGCCGTCGAGGTACCGGTCAGCGCGTAGGCCGCGGTGTCCTCGGCGCCCTCGCCGAGTCCGAGGGTCGCGAGCAGCTGGTAGTCGTTGGTCGACGTACCGATGAACACACCGACCGGTGCGCCCTTGAGGTCGCTCGGCGGGATCTGGGCGTGCTCGAGCGCTTCCCAGGTGAGTTCCAGGGCGAGCCGCTGCTGCGGGTCGACCATCTCGACCTCGCGCGGGCTCATCTGGAAGAAGTCGGCGTCGAACGAGCGCACATCGTCGAGGTAGCCGCCCTTGATGTTCGAGGACTCCAGGATCTCGGCGAACCGCGGATCGGAGGTGAACTCGGTCCATCGGCCCTCGGGCAGATCGGAGATGCCGTCGACGCCGCCGACGAGCGCCTCCCACGTCGACTCCGGGGTGGTGCCGGACTTGGGGAAGCGGGTCGACAGGCCGACGATCGCGATGTCGTCGTCGGCGCTGCGCTCACGCCGCCAGAAGGTGTCGGCGGTGTCGTCGAGACCTTCGTCGGGGTCGCCGTCGATGATGCGCTGTGCCAGGGACGAGATCGTCGGGTGGTTGTAGACCACGGTCGCGGTCAGGATGACCCCGGTCTTGTCCTCGACGTCGGCGGCGAGCGCCACCGCGTCGCGCGAGGAGAGTCCGAGTTCTTCCATCGGGCGGTCGACGTCGATCTGGGCGACCGGCACGGCCGTCGCCTGCGACACCCATTCGCGCAGCCAGTCCCGCAGCTCGTCGACGGTGAGGTCACCGGCGGTCTCGCCTGGTGTGGCCTCACCGTTCGACGTCGCGTTGGTCGCGTCGGCGGTTGCTCCGTCTACCGAACCGGGGGTCTCGAGGGACGAGTCGTCGGGCAGATCGGTGCCGCGTGACTCGTCGGTATTCAGTTCAGACATCGCTTCCAGACTACTGCTCTCGTCGGCACCCGAAACCGGGTGCCGGGTGACTGTTGTGGACGCGCTATTCCGCCGCGTCCGGGAACGCCGTCTGCTTGTAGCCGCCGCGCAGGCTGCCGTCGATGTAGGCGGTACGAGTGGCCCGGCGCGCGATCTTGCCCGACGAGGTGCGCGGGATCGAACCGGCGGGAACCAGCAGGACGTCGCGGGCCATGACGCCGTGGCGCTGCGCGACGGCGGCACGCACGGTGTCGGCGACCTCCTGCGGGTCGGCCTTGCGGCCCGGGCCGCGCTCGGCCACGATGACCAGCTGCTCGGAAGCGTCGTCGGGATCGGGGGTCAGACCGCTGCCGGCGAACTCGAAGACCACGGCGGGCAGCTGGTTCGCCGGCACCGAGAAGGCCGCGACGAAGCCCGGACGCAGCGCGGTGCTGGCCTCCTGGGCGCTGTACTCGAGGTCCTGCGGGTAGTGGTTGCGTCCGTCGACGATCACCAGGTCCTTGACGCGACCGGTGATGTAGAGCTCACCGTCGAGCCAGACGCCGTAGTCGCCGGTCCGCATCCACAGGCCGTCGGCCGGGGCGCCCTCGGAGTGGCTGCCCTCCGACAGCGGGGTGACGAGCTTGTTGTGGAAGGTCTCCTCGGTCTCGGCCGGCTTGTTCCAGTAGCCGGCGCCGATGTTGAGGCCGTGCAGCCAGATCTCGCCGACGTGGCCGTCGGGACGCTCGGATGCCGTCTCCGGGTCGACGATGACCGCCCACTGGCTCACCGCGACCTGGCCGCAGGACACCTGCGCGACCGAATTCGGCGTGCCCTCCTCCACAACGGTCAGCTTGCCCGCGTTCAGGTCGTCGCGGTCGACGTAGATGACCTTGGCCTCGTTCTCACGCTGGGTCGCGGAGACGAAGAGGGTGGCCTCGGCCATGCCGTAGCAGGGCTTGATGGCGGTTTTCGGCAGGCCGTAGGGCGCGAAGGCCTCGTTGAACTTCTTCATCGAGCTGACCGTGACCGGCTCCGAGCCGTTGATCAGGCCGATGACGTTCGACAGGTCGAGTTCCTCGCCCTCCTTCGGCAGACCGCGTGCGGCGGCGTGCTCGAAGGCGAAGTTCGGGGCCGCGGCGTAGGTCTCCGCGCCGTCGGCGGCCGCGGCGAGTTCCTTGATCCAGCGGCCGGGCCGGCGGACGAACGCCTGCGGACTCATGATCGTGATGTACCGGCCGCCGAGCGCCGGAAGGATCACCGTCAGCAGGCCCATGTCGTGGAACATCGGCAGCCAGGTGACGCCGCGGGCGTTGCGGTCGATCTGGATGGTGTCGGAGATCTGCAGGACGTTCGCGGCGACCGCCTGGTAGGTGATCTCCACGCCCGCGGGGACGCGGGTCGAACCGGACGTGTACTGCAGGTACGCGACGGTGTCCTTGTTGTGGTCCTTGCCCGCGATCGGGGCGACCCAGCTCGAACCCACCGAATCGGGGACCGCGTCGACGGCGATGACGCGCGGGCGCTCCTTGGCCGGCAGCGGCGCGAAGAAGTCGCGGACCGCCTCGGCGGACTTGGTGGAGGTCAGGATCGCGGTCGGCTTGCAGTCGTCGAGGACGGCATGCAGTCGATCGGTGTGGCCGGGCTCGTCGGGCGAGAACAGCGGCACCGCGACGTTGCTGGCGTACAGCGCGGAGAAGAAGCCGATCACGTACTCGAGCGACTGCGGCGCGAGGATCGCAACACGATCACCGGGCTTGGTCACCTGCTGCAGGCGTGCGGCGACAGCGCGCAGGCGCTTGCCGAACTGCGCCCAGGTCAGGTCCTGGGCTTCGCCGTCGCGCTCGCGGCTGTAGTCGATGAACCGGTAAGCCAGCGTGTCGGCCTGCTCACGCACGTTCTGTTCGACGTAGTCGACAAGCGTCGCTTCCTCGGTGAAGGAGATGTTTCCCGTCTCATCGAGAAAGTCTTCGAGTTCAGTCTTCAGCATTCATTACTCCTGTGGCCCCCTCGTGGACTCCCCCACGCGAGTGCAGTTCCCGGTGACGTCCTTCGGCGACAACACCCGGCGCTTCTGCCATCCACGTCCTGTGCCGACCGCGGGATACGGTAGCGCACGTCCAGTTACACAACGAAAAACTTGTGATCGTCAAGTTCAGCTTCGAAAGAGCGTACGTCGGTTCATCGGCGTACACCCTCGGGTCAACACCCACCACCTCGTCGTTCACACGCGAGACAGACGGTCATCCTACTCCCCCTTCAACTGGGCCAGAACGGGCGCAAACGCGTCCATCTGGGTCGGGAAGACCCCGACGTAGGACATGGTCGTCCGGCGACGGACCTCGCGGATCTGATCCGCGATCTCCTCGAAACTGCCGATCGCGATGTACGGCGAGGACAACACGTCGTCGACGGTGAACTCGGTGTCGTGCGCGATGTTCGGCGGGTAACCCTGCTCGAGGGCCTTCAGCGCCATCTCGGCGGTTGCCACGCGATCGTCGGTGATCACGATGACGGCGATGGTCCAGTTCAGCTCGATGTCGTCGAACCGGTCACCCGCGGCCTGGCGGATGCGGTCGACACGTTCGGCCGTCTTCTCGATTGTCATGTCCGACAACTTCATCTTGCCGTCGGGCGTGGTGCCCGGGGCGACGGAGATGATGTCGGCGTGCTTGGCGGCGAGCGCCAGCATCTTCGGTCCGCCACCGCCGACCGCGATCGGCGGTCGCGGTCCCTGGCGGGGTCGCGGGCTGCCCTCGAGGCCGTTGATCTTGTAGAACTCGCCGTCGAAGTCGACGGTCTCGCCGCGCATGAGTCCGTCGAGGATGGTCAGCGCCTCGTCGAGACGGCGGATACGGACGCCCGGGGACTCGAACTCGATCCCCGCCTTGTCGAACTCTTCCTTCATCCAGCCTGCGCCGATGCCGAGCTCGAGTCGCCCCTTGCTCAGCACGTCGATCGTGGTGGCCTCCTTGGCCAGGAGAGCCGGGTGGCGCCAGCCGTTGGCCAGCACCGACGTCGCGAGGCGGATCGTGCTGGTGGCCTGGGTCAGCGCACCGAGCGCGGCCAGCGGACCGACCTGGTTGCCCAGGTGATCGGGCACCGCGAAGGTGTCGTAGCCGTATTCCTCGGCGGTCTGGGCCAGCTTGACGAACTTGCGGGCACCACCCTCGTCCTTGTTTCCCTCACCACCCGCGCCGAAGCGGAACTTGCGCAGACCGGAGGAGCTGCCACCCGCATCATTGGGGGGTTGCGTCATCGCTGTCCTCTCCTCGTGTCCGGCCGTCGGGGACGCCGTGCGGCATCCCGTGTGTTCGTTCGCCCGGGTGAACCCCGGGCCAGCCCAACACGTTAATGCAGCGTGACGGCCCCGCAAAACGAATCGGTGGTGTTGGCGACAGGGTTACCGCAAGTTGACCGACCGCGGGACGCCGACGGGTCAGCTGTGCTTCGGACGCGGGGCCTCGTCGATGAGGCGCTCGGCCCACGAGTACATCCACTGCGTCGCGGTCTGCCCGTCTTTCTCCCAGTACCGCGGCGTGCCGTACATCGCGTGGATCGGGTTGCTCGCCGCATTGGCCAACTTCGACACGGCGGCGAGCGGATTGACGACCGTCGGCGAATCGCAGATGAGATCGCCTGGCGCACAGATGGACTGCACGCGGTCCTCGAGGTCACCGAATCCACCGTTGCGCGGGCCGGTCATGGTGATGCCGGGGACGATCTTGCCCATGCCGCCCAGCGCGATCTCGGCACCGACGCCGTCGGGGCTGGGGTCCACGTCGTTCTGCTTGCCGGGCTGGCGTCGTCCGTCGGCGATGAGCCCGACCCCGAGAACGAGATCCTGGTCACCGTCGGCGAGCACGCCCCGGCCGTTGCCGATGTTGCTGGCGAGATCGCCCGCGATCACCGCCCCCTGGCTGAAGCCCATGAGCACGTAGCCGGTGAGCGGGCAGCGCTTGTTGGTGTTGATGATCTTTCCGGCCGCGCGTTTGTACCCCTGCGTGCGCGAGACGTTGTAGTCGGCCTGCCGGTCGGCGAGGTTCGTCGGATTCCGGAACTGAGCGGTGTAGGGCACCGTGTAGATCTCGGTCCGCGACGAGTCGAACTGCTTGCCCAGTGCGCTCGAGACACGCAACATCAACGAGTTCGGGTTGGCCGTGGGCGTATACGGATCGTCGGTCGCACTCGACTCCCAGGTGCCGGGGATCACCACGGTGAGCACGTCGGGACAATCCGCGGGTTGCGCCTCAGGCCGCTCCTTCGACGGCGTCGACGGCACCCCGGGCCCGATCGGCGGGATCGGCCCGGGCCTCAGCCACACCAGGATGAGCAGCACGATGAGCACGATCGCGATGACCGCGAGCGCTAGGAGGAACAGGGAGAACTTCCCCAACCGCCGGACGGGGCTCTTCCGAGCGCGGCCCGCGGTGCGTCTGGCCATCACGTCAGCAGTAGTGCTGTTCTGCTGCGCGAATCACCTTGTCGGCCTTGGTGTTCGCCTCTTCGACGGTCTTGGTGCCCGGCCCGACCGACGCGGTGACGAAGGCCTTCACCATGCCCGGGTCGGTGCCCTTCTGCTTGGCGCCGCACACGTATCTCGCCATGGTGAGCGAGACGGAGTGGTCGCTGTCGCCCATGAAGGTGACGTTGTCGGCCTTCAGCGCCGCGAGGTAGGCCTTGGCCTTGGCGTCGAGCGGGGCACCGCTGGGTCCGGGGAAGTTGTCCGGGACCTTGGTGCTCGGGTTGGGCTCGGTCTCGGGCAGCTTCGAGGTGGTTCCCGACGGCGCGTCCGAGGCCTTGGCTGTCGGCTCGGCCGAGACCGAACCCGACGCGGGCGTGGACGATCCCGCGGCCGAGTACAGCGACGTGGTGGTGACCGGGTTGTTGGTGATCGGCGCACTGGCCGTCGAATCGTCGGAGCACGCCGAGACCGAACCGAGCGCGAGTGCGAGTCCCGCCAGGGGCAGCACCAGCCGAGCACACTTCGTTGTCATCGCCACTTCCTGTCGAACCTCTATCCCGCCGGACGCGGCGCAGTCGGACACTGCACCGCACGCCCCGTCAGGCTACCGTCCCCGCATACCCCGACGATCCCGCCCACCGGCGCGACCTGCACGAACACCTCGATTCCTCAGCGAAGTCTCAGCGCCCGCACACGTGCGGTCGAGGTTGGGGCCTCACTTGAGGACCTTCGTGCCGTCCTTGGCCGTCCAGGTGATCCGGCCGTGCTCGAAGTGGTTGACCCGGCCCCTGCCGTCGCGGGTCGGCTCCTCGTTGCTCACCGGCTTGCCGAGACGCCCACCCGGGCCTCCGGCTGCCACGTAGGCACCGCCGATGGCACCGGTCACGATCTTCGGACCCTTCGGGCCGGTGAAGATGCGGCCGTTCGCGAAGTCCTGGGCCTTGCCGCCGGGGACGCCGTACGCCGGGGTCAGGCAACCCCCCAGGTCGCCCTTGTTGGCGTCCCAGAGCTTGCGGAAGGCGCCGTCCACACGGCAGGCGATCGCGTCCCGTGAAAGCCCGAGGGCCGCGGCGGCCTGCGGCCACGCCTGCATCATCTCGAACTCCCAGTACGGCCAGGTGTGCGTTCCGGACGGGCGGTAGACCGCCTGACCCGGGATCCCCTTGCGGTTCAGCTGGACCGCGAACTGCTGGGATGTGACGCGGCTGAGCATCTCCAGGCCCACGCCCGAGTAGTTGGTCGCGAGCAGCGGGATGTCGGAGGGCTTGTCGTGCTCGCCGACCATGCCGTTGCCGGAGGAGACGTAGAGGCTCGTGCCCTGCAGCTTGTCGGCCAGGACGTACGGGTCGTGTTCCTTCCAGGCCGGGTCGGTGGGCGGACCGAACATCTTCATCGAGTCGTAGCCGCCGCCATCACGGACGGCGAACTGGATGGCCTGGGGCATACCGAACGAGCTGAACTGCAGGATGCCGGAGAACGACGCGGCGAACTTGTAGAAGCCGGGGTTGCGCGCGGCCAGCATCATCGCGGCCGAGCCACCCATCGACAGACCTTCGACGCCGCGGACGTCCGTGGAGCGCCAGTCGTTCTCCAGGATGGGCGGCAGTTCCCGCATCAGGAACGTCTCCCACTTGTAGTTCTTGCCGCGGTCGGGTTCCTTCCAGTCGGTGTAGAAGCTCGACTCACCACCGATCGGCAGGATGACGTTGACGTTCTTGTCCTTGTAGAAGTCGACGATCTTGGTGTTGAGAACCCACCCGCTCTGATCGTCCTGCGCACGCAGACCGTCGAGCATCGTCAGCTGCGGGAACTTCTCCTTGGGCTTGGCATGCCAGTCGCGCGCCAGGAGGATCTGCACCTGGATGTTGGTGTTCATCGACGGCGAGTACACCCAGAGGGCGACTCGGCGATCGGTGTACCAGTAGGTGTTTGTCACCTTGCCCGGCGGAACCGCCGCCGGTGCGGCTGCCGGGGCCGCCGACGAGGGGGCCGCCGACGACGGGGGCGCAGCCGGAGAAGCCGGGGGCGCAGCCGGGGACGCCGGCGCCGGAGCCGCCGGCGAGGCCGGGGCTGGTGCCGGCGCGGGCTCTGCGCCCGCGAGGCCCTGACCCACGACAAGTGTCATCACGGCCACGATCGCCACCACGGCGGCCATCACCGCTCGCCAGGCCACTCGGGCACCGACCGGTCGGGTACCACTGATTCGCCGCATCACTCTCCAGAACTCCTTCGACCCAGTACAACGGCGTCCGCACGTTCTGACCGATTCCCCGTCAGTCACAACTGCATCATCAATACCAAACGCCTCAGGAGTTTCTTACACGCAATCCGACCCCGGTGTCCGAACGCCACGCTGTGACTCGTGGGATTTATGTGACAGTTGATACCAACCATCCGGCGGCAGTTCCCGAAACACGACGACGCCCCGTCCGGGAATCCGGACGGGGCGTCGTGCAGGCCGTGTCAGGCCGGTCTCTCGCCGATCAGCGGAAGAAACCGCGGTTCTTGGCGTTCCAGACCATGTCCTGCCAGTAACCCCAGGCGTGGGTGCCGTTGGCGTAGTACGTCATGAGCGGCACGCCCTGGACGAACGCGGCGGCCTCAAAAGCCTTCGACTGGGTGAACGCCAGCAGCTCCAGCGTCGAACCCTTGAAGAGGTCGTCGAAGACGTTGGGCAGTGCGTTGTACTTGCCGAAGAGGCCGTTGCCCGAGCCCACGAAGATCTTCATGCCGCGCATGTTGCCGATGTTCCAGAAGGGATCGTTCTGGAACCAGCGGATGCTCCACGGCGGGCCCCACATCGCGTCGATGTTCCACGGCTTGGGATCGACGTCGAACATCGCCAGACGCAGCGCGGTGCGCATACCCGGGGCGCTCAGGAAGTTGTAGCCCGACAGCGAGCCGGCACGGTCGAAGTGCTGGCGGTTCTGCGCGCCGATGACGAGGGCGGCGTTACCACCCATCGACAGGCCCATGATGGCGTAGCGCTTCGACGCGCCGACGCGGAAGCCGCGCTTGTCGAGGGCACCGACCAGCGACTTGGTGATGGCGCAGTTCCAGCGGTAGCGGTACTTCTGGCCGTTGAAGTTGCTGGGTGCGTCCCAGTCGGTGTAGAAGCTGGCCGGTCCACCGATGGGCTCGACGACGTTGACGCCGGACTTCACCATCTCCTGGACGTTGGTGTTGATCTCCCAGCCGTTGTAGTCGTACTGGGCGCGCATGCCGTCGAGCAGGATGACGGTTTTATAGTTGCCCGGCTTCTTCCAGGCGCGGACCTTCACATCGGGCATTCCGCAGCCGTTGACAAAGAACTCCTGCTTGCCGACCTGCGTTCCGCCGATCCGGGCGCTGGCCTGGCCGGCGACCACGCCGGTCAGTCCCACAACTGTCAGCACGGCGACGAGTGCGGCGATCAGCCGGTTCCCCATCCGGCCGCGCGCAGGCTTGGTCGCCTGAGTGGCAGCTTCACGCATGTACAGAATCTCCCTCTTCGGCCGATCGGATCACCGGAGGTCTCACCTCCCGCGGAACCCGACCGGTTCTTGTGCGTCTCACATCTCTCGTCCCCCGGCGCAGAGCGCGGCGCGACGATGGTTTCCGAGCCGATCTCGCATGCGATTCGCCGTCGGCGAGCCTATTCGATGCCCCCGACCGTGACAAACCTTGTGATCGCGATCACAACCCCCGTCACCGTGCGTGCCCCGGCACTTTCCAGGACACATCGGTCACGAACGGTTTATCGACCTCTGACGTCGGGACGTTACCGATCCGAGACGTTCCGGGGCAAGTCCTCAGCGCAGAGTACGCGTTTTCTGTGCACTTACTTGGGTTCGTGTGCCAGGGTCGCGCGCACCCGCATACCGCCCGGGCGCCACCTACTCCGGGTTCACGGGCGGCGGCATCTCGAGTCCGCACCGGGCGATCTCGTACTCCGGCTCGCGCTGGATGCGGTAACTGTTGAACGTGAACGCCTGCTTCAGATTGTGCTTGAAGCGGGTGAGCGACCACGGGCCCTCGAAGGACGCGAACCGATCCTTGGTCTCGGGGCACTGCAGCGCCACCTGCGCCTGCCGGACGAGGTCCTCGTCGAGGTAGCCCGGCAGAACCGGCTTGCGCGGATAGGCCCCGGCCTCGGCGACGACCCATTCGCTCGGCAGGATCTTGTCGTGTCCGATGCGGCCGTCCTCGAGCCGCTCGGTGTGTGCGGCGAGCGGATACGCCAGACCCATCTGGTCGATGACGCGCACGTCGAGCGGCGCGTTCATGCTCGTCATGCCGAGATTGAGGAAGTAGACCGTCACCTGGCGCTCGGCACCCTTGGGCATCACCGCGGGCAGCTGCGCGACGTACCACTCGTCGTAGTTGAACGACGGCAGGATGACGCCGCCGTCCTCGCGATACTTGTCGATCTTCTCGACCATCGCGCTCATCCGCGGGTAGGCGAGGTAGTCCTCGGCGGTCACCGGGTTCTCGTTGCCCATGTTCGTCACATAGAAACGACGCTCGTCGACGATGCCGCTGCGTCCGATGTCGATCCCGGCGTTGGGCAGCACGTTCGCGTGGGTGCTGATCCCCCACACGAGAACCGTGATCCACAGGCAGGCCATGGCGACCGCACCGGCCAGTCCGACGCGGGTCCGGCGACGTTCGGCCGGCGACACCTCGACGGGCTCGGGCTCGTCGTCAATGGCGGATTCCTGCGCGCCACGGCGTCGGCCGAAGGCGGCACCGAGGTGCGCGGGGACCGTCAGCGGCACGACCATGAGCGGCAGCAGCGTCACGAACAGCGGCACGAGCAGCACGCGGCCGTGCATGAAGTCGCCGCCCTGGCGGATCCAGTAGACGATCAGGACGAGACCGGCGACGGCGACCACGGTCACCACGGCGGTCGACGACTGGAGCCGGGCCGACAGCGCGGCCGGCCGGGAGCGGTCGGTATCGGCCGTGCTCGCACCGGCATCCGCGCGTAGACGTGCGCCGACGATGAGGATCACACCGGCGACGACGGCCATCACGACCGGCAGCACCAGAATGTACGGACCGAACAGGTTGGTCAGATAGGAGAAACCCTGCTCCCACTTGGCGCCGCTGGCGTCCTTGGCGACCGCCGGGTTGGGGACCAGGAGGGCGTAGTAGCCCATCCGGAAGATCTGGTAACCCACCGGCAGGGCACCGGCGACGACGGCCACGCCGAGGCGCATCTTCCAGCCGAGCGGCGCGAAGAAGACCAGCACCAGCACCAGTCCGCCGAACACGGTGAGCTCGGGCCGGATCAGTGGTGCGAGACCCGCGGTGAACGCGAGCGCGAGCGTCGCGGCCGAGGCCTTGCGCGTGGACTGAGGACCGCGTCGGGCCCAGGCGACGAGCTGACACCACAGGACGGCGGCCCAGAAGATACAGAGGCCGTTCTCCAGTCCGCTCGTCGCGAAGTCGCGGGCCGGGGGGATGGTGATGTAGATGATGGCGCCGAACGGGAGCAGCAGCGTCCAGCCGTCACCGGTGATGCCGCCCAGGCGGTTGCCGTAGAGACGTGCGCTGCCGTACATGGCGATCGGGATCGCGGCGACCGAGCACACCAGTGCCACCCAGAGGGCGACGTACTCGAGCTGGCCGTCGCTGACCCACGCCCAGAACCACAGCAGGTAGGTCCAGGCGGTCGAGGTGTTGGCCTCGACGCGTTCGCCCGCGTTGAACACCGGTCCGTTGCCCGCGAAGAGGTTCCGCAGCGTGCGCAGCACGATCAGACCGTCGTCGGCGATCCACCGCCGCTGCCAGGCCCCGATCGCGAAGAACGTGCTGACGGCGACTGCGCCGATCAGGAAACTGACCGCGGCGAGCCGTCGGCGCGCCTTGTCGATGACGGGCGTGCCAGACGCCCGGGTGCCTTCTACCTCGGGTTCGTCGACGGAATCGCTACCGACACCGTCGGTGGACTGCAGACCGTCAATTGACTGCATAGACCGCGACACCCACGCATACTAACCAGGCCACGGCCAGCAGCTGCAGTACACGGTCGCCGAGGGCGATCTCCTCGGGTTCGCCCGCCGCACCGCCGTCGACGTCGACCGCATAGCGAAGGATCGCGACCGTGAACGGCACCATCGAGATCGCGTACGCGACGTTGGTGTTATGGTCGGAGCCCTTGTCGAAGGCCCAGAGTCCGTAGAAGACGACGACGCCGGTGGCCGACAGCGTCCACACGAAACGCAGGTAGGTGGTCGTGTAGTACTCGAGCGCCTTGCGGATCTTGGCGCCGGTGCGCTCGGCGAGCTGCAGCTCGGCGTACCGCTTGCCGGCCGCCATGAACAGCGAGCCGAAGGCCATGACGAGCAGGAACCACTGCGACAGCACGATCTCGGCGGCGACACCGCCGGCGATCGCGCGCAGCAGGAATCCCGACGACACGATGCAGATGTCGATGACGGCCTGGTTCTTGAGGCCGAAGCAGTAACCGAGCTGGATGACCAGGTAGATCGCGATGACCACCGCGGTCTGCCAGTTCGCCAGGAAGGAGATGCCGATCGACGCGGCCAGCAGCACCGCTGCGAGGCCGTAGGCCAGCGGCACCGGGACCACGCCGGCGGCGATCGGACGGAACCGCTTGGTCGGGTGATTACGGTCGGACTCGACGTCCATCGCGTCGTTGACCAGGTAGATGCTCGACGCGGCGAGGCAGAACGCGACGAAGGCGATGCCCGCGGAGGCCAGCACCGAGGCGTCGGTGATGTTGCCCGCGGCCAGCGGCGCGGCGAGCACCAGGACGTTCTTCACCCATTGCCGCGGGCGGATCGCCTTGATCAGCCCGGCGGTCAGGTTCTTCGGGGGCCCGGCGACCTTCCCGTGCTCGATCGGCTCCTCGCTCATGCACTCTCCCTGTGTCGTGTCACCCGTGCGATGACGGGGGACGCGGCGAGTCGCAGCGGCCCGCCGGGCACCGCGGCCGTGAGGCCGAGCCGGGTCAGGACGCGCGCCGCGCGACGGGCACGTCCTGAAGCCGGAGCATTCCGGGTGGGTTCGAGCAGCACCTTATCGCCCGCGATGACCGCCGCTGCGCTCGCGGCACCGATCGCGGCACCCGCGGTGACGTCTGTCGGATAGTGAACGCCGAGTACGAGACGCGACAGGAGCATCGGCGGCACCAACGCGGCGGGCAACACCCTGGCGTCCCAGCCGGCCGCCCGGCCGATGAGGATCGCCGCTGCCGTGGTCGAGGTGGCGTGCGACGACGGGAAGCTCAGCTTGCTCGGCGTGGACACCCCGATGTCGATGGCCGGGTGGGCCGGCCGGGGCCGGCGCACGATGCGCTTGATGATCACCGAGGCCGCGTGTGCGCCGAAGGCACCCACACCGGCTTCGATCCACAACTGCTGCGATCGCACATCGCCACGGGCACGCGCCAGCGTCCAGCCGGCGCCCGAGATGGCCAGCCAGCCCAGGGCGTGCTCGCCGAAGTGCGACAGACCGCGCGCCGCCGACCGCACACCCGGGCGGGAACCGATGCCCGTCTGGATGGCGACGAGGACCTTCTCCTCACCCGCGAGGGGCCTGGGGGCGTCGTCGGCCGGGAGCTTTGTCGACTCAGCCTGCACGTCGGGACTACTCGATTCCGAAGACACCCGCCCAGCTCTCCTTACTGGTCAACTCACGATGTGCGGCGCGGTACTGCTGCTTCATGTCGCCGAACTTGTCCTGAAGTTCTTTGATCAGAGCGAAATGCTCTCGCGCGAGCGCGATCATCTTCTCGCGATCACGCTGCCGGTACACCACTCCCCGACCGTCGGCCGTGGTGACGGTGACACCGTCGACGCGGCCGAGCGAGAACCAGCGCGCCTCGATCGGCGGGTAGTTCGCCTGCGGGACCTCGTGATGCCGCGGGTCGGCGGGGCGCGCGTTGTTGACGACGGCAGCGGCCAGCGCCTTGACCTTACTGATCGGGTTCAGCGGGATCGAGGTACCCAGATGCGTTGCCTCACCGGAGGTTCGGGGCAGCTCGGTGGCCGACGGCAGCACGACGGCGTCCGGGAACTCCTTGCGCATCGCCGCGACCTTGGGTAGCGCGGTCGGCAGCAGGCTGCGGATGTGCTCGGGCCCGGCGAGGAAGTCGCGGATCGCCTCGTTCTGGATGGCGACCGTCGAATACTCGAGGCACAGAAGGTGTTTCGCGGTCGCCTTGGTCATCGAGCGGATGATGCCCTTGATCGGACCGTCATGGTGGATGGACGCGACGACGAGCCGGTTGCGCAGGTGGAAGTACGCCTGCCAGTCGATGGCGTCGTCCTTGTCGCTCCACGCCATGTGCCAGATCGCGATGCCCGGGATGGTGGCCGTCGGGTACCCGGCCTTGGCCGCACGCAGCGCGAATTCCCAGTCGTCCCACTTGATGAACAGCGGCATCGGCAGGCCGATGGTCTCGGCGCATTCGCGGGGGATCATGCACATCCACCAGCCGTTGCCCTCGACATCGATCCGGCGGTGCAGGTTCTTCGAGTTCTCACGATCCCGCAACGGGTATTCGGAGAAGTTGTGGTCGTATTCGACGAATGGCGCAGCGGTCCACATGAAGGTGTCGCGGCGGATGACCTCGCCCATGCAGTGCAGGTGACTGCGGTCCTGCAGGTTCAGCATCTGCCCGCCGACGAGCATGGGGGACTTGGCGAATCGCGACATGGCGAGCGCGCGCAGGATCGAGTCGGGCTCGATGGCGATGTCGTCGTCCATGTAGAGGATGTACGGCGAATCGGTGAGTCGCAGCGCCTCGTACATGATGCGCGCGTAGCCGCCCGAGCCGCCGAGGTTGCCCTGGTCGAAGATGTGGAGCCGGCCCCCGAGAGCCGCGGCGGCCTCGGCGTACCCCGGCTCGTCGACGACCTTCTTGGTGCCCTGGTCGGGCATCATGACCGCGTCGATGACCTCGTCGACCATCGGGTCGGAGGTCAACGCGGCCAACGCGTTCACCGCGTCGGTGGGCCGGTTGAAGGTCGGGATGCCGACGGTGACGCGCTTGGTGTCGGCGTCGGAGGTCGGCGCGTCGATCGGCGAATACCAACCGGCGGAGACGATCTCGGTGTCGGTGTCAGTGGTGATGTCGAACCAGATCCAGCCACCGTCCTCGAACGGGCCGAGGTCGAGTTCGAATTCGACCACACCGCGGCCGTGTTCGTCGGTGGCGATCAGGTCGCCGCCGATGCCGATGCGCGAGCCGTCGATCTTGGAGCGATACAGGTCGACTCGAGCGGTGCCGACCACCTCGATGCGCAGCACGACCGAGTCCAGGATGCTCCAGCGGCGCCAGTAGGCCGCCGCGAAGCCGTTGAAGTAGGTCTCGAAGCTGACCTCCGATTCGCCGCCGAGCAGCACCGAGGTCCGGCTCGGCGCATGCGCCCGCCGGTTGTTGGAGTCCGACTCGAGCAGGTACAGCGACCGCACGTCGAGCGGCTCACCCGCGCGCGGGAAGATGACGCGCTGCAGAAGGGATTTCGCCTTCGACGGCCCGATGCCCGCATCGGGGATCTCGGCCTGGTTCACGGGGGTCACCGTCATCTATTCGGCTCCTGCGGGGTCGGACACCAGCGGCGCACCGTCACGCAGATGCGGCGCCAGGGTGTTGTCGAACATGGTGAGCGCGCTGGCGATCGCCATGTGCATGTCGAGGTACTGGTAGGTGCCGAGACGACCACCGAACAACACGTTCGCACTGGCGGTCTCGGTCCGGGCGAGTTCACGGTAGGCCGAGAGCTTGGCCCGGTCGTCGGCGGTGTTGATCGGGTAGTACGGCTCGTCGTCGTCGTTGGCGAAGCGGCTGAACTCGCGCATGATGACGGTCTTGTCCGCGGGGTAGGAGTCCCGCTCCGGATGGAAGTGACGGAACTCGTGAATCCGCGTGTACGGCACGTCGGCGTCGTTGTAGTTCATCACCGGGGTGCCCTGGAAATCGCCGGTGTCGAGTACCTCGGTCTCGAAATCGAGTGTGCGCCAGCCGAGTCGGCCGGCCGAGTACTCGAAGTAGCGGTCCAGCGGGCCGGTGTAGACGACCGGTGCGTCCGGGTTCTGCTCCCGCAGCTCGTCGCGGACGGCGAACCAGTCGGTCGACAGGCGGACCTCGATGCGCTCGTCGGCGGCCATGTTCTCCAGCCAGGCGGTGTAACCGTCGACCGGCAGGCCCTCGTACTTGTCGTTGAAGTACCGGTTGTCGAAGGTGTACCGGACCGGGAGCCGGGTGATGTTGCCCGCGGGCAGCTCGGTGGGATCGGTCTGCCACTGCTTGGCGGTGTAGTGCTTGATGAACGCCTCGTAGAGCGGCCGCCCGATGAGGCTGATCGCCTTCTCTTCGAGGTTCTTGGCATCGGCGGTGTCGATCTCGCCGGCCTGCTCGGCGATCAGCTTGCGCGCCTCGTCGGGCGAGAAATAGCGACCGAAGAACTGGCTGATGAGGCCGAGACCCATCGGGAACTGGTAGGCCTGCCCGTTGTGCAGCGCGAAGACGCGGTGCTGGTAGTTCGTGAAGTCGGTGAACTGGTTCACGTACTCCCACACCCGGTCGTTGGAGGTGTGGAACAGGTGGGCGCCGTACTTGTGGACCTCGATACCGGTCGTCGGCTCGGCCTCGGAGTAGGCGTTGCCACCGAGATGGTTGCGCCGTTCGATCACGAGGACCCGCTTGCCCAGCTGGGTGGCCGCCCGCTCGGCGACGGTGAGACCGAAGAATCCGGAGCCGACGACGATCAGGTCAAAGCTGCTAGTGGTTGCCACGGGTCCTCAGGGTAACGGACCCTTCCTGATGATTCTCCGAGCCACGGTGGTCGCCGGGTAATGTTCGATCGTCGGTCTGCAGCCATCGGGCCGGTTCCTCTGCTTCTCGAGTAGTTCGGGGCACCGTGACGTCATCGCCTGAGTTGTCGGCACCCGTGGCTGCAATGCCACCTCCCGCGGTGGCGTCCGCCATCACGGACATCGTGGTCGTCGTGCCCGCCCACAACGAGCAGGTCCTACTCCCCTCCTGTCTCGCCGCACTCGACGCCGCGGTCGCGGGACTTCGGCAATCGGTGCAGGTGATCGTGGTGCTCGACTCCTGCGACGACGACTCCGCCGGTGCGGTACCCGACCACGTGACGACACTGCACGTGACCGCCAGGTGTGTCGGTGCCGCGCGGCGGGCGGGCTTCGCCGCGGCATCACCGACACCGGCCGACACCACCTGGTTCGCGACGACCGATGCCGACTCGGCGGTGCCGCCCGACTGGCTGCTCACCCACGTGGAGGCGGCGGACTCCGGTGCGGACGCTTTCGTGGGGATAGTCACTCCGGACGGCTTCGACGGATGGCCGCGGGGAATCGGGTCGATGTTCGACGCCCGCTACGACGCCCGACCCGGTCACCGTCACGTGCACGGGGCAAATCTGGGCATACGAGCGACCGCGTATGCCGCAGCGGGCGGATTCCGGGAGCTCGACGCGCACGAGGACGTCGACCTCGTCCGGCGGCTCGAGGATTCCGCCGTGCCGATCGTGTGGGGCGCCGATGCCCCGGTTCGTACGTCGACGCGACGGATCGGCCGGACCGTCGATGGTTTCGCCTCTTATCTTCGTGAACTCACCGATCAAGCTCCCGAGGCGTCCCGATGAGCACCGAAGCCGCCCGCGGGATCGTCGACTCCGCCGGGTTCGGCCTGCCGCGGCCCGGCACCGGTACGACGCTCGGGCGCTTCGCTGCGCTCACCCGCCTCTGCTCCGACGACATCAGCACCGGGCGGCTCGTCGAGGCGCACGCCGACGCCGACGCCATTCTCGGCGAGATCGTCGGCGGCGGGGTCCGTCCGGGCGAGTTCTGGGGTGTCTGGGCTGCTCAGCCGCCTGGGACGGGGGTCGACGCCCGGTCGGTCGCGGACGGTTTCGAGCTCGTCGGCGTCAAGGAGTGGTGCTCGGGCGCGGGGGCGTGCACCCATGCGCTCGTCACGGCCGCGACGGCCGACGGCAATCGCCTGTTCGCAGTCGACCTGCGGCACCCCGGCGTGTCCACCGACTTCTCGTCCTGGCACGCCGCCGGCATGCGCGCCACCGACACCGGGACCGTCACCTTCGACTCGGTGCCCGCTACGGCAGTCGGTCGGGTCGGGGCGTATCTCGCCCGTCCCGGCTTCTGGCACGGCGGGATGGGAGTCGCGGCGTGCTGGTTCGGCGGAGCTCGGCGCGTCGCCCGACCGCTGTACCGCGCGGTGAGCCGTTCCGACGACCCTCTCCTGCGGATGCACGCGGGTGCGGTGGATGCACAGCTCGCGACCGGGTGGGCCGCGATCGAAGCCGCTGCCCGGCACATCGACGCCGATCCCACCGCTCCGTCGCAGCGCGAGGCATTCGCCCTGCGGTGGTCGATCGAACAGATCGCCACCGCCGTCATCGACCGGGTCGGTCGTGCGCTCGGCCCCGGGCCGCTGGTCGCCGATCCCGATCACGCACAGGCGGTCGCCGACCTCACCGTCTACATCCGGCAGTCACACGCCGACGCCGACCTCGCGGTTCTCGGGTCACTCGTCGACGAGAACATCCCGGGCCCCCTCGCGGATTCGTCGGAGGAGGATTCATGACCTCGGATGCCGGCAGCATGTCGGAACGTTTCGCCGCGACCCCGGTGGCAGAGACGGGAACCCCGGAGGCGGAGTGGCAACGCTGGTTCGCCACCCGGGGGCGGTGGCCGGGCGTCGACCTGTCGGTGGAGCGTCTCGTCGTGCTGTCCGCGCATCCCGACGACGAGGTGCTCGGGGTCGGGGCACTGATCTCCGCAGCCGCGCGCCGCGGGATCGAGGTGGTGACGGTGTGCCTGTCCGACGGAGCGGCGTCGCACCCAGGCTCGCCGACACTCACACCGGAACAGCTCGCCGGCCGACGGCGCACCGAACTCGATTCGGCGACAGCACTATTGGGCCTATCCCCATCGCGATGGTGCGGCCTCCCCGACGGCACCCTCGCCGAACACGAGGAGGAGGTCGAGGCGATCGTGTCCCGGGTGCTCGCCGAGAAACCGGACGTCGCCACCGGCCTGCTGGCCGTGTGGGCGCACGACGGCCACCCCGACCACGAGACGGTGGGCCGCTGCGCCCGACGGGTCGGCGACCGGTTCGGTGTGCCGTTGTGGATGTACCCGATCTGGATGTGGCACTGGGCAACTCCCGACGACCCGGCCGTCCCGTGGCATCGGGTGCAGACCTTCGACCTCGACGACGAGGCACTCGAGCGCAAACGTGCGGCGGTCGAGGCCTTCGTCACCCAGGTCGATGCACTGTCGGACGCACCCGAGGACGCCGTCGTCCTCGGTCCGCACATCCTGGCCAGATTGCTCCGCCATCGGGAGTTCGTGTTCGTATGAGACTGCCGGACAGCTACTTTCACGACATGTACGCGGGGAACGACGATCCGTGGGGATTCACCTCGCGGTGGTACGAACAGCGCAAGTACGCACTCACGCTCGCCGCACTGACCAAGCCGCGTTACCGATCGGCCTTCGAACCCGGATGCTCGATCGGTGTGCTCAGCGGGGGGCTGGCCACGCGGTGCGATCGGCTGATGTGCACGGACGTGAGCCCGCGCGCCGTCGACCTCGCCCGCCAGCGGCTCACCGGGCACCCGCACGTCGATGTCCGGGTCGGCGACATCGTGGCCGACTGGCCGTCGAAGCGCTTCGACCTCATCGTTCTCAGCGAGGTGCTGTACTACCTGGACAGGACCGCCCTCGCCGAACTGATCGCCCGGTTACCCGCGGCCCTCGCTCCGGGTGGGGAGGTCGTCGCCGTCCACTGGCGCTGGCCCGTCGACGAATATCCCCAGTCGGGTGACGACGTCCACGCCGCTCTGGCCGAGTCTCCGATGGTGGCCTCGACGTCGTACTCCGACACCGATTTCCGACTCGATGTTCTCCATTTGTCACCTGAACGGTCGGTTGCGCAACGAGAGGGACTCGTCAGTTCCTAGGGGTTATACGATCCGGCATAATAGATCCTCGACAAACGAGTGTTTCGTTTCCTGCGCTCAGCTGTCGGTCCGGCTGAGACGCGTGGAACGCGGTCTCTCGAGGAGGCAGGAGTGACCGAGGTGACGGATTTCTCGGCGCAGATGACGCGCATCGCCGGCGAGATGCGCAAACAGAGCGACGACACCGAGACTGCGGTGCGGGCGATGACCAAGTATGCGGTCGACGCCATCCCGGGCGCGGAGTACGCATCGGTGACCCTCGTGACCAACGGCGTCGTCGAGACCCCGGTGATCATCGGCGACCTGGGCGGCGAGGCCGACGAACTGCAGCGTGAGCTCGGCGAGGGGCCGTGCATCCGTGCCGCGGTCAACGACGTGACCGTGTGGATCGACGACATGCTGGTCGACGAACGCTGGCCGCGGTTCGCCGCGGAGGCCGCCGACATCGGCATCCGCTCGATGGCATGCTTCTTCCTCTACATCGACGGCGACGACTTCGGCGCGCTGAACCTGCACAGCACCCGTCCCCACGCATTCCCATCCGAGGCGCGCCTGCTGGGCGAATTGTTCGCCGCACATGCCGCGACCGCGTTCGGCGCCATCCAGGAGAAGCAGCAGCTCCGGGCGGCGCTCAGCTCGCGCGACATCATCGGTCAGGCCAAGGGCATGATCATGGAGCGCTACAAGCTCGACGCCAACGGCGCGTTCGCGCTGCTCGCCCGTCTGTCACAGGACACCAACACCAAGCTGGTCGATGTCGCGGCGCAGATCGTCGTAGCCGGGCCGGAGAGCTCCTAGCCGAGCCCGTCGTCCGTGGGGAACCCCAGCGCCGGGATGCCGCCGCGTTCCTGGAACTGCTCGAGACTCTTGCCGACCAGCACGCGCGGTCCCGTGGCAGGGGTGAAGAACATCATCCCCTTCTCGTAGACCTGCGTGACGCCCGCGGCGTCCGGGGTCAGCGACGGGAGCCCCATCGCCTCTCCGAGGGGGCCGGAGAGCCCGCCTAGGTCGGCGAACTTGCCGTCCATGGCCGACGCGGCGATCTCCAGGAACTTCGCGCCGCCGGGAATGATCTGGTCGACGAACTGCCCGAAGCTACCGAAGTCGAGTCCCAGTGAGGGCCCGGACGGTCCGGTGGGCGGCTTGACGATGCGCGGCGCCGGCTGGCCCTGCACGGTGAACCACGACGACTTCAGCTTCAGTTTGGTGCGTGCCTCTTCGCCAGAGACCTCGGAGGTTCCGCCGGAACCCACGGCACGGACCTTGACAGCGCGGCCGTGTTCGGCTCCGAGGCCGTTGGCCTCGACCACTTCGAAGCTCCGGAGAGCACCCACACCGAAGGCCGAGCCGATGGTGCCGGCCGAGACGGTCACGGTCCAGTTGTGATTGGGCGAGACCGTGTCACCCTCGTCGGGTACGGCCGGGAAGCGGCCGCCGGCCGAGAAGCCACCCGTCGAGGCGGAGAACTCGGTGAACGCGGGCTGGCCGTTCTGCAGCAGGATCTGGCCTGCGGTCGCGTCGGCCGCCACATTGGTCCGACGATCCTCGCCGGAGACGCCGCCGTACACCTGGGAGTTCTGGGTGTCGTCGATCTTCTTGCCGCCGGCGATCGCGGCGAGTGCATAGGTGCGGGCGGCGACGGCTTGCGCCTGCAGTGCCGCCGCGCCGCCGGAGTCGGCCCAGGCGGGCAGGCTCTCACGCGGGATGACGCCCTTGACGTAGTCGTCGATGTGGATGCGGTTGACCACGCGTCCACCTTCGAGGCCCAATGCGCCTCGGTAGGCCTTCTCGGAACCACAGAACTTGAGGAACTCGGCCGCGGGCCGGTTCGGCGCCATGCTCAGCGGTTCGACGAACGTGGCCGGGACGGAGCGGAGCACGTTACCGCCGCAGCCGCTGCGAATGGCGGCCGTGCCCCCGGACAGGCTGACCGCCTGTCCGGGAGCCACCGTCTGACCTCCGACGCGCATTCCGGCGTCCGCATGCACATTCACCGAGTTCTGACCCGTGAGGGCCACGATGATCTCGGGCCTGTCCACCTTCCCCGCGGTGGTTCCACCGTAGAAGTGACGCAGGATCTGCTGTGCCGACCAGCCCTTACGGGCGTAGCCGTACGCACCCCATTGCCCCATTCCGCGGCCGTGGCCATGACCGTGCCCGATCAGCGTCACCGTCGACCCGACCGAAAGCTCGACCCCGGGGGTCGATTCCGTCGAACTCGCGGCAACGAGTCCTCCGGCCAGCAGTGCGGGCGCGAGCCCGGCCGCGGCCCAGGTCAGCAACTTTCCGCGAGTCCGTGCGGGCCGGGAGCCGGTCGCCGGCCTCCCCGGCAGGAGCCGTCTGGGTCGGGCTTCGTTCACTGCAGAACACATCCTTCGGTCGCGACGACACCAGCCTCAGAAGTTCCAGCAAGCTGCAACTTTCACTCAATCGTGGCCGATGTGACGATTGGGACTTAAGTGACATTAGTGAACCTCATTCGCGTTCACCAAGTCGAGCAGATCACAACCGGATCACGAGTTGTCTCCCGGATCGTGACCTCATGAATATCACCAGTAACACAGGCCTCATAAGTAACAAGAGAGTCACGAGTGGTCAGACGTCGGCGTGTGTCATGTCCACGAAGCGCCGATCCGCATCACGATGGCGGCCGACACCGAGCACGCCTCGACGCCCGCCCGGCGCGCGAGGCTGCACACATCGCATCGATGACCGGATCCCCCCTCCGGCGAGGAGACCCCAGTGCGTTACCCCCGACCGAAGCATTCGATCGCTCTCGCGGCCATCGCCGCGGCGGTCGTCGCGAGTCCGTTCGCGGTGATCGCGAGCACCTCAGGCCCGCAGGCCGGCGACACCCGGCTCGTCGACAACAAGCAGAAGATCTCCAACACCGAGATCGAACAGGTACCGCTGCGTGAGCTGCCCGCCGCCATCCTCGATGTCGCGTCCTCGGGCCTCGCCGCCGCCGGCGTCACGCTGCCGGAGATCGATCCCGATGCGTTCCCCCTCCCCGATCTGACGGTCCCGCTGCCGAAGGGGATCGTGCCGAGCGCTTCCCGCGATTCGAGCACCACCGAGTCGAGCACCACCGAGTCGAGCTCCCCGGAGACCACTTCCGCCGAGGCGCCCGTGCCGACAACCGAATCGGATCCGGCTTCCGCACCGACGAGCACCACTCCCCCTCCCGTGACGACGATGCGTGACGGGCGCGAGGTGGGTGCCGCGGTGACGCACATCGTGCGCGAGGACCCCATCAAGATGGTCGCCTTCACCTGGGACCGCCCCGTCGACGTCGACCTGAAGCTGCGCGCGAAACAGCCCGACGGGAAGTGGAGTCCGTGGACGGTCTTGGAGCAGATCTCGAAGGGCGGCGCCCCGAGTGCCGAGAAGCCGGCGGGCACCGAACCGGTGTGGGTCGGCGATGCACGTGAGGTGCAGGTCGCCGCGTCGAAGGACGGTCTGGCGATCCCGGCCGCCGAGACCCAGGGCGGCGACCTCGCGCAGCTGGCCGTCGGCTCCGCGAGCGAGATCGTGACGAAGCTGGCCGAGACGGCTCTCAACACCCTCAAGGCGACCCTGATCAGCCCCGAGGGGCTGCTGTCGCTGGGCTCGTCGCTGCTGTCCCCGCTGACCGGCGGACCGCAGGTGGTCGCACGCCAGCAGTGGGGTGCGGACGAAGCGATCCGCTGCTCGCAGCCGGTGTACTCGCCGCAACTCAAGGGCGCGATAGTGCATCACACCGCGGGCAGCAACGACTACACACCGCAACAGTCGGTCGAGATCGTGCGGGGCATCTACGCTTACCACGCGCAGAGCCTGAACTGGTGCGACATCGGCTACAACGTGCTCGTCGACAAGTACGGGCAGATCTTCGAAGGCGCGTTCGGCGGACTCGACCGCAACGTGGAGGGCACCCACACCGGCGGATTCAACAAGGACACGGTCGGCCTGTCGTTCATCGGCAACCTGGAAGAGGTGCCGCCCACCGCGGCGGCAGTGGCCGCGGCCGGACGGTTCCTGCGCTGGCGGCTCGGCAAGGCCGGTCTGAACCCTGCGGGCACCGCGAACCTCAGGTCAGAGGGTTTCGCGGGCACCAAGTTCGCGGCCGGGACTCAATCCAACCTGCCGATGATCTCCGGCCACCGCGACTACAACAGCACCAGCTGCCCCGGCGTGCACGGCTACTCGGCGCTGGAGCAGGTCCGGGCGCTGGCAGGTGGCGCTGCGCCGGCCCCGGAGGCGGCGCCCGAGGCGACACCGGAAGGAGCACCTCCCGCCGAGCCGGGAGCACCCGCTCCGGCTCCGGCACCGGCACCGGAAGCTGCCCCACCCGCCGCCTGAGCGGGCGTCAGCCGAACCAGCGCTCGAGAACTTTCGCGACGCCGTCGTCGTTGTTGCCGACGGTGATCTCGTCGGCGGCGTCGAGCGCGGCCTGATGACCGTGTCCCATGGCCACGCCGTGGGATGCCCACGTGAGCATCTCGACGTCGTTGGGCATGTCGCCGAAGGCGATCAGGCCGTCGCCGGGGAGACCGGTGGCCTCACAGAGACGCGCGAGTCCGGACGCCTTGTGCGTACCGGGCACCGACAGTTCGACGAGCCCGTTGTCGGTGGAGAACGTCACCTGGGCGAGGTCGCCGACGAACGGCTGCAGCCGCGCGGCCATCTCGCCGCTCGGCATGTCCGGTTTGCGCACGAGTAGCTTCACCGCCGGTTCGCTGAACACCTCGTCGTCGCCGACCTCGACGTGATCCGGGTTCAGCCAGGCGTGTTCGTAACCGGCGCTCGCGACGAACGGCGGCGTCGCCGCGTCGTGCGCCGACCGGCCGGCACGCTCGGCGGCGATGCCACACCCCGGGATCTCCTGGTAGGCGATCTCACCCAACTTCACGAGGGCGTCGGGTTCGAGATTGGCCGACCACAGGACCTGGTCGTGCTCGGCGTCGTAGATGATGGCGCCGTTGGCGCACACCGCGTACCGGACGAAGGCATCGGTGTCGGCGAACTGGTCGGTGATCTCGGCGATCCACCGGGGCGGGCGACCGGTCGCGAGCACGAACTCGACGCCCGCCGCACGGGCCGCCGACAACGCGGCCACGGTTCGCGACGACACCCGGTTGTCGTCGTCGATCAGTGTCCCGTCCACGTCGCTGGCGATGAGGGTGGGTGGACCGAATGTCATCTGTTTCCTCTGTCTCGGGCCTGGTAGGCCTCACGTTGTTTCTCGGCCGCCTTGCGGGCGCGGGCCTCGGCTTTGCGGAGCGCTTCGTCGGCCTCGATGACCGCGGCCTCCGGTGGTGTCGGGGCCGATCCGCCGAGCCGTGCCGGTACCCAGAACTCGCCCGCCGGGTGCGGGCCGTAGGCGTCCTGGACCTCGTGGAGCATGGAATCCACGCGGCCGGGATGAAGTCGACGTAGCCCGTGTGGTTGATGCACAGCACCGCGCCGCCGACCTCCGGGATGTTCTGGACCCCGGTGAAGTGCAGGTCGAGCGCCTGGGCGCGGACGAGCGTGTTCGCGATGATCTCCAGGGTCCGGTAGACCGGCTCCCGTCCTCGACGCGGCCCGCTGCTCATTCCTCCAAGGTTAACGGTCAGCGGTTGTCACGCTGAGCGCGCTTGGCGGCGCGTTCGGCCTGCTCCTCGGCGTCCATGCGGTTCGCCTCCTCGAGCGTCGGTGCCGACCCGCCGAGGCGTGCGGGAACCCAGAACTCACCCTTGGGGTGCTCGCCGTAGGCGTCCTGCAGTTCGAGCAACTTCGCGCTCATGACCTCGTGCAGCTTCGCGGTGAGGGCGTCGGGATCGCCGGTGGGCTCGAGCGCTTCGCAGACCCCGATCGAGATCGGGTAGCCGGTGCGGCCGAGCTGCTTCGGATGTCCCTTGGTCCACACGCGCTGGGCACCCCAGATCACGGTCGGGATGATCGGCGCACCGGACTCGATCGCCATGCGTGCCGCACCCGACTTGAACGCCTTCAGCTCGAAGCTGCGGCTGATCGTCGCCTCCGGGTAGACGCCGACGAGCTCGCCGCGCTTGAGGTACTCGACCGCGGCCCGGTAGCTGTCCGCACCGGCGGTACGGTCGACGGGGATGTGCTTGAGCGAGCGCATGATCGGGCCGGAGATCTTGTTGTCGAAGACCTCTTTCTTCGCCATGAACCGCACCTTGCGACGTCCCTGCAGATGGGCGGGGATGCCGGCGTAGGTGAAGTCGAGGTAGCCGGTGTGGTTGATCGCGACGACGCCGGGGCCCTCGGCCGGTACATGCTCGACGCCCGACACCTTGAACTTGAGACCTTCGGCCAGCCACAGCAGGCGGGCGGCGGTGATCACGGTGTCGTAGACGGGTTCCATGCCGGAAAGCTTAACCAGTGATCGGACGCGGCAGGTCAGGCCTGGTCGGCACCGATGCGGGTGACGGCGAACACGAGGTCGACGGCGGCGTCGGAGAGCTGTTCGGGCGTGAGTGCGAGTCGGCCGTCGATGTGGTCGAGGTAGAGCGCCACGAGTGCCCCGGTGAGCGCCGAGGAGATCACCGCGACGCGTTCGGGGGCGAGTGAGTTCTCGTCGGTGACCATGGCCAGGACGGCCTGGACGAATCCGGGCACGGTGGCGGCACGATGGGCGCGGAGGACGTCGTCGCCGAGCGGTTCGCGCAACAGGATGCGAGCCCGCCCCGGCTCGTCCTGGAAGAACTCGCGAAAGCCCTCGAGCAGCGCACGGACGTTTCCCCGCCGGTCGGCGGGGAGCTCGATGACGGCGATCCGAGCGAGGAGTTGTTCGGTGACGCGGTCGTACACCGCGGTGACCAGCTCCTCGGTCGAGGAGAAGCTCTCGTAGAAGTAGCGGGGGCTGAGGCCGGCCTCGCGCACGACGGCCCGCATCGTCACCGCAGCGGTACCGCCGGTGCCCAGCAGGGTCTCGGCGACGGCGAGCATCTGCTCGCGCCGGTCGGTGGACCGGTCCTCGAGCGTCTGCCCGCGCCACAGCTTGGGAGAACTCATGTGTTCATCGTCGCATCTGCGGGCGGCGGGACTCATGGCCCACGCGGGCGGTCCGCGCGGCTCGATACATTGGTGGACTGTAGTGCTTTGACGCGCAGCCCCGCGCACACCAGGAAAGGCCCCCTTCGTGCAGATCACCAGCATCGGTCACGCCGGTTTCCACATCCAGACCAACGCCGGATCGATCCTCTGCGACCCCTGGGTCAACCCCACCTACTTCGCCTCGTGGGTGCCGTTCCCGGACAATTCCGAGCTCGACTGGAAGACGCTCGGCGACTGCGACTACCTCTACGTCTCGCACCTCCACCGTGACCACTTCGACGAGAAGAACCTTCGCGAGAACGTCAACAAGGACGCGACGGTCCTGCTCCCCGACTACCCGGTGCCGGACCTGCGTGGTGAACTCGAGAAGCTCGGCTTCACCAAGTTCGTCGAGACCACCGACTCGGTGAAGACGACGGTGACCAACGACAAGGGTTCGCTCGACGTCATGATCATCGCGCTGCGCGCCCCGGCCGACGGGCCGATCGGCGACAGCGGCCTGGTCGTCTCCGACGGCGAGACCGTCTGCTTCAACATGAACGACGCCCGCCCGATCGACCTCGACGTCATCGACGACGCGTTCGGCCACGTCGACGTGCACCTGCTGCAGTACTCAGGCGCCATCTGGTACCCGATGGTCTACGACATCCCGCGGAAGTCGAAGGCCAACTTCGCATCTCAGAAGCGTCAGCGCGGAATGGACCGCGCGCGCTCGTACATCGAGCAGGTCGGTGCGACCTGGGTCGTGCCGTCGGCCGGTCCGCCGATGTTCCTCGACGAAGATCTTTTCCACCTCAACGACTTCGGTTCCGCCGACACCGCGGACGACACCTCGATCTTCCCCGATCAGGAGACCTTCCTGGAGCAGATGCGCATCCACGGCACCGACGACGGCAAGAAGCATCGCGGCCTGATGATGGTCTCCGGATCGGTCGCCGACTTCACCGGTCCGACGCTGAACGAGGTCAGCCACCCGTACGCGCCGGGCGACGTGTTCGGCGAGAACAAGCGCGCCTACCTCGAGCGGATGAAGGAGAAGTTCGCGCCGGTGATCGCCGCGGACAAGGCCACCTGGGCGCCCGCCGAGGGGGAACCGCTGATCGGCGCCCTCCGCGAACTCTTCGAACCGATCATGGCCCAGTCGGATCTGATCTGCGACGGCATCGGTTACCCCGTCGGCCTGGTGATGACCCCGGGCGGCGGTCCGGCGAACGACGCCACCGAGACCGTCGTACTCGACTTCCCCAACCGCATCGTGCGTGAGCCGAAGGAGGGAGAAGGCAAGTACCGCTACGGTTTCCGAATCGCCACCGAACTCGTGCGCACGGTTCTCCGGGACAACGAGCCGGACTGGGTGAACACCATCTTCCTGTCCACACGTTTCACCACGTGGCGCATCGGCGGATACAACGAGTTCCTCTACACCTTCTTCAAGTGCCTGACCGACGAGCGCATCGCCTACGCCGACGGCTGGTTCGCCGAGGCACACGACGATTCTGCGTCGATCACCAAGGACGGCTGGGAGATCCAGCGCCGCTGCCCGCACCTGAAGGCTGATCTCGGCAAGTTCGGTGTCATCGAGGGCGAGAAGCTGACCTGCAATCTCCACGGCTGGCAGTGGGACCTGACCTCGGGCCGCTGCCTGACGTCGAAGGGCCACGAGCTGCGCGCGAGCAAGCTCGACTGACGCGATGACGGCGTCCGAACGGACCTACGCCGGCAGGCCGGTCAGCGACCAGGAACTCGGGCGGTTTCAGCCCTGAAATTGGGGGTATTCCACCCCACATGACAACTGTGACCGAGATCCTCGAGGCACATCCTGTCCGCGACGACATCGACGACGCCGTGCTCGCGGCCTGTATCCAGGCGTGCGCTGAATGTACGCAGGCCTGCACCTCGTGCGCGGACGCATGCCTCGGCGAGAGCGGCGTCGAGCACCTCGTCGAGTGCATCCGCGCCGACCTCGACTGCGCCGACCTGTGTTCCGTCACCGAACGAGTGTTGCTCCGACGCACCGAGGCCAGCATCGCGTTGGTGCGGGAGACCTTGGAAGCGTGCGCCATCGCGTGTGGAGCCTGCGCTGACGAGTGCGCAAAACACGCCGACATGCATCAGCACTGCCGGATCTGCGCGGACGTCTGCCGACGCTGCGAGGAGGCCTGCCGCCGGCTTCTCGAGGTGCTCGGCTGAGCACGACTCAAACCCGAGACGCCCATCGTTATCGAGGCGTTGTCGGGCGGGCACGATCCGACGTCGATGGTTGCGGCCGGACGGGCCTGGGTAGGCAGATGACTACGGTCGAGAGAGGCGCCACATCAGAGGCGCCCTGGTCGAACCCGACAGTGAGGAGAGAAGATCATGGCTCAGTACCGCGTCGTGGATTCCGACGAAAAGGTCATCGAGGAGAAGGATTTCGACGACGCCACCAGTGCTTACGACTGGTTCAAGACCGTCGCCGCGCCCGACGACAGCCTCGGGACCGTCATGCAGGTCCACGACAACGGCGAATGGAAGAACTTCGAGGTGTCCGACGGCGGCACCAACAAGCACCCCTCAGCCGACGCAGACTGACGTCCGAGGCCGGCGGGCGGTTGCTTCAGCAGCCTCCCGTCGGTCGTCCGGCGAACCGATTGTCCAGAAATGCAAGAGCCTCGACGCTCCAGGGGATGAACGCCGCCGTATGTGACTGACCGCGGTACTCGGTGAACGTCGTGGGCACTCCGCGACGACAAAAACGCCCGGCCAGGCGCGCGACGTCACCGGTGATCATCACGCCGTCGCCGACGCCGTCGGAGTTCCCGACTCCCAACATCATCGGCGCCCGCGGGGTACCGAGCGTCCCCATGATGTTGGCCGAAAGTGCCCGGCGTGCACCGGGAACGTCGAGGATGCCACCGACCCCGGGCTTCAGGAGCTGACGGTCGGTGAGCCCCGGGTATGCGTCGGCGAACTGTTCTATGCACTGCCCGGCCACCTGACGCAGGATGCGCGTGCCCTTCGGGGACAGGTAGTCGGCCAGGTTCAGGCCGTAGGTCTCGTCGTAGACCGCCATCAGCGCCGGGATGACTCCGGTCCAGTCCTTCTTGCCGTTGACGTAGCCCAGGTTGTGGATGGGATCGACGACCACTCCGCCGGCGGCTGCCCCGACGATGTTCAGCTCCGGCGCGTACTTCGGCGCCAGTTCCGCACCGAAGCCCGTCGGCACCGATCCGCCGGAGTAGCCGAACAGTCCGATCGGAGTGCGTGCCGGAGCACGAAGCTGACGCAGGCTCGCCCGGAGACCGTCGAGTGCGGCGTAGCCGGATTCCCGCGCAATCGTCCAGCGCAGGCCACGCCCTTCGTAGTCGGGCACCGACACCGTGTACCCGGCGGCCATCAGGCCGGTGACCATGCTGATGTCGATCGGCCGCTCGGACTCGTTGCCGCCGCGCAGCGTGTACGACGGGTCGCACTGAGAGCCCAGCGCGTCGTAGAACGAGTGGTAGGACACCAGACGACGCGGTGCCCCCGGTCCCACACCCGGCGGTGAGATCACGGTGGTGACCGTCGACGTCGGGTTGCCGAAGTTGTTGGTGCTGCGGTAGAGGATCTGTGTCGCAGATATCGGCACATTCGTTGCGCGCCAACCGAGTTGAACCTGTCGTGTCCGCAGTACCGCACCCGGCACCCGGTTCTCGTAGCCGCGGGGCGGGACATAGAAGGGGTCCTGCGACGGCAGCTGGCTCGGCGCCGCGACCGGATTCGGCAGCGGCGCGGCGGTGACCGGTTGAGCCACCAGGCACAGGGAGACCCCCATGCCGATCACGGAGGTCAGCGTCACCAGGAACCGCAATGTCAGGCGCATGAGCAGTAATGATGCCGGTGTTGTCGGATTTTGGACGGCTTACACGGTATAGACGGCACAGTTCAGCCGACCGGCGTGCTCTCCCCCGCGCGTTCGACCTCTTCGATGACCGGCGACATCGCGACGACCACCGCGCCGATGACGGCGGCGATGAACGCGATCACCGCGACCGGTCCCCAGCCTTCCCGGACGGTGTCGCCGAGGACCACAATCCCGATAACGCCGGGCACCACGGTCTCGCCGACCACCAGCGACGCCGACGCCGCACTCACCGCGCCCTTCTGCAGGGCCACCGTGAACATGTAGAACCCACCCGGTCCGGCCAGGATGATCGCGTACAGGGCGGGGTCGGTGAAGAGTTCACCGAGATCGAAGGGGTCCAGGCCGTCGAGGATTCGGACCGCCACGGCGAGAACGCCGAACAGCACACCGCCGGACAAACCTGCCAGCACCGCGGCCCGGCTCTGCATCCGCGGCAGGATCGCTGCTCCGAAACCGAGGATGATCACCGCCGCGATGAGAACGGCCCAGTGCAGCCACCACTCGTGTTTGCGTCCCTCGTCGCCCGCGGCGAACCCGAGCAGCACCAACGCCACCACGACGACGCCGATCGCGATCCAATCACGCTGGGACAGCTTTGCTTTCAGCACGATGGTCGCCAGCACCACCGTCACGACCAGATTGGCGCTGACGATGGGCTGCGCGAGGAACAGCGGGATCATCCGCGCCGCCACGAGGTTGCCGAGAAACCCGATGCCGTCCAACGCCATTCCCGCGATGAACGCCACCGTCAGCATGGCCGCGATTGTCGACCGCAGCGACGGCGCCTCACCGGGCCCGGCACCCGTGTCGGCTACGCTCTGCGCGCCTCGTGCCTGCAGCACCGAGGCCGTACCGTAGGCGAGCGCCGCGAAGACGGCCGCGAGGATTCCGATCAGCATCGGATCAGTATCCCCGCTTCGGCCCGAAAATCGGTCAGAGACCGGGACCTTCGGCACGCAAGTTGTCCACCTCGTCCATTGCGGCACGCAATTTGCCCAGCCACTCCTCGGTGTGCGCGCCGACCAGCTTGACCGACCAGGCCAACGCGTCGGCCCTCGACCGGGCGACCCCGGCATCGACGAGGGTGTCGAGAACGCGCCGTTCCGGCTACCGGAGCCGCGTCATGACCGGTACCGCAAGGTGGGTGAAGAGGATTCGCTCGTCGCCGACGGCGACACCCCATGACACCTTTCGGGCGTAGCGGGCCTGCGCCTCGTCGGCGATCGACATCCGTTCCGCGCGGGTGTCCTCGCGGAACCTCGACGCCCGCCCCTGCGCTGCGGCCCGTGCGTCGGCGTCGTCGCTGGTCTCGGGCGGCTCCAGGGTTCCGATCACCGTGATCTCGTCGCGGTCGACGGTGACCTCTACGGGTCCGGTGAACCAGGCGTCGGGCAGTCGGCCGGCGAACCACGCGGCGGCATCCCCGGCGTCGGGCAGTTCGGCTTGCTGCCAACCACCACGACGACCACGCGCTACCGCTGTCAGCGACCGATGGTGTCGAGTTCGGCCAGGTCATCGGCGGTCAGCGCGAGGCCGGCGCCCGCGATGTTCTCGCGGAGGTGTGCCGCCGACGACGTCCCGGGGATGAGCAGGATGTTCGGTGAACGCTGAAGCAGCCAGGCCAGTGCGACGGACATGGGTGTGGCGCCCAGGCGGCCGGCGACCCGGGACAGCGCTTCGGACTGCAGCGGCGAGAAGCCGCCGAGCGGAAAGAACGGCACGTACGCGATGCCGTCGGCGGCGAGTTCGTCGATAAGGGCGTCGTCGGCGCGATGGGCGAGGTTGTACATGTTCTGGACGCAGACGATCGGGGCGACGGAACGTGCCTCGGCGTCCCGGGTGGCGCCGACCTTCGTCGCGATGAACAGCGACTCGGGATATGGGTGGAGCGTCTCGCGGATCAGTTCGTTGGTGACGCGAGGTCCATAGGCGTCGCTGGTGTCGATGTGGGTGATGCCCAGTTAGATGACGTCGCGGAGCACGGCCCGGGCCGCGACGGGGTCGGCGGGCGGACCCATCACCCAAGGACCGTCGAGTTACATTGCGCCGTAACCGAATCTGGTGACTGTTGTGTCACCCAGGGTCCAGGTGCCGCCGGGAAGAGGGAGGGATGAGTTCACGATCATATCTTTCGTTCGGAGTGGTGGCTCAGTTCTTGAAGAAGCTGAGGGGCCAGCGGTGGTGGAACAACGGTCGTGCCGGTGAGGGCGTTGGTCGACGACCGCTCAAGCGTCGCTCGCGGCGAGGGCTCGTAGCCTCCGTCAAGTGACTGCATTACGATTCCTCCACCGACTCAGGCCGGTGGGACTTCAGAAGGGCGGAGGTCCGTCCATCTGCTGACGCCTCTCACGTTCCCGCTGGTTGCGGGCACGTTCGGCCCGCCGGCGTGCGTGTTTGTGCGCGAGCCGGTTGCTGGTGGGCGGGGTGTCGTCCCCGGTGATGACCCGTGGTGTCGGTGGGGCCTGGGGTGGCTGTTCGTAGCGGATACGACGCAGGTTGGGGAAGGAGTCCTCGAGGTTCTCGGCGTCACCGGGAATGACGAACCCTTCGGACGTGCGGTATTCGGTGACCAGGTGGCCGTCGTCGTCGCGGTACTGGACGTCTATCCAGTCGCCGAACGTCTTGTGTAGATGCCCGAACCGGCACTTGGCGTTCAAGTTCTCACTCGCCGTCGCCCCACCCTGGGCGGGGTTGGTGTGGTCGTACTCGGTCACGTGGTCCAGATCGGAGTCGAAAGCCGAACACCCGCAGCCCGGTTCGGTGCAGTACCCATCACGCACCCGCACGAAATCGGCACACGCAGCGGTGGGCCGGTACGGGTCGGCGGCTTGCGCACCGGGGTAGACGATCACGACGTCTTTCGACGGGACGTCCTCGACAACAACGCGGGCCGGGGGTGTGCGCACCGGGGTGACGGGTGTGATGGTCGCGTCGACCCGTTCGGCGAGATCACGCACATGCTCGTCGGAGACGATCCCGTGGCCGTCGACCCAACCGATCCCTGGTGCCCCGGCGAGAGTGGCGGCGTCGGTGACGACGTGGATGACGACCTCGGTGCTCACCGACCGAACGACCTCGGCGGGGTCGGGGATCTCGGCGTCACAGTCCTCTCGCTGGCATTGGCAGTCGAAGATGGTGCCGGTCAGCAATGCGAACATGGCATCGGAGTTGCGCTGGTTACGGTTGCGGCCGTCGTGCGCACACACGGTGTCGGCCAACGCTTTCACCGCTTTCGCGGCGATGCGAATGTTCTCGGCCGCCATCACGCCGGTGATCTCACCGGTGCCGTCGGTGAAGTTCTCGGTCCACATACCGCGCTTGTCCAACGCTTCACGACGCCGCTCCCGCACTGCATCAGGATCGTGACGGAAGACGAGGCGGTCGACCATGTCACGCAGCTTCGGTGTGGTCCAGGCGCCCTTCCTGGTGCGCAGGATGGTTTCGATCTCGGTATCGAGGTCCGCGATGGCCGCGGCGTCGGAGATGAGGTCGGTGCGGGAGATGACCGTCTGGATCAACTGCCGCGACAGGATGCCGTCGCGCAGGGTGGTCAGCACTTTCGGTAGCCGGTCACGCAGGGCGAGCGCTTCACCCACCCACTGATCGGCCTGGTAGCGGGTGATGGCGGCTTCACGGCAGACCCGGGTCACCATCTCGGTGTAGCGGTCGATGAAGAACCCGCCCTGAGTGTTGACCACGAGCTGGTCGTAGACGGTGACGATCGACTCATACCGGCACCACGCCAGATAAGCCTCACCATGGCGGATCGAACCGAACCGTTCCATATGGGTTGCGGTGTCGGACAATTCGGGGTGGGCAGGATCGACCCCGGCGAGGAACCCGCTCGGAAGATCGGTCCATGCACGCGACACGCTGCCCCCACAACGTCTACAGCCCAACCTGGATGGCTGAATCTGTTACCAACCAATCTAGATCAACCCACCGACAAACGCGGATCCTCCTCCACAAGGTCCCGGTAACCAACACGTTGTGCGCCAGTCGGTTCCATCGACCTCAGTCGGTACCTGCCAGCCGTCGAGCGCATCACGAAGCGCTGCCCGCGAGGTGACTCCGAGTTTGGGAACACCCGATACAGATGCGACGAGACGGTGCGTGGCGTCGATCCGCCCGGTGCGCACTGCGGCCTCACTCGGTGGTCTTCGCGGCCCTGCTGCTCTCCGCCGGCCTGGCTCAGTGACCGGGTGGGACACCGACTGCTGTTCATCGTCGGAATCGGCTAGCGAAACCTGCCGGGTGCCGCGAGCTAGTGGGGTCGGCCCAGCTCCCGCGGCGGATGCCCGTACCCGCGAGGCGCATTTGTGGCGTCGGCCGTCTCGACGGCGGTGACGGCACCCGACGACGCGAGCACCACTCCCCCGCCGACGGCGGCGACGAAGGCGACGATCGCGGCCGGTCCCCAGCCCGCGCGCGTGACGTCACCGAGGAAGGCGATGCCCACCGCGCCCGGGAGAACCGTCTGCCCGACGACGAGTGCTGCCGCGGCACCGTTCACCGATCCGGTCTGGAGTGCCACGGTGAACAGGTAGAAGCCGCCGATCCCGCTGAGCAGCAACGCATACAGAGCCGGGTCGGTGAACAGCACGGTGAGGTCGAGGGGGTCCAGGCCGTCGAGGATGCGGGACGCCACCGCCATCACACCGAACACGGCGCCGGCGATGAGACCGGTGACAGTGGCGATGTGAGTCTTCAAGCGCCGCATCACGATCAGGCCGAGCAAGATCAGCGCGGGACCGGCGACCAGGACGGCCCACCGCATCCACGCAGTGTGGTCCACGCCCTCGCGACCGGCCGACACCGCCAGCAGGATCAGCGACGCCACGACCACCGCACCGGCGATCCAATCACGCATCGTGAGGCCGACTTTCAGCACGACCATGGCGAGGAGCGCCGTGGCGACCAACCGGGCCGAGATGATGGTCTGCGACAGGAACAGCGGGATCAGACGGGCCGACGCGATCGTCGCGATGAACCCGATGATGTCGAACACGAACCCGACCAGGAACGGCACCGTCAGCATCGTCAGCGCGGTGGACTTCAACGACGGGTGGGCCGCCGCGGATCGTCGACGCTCCTCACGGATGGCGGCGCGCTGCGAGACCTGCTCGGCGCCCAGCGCCTGGAGAACGGCCGCGGCGGCAAACGCCAGCGCACCGATCACCGCGATGACGATCCCGCTGGTCATGACCCAGGCTCAGATCAACGAGGCGTGAGGACGTCGGTGCCGACGAACTTCGCAAGCTCGGGCGGCAGTTTCACCGAACCGTCGGGCTGCTGGTGGTTCTCGAGGATGGCCACCAGCCAGCGGGTGGTCGCGAGTGTGCCGTTGAGCGTCGCCGCGGTCTGCGGCTTCCCGTTCTCGTCGCGGTAGCGGATCGAGAGACGGCGGGCCTGGAACGTCGTGCAGTTCGACGTCGACGTGAGCTCGCGGTAGGCGTTCTGGGTGGGAACCCAAGCCTCGCAGTCGAACTTGCGCGACGCCGACGAACCGAGGTCGCCACCCGCGACGTCGATGACACGGTAGGGCACGTCGATCGCGGCCAGCATGTCCTTCTCCCAGCCCAGCAGACGCTGGTGCTCGGCCTCGGCGTCCTCGGGTCTGCAGTAGATGAAGCCCTCGACCTTGTCGAACTGGTGCACGCGGATGATGCCGCGGGTGTCCTTGCCGTAGCTGCCGGCCTCCCGGCGGAAGCAGGTCGACCAGCCGGCGTACCGCTTCGGGCCGTCGGACAGGTCCAGGATCTCGTCCATGTGGTAGCCGGCGAGCGGCACCTCCGAGGTGCCGACCAGGTACAGGTCGTCGTCCTTGTCGAGGTGGTAGACCTCGTCGGCGTGGGCGCCGAGGAAGCCGGTGCCCTCCATGACCTCCGGACGCACCAGGACGGGCGGGACCATCAGCGTGAAGCCGTTGGCGGCAGCCTTCTGCGCGGCCATGTTGAGCAGGCCGAGCTGCAGGAAGGCGCCCTGCCCGGTGAGGAAGTAGAACCGCGAACCCGACACCTTGGCGCCGCGCTCCATGTCGAGCAGACCGAGCGACTCGCCCAGTTCGAGGTGATCCTTCGGGTTCTCGATGTCGCGGGGCTCTCCGACGTGCTCGAGGACGATGTAGTCGTCCTCGCCACCCGCGGGGGCCTCCGGCGCGACGATGTTGGAGATCGCGCGGTGGGCCTTCGCGGCGGCCTCATCGGCCTCGGACTGACGCGCGACGGCGGCCTTGACCTGCTCGGCGAGCTCCTTGCCCTTGGCGAGCAGCGCCTGCTTCTCGTCGCCCTGCGCCTTGCCGACCTGTTTTCCGAGAGCCTTCTGCTCGGAGCGCAACGTGTCGGCGTCGACGATGGCCGCACGACGGGCCGCATCGGCATCGAGCAGGGCATCCACCAGGCCGGGGTCCTCGCCGCGAGTGCGCTGCGAAGTACGGACCAGATCCGGGTCGTCACGAACAATCTTCAGGTCGATCACGCCTTCAAACCCTACTTGAGCGCGCGATGCGAACCCGATCACGCCACCGAAGTGAAACCCGGGCCCGCCCGCAGGTCAGCTCCAGAGCGCCCGGAGATCGTCGCGGCCGAACATCGCGGCGGCGTCGGCGGCCGACGGGGTGCCTCCGTGCGGATCGGCCCCGGCGTCGACGAGCAGCCGGACCACGTCGTCGAATCCCTTGAACACCGCGCCGGCCAGCGGGGTCTGTCCGCGGTCGTTGGCGAGGTCGGGATCGGCGCCGCGGGACAGCAGCACCGAGACCGCCGACGCGCGGCCGTGATAGGCGGCGAGCATCAGCAGCGAGTCGCCGGACTGGTTGCGCAGGTTCACCGGCACCCCGGCATCGACGTAGCCGCTCAGCGTGGCGGCGTCGCCGGAGCGGGCCATCTCGAACAGGCGCGTGGCCAGTTCGACCACCTCGGCGTCCGGGGTCGCGTCCGGACCGGGCACGGGAGAGGAATCGGCGGGCATTCCCGCGAGTGTAGGCAGCTCTCGCCGCAGTGGCTGGTGCCCGCATCGACTGATGCGGGTGTGCCCAGCCGGATCGACCAGGCATGATGGATCCCGATGAACGAGCCCGACCCTGATCGCGACAAGCCCGACCACGACGCGCACGACGCCATCGACGACGATTTCACCGCCGTCGACCCGGTCGCACCGTACGACGAGCCGGTCAATGCCGCCGGCCGGCCCCCGCGAACCGCCACGCGCAATCCCGTCTTCGTCGTCCTGGCCGCGATCGTCGTCGGCGCACTCGTCGCCGGCGGTATCGCCTTGGCGATGGGCGTCTTCGACGACGCCGGCAGCGTCGGCGGCAGCAAGGTCGGCGAGGGCGAACGACTCGTCCAGAACGCCTTCACCCAGTCCGTCGCCGGCGACTGCCTGGACTGGCCCGAGGGGAACCCCGGGCAGCCGACCGCAGTCGAATGCGCGCAGAAGCACCGCTTCGAGGTGGCCGGCGGCATCGACACCTCGCTCATCCCCGGCGTCGAGTTCGGTGAGGACGCGCTGTGGCCCGGGCCCGAGCGTTTCGCCGCCATCCGCGACGAGCAGTGTCCGGTGATCGTCGACCAGTACCTCGACGGTCGCCTCGATCCGCAGGGCCGCTTCTCGGTCGGCATGATGTACCCGTCGCAGGCCCAGTGGGACAAGGGCGCCCGGCAGCTGCGCTGCGGGGTCCAGGAAGACGGGGCCAACGGTCAGCCCGTGCAGTTCTCCGGCCGCGTCGCCGACCAGAACCAGTCCTATGTGTGGCCCGAGGGAACGTGCATCGGCATCGACCCCGAGAACCGCAACCCCACCGGATTTCCGGTGAACTGCGCCGAGCCGCACGCCTTCCAGACCACCGGCATCGTCGACCTCGCGGTCCGCTTCGGCGACCGGATGTCGAACAAGCCGTGGCCCGCGACCGGCGCCCAGAACAACTACCTCGGCTCGATCTGCCCGAAGCAGGCCGAACGATTCGCCGGCGGCGCGGCCGCTCTCGACAAGACGACACTGAACGTGCAGTGGTCGGTTCTCAGCGAGCCGAGCTGGCTCGCCGGCAGCCGAAAGGTGGTCTGCTACCTCGGGCTGCCCGACAAGCGCGGCGGATTCGCCACCCTCGTCGGCGACGCCAAGGACGGGGCACTGCTGATCAACGGCAAGGCGCCCGTCCCGCCGCCCGCTGCTCCGCCCGGTCGCGCTCTCCCGACGCCGGTGCCGCTCCCGCCGGGAATCGCACCGAACCCCGACCAGGCCCCCGCCCCGGCGGGCTGACCCCATGGCCGTCCCGATGTCCGACGACGAGTTCGACGGGCTGGTCTCCGACGCACTGGACACCATCCCGTCGGAACTCACCGGCGCGATGAACAACGTGGTCATCCTCGTCGAGCCGTACAACCCCGAGGAGCCCGACATCCTCGGGCTGTACCAGGGCGTGGCGCTGACCCTGCGCGACCACGACTACGGCGGATTCCTACCGGACACGATCACGATCTACCGGGACCCGATCCTGGCGATGTGCAATTCGCGCGACGAGGTGGTGCACGAGGTCGCGGTCACCGTCATGCACGAGATCGCCCACCACTTCGGGATCGACGACGCCTGGCTGCACGCCAACGGCTGGGGCTAGGAACCCCGCCGGGACCCCGGCTCAGGTGAGATGTTTCAGCGCGGGCGTATTGCGGAATACCGAGATTCCGATGTCCAGCCCACATCCAGGAGTTCCGCCATGTCCACCGACGCCATCGTCATCCTGAAGGACGACCACAAAGAGATCCGCAAACTCTTCCGCGACTTCAAGTCCCAGGGCCCGAACGCCACCAAGACCAAGGGCAAGATCGTCGACAAGATCATCGAGGCCCTCACCGTGCACACCTACATCGAGAACGAGTGCATGTACCCCGAGATCCGTAAGCGCGTACCCGATCTCGAGGACGACATCCTCGAGTCCTACGAGGAACACCACGTTGCCGACGTCCTCGTCGTCGAGCTCGCCGCGTTGAAGCCGGACTCCGAGCGGTTCGACGCCAAGACGACCGTGCTGATCGAGAACGTCGAGCACCACATCGAGGAAGAAGAGGACGAGTGGTTCCCGAAGGTGCGGGAGGCCCTCGGCCGCAAGGATCTCCAGGAGATCGGCGAAGAGATGCTCCGGCTCAAGGAGAAGGCACCGCGACGCCCGTCGCAGCCGTCGGCGTTGAAGAAGACGGTCGACGCGATCATCAAGTGAACTAGCCCATGGGGTCGTCGACCAGCGGCTCGTCGACCCGATCGAACGGTGCGGTCTCGGCGCCCCAGCGGTGGCAGACCCAGATGCCGTCGGCGTACTCGAGTTCGATCGAGCCGGTGTTGCCGAGGTGCGTCGCCGCGGCGAAGCGGGAGTCGATGCCGGCCAGGCGCGCCGCGATGAGTCGGATCGCCGCACCGTGGCTGACCAGGAACACATCACGTGGTTCGGTTCCGGTCAGATACGAGCGTGCGAGGTCGTCGACGGTCGGGATGTAGCGGTCGTAGACCATCGCGAGCGACTCGCCGCCGGGGATGCGCACATCGAGGTCACCGGCGTGCCACTTCTCCATGACGTCGTGGAAGACGTGGTGGGCCTCGCGGTCGCTGCGGTCCTCGAGCTCGCCGGCCTGGACCTCGTGCACGCCGTCGACGGCCTCGGTGTGGACGTCCCACACCGAGCCGATCAGTTCGGCGGTCTGCCGGGCGCGCCGGGCCTCCGAGCTGAACAAGACCGCCTCGCGCTCGGGTCGGTTCTCCAGCCCGAACCGGGCGCCTTGTCGCGCACCGAAATCGGTGAGTGCCGCGCCGGGGAGGGCGGTGTCGAGCCGGCGCATGACGTTCGCGGTGGTCTCGCCGTGCCGGACGAGATGCAGGCGCGCCATCACACCTCTCCCTGTCGCAGCGAGTCGATCCAGGCCAGCGACTCGGCGTGGTCGGGAGGTGCCGATCCCGTGGTCCGTACCGCGGGCCATGAACCTACGTAGACGACTCGTTCACACCGGCGATGCAGTGCCGCAAGGGCTTCCGCGACCGCTGCGTCGTCGATGTGGCCGACGGCGTCGAGGAAGAACCGGTAGCGACCGGCGATGGCCCGCCCCTCCGCCTCGTCGCGCTGCGGCCGGGATTCGATGCGAGTGAGATCGATTCCCCGCGAGGCGAATTCGTTCATCGCGTGCATCAAGCTACCGGGCTCGTTGGACAGGTCGAGGATGACCGACGTGCGGTCGGTGCCGGTCCGTCGCGTCGGGACCGCGGGGCGTCCGAGGACGAGGAACCGCGTGGTGGCCTCCTTCGCGTCGCAGACACCGTCGGCGATCACGGTCAGATCCGACAACCCCGCCGCGAGACCGGTCGTCACCGCGGCGTCGGCCTTGCCGGACGCGACGTCGAGCGCCGCAGCAGCATTCGATCCGGACGTGACGAACTCCGCGTTCGGGAAGAGCTTGGCCACGGATTGACGGACCTGCGCAGCCGCCACCGGGTAGGCCGCGATGGTGCGGACGTCCTCCGGGGCGAGCGGGCCGGTCGCGGCGATCGCGAACGCGATGTCGAGGACGGTCTCGGCGAACACCTGCACGCGCCCGTCGGTACCGGACCGCGCCGGTGGTACGAGGGCGTCCATCGTCGCCGGCACCGACCCCTCGAGCGAACTCTCGATGGGCACACAGCCGTAGTCGGCCTCCCCGCTGCGGACCATCGCGATGGTGGCAGCCGGGCTCGAGGCGTCGACCTTGGTGACGTCACTCGAGAGGTCGAGACCCCCGAGTGCGGGGTCATGGGCGGCGAGGGCCGCGTCGAGTGCCATCTCGGTGAAGGTTCCGGGCGGGCCGAAGTAGGCGATCACAGGCACCACACGAGCCTAGTGGACGCCGGTGATCACCCCGGACAGGCCGCAATCCCCGGGAGCCGACGGTCCGAGGACCCGTTGACGACCACGCCAACCGTATTTAGGTTAGGGTTACCTTTCAACAGCCGCCGAGCACCGCAGCCGCCCGCGCCGACCGGAGAGACAACATGACGCGTACGACGACCGACCGACCCACGGATGCCGAGATGATCCAGACGGCCTGCCGTCGAGTCGGCTCCGCCATCCTCGCCATCGAGGGCGCCGACACCACGCCGATCGGCGTCGTCCACCTCTTCGAATCCCAGGCCTTCGTCCTCGTACCCACCGACGGCGACGCCGTGGCTGCCGTCGACGGCGCCGAGGGCACACCCGCGATGCTCGAGGTCACCGACTGGGCGCCCATCGACCTGCGCGAACGGGTCCGGTCGGTGATCTGGCTCAACGGGACGCTCCACGAGGTGCCCCGTGACCTCGAGCGCGACCTGGCCATCGAGATCGCCGGCGAGCACCCCGACGACGGCCTGCTCGACATCGGCCACGGCGCGTCGATGCTCCGCCTCCAGGTCGACTCCGCGGTGCTGGCATCCAGTTCCGGTGCGACGTCGGTGTCGGCCGCCGAACTGGCCGACGCCACCCCCGACCCGTTCTGGGAGTGCGAGGCCGGCTGGCTCGAGCACCTCGACGCCGACCACGCCGACCTCGTCGGCCAGTTGGCCCGCAAGCTGCCCACGGACCTGCGCCAGGGCCGTGTACGCCCCCTCGGCCTCGACCGGTTCGGCATGCGCTTCCGCATCGAGGGCGCCGACGGCGACTCCGACGTCCGGCTGCCCTTCCCCCGCCCGGTCTCGGACGTCTTCGAGCTGTCCCGGGCACTGCGCAACCTCGCCGGTTGCCCGTTCATGAACTCGATGCGCGACTGACCCGCATCGCCGGCTGCGAGGGGTTCTAGGCTGACCGGCATGCCTCTGCGCGAGTACCTGCGGCCGTCGCCCCACGGCATCCCGGTCGTCACCGACCGTGTCGAGCGTCGCGGTCTGATCGCCGAGCTCGTCATCGTCGGAATACTGACCTTTGCGTTCTCCGCGGCCTCGGCCGCGCTCGCACTCCTCGAAGCCCAACTCGCCGGCGGCATCGGCGGGACCACTGTCGCCCTCAACCCCAGCCGCTCCGACCTCGCCCTCATCGACGCCGCGCGCCAGATGATGAGCATCCTCAGGCTGTTCGCCATCGCCGCGCTCGGCGTGTACCTGCTGTGGCGGAGCGGGCTCGGACTGTCGCGCGTCGGCCTCGGCCGGTGGACCCCGCGACGCGACGTGCCCGCGGGACTCGTCCTCGCGGCCGTCATCGGCCTCCCCGGACTCGCACTGGTCGCGGTCGCCCGCGTCTTCGGACTCAACGCGAGCCTCGTCCCCAGCCAGGCGGACACCTGGTGGGAATGGCCGGTGCTGATCCTCATCGCGATCGGCAATGCGGCCGCCGAGGAGATCGTGGTGGTCGCCTACTTCATCACCCGGCTCCGCCAGCTCGGGGTCTCAGACGTCAAGTCGCTCGCCGCGAGTGCCGTGCTCCGCGGTGGCTACCACCTGTACCAAGGCTTCGGCGCCGGTCTCGGCAACGTGGTGATGGGCGTCGTCTACGGCCGGTTCTACCAGGTCACCGGCCGGGCCTGGCCGCTCGTCATCGCCCACGGCGTCATCGACGTCGTCGCCTTCATCGGCTACGCGCTGCTACGCGATCACCTCTCCTGGGTCGGCTGACACCCGGACCGGTCACGCGCGGTCCTCGGCGTGCTTGCCCGATCCGGTGGCACGGGCCAGCCCGAAGAGTGCCAGCCCGACGAGCATCAGGAGGCCGGCGCGCAGCCAGGTCTCCGCGTTCTGCTGGGTCAGCAGGACGATGCACGTCACGATCGCCAGCACCGGCACGATCGTCCACGCCCGGAAGTGGTCGGTGTCGGCGCGTTCGCGCCGCAGCACCAGGACCGCGACGTTGGTGCTGAGGAAGACGAACAGCAACAGCAGCACCACGGTCTCGGCCAGCGCCGCCACCGAGCCGGTCGCCGAGAGCACCATCGCGATGGCGGTCGTGGCGATGATCGACGCCCACGGCGTACGTCGACCGGGTAGGACCTTCGCCAGCGGGGCGGGCAGCAGACCATCGCGGGCCATTCCGAAGGTCAACCGCGAGGCCATGATCATCGTGAGCAGCGCGCCGTTGGCGACGGCGATGAGGGCGATCAGCGAGAACAGTTGGTCCGGCACACCGACGTCGGCGATCGTGACCACCTCGAGCAGCGGACCCGACGAGCCGGCGAGCTCATCCGGGGACACCACGGTCGAGACCGCGAGGCCCACGAGTACGTAGACGACACCGGCGGTGATCAGCGAGCCGAACAGCGCCTTCGGGTAGACCCGACGCACGTCGCGGACCTCCTCGGCCACGTTGGCCGACGTCTCGAATCCCACAAACGAGTAGTAGGCGAGCAGCGCGCCGCTCAGAACCGCGAGTGCGGGCGTCGTCGAACTGTCGAACTCGAACACACGATACGGTTCGCCGTCTCCCCGACCTAGGACGATGCCCGCCAGGACGACGACCAGCACCAGACCCGACACCTCGATGACCGTCATCACGACGTTCGCCCGCACCGACTCGCTGATGCCACGTGCGTTCAGTGCCGCGATCGCGACCAGGAAGACGAGGGCGGTGACGGTGGTGGGCGCGTTCACGAACGTCTTGAAGTAGTCACCCGCGAACGCCAACGCCAGGCCGGCGGCGCTGGTGACACCAGCGGCCAGCATGCAGAACCCGACCAGGAACGAGACCAGCGACGACCGGTAGGCCTGCCGCGCGAAGACCGCGGCACCACCGGCCTGCGGATACTTGGTGACCAGCTCGGCATACGACCCCGCGGTCAACAGCGCCATGACGAGAGCCACCACGAGCGGTACCCAGATCGCACCGCCCACCTCGCCGGCGATCTCGCCCACGAGCGCATAGATCCCGGCGCCCAGCACGTCGCCGAGGATGAACAGGAACAGCATCTTGCCGGAGATCGCGCGCCGGAGCGGAGTGCGATCGTCACCGGTCTCGGTGTCTGGCCGGGCGGCCACGTCGTCGGTCATGGCGAGCCGGATACCCCGTCGCGGGCCGATCGAGTCCTGTGATCTGCGTCGAATCCGTGCCGGGCACCCGTGGATGCGTACATTGGTTGGGATGAACGAGCAGGACCCGCCGATCATTCGGCGCGGTCGTCCGGGGCCACAGGTACCGTCCGGGCGGCCGGCAGGAGGCATACCGCCACGCCAGGGGCCTCCTCCCGGTGGACCCCACCGACCCCATCCGCAGGGTCCCGCTCCCGCCGCACACCCCCAGGCGATGCCTCGAATCCCCGCGCAGGGTCCGCCGCCGCGTCGGGCGCCCGGCCCTGCCCCGGCAGCCGGCCCGATTCCGGGGAGGGGTGCCGCCCCGGGCCAGTACGCCCCCACCCAGAAACCCGAACCGATCCCGGCCGGTGAGCGTCGAGGTGACCGCGCCCGATCGTTGGCACGTCCGCCCGCTCCGCCGGTCGGCACCCCGCCCGCTGCGAAGCCGACACGCCCCCGGCGTCGTCGGCGGCGCACCCTGCGGGTCGGCAGGATCCTGCTGATCCTGCTGCTCGTGTTCGTGCTCGGCAGTGCCGGGCTGCTCTTCTACTACGACTCGCGACTCGACCGCATCGACGCGCTACCCGCCTACGCCGGACGGCCGTCGGACACCCCCGGCACCAACTGGCTCATCGTCGGCACCGACTCCCGCTCCGATCTGTCCGACGCACAGCGCACCAACCTGTCGACCGGTGACGCCGACGGCTCCCGCACCGACACGATCATGCTGGTCCACAATCCGCCGGGGAGCGGGAAGGCGACGGTCGTCAGCATCCCCCGCGATCTCTTCGTCGAGATACCCGGCCACGGAAGCCTGAAAGTCAACGCGTCGTACAACATCGGCGGTCCGGCACTGCTGGTGCAGACCGTCGAGAACCTGACCGGCATCCACATCGACCACTACGCCGAGATCGGCTTCGGCGGTTTCGACACCCTCGTCGACGCCGTCGGCGGTGTCGACATGTGCATCGATCAACCGCTCAACGACCCCAAGGCCGGACTCAAACTGGCCAAGGGCTGCCACCACCTGAACGGCCGCCAGGCACTCGGTCTCGTCCGTACCCGAGCCTTCCCGCGCGCCGACCTCGAACGCGTCATCAACCAGCGGAAGTTCCTCGCCGCCTTGGTCTCCCGCGCGACGAGCCCGGCCGTCCTGCTCAACCCGTTCCGGTTGTTCGGCTTCATAGGCGGCGCGATCGACTCCCTCACCGTCGACGAACGCGACCACATCTGGAACCTGGCCTCGCTGATGTTCGCCCTCCGGGACCCAGTGACAACCACCACACCCACGGGTGAGAGCGTCTACACCGATGACGGCCTGGCACTGCCGGTCACAGAGACGACCGAGCAGTTCTTCGGTCTCTTACGTGCAGGTCAGCCCATCCCCGACGAGCTGCTCGTCGACGCCGGGTGACCGGGGTGGCCAGGTTGCCCAAAGACAGGTCAGACTTGCCTTACTTAGCCTGAACTTGCTGGTAGAAGGCGCTTTTCGGCACCTACGATGAGCGAATGACCGAATTCACGAAGTTCCACCAGCTGCTGCACGACCAGATCGGCAACGAGTTCTACGCCTCGCAGCAGTACATCGCGGTCGCCACCTACTTCGACAACCACGACATGCCGCAGTTGGCCAAGCTCTTCTACCGGCAGGCCGTCGAAGAGCGCAATCACGCGATGATCATCGTGCAGTACTTCCTCGACCGCGACATGGAGGTCGAGATCCCCGGGGTCTCCGCCCCGAACAACAAGTTCGAGGACTACAAGGCGCCCATCGAGTTGGCGCTCGAGCAGGAGAAGACGGTCACCCAGCAGATCGTCGACCTGGCCAAGTCGGCCCGTGACACCGGCGACTACCTCGGTGAGCAGTTCGTGCAGTGGTTCCTCAAGGAGCAGGTCGAGGAGGTCGCCACCATGACGACGCTGCAGACCATCGCCGACCGCTGCAAGGGCAACCTGTTCGACCTCGAGAACTTCGTCGAACGCGAGTTCAACGGCCCCGAGACCGACGACCCGACCGCACCTCCCGTCGCCGGCGGCAACATCTAGCCTCCGACCAGCAGACGATCTCGGCGGCGCGACTTCACCGAAGTCGCGCCGCCGAAACGGTTTTCGAAGGTTTCCTCGTCTATCGCAGAGTGACCTGGCGGCCACGGATGCCGTCGCGCGAACTACGCTCGGCGATGGTCAGCTCCGAGGAATCGGCAAGCGCCTCACCCAGCCACTGGTCGAGCTGATTGAGACCCGCCTGCCACTCCTCGTGGTGCATCTCGCTGTCGAGGTCGAACACCGGGACCAGCAGCCCGTGGGTGCGGAACGACCCCGCGAAGCGCGAGCCCTCACCCATCGTCAGACGGCCGACCGCATGCAGGCGGGCCATCGCGGCCATGAGGTCGTCCTCGGGCTCGGGACGAATCCACCGCAGATGTGCCCGCTCGCCGGCATCGACCCACCACGGGGCGCCGGAACCGCTGTCGACGACGAGGCGCGCGGTCGGCAGCACGGAATCGTTGGCGCGCTCGAACATCGGGGCGATCTCGGCAGGAACCTCGGTGCCCTCCGGGAACCACCACGAGAAGTCCTGGTGCACGGTGATGTCCAGGACCGCGTCGGCCTTCAGCACCTCGTCGAGCGAGGGGGATTCGTCGGCGGCTTCCAGATCGAACTCGCTACCGGCGTCTGCGTGGGCTGCCCAGGCGATCGCGGCCGCCAGTTCGACGGGGAGCGCCATTCGGTCGGGCTCTGTCTGCAACCCGACCAAACCCTCTGTCGCGCCACCGGATTCACGTGCGAGTGCAGGACCGGCACCCGGCAGGATCGTCACGATGGAGACGTCGTTGCGCGTGTCGGCAGGCTCCGTCAGCTCGAGACGTGCGGTCGCCGATGCGACGAAGGTCCGCAGTGCGACGAAGTCGCACTCGGAGGCCAGCCCCGCGAAGGGACGCGGCGGCGGTGCCATCGACGCCGCCTGCCGAGCCTTACGAGCGGCGACCCGCTCGGCGCGATTGCTTCCCGGGCGGGGTCCACTGCCCCGCTTGCTCTTCTTGCCCATCGGTCCACTCTCTCACGAGCCGCTCACCGCGCCGAGAAGCCCGGGCAGGAGAAGGCCGCTCAGTCGACGGTGACCAGCCAGTCGCGGACCCTGGCCGGGTGGTTGGTGGCCAGCCAGCGCACTCCGAGGTCGGCGCAGAGCTGGACGTCCACCAGTTCGTCGACGGTCCAGCAGTACGTCACGCGTCCGGCCGCGGCGGCGCGGTCGACGAGATCCGGGTACTGCCGCAGGGTCATCACCGAGGGACCGATCCCCGTGGCCCCGACGGCGGTCGCCGCACTGCCACCGAGCACTCGGGCGGTGTCGCCCAGCAAAATGGTCGGGAGCATCGGGGCATGGCGACGGATGCGCCAGACGCCGGCGGAGGAGAACGAGATGACCACGGCGCGACTGTGATCGGCCGACGGCGGGGTGGCCACGCCGAACTCGTGGAGGATCTCGAGGAGCTTCTGCTCGACGAGACTGCCGAAGCGAACGGGATGTTTGGTCTCGATGAACAACCGGACCGGGCGGCGCCAGTCCAGGGTGAGCGTGAGCAGCTCCCGAAGCGTCAGGATCGACGCGGGGTCGCCCGCGGAATGCCAACTCCCGAAATCGAGTTCGCGGAGCTGGGCCAGCGTCATCTCGCTGACGATGCCGGAACCGTCCGACGTGCGGTCGACGGTCCGGTCGTGCAAACAGACGAGCTCGTGATCGGCGGTGAGCCGAACATCGCACTCGAGTCCGTCCGCGCCCTGCGCGAGTGCGAGCTCGTATGCGGCCAGGGTGTGTTCCGGACGGTCCCCGGAGGCGCCGCGGTGCGCGACCACCGCGGGCTTACCCGAACGCGACACCTTCTCGGCCGCACCCACGTTCACACCTGAGTTCATCCGACCGCCACCCACCTTCTCTTCGGGACCGGGACCGCCGTGGCGGCGTCGAACAGCACCGGCACACGGCGCGCCGTCCAGAAGGCGAAGGCGGCCGACACGGCCGCGCTGATGATCACCATGGCGAGCGCATTGGCCCCGGTCTGCACCGAGTCCGAACCCAACGCGACGACTCGGGCGACCAGCGCCAGTACGGCGGTGACGGTGACGACCACCCACGCGACCCACAGCCGGCGGACCCGGCGGCCGACACGTTCGGCGTCGAGGGACGGATCGTGGGCCACGCGCAGGGCCACGACCTCGCCCAGCACGAGCGGCGCACCGACCAGGTTCACCAGTGGGACCCCCACCAGGACCCCGACCCACAGCGGACGCCTCGGGTCGAGGAGTCGGGCTTCCTCATAGGCACCGGCCCGCAGGTCCATCACCCAGCGGATGAACGCGAGGGTCGCCCACACATAGGCCAGGAGAGCAGCGACCCCCACGAACACGATCATCCAGTCGGAGACCACGATCAACGGGTTCGGGAGCGGCTGCGTGCGGTTGACGGCCAACAGGATATAGCGCAACAGGTGGATGACCGCCGACGCCGCGAGTGCCGTCCCGGCCACGACGAGCGCGAACAGCAGGCGTGCCCGCGAGGCGTCGATCCGATCGTGCGTCGCGTCAGCGGTCACCGGCTCGTCGCGCAGACCCCAGGTCGGGATGTAGACGTAGCGGGGGATGAGACGCGGACCGCGCGGGCCCGACGGTCCGCGGCGGCTGGGGATGGCCTCGGGAGGACGCCGCGCGACCCACCGCACGTTACGGCCCCGGTACAGCCGGCCGGTCGGCGCCGTACGGGTCGGCGCGTGGGTCGCCGGGCGCGCGGGTGCCGCCATCGCACGAGAGACGTCGTCGACGACGCTCAGCGGGCCACCACAGCGAGGACAGTGCTCGCGCCCGGGACGGTGCGGCGCCTGGATGCGGCACCGCGGACAGAGGTCGATCATCAGTGGGCGTCGCCCCCGCCGTCCCTGACGCCCAACTCGACGGGCTTGCCGTGCTCCTGCCAGGCGAGCATCCCGCCGCGCACACAGATGCCGTCGTATCCCACCTGCGCGAGGTATTGCAGCACCCGCATCGAGCGACCGCTCGAATGACACACCACATAGAGGTCGGCGTCGGGGTCGAGTTCGCCGAACCGACCCGGTATCTCGGCCATCGGGATGTGGAGAGCGCCGCGGATGTGTCCGTTCGCCCATTCGTCGTCCTCACGGACGTCGAGCATCACGGCGTCGGCCGTCTGCGTGAAGTCGTCCGGCAAATCGGTCACCGGCACCTGCGTGATGTCGCCCATGGTCACGATTTCCATGGTGGCACAGTCCAGGCGCAGCGCGTGTCACGTCATCTCCCGAGCCAGTTTTCAGCAGTGCGGTGAAGATCACCTTCGATGTCGTACAGACCGCCCGAAGCGGCCTATGCTGACCATCATAGTTTTATCCACATGCCTCGATTGGACAGCTGTCCATAATCCGCACCTCACCGTCAACCTGGGGATGAGGCTGTGGAAACTGTGGAAAAACCCTGGCCAAAGGCCCTCCCGATGTGACTGGCATCACTCGTTTGGGCCAATGTGCGCGTAGGAAATTCACGAAACTGCAGGCGTCGACCGGTGGTGCATTTTCTTACAGTGCACACACCTGTGGATAACGTGGGGACAAACCCTTGGGGAAACCCCCCGAACCGGGTCTGGTATTACCCCTCAGTCACGGTGTAAAAACCCCGTCCGCACCGCGGGCGCGCGGTCGATCGCAGCCATCACGCCCGTCGTGACGCTCTCGGCCAACCCGGAGACGGACATCTGGTTGCCCACCAGACGCGCCAGCAGCGGCTTGGGTGCCTCGATGACGGTGATCTCCGCATCGGGGTACCGCTCGGCCACCACCGAACGCATGACGCCGATGCCGTCGACGAGACCGAGTTCGGCGGCCCGGTGCCCGACCCAGACGTCACCGTTGAAGAGTTCCTCGTCGGACGCCGTCAGCTTCTTGCCCCGACGCTGCCGCACCCATGCGATGAACGCCTCGTGCAGCTGCCCCTGAAGGCCCTTCAGCCATTCGACGTCCTCGGCCACCTCCGGCGAGAAGGTGTCGAGCCGGGCCTTGTTCTCCCCCGTCGCGTAGAGACGACGCTGCACGCCGAACCGGTCGAGAAGTGCCGAGAAGCCGAAACCCGAGGACACCACTCCGATGGAGCCGACGATCGACGTGTGAGCGGCGTAGATCTCGTCCGCCGCGCAGGCGACCCAGTAGCCGCCGGACGCCGCGACGTCCTCGCAGAAGGCCAGGACCGGCACGCCCTTCTCCGCGGACAGCTGACGGATGCGCTCGGCGATGTACTCCGACTGCGCCGGCGAACCGCCGGGCGAATTGATCACGACGACGACGGCCTTGAGCCGTTCGGTGGCGAACGCCCGCTTGAGTACCGGCTCGACCGTGTCGGTGGTCAGCCCGTGTTTGCCCATCCCGGCCGCGCCGATCGGACCGTCGAGTCGAACCACCGCGACGTGCTCGGCACGCGACTTCGCGAACTTCTTGCCCACCGCCGCCAGCGGTCCTGCAGTCATCTGCCCGAGTCTAGTGGCGGTTCACCGGTTCCGGCTTCGGGCTGGGCGCCCACGCATTCTGCAGCGCACCGGGTGCACTCGCGCCGTAGACTCTCCCGCGTGCAGGTCAGGTGGCTCAGCGCATTCCTCGATTTCCCCGCCGACGAGTTCGGCAGCGAGGTGACCTTCTGGCGTGCGATCGCGGGCAGCACCGTGTCGCCGCCACGCGGCGAACACCGCGAGTTCGCCTCCCTCGAACCGTTCAACGGCGACCCTCACCTCCGAGTGCAACGGGTCGACGACGGTCCGGGCGGGGTCCACCTCGACATCCACACCGACGACCCTCTGGCAGCGGCCGACGAAGCGGTGGGACTCGGGGCGACGCTGAACCACGACGCCGGCACCCACGTCGTCCTCAGTTCGCCCGCCGGTTTCGTGTTCTGCCTGGTGCCGTGGGCGGGAGAGTCAAAACGGTCCCGGCCGATCCGGTGGCCAGGTGACGCCATCAGCATCATCGACCAGTTGTGCATCGACATACCCGCAGCCGACTTCGACGCCGAGGTCGAGTTCTGGACGGCGCTGACCGGCTGGCCGCCCAAGCCACCCGAATCCCGACCCGAACTCGTGGCACTGCGCCGCGACCCCGCGATCACCATCGGAATCCTGTTGCAGCACAGGCAATCCGATCCGGACACGCCTGGACCCGAAGGCTCGTCGACGGCAACCGGGCACCTCGACCTCGCGACCAACTCGGTCCCCGACGAGGTGGCACGCCACGAGGGATGGGGCGCTCGCGCGATCGAGCACCACCCGCACTGGACGACGATGGTCGACCCGATGGGACGCCCGTACTGCATCACCTCGCGCAATCCGCGGACGGGCGACTGAGCTCAGGGAGCAGAGAGGAACGCGCGCAGTCTCTCGACCTCGGCGTCGATCTCCCGTTCCTCGGTTTTCGTGACCTCCCGCAGCATCTCGATCCGTATCCCGCCGTCGCCGTCGAGATGCCATGTGCCGACGAGGAATCCGTCGGCGAAGACGAACCCCGGCGAGCGGCCGTTGGGTGTCACGGTCCGCCGGAACAACTCCGGGTCGGCGACGCGGACACGGTCGGCCGAGACGCCGATGACATGGTCGAACGGCGCCACGAGTCGGGCCGGGGCGGGAGTGTCAGGATCGGCGAAGCCGAGTCCGTCGAGATCGTAGAGGGTCTCGCCGTGCGGACCGGTCAGCCGGACGAGTTCCCAGTCGGCCTCCATCTTCTCCACGAGTGACCTCAGGCCGGTCATGCCCGCCCACGTCTGGATGGCCTTGACGGTGGCGGGCCCGAAACCGCGGAGGTACAGGCGGATCAGGTCCGCCCGCGCGTCCTCGCCCTCGACCGCCGGTGCACCCGGACCGGCCCATTCGTCGAACAATCGGTAGGTGGGCGCCCCGCGGCCCCGCCAGAGTCCTCGCGGCGGCACCTGGACGAGTGGGAGCCCACAGCGGGCGATCCCGGTGAGCGTGGACGGGTTCTCCGCCGGATGCCGCTGCGCCAGTTGCTTTCCCAGGTCGGCACCGGAGAGCTCACGACCGGCCAGGACTTCGGCGGCGTCGGCGATCACCCGCAACGGATCGGCGTCGACCAGCCTCGGGACGTGCGCTTCGGCGATCTCGCGCCGGAGTATCGGCTCGGCGAGCGGCCGTATCCACCGGGCATCCTCGGCGTCGATGAGGAACACCGTGGAACGCAGCAACGCGATCCGCACGGCCCCCCGCTCGGTGAGGAGCTCATCGAGTTCGGCCGGGTCGAATCCCTCGACACGGGACCACAATCCGAAGAAAGCCGCACGCGGGTCCTGGGATTGCATGCCGACGCATCGGTCCAGCACCTCGATCGCGTCCTCGTCGACTCGTTCCAGCAGATGCTGACGGGACAGCAGGGTGCGATTCCACTGCCGGAGAGTGAGCGGCTCGGACACCTCAGGCGGGATAGGTGATCCCGGTCGCCGCGTGGCAGCGGTAACCGTGCGGGTTCTTCGCCAAGTACTGCTGGTGGTGGTCCTCGGCGTAATAGAAATGTCCGTCGCCCGCAGCGGCGAGCGGCTTGATCTCGGTGGCGATCGACCCGATACCGGCGGCATCGAGCGCGGTCTGGAACTTCGCCGCCGACTCCTCGACGATCGCCGCGTCGTCGTCGGAGAGGGTGTAGACCGCCGACCGGTACTGGGTACCGATGTCGTTGCCCTGGCGCATCTCCTGCGTCGGATCGTGTGACTCCCAGAAGATCTTGAGGATCCCCTCGAGGTCGATGATCGCCGGGTCGAAGACGACGAGCGTCGACTCGGTGTGGCCGGTGCGCGCGGTGCAGGTCTCTTCGTAGGTCGGGTTGGGCGTGTGCCCGCCCGCGTAACCGACCGCCGTGGTGTACACGCCCGGGACCTGCCAGAAGATCTCCTCGATCCCCCAGAAGCAGCCACCCGCCAGGACCACTGCGGACAGTCCGTCGTCGAACGTGCCGACACCGCCGTTGGCGAAGGAGCCGTCGGCCTCCGACCGTCCACGCATGGGGGTCTCGAGGACCAGATGGACTCCGGGGACCGTGATCTCGGTGTCGCGTCCGGGGAGTGCGGAGTCGGCCGCGATGAGTTCCTGTTTGTGCGAACCGGCGGCGAAGAGCTGGTCGAGCCAAGACATGCGACAAGTCTACGCGCGCCGTCGGCGCTGTCCCGGTCCTCCGAGTTGAGTCAGCCGTCCCAGTCTGTTTATGATGGCGGTCACATCCATATGTGACACCCGTCACGTCCGGCCGGCGGTCCTCGGACCGACGACGCGGGATGGTGAGCCGATCCGCTGATGAAAGGCGACCATGGCGACGCACGCGACCGGAGACTATCGAGGTTCCCTCCGGACTCCTCGCGACGCACCGCGCGCCAACTACGATGTTGCGAGAAGGTGCCGCACCATCGCGTTGAGCATCGTCGCGCTGCTGGCCGTCATCGTTGCGCTCGCACTGATCTGACCCGACCCGGACATCTCACCCACGGGGACCGGCGTCAGTTCACGCCGGTGATCTTCAACCGCACTTGATATTTCTTCGGGCCTGTTTGTTGCAATCACCCATGGTGTGGGGAAGGCTGGAACCATCCGCGTGGCGCCGACACAATCGGCGGACCCACGTGTGAACAGGGAATACGAAAGCACCTCAGAGAGGAACATCGTGGCTGAATACACCTTGCCGGATCTGGATTACGACTACGCGGCACTGGAGCCGCACATCTCCGGCAGGATCATGGAGCTCCACCACAGCAAGCACCACGCGACCTATGTCAAGGGCGCCAACGACACCCTGGAGAAGCTGGCCGCGGCCCGCGAGGACGAGAGCATCGCCGGAAAGGTCTACGGACTGTCGGCCACCCTGTCCTTCCACCTGGGCGGCCACACCAACCACTCGATCTTCTGGACGAACCTGTCGCCCAACGGCGGCGGCGAGCCCGAGGGTGACCTCGCGGCTGCGATCACCGAGCAGTTCGGTGGCTTCGACAAGTTCAAGGCCCACTTCACCGCCGCCGCCACCACCCTGCAGGGTTCGGGCTGGGCGATCCTGGGCTACGACACCATCGGTGGCAAGCTGGTCATCCTGCAGCTGACCGACCAGAGCGGCAACATCCCCGCCGCCATCATCCCGGTCGTCATGCTGGACATGTGGGAGCACGCCTTCTACCTCGACTACCAGAACGTCAAGCCGGACTACGTCAAGGCTTGGTGGAACGTGGTCAACTGGGCCGACGCCGGTGAGCGTTACGGTCGCGCGAAGACCCAGGGCAACGGCCTCATCGTGCCTGCCTGATCCTCCCTTCGCCAGATACCAACGGCGCCGGTCACCTTCGGGTGGCCGGCGCCGTTCCTGTTCCGCGGGAGCGGGAGATCAGAGGATCAGCGTCACGGCGACGGCCACACCGCAGGCGATAGCGATCACGATGAGCGCCAACAGATCTGCGCGGCCCGGGCGGGCCGGATGAGCCGTGAGCCGACCGGTACCGCCGCGGGCGGTGATCGCCTCGGCCATCTCCGCGCTACGGCGCAGCGCCGACGACATGGCGGCCGTGATGAGATCCATGATCCCCATCTCCGCCGACGGATGATCACTGCGCCCCTTTGCCGTCGGCCGCAGCTTGTGCGCGGCGCGCAGCATGCGCAACTCCTCGATCAGCAGCGGAAGACCCCTCAGGCACAACGCGATTGCGACGGCCCACTCGTCGACGGGCAGACGCAGCCGCCGGAGGGGTCGCATCAACCGGGCGATCGCCGGTGCGACGTCGGCCATCGGGGTGGTCCAGATGACAAGGATCGAACTCGCCACGAGGACGAGCGCGAGGGTCACCGCCCGGAGGAACACCAGCCCACCGTGCAGGCCGGCGAACGAGACGTTGAAGGCGACGCCGACACCGATCAGTCCCCAGAACCACCACGGCGGACGGGGGATGGCGCCCAACGGGATCCCGGCGATCAGGGCGGTGAGGATGACGATCGCGGCCACCATCCCCAGTGCCGGCCACGACGGCAGCACCCAGGTCATGATGCCGAGGATCAGCACGATCACCAGCTTGGTTCCCGCCCACAACCGGTGGACGAAGGAATCGCCGGGGACCTGCCGCAACGGAACCGTGCGCATGGTCATAGGGCACCTCCGTCCCAGCCGGACGGCTGATCGGCGTTCTGATGTGTGTCGGGCAGCAACCGCCCGTCGACGAGCCGGACCCGCCGGGTACACACCGAGTCCAGCGATTCGAAGTCGTGCGAGATGATCACGATGGTCATGCCCTCGGCACGCAGATGCGCGAGGAGCGCGACGATCTCCTCCCGAGCCAACGGGTCGAGACCCGCGAGGGGCTCGTCGAGCACCAGCATGTCGGGGTTGCGGGCGATGAGCCCGGCGAGCACGACGCGACGCATCTGCCCACCCGACAGTGAATCGACCTTGGTGGCCGCCATCTGCCGGGGCAAGCCGACGAGTTCGAGGACGCGGGCGACCTCGGCGGTCCCGACCTTCTCGCCACCGGCCGCCATGATCTCGTCGGCGACGGTGACCTTCTGCAATTGCAGGCGGGCGTGCTGGAAGCCCAGCCCGACCGCGCCGACATGCTCGGTGACCGGCTCCCCGGCGTCGTAACCGGCTGCCGGAGTCGACTTCACGGAGGTGTCGAGCAGGTGGCACGTTCCGGTGCGCGGCGACAGGAGGCCCGCCATGATCCAGGCGAGGGTCGTCTTGCCCGACCCGTTGCCGCCGACGATGAGCAACCCCTCCCCGCGGTACACGGTCAAGGTGACGTCGGTGAGCGCGACGACCTCCCAGGGCGAGCCGGGCAGATGCGCATATCCCACATGATCGAGCACCAGCAGCGGCCCGCCGATGTGCGGGCCCGGCGCCGCGAGGGACGTCGACGGTCCGGTCGGAGGAGCGTGGTCGAGGTCGGCGTGCGGGTCCGGCATCCAGTGCGGCGGATGAGGGACCACGCGACCGGCCTCGAGATGGATGACGCGATCGGCGGCCGCGGCCTCGCTGCCGCGGTGGGTGATCAGCACAACCGCGATCCCGCGTCGGGCCGGTAGCGACGCCAGCAGGTGCAGGAGCTGCCCGCGGCCCTCCGGGTCGACCATCGAGGTGACCTCGTCGGCGATGAGCAGCTGCGGATCGCGGGCGAGTGCCGCCGCGATCGCCAGGCGCTGCTGCTGCCCGCCGGACAGGTCGGTGGTCTCGCGGTCGCCGAGACCGGTCAGCCCGACCTCGGCAAGGAGAGCCTCCACGTCGACGTCGGCATCCGGCGGCAGACCCCAGACCACGTCGTCGGCGACGCGGGAACCGAGCATCTGGATCTCCGGCCGTTGCAGGACGAGCGCGGTCCCGCCGTGGACGCCCAGCCCGGCGAGACCCGGGCGGTGCACGACACCGGTGGTCGGGGCGCGACCGGCCAGGATCTTCGCGAGCGTCGACTTGCCCGAACCGTTGGCGCCGACGACGGCGACGAACTCGCCGGGGTCGATGCGCAGGTCGATGTCGTGGAGGACCGGTCTCGCGTCCGGGCTGTAGGCGAAGCCGACACGTTCGGCGACGATCGGCAGCGGCGCGACGTCGGTTGCCGTCGATGCCGGACCGTCGGAGGTGAGCGTGTCCTCGCTGGGGACGTCGCGAAGTCGCGCGATGACGCCACCGAGAATCCACCACGCGGCGAGCAGCGAGATCGCGGTGCCGACGGTCCCGGAGATCCAGATCCACGCCCACCAGTGACTGGCGATGCTGCGGCTCATCGAGTCGAGGGCGTTGCCCACGGCATCGGTGGGTCCCCACCCGCGCAGCCACTTGGCGACACCGTGGAGGGAGTTGGTCATCGCCTCGATGGTCAGCTCACGCAAGGGCACCAGGACCAGGAGGATCAGGACCGAGACCCCGCCGAGGAGCGGCGAGGCCACCAGCGTGGCCAGTCCGAGCGTCCCGAGCCCGCGGCGACGTCGTTTGAGGTCGCCGACGATTCCGCCGATCAGCGCCGAGCCGAGCACGGTGGCCATCGCGCCCGTACCCGCCATCGCGAACGCGACCGCTGTCGTCGCCACGGTGGCGGTGAGCAGTGCACGCGGCCGAGTGCGGGCTGCGATGAGGGCGAGAGGAACCGGTGCGAGCAGCCCGGCCGCCTGCGCCAGCGGGATGACCGAGGCGATGACCACCGCGGCGACGGTCAGGCCACCGAAGATCGCGACGGACGCGAACTCCATCGGACGCAGCGGGGGCGAGTTCTTCACCGGTCCAGTGTGCCTGGGCACCGGAGCCGTCGGTCGATCGCATGTAAACGAACCGTCACAAGACGGTGGTTCGGGTTGTCCGTTTCGTCCCCGCGGTGGATTCTTTTCACACGGGTGATCTTCGGCGGTCCTGGGTCTCAATGACCAGGTCTCCCACCCGGATTGGAGGTAGGACACGATGCAGTCGATTCCGATCGGACTCACCCCGTTCCAGCATGAGGGCACGCTGAACGGAATCCTCATCTCGGGCCGCTGGCCGGAATCCACACTCGAGTGGACACAGACCCTCGTCGGGTCGGTGCGGATCGCATGCCGGCCCGGCTTCCTCCCGACGACGACGATCTTCGGCGTCGTCGAGCAGCGTCCGCCGCACGGCGGTGAGGACACCGTCGGGATGATGGTCGCGATCGGGAACGTCGTCGACGACAGCTTCGTCGAGGCCGGCAGGTTCCTGAACAATCCCCCGGCGCTCGTCATGCTGCACCCGCCGTCGCAGACCCGTCCGTCGTTGCCGGAGTGTTCCGAGGTCGCCTCGGGTTGTGTGCTGCTGCCCGGGCTCCCCGAACTCGGACTCGAGCACCGGGCCGGGTGGGCCGAGGCGGAGGCCGACGGGACCGTGGTGAACCTCCGCAACGAGGTGGGCATCGACCCCAATGCCGACCCGGACACCGCCGTGCTCGCCATGCTCCTCGCAGCTTAGGGCGCCGAGGCCTCGCGAAGGCCCAGAGGCGGTTGCCCGCACGCGGCAATCCGGGTGGCCGAACTTTAGTTTTTGTGCCCCCGACCTGCATGGATACGGGCTACTGACGAGTTGCATTCGCCAGTTAGGGCTCACTAACCTGGCGTCTGTGATTGCTGCCCTGCTCCTCAGTTTCGGCGTGATCTTCGTCGCCGAACTGGGCGACAAGTCACAACTGATGGCGATGACCTACGCCCTGCGGTACCGCTGGTGGGTCGTCCTCCTCGCCATCACCGTCGCCACCACTGCGGTACACGCCGTCTCGGTGTTCTTCGGTCATTTCCTCGGGATGTCGCTGCCGACCGATCTGATGTCGGTCCTGGCCGGCCTCGCCATGCTCGTCTTCGGCCTGTGGACGATCTACGGAGATCGCCTCGACGACGAGGAGCAGAACCGCGCGACGCGAGTCGGCGCCTCGGTGTTCCTCGCCGTGATGTCGGCCTTCTTCCTCGCCGAGCTCGGCGACAAGACCATGCTGGCCACCATCACACTTGCCACCGACCACGACTGGCTCGGCGTGTGGATCGGTTCCACCGTGGGCATGGTCGCCGCCGACGCCCTGGCGATCGGCGTGGGTGTCCTGCTCGGGAAGCACCTTCCCGAGCGTGTCATCGCGATCGGTGCGGCCGTTCTGTTCTTCGGTTTCGCGGTGTGGCTCACCGTGACCGGCCTGACCGGGGCGTCGACCCCGATGATCGCCGCGACGGTCACCGCGATCGTCGTCATCATCGGAGTGGGGACGTTCCTCATCCACCGCGACCGTCGTCTCCGCGCCGACTCCGATACCGAAGCAGCCGTTCCCGAGCGTTCGCTCGGTGGACACGAGGGCTGAACGCGGGCGCCACGCAGCAGCTGACTATCGTGAACGTGCACCCCGCGCCGGTGCACGTCGTCCACTTCACCGGGACACGGGTCCGGCGGCAATCGGTACCGCGAAAGGACTACTACACCCATGGACGTTTCAGGCGCTTCCGTTCTGGTCACCGGCGGGGCATCGGGCCTCGGCGCAGCCACCGCCCGTCGCTTCGCCGCCGCAGGCGCGCAGGTCTTCGGCCTCGACCTGCAGGCCTCGATCGACAAGGCGGCACCCACCGACGGCGTCACCCTGATCACCGCCGACGTCACCGACGAAGCGCAGGTCCAGGGCGCCATCGACACCATCGCCGAGTCGGGCGCACCGCTGCGTGTCGCCGTCAACTGCGCCGGCGTCGGCTGGGCCGCACGCATCCTCGGCAAGAACGGCCCCCACGAGCTCGACCTCTTCCGCAAGGTCATCGACATCAACCTGGTCGGCACCTTCAACGTGATGCGGCTGGCCGCCAACCGCATGTCGGAGGGGTCCACCATCGACGGCGACGGCCAGCGCGGCGTCATCATCAACACCGCTTCGGTCGCGGCCTTCGAGGGCCAGATCGGTCAGATCGCGTACGCCGCGTCGAAGGGTGGCGTCCACGCGATGACCATTTCTGCGGCCCGCGACCTCGCCCGGATCGGTGTGCGCGTCTGCACCATCGCCCCCGGCACCATCAGCACCCCGATGCTGGCGGGTGTGACCCCCGAGTTCCAGAAGACCCTGGCCGAGGCGATCCCGTTCCCGCAGCGTCTCGGTGAGCCCGACGAGTACGCACAGCTGGCCGAGTTCATCGTCGAGCACAACTACCTCAACGGCGAGACCATCCGCATGGACGGCGCGATCCGGATGGCTCCGCGCTAGAGTCCCGATTCCTGGTCCTCGGCCGGGCGACCGATGGGCGCCACCTCGGCGTCCTCGGTCAGCAGCAGCTCCTCGGACAACCTGATCAGCGGTGCGGCATCCGCTTCCAGACCCTCGCCGTCGGCGGGGGCGAGGTCGCGGACCGCGCCGCTGATCTTGTCTCCGGCCCCGTCGGCCACCGCGCTCAACTCCGACACCGCGCTGCGCAGCAATCGAACCTGCACGTCGACCTGGGCATACTCGAAGACCGGCGGTAGATACGGACTGAGCTGGGTCAACGCGTCCCGCGTCTCGACCACGCGCCGGTGGAGCCGCGTCGTCGGCGACAACTGACCCGTGTCGGGCAGCACGACCTCCGGTACCGCACCGGTCACCAACCGCCACAACGGCAGGAGTTCGGTGTCGAGTCGGCGGCGGCGCCGGTTGGCCACGAGGGACTGCACCCTGGAGTAGACCATCGGATAGCTGATGCCCAGCAGGAAGGACACGACGCCGACGGTCGCCAGGACCCGGTTGGTGGTCACGAGCCACGGGGACCTCGCGACATTCATCGCACTGACCGCGACGAACACGATCTGCGCGATCGCACCGAGCGCCAGGAACCCGAGTCCGGCCATGAGCAGACCCAGCGACACTCGTAGGTATCCGTCGGCCGTCGCATAGAACTTCCGGACACTGTTGACGCAGGCCAGGAAACCATAGGCGAGGTATCCGCTCGCGATCAGCATGAACAGGGCGAAACCCCAGTTCTGGACGGTCCATTCGCTGATGGTCTCGGTCCGGATCTCCTCGGGGATCACCAGCATGGTGATCTGGAGACCGATGAGCGACGCGACGAGCGGCAGCGCCTCCCAGCCGGCGCGTCGTTCGCGGGACACCCGGTCGGGGAAGAAGAAGACCACGACGAGCGCGGCCACCCCGATCGCGAGGAGCGCGTAGAAGGCCACCCTCGACAGTCCGGCGAATCCCCTGGTGTTGAGCGTGGACGCCACCGCCTCGTTCACCACGACGAAGGCGACCGTCAACGACGCGACCGCGACCATCATCGCCAGCGGTTGGAGTCCCCATCCGGTACGGCGGATCTGGTCCAGTCGCCAGCAGAACGCGATCGCGAAGACCACGCCCGCCAGCGCATTGACGATGCCGATCCCCGCCTCGACACCCTCAGCGAGGACGAGGGCAGTGACGGCGTCGCCGGCCGACCCGGTCACAACCATCCGCGGTGCCCACCCAGCAGCCGCTGGAGGCCCCGGAGCTCGTCGTGCGCGGCAGTGCTCCCGACGCCGGTGCCGGCCTCCTCGGCCCAGGCGAGGATCATCGACGCCAACATCTCGGCCTCCCACTCGCGGTCATCGGAGTAACAGGTACGACGCAGTGCCGCGTCGGACGAATCCTGCGTGAGAGCGGCCAACCCTTCGACGGACACCTCGGCAAGCATCTGGTGCCCGGCGATGAGATGCCCGAATTCGTGGATGACGATCTGGTCGCGATGCAGCGGCGACGTGTTCGCCTGATAGAAGAAGTAGTCCGCGTCGGCAGCCGCCAACCAGATCCCGTTGGGCGCGCCACTGGGCAACGGATGGGCGAGCAGCCGAATCGGACGACCCCGCCGCTCGCCGTACCGGTCACACAACTGCGTGACATCCAGCGGGAGATCGAGATCGAGTCCACGCAACGTGGTGCGACACAGCACACGCAGAGCACGCTCGGATCGACGCATGTGCACAATCGAACCACGACTTCGTAAGGGCACGCGATGTGTGCCACCGACCGAGGGAACAGACGCCACGAGGTGGTCACCGGCTCGGACTGGTCTTGGGCCGACACCCCACGGCCCATACTCCTGTCCGACGCCCGGCGACCCGTGCGACGCGGTTTTCGGCCGTCAGGCCGAGAACCAGGTCAGTCCTCGCTCGTCTCCCCGACCACACGCAGACGCGAATCAGCCGACGGCTTCTCGTCGCTGAGTCCCGCCGCGATGACGTCCGGTGGGTCTTTCGGAAGACCCTGCTGCTCGCGCAGTACCTTGATCAGTTCGTTCACCACGGTGACCGAATCGCTCGAGAGGCCCGCAAGTCGGAATGCCGCCAACTGCACGTTGGTGTCCGCCTGCAACCGCATCAGATCGATCTCGTCGCGGGTGCGCTGCGCGGCCCGATCCTCGAGGAAGTAATGCACGTCGACCCCGAATGCGGCCGCGATCCCCTCGACGGTTCGGAACGACGGGGACTTCGCTTTCCCCGACCGCAACTGGCTCAGATACGACTCACCCAGACGGAATCCCCGTTCCGTCGACCGCGCCGCAATCGCCTTGGCACTGTATGCCCTCCCGTTCGGACCGGGAACGGTCCGAAAAAGCTCCTCGAGTCGCCGGGCGAACAACCCCGGATCGAGTGCATCCGATTCCTTCGCTCTCGAACGATCGGAGTCGGTGCGTCCGGTGTCGCCCATAGGCTTCTCCGCCCCTCCTGAAGTCATGACCATGTTCTCCGAAATGCGAAACTTGAATTTGCAAACATTAAAGCCCGCTGCACTCGGCCGTTGCAACGACCGGTACGGTCAGAACGTACCGGACCGTCGCACGCCATGCGTATCACCTGTGGTGATGATGTAACGAACGATAGTGTGGCGTTCTTCACACTTCGGGGGGTAACACGGTGTCGGCCTGCCGACGACACATGAACTGGAGGCCTGACCGTGATGCACTCGGGGTCATGAGGTCGCGCCCCGAACCACTGGATCTTGTACACAACTGTACTCCCGGAGCCGAACGATGACCCACCGCATTCCGGAGCCTCACGGCAACCGTCGGCGGCGTCGATCCGTGGCATCCGTCGGTGCCGTCCTCGCGATGATCGCGTTCCTCGCTCTCGCCCCCGGCATCGGCTCGACGGCCCCGATCGGCTCTGGTGACTCCGGACCCGGCAACAGCGGGTCGGGCGGCTACGGCGCGCACAGCGCCGACGACGACTCCGATGATGATGACGACGACTACGGGGCGTCACCCCCGACCGGCAACGGCACCCCGGGGAGCTCCTGGCACCACGGCCACGGACACGGACACGGCCATCACGGTCACGGCACCCCGTCGGGCACCGGAACACCGTCCGGGACCACGACGACGGGCAGTTCGGTGACCGGGTCCGCCGAGACCGGGCCACCTGACACCGGGAGCTCGACGACCGAAGCCTCTCCGTCGGAGAGCCCGGCGACGTCGGCTACCTCGACGACCGGGATCGTGATCCCCGTGCCGCCCGTGAACGTCTGGCCGAACGTGCCGCCGGCTCCGCAGGACCCGACCGGCGCCGACCCGTCACCCGACGGCGAGGGAACCCCGCCCCCACCCGCCGACGTCCCGACGGTCGCCGCCCCCAGCGGTCCCCCTGCCGCCGCGGCTCCCGGGGCATCTGCAGCAGGCGCGCCGGCAGGTGTGGGAGCCGCAGCTCCTCGCGCCGGCGAGACCTCCCCGGATGCGGAGACGCCGGAAGCTGTTTCGACCGACTCGGACGAGTCCGAGTCCGCCGCCTTGGTGTCGAGTCCACCGGCACCGTCCGACGGTCCGGCACAGGCCCTGCCGAGTTCGTCCCCCGACACGATCCTGACGGGGGTCAAGAAGTTCCTGGTCGGCGTGGCCCCCGGTGGCCTGATGCTGCTCGGCGCGGTCGCCCTGTTCGGCAGCGGATCGTTCCTGGAGTCGCTGCGCACCCTGCGTTCCTGACGGTCGCCCGCCGGCTCGTCGGGTCAGTCGTCGGTCCGTGCCAGCAGATCCCGTTCGTGCGGGACGTCGTCGACGGCGCCCCCGGACATCCACTCCCGCAACACCTTTGTGGCCCGGACGTCGTCCTCGTTGTACTCCAGCAGTCGCTGCCGCTGACCGAGATCAGGGCGGCCGCCACCCAGAGCGACCGCGGCGCGGTACCACTCCATCGACGCCTCGCCGCTCGCGTCGTCGTCGCGCCACGCGAACCCGGCGACGGGCGCGACCCGTTTCAGTCCCTTGCCGCGGGGACAGATGAAGTTCTCGCCGACGGCCTCGTAGATGTCGACCCACTCGTCGGAGGCGATGAAGGCCTCCACCTCGCGTCGCGTCGGGATGCCGGGTTCGCCGGCGAACCGGTCGGCCGAGCCCAGCAGCCAACGGTTCTCGGCCTGTTGTGAGTAGCAGTACGCCGCGAAGGTCTTCCCGCTCTGCCGGGCGGCGAGCCGTTCGGCGGTCAGCCAGGCCCAGAACTCGGCGAACGACCTCGCCTCGTCGCGGGTGGGCAGCGGATCCCAGGTGACGAACGGCCGGTAGACCACCGGCTCGTCGGGCGCGGTGGTGTCGGTGCGCAGCGTGCCCCACAGGTAGGCGCCGTGTTCGCCGAAGCTCTCCATGTCGACGTCGACCTCGATGTCGGCGCGATACACCCGCGGGGTGTCGAGGCGCCGGACGAGTTCGGTTCCGGTCAGCCAGGCGATCGCACCGATCACCGCGTCGTCGAATCGTGCACTGCCCGGCCAGTTCTCCGGCGGATCTCCGCGCTGCGCGGCGAGCTGGTCGATCGTCGTGATGCCCGCCTCGATGAGTGCGGCGCCCTGGTTCCCGGTGGCGACGAGGGACACGTCGCGGACGGCCTCCAGTTCCGGGCCGCACTTCACCCACCACGGGCACGAGCGGCATTCGGCGACGCGTCGCGGTTCGGTCGGCACCTGCTGCGCCGCGATCGCCCGGCGCCGGTCCAGGACCTCGTTGTAGTCCTCGAGCATCGCACCGGTGTCGTGCACGACGATGCAGTCGGCGTCGACGCCGATCACCCCGCCGCGCAGGTCACCGCTCTCCGACGACGCGGCGCTGCCGATCTCGACCAGCATCGCGGTGAGCTGGGCGAGGCGCAGGGCGTCGCGCCGGTTGGGCCGGCCGGTGCGATACGGATCGGGCGTGGGCGCCCACCCCCAGAGCGGACTGGTGACCAGTGTGGGCGGGCGGCTCGGATCCGGGGTGGTCTTCGCGGGCTGGGTGATCCGGTGATTGACGACGATGACCGGGACGTACCCGTCGCCCACCCTCACCAGGAGTTCGGCATGTCCGCGCCGCCCGTGTTCGACGTCGGTGGGCAGCGCCGCATTCCAGATCCACGCGACACCCGCGTCGCACGCCTTCATGGTGGCGGCGACCCGGTCCGCGGCCCTGGACTCCGGGTCGACGGCGACGAACGCACCCGGCTGATCGCTGTGGATGCCGCGGAGCAGTTCCCGGACCGCGGTCCGATGATCGGCCGCGGCCTCCTTGCGTCGCTGCACGCCGGGCGGGTCCGGTTCGGTACCCGGACGCCCCTCGTGACCGAAGTCGAGAGCGACCCGGTGCTCGCAACCCGCCAGATCGCGCGGCGACAACACCACAGAGGCCACGCCATCCCTTTCTCGGCTCGAGCAGTCGGACGCGTGGCCCCACCGGGCCACGTGTCATGCTTGTACTTGTTACCACGCCCGCAGCGGTCCACTCGGCAGCAGCGAAAGGTCATTCGATGGGTTTGTTCTCCTCCGACGGTAGGTCTCGCGCTCAGCGCCGCGCAGAGGCCAAGGCTCTCAAGACGAAAGCCAAGCTCGAGGCGAAGTTCGACGCCAAGCACCGGCGGAAGGAACAGAAGGCTCGTCGCAAGACCGAGCACAAGTACCTCCAGAAGGATCTGAAGGCGGAGCGCAAGACCGCCAAGCAGTTGGCGAAGGCCCAGGAGAAGGTCGTCAAGGCCGAGACCAAGAAGGTGAGTGCCGAAGCGAAGGCGGCCGCCGACGCCAAGGTGTTCAGCCCGGCCAGCGTCAAGCGGTACCTCTCGGTCGCTCGCCTCGTGGCGCCCATCGCCGTCCCGATCGCCTACCGCGCCGCGGTCGCCGGCCGCGCGCAGCTCTCGGCTCTGCAGGCCAGTCGTGCAGGTGTGTCGCCAGAAGTGTTGCGCCAGTTCAGCGGCCACGGCGCGGCGCTGTCCGCGCGGATCGCCACGACGCGCACCGCCCTGGACAAGGTCGTCGCCCAGGACACCAGCGCCGACGCCAAGGACTTCGTCGCGGCAATGACCCAGCGTCTGGACAACCTCGACATCGCGGTCGGCGCGGCCGAGACCATGTCCGCCGCACAGCGCCGGACGGCACACCAGTCGATCGACGACGAACTCGTCGCCATCGACGCCGACATCCTCGCGCGGCTGGGCGTTCGCTCCTGACCTAGCGGTGAGCCGGTGGCCTTCGACCCTCGTCGGAGGCAGCCGCTCACCCTTTAGGATGGGTTCCACGCGTCGCGTCGGGGGTCCGCCCGGTGCGCACACCCCGGAAACACACGCAGGGCCGGGACTCACGCAAGGGAGCGCCGTATGACCGAGCAGGAGCCGAGCGTCACGCCGTCCGACGGCGGTGCGAACAACGACGAGCCGACCCTGTTCCCCATCACTCCCCCGGAGTCCGAGGCGGCAGCGGCCGATCCTGCACCGGCTCAACCGGGTGTGCCGGCGGCCCCCGAGAACCCGACCCCGAAGAAACCTGCGCCGAAGAAGACCCCGGCCAAGAAGACGCCTGCCAAGAAGGCCTCGGCGGAATCCGGCGGCGACAAGCTGCCGGCCAAGGAGGCTGCCAAGAAAGCACCCGCGAAGAAAGCACCCGCGAAGAAAGCCCCCGCGAAGAAGGCTTCGAGCGCTGCGCCCGCCAAGAAGGCCCCCGCGAAGAAGGCCCCGCCGAAGTCGGCGCCTCCCGTCGCCGAAGCGGCAGCCGCGCCCCCTGCGACTCCGGCACCCACACCTGCACCCACACCTCCGGCGGTCGACGTCGTCGCCGAATCCGATGCTGCGCGAGCCACTTTCGCGCAGTTGCGGTCCGGAGCGCCCACCGAACCGCCGACGACCAACCTCACCCCCGCTTATGCGGGGCTGGCGGCGGTCGTGGCGATTCTGGTGTTCGTGGTGCTGCGGCGCGTCCTGCGCTGACCGCTACCGCGGGGGCGGTGAGACCTGAACGCCACCCGACTCGTGCTCGGGTCCGGCGTTCGGATGATCCGCGGGCAGTCGACCGCGGAAACGTGCGGCCTCGCTGACGCCCGGTTCTCCCCCGCTAGAGTGCGGCGGCCGGTGATACGGCCCCGGCTTCGGACGTGCCTTGCCCCCGGGGAACGCCAGGCGCGCGATGGTGCGGTGGACCTGTCCCCACTGCTGCCCGAAAGGCCCTGTGTTGTAGGGCAATCCGTAGCGCTCGCAGATGTCCTTCACCTTGGGTGCGACCTCTGAGTACCGGGTGCTCGGCATATCGGGATACAGGTGGTGCTCCACCTGGTAGCCGAGGTTGCCGCTGATGATGTGGAACAGCGGACTGCCCTCGATGTTCGCCGCACCGACGAGCTGGCGGACGTACCAGCCGCCGCGGGTCTCGTTCTCGACCTCTTCCTGGCTGAATGTGTAGGTCTGGTCCGGGAAATGGCCGCAGAAGATGATGGCGTGCGCCCAGACGTTCCGGATGATGTTGGCGGTGAAGTTCGCGGTCAGGGTCCGCAGGAAGGTGCTCTCCGCACCGGGCAGCACCTGGTCGGCGAACTTCGCAGCGGCACGACCTCGCCGGCCACCGCGGCGTCGGATCGCATTGCCGATCCGCGAGGTCGACGGCTGCCGGATGGCACCGCCCGTCGCGGCCTGGCTCAGCAGGAATGCACCCGCGCTGATCGCCGGCCAGCCGATGTAATCCTTCACGACCTGGCGACGCATCTTGACCGCGATGCCCTTGAGGTCCTTGGTGAGCTCCGACATCGGCTTCTCACCGCGCCGGATCGCCTCCAGGTCGAGGTCGTGCAGCGCGACACCCCACTCGAAGAAGGCGGTCAGCAGGACGTTGTAGAACGGCTGGAGCAGATAGACCGGGTGCCACTTCTGGTTCGGGTCGATGCGCATGATCTCGTAGCCGAGATCCTTGTCCTTGCCGCGAATGTTGGTGTAGGTGTGGTGGATGTAGTTGTGGGAGTGCTTCCAGGCCTCCGCGGTGGAGGCGGTGTCCCAGTCCCACACCGACGAGTGGATGTAGGGATCGTTCATCCAGTCCCACTGCCCGTGCATCACGTTGTGGCCGATCTCCATGTTCTCCAGGATCTTGGCCATACCGAGGCACGCCGTTCCGGCGACCCAGGCTCCCCGCGAACGCGAGTTGAGCAACACGATGCGCCCCAGCGTGGCGAGCTGACGCTGGGTGGCGATGACGGTCTTGATGTAACGCCGGTCGCGGTCGCCGAGGTCGCCGTAGACCTCGTCGTGGATGGCGTCGAACTCCTCGGCGAGCTTGTCGATCGTCTCCTGATCGAGGTGCGCCAACGGGCTGGTCACGCGCTGTCCGGAATCGGTGGTTGTCATGTTTGTTCCTCCCGGTCAATCCTGACCTTCGGTCTACGGTGTGGATCCTGACCTTCGGTCTACGGTGTGGATCCTGACCTTCGGTCTACGGAGTGGGGTCTGACGTCCGGTCAGAGGTCGACGTCGACGTCTCCCTCGGCGGTGTTCACGCAGATGCGGATGCTCGTTCCCTCTGGCGAACTCACCTCGCCGGTACGCAGGTCCCGGATGCTCCCCTGCTCGAGAACCCCGGTGCAGGTGTGGCAGATACCGATCCGGCAGCCGAACTTCAGCTCCATGCCGTTCTCCTCACCTGCGACGAGGATCGGTTGGCCCGGCTCACAGGTCACCTCGGTGTCACTGCGAGTGAACCGGACGGTGCCCCCCTCACCCTCTCCGGCATTCCCGCCGATGATCGGCTGGAAACGTTCGAGATGGATTCGGTCGCCGACACCCTCGGACTCGAAATGCTCGACGAGGCTGTCGAGGAGCTCACGGGGTCCGGAACACATGGCCTGCCGTTCACGCCAGTCCGGACAGAGTTCGTCGAGGTCGGCAGCCTTGATGCGACCGTCCCTGCCCGTGATGCGCAACGTCAGATCGAAGCCGTCGTGCCGATCGTCCATCGACTCGAGATCGGACCGGAACATCACCTGCTCGTCGCTGTGCGCCGAGTGGATGGCGACCACGTCGTCGATCCGATCGCGATGGTCGAGGTCGCGGAGCATGCTCATGATCGGGGTGATCCCGCTGCCCGCGCTGATGAACAGCATCTTCTCCGGCAACGGATCGGGGAGCGTGAAGACGCCCTCGATCTCGCCGAGCCGCACGATCTCCCCCGGGCGTATGCGGTGGACGAGGTAGGGCGAGACCTTTCCCTCCTCGACCAGCTTCGGCGTCACACTGATCAGGCCGTCGCGTGGATGCGGATCTGAGGTCAACGAGTAAGCACGCCAATGGAACACACCGTCGATGACCACCCCGAGACGGACATACTGCCCCGGTTGGTGACCCGGCCACTCGTAGCCCGGCTTGATCCACACCGTTGCCGCATCCACGCCCTCCGGCCGTACCTCGACGACCCGCCCGCGCAGCTCCCGAGTCGTCCAGAGCGGATTGATCAGCTCCAGGTAGTCGTCGGGGTGCAGGGGATTGAACAGGTGCCGGATCGCGCCCAGGAAACCTCGGCGCAGCGGGGAGACCTTGGGTGTTGCGCCGCGTTCAGCCACGGAACAGCCTTTGTCGCAATTCGATTCGTGTCACGACACCTCGCAATGGGTCGTCGGTTGTCTCTTCGTTCCCACGAGCTGCTTCATGGGTACCCTCCGAGCGATCTGGGTCCGACCCTACGACCTCAGGCGTCGCAGGGTGGGTCACTCGATCAGATCGGTTCACAACGGCCGAATTACCACCGGCCGGACGATTCAAACCCAGGTCGAGGCATCAATCCGGCCACGTTCTGGCGACAACTGGGACCTATCGGACAATCGCCGACTCGATGCGCCTCAGGATCGCCGCCGCCACCTCGTCGGGCCGTGATTCCGGGAGCCAGTGGTCGGCACCCGGCAGGACGACGAAGTCGTAGGGAGCGTCGACCCACCCCGAGGACAGTTGCGCGCCGACCCTGCCCAGGGCGATGTCGCGGTCGCCCCAGAGGTACGTCGTCGGAACCCGCACCTGCCGGCGCGTCGACCTCTTGTCTGGGATGGGCATCGCCCGATACCAGCCCAACGCGCCGGGCAACGCCCCGTACTCCGCGACGTCCGGAACGATGCGGGAGGCGAACGGTTCCGGAAGTCCCATGCGCACACCGAAATCCGGCCGGGCGGTCATCAACCGCCCGAGTAGCTTCTCCGGCAGCGCCGGGATCTGGAACGCCAACATGTACCAGGACCGGAGGATCTGACCGCGGGGCATCGCCTGCAGGAACGCACCGGGATGCGGGACCGACAGCGCGGTCAGCGTTCGCACCCGATCGGGGTGGTGGGCCGCGAGTGTCCACGCCACCGCCGCACCCCAGTCGTGTCCGACGACGTGCGCATCCTCGACACCCGCGTCGTCGAACAGCGCGAGCACGTCCGCCACCAACTCTCCCTGGACGTACTCTCGGCGCCGGGTGGGTCGCGCCCCGGGTGAGTAACCGCGCTGATCCGGAGCGATCGTGCGGAAACCCCTGGCGTGCAGACGCGGGGCGACGAGATCCCACGAGCGCGCTCGTTGCGGGAAGCCGTGCAGCAGGACGATCGGTTCGCCGTCGAGCGGACCGGCGTCGAGCACGTCGAAGGTGTACGCGCCGCGCCGGAACGTGGTCAGCCTGTCGGTCATCGCCGCACTCTCACACCCAGCGCGTCACCGCACACGCCTCAGTCCTCCCAGCGCACCCGCAGGATGCGGTCGGAACCGTCACCGTCACTCGTCGTCAGCACCAGGGACCCGTCGGGTGCCACGGCGGCACTCCGCAGACGGCCGTGCTTCCGCTCGAGGGCCTCGGTCTTCGACACGACGCGGCGTCCGTCGTCGGACAGCTTCAGGAAGACGAGCCGCTTCCCTTTCAGCGCGGTGAGGACGAGTCCACCGCTGTACGGGCCCCAGCCCGTGGCGGGAAGGAAGGCGATACCCGGCGTCGCGATCGTCGAGTCACCCGACGACCACACCGGCCCGATCGCGCCCGGGACGCGACCGGTGTCGGTCATGGGCACGGACTCGTCGTAGATCAGCGGGGTGCGGTCCGGCTTGTAGCCGTAGTTGCCGCCGGCGACGATCAGGTTCAGCTCGTCGTCCCGGGTCGTCCCCTGCTCGACCGCGTAGACGCGGCCACTGCCCGGGGCCACCGCGACACCTTGGACGTTGCGGTGGCCGAGGCTGTATACCGGGCTGCGCGGGTCCGGATTGCCCGGTGCCGGGGTGCCATCGCGCGTGATGTGCAGAACCTTGCCGCCCAGCGACTTCCGGGCTTGGGCGAACGACGGGGTGCCGGTGTCACCGGTGCCGACCCAGATGCTGTCGGGGGTGACGGCGAGTCCACAGCCGGCACGACTTCCCGAGGAGTTCACCGGGATGTTGCCGAGGATCGTCCGCTCGCGCGCCATCTTCGTCCAGTCCGCGCTGACCCGCCATGACACCACCTTGGTGGTCTGACCGGTCTGCGGCGCCGGGATGGGCGCACCAGCCAGCGGCTCCGGCACGGTGAAAGCGCCCGGCACGGCGTATTCGGCCTGACACGAGTACACCCGTCGGTTCTCGGAGAAGCGGGGGTCGATGGCGAGTCCCATCAGCCCGGCCTCGTGGAACGCGAAGATGTTCGACAGATCGGCCGTGACGTTGACGCGCGTCCCACCAGGGCGCACCGCTACGAACCTCCCCGCGCGCTCCCCGGTGAGCACCGTGCCGTCCGGTGCGACGACGACGCCCCACGGGATGGTCAGCCCACCCGCGACGGTCGTCACCTTGAGCGGCGCCTGGGCGTGAGCCGCCGGGGCCCCGACGACCATCCCGGCGATCGTCGCCGCTGACACCATGACCGCCGCGAGCCCGCGCGCCGGCGATCGACTGGGCTTCCTGCGTTCACGACGTGTCGGGGTCACAGAAGTCACGGTAGCCACGACGCGGTGCCGGGTTGGGGCGAAACGGTGAGATCGAGATCTAACGGCCCGGCAGGTACTTCAACGCACGGACCGCGGTCGGCGTGATGGCCCGGTAGATGTTCTTGGGGACCAGCGGGGCGCGGTCGATGCCGATGAAGCGCTGCTCGGCGATCGTCTGTGCCTCGGTGTATTTGAGCAGGCCCTCTTCGCCGTGGCGTCGGCCCACACCGGAGATGCCCATGCCACCCATCGGCGCGGCGGTCGACGCCCAGGCGGCGGCGTACCCCTCGTTGATGTTGACGGTGCCGGCCCGCAGCCGTTCGGCGACGGCCTGGGCCTCGGCGCTGCTCCCCGCGAAAACGCTTGCGTTGAGCCCGTACTCGGTGTCGTTGGCGAGCTTGATGGCCTCGTCCGTGGAGTCGACCGGGTAGATCGAGACGACCGGCCCGAAGGTCTCGTTGCCGTAGCAGACCATGTCGTCGGTGACATCCGTCAGAACCGTCGGCTCGAAGAAGAACGGGCCGAGATCGGGACGCCGCTTGCCGCCGGCGAGGACCTTGGCACCCTTCGCGACCGCGTCCTGGACGTGCGCCTCGGCGGTGTCGATCTGCGCGGCCGACGCCAGCGAACCCATGTCGGCGGTGAAATCGTAGGTGCCCGAGAGCTTCATCATCGAGACATAAGCCGCGAAACGCTCGGCGAACTCGTCGGCGATCCGCTTGTCGACGTAGATCCGCTCGATCGAGATACACAGCTGACCGGAGTTGGAGAACGCGGCGCGCGCGGCGCCTTGCACGGCGTTGGCGATGTCGGCGTTCGCGGTGACGACCATCGGGTTCTTGCCGCCGAGCTCGGCCGAGAAGCCGATCAGCCGACGACCCGCCTGCTCGGCGAGGGTGGCGCCGGTGGCCGACGACCCGGTGAACATCACGTAGTCGGTCGAGGCCATGATCGCCTGGCCCACGACGCCGCCCGGTCCCGGGACCACGGCGTACAGCTCCCGCGGAAGACCCGCCTCGTAGAGCAGTTCCGCCAGCGCCAGAGCGCAGTACGGGGTCTGGCTGTCGGGTTTGATGACCACACCGTTGCCGGCGACGAGCGCCGCGACCGCGTCGGACACGGCCAGCGTCAGCGGGTAATTCCACGGACTGATGACACCGATGACGCCCTTGGGCAGATGCCGCACCCGGACGCTGGTGGCGCCGGGCAGCATGCCCTTGACCTTGCGGTCGGCGAGCAGCTTGGGTCCGGTGGTCGCGTAGTGGCGCGCGGTGATCGCGACGTCGATCACTTCTTCCTGCGCGTAGATCCGGGCCTTGCCGGTCTCGGCCTGCGCTATGTCCATCAACGACTCGGAGTTGCGGAAGACGAGGTCGGAGAACTTGTCGATGACCTGGGCGCGTTCGGCCGGGGTCCGGGCCGCCCACCCCTGCTGGGCCTGCCGGGCGCGGGCGACCGCGGTCTCGAGGTCCTCTGCCGTCGCGACCGGGATGGTGGCCATCTCGGAGCCGCTGAACGCTTCCAGCACCGGGCGCGTGGGACGACTCGCGGCGTCGTCGATCGCGACGAGGGCTCCGAGACGGGTGAAGTAATCGGCGGTGGGCTTCGGCATTTCGGGGCTCCTCAGCAGCGTTGCGATGGATGGTCGAAGACGGGGGGCGATCAGCTCTCGGGACTGACGAGCACGATGCCGTCGTCGTCGGAGTAGACGATGTCGCCAGGGTTGAAGGTCTCGCCACCGATCGTCAGCGGGACGTCACGGTCGCCGGCGCCGGTCTTGGTGGACTTGCGGGGGTTGGTGCCCAGCGCCTTGACGCCGATCGTCATCCCGCCGATGGTCTTGGCGTCGCGGATGGCGCCGTTGACGATGATCCCCACCCAGCCGTTGGACCGGCCGAGTTCGGCGATGATGTCGCCGACCAGCGCGGTGTGCACCGACGCGTCGCCGTCGATGACCAGTACGCCGCCGGGGTTGGACTCGCTCAGGATGGACTTCAGCAGGGCGTTGTCCTGGAAGCACTTGACCGTGGTGACGCGCCCGACGAACTCGCGATTGCCGCCGTACTGCGTGAACTGGGTGTCGCAACTACGGACGTCGGCCCCGATCTCGTCGACGAGATCAGCCGTCGGGGTGAAGGTCAGCTCGCTCATGCCGACCAGTTTAGGTGTTACCGCAAGTTCTGGGTTACTCGCGGGTAGGTTCGGGCGAGCGTTCACCGCCGAGGCCGTCGATGATCTCCGCGACCTCGTCCGGCCGCTCGGAGACCAGGAAGTGCTTGGCCCGCGTCAGGACGACGGTCTCGTCGGCGCCCAGGATGTCCGAGTAGCGCCGTTGCTTCCACTCCCAGAACGTCCGCCATCCGCGCAGCGTCGACGATGCGACCACGACGACGACCGGTACGCGGGGCATCGGAGCGGTTCGACGAAGACCGCGCAGGGTCTTGTTCATCGCACCGAAGGCCGCGTTCTCGACGAGCATGGCCAGCAGGAACGGTGGTTGCCCGAAGACGCGGGCTCCCCAACTTCGTTGTTGCTCACCGCGACCCTCGGGAGGCGCGGGCACGACCCGCTTCCACACCTGCAGACTCGGCCAGCGCTGGATTCCGACGCGGCTCGTCACCGCACGCGCCACCCCGACCAGTCGGTGCGCGTTCCCCACCCGGAACGACAACGGCACGAGGCGCCACGGCACGAGCACATAGGAGCCGTCGAGCACGACCACGCCGGCCGTCCGGCCGGGATACTGCCGGGCGAATGCCTCCACGTACAGCGACGCCAGCGAATGCCCCACCACCACAACGGGTTCGGTCACACCGCGGGCGTCGAGCACCGCCGCCATCCGGTCGACCTCGCCGAGCAGGGTCGGGAGGTGCTGCCGCTCAACCGGACTCGACAACCCGTAACCCGGCCGGTCGTAGCGGATCACCCGCCACGACGTCGAGAGCCGGGCCACCAGCGGGTCGAGGTCGAACCAGTTGCTGCCCAGCGCCGCCATCAGCAACAGCGGCGGACCCGACCCCTCGTCGAGCACATGCAACCGATGTTCACCGACGGTGACGAACGTGCCCGGCGCTGCGGGCACGTCACCGTCGGTGCGCGTCATCGGGTTCACCCGACCAGTGTGCCTGTGCTCACGCGTCCTGCGGTTTGGCCAGCGGGAACGCCAGCGATTCGCGGATCGACTGGCCGGTGATGAGCATGACCACGCGGTCGACGCCGACGCCCAGACCACCTGTCGGCGGCATCGCGTACTCGAGCGCCTGCAGGAAGTCCTCGTCGAGCTCCATCGCCTCCGGGTCGCCGTCGGCGGCCAGGACGGACTGCTCGGTGAGACGCTTGCGCTGCTCCACCGGGTCGGTCAGCTCGGTGTACGCAGTGCCGAGCTCCACTCCCCACGCCACCAGATCCCAGCGCTCGGCGACGCCGGGCCTGCTGCGGTGTGCGCGGGTCAGCGGCGACGTCGACGTCGGGAAGTCGGTGTAGAACGTCGGGAACGTCGTGCGGTCCTCGCCGAGGTGTTCGTAGAGTTCGAGCACGACCTGTCCGGCGTCCCAGTCCGGGCGGTAGTTGATCTCGAGGCGATCGCACACCGCCCGGAGCTGCTCGACCGACGTCTCCGGCGTGATCTCCTCGCCCGCCCCCTCGGACACCACCTCGTGGACGGTCTTCACCGGCCACTCGCCCGAGATGTCCACGCGCTCTTCGTTTCCGTCGGCGTCGGTGCGGATGATCACCGGTTCGCCGTAGGCCGCCGTCGCCGCGTGCTGGATCATCTCGCGGGTGAGGTCCAGCATCTTGAGGTAGTCGCTGTGCGCCTCATAGGCTTCCAGGCTCGTGAACTCAGGGTTGTGGCTGAAGTCGACGCCCTCGTTGCGGAAGTTGCGTCCGATCTCGAAGACCTTCTCCACGCCGCCGACACACAGGCGCTTGAGGTAGAGCTCCGGCGCGATCCGGAGATAGAGGTCGAGGTTGTAGGCGTTGATGTGCGTCTGGAACGGTGTCGCGTTGGCGCCGCCGTGGATCTGCTGCAGGATCGGCGTCTCGACCTCGAGGAAACCTCGCGCGGCGAGGAAGTCGCGCAACGACTTCACCACCAGACTGCGGATCGCGAGGTTCTTCCGGCTCTCCTCGTTGATCGCGAGATCGACGTAGCGCTGACGCACGCGGGCCTCGGGATCGGTGAGGCCCGCCCACTTGTCCGGCAGTGGTCGCAGGCACTTGCCGTTGATCCGCCAGGCGTCGATCAGGATCGACAGTTCGCCCTTGCGACTGGTGCCGACGACACCGCGCACCTGGATCAGGTCACCGAGGTCGACGTCGGTACCGAAGTCGGGAGTGCCCGGGATGACCCGCGACTCCTCGACGAGGATCTGCACCTCGCCCGACCAGTCGTGCATGTCGGCGAACACCACCTTGCCGAAGTCACGCAGACGCGTGACGCGGCCGGCGACGGTGACGACGGTGCCCTCGGGTTCCGTCCGCGCCTGCGCGATGGTGTGCGTCGGCTGGTCGGCGGGCGGATAGGGATCGAAACCACGCTCGACGAGCCGGTCCATCTTGTCGAGTCGGACCCGCACCTGCTCGGGACGGTGCACGACGGCACCCTCGGGAGTTGCTGCCTCGGCTTCCAGCTCGGCGATCAGCGCGGGCGCGTCGACGCCGGCCGGAATCGACGGCTGGCCTTCGGAATAGTGCTTGGCCCGCCCGAACCTGGGCAGGGTGATGAACCCTTCGGTGACGATCGCGGCGAGTCCTACGCGCGGCAGGATGCGGTTGTCCTCGAAGCACAGGTACCGCGACTGCCAGTCCGGTAGGTACTTGGCGTTCGACTTGTACAGCGACTCCATCTGGAAGAACCGCGAGCCGAACATCAGTACGGAGTAGCCGGCACGCATGACCGGCCCCGCACCGATCTGCGGGCCCTGCTCGAAGAACGCGCGGAAGGCCGCGAAGTTGAGCGAGACCTCGGTGATGCCGAACTGTTCGGAGTTGCGGCACAATTCGGCCACCATCGTCTCGACGACGCCGTTCGGTCCCTGCCGATCGCGTCGCATCAGGTCCAGGGAGGCGCCGCGGCGACCCCAGGGGACGAACGAGAGCATGCCGACGACCTGCTCGTCCGGGGTGCCCTCGCCGACCACGGCCTCGACCAGCAGGCAGTCGTCGTCGGCGCGATCGCCGATGCGCGACAACGCCATTGCGAAACCGCGCTCCTCGTCGGTGTCGCGCCAGTCGTCGGCGCGGGCGACGACCTTCTCCATCTCGGCATCGCCGATGTCGCCGTGGCGTCGGATCCGGACGGTCACACCGGCTCGCCGGGTGCGGGTGACGGCCTGGCGCACGGCCTTCATCACCGGCCCGCTCAGGCTGAACTCACGGGTGTGCAGGATGGCTTCGTCACCGATGTTCAGCGAGATGAAGCCGGCGGCGTCGTAGGCCGCGGCGCCGCGTGAACTCGACCCGATGGAAGCCGGATGCCACCCGTATTTCTCACAGAGGGTGAGGAACTCCGTGATGGCGTCGGGCCACGACTCCGGATCGCCGATCGGGTCACCGCCGGCCATTCCGACGCCGACCTCGACCCGGTAGGTGATCGCCGCCCGGCCGTCGGGCGAGAACACGACCGCCTTGTCCCGACGGGTGGAGAAGTAGGCCAGCGAATCGTCGTCGTTGAAGCGGGTGATGAGCGCACGGATGAGCGCTTCGTCCTCCGCGGTCATCAACCAGCGCAGTCGTTGCGACCGGAACAGTACGACCGCCGCGGCGATCAGCGCGAGCGCACCGAACAGACCCAGCAGGCCGTTCACGAAGATCGGGGCGTGGCGACCGTCGAAGGACGCCTCCTGGTCGATCGCGCCGAAGGCGACCACACGGTTGAACGCGTACGGAAGGCGATCGCCGCGCGTCAGCGTGTGAGGGAAGGCCCAGACCAGCGCCCAGCCGAGCAATGTCGCGATGCCGAGACCGACGACCAGCGTGGCGATCGCCGCGGGAATCGCACCCCGGCGCACCCTGGTGTGGAACTGCCGGTAGGTCGCCACGAGGAAGGCCAACGCGGCGAGGTCGATGACCAGGCCGATGTAGAGGTTCGTCCGATCCCACGACGTCACGTCGAGGTCGTCCTCGAGCGCCGGGATCAGATAGAGCACGTTGCCCACCATGAAGAGCACCAGATAGATCACGCTGATCCACCAGGCGATCCGCTTGCGTGCCGACAACGCGATCGCGATCAGCGCCAAGACGAAAGCCCACGCAAAACTCGTGTCGGGCAGCGTGATGACGTAGTCGTCGACGTAACGCCGAGGGTCGTGAATCAGACGACGAAAGGCCGGGAACAGGCTGGACAGCAACGCGATCGTCGCCAGGACACCGACGACGGTGCCCGCGATGTGCGGGGCGTTGCGGCCGAATCCGGTAGGGCGCCTGATCTTGTCGAGGAGGACGAGGGAGCGCCGGTCAGCCGCGGTGGGGGTCCGCCGGGGTGCCTCGGGATGTTCGTCGGGGCTGGACGGGTCGACCGGCGCAAGGGGGGTGTCGGTGGCCATGCGTCGACGGTAGTCGTCCGCACGGGTGCGACTCGGCACTCCACGCTGATTGGATCCTGCGGCGGCACGTATCTGCATCGAGAAGCCGGTGCGGTCGTGCCGGTGTGGCCGACTCCGCCGTCACGGGGCATGATCTCAGACTGTGTACGACGTGACGATCCGCGACGACTCCATCCGCCTCGGCCAGTTCTTGAAACTGGCCAACCTCATCGAATCCGGCGCCGAGGCCAAGGAGGTCATCGCCGACGGTCTGGTGACCGTCAACGGTGAGGTCGAGATCAGGCGTGGTCGTCAGCTCACGCTCGGCGACGTGGTCGAGGTGGGCGGGATGAGCGTGCGGGTCGCCCGCGACGAGGTTTGAGAATCCCCCGGACACCGAAACCCCGGTGTGTGATCCCCCCGGATCAGGAACGAAGGCCGAGACGCCTGAGTTCGGCCGGCGTGATGAGGCGTTCTGCTTCGGCGGGGAACGTCGATGAGTCGATTCGACGGCCACCGAGTCGCCCCCCGGTGAGCGAATTCAGCAATGAGCCCCGGCGGGGCGGGTGAAATGTGTCAGCCAACTTCATGACCAATCACTTCCTGGTGCATTCACATTCGTTACAACGGACTCTGACTTTGATCTACTGTAGCGACAGTACCCATCGCTGTCTCCGGGGTAATTCGTGGTTTGCACCACTCACCCCGAGCCCCGTCAACACGTGAGATTCCACGTCCCCGGTGTCCCGGAATCGTGACTGTCGCACCTGCCGACTTAATCGATCATGGCACGCCGAGCGTTACGGTCCGGGTAGCGACGCGGCATCTACCAGCACCAATGCTACGCAGCGAACGCGGCGGCGTATGCCATCCACTCGGACCACTTCATCCTGGGGTTCTATCGCTCGAACCCGCAGCGCATGCGCGGTTCAAGCTGAAGAACGACCGGCTCAGGCCAGGCCGGCGAGGAAACGGTTGGCCCAGGTGACCGCGCTGACACCGGGCTTGACCTGGAAGTCGCCGTAGGTGCCGTGCGATCCCGACTGCAAGAACTTGTTGAACGAGATGATCTGGTCGCGCGCACGCTTGTTGCCGAGTTCCTGGACGATCGCGCCGGGCCCACCGAGGGTGAGCAGCTCACGAACGATCACCGCCGCCTCGGCCTGGTACTGGAGGATCTGGCTCGGCGTCGGGTCGCTGGTCTCGGCCAGGTATCCGGCGATGCGGGTGATGTAGAAGTCCCGCGGGGTGTTGCAGTACATGTCCGACGGTTCGCAGAGGGTGAACGCCCGCGGGAGGACCCAGCCCATGCCGTCGAGGCGGGGTCCGCCGCTGCCCTCACCGCGCAGTGCCGGACCGACCACGTTGTCCTTACGGGAGCGTCGGGGATCGGAGATCAGCACGACGCCGGCGACCTGACCGGGCCGGATCATCGCGAGTCCGGTGCCGATCTCCGACGCGAGGTCGCCCGCGGCGTCGGCGCCCTGGCTGTATCCGACGAGCGCGATCCGGGTTCCCGGGCACCGCTGCAACATCTGGAGGGCGAGGCCGCGGGTGTTGGCGACGGCCTGGGCCTTCGACTTACCGTAGATCGCCTTCTCCCACGGGAACGCGGTCGCGTCGTAGCCGACGTACCGGACCTTGGTCTCCGGCCCCAGACCGGAGGTGACCGCACCCAGGACGCCCGGGCTGACGCCGTTGGACCAGGTACCCGGAACGGCGAGGACATAGATCTTTGGGCAACCGGCCGGCGCCGCGTCCGCACGCGGCGTGCTCAATCCGAACCCTCCCAAGACCGCACACAGCAGAGTGCACATGATGGCGAGGATTCGACGCATGGGCTGCCCCTTCGATGGATGGATCACGATAGGCCGAGTGTATGGCCGCACCCCCCGGATGTGTAGCCGAGAAAACGAAACTCCCGCCCACCTTTTCGGTGGGCGGGAGTTCTCGTTCGTGGTGGCCGGCAGGTCAGCGCTGGGCGACCTGGGTCGGCACGATCGGAGCCGGCAGATCCGACGCACCGGTGAGGTACTCGTCGGCGGCCGCGGCAGCCGAACGCCCCTCGGCGATCGCCCACACGATCAGCGACTGGCCTCGACCGGCGTCACCGGCGACGAACACGCCCGGCTGGCCGACAGCGGCGAAGTCGTTGTCGCGCTTGACGTTGCCGCGAGCGTCGTACTCGACGCCCATCTTGTCGAGGAGATCCTCGCGCTCCGGGCCGACGAAGCCCATCGCCAGCAGGACGAGGTCGGCCTCGAGCTCGAAGTCCGAGCCCTCGACCTTCTCGAAGCGACCGTCACGCATGACCACCTCGTGGGCCTTCAGCCCGGTGACCTTGCCGTTCTCCCCGATGAACTGCTCGGTGTTGACCGAGAAGACGCGCTCGCCGCCCTCTTCGTGGGCCGACGACACGCGGTACATCAGCGGGTAGGTCGGCCACGGGGTCGACTCGGCACGCTCGATCGGCGGCTTCGGCATGATCTCGAACTGGTGGACGATCTCGGCGCCCTGACGCAGCGAGGTGCCCAGGCAGTCGGCGCCGGTGTCGCCACCGCCGATGATGATGACCTTCTTGCCCTTGGCCGTGATCTGGCCCTCGACGGTGTCGCCGAGCTGAACCCGGTTGGCCTGGGGCAGGAACTCCATCGCCTGGTGGATGCCGTCGAGCTCGCGGCCCGGGATCGGCAGATCGCGACCGATGGTCGAACCGTTGGCGAGGATGACCGCGTCGAAGTCGGCACGCAGCTGCTCGACGGTGACGTCGACACCCACGTTGACGCCGGTGCGGAAGACGGTGCCCTCGGCCTCCATCTGCGCCAGACGGCGGTCGATGTGGCGCTTCTCCATCTTGAACTCGGGGATGCCATAGCGCAGCAGACCGCCGATGCGGTCGGCCCGCTCGAACAGCGTCACGTCGTGTCCGGCACGCGTGAGCTGCTGTGCGGCAGCGAGTCCGGCCGGACCCGAACCGACGACGGCCACCGACTTGCCGGTCTTCTCCGACGGCAGGACCGGGGTGACCCAGCCGTTGTCGAAGGCGTTGTCGATGATCTCGACCTCGACCTGCTTGATGGTCACCGGCGGCTGGTTGATGCCGAGCACGCACGACGCCTCACACGGTGCCGGGCACAGGCGACCGGTGAACTCCGGGAAGTTGTTGGTCGCGTGCAGACGCTCGATACCGTCGCGCCACTGGTCCTTGTAGACCAGGTCGTTCCACTCGGGGATCAGGTTCCCGAGCGGGCAGCCGTTGTGGCAGAACGGGATACCGCAGTCCATGCAGCGGCTGGCCTGCGTCTTCAGGTGATCCTTGTCGAAGTCGGTGTAGACCTCTTTCCAGTCGAGCAGTCGCAGCTCGACCGGACGACGGTCGGGGAGCTCCCGCTCGGGGTGCTTGAGGAATCCTCTGGGGTCAGCCACGTGCGGCCTCCATGATCGCTTCGTTCACGTCTCGCCCGGTCTTCTCCGCATCGGAGATGGCCAGCAGCACGCGCTTGTAGTCCCGCGGCATGACCTTGGCGAACTTGGTCTGGGCAGTGTCCCAATCGGCGAGCAGCGCTGCGGCGACCGGGGATTCGGTTTCGGCACGGTGCTCGTCGATGATGGCGGCGAGGAACTCGATGTCCTCGCCGGTCAGCGGCTCGAGGTCGACGAGCTCGGTGTTGAGGTTGTCGGCCAGCTCGGCGTCCGGGTCGTAGACGAACGCCATACCGCCCGACATGCCCGCCGCGAAGTTGCGGCCGGTCTCACCGAGCACGACCACGCGTCCACCGGTCATGTACTCACAACCGTGGTCGCCCACACCCTCGACGACCGCCGTCGCACCCGAGTTACGGACGCAGAAGCGTTCGCCGACGATGCCGCGCAGGAAGATCTTGCCCGCGGTGGCACCGAAGCCGATGACGTTGCCGGCGATGATGTTGTCCTCGGCGACGAAGTCGGCCGGCGCGTTGCGCGCCGGGCGGACCACCAGGCGACCGCCCGAGAGACCCTTGCCGACGAAGTCGTTGGCGTCGCCCTCGAGGCGCAGCGTGATGCCCTTGGGGACAAAGGCACCGAAGCTGTTGCCCGCCGAACCGGTGAAGTCGACGATGATCGTGCCGTCCGGCAGGCCCTGGGCGCCATAGGTCTTGGTGACCTCGTGACCCAGCATGGTGCCGACGGTGCGGTTGACGTTGGTGATCTTCGACGTGAACGACACGCGGGTGCCGTGGTCGATCGCGTCGCGGCTCTGTGCGATGAGCTGCTGGTCGAGTGCCTTCTCCAGCGAATGATCCTGGACGCCCGAGCAGTACAGGTCCTGGTTCATGAACGGTGATTCCGGCATGGTCAGGATCGACGTCAGGTCGAGCTTGCCCGCCTTCTCCGACTTCCAGTGCGCCAGGGCCTTGGTGGTGTCGAGAGCCTCGACGTGGCCCACGGCCTCCTGGAGCGTGCGGAAGCCGAGGCGTGCCAGCAGTTCCCGGACCTCTTCGGCGATGAACAGGAAGAAGTTCTCGACGAACTCCGGCTTGCCGGCGAAACGCTCACGCAGAAGCGGGCTCTGGGTGGCGATGCCGACCGGGCAGGTGTCGAGGTGGCAGACGCGCATCATGACGCAGCCCGAGACGACGAGCGGTGCGGTTGCGAAACCGAACTCCTCGCCACCGAGCAGCGCGGCGATCACGACGTCGCGACCGGTCTTCATCTGACCGTCGACCTGGACCACGATGCGGTCGCGAAGACCGTTGAGCAGCAGGGTCTGCTGGGTCTCGGCGAGGCCGATCTCCCACGGCGCACCCGCGTGCTTGAGCGACGTCAGCGGCGACGCACCGGTTCCACCGTCGTGACCCGAGATGAGCACGACGTCCGCATGCGCCTTCGACACACCGGCGGCGACGGTGCCGACGCCGACCTCGCTGACGAGCTTCACGTGGATGCGCGCCTTGGGGTTGGCGTTCTTCAGGTCGTGGATCAGCTGGGCGAGATCCTCGATCGAGTAGATGTCGTGGTGCGGCGGCGGCGAGATCAGGCCCACGCCCGGCGTCGAACCACGGACCTCGGCGACCCAGGGGTACACCTTGTGCGGCGGGAGCTGGCCGCCCTCACCGGGCTTGGCGCCCTGCGCCATCTTGATCTGGATGTCGGTGCAGTTCGACAGGTAGTGCGAGGTGACGCCGAAACGTCCCGACGCGACCTGCTTGATCGCACTGCGACGCCAGTCGCCGTTCTCGTCGTGGTGGAAACGACGCGGATCCTCGCCGCCCTCACCGGAGTTCGAGCGGCCGCCGAGACGGTTCATGGCGATGGCCAGGGTCTCGTGGGCCTCGGCGGAGATCGAGCCGAAGCTCATCGCGCCGGTCGAGAACCTCTTGACGATCTCGCTGGCCGGCTCGACCTTCTCGATCGGAATCGGGTCGCGGTCACCGAAGTTGAAGTCGAAGAGGCCGCGCAGCGTGCCCAGACGGGTCGACTGGTCGTCGACCATCTTCGTGTACTCCTTGAACACCCCGTACTGGCCGGTGCGCGTGGAGTGCTGCAGCTTGAACACCGTGTCCGGGTTGAACAGGTGGTACTCGCCCTCACGGCGCCACTGGTATTCACCGCCGACCTCGAGCTCGCGGTGCGCGCGCTCGGAGGGACGGTCGCTGAACGCCAGGGCGTGGCGGGCGGCGACGTCGGCGGCGATCTCGTCGAGACCGATGCCGTCGAGCTGGCTGATGAGTCCGGTGAAGAACTCGTCGACCGTCGCCTGCGACAGGCCGATGACCTGGAAGAGCTGTGCGCCGGTGTACGAGGCGATGGTCGAGATGCCCATCTTGCTCATCACCTTGAGCACGCCCTTGCTGGCGGCCTTGATGTAGTTCTTCCGTGCGGTGGCGAAGTCGATGTCGCCCAGCACACCACGCTCGACCATGTCCTCGATCGACTCGAAGGCCATGTACGGATTGACCGCACCGGCACCGAAGCCGACGAGTGCGGCGATGTGGTGGACCTCGCGGGCATCGCCGGACTCCACCACCAGGCCCACCCGGGTGCGCTTGCGCTCCCGGACCAGGTGATGGTGCACCGCCGCGGTCAGCAGCAGCGACGGGATCGGCGCGTTGGTCTCGTCCGACTCACGGTCGGAGAGCACCACGATGGTCACCCCGTCGTCGATCGCGGCACTCACCTCGGCGCGAATCCGGTCCAGCGCGGCGCGCAAACCGGCGCCACCCTCGGCGACCGGGTACAGCCCGTGGATCTGCTTGCTGCGCAGGTCCGGGTAGCGGCCGTCCTCCTCGATCCGGACCAGCTTCGCCAGCGTGTCGTTGTCGATGGTCGGTTCGGGGATCTCGATCTTGCGGCAGGTGTTCGGACCGGGATGCAGGAGATCACCCTCGGAACCGATCGTGTCGCCGAGACCGGTCACCACCTCTTCGCGGATGGCGTCCAGCGGCGGGTTGGTGACCTGCGCGAAGAGCTGCTGGAAGTAGTCGAAGAGCATGCGCGGACGCTTGGACAGCACCGCGATCGGGGTGTCGGTGCCCATCGAACCGAGCGCCTCGGCCCCCGTCCTGGCCATCGGCGCGACGAGGAGGTTCAGCTCCTCGCTGGTGTAGCCGAAGACCTGCTGGCGCAACGCAACCCGCTCGTGAGCCATGTGCTCATGCGGCAGTGCCCGCACGTCGTTGACGTCGACGAGGTGCTCGTCGAGCCACTCCTGGTACGGGTGCTCGGCGGCCAGTTCGTCCTTGATCTCCTCGTCGTCGACGATGCGGCCGGCGGCGGTGTCCACGAGGAACATGCGGCCCGGCTGCAGACGCATCTTCTGCACGACGTCGGCGTGGTCGATGTCGAGGACACCGACCTCGGAGGCCATCACGACGAGATCGTCCTTGGTCACCCAGATACGGCTGGGGCGCAGGCCGTTTCGGTCGAGCACCGCTCCGACGACGGTGCCGTCGGTGAAGCACACCGACGCCGGGCCGTCCCACGGCTCCATCATCGTGGCGTGATAGCGGTAGAACGCCCGGTGCGCCGGTTTCATCGACTCGTGACGTTCCCAGGCCTCCGGGATCATCATCAGGACGGCGTGCGGCAGGCTGCGGCCGCCGAGGTGCAGGAGTTCGAGCACTTCGTCGAAACGTGCGGTGTCCGATGCGCCGGGGGTGCAGACCGGGAAGATCTTCGACGCCGCGTCGGCACCGAAGGCCTCGGTGTCGATGAGCGCCTCGCGGGCACGCATCCAGTTCTCGTTGCCCGTCACGGTGTTGATCTCGCCGTTGTGGGCGACGCGGCGGAACGGATGCGCGAGCGGCCACGACGGGAAGGTGTTGGTGGAGAAGCGCGAGTGGACGAGGCCCAGCGAGCTCTCGACGCGCGAGTCCTGCAAGTCGACGTAGAACTCCCGCAGCTGCGGCGTCGTGAGCATGCCCTTGTAGACGAAGGTGCGTCCCGACAGGGACGGGAAGTAGACGGTCTCGCGGCCGGGGCCGTCGGCGCCCGCGCCCTTGTTGCCGAGCTCGTACTGGACGCGCTTGCGCACGACGTACGCGCGACGCTCGAGTTCCATGCCCTCGGCGCCGCCGATGAAGACCTGGCGGAAGGTGGGCATCGCGTCCCGGGCGAGCGCACCGAGCGAATTCTCGTTGGTGGGCACCTCGCGCCAGCCGAGCAGGGTCAGGCCCTCGGACTCGATGACCTTCTCGACGCCCGCGCAGGCGAGCCGAGCGTCTTCGGAGCCCTGCGGGAGGAATGCGATACCGGTCGCGTAGCTGCCCTCGGCGGGAAGCTCGAAGTCGACCGTCTCCCGCAGGAAGCGGTCGGGAACCTGGATCATGATCCCGGCACCGTCACCGGTGTTCGGTTCGGCACCCGCGGCACCGCGGTGCTCGAGGTTGACCAGGGCCATGATCGCCTTGTCGACGATGTCGCGACTGCGTCGTCCGTGCATGTCCACGACGAACGCCACGCCGCACGAATCGTGCTCGTTGCGTGGGTCGTAGAGACCGACCGGTCCCGGAGCCTGCTTCATATTCGCCTCACTTTGCGTGCGAAGGGTGCACGCACTAACCGTCGTCAATGTTTGGGGGCCACCCCACCTGTATCACCGGCTCCGTTGCCGGCCTTCTCGCCTCGGACGTCACTGTCCGTCGCCGTGCGGACCTCGCTGTCCCCAACAGCGTCGTCGTCTGCCGCCCTCAAGGGGCTGACCTGGGGCAGAGCCGACAATCACATGGCGGTGGCCCCGTCAGCGCCGTTGCTGACGGATTCTCCCGGGCCGCGTCGTCGGGGCCCGAACACCCTGCTCATCTCGGCTTTACGCGCAGCACTACAAAGGGCGCCCGCGGCTGCCGTATGAGCATTGTGTGTCATTTTTCCACGTGGGGTGCCCACTATCGAAATCCGGCTACCACAACGACCCCGCTCCTGCACGTCAGAGGAGAAATCGGGCGTGTACGGACATCACCGCGACGTCCCTGCGAAGTGAGCTGTCGGCCTTCTGTAGGTAACGACACGGATCCATCGCGGCGGCCACTCGATCGCGGCGGGGTCGCGGTCCGGTGTCACCGCAGACGATCGCCGCGCATCGGACATCCGGTACCGATACCGTCGGGTGATGAGCGTCACTTCCATCACGGGCGGTGCCCCGACCCCGCCCGCGGACGACGAGAACCCCTTCGGCCGGCTCGGCGTGGACCCGCACGGCTCGCGCCGGTCGCGTGCAGTCAACGCCTACCTCGCACGGGTGACCTGGCCGATGATGCTCGCCGCACGTCGCAGCCACCCCCGGGTGACGGCGCAGATGATCCAGCGGACCCGCCCCGGGTTGGACCGCACCATCGAACGGCTCAGCCCGCCGCCGTCGGGCACGATGGTCGGGCCGATCCGGGAGACGTTCCGCGGTGGCCAGATCCGCGGCGAATGGGTGACGGGCCGACGCGCCGCGGTTCCGCAGCCGGGCACCCGGGTCATCTACTACCTCCACGGCAGCGGATATGTGGTGTGCTCGCCGCGCACGCACCGCGGGCTCGTCGCGCGGTTGGGCAACCTGACGGAACTGTCGGCGTTCAGCCTCGACTACCGGCTCGGTCCGGAACATCCCTGGCCCTGTGCGGGAAACGACGCGATCCGCGGATACCGATGGCTTCTCGCGCAGGGGTATCGCGCCGAGGACATCGTGATCGCCGGCGACTCGGCCGGCGGGCACCTCGCCCTCGACGTCCTCGCCGTCAACCACGCGACCCGCACCCCGCAGCCCGGATCGATGGTGCTCTTCTCCCCGCTCTACGACCCGACTTTCGATCTGGCCGTGGACAATCAGCGCAGCGGCGTCCACGACCCGATCATCAACGCGATCACCGCGCGCAAGATCCTCCGTCTCTACACGCGGACCGCGGACCCCGACCATCCGCGCATGCGCATCCGTCTGACCCCGGAGATGACGCTGCCCAACACCCTCATCCAGTACGGGGCCCTCGAGGTCATGGGCGCCGATGCCCGGGCCACCCACGCCGAGATCGTCGGTGCCGGTGGAGTTTCGGTGATCCAGGCATGGCCAGACCAGGGGCACGTCTTCCAGCTGATGCCGAGGTTGTCCTCAGAAGCGCGCCTGGCCGTGGAGACCGCGGCCCGGTTCATCACCGTCACGGCACCCACGCGCAGCGACACCGCGAGCTGAGGCGCCACACCCGGCAAAGACACACGGCCGGTGACGACATTGGGAGATCGTCACCGGCCGTGCCGTGTCCATCCGAACGGGGACCCATGAGGACCGCCTCCACCACCGGGGATGGCGGGTACGGTGTGGAGGAATCCTCAACCCGTCGGCGTGATGGACACGCCCGGCGACGCCGTCTCGCTACGCGGGGGGCAGCGCGCGCGACGACGCCGTCCGGGGCGCCTGGATGGTCAGTCCGCGAACGCCATTCGCGCGCACGCCGTGTCGAGGTCGACGACGTCGGCGTACTTGGCGTCGAGATCGAACAGATTCGCGTCGTGCACCGCGGGGTTGCGGTCCCCGCAGGCGTCGGCGACGACCTTCGGGATGAATCCGTGCTGCATGGCATCGGTGGCACTCGCACGCACGCATCCCGAGGTCGAGACGCCGGCGACGAACACCGAGTCGACTCCGTTGGCGATCAGTGTTGCCGCGACCGACGTGCCGAAGAACGCCGACGCATACTGCTTGACCACGACGACCTCACCCGCTTGCGGGCGCAGCGGCGCGACGAACTCACCCAGGCCGTCCGGGTGGCCGGCCTCGAGGACACCCAGCGCGGGCACCTTCCGGACGAAGACACCACCGTCGGCGAGACCGGGGGTGTACTCCACCCGGGTGTGAACGATCAGGATGCCCGCGCGGCGCGCCGCCTCCAGGAGCGTGGCGCACCGGTCGACGACCTCCGGATCGGGAAGGCAGAACGGCGATCCCGGCCGGAAGTACGCCTCGATCATGTCGATCATCAGCAGCGCGGGCCGAGAGCCCCAGCCCAGCGCGCCGCCGAATCCCGCCTTCGCGTAGTCGGCGGCGATGCCGTCCGCGTCGGTGACCGTGTTCCCTGGATCGCTCACGCGACGACCTCCACCTTCTGTTCGCACGCCTCCAACAAGGCCTGCTCGCTGAGTTCGGCCCGCGGCAGTTCCGCCACGACCTCTCCATGGTGCAGGACGAGGACACGGTGGCAGATCGCGGCGAGTTGCTCGTGATCACCGGAGAACACCAGGACCGACGCGCCGTCGGCGGCGAGGTCGGCGACCCGGTCCAGCAGCTGCCGTGACGCGCCGGCGTCGACGCCCTGGGTGGGTTCGTCGAGCAGGAGCACGGTCGGGTCGAGGTGCAACCACTTGGACAACACGATCTTCTGCTGGTTGCCGCCGCTGAACTGGCGGATCGGCCAATGCGGTTGCGCCGGAACGGCACCGGATTCCTCGACGAGGTCGACCGCGGTCGACCGTTCCTTGCGCCAGTTGGTCGCGACACCGAACTTGGTGAACGAACCCAGGCTCGGCAGCGTGACGTTCTCGGCGGCGGATGCGTCGAGCCAGACTCCGTCGCGATGACGGTTGCCCGGGACCAACGCCAGGCCGGCGGCGATGGCGGCCCGGGGTCGGTTCGGTTCGACGGTGGTGCCGTCGACGGTGACCGTGCCCCCGGTGCGCGGCAGCTTGCCGGCCAGGACCAGCGGCAGTTCTTCGTGACCCATGCCGGCCAGGCCGGTGAACCCGACGATCTCGCCCTTCTCGACGGTGACCGAGAGATCCTTCACCACACCGCCACTCACGTTCTCCAGCACGAGCTGTGCAGGTGTGGCACCGGCGCGTTCCGGCGGATCCGGGTAGTAGTCCGTCAGCCGCCGTCCGAGGATGTCGGCGACCAGGTCCGAGCGGGTGAGTCCCGCGGTGGACCGGGTGAGAACCCGCTTGCCGTCACGCAGCACGGTGACTGAGTCGCAGTCGTCGAGCACCTCGCTGAGCCGGTGGCTGACGAAGATGACGCTCGAACCCAGTTCGGCGACACTGCGCATCATGGCGGTGACCTGTGCCGCCTCGCTGTGCGACAGCGACGCCGTCGGTTCGTCGAGAATGAACAGGTGACCTTCGTGCCCGTCACCGAGCGCGCGAACCGCTCGGACCAGACCGACGAGCGCACGCTGCGCAGGGCTGAGGTCGGCGACCAAGGTGTTGAGCGGCAGCTCGATGCCGAGACGTTCGGCGATCTCGCGGCAGGCCTTGGCCTCCTGGCGATCACGCACCCAGCCGAAGCCACGGGTGCCGTAACCGGTTGCGACGCCGATGTTCTCGAGCACCGTCATCTCCGGGGCGAGACCCAGGTCCTGATGGATGACGGCGATGCCGTGCTCGGCCGGGTTGCGCACCGGCAGGTCGAGCTCGCGACCGAACAGACGCACCCGACCGCTGTCCGGCCGGTAGTAACCGGCCAGGCACTTGATCATCGTCGACTTGCTACTGCCGTTCTGTCCGCACAGGGCGTGAACCTCGCCGCGCTTGACCTCCCAGTCGAGCGGGTGCAGCGCGTAGTTGCCGTCGAACTGCTTCGACAGACCCTCGATCTGCAGTGCGGGACCCGCGGTACCGCCCCCTCCCCGACCCGGGAGGGTGGCGGCCGCCGACTCCGGCGTCATCACGCGGCTCCGCGACGCTTGCCGACGAGCTTGGCGAGGGCGACGGCGATCATCAGTGCCAGACCGTTGAACAGCGGGCTGACCCACGATGCCGCGCCGGCCAGCTGGAGGCCGGTGATGCCGACGACCAGGAGGTAGACCGCGACGAGGGTGCCGATCGCGTTGAAGCGGCCGACGGTGATCGCGGTGGCACCGAGGAACGTCGCGGCGAACGGGGCCAGGAGGTACTGGCTGCCGATGCCGGGATCGATCGCGCCGAGGTTGCCGACCAGGATGATGCCGATCAGGGCACCGGCCACACCCGAGACCACGTAGGTGATCGTGCGGATACGTGCCACCGAGATACCCGCCAGCAGAGCGGCATCACGGTTGCCGCCGATGAACAGCATGTAGCGGCCCATCGGGGTGCGCTGGTACACGAACCACAGCACGGCCACGAGCAGCCAGCCGTACCAGGTGGTCATCGGCAGGCCCAGGAGCTTGGCCCGCGAGAGCTCCACGTAGAAGTCCGGGACGCCGGTGACGATCTTGGACCCCGTGATGGCGTATCCGATGCCCGAGAGGGCGGTGAACATGCCGAGTGTCGTGATGAACGAGTCCACCCCGACCTTCACGACCAGAAGGGCGTTGATCAGGCCGACGATGAGCCCGACCGCCAGAGCAGCCGGGATCACCGCGGCCGGCGAGTACCCGTTGGTCGACATGACCGCGACCACACACGCACTGGTGACCATGACGCCCGGGATGGCGAGGTCGAAGTCACCGGTCCGCAGCGCCAGGGTCGCGGCCAGCGCGAGGAGCAGGATGATCGCCTGCGAGTTGACCATCGCCGAGACGATGCCCGTCGACCGGAACTCGGGCAGGAAGACGGCGCGCAGCGCGAACGCGAGCACCAGGAGTCCTACCAGCGCATAGCGTTCCACGAACGATGTGCTCTGGCGGGCTCTTGTGGAGCCCGCCACCGATTCGGTCGGTGACTTCTGGATCGCCGGTGGGCGTGAGGGGGGCGCCGCAGCGGTGCCGAGGTCATTGCTCATGATGTCTCCGTGTGTGTGCCGCGGGCATGCTCAGCCCGCGCGCGGATCAGTTCTTGGACCAGGCCTCTTTGAACGAGTTCTGGAAATCCTTGTAATTGGGGTTCACCTCGGCGTTCGAGCCGCCGATGTTGGTCTCGTCCACCAGACGGGTGGGGATGACGATGCCCGAGGGCTGGGCGCCGGTGACCGCGCGCACCGCGTTGTCGACCATCACCCAGCCGAGCCACGCCTCCGGCGGGGCCGCCATGGTGACGTCCTGGCCCTTGCCCGAGCGGATCGAGTCGAGGCTGGTCGCGATGCCGTCGCGGCCGAGGATCTTGGCGTCGGGGTTGGTCATGGCGACGGTCGGCTCGACGAAGGTGACGCCCGAGTCCCAGTTGGTCATCACGTAGGTGGTGTCCGGGTTGCGCTTCATCGCCGTCTCGACCTTCTGGGGGAGGTCGGTCGCGGCGTTGGCCAGGTCGATCTCCTGGATGTCCAGCGAGCAGTCGTCCGGGCAGTTCTCGCGGTAGACCTTCTCGGCTCCATTGGCCATGTTCTGGTAGATCTCGATCGCGGTCGGCTGCGCGAAGAACGTCGACGCCGAGCAGTTGGAGTCGACCAGCGTCCATGCGGCGAGGGAGGCGCCGTCGGCGGTGTAGTCGGCGCTCACGTTCGCGAAGACGCCGTTGGCCAGCGGCGCCGATGCGTCACCCGACAGGGCGTTGATGACCGGGATGCCCGCGCGCGCAGCGTCGTTGAGCGAGCCGGACAGCATGGCCGGCTCGATGCCCAGCAGGACGATCGCGTCGGCCTTCTGTGCGATGGCCTGCGCCATGCCCTCGTTGAACTTGTTCGTCTGGCCCCGGCGAAGTTCTCGATGCGGAGGGTGGCGACGCTGTACGACTTCAGGTCGGGTGAGTCGTGCACCGCCTTGGTGAACGCGGCGCACTCCTCGGTCGAAGTTCTCGATGAGGATGTCGGCGGTCGCGATCAGGTCGCGGGCGATCTGCTGGCCTTCCGGGGTCCGCAGGTTGCAGGTCACCGACTTCTTGTTCCGGCCGACGACAGGCCACCAGAGTGACTGTCCCTGAGCGCTTTTGCGGCCCCACTGACGCATCGGGTCACCACGGCCCGGATCCTCCAGCTTGATGACCTCGGCGCCGAAATCGGCGAGCAGCTGGCCGCAGAACGGTCCGGCCAGGAGCTGGCCCATCTCGACGACGCGCAGATCGGACAGCGGTCCGACCTGGTCGTGCTCGGGGGCGGTCTGAATGGTCTCGTTGCTCATCTCGTACTTCCTGTTCGTTGGGAGTCCGATGCGCCGGGCCGGATGGATGTATGCGTCATCGCCACCACACGCAGGGGTTTGCGCGGGCGCTCGGGATGAAGAAGGGGTCACCGGGCCGTCGACGGCCCCTTTGTTCGCAAGCGGTATGTGGTCTGTCGGAGTGGGTTCCGGATGTTCTCCGGGTCGGTCTGGTTACGTCGGTGGGGCGTCAGGCGAGGATGGCGCCGATGCCGTCACGGGTGTTGTCTGTACCGATGGTCGGGTTGCTCATCGCGCCCAGCATCGCGGTGCGGGCGTTGTGCAGGTGGCAGCGCATGACCGCCTCCACCCAGTCGGAGTTGCCGGCCCGGACCGCCGCGACGATCTCGAAATGATGAGAAAGGCTGCGCGACAAGCTGTCCTCGGTGAAGTGCTGGTAGTTGCGGGTCGCCAAGGAGATGTGCCGGACCGACGTCAGCGTCGCCTCGAGCTGCAGACTCTCGGCCTTCTCGATCAACGTCGCATGGAACTTGCGGTTCAACCGGGCGATCTCGCTGAAGTCACGATCTCCACCGGGGCGGCCGTGCTCGTGCATACGAACGGCGAGTTCTTCGAGTTCGTCGATCTCGTCGTCGTTCAGCCGGCCCACCGCTTTGCCGGTGGCCACCGGCTCGAGAAGCAAACGGAGATCGAAGATCTCGTTCAGCCTGGCCTCCGACCAGGTCGCCACGCGGGCGCCCTTGTTCGGGGACATCTCGACCAGACCCTCGACGGCCAATCGCGACAGCGCTTCTCGCACCGGCGTACGACTGACCTCGAGGATCTCGGCCAGTTCGACCTCGGCGAGCCGATCACCCGGTTTCCATCGACCTTCGAGGATCTTCGCGCGGAGGAGATCCGTGGCGCGCTGTGATGCCTGAGACACTCTTACCTCCTAGATTGCATACATGTTAGCCCGGCGACAGTCGGCCTACAACCGAAAACTCGTTAATTACTGGAACTTCTTACGTAATGGACACATGACGTCCGTCCACTTGCATACATTCTGCGGCTGGGGGAACATCCGGACATGGCAAACAACACGGCGTCCGAGCAGCCGGACACAGTCATGCCCCACACCCGTCCTCCGTAACCTCCTCGTCGGTCACGCCCGAGTCGGTCACGATCGTCGAGGTATCGCCGCGCGACGGCCTGCAGAACGAGGCGACGCTCCTGCCGACCGAGACCAAACTCGAACTCATCGATCATCTGGTGGCAGCGGGTCTCCGTCGAATCGAGGCGACGAGCTTCGTCCATCCCAAGCGGGTCCCGCAGATGGCCGATGCCGAGGCGGTCTCCGCTGCCCTGCCGCGCGGCGAGGTCTCCTGGATCGGATTGGTCCTGAACGAGCGCGGACTCGATCGCGCCATCGCGGCCGGTCTCGACGAGGTCAACATCGTGGTCGTCGCGTCGGACACCTTCAGCCGGCGCAACCAGGGAACCAGCACCGACGAGGGCGTCGACCTGTGGAATCGTCTCGCCAAGCGGGCATCGGATGCGGGCCTGAAGACCACCGTGACCATCGCCGCCGCCTTCGGCTGCCCGTTCGAGGGCGAGGTCCCCGTCGAGCGGGTGGCCGACCTGCTCCGACGGTGCAGCGATGTACAGCCCGATGAGATCGCCCTGGCCGACACGATCGGCGTCGGAGTTCCGGCACAGGTCGTCGCACTGGCCGACGCAGCCCGCCGGGAAGCCCCCGGGATGCCGCTGCGCTGGCACTTCCACAACACACGGAACACCGGCTATGCCAACGCTCTCACTGCGCTGCAGCTCGGGGCGTCGGCCCTCGACGCGAGCCTCGGCGGTATCGGCGGATGCCCGTTCGCCCCGGCCGCGACGGGCAACATCGCCACCGAGGACCTCTGGTACCTCCTCGACCGCAGCGGATGCGACACCGGCGTCGACCCGTCCGTACTCATCGACGGCGCCCGCCGGCTCGGCGAGATGCTCGGGACGACGGTGCCGGGCCAGCTGTCCCGCGCGGGCCTGTTTCCCCCGGCCGAACTCCCGTCCGCCTGATCAGATCCCGGTTCGAGAAAGAGGAAAGACCATGGCACGAGGCCTCTACATCGCCTTCACCCATCCGCGTGACGAGTCCGTCGAGGACGAGTTCAACGAGTGGTACACCACCCATCACCTTCCGGAAATACTTGCAACGGAGGGCGTCACGAGCGCGGTGCGATAGAAGTCGGCCGATCCCGAGGCCACCCCCCGGTACATGGCTGCCTACACGCTCGACGGTGATCTCCCCGAGATCGTCGCCCGGATCCATGCCGACGCGGGCAACCGGACGCCGACCACCGCCTCGCGCACCGACCCGGGCTCGGAGTTCCGTCTGTTCGAGTTCATCGAGGAGCAGCACGCCGAGTAAGGCCCCGAAACCCGTGTAACCGGGTGAAACGCGTTGTATGCACCGTATTCTGGGGCGATGGAAACCCTCGTGACCGCGGTCGTCGTCGACGATCACCCGTTCTTCCGGGACGGGGTGTCGCGGGGTCTCACGCAAAGCGGTCGGGTGCGGGTGGTCGGCGAGGCCGCTGACGGCGCCGCCGGCCTCGAACTCATCCGGCGCGAGAACCCCGACGTCGCCGTCGTCGACCATCAGATGCCGGGGATGACCGGTGTCGAGCTGGCCCACGCGGTCACCCGCGACAAGCTGCCGACGCGTGTCCTCCTGCTGTCCGCGGTCACCGAGGGACCCATCGTCTTCCGGGCGCTGCAGGAGGGCGCCGCCGGTTACCTGTCGAAGGATGCCGACCGCGACGAGATCGTCGGCGCGGTGACCCGGGTCGCCAAGGGCGAGACCGTGGTACCCCCGGGGCTCGCGGCCGGCCTGGCCGGGGAGATTAGAGCCCAGACCCAGCGGGACGCACCGGCCCTGAGTGAACGCGAACGGCAGGTCCTCGCCGGTTTCGCACGCGGACAGTCGATTCCGCAGGTTGCCGCCGAGTTGTACATCGGGGCCGCGACCGTGAAGACCCACACCCAGCGTCTCTACGAGAAGCTCGGGGTCTCCGACCGTGCCGCCGCGGTGGCCGAGGCGATGCGTCGTGGCCTTCTCGAATAACCGGCGGGTGATGCGCAACTCCGACGTCGAGATCGCCGGTCTGACCGTCTATCTCGGCTTCGGCGAGTTCGCCGACGAGCCGCGTATCCACCGAATCCTCGTCGACCACGCGATCCGCGGAATCCGGATCCAGGTGCTCCTGCGACTCTTCCTGGCACTCTTCGTGCTCCTGACGGTCTGTCTGGATCCGCCCGACCATGCGGCTGTGTTCAGCGTCGTCACCGCCGTTCTCTATGCGGCATGGTGTGTCGCCGGAGCGGTCGTGGCCCGGAGTCACCAGTCCTGGATGGTCCGCTACTCGTGGATCGCGTTGCCGATCGACCTTCTGCTGCTGACGATCCTGGCCGTCGTCGCCGGTATGTCCAACGAGGTCAGCTGGACCACCGATGCGCTGATCGCCGGCTTCGCTCTGGTCCCGATGATCGCGGCCATCTCGCTGCAGCCGCGCCTCTGCGCGATGGTCGTGGCGTCGACCGTGGTGGTCTACGCGGTCGCCAACATCCTCGCCCGGGACTCGAACGGCGAACCCTGGTCGATCATCGTGTTGCGCATCCTCGTGGTCGCAGCTCTCGCGGTCGGGGCGGTCCTGTTGTCCCGGCTACAACGATCCCGGGTGACGACCATCGGATCACTCGCCGCCGAACGCGCCCGACTCCTCGACGCGACGATGGAGATCGAGGAGCGCGAACGCCGTGACCTCGCCGACAGCCTCCACGACGGCGCACTCCAATATGTGCTCGCCGCACGGCAAGAGCTTGCGACACTGCGGGGCTCGGCCGATCCCGTGACCCTGGACCGGGTCGACGGCGCCCTGCGCGACTCGGCACGGTTGCTCCGCTCGACCCTGAGCGAACTGCATCCCGCGGTCCTCGAACAGGCCGGGCTCGCCGTCGCACTGACCGACCTCGCGTCGTCGTACGGCAGCCGTGCGGGCGCACCGTCGATCTCGGTGGACACCGCCGCCTGGCCGACCGTGCTGCGCACCACCGCCGACTCGCTGCTGTTCGCCGCGGCACGCGAGCTGCTCACCAACGTGGTCAAACACGCGGACGCCGACACCGCGGAGGTCACGGCCGAGTTCGACGACGGGGTCGCGCGATTGGTCGTCGTCGACGACGGCGTCGGACTGCCCGACGAGATCGAGGTCGAGGAACTGATCCGGCGCCGCCAGGCCGCCGGCCACATCGGCCTGGCCTCGCGGCGAGTACGTATCGAGGGGGTCGGCGGCGCATTCTCCCTGCAGAACCGGCCCGGCGGCGGGACCGCCGTCGTGGTCGAGGTGCCCGCGCGCGAGGTCTGACCCCGCCACCGAAAAGCGCCCCCCGATAAGAGCCCTGTGCAGCGGCCTTGCTGTCACTATCGGGCTGTTGCGTAATTGGTGTGGGGGTCGGGTTCGGGTCGGGTTGGCCAGTGGCTGGCCGGGCGGTGTGTCAGGTGAGGGCGGGGTTTCCGATGGCTTTGAACAGGTTGTGGACGAGGGCGTGGAAGCTGAATTCCGCTGCTGCTCTATCGAGTCCGCGGCTGGTGAAGCGGCGGAATCCGAGGTTGTGTTTGGCGTGGCCGAACGGAGTTTCAGCGATGTGGGCGCGTTGACGGTAAAGCGCATGCCCTTCTGGTGTGGCCAACCGGTGGGCCATCGCTTCGATCGGCGAGGCGTCTGGTGGCGGTGACCCGTGGGTCGGAGTGTGTTGCGCGGCTTCTGAAACTGCTCGGCTTTTGCCGGTCGCGATGAGCCGGTCGGGTCCGGGGGTGGTGAGGTTGTGTTCGGATAGATATCCGGCATCGGCCAAGACCACCCCGATGCCGGTCGTCGCCGGCGGGTGGGGTCGATGGGTGTCGATGAGTGTTGCGGCAGTGACGGCTTTGTCGAGCATCGTGGTGAAGGTGGGGGCATCGGCGGGACTGTTGCCCACACCGGTGGCGATGATCAGCCCGTCGTCGCTGGTCACAGCCTGACAGTTGAACCCTTGGAGCCAACCACCGCCACGCAACGGCATCATCCGCGATTGCGGGTCGGTGATGTTGCGCCGTGGCGCCCGTGACGTCGTTGCCGCAGTCGTGGTGGCAGGCGGGGTGGGAGTTGAGTCAGGCGCGGATTTGGCGTGGCGCTGCTGTTGACGGTCCAGTGCCCGCTGGAGTGCTCGTTGGGCGCGCAGCACGTAGTAGTTCGTCTCGACCGGTCCGGGTTTACGGCCCCGCTGCCCGGGCCGATAGCGGTCGATCTTGTCCTGGTGAACGGCGATCGCTCGCGCCAACGACTCGGTCAACACCTCGACCTCGATCTCGACCGGCAACGATCCCTTACCCGTGGCGGGCCCGCCAGAGGCCCGTCGTTCCCGCGCCCGCTGTACCGTCTCCTCGCGGGCCTTCTGGGCCTTCTCACCAGCCTGTTCACGGTCGTTCTTGCGCTGGGCGGCCGCCGACTCGGCGTCGTTGAGTTGCTCATTGTGGACAGCCAGGTCAGCCAACGCTTCAGTGATCCGGGCGTGACGCGACCCTGGATCGTGGAGCTCCCGGGGAAGCTGATCGCCGCGGTCATCACCATGGGCATCATCCTCGGCGACATCGGCCGCTTCGTGTTCGGCCGCGGCACGAGCAGCCTCGGCGGCCAACGCTGCGCGCAATCCTTGCTCGGTCCGATTGGCGCTCAGTGACGCGTTGGAGGCGATCTTGACGCCGTCAAGGGCAACGACTCCCAACTGGCCCATCCCGACCCGCGAGCACAGCATCAACACTTGAACGAACAAGTTCTCGATCGCGGGTGCGCAGTCGGCGCGGAACCGGGAGATCGTCACGTGATCAGGGACGTCACCAGCGCAAATAATGCGGTAGGCGACGTCGCGGTGGCATAACCGTTCCAGCTGCCGTGAGGACCGTTGACCTTGTGCCCAACCCCAGATCAACAGGGTCAACAACATGTCTGGGTGATAGGCGGCGCGACCGGCGCCGCCGGTCTTGCGCACCGCCTGCACCGCCGAGGTATCCAACGAGGCGACCGTATCGATGACCAGCCACACCGGATCATCAGCCGCCAGCCATTCCCGCATACTCGGCGGCATCAGAAACTGTTGATCACGCTGCACCGGACGATAACCCTTGGCCACCAACACATCATCGCCGGAACCCGCCGCCAACCACCCACGACAGGCCGGACCGGACCCATCCAATTACGCAACAGCCCGCTATGTCGTCGGCCGGGCTGTGGAGGGTGCATTGCGGGGGCGGATCCCAGGGGCGGTTTTCAGCGCCGGTCTGGGCTTGTGTCCACCGATCGGTGGATGCGGCAATCCACCGGTGGATCACCCGGTCGGCGGAATCCGGGCGGGGTGTTTTCCGAGGAAAGTCATTGGTGTCACCGGGACAGCCCGGAACAACCACACAAAACCCTTACCAGAGACTCGGAGAACCCCATGAAGATCGCGTCCCGCATCGCAGCCGGAACCCTCGGACTCGCCGCAGCCGCCGGCATCGCACTCGGTGCCTCCGGAGCAGCCCACGCCGGCACCATGCCGATCACCCGCCCGGGAGAGCCGACGGTCGCGATGACGATCACCAACCACACCGACAAGCCCGAGTACCTGATCGGCAGCAACGCCGACGGCGGCCAGTGGGTGAACGCACCGAAGAAGGTCCTCTACCCCGGTGCCACCGAAACCATCACGGCCGTCGCACCGTTCAACAACCACCTCGACGTCAACGCGATGTACCGCATCGGCCTCTTCGGCCCCACCGCCAATTACCAGCTCACCAACCACAAGTTCAACGTGAACACCGACATGAGCGGTATCTGGGGCCCCCGGTCGCAGCAGTACTGGATGAACAGCAACATCGACACCGGCTTCCCGCAAGCCAATGTCGGATTCGACCAGTGGTGAGTGGAGGACGCCTGCTGATCACTGGAAACACCACAGGCCCCGTGACCGAGAGGTCGCGGGGCCTGCGGTGGTTTCGGACAAGCTCAACCGGCACGGAGAACAGGCTCGGCGGGAGAGCACTCAGTCGGGGGACGGTCCGGGGACGCGGATGATGCTGATCATTCCGTTGGGTTCGACGTAGGCGCGTTCGACCGACGCGAGTTCATCGACCCCGTGCAACCTCAACTGGGACATCACCTCGTCGTAGGTCATGAACTCGCGCAACATCACCTTTCGGTTCAATGTGCCGTCCTCGATGAGAGGCCGCGGCCTGGCCTTCACCCAGCCGGCGATACGCGGGAACCGATAGGCGAGCGCGTCGAGGCTGACGCTCCAGAACAGAACGGTCGCGACAAGTACCGTGCCGTCGGACACCGAGGAGATACGGCTGCCCTGCAGCCCGGCCGCGGCCGCCTCGGACATCAACACCACCAGCAACACATCGGTCAGACCCAGTCCACCTGATTCCCGCTGCCCCACCACGCGCATCAGGACGAACACCACGAAGAACGTCACGGTCCCGCGGACGATCGACTCCTCGACCGGCACCGAGAAACCGAAGATCGACGACCAGTTCACCGCAGCTCCCTTCTGCCGCCCCGGCCCTCGTGTACGGCGTGTCGCAGAAGTACCTACGTGATGTTGGTGCCAAACACCCGACGCAGCACGACGGACCCGCGACCGACCAGGTCGCGGGTCCGTGCAAAGCGTTGCGTCGAATCAGGCCGACATCACGGGAAGAGATTTTCCAGCGAGCCGAAGCCACCGGCGTCATCGGTGGCCTTGAAGTTCGTGGTGCAGCCGTTGAACGAGACATTGTCGATGTTCACGGTCCCGGTGCTGTCCGTTGGCTGGCTCGAGATGCCGTAGTGGTCGACGACCGCGTCGTCACCGGCAGCCTGGATGAGCTGAGCCAGGGTTGCGGTCTGAGCCCGCGGGATACCGGGGAGGTTTCGCGTCGCCCACCACTGGTCGGAATCGGTCGCGTCGGCCAACGTCTTGCCCTCGGGGGCGGCCCAGACCAGAGTCGCGAAGCCGTTACCCTGACCGGTCTCTGCTCCGGTCACGCGGATCTGCCAGTTCGCCTGGCCCGCCGACTTGTGGAATGTCAGCGGCTTCTTGGCCACGTCAGCGAGCGGCAACTGGCCTGCGGCGTGATAGGAGGCCTGTCGCGGCGTGGTCGCGGTGGTCACGAACTGCAGCGAACCGTCCTCGTCGTTGACGTTGTCTTCGGAGTACTTTCCGGCCTGCCCCTCCTCGTCGGAGAACTCATTTCCCCAGCCGGCGGTAGCGCCCGGGGTCGAGACCTTTGCGCAATTGTTCTCGTCCACCGGTGCGGCATTTGCCACGCCAGGTGCGATGAGTCCCGCTATTCCGAGAGCTGCGCCGACAGTGGTGCACGAATGAGGTTACGTTTCATGTGTTTCCCGACCTCCATTTATTTCAATTGATGGACATCGGCGAACGTGACAAACGAAAACAAGGGCTACCACCCCTTTTGAGGAACACATCACACAATTGAAATTGGTGAATTGCCGATCGAATAACATCGATTCGCGACAACTCGGACAGAGCACCCGAGCGTCACATTGTGCTTACGTAGGTATGAATTGCACCCTTAGGTGGGTATGAATCGTATTCTCTCTTGGGGATGAAATCGCGAAATCAGCTGTATCCCGCGGCCCGTAATGCGGCCATCAATTCCGAGCGCGAACCCGCATCCAAACGGCGTCGGATACGGGATACATGGTGTTCCACGGTTTTCGCCGAGATGAACAGTCGGGCCCCGATCTCCCGATAGGTGAAACCCTGCAACAGTTCACGTGCGACCTCGGCCTCGCGCTCGGTCAGCAGGCCGTCGACGGGGCGGGGGCGGCGACGATCGGCGTCGACCGACCGGGCCGTCTCCAGCAGGCCCGCCGACCTGCCCGGGTCGTCGGTGCGTAGCGCCGCGATCCCCGCCAAACGGCCTGCCTCCCAGGTCAGTCCACGCAACCGAAGGGCAGCCACCGCGGCGGCCACCTGCGCGTCGTCGACGCTGCCGACCGGCTCGAAGGTGAGCGCCATCCAGGTGCGGGCAGCCGCCACGAGGCCCGAGGCGGTCGCGTTGCTCCCGGCAACTCCCTGGAGCAGTCGTTGACGCTCGGTTGCGAGCTCGGCATCACGAGCGATGACCCCCGCCTGGACTCCGGCGAAATGCCACGGTGCCGCCCAGGTCACCGGATTGCCCACTGATTCGAGCAACCGATCGGCCGCGCTGATGTGCCGGTCGATCGACGCCGTGACGTCCAGTCGTGCAGCGGCCTGCCAGAACTCGGCGAGGGGTCGCAGGAGATAGAGGTCGATCTCGGTCGTGGCGAGCAGCGCCGGCGCCCCGGTCCACAACGCAGCGAGCGCCGAGGAGTCGCCGTTGCGACGAGCGAGGCCGAGGCGGACGGCGTGCGTCCGCAACCGGTGGACCGCGCCGGCGGGCTCGTCGTCCGGCAGCAGACGAGTGGCCATATCGAGGTCTCCGCTGGTCAGCGCGATCTCGGCATCGAGCAGAGCTCCTGCGGCGGAGTCACCCGCAGCTTTCCGAAGCGCGCGGGCCGCGTCGAGGTCACCGCTGTTCAGCGCCAGTGCGGTCGCGGCATGCAGGGTCCTCCCGATCGAGGGATCGCGCCCGCCCGGAACGGCCGACGTGAGCCCGCGGACCACGAGACCGACCGCGTCGTCACCGTCTTCGTGGTCGGCGCACACCGACACGAGCAGACCCCGGACCGCCCGTGACCGTATTGCTCGGGCACCCACCGGCGGGCGCCCCGCATCAGCGGCGGCGACCGCCGCGGCGGATGCCCTGTCCCCGACCGCCACCAACGCCGTGACGGCCGAAAGGGATTCGGCCGCAATGTTGTCGGGGCCGAGCCAACAGTAGAGATCAGCTGCATGAGAACCGAGACCACGTTGGGCCGCGACGAGGGCCGCGATCCCCACCCAGTGTTCGATCCCCTTCTCCGTGGGGCGAGCCGACTCGAGACGGAGGTCCGCGACCTCGCCCGCGCCGTCGACATCACCGGAGACCAAGGCGCGCTGGGCCATCAGGAGGCGGACGTCGTCACGCCCCGGTTCCAGACGATCGGCGGCACGGAGCAGGACCACCGCGCGTGCCGCCGTGGCATCAGCCGCACCGGCGAGCAGGGTGTCGACCAGACGCGGGTCCTCGATCCCCGCTTCCGCTGCGTGCAACGCGTCGTCGACGGTCAGTTCACTTGCCCGCAGACGCACCGCCACCGACGTACGGCGGAGCTGGTCGAGCCGTCGGTTTCCGACAACCGCGCGTAGCGGATCATTCGCCGCGGAAACGAATCCGTCGGCACCGCGCAGCAGGCCGGTCCCCCGCGCCCGGTCGAGTGCCTCGACCGCCGTCTCGTAGGGAACGTCGAGTGTCTCGGCCAGACTCTCGGGGTCCAGCGGCGCGCGTGACGACGCGAGGGCCAAAACGGACAGGGTCGTCGGATCGAGGCCCCGGAGCAGGCGATGGTGATGGTCGCGCGCCACGCGTTCGACCACCGCCGGCTCGTCGACGGTCTCTCCGAGTCCCGCGGCCGCGGCTTCTTCCCGGATCGCGAGCAGCGCAGCGGTGACGACGTTGCGCACGCCACCACAGCGTCGACGGATCTGCGACGCGGTTGCCGGTGTGAGTGTGAGACCGGCCCGAGCCGCGTGGATGAGCACGTCTGCCGTGCTCATCGTGCCGAGGTCGAGAACCGTGGCGGAGCGGCGGGCGAGATCCAGCACCGCGCGGAGGATCGGGTCGGTTTCACGTGGTTCCGCCGTGGCGATCAGTCCGATGGTTCCGGCATCGACCATCGTCGCCATCCGTGCGACGAGGTCACTCGGCCAGGTGTGGAGGTCGTCGGCCAGGACCACCGTCGGACCGGCCGAATCGCCCCCGGTCGGCATGCCGACGCTGACCGGGACGTCGACTTCGCGTAGCCCCTCGGACACGACGTTCAGCAGTCCGGTGCGTCCGCTTCCCGGGAAGCCGACGGCGATCGCGCAGAGCGGGAGCCTCGTGCGCGCACGGTCGAGGACGTCGTCGACCCACACCGACACGGAGTCCCGACGATCACCGACCGTCGGCGAGGGCGAGGCAGTCACCCGCCCGGCTTCAGCAGACGACACGGGTGACGCCACACAGGACCTGACCGGTGCCGTCGAGAATCTTGCCGGGCACCTGCAGGACACCGCCCGGCCGGCCGCCGCCCGAATCGCCTCCCGTGCTCGGCTGTCCGGGATTCGCCGGGGCGGGGTTCGTATCCGGGACGGGTGCGCTTCCGGGGTCCGCCGGCGCCGGCGCGGGCGCGGGCGCAGGTGATGCGGCCGGTGGAGCCGCCGGTGCCGGGGCCTGCCCGCCGGTCGCGGGTGCCTGGCCGCCGCGGGTCGATGTGGTCCCCGGTGCCGGGGTACCGGCCGCCGGGGCGGAGGCGGACGTGCCACGCGGGGCAGCGGTGCCCGTGCCGGGGGCCCGCGTACCCGTTCCGGTCGCGGCGTCGGCGGTGCGGCCTCCCGCGTCGGCTCCGGCGACGGTGGTGGCTGCCCGGCCGGGTGTGCCCGGTGTCGCGGCGACCGTCGTCGTCACCGCACCGGCGGGAGGCGGCGTCGCCTCCCCGGTGGATCCGACCAGACCCGTCCCCACCGACAGTCCGGTGGCCGAGACCAGCACCAGCGCCGCGGCGCCTGCCGTGATCAGGAATCCTCGCCGCCGCCGGGACAGGCGAGGCGCCGGAGTCGTCACCGGGGTACTGGGAGCGGGCTCGATTTCCCGCAGCGGACGCTCCCCCGGCGACGGTGCGGGCACCAGCCCCGGGATCTCGGCGGTCGGCTCGGTCGCGGCGGAGTCACGCGCGCCGAGCGCCGCCATGCCGAGCAGGGCTGCTCCGGCGGCGGAAGCCGATCCGGGTTGGGGGTCGAGGAGGACCGGGACGCGCAGGGTTGCCGACAGCATCTCGGTGACGAGCGGGATGGACGCGCCCCCTCCGCCGAGGATGATCGCCGTGACGGGGACCGGGTGTCCTCCCGGCTGGTCGGCCCCCGCACTCGCGATGGCTTCGCGGATCAAGGCCACCGATTCCGTGATCGGTCCCCGGACCAGGTCCTCGACGTCGTCGCGGACGAGTCGGGCGACGGTGGTCACCTCCCCCACCCGGACGTCGACGACCGCGTCGGTGTCGACCGACAGGGCTTCCTTGGCTCCGCGGCAGTCGGTGCGGAGCCGGGTCAGATCGTCGAGCACCGACGAGGCACGGCCGGGATCGGCGAGTTCGGCGTCGACACCGGTGACCCGCAACGTGTGTACCAGCAGGAGCCGGTCGAACTCGTTCCCGCTGACCGAGTCGAGGCGCAGCGGCCGACTCACCACACGGGGTTCATCGCCGGTGGCGAGCACGGTGACGGTGAGCGCGGACGCGCCGAGGTCGTAGCCGATCACGAGGCCCTGACCGAAGGCCCCCTCGCTGTGTTCGACGGCTGCCAGCGTCGCCCGGGACTCCGGTATCCAGCTGATCTCGCCCGTCGGCACGTCGTCCCGCGCGCGGAGGGCAGCGTGGGCCTCGTCGACCGCTTGCGACGTCCACGTGTCGGGATGCACGACGGTCAGGTGATCGACGGTGTCGGTGAGCTCGAGTCGGGTGAGCAGGGCGGCGACCGCCTCTGCGTGGATCTGCGCGGCGGGCCGGCTCTGTCCGCGGTCGTCGAGTACCGGCACCGGATCGCCGACACGGTCGAGGAAGTCGCCGTAACCCACCAGGCCGGCGGTCCCGACCGAGAGCGAGTTCTCCCACGAGTGTTCCGAGGCGACGACCGCGACACTGTTCGCGCTCCCGACCTTCACACCGATCGTGATGCCCATGTCGGTCAACTCCTGTTCCCACCCGCGGGGGTGGTCGATGGCGATCACCTGCCGCTCGCGCAGCGTGGATGTTCGTCTGATGGCGCGTGCCGCGACCGATGCCGGCGCTGCACTTCACTGAGTGTGTCGCGGGCCATGACCCGGCCGTTAGCGTTTCGGCCGCGATTAGGGGAAAACTCCCCTGCCCCCTACCGACATCGCCACCCCCGGGGTCTGCCCCCTATTCACCGGGTCCGCGACAGGACTAGGGATTTGCCCCGATGTCCCGGAGCGTGCCACTGCCTAGCGTCGAACTCGACACGGGATCGAACTGCGATCTCTCCGACGCAAGGAACGACGCCATGCCGACCAATGCGGTACTCGACTTCATCCTCGGTCTGCTCCGCGACGAGGACGCGTTCAACAGCTACTGCGGTGATCCCCAAGCGGCGATCGACCGCGCCGGGCTCACCGGGATCACGCCCGCCCACATCTCGGCCGCGGCTCCGCTCGTCGCCGACTCCGGCCTGGCTGCCGGTGGCGCCGCCGGTGGCGGCCTGGTTGGTGCCATCGGTGCCGGCGGGGGGTCGATCGGCGGTGCCGTCGGAGGTGGGGCGAACGCCGGGGGCGGGATCGGGTTCGGTCTCGGCGGGCTGGGCCTCGGAGACATCAACCTCGGCGGGGGCGGCATCGGCCTCGGAGGCGTGAACCTCGGTGGCGTGAACCTCGGCGGAATCGGCCTGGGCGACTTCGACTTCGGCGGGCTCCTCGGCGGTATCGGGCTCGGGGGCGTCGACCTGTCCGGCCTTTCCCTCGCCGACCTGGACCTCGGCGGTATCGCCTTCGGTGACCTGGACCTGGCCGGCCAGCTGGCCGTCGCCCTCGGTGCGGCCCTGTCCGCCGGGCTGGGCGCCGGAGGTGCCGTGGCCGCACAGTTCGGCGCCACCCTGGGCGCCGCCCTCGACACCGTGGTCGCCGGCGGCCTCGAACTCGGTGCGGGCGCCGGCCCGGTGATCGCCGGTGCGCTGGCCGGCGCGATCGACGCCGAAGGTGCGCTGATCGGTCAGCTCGGCGCATCGCTCGACGCCCTCCTCGCCGCGGGCGCCGGCCTGGGACTCGGAGGCGGACTCGCCGCCCAGTTGTCGTCGGCGCTCGGTGCGGGCGGCGAACTCGCGGGCGAGTTCGGCGCGACCCTCGGCGGACTGCTCGGCGCCACCCTCGGTGCCGGCGGGGCGCTCGGCGCCGATCTCGCCACCGCGCTCGCCGCCGGACTCGGTGCGGACGGCGCCATCTCCGCGGTCCTCTCCGGCGCGCTCGGCCTCGATGCCGACCTGTCGGCCGACCTGACCGCCGCCCTCACCTCGACGCTCGACGCCGCCGGTGACCTGTCCGCGACGCTGTCCGGACTACTCGACGCGCAGGCCGTCGCCGACCTGTCCGGTGAGCTCGGTGCGACCCTGACCGGCGCCCTCGGCTCGACCCTGGCGGCGGGCGGTTCGGCCGCCGCGTCGGTCGGCACCGCTCTGGGCGTTGCTCTGACCTCCACCGCTGCCGCGGCCGGCGGATTGGCGCTGACCGGTGCGGCGGGTGCGAACGCGGTTCTCGGCGGTGCGCTGACCGCCGCTCTCGGAGTGGGCGGGGGCGCCCAGGCGGGTCTCGCGGCGACCCTGGAATCGGTGCTGGCCGCCGGTGGTCTGGTCGACCTCGACGCGGTCCTCGCCGCGGGTGGCGACCTGGGAGCGACCGTCGCCGGCGCGCTCACCGCAGGCCTCGAAGCCGGTGGCGATGCCGCGGGCGCCCTGGGCGCCGCACTAGGCGGCACCCTGGCCGCCGCGCTGGACGGCGGCCTCGCGGCCGATCTGACCGCCGGACTCGGCGCAGGACTCGAGACCGGCCTGGGACTGGGCGCGGGACTCGGCAGCGTCTTCGAGGGCTCCGTCGGGGGCGCCCTCGAAGGCGGGCTGAACGTGGTCGGCGGTCTGGGCGGCGAGCTGGGTGGCGCACTCGGCGGGCTGCTGTCGGCGGGCGTCGGTCTGGACACCGCGCTGAGCACCGTGCTCAGCGGCGTCCTGGGAGCAGCTGCCGGTGCCGATCTCGGGGCCGCGCTGGGCGGGGCTCTGGGACTCGGCGGCGTACTCGGCACCGACCTGACCGGTCTCCTCGACGCAGGCCTCGCCACCGACCTGGCCGCCCAGTTGGGTGCCGCACTGGGTGGCGGAGGCGATCTCGCTGCAGAGCTCGGGGCCGCGCTCGGCGGTGTGCTCGGTGCGACCGCGGGTATCGACGGCATCCTCGACGCCGCTGCGGGTGCCGGTCTCGGTGTCGGCGAGCTACTGGCAGGTGACCTCGGTGGGGCGCTCGGTGTCGACGGCGCCCTGATCACCCAGCTCGGCGGGGCGCTGGACGCCGCGCTCGGGGCGGGCGCCGATCTGGGCCTGGTCACCGAGACGGCCGGCGACCTCACCGCCACGCTGGGAACGGTCCTGGGGGCCGGCGGTGACGTGGGAGCCGACCTCGGCGCATCACTCGGCGCCGTCCTCGGTACCGCGCTGACCGGCGACCTCGGTGGCGACCTCGTCGGACGGCTGGCCGGCGGAGCGGACCTGGGCGGTGCGCTGACCAGCACGCTGAGCAATGCGCTCGACGTCGACCTCGCGGCCACCAACGGCTTGGTCACCACGCTGGAATCGACACTGCAGGCCACGGGCGGTCTCAACGGGGCGCTGACCGGTGAACTCGGCGCGGTGCTCAACCCGAGTCTCGTGATCTCGCCCGAGGACGGCATCAGCGTGGGCGGCCCGATCCTGGCCGGCGGACTGACAGGCGGTGCCGTCGGTGACGTCACCGGCGGCCTCGAGACGGGACTCGGCGGCGGACTCGCCGGACTCGGGACGACGCTGGAGTCGGGGCTCGGTTCGACCCTCGGTGGCGATCTCGGACTCGGCGGCGATCTCGGACTCGGCGGTGGACTCGGACTCGGCGATGGCCTGGGCCTCGACAGTTCGCTCCCCGCGGATGTCACCGGCGACCTGGCGACCGCCGTCTCCGGCGGTGCTGCCACTGTCGGCGGCGACGCGACCGCTGCCGTCGACTCGACGCTGGGGGGCACCCTCGGCGCGACGACCGACGCAGTCGGGAACCTGGGCGGCGACCTTCCGGGCGACCTCTCGGGCAGCCTGACCGGCGGACTCACGGGCGGTGGCGAAGCCGGTGGCGGCGTCGACCTCGGCGGCGACGCGCACGCCGACGCCGGACTCGGTGGCGCCCTCGACTCGACGGTCGGTGGTGTCGTCGACACGACGAGCGGCCTCACCGGAGGGCTGACCAGCGGGCTGACAGGTGGTTTGACCGGAGGTCTCACCGGCGGGTTGGGAGCCGACTCGGATGCCGGTACCACCGCATCCGGAGACGTCGACGCCGGACCGGACGCCGGCTGACCCCGGACCCGACGGCTTCGCCCCGGCATCGCCCGACGCCAGTACCTCACTGGACGCGGACGGTGCCGGGGCCGACCTCGTCTCCGCGGTGCGCACCGGACACCTCCCCAATGCCGACCGCGTGCGCCGACTCAGAACTACCGTGAGGACACCATGACAAGTTTCCCCGCCGAGAACCCGCCCGCCAGACGGACGGGCGATGTCGCGCGCGCCCCTGCGACCGGCACCCAGGCAACACCGTCGACGATCGGCGATCTGCTGAGCACGATGTCGGAGGTGGCCCGCGAGGCCGGGCGAACCGACCTCGTCACCCGCCTCGACGGCGCGCGGACCCGCGTCTCCGACCCCCGCCTGCGAATTGTCGTGGTGGGACAGCTCAAACAGGGCAAGAGCCACTTCGTCAACGCTCTGCTGGACCTCGACGTGTGCTCGGTGGGAGACGACGAGACGACCGCGGTGCCGACCGTCATCTCGCACGCTCTGCAGCCCACGGCCCACCTCGTCGTCGACGGTCCGTCCGCCGACAATCGCATCCCGGTCCCGATGGACGCGATCGGTGCGGTCACCCCCGATTCGCCCCTCGCCGGTGGCCGTGAGGTGCTGCGACTGGAGATCGGTGCGCCCGGCCCGCTGCTGGCGGACGGGCTCGTCCTCGTCGACACCCCCGGCGTCGGCGGCCACGGGCACCCCTACGCCGCAGCCACTCTGGGCATGGTGGCGGCCGCCGACGCAGTGCTGGTGCTGTCGGATGCCAGCCAGGAGTTCACGGCGCCGGAGATGTCCTTCCTCCAGCAGGTGATCGGGCTGTGCCCGACCGTCGCCTGCCTGCTCACGAAGACCGACCTGTATCCGCACTGGCGGGCCGTCGCCGACGCCGATCGCTCGCATCTCCAGGCCGCCGGCATCGACATTCCGCTGCTTCCGGTGTCGTCGGTGCTGCGTTCGCACGCGCTGCGCCTCGGCGACGAACAACTGAACGCCGAAGCCGGATTCCTCGACCTGTACCGGTACCTCCGCGATCACGTGGTGGCGACCGCTCAGCAGGCGACCCGCGGAGCGGTCGCCACCGACCTCCGGGTGGTCAGTGAGCATCTCGCCCTCACCCTCGGCAGCGAGCTGGCGGCACTCCGCGATCCGGACACCGCGACCAAGGCCGTCCGGGCGCTGCACGAGGCCAAGGCCGACGCCGAGGCGATGCGCCGCCAATCCGCCCAGTGGCAACAGACTCTGGCCGACGGGGTCGCCGACCTCGCCGCCGACATCGACCACGACCTCCGCGATCGGCTCCGCGCGGTCACCCGCGAGGCCGAACGCGCCATCGACGAGGGCGATCCGGGCGTCGACTGGGAACAACTCGCCGAGTGGCTGACCGAGCAGACGGCGACGGTCATCGGCGACAACTTCGTCTGGGCTCACGAGCGGTCGGTCTGGCTGGCCGAACGGGTCGCCGACCATTTCGCGGCCGCCGGCCAGACTTCCCTCCCCGACTTCGATGCCGCCGATCTGACCGGTGTGCTCGACTCGGTGGCCGAACTCGCCGAACTCGACAGCGGCAGGATCGGTGTCACACAGAAACTGTTGATCGGCATGCGAGGTTCCTACGGCGGCGTGCTGATGTTCGGGCTCATCTCGACGATGGTCGGTATGGCCCTGATCAATCCGGTGTCGGTGGGTGCCGGACTCCTGTTGGGCACCAAGGCATACCGCGACGACAAACAGGCGAAGGTGCTCGAGCGCCGCGCCAAGGCGAAGGTGGCGGTGCGAGCGTTCACCGATGACGTCAGCTTCCAGGTGGGCAAGGAGTCCCGGGACCGGTTACGGGTGATCCAGCGCGTGTTGCGCGACCACTTCAGCTCGGTCGCCGAGCAGACCGCCCGCTCCATCTCCGAATCCCTCAGCGCCGCACAGTCCGCCGCGACCTCCACCGAGTCCGAGCGGACCCGTCGAGCCGCCGAACTCGAGTCCCGGCTGGCGGCGGTCGCCGCCCTGCGCAAGGCCGCCGATCATTTCGACCCAACTCCCCTCGACCCGGCTCACACCGATCCGGCGCAACCGAAGGTCGGTCGTCACGCGGCCGGACAGTCCCGCTGATGGCCGGGATCGATCGTGCGCGTGCACTTCTCGATGCCGCTCGTGGCTCCCTGGCCGAGGATCCGCGGGCGCAGGCCGAGCTCGACCTCTGCGAGCACCGCATGTACCAGCCGGTCCGGGTCGCGTTGGCGGGATCGCTGAAGGCCGGCAAATCCACGTTGCTCAATGCGCTTGTCGGACAGGACATCGCGCCGACCGATGCCACCGAGTGCACGCGGGTCGTGACCTGGTACCGCAGCGGACGGTCGCCGTCGGTGACCGCACACGTCGACGACGGTCGTGCCGTCGGAATCCCGGTGACCCGTATCGACGGACGACTGGGCTTCGACTTCGGGCGTCTCACCGCCGACCAGGTGGACCATCTCGACGTCGAATGGCCGGCCCGCGCTCTGCAATCCACCACGATCGTGGACACGCCGGGCACCGCGTCGCTGTCGACGGAGCTGTCCGACTCCACAATTCGTCTCCTCGCGCCCCGCGCCGACGAGCACCGGGGACAGTCCGGGGTCGACGCGGTCGTCTACCTGCTGCGATCTCTCACGGCCACGGACACGGCCATGCTACGGCGTATCGGCTCCGCGATCGGCGGTTCGTCGGGCCCGCTGGGGGTGATCGGCGTCGTGTCCCGAGCCGACGAGCTGGGCGCCGGCCGGATGGACGCGATGATCTCCGCGCAGCAGATCGCGGGCCGCTTCGCCGGTGAACTCGAGCGAACGGGCCTCTGCCAGGCGGTGGTCCCCGTCGCGGGGCTGCTCGCCTTGGCGGCCCGGACGCTGCGCGAGGTCGAGTTCCGTGCGCTGGCACAGCTGGCCTCGACGCCGGGACCGGAGCTCGAGGCGGCGCTGCTGACAGTCGATCGTTTCGCCCGGCCCGACATCCTGCCCGGCATCCCCGCCGGTCTCCGGCGTTCGCTGGCCGAGCGTTTCGGCGTCTTCGGAATCCGGCTGGCGGTCACGCTCATCCGGTTCGGTGCGACGTCGTCGGCCGACCTGGCCGCGGAACTCCTCGATCGCAGCGGTCTGCCGGAGTTGAGTGCCATCATCGACACCCAGTTCGCCCAGCGCGCAGACGAACTCAAATCCCATTCGGCACTGGTCACTCTCGATCACCTGCTGGCGGCGTCCGCGTCGACGCAGGCGGCGCAGCTGCGGGTGTCGGTCCGGCGCGAACTCGCCGACGTGCACGGATTCCGCGAACTTCGACTCCTCACCAGCATCCGCGGCGGCGGTCTCGACCTTCCTGCGGACCAGATCGCCGACCTCACCCGGTTGATCGGCGGCTCGGGGATCGATCCCTCGACACGTCTGGGTGTCCCCGCCGGGACGGATGAACCGACGATTCGTGCGTCGGCGATCGAGGCCGCTCGCACGTGGCGCTCCCTCGCCGGCCACCCGCTGATCACACCGGCCGTCGCGTCTGCCTGTCAGGTGGCCGTCCGGAGCGCCGAGGGCATCGTCGCGCGCCTCTACGAGGCAGGGTCGCACACCGGGACAAGCGGTTTCAGCGCAGGGATGTACTCACCGCGCGGGTGAACGCGGCCCCGGTGGCGACCAGCGCGATCACCGCCGCAGCCGTCGGCGCCCACAGCGCCGGGGTGGGCAACCCGGCGTCGCCGAGCCCTGCCGACGACGGTCCGACGGTGAGGTGGAAACCTACCGCGCCGGCGGTCGCGACCAGCGCCCCGACCGTCAGGAGCGTCCGCCCCGATCGTCGGCCGTTCCAGAGTCGGACGGCTCCCGTCACACCGAGCACCACGACGACCAGGGCGACACCCGCGCCGATGAGCAGCGAGACGTCGACCGCGCGCCCGGCGTCGGTGCCGCTGTCGGGATGTTCGCGGATCAGATCGGCGGCCAGGACCGCGCGGATGTCGTCGAGCGACGCCACGATCAGCAGCACGGTGACCACGGTCAGCGCCACGGTGACGATCCACCCGAGGACGACCCAGCGGGCGGCGCCGGCGCGTTCGGTAATCCGCTCCGGCCGCATGGGGGTGACAGCCACGCGGGGTCGAGGTGGTGGGGCATCGCCGGGCATCGACATGCTCTGATCGTATGCGCTCGACGACGTCTGTCCGGGAAACCGAGAATGCGTCGTGAGTATCGGTTTCCGATACTCACGACGCATTCTGTGGACTGGCCGGTCAGGGCCCGGCGGTCGCGCCCGTCAAGGGTGGCGACGCGGCGAGGAGTTGGTTCTCCTCCTCGGTGAAAGCTCGCGCCCGCGAGAGGAATCGAACGCCCTCGGGCGCTTCCAGACTGAACCCGGCACCGCGCCCCTTCACGACGTCGAGGATGAGCTGCGTGTGCTTCCACAGCTCGAACTGGTCACCGTTGATCCAGACCCGCACTGCCGGAATGGGTTCGGGGAGTTCGATCTCGCCGACCAGCACGTCGCGCTGGCCGACCCGGTACTCCCCCACCGGATAACACATCGGGGCCGAGCCGTCACAGCATCCACCGGACTGGTGGATCATGAGTCCGCCGTGCAACTCCGACAACTTGGTCAGGAGCTGCACGGCGGCGTCTGTGGCGACCACCCGATCAGGAGCAATCTGTTCGGTGGTCATTCTCAATCACCTTCTGTGGGTTGGTGAGTGGCTCAGAAGAAGCCCTTCGCGTTCTGAGCGTAACCGACCAGGAGGTTCTTGGTCTGCTGGTAGTGCTCGAGCATCATCAGGTGGTTCTCGCGACCGATGCCGGACTGCTTGTAGCCGCCGAAGGCAGCGTGTGCCGGGTAGTCGTGGTAGGTGTTGGTCCACACACGACCGGCCTGGATCTCGCGGCCCGCACGGTAGGCGGTCGCACCGTCGCGGCTCCACACGCCGGCACCGAGGCCGTACAGGGTGTCGTTGGCGATGTGCATGGCGTCGGAGAAGTCCTTGAAGGTGGTGACCGCGAGGACGGGGCCGAAGATCTCCTCCTGGAAGATGCGCATCTTGTTGTTGCCCTGGAAGACCGTCGGCTTGATGTAGAAGCCGCCGGACAGGTCGCCACCGAGATCCGCGACCTCGCCGCCGGTGAGCACCTGGGCGCCCTCGTCGCGACCGATGGCCAGGTACGACGAGATCTTCTCGAACTGGTCGTTCGATGCCTGTGCACCCATCATGGTGTCGGTGTCGAGCGGGTTGCCCTGCTTGATCTTCGAGACGCGGTCGACGGCCTTGGCGATGAACTCGTCGTAGATGTCCTGCTGGATCAGCGCGCGGCTCGGGCAGGTGCACACCTCGCCCTGGTTGAGCGCGAACATCGAGAAGCCTTCCAACGCACGGTCGAGGAAGCCGTCGTCGGACGACATGACGTCGTTGAAGAAGATGTTGGGGCTCTTGCCACCGAGCTCGAGGGTGACCGGGATCAGGTTCTCCGACGCGTACTGCATGATCAGGCGTCCGGTGGTGGTCTCACCGGTGAAGGCGATCTTGCGGATGCGGTTGCTCGAGGCGAGGGGCTTGCCGGCCTCGACGCCGAATCCGTTGACCACGTTGAGAACACCGGCGGGCAGCAGGTCGCTGATGAGGCTCACCAGGTAGAGGATCGACGCCGGGGTCTGCTCGGCGGGCTTGAGCACCACCGCGTTGCCGGCGGCGAGAGCCGGGGCGAGCTTCCAGACGGCCATGAGGATCGGGAAGTTCCACGGGATGATCTGGCCGACGACGCCGAGCGGCTCGTGGAAGTGGTACGCCACGGTGTCTTCGTCGATCTCCGAGATCCCGCCCTGCTGGGCGCGCAGCGCACCGGCGAAGTAGCGGAAGTGATCGATGGCGAGCGGGATGTCGGCGGCGAGCGTCTCACGGACGGCCTTGCCGTTGTCCCAGGTCTCGGCGACCGCGAGCTTCTCGAGGTTCTCCTCCATGCGGTCGGCGATGCGGAGCAGTGCGAGGGAGCGCTCGGCGACGGGGGTCTTGCCCCACGCCGGGGCGGCCTTGTGGGCGGCGTCGAGGGCGAGGTCGATGTCCTCGGCGGTCGAGCGGGCGACCTCACAGAACGTCTTGCCGTCCACCGGCGACGGGTTCTCGAAGTACAGACCCTTCACCGGCAGGGTCCACTGGCCGCCGATCCAGTTGTCGTAGCGCGACTCGTAGCTCATCACCGAGCCATCGGCACCGGGCTTTGCGAAGACGGTCATGGTCACTCCTTGCGTGTCGGCCTCTTCTCGAGGGCGCTGGACTCTGTCACGTAGGACACCCCTGGACGTCCGATGTGATCTGTTCCACACAGTAGGTGTGAGCTCGTTGCACGAGGGTTGCAACGTTCGCAACGCGGCCTGACCAGCCCTGTTGCCGGCTGCGACTCCCCACCGGCTGAGCTCCGTCGAAGCCTCAGACCCCATAACGCTTGTCGAGCAACCTGATGCGGCCGCCGACGACGGCGCGGTCGGGGTGCCCGACCGGCAGACGGTGTTCGAGGCGACGCCACGCAACGAGGTCGTCGCGCCCGTGGACCGACGACGTCCACTTGCGCAGCGCGGCGACGTCGCCACCGGCGATGAGGCGTGACCGGAGGTCCTCACGCAGTTCCTCGAAGATCTCCGCGATGCCCGGCGCCGTCGACTCGACCAGCAATCCACCGCGGCCGAGGTCGTCGACCACCGACGCCAGGTCGGTTCCGCCCTCGATGCGGGACCGGATGTCGGAGATGTCGGAGGAGATGTCGAGAGTGAGGCGGTAGGGCCGGCTCGCGACGACGTCGGCGCCGAGATCGCGTCGTAGCCGGGAGATCTCGGCGCGCACGCTCACCGGATCGAGCCCCTCCTCGGCGAGCTTCAGGGCCAGCTGCTCGGTGTTGAGTCCCTCCGGAAAGGCCTGCAGCAGAACGAGGATCTCCGCGTGCCGCGGCGACACGGTGCGTGCACTGGTCGCGTCGGCGGTGCGGCGCCAGCGATGCGGACCGTCCCCGAGGACGGTGAGGTGGGCGGCGCTCGACCGCGCGACACCCGTGTGGAAGGTCGCCGGGTCGGCGAGGTCCACGGCGCTCGACTGCAGTTCCCGCTCCACCGCGGCGACCACCGACCGGACCGCCGCGAGCGCGAACGGGGCCGCGACCTCGCGTCCGCCGGTCACGTCGATCACGCCGATGACGTGCCCGGTGAACGGATCGTGCACCGGCGCCGCGGCGCAACTCCATTCCTGGACCGGACCGGCGAAGTGTTCGGGACCGACGATCTGGACACCGCGGTCGACGGCCAGGGCGAGACCGGGCGCGTTGGTGCCGACCGCTTCCTCGCTCCAGACCGAGCCCTCGACGAAGTTGATGTTGCCGGCCTTGTCCCGCGCGGCGGAGTCCCCCTCGACCCACAGCAGCCGTCCGACCTGGTCGGTCAGCGCGACGACGACTCCGGTGTCGGCGATCGCGTCGACCATGAGTGACTGGACCAGGGGTCGGACCGCGGTGATCGGGTGGGTCGCGCGGTACTCGGCGAACTCGTCGGCGGTCATCGTCGACACTGCTTCGCCGGTCGGCAACCCGTCGGCCGGACTGCCGTCGCTGGGATCGATGCCTCGGCTCAGTGAGCGAGCCCAGGAGTCACGGACGATGGAGCGGACCGCGTCCGTCGGGGGCGTGACACCGGAGAGGAATTCCTCATACGCACGGCGGATGCGTGTCGCCACCGCAGCCGCGTCAGTCATGCGCCCTCCGTCACTCGCCATATGCCGACGATTCTGCCTGGGAAACTGTGATCCCGGCAACAATCCGGGTTCACCAGCGTGTAGAGACTACTCGCCCTGGTCAAGCGAACCGTGAGGAGAACTCCCGCGGCGTCATGCCGGTGACGGCCTTGAAGTCGCGGACGAAGTGGGCCTCGTCGGCGTAGGACAGTTCGGCGGCGAGGGCGGCCAGGGTCTCGTCGGGTTCGCGAAGACGTTCGGCAGCCTCCTGGAGGCGTCGGCGCTGGATCAGCCATTTGGGGGTGAGCCCGAGGCGGCGACGGGTGAGTCGTTGCAGGCTGCGTTCGGTGACGTGGAACCGATCGCAGATCTGCGCGACCGCTATCACCGTCGAATCGTTCTCCACCCAGTCGACGATCGCGTTGACCAGGCGACCGTCGTCGTCCATCGGCAGATACCCGCGCAGCCAGTTCTCGACGATGTCGGTCGCGTCGCGCTGGGTGTCCTCGTCCTCCGGCGCACGTTCCATCACCGCACGTACCGACCGCGCGAGGTCGGTGCCGGACTCGCCGAAGACCACCGACAGTTCATCGAACCGGTCGGTCCACTGCGCGACGTCTCCCACCAGCAACCCTCCGGCTCCCGGGGTGAACATCACGCCGACCGCCCATCCGTCACCGGTGAGGACCGTCTCCGACAGGCCGGTGACCACCCCGTAGAAGCGGGCGTAGGTGTTGCTGATGACGAGCAGACACACCGGGTACTGCAGCACGCGCTGCGGTGCCTCCGCGCCCGGCGGGACCGACCAGACCGGCACCCAGAAGCGGCGCATCAGCTCATCGAGATCGGGGCCGGGACCCCACCGGCCGATGCGATAGCTCGCGTCCGAGGGGTCGACGAGGTGCGCGCGCTCGACGTCGTCGAGTCGCATCGATCCCGACTTGTCGGGTTTCATCAATCACCGTCCCCTGCCGTGGCGCTTGACTGTCATCATGACCACCACCACTGACAATGCACCACTGCGCGACCACTACAACTCCTATGCCATCGGTTTCGGCGACGTCCTCGCGGCGGTGCCCGCCGAGGCCTGGTCCAACCCTTCGCCGTGTGACGGCTGGACGGCCCGCGACGTCGTGGCGCACGTCGTCGACACCCAGCGGGACTTCTTCGCCGGACACGGCGTCGACCTCGGTCCCGCCCCGTCGCTCGACGATCCCGCGGCGGCCTGGCACAGCCATCGGGACGCCGTCGCCGCCCGCCTCGCCGACCCGTCCATCGCCGACCATGCCTTCGACGGCCACTTCGGTCCGACCACCATCGGCGAGACCTTGATCCGTTTCTACGGTTTCGACATGATCGCCCATCGATGGGACATCGCCACCGCGGTCGGCCTCGACCACCGCTTCACCGACGAGCAGCTCGACGAGATGGAAGCCGCAGCCGACGGATTCGGGGATGCGCTCTACTCCGAGGGGGTCTGCGAACACATCGACGTCCCGGCCGGCGCCGATCGCCAGACCGCGCTGCTCGCCCGGCTGGGGAGGCGGGCCTGACTCAGCGCCTCAATCGAGGGCCGCGTCGAAGCCGCCCGATCAGAGCCGGCGGACCAGCCGAAGCAGCTCACACTCGACCGGATTCGTGCCAACCGATCCCCAGCGCACGCGCCACCGCGAGCGTCACGGAGAGGAGAACGAGGACGACGCACACCACCACGAGCCACGTCGAGGTGGTGGTGGAGAACCCCAGAAGCCATGCACTTCCGATGCCGGCCAGGGTCGCGATCACGGCGCCGACGGGCAGCACGATGGCCGTGGTCCGGGTTGTGGCTCTCGCTGCGGGATCACCTCCCGCCCGCAGGACCCAGTGGACCGAGGCCAGTGCCAGACCGTAGGCAACGGCACTAGTCACCGCGTACAGCACCAGCGGCGTCATCCCGCCGGGCAGTTCGGCTGCGTTGTATGCCAGTGCCAAGGCCGGAAGAACTCCCACCGCGCACCCTCCAAGGCCCGCAACAACAGTGACGCCCATGCGTCGGCGTTCGTCGATCCGCGCGCCGGCGATACCCAGGACCACGCCGGTCAGCAGCCCCACTATGGCGCCCACGGCCGCGACGACGAGGTACCGGCCGGGTTCCGAGACGGTGACGGGCCCTCCGGCAAATGAGGAGATCGCGTAGAACTCGCCGAAGCCCGGCCCTGAGAGTCCGTCGAACAACGCGGTCGTCAGCACCGCGACCACACTTCCCGCGAACATCAACCACAGACAGAGTCGACCCATGCACGCATCCTGCCGCACACGGGTCCCCAGGGGGCGTAGCTACGGAATCCAGCCATTGCGTCGTGGATGACGCACCCGCAGGTAGCTGTAGATGTACGTACTCAGCAGCAACGCGACACCGGCGCCGATCGCCGGCCACAGGAAGGCATTGTCGAGGGAGTCGCGGACGGCCGCGACAGCCCAGCCGATCACGAACAGGACCAGGACGATCGTCGCGAGGATGCGGATCACGAGGACCAGGGTGGCGACCAACGCCCACACCGCTTCCCGCGTCCGAGCCGACAATCCTGCCATGAGGTCCCATCGTAGTGCGCTCCGCCCGCACGGCGGCAGGTCAGTGCTGGTCACGCTTTTGTCCCCACCGCGCCCCGACGCGTACACAATGGACAGATGAAGACCATCCTCAACGTCATCTGGCTGCTGCTGTGCGGCCTGTGGATGGCGATCGGCTACGTCATCGCCGGCATCATCTGCTGCATCCTGATCATCACCATCCCGTTCGGCATCGCCTCGTTCCGGATGGCCAACTACGCACTCTGGCCCTTCGGACGCACCGTCATCCGCAAACCGACCGCGGGCGCGGGCTCGATGATCGGCAATGTCATCTGGATCGTCGTCGCCGGACTGTGGCTGGCCCTCGGCCACATCACCACCGGCCTCGCCCTCTGCATCACCATCATCGGCATTCCGCTCGGCATCGCGAGCTTCAAGATGGTGCCGATCTCGCTGCTCCCCCTCGGCGCCGAGATCGTTCCCACCGACCAGCAGATGCCGGGCGGCGTCCCCGCACGTATGTGAGACGCCCGACCCATCCGAGTCGGTCGTCGTTTCCGAAGAAAGGGCATGAGCTTCACGCCCGGGCCCCTTCGAGCGTCGCCGCTCTGCGTCCGCGGATGCGGGCGGGTACCTGCCGCCCATCGGAAGGACAGCAGCAGAAGGTGAACGCGGTACGACGGCGAGGGAAGGAGGTGTGCGATGTCTGACCATCTCGATCCCGAGGCAGCAGAACTGCTCGAACTCGCACCGGTGGTCGGGTTGAACGCATTGTCCTCCGAGGAGCTACGCGAGATCGAGGCGCGGGTCGCGACCGCCGACGAGGAGTTCCGCGAGCTGTTCGCCACACAGGTCCGGGCGACCCGGGAGGCCATGGCCGCGATCAGCGCCGCCACCGCCACTCCACCCCCACCCTCGCTGCGTGACCGGGTACTGACCGCGGCACGCGCCGAGGCCGGCCTGGACCGGCCGTCGGCACCGGCACCGGATGTCGCGCCGACCCCGACGGTCACCCCAGTCCCGGAACCCCAAGTCCCGGAACCTGAAGACCCCCAGCCAGAAGCCCCGCAGCCAGAGGTCGCCCAACCACCCGCGGACCTCGATGCGCGACGCCCTCGACGCTCTCGTCGGTTCACCTACCTGACCGCGGCCGCCGTCGCCGCGATCGCGGCCGGCGCCCTCGGTTGGGCAGTCGGACTGTCGAGCTCCGACGAACCGGGCGCTCCCCCACCGGTCGCAGCACCGGCCGAGCAGGTGTTCTCCGCCGACGACCTGCGGTCGACGAGCGCACCGGTTGCCACCGGGAGTGCCACCGTGTACGTGGCGCAGTCCACCGATACCGCTGTGCTGGTGATGAATTCGGTGCCGCCACCCGAACCCGGCACCGTGTACCAGATGTGGCTCGTCGGGCCCGGCGGCACGCGTTCGGCCGGCACCATGACCGACGAGGACGTCGAACCGGTCACCACCGCGGTGCTGTCCGGGATCAACACGGCCGATGCCCTGGCGTTCACCGTCGAACCGCCCGGCGGCTCTGCGCAGCCGACCAGTTCACCGGTCGCACAGTTGTCGTTGAGCTGATTCCCGGAGCCGTTACTTCAGCAACGCGCGGATGGCCTCGATGCTGTCGGCGAGGTCGGGGGTCTTGTCGGGCCGGTACCGCACGACTCGCGCGAACCGGAGTGCGACGCCACCGGGATAGCGCGAACTCCGTTGCGCACCATCGAGTTCGATCTCGACGACGATCTCGGGCCGGAGGTGGACCGTGTGGGTGTCCCGATGCGTCGCATGCTTCGGGAACTCCTCGGTCTGCCATCGGAGGATCTCGTCGGTGAGGCCCTTGAACGTCTTGCCCACCATGATGAACCCACCGGTCTCGGGGTCCCGGGCACCGAGATGGAGGTTCGACAGCCAACCCGTCCGACGGCCCGATCCCCACTCGGCACCGAGCACGACGAGATCGAAGGTGTGCGTGGGTTTGACCTTCTGCCATGCCTTCCCGCGTCGGCCCGCGACATAGAGACCGTCGAGGGACTTGACCATCACGCCTTCATGACCGTCGGCCATGGCGGCGTCGAAGTGGCGTCGGGCCTCCGCCGCGGTCGGACGGGTCACCGCGGGAATGCGCAACTGCGGGGCGATGGAGTCGATGGCGGCGAGACGTTCGGACAGCGGACGGTCGATGAGATCGACGCCGTCGAGGTGCAGACAGTCGAAGAAGAACGGCTTGAGCAGCCGCTCCGGCTCACCGGCGGCGGTCGGCCCGGAACCGAAGCGGCTCATCGTGTCCTGGAACGACCGCGGGCGTCCGTCGTCGCTGAGCATGAGGGTCTCGCCGTCGAGGATGACCGAGTCGCAGGGCAGTCCGGCGATCACCTCGACGAGGTCGGGCACGTTCCCGGTGACGTCGCGGAGCGTGCGGGTGTACACCGAGATGTCGGTGCCCTTGCGGTGAACCTGGATTCGCGCACCGTCGAGTTTGTAGTCGACGACGAGGTCGGGACCGAGGAGTTCCAGGGCGGCGTCGAGGTTGTCGGCGGGCGTCGCGAGCATCGGTTCGACGGCGCGGCCCACCTCGAGTCCCACGCCGGCCAACGCCTCGGCGCCGAAACGTGCAAGGGCCGCGGTCTCCGGGAGCGATCCGGTGAGCATGTGGACGCGACGCACCGCGGTCAGCGATTCCCCGGTGACCTTGGCGATCGCATCGGTCATGACCCCGGCCAGCGCACCCTGGCGCAGTTCGCCGGTGAGCAGGGCGATGAGGAACTTCTGCTCGGGTTCGGTGGCGGCGGCGAACATCGCGGCGAGGATCTCGGCGCGGCGGGTCGTCGAACCGGGTCCGCTCGCGGCGGCGAGTTCACCGAAAGCGGCGTCGACCTCGGCGACCTCGAGCGACGGTTCTCCGGCCGGTTCGGACGCCAGTTTCGACAGCGACCGCCAGCCCACACCCAACCTGCCCTGCGGGATTTCACCCGACAGCCAGGCGACCACGATCGGCAGCTCGGCGTCGGCGGCAGTGGCCAGCAGGCCGGCGAGCACCTCGGTCTTGCGGGTGCGTGAGCGATCGCGTGCGACGTCAGAGGACGTCTGCACCACGTCGATCAGCTTCATCCCTCCGAAGGTACCCGCCGGGTCCGACACCGCCGGGTACCTCGCGGTACCCGGCCCGGAAGGTCAGACCTCGCTCAGGTCGACCGTCTTGGTCTCCCGGACGCTGAGCAGTGCGATCAGCGTCGTGCACGCGGCGACGGCGAGGTAGACACCGACCCAACCCACACCGAAGTCGGCGACGATCCACGTCGCGATGAACGGCGCGACCGCGGCACCGATGATCGACGAGACGTTGTAGGAGATACCCGAACCCGTGTAGCGCACGTTGGTCGGGAACAGCTCCGGCAGGATCGCGCTCATCGGCCCGAAGGTGAGACCCATCAGGGTCATGCCGAGGATGAGGAAGAACAGCATCCGCCCGTTGTCCATCGACGACGGATCGAGGATCAGTGCGAAGAACAGACCGAAGACGATGATCATCACCGTGATCACGAGGAGGAACGCCCGACGGCCGTACTTGTCGGCAAGCCGTCCGGAGACCATCACGAATCCGGCGAAGAAAAGCACCGCGATGATCTGCAACTGCAGGAAGTCGGCGTAGCTGAACGACAGTTTCACGCCCGACGCGTCGGTCACCTTGCCGGTGCCGTACGAGACGATCCACGTCGTCACGATGTAGAAGAGCGTGTATGTCGCGACCATGATGAAGGTGCCGGCGATCAGCTGACGCCAGCTGGTCCTGACGACCTCGGCGAGCGGGGTCTTGACCTTCTTGCCCTCCTCGACGGCCTTGGCGAACACCGGCGTCTCGGTGAGCTTGAGACGCACATACAGACCGATGACGACCATGATCGCACTGGCCAGGAACGGGATTCGCCATCCCCATGTCATGAACGCATGGTCGGCGGGCGAGGTCTTCGCGTCGAAGTCGAGGCCGAAGATCAGCAGCAGGAACATCCCGTTGGCGAAGAAGAAGCCGATCGGCGCACCCAGCTGCGGCCACATCGCCGCCCAGGCGCGTTTGCCTTTCTCCGCGGTCTCGGTCGCGAGAAGTGCCGCGCCGGACCATTCACCACCGAGTCCGAGGCCCTGGCAGAAGCGCATCAGCGCGAGCAGGGCCGGCGCGAGATAACCCACCTGATCGAAGTTCGGCAGGAGTCCGATCACGAAGGTGGCTATACCCATCGTGAGCAGTGAACCGACGAGAGTCGCCTTGCGGCCGATGCGATCTCCGAAGTGGCCGAACAGGACCGAGCCGACCGGGCGTGCGACGAAGGCGAGTCCGAACGTCGCGAACGACGCCAGCAGTGCAGCCGTGTCGTCGCCCTTCGGGAAGAACAACACCGGGAACACCAGCACCGCGGCGGTGGCGTAGATGTAGAAGTCGAAGAACTCGACGCTCGTACCGACCATCGAGGCGATGACTATCCGGCGCCGGGGCACCGGAGGCTGTTCGGGGTGGTCGAGATTGCGGACCGCGGACTCGCTCATTCGTGGCAGGTTACGCCTGCGAGTCAGGTCACATACCCAGGCGGGTGACACTCGGAGAAACTCACCGGCCACTCGTCTCGCCGGTGTCGTCCCCCGGTTGGGACCGGGAGTTCTCCGTTTCGAAGGCCCGCACTGCCGCTCCGACAGTCGGGAAGACATGGGCCGGGTCGAAATCCCCGAGGAGCCCTTCGGTACGCAAGACATGCTCGAGCTCGGGGTCGACGCCGGCAAGGATGAAATGGGCACCCCGCGAATGCACGAAGGCGACGAGGTCGTCGAGGACACCTGTCGCCGAATAGTCGACGTAGGAGATCACCGTGCAGTCGAGTACCAGCCACCGCACCGGATCGGGAGCCGACTCGACGAGCGCCATCACATCGTCAGAGAATCGATTCACATTGGCATAGAACAGGTCTGCGTCATAACGAAACACGATGAGTCCAGGAAGGGACTGCTGACCCGGTCGGGCCGGCCGATACTCTCGCGTACGTCCGTGATCGGACACTCCGACGACGAATCGCTCCGGTCGATACTGCCGGCGGATGATCTCGAGGAGCGACACGACCATCGCCGTCAGGATCCCGTCCTGCACCCCGAACACCACGACGACGATCGCGGTGAGCACCGCGATCCCGAACTCGACCCGGCGGATCCTCCACATCCGGCGGAACGAGTGCACATCGATGAGGTCGATCGCGACGAGGAACACGATCGACGACAGCACCGCGTGCGGGAGATAGGCCAGAGCACTGCCGAGGAAGACGACGGCGACGAGAGCCGACGCCGCCATCGTCAGGTTCGCAACCTGGGTGCGGCCGCGTTGCTCGTCGAGGAACTGCGTCTTGGTCGGGCTTCCATTGACCACGAACGTAGAGCTCAGTCCCGCAATGATGTTGGCCGCCGAGAGGCCGACGATGTCGCGATTCACGTCAGTGGTCTCGCCGTGCGAGTGCGCGAGTCCTCGTGCCGTGCCCGCACTCTGGGCCAGGATCACCACCGTGCAGCCGAAGGCAACCGTCGCCGCCTTCGGCACCGCGTCCCATCCCAGCCCGGTGGGCAGGCCGAGATCCGGCAGCGTGCCGTGCAGATTGCCGACGACCGGGAGGTCGTCGTCCCAGCCGAAGACCGCGACCAGCGCAATTGACGCCACCACCAGCATGAATGCCGCAGGCAACCGAGGAACCGTGCGACGCGAGATCAGGAGCACGCACACCACCGCCGCCGTGAACGCCGACGATGCCCAGTCGATCGATCCGAGACCGGCGACGATCGCGGCGCAGCGCTCCCACACCCAGCCTTCGGTCCGGTGCACGCCGAGCATCCCGGGGATCTGCCCGATGATGACCGTGACGCCGGTTCCAGCGAGGAAGCCCACCAGAACCGCACTGGACAGGAAATCGGCGAGAAACCCCAGCCTCAGAATCCGGGCCAGCGCCAAGAACACCCCGGTGACCAGCGCGATCAACGATGCCCAGGCGAGCCACTGCTGCGAGTCGGGCTCCACTCCGACGACACCGATCCCGGCGATGCCCGAGGCCAACAACGCCGCGGTCGCGGAGTCCGCTCCGACGACGAGGAGGCGCGATGCGCCGAAGAGCGCAAAGGCGATCGTCGGCAGGATGATGGTGTAGAGCCCCGCCTCGACCGGGACATGGGCAATCGAGCTGTAGCCCATGCATTCCGGGATCGCGACGGCCGCGAGCGTCACGCCGGCCATGATGTCGGCGCGCAACCACGCGAGCCGGTAACCGCGCAGCGCCGGCGGGACCAGCGCACCGAGCGCGAGCATGTCGTAGACGGTACCCCCGCAGACCCGGTACCAGGCTCACTTGAATCCGGCCGCACACATGCATGTGCGGATTGACGGCAATCCGTTCTGGGTACCCGTCCACGGCCATGAATCGAGGAGGCCCCCATGGATACCGCAGTATGGATCATCATCGCCGTCGTCGTCGTGATAGTCCTGCTCGCTCTTCTGTTGCTGTTCCTACGCAAACGTCAGGACGTCCGGCGCCGTAAAGCACAGCAGATCCGCGAGAACGTGACCGGCCAGGTGTCGGAGTTGCGCCAGCGCGAGGCGATCGCTGAGGAGTCCGACGCCCGGGCACGCAAGGCACAGGCCGAGGCCGACGCCAAGGCCGCCGAGGCCAAGCGACTCAACGAACAGGCGCGGGCCCACGGCACGCAGGCCGCGGAGAAGCGCGACGAGGTCGAGAGCACACTGGCCCGAGCCGACGAGCTCGATCCCGACGTCCGTGGTGACCGCGGCGACCGCGGACCTGTCGGCAACGACCACCGCCATGCCCCCGCCGGAACCCCCGGTCCGGGAACGCCCGGCCACGGAACCCCCGGTGTGGGAACGCCCGGCCACGGAACGCCCGGTCCCGGAACCCCTGGTGCCGGCGGCCACAATCCCGAGACTCATTCCGGCAGGCACGAATCGGGCGAGCACCTGCCCGGTGGCGGGCAACCGGGGCAGCCTCGGCAACAACCCTGACGTGACATGACGAACCCGGCGCGGGCAGCCCGATGGGCCACCCGCGCCGGGTCTTGTTCGTTCTGTACGCGGATCAGCTGCCGCGCTTGATCCATTCCTCGAGATGAGGCGCCTCGGCGGCGACGGTCGTGCCGTCGCCGTGACCGGTGTAGACCTTGGTCTCGGGATCGAGGGTGAAGATCTTCTCGGTGATCGAGGCGATGATCGTCGGGAAGCTCGAGTACGAGCGTCCCGTCGCGCCCGGGCCGCCCTGGAACAGGGTGTCACCGGAGAACAGCACACCCGCTTCGGGCAGGTGGATCACCGCCGAGCCCGGCGAGTGGCCGGGCGTGTTGATGATCGTGAGCTCGGTGCCGGCGATGCTGATCTTCTGCCCGTCCTCGAGATCCTGGTGCGGCACGCCAGGATGGGTGTCGTTCCAGAGCATGTCGTCTCCGGGGTGCAGGAGGATCGGCGCACCCGTGGCCTCGGACAGCTCCGGCGCGACGGTGACGTGGTCGTTGTGACCGTGGGTGAGCACAATCGCCTTCACCGTGCGGTCGCCGACGCCTTCGAGGATCGGTGCCGCCGAGTGCGCGGCGTCGATGATGATGACCTCGTCGTCGTTGCCGACCAGCCACACGTTGTTGTCGACGTCCCAGGTGCCGCCGTCGAGGCTGAAAGTGCCCGAGGTGACGACGTTGTCGATCCGCAGCGCCGACATCAGAGTTCCACCACCGAGCGCAGGACCTTGCCGGCCTCCATCGCCGAGAACGCGGCCTCGACGTCGTTGATGCCGATCCGTTCGGTGACGAACTTGTCGAGCGGCAGACGTCCCTGCTCGTACAGGTCGATCAGCATCGGGAAGTCGCGCTCGGGCAGGCAGTCGCCGTACCAGGAGGACTTCAGAGCGCCACCGCGCGAGAAGAAGTCGACGAGCGGCATCTCAAGGGTCATCTCCGGCGTCGGCACACCGACGAGGACGACGACCCCCGCGAGGTCTCGTGCGTAGAAGGCCTGCTTGTAGGTCTCCGGCCGGCCGACCGCGTCGATGACGACGTCGGCGCCGTTGCCGTCGGTGAGGTTCTGGACCGCGGTGACAACGTCGTCGACCTTCGTGCCGTCGATGGTGTGGGTCGCGCCGAGCTCCTTGGCCCACTCGAGCTTGCCCGGGTCGCGGTCGATCGCGATGATCTTGGTCGCGCCGGCCAGCTTGGCACCGGCGATCGCGGCATCACCCACACCGCCGCAACCGATCACGGCGACCGAGTCGCCGCGACCGACGTTGCCGGTGTTCATGGCGGCACCGATGCCGGCCATCACGCCGCAGCCGAGCAGCCCGGCGACGGCCGGATCGGTCTCGGGATTGACCTTGGTGCACTGCAATTCGTGGATGAGGGTCTTCTCCGCGAAGGCGCCGATGCCCAGTGCGGGCGTCAGCTCGGTGCCGTCGGTGAGGGTCATCGGGACGCTGGCGTTGAAGGTGTCGAAGCAGTACCACGGACGACCGCGCTTACATGCGCGGCACTCGCCACAGACGGCGCGCCAGTTCAGGACGACGAAATCGCCGACCTCGACGTGGGTGACATCCGAGCCGACCGACTCGACGACGCCGGCCGCCTCGTGGCCCAGCAGGAAGGGGTACTCATCGTTGATGCCGCCCTCGCGGTAGGCGAGGTCGGTGTGGCAGACGCCGCAGGCCTTGATCGCCACGACGACATCACGCGCACCCGGGTCCGGGATCACGATGTCGACGACCTCCGTCGGCGACTTCTTGCTGCGCGAGATGACTCCCTTGACTGTCTGAGACATGCGTTCTGTTTCCTTCCGAAACGGCGTTGTCAGCGTTCGTGCTCGTCTGTGTTCCCGGCCGTGGCGACAGGATTCGCCCTTACCGGACACATCGTCACAACCTTATCCGTACCCGCCGTTACCGTCCACTCGTGGTCAACAACGTTAACTGCAGGTAGTCGCGCGGTTGGTGTGCACTGCCCGGCTCAGGTTTGGTTGTACCCGCGACCGGGCACGCCCGTGGGAGAACCGATTGTGTCGACCACGAGGAGGCAGACATGGCGGAGAAGAAGCGCGACCCGGGACCGTCGGTCAAGGATGACGAGCTCTACGAGAAGCTGCGCGACGAGGGCAACTCGAAGGAGAAGTCCGCGCGCATCGCCAATGCCGCGGCCAACAGCTCCCGGTCGGACGTGGGGCGCAGCGGCGGCACATCCGGTTCCTACGAGGACTGGACCGTCGACGAGCTCAAGGACCGCGCGAAGGAACTCGACATCAGCGGGTACTCCGACCTGAAGAAGGACGAGCTGATCGAGAAGCTACGCAGCCACTGACACGACGCTGACAGCACCGAAGCCGCCGTCCCTTGTGGGGTCGGCGGCTTCGGCGTGTTGAAGGACGATGCCGGTCAATGCGCCTCTCGGCGAGTGGCCGCTCGAAGCGGCAAAAGGGTTGAGGCCCGGGGCTTGAATCCGTCACCGTCGAGCTCTTCAACTGCGACCCTCCCGGATCTATTCCGGGGGTGCGTGCGTGACCTCCGCCACCGCGATACGTAGAGAGAATGCGCGCTATATCCGCGTGCTTTCTACCGATCGCGTCAGGGCAGCAGGCCGGCGCGCCGGGCGGCGACCACGGCCTCGAGGCGCGACGACGCGTCGAGCTTGCGCATCGCATCCTTCATGTAGCTCTTGACCGTGTGCACGGTCAGGCCGAGGGCCTCGGCGATCCGCGCATTCGAGTAGCCGAGCGCGGCGAGCGACAGCACGTCCTGTTCGCGTCCGGTCAGCTCGACCACGGCCGAGTCGGCGGCGGCCTCGGCCAACAGGAAGTCGGTGACGGCGGCGAGTTGTTCGGCGAGACGGGCGTCGTCGACGGTGTCGGCCAGCGAGCGCAGCCGCGCGTAGGCGGCGGTCATCCGGTCGCGCAGCTCGTCCTCGCTCTGGGCTCCGTGCTCCAGCCGGGCCCGCGAGGCCACGATCTCCTGTTCGACGGCGCGCGCCTCGGCGGCCAGGACGTCGAGCATGCGGCCACCGATCGGATCGGGGGTGTGCAGCGCGCCGTAGATGACCGCGACCGGCGTCCGGTTGACGATGATCGGCGCGGCCATCATCGCGCGGAGGCCCTCACGTTCGATGAGCGTGTTGTAGCGGTGGGTGATGTGCGGGGTGCGTAGGTAGTCCTCGACCACCATCGGCCGGTTCAGCGAGACGACCTTGCCGCCCAGCCCGTGCCCGACGTCGACCGAGAGTCCGGCCAGCGCACCTGCATGGTTACCGGCGAAATGCTGGAGGCGCAGGCTCGTCGAATTGTTGACGACGCCGGCGAAGGCCAGGGGCACTCCGCTCGATTTGCGCACCCGTCGCAACGCGTCGGTGACGATCCCGCTCAACGGCTCGGGCATCTCACCTCTCTATCCCCCTCTTCGGAGGGTGGCAGGGACTACATACAGCGCATCACACTGTGACTCAGCTTACTCAGTCAAGAGCGAGGTTCACGATGACACAGGCCACCATGACCCCCACCCACATGGTCGACCGCTGGTTGGCAATCTACGGGGCGCCCGATGCCAACGCGGCGGCACTCCTCGTCGACGACCACGATCCCGACGCGGTCGCGTTCACCGTGATCGAGGTCGAGGCCTCCGCGGACGCCGACTCGGCCCCCGCGCCGATCACCACCGACGTGACCTACGGCGACCTCGCCGAGCGGTCCAAGCGCTTCGCATCGGCGCTGGCCGGTCTCGGCGTCGGCCGTGGCGACACCGTCGGCGTCCTCATGGGCAAGCGCGAAGAGCTGGTCGTGTCACTGCTGGCCATCGCCCGCCTCGGCGCCGTCTACATCCCGCTGTTCACCGCCTTCGCCACCCCTGCCATCGAGATGCGCCTCACGTCGGGCAAGGCGAAGGTCGTCATCACCGAGCCGAGCCAGGCGTCGAAGCTCGAGGGCATCGACGGTGTCGAGACGATCGTCGCCGGCGAACAGTTCGAGCAGCTCGTGTCGTCGCACGAGCCGATCGCCGAGTCCGTGGCCGTGGGCGGCGACGGCGCCCTGATCCTGCTCTTCACCAGCGGTACCACCGGTGCGCCCAAGGGTGTCCCGGTGCCGGTCAAGGCACTCGCCTCGTTCGTTGCCTACATGCACTACGGCCTCGACGTCCGCGCCGACGACGTCTTCTGGAACGCCGCGGACCCGGGCTGGGCCTACGGCCTCTATTACGGCATCCTCGGCCCGCTTGCGACCGGACACCGTAACCTGCTGCTCCACGCCGGCTTCAGCCCCGAGCTGACCGCGCAGATCCTCGGCGGTCTCGGCGTCACCAACTTCGCCGCCGCACCGACCGTCTACCGCACCCTGAGCAAGGACCCGCGGATCACCGGTTTCTCGCTGCGCCGCGCCTCCTCGGCCGGCGAGCCCCTGACCCCCGACGTCATCGGCTGGGCCCAGCAGGCACTCGGCACCGAGGTCCGCGACCACTACGGCCAGACCGAACACGGCATGTTCATCAACAACCACTGGCACGACGACGTCCACGAGACCCTCGTCCCCGGCTCGATGGGTAAGCCTATGCCCGGCTTCGCGGCAGGCATCGTCGACGGTCAGATCGCGATCGACGTGCCCGCCAGCCCGCTCATGTGGTTCAGCGGATACCTCGACGCGCCGGAGAAGACCGCCGCACGGTTCACCGAGGACGGCCGCTGGTACCTCACCGGCGACACCGGCCGCGCCGACGAGGAGGGCCGCTATTTCTTCTCCGCGCGCGACGACGATGTGATCATCATGGCCGGCTACCGCATCGGGCCGTTCGACGTGGAGAGCGTGCTGATCACGCACCCGTCGGTGGTCGACGTCGCGGTGGTCGGGCGTCCCGACGAGCTGCGCGGCGAGGTCATCGAGGCGTTCGTCGTCCTCGCTCCCGGCATCGAGGGGACCGAGGCCCTCGAGAAGGAGCTGCAACAGCTGGTGAAGACGGAGTTCGCGGCGCACGCGTACCCGCGCACCGTGCACTTCGTCGACGCCCTCCCGAAGACCCCCAGCGGCAAGATCCAGCGGTTCCTGCTGCGCAAGGGATAGAGCCGACCGCGTCCCGGCGATCCCGGGACGCGGTCTTCCACGCGCGCGGCCCAGCGGGTGCCCCCTTCCGCTGGGCCGCGTCACCATCGAGCACCGCGGCCGGCTACCGCAATCCGGTCGGCCCGGTGACCTCGATCTCGGTTCGCAATGCCGCGAACCTTCGGCCGACGGGTCACTCGCCCCCCGATGACCCGTCGGCCGGCCCCTACATTCCGTTGACCATGGCCCGCACCGAATCCGGCACGGTCCCATTGGAATACGTGATCGGCTCGTCGTAGACCGTTCTCATCGGTACGACGCCGGTCCAGTCCCCTGACTCAGTGCCCGGTCCGCCCGTCCGTGCCTTCGCAATCCACTGACCGTCGACGATCGGCAGCCGCAAGGCCACAGTCGCCGCCAGCTCTCTGCGTGTGGTCTCCCGCACCTCGGCGACGCGACCCGGAATGAGCTTGTCCGACAACACCTCCAGCGCCGACTTCGCGTCGTCGACCGGCTCGAGGGCACCCCGCACCACCGCCGACCGGTAGTTGGCGGAGTGGTCGAAGAGGGTGTCGGCGATGACGAGCCCGTCCATCACGAAAACGGTGAACGTGACGGGCGCACCGGCCGCGACATGCCGCAGCGCCCCGGCGCCGGTCGATCCGTGCAGCAGGATTGCATCGCCGTCGCGGGCGAAGAGCATCGGTACCGACCACGGCAGTCCGTCGACGACCGTGCTCAGCGTGCCGACCTTCGCCTCGTCGAGGAGTTCGTCGAGTGCGGCGCGGTCGGTGGCACGGGCGGGCTTCCGGGTGAGCGCGTCGAGCGGAGATGTCATGGCGCCCATCGTCGGGCACGGTCGCCGCCGGCTCAACCGATATAGCCGCCATATCCCTGTGCAACGAGGACCGAAGCTGTCCGCAATGGTTCGTAACGTGATTTTCACCAGCACGAATGATCATCAACGACGAACCGGAGAACACCGTGAGCACCTACACCACCCCCGAACTCAGCGTCGACGTCACCGGCGAGAAGCATGAACTCCTCACCCTTCTGCAGGACCAGCGCAACATGCTCAAGGTCACCGCCCGCAACCTCTCCGACGAGCAGGCCCGCAAGCAGACCACCGTGAGCACGCTGACGATCGGCGCCCTCATCAAGCACCTCGCCAACGGGGAGGAGAACGCCGCAAAGGTCATCACCGAGCGAGACGAGCACGCCGAATTCGACATGAGCCGGGCGACAACGGAATACGAGCTGACCGAGGGCGAGACCCTCGCCGGCTGGCTCGAGGCCTACGACCGCAACGCGGCAGCGCTCGACCGCGTCATCGCCGACGCGGAAAGCCTGGACGAACTCATCCCCCAGCCCACCGCGCCGTGGGCGCCCGAACGCGAGTGGTCGACGATCCGCACGATGCTCCTGCATCTGCTCCGCGAGACCTCCCACCACTGCGGCCACGCCGACATCATCCGTGAGGCATTCGACGGCCAGACCACCATGGGCGCCATCTCCGAAGGTCAGGACTGGGCCGACGCGGAATGGATGCAGTAACTCACTCGATGGTCACCACGCGACTGTGCCAACCGGTGGCACCCTCCGGAATGGGCGGCACCCGCTCCTCCGGTTGCGTCGCGCCGGTGGCGTCGGTCGCGCGGCAGTACAGCGTGTGTCGGCCGGGCGTGGCGTCCCAGGTCCATGTCCACTGCCGCCAGGTGTCGGTTGAGTACTCGGTGGCGAGGTCGGCCTGGTTCCACGGTCCGTCGTCGACGCGGACCTCCACCGAACCGATACCCCGATGCTGAGCCCACGCGGTGCCCGCGACGACCACCGGTCCCGCGGACGTCGTCGACAGCGGTGCGGGCCGATCGATCCGCGACGCCGTCTTGATCGGCCCTCGTTCGCCCCAGCCCCGCTGGGTCCAGTAGGCCTCCGCTCGATCGAACCGGGTGATCTCCCAGTCGACGACCCACTTGCACGCCGACACGTAACCGTAGAGACCGGGGATCACCTGTCGCACCGGATATCCGTGCTCGAGGGGCAACGGTTCGCCGTTCATGCCGACGGCGAGCAGGGCATCGCGGCCGTCCCGGATCGCCTCGAGCGGACTTCCCGACGTCCATCCGTCGACGCTGGTGGCCAGCAACATGTCTGCGTCGGCGTGTACCCCGACCTCGGCGAGGATGTCGCGCATCGAGTAACCGAGCCAGCGTGCGTTCCCGGCGAGGTCGCCACCCACCTCGTTGGACACGCAGGAGAGCGTGATGATCCGCTCGATCGCGGGCATCGACTGCAGGTCGTCCCACCGCAGCGTCATCTCGCGGTCCACCATCCCATGAATCCGCAACCGCCAGTCTCCCGTGGTCAGCTGCGGGACCTGGAGCGCGGTGTCGATCCGGTAGAACTCGCGATTGCCGGTGATGAACGGTGTCGCACCGTCGATCCGCAGCTCGGTACCCATCGGGACCGGCCTGCTCGCAGAGGTCGTGCGCGGCAACCGAAGCCCCATGCGTTCGGCGAGAGCGCCACCGGTGTCCGCGGCGCGGCGGGCCAGGCCGGCGCACACCGCACCTGTCACGACGACGACCCCGAGGGCACCGACGAACTGGCGGCGGGACCATCCTCCTGAGCGGGACGCTTCCTCTTCGGACTCGTCTCCGACGGCACTCCCGCGCGCCAGCACCACCAGCACACCCACCGCCACCAGTCCGGCGGCGACCGGCGGCGCGACGTAGGACACCTCCACAGTGGGTCGGGTCAACGCGGCAACCACGCCGACGGCCGCGAAGGCCAGGACGATCAGTACCCCGACGGGCGGACGCTTTAGTTGCAGCACCCCGGCAGCCACAGCGATCAGCAGGATCGCCAGCGCCATGCCGCCCAGTAGCGCTGGCTTGTCCGCGGTCCCGAAGCGGTCTATCGCGAACTCCCGCGCAAATGCCGGCGCGTGGTCGACGAGGAAGCCCGCGACCGCGCGATACGGCGACGCGAACTGCGAGATGCCGACCGCGACGAGCTCGCCGACTGCCAGACCTCCTGCCACGGCGACAATCCCGGACGCCGCTGCCCGCACCGTCGACTCTCTGAACACTCGCACCATCGGACCCCGTTTCTGTCGAGGGGAGTTCGCGCGTCGACAGCGCCCGGATTGGATTGATCCGGAATCGGACCCATCCGCGACCACTCGAGCCGCGAATGACGTCATGAGTTCGGCCGGATGGTCGGACCACGACCTACTAGATTGGATGGGCCATGGCCTTCAAACGAATTCAGCGCCTCGTGGTCGCGGCGTCCGGACTGGTGTTGGCCGTCGGCGTCATCGCCGGATGTTCCAGCGACGACTCCGATTCGGGCAGCAGCACTTCCACCGCCACCGCCATGTCGTCGATGAACAGCGAGTCTGCCGACACCGCGAGCGGGCCGGTCGGCCCCGGTTGTGCGGACTACGCATCGGCGAATCCCTCTGGCGCGGGCTCGGTTTCCGGGATGGCCATGGACCCGGTCGCCACGGCGGCATCGAACAACCCCGAACTGAAGACGCTGACGCAGGCCCTTTCCGGACAGCTGAATCCGGATGTGAACCTGGTCGACACACTCAACAACGGTGAGTACACCGTCTTCGCACCCACCGACGCGGCCTTCGCCAAGCTGCCGGCCGAAACCGTCGAACAGCTCAAGACCGACTCGGAACTGTTGACCAAGATCCTCACCTACCACGTGGTTTCGGGCCAGGCCACGCCGGACAAGATCGTCGGTGAGCACAAGACCCTCGAGGGTCAGACGGTGACCGTGACCGGATCGCCGGACATGCTCAAGGTCAACGACTCGAGCGTGGTCTGTGGTGGCGTCGCGACCGCCAACGCGCAGGTCTACATGATCGACACGGTCCTGACGCCGCCTGCGGCCGGGTGATTTCGTAAACAGATCAGCTTGCGGGCAACGGGTTACGCACCTCGAACCGCGTACGTCTGCCGAGCAGTGACATGCCGGTTCCCTGGAAGAGGACACCCCTCCTTCAGGGAACCGGCATGTGTGCGTTCGGTACCAGGACGGGCCGCGACGAATAGCAGAAATGACCGGCACATCTGACCCATCCGGTTCTCACACGGTGTCGAATGCGCTTGTGAGGCTGCGGTTCACAGCAGCCGAAACCTTCTCGGAGAGATTGGATCAACGATGATCAAGCGTGTTCCCCGTATCGCAGGAGCGGTGACCGGACTGGTCCTCGCCGTCGGCGTCATCGCCGGGTGTTCGAGTGACGATTCCGACTCGTCGAACGAAACCACGAGCGCCGCAACCGGTATGAGCTCGATGAGCGCGAGCGCGGCCGCCGACCCGGCCGCGAACCTCGTCGGCCCCGGCTGTGCCGCCTACGCCGAGGCCAACCCCTCGGGTCCCGCGTCGATCGCCGGCATGGCAACCGTCCCGGTCGCCACCGCCGCGTCGAACAACCCCGAGCTCACCACCCTGACCGCCGCGCTGTCCGGTCAGCTGAACCCCGACGTCAACCTCGTCGAGACGTTGAACAACGGTGAGTACACCGTCTTCGCCCCGACCGACGACGCCTTCGCGAAGCTGCCGCCGGAGACCGTCGAAAAGCTGAAGACCGACAAGGACCTGCTGACCAGCATCCTGACCTACCACGTCGTCGAGGGTCAGGCGACCCCCGACAAGGCTCTCGGTGAGCACACCACCCTCGAGGGCAAGAAGCTCACCGTCAGCGGCGAGGGCGACAACCTCAAGGTCAACGACGCGGGTGTCGTCTGCGGTGGCGTCACCACCTCGAACGCCCAGGTCTACCTGATCGACGCCGTGCTGACCCCGCCTGCCTCGTAAGACCCACGACAGCAACAACTCCGGTGGGCTGACAAGCCCCGGACGCGGAAGAGTCGGGACTCCGCGGACGCCGATGACCAGCCGATACACCGGCCTGCCGGGCAACCCGGCAACATGACACAACGCGCCGATTCCCTGAACGACGATGCTCGTTCAGGGAATCGGCGTGACTGCTGCGACCCGGAGCAGCACTCCGGTCAGGGCATGTACGCCCACCTCGATCGCGGGCGTCTTGTCGCCTGAATTGACGTGTGTCAATATTGACACGTGTCGAATAAGAATCTCCTGCTGCCACCGGGCCGCGGCCTGAGTGGTGACGAGACCGGGGCTGTCACCCCACTGCTGAAGGCGCTAGCGGATCCGGTTCGGCTGCGGTTGCTGTCGGAGGTCGCTGCGCATCCGGGCGGCGAGGCGTGCGTGTGCGACATCTCGGGACCGTTCGAGCTGTCGCAGCCGACGATCTCGCATCATCTGAAGGTGCTGCGCCAGGCGGGTCTGGTGACCAGCGAGCGCCGCGCGACCTGGGTGTACTACCGGGTGAACACCGAAGCGCTGCAACAACTGTCGGACCTGCTGCGGGATCTCGCCACGGTCGTGGGGGAAACGCGGTCGTGTGAGGCGGACCAGTGACCGCCACCGACACCGCGGTCGCGGGCAAGTTGTCGACGCTGGACCGGTTCCTGCCGGTGTGGATCGGCGCCGCGATGGTCGCCGGACTGCTGCTCGGTCGAGTCGTCCCCGGCCTGGGTGACACTTTGGCGGCGGTCGAGCTCGACGGCATCTCGCTGCCGATCGCCCTCGGATTGCTGATCATGATGTATCCGGTGCTGGCCAAGGTGCGCTACGACCGACTCGACTCGGTCACCGGTGATCGTCGCCTGCTACTCGGGTCGTTGGCGTTGAACTGGATCATCGGACCGGCGCTGATGTTCGCGCTGGCCTGGCTCCTGCTCCCGGATCTGCCGGAGTACCGGACCGGACTGATCATCGTCGGTCTGGCCCGATGCATCGCGATGGTCATCATCTGGAACGACCTGGCGTGCGGCGACCGCGAAGCCGCTGCTGTTCTCGTCGCCCTGAACTCGGTGTTCCAGGTGGTCATGTTCGCCGTGCTGGGTTGGTTCTACCTCTCGGTGTTGCCCGGATGGCTGGGCCTGGAGCAGACCACCATCGACACCTCGCCGTGGCAGATCGCAAAGTCGGTGCTGATCTTCCTCGGTATACCCCTGGTCGCCGGCTTCCTCACCCGCCGCATCGGCGAGCGAACCAAAGGCCGCGACTGGTACGAGTCCTCGTTCCTGCCGCGTCTCGGGCCGTGGGCCCTTTACGGGTTGCTGTTCACCATCGTCATCCTGTTCGCGTTGCAGGGGGAGCAGATCACGTCGCAACCGTGGGACGTCGTGCGGATCGCTCTGCCGCTGCTGATCTACTTCGCGGTGATGTGGGGCGGTGGTTTCGTGCTAGGGGCCGCGATGGGGCTGGGGTACGAGCGAACCACCACAATGGCGTTCACCGCCGCGGGCAACAACTTCGAGCTCGCCATCGCCGTCGCGATCGCCACCTACGGTGCAACATCCGGCCAGGCCCTGGCCGGAGTGATCGGACCGCTCATCGAGGTCCCCGTCCTCGTGGCTCTGGTCTACGTGTCCCTGGCGTTGCGGAAGCGCTTCTCCGCCCCTGCCGCTGTCAGCCCGGATACTTGACCCCGAGGGCCGACCACTCATCGAGGTTCGCGCGACCTCGAGACCCGAGTTCGCGGGCTCCTGTCCGGCCTCGCGGCCGAACGTGTGTGACTCCTCCGACCATTATTCACAGCTGAAAGGGCTTGTGTTCCATGTCTTCCTCTCGACCCAGCGTGCTGTTCGTGTGCGTCCACAACGCCGGCCGATCGCAGATGGCCGCCGGTTTCCTGACCGCCCTCGGCCGGGACAGCGTCGAGGTCCGCTCCGCCGGATCCGCACCTGCCGAATCGATCAACCCTGCCGCTGTCGAAGCGATGGCTGAAGTCGGTATCGACATCTCCGCGCAGTCACCGAAGATCCTCACCCCCGACACCGTCGAATCCTCCGACGTCGTGATCACCATGGGCTGTGGCGATGCGTGCCCGGTGTTCCCCGGCGTCAGCTACCGCGATTGGGCCCTCGACGACCCGGCCGGCCAAGGCATTGACGCGGTCCGTCCGATCCGCGATCAGATCCGCGGGCTCGTCGAGGGCCTGCTCGAGGAACTCGTACCCGCCGACCAGCAGGTCGGCCGATGAACACACCACAGCAGGTGTTGTTCGTGAGTGTGAGCAACGCGGGAAATCCCTGAGAACGCGAACCGAGGCTGTCAGCAGCAGGCTGTGCGCGCCTCGGCCTGGTTTGCGGCGCTGCCGCCGCAGCACACCGAGCCCTGCTCTGCGTCCTCGGTGGCGTTCTGTTCCAGCAGTTTCGGGCTGGCCCCGAACGTCTCGGAGTCAGCGAGCACGGTGTAGACCTCCCACTTCTCCTTCGCCGGTCCGGTCACCCACACCTTGTCCTGCGTCGCGAAACAGCAGGTGGAGTTGATCTCCTCCTGGGTGAACAGGCCCTCCCCGGACAACCGGGCGATCTCGGCGTGCACCTTCTCGCTCGACTCGACCTCGACGCCGAGATGGTTGATCGTGCCGCCCTGGCCGGGATTCTCCAGCAGAACCAGCTTCAGTGGCGGCTCGACGATCGCGAAGTTGGCGTATCCCGGCTTGCGCTTGGCCGGGGTGGTGTTGAACAGCTTGGAGTAGAACTCGATCGCGGTATCGAGATCATCGACATTGAGCGCGAGCTGCATACGGGACATGACCATCACCTTCACCTGTGAGACATATATCGAACTACTGACACCTGCAGGGTGCCACCTTTTCGACATATGTCAAGTGCGAGGGTATGGTCGGGTCATGCCCAAGACCTTGCCGATGGTCGACATCAGTGCCCCTATCTGCTGCGCGCCGGTGTCCGCGGCCCCGCTCGATGACGACACCGCGCTGGAGATCGCGTTGCGGCTCAAGGCGATTGCCGATCCCGTCAGGATCAAACTCGTCTCGATCCTGCTCGCCGATACTGGTGACGGAATCTGCACCTGTGATCTCGCGACCGCGGTCGGGCTCACCGAAGCGACTACGAGTCACCATCTGGGGCAGCTGCGCAAGGCCGGGATGGTCGCACCCGACCGACGAGGGATGAACGTCTACTACCGCGCCCGCCCGGACTCGCTGGAAGCACTACGCAATGTCCTCAGCGCCACCACGGGATGCTGCTGAACCAGCCGTCTGGCGTGACGCATCCCCCTGGCATCGGATTCTCGGCCCGGGGCCTATCGTCGTGACTGTCGGTGTGATTCCGTTCACAGGCAGTGGGAACTGATGCATGATGGCAACAGCCGAGGCACCCCACCGAGGAGGTCTGCGTGACCGAGATCGACGCCACCGACGCCGTCCGCTCAGCCAGTGATCCCGAGCCCAGCACGTCGTCGGGAACCGAGTCCCCGCTGCGGGACGTCATCATCATCGGCGCCGGCCTGTCCGGCATCGACTGCGCCTATCGCCTGCGCGAGCAGAATCCGGACGCCGACTACCTGATCCTCGAACGTCGGCCCCGAATGGGCGGCACCTGGGACCTGTTCCGGTATCCGGGTGTCCGCTCGGACAGTGACATCTTCTCGCTGAGCTATCCGTTCGAGCCATGGCGCAAGCCAGGTGCACTGGCCGAGGGCGAAGACATCCGGAAGTACATCGAGCACACCGCGCACAAGTACGGCATCGCCGAGCAGATCCGCTTCGAACGGCACGTACTGACCGCGGACTGGGATTCCTCGACCGACACCTAGACACTCGGCGTGGAAGTCGGCGAGGGTGCGGACAAACGCACCGAGACCTACCGCTGCCGGTTCCTGCTCTTCGCGACGGGCTACTACGACTACGACCAGCCCTACACGCCGCGTTTCGCGGGCGCCGAGGACTTCACCGGGCAGATCATCCACCCCCAGCACTGGCCGGAGGACCTCGACTACCGGGGCAAGCGCGTCGTCGTCATCGGCAGCGGGGCGACGGCGGTGAGCCTCATCCCCAACATCGCTGACGACGCCGCGCACGTGACGATGCTGCAGCGCTCGCCGTCGTACATCTTCTCGTCGAAGCAGAAGGCCTACCTGGCACCAGCCCTCAAGAAGCTGCTCCCGCCCAAGGCCGCTCACCGGGCGATCCGCCTCCGCTATGCGACGCAGACCGCGGCGATCGTGCACCTCACCCACCGCTTCCCGAAGCTGGGGCGCAAGTTGATCCGCGCGAACGTCGCCGCGAACCTGCCCGACGACTATCCCGTCGACGTCCACTTCAACCCGACGTACAACCCGTGGGATCAGCGCATGTGCATGGTCCCCGACGCCGACCTGTTCCACGGCATCACCGAGGGATCGATCGAGATGGTCACCGACCACATCGACCGCTTCGACGAGACCGGTGTGCGTCTCACGTCGGGCCGGCACCTCGACGCCGACATCATCGTCACCGCGACCGGCCTGCAGCTGCTCGGATTCGGCGGGACCCGTCTGCGCATCGACGGTGACGAGGTGAAACCGCACGACCGTTTCGTCTTCAAGAGCCACCTGCTCGAGGACGTCCCCAACCTCGCCTGGTCGGTGGGTTACACGAACGCGTCGTGGACGCTGCGCGCCGACATGACCGCGCGATCCGTCGCGACCCTCGTGAAGTACATGCGCGAGAACGGTTACACGCACGCCTATCCGCATCTCGGGTCCGAACCGATGACGGCGCAACCGTTGTGGGATCTCAAGGCCGGGTACGTCGAACGGTCACCCGATGCGCTGCCGAAGTCGGGCACCCACGGGCACTGGAAGGTGCGCCACAACTACTACCGGGACGCGCTCGATCACCGCATCAGCAAGATCGACGACTCGATGGTGTTCGGGCGCATCTGAGGACACCTCGCGGGCCCGAACCGGTGTGTCGGGCCCGCCGACGGCCGCGTTACGCCGTGTGGTCCGAACGGTCGAGATTTGGCGGCAGATGTCCGATCTGTGCTGGTCAGACCTTGCCCGGCGTCTGATGGGGCGTTGATACTCGAACTCGGCGAGCGCCTCTGCCCGCCACGACCGCGCCGGTGGCGCCGGCGCGTCGGCACGAGGAGTTCGCCCCGATGACCTACCCGCCCGGTCCCCCGACCCATCCCTCGACGCCCTTCGGTGCGGTTCCTCCTCAGCCGAAGAACCGGCAGGCCCTCACCCTCGTCCTCGGCGCGATCGTCGTCGTCCTGGCGCTCGTGCTCGCGGCAGGGATCGTCTTCGTGGTGAAGGCCCGAAAGGGGGACATCTACGTACCCGGTCTCACGCTCGCCTCGGTCAACGATCCCGGCATCGACCCGTTCACCGATCCGGTTCTCGTCGCCGGAGCTGGGAACCTGCCGGCGAACGTCGCGCTCACTGCGAGCGCCGGGGCTCCGGACATGGGTGGCCGCGCGGTCAACGGCACCGAGGCCGGCCTGTACGCGACGGGCGACACCATGGCCTGCGACACCGCGGCCCTCAGCAACCGCCTGATGGCCGATCCGGCGAAGGCCGCCGCCTGGGCGAGCGTCTTCGGGATCAGCACGGCCGCCATCCCGCACTACCTCAACACCCTCACCCCGGTGGTCCTCACCGCAGACACCTGGGTCACGAACCACACCTTCACGACGGGTCGGGCGGAGCCGTTCCAGTCGGTCTTGCAGCGTGGGACCTCGGTGTACGTCGACGCCGCCGGAGTCCCGCGCGCCATGTGCTCCTGCGGCAACCCGCTCGCCCCACCGGTGTCGGCGCCCCTCGGCGGATATCGACTCGAAGGTCAGCCGTGGCCGGGCTACCACACCCGCGAGGTGACCCGCATCGCCTACAACAACCAGAACGTCACCGCGGTCAACCGCTCGACGACGATCGTCCCGGGTGCGCCCACGCCCGTCGCGAACGCCAACGGCGGGTCGGTCCTGCAGCTGCTCAACTTCCTCACCGGCGAGATCATCCCGCAGACGCTGGGCGGTCTACTCGACCTGTCGGGCCTGCCACCGCTCTCCGAACCGCTGCCCACACCGGCGTCGCTGAACACCCCCTTCACGGCGGGAACCGACGAGGACGCCGAACGCAACGGCCTGCTCGAGGCCGGTAACCCGGTCGCCGCGCCGGCCGTCGAGGACCGTGCCGCCGAGGACAACGGGCTGCCGGTCGGCGCACCCGCCTCCGACTCCCCCGCCGAGTCACCCTCGGGAGAGCCGGGGTCGGGCGTCCCGGGTTCGGCGGAGGTGCCGGCCCCCGGTTCGGCCGAGCCTCCCGCGTCCGAGAACCCCGCCGCCCAGAGTCCACCGGAGGCCGCATCCGTGCCGACCTCCTTCAGCGGCGCCGGCGACCTGATCGGCAGCTTCGTCTTCGACGACGCCGGTCTGTCGGTCAGCTGTGCGGTCCCGGCCGGTGCAGCGTCGGGCACCATCACGCTGGCGTGCAGCGACGGCGTACCGCGCTCGGTGAGTGCCGCAGCGCTGCAACGGGCCGCCGTCCTCGGCGCGACCGACGCAACTGGCGTCTGGACCCTGGCGCTCTCGTCCCGGGCCGTCGTGGTCCGGTCCGCCTCCTGGACCGTGGCGCAACCGGAGATCCCCAGGTCGGCGCCGCCCGCGGAGACATCGACCGAGACCTACGAGGCGCCGCCGGAGGAAACCCACACCGAGACACCGACCACCACCGAGCCGACCACCGAGTACGTCCCGCCTCCCGAGGAGCCCTCCCACGCGCCCGAGTCGGCGGCGGAGGTGCCTTACTCGTCACCGGCTGCATGAAGGTATTCAGGCTCTGACCTGCTACTACGCTCCCGGTCCTGGGAGAACCGTCTGCGTGGTCAGCCGGGTGTCCCAGAGCGGGGTACGGTTCGAGCAATCGTTCAGCAATAGGTCTGATCAACCGACCAACAATGTCGCCCCGGTCACCTAACCTGAACCCCGAGACGGGTTCGTGGTCGTTCATGTCTGAGCCGGCTCATCCGGGCTGTCCGTCGACGAACCGACACCGCAGCCACCCGAAGCCCGCTGTACGCACCGGGCGGCCTCGATCTCAGCGCACGAGAAAGGAAGTCGACATGACGCCCGACTTCACCGTGGACTCGAACATCGATGACGCCTGGCGCACATTCCAGTTGCACGTCGGCGACCGTCTGGCCAACCTCACCCCCGGCTCGACGCTCACCATCCAGCAGGACCCCCTGATCCCCGAAGGCCCGCACGGCAGACTGCGATTCACCCTCACCGGGTCGAACCGTCTGCGGTGCACCATCGACGACACCGATCTGCACCCCACCGAGGAGTACTTCCTCGAGCATCTCGACATGCTCGCCGACATCGGCTGGCGTCGGCTGCGCAACGGCACCCACATCTACGAGGTGGGCCGCCGGCGCGTCGACGAACTCGCCCACACCACGGTTGCCACGCTGCGTCGCGTCTGGGAAGTCGTGCACCCGGCCTTCCTCGACCACACCCCGGCAGCGCGCGCCGAACCACAGATCGAGGTCGCGGTCCAGCCTTTCGACGACGATCACCTCCGGGCACTGCTCGTCGGTTCGCTCGAGGACCTGACCGGTTGCCGGATCCAGACCGACGCCGACGGCGACATCGCCTTGCCGACCAAGCCCGTGTCCTCGTGGCTGAGCCCGCGGTCGGACGCCCCCCGGCTCGAGTTCTTCGCCCGCCTGGCCGGCGACATCCCCGATCGCAGGCGCGCCGCCGACATCGTGGCGGCCCAGCCGACGATGGGTTCGGCGGTCCGTGTCCATCTCCTGCAGGACGAGGTCTTCGCGACCCTGACCCTCGAGTGTGCGGTCTTCCACCCCCACAATCTGAGCTCCGCGCTCGCCGAGTGGTTCAGCTTCCTCGCCGACTGCGCGCCGAACGTCATCGAGCAGATCACGCAGACTGCGGCGCCGACCCGGCCCGAGACCGACGAACGCCTGCCGGATGCGCTGCAGACCTTGCTCGAACTCGATCCCGACGGTCGGTCGCTGTCCGCTCATGAGGTCGCCAAGATCTGCCGCTACAACCAGGCCGACATCCTCTCGTTCATCCACACCTGCGAGGAGCAGTACCTCACCTGGCGGCGTTCGGCGGCCGACGCGGTTGCGTCCGCGGACTCGACCGAGGCCGACGCATGCCGGCACGAGGCCGACGCCTGGCGGGCCACGACCCACAATCTGCGCGCCGCGCTCCGGGTCGTCGTGCTGTCCGACGACGACGTCCCCGACCGTCGTCCGACGGCCAAGTAGCCGCGAACCGGACACGACTCACCCACCTGCTGATCTTCCGGTAGTCCACCCGGAGGATTACGGCCCCGTACACGAGCGTCACGGTGATGCCTGCGCTATATCGGTAGTGGGTCTCCTGCGGGCGGCCCCGCCCGGCCTCCCATCGGAGCACTGCATGACCCTCACCACCGACCGCAGCACGCTGACGTTCGCCTTCCCCGAACTGGGACCCGACGCCCGCCTGCATGTCGTCTTCCCGAGGACCCTGCGCGCGATCGATCCCCACGACCGCAGCGGACTGACCGCCGACACCACCTTGCGGCTCGCGCACGGCTCACCGACCGGTGACGCCGACGCCGTCATCCCGATGTGGCAGTCCGAGGCGACCTGGATCGACTTCTCCTCTCCGCACCAGCATCCGTTCCTGGTGATGGTCGGCGTGGACGGGATCAACGCGATCAGCGGTGAGCCGTTCACCGGGACACCCGACTTCGCCACCGACGATTACATCGAGGTGCCGACCCAGCAGACCCTGGCGTCGTACCGAACGGTCACGGGTGATCACCGGCAGTTCGTCGCTCCAGCGATCCACACCGCGGCGAGACCGGACGCGGGCGGGATCCTGGTACAGCTGGCGGTGATACCGATGCGGGCCGAGGCCTGGGCACGACGCCGCCGCCACACCTCCGCGAATGCCTGCGTCCTCTGCGACATCTCCTGGGCCGAGCAGGCACGCGCACAACCGCGGACCGCGGCGCCTCGGGTCATCGGCCCGCTGGAGTCCGCCGACACCTGGCATCCGACCCGGATGGGGTCGGCGGCCGTCCGGATCGTCAACTCGGTGATGTGGGAGTCGCTGACCGGCGGCTCACCGTCCCACTCTCGGCTGACGTGTGCCGACTACGTCGACCACCGACTCCCATGGCACACGAGCTTCGGCGAGACGACCCGGCATTCGACTCCGCTGTAGATCTCACCCGGGTGTCAGGAAGGCGTCGTAATATTCGGGTTCCGCAGGTTCGCCGGCGGCCACCCAGCACGAGGACCCAGCCCTAAGGAGTGCGAATGTCCCCCGATTTCGATGCCGTCGTCGAGGCGGCATGGCGGGACTTCACCGACACCCTCGCGGGCCGGGTGCCGCAGCTCGTTCCCGGGCAGTCGTTGACGGTCGTGGAGGCCGCGGCCGGTGGCTGGCGCAGGCGCATGACGTTCGCCGTCGCCGACGAGGACCGGTTGCGCTGCACCATCTCCGCGGGAGACCTGACGTGGACCGACAAGGACCGCTGGATGCGGCAGGCCACCTACATCGTCGACCGCGGCTGGTGCCGCCTCGAGGGTCGCAGCGCCTTCTGTTACGAGGTGGCCGACGACCGTTTCGGTGACCTCGCCCGCGCCGCCGTGCGAGCTCTGCGCGAGGTGTGGGGAGTCATCCACCCGTCGTTCGTCAGCATCGGCGACCCGTCGTACGCGCGGCACCATCTGGCCTCGGGATCGGCCGACACCGAGACCACCGACGACGCCCCGGGGACCGACCGACACGGCCGCGAGTTCGGGACCCACGCGCTCGACCCCGAGACGACCAACGCCGACACCATCCGCTTCGCTTCGCTGGCCCATCCGCTCGACGCCCCGGTCGAGAGCGGCGTCGTGCCGCAGTCCAAGGATCATCTCGTCGAACTGGTCCGCGCCGCGATGGCCGCGGCCGGCCGGCCGGTGGTGATCAGTCCGCGCAAGGCGATCTTCCTGCGGTCGTCGGGGACGTCGTTGCTACGGCCGACCCGCGATGCACGCGCGCTCGAGATCGTGACGATCCTCAGTTCCGCGGTGCCACCACCGTCGGTCCTGGGGATGCTGATCTCCGAGTTCTCCCCGCGCTGGCCGGAGATCGCGGTGGTGGTCCGCAACGGTCTCGTCTATGCCCAGCGCCGACTCGACGTGGCGGTGTTCAGTCCCGCCAACCTCGACGCCGCGCTGCGTCGCTGGGACCAGTTCGCCGCCACCGCCCGCGCCGAGATGATCGCCCGGCTCGACGGTGGCAAGAAGTCCACGCACCGGTGCCGTGGCGAACGACTCCCCGGGGTTCTGCTGGCACTGCTGCGCCTCAGCCAGAAGCCGGACAGCAAGCTGTCACCGACCACCGTCCTGATCGCCTGCCGCCGCGATCCCGAACGCGTGCACGAGTTCTTCGACATCTGCGCCGCCGAGATGCGCGAGTGGATGGACAATCTCGCCTCGGCTCGCAAGGCCGAACTGGGCGAGGAGGAGATCGCCTTCTGCGAAGCGGAGCACCGCGCCTACGCCGAGGTGGCGCAGTTGCTCCTCAGCGCGATGGAGCTGGCCTGACGCTCAGGCGGTCGACGCGTACGACAGGTGCACCACGCCGTTGTCGAAGGACTCCGTCCCCACCAGGGTGAGCGGCAGGTCGGCGAGACCGTCGAAGAGGCGCGCACCGCTACCGAGAACCACCGGATAGACGAGTAGGTGCAACTCGTCCACCAGCCTGTCGCGCAACAGGGCTCGGACCAGCGTGCCACTGCCACTGACGTACAGGTCGTGGGAGCTCTTGAGTTCGCGGATCTTATCGGGGTCGTAGCCACCGACGACCTCGGAGTTCTGCCAGCCGGTCGCTTCGTCGAGCGTCGAGGAGACGACGTATTTGGTGGTGTCGTTGAAGAACGGAGCGCCCGGGTCGTCGTCGACGCTCCGTTCCGACCACGCCGGACCGAACATCTCGAACGTGTTGCGGCCCAGCAGGATGCCGTCACATGAGCCGGTGATACCGCCCAGCACCTCGCCCATCCGGTCGGTGAACCCGTACGGCATCGTGAAGGCGGGGTTCTCGAAACTGCCGTCGAGGGTGATGAATTCGTGGACGTGGATCTTTCCCATCGGGATGCTCCTGTGCTCGCGGTCTGCGTTGTTGTCACGATGTCAGACCCGAGGTCCCACCGGAACTCATCGGCCGCCGGTAGCGGGCCGTCGAAACCGCCTCCGCGCCAGAGGAGGGTCGATTAGGGTTCGGCGCAGCGGGTCCGCGACGAGGCGGGCCCCGGAGGAGGTTCGCGTGGCCACCGTCCACACCGCAGCAGGTCCGATCGATTCCGCCGATCTCGGCAAAGTGCTTGTGCACGAACACGTCTTCATCGTCGGCGAAGAATTCCGGCAGAACTACCAGGACGACTGGGACGAGGACGCGAAGGTCGCCGAAGCCGTCCGCGATCTGTCCGAGCTGAAGGAGCTCGGTATCGACACCATTCTCGATCCCACGGTACTGGGGCTTGGCCGGTACATCCCCCGCATCCAGCGGATCGCCGAGCAGATCGACCTCAACATCGTCGTCGCGACGGGCCTCTACACCTACAACGACATCCCGTTCCAGTTCCACTACGCCGGTCCCGGGTTGCTGTTCGATGTTCCCGAACCGCTGGTCGATCTGTTCACCAAGGACCTCACCGAAGGCATCGCCGACACGGGGGTCCGCGCCGCATTCCTCAAGTGCGCCATAGAGGAACAGGGGCTGACGCCCGGCGTCGAGCGCGTGATGCGAGCCGTCGGCCAGACCAGCGCGCAGACCTGTGCGCCCATCACCGTGCACACCAACCCGCACACCCAGTCGGGTCTGGTGGCGCAGAAGGTGCTGGCCGAAGAGGGTGCCGATCTCACCAAGGTGGTCATCGGCCATTCCGGCGACAGCGTCGACCTCGACTACCTGATGAAGATCGCCGACGCCGGCTCGATCCTGGGCATGGACCGATTCGGTCTCGACCTGCTGCTGCCGTTCGAGGACCGGGTGAACACGGTCGCCGAACTGTGCAAACGCGGCTACGCCGACCGCATGGCACTCGCCCACGACGCCTCGTGCTTCATCGACTGGTTCGACCACGAGGCGAAGAAGCAGGCGCTGCCGAAGTGGAACTACCGCCACATCAGCGACGACGTCCTGCCCGCACTGCGGGAACGCGGGGTCAGCGACGCCGACATCACGACGATGCTCGTCGACGTCCCGCGCCGGTACTTCGAGTAGCCGTCGTCAGGCCAGCGAGCGCTGGTAGCGACGCATTCCGCGCAGCCAACGGTCGTAGTCGGCGCCCTTCTGGCGGTACATGTCCAGCACCTCGGCGTGCGGCAGGATCAGGAACCGTTCGTCGGCAACGGCTTCCAGCACGATCGCGGCCACCGCACCCGGGGTCAGGACCTCACCGGCGGTCTCGACGGCCCTCTGCATCAGCTTCTGATCCGCGGTCGCCGAATCGTCGTCGGGCCGCAGCAGCTTGGTGTCGACGCCCATCGGGCACAAACAGCTGACGCGGACACCGTCGTCGCCGTGGGTGATGTTGAGCCACTCGGCGAAACCGACCGCGGCATGCTTGGTGACCGAGTACGGCGCGTTGCCGATCTGGGTCAGCAGGCCCGCGGCCGACGCCGTGCTGACGAAGTACCCGCCGCCCCGCTCGACCCACTCCGGCACCAGACGACGCGCCGCCCGGATGTGGCTGCGCAGGTTCACGTCGAGCGCCAGATCCCACATCGCCTCGTCGGTGTCCAGGCCGCCGCCACGTCCGATACCGGCGTTCGCGAAGTACAGGTCGACGGGCCCGTAGGTGGACTCGGCGAGGCGGACCGCGGCGTCGATGTGGTCGTCGCTGGAGGCATCGCCGGCGATCGCGACCGCGGCCTCCCCGAGTGCGCCGGCGACGCTTTCCGCCGATGCCGCATCGAGGTCGGTGACCACGACCTTCGCGTCCGCCTCGACCAGTGCGTGCGCGAGCGCACCACCGATCCCGCCCCCGCCGCCGGTGACGATGGCAACCCTGCCTGCGACGTCCATGGGAATCTCCTTCGATCGGTGAGTCTGGATAAAGACCTACCAGACGTTCCAGCCGTCTCCCACGGACGACCCGTGCCGGAGAGTTCGCCTCCGGGTCTGGGCAGGGATTATCAGGGGCGCGATACCGATCTCCTCCGTCGGTACGGGCCTGGCTGGTCACGGATTCCGCAGGTGTTCCGGTCGATCCTCTTTCCGTGAGCTCGGAGCCATCGCCGAACTGCGTTCCACTACACTATCCCACCGACAAGATCCCGCCCGTGAAGTTAGTTCAGTCTTGTTGCACGCCAACGGAATAGCGCGTACAGTCGAACATGTCTTCGAACCGAGATTCTCGAGGGGGTGACCGCCGTGACCGACAGCGCATCGACCGATATCACCGACGCGTCGCCTCCGGCCGGGGTGCCCGCGTTACTCGACGAACTCGACGCGATCATCGACCAGCTACAGACCGCGGGTTTCACCCGCCTCACCGACACCGAGGTCGACGACGCCGGAATCCGTATCGAACAAGCCATCGCCCGACTCACCTACACCGGTAACCAGCAGATCGTCGAAGCCGACCAGCGCGACCTACCGCGCAAAGCCGGCTACCGCAGCGTCATCGACTACATGAAATACCGGCTCCGCATGGCCTACCCCGGCAAACGCCTCAAACAAACCCGCGCCACCGCCACCTACCCCGACGCCACCACCGGTGCACCCCTCGAACCCGTCCACCCCACCCTCGCGAAAGAGTTCGCCGACGGTCGGGTCGGGTCCGGGCACGTGCATGCGGTGATGGACGTGCTCGACCAGATCCCCCACGCGGTCGACCACGACATCAAGGTCGCCGCCGAACGCACCATGGCCGAACAAGCCGTCAACCTCACCCCCGACCAGATCACCGACGCCGGCGCCCGACTCCTGGGCTACCTCGACCCCGACGGAACATTGACCGACGACACCGACCGTCAACGTCGCCGCAACCTGTACCTCAACCGGCAACGCGCCGATGGCACCGCCAAGATGGCCGGCACCCTGACGCCTGAACTGCTGGCACGGGTGTCGATGTTCCTGGCCGTGTGGGCCAAACCCGGGATGAACAATCCGAATGATCCGGAATCACCGACAGGGTCCATCGAGGATGCCGATCCCGACGCTGTGGCTGCCGCGGCCGAACGTGATGACCGCAGCCCCGCCCAGCTCAACCACGACGCCCTCAACGCACTCCTCAAAGCCGTGTTCGAGGACGGCATGCTCGGGAAGAGTCATCGCGGGTTGCCCATGCAGGTGATCGTCAAGGCCGACCTCAACGACCTCGTCCGCGAAGCCGGTTACGCCGTCACCGCCACCGGCACCCAGATTCCCGTCACAGATCTCATCCCCATGATCGCCGACGCCCAGCCCTGGCTGGCGGTGTTCAAAGACGCCACCGCCGTCCCGCTCTACTTCGGCCGCGGCAAACGCCTGGCCACCCGCGAACAGCGACTGGTGTCCTTCGCCCGGCCCGATGGTGAAAGCTGCTCCAACCCCGACTGCTGTGTACCCGCCACGCACGTGGAAATGCATCATGCCCACATCGATTGGGTCGATGGCGGATTCACCGACATCACCAACCTCACCCCCGCCTGCACCCGCCACCACCACATGGTCGGAAACCAGCCCGGACAATTCACCACCCGCATAGTTCGCGACGGCCCCGACGAAGGTCGCACCACCTGGCAACTCAACACCGCACCCGGCGCACCACCCAACCCCGAACGCGTCAACCGGCGACCCGACATACCCCGCCGATTCGCCGACCACCTCAAACAGGTACGCGACGAGATCCACGGACCCGAACCGGAGTCCGGCGATCAACCACGCCTATACCTCCGCCAGGTGATCGACCTACGTGACGCCACGCCCGTCGAACTCGTGGTCGCCTCAGCGCTTCTCGACCACGCGTACGGCCGCTCAGGACGGGAAGGTCACCGGCCCTTCGAGGTTCGTCGCTAACTGTAAGACCCGGGCAGGTTGTGAACGTGTAGGCGTTCGATCGGGGTGAGTCCGCCGATGCCGGTGTGGGCTCGGTGGTGATTGTAGTGGTGTAGCCAGTCGTCGTAGGTGGCTGCGCGGGCGGTTTCTGAGCTGTAGAACTCGGCGTAGGCCCATTCCGAGGCCAGGGTGCGGTTGAATCGTTCGACCTTGCCGTTGGTTTGCGGGCGGTAGGGACGGGTCTTCTTGTGCTTGATCTCGGCGCCGAGGGATTCTGCGAAAACCTTTGAGCGGTAACAGGCGCCGTTGTCGGTCATCACTCGTCTCACAGTGATCCCATGTTGGCTGAAGAAGGCGTTGGCGCGGTCCCAGAACTGCGCGGCGGTCTCTTTGCGTTCGTCGGTGAGGATCTCGGAGTATGCCAGCCGGGAATGGTCATCGACGGCGTGGTGCAGATATGCGTACCCCGGGCGGTGTTTCTTGTTGTGCCGGTTGCCGATCGTGCGCCCGAGTTTGCGGTGGCCGCCGCCTTCGGGGATGCGGCCGAGTTTCTTGATGTCGATGTGGATCAGGTCGCCGGGAGCGTCGTGTTCGTAGCGTCGTGGCGGTGTCCGGCGTACCGGAAGCCCGGTGGCCTGGTCGAGGTGACGCAACAGCGGCATCCGATACCGGCGCAACACCGCCTCGACGGTCGATTTTGCTAGCCGCAGGTGCGCAGCGATTCGTGCAGCGCCCCAGCGACGCAGGAACCGCAACTTGATGATTCGACGTTCCCGGCGCACAGGGAGCTGATGGGGTGACCGGTAGGGGCGGCTGGACCGATCTGCCATGCCGGCCTCACCGGTCTGCCGGTAGCGGTCGGCCCACTTCTTGGCCGTGGCCGGTGAGCAGTTGAACCGTTCGGCGGCCCGTCGTAGAGGCCAGTTCTTATCGACGACGCACTGAGCCAGGGCCAGACGGCCACGTTCGGTGAGGAAGGCATTACGGTGGGTCATGAGGGCCTCTTGGTGATCGGCGTGTGTGTGGTAACCACATCGATACCGGAGGCCCTCACCTGTTGACCGGCACCACGCCGTTCACAACCTCCCCAAGAGTTACAGCTAACGCTCCTCACACCTCAGGGAGCGAGAAACGCACGCACACCACCACCCCACGCACCCCCCGGGGAGCCGGAACGGGCGCTGGTCAGTTTGTCACCTCGTCCACATCGTCGAGGTCCGCAGACGACGCGCCGGTGATGATGTCGAGAACCTTCGGGTACTCGGGCGCGGTAGAGGTCACCACCGAGCCGTGGTTGCCGCCCGGGAGCAGTACCGCGGTGGCCTCGCCTCCCTGCTTCACGACGGCTTCGACGTAGCGACTCGAGTTGGCCGACGAGACCATGCGGTCGCCGGTGTTGTGCACGGCGACAACCGGCGTCGACGGATCGATGTTCTGGATCGGATCGACCATGGCGTAGCGCTTCGGCACCTGACGCGGTGTGCCACCGAGGGCGGTCACGATGCGATCGTCGCCATGCGTTGCGGCATAGACCATGTCGAGCGGTCCGGCGAGCGAGACGATGCGTGTCGGCCGGAACACCGGCCTCGCACCGACCTCGTCATCCTCCAGCTTGTGCCGAGTACCGCCCCACACGGCGAGCTGCGCGCCCGCACTGTGTCCGACGACGAGCTCATCGTCGGTGGTGATCTGTGGGAACTGCTTGTCCACCACCGAGACGTGGTCGAGCGCACTCGCGACATCCCGGAAGGTCGTCGGCCAGCCGCCACCCGAACCCACCCGTCGGTATTCGACGTTGTAGACCGCCATCCCGCGATCCGCGAGATCCCGCGCGAGCGGCTCGAAGATGTCCGCGCCCAGCGCACTCTGCCACGCACCACCGTGGATCAAGACGACGAGCGGGATCGAATCGACCCGCTGCTCCCCCTCCGGCAGGTACAACTCGGCCCAGTTCTGCTCGCTGTCGGCCTCGCCGGGCGTCGGGTACTCGAACCGGTGAACGGTGACCTCGTCGAGGTACTCCACCTCTTCGGTGGAGGTCGCCGTCTGGGTCTTGACCGGACCCGACGCCGACGGATCGTCGGCACTGCACGCCGTCAGTCCGAGACCGGCGGCGAGTGCGACGCCCAGAAGTCGAAGTGGGACAGGCGACCAGCCGGATCGCCGGAAATCACGAAGGGTCAACGAAGGCAACAATTCTGTGCCTGCCTTTCCGGCCACGAGGCCATTCCACATTCTGCCGCATAAGGTAAAGCGAAAGTAATGACGGGGGTATCCAATTGGCGATCGGGCGCGGAACGCGGATGATCTCGGCGCCGATCGTCGTGGTTCTGACCGTTCTACTCGCCGGATGCGCCACCTCGGCGAAGTCGGCTGTGCCCGAGACGATTCCAAATATCAGTACCACACTCTCCCCGGCTCCGCCGTCACCGCCCACACGAGTGGCGTCGAACGTCCCGATGAAGCGACTGGCACCGGGTGAGAAACCGCCACAATTCATCCTGTTCTCCTTCGACGGCGTCGGGGTGTCGAAGAACTGGGACCTGTTCCTGCGCACCGCCGCCGAATCGGACGCGAGATTCACCGCGCTCATGACCGGGCTCTATCTCCTCACCGACGCCAAGAAGCGGCAGTACCGCGGTCCGGGATACAAACCCGGCGAGGCGGCGATCGGATTCGGCGGATCGAAGAAGGAGGTGATCGAGGAGATCACCTACCTCAACCGCACCTGGTACGACGGCCACGAGATGGGCACCCACTTCGTGGGCCATTTCTGCGCGGGCACAAAGAATCCCGGTAAGTCGTGGACCAGTGCCGAATGGCGTCACGAGTTGGCTCAGTTCTTCCGGCTCATGACGCAGTGGCGTGAACTCAACGGAATCCGCACCGGACCCGACCTCGCCTTCGGACCCGAAGCGGTGAAAGGCGCTCGGACACAGTGCCTCGAGGGTTCGATGAAAGCGCTCTTCCCCGCGCTGCGCGCTTACGACATGATGTGGGACTCGTCGATGCCGGCGTCGCGACCGGGTGTCTACTGGCCGTCGAAGATCAACGGCATCTGGGAATTCCCTGTCCCCTACGTCTGGTCGCCGGCGCTGAAGCAACGCCAGACAGCGCTCGACTACAACTTCTGGTACAGCGTCAACAAGGCGACGGATCGGCCCGCCGATCGTGCGCGGATCGCGCGGGTCGTCACCAGCACCTACGACTACATGTTGCGCCGGGCCTATGAGGGAAACCGCGCGCCGCTGGTGATCGCCAACCATCTGAACACCTGGAACGCCAACGCCTTCAACCCGGCGACCGCCGCCTTCATGCGCCGCGCGTGCACCAAGCCGGAGGTCATCTGCGCCACCCACCAGGACGTCATCGCCTGGATGGAGCTGCAGGACCCCGCGGTCCTGAAGAAGTGGCGGTCGATGGCCCCGGTCGCCGTCGACGCGCATCACTAGACGTACTGACCCGCCAGGTTGGGTACGCGGTCGGCGGGTGAGTTGCCTCGAAGTGCGGTGTGGCCGCGTTCGTGGTTGTAGTTGTGAAGGAATTCGGGGAAGGCTGCGACGCTTTCGGATTCGCTGAGGTAGGGGCGAGCGTAGGCCCATTCCTCCTGGAGGGTCCGGTTGAATCGTTCGACCTTGCCGTTGGTTTGCGGCCGGTACGGTCGGGTCCACTTGTTACTGGGAGTGGTCGTCGACGGCGTGGTGGAGGAACGCGTACCCCAGGTTCGGGCGGCCAGGAACTTTGCGGGGTCGTACAGGCTCGCGGTGCGCGCTGGAGTTACGGGTGCCCTGGGCGCTGCCGTGTACGCGATGTCGGCCACCGTCGGGGATTCTCCCTATGTCACGTCGACTCGCCGGACGGCGGAATCACCTGACCGTCAGGGGCACCGGCGTGGTGGACCCACCGGCGCGCACCGTTGCGGTCAGCGGGGTCCACCCCGTCCAGAGATCCACCGGCACATCGAGCGTCGCGCCCGGCCGGAGGGTGACCGGAGTCCGGGTGACCGCACTCCGGTCGGCGATGGTGTCGCTGCGTTCGACCGCGACCTGGAACTTCTGCGAACGCCCCTCGGTCCGCACGGTCACGCCGACCGGTGAGGTGGCCCCCACCGACACCGACGAGCCCGGGCCGACAGCGAGCTGCGAGGTGTCGACCGAGACCGACCGCAACGAGTCCTCGGTGGCGACCTCGAACACGGCTGTCGTCGGTGCCGACGAACTCACCCGCACCGCGTGACGAACCGGATCGACATCGAGCGCCGATGTCGCACCCGCCGGGACCTCGAGGTCGCCGACCGCCACCGCTCCACCCGCGCTCAGCACGGTCGTGTTGATGTCGGCGGTACGCCCGGCCTCGACACCGTCCACGACGATGCGGAAACGCTTGCCCGCCGGCACGGTGAATCGTGCGGAATTGTCATTGTTGAACAGAATCCGCTGCTCGACACCGGGAATCGGCTTGCCGGACGGATCGGTGACCCGGACGTCCCAGTCCACGTCACCGACACCCTGCGCCGTGCCGTTGGTGTCACTGACCAGCACGACGGTGTCGTCGGTGCGCAGGTCGGGATCCTGATGACGCTTCAGAACCTGGGCCAGCGGGACCAGCATCATCCTGTTCTTCGGCGAGCCCTGGTACAGCATCGTCGGCTCGGACGGGTTCGTCGCCGTCGAGTAGTACCAGGAGTCGGCGGCGGGATCGACGACCACCATCTTCTCCCGGCCCGGGAAATTGTTGTCATAGACGACGATTCCGTGCTTGCCGCCACCGAGGTCACGGAGCGCGATCGGTGTGATCGCATGCCCGGCGGAATGTTCCTCGTCCGTATAGATGGCGAGGATGTAGTTGTCGTTGCGCGACCATGCGGTACGGAGCTTCGACAGCGCCTGTGGCACCGAGACCTCACGTTCGGCGAGGTCCGTGGGAGGGAAGCCCTGGGTGATGAACATCCGGGCGATCAGTTCGTCCAGCGTCCCCGACGCCGGCATGCTGTAGACGCTCTGTCCTGGCAGCGCCAGCGGGAACTGGCTCAGCCGCTTCGTGTTGTACAGACCTGCCAGCGCCGCCATGCCGTAGCAATGACCGCCGGTCATCGACTCGTTGAACTCCGCCTGCACGAGTTCGGCAACGGTGGTCGGCGAGCAGACCCCGAGCACGATGCGGGCACACACCTCGTCACCGAACACCGCGCGCATTCCCTCGATGGTGAGTCCCCGCCGGTGCAGGGCGTCGTTGTCTCCCCAATTCTCGAAGGAGAAGCCGTCGCGTTTCACATCGAACCCGGAGTGGGCGACGACCTTTCCGGCCTGAGGATTCACGACCGGTGCGGCGTCCGCTGTGTCGGCGCCTACGGTCAGGAACGCAGCGGCTGCGGCAACCGCCAGGCCGGCAGCGGAAACACGGAATGACGCGCGAAGGCGAGACCGGGTACTGAGCATGGCAAAACAGTAGCGGACAAATCAGGCATCCTGAGCAGGTCCTGAGAAGAATCCGCATTCTTGCCGGCAGTCTGTCACGGAAATGTCGTTCGCGGGGATCAGCCCCGGCGAGCCAGCGTCCGACGTGCGATGCGGGCAACCGCCTCGTCGATGAGCCGGCCGGCACTGTCGGTCGCGGCTCCCTGCCCGGCGGCATCGAATGCCGCCAGCACGTCGACCGCTGTGTCCACCTCGGACGCGGTCGGTGCGAGACCGGCACGCGCGGGCCGGATCTGGCGCGGGTGGATACACGCACGACCGAAGAAGCCCAGCCCGGTCAGGCGCCGGGTCTCGGTCTCGAACGACTCCGGATCGTCGATGACCGGCGACGCGGCCGCGAGTGGTGGCCGGATCCGTGCCGCCGCCGACGCGGCCACGACTTGGGAACGTGCCCAGAGCAACTCGTCGCCGACGACCGGCGTCACGCCGAGGTCGGCAGCCAGGTCCACCTCGCCGATCTGCACGAACTCGACGCGGGGGCCGGCGGCGATCGCCGGCGCATTCACCAGACCCGCACCGGTCTCGATCAGCGGTGAGACCGGCGTCCGCGGACGGCCCTCCGCAGCCTCGAGGTCGGTGAGCATCCGGTCCACGCGATCCAGCGTCGCGCGATCATCGCATTTGGGCAGCCAGATGCCGTCGGCCCCACACCGGACCGCCATGGTCAGGTCGTCAAGGAGCTCGGCACCGGGATTCACCCGTACCCACGTGGGCACCCCGGCCCGGTCGCGCTTCTCCAGCCAGGTCCCCACCGCGATGCGCGCAGAGTCCTTGGCCGCGACCGGTACCGCGTCCTCGAGGTCGAGGACCACGGCGTCGGTACCGGACGTGGTCGCCTTGCCGAACCGTTCGGGCCGGTCGCCCGGTACGTACAGGTAGACGAGCGGCGAACTCATCCGACGGTGACGGTTCCGTTGACCAGCGCCTTGGCGATGACGGTCCGCATGATGTCGTTGGTTCCCTCGCCGATCGACATCAGCGGCGCGTCGCGGTAGTAGCGCTCGACGTTGAACTCGGTCGAGTACCCGTAACCACCGTGGATGCGCATCGCCTCCAGGCTCGCGGTGATCGCGGTCTCCGAGGCGAAGTACTTCGCCATACCTGCCTCCCCGTCGACGCGTGCGCCCGAATCCGCCTTCGCGGCAGCCCAATACGTCATCAGCCGGGCGGCCTGCAACTGAGTGGCGATGTCGGCGAGCTTGAGCTGGATCGCCTGGAAGTCGGAGATCGGCTTGCCGAAGGCGGTGCGCTGGCGTGAGTAGTCGAGCGCCGCGTCGTACGACGCCTGCGCGATGCCGACGCTGCGGCCGGCGATGTTGAGTCGGCCGATCTCCAGCCCGGACAGCGCCTGCTGCATACCGCGGCCCTCGATCCCGCCGAGCAGCGTCGACGCGGGCACCCGCACCTCGTCGAGGAAGATCTCGCACGATTCGGTGCCTTTGTACCCGAGCTTGCCGAGGTCGCGCTGGACCTCGAATCCGGGGGTCGTGGTGTCGACGAGCAGGATGCTCATACCCTTGTGCGCCGGCGAGGCCGACGGATCGGTCTTGACCAGGACGGGAAGCACATTCGCATGGCGTGCGTTGGTGATCCACGTCTTGGTGCCGCGGATGACGTAATCGTCGCCGTCGCGGGTGGCGGTGGTCTTGATGCCCTGCAGGTCAGTACCCGCACCCGGTTCGGTCAGCCCGATACCGGTGCGGCATTCACCGCTCGCCAACCGGGGCAGCCACTGTTGCTTCTGCTCCTCGGTGCCATGTCGCGCGATCATCCAGCACGCCAGGTTATGGCTGCCCAGGATGCCGGCGATACCCATCCAACCGCGGGCGATCTCCTCGTAGACGAGGGTGAAGGACACCATGTCGAGTTCGAGTCCGCCGTACTCCTCCGGCGTGGTGATCCCGAACAGACCCATGTCCCGCAGCCGCGCGACGATCTCCGTGGGATAGCGGCCCTCGCGTTCCCATTCGTTGGCGACCGGGATGATCTCCTTGTCGACCAGCTGGCGGAGCGCCGACCGGAAGTCGCGCTGTTCCTCGGTGAAGCTGAAATCCATTGTGTGATCCTTGATCTGAGAGGTGATCGGAGATGTTAGACCCGGGCCCGGCCGCGGACCGGCAGGTGAAGGTGGGTCAGCCTGGGGCGAGGATGTCGGCCGCGAGCGCCGGGATCTGCCCCACGGACGGTGCGTCGCACAGACCCAGAACGGTCTGGACGAGTGCCTCGGAGGCCTCTCCCCCGCCGGCGTTGCCCCGGAACTTCTCGGCCACCGCGGCATCGTCCATCGGACGGCCGGAAGTGCCTCGGCTGCAGGGAACCTCGCCGACGAGCCGGGTGGCGTCGTCGAGGGTGATGACCGCCCGGCCGGCGGCGTCGGCGGCCGGGCGGGCATCGGGTGCGGGGACGACGTCGACGAGTGCGGCGGTGGCGGCCACCTCGGGTCGGACGATCGAGGCCTCGGCGTAGGTGTCGACGGTGACCGCTCCGTCGTGGACGAGTGCGGCGACGCTCCACGGCAGGTCGAACTTCGCGTCGTAGATGCTGCGGGGACTGCGTGTACCGGTGCCCGGCCCACACACGATGTCCACGCTGTCGGGATGGACGTCGACGCTGATGGCAGTGATACGCGACGCCGACACCTCGGTGCCCGATCGCGCGGCCTCGGCCAGAGCCTGCGCGACCGCATCGAGCGAGGCATGCATGAGTTGACAGCTCGGGTACGGCTTGATGCCGATACCGGCGCTCTCCCAACGAGTTCCGAGATCGGCGACGATCCCGTCGGGATCCACGTCGCGGTCGGCGAGCGCGCGGTACAGCCCGCGCCGGCCCTCCAGCACCGATTCGGGTCCGCTGGCCCCGGCCAGCGCCAGGCGCGCGGCGAGGACACCGTTGAAGCCCGCATTCCCCGGATGCAGGACCTTGGTGTTGGCCCCGGTGTCGAGGAACTCGAGCAAGCCGCCCGACGACGACGCCGCGATGCCGATCGCATCGGTCAGACGATCGGCGTCGGCGCCGTACAGCAGGCCGGCGGCGACGGCACCGGCGAGCGGGCCGACGACGGCGGTCGCATGGAGGCCGCGTGCGTGGAAGCCGTGTGGTGCCGCCGCGCCCAGTCGACAGGCGATCTCCAGCCCGGCCACCAGCGCGGTCACCGTCTGCGCGCCGGTCGCCCCGACTTCCTCGGCGACGGCCAGGACAGCCGGCGCCACGACCGTCGTCGGATGCACGAGTGCACCGGCATGCGTGTCGTCGAAGTCCAGGGCATGCATCAGCACCCCGTTCGCGAAGGCTGCCGCGGGCGCCGAGATGGCGTCGGAGTCACCGAGCGGATGTGCCTGCGCCGGGCCGCCGAGCCCGCGGGCCACGGACAGTCCGGGTCCGCCCTGGTCGAGCCGGCGGGCTCCGATGGCATTGCCGATGCCGTCGAGCAGGTGTCGCAGCGCGGCCCGCCGGGTGGCCTCGGGAATGTCATCGATGTCGAGGGCCGCGGCCCAGCTCGCGAGGCGGCGGGCGGTCATGGCGTGGCCTGTGCGATCGATCCGAAAGCACCGGCGTCGACCAGCCCGCGGACGTCCTCTGCGCTGTAGCCGAGCAGTTCCATCACCTCGTCGAAGTTCTCGTTGCGACGCGGTGCCCGACGATACTCCGCGGGCTCGTTGCCGAAGCGCACCGGTGAGGTGACCTGACGTACCTCACCCCACACCTCGTGTTCGGTGGTGGCGATGAGCCCGCGCGCCAGGGTGTGTTCCTCGGTCAGCGCCTGTTCGACGTCGTTGATGGGCCCCGTCGGCACACCCGCCTCGGTCAGCAACGACACCCAGTGATCGACCGTCGCCTCGGCGAATCGCTTCTCGAGCAACGGCAGCAGTTCGTCCTTGTGCTCACCACGGGCGGTGAAGTCGGTGAACCGCGGGTCCTCGAGAAGTTCCGGCAGCCCGATCGTCTCGGCCAACCGCACCCAGAACTTCTCCTTGGCGCAACCGACGACGAACCAGCCGTCGGAGGCTTCAAAGGCCTGGAACGGCACCAGAGACGGATGTGCCGAGTTCTTGGTGCGTCCCGGCCGGTATCCGGCGTTGAGGTGCCAGGCGGCCGGGTAGGTGAGCATCGAGATCGCGGTGTCGTAGAGCGAGACGTCGCAGTCGCCGCCGACACCGTCGCGACGGGCGGCGTGCAGGCCGGACATCAGACTGAGCGCCGCGACGTACCCGCCGCAGAAGTCGACAAGGGACAGACCGGATTTGGTGGGCGGTCCATCGGGGTCACCCGTCAGGTCCATCCATCCGGCCAGGCCCTGCAGGATGTAGTCGTAGCCGGGCTGCTTCGCGCGCGGACCGGTCATGCCGAACCCCGTCAGGCTGCAGCACACGATGGCCGGGTTGAGGTGCTTGAGGTCGTCGTAGGTGATCTTGATCTTCGCCGGCACATCGCCGCGCAGATTCGAGTACACCGCATCGCTGGTGCGCACCAGATCTTCGAACACCCTGCGCCCGCCGGGGGTTCCGAGGTCCAGCGACAGGCTGCGCTTGTTGCGGTTGAAGGTCTCGAAGAACAGCGAGTCCTCGCCCTTGTTGTAGGGCGGAACGTATCGCCCGACGTCGCCACCGGAGGTCGGCTCCTCGATCTTGAGCACGTCGGCCCCGAGGTCGGCGAGGTGGACGCTGCCGAAGGGGCCGGCGCCGTACTGTTCGACGGCGATGATCCGGACGTCCTCGAGCGGCCTCATGACCGCGCGTCCTCGGTCTGGGCGGCGACGACCTCGGTCAGCGAGGGCGCCTTGACCTCGGGGAAGTAGTTCTGTCCGATACCGCTCTCGCGGGTGGCGACCATGACCGAGCGGTTCCAGGCGACCACGACCTCGCCGTCCTGATTGATCCCGCGGGTGACCATCGACACGATGCCCGCGTAGGGACGAGACTTGGACCGGCGCAGGTCGGTGCAGATGCTCTCGGCGTAGATCGTGTCGCCGACGTACACCGGATGCTGGAGTTTGACGTCGGTGAACTGGAGGTTGGCGACGGCGTTCTGACTCATGTCGATCACCGACAGTCCGAGCACCAGGGCGATGGTCAGCCCCGAGTTCACGATCACCTTGCCGTCGGTGATGGGATTCGTCCGGGCGAGATGTTCGTTGAAGTGGTTCTGGTTGGTGTTCATCGTCAGGCACGTGATCCACGCGTTGTCGGTCTCGGTGATCGTGCGGCCCATCGGGTGCTGATAGACGTCGCCCACGACGTAGTCCTCGAAGAAGCGTCCGAGAGTGGCGGGATGGGTGGTCAATGGTCCTCCTACAAGGGTGCGGCGTCGTCGTCGAAAAGCACACTCCGTGACGCGGCCCACCATAAACATCAGATCTTTAGCTCGTCAAGACACGCCTTTCCCACGCTCGTGCATGAATTCTGGTCCATGGGTTGCCTAAACATCCGATGTATTGCATGATCCTTCCGAGCGCAGCTATGGCTTAGATCACTCCCGTCACCGGATGGGGCGCACCGATCCGAGGTCGGGGTGACGGTACGAAAAGAGGAAGCGAGTTTCGATGAAGCGAATCGGCGTGGATGTGGGCGGTACGTTCACCGACCTGGTCCTGTGGGACGACGACGGGACGGTGACGGTGCACAAGACGCCGTCGACGAACCACGATCCCTCGATCGGCACGATGGACGGGATCGAGGTGCTCGCCGAACGCGCGGGCATCGACGTCGCGGACATCGAGATGTTCTTCCACGGGACCACCGTGGCCACCAACATCGTGCTCGAGCACAACGGCAGCGACGTCGGCATGATCACCACCGACGGGTTCCGCGACCTCCTGCACATCGCGCGCAAGAAGCGCCCCCTGAACTACTCCAACTACCAGGATCTGCCGTGGCAGAAGTGGCAGCTGGTCCCGCGGCGCAACCGGCGGACCGTCGCCGAGCGGATCGACGCCGCCGGCAACGTGCTGACCCCGCTCGACGAAGACGCCGTCCGCCGCGAGGTCGCTCTTCTCCGCGAGCGCGGGGTCGAGGCGATCGCCGTGGCCTTCCTGCACGCCTACCGCAATCCGGCCCACGAGCAGCGGGTCCGCGAGATCATCGCCGAGGAGTACCCCGGCGTCTTCGTGTCGCTCTCCAGCGACGTCGCCAGCCAGTACCGCGAGTACGAGCGCTTCTCGACCACCGCCCTCAACGCCTTCGTCGGACCCAAGACCTCCCGGTACATCGAGAACCTGGCCGGCAAGGCCAAGGCCGCACAGGTCGGCGAGGACGTCCACCTGATGACCTCGGCCGGCGGTCTCGTCACGTCGCGCAGCGCCAGCGAGGTCCCCGTCTCGCTGCTGACCAGCGGTGTCGTCGCCGGACTTCTCGGCGGATGCTTCATCGGCAAGGCGTCGGGCTACCCGAGTGTCATCACCCTCGACGTGGGCGGCACCTCGGCCGACATCGGCGTCGCACCCGACGGCAAGCTGCGCATGAAGCATCTGCTCGACACCCGCATCGGCGACTACCACGCGATGGTCCCGATGGCCGAGGTCGACACCATCGGCGCCGGAGGCGGATCGATCGCCAGCATCGACGAGGGCGGCATGTTCCGCGTCGGACCGCGCAGCGCGGGCGCCATGCCCGGACCCGCCTGCTACAACCGCGGCGGCACCGAACCCACCTCCACCGACGCCATGGTGGTCATGGGTTGGCTGGGTGCCGACAGCTTCCTGTCGGGAACCATGGAGGTCAAGCCGGAGCTGGCGACCGAGGCGGTCAAGACCCACATCGCCGACAAACTCGGCGCCGATCTCGAGCACGCCGCGATGGGCATCTTCCAGATCCTGGCCCACTCGATGACCGAGGCCATCTCCCTGCACTCGGTGCGCAAGGGGTATGACCCACGCGAGTTCTCGCTGGTCGCCGAGGGTGGCGCCGGCCCGCTGTACGCGTGGCAGATCGCCGAGCACCTGGGCATCCCACGCGTCATCGTCCCCGGACATCCCGGCATCACCTCGGCGGTCGGCCTGCTGACCACCGACGTCCGGTACGAGGTCCCCACCACGGTCTGGACCTCCTCGGCCGAGCCCGATCTCGACCTGCTGAGCCGCGAGATGGACCGGCTCTCCGAGCAGGCCGTCGCCCAGCTCCGCGCCGACGGCATCGCCGAGGAGGACATCACCCTCGAGCGCAGCGTCGACTGCCGTTATGTCGGACAGGGTTACGAGCTTCGTGTGCCGGCACCCGACGGCGAGATCACCGCCGAATGGGTCGAGCAGACCGCGGCCACCTTCCACGAAGTGCACGGGCGTACCTATTCGCAGCGGTTCGACGACAAGCCGGTACAGCTGGTCAACATCCGCGTGACCGGTGTCGGCGCGGTCGAGCACATTCGCATCGCCGAGATCGAGGCGGGCGGCGCCGACGCGTCGGGCGCCATCAAGTCGACCACCCAGGCGTTGTTCTGGAAGAACGACTCCGCCGACCCCGAATGGGTCGAGACCCCCGTCTACGACCGCGCATTGTTCAAGGCCGGCAACACCTTCGAGGGCCCGGCCATCGTCCAGCAGTTCGACTCGACGACCATCGTCGGCATCGGACAGAAGGCCACGGTCGACGCCGTGGGCCACATCATCATCGAGAGGAGCGCCTGAGATGGCGAAGACCCTGATGCCCACCGACGGCGTTTCCCTTGCCGCCGAGGCCAATCGGACCTGGAACACCGTCGAGGTCGATCCGATCACCCTGCGCGTCATCGGCGGTGCGTTGAACTCGATGGCCAAGGAGATGGCCCAGGTCCTCTACCGCATGGCCTACTCGAGCCTGATCCGCGAGTCCGAGGACCTCGGCGCCGGCATCTTCGACGTCAACGGTCGCGAACTGTGCGAGTCGGATTCGACTCCGATGCACTGTGGTTCGATCCCGGCCTACATCCGCGGCGTCAACCGCAAGCTCGCCGGGACGTACAAGCCCGGTGACGTGATCCTGCACAACCACCCCTATCACGGTGCGGCCCACTCCCCCGACTACGGCGTGATCATCCCGATCTTCTGGGAGGGTGAGCACATCGGCTTCGCCGGGTGTACCGGTCACGTCTCCGACATCGGCGGCAACTTCCCCGGCCTGTGCATGGACGTCGTCGACGTCTGGGCCGAGGGCAAGCTGATGGACTCCATGAAGATCTACGACGGCGGCGTCCGCAACGACATGCTGATCCAGCACATCCTGGACAACGTGCGCACTCCGGAGCAGAACCGCGGCGATCTCGAGGCTCTCATCGCGTGCTCCCGCATCGGCGAGAAGCGGTTCGTCGAACTGCTCGAGAAGTACGGCCTCGACGTGGTGATGAGTGCCGCCGACCGGTGGATGGACTACTCGGAGGAGATGCTGCGCAGCCGGATCCGGGCGATCCCCAACGGCAGCTACGAGGCGCCGATCGGTTACCTCGACGACGACGGCAAGAACCGCGGTGTCCCGCTGAAGGTCGCGGTGCGCGTGCAGGTCGAGGACGAGGATGTCCTGATCGACCTCACCGGCTCCAACGACCAGGTGCCCACGGCGTTCAACGTGCCCTTCGAGGGTTCGGTGCTGCCCGTCGCGGTGAGCGCGATCCGCACCATCCTCCTCGACGAACACCTCACCGAGGAGTTCGTCCCACAGAACGACGGTTGCTTCCGACCGGTGCGTGCCTACGCACCCGAGGGCACCATCTTCAACCCGGACTTCCCGGCATCGTGTTTCGCCCGGTTCTCCCAGGTCAACCGCATCTTCGACTCGATCAACCTGGCACTCGCGCCGGTGCTGCCCGAACGGGCGATCGCCGGCTCGTCGGCCGCCCTGTGCGCCATCGCCTACTCCGGCCTCGCCGAGGACGGCGAATCGTACTGGGTCTACATCGAGATCAACGAGGGTTCCTACGGTGCGCGCAACGGCAAGGACGGCATGGACGCCGTCGACGCCCTGATGGCGAACACCCGCAACAACCCGATCGAGGAACTCGAGCTCAACCACGCCATGCGCGCCGAGCGCTATGAGCTGCGTGACGAGTCGCCGGCTCCGGGCCAGTGGCGCGGCGGCATCGGCAGCGTGCGCACCTGGTACATGGAGACCGACACCTTCCTCGGCTCCGAGGCCGACAACCGCAGCGATCCGCCTGCGGGTGCGCTCGGCGGCGGCGACGGCGCGTCGGGATCGTTCGTCCGCAACCCCGGCACACCCGAGGAAGAGGTGCTCTTCTCCAAGGTGACCCAGGAGGTCATCCGCGAGGGCGAGCGTCTGGAGATCCGGATGCCGTCGGGTGGCGGTTTCGGTGACCCGTTCCTGCGCGACCCGTTCGCCGTGCTGTCCGACGTGTGGGACGAGTACCTCAGCGCGGAGGAAGCACGTCAGGACTACGGTGTCGTCGTGAACACCGACAACTGGACCGTCGACGCAGAGGCAACCGAGCAGCTGCGCGGATCCCGGGTGGCATCCTGACCAGTCCGTTCGAGGGGGCCGGCCAGACCGCCGGCCCCCTCGGCACGTCCGCGACATCCCCTGACGACGTCGTTGCCGTCGCCGGCCGCTTGAACACGGTCATCTCGTGGGTCCCCGAAGAGCTCGGCATCGATCCGAGTGGCGCGCAGGGCCCACTGAACGGTGTCCGGATCGGGGTCAAGGACAACATCGAGGTCGCGGGGGTGCGGTCGACCTGCGGGTCGGCGTACTTCGCCGATCGGGTGGCCGACCGGGACGCCGCCTGCGTCGCGGCACTCAAGCGTGCCGGGGCGACCATCACCTCCACGCTGAACCTCGCCGAATTCGCCGTGGGCGTCACGAGCCAGAACTCGGCGTCGGGCGGTCCGGTGAATCCCTGGGACGCCGGCCGGGTGCCCGGCGGCTCCAGCGGCGGTTCCGGCGTCGCGGTGGCAGCCGGTGTCGTCGACGTGGCACTCGGCACCGACACCGGTGGTTCCATCAGACTCCCTGCGGCCTGCTGCGGGGTCACCGGTCTCCGGCCGTCAACCGGGGTTCTGGACATGTCCGGGATCTTCCCGGTGAGTTCGTATTTCGACACCGTCGGGCCGCTCGCACGTACGGCCCGCCAGGTACGCGAGACGTTCGCGGTCCTCGCCGGCTCGGACGTGGCAGGTGTGGATGCCGACAGCCTGAGGGTTGCGGTCCCCCGGCCGTTCGTGACCGACGACGTAGACCCGGCCATCGCGGACGCCGTCGGCGAGACCGTCGAACTACTCCGACGGTTGGGGCACCGGGTCGTGGAATGTCCCGTGCCGCACAGCGAGTCAGCGCAGGATGTGGTCTACACCCTGGTCTATTCCGACCTCGCACGTACGCACGCCGAACGGTTGCGCGATGAGCCGACCCGGTTCCAGCAGGCGACCCGGGAACGAATTGCCTTGGGATTGACCATCTCCGACGAGCAGCGAGCAGCCGCCCTGCGGCAACGAGACCTGTTCCGGGCCGCGATGACCGACATGTTCGGTGAGATCGACGTCGTACTGACCCCGGCGATGCCGGTGGATCTGCCGCGACTCGGCGGCGGAGAAACCGTGGTGGCACAGGCCCGCCGGATGGGACAGCTGACATATCCGTGGTCGCTGCACGACGGTCCCACCCTTGCTCTTCCGGTCGGCGTGCATCCGTCCGGTATGCCGATCGGTGCACAACTGACCGCCGCACGCCTACACGAGGGAACTCTCCTCGCGTTGGCCGAGCAGATCCAGGCGCACAGTGAGTGGCACCTGCGGGTCCCGCCCGTCCGCGTCAGCTCTGACGTCTGAGCAGGTCCATCTGCTTGTAGACGTCGCCGAGATGGTCGAGGTGCCGGCGCATGAGGGTCATCGCCGTCATCGAGTCTCTGCGCTCGACCGCGTCGAGGAGTGCTCGGTGGTCTTCGTCGACGCATCGCCAGAATCCCTCTGGCGCAACGTCGCGGCTGAATCGGCTGCCGATGACGCGGAAAACCGGGACAGTGATGAGGTCGAGTAGCGGGTTGTCCGCCGCCCGCAGCAAGATGCGGTGGAATTCCTGGTTGCTCGCGTAGACCTCGGGACCGATCCCGGCGTCGGGATCGAAGATGGTGGCGCGCAACTCTTCCAGGTGCGCCTCGGTGTGACGGTAGGCCGCGACGCCGGCGGCGGGCACCTCGGTGAGCTGCCGGACCTCCATGAGCTGGTCGACGGTCACCCCTTCGGCCGCGGCGAGGAGCGTCACTCCCGCCTCGAGGTGCGCACTGAGCTGACCGATGTCGGGTTTGGCGACGAACGTGCCCCCGGTCACCCCGCGGGTGGTGTGGACGAGGTTCTCGCTGGCGAGGGTCCGTATGGCCTCGCGGACCGTGCTCTGTCCGACGCCGAACTCGGCGCGGAGTTCGACGTCGGGGGGCAGACGAGTACCAGGGGTCAGCTCACCGGCGAGGATGCGTACCCGAAGCGCGTCGGCCACGATCTCGTACGCCGGGCGTCGTCCGGACTTGTTCGATCCGGGCTGATTCGCTTCTGTCACAACATGATCCGATCTTCATGGGTTCGCTCTAAACTACCAGATCAAGACGAAGACCACGGCAGAGCGAGGTGATCGCGGACACTGGTGACCTGTCCTCTACCAACCCCCTGGCACGTCTGCTGTAAGAAGTACCGGTGCTCCGAATGCGTCCCCGTCCACGAAGCGGTTCCGCCTGTTCCCGCGCCGTCGGCGCCGGTGTCGGCTGATGCGCATTGTCGTGGTCGGCGCGGGTGCCGCCGGGTCTCTGGTCGTGTTCCATCTGGCTCGTCTGGTAGCCGCCGATGACCGGGCCGAGCCGCTCGAGGTCGTCGTCGTGGACCCGATCGACCAGGTCGCGGGTCCCGCGTTCGGCACCACGGATCCTGCCCACTTGCTGAATGTCCCCGCGTCCGGGATGTCGGTGGACCCGGATGAGCGGTTCGACTTCGTGGACTGGTGCCGTGCCGAGGGGCTCGTGGCCGGTGACGAGGCGCACTACTTCTTCGCACCGCGCGCACAGTGGGCGCGCTATCTGCGGACCCGGCTGGCAGAGGCATGCGAGCGGGCCGGCGGCCGGTTGAGTGTCCGGTTCGTGCGTGACGGTGCGGTCGGCGTCGCCGTCGTCGGCGCGGGAGTTCGGGTGACCACGGCGGACGGAAGCGTCCTCGACGGCGACCGGCTGGTGCTCGCAACCGGACTCCCGGGTGTCGGGAACGGCTGGGCGCCCTGCGACCTGAGCGACCAACCCCGCTACATCGCCAACCCGTGGCTGCCCGATGCTCTCAAACCGGTACTGGCCGACGACGGGGACGTCCTCGTGATCGGCACCGGCCTCACGATGGTTGACGTGGCGATCAGCCTGCTCAAGTCGCGCGGCGACCGTCGTGTCGAGGCGATCTCGCGCGGCGGCCGACTACCCCGGCGTCATGCCGACACCTACCTCGGCGAAGTCGTCCCCGACACCACGACCTGGGGAGACAGCGTCGACGAGATCCGGGCGGCGGTCGCCACTCATGTCGCGAGAATCGAACGCCTACTCGGGAACTGGCGGCCCGGCGTCGACGGTGTGCGCTATCGGATTGCCGAACTGTGGGGCCGTCTCGACGACGCGGACCGCGGCACCTTCGTCCGTGAGTTCGCCGGTGACTGGGGGGTGCTCCGGCACCGGATGCCACCGTCGAGCGGCGAACTCGTCGACGATGCCCGGCGGGCGGGACGCCTCGTCGTGCGCTCGGGACGAATCACCCGCGTCGACGCGGTGCCCGGTGGTCTCACCGTTGCGACCGGCGAGGATGAACGCACCTACGCCTGGATCGTGAACTGCACCGGCCCGCAGTCGGATGTGCGAAAACTCGGCAATCCCGTCCTGGACTCGATTCTCGACGCCGGGCTCGCGACGACCGACGCGCTCGGACTGGGCCTGATCACCGACAGCGGACGCGTCCTCGATGCCGATGGCCGGCCGGGTCCGATCTCGACTCTCGGATCGCTGCGTCGCGGGGAGCTCTGGGAGACCACCGCCGTACCCGAGATCCGCACGCAAGCAGAGGAGTTGGCTGCGTCGCTCATCGGTGACGTCGGCGGTCACCGATGAGCGACGAGCAGCCGGATTCGCTCGGTCAGGTCGCGCTGAGCAGGACCGCGGCACCGAGCCAGATCAGCGCGGCAACCTTGATCACCTCGAAGGCGACATAGACGAGATGAGCTGAGCTGCGCGGACCCTCATGTCCGGCCAGCACGGCGTCGGACCTCTTGGTGAGGGCAGGCCGTACTGCCACGAGCTGAATGACCAGAGCCGTGATCGCAACGCCCGCGGCGACCGGCGTGGCCACCCCGGGCCACGAACCGAGCACGACGGCGATCAGGATCGCGATCGCCCAGACGACCTCCGCGGCGTTGAGTGCCCGGAAGACCAGTCGGCCGATCCCCAGACCGATCGGCAGGGTCACACCGGGCGCGCGGAACTTCAACGGCGCCTCCAGGAACGAGATCGCGAAGACCATACCGAGCCACACGAAGGTGAGCGCGGTGACGACCGCCCCGGAGGTACTCATCGCGCGCTCGACCGCAGGAGTTCCGGACCGAAGGTCTCGTAGTGGATTCGGCTCTCCGCGATGTCGCGACCGAGGAACTCCTCGCGCATCGAGGACAGGAATCCGGTGGGTCCGCAGAGCATGACGTTGGATTCGGGGTGCACCTCGACATTGTCCAACGACATGTGGCCGACTCGGACCGAATCGGAGACGATGTGCGGCGAGGTGTTCTCGTACCACTGGATCAGCTGACCGGTCGGCAGCGAATCCACCAGCGCGGCAAGCATTCCGCGGTGCGGCTGGCGGTCGCGGGAACGGTCGGCGTGCAGGACCGTCACCGGGCGGGCGTCACCGTTCTCCGCCAGCGCGGTCAGCAGGCCGATCACCGGCGTGCACCCGATCCCGGCGGACGCGAGCAGCAGCGGGGCGTCGTCGTCGGGTAGGACGAGGTCGCCGAACGGGGTACTGACCTTCAGGGTGTCGCCCTCGAAGACGTGCTCGTGCAGGTGTGCCGAGACCTCGCCGGCGAGCTTGACACTGAAGCGCCACTCCGCGTCAGCGGGCGAGCCCGTCAGACTGTACTGACGAATCTGCTGCGCGCCGTCGCTCAGCGGAACCTGGACCGAGATGTACTGTCCGGGACGGAACTTCGGCAACTCGCCGTCGACCGCGGCGAGGGTGAGGGCAATCGTGTCGGGCGAGATCTGCACGCGGTCGCTGACCTTGACCTCACGCCACACCTGGCCCGGCTCGACGCCCGCGGCGGCGTACAGGTCGGATTCCGAGGCGATGAGCAGGTCGGCCATGTCCCAGTACAGCTGATCCCAGGCGTCGGCGACCTCCGGCGTGACGGCCTCGCCGAGGACCTCGACGATCGCCGCGAACAGGTGCTGGTGGACGACCTTGTACTGGTCGGCGGTGACCCCCAGCGACGCGTGCTTGTGCGCGATCCGGTCCAGGATGAACCGCTGACGCCGGACGTCGGGTTCGAGCTGGAGGCGCGCGAAGGCGGCGACCGAGCCCGCGAGGGCCTGCGGCTGTTCACCGGACTTCTGGTGCGTCCGGTTGAACATGTTGTCCAGCAGGGTCGGGTGCGCATCGAAGAGTCCGCGGTAGAAACGCGGGGTGATCTCCGGGAGTGCTCCCTCGACTGCGGGCAGGGTCGCTGCGAGAGTGGCGCGTTGGGTTTCGGACAGCATGAGAACTCCTTTGTTCACTTGCTCATCGGGATAGGAGTTCCGGCGTGTGGCCGGAAGTCTTTGTGGGCGTGTCGCTATCGCTCCGCCTGGAGCGGTCCATCCTCTTGTGGTGGCCGCGTCGACAGGGAAAGCAGTACCGCGGTGGTGGGTTCGGCAGCCAGGTCGGCGACGGTTTCCGAGTCGAGGCTGTCGTAGAAGGCGGCGGCCGCACGGGCAAGCGCTCCTCGCAGACGGCATCCGCGCCGAAGCGGGCACGGCTGCGGGCCTTCGCAATCCACTACCTCCCCATCACCTTCGAGCGATCGCGCGAGCCAGCCCACGCGCGCTTCGCGCCCGAGATCGGTGATCGTCAGACCACCGGCACGGCCGCGGCGCGCGTGGACGACGCCCATCTCCGACAGCCTGCCGACGACTTTGGCGACGTGCGTGTACGGGACGGCGAGCTCCGCCGCGAGATCCTTCGTGGTGAGAGGTGTTGCAGCCCCTCGCTGTTCACCGACCGACTCTTCACCGGCGACAGCGAGCCGCATCACGACCCGGAGGCCGATGTCGGTGAAGCGTGTCAGCTGCATGCCGAAAGTAAAACACAAATTGGTATCGGCGATACCAATTAATGTGACGTGTTCTCGCTCACTCGACGGGCGTGGCGTCGGGGGTCGCGACCGGTATCCTCATGCTCTGCGCGCGGCGAATCATGTTGCGCGCGTCGTCGATCTCGGTGCATCCGGGATCGTTGTCGAAGTACACGTAGTAGGCGCACTCACCGTCGAACATGTCGCACAAACGGCGCAGACAGCTGTCGATGGTGCGGGTTTCCGTAAGTCATCGGCCCGCTTCGCGGTGCTGTCGTGCAGGTGCAGCCATCCGAGGTCGGCGGACCGCCACAGTGGGTTCAGCACCTATCCGTCCGTCGCCGGGTGACGAATCCCAACGACGGCTGCTCGCGGCGCGTGAGGGTGCCGCATCACCGAACGTGGGTACCCGCCTGCAGAACGTTGCAACCACCGAGACAGGAGTGACATGACGAAACTGGCGATCATCTACTACTCGGCCACCGGACACGGCACGGAGATGGCCGAAGAACTGAAGACCGTTGCCGAGGCGGCCGGAGCCGAGGTGCGGGTCCGCCACATCGCGGAGACCCGCGACCCGGCGAGCTTCGCGGAGAACCCCGCCTGGTCGGCGAACTACGAGGCGACCAAGGATTTGCCGAGCGCCACCGGCGACGACATCGTCTGGGCCGACGGCGTCATTTTCGGCTCCCCGACCCGATTCGGCAGCACGGCGTCACAGTTCCAGACCTTCATCGACTCCCTGGGCGGCCTCTGGGCCGAGGGAAAGCTCGCCGACAAGGCGTATGCCGCCTACACCTCGAGCCAGACGGCGCACGGTGGGCAGGAGACGACGCTCGTCGGCCTATACACGTCGCTGATGCACTTCGGCGGCATCCTGGTGCCGCCCGGTTACACCGACGGACTCAAGTTCGCCGACGGGAACCCGTACGGCGTCTCGCATGTCACCGGCCCGGAGAACAAGAACGGCCTCGACGACCCGACCAAGGCCGCCCTCGCCCACCTGGCGCAGCGCGTTGTGAAGGTCGCCGGCCTACTGGCCGGCTGAGACGCCGAATCTCTCAATGCGTTGACGGGGCGCCGATCGCCCGAGCATCGGGATCGTGCATTCGTTCGTGTCGTCGCCCGCTGGGCGTGCTCCACCTGACGACGACCGAGATGACTCGAGGACCCCACTCCGCGTCTGCGGGATGGGGTCCTCGAGGTGAGAGGTCGGGCGGTCAGGAAAGACTACTTCTTCTTCGGCGGGGCGTTGAGCAGCTGGATGAAGGGCTGGGCGTTGGCGATGGCCGAGCCGAGTCCGCCGATGGCGGTTCCGGCCAGCGACGCAGCCGAACCCACCAGGATCGCGCCACCGATGCAGCCGGCGAGAGGGCCGGCTCCGAAGAGCAGGGCCACCGGGGCGGAGACGACGCCGGCAGCGACGGCCCCGAGCAGACAACCACCGACCAGACCGGTTGCCGCGCCGAGGAAACCGCCGACACTCGCGGTCAGGACGATGTTGTCCTTCACACCGGCAACAGCGGCCTGGAGGTCGACATTGTGGCGAACCGGCTGGAACCGGGTTGCCAGCGGAGAGGTGTTCACCGTCAGCGTGGCCGACCGCCCGTGCGCCTCGGCGTTCACCGGATGCGTGAAGTCGTCGACGGCCAGGGTCAGGGGGATGGACTCCACGTCGTGTCCGTTGCGGTCACGGAGGACGAGCTGATCACCGGCCCTGACGAATGAACCGGTGTCGGTCGAGACGACGACGCTCGAATCGTGCTGATCCACCTTCCACTGGGTACTGACCGGGCCTGCGGTGTCGGCGTAGGCGGTACCGGTGGCCACGCCCATGGACGCGATCACCATCGCTGCGGTGGCGAGGATCTAGTGTCCTGAGTCATTAATTGTCGTTCGGTTGTTAGGCTAGGGAATGGCAACCCGGGGTCCGCGAGCAGTGGATATCGTTCTGACCGATGACGAGCGCCGTGAGCTCGAAGGGTGGGCGCGTCGACGAACGACAGCCTCGGGTTTGGCGATGCGATCACGAATCGTTCTCGCCGCCGCCGAGGGTGGTTCTAATACCGAAGTGGCACAACGACTCGGACTCAATCGAAGTACCGTGCGGCGGTGGCGAGGCCGGTTCGTCGAGCAACGCTGTGATGGGTTGCTCGACGAACCCAGGCCCGGTCGACCACGAACCGTCGACGACGAGCAGATCAAAGACTTGATCACCGCAACTCTCGAGACCACTCCGAAGAATGCGACACACTGGTCGACCCGGTCGATGGCTGAGCATCTCGACATGTCGCAGTCAACGGTGTCGCGTGTCTGGCGAGCGTTCGGATTGGCTCCGCACAAACAGGATTCGTGGAAGCTGTCGAAGGATCCTCTGTTTACCGAGAAGGTCCGCGACGTCGTCGGGCTCTACATGAACCCACCCGAACGTGCCTTGGTGCTCTGCGTTGACGAGAAAACCCAAATTCAAGCGCTCGATCGCACCCAGCCGATCTTTCCCATGCTCCCGGGCACCCCGCAACGGGCCAGCCACGACTACGTGCGCAACGGCACCTCCAGCCTGTACGCGGCGTTGGACATAGCGTCGGGAAAAGTCATCGGCTCGCTTCACTCACGCCATCGCGCAACAGAATTCATCGGATTCCTGCGCAAGATCGACGCCGAGGTGCCCGACGAGCTCGACGTCCACCTGGTCATGGACAACGCCTCTACCCACAAGACACCCGCAGTGAAGCGATGGCTGACCTCGCACCCACGGTTTGTTGTCCACTTCACCCCGACCAGCTCATCCTGGATGAACCTCGTTGAACGCTGGTTCGCTGAACTGACCACCAAGAAGCTCCAACGTTCCACCCACCGCACCGTAAGAGCGCTCAACGCCGACATCAGAGGGTGGATCGACACCTGGAACGACAACCCCCGCCCCTACGTGTGGGTGAAGACCGCTGATCAAATCCTCGACTCCATCGCCCACTACTGCACACGAATTAATGACTCAGGACACTAGTTGAGCTTTATCGAGTTTGCTTTCTCTTTGTGCCCCAGCGCGTCCGGGGCCACATTCGGACCGCCTGACCGTAGGGACACCGGACGACCAAGCCGGGGACCGGCAGCCGTCCAGCAGGTGAACAACTCGGGAAAAGCAATGCAGAACAAGACGAATCGCGTTATCCGGGCGTCGCCCCGTTGGGTCGTGCACCGGTCATAACGGACGTACGCGGCCGAGATATCGGCCGCGCCGGGCCTCAGCGATCGATCACGCGGTCCGGTCCGACGGCGTGCCCGTTTCCGGTGCGTCCGTGCTGGGATCGGTTCCTCCGGTCGGGCCGACGAGGTCGCCACGCGACTCGGCCCTCGGACCGCGCAGTCGGCGGGTCACCTGTCGCAGTGCCCACGCGGGTGACGGCTGTCCGGCGAGCGTCGTCACCGTGCGGTCGGCCGCCGGATGGCCGGCGAGGCGGTTGGCCAGCCAGGACACGGCCATCGGGCCCGACAGCGGCAGCAGCGAGATGTGCTCGCTGAGCTGATCCCGGACATAGGTGACGGGCACCCCCTGCTCGCGATAGCGGACGACCTGCCGGTCGACGTCGGCGACATCGATGATCAGATCGCGCACCGCCTGCACGACAAGCAACGGGATGTCGGGACGATGAGTGCCGAGTTGCACGTCGTCCATCATCTCGACGATCTCGCGCTGCGCCAGAACGTCCGCGAGCGGAATGTCGAGGTAGCGGTCGATGTCGTGGTTGCGGAACCGGCGCAACGCGTGCAGCGTCGGCATCTCGGCGATCTCGTCGAGATGGCGACGCCCGGACTCGGTGGCGTGCTGCAGGATCACCTGGTCCAGCCCGGGGTAGACCCGGCGCAGACCGGCGATGACCATGACGGGCAGGCCGGCGTTCAGAGTCCCGTTGAGTCGTAGCAGAGCCGACGCCATGTCACCGACCGGTGATCCGAGGACTGCGCCGACCAGCCGCAGTTCCGGCGCGTACTCCGGCGCCATCTCCGCAGCCCACGACGTCGCCATGCCGCCACCGGAGTAACCCCACAACCCGACCGGGGTGTCGTGTGCGAGCTCGTGATCGGTGAAGGCCAGCGTCGCCCGGATGCCGTCGAGGGTTCGATATCCCGGCTCTCGTGGTGCTCCCCAGGCGCCGAGCATGCCCTCGTGGTCGGGGATGGACACCGCCCAGCCCTTCGCGAGCGCGCGGCGCACCACGAGGAACTCGAAGGGGGCGATGGTGTGCCCGGACCGGGCGCCCTTCCGCAGCGCGTACGACGGGAAGCTCTGCGAGGTGACGGCGTCGATGGCGCACTGGAACGACAGCAGCTGGAACTGTCCTTCGCCGGCCCGCCGCCGCGGCAGCACGACCGTGGTGGCAGCCACCCCGGCGACGCCACGAAGGTCCGACGACCGGTACAGCAATTGCCACGCATCGGTGCGGTGCTGTGAGGCCCAGTAGTCCTTGAGCTCGACCTGCCGACAACGGATGATGTCTCCCGGGGCGAGGGCAGCCACATCGGCGGGTTCGTCGTAGAACGGGTCATGGACAGGAAGTAGCAGGTCGGAAGGCCCGTGCTGCTGTCCTCGATGAACATCGGTGGTCATCGTCAACCTCATCTCCGGGACGCAACTGCGTCCTGTACCGGATAATCAACAGATTCCGCGCTCACGGCATTCCGGGCTGCTTTCGCGCCCATCGAGGCACGTCGTGGTCTTCCCATGCTTCATCAGCGCGGGGAAGCTGCGAGGATGACCGAATCGATCACCGAACGCCGTCGTGCGGAACTGCGGCGGATCGCCCGCGAGGACTTCGGCTGGACCGTGCTGCGACCAGGGCTGATCGAGGCGATGGAGCCGCTCCTCGACGGCCGCGACGTGCTGGCGGCGATGCGCACCGGATACGGCAAATCGGCGATCTATCAGGTGGCCGGCGCCATGCTCGACGGGATCACCCTCGTCATCTCCCCGTTGATCGCGCTGCAGCACGACCAGGTGGCCGGGATCTCCGCCGCCGACGACGCACCTATCGCGGTCGCCCTCAACTCCGCGCTCGGCCCGCGGGCGCTGACCCGTGCCTGGAACCTCGTGGACGCCGGGGGCGCCGAGTACGTGTTCGTCGCACCCGAACAGTTGGCGAAGGCCGAGGTGGTCGATCGTCTCCGCGATGCGGGCGTGTCGCTGGTCGTGATCGACGAGGCACACTGCATCGCCGCGTGGGGCCACGACTTCCGTCCCGACTACTTGCGTCTGGGTGCGACGATCTACGGCCTGGCGGCGCCGAGGTCGCCTCGCCCGCCGATCCTGGCACTGACGGCGACGGCGTCGCCCCCGGTCCGGGACGAGATCGTCGCCGAACTGCGCATGCGGGAACCAGTTGTCGTGGCGAGCGGGTTCGACCGTCCGAACCTCCGACTCGAGGTTCGACGAGCCGCCCGCGCCATGGACAAGCGTCGCGCACTGATCGCTCGTGTCACCGAGCTCGACGGATGCGGTCTGGTCTACGTCTCCACTCAGCGCGCGGCGATGGAGTACGCATCGGCTTTGCGGGGCCGCGGGATCCGCGCCGCCGGGTACCACGGGGGTCTGCGCGCGGCCGACCGGTCTCAGGTGCATCGTGATTTCCGCGCCGGCGAGATCGACGTGGTGGTGGCGACGTCGGCGTTCGGGATGGGCATCGACAAGCACGACATCCGGTTCGTCGTCCACGAATCGGTGCCGGATTCGCTGGACGACTACTACCAACAGATCGGGCGTGGGGGCCGCGACGGCGACCCGGCACTTGCCCTTCTGTTCTATCGGCCCGAGGATCTGGCACTGCGGCGATTCTTCGCCGGTCGGCATCCCGTGGAGAACGTGCTCCGCCGCGTGTTCGCGGCCATCCCCCCGCACGGTGAGCCGATCACGGTGCGCGACCTGAGTCGACGACTCGACCTCCGGACACGCACCCTGATCAACTCCCTGAACCTCCTCGAGCAGGCCGGCGCAGTGCAGTCCGGACCCGACGGATACCTGGTCGGTGAGACGACCGCGGACGACGCAGTCGCCGGCGCGGTGCATGCCGCCGACGTCGGGGCCCGAATGGACACCTCCCGGGTGGAGATGATGCGCGGCTACGCCGAGACCGCCGACTGCCGACGCCGCTTCCTGCTCGGCTACTTCGGCGAACACCGCGTGGGCGCCTGCGGCAACTGCGACAACTGCCTGACGGATGTGGCGCCACCCTCGGCGATCTTCGACCCCGATGCGCCGTTCCCACTCGATCACCGTGTCCGTCACCGACGCTGGGGAGAGGGCGTGGTGGTCCGCGTCGAACCGGACCGGGTGACCGTGCTCTTCGACGAGCACGGTTATCGCACGCTGTCGCTCGACGCCGTGGAGCGCTCGAATGTGCTTCGCGTCGACGAAGGTGCTCCGCGTGTCCCCGACGAGGAATGAGCGGGAACCGCGATCCTGCCACCTGAATGAAGAAGGCCAGACTGCGTTCTCGCAGCCTGGCCTCTGTCACCGAATGAGCTTTCGCTCGTGGTGGGCGAAGGGGGACTTGAACCCCCACGTCCCGAAGGACACTGGCACCTGAAGCCAGCGCGTCTGCCATTCCGCCACTCGCCCGTGGCCGCCGGAATTCCGGCGGGCGTGTCGTCGGACTGGGTTCGTCCGGCGACTGGACGACGATAACAGCACCGCGCCGCTACGACAAAACTCGGGTGTTCGCCGGTATTCGACGAGCTGGTGACCTGCGGCCCCAGTGACTGGCCAGACCCATGAGGCAGGTGTTACACACGATGCACCAGTTGTCGCGGTGGCACAGTTGTCCGTTCTTGTCGCTATCATCAAACAAGGCCATATGCACGGCGACACGCTCGAATGCCGCGGAAGGAGGTCTCGGTGGGGATCCTGCAACGAATTGAACGCAAGCTCGAAGGCGCTGTTGACGACGGTTTTGCGCGAGTTTTCGGTGGTCAGGTGGCCCCGCAGGAGATCGAGAACGGCCTGCAGCGCGAAGCCGAGGAGTCGCTGGAGAATCTCGGCGACGGTACCGTCCTTGCGGCCAACAGCTACACATTGCTGTTGAGTCCGAGCGATCACGACCACATCGCTGCGGAATACGAACTGAACCGCAAGACTTTCTCGAAGCATTTGGAACACTTCATCAAGGACAACGGGTGGCAGACCTACGGCAAGGTCGTCGTAGAGTTCGAGCAATCGCCATCCCTGCACACCGGGATCTTCCGTGCGCGCGGCACGGTGAACCCTGACGCACGGCCCCGCCCGGTGCCGTCGCGTTCGGGACAACCACACGGCGCGCCACCGAAGGCCCCCCGCCCACCGGCCGGACCCCCGGCCCCGAATCCTCGCCCGGCCGCACAAGCTCTTCCCGCCGACGCACCCGACCAAGGAGCCCCCAAGATGACTCAGAACCCCGGATACGACCAGCGCAGGGGCGCCGATCCCGAGTACGACCAGCAGGCCTACGAGCAGCAGGGTTACGGCCAGGGCGCCGGCCAGCAGGCCTACGGACAGCAGGCGTACGACCAGTACGGCCAGCAGCCCGGCTACGAGCAGGGATACGACCAGCAGGCCTACGGACAGCAGCCCGCCGGTTACGAGCAGCAGGGATACGGGCAGCAGCCCGGCTACGGCCAGCAGGGTTACAGCCAGCAGCCCGCTGGTTACGAGCAGCAGGGATACGGACAACAGCCCGGCTACGGCCAGCCCGGCTACGAACAGCAGGGCTACAGCCAGCAGCCCGGCGGCTACGACCAGGGCTACGGGCAGCAGGGTTACGACTACCAGCAGGGTTACGCCCAGCCCGGCTACGAACAGCAGGGCTACAGCCAGCAGCCCGGCGGCTACGACCAGGGCTACGGGCAGCAGGGCTACGGCCAGCAGCCGCCGGCGGCCTATGACTACCAGGGTGGCTACGACCAGGGTTACGGCGCAGGACGTCCCGCCGCCGGCTACGCCCCGTCGTCGATCACCCTTCTCCTCGAGGACGGCAGCAACCGCACCTTCCAGTTGCACGAGGGTTCCAACGTGATCGGCCGCGGCCAGGACGCTCAGTTCCGTCTGCCCGACACCGGTGTGTCGCGCCGCCACGTGGAGATCCGCTGGGACGGCACCACCGCGATGCTCACCGACCTCAACTCGACCAACGGCACCACCGTCAACGACCTGCAGGTCAACACCTGGGAACTCGCCGACGGCGACCGCATCCGCGTGGGTCACTCCGACATCACCGTCCGCTTCCAGTAGTTTCGGCAACCGCCTCTCCGCGCCCGTCTAACGCGGGCGGCGGTAGTCGCTGATCGGAGTGATCCCGGCGACTCCGCGAGGGCGGTTGATACTGAACTGTCATATGTGAATGAACGGGTTCGGCTGTACTGCCCATAAGATGCACACGGGGTCCGCCGGTTGCGATCGGCAGTCGAGATCGACACCCGCCCGGTACGGCTTGCCGAGTACGACTGGTCCGAGATGTGACGGCGCTGGAGGTGAACACAAGAGATGCAGGGCTTGGTGCTGCAACTGACCCGTATCGGGTTCCTGCTGTTGCTGTGGTTGTTCGTCTTCGCCGTGATCCGAACCCTTCGGGCCGACATCGCCTCGGCCGGCGGCCTGCGCATCCCGCGATACTCGGGAGGCGCGGAGAAGCGCCGACGCAATGGCGGGGTCCGAGGCGCGGCGCGCTACCTCGTCGTCACGCATGGTGCCCTGGCCAACACCCGGATCAGTCTCGGCCAGCAACCGGTGCTGCTCGGCCGAGCCGACGACTCGACCCTCGTCCTCACCGACGACTACGCCTCGGAACGTCACGCGCGCCTCTCCAGACGCGGTGACGACTGGTACGTCGAAGACCTCGGCTCCACCAATGGCACCTATCTCGATCGGTCCAAGGTGACGACCGCCGTCAAGGTCCCGCTGAACACGCCGATCCGCATCGGCAAGACCGTGATCGAGTTGCGCCCGTGACACTTGTGTTGCGGTACATCGCGCGCAGCGACCGCGGTCTCGTCCGGTCCAACAACGAGGACTCGTTCTACGCCGGACCGCGCCTGCTCGCGCTGGCCGACGGCATGGGCGGACACGCTGCCGGCGAAGTCGCCAGCCAGCTCGTCATCCGCGCCCTCTCCGAACTCGACGAGGACGAACCCGGCGGCGATCTGCTCAGCCAGCTCGACCGCGCGACCCGTGCGGGCAACGAGGCCATCGCCGCACAGGTCCACGAGGCCCCCGACCTCGACGGCATGGGCACCACGCTCACCGCCATCCTCTTCGCCGGCAGCCGAATCGGACTGTGCCACATCGGCGATTCACGCGGCTACATGTTCCGCGACGGCGCGCTCACCCAGATCACCCGCGACGACACCTTCGTTCAGACTCTCGTCGACGAGGGCCGGATCACCGCCGAACAGGCGCACACGCATCCGCAACGATCGTTGATCATGCGTGCCCTGACCGGCTCCGAGGTCGAACCGACACTCACGATGCGCGAGGCACGTGCCGGAGACCGGTACATGCTCTGCAGCGACGGCTTGTCCGACGTCGTGAGCGAGGAGACCCTCGCCGAGACCCTCGGATCCATCGCCGATCCGAAGGAGTGCGCCGACCGCCTCATCGAACTCGCGCTGCGCGGCGGCGGCCCGGACAACGTGACCGTCGTCCTCGCCGACGTCGTCGACACCGAGTACGGCGACTCCCGCCCGATCGTCGGCGGTGCCGCCGGGGGCAACGAGGAGTCCTACACCCCCGACCCGGCGACCGCGGCCGGACGCGCCGCCGCGCTGCGTCCGCCGCCTGCCGAGCCGCAGCGCCCCACCGTGCTGACCGAGGCGGAGGAACCGCCGAAGCACAAGAGCACGTGGCGCCGGTGGCTGGCCGTCGGTGTCGCCCTCGCGGTCATCGTGGCACTGGTCGCCGGATTCTTCGTGACGCGGTCCATCGTGCAGAGCAACTACTACGTGGCCGCCGACTCCGACGGCGACGTCGTGATCCACCAGGGTTCGCCGGCCGACGTCCTCTTCGTGTCGATGAGCAAGCCCGTCACGCGCGTGTGCGTCGAGGATCTCGACCAGGAGAAGCCGACCTACACCTTCATCCCGTATGACAACACCTGCGAGATCCCGCTCAACGTCGACGATCTGGTGTCCGGACCGGCCCAGTCGGTGAAGAATGTGATGATCCGTGACCGCAGCGCCGAGGAGATCGAGGGCGTGGTGACCAAGGAGCTCACCTTCCGCTGCGACAACGCTCCCTCGGCGACTCCCCCGCCGCCCCCGTCCTCGGCGACTCCCCCGCCCCCTGCGTCGAGCGCGCCGCCCGCTCCGCGCGCCACTGCTGCACCGTCCGGCATCCCGCAGCGAGGCGCCACCGAGTCGGTGGCCCCGCCCGCCCCGGACGCCGCACCCGCCGAGAAGCCCGCACCTCCAGAGGACGCCGGTACCAGCTGCCGGCAGCAGGTGAGATGACTCAAGCCGCGCCCGCCCCGCACGCCCCGCCTCGCGAGCCCGCGACGAGCACCGGCCGGAACGCCGAGCTGCTCCTGCTGGTGTTCGCCATCGGCCTGGTGACGGTCGCCCTGCTCATCGTCCAGGCCGCCCAGGGCCAGAACCTGACGTGGGACATCTTCAAGTACGTCGCCGCGTACACGGCGCTGTTCGGGATCGCCCACCTCGTCGTCCGACGCTATGCGCCGCACGCCGACCCAATCCTGCTGCCGGTCGTCGCCGTGCTCAACGGGCTGGGTCTGGTGCTGATCCACCGCCTCGACCTCGGGTCGGGCAACACCGGTGAGTCGATCAACCCCACCCAGGCGACGAACAACGCCGATCAGCAGCTGCTGTGGGCCGGTCTGGGCATCATCGCGTTCTCGGCGGTGCTGATCCTCATCCGGGACCACCGGACGCTGTCGCGGTACGCCTACACGCTCGGCCTCGGCGGACTGATCTTCCTGATCATCCCGGCGATCCTGCCGAGCGCGTTCTCGGAGATCAACGGCTCCAAGAACTGGATCATCACGCCGTTCTTCTCGATCCAGCCGAGCGAGTTCTCCAAGATCCTGATCATCATCTTCGCCGCGGCGGTCCTGGTGTCGAAGCGTGATCTGTTCATCACCGCGGGCCCGCACGTCCTCGGCGTCGACCTGCCTCGCGCCCGAGACCTCGGGCCGCTGCTCGCCGCCTGGGCGATCGCGATCGCGGTGATGGTCGTGCAGAAGGACCTCGGCACGTCGCTCCTGATCTTCGCGACGATCCTGACGATGCTCTACGTCGCCACCTCGCGGGTGGAATGGCTGGTCCTCGGCATCGGCCTCTTCGCGATCGGTGCCGTGATCGCGTGGTCGATCTTCTCCCACCTGCAAACCCGCGTCTCGGTGTGGCTCAACCCCTTCGAAGACTTCGACGGTTCGGGCTACCAGATCGGTCAGAGCCTGTTCGGCCTGGCCACGGGCGGTCTGTTCGGCACCGGCCTCGGATCCGGGCGGCCCAACATCGTGCCGTTCGCCAACACCGACTTCATCATCTCGACGATCGGTGAGGAGCTGGGGCTCGCCGGCCTGGCCGCGATCCTGCTGCTCTACATGGTGTTCATCCACCGCGGCCTGCGCACCGGCATCGCCGTGCGCGACAGCTTCGGCAAGCTCCTCGCGACCGGCCTGGCGTTCACCATCGCCATGCAGATCTTCGTCGTCGTCGGCGGCGTCACCAAGCTGATCCCGCTGACCGGTCTGACGACCCCGTTCCTGTCGTACGGCGGCTCGTCACTGCTGGCCAACTACATCCTCGTCGCGCTACTGATCCGGATCTCCAACGCCGCCCGCGAACCCGATCCGGTCAAGAAGCGTCCGACGGCCAAGCCGGTCGACGCGCTGCCCACCCAGGTGGTGAAGCGCAAGTGAACAAACCGATCCGCAACGTCTCGCTCGCGGTGATCGTGATGATCGTCGCGCTGCTGGCCAACGCCACCTACGTCCAAGTGTTCAAGGCCGACGCCCTGAAGACCGACCCGCGCAACAACCGGGTCCTGCTCGACGAGTACTCGCGCCAGCGCGGCCTGATCACGACCGCCGACGGCACCGTGATCGCGCTGTCGGTGCCCATCGACAGCCGGTTGAAGTTCCTGCGTCAGTACCCGCGGGAGGGTGCCGAGGCATTCGCACCGGTCACCGGTTACTACTCGTTCCAGTACCTTGCGAGCCAAATCGAGCACTACGAGAACTCGATCCTCAACGGCTCCGACGACCGATTGTTCGGCCAGCGGTTCATGGACATGTTCTCCGGCCGCGACCCGCGGGGCGGCAACGTGGTCACCACGATCAACCCGAAGGTGCAGCAGACCGCCTACCGCGCCATGCTCAACGGGCCGTGCGACGGACCGTGCCGCGGCGCGGTGGTGGCGCTGCAGCCCAACACCGGCAAGATCCTGGCGATGGTCTCGACCCCGAGCTACGACCCGAACAAGCTGGCCAGCCACGACCAAGAGGTCCGCGAAGGCAGCTGGGAGGCGTGGAACCGTCCCGGCGACACCGCGCAGCCGATGCTCAACCGCGCGATCAGCCAGCTGTACCCACCGGGATCCACCTTCAAGGTCGTGACCTCGGCGGCCGCCCTGCGGGACAACATCACCCCGGGCATCCGTCTCACCGCGGCGCCGAGCTTCCCGCTGCCGGGCACCAACGTGTCGCTGCCGAACTACGGCGGCGAGACCTGCCCCGGTTCCTCGGGCGGGACCGTGTCGCTGGAGACGGCGTTCAAGTACTCGTGCAACACCGCGTTCGCCGAGCTGGTGACCGAGAAGATGTCGGACGCGATCCCCAAGTTCACCGAGACCGCGAGCCTGTTCGGTCTCGATCAGCCCGGCCCGGACATCCCGATGCCGGTCGTCGACTCGACCGTGGGCCCGATCCCGTCGCTCGATGTCCTCGCACAGGCATCCATCGGACAGCGGGACGTGCGGCTGACGCCGCTGCAGAACGCCATGATCGCGGCGACCGTCGCCAACGGAGGGGTGCGAATGCAGCCGTACCTGGTCGATAAGCTTCAATCAGCTGATCTGCGCACGTTGCAGACCACACCGCCGACCACCGCCAACAAGCCCATCACGCCCGAACAGGCGGCTGAGCTGACCTCGATGATGATCGAGTCCGAGCGCTCCACCTCGGGTGCCGGCGGGCCGGTGACGATCGCGTCGAAGACCGGCACCGCCGAGAGCGGTTCCAGCACCGACACCCCGTACTCCTGGTACATCGCGTTCGGACCTTCGTCGAACGCGCAGATCGCGGTGGCCGTGGTGGTGGAGAATGGACAATTCGGTGCGGACTCGGTCGGTGGGACCGTGGCGGCGCCGATCGGACGAGAAGTGATCAATTCGCTGGTGGGAGGTGGCAGTCGATGACCCTGCAGAACGGCACCACCATCGGTGATCGTTACCGGCTCATCCGTCTGATCGCTACGGGCGGTATGGGCCAGGTGTGGGAAGCCCTCGACACGCGGCTCAACCGTCGTGTCGCGGTGAAGGTCCTGAAGGCCGAGTACACGAGCGACCCGGAGTTCATCGCCCGGTTCCGCGCGGAGGCCCAGACCACGGCGAAGCTCAACAACCCGGGCATCGCCAACGTCTTCGACTACGGCGAGACGCCGGACTACAACGGCGGCGACCCGCTCGCCTACCTGGTGATGGAACTGGTCGACGGCGAGCCGCTGAACTCGGTGATCTCCCGGCTCGGCCGGTTGTCGCTGACCAACACGCTCGACATGCTCGAGCAGACCGGCCGGGCGCTGCAGGCCGCGCACAGTCAGGGTCTGGTGCACCGCGACGTGAAGCCGGGCAACATCCTGATCACGCCGACCGGCCAGGTGAAGATCACCGACTTCGGCATCGCCAAGGCCGTCGACTCGGCCCCGGTCACCAAGACCGGCATGGTGATGGGCACCGCCCAGTACATCTCTCCCGAGCAGGCCACCGGTGACGAGGCGACCGCCGCGTCGGATGTGTACTCGCTCGGTGTCGTCGGCTACGAGGCCCTCACCGGCCGTCGTCCGTTCCTCGGCGACGGCGCGATCACCGTCGCGATGAAGCACATCCGCGAGTCGCCGCCGCCGCTGCCGTCCAACCTGCCGTCGGGTGTCCGCGAGCTCATCGAGATCACGATGGCCAAGGACCCGCGTCAGCGGTACGCCAACGGAGGCGAGTTCGCCGACGCGGTGGCCGCTGTCCGCGCCGGTCACCGGCCCCCGCGCCCGGGAGCGATCGCCGGCGCCGCAGCAGGTGCTGCCGGTGCGGCGGCGCTGGGCAACACCGTCGCGACCCGCGCCACGACGGCGCCGGGAACCGCATCGCGTCCCGTGACCCCTCGTCCGACGTCCCGCACCCCGGTCGCGCCGCCGCCGGACAACAGTTGGACCACCGGACAGAAGGTTCTCGCCGGCGTGGCCGCCGCACTGCTGGTCGGTGCGATCGGCCTGATCGGTTTCTACCTGGTCAGCAGCGGTGGGAGCGATGCCACCCCGACTGCACCGTCGACCTCGTCGGCGGTCACCCGGACCACCACCGTGGTCCCGACCCAGGAACCCGACGAGACCACGACCACGCGACGTCCGACCCGCACGACCACGAGCGAGGAGACGACGACCACCAGCGAGCAGACGACGGAGACCACCGCGCCCGGTCCGCCGACGACCACCGACGACACGACGGACACCGGTGCCGCCACCGGCACCCCGTGCTTCCCCGGCGTGCCGTTCCCCCTGTGTTAGGTCACCGCGCCATGCTGATACCACCCCCGACGACCCGCTGAGCCGAGATCCCAGGCTGACCCGAGGCAGATGACGACACCACACCACCTCTCCGACCGCTACGAACTCGGCGAAACGCTGGGTTTCGGTGGCATGTCCGAGGTGCACTATGCCCGCGACCTGGTGTTGCACCGGGACGTGGCGATCAAGGTGTTGCGCGCCGACCTCGCGCGCGATCCGTCGTTCTACCTGCGCTTCCGGCGTGAGGCCCAGAACGCGGCGAAGCTGAACCACCCGACGATCGTCCAGGTCTTCGACACCGGCGAGGCCGAGACCGAGGACGGTCCGCTGCCGTTCATCGTCATGGAGTACGTCGACGGCGACACCCTGCGAGACGTGTTGCGCGCCAACGGTCCGATCGCGCCGCGGCAGGCGATGACGTGGATGGCCGATGTCGCCGCCGCGATGGACTTCTCGCACCGCAACGGCATCGTGCACCGAGACATGAAGCCGGCGAACGTGATGATCGACAAGTCCGGCGCGGTGAAGGTGATGGACTTCGGCATCGCGCGCGCGATGAGCGACTCCACGTCGACGATGACGCAGACCTCCGCCGTCATGGGCACCGCCCAGTACCTGTCGCCCGAGCAGGCCCGCGGCATCAAGGTCGACCCGCGCAGCGACATCTACTCGATGGGCTGCGTGCTGTTCGAGCTGCTCACCGGGGAGCCGCCGTTCACCGGTGATTCGCCGGTCGCGGTCGCCCACCAGCACGTGCACGAGGACCCGCCGTGGCCGTCGCATGTGCGTCCCGACATCCCGCGCGAGCTCGACTCGATCGTGCTCAAGGCGATGAGCAAGAACAAGGACAACCGGTACCAGTCGGCCGCCGATCTGCGCGCCGACCTGATCCGGGTGCTCGCCGGCGGCAAGCCGTCGGCACCGATGCTGCTCACCGACGAGGAACGCACCGAGTTCATCGACACCGGCCCCCGACGCCCCGTCCGGTCGGAAACGACCGGACCGCGGCGCGCCATCCCCGCCCGTGCCGGTGGGAGCCACCGACGCGACGCCGACTACCGGTCCGACTCCGACGACGATCCGCCGCGTCGGCGGTCCCGCCGGCTGATGGCCGGCGCGATCGCCGCGGTCGTGCTGCTGGTCGGAACGCTCTTCCTGTGGTCTCCGTGGAGTTCGGGCTCCGATCCCGACGTCAGCGTGCCCGCGGTCGCCGGACTGAGTTCCGAGGATGCGCAGTCGGCCCTCGAACGAGCCGGTTTCGAGGTGCGTGTCCTCGAGGAACCCAGCCTCGACGTCGGGCCGGGTCTCGCAACCCGCTCGACGCCCGGCGAGGGTGTGCTGGCGGCCGAGGGCTCCGAGGTCGCGCTGTACATCTCGACCGGTCCGCAACGGCACCGGATACCGTCCGACCTGGTCGGCAAGACTCCGGCCGAAGCCCTGGATGCCCTCAAGGTGCTCGGGTTCACCAACGTCAAGACCGAACGTGTGGATTCGACCGTCGACATGAAGGACAAGGTCGTGTCGACCGCGCCGAAGATCGGCACCGAGGTGCCCGTCAACGGACCGGTGGTCCTCAACGTGGGCAACGGCCCCAGGGAGATCACGGTCCGCGACGTCATCGGCATGCCGGCCGACCGCGCCCGCGCGGTCCTCGAAGAGCTCGGCATGACGGTCGACGAGGTGGCGGTCGACTCCGACCAGCGCGCAGGCGAGGTCCTCTCCACCTCTCCCGGTCCCGGTTCGACGGCCGAGCAGGGCAGCACGGTGCAGATCTCGGTGTCTCGGGGCAACCTGTTCACCGTCCCGAGCCTGCGCGGTAAGACACCCGCCGAGGCCCAGGCATCCCTGGAACAGGCCGGCTGGGAACGGTCGACGCTGACGCGTCAGACGCGGAACGTGCCGCTGAACAGTCCCGACAACGGACGGGTCGTCGGACAGGAACCGCCGGCGGGCTCGAAGGCGCGCAAGAGCGGCGCGGTCACGATCATCATCGGCCAGGCCAGCCTGCTGCCGAACTAGAGCGGCCGCCGGCTCCCCGGGGTGCGAGCGAAGCGCCGCGCTCCTCGCACCTCAGACACCAGTGGATCGGCGCTCAGCCGACCGCGCCGGCCATCTCCGCTTCGAGCGCCGCGACGCGCGCCTCGTCGATCTCGATGCCGCACGTCTTGAGCCAGTTGGCGAGCATCCGGTGCCCGCCCTGGGTCAGGACGCTCTCCGGGTGGAACTGGACGCCGTGGATCGGCAGCTCGCGGTGGGCCATCGCCATGACGATGCCCGACTCGGTGCGTCCGGTGACGACGAGTTCGTCCGGGATGGTCTCGGGCAGCACCGTCAGCGAGTGGTAGCGGGTCGCGGTGAACGGATCCGGCAGGCCCGCGAGCACACCCTTGTCGTCGTGGAAGACCAGCGACGTCTTGCCGTGCAGGAGTTCCGGTGCGCGGTCGACGGTTCCGCCGAACGCGGCACCGATCGCCTGATGACCCAGGCAGACACCCAGCAGCGGGAGTGCCTCGGCGGCGGCCACCTCGACCATCGGCATCGTCGCGCCCGCGCGCTGCGGGGTTCCGGGTCCGGGGCTGAGCAGCACCCCGTCGAATCCCGAGACCGCCTCACGCAGATGTTCGGCATCGAACGGGGTGAGCCGGGGGTCGTCGTTGCGCCACACGACGGCCTCGACGCCGAGCTGACCCAGGTATTGGACCAGGTTGTAGACGAAGCTGTCGTAGTTGTCGATGACCAGGATGCGACTCACGCAGAAAAGGCTACCGCCGAAAGCGGGTACCTCGGTCAGCGACCTGGTGAGATACCGTAGAAGTCGAGTGTTTCCGAACCCGGACCGATCGTCCACACGACGTTCGGACTCCCGGGCACGCGTACGACCGCTGCTGCGGTACAGCACAACAGAGGATGTCATGCCGAAGTCAAAAGTCCGGAAGAAGACCGACTACACGATCAACGCCGCGAGTAGGACTCCGGTCAAGGTCAAGGCCGGAGCTTCCAGCACCATCTACGTGAGCGTGATGCTCGGCCTGATGCTCCTCGGGCTCGCCTGGCTCGTCGTCTACTACCTCGCCGCCACCCCGACCGCGTACGGCGCCGAGGGTCAGGTCCTCCACTGGATGGCCGAGCTCAACTCCTGGAACTTCCTCATCGGGTTCTCCCTCATGGTGGCCGGCCTGTTGATGACCATGCGGTGGCGCTGATCCGATTCACGATCATTTTCGCGTGTCACGCTCTGAGCTGCGAAAACACATGTGTGTAAGTTATCCACACTGTGGAAATAACATGTGTGTAAGTAGTCCCCACTGTGAGTAACTCCTGTGGATAACTCTGCCGACCCATCCACGCACGCATGGTCGACGCCGGTCGGTGCGGGTATCGCGGGCTGCATCGGCGGCGTGATTCTGCTCGGCGGCGCGGTCGTGGTGTCCAACGACCCCGCCGGATCAGTGCTCATGGGGATCGCCGGCGTGCTGCTGGTCGCGCTGGGCGTCTACACGCTTCTGGTCCGGCCGCGGCTCGAACTCTCCGCGGGACGCCCGGCGACGCTGACCGTGCGCGGTCTGACCGGACGACGCAGCTACACACCCGACCGCGTCGAACGCATCCGCCTGCTGTCGATGCGCCGCGTCGGGCGCCGGGTGGGACAGCTCGAGATCGACGTCCTGGACGACGACGCCGACACCTTTCGTCGGGATGACGGATCCGCGGGACCGCGCGCCGACACCCGGCTGCTCGTCTTCAGCCGCTGGGATCTCGGTACCGACCTCATGTCGGTGGTCGACGCACTCCGCGCAGCGGGATTCCACGTCGACGATGACCGCTGACCGGGCCGGCTCTCGACGCCTGGCCCGTCAGCGGATGTAGGTCAGTCCGTCGTAGGTGATCCCGCCGGCGACCCCCAGGCCGAGCGCGACGACGGCCAGCGCGGCGAGCGCGATCCAGCCGACCCGGCTGGCCGCCTCCGGGGTCCGACGCCTCTCCGGCAGGACCATTCCCGGGAGATAGACGATGGCGGCGGTGGCCGCGGCGCCGAAGGCGAGTCCACCGAGGTGCCCGAGGACCGAGATCCCGGGCAGCGAGAACGACAGCACCACGTTGAACCCGATGATCAACAGGACGGGCACCGGCGAGACGCGGGCCTTGAGGATGACCACCAGCATCGCGCCCATCAGGCCGTAGATGGCGCCCGAGGCGCCTGCGGTGAGGGCGCGATCGTTCTCGAAGAGCATGACGGCGGCACTGCCGCCCAACAGTGCGATCAGATAGACCGCGAGGTAGCGGGACATTCCCAGCGCGAGCTCGAGGTCGCGGCCCAGGATGTAGAGCGAGAGCATGTTGACGGCCACGTGCATCACGCTGAAGTGCAGGAAGCCGGACGTCAGCAGGCGCCAGTACTCACCGGCGGCGACGTCGCTCTTGAGGAGATCTCCGGAGCTGAATATGGTGGCGGCCCCGGGGTCGCCGAAGCTGCCCGCCTGAACGGCGCACAGCAGGAAGATCAGGATGTTGATCCCGATCAGGGTGTAGGTGACGTACGGCTTGCCCGCGGACAGGCGAGTGGTCGCCATCCGTCGCACTCCGCGGTCACCGAAGGCCGGCGTCTGTTGGAAGCCCCTCTGAACGCCACTGTCCCGAAGACATTCGAGACAGTGCTGGCCGACCGACGCCGGTCGAAGGCAGTCCGGACACGCCGGCCGCCCGCACCGGCTGCAGGACAGGCCGGTGGGGCGGTCGGGATGCCGGTAACACACCGCCCGTTGCGGGACGGTGTGTTCCGGAGAAGTCAGTTGACCTCGATCTTCTCGATGACGACGGCGTCGAGCGGACGATCCTGACGATCGGTCGACGTGGTCGCGATGGCGTCGACGACCTGCTGCGACTCGGGGTCGGTGACCTCGCCGAAGATGCTGTGGCGACGGTTGAGGTGCGGGGTCGGGCCGACGGTGATGAAGAACTGCGAGCCGTTGGTGCCCGGGCCGGCGTTGGCCATGGCCAGCAGGTACGGACGGTCGAACTGAAGCTCGGGGTGGAACTCGTCACCGAACTGGTAGCCGGGACCGCCCATGCCGGTGCCGGTCGGGTCGCCGCCCTGGATCATGAAGCCGGCGATCACACGGTGGAAGACCGAGCCGTCGTAGAACGGGCCGGAGTTGCCGCCGGATGCGTTCGGCTTGCTGTAATCCTTGCTTCCGTCGGCCAGGCCGACGAAGTTCTCGACGGTCTTGGGCGCGTGGTTCGGGAACAGGTCGACCTTGATGGCGCCGCGGTTGGTGTGGATGACTGCGGAGGTTTTCTGAGTGGTCACCCCTCCATCCAACCACTTGTGCAGTTTTCAATGGTCAAGACGTGGCTCTCGACCGCACATGCGCGCGCAGGGTCACATCGCCGGAGGTGGCATCGGCGGGGGCCGGGCTGGCACTCTGGTCGACATGCCGAAGAACTACCTCGTCGCCGCGTTGGCTGTGCTCGCAGCGGCGCTCACCGCCGGTGTCGGCGCTGTCATCCTGCGTCGTGCACGCCAGGATCCGCCACCGGTCTCGCCGACCGTTCCCCGCGTCGAAGAGGTCCGTGAGGCCCTCGCGGAGAGCACAGAATCACAGGCCTCGTGACGACACCGCCGACGGTCGATCCGGGCGCCGGCGGCATCCACAGGTAATTTGAACACGTGACCTCAGACGACGAGCGCTCTCCGAACACGCCCACTTCCCTCGGTGGCGCGTCCGAGCGGGCACGCGAGCTGTGGTCGATGTCCGACGACGCGAAGCCCCGCGACCCCGAACCCGCCCGGCCCGGTCCGACCGGCCCCGGTTCTTCGGGCCCGGCTCCCACCGGTGGATCCCACGGCACCGCGCCCTGGGAGCGCGTACCGAGTGCGCCGATCAGCGCTCCCTCCCCGCCCGGCGGTCCCCGTCCGCCCGGTCCGGGCGGCCCCGGTCAGCCCGCCGGCCCCCGTCCGCAGCCTCCCCCGCGTCCGGCCGGCGCCTACACGACCGGCCCACGTCCGCGACCGGTTCCCGGCAGTTCGCCGGGCAACCCCGGACCGATGAATCCCGCCGGTCGCCCCCCGGCCGGACACCGCCCACCGCCGGGTACCAATCCTGTTGCGTCACAAGGGAATCTGCCACAGGGCAATCCGACGCAGAGGACCGGCGTTCCGGGACCCGACGCCGTCGGTGCCCGTCCGGGACCGGCACCGTCGCGGCCGGAACCTCCCCGGTCACGCCCTGCTGCGCTCGACGACGAGACCCGACGTTCCGACGCGGCCGACGCCACCATGTTCGTCAAGCCGCCGGCCGCTTCGGCAGCCCCCGCCAAGCAACACGACGACGAGACGCCCGGCTCCGACGACCACACGGTCTTCACACCCGTGTCCCAGGCCTACTCTGCAGACAACAACTCAGCATTCGAGGACGATCCGGAGGACAACGTGGCTCCCCAGTCCGGCCCACGCCTCAATCGCCTGGCCGTGTGGGCCCTGATTCTCTCGGGGCTCGGCATCACGTTCCCCATCGGACTCGTGCTCGGCTACCGCGCCCGTGGCCAGATCAGACGCACCCGGGGACAGTCCGGTCTGCCGTTCGCCGACGTCGCGATCTGGCTGGGCTGGGCCTACCTCGGCGTGTTGGTGTTCGGCCTGCTGATCTACAGCTGGATTCTCTTCGCCGCCTGACCCGCACCCGGCCGGTGCCGCAACCTTCATGACCCCGGTCACAGTCGGTACGGCACCGAATTCGCCGATCGGAGATCGCAGATCGGCACCGAATCGCAATCTGTTTCGGTAGGAAGATCTGATAGCCGAAAAGGGTCTCCACCCAGCACGTTCCCGGTCCAGGTGAGCCGCTGGGTCGCGACGACCCGATGCCGACGCGCGTGAACGTACTCGCGCGTAATGGCTTCGGTCCGCAACTATCGATCTGTTGAACCACCTCGCGTGTGCCGAACACATCCTCGGCACGACGAACCGAAGGAGTCGGTGATGTTCTCCCGAATCGCCATCGTCAACCGTGGCGAGGCCGCAATGCGCCTCATCCATGCCGTCCGTGGCCTGTCCGCCGAGACGGGGCAGCCGATCGAGGTCATTGCCCTGCACACCGATGTCGATGCCGCCGCCACGTTCGTGCGCGAGGCCGACATCGCGTACGACCTCGGTCCGGCGGCGTCGCGCCCGTACCTGAACATGAAGGTGCTCGAGCGCGCCCTCCTCGAGACCGGCGCCGACGCGGCGTGGGTCGGCTGGGGCTTCGTCGCCGAGGACCCGGTCTTCGCCGAACTCTGCGAGCGGATCGGCGTCACCTTCGTCGGCCCGTCGCCCGACGCGATGCGCAAGCTCGGCGACAAGATCGGCGCCAAGCTGATCGCCGAGGAGGTCGGCGTGCCGGTCGCTCCGTGGAGCCGCGGTGCCGTCGACACCATCGACGACGCGCTCGCCGCAGCCGCCGACATCAGCTACCCGCTGATGCTGAAGGCCACCGCCGGTGGTGGCGGACGCGGTATTCGCGTGGTCAACAACGACGAGGAACTGCGCGACGCCTACGAGCGCACCCGTGACGAGGCCGCCCGGGCCTTCGGCAGCGGCGTCGTCTTCCTGGAGCGCCTGGTCACCGGTGCGCGCCACGTCGAGGTGCAGGTCGTCGCCGACGGTCAGGGCACCGCATGGGCGCTCGGCGTCCGCGACTGCTCGGTCCAGCGTCGTAACCAGAAGGTCGTCGAGGAGTCGGCGTCGCCCGTTCTCGGTGAGGAGCAGGTCGCCGAGCTGAAGGCTTCCGCCGAGCGCCTCGCCGTCGCCGTCGGTTACCGCGGTGCCGCCACGGTCGAGTTCCTCTACCACCCGGGCGAGAAGCTCTTCGCGTTCCTCGAGGTCAACACCCGCCTCCAGGTCGAGCACCCGATCACCGAGATCACCAACGGCTTCGACCTCGTGCGTGCCCAGCTGCACGTCGCCTCGGGCGGCAAGCTCGAGGGCGAGCCGCCGACCGAGCGCGGCCACGCCATCGAGGCCCGTCTCAACGCCGAGGATCCCGACCGCGACTTCGCTCCGGCGCCGGGACGCATCAACCTCCTCGAACTACCGGCCGGCCCTGGTATCCGCGTCGACACCGGCGTCAGCGAGGGCGACACCATCCCCGCCGACTTCGACTCGATGATCGCCAAGATCATCGCCTACGGCCGCGACCGCGACGAGGCACTCGGACGCCTCCGCCGCGCTGTGCGCGAGACGCGCGTGATCATCGCCGGCGGCTCGACCAACAAGTCCTTCGTGCTCGAGTTGCTCGACCAGCCCGAGGTCATCGACGGCAGCGCCGACACCGGCTGGATCGACCGGGTCCGTGCCGAGGGCGGCCTGGTCGCCAACCAGCATTCGGCGATCGCGCTCACCGCGGCGGCCATCGACGCCTACGAGGAAGAGGAGAAGGTCGAGCAGCAGCGCCTGATGTCGACCGCCTCGGGCGGCCGCCCGCAGGTCCAGCACGAGAGCGGCCGTCCCCTCGACCTGAAGCTGCGCGGCGCCAATTACCGCGTCCGCGTCGCCCGCATCGGCGCACACCGCTTCCGTGTGAGCATCGAGGCCGGCACCGAGACCCGCACCGCCGACGTCGAGCTCGAGCGCTTCGACGAACATGCCGCCCAGCTGGTGGTCAACCGTGAACGGTTCCGTCTCGTCACCGACACCCACGGACCCGTCCACCTCGTCGACGTCGACGGCATCACCCACCGCGTCAGCCGGGACGAGGGCGGCGTCGTCCGCTCGCCGGCACCCGCACTCGTGGTCGCCACTCCGCTGCAGGTCGGCGACGAGGTCGAGGCGGGCGCACCCGTGCTGGTCCTCGAATCGATGAAGATGGAGACCGTGCTGCGCGCACCGGTCCGCTCACGGCTCAAGGAGAGCCTGGTGTCGGTCGGCACCCAGGTCGAGACCGGCGCGACGCTGCTGCGTCTCGAGCCGCTGACCGAGGACGACGGCGACGAGGCCCCGGAGGAGGTCGCGGGCGTCGATCTCGACCTGCCCACCGAACCCGAGGTCGAGGCGCACGAGCGCACCACCCGCACCCAGGAGGACCTGCGTGCGCAGCTCCTCGGCTTCGACGTCGACTCGAACGAGGCCACCCGTCTGCTCGACGACTACCTCGCCGTGCGCCGTGCGGTGATGGCCAGCGGTCGCCGGCCTCTCGCCGACGAGCTCGAACTCATCACCGTGTTCGCCGACCTCGCCGAGCTGAGCCAGAACCGCCCGTCGAGCGACGAGCTCGGCGTCGAGCACGTGCACAGTGCCCGCGAGAACTTCCACACCTACCTGCAGAGCCTCGACGTGGAGCGCGACGGGCTCCCCGCCGCCTTCCACGACCAGCTCAGCCGGGCGCTGCGTCACTACGGCGTCACCGAGCTCGACCGGACCCCGGAGCTGGAAGCCGCGGTCTTCCGCATCTTCCTGGCCCTGCAGAACCCGGCCGGATCGGTCACCGTCATCACCACCCTGCTGCGGGAATGGCTGCAGGAGCCGACGCCGCGCGACGAACTGCGCGACGACGTGGGCCCCGCCCTCGACCGACTGATCGCCGCCACCCAGATGCGCTACCCGGCCATCGCCGACCTCGCCCGCGGTGTCGTCTACGCCTGGTATGGCCAGCCGCTGCTGCTCCGCGACCGTGCCCGCGTGTACAGCAACGTCCGCAAGCAGCTGCGCTACCTCGACGAGAACCCGAACGCCGCGGACCGCGACGAGCGAGTCGACAACATGGTGCGCAGCACCGAGCCACTCGTCCGCCTCCTCGGTCAGCGCATCGAACGCGGCACCACCGACAACCAGGTGATGCTCGAGGTCCTGACCCGTCGCTACTACGGCAACAAGGGTCTCTCCGACATCCGCAACCACGAGGCCGGTGGCACCACCTTCGTCGTCGCCGACCGTGACAGCGGCAGTCTGATGTCCGCGGCCGTCGGTTTCGCGGGCCTGCCGGCAGCGCTGAACGGTCTCGGCGAACTCGCCCGTGGCGCCGCCGCGGTCGACGCCGACATCTACCTCAGCTGGGAGCAGCAGCCGAGCGGCTTCGACGCCCTCGCCGAGACCCTGCACGAGACCATCTCGAACGCCGCACTCCCACCGCAGGTCCACCGGGTCACCATCACAGTGGCCGGCCGCGGCGACGCGCGAATGCATCATCACGTCACCTTCCGTCAGTCCGCGACCGGCATGGCGGAGGAACGCCTCATCCGCGGTCTGCACCCGCACATCGCGCAGCGGATGCGGATGGAGCGGCTGCGGAAGTTCGACCTCACCCGACTCCCGTCGGCCGACGACGAAGAGGTGTACCTCTTCCGTTGTGTCGCACGGGAAAACCCGTCCGACGAGCGACTCATCGCCTTCGCCCAGGTCCGCGACCTCACCGCGGTCCGAGAGCCCGGCGGACGTCTGCTGACGCTTCCCACCGCCGAGGCGACACTCGCCTCGTGTGCCGACTCGATCCGCCGCGCCCAGCGCGGGGCGGCCCGGCCGTCGAGCACCAACCGGATCGTCCTCTACGTCTGGCCGCCGATCGACGACGACGCGTCGATCCTCGACACGATCGCCGATCACATCAGCGGAGTCACACGCGGAATCGGCCTGGAAGAGGTCCAGGTGATCGCCCGTCGCCGCAATCCCGACTCCGGCGAGCTGACCAAGGTCTCGGTGCACTTCTCGCTCACCGCGACCGGCGAGTTCGAGGTGAAGGTCACCGCACCGACCGACGCGCCCATCGAGCCCGTCGACGAGTACCGCCAGAAGGTCAAGCGCGCCGCGGCACGCAACACCGTCTACCCGTACGAGCTGGCCGAGATCCTCGGTGACTTCACCGAATACGACCTCGACGCCGAGCATCGCCTGGTCCCGGTCGACCGGCCCAAGGGTCGTAACACCGCGGCGATGGTCGCCGGTGTCGTGACCACCCCGACCGAGAAGTTCCCGGAGGGCGTCACCCGCGTGGTCCTGCTCGGTGATCCGACGAAATCGCTTGGCGCACTGTCGGAACCGGAGTGCAGCCGCGTCATCGCCGCGCTCGATCTCGCCGAGCAGATGCAGGTGCCGCTCGAGTGGTACGCACTGTCCTCGGGCGCCCGCATCTCGATGGACTCCGGTACCGAGAACATGGACTGGGTCGCGCGTGCACTGAAGCGCGTCGTCGAGTACACCCAGGACGGCGGCGAGATCAACATCGTCGTGGCGGGTATCAACGTCGGTGCGCAGCCGTATTGGAACGCCGAGGCAACGATGCTCATGCACACCAAGGGCATCCTGGTGATGACCCCCGATTCGGCGATGGTCCTCACCGGCAAGCAGTCGCTGGACTTCTCCGGCGGCGTCTCGGCCGAGGACAACTTCGGCATCGGCGGCTTCGACCGTGTCATGGGCCCGAACGGCCAGGCACAGTACTGGGCGCCGAATCTCGGTGCGGCCCGCGACGTCCTGATGTCCCACTACGAGCACACGTACGTGCTGCCGGGCGAGGGCACCCCGCGCCGGGCGGACACGGCCGATCCGTCGGACCGCGACGTCTCGGACTACCCGCACGTCCTCGCGGGCAGCGACTTCACCACGGTGGGTCAGATCTTCTCGCGCGAGCACAACCCGGATCGCAAGAAGCCCTTCGACATCCGCACCGTCATACGCGCCGTCGCCGACCAGGACCACGTCGTCCTGGAACGCTGGGCGGGCATGGCCGACGCCGAGACGGCCGTCGTGTGCGACGTCCACCTGGGCGGCATCCCGGTGTGCATGCTGGGCATCGAGTCGCGTGAGGTCGCGCGTCGTGGCTACAAGCCGACCGACGGTCCGGACACCTATACCGCGGGCACGCTGTTCCCGCAGTCGTCGAAGAAGGCCGCCCGGGCGATCAACGTGGCCAGCGGGAATCGTCCGCTCGTCGTGCTCGCGAACCTGTCCGGCTTCGACGGTTCGCCGGAGTCGATGCGCAAGCTGCAGCTCGAGTACGGCGCCGAGATCGGTCGCGCGATCGTCAACTTCCGCGGCCCGATCGTGTTCTGCGTGATCTCGCGCTACCACGGCGGTGCGTTCGTGGTGTTCTCGAAGGCTCTGAACCCGAACATGACCGTGCTGGCCATCGACGGTTCGTTTGCCTCCGTGCTCGGTGGCGCGCCCGCCGCCGCAGTGGTGTTCGCCGGTGAGGTCGCCAAGCGCGTCGCCGCCGATCCGCGCGTCCGCGAGCTGGAGACGAGCGTCGCCGAGTCCTTCGGCACCGATCGCTCGAGCCTGAACGCCGAGCTCGCCGACATCCGGCAGTCGGTCCGTGCGGAGAAGATCAGCGAGATCGCCGCCGAGTTCGACAAGGTGCACAGCATCCAGCGCGCCGTCGAGGTCGGTTCGGTCGACGCCGTCATCCGCGCCGAGGAGCTGCGCCCGCGGATCATCGGTGCGATCGAGAACTCCCCGGCCTGGGGCAAGAAGGACTCGCACGCCGTGAGTTCTTGACACACAACGCAATTCGCCGCCCCCGGTTCGAATCCGAACCGGGGGCGGCGTTGTGCTGTGTCGGCACCTAGCGCGAGTTGTACGGCAGTAACGCCATCTCCCGGGCGTTGCGGATCGCGGTGGCGACCTGGCGCTGTTGCTGTGGTGTGAGGCCGGTCAGCCGTCGACTCCGGATCCGTCCCTTGTCACTGAGGAACTGTCGGAGAAGTTGAACGTCTTTGTAGTCCACCGGGTTCCGGCCGTCGGTCCGGATGCCGAGCGCGGACAGCTGATTCTTCTTGCGGGCCGGACGTTCGTCGTCGCGGCGTGGTCTGCGTTTCATGAACGCCTCCTGTTCGGGTCTTTCACCAGCTGGATCTGTGGATGCCGGGCAGCTCACCGCGATGCGCGAGTTCGCGGAACCGCACCCGCGACAACCCGGCCTTGCCGATGTAGCCGCGGGGCCGGCCGTCGATGGCGTCCCGGTTGCGCAGGCGCGTCGGGCTGGCGTCGCGTGGCAGGGCGTGCAGGCGACGCTGGGCCTCCGCCCGTTCGGCGCCGGTGGAGTCGGGTGCGACGATGGTCCGCTTGAGTTCCGCGCGGAGGTCGGCGTATCGGGCCACCACCTCGCGACGCTGTTCGTTGCGGACGATCTTGGACTTCTTCGCCATCAGCGGTCCTCCTTGAAGTCGACGTGGGCGCGGATGACCGGGTCGTACTTGCGGAGCACCATGCGATCCGGATCGTTGCGGCGGTTCTTCCGGGTGACGTAGGTGTAACCGGTGCCGGCCGTGGACCGGAGCTTGACGATGGGTCGGATCTCATTGCGCGCCATCAGATCTTCTCCCCTCGTGCACGCATGGTGCGCAGCACGGATTCGATCCCGTACCGGTCGATGGTCGAGATCCCCTTCGCACTGACCCGAAGGGTGATGTACCGCCCCTCGCTGGGTACGAAGTACCGCTTGCGCTGGATGTTCGGGTCCCAGCGACGAGACGTGCGTCGATGGGAATGCGAGACCTGCTTACCGAAGCCCGGTTCGCGCCCGGTGACTTGGCATCGTCGTGACATGCCGTCCTCCTTATTGACAATTATTGGCATTAGCGTCGTCGACACGTTACCGTCGACCAGACCTAAATGGAAATGATTCTCAATAGTCTGGAGTGTGGACGTGGCCGACCTGAATCCCGAGGACGGGCAGATGCGATTCCTCCCTGCCGACAACCGAACGCCCGTCATCCTGGTGACCGGCCTGGACCGACCCACATCTCGCCGGATCGGAGACGCGTTGACGTCCGATCCCGGCACGGTGCAGGTCCACCACGACCTCAGCGGAGTCGGGGACGGGCGCGTGATCCGGACCCTGACCTGGCGCGAATCCGACGGCCGCCGCCGTGAGGGGGTCACGGTGATCGAACTCGCTCACGGTTGTGTGTCGTGCACGCTGCGCGAGGATCTGCTGCCCCTGCTCAGACGGCTTCACCGGCGATCGTCGGTTCGACGCATCGTCCTCACCCTCGACCCGATCCTGGAACCGGAACGGATCGCGTGGTCCATCGAGCATGTGGTCGTCGACGACGAGCCCGACACGCCCGCGGCACCGGCGGCCCACGACGTGCGGGTTGAATCGACGATTGTCTCTGTCGCAGAGGAACTCTGGCTGCACCATGCGACGGGCGATCTCGGGTTGTGCGAGGTGTTGCCCGTACCGCCCGACGACGAGCGCACCCTCGCACAGGTCGCGGTGGGTCAGGTGGCCTTCGCCGACGCCCTCGTCGTCGTCGGCAGCGATCCCGCGGCCCGGGACGCCTGGGAGTCCGCTCGCCTCATGGCGGTCCTCAAGCGGTTGTCACCGAGGGCGCCGATGATGTTCGAGTTGCCGGAGCGGCCGCTCACTCCCCTGCTCGTCGAGCAGCTGGTCGCCGCGATCCCGCCTTCGTCGCGGCGCGGGCGCATCGACGGGCCGCACGACCCGCTCCTGGTCGACCAGCCTTCCCTCGATCCCGACTGCGGTGTCACCTGGATGGAGTTCCACACCGACCGGCCCCTGCACCCGGGCCGCCTGCACGATGCGATCGACTCACTGTTCGACGGAGTGGTCTGCGCACGAGGACGCCTGTGGGTCGCGACCCAGCCGGACGAGGCGCTGTGGCTGGAGTCGGCCGGCGGCGGGCTACGCGTCGCGCCGGGTGGTCGGTGGCTCGCCGCGATGGACGACGACGAGCTCGCCCGGGTCTCACCCGAACGGAGAGCACTCGGGGCCTTGCGTTGGGACGACACGTTCGGGGATCGCCACTCTTCGCTGGTGGTGCTCGTCCACCGCGGCGACCCCGACGAGATCGACGAAGCGCTGCGTGCCGCCTGCCTGAACGAGGTGGAACTGGCCGCGGGACAGGATTTCTGGGACACCTTGGACGATCCGTTCGGCCGGTTTCACGCGGACCCGTGCGACGACGTCGACGTCGAGGCGCCGATGGTCGACGCCCCGGCCGCCGACCGCCGATCCGGCAACGGGCGAACCGAGGACCACCACGACGACCGGTGACGTTTCGCCGATCCTCAGGCATGGTGGAGGGATGGCCGACAACGAGCAGCCCGAGTGGACGACGACCGAGGACGACCTGAAGATCGACCCCGACATGCCCGAGCAGCCCGCGGAGCGTGATGGTCCGGACTCGGTGCTGCCCACGTCCGGCGACGCCCCCGTCGGTGAGACCAAGCGCATCGAGGAGGAGAGGGCTGCTTACGACGCGGCGCCGGCCGACACCGATGCTCCGAAGGATCACGCGGTCGGCGGATCGGAGGGCACGGCAGATGGCCAGTGAGAAGCGGACCATCGTCCTCACCGGTGCCAGCGACGGCATCGGTGCCATCGCGGCCCGCGCGCTGTCCGGACCGTCGACGAATCTGATCCTCGTCGGCCGGTCCCCGCAGAAACTCGCGCCCATCGCGGCCGAGACCGGCGCGACGTCGTTCACCGCCGACTTCGCCGACCTCGCCCAGGTGCGTGATCTGGCCGCGCAGATCTCCGGCAGCGTCGAGTCCATCGACGTCCTGATGAACAACGCGGGCGGCACCTTCGATCACAAGGACCGCACGGCGGACGGCCACGAGCCGAACTTCCAGATCAATCATCTCGCTCCGTTCCTGCTGACCCACCTGCTGCGCGACCGGCTGGCCGCGGCCGGCTCGTCACTGGTCCTGAACACGGCGAGCGTCGGCAATCTGGCCGGCAGCGTCGACTTCGACGATCTCGACTTCGAGAAGCGCCGAGCGCTGGCCCTCCGCCCCTACGGCACGGCGAAGTTGATGAACATCCAGTTCACCCGCGGCATCTCACAGCGGTGGTCCGACGACAAGATCTATTCCGCCGCAGTACATCCCGGTCCCGCCGCGACGAGCTTCGGACGCGACTCCCGGTTCGTCGGACTCGCCTATCGCTCACCGATCACCCGATTGGTGACCATCACTCCCGAGCAGGGCGCCGCACCGCTGATCGCCCTCGCCGAACGCGGTGCGGATCCGTCGGTCAACGGCGTGTACTTCAGCCGGCACAAGCCGAACGGGCTCGAGAACCGGCAGGCACACGACCAGAAGCTCATCGACGGACTGTGGGAGAAGTCAGCGGAACTCACCGGGCTCAACTGACCCGCCCCGGGTCACCCCAACCGAAGGAGCGCAAGATGACGCACAACATCCTCTTCGTCATGACCGGCGCCGACGCATGGACGCTGAACGACGGATCGAGTCACAAGACCGGCTTCTGGGCCGAGGAGGCGGTGGCACCACTCGAGGTGTTCCGGGAGGCCGGATACCCGGTGACCGTCGCGACCCCGGGCGGCGTGCGTCCCCCGGTCGACGAGGGCAGCCTCAGTCCGGATGCGGTCGGATCCGTGGAACGGGCCGAAGAGATCCGGAACGTGCTCGACACCGCCCCCGAACTGCAGAAACCGATCGCCCTGACCGACGTGAACGTCGCGGACTACGACGCGGTGTTCGTACCCGGCGGGCACGGGCCGATGGAGGACCTCGCGGTGGACGCTGACGCGGGTGCGCTCCTCATCGCCGCCGACCAGGCCAAGAAAACCATCGGCATCGTGTGCCACGGACCCGCGATCCTGTTGGCCGCCAAGGGCGAGGACGGCGTGAACGTGTTCTCCGGTCGTACGGTGACCTGCTTCGGCAACGCCGAGGAGCAGCAGGCCGGACTCGCCGACAAGGCGCCCTGGCTACTCGAGAACCGGCTCACCCATGAGGGTTTCAAGGTCACGCTCGGCCTGCCGTGGACGGTGCACACCCAGGCCGACGGCAACCTGCTGACCGGACAGAACCCGGCGTCGTCGGAGAAGCTGGCCCGCGAGGTCTTGCACCGCGTGAAGAAGGTCGCGGAGGAATCCGCGTAGCGGCCTCTAGGCCGGGAGCAGTCCGTCGACCAGCGCGTCGACGATGTCGTCGAGCGATTCCTCGGGCATCAGCGGTCCGGTCAGCCGGTCGAGGACCAGGCCGTCGACGGCGTAGTGGAAGAGCGCGATCTCGCGAGCGGACCCGGGCAGGCCCGCCTGCTCGTTGAACGCCACGTCGCCGGCGAAGCCCGTTCGACGCCATTCCCCGATGATCTCGGCGACCTCGGGTCGGCGGATGCCCTCGAGTCGAAATTCGATGAGGGCGATCGTCACCTCCCGGTTGGCGAGGAGTCGTTCGACGATGTTGCGAAGATACTCCGCGAACAGCTTCTGACTGGGCGACTGGCCTGCCCGTGCGGCGATGAACTCGTCGCTGGGCGCCAGTCGCTCACCGATGCGCTCCACGAGCCCCTGGAGCAACGCTGCGCGGTTGCGGAAGTAGTTCGTCGTCGTGCCCTGCGGAACGCCCGCCTCCCGGTCCACGGCGCGATGGGTGAGTCCGCGTGCGCCCGCTGTCGCGAGCACCGTCAGTCCTGCGTCGGCGAGGGCGCGGCGTCGTTCGTCGTTTCGGGCCATAGCGAAAACGATAGCGCCGACCACTACAGCTGCTGTACATTCCTAACCACTACATCTGAAGTGATTGGAGTGAGCATTGCGAGAACTCGTGTACTACGTGGCGGTGAGCCTCGACGGGTACATCGCGGGGCCGAACGGCGAGTTCGACGCCTTTCTCGTCGAGGGCGACCACATGGTCGGCATCAACGAGCGCTTCGCCGACACGATCCCGACCGACTACGCGGCGGCCCTCGGGATCGACCAGAGCGGCGGCGGCTTCGACACCGTCCTCATGGGCGCCGACACCTACGCGGTCGGCCTGCCGGTGGCGCCGAGTCCCTACCGGCATCTCGACCAGTACGTGTTCACCCACCGAAAGCCGGAACCGGTCGACGGCGTGACGTTCACCGACCGCGATCCCGTGGAACTCGTGCGGGAGCTGAAGTCCCGGAGCGGCAAGGACATCTGGCTCTGCGGGGGCGGGTCGCTGGCGACGCAGTTGATCGGCGAGATCGATCGCCTGGTGCTCAAACGGCAACCGCTGCTGTTCGGGGACGGGATCTCGCTGTTCGCGCCCGGAACGTACGCACCGGGACGGTTCGAACGGGTCAGCAACCGGGAGTTCGAGACCGGGGTGTCGTTCACCGAGTATGTCCGCGCCTGAGTGCGGAGAATATGCCCGAGAAGCAAAACGCACCACCGGGGTCCGGTGGTGCGTTGCGGTTCTTGCAGTGGTGGAGCCTAGGAGATTCGAACTCCTGACATCTGCCTTGCAAAGGCAGCGCTCTACCAACTGAGCTAAGGCCCCGTGCCGACCGGAATCGGTCGACGGGATGCGAATTGGGAGTCCGAAAACTTCCGTCGCAGTGGGCCTAGGAGGACTTGAACCTCCGACCTCTTCGTTATCAGCGAAGCGCTCTAACCGCCTGAGCTATAGGCCCTTGAACCGAGAAGTGAGGTTACCCGACGGATCCCCCACCAACCAAAACAGCTGGTGAGAGGCTCGATTCAGTCGAGATCCGCGAGCGTCACCTCGGCACCGCCGACGAGGTCGGCACAGATGTTGTAGATGTAGCTGCCGACCGTCGCGATCGCCGTCAACAGGATGGCGTTCACGGCCCCCAGAAGAGCCGCCACGCCGAAAACGGTACCCGCCCCGATGACATCCCCCGCGGTGCTCGATTCGTCCGCCACGAGCGTTCCGAAGCTGTTGTTCACCTGATCCCAGATGCCCATGCCGTCGAAGATCAGGTACAGCACCGCGACCGCGATCATCCAGATGAAGAATCCGACGAACGACAGCACCGCGGCGATCTTGAACGTCGCCCACGGATCGATCCGACGCAGCTGCACCGCGGCGCGCAGAGCCGAACCCGCCCCGACCTGACGCGGTGCCGACCGGGGCGCGACCTTCGACGGTGCCGCGGCCGGCGGCGCCTCCGGAGGACGCTTCAGATCGGCCGTGTGGTGGATCTGATCGAGATCCGGCAGATCGTGTCCGGGCAGGTTCTCCCGGTCGATGGTGCTAGTCGGCGACTCGACGAAACCGGGCTCCTCGGTCGCGACGGCGGAGCCCGGCCGACGCGGACTGTCGAGCTTGGTGACGGGAGCCTGCTGACCGCTCATGCTGGCCGCGGCCGTGCCGCTGTTGGTCACGATGCCCCGCGGCGGCGGGCCGCCCCGAGATTCCGGCGGCAGGCCGCCCCGAGACTCCGGCGGCAGGCCGCCGGGGTTGTCCTGCGCGTTCGGGCGCGAGTCGTCCTCACGCCCGAACGCCTCGGTCGGCGCGGAACCGGACGATTCCTCGACCGGTCCGCGCTGCCACGGCGGCACCAGCCCACCGGTCGGTGTCCCCGTTCCGGGACCGGACGGGTTCCCGGACGGGCGCCCGTTCTGCTCCTGGCTCGGCTCGTTCGGTGTGCTCACAGGCAATCCCTCACTCTGGCGTCACTGCCGATGGACATCGACGCGTCGGGTCACTTTCTACCGCCACCGACTGGTCGGCTGCACGTGTTCTCAACCCTAACGCCTACTCCGAGGCGTCCGTCTCCTCCGGCTCGTCGGCGTTGCGGGCGATCGCGATGACGGTGGTGCCCTCGTCGAGGTTCATCAGACGCACACCCTTGGTCTGGCGTCCCGCCTTGCGGACCTGCGTGGCCGCGGTGCGGATGACACCGCCGCCCGAGGTGATCGCGTACAGCTCCGAGTCGTCGTCGACGATGAGCGCGCCGATGAGTTCACCGCGCCGGCGATCGTGGGCGATGGTGAGCACGCCCTTGCCGCCGCGACCCTGGACCGGGTAGTCGTCCATGCCGGTGCGCTTGGCGTAGCCACCCGACGTCGCGACGAGCAGGTAGGTGTCCTCGCGAACCACGTTGAGCGACAACAGGGTGTCGTCGGCGTTGAACCGCATGCCCTGTACACCCGAGGTCTGCCGGCCCATGGGGCGCAGGGTCTCGTCGTCGGCGTGGAACCGGATCGACTGGCCCTTCTGCGACACCAGCAGCAGATCATCGTCTTTGCTGCACAGCTGGGCGCCGACGAGTTCGTCCTCGCCGCGCAGGTTGATCGCGGCGATACCGCCGGAGCGGTTGGAGTCGAAGTCGACGAGCTTGGACTTCTTCACCAGACCGTTGCGGGTGGCGAGTACCAGGTACGGGGCGTCCTCGTAGGTCTTGAGCTGGATGACCTGGGCGATGCGCTCCTCCGGCTGGAAGGCCAGGAGGTTGGCGACGTGCTGGCCACGCGCGGTGCGATTGGCCTCGGGCAGCTCGTAGGCCTTCGCCCGGTAGACCCGACCCTTGGTGGTGAAGAACAGGATCCAGTCGTGGGTCGAGCAGACGAAGAAGTGCTTGACGATGTCGTCCTGCTTGAGGCCCGCGCCCTGCACGCCCTTGCCGCCACGACGCTGACTGCGGTAGAGGTCGGTCTTGGTGCGCTTGGCGTAGCCGGTCTCGGTGATCGTGACCACGACGTCCTCGCGGGCGATCAGATCCTCGTCGCTGACGTCGCCGTCGGCCGCGATGATCTTGGTACGACGCGCGTCGCCGTACTTCTCCACGACCTCCTTGAGCTCGTCACGCACGATGGCGCGCTGACGCTCCGGCTTGTCGAGGATGTCCTTGTAATCGGCGATCTCGAGCTCGATCTCGGCCAGTTCGTCGACGATCTTCTGGCGTTCCAACGCCGACAGACGACGCAGCTGCATCGCCAGGATGGCGTCGGCCTGGATCTCGTCGATGTCGAGCAGCTCGATGAGGCCCGTGCGCGCGGTGTCGGTGTTGGCCGACCGGCGGATCAACGCGATCACTTCGTCAAGTGCGTCCAGGGCTTTCACCAGACCGCGCAGAATGTGCGCGCGTTCCTCGGCCTTGCGCAACCGGTACCGGGTGCGGCGCACGATGACGTCGATCTGATGCGCCACGTAGTAGCGGATCATCTGATCGAGACGCAGGGTGCGGGGCACGCCGTCGACGATGGACAGCATGTTGGCGCCGAAGCTGGTCTGGAGCTGGCTGTGCTTGTACAGGTTGTTCAGCACGACCTTGGCGACCGCGTCACGACGCAGCGTGACCACGATGCGCATGCCGACGCGGTCCGAGGACTGGTCCTCGATCCGGCTGATGCCCTTGAGCTTTCCTTCGTTGACCTGCTCGGCGATCGACTGGATCAAGTTGTCCGGGTTGACCTGGTAGGGCAACTCGGTGACCACCAGTGTGGTGGTTCCCTTGTTCTCCTCGATGTCGACGACGCTGCGCATGCGGATGCTGCCGCGGCCGGTGGTGTAGGCGTCCTTGATGCCCTGGCTACCGACGATCAGTGCAGCCGTGGGGAAGTCGGGTCCCTTGATGCATTCCATGCAGGCGGCGAGAGTCGTCTCGTCGTCGGCGTCGTGGTGCTCGAGCGCCCAGAACACCGCATCCGCAACCTCGTTGAGATTGTGCGGCGGCATGTTGGTGGCCATACCGACGGCGATACCGCCGGAGCCGTTGATCAGCAGGTTCGGGATCCGGGCCGGCAGTACCGTCGGTTCCTGGGTCTTGCCGTCGTAGTTCGGCGTGAAATCGACTGTCTCCTCGCCGATGTCACGGAGCATCTCCATCGCGAGCGGCGTGAGGCGGGCCTCCGTGTAACGCATGGCGGCCGCGCCGTCGTTACCGCGTGAACCGAAGTTGCCCTGTCCGTCGATGAGCGGGTAGCGCATCGACCACGGCTGTGCGAGGCGCACCAGGGCGTCGTAGATCGCGGTGTCGCCGTGGGGATGGTAGTTACCCATCGTTTCCGCAACGGGTTTCGCCGACTTGACGTAGCTGCGGTCGGGACGGAAACCGGCATCGAAGGATGCGTAGAGCAGGCGGCGGTGCACCGGCTTGAGACCGTCGCGCACCTCGGGGAGGGCGCGGCCCACGATCACGCTCATCGCGTAATCGATGTAGCTCTTCTGCATCTCCTGGCCGAGATCGACAGGTTCGATCCGGTCGCCTTCACCGTCGGCAGGCGGCAGGGTGGTGTCAGTCATTGTGTGTTCTTTCTCCGATCACTGCGAATCCATTCGATCCGTGATCAGACATCAAGGAAGCGAACGTCTTTCGCGTTACGGGCGATGAAGCTTCGACGTGCGGCGACGTCCTCACCCATGAGGATGGAGAACAGTTCGTCGGCGGCCGCGGCGTCGTCGAGCGTCACCTGACGCAGGACGCGCACCGCCGGGTCCATGGTGGTCTCCCACAGTTCCTTGGCGTTCATCTCGCCGAGACCCTTGTAGCGCTGGATACCGTCGTCGGTGTTGATCTTCTTGCCGGCGGCACGTCCCGCCTCGAGGAGACCGTCACGTTCGCGGTCGGAGTAGGCGAACTCCGGAGCCGACTTCTGCCACTTCAGCTTGTACAGCGGCGGCTGCGCCAGGAAGACGTGACCGTGCTCGATGAGCGGTCGCATGAAGCGGAACAGCAGCGTCAACAGCAGCGTCGAGATGTGCTGGCCGTCCACGTCGGCGTCGGCCATCAGCACGATCTTGTGATACCGCAATTTGGCGATGTCGAACTCGTCGTGGATGCCGGTACCGAAGGCCGTGATGATCGACTGGACCTCGGCGTTCTTGAGAACTCGGTCGATACGGGCCTTCTCGACGTTGATGATCTTGCCGCGCAGCGGAAGGATCGCCTGATACATCGAGTCGCGGCCGGACTTGGCGCTACCGCCGGCCGAGTCGCCCTCCACGATGTAGACCTCACACTTGGTGGGGTCGTTGCTGCGGCAGTCGGCGAGCTTGCCGGGGAGGCCGCCGATGTCGGTTGCGGTCTTGCGGCGCACCATCTCTCGCGCACGACGCGCGGCCATGCGGGCCTGGGCGGAGTCGGCGGCCTTCTTGATGATGATCTTGGCCTCGGCGGGGTTCGCCTCGAACCAGTGACCGAGGTGCTCGTTGCAGGTGCGCTGGACGAAGCCCTTGATCTCGGTGTTGCCGAGCTTGGTCTTGGTCTGGCCCTCGAACTGCGGGTCGGAGACCTTCGCCGAGATGACGGCGGCGAGACCCTCGCGGATGTCGTCGCCGGTGAGCTTGCCGTCCTTCTCCTTGATGAGCTTCTTCTCGAGGGCGTACTTGTTGACCGTGCTGGTCAGCGCCGCGCGGAAGCCCTCTTCGTGCGTGCCGCCCTCATGGGTGTTGATCGTGTTGGCGAAGGTGTGGACCGACTCCGAGTAACCCGCGTTCCACTGCATCGCGATCTCGACCTCGTGTCCCTCGCCCTTGGCGCTGAACCCGATGACCGTGTTGTGGATCGACTGCTTCGTGCGGTTGAGGTGCTTGATGTAGTCGACGAGCCCGTCCGGGTAGTGGTACGTCCGGGTCTTCGGCTTGGCTGCGGCCTGGGCCTTCTCGGTCTCCGACAGGACGACCTCGGCGACATCGGTCGTGGGTGCGTCCTCGTCGCCGTTGGGATCGCCGGGCGGCTCGACGGCCTGGGGGCGCTGATCGGTCAGCGTGATGGTCAGACCCTTGTTGAGGAAGGCCATCTCCTGCAGACGACGCGCCACGGTTTCGGCGTTGAATCTGGTGGTCTCGGTGAAGATGTCGGGATCCGGCCAGAACCGCACCGTCGTACCGGTCTTGCGAGTGGCATCGCCCTGCTCCAGGGCACCCGGCTTGGCGTAGGAATAGGTCTGTGTCCAGTTGTGACCGTCGCGCGCGATCTCCAGCTCGACCTTGGTCGAGAGGGCATTCACCACGGAGATGCCGACGCCGTGCAGACCACCGGACACCGCATAGGAATCCGAGTCGAACTTGCCACCGGCGTGCAGCTGGGTCATGACGACCTCGACGGTGGGCACACCGGTCCGATGCTTCTCCACCGGGATGCCACGACCGTCGTCGACGACCTGGACTCCGCCGTCCTCGAGGAGGGTCACGTCGACGCGGCTCGCGAAGCCGGCCATCGCCTCGTCGACCGAGTTGTCGACGACCTCCCAGATCAGGTGGTGCAGGCCGCGTTCACCGGTGGAACCGATGTACATGCCGGGCCGTTTGCGGACGGCTTCCAGACCTTCGAGGATGTTGATCGAGTCCGCGCCGTACTCCGACGGCTTCTTCTTGCTCTTCTTGGGTCCGGTGTCGTTGGTGTCGGCCACGAGGTGCGTCCGCTCCTGTTCTGCTCATCGGCGGATCCCAGGTACCCGAGATCCGTCGTCGATCTACTCGACCAGGGGGCGGGCAGGTCGATGCGCACACAGGTATGCCCGGGACTTCCCGGGTTGCCTGAAGGCGGCGGTCGTTCTGCCGTTTGGTGGTCCCCTGTCGGGACAACACCTCACAGTGTACTGCCTGACTTGCCCAGGAACGTGCATCCGGGGCCGCTAACAGGCCCTCAGATCGATTTTCTTGGGACTAGCCCGGTTCGATCGTGGCTTGGGGAGGAAAGTCGGCTCACGGGGCACATCGACTAGTAATGTGCGGACGAGTCTGCTAAGCCCGGCCTAGCCGTAGGTGTCCCGCGGGCCTCTCCCCCGCACATGACGTTCGCCTTTACGCCACGACGGACCCTTGGGGCCGCTGATGCGCAGGGACTTCACCACGCCGTCTCCGACGGCCGCCGCGATCTTCGCCAGGATCTGCGACTGCACGTACCGCAGCTGCGTGGCCCATGCCGTGGACTCGGCCTGGACGTGAAGTACGTTGTCCCGCAGCTCAATCGGCTTCGCGTGTGCGGCGATGTCGGCTCCCACGATCTGGTCCCACATGCCGAACAGGGTGCCTTCGCCGATCTTCTCCTGCCAGCCGCGGTCCTTCGCCAGGCCGCCGACGAGGCGACCGAAGGGCTGCGGGTCCCGCGCATCGGGACCCGACCCCGACCATCGCTTACGTGTCTGGGCGCCCCGCGGTGTGCGGCGCACGGGTGACGCGCGACCGCGTCCCACCGACTTCCCGGCCGCCCGCGCCGCGGCGCGGGCCTCCTCCAGAGCCTTCCGGGCACGTTCGTATCCGCCGAGTTCGCCCGGTTCGATCGGCCGGTTCGACGGCTCCCCGGCTGCGTCGGGACGCGACGAAGGTGCTTCGTCACTCATCGGAGACCCCGCTCACCGGTTCCCCGACGCGTTCGGGCGGTGAATCCGACTCGTCTCCGACGACCGTCGACCGGCGACCGTCTGCGTCCTCGACGACGTCGACGAGGATCCGACGGCCACCGATCTCGCCCGGGATGTCGTCGGCGACCGCTGCGGTGATCAGCAACTGCTCGGCGCCGGCGGTGAACTCCACCAGTTTCTCTCGACGCTTGGCGTCGAGTTCGGCGAAGACGTCGTCGAGCATGATGACCGGTTCGATCCCTTCGGCGCGCGTCAGTTCGACGGATCCCAGCCGCAGAGCGAGTGCGAGCGACCACGATTCACCGTGGGAGGCAAAGCCTTTCGCTACGTCGGTGCCGAGCACGATGTCGATGTCGTCACGGTGCGGACCGACCAGGCACATACCGCGATCGATCTCCTTGTCGCGCAAGTCGCTCAGACGAGCGGCGAGGATCTCGCTGATCGACTCGGCCGTGGCCGTCTCGACTTCGACGCCGCCGGCGGGCCGATAGCGCAGGGTCGCGGGCCGCGAATGCGGCGCGATCGACGCGTAGGAGCGGGTGAAATGTGGTTCCAGCTCGGCCAGGACCTGCAGCCGTGCCGCGGTCACCTGTCCGCCCAGATCGGCGAGCTGACCGTCCCATACATCGAGCGTGCTGATGACCGACTCGGCCTGGTCGCCGCCGCGCCGCAGCGCCGCGGCCGCCGTCTTGAGCAGCGCCGACCGCTGTCGCAGCACCCGGTCGTAGTCGGCGCGAGCGGCCACCCACCGTGGACCGCGCTGGGCGACGAGTTCGTCGATGAAACGTCGCCGGTCGCCGGGATCCCCCCGGACGAGCGAGAGATCCTCGGGAGCGAACAGCACGGTCCGCAGGATCCCGAGCAGATCGCGGGATCGTCGGGCGGGACTGCGGTTGATCGACGCCTTGTTGGCACCTTCGGCGTTGATGCGCAGTTCCGCGGTCAGCTCCCGGCCCTCGTTCTCGACGGTGGCGGTGACCAGGGCCGACGCGGATCCGGAATGGACCAGCGGAGCATCGGAACTCACCCGGTGCGACCGCAGGGTCGCCAGGTAGAACAGCGCCTCGAGCAGGTTGGTCTTGCCGAAGCCGTTCCGGCCGGTGAAGACCGTCGGGCCGGGCCGCAGATCGAGGTCGACGGCCTGCCACGAGCGGAAATCCCTCAGGTGCAGCTCACGTACGAACACGGTCGGTTGCGGTGATCGGCTGGGTGCGCGGCGCGGGTCAGCCCGGCAGGCGGACCGGCATCAGCAGGTAGCTGAACGCGCTCTCGGGGGCCACGTAGGCGCCGGACTCGTCGGCGACCGGATCCTCGCCGCTGGCCGGACGCAGGACCGCCGGACGGCTCGGGGTGGTGAAACCGAAGTCGACGCTGTCGGCGTTGATCGCCGACAGACCGTCCTGCAGGTAGCCAGGGTTGAAGGCGATGGTCAGCGGCTCGCCGTGGAACGACACGGGCAGCTCTTCCTCGGCCTTGCCCGCCTCGTCGCCACCGGCGGTGAGGAGCACGGATCCCTCGGTGAACTCCATCCGGACCTGCGCACCGCGCTCGGCGACCAGAGCGACGCGGCGGATCGCCTCGATCAGCGGAGCGCTGTCGATGGTCGCGACCGCGGTGTGGCTGGCCGGCAGCAGCTGGCGGAACTTCGGGAACTCCGCGTCGAGCAGGCGGGTGGTGGTCTTCTTGGTCTCGCCGAGGATGCCCAGGATGCCGTCGGATCCGATGGCCGCACCGCTGCCGAAGGCCAGCGAGACGACGCCGGTGCCCTCGGCGCCCGCGGTCTTGGCGCTTTCGGAGAGCGTCTTGGCCGGGACCAGAACCGCCCCCTTGGTGTCGGGGTCCGAAGGCTCCCACTGCAATTCGCGCACAGCAAGGCGGAAACGGTCGGTGGCCGCGAGGACCACGGAGTTGCCCTCGATCTCGACGCGCACGCCGGTCAGCATCGGCAGGGTGTCGTCCTTGCCGGCGGCGACGGCGACCTGGGAGATCGCCTCGGCGAACAGCTGTGAGGGGATCGTGCCGGTGATGGCCGGGACGTCGGGCAGCTGCGGGTAGTCCTCGACCGGCATCGTCGGCAGGGAGAATTTGGCGCTACCGCAGGTGATCGCAACGCGGGAGCCGTCAAGGGTCACGTCGACGGGCTTGTTGGGCAGGGCCTTGGTGATGTCGGCCAGCAGGCGACCGGAGACCAGCACCTGGCCGGGCTCGGCCACCTCGGCACCCAGGTTCTCCTGGGCCGAGACCTCGTAGTCGAATCCCGAGACGGTCAGACCGGTCTCGCCGACGTTGAGCACCACACAGCCCAGAACCGGTACCGGCGGACGAGAGGGCAGGCTTCGAGCAACCCAGGCGACGGAATCAGCGAACTCGTCACGTGCGACACGGAACTTCATGCTGGGAGATTGCCCTTCTCTCTCGTGCGGATCGTCGGCATGCCGGAGCCGAAACGACGGCATGGTCGATCACGTCCCACATCCGGGAATCCCACTGTAGAACGCGACCGCCGATGCCGGGATGGTTGGGGCCAACTCAGTCCATCCGGGAGGACGGGCCTGCAGGGCCCGCGGATGGGTGTTTGTGCACAGTCCTTCTTACAAAAGATTTCTCTTTAGAGAGGGATCCATCTCAGTAATAGGAACTGTGGAATCTGTGGACAACTGTTACATCGGGCCAGTCGGACGGGGTGCGCGGGTGTGCATGACCGGTGGAGCGTCGTTGAGTCGAATCCCAAGAGTTTGTGGACAAAACTTGTTGTTCGCGCGGCGTCCACCGTCGGTGCACAGGTCTTGCTTTGTTATCCCACGCCGGTCCACAGCCTCCGGAGACAAAAGTTGTCATTCGGAGATGGCCGAACCGAGTGTGCGAGAACACAGAAGATCGACGCGTCAGTCTCGACCCGGGGAACAGAGTTGTGGTTCGGGCGGGCCGGATCCGACGGGATACGACGCCACCCTCACTCTTCGTTCAGGGCGCTGCGCCGCCCCTCGTTCTCCGTTGCGGGCGCCGCGACGCCTTTCACCGCTGCCTGAGGTGCGAGGAGCGCAGCGACGAGCCACGAAGGCCTGGTGAGACGACGCCGCTGACGTTGGCCCCTCCGGGAGCACCCAGATCGACCCCTGACACACGAAACACGCCTCCCGTGCGGGGCACGAGAGGCGCGTGGAGGTAGAGGAGGAGGACTGTCAGCCCACCGCACGCTGCTTGATGCGGGCGGTCAGCTCCTGGACGTGGTCGTACACCTTGCGGCGCTCGGCCATCTCCTTGCGGATCTTGCGTTCGGCGTACATGACCGTGGTGTGGTCGCGGTCGAATGTCTCGCCGATCTTCGGCAGCGACAGGTCGGTCAGCTCGCGGCACAGGTACATCGAGATCTGACGTGCCTGGGCGATGGACCGGGTTTTACCGGGTCCGCGCAGCTCCTCGACCGAGATGTCGAAGTACTCGGCGGTGATCGCGAGGATGCTGGCGGCGCTGACCTCGAGGGTGCCCGAGTTGGGCAGCAGCGCCTGCAGCACGACGTCGGCAAGCGACTTGTCGAGGGCGGCGTCGTTGAGTGAGGCGAACGCCGTCACGCGGATCAGCGCACCTTCGAGCTCCCGGATGTTGCGCTCGATCTTCGACGCGATCAGCTCGAGGACGTCGTCGGGCACGGCGATGTTGTCCATCTGCGCCTTCTTGCGCAGGATGGCGATGCGGGTCTCCAGATCCGGCGGCTGGACGTCGGTGATCAGTCCCCACTCGAATCGCGTACGGAGCCGATCTTCAAGTGTTGCAAGCTGTTTCGGCGGGCGATCGGACGAGATGACGATCTGCTTGCTCGCGTTGTGAAGCGTGTTGAAAGTGTGGAAGAACTCTTCCTGGATACCCTCTTTACCCACGAGGAACTGGATGTCGTCGACCAGCAGCACGTCGACGTCGCGGTAGCGACGCTTGAACGCCACGCGCCGGTCGTCGCGCAACGAGTTGATGAAGTCGTTGGTGAATTCCTCGGTCGAGACGTACTTGACGCGCATCCCGGGGAACAGGCGCTGGGCGTAGTGCCCGGCCGCGTGGAGCAGATGGGTCTTGCCCAGTCCCGACTCTCCCCAGATGAACAGCGGGTTGTATGCCCGTGCCGGAGCCTCGGACACCGCGACCGCCGACGCGTGCGCGAAGCGGTTCGACGCACCGATGACGAAAGTGTCAAAGGTGTACTTGGGGTTCAGGTTTGCGCCCGACGGCGACGGCGTACTGGTCGGCCGCTCGGCGAAATACGAGGCCCAGTCGCCCGACGGCCGGCCGGTGTCGCCACCCGGCGCGGGTCCGGCGCCCGGGGTCGCCGGGAAGCCGGCACCGATCGCCGCGCCCGGGACCGCGGAGTAGTCGACCGGCGCCGCGCCGTTGACCACGCGGGGTTCGGGCGCGGCCGGCTCGGGCATCGGCTCGTCGTTGCGGGGTGTCTGGATTCGGACGCCGAGATCGACCGGCTCGTTCAGGTGACGGCTCAGCACGGAACGGATCGTCTCGCGCAGATTCCGCTCGATCTGTTCCTGGACCAGAGCGGTCGGCACGGTGAGGAGGGCGAAACCCTCGGTCAGGGTGAGGGGTCGGACCAGTGACAGCCACGCCTTCTGCTGGCGGGTCAGTGGTTCGTGGTCACGTGCGGCTTCGTCGTCGTTGAGTTCGGCGACGACCTGTTGCCACACCTCACCGAATGTGTCGCGGTCTGAAGTCACGGGGCTGGCCTCCTGACCCGGAAAACTACCAGCGTTGACGCGGGCCGGGGCACCCCACGTCATCGACCGCATCGCTCCACAGAGTTATCCACACCTGTGTACAACGGTGATGACGAACTTGGGACTTTGGTCGGTAACCTCGGATCCCGGCGACACTTCATTGGTGTCCGGCGGGGGTTCGTGGCCGACGCTCTGACAGAACCTAACAGAGGTGTCGGCGGGCTACAAAGCGATCGGGACAATTGACTCGTTCAGACTGATTGTCGCGATCCGCGTGCTCCAGAACACACCTGGTGAGAGACTGTTCTGCTGCCCCGACGACCGCGTTTGATTTGAGCGCGCGCTGTCAGTAGTCTCGACTGGTCATCCAGGTTGCGGATTTGCGCGGCGTTTTGTCATGTTCGCCGAGTTCATCACCGACAAGAGTTCGGCACCGTCCTGGATCAACGACCAACGACAACATGTGGGTCACGTGCGGGTAACCGGCGTGCTCACAGGGAGCACAAGGAGTCACCGTGGCCAAGGGCAAGCGTACTTTCCAGCCGAACAACCGTCGTCGTTCGCGCGTGCACGGCTTCCGTCTGCGTATGCGGACCCGCGCCGGCCGTGCGATCGTCAGCAGCCGCCGTAACAAGGGCCGCGCGAAGCTCACCGCCTGATCGTCGGCTACCCACCGGATCCTCCGGGTCCGGTCAGCTGATGATGACTGCGTCTTCTCATCGGATCTCTCGTGGATCCGACTTCTCACGCACCCTGAAGTCCGGTGCGCGGGTGAATGCTCGTGACTTCGTCGTACACCTGGCACCGGTCGGCCCACAGTGGCCGGATCCGACCGGGTTACGCCGCGACGTCGCCATGACAGGTGGACCCTGGCTCGGCCTTGTCGTGAGTAAGTCGGTGGGCAACGCCGTGGTCCGCCATGCCGTCGCACGACGGCTGCGGGCCGCGTTCGCGGCTACGCGGCATCTCTGTCCGGCCGTCGAGACATACGTGGTGATCCGCGCTCGACGCGGCGCCGCGGACAGGACCAGTGAAGAACTGGCGGATCAACTGCGATCGGCTTTGACCAGCCGGCGGGTCATCGAGATGACGCCCACCGCAGGCACACCGACCGGGGCGGGTGTCGGACGATGATCGACGCCGAGCTGAATGACCGTGGATCGGCCCCCTCCCCCACCCCGTCATCGTCGACTCCGAACACTCGGACCGACTCGCCCGCGGACGCGGACGATCAGCTCACCGTCATCGCCCGGATGCGCCGGGTAGCCCATCTGCTCCCCCGCCGCACGGTCATCTTTCTCATCGAGCTCTACCGGACCTGGGTATCGCCGCTGCGGCTGCCCACGTGCCGGTTCGAACCGACCTGCTCGGGTTATGCAGTGGAGGCCCTCGAACGTCACGGCTTCCTGTACGGCTCTCTGCTGGCGACGGTCCGGCTCCTCAAGTGCGGTCCGTGGCACAAGCCCGGATACGACCCGGTTCCCGACAAAGGTCCCCGCGAACTGTGGAGCGATCTCTGCGGCCGGATCCGTGAACTCTCCGGCGGGCCGCAGTCGGCCCACGATGGCCGGACCCATCAGCCACCGTCCCGGCGGAACGATTCCACCTAGAGAACAACAAGTAAGGGGTACCTGACCCGTGCTCGACTTCATCTACTACCCGGTGTCCGGGATCATGTGGGTGTGGCATTGGCTCTTCAGCTACGTCACGCCCGCCAGTCCCGGTGGCGACGGCATCGCCTGGGCATTGTCCGTGGTGTTCCTCGTCTTCACCCTGCGTGCAATTCTCTACAAGCCCTTCGTGAAGCAGATTCGCACCACGAAGAAGATGCAGGAAATCAACCCGCAGCTCCAGGCGATTCGGAAGAAGTACGCCAAGGACCGGGTCAAGATGACCGAAGAGATGCAGAAGCTCCAAAAGGAGCACGGGTTCAACCCCATGCTCGGCTGTCTGCCGATGCTGCTGCAGATCCCGGTGTTCATCGGTCTGTTCCACGTGCTGCGTTCGTTCAACCGTATGGGCACCGGCATGGGGCAGCTCGGCATGAGCGCCGCCGAGACCCGGTCGCAGGGCAACTACGTATTCAGCGCGGAGCAGGTGCAGAACTTCCTCGACGCGCGCCTGTTCGGCGTCCCGTTGTCGTCGTATCTCGTCGAACCGTCGACCGAGTTCCAGGCCTTCGTCGAGCCGGGTGCCCCGATCGACTTCACCCGCCCGCAGATTGCTTACGTCGTGGTGCCGATGATGATCGTCGCTTCGATCGCCACCCACATGAACTCGCGCGCCTCGGTGCAGCGTCAGCCCGAGGCTGCACTGGAGAATCCGCAGACGCGGATGATGAACAACCTCGCGCTCTACATCTTCCCCATCGGCATCCTGGTCACCGGTCCGTTCTTCCCCGTCGCGATCCTCCTCTACTGGATGAGCAACAACATCTGGACCTACGGCCAGCAGCACCTGGTCTTCGGCAAGATCGCCAAGGAAGAGGAAGAGGCCAAGCTCCTCAAGCAGGAGAAGCTGAAGGCGAATGCCCCCAAGCCGGGTGTGCGTCCGGACCGCCAGAAGAAACGCAATGCAGCCGCAGACGAATCCGGCAACTCGGAGACGACAGCGGTGTCCATGACCAAGGCGGGTGCGACCGACGACGCGGATGCGACGAGCGACTCCTCCCCCAGCGGCGCCACGGACTCCGGGCCGGGCGCGAAGCCGAAGCCGGGACAGAAACCGACGCGCTCGAACGCCGGCGCCGGTCCGGGTTCCAAGAAGCAACCCCCCAACCGGGGCGGGAAGTCCACCGCCAAGAGCGGTAAGAAACGCGGCAAGCGATGACCGCACAAGACTTGTTCGAAGCACACAGTTAGGTGAACGAGATGACAGCAGAGACTGCAACTCAAACCGGAACCGAGACCGAGGCGCAGGACGACGCCAAGGCCACGACCGAAGACCAGACCGAGTCCACCGGTGCGGACACCGCTGCCGACACCGACGTCACCGACGAGTTCGCCGAGGACTTCGACGATGACGAGGACGATGACGAGGACGACGAAGATCGCCTCGTCGAAGAGGGCGAGATCGCGGGCGACTACCTCGAGCAGCTGCTCGACGTCCTCGACTTCGACGGAGACATCGACCTCGATGTCGACGGTGATCGTGCCGTCGTCAGCATCGACGGCGGTGACGACCTGACGAAGCTCGTCGGCCGTAAGGGTGAGGTTCTCGACGCCCTGCAGGAACTGACCCGTCTCGCGGTCCAGCAGGCGACCGGTGAGCGCAGCCGGCTGATGCTCGACATCGCCCGGTGGCGTGCCGACCGTCGTGACCGTCTGGCCCGTCTCGGCCGCGAGGTCGCCGAGCGCGTCCTCAAGTCGGGCGAGCGCGAGGCGCTGGATCCGATGACTCCGTTCGAGCGCAAGATCGTCCACGATGCGGTCGCCGCCGTCGACGGTGTCGTGAGCGAGAGCGAGGGCGCCGAGCCCAAGCGTCGCGTGGTGGTCCTCCCCGAGTAGTAGTCGCCCGGACTACCAAGTTGCACTCAGGCCCCGACCGTCGGTCGGGGCCTGAGTCGTTTCCGGGCTCCCCTCCCCTTCAAGGTTCCCGACGCTCGAATGGCTGCGAGAAGTTACAGGGGTGTTGTTTCACGTGAAACGTCGGTCTTTGGGGCCTTCGTCAGTTCTCGCGTGAGGGGACGTTGTGGGTTCTCGTGCGCGGCGAGGAGCCGTCGATTCGACGCCCTCCGGCCAACTATGCAACGGATCTCCGCGACCTCAGTCATCGGGGTTGATTTGTCACGTGTCGTTTCGTTTGGATTGGCTCATTGCGGCCCGATGGGCCTCCGCGAATCCGTCTGCATCCCTTGGCGGCCATCCGTTCGCGGGTCGATGCAATCGAAGTGCGATGCTGATTGTGGAGTGTCCCCCACAGAGACTCTCACCGGTCCCCTTCATAGGAGGCTGAGGTTCTAGTGAGTGCGCCGGTCTGGTTGCGGGCCGGTGAGTGCTGGCAGGCTTGCATGACGGTAGATGTCGCCCTTCGTGGCGGGCAGCGACATGACTCGCGTCATCTGTCGCCGATCTGGTTTCACGTGAAACGGGGCGCTGCTGAGGTCCGCGTGAACCAGTGCGGTGTACGCGGCGTCGCTCGGCCCGAAGTCGAGAAGCGTGCCTGGGTCCCCGCCACCGAAATGAAAGCCTCGTTCTGCCGGCACCGATGCATCCAACCCTTTCGCGACCGATTGAGATCTCGTCGGCGTCCGAGCTGCGAAGCGTCGTCCATCGTGAGGGGCACTTGAGAGGTACGAAGCACACAGGGTTGAGTTGGTGCGCAGGCCCGCGTTGCGAGTTGACTGCTCCCCTCCCCCCCAGAAGCCGCCGTGCCGTGATGACGCGTAGCGGTGAGCATCCGACAGTGCTTCCCCGGGCGCCTCTCTCGTCGACCGGATCCGGCTGTGGCACGACAAGCAATTGAGCTAGAACTGGGCGTTTGGATTCGGCGTCGTGACCAAAGACTCGCCCGCTGAGCCTTGGATCGGTCGGTCCTCACCGGCCAGACGACTATGAGTTCAGCGGTCCGTCGAATAACACCAATGTGGTTTCACGTGAAACATGTGCCTCCGGGCTCCATGTGCACCGACCGTGAGTCCCGCCAGGTTCCACGTGAAACACTGTCATAGGACCAACTAGAAACGGAGGCGCAGTGTCGTCAGACGCTCAACCCGATGACCATCCCGACCTTGATGCACTGCAGACCCCGCCGGCGTCGGCGGACGCGGTGTTCGGTGAACGTAAGGAACTGGCGGAGGGTTACTGGCGAATACTGGCCACCGATGGCATCGACCACGGCCTGATGGGACCCCGAGAGGTTCCTCGTCTGTGGGATCGGCACATCCTCAACTGTGCAGTCATCGGCGAACTGATCGAGAAGAACGAGATCGTGTTCGACGTCGGGAGCGGTGCGGGCCTACCCGGTTTACCGCTCGCCATCGCACGGCCGGATGTGTCCATCACTCTGATCGAGCCGCTGCTTCGTCGTAGTACCTTCCTTGAGCGAGCAGTCCAGACCCTCGGCCTCGAGAACGTGGCAGTCGTCCGCGGCCGTGCGGAGGAGAAGGCGGTCCGCGCGGGCGTAGGTCTTGCGGACGTGGTGACGTCCAGGGCTGTCGCACCGCTTGAGCGGCTCGCCAAATGGTCCGCTCCCCTTGTTCGTGGGGGCGGACGGATGATCGCGATCAAGGGATCGTCTGCGGCCGAGGAGATCGAGCGGGATCGCGCGGTCGTCGGGAGGACCGGAATCAGTGACCTCCGGGTAATCACGTGCGGGGCCATACTCGAGACCCCGACGACTGTCGTGGTGGGGACGAAGGCAGAGCGGGCCGCGAGAAAGCAGCGACGGCGATGAGCATCGCCTGGATCATCCGCGGTAGTGCGGCCGATTGTGCCGACGGTGTCACACAGAGGGAGTTCTGAATTGGTATGGAGTCCGCGTAAGGCGCAGAATAGAAAGCGTCCTGGCAGTGCGACTCAGCGCGCTGCCGTTGACGATTCTGCATCAGTTGGAACCGGGGCGACGTCCCCTGGACCCGACAACTCGAACGCCTACCAAGTAGGTCAAAGGAGTGCCCGCGTGGTCGAGCAAGACCCGAACGTTTCACGTGAAACGCCACCCGCTGGAGCCCCGCACGTCGCGGGCGAACCATACGCCGACACCCCGATCGCCATGGCTGCGGAGCGCGCGAGTCAGGTCCTGACACCTGGCGGTGCCGGCCAACTCCCCCGCCCGCAGCGCACCCGCATCATGACGGTCGCGAACCAGAAGGGTGGCGTCGGCAAGACGACCACTGCGGTGAACCTGGCTGCCGGTCTGGCTCTGCGTGGACTTCGCGTGCTCGTCGTTGATCTCGACCCGCAGGGCAACGCGAGCACGGCCCTGGGTATCGACCATCGCGCCGAGGACATCGCCTCCGTCTATGAACTCCTCCTCGGAGAGGTGACGCTCAAGGAGGCCATCCAGGAATCGCCGAGCCAGCAGGGTCTCTTCTGCGTCCCCGCGACACTCGATCTGGCCGGTGCCGAGATTGAACTCGTGTCCCTGGTCGCGCGCGAGAACAGGCTCCGCAACGCCCTCTCCGACGAGGTGCTTGCCGAGTATCAGCTCGACTACGTCTTCATTGACTGCCCGCCGTCACTCGGCCTGCTGACCGTCAACGCGATGGTCGCCGCCCGTGAGGTCCTCATCCCGATCCAATGCGAGTACTACGCACTCGAGGGCGTGGGACAGCTTCTCCGGAACATCGAGCTCGTTCAGGCGCACCTCAACCGCGAACTGCACGTGTCGACGATCGTCCTCACGATGTACGACGGTCGGACCAAGCTGGCGGACCAAGTGGCCGAAGAAGTCCGTCGCCACTTCGGCGACAAGGTGCTCGGCACGATCATCCCCCGCAGTGTGAAGGTGTCCGAGGCACCCGGTTACGGGATGACGATCATCGAATACGATCCCGGTTCACGCGGCGCGATGAGTTACTTGGATGCGGCGCGCGAACTGGCTCTCCGCGGCGCAGCGGAAAGCGCTCAGGCATGACGACACAGATCCGGTTCCGAGTGGAGGTAGAGGCATGAGTCAACGGGACACCGCGCAGCGACGAGGCGGACTGGGTCGTGGACTGGCCGCACTCATTCCGACCGGTCCCACCGAGGACCAGTCGAGCGCTCCCAGACTGGGCAACGCCGCTGCCGACGTCGTCATCGGGAAGGGCCCGTCGCCTGCCGTCGACGGCCATTCCTCCCCTGCCGGCGCCTCAGCGGTCGATGTATTGAGCCGCGAAGAGGCCGGCGCCGTCTACCGGGAGATCCCGCCCAAGGAGATTCAGCCGAACCCGAACCAGCCCCGGACGGTCTTCGACGACGAGCAGATGTCCGAGCTGGTCCACTCGATCCGCGAGTTCGGTTTGATGCAGCCGATCGTCGTACGGCGCCTGAAGGAGCCGACGGCTGACGGTGTCGCTTACCAGATCGTCATGGGTGAGCGCCGGTGGCGGGCGAGCCAAGAGGTCGGTCTCGAGGCCATTCCGGCCATCGTCCGCGAGACCGCTGATGGCGACATGCTGCGCGATGCACTGCTCGAGAACATCCACCGCGCTCAGCTGAATCCGTTGGAAGAGGCGGCCGCCTACCAACAGCTTCTCGAAGAGTTCGGTGTCACCCACGAGCAACTCGCAGCCAAGCTCGGCCGCTCACGCCCGCTCATCAGCAATATGATCCGCTTGCTGAAGCTGCCCATCCCGGTCCAGCGTCGCGTCGCGGCGGGCGTCCTGTCCGCTGGGCATGCGCGCGCCCTCCTCTCCCTCGAAACAGGAAGCGACGCACAGGAGGCTCTCGCCGCGCGAATAGTCGCCGAGGGCCTGTCGGTTCGCGCGACCGAGGAAGCTGTCACTCTCGCCAACCGCGGGGACGGACCTGAGGCGAAGCCGGTCGCGCCCAAGCGCAAGCCGATGCAGATGCCTGGACTCCAGGACCTCGCCGAGAGATTGTCCGACAGCCTGGACACCAGGGTTACAGTCAGTCTAGGGAAGCGGAAAGGGAAGATTGTCGTGGAGTTCGGATCGGTTGATGACTTGGAACGCATCGTTCAGTTCATCGACCCGAAGAAGTGAACTCCACCGCGATTTTCTCGGTACCAGCGGATGCGGAAGTAATGTCACAGTGACGATTGACGGATCAGGCGACGACTTGGATTTCGAAATGGGCTGCAGCCCAATACTTTTCGTAGATTCACGTCTTCGGTTCGGAGCTAGGTGACATGAGTGTGTCGATTGTGCGGCTGGAACTCGGATCTTTCGAGTCGCTCCCCCATCACACCCGGCGATGTGTCTTCTGGGAAGTCGAACCGACTACCAACGGTGAGTCCTACGAGAGCGAGTTTGACAAGGAGGCCTGGATCTCCGGGCTGTTGCTCGAGTGGGGCGCGTGCGGACAGGTCGCGATCGAATCAACGACCAACTCCGTCATCGGTACGGCGTTCTACGCACCGCCGAACAGGGTGCCTCGCTCGCAACACTTCCCCACTTCCCCGGTCAGTCACGATGCCGTACTACTCACCAGCATCCGAACCGAGCCGGGCCACGAGGAAGTCGCGACGATTCTGCTCGACGCAGTCCTCGGTGATCTGATTCGCCGCGGTGTCCGCGCGGTCGAATCCTTCGGACTGGTTCGCAACGGTGCCGGCGGCGCCGAGTTCGGCTCGGCGCTCGGTGCCACACCGTCCGGATCTTCGGAGACGGGTGGGGCCGTCGCCGGTGGAGGTGTCGCCGATCTCGATTTCTGGACGGATGAAGCGATCATCGAAGTCGCGCGGGAGATTCTCGAGGACTCACAGGCGGACTTGTGCACCACGTGCATGATCGATGCGTCGTTCCTCAAGAACTCCGGATTCGACGTCGTCTCATCGCACCAGCGCTTTCCGCGGTTCCGTCTGGAGCTCGACCAAGGACTCGGCTGGAAGTTCGAGGTGGAGAGTGCCCTGGAGAAGCTCGTGGTGATGGCCGAGATCGATCTCATCGGACGGCAGCGCACAGCTGTCCCGGTGGGATCCGGTCGGGGGCGCGTCAGCGCGAAGCGTTCTCCGCAGCCAGGAGGTCCGCGAAAGTGTAAGTGCCCGTAGGACGATCGTCCTGATCGAGCAGGTACAACCGTTTCACGGCCACCAGGATGGCATCGGCGATGACATTGCGCCAATCCGAATTGGCAAGGACGGCGGCATCATCCGGATTGGTGATGTAACCGACGTCGATGAGGGCGACCGGCATCCGGGTGAGCCGCAGGACATCCCATGTGCGCTCGTGCGTCCGACAATCGGCAAGCGGTGTGCGAGCGGCGATCTCGCGCTGGATGAACCCGGCGAGATTGCGACCGATCGTCGAGAAAGAGTTCTGGTTGTTGCCGAAGTAGAACGACGCGACGCCGTTGGCCTGCACGTTGCGGTAATGACCGCAACGAAGCGAGATCATCAGGTCGGCGTCCATGAGGTTCGCGACTCGGGCGCGTTCGTTGTCACCCGGCCGGCCCCGACCATCGTGAGACAGGAAGGTCTGCATCCCGGCGGCGGCCATGCGGCCCTCGAGACGCGCTCCCAGATCCCAGAGCAGATCGGATTCGCGTTCGGCGAGGTCACCGGTTGACAGCGGATGAAGCCCGCCGGAACCTGGATCGATGAGGATCCGCTTGCCCGACAGCTGCGGACCGGAGCGTCGAACCTGCTCCTCCTGGCGGATCGCATACGGCGAACCGCCGGTCACACGAGTGCCGAGACGCTCGAGAGATCGTAGAGTCGCCGGACCGCAGATCCCGTCAGACGCCAGACCGTATTCACTCTGGTACAGGCAGACAGCGTTGTGGGTATTGAGCCCGAAGATTCCGTCGACGAGCGAGGTGTAGTAGCCGAGGTTCTGGAGTCGATGCTGCAGGGTCGCGACGTCGTCGCCGACCATGGGTGCCGACAGCTGGTACGAGAGCACACGGGCACCGAGACGATACGAGGCCTCGCGAAGAACCCGGTAGGTCGCGGGTCCGACGATTCCGTCGACGATCAGACCGCGCTGCTGCTGGAACGCCCGAAGTGCCCGGTCACAGGCTTCGTCGAAAACAGGTTCCCCACCCTCGGGCAACAGACCGAGCCCGACCAGGATGGCGCGGATCTCGGCCACCGCCGAGCCGTGATCCCCAAGTCGGAACAATGGCATGTCGTCACCCCTCGTACGAATCGCGGCAGGGTGACGCCCTGCCGGCGAGATCTGGCGGACCACATCACTGCGGCACCGGTCAGCATCAGCCTGCATTCTCTCAGCTGAAGTTCACTACACCAAACTGGAACAGGTCCAGCGGCGTCGTTGTCGGCTCGTGTCCCTCATGGTCGGGGACCCGGGCCGAGACTACCAACGACGAGAGCCCGCGGGCCCACGACAACGTCGTTCACCCGTCGGAGTCTCGCCGCGGATCAGAAGAAAATGCAGGTCAGGCCGACTGGCCGACCACCGAATCGAGCTCGCGGAGCAGTGCCGCCTTGCCCTTGGCCCCCACGATTGTCTTCACCGGCTGACCCTTGTCGAACAGGATCATGGTCGGGATCGACATGATCTGGAAGTCGCGCGCGGTGGCCGGGCTCTCATCGACGTCCAGCTTGGCGATGGTGAGCTTGTCGCCGTGGTCGCGCGCGATCTCCTCGAGAACCGGGGCGACCATGCGGCACGGGCCGCACCAGGTCGCCCAGAAGTCGACCAGAACCGGCTTGTCGGCACCGAGAACGGTGTCCTTGAAAGTGGTGTCGTTGACGACGACCGTGTTTGCACCCATGGTGATGTCCTCCTCAGATGGACTCAGAGAATGAAGTTGGAAAGGAAAAGTTCAGGTCAGGCGGGTGCCTGAACAGCTTCGACGTCGGCAACGGACTCGGCGTCGACGGTGTGCGCGGGCGCTTCACCCTGTTCGGCGAGCCAGCGCTCTGCGTCGATGGCAGCCGAACAGCCACTACCGGCTGCCGTGATGGCCTGACGGTAGGTGTGGTCGACCAGGTCGCCACAGGCGAAGACACCGGGCAACGAGGTGTAGGTGGTGCGACCCTGAACGAGGACGTAGCCCTCGTCGTCGAGGTCGACCTGTCCGCGGACCAGTTCGCTGCGCGGGTCGTGGCCGATCGCGACGAACATGCCGGTGACGTCGAGGTTGCTCACCTCTCCGTTGCGGGTGTCCTCGATCTCGAGGCCACTCACCGAGCCGTCGCCGATGACCGACCGAACGGCGGCGTTGGTGACGAACCGGATCTTGTCGTTGTCGCGGGCGCGCTCGAGCATGATCTTCGAGGCGCGGAACTCGTCGCGGCGATGGACCAGCGTGACGGTGCGGGCGAACTTCGTGAGGAAGGTCGCTTCCTCCATCGCGGAGTCGCCGCCGCCGATGACGGCGATGTCCTGGTCCTTGAAGAAGAAGCCGTCGCAGGTCGCGCATGCGGAGACACCGCGACCGAGGAGCTCCTGCTCTCCCTTGATACCGAGGTACCGAGCTGCTGCGCCCATCGCGAGGATGACCGCGCGTGCGCGGAACACCTCACCGCCGACCTCGACCTCCTTGATGTCGCCCGCGAGGCGAACCGTGTCGACGTCCTCCATGCGCAGGTCGGCGCCGAATCGGATCGCCTGCTCGCGCATCTCGTCCATCAGGGCAGGGCCCTGGATGCCGGTCTGGAAGCCGGGGAAGTTCTCGACCTCGGTGGTCGTCATCAGCGCGCCACCGAACTGGGTGCCCTCGAAGACGATCGGCGCTAGCTCGGCGCGCGCGGCGTAGATCGCCGCGGTGTACCCGGCAGGACCAGATCCGATGATGATCACGTCGTGGATCTGCTGGGTCTCTGGCTGGCTCATCCGTCCTCCGTGCTGTGGGGTATGCGAGATCCCGGAGTTCTCGTCGGGATCACGGCTGCTTCAACACAAGGGTAAGCGCAGATGTTCCCGGTCAAGTCCATGCGTCCGGCGTGGTGACGCAGGTCTCGGCTCTGTAGAGGGGATCAGGCGCCGATGGTCCCCCTGGCCAGGAGCGCGGGATTGCCGGTGTCGCACTCGAGACCGACGATCAGGGCGTCGAACCGGCCGGCGATCCCCGTCGACAGCAGGATGGCGGCAGCGGGGTCGCCGTGGAAGATGATCCGCCCGGAGCCCACGATGACGACCGTCGCGGGGACGAGATGAGCCGCGGTACAGCGCCGGAGCGCCGCGACCGAACCGAACGGTGCACCGTCGGTACGGCCGAGGACTGCGATGGCCGACGCGGAACCCGCCGGGTCCAGGGTCTGGGTCGGTCCGGGTTGAGCCTGCATCGGCGACCGGGCGTCGTCGGATGACGAGGACATCAGGCTCAGCACGCCGATCGAGCCGAGAGCGACCACCACGATCGCCGCCGCCGCGGCCAGCACGACCGGGAGGGTCCTCCACCGGCGGGATCGTTCGCGCCGTGCGGCGAGATCCACCGGGGCGTCTTGGCCGGGACCGGGCCGCACAGGACCGGGAGTTGCCGCACCATCGATCGCGGACGATCCGGCGAGAGCGGCCAGTGTGGCCTGGACGTCGGCGCGGACATGATCCGGAACCGTATGCGGGGTGGGGGCCGACGTGCGCAGCTGACTCGTCGTCCGGGCCAGGGCTGCCAGGATCTCCTGCGCGGCAGCGTCATCGGCGATCCGTGCGCGGACGTGGGCGGCAGCGCGTTCGGACAGAACCCCGGCGTGGAGATCGGCCAGCGTCTCCGCCGAATACGGCGGCTCGGGCAGATCGCCGGACTCGGTGTCGTCAGGTCCCCGCGGGGTCATGGTGTCAGTCTTCCATTCCGAAGGTCGGGCGTCGGTGTCTTGGTGGCTGCATTTCGCTGGTCGTTGTCCGTTGGTCGTCGAATACTTGGACGCACGACGCGCGGTTCCGGTTCCGCCCCGACCGAATCCGACGGAAACCCGTTGGCAGGCATTGGCTTACGCATCTTCGGCAGTCCGGAGATGGCCGAGGACCTGAGCGAGTTTGAGGCGCCCCCGCGCGCATCGGCTCTTGATCGTCCCCTCGGCGACGCCGAGCAACGACGCCGCTTCGGCGACCGAATAGCCCTCTAGGTCGACCGCGACGATGGCCTGTCGTTGCCCTTCGGGCAGCGTGTGCAGCGCCCGACCGATGGAGACGGACAGATCGACCGCGGCGATGTCGTCTGTCGTGTCCGCAATCGACATCACGTCCCATTCGGGCAGGGGGACGGTCCGGCGGGCGTTGTTGCGTCGAATCCGGTCCAGGCACGCATTGACGACGATCCGGTGCAGCCAGCTGGTGACCCTCGCGGCGGAGCGGAAATCCGCCGCGGTTCGATGCGCGGCAAGCAGTGCGTCCTGCAACCCGTCGGCAGCATCCTCGGGGTTCTGGCTGGTCCGAATGGCGACCGACCACAGGTAGTCGAGGTGACGGTTGACGAGAACGGAGAACGCGCCCGGGTCGCCGGCGACGTGAGCGCCCAGCAACTGCTCATCGGTGCGCAGGTCAACTGCGTCGTTCCCCCCGGCCATGCGCTGAGAGTAATGGAGAAGTCATCGCACGACGCTGCGATGAGGCGGTTGTCTACAGGGTTGCTTCGACTGTGGACAACTGCGTTGCCCCCGCCCTCAGGCCTCCAGCCGTGACCGGACCGCGGCCATCCGTTCGGCGAGTTCGCGCTCGTCGATCACCCCGCGGTCGAGCAGTGTGTGGGCGAGGGCGACGAGCTGATTCTCCGGATAGGGAAGGTCGGCATACGTGGTCGCCGCCAGCCGGTCCTCTTCATCGCGTCGTTCGACCGGGCCAGGGGCACAGGTGGTGCCGGAGGCCTGATCGAGTGCGTCACAGAGCCCGTCCAGGCTGGACTTCCACGGCGGAATCGCGTTCTCCACACCGTATTTCGACGCCATTCGGGGCCATACCTGGCCGCGTCCGACGATGTCGACGAGAGGCGGATAGACGCGGGGACGATGCGGAGTCGACATTCGTGTCAGCCCTCCATCGGGTGAATTGCGGGACGGATCGACGTGACACGGTTGGTTGTCACTCCGGGTTTGGGCAGGGCGACCCCGATGACACAGTCGCGGGTGATGATCTCGGCGAGCTGGTCGTGGTTCCAGTCCTCGGTCCCGGCCGGACGCTGCGGCATCACCATGAAGCGGTGCTTCTGGTTGGAGTCCTGCACGTTGACGCTGACGCCCTCGGGCAGTTCGAGGCCGAACTCGGCGAGGACCTGGCGCGGCCAGCGGACCATCCGACGGCGGTAGTTCGGTGTCCGGTACCACTCGGGTGAATTGCCCAGGATCGGACGGGGGTAACACGAACACAGCGCGCACACGATCACGTTGTGCACGGTAGGGGTATCCGCCAAGATCTCGAATGCCGTGAAGTCACTGGGTGTTCCGAAACCCGTGGGTTCCAGCCAGTCCACCCCGACCTCCTTGCTCGCGGTCATCGGCTCCTTCATCGCAAGCTCTTTGAAGTCCGGTTCGAGCCAGGCCCGTGCGACGAGCGCCGCCGCGGGTGTGGGGCCGATCTGTTCGGCGAACTCGGTGAAACGTCGATGTTCGTCCGCGGTGAAGATCCCCTTCTCGATGCACAGTTCGCGCAGGGCGATCTCGAGGACCTCGAAGTCGGTGATCTCGTCGACCATCGGCGCGACGGTCCGCTCGTGGTCGTGGTCGTGGGCGTCGTTGCTCATGATTGCGTGTCCTGTCCTAGCCGCCGGCTGGTGCCAGCCAACGTTCCGGGATCTCGGTCTGCAAGGTGTCGCCTGTCGGCCCGCCGTAGCCGTGCCACAGGTCGGCCATCGGGAACTGCACGACGTAGAACCATTCGGTCTTGGCGTCGTCCATCGCGAAGGTCTCGTCTTCTGCCGCCGGGCTCTCATAGGCGATCTTGACGATCTTTCCGGTGGCGCCACGGCAGTATTCGGGTGTGCGCGTGTAGAAGATGACCGGCATCTCCCGGACGAGGACTTCGTCACCCAACGCGAATCGCGGCTCGCCCGCCTGACCGGCATATACCTGGGGGTCACCTTTGCCGACGGCCCGCTTGTGATGTTCGTTGCGGACGACCCCGGAACCGTCGCCTTCACCGCGTGGCTTGGCCTCGGGGGCCTTGCCACCTGTTCCGTTCGCGTAGCGCTCCTGGATCTCGACCATCCGCTCGGTGAGCTCGCCCAGCTTGATGTGGTGCTTCTCGATGAGGACCCGCGCAACGGCGATTATCCACCGACCGTAATACGGCAGTCCGAGATACTGGGCGCGCCCGACATCGACATTGCCGATACGTCGACGTTCCTCCGACAACCAGATTCCTCGCCAGGCGAGGACCTCACACATGACGTAGGTCATATGCTCCCATGTCTCGTACTCTTTGCCCTCGAGGAACATCGGTGAGTCTGGCTCACCACCGACGTCGTGAACGGGTTTCCAATATGCGGCGATCCGGGCGTGGTCGAGCATGTCCGGGTACGGGGCATCAATCAATTCTGGATACGAAGAGTGAAGTCGCGCAACAAGATGCAGTTGTTCCGCACGTTCCTTGGCAGTGCTCACTCGGCACCTCCGGGGGGCCTGATCGGCAACAGCGAACATTGCTGAATGTACTCTTCGACACTCTGGATCGGGCTCGATTCGTGCCCGATCAGAAAGTCGATTCCCTGTAATTCTTGAAATACATTGATGTAATGAATACCGGGAACCGGAGAATTCGACGATCAACGTCTAGAATGCCAGATATCGGCATTCCCGCGAATTGTCCGAAAAGTGCTTTTTGGGGCTGGGTGCGGACTCTGCCGGAGTGGCCGTCGCGGTAGGCAACGCAGCGGTCGGGGGTCAGGTCACCAGCCGGGCATGCGACGCGATGAGCAGGTCGACGGAGACGTCGAGGATGTCGTCGATGTCGTTGCCGCTGTTGAGGTCACCGCTGTTGAGGTCACGGTCGGGCGGGTCGTGGGACGGCGGCGTCGGTTCATCCCCGGGCGCCTCCCCCGCGATGTACCAGTCGACGAGCAGCTGCGTGACGGCACCAACCAGGGCGACGGAGGTCAAACGCTGCCCGCGTGAAGGCGTCATGGTCCCGCGGGCCAAGTTCAATATCAGCTCAGCCCATCCGTGGATGGCGTGCATGCGGACGCGCTCGAGCTTGCCGGAGACCCCGACCACTTCGACGAGCATCACGCGGGCACGCCGACGGTCCTGCGCCAAGCACGACATGAAGGCACCCAGGGTGGCCCGCGCCGCCGACGGAACATGCTCGGCGGCAATGCCTTTCATCTCCGGAGAAGATGTCCCGTGCTCGCTGTCGGAACGATTGGGGTCCGATCGGATGGCGGTGGTTCGGTCTTCCGGTCCCGAGGTGAGAAACTCCGCCGCGGCGGCTACGGTCGCAGAGCGGACGAAGTCGACGCAGTCGAGGTAGACCGCTTCGAGCAGCTCGGCGCGGTCGCCGAAGGACTCGTAGAAGTAGCGCTGGGTCAGGCCGGCAAGAGCACAGATGTTCTTGACCGATGCCGTTGCGTAGCCGTCGGTTCCGAAGATCTCCAGGCCGGCCTCGATCAGTGCGGCGCGGCGTCGGGCGCGGCGCTCCTCGGGATCGGCCCCGCCGTAGCGGCGACCGGCCGTCGATGACGAGACCGACACCGCTCTCCTCCTTCTTCACCACCAGGCCCTTTACAGCCTCGCTTCTGACACGTTACCTTGTCAGAAGCAACTGACATGCTGACGTGTCAGATGGTGGGCGAAGGGGTACACCGTGTTGGAGTTCTTACCGGAACCGATGCGCGAGCCGACGGTTCTCGCGATCCCGTTCTTCGTGACGATGCTGGCGATCGAATGGTTCGCCGCCGCCAAGCTCGAACACGACCCCGAGAACGGCCTCGATGGCGAGGGCGGACCGCTGCCGGGCGCGTATGAGACGCGGGACGCGCGCGCGAGTGTCCTCATGGGGCTCGTCTCCATCGGCACCAGCGCCTTCTGGAAACTTCTCGGGCTGCTGGCCTACACCGCCCTGTTCACGTATGTCGCTCCGTGGCATCTGCCGATGGACCAGTGGTACTCGTGGGTCATCGCCTTCGTGGCGGTGGACTTCATCTACTACTGGGTGCATCGGGTGTCGCACCGCGTGCGCATCGTGTGGGCGACGCACCAGGCCCATCACTCCAGCGAGTACTTCAACTTCGCGACCGCGCTGCGCCAGAAGTGGAACATCAGTGCGGCGATCGTGATGTGGCTACCGCTCCCCCTGCTCGGCGTGCCGCCGGCTCTCGTCTTCTTCGCGTACTCGCTGAACCTCATCTACCAGTTCTGGATTCACACCGAGCACATCGACAGGATGTGGCGACCGTTCGAGTACGTGTTCAACACCCCGTCGCACCATCGCGTCCATCACGGGCGCGATCCCGAGTATCTCGATCGGAACTACGGTGGCGTCTTCATCATCTGGGACCGGATGTTCGGATCGTTCACGCCGGAGGTACGACGCCCGCGCTACGGTCTCACCAAACCGGTTGACACGTACAACATCTGGCGACTCGAGACGCACGAGTACGTGGCGATCGCCCGCGATGTGAGATCGACGTCGAGCTGGCGGGCTCGTCTGGGCTACATCTTCGGACCGCCCGGGTGGACGCCGAAGACGGGCGAGCCCGCTGCCGAACCGGTGGCGTCAGGCGTCGAGAACGAGTCGGTCAGCCCGCCATCGTGACGCGGCCGACCTCGGCCTGGTAGCCGCCCGCCGCAGGTGGCAGCGTGGTGATCCACACCATCACGTAGCGGCTGGCTTGCGGAGACGCGATCCGGATGGTCGTGGTGTTCTGATCGACACGACCCGCGGCCACCGGGGTGGTCCGGGCGAAGGCGGGCTTCGCGTTCGGCGAGGTGCGGATCTCGACGTCGAAACCCGGGGTCGGGGTCTCGATGGTCACCGACTTCACGGCGCGCTCGTCCCCGAGGTCGAACATCAGCCCCAGGCCCGGCTTCAGACCGCCGAACTCGGGACGGCCCCGATAGTTGTCGGTCTGCCACGGCGGCGCGGCACCGGTGATCACATTGCCGACATTGGCCGAGTTGTCCGGCGGCTGCGACGAGAAGTCGGCCACGGTCACCGACCGGAGCGCGATGTCCTGCGCCGGCGGGGCCTCGGTGGGTGCATTCGCCCCGGGGGCCGGTTCGCCCGGCGGTGCCGGCTCGGTGGTGGTCAGGATCGAGTCGATGTCACTCGAGCCGTCACCGCTCCCGAAGACGTTGGTGGCTCCGACGATCAGCGCGATGACCACGAAGATCGCGAGCAGGCCTGCGCCGATCAGCAGTGCCAGGTTCTTGCGTCCCGGCTTGTGCTCGGCGCTGCCGACCCGCGGCGCCACCGAGACCGGCGGCGGCGCGTCGGCGTCGGTGATGGCGGGCAGCATGTCGGTGTTGAGGTCAACGACCGTTGCCTGGTCGAGGACATGCTGGACCGTCGCCGCGGTCCGGATCCCGCGGGTGCCGTCGAGCGCACGCGCTGCGACGGCCGAGATCTCGAACGGGATGTCGGGCTTGGCCGCCCTCGGTTCAAGCGGCTGACCGTTCTCACCCGGTGCGGCCACCGGGATTCCGCCGATCGGTTCGGTGACGTCCTCGGTGGTGACGAGTCGCGAGCCGTTCTCGGGATCGAGGGTCCACCGGTTGAGCAGGAGGGCGTAGAGCACCGCGCCGAGTCCGCGCACGTCGGAGGCCTTGTCGTCTCCGGCGAGTGTGCCCGGGAAGGCGAGAACCGCGTTGCCGTCGTGGCTGATCCGGATGCGGTCGGGATGGTCGATCGACAGTGCGCCGCCCGAACGGTGGGCGATCTCGGCGGCCGCGGCCAGCGAGCGCACGGCACGAGCGGCACCGATCGGGGACGGCTCGGACCGGGCGACGTCGGCGAGCGACGAGCCGGGCACCCACTCGGCGACCACGATGCCGCCGGAGGAGCCGCGCACGACGTCGAGCACCCGGGCCACGCCGTCGGAGGTGATCTGTCCGAGGCGCAGGGTCCGCGAGAGGACCGCCTGGGGTCCCTGGTCGGTCGCCTTGATCGCCTGTCCGCGCTCGAGCGGCGGGGCGAGCTGGTCCGCGTCGACGAAGGTCAGTGCCACCTCGCGGTCGAGGTTGATGTCCTGGGCGCGCCAGAACTGCAGACCGCGGGTGCCGCCGTGCTGTTCGAGGAGTCGGTATCGGCCGCCGGCGACCGCCGCGCCCGGGATCAGGCGCGGGCCGCGTCGACGGGCGACCTCCGGAGCGGGGGCAGCGGCCGCCGCATCCGGGGTCGGGGCGTGAGCGGGTGTGGAGGGAGTCTGGGGTCCGGCGGAATGGGGTTCGGCGGAATGGGATTCGCCGGGGCCGGATTCGACGGGCGACCCGGTGGGCGCAGTCGTGTCGATCTCGCTGTCACTCACGCGACGGACTCCTTTCCTCCGGTATCTGATGTCGCGCGGAACCGGTGCACGCTCTGGGATGGGACGTACATCCCGGCCGGCGCCGATCGCGCCGCCGGAGTGCACAGAGTAGGACTGCCACGTCGCGGTACCCCTGTCGAAGCGGCGCAGCACTTGTACCTGACCAGAGTACGGGAGCGATTCGTCGGCAGAGACGCGCGGAAACTGAACTGTGATCGCCGGGGACTGTTCGCGTTCGGGCTCTGCGGGCGGCGCGAGGGCCGGGACGAACCGGCCGAGGAGACGACGCACCGAGTTGCCGATCGCGACCACGTCCGGCACCCGCGCGGCGGCCAGACCCGCGTAGGTCACCGACAGCACGACGACCGCAGTGAGGACGAGGTAGAGCACCGAGCCGACCTTGCCGAGCCAGCCGATCATGTGATCGAGGCCGGACACCTTGGCGACTGCCCACACGACCGCCGAGACGCTGAGGGAGACCGCGAAGGTCACCAGCGTGGTGCGGGCGACGTTCGTCAGTCGTGCGCCGCGCAGGCGGCTGCGGAGCAGATAGTGGCCGACGATGGCGCCGACCAGGTAGCCCAGCCCATTGGACAGGGCGAGCCACCGCACGACGTTCGACGGGTCGTCGAACAGGACGGGGCCCATGTACGACGACGTCACCTTGACCACGGTGATGCCGAGCGCGATGAAGGTCGGGGTCCAGGCGTCCTCACGGGCGTAGAAGACGCGTAGCTGGACGAGTGTCATCGAGTACGGGATCAGCGTGAACGCACCCCAGGCGAGCACTGAACCCAGCTGGGAGGCGTCGGCGGCGTCGAACCGGCCGAAGTTGAACACCGCGATGGCGATGGCCGGCCCGAAGAAGGTCATGAACGCCACGACGGGAACCAGCGCGACCATCGTCAGTCGGGTGGCCAGCGACAGATCGTCGACCACGGCTTTCGTGTCGTCGGCGGCCGCGTTGCGCGACAGTCGCGGCATGATCGCGGTCAGGATGGTCACGCCGAGCACGCCGTAGGGCAGCTGCAGCAACTGCCAGTGGGTGAAGTAGATGCTGACGCCGGACTCCTCGGCGGAGGCGGCGATGCGGTACGTCGCGATGAGACCGACCTGCAGCAGGGCGACGTAGGCGACGATCGCCAGCGCCATGTTGCCGAACTGGCGCAGCCGGGCGTCGATGCCCCATTCCAGCTTCAGATGCACCCCGGCCTTACGCAGGAACGGCACCAGGACCATGGCCTGCAGCACCACGCCGAGAGTGCAGCCGATACCCAGGACGAGCAGCTTCGGATCGCTCATCCGGACCGGGTTGAGAGTGATCTCGCCGGGCACCAGGGCGTACAGCACGAGGGTCGTGATCTGGACGACGTTGTTCAGCACCGGAGCCCAAGCGCCCGGTTTGAACAGGCCGCGCAGGTTGAGCACGGCGATGAATAGTGCGGAGAGCCCGTAGAACAGGATCTCCGGCAGCAACAGGTACGCGAGGTGGGTGGACAGGTCCCGGTTGACCTGTCCGTCACCGAGATTCAGGTAGGTCAGCAGTGGCGCCGCGATGACGGCCAGGACCGTCGCCGAGCCGAGCACCACCACGGTGATCGTGAAGATGCGGTTGAGGAACCCCTGACCACCGTCTTCGTCTTCGGCCTCCGCGCGCGCGAGGAGCGGGATGACGATGGCCGTGAGCACGGCGCCCAGCACGACCTCGGCGATCATGTTCGGCAGCACGTCGGCGGCCTGGAACGCCGAGGCGATGCCCGAACCGAGCATCGCCAGGATCAGAACGGTGCGCAGGAAGCCGGTGATGCGACTGAAGAGGGTCGCGATGGCGATCGAGCCACTGGTCCGCAGGATGCTCGAGTCGGAGTCGCGCGCCAGACCGGTCGACGACGAGTCGTCGCCGGCGGTCACCGTCTTCGACGACCCGGTGTTGACGGCGTCGGTCTCACCGCTGTGTCGTTCGTGGTAGCCGGCCGCGTCCAGACGGCCGGGCCGGGCCGGCGGGGCGTCGACTCGGAGACCGCCGGCGACGGGTCCCTGGGCATGCCGGGCGCCGGGAGCAGGAGGCGGCGGGACCGGCCGGCCGGGCCGCGGTGGTGGCGGCACGGGGCCGGAGCCGGGCGGGATCCGGCGGGGTGCAGCGCGATCCGGACGCTGGGGAGGCACCGCACCGGGTGTCCCCGGCCGCGGTTCGCGCGGCACATCGTTCCAGTTCACGTGGTGTTTCGCCATCCTCGTTCAGTGCTCGATCAGGGGTCGTGCGGGTGGTCTTCCGGCTCATCTCCGGGTGGCCGACCTTCGCCTTGCAGGGTACGGCGTCGCTCCTGATACCCGCTTCCCGCCAGCATCCGCTCGAGTTCGTCGGGTTCGGGACGGTCGGCGTCGGCGGGGTCGGGCTGACCGCGGAACCGGTGCCACAGCCTGCGTGCGGTCAGCAGCACGAGCGCCACGCCGGCGACGATGGTGATGTAGAACAGCGGCTTGCCGTAGGCGTTGGTGTGTACCTGCAGGGTGATCGGCTGACCGAGGGGTACACCGGTGACCGTGGCCAGCCGGATGTCGATGGTGATGGCCTCGGAGGTCTCACCGCGTGTGGGGAGCTGGATCTGCCGGGTTCCGCGGGCGGGGATCTCGATCACCCCGAGATCGCCGATCTCGATGCCCTCGGGCGCGGAGGTGGTCAGGCGGGCCCGCACCGGCAGGGCGAGGTCGTTGCGGACCGCGAGCAGGACCGGGCTGCGTTCGGAGGCCAGGGTGTACCGGCCGCCGGGGTCGAGGATCGTCACGGACTGACCGAGGCGGTGCAGGGTCGACGCCACGGCGTCGATGCGCTCCTCCTGCAGCCGTCGCAGATGCGTGTAGACCGCGGATCCCTCCACATCAGGGGACCTGATGGCACGCAGCTGGTCCTCGCGCAGCGGCGACATGTACCGCTCCGGGGTGGCCGCGACATCGGCCGAACGGACCAGCGCGCCCTCGAACTGCCAGCTGTCCTCGACGTTTCGACGGATGGCGGCGGTCGCCTGCGACGTGAGGACGGATCCGACGCGACCGACGGGTCCCACCCCGGGCGGGTTGGTCAGGCGGCCGGTGGCGTCGGCGGTGTTCAGTTCCTGCACCAGGGACGCGAGGGGTGTCGGCGTCGCGGCACCGGACTCGAGCAGCAGGCGCGCGGTCGCGAAGAGTGCATCCGAATCCGCGACCGTCGGGGACCAGTAGGTCGGGGGCACGAGGAACGCCGAGCGACCCGCCACCGGGATCCGGGGGTTCGAACCGTCGGCCGGATCCGGTTGCGGCGCGACGATCGCCGGGTAGGCCAGCGCGGCGATCGCACTCTGGCGTCGACTCCCCGTCGACTCGTCGGTGAGGTCGACCTGCTGCGATTCCGGGGTGAGGGCCGGGGTGCTCGGTGCGGTGCCGATCGCCGCGAGTGACGCCGTGATGGGTGCGTCGAAGGTCTGGGCGGTGAGGCGTCCGACGCGGTAGCGGCCGGTGTCGTCGCGGCGGCCGGTGGGGACGACCGAGTTCGACGCGAGCGCGGTCGAGGTCACCGCGGCCTCGGCCAGGGCGTCGGCACCGGCGTCGTCGACGGCGCCGATCGCGGGCACGGACAGGCCTCGCACGCTGCGTACGCCCAGGATCGCGTCGACGATGTCGGCGGGTTTACGGAGTGCCGCCTCGGTGAGTCCGGAGTTGCCGATCCGGGCGAGCGACGTCAGGTCGGCCTGCGCGAACGGCAACGCCACCACGCACATCCGGCTCGCGGTCCACCGCAGGTCGTCGAGCCAGCGGCCGGCGATCTCGGATCCGTTGCCGGGCCGGGCGGCCGAGGTCGGGTCGGCCGGGTTCGTCGACACCTCATAGCCGAGGGACATCGCGCGGACGGTGACGACGAGGTCGGGGTCGATGGCCAGGCACATGCTCTCGGCGAGCTTCTCGGAGCCGGGCACCGCAACCGGGGCCGGTTCGGCCGGGCTCTCTGCCGGGGGTTCGGAGGACGGTGGTCCGGACTGCTCGCGCGGCGGTGCCCCGACAACCTTCTGCAAGGCCTTGAGCAGTTCGTTCAACCGGCCGCCGGTGTCGAGCGACCGTGCCATGTCCTCATTGATGAGCCGGACGGGCTCGGTGCTGCCGCCGAGGACGCCGGGCGCGAGCTGCGGCGGCGCGGCCATCGGCCACAGCATCGTCATCCGGGCCGGGCTGGCCAGATCAGCCGAGACCGAACCGTCGGGCCCGAGCCCGGGCACCGACGGGGAACCCGTCTCGTCGGCGGTCGGGTCGACGTAGTCGCGGGCACGGATCTCGTCGGGCGGCAGCGACAGCACGGGTAGCAGCATGCGCGAACCGGCGACCTGGGCCGGGTTGCCGTAGTCGGGGGTGCCGTTGACGTTGACCTGCATCGGATAGACGCCGGTCGCGGAGATCCCGAGTCCCTGGCCGTCGGGTCCGGAACCGGCGGACAGCGCCATCGACATCCGGAAGCCGACGCTCTCCCCCGGCGCGAGGGACTCGCTGAGCGCCTCGAACGGACCGGCGACGGCCACCGCGGGATCGTCGTCGGCGAGCTGGGTGCGGAGTCCCGAGGCCGACCCGACGGCATCACCGCGTTCGAGGCGGATCGACAGGTTGCTGATCGAGCGGTCGCCGATGTTGTCGACACGACCGCTCACCGTCACCACCGGCCGGCTGGTGGTGGTGACGATCGACGGCGACATCGAGTCGATGACGATGCGTGCGAACCGCGGCGACGACTGCTGGGCGGGATTCGCCCCGGTGGCACTCGTCTCGGGTACGGCGGAGGCCGGTGCGGCGACACCCGGCAGCAGCAGTAGTGCGACGACCCCCAGCACCGCGGCCAACGCGATCACGACCTGCACCCGCGGATCGATGATCCCGCCGCGACGATCATGGCGTCGCTCGGATCGGCGGAGAGAAGGACGAGAGAACGGACCGGACCGGACAGGCAACAGCCGCGGCTCAGCCATCGCCGGCCGCGGGCCGTCGGGGACGGCGTCGTCGCCGGCGCGGACGAGCCGGGGGCGGGGGCTCGTTGCGGCGCTGATTGCGCGCTGCGGCGGCTTTCTCATAGGCGTTGGGTTCGGTGCGAATGCTGTCGGCCTCGGACTGGGCGAGTCGGGTCGGGTCGGCGGCGAGATCGGCGATCACGCCGCGGGCCATCCGGGCGAGTCGCCGCTCGTCAGAGTACGTGAGGCGACGCGGCAACTCGTGCAACGGCACCCAGGCCACCTCGCTGACTTCGTAGTCGGCGTCGGACAATTCGCCGCCGACACAACGCAGGAGGTAGTGGTGCACGGTCTTGTGGATGCGACGACCCTCGCTCACGAACCAGTAGTCGATCTTGCCCAGCGGCGCGACGACCGTGCCCAGGATTCCGGTCTCCTCCTCGACCTCACGGATCGCGGTCTGCTCGGCGGTCTCGCCGGTTTCGATGTGGCCCTTGGGCAGCGACCACATCATCCGGCCGCGACGATCCACCCGGCCGATCAGCGCGGCGGACAGCTCGTCGATCGGCAGACCGAGGTCGGAGACGACGAGTCCGCCGGCCGACGTCTCCCGCACGGTCCGGAGCTTCTCGGTGTTGGTGCGATCGTCGGACCGGTCGGCGGTGCGATCCGCCCGTGAGGAGCGGCGGCGGCCCTTACCGGCCTTGCCCGTCGTCGTCTGGGTCAGGCCCTTGGTGGTGATGGTCGCCGTGACCGTGGCCATGTCGGAAGGCTTCGGCGGCGTGACCTTCGGGCGGGCTCGGTCGGGGTCGACGGGGAGCCTCTCCACCGACTCGGCCTCGACGGGGTCGGGGCAGGCGGGATCGGCGGTGCGGGCGCGGACGAGGTCGTTCGGGGTGGGCCGGCCGGTCGACGGCGCCGGCGACGTGGCCGGGTTGTGCTGCTTGTGGGAGCCCGGTTTGTGGCCGTTCTGTTTGGGGCCGTTCTGCTTGGAACCGGACTGTTTGTGACCGGCGGCGGCGTGACCACCGTTGTTGTGCGCCGCGGTCGTTCCGCGACCCTCGCCCTTGCGGCGGCCTCGACGCCGGCGACCGCGCCGGGTGCGACGCCCCTGGCCGGCGGGATTCTGACCTGCATGTCCGCCACCGTCCCCATGCGAACCCGACGAGACGTCGCTGACGTCTGAAGGGTTGGTCGAGGAATCGGTGGACACTCCACGATGCTAGCGGCTGGTCACCTGCAGTTTGCCCGGACGCCTCGTAGTGCGGGGAGGATGTCGACACCGGCCACGGAACGGGCGGACACGGTGTACGACGGATATCGACAGGTGGCCACGACTCGGCCCGTGGTCCGGCCTCCTCCACGGCGTCGAAGCCGCGGGCGACGACGGTAGGGTGGCAAGCCGTGAATGACTCTTCTCCGTCGGATGTACGGCCGTCGGTGTCGGATCCGGACCGCAAGACGCGGCTGCTGGCTGCAGCGGCGATAGCGCTCCGGGAGCTCGACGACGTCCTGGCTCCCCTCGGGGAGTTGTTCGCGGCGGCTGGTCACGAGTTGTACCTGGTCGGTGGCTCGGTGCGAGACGCCGTGCTGGGCCGGCTGGGAAACGACCTGGATTTCACCACCGACGCTCGTCCCGAGCAGGTGTCCCGCCTCCTCAAGGGATGGGCCGACGCCTTCTGGGATGTCGGCATCGAGTTCGGCACGGTCGGCATCCGCAAGGGTGAGCACCAGATCGAGATCACCACCTTCCGTGCCGACAGCTACGACCAGGTCAGCCGGAATCCCGAGGTCACCTTCGGCGAGACCCTCGACGACGACCTGATCCGCCGTGACTTCACCGTCAACGCGATGGCCGTACGTATCGGTGCGACGGGCGCCGAGGACTTCTGTGATCCGCTCGACGGTATGTCCGCGTTGCTGGCCGGGATGATCGACACCCCGGCCACACCGGAACAGTCCTTCGGCGACGATCCGTTGCGCATGCTGCGCGCCGTCCGTTTCATCTCGCAGCTCGGATTCGGGCTCGCGCCACGCGTGTGGCAGGCCATCACCGAGATGAACGGTGAGATCGACCGCATCACCGCCGAACGGGTCCGCGCCGAGCTGGACAAGCTCATCTGCGGGGAGTTCCCCCTGGACGCGATCGACGCGATGGTCGAAACCGGTCTGGCCGAACGGGTGATGCCCGAGATCCCCGGGATGAAGCTCACCATCGACGAGCACCACCAGCACAAGGACGTCTACCAGCACTCACTCACCGTGCTGAAGCAGGCGATCGACCTCGAGGAGGGCGATCCCGACCTCGTCCTGCGCTGGGCGGCACTGCTGCACGACATCGGCAAGCCCGCGACCCGGCGCCACGAACCCGGCGGCGGTGTCAGCTTCCACCACCACGAGGTGGTCGGTGCCAAGATGGTGCGCAAGCGGATGCGGGCGCTGAAGTATCCGAAGGCCGTCGTCTCCGACGTCGCGGACCTGGTGTTCCTGCACCTGCGGTTCCACGGCTACGGCGACGGTGCCTGGACCGACTCGGCCGTACGGCGCTACGTCAACGACGCCGGTCCCCTGCTGGACCGTCTCAACAAGCTGGTGCGTGCCGACTGCACGACGCGGAACAAGCGACGCGCCCGCCGGCTACAGCAGAACTACGACAACCTCGAACAGCGGATCGCAGCCCTGAAGGAGGCCGAGGACCTGGAGAAGGTCCGCCCCGACCTCGACGGCAACGCGATCATGGAGATGCTCGGTGTCCCGCCCGGACCGATCGTCGGCCAGGCCTGGCGGTATCTGAAAGAACTCCGGCTGGACCGCGGACCGCTCAGCCACGAGGAGGCCGAACAGGCGCTCGGGGAGTGGTGGGCAGCGCGAGGGGAGAAGTAGGCGCGGGGAGGAGCAGTACCCGTCAGCTCGGCGTCGGTGCCGGCGTCGGCGGCGTGAAGACCTCGATCGCGTGCGGGACAGCCTCGAACACCGCGGGCAGTTCACCGACGAGATCACCGTCGACGGACACCAGCGCGGGCGGGTCGCAGTAGAGCTCGACCTCGCCCCCGCGCATCGTCTGCACCAGCGGATGGTCGACGTGCGTGCCGGCGAACACCTTCGGGAAGACGCGGGCAAGCGTCGGCCGGGCGAACCGCGGCGGAATCTTCGCGAGCGTGACGTCGAGCTGCCCGTCGGACACCGATGCCTTCGGGGTGATCTTCATGCCGCCGCCGTAGGAGGTGGTGTTCCCGATCGCGGCGAGGATGAGGTCGGCCTCGACGGTGTCGTCGTCGACGCGGACCTGGTAGTGCCGTGACCGCAGGGCGATGAGCTCGAACAATGCGGCGATCGTGTACCGCGACTGTCCCCGGGGCCGGCGCATGTCGATGGCGCGCGCGGTCACCGCGGCGTCGAAGCCGGTGGCCGCGACCGTGGCGAACAGGGCGGTGCGGCCGTCGGGGAAGCTGACGCGGCCCAGGTCGACGGGTCGTCGGTGGCCGTCGAGGATCACCTGGACGGCTTCGGCGGTGTCGAGCGGGATGTGCAGGTTGCGGGCGAAGTCGTTGCCGCTGCCGGCGGGGATGACGGCGAGTGGCTTGCCCGAACCGATGCTGGCCTCGACCGCGAGGCGGATGGTGCCGTCACCGCCGGCGATGGCCAACACGTCCGTGTCTCCCCGAGCGGCCTTTCCGGCGAGGTCGGCGGCATCGGCCATGTCCTCCCCGACGATGATGTCGACCGCGACGTTCTGTGCTTTCAGGAGGCCGGCGGCGTCCTGCGCCACGTGTAGCCCGGCTCCGTGCCGCGCATACGGACTGGCCACGATGGTGACGTGTCGGATGGTCATGTGGTCGGCCCCCCGCCGATTGTGTGATCCGTTACAGTGTTACACATCATGTCAATCCGTAACGAGGAGATCGGGGATCTCGTTCTGGACGCGGCCAGGGTCTGCCTGCTGCGTAGTGGCGGCCGCAAGGTGACCGTCTCCGAGGTCGCCCGCCAAGCAGGGGTGAGCCGACCCACCGTCTATCGGCGCTGGCCCGACATCACCGAGATCATCCGCGATCTGCTCACCCGTGAGGTTCTCACCATCGTCGACCACGTGATCGGTGAGCGCGGCGAGCCGCAGGACCTCGACGCACTCGCCGACCAGGTGGTGACGGTGGTCGGGGCGCTGCGCGACAGCGACCTCATCTCGTCCCTGTGGCGTGAACAGCGGGACTTCATGGCGCCGTACGTCTTCGAACGCCTCGGCACCAGTCAGCAGGGTGTGCTCGCATTGCTGGCGGACATGCTGGCCCAAGGGCAGGGACGCAAGCAGGTGCGTGCCGGTGACGCCAAGCGGATGGCGTCGATGGTGCTGCTGATCGCGCAGAGCTTCCTGCAATCCGGGGCGCTGGTGTCGGACATCCTCGCCGAGGGCTGGAGCACCGAACTCCACGGCGTCATCGCCGGCTATCTGAGGCCCGCGCCATGAGGACGTCCTTCTGATGGCCACGTTGTCCGCGCGGACCCGCGGTCGCGCTCTGGAGTCGATGGCATCGAGTTCTGGGCCCCTCGATCTGCTGGTGATCGGTGGCGGGATCACCGGCGCGGGTGTCGCTCTCGACGCGGCCACCCGCGGCCTGCGGGTCGCCCTCGTCGAGCAGGGCGACCTGGCCACCGGTACGTCACGCTGGAGCAGCAAACTCGTACACGGTGGTCTGCGGTATCTCGCGAAAGGTGATCTCCGGATCGCCCGGGAGAGTGCCGTCGAACGCCATCACCTGATGACATCCATTGCGCCACATCTGATCTCTCCGCTCAGACAGATCCTCCCCGACCGCGGTGAACGGCAGAGCTCGGTGCTGCGATTTGGGATGCGTGCGGCAGATCTGTTGCGCCGCAACGCCGGAACGCCGAGTGCGCTGTTGCCGCCGCCGTCGCGACTGTCGGTCATGGAGACCCTCGGCCGTTGTCCGACCCTGTCGCCGGCCGGACTCCGCGGCGGGATCTCGACCACCGACGGGCAGCTGATCGACGACGCCCGGCTCGTCGTCGCCGTGGCGCGCACCGCGGCCGCCTACGGTGCGCTGATCTGCACGTACACGCGCGCCGACCGGGTCGACGGGCGCGGTGCCACGCTCAGCGATGTGTTCACGGGTGAGAGCTTCGACGTCGGCGCGCGGATGGTCGTGAACGCCACCGGCGTCTGGTCCGGCGCGGTCGACGACTCGATCGCCGTCCAACCCAGCCGCGGAACCCATCTCGTCGTCGACGCGACGGCCCTGGGGAACCCGACCGCCGCACTGACCGTCCCGGTCGGAAAGTCGTTGTCCCGGTATGTATTCGCACTACCCGCACAGTTGGGTCGGGTCTACATCGGCCTCACCGACGTCGCGGCGCCGGGCGCGATTCCCGATGTGCCGACACCGGACGACTCCGAAATCGACTTCCTGCTCGATGCGATCAACCCCGCCCTGACCCGGACCCTCGACCGCTCCGACATCATCGGCGTCTACGCCGGTCTGCGGCCGCTCATCGACGAACGCGGGACCCCCGGCGCCGAATCAGACGGCCTCGCCGATGTCTCGCGCCGGCACCACGTCCGGGTTCGCGGAGACGGACTGGTGACCGTGCTCGGCGGCAAGCTCACGACCTACCGCCGGATGGCGGAGGACGCGGTCGACGCCGCCCTGACCACCACCGATCTGACCGCGGGTGAGTGTGTCACCACCACGACCGCGCTGGTCGGAGCCCTGCGCGACCCGCGCGAGAAGGGACTCCCGGCGTCGCTGGTGGCGCGCTTCGGCGGGGAGGCCCCGACGGTCGTCGAGACGGCCACGGTGGACCGACCGCTGGATCCGATCGCCCCCGGCATCGACGTCACCCGCGCCGAGATCGAGTTCGCGGTCACGCACGAAGGCGCGGTCGGCGTCGACGATGTCCTGCACCGGCGGACACGGATCGGCCTGGTCCGGCGCGACGCCGATCTGGCACGACCGGAGATCGAGAAGATCGTGGGTCGGGTCTTGGGCTGAGCGCTCCGCGCTCAATACCCCATGGTGCGCAACGCATCTGCGAGACGGTCGAGGTCTTCGCGCTGCGCGTCGAGATGCGGGCTGAGGCGTAGGACCGGCGTCTCGGCCGCCAGGGGTGCGCGCCAGGTGCCCGCCGCGGTGACCAGGATGCCGAGCGAGAGCAGCTTCTCCCGTGCGGTGGCGACGTCCTCGAACTGCCACCCGGGCGGCGGCGCGAGGGTCACGATCGCCGACGGCTCGTCGAGCGGTTCGACGACCTCCCAGCTCGCGATGCCGTGCAGTCGCTCGCGGGTGACCCTGCCGATCATCGCCAGCTCGCGGAAGACCCGCTGCTGTCCGACGTCGAGCAGTTCGCGAACCGCGATGCCGAGTCCGAGGCGGCCGGCGATGAATGCGTCGGATCCGTCGATCTCGACCGGTCGCAGGGAGTCTCGGCGCACCGCGACGAAACCGACACCGCGCGGGCCGGCCAGCCACTTGCGGCTGGTGCCGTAGACGACATCGGCGCCGGTGACGGTGGGGACGTGCCCGACGGATTGGGCCATGTCGACCACCACCGGCACGCCGACGCGGTGGGCCAGCTCGACGATCCGCGCGACCGGCTGCACCGCGCCGGACATCGACCCGATGTGGCAGATGTGGATGAAGTCGGGTTGCTCGAACTGCAGCATGTTCTCGAGCGCATCGGTGTCGACGTGGCCGTAGACGTCGGCGTCGGGCATCGTGCGGACGGCATAGCCGCGACGCTCGAACTCCTCGAGGTTGGGACCGAACTCGTTCTTCGCCACCCACACCGTCGAGGTGACGGGGAGACTCCAGTTGGTGAGCAGGGCGCGCAGGGCTGCACGGGCGCTCTCGCGGAAGATGATCTCGTCGGGCGTGTGCCCGATCAGGGCGGCCAGATTGCGTGTGTCGCGGGCGATTTCCTCGGCGCGGTCGTCGGCGGCGACGTAGGAGCCACGTTCGGTCTCACGCCACAGGTGAGCGGTCATCGCGCCGATCACGCCGTACGACGATCGCCCGGCGGATGCGGAGTCGAGATGCGCGAGGGCGGGTTTCAGCCGCGCTGCATGCCATTGCTCGCCGAGGTCGCTGACGTACATAGGGCCTCAACCTACCGGGTACGAACGGGCTCGGTCACACGCCGGGGGTGATGTGGCGTGGGATCGATGGAACCGGCCGGGGTGGTGCATGCGTCCAAGAACGCATGGACCCGGTGATCGAGTATTTCTTCGGGCCCGGCGATGGTTCGACGACCCGCTGGTCCACTCCTGCCGACACCGCTCTCGGCGATTCCGGGCCCGACGCGGTCCGCCTCGACTTCGACGGTGACGGCCGTCGGGACGACGCGATGTGGGACACCGACGGCGACGGCAAAGCCGATGTGGCAGCTCTCGACACCGACGAGGACGGGGAGCCGGACGCCTTCTACCGCGACTCCGGCGCGGGGTTGTGGGACCGTGCCGTCGACCGCGTCGGGGTGGTTGGCGAATCCGGCTCGCCGGAGGCGCGCTCCCCCGAGGCCGACGGGTCAGGGGAACCCGACGGGCCGAGAGACTTGCGCCTCGACCTGGACGCGGACGGATCCACCGACCTCGAACTGGTGGGGGCCGAGAAGGGAGGTCGGCTGACGGCCGAGCGCCTGTATGTCGACGCCGACGGGGACGGTGTGACGGACACGGTGCTGGTGGACCTGAACGGAGACGGGGTCGCCGACGCGGCCTACGACAAGCGGGACCCGCGGTTCACGCGGCGGGGTCGCTGACCGCCCGTGGACCGGCCGCGGGTTCACCGGCTTCTTCCGCACGGTTGTAGAGGGCGCGCACCGCCACCATGCCGAGCAGGTAGAGCACCACACCCAGGACGACGAGCACGGTGGCGTGGCCGTCGACGGGGATCGCCAGTGCCGCGATGGTGACCGCGCCGACGTAGGCGATGTTGAACACGGCATCCTGCACGGAGAACACCTGACCGCGTACCGCGTCACCGACGTCGACCTGCATCGCGACGTCACCGCACAGTTTGGCGACCTGGCCGATCAGACCCAGCACGAACGCCGATCCGCAGATGACCGCGAAGTGGAATCCCAGGACGGTCACCTCGGCGACGGCTCCGACGCCCAGTGCACACATCAGCGCGGCGTACCGCCCGACGCGTGCCACCGCGATCGGGGTGATCACCGCGGCGAGGAGGGCACCTGCTCCGGTGAAACCGATGACGAGGCTGACGCGGTCGAGCCCGTCGCCCGGTCCCATCTGCCGGGTCAGCACGAGGATCATCAACGTGTTCATGCCGAACACGAGTCGGTGGGCGCCGATGGCCGACAGTGCGGCCGCCACCGTCTTGTGGGTCGCGACCGCCCGGGCGCCGTGCCACAGGCCGACCGAGACCGCATGGAACGCCGACCTGCCCGGATCGTCGGGTTCGTCGGGACCCAGTTGCAGCGGTCGGAATCCATGCGCCAGACCGCCGGATACGACAGCCAACACGATGCCGGCGAGCATGGTGAGCGCACTGCCCGAGTTGTCGTCGCCGAAGATGGCGCGCAGACCCAGCGTGATCCCGAGTCCGACGCTGAGCATCGCGCCGCCGAGCGTCGTGAACAACGCGTTGGTCGCCACGATCACCTCGCGTCTGGCCACGTGCGGGAGTCCGGCGGACAGACCCGCGGCGACGAACCGGCTCGCACCCGTTGCGGCGAGTGCGGAGATCAGCACCACCAGGTCCGGTGCGCCGGATGCGACCGCGATTGCGACGAGTCCGATGATCGCGCCGCGCAACAGGTTCGCGTACAGCAGCACATTGCGTCGATCCCAGTGATCGAGCAGCGCTCCGGCGAACGGACCGATGAGCGAATAGGGCAACAACAGCACTGCGAGACCGCCCGCGACGGCCAGCGGATCCGCGTGACGTTCGGGGTTGAAGAGGATGCTCCCGACGAGCGCTGCCTGGAAGATCCCGTCCGTGACCTGACTCGAGAGACGGACGAACAGCAACCGTCCCAGACCCGGTGAGTGACGGAGCGAATGGATGAACACCGACCACCCGCGGCTTTGGCTCACCTCGGTGCTGTTCACCCGTTCAAGCGTACTCACCGACGCCGGTGGGGTCCGTCGGCTGCGCCGACCCCGGGACTCGACGGACGTGCGATGATGGCTGAGTGGCCGGCGGTGACGACGCAGACGATCCCACACCGGAATTCCGCTCCGGGGATCCTTCGGCGGGCAGCGGTGACAGTGGTCGCATGCCCGGTGTCCCCTGGGACGCCGATCCCACCCATCGCGTCCGTCCCGGCACCGCGCTGATCGCTTCGACCGATCTCATCGAACCGACATTCGCGCGCACGGTCATCTATGTCATCGAGCACAACGAGGCAGGCAGTCTCGGCGTCGTCCTCAACCGCATGAGCCAGACAGCGGTGCACAACCTGCTGCCGAAGTGGACGGACATCGCGGCGTCGCCTCGCGCGCTCTACGTCGGCGGCCCGGTTAAGCAGGACGCGGCACTGTGCCTCGGCGTGATGAAGCACGGCTACGACGTCGACGACCATCCCGCTCTTCGTCCCGTCGACGGCCGCGTAGTCCTCGTCGACCTCGACGCCGACCCGGAACCGCTGTCCGAGGTGCTCGAAGGTGTGCGCATCTTCGCCGGCTACAGCGGATGGGGAATCGGTCAGCTCGACGACGAGCTCGACCAGTTCAGCTGGATGCTCGCCTCGGCACTCCCCCGCGACCTGCTCGCCCCGCCCGGCGCCGACGTCTGGTTCGACATCCTGCGCCGGCAACCGTGGCCGATGCCGCTTCTCGCGACGCACCCGATCGACCTCAGCCTCAACTGACCACCGGTGACCCGCATCACTCCTAATGCTAAGTTGTGATCTTGATCAGGTATCGCCGCGACGACGCTCAGCCGTCGGCGCGGCGCATCACACGCGGGGGTGTGTATGGGCAGGTCGTCGAAGAGTGTTCGTCTGCTGGCGGGGGTGATCGCACTCGTCGCGGTGTTGGTCGCGCCGACCGCGGTCTCGGGTGCCGCACCGAGTGGTCCGACGGGAGGGTCGGCGGCAGCACGTTGGGCCGCGAGCCACGACGGTCCGCAACCTCATGCCGGCGTGAACGTCAGCTGGGACGTGCCGATCCGGATGAGCGACGGCACCGTCCTGCGTGCGAACGTGTACCGGCCCGCCGACGCCCGTGAACGTCCGACGTCGACGAAGACGCCGGTCATCGTCAACATGACCCCGTACACCAAGCTGGTCAGCTCGATCGGTTCCGCGGTCACCCAGCATCCGGTGCTCGAACCGTTCCTCCTGCAGCTCGCCCGGTCGATCAATCTGTCGGGCACCCCGATCGACGGCATCAACGACATCGCGCACACCATCCGTGACGGCGGCGCCAAGACCTTCCTCGTCGACTTCGACCTCGTCCGCAGCGGTTACACGCAGGTCGTCGTCGACGTACGCGGAACCGGCTTCTCCCAGGGCAAGTGGGATGTCTTCCAGGACCGCGAGCAGCGCGACACCGTCGAGGTCATCGACTGGGCGTCGAAGCAGCGGTGGTCCAACGGCAAGGTCGGTATGTCGGGGGTCTCCTACTCGGCGATCAACCAGATCCAGGCCGCCAACAAGAACCCGAAGGCGCTCAAGGCGATCTTCCCGGTCGAACCGGGCGGCGACCTCATCCGCGACATCGTCGCGCCCGGCGGCGCACTCGGCGTCGGCTTCCTGCCGCTCTGGCTGACGCTGGTCAACACCACCAAGATGATCCCGAACGTGGCGTCGATGCTGAACGGCACCTTCGACTGGAAGTGGCTGGCCGACCGGATCGCCGATCCCCTCACCTTCTACCCGCAGCTCCTCGCCGGCCTCTTCACCCCCGACATCGCGTCGGTGCCGCCGGAGCTGAAGGAGTTGCTGGAGACCGACTCCGAGCCGCGCACGGCCTGGCTCGATCGCGCCGAGAACATCACCACGCCGACGTTCATCTACGGCGGTTGGTTCGACCTGTTCACCAACTCCGAAGTCCGTATGTACAACAAGATCCCGCTGCCCCCCGGCAAGAAGCAGCTGATCATGGGCGACGGTTACCACCTCACCATCGGTGGCGGCCAGCAGGGACGCGCCGGCACGCCGCCGCGCCTGGACGTGCTGCAGAAGGCCTGGTTCGACAAGTGGCTCAAGGGAATCGACAACGGCATCGACTCCTACGGTCCGGTCAACCTCAAGCAGGTCGGCGACTCCTGGATCACCGCGCGGCAATTCCCGCGCGCCGGGATGGAACGCCAGCGCCTCTATCTGAGCGACCGTCGTAGCGGTACCGCCCCGTACGCGGTCCGCGACGGCAGCCTGACCCCGACGGCGCCGCAGTCGCGGGCGCGCATGACAATCGCCCCCGGCCTCGCACCCGTGTGTTCGCGCGACGCCGCGCAGCAGATGGCCGGTGCGCTGGCGATCTTCCCGGGCTGCGCCGACGACGCCCGGATCTCCGAACGCGCCGCGCTGACGTTCACCACTCCCCCGCTGACGACGACCCGCAGCGTGTCCGGTTACTCGAACGTCCGGCTGAACACCGTGCTCGACGCCACGGACGGCTACTGGACGGCCACCCTCAACGACGTCGCACCCGACGGCACGTCGAAGGTCATCAGCTCCGGTCAGGTGGTCGCGTCGCTCCGCGGGTACGACCGTGCGGCATCACAATTCGCACCCAACGGCGACGTGATCGACCCGTTCTACGACCTCACCCTGTCGACACGGCAGCGGGTGGCGCCGGGACGGCCGGTCAGCATCGACATCGGATTGCTGCCCACCGAGGCGATCGTGAAGCCGGGTCACCGCCTACGCGTCGACGTCTTCGCGATGAACTTCCCGCGCGGACTGCCGCTGCGGCCGCTGCTCAACGAGTCCGGACTGAGGCCGCAGCACATCCAGCTCGACCCGAACCGGCCGAGCTTCGTGAACCTGCCGGTCTCGACGCCTATCGGCTGACGCTTTGGCGTACTCGCAGAACGGGCCCGACGATGTTGATTCACTCCCACCGTCGTGATCGAAGCAGCTACTCCGAGCCGTCCGAGAACAGTGTGAGCGATTCACCCTTGGAGGTTTGCTTCCGTCTTGTCTTCTTCGCGGGGAATCTCGGTCCCGGTCCGTACTTCACGGCCTTGCCACGGGTCTGAGTGGATACCCGGGTTAGGACTTCACGCCCGACAAGATTCTTGAGAATGTCGCGTGCACCGTAAACGTCGATGTCGAATAGACGCTGAACTGTCGCGTTGTTTATTGAGTTGTATTCCCGGACATGGTCGATGATCTTCCGGTCGACTTCGCTGCTTGTACGAGAGTGATAGGCGACCGCAGGGCCAAGGCGAGCGAGTACATCGCCACGGAATCTGTAATTGGGATACTTGCGATTTCGCGTCCCTGCTGTGGGCTCGACAAGCTCGACCTCGGGTTGGCTTGCGTGGCGAAGAGCAGACTCCGCATCTTCGACCGAACGTTGGATGATCGGTGCTATTTGCTGCGCGGTCACACTCTTCTTGGCGCACAATCGCATCAGTATCAACAGAGTGTCGGTGTCGTTCTTCAAGTCCTCGGGCAGCTCTACAACCAGTCGAGCGACATGGATATTTGGTGGGGCACCCCTGAACAGCACCTCTACGCGGTCGGGGTAACTCTGGATTTCGGGCAGAGGCCGTCCGCTTCGCGCCATTTCGCGAAACATCCGATTTACTCCTTGGCCGAGGTATTCCCCCCAACCGAGGGTGTTGAAGGCCTTGGCGAGCGATGGGTATCTCGGTTTCGTTCCACGCGTGAGGATGTTGTCTGGAGTGACGCCAGCTACTAGCGGGCCAGGGGAATTGATGTTCAGCGTTGCGGGCGAGTGGCGTACTTGGACTGGCTGGTTTTCGCGTAGGTCGCGGTGGATCAGGGCGTTGGCGAGCGCTTCGCGGATGGCGATCGACGAGAAGTCCTCGATTGCGAGTTGCTGGCCCGAGCGAACGGTTATGGGTGTGACAGAGAGACGGGCTGAGATCACCTCAAGGACCTCGGCGAAGGTTGTCACCAGCGGCGTGCCCCATCGGCGACTGAAGTCGGCTTCGCCGCTGGGGGTGCGGCGGTGTTGATAAACGAGTAGCTCTTGTGGGCCACTTGACGACCTCTCGACAAGGAGGATCTCGCCTGCCCTTGTGAGGCATCCGTCGTCCGCTGCTAACCCGAGTCGACGCACGATTTCCGCTGGGCTAGAGCGTGACAAGTGAACCCTGGCGTCGTCGTCGGTCAGACGCAGGAGCTCACGGACTTTCTCTATTGCGGTTGTGTCGACTGCGTCGATCGGAGTGCCCGATGACTCTGCAGACCAGTCGTTTCCGCGCCGTTCGTCACTCAATCGCGCGACCGCGCCCGGATCCATAGGACGGCACTCAGACATCCAGCGCTGGCGGTACTCGCCTTGGGACGTTGAGTAGACTTCGAGGCCCTCTGGCACTGTGATCTGCAGTAGGACAGCGCCCCGTGGGGTGGTGGACTTCGGATCGCGTGAGCAGCGCGTTGTGATCAACGAGTCGTGCCGAATGTTAGGCGATTTGGCGTGTTTCGTCGACTGTTTCGGCAGCGTGGTGTTTGGCGGCGATGACCTTGCGAAGTTCGGCCATGCTGATGTCGGAGAGGTAGCGGCGGGTGACCTGCCACTCGTCGTGGGCCTCGATCACGACCGCGGTCGCCAACCGCAGGAACGCGGCGGGGTTGGGGAAGATCTCGACGACATCGGCGCGGCGTTTGATCTCCTTGTTGAGTCGTTCGATCGGGTTGTTGGACCAGATCTTCTGCCAGTGGGCCTTGGGGAAGGCGGTGAAAGCGAGCACGTCGGACTTGGCCTCGGCCATCATTGCTGCGACCTTCGGAAATGACGATTCCAGGGTGTCGGCGACCTGGTCCCACTGCGTGGCGACCTCGGCGGGCTCGGTGTGAGCGAAGATGGTCTTGACCGCCGCGGTCACCACCGGCGCCTGTTTCGCCGAAACCACGCCGTGCAGGTTCCGCATGAAATGTACTCGGCACCGCTGCCACGATGATCCAGTGAATTGCTGGGCTACAGCGGCTTTCAGTCCCGCATGGGCATCGGAGATCACCAGATGTACCCCCGACAGGCCCCGCGCTTTGAGAGAGGCGAGGAACTCACGCCAGAACTCGAAGGACTCGCTGTCACCGACCGCGGTACCCAACACCTCGCGGGTGCCGTCGATCGACACCCCGGTCGCCACGACCAGGGCTTGAGATACCACGTGGGCGCCGACCCGAACCTTGCAGAAAGTGGCATCAGCGAACACGTAAGGAAACTCAGTGTGGGTCAGGGAGCGTTCGCGGAACGCGGCAATGTCTTTGTCCAGGCCGGCGCAGATGCGGGAGACCTCGGACTTGGAGATGCCCGAGGAGACGCCAAGGGCGTTGACGAGATCGTCGACCGAGCGTGTGGACACGCCGTGAACGTAGGCCTCCATCACGACCGCGTGCAGGGCTCTGTCGATGCGTCTGCGTCGTTCGAGCAGGCTCGGGAAGAACGACCCAGCTCGCAGCTTGGGGATCTTGACTTCGACATCGCCGGAGGTCGTCGACACGGTCTTGGTGCGGTGGCCGTTGCGGATGTTTGAGCGTTCCGCGGAACGCTCATAGCGGTGCGCGCCGATCTTCTCAGTGGCCTCGGCCTCGATCAGCGCTTGCAGCCCCGCCCGGATCAACTCGGCGAACACCGCGCCGGAACCGGCGGAGCTGAGTGCATCAAGATGGGCGAGCAAGGCAGAATGGTCGTGGGTCATCGCGTTGTGTGTCCTTCTGTTGAGTCACTTGGTAGGTAACTCACTGACCACTACGCGATGGCCCGCCTCGACAGGGGCACCGACACGCTCTGTGACGGCCTCACCTCAGCACGGAAACCCCACCACCCCAGGGGACTTACCCTGCAGTAGCCGCGAACCCTCGTAGTGAACTTCTTCGATACTCACTGTCAGGTGGGGTTCGGTGCGGTCATAGATCGTGGATCGCAGTTTGTCGGCGTTGATTGACGTTCCGACGAATGCATCGGCCCCTCCCGGCTTGTCCTTGATCCCGAGTACAACTATTCCGCCGGTCGAGTTCGCGAAGCACACGCATGCTTCCGCAAGATCCACCGCGGTCTCTTTGAACCCACCCTGCTTCTCGGTCTTGAAGTCCAGGGTCGAAGACTCAACCGAGTCAGCAGAGGTACCTGAGCGAACTCTAGACAGAGCAGTATCGATACCGGACATGACTTTGATCCTACTTTGGGGCTAGTGACAAAGTGTCATTTGCCCCAAAGTTTCGTCAAAGTAGCGTGCCTGCGTCAGCTAGCCGGCCTCGACCGCCTCCGCCTCACGTCCGTACCGCGTCGCCAGCCACGAGCAGATGATGAGCTGGATCTGATGGAAGATCATCAGCGGTAGGACGATGAGGCCGACGGTCGAGCCGGCGAAGAGGACGGTGGCCATCGGCAGTCCGGTGGCGAGGCTCTTCTTGGTGCCGCAGAACTGGATGGCGATGGTGTCGGCGCGGTCGAAGCCGAGCTTCTTCGGCACCCAGCCGGTGATGACGAGCATGATCAGCACCAGAAGTAGCGAGATCACCGTGTCCATGGCCATGAGAAAGTCCCCATTGGTGGCCAGGTCGAGGTCCCCGCTGGTGGCCAGATAAAAGTCCCCACCCTGTGTTCGTCGTGTCGACCCGGAACTGAGGGCCCAGGCGATGACGGTGAAGGTGCCAACCGATCACCATCACCGCCTGGGAGTTCCATTGAAGTCTGCGAAGGACCGTATGGACATCATTTCTGCTTACCGAGAACTCGGAAGCTATCGCGCCGCAGCCGAGGTGTGCGGCACCACCCACAAGACCGTCAAGCGTGTGGTCGACCGGTTCGAGGCCGACGATCAACCACCCGACCGCAAGGAACGGGCCCGCAACTACGATGCGGTCGCCGAGTTGGTCGCTGAGCGAGTCGAGCGGTCACACGGCCGGATCACCGCCAAGCGACTGCTGCCGGTAGCACGTGCCGCGGGCTATGAGGGCTCGGCCCGCAACTTCCGTCGTCTCGTCGCCCAGGAGAAAACACAGTGGCGCCGTGATCATCATCGTGGCCGCCGCCCGGCGGTGTGGGCTCCGGGTGACTACCTGGTCATCGATTGGGCCGCTATCGGCGGGCTGCACATGTTCTGCGCGGTGTTGGCGTTCTCGCGGTGGCGGTTCGTTCGGTTCGCCACCAACGAAACATCCATCACCACACTCGGATTCATCGCCGAAGCGTTAGAAGAGATCGGTGGAGTGCCCAACAAGGTACTCGCTGATCGGATGGGTTGCCTCAAAGGTGGAGTCGTCGCCAACGTCGTCGTACCCACCCCCACGTATGTGCGGTTTGCCACCCACTACGGGTTTTCCCCGGACTTCTGTCACGGCGCCGATCCGGAATCGAAAGGGATCGTGGAGAACCTCTGCGGGTACGCGCAGTCGGATCTGGCGCAGCCGTTGTGGACCGAAGCCAAGATCGCTGCTGGTCGTGACGACGTGCAGCTGGATGTGCACGCAGCGAACCGGGCCGCGCGGGACTGGTGTGTCGAGGTCAACACCCGCCGTCACAGCGACACACTGTGCGTGCCTGCTGACCAACTCACGATCGAACGAGACACATTGAGCCCGTTGCCGTCTCTGCGGGCCCAGGTCGGTCCACCGCCGGTCACCCGTAAGGTCGATCGCCTCTCGTGTATCCGGTACGCCTCGGCCCGCTACTCGGTACCCAACCGGCTCATCGGCACCACCGTGACCCTCATCCAGGACGGTGAGCGGCTCCTGATCGCCGAACCTGCCTCCGGTGAGGTGGTCGCCGATCATCTGTTGGCCGCACCTGGTGAGGTCGTCCTCAACGATGATCACTACGGGGGGCCACGCACCCCGCCCAGTCGTGCACCACGGCCCAAAACTGCGGTAGAGAAACAGTTCTGCGATCTCGGTGAGGTTGCTGAGCAGTTCCTGGTCGGTGCCGCGGCCATCGGGAACACCCGCCTGGGCGGTGAACTCGATGACATCCTCGGGCTCGTCACCTCCCACGGCCGCGAACAGGTGCTCACCGCTCTGACCAGGGCGGTGGCGTTCCGGAGGTTCAAGGCCGCCGATGTGCGCTCGATCCTCGATGCCGGAGCCGGCACCCCCAACCCGCGACCGGCCGGCACAGCACTGTTGGGTCACCTGCCTACCGCGCCCACCCGCTCGCTGGATGCCTACAAGCTGGGCGCCGGCGACAAGGAGGTGTCATGACCACCACAACATCGACACCCGTTGCACCTCAGACAGTGCCGCCGCTACCGGCCGACCTCGATCACGCGCTACGCCGATTGAAACTGGCCTCGATCCGCCGCAGCGCACCCGAGGTCCTGCTCACCGCGAAAACCCAGCGGTGGACACCCGAAGAAGTACTGCGAACCCTGGTGGAAACCGAGATCGCCGCTCGTGATGCCTCCAACATCCGCAACCGACTAAAAGCTGCCGGGTTCCCGGTCACCAAAACCTTGGAATCGTTCGACGTGGCCGCATCCTCTATTCCGGCCAATACCTTCGAATACCTGTCTTCACTGGAATGGGTTCGGGCGCAACATAATGTCGCCCTGATCGGCCCTGCCGGGACGGGTAAGAGTCACACCCTGATCGGGCTGGGGATCGCCGCAGTGCACGCCGGACACAAAGTGCGGTACTTCACCGCCGCCGACCTCGTGGAGACCCTGTATCGCGGGCTGGCCGACAACACCGTCGGCAGAACCATCGACACCCTGCTGCGCCAAGATCTGCTCATCCTCGACGAGATCGGATTCGCCCCGCTCGACGACACCGGCACCCAACTGCTGTTCCGGCTCGTCGCCGGCGCCTACGAACGCCGATCTCTCGCGATCGCCAGCCACTGGCCCTTCGAACAATGGGGACGATTCCTGCCCGAACACACCACCGCCGCCAGCATCCTCGACCGGCTCCTGCACCACGCCACCATCGTCATCACCGACGGCGACTCCTACCGCATGACACACCGAACGGAGGTGCCACCGACCTAGAACATCCCGCACAGGGTGGGGACTTTTACCTGGCCACCAGCGGGGACATCAAACTGGCCGTTGACACACCGCGACGGCGATCACCTGTGCGGCGTCGACCGACGACCAGATGCCGTTGACGACGCCTTCGCTGAAGGCGACGTAGACCACGAGGACGATGGTGCTGCGGTCGGCGAGTTTGGTGATCTTGGCGTGCCGGGCGAAGAACGGCCCGACCCACGGCCGAGCCAGCTGACCGACCACGAACGGCACCAGGATCTGCGCGACGATCTTCAGGATCGACGTCGCGTCGATGCTCGCGTCGCCGGTGTTGTGCATCAGTGCGACCACCAGCAGCGGGGTGAGGAACACGCCCAGGATGTTCGACGCGGAGGCGCTGACGATCGCGCCGGCGATGTTGCCCTTCGCGATGGAGGTGAACGCGATCGACGACTGCACGGTCGAGGGCACCAGGCACAGGAACAGCAGTCCGGCGTAGAGGTCGGAACCGATCAGCGGCTCGACGACCGGCTTCAGGGCCAGACCGATGATCGGGAACGCCACGAACGTGAACGCGAGGATCGTCACGTGCAGGCGCCAGTGCTTCAGACCCTCGAGGGCCTCTCGGGGGTGCAGCCGCGTGCCGTAGAGGAAGAACAGGGCGCCGATCGCGAAGATCACGACCCAGTCGAGGACTTCTCCGGCGGCCCCGCGGACGGGTAGGAAAGCGGCGACGACCACCGCGGCGACGATCGCGAGGATGAATCCGTCGATCGGCGAGCGGTCGAGAAGGTTCTTGAGCGTGCGCATACGTCCGAGCTGCCGGCGGCAGGCCTGGTCAGGCCTGCGCGGTGTCGCTCGAGCAGACGCCGCGCAGCGAGCATGCACCGCAGCTGCTGGTGCCGCAGTCGGCGGCGGGCTCGGAGGTGCCCTGCTCCCCGGCCGGCTCGGCCTGGCTGTGGCCGTCGTCGTGTCCCGAGCAGCAGGAGCAACCCGCGTCCTCGGCCGGCACGGTGGCGGCGGCGCGGACCCCGATGGCGCTGACCAAGCCGATGATGACCAGCGCGGCGACCAGGGCGACCACACCGAACAGGATCGACCAGCCGCCGTCGACGGCGAGGGTGGCGACGGCGCCGAGGACGAGGATCACGCCGGCGCCGAGGGTGCCCGGTGCGGCCACGCGATTGGCGACGCGGAAGGCTTCGTCGGAGCGCATGGTCTCGTCGGTACGAACGCCGAAGCGGCGATTGCGCGGGAGTGAGCCGCGGAGCCCGCGGACCCCGACCGTGGCCCAGAGCCCGGCCAACGCGAAGAGCAGCACGGCAACGGCGACGGACAGGGCATTCACGACCCACAGCATACGACCGCGTCCACCGCGCAACCGAATCGAGGATGGTCGGTGAGCTGCACTTCATAGAGGCACGCGCCCGGTCGCGGGTGACGGGCTGACCGGATTTCAGGCTGGTCGGGCCCAGGATTTACCCTGGTCGGGTGACTTCAGTCGACACCACCAGCACCAACGGCTCCGCCGGCGCCACCGCTCACCGCTACACCGCGGAGGTTGCGGGCGAGCTCGAGCAGCGCTGGCAGCAGACCTGGTCCGACGAGCATGCCTACGAGGCACCCAACCCCGTCGGACCGCTGGCCGGTGACCTGAGCGCGTTCGGCGGCGGCGGCGCCGACGCCCCCGACAAGCTGTTCGTCCAGGACATGTTCCCCTACCCCTCCGGCGCGGGTCTGCACGTCGGCCACCCGCTGGGCTTCATCGCCAGCGACGTCTTCGCGCGCTACCAGCGGATGACCGGCAAGAACGTTCTGCACACGATGGGCTTCGACTCCTTCGGTCTGCCCGCCGAGCAGTACGCCGTCCAGACGGGCACACACCCGCGGACCACGACCGAGCAGAACATCGAGCGCTACCTGGGTCAGATCCGACGCCTCGGCCTCGGCCACGACGAGCGTCGTCGTGTCGCGACCACAGACGTCGACTTCTACCGCTGGACGCAGTGGATCTTCCTGCAGATCTACAACGCCTGGTTCGACGCCGATCAGGGCAAGGCCCGACGCATCTCCGAGCTGGTCGACGAGTTCGTCGCCGGCACCCGCGAACTCACCGGCGAGCACGCAGGCAAGTCCTGGGCGGACCTCTCCCCGGCGGAGCGCACCGCGGTGATCGACGACCACCGTCTCGTGTACCTGAGTGACTCGCTGGTCAACTGGTGCCCCGGTCTGGGCACCGTGCTGGCCAACGAGGAGGTCACCGCCGACGGCCGCAGCGACCGCGGCAACTTCCCGGTCTTCCGGAAGCATCTGCGGCAGTGGATGATGCGGATCACCGCCTACTCCGACCGTCTCCTCGACGACCTGGACCTGCTGGACTGGCCGGAGAAGGTCAAGACCATGCAGCGCAACTGGATCGGCCGTTCGCGCGGCGCCCAGGTCCGGTTCAGTGCGCCCGGTGTCGGCGACATCGAGGTCTTCACCACCCGCCCCGACACCCTGTTCGGCGCCACCTACATGGTGCTGTCACCCGAGCACCCGCTGGTCGATGCGCTGACCGCCGACGCGTGGCCGGAGGGCACCGACGACCGCTGGACCGGCGGCGCCGGGAGCGGCGCGGATGATCCGGCGTCGGCGATCGCCGCCTACCGTGCGTCGATCGCGGCGAAGTCCGATCTCGAGCGTCAGGAGAACAAGGAGAAGACCGGTGTCTTCACCGGCTCCTTCGCGATCAATCCGGTGAACGGACACCAGGTTCCGGTCTTCATCGCCGACTACGTCCTCATGGGCTACGGCACCGGCGCCATCATGGCGGTCCCGGCGCACGACTCCCGCGACCACGAGTTCGCGACCGTCTTCGGCCTGCCGATCATCGAGGTCATCGGCTCCGACACCGATGTGCAGGCCGAGGCCTACGTCGGCGACGGTCCGCTGGTGAACTCCGACTTCCTGAACGGTCTGAACGTCGAGGACGCCAAGGCCGCCATCGTCGAGCGTCTCGAGGCCGACGGCGTCGGTACCGGCAAGATCCAGTACAAGCTGCGGGACTGGCTGTTCGCCCGTCAGCGGTACTGGGGCGAGCCGTTCCCCATCGTCTACGACGCCGACGGTCAGCCGCACGCCCTGCCGGAATCGATGCTGCCGGTGGAACTCCCGGAGGTCGAGGACTACGCGCCGGTCTCCTTCGACCCCGACGACGCCGACAGCGAGCCGTCGCCGCCGCTGGCCAAGGCCGCCGACTGGATGACCGTCGAACTCGATCTCGGTGACGGTCCGAAGACGTACACCCGCGACGCCAACGTCATGCCGCAGTGGGCGGGCAGCTCGTGGTACCAGCTGCGCTACATCGACCCCACCAATCAGGACACCCTGTGCGACAAGGACAACGAGGCCTACTGGATGGGGCCGCGTCCGGAGCTGCACGGTCCGAACGACCCGGGTGGCCTCGATCTCTACATCGGTGGTGTCGAGCACGCGGTGCTCCACCTGCTGTACTCGCGGTTCTGGCACAAGGTCCTGTTCGACCTCGGTTACGTCACCAGCCGCGAGCCGTACCGAAAGTTGTTCAACCAGGGCATGATCCAGGCGTACGCCTACACCGACTCGCGCGGCATCTACGTGCCGGCCGAGGAGGTCACCGAGGAGAACGGCACGTTCTTCTACAACGGTGAAGAGGTCAACCAGGAGTACGGCAAGATGGGCAAGTCACTGAAGAACTCGGTGACCCCCGACGACATCTGCCGCGACTACGGTGCCGACACCCTGCGCGTCTACGAGATGTTCATGGGCCCGCTCGACCAGTCCCGCCCCTGGGCGACCAAGGACGTCGTCGGCTCGCAGCGCTTCCTGCAGCGCATCTGGCGTCTCGTCGTCGACGAGGAGTCCGGCGCGTCGCGGGTCGCCGACGCCGAGTCCGACGACGACACCAAGCGGTTGCTGCACAAGACGATCGCCGGAGTCCGCGAGGACTACGACGCGCTGCGCAACAACACCGCCGTCGCCAAGCTGACCGTGCTGACCAACCACCTCACCAAGAACTTCGAGAAGACCGGTGCCCCACGGGATGCCGTCGAAGCTCTGGTGATCATGCTCGCGCCGCTGGCACCGCACATCGCCGAGGAACTGTGGCACCGCCTGGGCCACGACACCCTCGTCGTCCGTGCGCCGTTCCCGGTGGCCGACGAGGCCTGGCTGGTCGAGGACACCATCGAGATCCCGGTTCAGGTCAAGGGCAAGGTTCGCAGTCGCATCACGGTCGCCGCCGACGCCGGTGAGGAAACCCTGCGTACCACCGCCCTCGCCGACGAGAAGATCGCCGCTCTCCTCGACGGTGCCGAGCCGCGCAAGGTGATCGTGGTCCCGGGCCGCATGGTCAACATCGTCCCCTGACGCCTCTCGATCCAACGGTTACGCTCACGGCGTCACGATCGCGAACCCTGGGTCGGGGTTGTCGATCAGTCCGATGATGGTCCCGATCACCGACGTGTCGCCCTCGAGACCGACACCGTCGGCCGACGCGCCGGTGAGAAGTCCGAGCAGATCGCGTTTGGTGAGTGTCACGACGAGGTCGGCGGGATCCTGCCGCCGCGTCGGATGGTGGATCAGGACTCCGTTCGACAGTTCCATCCGGTAGGTCTCGTCGAGATCGGTGAAATGCCAACGGATTGAGGACGACAGGTCCCAGGCCCGTGGACCGTCGAGGCGGATGGCGAGACTGTCGAAGAGTTGTGTGACGGTGAGCGCTGAGGAAACCCCGGATGCGTTGATCGGGGCGGCATGGACCTGCCCACCGAGTTCGTCGGCTCCGACGAGGAAGTTGTTGCGCCAGGTGGCGCACTCGGCGCCGTAACCCAGCGTCGTGAAGACCTGCGCGAGCAACTCTTTCGCGCCGGCATGGCCCGGCTCGGCGAAGACCGCATGACCGGCGAGTTCTGCGGCGAATCGCAGATCCCCGTCGTCGGCGAACTGTTTCGCCTTGGCGACCGTCTCCTCGACGCCGCCGAGCGCCTGCACGTAACGTGCGGCGGCGGCTTCCGGTGGATGCTGCCACAGGTGCGCCGGATTGCCGTCGTACCAGCCGAGGTAGCGCTGATAGATGGCCTTGACGTTGTGGCTGACCGAGCCGTAGTACCCACGGGCGTGCCAGGCGGCATCGAGAGCCGGCGGCATCGGGAAGTCGTCGGCGATCTCGCTGCCGAGGTGGCCCTGATTGAGTCGCCGGAGCGTCTGATCGTGAAGGTATGCATACAGATCGCGCTGCTGGGTCAGATAGACGAGCAGCTCGTCGGTCCCCCAGGTCGGCCAATGGTGCGAAGCGAACGCGACATCGGAGTCGTAGGCGAACATCTCGATCGCCTCGCTGAGATACCGGGACCAGACACGGGCGTCGCGGACCTGTGCCCCACGGAGTGTCAGGAGGTTGTGGAGATTGTGAGTTGCGTTCTCTGCCAGACACAGTGCCCGGTGATCGGGGAACCAGAAGTTCATCTCCGACGGGGCTTCCGTTCCCGGCGTGACCTGGAAGACCATCCGGACATTGTCGAAGGTCTCCTCTTGTCCGGTGTGAGTGATGTCGAGCGTCGGCGCGATCAAACCCACTGTGCCGGTAGATGTACTGGGCCCGAGGCCAGCACCGAGGGTTCCGGTTGCACCGACGGGCAGGACGATCCCCGTGTGGTACATGCTGCGCCGTAGCATCGCGGTGCCGGCGTAGACGTTCTCGGAGACGGCATGCTGGAGGAAGTGTTCGGGCGCGACGATCGGCACCGTCGTGTCGGCGTCGACGACACCGAGAACGCCGCCGAAGTGATCGACGTGAGAGTGGGTGTAGATGACCGCGCTCACCGGACGGTCACCACGATGCTCGCGGTAGAGGGCGAGGCCGGCCGCTGCACATTCCGACGAGACCAGGGGGTCGATCACCACCACACCGGTGTCCCCTTCGACCATCGTCATGTTCGACAGGTCGTACCCACGGATCTGATAGATACCGGCGGTCACCTCGAACAACCCGTGCACTGACGTCAGCTGGGCCTGCCGCCACAGACTGGGGTTGACGGTGTCGGGGCAGTCGCCGACGGTCGCCTCCGCGAAACCCGCGGCGTCGTAGACCACTCGGCCGTCGCCGCCGTGAACGACGGCCGGGTCGAGTACCCCGATCAGACCGCGGGTGGCATTGTCGAAGTCGGTCCGGTCGGAGAAATCGGCAGACATCGGGACTCCTCCACCGGCAAGCCCTGCGGTCTGCGCGGCTCAGATCGATGTTCGGTTCCCGACGCCATCACGTTCGAATCGCAATCACGAGTATCTCGCACCGGGTGCCCTGAACGTGGGGGTTCGTCAATGCCCGGCTGACGCCCGTGCCGCCGAGCTCCCGTCTCACTTCGGCGGGAGCCTCCTGGCGTAGTCGGCGCCGATGGTGACCCAGCGCGTCAGCTGCCGATCGGACGCGATCCCATCCTCGAAGACGCGCAGCCAGCCGAGTGTCTCGCGCGCCGACATGTGCATCGGCGCGGTGTGCGGGTATTCGAGCAGGGTGCTGGTCTCCTCGGGCGGCACGCGGACCATGATCCCGCCCTTGCCGCTCACGGTGACGGCCATGTTGCCGTTGATCAGGAAGGCCAGGCCGCCGAACATCGGGACCTCGTCCACGCCGACCTCCGCCGCGAGCAGCGCGCGGATGCGGAAGGCGAGTTCCTCGTCGTAAGCCACGTCTCCAGGCTATTCGGCGGGTGTGACGGGGAAAGACTTGGCAACTAACTTACCGAGCAGTAAGGTCATGCCATGGCGATCAACCTGGAGCTCCCGAAGAAGTTCGATTCGACGGTCGAGCGCACCCATCTGGCTGCCGAGCACATTTTCCGGCCGATCTCTCGCAAGTACGACAAGGCCGAGCACGAATACCCCACGGAACTCGACGACCTGGCGAAGCTCGCCAAGCAGGGACGCGGGTCGGAGAAGGCGGCCGACTCGTCGAGCAGCGACGACGGACCGTCGGTCAACGGCGCCAACATGCGCGGCCTGATCTCCGCACTCGAGATGAGCTGGGGCGACGTGGGCCTGCTGCTCTCGATCCCGGGTCAGGGACTCGGCAACGCCGCCATCGCGGCCGTCGCCAACCCCGAACAGCTCGAGAAGTTCTCCGACGTCTGGGCGGCGATGGCCATCACCGAGCCCAGTTTCGGGTCGGACTCCGCGGCGGTGTCGACGACGGCAACCCGCGATGGCGACGACTACGTCATCAACGGCGAGAAGATCTTCGTGACCGCCGGTTCGCGCGCTGATCACGTCGTCGTGTGGGCGACCATCGACAAGAGTGTGGGCCGCGCGGCCATCAAGAGTTTCGTCGTCCCGATGACCACCGAGGGCGTGACGGTCGCCCGCCTCGAGCACAAGCTCGGCATCAAGGCCTCCGACACCGCCGTGATCCGTTTCGAGAACGCCCGCGTCCCCGCCGAGAATCTGCTCGGTTCGCCGGAGATCGACACCAAGAAGGCCTTCGGCGGGGTCATGCAGACCTTCGACAACACCCGTCCCGTCGTCGCGGCCATGGCGATCGGCCTGGGCCGCGCCGCCCTCGAGGAGCTCCGCCGGATGCTCGACGAGGCCGGCCACGAGATCGACTACGACCGGCCGGCAGCCGCCCAGCATGCGACCGTCGCCGAATTCATCCGCCTCGAATCGGAGTGGGAGGCCTCGTGGCTGCACACGCTGCGGGCCGCCTGGATGGCCGACAACGCCCAGCCGAACTCCACCGAGGCCTCGATGTCGAAGGCCAAGGCGGGGCGCACGGTCACCGAGATCACCAACAAGGCCGTGGAAATCGGTGCGACAGCAGGCTTCTCGGAGACCTCTCTCCTCGAGAAGTGGGCACGTGACTCGAAGATCCTCGACATCTTCGAGGGCACTCAGCAGATCCAGCAGCTGATCATCGCCCGCCGCGTTCTGGGAAAGTCCAGCACCGACCTGAAGTGAGGTGTTGGGCAGTCCTACGACGCTCGGGTTCCCAAAGCGGCATGGACGAGAACAACTGCGTGTGACGATGGAGGCTGGGCCGGAATTCGGTCCGGACGACTCCCGTCGGAAGGTCCTGACATGACCGCACCTGCAGGCATTCGCATCGATCCCTCGTTGGAGGACCTCTACAAAGACCTTCACCGACACCCGGAGCTCGGCTTTCAGGAGCACCGCACCGCCGGTCTGGTGGGCGATCGGCTCCGAGCGTCGGGGTTCGACGTGACCACCGGTGTCGGCAGGACCGGTGTGGTCGGTGTCCTGCGTAATGGTGACGGTCCGACGATCGCGATGCGCGCGGACATGGATGCCCTACCCGTCCGCGAGGACACCGGGCTCGACTACGCCAGCACCGTCACGGCCACCGACGACACGGGTAAGACGGTTCCCGTCGCACACGCCTGCGGCCACGATCTGCACACGACATGCCTGCTGGGCCGCGGCGGACATCCTCGCCTCCACTACGTCGGAATGGTCGGGCACTGTTGTCCTGGTGTTCCAGCCCGCCGAGGAACTGGGTGCCGGCGCGCAGGCGATGGTCGACGACGGCTTGTGGGACCGTTTTCCCAAGCCCGACGTCGTGCTCGGTCAGCATGTCTCCCCGCTGCCGGCCGGCAAGATCGCCGGACACCCGGGAGCTTCGTACGCCGGGTCGGATTCGCTGCGGGTGAAGCTGGTGGGCCGGGGTGCACACGGCTCGATGCCCGAGGCCTCGGTGGATCCCATCGTGCTGGCCGCGGCCACGGTGCTGAGGCTGCAGACCGTCATCTCGCGGGAGATCCCGAGTACCGCAACTGCGGTGCTCACCGTCGGATCGATCCACGCGGGTGACGCCGCGAATGTGATTCCGGGTGAGGCCGAGATCCAGCTGAACATCCGCAGCTACAACGAGACCGTTCGCGGCAAGATCCTCGACAGCGTCGAGCGCATCGTGCGTGGCGAGGCGGCGGCGTCGGGCGCGCCGGACGAGCCGACGATCACCGAGATCGAACGCTTTCCCGTGGTCACCAACGACCCGGACGCGCTGCGCACGACCCTGGATGCCTTCACGGACTGGTTGGGTGCGTCCAACATCCTCGACCCGGGGGCAGGTGCGGGAAGTGAGGACGTAGGCATCCTGGCCACGAGTTGTGGTGCACCTCTTTCGTACTGGCTGCTGGGCGGAGCCGATCCTTCTCTGTTCACCACCGGCGACCTGACGGACCCGGCGCTGCTGAAAGTGCCGTCGAACCACTCTCCGCATTACGCTCCGGTGATCGATCCGACGCTGGGTACTGGAGTACGGGCGCTGGTCGTCGCGGCTCGTACCTGGTTGGGCCGCTAGCCGTCTCGGTGACGAGAGGCTGAGGCAACCGGCCCGCTCGGCTCAGCGCAACAACCGTTCCCGTAGCCGTGCCTCGCGTTCCAGGCGTTCGGTATCCCGACGTCGACGTTCGGCCATGATCGCGCACAGCACGTCTTCGAACGGTGCATCCCGCGGCGGAGCAGGTGCCACGAACGGAGCGACGGCGAAGACCAGTCGGCGCGCGGCGACCGCGCGGGGCTCGGGTTTCATGCCATGTCGACCGTTGAGGAACTGGCGGATGACGACGGCGAGCTCGTCGGGAATGGCCGCGATATCCGCAGACACCGCCCACGTGGCGAGTCCGGCGGGCATCTCGATGGGATGCTGCTCCTCGATGCGGTGGCGGTCGCGGATCACATAGGTCCCGGCGAGGAGATCACCGAGACGCTTGTTCTTTCGAGAGATGGCCGCGCTGATGACCGCGGGTAGACCCAGGCAGGCGTACATCTCGACGAACCCGACGAGCGCTCGGGTCAGCGACTGCCGAAAACCGGTGGGCCCGGCGTCGTCTCGCACGGTGCGTAGCCCGACCACCAGATGGCCGACGGTCTTGCCGCGGGTGAGTGTCTCGGTGACGGTCGGTAGGGCGATCACGCTGACGATGGGCAGCAACGTGCTGACGGTGCCCCGCCACGCGTCGTTCAGGTCACCGGTCACCGTGTAGGACAGCCACCAGAGGAACAGCCACAGAGCGATCCCCAGCGCGACGTCGAGCATCCCCGAGAGAATCCGGTAGCCAAGACCGCCCGGCGGTAGTGCGAGCGCGACCGCCTCACCGGAGACGAGGTCGTTGCGGCCGACGCCGACGGTGGCCGAGACACCGCCACCCCAGACGGTCGGCGGCGGCCCGACCGGGACCGGCGCACCCGCCATCACCGGAGGTCGTGGTGGCAACGATCCGGGCGGCACCGCCTCACCATACGACGCCTACTGCGGTCCGCGCGGTGTGAGCACACGCCACGACGCCCGTCGAATGACACGCTCTGCACCGGGTCGGATGCCGGTTACGCTGGCGGAGTGGATCTCGACGCCTATGTGTCCGCGCATCGCGCGACGTGGGAACGACTCGACACGCTGTCGCGCCGACGTCGGCTGACCGGAGCCGAGGCCGACGAGATCATCGACACCTATCAGCGCGTGGCCACCCACCTTTCGGTGATCCGCTCCTCGGCCCCCGACGCCTCGCTCGTCGCGTATCTGTCGGCGTTGTTGGCGCGGGCCCGCGGTCGGGCGTCGGGCACTCGGGTGAGTACCTGGTCGACGTTCATCGACTTCTTCGCCATCTCCTTCCCCGCCGCGCTGTACCGGATGCGGTGGTGGTGGCTGACCGTGATGGGTGTCTGCCTGCTCGCAGCCGCCGTCATGACCTGGTGGGTTCTGGAGCACCCGCGCATCGAGAGTTCCTTCGCCTCTCCGCAGGAGATCGAGCGTCTCGTCACCAACGACTTCGAGAGCTACTACAGCGAATACGAGGCGACCTCGTTCGCGGCGCGTGTGTGGACCAACAACTTCTGGCTCGCCGCGATGTGCATCGTCGTCGGCATCTTCGGCCTGCCGGTGATCTGGATGCTCTACACCAACATCCTGAACCTGGTGGTCATCGCCTCGATCATGATCCGGCACGGCCGCGGCGACCTGTTCTTCGGGCTACTCCTCCCACACGGCATGCTCGAGCTCACCTGCCTGTTCGTCGCCGCGGGGGTCGGCCTGCGGATCTTCTGGTCGTGGGTGTCACCCGGGAACCGAACGCGCGCAGCCGCTCTCGGTGAGGAGGGGCGGGCCGCGATCGGCGTGGCCCTGGGACTCGTCGTCGTGTTGCTGATCTGCGGCGTCATCGAGGCCTTCGTGACCCCCTCTCCCCTTCCGACCTGGGCGCGTGTCGGGATCGGTGTGACCGCCTGGCTGCTGTTCATGGCCTATGTCTTCGTCGCGGGACGTCGTGCGCACGAGTCCGGTGAAACCGGCGACCTCGCCGAGCTGGATCGAGGCCTCACCGCGCCCACCGTGTAGGAATGGACGGAGTGCATCCACCCGAGAGGAACACCCGAATGGCCAAGAACGACAAGTCCCTGGACGCGGTTTCGCTGATCGGCGGAGGTCTCGCCGCGGTCGGTCTGACGCACTTCGTCAAGCCGGAGCTGTTCGCCCCGATCACCGCGCCGGTGTTCCCCGAGGACACCACCACCTGGACCTACCGGAACGGGGCGTGCGAGACCGCGATCGGCGTCGCGCTGGTGTCTCCCCGTACCCGCCGGCTCGGCCTGGCCGGACTCGCCGGCTACCTGGGCTTCCTCGGCTACCGCGCGGTGCAGGCCAAGAGCTGACCGCCTAGAGCAACCCGCGCGACTTGAGCAGCAGATAGTGATCGGCGAGCCGCGCGGGGAGCTTGTCCGGCGGTGCGTCCACCACGTCGACGCCGAGTCGGCCGACGGCGGTGGCCGTCCGATTCCGCAGGGTGACGGTCCGGGCCGCGGCCGCCGCGTCGTAGACGGTCGCCGGATCCTCCCGGGCCGAGATCATCTCTTCCAGTGCGGGATCCGCAACGGATCCGATGACCACCTTGTAGTGCTGCGCGAGAACCGACAGCGGCGGCAGCAGTGACTCCTCGACGGCGGCCGGCTCCAGCGGGCTCAGCAACACCAGCAGGGCGCGCTGACGGCCGATCTTCGCGACCTCCGCCCCGAGCATCGGCCAATCGGCCTCCAGCAGAGCCGGTTCGAGGTTCGCCATCGCAGAGACCAGGCTGTTGAGCAGCGTCGTCCGGCCCACCCCGACCACTCGTCGGTGAACGCGTCGGTCACCTGCGATGAGGTCGACGCGGTCGCCCGCATGCGACGCCAGCGCGGCGAGCAGTAGAGCAGCGTCCATCGCCGCGTCGAGGCGTGGGACGTCGCCGACGCGACCGGCCGAGGTGCGCGACGTGTCGAGCACGATGACGATGTGACGATCCTTCTCCGGCTGCCAGGTACGCACGACGGTCGAACGGCGTCGTGCTGTCGCCCGCCAGTCGATGCTGCGGACGTCGTCTCCTTCGACGTAGTCCCTCAGCGAGTCGAATTCGGTTCCCTGTCCGCGTATCCGGACCGCGGACCGGCCGTCGAGCTGACGCAGGTGGGCGAGCCGGGAGGGCAGCAGTCGCCGTGAACCGAACGGCGGGAGCGCCCGGACCCGACCGGGTAGCGGCACACCGCGTTGCCGTCCGGCGAGTCCGAGGGGGCCGAGCCGACGAACCGTCACCCGCACCGCGAGCCGGTCGCCACGGCGCGTCGGGGTGAGAGTGGTGGTCACAGTGCGTGGTTCGCCGGGGGGCACGGTGAGCCGATGCTCGTCGTCGGTGGCACCGGCCGACGGCTGCCAGCAGTCGCGCAGGACGCCGCGGAACGTGCTGCTTCCGTTGTTGGTGACCGCGACCGAACACGAGGTGGTCTCGCCGAGCCGGACCGGACCGGGCGCCGACCGTGCCAGGGTCACGGTCTTCGTCGACCCGGCGAGCGCGAGGTCGAGGCACATCAGGAGCACGCAGAACAGGACCCACAGCACCGGGACGGCATAGTTCGGCCATACCAGGATCGGCACTGCGCCGAGCAGCACCAGGATCAGGAACCGGCCGGTGAGGAACATCAGCGCGGGACGGGAACCGAGTTGACGGCGGCGTCGAGGACCGAGCTCACGGACACGCCTTCGAGTTCGGCCTCCGGACGCAGCGACAACCGGTGCGCCAGCGTCGACTGTGCCAGCGCCTGCACGTCATCCGGGGTCACGAAGTCACGTCCGTTGAGCCATGCCCAGGCCCGGCTGGTCCCGAGCAATGCCGTCGCGCCGCGCGGGCTGACGCCGAGGGCCAGGGACGGTGAGAACCGTGTCGCGCGGGCGATGTCGACGATGTAGGCGGCCACCTGCGGGGCGACGCCGACGCAACGGACCTGCTCGATGCCGGCCTCGACGTCGGCGGCTGAGGCGACCGGTCGGAGCCCCGCCGCGGCGAGATTGCGCGGATCGAACCCGGCGGCATGCCGGGTGAGAACGGTGATCTCGTCCTCGCGGGGCGGCAGCGGCAGCGTCACCTTGAGCAGGAAGCGATCGAGCTGGGCCTCCGGCAGCGGGTAGGTCCCCTCGTATTCGACGGGGTTCTGCGTCGCCGCCACCAGGAAGGGGCTGGGCAGCGGACGGCCGACGCCGTCGACGGTCACCTGCCGTTCTTCCATCGCCTCGAGCAACGACGCCTGCGTCTTCGGCGGGGTGCGGTTGATCTCGTCGGCCAGCAGGAGATTGGTGAAGACCGGGCCTTCGCGGAAGGTGAACTGGGAACTGGCGGCGTCGAACACGAGTGAACCGGTCACGTCGCCGGGCATCAGGTCGGGGGTGAACTGGACGCGTTTGGTCTCGACGTCGAGCGCGGCCGCGACCGATCTGACGAGGAGTGTCTTCGCGACACCGGGTACGCCTTCGAGCAGGACGTGCCCGCGGCACAGCAGTGCGATGAGGATGCCTGCGACCGCCTGATCCTGTCCGACAACCGCTTTGGCGACCTCGGCACGTACCGCACCGAGTGCGTCGCGCGCAGTGTTCGACGACGGGGCGGGGCCGCCGTGCGGATTCTGCGGCGGTGCTGCGATCTCGAACGGACCGGGGCCGAAGGTGCGGGATGGATCGACGGTCATGGCGTTTGTCGGACTTCCTTGTCGAGGGCGGTCAGTTCGCTGGTGAAGAGGACGAGGCCGGTGTCGGTGGTGGGGAGCGGTCCGGCGAGCAGGGCCCGCACCCGGGCTAGGTCCCGGCCGGTGACGGACACGACTGTGATGATGATGGCGTGCACCGCGGGGTCGGCGGTTTCCTCATGCGCCACCATCGATTCCCATCCGGGTATGGCCAGTTGGTCGGTGGCCTTCCCGGCGTCGTACGGCAGGCCGAGATACGACGCGAGTGAGGCCAGCGTGTGGATGCGCAGAGCGGCGGCGGACCGGGCATCCGCGCGGGCCTTGTGGTACATCCGACCCCGTGCCTGGGTGGTCTCGATCGCCTTGACGACCGCCGGCAGCGGCTCGGTGACCAGCGCGCCGAACCGGCGACCCCGCCACAGCATGAGGGCCAGAACCGCGAACGCGGCCAGCACGATCAGCGGCCCGATCGCCGCCGGGACGTCGGATTCCTCGTTCTCGGACGGCACCTCGTCGGTGACGAACGGTACGTACCAGAGGATGTCGTCGGCATTGGCGAAGAGCCGGGTCGTCACGCCGGCGTTGTCGCGGAGCGCGAGGTTCTCGTTGAGCAGCATGTCGCCGCTCACGACCACGATCTCCGGACGGCCGGCGGCGGCCGGAAGGTACAGCACATTCGACGCGGCGCCGGTGGTGAAGCACGACGTCGTACCCGGTGCGGAGGTGCTGTAACCGAGCGTGCCGCCCGTGATGGTGTCGTCGGGGGCGATCTCGCCGGTCGTGCAGCGGGCGGGCACCCCGGTCGGGGCGCCGTCGAACTCGAGCCGAACGGGCAGTCCGAGAAGCGACAGCGCGTAGTCCTGCGGCGCGATCAGGATCACCCGGTGCGCCTCGGAGACCCGGTCGAGGAACTGTTGCGCCGTACCCGGGTTGAACGCACCCACCGACGACACGACGACCGTCGTGTTGCTGCCGGGGCGCGGTGCGTCGGTGAACTCGTCCAGGCCGCGAGCCTGTCGGAGGTCGCCGCTATGCTCGTCGACGATCTGAGCCAAGGCGCGGGCGCCCTGGGGTCGGGGGTTGTCGGGGTCGTAACTCACACCCGGCCCGGGCTCCGCCCCGAACACGGTCAGCGCGGATACCCCGAGCAGGCCGATCCCGCCGACCACGACGACGACCAGAACCACCACGAGCACCCAGATCCACCGCGGTGTGCCGCGCTTCGGCGGGGACAGCGCGATCGACGGGGCACGGGTTGTCGTGGTCATCGGGGCACCGCCATTCGACGCGGACCTGAGGTGTCCGCCGCGGCCGGTTGGGCGGACGACACCGCACGCTCCAGATCGAGCACCGCACGCGCCGACCCGGCGGCCGCATGTCGGTCGCCATAGGCGATCGCGTCGAACAGATCAGCGGCGCGGCGCAGTTCGACGCCGTGGTCGGCGAACCGGAGTGCCAGTTCGGCGGCCACCTCGTGCGCGGTGAGAGACGGCTCGTCGGCGAGCAGACCCCGTTCGATGGCGCGGCGGGCGAGGGCACGGACGGCGTGGATCACGCTGCCGTCGTAGTCGCCTGCGGTGTATCGGTCCTCGGCCACGGCCCGGAGTTCCTTCGCCGAGCGCGTACCGGGCAGCACCACTTTGGCCGCGGTGGTGTCGGCCGTTGTCGGGGCCCGCGGGATGCGTCGAACCCGGCGGGTCACGAGCACGGCGAGGCCCACGACCAGAAGGATCGCGAGCACGATGACGATCGCCCGGATCGTGTCCGAACCACCGAACAGGTCGAGGACGTTGTCGGCGATCCATTCCCACACGCCGTCGCTGAACTCGTCCCACCACGACGGTTCCGGCGGCTGGTAGACGTCCTTCGACAGCTCGTCCTCGGCCCAGCGTCGGGCCTGCTCGTTGCCGGGGTCCAGAGGAGCAGCCAGGATCGGGGTCACGGATACCGGCCTTTCCGTGCTGCTGGGACTCGTCGTTTCACGGACTAGACGCCCGAGGAGACTCTTGCGGCGAACGTATCAAAGAACCCTGTGCAGGCACCGGAAACATCCACCGGTCGACGGACGCGCGTGCTACGGTGCGGAACTAGAACACGTTCTAATTTCTGGAGGATTCATGACCGTGGAGCAAGCCGACCTCGCCGACAAGATCGACGCGGCGGTCGACGCCTACGTCGAGCTGCTGAACACCGGGACCGCCGAACAGATCGCCGACCTCTACGCGCCCGACGCGACGGTCGAGGACCCGATCGGCGCCGACATCCGCAACACCCGCGAACAGCTCGTCGAGTTCTACTCGGTGATCACCGGCATGGACGAGCGCACCGCGGCCCTCAAGTGGAAGAAGGTCGCCGGCGACACCGCTGTCTTCGAGTTCACCCTCGTCACCAAGACCTCCGGACTCGCCTTCGAGATCACCCCGGTCGACATCATGGTCTTCAACGCCGACGGCAAGGTGTCGTCGATGCGCGCGGTCTGGCGGCCGGAAGACCTCACGCAGCTCTGACTCCGCTCTGAGCTGCTACCCACGCCCCGTCGGCCGCAGCACGATGTCCTGTGGATGGGCGTCGGCCGGGGTCTCGACGGCGTGCACGACGGCGGCCGCGACCGATTCCGGGCGCAGGAACTGCGAGGCGTCGTAGTCGCGACCCTCGATGGCGACCAGCTCGCGCTGCATGTCGGTGTCGATGCGTCCGGGGTAGACGGATGTGACCCGGAGCGTCGGCTCTTCGGCGCGTAGGGAGTCGGCGAGTGCGCGCAGGCCGAACTTGCTTGCCGCATAGGGCGCCCAGCGCGGCTTGGCCGACCGGCCGGCTCCGGAGTTCACGAAGACGACGTGCCCTTCTGCCTGCCGCAGCGCCGGCAGGAGGAGCCGCGTCAGTTCGGCGACCGCCACGAGGTTCACCTCGAGTACGTGATGCCATTCCTCGACGGGGGTGTCCGAGACGTGTTCGAGACTGCTGCCGACGCCGGCATTGTGGACCAGCACGTCGAGTTCGCTGATGGTCTCCACCGCGGCGGCGACCTCGTCGTAGTCGGTCAGTTCTACGGCGAAGGTGCTCGCGCCGTCGAGCTCCGTGGCGAGGTGGTCGAGTTCGGGTGAGGGACGGCCGCCCAGCAACAGGTCATGCGTGGGGGCCAGCTGTCGGGCGATCTGTGCGCCGAGGCCGCGACTGGCCCCGGTGATCAATGCGGTGGGCACTCTGCCAACCCTACTGCGGCGACCCGGATGCCGAAATCGTCATGCCCACCCTCCGTCGGCCCGGTGACGACGACCGAGGCGAGTGAGGACGCCGCGTATCGAGGCCGCCTCGATGAGCAGACGTGCGCGCCGGGGGGCACAATCGTCGGCGTGGCCAGGTACGGATTCACCCCAACGCAGCTGTCGGCACGTGCCGCTTATCTGCTGCGCGGCAACGACCTGGGCACCATGACCAGTGCGGCGCCCAAGCTGTACCCGCACATGTGGAGCTGGGACGCCGCGTTCGTCACCGTCGGTCTCGCGCCGCTGTCCGTCGAGCGTGCGGTGATCGAGATGGACACCCTGCTGTCGGCCCAGTGGCGCAACGGCATGATCCCGCACATCGTGTTCGCCAACGGCCGTGACGGATACTTTCCCGGCCCGTCCCGCTGGGAGTGCGCACGACTGGCCGAGTGCGCCCCCGACTTCCCGGACACCTCGGGCATCACTCAGCCGCCGGTCCACGCGATCGCGGTGCAGCGCATTCTCGACCACTCCCGACGTCACGGTCGTACGACGCGGGCGGTGGCCAATGAGTTCATCGACCGCCGCTGGAGTTCGCTGGTGCGGTGGCATCGCTGGCTGGCCCACGCCCGGGATCCGATGGGACGCGGCCGGATCACCATCTTCCACGGCTGGGAATCCGGCATGGACAACTCGCCGCGCTGGGACTCCGCGTATGCGAATGTCGTTCCCGGACTAGACCTTCCGCCGTACCAGCGTGCCGATCTCGATCACGTCACCGACCTGTCGATGCGGCCCACCGACCTCGAGTACGACCGGTACATCTGGCTCGTCGAGCAGATGAAGCGTGCGAACTACGACGACGAGTTGTTGCCGAAGGTCATGAGTTTCGCCGTCGAGGACGTCTTCGTCAGCGCGATCTTCGCCGTCGCCTGCGACGTGCTCGCGACGATCGGCGAGGACTATTCCAAGCCGCTGGCCGACGTTCGCGACCTGCGCGCCTGGGCCGACCGGTTCCGTTCCGGCGTGGTCGCCGCGGCCAACGACCGTAACGGTGCCGCAAGGGATTTCGATCTGCGGGCGAACTCCTGGATCACCACCGAGACCATCGCCGCGTTCGCTCCGCTCATCTGCGGCGGGCTCCCCCGTGAGCGGGAACGCGCGCTGCTCCGGCTGTTCGAGGGCCCGCGCTTCTGCGGACATCCCGACCTTCGGTACGCCGTCCCACCGTCGACGTCGCCGATCTCGGCTGACTTCCGACCCCGCGAGTACTGGCGTGGTCCGGTGTGGCCGGTCATGACCTGGCTGTTCAGTTGGGCGTTCGCGCGTCGGGGCTGGACCGAGCGTTCGGCGCGGCTCCGCGAGGAGGGTCTGCGTCAGGCCACCGACGGCTCGTTCGCGGAGTACTACGAGCCCTTCACCGGCGAGCCTCTCGGCAGCATGCAGCAGAGCTGGACCGCGGCGTCGGTGCTGGACTGGCTCGACTGAGAGTGTCGTTCCGACTACCTGGGAGGTAGTGGCTTCCGCGCGTTCGGGGGCGGAGTCTGGGAGTCATCGCAATCCGTCTCAGGAGGTGTCCGATGACCACGGAGAAGACCACTCACCGGAACCGACGACCCCCACTGGGTGCGATGCCTACCGCCTCGACGCCGCGGTGGCTGGTGGCCGTGGCGCGATGCGACCGTGCGCTTTCGTCGTGGTTCATCGGGGCGGGCTTCTTCTTCGCGCCGATCCTGCTGATCCTCGACCCCTGGCCGATCGCGGTCGCCGTCGCCTGGACCGCGATCTCGCTGGCGGGACTGTGGCTCGGACTCCTCGGTGCGTTCATGGCCGCCGGACTCGCGCGCGTGTTGCGCGCCGGCGACGTGATCCCCGACGAGTTCTGGGTCGGGCTGCTCGACTATCGCCGTCAGTAGGCGCTGCGACTCTCGCTCACCCCCTCCGTTCCCGCTCACCCGATAAGTGTGAGCGGGAACGGATTACGTGAGCCGATCTCACGCCGAACCTCCGACGAGGCTCCGCACCGCATGACGTACGCCGCGTAGCACACCATTACAGAGCCGTCACACTCCGGAAACACACCACTTGTTTCATAACAGGGGACGGCGTCCACTACGAAGAGTCATCACGAACCCCCGGGTGGCACGAGGACGCCGACCACGTACCCGACGAGCGCATTCGCGCCCGAGTGAGACATGGAGGAGCATCGTGACGATCGAAAGTGCCAAGGCGTTGGAGTTCCGCGTGACCAGCGATGGTTTCAAGAATCTTCCGAAGATGCCGGAGGCGGAGTACCCGGGCACCGAGGGATTCATCGGTGACGTCTACGAGAACCCGGACGGCAGCCCGATGTGCAGCGGGTACTTCGAACTCCGCCACACCGACGAGCCGCTCTACTACGAATACGAGTACGACGAGATGAAGGTCGTTCTCGAGGGCGAGTTCCTCTTGGAGAACAAGGAAACCGGGCAGAAGACGGTCGCCAAGGCCAAGGACGCGATCTTCTTCCCGAAGGGATCGAAGATCTACTTCAGCACACCGGACTATGCGCTCGCCTTCTACACCGGTCTGCGCGACGCCACTCTCCTCTGATCGCTGACGATGTCGCAGATCACGTACTCCAGCGTGCCGGCGTGGGCACGACCTGGTGACCTGGTCGAGACGACGACCCCCACGCCGACCGGTAGTTCCTACCTGCTGGTCGGTGTCGGGGACGTCGCCGACGCACTGGGCCGCTGGGAAGCCGACCTCCCTCCGCTGGTCACCACTCGAATCCACGGCGACGCCGACACCGCCGCCGACCTGCTCGCCGGAGCGCTCGCCGAGGCCACCGTCGGGGTCCGGGTCTGGATCGTCGCCGACGCCGGTGCGGCACTGCGGTTGCGCGCCGTCGCCGTGAACGCCGGACTCGAGGACGACGAGATCGAAGTCATGACAGCCGATTCCGACGGCCAGGCCGAGGCCGACGTGTTCTGTTCGCACTGCCGGTCGGTCACCCGCGTCCGAGCGGTGATCGATGACGTCATCCCGTGCGCCGGATGTCGTCGCGACCTGCTGGTGTACCACCACGTGTCCCGTCGAACGGGGCAGTACCTGGGCTTCATGGTCGACGCCGAGACCGCCCAACCCCTGTCCACCGGTGAGGAGGTCCAACTGTGAGCATCACCGTCGCAGCAGAACCCGATTCGGCCGGCGCCGCCGCCGAGTCGACGAGCCGCGTCGACCGGATGCCCACGATGCAGCTCGTCGTGACCGCGATCGACTCCACCGTCACCGGCATCCGCAGCATCACGCTCGCCGACCCCGACGGTCGGGCCCTCCCCGGCTTCGTCCCCGGCAGTCACCTGGTGGTCCACGCCGGCTCGAACACCAACGCCTACAGCTTGACCGGCGACGGCACCTATCCCACGAACTACTCGATCTCGGTCCTCGAGGTCGACGACGGCAACGGCGGGTCCCGCTGGCTGCACAACGAACTCGCTGTCGGCGACACGCTGACCGTCGGACTCCCCCGAAGCGCCTTCGCGCCGATCGCCCGCGCCCGCAAACACCTGCTGGTCGCCGGCGGGATCGGGATCACTCCCATGGTGTCCCACCTGCGCGCAGCCGTGCGCTGGGGCCGGGACGTGCAGTTGCTCTATGTCTTCCGTGAGGAAGCCGCGGCCCACCTGGCCGACGTCACGGCGCTCGCCCGGGCTCGCGCCGAACTGTTCACCGACCGTGTCTCGTTCACCGGGCGCCTCGACGAAGCGCTTCGTACCCAGCCGGTCGGCACCCACCTGTACGTCTGCGGACCGTCGTCCATGATCGATTCCGTCGTGGCGGCCGCCGCAGCAGCCGGATGGCCCGACTCCCGAATCCACTTCGAACGCTTCGGCATCGATGCACTCGACGCCGGTGACCCGTTCCGCGTCGAGCTCACCGAATCCGGCCGGAGCATCGATGTCCCGTCGGGGACGAGCATGCTCGCGGCCCTGGAAGAGGCGGGCGTCGAGGTCCCGAATCTGTGCCGTCAGGGCGTGTGCGGCGAATGTCGCATCCCCCTGTCCGGCGGATCACCCATCCACCGCGATCTCTACCTCAGCGCCGAGGAGAAGTCCGCCGGTGACGCCATCATGCCGTGCGTCTCGCGCGCCGCCGGCGGCTGCACCCTGGAGGTTCCCCTGTGACAAGCACACTCGACAACACAACCGCCGAGACCGCGGCCGACCTGGTCGCCGGCTTCCCGTTCCCGTTCCTCGAGGACCGGTACCGCTACAGCACCAACGTCGAACCGGCCGAGCAACCCGTCACGACGCCCGCGGGTCAGTGGGGCACCGCGGTCGTCGACATCGACTCCGAGTACCGCGCCGAACTCGACCAGCGTGCGGTGACGCTCGCCGCCGATCCGACCCGCCACGCCGTACTCCCCCACATGGTGCCCGCCGCGTGGGATGCGATGTTCACCCTCATGCGCGAACTCGACGCCGCGTACCCGGAGCAGATGCAGCTCCGCTCGACCGGACCCGACGAATGGTTGTGGCGCAACGACATCCTCGGCATCGAACAGCACTTCCGCTACGGCGACGCCACCACCCTGCCCGACGAACCACTGCGCTACATCACCTCTCAGGTCCAGGAGGACATCGCGCTCCTCGACCAGCGCAACGACCAGCTCTTCGTCGACGCCGGGGTGGTCACCTTCGCCGCCGACTGGAGCTTCGGCTTCGACGTCGGGATGAGCTTCCTCGAGATCCACGGGCCCGTCCCGCGGGTGCGCAAGGAAGGCGTCATCACCCGGGCGCACGAGTTCCTCAAGCGTCTTCAGCCGCACCAGCCCTACCGGCGGACCAACTGGACACTCACCATCGACCGCCGCCTCGATGTCTCGACCGAGATCTACCCCGAGTGGGGCCCCGACCGCGAGAGCATCCAGCTCGTCGACGACGCCGAGTTCGGACGCCGCGTCCACCTACGCGTGGAGGTGCAACATCTCATCCGGCTCCCGGATTCGGGAGCGGTCATGTTCCTGATCCGCACCTACATGCTGCCTCTGGAGCAGCTGGCCACCGTCGATCCGTGGCGGCGTCGTGCCGCCGAGGTCCTGGCCGAATTGCCCGAGGACATGGCCGATTACAAGGGCATCATCAAGTACCGGGACCGCGCCGCCCAGTGGTTGCGCGACGCCGCGCCCACTCCGCCGGCGCCCACTCCGCCGGCGCCGACCGGCCCGGGCCTGCCGGTCTGGCCGGCCACTCCCCCGGCGGTCGACACCACCGGGGCGGCCTTCCTCGTGGTCGCCGTCGGCGATGACGCCGAGACCGCACACGTGTCACGCAACTGGGTCGCGGCGGCCGAGGCCGTCGGAGCCACCCGGCTGCTCGTGCTCGACACGCTCACCGACGAGCAGGATCGTGCGTCCCTGCACGACGCCCTCGACGAAGCGCTCACCGGCACGCGCATTCTCGTCACCGGCGGCCAGTACGACGTGTTGACCGCGCTGGCCATCGCGCGCGAGGCCGGGGCCGTACCCGCCGAACTGTCCTCCCATGTCGTCCACCTCCGCGACCTGCCGCTCTACTGTGCGCACTGCCGCAACACCTTCCGCGTCGAGGGTCGTGCCGGCGGGACAGCCACCTGTCCCGGTTGCTCCCGCGATCTGGAGATCCACGAACACCATTCACCGACGATGGGCAGCTTCCTGGCATCGGCTGCGGGAGGTGATGCATGACGGCGGCAGCCATCCCCGCACACCTGCACCAGGGCTATGCGACGTCGACACGGCCCATGCGCGTCGTCGCCGTCCGGCAGCTGACCGCGGACATCACGCACTTCCGGTTCGCGCCGCTCGCCGACACCCCGCAGGTCCTGACGCCCTACCAACCGGGCAGCCATCTCATCATCACCGCCGGTGAGCACCGCAACGCCTACTCGCTCGTCGACGACGGCATGTACCCCAACACCTACGGCATCTCGGTTCTACGACGCGGTGCCGGCGGGGGGTCGGACTGGTTGCACGACAACCTCTCCGAGGACGCCGTCGTCGAGGTGGAGGGGCCCCGGTCGATGTTCGCACCCGTCCTCGACCAGCGGGGAGCACTGCTGGTGGCCGGCGGTATCGGCGTCACACCGGTCCTGTCGCACGCACGGGCACTGGCACGCGAGGGGCTTCGCGCAGACATCGTCTACTCCTTCCGACCCGGCAGCGGAGCGCACCTCGACGATCTCCGTGCGCTCGCCGAGCAGCCGAACATCACCCTGCACGAGGTGTCCGGAGTCGAGGCCACGGCGGAACTGATCGCCGACAGGTTCCGGTCGCAGCCGCTGGGGACCCACGCCTACGCGTGCGGACCGGCAGCCCTGCTCGACACCTATCAAGAACTCGCTGCTCAGACCGGATGGCCCACGGCGCGAGTCCATCTCGAGAGATTCGCCGCGCCGGAGCAGGAGCCCGGTGACCCGTTCACCGTGACGCTGTCCTCGACCGGGGACCGGATCGACGTCCCGGCCGGGGTGTCCCTACTCCAACGACTACTCGACAGTGGTGTCGAGGTGCCCAACCTGTGCCGCCAGGGCGTGTGTGGCGAATGCCGAATCCCTGTGCGCGGAGGCATCATCGAGCATCGCGACCTCGTGCTGTCCGACGAGGAGAAGGCTCTCGGTGATGCGATGCTGTGCTGTGTATCCCGGGGGCAGAACATCGAGGTGGACCTGTGACCACAGAAGCGATTCCGACCGAATCCGCAGAACTGTTCCTCAACCAGCCGGTGGATCATCTCGGTAATCTGCCGTGGCCGTTCCCGGACGACCTCGAGGAGTTCTCCTACAGCGTCAACGTCGAACCCGCCCGCATCCCCCGACGCACCCGTGGTGGTGAATGGGGTAGGCATCTGGTCGATCTCGGTGGCGCGGAGTACCCGGAGATGATGGCCGAACGCCGTCGGATTCTCGACAACGACCCCTCACGGGTGCGGGTCCGTGCCGGCATGGAGATCGCGTGCTGGGATCTGCTGCTCTACTACCTGCGCGATCTCAGCATCTCCTACCCCGGCCTCATGCACCTCGACGAACACGGCGACGGTCGGTTTCACTGGCGCAACGAGATCCTCGGCACCGACCAGGGATTCGTGCTCGGCGACCCCGAGTCCCTGCCCTACGGGCCGATGGAGTTCCTGGCGCGGGAGGTGCCCGACGACCTCCTTCTCGTCACCGAACGCGACGGGCACCTGTACTTCGACGCCGGTGTCGTGACCTTTGCGGCGGCGTGGTCGGTGTCCTTCGATGTGGGCATGGACATGTACGAGATCCATGCCCCGGTCCCGCGCATGCTCCGCGAGGGCATCGTCGCCCGCGCCGAGCAGTTCCTGCGCAGGCTACCGGCAGATCAGGTGTACCGCAGGGTGAACTGGACTCTGTCGGCGTCGGATTCGCACAAGCTCGACGTCAGTCTCGAGGAGCTGCCGGCCTGGGCCGCTGACGTCCCGGGCATGGTCGCCGACGGCGATTTCGCCAGGGCACGCCTGCGAATCGAGCTGGAACACTTCGTCCGGTTGCCGATGTCGGGTGCCGTGACGTTCAATATCCGGACATTCATGGCCTCGCTGGAGGACGTGAAACGAATACCCGAGTGGGCCAGTCAGTTGGCGACCGTCATCGAGACACTCGGTGAGGACATCGCCGCCTACAAGGGATTCCTCGACTATCGCGACAGTGTCGTCGCATATCTACGCGGTCAATGACGCCCGTGAGCTGCTGGTGTAAGTAACCCGGACCTCAAGTCTCCGAACCGAAAGATCGCCCATGGAACCGATACTCGCGGCTAACGCCGACCTGGCCTGGATGCTGGCGGCCTTCGTCTTCGTCCTGTTGATGTTCCCCGGCCTCGCCTTCTTCTACGGCGGCATGGTCGGCTCGAAGAACGTCCTGAACATCATGTCGATGGTCATCTCGACCCTCGGCATCACCGCCGTGCTCTACGTCGTCATCGGCTACGGACTCGTGTCCGGGCCGTCGGTGGGCGGGTGGGGCCTCATCGGCAACCCGACCGACTTCATCGGCCTGACAAACTGGCTGACCGACGACGCCTCGGGGGCGACCCAGACGCTGTACTTCGCGGCGTGGTTCATCCTGTTCGCCGCCATCACCATCGCCATCGTGGCCAGCGGTGCCGCCGGCCGTATGAAGTTCTCGTCGTGGCTCGTCTTCGCGCCGATCTGGCTGCTGGTCGTGTACTTCCCCCTCGCCCACTGGGTCTTCGCGGCTGACGTCGACGACGACTACAAAGGCGGCTTCTTGCTGAACAAGCTCCAGATCGTCGACTACGCAGGCGGAACCGCGGTCCACATGAACTCCGGTGTCGCCGCGCTCGCCCTGGCCGTCGTGCTCGGGGCGCGCAAGCGTCGCGTCGAGCGTCCGCACAACGTGCCGATGACCATGCTCGGTGGCGGCATCCTGTTCTTCGGCTGGTTCGGATTCAACGGCAGCTGTGCACTCGGTGCCAACTTCCTCGCCCAGGCGGTCATCCTGAACACCCTGCTCGCCGGTTCCGCCGGCATGATCGGTTTCGCGATCATCGAGAAGTGGCGCGAAGGCCACGTCACCTCGCTGGGCATCATCACCGGTGTGGTCGCCGGTCTGGTCGGTATCACCCCGGCCGCCAGCAGCATGGCCCCGCTCGGCGCCCTGCTCGTCGGCATCTTCGCCGCCGCGGTCGTTGCCTTCCTGTTGAGTTTCAAGTCGAAGCTGAAGGTCGACGAGACGCTCGACGCCTTCGCCGTGCACGGCATCGGCGGCATCGTCGGCACCCTCTGCATCATCCTGTTCGCCAGTGAGGTCGCTCCGGCCGGTGTCCAAGGCGTCCTGTTCGGCGGTGATCCCGACATCATCTGGCGTGAGCTCGCCGGTATCGCGATCACCTGCACCTACTCGTTCGTGATGACCTGGCTCATCGCGAAGGGCCTCGACAAGCTGATCGGGCTGCGCGTCGACGAGGAGACCGAGATGGTCGGCCTCGACACCGTCCTGCACGCCGAGACCGCTTACGAGATCCCCAGCGCGAGTGTGGGTCACCCGGGTGGCGGCCTCGCCTCCCTCTCGCCGGCGGCAGCTGCCGAATCGGTGGAGAGGTCGATGCCCGCCTCGACTCCACCCGCACAGGTCTGACCGCGCGGGGACAGTGAACAACGGCCCGGGGCCCACCGTGAGAACGGTGTGCCCCGGGCCTTTTTCGTCCCGTCACACGAGGAGCCGAAACGACACCGACCGCTCATCGGGCGGAAACAGCGGCGAAACAATCGATCGGTCTACTAACGGTAGACATTGATTCACGCGAGTGGACATCCCGACAAGCAACACCTACAGTCGACCCCGGAGCGCATCATGACCACCACCAACGCAGCCCCCGACACCAGTACCCTCGCCGAGCTGTGTGCGGCGACCGACACCAAGTTCATCCTCGCCATGTTCGTCGACCTTCGCGGAAAGCCGTGCGCCAAGCTGGTTCCGGTCGAGGCGGTCGACGAACTCGCCACGGAGGGAGTAGGTTTCGCCGGCTACGCGGTCGGTGCCATCGGCCAGGAGCCAAAGGACCCCGACCTCATCGCGATCCCCGACGTCAGCTCCTTCCTCCCGATCCCGTTCATCAAGGAAGGCCTCGCCGTCGTCCAGTGCGATCCGCACGTCGAGGGCAAGCCGTGGCCGTTCGCCCCGCGCAACATCCTCAAGACCCTCATCGCACAGACCGCCGACGCCGGCTTCGAGCCCTGGGTGGGGGCCGAGGTCGAATACTTCCTGCTCAAGCGTGCCGACGACGGTTCGCTCGTCACCGCCGACGCCGCGGACGACTCCGACCAGCCCTGCTACGACGTCCGTGGCCTCACCCGGATGTACGAACACCTCACCGCGGTGTCCACTGCCATGAACCAGTTGGGCTGGAGCAACTACGCCAACGACCACGAGGACGGCAACGGACAGTTCGAGCAGAACTTCAAGTACGCCGACGCGCTCACCACCGCGGACCGGGTCGTCACTCTCCGCTACCTCCTCTCGGCCATGGCCGCGGAGAAGGGCATGATCGCCACCTTCATGCCGAAGCCGTTCGCCGACCGCACCGGCTCCGGTCTTCACTTCCACCTCTCGCTCACCAAGGGCGGTGAGCCGGTGTTCCCGCAGGTCAGCGAAGACGATCGCGGACTCGGCCTCTCCGACACCGCCTATGGGTTCATCGGCGGCATCCTCGAGCACGCGCCGGCGCTGCAGGCCGTCATCGCACCGACTGTCAACTCCTACAAGCGAACCGGCGCGACCGCCACCCGTTCGGGAGCGTCCTGGGCGCCGCGCAAGGCCACCTACGGCGGCAACGACCGGACCCACTACATCCGCGTTCCCGACGACCAGCGCGTGGAACTCCGCGGCGGTGACGGATCGGCCAACCCGTATCTGGCCGCGGCCGCGCTGCTCGGTGCCGGCCTCGACGGCATCAAGCGAAGCCTCGACCCCGGCGCCGTCGGCGGTGCACCCAGCCACATCGCCGAACTGCCCCTCACCCTGCTGCACGCGGTCGAGGCCTTCGAGGCCGACGCCGTCGTCGCGGGCGCGCTCGACGCCGCACTCCCCCAGGACTGGCCCGAAGACCAGGGCAAGGTGTCGACCTACTTCTCCGGCCTCAAGCGCGAGGAGTTCTTCAACTGGCACGCCGCGGTCTCCCCGTGGGAAGTCGACCAGTACCTCACCGCCTTCTGACGCGGCCGACCCGGCCGCGCGGACCGAACCACATCCAACTCCCCTTCGACGTAAAGGATTCGACAATGTGCGGAATCGTCGGATTGCATCTGCGTAATCCCGATCTTCATCCCCGACTCGGCGCCATGCTCGCCGAGATGCTCGGCGAGATGCAGGATCGAGGTGCGGATTCGGCCGGTATCGCGGTCTACGGCAACCCCGAGTGGGCGCCGCCCGGCCACGGCTGCGTCTCGCTGCTCGAACTCGACGTCCTGCCCGACGAGGTCTCGTCGACCCTCGGTGCAGCACTCGGCGTATCCGTCGCCGCCCAGCTCGTCGACGCCACTCTGGTCGCGTCGGCCCCGGTCGGTGCCGAAGAACTCCTCGGTGCGGCCCGTGCCGCCTACCCGGACGCGCTCGTCGCCGGCTTCGGCTCGGATCTGACCGTCCTCAAGGGTGTCGGCGCGCCGCGTGACCTCACCGAATCCTGGGGGCTGGCAAACGCTTCCGGCTGGCAGGGCGTCGGCCACACCCGCATGGCCACCGAATCGGCCGTGACCCCGTCCGGTGCTCACCCCTACGCCGTGGGGCCGGAGCAGTGTCTGGTGCACAACGGCTCGTTCGCGAACCACGCCACCATTCGACGCGAATTACGCGCCCAGGGAGTCGAATTCGACAGTGAGAACGACACCGAGGTCGGCGCGCGCTTCGTCGCCCACCAGCTCGCCGCCGGTAAGGACGTGGAGACCGCGCTCAAAGAGGTCTGTGCCACCTTCGACGGCTTCTACACCCTGGTGGTCTCGAACCGCGACTCCTTCGCCGTCGTCCGTGATGCCATCGCCTGCAAGCCCGCGGTGATCGCCGAGACCGACGACTGGGTGGCGATCGCCAGTGAGTACCGCGCCCTCGCCAAGCTGCCCGGCGTCGAGAACGCCCGCATCTGGGAGCCCGAGCCGGAGGTGGTCTACGCATGGACGCGGTGACTCTCGAACAACCGGGGACACTCGGACAACCCGAGGCCCTCGGCCACTCCACCTACTCCCCCACCGGCACAGCGAAAGCGGAGACGATGAGCCCCAATCACCACTTCGACCTCGCGAACACCCCACTGCGAGAGATCAACTCGGCCCTTCACGGGGACATCTCCGGGGAGATCGTCATCGACAACCCGGCCGGCGCCCACAGCGTCGCGGCGGGCGTGAACGCCCCCGTCAAGATCACCGTCAACGGTCACGTCGGCTACTACGCCGCCGGCATGAACCAGCAGGCCGAGGTCACCATCAACGGCAACGCCGGCACCGGTGTCGCCGAGAACATGATGAGCGGCAGCGTCATCGTGAAGGGCAACGCCTCGCAGTCGGCCGGGGCCACTGCCCACGGCGGGCTCCTCGTCGTCGAGGGTGACGCCGCGGCGCGCTGCGGGATCTCGATGAAGGGCGTCGACATCGTGGTCGGCGGCAACGTCGGACACAACAGCGCGTTCATGGCGCAGGCCGGCCGCCTGGTCATCCGCGGCAACGCCGGCGACGGACTCGGCGACTCCATCTACGAGACCCGCATCTACGTCCGCGGCGAGGTCGCCTCCCTCGGTGCCGACTGCATCGCCAAGCCGATGCGCGAGGAGCACCTCGAGGAACTCGCCGGACTGCTGAAGGCCGCCGGCTACGGCGACGACGACCTGACCGCCTACACCCGTTACGGGTCGGCCCGCGAGCTCTACCACTTCAAGGTGGACAACGCTTCCGCCTACTGAGCCACCCGTCGCTCTCCGGGTGCGAGCCCCTGCTCCCTGAGGTGCGAGGAGCGATAGCGAAGCCTCCCCTCGCTCCCTGAGGTGCGAGGAGCGAAAGCGACGAGCCACGAAGGGCCGCCACCCCTCGCGCCCCTGACCGAAAGAGACATCACCATGACCGAGAACCTCAGCGTCGAGCAGCGCGGACTCCGTGAATCCGCCACCTACGACCGCACCACCATCGCCGCCATCCAGCGCGCCGCCGAGACCGGCATCTACGACATCCGCGGCTGGGGTGCCAAGCGCAAACTCCCCCACTTCGACGATCTGCTGTTCCTGGGGGCCTCGATGTCGCGCTACCCGCTCGAGGGTTACCGCGAGCGCTGCGACACCGACGTCGTCCTGGGTGGCCGCAATGCGAAGTACCCGTTGCATCTGTCGACCCCGGTCACGATCGCTGGCATGAGTTTCGGCGCGCTGTCGGCCGGCGCCAAGGAGGCACTGGGTCGAGGGGCGTCGGAGGTCGGCACGTCGACCACCACCGGCGACGGCGGTATGACCCCGGAGGAACGCGGTCAGTCCAAGCACCTCGTCTACCAGTACCTGCCCTCGCGCTACGGCATGAACCCCGACGATCTGCGCAAGGCCGACGCGATCGAGGTGGTCCTCGGTCAGGGCGCCAAGCCGGGCGGCGGCGGAATGCTGCTGGGGCAGAAGATCTCCGAGCGCGTAGCGGGTATGCGCACGCTGCCCCAGGGCATCGACCAGCGCAGTGCGTGCCGGCATCCGGACTGGACCGGTCCCGATGACCTCGCCATCAAGATCAACGAACTGCGCGAGATCACCGACTGGGAGAAGCCGATCTACGTCAAGGTCGGCGCCAGCCGCACCTACTACGACGTGAAGCTGGCCGTTCACTCCGGCGCCGACGTCGTGGTGGTCGACGGCATGCAGGGCGGCACCGCGGCCACCCAGGAGGTGTTCATCGAGCACGTCGGCATCCCGACGCTGGCCGCCATCCCGCAGGCCGTGCAGGCGCTGCAGGAACTCGGAGTTCACCGCCGGGCGGGAGTAGGGGCGGACCGTGACGCAGTCCAGCTGATCGTCTCGGGCGGCATCCGCAACGGTGCCGATGTCGCCAAGGCGATGGCGCTCGGTGCAGACGCGGTGGCCATCGGCACCGCCGCTCTGATCGCGCTGGGCGACAACGATCCCCGCTACGCCAAGGAGTACGAGGCGTTGGGTTCGGCGGCCGGTTACTACGACGACTTCCAGGACGGACGCGACCCGGCCGGCATCAGCACGCAGGATCCGGAGCTCGCAGCGCGCTTCGACCCGGTGCTCGGGGGCAAGCGTCTCGCCAACTTCCTGCGGGTCATGACGATGGAGGCCCAGACCATCGCCCGTGCCTGCGGCAAGGCGCATCTCCAGCATCTCGAGCCCGAGGACCTCGTCGCCATCACGATCGAGGCCGCGGCGATGGCGCGGGTCCCGATGGCCGGCACCAACTGGATTCCGGGGAGTGGGCTGTGAGCGAGCAGGATTCGACCGCATCGGTCGTCATCATCGGCGGCGGACTCGAAGGCGCCGCAACCGCGTGGGCACTCGGTCAGCGCGGCATCACCGATGTGGTGGTGTGCGAACGGGACACCGTGGGCGGCGGGATGACCGGCAAGTCGTCGGGCATCGTCCGCTGCCACTACGGCGTCAGTTCGCTCGCCGCGATGGCGGCGGTGGGCCTCGAGGTCTTCGAGAAGGCCGAGGAGATCTTCGGTACCGACATCGGCTTCCGACAAACCGGCTATGTCGTCGGCGTCGGCGAGGCGAACGTCGAGAGCCTGCGCAAAAGCCTTGCAGCACAGCGTGAGGTCGGCGTCCAGACCGAGGAGATCGACGCCGCCGAGGTCGCGAAGATGTGGTCGGCAGCCGATCTCGAGCCGTTCGCGGCCTTCGGCTGGGAGGAGCGCGGCGGTTACGGCGACGCCTACCAGACCGCTCAGGCCTTCGCCGCCGCCGCACGTGCCACCGGCATCAGGATCCGGCAGGGCACGACGGTCACCGAGCTCATCGTGGACGGGGACCGGGTCACCGGCGTCCGCCTGGGCGACGGGTCGACGATCTCCGCCGACACCGTCGTCGTCGCGACCGGTGTGTGGTCCAAGCCGTTCCTCGCGCCGCACGGCATCGATGTCCCGATCTCGGTCCATCGTGAACAGATCGTGATGATCCATCCCGGCGAGGATCTCGGCGCGGTGCCGGTGTTCTCCGACCTCGTGTCCCTGCAGTACGTCCGACCGGACGTGCGTGGCGAAATCCTGTTCGGCAACAGCGATCTCAAAGAGCTGCAGATCGCCGATCCGGACAGCTACAGCAACCGGGTCGACAGCGACTTCGTCGACCTGACCGTCGACAAGGTCGGCACCCGGTTCCCCGGCTTCACCGAACCGGCGATCACCAGCAGCTATGCCGGTTGCTACGACGTGACACCGGACTGGAATCCGATCATCTCGCGAGGACCGCTCGACGGCCTGGTGCTGGCGGTCGGTTTCAGTGGTCACGGGTTCAAGATCTCGCCGGCGGTGGGGCGGCTCGTCGCCGATCTGGTGGTCGACGGACGCAGTTCGGACCCCCGGATCCCCGAGTCGGACTTCCGTTTCTCCCGGTTCGCGGAGGGAGACCCGCTGAAGACGAGGTTCCCCTACGTGGGAGCAGGGGAGATGCGCTGAGCGTTCCGGAGCGGTGGGCGGGGGCAACCCGACGAGAGGACGCGAGAACATGTGTCAACTGACAGTGAACGAGCTGGCTCACTATGCTGGCGAGGTGACCGACGACCCTTTGATCCGGAACCAGTCTGGCATCGCACGGGAACGCCCCGTCGACCAGTCGGTCGAGGAACTCGAGCTCGAGACCGCGATCGCGCACAACGTGCGTCGGCTGCGTCGTCAGCAGGGACTGTCGGTGGGCGACATGGCGACCCGCGTCGGGATCTCCAAGGCGATGCTGTCGAAGATCGAGAACGCGCAGACCTCCTGCAGTCTCAGCACTCTGGCCCGCCTGGCCAACGGCTTCGACGTCTCGGTCACGTCGTTGTTCCGCGGTGCGGAGATGGAGCGGTCGGCCGTCTTCGTGAAGGCGGGGGAGGGCAACGAGATCGTCCGTGAGGGTTCGCGTGAGGGCCACGAGTACGAGTTGCTCGGATCGCTTCGCGGAGAACACAAACGGCTCGAATGTCTGCTCGTGACGCTGACCGAGAAGTCGGTGACCCAGCCGCTGTTCCAGCACGCTGGTACCGAATTCCTGTATGTCCTCGAGGGCGTGATGGACTACGCGCACAGCCGTTCGGTGTACCGGATGCATCCCGGCGACGCGTTGCAGCTCGACGGAGAAGGCGCGCACGGGCCGGTCGAACTCGTCGAACTGCCCGTGCGCTTCCTGTCCGTCATCGCGTTCCCGGATTCAGCCGTCTGAGGCCACCCCGGCGGAGAGATCGAAACGTAGGAGATCGAAGTCGTAGCGGGAGGTCGGGACCACGTCGAGGTGTCGGTCCGCACCGAAACGTGCGACGCTGGTGAGCATCCGGGTCATTCGACGTTCCAGTTCGGCCTGGTCGCCGTTGCTGCCGTAGAAGGCGTGGATGTCGGAGACAGCCGCCATGGGGAACAGCTCCTCGACGATCGCGTCGACGGGCGGCGGGTCGTCGGTGAGTGGACGCTCGACGATGTTCTGGACATAGCCGAACGTGGCCTGGGTGTCGATCGCAACCCGGGTGTGGTCCTCGAGCCAGCGACGCAACCATTCGTCGCGGTCCAGCTCGACGGGGCGTCGTAGGAAAGCGATGTTCGACAGCGCGTCGATGCGCGTTCCGTCGGCAGGGAGCTCCGGGTCGAGGGGAGCGCGGGCGGTGACCTCCCACGCCGCCGGGCGCCCCTCGACGCTCTGGATCACCGCGGGAAGGACGGCGTCGACATCCTCGGCCCAGTACGTCACCACCGCGTCGATCGGCGGATCGAGCTCGTCGATCCGCATCGCGCCGGAGACCCGGTCGTCGGCGATGTTGAGCTGGACGCGCACGGCACCGGCTGCTGCACATCGTGTGACCAGACCGTCGGCACCGTCGCGCGTCAGCCCGCCGTCGCGCACCGCCACGATCACCTTCGAATACGTCATCAGGCGGACGGTACCGGGACGAACCGGTGTTCGGGTCAGAACTCCTCGACGCCGACAAGCGCGGCGGTGTCGTCGATCTCGTCGTCGTCGGTTGCCTTGATGAGTGCGACGGCGCCCAGCGCGGCGACGCAGTAGGCGGTCGCGAACCACCAGGGCGCGGCGTCGGAACCGAACCACTTGGCGAGGTACGCCACGAGCACCGCGGCGATCGCGGCCCCCATCCAGCGGAGGAAGCTGAAGCCCGCGCTGGACACCGAGCGCGGGGTGCCCGTCCCGCCGGAGGACATGGCAAGGTCGGTGAAGAGGGTGTTCAGTACACCCGACGGCAGGCCGGAGAGGACGACGGCGAGCCCGATGAGCCACACCTGATCGCTGACCGTGCCGATGCCGGCCAGCACCATGATCGAACCGTAGGCGAAGATCGCCACCAGCACACCGGCCTTCTCACCCAGGGCCTTCGCCAGCGCGGGTGCCACGAAGACACCCGCCAGCGCGGTGAGCAGACCCCACCCGAAGAAGATGAGACCGGCGTGGATCGGGCGGAGCCCCATCGCGATCGGCGCCCACGCGATGACGGTGAACAGTGCACCGGTGTAGAAGGCGGAACCGATGCCCGAGATCGTCAGGGCGCGATTGCGGAGGGCCTTCAGCGGATCGACGATCCGCACCCGGTCACGGGTGATGCGAGGTGAGTCGGCGGGGAGCATGACCGCGCACAGGATGGCACCGAAGAGCATGAGCAGTGCGGTTCCGCCGAACGGCGCGCGCCAGGTCCATTCGCCGAGTGTCGCCCCGAGCAACGGTCCGACCGCCAGACCGAGGCCGAGTGCGGCCTCGTACATCATGATCGCGCCCTGTCGGCCGCCCACGGCGGACGAGACGATGAATGCCAGTGCGGTCGCGAGGAACAGTGCGTTGCCGAGACCCCAGAGCACACGGAGGGCGATCAACTGATCGATGTCGTCGACGAAGGCGGACAGTCCGGCGGCGACGACGATCAATGCCAGTCCGACGGTGAGCGTGCGCTTGGGACCGAAACGGTATGCGGCCCAGCCGGTCAGGAGCATCGCCAGGCACTGCACACCCACATACACGCCGAACAGCAGGGTGACCTTTTCGGCCGGCGCCTCGAGCGCTTCGGCGATGCTGTGCAGGATCGGGTCCACGAGGCCGATGCCCATGAAGGCGATCGTGGCGGCGAAGGCGGTGATCCACACGGTACGGGGTTGCTCGCGGAACGTGGTGAGCAGTGACTTCTCCGATGTGGCGGTCCCGGTGGTCGGGGTGTTCTCGGTGACTGTCATGGGGTCCTTCTCGATCGCTGGCTGATGACGTGTCCGGCCCGCGGACGTCAGGTCGCGTTCGTCGGTTGCGTCGGGGTCTCGTCGAGTCGGTCGCGCAGTGCCTGGAGAGCCGGGCCGGCGGCGGCGAGAGCGGCCCGGTCTTCGTCGTTCAGTGCGGCGAGCGCACTGGTGAGGACGACGTCGCGCTCCTCGCGGATCTGCGACACGAGGGCGCGGCCGTGGTCGGTCAACCCGACCAGGACCGCGCGTCGATCCGCCGGGTCGGGTCTGCGTTCGACGAGCTCGTGTCTGGTGAGGCCGTCGATCACCGACGTCGCTGTCGGCATACGGATGGACTCGCGATCGGCGAGTTCACCCATCCGCATCCACCCGTCGTCGGCGAGGACGTTGAGGGCCGAGGTCTGCGCCGCGGTGAGCTCGACCCTTGGTGCGCGTCGGCGAAGCGCCAGGTAGAGCCTGGTGATCGTCGGACGCAGCGTCAGGGCGAGCTGCGCGGGATCGGAAGCGGGCACGTTTAGAAACTCTAATACTTAGAGTTTCGAAGTAACATCTCGTCAGGGTGTGACGCTGCTGACACGCGCGTCAGACGCCGATCGGGCTCCCACCGTCGCGCCAGACCGCGACCACCGACGGCCGCGGTTGGGAGTTCCCGCCGTCGGGCCAGTGCGATGCCGGATTGTCCGCGGAATGGTCGTCGAGTTCTCCGGGATGCTGCACCGCGATCAGGATGCGGCTGCTGTCGATGACCGGACCGCACGTCTCGGCGCCCTTGGGGACGGTCAGGAACTGCTTGGTCTCGCCCCGACGGTCCCCGTCGAGCGCGACCGCGAACAGGCCGTCGTTGGAGTCGAGGGCGTTGCCGTCGGTGGAGATCCACAGGTTGCCGTGCGGGTCGAAGGCGACGTTGTCGGGGCAGGAGATCGGGCTGACCCGGGTCTTGTCGAAACCGCCGTAGTAGGTGTCGGCGGCGGCGGGGTCGCCGCAGACGAGCAGCAGTTCCCAGGTGAACTCCGTGCCGGTGTGGTCGTCGGTGATCTCGAGGATCTGACCGTTCTTGTTCTCGTTGCGGGGGTTGACGAGATCGGCGGCGGCCTTGCCGTCGGTGCCGCGGTCGCTGTTGTTGGTGAGGGCGCAGTACACCTTGCCGGTCTTCGGGTTCGGTTCGATGTCCTCGGGACGGTCCATCTTGGTGGCACCGGCGGCGTCGGCCGCCTCGCGGGTGAACACCGCGACCTCGGCCGGTGACATGCCGGTGATGTACGAACGGGCCGTGCCGTCGGCATTGACGGTGAGCAGGGGCTTCCACGACCCCTTGCCCGCGAACTTGCCTGCCGCAGGCAGTGCGCCGGAACCGTCGACGGGTTCGCCGGTGAACGTCGCGACGTACAGGGTCCCCTCGTCGAGAATGCGCATGTTGTGTTCGCGCGCGGTCCTCGACAGTCCGCTCTTGATCTTTCGACTCGACACGAACTTGTAGATGTACTCGAACTTCTCGTCGTCACCGCTGTAGGCGACCACCGTGCCCTCGCCGGGACCACTGCCGACGACGTAGATGTTGGCCGACTCGTGCTTGAACCGCCCCATTGAACTGTGTTTGACGGGAACGGCTTTCGGATCGTGTGGATCTACTTCGACGATGTAGCCGAAGCGGTTGGCCTCGTTGGGTTCGACGGCCAGGTCGAAGCGTTTGTCGAACCGTCCCCACTGGTGTTCGTCATCGTCGTCGGCGAACGAGTAGCGCTCCAGGCGTGAAGCAGCTTTCGGCTCGGTGACCGCGCTCGCGTTGCCGAAGTAGCTGTTGAAGTTCTCCTCGCCGGAGAGCATGGTGCCCCACGGGGTGAGTCCGCCCGAGCAATTGGCGATGGTCCCCAGGACGGTGGTGCCCGCGGGATCGGCCGTGGTCCTCACGAACTCGGTACCTGCGGCGGGACCGGTCAGTCGAAACGGGCTCGACGCGGTGAGTCGTCGGTTACGCGGTCCGACAACGGTTGTGAGCGCGCCGGATTCAGGCCGGGCGGTCACCTCGACCACGGCGACACCGATCGAGGCCATCGCGACGCGGGCCTGCTGTTCGGTGGGTTGGCCGTCCTTGTACCCGGTGAACATGAACGGTTCGGTGGGGTACTCCAGATTGGCGACGAGGTAGAAGTGGTCGGGCACGCCGTCGACCGGGATGAGCCCGGCGAAGTCATTGTTGAAGCCGAACTGCCCGGCCTGGGCCTCGGGGGTCTGATTGGCGAAGTCGAACTCCGGGGCGCCGGGCAGGACGGGGTCGCCCCAGCGGATGACCACCTCCTGCCGATATCCGTCGGGGATCACCACCGCGTCTTCGGTGTTGGCCGGGACGGCCGCGAACTTCATGCCCGGCAGCGCATCTCCGGTGGCAGATCCGGTCGTCGAGGTGCCGTTTCCCGAGCCGCTCTCGCCGCAGGCCGCGAGCACCGATGCCGCTCCGACCGCGACGGCCGTACCCGCCGACGTCTTGAGGACGCTCCGCCGCGAGACCGCGGTACGCACGACGTCGCGGAAGTACGCGTTGTCGCTGCGGTTTCCGGGATCGTGACGGCAGGCATCGCCGCATTTGTAGCGACACGTCACCTGGGCGCGAGAGGAACGGCCGGCGTCGTGACCGGTGGAGGTGAACAGCGGCAACTGGATTCGCACTCGCAGGACGCTAGGCGGCGCGAGCGAACCGGTGGAGACCCGGATGTGAACGGGAACCCAACGTGCGGTGGCCGTCCGCCGGCTGAGCTCTGTCGAAGCCGCTAGAACCGCCCGCCGGTACCGATCCGTCCCGACGATCCGGAGCCGCCGAACGAGCCGGGGCTGCGTCCGCCGCTGCTGAACCCGCCACCGAACCCGCCGGGGTATCCGCCTCGGTATCCACCGCGCCCGCCGCTGATGGTGCCGCGCAGGAAGCTGTCGACGAGGATGCCGCCGAGGACGGCTCCGGCGGTCGAGGAGCCGCCCGAACGCGGCTGCTGCGACTGCTGCCAGTTCACGACGTCACCCTGGGCGGCCATCAGAGCCTGGTCGGCGAGAGCACCGGACCGGCGTGCCGTCGAGGTGGCGGCGCCCGGGTCGGTTCCGGCGGCCTCCTGAGCGGACCGGAGAAGTCGCTGGGCCTCGGCAAGACGGGTCCGGGCGGTGGACTGGACGGCGCCGCGTCGGGTGCCGATGAAGTCCGACGCCGAGGTCACCTTCGCAGTCGCCGACTCGAGGGCCGCGGTCAACACCTGTGCGCGACGGGTGCGTTCGGCCGCGGAATCCCTTGCGGCGTCGAGCGCGTCGTCGAGATCGGCGTCCGCGTCGACCAGTGCGGTGAACGTTCCCAAGGGATCGGCGTCGAAGCCGGTGCGGGCCGCGTCGAGCGCGGTTCGCGCGGCCGCCGCGGCAGTCGCCAGCGCGGGTCCGCCATCGGCGGTCAGTGAGGCGGCCTCGGCGAGCTCGCCCTCCACCTCCTCGATCAGCGCGGGCATACGGGACTGTGCGGCCGCGATGTTCGCGTCGGCGTGATCGATCGCGTCGAGGAGCACGGTGGCCTGCTCGATGGACCCCTCGGCCGAACGGATCGCCGCGACCGCGGGACCCTGCTGCCCGACCGGTGCGGCACTCGCCGCACGACCCTGATCGGCGGTCGCCTCGGCGAAATCGATCTGCTGCCGGGCGAGTTCGACGTTCGGCAGGATCGATGCGAGCGTCTGCTCGCCGTGCTTCTCGGTCAACTCGGTGAGCTGCTGCGTGGCCGGGTCGAGGCGTGCGCGCAAGCCGATCAGCTGCTGGGTGATCGCGTCGAAGCGGGTGTCCGCGTTGATCAGCAGGTTGCGCATCGCATCGAAGGCCTCGACCTGGTCGTCGAGCGCGGCGTCGGCCTCGGTGCACGAGGTGATGATCTCGACGAGCATCCCGCGGCGTTCGTCGTCGGTCTCCGGGACGTTGTCGTCGAGCCGCTGCCGGAGGGCGAAGGCCTGTGCGAGCTCGCGTTTCGCGTGGTCGACGGCCTGGGTGAACGGCGCGGTCTCGGCCTCGCCGAACTCTCCGACAGCCAGGCGCAATTCCTCTTCGCTGGTGCGGACGGCGTTGTCCAGATCGGTGAGGACCTCACGCGACCACGGGTCGAGCACGTCGAGCGGCTGTTCCGCGAGTTGGTCGACGGTCAGTTCCTGCTCGCGAAGCGCTTCCACGCTGCCGTCGATCCGACGCTGCTTGCGCCGTCGCGAGTACAGGTACGCGCCGCCACCGCCGATCACGACCGCCCCGCCGACGACACCGGCGGTGATGACCCCGGTGTAGCTGGGGTCGAGGGCATTCGAGAGCCCGTTGATGGCGCCCAGCCCGGCCTGCGCCCAGTTGCCCTCGCGAAGCTGCGGGACGACGTCGTTGGTGGCGACGTCATCGAGGGTCGACTGGTCGAGTCCGCCGATGCTGTCCGGAGCGAACATGCGGTAGGCGCGGTCCTCGGTCGCGACGGCCAGCAGCGCGTCGCGGTCGCCGAGTTCGCTGGCGATGGCGGTCTGGTCGGCCCACTGTTCGCTGGTGAGGCCGTCGAAGCTGCGAACGTACACGATCCACATCTGTATGTCGTTCTCGTTGTACAGCTCGTCGAGGGCGTTCTCGAGCTCGGTCCGCCGCTCCGGGGTGATCACCTCGGCCGAGTCGACGACATAGGTGGGCAGGCGCGTGGGCGGCTCGGCGGCGGCCGTGCCGGCTCCGACGCTCAGCAGCAGGGTCATGCCGAGCGCGAGACCGACGGCTCCGAGAGCTGCCGAGACGCGACGTGTCACGACGTGCCCCCACCCACCACGAAACGCAGGTTCCCGATGCATGATCACAAATCTAACCAGCCGCCGCATTCGGGTGAGTGTATGTCCGTCCTTGACCTCGATCGGTGCCGGCACGTGCTCAGAGTCGAGCGTCGCGCCACCGGCACAGGGCCTCGACGGCGGTGAGGTCGTAGTCGGGGCCCGTCACGCCGACGGTGAGCAGACTGATGCCCTCATCGGCCAGCGCGTCGGCACCGCGGAGCATGGCGTCGACGTCGCCGTCGAACTGCACCGCCGACGACCGTTCGATGGTCTCCGGATCGCGTCCTACCGCGGCGCAGTGCTCGGCGAGGACCTTCGACTTGTGGCGGTACTGCTCGACGTCGTTGAAGCCGTGCCAGGCGTCGGCATGCTCGGCGATGTAGCGCAGCGTCTTCTTCTCGCCGCTGCCGCCGACGAGGATCGGGATGTCGCGGGTGGGTGCGGGATTCAGCTTGCCCAGACGCGACTTGATGCGCGGCAGTGCCGCCCCGAAGTCGTTGAGGCGCGAGCCGACGGTGCCGAACTCATAGCCGTACTCGTCGTAGTCCTTCTGGAACCAGCCGGCGCCGACACCGAGGATCAGACGGCCGCCGCTGATGTGGTCGACGGTGCGGGCCATGTCGGCGAGCAACTCCGGATTGCGGTAGGAGTTGCAGGTCACCAGCGCGCCGATCTCCACCCGCGACGTCTGTTCCGCCCACGCACCGAGCATCGTCCAGCATTCGAAATGCTCGCCCTCCGGAGCACCGTAGAGGGGGTAGAAGTGGTCCCAGTTGAAGGCGACGTCGACGCCCGCATCCTCGGCGCGACGGACCGCGTCGCGGATCAGGCCGTACTCGGGGGCGTGCTGGGGCTGAATCTGGACACCGATACGAAGAGGAAAGGCCATGGCGACCAGTCTGCCCGCTTCCGGCGGCGGCGTCGATGCCTTGAACCGCGCTTGCTCCCTGAGGAGGTCCGGAGCTTGCGGAGGGCCGTCTCGAAGGGTGGTACCAAAGAGCCTGTGACACCCAGGCCCGTCGCTCCGTCCCTCGATGAACTCCGACGCCGCACCAGCTCGAAGTGGTCGACCCACCCCGACGACGTCCTGCCACTGTTCATCGCGGAGATGGACTACCAGCTCGCACCGGTGGTCGCGGAGGCGATGATCGACCGCATCCGGGCGTCCGATGTCGGTTACGCCGGCGACTCGGGCGGTGTGGGAACGGCTTTCGCAGGTTTCGCCGAGCGGCGGTGGGACTGGCAGCTGAGCGCCGACGACGTCACGCTGACCACCGACGTGAGCGTCGTGATCGTCGAGTCGTTGCGGACGGCGATACGTCCGGGCGACGGTGTCATCCTGATGCCGCCGGTGTATCCACCGTTCTTCGAGCTCATCCCGGAGGCCGGCGGAACCGTCGTGGAGGTGCCGCTGCTCGACGACCCGGGGTGGCGGATGGATCTCCACGGCATCGAGACAGCGCTGAAGGCGGGTGCGCGGGCAGTCTTGTTGTGTCACCCGCACAATCCGGTGGGTCTGGTCCACGACGCATCCGATCTCGCGCGGCTGGCCGAGCTCGCGGCGTCGTACGGTGCGACGGTCGTGAGCGACGAGATCCACGCGCCGCTGGTCCATCCCGGGGTGGGATTCGTCCCGTTCCCCGCGGTGAGCGACGCCGCGCGCGAGGTGGGCATCGCTGCGCATTCGGCCAGCAAGGCGTTCAACCTCGCCGGCGCCAAGTGTGCGCTGATGGTCGCCACCTCCGATGCGACCCGGGCGATCGTCGCACGTCAGCCCGACGAGGTGCAGTACCGCACCTCCATCCTCGGCCGCGCCGCGACCGAGGCCGCCTTCGCTCACGGCGACGAGTGGCTCGACGCCATCCTCGAGGTAATCGGCGAGAGTCTCGATCTGCTGGATCACCTTCTGGCAAAGCATCTTCCGGGTGTCGGCTATACCCGACCGAGTGCGTCGTACCTGTCGTGGCTCGACTTCCGCGACGCCGGGCTCGGCGATAACCCGGGCCTCCCGATCCTCGAACACGGCCGCGTCGCGCTGCACTACGGGCCCGCGTTCGGTTCGCAGGGCAACGGCTTCGCGCGGTTGAACGTCGCGTGTTCGCCGGAGGTGCTGACCGAGGCGATCCGACGGATCGCGCGCGTCGTCGACAACCCGCCCGACTGATAGCGGCGAAACCGCGCCTGCTGCCGCGGCCAACTGCTATGAATCTCCGAATGGACAACGAGCGGGCCGCAGAATGGGATGAGCGATACGGCAATGCCGAGCGGCTGTGGACCGCGGACGTCAACCCCGCGCTGATCATCGAGGCGAACGACCTGACGCCGACCACCGCGCTCGACGTCGGGTCGGGGGAGGGCGCCGACGCCCGCTGGCTGGCGAAACGCGGCTGGGAGGTGACCGCTGTCGACATCTCACAGGTGGCGCTCGACCGGGCACGCGAGATCAGTGGCGAACTGCCGATCACGTGGACACGCGCCGATCTCGTCGTCGATCCAGTCCCCGGTGCCGATTACGGTCTCGTCGCGCTGCACTACTTCCCGATCCTCGTCGAGGAGCTCGAGGTCGCGCGGAAGCTCGTCGACGCTGTCGGCCCGGGAGGTTCGCTGCTCGTCGTCGCGCATGCACCGGAGGGCGTGCGAGCGCACGGGTTCGAGCCGGACGATTACGTGCAGCCGGGCGGTTTCGCCGAACTCCTCGGCGACAGTTGGGAGATCGTCACCGACGAGACGCGTGAGCGGGGCAAAGCCGCAGGCCGCGGTCATCACACGCACGACATGGTGTTCCGGGCTCGACGAGCCGGCCGGTAGCGGGCGCGTGGGTCAGTCGAGGGCGGCGAGTACCGCTTTCGCAACCTGCTGATGCCCCTTGGCGTTCGGATGTAGCCGCAGTGCGCCAACGGGATTCGTGTACGGTTCGACCCACCTCGTGGACTGGGACTTGCAGGAATCGTGCCCGACGCTGGGGCCGTACGTGTCGACGAACGCGACGCCGGCCAGCTGGGCCTGAGTCTTCAGCATGGTGTTCAGCTCGACTTCGAGACGGTCGAGGAAGGCGGTGTCCTCGGCGGAGAACGGGTTTCGTCCGGGGCAGTTGCCTTGTTGCGGGTAGACCGTCGGATAGCCGACGACCAGGATCCGCGCGGCTGGGGCTCGGTCTTTGATCCCTGCGATGGCGGTGGCGATCTTCGCGGCCGACAGTTGGATCTCGGCCGAGTACCGACCGAGAGTGCGGGCTTCACACGGTGCGAGTTGTGAGCTGCCCGAGGCGGTTTGTGAACAGTCGGCGATGCTGCCCGAGTAGACGTTGCCGTCGTTGTAACCGAGTTGCATGGTGACGACATCGGTCGTCGGGCTCAGGCCGTCGAACTGTGGCGGTTGGCCGGCGGTTTGGCTCGTCGTGAGGTGTCGGGTCTGGGCGCCACCACAACTCATGTCCTTGAGTCGGTAGCCCTCCTCCTCGGCGACCAGACGCGGGAAGTTGTTGGTGGACCGTCCACAGCCGGTCGGCGATCCCGGAACCGACGAGGGAATCCCGACGCCTGCCGAGAACGACGCCCCGAGCGCCACGTACTCGGTCGGATCGTCGGCGACCGCAACCGCGGTTGCCCCGGCCATCAGTCCGGCCACCGCTCCCAACGCGACGGCGAGGGTTCTACTTCGACGACATGAACGCATGGGTCGAGAGTGACCGTCTGTGCACAGAAGTGAACTCGGGGTGACTGCTTCGTGAGGGAACCGAGATGTGCTCGATATCAGCGAAATCGGACATCTGTTGTCGGTCAGACATAAAAGCCGAATCTGTCGCATGACGCTTCTTCTCCGGTTTACGGTGACGTCGGCGCAGGCGGATCAAAACCGACAAACGTGCCTGCGCCTTTCGGGAGGGCTCATGAGGAAATCATCGATGCGCGCCCTGTGCGCGGCTGTGCTGGCGACGGGCGTGGCGGCCGGTGGAATCACCGGTGCCGGAACAGCATCCGCGGCTCCGGGCGGACTGACACTGCAAGGGGTCTCCAACGGAGACTGTACGGCTACCATCAAGATCACCAACTACACGAATTCCACTTATTTCCAGCCGGACTGGTGGTTCGAGCAGGAGAATGACCCGGCCATGGTGAACGCGACGAGCATTCCGGCCGAGATGTCCGCTCCGTGGCGTGAGGTGTCGGGTATCCCATGGCCGATTGCGCGGTGGGTCGGCGATTCACCGGCGTTGACCTCGGGTCTCGCTCCGGGAGTTCCGAGTTGGGGGAATGGCAATCCGTACAATCGGAACGCCCAACCCGACGGTTTCGTCACCGAGCGGACGATCGACCTCAAGACGGTGACCGGCGCGCCCGAACCCTCGTCGGACGGAACGAAGACGATCTGGTTCCGGATCAAGACCGGACCTCAGACCGCTGATCGTCTACCGACACCGCAGCAACTGGTCGTCGACGGCTGCCGCAGCTCGAACGGTTCGCTGGACTTCGGTTCGCTCGACTTCGGTTCTCTCGGCATCTAGCTGGTAGACCACCGGATCGTCCGCCGAACGGGATCAGATTGCGTTCTGTCACGCATACCGCGACACAACGCAATCCGATATTGAGCGATCGGTGGCTCTACCCGCCGAACAGCAGGTACAGACCGAGGAACGTGTAGAAGACCATCGTGACCATCATGGTGAGCTGACCGGTCAGCTGATGTCGCTTGGGAAGGTCGCCGAAGCGAGGCGTCGTGGGCCGCGGCCACTCCCAGCATGTGGCCGCCGAGCACGAACACGACCTTGAGCGTCACTGTGACGGTCGGGTGATCGGACATGATGTACACCAGGTGGGCATCGCTCAGCCACAACAGGTTCCATCCCCGTCCCAGCGGATCGCCCAGGGTCAGAAGGGCTTCCTGTCCCTGCTCGACGAGCGATTGCAAATAGTGGGCAAGGATGTAGCCGATCACGATCGGGATGAGTGAGTGCGCCATCAGACCGGGTAGGCGGCGTCGCAGGTCGGGTTTCACCCCACCGACGGCGCGGGCCGCCGACCAGAACGTCACCGCCACAACGCCGACGAATACCAGCAGCCCGACGGTCGAGAGCAGGGTGGCGATCGTCTGGTTGCCGTCGGCGCGCTCGTCGACGAACTCCTGCCACAGCGGGAGCGCCGAGAAACTGTCGAAGGCGGTGGACCCGAGCAGGATTGCGAGGACGGTGACGGTGCCAGGTAGCACCGGCAGGGTGGTCAGCGAGTTCATCGGACTGCGCACGATCACTCTGCCGTCGGCGTTCTTCGCGAACGGGGAGAGCCGGGAGGCGATCGTGCTGTACACCGCGAACGGGTCGGCGTTGTCGGTCCACCGCAGTCCGCAGACGATGCCGCCGACGAGGGTGATCACGAGGTAGCACAGCAACCAGATCCGTACCGTCGAGACCGAACCGGGATCCGGTGAGGCCAGTTCCAGCCAGACGAAGGCGAACAGACCGAACGCGGCCGGCAACCACCCGAGGCGGCGGGGGTACGCCGTCAGGCCGACGACCCGTGGGCCGAGGACTCGGCGGGCGACCCGCAGCACGGTGCGGATCGGCGACAGCAACCGCCAGACCGGCCCGATCAGCGCGGACAGCACCGTCATGCCGACCCACAGCAGCACGTAGAACGCGCCCGGTAGGGGGTTCTCGTCGGTGTCGGGGCCGAACGCGGCGAGCACCAACCAGACGGCCAGCACCAGGGCGGCACCGGCGATCACCCCGCGGACCCAGGAGTTGTCCACCGTGGCGGTCACCCACATGGCAGCTCGCTTCCGGCGTCGGCCCGACCGTATCTCGGTGTGCGCCAGGCGAAGGCGATCACCGCGAAGGAGATCGTCAACGCCCAGGCGCCGCCGATCAACACTGCGGTCAGCGGGACGGGCAGGTACTCCGATCCACCGAGTCCGTGGGCGAGCAGGGTGTCAGTCGGCCTCACGGCGGGGGTCATCGGCCTCGTTCCGGGTCGGTGGGTCGGTGGGAGTTTCCATCAGATCGTCGGCGTCCTCGTCATCCCCTCGACGACGATCGTGAATCGCGATGGCGACGATGACGCCCACCAGGATGAACGCGGGGATCACCGCCGGCAGCGCGAGGATCAGAGGATGCGTGGCGAGGTGCAGGACCACCGGCCCCGAAGCGGCGGTGATCATGGCTGCGGTTGCAACTCGGGTTCCCGTGCACCCGAGGTCGTCTCGTGGGAGTTGACCCGGCCGGCTCCCCACGACAACGCCGCGATGAGCAGCAGGGAACACACCAGAACCACCAGGGATGCGACGCCGAACAGCCACGACGGATAGTCGAAGGTGCGCTCCCGCTGCAGGATCGAGATCTCCGCGACGAACGGTTTGGTCGACGTCTGCTGCGCCGGTTCACCCTCAGCGCCGATCGCGGGATCCGCCGGTAGGTACACCGGCACACCGGCCATTGTGGTCCCGTCCTGAACACGCAGGATCGTCTTCCACGACCCGGACACCGGCATCGGTTCGGTGGACCGGAAGTGGTTGGGGCCGACCCGCTCGAGTCGGTCGATGACGATGCCGCGGTCGTTGTCGGTGCCGCCCTGCCAGGACATCAGCGTCACCCACTCCGGGTCGCCGCTGATCGCGTCCGACGGGTCGAGAAAGACCTCGGCCGTGACGTTCTGCTCGGCCGCGTCGTTCGCTCCGGCCGGGGTCAGGACGACTCGTGCGGTCATGTCCGCCGGCACGGAGACGCGCAGACCGTTCGCGACGGCACCGCCGATCACCACCACCGAGAGCACGACGGCGGTGATGCTGATCCAGCGTCGGGGCAGGCGCTCACCGACCGAGACGATGCCGAGCAGGGCACCGCACAGACCCGCGGCCACGCCCACCGGGATGGCCATGGCCAGGGCCTCTCCCCACATGCCGGTCACCCACGGGAACGGGTAAGCGGCCGCGATCCACCAGGATTCGATCCAGAGTCCGACGGTCGCGACGCCCAGGCCCGCCACCGCGCCGAAGAGCACGCGCCGCTTGAACAGCGGCGTCAGCGCGAGCAGTTCGATGACCACGGCCGCGCCGAGGTACAGCGGGAACACGTTGATCGGCGCACCGAGCGCGGGCCCGACGACGACCGCGACCACACCGCGCCGCAGGATCGCGAACACCGCGGCGACGAGCGCACTGCCCGGTCCGAGGCTGATCCGCGCGGCGACGAGCGCGAATGCGCCGGCACCGGCGATCATCATCGGCTGCAGCACGAGCCGGAACTGCTCGACGCCGAAGTCGTACTCGATTTGGAAGACCGACATGCCGATCACAAGGCCGCCGAAGGCGAGGCAGCGGACAATCCACTGTCCTCGTCCGTCCGGCGGGAGGTCGGCGCCCATCGCGGCCCTGCCCTCGCGGTCGAGGATGACGACCGCGATGAGGGACAGTCCTGCACCGCCGATCAGCATCAGGTGGGTCGGACCCCAGAGCGTGACGTCCTGACCGAAGATGCGATGCCAGACGTCGTCCAGCGGGAAGCCCAGCAGGGCGTAGAAGCCGCAGCCTGCCAACAGGATTCCGCCGACCGGTGCGTACCAGTTGCGGGTGATCCTGATCGCGGAGCGTCCGGGCTTCTCGAAGGGCAGGAAGACCGACAGCATGCCGGAGATGAACAGCAGGAACAGGCCGACCAGGATGAAGTAGTGCGCCGGGTTGGCGAGCGGTCCCTCGTCGCGGCCGTCACCGATGTGCAGGCTGACGTCCCAGAGGAAGCCGAACAGGGCGCAGATGATGGTGCTGGTGAACAGGAAGATCGGCAGGGCCGCCCACGGTGGCCGGTTGACGCGGCGCGCGGCCCTCGGCGAGGGTGGTCAGCCACGTGATCTTGTGCGTGCGATGCAGGTAGCCAATCCAGAGCAGTCCGATGGACACCACTCCGGCTGCTGCGGACATCAGGAACACCTGGTCGAGTGCCGCTCCTCCGCCCTCGGCAGCGAGGCGGAGGTCCGTGACATCGCTTGTTGTCATGAACGAAGTATGCACATCTTGGTCATGTCCCGGAAGGCCGTCGATCAAACTGCGACCCGGAGACGCATGGCGCTGCCGCCGCCGACAAGGAACTTAGGTTGTGCACAATTAAGTTGTGCACTACTGTTTTGGGGGTGCCCACCAATCCGGAGCCGCTCGACCGACAGCTCTGTTTCTCGCTGTATGCCGCTACCCGGGCTGTCACCGGCCTCTACCGGGAAGTGCTGTCCGAGTTCGGTCTCACGTTCCCCCAGTACCTCGTTCTGCTCGCCCTCTGGGAACACGACGGGCTCACCGTGCGGGATCTGGGCGAGCGGCTCCAGCTCGACAGCGGCACGTTGTCGCCGCTTCTACGGCGTCTCGAGCGGGCCGGGCACATCACCCGCGAACACTCGGTCGAGGATGCCCGCGTGGTCCATGTCCACCTGACCCCGAAAGGGGATGCGCTGCGTAGCCAGGGTGGCCGGATCCAAGGATGCCTGGTGGACAACCTGGACCTCACGTACGACGAGGCGTCGACGCTGCATGCGCTGGCGCACAAGGTCACCGATCAGGCGCGCGGCAGACAGCCGCGTAACTGATCAAGAGTCCGTCATCACCAACCGTCGAAGGAGACGATCATGAACACCCTCTACACCGCAGAAGCCCTGGCCACCGGCGCGGGGCGCAACGGGCACGTCCGCACAACCGACGGCTTCGTCGACACCGACCTCGCCATTCCGCGCGAGATGGGTGGTGCCGGCGGTGCCGCCAATCCCGAGTTGCTCTTCGCTGCCGGATACGCCGCCTGCTTCCACTCCGCCCTGCAGGCGGTGGCTCGCGAGGCCAAGGCCAAGCTCGGCGATTCGAGCGTCGGGGCCAAGGTCGGTATCGGCGCCGACGAGCAGGGCGGCTTCCAGCTCGCTGTCACGCTCGAGGTCGTCATCCCCGACCTCCCTCAGGACCAGGCGCAGGCCCTCGCCGACCGCGCCCACCAGGTCTGCCCCTACTCCAACGCCACCCGCGGCAACATCGACGTCAACGTCATCGTCGTCGACGACTGACCGGTTTCCCTGGGAATGCGGCTCGCCGGGGGTGCCGTCAGCGGCAGACGGCGCCCTGCGACGCCGATGTGACCAGCTTCGAGTACTTCGCCAGGACCCCACGGGTGTACCGCGGCGGCAGAGGAGTGAACTCCTTGGCGCGGGTTTCGAGTTCGGCGTCGTCGACGATGAGGTCAAGGAGGCCGCGCCCGACGTCGAGCCGGATGCGGTCACCGTCGCGGACCAGCGCGATCGGCCCGCCGTCGACCGCTTCGGGCGCGACGTGGCCGACGCACAGCCCGGTGGTGCCACCGGAGAACCGGCCGTCGGTCATCAGCAGCACGTCCTTGCCGAGTCCCGCGCCCTTGATGGCGCCGGTGATGGCCAGCATCTCGCGCATGCCCGGACCGCCCTTGGGTCCTTCGTAGCGGATGACGACGACGTCGCCTGCGGTGATCGTGGCGTCCTCGAGGGCGTCCATCGCAGCCCGTTCACGGTCGAAAACCCTTGCGGTGCCCTCGAACACGTCGGAGTCGAAACCGGCCGACTTCACCACGGCCCCCTCTGGGGCGAGCGATCCCTTGAGGATGGTGATGCCGCCGGTCGGGTGGATGGGCGACTTGGTGGCGCGCAGGACCTGCCCGTCGGGATCCGGCGGCGCGATGTGCGCGAGGTTCTCCGCGACGGTCTTGCCGGTCACCGTCAGGCAGTCGCCGTGCAGCAGGCCGGCGTCGAGCAGGGCCTTCATCACCACCGGCACACCGCCGATGCGGTCGACGTCGGTCATCACGTGCCGGCCGAACGGCTTGACGTCGGCGAGGTGGGGGACGCGTGCGCCGACGCGGATGAAGTCGTCGAGCGAGAGCTCGACCTCGGCCTCGTTGGCGATCGCGAGGAGGTGGAGGACCGCATTGGTGGACCCACCGAAGGCCATCACCACCGCGATCGCGTTCTCGAAGGCCTCGCGGGTCATGATGTGGCGCGCGGTGATCCCGCGGCGCAGCAACTCGACGACGGCCGCCCCGCTCTGCCGGGCGAACTGGTCGCGACGCTTGTCGGGGGCCGGGGGAGCGGCGCTGCCCGGGAGCGACATCCCGAGCGCCTCGGCGGCGCTTGCCATCGTGTTGGCGGTGTACATCCCGCCGCAGGCGCCTTCACCCGGGCAGATGGCGCGCTCGATGGTGTCGACGTCCTCGCGGCTCATCAGCCCGCGGGAGCAAGCACCCACCGCCTCGAACGCGTCGATGATGGTGACCTGGCGTTCCTTGCCGTCGGACAGCGTCGCGTAGCCGGGCAGCGTCGACCCGGCATAGAGGAACACCGAGGCGAGATCGAGGCGGGCGGCGGCCATGAGCATGCCGGGCAGGGACTTGTCGCAGCCGGCGAGCAGGACCGAGCCGTCGAGCCGTTCCGCGCTCATCACGGTCTCGACGCTGTCGGCGATCACCTCGCGGGAGACCAGCGAGAAGTGCATGCCCTCGTGGCCCATCGAGATGCCGTCGGAGACCGAGATGGTGCCGAACTCGAGCGGATATCCGCCGCCTTCGTGCACGCCGTCCTTGACGGCCTTGGCCAGGCGGTCGAGCGAGAGATTGCACGGCGTGATCTCGTTCCACGACGACCCGACACCGATCTGGGGTTTCGCCCAGTCGTCGTCGCCCATGCCCACCGCGCGGAGCATGCCGCGCGCGGCGGTCTTCTCCAGACCGTCCGTGACGTCGCGACTGCGAGGTTTGATGTCGACTTCGTGGCCTGTGCTCGTGCGCTCGGTCATGTGGTCCACGGTAGTGGTCCCCGGACGAGATCAGGTTGCGTTTGCCCTCGGCGAGCGGGGCGAAACGCAACCTGATCTCGGTGAACAGCGGACGATTTCAGGCGCGCAGCTCCCGCTTGAGGAGCTTGCCGCTCTGGTTGCGCGGCAGTTCCTCGACGAACTTCACCAGCTTCGGGACCTTGAACGGCGCGAGCTGCTGCTTGACGTGGTCGATCAGCTCGGCCTCGGTGACCACGGCCTCGGCGCGCAGCACGACGACCGCGGTGATCGCCTCGATCCACTTCTCGTCCGGGGTGCCGATGACGGCGACCTCGGCCACGGCGTCGTGGGTGTAGATCGCGTCCTCGACCTCGCGCGAGGCGACGAGGATGCCGCCGGTGTTGATGACGTCCTTGATGCGGTCGACGACGGTGACGTAACCCTCCTCGTCGCGGGTGACCAGGTCGCCGGAGTGGAACCAACCGTCGCGGAAGGCCTCCTCGGTGGCGGTCGGGTTGTCCCAGTAGCCCTGGCACAGCTGCGGCGAGCGGTACAGGATCTCGCCGGGCTCGCCGACCGGCACGTCGTTGCCGTCGGCGTCGACGACGCGGGTTTCGACGAAGAAGACCGGACGGCCGCACGAGGCGGGGCGGGCGTCGTGCTCATCGGGGCGGAGAACCGTTGCCAGCGGGCCGATCTCGGACTGACCGAAGCAGTTGTAGAAGCCGAGGTCAGGGTAACGCTCGCGGAGGCGCTGCAGGACGGTGACCGGCATGATCGACGCGCCGTACTGCGCCTTGCGCAGCGACGACAGGTCGCGGGTCGCGAGGTCGGGGTGCGCGGCCAGCGGCACCCACACCGTCGGTGCCAGGAACAGCGAGCCGATCCGGTGTTCCTCGACGAGCCGCAGGATCTCGGGGATGTCGGGTGCCGGCATCAGCCGGATCGTGGCGCCGACCGCGAGGTACGGAAGCATGAACACATGCATGCCCGCCGAGTGGTAGAGCGGCATGCAGATGAGCGGGTTGTCGTCGGCGTCGAGGTCGAGCGCGATGATCGACGAGGTGTACTCGTGGATCAGCGCGCGGTGGGTCATCATGGCGCCCTTGGGCTTCGACGTCGTGCCCGACGTGTAGAGGAACTGCACCAGGTCGGTGTCCTCCACCGAGACGTCGAGTGGGGGAACGTCTCCCGCGGTCGCGATGGTGAACAGCGAGTCGTCGGCGTCGCGCAGGGGGAGCACGAACTCGGCCGGCACGACGTCGATGACGGCGTCGAGATTGTCGGTCAGAGCGGGGTCGACGAGCACGGCCCGGGCGCCGGACTGCTCGAGCAGGTAGCTCAGTTCGCCGGCGCGCAAGGCGTAGTTGATCGGCACGTGGACGAGCCCGGCACGCGCTGCGGCGAGGTAGCCGATCACGTAGGCGTGCGAGTTGGTGCCGTAACCGGCCACGCGATCGCCCTTGGCCAGACCGAGGGAGAGAAGGTGCGCGGCGGCGCGGGTCACGGCGTCGTCGAGCTCGCGGTAGGTGAGGGTGTCGTCGCCGAAATGCAGGGCGGCGCGGTCGGGGAATCTCGCGGCAGTGCGGCGCAGCACTCCGTCGACGGTGTTCGAAGTGGGGGTCATCACCTCATCAGGATGACGGTCGAGGGGGGTTGTGATGCAAGCACCCCCTGCCGCGTCCGGCACCTGCCCAGGGCGTCTGTCAGAGTCGAAGGACAGCACGAATCGGAGATCGACGCGATGGAGATGTGGCCATGGGAAAAGACCGAGATCGGGATCCCGGCGGTCGCGCCCGACAGGCTCGGCCGCGTGACGAACTGGGTCGCCCGCTGCCGTACGGTGCGGCGGGCGTCGAGCCGGTGCCCGAGGAGCCGTTGCCACCGCACGAGACGATCGCATTCGCGCGGCGGCTGCTCGAGGACGGCCGGCCGTTCTCCGCGCACGAGGTGTTCGAGACGCGATGGAAGTCCTGTCCGGTCGAGGAACGTCCCCTGTGGCAGGGGCTTGCCCAGCTCTGCGTGGCGCTGACGCATCATCGACGCGGAAATGCTGTCGGTGCCCGACGCCTCCACGATCGGGCCGCCACGCGACTCGTCGAGTACGAGAACGCCGGCGGAGTGAGGTACGAGATGGATCTGAAAGCGATCCGCGACTGCGTGCTCGACGAGATCGACGAGTCCGAACCGACCTGAGGTGGCCAGGCCGAGTGTCATCGCCGCAGGGCGGAGTTGTCGGACCCGTATGCGAACATATGTTCTATGCGGATCGAGCGCCGGGAGCGCCAGGAGGCGACGATCCTGCATGCCGATCTCGACTCCTTCTACGCATCGGTCGAACAGCGCGACGATCCGTCCTTGCGCGGACGTCCGGTGCTGGTCGGCGGGGGAGTCGTGCTGGCCGCGAGCTACGAGGCCAAGGCCAAGGGGGTGCGGTCGCCGATGCCCGGGCACGAGGCGCGCGCCCTCTGTCCGGACGCCGTGGTGGTGCGTCCCCGGTTCGATGCCTACATGGAGGCCAGCCGCGAGGTCTTCGACATCTTCCACGACACCACTCCGGTCGTCGAGGGAATCTCGGTCGACGAGGCGTTCCTCGACGTCGGCGGTTTGGGCCGGATCAGCGGCACCCCGCACGACATCGCCACGACGATCCGCGAACGCGTACGGGACGAGGTCGGGTTGCCGATCACCGTGGGCGGCGCGCGCAGCAAGTTCCTGGCCAAGGTGGCCAGCGCCGTCGGCAAGCCCGACGGTCTGCTGATCGTCGCGCCCGGCACCGAACTCGCCTTCCTCCATCCTCTTCCGGTGCGTCGGTTGTGGGGCGTCGGGCCGGTGACCGAGGCCAAGCTGCACGACGCCGGGGTCGAGACGGTGGGTCAACTCGCCGAGATGGGTGAGCGGTCACTGAGTGCGATCGTCGGATCAGGAGCAGGTCGCCACCTCTTCGCGCTCTCGTTGGCGCAGGACCCGCGTCGCGTCGAAACCGGAAAGCGCCGTTCGTCGATCGGTTCACAGCGTGCGCTGGGTCGCCGCCCGAAGTCCGAAGCCGACCTCGAGGCGACCATCACGGCGATCGTCGAACGTCTCGGCAGGCGACTCAGGTCCGCCGAAAGGGTCTGTCGCACAGTCATTCTCCGGCTCCGCTTCGACGACTTCACCCGCGCGACCAGGTCGCGCACCCTGGTCGAGGCCACGGACCGCACCGACCTCATCATGGCGTCGGCGCGCGGCCTCCTCGCCGACGCGATGCAGATCATCCGGGAGCGCGGCTGCACCCTCGTCGGGTTGTCGCTGACCAATCTCGACGACCACGACAACATCCAGCTGACGCTGCCCTTCGACACTGATCATGCCGAACAGCTCGACGCCACGATGGACTTGTTGCGGGATCGCTTCGGCCGGGACTCCGTCACCCGGGCCGTACTCATCGGCCGTCATCACGGCGACGACGCACCGATGCTCCCCGATTAGGAATCTCGTAGAGAACATGCGCGCCATGTCCCCACGCTTTCTACCGATCGCGGAGGTGAGCAAAACGCGCGAAACGATACTTATGCGCTCAAGCGTGACTGTGTCGACGTCTGCCCCAACACTTCTGATGTGGCCACCGAAATGTGGTCGTCCTCACATCCACATCAGAATCGAGCTAGACAATGTTGGTAGCACTCGGCCTCGGAATTGTGGCCACCTTCATGGTCCTGATCATCACCAAACGGGCCACGCCCGTGGTGGCGCTGATCCTCGTCCCGGTTGCGTTCGGCCTGTTCGCGGGTGCCGGCCTCGACATCAGCGACATGATCACCGACGGCATCAAGGACCTCGCACCCACCGCGGCGATGCTGTTCTTCGCGATCATCTTCTTCGGGATCATGATCGATGTCGGGCTCTTCGACCCGGTGGTCCGCCTCGTCATCCGCGCGGTGCACGACGACCCGGCCCGGCTCGTCGTCGGCACCGCGGTTCTGGCGATGGTCGTCTCGCTCGACGGTGACGGGTCGACGACCTTCATCATCACCACCGCAGCGCTGCTGCCGCTGTACGTGAAACTCGGTGTCAGCCCGGTGGTCCTGACCGTCGTCGCCGGTCTCGCCAACGGCACCATGAACATCCTCCCGTGGGGTGGTCCCACCGCCCGCGCCGCGAGTGCGCTCAACATCGACACCAACGACGTCTTCGTCCCGATGATCCCTGCGCTCGGCGCCGCGCTGGCCGTCGTACTCCTCTTTGCCTACCACCTGGGAGTCCTCGAACGTCGCCGCATCGGCACCCTCGAGATGAAGGAGTCGCTGCTGGCTCCGCGTGAAGAGGTCCTGGTCGCCGCCGGCACCGGCACGACCCTTCCGCCGACCCCGCCCCGACGCAGCACCGGCGGATCGTCGGAAATCGATTCGACGGCAACGGGTTCCGAAGCCGACGAGACCCCGGGTCGCGACCAGTCGTTCTCCGGCGTCCTCGACCCGAACCGGGAAACGCTCCGGCCCAAGCTCTTGTGGCTCAACGCCGGCCTCACCGTCGCCCTGCTGGCGATCCTCGGCGCCGACATCCTCGCCATCCCCGTGCTGTTCATGGTCTTCGCCGGCATCGCCCTCGCCGTCAACTTCCCGCACGTCAAACAGCAGCAGGCGGCCATCACCCGGCACAGCTCGAGCATCGTGTCGGTGGTCGCCATGGTCCTCGCCGCCGCGGTGCTGACCGGAGTGTTCAACGGCACCGGCATGGTCGACGCCATCGCACACTGGCTCGCCGACGGCATCCCCGACTGGATGGGTCCGCACATGGCCGTCGTCATCGGCGTCCTGTCGATCCCGTTCACCTTCCTGATGAGCAACGACGCCTTCTACTACGGTGTGCTGCCCGTCCTGTCCGAGACCGCGACGCGCTATGGCATCGACCCAACCGAGATGGCTCGCGCGTCCATCACCGGTCAGACGGTCCACATGCAGAGTCCGCTGGTCCCGGCGATCCTGCTGCTCGTCGCGCTGGCCGGCGTCACCCTCGCCGACCATCACAAGAAGGTCCTGTGGCGGGCGACGGTGGTCTCCCTGGTCATGCTCGGTGCGGGCGTGCTCGTCGGAGCCATCCCGTTCTGAGCGAATCGATGTCGGTGGCGGCGCTGCATTCAGCGCCGCCACTAGGCTGACGTCATGCGTTTACGGACGCAGGTGCTGCTGCTGCAGCTCGCTGTCCTCGCGGTCAGCCTCGCGGTCGGGTTCGGTCTCGTCATCGCCGGGGCCGACGATCGTGTCCGCGACGAGTACGCCCAGCGAGCCCTGGCGATAGCTCGTTCGGTGGCCGCCGACACCGGGGTCCGCGTGGCGGTGGCGGCTCAACAGGGTCGAGCCGTGGAAGCGGACGATCTCGTCGACGGCCCGCTGCAACGCCAGGCGGCCGCGGTTCGGGAACGGACCGGCGCACTGTTCGTCGTCATCGGCAACGACCAGGGCATCCGACTCGCCCACCCTGAGGTCGCGGAACTGGCGAAACCGGTGTCGACCGACCCGTCGAAGGCGCTGGCCGGCTCCGACGACGTCGCGACCGACCGGGGCACCCTCGGCGAGTCCGTCCGGGCGAAGGTCCCGATCTTCGACCCCGGCGGTCGCATCGTCGGCTTCGTCAGCGTCGGCGTCTCGACGGAACGGCTCGCGAAGGAAACGCGCAGCGACATCATCGCCACGACGCTCCTCGCGCTGACCGCACTGGGCATCGGCGCACTCGGATCGGTCATGCTGGCCCGGCGCTGGCGCAAGCTCACCCTCGGCCTCGAGTCCGACGAACTCGCCGAACTCGTTCGTGAACAGGGCGCGGTACTGCACGCGATGGCCGACGGAGTGCTGGCCGTCGACGCCGACGGCATCGTCCGGGTCGTCAACGACAAGGCCCGCGCGCTTCTCGACATCGACGCTCCGGTGGGGACGAAGGCCGCCGACCTCGGACTCACCCCCCGCATCGCGGCCGTTCTGGCCACGCCCACCGACGAGCCGCTCGCCGCCACCGTCGGCGACCGCGTCGTCCTGGTCAGCTCCCATCGGGTGCACGCCGACGGTCGCGACCTCGGCATGGTCCTCTCGGTCATCGACCGCACCGACGTCGAAGCGCTCAGTCGCGAGGTCGACTCCATCCGGTCGATGGGCGCCGCCCTCCGCGCTCAGCGTCACGAGACCGCCAACCGAATGCATGTCCTTGCCGGCCTCCTACGCCACGGCCATGCCGACGAAGCGCTCGACTACCTCGAAGAGCTGTTCGGGAGCGGCCCCGGCGGCGCGCTGCTCGCCGGACTGGGCAACGTCCGCGAACCCCACCTCCACGCCTTCCTCGACGCGAAAGCCGCCCACGCGCGGGAGCGTCGCGTCACGCTCCGCCTCGGCGACCAGACCTGGCTGCAGGGCACACTCACCGAACCCGTCGTCGCCACCACCGTCGTCGGCAACCTCATCGACAATGCACTTGAGGCAGTAAGCGGGCAGGCCGACGGGATCGTCGAGGTCGAGCTGATCGCCGACGGCGACACCCTGTTCGTATCGGTCGGCGATTCCGGTCCGGGAATCTCCTTCGACGATCCCGACGAGGTCTTCGCCGAGGGAGCGACCACCAAACCCGGCGACCACGTGCCCGGTGGTCGGGGGATGGGCCTGTCCCTCGCGCGGCAGGTCGCACGCCGGATCGGGGGAGACCTGTGGGTCGCGGACCCCGGCGGCGAACGGTCCCCGGCACCGGAGCATGATCCGCCTGGCGCACTGTTCGTCGCCCGGCTCCCGGGCATCATCGCGCCCGAGCCCGACGAGGAAGTGCAAAGGTGATGACAGGGGATCTGGGCGTCCTGATCGTCGACGACGACTTCCGGGTCGCCGCACTGCATTCGACGATCGTCGACGCTGTGCGCGGCTTCAGCGTCCGTGCGCGGGTCGGCAGCGTGGCCGAAGCACGACGAGCCCTCGTCGATCATCCCGACATCGACCTCGCACTCCTCGACGTCTACCTCCCCGACGGTTCCGGCATCGACCTGGTCGCCGAACTCGACTGTGACTGCTTCATCGTCGGCGCCGAGAACGACGCGAGCGCTGTCCGCACCGCGATGCGCGCCGGTGCGCTGGCCTACCTGATCAAACCCTTCGACGACGCCGACCTCGCCCGCCGCCTCGCCGGCTACGCGCAGTACCGTCGCGTCCTCAGCGGCGAGAACGTCGACCAGCACGCGGTCGACGCCGCGCTGTCCGCGCTGCGCTTCGGCACCCGCGCGGCGGAACGGTCGGAATCCGGGTCGCCGACCGAGCAGCGCATCCTCGACCTCTTCGTCGACCCCGGCACCGCACTGTTCGCCGACGACGTGTCACGCGAGGTCGGGATCGCCGCTCCGACTGCCCGGCGACACCTGGCCAATCTCGTCGCCGCGGGCCGCCTGCGGATGTCGCTGCAGTACGGAACCACCGGCCGACCCCGTCAGGAATACCGGCGCCCCAAATCGTGACCTGATAATGCCGCGGGCGGGGTACGCCGCCGACCTCGCGCACTAGAGTGTCAACCCATGACGACGCAAGTAGACGCCACCAATCCCGATCTGGTGACGGTCGGTGTGCCGACGCACTGGTACAACCTCGCCGCCGAGCTCGAGACACCGATTCCCCCGCACCTGCACCCCGGCACCAAGGAGCCGGTGGGCCCCGAGGACCTCGCCGCACTGTTCCCCGCCGGGCTCATCGCGCAGGAGGTCTCCAGCGAGACCTACATCGAGATCCCCGAGCCCGTCCGCGAGATCTACAAGATGTGGCGTCCCTCGCCGCTGATCCGCGCCCGCCGCTTCGAGGAGGCGCTCAACACCAAGGCGCGCATCTACGTCAAGTACGAGGGCGTCAGCCCGGTCGGCAGCCACAAGACCAATTCCGCTGTCGCACAGGCTTACTACAACAGCCTCGACGGCGTCACCAAGCTGACGACCGAGACCGGCGCCGGCCAGTGGGGCAGCGCACTCGCCTTCGCCGGCGCGCAGTTCGGCATCGACGTCGAGGTCTGGCAGGTCCGCGCCTCGTACAGCTCGAAGCCGTACCGCGGCTTCCTGATCCGCACCTACGGCGGCACGATCCACCCGAGCCCCTCGGACCTGACCGAGTCGGGCCGGGCGATGCTCGCCAAGGACCCGAACACCAGCGGAAGCCTCGGCATGGCCGTCAGCGAGGCGGTCGAGGTGGCCGCTGCGAACGCCGACACCCGCTACGCCCTGGGTAGCGTGCTCAACCACGTCGTGCTGCATCAGAGCGTCATCGGTCAAGAGGCTGTCGAGCAGCTGAACGCCGTCGAAGCCGGCGGTGCGGATGTCGTCTTCGGTTGTGCCGGAGGCGGTTCGAATCTCGCCGGACTCTCGTTCCCGTTCCTGCGGGAGAAGCTGCACGGACGGTCGAACCCGCGCGTGGTCGCCGCCGAGCCGGCCGCGTGCCCGTCGATCACGCAGGGCGAGTACCGCTACGACCACGGCGACGTCGCCGGTCTCACCCCGCTGCTCAAGATGCATACGCTCGGAATGGATTTCGTCCCGGACCCGATCCACGCCGGTGGCCTGCGCTACCACGGCATGGCGCCGGCGCTGAGCCACACCGTCGAGCTCGGACTGGTCGAGGGCGTCGCCATCACACAGCACGACGCGTTCGCCGCGGGCGTGCAGTTCGCCCGGGCGCAGGGCATTGTCCCGGCCCCGGAGTCCACCCACGCGATCGCGGCCTGTGCGGCCCACGTCGCCGACAGTGACAAGGAAGAGGTCGTGGTCATCGGCCTGTCCGGTCACGGCCAGCTCGATCTGCCCGCCTACGCCGAGTTCCTCGACGGCAACATCTGAGCATGACCGCGGCGATGCGGACGGTCGGTGTCGACCTGTCCGCATCGCCGGCCAAGACCGCGGTCGCGGTCCTCGACTGGTTCGACGACCGGACCGAGCTGGTGGACCTGGTCGTCGGAGCCGATGACGCCGAGATCCGACGCCTCGTCGACGGCGCCACGCGCATCGGGATCGACTCGCCGTTCGGCTGGCCCGATGACTTCGTGGAATTCGTTGTCGCACATCACCGCGGCGGTTTGGTTCCCGGCCGCAAACTCGACGACATCGCCAATCGACGCCCGCTCGCGCTGCGTCGTACCGACCGGTGGATCGCCGAATCCGGCCTCGGCCGACCTCTGAGTGTGTCGGCAGATCAGATCGCCCACGTCGCCTTCCGCTGCGCGGGACTCCTCGCCGACCTGGGCGTCGAGGATCGTGTCGAGGGCTGGGCCGTCGAGGCGTATCCCGCCGGCGCACTCAAACGCTGGGGACTGACCTCTCGTGGTTACAAACGCGCAGCCGATCGAACCGTGCTGACCGAACTCGTCGATGCACTCCGGACTGCAGCACCGTGGCTGGAGCTCGGCGAGCGAATCGGTCAGATGCGGAGCGACGACGACGCATTCGACGCCGTCATCACCGCGTTGATCGCCCGCGCTGCGGAGTTGGGCTCCACGACGCTTCCCTCCCCGGACGACCGGCCGGTTGCGTTGCGCGAGGGGTGGATTCACGTCCCGGACGGTGAGCTGGACACCCTCACCCCAACGACTTCCGCATCAGCACGCGTGGGAATCCGTTCAGTACCGAGCCGGTGTCGGCGGCCTTGGTGAAGCCTGCCTTGTCGAACAGTCCCCGGGTGCCGACGTACGCCATGGTGAGATCGACCTTCTCGCCGTGGTTGTCGACGGGATACCCCTCGATGGCCGGCGCCCCGTTCGACCGGGCGAACTCGACCGCGCCGTCGAGGAGCGCATGTGCGATCCCCCGCTTGCGGTGGCCCGGTCGGACGCGGATGCACCAGACCGACCACACCGGGAGGTCGTCGACGTGCGGGATCGTGCGGCTGGTCGCAAAGGTCGTGTCCGCTCGCGGTGAGACCGCCGCCCAGCCGACCACGTCCTCGCCGTCGTCCGTCGACTCGTAGGCGAGGACGCCGAGTGGAATGCCGCTGTCGCACAGTTCCTTCACGTACTCGCCGCGCTGTTGGCGGACCAGCGCCTGATTCTCCTTGCTCGGAATGCGGTAGCTGAGACACCAGCACACGTTGGAGGTCGGCTTATTGGGGCCGAGGATCGTCGCCATGTCGGCGAAGACCGTCGCGGGCCGGACGTCGATCGTCATGCGTCCCAGCATCACAACCGTCGCCGACGTGGCGCAAGGGCCAGAACCTGTCCGCGATCAGCGTCGGATGCGCGGAGCGGACCGGTAGACCGTACGGAACCAGATGGTGGTGAGGATGTCGATCGCGGTGTCGTCATCGGGGATCGACCCGACCACGCCTCCGCGGACGGCGAGCCAGGACCAGCAGGAGGACTCGAGGGTGTTCACCAATGCCGACGCGAGTGGCTCGAGGGGGAGGCCGACGTCGTATCCGGCGCGTTCCGCGCTGTGCAGACCCGCCAGCACCTGTTTGATCCCCGACGCCCGGTTGGCGTGCCAGCGATCCCGGAACTCGTCGTCGAGCATGGACATCTGGAACAGGCCGATGATCTCGGGCAGGTATTTCTTGTAGGTCGTCCAATAGGCGGTGACCGCGGCACGCACGCCGGCTTCGGGATCGCTGTGTCGTGTCGCTAGGGAACCCTCGACCACCTCGTCGCTGAACTGATCCAGCAGTGCCTCGAGGAGCTGATCCTTGTTGTCGTAGTAGTTGTAGAACGAGCCGGTGGAGCGTCCCGCGGCCTCCGCGATGTCGGAGATCTTGGTGTTCAGATAGCCCTTGTCGGCGAAGCAACGCCGCGCCGCGTCGAGAAACGCGGCCTCGGTCTGACGTCCCTTGTTCGTCGGCGGCACCGAGTACTCCTTCCGGGGACTGATCAGTTCATCGAACCACGCATTCACGTTGGTCGGAGAAGGTCCGGATGAACGGTGTGGTCCTTGTCATATTCTGAACCTGAATCTAGCATCAGAAAAGCTGCACGGGAACCGTCGGGGAGTGTTCCCGTGCAGGTGATCGCGCCTGCCCGTCGCTCTCCCGATACTCACACAGGAGTCAGCCAGTGGAATCGTTCATCCAGCACCGGAAAGGTCGCACACCGCGACAGGTCCACCGCGACCTCGAGGGCCTCAAAGACGACGAGCTCGGTCGTTACGGGTTCACCGGACGCACTGCGCACCTCTACCGCCGCAACGATCCGACGCAGTTCCGCGCGGTCGGGACGCACACCGGCGTCGACCGGTTCGTCACCGAGCTGACCCCGACCGACCAGATCGACCCGTCGGGTGAGCCGCTGCTGATGTTCTACAACGACGACTGCCGCATCTCGCTGAGCCGTCGAGGCCAGGCCGCGCCGTTCTGGTTCCGCCCGGTCGACGGCGACGAGCTGATCTTCGTCCATGAGGGCAGCGGTTACTTCGAGACCGAGTTCGGTCGGCTGCCCTACCGGCCGGGCGACTACATCTACATCCCCAAGGGGTGCACGTATCGGCAGATCCCCGACGACCAGTCCCTGCTGCTGATCATCGAGGCGGTCGACGAGTACCGGGTGCCGGAACCGGGCGTCCTCGGACGGTTCTTCCCGTTCGATTCGTCACTGGTCGGCGTCCCGGAAGCCGAGGTCTTCGAGGGCGACGGACGCGACGAGTACGAGGTCCGCTTCCGTCAGCGCGAGGGACAGACGACGCTGTTCTATCCCTTCCACCCGCTCGACGTCGAGGGTTGGCGCGGGGATCTCTTCCCGTTCACCTTCAACCTCGAGGACTACGACGTCATCACCTCAGAGTCGGTGCACCTCCCGCCGACCGTTCACCTGTTCATGCAGGCCACCGGGGTGTATGTGATGAACTTCCTGCCACGCCCGGCCGAGGCCCGCAAGGGTGCCGAGCGCCTGCCCTGGTATCACCGCAACACCGATTTCGACGAGATCGCGTTCTTCCACGGCGGCAGCCTGTTCGGCGCCGGAATGCCGCCGGGATTCATCTCGCATGCGCCGCAGGGCATCCACCACGGCATCCCCGAACGCGCCCGCGAGCGGTCGCGCCGCAAGTTCGACGAGTTCGACCGCGTGGAGTGGAAGGTCATCGCGATCGACACGCGTCGTCGTCTCATCGCGACCCCCGTCATGACCGAGTCGGCGCAGGCCGAGGTCCAGGAAGAGGCACAGGTATGACGTCGCCGAACACGTTGCCGCGCCACGAATACGAGCGCATTCCCTACCTCGTCGTCTTCGACGACACGTCGGCGTACAAGGACACCTATGGCGGTGTCACCGAGAGCGTCGTCCTGGAGAGCTACCTCCTCAAGCCGGTCGGCGTGGCGTCGAAGAACGTCATCATCTTCATGCACCCGATCGGCGGTGGTGCCTACCTGCCGATGACCAACGCGCTGGCCCGCGCCGGGCATCACGTCATCTACTGCAACAGCCGGTATCGCGGCGTCGACAGTGCGCTGATCATGGAGAAGGTCGTCCAGGATCTCGGCGCCTGCGTGAAGGACGCCAAGGAGCGCCTCGGCTACGAGAAGGTGATCCTGGCCGGCTGGAGTGGTGGCGGTGCGCTGTCGCTGTACTACCAGCAGCAGGCGCAGCACGCGACGGTCACCGAGACACCGGCCGGCGAGTCGCCCGACCTCACCCGACTCGATCTCCCAGCGGCGGACGGCATGATGCTCCTCGCCGCTCACGTGTCCCGCCACGGAACGCTGACCGAGTGGATGGACCCCTCGATCCTCGACGAAACCGACCCGGAGAAGCGCGATCCCGAGCTCGATCTCTACAACCCGGCCAACCCGAACCAGCCGCCGTACACCGCGGAGTTCCTGGAGCGGTACCGGGCAGCGCAGATCGACCGCAACCGCCGGATCACCGCGTGGGTGAAGGAACAACTCGCCGACCTCCGCGGCCGTGGCGAGCCGCTGATGGAACGCGGTTTCATCGTCCACGGCACCATGGCCGACCCCCGGTGGCTGGACCTGTCCGTCGACCCGAGCGACCGCAAACTGGGCTGCTACCTGGGTGATCCGCGCATCGTCAACATGGGTCCGGTCGGCCTGGCGCGCTTCACGACGCTGCGAAGCTGGTTGTCGCAGTGGAGTTATGACGACGCCCACGGCGACGGTCCGCGCTGCGCCGCCGATCTCGAGGTCCCGACCCTCGTCATCGGCAACTCGGCCGACAACGCGTGCACGCCCAGTCACACCCACCGACTGTTCGACGCCGTCGGACACCCCGACAAGACGCTGCACACCATTACCGGTGCGACGCACTACTATTCGGGGCGCGAACAGATCCCGCACCTCAAGGAGGCGGTCGGCATCATCACGGGCTGGATGGGTGAGCGGGGTTGGGCCAACTGATCACCGGGCTCTCTGAGATCCGCCCTGAAATGCACCCCTGAGATCCGCCCCCGGAATGCGCCCTCCGTAGCGCCGCCGGCGACATAGTAGTGTCATCGAGTCGGTTGTGGAAGGTCTATTCCAGGGGCGGTTTCCAGCGGAGTTATCCACACCCCCCGGGACGCCACGCTCGATCGAGTCCCCAGCACCTGACACTGAACCGATGGACTACGACCAGCTCATCGAGCGCTTCGGGGGTGTGGTGTCGACCCGCCAGCTGCTCGAATCCGGAGAGACCACGCCGGATACTCGACGCGCCGTCGAAACCGGTGCGATCCAACGGATTCGGCACGGATGGTTTCGGGTTCCCGATGCCGACCCCGACGTGGTTGCGGCGGTGGCCGACCACGCCGTCGTGTCGTGCGCGAGTGCGCTGCTCCGCCACGGATTGTGGATTCCCGACCATCCCGTCGAGTCCCATGCGCGCGTGACGCGGTACGAACGACGTCGGTCCCCCGACCGTTGCCGACGCCACGGCCGCCCGACTCCGGCTCTGGCCGCCGTCGACGATGTCGCGACCGCACTGCAGTACGCCGCACGGTGCTTCGACGAGGAGGGCTTCGTCATCCTGTGTGACTCCGCACTACATCACGGCAAGCTGACCCACGACGATCTCCGTTCCGAGTTCCGACTCGCCCCACTCGCGATCAAGAACGCAATCGAGAGGTGCAACCGGCTCGCGGCGTCGGGAACCGAGACTGCGGCACGCCTGAGGCTGAGGAGTGCCGGGCTACGCGTCGAGGTGCAGCATCACGTGCCCGGGGTGGGTTGGATCGACCTGCTCGTCGGTGAGCGGCTCGCGATCGAACTCGACAGCCGGGCCCACCACACCGGCGAGGAGGACTACGAAAGCGACCGCGTCAGGTCCCGCAAGCTCATCCCGCTGGGCTATCTACCGATGCGACTCACCTACGCGCAGGTGTTCAGCCACTGGGAGGCCACGTACGCCGACATCGCGGCCGCGGTCCGGAAGGGGTACCACCGCAACCGCGCCGCCGCCGGAAACCGCCCCTGAAATCGACCCCTGATCTCCACCCTCCACAGCCCGCCCGACGACACTATGTCACCGCCGGCACCGCCACCGAGGGTGCTTTTCAGGGGCGCTTTTCGGTGCGGGCCGCCGGGCATGATTCGCAAGCCCTCAGCCGAGCAGCTTCTTCTGCACCTTGCCCATGGCGTTGCGGGGGAGTGAGTCGACGAACCGGATCTCGCGGGGGCGTTTGTGGTTCGACAGTTCGCCGGCGACGAAATCGATGAGCTCGGTGTCGTCGACCTCGTCGGCCACCACATACGCGACGATCCGCTGGCCGAGATAGTCGTCGGGGACGCCGATCACCGCGGTTTCACGTACGGCCGGGTGCGCGAGGAGCACGGTCTCGATCTCCCCGGCGCCGATGCGGAAGCCGCCGGACTTGATGAGGTCGGTGGACCGGCGGCCGACGATGCGGTGCATGCCGTCCGGGTCGATGACGGCGACGTCGCCGGTGGCGAAGAAGCCGTCGTCGAGCCAGGCTTCGGCGGTGGCGTCGGGTCGGTTGAGGTAGCCCGACGCCATCATCGGTCCGCGGACGTGGAGGTCGCCGACGGATTCGCCGTCGTGGGGCACGTCGGCGTCGCCCTCGCGAAGGCGAGTCTCGACTCCCGCGAGGGGAAGTCCGACCCAGCCCGGGCGACGCTCGCCGTCGACCCGGGTGCTGACGGTGATAAGGGTTTCGGTCATGCCGTAGCGTTCGACGATCTCGCGCCCGGTGAGTTCGCGGACACGGTCGAAGACGGGAACCGGCAGTGGGGCACTGCCGGACACGAGAATGCGTGCGCTGGAGAGCGTTCGGGCGGCTTCGGGATCGGCGCCGACGCGACTCCACACGGTCGGGACCCCGAAGAACATCGACGCACCGGCTTCGGCGGCGGAGGCATATCCCGCCGCGGTCGGCTTCTCGGTGTGGATCAACCGGCCGCCTCGGCGGAGCGGCCCGAGAACGCCGAGGATGAGCCCGTGAACGTGGAAGAGCGGAAGGCCATGCGCGAGTGTGTCATCGGCGGTCCACAGCCAGGCATCCGCGAGTGCGTCGAGTCCCTCCGCGATGGCCTGACGGGTGATCGGCACGCCCTTGGGGAGCCCCGTGGTGCCGGAGGTGTAGAGGATCAGTGCCGTCGAATCGGCGTGGGGTTCGGGATGCCGATGCCACGACTTCGCGTAGCGACGGACCGGGACCACCGGCAGTGTGGCGTCGGCCGGCCCCTGTCCCAGCCAGGCCTGTGCGCCGGAATCGGCCAGGATGTGGGCGAGTTCGCGCGGACCGGAGTCGGGCGGCACCGGGACCACCGGCACACCGGCGATCAGACCGCCGACCACCGCGAGAACGGTCTCGACCGTCGGCTGCGCCAGAACCGCGACGGTGCGCGCACCGGCAATCCGTTCCGCGACAGCGGTGGCCGCACCGACCAGGTCTTCCCGCGACAGTCGATCCTCACCTATCCGGATCACTTCGGGATCGTCCGGGGCAGTGGGGGTCAACGTCGGCAGGAGCACCCTCTCACTGTGCCACGACCGGCGCGCCGTCCCGTGGACCCGGCGCGACCTGCGAGGTCACCCGGCGTGCGCGAGAGCCTCGGCCCGCTCCTTGATCCCGTGGAGCATCTTGCGTTCCATGATCAGCGACCCGGGCTCCATCGGGATCATCGCCAGCTTCTTGCCCAGCCCGGGCAGCCGAAAGCGGTTCCGGCTGATCAGCCGCGTCGAGTCGCCGTCGGGGACCAGGGTGAACGACCACACCCAGTCACCGTCGGTGGTCCGGGTGACGAATGCGCGGCCGGGGTCGGCGATCTCGATGCGGGAGGCCTCGGGTCCGACACCGATCGTCTCGCCGACGACCGGATGCTGGAACTCCTCGAGCACCCGGTCGGTGCTGTGCATGTCGAGCCCGAGCAGGTTCTCGATCCAGTCGTAGGTGTAAGCGCCGCCCCGCGGCGACGGTCCCATCTGGGCCAGCCACGGGTAGATCGCGTCCGGTGGTGCGTCGATCGTGATCGCGCGCGTGGCCACACCGTCGGCGTCGGGCAGGAACTCGTCGCCCGGGAGTGCTGCGGCCACCTCCTCGTCCGTTGCGCCCCAGGTCATCACCCACGGCCGGACCCAGGCGCAGTACGCAGCGGCGGAACACGCGGTCGAAGCCAGCAGACCTGCGATGATCGGGCCGCTCCTCATTCCGGGTCCCGGTTCGACGCGGCGGACAGGGGGCGAGTCGGATACGGGTCGTCGGGCCGCGGTACCGGGCGGCGCGACAGCGTGCACCGCCATAGGATCGCCAGGCAGATCTCGATGATCCCGAGTACGACGATGACCGGTTGCAGGAAGAAGAAGATCTGGAGCAGCGCGGTCTGGATGCCGATCCATGCCACCAACGACGCGCCGCTCAGCAGACCCCCGAGAATGCCGAGCCGGGCGTCGACAGGCAGGACGACGACGGCCAGTGCCGCGAGCGCATGTGGCACGCCGATCGCTGCGATGAGTACGAGGCCGGGGCCGGTCCAGTTGTCGAACGGCGTGTGTTGCAGCCACTCCCGAGGCATCTTCCACCGGTCGTCGGCGAGCGCCAGACCACCGTCGATCGCCTGATACGCGACGAGCAACTCGACGACAGCCAGCAGCGCAGCGGCCCAGGTACGTCGGTATCCGGCAGCGATGGTGAGCGGGCGGCGGAGGCCCGGTGTTGACCTCATACCTCCAGTCTGCGCGCCCGGCGAGTCGGCGTCGTGGGTACTAGGTCCCTGACCAGGACGTTCTCAGGGGCGAACCCAACCGTCGGCCATGAACTCGAGGAGGAGCTGGGCCTTGTTGCCGATGGGTCGCCCGGCTTCTTCGTAACGACGCACGACGCGGCGGTAGTGCTCGCGGACCGTGCTCTCCGCGATCTGGTGTGCCTGCGAAGTCTCGCGGAGTGTGGCGCCGAGGGTGTAGGTCTGCAGGATCTCGCGCTCGCGTTCGGTCACCCGCACGCGGTCGGCGGGCGCGTGCGGGGTCGACTGCTGATCGGGCGGGCCGACGATCGCGGCAAGGGCCTGACGCAATGCGGATTCGGCGCCCGGCGAACGGGGTGAGATGCGGATGTGGTCGCGGGAGGCGATCCCGTCGCCGAGGAAGACGACGCGCACATTGCGCAGCATCGACGCACGCCGGACCTTAGCGAGCGAGCCGGGCGACCTGACCAGGAGGACGGCGGGATTGCGCAGGGAGGGAATCTGCCCAGGCTCGACCAGGGTGGCGCCGTAGCCGGCCCCCTCGATGAGGGCCACCAGTGCGGCGTCGAACAGATCGCCTTCGGCGACCACGACGGCGAGGCGTCTCAGATGGGAGTGGGGCTGCGACCCGGCGGATTGCGGGACGGTCCGGCCGACCGAATTGAGTCGGGACACGTTGGGCTGCGGGTTTGTCTCGTGCTGGCGGTGAAGTTCATCCAGAGGGGCTGACATCGGTACCGTCCTCCTGTCGACAGAATCCTGCTGCCGGCCCCGCGTGCCGCCGATTCTCTCGACCCGGCGGCATGATGGGAGCCGTGATCGACCTTGCTCGCGATCGGTTTGGCAGGCGGAGAGATGAACTGCTCTCAACGTCTACTTCTCTAGGGTTACGAACATTGCTCGATAAGTCACTGCCTTTCCGGCCCGATTGATAAGTAATCGAGCCATAATTGGCTCGAATGACTCCAGTAAATGCGTGATCACGCACGGATGGCCCGCATCAGGCAAAATCATGCACGTGCCGAATCGTCTTCGCGTGCTCGTCGCCTCCCCGCTCGGCCACGTCGTGGCGGGCCCTCTCCAAGGCGCGCTCGAACACGCTGTCGTCACCGTGGCGACCAGCGAGGACGAGTTCACCCGCTCGGTTGCCGGCCACGTCCGCTTCGACGTCGTGATCGCCGACCTCATCTGGAACCGCCCTGACCTGGAGTGGCGCTTCGACGGGCTCGACGCCATCGACGCCCTGAACAAACACGACCGTCAGGCGCCGGTCATCCTCGCGACCCAGGGCCATGGGCTCGAATCCGATCATCTCGATGAGGCGCGACTGCGCGACGAGGTCGCGGGCGTCATCGCGAAGTCCGACGGGTTCGCGACACTCATGCGCGCGGTGCGCGCGGTGGCGCTCGGTCAGGTGCTGGGGGAGAAGCCGGGGCCTCCGCGTCGGAGGCCTCTGTATGAGTTGTTCACGGGCCAGCGGGGTCATACCGCGGGACGCCTGGCGGGCGCGATCGCTTCGGGCAACGCGTCCGACGGTGCGAGTCTGGCGCGCGCGGCCAAGGTGTCACCCAACACGGCCAACAAGGTGACGAGTCACTACCTCGGCCCGATCATCTCCGAGCGTGGTGAGGCACCGACTTCGTCCCCGATGTCGCAGGCCGCCGTCTACCGCTGGTGCGGTCTGCACGCGCGGTACCTGATCAGCTGGTGCCGACGGCACGGGCACTCGGACGTGCTGGGTCCGATGCCGGCCTGACCGAACACCGGGCGTGGAGCCATTCGAGGATCTCCACCCCGGCGAGAGCGCCGGTCTCGGCGGTGACGGTGAGACCTGGCGTCGTCCAGCCGAGGAGCTCGAGCTCGCCGTGGCGTGGGCGGATCGCGTGGTCGGCGATCTCGAGAAGGTCGGCGTCCAACCACCCGTCACCGGCCGCGTACAGCTGCGCGTCCGTCCCGATCGTGCCGTCGTCGACGAGGCGACGACGCACCTCGGCGATCGCCGCGGACTTGGTGACCGACCGGGGCGTCGCGTAGATCTTGCGACCCTGCTGCGAGGCCGTCCACCCGTGCGCCGCGCACCAGTCCTGCCACGCGGGCAGAAACTCATGCGGCTGGGCCGCGGGTTCGACGACGAGGTAGCAGAACAGGTCGTCGGCGATCCGCAGCGACTTCACCCAGGAATCGTCGATGCGGGTGCGCAGTTCGGTGAGTACCTCGTCGAGGCCTGCGCCTGAGGCGGACACCACGCGTTCGATCTGGTGACGCCAGACCGGGTCATCGGCTCCGTCGACGAGGATCCGTCCGCCGTTGCTCGCCACGGCAAACCGAAACGGTCCGCCGGGCAGAGCGATTCGCTCGTACTGGTCTGGCGTCCGAGTCGTCGTCGGGATCACCGGCACCTCGTCGGCGAGGTGGGCGAGGAGCTGGACGGCGGTGGTCGTCATGTACGACAGCGGGGCGTCGCGGTAGATCTCGACGCAGACGGTGTCGAGGGCGGCGAACTGTGCCTCGCCCATCGCCGGTTGCGAGTAGATCATCGTCCGGTCGAGGTCGGTGGCGACCAGCACGCTCACGCGTCCTCCTTGATCAACCCGACACACGAGTAGGCGAGATCGGGCGAGACGTCCACCGGCACTCCGCGTTCGGTGGCGAGGAGTCGGATGTGGCGGTGCTCGGGCAGGTCGTCGGCGCGGACGAGGACCCGCCACGGAACGCGACGCAGCAGCACGCGGGTCGTCTCGCCCACGCCCGGCTTGACCAGGTTGATCGACGACAATCCGTAGTCGAGCTGAATCCGTTCGACCGATCGCCATCCCGACCAGGTCGGCGTCCGATGCTCCGCTGTCATGGCGGCCAGCGTGGCGGCGACGCGGTCGGCGACGGTGGGGAACTCGGCGCTCACCGCATCGAGAAGCCGACCGGAGACGTCGAACTCGGCCAGATCCCGATAGAACTTGGCGCCGTGGAACTCTCCCGGACCGATGTGGTCGGCGTTGAGGACCGTGCGCGACACCAGCCCCGACACGGTGGAGTTCAGGCATGCCGACGCGATGAGGAAGTCGTCGCGAGTACCGAACAGGGTGGTGCAGGAGCCGGGATCGGCGAGCACCGCCAGCTCGTCGTGCAGTGCCGGGCGGCCGGGAAGCTGCGCGTACTCGGCCAGCGCCGCGGTGAGTTCGCGCTGGATCGCACCCTTTCCGGTCCAGCCGTCGACGAAGACGATCGACTCAGCGGGATGGCGTTCGACGATGTGGTCCAGGGCGACCGTGTCGATCCCGCGACCACGCACGATCGAGATCGTGTAGTGCTGGGGCTCGATCCCGTGAACCGCCTGCATCCACCGGCGGATCAGGATGCCGACGGGTGTCCCGGCTCGCGCGAGTGACACAAGTGTCGGCGACGAATGCCGTTCGGTGAGAATCAGTTCGGAGACGACCCCGACCGCCTCGGCGAGTCGCTGTGCTGAAGACTGCAGCGTTGCCTGGAAGAGGTCCTGGTATTCGCGTCCCGGCTGGTACTCGATCGGCAGGGACTCGGCGTAATGCGCCTTACCCGACTGGATTCGACGTTCCCGCTCGTGCAGGTCGCCCTCGAGCGCGATGTCGGAGAGATCCTTGAGCAGCCACGTCACCTCGTCGGGTGCGTAGGAACCGAAGTCGGGACCGCGGAGCGGGGGTGTGGACGTCACGGGCTGACCGCCTGTCGTGATGCGCGGAGTTGCGTCTGGTCGGTTGCCGGGAGGATTGCCAGTGTGACGGGATGGCCTGCGGTGGTGAGGACGTCGAGAAGGCCGCCGGGGGAGCGGAGTTCAGGGGTGTCGGCTGGGGTGTCGATCACGACCACCACCTGGGGATCGGGCAGGGCGTCCGACGAGACGTTGTAGATGTAGCGCGGTGTCTCCGGATCGGATTCGGGTGCGAGGAAACGGAATCCTCGACGCAGCGGGTAGCCGGGCACGTTGTGGACCTGCGCGGGCGACCGAGTGGTCGTCTGATAGCCGGTCACGAAGCCTCGTTGCTCGAGGCCTTCGGCGATGCACAGCGGCGCGTACATCAGCTCCTCGTGTCCGACCACCACGACGGGACGCTGCGGATCGAGATGTTTCGCGATGGTCGCGGCGGCGGCCTCGGTCGCGACGCGGAACGGCCCCGCATCGGATCGCGCGAACCCGTGGCGGCCGCCGTCCGGCGTCCCCTTCGGCCAGTCGAGGTCGAGTGTGGTGACGGCCGCTCTTTCCGGCACAACGGGGTTGAGCGTGTCCGAGGTGAGTTCCCACACGTCGTCGAGCAGAGTGGGCGGCAACGTGACCGAGCCGTGTGCCAGTGCGACGTAGGAGACCTCCACGCCGAGGTCGGCGGCGGCCTTGGCGCAGATGGCCCGCTGATCGGCGCTACGCATGTCGACGAGTGAGGCGACGACGAACCGTGCGCGCGGGCGTGTCGCGACGATCGTCTCGATCGCGCCGAGCGCCGTGGTGCCGGTGGAGATCTCGTCGTCGACGAGGATCAGCGTCTCGTCCGGGGTGGTCGCGTCGAGAAAGCGCGGATCGCTGGGTTGCAGCAGGTGGGTGGTGGCGTGCGAATGCCCCTCTTCGAAGGTTCCCGACACGACTACGCCGGGAAGCCGACGACGCGTCGAGTGTAAGTAGCGGGACGCGGAGATCCGTTGGGCGACACAGTGTCCGAGTCCGGTGGCGGTCTCGGCGAAGCCGAACACGATGGAGTCGCGCGCGGCGTCGGCGCCGATCTGCTCGATGATCGCCGCACCGAGGTCGTCGGCAGCACGGCGAACCACGTGGGGAGGCGTGGGGATGTGCTTGCCGAGAACGGTCGAGACCAGGAGGTGGGCCCGCCGCTTGTTGTGGCGCAGACCGAGGACGACGAGGTCACGCACTTCGTGCTCGGCATGACCGGTGCCGTCGGACGTCACCTCCACGCCGAAGCGGGTGGTGACCCAGTCCGGTTCGCGGTCTGAGGGATCGTGGCTCACTGCGTTCACCGGGTGGTGGGTCCCGGGGCGGCGAGGGCGGTCAGGAGATCGACGAAGCTGACGCCTTGCCGGGTCACGCCGAAGGCGGCGGCTCGGTCGATCACGCGTAGCGCCCAATTGCGATGTGGTTTGAGCTCGTTCATCTTGTTCCGGTACGACGACGCCCGGACGCCGCCGGCTTCTCCGGAGAGGATGTCGAGCGCATCGTGATACTCCTCGTGGGTCACCGCGGACAGCGCATGCACGGCGGCGACGTGTGCCGGATGGATCACCGTCTTGCCGTGGAGGCCGTTGGCGCGGTCGAGCGAGATCTCGCGCAGCAAGCCGTCCATGTCCCGGCTGACCAGCTGCTGCCGGAAATAGACGGCGTCACTCTCGCGAAAAGGTGTGTGCCGCAACATCGGCTGGAACATACGCTCGTGGTCGGCGAAGTATTCCCACACCGGTCCGGTCACGATGAAGCCGGATTCGTCGGTGCGTCCGAGGTGGTTGACGATGCCGGCGATGACGTCGGCGGCGACCCGGACGTCGTAGATCGTGAGGTCGCGGTCCCGGCGGATTCCGAAGTAACCGCAGATGTCGGTGGCCCCGATACGAACGGCGAGCACGCTGGCGCGGTGTGCGCTGAGATGCGCGGCCAGGGTGGTCAGTTCCTCGTCGCGTGTCTCCCGGTGGACCACCGAGGCGGACTCCAGGACCGGCATCACCCACAGATGTTGTCCCAGAAGTTCACTCGCCTCGGCGACGGCGCCAAGCGCCTCTTCGGCGTTGGCGGAGTTGAACTTCGGGATGACGAAACCGGTGAGCGCTGATGGGGTGCTCGCAGACGGTGCACCTGCGGCCGACGGGCCGGCGAGGGCGGTGGCGATGCGCAGAACGCGGTCGGCCGATCGCGGCCGGACGAACAGGAGCATCGGCTCGCCGGGATTCTCCCCGATGTCGCGCAGGGCGGCGACCGCGTGATCGATGGCATCGGCCTCCTCGTGGTCGGCGACCGCGTCCTCGAGGTCGATGACCATCGAGATCACGCCCTCGGCCCGCCGCTTGCGGATGACGTCGGCGAGATCGGGACGGGTGGCGGGCACGTAGAGGGTGGCGCCGAGCGCGATCGCCAATCTCTGTGCGGGCCAGGTCCGATCGATCGACTCCGGTTGCCGGAAGAACAGTTGTTCGCGCGTAGCAAGTCCCAATTGACCGAAATGCCGGATTGTTCCGGGTTCGAGCCCGGGATCGTCGTGGCGTGCCGTGGTGGTCATCGTGCGGCCACCTGTCCTCTCATCCGGGAAACTATCTCGCTGATCCGGTCGTCCACGGCCCGCAACTGGGTCAGATATCCCCAGTAGTCGGGGTGGACGCGATCGAGCTCCCCCTTCGCACGCTCGATCCGGTCGGCCTGAGCATCGAGTACCGAGCCCCATTCGTCAACCAGAGAATGGTTGACCGCGAAGCGTTGGGCGTCGCGGAGTCGGAAGCGGACGCCTCGTTCGGCGTCCTGCGGATCGGCGCGCACCTCGCGCAGGAGCCTCAGCCGATCCAGGGCGGCGTCGACCGCGGCCTCCGCGACGGACAGATCATCGCGGGCGGCGTCGGCCTGTTCGATTGCCTGGTCGGGTGCGTCGGCGAGCATTCCGCGCGCCGTCGAGATCGCCGTATCCGCATGGGCCAGACGCTCGTCGACGATGGTCTCGGTGCGCTCCAGGTCGGTGGAACAGTCCGCGCTGAACTCCCGGCGCAACGTCGAGAGCGTGTCGGGAACCTGTGCGCTGCGGGTCGCGATGGCGCTGCGTCGGGTTTCCACCGACCGGATGACCCGACGGGCGCGGTCGGCGAACGCGGGCGCCTCACGGAGGAGGCTCTCGAGCCGCTGTGCCGACGTGATGACCGTCGCAGCCGCCGGCTGCCGCTCACGGAGGGCTGAACTCTGCTCGAAAACTCTCAACGCCCGGTCGAGTTCGTCGGTGGCCCGGGTCACCGACTGCAGCCGGCCGATCGCCGGACCGGCGTTCTCCAGGGCCGTCATCGCCCGATGCGAGGCGACGCGCGCCTCGTGGTCCTGGGCGTTCGCGGTCTGCACCGCGGAACGGGCGCGTCGGAGTGCGCCGGCGTTCGCCTCGGCGAAGCCGCGCATCGACGCCGTGACCGCCCGGAGGGCCTCGGTGGTGCGGTCGTAGTCCTGTTGCCGGACGCGCGTGCCCGCGGGCGGGGAGACGAGTTGGAGGTAGTCGCCGGTCACCTGGGCGTGCTGATCCCGGATCGCCGACCACGCCTCGCGCAGCTGCGAGCGCGGGTCGGTGGCGGCGACCACCGCGACCGCCGGATCGATTTCGGCGAGGACCGTCTCGGACTCCAGGAAGGTCGCTGTCATTTGTTCCGATGATGCAGGTGAGGCGGAACTCGTGCGTGAATCGTTGCCGAACCAACGACGTACGAAGTTTCCGGGCACGACACGATGCTATCGGCTAATTTCAACTCGGTATGAGGCCGGACCGATCGACTCACAGCTGAGCTCATCAGCCACCTCATGGCGCAGATGGATGCCGATCGGCGGCGGTGCCGTGATTCGGGGACGGCGTCGGGGAACACACGAGGGGGGCCGAGCGGCGGCCTCCCGGCGGCGCGAGAGAGGCACGTCGAATGCAGTTGGTACAACGATCCAAACGCGTGGTCGAGGCCAGGCTGAACAACACCGCGGTCCGCGCGATCAGCGGTTCGATGGTGGCTTACGAGGGGCAGGTCGCGTTCAAGTCGGCCGGCTTCGGCGGTGGTGACGGCGTGCTCGCCGGTCTCAAGCAGCGGGCGACCGGTGAGGCGTTGTCCTTCATGGAGGCCTCGGGCAACGGCATCGTGTACTTCGCCCACAACGCGGCCGAGACGACGATCATCGAACTCAACAACGAGACGCTGCAGGTCGAGTCCCAGCAACTCATGGTGCTGAACGGGAACCTCCAGACCAACGTGACGTTCGCGGGTCTGCGCGGCGCGTCGTCGGGACAGGGACTGTTCACGACGACGGTCAGTGGACACGGCCAGATAGCCCTGCTGTCCAACGGTGGCCCGCTGATCCATCTGGAGGTGTCACCCCAGTACCCACTGGTCGTCGATCCGGATGCATTCGTGTGTGCCCGTGGGCAATTGAGCCAGTCCTTCGTCACCGACGTCTCCTGGCGCTCCGCCCTGGGGCAGGGTGGCGGCGAGGCCTTCTCGCTGCGGTGGGACGGCAGCGGAGTCGTGTCGATCCAACCGGCCGAGCGGTGAGGGTGAGGTAGCGAATGTTCACCAAGGTCAACAGCAAGATCGTCTCGGTCGACATCGGCCGCAGCGGACCGGTCATCGCCCGCAAGGGGGCGATGATCTTCTACAAGGGCAACGTCTTCTTCCAGCCGCATCAGATCGCCGGTGCCGGAATGGGCGGCGGCATGCCCGGATTGGGTGCGATGGGCGGCATGGCCGGCCGTATGCTCGCCGGCGAGCACGAGTCGACGATGATCGCACAGGGGCAGGGCGAGGTGCACTACGGATTCCTCGGCATCGAGGTACACGTCGTGGATCTCGGCGCGGTCGGCGGAACCATCCGAGTCGAGGCCTCCCGACTACTCGCATACGGCGCGAACCTGCAGGCGTCGGTCGTATCGGTGGCTTCCCAGGGAGGGAGTGGGGGAGGTGGCGGAGGCGGGGGTCTGTTCGGTGCCCTGCGGTCGGCGGCGGCCGGCGCCGTCACCGGCCAGGGTATGTTCACGACGCAGCTCTCCGGTCCGGGCTCCGCGGTGATTCTCGGCCACGGCGGGGTCTTCGAGCTCGAGGTGACGCCGAACAAGCCGCCGGTGACCGTCGACCCGCAAGCCTTCGTCGGCTCCGCGGGACAGGTCAACACCAACCTCCGCTCGACCGTCAGCTGGCGCAACGTCGGCCGGACCGGCGGCGAGGCAATGCAATTGGAGTGTTCCGGGCAGGGCATCGTCTACGTGCAGGCATCGGAGGAGAAGCTGTGAGCCAACTCAACACCGTGTGGAGTCCGATGACTCTGCCGTCGGACGACAACGTTCCGGACAACAACTACTCGTTCTGCATCGACCTGAACCAGCCCTGGTTCATGTCCAAGGGCGCGATGATCGCCTACTACGGTCAGATGCAGTTCACCTCACTGCAGCAGGGCTTGCAGGGCCAGCTGCTGCAGATGGTGGCGCAACAGTTCTCCGCCCCGCTGTACCTCGGCGATTACGTGGTGGCCGAGGGGCAGGGCAAGCTGATCATCGGCGACCGCGGCTACGACATCAACGCCTACGACCTGGAGGACGGCAATCTCACCATCCGTGCGTCGAATCTACTGGCGTTCCAGCCGAATCTGTCGCTGAATCAGTCGATCGTGCCCGGCTTCCTCACCCTGATCGGCACCGGCAAGTTCCTGGCGTCGTCGAACGGTCCGGTGATGTTCGTCGAGCCGCCCGTGCGCGTGGACCCCGAAGCGCTTGTCGGCTGGTCGGATTGCCCGTCCCCGAGCCATCACTATGACCAGGCCTGGGTGAACAGCTTCATCGCCGCCGCCGGCCAACGATTCGGCATCAATTCCGGCGAGGAGCGGCAGTTCGACTTCACCGGCGCCGGAACGGTTCTGGTGCAGTCCAGTGAGAAGGTGCGCGACGACTCGTCGGTCCTGCGCACCATCCAGGGCCAGCTGCCGGGTCTCTCGGTGCCGGGCCTGCAGCAGATCAACCAGCAGATCAGTCAGCAGCTCACACAGCACCAGGGCTGACACCCGCGGAAACGAGAACTGCGCCGCAGATCCGGAAAGGATCTGCGGCGCAGTTGTGTGTGCTGTGTGCGGTGCGCTACACCTCGACCTTTTCCTGCTCGCCCTTCGCAGCGAGGCGGTTTCGGCGAACCACGCTGGAGATCAGGGCCGCGATGATCAGTGCGACACCGATCAGGCCGGTGATGATCTCCGGCACGTGGGTGCCGATCGAGTACAGCAGGATGAACGCCAGCGCGCCGATGGCCCAGTGGGCGCCGTGCTCGAGGTACACGTACTCCGAGAGCGTGCCCTTGCGGACCAGGTAAACGGTGAGCGAACGGACGAACATCGCGCCGATGAGGCCGAGACCCAGGGCGATGATGATCGGGTCCGCGGTGATGGCGAACGCGCCGATGACGCCGTCGAACGAGAACGACGCGTCGAGCACCTCGAGGTAGAGGAACAGGAAGAAGCCTGCCTTGCCGGTGGCCTTCGCCAGGTTCGACGGACCGGAACGCCCGTTGTCCCCTTCGGCCGCGGCCTTCTCGGCCGAGTCGGTACCCGGTTCTGCCGACTCGTCGTGCTCTTCGACCTCGACGTTGAAGTACTCACCGAGGCCGTTGACCAGGATGTAGGTGACCATGCCGAGCGCGCCGGCGATCATGACCGTCGACCGCTCGTCGGCCGGCGCGATGAACGTCGCGGTGAGCACGAGGAGAGTGATCGCGATGACGACCTCGAGCATCTCCAGCTTGCCGATCTTCTCGAGCGGACGCTCGATCCACGACAGCCAGGTGATCTCCTTCTGTTCGAACACGAAGCCCAGGAACAGCATCAGGAGGAACATGCCGCCGAACGCCGCGATCTGCGGGTGGGCGTCGGTGATGATCGTCTCGTAGCTCGGGTCACCGTTGGCGAAGTAGGCCGCGTCGTTGGGCGGCGGGTTCAACGCGAGGTCGAGTGCGTCGACCGGGTTGAGTCCCGACGCGAGCCACACGATGACCAGGGGGAACACCAGACGCATGCCGAAGACGGCGATCAGGATGCCGATGGTGAGGAAGATCTTCTGCCAGAACTCGCTCATTCTGCGAAGGATCGTGGCGTTGATGACCGCGTTGTCGAAGGACAGTGAGATCTCGAAGACGCCCAGGATGGCCGTCAGGATCAGCGCTTCGACACCGCCATAGAGGAACGCGATGATCAGCGACACGACCGTCACGACGACCGAGAGGCCGAATATTCGTACTACCACTAGCTGGTGGCCTTTCTGAGGTGTTCAAGGGACCGCTGCCGACGGCGACGCCGGAGGGTGAAGACACGAGGATGCCGCACCCACTCTAGGAGAGGTGCGGCATCCTCGCGGAATCTGCTGCGCCGAACAGCAGGCGAAGACCGGACTCAGACGTTGACGCCGAAGTCGCGGGCGATGCCCGCGAGCCCCGATGCGTAGCCCTGACCGACGGCGCGGAACTTCCACTCCGAGCCGTGGCGGTACAGCTCACCGAAGACCATCGCGGTCTCGGTCGAGGCGTCCTCGCTGAGGTCGTAACGTGCGATCTCCGAGCCGCCCGCCTGGTTCACGACGCGAATGAACGCGTTGCGCACCTGGCCGAACGACTGTGAACGAGCGTCGGCGTCGTAGATCGAGACGGGGAAGACGATGGAGTCGATGTTCGGGGGAACAGCGGCGAGATCGACCTTGATGACCTCGTCGTCGCCCTCACCCTCACCGGTCAGGTTGTCGCCGGTGTGCTCGATCGAGCCGTCGGGCGAACGGAGGTTGTTGAAGAAGACGAAATGCTGATCCGAGACGACCTTCTTGTCGGTACCGAGCGCGATCGCGCTGGCGTCGAGGTCGAAGTCGGTGCCGGTGGTGGTGCGGATGTCCCAGCCGAGGCCGACGGACACCGCGGTCAGTCCGGGGGCCTCCTTGGTCAGCGAGACATTTCCGCCCTTGCTCAGGCTCACGCCCATGAGATTGTGCCTTTCTGTTGGTACGTGGTCTGGTGATGTCCGATTCGTCCGGGGTGCAGCCGATCGGAGCAACCGACAACACTCTATGTGAAGGGGGTGTCGGGGTCACTGGGTCGGATAGATGACCTGCGGGTTCCCGGATCCACGACACCTCGGGCCGGGACACATGTGCGCATCCAGGAGGGGACGCTGGCATGTGATGGGCATCACTGCGACCATGGAGGTCAGTCCGAGCGTGAGCGCCAGGCGTGTCGCGGTGTCGACATCGGCGGACGGTTTCTGACGTCGGTTCAGTCCCGAGCCAGTGTGGCTCGGGCGTGAGCCGATCAGGAGTGTGCGATGCCCGCCCAGAACGTTGCCCGCAAGCTCATCGAAGCCCACCTCGAGGCCGGGGAGATGACGCCCGGCGACGAGATCGCGATCCGCATCGACCAGACCCTCACCCAAGACGCCACCGGGACGCTGGTCATGCAGGAACTCGAGTCGCTGGGTCTCGACCGCGCCCGCACGGAGGTGAGCGTCCAGTACGTCGATCACAATCTGCTGCAGACCGATGAGAAGAATGCCGAGGACCACGAGTACCTGCGCACCGCCTGTGAACGGTTCGGGCTCTGGTTCTCCAAGCCCGGCAACGGCGTCTCCCATCCCACCCACATGCAGCGGTTCGGCATTCCCGGCAAGACGATGGTCGGGTCCGACTCGCACACGCCCGCCGCCGGATCCCTCGGGATGCTCGCGATCGGCGTCGGCGGTCTGGAGGTGGCACTGGCCATCACCGGTCGCCCGTTGAACATCGGGATGCCCGAGATCTGGGGCATCAGTCTGGAAGGCGAACTGCCGCAGTGGTGTTCGGCCAAGGACGTGATCCTCGAGATGCTGCGACGCCACGATGTGAAGGGCGCGGTGAACCGGATCATCGAGTATCACGGCCCCGGCCTGGCGAGTCTGACGGCGATGGACCGGCACGTGATCGCGAACATGGGTGCGGAACTGGGTGCGACGACGACGGTGTTCCCGAGCGACGACGCGGTGCGTGAGTTCCTCCGCGCCGAGGGTCGCGAGGACGACTGGACCGAGCTCGTCGCCGACGACGGCGCGACCTACGACGCCGAGGAGACCATCGATCTCACCGAGATCGTCCCGCTGATCGCGAAGCCGTCCTCACCGGGGGACGTCGTGCCTGTCAGCGAGGTCGCCGGCGAGGAGATCTCGCAGGTTGTCATCGGGTCGAGTGCCAATCCGGGCCTCCGCGACTTCGCCATCGCCGCGGCGATGGTGGCGGGGCGGCAGACGTCGTCGAGTGTCAGCTTCGACATCAACCCGACCTCGCGCGAGATCCTCACCGACCTCACCAAGATGGGTGCCACGACCAACCTGGTGATCAGCGGCGCACGCATCCACCAGGCCGGCTGCATGGGCTGCATCGGCATGGGACAGGCACCCGCGACCGGTCAGAACTCCCTGCGCACGATGCCCCGCAACTTCCCCGGGCGGTCGGGCACCAAGGACGACAAGGTGTGGCTGTGTTCACCGGAGACGGCGGCCGCGTCCGCGCTGACCGGCGTGATCACCGATCCGCGCGAGTGGGCCGCCGAGAACGAGGTCTCATATCCCGATCTGGAGCTGCCGCAGGAGCATTCGGTCAACACCGCGATGCTGGTGCCGCCTCTCCCGCCGGAGGAGGCAACGCAGATCGAACCGGTGAAGGGGCCCAACATCTCCGACCTGCCGGACCTCGATGCGCTCCCCGATGTCGTCGAGGCGCCGGTGCTGCTGAAGGTCGGCGACAACATCTCCACCGACGACATCTCGCCGGCTGGTGCGAAAGCGCTGCCGTATCGGTCGAACATCCCGAAGCTCGCCGAGTTCTGCTTCACCCGCATCGACGACACGTACACGGAGCGTGCCCGATCCACGGACACCGGCCACATCATCATCGGCGGTGACAACTACGGACAGGGCTCGTCGCGCGAGCATGCCGCCATCGCGCCGCGCCATCTCGGCCTGCGGGTGGTGATCGCCAAGTCGTTTGCGCGCATCCACTGGCAGAATCTCGCGAACTTCGGTGTGTTGGCGGTGGAATTCGTCGACCCCGCCGACTACGACGCCGTCGAGCAGGACGACACCCTGCGGTTGGAGAACCTGCGGGACGCCCTGGGTGCCGATGACGTCCTCACCGTTCACAACCTGACCAAGGATCGCAGGTTCGAAGTCCGGCACCGACTCTCGAAGCGTCAGGTCTCAGATGTCCTGGCCGGTGGCCTGATCCCGCGGCTCGCCGCCGAGGAACACCCCGACGAACATCGAGCCGAGGAGACCGTGCTGCAGGACAGCGGCGAGATCAGCTGAGCGTCAGCGGACGTACCCCGTGAGCTGGTAGGTCTCCGGCGGACCGGTGATCGACGAGTAGAGCGAGACCTGAGTGAACGCGCCCTTCTTCGGCGCGAACAGCCAGATACCGACCGGGTACCTCGCGATCTTCCCGGCAGCGCAGTTCGGGTCACAGAGCTTGCGGTTTTCGGTGCCGAAGCCGACCGCGAAGGCGTCGGTCCATGCGAGCCAGGTGATGTCGGAGACGATGACTCCCACATCGGCGCAGAAGATCGACGAGAGAGTGCGGGGCTGAACAAGTTTCGCGCCGTCGCAACCGCCCACGACCGTCACTGCGGGGGCGGGCGCCGGAGCGGCAGCGGCGGTCCCGAGGCCGGTGGCGCCCACGATCGCGACCACCGCGGCGACCGCAGCGGTCACGCAGGTCCTGATGATGTTCCGTCGCATGAGATCCGCCTTCCGGTCGGGTTCCGGCACGCGAACATTCTCGGACACCCGGACGGGCCGCGGACGCCAAACCGCCGATCCCGGCGCCCATATGGGGGACACGACGAAGCCCCCGCCGGATCGGAGTGAACTCTCGACCCTGGCGGGGGCTGCGTACGTGGTGTTCCGAAGAGGATCAGGCCTCGACGATGAACGCCTCGAGCTGCTGACGGGCGACGTCGTCGGCGAGCTGCTTCGGCGGGGACTTCATCAGGTAGGCCGATGCCGGGAGGATCGGGCCGCCGATGCCGCGGTCCTTGGCGATCTTGGCGGCGCGCACGGCGTCGATGATGATGCCGGCCGAGTTGGGGGAGTCCCAGACCTCGAGCTTGTACTCCAGGTTCAGCGGCACGTCACCGAAGGCACGACCCTCGAGGCGGACGTAGGCCCACTTGCGGTCGTCGAGCCATGCGACGTGGTCCGACGGGCCGATGTGGACGTTCTTGTCCTCGACCTTGCCGGCGAGCGAGCCGGTCAGGTTGGAGGTCACGGCCTGGGTCTTCGAGACCTTCTTGGACTCCAGGCGCTCGCGCTCGAGCATGTTCTTGAAGTCCATGTTGCCGCCGACGTTGAGCTGGTAGGTGCGGTCGAGGGTGACGCCGCGATCCTCGAACAGCTTCGCCATCACGCGGTGGGTGATGGTGGCGCCGACCTGGCTCTTGATGTCGTCGCCGACGATCGGGACGCCGGCGTCGGTGAACTTCTTCGCCCACTCGGGGTCCGAGGCGATGAAGACCGGGAGTGCGTTGACGAAGGCGACGTTCGCGTCGATGCAGCACTGTGCGTAGAACTTGTCGGCCTGCTCCGAACCGACCGGCAGGTAGCTGACGAGGACGTCGACCTCGGCGTCCTTGAGTGCCTGGACGATGTCGACGCCCGAGCCGTCGGCCTCGGTGATGGTCTCGAGGTAGTACTTGCCGAGACCGTCGAGGGTATGACCACGCTGGACGGTGACGCCGGTCGGCGGCACGTCGGCGATCTTGATGGTGTTGTTCTCGCTGGCGAAGATCGCGTCGGACAGGTCGAAGCCGACCTTCTTGGCGTCCACGTCGAACGCGGCGACGAACTCGACGTCGCGGACGTGGTACGGGCCGAACTTCACATGCATCAGGCCGGGAACGCTGGCGTTCTCGTCGGCGTCCTTGTAGTACTGCACGCCTTGCACCAAGGATGAAGCGCAGTTTCCTACGCCCACAATGGCAACGCGCACCTTATTGGGCTCACCCATGGTCGGGCTCTCCTTCTTGTTGCGGCGTCGCAGACCTTCGCTGCGCCACCGGTGTTTTCACTTGCTCGGGTGCCCGAGCTGTTCGTCCCGGCTCTGCGGCGAGTCCGGTTCTGGCAATTCGTCATCGGCTCGTCCGGTGCCGGCGTCCGGCCCCGGATCGACAGGTGACTGTTCGGTTCCGGCGTCGTCCCGAGCGGTGTCGTCGGGATCGAATGTGTCGGAATCAAACGGACTTGGAGTCCCGTCTCGCTGTTGGGAGCTCTCGGCGGCGATCAGCTCGTTGAGCCAGCGGACCTCCCGTTCGCTGGACTCGAGGCTGAGCTGATGCAGCTGACGGGTGTAGCGATCGACCGCCCGGTTGGACCGTCCGACGATCTCCCGCAACCCTTCGCGGCGCTCCTCCACCTGCCGACGACGACCCTCGAGGATGCGCATGCGCGCAACTGCGGGAGTCCGGCTGAAGAACGCCAGATGCACACCGAAACCGTCGTCGGTGTAGTTCTGCGGACCGGTGTCGGCCACGAGCTCGGCGAACCGAGTGCGGCCGGCATCGGTGAGTTGGTACACCCGACGCCCACGGCGAACCTTCATGCCCGAGGGCGCGTCGGCTTCATCGATGAGACCGTCGGCCTGCATCCGGCGCAGCGTCGGATACAGCGAGCCGTAGGAGAAGGCACGGAAGGCCCCGAGGAGCCCGGTCAGCCGCTTGCGCAGCTCGTAACCGTGCATGGGGGCTTCGAGAAGCAACCCCAGAATCGCGAGCTCGAGCACTTCGTCACCCCCCTCCGGTCCGTCGATGTGTCGAAAGGTGCTGACAGCACAACACCTCGCTCCGATGTGTTTGCCAATGTATCGCACCGATATAACCGGTGTCCACGACGAGGTCGATCGAGGAAGGTACCTCGCGCGTTGGGCGGTCTCGGCGGCCGCCCGGTTCCGCGGAGCGCGCGGACCCGCCGCGCCGACGACAAAGGTGTGACCACGTACGCTTGGAACCGTGCAACGCCAGATCGTCGACTACGCCCTGCAGCGGCGCGCTCGGCTGTCCTCGGTCCACGCGGGCCGGACCGCCGTGTCCGACGTGTGCGATGCGAGTCCGTACCTTCTGCGCGCGGCGAAATTCCATGGTCGGCCCAGCGAGACGATGTGTCCGATCTGCCGAAAAGAGCAGGTCACACTTGTGTCCTGGGTGTTCGGCGAACGGCTTGGCCAGGTGAGCGGCTCAGCGCGGAGTACGGACGAGATCACCCGTCTGGCGACCACCGCCGAGGAGTTCTCGGTGCATGTCGTCGAGGTGTGCCGGACGTGCAGCTGGAACCATTTGGTGCAGTCATACGTTGCCGGGCTGCCGCCGCGGACCACGCGTCGCACCCGACGTGTGGCCAAGTAGTGCGCTGGCCTGCGGCTTTTTGCCGAGGCCTCATGCGTGCTGTCACAGTGGAGTGGCACGAGGCTAGAGAATGAGCCCGAGGTCAGCGGTGCGCGTGACGTGCCGCACGGCCCGGTAGGAAAGGTGGACGATGAGCGAGGCGTACGGTTCTTCGCCCACACCGCGCGGTACCGGACCCCGTCCCGGTCGCAACGGTGGCGGTAACAACGGACGAGCCAGCAGGCAGGCCACGGAGGCGCGGCAGAAGCGCTTCGCGTGGGCGCTCGGCGCAGTGGGTGCGATCGTCCCGGCCATCGTGCTGGTGCTGATCATCGCGTTTGCATTCACCTACTTCACCGCGGAGATCCCCGAACCCGAGGTCAGCCAGAAGGCGACGATCGTCGACACCTCCGGCCGCACCCTCGCCGACATCACCCAGCCCGACGGCAACCGCACCGTCGTCCCGTTCGACGAGATCCCCGAGACGATGATCCAGGCGATCGTCGCTGCCGAGGACCGCGAGTTCTGGACCAACAACGGCTTCTCGCCGCGCGGCCTGTCCCGCGCCATGATCGGTCAGATCACCGGCAACCAGTCCGCCGGCGGTGGTTCGACGATCACCCAGCAGTACGTCAAGAACGCGATCGTCGGCGACGAACGCAGCTTCGACCGCAAGTTCAAGGAACTCGCGATCGCCGCCAAGATGAACGAGCGGCACGGCTGGTCGAAAGAGAAGATCCTCGAGGCCTACCTCAACACCATCTACTTCGGGCGCGGAGCCTACGGCGTCGCCGTCGCCACGCAGAAGTACTTCAACAAGTCCATCACCGACAAGGCGCGGGCCAAGAAGAACCCGCTGACCTTCGAGGAAGCCGCTCTGCTCGCGGGCGTCATCCGCGCGCCGTCGTACTACGACCCGGAGAACAACCTCGAGGCGACCGAGGCCCGCTGGCGCTATGTGCTGAGCGGCATGGTCGCGACCGGAGCCATCACCAAGCAGCAGGCCGACAACGCGGTTTTCCCCAAGACCGTGAAGGCGCGTGTCAGCGGAAGCGACGAGACGCCCGGCCCCAACGGTCTGATCAAGCGTCGGGTGCTCGAAGAGCTCACCAGCGTCGGCATCACCGAGAAGCAGCTGCAGACCGGCGGCCTCAAGATCAGCACCACCATCGACCCCCAGGTGCAGAACGGTGTCGTCCAGGCGGCTTGCCGCAAGAACAAGATCTACAAGTGTCCGAACGGTCAGCTGAACGGTGAACCCGACGACCTCCTGGCGTCCGTGGTGTCCATCGACCCGCAGTCCGGAGCCGTGCGCGGCTACTACGGTGGCGACAACGCCGGGGGATGGGACCTCGCGCAGGCGGGTCTCCAGACCGGCTCGTCGTTCAAGGTCTTCGCGCTCATCGCAGCCCTCGAACAGGACATCCCGCTGTCGAAGACCTACAGCTCGGCGCCCTTCGAGGCCAGCGGTGGACTGACGGTCGAGAACTCCGACGGTGAGAGCTGCGGCTCGTGCAACCTCGCGACCGCGATGAAGATGTCGCTGAACACCGTCTACTACCGCCTCATGATGGACCTCAAGCGAGGCGCCCAGGACGTCGCCGACGCGGCGCACCGGGCCGGTGTCGCCGAGTCCTTCGGCAACATCGAGAAGACCCTGGAGGAGGCGAACGGCTCCCCCGAGGGCGGCGTGGTGCTGGGCCAGTACCAGTCCCGCGTCATCGACATGGCCTCGGCATATGCGACGCTCGCGGCGTCCGGCGTCTACCACGAGCCGTACTTCGTGCAGAAGGTCACCGACTCCGAGGGCCAGGTGCTCTTCGAGCGCAAGAACGAGGGCAAGCGGGTCTTCCCCGCCAAGGTCGCCGACACCGTGACCGCGGCACTCGAACCGATCGCCGCGTACTCCAACGGCAACTCGCTCTACGATTCGTCGCTGGGCGCGCGTCCGTCGGCTGCCAAGACCGGCACCGTGCAGCTCGGCGACACCGGCAAGAACAAGGATGCCTGGATGGTCGGCTACACGCCGCAGCTGTCCACCGCGGTCTGGGTCGGCACCAACGACGGCACGGCGCTCACCAACTACAGCGGCGCGTCGATCTACGGCAGCGGCCTGCCCTCGCAGATCTGGAAGGCGGCCATGAACTCCGCCCTGGAGGGCAAGGAGATCAAGGAGTTCCCCGAACCCGAAGAGGCGATCGGCGGACAGGTCGGCATCCCGTACGAGGCGCCGGCGACGACATACGCCCCGTCCACGCGCTCGCGCGGACCCTCTGCTCCCACCTTCGAGATCCCCGATCAGGGCAACGACGGCAACCTGACCCTCGCACCGGGCGTGACCATCCCGATCCCGGGAGCCCCGCGCGGCGGCGGCAACTCCGGTGGCGGCAATTCCGGTGGCGGCAATTCCGGCGGCGGGAACTCGCCCGGTGGAGGCACCGGCGGCGGGAACACCCCGGGCGGCGGAGGCAACCAGCCCGGTGGTGAGGACGGCGGAGGCGTCCCTGAACCGCCCGTCGGCTGACCAGGACACCTCGGCTGACACCGACGACGCAGCCGACCCTGCCTGGGACAGCCCTGCACCGTTGGCGCGTGACGAACGCGTCGACGCCGAACGAATACTCCCGACACGCTCCGACAACCTCGTGCGCGAGGCGAGTTCACTCATCGGCGGCCCGGCGGGCGCGCATGCCGTCATCGGCCGAAGCCGCCACCTGACCCCGCTACGCGTGCTGTTCGCGCTCGCGTTGTGCGGATTGGCCATCGGCTGGTTCGGCAAGGCGGGTTGCCTGCAACAGGCCCCGGCCGGCGACGGTTCGTCCGGACGCCCCGGCGCCGAGATGCGACTCGACTGGGACGACCAGCGACAGTTCACCAACCTCTGCTACAGCGACGTCATCAGCCTGTACGGCGCGGAACGACTCAACATCGGGGCGCTGCCGTACCGCGACTTCTGGTTCCAGGAGGACTCCCAGGGCCAGACCATCAAGCGGTACATGGAGTATCCCGTGCTCACCGGGATGTTCATGTACGGTGCCGCGCAGTTGACGCGCGGCTGGGTGTGGGCCGAGGAGAACTGGGGTGTCCCCGGCGCGCTCGACGTGGTGCTGTTCTTCACCATCGTCGCGTTGGGCCTGGCCCTGTTCTGGCTGGTCACCATCTGGGCGACGGCTCTCACTGCGCGGACCCGGATGTGGACGGTGTGGCTGGCGGCGCTGTCGCCGCTGGTGTTCGTCCACGCCTTCACCAACTTCGACACCATCGCGACCGCGGCCGTCGCGGTCGCGCTGCTCGCGTGGTCGCGGGACCGGCCGTGGATCGCGGGCGTGGCGATCGGCGTCGGCGCCGCGGCGAAACTCTATCCGGCGTTGTTGCTGGTGGTACTGGGAGCGCTGTGTCTGCGGACCGGCCGAGTCCGCGAGTTCGGGGCCACGGCCGCCGCAGCCCTCGCCGCGTGGCTGCTGGTCAACCTCCCGATCCTGATCCCGTATCCGACCGGGTGGTGGGAATTCTTCCGGTTCAACGCCGACCGGTCCGCCGATGCCGACACCATCTACCGCGTCCTCGCCGACACGCTTGGTTTCACATGGAACATCGACCATCTGAACGCGCTGTCGGTCGGGCTGACGGTCCTCGTCATGGTGGCTGTCGCCCTCATCGGCCTGAGTGCGCCGTTCCGACCCCGTGTCGCGCAGCTGGCGTTCCTCGCGGTCGCCGGCTTCCTGCTCGTCAACAAGGTGTGGAGCCCGCAGTACTCGCTGTGGCTGGTGCCGCTGGCAGTGCTCGCGATCCCACACACCAGGCTGCTGCTGACGTGGATGACGATCGACGCGCTGATCTGGATTCCGCGGATGAGCCTCTTCCTGGATGCGGAACGCCGTTGGCTGCCCGACCAGTGGTTCACGGCCGCGGTGGTGCTCCGGGGAGTGATGGTCATCGTGCTGTGTGCGGTCGTGATCTGGCAGATCTGGCATCCGCAGGAGGACCTCGTCCGGCGCGGGAACGACGGTCGCTGGTACGACGATCCGGCCGGTGGGGTGCTCGACGGCGCACCGGACCGCATCCGGTTACGCCTCCCGTCGCGGCTCGTGCGGCGGCGCGCCGAAGTCGAAGTGGCCGAGCCGGTTTCGGCCGGGAGTCCGTGAGCTGACCGCGCCGGCCGAGCTGGCGTATCGGAAGGAGGGAACCGAACTCCGCCTCGGCGCGTCCAATCCAGCATGAATCCCTCACAACTCGCTGTTCCCGACGACCTCATCGACTGGCTCGCCGACGGCGATCGCGCGACCGAACTCCTGACCGATTCCGTCCTGGTCGACCAGCAGTGGTGGATCGACCATCTCGCCGAGTTCGACATGCCGAACACGCTGCACGGCAGCAAGATCAGTAGAGAAGACCTGTTCGCCCTCGGCGCCGTCGCCGGCGAGTCCCCGGAAGATGCAATCGCGCTGTTGTGGAACGTCGTCGCATTCTGCCTGGGCCGTCAGAACGCAGACGGGAAGAAGCGGATCGCCGCCGTGGCCGCAGACCGCAAACGTCTCGGCCGACTCCTCCAGGAGGCCGCCCTGGCTAGTCGCGACGACCCCGGCGCGGCGTACGCGATGCTGCGACCGGACAAGGGCGGCAACACCATCGAGAAGCTCGGCCCGGCCGGGTTCACGTGGTACCTGTACTTCGCGGGTGCCGGCGATCCGAAACATCCGAGCCCGGTGCTCGAGGCCAAGGTCGGCCGATCATTGCGGCGTGCCGGTTGGAAGGGCCTGCGCGACGGCGTCTGGACCGCCGCCGACTACTTGACCTATTCCCGGATCGTCGACCGCTGGCGCACGGAGGCCGGGATCGATCGCAACGACGTCATCGTGCGCGGACTATTCGCGATCTCGCCGCCGAGCGGATGGGACCATCCGTGGCAGGCGTGGGAACGCGAGACCTGGGAAAAGGCGAATTGGGTACGCGGCCCCTTGTCCACCGACGATCTGCGCATCATCCACCGCTGGTTGTGCACTCTCTCCGCCCTGGCGCCGAGATCCGCTGAGGCACAAGGCGAATTCAGGCAGTTGGGTCACAAGATCAGCCAGGCGCTCAATGGTGAGGTCAGTGAGATCTACGACGGATTCGACGAGGATCGCGTCTACGGCAGCTACATCGGTCGGCGAATTTGAAGGTTGACGCACCCTCGGGTTGGGTATTGTCGGGACATGGCTGAGCGTGGCGAACAGGTCCCGGATACGACCGCCGAGGCGGTCGGAAAAGTGGGTGAGGCGCTCGAGTACGTCGAACGCGCCCGCGGTCACCTCTACAGCTTCCACCAGCTCATCGGGCATGCGGATCTTCTGCTCGGGGAGGCCGTGGACGCGCTACGTGAAGACGGACACGCCGACATTGCGGAAATCCTCGCAACAGAGATGGTCGGACGCAATGTCATCAACGGCCGCTGGACATTTCAGGTCGTCGAGGAGTTCGACGACACGTACTGGCACCCGTTCCGGGCCCATACGGAACGGGTGCGCAACGAGTTGACCGACGGGGAACGGCATCTGTACGAGGCGCGGATGAAAGAAGAGCGACGGACGCATGGTCATCCCTACCACTCGAAGGAGCCATGATGCCCGGCGTGTCAGCTAATCCGTTGTAGCAGTGCGGCTTTCGCGTCCGGCCACTCGTCGTCGGTCATCGAGTAGAGCGCGGTGGTCCGCCATCCGTCGCCGAACCTCCGGTGTTTGCGGAGCAGACCTTCGAACTGAGCGCCGAGCTTCGCGATCGCGGCGCGGGACTGCGTGTTGTGCTCGTGGGTGTGCCAGGTGAGCCGGACGGCGCCACGATCTTCGAATGCATGACGCATCAGCAGGTACTTCGCGGTCGGGTTCACCGTCGTGCCCTGGACGCGTTCGCTGTAAAAGGTGTAGCCGATGCACGCGGACCGGTTGTGTTCATCGATGTCGTAGAAGCTCGTCGAGCCGACCACCCGACCGTCGGAGTTGTCGACGACGGCGTAGGCGAGGCGTGATTCGAGTGCCGACTCGACGAAGCGTCGAGCGGATCCCTCGTCGTAGGGCACGCCGGGAACCCAGCGGAACCGGGACGGATCAGCGACCACCTGCGCGAGTGCAGTTGAATCGTCGAATGTCAACGGGCGCAGAGTGAGACGGTCACCCGCAAGCTGTCCTGCACCAAGCCAAGAACTCATGTCATGCTCTTTCCGTGGAAGGTATGGGCTGAAGAGAGGCCTCGTCGGGTCGATCTTCGGGACTCCGGTCGCGGACCGTCATCGTCGCGAGTGGTTCACGTAGCGGGGTGCGGACCAGCGTGCCGATCAGGTACACGAGCAGGAACGCGTGAACCCAGACCGAGCCGGCGACACCGGTGAGCACCCACCAGGGCAGCGGGTCGCCGGCGTCGCGGATCGGGAACAGGCGGAAGATCGTCAGGTCCAGGGCGATGTCGGTGAGCAGATACACCCCGATGACCTGCCACCGCACTCGCATCAGCACGAAGAACGGGAGAATCCACAGTGTGTACTGCGGCGAGTGCACTTTGTGGAACAGCATGAACCCGGCGAGCATCGCCCCGCTCACGCCGATCCAGGGAAAGACCCCCATCCGCTCGTAGCGGCGCCACCCCAGGTACATGGCCACGGCGAAGCTGACGAGGATCAGCAACGGCGACGCCACCCCGACGACGGAGTGGTAGGTGTCTGTCGTTCCGGTGAGATAGCGCAGACCCCAGTACCAGATGGAGTTGGTGTCGACGTCGGCCCGCCGCCGCCCCTGGAAGGTCAATGCCGCCTTCCAGCCGTCGAATCCGAGGACCATGAACGGCAACTGGATCGCGACGACGGTGACCACCGCGGCGCCGGCCACCCATGCGGCACCGACCCAGTCGAGGCCGCGACGCCCCGCTTGTCCCAGACGAGCGGCGTCCCCGGTCAGGACATAGGCGGCCAGCGGCAGCACGAAGATCCCGGGATAGAGCTTGAGGCAGAAGCCGATGGCCAGCAGGACGGCCGCCACCACGGCACAGACGCGCAGCGGGAGTCTCCGTCGGTCGGTGGCGGGATCGATCGAACCGCCCCACGCCATCACGGCGATCGCGGCGACCGCGGTCGCGACCACCGGCAACTCCCAATTGTGGAAGGAGTACAGGACCAGCGGGGGAGTGGCCGCCCACAACAGCGCCCACCAGCGGACCATCAGCGCCAGCATCACGGTGATCGCGAAACCGAACGGCGCCAACAACAATGCGGACTGGGTGAAGAACGCGGTGTCGGTGTCGGCGCCGATGGCCCCGACGTACATGAGCAGGCCGGACAACACCGGGTACTCGACCACGCCGCCGGACAGGGTGCCGTCCCCGGCGATCCCACCGTGAATGTAGGGGAACACGTGGTTGTTGATGTCGCGGCCGAGCCACAGGTACATCAGGTCCGAGTAGCAGGGGATGAGGCCGCCGGGATCGCCGGAGGGCCAGTTGGCGCTGCGGCCCTCGGCGTCGAACGGCGCCCCGCCGCAGCGGGCCTTCGCCTGGAAGCTCCAGAACATCGTCGCCGCGGTGGCCAGTAGCGAGACCAGCACGATGACCGCGGTCTCACCGCGTCCGGACAACCACGGGATCCGCCGAGGCGTACTGATCCGCGGCTCCGACATGGCCAACAGAGTAGGTCGTCGCGTCTGGATCGTGTTCCCTGAGGTGTGACGAGCCGCGAACGCCGAACCGACCCGATCGTCGATCAACGGCCACCGGTGTCTCTCCGACTTACCCTGGGTCGATGAACGTGCTGACCGTCGCAGGCATCGTCCCGGGGCCGCGCTACAGCGTCGAGGCGACCCTGGCGACCGGAATCGGGCACGACGGCACCGCGGGACGCGAACTGCCGGTGCGGGTGTGGCGCTACCAGGGCGTCGTCTCTCTCGAGCACAACCGGGAGTTCCGCGGGATGATCCGCCTCACCGACGTCACGTCGATCTCGTTCTTCCTCCCCGACAGCCTCGATCACCGCCGCGACCCGCAGGCGATCCACACCGAGCTCGGCGTGCGGCAGTACGTGAGCAACCCCGGGCCGGCGGCGATCGGGATCGGGCCCACCTTGGCGGAGACGACCGTGGTCGACGATCCCCGTGGTGGCGAGGGCCGGTGGCTGCAGACCCAGGCGCACATCCACGGCTACGGCGTCGCGACCCTCGAGCTGAACTACCGCATCGAGGTCGTCACCAGCCGCTGAACCGGTGCTCACGACCTCGGATTTCCGGGAGAACGTCCTGGTCATGTATCTTGGACCGGTTGCCGACGCAGGCGACCCTCCTGCCACGGACAGTCCGTGGCCGACCTAGCCCATAGGAGGTGATGTGGTCTTATGCGTCACTACGAATTGATGGTCATCCTCGATCCGAATCTGGACGAGCGCACCGTCGCACCCTCACTCGATACTTTCCTCAATGTTGTCCGCAAGGATGGCGGTTCGGTGGATGGTGTCGACATCTGGGGCAAGCGCCGCCTCGCTTACGAGATCCTGAAGCACAACGAGGGCATCTACGCCGTCATCGATCTCAATGCCGAGCCCGCCACGGTCACCGAGCTCGACCGTCAGCTGAAGCTGAACGAGTCGGTTCTGCGCACCAAGGTCCTGCGGAAGTAATCCACAGGGTTTCTTGAACGTCTGAAGACGTCGGTACCGGGTTCTAGGGTTGACCCAGAAAATCCCGGTGCATGTCGATCAGCGAGTGCCCACCTACGACCCAAGGGGAAACACACATGGCAGGCGACACGGTCATCACCGTCATCGGCAATCTCACCGCCGACCCGGAACTGCGGTTCACGCCGTCCGGTGCAGCGGTTGCCAACTTCACGGTGGCTTCCACCCCGCGCACGTTCGACCGTCAGACCAATGAGTGGAAGGACGGCGAAGCGCTGTTCCTCCGCTGCAACATCTGGCGCGACGCCGCGGAGAACGTGACCGAAAGCCTGACCAAGGGTTCCCGGGTGATCGTGCAGGGACGGCTCAAGCAGCGGTCCTACGAAACCAAAGAAGGCGAACGACGCACGGTTGTGGAACTCGAGGTCGACGAGATCGGCCCCTCGCTGCGTTATGCCACCGCCAAGGTCAACCGCGCCTCGCGCGGCGGCGGCGGCGGTGGTGGCGGCGGATTCGGATCCGGTGGCGGCGGCGGTAGCCGCGGCGGCGGATCGAACCAGCAGGTTGCCGACGATCCCTGGGGCAGCGCGCCTGCCAGCAGCGGCGGATCGTTCGGTGGCGGGGACGACGAACCACCTTTCTGATATCTCACGGGACGACACTCACATGTGAGTGATCCCGAAGAAGCATTGACTGGAGCAATACACACATGGCAAAGGCGAAGCCCAGCCGGAAGCCTCGCGTCGAAAAGGTCACCAAGACCAAGGCGTGCAGCTTCTGCAAGGACAAGAAGGCCGACATCGACTACAAGGACACCGCGCTTCTGCGCCGTTTCCTGTCCGACCGTGGCAAGATCCGCTCGCGTCGCGTGACCGGTAACTGCGTGCAGCACCAGCGCGACGTCGCTGTGGCTGTCAAGAACTCGCGTGAGGTGGCCCTGCTGCCCTTCACCTCGACCAGCCGATAAGCGGAAAGGATCAGTTGACATGAAGCTCATCCTCACCGCCGCCGTGGAGAACCTCGGCGAAGCCGGCGACATCGTCGTGGTCAAGGACGGCTACGGCCGCAACTACCTGCTGCCCCGCGGCCTGGCCATCAAGGCCACCCGCGGCGCCGAGAAGCAGGTCGAGGGCATACGCCGTGCGCAGGAGGCCCGCGAGGTTCGCGGTCTCGAGCACGCCAACGAGCTGAAGCAGGCCCTCGAGGGCCTCGACGCAGTCTCGCTGGACGTCAAGACCCACGACTCGGGCAAGCTGTTCGGTTCGGTCACCGCGGCTGACGTCGCCGGTGCCATCAAGACCGCCGGCGGCCCCGTCGTGGACAAGCGCACCGTCGTGCTGCCCAAGGGCCACATCAAGGCCACCGGTAGCTACCCGGTCACCGTCACCCTGCACCCGCAGGTCTCGGCAACCGTGCAGCTCGCCGTCGTCGCCGCAGGCTGACGCACCGCATCACACGAAACAAGGCCGGGTGGAAGAGATTCCACCCGGCCTTGTCGTATGTGCGGCCGCCCTACTTCGGCGCAGGCGGGTTGGCGGGCAACTGATTCCAATACTGCAGCCGTGGAGGCAGGTATCGCGGCGCCGGGTTTGCGCTGTGCGCGACGGCGTTGTTGCCCGGTCCGAGGGTGTCCCAGGACGGGAAGAAGAACTTGTGCCACGCGGGGGTGAAGATCAGCGCCCGTTCGCCGGTGCGGCAGGCGACGACGTCGCGCCGCGGCACGGTGCACGTGACCCCGGCGATGGTGACGCGCTTGCCGACGCCCAGAACCGGCGGCCGGAACCCGGTCTTCGAACCGAAGCGGTACGTCTGGTCTCTGTTGACCCACCACGGGCCCTGCTGGTCCGCCGTGATGGCGGCGCCCGTCGCGGTGGGCGGGGCGGTCGCGGGACGGCCCTGACAGCCCACGTAGCGGTAGGCCTGCCCGATCTGGCACATCCAGCGGCCGGTGGTGAAGAACGAACGCCCGTTGTCCCCGTAGGCGAGCGAGCGGAAGGTCGTCGGGTCGACCGGCTGGTAACGCGCCAGGTCGAATTCGACGGGCATCGTGGGACCGGGCGCGGCGTGCGCCGGCGGCGCACCCAACGCGATCCCGGTCGCAACCGTCAGCGCGGCCACCACCCCGACCGTTCGACGGATGACCCCGGTTCCCAACCCCAACCTCGACACGATCGACATTGCATCACACGGATTCGGGTCGTCGTCGTCGATCCAGCGATAAGTCATACGACTGATCACTGTCGTGACTAGCTGTTACGTAGATCACTCGGGAAGTTCACCAAATTGTTTGCCACACGTACTTGAACAGTCGGTCGCAACACGCCCAACTGACGACGCGCCGAAGAGTGTCGAAGGATTTCCAGTTTCTTGATTGTGGAAATTAATAGGTGCGTTGACCTGCGCAAACAGAGTTGTTCACACCCGTATTCCTCAGGTTGTCCACAACGGGTGCACAATCGCTCCCCCGCTCATTCACACGTCGTCCACAAGTCCTCCCCAGGTTCATCAACAGCCCGGTTTGAGTCGTCGTGTCGGAGGTCTTAGTGTCACGGCTCAGGTCTCGGTCCTGTTTCGCACGCCCGGCGGCAGTCGTTGTCGGAGCGTCCCGATAGGAAAGAGACGAACAGAGCAAGAGACAGAGCAGTACGTCGACACCGGAGACTCGCGAGGTGGCCTGCCGGGGCCGACACCACAGAGGTCGATTCACTCGTCAGGGCGAGCGGATCGAGCGTATGCGAGAGGTTAGACACACGTGGCTGTTGTGGATGACCGCGGGCACGGTCCTGCCGCCGGCGATCGGGATACAGAACGAGGTCGGGGTCGAGGTGCGGACGACGCACCGCCGACCGAGGACTTCGGTAGGCAACCCCCACAGGATCTCGCTGCCGAGCAATCCGTGCTCGGCGGCATGTTGCTGTCCAAAGACGCGGTCGCCGACGTCGTCGAGAAGATCCGGACGGCCGACTTCTATCGGCCCGCGCACCAGGCGGTGTTCGAGGCGATCCTTAGCCTCTACAGCAAGGGTGAACCCGCCGATGCGGTCACCGTCGCCGCAGAACTCGAGCGGTCGGGTGAACTCAAGCGCATCGGCGGCGCACCGTATCTGCACACCCTGATCTCGACGGTGCCCACAGCCGCGAACGCCGGCTACTACGCCGAGATCGTGGCCGAGAAGGCCATCCTGCGCCGTCTGGTCACCGCCGGTACCCGCATCGTGCAGTACGGCTATGCGGGCAACGACGGCCAGGACGTGGCCGAGGTAGTCGACCGCGCACAGGCAGAGGTCTACGAGGTCACCGAACGCCGTCAGGCCGAGGACTACCTTCCCCTCGAAGAACTGCTGCAGCCGACGATGGACGAGATCGACTCCATCGCCTCGCGCGGCGGCATCTCGCTGGGCGTGCCGACCGGCTTCGCGGACTTCGACAAGCTGACCAACGGTCTCCACCCGGGCCAGATGATCATCGTGGCCGCGCGACCCGGCGTCGGCAAGGCGCTCGCCCTCGACACCCCGCTGCCCACGCCCACCGGCTGGACGACGATGGGCAAGGTCGGGGTGGGCGACGAGCTGCTCGACGCGCACGGCCGGCCCACCAAGGTGGTCGCCGCGACCGACGTGATGACCGAACGTCCCTGCTACGAGGTCGAGTTCAACGACGGCGCGGTGCTGGTCGCCGACGAGCAGCACCAGTGGGCGGCCGAGATCGACGGCGAGCGTCAGGTCGTCACGACGGCGGGCCTGCGTGCGCACGTGGGGTGTGCGGTCATCCGCAACACCGCGCCGCTCGAGTTGCCGCGCAAGCGTTTTGCCTACGGCCCGTACACCGTCGCGGCGCTGGCGGGGATGGCGTTCGACGATCCCGAGATCAGCATGCGCATCGACGCCGAGGGGCCCGTCGACGTGATGACGCTGATGGCCGACCTCGGCGGACGCATCCCCTACGAGTACCTGCGCGGTTCCATCGCGCAGCGTCGGGCGCTGCTGGCCGGCCTGCTCGATGCCCGCGCAACCGTCGACGACGACGGCTGGATCACTGTGCCCGCCGCGACCCGGCACATGACCGGGGTCGTCGCCGACCTGGTCGCCGGTCTCGGCTTCAACTACAAGCGCTCGGCCACCGGCTGGCTGCGCGTCGACGCCGACGAGGACGTGTTCACCGTCCACCACAAGGCAATTCGGCACAAGGAGCTCCGACGCAAGGCCGGCGTCCGCCGCGTCGTCGCGGTGCGTCCGGTGGATTCGGTGCCGGTGCGATGCGTCGAGGTCGACAACGACGAGCACCTCTATCTCGCCGGCGAGGCGATGGTCCCGACGCACAACTCGACGCTGGCCATGGACTTCCTGCGCTCGGCGGCTATCGGACACGGCCTCACCGCGGCCATGTTCTCGCTCGAAATGAGCAAGACCGAGATCGTCATGCGACTGCTCTCGGCAGAGGCCAAGGTCAAGCTCGCCGACATGCGTGCCGGCACCATGAGCGACGACGACTGGACCCGTCTGGCCCGCCGAATGGGTGAGATCTCCGATGCGCCGTTCTTCATCGACGATTCGCCGAACCTCACGATGATGGAGATCCGTGCCAAGGCGCGTCGTCTCAAGCAGCGCCACGACCTGAAAGTCGTTGCGGTGGACTACATGCAGCTGATGACCTCGGGCAAGAAGGTCGAGTCCCGTCAGCAAGAGGTCTCGGAGTTCTCGCGTCAGCTCAAGCTGCTGGCCAAGGAACTCGAGGTCCCGGTGATCGCGATCAGCCAGCTGAACCGTGGTCCCGAGCAACGAACCGACAAGAAGCCGCAGGTGTCGGACCTCCGTGAGTCCGGTTCGCTGGAGCAGGACGCCGACATGGTCATCCTGCTGCACCGCCCCGACTCGATCGAGCGCGACGACCCGCGCGCGGGTGAGGCCGACATCATCGTCGGCAAGCACCGTAACGGGCCGACGGCCACCATCACCGTCGCGCACCAGCTGCATCTCAGCCGGTTCGTCGACATGGCGCGGGGTTAGCTGTACTGACCTGAGAGGTTGAGTACGCGGCTGGCCTCCGACTGCTGTGTGACCGCGGTGGTGATTGTAGTGATGCAGCCAGATCGGGAACTGTGCGCAGCGTTCGGTGTCGCTGGTGAAGAGCCGGTCGTAGGCCCATTTGTCGGCCAGGGTGCGGTGAAACCGTTCGACCTTGCCGTTGGTTTGCGGTCGGTACGGCCGGGTTCGCGGTGGATGATCGATGGCCCGAGCGCATCGGCGAAGGCATGCGACTTGTAGCAGGAACCGTTGTCGGTCAACACTTTCCGTACGTCGATACCGCACTCGGCAAACCACTGCTGGGCACGCAGCCAGAACTCGGCGGTGGTCTCTTTGCGTTCGTCGGCCAGGATCTCCGAGTACGCCAACCGTGAGTGGGCATCGATGGCGGTGTGCAGGAAGTGATAGCCGCGCACGGGGTTGCGGTACTTGTTCTGTTTCCCGCTGCTCTTGTCGGCTCGGCTGTTACGGCGGCCGGCGGTGCGGCCGAGTTTGCCCCAGCCACCGCCGGCGGGGATCTTGCCGAGTTTCTTGACGTCGACATGCACCAGCTCGCCCGGGTGATCAGCGGTCATACGGCGGATCACGTGCCCGGTCGGACGGTCCAGCCAGCGCAAACGCACTCCGTAGCGAGAGAGCACCCGGTGCACAGTGAAGGGTTCAGGCCGAGTAGGTAGGCGATGCGGGCTGGTCCCCAGCGGCGTAGGACGCGGACTTTGATGATGCGTCGTTCGGTGCGGGTCGGTGTGCGATGGGGGCTGCGGTGCGGGCGGCTGCTGTGATCGACCATCCCGGTCGGCCCGTGTTCGCGGTAGCGGCGGGCCCAGCGTTGGGCGGTGGTCGGTGCTACCTGAAAGTGTTCAGCGGCACGGCGAATCGGCCAGCCTGAGGGGGACCCATTCGATGGTCCAGTCGCTATGCGGCTTGGGGTTGGTGGGTCGTGGTCCACTGTAGGGCGAACTCGGCGGGGGTGAGTCCGTGGTGGGCCGAATGGGGTCGGTTGGCGTTGTAGTCGATCCTCCAGTCTTCGATGATGACCCGGGCTTCGCGCAGGGAGTCAAAGCGCCAGGAGTTGAGCAGCTCGTCGCGCAGGCGGCCGTTGAACGATTCGATCCAGGCGTTCTGCCACGGGGAGCCGGGGTCGATGAATAGTGATCCGGTGCCGTTGAATCGGCACCAGTCGTTGACGGCGTGAGCGACGAATTCCGGTCCGTTGTCGAACCGCACGTAGCACGGTGGACCATGTATCAGGGCCAGGCGGTCGAGAACGTCAACCACGCCATCGGCGTTGATGACGCGGTCGACGTGGATCGCCAGGGCTTCGCGGGTGAACTCGTCGATCACGTTGAGCATTTTGATGGTTCGGCCGTCGGCGGTGGTGTCGAATTGGAAGTCCATCGCCCAGATCACGTTCGGCCGGATTGGGCACATCGCCCCAACCGCGGTCCCGATTCCGGTGAGCCGTTTCTTCCTGCGGCGCTGGGGAACTCGCAGCCCCTCCTCGCGCCACAGGCGGCGGATGCGTTTGTTGTTGACCGTGAAGCCCGCTTTGCGCGCGGCGATCGCGGCGCGTCGCCAGCCCCAGCGGGGCCGATCGGTGGAAAACCCACGTAGCCAGGACCGCAGCTCGGCTTCCTCCGCGGTGATCGGCGCTGGGTGCAGTCGCATCGTGGAGCGGTGGATGCCCACCACAGCACATGCTCGCCGCTCAGATACCCCGAACCGCTCACGCAGCATCGTCACGGCGCTGCGCTTGCGGTTCGGGGTCAGAAGTTTCCCGACGAAACCTCCTTGAGCATGTCGATATCGAGGGCCTGGTTGGCGACCAACTTCTTGAGCCGAGCGTTCTCAGCTTCGAGTTCTTTGAGGCGTTTGACGTCATTGGCCTTCATGCCCCCGTACTGGGCCACCCAGCGATGCCAGGTCGACTCTGTGACCTCCAGATGCCGGCACACCTCAGCCAACTCCTGCCCGGTCCCGAGGAGCTTGTTGCCCTCGGCCAGCTTGCGGATGATCTGATCCGGCGTATGCCGCCGGCGCTTGCTACCTGCCATGTCGTCGTCGATTCTTCCTGCCCAAACACTCGGGCAACAGAGTCGCACAACAACTGGACCACTACGAAGGGCCCACCTCAAGCCATCCTCCACGACACATCGAGCAAGACGTAGGCGACCCTGTCCATGGCCATGAGAAAGTCCCCATTGGTGGCCAGGTCGAGGTCCCCGCTGGTGGCCAGATAAAAGTCCCCACCCTGTGTTCGTCGTGTCGACCCGGAACTGAGGGCCCAGGCGATGACGGTGAAGGTGCCAACCGATCACCATCACCGCCTGGGAGTTCCATTGAAGTCTGCGAAGGACCGTATGGACATCATTTCTGCTTACCGAGAACTCGGAAGCTATCGCGCCGCAGCCGAGGTGTGCGGCACCACCCACAAGACCGTCAAGCGTGTGGTCGACCGGTTCGAGGCCGACGATCAACCACCCGACCGCAAGGAACGGGCCCGCAACTACGATGCGGTCGCCGAGTTGGTCGCTGAGCGAGTCGAGCGGTCACACGGCCGGATCACCGCCAAGCGACTGCTGCCGGTAGCACGTGCCGCGGGCTATGAGGGCTCGGCCCGCAACTTCCGTCGTCTCGTCGCCCAGGAGAAAACACAGTGGCGCCGTGATCATCATCGTGGCCGCCGCCCGGCGGTGTGGGCTCCGGGTGACTACCTGGTCATCGATTGGGCCGCTATCGGCGGGCTGCACATGTTCTGCGCGGTGTTGGCGTTCTCGCGGTGGCGGTTCGTTCGGTTCGCCACCAACGAAACATCCATCACCACACTCGGATTCATCGCCGAAGCGTTAGAAGAGATCGGTGGAGTGCCCAACAAGGTACTCGCTGATCGGATGGGTTGCCTCAAAGGTGGAGTCGTCGCCAACGTCGTCGTACCCACCCCCACGTATGTGCGGTTTGCCACCCACTACGGGTTTTCCCCGGACTTCTGTCACGGCGCCGATCCGGAATCGAAAGGGATCGTGGAGAACCTCTGCGGGTACGCGCAGTCGGATCTGGCGCAGCCGTTGTGGACCGAAGCCAAGATCGCTGCTGGTCGTGACGACGTGCAGCTGGATGTGCACGCAGCGAACCGGGCCGCGCGGGACTGGTGTGTCGAGGTCAACACCCGCCGTCACAGCGACACACTGTGCGTGCCTGCTGACCAACTCACGATCGAACGAGACACATTGAGCCCGTTGCCGTCTCTGCGGGCCCAGGTCGGTCCACCGCCGGTCACCCGTAAGGTCGATCGCCTCTCGTGTATCCGGTACGCCTCGGCCCGCTACTCGGTACCCAACCGGCTCATCGGCACCACCGTGACCCTCATCCAGGACGGTGAGCGGCTCCTGATCGCCGAACCTGCCTCCGGTGAGGTGGTCGCCGATCATCTGTTGGCCGCACCTGGTGAGGTCGTCCTCAACGATGATCACTACGGGGGGCCACGCACCCCGCCCAGTCGTGCACCACGGCCCAAAACTGCGGTAGAGAAACAGTTCTGCGATCTCGGTGAGGTTGCTGAGCAGTTCCTGGTCGGTGCCGCGGCCATCGGGAACACCCGCCTGGGCGGTGAACTCGATGACATCCTCGGGCTCGTCACCTCCCACGGCCGCGAACAGGTGCTCACCGCTCTGACCAGGGCGGTGGCGTTCCGGAGGTTCAAGGCCGCCGATGTGCGCTCGATCCTCGATGCCGGAGCCGGCACCCCCAACCCGCGACCGGCCGGCACAGCACTGTTGGGTCACCTGCCTACCGCGCCCACCCGCTCGCTGGATGCCTACAAGCTGGGCGCCGGCGACAAGGAGGTGTCATGACCACCACAACATCGACACCCGTTGCACCTCAGACAGTGCCGCCGCTACCGGCCGACCTCGATCACGCGCTACGCCGATTGAAACTGGCCTCGATCCGCCGCAGCGCACCCGAGGTCCTGCTCACCGCGAAAACCCAGCGGTGGACACCCGAAGAAGTACTGCGAACCCTGGTGGAAACCGAGATCGCCGCTCGTGATGCCTCCAACATCCGCAACCGACTAAAAGCTGCCGGGTTCCCGGTCACCAAAACCTTGGAATCGTTCGACGTGGCCGCATCCTCTATTCCGGCCAATACCTTCGAATACCTGTCTTCACTGGAATGGGTTCGGGCGCAACATAATGTCGCCCTGATCGGCCCTGCCGGGACGGGTAAGAGTCACACCCTGATCGGGCTGGGGATCGCCGCAGTGCACGCCGGACACAAAGTGCGGTACTTCACCGCCGCCGACCTCGTGGAGACCCTGTATCGCGGGCTGGCCGACAACACCGTCGGCAGAACCATCGACACCCTGCTGCGCCAAGATCTGCTCATCCTCGACGAGATCGGATTCGCCCCGCTCGACGACACCGGCACCCAACTGCTGTTCCGGCTCGTCGCCGGCGCCTACGAACGCCGATCTCTCGCGATCGCCAGCCACTGGCCCTTCGAACAATGGGGACGATTCCTGCCCGAACACACCACCGCCGCCAGCATCCTCGACCGGCTCCTGCACCACGCCACCATCGTCATCACCGACGGCGACTCCTACCGCATGACACACCGAACGGAGGTGCCACCGACCTAGAACATCCCGCACAGGGTGGGGACTTTTACCTGGCCACCAGCGGGGACATCAAACTGGCCGTTGACACGACCCAGTTCGGTCAGTGGGGCGTTACGGTGGGACACGAAGACCTCCGGTTGAGCAGGTGCGTTTCTTAGGCAGTTCGCACTCTCACTCGGAGGTCTTCGTCATGTCATCCCGCCACGCCGGACCTAACGTCCGTGGTTAGTACAGTTAGCCGCGGGGCCGACAAAGGACTTCGGCAGGCCCTCCCTGGCTCACCGACCCATGTATGCCCGGATCTGCTGTTCCTTTGTCTTGAGCATGCGTGCGCCTTCATTAGACATTTGCGCGATCGTGCGCGAGTTTCGTTCGATGTTGCCCAAGAGCTCTTCGAAGTTCTTGCGCACAGGGTCGTTCCACTGGGTTCCGTTGAGCTGAGCGCGTACTCGACGAGTCGCCTCTTGGACGGACTTCTCGAGTCGGGTCAGTTCCTGCGCCATCCGGGCGAGCGCGGCGGGATCTGTGTTGACGGCCATGGGGTGTCTCTTCTCTGGGTCAGGCCAGGTTCTGGCGTCTGATGACGTCCAGGCGGTTCTTGGCCTGGACATTGATCCGTTCCAGATCGCGAAGGCGCTGGGCGTACAGACGCTCTTCGATCGTGACCTGGTTCAGCACGTCACGCGAAATCGCGCTGTACACCACATCGTTCCACCGCGAACCCATCGACTGCTGGACACGCAGACGCTGGTTCACGGCTTCGTCGTGCTCGCTCACTGCACTCATGCGTTTCTCCTCCTGACGGTTGCGGGTAGATGGGTGACGCCGATCTGTCTCGCCGCCCAGATCCGGTGGGCGCCGTTACGCACGTCGTAGGTGCCGTCGGGCAGTTCGTCGAGACGGATACCTGTGTCCCCGAGGAAGCCACGAAAAGTGGCTTGCAGGCTCCGATTCCCGGACAGTCCTCGACCGGCATCGGTGTCACGAAGTCGCTGCATCACGTCGCCACCGCGGGAGATCCTGGGCAGCAGGTCTTGGTAGAACGCCTGAGCGGCCCAGATACAATCCTCGGCGCTTGCCTTCCCGGCATCGAAGTCAGCGGCGGAACACACCCGCCCCTCGTCGACGCACCGGGTCAGCGGTACGAGTGACATTCCATCGGGTAGTCCGTCGACACGTATCTCGTCGTCGGTGGCAAACCGGCCCGATGATGGATCGAGAGGCGACGTGGTGTTTCCTGGCGTGGCGGCCCCGCTGGAAGTCGAGGTCGCGGACCCCGCAGTCCCTGTACCTCCTGCGCCATCGCCCACCATCGGGCGCCACGAACGCGTAGCGAATCTGGCCTGCGTCTGCTGGTTCTTCTCGTATCTGATCACGTCTTCACGTGCCCGACGCATTCGCTGACCTCCTCGCTCCGCGAGCGGCTCGATGGCATTCGAATAGCGGTGCTGGTGACCGCGAAACGTGTCGTGATCCCGGAGTAGCTGTGCCTGTAGCTGTTTGCTGTCGCGGTACCTGCGTTGCCAGATCTTCAGCTGTTTGTACTTCTCCCGGAGCCGCTCCTCATCGGGATCCTCCTGCGACTCGAGGATTCGGATCGCGTCTTCGAGACGTCTGATCTCCCGGCCGCATTCGTCCAGGAAGGAGGACACTTTCTCGGCGATCGCAAACATCTCCCGCTCGGCGGCCGCTGCGGTGGGAGCGACCCGCTCGGCGTACTGATGGAGAGCGCGTTTGACCGCAGCGATCGCCTCTGGGTCGGTATGCGCCTTGCTCATTGCAGAAGCTCGGCGAGGGCCTCCGGTGACGGCGGCCCATAGGCCAGAACTCGCGCTGTCACGCCGTGATCGTGATCGTCGAAGACGGCCTGATTTCGTTTCAGTGTGGCGGCGGCATCACTGTCCACGAGGAGCTGCGAATCTTCCGGCGAACTGGGGCCGACCAGGCGTAAACCGAACTCGCGCAACCCCTGCGGAGAAATTCGGCGATTCAGGATACCCCCTCGATCGGCCCAGGCGAGGACATGGACGCCCACCTCGGGTCCGTCGCGAAGGATACGGGTGAGTTTCGAGTTCGCCGACGTTTCGTCGTAGTCGTTGTCCGGGTCGAGATCCCGAGCACGATGCACCCCGAACAACACCAGGTACTCCGCCGGGTTGTTGTAGTCCTCGAACTCGACGCGCTCTTCCACCACGGTCGCGGCTTCGTCGATGGCGCCTTCGAGGGAACGTCGCCCGCTCACGGTCATACTCGGGGCCGACTCGAGAACGCTGCGAGCGGAGGACCACTCGTCGTCGCCGACCAGGAAGTCGAGCAGACGGACCTTTGCACCTTCCCGGAGCAGAGCCACGATCGCAGCGAGCAGCGGACCATACGATTCGTTGACGATTAACAGATTTGCGCCACCCTCGCGACGCATCTCGTAACTCAATGTCGGGGCCAACGAGACAGGCAGTCCAACCGGGATCCTGCCTTCGGACACGATGTCGGCGGTCAACACCGCCGAGTCGTCACCGGCGTACACCCGAGGCGTACCGGTGAACCCGATGTGGTCGGCCTTCGCCCGGATCACGGTCAAGACATCTTCGGCGTCGGTACCGATCTCTCCGTGGTCGGATTTGTCATGCCAGAGCGTGGTCTGGAACCGCTCGTTGGCGTCGGGATGCCCTTGCTTTATGTTGATGATGCCCTCGCCGGCCCGGGTCAGTTCACGCGCCTCGGGGTTACCCTCGCCCAGGATGAGTTCGGAGTCGCCGGCGCTCATACGTAGAGCTACACGTGTCGGGATCAGGGACAGGACATGGCGATCGAGGCCCTGCATACCCTGAATCGTCTGTGAAGCCAGCACGATATGCAGACCGAATGCGCGACCTTCGCGCAGAATCCGTTCGATCAGATGGGACGCCTGCTGGGCAATTTTGTCATCACGTTCGAAGAGCTTCTGGAACTCGTCGATGATGGTGATCTGGCGAGCGATAGCGTCGCTCCCGGGTTGCTTCCGGTAGTCGTCGAGCTTGGTGATGTTCGACGCAAAGGCCTTGAAAAGTGCTCCTCGCCTTTCAATTTCGGCAACCATTCCTTCGAGTACCGCAATTCCGAACTCGCGCTCGGCGTCGATTGCGACCGCTTTGGCATGCGGCAGAGCGTGGTCTGCGTACCGCTTGAACTCGACACCCTCCTTGAAATCGATGAGATACAGTTCGAGATCGGTGGGGGAGTACTCAGTGATGAGACTCATGATCATTGCGTGCATCAGCACCGACTTACCTGAGCCAGGCCGACCACCGATGAGCGCGCCGACGCCACCGTCCTCGGAATGCAGGCGGATCTGCGCGATCTTTGTTGCGCCGAGCTGCCCGATGCTCGCGTTCGCGCCGGTGGCCGTGGACTTGCGCCACCAAGTCGATGGTTCGTACGGATGGGCGGTGAGGGGGTCTCCGGCCAGCGAGGCAACCCATCCGGGGCGGATGACCGTTCCGTTGCTCGCCTGGAAGTTCCTCTTGACGCGTTCGATGAGCAGCGCGCGTCGCTCGTCCTGTTCCTCGGCACGAACGACAAGCGGAGCCCACCTCACCTCGAGTTCGGTGTTGTGCAGATCCGCGAAGGTTGCACGGGGCCGGAATCCCAGTCCGCTGTTATTGGTCATCGTCGACAGTCGTGCCTTGGTGTCTGTCGGGCTAGTTCCAAGGAGGTAGCTCCGCGCCTGTGGATCGAGTATTAGGCCACTGCCGTAACACGGAAGTGAGTCAATGTAGCTGCGTGCGTTGCCGTCTCCGGGCGCCGGGGTGGTCGGCCCGGTACCGACGATGTCGTCGGAGACGATGATGGTGAACACTCCGGCGCGCGAGCCACCGTCGACGATCTTGGCGAGTCGTTCGAGACGGTCGTGGTCGAGGTGGTTTTGGCGTGCGAATCCTGCGGGGAATCCGTACAGCAGAAGGACCCGATACGGCTCGGTGACCATCTTCGCGGCGATGTTGTAGTCGGTGAGGGTGGCGTGTTCACCCTGGAGGTACTTCTGCGTCACTCGGGTGATGTGTTCTTCGGTTTCCTGGAGCAGCTCGTCGATCTCGCGGTCGGTGGTCTTGACCTTATCGCCGATGACGCGGTCCATGACCTCGTCGAGGCCGTACAGGAACGCTGCGGAGTCGCCGAGTTTGAGCGGATCGAAAACCCTGATGGTCAGCTGATCCGCGGGCAGGCTGGCGAGTAGCTGCAGGATGACCCGCTCGGCCATCAGCGGTTCGGTCGTGCGGAATCCACCGGCCCGGCCGAGGTCGAGGATCGCCGGGTAGGACGCCGCCGTCGTTTCGACGTTCATCTCCTGCCTGGACTTGCTGTCTCCCGCCACCAATGTGACATCGACCTCGAGTGCCGCGAGTGCACCACCCAGCGACACGTAGAGCTGGCCGAGGCCTGGGCGGAGATCGGCGAGGACCGATGGAAGGTCCGCCGCCAGGACGTCTGTGGCCGGGAAAGCCGTCAGGTCGCTGCTTGCGAGTATTTCGTGCTTGCGGCCTGATTCGTCCTTGACAATCTTGACCGCGTCATTGAACGCCCGCTTGTGGAGGTCATCGAGGATCGGCTGGAAATGGCATGCCAAGCCCTTGTATTGGGCGGAGAAGCGTTCCCAGTCCTTTGCGCGTCCACCGGTTGTCAGGGGTATCCGTCTTGTCGTGAGTTCTGTGATGAGTGCCTCGGTGGCGCCGACCCAGACGTCTACGGGTGGCATCGGTCCGCCGGCGGAGTGGTAGAGGGTGCCGAACTGATCTGGGAACCGGTCTTTCATCAAACTCTGCAGACGGTCGTAGGTAGCCGTCACTTTTGACACGGTCGGCGAGATGTCCGGCATGCTCGCAGCGATGCGCGACATCTCGTCTCCCACCCTGCGCAGGTAGTGGTCGACGTGTGTGCGCATCGTCGGTATGTATCGCTCGACTGCCTCAGATGATGCTGCAAGAGAGGAGCTTTCGGGGATAAAGGCAGTCGACTCGGCCCGAGACGCGATCCGATCGGGAATGTGTCCGCTGCGCACCGAAGTGACCGGCGACGGGGTCGACGGCCGAGTAGGCGTGGCTCGGTCCCGGTCCGGGCTTGGTGCGGATACTGATCCGGAGTCGACGCGCTGGCTCGTCGATCTCCCGCTGCGGGCGTACGAGATCGGACCGGTTGCGGTCTTTTCAGCGGTGACCGCGGGGCCACTAGCGGACGGCGAGGTGACCGGCGTGGGCTTCCGGCGCTGCCGGTCGGGCCGCGAGTAGTCGATCCGCCCGTTGGTGGGTGAGACTGGCTCGTCGACAGGCGCCTGGCCGGGTGTTGCAGTGGATCGTGCCTCGTGGTCCGCCGGCCGGTCGCTGCCAGAGCGCCGATCGCGACGGGTGTAGTCGATTGCCACCGAATCCTCCAGAAACAGTAGAGATCTGTCGAGCTATTGCGTTGCTACTGCGTGGTTGCGTAGTCAGCCTGCCGCGACGAGTTGTTCACGCTTGCGGAGCAGTGACTGACCGCTCTTGTACGTCTTGACCGTGCCGATGGAACCCCTTCGGACGTCAGTGATCCGGCCGGACAGCGAACTACCCTGCCCGGCGGGCTGCACCTCGATCAGGACCCGTGCCCCGGTGCTGTGCTTGGCTACGACGGTCGTGCCCTGCAGTTCGGTCCCCCAACCGCGTCCTGCGGCGGTCGACACCAGTTTCTGGATCACGATGGTCGGATGATCCTGAGTGGTCCGGTTCACCGGAGAGCTGAGTTGTTGTCCCAAGAAGGTCTGGTAGCCGTAAGTACCGGCCCACGCAAGCAAGAGAACGACGATGATGATGATGAGGGTATCCATGAGTGATCCTGTTCTGGTTCCGTCGATTCACATCGAGCGTCAGCCGACGTCGACGCCGTAGTCGGTGGCGATACCGGCGAGGCCACTGGCGTAGCCCTGGCCGATGGCTCGAAGTTTCCACGCACTGCCGCGCCGATAAACCTCGCAGAAGACCATTGCGGTCTCGGTTGCTGTCAAGTGATTTGTCATCACGAACGTTGCCTGCGACTGTGCGGCGTCATGTGACCGAACCCGCGCATAGGTGGAGGGAATCATCCCGAAGGACTGGTTCTGCGTGGCGGCGTCGTAGATCGCAACAGGAAAGACGATTGACTCGACTTCTGGGGAGAGCATGTCCAATCGCACCGAGATCGTGGCGACCTCGTACCCGCCCGGCGTTGTTTGTCGATCGCCGACGAGTTCGACTGCGCCATCGGGAGATTTCGGATTGTTGAAGAAAACGAAGTGTCTGTCCGAGCATGCGCGTCGGTCGTCCCCGAGCAGAATCGCGGTCGCATCCAACTCCAGCCCTGGAGCGTTGACGAACCATCCGAGTTCGACCAGGAGGTCGGTAGTCCCAGGCGAATCCGAGAGCGGGGTGTTGGCTCCGGGCGTGAGCAATCGGCCACCATCGGGCGGCGGACCTGCCGGGACCGGCTGCGGGCGTGGCTGGGGAGGTGCAGGTGGGGGTGGAGGCGGAGCGGGCGCTACAGGGCGAGGCGCAGGTGTGACTGTGGGAGGTCCAGTGACGCTGTGCTGCTGAGATCCGGGATGGAGGCCGTTCGCGTGCAGCGGTTGCGAGGTCGTGAAAGCTGAGGCGTGTGCAGTCGGCTCCAGCTGCGGTGGATGGTGCGGAGCTGGAACCGAGCCGTAGGCAGTGCCCTGCTCTGGCGGGAGAAAAGGAGGTTGGCCCACAGGGGTCGAGTGGATGTCGCCGCCGGCCAGCAGAAGATCCATTGGAACAGAACGCGCTCCGCGCATCGCCGCGGCCACGTCCTCGTCGGCGCTTCCCTTGCTGGCGATGGAGGAGCTACAACCGCTGGCTTTCGCCATATCGCTAAATGGTTGCATCACCAACCGCAGCAGGTGTCCGGAAAAGTTGTCGTCGAACCGGATCAAGACAAAGACGGCAACACTGAGCTGACCGTTGGTGAAGACCGACCACGCCAAGTCGAACGACGGCGTCTGTACAGTGGCGAGCCCGTCTTCGGGTCGCACGTATGTATCTGTAAGGAAGGGTGCTGCTTTCGTAAGGTTCTCGAAGAGTTGCCGCGGTCCGATCGGACCGCACACCGTGGGTGCCAACCCGGCCGCACCGATCAGTTTGCCGAACAGATCCACCAGGTGGTCGTCGGTCTCGATCATCAGAGGGATCATGACCCACTGCTCGTCACAGTTTCGAGGACTCCATACTCGATCGCTGCAAACGAGCGCGTCGTTCGGAGGGGCCGATTCGCTGACGCGGTGAATCTGTAGGTCGTCGACGTGACGGCGGAATGGCTCACCTGATCGCACGAAATCACGTGCGGAATACTACCCACGAGACTGGCACGCGGCGTGGTCAGAGAAGGCCTAGCAGCTACATTCGTATGTTCGGGCTACACGGCCCGAAGTTCTGCGGGACATCAGTTTCATGAGATACGAGGAGTCTCGACCGGGTCAGTTGACCCACCAAGATTGTGACCGCTGGTTGGCGGTCGTCCCGACGTTGGCGTTGTTAGTTCCGCGCAACTAACGATGTCGGGCAACGGAACTCGCGGGTTCCGGTGATCGCGATCAGCCAGCTGAACCGTGGTCCCGAGCAGCGAACCGACAAGAAGCCGCAGGTGTCGGACCTCCGTGAGTCCGGTTCGCTGGAACAGGACGCCGACATGGTCATCCTGCTGCACCGCCCCGACTCGATCGAGCGCGACGACCCGCGCGCCGGCGAGGCCGACATCATCGTCGGCAAGCACCGTAACGGCCCCACCGCGACCATCACCGTCGCGCACCAGCTGCATCTCAGCAGGTTCGTGGATATGGCGCGGGGTTAGGTTTCGCGAGGTCGGCCCTCTCAGGAGGTCTCGAGTGCACCAGCCGGGGGCCGGCACCAAACTTTCCTTCCCTCATCAGTGAGGTTCGTGTATTCGTTCACGCGGATCAGGAGATTGCCGTCCGAATCGTCGCGTTGACGGTAGGCGAACCCTCCTTGAGCGCATATTCCCTTGGTGGGTGGGATGTTCGGGTCGAACTCGACAACTACAGCCTCGCGTTCGAGTTTTCGCCACCAGACGCGAAGTCTGTCCAGTTTGTCGGAGTTCATACCGGCACCGAAGGTTGCCATGTACTCCCCGTGGTCACGAAGTCGCCGGTAGGGAATCGCCTTGTCGTGGCCCTTTGAGGTCTCCCAGGGCCAGTAGTCGTTGATCAGCTGGCGCGTCGACTTCTTTCCGCCGTAGGTCTTCAAAGGCCAGGAGACTGCCTGCCGTGTTACGCCGTACATCTCGGCGATCTGGGTTTGGTTGTAGCCCTTTGACTTCAGATCCTCGATTACCTCTTTGGAGAGCTCGCGATCAGATGTTGTGCTGGGTTGATCCATGACCTTGCTCTTTCTCGACGGGTCGGATCAAGAGAACCCTTGTTTCCGCGCCCTGGTACCGGGCTCGGATGCCCTGCGTATACCTGATCATCATAGGGAGGAACGGCCGCGCGTCCCTCAACCGCAGGTACACCCGGGCGGCTTCCGGACCGGGAGTACCGCCCGGAGCAGAGCCCTGGTCAAACCGGTTGCGCCCACCCCGACAATGGTGAGGTGACCGAACGAATCCTGCGCGCGTGAACGTCGGCGACCGATGACCGCGCCCGCGCGCTCGACCCAGGCCATGGTCGTCTGGCTGGTCGGTCTCACGGTCTACTTCGTCGCGGTCCTGCAGCGGTCCTCGCTGGCCGTGGCCGGTTTGCTGGCGGCCGAACGCTTCGACATCACCGCGTCGCAGCTGTCGACCTTCGTCGTGCTGCAGATCCTGGTCTATGCCCTGATGCAGGTTCCCGTCGGACTCCTGGTCGACCGGTTCGGGTCGCGGCGGGTGATGCTCACCGGGACACTGATCCTGGTCCTCGCGCAGTTCAGCTTCGCTTTCGCCGACAGCTACCCGTGGGCGCTGTCGTCCCGGTTCTTCGTCGGCATCGGCGACGCGATGACGTTCGTATGTGTTCTGCGGTTGGTCACCAGTTGGTTCCCGACGCGGCGAATCCCGTTGATGACTCAACTCACCGGGGTGCTGGGTCAGTTGGGTGCGGTGGCGGCGGCGATCCCGATGACGTGGGCGCTGTCGACCCTGGGATGGACGCACGCGTATCTCGCCACCGCGGCCATGGGCGCCGCCCTGCTGCTGGCCACCTTGCTGGTGGTGCGCGATTCGCCGACGGCGCGCTCGGTGTCGGGTCCGGTCCTCGGGTGGGCGGGTATCCGGCAAAGCCTGAGCGAGTCGTGGGAACATCCCGGCACCCGCCTGGGTTTCTGGATGCACTTCTCCACCCCTTTCAGCGCCAACGTCCTCGGACTCCTGTGGGGCTATCCCTTCTTCGTGGAGAGCCAGGGCCTGAGCGCCGGCGCCGCGGGTCTTCTGTTGACGATCATGGTGCTCGCGATCATGGGGTTCGGCCCGGTATTCGCGTGGCTGATAACCCGATCACCGTGGCACCGTTCGACGTTGGTTCTCGGGGTGATCGCGAGCATCGCGACCGCCTGGGCAATGGTGCTGGCGTGGCCCGGCCCGGCGCCGTTCTGGCTGCTCGTCATCCTGGTGATCATCTGCGGGATGGGTGGTCCGGCGTCGATGGTCGGCTTCGATCTCGGCCGCACCTCGAACCCCGTCTCTCGCACCAGCACAGCCACCGGGCTCATCAATCAGGCCGGGTTCCTCGCGACCCTCGTCACCGCCGGCTTGATCGGTCTCATCCTGGACTGGCGCACCCCGGATGGCGTCGAAGGCTATCCGGCCGAGGCCTTCACCTGGGCGATGGCCGCGCAGTTCCTGCTCTGGGGACTCGGTGCGATGCAGATCTGGCGATACCGCCGGAGAGGCCGCGCGCGGTTGCTGCGAGATGACCCGGAGCAGTGGTCGCGCCAGTCCGGCCGTCCGGTTCCCGAGCAGCCCTGAAACCCTTCAGACCCTCTCTATCGATGTGGTCGTCAACCCCGGATGACCCGGAGGTGACTCACCCGGAAGTAGGGGGTGATCTCGGTCCTTTCACCGATGTGGCGGCCACCTTCGCCGGCTTAGCCTCGCGATATGACTGTGATCGACACGGCCCAGGACGCGGAGGCCGCCCCCACCAGAGAACCTTCGACCCCGATCCGTCGTTGGGGTCCGGCCAGGAAAGTGGCGTTCCGGTTCGCCTTCATCTACACGGCACTGTTCTGCCTCACCTTCGCGCAGATCACCTTCATGTTCTTCGGCCTACTGGGAAACCTGCTGCCGGAGAACATGATCGTGTGGCAGATGAATGCTCTCGCACCGGTGATGGAGTGGTTCGGCCGCAACATCTTCGGGGTCGAGGCAGTGCTCGATCTGGACTCGGGGAGTGGCGATCAGACCGCGATCTGGGTCTACCTGTTCCTGATCGCCGTAGTCGCGGTGGTGGCCACAGCTCTGTGGTCGGCCCTGGATCGTCAACGGCCAGAATACATCCGCTTGTGGTCGTGGACGGTGCTGTTCCTGCGGCTCGCACTCGGCGGGCAGATGCTGTTCTACGGATTCGCGAAGCTCATCCCGTCGCAGATGGGCCAACCCCCACTGGCGACGCTCCTCGAACCGTACGGCGACTTCAGCCCGGCGTCGGTGCTGTGGATGCAGGTGGGGAGTTCACCGGTCTACGAGATCCTGCTCGGCAGCGTCGAGGTACTCGGCGGTCTCCTGCTGTTCTGGTCGCGCACAGCCACGCTCGGCGCGATCGTGAGCTTCGTCGCGATGGTCCAGGTGTTCATCCTCAACATGACCTTCGACGTCCCGGTCAAGATCCTCTCGTTCCACCTCGTGGTCTTCTCGCTCATCCTGTTGGCACCGCAGATGCGAAACCTCCTGGATCTGTTCGTATTCGGACGATCAGCGAATCCCGTCAACCCGCCCGCACTGTTCACACAGGACAAGCTCAACCGGTGGGCGGCGGGAATCCAGGTGGTCCTGGGCATCTGGGTGGCGATCGGAGCGGCCCAGATCAGCTGGACCGCGTACCACGAGTACGGCGGTGGTGCACCCAAGCCCGAGCTGTACGGCATCTGGTCGGTCCAGGACTTTCGCGCCGACGGTAGGTCGGTGCCGCCACTCACGACCGACGAAATCCGTTGGCAACGGCTCGTGTTCGACACCGGTGGCGCGACGACTCTGCAGATGATGAACGGTGCACTCGTTCCGATACCGGCCGAGATCGCCGACGGCACACTGCGGCTTCAGCAACCAGCTGCGGTCCTCGATATCGATCGTCCCGACGATGACACCCTCGTGTTGAGCGGCGACCTCGACGGCACTCCGACCACGATCGTCGCGCACCGGATGGACCACGACGCCATGACGTTGCGGAGCAGGGGATTCAACTGGGTCCAGGACGAGCCGTACTTCCGGTGAGATCCTGCAGCGCCATGTTCGATCAGCGGAACCGGCCCGAGGCTCGTCCGGCACTCTCAGCGCACCGCAACGACGTCGACGAGAACCGTGCGAGAACCCATTCCCAAGCGACTCGCTCCTGTTCGAGGCGCACACGCGTGCCGAGTGAGTCTTCCACGAGGTCGGTGTAGAGGGCTCGCTCGGCGGGAGTGAGCCGGGTGAGTGCAGACGTCGCCGGACGATCCTCGGTGACCCAGCGACCCCGGTGTGCGAGAAGAGTGTCGCGATCCATCAGGATCGACTCGGTCTGGGGGAGCCAGGCTCGTAGTCGGTCGAGAATGGCAAAGCCGTGTGTATCGATGTCGCCCCAGTACAAGACCGGAACATCGGTGAGCCATGGGAGCCGGCCGATGCGATCCACTTCGAACCCCTTGCCCCACAACACCATGCCGTCCTCGGGGACATCTACACTGAGATAGGTGATCTCGTTCTCGACGACGAGGACACGTCGCGGTCTCAACGCCACCTGCGCGAGTTCGTCGGCCCGGACGCTGAGCTCGGTCAGAAGCTCGGGCAATCCCAACGTCGATGACGGCCGAAACCGCACGAACTCGGGCTTCGCGCGCAAGCCCAGCCCGGCGAGGAAACCGGCGGCGGTCGAGGACACACCGAGCATCGACGCCAGTACCGACCGGTAGCGTTCGGCGAACTTGGTGTCGACGCCGGGGGCGGTGATCTCGCGTAGGTAGCGGCCCGATCCGCGTTGTGCATCGAGCCACTCGTATGCCGCGATCAACCGCGGGAACTCCGAGCTGAGCTCGACTGCGCGGAGCGGATGCCGGAGGACCCAGGCGCTCACCGCCGGCGTGTCGGCAGACAGACGCATTACATCGTCGAACTGTGCGACGTCGCTCGCCACGCCGAGCAGCGACCATGCCTGCTCGAACGAGTCGATGACCGCTCGCACCGGAAGCTCGTTCCGCCCGACCTGCCGTCCACCGATCGACTGCCAGCACAGCGTGTAGTGCCCATCGTGGCATCGCCCCCGGTCCAGTGCGAACACCCATTCGCGGGCCGCGCCGAGGTCCTCGGCGATCTGCGATGGGGTGGGGCCGCGCAGCGGGATCTCGATGGGCTCGAACAGACCGTCACTTGCATACGCGCGCAACAGGGTTCCGTCGATCCACCGGCGTCGGACCCGGGCAACGATGTCGTCGGGCGAGGTCCAGCGACCGCTCACCGCAACTGTCCGTCTCGGCGGGACCGGTACTCCTCGATCGTCATCGTCTGCAACCGTGAGAACGTGCCGGTGGGGTTGTCCACGAAGCCGATCGCCTTCACATACGGCTCGATCACATGCACCTTCTGCAGCGGCGTGACGATCAGCAACTGCAGCCCGAGCTTGGCGAACAGGTCCAGCGCGTAACGTGTGGACACGTCCGATCCCCGCCCGAACGCCTCGTCGATCACGGCGAAACGAAAGTCGCGAGACTTCTCCACGCCCCACTCCAAACCGAACTGATAGGCCAGCGAAGCGGCCAGGATCGTGTAGGCGAGCTTCTCCTTCTGGCCGCCGGACTTGCCGTCGGAATCGCTGTAGTGCTCCCACTCGATGTCGGTCTCCACGTCCCGCTCAGAGGCGGAGAACACGAACCAGTTCCGCACATCGGTGACCCGGCGCGTCCAGTTCTTGTCCGAGTCGGCGTGCCCGTCCCGACCGCGGAATCGTTCGATGATCCGCTTGACGTCCAGGAACCGCTGCTCCGAGTACTGGTCACCGTCGACCGCAAGGCTGTCGTTGGTCAGGTTCCGCAGATCGGATCGGAACTGCACCACTTCCTGATTCGTGGTGGCTTCTCGCTCCAGCCGGATACAGCGGCCCGGGTTGTACGGCACCGCGCCCAGCGCCTCGTTGATCCGGGCGATGCGCTCGTCGATCGACGCGGCCTGCCGGTTGAGCCAGTTGTTGAACCCGGCGAGCTCCTGGATGGCGTTCTTGTTCAGCTGGTCCTTGAACTCGGCCTCGAAACGTGGGAGGTCGTCGGTGGCGACGCGCTCGCGGAAGGCGACGAAGTCTGCTCGGGACCCGACGTCGGCGTCCATGTCGGCGCGCAGGTCGGGCCATCGTCGCAGGACCTCGGCCATGTACTGAGCGAGGTTCTGGCCGTGACCACCGAGCTCACGGGTGAGTCGTTCGATCCGCTGATGCAGCACGGACGAGAGTGTCGATTCCGCCGCGGGGCAGTCATCTGCCGTGGTCGGCATGACGTCGAGGCGTTGTGCCAGAGCGTCATACGACGCCCGTGCGGTCGTGAGGTCGGCCTCGGCGTGCTGTGCGATGAACGCGTCGGTCCCGGCACGAAGTTGCTCGGCCTGGTGTCGGGCCGCCGCAGTGGTTGCCAGTTTGCCGGTCAGCTCGTTGATCGTCGCGTTGAGGGCCTCGGCGTGCTCGGCATTGCGTTCCAGCGCCACCGTGATCTCCTGCAGCCGTGAGGAACCCGATTCGAGACGGGCCCGCTCTGCGTCGTGCGCCTCGACGCGATGACGGGCCTCGTCGACGTCGAGTTCGGTCCAGGAATGGAATCCCTCTAGCCGGGCGAGTGCTTCGCTGCGCTTCTGCACGACGTCTCGCTGTTCCGACATCGTGATGATCTCCGTGGCGGCGGCCGACTGCAGACGCTCGAACTCATCGAGATCGTCACGCAGCGCGGCGATCTTGCGTTCGTTGGCCCAGCCGAGGACCCATCGCCGGGGATCGTCGACGCGGTGCCGGTCGTCCTTCTCATGACGACCACCGGAGCGCACCTGGCCTTCGCGTGTGACGGCGCGCGTGGCCGCCCGGAACTCGGCGATGTTCTCCGTGCGCCGGTGGTCGGCTCGTTTGAACACCTCGGCACGCAGGTAGTCCTCGAAGGGCCCGTCCTTGATCTCCAGGCACTCGGCGAGCACGGGAACGTCGGAAGGCTGGCGCTGTAACGGAATCTGTCGCCCCGGCACGCGCTCATATACCAGGCGCGCACCGACGTTCCGGCCGCCGGCGCCTCGAAAGGTCAATCGTCGGCCGTTGACCCACTCCGCGACCGAATCGTAGTGTTGCTGCGGCACCAACAGCGAGAGCGCGAAGCCGCGCAGAACCCGCTCGGCCGCGCCGCGCCACTCACCGTGCTCCGCGGCGACATCGAGAAGTTCGCCGGCATAAGGAAGATCGGTGTGGGTGAGCCCGAGGTCGGTGGTGAGCTGATCGCGCAGTTGTACCTGGTCGGGCGGCAGATTGCTGGTGCGGTTGCGGAGGTCGTCGAGTTCGTCGCGGATCGCATCCGCCCGTCGGACCGCGTCTTTCTCGCGTCCGATGGAGTCGGCGATCGTGGTGTCCAATGCGCGTTTGGTCGCCAGTAGCCGGGAACGTTCGTCGTCGATGAGGCCGCGCAGAGCGCTGAACTGCTCGGCGGAGGTCACCGGATCGAATCCGGCATCGGCGATTGTGGCGTCGAACAGTGCCCGGCCGTGCCGGCGTTTCTGCAGATCGTCGCGCGCCGCGGCGGTGAGCCGTTCGAGTTCGCCGACGCGGTCACCGCCGGCCCGCGCCCGCTCCTCGATGAGCGACTCGCGTTCGCGAGCCAGGTCGCGCTGGCGTGCGGTGGCTTCGTCCTGGCGGCGTAATAGGCTTTCACCTTCGGCGGTGTACGTGACGATCTCGCCGGCGAGCAATCCGGAACGGTGCTCGGCGATGAACAGCCGAACGGCCGCGCGCTGCAGGTCCAGCTCATCACGTTCGGCCAGTGCGGCGTCGTACTTGCGGCTGGTGGCGACGATGGGGTCGAGTGCCTCGAGCTGCTCGCGGGCTCGCTTGACGGCGTCGAACGCCTTGGTGAGGTCGTCGAAGTGGCTGATGATGTCGCGGACACGCTCGGAAGCGTCGCTGGGTTCGAGCATGTGTCCGCGCACGAACTCGTTGAGGTTGCCGACCGACTTCATCGACACCGTCTGGTGGAGCAGTTCGAGCGCTTGCTCGGACCGTATGCCGAGCAGCCGTCGCATCGAGGTGGAGTATTTCGGGAATTCGTCGACCACCTCGGCACCGCCGGACCGGAGTCGCTTGCGCAGGTCGCGGAGGTCGGAACCGAAGTCCGCGAAGTCGGTGGCGATGGTGAGTTGTTTGGTCGCGGTCACATAGAACCGGTAGGGCTGCCCGACGGTGTCGCGTTGCTGGAACACTTGAGCGAGGGTCACGGTCTCGTCGTAGCCGCCGTTTCCGAACACACCGAGGATGACCGAGTAGGTGTTGCGGTTCTGCCGGAGGCCTTTCGCGCGGGATCGCCCTGTCGATTCCTGTCGTTCGGACTTGTAGTGGCCTTCGACGTAGGAACGAAGTGTGCGTTCCTTGACCTCCGCACCGGCGGCCTTGTTGTAGGCGATCTTGTGAGCGGGCATAAGCAGGGTGGTGACCGCGTCGACCAGGGTCGACTTGCCCGATCCGATGTCTCCGGTGAGCAGTGCCGTCTCCGTGCCAGGGGTGAGTCGCCACACCTGTCGATCGAACGTGCCCCAGTTGAGGACCTCGACGTACTGCAGACGGAATCCCGCCCCCTGGGCGGGCCCGCCGAGTTCGACCGATGAGAAGAGTCCCTCGGTCATCGGCTTCCTCCGTCATCGGCCGGCCGTCCGGCGTACTCGCGGAGCTTGCCCGCGAAATCCGACAGTGTCTGCGCGTCGATGTAGGCCTTGATGATGCGCCGGACCTCCCACTGGTCGGTGTGGCCCCGCAGTTGGCGCAGGAATCCGAGTTCGACAGTCTTCTTGATGGTGCTCTCGGCCTGGTCGACGAGGCGTGCCTCGTTGGTCGACTCGGCCTGGAACAGGCGCAGCATCTCGACGATCTGGTCGGTCGACAGGACGAGTCGACCCTCGCCGCCGGTGATCTCGAACTCCAGCAGGCGTTTGCGGAGGAGTACCAGTAGCAGGCTGACGTTGTAGGTCAGTGCGCGGCGTCGGACCAGCCGCGGAAGTGGTTCCTGTTCTTCTTGTTCCGGCCGTGAGCGGAGGTAGGCGTAGCCCTCGGAGTCGTCGACGACGACGTCGACTCCGATCGTGGCGAAATGGTCGCGTACGCCGGCCCCGGATCGCTCGAGCGTGGCCCAGGCATCCGCGTCGGATTCGCGGTAGACCACGCCCTGCATCAGCCGGATGATGGTGCTCGCGACGGCGCGTTCGTCGGTCATCGTCGCCTCACCGTGACTCTCGGAAGCCGGGCACGCCGGATGGTGTCCGGATCGTTGGGATCGGGGTATTCCAACAGGGTCTCATCGGAGGCGTCGATGTCGATGCTGACGTCATCGTCGTCGAGCGCGAGATAGCCGACGATCTCGGCTGCGCCCTGCTCGATCGGGTACATGCCGACCACATCGGACAGGAGCGCGGACGACCGCTCGGGCAGGATCGCGCGGATGTTGGCAGCCAGACGGGCCTGGTCGACGAAGGTTTGGGTGAACAGCAGCTCGGCGTCGAGGTCCTCGGTGGCGTGCTCGATGTGGCTCTCGACGGTCGCCGAGGCGGGCTGCTGGTAGAGCGGCCGTTCGAAGGGCAAGGCGATCTCGATCCCGGGCTGGTCGACGTCGAGACCGAAATCCAGTGTGTCGCCGCGGAGCTCGAGCGCGGCGCTCTCCACGGCACGGACGAGGTCGAAGACTCGGCGGTTCTCGAGCCACACCTGGTCGTCGAGGAAGCGGCGAAGTTGTTCGGAGATCTGGCGGACGGTGCGCTGGGTGCGGTCGGCTGCCTCCGACCAGTCGTGGTGGATGCCGCGGATGCGGTGGTCGACTTCCACGAAGTCGAGCGAGGACACCTTGTCGAGCAGGGCGGACAGTTCGGTCTGCCGAGAGTCGGAGAGCAGGAACTCGAAGAACGACTGGAAGCTGCGCCCCTGGTCGGACGAGGCGATCTCCGACCGACTTCCCACCAACTCGGCGAGGAGTTCGCCCTTCGGGCCGTCCCAGGCGGCGATCTTCTCGCGGGCGGCGCGGTCGAGGAGGCGAAAGTTGTCCTCGACCTCGCGGAAATCGGAGAGCAGCTCACGCGCGGTCGACGACAGCTGCTGGTAACGGTCTCGGACCCCTGTCTGGTCGAGAACCGCGATGTGGCCGGACTCGACGGCGTCGATCTCGGCGTCGATCTCGGCACGACGCCGCCGCAACTCCGCGAGTCGGACCCCCGGGTCGGATTCGACGCCGTGCACGATCTGCCGGAGCAGTTCGACGACGGTGTGCAACCGCGACTCGGTTCCGACGAAGGCTCTGCCCTGGAGGGAGACGACCCAGGAGTATGCCTTCTCGAAGGCCGGCGTCACCTCGTAGTGGACTTCGTCGTCCCCCGGCGGGTAGAAGCGACGGAGAAAGCCCGCCTCCGTTGCGGCCCAGTCCTCGAGGTACGCACGAGGTTCCTTCGGGAATCGAGCCTGTCCGTCTTCCGCTGCGGCTGCGGTGTTCAGGTCGTAGAGGAGGTCGTCCAACGCCGCGGCGAGGTCGTTGGCCGAACTCGCACCCCGGTTACCCTCGACGAAGTAGTTCCCGAGGAACGTCAGGATGAGCGGGGAATGGTGAGCACGCAGCAGCCGCCATGCGGGATGTCGTTCCCACAAGCCGGTGAACGCGTGGAAGTCCATGGACCAAGAGTAGGCAACCCGTCGGACATCGTCGTCTCGATCACCGGCAGGTGTCGATGACGGGGACCAGTGTGCCCCGGCGGATGGCCTTGTCGCTGGTGGCGATGGTCAGCCCCCGGCGAGTGGCCTGAGCGACGATCATGCGGTCGAACGGGTCGCGATGGTCCCACGCGAGTTGTCCGGCATGTACTCCATCGATCGCGTCGATGGGTAGATCCATTGCTGCCATCGCCGCAATGGTTTCGCTCCACGACGACAAGAGGGGGCCTGCATCCAGGCGGCCCAACCTGGTCTTGATCGCGATTTCCCAGGCCGATGCTGCCGAGACGTAGAGGTTGTTGGCGGAATCGCCGAGGATGTCCAGAGCTGACGGAGCGAGGCGGTCTGGGTCGGTCACGAGCCAGAGGAGAGCGTTGGTGTCGAGCAGGATGTCGGTCACGGCTTCGGTTCCCAGGCCTCGAGCTCGTCGTCGGGCAGCGGATCATCGAAATTGTCGGGAATCCTGATGCCAGGGAACTGCCCGAACCGGCGCGCCCGCGGCGTAGCGGGGGCGAGCACTGCCACCGGCCGACCATGGTTCGTGATCGTGACCGACTGTCCCGTCCGTTCGACTTCGGCCAGGACGGCGTTCAACCGGGCTTTGGCTTCGGTGCTGCTGATGGACTTCATGCCCCAGTGTAAGCCCATTCTGACTAGTGCAACCAGTCCGAAAGCCCCGTCTCGTTCAGAGCAGCAACAACCACACGAACCGCAGCACGATGGCACTGATCCCGAAGATCGCGGCGGCGATCAGCCATCGGCGGGCGAGACGGTCGGCGACCAACGGTTCCTGTCCGCGACGCAGATAGGTGAACGCCGCCATGATCGCGCACACCGTCGCAGCCACGCCGCCGACGAGGACCAGCGTCAGCATCACCGTGTTCACCGTTGCACCCCATCGTCTGTGAGTGGGGCCCTCACACCACCCGCTTCAATTCGCCGGGTGTGACGCCGTCGTCCGCGGCCAGCGTGAGCACCTCGCCGAAACCTGCCACCAAACAGTCCGCGAACAACTCCTGGTCGGTGATCGCGGCTCCGTCGGAATTGATTCCGAGGCAGGCGGTTCCGTTGTGGGTGATCATCGTGGCCATCATGGCGCAACCGGGGAGCGGGCCGAAGGGGAACATGCGCTCGACCTTGGCGCCGGCAACATAGGTGTCCCAGGGGATTCCGGGGACGTTGCTGGCCTGGAGGTCGTTCTGGCTCGTCGTGCCGCTGAACCGCATCAGGACTGTGCCGGGCATCCAGGCCATCACCGATCCGAGGGTGTTGAAGATGTCGACCGCCGGTTCGTGGCGGGCTTGTCGGACCTGCTCGCGGATGGTGAGCACCCGTTCGAAGGGATCGGCGATACCGACCGGGCCGGCCAGCCGGCCCACTGCGATTCGGTTGCCACCCGCGGGATCCTCGGGCCGCCGCACCGAGATCGGGATCGCCACCGGCATCGTCTCGATGGGCGAGCCCATCTTCTCGTGGTACAGACGGAATCCTCCGATCAACCCGGCGAGATAGACGTCGTTGATCGACGATCGCGCCGCGGTCGCAGCTGCCTTCATGTCGGCGAACGGCACCTCGAAGGCGCTGAACCGCCACGACAGACTGCGGTGGGCCAACAACGGAGAACCCGGAGGACTGACGAGTCCGGCCACTCGCGGCACCGAACGGCCATAGCGCAGAGCGGTACTCAACGCCTGGCGCGGATTGGTCAGCGCGCGGACCCCGCGGAACGCGGTGTCGAGGCGGTGCGGAATCCGGCGAACCTCTTCGCCGATCTGCCGCTGGAGCAGGTCGAGCGGCGTGATGTTCACCGGGTCGGGACTCGGCGGCTGAGGTTTGCTCGGATTGTGCTCCCGCGTCGGTGAATGCAACTGTGCCAGGCCGAGGATCGCACCCAGTCCATCGGTGAGCGCGTGATGCGCCTTCAGGAAGTACGCGGCCTTGCCGTCGGGCAACCCTTCGATCAGGTAGCCCTCCCACGGCGGGCGGGCGGCGTCGAGCGCGGTCATCGCCAGTTGCTCGCACGTGGTGAGCAGATCCCGCATGCTGCCGTCGCCGCCCAGGCTGATCCGTCGTAGGTGGTAATGCAGATCGAAGTCGGGATCGACGGCCCAGCTGGGCGTTCCGGTGCCGAAGGGGGAGTCGACGACCCGCTGACGGAAGCGCGGTGCCATCCGGCTCGCCCACTCGTGGGCGGCCACCAGGCGGTCCCAGTCGGGGTCGCAGTCGTAGATCTCCAGCATGCAGATCGTGCCGCGCATACGTCGATCGGTGTCGCCGCGCCACATGATGGTGTCCACCGAACTCATGTGGGGATCGCTCGCCCAGTCCAGCGGACGGTCGGCTCCCTCTGCCTGATCAGTCTCGTCGGCCATCGTCAGTCCTCCTCGGACGGTTTGCGCAGTGACTCCACCGAGTCGTCGACGAACGACTCCAACGGCCAGTCGGCGAGCGCCGTGACATACATCTGACGTACCTCTTCGGCGCGGCTGCCGATCTCGTCCGTGGTCCACTCGCTGGTGTCGATGGGTGGCAGGACGATTACCTCGACCGTACCCGGGCGAATGAGTTGCGCACCGCGCCACATCAATTCACCGGTGTTTCGCAACACGACCGGGACGATCGGCACGCCGGCCTGCATCGCGATGTGGAACGGACCCTTCTTGAACTTCCCGATCCGCGGCGTCGGGGACCGCGTCCCCTCCGGCGACACGACCAGTGACATCCCTTCTTCGCGCAACGCCTTCACCGCTGGTGCCAGTTGTTCGATGGCCTTGCTCCGGTCGGCACGATCGATGAAGACGAGTCCCGCCTGACGCAGGATCTCACCGAGCACCGGGACCCGCTGCACTTCCTTCTTGGCCACACCGGTCGCATCGGTGCGGACCAGGTTGATCATGACCGGCAGGTCAAGCTTCGACTGATGGTTGAACAGGAAGACGCACGGCCGGTCCGAGAAGAGGTACTCGCCACCGTCGAGCACCTGTACGTGGACGCCGGCCAGGGACAACCCGACGTCGTTGCCGGTGGGCAGCGCCTCCACGAGCGCGTGCGGGTCGCGACGCACCAGACCGGCGGCGGCACCGACGGCGGCGGACGCGACGAACGAGCCGTAGAAGGCCCCGGTCCGGGCCAGCATCCCGAGACGATTGTAGGTGGGGTTCTTCAGGTCGATGATCGGCCAGCCGCGGGACTCGGCCTCTGCGCGCAGGATTCGGCGGGGCGAGATCGCCGCCGGGTTGCCCACGGATTCCAGGTAGGGGATGTCCTCGTTGCCGTCGCTGTAGGCGAAGGACGCGTCGAGGTCGATGTCGTTCGCACGGGCCAACTCTCGGACAGCAGCCGCCTTACCCGGTCCCCAGAGCGGTCGGCCTTTGATGTTTCCGGTGACGACGCCGTCGACGACCTCGACATCGGTGGCGAGCGCGAAATCCGCACCGATCTCGCGGGCGATCGGCTCGATCTGGAAGCGGGTGGCCGACGACGCGATCACGATGGTGTGCCCCATCTCCCGGTGCGCGCGCAGGATCTGCCACATCTGAGGACGCAGCTTGGCTGCGGTCTCGTACTTGAACAGGTGCTCGCCGAACGCGATCAGCTCTGCGTAGGTCTTGCCCGCGAAGGTGGGCCGCGTGGCCGCCAGGACCTCGGCGTAGTCCTGCTCCGATACGACGCCGCGCAGGCCGATCACCAGGAAGTCAGCGAGCTCGCCGAGTCCGAACTCCATGCTGCGCAACCGCGCTCGCATGATGGCGGCGGCGGAAAAGCCCTCGATCAGCGTGCCGTCGTAGTCGAAGAGCGCGGCCACCTTCTTGCCCGTCGGCGCGGAACGGATGGCCCGCATCCGGTCGGTGAACGCGCTCACCGCTCCTCCTCCCCGACGACGATCGGCTGGAGGTCCTCGATGGCCGCGATCCGTGCGAGCCGATCCCGCATCAGTTCGACCTCGTCGAGCCAGTTCTGGCGGGCGATGCGGAGATCGACAATGTCCTCACCGTGGATCAGGCCGCGGTTGTCGGCGAGACGATAGGCGCCGTCGTAGAGATCCTTGGACACCGAATCCTTGCTCCGCAGAACAGCTTGCAGCGCGAGCTGCCGACCCAGACCGAGGCAGTTCGCGATCAGCGCATCCTTCTCCTGGGCGGTGTTGCCCAGTTCCACCAACTTGGTCGCGACCACCAGCTGGGCGTCGAAGAACGGTTGGAGGGTGCGTCGCGCGAACAGTGCTCCGGTGTGGCCGTGCAACACCTCGTAGGTCCACTCCTGCGTGGGGGTGACCGCCCGCCAGCCAGGAGCGAGGAGGTCGAGTTCGATGCCGAGCCGATGCAGGAACTCGGTTTTGGGTGGGAAGAAGAACTCGAACTTGAGGAGGTCGCGGATGCGGAGGGCCTCGCGCTGTGCGGCGGTCAGCAGTTCCTCGTCGGGTGCCGGTGGGGAACCGACGTGGCTGCTCCGGATGGGGGTGCTCCCGGCCTTGACCTCGCCCTCGGCCAGCGCCAGCAAGCCCATCTCGACGATCGCGCGGTCGACGAAATGGTGCAGCGCGCCGTTGCGGTAATACGCTGCGACGGCCCGGTTCTCGGGAACCACCGACCAGACCTGTTCCGAACCGCCCTCGTAACAGCTGACCACGCCGTTACCGGCCAGCACGCGCAGCGTCCGGACGAGTCCGACGCCGCGGCAGAGCGCGGGATCGGGTCCGGGTAGGCCACGGCGGTCGATGTAGTCGAGCAGGGGAGCGAGGACGGCCTCGATCTCGGGCAGGGTGTACGCGCGGTCCTGTGCACCGAGCGCTGCGAAGCCGACGAGTGAGGTGGCGGTGATCGGTGTGGCAGAGTTGATCTCGTCCATCACGCGGAACGCGACCTTCTCCAGCTGCGCGGGTCCTTCGCCGACCTCTTCCAGCGTCTCCCGCAGCGAGATCGGGGTGCCGAAGCGGACTCTGGCCTCGCCGAGGTAGCTGCGTTGGGCCTTGGCGTAGCGCAGCAACCAGCCGACGCCCTCGGGCTTCTTGACGCCACCCGCGTCCTCGGCGGCGATCGCGCCGACCTCCTGCAGCTGGTCGTACACGATCGACGTGGGAACGATGGTCACGTCGGCGTCGTCGAGTTGGCTCGCGGCGTCGACGACATAGTTCAGGAGTCCGAGCATCGGCTTGCGCAGCTTGCCCGTTCGGCTCCGCCCGCCCTCGATGTACCACTCGAGGTTGAACCGCTTCTCGATGATGTAGGCCAGATAGGAACGCATCGCGAACTTGTAGACCGGGTCCGACCCGAACTTGCGGCGGATGAAGATCATCCCCGCGCGCCGGGCCACCGGCCCCACCGGCCAGAACGACAGGTTGTTGCCACCCAGGACGAGGTTCGGCGGGAAGTCGTTGTTGCGCAGCACTGTTGCCAAGACCAGCGGGTCGACGTAGGAGCGGTGGGAGGGGAGGAAGATCAGGCCGGTCGACTTGTTCAGGGTCCGTAGGGAGTTCAGGGTGTCGACGTCGACGGCGACGTTCCAGGCGCGTTCGTGGAGACGGTTGAACGTCGCGGAGAAGATGTCGTCCATCAACCTGCTCTGCGTGGCGACGAATCCGGACAGTTTGTCGGTGGCCTCGGACACCACCGCATCGGTGGGTCGGCCGAGTTCGGCGGCGAGTTTGGCCGCGCCGCTCTGGAATCTGGCCGAGCTGCTGATCTGTTCGGCCACCAGGCGCGGAACCTTGTACCGGTCGCCGACGATCTGGCGTTCGGCACGTTCGGCCGAGACCGACGCCGCGATCCGGACGTACCGGTCGAAGGGTTCGCCCTCGGCCTGGTCGCGCGCATGCCGTTCGCGGAGTTCGGCGATGGTCGCCGGTTCTCCGGCCACCACGCGAAGGGCATCGGGGCGTCGTTTGCGGATGATCGGCTGCATGAGGCCGAGCGGTCGACGCGGATTCGACAGCACCAGCACGTCGCCGAGGGTCACCCGACGCTCACCCTGGCGGACCGCGGGGAGCCACACCGGCCGTACGGGCACGAGGAGCGTGTTCGGCGGCAGTTCGTCGAAATCGACGTCGGCGCCCTGCCGCACCTCGGCGTCCGGGTAGGCGTTCGCGGCCCAGTCGTTGACCGCGCGCATCTCACACGAGGTGCGGGCCTTGGTCAGGACCAGAACGGGATCGGACATCTGCATCACCCTCACGTCATCGTCGTCGACACCGCGCCGGTGTGCTCCCGTGCTCAGGTGTCCCATGGCGGTTCCCTGAGGGAGACCGCCATGGGTCCCATTGTGTCGTAGGTTACAACGAGCGGGGCGGGTTTCGGGTGACCGCGGCACTCCTCGGCGCGGAAGGTCACCGCCCGGTTAGGCTGAGCTGGTTGCCGGGGAAGGAAACATGGGCATTCGAATTCGTGCGTTGACGGCGCTGGGCGCGTCGGCGGCTCTGGTCTCGACCCCCGCGGTGGTGGCGGACGCGGCAACTCCGACGGTGCGGTCGGGGATGGAGATCAGCATCGATGACACGGCGGTGACCTCGAACAGCTGCACGCTCGGCGCGGTCATCTCCGCCAAGAAGGCGCTGACCGCGGGACACTGCGGGGTCGTGGGTCGGGCCGTCCACGACCGCACGGGCAAGAGAATCGGGACGATCACCGCCAATCGCGTTGCGCAACGGCTCGACATCGCGGTCATCGGATTGGTTCCGCGTACCGCGGCGCGTATCGACCCGGTGGATTGGAACGCGAAGTTCGGCCGGGGACAGCTGGTCTGGAAGTCGGGGATCACCACGGGTTACGGAACGGGCAAGGTCACCGATCCGGCCGAGGTGCTGCGGACGTCGCACGGCTTTTCGCTCGCTCCGCCGTTCCTGACGACCCACGAATCGTATTCGGTTCAGACGAGCCTGCGTTCGGAGTCGGGCGACAGCGGCGCGGGTGTGCGGGACAGCCGGGGCCGCGTTGTCGGAATCCTGTCCTCGGCGACCCTCGAGGGCACGGTCGTCGTCCCGGTGTCACGTCTCCCGCGCGCACTCCGGTAACTGCAGGGCCGTGCGAAACCGATTCGATGCCGAACCCGGAAACGACGAGGCGCCCCATCTGGCCGGAGCCGGATGAGGCGCTTCGTAAAGTCAGGTGTGCTTAAAGCGCGCTGACGTTGGTTGCCTGCGGGCCCTTCTGGCCCTGCTCCACGTCGAATTCGACGCGCTGGTTCTCTTCGAGGTTGCGGAAGCCGCTACCGGTGATCGAAGAGTAGTGGACGAAAACATCGGCGCCCTGATCGTCGGGTGCGATGAAGCCGAAGCCCTTTTCGCCGTTGAACCACTTGACGGTTCCCTGTGCCATACTGCTGTACTTCTTTCTTCAGTTCAGCAGCCACCAAAACTGATGACCGCCCGCCAAGTGTGGCACAGAAAGCCCGTCCTGGGAAACGGGGAGTGCGAAATTCCACAAAACAGGTGCGCAATGGCGGGTTCTGGGTGCCGACTCGGCGCGTTCAACCGTCGATCACGCGGAGCGCTTCACTCAGCTGGTCGGGGTCAGGGGCGTGACGAGCGACCTGAGTGGCTTCGACGTGTCCGACGCCACGTCCGGATCGATCGCGGCCCCCTGTGCCAGCGCCCTTTTGATGGCCATGTGCTCACGAGGATCATTGACGGTGTCGCCGGCGATGAGCACGTCGTCGCGGTAGTAGAGCACGGTGAGCCGATCCTCGGCGCCTCGGCGCACGACAAACCGGTCGTGGCCGTCCGAGATTCCGGCGATCTGGATCTTCAGCGCGCCCTGGTTGGACCAGAACCACGGCACTCCCCGAGCCGGGGGGTCCCGGTCGAGCAGGGTGTGGGCGGCGGTCCTGCCCTGTTCGACGGCGTTGTTCACCGACTCCACGGCGAGGAGTTCTCCCGGCCGATGCGGATGCGGTTGTAGGGTGCAGTCGCCGGCCGCCACGACGTACCGGTCACTGGTCCGGGCGTGGTCGTCGACGACGATCCCGGGGCAGCACCGCACGCCCATGAGTGTCGCGAGCTCAGTGGTCGGAACCGCGCCGATCCCGACGACGACGAGGTCAGCAGGGATCGATCGACCGTCGTCGAGGATGACGGAGTCGGCGCGTCCCCCGGTGACGCCGATGGCGGTCACCCCGCGGCCGGTCTCGATCCGGATGCCGGCGGTTTCGTGACTGTGCCGAACAAACGCCGATATGGGCTCGGCCACAACACGTCCCAGGACTCTGTCGGCGGCCTCGATGACCGTCACCGTCGCGCCGCGAGCTCGCGCCGCCGCGGCGACCTCGAGACCCACGAAGCCGCCGCCGACGATGACCACGTCGCGGGCGGTGTCGAGACCCGCGCGGATGACGTGCGCGTCGTCGATGGTGCGTAGTGCCACCACACCTTCGCCGTCGGCGCCGGGTACGGGCAACCGCCGGGGGACGGAACCGGTGGCCAGGGCGGTTCGGTCGAACGCGAGGACGGTGCCGTCGTCGAGGGTCGCGGCACCGCCGCCGTTGTCGTCACAACGCTCGACCGACGCCACGGAACGGCCGGTGATGAGCCGGATGCCGTTGGCCGCGTAGAACTCCGGCGCACGCAACACCGCCGGCTCATCTCCGTCGACGAGAAATTCCTTGGACAGCGGAGGCCGCTGGTAGGGAGAGAAGGGTTCCGCGCCGACCAGGCAGATCTCGTCGCTGTGGCCCAACTCGCGAAGGGTCACCGCGATGCTGAGACCCGCCTCGCCGCCGCCGACGATCAGGATGCGCCCGCTCACTGCTCGGGTGCGATCGTCAGGACGAGCCCGTCGAGCTCATCGGTCATCCGGATCTGGCATGACAGCCGGCTGCGTTCGGTCGCCGGGGTGAGTGCGTCTTCGAGCATCTCCTCCTCGAAGTCCTCGGCCGTGCCGGTGCGGTCGATGTCGCCGGGCTCGACGAACACGTGGCACGTCGCACAGGACAACCCACCCCCGCATTCGCCGATGATGCCGGGTACGCCGAACTTGACAGCCGTCTCCATCGCGGACGCGCCGGCTTTCGCCTCCAGCTGATGCTTGGTGCCGTCGGGGCTGATGAACGTGATGGTGGGCAACGCCAACTCCTCTATCCCTACCTGTTGCGATCTGTCGGTCCGAACTCAGAAGAGTTCGAAGTACTCGCGGTGCTCCCAGTCGGTCACGCCGTTGACGTAGGTCGACTCGTCCGGGTTCTCGGCGACCCACGCGTCGTACCGGCTGACCTCGCTGCGCTTCATCGTGACCAGGTAGTCGATGAATCCGTCCCCGAAAGCCTTGCGGTAGAACCCGTCCTGCTCGAGCACGTCGATGGCCTCGGCCAGCGAACCCGGCAGCTGGGGAACGTCGGCGCTGTACGGGTCATCGCTGACCGGACCGGGGTCGGTGCGGTTGAAGATGCCGTCGAGACCGGCGGCGGCCTGGGCCGCGATGTAGAGATAGGGGTTGGCCGCGGAGTCCCCGACGCGGTTCTCCACGTGAGAGGCCATGTCCCCCCGGGGCGCTGATGACGCGCATCATCGCGGCACGGTTGTCCTGCCCCCAGGCGAGGCGGTCCGGGGCAAGCGAGTACGGCCGACGACGGCGGTAACCGTTGATCGTCGGGGTGGTGAACACCGACGCCGCCGCACCGTGGGCGAGGGTGCCGCCGACGTAGTTGACACCGAGTTCGGAGAGGGGGGTGTCGCCGGTGGGGACCATCAGGTTCGCGCCGGTCTCCTTGTCCGCGACCGACGTGTGCAGGTGCCAGCCGTTGGCGTAGAAGCCCGCGATCGCGGGTGTGCACATGAAGGATGCGAGATGGCCGTTGCGCTTGGCGATCTGCTTGGTCGTGGTGCGGAACAATGCTGCCGCGTCGGCGGCTGCCAGCCCGTCGAGGATGTCGAAGGTGGTCTCCATCTGGCTGGGCGCCCACTCGTCGTCGAACGAACGGATCGGCAAGCCCATGTCCGACAGTGCGTTCCGGATCGGACGCAGGATGTCGTCGACCTCGTCGAGGTGGTCGACGAGCAGGTAGTTGTAGCCGCGCGCGACCGGAGCGACTGACGGCGGGTCGGCCGGGGAGCCGGGTGCGCCCAGCGAACATGTGCCCAGCCCGTTGTCGACGACCTTGGTGAGGTACCACTCCATCTCGATGCCGGCGACCAGCTTGTAGCCGTTCGACGCCATCTCGGCCAGCGTGTTCTTCAGGATGGTGCGCGGTGCGAGCGGGAACGGCTTGCCATCGGACATGTAGAGGTCGCAGAAGACCAGGGCCGTCTTCTCGGCCCACGGCAACACGGTGAAGGTGCCGGGGTCGGGGACCATCTTGACGTTCGGGCTGCCGCCGAGGCCGTCGAAGTCGAACCCGCCGTCGGGGCTGAACGGGTTGAACACGATGGCGTTGGCGGTGTCGAAGAAGAACGGGGCCATGGTGATCTCGTTGCCGGCCTTCATCGCGGCCAAGAATGCCGGGACGGTGAGGGCCTTGCCGCGCAGCAGACCGTGCTGGTCGGGCCAGACCACGCGGACGACCTCGATGCCCTCGCGGTTGATGGTGTCGATGGCGTGCTCTGCCGCACGGTGGTCTTCGGGTCGGTACAGGTCGTACTTCTCGACGAACTTCGCTGCGGTCATGAGAACCTCCTGGAGTGGTGACGGGTGGTGCGGATCTGGTCGGGATGGTCGATCGGTCAGGGGCGGGCGGGATCTCGTACCGGCACGTCGTCGAGCCAGGTGTCGAGGAGGCGGCGCCCCGGTTGGGGACCGCCGGTCGGGATGGATTCGCGGATGGCGTCGACGTCGACGCCGAACTGTTGGAGTTTGGGTCCCTCGAGGGCGAGTAGGGCGTCGATGCCCGCACCGTCGAGTTCGGGATGGAACTGGATCGCCGTGGACGTTCCGAGGCGCCAGGCCTGGAGGTAATGGTCACTGCGGGCCAGGATCTCCGCGTCCGGCGGAGGGTCCGCCGAATCGGAGTGGAAGGAGAAGAACGTGCCGTCGAGCAACGACTTCGGGTTGGTCGCAATGACATCGATGAAACCGCACTCCAGGCCGCTGTCCCCGGGACGCGATCGCCCACCGAGCGCGTCGGCGAGCAATTGCGAACCGAGACACAGGCCGAGAAGCGGGATCTCGCGTGCATGGACGTCACGAAGGTAGGCGACCTCGTCGGCGAGGTACGGATGGCTCTCGCCGTCATAAGCGCTCTGCGGCCCACCGAGCACGACGAGCGCCTCGACAACGTCGGCGTCGGGTAGCGGATCCCCGCGGAAGGGCCCGACCACCGACATCGTCCAGCCGCCGGCGACCGCGGATTCCTCGAGGACTCCGATCGACGGATTGTTCACGTGGGTGATCACGGTGAGCGTACGGGTACTCATGGGTGTGGCCTCGCCTCGATCGGCGTCGACCACGGTTGCCAGTGATCGATCTTGGCGAGGGCGGCGAGGAGTTCCGTCGCCGCAGTCCGGTCGATCGCCACCCAGTCGCTACCGGGGGCCACCCCGTACGGGGTGTAGTCCCAGATGTCGAGGGCGCGCACCGCGGCCACGAGAGGCCGTGAAGCGGCGACCTCGCGCTCGATACGTCCCACCCGTGCGCGCAGCAGTCCCAGCTCGGCGGTCAGCGTGTCGACTGCCTGGGCGAGATCGGCTTGCCCGGCGGCGGACGAGGTTTCGATATCCATGGTCAGAACACCAGGGTCAGGTTCTCGTGGTACTGCTCGGAGTCGATGAGGTTGACCGACTTGAGCCGAATCCGCCAGCCGTCGTCGGTCTCGCGCAGCACGTGCCCGTACCAGCCGGTGTAGGTCTTCGCGGTGCCCGCGCGCATCTCGTGGATGACGAAGTTGGAGCGCACGTACCGGAGCCCGTCCGGATGGTCGAGACATTCGACGTTGGTGATCAGTCGTCGTGTGCGTGACGGCGGCAGCTGGCTGTAGGCCAGACCGGTCCGCAACCAGTAGACGCGGTCGGTGAGACGACGATGGTCGTCGAAGGCGTGACTGACCTCGCGACGGGGGTCGCCACCACCGGCCGTGACCGGAACCCAGTACAGGCAGTCCCCGGTGAACAGCTCGAGCCAGTCATTGAACCGGCCGCTGTCGATCAGGCGGGCCTCGGTGAACAGGAACGACTGCGCGCCATGCCATTCGGTCGGCTGAGAGACGGGCCAGTCGTCGGCCAGGCCCTGCCGGAATCGGTCGAGCTCGTCGTACCAGTCGGCGTCGACGTGGTAGGAGAACGACGACGTGTCGGCGTAGGTGTCCGGGAGGCGGTCGAGATTCATCGCTGTGCTCCTCGCATCCGGCGCTGCCACTCCTCGTAGTAGCCGCGCATGTGGATCTCGTCGGTGACCGCGCTGCGGAACACGCCGTCGTGCTCGATGGTCTGCCAGTCGGTGTCGAGGCCGCGGTTCATGAAGACCCACTCGGCTTCCGGCGCGGCCAGACCGCGTTGTGCCTCTTCGAAATTGGCCTGGTCGTCGGGTTCGCCGAAAGCGGGGAAGTCCTCTTGGGAGCGCATCCGCATGGTGTTGATCTCGTCGGGGACACCACCGATCGAGGTGGCATGCCAGGTGAGCTGGGTGCGGTCGACCGCGAGCGGCTCGACGACCTGGATCTGGTTTCCGATGACCAGCAGGTTGGGGAAGATGCTCAGGTTGATCTGCGCACCGATGGCCAGGTCGAGGAGCCGGTCGGCGTCGTCACCGTGTTCGGCGCGCACCTTCTCCTCGAACCGCTCGCGGCCCGGCTGGGGGCGCTGATTGGCCCAGAAGCTGCCCGGGCCCTCGTACACGGGACGCTGATCGATGACGCTGTGCCCGTTGCCCAGCGAGTACACCTTCATCGGTCCGTCGTCGGGGGTCTTGCCGAAGTACGACATGTCCTTCGAATCGCCCATACGAGAGGCCATTTCGAGCAGGGAACGGTGGGAGAACGCGGGATGGTAACCGTCGCCGGCATTGTCGAACGCCAGCTTCCAGTTGCCGCGGTAGCCCATCCGGTAGGCCGCGGACTTCACCGCGACCTCACTGGTGGGGGAGCGGTCGATCCAGTAGTCGAGCCAGGGCCGGGCGTGTCCGAGCCACTCGTCGACCGGAGGGGCGTCGGTGTTCATCGTGCCGAAGATGAAGCCGCGGTAGCTCTCGACGCGGGGGACGACGGTGAGGCCGAACCGCTCCTTGTCGAGTTCGCCGTACCCCGACGGCCACGGTGCGCCGACCAGTTCACCGGTGTTCCGGAACGTCCAGCCGTGGTACGGGCACTGGAAGCTCTTCGCGGTGCCCGACTCCTCGCGGCACACCGTCGCCGCACGGTGGGCGCATCGGTTGAAGACCGCGTGCAGGCCACCCTTGCGATCGCGGGTGACGATGACGGGTCGCAGGCCCATGCGGACCGACAGGAACGAGTTGGGGTCGGGTACCTGGGACTCGTGGGCGAGGTACACCCACGACTGACCGCCGAAGACCTTCACCATCTCCTCGTCGAAGACGGCGGGGTCGACGTAGAGCGTGCGGTGGACGCGGTCGTGCTGGATGAGATCGGACCATCGGTCATCGAGGGGGGTGGTCGTCTGCGGCGCATCCCATGAGGTGGCGGGTGCGTGCGACGGGCTGTTCTGCAAGGTCATCGCTGCTTCCTGGTCGAGCTGAACCGGGGGATGCGAGCGACGTTACATCCGTTACGCGGGATTGTGTAGGCGTAACATGTAAAACGTTTGTTTCCGGGTATTTGGACTCTTGCCCGTCTAAGATGCGCGGATCGTGGGCGTGGGCAGCGGTCTCGGTCCGTCCCGACCCGACCACGACAACTAGACTTCGCCCATGGCTCAGGGTGCACCGCTGGAGGGGACCGTCGCGCAACGCATCCGTCAGGTACGCGGATCGTTGGCCCCCGGTGAACTTCGGGTGGTCGCGGCCCTCACCGACGGGTATCCCACCGCAGGTCTCGTTCCCATCGCGCAACTCGCGGCGGAGGCGCAGGTCTCCGCGCCGACGGCGTTGCGCCTGGTGAGCAAACTCGGCTTCCCCGGCTACGGCGCGTTCCAGGAGTCCCTGCGCGCGGAGGTTCAGACGCGGTTGTTCTCCCCGGTGACGGTGTACCCGACCGACGATCCCGGCGTCGACCGGGCCGGGCCGGCGGATGACGCCGACCTCGCCGATGCGCTGGCGCTCTACACCGACGGTGTCCGGGCGACCATCAACAATCTGTCGCGGGCCGACCTGGCCGGCGCGGTTGCCGCGCTCGCCGACACCGATCGGCGCGTGATGCTCCTGGGCGGCCGGTTCACCTCGGTGCTGGCCGCCGAGTTACACCAGTATCTCCGGATGCTCCGGTCGGGTGTCGTTCTGGTGCAACCGAATTCGGGCGACCGGATGGCCGCGATGACCGATGTCGACGATCGCACCGTGGCTGTCCTCTTCGACTACCGGCGGTACCAGCAGACCACGATCGAATGGGGACTGCGCGCTGCCGAGCGCGGCGCGGAACTCGTGTTGATCACCGACGTCTACCTGTCACCGCTGGCGTCGCAGGCCGCGTCGGTCCTGACGACCAGTCACACCGGTCCGGGCCCCTTCGATTCCATGGCGCACGGCTTCGTCCTCACCGAGCTGCTGGTCTCGCTGGTGACGAAAGAGCTCGGGGAGCCGGCCCGCGACCGGCTCGCCGACTTCGAGGAGATGCAGCTCGCCGAGGAACGGCAGCGTCGCCTTCCGCGTAAGGGTTGACGCATCGGAGCAGGTCAGGGGTGGTCAGGAATATCCCCCGCCTCCGCGTGCCTTGAACCTGAACATGGTCGTGCGAGTCCGGGCCCGCGTGTCGGATGACCGGCGACCCGCCTGTCGAGGTAGGCCTCGTCTCGCTGCAACGAAAGGACAGATCGCGTATGACAGTCCCCAACATCACGCTCAACAACGGCATCACCATCCCTCAGTTGGGATTCGGCGTGTTCCAGGTTCCGCCGGAGGACACCAGGGCCGCGACGCTGACCGCTTTCGAGGTCGGCTACCGGCACATCGACACCGCCGAGATGTACGGCAACGAGAAGGGCGTCGGCGAGGCGCTGCGCGAGTCAGGCCTCGCTCGCGACGAGGTCTTCATCACCAGCAAGCTCAACAACGGATTTCACGACTTCGACGACGCGCTCGAGGCGCTCGACAAGACCAATGCCGACCTCGGGGTCGACCAGGTCGATCTGTTCCTGATCCACTGGCCGCTGCCCGACGTGGGTGATTACGTCCAGACCTGGAAGGCACTGGAAAAGGCCTACGCCGACGGCAAGGCCCGCGCCATCGGCGTCTCGAACTTCCAGCAGGCGCACCTGCGGCGCCTGTTCGACGAAACCGACGTGGTTCCGGCCGTGAACCAGATCGAGGTCCATCCGTACCTGTCGCAGAATCCTCTGCGGGCCTTCAATTTCGAGCACGGTATCGCCACCGAGGCATGGTCACCCATTGCGCAGGGCAAGGTCGTCGACGACCCGGTCATCACGAAGATCGCGGAGGCCAAGGGACGTTCGGCCGCCCAGGTCACGCTCCGGTGGCACATCCAGCGCGGCGACATCGTTTTCCCCAAGTCGGTGACGCGCGCCCGCGTCGAGGAGAACTTCGCGCTCTTCGACTTCGAGCTGTCCGACGACGAGGTCTCGGCGATCGAGGGCCTCAACGCCGATGAGCGCATCGGCCCCGATCCGGACACGTTCAACTACATCCCCTGACCTGACCTGTCGGGGCGCTAGCGGGCGGACCACCTGAACAGGTGGCCCGCCCGTCTTCTGCCTTCTCCTCAGTGGCCGGCTCGTTTGGTCAGCGAGGCACGCAACTGGCTGAACCGGAAAAGCGCGGGTTCGCCGACCGTCGACTGGTATCTCTCGATCACCTCGGCGACGAACCGGCCGGTCTCCGAGTCGGGGAGCCGGTTCGTCCAGTCCGGGGAGCCGACGGTGAACCAGGCGTGGAAGTCCTCGACGGAATCGAACGTCCAGGACAGGTTCTTCACCGTCAGGTCGTCGACGGTGAAGCCGGCTGCGGTGGCGAGTTCACCGAAACGGGCGGGCTCCACATGTTCGTACGGCGCGTCGAATGCCTCGAAACTTCCGGCCCACTGCGGATCGGTCGCGACCTGCATGGCGACGTCCTCGATGCTCGGCCGGTCGGTCGCGCAGACCATCTGCAGCACCGCGCGCCCGCCGTCGACGAGGCATCGCGCAATCTGCCGCAACGCCTCTCCCTGGTCGTGCACCCAGTGCAGGGCGTTGAAGGAGACCGCGATGTAGAAGTCCTGGTCGAATGGCAAGGCCAGCACGTCGTCGACGTGGAACTGAACACGCAGCGTGTCGAATGGCACCCGCGCCAGGGCACGGTCGATCATCCGGTGGGAGGCGTCGACGCCGACCACCGATCCCTCGGGCAATCGCTCTGCCAGCAGCATCGTGATGAACCCGTCCCCGCAGCCGACGTCGAGCAGACGTTCGTTCCCGATGAGCGCGAGACCGGAGATCGACTCCTCGGCGACCATGCGTTGGAGCCCACTCACCTCCGCGTACCGTGCACCATCCCAGTCGACCATCGCTTCTCCCGCCGTCGGAGCATCGGCCTCCATCGTCCACGGCGGCCGTCGGGTGTGGGCGGGTTCGCGCGAAACCGGCAGTGCGACCCCCATCTTCGGGACAGGCCGCTCTGACTCACGCCAGCAGCCGCCACAGCCCGATCAGACCGACGACGACGATCACCCCGCGAAGCGCGCGGGGTGAGAGTCGTCGACCGTATCGCGCTCCGACAACACCGCCGAGCAGGGAACCCACCGCGATGACCCCGGCCGCGGACCAGTCGATCCGGTCGAAGGCGACCAGCGTGTAGGTGACCGCCGCAACGACGTTCACCACCAGGGAGAGCAGGTTCTTGGCGGCGTTCATCCGCTGCAGGTGGTCGGGGACGACGACGCCGAGGATCGCCATCAGCAAGATGCCCTGGGCGGCGGTGAAGTAGCCGCCGTAGATGCCGACCGCGAATGTGCCCGCCACCATTGCGGCGATGCGCAGAGGGGTCAGGTGGGGGCGGCCCGCCCCGGTGGGGGAGATCGATCGATGGCCGACCCACTTCTGGATGCGCGGTTGCGCGACCACGAGGACCAGCGCGGCGATCAGGAGCACCGGCACGATCGTCTCGAACACCGTCTCCGGCAGGTGCAACAGCAGCCAGCAGCCGACGATCGCACCGACGAACGACGCGGGTATCTGCCACCGCAGCTGCGGCCACTGCCCCTCGAGTTCACGCCGATAGCCCCACGTCCCGGAGACGCCGCCGGCGACGAGGCCGATCGCGTTGGACATGGTCGCGGTGACCGGTGGGACCCCGAATGCGACGAGCGTCGGGAAGGTGATCAGGGTGCCGCTACCGACGATCGCGTTGATCGCGCCCGCACCCACACCGGCCAGCAGGACGGCGAACAGTTCCCATGTGCTCACAGGTTCCGAGGGTGCCCGGTGGCCCGGGTGGAGAGGTCACCGGGGTGGACCCTGCCGGAGATCCGCCCCTCAGAACGGCCCCCGGGATACACCCGGCAGAGGGCCGCCGCTGACACAGTGTCGGCGGCCCCGCTGCTGAGGGCGGAACTCGGGGGTGCTTTCCAGCTGGGACCGGTCAGTGAGCCGGGGCGGCCGTGTCCTTCTTCTTCCGCTTGGGGATGACATGGAGAATCGCGACGACGATCGCTCCCACGATCAGGCCGACGACTGCGGACAGGACGGTTCCGGCCGTCCAGGACAGCACGCCGCCGAAGCCGCCGTGCACCAGTTCGCCGAACCAGTGCTCGACGTGGTGCAACTGGTCGGCGGGCCAGTGGAAGCCGGCCTCACCCACGTTGACGATGAGAATGTGCCCGCCGACCCACAGCATCGCCGCGATGCCGACCACGGTGAGCGTCGACATGATCTTGGGCATCGCGGTGACCAGCCCGCGGCCGATCTTCTGACTGAACGTCGACTCCCGTTGTGCGAGCGCGAGCCCCACGTCGTCCATCTTCACGATGATCGCGACGACGCCGTAGACGAGTGCGGTGATCAGGAACGCGACGACGATCAGAACGCCCAGGCGAGTCCAGAACGGCTCGTCCTCGACCGAGGACAGCGAGATCACCATGATCTCGGCCGAGAGGATGAGATCGGTGCGGATCGCGCCGCTGACCATGTGCTTCTCGAACTCGGGATCGCCCCTCCGGGAGCCCGACTCCTCCTCGTGATGGCCTCCGGCGATCGCCTCGTAGACCTTCTCCGCGCCCTCGTAGCAGAGGAACAAACCACCGGCGATCAACAGGTACGGCAGCGCCTGGGGGAGGAACTGACTGAGGATCATCGCGACGGGCAGGATGACCAGGAGTTTGTTGCGGATCGATCCGATCGCGATCTTGCGGACGATCGGAAGCTCGCGGTCCGGGGTGAACCCGTCGACGTAGCGCGGGGTCACCGCGGTGTCGTCGACGACGACACCCGCAGCTTTCACGCTCGCTTTGCCGGCCGCAGCGCCGATGTCGTCGAGTGACGCGGCGGCGGCACGGGTGAGTGTCGCTATGTCGTCGAGCAAGGCGACGAGACCACTGGCCACGGGGACCTCCCGGTTCGGTGAGCTACATGCTCGATGAGCTTCGGTCATCGAACAGTATGCCGAAGACGACGGCGAGGCCGGTCATCCGTTCGCCCGGATCGGCGTATTGCCCGAATCGGCGGCCTGTGAGTGGCGGAATTCGGCGTCGGGCGCGCGCTGACCTGCGGGGACGCGGGTGCCGACCGGCGAAATTCGCCAGCCACTCGCGGGTTTCCATACCGACACGGAGACGGTGTCGAATGGCGTGCAGGTCGTGGGGACACCACGACGACCATTCTTCGTCGACGTCGAGGAGAACTGATGAACGCCATCGAGAACGCCATCGATGCCCTGCGCGCGGGCCGCCCGGTTCTGGTGACCGACGCCGCCGACCGGGAGAACGAGGGCGACGTCATCCTGGCCGCCGACCGGGTGAGCACCGAGTGGACCGCCTGGACCGTGCGCAACACCTCCGGTCTGCTGTGCGCCCCGATGACAGGCGAGCGTGCGGACATGCTCGAACTGCCGTCGATGGTCACCAACAACGAAGATCCCAAGGCCACCGCCTACACGGTGACCGTCGACGCAGCGGAGGGAGTCAAGACGGGCATCTCGGCCGCCGATCGTGCGCTCACGCTGCGCATGTTGGCCGGGGCCGCATCCGGCCCCCGAGACTTCACCCGGCCCGGACACGTACTACCCCTTCGTGCCCGGCCGGGTGGGGTCCTCGAACGTCCCGGACACACCGAGGCCGCCGTCGACCTGTGCACGCTCGCCGACGTCGCCCCGGTCGGCGTGATCGCCGAACTCGTCGCCGCCGACGGTTCGATGATGCGCTACCCGCAGGTCGCCGCGATGGGTTCGCGCATGGGCCTTCCGGTGCTCACCATCGAGGAGCTGGTCAACTACCGCCGTATCCACGACGCGGACCGCTGGTCGGTGGCACCCCGGGTGCGTCGCGGGGCGGAGACGGTCCTGCCGACCCCGACCGGTGAACTCCGCGCGATCGGTTACCGCGACACCGAGACCGGCGCTGAACACATCGCCCTCGTGAGCGCCGGGATGTCCGGAGACCGCCTCGACCTGCGTGCCCCGCTGGTGCGGGTCCACTCCGAATGCCTGACCGGAGAGGCATTCTCGTCGCAGCGATGCGAATGTGGACCGCAACTCGACGCGGCGATCGAACGCATCAGCTACGACGGTGGGGTCGTGGTCTACCTGCGCGGGCACGAGGGCCGGGGAATCGGGCTGCTCAAGAAACTGGCCGCTTACCGGTTGCAGGACCAGGGACTCGACACCGTCGAGGCGAACCTCGAACTCGACGAACCGGTCGACGGACGTGAATACGGCGCCGCTGCAGCCATTCTCGCTGACCTCGGGATCGACCGGGCGCGCGTCATGACCAACAACCCCGACAAGGTCCGCGGACTCACCGACTCCGGGATCGAGGTCACCCAGCGTGTCCCGCTGATCGTGGGCGTGATGCCGGCCAACGTCCGCTACCTCGACGCCAAGCGCCGGCGACTCGGGCACTTGCTGGGCGGCACGTCCGGCGGCGGGTTCGACGCCAGTCAGACCGGCGACTTCTCGGTGGGGTCGCGCGCGAACTAGCTTCCCTTCACCTCGCGGGTCACCGTCGAGGTGGACACGAGTCGGACGCGATCCGCCCGGAAGAGGTCGAAGGAGTACTCGAACGGGATGCCCGCCCAGTCGCGGGACACCCGGGTGATGGCGAGAAGCGGACGGCGGACGCCGATGTCGAGCCAGTCGGCTTCGCGCCCGCTGGCGGCTCCGACCTCGATGGTCTCCGTGGTCTCGGCGGCGGCGAGTCCGTAGTGCGTGCGCAGTAGTTCGTAGAGCGATCCGTCCAGCGGGTGCGCCGACAGGCCGGGTGCCAGTTCGACGGGGAAGCAGGCCAGGTCCACCGACAGTGGTGCGCCGTCGGCGAGACGGATGCGCCGGATCGCGAACACCTCTGCACTCGAGGTGATCTCGAGGGCGCGCGCCTCGATCAGTGTCGCCGGCCGTCGTTCCACACCGACCACCCGCGTCGCACTGGCGTGTCCGGACTCCGCCAGCAGCTGTGGGAGACTCGATGATTCGGCGGCGTGTCGCTCGACGACATCGGCTCGGATGAATGTTCCTCCGCCGCGGCCGGTTCGGCGTTCCAGGACACCCGCCCGGCTGAGGGGGAGGAGTGCACTGCGCAGGGTCGATCTCGACACCGAGAACTCCTCGGCCATATCGCGCTCGGTGCCGAGCCGGGCGCCGGGCGTCAAGGTCCCCTGGGCGAGCATCGCCAGGATGCGCCGGCGGACATCCTCGGCGACCGGCCCGCCGCTGGTCTCACCCATCCAGGCGTCGCGTCCGTCAGGCCGGGATCGCGTCCGGTGACTCGGGCAGCACCTGGCCGCCGTCGACCGCGATCGCCTGCCCGGTGATGTAACCGGCCTCGCGGGTGGCGAGGAACGCGGCGAGGTGGCCGATGTCCTCGGGGGTTCCCAGGGCTTTCATCGGGATGGCGCGGGTCATGCCCGCGATGTAGTCCTCACCCATCTCGACGAGCCCCTCGGTCAGGACGTTTCCGGGCATGATCGCGTTGACGGTGATCCCCTGGCCGGCGAGTTCGATTGCGGCCGTGCGCATGAAGCCCAGCTGGGCGGCCTTCGACGCGCCGTAGTGCGACCAGTTGGGGAAGCCGGTGATCGGGCCGGTGATCGACGAGGTGATGATGACCCGGCCGCTACCCGATTCGGCGAGTGCGGACAGGCAGGCCTGCACGGTGAACACCGTGCCCTTCACGTTCACGTCGAGAACCTGGCTCAGGTCCCCGTCGGTCATCGTCGCGAGCGACGCCTCGGGGAAGATGCCGGCGTTCGCGCAGACGACGTCGATCGACCCGACGGTCTCCAGCACGGTCCGGGCCATCTCGTCGCACGACGACCGGTCGCTGACGTCGGTGATGACCCCGACGACCTTGCCGTCTCCCAGACCGTCGAGTTCGGCTACCGCTGAATCGATCTCGGCGGCCGACCGTGCCGCGATCGCGACGTCGGCACCGGCCCGCGCGAACACCCGGGCGATGCCGCGTCCGATTCCCTTGGTGCCGCCGGTGACGATCACCGATCGGCCGGCCTGGCTGAACATGGTCATGGTGCTCCTCTGATGTGCGTGGTGGGGCGGTGACCGGAGGTGTCAGGCCGCGGATGTCCGGGTGGCGACCCGTCGCAACCACGACGGGTCGTCGAGGTACTTGCGGGCGAGAGCTGCGGTGCCGGAGACGAAGCCGTCGGCGATGCCCAGAGCCGCGTCGGCGTCGGCGTGGGACGCCACCCACGCGGTCAGGTGGATGCGGCGGAGCAGCACGAAGGTCGGGATCATCGCGAGATGAGCGTCCGGCAGCGGTCGGACCGCGGTGTACCCGCGGAGCCAGTCGTCGATGAGGTCCTCGGTCCCGGGCTCGTGTTCGACCCACGAGACGGCGGACCCGAGATCGGCGAGGTGCCAGGACCATCCGCAGTCGTCGAAGTCGATGACGGTGATCGCCGGGAGGTCCGCTTGCGGATCGACCATCAGGTTGGCCAGCCGCAGGTCGGCGTGGACGAGTCCGAACCGATCGGGCCCGCTGCCGAACTGGGTGAGCCGTTCGGTGATGACCCGGACGGCACGGTCGATGTCCGCGCGGTCTTCGGGGGACAGCCCGGGCGCCACTCGCCACTGCCCCCACCGCGCGTCCGGACCGAGGATGGTCTCGACGTCCCAGGTGAACCGGACGAAGTCCGCGGGCGCCGGCCACCTGGAGGCGTGCTCGTGCAGGTGCGCGGTGATCGCGCCGATCGTCGCGAAATCGACGACGCCAGGCGATTCTTCGGCGGTGCACCCCGGCACCACCGTGACGGCGTCCACCAGAAGGGTCCGGCCGTCCACGGTCACATCGACGACCTCGGCGCCGTCGGCGGCGGGGACCGGTGTGGGGGTGGACACGGGGCTCTCCGCCCCCAGGGCGGTCATCCACCTCAGTTCGGAGCGGATCGCCTCGATGGAGTGATACCCGGGACGGTGCACGCGCAGAACGAGTCGACGGGCGGGATCTTCGGCGAGGTAGGTGGCGTTCTCCGACAGACTCAGCAAGCGGAGCGTCGCGGACGGGGCGAAGCCATAGTGGCGCAACGCCTTCTCCGCGAAGGCGTGATGGTCTGCGGGTAGTCCGGGCACCGGAACAGTGTCACCCGGAATCCGAACGAGAGCAGACCAAAAGGCGATGTTTAACGTGGCCGTAGCGATCGCGGGTCGGCGGAAACGCGGTGGAAACAACCGGGCGTCGACGGCTCATGGATATGTTGCCCACCAACGCAATACGGCGTAGAAGTGAGGATGACGCCGAGCCGGTCCCGACCCACTGTGGCTGGGCGTACCCGGATGTGGTCCCCATCGAGCAGACCAGAACGTTCGACGGATCGATCCCGATCACCACTACTCCAAGAAAGACCCCACGTGAGCTTCTCCAACATCATGGATTCCAACAGCTACACCGGTGATTCGGTGGGGCGGCACGGGGACGGACTCATCGAGGCCCGTGAACGGATGCTCGGGCCGGCGTACCGGTTGTTCTACCGCAAGCCCGTTCACCTCGTGCGCGGCGAGGGGAGTCACCTCTTCGACGCCGACGGGGACCGCTACCTCGACGCCTACAACAACGTGGCGAGCGTCGGACACTGTCATCCGCACGTCGTCGACGCCGTGATGCGGCAGATGACCTCGATCAACACCCACACCCGCTATCTCCACGACGGGATCGTCGACTACTCCGACCGCCTGCTGGACACGCTCGGACCGGGCATCGACCAGGTGATGTACGCGTGCACCGGCTCCGAGGCCAACGACCTGGCGCTGCGGGTCGCGTCGATGCACACCGGGACGACCGGGGTCGTCGTCACCACCGAGGCATACCACGGCAATACCCAGGCGGTGACGGCGATCTCGCCGTCGAACGGAGGGCCGGCGGTGCTCGGTCCCCACGTCCGCACGGTGCCGCCACCCGACCGGCGTGGGACCGGTTCGGCGGCAGAGGTGTTCGCCGATCACGTGCGCCGAGCCGCCGACGATCTACAGGCCGCGGGCTTCGGGCTCAGTTGTCTCATCGTCGACACGATCTTCTCGTCGGACGGCATCTTCGCCGCGCCCGACGTCCTCGCTCCCGCGGTCGCGGCCGTGCGTGAACACGGTGCGGTGTTCATCGCCGACGAGGTGCAGCCCGGCTTCGGCCGAACCGGTGAGGCCATGTGGGGGTTCGACCGGCACGGAGTGCGGCCCGACATCGTCACGATGGGCAAACCCATGGGCAACGGCCTGCCGGTGTCGGCGATGGCCGTTCGGTCCGAGGTCCTCGAGCGATTCGCGTTGACACAGCCCTACTTCAACACTTTCGGGGGCAACCCGGTGTCGATGGCGGCGGCGGCCGCGGTGCTGGACGTCATCGAGAGCGAGGACCTGCCTGCTCACGCGCTCCGGATCGGCGGCCGCCTCCGGGGGGAGATCGCCGGCGTCGCGGCCGAACACGTCGGCGTCGACGACATCCGGGGCACCGGCCTGTACATCGGGGTGGAGATCGTGACCGACGACGGTGCTCCCGACCGGCGGCGCGCCCGCGCGATCGTCGAGGCCATGCGGGACGCCCACGTCCTCATCTCGGTTTGTGGCGAGCACGGCAACGTTCTCAAGATCCGCCCGCCGCTCGTCTTCTCCGACCCGGACGTGGACTGGTTCTGCACGGCACTGGAATCCGCACTGACCACGACACTCACGACCGTGGGCTGATCGGACGGCGCCGGTCAGGTCCTCGGGTCAGAGACGGCTGAGCAGTTCTGCCTTCTTCGACGAGAATTCCTCGTCGGTCAGGATCCCGCGCTGGTGGAGGTCGGCCAGCGACTCGATCGCCGCGACGATGGCGGACGAATTCTGTGCAGGTGCCGCCGGTTCCGGAGTGGCGGCGGGCACCGGCGGCTGCGCGGGTGCGTCCGACGAGGGTGCAGGTGCCGCCACCGGGGTCCCGGCGTCCCGTTGCGGTCCGAGCTCGACGAGGCTCGACACGTCGAAGGTGCCGTACTGGCTGGAGAAGCTCACCGAGCCGTATCCGGAGCCCTGCTGTTGCTGGACGCCCCCGATCCGGTGATCCGCAGTGTCGAAGATCCGCGTGACCCCGGCGACCTGGATGACCAGGCGACGTGTTGCCGGGAACACGGCGTACCGGACGTCGTTCTGGCCCCCGGTGGAGCTGGGCGCACCGAGGTCCGCCGGCCACCAGGACCCCGCGGTGACGAAACCGGCGCCCGGCTGCTGCCCCGGCGCGGCCGGGAAGATCGACGTGGTCGTCAGGACGTCGGCGAGTTCGTTGCACAGCGAATCGACCCGGGACTTGAGGGAGTTGTCGAACATGTCGCCGACCATCGTCATGCCGCCGCGCATCCACTGACCGGAGCCGCCGAGTTCGGGGATGTTGAACTGGGCCATGGTGCCACCGCCGGCGTTCACCGCCAGAAGCATCGCCAGAACGGCGTCGCGAGACAGGCCGTACCGGCCGGCGATCTCGATGATGGCGTTCTCTGCTTCAGGTGTCACACGGCTGGTCATCGTGATGTCCTTCGTCGAGGAATGCCCCAACAGGGTACACACGGATCGCCGACGTCCGACGCCACGAATCGACGAGCGGGTCGACTCAGGCGCTGAGCCGCGCGAATGCCGAGCGGTGGAAGACGATCGGTTGTTTCGAGTGATCGTTGGCCAGCCCGGTCACCCGCAGCACGACGATCTCGTGGTCGCCGGCCGTGTGCGAACTCTCGATGGCGCACTCGAAGTGCACCGGGGCATCGTCGAGGAGCATTGCCCCGCTGGACAACACGGTTGTCTCGACACCGGCAAAACGCTGGATCTTGTCCTTGGCGGACAGCTGGCGGATCACGTCGGTGTGGCTCTCGCCCAGCACCGAGACGCCGAGACTGGGCAGCTCGCGCAGGATCGGCCAGGTGGTCGAGCTCTGCTGCACGGCGAACATCACCAGGGGTGGTTCCTGGGAGACGCCGACGGCGAAGGAGGAGGCGACGATGACGGCCGGTTCGGCACCGGACATTCCGGCGAGCGCGACGACGCCGGTCGGGAAGGCGCCGAACGCCTTTCGCAGTTCGGTGCTGTCCAGGTCGGTGGTGGGGGTGACGGACGTGGTCATCGGTCACCGGCCGGGACCGTTGCCTTCGTCGAGGCGAGCACGACCGAACCCCAGCGGTCGATCCAGGGCTGGAATGCCTCGGTGTCGTCGTAGAGCTTGTCGACGACGTAGAGACCGGCGGCCGGGACGGTCGCGCCCAGCTCGACGAGCACCGGCTTGAGAAGCAGGTCGGGCGCCAGACGTCCGGGCTTCGTGACTACGCGGCTCTCATCCCGTTCGCCCTCTTGCTACTCCTCGCGGTCTTCGGGCCGATGCTGGCACCGCAGGCGGCGACCGAAGTGGTCGGCACCCCCTCGACCGCGCCGTCGGGCGCCCACTGGTTCGGCACCGACTCCAACGGATTCGACGTGCTGTCCCCGACTCTCACCGCCTTCCGGTTGGACATCGCCATCGCGATCGAAGTGACCCTGCTCGCGACCGTTCGTCGGCATCGCCATCGGATCGATCGCCGGCATGTACGGCTCGAAGGGCGGACCGCTCGGTGTGATCGCGGCGACACTCGGCCGCACGATCGATCTCGTCCAGGCGCTGCCCGTCATGATCGGCGGGCTGGTCATCGTCTCCTTCTTCGGCCGCAACTCGGTGGTCATCGCGCTGGCGCTCGCGTTGGTGCTCATGCCCTTCCAGGGCAGGTTGCTGCGCACCGAGGTGCTGCGCACCCGAAACGACGGTTTCGTGACCGCGGCGCGGATGAGCGGCGAATCCGAGTTCCGCATTCTCACCCGCCACGTCATCCCGAACTCGTGTGCTCCCGTCCTCGAGAACGCCTCGGCGATCTTCGGAATGGGGATCATCTTCTGCGCCGGCCTGGGATTTCTCGGCGTCGGCATCCCGCTCCCGACCGCGGAGTGGGGCAACATGCTCGCCGACGGAGCGGCGGACGCAGCGGTCGGACGCTGGTGGCCCGCCCTGTTCCCGGTCCTCGCACTCGCCTACTCCGTGTGGGCGGCCTCCCGAGTCACCACCTTCATCTCCCGTCGCCGACGTTTCTGACCGCACGACGTGTAACAGCTGCTCTCTCAACCCTTCCCAGAACGGAGTCCCCGATAACCATGAAACGACTGTCCACCCTGGTGAGCGGAACCGCGCTCGCCCTCGCCGCCGCACTGACACTCAGCGCGTGTGGTGGCGGGTCGTCGAACAACTCCGCCGAGGGCGGCGTGGTCATCGTGACCGCGGCCCAGCCCCCGAGCTTCAGCTACGAGACCAGCGCAACCGGCTACGAGGCCGCGGAGTTCTTCCTGAACACCGGTGCCACCCTCATCCGCAACCCGTACGTCGCCGGTTCCGACGGCCTCTCGGCGCACCAGGAGCTCTTCAAGTTCGAGCCTGTCCTGGCCAAGAGCTATGAGGTCAGTCCCGACGGCAAGACCTACACCTTCCACCTCAACACCGAGGCGAAGAGTGCCGCGGGCAACGCCCTCGACGCCGACGACGTGATCTTCTCGTTCAAGCGCAAATTCGACGTCGACACCAGCATCGTGTCGTTCGTCAGCGCTCCGGTGATCACCTCGACCGATCAGGTGAAGAAGGTCGACGACGCCACCGTCACCATCTCCATCGCCGATCCGTCGCACGGCTTCACGCTGCTGTCGCTGCTGGCGAACACCCCGTACGCCATCTACGACTCCGAGGTGCTCACCGCGAACGCCACCCCGGACGACCCGTACGGCGTCGAGTACTCGAAGACCAACGCGGACTTCGGCTTCGGTGCGTACAAGTTGACCAGCTACACCCCCGGCCAGCAGATGGTCTACGAGGCCAACCCCGGATACGCCCTCGGTGAGCCCGGGGTGAAGCGTGTCGTCCAGCGCGTCGTCGCCGACGCCGGCCAGCGCTCCAACCTCGTGAAGAGCGGTGACGCATCGGTCGCCACCCAGCTGCGTCCGGCCGACCAGGTCGCCCTGCGCGACGCGAACGCCGCCCAGATCTTCACGGTGCCCAGCAACGCCTACGTCTACGTCCCGCTGACCACCACCAAGGCGCCCTTCGACAACGTCGAGGTCCGCCGCGCGTTCTCGTACGCGGTTCCCTACGACGCGATCATGAAGGACGTCTACAAGGGCCGCCTGGGTCCGATCTCGTCGATCCTCAACGACACGCTCCCGGACTACAACGGCAACGGCCTGAAGAGCAACACCACCGACCCGGCGAAGTCGTTGGAGATCCTGCGCAACGCGGGGATCACCACGCCGGTGAAGTTCGAGCTGACCGTCAACAACGCCGTACCCGATCTCAAGGAGTCGGCCGTCCAGATCCAGACCGCGGCCCGCGCAGCGGGATTCGAGGTCACCCTCAATGAGGTGAACTCGGCGGTCTTCCAGGAGGGACTGGCCAACAAGACGTTCCAGGCATCGATGGGTCGTGACTACGCGGTCGTGCAGTCCCCGCCGTACGTGCTGTCCCTCTTCTACACCCCGGGATCGCCGATCAACTGGCCGGACTTCGACTACGCACCGCTGAAGAACGCCATCGCGGCCGGCAACGCCTCCGGCGAGCCGCTGACCCCGGCCGCATGGGGTGAGTGGAACGAAGCCGAACGCATCCTGCAGGACCAGATGCCGACCGTCTACATCGGATACGTGCAGCCGCTCAACGCATTCGCCAACGGTGTCGAGGGCTACGTCTTCCGCACCGACAGCGTGGTCGACTACTCGGAGCTCAAGCCATGACCACGCTCACCGACCAGGTCTCGGTAGCCGGAGAGGACGTGACGGGCACCGCTGCCCCGGTCCTCGAGGTCACCGATCTGACGATCCGTTACGGCGGGGTGGAGAAGGTCCACCCGACCTCGTTCACGATCGGCCGGCGCGAGCGGGTCGCGATCGTCGGCGAGTCTGGCTCGGGGAAGTCGAGCATCGCCAACGCACTCGGCGGGTTCATCCCGCCGGGTGTTGGCGAGGTGTCGGCGGCGAGGATGTCGCTGTCGGGCCGTTCGTTGCTGGCGGAGAAGGCTCAGAGGATCCCGGCTCGGCGTGAGGGGATCTCGATGATCTTCCAGGACGCGATGAGCTCTCTCGATCCGATCTGGTCGGTGGGCAGTCAGCTCACGGCGGTCCTCCCGAAGAGCAGGTACGGCTCCCGCAAGGGCCGTGCCGCGGCCGCCGAGGCCCGTCTGGAGCAGGTCGGCATCGTCGAACCGCGCCGGGTGATGACGTCGGTACCGGGTCAGCTCTCCGGCGGCATGCGGCAGCGAGTGATGATGGCGATCGCGCTGGCGTCCGAGCCGGAACTGCTCATCGCCGACGAACCGACGAGTGCTCTCGACGCGTCCCTGGCGGTGTCGGTCATGGAACTCATGACCGGCCTCACCATCGAGAACGGGGCATCGCTGGTCTTCATCAGCCACGACATCGCACTCGCGCGTCGTTTCGCCGACAAGGTGCTCGTCATGCAGGCCGGCGGCGTCGTGGAGACCATCGCCGCCAGGGACCTGGACCACGCGACCCACCCGTACACCCGGGGATTGCTGGAATACATGCCCACGCTGAGTTCCGCTCAGTTGGAACGTCTTCCGACGCTGGACACGGTCATGAGAGAGGAGGCCGCAGCATGAGCACGATCATCGAGGTCGTCGACGTGCACAAGCAGTACGGGCGCAAGGTGACCGCCATCGGCGGGGTGACCACCAAGTTGGAGAGCGGCCGCGCCACCGGAATCGTCGGCGAAAGCGGTTCGGGAAAGTCCACTCTCGGCAAGATGATCGTCGGACTCACCGCACCGACCTCCGGGCAGGTCCTGGTCGACGGCCGCGACCTGTCCCGGCTGCTGGAACGTCGTCCCGGCCGTCTCGAGTACCGCCGCAAGGTGCAGCTCGTGGCCCAGGACACCACCACGACGTTCGATCCGCGGCGGATCATCCGCGAGGCGATCCGACGTCCGGCGCAGATCCTCGGCGGGCTCGACGAGAAGGCGGCCGACGCCGCCGTGGACGCCATCGTCGCCGAACTCGGCATCGCACCCGAACTCGTGGAGCGGTATCCGCACCAGCTTTCCGGCGGCCAGCGGCAACGTCTTTCGATCGCGCGGGCTCTCGTCGTCGGACCGGACATCCTGGTCTGCGACGAGGCGGTGAGTGCACTCGACGTGTCGGCACAGGCCGTGGTCCTCAATCTCCTCAAGGACTACGTGCAGACGCACTCGCTCGGGCTGGTCTTCATCTCGCACGGCCTGCCGGCCACCGCCTTCATCACCGACGACCTGCTCGTGATGAACCGCGGCAAGGTCGTCGAATCGGGCGAGACGATGTCGATCCTGCAGGCGCCGTCGAACGACTACACGCAGACGCTGGTCGGCGCATACCAGGCCATGGAAGCGGCGGCCTGACCCCACGACTCGCCGGCCATCCCGGTCGGTGGCAACACATCTCACAATCACTTCTCACGACAGGAGATCGCAATGTTCCACATGGGTTGGTTCCTCGGAGACGGCTTCGGCATTCACCCCTGGAGCCCGACGAACGGTGACGGTCCGTGGACCGGCACCAACCACCTGGACTGGATGAAGCCCGACATCCACGTCGACATGGCCAAGAGCCTCGAGCGTGCCGGCTTCGACTACATCCTCATCGAGGACACCTCGATGGTCGAGGACTCCTACAACAACTCCGCGGAGACTTCGCTGCGTCGTGGCTTCATGGCCCCCAAGAACGATCCGCTGCCGCTGGTCCCGCTGATGACGCAGGCCACCAAGCACATCGGCATCATCCCGACCGTCTCGACCATCCAGTACCCGCCGTTCCTCGCCGCACGCGCCTTCACCACCCTGGACCACCTGACCGAGGGTCGTGTGGGCATGAACGTGGTCACCAGCGTCACCGACCGGGTTGCCCAGAACTTCGGCTACGAACGACATCTCGAACACGACGAGCGCTACGAGATGGCGATGGAGTGGATCGACGTCGTCAAGGCGCTGCAGAACTCGTGGGAGGAGGGCGCCGTCATCGCCGATCCCTACGCCGGCGTCTATGCCGACCACACCAAGGTCAACCCGATCGAGTTCGTGGGCAAGTTCTTCAAGTGCCGCGGCCCGCTGAACACCATCCCGGGTCCGCAGCGTGAGGTGCCGGTGTGCTCGGCCGGTAGCTCGGAGCCGGGTCGTGTGCTCGCCGCCAACTACGACGACACCCAGATCGCCATCGTCAAGGACGCCGCAGACGCCAAGGCCTACCGCGAGGACATCCGTGCCCGCGCGGCCGCCGCCGGACGCAACCCCGACCACATCAAGGTCCTCTTCATCGCGACCCCGACGATCGCCGCCACCGCCACCGACGCCCAGGCCGCCTACGAAGCGGCGCAGGCGTTCCGCAAGACGGACAAGGCCATCGAGTACAACCTGTGGAACATGTCCTACACCTCGGGTGGTCGTATCGACTTCGGTGCCATCGATCCCGACACCAGGGTCGGCGACATCGATCTGTCCAAGCAGAACGGCGAGTACACCTCGATCGCCGGACTGTTCGGCGGCCGCGAGGACGAGACCCTGCGCGAGGTCGTCGCGAGCAGCTTCCAGGTCAAGGACATGGGACTCATCGGTTCACCGTCGACCATCGCGGACAAGATGGGCGAGATCATGGAAGAGGCAGGTGGAGACGGCTTCCTCTTCTATCTGCCCACCACGCGCATGAACATGGCGATGATCTCCGACGGCCTGGCACCGAAACTGCGCCGCCGCGGACTCATCCGTGAGGAGTACACCGGATCGACCCTCCGGGAGAACCTGCGCGCCTTCTGATCACCGAGACCACGGTGTCCCCGCACGTCTCGGCGTGCGGGGACACAGGCGATCGTCTAGCGGTACGCCGCGCGGGCGTGCGGCACCATGCGGATGGCCCTGGGCAACCGCGGGATGATCAGCCGCGACTGCAGCGAGATCAGGCGGAAGAGAAGGCGGCGTCCGGCACCCCAGTCGATGCCGAGCAGCTCGCGGAGCTCCGGTGTGAGCAGACCGGCGGTGACGGTGGCCAGGACGAGACCGGCCACGGGACGGACCGTCGTGTTCCAGACGATCGCGTGCCGCAGGACCGGGATGTGCGGCGGCGGTTTCGGCGACGTCACCACACCGAAGACGCGATCGGTCATGTCGGAACGCTCGAGTCGGGTGCGGGTCATCTCGTCGAACCAGGCGCAGAATGCCTCCCAGTTCTCCGGCATGTCCTGCTCGCGCACGCCGTACATGAGCCCGACCCGGCGCATCTCGAGGTAGAACTGCTCGACCTCGCCGGGCTTCCACCCTCGTCCGAGTTCCTTCTGCTGGGTGTAGATCCCGTGCACGAGGCTCGCGTGCACCCAGTGGAACGCTTCGGGATTCAGTGAGCTCCAGCGGGAGCCGTCGGGATTCCGGCCCTTGATGTCGCGGTGGCGTTCGCGCAGCCGGCGTGCCATGTCGAGCGCGTCGTCGCGGCCGTAGACGACGCCCATGATCATGTCGAGTGTGCGTTCGGCACGTCCGTACGGGTCGGTCTCGAAGACCGAGAACTCGCGCACGCCGGTCGCCACCACGGGGTGGGCGACGTCGATGAGGAGCCGACGGGGCGCACCCAGGACGAAGGTCAGGTCGCCGAAGACCGTCCAGGCCATCGAATCCGGTCCGAGGGGAGTGATCTCGGAGTTGTCGACGGACACCGCGGGGTCTGCTGTCATCTGCCTTCGCTCATTCCCGGATAGAACGGGTCGACCTGGAAACAGGGTACGCGCGTTGCCTCGGCGGGCGTCAACGCATTCTTCACGTGACGCCAGGTGCGCTCGCTGAAGTTGATCGACAGGTGCTCGGAGAGATCTACCGGACAGTCCTGCTGCAGAAGAATGTTCGTGACGTTGTCACCCTCGAGGAAGCCGTTGGTGAACGGGGTCGCGATCTCGTCGTACTTGGTGACGATCGTCGTGTAGTGGGGTCCCGGCTTGGTGTCACCGTTGCCGTAGACCTTGCGAACGAGGTCCGAATACTGTGCCTGCTGTGCGAAGGCGGGGAACAGTGCCTTGAAGATGTCGTAGCCGACGGGTCCGAACGGCGGGATGAAATACCGTACGTAGGTGAGCATGTCGCCCGTCGAACCGTGGTTACCGGGCGCGATGCCGATGACCTTGTCGACCTTCTTGTCGCCGCCGAGGAAGTCGATGTAGTAGTGCGGCAACAGGCCACCGCCCTGCGACCAACCGACCAGATCGACCTTCTTCGCCCCGGTGCTGAGCATGATCCGGTCGATGTTGCGCGAGACCTCGCGGGCTGACCGCTCGATGTCGGCGAGACCCTGGATGGGGAAGCTCGGCAGCGGCGTGATGTTGCCGTAGTTGAACGTGTAGACGCAGTACCCGCGGTTGGCGAGGTGCGGGGCGCCGGCACTGTAGGCCCACTGGGTGGTGGCGGTGGCGTTCAGCAGGATCACCGGGTTGGGGCGGTCCTCGGTCAGCTTGCACGACGGGTCGTTGGCGCCCGGCGGGGACCAGTTCGCGTCCAACGTCTGGTTGAGCACGTTGGGGATCGCGGACCGGAAGTCCCAGGACACGGGGTGTTTCTTCGACGGCGCGGCCTCGGCCGAACCCACCCCGGTCAGACCCAACGTCGCTGTCATCGTGCATGCCACCGCAGCGGTGACGATCGTCGTCAACTGTCGAAAACTGAACATGTTCCTCCACCCTCTATCTGAGGACAGATGTTGTCAGAGTTGTCGCGAAAGTGCAATCAATCAGTTACCTGCTTTCGGTGACCGTCGCCCCCGTCGCCGCCGGAAACCCGGTCGCGGCCCGGTATGCGTTGAGGCCGAGCCGGTTTCGGCGAAGCGGACATGGCCGAGCAGGTGGCGACCTACTCTGGCACCTGCATCGGCCATGGTGACGCCCGTGACCAACGTCGCGTCATCGTCGAGCCGACCCCGTGGGCGCGGACTAGCGGCTCCGGCCGCGAAAGGTGAGTGGACATGGTCTCGGTGACCGGCGCAGTCGGAACCGCCGTCGAACAGGTGCAGGACGCCGTCGGCGCATTCAAGGTGCTCAAGCGTTCGGGTCTGCTGGACCCCACGCGACCCAAAGAGCTCCTCACCACGGTCAAGCGCGCGAAGATCATCGGGCCCTGTGCGTCGGTGGTGGCGCATGGTGCGGACGAGTACCCGGAAGCGGGTGCGGTCGCCGACGAACGCGGTGAACTGACCTACGGTGAACTGAACGCGAACGCGAACGCGTTGGCCAACCATCTGCTCTCCTCCGGCGTCGAGCGAGGCTCGGTGATCGGCGTGATCGCGCGCGACCATCGAGGTCTGCTGACGACGATGAGCGCCGCGGGCAAGGCCGGTGTGCGGCTGGCCATGATGAACACGGGATTCGGAAAGACCCAGTTCGTCGAGGTCGCCGAACGCGAGAAGATCGTCGCGATGCTCTACGACGAGGAGTTCAGCGATCTCGCCGACGCCCTACCTCCCGAGACTCTCCGGATCGTGACCTGGGTCGATGGCGAGCGCCCGGTCCCCGAAGGGGTTCGCACCCTCGACGACATCGTCGCCGGCGGGGACACGTCAACACCCGCGGAACCGGATGAGTGGGCCGGACTCGTGATCCTGACGAGCGGCACGACGGGACTGCCCAAGGGGGCTCAGCGCTCCAAGTTGTCCCCGTTCTCGAGCGCCCTTCTGCTCGACCGAATCCCGTTCCCGCAACGCGGGACCATGGTGATCGTCTCGCCGATCTTCCACTCCACCGGCTTCGCGCTCTGGGGTGTGGGGGCGGCTCTGGGTAACAAGGCCGTCGTGATGCGACGGTTCGATCCGGAGAAGACGCTGGCCGCGCTGGCCGAACACAAAGCGGAGGTGCTGGTCGCGGTCCCGACCATGCTCCACCGCATGGTGGCTCTCGGACCCGACGTCATCAAGAAGTACGACACGTCCGCGCTGCGGATCATCGTGATCGCGGGATCGGCTCTGTCGCCGACGCTTTCAGAGGCCGTCCAGGACACGTTCGGCGACGTCCTCTACAACCTCTACGGGTCGACCGAGGTGGCGGTCGCCTCGGTGGCGCAACCCGAGGAACTGCGTCTCGCCCCGGGCACGGTCGGCCGGCCGCCGGTCACCAGCCGCCTCGCCCTGTTCGACGACGAAGGTCGACGGATCTCCGGAACCAACGTCCGTGGAAGGCTCTTCGTCCGCAACGGTGCTCCTTTCGAGGGGTACACCGACGGACGCAACAAGGAGGTCATCGACGGCTTCATGTCCACCGGCGACATGGCGCGGTTCGACGAACACGGCCTGCTGCACATCGACGGCCGCGACGACGACATGATCGTCTCCGGCGGGGAGAACGTCTATCCGCTCGAGGTGGAGAACCTGCTCGGCGAACACTCCGACATCGACGACGTCGCGGTGATCGGCGTGGACGACGATGAGTTCGGAAAGCGGCTGCGTGCCTTCATCGTCGCGGCTCCGCATGCCAACCCTTCGCCCGAGGACGTCAAGGCGCATGTGAAGGCGCATCTCGCCCGGTACAAGGTGCCGCGCGACGTGGTGTTCGTCGACGAGTTGCCGCGCAATCCCACGGGCAAGCTCGTCCGCCGGCAGTTGCCGACGGGGCCGCTGTAGGTCTCGATCAGCGGAGGTCAGCCGGCGGCCCGGTCTCGCTTCAGCTGTGCGACAACCAGATGCAGCGCGGCGGTGGTGGTGAGGGAGCGGACCCGTTCCCGGTCACCGGGGAAGCGCCGCGTGATCGTGTGGGTCGGGCGGCCCTTGATCGCGACGCCGAAGCAGACGGTGCCGACCGGCTTGGCCTCGGTGCCGCCGTCGGGACCGGCGATTCCGGTGGTCGACACCGCGACATCGGACTTGAGATGGCGGAGGGCTCCCTCGGCCATCGCCGCGGCGACCTCCTCGCTGACCGCGCCGCGTGAGGCGATGAGTTCGGCGGGAACGTCGATGAGATCGGACTTCGCGTCGTTGGAGTACGACACGACGCCGCCCGTGACGTAGGCGGAGGAGCCGGGACGGTCGGTGAGTCGAGCTGCGACGAGCCCGCCGGTGCAGGATTCCGCCGTGGCGATCAGCCGACCGTCGAGGGTCGCGATGAGCTGGTCCTCGATCGTCGATCCGTCGGTCGAGAAAATCTGTCTCCCATGGTGTTCGGTGAGAAAGTCCAACAGCTGTCCGTAGGTGGCGGTGTCGGCGGCGGCGAACCGGGTGACCATGTCGAGTTCCCCGCGTCGCAGGCAGGTGGTGATCTCGAGGGCAGCGAAGCCGGGAATGGTCTCCTCGGCACGGCGCAGGGTCTCGGCGAGCTCGGCCTCATGCAGACCGTAGGCCCGGATGGTCTCCTGCGTGAGGTCGTCGGCCCGGGACACCACGTCGGCGATGGCGGGTGAGGCGATCGCGGCCGGCCACATCGCCTGAAGTTCACCGGGCGGGCCGGGCAGGACGAGGATCGCCGGCAAGGGTTGCGTACCGGGGACTGCGGGAATGGCGACGCCCGGCGCCGTGCCGGTGGGCGGTATCGCCACGGCACCGGCGGGAACGCGGGCCTGCTTGCGGATACCGATGCGGGTCGGGCCGTCGTCGAGGTCGACGGTGTCGGGTCGCCAGCGTCGGATGATGCCGGCGATGTGCTCCTCGAGAGCCGGGTCGAGCTGCAGGTCGCGCCCGCAGAACTCGGCGACCGTCGCCACCGTGAGGTCGTCGGCCGTGGGACCGAGACCGCCACTGGTGACGATGAGATCGACCTGCTGGTCGGCGAGGAATCGCAGCTGCGCGGTGAGGTCGGCAGGGCGATCCCCGCAGATCGTGATGTGGGCGACGTCGACGCCGGTCGCGAGTAGTTGCTCGGACACCCACGGGCCGTTCTGGTCGGCGATCCGTCCGGTCAGTACCTCGGTTCCGGTCACCACGATTCCTGCGCGCACAGTCACGGGTTCGAGCCTAGTCGGGGACTCCTCCGGTGAGGGTGCCTGCTGGTTCGAACCGTACGAACTCAACTCGGCCGCCAGACTTCGATCGAAGTCTGGCGGCCGAGTTGAGATCTGGGAGTGAGGTTCTCTACGCCTTCTCGGCCTTCGCCTTCTCCTGCATCGACGACCGGGCCGGGTTGGCCTGGTCGTCCGCCTTCGGGTCGGACTCGTCCTTCTTCTCGGTCACGCCCGACTTGATGCGGGCACCGATGTCGGGATCGACGCGGTGCCAGTACTCGAACGCGCGCTGCAGAACGGGTTCGGAGACACCGTTGAGGAGATGACCGACGACGTTGTCGACGAACCGCTCTCGCGCGTCGTCGTCGAACACCTCGCGGACCAGCGTTCCCGCCTGGCCCCAGTCGTCGTCCTCGGGATGATCGACATAGGCGCTGCGCAGGATCTCCCCGTTGGCCGCCCACTGTGGTTCGCCCTGACCGGGATACAGCGCCGATGGGCCTCCCTTGGAATTGGGTGCGTAGACCGGGTCGGTGACGTTGTGGATACGCATCGCGCCGTCCTTGGAGTACGAGTGGACCTCGTTCTTGGGCGCGTTGACCGGGATCTGCTTGTAGTTGCCGCCGAGACGGTGCCGGTGGGCGTCGGCGTAGGAGAAGACGCGGCCCAACAACATCCGGTCGGGGCTGAAGCCGATGCCGGGCACGACGTTGTTCGGCTCGAAGGCGACCTGCTCGATCTGCGTGTGATGATCGACCGGGTTGGTGTGCAGCGTCATCTTGCCGACGTCGATCAGCGGGTAGTCGCCGTGCGGCCACACCTTGGTCAGGTCGAATGGGTTGAACCGGTAGCCCACCGCGTCGTCGAACGGCATGAGCTGGACCTTCAGCGTCCAGCTCGGATGGTTACCGGCGTCGATGTTCTCGAACAGGTCCCGGGTGTGGAAATCGGTGTCGGCAGCGGCCATCTGATCGGCCTCGTGCTGCGTCAGGTGCTCGACGCCCTGGTCGGACTTGAAATGGTATTTGACCCAGTGCTTCACGCCTTCGGCGTTGACCCACAGATACGTGTGCGAGCTGTAGCCGTTCATGTGACGCCACGTCTTCGGGATGCCGCGGTCGCCCATCAGCCAGGTGACCTGGTGGGCGGACTCGGGCGACAGCGTCCAGAAGTCCCACTGCATGTCGTGGTCGCGAAGGTTGTTGTCCTGCCGACGTTTCTGGGAGCGGATGAAGTGCTGGAACTTCATCGGGTCCTTGACGAAGAAGATCGGCGTGTTGTTGCCGACCATGTCGTAGATGCCCTCGGACGTGTAGAACTTCAGCGCGAAACCGCGTGGGTCACGCCAGGTGTCGGGGCTGCCGCGTTCGCCCGCCACCGTCGAGAACCGCGCCACCATCTCGGTCTTCACGCCGGGCTGGAACAGTGCGGCGCTGGTGTAGGCCGAGACGTCCTCGGTGGTTTCGAACGTCCCGAAAGCGCCACTGCCCTTGGCATGTGGCTGTCGTTCGGGAATTCGTTCGCGGTTGAACTGGGCCATCTGCTCGATCAGGTAGTGATCGTGCAGGACGATCGGTCCTCCGGCGCCCACGGTCAGAGAGTGTTCGTCACTCCCGGCCGGCGCGCCCGAATCCCGGGTTGTGTAGAGCGGATCGTCGGACATATCGCCTCCGAGAGGTCGTCGTATCCGTGCAAGAAAATGCGCGACCCGAGGGCTGCAGGTCCGCCCAGCCGATCCTACGCTGAGCCGATCGCCGTCACGGCCGCTCGCCCGCGACGATGCCGAACTCGCGGAGCACCGCGTCGGTGTGTTCGCCCAGGGCGGGTACCGGTCCCATCGCGAGCTCGACGTCGTCGAACGTCATCGGCGGCAGCACCGCCTTGATCGGTCCGACCTCGGTGTCGACGTCGCGCCAGCGGTCGCGTTCGCCGAGCTGCGGATGCTCGACCACGGCCTCGAGATCGCGGATCTCGGCGGCCGGCACACCTGCGTCGGCGAGGCGCCGGTCGAGCTCCTCGGTGGTGAACCGTTTGGTCTCCGCCGCGATGACGGCGTCGACCTCCGCCCGACGGGAGACGCGATCGATGTTGGTCTTGTACCGGGGGTCCTCGGCGAGATCCGGGCGATCGAGCACGACGCGGGTCAGCGTGTCCCACCCGCGGTCGTTCTGGACCCCGATCAGGATGGTGCCGTCCTGGGTGGGGTACTTGTCGTACGGCACGATCGCCGCGTGGCCGAGGCCGACGCGAGCGATCTGTTTGCCGCCGTAGAGCCGCATGTACATGGCGTGACCCATCCACTCGACCGTGGAGTCGAACATCGACACGGCCACCCGTGCGCCGATGCCGGTGGTGGCGCGGCGGAACAGCGCCGACAGCACCGAGGTGAGGGCGTACATCCCGGCGGCGATGTCGGAGGACGGGATGCCGGTCTTGGTCATGTCCTCGGGCGTCCCGGTCACGGAGATCAGGCCGGTCTCGGCCTGGACGAGCATGTCGTAGGCCTTGCGGTCGCGGAACGGGCCGGCGTCGCCGTAGCCGGACATGTCGACGACGATCAGTTCGGGATGGTCGGCGCGCAGGACGTCGGCGCCGAGTCCGAGGCGCGCCGCGGCGCCGGGAGCCAGGTTCTGCAGGAAGACGTCGGCTCCGGCGATCAGCGTCTTGATCGCGTCGCGGCCGGCTTCGCTCTTGAGGTCGAGTTCGACCGATTCCTTGCCGCGGTTCAGCCACACGAAATGCGAACCCGCGCCGCCGCGTACAGCCGAGTCGTACTGCCGGGCGAAGTCCCCCTCACCCACGCGCTCGACCTTGATGACCCGTGCACCCAGGTCGGCGAGGTGCCGGGTGGCGAGGGGAGCGGCGACGGCCTGCTCGAGGGCGACGACGGTGATCCCCTCCAGCGGCAGCAGGGCTGAGTCCGAGGAGGGCGACTGGTCCGAATTCACCGGCCAAGGATCACCTGCACTTGTCGGGTTCGTCAACGCGATCGGGATCAACCCGACCATCTGTGAATCCCGCGTCACGATCGGCGTTGTGCGCCGTCGCGGGCGGGGGTCATGAGCTGCGGTCGACCGGTTTCACCGCCGGGTCGGCGAGCGCCCGCCGGTCGAGGTCGGCGTCGACCCCTGTGCCGTCGAACGTCTCGCCGGCGATGACCTGGGCGAACTCCTCGTCGGCCGTCTCCACGGCCGCCTCCGCGGCGAGCCGCTGCTCCTCACCGGTCAGGGTGTTGAGAGCGACCTCCTTGATGAAGAGGACCGCGATCGTGCCGACGATCGCCATCGCCATCGAGACCAGGAAGATCCGGGCTGTGCCGTCGCCGTACGCGCCGCGGACGATCGCCGCGATGGGTGCGGGCAGTTCGTTGAGGTTGGACAGGCCGGCACCGCCGGAGCCGGACTGGGTGATGCCGATCGCGCGCAGGCCCTTACCGATCAGGTCGGTGACGTGGTTCGACAGCACCGCTCCGAGCACCGAGACGCCGGCTGCACCACCGAGTGAGCGGAAGAAGGTCACGGTCGAGGTGGCCGCACCGAGGTTCTTCGGCTCCACGGTGTTCTGCACCGCGAGCACCAGATTCTGCATCGTCATGCCCATACCGAGTCCCAGCGCGAACAGGTAGCCGCTCAGGACCGCCATGTTGGTGTGGGCGTCGATCGTCGCGAGGAGGCCGAAGCCGACCGCCATCACGATCGAGCCGGCGACCAGGTAGTTCTTCCAGCGGCCGTACTTGGTGATGAGGCGCCCGGAGAGGGTCGCCGAGACCACCGAGCCGAAGACCATCGGGAGGGTCAGCAACCCGGCCGCGGTGGGGGAGTAGCCGCGGGCGATCTGGAAATACTGGCCCAGGAACACCGCGCCGCCGAACAGGGCCACACCGACCGCGATGCTGGCGATGGTCGCGAGGGTCGTCGTGCGCTCCTTGAACAGGTGCAGCGGGATGATCGGGTCCTTGGCCCTGGACTCCACCCAGATCGCGACGGCGAGCAGGGCGAGTCCGAGTGCGACGAGACCGAACGACACGCCCGAGACCCAGTCGAAGTTCTTGCCGGCGAGGGTGACCCAGATCAGGATGACGCTGACGCCGGCCGAGATGAGCAGCGCTCCGGCGTAGTCGATGTAGACCTTGCGCCGGACGACCGGAAGGTTGAGGGTGCGCTGCACGACGATCATGGCGATGACGGCCAGCGGGACACACACGTAGAACGTCCAGCGCCAACCGAGCCAGCTCGTGTCGACGATGACGCCGCCCATCAGTGGTCCGGCGACGGTTGCGATCGACATGACGCCGGCGATGGCGCCCTGGTAGCGGCCGCGCTCACGCGGGCTGAACATCGACGCGATGACGATCATGACCAGCGACTGCATGCCGCCGAGGCCGAGGCCCTGGATCACGCGGAAGCCGATCAGCATCGAGACCGAGGTCGACAGACCGGCGAGCATCGAGCCGATCGTGAACACGCCGAGCGACAGCTGGACGAGGAGCTTCTTGCTGAAGACGTCGGACAGCTTTCCCCAGATCGGGGTGGCGGCCGTCGAAGCGAGCAGGGTCGCCGTCACGACCCAGGTGTACTGATCCTGGGTGCCGTGTAGCTGGGTGATGATCGTCGGCAATGCGTTGGACACGATCGTGGCCGAGGTCAGGGCGACGAACATGCCGAGCAGCAGGCCGATCAGCGCGTTGATGCGCTGCTTGTGGGTCATCGGTGTGTCGACGGGTTCCACTTGTGGTGGGGACGTTGTCATACGGGGGTTCCTCCGGGGTCGTGCGTGCGCCGTGTGGACGGAGCCGGATGGCGGCGACCACAGAACATCGACGAAACGGGCTCGTCGGCCTCGTGGACACAGGTGCCGGGAACAGCTGGTGGAAACGGGGGTCCGGCATAGGCCGCCGCCCGTTTAGTTGAATGCTGCAACTATAGGATGTGAAAGGTGTAACGCGCAACTAAACGGGTTATTCCCGATGCCCGGAACCCGGTGGGGAATTGTGCCGCCTGCCCGACCCGGCGCGTCAGGACTCCGGGTCGACGACCGGGTCGTTGGTCGCCTCGCCGAGCCGGTGGAGCAGGCGTGTGAGGGTGCGGATGTCCTCGGGGTTCCACTGGGCCAGACGGGCTCGCCACTCGGAGATCGCCGACGCGAGAACGGCGTCGACCCGTTCGCGCCCATGATCGGTCAGCGTGACCATGCGGGCCCGTGCGTCACGCGGGTCGGGGTGCCGCTCGGCGAGCCCGAGTCGTACGACCGCGTCGATCTGCCGCGTGACCGTCGACTTCTCCATCCCGACCGCACTGACCAGGTCGGACATCGGCATCGAGTTGTGACGGGCGAGCACGGAGATGAGTGGATAGCAGGACGGATCGAGGCGGGAGTCGATCTCGCGGGCGCGCAGACGCGTGCGGATGCGGCCGCGACGCCAGAAGTCGGTCAGCTCGGCTTCGAGACCACCGATGGCGTCGGGATCGATCGGAGTCGACGATGCGGCGGTGGTCGGATCCGAGCTCATGGTCGCGGAGTCCTTTCGCCGATTCGCCGTGCCGAGACGCGGTCAGACTACCGACCGCGAGGTGTCAGGGCACACGCAGCCATGTCTGATTTGCCGTGCTCCCGGCGGCGGACGATCCGGCCCCGCGGAGTGTGGCCTGCGTCAACCTCTTTGGAGACGGCCTCCCCGATGGGGCACGATCGAGGAGTGAGCACGACAGAACGCACCACCCCGAACGCCGCGGAGTACGTCAAGTACTGCTACTGGGCACCCCTGCCGAAGTCGATGACCGCCTGGGTCGAGAACGACCTCGCCGGGCCGGGTGCCTCGGTGCGCATGGTCGTGCGCTGGGCGATCCCGTGCATCATCATCCTGCTCCCGATGCTCTTCGTCCCGGCGGACTGGGGCGTTCGGTTCACGATGACGGCGCCGATCCTCATCGCCTACCTCTTCTTCTCGATCGCGCTGAACCGCGTCTACCGCCGGCATCGGCTGGCCCAGCACGGGCTCAACCCCGACCTGGTCAACCGGCTCGAGCGCGAGAAGAACGCCGATCTCTACGACGAGTACCACCGCAAGTACCGCGGGGAGCATCGTCGCCGCTGATTGCGAGGTCAGTACAGGTAGTCCTCGCCGCTCGCGCGCACGGTCACGTCAGAGAGGCTGATCCCCCAGGGCTGATCGATGACGTGGACGACGGCGTCGGCCAGGTCCTCGGGAGTGATGAGCCAGTACCGGATCGAGTCCGCGTCGGTCAGCTCGGGCGGTAGTTCGCCCTTGAGCATCTGGACGACGTGCTCCCGGTACGACGCCGCGCGCTGGCCGACGATGCCGCGGATCGCGCGGTCATTGACGATCCAGCTCGCCAGATTGGTGCCCGCGACACCGGTGGGCTTGACCGTGGTGACCTTGATCTTGCCCTTCGCCTCGATCCGCAACGAGTCCGACAGCATGGTGACCGCCGCCTTCGTCGCGCTGTAGACACCCGATCCCTCGAAGCCGCCGTTGCCGTAGATCGACGCGATGTTGACGACCTGCCCGCGGCCCTGCGCGATCATCTGGTCGTAGACGGCGGAGATGCCGTTCACGACGCCCTTGATGTTGATGTCGATGGCCTTGTGCCACTTCTCCCAGGCGCGTTCGTGATCGGCGAAGAAGGCCAACGGCATGACGCCGGCGTTGTTGACGATGACGTCGATGGCCCCGAACTTCTCGACGGCGAGCGTTGCGGCCGACCGCATCTGTGCCATGTCGGTCACGTCGGCGACCTGCGCGGCCGCCGATCCGCCGGCGGCGACGATGCCGTCGACAACGGCGGTCAGACCGTCGGTGTCGATGTCCACGCCGACGACATGGGCACCACGCGAGGCGCACCTCTGGGCGATGGCCTTGCCGAATCCGCCACCGGCTCCCGTGATGATGATGGTCTTGTCCTGCAAGTGATCTGACATGCATCTCCCCCGGCCGCGAATAATCGGGCCACCCTAACAGCGAACGCGGGCAGCAAGTTGGACACGAGACCCGGTCAGGGTGTGCACCCCTCAGCGCACCATGACCGAGGGGGCGCATCAGAAGAGCCGGCCGAATCCGCGGCCGTACTCGACAGACCCACCCCGGGTCGATCGTCGGCTGTGGGTCTGTCGTGTTGACCCGCTGGCCATCGATTCAGTCATATGACTCAGCGTCTGTCAAGCCTTGCGGCGAGCTGATCAGAACGAGGGACGAAAACCGTTGTAGCCCTTGACAGGACTGTGTTCATGCCGAATTCTGCTTCGGGCGGCTGCATCTCGCAGACGTCATCTTCTCCCTATCGCGGTCGAGAGTGCCGTGACTTCCTCAGTGCATGCGTGTGCGGGATCGTCTCGTGCACCGACGACAGGAGATCCATGTCCGGGGCGTTACCGACGAGACGAACCTTCCTCAAGGCTGCGGCGGTCACCGCGGCCGGCGCAGCGAGCGCGATCGCTGTGTCCGCGAACGGGACCCCGGCGTCGGCGGCGCCGACGCGCCGTGTCCGGCGCACCCGGGAGGAGCATCGGGTGGTGGTGGTCGGCTCCGGATTCGGTGGAGGTGTCTCGGCACTCCGCCTGGCGCAGGCCGGTGTGCCTGTCCTGATGCTCGAGCGGGGGAAGCGATGGCCGACCGGGCCGAACTCGGAGACCTTCCCGCGGGCGTTGAGCCCCGACAAGCGCATGCTGTGGCACGAGTCCACACCGAATCTGTTCGGTAAACCGCTGAGCGTCGAACCCTATGTGGGACTGTTCGAATCGGTTGCGGGCGAGAACATGACGGCGTTGTGTCCGGCGGGACTCGGTGGCGGATCGCTGGTCTATCAGGGCATGACATTGCAGCCGAGCGAGGCGGTCTTCAACGAGCACTTCCCCAACGCTCTCGACTGGCAGCTGATGAACCGCGTGCACTATCCGCGGGTCGCCGAGATGCTCAAGGTCGCGGTGGCACCCGACTCGGTGGTGCGGTCACCCCAGTATCTGGCCCCGCGTCAGTTCGCCAAACGGGTTCGCGCCGAGGGCCTCCCGCTGCAGAAAATCCCGATGCCCATCGACTGGGGATACGCCGAGGCGGAGCTCCGCGGTGAGATGAAGCCGTCCTACACCAACGGTGACGGCGCGATCGGCGTGAACAACGGCGGCAAGCACAGCGTCGACGTCACCTACATCAAGCAGGCCGAGGCGACCGGGCTCGTGACCGTGCGGACACTGCACACCGTCCGGCAGGTCAGCAGGCGGAAGGACGGCAAGTGGTCCCTCGACGTCGAACGCACCGATGAGACCGGAAAGGTGCTGGAGCACAAAGAGATCGTCACCAAGACGCTCATCATGGCGGCGGGCAGTGTCAACACCACCAAGCTTCTCGTGCGGGCCCGCGAGGCAGGCGCGATCACCGACCTGCCCGATGGCCTCGGCCGCGGCTGGGGGACCAATGCCGACCGCATCTACACGTGGACGAGCCCGAGCATCGATTTCGGCACGGCGCAAGGCGGTCCGGTTGTGTACGGCAGTCCCAATTGGAGCAACCCGAAGAGTGCGTTCACCGTCATCCAGGCGTCTCTGCCCCCGATGCCGGTCTACGCCGGGACCACGATGCTGGTGGGCTTCGGTGTCAGTTCCGGACGCGGAGTCATCTCCTACGACTCGAGGGCCGGCGACGCGATCATCAAGTGGCCGCACGAGGGCGACTCGGAGATCCAGACCAAACACATCGACGGCGCGGTCCGCAGGATCGCCGGGCCCGACGCGATCCTCACCGACACCAACGCATTCTTCCCGTCGACGTGGCATGCACTCGGGGGCGCCAACATGGGCACGGTCTGCGACCTCGAGGGGCGGGTCAAGGGGCAGCCCGGTCTCTACGTCCTCGACGGTGCGCTCATGCCGGGCACCACCGCAGCCTGCAACCCGTCCATGACCATCGCCGCGGTGGCCGAACGCGCGCTCGACCACATCGTCGCCAAGGACGTGGGGGCCACGATCTGACCCTTCGTGGCTCGCTTCGCTCGCACCTCAGGGATCGAGAGGAGGTCCGCCGATGGAATGCACCCACCAGGGGCCGCCCGATGACACTATGTCGGCGATGTCGCTGCACCGGGCGGTTTCCAGGCGCGCTGTTCAGGGGTGGTTCTCGGTCGCGGTGGTCGGGGTGACCGGGGCGAGCCACATGCCGGTGAGGGCGTCGACGACGATCGAGCACTGGTGCTGCCAGGGCGTGACCGGGCGATCACCGGAATCGGCGGCGCGCTCGATGTCCGCCAGGATGTTCACGATGACGTGGCGCGTCATGTTGTTGCGGATCTCGAGAACGGGACCGGGGAACTCCGGCAGCGCACCGTACAAGCCCTCGAGGATCGCCAGCAGCGGTTTCGACTCGCCCATCTTCTCGTACAGCAGGATGGTGGTGGCCGGATCGCTGGAGACATTCGCGAAGAACCGGGCGAAGTACGTCGGGGCGCCGAGCCCGCCGACATACTCGATCTCCGGGCACACCAGACACCGGATCCAGTCGCGGACCTCCGGGTCCGGTCCGATCGCGTCGAGCGCCTTCTGACGCAATCGGTCGATGGAGGCGTTGTGTCTGTCGAGGGTGGCCCGGATCAGGTCGTCCTTGGAACCGAAGTGATGGCCGACCGCATAGTTGTTGCCCTGACCGGCGGCTTTGCTGATCTGCCTGCTGGAGACCGCAGACACGCCGTGCAGCGCGATCAGCTCCTCAGCCGCGCTGATCAGCGCCTGGCGGGTACGGGCAGACTGCTCCGTCTTCCCATCGGTCATGGGTAGATGATGCCCTACCGCCGTAGGCTTGCGGCGCCGGGATTGTGACCTGTTATCCGGGTCCCGACGCGCGCGCTGACCTCCGCGGACGGACCGGTTTGCGTCGGTCAGGCCACCCGGCCCTAAGGTGGATCGACTGTACTCAAGTGAATCCGGTCCACGCCCTCACGCGGCGGGCCGTCCACGACCTGTGTGAGGGGACCTGATGGCGATCACGCCCACGGCCACGACGAGTCTGCGGGAGCTGACGCTCCGAGGGGTCATCCTCGGCGGAGTCATCACCCTCGTCTTCACGGCGGCCAATGTCTATCTCGGTCTCAAGGTCGGGCTCACGTTCGCCACCGCCATCCCGGCGGCGGTGATCTCGATGAGCATCCTGCGGTACTTCGCCAACCACTCGGTGGTGGAGAACAACATCGTCCAGACGATCGCGTCGGCTGCCGGCACGCTGTCGGCGATCATCTTCGTGATCCCCGGTCTGGTGATCATCGGGTGGTGGACGGGATTCCCGTACTGGATCACGGTCGCCGTCTGTGCGATCGGCGGCATCCTCGGCGTGATGTATTCGATCCCGCTGCGCCGGGCGCTGGTCACCGGATCCGATTTGCCCTATCCGGAAGGTGTTGCGGCGGCTGAGGTCCTGAAGGTCGGCGACTCGGCCGGCGGTGCCGCGGAGAACAAGGCCGGTCTGCGCACGATCGTCATCGGCTCGATCGCGTCGGCGGGTTTCGCTCTGCTGACGAAGCTGAAGGTCTTGAGCGACTCGATCGCGACGACGATCAAGGTCGGCGCGGGCGGCACGCTGTTCAGCGCCGGACTGTCGATGTCGCTCATCGGCATCGGGCACCTCGTCGGCGTCACCGTCGGTGTCGCGATGCTCGTCGGTCTGGTGATCTCCTACGGCGTCCTGCTGCCCATCGAGAGCCAGAACCAGGGTGAGGCAGGAGAGTCGCTCAGCGATGTCGTCTCCTCGGTGTTCGCCAACGACGTCCGGCTGATCGGCGCCGGCGCGATCGCCATCGCTGCGATCTGGACTCTCATCAAGGTGATGGGACCCATCGCACGCGGGATCAAGGGCTCATTGGCATCGTCGCGGTCCCGCCGCGAGGGGGTGACCGTAGACATCACCGAGCGCGACATCCCGTTCAACATCGTCGGCGGCAGCATCCTCGTGCTGCTCATCCCGATCGGTCTGCTTCTGTGGGACTTCGTGCACGGCACGGTCCTCGATGGCAGCGCAGCCGGGATCATCGCGGTGAGCGTCGTCTTCGTCTTCGTCATCGGCCTGGCGGTGGCGGCGGTCTGCGGCTACATGGCCGGTCTCATCGGCTCGTCGAACTCCCCGATCTCCGGCGTCGGCATCCTGGTGGTCCTCATCGCCGCTCTCCTCATCAAGGCGACCTTCGGTGGTGCCGACTCCGCCCAAACCGACGCCCTGATCGCCTACACATTGTTCACGGCCGCGGTGGTCTTCGGCGTCGCGACGATCTCCAATGACAACCTGCAGGACCTCAAGACCGGTCAGCTGGTCGGCGCGACACCGTGGAAACAGCAGGTGGCGTTGGTGATCGGTGTGCTCTTCGGTTCGGCGATCATCCCGCCGATCCTCGGGCTGATGTACGACGTCTTCGGTTTCGTCGGTGCTCCCGGTGCCGGCCCCGACGCTCTGGCCGCACCGCAGGCGGGCCTGCTGTCCACCCTCGCCAAGGGTGTGCTCGGCGCCGATCTGAACTGGGCCCTCATCGGACTCGGCGCCCTCATCGGCGCGATCGTCATCCTCATCGACGAACTGCTGGGTCGTGCGGGCAAGTTCCGGCTGCCGCCGCTCGCGGTCGGCATGGGCATGTACCTGCCGATGTCGGTCACCCTGATCATCCCGGTGGGCGCCTTCCTCGGTCACTTCTACAACCGCTGGGCCGAGCGCAGCGGCGGCGCAGTCGAACACAAGAAGCGCATGGGAGTGCTGCTCGCGACCGGCCTGATCGTCGGTGAGGCACTGTTCGGCGTGGTCTTCGCGGGCATCGTCGCCGCGACCGGCGACGACTCCGTGCTGGCCATCGTCGGCGACGGCTTCGAGACCTGGGCGCAGATCCTCGGCGTCATCGTGTTCGCCGGCGTCGTCGCCCTGCTCTACGACCGAATCGCCAAGCTGGCCGCCGCCAGCGGTGTGGTGCCGGAGGAGACGGCTGCTTCCGACGCCGGTGACACCACCACGATCGACCCCAAGGGCTGAGACCGAGAGGTCAGTCTCGGCGGATCAGACTGCCGCCGAGGCGCATTCGGCGATGGCGGTGTCGAGGATGTCGAGACCGGTGCGGATCTCCTCGTCGGAGGCGGTCAGCGGGGGTGCGATGCGGAAGATCCCGCCCATGCCCGGTAGCTGGACGACGTTCATGTGGAGTCCGAGCTCGAAACACCGTGCGGTCACGGCAGACCCGAGCCGGTCGGCGCCCTGCTTGGTCGCACGGTCGGTGACGAGTTCGATGCCCTGCATGAGTCCGCGGCCGCGTACGTCGCCCACGCATTCGTGGCGCTCCTGTAGTTCGAGCAGTCCGGCGCGTAGGGCCGAACCTGCTTGTGCCGCACGGGTGTCGAGGCCGTCGCGCTGCAGGACGTCGAGCACGGTCACGCCGACGGCCGCCACCAGCGGGTCGGACACGTGGGTGGTGAAGAAGAGGTAGCCCCGGTCGTGGGCTGCCTGCTCGATCTCGGCGGTGGTGATGACCGCGGCGAGCGGGAGCCCCGCACCGAGCGTCTTCGACAGGGTGAGGATGTCGGGCACGATGCCGTCGCGCTCGAAGGCGTACCAGGAACCGGTGCGGCACAGTCCGGTCTGCGCCTCGTCGACGATGAGCAGCATCCCGCGCTCCGCGCACTTGCGTTTGAGTGCGGCGAAATAGCCGGCCGGCGGATCGATCACACCGCCCGAGGAGAGGATCGGTTCGACGATGCACGCCGCCAGCGATCCGGTCGACTGGGCGTCGATGAGTTCGAAACCGAAGTCGAGCTGGCGCTGCCAGTCGAGAGCGCCGTCGGGGTTGGTGAAGTCGGGGCGGTAGGGGTTGGGCGTCGGCAACGCGAAATTGCCGGGCGCGACCGGACCGTACCCGGTGCGGCCGGCGCTGTAGGTCGACGCCGCCGCGGCATGGGTCATGCCGTGCCACGACCGCGCGAAGGACACGATCTCGTGCTTGCCGGTGACGAGCTTGGCCATGCGGATCGCGGCCTCGTTGGACTCCGCGCCGGTGCTCAGCAGCAGCACTTTGTCGAGAGCGTCGGGCAGCGTGTCCGACAGCCGGGCCGACAGTTCCAGTACCGGAGGCGAGATCATCCCGCTGAACAGGTGATCGAGTTCGCCGATCTGCCGGGTGACGGTCGCGACGATGTCTGGATGCGAATGCCCGAGGATCGCCGACATCTGTCCCGAGGTGAAGTCGAGAACGGGTCGACCGTCCGCGGTGTGGACCCAGCTGCCCGATGCCCGGACGATCAGCTCCGGCGAGAACTGGCCGCCGTAGCGGACGAGATTGCGGGTGTCGACGCCTGCGGCGCCGGTGATGCTGTCGGGCTGCGTGGTCATGACAGACACCGTACGAGCGACGACCACTCCGCGCGCATCCAGACCGGGGCCCAGGTGACCTCGGACACCACGGCGGCACGACGCCGAATATCGTGTGCTGTGCAGTCGGTTTCCTCCGAAGAACCAGGGAGACACCATGGCAGTCGAGCAACCGTTGAGCGCGGCGATCGAGGACTACCTCGCGGGCGCCGACCATTATCTGGCACTGGTCGCCGAGGTGAGCCCGCAGCAGTGGGACCAGCCGGGACTGGGGGACTGGTCGGTCCGTTCACTGGTCGGACACACGAGCCGCTCGTTGACGACGGTCGCCGACTATCTCGCCCAACCCGAGCCGGACGTCGTCGACATCGAGTCGGTGGCAGGCTATTACGCCCGAATCCAGGGGCTGGCGTCCTCGCCGGAGGTGACCGCGCGCGGCGTCGCCGCCGGCGTCGACCTCGGCGACGACCCGCTCCGAAGGGCGACCGAACGCCGGGACCGCGCGGCCGAGGCGATCAGCGGTATCGCCGACCGGCGGGTCGCCACCCCGTGGGGCTCGATCCTGTTGTCGCACTATCTGCCGACGAGAACCTTCGAACTGGCCGTCCACGGACTCGACATCGCCCGCGCCATCGGATCGTCGTCGACGCTGCCGCGGACGGTGCTCGCCTCGGCCCTGGCCACGGCGGTGGAGGCGGCCGAGCTGACCGGCCAGGGCGAGCAGGCGTTGCTGATCCTCACCGGACGCGAGCAGGGTCCGATCTCGGTGGTGTGACCTCAGCCGGGAACCCTGCTGTGGGCGAACTCGGCGACGATCGCGGCGTTGAACGCCGGGAGGTCGTCGGGCTTGCGGCTGGTGATCAGCACGTTGTCGCCGCCTCGACAGGTCACGACCTCTTCGTCGATCCAGTTGCCGCCGGCGTTGATGACGTCGGTCTTGATGCTGGGGAACGAGGTGAGGGTGCGGCCGCGCACGACGTCGGCCTCGATGAGGGTCCACGGTGCGTGGCAGATCGCGGCGACCGGTTTACCGGCCTCGAAGAAGCCACGCACGAAGCGCACGGCCGGCGCCGAGGCGCGCAGGAAGTCGGGGTTGGCGACGCCACCGGGGAGAACCAGGGCGTCGAAGTCGGCGATGCGGGCATCCTCGAGGACCTTGTCGACGGGGAAGGTGTCGGCCTTGTCGAGGTGATCGAAGGCTTGGATGGTGCCGGAATCGGTGGACACCAGAACCGGCTTCCCGCCGCAGGCCTCGACAGACTTCCAGGGCTCGGTGAGTTCCACCTGCTCGGCACCCTCGGTGGCCACCAGGAATGCGACGGTGACGTTGTTGAGTTCTTCGGCCATGGTGTCTCCTCCTCGTACGCACCGGTGGACAGGGATGTGCAACGCCGTGCGGGCTGATCGGTTCGACCGCGTCTTGATCGCCGGCACCGGCCTCCAGCCGTGGTGCCTCGATCCGGACATACCCGCCCACGCTCTGACCCAACCATGTCGCTCGCCGACGCACCGTGTTGAATGGCCTGCGATCACGCGCGCCCGCGGGGGCGGACGAAGTGAAGGGGGAAGCGGTCATGGGTGGTCTCGACGGCGTCGCGACGCTGGTTCACCTGGCCCGAGGTGGGGAGATCGGGGAATCGCACCAAACCCCGCACACCGTGCTCGTGACCGCGCCGCACCGGCAGGTGCGGCGGTACGGCACGGTCGAACAACTCGACTCCGCCCGTCGGGCCTCGACGCGGCCGGTGCTGCTCGTCCCGCCGCTGGCGGTGTCGACCGACTGCTACGACCTCTCCCCGGGACTGAGCGTCGTCGAACACCTGCTCTCCACCGGACGGGTGCCGTACGTGCTCGACTTCGGGGGCATGACCCGCGACGACCGCCACCTCGGGTTCGCCGACTTCTTCGCCGACATCGTGCCCGGCGCGATCGCCGCGACCCTGGCGGACTTCGATGGCGGCCGGTCGACCGGCGAGGGCGTCGACCTGCTCAGCTGGAGTCTCGGCGGCACCATCTCGTTCCTCACCGCCGCCGCGGACCCTGGTCTGCCGGTGCGGTCGATCACGGCGGTCGGAACCCCCCTGGACTACGACCAGGTCCCGCCGTACCCGCTGGTGAAGACCCTGATGCGGCCCATCGGGACCAAACCGGTGTCGCTCGCGCTGCGAGCCCTGGGTGGCATCCCGGCCCCGCTCGTGCGGACCGCCTACCGCGGCACCGCCTGGCAGCGGGAACTCAAGAAGCCCGGCTACATCATCCGCAACGCCGACGACACCGAGGCGCTGACTCGGATGAAGGCCATCGACCGTTTCCAGGAGACGATGCCCGGATATCCGGGCAAGGCGTCCGAGCAGATGTGGGAAAACTTCATCATGCGCGGCGAGCTGGCACGCGGCGTCCTCACCTTCGACGACGTCACCGTCGACCTCGCGAAGGTCTCGGTGCCGGTGCAACTGTTCGGCAGCCACCGCGACGCCATCGTCAGCTGGGCGGCGGCCCACCACGGCGTCGATCTGTTCACCGGGTCACCTCGCGTCGAGTTCGCGACCGTCGAGACCAGCCATCTCGGACTCATCGCCGGGTCGGCGGCCGTCGAGCAGACGTGGCCGCGGATCGACGAATTCCTGTCGAGTCTGAACTAGGGTGCGACGCTGAGCCAGTCGGCGAAGCCCGACGGGTCGTGGCGGCCGAGCGCACCGTGCTCGAACAGGCCCCAGCCCGTGCGGGTGGTGCCGTCGCCTTCCCGGCAGGTCGCCCGTCCCACGTGGTCGATGACGCCGAACGGCATGCGCCCCACGATCTCCGGGCTGGTCATGTCGTAGGTGAGCCGCTCGGTGAAGTCCTCACCTCGCCAGACACCGTGGAGCCAGTCGGGATCGCCACCGTAACCGCCCCCGACGTGGATCGGGACGGGGAGAAGTGACTCCACCTCGAACGTCACCGCTGATCCGTCCGACGCGGTGGCGGAAATGGTTGCACCGGTGGGAATTCGGGTCCCGGAGGCGTAGTGCACCGAGATTCGCGGCCAGCCGAGTTGTTCGACGCGGCCGTCCTTCCACACGCGGGAGCAGTCGTTGAGGGTGCGGAATCCGTTGGGCTCCTCCTGGACGATGAGGACGAGCTGGAAGTCGTCGAAGGCCATCGGCACGTACAGCCACCACATGCCTTCGAAGGGCGGATCTGCCGGTCGCCCTGCGGGTTCCGGCTCGCCTACCGGCCGGATTCCCCAGGATCGGTCGCGGGTCCCGATCCATGTGGACGGGTCGACCGCGATGTGTTCGCCGTCGACGGTGATGGACCCGCGCCAGGTGCCCACCTGGGCGAAGCGCTGTGCATCGAGGGTGACCTTGGTGCCCTGCCGCATGATGTGGGGCTGCTCGAGGACTGGGTCGAACAGGCCTTCCCAGTGCAGGTCGACGGCGATACCCTCGGTCTCCTCGAGAGTGAGATGCAGTGAGCGCAAGGGCTCGTCGACGGCGAGCCGGTAACCGCCGACATGCTGGTCGAGGCGATCACCGTCGATGGCATCGGACAGGTGCACCGCGGTCTGGGTGTCCGGACCGTCGTCCTGGCGACGCCGGATCAGGACGAAGGCATCCTTGATCCCGAGGTTGGGGTAGTAACCGATCCCGGTTATCAAGAAGATGCTGCCGCTGCGATCGTGGGCGTTGAGATAGGCGCGGTCGTAGAAGTTGCGATCGGAGTTCGCGGGCCACGCGATCGGTTGTGGCAGTTGATGAATCGGGAACTCGTCGAGCGGTCCGAGACCGGACATGCGATCAGCCTTCCTCGAGGAGACGTTCGAGCAGTGGACGGTGGTAGAAGAGCGTGCCGTCGACGTCGTCGGGCCGCTCGAGTTCGCCGAAGTGCACGCGTCGGGCGCCGGTACGCATGAAGACGCAGCACCACTGCACGGCGGCGTAGACATAGAACCAGCGCAGGTCGCCCAGCTCGGCGCCGGAACGTTCCCGATAGGTTGCGCGGACGTCCTCCTCGCGGAGGAGGTCGGGTAGGCCGGGAAGTCCGGCCATCGTCGCGAGCTCCTGGAACACGCTGTGCGCGAATATCACCCATGCCGCATCGAGCTCGCGTGGGCCGATCTTCGCCATCTCCCAGTCGAGCACGGCGGTCGGTTCGAAGTCGACGAACATCATGTTGCCCAGCCGGGAGTCGCCCCACGACAGCACGGGGTCGGCGGAGGCGGCGTCGTCGGGGAAGTTCGTGGTGAGCCACTCCAGAGCCCGTTCGACGAGGGGTGACCTACCGATGTCCTCGACCGACAGGTCGTACCAGTCCTGCAGCCAGGCGAGCAGTCGCGCCAGGATCGAGTCCCCCGCGGGCAGGTCGTCGAGCAGGAAATCGAAGTGCTCCGCCGCGTCGGGGATGGCGTGCAGGTCGGCGATGACGTGGACCGCGGAGTCCTGCGCACGACGACGATCGGCCGGGTCCGCGTCGGCAAACCAGTTGTCGCCGAACGTGTACGGCATGACATCGGGCGGCACGTCACCCTCCAGACGGTCCATGAGGAAGAACGGCGCACCGAGTAGCGATCCCGTCGGCTCGAGGTGATGCACGCGCGGGACCGGGACGTCGGTCAGTGCGGCGACCTTGCGCATGACCTCGAACTGATGGTCCATCCGGTAGGTGCGGAACACCGGGATGTCACCGGCCGCGGGCGCCATCCGCATCACCCACTCGCGGGTGTCGGAGCCCGGCCAGGTCGCGGTGACCGGGATGGTCTCCGACGACATGCCGTTGGCGTCGCCACCGGCCGCCACCGTCACCTCCGGAGTGGCGTCGGGGGTGTCGGGTTGTCGGGTGAGCCAAGACGCGAGGATGTCCGGGACCGAGGTGTTGTCCCTGCTGGATCGTTGTAGGTGGTCGATGCGTTCGACGGCGGGTTCGGTGGCCACGGGCACCCCCAAGATTCGCTACGGTGAGTAGCGTAATGACAGCAGACGGGTCGCGGGACCGCAGCGACTTCGGCAAAACAGCGACTGCGACGAGAGTTGGGCCCATGGACGCTGGACGTGATGGTGCTGGTCTCGCTGCTGCCGGCCTTGATCGAGCGGAATCCGTCGAGGCGGCAGCCGGCCGGCCCCGTGATGCGCGGATCGACTCCGCGGTGCTCGACACCGCGGCCCGACTCGTCGTCGAGGTGGGCTACCACCGCCTGACGATGGCCGCGATCGCCGAGCGGGCGGGTACCACCAAGACGGCGCTGTACCGGCGATGGTCGGGTAAGGCCGAGCTCGTACACGACGTGGTGTTCGCGCAGATGACGCGCTTACCTCCGTCGACCGGAGAGATGGAGGCCGATCTGCGGTCGATGGTCGACGCCGCCCGGGACCTGTTCGCGAGACCGGTGACCCGGGTCGCGCTGCCCGGCCTGATCGCCGACATGTCCGCCGACCCGGCCCTCGCCGCCCGTGTCCACGCCGGCTTCGCCGCGGTCTTCGGCGGTGTGCGCGAGAGGTTGGTGGTCGCGGTCGAACGCGGCGAGGTGCACCCCGACGTCGACCCCGACCGTCTGATCGAGGTGGTCGGCGGATCGGCGATGTTGCACGTGCTTCTGCTGCGGGACCAGGAATTCGACGACACCTGGGCAGAGCGATTGGTGGCCATCGTCCTTCACGGTGTGATGCGCTGACCCTTCCGATCGCCGGTGACGTGGCGAATCGTCCGTCGTCGGCACATACACTCACAGAATGGCTACCCCAGACTCCGCCGGCCCCCGCACCACAGACGAGATCGTCGAGAAGATCCTGTCCACCTACGACACCATCACCGTGGTCGGTGCCAGTGCCAACACGGCCAAGCCCGCCAACGAGGTGCCCGCGCACATGAAGCACCTCGGGTGGCGGATCATCCCGGTCAACCCGACCGCCGACGAGATCGTCGGCGAGAAGGTCTACCGATCGCTCGCCGACGTCCCCGAACAGGTCGGCCTCGTCGACGTGTTCCGCCCCGGTCCCGAGTGCGCCGATGTTGCGCGCGCCGCGGTCGAGGCCGGCGCGACGGCGCTGTGGCTGCAGCTCGGAATCCGGTCGGAGGAAGCCCGCAAGATCGCCGAGGACGCCGGACTGCTCTACGTGGAGGACCGCTGCCTGATCATCGAGCAGCGGCGCACGGGCATCGTGCCCGCATGATGAGGGAGTGAGTCGACGGTGGAGTTCCTCGATGATCTGACACATCAACGACTTCCGCTGTTCCTGTTGTTCGCCTCGTTCACGGTGACCTTCGTGGTGACACGGGTGATCACCCGGCTGATCCGCGCCGGCAAGGGACCGTTCAAGAACAACGTGTCCGATGGCCTCCACGTCCACCACATGGTCCCGGGGCTCGCCCTGATGATCGTCGGGGCGTTCATCTCCGTCGGCGTGAACGGCGTCGAACCGGGTGCGTCGATCAGTGCTGTCCTGGTCGGGGTCGGCGCATCGCTGGTGCTCGACGAGTTCGCGCTGATCCTCCGTCTCCAGGACGTGTATTGGTCACGCGAAGGCCAACTCTCGGTGCAGGTCGTCGCCCTGACGGTGGCCGCCCTGGGGATGGTCATCCTCGGCTTCAACCCGTTCAACGTGGAGGCGGACGTCGAGTTCGGCCCCATCGCGTTCGCCCTGACCGCACCGATCAACATCGCCGCCGCCATCTTCTGCGTCGTCAAGGGCAAGTACTCGACCGCGATCGTCGGCGTCTTCATCCCGATCTTCGCGTGGGCCGGTGCCATCCGTCTGGCCCGGCCGAAGTCGACGTGGGCCCGGCGCCGCTACTCGCCGGCCAAGCTGGAGAAGGCTACCGCGCGGGCGCAGAGGTTCGATCATCGCTGGGGCCGTCGCGGATTGAGCATCGGCGACTGGATCGCCGGCGCACCGACCGATGATTCGATCGACCCGGCTGTTCCGGAGAAGCCGACCGAAGAGACCGGGGACGCGCTGGCGAGCTGAGTTCGCCGCGTCAGTCCGGACCGAGGCCGAAGGCCTCGTGGGCGACGTCGACGAACCGTCGCGTCGCGGGAGACGGATCGCTTCTCCACAGGAAGCCGAGTCGTGCGCGGACGTCGACGCCCTCGATCGGCAGGCCGGTCACCCGATCGTCCGCCGCGGCGTTGGATGCACTGAGGATGCCGGTTCCCATGCCGCCGCACACCAATTCGACGATCGCGTCGGGAGACGACGCCTCGATCGCGGGTCGGATGGGACCGCCCTGCGCGACTGCGGCGTCGTCGAAGACGGCCCGGATACCCGCGCCGCGCGGCAGGCAGATGAGAGACCGTTGTCGCAGGTCCGCAAGCCCGGTGGAGGTGCTTCGCTCTACGTCGGCCGGGACCACCGCGACGACGGGTTCGGCGATGACGGTGAGTGATTCGATGCCGCGCGGTAGCTCGTCGCCGTAGCCGGTCAGCGCCACGTCGAGACTGCCGTCGACGACCGAGGAGATCAGTTGATCCGATGGGGATTCCCGCAGGCTCAGAGCGACTTTCGGATGGGCGGAACCGAAGGTGCCCAATGCGGCGAACAGCGGTGCGATGGTGCACCCCTCGACCATTCCCACCGACAGACTCCCGCGGAGCAGGCCGCGAACCTCTGACACCGCATCGGTCACCTCTCGGGCCGCAGCCAGAGCCGCGCGAGCTGCGGGGAGGGCGGCTCGCCCGGCATCGGTGAGCCGGACCGACCGTGCGGAGCGATCGAAGAGCGCTGATCCCAGCTCGCGTTCGAGGCCTCGGATCTGTGCGCTGATGTTGGGTTGCGTGGTGTGCACCCGCTGCGCCGCCGAGGTGAAGCTCTCCTCGTCGGCCACGGCGACGAAGTACTCGAGCTGGCGCATCTCCATAACTGAGGATGATACCCGCCATCACAACCATCACTTGGAATTATTCATGCTGGCGACGCATGGTGAAGGAGCCTGGAAAGTCCAGCTGAAAGGAAGTCATGACCAACCGCGAAACCGCCCGCACCCCCGAAGACGTCACCCGACTCTTCGTCGAGTTCTCCAACGCCGGCGATGCCGACGCCGTCGCGTCGCTCTACCACGAGGACGCGGTCATGGCCTTCCCGCCGGGGCAGGTCACCCGGGGCAGGGCGGCGATCCGGGACCTCTGGGCCTCGGTCCTCGAACACCGGCCGACCTTCGTCGCCGAACCCCCGCTGCCGACGCTCGTCTTCGGCGACGATGTGGCCTTGACCTCGACCCCGCCGCGCGACGGCGCAGGTGCTCGCGCACAGGTCGTCACCCGACGCTCCGACGGATCCTGGGTGCGCATCATCGATCAGCCGGAGTTCCAGACCCCGGCGCGCTGACGCCGGTCCGCCACGGCCGTTTTTCTGACAGTGGATTCAGCTTCCGTGCTAGCTTCGCTGTGTCGGGGATTACACCGGCACGGCAGTCGATCGGCGCGTGAAGGGATGGGTTGCGTGGGAGTGCCTGAGGCCGGCGAAGTGGCCGCACGAGTCGCCGAACGACTCGGCACGACGCGAGGCGCCCCGGTGTCGGTCGAATCCGCCAGGCAACTACCCGCGGGCGCGAGTCGCGCGACCTACGCCGCGACCCTCGTCGACGCCGCCGGCGCACCCGAACCGATCATCATCCGCGCCGTTCCGGCCGCGGAGGACGACGGGGGGCTGGGCGCGGAAGCCGAGGTCCTGCGGGCCGCCGCCGACGCCGGGGTTCCGCTGCCGGAGATCCTCGACGTCGGCCTGGGCGACGACAGCGTCCTCGGGTTCCCCTACCTGGCAATGAATTTCATCGGTGGAGAGTCGATCCCGCGGCGGATCCTCCGCGACGACACGTATGCCGCCGCACGCGGCCGGTTCGTCGAGCAGTGCGGCGGGATCCTGGCGCGCGTCCACCGCATCGACGCCACGCAGACGCCGGGACTCGAGGAACTCGTCGACCCGGTCGAGGCGCTTCACACGCTGTTCCCGCGTGAGTTCGACGCGATGCCGGCCGGTCTCGTCCTCGCGACCCAGTGGCTCGTGGCCAATCCGCCGCCGTCGTCTCCCGGTTCCTGCGTCGTCCATGGTGATTTCCGGCTCGGTAACCTCCTCGTCGATGCCGATGGTGTTGCCGCGGTGCTCGATTGGGAACTTGTCCACATCGGCGACCCCGTCGAGGATCTCGGCTGGCTGTGCGCGAAGGCCTGGCGTTTCGGCGGCGCCACCCCGGTCGCCGGAATGGGCGAGCGTGCTTCACTTCTCGACGCCTATGCCGAGGTGGCCGGGTGGCGACCCACCGAAGAAGCCCTCCGCTGGTGGGAGTTGTACGCCACGGTGAAGTGGGGCCTGATCTGTGCGGTGCAGGCCAACCGGCACCTCGACGGCGTCGAACGGTCCGTGGAACTCGCGGCGATCGGACGACGAAGTGCCGAGCAGGAATTCGACGCTCTGCTCGATCTGGGAGTCGTCTCGCCGGAGGTTGTCCCGGATCCGCTGGGCGTCGAAGCCACTGTCCCCGACGAGGAGCCGCACGGGTCGCCGTCGTCGTTCGAGTTGCTCGATGCCCTCGCCGGCTTCCTGCGCTCCGACTCCGTGACCGCCGAGATGTCACCGCAGGTCAGGTTCCACACCCGGGTCGCCGGCAACGTCGTGGACGTCGTCCGGCGCCAGGTGCTGCTCGGCGCGACCCACGCCGCGGAGAGTGCTCAGCGCCTGGCCGCCCTGGGCGTCGCCGATCAGCGTGCCCTGTGCGACGCCCTGCGATCCGGCGAACTCGACGGCGCCGACGAGAAGGTGCGCGCAGCGATCGCCGCCGACGTCCGGGCGCGGTTGCTGGTCGCCAACCCGAAGTACTTCGCGGTCCCGCATCCGTGACCGCGTGACACCCGATCGAGAAGGATTCACCGTGGACTTCGCACTGCCCGAGTCGCTGAGCGACTACCTGGAAGAACTCGACGCCTTCATCGAGGCGGAGATCAAGCCGCTCGAGCAGGCCGACGACAACATCCGGTTCTTCGACCACCGGCGTGAGGACTCGCGCACGGACTGGGAGCGCGGTGGTCTGCCGAATGCGGAATGGGAGGCGCTGCTCGGCGAGGCGCGTCGGCGGGCCGACGCCGCGGGCCATTTCCGCTACCCGTTCCCCAAGGAGTTCGGCGGCCGCGACGGATCGAACCTCTCCATGGCGATCATCCGCGAGCACCTCGCGTCGAAAGGGCTGGGCCTGCACTGCGATCTGCAGAACGAGCACGCCATCGTCGGCAACAACATCGGGCTGCTGCTGATGCTGGCGTACGGCTCCCCCGAACAGCAGGAGGAGTGGGTCGAGGGGCTCGCTGCCGGAACCAAGTTCTTCGCCTTCGGAATCACCGAGCCCGAGCACGGTTCCGACGCGACGTACATGGAGACGACCGCGGTTCGCGACGGCGACGACTGGATCATCAACGGCGAGAAGACCTGGAACACCGGCATCCACGCCGCCCACCGCGACATCGTCTTCGCCCGCACGAGCGGCGATCCCGGTGACGCACGGGGCATCACCGCGTTTCTCGTCGACCCGCAGGCGCCGGGTTTCGCTGTCGAGGAGTACCTGTGGACGTTCAACATGCCCACCGATCACGCGCACATCAGCCTGCGCGATGTGCGGGTGCCGGACTCTGCGGTGTTCGGTGAGGAGGGCGCCGGTTTGCAGGTGGTGCAGCACTTCTTCAACGAGAACCGGATTCGGCAGGCCGCTTCGAGTCTCGGTGCGGCGCAATACTGCGTGAACCGTGCCGTCGAGTACGCCAACGAGCGGGCGCCGTTCGGCAAGAAGCTCTCGACCAACCAGGCGATCCAGTTCCCGCTCGTCGACCTGCACACGCGCTGCGCGATGGTCCGCGCGCTCATCCGGGAGACGGCCTGGAAGATGGACACCTACGGCAACTTCGCGGCGTCGTCGGAGGTGTCGATGTGCAACTACCAGGCCAACCGGTTGTGCTGCGACGCCGCCGATCAGGCCATGCAGGTGTTCGGCGGCAAGGGTTACTCGCGGCACGAACCGTTCGAGCACATCTACCGTCACCACCGGCGTTACCGCATCACCGAGGGCGCCGACGAGATCCAGATGCGACGCGTCGCCGGATACCTGTTCGGTTTCATGTCGGGCAAGGCGCCCAAGGGAGTGGGCTCGGCCTGAGTAGGCTGAACACCATGCGAGATCGTGTGCGAAGCGTGCCGAATCGGGTGATCCGGTCATGATCGCGGTCATCATCATCGTCGCGACCGTGGTGGTCGCACTGTTCGTCCTGGGCGGGGCGGCGTGGTTCGCCTGGGACTCCGACAAACGGGTGCGCAACTTCGCGCGGTCCACCGACCTCATCCCCGGCCGGCCAGGACGCGCACCGGCGAGTTGGACCACTGACAACAGCCGAGAGGCATTGCTGCATCGGCGTATTCGTTACGCGATCGCCGACGTGCACGCCAATCCGGCCATCCCGCTCGACGAGGAACTGGTGTCGGCGCGCGACCGGCTGGACGACGCGGTCTTCGAACTCGACGACCGGCTCATCGCGGCTGCCGAGACCGGTGGCGACGAGGCCACCGAGGTCCTCGACAGCGCCGAATCGGCGGTCAAGGCGCTCGAGGCCCTGCCCAAGAAACTGTGGGAGGCGCCCACGTCGGATCAGCTCGCCGACCTGGATCGCGTGACGCGGGTCCTGTCGCGCGGCTGACCCGCAGATCTCGTCAGCCCTCGGTGAGATCCAGCAGCTTTCGCACAGTGCGCAGGTTACGGCCGGTGCCCTGCACACCCAGCCCTCGCGCGATCGCAGGAGCGGTGAGTTTCGACCGGCCGGCGCCCTCGGCGTAGCGGATGTGGAGATCGGAGCCGATCACCCGTTTGATGTCACCGCCGAAGTCCTTCCCCTCGAAGGCGGCAGCCTTGTCGGCATCGGGTTCGGCGACGAGGAAGTAGACGTAGGAGTACTTGTCGTCGACAACCTCGAAGGGATGCGCGTCGAGCGCGGCCCGCACTTCGGCGGGTGTGCGACTGACGACCTCGCGGAAGAACCCGTAGCGCTTCTCGATCTCGTGCTCGAGTGCACGGTCGAACTCGGCGGGATCACCCGGTGGTGAGCAGAGAAGATTGCCGGACGCGATGTAGGTCGAGACATCGGTGGCTCCGAGTTCGGTTGCGATCTCCCGCAGTTCGGCCATCGGCAGCTTGGCGCCGCCGACGTTGACCGCTCGGATGAGGACGATGCGCGTCGTCGATGATTCGCTCACCGGTTCATGATGGCAGCGGCCTCACAACTTGGACAGGTCGGTGCGCGCCAGCATCACGTTGTAGTCGTCCCAGCGCGACACCACGAAGTACAGATTCTTGCCGCTCGAACGTGGGTGGATGTACGGCGTGTACAGGCCGCTCGACTGCTTGTTGGAGACGAGCACACGCTCGCCGCTCCACGGGCCGACCGGGGTGGGGGACGTGCGCATCATGACGGTCCCGGCACGTTCGGTGAGCATGACGAACTTCTTGAGGTAGTTGTTGTAGGCCACCGACATCTCGCTGACCGGCCGCCCGACGATCGGCGCGGCGTCGGCCGGGTTCGGCGACCATGCGTTGCCGCCCCGGAAGTATTGGTAGCGGCTCAGATTCAGGATGTCTGCGGGTCGGAAGCGAGCGACGAACGCCGAGCCGTGCCGGCCGTTGGGCGTGCCGTACTGGTAGATGTAGTCGCCGCTGCGCAGGAAGGCGCCCATCTGGAATCGGCTGTGGCCCTGCGCGATCTGCGGTACGCCGGGCACGGTCAGTTCGAGGTTCGCACGGATGGTGTTGTTGTCGACGGTCCAGGTCTGACCGTTGTTGCGTGACACCGCGATCGCCGAGTAGTTGGTGGCCCATCGTCCCGGACCCAGCCACTTGTGGATCGACATGAAGCTCAGGAACTGGGTGCCGTTGATCGAGATGCCGCCGGTCGGGATGCGTCCGACCTCGGTGTTGCGGACACCTATTGCGTTGAACATCGGCTGCGAATAGGTGGGATGCGCGGGCGTCACCGATGCGCCGGAGCGGACCGACCCGGGTATGGCGGTCGGGAAGCGGATGGCCTTGTCGAGATTCGAGTTCGCGTCGCTGCGGAGCATCGTGTTGTGTCGCCACACCATCTGACCGGCGCATTTACCCCAGGTGTCGCCGAAGGCCATGAGGACCTGACCCGAACCGTTGTCCCACGGCACCCCGACGTCGGTGGCGGTGATCCCGAAGCGGGCGTCGGTGCGTTCAGGGCTCCGCGGTCCGGTGACCCACGAGACGGCGGTGGTCGCGCCCTTGAGCTTGGGCAGCGGCCCCTGCGGCTTCTTGCCGTCGGCGCGGTAACTACCGAAGTCGATGCTGCCCCAGCCGAGGTCGCTGGACCCGGAGCTGCCCGTGCTGCCGACGTCGCCACCGGTGATGCCGGTGACGTTGCAGACCGCCGCGGCGGCGGGGGAGGCCGCCGCGGAGAGGAGGCCCGCGACCAGGCCGACGGTCACGCCACCGACCACGAGGGCGTGCGAGAACGGGCGCAGGCGTACACGGCTGCGTCGGGACATGGGGACCCCCTGTGGCTACGGCTGATGCCAGTGTTGCAGAAGTGGCAGGTCCGAGTGGTGGAGGTGGCCAAAGCTTGACCGGGGCGTGACCCGGGAGCCGCTTAGTGGCGCGTCGCGACCGCGAAGGCGCGCCGGAACGGCATGAGCGTGCCCCAGTCGTGGCGGGGGTAGGCCTCGGCGAGCCGACGCTTGAGCTCGGGGACGAACTCCTCGCGCAGATGGGTGGGCAAGGCCTGCAGGTACGACCGGGCGCCGGTGCTGAAGATCCAGTCGAACACCGGATCGTTGCCGCCGAGGACATGCAGGTAGGTGGTCTCCCACGCGTTCACCCGGAAACCACGATCGACGAAGAACCGCAGGTAGTCCTCGGCGTCGAGGCGTGGGAGCGGCTTGACCTCGCTCAGCGATTCGGCGAACGGTTCGGTCGTGGCGAGATCGGCCAGCGCGGTGCGGAACGGGGCGTCGTGCCCGTTGGGGACCTGGATCGCGAAGGCGCCGCCGTCAGAGAGGTGGCCCAGCAGACGGTCGATGACCTCGAGCTGGTCGGGGACCCACTGGAACATCGCGTTCGAGATCATCAGGTCGAACGTGCGGTGCGGTGTCCAGTCGACCACGTCGGCGACGTCGAAGTTGGCGCGTGGATCGAAGTTGTCGCTGATGGCACGGTCGATCATGGCCGCGGACTCGTCGATGCCGAGGATCTCGGCGCTCGGCCACTGGGCGCGCAGATGTTTGGTGAGATGCCCCGGGCCGCATCCGAGATCGACGATCGTCGTGGGATTGGTGGGGATCTGCGCGATCAGGTCGAGGAAGGGTCTCGACCGGTCGTCGGCGAATTGCAGATAGCGTGCTGGATCCCAGACAGCCATGCGTCCACAGTAGGGGTCCGGCGGGGGTGGTGTCACGGAGCGAGAGCTTCGGCCGGCGTGGTTCTGCGACAGGATCGGTCTGGGGAGTCGTCGTGGCGCTGCCGTAGGCTTCCCTGCGTGACAGATCCCGCGAACCCTTCTTCCGAGAACCCGACCAGCACCGATGGTGCGGCTGTCGTGGAGATATCCACCGATGGCGCATGCCTGGGCAACCCCGGGCCCGGCGGGTGGGGTGCGGTTCTGCGGTACAAGGGCACCGAGAAGCGGATCTCCGGGTCGGAACCCGAATCCACGAACAACAAGATGGAACTCACCGCTGCCATCGAGGGTCTCGCCGCGCTGACCAGGCCGTCGAAGGTGATCATCTACACCGACTCCACCTATGTGCGGAACGGCATCATGAAGTGGGTCGCCGGCTGGCAGGCGAACGGCTGGAAGACCAAGGACAAGAAGCCGGTGAAGAACGCCGACCTGTGGCGCCGCCTCATCGAGGAGGAGAAGCGTCACGAGGTCGAGTGGCGCTGGGTGAAGGGTCACGCCGGTGACCACTTCAACGAGATCGCCGACGAACTCGCGACCACCGCCGCCCGGGCGGTCACCCGGTGAGCAGCCTGCCCGTCGCCGTCGAGCCCAACCGGGACGAGCACCTCGTCGCCGCAGTCGAGGGCGCCGGCGGCACGATCGTCGGGCTCGACGAGGCGCGGGTACTGGTCTGGATCGGCCCGCCCGCCGAGTTCCCCGAGCTGCCGGATGCCGTCGAGTGGGTGGCCCTCAAGACGGCGGGTATCGAGGACTTCCTGGATGCCGGCCTCCTCGACAACCGCCGTGTCTGGACCAACGCGGCCGGTTTCTACGCCGAGAACGTGGCCGAGCACGCGCTCGCGCTGCTTCTCGCCGGTCTCCGCCAGATCAACACCGCGGTCACGCGGCACTGGGACAAGGAGCGGATCGACACCTCGGTGCGGTCGCTGCACGGTTCGACGGTCGCCATCATCGGCGCCGGCGGCATCGGCGCGTCGCTGGGCCCGCGGTTGAAGGCGTGCGGTGCGCGTGTCGTCGCGGTGAACCGTTCGGGCCGCGATGTGCCCGGCGCCGACGAGGTGCGACGCTCCAGCGAACTGGACTCGGTGTGGTCCTCGGTCGATCATGTGGTGCTCGCCGCGCCGTCGACCGCGAAGACGCGGCACATGATCAACGCCGAAACCCTTGCCGCACTTCCGAGTCACGCGTGGGTCGTGAACATCGCGCGCGGTCCGCTGGTCGACGAGGAGGCCTTGTACCGAGCGCTGGTCGACGGTGAGATCGCCGGCGCGGCGCTCGACGTGACCGATCCCGAACCGCCGGCCGAGGACCACCCGCTGTGGTCGCTGCCGAACGTCATCATCACTCCTCACGTCGCGAACCCGGCCTCGGGCCTGACACGCGAGATGGCGCCGTGGCTGGCCGAGAACGTACGCCGATTCGCGGCGGGCGAGGAACTGATCTCGGTGGTCACACCCGGCCGCGACTACTGAGCAAGGCCAGTTTCTAGAACACGTTCTCGTTTCCGGCCCGTTCGTGGCAAGGTCGGGGAGTGATTCTCGACAGATTCCGTATCGATGACCATGTCGCCGTCGTCACCGGTGCCGGTCGCGGCCTGGGTGCGGCCATCGCCGTGGCCTTCGCGCAGGCAGGTGCCGACGTGGTGATCGCGGCGCGCAGCGAGTTCGACCTCGACCAGGTGGCCGGACAGATCGCCGACGCCGGGCGGCGCGCCCACGTCGTCCCGGTCGATCTCAGCAATGCCGACGCTGCCGCCGCGCTCGCCCAGGCGGCGGTGGAGGAGTTCGGGCGGCTGGACACGATCGTCAACAACGTCGGCGGCGCGATGCCCCGGCCGCTCCTCGACACCACTCCCAAGCACCTCGTCGACGCCTTCGACTTCAACGTCGCCAACGCCCACGCGCTCGTCGTGGCCGGCGCCAAGCAGATGCTCGCGACGACCGGTCACGGCTCGATCATCAACATCACCTCGGCCGTCGGCCGGGTGCCCGGTCGCGCGTATGCCGCCTACGGAACCGCGAAAGCCGCTCTGGCGCACTACACCCGGATCGCCGCGATGGACCTGAACCCGAAGATCCGGGTCAACGGCATCGCGCCGGGCGCGATCCTCACCTCGTCGCTGGAGATCGTCGCAGGCAACGACGAGATGCGGACCGCCGTGGAGAGTGCCACCCCGATGCACCGGCTCGGCGAGCCGGAGGACATCGCCGCCGCCGCGCTCTACCTCGCATCGCCGGCGGGCGCGTACGTGACCGGCAAGATCCTCGAGGTCGACGGCGGGATCATCGCCCCCAACCTGGACCTGCCGATCCCGGACCTGTAGGGGTTTCGACGGGGCTCAACCAGCGGGGAGGGCTCAGCCGACAGTCAGGGGCGGATGTTCTGCGCGGCCTGCTCGACGATGGTCGCGATCCGCTTGGTCTTGGTCTCGGGTCTCTTCGCCAGCGCGATCTGAGCCAGCCCCATCTTCCGGGCGCTGGGTGGGAAGGCGTCCCAGTTGGCGCGGGCCGTCGGGTCCGCGTCGAGGGCGGCGGCGAGTTCGGGGGGCTCGATGCCGGCCTCGGCGTCGTCGAAGATGGTCCACAGGCCACGTGCTTTGGCGTCGTCGATGACCGCCTGGCCGGCCGGTTGCATGCGGCCGGACTCGATCAGGTCGGCGACCCGCGCCTTGTTCGACGCCGCCCACGGACTGTTGCGGCCACGCCGCGTGAACCACAGGCCGCGCCGCGCGTCGTCGAAGACACGGCTGTGGCCGTCGATCCAGCCCCAGCAGAGCGCCTCCCGGACCGCTTCGTCGTAGTCGAGCGGCTCGCGTCCGGAGTCTTTGCGCCAGAAGATGAGCCACACACCGGACGAGCTCTGGTGGTTGTCGCGCAACCACTCTCGCCACTCGTCGAGGGTGTCGACGGCGAGCTGTGGCGCACGCGGATCGGCCATGCGTTCACCCTAATCGCGGACCGTCGGTCTCGGTACAGTTGAGAACGTGACCGGCATTCTCGAGTTCGCGAGCAACAACTGGTGGCTGATCTTCCCCATCGGTGGTGTCGTCGGCGGCTGGGCCGGGTCGATCGCGAAGTACAACGAGAAGCGGCGCAAGGACAAGATCGAACTCGCGCGCATCAAGGCCGCCGCCCAGACCGAACAACTGAAGCTGACCACGACGTCCGTCGAGCAACTCTGCAAGACACTCAAGCAGCATGACGGGCTCAACGAGAAGTGGTTCGCCTACGAACTCGACCTGGCCACGCTGATCGAGTACCCGCTCATGACCGACATGCGCGAACCCCTCACCCTCGCCTTCCATCGTGCGCGGGTCCACGCCGACGACCTGAGACCGGAACCGCCGCACGCCGGCGACACCGAGACGACGCTCGCCCCGGCGGACTTCGTTGATTACCGGGACGCGGTCGGCGACTACGCTGCGACCTTCGACGCCGCGGAACGGGAGGCACGACGCCGCAAGCAGGCCGGCTTCTCGCCGATCGAACGGGAAGCGCTCGACCGCGCCCGCAAGCTGATCAGCGTCGCCTCCGACTCGGGTGCCACCGCCGCGGAACGCCAGGCCGCGTACAAGAAGGCGCGCGCCGAACTCGACGGGCTCATCGACGTGCCGCCCTTGGCCGCCGAACGCCTCGAGCGCCAGATCGCCGGGGAGCTCGAGCGGGGGCGCGGAGACTGAGTTCGCGGCAGATGTCGCCTTTCGTGTCGCCGGGCGATACGAAAGGCGACACCTGCCCCCTGGTGACTACCCACGGTCTTCGCACCTCGGGGAGCGGGAGGTCAGCCCGCCTCGATCGCCCCGGTGAACTGGCTCTCGTAGAGGCGGCAGTAGGCGCCGCGGGCGGCGAGGAGTTCCTCGTGGTTGCCCTGCTCGACGATGTGGCCGTTCTCCATCACCACGATCACATCGGCGTCGCGGACCGTCGAGAGACGATGTGCGATAACGAAACTGGTGCGATCGGTGCGCAGGTTGGCCATCGCCTTCTGGATGAGCAGCTCGGTGCGGGTGTCGACGGAACTGGTCGCCTCGTCGAGGATGAGGATCGTGGGCCGGGCGAGGAAGGCCCGGGCGATCGTGATGAGTTGTCGCTCACCGGCACTGACGCCGCCGCCTTCGTCGTCGAGGACCGTGTCGTAACCGTCGGGGAGGGTCCGGACGAAGTGGTCGACGTGGCTCATCCGTGCGGCCTCGAGCACCTCCTCCCGGGAGGCGGAGGGGTCACCGTAGGCGATGTTGTCGTAGATCGTCCCGCCGAACAGCCACGAGTCCTGCAGCACCATGCCGGTGCGCTCGCGCAGGTCGTCGCGGGTCATCTCGGCGGAGTCCACGCCGTCGACGCGGATGGTCCCGGAGTCGACGTCGTAGAACCGCATGATCAGGTTGACCAGGGTGGTCTTGCCGGCGCCGGTCGGGCCGACTATCGCAACCATGTGCCCGGGACGCGCTGTCAGGGTCAGGTTCTCGATGAGTGGCTTGTCCTCGACATAGCGGAACGAGACGTCGTCGAACTCGATGAGGCCGTGGTCGACCGCGGGGGTCTTCGGGTTCGCCGCGTCGGGGGTCTGCTCCTCGGCGTCGAGGATGTCGAAGATGCGCTCGGCCGACGCGACACCACTCTGCATCAGGTTGATCATCGACCCGATCTGGGTGAGCGGCTGTGTGAACTGGCGTGAGTACTGGATGAATGCCTGTACCTCACCGAGGCTCAGCGAACCCGACGCCACGCGCAGACCGCCGACGACGGCGACCGCCACATAGTTGAGATTCCCGAGGAACATGATGGTCGGCATGATGACGCCGGAGATGAACTGTGCACGCCAACTCGACTGGTACAGCTTCTCGTTGCGTTGGTCGAAGGTCGCCTCGATCTCGCGCTGACGACCGAACGCGGTCACCAGTTCGTGGCCGGTGAAGGCCTCCTCGACCTGGGCGTTGAGGGCGCCGGTCGACGCCCACTGTGCGGAGAAGTGCGGCTTGGAACGCTTCGCGATGACGGTGGTCGCGATGATCGCCAGCGGGACGGTCGCCACTGCGATGAGGGCCAGCAGTGGCGAGATCCAGATCATCATCACCAGCAGTGCGATGACCGTCAGCACCGAGTTCACGAACTGGGCGACGGTCTGCTGCATGCTCTGCGACAGGTTGTCGAGGTCGTTGGTGACCCGGCTGAGCAGCTCGCCGCGCGGCATCGTGTCGTAGTAGCGCAGCGGCAGGCGGTGGACCTTCTCCTCGACCTGCGCGCGGAGCTCCCGGATGGTCTCCACCACGATGATGTTCAGCAGGTACGCGGCCAGCCACGCCAGCCCCGACGCCACGACGTACATCACGAGGGTGATCAGCAGGACGCGGCCGACGTCGCCGAAATCGACTCCGACGCCGGGCGTCACGTCCATCGACGAGACCATGTCGGCGAAGGTGGCGTCGCCCCGGTCGCGCAGACCGGCCACCGCCTGGTCCTTCGACAGTCCCGCAGGCAACATCCGGCCGATGACGCCGTTGAAGACCAGGTCGGTTGCGTGACCGAGGACGCGTGGCGCGATGGCCAGCAGGATGACCGAACCGACGATCGAGGTGAGGGTGACCGTCATCAGGCCGCGGTACGAACCGAGCTGGGCGACAACCCGTTTGATCGACGGCCAGAACGAGCGCGGCTTGGACTCGGGGCCGCCGGCGGCCATCGGTCCACCCGGGCGGGTCATGCGCGCTCCTCCATGGCCAGCTGGGATTCGGCGATCTCGGCGTAGGTGGGACACGAGGTCAGCAGGTCGTCGTGTGTGCCGATGCCGACGACGCGGCCCCGGTCGAGGACGACGATCTGCTCGGCGTCGACGATGGTCGAGATACGTTGCGCGACCACGATCACCGACGCGTCGCGGGTAGCCGGACGCAGCGCCGCCCGCAATCTGGCGTCGGTGGTGAGGTCGAGGGCCGAGAACGAGTCGTCGAACAGGTAGATCGCGGGGCGCCGGACCAGTGCACGCGCGATCGCGAGCCGTTGCCGCTGTCCGCCGGAGACGGTGGTGCCGCCCTGGGCGACGCGGGTGTCGAGGCCGTCGGGCATCGCCGAGACGAACTCGTCGGCCTGGGCGATGCGCAGCGCCTCCCAGATCTCGTCGTCGGTGGCGTCGGACTTGCCGTGCAGGATGTTGGACCGGATGGTCCCGGAGAACAGGTACGGCCGCTGCGGGACCAGGCCGATCACCGAACGCAGTTCGTCGGGATCGAGTCGCTTCACGTCGGTGCCGCCGACGCTGACCCTGCCCTCGGTGGCGTCGATGAGGCGGGGCACGAGTCCTAGGAGCGTCGTCTTGCCGGACCCGGTCGAACCGACGATGGCGGTCGTGGTTCCCGGCGTCACGCGGAAGCAGATGCCGCTCAGCACCGGATCGTCGGCGCCCGGATAGCGGAACTCGGCGGCGTCGAACTCGACGGTTCCGGGATGGCCGGCGAATCCGATCGGGTCGCTCGGCGGATGCACCGAGGTCTCGGTGTCGAGGACCTCGGTGATGCGCTCGGCGCACACCGCGGCGCGCGGCGCCATCATGGCCAGGAACGACGCCATCATGACCGACATCAGGATCTGCATCACGTAGCTCATCAACGCGGTGAGCGCGCCGATCTCGACGCTGCCGTCCGACACTGCGTGCCCGCCGAACCAGATGACCGCGACGATCGTGACGTTCGTGATCACCAAGACCAGCGGGAACATCAGCGCCATCAGCTTGCCGACCCGTAGCGTGGCGTCGGCGAGATGGTCGTTGGCGGATCCGAAACGCTTCCGCTCGTACTCTTCACGGACGAAGGCGCGTACCACGCGGATACCGGTGATCTGTTCGCGCAGAACACGATTCACCGCGTCGATGCGTTCCTGCATCGACCGGAACCCGGGAATCATGCGGGCGATGACGAGACCCATCGACAGCCCGAGAATCGGCACCGCGATCGCGATGACCCACCACAGTGCCGGGGCCTCGCGAATACCCATGATGATCCCGCCGAAGCACATGATGGGAGCCATCACGAGGATCGCGCTGCTCATCACGATCAACATCTGCACCTGCTGGACGTCGTTGGTGGTGCGCGTGATCAACGACGGTGCGCCGAAGGTGCCGACCTCACGGGCCGAGAACGAGTTCACCCGGTGCAGCAGGTCGCCGCGGATGTCGCGGCCCACACCGAGAGCGGCCCGGGCGCCGAAGAACTGCGCGATGATCGTCGCCACGATCTGCACGACGCTCACCAGCAGCATCCAGCCGCCGATGCGCATGATGTAACCGGTGTCGCCGGTCGCCACGCCGTTGTCGATGATGTCGGCGTTGAGGCTCGGCAGGTACAGCATCGCCGCGGTCGCCACGAGCTGCAGCGACACCACCATGACGATGTTGATGCGGTACCGCTGCAGGTACGTACTGATGAGGCGGGTCAACATGGCACGATCACCTGCGCCAGACTAGTTGCCTCCGCTAAAGGGCGAACGTCGGTCTCCCGTCGATCAGCCGCCGAACAACGCGACGGCCGCCTCCCCGGTGTGGGTGAGGTAGGTGAACGATTCCTGGAAGTAGAGGTTCACCACGTCGGCGTCGTGGGAGTCGTAGCCGATCGACACGTCTTGCCCGATCGTCAGTTCGAAGTCGCCGCCGCGGGTGCTCATAACGAATGCGCCGCGGATCGCCGGCGCCCACACGATGTCCCCGTCGAGGAGCCGCTGGATGTGCTGGCGGATGGGGTATCCGTGGTTCGACGTCTCGTTGACCTGCGTGTACACGTCGGCCGACATGGCGACGGAGTACGGCCCGTCGACAGAGGCGAGCCGTAGCGTGGTCAATGCCTGGCTGACGGCCTCCGGGTAGTCGCGGACGTCCTCGGGCAGCTGGATCGGGGTCGCGGTGGCCTCGGAGCGGATGCCGGTGATCGACGCCGCCGCGTAACCCTCGAAGATCGCGCGGTCCTCGGCGAGCGCGAGTTGGCGTGCGGCCTCGACGACCGGGTCCCAGTCGGAGTCCTGCGCACCGCGATCCACATCGTCGATGGCCTCCCGCGAGACGGTGAACGGCACCTTCAACTCGACCAGCGACTGCGTCCGCCTGATGAACGCCTGGATGCCGTCGGCCGGCGAGTCGATCTTGCTGCGATGGCCCAGCGTCACCGCGGCCGTGTCGGCCCCCATCGGGCCCTTCACGTCGACGAGCCGGCGGCCGGCGATGTTCCGCTTGAACGACCGGGTCGCCTCCTCCTCGATCTCCGCCCACGCGGCATCGGAGATGGGAGCGAGCTCGCGGTGCAGGTTGTTCATGGTGGCCTCCTGGTGCGGTGGTGTCGGGCGATGGTCTGTCTGTGGTGGCGCTAGTGCAGGGAACCGATCCCCAGGGAACCGTCGGTGCGGCGGGCCGGGGCCGCGACGGTGGGCTCGACTGTGCCGGGTGCGGGCGGCAGGTCCTCGAGGAAGTCGAGGGTCGGGGTGAAGAACTGCGACCCGGTGACAGCGGTGGTGAAGTCGAGGAGGCGGTCGTAGGTACCCGGCGGATCGCCGATGAACATCTTGCGCAGCATCTCCTCGGTGACGTCGGGGCCGGCGGAGTAGGCGATGTAGAAGGTGCCGTTCTCGCCGTTCCCGGAGACGTCGCCGTAGGGCATGTTGTCGCGGACGACGTCGATCTCCTCGCCGTTCTCGTCCTCGACCTTGTTGAGCGCGATGTGGGAGTTGGGGGGTTTCACGTCGTCGGACATCTCGACGTTGTCGAGCTTGGTGCGCCCTATCGCGGCTTCCTGCTCACTCGTGCTCAGGTCGTTCCACGACGAGAGGTCGTGGACGTAGCGCTGGATGGCGACGTAGCTGCCGCCGGCGAAGGCGGGGTCCTCGTCTCCCACCGTGATCGCGTCGATCGCTGCCTGTCCCACGGGGTTCTCGGTGCCGTCGACGAATCCGATGAGGTCGCGCAGGTCGAAGTAGCGGAAGCCGTGCACTTCGTCGACGACGGTCACCGCGTCGCCGAGGGCGTCGGTGATGAGGCGGCCGAGCTCGAAGCACAGGTCCATCTGGTCCGACTTGATGTGGACCAGCAGATCCGCGGGGGTCGCCGGCGCGGTGTGGACCGCGCCCTCGTAGGGGACGAACGGCCGTAGCGAACGCGGGCGGGGGCCGTCGAACAGCCGGTCCCATGCCTCCGAGCCGAGCGAGACGATGCCGGCCAACGCCGCCTCCGGGGCGCGCGAGGACACCGCGTTGTTCAGTCCCGGGATCTCCTCCAGCACATCACGAACCGTGTCCTCGCCACCGTCGTTGATGGTGAGGACGAGAAAGATCGCCGACTTGGTCTTACGCGTCAGGATCGTCTGCGGCACGGGCACGCCCAATACCCTAGCCGACCCATGTCCGAAATGGGATCGCCGACCGTGCCGTCAAAAAGTAGGGCAGGCAACCCTTTTCGGAGCCGTCCCGAACCGCCGTGCCGGGACGTCGAGATCAGCTGCGCGCGACGGCCCTTCCGGCGGCACGTCCGGAGAAGATGCACCCGCCCAGGAAGGTGCCCTCGAGGGCGTTGTAGCCGTGCACACCGCCGCCGCCGAAACCCGCGACCTCGCCGGCCGCGAACAGGCCGTCGAACGCGCTGCCGTCGGGTCGCAGCACCTGCGAGTCGAGGTTGGTCTCGAGGCCGCCGAGGGTCTTGCGGGTGAGGACGTTGAGCCGCACCGCGATCAGCGGGCCGTGCGCGGGGTCGAGGATCCGGTGGGGCTTGGCCACCCGAACGATCCTGTCGCCGATGAACTGTCGGGCGTTGTTGATCGCCATCAGCTGGGCGTCCTTGGAGAACTTGTTCTCCACCTCGGCGTCGCGGGCGGAGATGACGCGTTCGATGTGCGCGAGATCGAGCTCGGGGCCGCGGGCGATCGCGTTCATCCCGCTGACCAGCTCGGGCAGGTTGTCGGCGACGACGAAGTCGATGCCGTTGCGCACGAAGGCATCCACCGGTCCGGCGGCACCCTTGGCGAGTCGGCTCTTCGCGGCCAGCTTGAGGTCCTTGGAGGTGATGTCGGGGTTCTGTTCGGAACCCGAGAGCATGAACTCCTTCTCGACGATGGACTGGGTGAGGATGAACCACGAGTAGTCGTGACCGGCGGCCAGGATCGCCTTCATCGTCGAGTTCGTGTCGAAGCCGGGAAAGTTCGGCGGCGCGAGGCGGTTGCCGTTGGCGTCGAGCCACAACGACGACGGTCCCGGGATGATCCGGATGGCGTGGTCCGGCCAGATCGGGTCCCAGTTGTGGATGCCCTCGGTGTAGTGCCACATGCGGTCGCGGTTGACGATGCTCGCACCGGCGTCCTCGCTGATCCCCAGCATGCGTCCGTCGACATGTGCCGGGACGCCGGAGATCATCGTCTTGGGTGCGGGGCCGAGACGGTCCACCGGCCAGTTCTTGCGGATGAGGTCATGGTTGTGGCCGATGCCGCCGGACGTCACGATGACCGCTCCGGCGCGAATCTCGAAGTCGCCCACCACATCGCGATTCGACGCCTTGCCGCGTTCGAGGTCGGTCGGTGCGAGGGTGGCGCCCCGCACACCTGCGGCGACGCCGTCTTCGATGATGAGTTCGTCGACGCGATGGCGGAACCGGAACTCGACGAGCCCTCGCTTCTCGGCCTCGAGGACCGGTTCGGCGAAGATCCGGACGACCTCGGGGCCGGTGCCCCAGGTGAGGTGGAAGCGTGGCACGGAATTGCCGTGCCCGTCGGCGAAGCCGCCACCGCGTTCGGCCCAGCCGACGATCGGGGTGATGCGCAGCCCGAGATCGTGCAGATACTGCCGCTTCTCGGTCGCCGCGAAGTCGACATAGGCCCGGGCCCACTGACGCGGCCAGTAGTCCTCGTCGTCGCGGTCGAATCCCGCCGACCCCATCCAGTCCTGCAGGGCGAGGTCCGCGGAGTCGGAGATGCCGAGCCTGCGCTGTTCGGGGGTGTCGACCATGAAGAGTCCGCCCAGCGACCAGAATGCCTGTCCGCCAAGATTGTTGCGGTTCTCCTGGTCGACGACCACCACGCGTCGTCCGGCCTTGGTGAGCTCATATGTCGCGACCAGACCCGCCAGACCCGCACCGACGACCACCGCGTCGGCCACCTGCTTCGTCACGACAACTCCTCACCGCGTCGATGTGCCGCCTGTCCCCACCCGGACACGCGATCCAGAGAGAACATTAGCGCCGCGTCACACCGAGATGTCGGCGTACCGGTGGAACCACGGCGCGGCGTCTTCGAGGGATGCGGCGAGCGCCAGGAGATCACCGTCGGCGCCCAACCGGCCGACGAACTGGACCCCGAGCGGAAGCCCGGTCCCGGTCCAGTGCAGCGGCACACTGATCGCCGGACGTCCGGTCATGTTCGCCAGCTGCGTGTAGGGCACCCAGCCGAGGTTCTCCTCGATGAGCTGGTCGACGATCCCCACCCGCGACATCACCTTCCCCACGCGGGCGCGGGCCGCGAGCCGGGCCGCCCGCTGCAGGAGCGGCGGGGTCGTCATCGACCCGACGGCCGGCGGCGGAACGGCGAGGGTCGGGGTCAGGAGCAGGTCGTGCGTGTCGTGGAAGCGTTCGAGAGCGCGAACGTGGTGGTTGACGTGGTCGAGTGCCCGGAAGAGCGGCACGACCCCGGCCGCCCGGCCGATCTCGGCGAGGGCGAGCGTGTCCGCCTCGAAGTCGGCGTCCCCCGCGCCGGACAGGCGGCGTGCCTCGTCGACCTGGGCGGCCGCCTTGGCGAACCAGATCTCGAGGAAGTCGCGTGCCAGCTCCGCGTCGTCGTGCGGCGGGTCCACCTCCTCGACATGGTGGCCGAGTTCGGTGAGCAGCTGCGCGGCGTGCTCGACGGCCGCGACCGCCTCGGGATGAGGTGCCGGGTTGATGGCCGAACGGGTGGTGAACCCGACCCGCAGCAGCCGCGGGGGAGTGGCGATCCGCGCCGTGAACGACTCGGTGTGGAGGGGTGCGGGATAGGTCGACGACGCGGTGGGCCCGATGATCGCGTCGTAGAGCGCGGCCGCATCGCGCACCGTGCGGGTCACGACGCCCTCGACGCCCATCCCGAAGAGCGGCTCGCCGGTGGCGGGTCCGAACGGCATCAGGCCGCGCGACGCCTTCAGTCCGACGAGTCCGGTACAGGCCGCCGGGATGCGGATGGAGCCGCCGCCGTCGTTGGCACCGGCTGCGGGTACGACGCCGGCGGCCACGGCCGCAGCGCTGCCTCCGGATGAGCCGCCGGGGGTCACGTCGAGGTTCCAGGGGTTGCGCGCCGGACCCCACAGGTCGGATTCGGTGATCGCCTTGGAACCGAACTCCGGGGTGTTGGTCTTGCCGAAGACCACCAGCCCGGCGTCGAGGAAGCGCTGGACGACCGTCGCGTGCTCGGTGGCGACGTGCCGCGCCAGCGACCGGGAGCCGCGCGTCGTCGGATAGCCGCGGTAGTCCTGCGCGAGGTCCTTGATCAGGAAGGGAACGCCAGCGAACGGGCCGGTCAGCTCTGTGCGGGCCCGGTGGTCGGCCTCGGCCTCGATCGGGATGACGATCGCATTCAGGTCGGGGTTCACCGCGGCGGCACGGGCCCGCGCCAGGTCGAGGAGTTCGGCAGCCGTGACCTCACCCGATGCGACGAGCCCGGCGAGGGCGGTGGCGTCGGCGCCGAGGTATTCACCCATGTCCACGGCCCCGACCCTAATGAGTGCGAGGTCGGGGTGCGGCCTGGTTGGCCGATACGGCTGCCTCGGTGATCGAGCTGATCCCCACATCACCGTTAACCACCCAAACGAATAACGGTGCGGTCGCGACAATTTCGTCCGTTCAGAGGGCAAAATCCGACACTTGTGCCGCATATGGGTCATATGAGCTGTTCACAATGAGGCAGATGTGACGCGCACCACTGCCCATCGGTGTCACGAAGGCCCGTCCAGCCTTTGCCGCGACGTTATCGTGCCGTTACACTTCACAACGACGGGTACCGCTCCTGACGGGGATCAATAGAATCCCCCTACGTATGACTTCCGCAGTACCCGGTAGGCAAGACCCAGAAGCGGCCGACTCCGGCCGAGATCCAAAGGAAAACTGACGAATGCTGACTCGCGCCCGTAAGCGCCTCGTCGCCGGACTCGTGGCTCTCGTGGCCGTGTCAGGTGCCACGCTGGTCGCAGCTCCGCCGGCGTCCGCAGCCAATGGTTGCAACGTCGAATACGTCCGCTCGAACGCCATGAACCGGACCGTGCCCGTGTGCATCGTCTCGGCCGGTGGCGGCGGACCGAAGCCGACGCTGTACCTCCTCGACGGCCTGCGTGCCCCCAACAACAACAGCGGTTGGCTCATCAACACCGATGTCGCCCGCTACATGGCCGGCAAGGGCACGAACGTCGCCATCCCGTTCGGCGGCGGCGGCAGCTTCTACACCGACTGGCAGTCCTACGACCCCAAGCTCGGCAACAACAAGTGGGAGACCTTCCTGACCAGCGAGCTGCCGCGCCACATGGCCGCCCGCCACGGCAGCGACAACCGTCGCAACGGCATCGCCGGTCTGTCTATGTCGGGTACCTCGGCGCTCAACCTCGCGTCGCGCCACCCGGGCTTCTACAAGGCGGTCGCCTCCTACAGTGGCTACCCGACCGTCACCATGCCGGGCTTCACCCAGGGCATCCAGGCCTCGGTCATCGAGATGGGCGGCAACCCCACCAACATGTGGGGCTTCTACCCGGCCGGCAGCTGGTTCCAGAACGACCCGTTCCTGACCGCGGGCAACCTGGCCGGCAAGCACGTCTACATCTCCTCCGGTAGCGGCGTCGGCAGCAAGTACGACTCGTCGGTCAACCCGACCAGCGCCAACTTCGACCCGGTCAAGTTCGCGCAGATGATCCCGCTGGAGGTCGCCGCGTCGACCAGTAGCCAGCTGTACGTCGGCCGCGTCGCGCTCGTTCCGGGCGTCAAGCTCACCACCCGGATCACCCCGGACGGTGCGCACTGGTGGGACTACTGGCAGAGCACCTTCAAGGAGTCGTGGGCCAAGACCTTCCGCCCGGCGTTCTTCTGAGCCGCGTAGACGGTCTCGCAACTTCATAGAGACAACGGCAAGGGCCGGTGACCTTCGGGTCACCGGCCCTTGTTGTTGTGCGGGTGGCATGCGGCCCGGAGCTTGCGGAGCCTCTCGTCCCGCTCCCTGAGGAGGTCCCGGAGCTTGCGGAGGGGCCGTCTCGAAGGGCTGGTGAGGGTTCGCGACGGGAGCGCCCGAGGGCAGATGCAGCGGAACGTATCGCCGACCGACACCTTTCGCTACATCTGCACCCATACGAAAACACCGCGGGTGCATCCGGTGATCCGGATGCACCCGCGGTGGTCGTTCTGGCAGCTGGCCCTACTCGGGCGGCGGCTGCTTGCGGAAGGAGCGCGTCGACGAGTCGTCGGCGGGCGGTTCGCCGCCGTCGACCTTCGGGATCTGCTCGGTCGGCCGCTCCCACGGGTTGCCGGCCGACGATGCGGTACCGGCCGCCGGACCGTCCCGCTTGATCATGGAAGTCCGGCGGTCATCTGCGGCGGGCGCGGTGGCAGCCGGGCCTGCGGTGGCCACGGCGGCGTCGTCGCGACGTCCGCGGAAGAACATGAAGGCCGCAAGCGCCAGCATGATCACGCCGAGCACGCCGAGGACGATCGGCAGCCAGAAGCCCAGGAGCTTCAGCTGCGTCACGTAACCGCTGGCGGTGTCGGCCTGCTTGGTGACGATCCCGTCGGCCCACTTGAAGGTGCCCTTCAGCGCGTCCATGCGGAAGTTGCGGACGACCTCGGGGTTGGACTCGCTCTGGTCGGGCGACTTGAAGTACTGGTGCTGATCCTCACGGCCGTCGACGATGGTGCCGGTGATCGGCTCGACGTAGACGTGGCGCACCGCCGCAGCGTGGCGGTGCATCGTGATCGGATCGTTCGGGCGGACGCCCTGACCGCTGATGCCCCACCACTTGGCAGGCATCGTCAGCATGGTGCCGAGGGCGGCTTCGCCCTGGGCGTTCGGCAGGCTCGACAGGTCCTTCTCCGGGACGTCGCAGGCGAAGTGAAGGGTCTTGATGCCCTTGATCTCGACCTCGTCCTGGAACTTCGCGGTGCAGTCCTGGCGGGTGTTGAGGTCGTAGTAGAGGTAGTCGCGCTGCTGGACGTCGAACCCGAACTTGTACTGGAAGCCCTTGCGGTTGTCCAGGGCGACCGAGACGTCGTTGACGTTGCCGCCCGGCGGCACGGCCTCGAGCTGCAGCGAACTCACGGCACCGTTGGGGACCGACGTCTTGCGGTTCACCGACACGCGGTCGATGCTCGCGGTGAGCAGGCCGTCCTTACAGGTACGGGTCTCGCCGGCAGCGGCGACGGTGGGCTCGGTCTCCTGACCGTCGGCGTCGCGCAGGCGGTCGATCAGGACGGTCTGCGCGGACTGCAGAGTCGCCTGGCGGCTGTCCGAAGGCTCGACGATCACCGAGCGGCGTTGCTGGGTGAGATGCGCCTCGAATGTGCGGGCACGATCCTCCGACACCGAGCAACGGTCGAAGATCACCGCCGGGAAGCGGTCACCGGTGGACCCGTCGGCGGCGACGGTCGTGGCATCCGAGGTGATGTCGAGGTCGAGTGGCACCACCTTCAGCGTCGGCACCAGGTACAGCGGGATGGCAAGGGCGACCGCGAGGAACGCGGCACCGAAAAAGGCCAGCAGTGCCGGCACGAAACGTCTCATGTGTGACTCCTGTGAATCAGCAGCGTAATCGGTACCACCCTAGCGGGCGTCTCGCGTTCCGTACGCGTCAGTAGGCCCGACATGCCGGGATTCGCGATCGTGCATCAGTTCGTGCGGGTCGGGTCGGCGCGCCGATCGCGTTCGGCCTCCTTCAGGATCCCGGCCATATACCCGTAAATCTCCTTGTCGGACATCGCTTTCCATCTCGGGGCCAGGAGCTTCGTGTACTTCTCGACGTACAGCAGCTGTTTGCCGACCAGAACCAGCTCGCGGGGGAGTCGGGCGTCGTGGGCCTTGGCCACCGCGGCGAGCTGTCGGCCCAGGTCGGTGTAGGACATCGAGCCCAGATCGGTCGTCGACAACGGGGTCGTCACCTTCTTGATGTCCTCGGCGCCCTTGGTGGTCGACCCGGGCTTGTGCACGGCGCCGAGCAAGAAGATCGCCCGACCCGCGGATTCGTAGTCTGCGCGGACCACCAGGTCGACGACGAGTTGGCGGAGGATGCGGCGGGTGCGGGGCGTGAACCGCCCGACGATGCCGAAGTCGAGCAGCACGATCTTCCCGGCGTCGTCGACGAGGACGTTCCCGGCGTGCAGGTCACCGTGGAAGAGACCGCCGTGGAATGCCGAGTCGAGCAGCGACAACAAGAGGTTGCGGCACAGCGCGACGCCGTCGTGCCCGGCCGCCCGGACCGCCGCGGCGTCGTCGATCCGGACCGCGTGGATGCGCTCCATCGTCAGCACGCGCGGCGTCGTGAACTCGTCGTAGACGCGCGGCACGCGGACGCGGTCGCCGAAGGGGCCCGGCTGTAGGCAGTCGAACCACTCGCGCATGGTGTCGGCCTCGATCCGGAAATCGAGTTCGGCGTCCAGACCGGCCGCGAAGTCCTCGACGACATGGCGTGCACTGAGCATCCGGCCGTACTCGGAGATCTCGACGAGACCGGCGACCCTCTCGAGGATCGCGACGTCGGGGGCCAGGCGGTCGGCGATCCCGGGTCGCTGGATCTTGACGACCACCTCGTCGCCGCTGTGCAGGGTCGCGGTGTGGACCTGGGCGATAGACGCCGAGGCGATCGGCACCGGATCGAACTGTGCGAACACCTCTTCGGGCGGGCGGCCGAGTTCGGCGACGAACTGTGCGCGCATCGCGTCGGGATCGGCCGGCTTCACGCGGTCGAGCAGCGACTCGAATTCCGAGGAGAGGGCGTCGGAGAAGACGCCGGGACTGGAGGCGATGAGCTGCCCGAGCTTCACATACGTCGGGCCGAGATGTTCGAAGGTGGCGCGTAGTTCATGCGCGGCGCGCGCAGCACTGGGTGCGCGACCGCGCAGCGCGTCGCCTGCCGTGTGGAGGACGAAGCGTCCGAGGCCCGCAGCCGCGTGCGCAGTGGTCGTCCCGAATCGCGTGACCTCGGCGATGGGCGACACCGGGTGCAACTGCGTGCGCCGGCCGTCGTCGACCGAGCTGTTGATAGTCACCGTCGGCCATTGTAACGATCATCGATGTCCGATCCAGTGTCTCCACGGGCTGCGTCGGGCTCCGACGTGCCGAGGTGGCGGAGACGCACGGACGACGGCAGACTTGTTCCGTGCCGACCCATGCGCCCTCGCGCATCGGTCCTTCGACCGCGAACAGTGTCGACACCCTCTAGCACCCCACCCCCTAGGAGATCCCCGTATGCCCACGACGGTCAACGCGTACATAGCCACGGCAGCGGATCGCCCGCTCGAACCGACCACGATCGAGCGACGCGACCTCGGGCCGAACGACGTCGCGATCGCCATCGCCTACGCCGGCATCTGCCACTCCGACATCCACACGGCGCGAAACGAGTGGAACGGCACCAAGTTCCCGGTGGTGCCGGGGCACGAGATCGCCGGTACGGTCTCGGCCGTCGGTGCGGGCGTCACCCGCTACGCCGTCGGCGACCGTGTCGGCGTCGGCTGTTTCGTCGACTCCTGTCGTGAATGCGAGCCGTGCCGCCTCGGTGAGGAGCAGTACTGCGAGCGGGGAAACACCGGAACCTACAACGCGACCGGCCGTGACGGGCAACGCACCCACGGTGGATACAGCACGTCCATCGTCGTCGACGAGAACTATGTCTGCCGCATCCCGGAGGGCATCGCGCTCGACGTGGCGGCTCCGCTGCTGTGCGCCGGGATCACCCTGTATTCGCCGCTGCGACACTGGGAGGCGGGTCCCGGCAAGAAGGTGGCCGTCATCGGGCTCGGCGGTCTCGGACACGTCGGCGTCAAGATCGCGCACGCACTCGGCGCGGAGGTGACGGTCCTGTCGCAGTCGCTGAAGAAGATGGAGGACGGGCTGCGCCTGGGCGCCGACCACTACTACGCGACGAGTGATCCGCAGACCTTCCGCGAGTTGCGGGGGCGGTTCGACCTCATCCTCAACACCGTGTCGGCCAACCTCGACATCGGGAAGTACCTCGGTATGCTCGCGCTCGACGGCACGCTCGTCGAACTCGGTCTGCCCGAACATCCGATCGAGGTCCCGGCGGGCGCGCTGATCGGCAAGCGCCGAAGCTTCTCCGGTTCGATGATCGGTGGGATCGCCCAGACCCAGGAGATGCTCGACTTCTGCGCCGAGCACGGTATCGGTGCCGAGATCGAGGTGATCTCCGCCGACCGGATCAACGAGGCGTACGACCGGGTGGTCGCCTCGGACGTGCGCTACCGGTTCGTCATCGACACGGCCACGCTCTGACCCGACGACTCGTCTCGGCCCGGTCCGCTCAACCGGCGGCCGGGCCGGATGTTTGATGTACTCGTTGCTGGGAATCCGTACGCGGAACAATCCGCACCAACCTCGAGGAGGCGGCCGCGCATGACGTCAACGGAACTCGCGCCGGTCGAGCAACGCACCGATGCGCCGCGACACGTCGAACTTCCCTTCACTCATGAGGGGGTGGGCGCGACACAGATGGTGCCCTGGCGCAACGGAATTCGGCACGACGCCAGGTCCTCGACGATCCTTCCGGATCGCCGACGGGCCGATCGGACCTCAGAAGACCATCGTGATGAGCCCGATGATGATCACCACCATCGCGATCACCAGCAGCCCGACGCCCAGCAATGCGCCGACCCCGCCGGCCGGGAAGCGTTTGGTCCGATCGGGTTGTTCGTGCGAAAGGCCTGACGTCTGAGGGGTATCGGGAGGGGTGTCGCCGGGGGCGACGCCGCCACCGGCCTCGAGGTCGGGTGTCTCCTCCGGTGCCGGGTCCATGGACTCGCGCGGTTCGTCTGACATGTCGGTCGCATACCCGCGTCACCGGGGTCCCACACTTCGAGTCCAGCGCGTGGGGCGTGGGGCGGCGTTTGGAAGACGTCCGTACCGGGAAACCGGACATCTGACGGATACCCGAAACGGATTGGTGGTGAAGGACCTACATGTCCGAAGAGCTTCCGATGGAGCCGGCCGAGACCGGCACACCGGACCAGACACCCGACGACGCGCGCCGCAAGGTCGACGAACTCGAGGCGGAACACGTCGACGAACCCGATGAGAAGCCGACGTCGGCTGAACCGACATCCACATCCGACGACGAGGACGACCTCGAGGCACCTGCGGCCGGCGACCCCGAGCCGCCGGACTGACCAGCGCCGAGGAGACCGTCGGTGGATTCCACAACCGTCGAGCGCCAGGAGGGCAGGAGCATCCCGAGTCTGCGCATGGTGGCCGAGCACGGGTTGCCGGAGACGCTGATCACCAACGGAGAGGACCGGATTCGCGGTATCGCCGAACGGTTCGGTATGGAGTACCGCGGGGTCACGGTCACCCGTGACACAACACTTCAGATGACCCCGCGCGGTGATCTCGAGACCGTCTGGGGATCCGACCGGATTCCGGACGAGGTCGTGGTCTTCGTGACGGAGATGCCCCGTCTGTTCAGTGGGCTCGGTGGTGACACCCGGGCCCGGGACCGCGTCGTGCTGGCCGAACTCGACCGGGAACGCGGCGCCGCGGTGATCTCGCTGCCGGCGCTGGGGCCCTCGCCCCGCCGACGGCTGGGCAAACTGATCACGATGGTCGTGTCCGTGCTCAAGGATTCCTCGACCGAGCCGTTCGAACTGTCTCGCGGACTGGTGGTCGAACGGGATGGCGAGACGGAATACGTTGTGGCCCAGGGTCTTGTCTCGCGGGCGCTGCTGACGGCGGGGATGGTCCGCGGAAACCGGCCGTGGCGGCTGATCCCGATGCTCACGGGCATGACGGCAGCCGCGGCCGCGGCGGCGTCGTTCGGTGTCTTCTTCTCCACCATCTGGTCGATGGCCAACGCGCTCAGTCCGTGGCGCCTGGCCGCCATCTCCGTATTGTCGATGGTGCTGGCGACACTCTGGCTGATCGTCAACAACCGCCTCTGGGAGCGGACCACCGACACCTACCGGCCCCGCGCCCGCCTCTACAACACGGCCACGGTCTGCACCGTCGTCTTCAGCGCGGTGGTTCTCTACGTCGGCCTGTTCCTCGCGGTCCTCGTCGCCGCGATGACCGTCATCGACGAGACCTTCCTGTCCTCACAGCTCGGATTTCAAGCAGGACTGAACAACTACCTCAACCTCGCCTGGCTGGCGACCTCGATGGGGATCTTCGCCGGCGCGCTGGGGTCCAGCGCCGACAGCCACGACGACGTGCTCCGGGCGACGTACGGTTATCGAGAACGCCTGCGACGCCGCGCAGCGCAGTCGTCGCAGGGCGGCGAGATGAGCGAATCCCACTGACCCGCAGCATCGTGCTGCCACAAACTGATCGGAGTCCGACATGCCGTCTCTGGATCAATCTCGAGCTCCGCTCCTGGAAGCGCTCGACAAGTACCGTCGCAACAACCGATACGGCTACACGCCGCCCGGCCACCGGCAGGGGAGAGGCGTCGACGAGCGCACCCGTACCACGATCGGAGCGGCCGCGTTCGAATCGGATGTCCTCGCGTCCGGCGGCCTCGACGACAGGCGGATGTCCAACGCCTACTTGTCCGACGCCGAAGAGCTGATGGCGGATGCCGTCGGAGCCGAACTGGCATTCTTCTCCACCTGCGGCAGTTCGTTGTCGGTGAAGGCAGCGATGATGGCGGTGGCCGGCGGTGAAGGCGGTGAACTGCTCATCACCCGGGACGCGCACAAGTCGATCGTCGCCGGGTTGATCTTCTCCGGCCTTCGTCCACGGTGGGTGCGCCCGCGCTGGGACGAGAATCTCCACCTGACGCATCCGCCGTCGCCCGAGGAGGTACGCAAGGCGTGGGAGACGGATCCGCAGGCCGCCGGCCTCCTCATCGTCAGTCCGACGCCGTACGGCACCTGCGCGGACATCCGGGCGATCGCCGACGTGTGTCACGAGTACGGCAAGCCCTTGATCGTCGACGAGGCGTGGGGTGCGCACCTGCCGTTCCACGACGAGCTGCCTACGTGGGCAATGTATGCCGGAGCCGACCTGTGCGTCGTCAGCGTTCACAAGATGGGCGCGGGATTCGAACAGGGGTCGGTGTTCCACGTACAGGGGGACCTGATCGACCGCTCCCGGCTGTCCCAGTGTGCAGACCTGCTCATGACCACGAGCCCGAGTGTCCCGATTTACGCCGCGCTCGACGGTTGGCGCCGGAACATGGTCGAATCGGGTCGCGAAATCTTCGGTGGTGGATTGGAGTTGGCCCGACACATACGACGGAGCGTCGACGAGATGGAGGGTCTGATCGTGATGCACGACGAACTGCTCCACGAGGAGGCCAGTCACGATCTCGACGAGATGCAGGTCCTCATCGACGTCCGAGATCTCGGGGCCAGCGGCTATCAGTGTGCGGACTGGCTCCGAGCGCACCACTGCGTCGACGTCGGAATGAGTGACCACCGCCGTATCCTCGCCACCATCTCACACGCGGACGACGAGGACACCGCGGATCGGTTGCTCACCGCGCTGAGCGACCTCGCTTCCGCCGCAGGATCTTTCGATCACCCTCCGGCGATCCACCAACCGACTCCGGAGGAGCTGCAGCTGGAGACAAGGATGCTCCCGCGGGATGCGTTCTTCGGAGACACCGAGCGGGTACCACTCGACGACGCGCCGGGACATGTTGCCGCCGAACAGATCACGCCGTATCCCCCCGGCATCCCGGTGGTGGTCCCGGGCGAGGTGCTGAACGATGCGGTGGTCGAGTACCTGCGGACCGGCAAGAACGCAGGGATGAACCTGCCCGATGCCGCAGACGACGATCTGGACACCATCAAGGTCGTGTGCCGCCCTTCCTGATATCGAAGGGCGCAGACGCCATGTAGACGGTTACCCGCGAACGGCGGGGAAGGTCAGCTGGGTTGGCGCTCGGCGAGCATTGCCAGACGGGTCAGACACTCGTTCAGCCGGGGAGACATGACCGTCTGCTGCACAACCGGCGGAATCCATTTCAGTGGTGCGGTCTCGACGAACTCTTCCATACCGATGATCGAGCCGTTGCCGTCCTTCTCGATCGTCATCCGGATGCGGGCGCGACCGAAGGGCCAGCCGGCGGCGGAGAGCTCCAGCAGCCCGGCCTTGGATTCGCACGACGTGGTCTCGTCGTTGAGCAGCGCCGGCCAGACACCCACCGAGTGGTGGATCCTCGACCCGGCCTGAGGCCAGTTGGCATCGACGTCGCGGATGCGTGATGCGCCGACCACCCAGGAGGCGTAGAGCCAACCGTTGGACAGCACCGACCAGACCTGTGCGGGAGTTGCGGATGTGTGGCGTTCGACGCGATTCATGGAATGTTCTCCGTTCAGTCTTTGTCTCGGGACTTGGTGAGGTGTCTGCTGATGGTGCGGCTCAACGTCCGTCGTGGTAGCCCGCGCAGGCCGTCAGAGGCGAGGGCGGCGCGGGCGGCGTTGCTGCCGCAGGCGCCGTGGACTCCGCCTCCGGGATGTGCGGCTGACCCCGCGAGGTATAGGCGGTCCACGGGGGTCGTGGCGCCACCGAGGTTCGGCGTCGGCCGGAAGACCAACTGCTGGAACAGTTGTGCCGTACCGCCGTTCACCGTCCCGTGAACGAGGTTCGCGTTGGCGGTCTGCAGGTCGTGTGGGGTCTGCACGTGGCGGCCGACCATCATGTCCGAGACACCCGGAGCGTGTTCCTCGAGGACCTCGTCCATTCGAGCGGCGAGGAGTCGAGCGGCCTCGTCGTCGGTGACGCCACGGGGGAGATGGCTGTAAGACCACGCGCTCTCGGTGCCGGTAGGCGACCTCCCCGCGTCAGCCGTCGTCATCTGACCGAACAGCAGGAACGGGTGTTCCGGGATGTTGCCGGTCTCGATGTCGGCGGTGGAGTAGGCGATGTTGCGTGCGTCCGCCCCGAGATGCACGGTCCCCGCTCCGGTCAGATTCGAGCTGCGCCAGGGGATCTTCCCGTCGATCGCATAGTTCACCTTCACGACCGGGGTGTCCCAGACGAACCGCTGGAGGTCGTCGAGCACCCGCGCTGGCACGTCGGCTGGCGAGAGCAGTTCTGTGTAGAGCGCAGATGCCGAGACGTCGGCGAGGACGGCCCGATCGGCCTTCCACCGCCGTCCGCCGCGGTCGACGACGCCGACCGCCCGGCCGCCCCGGACATCGATCCAGGAGACTCGGCTGCCGCAATGTATCTGTGCACCAGCACTCTCTGCGCGACGCCGGAGTGCGGCCGAGAGGGCGCTCGCCCCACCGACTGGAACCGGGTATCCGGTGTCCTGACCCAACATGGTCAGCAGGTATCCCATCACGCCGCTCCCCGGTGCTTGAAGGGGGATGTCGGCATGCAATGCGTTGCCCAGGATGAGTAATCCGGCCTTCTCGCTGCGGAAGAGCTCTCGCACCATCTGGTCGGCCGGGAGCACCAGGAACCGCGCGAGACGCAGTGCTTCCGCGGTGCCGATCGAGCGCAGGAGGGACAGGACCGCGCGAACCGGCGGAAACGGCCCGAAGAGGGTGTTGAGGATGGCGGGTCGGAGCGTCTCCCATTGACCGACCAGATCGAGCCAGGCCTGGCCGTCGCGGCGGTCGAAGGTGGCAAGGTGGGCTGCGGTGTCGGCGGCGTCGGGGTGGATGACCGGGGCGTCGTCGTCCTCGGGGCCGGCCGGGTGGCCGAACGCCAGCGGTGCCCGGCTCCACTTCAGGCCGTGTTCGTCGAGTGCGAGGTCGGTGAACACGGGGGAGGCGACCGCAAGAGGATAGAAAGCGCTGAACAGATCGGTGACATAACCGTGGGTCAGCTCGGCACTCTTGATCGCGCCGCCGACCTCGGGGGCGGCTTCGAGGACCGTGACGTCCCAGCCGGCGTCGGCCAGCCTGATGGCGGAGATGAGCCCGTTGTGTCCGGCGCCGACCACGACCGCGTCCGACACTCGCCCCAACTCCCTTCGCTGCTACGCGGGCCGTCCGGCCCATGGGTGGAAGGGATACCCGTCCGGTCGCGTGGCAAACGCGGCGCGAAGGTGTAGGACGTGACCGCGCGGGTAGTCCGAAACGGTGAAGATCTCCCTGAATCTGGGCCACGTGTGGCATCCGCGAGTCACCGACGAACGCCTCCGCCGGTTGTGTGCGGGGCGGAGCGCCGTCATCACCGGCGCCGGCTCGGGCATGGGTCGATCGCTGGCGAACAGGGTGGCCGCGGCGGGGATTCCGGTGCTGATCAGTGACGTGGACATGCGGGCCCTCGCCGAGACCGCGAGATCGGTGGCACGCCATGGGGTGGAACCGGACGCCACCGAGGTGGATGTCGCCGACGCCGTGGCTGTCACCGCCTACGCCGACGAGGTGACGCGACGGCACGGTGCACCCGCGCTGGTGTTCAACAACGCCGGCATTACCATGGTCGCGTCGGTCCTCGACGAGGACGACGACTACGCACGGCGGATCATGGCCGTCAACTTCGGTGGCGTGGTGAACGGTACGCGAGCGTTTCTCCCGTATGTCGATGCCGTTGGTGGACGAATCGTGAACACCTCGAGCGCATTCGGGTTGATGGGGTCCCCCGCGCAGTCCGCGTACTCGGCGTCGAAGTTCGCTGCTCGCGGGTTCTCGGAGAGCATGCAGAAACAGTTGCGCGCGAACGACTCCCGAGCCCGTATCCATATCGTGTGCCCGGGGGTCGTGCACACTGCGATCGCCCGGCGGGCCCGGTACGTGGACCCGGCGGTGCGAGAGTACGTCACCAAGGGATTCGACCGGCGACTGCCAGGTGCCCACCCCGACGCCGCGGCGACCGCGATCCTCGCGGGGGTGCTGGGCGACCGCGACCGAATCCTCGTCGGGATCGACGCACGGGTCCTCGACCTGGGCGTCCGACTGCTGGCCGGCGCTCTGCAACGCCCCGTCGCGACGGTGACCGGACCGGCGTTCCAGCGGATTCTCGGCGCGCGGTGACGTGCTGCGGATCAGCTGTCGGAGGAGTCCTGCGAGAACAGCTTTCGAGTCGCAGGACCTTCGAGTACCTCGCCAGAATGACTGAACCGAGAGCCGTGCAGCGGACAGTCCCAGGACTGCTCGGCGTCGTTCCAGCGCAGCACGCCGTACAGATGGGTGCACAGCGGTGCGACGGACTGCGTCTGGCCCGCCACGGTGCACACGCCCTTCGGTGAGGCCCCGGAATGCCCGACGCTGCCGTCGCCCTCGGCGGGTGAGGAGTTCGCCGGTTTCAGCAGGCCGAGGTAGCCGCCCACCATGTAGGCCGCCACCTGCGCGTTGGCCGATGCTGCCGACGCCAGTGATCCGGGCTTGGTGATCTCGGAGGAGCGCCAGGGGCGAACGGTCTTGGACCAGTGGGGTTCCGAACCGAGGATGCGCCCGGTCATCGACAACGCCGCCGCGACGCCGTTGGTGAGCCCCCACTTGGCGAACCCGGTGGCGACCTGAACGCTCTCCATGCCGGGGAGAAGTGTTCCGACGTAGGGCAATTCGTCGATCGTCGTGTAATCCTGCGCCGACCATCGCGCCACCATGCGGGCGGTGGGGAAATGCTTCTCGGTCCACGCGATCATGTCCAGGGCATGCTGCCGTTCGGATTTCGTGCGGCCCACCTCGTGTCCGAAGCCGCCGACCATCAGCAGCTCGCCGTCGTAGCCCGGCCGGGTCGCGGTCCGCAGCGAGACCGACGGATTGTCGGCGCCGAGATACATCTCGCGCGGGATCTCCTCGTCGACGGTGAACGCCGCCGCGTACGAGCGCTGCGGATGCACCCGCGCGAAGAACCCGGCGCGATCGAGGAACGGAACACCGGTCGCGATCACGACCGATTCGGCTCGGACGTCGCCGGCATCGGTGGTGAGGGTGTGCGGCGTGCCGTGGCGCAAGCCCTGCACGCGGACGCCCTCGTACAGGTGGCCGCCGTGCCCGCGCAGGTCGTCGGCGAGGGCGCGCAGCACCACCATCGGGTCGATCTGCGCTTGCCCGTCGAGACGGATGGCCGTCTTGACGTCGAACGGGAGTTCCGGAACGTCGACGTGTTCGACCGGGATGTCGTGCGCCCGGCAGGCCTCGAACTCCTTCTCCACGGTCTTCGCACCCGACGCGGTGGCGGCGAAGGTCAGCGCCGCACGCTCGTCGACCTGCAGACCCCGGTGGGTGAGGTAGTGCCGGAGCCAGGCCTGGCCCTCGAGGTTCGCGTCGACGTAGTCCTGCACTGCGGGCTTCCCGTGCCGACTCGAGATCGACGACAACCGCGTGCCCTGCAGCAGCGACAGCTTGCCGGTGGTGTGGCCGGTCGCGGCGGCGCCGATGTGGCGGGCTTCGAGGACGGCGACCTTCTGTCCGGCCCGCGCCAGCAGAAGTCCCGTGGTCAGGCCGGTGATGCCCCCGCCGACGACGATCTGGTCATAGGTGTCGACGGTCCCGAACGGGGTGGTCTCGGGACGCACGTCGGGGAGCCCGGCGTGATCGGAGTCGTTCGCCGGGTCGAACCAGAGGGTTTTCATGGTGGTCGGGGTTGCCGCGATCAGGCGCGATCAAACATTTCGCCGCCGGGAGCTGCGGGGTAGGGTTTTCGACTGGGAATCGAAAACATCCCGCCGGAGTTGAGACAGTACGACCGGCGAAAGGCGGATGACATGAGTACGTCCACATACGGACCGGGGGCGGACGCGGGTGACGCGGACCGTGCCGATCTCGTCGTGGTGGGGGCCGGTATCGCGGGCCTGACCGCCGCACTCTGCGCTGCGCAGAGCGGACTCTCGGTCGTCGTGGTCAACAAGGGCCCGAGCTGGCGTCCCGACCGTGGGGAGCAGCCGACCTCGACGTTCTACGCCCAGGGCGGCGTCGCGGTGGTCATGCCCGATGTCCGCTCGACCGGTCCGGACGACGTCGACTCGATCGATCTGCACCTCGCCGACACGCTCGCCGCGGGCGGCGGCCTCACCGACCCCGTGGCGTCGCGCCCGATCCTGGCCGACGGATGGTCGTCGGTGTCCGCGCTGATCGCGTGGGGCGCCGACTTCGATCGCGATGCGGACGGCGAGCTCCTGCGCACGCGTGAAGGCGGCCATTCGGTGCGACGGATCATCCACGCCGGCGGCGATGCCACGGGCGCCGCGATCCAGCGAGCGCTCCACAACGCCGTCGCGCAGCGGGAAGCCGGCCCCGGGCGGTGCATCCGCTTTCTCGACGACGCCATCGTGACCGGGATCCGGGTCGACGACGGCCGGGTCGCGGGGGTCTCGTATCTGCGGAACGCTCGATGGGGTGTGGTCGACGCGCCGACCGTCCTGCTCGCCACGGGCGGTGCGGGGCATCTCTACGCGGCGACGACCAACCCGTCCGGTGCCACCTGCGACGGCATCGCGCTGGCGCTGCGGGCGGGTGCGCACGTCGCCGACCTCGAGTTCATCCAGTTCCACCCGACGATGCTCTACACGCCGGGCGCCCGCGGGCGCCGGACGCTCATCAGCGAGGCCGTGCGAGGGGAGGGCGGTCGACTCGTCGACGTGCACGGACGGTCGGTGACCGACGGCGTGCACCCCATGGGCGACCTCGCACCACGCGATGTGGTCGCGAACGCCGTGGAGACCGCCATCGAGCTGACCGGGCATCCGTGCGTCTACCTCGACATCAGTGGGTTGCCCGACTTCGAGCGGCGATTCCCGACGGTGAGCGCCGGAATCCGGGCGGCCGGTATCGACCCTGCCGACAACCGCATCCCCGTCGTGCCGGGCGCCCACTACCTCTGCGGTGGCGTGGTGACCGACGACGAGGCGCGCACCGCCGTCGACGGTCTCCTGGCAGCCGGGGAGGTCGCGCGGACCGGCCTGCACGGGGCCAACCGGCTGGCGTCGAACAGCCTGCTCGAAGGGCTCGTCATGGGACGCCGTGCCGCAGCGGTCGCCGTTGGACGACGTCACCTGCGGCCGACGCGCCCGGTTCCCGTCACGACGCCGGGACCGGCGCCGATCCTCGACCGCGACCTGCTCCAGGACACGATGTCGCGCCGGGTGGCTCTCCGCCGGTCCGCCGACGGACTGGTAGCCGCGGCGGCGACGATCGCGAGTGCGCCTCGGCGAATCCCCGCAACGGTGCGCGAGGTCGAGGACGCGGCACTCACGCTGACCGCGTCCGCCGTCGTCGCAGCCGCGACCGCCCGGACCGAGTCGCGTGGCGCTCACGTCCGAACCGACTGCCCACTCACGGCCGAGGTCGGGGAATCCCACACCTTCCGCCTCGTCGACGGGGAGATCCGCGAGTCGGGATTCGCCGGCATCGCGGTCTGAACACCAGGCGCGCGCCGCGCACCCGAACACGCAAGTAGATGCGGTCGTCGGATACGAGCGATACATTGGCGCCGATGACCCACAGCTCACCAGACGCGCACGACGCCGAACCCCACGACCACTCCGATACCCCGCGACACGAGACCATCGACCTCGGACACATCACCCTCCACGCGCTGGTGTGGGGCCCGGTCGACGGCCCGGTTGCGGTGTGTCTGCACGGCTTTCCCGATTCGGCGTGGACGTGGCGTCTCCTCGCGCCCGAACTCGTCGCCGCCGGATATCGCGTCGTCGCACCGTTCACCCGTGGGTACGCTCCGTCGGACATCCCGCGGGACAAGGACTTTCATGTCGCGGCCCTCGCCTACGACGCCCGCGAGATCCACCGTGCGGTGGGCGCCGGTCCCGACGCGGTACTCATCGGGCACGACTGGGGTTCGTTGACGGTCAACGCCCTGTCGCACCGTTCGGACAACCCGTACTCGGCGGTGGTCGCGATGTCTGTTCCGCCGATACCCGCCATCCGGCGCGCGGTCGCCGAGGGGCCGGGAGCGGTCCGACTCCTGGCACGACAGGCGACGATGAGCTGGTACATCGGGTTCAACCAATTGCCGTGGCTGCCCGAGCGGAGTCTCGACTGGCTGATCCCCCTGCTGTGGCGACGCTGGCGGATCCGACGCCCCGGAACCCCGCGGCCGAATTACGACCTCGACGTCGACCGTGCCCTGGCCGCCCTGCCGACACGCGCACATCGCGCTGCCGCCCTGGGCTACTACCGCGCGATGCTCCGACCCCGGACCGATCCGCGGTACGCCGACCTCCGCGACGCCTGGTTGGGTGAACCCCGTTGCCGCACGCTGTATCTGCACGGCGCCGACGACGGCTGCATGCAGTCGAGATTCACCGACCACGTGCGGGGCGTGTTGCCCGACGGCAGTGCCGCCGCGGTCATCGCGGACGCCGGACACTTCCTCCACCTCGATCGCCCGGAGGAGGTGAATCGCCGGATCGTGATGTTTGTCGCCGGGACGCGCGGGGGCGAACAGGGTGGCACCGGACCGGCCTCCTTCGTAGACTGACGCCCGGGATCTTCACAGCACCGCGGCCGCCGGGGACGCCGTGGCGCTTGCCGGGGGGCGAGCCGAGGTCGGCACGAACACTCGAGAACCACTGCGAAGACCGGCGTGGCATGGCTGGATGGCGCGCGTAGACGTGAAGTACTGCAGGTATGAAGGGGAGTCCGTATGAACGGCGAAGGCTGTTGGTCGACGGTGGTGTGCCGGCCGACCGAACGGGCGGCGCTGGGACTGTCGGGTGACTCCGATTGGTTGTTGCAGTGCCGTCTCGCGATCGGCCATCGCGGGAACCACGCGACCGATGCGAGCACCCACCCGCGGCACGACCGCCGCCTCTGGCTCGAGTGGAACGACTTCGACGATCGCGCCCAGTCCCTCATCGAACGCAACCCGTGCCCGGTCCCATCGCCGGAAGGCGTCGGCTGCGTCTTCTTCGTCGGCCACGGCGGACCCCATTTCTATGCGCATTCGAACGGGCACGCCCCGTCGGTGATGTCCGGTGCCGGAACCGGTCATCATCAACGCCCTGCTCCCGGTCCCGACCGGACGGGGTCGCAGCCGCCGGCCCCGCATCCGCAGCGGATGGGGTCGCACCGGTTGCCGGACTCGCATCAGCCGCCCGCACCGCTTCCCCCGGCCGGGGCACCTGCTCCCGAGTCGGCCCACAGGGCCGAGCCCGAACCCACGCCTGAGTCGGGATACCGCGGCGGCCGCCGGTCGACGAACGCCGAACCGATCGCCGCCGAGGACTACCACGGCCGACGCCACCGGTCCGTCGCGCCGGGCCGAGACGTTTCCGGCCCGGCGCAACCCGGCCCGGTGGTGCCGCAGGCCGCTTCTCCGGCGGGCGCAGCTGTCCCGCCCGGGGTTGTCCCGGATGCGCAGGCAGAGGTTGCCGACCATTCCTCGGAGCCGGTTTCCGCAGCCGAAGCCGCACGTCGCGCCGAGATCAGCGCGGCCCTCGACGACGTCGCCGTAGCTCTGGCGCGCCTCGCCGCCGCATTGCGGCCGTAGCTCCCGCGATCTCCGAACCCCGACGCGCCCGTGTCGGGGTTACGCGTTGCGCTCGCGCTCGACGGCCGCCGATCGAGATCACATACGGTAGGGGGGTACCGTCGACGGTTGAACGCTGGTATACCTGGTGAGGCATACCCCTGAGGGGTACCCGTCACAACAGGAGCGACATGGACGAGCACCAGCACGGCTACATCGGCCGCAAGGACGACTACCTCAAGCGACTCCGCCGCATCGAGGGTCAGGCACGTGGGCTGCAGCGCATGGTCGAAGAGGACTCGTACTGCATCGACATCCTCACCCAGGTGTCGGCCATGACCAAGGCACTGCAGGCGGTCAGCCTGGGTCTGCTCGAGGAGCACATGGCCCACTGCGTCGTGCGCGCCGCGCAGGAGAGCGACGCGGCCGGCAAGGAGAAGGTCGACGAGGCCATGGCCGCGATCGCGCGGCTCGTGAAGTCCTGACGTCGACGACCGGCCACACCCACGAGACTTCAACCAGAGGAGTACGGATGAGCACCACCAGCAACTACACCGTCACCGGCATGACCTGCGGCCACTGCGTCGCCTCCGTCCGCGAGGAGATCGAGGAGATCGCCGGCGTGACCAGCGTCGACGTCACCCTCGAGAACGGAGCCGTGCGCGTCGTCGCCGATCGTGAGATCCCGCGCGAGGAGATCGCCGGAGCGGTCGCCGAAGCCGGGTATTCACTGGTCTGACATGAGCATCCCCACGGGTCCTCTGGCCTACGTCGTCGCGCTGATCGCCGCTTTCGCGATCGCCTTCGGCGTCGGCCGGGCATGGGGACCGCAACCCGAGCCGGTCACCCACGACGCACCCTCGCATGGCGTCGTAGAGACGACCGTTCCCGACTCCAGCCCACGAGGCGACACGACACACACCGACACCGATCACGGCGACGTGACGAATGGAGGCGACCACTGATGTCCGCGAGTCCTGGCCTGCAACTGGTCGACCTCGACATCTCCGGCATGACCTGCGCGTCGTGTGCGAACCGCATCGAGCGAAAACTCAACAAACTCGACGGCGTGACCGCCTCGGTGAACTACGCGACCGAACGCGCCCACGTCGAGGTCCCCACCGGTCTCGCCGCCGACGACCTCATCGAGGTGGTCCGGGCCGCCGGTTACGACGCCGCGCCGATCCTGCCCGACCCGCCGACCGGGTCGGAAGCGGACACGACCGACACCGCACCGACCGCAGATCCGGAACTCGACGCGCTTCGGCAGCGGCTGATCGTGTCGGCGGTGCTGTCGGTCCCGGTGATCGCGCTGGCGATGATCCCGGCCTGGCAGTTCACCTACTGGCAGTGGCTGTCCCTGACGCTGGCCGCGCCGGTGGTCGTGTGGGGCGCCTACCCGTTCCACCGCGCGGCCTGGATCAACCTGCGGCACGGCGCGACCACGATGGACACGCTCGTGTCGGTCGGCACGCTCGCCGCGTTCGGCTGGTCGCTGTACGCCCTCTTCCTCGGCACGGCCGGTACGCCCGGCCTCACCCACGGATTCGACCTGCTGCCCCAACGAACCGATGGGGCATCGCACATCTACCTCGAGGCGGCCGCGGGCGTCACGACCTTCCTGCTGGCGGGTCGCTACTTCGAGAAGCGATCCAAGCGGCGCGCCGGTGATGCACTACGTGCACTCATGGACCTCGGGGCCAAGGATGTCGTGGTCCGCGGGCGCCGGGAGCGAAGCGAGCGGGCCCAGGATTCAGAGAGCGGCGTCGAGACCCGAATTCCCATCGGCCAGTTGGTCGTCGGCGACGAGTTCGTCGTGCGGCCGGGAGAGAAGATCGCGACCGACGGCGTCGTGATCGAGGGTGCTTCGGCAATCGACGCGTCGATGGTGTCCGGGGAATCGATCCCGGTCGAGGTGACCGCGGGTGATGCGGTCATCGGCGCCACCGTCAACACCAGCGGACTGCTCGTCGTCCGGGCGACCGCGGTGGGTTCCGACACCGCGCTCTCGCAGATGGCACGCATGGTCGCCGCCGCGCAGGAGGGCAAGGCCGACGCGCAGCGTCTGGCCGACCGCATCTCCTCGGTGTTCGTGCCCGCGGTGATCGCGATCTCCGTTGCCACGCTGGGCTTCTGGCTGGGTGCGGCGTCGTTGGACGACTTCGCAGGTGGTGACGTGACCTTCGCCTTCACCGCGGCGGTGGCGGTCCTCATCATCGCCTGCCCGTGTGCGCTCGGGCTCGCCACTCCGACCGCTCTGATGGTCGGCACGGGCCGCGGCGCACAGCTGGGCATCCTGCTGAAGGGGCCCGAGGTGCTGGAGTCGACCCGGCGCGTCGACACCATCGTGCTTGACAAGACCGGCACCGTCACCACCGGCGACATGTCGGTGTCGACGGTGACCGCGGCCGCCGGTAGGGACGAGTCGCAGGTCCTCGCGTGGGCGGCGGCAGTGGAGGCCGGGTCGGAGCATCCGATCGGACGCGCCGTCGTCGAAGCGGGGCGTGAGCACGTGTCGGAGAAGGCCCGGGACTTCGTGTCCACGCAAGGTGCCGGTGTTGCCGGCACCGTGGGAGACAGGCGAGTCCGGGTCCTCTCGCCCAGCAAGGTGACCGTACAGATACCCGCCGACCTCGCGGCCGCGGTGTCGACCGCCGAGTCGGGTGGCGCGACAGCGGTCGTCGTGCTTGTCGGGGATACGAAAGAGGATGCGTCCGAACCGGTTCCGGTCGGCGTGATCGCGGTGGCCGACCGGATCAAGGAGTCGTCGGCAGAGGCCATCGCCGAGTTCCGGCGCCTGGGTCTCACGCCGAAGCTGCTCACCGGCGACAACGAGGGTGCGGCCCGCGCAGTGGCCGACGAGGTCGGGATCGACGACGTGACCGCGGGTGTCAGCCCGCAGCGCAAGCTCGAGGTGATCGCCGAACTCCAGGAGCAGGGCCGCGTGGTGGCGATGGTCGGCGACGGCATCAACGACGCCGCGGCACTGGCGCAGGCGGACCTCGGTCTCGCCATGGGTACCGGCACCGACGTTGCGATGGCGGCCAGCGACCTCACGGTCGTGAGCGGTGACCTACGCGTGGTCGCCGACGCCATCAGACTGGCGCGTCGAACCCTCGGCACGATCAAGGGAAACCTGTTCTGGGCTTTCGGTTACAACGTCGCCGCGATCCCGTTGGCGGCCGCCGGAATGCTGAATCCGATGATCGCCGGGGCTGCGATGGCACTCTCCTCGGTGTTCGTCGTGGGAAACAGCCTGCGGCTGCGCCGGTTTTCCCCGACCCGCTGAGAACCGCCCCGGAAGTTCGCCCAACTGAGAACCGCCCCTGAGAGCAACCCTCCAGAGAGGTGCCGGCGACATAGTGTCGTCGGCCCCGCTCCACAGGGTGTCTCTCAGGGGCGGTCTTCAGTGAGTGGGTACTTCAGCTCACACGCGAGGTCACCTTCGCCGCGGCGTGACGACCGGCGCGGCGACCGAAGTACGATCCCTCGCCCAATTGCGTTCCGCTGCAATACCCCTTGCAGTCTTGCGCGATGTTGGTGGCGCTCGCGCCCGCGGCGTACAGGCCCTTGATGACCGACCCCGACTCGTCGAGCACCTCGCCGTCGAGCGAGGTCGCCATGCCGCCCATGGTGAAACCGGCGTACACCGCCTTACCCAGTGAGAGGTCGTAGACGGCCCAGGGGCCCTTGTCCTGGGGTTCGAGGAACTCGGCCGCCTTGTGGAAGTCGGGATCCTCCTTCTTCGCGGCGTTCTCGTTGTACCGCGCCATCGTTTGCTGCAGATTGCCCTCGGGGATGCCGAGTGCGGCTTCCATCTCCGCGATGGATTCGTAACCGTCGATGAACTTGATCAGGTAATTGTGCTCCTGATTCATGTGCGATTCGTCGACGATGAGGTATGCCGTCGAATCCGGTTGTTCCAGAATGAATCCCGAGGTGCGGGCGTGGTACGAGTCCTCGGTGACGAATCGCTCGCCGAACTTGTTGATGATGACGCCCATGACCATGCTGGCCGGCGGGTAGATCGGGGCGGTGATGAACGCCTTGTCCATGTACTTCAGTTCGGCGCCGACCGAGCGGCCCATGCGGAGTCCGAGGCCGTCGTCGTAGGTGTTGCCCAGGACGAACGGCTTCTCGGCGAGGTGCGGCGTGTGCTCGGCGACCATCTCGGGGTTCATCACGAAGCCGCCGGCGGCGATGATCACCGAGGTGGCGCGGATGACGCCCTCCTCGCCGGGCCTCTTCCAGGTCACTCCGGCGACCGTTCCGTCGGAGTCGACGACGAGCTGCCGGGCGCCGGTTTCATACCGTACTTCGACGCCGAGCTCGCCGAGACGCTTGACCAGCAAATCGATGACCAGCGAGGCGCCACCGGTCTCGCCGGGAACCGGCACCTTGTGACCGCGCGGGGCGGGGACGGCCTGGTCCTTGAACGGCCAGACCTTCTCGTTGCCGGTGTACATCAGGCCTTCGGTGCCCGGTTGGATGACGGCTTTCTCCGGGTAGAAGCTGCGCTCGAAGGTGAAGCCCAGCCCCTCGAGCCAGTTGAAGTGGTCGACGCTGTCGACGCAGTACGCGTGGATCTTGTCGGCCTCGGGGTCGATGGACACCGCGGTCAGGTACTTCTCCATCTCCTCGGGCGAGTCGTCCTGACCCGTCGCCTTCTGGACGGCGGTGCCGCCACCGAGATAGAAGAAGCCTCCCGACAGTGAGGTGGTGCCGCCGGCCGCGGCGGCACGTTCGATGAGCAGGACGCGCGCCCCGTTCGCGGCGGCCTCTGCCGCGGCGCATCCGCCCGCGATGCCGAATCCGATCACGACGACGTCGACCTCGTCGGAGAATTCGGTCACCGATTCGAGGGCGACGGTCTCCGGGATCTCGGTACTGGTAGCCATGCGGCCAGATTAGCGGACTAACTAGAACCTGTTCTAGTCTTGGCGTCCATTCATCGGGACACCTTCGTACTCGCACCGAATCAGCAGGTCAGCTGATTGATCGTCGGATGAACGGCGGGCCTTCGGCCGCGACCCGCCGCCACGTGCCCGAACTCCGGTATCAAGAAGTGTGACCTTCTCGTCGACCCCTCGTGCGCACACCGCGGCCCCGTGGCTGGCGGGGATCGTCGCGGTGGGTGCCGGACTGGCGGCCGGGGAGATCGCCGCGGTCCCGGTGTCGCCGGACGCGTCCCCGTACTTCGCGGTCGGCTCGTCGGTGGTCGACCACTCGCCCGAGGCGGTCCGGGAATGGGCCATCCAGACCTTCGGCATCGCCGACAAGGTCGCCCTCTTCGTCGGGATGGGCATCATCATCGCCGTGATCGCCGGCGCCTGCGGGTACCTCGAGCGGCGGCGTCCACCGCTCGGTTCCGCGATCATCGCGGTCTTCGCTGCCGTCGGAGTGCTGGCGGCGGTGAACCGGCCGGGCGCTACGTGGACGTATGCGCTGCCGTCGGTCCTCGCCGGGGTCGTGGGCATCGTCGTACTGAGGCTGCTGCTGGCCCAGCTCGACGACGAGCCGCCGCCGGTCGAGGATGGTGATGCGGAAGATCGCGTCCACCAACCGATCTCGCGCCGGTTCGTCCTCGCGGCGGGTGGCGTTGCCGTGGCGGCCGTCGCGATCGGCGTCATCGGCCGTCGCATGCTCGCCGACACCGCGAGCACGCTGGCCGACCGTGCGCGGATCCTGCTGCCGAAACCCGTCGACCCGGCACCGCCGATCCCGCCGGGTACCGAGATCGACCTCTCCGGCGCAACGTCTTTCATCACCGGCAACGACGACTTCTACCGCATCGACACCGCGCTCCAGGTGCCGACGCTCACCACCGTCGAATGGCGACTGCGGATACACGGCGAAGTCGACAGGGAGGTGACGCTCGCCTGGGACGACCTGCTGGCGATGCCGATGACCGAACGGCTCGTGACACTCGCGTGCGTGTCCAACGACGTCGGGGGAGACCTGATCGGCAACGCGCGATGGCTCGGCGTGCCGATGCAGATGGTCCTCGATCTCGCCGGAGTGCGGCCCGGAGCGGACATGCTGCTCTCCACCAGTGTCGACGGATGGACCTGTGGCACACCGATTTCGGACATCACCGATGGTCGCGACGCCCTGCTGGCGGTCGGTATGAACGGCGGGCCGCTACCCATCGAACACGGGTATCCGGTCCGTCAGGTGGTTCCCGGTCTGTACGGGTACGTGTCGGCGACCAAGTGGGTGGTCGACTGGGAGATCACCAGGTTCTCCGAGGCCAGGGCGTACTGGACCGATCGCGGATGGTCCGCGCTCGGACCCATCAAGCTGGCCTCACGGATCGACCGCCCGGCCCGGGGTACCTCACATCCTGCGGGTGAGGTCGTCATCGCCGGAACGGCGTGGGCGCAGCACATCGGCGTCGAGCGCGTCGAGGTCCGGATCGACGACGGTCCGTGGCAGCTCGCGGAACTGGCGACCGAGTACAGCGTCGACACCTGGCGTCAGTGGAAGTTCGTGTGGCAAGCGGACAAAGGCGACCACACGGTCACGTGCCGTGCGATCGACAAACAGGGGCGCCCACAGGTCGAGCGGTATCAGTCCCCCGCGCCCGATGGCGCGACCGGTCTGGACGAGCGTAGATACACCATCGCCTGATCGTCTCACCAGCGATTTCGGGGCCGGACGCTGGTCAGATAAAGATTATGAGAAATGGCGTTGTCAAGGGTTGAGTGAGGTATCCGACTCTCCTGAGATTGCGCTGAGAGCCCGTGTTATGTTTCTCCAACCTCTATATGTGAGCCGGGTGACAGTCATCGCTGTCAGAGCCCGAGCACTTCGTGACCTGCGTCAGGTCGTCCGCACCGCCGACACATGGCGGAGCTGCACGATTTGCACGCAGGTCACGGCGTTGTACGCATGTGCGCCGACGACGGCGCCGAAAACAAGGCGGCGCTGACTCAGCGTCGCCACCAGACAGGGTGAGAGTTATGACAGTGGGTGTCGTGCGCGAGACGGCCCCGGGGGAGCGCCGCGTGGCGCTTGTCCCGAAGGTGGCCGCCTCGCTGGTGGGCAAGGGTGTGCCCGTCGTGGTGGAGTCGGGGGCCGGTCTCGGCGCCCTGATTCCCGACGAGGCGTACACCGAGGCCGGGGCCACGATCGGTGATCCGTATTCGGCTGATGTGGTGCTGCGGGTGTCGCCGCCGTCGGATGCCGAGATCGGCAAGCTGCGCAGTGGGCAGAAGCTGATCGGTTTCCTGGCGCCGCGCAATGCCGACAACAAGATCGGCGCCCTGCGTGCGGCGGGTGTGGAGGCGTACGCGGTGGAGGCGATCCCGCGTATCTCCCGTGCGCAGGTGATGGATGCGTTGAGTTCGCAGGCCAACGTCGCCGGTTACAAGTCGGTGATCGTGGCGGCGGATCTGTCGACGCGGTTCTTCCCGATGCTGACCACTGCGGCGGGCACGGTGAAGCCGGCGACGGTGCTGGTGCTCGGTGTGGGTGTGGCCGGTCTGCAGGCGTTGGCCACGGCCAAGCGTCTCGGTGGGCGGACCACCGGCTACGACGTGCGCCCCGAGGTGGCCGAGCAGGTGCGGTCGGTCGGTGCGCAGTGGCTCGATCTCGGTATCGACGCCGCCGGCGAGGGCGGTTATGCCCGCGAGCTGACCGAGGAAGAACGCGCGCAGCAGCAGCAGGCGCTCGAGGACGCGATCAAGGGCTTCGACGTGGTGATCACCACCGCGCTGGTCCCGGGTCGTCCGGCCCCGCGCCTGGTGACCGCAGCCGCGGTCGAGGGTATGAAGCCGGGCAGCGTCGTGGTGGATCTGGCCGGTGAGACCGGCGGCAACTGTGAGCTCACCGAACCCGGTGAGACAGTCGTCAAACATGACGTGACGATCACCGCGCCGCCGAATCTGCCGGCGACCATGCCCGAGCATGCCAGCGAGCTGTACTCGAAGAACCTCCTCGCCCTCATCGAGCTGATGCTCGACGACAACGGTGCGATCACACCGAACTTCGACGACGAGGTGCTCGCTGCTTCGTGCGTCACGCGTGAAACACCCCAGGAGGTGAAGGCCTGATGTATTCCGGACTTCTGGCGAATCTGGCGATCCTGGTGTTGGCCGGGTTCGTCGGTTTCGCGGTCATCTCGAAGGTTCCCAACACCCTCCACACCCCGTTGATGTCGGGTACGAACGCCATTCACGGCATCGTCGTGCTCGGTGCGCTGGTGGTGCTGGGCAAGCTCCCTGCCGATGCCGGGTGGGGTGTGCGCATCATCGCATTCGTCGCGCTGGTGTTCGGCACGCTCAACGTGATCGGTGGCTTCGCGGTCACGGACCGGATGCTGGGCATGTTCAAGGGTAAGAAGGAGGCCGCCAAGTGATCGGCTCGCAATTGGTGCTCGCCGCAGGCGCGCACACCCCGAGCGAGGGCCTGTCCTACCTGGTCATGGCGCTCTACATCGTGTCCTTCTCGTTGTTCATCTACGGCCTGATGGGCCTGACCGGCCCCAAGACCGCGGTGCGCGGCAACTGGATCGCCGCGACCGGTATGGGTCTGGCGGTGGCGGCGACGCTGCTCTACATCTACAACGCGGGCGCGGTCGGCGAGGACGGACATTCGACCGTCGGTGTGCCGACGATCAACTGGGTCCTGATCGCGATCGGTCTGGTTCTCGGTGTGGTGCTGGGTATCCCGCCGGCGCTGAAGACCAAGATGACGGCGATGCCGCAGCTGGTGGCACTGTTCAACGGTGTCGGTGGTGGCACGGTCGCGCTGATCGCGTGGGCCGAGTTCATCGAGACCTCCGGGTTCTCGGTGTTCCACAACACCGAACCGGCCTCGCCGCTGGTGGTGGGCTCGCTCATCGCGGCGATCATCGGTTCGATCTCGTTCTGGGGATCGCTGGTGGCGTTCGCGAAGTTGCAGGAGATCATGCCGAAGGGTCTGGAGAAGACCTTCGTGGCGAACGCGAAGTTGTTCCAGGCCGCCAACATCTTGCTGCTGCTGGTTGCGTTGGGTCTGGCGATCTACCTCGGCGTCCAGGCCACCGACGGTGGCGGGGCGAGTGTGTGGTGGATGGTCGGGCTGCTGCTCGCCGCCGGTGTGATGGGTCTGTTCGTGGTGTTCCCCATCGGCGGTGCGGACATGCCGGTGGTCATCTCGTTGCTCAACGCGATGACCGGTCTGTCGGCCGCGGCGGCGGGTATCGCGCTGGACAACACCGCGCTGATCGTGGCCGGCATGATCGTCGGTGCGTCCGGTTCGATCCTGACCAACCTGATGGCCAAGGCGATGAACCGGTCGATCCCGGCGATCGTGTTCGGCTCGTTCGGTGGCGGCGACGCCGCGGTCGCCGGTGGTCCCGGCGCCGAGGGCGGCACGGTCAAGGCCACCTCCGCTGCCGACGCCGCGATCCAGATGGCGTACGCCAATCAGGTGATCGTGGTGCCCGGTTACGGTCTGGCCGTGGCCCAGGCACAGCATGCGGTCAAGGAGATGGCCAGCCTGCTCGAGGCCAAGGGCGTGGAGGTCAAGTACGCCATCCACCCGGTGGCCGGTCGTATGCCGGGGCACATGAACGTGCTGCTGGCCGAGGCCGACGTCGAGTACGACGCGATGAAGGAGATGGACGACATCAACGGCGAGTTCGGCCGTACCGATGTCGCGATCGTGATCGGCGCCAACGACGTCACCAACCCGGCGGCCCGTAACGATCCGTCCAGTCCGATTCACGGCATGCCGATCCTCAACGTCGACGAGGCACGCTCGGTGATCGTGCTGAAGCGGTCGATGAGTTCGGGATATGCCGGCATCGAGAACCCGCTGTTCTTCGCCGACGGCACCTCGATGCTGTTCGGCGACGCCAAGAAGAGCGTCGACAGCGTCATCGAGGAACTCAAAGCGCTGTAGTCGCTTACGGTTTCGACGACAGACCCCCGGTGATCCCGCGAATGCGGGACCCGGGGGTCTGTTGCGTGATCAGGGCAGGATGTCGAGGGCGGCGGAGACGATGCTGTCGGTGTCGATGCCGTGATGCCGGTAGACGTCGTCGAGAGAGCCGACCTGACCGAACCTGGAGACGCCGAGATTGGTGCTGCGCACCCGGTTGATGCCGGCCAGGAAGGCCAGGGTGTGCGGGTGTCCGTCGAGGACCGTGACCATCGGGGTGGCACGGTCGCCCGGGAAGAGCTGATCGAGGATCCAGCTCTCACCGGTACCCCGCCCCTGCCGCGCCTGCCAGGCCTCGAAGAGAAGATCGGGGCTGGTGATGCAGAGGACGTCGGCGTTGATCCCCGACTGCTGCAAGCGATCTGCGGCGCTGAGGGCTTCGGGGACCAGGGCCCCCATCGCCACGATCGTCACCTGTGCGTCCCCACCCCGCCGGAGGGGATAACCGCCGGCGACGACCTGGCGGCGTCGACGCTCACGCGCAGCGGGGTCGGCCGGTACCGCGGCGAGGGACTGATCGACCGGACGGGTCGAGAGACGCAGATACGCCGAGGTGCCGTCGGGGCGGCCGAGCCGGGACAGAGAGGCCAGCAGGGTCCACTCGACGTCGATCCCGAACGCCGGTTCGTAACTGACACAACCCGGTTGCTCGAGGCCGATCGATGGCGTCTTGATCGACTGGTGGGCGCCGCCCTCGGCCGCCAGCGTCACCCCGGAGGGGGTGCCGACCAGGATCGACTGGCCGCCGGCGTAGATGCCGTACGACCAGGGTTCCAGGGCGCGTTCGACGAAGGGGTCGTAGAGCACGCCGATCGGCAGCAACGGCTGTCCCCAGCGGCTCCACGTGGCACCGAGTTCGCCGATCAGACCCACCAGATTGGTCTCGGCGATACCGAGTTCCATGTGCTGCCCGGTGGGCCGCTCGTTCCAGTGCATGATCGTCTCGGGGTCGTCGGCGAACCAGTTGTGCCGCTCGGTGGGCGACCAGACGCCGACCTTGTTCACCCAGCCACCGAGATTGGTGGTCGAGCTGACATCCGGGCTGACGGTGACGACTCTTTTCGCCGCATCCGGCGACTGGCGGGTCAGGTCGAGCAGCGACCGGCCGAGCGCGGCCTGGGTGGTGCTGGTGCCCTTCGGGGTGCGTCCGAAGTCGGACGGGATGTCGACATCGGGCAGCGGCGGGACCGGATCCCGTTGCAGCCGTTGTGCCGCAGCGGCACACAGTCGGCCCGCCGGTCGTCCTCGGCGAAGCGACCCCACGGCTGGTCCGGGTCCATCCCGAGGGTGGCCGCCAGCTGTCGGTACTCCTCGACGGTCAGCAACGCCGAATGATTCTGTGGGTGGCCCTGGGTGGGCAATCCGTAACCCTTGATGGTGTAGGCGATGATCACCGTAGGGCGGGTGTCGTCGATTTGTCGATACGCCTGCGACAGTGCCTGCAGATCGTGTCCGCCGAGGTTGCGAACAGCCGCCAGGAGTGTCGAGTCGTCCAGCGTGGCAATGAGATCGGATATCTGCCGACTCTCGGAACCGGTGCCGGGCAGGCGGTCCCGGACCTCGTCCGCGGTGCAGCGAAGAAGTCGCTGGTACTCCGGGTTCGGCATCTGCAGGATGCGGGTCCGCAGTGCGTCGCCACCGGGGCGGGCGAAGAGCGATTCGAGCAGCTGACCGAACCGTACGGGGATGACCTGCCAGCCGGCCGCCTCGAACATCTTCTCCAGGCGACGGGCGGCGATGTTCGGTACGACGCGGTCCAGTGACTGGCGGTTCAGGTCGACGATCCACACCACCTCGCCGAGATCGGCGATCCCCGGATCGAGGATGGCCTCCCAGACGGCGCCCTCGTCGAGTTCGGCATCTCCGACGAGCGAGTACTGCCGGCCGCGGCCGGTGTCTCCGACGTGGGTGTCGACGTAGCGTCGTGCCATCGCGCCCCAGATCGGGGCGGTCGCGCCGATGCCGACCGAACCGGTGGAGTAGTCGACGGTGTCCGGATCCTTGGAACGGCTGGGATATGACTGCAGACCGCCGAACTCGCGAAGCGTGGTCAGGTACTTCTCGTCCAGCGTGCCCAGCAGATAGTTGATGCCGTGGAGCACCGGCGACGCATGCGGTTTCACCGACACGCGATCGCCGGGACGCAAGTGCTCGAACCACAGCGAGGTCATGATCGAGACCATCGATGCGCACGACGCCTGGTGGCCGCCGACCTTCAGCCCGGTGGGGTTCGGCCGAACCCGGTTGGCGTGGTGGATCATCGAGGTCGACAACCAGAGCACACGTTGCTGGATCGACTCGAGCGCGGCAAGCTCGGCCGTCACCGCGCCGTCCGGTGCCGGCGGAGCGGTGACGGTCTCGAGGAACGCGGACTGGGGCACGGGAACTCACTTTCGAACACCATCCACGCGAACCGCGGCACGGCGTGCGGATGTGAATGTTGAATGGCGCCCCCTCGGCGGCGACGGATCGATCGCGGCCGACGGGGCGAAAACCGGGTCGCCGACGGGATCGTGTTCCGTCGAAGCTGGCCGGTTCTACGAGAAGGGGTGCACACAGTCCAACAACACCATTCTCTTTGCGCAATACTTGACGTCGAGACTGGGCAGTATGCACAACCCTGATGGGTGTGTGTGGAACGGAGGTTGGCAACGTGCCAAGCGAACATCGGGCCGACCGGATCGACGCCAAGATCCTGACGGCTCTCGCCGACGACCCGCGAGCGACGGTGATGGCGGTCGCCGAACGGACCGGGCTGTCCCGCAACACCGTTCAAGCCAGGCTGAGCAAGCTCGATGCGGCCGGCGCCTTGCGGTCCTTCGAACGCCGCGTCGATCCGGCTGTCCTCGGATATCCACTGCAGGCCTACGTGCTGACCAATGTCACCCAGCGCAAGCTTGATCAGGTCGGTGCAGCGCTCGAGGCGATACCGGAGGTGCTGCAGGTCCACGGCCTCACCGGAGTTGCCGACCTCCTGGTCCACGTCGCCGCCAAGGATGCGGATGACCTGTATCGCATCGCCGGGGACATCCTGGACATCAAGGGTGTCAAGCGCACGACGACCGCCTCGTGATGAGGGAGATGGTGGACTTCCGGGTTCGACCGCTCCTCGACGCTCTCGCGGAGTAGGCGCCTGGCGTCGATCCTGCCGAGCGGGTCAGCAGCGCGTACATCGAGCAGGAATCGAGAAGCTCCTCCGGGTCGTGCCGGATAGCGTCGAGGACGACCGTATGGGGAGCGAATCTAAGGAGGATCATGTCGATCTGGCAGTGGTATCAGCGGAAGGTGAACGAGCGCACCGTCAAACGGATTCGCAACAAGAGCGGGACGATGTGGGGCATGGACATGGTCATCCTGCGCACCAGGGGCCGCAAGTCGGGTCGGCAGCGAGAGACGCCGCTCAGCTGGTTCGCGCATGACAACGGCTGGCTGGTCGTGGCTTCCGGTGGCGGAAAAGGCAATCCGGACTGGTACGCGAACCTCGCGGCCCACCCCGACTCCGTAACCGTGGAACGGCATGGCGGACAACCGGTCCCGGTCACGCCGGTGGTGTTGACCGGTCCGGAACGAGAGGCCGCGTGGGATGCCGTCGTCAGTGCGCAACCCAGGTACGCGAAGTATCAGAAGAAGGCGACCCGCGAGTACCCGCTGGTGAAGCTGGTGTCCGCCTGACCCGGGCGAGTTACGACGGTCGATGAGTTTTTCCGACGAGCTGTGTCTATCCCTGCACGACCACCACACCGCTCGACCACCAGGGAGAACATCATGGCCACCGACATCACCACACGGAACTCGTCCGAGACCACCGCCAGCCGCAACTGGCACCGCATCGTGGGAATCGTCATCAGCGTCATCGTCGGCGCATTCCTCGCCTTCGACGTCGTCGGGAAGCTGGCTCGCCCGCAGGCGGTGATCGACGGCACCGAGAAGCTCGGCTTCGACCCCGATCAGGCCATCGTCATGGGTGTGGTGTTGCTCGTCTGCCTTGTCGTGTACGCGATTCCGCGTACCGCGGTGCTCGGCGCGCTCGGCATCACCGCCTACCTGGGCGGCGCGGTCACCGCGAACTTGAGGATCGAGGAGCCGCTGTTCAGCACGGTTCTGTTCGCGGTCTACCTCGGCGTCCTGATGTGGATCGGCCTGGTCCTGCGTCGTCCGGAACTGTTGAAGGTTGCCGGCTTGCGCCGCTGACCAGCACGAGAAGGCGTCGCGACGGCCTCGTGCCCGTTACCGATCTGGAATCGGACGGGTGCGGGGCCGTTGCGGTGGTCTCGTACTGTTACGCGAGTGACTGGTGTGACCAGAGTAAAGCACATCCGGCTGGCGGCTGCCGCGACCATCGCGGTCGCCGCGCTCGGCGGTGTGGCCGTCGGATCTCTCCCCGCCGACGGGGCGGGCGTCGTGACAGTGGCGGACGCCGTCGACCCGGCCGGACTGTACAACGAGGCCCAGTCGAAGTTCGCGAACGGAGACGTCGCCGGCGGCCTGGCGGCGTTGCAGAAGGCGTTGACCCTGGCTCCCGCGGATACCGATGCGCTTGCACTACAGGCGATCTGGGCCGATCAGATGGAGCAGGCGTCGGTCAGCAATGCCGCGCTCAGCCGTCTGCGGGTGCTGAACCCGCTCCTCGCCACCACGGCCCGCAACGTGATCTCGGGAGTCGCCACCGCTGCGCAGATCGTGCCCGACACCGCGCCCAAACCCGTGTCGGGTCGGGTCGCGATCGTCGTCCTCGGCTTCGGGTTGAACGCGAACGGAAAGATGGCCCCGGAGTTGGTGAATCGGGTGTCGGCGGGTAAAGCCCAATCCGAGATCACCACCGCCGCACCGATCGTCGTCACCGGCGGGGTCCCCAAGAACGGCATCACCGAGGCCGCCGCGATGAAGACCTGGCTGGTCGAGAACGGCGTCGACACCGGCCGCATCCTGACCGAGGACAAGTCGGGTTCCACCGTGGCCAATGCGCAGAACACCTCGGAGATCCTGCGTGCGAAGGGTATTCGCGACATCATCCTGGTCACCTCGCCCAACCACATCCGTCGCGGGGCGGCGGACTTCGGTGCGACCGGGCTGCGAGTGGTCGGAACCCTCACCACTGCCACCGATCTCAGCAAGTACCTGACGCCGCTGACCAAGGATCAGACGCGGGGAATCCGGCTCGAGGCCACGCGTGCCGCTCGAATCCCCGCCACCCATCAGCCCGGTGCGCTCCCGCAGAATCTGCCCGATCCCGGGCCGGGTCTGCTCACCGATCTCGGCGGCCAGGTCCTGAAGCAGCTGCTCGATGCCGGATCGTCGGCCATCGGTTCGGGTACCGAGGGTTAGACCGAACGGGGTTCGGTCAGAACACCACCGAACGGTAGTGGGTGACGAGGCGCCCCTTGTCGTAGATGTGGAAGGCGATGCCGGGCGGCTGTCCGCGGTTGACGATCTCGGTGCCCTCGAACGGCAGGTTGAGCGTCGATGCGACGCCCGGCGCGACGCACAGCGGGCGGTCGGCGAATCGGGTCACCGCGGGGGTGTGGGCATGTCCGCACAGGAACGCGACGATGTTCGGGTGGCGTTCGACGAGCGGGATCAGTCGCTCCTCGCCGGTCTGCCGGATCGAATCCATGAACGGCATGTGCAGTTCGACCGGCGGGTGATGGAAGGCGACGAAGACGGGCGTCTGCGGGTCCTCGGCCTCGAGGCGGGCCGACATCCAGGCGAGCGTCTGGTCGTCGATGTATCCGTCGTTTCGTCCGGGTATGGAGCTGTCGCACATCAGGAACAACACGTCGCCGACGCGGCGGGAGTGGTTGATGGGCCCGGAGGTCTCGGCGCCGAGCAGGGTGGCGCTGAACGGTTCGCGGACATCGTGGTTGCCGGCGGTGATGAGCATCGGCAGTGGACTCTCGAGAACGCCGTAGGCCTCTCGGTATTCGCTCGGCGCCCCCTCGTCGGCGAGGTCACCGGTGACCAGCAGGACGTCGATGCCGGCCGCGCGCGCGTTGATGTAACTCAGCGTCGACTGGATGCGGCTGCGATTGAACTGCGTCCCGTTGAAATGAAGGTCGCTGATGTGGGCGACAACGAACACGAAGAGCTCCTGTCACGGTCACTGACTCCCATGAGGCTAGTCCCAGGAACCGCGTGTACGCGCACCACGGGGGCGCCGCGAGTCGAAACACACTTCGCTCGCAATGGTGTGGCTCAGTCGTCCTACCGATCGGTAGGTTCTCTGGCGCACTGGCCCCGGCCGGCGCTCAGGCGGTCAGGGTTCGCCGGAACAGCGCCTCGAGCTCGGCGAAGTGGTGCTCGGCGGCCTCGTGGTGGTACGCGGGGATGTCGGACATCGTGTAGCCGTGCGCGGCACCCGGGTAGACGCTTGCCGAATGTGTGACGCCGCTCGAGATGAGCGCATGCTCGAATTGCGCGACCGCGGTGCGGGGAAGCGAGCGGTCCTTGTCGGCGTGGATGGCCAGCACGAACCCGTCGATGTCGACGAGGTGCAGGTGAGGGCTGTCGGGCGCGTCGGTCACCAGGTTGCCGGTGTGGAAGATCCCGACGGCGGCCACCTCGGCGGGACGCGCCGCCGCCAGGTTCAGGGCCAGTCGCCCGCCCATGCAGTACCCGGTGACGCCGATCGGGCCGGCGGAGACACCGGGCACCGAGCGGAGGGCGCCGAGGTAGGCGATGAGGTCGGCGCGGGCGACGTCGAAGGTGAGGGTCGATGCCCGGGGCATCACCGCCCGGAAGAACGCGCCGAGGGTCTCGGGCAACAGCAGGTCGTCGACCGGGGCCCACTCGTCGGCGGTCCCGTAGCGATAGAAGAGGTGAGGCACCGCGACCACGTAACCCCACGACGCGATGCGGTCGGCCATCGCGCGAATTCGCGGGCGGAGTCCGATCACATCGGTGATGAACAGGACGCCGGGCAGCGGCCTGCCGTCGGACACGGCCGGACGGGCCACGTACATCTCGGTGTCGCCGAAGGCCGCGGGGACCGTGATCGTCTCTCCGTGTACGTCGGGTGTCATTCGTGACTCCTCCTGGTGGGCTGCTGGTTCGGGGCGTTCGTCGAAACCGTCAGATCCCGGCTGGTGGCGCCGGGGTCGCGTCCGCGTCCCGGGACCGGTGACGCGGCAGGAACATCGCGGGAACGAAGATCACCGCGGTGAGCGCGAAGGCGACCCAGAATGCGTAGCCGAAAGCGTCCGCCAGAAGTGGACCGATGACGGGCATGGCTTCCGGTGGGACGGAACCGATCTGATCGGTGCCGCCACCCGAGGACGGGATCCGGTGGGCGTTCAGCTCGTGGGTCAGTCGCTGAGTCAGCGCCGTGACGAGCAACGCGCTACCCAACGACGCGCCGACCTGCTGGATCGCCGAGAGCGTGGGGGCGGCGCGGGTCACGACCTCCCTGCTCAGGTCGCTGTAAGCGGCCGAGATCGTCGGCATCATCACCGAACCCAGGCCCATGCCGCGGACGAACAGGGCGACACTCAGCCACAGGTAGGAACTGTCGGCGCCCACGTGGGTGAACGGGTACGTGCCGATCATCGCCAGCACGACGCCGACCGGGACCACGTACCCGGCGCCGATGCGGTCGGTGATCCGTCCGCCGATCACCATCGCCACGATCGCGCCGAGGCCCTGCGGGGCGAGCAACAGGCCCGCGTTCAGGGCTCCCTCGCCCCGAACCGTCTGGTAGTAGAGCGGAAGGAGCAGCATGCCGCCGAAGAGTCCGATCGCGACCAGGAACACCGAGACGGTGCCTGCGGCGAACACCCTGTTGGTGAGGAGCCGGACGTCGACGATCGAGTCGGTTCCCTTGCGCAGGCTGTGCCACGTGTAGAGGCCCAGCCCCACCGCACCGCCGACGAGCCAGCCGAGTACATCGGGTTCGCCGAAGCCGCCCTGGGAGCTCGCCCGCGACAGACCGTAGAGCAAGGAGACCAGGCTGCCGGAGAGTACGGCGAGACCGAGCAGGTCGAGGCGGTCACGGTCGGGCGCCGTGTCGCCGAACGGCAGTTTCCACACCGCGAGTGCGACCGCGACCAGGCCGACCGGCACGTTGACCAGGAAGATCCAGTGCCAGCTCGTGTACTCGACGAGCAGACCGCCGATCACCGGTCCCAGGACGGGGCCGAGGAGCATGGGGACGCCGAGGATGGCCATCGCCCGTCCGAGGCGGTCGGGGCCGGCGGCGCGGGTGATGATGGCCTGCCCAGCAGGCAGGAGCATGCCGCCGCCGAGACCCTGCAGAATGCGGAACACGATGAGGGTCTCGATCGACCACGCCGCCGCGCAGAGCGCCGACCCCGCGACGAACAGCGTCACCGCGGTGATCCAGGTCGGTTTGGGTCCGAACCGGTCCATCGCCCAACCGGTGAGCGGAATGACCAGGGCGACCGCGAGGAGGTATCCGGTGACCACCCACTGCGTCGTCGACAGCGAGGCGTCGAGTTCGGTGCTCAGCGACTCCAGGGCGACATTGACGATGGTGGTGTCGAGAACCACCATGATCATGCCCGACACGATCACGAGACCGGTCACGATCACCGATCGGTCGAGTTTGTTCGACTGTGGGTGCGCGGGATTCGACATCAGAGATCTCCGGGGAGTTTGTCCCGGCGGATGCCGCGCCAGCTCGGGTGGCGTAGGTGGCCCGCGGTGGTCCAGTCCATGAAGCGCACCTCGCCGACGATCTTGGGCAGCACCCAGACCGCGCTCGACGCGATGGGCCGGTCGAGTTTGTCGAGGAACGGTGACCGCGAGATCTCCAGCGGCTCGAGTTCTTCGGCTAGCGCCCGTAATTGCGCGTCGGTGAACCCGGTGCCGACGCGTCCCACGTAGCGCAGTCCGGTCTCCTCGGGCAGTCCGAGCAACAACGACCCGATGGTGTGTGACCGGTTGCCGCGCCCGGGCCGGTAACCGCCGACCACCACCTCGATGTCGCTCCAGTTCTTGTGCTTGAGCCACTTGGTGGAGCGTCGGCCCTGCTGATACACCGAGTCGCGTCGTTTGGCGACAACACCTTCGAGGTTGTGTTCGCGGCTGTACTCGATCGCCGCGCTCGCGGGCGCCGGAAGCAGCGGCGGCACATCGACATACGGCGACCGGCGGAACGCGGTCGCGAGTTCCTCGAGGAGTTCGCGTCGTACGGACCACGGTTTCCGCAGCAACGACGTCCCGTTGAGATAGAGGATGTCGAACAGGTGCAGTTTGAGCGTGTACTGCTCCTCGGTGTGCTTCCGCGACGTGAACAGCGTGAAGTTCGTCCGGCCGGTCGAGTCGATGGCCACCGCCTCGCCGTCGAGGACGACGTCCATCAGTCCGAGATCGTCGGCGATGCCCGCGAATTCGGGGAAGTCCTTCGTCATGTCGATTCCCGACCGGGACGTGAGCCGGAACTCGCCGCCGATCGACCGCACCAGGAGCCGATAACCATCCCACTTTCCCTCGAACGCCCAGTCCCGTTCGTTGAGCTTGTCGATCGGATCATCGGTCGCGAGCATCGGTCGCGGATCGGTGAGGCTGTCGGGGACGATGGGGCGCGGCTCGTCGGTCATCAGGTGGGCGAGCCAGTTCTTGTCCCCGGTGCGGATCAGTGCGTACCGGCCCTGCACCTTCTCGCCGTGCAGGCGGACGATGACCTCTTTCTCCCGCCACTTCTCCAGCTCGAAAGTGCCCTTGTCCCAGATCGATACGTGACCACCGCCGTACTCACCGGCCGGGATGTCACCCTCGAAGTCGGCGTAGTCCATCGGATGGTCCTCGGTCTGGACCGCGAGCCGGTTCTGGTCCGGATCGGTCGGCAGGTTCTTCGGGACGGCCCATGAGACCAGCACCCCGTCGTGTTCGAGACGGAAGTCGTAGTGGAGGCGCCGCGCGTGGTGTTCCTGGATGACGAAGATCGGTTCGCGCGGGCCGGTTTCGGATTCGGTGTCGGCATCCTCGTCGGATTCGCGCAGGCGCTGCCGGTGGTTCTCGTCGCCGAAGGGTTCAGGTGTCTTGGACTCGTCCCGTTTACGACGGTACTCCCGCAGATTGATGATCTGACCCGCCTGCGAGTCCCCGGCGTCGGGCTCCTCGGCGCCATGTTTGTCGGCGTCGGTGGCCGGATCGTCGTCGTACGGCGCGTCGAGACCCCCGAGGAGATCGCCGACGTCGGCGACGCGGTCGAGGACCTCTGTGTAGAGTAACTGGGCGATCTTCGGGTCCTCGATCTCGTCCCAGGTGCGGGGCGCGGCGACCCACGGTTGCTCGCGCCCGCGCAACGAGTACGGAGACAGCGTGGTCTTGGAGGCGTTGTTCTGGCTCCAGTCGATGAAGACCTTGTCGTCGCGGATCTTCTTGGACATGTTGGCGGTGATGAAATCGCTGTTCTGCCGGGCGAACTCGTTGGCCACCTCGCGAGCCACCTTTCGTGCGGCCTCGGAGCTCACCGGCTTGGGCAGTCGGGCGTAGATGTGGATTCCCTTGCCGCCGCTAGTCACCGGATAGGTGGTGGTGCCGCCCAGCCAGTTCCGGATCTCCACCGCCACGGCCGCGGTCTCGTGCAGGGGGACCCGCGGACCGGGGTCGAGATCGAAGACGATGCGGTTGGCCATGCGCTCGCCGTCGGGGCCGATCGGTAGTTGCCACTGCGGGACGTGGATCTCCAGCGCCGCCATCTGCGCCAGCCACACGAGCGTGGCGCGATCCTCGGCCAGTGCGTACTCGATGACCCGCTCGCTGTGCTGGATTCCGTACCGGCGAACCCAGTCGGGTGCACTGTCGGGCATGTCCTTCTCGAAGAACGGCGTCGACTCGACACCATTGGGCCAGCGTTTGCGGGTGACGATCCGGTTCCGCAGATGCGGCAGCATGACGTCGGCGATGCGCGAGTAGTAGTCGATGACGTCGTACTTCCGGGTCCCGGTCGCCGGATAGAGCACCTTGGAGAGATTGGTGATCGAGATCCGGCGGCCGTCGACCTCCAGGTTCTCTCCGCCTGCCATCACTCCATTGTCCACACCCGACGCCCCGAGACCGGTTGATCGACGCGTGGATGTCGGCCCCGCTGTGTTGCGCCCGGTTGGCGACGTGCCGTGCGAATGCCTGGCACAATGTTCGACATGCGCTCGATCTGGAAGGGCGATCTCAGCTTTGGTCTGGTGAACGTACCGGTCAAGGTCTATTCCGCGACGGAGAGTCACGACCGCAAGTCGTATCAGGTCGACTCCTCCGACGGGACCCGCATCCGCTACCGCCGGGTGCGCGAGGGAACCGACACCGAGGTCGACTACTCCGACATCGCCAACGCCTACGAGTCGGAATCGGGCGAGACGGTGATCCTGACGAAGGACGACCTGGCCACGCTGCCCGTGCAGAAGAGCCCGGAGATCTCGATCCTGGAGTTCGTGCCGGCCGAACAGGTCGACCCGATCTACTTCGACAAGCCGTATTACCTGGAGCCGTCGTCGAAGTCGCCCAAGGCCTACGTGTTGCTGGCCAAGGCCCTCGAGGAGACCGATCGCCTCGCCATCGCGACGTTCACCCTGCGCAACCGCACGCGGGTGGCGGCGTTGCGGGTCGTCGACGGGGTGATGACGCTGCAGACCCTGTTGTGGCCGGACGAGGTTCGCAAACCCGACTTCGGCTTCCTCGACGAGGACACCGAGATCCGCGATCAGGAACTGAAGATGGCGGCCTCGCTGATCGAGTCGATGGCCTCCGACTACGACCCGTCCGAATTCGAGGACCGGTACCAGGAGGAACTGTCCAAGCTGATCGAGGCGAAGGCCGAGGGCAGCGAGGCGTTCCCGGAGTCGGACGAGGAGAAGCCCGAGGAGGAGGACTCCGAGGTCGCCGATCTGCTTGCCGCCCTGCGTGCCTCGGTGAAGGATCGTGGCTCCTCCTCTGACGAGGACGAGGGCGAGGCGGAGAAGAAGGACACGGCCGCGAAGGCTCCGGCGAAGAAGGCCGCCAAGAAGGCGCCCGCGAAGAAGGCGCCGGCCAAGAAGGCGGCGTCGAAGAGCAGCTCTGGATCGTCGGGCAGCAAGAGCACGGCGAAGAAGGCGCCCGCCAAGAAGGCCTCCCGTAAGGCCAGCTGACTCTGCTCTCCGCGGGAAATTCGCTGGCCTGAGACCGGCGGCGTCCGGCAAGCTCGGAGGGTGAGCACCAACGTCGACATTCGTCTGCCCCGCGCCCTGAAGCCCCTGGCGCGACGGCAGTACCGGCTGCTGGCGTCGGGTCTGATCCTGGCGATGTTCGGTGACGGGATCTGGACCATCGCGGTGATCTGGCAGGTCATCGCCCTCGGCGGCGGACCGGGACAGGTGTCCCTGGCGGCCGGGACGGCCGCGGTCGGGATGCTCGTGTCGACCCTCGTCGGCGGTGTCCTCGCCGACCGGATCTCGCAGCGCCACATCATGATCGGTCTCGAGGTCACCAAGATGGCGGCCTTCGGTGCCGTGGGTGCGGCCTCGGTGTTCGGAGTCCTCGACCTCTGGATGGTGGTGATGGCGTCGCTGCTCGCCGGTGTCACGATGGGCATGTACTACCCGGCGTACTCGGCGTTGCTGCCCGGGGTGGTCTCCGCGTCGGAGCTGCAGGCGGCGAACGGCATCGAGGGCTTCTTCCGTCCGGTGGTGTTCCAGGCCGTCGGTCCGATGGTCGCCGGTGCGGTCATCGGCGCCACCGCGCCGGGCCAGGCGGTCGTGTTGGCCGCCATCGCGTCCATCGCCTCGGGTGGCTGTTACCTGGTGATGACCCCGGTGACCTCACGACGGCTCGGCGAACCGGAGACCTCTGAGGCGGAGGTCGCACGCACGAGCGCACGCGGCAGTGTCGTCGTCGACCTCGTCGAGGGCTTCGTCTACATGATCCGCACGCCGTGGCTGTGGGGAACCCTGTTCTTCGCCTGCGTCCTGGTTCTGGCGACGATGGGCCCGATCGAGGTGCTCGTGCCCTTCGCCCTGCGCGAGCGCATCGACGGTGGCGCCTCCCAGCACGCGTGGGTGCTCGCCGGCTTCGGCATCGGCGCAGCCGCCACCTCGCTGGTGTTCGCGTCGCTGCCGATGCCGCGGCGGTATCTGACCGTCATGTTCGGCATCTGGTCGTTCTCGAGCGTGCCACTCGTCCTGATGGGTGTCGCCGACGCGACCTGGATGTTCGTCGCGGCCGGTGTCGGCATGGGCGTGATGTTCGACGGCCCGATGGTGTTGTGGGGCACGCTGCTCCAGCGTCGTGTCCCGCCGGCACTGCTCGGCCGGATCGCGAGCCTCGACTTCTTCGTGTCGGTCGCACTGATGCCGGTGTCGATGGCGATCGCCGCTCCGGTGTCGTCGGCGATCGGACTGACCGCGACGTTCGTCCTGGCCGGCCTCCTGCCGGTCCCCATCGCGTGGGCCTTCTACTTCGCGGCCCGCATGTGGCGCGACGAGATCGAGAACCCACTGGTCGACGAGACGCCGCCGACGCTGGTGTCGGTGAACGACTGACCCTCCTGCCCGGTCACCGCAGCACCTCTGCGGCCCCGGTGACGACCAGATCCGTAAGATGTTGCAGCAGAGGGGAACTGAGCTTCCAGTGCTGCCAGTAGAGCGGGACGTCGAGGTGGTGGTCGGCGATCAGGCGCACGCGGCCGTCGTCGAGTGCCTCTCGGATCTGGACGACAGGAACTGCGCCCCAACCGATTCCGAGCGACACCGCGCGGTGGTACTCGGTGGAGGACGGGATGTAGGCCGCCGGCGGGTCGACGGCGCGTCCGGCCAGCGCCGCGACCATGTCCAGCTGGATGTGGTCGTTGCGGTCGAACTGGACCATCGGGGCCCTCGCCAGAGCCTCGGCGTCGAGGCCGTCGGAGAGCCAGGTGGCGATGAACTCCGGTGTCGCGACCGGCAGATACCGCATGCTGCCGAGGGACTGCAGGGCACAGCCACGGATGGCGATCGGGTCCGACGTCACCGCGGCGAGCGCGTCACCCGACTTCAGCAGGGCGCTGCTGCGGGTCTCGTCGTCGCGGAACACCTCGACGGCCACCGCATGCTCACGGTGGAACCGGGCGAGCACCGGGAGCAGCCAGGTCGCGAGCGAGTCCGCGTTGGTCGCGATCGGCAGATGCACACGGGGCCGGGAGGTCACCGGGGCGTCGTCGTCATCGGGTTCGCCGACGAACTCGGCGCGCGTCTCGGCGAGCAACAGCTCCCACTGCCTGGCCAGGCGGACCAGCACTTCGCCGTCCGGAGTCGCCGACGCCGGTTTGGTCCGGCGCAGCACCACCCGGCCGACCGCGGATTCCAGCGCCTTGATCCGCTGGCTGACCGCCGAGGGCGTGATGTGCAGCGACGACGCCGCGGCGTCGAACGTTCCTTCGCGCAGGACCGCGGCCAGCGTGCGCAGACCCTCCTGGCTGATGTCCATGCGATCAGACTAGATGAAGAACGGCTAATGATTCACAAGGAACATTCGCTGTACTGATCTCGGCGCACTCCATAGCGTTCACCGAGTGTCCAGTTACCTCCTCCCCGCGATCGCCGGTCTGCTCACCGGCGCGGGCCTGATCGTCGCGATCGGTCCGCAGAACGTCTTCGTCCTCCGGCAGGGTGTCGCGCGACGGCACACGGGGGCCATCGTGGCGGTGTGTGCGATCTCTGACGTCGTGCTCATCGTCGCGGGAGTGGCCGGGCTCGGCGCGATCGTCGCGGCGCATCCGCAGGTGATCACCGTCGCCAAGCTTCTCGGCGGTCTCTATGTCCTCGTGCTCGGATTACTCGCCGCCAAGCGTTGTCTGCGCAGCAACGAGGCCATCGCCGCCAACGCCGAGGAGGCGGAATCGGCCGGACGATGGGTCGCGGTGGGCACGGCGCTGGCGCTCACCTGGCTCAACCCACACGTCTACCTCGACACCGTCCTGACCATGGGCGCGATCGCCAACGGTCACGGAAACGGCAAGTGGGCGTTCGCAATCGGGGCCTGCGTGGCCAGCATCCTGTGGTTCACCGCGCTCGGGGGAGGTGCTCGGCGCCTGTCGCATCTCTTCGCCAGCCCGCGGGCGTGGAAGATCCTCGACGCCGTCGTCGCGGTCATCATGATCGGGATGGCGGTCGCGCTCTTCGCCTCGATCTGACGGCGCGTCGTCGGTCACTTCCTCCGGGACATGCCTAGTCGAGATGTTTTTCGGGTACACCGGACAGCGTGATCCTCAGTTCTGCCGCCCCGCAGGCGCGTTCCGCGCCGGGCACGGTGCTGTCCGCCGTACGTCGGCTGGCGTCCGGCACCAAAGAGGTCCTCGCCCGCGGCGACCTCGCCGCCGCTGCGGCGACCCTGACCTATTACGCCGCCATCGCCGTCGTCCCGTGGGTGCTCCTCGCGATCTGGTCGACGACGTGGCTGCGCGGGGATGCGGCAGCCGAGTCGACCTGGCGTGAGCTGGCGGTCCTGATTCCGCCGGAGATGGGTGGCCGAGACGTCTTCGGCGAGGCGGTGTCGATCGGCACCAGCCTGACCGGCTGGGGTGCGCTCGTCCTGCTCTTCCCCGCGTCGTTCTACGGGGAAGGACTTCGACGTGCCTGCCTGATGATGCATCCGGAGAAGGACCGCTTCACCGGATGGCGCTCCCGGCTCTCGATCCTGGTGTTGTTCGTCTTCGTGCCGCCGCTGACGGCGGTCGCGGTCGCGGTGGCATCGTCGATCACCACGCTCGCCCCCGACGGCGGGGGGACCGGCGACCTCGGGGATCTCGCGGCCCGTGTGGTGATCGAGTTCCTCGTCGTCTGGCTCACTCTCACGATCCCGCTGACCTGGGTCTACTGGAAGGTCACGCCCGGTGGTCCGTCTCTGTTCGTCTCGGCGGTGACCGCGTTGGGCGCCGCGTCGTTCATCGCGGGCTTCTCGCAAGGGTTCCTGCTGTTCCTGTCGCTGCCGATCGACGTCGGGATCCCCTACGGAGGCCTCCGGGTCATCGGCGGGGTGGTCGCGGCCGGACTGTGGCTCTACGTGCTGCACATCCTGGTGATCGTCGGCTGGGCCGTCGGACAGTCGCTGGACCGGACCGTCGGAGGCGGCCGTGTCGACTGAACCGGATCATCGGGCCGGCCGCCGACAGGCCCGCCGGACACAACGGCATGCCGTGCTCGACGCATGGTCGGAGTTGCACGGGGGAATCGATCCCCGCGGGTCGTTCTGGGTCGAGCGGTGGGTGCTCCTCAGCAACGCGTGTGCGCGACCCCTCGTGCGACTGGGCATCACACCGAACGTGATCACCGTCTGCGGCGCCGCGGTCACCGCGATCGCCTTCGCGGTGACGTTCGCCGGGCGCGGCTGGTTCGCGGTCGCGGCCGTCGTGATCCTTCTCGCCGCGGTCCTCGACGGGGTGGACGGCGCCATCGCCGCCCAGACCGGCGCGGCCACGCAATGGGGCCGGGTCCTCGACACGATGGCCGATCGATGGTCCGACATCTTCCTGGCGGGCATCGTCGTGATGGCCGGTGCGCCGCCGTGGTCGGGGGTCGTGATCGCCGTGCTCACCCTGTTCCTCGAAGGCACGCGGGCAACGGCCCAGGCCGCCGGGATGAAGGGCCCCGGAACCGTCACGGTCTGGGAGCGGCCGTCGCGTGTGATCCTCGCCTTCATCGCGATGGTCGTGGCCACGGTCGTGTGGCAGGTCGGGCTCGCCGACGGCGTTGCCCGGACGCTGGCGGCGATCATCGCCGGGATCGGTGCGACCCTGGCGACGATCGGCCTTCTCCAGTTGTTCGTCGCGGTGTTCCGGCAGACCCGCGGGCTGCGCGCCTGATGCAGGCCCGGCGCCGTTCGATTCAGCCCCGGCGCGGGCGGAGGCCGGAGACGGCGAGCAGGATCGCGCCGACGGCGATCCAGCCCAACAGAATCCACAGCGGGCCGGCGAACGAAGCGTCGGGGAAGTAGGCGACCGACCGGGTCAGGGTGCCGCCGGCGCCGGTCGGCAGCCACTGCCCGAGGGCTCCCCATGGAGCCGGGAGCAGGTACGGCGACGATGCGAGCCCGGACAGCGGGTTGGAGATCAGCATCATCAGGATCGCGGCGATGCCGACGCCGGGTGCGCCGATGAGTGAGCCGGCTCCCGCGGTGAACCAGGAGATCGCGCCGATCATGAGGGTGAGAGCCAACGCCACCGGCACCACGCGCCCGTCGATGACCCCGAGCCACGACCAGACCGCCGCAAATCCCAGGCCGGCCACCAGCGGGCCGACCAGCACGACGGTGGCCTGCATCCACACCCGGCCGGCGAGGGCGATCGCGGCCGCTGCGCCCAGGGCGATACCTGCGATGAGCAGCGGCAGCAAGCCCGCCGCGAATCCGGTTCCGCGTGCATCGGTGGCCGGCGGGGCGACCACGGACTCGGTGGTGACCGGAAGTGACTGCGCGGTGGCGATACTCGCGCCGACGCCGGTGACGATCTGGGCGAGCGCCGGGGACCCGGCTTCGGCGGTCAGGACGGTGACGCCCTGCGGGCCGACGGTGATGGCGCCGACGATGTCCCGGGACTCGATGGCCTCCCGCGCAGCGGCGGGATCGGCGAACTGCTCGACGGCGAAGGCATCCTCACCGGCGCGATCGGCCAGGACGGATTCGATGGCTTGCGCTGCGGGTGCCGGTGCGACCAGGCCGAGCGGGACGTCGTGCGGCTCGGGGTCCACCGCAAGGGACACGAACATGGCCGCGATCGTGCTGACCACGATCGGTATGGCGAGGACCAGGGCGACGACGATGCGCCACGACGGTCCGTGTGAACGGGATGGTTCGGGCGGCCGATCCTCGGTGGCGAGGTTTCGATCGGACGGTTCGGTGTACGTGGTCATCACTGCCTCCAAAAAGAACGAACTCTCGTTTTTAGAAGTATGCGCCGAGCGATGATGGCAATCAAGAACGAATATTCGTTTTACACTTGTCGAATGCCGAAGATCAGTGCGGAACGCAAACTCGAGCGGAGCCAGCAGATCCTCGATGCCGCACGCCGCTGCTTCGCCGAGAAGGGGTTCCACCGGGCGTCGATGTCCGACGTCATCCGGGAATCCGGCCTGAGCGCCGGAGCGGTCTACTCGTACTACTCGTCGAAGGAGCAGCTGATCGCCGCGGTCGCGCGGTCGGTCTTCCTGGCCTACGAGTCCGGCCTCGGCGACCTCGTCGGCGGCGACGGCGCCCCCGCGTCACCCGAGGACGCCATCCGGATGCTCGCGGCGCGTGTGATGGCCGAGATCGCACCGCTGACCGACGACTTCCGGATGGTGATGACCATCTGGGGTGAGGCGGCGAACAACCCCGAACTGCGCGAGATCGTTCGCGAGATCATCCTCGGGCTTCGGAAGGTCTTCGAGCACGTCCTGGTCCGCTGGCGCGACTCCGGCCACGAACTGCCTGGTGAACCGGCAGAACTGGCCCTTCCGATGGTGTCGGTGATGCAAGGCGTCGTCGTGCAGCAGTCGCTCGTCGGCGACGTCGACCTGGACGCCTACGTGGACACCTGGTGTGCGTTGATGCGTGCCGCCGGCCTCGGCGACCAGGGCTGATCCGCCCGCACTGCCTACCATCGAATCCAGGGAATCGGCGCGCGATCTCCGTGTCGTCGTCCGGGACCGACCGGCCCATCCGATTCGGCCCCCGGTGACGAACAATGGGAGAACCTGGCTCGACCCACGATCTCGACTCTGATGAGGAACTGATGACCAACGACTCGGTGGTTCTCGCCGACGCCGACGGCCGCCCGTGCGGCACCGCCGACCGCGAGGGCGTGCACGGTCTCGACACACCGCTGCACTTCGCGTTCTCATGCCACCTGGTCGATGCCGACAACCGGATCCTCATGACCCGTCGCGCACTGTCCAAGCGCAGCTGGCCCGGCGTGTGGACCAACTCGTTCTGCGGTCATCCGCGTCCGGGCGAGGCCGTCGTCGACGCCGTGCACCGGTACGCGCAGCGAGAGCTGGGCATCGACGTCGACGACGTGCGATGCATCCTGCCCGACTTCCGGTACCGGGCCGTCGACGCGAGCGGCATCGTCGAGAACGAGATCTGCCCCGTGTACGTCGCGCGGCCCGTGGGTTCGCTGAAGCCGAGCCCGGACGAGGTCGCCGAGTACGCCTGGGCGGAGGTCCCGGATGTATGGGATCTCGCGTTGCGCACCCCCTGGGCCGTCAGCCCCTGGTTCGCCGACCAGGTGCGCCAGCTGCCCGGCCCCGATCCGTACGGAATCGTCGACGCCGCGGATGCGACCCATCCGATCATTGCCCGGGCATCGAATTCATGACATACCAACCCCAACGTCACACCGCAGGAGCCATCGGATGATGTATCTACCCGGTCATACCGAACTGGTCCCGCCGCATCGGCGGTACGACGCCGTCGCCGAGGCGAGCGCGGCGCTGGTGATCAGGTCGTACTCGAGTTCCTTCGGACTCGCCTCGCGCCTGCTCGCCCCGGCCATCCGCCGCGACGTCCGCAACATCTACGCGCTCGTCCGCGTGGCCGACGAGATCGTCGACGCGCCGCGTCCCGAGCAAGGCCTCGTCGACCGCAGCAACGAACTCGATCAGCTCGAGGATCAGACCTCGGCCGCGATGATCACCGGGTCGAGCAGCAACCTGGTGGTGCACGCCTTCGCACGGACCGCCCGCCGGGTCGGCATCGACCTGGACCTGGTGGCGCCGTTCTTCGCCTCGATGCGTTCAGACCTGACCGAGGTCGAGCACGACTTCGAGAGCCTGGCGTCCTACATCTACGGCTCTGCCGAGGTCGTCGGCCTGATGTGCCTGCGCGCGTTCCTCGCCGAAGAGGCGAAAGCCGAAGCGCGTTACGACCACCTCGCGCCCGGCGCGCGTCGTCTCGGCGCCGCCTTCCAGAAGATCAACTTCCTCCGCGACTTCGGCGAGGACAGTGACGGATTGGGCCGCCGGTACCTGGTCGGCCTGGACCCGGACAGCCCGGACGACGCCGCCTGGTCGCTGTGGCTCGATGACATCGATCTCGACCTCACCGCCGCGGCAGCCGCCATCCCGCACCTGCCGGCGAGCAGCCGCGTCGCGGTCTGCACCGCACACGATCTCTTCGCGGAACTCACTGCACGCCTGCGTGAATCGTCGGCCGCCGAAGCCAGACTGAACCGTGTCCGCGTTCCCAACGCCGGCAAGGCCAGGATCGCGGCGGCCGCCGTCGCCCGACGCGGGATGCCACGCACAGCAAGGGGAGTGGACGCATGACCGCACGCAAACGCATCGCCGTCATCGGCGGCGGTGTCGCAGGACTGTCCACCGCCGCACTACTCGCCCACGACGGCCACGACGTCGAGGTGATCGAGAAGAACGACGACCTCGGCGGACGTGCCGGGCTGTGGAGCAAAGACGGGTTCCGGTTCGACACCGGGCCGTCGTGGTGGCTCATGCCCGAGGTGTTCGACCACTACTTCGAAATGCTGGGCACGTCGACGAAGGAACAGCTCGATCTGGTCCGACTCGATCCCGGTTACCGAGTGTTCTTCGGGGAGAACGGTTCCGATGAACCGCCACTCGACATCTTCGGCGACTACGAGCGCAACCGAGAGGTGTTCGAGAACATCGAACCGGGTGCCGGAGCGGCTCTCGACTCCTACCTCCAGACGGCACGCCAGGCATATGACCTTGCCGTCGAACGGTTCCTGTACACGAGCTTCGACTCCACCCGCGCGTTCCTGAGCCTGCCGGTGCTGAAGACCGCGCCGACGCTCGCGAAGCTGCTGACCCGCTCGCTCCAGTCCTTCATCTCGTCGAAGTTCAGCGACCGACGCCTGCAGCAGGTGCTCGGCTATCCGGCGGTGTTCCTCGGTTCGTCGCCGGAGCGGACCCCGTCGATGTATCACCTGATGAGCTGGATGGACCTCGCCGACGGCGTCCGATACCCCCAGGGGGGCTTCACGACCCTCGTCGACGCACTCGAGCGCGTCGCGCGCGAACGCGGCGTCGTGATCCACACCGGTACGGCCGCGACTTCCGTGCTGACGCGCAAACGGCCGGGTCGTCGACTCCGCCGTCGCGCCGAGGTGGTCGGTGTTCGCGTCCAAACCGCCGACGGGGGAACGCGGGATCTGCCCGCCGACATCGTCGTCGGCGCGGCCGATATGCACCACCTCGAGACCAAGCTCCTTCCCGGCGATCTGCAGACCTTCCCGGAGCGCTACTGGAAACGCGCCACCTCGGGACCGGGTGCGGTCCTCGCCTACCTCGGCGTGAGCGGTGAGCTGCCCGAACTGGCCCATCACTCGCTGTACTTCACCGAGGACTGGAAGACCAACTTCGACGCGATCTTCGAATCACCCACGCGCGTACCCGATCCGGCATCGCTCTACGTGTGCAAGCCGTCGGCGACCGACGACTCGGTGGCCCCGGACGGTCACGAGAACGTGTTCGTCCTCGTCCCGGTCCCGCCCGATCCAGGCCTCGGACACGGCGGAATGAACGGTGCCGGCGACCCCGACATCGAGAAGGTCGCCGACCGAGCCATCGCGATGATCGGCCAGTGGTCCGGAGTCCCCGACCTCGCCGACCGCATCGTCGTACGACGCACCGTCGGTCCCGCGGACTTCGTCGACAACGTGAACTCGTGGTGCGGCGGTGCCCTCGGACCGGCACACACGCTGCGCCAGAGCGCATTCCTGCGCTCGACGAACCGCTCACGCAAAGTCGAGGGGCTGTACTACGCGGGATCGAGCACCCGACCCGGTATCGGTCTGCCGATGTGCTTGATCAGCGCGGAACTGATCCGCAAGCGGCTCAACGGAGATCGCTCGGTCGGTCCGACGCCGACGCACTGACCCCTGCTGCTGCCTGAGGTGCGAGGAGCGCAAGCGGCCCCTCCCGCTGCCTGAGGTGCGAGCGAAGCGAGCCTCGAAGGCCTGATGGGATGACGTCACCAGGCCTTCGAGGCTCGTCGCTATCGCTCCTCGCACCTCAGGCAGCGACAGGGTCCTGCCGTCGCTCGCTCCTGCAGCGACAAGTGGCCTGCCGTCGCTCGCTCCTCAGGGAGCGAGAGCGGGTTCGCGTGGCTCGCACCTCAGGCTGCGAGAGTGGGTTCGCCTCAGGGAGAAGGAGACCGGGCGATCAGATCCGCCACGATCTTCGCCGACATCATCACCAGCGGGAGTCCGCCGCCGGGGTGCGACGACCCGCCGACCAGGTACAGGCCCGGGATCGGCGAGGTGTTCTTCGGCCGTAGGAAAGCGGCGCGCGGACCGTTCGACGACGAGCCGTAGATCGAGCCGCCGGGAGTCATGGTGCGGCGCTCGAGATCTGCCGGCGTGACCAGCAGTCGGTGACGGACCTGGTCGCGGACGTCCAGGCCGCGGTCGGCCATCACCTGCATGATCTGGTCTGCGTACTTGTCCGCGAGTCCTGCTGCATCCCAGTCGACTCCGTGCTCAGGGTCGTGCCGCGGTGCGTTGACGAGCACGAACCAGGCGGCGGTGTCGGGACCTGGGACGATCTCCGGATCGTCGGGCGCGGAGATGTACACGGTCGGACGTGCGACAGGCCGCGGCGGGCCGTTGAAACCGAAGACCGCGTCGAACTCCTCGTCGTAGTCCTCGGCGAACAGAACGTGATGGTGGGTCTGATCGGCGGGCGGGTTGTCGAGCGCGAGGAGGAGGACGAAGCCCGACAGCGACGGTGTCGAACGACGAAGCAGTGCAGAAGGAATGCGAGCGGAACGGCGGGGAACAAGTCGGTCGAAGACCTGTCGGGCGTCGGCATTCGCCACGACGAGGTCGGCGGGGCGACGGTTGCCGTCGGCGAGTACGACGCCGTCGGCGCGGCCGTGCTCGTCCGTCGAGATCCGGGACACCTCGACTCCGAACTCGATCCGGCCGCCCATGGTGAGCAACCGATCCCGCATCGCGGTGGCGATTCGGCCGAGACCGCCGCGCACATACCAGGAACCCCAGGCCTGCTCGGCCCACGGAACTGACGCCAAAGCCGCCGGGGCGCGCCGCGGATCCGAACCGGTGTAGGTGGCGTAACGGTCGAGAAGCATAGCGAGCCGTGAATCGTCGAGATACTCGGACCCGAGGCCGCGCAACGTTTTCCAGGGCGCCACGGTACGGACGTCGGACGGGGTGGCGATCCCGCCGATCATCGTCCGCACGCTCATCGGCGACTCGAGGAACGGCCCGTGGGTGACGTCCCAGATCGCCTGGGCGCGACCGAGAAACGACGACCACTGGTCACCGGATCCGGGTCCGAGTGCGGTGTCGAGCGCGGCGGGGATGTCGTCGAGGGTGTCGGGCAGGTCGAGGACCGTGCCGTCGGGGAATCGATACCGGGCTGCGACCGGCAGACGGTCGAGTTGAAGGAACTGGTCCACCGGGGCGCCGGTGTCGTCGAACAGTTCGGTGAGGACGTGCGGCATGGTCACCAGAGACGGGCCGGTGTCGAAAACGAAACCGTCGTGCTCTATGACGCCGAGTTTGCCGCCGACGGTGTCGAATTGCTCGAGCACGGTGACGTCATGACCGGCCGCCTGCAGGCGCATCGCCGTGGCGAGTCCGCCGACGCCGGCGCCGATGACGATGACGCGGCTCATCGGGAGACCTCGATCGTGCGTCCCTTCCACTGCAGTTCGCCACGACGGCGGGCGATCGTCGAATCCGCGGCGAGAAAGGTGAACAGGACGATCGATACGGGGTGCCCGAGGGCGTCGGGGAAGGCGCGTCCGCCGGTGCAGCGCGCGGCCACGAGTCGTGAGGCGACGCCGGCGAGGTATCCCACCAGTCCGGTGCGCGAACCGGTGAGAGCGGCCAACGCCGGGATCACGTACGTGAGGCATAGAGCGGCGGTCACCGCCGACGTCCCGGCCGGGGAGCCGAATGCGGACCACAGTGACTTGCGGTATCCCGCACGGACTTCGTGCCAACCGTCGTACATGTGGCAGGTCGCCACGGTGCTTCCCTCGGCCACCACGCCCCGCCCGCCGGCAGCCTTGATCGCACGGAGAAGTGCGATGTCCTCCAGCACCACGTCGCGGACCGCCTCATGCCCTCCGGCACGGCGGTACGTGGCGGCGTCGACCATCAGGAACTGACCATTCGCGGCGGTCAGGGATTCGCGCGGAGAACGTTCGGCGAGGCCTAGCGGGAGCGTGCTGAGCCACGACCACTGCAGCAGGGGTTGCACCAGACGTTCGGCAGCACTGGTCGCGACCTGCCTCGGGTAGGGGCTGACGAGATCCAGCCCGGCGTTGCGCAACAACGCGGACGACGACGTGAACGCCTGGGGTTCGACCACGACGTCGGCGTCGACGAAGGCGAGGGTGCCGTCGGGGGAAGCGTTGTCGGCCAACTGCTGACAGGCCCAGGACTTCCCGAGCCAACCCGGCGGTGGCGGGGAACCCTCGAACACCTCGAGCCGGTCGTCGCGGGCGGCCAGCCGTGTGAGGACGGCGTCGGTGCCGTCGACCGAACCGTCGTCGAGGACGAGCACACGAGAAGGCCCTGGCCATCGGTCGACGGCCTCGAGGACGGCGGTGATGCAGCGTTCGGCCCGGGTGATCTCGTTCCGCATGGGGATCAACACCGAAAGAGTCTCGGCGGGAGGGATGTCCGCGAGACCTGGTCGGCGGACGCGGATCGCGTTGTCGACGGTGAGAGCGAGCGACGCCAGTGACAGGCCGGTCCCGACCGCCACCGTGCGGCGCCAGAGGTCAGACGCTCGCACCGTGTCTCCTGGACCGGAGCGCCCGCACCTCGAGGACGAGCAGCGGGATCGCGACGACGCCCATCACCACCGCGCCGGTCAGCGCGACCGTCGGGCGACCGAAGAACACCGCATGCGCCATCACCGACGAGAAGTAGGTCCACAGATAGGCGGTGACAGGTACCGCGTCATCGGCGGCGTCGGCATCATCGGCACCGATCACCCGATCGAGGATGGCGATCATCAGGAACGAGACCAGGAGCCAGCCCGCGAAATTCGTCAACGGGATGTCGTCGACCCCGGGCAGCGACGGGTCGGGGAACTGCCAGACCCAGTGACCCTGGTCGACCATCTGCGGATCGAGGAAGACGTCCCAGGCCGTCAGCGCGTACGCCCCCAGGAAAGCGGTCACCACGCGAGCCCGTGTGCCGGACAAGCGCATGGCACCGACGAGTCGCCGCGTCACGGCGAGCGCCGGCCACGACATCATGATCCAGGCCAGCGGCACCAGAACCGGGACGCCGAGCACCTTGAGCCCCAGGCCGTCGGTGTATGCGTATGTGCCGAAGGGGAATCCGGTGCTGACGCCGACCGCCTCGGCGAGAAGTCCGCCGCCGCCGGCGATCACGACCAGCGCGACCGCGGCCCCGAGCCCGCGCGTGGCGGCGAGATGAAGGGCCGATGCCGATGCCAGCAACACCACGCTCGCGACGGTGAGCGGGAGTGTGCCACCGCCGGTCAACGGAAATGCGATCTGGACCCCGATGGTCGCGGCGAGGAGAACCCACGCGATCGGGATGAGGTGGTGGCGGTGGGATGCTCTGCGCGGCGGGCCTTCGAGGCTCGTCGCTTGCGCTCCTCGCACCTCAGGCAGCGATGATGCTTCCGCTTGCGCTCCTCGCACCTCAGGCAGCGATGATGCTCCCGCTTGCGCTCCTTGTGATCCGGGCGGCAGATGTCTGGTTGTGCTCATGCCGATCTTCCCTGGTATGTCCCGGTCACGTCGAGGACGGCGAACCGGGCGAACAGTTCCTCGGCGTACCAACGGGCGGGTTTGGTGCGCGAGATGGCGGACTTGTGTGCGGGCGAGTGGTAGGCGAAGTCGGTGAGGTCACGCGTGGAGTCCCACAGCGAGAAGGTTCCCTGGACGCCGATCGGCAACTCGCCGACGCCGAGCGCGAGCCGATTGCCCTGCGCGCCGGCAAGTTCCGACGCCACCGGCGGAACCGCCCGCCAGAACGACGCCATCGTCGTCGGCCGGAGCCGGGCTCGGGTGAGTGCCGCGACCGGACCCGTCCAGTTTCGTGCACGGTCAACCGGTGAACCTTGGCTCTCGTGGCCGAACGGATCGACCCGCGACCATTGTCCCTTCGATCGGAGCGGGCGCATCGTGATGCGAAGTTCCTCGGTGCTCGAGTCCTGCCAGCGTCGTAGCACTCGCGAATCCGACGATGCGCGAGCCGCATCGTCGTCGTGCCAGACGGTGAGCGCCGCCCAGTGCCGCAGATCGGCGCTCTCCATCGTGAAGGTCTGTGCGGTGCCGGTGCCGAGCAGTTTGGCGAACCGGAGTCCGGGGGTGGCGCGCAACGCACGCCGACCCGACGCCATCCGGCCGAGCGCGGGCATCACCCGGTCGACGCCCCAGATGCGCAGCTCGACCGTCGGGACAGCACGTGAGGTCATGAGCGGCGCCACACACAACGTTCGACGAGCGAGGTCAGGGCCTGACGGGTCTGCTCGTCCACCGATGCGTCCGCGACGACACCGAGTGCGTCCTCGGCGAGTTCGACGATGCGTTGTTCGACGCGTTCGAGTGCGCCGGTGGATTCCACGACGCCACGCATCTGTGCGGCGCCGGCGGCGTCGAGGTCCGGGTTGCCGAGGCAATTGGCGATGATCCGCCGTTCGGTCCACGTCGCGGATTCCTCGGCCAGCGCCATCAGCATGGTGCGCTTGCCCTCGCGGATATCGTCGATCGCCGGCTTACCGGTGACCTTCTCGTCGCCGAAGACGCCGAGGATGTCGTCGCGCAGCTGGAACGCCTCGCCGGCGCTGAGCCCGATGCGGTCGTAGTCGGCGAGGAGGGCGGCGTCGGCTCCGGCGAGAGTGCCACCGAGCCGAAGCGGCTGGCCGATGCTGTAGCGGGCGCTCTTGTAGCGGAGGACGCGCTCGGTACGGTCGGGGTCGGTGTGATCCTCGGTCTGGCTGAGCATGTCCAGGAACTGCCCCGCGTATGCCTCGTCGCGCATCTCGGTCCAGGTCTCGCGGACGGCCTGGCGGGTGTCGCGGCCGACGGTGTCGACCGCCGCGGCGACCAGGTCGTCCGACCACGACAGGCACATGTCGCCGACGAGGATGGCGACCGCGGTACCCCAGGTGTCCGAATCTCCCCGGCGCTCGAGGGCACGGTGGGTGTCGGCGAAGAGGCGGTGGATGGTGGGCAGGCCGCGGCGCGTGTCGGAGTCGTCCATCACGTCGTCGTGGACCAGGGCGGCGAAGTGGAACAGCTCGATCGCGGACGCCAGCTCGACGACACCGGGGACCGCCTGTCCACGAGCTGCGCCGCGCGCTCCCCACAGGCAGAATGCGGCGCGCAGGCGTTTGCCGCCGCCGATGCGGGCAGCGATCGCGTCCGCCGCAGGAGTGAGTTCGGCACCCACTTTGTGCAGCGTCAGGGCGTGGCGACGGAAATGTGCAGTCAGCACCTCCTCGACGAGTTCGAGGTCGGTCGTCGCGTCGTCGATCGCGCGGAGACCGGAGTTCGTGTCGAGGACAGGCCGGTGGGGGAGGGATGAGTCGGTCATCTCGGCGGTCTGTGTCATGGCGAGGCCCTTCGGGGTGCGGGGTCGGCGCGGGTTGCGGGTACCCGGTCTTCGGTGCCGTGACACCCGTCGGATGGGTGAGGGGCGCTCAGATGGCGGTAGGTTGGGTCGTATGGCAGTGGATGCAACGGTGCCCGTGGTGGCTGTGGGTCTGGTCGGCGGCTTCGCGGCGGCCCGCTACAGCGGTCGACGAGAGCTCGGCGGGGTGGTCCTCGCGGCGGCGGGTGCCTGGTGTACCCGGCAGTGGGCGGTCAAGCAGGGTCCGGCGGTGGCCGGTGGGTTGTTGGCCGGATATCTGGCGGCATTCGGCGGTTCGCATCCGCTCGCGAAGAAGATCGGCGCCTGGCCGGCGGACGGCGTCGTGACGGTCGCCGCGGCCGGCGCGACCGCTGTCGCCACGCGCTGACACCCGGCCCGGGAATCCTCCCCGGGGCCTGCGATGCCGACGTTACGATCGGCTCCCATGACCACGGGATACGGGCGAGCGCGGCAGAACGACATCTACACCGCTGGTGTCCATCGGCGAAAGCCCCGCGTACCAACGGATTTCGCGGAACTCGAACGCCGTGCCAAGCGGTCGATGTCGGCTCGCGCGTGGGCGTACATCGGCGGAGGCGCCGGTGAGGGTCGGACGATGGCGGCCAACCGGCAGGCCCTGGACCGCTGGGCGATCGTGCCACGTATTCTCCGCGACGTCTCCGCGCGGAACCTCGAGGTGGAGCTGTTCGGACGTCGCATCCCGGCGCCCGTGCTGTTCGCGCCCGTGGGTGCGGGCTCGCTCGCCGCTCCCGATGCGGACCGTCTGATCGGTCATGCCGCCGCGGAACTCGGTGTGCCCTACATCTTTTCGAACCAGGCGAGCGTGCCGATGGAAACCGTGGCGGCCGAGATGGACGGCGTGACCCCGGGAGCTCCCCGCTGGTTCCAGCTGTACTGGTCCACCGACGATGACCTGGTCGACAGTCTGCTCGCCCGCGCGGCGGCCATCAGCGCCGACGCGGTGGTCGTCACCCTCGACACCACGATGCTCGGCTGGCGGCCACAGGATCTGAACCTGGGATCGCTGCCGTTCGCGCGGGGCGAGGGGATCGCGCAGTACACCTCCGATCGGCGCTTCGTCGACATCGTCGCCGACCGGTTGCGCACCGCCGCCGAGGAGCGGCCGGAGATCTCGCTCGGCGCCATCGCGACCCTGATCTCGATCACGCGCAACGCACCCGGACGCTTCCTCTCGAACCTCACGTCGCCCCAGCCGCGGGCCGCTGTTCAGACCTTCCTCGACATCTACTCGCGCCCGTCGCTGAACTGGGACGACCTCGCCGGCCTGCGCGAACGCACGTCGTTGCCGATCGTCCTCAAGGGCGTGCTGCATCCCGACGACGCCCGTCGCGCCGTCGACGCCGGGGTCGACGGCATCATCGTGTCCAACCACGGCGGACGTCAGATCGACGGCGCGATCAGCACGATCGACGCCCCCGACGAGATCGCACCCGCGGTCGACGGTCGGATCAAGGTGCTCGTCGACTCCGGGATCTACACCGGCTCAGACGTGTTCAAGGCACTGGCGCTGGGCGCCGACGCCGCATGCATCGGCCGACCACACATGTACGGGTTGGCGCTCGCCGGTGCCGACGGCGCCCGGGATGCGGTGGCCGACATCATCGCCGAACTCGACCTCACCCTCGGCCTGGCCGGTCACACCGATGCCGCCGCTCTCGATCGCGAGGCGTTGCGGAGGGTCTGAACCGAAAAGCCCGCCCCGCTCGAGATGAGCGGGACGGGCTTCCCCCAACCGGGACAGAAGGCTCAGACCAGGGGCCGACCGGTGCGCATCCGCCAGCGGACGTCGGCGAGCAGAACGTTGAACGGGAAGCTGCGGACCGGCTTGGGTGCGCGGGTGATGATCGCCCGCAGAACGGCGTTGTGCTTGGCGAAGAACAGCTCCTGCCACGGCGACAGACGGACGTCCATCTTGCGGCGGAAGTTCTCCGGCAGGAAGCCGATCGCCAAGATCTCGAAGTACCAGCCCAGCAGCTTGGCGACGACCGGACCCAGGAACTCGGCACGGGCGATCTGCAGCAGGTACCCACGGATGACCGGGTCGATCTCGAGCGTCTCGACGGTCGAGTTCCAGTACTCCTCGAAGGCCTCGCGGTCGGCCGGCCAGGCTTCCCGCGGCACCTGCAGCGTGGTACCCAGCACGGCGCCGGCCTGGTAGAACTCGTCGGTCACCTCGGTCACCCCGCCGAAGATCCGGTGGACGTCCTCGGTCCCGCGGTACAGGCAGGCCGCGACCCAGAGCTGTAGTTTCGGGTCGAAGGCGTTGTACTTCACCGGGCTGTCGGCGGTCGAGCGGACCTGCGCGTGGGCCTTGCCGATCGCCTTGCGGTAGGCCTTGCGGTCCTTGGCGCTGCCCAGACCCGCAACCGCGAGGTAGCTCAGCGTGGTGCGACCCCGCTTGAGTGGATGCTTGAACAGGTTGCCCGAATCGACGCGGCTCTCGTAGACGCCGTAACCGACCGCGGGCAGGCTCAGCTGCATGATGACGTTCGCCGCGCCGGCGATGACGCCGATGCCGAGCGGGTCGAGATCCTGGGCCGACGGGAGGGCGTCGAGTTCGGCACGGGACATGCGAGCGGTCGACGGCAGGAACTCGGTGTCCGGGCGTTCGGCGGTGAGGAACTCGGCGACCTCCGCGGTCACATCTCCCGGCCTCTGCGGCGACAGGGCCGAGCTTCCACTGGTGATAGGCTCCGATGCCATCGAACCCCTCCTGGTCGGATTTAGGAAACGTTTGTTTCCCGTTTTATAAAACATGAACTTACCGGGGTGTCAAGATAGGAACCATGGGAAGAGGACCTTCGAACCCGGAGAACGGGTCCGACGCTGCGGCGTCGGACCCGGCGGCTTCCCTCCGCGCCTACGGCGGCGAGGGTGGTGACACCCGGGTCGCGCGACGCCGCGCATCGCTGATCGACGCAGCCCTCGACCTGCTCGGAGCCGACGACGCGGAGGCGGTCACGGTGCGCGGCGTCTGCCGGCGGGCCGGGCTGACCGCACGGTATTTCTACGAGAGCTTCGAGTCGGTCGATCAGCTCGTCGGTGTGGTGTACGACGAGGTCATCGAGGAGATCACCCACTCGGGTCTGGCGGCGTTCTCCGAGGGCGCGACCATGCGCTCCAAAGTGTCGGGAGCGGTTGCCGCCATCGTCGACCTCATCGACCGGGATCGACGCAAAGGCCGGCTGCTGTTCTCGCAGGCACTGCTGAGCCCGGTGATCGCCGCGAAGCGGATGGAGTCCACCGCCCTCTTCGCCGGTCTGACACTGCAGAGCACCTCGTCGATCCTCGACGTTCATGTCGGCCCCGCCCAGGCCGCCGGCGTGGCGCACTACCAGGTCGGTGGGCTGAGCCGACTGCTCGCGGCGTGGCTCGAGGGAGACGTCGAGCTCTCCCAGTCCGACGTCGTCGACCTCAGCGTCGCGTTGCTCGTGTCCCCGGCGGAGATCCTGGAGAAGAGCCTGTCCCACGGCAGCGCCGATGGTGAGTAGTGCTCCACGGGCAGATATGGTCGATCCCATGAGCAGCGGAACCGGCGAAACCGACGTACGACCGGCGAAGCAACCTCTCGGCGCCTGGCGTGACTACGGCGAGCCCGAGCTCCCGATCCCGTTGGCCGCAGCCCTCGAGGCGTTCGCCGAGCAGGGCTACCACGGCACGTCGGTGCGTGAGATCGCCGCGCGGGCCAACCTCTCGGTGCCCGGGCTGTACCACCACTACCCGTCGAAGCAGTCCCTGTTGCAGGGCCTGCTCGAGCGCACGATGACCGACCTGCTGGCCCGTTCGGAGGCGGCGATCCTCGAGGCCGGCCCGGAACCGGTGAAGCAGTTCGACGCGGTCGTCGAATCCCTGCTGCGGTTCCACATGTACCGCCGCGAACAGGCCTTCGTCGGGTCCACGGAGATCCGGAGTCTCGACGACGACTACCGGCCGAAGTACATCGGCCACCGCGACCGTCAACAGCGGATGGTCGACGAGATCGTCTTCGCCGGCGTGGAGGCGGGCGACTTCACCACCGAGTACCCGAAGGACGCGGCCCGCGCCGTGGCGACGATGTGCGTCGGGGTCTCGACCTGGTTCAAGCTCGACGGTCTGCTGGGGCCGGACGAGCTGATCTCCCGGAACCTCCAGCTCGCCCGCGCCCTCGTCGGTTACCGCACCAACTGAGGGCACGGATTTCACCCGGTCAGCCTTGACCGGGATCGCATCGCCTGGCAAGGTATGGACGGCCGAACGATCGCTCGGTCGGCGGCGGGGTAAGTTCCCGTCGGTCCAGCCAAAGGAGTCACGATGCCCATAGACCTGCGCCACGATCCCGCGGTGGTCGAGCTGGTCGAGAAGACCGAACGCTTCGTCCGCGACTACGTGTTGCCGCTCGAGGACGCGAACGGTGGCGACATCACCGCGGCCGGCGGCGACGACCTCCGTCGCGAGATGAACGCAAAGGCCAAGGCGGAGGGCATCTTCGCGCCGCACGCACCGGTCGAGTTCGGCGGACACGGACTCGACATGGCCGATCGCGCACCGGTTTTCGAGGCAGCCGGCTACTCCACCTTCGGCCCCGTCGCGCTGCACATCGGTGCACCCGACGAGGGCAACATCCACATGCTCGAGCGCATCGCCAGCGAGGAACAGCGCCACAAGTACCTGGCCCCGCTCGCCACGGGTGAGGTTCGTTCGGCCTTCGCGATGACCGAACCGGCACCGGGCGCGGGCTCGGACCCCAATGCGCTGCGCACGCAGGCGGTCCGCGTCGACGGCGGCTGGAAGATCAACGGCGAGAAGCACTTCATCACCGGTGCCGAGGGTGCGGGCTTCTTCATCATCATGGCCCGCACCGCGGGGTCGCCGGGTGATCGCGGCGGCGCCACGATGTTCCTGGCTCCGGCCGGCACCGCGGGAATCACCGTCGGCCGTCACATCAACACCATCGACAAGGCGATGATCGGCGGACACTGCGAGGTCACGTTCGACGACGTCTTCGTCCCCGACGAGGACATCCTGGGCGAGGTCGACGAGGGCTACCGCTACGCGCAGGTCCGCCTCGGCCCGGCCCGCATGACCCACGTCATGCGCTGGCTCGGCGCCGCCAAGCGCTGTCACGACGTCGCCGTCGACTACGTCTCGCGCCGTGAGGGATTCGGTGGCCGACTCGGTGACCTCGGCATGATCCAGCAGATGATCGCCGACAACGAGATCGACCTGGCAGCCTCGCGGGCGTTGCTGCTCAAGGCATGTCACGAACTGGACCTGGGCAACCACGCCTCCGACGAGACGTCGATCGCCAAGACTTTTGCCGGTGAGGCGTATTCGCGGATCGCCGATCGCAGCATCCAGATGTGCGGCGGACTCGGTGTCTCCGCCGACCTGCCGATCGCACGACTGTCGCAGGAACTCCGCCCGTTCCGCGTCTACGACGGCCCGTCCGAGGTCCATCGGTGGGCCATCGCTCGCCGCGCCGTCGGCCGCGCGAAGAAGGCACAGGCTGCGGCGGGTGCGAAATGACCGGTGAATCAGCTCTCGAGGCCGACAAGCTCCGCCGCCTCCTCGTCGACAACGGCGTCGAACTCGCCGGTGACCTGTCCATCGAGCTCATCAGCGGCGGCAAGTCGAACCTGACCTACACCGTCACCGACGGCCAGACCAGATGGGTCGCGCGTCGTCCGCCGACCGGTGGACTCACGCCGTCGGCCCATGACATGAACCGCGAGTGGGCCGTCACCAGTGCGCTGCAGTCGACCTCGGTGCCGGTCGCGCGGACCATCGCCTTCGACTCCGACGGGTCGATCATCGGAGCGCCCTGCACCGTCGTCGAATTCGTCGACGGACGTGTCGTGCGCACCGCCGAGGATCTGGCGGTGTACTCCGACGCCGAGGTGGCCGCCAACCTCGACGGTCTTGTCCAGACTCTCGCCGACCTCCACGCCGTCGATTACCGGGCGGTCGGCCTCGGTGAGTTCGGTCGTCCGGCCGGATTCGCTGCCCGACAGGTGAAGCTGTGGGCCCGGCAATGGGGTCACGTGAAGACGCGCGAGTTGCCCGATGTCGAGCGACTCGTCGAAGCGCTGTCGGCGCGGGTGCCGGAGCAGGCGCGGGAATCGGTGGTGCACGGCGACTTCCGCGTCGACAACACCATCGTCGACGCGAACGATCCGGCGCGCATCGCCGCCGTCGTGGACTGGGAGATGTCCACCCTCGGTGACCCGCTCACCGACGTGGCGCTGATGTGTGTCTACCGGACCGGGGCCTTCGACCAGGTGCTCGGCTTCTCCGCGGCGTGGACCAGCGATCGCTATGCCTCCGTGGACGAGATCGCGCAGAAGTACGCCACCGCAACCGGTTCCGACCTCGGTGACTGGGACTTCTACCTCGGGCTCGCCAATCTGAAACTCGGTGTGATCGCCGAGGGCATCACCTACCGCGCGCTCTCGGGTGCGTCGGCGGGCGACGGTGCCGAGCGTGCGGGCGAGGCCACCGCAGCCTTCATCGCCGACGGTCTGCGTCACATCAGCCGAGCTCGATTCCGGACAGACAGAGATACGGGGACAAGTGCATGAGTGAAGTGTCGAACACCCGGGCCGCGTTGGTCACCGGCGCATCCCGGGAATCGGGGCGGCCATCGCCGAGAAGTTCGCGGCCGACGGCTGGGACCTGACGATCAGTGCCCGAGGTCGGGAGGCGTTGGAGAAGAGGGCGGCCGAGCTCCGCGAGCACGGCGCAGGTCGGGTCGAGGTCGTCCCGGCCGACATGACCGACACCGACGCGATCACCGCGCTCGGTGCCGCGCACGCCGACGCCTTCGGGCGCTGCGACGCGTTGATCATCAACGCGGGCATGGGGTCCAAGGGCGCGGTGGCGGAGATGCCGGTCAAGCGTTTCGACCGTCTCTACGAGGTCAACGTGCGGGCACCGTACATACTGCTGCAGGCGGCACTCCCGACGCTGCGGGCAACCGCGGAAACTTCAGGTGCTGCGAAAGTCATCGCGGTGGCATCGATCACCGGTGTCTACCCGGAGCCCGAACTCTCCGCCTATGGTGCGACCAAGGCTGCGCTGATCTCACTGTGCGAGACGTTCAACCTCGAGGAGTCGGAGAACGGCGTCAGCGCGACGACGATCGCGCCGGGCTACGTCAACACCGACATGACCGACTGGCTCAAGGACCGCATCCCGGCCGACGAGATGATCACGGCCGCAGACGTTGCTGTTGTCGCACACTCGATCACGCAGCTGTCGCGGTACGCGGTGCTCCCGAACGTGGTGCTCACGCGTCCGGGCACGAATCTGCATCGGGCGTAACGAGCTTCAACACAGGCGAGGAGCCGCGTCGAATCTCCCTGCGACGGGGGTGGTTCGACGCGGCTCCTCGCTTGCGTTCGTCTACTGTTGCGCGGCCGTAGGCCTCAGCGCACGGTCGAGACCCCGCCCTCGCGGTCGGAGAGGTGTCCGTGTTCGTTGAACGACACGACGGAGACGCCCTGGCGGCCCACGATGAGCTTGGTGATCGACGCATTGACCATGGTGCGCGCCATCGCCGGCCAGTTCTCGTCGGGGATTCCCCACAACTGGGCGATCCACTGGGTGATGGTCCCCGCGGAGGACACCACGAGAACGGTCTGGCCGGAACCCGCCACCTCGGCTGCCCGCGCCGCGGCGTCGTGCACGCGTGCCTTGAACTGGGGGTAACTCTCGGCGGGACCGCCGTCGGGACCCGGATCCGGCTCGTGATCGCCGGCGGCGATCCATCCCGCCAAACCCTTGTCGAGCTGCTGCTGGTAGGCACGGTTGTCGTGGTACATCTCGGGCGAGGCGTGCCCCACCAGTGCGGGCAGCGAGTACTCGTTCCAACCCGCGTCGACGTTGGCGTCGGGGCGGGATTCGAACCTACCGAGCACGCCGTTCAGTGTCTGGCTCTGCCGAACGAGGTCGCCGCTGACTGCTGCGGTGAACCGCTCCACCTGGCCGGCAAGGAACGACCCGGAGAGCGCGGCCTGGGTATCGCCGGTGGCGGTGAGTCCGCCGGGTCCGTTCCGGAGGTCGTCGGTGGCGTCGGATACGCCGTACGCCAACGCATTAGCCTGACCGTGCCGCACAAGATAGATGACGCCCATGAGTGAACATTATTCGATGGCGATGAATTCGTTTGCGGGGGCTGGTCTGTATTGGGTGAGGCCCCCTCCCGGCCGGCGATTCGCACGCGCTCGGGCGGTGGGGCCGAGAGACCCGATCTCGACTGGAGGCCGCCTGTGGCACCGATGCTCTTCGTCAATCTGCCGGTCGCCGACGTCGCGCGGTCACGACGGTTCTTCGGCGCGCTGGGCTTCCGGTTCGACGAGATGTTCTGCGATCCGGCCACGGTGTGCATGCCGATCAACGACACCGCGATGGTGATCCTGATGCAGCGCCGACGCTTCGAAGGGTTCGCGGCCATGAGCATCGCCGACCCCGCGCGGGGGCGAGAGGCTCTCGTCTCGTTCTCCGCCGACAGTCGAGAGCACGCCGACCGCCTCGTCGGCACGGCACTGACCGCCGGGGGCACACCGCTTCGTGAACCCGAGGACCTCGGGTTCATGTACTGCCACAGCTTCTGCGATCCGGACGGTCACGCCTGGGAGGTGGTCTGGATGGACCCCTCTCAACTGCCGCAGAACTCCGAGGATTGACCGGCGTCGACGTCAGTGCCAGGGGCTCGGCGCAGTTCGTGCGGGTGCGTCGTACGGAGTGGCGGGTAGCCCGAACCTGGCGAAATCCTCTTCCATGGTGTCGCTGAAGAACGCCACCACGTAACCGACCTTCTTCGCCTGCGCATCGATGTCGAGGACCTGGAGCTGGAACGGCCGATGGACGCCGTCGGGTTCGCGCATGTACAGACCGAACGCGGGCTGTCCGTTGGCGACCGTGGGCAGCAGGATCTGGTCGCCGGCCTTCTCCGCGGGGCAGTTCTTGCGGATGAGGGTTCCGATGGCCTCCGGGCCCTGGTACCAACCGGTGAACGGCGGCATCTCCCAGATGGCCTTGTCGGTGAACATCTCGGCGATCGCATCGACGTCGTAGCGCTCGAAGGCCGACACGTACCGGGCGAGCAGCTCCCGTTTGGCGTCGTCGTCGAGGACCGACGAGTCCGCACTCGCCGACTCCGCCTGGGGTCGTGCGGTCTTGAGCTGCTCGCGGGCGCGCTGCAGGAGACTGTTGACGGTCGCGGTGGTGACGCCGATGGTGTCGGCGACCTCGGCCGCCCGCCACTGCAGCACGTCACGCAGGATCAGCACCGCGCGTTGTCGTTCCGGTAGGTGCTGGAGGGCGGCGATGAACGCCAGCCGGACCGATTCCCGTGCGCCGACGACGAAGGCGGGGTCGGCGGCGTCGCCGGGGGTGATCTCGTCGACGGTGCCGGCGTACGGCTCCAGCCATGGCACCTCATGGTTCTGGAGCAGGTCGTCGGTGGGATCGAAGGCGTCGCCGCCGAGCCCGGACGGAAGTGGGCGACGCTGAGAACTCTGCAGCGCGGTGAGGCAGGTGTTGGTCGCGATCTTGTGCAGCCAGGTCCGCACCGAGGAACGGTGGTCGAACTTGGCGTAGCCGCGCCATGCGCGCAGGAAGGTCTCCTGGGCGAGGTCCTCCGCGTCGTGGTGGGAGCCCATCATGCGGTAGCAGTGGGCGATGATCTCGCGACGGAACGGTTCGGCGATCTCGAGGAACTCGGCGTCGGAGACGGACTCGCCCGCGGTTGTGGTCATGCTCACAATTTACCGTCGATCACCGACACACTCGACTCGGTGGAACAACCGACCTCGGTCCGCTCGGCGATGGGCCGCAGGTCGGGTAGCCGCAGGGTGTCGGTGTGGAACCACAGCGGGTGCAACCCGGGTACGACGTCGCGGACGGGCCTGAACTCGCCGGTGAACGCGTAGTCGCGTGGGTATCGAAAACTCCGTCACCTGGAGGAACGGGCTTGCCGCCGCGGCGTCGGCGTTGCTAACTTGATCGACATGACGAGTGTCGACCGCAACCTGTCGGAGGTCACCTATGTGACCACCGCTCTGGGCTGCCGTCTGCCGCTCGCTCGCGTTCTCTGTTGTTGTCGTCGAATGCGCTGAGCCGACGCCTCGTCCGGGGTGTCGCTCCAAGTCTCTTTTCCGAGCACTTCAGCCACCCTGCCCCGCCCTCTGAGCGCGGGGTTTTCGACGAGGACGATCATGACTGCAATTCTTCCTGAGATCTCCGGCCGTACCCTGCGTACCGCGCCCACTCCGCTGACCCGGCGACCTGCATCGCGGCCGGTGCGCCGCGGACCGCAGGTCAACCGCCAACCCGTACCGTTGTCATCCGTACCTTCGTCGGTGCCGTCGCCCCGGCTCCCGGGATCGACCGCGGACCGACGCGGCGTGAAGAAGGGGGATCAGCGGGTGCACGTCTCGACGCCGCGCCTCGAGCTCTCGAACAAGCCGGCCGCGCTCGTCCTCCGGGCCGCACGCTTGGCCGGCCCCCTCTTCCGCGATGATGCCGCCGAGCGCACCGGTCTCAGTATCTCGACGGTCAACCGCCAGGTCAGCGCTCTGCTGAAGGCTGGTCTGATCCGCGAACGCGCCGACCTGGCCCCGTCGGGAGCCATCGGTCGTCCGCGTCTGCCCTTCGAGGTCAACCTCGCCGAGTTCCTCACCCTCGGTATCCACATCGGATACAAGGTCACCTCGATCACCACCCACGATCTGCTCCACCGCGTGGTCGGTGCCATCCAGATCCCGACGCCGGAGGCCGACACCCCCGAGGAGACCCTCGCCGCGATCGGCGTGAGCGCTCGTCGCTTCGCCGAGCGGTGGACCGGGAAGCGCGTGCTCTGGGTCGGCGTGGCGCTCGGTGGGCGTGTCGCCGATGGCGGCATCGTCGATCACCCCCGTCTCGGATGGGAAGGTGCGCCCGTCGGCGGGGTGATCGCCGAGGCCGTGGGCCTGCCGGTGTCCGTCGCCTCGCACGTCGAGGCGATGGCAGCCGCCGAGCTGGTCCTCAACCCCGTCGACGAGCAGTCGAGCTTCCTGTACTTCTACGCCCGCGAGATGCTGGGCATCGCCTTCAGCGTCGGCGGCACCGTCCACACCCCGACCGCGGGACCTCCGGTCATCGGACACTTCCCGACCGGCGCCACCACGCTGCTCGATCCGCACCGCACGGGTCGACTCGAGCCCGCGGTGAGCGACACCGGCATCGTCGAAGCCGCTCGGGCGCTGGGTCTTTCGGTGACCGACGTCGAAGGTCTGCACGGCCTGGCCCGTGCGGGTGACGCCACCGCGCGCGCCCTCCTCGAAGAGCGCGCCGAGGTGCTGGGCCGCACGGTCGGTCTGATCGCCGACATCTTCAACCCGGACCACATCATCCTCGGCGGTCAGGCGTTCACCGACTACCCGACCAGCCTTCCGACGGTGGCACGCGCGGTTCGGGAGACCTCGATCGTCGCCAAGCGTGATGTGCGAGTGTCGCATTCGGGAGCCACGGTGCAGCAGCAGGCGGCCGGCGCGGTCTCCCTGGACGCGATCTACAGCGACCCGCTGCAGGCGATCACTCTGACTGCCTGAACGGGCCGCTGTAGTCCCCTCGATGTCCTAGCGGCTCAGTCGATGGTCCGCTTGTTGTAGGCGCGTAGGGCGAACGGTGCGAAGACCAGGGTCAGCGCGACCGCCCAGATGATGGTCGAGATCACCGGATGCTGTAGCGGCAGCGCCGAACCCGGACCGAACTCCGGACCGTTGCCCCACAGCACACGCAACGCCTGGACGAGCGATGACATCGGATTCCATTCGGCGATCGTCCGCAGCCAGGTGGGCATCGGGTCGGTCGGGACGAAGGCGTTCGACAGGAAGGTGATCGGGAACAGCGTCGAGAACATGAAGCCGTTCACCGCTTCCACGGTTCGCAGCCATGACCCGATGAGAATGCCGAACCAGATCATCGCGAAGCCGAACAGGAGTAGCAGGCAGTACGCGAGAACGGCGTCGACGAACGACCCGCGGATGCGCCAGCCGATCGCGAGACCGGTCAACGACATCACCACGATGCCGATGGAACTGTGCATGACACTCGCGATGCTCCGGCCGATCAGCACCGACGATCGCCGGATGGGTAGCGACCGGAACCGGTCGATGATGCCCTTCTCGAGATCGGCCGTGATTCCCGACGCCACGATGAACGCGGTGAACACGATGGTCTGGCCCATGATGCCCGGCAGCAGGAATTCCTTGTAGGAAGCGCTGTCGGTCTGGATCGACGCACCGAACACGTACGCGAACAACACGACGAACATGATCGGCTGGATCGTGACGTCGGAAAGCATCTCCGGCATACGTCTGGTGTGGATCATGTTGCGTTTGACCATGATCCAGGACTGTTGCCAGAGGGTGGTCGGATGGATGCGCGATGTGTTCGCGACCACCGCGTCTTTCTCAGCAGTGGTGGTCATCAGGCGATCTCCTCGTCGGTGGTGTTGGTGGTGTCCTCGGCGCGGTGGCCGGTCAGGGACAGGAAGACGTCGTCGAGGCTCGGGCGCGCGAGTCCGAAATCGTCGACGGCGATACCGCTTTCGTCGAACCAGGCGGCGACGCGGGGGAGGTCTCCGAGGCCGCCGGAGGCGGTGGTGAGCCGACGAGCGGGAACGTCGACGAAGACCTCGGCACCGTTCTTGCGCAGCAGCGCCTCGGCCGCCGGGAGATCCTCGCCCCGGGACACGGTCAGCACGAGGCTGGCCGAACCGGCCTGTTCCTTGAGCTGCAGCGGCGTGCCGTGGGCGATGATCCGGCCCTTGTCGATGACGACGATGTCGTCGGCGAGCTGGTCGGCCTCTTCGAGGTACTGGGTCGTCAGCAGGAGCGTGGTCCCGTCGGCGACCAGGTCACGCAGGACATCCCACAGTTCCGAGCGGCTCCGCGGGTCGAGGCCGGTGGTCGGCTCGTCGAGGAACAGCACGGGCGGGGCGGCCAGGAGGCTGACGGCGAGGTCGAGTCGGCGGCGCATACCTCCGGAGTACGACTTGACCGGTTTGTTGCCGGCCTCGGTGAGGGAGAACTGCTCCAGGAGTTCATCGGAGCGACGGGTCAGGGTCTTGCGACCGATGCCGTAGAGGCCGCCGATCATGCGCAGGTTCTCGCGACCGGTGAGGATCTCGTCGACGGTCGCGGCCTGGCCGGTGAGGCCCATGTTCTGCCGGACCAGGCCGGGCTGTTCGAGGACGTCGTAACCGGCGATCCGGGCGGTCCCGCTCGTCGGTGGTGACAGGGTGGTCATCATGCGGACAGTGGTGGTCTTGCCGGCGCCGTTGGGACCGAGCAGGCCGAGTACGGACCCGCGCGGGACCGTGAAGCTGACGCCGTCGACCGCGGTGAAATCGCCGAAGCGTTTCACCAGGTCGATGGCCTCGATCGCGACGTCGGGCGTCGCGAGGGCGCCGGGCGCGGCGGCGGGGTCTGTGACTGAGCTCATAACTCTCCACGGTATCGATGGGGTCTGACAAGGGCGAACGATTTTCCGGTGTCTCCGGGTGTAGATGGGGGACATCTCAGGGGCCGTCGCGGAACTGCGGTGTTCCTCGACATGACAGACCGTGGCCCCCCACGGAACTCATCGGTCCGACGGCCCGAACTCCGACGGTCGGCGTGAGGTAAACGCTAAGACTTGAAGCTCACTTGAAGTCAAGAGGCGGTGGTGTTCCGCATCTGCGGAAGCATTGCCGGATCTATCACGCAGATGCGGTTATAGTGACGTCGTGACCGCGATACGGATCAAGGATGCCGCGACTCTGCTCGGCGTCAGCGACGACACCGTCCGCAGGTGGATCGCATCCGGGGTGCTCGCACAGTCCGACGACGGCCCGGTCGCGACGGTCGACGGCGCCCGGCTCGCGGAGCTGGCGCGGGAGCGTGCGGTCGCGCCCGATGATGGGGTGCCTGTCGTGCGTTCTGCCCGCAATCGGTTCACCGGACTGGTCACCGAGGTTCAGGTGGACGGGGTCATGGCGCAGGTGACGATGCAGTGCGGGCCGTTCGAGGTGACATCGCTGATGAGTGCGCAGTCGGCGCGAGAGTTGGCGCTGGAGCCGGGGTCGGTCGCGACCGCGATCGTGAAGTCGACCAACGTGATGGTCGAGACGAGCCGAGCCGATCGATGACGAGGCGCGGGGTCGCCCTCGTGGTGGTCGGGATGCTGCTCGTCGCGGGTTGCTCGGCGAGCGGGTCGGATGGGCGAGTCCTCGACGTCTCCGCCGCGGCGTCGTTGTCGAAGACCTTCACCGCGATCGCCGATGAGTTCGAGAGACAGCACGACGGTGTCGACGTCCGCCTGTCCTTCGACGGGTCGTCGACGCTCGCCAATCAGATCCGGCAGGGCGCGCCCGCCGACGTCTTCGCGAGTGCCGATCAGAGGAACATGTCGAAACTCGGCGAACTGGCCGTGGATCCCGAGATCTTTGCCACCAACACCCTGGTGATCGTCACCGCTCCGGGGAACCCGAAGAACGTCCGGTCATTCGCCGATCTGACGAAGCCAGGCATCACCACCGTCGTCTGCCAGGTGGCTCAACCGTGCGGCGCCGCCACCGACACCGTGGTGCGCCGCACGGGGATCACGATCGACGCGGTGTCGGAGGAGCAGTCGGTGAGCGCGGTGCTCACCAAGGTGGCGACCGGACAGGCCGACGCCGGGGTCGTGTATGTGACCGACGCCCGTGCGGCCGGTGACCAGGTGACCACCGTGAACGATCCGGCGTTCGCGACGGTCGTCAACGACTATCCGATCGCGGTGATCGCCGACGCCGATGACCACGAACTGGCCTCGCAGTTCCGGGACCTGGTGCTCGGCGAGGACGGTCGGCGGATACTGCGTGATGCCGGTTTCGGGGTGCCGTGACGATGCGCCGTCCCGGTCGCGTCCCTCGTGATCCCACCGGATTGCCGCTGTGGACATACAGTTTCGCCGCACTCGGTGTCGCGCTGATCGTCGTGCCGCCTCTGGCTTTGCTGCTCCGGTCGCCGTGGGGCGGTTTCATCGAGCAGGTGACATCCCCGTCTTCGGTTGACGCGCTGCGGCTCTCGCTGATCACGGCCTCGCTCAGCACCGTCTTGTGTCTGATCATGGGAGTGCCGATGGCGGTGATCTTCGCGCGCCACGACGGCCCGTTCGTCCGTGTGCTGCGCTCACTGGTGTTGCTCCCACTCGTGCTCCCCCCGGTGGTCGGGGGCCTCGCGTTGTTGTACACCTTCGGGCGCCTCGGGATCGTCGGAGAACATCTGCACGACGCCGGTATCGATATCGCGTTCACCACGACCGCCGTCGTGCTGGCGCAGACCTTCGTCGCGCTGCCGTTCCTGGTGATCAGCGTCGAAGGTGCTGTGCGCGTAGTGGGTACGCGGTACGAGGAAGTCGCGGCGACTCTGGGTGCCGGACCGACCCGCACGTTGTGGAGGGTCACCCTGCCGCTGGTGGCGCCGTCGCTGCTCGCCGGTGTGGTCCTGGCGTTCGCGCGGGCGCTCGGCGAGTTCGGGGCGACGATCACCTTCGCGGGCAACGCTCCCGGTGTCACCCAGACGGCACCGCTGGCGATCTACGTGTCGGCGATCGACGACCCGCAGGCCGCGATCCCGTTGTCGCTTGTCCTGGTGGTGATCTCGCTGGTGGTCGTGGTGGGTGTGCACAGCCGACGACGACGCCGGACCGGGGCAGGTGTTCTGTGAGTGGCGAGGACCTGTTGGTGTCCATCGACCAGGAGGTGCCCCCGCTGACTGTGGAACACCGATTCACCGCAGGCCGTACGACTGCCGTCGTCGGACCGAATGGCGCGGGGAAGTCGACGATGCTGCGGGTGATCGCGGGACTACTGCGGGGGGACCGGGGATCGCGTATCAGTCTGGGCGATGAGGTGTTTCGTGACGATCGGGTGTTCGTGCCGCCGCATCGTCGGGGTGTGGCGCTGCTATCGCAGGATGCGCGGCTCTTTCCTCATCTGACGGTTGCGGAGAACGTGGCTTTCGCGCCGTCGGCGCAGCGGTTGACGCGTGCCGCGGTGGCGGAGAGGGTGACGCGGTGGCTGGCGGCCGTCGAGGTCGAGGAGTTGGCGGACCGGAAGCCCGACGAGCTGTCCGGTGGTCAGGCACAGCGGGTCGCCATCGCTCGGGCGATGGCCGCCGAACCACGGGTACTGCTGTTGGATGAGCCGTTTCGTGCGCTGGATGTCGATGTGGGGAGTCGGTTGCGGGCCCTGTTGCGGGGTCTGCTCGCCGATCACGGCCGCACCACGATCATGGTCACCCATGACCCGGTCGACGCCCTCGGGCTTGCGGAGGACATCGTCGTGCTGGAACAGGGGGAGGTCGTCGAATCCGGCTCTACAAGACAGGTTCTGACCAACCCGGGGTCGAGGTTCACCGCATCGCTGTCGGGGTTGAATCTGTTCATGGGGCAGATCGGTGAGGACTCGACGGTCGTCGACGAGTCAGGTAGTCAGGTGGTCGGGTCGGTCGGGGAGGACGTGCCCGTTGGTGGTCTAGGTGCAGGAACGCCGGCCGCGGCGACGTTCTCACCTCGTGCTGTCGCCGTGTATCTCGAAGAGCCGCACGGCAGTCCGAGAACAACTCTGCGGGCGACCGTCCGTGACGTGGTGCCCCGCGGTGACCACGCGGTCGTCAACACCGACGTCGGGGGGCAGGTCGTGTCCGCCGAGGTCACCTGGGCGGCTGTTGCCGATCTGGGGTTGGTCGCCGGGCTCGACGTCGTGCTCGTGGTCAAGGCGAGCGAGGTACGCATCAGTGCGGTTGCCGAGCGGTGACTGCCGAACCTCAACTCGACTACGCGACTTCGATCGAAGTCTGGAAGTCGAGTTGACGTCTGCCGGATGCGGGCTGACGGGAGGTCTTACCGACTACGCGGTGAAGTACGCCAACATGAGGCCGGCAAGGAAGGCCAGTGCTGGATAGGTGAGCAACATCGAGACCACGCCAGTGAAGTAGGTACTCGGCTTTGTCCACCGATTGTCTTCTGCGTTCAACTGATTCGGGTCGTTCTGGTTTGCCATTGCTCTTCCATCTCGATGATTTCTCGTTCTACGTCGCCCCACGCTGCGACAGTCGTCGTTGCCGTGTAGATGGCCAGCGCAGATCCGAAGTCAGCCATCTGGTAAGACAATTGAGTCCGCCGGACCCGTAGATCGATTCCGCCAGACGTGTACTCCGCATCGTCAACACAACGGTACCCGTCGTCGAGTACTTGGTGCCCAAGTATCTCAGCGCCATCGAGAGGCGTGAAGTCCAGTGTCGTGTCAAGGCTTCCGAGGGGAATGGGCGGGACCTCGCCGAAACTGAAGTACTGGAGCACGACGTTCGCGACGAAAGGCGGTGTCGGCTCCTCGGCGCGGAGTAGTACCCGACTTGCGGAAGCCTGATGCGCGGCTTCCGGATCCATGTCATACCAGAAAACTGAAGGTATGAATTCGAGTTCGGCTGTCACAGCGTGCAGCTTGGCCGTAGCGCCATAGTTGACGATTGCGTACTCGATCGCAGAGATCACCTCTCGACACCTACGAGGCGAGGAAATCGCCAAAGAAAAGCCCGGCGATGAATGCAACCCCTGTGGGAGCGCAAACCAAGGCATTCTTCAGCCAATCGGTTACGGCGACGCCGTTGTCGAGGGGAAGGCGGTTCGAACTGTGCCTCGGCCTGTCAGTACGACGTCTGTTCATCTGGTTTCCCCGTCCTATCAATCCATAATTGCTCGAACGCTGTCAGCGCCGGCCATACTGCCGATGGCAGCGCCGATGCCCGCCCCGATCGCGGTCCCAACTGGCCCGAAGAACGTTCCGACGACTGCCCCTGCGGCAGCGCCGCCGATCGCACCCCCAGCCGCAGATCCTGCGGTGACTGCCACGGCGTCGCCGAGGCTTTGGTCCCCGTCTCGGTACTTGCTGAACTCGTCCCATCCGGTGACAGCAACGCTGAGGACCTGGGAACCACGGAACAGTGCTCGCCCTAGCTTGTAATTCCGAGACACTTCTTCGGGGGTCAATCCGGACACTGAGCGAGAATGACGTGTCCCAGCGTATCGCTGCTTTTGGTCGAAGACCCACCCGATGTCCTGGCCTCGGCGCTCAATCGCGCCGAACGCCGCCGTCGCGGCAGCACTCTTCAGATCGATGTCGCCATAACCCATCGCGTTCAAGATGTACCTGGCCCGTGAGGGATCCATGCCGGCATGGTTGCCTTTCTTCAACTCGGCCAACTGCTCCGGCGTGACATCCATCATTCGTGTGAATCGGCCGAGTTGTTCAGGCGTGGCCGTGCCATCGCGTACCGCTTTGGCATCGCTTTCTGCGAGCGCGGGGTCGACGGCTCCTCGGTTCTTGCCAACGGAAGTGGGTGTGATGCCGCCGATCTCGCCGAGCGCACGACTGATCGCGTCCCGCGTCGCAGTCATCGTGTCATCAGCAGCAGTGGCGAGGCCTGACAGCGCGGACTGGTGCTCGAACGCTTCGCGGGCGTCGTACTCGGCACCATCCGGCGCACGGGCGGGATCGAAGTTGATCGCGTACCCACGGCTTCCGCGGTCGCGGATGTAGCCTCTGCTGTCGGCGAGAGTGGTGCGGCTTTCCAATGCGGTTATCGCGCTGCGAATGTTGGCGGCGCCGGTCTGCAGGACCTCTGCGAGGTCGCCGTATTCGTCGGCGGTGTTCCGGATCCATCGAGTGACGCCCTCGGCCCGGGTGTCGGCAGCGCCGCGCGCCTCCCCGTGCCATTGCCCGGACGTCAGATTCAGGACCGGGTTGCCTGCCTTCGGTGCCTCGACCTCCAGATGGGCCTGCAGGCGAACGATGCCGAACGCGATTTGTGTCATGACCTCTGGTTTCCAAGGGTCACCTCGCTATAACTCGGAGGCATGAGCTTTACTGCACCGACAACAGGATGCTGAGTGGGACGACGTGATTCTTCTGGTCACCCTGACGCGTGGGATACGGAACGGCGTCTCGGATATGACCGGCGCTCTGACCGTCCGTTGCCACGGTGGTCTCCTTGGCGTCGACCACCAGTTCGGAGAACGCGGCGACTGCGCCGGACAGGTTAGCCAGGGATGTGGCGATGTGCTCGTCTGCGGTGGCGGCCACCACTGACATGTCGGCGGTCGCGCCTTTGAAGTTGCCGGCCAGTTCGCTGAACGTCGAAGACGTCCCCTCCAAGCCCGCATACGAGGACAGCTCGAGCGCCATCAGTCGCGACGCGCAGTTCGAGACGTGCGTCGCCGCGGTGTCGAGCGCTGATGGGTCAACAACCAAGTCCGACACAAACCCCCCTTTGATGTCGCAAACCACGATAGATGTGCGGTCGCCACCATAGTTCGGCAGGTCGCGGCCTTCGGATCTTTGTCCACAGGCGACCGGCGAACCTTAGCTCGACACACAGACCTCGATCGAAGTCTGCCGGTCGAGCCGAAGTCTGCCGGTCAGTCGTTGAGCGGGCCGTCGCGATGGCTTTCGAGCACGCGCGCCTTGAGGTGCTTGTATCCCCGGACTCGCAGGGAAGGCATCGATTTGAGGTAGAACCGGTCGTCGGCGCTGATCTCGTCGGCGATGGTGTCATCGATGAGAGTGGTGCCTGGCCGGGCCGAACTCGCCAGTCGGGAGGCGATGTTGACGGGTTCGCCGAAGACGTCGCCGAGCCTGGTCAGCACCGGGCCACGGGCGAGGCCGACGCGGAGCGGCGGGACGTGATCGTTCTCGGACAGTTCGTGGATTCGGATCGCTGCTGCCGCCGCGGCATGAGCATCCTCGAACGTGAACATCACCGCGTCGCCGAGAGTCTTGACCACGCGACCGCCATGATCGACGACGACGTCGAAGGTGTCGTCCTCGAAAGACCCGAGAAGTGCTTCGAGGTCGGCCAGATCGATACGGCGCGAGAGGCTCGTGTAACCGACGATGTCGGCGAATCCGACGATCAGATCGAACTGTTCATCCGCGGAGTGATCCGCGTGGCGTTCCAGCGCCAGTGCCATGTGGCGTCGCCAGATGAGCTGCTGGACCTGGCCCAGCGCGGCACTCATCTGCTCGAGGGACCAGGGGATGTCGGGGTCGTCGGCGATCTCACGAAGTTGGTCGGCCTCCCAGTCGGCCAGACGCGACATGGTCTGGCCGATCGCTCGTGCCATCGCGATCTGAGTCGACTCCGGCATCGCCGCCGACGACGCGGCGAACATGCGCAGCGCGGCGACGTCACTCTCGGTGGCGACCTTGTCGTTGGTCGAGCGTCGCACGAAACCGAAAGCATTCCAGGCCTTCTCGGCGAAATCCGATTCGATGCCGAGCTCGGCGATCAGTTCGTCGCGCGTGTAGCGGGGTTCGGTAGCATCGTCGGCGGTGAGGGAGGGGGCGTCTTCCGGCATGCAGAAAGTGTCTCGCACTGCCGGGCCGTTGGGGAGCGCAACGGCGCCAGGGCAGTCAGATCGCCAGCACGCCCTTCATCAGATAGGCCATCCGAGCGGCGAACTGCGGGCTCTGTGCTCCTCGGCGCATCCGCACGGCGTCGTTGACGACCGACAGCGCCGCGTGTACGGCGACCGCGCCCTGGTCGCGCTTGAGCGAAGGATCCACCTCGACGAGCAGATCGATCCAGCGGGCGACGTAGCGCCGCTGGATGTCGAGGAGGTCGGTGGCGCCGGGTTGCCCGGCGAGCACGGACGAGTTGTTGAAGCTGACCGAGAGGTCGGGCGTGCTGGTGATGACGTCGACATAAGAGTCGACGAGTGCCGCCAGGAGCTTCGCCGGGTCGTCGGTTGCGCCGTACGCCGCCATCACTCCGGCGTCCAGGCGCGCGCCGCTGCGATAACCGATGGCTACCAGGATCGCCATCTTCGACGGAAAGTGTTTGTACACACTGGGTCCGGCGATTCCGACGGCCCGTCCGATCTCGTCGACGCCGACATCGGAGTAACCGCGGTCGGCGAACAGGGCGGCCGCGGCGTCGAGGATCTCGTCGCGACGCGACCGTGTGACACCGGATATCACCGGTGCGGTGTCGAGGGTCGGTGCGGTCGCCGGACTCAGGGTCAGCAGGCGTCGGACCAGCTTTTCGATCTCCTCCTGGGCGCGGGCGCTCGACATTCGCGTGTGATGGACGGTCACACTGCCGCTGACACTCAGTATCGCCCACGCCAACTGGACCGCCTCGCGCTCGGTCAGGTCGTCGCGGTCGGTCAGGATCGCCGCCGCCCACTGCCCGATCACCTCACGGGTGCGGAGCGCGACCTGCTTGTTCTGCTCGACGGTCAGGTAGTTACTCGTCCAGCGCCAGAGCGACGCCGTCTGCGGGCGCTGGACCGCGAGCGCGCACACCGTCGAGATCAGCGTCGCGGCGTCGTTTCCGTCGCGGAGTGCTCGAGCGGTACACGCTTCGAGGTCGTCGACGCCGGCGAGGACGGCCTGCTCGAGAAGTGACTGTTTGTCGTCGAAATGCCTGTACACCGACGGCGCGGTGACCCCGGCGGCGCGGGCGATGTCGGCCACCGACACCTGTGAGTAGCCGCGCTGGACGAAGAGCGTCGCCGCAGAGTCGACGAGCTGTCGCTTGCGGTCGGCGCCCTTGGTCCGGGTCGTTCTTCGGTCAGGCATGGTGAACAGACCATAGCGCACATTCACAGCAAATCTAGACCCGTTGACCATTGGGTATAGCCAAATAAGTGATTCCGCGTTAGCCTCGGGGAGTAACCAACTGGTGGTTCGTGTGAAAGGAACACTTTCGTGCCTGATCAAGCATTCATCTACGAGGCGATCCGTACGCCTCGTGGCAAGCAGCGCGGCGGTGCGCTGCACAGCGTCAAGCCGGTCGACCTGGTCTCGGGTCTGATCGACGAGGTTCTGGCCCGCCACGGCGGCCTCGATCCCGCCGACGTCAACGACGTCATCCTCGGCGTCGTCTCGCCGGTCGGCGAGCAGGGTGCGGTCATCGCACGTACCGCCGCCCTCAACAGCGGCCTCCCGGAGACCGTTCCGGGCACCCAGATCAACCGCTTCTGCGCCTCCGGCCTGGAAGCCACCAACCTCGCCGCGGCCAAGGTCGCCTCCGGGTTCGACGACCTGGTTCTCGCCGGTGGCGTCGAGTCGATGTCGCGCGTCCCGATGGGCAGCGACGGCGGCGCACTCTTCACCGACCCCGCCACCGCCTACGACCACTACATCGTCCCGCAGGGCATCGGCGCCGACCTGATCGCCACCATGGAGGGCTTCTCGCGCGAGGACGTCGACGCCTACGCCGCCGAGTCGCAGGCTCGCGCCGAGAAGGCTTGGACCAGTGGCTACTTCGCCAAGTCCGTCGTGCCCGTCAAGGACATCAACGGCGTCACCATCCTCGACCACGACGAGCACCGTCGTCCGGGTTCGACCGTCGAGAGCCTCGGCAAGCTGAACGCCGCCTTCGCCGCCCTCGCCGACATGGCCGGCTTCGACGACGTCGCGCTGCAGAAGTACCCGAGCGTCGAGAAGATCAACCACGTCCACACCGGTGGCAACAGCTCCGGCATCGTCGACGGTTCGGGCCTCGTGCTCATCGGTAGCGAGGAGGCCGGCAAGCGCAACGGCCTGACCCCGCGCGGCCGCGTCGTCGCTTTCGCCGAGGTCGGCTCCGAGCCCACCATCATGCTGACCGGTCCCACGCCGGCCACCGAGCTGGCGCTGAAGAAGGCCGGCCTGACCGTCGACGACATCGACGTCTTCGAGCTGAACGAGGCCTTCGCCTCGGTCGTCATGAAGTGGATGAAGGATCTGAAGATCCCGCACGAGAAGGTCAACGTCAACGGTGGCGCCATCGCCATGGGGCACCCGCTCGGTGCGACCGGCGCGATGATCTACGGCACCTGCCTCGACGAGCTCGAGCGCACCGGCGGCCGCTACGGCCTGATCACCCTCTGCATCGGTGGCGGCATGGGCGTCGCGACCATCATCGAGCGTCTCTGACCTTCACAGAAAGAACTTCTGAAACACCATGAGTGACAACATGATCAACTGGGAGAAGGACGCCGACGGCGTCGTCATCCTCACCATGGACGACCCCAACCAGGGCGCCAACACGATGAACGCGCTGTACCAGGAGTCGATGGCAGCGACCGTCGACCGCCTGGAGGCGGAGAAGGACGACATCACCGGTGTCGTCCTGACCTCGGCGAAGAAGACCTTCTTCGCCGGCGGCGACCTCAAGGACATGACGAGCGACCGCTCGAACGTCTCCAAGGCCGAGATCGCCACCCAGATCACCGAGACCACCAACGCCATGAAGAAGGTGCTGCGTCGTCTCGAGACCCTGGGCAAGCCCGTCGTCGCGGCCATCAACGGTGCTGCACTCGGTGGCGGCCTGGAGATCGCGCTGCACACCCACTACCGCATCGCCGCGGACGTCAAGGGTGTCCAGATCGGTCTGCCCGAGGCCACCCTCGGCCTGCTCCCCGGCGGCGGCGGCGTCGTCCGTACCGTCCGCCTGCTCGGTATCCAGAACGCCCTCATGGGTGTCCTGCTCCAGGGCCAGCGCTTCAACCCGACCAAGGCCAAGGAGACCGGCCTGGTCAACGAGGTCGTCGGTTCCATCGAGGAACTGATCCCCGCCGCCAAGGCATGGATCAAGGAGAACCCCGAAGCCCAGCAGCCGTTCGACGTCAAGGGTTACAAGATCCCGGGCGGTGCCCCCACCAACCCGGCCTTCGCCGCGAACCTCCCGGCTCTGCCGGCCCTGCTGCGCAAGCAGATCAAGGGTGCCAACATGCCGGCTCCGCGCGCCATCCTGGCCGCAGCCGTCGAGGGTGCCTACGTCGACGTCGACACCGCCGACATCATCGAGACCCGCTACTTCGTCTCGCTGGTCACCGGCCAGGTCGCGCAGAACATGATCAAGGCGTTCTTCTTCGACCTGCAGCACATCAACGGTGGCGGCTCGCGCCCCGATGGCTACGACAAGTACACCGCCAAGAAGGTCGGCGTCATCGGCGCCGGCATGATGGGCGCGGCCATCGCGTACGTCTCGGCCAAGGCCGGCATCGAGGTCGTCCTCAAGGACATCGACCTCGAAGCTGCCAAGCGCGGCAAGGGTTACTCGGAGAAGCTCGAGGCGAAGGCTCTCGCCAAGGGCAAGACCACGCAGGAGAAGAGCGACGCGCTCCTCGCCCGCATCCACCCGACCGTCGACCCGCAGGACTTCAAGGGCGTCGACCTCGTCATCGAGGCCGCGTTCGAGTCGGTCGAGGTCAAGCACAAGGTGTTCCAGGAGATCGAGGACATCGTCGAGCCCGACGCCGTCTTGGGTTCCAACACCTCGACCCTGCCGATCACCATCCTCGCCGAGGGTGTGAAGCGGTCCGAGGACTTCATCGGTATCCACTTCTTCTCGCCGGTCGACAAGATGCCGCTGGTCGAGATCATCAAGGGTGAGAAGACCTCGGATGCCGTGCTGGCCAAGGTCATTGACTACACCCTGCAGATCCGCAAGACTCCGATCGTCGTCAACGACAGCCGTGGCTTCTTCACCAGCCGCGTCATCGGCACCTTCGTCAACGAGGCCATCGCGGCCGTCGGCGAGGGCGTCGAACCGGCGTTCATCGAGCACGCGGGCACCCAGGCCGGTTACCCGGCCGCGCCGCTGCAGCTCATGGACGAGCTGACCCTGACCCTGCCGCAGAAGATCCGCAAGGAGACCGAGGCAGCGCTCCAGGCCGAGGGCAAGGACGTCCCGCAGCACGGCTCGAACGCCGTCGTCGACTGGATGGTCGAGAACGGCCGCACCGCCAAGAAGGACGGCAAGGGCTTCTACGACTACGACGAGAACGGCAAGCGCACCCAGCTCTGGCCGGGCCTGCGTGAGCAGTTCAACTCGGGCTCCAAGGAGATCCCGCTCGAGGACATGAAGGAGCGTATGCTCTTCGCCGAGTCTCTCGAGACCGTCAAGTGCTTCGACGAGGGTGTGCTCACCTCCGTCGAGGACGCCAACATCGGCTCGATCTTCGGCATCGGCTTCCCGGCCTGGACCGGTGGTGTCATCCAGTACATCAACGGTTACGAGGGTGGCGTACCCGGCTTCGTCGCGCGTGCCAAGGAACTCGCCGCCAAGTACGGCAAGCACTTCGAGCCGCCGGCCTCGCTCGTCGAGAAGGCTGAGCAGGGTGTCACCAAGCTGACCAACGAGAACCTCGCTGCCAAGTAAGGCTCTCGCTGGGTGACCAGCAGACATCAAGAGCCCCGGCCGGATTCGTTCCGGTCGGGGTTCTTGCGTTCGCTCATTCATTCCGTTCCCGCTCACCCTTCAACGGTGAGCGGGAACGGATTCAGTGAGCGAAACTAGGCGGCGAGGAGCCCGAACTTCTTGAGCCAGGGTCGAAGCAGTGGAACGAGCCGACGTTTCTCGAGGGTCGACCACGTCCATCGGACGACGGTGATGCCTTCGGCGCGCAGACGATCCTCGCCAAGCTTCTCACGAATCACGACATCCGTCGCCGATTCGTCTGCACCGCGCAGCCGACCGTACTTGTGGAGGCCGTCGAACTCGCCGACGAGCAGTTCCTCCCAGTCGAAGTCGCAACGGTACTTCTGACCGTCGACGGTGAACTCGCGCTGCAGCGTCGGAGTCGGAAGTCCCGCGTCGATCATCTGCGCGCGGCTCCAGGACTCGCCGACACTTTCGGAGGCGGCGTCCGCGAACGGCAAGGCGCGGCGAGCATTCCGGGCACTCTGGCGTCGACGGCCCGCGAGCAGATCTGCCATGACCGTCCGATCGGCACTCATCCGAAGTGCGGCGTCGAAGACCACGAGAGCCTGGTCGAAGCTGCCCATGGTCGCGACGTCGACGGCGGTACGTTCGATGGAGGTGACCCGCATGTCGTCGACCTCGACCACTTCGTCGATGTCCAATGGCGCGGCATGCAGGTGGCGGTGGGCGCGGATCGATCCGCCCGAGGCTCGGCCGGTGGTCACGTGGACGAGGCTGAGATCCGGATGGAGCATGGGTAACTCGTGAAGGGCTGCGGCGGAGACGTGGCTGAGTGGATGACCGTCGGAGGGGCCCGAGGTTGCGACCGCCAGGGCACGTAGGCGGTGGCGCTTCTCCAGGGAGTCCACGCCGGTCGGTTGGTCGGCGGCGGGAACCCAGACACCCGGTACCAGTCGTACGAGTTCGCGGCGCGTGACGGCGCCGGACAGTTGCTCGTCGGAGAAACCCGCGTGCAGTGCGCGTCGCGATGTACGAGCCCGAACCGATCGGTGGGGAAGGGTGGCATGGAGATACGACGCAGCGCGCGGCGATTGGGTTCCCGGCCGAGCGATCGCTCACACGATCCGTTCCCGCTCACTTTTCATGGGTGAGCGGGAACGGACAATGTGAGCGAAACTCAGTCCGCCGACGGCACCTCGGCACCGCCGACGCTGAGCACGACGCGCGCACCGTAGGGCACCGACTCGACGAGCCGCAGCTGCGCCAGCGCCGGGTGCGCGTCGAGGAGGCGACCCGCATTCGCAAGTGCCCGCAGTGACGCGGTCTCGGCCCGGGCCGCCTCGAGCTTCGCCAGACCGCGGGTCCTCGCGGTGACCACCTCGAGTGCGGCACTTCGGATCTCCGACGGCACGATGATGTCGCGGATGACGGCATCGAGGACCTCGACACCGACGGTTGCGGCGACCTCGGCCGCCGCCTCGCGGATCGGGCCGACGTCGACGACATCACCGCGTCGGATCAGGTCCTCCGACGCGGTGTCGGCGCAGACCTGGCGCAGTGCGATCTGCGCGGCCAGGTAAACCGCACCGATCGGATCGGCTGCCCGCTCGACGAACGCTCGCGCGTCGACAACCCGGGCACGCAACGACATCGAGACACGGATCGAGATCGAATCCGAGGTGAGGATCTCCTGCGGCGCAACAGGGATCAGTCGGTCGCGCAGGTCGACTGTCACCGTCGAATCGGGCTTGGAGATCCGATGACGACCGGTCGGCAGGGACCGGACCTCGGTACCCCGGTAGGTCAGCACCGTGTGACCCGGTGGGACGGTGATCTCGCGGTAGAACAGCATGGCGATCCTCCTTTCCGTTGCGTCGCAATGCTCGTCGGTCTACGTGGTGGCGACACCGCTCGCGGGCGGTCCGGCCGGTGGGATCGCATCGTCGAATCGCGAACGATCCGTCGACACGACCGCAGGACCGACCGATCCCGTGATCCCGGGAGCGGTGCCGTGATCAGGACTCGAACCTGAAAGGGTTGAGAAGACCCGTTGCCATCAAGGTAGGCACCAGGATTCCGACGCGCAGGAACACGTCGCGGTACCCCGCTCCGGCCTGCTGGTCCTCGTGCCGAACGGGAACTATGCCACCAGTGTCGATGGTGGGCAATCGATTATTCTCCGGTGGGTCGCTTCGGGCGCGCATGTCGCCGGGCCTTCGAGGCTCGTCGCTTGCGCTCCTCGCGCCTCAGGCAGCAAGGGGTGGCGCCTCGCACCTCAGGCAGCGGCGGGGTGCCGCCGGAGGTGAAGACTGCTACCGCTGAACACAACTCAGCGGGTCAGGAACGAGGTGACCGTCGCCTCGAAGGCCTCCTTGGCCTCGATCATCACCCAGTGGCCACACTTCGGGAAGATGTGCAGCTCGGCGTCGGGGATGAGGCGCATGGGGACCATGGCCATGTCGGGCGGGCTGACGCGGTCGTCGCGGCCCCAGGTGAGGAGCGTCGGGCAGGCGACCTTGTGCATCGATGCCCAGTACGGAGGCGTGTCGGAGGCGGCCATGAACTGCTGCTGCATCTCGAAAGCCGCCGAGCCGTACATCATCTGGGCGGTCTTGTGGGCGTCCGGGTTGATCGCGGCTTCCCAGCGCTCTTCGATGAGCTCCTCGGTGACCAGGGAACGGTCGAAGACCATGGAGTTCAGCCAGCGGACGAGCTTGTCCTTGTCGGGGGCGTCGGTGAACTCCTGCAGGAGCCGCAGGCCCTCGCTGGGGCTGGGGCTGAAGACGTTCGGGCCGACACCGCCGATGGTCACGAGCTTCTCGACGCGGTCGGGCTTCTTGATCGCCATGTTGACGCCGACGACGCCGCCCATGGAGTTGCCGATCATCGGGGCCTTGTCGATACCGAGCGCATCCATGAACCGGATGACCGAGCCGCCGGCGGTGAGGACCGGGTGACCCTCGACCGCGTCGCTGACGCCGAAGCCGGGGAACTCGATGACGTAGCAGTGATGGGTCTGCGCGAAGTGGCCGAGGTTGCCGCGATAGTTGCGCCAACCGGTGACACCGGGACCGGACCCGTGCAGGAGGATCAGCGGCGGCGCTTCGGCGTCACCGGCCTCGTGGTAGCGCAGGGTGCCCTGGTCGGTCGTCAGTTCCCGTTTGGTCGCATCGAAGGAGACATCCACGCGAATAGACTAGAACGTGTTCTAATCCGTTGTCACGGGTGTGTGTGATCGTGTCCGTGACCTGCGGAGACGTGGCCGACTCCGATGATGTCGTGGAGGATGCGGTGCACGATCGCGTCGCCGACGACCTCGTAGTGGACCATCCGGCCGACCTTCTCCGACCGCACCCAGCCCTGGTCGCGGAGCGCCCGGATCGACTGCGAGGCGGCGTTCTCGGTGATGCCGATCGCGGCGGCGAGCTCGGCGACCGTCGAGCCCGGGTGGGCGTGCATCTCGGCGACGAGTCGCAGTCGCGTCGGGTCGCTGAGCAGGGTGAAGCGCGCGGCCCATGCGTCCGCGTCGAAATCGGTCACCGATGCCTCCTCTGCTCGTCCCGTCCCTCGAATTACACCACCGGCCGTGAATGCGGGGCCGAGTGGCGACCGATGTGTGTCTGGGGGAACATATGTCTGTGACGACACGTGTAGGCCGCCGGCCCCTCCGACGCGGCGGACGGCCGGTGATCGTCGCGTTCGCGGCGACGCTGCTCGCCGGAGTGGCCCTCGGGGGATGCGCCGAAGGGCAGGATGCCGGGTCGTCGGATCAGATCGTGCTCGCCGAGGGCCAGGATCTGGGCCGGTTCAACCCGATGCTCGGATACGGGCAGTCGGGTGTCTCGCCGATCTACGACGGACTGCTGGCTCCGGCGGCGGACGGCGACGACCGCGTCCCCGACCTCGTGCCCGCGTTGGCCGCGTCGGCGCCCGAACGCATTGCGCCGCGGACCTGGCGGGTGCCGCTGAAGGACGGCGTCACCTTCTCCGACGGCACCGCCTTCGATGCCGGCGACGTGGTCGCGACCTATCGTGCCGTGGTCGACCCGAAGGTGGCGTCGGGCATCTCCACGGACTTCGCCCCGATCGTCACGATCGAATCCGATGGGCCGCAGGCGATCACGCTGACCATGAACACCGAGGCCCACCCCGCCCCGTACCTCCTTCTGGGCATCGTCCCGTCGGAAAGGGTGGAGGCCGCCCCCGCCGCGAGGTGGAAGCTCAACACCGAGCCTGTCGGGACCGGCCCCTATCGCCTCGAATCCCTCGACCCCGACCAGGCGGTCCTCGTCGCCCGCGACGACCGTCCGGAGCCGCCCGCGCTGCGCAAGATCGTCTACACGCATGTCCCCGATGACAATTCCCGTGCGCAGCGGGTGCAGGCCGGCGAGGCAGACGGGGCGAGTCTCCCGCCGCGACTCGCCGACGGGTTCGTCGATCGGCCCGGTGTCGACGTCGCCGTGGTGGCGTCGGCGGACTGGCGGGGCGTGTCGTTGCCGTCCGAGAACGCCTTCACCGCAGATCCTTCCGCGCGGCTGGCGATGAACGTCGGCGTCGATCGATCGGCGATCGTGGATGACGTCCTCGTCGGCAAGGGTGAGCCGGCCAGCACGCCGATCGCGAAAGTCTATGGAGACGCCTACGAGTCCGACGCCCAGTTCGCCTACGACCGGTCACGAGCCGCGTCGATCCTCGACGATGCAGGCTGGCGGCCCGGGCCCGATGGCGTGCGTGTCCGCGACGGTGTTCGCGCATCCTTCGTGCTCCTCTACAACGCGGGGGACACCCTGCGCCGCGACCTGGCCGTCGCGTTCGCCGCGTCGATGAAGAAGATCGGCGTCGAGGTGCTGACACGAGGCACCAGCTGGGACGAGATCGACACCAAGATGGATACGGCAGGTGCACTTCTCGGCGGCGGAGCGACCCCGTACAGCATCGATTCCCAGGTCTACGACGCCCTGCACACCCGCGTGCCAGGTTCGTCGCCCTACTCCAACCCGGGCAACTTCACCGCGCCCGGTCTCGACGAATTGCTGGACGCTGCACGGAAATCTGCAGCAGGGCCCGAGAATGACGAGCGGTACCGCCGGATTCAACAACTGTACGCACGTCAGCCGTCGCAGGTGTTCCTCGCCTTCGTCCACCACACCTACGTGGCCCGCGGCGCGGGGTGGAAACATGATGCGCCGATCCTCGAACCGCACTCACACGGCGTGACGTGGGGGCCGTGGTGGAATCTGCCCTCCTGGACGCCGACGTCGTGACCACGCAGATCCGGCCGGATCCGGAACGGCTCGCGGCGATCCCGCGCACCGCCCCGGTAAGTCCGGTCGGCACCGGCGAACACCCACGACGCCCTGGTCGCTCCCGGACCGCCGTCCGCCTTCTCGGACGCCGGGTCCTGGTGCTGATCCCGACCGTGCTCCTCGTGTCGTTGGGCGTGTTCGCAGTCGCCGCGGCCTCACCGTTCGATCCGCTGACGGCGCACCTCGGCGACAACTATCAGTCGGCGACGCAGGCGCAACGGGACGCCGTCACGCAGGCGTACGGCCTCGACGACCACTGGTTCATGGCCTGGTGGAAATGGTGGGGCGCAGTGTTCCAGGGGAACCTGGGATGGTCGTCGACCATGCGCCTGCCGGTGGCCGACGTGATAGGTCAACGGCTCCCGTTCACCCTCGGAATGTCGTTGGCGGCGTTGCTGTCTGCCGCGGCCGTCGCCATCGCTCTCGGCGCGGTCATCGGCATGCGGCGTGGTGGGCTCCTCGACCGCGCCTGCACGGCGCTCGCCGCGATACTCGCCGCGACCCCGCCGTTCGTGGTGTCACTCGTGCTGGTCAGCGCATTCGCGGTGGGGCTCGGGTGGTTTCCGACATCAGGCGCACGACGTCCGGGCGACGACCACTCGCTCGACGGTCTCCTCACGCACGCGGTGCTGCCGTACCTGGCGTTGACCCTCTCGATGATCCCGTGGTTGCTGCTGACGATGCGGTCGGCGGTTGTCGACGCAGCCGCGTCCGACGCCGTGCGAGGCGCGCGCGCCCGCGGCGTGGGCGGATGGACGTTACTGCGCGGCCACATCGTGCCGGTGTCGGTGCTGCCGACCCTCGCGCTGCTCGGGACCCGACTGCCCGAACTCATCGCGGGCGCCGCGATCGTCGAAACCGTCTTCGGCTGGCCGGGGCTCGCCGAGGCACTCGTCGATTCCGCAGTGGCCCTGGACTTCTCGCTTCTCGCACCGCTGGCCGTCGGGTCGGCGGTGCTCGTCCTCATCGGCTCGACGCTGTCGGATGCGGCCGCCGTGTGGATCGATCCGCGGATCGGATTGCGCGCATGACCGCGGTCCACCAGCCGACGGTACGCGGTGAGAGTCGCTGGGTCACAGTGCGTGATCGCCTCACTCATGCTGCGCCGTGGATCGTGCTCGGTGTGTTCGCGGTCGTCGCCGGCGGCTGGCCTATCGTCGCCGGCGAGCAGACCGCCGACTTCGCGCAGGCGTTGCGCGCCCCCGGTGACGGCACACTTCTCGGCACCGACCACTCCGGATACGACCTCGGGGTCCGTACGGCGGAGGGGCTGCGGATCTCCCTGATGATCGCGCTCGCCTGCGCGGTGTCGGCCACCGTCCTCGGCGTGGTCGTCGGTGTCGCATCGGTGACCGCCGGCGGGTGGTTCGACGCGATCGTGATGCGCATCGTCGACGCCGTCAATGCGCTGCCGCACCTCGTCGTCGGAGTGGTGATCGCCGCGATGTGGCGTGGTGAACCCGTGGCGATCATCGCGTCGATCGCGCTCACGCACTGGCCGGCCGTGGCCCGTGTGGTGCGCGCCGAGCTGCTCGAGGCGACCTCGGCCGGGTGGGTGGAGACCGCGCGACTGGCCGGTGCATCGCGGACGTTCGTCGCGACTCGCCACCTCCTCCCCTCGGTGTCCGGTCAGGTGCTGGTTGCGATGACGGTGCTCCTGCCGCACGCGGTGTGGCATGAGACGACGTTGTCGTTTCTCGGCGTCGGCCTCTCTCCGGACGCTGCGAGCCTGGGCACGCTCCTCGGGCAGGCCCGCGGCGACGTCCTCACCGGCGCCTGGTGGACGCTGGCCGTACCCGGTGTGGCGCTCATCGTCACCGCGCTCGCGTGCTCGGGCGCGGCGGCCTCGCTTCGACGCGCCACGCTGCCGCCGAGCGGGGAGGTGTGGCGATGAGCGCCCGGCTCGGTGGCGTGACCGTCGAGGTCGCAGTCCGACGCCGCGAACGGGTACGGGTACTCGACGACGTGACGCTGGACCTGCCGGCCGGTGCGATGACGGCCCTCGTCGGCGAATCGGGTTGCGGGAAGTCGATGGTCGCCGCCACGCTCTGCGGACTGCTCCCACCCGGGTCGGGCGTGACCGGCCGGTTGTGCCTCGGCGATGACACCTTCCTCGGCGACGAGATCTGCGGACGCGATCCGCGTTGGCGAGCGCTGCGCGGCCGTCGCGTCGGGTTGGTGCCGCAGTCGGCGGCGGCGTCGTTCACGCCGGTGCGCACGCTCGGCTCGCAGCTCGACGAGGTGATCGCCGGCCTCGACGGCGCGCGCGAGGCCGTCGAGCTGTGCCGTGAAGTCCACCTCGACCCCGACGCACTGCAGCTCTATCCCCACGAACTGTCCGGTGGCATGGCTCAGCGCGCCGCGATCGCCGCGGCCCTGGCCGGAGATCCGGAGATTCTCGTCGCGGACGAGCCGACCTCCGCCCTGGATCCCGACCTCGCGGCCGCGATCTGGTCACTGCTGGTGGACACCGCCCGACGCGGCGCCGCCGTCCTGGTGATCACCCACGACATGGACACGCTGCGGCGTGCGGAAGAGTGTGATTCCGTCGCGGTCATGCGTGCCGGCCGGATCGTCGAGCATCGTGCGGCCGCCGACCTCGAATCGTCCGATGACGAGTACGTCGCCGCCTTCTTCGAGCCGGTCTCATGACGGCGACGCTCGTCGGCAGCGGCCTGACCGCGCGTTTCGGTGGCCGCGAGGTGTTCGCCGACCTCGACATCGGTGTGGATGCGGGATCGGTCACCGGCGTCGTCGGGCATTCGGGCAGCGGCAAGACGACACTCCTGCGCATCCTCGCCGGACTCACCGAACCCGCGGCGGGCCGCGTCGAACAGCGCGGTGTGGAGCGACGCCCGGGAACCATCGGACTGCTCGCGCAGCATCCCCGCGGGGTCGCCAACCCGCGCTGGACGCTGCGGAGGGCGGTTGCCGAACCCGCCACGATCGCGCGTCGGAACTGTGATGTCGAGCAGATCGCCGCACGCGTGGGCCTCGACCCCGCCCTGCTCGATCGGTTCCCCGCACAGGTCTCCGACGGTCAGCTCCAACGCGCCTGCGTCGGCCGCCTGCTGGTCCAGGCACCGCGGTTCGTGCTGTGCGACGAACCGACCGCCATGCTCGACCCCGTCTCGGCGCGCGCGGTGATCGGCCTCCTCCAGGAGCTCGTCGACGACGGCGCGGGGATGGTGCTGGTCAGTCACCAGCGGCGGCTCGTCGACGCGCGGTGTCGTGACGTCGTCGATCTGGATGTGCGGTAGGTGCAGCGTGCCGAGGTCACATCTGCAACCGCGCCGCGTCGTCCTCGCCCATGGCGTCTTCGAGAACCTCGGGGGAGTAGTCGACGTCGATGTCGGCGACCGAGCGGCCGCGGGCGGATTCGATCGCGGAGAGTCGGCGTTGGGCGCGGTCGGCGGCGTAGGTGAGGAACTCGTTGTTGTCGAGGCCGAAGGGTTGCTCGTCGAACTGCTGGTTGACCCAGTCGATCATGCCGAGCGCCAGGGGGAGGAGCTCGTCCATCCGCTCGCCGACGGTGGCCCACAGCGAGTCGTCGGCGGCGACGTGTCGGCGGCAGGTGAAGGTGCCCCACGCCATGTGGCGACGCTCGTCGTCGCTGATGAACCGGATCAGCTTCTGCATGCCGGGGAAGATGTCGAAGCGGGTGCAGACCTTCTGCCAGGCGTGATACCCCGTCAGCGCCAGGCTGCCCTCGATGACGTGGTTGTAGGTGACACTGGCGCGGATCTGGTTGCGCGGGGACGCGTCGTGCTCCAGAGCGTGCAGAGATTCGGGCAACTCCTCGTAGAACAGCCGGCGATAGAAGGGGTTCTCCGCGACGAAGGCCTGGAGATCGCCGCGCAGGCCGACGGAGTCCATCCACATCCGGAAGACCTGGGTGTGTTTGGCCTCTTCGAAGCAGAACTGGGTCAGGTACATCTCGTCGCCGAAGCGACCCTCGGTGGCCATCGCCTTCATGAACGGCTGGATGTCCTCGGTGACCGCTTCCTCGCCCGCGATGAACTGACTCACGAGATAGGTTGCGCTGCGGCGCTGCTCGTCGTTCAGCTCCACCCAGTCCTGGGCGTCGCGCGAGAAGTCGATCGCCAACGGGTCCCAGAACCGTGAGTTCCCTTTGATGAAGAGACGCAACGGGAATGAGTCCCAGTTGAGACCTCCCGGCCGCAATGACGTGAAGTCCTGGCGGCCCTCTTCCTTGTGCTCGATAAGGGTCATGAGATCACCAGCCAACTGACGGGGAATATGCGAATACCCGACGCTAACCCTTTACTGCGCGAACGGCATCAGGTTCAGCGAATTCGCTTGTCGTAGCTGATGTTACGCCTTGTCGAGGACCGGCTCCCGGGCCGCGTCCGGATCTTGTTTCTTCGTGAGGGCGCTGGGCCACCAGATCTTGCGGCCGATGTCGAGGGTCAGGGCGGGAACCAGAAGCGTGCGCACGATGAGGGTGTCGATGAGGACACCGAACGCGACCAGGAACGCCACCTGTGCGAGGAACAGCAGCGGGATCACGGCGAGTGCCGCGAACGTCGCCGCCAGCACGACACCGGCCGAGGTGATGACACCGCCGGTCGCGGTGAGACCGCGGATCATGCCGATCCGGGTCCCGTGCCGCAGCGCCTCCTCGCGCACCCGGGTCATCAGGAAGATGTTGTAGTCGATGCCGAGCGCCACGAGGAACACGAAGGCGAACAGCGGGACCACCGGATCGGCGCCGGGGAAGCCGAACGGGCCGTTGAACAGCAGCGCCGCCACGCCCAGCGTGGTCGCGAACGACAGCACCGTGGTCGCCAGCAGGATCGCCGGTGCCAGGATGCTGCGGAGCAGCGCGACCAGTACGAGGAACACCACGATCAGGACGATCGGGATGATCAGGTTGCGGTCGTGGATCGACGTCTCGCGAGTGTCGAGATCGATGGCGGTGGTGCCGCCGACCAGCCCGTCGGCGTTCGGGACGGAGTCCACCGCCGATCGGATGTCGGTGACGGTCTCCTGGGCGGCAAGCGACTCCGCGTTGTCGGTCAGCGTCGCGGTGATCGCGACCTTGCCGTCGACGACCTTCGGGGCGTCGCCCTCGGTGATCAGTTCGGCGTTGGCCACGCCGTCGGTCGCACGAACCGCCTCGAGAACCGCGGTTCCGGCGGGTTGATCGGCGATGACGTAGGTGGGCGTGCCGCTGCCGGCGTCGAAGTGCTTCGCCTGGATCTCGGCGCCCTCCACGGACTCGACCGAGCCCATGAAGAAGTCGGTCGAGGCGATGCCGTCGGCCTTGAAGGTGGGGGCGAAGGCCGCGCCGATGAGCAGCACGATCAGCGTGCCGGCCCAGATGGCGCGCGGTTTGGAGGCGACGGTGTCCGCGATGCGCTTCCACAGGCGGTGGGTGGCACCGCTGTCGGCCGAGGTCTCGGGGGCGTACTTGGGGCGCAGCGGCCAGAACGCGGAGCGGCCGAGGAGCGCGAGCGCGGCGGGCAGGAAGGTCATCGACGCCAGGAACGATGCGACGATGCCGATCGCGGCGACCGGGCCGAGGCTCTTGTTGGAGTTCAGATCGGACAGCAGCAGACACAGGACACCGGCGATGACTGTTCCCGCCGACGCCGCGACCGGCTCGATCGTGGCGCGCCACGCCTGCCGGAGCGCCGCGTATTTGTCCTCGGTCGCGATCAGTTCCTCGCGATACCGGGACACGAGCAGCAGCGCGTAGTCCGTCGCCGCGCCGAACACCAGGATGAACAGGATGCCCTGGCTCTGACCGTTGAGGTCGAGAACGCCCTGCTTGGTCAGGAAGTAGACGAGCCCCGACGCGAGTCCGAGGGCGAAGACCGCGGAGATGACCACCACGAACGGCAGGATCGGGCTGCGGTAGACGACGATCAGGATCAGGATCACGACGGCGCCCGCGACCAGTAGCAGCAGCCCGTCGATGCCGGCGAAGGCCTCGCCGAGGTCGGCGACCTGGCCCGCTGGGCCGGTGACCGCGACCGTCAGGCCGTCGGGGGCGTTCGCCAGTTTGTCGCGCAGGATCTCGACCGTGTCGGCGGGTTCGCCGGCGCTCTGGATCGGGACGAAGACCTGGGCGGCCTGGCCGTCCTGCGACGGGATGGGCGGGGAGACCGCCGGACCGAAACCGGGCGTGCCGGCCAGGTCGGAGGTGGTGGTGCGCAGGAACTCGAGGTCGCCGGGGGTGATCCCGCTCGAGCGTTCGGCGATGACGATGCCAGGGATCTCGTCGGTGTCCTGGAAGTCGGCCAGAAGGTTCTGAACCTGCGTCGACTCGGCCGAGGCGGGAAGGAACGAGCTGTTGTCGTTGCTCGCGACGCTCGCGAGCTTGCCGGCGAAGGGTCCCGTGATCCCGCCGACGATCAGCCAGGCGAGGAGTAGGAGCGCGGGGATCAGCCAGCGGAGCTTGCGGGTGGGACGGGGACTCGAAACGGTCTTGTCCGGCATGGGGCCATCGTTCCATGTGTTGCTCTCACGTGCCGACGAGGCGCTCGAGGACGGTCGCATGCAACCGATTCGACGCCGAGCACGTGCCGGATGGCCGCCGCGCAAACACACGGCACGGATCGCGTGAAATGGCTGCGGCAACCGAGTGCGTGGACCAACATGTGAGCTACGTCGCATAAGTAGACGGCGATATCTGACGCCCTGTCTCGGGGCGGCACGAGCGAGGAGTACATGTGAAGACCAAGGGTGCAGTTCTCCGGAATCCGGGTGAGAAGTGGCAGATCGAGGAATTCGAGCTCGGCGACCCGGTGGCAGGCGAAGTCCAGGTGAAGCTCGTCAGCTCGGGTCTCTGCCACAGCGATCATCACCTCCGCACCGGTGACAGTCCGGCACCGATGCCGGTGCTGGGAGGTCACGAAGGTGCCGGTGTGGTGACCAAGGTCGGCCCGGGCGTCTCGAACTTCAAGGAAGGCGACCACGTCGTCACCGCGTTCATCCCGGCGTGCGGCACCTGCGAACCCTGTTCGCGGGGCCAGCAGAACATCTGCGACGAGGGTGCGCGTCTGCTGACCGGCCTCGCGATTTCCGACGACACGAACCGCGCGCACACGCACGACGGGCTCCCGCTCGTGCAGATGTGCATGCTCGGCACCTTCGCGCCGTACATCACCGTCAACCAGGCATCGGTGGTGAAGATCGAGGACGACATCCCGCTCCAGGCCGCGGCACTCCTCGGATGCGGTGTGGCGACCGGTTGGGGTTCGGCGGTCGAGATCGGTGGCACCCACGCCGGCGACACCGTGATCGTCGTCGGCATCGGCGGTGTCGGCATCAACGCGATCCAGGGTGCGGCCGCCGCCGGTGCCCGGCATGTGATCGCCGTCGACCCGGTGCCGTTCAAGCTGCAGATGGCCGAGAAACTCGGTGCGACACACACCTTCCCGTCGATGGAGGCGGCACTCGAGGCGATCGGTGACATCACCTGGGGCAAGATGGCCAACACCACCATCCTCACCGTCGGTGAGATCGACGGCTCGATGATCGCGCCCGCTCTGGCCCTCACCGGCAAGGGTGGACAGGTCGTCGTCGTGGGTATGGGCAACTTCCAGGCGATGGACGCCCAGATGAACCTGTTCGACCTCACGCTCATGCAGAAGCGGGTGCAGGGTGCGATCTTCGGCGGCGCGAGCCCGCGGACCCAGGTCCCGGCCCTGCTCAACGAATACCGCGCGGGCAAACTCAACCTCGACGACCTGGTGACCAACACCTACCGGCTCGACCAGATCAACGAGGCCTACGACGACATGCTGGCGGGCAACAACATTCGCGGCATGATCGTCTACGGGGAAGACGACTACTGATCGCTCCGACGACACGCGAATCGACGACGCCAGGTCACCCCGCGGTGGCCTGGCGTCGCTGATTGATCAGCAGGTTGAGGAATCGCAACCCCAGGCCGAGGAGCACCAGGGTGCTGGCCATCTGGATCGACACCGCTACCCGGGCGCCCTGTGAATCCGCGGCGATGTCGCCGAAGCCCGTCGTGGTGAACACCGTCAGGCAGAAATACAGGGCGTCCACGCGGGTGAGGTACTCGTTGAAGCTGCCCGAATCGTATTCGGAGAACAGGTAGTACGTGGCGGCGAAGGCGACGACATAAAAGGTCGCCAGGGCGACCAACATCTCCATCGCGGTCGCGATCGGATGGACCGACCGGGCGAACCTGCGGACCTCCCAGACGCAGAACGACACGAGCAGGGTCGCGCCGAGCAGCATGCCGAGGACGTTGAGGTCGCTGTTCTTGTTGATCGGCAGCAGAAAGTACCCGGCCAGCAGCACGACGGCGGCGCCGATGGGCCGGAGGAGCGCGACCGTCAGCTCGCGGCCCTTCGCCAGGACGAGGGCATCCCGCGACCCCGGTGCCGGCGGCGGGACGCCGTCGTGCGGGCCGCCGGCGCCGGATGCCTCGCTCACCAGATCCGAACCCGCTGCTCTTGTTCGAGATACAGGTCGTCGCCGGGCTTCACGTCGAAGGCCTCGTAGAACGCGTCCATGTTGCGCACGACGCCGTTGCAGCGGAACTCCGGCGGCGAATGCGGATCGATGGACAGGCGGCGGATCGCCTCGGCGTCGCGGGTCTTGGTGCGCCAGATCTGCGCCCAGCTGAAGAAGACTCGCTGCGTACCCGTCAGCCCGTCGATCACCGGGGGTTCGGTGCCTTCAGTGGCGATCTCATAGGCAACCAGCGCGATCGACAGCCCGCCGAGGTCGCCGATGTTCTCACCGATGGTGAAGTCGCCGTTGACCTTGTGCTCCGGGTCGAGGCCCGTCGGGGTGAACTCGCCGTACTGATCGATGAGTTTACGTGTGCGGGAGGAGAACTCGGTGCGGTCGAGGTCCGTCCACCAGTCGACGAGGTTTCCGTCGCCGTCGTACTTCGCGCCCTGGTCGTCGAACCCGTGGCCGATCTCGTGGCCGATGACCGCGCCGATGCCGCCGTAGTTGACCGCGTCGTCGGCCTCGGGATCGAAGAACGGCGGCTGCAGGATGGCCGCGGGGAAGACGATCTCGTTCATGCCCGGGTTGTAGTAGGCGTTGACCGTCTGCGGGGTCATGAACCATTCGTCGTGATCGACCGGTCCGCCGATCTTGGCGAACTCGCGGTCCTGCTCGAACGACGATGCGCGCGCGACGTTCCCGATGAGATCGCCACGGTCGACGCTCAGTGCGCTGTAGTCGCGCCACTTGGCCGGGTAGCCGATCTTCGGGGTGAACTTCTCGAGTTTCGCGAGGGCCTTCTCCCGGGTGTCCGGGGTCATCCACGGGAGTTCGGAGATGTTGCGGCGATAAGCCTTCACCAGGTTGGCGATCAACTCGTCCATCCGGGCCTTGGCCTCCGGCGGGAAGTGTTTGGCCACATAGAGTTTGCCGACCGCGAAGCCCATCGCGCCCTCGACGAACCCGACGCCGCGCTTCCAGCGGTCGCGGATGGTCTCCGCGCCGGTCAGCGTGCGGCCGTAGAAATCGAAGTTCTCGTCGACGAAGTCCGACGACAGGTACGACGCCGCGGAGCGGAGGAGGCGCCACGTCAGCCAGGTCTTCCACTCGTCCAGCGGACGCGAGGCGATGAGTGCCGACGCCCCGGACACGAACGAGGGTTGGGCGACGACGACCTCGGCGAAGGTCGGATCACCAGTGGTGCCCAGGCCGCCCAACCACTCGCCGATCGGGAAACCGCCTGCGGCGGATGAGAATTCGTCCAGCGTCATCAGGTTGTAGGTGAGTTCGGCGTCGCGGCGCTTCACCACGTCCCAGTGCTCGGCCGCGATGGCGGTCTCGAGGTCGAGGATGGTGCCGGCGCGGGTGGCCGCATCGTCGAACCCGGCGAGGGCGAACATCCGCTCCACATGCGCCATGTAGGCGGTGCGGGTCTCCGCGTGCTTGTCCTCACGGTAGTACGACTCGTCGGGCAAGCCGAGCCCGGACTGGGTGACGTGCACCAGATAGCGGTCGGACTTCTTGGCGTCGGTGTCGACGTAGTAGCCGAACAGTCCGCCGGCGCCGTGACGCTGGAGCCGGCCGATGCGCCGGGCGAGTGCGTCCACCGAGTCGATGGCGGCGATCTTCTCGAGCTCGCCGGTGATCGGGCCGATGCCGAGCGCCTCGATGTGGTCGGTGTCCATGAACGACGCGTAGAGGTCGCCGATCTTCTGTGCGTCGGAGCCGCTCGCGGGGCTCGACTTCGCACACTCGGTGATGATGTCGCGGACGTTCTCCTCGGAGTTGTCGCGCAGCACGTGGAACGCTCCGTCGACGGAACGGTCGTCGGGGATGACGTGCGACTCCAACCACTTGCCGTTGACGTGGGCGAACAGATCGTCCTGGATGCGGACGGAATCGTCGACCCACTCGAGGTCGAGTCCGGACTTGAGATCGGTATTCGAAGCAGTCACGCGCTCCATCCTGTCACCGGATGGGCGATCCGTCAGCAGCGTTCGGTACCGGCGAAATCGCGCGAGGTCCCGCGCAGGTCCCTACGGTGGATCCATGGTGGGAGAAACCAGCTACGACGTCGTCGTGATCGGCGGCGGGCCGGTGGGCGAGAACGCCGCAGACTATGCGATACGGGGCAGCGATCGCACCGCCGCGATCGTCGAACACGAACTGCTGGGCGGGGAGTGCTCCTACTGGGCGTGCATGCCGTCCAAGGCGCTGCTCGGCCCCGGGAACGCTCTCGGCGAGGCGCGATCGCTGGGCGGATCCCGGGAACGGGCGTCGGCGTCGAACCCGGAACCCTCCGGCGTGCTCGAGTGGCGCGACACGGTCACCGGCCGGCTGGACGACAGCTCGGCACATCGGGGCGGGGCGACGCACGACGACGCCGGTCAGGTGCGGTGGGCCAACGGTGCCGGTATCGAGGTGATCCGCGGCCATGGCCGGCTCGTCGGCGAGAAGCAGGTCCGAGTCGGTGACCAACTGCTGACCGCGCGCGAGGCGGTGGTCATCGCCACCGGAAGCACCGCCTCCGTCCCGCCGATCCCGGGACTGCGCGAGGCGCTGCCGTGGACGTCGCGCGACGCGACCAACATCCTCGAGATCCCGGAGCGGGTGGTGGTGCTCGGCGGCGGGGTCGTGGCCTGCGAGGCCGCGACGTGGCTGCTCGACCTCGGCGTGCGCGGCCTCGTGATGGCGATCCGCGGGGACCGGCTGCTGCCACGGATGGAACCCTTTGCCGGAGAACGGGTTGCCGACGCGCTGCGGGCGCGCGGCGCCGACCTCCGCTTCGGGACGACGATCGAGGCGGTCGACCGGCCCGATGCCACTGGCTCGGGATACGGGCGACTGCACGGCGGCCCGGCGGTCGTCCGGCTCACCGGCGACGGTGCGGGTGAGCTCACCGTCGACGAGATCCTGGTTGCGGCCGGACGGTCGCCGGCGACAACCGATGTGGGTCTCGACGCGCTCGGACTGACGGCCGAGGGGCCGCTGGGGGTCGACGATCACCTCACCGTGCCGGGCCACCCCTGGCTCTACTCGGTCGGAGATGTCAACGGCCGCAATGCGCTGACCCACATGGGTAAGTATCAGGCGCGGGTCGCCGGTGACGTCATCGCCGCGCGGGCCGAGGGCCGGGAACTCGACGACATCAGGTACGTCGCCGGTTCCGACCATGCCGCGGTGCCGCAGGTGGTGTTCACCCGACCGGAGATCTCGTCGGTCGGGCTGACCCGGGAGCAGGCCGCCGACGCCGGGATCGACGTGCGGGTCGCCGAGGGTGAGATCTCGGTGGCCGGGTCGTATCTGCTGGGGCCGGACTACTCGGGGTACGCGTCCGTGGTCGTCGACGCGACGCGGGATGTCCTCCTCGGCGCGACCTTCGTCGGACCGCAGACCGGTGAACTCGTGCACTCGGCGACGGTCGCGATCGTCGGAGAGGTTCCGCTGGCGCGGTTGTGGCACGCGGTCCCGTCGTATCCGACGGTCAGCGAGGTGTGGCTGCGGCTCCTCGATCAGCTGCGCTGACCTCGCAGAATCGCGACTTCATCACGGATTCGCGACGTGGAGACAACGCGGCCACGTGCAGGTCGCGCTTCCGGCCGAGGAGATTGGTCTGACCACTTGACCACCTGACCGAGCGTGGTTACCGTCACACGTATGCCCTTCGAGCCGGTGACCCAGCAGAGCGCACCCGAGATCGTCTTCGACCAGATCGTCGAAGGCGTGCTGTCCGGCGATCTGGCTGCCGGCGAGGCGCTCCCCAGCGAGCGGGAACTGGCGCGGATGCTGGGGGTCTCCCGGCCGACGGTGCGCGAGGCTCTCAAGCGAGTCGCAGCGGCCGGCCTGGTCACCATCCGCCAGGGCGACGGCGCGCGCATCCAGGACATCGCCCGCACGGGCGGACTCGACCTGCTGCCGAGGCTGCTCCTCCGCGGCGGGGCGCTCGTGCCCGGCGTCGCGCGGTCGATCATCGAGGCGCGTGCCGCCGTCGGACCGGAGGTCGCCCGCCTCGCGGCGCGGCGTGCCACCGACAACGATCTCGTCGCGATCAGAGCGGTCCTCGATCATCTCGCCGCCGAGTCGGACCCGATCGGCCAGCAGGTCGCCGCCCTCGAGTTCTGGAGCGCCGTTGTAGACGCGGGCGACTCGATCGCCTTCCGGCTCATGTACAACTCGCTGCGCGCCGCCTACGAGCCCGCTGTCCCCGCTCTCGCCGGGGTCCTGGAACCCGAGGTCGGGAACATCGAGGGCTACCGGGCGCTCGTCGACACCATCGCCGCGCACGAACCCGAACGGGCCGAGGTCGCGGCCAGAGCTCTGCTCGAACCCGCGACGGCGACTCTGCTCGCAGTGTGCGAGGCACTCGAGAACGCCGAGACCGACCAGAAAATCGACACCAAACAGGGGGAGGGACACTGATGTCCGCCGACGAGATCGACATCCGGGCACGCCGACAGGTGGCCGCCGAGGAACGACGCATGCGATCGCGGCACTCGATGTCGTTGCGCGACGCCTTCGCCGAGTTCCTCAGGCACCCGTCGCCGTGGATCATGGCGGCTTTCCTCGTCGCCGCGCTGGTGGCACGAGTGTGGTTGGGCGGCTGGGGTCTCGCCGACCTGATCGTCCCCGTCGTCATGGTCGCGAGCTTCCCGCTGGTGGAGTGGCTGATCCACGTGTTCGTCCTGCATTGGCGCCCCAAGCGGCTGGGGCCGATCGCCATCGATCCGCTCGTCTCGCGCAAACACCGGGAGCATCATCACAACCCCCGCAACATCCCGCTCATCTTCATCCCATGGCAGGTGCTGATCGTCGTGATCGTCGCCGCGCTCGTCGTCGGACTGCTGGTCTTCACCAGCGTCGAGCGGGGACTCACGTTCCTCGTCGTACTTCCGGCGATCGGCCTGGTCTACGAGTGGACGCACTACCTGATCCACTCCGACTACCGGCCGCGACACGCGTTCTACCGCCGACTCTGGCGCAACCACCGGTTCCACCACTACCGCAACGAGCACTACTGGTTCACGGTCACCACCGCCGGGACCGCCGACCGGTTGCTCCGGACCTACCCCGACCCGGACACCGTTGAGAAGTCGCCGACGGCGAAGGATCTGCACGCGCTGTCGCGGACGGAGTAGGACAGGGCTTCGACACGGCTCGTCGCAAGCTCCTCGCCCACTCAGCCGGCGGAGGAACCCCCGAGCCCTGTCGCCATCGACCAGACGAGGATCTCGGCGCCGGCGCCGGAGGTGATCGACATCAGTTCGGCGTCGACGGCGCGCACGGCGTCCCCGGCGTTCAAGGCGGCGGATTCCCCCTCGACGGTGGCCTCTGCCTGGCCCTCGACAACGAACAGGTGTGTGAAGCGGGCAGTCGGGAGTTCGACCGTCCCGCCGGGGCTCAGCCGAGCGGCAAAGAGGGTGGCGCCGGCGTTGGCGATCGAGATCGCGGCCCCGCGGCCGGGGTCACCGGAAGCGACGGGGACCAGCTCGCCGGCGCCCAACCGATCGGCGACGTCGGCCTGGTCGTAGGACGGCTCGAGGCCGTGGCGGTCAGGCATCAACCACATCTGGACGTAGTGCACCGGCTGGGTTCCCGAACCGGGCAGGTTCGGCCACGCGTCGTTGCGCTCGGAGTGTTCGACCCCGGTCCCGGCGCTCATCCGTTGCACCAGACCCGGATAGAGCACGCCCGCGTGCCCGGCCGAATCCCGATGCACGAGCGACCCGGACACCACCCAGGTGACGATCTCGCTCTCCTGATGGTGGTGGAGGTCGAAACCCTCGCCGGGTGCCACCTCCTCGTCGTTGAACGCGAGGAGGGCGCCGAAATGGGTGTTGTCGGGATCGTAGTGGTCGCCGAAGGAGAACCCGTGCCGCGAAGTGAGCCAGTCGGTCGTCGTGACCATACGATCGTCGCCGGGGATCACCGTGAAAGCCATGGGTCCATCATCGCAGTCGGTCGACTCGGGCCGGGGTCCGGTTTGCCGCGGTTTCGTGAACGGAACCACCCCCGGCCGTCAGCTGTGGCGCGAAGATTGCGGGACGAGACGCGTTCGTGACCGGCTTGATTCCCGACTGGAAGCTGGGAGCGTCGATTTCGAGTGTTACAAGAGTGAAAATTGTCGTCATGAAGATCTGGGTCAAGCGCGCAACGTCCGCCGCTTGTGCCGCGGTCGCCTGTGCCGTCGTCGTGAGCTCCTGTTCGCTCACCGGAACGTCCAACACCGGTGCCGCCGCCGCCATCGACGCTTTCGCCACCGCGCTGAGCCGCCAGGACGCCGGCGGTGCCGCGCAGTTCACGACGGCCCCTGGTCAAGCCGGTGAGAGTCTGACCACGACGCTGAAAGAGATGTCGGCACAACGGATCGACGTCGACATCGAGAAACCCGTCGAGTACAGCGACGGCACCGCGACCTTCGCCCTGACCACCAAGTGGAACTGGGACAAGGGGCGCGTCTACGAGGCGAACAGCGAGGGAACCGCGCGGAAGCTGTCGTCCGGGTGGAAGGTCACCTGGGATCCGGCGGTCCTGCATCCCGGCCTCGGTGCCGGCGGCCACCTCCGCGAGATCCGCACCGACGCGACACCCGCGCCGTCGGTGCGCAGCTGGTCAGGCAAGGTCTTCATGTACCTCCAGCCGGTCAACGAAATCGTCATCGACCCTGCACAAACCCGCGATCTGGCGGCCACGACGCGAGCGCTGGCCGGCGTGATCGCGCCGATCGCGCCGCTGATCACCCCCGCGGTCATCGGCGAGAAGCTGGCCGAGACGCCGGGTAAGCCGGTCATCGCCGTCACGCTGCGCGATCCCGACATGCAGGTTCTCGCCGGCGACCCCGGGCGGGTGCCCGGTGTGAGCGTCAACCGCACGGACAAACTCGTGATGGCCGACCGTCGGTTGTCGTCGCCGCTCGAGGACGGCCTGACCAACTACTGGCAGGCGATCCGCGATGCCACGGCCGGCTGGCAGGTCGAGATGGTCAACCCGGGCCTCCGGCCGCGCCGCCTCGCCGGTGAACAGGGGCCGCCCGGACCGGATGTGTTGTCGACCGTCGATCAGGGTGTGCAGCTGACCCTCGGCGACGCTGCGGTCGAGGTGGGGCAGCCGGCCACGATCCTGACCCTCGACGCGCAGAGTGGCGCCATCCTGGGCATGGCGCAGAACACCTATGCGGTCGAGCGTGGCATCGAGATCGATCGGGCCTACCCGGTCGGCTCGACGCTGAACCCGGTCTTCGACGAGGTCGGGCGCATCGCCGGGCCGCAACCCGAGAAGGCGGAGACGTTGCTCGACCGCCTCGGTCTCGGTGTCCAGTTCACTGTGCCGGGGGCCAGTGTTCCCACGCCGGGCCAGCCCGGGATCGCGACCATCGGCTACCGCCCGGGCCAGACCAACATGTCGATGACCAACATGGGTGCGTTCGGCGTCGCACTGGCACGCGCCGCGGCGGGACAGCCGTCATCGGTGGCGCCGTTCGTCCTGAAGAACGTGCCCACCAAGGTCGCCGGTGGTGAGCTCGGCGGCCTCGACCCCGCGCTCGTCGGTCCGATCCTGAAGGCGATGACCACCACCGCGGCCACCGGAGACGCCAGCGACCTCACCCGTGCACCCGGCTTGAAGGCGCTCGTCGGGACCAACGGCCCGGAAGGCCCCGGCTGGTTCGTCGGTGTCCAGGGCGGTCAGGTCGTCGTGATCTACACCGAGGGGCCGAAGTCGGGCACCGCTGCGCTCCAGGTGGCGCAGAAGTACTTCACCATCAAGTAGGCGCGAACACCGGCAGTCCGAGACGCCGGCGAGGGGTCAGCGGGTGGCGGCGCGGCGGCCCAGGTAGGCGAAGACCGCGCGCCACCCGAGCAGGAACAGCGCCAGCGTCACGGTCGCGACGATGACGAAGCTGACCGCCACACCCTGGCTGAGGATGAACCGCAGGATCATCGCGACGGTCACCGTGCAGAACCAGATGACGATCCCGACCGGCACGACGCGGTCGGGCCGGAAGTCGTGGCCGAAGAAGTCGCTGGACCGCACGTGGGCGTACACGTAGGTGATCGACCAGCCGGCCGCACATCCGACCAGGAACGGCCACAGCGTGTGCAGGAAGGCGGCCGGTGCGTACCCCTCTTCGTGGCTGGCCCGGCCGATCACCACGAAGATCGTGATGGCCACCGCGTCGAACAGGGCGGCGACCGGTCCGGTCGCGGTCCCCCGCACCGGCGAGGTCCCCTCCTCGGCGGGGTTCGGGATCGACATGGTGGATTACCGTACCGGGTCCGGCGGCGGATCAGTGTCGGACCCTTGACCGGGTTCCGTACCGGAGGAGTCCTCGCGCGCGGCCGCGTCGACGTCGCGCTCCACCGCGTCGATGAAGGTGTCGTCGCGCCTGATCCGGTTGCGGAACATGAGCGCGATGACGACCCAGCCGACCGCCGCGACGAACACGTAGCTGATGATGCGGTAGATCAGGACGGCGGTGATCGCGTCGGCGGCGGGCATCCCGGCACTGGTGAGGGCCGGGACCAGCACGGCGTCGACGACCCCGATACCGCCCGGGAGCAGCGGGATCGCGGTACCGACGGCCTTGCCCGCCGCGTAGGCGACCATCAGTCCCGCGATGCTCGGATGTGCGTCGACGGCCCAGCAGGCGAACATCAGACAGGCGACGTCGGCGACCCAGTTGAACAGGCTCCAACCGAAAGCGATTGAGGTGTCGCGCTTGGTGAGCTGGACCGCCCGGAGCTGTTCCAGCAACTCGAGGAGCTTCTCGGTGCCGTGATCGTCGGGCTTGTTGCGGATCTGGTTGGTCCACCCCAGCACCCGGATGCCGGTGCTCTTCAACGATTCGGGATGGCTCGCGAGGTACTGCAGGACGACGGCGACGGCGAGCAGCCCGGCCACCGAGAAGACGACCGAGAACGGGCTGGTCTTGGCGCCGGCGAGCAGTGCGCCGCCGAAGCCGAGAACCGCGAGTCCGACACCCGCGAGCAGACCCGACATCACGACCTGCCACGACGCGACGACCGGGGTCGCGCCCCACTTGCGGGTCTCGCGGTAGGTGAAGGCCGGGGCGAGCACCTGGCCGCCCGGCATCGTCTGGCTCAGCGAGTTGGCGGCGAGGATGACCGAGAGCGACTTCCATTGCGTCACCCGGACGCCGGCCGAGCGCAACAGCGCACGCTGGACCTGAGCAAAGCTGTCCATCGACAGCATCGCGGCCACGACGCAGGCGAACACCCAGTGCCATTTGATCTCGCCGATGCGCAGCCACGCCTTCTTCAACTCGGGCCAGATCAGCACGATCTCGACACCGAGGATCACCAGGACGACGGCAAGGAGGACCCAGCGCACCCACCAGAAGCGGGGACGGGAGGCGGGGCGGGCGGTCACGTCCCCCGGCGAGCCAACATCCTCCGACATAGGTGACACCCTAGGCCAGGGTGTACTCCAGCATGTCCACCACCGTCGGGTGACTCCACTGTCTACTGTTGCTCTCGTGAGCGAAGCCGAACCGGCCGGTCGGCCGTCCGTTGCCCCCGACCTCGCGTCCCTCGACCGTGCCAGGGTCCACCCGCAGGTGCGGGCCGCCGCGGAATGGGCGTGGCGACTGCTCCTGCTCCTCGTCACCGCTTACGTCGCCGCGAAGCTGTTCGTGGAGTTCGAAGAGGTCCTGGTCCCGGTCGCGCTGGCGATCCTCGTGGCGGCGATGCTCGTGCCCGCGGTCGACGCCCTCGACCGTCGCGGGGTGCCGCGATCGCTGGCGGTGCTCCTCAACATCCTCCTGGCCCTGGGCTTCATCGCCGGGGTCATGACCTTCGTGGTGCGCGAGTTCATGCGCGGCGTCCCGCAGTTGGTCGAAGAGGTCAGCGCCACCGTGGAACGCACCAAGTCGTGGTTGATCGAGGGGCCGCTCGATCTCGACCCCGAGCAGGTTCGCAACGCGGGCACCGACATCCTCGACTTCCTGCAGCACAACCAGGACCGGGTCACCAGCGGTGCGCTCGCGACCGCCACCACGGCGAGCGAGATCATCACCGGTGCTCTGCTCACCCTCTTCCTCCTCATCTTCTTCCTCTACGGCGGCGGCCAGATCTGGCGGTTCTCGACCGGCATCGTGCCCGCCGGAAGTCGTGACCGGGTGTGGCACGCCGGAATCGCCGGCTTCGGGACGCTCGTCGGCTACGTGCGGGCCACGGTCGCCGTGGCCTTCGTCGACGCCTGCGGTATCGGTGTCGGCCTGGCCATCCTGCAGGTGCCGCTTGCGCTTCCGCTGGCGTCGCTGGTGTTCCTCGGCGCATTCATCCCGATCGTCGGTGCGCTGTTGAGTGGTTCGCTGGCGGTGCTGGTCGCCCTGATCACCCAGGGCTGGATCGCGGCCGTGGTGGCCCTCGCGATCGTGGTCGGCGTGATGCAGCTCGAAAGCCATGTGTTGCAGCCGTTCCTGCTGGGCCGTTCGGTCCGGTTGCATCCGGTCGCGGTGGTCCTGGGCATCGCCGCGGGCCTGGTCTCGGCGGGGATCATCGGCGGCTTGCTGGCGGTGCCGCTGATCGCCTTCCTCAACACCGCAATTCGGCACCTGAAGGGCACCTCGGCTGCCCACGCCGCTTCCGAGGCGGTCACCGGCGGGTACGTCGCCGAACCCAGTGAACCCGTGTGGGACACCGCCGATCCCGATGCGACCGCGGACGTGCTGGCCGAAGGCGGGACGACGGCGGACGGAGAGACCCCGAAATCGGCCGAGCCCGAGTCGAAACCGCAGGACCCCGGGACGTCATGAGCGCGCAGCCGTCGGCGCGGTGGGTCGCGCAGATGCGGGACACCGAGGCGGGCCGGTTGGCCCGCGCCGCCGACGTCGATCCGGTCGGCCCACTATGGCGTGGTGCGCAGATCTTCCGGCTCCTGTCCTATCTCTACGCGCTCGGCTTCCAGCTGGCGATCAACGACGACCTGGAACATCGGGCCGTCGCGTGGGCGCTCTTCGGTCTGCTGACCGTCTGGACGGCGGTCAGCGGCGTCGGGTACTTCATCGGCTTCGCCCGCAACCGCTACTGGGTGAGCGTCGAGGTCGTCGTAGTCTGCGGCCTGATGCTGTCCACCTCGTATGTCGCCGACGCCGATTGGGCGTGGAACAACCAGACCTGGCCGACGACGCTGTGGGCCACCAACGCGGTCATCTCGGTGGCGATCCTGGCGGGACCGGTCGGCGGGATCGTCGCCGGACTCGTCGTCGGCGGGACGAGCACGTTCGTCAAGGGCGAGCTGAACCTGAACTTCGGACGCAACGCCACGATCATCGTGATCGTCGCGACCGGTATGGCAGTGGGGCTGGCCGCGGCGAATGCCCGGCGCTCCCATGAGAAGCTCTCGGCGGCAGCACGAATCGCGGCGGCAGCCGAGGAACGCGAACGCCTGTCGCGCGAGGTGCACGACGGAGTGTTACAGGTGCTCGCACTCATCGCCCGGCGCGGACGTGAGATCGGCGGGCCCACCGCAGAACTGGCTTCGCTCGCCGCCGAACAGGAACGGGCTCTGCGCCGATTGATCTCCGACGGCGACGCGAGCCCGGAATCCGTGCTCGACGGCGCAGGAGGAACCGCCGACGTCGACCTCGCGGCCGCCCTGCGGGTCTTCGCCGACGACCGGGTCTCGGTGAGCGCACCCGCCGACCCCGTTCCGGTACCGGCTCACATCGGGCAGGAGATCCGCGCCGCGGTGGTCAACGCCCTCGACAACACCCACCACCACGCGGGTCCCGGAGCGCGAGCCTACATCCTGGTGGAGGATCTCGGGGACGACGTGGTGGTGAGTGTGCGCGACGACGGCGTCGGGATCGGTGAGGGCCGGTTGGCGCAAGCGGTGTCGCAAGGCCGTCTCGGTGTCGCGAAATCCATTGTCGGACGGATCGAGTCGCTGGGTGGCAGGGTCGTCCTCGACACCGAACCCGGTGGCGGGACCGAGTGGGAGTTCACCGTTCCGCGGCAGTTGGGCCGGTAGGACCGAGGGTCGGCGGGGCTGATGGGAGAGACGGATGGGCACGGTCGAATCGGAGGGTGGGCGCATGGTGGACGGTGAGGCCGGACGGCTGCGGATCATGGTCGTCGACGATCACCCGATCTGGCGCGACGCGGTCGCCCGAGATCTCGCCGACGAGGGCTTCGACGTGGTCGCCACCGCCGACGGGGTGGCCAGTGCGGGCCGACGTGCCGCCGCGGTCACGCCGGACGTCGTGCTGATGGACATGCAACTCCCCGACGGCTCCGGCGCCGATGCGACCGCGGAGGTGCTCGAGGTCTCGCCGCGCACCCGCATCCTCGTGCTGTCGGCCTCCGGGGAGCGCGACGACGTTCTCGAGGCCGTGAAGGCCGGGGCGAGTGGATATCTCGTGAAGTCGTCATCACGCGAGGAGCTGGTGTCCGCGGTCCGTGCGACCGCCGACGGACAGGCGGTCTTCACACCCGGACTCGCCGGCCTCGTCCTCGGCGAGTACCGCCGGATGTCGCAGCAGCCGGATGCCTCCCCGGCGACGCCGGTCCTGACCGAGCGGGAGACCGAGGTTCTACGACTCGTGGCGAAAGGGTTGAGCGCCAAACAGATCGCCCGGCGATTGTCCCTCAGCCACCGCACGGTCGAGAACCACGTCCAGGCCACGCTCCGTAAACTGCAGTTGGGCAATCGGGTGGAGCTGACCCGCTACGTCATCGAGCACGGCCTGGAGGAGGACTGAGTCCTCGTCCAGACCGTCCGTCGAACCTGTTGTGCCTGGCGACTATTCGGTGGCAGCGAGCGCGGTCGGCAGGACCGGCGTCGGCGGCGCCTCCCTCGGTGTGACCACCAGCAGCGTGGCCGCCGCGCCGGCCAGCGCGATGCCGGCAAACAGGTAGAACGCCGTGCCCGACGAGATCCCGGCGCCGATCAGCAGACCGCCGACGGCCGGACCGACGATCCCACCCAGGCGGCCGAAGCCGGCACACCAGGCGACACCCGCGCCGCGGGCCTCGGTCGGATAGAAGTTCGACACGAAACCGTAGATCAGCACCTGGGTTCCGATGGTGCCCGTGCCGGCGACCGCGACAGCGGCGAGCAGGATCGGCAGCGGCAGACCGAAGGTCAGGCACACGAGCGCAAAGGTGGCCAGGCAGAACGATGTCGCGACCACCTGCTGCGGGCCGCGGCGATCGGCGAACCGGGCGGCGATCAGGCCGCCGACGATGGCGCCGCCGTTGAGGACCAGCAGGAACGACAGCGATCCCTTCGCATCGAATCCGTTCGCCTTCATGATCTGCGGAAGCCAGGTGTTCAGGCCGTAGGTCAAGAGCAGTCCGACGAAGCTCATCATTCCCAGAAGCATTGTGGGAACAGCGAATCGGCGTGTGGCGAGGGCGGCGAAGCCGAGTTTCGCGGGCACGGATTCCGGCGCGATGCAGAGATGGCGTGCGCGCAGATCCACGGGAATACCGGTGTGCGCACCGATCCGACGGGCCTCTTCGTACCGTCCGCGTGCCGCGAGCCACTGCGGGGACTCGGGCATCTTGAGCACCGCCAGCGGAAGGAGCGTGACGAGGGGCAGTGCTCCGATCCAGAACAGACCGCGCCACCCGATGTGATCGGCGAGCAGCATCGCCAGCACCGAGGCGAGGACACCGCCCGCCGGGACCCCGCTGTAGACGATGGCGTTGAACAGGTTTCGCTTGGAGGTCGGCGCGAACTCGGCGACCATCGCCCCCGCGGTCGCGACCAGGCCGCCGATGCCGATACCGGTGAGACAGCGCAGGATTCCGAACGAGACGAGGTCGGTCGCGAGCGCGGTGAACGCCATGCCGACCGAGAACCACACGATGTTGAACAACATCATCCGGCGCCGGCCGACCCGGTCGCCGAACGCTCCGGCCGCCAGGGCGCCGATCATCACGCCGACGAGGGCGTAGGAACCGAGAGCGCCGGCGGTGGCCGGGGTGAGACTGCCCAGTTGTCCCGGGTCCTCGAGCAGCGTGGGCAGGACCGTGCCGTAGACGACGAGGTCGTAGCCGTCGAAGACGATCGCGACGGCGGCGAGGGTGACGATCCAGAGCACACTGCGACGGTGCTCCGGAGACGTCCAGGTCGAAGAGTCCATGCGGGCTGTACCTCCAGCGTTGGTGGGCTGGAAGACATCATGCGTGCGGTGTGGGCACAGTCACATCGGGGCAATGTCCAGTCCTGACCAATCCGCGTTTGATCCACGCCGACACCGGATCCATAACGAGAACGGCCGGCGGGGGCGAACCCCCGCCGGCCGTCGGCGATCACTTCTCGGTGCTCATTTTTCGGAGCGACTGCGCTTCAGCAGCTCCTGCACGCTGATCTGGGCGTCGTCACCGGTCTCGGCCGAGCGGGCGTGCCGGTCGGTCCGGGGGCGGCGACGGCCCGAGTCGGCCTCCCCGGACGGCGGGACGGGGCCGGTTCCCGGACGGGGCGTGGCCGCCGGGGTGGCGTCCGGACTCAGTCCCCGCTCCATCGGAGACGGCCCCGACGTCCGGCGACCCCGGGTCGTCGGTGTCGAGTTCTCCGGCGACACGGAAGCGGCCAGTGGTCGGCGACCCGCGTCGTCGAGGCTCGGGCGTCGACCCAGCGGGGACCGCGAACCCGCGTCACGCGCAGGTGCGTCGGTCGGTGCAGGTGTACGGACCGGCGGCGCCGGCGGGGGAGTGGTGCTCGTCGAGCGGTCGCCGCGAGGAGCGGGATCGCCGAGACGGATGCCACCCTCGCCGAGGGTCCACCCACCGGTGTCCGGGCGGTCGCTCTTGGGCAGCGTCGACCGTCGGTACGGCGCCGTCGGGCGACGCTCGGGGCGGGGTGCCTCGGCCTGGAGGCCGGACGGCTGTGCGGTGGGCGGTGCCGACGGACCGACACGGCCGGGAACCGCACGACCGGGGACATCACCGGGCACGGGTGCCGACGGGACCGGACCGGGGCCGCCGTTGCGGACGGGCGGACCGGGCTGCCGTGTCTTCGCCAGCGGCGCGTTGGTCATCGGAGCATTCGGCTGGGGTGCATTGCCCTGGGGCTGGGGCTGGGGCGCTCCGGGTGCGGGACGCGGAGGGACGGTCCGGCGACCATCCGGTCCCGGGGCCCCGCGGCGAGCGGGTACGGCTCCGGCGGGGGCGGTGCGCGGCCGGGCCGCGGCCATGACCGAGGTCGGGGCCTCCGCGACCAGCGTGCCCGCACTCATCTTGCGTGCCGCGCTGGAGTCGCGCTGCTCGTCGGGCTCGTCCTCGAGCACGGCCTCGCCGAGACCGATCTTGCGCTGCACGGTCTGCATCCAGCGAGGTGCCCACCAGCAGTCATCACCGAGCAGCTTCATCACCGACGGCACGAGCAGCATGCGGATCACGGTGGCGTCGAGGATGAGCGCCGCGATCATGCCGTAGGCGATGTACTTCATCATCACGATGTCGGACAGGCTGAATGCGCCCGTCACCACGACCAGGATGGCCGCCGCCGCGGTGATGATGCCGCCGGTGTGGGCGATGCCGCTCCGGATGGACTCGGTGGTGCTGGCTCCCCGTTGTCTGGCCTCGACCATTCTGGAGAGCAGGAACACCTCGTAATCGGTGGAGAGACCGAAGATGATCGCGATGATCAGGACCAGGATCGCCGCGAACAGCGGACCCGGGGTGAAGTTCGCGAGTCCCGCGCCGTGGCCGTCGACGAAGATCCAGGTGAGGATGCCCAGCGTCGCGCCGAGACCGAGAGCGGTCATCAACGCCGCCTTGATCGGCAGGACCAGCGATCCGAACTGCAGGAACATCAACAGGCCGGTGATGAGGACCAGCATGATCGCCATCAGCGGCAACCGGTTCATCAGCGCGTCGATCGAATCCTGGGTGAGCGCCGGGGTCCCCGTCACGTACATGGTGAGGCCCTGCGTGTCGATCGCCCGGAGCTGGTCGATCGCCTTCGCCGCCTGGGTGCGGTCGACCAGGCCGGCCGAGACCTGGTAGACGCCCACGTTCGGGTACCGCTCGGCGTCGTAGGAACCGAAGCCGGCCTTGTCGGGGTCACTGAACTTGTTGGTGAAACCCGGGACCTCGTCGGCCTGACGGGCGATGGCCTCGAGCTTGTTCTGGTCTTCCTGGTTCGTCTCGTCGTAGACGATGACGAGCTTGACCGCTTCGGTGCGCTCGCTGGGGAAGTACTCGTCGAACTTCTCCTGGGCGACGCGTGCGGAGTTGTCCGGCGGCAGGAACTTCTCGCTGATGCCGCCGAACTGGATGCTGCCGAACGGGACCGTCAGGGCGAGGAGGAGGAGCACCGTCGGGATGGCCGTCTTCAGCGGGTTCTTCATCACCCACGTGGCCAGGCGTCCCCAGAAGCCGTTCTCGACTTCCTGGCTGGTCTTCATCCGGCCGGAGAACCGGTTCTCCAGCGCGACGGCGCGTTCCTCGGTCGAGAAGCGTCGGACCAGCGGGATCGCCGTGTACTTGAGGATCGAACTGATCGACAGCATGTTGACCCGCGGTCCGAGGATGCCCAGGATCGCCGGCAACACGGTGATCGACAGGATCGCGGCGAGGGAGACCGATGCGATGGCGCCGTAGGCCACCGACTTGAGGAATCCCTGCGGCATGATCAGCAGGCAGGCCAGGGCGGCGACGATGATCGTCGCCGAGAAGACCACCGTCTGACCTGCGGTCATCACGGTTCTTCGGACCGCCGCCTTCGTGGAGTAGCCCTCGCCGAGTTCCTCTCGGAACCGCGACACGATGAACAGGCCGTAGTCGATGGCGATGCCCAGACCGATGAGCGTGACCACCGACTGCGCGAAGATGTTGAGTTCGGTGGTCAGGGCGAGCATCTTCATGATGCCCAGCGAGCCCGCGATCGTCAGGCCGCCGATGAGGACCGGCAGACACGCCGCGATGACGCCGCCGAAGACGAAGAACAGCATGAGTGCGACGACCGGCAGCGCGATCACCTCGGCGCGCTTGATGTCCTTGTCCATGCCGTCGGCCATCGACCCGGCGACGGGTTGCAGACCGGCGAGTTCGAAGGTGGCGCCGGGGATGTCGAAGCGTTCGGCGATGTCGTCGAAGAACGGTTCGATGGTGTTGTAGTTCTCCAGTACCGACGTGTCGTCGTCGCCCGCGACGCCGATGCTGATGAAGGCCTGGCGTTTGTCGGGGGTGAAGAGTCGCTCCTGGACCGCGCTCTGGGCGGGCTGGACGAGGAACGGGTCGTAGAGGCCGGGGTCGCTGCGCCCGACGATGTCGGGGTGGGTCGCGATGAGGTCTTCGACGAAGGTCTCCACCTTCTTGCCGAAGGCCGGGTCGTCGACCGTCGTGCCCTCCGGTGGTGTGACCAGGAGGATGACATCAGACGTGTGATCGCGTCCCAGTGCCTTGTCGGCGTAGCGGGCACCGAGATCGGATTCCGACGTGGGGTCGAACCAACCGCTCTGACTCAGATGCTTGCTGAGGTCGAGACCGTATAGTCCGAGTCCCGCCATCAGTGCGATCATCACCGCGATGACGAGGAAGCGCATTCGATACACGAATGTGCCGATTACTCGGAACACGCTGATGTCCTTTCGTGTGCGACGTGTCGGGCGCCGGCCGCGATCGGGGGTGTCGGGCCGTCGATGCGCTCGGACGGGGCGCCGTGCCGGAGGTGAACGGTGCCGGTCGCGATTCTGTCAGTTCTTCGTGAGATCTTGACAGTGTTGCCTGAGTGATCCCTGAGGTGTCGGGGTCGGTGACGCCCTCAGTGAGCACCTCGGCGTCCTGCGACCAGGCACCATACGCCGGTCAGCGCAGTAGTGCGCTGAGCGGCCGGAACGGTGTGAGCCAGGCGCCTTCGTCCGGGAGCGAGTCCAGCCCGATGCGGGGCAGGGGCTCCCGGAACACGCCCGGGATGTCCTCGAGGTCGATGAACTCCAGTTCCTCGGTGGTGAGGGCCCAACTGGCGTGTTCGCGGAATCCGATGACGGTGACGGGCACTCCGTCGCCGGCCACTTCGAGGAGCGGCTCGCGGAACGCCTGGCCGTCGGCGGACGCCACGATCACGCCGGCTAGTCCCACAGTGTGCCTGCGAAGTTCGATGTGGTCGAGCATGTCGGAGTCCACATCGCTGTCCTCCGACAGCTTCGGCTTGGCGAAAACCGCAAAACCGACGTTACGCAGGGCATCCACCCAGGGACGCACAACATCGGCACTACCTGGGGCGATGTTGGTGAAGACGGTCGCCTCGGGCTCGACGCCGCCGCCGTTCTCCGTGAGAGCCGACACATCTGCCGTGCGTTGCAGCAGCCAGCGGCCCAAGGCGTCGAATCGAGGGCGATGTGCGGCGGTCGGACGGCCGCCGAGGAGGGCGCCGAGGCCCATGTCCATGTTGGGTGCGTCCCAGACCAGCAGCATCCGGCGTGTGCCGGTCTGGCCCGCGATGGTGTCCGCGAATCCGCCGGTTGTTCCGGCCGGGGTGGTCTGGTCGGTCATGCCGGGCTCCCGTCGAGGGTGTCGCCGGACGCGGAAGCCGGCGGGATGGGCCGCGTGTACACGAACTCGCTGACGTACCGGCCCTCTCGTTCCGCACGACCCTCGAACTTCGTCGTCGGCCGCTCCAGCAGGATCGGGGACTCGCGGGTGAGCTGAACGACGTGGGGGCGGTCGGCGTCCTGGGTGGCGAGCTTCTCGGCGATCCACTCGGCATAACCCGCGTGGTCGGTGGCGATGTGCAGCACGCCCCCGGGGACGAGACGGTCGGCGATCAGCTCCAGTGTGCCCGTCTGGACGAACCGGCGCTTGTGGTGACGCGACTTCGGCCAGGGGTCGGGGAAGAACAGCCGGACGCCGGTGAGGCTCGACGACGGGATCAGTTCCCGCAGGACGATCGACGCGTCGCCGCGGATCAGGCGCACGTTGGTCAACCCGTTGCGGTCGACGAGACCGAGCAGCTGGGCCAGTCCCGGCTTGTAGACCTCGACCGCCACCACGTCGACGTCGGGTTCGGCCTCGGCCATCGCGGCGGTCGAGATGCCGGTGCCGCTGCCGATCTCCAGCACCTTCGGGTTGTCCCGGCCGAACATGGCGTCCAGGTCGAGCTGGGGTTCGGGAATGCGCTCCGGACCGATCTCGAGGTCGCGGCCCAGGACGGGCCAGAGGGTCTCCCAGTTGCGTTGCTGTCCGGTCGTCAAGGTCCCCCGGCGGAATCGGAAGCTCGTCACGCGGGGGTACAACCGTGACCTGTCAGCGCTGTTGTTCACCCGTCCATCGTTGCGCATCGTGGCCTGTCCGCGAAGTCGCGGGTGATCGTGTCCGTCGAGCGGTCGGGGATTCGTGGGGACAGAACGCGCTGTCGGCGGGGATGTGGAGGTCCGGAAGCCCATCGGGGTCAATCCGGATTAGTCTCGGGCCAGCCGCGGAACACGCGGGGTGTCGGGTGGGGAAGGGCTGTTGAGACGTGGGGGCGAACGTGCGCACGACGACGAACCCGCCACCCGGGTGGCGGCCGCCCCGGGATCCGCTTTCGGCGGCCGCTGAGCAGGGCGGACTCGCCGACCTCGTCGAGCCGTCGTCGCCGCTGGTCCCGGTCCTCTCCGCGGCCGGACAGCGCTTTCTGCGTCCTCTACATGTGCAGGTGGTCGGCCGGCCGGGCGTCGGGCGCGACACGATGGCGCGCGCCCTGCGGGAGCGACTCGCGCCGACCGTGACCGGTCTGGGCGAGGACGCACCCGCCGCCGACCTCTGGCTGCACGTCCTGGCCGGGCCGCCGCGCCGCGCCGACCACGAACTGCTGAGCTCGCTGCCCGCCGACCGCGTGGTCGTCGTCCTCGGCAAGGCCGACACCCACCCGGACTGGGAAGCCGCCGTCGATGTCGCCAGGCGATGCTCGACGCAGCTGGGCCTTCCCGTGCACGCCGTCTCCCAGCTGCTCGCGTGTGCCGACCTCGGCGCCGCGGAGTTCGCCGCCCTCACCCGGCTGGCCGCCGAGCGGGCCGAGATGCCGTCGATGGCCGGCCGGTTCCTCGCCGGTGCGCCCGAGTCGGAGGAGCGGTTGCTGCGGCAAGGACTGCTGCGCCGGATCGACGCGTTCGGCATCGGCACCGCGCTGCGGCTGATCGCGGAGGAATCAGAAGAGGCGGCCGACGCGGATGCGCTCAACCGTGCTCTTCACGCCCGAAGCGGGGTTACGCAGCTCGGCGCGGCGTTCGGTGACCGCGTGGGCCGCGTCCGCTTCTGGCGCGAGGTCGAGATCCGCGCCGAGCTCGAACGTGCCGCGGCCCGGGGCTGCGATCGGGAGAACGCCGAACGTCTGCTCGCGGCCGGAGGTGCCGGATGAGTACGCGGGTTCTCGAGGCAGCGCGGGAACTGACCGGATTCGACGCCGCGGCCGTCGGTACCGGCTCCGGGGTCCTGGTCGTCGGGACCGACGGCGTCGGAGTGCGCACACTCGTCGACGCCGTGCGGGAACTGGCCCCCGATCTCGAAACCCACGCCCGGGCCCTGGAGGTCGGAAGCCAGCCGGGCGTCGCGCTGGTCGTCGTCGACCCGTCGTCGTCGGTGGGTGACGAGGAACTCCACCTCGTCGAGCGGGTGCGTGGGACGGTCGGGACCGTCGCGCTGGTGTGCACCAAGATCGACGCCTTCTGGGAATGGCCCCGCATCGTCCGTGCCCATCGCAAGACCCTCGATCCGTTCGGGACGATGCCGCTGTTCGGGGTGTCGGCGGCCGCTTCGCTGGGCGGCGCCGTCGAGGAGTCCGGGGTCGACGCACTGGTCGGCTGGATACGTGAGGCGCTCGAGGCCCCCGCCGCGGTGCGCATCGAGCGGGCCCGCCTCGCTGCGGGAGCCGGGGCCGTCGAACATCTGTTGGACGACACCGACGCCGGAACCGACACCGACACATCCGGCGCGCTGGACGAGCTGATGAGTACGCGGCGCCGGCTGGTGTCGTCGCGGGATCGCGGTCGGGTCGATCGACTCGCGGCCGTGCGCGCCGGCCTGACCCGAGCCCGCGCGCAGTCCTCGGCCGAACTGCAGTCTCGAGTCCGCGGGCTCGCGGCGCTGGTCGCCGACGCCGCGCCGGGGACCGGCGCCGAGCACCAGTCGTGGCTGCGCAGTCGGTGGGCCGACCTCGCCGACGGAATCCGCCGGGACGCCGACGAGCGCATCGACGAGGTCGCGGCCACCTCGCTCGTCGGGCTCGACCCCGAACCGTCTCCGCAGGAGCCGTGGCCGGAGACCCCGTTGCCCGTCGACGGGCCGGGCAACCGGCGGCGGCGCGGAGGTGCGGAGGACGCGCTGCTCGTCATCATCGGCGCCTCGACCGGATTGGGCGTGGGGCGTCTCGTCGTCGCGCCGATGGCGTCGGTGCAGACCCTGCAGTGGATCAGCATGCCGCTGACCCTGTTGCTGGGGATCGGCGTCGCGGTCTGGGTGATCCGCGTCCGGCGTGGTGCGCTGGATCGCGCCGACCGCACGGGCCGCAGCACCGAGCGGCTCACCGTCGCCCGCGCCGCACTCGACCACCAGCTCGGACTGCGGTTCGCCGCGGCCGAGACCCGGATCGCGGGGCAGATCGCCCGGGCCCACGAACGCCGAGCCCGGCGGACGAGCGAGCAGGTCGCGCAGATCGACGACGAGATCCGGAGGCTGCGCAGCGGCACGGCGAACCAGGACGTGCGTGTTCGCCGCGACCGCGCGGAAGCCGTGCACCGCGAACTCCTCGCCCGCTCCGAACAGCTGTGGGCGGATGACACGGACGAGAACGACCCGAGCACGAACGATCAGGCCGGCTCCGGCGAGGACGGGACAAGGTGAACGAGATGGATTCGATCTTCGACGGCGACCACGCAGGGGCCGATCCGCGCGACAGCGGCCGACCCGACGCGGGGGCGCTGTCGGGCGGGTCGTTCGAGACCGCCGACCTGCCCGGCACCGGCCCCGGGTTCGAGCCGCACGTCGACTCGGTCGCCGCGGTCCATGCGGAATCGGCCGCCGACGACCTCGACGACCACCTGTGGATGCACGAGGACGGCCGCATCTGGGATCTCGGCCCGGCGGAGGTCGACACCGACAACGACGGGGTCAACGACTCCCTCACGCGAAACGGTCCGGACGGGTTCACCGTGTACACCGACAGCGACCGGGACGGCCAGGTCGACAAGATCACCGAGATCGGCGCCGACGGCGGCTTCAGCTCGGCCGTGCTCGACCCGGAGACCGGCGAGTGGATTCCCGGCGGCTCGGGGCGTATCGGCTGAGCAGGCCGACGGCCGTCTTCCAGGGACTTTGGTCCCATATCGCCTGAGTGTGGGATAAGCCGCAGTCGCCGACCCCCACACCTAGCGCCCGCTCGGTACACGTATCCTGGACACCTAGACGACTGACCGGTGACCATTCCAGCAGGTCACACGCTCGCCAGGAGGCCCCAACGATGACCGCAGCCACCATTCCCGGACTGGACCCGAGCAGCGCGCCGACCAACCATCAGGGTCTGTTGGCCTGGATCGCCGAGATCGCGGAACTGACGCAGCCCGATCGGGTCGTGTGGTCCGACGGCAGCGACGAGGAGTGGGAACGCCTCACCGACGATCTGGTGAAGGCCGGCACCCTCGTGAAGCTCAACGAGGAGAAGAAGCCGAACTCCTTCCTCGCCAGCTCCGACCCCGCCGATGTCGCCCGCGTCGAGTCGCGGACCTACATCTGCTCGGAGTCCGAAGAGGACGCCGGTCCGACCAACAACTGGGTCGAGCCCGCCGAGATGCGCGCCACCATGACCGAGCTGTACCGCGGCTCGATGCGCGGCCGCACCATGTTCGTCATCCCGTTCTGCATGGGCCCGCTGGACTCGGATGACCCGAAGCTGGGCGTCGAGATCACCGACTCCGAGTACGTCGTCCTGTCCATGAAGATCATGACCCGCGTCGGTCCGCGCGTCCTCGAGATCCTCGGCGACGACGGCTTCTTCGTGAAGGCACTGCACTCGGTGGGTGCGCCGCTCGAGCCCGGCCAGGCCGACGTGCCGTGGCCGTGCAACACCGAGAAGTACATCACCCACTTCCCCGAGACCCGCGAGATCTGGTCCTACGGTTCGGGTTACGGCGGCAACGCCCTGCTCGGCAAGAAGTGCTACGCCCTGCGCATCGCCTCGGTCATCGCCCGCGACGAGGGCTGGATGGCCGAGCACATGCTCATCCTCAAGCTCACCAGCCCGGCGAACAAGGTCTACTACGTCGCCGCGGCGTTCCCGAGTGCCTGTGGCAAGACGAATCTCGCGATGCTGCAGCCCACCATCCCGGGCTGGAAGGCCGAGACCGTCGGCGACGACATCGCCTGGATGCGCTTCGGCGAGGACGGCCGTCTCTACGCGATCAACCCGGAGTTCGGTTTCTTCGGCGTCGCGCCCGGCACCAGCTACGACTCGAACCCGAACGCGATGAAGACCATCGAGGCCGGAAATACCTTGTACACCAACGTCGCTCGCACCGACGACGGCGACATCTGGTGGGAGGACATCGACGGGCCCACGCCTGCGCACCTCACCGACTGGCTCGGCAACGACTGGACTCCGGAGTCCGGTCACAAGGCCGCACACCCGAATTCGCGCTACTGCACCCCGATCTCGCAGTGCCCGTCGCTGGCCGACGAGTGGGACGACCCGAAGGGTGTGCCGATCTCGGCGATCCTGTTCGGTGGCCGCCGCAAGACCACCGTCCCGCTGGTGACCGAGGCCCGCGACTGGCAGACCGGCGTCTTCATGGGCGCCACCGTCGGCTCCGAGCAGACCGCCGCGGCGGAGGGCAAGGTCGGCACCGTGCGTCGCGACCCGATGGCGATGCTGCCGTTCATGGGCTACCACGTCGGCGACTACCTGCAGCACTGGGTCAACATCGGCAAGAACGCCGACGAGTCCAAGCTGCCGAAGGTGTTCTACGTCAACTGGTTCCGCCGTGGCGACGACAAGCGCTTCCTGTGGCCCGGATTCGGCGAGAACAGCCGCGTGCTGAAGTGGATCATCGGCCGCATCGAGGGTGAGGCCGAGGGCATCGAGACGCCGATCGGCATCGTCGCCAAGCCGGAGGACATCGACGTGTCCGGTCTCGACGTGCCCGCCGAGGACGTCGCCGAGGCGCTGGCGTTCAAGGCCGACGAGTGGCGCGAGGAGATCCCGTCGATCGAGGAGCTCTTCGAGTTCATCGGCCCGAAGCTGCCGACCTCGCTGCGCGACGAGCTCGAAGGTCTCAAGCAGCGTCTGGCCTGATCGGCGATCGGTCCGGTAGTTCGGCCTGAGACTGATGTGACGGTTGAGGTATCGTGCCCCTCATGAAGCTACGTTTGTGGGGGGCCACGATCGCCGGTGCATGTGTACTCGGGTTGTCCTCTCCGCTCGCAGTTCAACCAGCCACGGCCGCACCGGCTTCCGGCGCCGGCGTCAGCGCGTACTACACCGACACGACGACGCTCGGCGACTTCGTCCCGACGTTCAACCGGATCACCGGCCTGGACCGGACCGGTAACGGTCAGTACGCCCTGATCGCCGAGGACGTGCTCCCCGCACGGTTCTTCACCGCTCGGATCGGATACTCCTCGGAGACCGCATCATTCGTGGGTCGACCGGCACTCAACGGCGGCGGTACCGTTCTCGGACCGTGGTTTGTGCCGCTGCTGCCCGGCGGCGCGCAGTTCGAGGGCATCCGCAAGACCAACGGCGGCTACACCGTCGTCAGCGGCGGCAACAACCAGTTCGTCCGGCAGATCGGCCCGCTGGGCCAGTTCACCCGCGACCTCCCGCTGCCGGCCGCGTGGCGTCCCTCGTCCAAGTCGGGCGTCGCCGGGCAGCGCGGGCTCACCGGCGTCGCGGTCGGTCCGCAGGGGCAGGTCTCGGTGCTGACCGCGGGCGGACTCAAGCAGGACGGCCGCACCTCGGCGCGTCTGCTCACCTTCGGCAAGCCCAACCGCGAGTTCGTCTACCGCACCGACGCCAACAAGGTCGCGGCCGACGTGCTGGCGATCAATTCCACCGACTTCTTGGTCCTCGAGCGTGGTGCGGGCAAGCTGACCAACATCTTCTGGACGACCACCCGCGGCGCGACGTCGGTGGCCGGTACGAAGAAGCTCTCCGGCAAGGAGAAGGTGATGCCGAAGCGTCGCATCTTCTCCACAACCGGCACGCCGCGCCTCGTCACCGGCGACATGTCGGGCCTCGCCTGGGGCAACTGGCATCCCGACACCCCGTTCGCCAAGGCACGCAGCCGGACCCTGCTCGTCGTCTCCCAGAACGCCGGGGCGCCCACCCGCGTCCACTCGTTCGAGGTTCAGCTGCCGAAGTAGTCCCTCCGCGGGCTCGGGGCCACTCGGGGAGCGGATGGGAGGGTGTGACAATTCCCGCCTCAGGGTGGTGTCAGGGGGTTACCTGATAGCCATTCGGCGTCGGATTTGGCACCGTTGAGGGCATGACGACGACTGATGCGGCCGCCCGCGATGCCGGAGCGCCGAAATACGGAGTGGCTGCGGGTGCGGAGAACCTGTCCAAGCGGTACGGCACGGGCGACACCGCCGTCGAGGCACTGAAGAGCGTTTCGATCCAGTTCCGCGAGGGCGAGTTCACCGCCATCATGGGTCCGTCGGGGTCGGGCAAGTCGACGCTGATGCACTGCCTCGCCGGCCTGGACGTCGCGAGCGACGGCCGCGTCCACATCGGCGACACCGATCTCACCGAGTTGTCCGACAAGGCGATGACGATGCTCCGCCGCGACCGCATCGGGTTCGTCTTCCAGGCGTTCAACCTGGTGCCGACGCTCACCGCGAAGGAGAACATCACCCTTCCGGTCGACATCGCCGGCCGTACCGTCGACACCGAGTGGTTCGACGCCGTCACCGAACGCCTCGGCATCACCGATCGTCTGGGGCACCTGCCGAGCGAGCTCTCCGGCGGTCAGCAGCAGCGAGTGGCGTGTGCCCGCGCTCTGATCGGCAAGCCGGCCATCATCTTCGGCGACGAGCCCACCGGCAACCTCGACTCGCGGTCCTCGGGTGAGGTCCTGTCGATCCTGCGTGCGGCCACCGACGAGTTCGGCCAGACCGTCGTGATCGTGACCCACGATCCGCGCGCGGCGTCGTACGCCGACCGTGTGGTGTTCCTGGCCGACGGCCAGATCGTGCAGGAACTCGCCCGCCCGAGTGCCGACGACGTCTTCGAGGTGATGAAGAACCTCGATGGGGTCCACCACACCGACGCCTCGTCCCAGTCGGCTCCCGCCGAGACCTCCAAAGCCCTCTGAGCCGTGGCGTCTTCATCGGTGATGCGCCGGGTTTCGCTCCGAAACCTGCGGGCGCACAAGCTACGTCTGTTCCTCACCCTCTTCTCGATCGTTCTCGGCACGTCCTTCGTCGTCGGTTCGATCGTGTTCACCAATTCCGTCTCGAAGGCCTTCACCGACATCTTCGACAGTGCCGCGCAGGGCGTGGCGGTCGAGGTGACGCCCGCTGATCGGCAGTCGCCGGGCGTTCCGCTGTGGGTGGTCGACCAGTTGCGTGAGCAGCGCACCGCACTCGGCATCGACAAGCTCGTCGTCAACAACAGCGGGTTGGTCACCGTCGCCGACTCCGACGGCAAGGCCATCCAGACGGGTGGCGCGCCGAGCGTCGGCACCACCTACATCCCGGAGAACGAGGCGCTCGATCCCGACGAGTCCCGGATTCTGCCAGGTGGTCGCGGGCCGGCCAACGCCGGTGAGATCGCCCTGAACTCCTCGGCGGCCGAGGAGGCCGGGCTGACGGTCGGGTCGAAGACCAAGGTCGTCATCGGCCAGGGCAATTCCACCCCGCTCGACGTCACCGTCGTCGGACTGATCGACCTGCCCGCCTCGACCGGCGGGTACGTCAACGCACAGTTCGACGCGGCGACCGCGTCGAACCTCTTCACCGACGGGCGCCACGTCGGGCTCGTCGACATGTCGGCCGTTGACGGGGTGTCCCCGAAGCAATTGCAGGAGCGGGTGCGCACCTTCCTCGGCGCCGATGCCGATCTGTACGAGGTGCGGACCGGCGATCAGGTTCGGGAGGACCAGAAGGAACAGGTCAACGAGTTCCTGCAGATCTTCCAGTACATCCTGCTCGCGTTCGCGGCGATCGGTCTGGTCGTCGGCACGTTCATCATCTACAACACCTTCTCGATGATCGTGGCGCAGCGTAACCGCGAGTTCGCGCTGCTGCGGGCGGTCGGGGCGAGTCAGCGACAGGTATCCCGATCGGTTCTGTTCGAGGCGTTCGTCGTCGGTGTGCTCGGCGGTGCGTTGGGTCTGGGCATCGGTATCGGCCTCGCTGCCGTGCTCAAGGCGGTCATCAGCGCGACGTCAGGACTGCCCGAGGGCGAGCTGACGATCGGGGTCGGTGCGGTGCTCGCGGGCATCCTGGTCGGCGTCGTCGTCACGATGATCAGCGCCTGGGTGCCCGCCGCCCGTGCTGCACGGGTGCCGCCGGTCGAGGCGATGCGCGCGTCGGCGGCCGAGGGATCGGCATCCCTGCGCAATCGCACCATCATCGGCGTGGTCATCGGCCTGGCCTCGATCGTCGCGATCGTGATCGGCGCGACGGACGAGGGCTCCGGGCCGGCACTGACGGTCGGTGCGGGCGCGGCCGGTGCGGTGCTGGCCGCGGTGCTGGTGGGTCCGGCGGCTTCACGTCCGTTCGTGGGGGTGCTCGGCCGCGCGATCGGTGCGCCGTTCGGCACGATCGGACGCCTCGCGCGCACGAATGCTGTTCGTAATCCCCGACGTTCGGCTGCGACGGCATTCGCACTGACGCTCGGACTGATGCTGGTGGCGATCATCGGCACGCTCGGCCAGTCGTTCAAGGGCACGGTCGACGATGCCGTCGACTCCGGTATCACCGCCGACTACATCCTCTCGGGCACCAACCAGGGGCCGCTGCCACCCACGGTGGGTCCCTCGGTGGAGAAGGTGCCGGGCGTCGGCGAGGTGGTCTCGTTCGGTGTCGTCCAGGCGAAGGTCGACGACCAGCCGGTGCAGGGATTCTCCGCGCTCGGTGGACCGCTGAACGACGTCACGGTGATGGACATGGAGGACGGCGCGTCGTCGGCGCTGCCGGCCGACGGGATGCTGATCAGTCACCGCACCGCCATGACGAAGGGCTGGGAGCGTGGTCAGGTCCTGAACTTCACCTCACCCATCGGTGAGCAGGTTCAGGTCCCCATCGCCGGCATCTATGCCGACAACGAGGCCCTCCAGCCGTGGGTCGTCGGCCCGGCGGTCTACGAGCGCCTGGTCCCGCCCCCGGCGCGTTTCGACGTCACGGTCTTCGTGAAGGCCGAGGCCGGCGCCGACCTGGAGACCCTGCGGACCGGGCTCGAGGACGCGACCGCCGGGTTCCTGACCGTCCAGGTCAAGGACCGCGACCAGTTCAAGGGTCAGATCTCCGCGCAGATCGACCAGATGCTGGCCACGCTCTACGCGATGCTCGGCCTGGCGCTGCTGATCGCGGTGCTCGGCATCATCAACACCCTGGCGTTGTCGGTGGTGGAGCGTAAGCGCGAGATCGGTATGTTGCGAGCGATCGGCATGGTCCGGGGTCAGGTGCGTCGGTCGATCTACCTGGAATCCGTGCTGATCTCGATCTTCGGCGCCGTGGTCGGCGTGATCCTCGGAACGCTGATCGGTGTGGCCCTGGTGCGCACGCTCGCGGCGTGGGGGCTGGGTGCGCCGGTGATCCCGTGGTCGCTGATCGTGATCACGCTGGTCGCCTCGGCGGTGGTCGGCGTGCTCGCGGCGCTGTGGCCGGCGGTCCGTGCCGCCCGGACTGGGCCTCTCGAGGCGATCGCCGACCTCTGATGTCCCGCTCCTGATCTGTGACCACGCGGCCCGGGTTCTGCCCGGGCCGCGTGGTCACAGACCGATATCAGGAACCGGATGACAGAATCGTCCGCATGACGCGACCACCCCAGGGCGATCCGAACAATCCGCGGAACGATCCGCCGGAGACCCGACAGTTCGATCCCGACTTCGACCCTTCGGCGCCGCCGTCGCAGGCCTACACCCAGCCGCATGCCGGTGAGCCGTATCCCGGCCCGTACACCGAGCCGCACCCCGGGCCCCAATACGGCGAACCCCACTACGGTCAGCCCCAGTACGCGGACCCCCAATACACCGGTGGCTCGCCGTACGCGGCGTCGCCATACGGCGCACCCCAGGGTGATGAGCCCCCGCGCGGCGGATCGTCGAAAGGACGCACCATCGGTCTCGCGCTGGTGGCGCTGGCCGCTCTGGTGATCCTCGGATTGGTCGTCGCGCTGGTCTCGAGGTCCGGCGGCGACGACGGCTCCTCCGCGGCGGCGGCCTCGTCGTCGACGACCGCCACCAGCGAGGAGACGACGACCAGTTCGTCCCCGACCACCACCACGACCACGACCGAGGAGACGACGTCGACTCCGACCAAGAAGCCGGGTCCGGCGACGGTGGTCTATCAGCTCACCGGCAACGGCGACGTCGTGGCACTGAGCTTCAGCAAGGGCGGCGGTCCACCGACCGTCATCGCGGCCACCGGGTCGCCCTGGTCGCAGCGGGTGAACGTGAAGGGCGACAAGGCGACCCTGTCGGCCATCGTCGTGCGCGGCCCGGTCACCTGCAGCATCCTCGTCGACGGGCAGCAGCTCGCAACCGCGACCAGCCAGGGCGGCACGCTGAACTGCACCGCCGACCTGTCGGCGGAGTAGCACCCGTGAGCCAGGGATTACCTCTTGCGCAGCACCAGCACGAGGTTGGTGCCCAGCACCTCGCGCAAGCCGGGGACGCGCATGACCCACCACATCCAGCGCGGGATGTAGCGCGGGAACGCGGCCAGGAGTTCGGCCCGATCGGTCACCGATCCCGCCCAGCGCAGGCCGTCGGTGGCGTGGACGGCGAACAGCGAGGTCCCGAAGAGGTTCTTGGGCGGATGGCCGTGGCGACGGGTGTAGAGACGCGCCGCGCGGTGTCCCCCGAGGTAGTGGGTCAGTCCCATCTCGTGGCCGCCGAAGGGACCCCACCACAGCGTGTAGCTGATGATGACGACGCCGCCCGGACGGGTCACGCGCAGCATGTCCTCGGCCATCTCCCACGGGGTCGACGTGTGCTCGACGACGTTCGACGACAACGTCACGTCGATGCAGTCGTCGGCGAAGGGTAGATTCTGGCCCGACCCGCGGACCGACCCGCGATGTTCGAGACCACCGGCATGCATCTCCGTCGGGTCCGGCTCGACCGACATGTAGTGCGCGCCCCGGGCGCGGAAGGCGTCGGCGAAGTAGCCGGGACCACCGCCGACGTCGAGGATGACGCCGCCGTCGAGGTCGGGGACGAACGCCTGCACCATGTCGGCGGTGTCGGTCGCCAGGGCGCCGTAGAAGCGGGCAGGATCGGACTGCTCGTACCGGAAGTCGTTCAGCAGCCCGGCCGCGCGCCGCAGGGTGGCCAGCCGGGCCATACGGTCGCGGCCGGAAGTCGTGGTCGTCATCGTCGGGAAACTCTAATCGACCGGGTCGTGGCAGTTCACCAGCTACTCGGCGGTAGGCTGTCGTGCGATGCGCGTACCTTCCGACGTCCTGCTGCTGTGCTGGCGGGATACCCGCCACCCTCAGGGCGGTGGCAGTGAGACTTATCTGGAACGCGTCGGCGCCGAACTGGCCCGACGCGGCGCCCGCGTCACCTTCCTGACCTCGGCGTATCCGGGCGCCGCCGAGGAGGAGTACCGCGACGGCATGCGGTTCGTGCGCGCCGGCGGGCGGATCAGCGTCTACCCGCGCATGCTGGCGACGATCCTGGCCGGTCGCCTCGGCTTCGGACCGCTCCGGGACTGTCGGCCGGAGGTCGTCGTCGACACCCAGAACGGGGTGCCGTTCTTCGCGACCGCCGTCACCTCGGCGCCGACCGTGGTGCTGGTCCACCATTGCCACCGCGAACAATGGCCGGTCGCCGGCCGGTTGCTCGGGCACGTCGGCTGGTTCATCGAGTCACGACTCTCGCCGAGGGTCCATCGCCGGAACCGCTATGTCACGGTGTCCACGCCGTCGAAGGCCGAGCTCGTCGCGCTCGGCGTCGACGCGGATCGGATCTCCGTCGTGCGCAACGGCATCGACCCCGTCCCCACCGGTGCAGTGCTCGCCGTGCGGCCGTCTGACGACGCCGGCGAGCCGGTGCGTCTGTGTGTCCTGTCGCGCCTGGTGCCGCACAAGCAGGTCGAGGACGCGCTGACGGTCCTGGCTCAGCTGCGACGTTCCGGAATCGACGTCGAGCTCGATGTCATCGGTGGCGGCTGGTGGTCCGACGAACTGCGCTCGGCGGCCACCGAACTCGAAGTCGCCGACGCGGTCACCTTCCACGGCCACGTCGGTGAGGAACGGAAGCACGAGCTGCTCTCGCAGGCCAGGGTCCACCTCATGCCCTCGCGCAAAGAGGGGTGGGGTCTGGCGGTCGTCGAAGCCGCGCAGCACGGGGTCCCGACCATCGGCTACCGCAGCTCGGTCGGTCTCACCGACTCCATCGACGACGGCAACACCGGTCTGCTCGTCGACGGGGTCGACGAACTGGTCAGCGCCACACGGAAACTCATCGACAACCCGGACGAGGCCCAGCGACTCGGGGACAACGCGCGGGTACGCGCGGGGCGCTACTCCTGGGCGGCCACCTGCGACGGGTTCATCGAGACGTTCGACGTCGTTCTCGCGCGCTGACGACGAGCGCACCCGCGACGCCGGCGACCAGCATCGCCGCCCAGAGAAGGTGTGCGGCGATCGCCAGCGCCCGATCGGTGGCTCCCGCACCATGATCGGCCGGATCGTCTACCCGGTACAGCCGCAGATCGTCCCCGTCGTGGACGAGGCGCGCGTCCGCCGCGAGCCGAGCGGGCGGGGAATCGTTCTCGACGAGAACCCAACCCACACCGAGCGTCGCGAGATCATCGGGGGCGCCGCCGGCTTCGAGCGCCGACGCCACGGCCGCAGCGTGCTCGCTCGGCGGATCGACGACCTCGCCGTCAACGGTCAGTGCGCCCGACTCGATCACCGGGGCCCGCAGCATCCGCGCCGCGGGATCCAGCGAGACGCCATCTGCGAACCGGTAGTGCCGCACGGTGTCCGCGGGCCACAGGGCCACCGATCCCTGATCGCCGGGCACGATCTCCGCCACCGCGGCCCAGTCGTCGGGGTAGGCCACCGGCCGCACCGAACCACCGGCGCCCCAGGCGAGATCGGGCAGCGGGGCGACGACGAGTAACACGACCCCGACGAACGCGAAGCCCGACGGCACGCGCCGGCAGGCCGCCGCGACCGCACCGGCCACGGCCAGCGTGACCCCGGGGACGAGCAGTGCGGAGAACTTCTGGGTGTCGCGGAGCAGACCGGCACCGGGGACGTGTTCGACCGCGAACTCCAGCAACCACTCTCCCGGACCGAAGCTGCCGCCGATCAGCAGAACCGCGACGGCGACAGACAGTGCGGCGATTCCTCGCACCAGCGGATCGAGGGTCGTCCGACGACGGAAGAGGTGGACGGCGCCCATCGCGACCACGAGCAGCAGGCACAGCGTCGCGATCGCCGCCCACCAGATGGAGCGACTGGTGGGCACCGCATCAGCGTTCCAGATGCCGCCCAGCGAAAGGACGGTTCCCACCGGTCCCAGGCCCGGCTCCGACCGGAGGCCGAACGCATCGACGCCGGCGGCGGCGGAAGTCGTGGTGGCGTCGCTGATCACGGCCGTCACGACCCACGACAGAGTGCTCAGGACCCACAGTCCGGCGGCGATGAGTGCGGGGCGCAGGCCGACCGGACGGCACCCGAGCCCCACGATCAGCACGACCCCGGCGAGCACCGATCCCGTCGGTGTCAACCCCGCAGCGGCCAGCAAACCACCCAGCCGGAGAAACCGCGCCGCGTCGTGGTGATCCCGAAGTTCCGATGCCGCAACGAGAATCCAGCCCAGCGCGGCGTACCCGACCAGCAGACTCCAGTGCCCCTGCAGGAGACGTTCGGCGACATAGGGATTCCAGATCGCCGCGAGAGCGGCGGCCGCCGCGCCCGTACGCCCGGCGCCGGGGACGAGCCGGAATGCCAATCGGCCGAAGCCGACACCCGCGAACACCAAGGCGGCCAGCAGGATCGCGGTGACCACCGTGCCACCGTCGACCACTGTCGACGCCATCGCGACGAACCAGTCCTGCGGCACCGCGCGCGGCGGTAGGTCACCGATGCCCAACGTGGTGTCGGTGACATGGGTACGCGGCGTCGACACCGCGTCCCGGTACAGCAGGTAACCGGGTCCGACGCCGATCGATCCGGGGAGCAGCGGCGCCAGGACGGCCACGGCCGCAACGGCACTCACCAGGTAGAGCGTCGGGAGCAACCGTCCGGAGAACACCGCGGCCCGGGTGGCTCAGAAGTGGTGGGTGTCCGACGGCGCGGGTGCGTGCACCGGGTCGTCGTCGAACTCCGACTCGGTGATGCCGTAGGCGCGCGCGAGGTCGAGGATCTTGGTGGCGCGTGCGATGCGGGGGAGGTCCGAACCGTTGCGGATCTCCCCGCCGTCGCGCTCGAACTCCGCGAAGAACTCCCGCGCCCAGGTGATCTCGTCCTGGGACGGCGACAGGCCCTCGTTGACCGGGGCGCATTGCGCGGGCGTCAGGCAGATCTTGCCGGTCATGCCGAACTCCGCACTCACCGCGGTGGCCTCGCTCAGTTTGAGGGCGCTCGAACCGACGGTCGGGCCGTCGATGGCACTGGGAAGGTGAGCGGCCTTGGCGGCGATGGTGAATCGCGACCGGGCGTAGGCGAGGGTCTGCGGGCTGTCGCCGAAGCCGGTATCCCGGCGGAAGTCACCGATACCGAAGGCGAGGCGGAAGGTGCCCTTGGCGGAGGCGATCTCGCTGATCCGCTCGAGTCCGCGGGCGGTCTCGACGAGAGCGACGATCGGGAGGCCCGGTAGGCGCTTGGCGGTCTCGGTCACGTGGTCGACGGACTCGACCATCGCCAGCATCACGCCGCCGATCGCGGTCTGGGCGAGTGCCTCGAGGTCATCGGCCCACCACGGGGTGCCGAAGCCGTTGATGCGGACCCATTCACCCGCGCCGGGGCCGGAGCCGTCCTTGGGGCCGATCCAGCGCACGACGTTGTTCCGCGCCTCGACCTTGTCCTTGGGAGCCACGGCGTCTTCGATGTCGAGCACGACGATGTCGGCGCGCGAGCGAGCCGCCGGCTCGAACTTCGCGTAGTGGGCGCCGTTGACCAGGAGCCAGCTTCGGGCCAGCACCGGATCGATACGCGAACCGACATCGGTCGATTCGGTGTCGTAGGTCGTGTTGTCGTCGTACATCGATATCTCTCGTTCGTGAATTCTGCAGCCTACCCATCGTTGCCTATGGCCGATGACCGGTGCAAAGCACCCTGTGCGCGCGAGCCGGTACCAACTCGGCACACTTGTGCCATGCAGCAGACCCGTCCGACCCGGCGACAAGGGGCCTCGTCGGGAACCGTCGGCGCCGTCGGGTCGGTCGCCGTCGGATCGATGGTCGCCAACATCTGCATGTACGTGGTGCATCTCGCGGCGAGCGCGCGGTACCTGGACGTCAGCGAGTACGGCGAATTCGCGGTCCTGCTGTCGGCGATGCTCGTGCTGGGTGTGCCCGCACTGGCGCTGCAGAACGTCGTCGCCCGCGAGGTGGTCCTGGGCTGCGACGAGCGCCGTCTGCGGCGGGTGGGGATTCAGACGACCCTGTATGTGGTCCTCCTGGTCGCGGTCGCCACACCGCTGGTCGCCCTGCTGATGCGCACCGATGCGGTGACGACGCTGGCCGCCCTCGGCGCTGCCCCGTTGCTGGCGCTGATCGCCGCAGGTCAAGGCATCCTGCAGGGGCGCGGCGAGTTCCGGACGTTGTCGTGGGTGCTGGCCGCGGTCGGGATCCTGCGCTCGATGCCGATCGTCGGCGCCTTCGTGCTGGGCGCCGGTCCTGCGGGTGGGTTGCTGGCCGGGACCATCGGCGCCGCGGTGTCGGCGGTCGTGGTCTGGGCGGTCGTCGGGAGGGTCGGGGAGCGGGTGTCGGACGCGGGCACGGTCGGGGTTCTCAGCGTCGTCCGCGCGTCGCAGGTGCAGCTGGTGCTGATCGTGGCGTCGTCGGTGGATCTCCTGCTGTCGCCCCGGGTTCTCGACGCCGAGTCGGTCGGGGTGTACGCGCTCGGCGCGATCGCCACCAAGGTCGCGTTCTGGCTGCCCCAGGCCATCGGCGTCGTCTTCTACCCACGCCTCGCCGACCCCGCCCGGTCTCGGGTCTCGCTGCGGCAGGCGGTGGCGGTGGTCGCCGGCGTTGGCGTGGTCCTGACCCTGGGCGCCGGGCTCGCGGGCCCGTTGGTGCCGATCGTCTTCGGCGACGGTTACGACGAACTCGTCCCGCTCCTGTGGCTCTTCGCCTACATCGGCGCGGCCCTGTCCGTGCTCCAGGTGGTGCTGCTGTCGACGATCGCCCGCGATCGCACCCGGGTGTCCTTCGTGACCTGGATCGTCGTGGGGCTCGAGGTGGTGGTCATCCTCACCGTCGCCGGCTCGGTGGTCGGGATGGCGGCCACCGCGGCCGTCGCGGTGACGATCGCGGCCGTCGTCACGTGGGCGCTCACCCGCTGATCGTCGAGTCTCAGCAGGGACGTTGCCGAGCTCCGGATGTTTCGGCAGGGTGGACAGATGAGCGACAACGGAGTCACCAAGGTCACTGTCCAACGAGTCATCGAGGCACCGGTCGACGCGGTGTTCGACGTCCTCTCCAATCCCGAGAGGCATCAGGCACTCGACGGTTCGGGGTTCATCCGCGGCGTCGACCACGCCGATCGCATCCAGAACGTCGGTGAAGTGTTCACGATGAACATGGCGGGCGACCACATGGGCGGCGAGTACAAGACCGACAACCACGTCACCGGGTACGCCAAGGACAAGCTGCTGGCGTGGAAGACGACTCCCGCCGGCACCGAGCCTCCCGGCTGGGAGTGGTTGTGGGAGCTGGAAGCCCAGGGCCCCAACGAGACGCTGGTCCGGCACACCTACGACTGGTCGAAGGTCACCGACAAGAAGCTCCTCGAGCAGGTGAAGTTCCCGCTCGTGACCGAGGCCCAGCTCGAGGACACCCTCGGCCGTCTTGCGGCCGAGGCTGCTTCCTGAGTTCTATCCGTCGGTTCCGGCGGTGCCACCGCCGCCGGACCGCCGGAACCTCGCGGGCATCCACGCCGGGTTGATCAGGAGCGCCCCGACGACCAGCGCGGCGACGCCGAGGACGCCGGTCACGATCGGCACGATACGACCCCAGATCGTGATCGGCGTCGCGAGATCCGAAGCCAGACGCGACATCTGGGACTGTGTCGTGTCGTCGTAGGAGAAGGTCGCCTGCAGGTGCGGCAGCCGGAAGTCCGCCGGCACACCGGGAGTGCCGTCGGGGAAGGCGTAGAACTCGTCGACGGTGATCTTCGCGTCGACGATCGTGCCCGTCCGCGGTTCGACGGCCAGGTCCCACGAACTGCGGTGTCGCAGAGTGGCAGTCAGGTCGCGGCGCGGGCCGTCGATGCCGAACCACGATGCCGGCCGGGTGATGACGACATCCGTGCCGACCGGCCTGCCGAGCGCGGCCCGGGCGAGGTCGGTCTCGGGGACCTCGGCGCGGAACCGGGCGACGTCCTTGCCGACGACCTCGGTGTCGCCGTCGTACTTCAGGGGCACGGTCGTCCGCGTGACGACGTCGAAGAACTCGTGGTCGGTCAGGCGGGTGTCGAAGGGCAGCAGGTAGGTGAAACCGCGGCGGTCGGGCACCAGCACCGGCGCCTGATTGCTGTCGTACTGGATTTCCGACGCCCCGCGCGCGGACAGCTGCGGTTCGGCGGTCTCCCGGTCGAGGGTCACCCGGTCCTTGACCGCGTTGACCGTGGCGTCGTTGCAGGCGTCCGGCGAATCGGCGTCGGCGCCACTGCCGGGCCGCGGGTCCTCCGGCTCCACCGCCCGGTCGTCGATGCGCAGCGTCTCGGCCTGGACCGAGGTGCCGGCCTGCAGCGTGACCCGATGTTCGTCGGACGGCTGGACCGCGACGACCCGCTGCTGGCGGACCAGATCGGCGTCGAGTGTCCGTGCCGCGGGTGTCGCCAGCGAGCAGCGGTCGAGGATCGTCGCGTCCTCGGCGGTGGCCACCGTGGTGAAGTCGGTGCTCAGCGGGATCTCGCGGAAGTTGCCGACGAGCAGTGTCGGCAGCGCGATGGTCACCGCGACGAGGAAGCTGCCGATGAAGATGAGCGTCGGTCCGGCCAGATCCGCGGTCGACCAGCGGTGAGGTGCGGACTGTTCCACCGCGGATGGGGGCACCGGGGACGGCTCCGAAGACATGGTGGCGAGGGTAGTGGATGCCACCGGGCTACCCTGTCACCAGCATGACCAGCACCGACTCCGCCCGCGACTCAGTCGCAGCATCGAACACCGATTCCCGCTCCGGCGCGCCGCACTCCGATGAGGCCGCCGGTCCGGCGGCCACGTCGCGACGCTTCTACCCGCAACTCGAGGGCATGCGTGCGCTCGCCGCGATCGGCGTCCTGATCACGCACGTGGCCTTCCAGACGCGGGCCGTCGAGATCGCGGTCCTCGGCCCCGTCCTCGGTCGCCTCGACCTTGCCGTCGCGCTGTTCTTCGGGCTCTCCGGGTTCCTCCTGTGGCGGCCGTGGGTCGACGCCGCGCACCGAGGTGCCGGGCATCCGTCGATCCCGCGGTATCTCAAGCACCGCGCCGTCCGCATCTGGCCCGCGTACGTCGTGGTCGTCGTGCTGGTGCTTCTTCTCCTGCCGGAGGCCCAGGGCGCCGACTTCGACGTCTGGCTCGCCAACCTCACCCTGACCCAGGTCTTCGCGCCCCTGACGCTGACCGCGGGACTCACCCAGATGTGGAGCCTGTCGGTCGAGATCGCCTTCTACGCGCTGCTCCCGCTCGTAGGTCTCGCACTGGTGCGGTTGCGGGGCCGACAAGCTGGTGCGCGCATCCCGGTGCTTGTGGTGCTCGGCGTTCTCAGCCTCGGCTGGGCCTGGGTCGGCACCTCGCTCCCCGTCGCCGATGGTGTGGAGACCAAGAACTGGGTGTTCGGTCACCTGCCGTGGTTCGTCGCCGGCCTGATCCTCGCCGAGGTCGCCGGCGTGCTCGACACCGCAGGAGCGCCACGCGGGCGGTGGATGAACCTGGCGATACGGCTCAGCGCGAACCGGTGGCTGATGTTCGGGGTCCTCGTCGTCGCCTACGGGCTGGCGTGCACCCGCTTCGCCGGTCCGACCGGTCTCGGCGACGTCACCAACATCGAGTTCGTCGCCAAGATGACTCTCGGTGCGCTGTGCGGCTACGCGCTTCTCGCGCCGCTCGTCTGCAACCCGGGGCCGTTCCGGTTCCTCACCTCACGCGTGATGCTCGCGCTGGGACGCTGGTCCTACGGCATCTTCATCTGGCACGTCGCGGTCCTCGCAGTAGTCTTTCCGCTGTTCGGCATCGTGCCGTTCAACGGCAACACTCTCCTGGTCCTGGTGATCACTCTGGGACTCTCGGTCGGGATCGCCGCGGCGTCTTACGCCTTCGTCGAGGAACCGGCGCGGAACTGGTTGCGCAACCGCGACACCCGACGACGCAGCCGGCCGGCTGCTGCTTCCTCGTCGGCGGATTCTTCGGATTCCCCGGCCGACCAGAACACCAGCCAGCCGGTCATCAGCACCGAGATCAACGCGGGCAACTGAACCCACCACTCCCAGCCGTGGTAGCCGCCGGCGGCGTGCCACGGACCGGCGGTCAGGCCGACGGTCGCGAGCATCATCATCGCGAAGGTCGTTGTCACCCCGGCTTTCGGCGGGATCGCCGCGGCGACCACACCCACCCCGATGCCCACGGCCAGGCCCCACCAGCCCGACAACAACCACGACGCACCGAGAATCCCCAGACCGGCAGCCATCAGGGTGAACCGCCCGGTGGTCACGGTTCGCGGTTCGGCGACGGCCTCCCGTCGCGAGGACGGCCACCATGCCGCGACGAGCAGCAGGGCCATCAGCACGAGTCCGACGACAAGCGACCAGCGGTACAGCGAGTCGAACCGGTAGGTGAGCTCGACCGTGCCCGACGCCCCGGCCGGCACGATCCAGCCCTGCTGCCAGCCGTTCACGACCACCGGCGACAACTCCCGGCCGTCGACCCGCGCGACCCAGCCCGGGTTGGTGGATTCGGGGACCACGAGCAGGCGTTCGGGACCGGAATCGATCTGCACCGCACGACTCGCCGCGGTCCACTCGGAAACGTCCGGCGTGGTCGTCGCGGCGCCGTCCACCGGCGACCCGACCGTCAGTGACACGGCGTCGACGGTGAACGCCTGACCGGGATTGACGGACACCTCCTGCTGCCCGGCGGGCAACCGCAGCTCGCCCGGCGTGCAGGCACGGGCCACCACTGGTTCCCCGGAACGCAGTGCGGCCGTGGTGGTCCGCGCGGAGATCCCGACCACCTGACCGGCGGCGGTGATGCCGAGGCCATCGCCGCAGCGGATCTCGACGACCCGGTCACCGTCAGCGGGTGCGCGCGGTGCCGGGAAGACCTCGACCTCGGCGATGCCCGGTGGTGCGGGCGTCGCGAAGCCGAGGCTGTTGACGTCGATCAGGTCGCGCTGTTCGCGGATGGTGATCTCGATGCGGTCGGTGATCGCCGGGTCGAGCCGCAGGACGCCGTCCTTGCCGACCTCACGGATCTGTTCGCCGGTGCCGAGATCGACGGCGACCTCGGTCGGGGTGGCCGGGTAGTCGCCTGGGGCAACGAGTTTCACTGATTCGACGCGCTGCTCGGCGGGCAGGTGGACGACCAGGGTCGGCGTGGCGTCGTCGGCCGGCTCTTCGTCGTCCTCGCGATCCTCGGGCTTCTCCTCGTCGGGGATCTGCGGCGCGGTCCACGTGGTGCCGGGGTCGCCGTCGACGGCCGCGGCCGGGCTGCCGCGGGGGTCGGTGACCGGTCGCGGTCCGGTGGCCGTCATGCCGCCCGGTGTGGCGAGCAGTCGATCGAGTGCGGCGCCGGGACGTGGCCGGAGAACGGCCGACGGGGTGACCGCGGTGTCCTGGGGAACCGACAGGGCGCGGCTGAACACCGACGACGTCTCCGGCGACAGGCCGAGGCCCGGTGCGCAGCGAGTCTTCTCGCGAGCCGGATCGGCGACGCACCAGGCCCGCCCGTTGAGTTCGGAGTACAGCAGCCACTGGGCGACGGTGGTGCCCGCCCCGAGTTCGGGCAGGACGACGCGGTGTCTGATCTGCAGCGGCGTGGAGGTCCGCAGGTTCGACACCTCCACCTCACCGAGGGCGAACTGGTTTCCGGCGGTGCCGTCCTCGGTGCGCAGGGCGCGGATCTGAATCCAACGGGTCGGGCCGCTCGGGGCGGTCACCGTCGTCGGCTCACCCGGCTCGAGCCCCGACGCCACGGTGCTGCCGGCCTCCGTGGTGATCAGGACGCTGGTCACGTCCGAGCCGAGGGCCTTCGCGGTGGTCAGCGACAACGCGAGATCCGTCTGGGAAGTGGTGAACCCGATCCGCATCCACCGGCCGACGGCCCCTTCGAGTCCGCCGCTGACCCAGGCCGTCTGGGGGTTGCCGTCGAAGGCCGCGGCGGGGGAGTTCGCCGGCGAGGTCTGTCCCGGTTGCACCGCGTCCGATGCCGAGCCCGACGTCGTGACCTCGATCTCGCCACTCCGGTTGTCCAGCAGCCATTCCCCGCGGACGAGCGGCTGATCGTCGACCGGGTAGTCGGCGGCCGCGTTCTGCGTGCGCCGCGGGTCGTCGGCCGACCGGATGGCGGAGCTGTGGTCGTCGACCCGTCCGAAGTCGGTTTCGCGGTCGCTCGGGGTGTCGGTGACGATGAGTGGGCCGTCGGCGATCCCGGCGCGTCGGGCATCGGCGTCGAGCAGGACCGGTCCGAGAGGCGGAAGGCCTTGTCGTGCACGTACTTCGGCGAGCGCCGCGATGGCCTCCGGGCCGCCGGCCACGCGCGGGATGCCCCGCTCGTCGACGAGGAGGGGGCCGGTGCCGTCGAATCCCGTCGCCTCGACCGCATAGATCTGGACGGCGGGCATGGTGGGTCGCAAACCGTTGTCGCGCATCACGCCCCGGACGCTCGGCGGTCCGACCTGGGGACCGAACTGTGCCACCCGCGTCAAGCCGGGGGAGGTGTCGAGTGCCTGCTGCGCGAGGAGGGGTCGCGCGGACCGGGAGGTCTCGGGGTCGAGATCTGCGCGCAGCACGACGAAGCCCACGCCCTGCTGGGCGAGGGTCTCGGCCAGGCCGGGTGACCCCCGGCCGGCGGCGATCTCGCGTTGCACGGAGTCGAGTGCGCGGATGGCTCCGGGCGGGGTCAGCGGGATGGCGTCGCGCACGGCCCACGGGGCGTCGGCGAGCGGTTGCAGGGGTTCGTCGCGGGTGAGACCCCACAGCTGATCGGCGAACGGCGCGCCCGGGACGACGAGGGCGCGCGCTGGTGGCGAGTCGTCGGGGCGAGCGCTGTGTTCGGACAACCAGTCCGCGGTCTGCTTCCAGTGGTTCGGGATCGCGGTGTAGGTGCCGGCGGGAGCGAGCTGACCGGTCCAGATGAGCGACCCGGCGCCGATGACCGCCACCAGCAGCACGATGGCCGCGGCCACCGGGCGGGATCGCTGGGGATGTGCGAAGGCCGAGAGTGTCTCCCGAACGGAGACGGTGCCGGGCAACGGGACCCGTGCCAGCAGGTGCGCGACACCGAGTACCAGCGGGATGCGGATGAAGGGTTCGAACTTGTGGATGTTGCGCAGCGGCGCACCCGAACCGTCGAGGAACACCCGGACCTGCTCGGCGATCGGCGACCCGAGACCCCCGGCGAAGCCGACACACATGACCACCAGGCCCACGCCCAGGATCGCCACGAGGCGACCGCGGAACGGCATGTGCCGCATGCACAGACCGGCGAGTCCCGCAGCGGCGATCGTGCCGGTGGCCAGTACCGCGGCCGGTTGGGTGACGAGGACCGCGCCGGCGACACGCTCGGTCGAGACGAACGGGGTCCACGAGCTCGCGCCGCGCATGACCTCGGTCAGCGACGTCCACTGCGTCGTGACGCGGGCGGACTCGATGTAATCCAGGAAGGGCGGGCTGACGCGGGACAAGATGAGCAGCGGGACGATCCACCACGCGCACGCCAGGAACAGGCCCAGGGCGGTCCAGGCACCGAAGCGCCACCAGCGGCGGTCTCGTGGCCGGTGCAGAAGCCACCACATGGCCGCGACGCCGAGCGCGGCGGCCGTGGCGACCGCGTTCACCGCACCCATCAGGGCGACGGCAGCCGCTGACCGTGCGGCCTCCCGCCAGAGCGGCCGACCATCGGAGGCAGAGGCGTCGAGCGCCCGGATCACCGGCAGCAGGACCCAGGGCGCCAGCATCATCGGCAGCGTCTCCGACGAGATCGAGCCGAGGGTGGTGAGGACGCGCGGACTCAGGACGAAGACGACGCCCGCGAAGATCCGCGACGCGGGTGAGCCCAGTCGCAACGCCTCCGCGACACGCACGATGCCGACGAAGCCGACGGTGAGGAGCAACGCCCACCACAACCGCTGGACGATCCAGGGCGGGACCGACAGCAGATCACCGAGGGCGAAGAAGGCGCCGTGCGGGAAGAAGTATCCGTACGCCTGGTTCTGGACCTGCCCCATCGGGGCATTCGGGGTCCACAGGTGCGCCGCCCGCGCGAGGAACCCGAGCGGGTTCGCCGTCAGGTCGAGCTTGGTGTCGGCGGCGATCTGGCCCGGGGACTGCAGCAGGCAGACGATCAGCGCGATCGCGGCAGCCACACCGATCCCACGTGCCGACAGGACACCTGTGGAAGCGGTGGTCGATGTACTACTCAGTTGCTGCTGCCGTCAGAAGGGCCCCGACGCCGAGCATCGGGGGCGGGCGTCAGTTGGTCTCGCCCGCGCCGCCGCGCGATCCGTAGTCGACCGAACCCTGGACGAATCCGCTGTTCGGATTGATGTTGTTCAGGTCCGTCGACGGGCTGTTCTCGGAGGCGAGGAACCCGCCGAGGAACACCGCGCCGAGTCCCACCAGGATGCCGGCCACTCCGGCGACGGCGCCGGCCACAAGGCGGTTGTTGGTCATGGCGAAGAAACTACCATCGCGCGGTGTCGCACCTCGGTGTCACCCGCGCATGTCCGGCGGTTCGGGCACGGGTTTCGACATCAGCGGCGCGAGCGGACCTTCGCCAGCGTGCGATCCCACAGCAGTTGGGTGCTCAGTTTCAGCACCTCTGGCTTGTGGACATCGCGGCTGAGCAGCAGCGTCGACGCCGTGATCGTGCCGGTCGACGCCTTCGACCGGTGGCCGGAGTCCAGATGCGGTTGCGGGTCGTATTCGATGGCGAGCTGGATCGCCTCGGCCTTCTTCGTCCCGGCGATCTCGTCGGCGAGCCACAGCGCGAGGTCGATGCCGGCGGAGACACCGGCCGCGGTCACGATGCGTTCGTCGGGGCCGGCGCGCACGATGCGCTCGTCCGGCACCGCGGTCACGCCGTAGAGGGACAGCGCGGTCAACGACGACCAGTGGGTGGTCGCGCGGAGACCGTCCAGCAGCCCGGCGGCAGCCAGGACCACCGAGCCGGTGCAGACCGACGTCGTCCAGTGCGCGCCCGGGCTGACAGCACGCAGCCAGTCCAGGAGCTTCTCGTCCTTCGCCGCGCCGAAACACCCCGGGCCGCCGGGGACGAGGATCAGATCGGGTGACGGCGTCTCGTCGAACGAATGCGTCGCACCGATGAGGAGAACACCGGAATCGGCGACGACCGGTCCGGCCTCGTGCGTGACGAACCGGACCTCCGCGTCGGGAAGCATGCGCAGCACCTCGTAGGGGCCGATGAGGTCGAGGGCGGTGAACCGCGGGTAGAGGACGATCGCGATCTGCGTCATGGGTGTGCCTGTCTGTTCGGTAATGGTGGTGCGGTGGTCAGCGAAAGGTCTTGCGATAGTGGTCGGGGGAAACGCCGAGGCGTCGGATGAACGTGCGGCGCAACGACTCCGAGGAGCCGAATCCGCAGCGCGCGGCGATCACCGGCATGGTGTCGGAGGATTCGGTCAATGCACGACGAGCCGCGTCGGTGCGGACCCGCTCGATGTAGTCGCTGGGCGGTTCGCCGGTCTCCTCGGTGAAGACGCGGGAGAAATGGCGAGGACTCATCGCGGCTTCCTGCGCGAGGTCGTGAAGCCGGTGGGGCAGTCCGGGTTCGGCCTCGATGCGTTGCTGCGCGTCGCGGATCACGTCGCGGCGCGCCCGTGGCATCCACACCGGCGGAGCGAACTGGCTCTGCCCGCCGGGGCGCCGCATGTAGAGGACCAGCCAGCGGGCGACCAGCTGGGCGAGCTCGGTGCCATGGTCCTCTTCGACGACGGCGAGGGCGAGGTCGATGCCCGCGGTGACACCGGCCGACGTCCAGACGTGATCGGAGCTGCGGACGAACAGCGCCTCGGCGTCGACCTGCACCGTCGGGTATCGCTCGGCGAGGTGCTCGGCCATGGCCCAGTGCGTCGCCGCGCGCCGGCCGTCGAGGAGACCGGCCTCGGCGGCCAGGAAGGCGCCGTTGCAGACGCTGATGACGCGCCGCGCCCGGGTGGCCGCCTCCCGAATCCACTCGATGAGTTCGGCGTCGTCGACGGCCCGGTGGACGCCCATGCCGCCGGGCAGCAGCAGGGTGTCGACGGGTTCGGCGGGGTCTGGCAGTGCGTGGGCGACGAACTGCAGTCCGACGCCGGTGTCGATCGGCTGCCCGTGCTGCGACACCAACCGCAGGTCATAGGTGACGGGCGACCCCTGATCACGCAGGGCGATCGACGCGGTGGTGAAGACGTCGGCCGGTCCCGTCACGTCGAGCGACTGGACCCCGGGGAACCCGAGAACCAGCACGGTTCGTGTCATGAGCTCATCCTGGCCGACACGGCTCACGTCGTCCAGGTCATGCATCCCACACTTGAGGACATCGGGACTAGAGCGTCAGCTCTGGTTCCCGCTCGCACTTGGCCGGGACGATGAACACCGGTCGATGGCAGTGTTTGAGGACGCGTTCGGCGACGCTGGACCGCAGCAATGCCTTGAGGCCCGACGCCCCGCGGGTCCCGGTGACGAGCAGATCGACGTCGAGCGCCTCGGCGGCGGCGACGAGAGCGCCCCACACCGTCGACTCGACCTCGACGAGCGTGCCCTTCGTCGACAGGCCGCATTCGCGGGCCAGAGCCACGCCGCGTTCGTTGATCTTCGCGGCCTCGTCCTCGAGGGCGCGGTCGACCCCGGCGTCGAGTTGCGTGTCGACGAACGGCTGCATGCCGCCGGCGAGGGTGGACATCCGGGCGGGTGTCATGCCGCCGGGTTGCCAGGCGGTGACGACGACGGCGGATTCGGCGCGCAGGAAGTGTCCGGCATAACGGATCGCACGATCGGCGTTCGGTGAGCCGTCGTAGGCGATCATCAACGTCTGTCCGGCGCGATTGGCACCGCGACCGCTGGGGGCGGTCGCGGACCCGGCCGAGATGGACCCCACGTCCATTTGCTCAGGTTACATGCCAGACTCGAGCCATGGGCCCAACTCGACGACCTCGCTGGATTCGGAACGCGCTGACGACTGCGACGGTCGCGGCATTGGGTCTCGGTCTCGTCGCCTGTGATTCGTCGACGCCCGAATCCGCGCCGCCCACACCGTCCGCGTACAGCTCGCCCACGGCGTCCCCGTCGTCGGTGGCCGCGACGACCACTCCTGTCGCAAACGCTTGTGGCGCGGAACAACTCGCGAAGCTCACGCTGCGGCAGAAGCTGGCCCAGCTGATCGTCGTGGGTGTCACGGGCGCCGGCGACGCGCAGCAGATCGTGGAGGACGAGCAGATCGGCGGGATCTTCGTCGGGAGCTGGACCGACAAGGCGATCCTGACGAGTGGTGCGGCATCACGGATCTCGCAGAACTCGTCGATCCCGCTGATGGTCACCGTCGACCAGGAGGGCGGTCGGGTGTCGCGGCTGTCGGCGCTCGGCATCGACCACGCCTCGCCGCGTGAACTGGCGCAGACCAAGACTCCCGCCCAGGTGAAGGAGATCGCCGCCGGCGTCGGTCGTCAGCTCAAGAAGCTCGGCGTGACCGTCGACTTCGCGCCCGTGGCCGACGTCAGCGACGAATCCGACAACGAGGTCATCGGCGATCGCTCGTTCAGTAACGACCCGGCGGTTGTCACCGAGTACGCGGCCGCCTACGCCGCCGGCCTCGCCGAGGCCGGAATCACGCCGGTGTACAAGCACTTTCCCGGCCACGGCCACGGCTCGGGCGATTCGCACCTCGGCGTGGTGACGGTGCCGTCGCTCGCCGAACTGCAGAACAGTGACCTCGTGCCCTTCCGCAATCTGCTGCGCGACCCGGGTCCAGCGGGCGTCATGGTCGGCCACCTCATCGTGCCCGGTCTGACCGAGGGCCTGCCGTCGTCCATCAGTCGGCCGGCCATCCAGATGCTGCGGACGGGTGAGGGTTACAACGGTCCGCGGTACAACGGCGTGATCTACTCCGACGACCTGTCGGGCATGGCGGCGATCAGTCAGCGCTACCCGATCGAGCAGGCGGTCGAGAAGTTCATCCTCGCCGGCGGCGACGTCGCGCTGTGGCTGTCCACCGACCGCGTCCCGTCGGTCCTCGACAACCTCGAGACCGCGGTGAAACGCGGACGCCTCGCTCCCGCGCGCCTCGATGCGAAGGTGACACGCATCCTCCGGTCGAAAGGCGTCATCACCTGCTGAGTAATCTGTCGTGGGCGGCCCGAGCGAACGTTAAACTTACCGATTGGTAAGTTTATTGGGTATGGTCCTTCGGACACGACAGTGAGGATGGAGGCGGCCATGTCGGGCGGAACCAAGCGCCTGCCGCGTGCGGTGCGGGAGCAGCAGATGCTCGACGCCGCCGTGAAGGTGTTCGCGCAGAACGGTTTCCGCGAGACCTCGATGGATGCCATCGCGTCCGAGGCGCAGATCTCCAAGCCGATGCTGTACCTGTACTACGGCTCCAAGGAGGAGCTGTTCAGCGCCTGCATCGCCCGTGAGTCCGGACTCTTCATCGACGCGATGAGCGTCGGCTTCGACCCGTCACTCACCCAGCGCGAGCAGGCCGTCACCGTCATCCGTGAGTTCCTCCGCTTCGTGCACGAGAACCGCGAGTCGTGGCGTGTGCTGTACCGCGTCGCGATCGGGACCGCGAGCTTCGCCGGCATCGTCTCCGACAGTCGCCAGCGCGTGACGGAGATGGTCGCCGCGCTCATCAAGGCCGGCACCACCGTGGAGACCGCCGGCGACATCGACTTCGAACTCACCGCCGTCGCCATCGTCGGCGCCTGCGAGGCGGTCGCCGACCGCATCACCGAGGGCGACGTCGACCTCGACAAGGCCACCAACATGCTCGTCGGCATCGCCTGGCGCGGCCTGAAGGGTGTCGGTACCGACATCTGAGCAGCGAGCTCGCGAGCGTATCGAAGGGTCGCTCACTCGATCCGTTCCCGCTCACGCGATCCGTTCCCGCTCACGCGAATCGGGTGAGCGGGAACGGAAACGGTGAGCGAAGAATCAGCCCTTCCGTGTGGTCGCGGTGAGGTGCGGGAATCCCTTGCGACGGTCGCGGATCGCGATGTCGAAGTTGCCCTCGCCGTCGATGCGGCGGGTGTAGAGGTTCACCTTGGCGGGCAGCAGGATCGGCTTGCCGAACTTGACGTCGTAGGTGACCGCGCCGGGCAGCTGGGCCTCGACGTTCGCGATCGCCGCTGCGGCGCTCCACATCCCGTGGGCGATCGCCTTGGGGAAGCCGAAGGCCTTGGCGGTCAGGTTCGCCATGTGGATCGGGTTGCGGTCGCCCGATGCGGCGGCGTACTCGCGGATGCGTCCCAGGTCCACGGACAGAACCGAATCCGGCGGCGGCGGGGTCTTCGACTTCGGCTCGGGACCGCGCGGCTCGTCGGACAGGCTGGTCCGCTGCTGCTTGAGGAAGGTCGCCGTCTGCCTGGTCACCAGTTCGGTGCCGACGCTGATCTCGCTGATGACGTCGACGAGGATGCCCTTGCGATGCTCACGCAGGTTCTCGGCATGGGTCTCGATGGACAGCGGATCGCCGACCTCGATCGGTCGCTTCCGCTCGATCGTGTTCGTCATGTGGACCGAACCGATTGCGCCGAAAGGGAACTCGTCCGACGTCAGCAGCTTCATGACCACCGGGAACTGCAGCACGAACGGGTACGTCACCGGCAGGGTGGCGCCGAAGCGCTGACCGGTCGCGTGGCAATACGCCTGCAGCGCAGCGGGATCGACACGTACGTCGTCGAGTCGGTAGTGCGTGTCGGGTAGGGGTGCATCGGCCGGGACGCGGGCGGGCTTGCCGATGCCCGGCAGCATCCCGGTGACGGCCTTGCCGTAGAGCTCGCCGGTGCCGGGGGCACCGGGAAGAGTGATCGTCTTACCCATCACGCACCCAGGAATCCCTGGCCGCAGACGCGGACCACGTTGCCGGTGATGGCGGAGCTCGCCGGGTTGGCGAAGTAGGCGACGGTCTCGGCGACGTCGACGGTCTGGCCGCCCTGCTGCAGCGAGCTCATCAGGCGACCGGCCTCGCGGGTGGCCAGCGGGATCGCCGCGGTCATCTTGGTCTCGATGAAGCCGGGGGCGACGGCGTTGATGGTGATGCCCTTCTCGCCCAGGATCGGCGCGTAGGCGTCGACCAGGCCGATGACACCGGCCTTCGATGCGCCGTAGTTGGTCTGGCCGCGGTTACCGGCGATGCCGGCGATCGACGACACGTCGATGACGGCGCCGCCCTCACGGAGTGCACCCTTCTCCAGCAGCTTCTCGACGAGGGTCTGCGGAGCGATGAGGTTCACCGCGATGACGGCGTCCCAGCGGGCGTCGTCCATGTTGGCGAGCAGCTTGTCGCGGGTGATGCCGGCGTTGTTGACGATGATGTCGATGCCGCCGTGGCGCTCGAGGGCGTGCTCGGCGAGCTTGTCGCCGGCGTCGGGAGCGGTCACATCCAGCGGGAACGCGGTGCCGCCGACCTTGTTGGCCGTCTCCGACAGCGCGTCCCCGGCCTGCGGGACGTCGGCGGCGATGACGTGGGCGCCGTCGCGGGCGAGGACCTCGGCGATGGTCGCGCCGATGCCGCGGGCGGCGCCGGTCACCACGGCGACCTTGCCCTCCAGCGGACGATCCCAGTCCTTCGGGGCGGTCGCGTCGGCCGAACCGACGCGGATGACCTGTGCGTCGACGAAAGCGGACTTGGCCGACAGCACGAAGCGTACGGTCGATTCCAGGCCGCTCAGACCGGTCTGGGCGTCCGGCGAGACGTACACGAGCTGGACGGTTGAGCCCTTGAGCAGCTCCTTGCCGAGCGAGCGGGTGAAGCCCTCGAGGGCCCGCTGTGCGACGCGCTCGGACGGATCGGTCACCAGCTCCGGCGTGGTTCCGATGACCAGGAAGCGCGCGCACGGCGCGGTTGAGCGCATGGCCGGCTGGAAGAACTCGAACAACTGACGCAGCTCGGCCGGGGAGGTGATGCCGGTGGCGTCGAAGACCAGGCCGCCGTACTTGTCGGCGCTACGGCCGGTCAGGGCGTTCTGGATGAGGTCGTAATCGTCGCCCGAGAGCATCTCCCGGAGCGGTTCGACGAGGCGCCCCGAGCCTCCGAGCAGCACCGGACCCGGCAGCGGCGGCTCCGACGGCTTGTACCGCCGCAGGGGCGGCGGGACGGGGAGGCCGGCCTGCTTGGCGATGAAAGCGCCCGGGCCGGAATGGACGAAGCTCGAGTACAGGCCAGTTGTTCCGTTGGCGGCCATGTTGGATCTCCTCTGACTGTCGTTCGACAACGAACTTACTGTTGAGTAAGAATACGCTATAGATACCGCACACGACCCTGGAGATCGACGTGGCAGACAACAGCACCACCCCGAAGAAGCCCGAGACCCGCACCGAGCGCCCGGTGGCGATCCTCGGCGGCAACCGCATTCCGTTTGCCCGCCAGGACAAGGCATATGCCAAGGTCAGCAACCAGGAGATGTTCACCGCCGCCCTCGACGGCCTGGTGAGCCGCTTCAACCTGCAGGGCGAGCAGCTCGGCATGGTCGCCGGTGGCGCCGTGCTCAAGCACGCTCGTGATTTCAATCTCATCCGCGAATCGGTGCTGGGCTCGGCTCTGTCGCCCTACACCCCCGCCTTCGACATCCAGCAGGCGTGCGGCACCGGTCTGCAGGCCATCACGACCGTCGCCGACGGCATCGCCCGCGGCCGCTACGACGCCGCGATCGGTGGCGGTGTCGACACCACCTCCGACGCCCCGATCGCCGTGGGCGAGGGCCTGCGTCGACAGCTGCTCGAGGTCAACCGTGCCCGCTCGACCAAGGACCAGATCCTCGGCGCCGCGAAACTGCTGACCAAGCTCGGGATCGAGATCCCGCAGAACGGTGAGCCGCGCACCGGGATGTCGATGGGCGAGCACGCCGCCATCACCGCCAAGGAATTCGGCATCAAGCGCGCCGACCAGGACGAGCTCGCCGCACGCAGCCACCAGAACATGGCCGCCGCCTACGACGACGGTTTCTTCGACGACCTGATCACCCCGTTCATGGGCCTGACCCGCGACCAGAATCTGCGCGGCGACTCGACCGCGGAGAAGCTCGCGAAGCTCAAGCCCGTCTTCGGCGTCTCCCTCGGCGACGCGACCATGACCGCCGGCAACTCGACCCCGCTCACCGACGGTGCATCGACCGTGCTGCTCGGCAGTGACGAGTGGGCCGCCGAGCGCGGTCTGCCGGTGCTGGCGTACTTCGTCGACAGCGAGACCGCGGCCGTCGACTACGTGAACGGGCCCGACGGCCTGCTCATGGCCCCGACCTATGCCGTGCCGCGCCTGCTGGCCCGCAACGGTCTCACCCTGCAGGACTTCGACTTCTACGAGATCCACGAGGCGTTCGCGTCGGTCGTGCTCGCGACGCTGCAGGCGTGGGAGTCCGAGGAGTACTGCAAGGAACGTCTGGGCCTCGACTCGGCGCTCGGACCCATCGACCGGTCCAAGCTCAACGTCAACGGCTCGTCGCTCGCCGCCGGTCACCCGTTCGCCGCGACCGGCGGCCGCATCGTCGCGCAGGCGGCGAAGCAGATCAAGGAGAACGGCGGCGGTCGTGCGCTGATCTCGATCTGTGCCGCCGGCGGCCAGGGCGTCACCGCCATCATCGAGGGCTGACCCCTTCGATAAGGCGACGGATCGGGCGACGAATCGCCCGATCCGTCTCTTTTTCGACCTCGAAATGGGGTCCTTCGTCACATGTTTGGACTAAACGTGGCCCCGAACGTGTCATCGGCCGAAAAGTAGCGTAAACATGAAGACAGCTCCGGCAGAGCTGTCAGACCCCCGACCCGACAGCTCAGCCGGAGCACCTACATTTCTGGGGTATGAGTTCTGCGGCCACCACCCCGACTGGCCCAGGTAGTCAGCCGTGATGGATGGAGTTGTGACCACAAGCGCCCGGCGAGCACGCCACGCGGTACGCGCTGCGGTCGTCGTCGTCATCATTTTGGCGCTCGCCCTCTCCATCGACTTCGTGGCCACCCGCGATCACTCCGCACGCGGAGCCGTCGTCGGCGGGATCTCGGCGGGCAACCGCCACGCCGCCGAGCTGAACCCCGTCATCGACGAGCTGACCGCCCGCTCCACGCAGCCGGTCGTCCTGCGCACCCCCGAGGGCTCGGCCGAGGTCGCGCCGACCGAACTGGGGCTGACCTTCGACGCGGACGCGACCCGCGCACGTCTTCTCGAACAGCCGCGCAACCCGCTCACGCGCTTCCTGTCGCTCTTCGGTCGTGACCTCGACGTCGAGCCCGTCGTGACGATCGATCCCGCCGCCATGAACAAGGCCCTCGACGCCCACCGCAGGTCGCTGGAGAAGGCCGCGGTCGAGGGTGGAGTCCACTACGACGGCGCCACGCCGGTCGGCGACGAGCCGGCACCGGGTGAGCGCGTCGCCCGCCAGGCCGCCGCCGTCGTGCTCGTCGACCACTGGCTCGACGGCACGCCGATCGACATGCCGATGGAACCGTTCTCGCCGACCGTGACCTCGGAGGTCGTCGCCGCCACCGTGGCCGGCCCCGCCGACCGCGCGACGTCGGGGTCGGTGAAGCTCATCGACCGGCGCAAGCGCACGGTCGAGGTTCCGGCAGGCGACATCGGGGCGATGCTGACCTTCGTGCCCGACGGAAAGGGCGGTCTCACCCCGCACGTCGACGTCAAGAAAGCGCGCGAGTCTCTCGGCCCCGATCTCGATCCGTCCCAACGCCCCGCCGTCAGTGCGACATTCAGTTTCGCCAGTGGCCGCCCGACCGTCGTGCCCGCGATCACCGGTTCGAAGATCAACTGGGACAAGACACTTCAGGCGCTCGCCACGACGGCGACCGCAGCCGGTGGCAACCGTACCGCCGATGTCGTCTACGACGATGTCGACCCCAAGCTCACCACCGACGCCGCCCGCAAACTCGGTGTGCGCGAACTGATCAGCGAGTACACCACCGACGGCTTCTCGAGTGCCTCCGGTGAGAACATCCGCCTCGTCGCGGCCGAGGTCGACGGCGCGTTGGTCCTGCCCGGCAAGGTCTTCTCGCTCAACGGCCACACGGGTCCGCGAGGCACGGCCGAGGGTTACGTCGACTCGACGATCATCAACAACGGCCGCGCCGCGACGGCCGTCGGCGGCGGCATCTCCCAGTTCGCGACCACCCTCTACAACGCCGCGTACTTCGCGGGTCTCGAGGACGTCGACCACACCGAGCACGCGTATTACATCTCGCGCTATCCGGAGGCCCGGGAGGCCACCGTCTTCGAAGGCGCCATCGACCTGAAGTTCCGCAACAACACCCGGCACGGGGTGCTCATCGAGACCGGCTGGTCGCCGTCCGCGGTGACCGTGAGGTTGTGGGGCACCAAGGCATTCGAGGTCGAGTCGATCACCGGCGAGCGGACCGACCCCACCGAACCGGAACGGATCAAGCTCCCCAAGGGCGACGACTGCATTGCGAGCAGCGGCAGCAAGGGCTTCACGACGTCGAACACGCGGATCATCCGCGACGCCCGCACCGGACAAGAGGTCGACCGGCGCACCCGGACCGTGCGCTACGCACCGGAGCCGATAGTGAAGTGCATCTGAGACGAGCACGTACCGTGAGGTGAATGGAGCAGCGCCCCGCATGTGTTCCACATCTCACGAACGTTCGATATATTCCGAGACGTGGATATCAACGGAGCTAGTGCAATCGTCACAGGTGGAGCGTCGGGCATCGGCGCCGCGTCGGCCCGCCAGCTGGCGGCCAAGGGTGCGAAGGTCGTCGTCGCCGACCTGAACGCCGACAAGGGGGAGGAGCTTGCCAAGGAGATCGGCGGTGTCTTCGTCAGCGTCGACGTCACCTCGACCGAACAGATCGAAGCCGCCATCAACGCGGCCACCGAACTCGGCCCGCTGCGTGCCCTGGTCAACTCGGCCGGCATCGGCTGGGCACAGCGCACCATCGGCCGCGACGGGGAGTTCGGTTCGGCGCACAACCTGGACGCCTACAAGAAGGTCATCGCGATCAACCTGATCGGCACCTTCGACTTCATCCGTCTCGCCGCCACCGCGATGAGCCGCAACGAGCCGCTCGACGCCCACGGCGAGCGCGGCGCGATCGTCAACATGGCCAGCGTCGCCGCCTTCGACGGCCAGATCGGTCAGGCGTCGTACTCCTCGTCCAAGGGCGGCGTCGTCGGCATGACCCTGCCGGTCGCGCGTGACCTGGCGGCGGTCGGCATCCGCGTCAACACCATCGCCCCCGGCCTGATCGACACCCCGATCTACGGCGAGGGCGAGGCCGCCGAGGCGTTCAAGGCGAAGCTGGGCGAGTCGGTCCTGTTCCCGCACCGTCTGGGCGCTCCCGACGAGCTGGCCTCGATGGTCGTCGAGCTGGTCACCAACAGCTACATGAACGCTGAAGTGATCCGCGTCGACGGCGGCATCCGGATGCCTCCGAAGTAGTCCGAACCAACCACTTCCCAGCCGAACCCACTGCCCCGCGGGGTGGTGGGTTCGGCCGTTCGTGGGTTACTCAGGCCTGTAGGACCACCTTGAGTGCCTTGGTCTCCGCGGCCCGGCCGAAGACGTCGTAGGCCTCCATGATGTCGCCGAGGGCGAAACGGTGGCTGATGAACAGGTCCGGGTCGATCCGACGCTGCGCGACCAGCTTGAGCAGGACGCCGAGCGTGTCCGTGTTCACCAGGCCCATCGAGACGTTGATGTTGGAGATCCACAGATCCTGGAGAGCGAACTCCACCGGGGCGCCGTGCACGCCGACGTTGGCGACATGACCCGCGGGCCGGACGACATCCAGACACATCTGGAAGGTCTGCGGGATGCCCACCGCCTCGATCGCGACGTCGACGCCGAGCCCGTCCGTCATCGCGAGGACCTGGTCCTTCCAATCGGCATCCGACGACACGACGCCGTCGGTCGCGCCGAAGGACTTGGCCTGCTCGATGCGGTTGGGGTCGATGTCGATCGCGATCACGCGGCTCGGTCCGTAGAGTCCCGACGTCGCGATCGTCGCGAGACCCACCGGTCCGGCTCCGACGACGGCCACCACGTCACCGGGTTTGACGTTGCCGTAACGGATACCGATCTCATGCCCGGTCGGCAGGATGTCGCTGAGGACGACGCCCTGCTCGGGCGTGACGCCCGACGGCAGTTTGTAGACCGAGGTCTCGGCGTAGGGGACTCGTACGAGCTCGGCCTGGGTGCCGTCGATGAGGTGTCCGAAGATCCAGCCGATACCCGACGCCCCCTCGTCACCGAGGCAGTGTGAGTGCACTCCCTGCTTACAGAAGTCGCACTTGCCGCAGGCCGATATGCACGACAGGATCACCTGGTCGCCGACTGCGAGAGTGGTTACCGCAGGGCCGATCTCGGTGATCGTCCCGACGCCCTCGTGGCCGAGGATTCGCCCCTTCTCGACCGCGGGGACATCACCTTTGAGGATGTGCAGATCGGTGCCGCAGATGGTGGTGGCGTCCATCTTCACGATGACGTCGGTGGGTTGGAGGATCTTCGGATCGGGTACGTCGTCCCAGCTCTTCTTGCCCGGTCCGTGAAAGACGAGTGCCTTCATGGCTCTCCCTCGAGTTGTCCCCGACTGCCTGTGGTTCCCTTCCCGAGGCTACGAAACATCGACGGGACTCGCCCGGAGCATCTCGTATTGAGATGCGACCGCAACCGGAAACCCACCACAGATCAGTAAACCCACCGCCTCGCAAGGCGGTGGGTTTACCGATCAAGGGTGGGTGTGCTGTCAGAAGGCCGCTTCGTCGAGCTCCATGATGTCGTTGTCGACGTTCTCGACGGTGACACGGACGGCGGTGAGCAGCGGCAGCATGTTCTTGGCGAAGAAGCTCGCCACGGCGACCTTGCCCTCGTAGAAGGCCTTGTCGCTGTCCGATGCGCCGTTGTCGAGTGCGGCGAGGGCGATCTCGGCCTGGCGCAGGAGCAGCCAGCCGATCATCAGGTCGCCGACGGACATCAGGAAGCGGACCGAACCGAGGCCGACCTTGTACAGCTCGGCCGAGTTCTCCTGGGCGGCCATGAGGCTGCCGGTCAGAGAGGCGGCCATTGCCTGCACGTCTTCGAGGGCGGTCTTCAGCAGGGCGCGCTCGGACTTCAGGCGACCGTTGCCGGCCTCGGAGTCGATGAAGCTCTGGATCTGGCCGGCGACGTGTGCCAGCGCCTGGCCCTTGTCGCGGATGATCTTGCGGAAGAAGAAGTCCTGCGCCTGGATGGCAGTGGTGCCCTCGTAGAGCGAGTCGATCTTCGAGTCACGGATGTACTGCTCGATCGGGTAGTCCTGCAGGAAGCCGGAACCACCGAGGGTCTGCAGGGACTCGTGGCCGAGGGTGCCGTAGGCGCGCTCGGAACCGACACCCTTGACGATCGGGAGCAGCAGATCGTTGACCCGAGCGGCCATCTCGGCGTCGGCGCCGGAGACGATCTTCGCGGCGGCGACGTCCTGGTGCGACGCGGTGTAGAGGTAGACCGCACGCAGGCCCTCGGCGTAGGCCTTCTGGGTCATGAGCGAACGACGCACGTCCGGGTGGTGGGTGATCGACACGCGCGGTGCGGCCTTGTCGGTCATCTGGGTCATGTCGGCACCCTGGATGCGCTCCTTGGCGTACTCGAGCGCGTTCAGGTAGCCGGTCGACAGGGTCGAGATGGCCTTGGTGCCCACCATCATTCGAGCGTGCTCGATGACCTCGAACATCTGGGCGATGCCCTTGTGGACCTCGCCGACGAGCCAGCCCTTGGCGGGGATGCCGTGCTGACCGAAGGTGACCTCACAGGTGGCCGACGCCTTGATGCCCATCTTGTGCTCGACGTTGGTGACGAAGACGCCGTTGCGCTCGCCGAGTTCACCGGTCTCGAAGTCGAAGTGGAACTTCGGCACGAAGAACAGCGACAGGCCCTTGGTGCCCGGGCCGGCGCCCTCGGGGCGGGCGAGCACCAGGTGGAAGATGTTCTCGGTCATGTCCTGGTCGGCCGAGGTGATGAAGCGCTTCACACCGTCGATGTGCCAGGAGCCGTCCTCCTGCTGGGTGGCCTTGGTGCGGCCGGCGCCCACGTCCGAACCGGCGTCCGGCTCGGTGAGGACCATGGTGGCGCCCCAGCCGCGCTCGGCGCAGATGGTGGCCCACTTCTTCTGCTCGTCGGTGCCGTTGTTGTAGAAGATCTCGGAGAACCCGGCGCCGGCGGCGTACATGAACACCGGCGGGTTGGCCCCGAGGATCATCTCGCCGATGGCCCAGTACAGCGAACGCGGGGCGGGGAGGCCACCGAGCTCCTCATGGATGCCGATCTTGTCCCAGCCGCCTTCGACGAGGGCGTTGTAGGACTTCTTGAAGCTCTCCGGGATGGTGACACTGTGGGTCTCCGGGTCGAAGACCGGCGGGTTGCGGTCGGCGTCGACGAAGGATTCGGCGATGGGGCCCTCGGCGAGTGCCTTGACCTCGCGGAGCATGTCGACGGCGGTCTCGTGGTCGAGATCGCCGAAGTCGCCCGACTCCAGCACCTTGTCGAGCTCGAACAGCTCGAACAGGTTGAACTGCAGGTCGCGCATGTTGCTCTTGTAATGGCCCATGGTGAATTCCTTCTCTGGTGCGGCCGTATGCGTGATGACGGTGTTGTCTTCCAGGTCCCGGTCCGACCCCACTCGGTTGAAGTGGGTACCGGCCGGGCGTGGTGTAGCTGTCTCGGTTCGAGTTAAGTTACTCGCCGGTAACCCCCAATATAGACCCATATCGCCAGGGGATCAATCGCCGTTTATGTGATCTCCTCCGGCGGCAGGACGGACTGAGTCCCACGACAATTCCGACAACCGCTGCAGGTGAGGGCCGGATGCGGTCCAATCGGACATGCGCACACGACGCGGGACCAGAATTCGGATCATGATCTTCGTGGCAGCGGTCGTCGCTGTCGGACTGGCACCGATGGTGAGCGCCGCTCCGGCGCACGCCGCCGATCCCGCGTGGAACGGGGTGTACTCGCTCAAGCGGTTCGCGGCGTCGAAGACGGGCACCAGCCTCGCGGCGAGGCAGGCGGAGCCGGACTTCTCCGACGACTACACCTTCACGACCTCATGCGACGGCGGTACGTGCGTGGCGACGGTGATCGACGGGCCGAAACCCGCGAACCCGACGCTCCCGCAACCGCCTCGCTACACCTGGGAGGCGGGATCGTGGGTGCACCGCTACGACTGGCAATGGGATTGCTGGCAGGGCGCGGGGGTGCCCAAGGTGTGGCGACCGGCGACGTCGGTCGCCACGTACACCCCACAGGGCGACGGCACGCTGAAAGGCGTGTGGCGAACCACGATCGACGGCGGACCCTGCGACGGGACGGTGGTCATGAACGCCGCCGCGTATCCGGTGACTCCGCCGGCTCCCGGCTGGAACCTGTCGTGACAGACGCCCTACAGCGCTGAGCGCAGGTACTCGAGGTCTTCGGGGATGCCCTCGGCGGGTGTCTCCAGGATCACCGGAGCGTCGGCGGCCCTGGCCACGGCGGCGAGTATCTCGGGGTCGATCTGACCCGACGCCAGGTTGGCGTGACGGTCGCGGCCGGAGTCGAACTCGTCGCGAGAGTTGTTGAGGTGCACCAGGTCGATGCGTCCGGTGATCTCCTTGACACGCTCGACCAGTCCGACGAGATCCTCCCCGCCGGCCCAGGCGTGGCAGGTGTCGAGACAGAAGCCGGCCTGCTCGAAGTCGCCGACTGCTTCCCACAGCCGGTCGATGGACTCGAGGGTGCGTGCCATCGCGTGGTCGCCGCCGGCGGTGTTCTCGATCAGGATCGGCACCCCGAAGCCGCCCTTGTCGACCTGGCGGTCGAAGAGCTTGCGCCAGTTGGCGAATCCCTCGGCCGACGCCTCGCCGTCACGCAGATGACCACCGTGTACGACGAGGCCGAAGGCGCCGAGTTCGGCGGCCGCGGCGGCCTGCTGTTCGACGGCCTTGCGCGACGGCATGCGCAGCCGGTTGTTCAGGCTCGCGACGTTGATCTGATAGCTGGAGTGCACGACGACGTCGATGTCGGATTCGCGGATCGCGGCCGCATGAGGATTCGGTTGCGGCTTCTTCCAGCTCTGCGGATCGGTGACGAACATCTGGAAGACGTCGATGCCGAGTTCGGCGGCGGTGACCAGTGGGTCGGTGTCCTCGCGAAGGTGTGCTCCGATGCGCATGGGTCAACGATAGTGGCCGCCTCCGGGCGGCACCGCCGATGCCCGGGGTCGGCTCGCTCGGCGCGTCGGGTCACTCGCCAGGCGCCGGCTCCGTCTCGATCGTGATCGGCACACCGGCTGCGATCAGCAGACGGCAGGGGGCCGCGCTGTCGTGATACAGATTCAGCCACTCATGGCCGCGGGTCCCGTCGGAGTACACCGCATCGAGGGTGCGATTCAGTCGAGCCTCCGCCTCCTTGGTGATGATGTAGCGCTGGTCGCCGTAGCGCAGGTAGCGATTGGGCACCGAGACCTCCTCTGGGATGGGGCATTGCAGGTCTTCAGTGTGATCCACGACACGCCCAGTGGACGTGAATCCGTCGAAACGGGTCGTCGGCGCGGGTGATCACGGTGGTCGCGACGACCAGCCCGCACGTGCTGTGCAGCGGTGGCTCACCAATCGGACATGGCCACTACACTGACGGCAGGTTACGAGCGTGGGTGCCCTGAGGGGCGTGACGGGCGGGATTGTGTCGGGTGAGTGTTGACGAGTCGGTGGGCTTCCCGCGGCCGGGTAAGTCCTCGGAGCGCGGTGAGGGCCAGGAGCCTGATGACACGACCTCGGCGGAGGTGACGCTGTCGAAGTCTGACCGGTCGAGCGCAGGATCAGACGTCGACCCGCCAGAGATGGCGCCGGTCTTCGACGACCTGGCCGCTGCCGCCGAGATGGAAGCCCACCCGGAGAACCGTCGCGACCTGACCATGGTCCGGCGCATCGCGGTCACGGCTTGGTTCCTGGTGATGGCAGTGCACATCTACCTCGAGGGTCTGGCGTGGGACCGCACGCGGCTCATCATCCTGCTCTGCCTCGGACTGGCTGCGGCGAGCATCGGGCGCCGCAAGTTCATCACGATCATCCTCGACTGGGCGCCGTTCGCGCTGATCCTGATCCTCTACGACTGGACGCGCAACATCGCCCAGATCGTCGGCATGCCGACTCACTGGCACCTGGCGATCGATTTCGACAAATGGCTCATGGGTGGCGACATCACCCCGACCGCGTGGCTGCAGGAGCAGCTCAAGCAGGCGAGTCCTCCGTGGTGGGAGGTCATCGTCAGCATCGTCTACATGTCGTACTTCATCGTCCCGTACGCGGTGGCGGCCTGGCTGTGGCTCAAGGACCGCACGGCCTGGCGCCGTTACGCGGCCTGCTTCGTGGCGACCACATTCCTCGCGCTGGTCGGCTACACCCTCGTCCCCGGCGCACCGCCGTGGGCGGCGGCGCGGTGCACCGCGGTCGAGGTGCAGGACTACCCCCGCGATCCGATCTGCATGTACTCGACGGAGGCCGACGATCAGGGAGGTCTCCTCGGACCCCTGGACAATGCGTACCCCGACGCCGAGCCGTACGTCGAGCGGATCTCCGCGCGTGGCTGGAACTACCTGAACATCAGCATGGCGTCGCAGCTCGTCACGCTCGGACAGGGCAAGTCCAATCTCGTCGCCGCCATCCCGTCCCTGCATGCCGGTCTCACCATGTTGCTGGCACTCTTCATGTGGCCACGGGTCAAGGCGCTCGGAAAAACGCTCTTCATGGGCTACGCGCTCGCGATGGCCTTCGCCCTCATCTACACCGCCGAGCACTACATCTTCGACATCCTGCTCGGGTGGGGTCTCGCCGCGGGCGTGATCGCGGCGTACCGGATCATCGACCGGAAGTACCTGATCCCGCGGCAGAAGCGTCTGGCCGCCGAGGCGGAAGCCGAAGCCGCCGAGGTCGAATCCGACAGCGAGGACCCGGACGCGGAGAAGGTCTCGACGCCCGCGTCATGACCTCGCTAGCCTGGGAGAGGTGAGCCGGCCTGGGCCCCGGGCCGCCATCTGGTTCCGGGGGCTGATAGTTCCTCTCGCGCTCGCGGTGATGCTCATGCACACCGTGATCGCGGGTCCGGCCACGGCGTCCAGCCATCCCGACGCCCACTTCGACCCTGCCGGTCACCACTCGCCGTCGACGGGTTCGGCGATGACACCAGCCGCAGTGATGGGCGAACACCCGTCGATGTCCGGTGAGGACTGCGGCGACCATGACCACGCGTGTGTGTTCACCCGCGCCGCCGGCATCGACATCCCGCCCGTGGTCCTCGTACTACTGATCTGGGCATTCCTGTCCTTGTCGGTGGCCGGGCTGTACCGTCCGGCTCGCCGGGGCATCGTCGTCCTGGGGCGTCCGCCCCCGTGGGCGATCCGAACCCACCTGCAGTTGCAGGTGGTCCGCTGCTGAGGAGACGTCTGCGGACCTTTCGGGTCCGCCATGTCGTCGTATCCGAAAACCCTCAGCAGCAAGGAAATCCAATGTCTGTACAGCACAATGCCAATATTCGACGCCGCGTTGCGGTCGGAACCGCCGTCGGCGCCGCGCTCGCCCTGGCCCTCGCCGGGTGTTCATCCGACGAGTCGCCTTCCGGAACCACCACCGCAGACCGCCCGGCGACCTCGTCCCCGGCGGACGCGTCTGCGCCGGGCCAGTCGCCCGCCGCGAAGCACAACGACGCGGACGTCGAGTTCACCACCGAGATGATCCCCCACCACCGGCAGGCGGTGATGATGGCCGACCTCGTCGAGGGCCGGACGCAGAATCGCGAACTGATCACCCTCGCCGACACCATCGAGGACGCGCAGGACGACGAGATCGACCAGATGACAGCGCGTTTGAAGTCGTGGGGGGTGCCGGTGGCCGGACACATGGACGACGACGGGGACATGGGCCACGGGGGCATGGGTCACGGAAGTCCGGATCACGGGAACATGGGTCACGGGGACATGCCGGGAATGATGTCCGCCGAGCAGATGGCGGCGCTCCGTCAGGCCAGCGGTGGCGAGTTCGACCGGCTGTGGCTCGAGGGCATGATCCGGCACCACGAGGGTGCCATCGCGATGGCCGACGAGGTGCTGGCCAAGGGCACCGACCCGGCGACCAGAGCCCTTGCCACACAGGTCGCGACGACACAGCAGGCCGAGATCGACCAGATGCGGGCGATGCTGGGCCAGAACTGACGGCATGAAAGCGAGGTGGGGCGGTTCGGAGGAGATCTCCGAACCGCCCCACATCTCTCGAGCGTCATCGCTTGAGCGGCAACCTCATCAGGTAGACCTGGTAGCCGATCGAGATCGAGTACGTGAAGTACAGGGTGCTGCCCTTCGACCACGGGTGGATGTACGGCGCATAGCCGGTGTACGGGTCGGCGGACGGCGCCACGAGCTCACCCGAAGTCCACGGACCCCAGGGCTTGTCGGCGGTCCGGAGGGTCACGCCGATGTCCTGGCTGGCCAGCGAGATGTACTTGCCGAGATAGTCGTTCCAGGCGACCGACATCTCGCCGGTCGGCGCGCCCATCACCGGGGTGGCGGCGCCGGGGTTGTTGCGGACCCAGCGGCCGTAGGAGAAGTAGTCCCACTTGCCGAGGTTCTCGATGTCCTTCTCGTCGACCCGGGCCAGGTACACGCCGCCCCAGCGGCCGTCGGGGGTGCCGTAGTAGTAGACGGTCTTGCCGACCTTCAGGAAGGCGCCCATCTGGAACTTCTTGTTGCCACCGCCGTTGGGGCGGAAGGCGTCGAGCGCACGCCAGTTCTCGCCGTTGTCGTCGGAGACGACCAGGCCCGACCAGTTGGTCGTCCAGATGCCCGGCGAATCCCACCGTTTGACCGACATGACGGTCATGTACTGCTTGCCGTTGGCGGCGACACCCGCGGTCGGGATGATGGTGACCTCGCGACGGACGTTCGGCTTCAGTAGACGCTTGGCGTGCCCGGGACGGCCGGCGTGCGAGGTGAACGTCATGCCGTCGGCCAGGTTGCGGTCGGTGCTGCGCAACAGGACGTTGGACCGCCAGTAGTACAGCTCGCCGTACAGCAGTGACCAGCCGTTGAACGACTGGGTGTCGCCGAAGGCGGTGAGAATCTCGCCACGTCCGTTGTCCCACATGACGCCCAGATCGGTGCCCACGATATTGTGGCGGCCGACGGTGTCGTTCATGGCGAACGGGCCGGTGAGGCGGTTGACGATGGTCGCCGGGCCCGCGGCATTGCCGGCCTGCGCCGGCGAGGCCAGCGTGGACGTCAGGGCAAGCGCGAGGGTCGAGACGACGAGACCCAGGAGAAGCCGATGAAGGCGTCGTGTCATGGGCGTGACCATATCAAGACCTGAGAGCCCTGTGGGAAGTAATTTGCCTGGTTAAATACAGGTTCTTCCTCATGCTTCGCGGTAGCGCTCGGAGGTGTCCACAGTGGTGAAGTCGATCTGGGCGGCGGCGTTGTTGACCGCCGTGACGAGGGCCGTCCCGAACATGCCGTCGGCGTCGTAGAGACCGGCGTTGCTGACCGAGACCCCGTCGTCCTCGATGTGGATGTCCGCCTCGACACCGATCCGCTCACCGTGGGGCAGGCGGCTCAGCGCAACGGTGAGATCGCAGTTGATGAAGCCGATCCCGGTACTACCCCAGTTCGAGATGAGGCTCGCCGACTCGGCGCTGACCACCGCACGCTGGAACGGCGTCGGCTCCTCGCCCGGCACGATCGGGGCCGCGCGGGTCCAGATCCGCTTGCGGTGACCGTTCTGGTGACCCGACATGTCCCGCTGCCACTCGCCGAGGCCGCCGTCCGGCGCGTCGGAGGCGAATCGCGGTGCGAGGTCATCGCCGGTGGTCGCCGGCGGATGAAAGGTGACCAACTCCGGCGGCCGGTGCCACCGCTCACCCGGAGGGTTGGTCGACGTTCGCAGGAACACCGTCGTCCCGCGTGCCACCACCACCTCGTCGGCGCCGTCGGGATGCTGGACGATTTCCACGTCGACGACGCGGATTCGCCGGCCGGAACGGATGAGCCGCGTCCGGGTCGAGGTGAGAACGTCTCGGGCGGCCTTGAACAGATCGATCGTGCACCGGGCGGGCAGGAACTCTTCCGTGCCGAATTCCACCTCGACCGCCCGAGCGGCGAGCGCGCACACCGCCGGACCGTTGAGGGTTCCCGGGGCCCAGAGACTCGCGGCGAAGGTGGTCGGACGGTACCTGATCTCGCCGGACGGGTCGCCGGCCCTCTCGAAGAACGCGATGGAGGTCATTCGATACTTACTACCGGTACGAGTATCAGTTTGTGCCACGGGCCCTCAAGGACAGCGTGTCACGGCCCTCCGGGCGATAACCTTCGACCATGACTTTCGCGACGGCGTACACGAAGCATTTCCCTGATGAACTGATCGGCGCCGTCCGGACGGCCCTGATCATCACCTCGATCGTCGGCATCGTGCTCGGCATCGTTGCCATCATCTGGCCCGGCCCGACCATCGTCGTGGTCGCGATCCTGTTCGCGATCTCGCTGATCATCGCCGGCATCTTCCGCATCTACCAGGCCTTCGCGGCGTCGTTCCTGAGTACGGGCGTCCGTGCCCTGCTCGGTGTGGTCGGCGTGATCGTGCTGCTCGCGGGCATCATCGCGCTCTTCAGCCCCGGTGACGCGGTCTGGCTGCTCGCGGTCTTCATCGGCATCGGCTGGATCTTCCAGGGCGTCGCCGACCTCTACGGCGCGGTCACCAAGTCCGGCCACAGCCCGACCTGGTTCCTGATCCTCTCCGGCATCATCTCGGTGATCGCCGGCATCGTGATGATCATCCTGCCGGTCTTCTCGCTCCAGGTCCTGGCCTGGGTCGGCGGCATCATGCTTGTCGCACTGTCCATCGCGACGCTGCTGACGCTCCCGAAGAAGGTCGAGGCCCCGGCCGAGCCCGCGGTCTGACCGCAGCGGCGAGACCTATCTCGCCGTCGGCCATGGGGCGATGGGGTTGCCCTGCCAGCGGGTGTGCGCGGGTACAACGTCGCCGCGCATGACCAGCGATGCCGGTCCGACCGTTGCCGATTCGCCCAGCCCCGACGCCGGGAGCGCGACGCAGTGCGGCCCCAACGTCGCGCCGGCGTCGAGGGTGACACGGTCGATGGCCATGACGCGGTCGTGGAACAGATGGGTCTGGACGACGCAGCCGCGCTGGACGGTCGCGCCGTCGCCGAGGCTGACGAGGTCGGCCTCGGGGAGCCAGTAGGTCTCGCACCACACGCCACGTCCGATGCGGGCGCCGAGCAGGCGCAGCCACAGGTTGAGGATCGGTGTCCCGGTGGCGGCGTTGGCGAACCACGGTGCGGCCACGGTCTCGACGAAGGCGTCGGACAGTTCGTTGCGCCAGACGAAGGAGCTCCACAGTGGGTGCTCGCTGACGGTGATGCGGCCGACGACAAGCCATTTCGCGGCGGCCGCGGTGCCACACGCGACGGCGCCGACCCCGAGCAGCAGTAGTCCGCTGACCAGCGCGGTGACGCCGTAGTGCACGTGGACGGCGACGTACTGCAATGCGATCAGCATGCCGACGCCGAGCCCGAAGGACACCATCACCGGGATGAGGCGGAGGGTCTCGATGACCGAACGTGCCACCTTCAGCTTCGTCGGCGGATCGAAGGTGCGGGAGGTGTCGGTCTCGGCGGCGGTGCGGCGCAGGCGGACCGGGGGACTGCCGAGCCAGCTCGACCCCGACTTCGCTCGGTTCGGCGTCGCCGACAGCACGGCGACCAGGCCGTTCTTGGGCACCTTGCGGCCCGGGCCGGTCATCCCCGAATTGCCGAGGAACGAGCGTTTGCCGATCTTCGCCTCGTCGATGTGCAACCAGCCGCCCCCGAGCTCGTACGACGCGACCATCGTGTCGTCGGCGAGGAAGGCGCCGTCGCCGATGGTGGTGAAGCGCGGCAGCACCAGTGCCGTCGAGATCTCGGTGCCCTTGCCGACCTTGGCGCCCAACACGCGGAACCAGACCGGCGTGAGCAGGCTCGCGTAGAGCGGGAACAGGTAGGTGCGGGCGGCGTCGAGGAGGCGTTCGGTCAGCCAGACCTGCCAGCCGACGCGTGACCGCACCGGGTGGTAGCCGGTGCTCAGGCCCAGGGATGCCAGCCGCACCAGCACCGCGGTGATCGCGGCGAAGACGGCCAGACTGGTGAGGGTCGCCGCCGGCAGGAGGATCACGGCGCGGATCGCGACGTCGCGCAACCGGTCGGCGGAGAGGGCCCACAGGCCGATGACGGCGAGTCCCGCGGCCAGTGAGATCAGCGGGATCGCGGCCAGCACCAGCGACGACAACCCGTATATCGGCACCCAGGCGCGGGCGCGTGGCGGCCGATGATCGGGCCATGGGTGCATGGCCTTGCCGACCTTGACCGCGGGTGAACCGGCCCAGTGCTGGCGCGCCTTCACCCGGCCGAACACCGCCGACCCGGGTGCGACGACGGCGTCGCGTCCGACGACGGCCCCCGGCATGAGCGTCGAGCGCGCACCGATCGACGCCCCGCGCTTGATGGCGATCTCCCCGATGTGGACCACATCGCCGTCGATCCACCAGCCGGCGAGGTCGACCTCCGGCTCCACCGACGCGCCCTCACCGACCGTCAGCAGACCGGTGACCGGCGGGATCGTATGCAGGTCGACGTCGCCACCGATCCGCGCCCCGAGTGCCCGGGCGAGGTAGATCATCCACGGCGCACCGGACAGGTTCGCCGCGCCGCTCGCGTCGAGGAGCCGTTCGGCCACCCACAGACGCACATGCACGTTGCCGCCGCGCGGGTACTCACCCGGTGTGACCCCGGCGAGGAGCAGGCGGGAGCCCAACGCCGCGATGCACATCCGGCCGGGCGGGGTGATGAAGAGCAGGAAGGCCGCGAGCAGGACCCACCAGTTCACCTCGACCAGCCACGGGACCGAACGATCCAGCCGGTCGGCCACGACGGCGCCCAGGTTGTTCACCACGCCGAGCCAGGTCGCCCACTGCAGACCGGTCAGGGTAGTCAGCGGAACGGTCAGCGCGAGCTGGGCGAGACCCGTCGCGCGTGGCGTGGGTGCGACATCGCGTTCGACGATGCTGGTCGCCGGTCGGCGCGCGTCGAGCATCTCCGCCATCGATCCCAGTCGCGGATGGTCGTAGAGGTCGGCCACCGAGATGTCGGGGTGGCGCCCACGGATCGCGGTCACCAGCTGCGCGGCCGCGAGCGAACCACCGCCCTCCGCGAAGAAGTCCACGTCGGGATGGGTGATCCGGATGCCGAGCACATCGGTCCACAACTGGGCCAGCCACAGCTCGGTCTCGCCGAGTTCGACGTCGTCATCCACTGGTCTGCTGCTGCCCGGCAGAGGCCAGGGCAGCGCATCACGATCAACCTTTCCCGAAGTGCGCGTGGGCAGTTCGTCGACGACGGCGAGGGTTGGGACCATCGCGGCGGGCAGATGGCGGGTGAGCTCGGCGTGTGCTGCCGAAGCGTCGAAGTCGGGGTCGGTGGAGACCAGATAGCCGACGAGCAGGCTGTTGCCCGCCGCCGACTTGCGGACTGCGGCGGCAGCTCCGCTCACGCCGGGCAGATTCTGCAGGGCGTTGTCGATCTCGCCGAGTTCGATGCGTCGCCCGCCGACCTTCACCTGGTCGTCGGCGCGGCCCATGAAGATCAGGCCCGCGGGGTCGAGCCGGACGAGATCTCCGCTGCGATAGGCGCGTTCCCAGCCCAGGGTCGGCATCGGCGCGTACTTCTCGGCGTCCTTGGCCGGGTCGAGGTAGCGGGCCAGGCCGACGCCGCCGATGACCAACTCGCCGACCTCGCCCTCGGCGACGGGGTTGCCGTCCGCGTCGACGACCGCGAGATCCCAACCGTGCAAGGGCAATCCGATACGCACCGGCCCGGGGCCGCCCAGGGGGGCGGCGCAGGCGACGACCGTCGCCTCGGTGGGGCCGTAGGTGTTCCAGACCTCGCGACCGGGTACGGCGAGGCGGTCGGCGAGTTCCGGCGGGCAGGCCTCGCCGCCGAAGATCAACAGCCGCACGGCTTCCAGGGCCTCTGGTGGCCACAGCGAGGCCAGGGTCGGCACGGTGGAGACGACGGTGATGTCGCGGGCCACCAGCCACGGCCCCAGGTCCATGCCGCTGCGCACCAGCGATCGGGGCGCCGGGACGAGGCAGGCGCCGTTGCGCCAGGCCAGCCACATCTCCTCGCACGAGGCGTCGAAGGCGACCGAGAGCCCGGCCAGGACCCGGTCACCGGGTCCGATCGGCTCGTCGGGGAGGAACATGTGTGCCTCGGCGTCGACGAAGGCTGCCGCATTGCGGTGCGTGACCGCCACGCCCTTCGGCGTTCCCGTGGAGCCCGAGGTGAAGATGATCCACGCGTCGTCGGCAGGGGTCGGCCGTGCCGGGGCCGTGCTCGTCCCGGCGGCGGGTTTCGTCGGGCGAGGGCCGTCGGCGTCGACGATCGCATCGACACCGGCCTCGCCGAAGACGAGTTCGGCGCGCTCATCGGGGTCGTCGGCGTCGACGGGGACGTAGGCGGCGCCGGCGTAGAGGGTGGCCAGGATGGCGACGTAGAGGTCACGCGACCCGGAGGGCATCCGGATGCCGACGCGGCTGCCGTGTCCGACGCCGACCTCGGCGAAACGCGCGACGGTGCGGCGGATCAGGGCCAGCAGCTGGCCGTAGGTGAGGGTGACGTCGCCGTCGTCGATCGCGGGCGCATCGGGGTGCGCACGCGCGGTCGCGGTGAGGACATCGCACAGGGTTCGCGGATCGCCTGCCTGCGCGGACCGCAGGAACTGCGGAAGGATCTGTACCTGCGTCACGGCCACCGTCTTGTCACGAGTTCGAGAATATAGCGGACCCAGGTGGCCGGCAGGCCAAGGCTTGGTAAATGTTTTTGCTCGGCGTTTACCGGTTATACGGAGGCGCCGAGGGTGTAGCTTCGGCTCAGACCAGGAGGAGTCCCATGCCCATCGTTCACCACCGGCGGCCGAGCCTCCTGTCGTATCCCCTCTGGTTCGGCTCCCGCGTGTTCCTGAAGCCGCTGCTCACGCTGTGGCCGATCAACAAGGCGGGCATGGCCGGACTGTTCCTCATCGACCGGGTCGTCGCCGTGGGGCCCAAGCCCCGGGGGGTGGTCCGTGAACAGCTGACCCTCGCCGGGCGCTCGACGGAGCTGGCGATGCCGGCCGGCCCGTCACGCCGCGACAGCGACACGGCGATGCTGTACCTCCACGGTGGTGCCTTCGTCGTCTGCGGTATCGGCACCCATCGCTCGATCGCCGCGCGGCTGGCCCGGGCCTGCGAGGTCCCGGTCTTCTCGCTCGAGTACCGGCAGCTGCCGGAGGCCGGGGTGGGCGCGTCGGTGGCCGACGCCGTCGCCGCCTACGCCGAGCTCATCAACGAACGCCACTATCGACGGGTCATCGTCGCCGGCGACTCGGCCGGCGGGTTCCTGGCGGCGAAGGTCGTGGAGGCCGCCGTCGATCGCGGACTCCCCGCCCCGGCCGCACTCGTCGGCTTTTCCCCGCTGCTCGACGTCGACCTGGGCACCAACCCGGACCGGTCCAGCCGCTCCGACGCCTACATTCCGAAGTCGAAGATGGCGAAGCTGGCACCGCAGTTCGATCGCGGTCCCGTGCCGCTGACCGGGGTGCGCCGTATCGCCGACCTCGACCCGGTCGAGTTCCCGCCGACGGTCATGGTCACCGCAGAGGGGGAGATGCTCGAACCGGACGTCATCGGCCTGATCGAGATTCTCGACGAGGCCGGGGTCGAGGCCCTCGCCCACAGTTACGCTTGGCAGGTACACGCGTTCCCGGTGCTCGCCTCGCATCACCCGGAGACGATCCACGCGATCGAGGCGACCGCGGCCTTCGCGAAAGAGGCGATACGAGAGGGCAAGAGCGCTGACGACCGAGAGGACCAACGGGCCGGCTGACGGAGTGGGCGCCGGACCCGGCGAGGGCGCGACGCCGACCCCCGCGCCACCTGGTGCGATCGACGCGCGCTTCACCCTCGCCGCCGAACGCACACTCCTCGCGTGGGTTCGCACCGCCCTCGGGTTCATGGCCGCCGGGATGGCGATCGTCTACCTGGCCCCGGACATCGACAATCCGGTCCTCGAACTGATCCTTGGGCTCATCCTCGTCGCTCTGGGCTGCTCCCTGGCGGTGATCGGTGCGTGGCGCTGGCGTCGAACGATGCGCGTCCTCCAGCGCGGTGGGCAGATGCCGGGCCCGGCCCAGATCCTGTTCGTCGTCACTGCGATAGTGGTGGTGGCCATCCTGATCGCAGTCGTCGTCGTAATCCAGACGTGATCGGGTCCAGACCTGATCGCCAGCAACCGTTCTATCCAGGAGTTCCCGTGAGTACCGGCCCCGACTTCTCCCGCGGCGCGCAGACGCTGTCGACGACGATGACCAGCATCGGAGCGGCCATCCTCATCGTCTGCATCGGCTGGCTGACCGTCGGCTGGTGGCAGGACGGCCGCTGGTTCTGGGTGGCCGTCGGCATCGCCGTCATCGTGGTCAACATCGTGCTGATCGGCATGCAGCTGCGCCGCCGCCTGAGCGAGCGCGTCAACGATCCCCGGAAACCCCGCCGCCCGCTGATCGACACCTTCGACGACCTCGAAGACGAGCAGTGAGCCCTGCGTCCCCTGTCGCCTGAGGTGCGAGGAGCGCAGCGACGAGCCTCGAAGGCCTAGGCGCTCAGCGTGCCGTCGTCGTCCTCGTCCCCACCGTCGGCGAACTGCGTGCGGTAGAGCTCGGCGTAGCGACCGTTTCGTGCGAGGAGCGTCGGATGATCGCCGCGTTCGACGACGCGTCCCGCTTCGAGCACCACGATCTGATCGGCCGCGCGGATCGTCGAGAGCCGGTGCGCGATCACGATCGAGGTACGACCTTCGAGGGCCTCGCCCAAGGCCTCCTGAACTGCCGCCTCCGAGGTCGAATCCAAGTGTGCGGTCGCCTCGTCGAGGATCACCACCGACGGCTGTGCCAGCAGCAGGCGTGCGATCGTCATCCGCTGACGCTCACCGCCGGAGAGCCGGTAGCCGCGTTCGCCGACGATGGTGTCGAGTCCGTCGGGCAACGATGCCACGAGCTCCTCGAGGCGTGCTCGGCGTAGCGCGTCCCAGATCTCCTCATCGGACGTGTCGGGTCGTGCGAGAACGAGATTGGCGCGGATGGTGTCGTGGAAGAGGTGGCCGTCCTGGGTGACCAGGCCGACCGTACGATGCACCGACGCGATCTGCAGGTCACGGATGTCGACGCCGGCGAGCTGGACCGAGCCCTCGTCGACGTCGTACAGCCTCGTGGCGAGACTCGCGATGGTCGACTTGCCGGCACCCGAACTGCCCACGAGCGCCACCATGCTCCCCGCGGGAACATCGAGGTCCACGTGGTGCAGGACGGTCTGCCCGGCCCGGTTGTCCAGCTGCGCAACCTCTTCCAGCGACGCCAGCGAGACCTTGTCGGCCGACGGGTAGGCGAAGGAGACGTCGTCGAAGCGCACCGACACCGGCACCGGCCGGCCGCTCTCGGTGCCGGGCACCGGGCGAGCGTCCGGGGCGTCGACGATCAGCGGTGTCAGGTCGAGGACCTCGAAGACGCGCTCGAAACTCACCAGCGCGCTCATGATCTCGACGCGGGCATTCGCCAGGGCGGTGAGCGGCGCGTACATCCGGGTCAGCAGCAGTGCGAGGGACACGACCGCGCCCGCCGACAGATGTTCGTGCACGGCGAGCCATCCCCCGAGGCCGTAGACCAGTGCGAGCGCGAGTGCCGACACGAGAGTCAGAGCGGTGAAGAAGTAGGCCTGCAGCATGGCGCGCCGGACGCCGATGTCGCGCACGCGATCTGCGCGGTCGGCGAACTCGCGGGATTCCAGGTCGGGCCGTCCGAACAGCTTGACCAGGGTGGCACCGGGAGCGGAGAACCGCTCGGTCATCTGCGTCGACATGCGCGCGTTGTGCTCGGCTGCTTCACGTGACAGGGCAGCCATCCGGCCTCCCATCCGACGTGCCGGGATCACGAACACCGGGAGCAGCACCAGGGCGAGAATCGTGATCTGCCAACTGATGTAGATCATCACGCCCAGAGTCAGGGTGAGCGTCACGATGTTCGACACGACACCGGAGAGGGTGTCGCTGAAGGCGCGCTGGGCGCCGATCACGTCGTTGTTGAGCCGGCTCACGAGCGCGCCGGTCCGGGTTCGGGTGAAGAAGGCGACCGGCATGCGCTGGACATGGTCGAAGACCGCGCGCCGCAGGTCGAGGATGAGACCCTCGCCGATGTTCGACGACAACCAGCGGACGCCGATCCCGGCCGCCGCCTCGGCCACCGCGATCAGTGCGATCGCCACCGCGAGCCCGACGATCATCGACTCGGCCCCGTTGTCGGTGATGAGGTTGACGACGCGTCCGGCGAGGAGCGGGGTCACCACGGTGAGGACCGCGGTGAACACCGACAGCACCAGGAACAGCGCGATCCGCCGTCGGTGGGGGCTCGCGAACCCGCCGATCCGACGCAGCGTCGCGCGCCGATCCCCGCGCAACCGCTTACCGTCCGGCGAGGTCGACGACTTGTACATCATGTCCCAGGCGACCGACTCCATGCTCATGTCGCCCAGGGTAGAACTTAAAGTTGACTTGAGGTCCAATCCGGGGGGTGGGCGCCCGGGTCGGACGGGAAGAGTCGCACTCTCACCGATGCTCTAGGTTGGTAATCGAGGTCACAACAGCGATCACGATCAGCGGATCGACCAGGGAAAGGTCGGCACGGCCGACGGTTAGGGGCGAGGCTCATGGCAGAACTCAAGCTCGGTTTCAAGGCGTCGGCGGAGCAGTTCGATCCGCGCGAGCTGGTGGAGATCGCGGTCGCGGCCGAAGAGCACGGGCTGGATTCGGTCGCGGTGAGTGACCACTTCCAGCCGTGGCGGCACAACGGCGGCCACGCTCCCTTCTCGCTCGCGTGGATGGCGGCCGTCGGCGAGCGCACCAAGCGCGTCCAGATCGGCACGTCGGTCATGACCCCGACCTTCCGTTACAACCCCGCAGTCATCGCCCAGGCCTTCGCGTCGATGGGCTGTATGTACCCGGGCCGCATCATGCTCGGCGTCGGCACCGGCGAGGCACTCAACGAGTACGCCACCGGGTTCCAGGGGGAGTGGCCCGAGTTCAAAGAGCGCTTCGCCCGCCTGCGCGAGTCGATCAAGCTCATGCGTGAACTGTGGACCGGCGAAGAGGTCAACTTCGACGGCGAGTACTACCACACGCAGGGCGCCTACATGTATGACGTTCCGGAACAACCGATCCCGGTGTACGTCGCCGCCGGCGGGCCGGTCGTCGCACGATATGCGGGACGCGCCGGCGACGGCTTCATCTGCACCTCCGGCAAGGGCGCCGAGCTCTACACCGAGAAGCTGCTGCCGGCGGTGAAGGAAGGCGCGGAGAAGGCCGAACGCGACTTCGACGCCATCGACAAGATGATCGAGATCAAGATCTCCTACGATCCGGATCCCGAGCTGGCGCTGGAGAACACGCGCTTCTGGGCTCCGCTGTCGCTGACTCCCGAGCAGAAGCACAGCGTCAACAGCTCCACCGAGATGGAACGTCTCGCCGACGAGCTGCCCATCGAGCAGGTCGCCAAGCGGTGGATCGTCGCCTCCGATCCCGACGAAGCCGTCGAGAAGGTCAAGTTCTACACCGACGCCGGACTCAACCACCTCGTCTTCCACGCGCCGGGGCACGATCAGCGTCGCTTCCTGGAGAATTTCCAGCGCGACCTGGAACCGCGCCTGCGCAAGCTCGGCTAGCCGGGTTTCGTAGCAATAGTGCGCGCTATGGCCGCACTATTGCTACGAAATCGACTGCAGTACAGCAGCATCGAGCAGTTCCAGCACCCGCCGGACCGGCGGGAGGTCGTGTGCGCTCTGGCGCACGCGCACCCGGATCGCGCGGGTGGGTGTGGGATCGACGATGGGGATCGCCACCACCCCCGCGGGCAGGTCGGTGAGCGCGAGTTGCGGTACCACCGTGAGGCCGACGCCGGCGGCGACGAAGCGGATCGCCGTCGGGTAATCCTGTGTCTCGATGCTGAAGTCGGGCACGAAGCCGACGGACGTGCACGCGCTGAGGAGTGCCTGCCGGCACGGGCCGCGCGCGACGTCGTTGTCGACCCAGGGCACCTGGGAAAGCTCGCGCAGGGTCACCGACTCGTGTGCTGCCCACGTCGAATCATTCGGCACCACAGCGTGATACGGATCTGAGGTCAGCGGCCGGCTGATGAGCCCGGGGGCGTCGAGGACGGGTCGCTCGGTGTCCTCGACGTAGATCTCCACGTCCGGCGACGCGGTGGACGGCGAGACGAGCTCGATGAGTCGCAGGTCTAGGCGTAGGCCGGGGAACTCCCGCGAGATCGTGGCCACGATCGGTGGAATCCAGGCGGCGCCGGCGGATGCGAAGTAGTTCATCCGCAACTGCCCGAGCCGCCCGTCGCGCAGTTCGGAGATCAGCCCGTCCACCCGGGACAGTTCCTCGAACACCGCCTCGGATTCGGCGGCGAGGATGGTGCCGGCCTCCGTGGGCACGATGCCGCGCCCGTCCCTTTCCACCAGGGTCAATCCGGTCTCGCGCTGAAGGGCAGCGATGTGCTGGCTCACCGCCGACGGTGTGTAACCCAGGGCGTTGGCGGCCCCGCCGATGGAACGCTCGCCGATGACCGAGCGCAGAACCCGAAGCCGGTGGACGTCGACCATGGACATGACGATACAGCCAGACTTAACAAATCGATAGAAACTTTCACTTGTCCTGAAGTGCCTCATGCCGGACGCTGAGTGACATGACCTCGCGCCCCTCGTCTCCTGCAGTTCTCGGCGTCTCCCTCCCGGCTCTGGCTGCCCTCGTCACCGTCGTGCTGTGGGCGTCGGCGTTCGTGGGCATCCGGGCGCTGGGCGAGTCCTTCTCGCCGGGTGCGATGGCGTTCCTGCGATTGCTCGCGGCGGTCCTCCCGCTGACGGTCATCGTGCTGGCGGTGCGACTGCGCCGACGCAGTGTCGTCGGCGACGACCGTCCGGTCACCACCCGGTTCCCGCGCGGGCGTCCGTTGATGCTGGTCATCGCGTATGGCGTCGCGTGGTTCGCCGGCTACACCATCCTGCTGAACTGGGCCGAGCAGCACCTCGACGCCGGGACCGCGGCGTTGCTGGTGAACCTGGCCCCGATCCTGGTCGCGGTCGCGGCCGGGCTGTTCTTCGGCGAAGGGTTCCCACGGCATCTGGTGATCGGCATGACCATCGCGTTCGCCGGTGTCGTGCTGATCGCCACGGGCGGATCCGCCACCACCGACGCACACGCCGACTGGCTCGGAGTGCTCCTCGGGATCGCTGCCGCGGTGCTCTATGCGGCGGGCGTCCTCATCCAGAAGTCTGCACTCCGCACGGTCGACGCGCTGACCGCCACGTGGCTCGGCGCGCTTGCGGGTCTGGTCGCGACGCTCCCGTTCGCGCCGACCGCGGTCTCCGAACTCGCGCGTGCCGACGCGTCTGCGATCGTCGCGGTGATCTATCTCGGCGTCGGACCCACTGCGATCGCTTTCTCGACGTGGGCATATGCCCTGGCGCGCACCGACGCCGGTGCCATGGCCGCGACGACTCTGGTGGTCCCCGCGATCGTCATCGTGATGTCCTGGGCACTTCTCGACGAACTGCCGACCGGCGTCGGGATCGTCGGAGGCGTGCTCTGCATCGGCGGGGTGGCGATCGCTCGCCGGTTGTTTCCGCGCACCCGCAGGGGCGGCCGCGTCGACGCCGCTCGTTCTCACCCGGTGATCGACGAGGCGCCCGGTGCGGACCTCGAGACGGAATCCCGTGTCGCGGATAGAAGCGCGACTTCCACGTAGCGCTACCGACGCGAAGTGGCGACTCTTCTTCGACAACCGCGACCAGGTCGGCCACGCCCCACCCCGATTCGATAGATTTTTCGCATGGATCGTGACCGCATGGTGGATGTCGGAGTGGGACTCGTCTCCCGCTTCGGCGCCAAGACGTTGAGTCTGACGTCCGTGGCGCGTCACGCAGGTGTCGCCCGGGCCACCGCATACCGCATGTTCGGCGGGCGGAATGCGCTGGTCGCGGCGATCGTCGACCGCGAGGTGTCACTGCTGCGCGTGAAGCTGCGGGAGTGGTCGGCCTCCGCGCCCGACGCCGCGGGCAAGGTCCGCGCGCAGGTCGTGAACGTGTTGCCCTACATCCGTGAGCACGAGGCGCTGCAGTACGTGCTGCGCAAGGAGCCCGAGGAGATCGTGCGGGCGCTCGTAGCGACGAGCGATTCCTCTGGTTCCACCCTCATCCACCAGATCGTCGACCAGACGCTGCCCGATCTCGATCCGCTGATCCAGGACCAGCTCGTCCCGGACCCGCGCGGGGCCGCGGAGTTCCTGGTACGGACGATCTACTCGTTGATGCTCATCCCGGACAGTTCGCTCACCGACGAGCAGATCGCCGATCTCGTCGTGCGGGCGGTCGTCAAGAACGAGGAGTGATCGCACGATGACCGGGAAACAGGGGTCCGCCGCGGACGAGACCGCGATCCCGGTCGTCGACATGCGGCGGCCGCGTTGGGGCGACCCGGCGCGCGTCACCGAGCTACCCGCCGCCGCGGCCGCGCTGGCCGGCGACGCCACCGAGGATCGCGGTGTCGCCCCCGAGGCGGTCACCCCGCCCGCGCAGACCGTGCCGTCGGCAGTGCGTGCCGATCTCGAAGCCCTCGTCGGCACCGAGCACGTCGTCGGCTCCGACGACGCACGCATCCAGCACACCCGGGGCTACTCGACGCCCGATCTGCTGCGGCTGCGCATCGGCGACGCCTCGGACGCTCCGGACCTGGTGGTCTATCCCGCCGATCACGACGAGGTCGTGCGGATCCTGCAGATCTGCGCCGCGGCGAAGGTCGCGGTCGTGCCGTTCACCGGCGGGACCTCGGTCGTGGGCGGGCTCGCCCCCGACCGTGCCGGGTTCGACGGTGTCGTCAGCCTCGACCTCCGCCGCCTCGACCGTCTCGTCGAGATCGACGAGATCTCTCGTGTCGCCACCCTCGAGGCCGGGCTTCGCGGGAGCGCCGCCGAAGCACTTCTGCGTGAGCGGGGATGGACACTCGGACACTTCCCGCAGTCCTACGAGGGCGCCGGGATCGGCGGCTACGCGGCGACCCGGTCGGCGGGGCAGTCGTCGGCCGGCTACGGACGCTTCGACGAGATGGTCGAGGGACTCGTGCTCGCCACCCCGCGTGGCACCGTCGAACTCGGGACTGCACCCCGGTCGGCGGCCGGACCCGACCTCCGCCAGCTGATTCTCGGCTCCGAGGGCGCCTTCGGTGTCATCACCAGCGTCCGCCTCCGCGTCCGTCCGGCCCCGGCCACCCGGCTCTTCGACGGCTGGCGGTTCGACTCCTTCGCCGACGGCGCCACCGCACTGCGTCGCCTCGCCCAGGACGGCCCCCTGCCCACCGTCATCCGCCTGTCCGACGAGGTCGAGACCGCGATCAATCTCGCCGATCCCGCACAGCTCGGCGGTGAGTCGACGGGATGTCTCGTCGTCACCGGATACGAGGGTGAGGAGCGCGAGGTCCTCCGACGCCGCGACGCCGCGTCGGAGGTGCTCGTCGACGCCGGTGGCACGGCGCTCGGGACCGGCCCCGGAGAGTCTTGGCGCACAGGACGTTTCGCCGGGCCCTACCTACGCGATCCGTTGCTCGACGCCGGTGTGCTCGTCGAGACCCTGGAGACCGTCACCTACTGGTCGAAGCTGCACGAGCTGCGGGCCTCGGTCACCGCCGCGATCACTGACACGCTCACCGGCGCCGGAAGCGGAGCGAGCGGGCCGAATGTCACCGCATCGGGCACACCGCCGTTGGTCATGTGCCACATCAGCCACGTCTACTCTTCCGGTGCCTCGCTGTACTTCACCGTGGTCGCGCCGTTCGGCGCCGACCCGATCGCGGAGTGGGCGGCGGCGAAAACCGCGGCGAACGCCGCGATCCGGGCCACCGGCGCGAGCATCACCCACCATCACGCCATCGGCCGCGACCACCGCGACGCCTACCACGACGAGATCGGTCCGCTGGCGCTCGAGGCTCTGCGGGCGGTGAAGGCGACCGTCGATCCCGACGGCGTCTGCAATCCCGGCATCCTGATCTGAACCCCGGGGCGCCACTATGCTGGGGCGCATGGCCACCGACGCTGCCGTTACCGACCCCGCCGCTGGAGATCGAACCGCAAGGGATGGAGGTGCTGCGGGCGAGTCGACGACCAGCATCTATCTCGCGTCGGCGGAGGGGGAGACCGGGAAATCCGTCGTGGCGCTGGGCCTGCTGGCACTGCTCGCGGCGACCGGCGGCCGGGTCGGCGTCTTCCGCCCGATCATCCGTGCCAACGGCGACAAGCGGGACCCGTTGCTCGACCTCCTGATCGACTACGACTCGGTGGACGTGCCCTACGAGGACTGCCTGGGCGTGACCTACGAGGAGGTTCACGAGGATCCCGACGCCGCGATCGGCGAGATCGTCGCCCGATTCCATGCGCTGGCAACGCACTGCGACCGCGTCGTGATCGTCGGGTCGGACTACACCGACGTCGGAACCCCGTCGGAGCTGAGCTTCAATGCCCGCATCGCTGCCAACCTGTCGGCCCCGATGGTGATCGCGCTGAAGGCCGACGACCGGTCTCCCGCCGAGATCGCCGATCTCGCCGCGGGGTTGGTGTCCGAGGTCGGCGCGGCCCATGCCACGCCGATTGCGATTGTCGCGAACCGCTGCGACCCGGACCGGCTCGACGAGATCCGGACGACGCTGCGCCGCACCGGGGTACCGAGTCTGTGTCTGCCCGAGGAGCCGATCCTGTTCGCGCCCACCATGGCCGAACTCAAAGAGGCGCTCGGCGCCACCATGTACAGCGGTGACGAGGAACTCCTCGACCACGAGGCCTTGCGGGTGATGGTGGGCGGCATGACCGTCGAACACATCCTGGAACGCCTCACCGACGGCACGGTCGTGATCACCCCTGCCGACCGCTCCGACGTCCTCCTGGCCCTCGTGAATGCCAATACGGCGCACGGATTCCCGAGACTGTCGGGCATCATCCTCAACGGTGGACTCAAACCGCACCCGATGATTGAGGCGCTGGTGAGCGGGCTCAAGCCGACGCTGCCGATCATCAGTTGCCCGCACGGCACCTACGACACCGCGCGGACCGCGGCCCACACCCGGGGCCGGCTCAACGCCGGATCGGCCCGCAAGATCGAGGCGGCGCTGTCGCTGATGGAGACCTACGTCGATCCCGACGTCGTCATGCGCAACCTCAACGTCGACGTCCCGTCGGTCGTCACCCCGCAGATGTTCGAGTACCGGCTGATCTCCCGGGCGCGGGCACAGCGCAAGCACATCGTGCTGCCCGAGGGCGGCGACGATCGCATCCTGCGGGCGGCGAGCAGGCTCCTCCGTCGCGGCGTCGCCGACCTGACACTGCTCGGCGACCCGGAAGCCGTGCAGGCGAGGGCGATCGAACTCGGCCTCGACCTCTCGGAGGCCACCGTCATCAACCCGGCCACCTCGGAGTACCTGGACGAGTTCGCCCGGATCTACACCGACCTTCGCAAGCACAAGGGCATGGATCTGGAACGCGCACAGGAGAAGATGCTCGACGTCTCCTACTTCGGCACCATGATGGTGCACACCGGGCGCGCCGACGGGATGGTGTCGGGAGCGGCTCACACGACCGCCCACACCATCCGACCGGCCTTCGAGATCATCAAGACCAAGCCGGGCGTCTCCACGGTGTCGAGCGTGTTCTTCATGTGCCTGGCGGACACCGTGCTCGCCTACGGTGACTGCGCGATCGTCCCCGATCCCACGGACGAACAGCTCGCCGACATCGCCATCTCGTCGGCGGAGACGTCGGCGGCCTTCGGCATCGACCCGCGCGTGGCGCTGCTGTCGTACTCCACCGGGACGTCCGGATCGGGTGTCGACGTCGAAAAGGTCAAGACCGCAACAGAACTCGTTCGGAAGCGCGCTCCCGAGCTGCTCGTCGAGGGGCCGATCCAATACGACGCGGCGGTCGAACCGTCGGTCGCGGCGACCAAGATGCCCGACTCCCCGGTCGCCGGTCGGGCGACCGTGCTGATCTTCCCGGATCTCAACACCGGCAACAACACCTACAAGGCGGTGCAGCGCAGCGCCGGTGCCGTCGCGATCGGTCCGGTCCTGCAGGGTCTGAACAAGCCGATCAACGACCTGAGCCGTGGCGCGCTGGTGTCCGACATCGTGAACACGGTCGCCATCACCGCGATCCAGGCGCAGCAGGTCGACGCCGACACGGTCGCCGGAGACGTGCGTTGAGCGCCGACACCGCCGGGGCGGTCCTGGTCTTCAACGCCGGCTCCTCGTCGCTGAAGTATCAACTGGTACAACCCGACACCGGGGCGGTCATCGCGGACGGAATCGCCGAACGCATCGGTGACGCCGGATCGTCGATGACGCACGAACAGAACGGGGACACGGTCACCGAGTCGGTGCCGCTGCCCGATCACCTGACGGCGGTTCGGCGGGCCGAACAGTTCTTCGCCGACAACGGCACCGACCTGGTGCACGCCGGGCTCGCCGCGGTCGGGCACCGCGTGGTGCACGGAGGCCGGTCGTTCTACGAGCCGACCCTCGTCGACGACTGGGTCATCTCGGAGATCAAGCGGATCTCCACCCTTGCGCCGCTGCACAATCCGGCCAACCTGGTGGGCATCGAGACGGCCCGGACCCTGCTCCCCGACGTGCCGTCGGTCGCCGTGTTCGACACGGCCTTCTTCCACGGCCTGCCCCCGGCGGCCGCGACCTACGCGATCGACCGCGCGGTGGCGGCCGAACATGCCATCCGGCGGTACGGATTCCACGGCACCAGCCACGAGTACGTGTCGGGCCGCGTCGCCGAGTTTCTCGGGAAGGACCCCGCCGGCCTGGACCAGATCGTGCTGCACCTCGGCAACGGCGCGTCGGCGTCGGCCATCTCGGGCGGACAACCCGTCGACACCAGTATGGGCATGACCCCGCTGGAGGGGCTGGTCATGGGAACCCGCAGCGGCGACATCGATCCCGGCCTGGTGCTGCATCTCAACCGAGTGGCCCATCTGTCCGTCGACGAGATCGACACCCTGCTCAACCAGCGGTCGGGACTCCGAGGCCTGTGCGGCGAGAACGACTTCCGTTCCATCGCCGCACTGGTCGACGCCGGTGACGAGGACGCCCGGCGCGCCTACGACGTCTATATCCACCGGCTGCGGCACTACCTCGGCGCGTACACCTTCGGGCTCGCCAAGCTCGACGCGATCACCTTCACCGCCGGCGTCGGCGAGAACTCGGCCCGCGTCCGGGCGGATGCGCTCGAGGGGCTGCAGCGTTTCGGGATCGTCCTCGACCCGGACCGCAACGCCGCCGCGGGCCGGTCGGCGCGTCGGATCTCCGCCGACGACAGTGCGGTCGAGGTCCTGGTGGTCCCGACGAACGAGGAGCTCGCCATCGCGCGGCAGTCGGCGGCGCTTGTCGCGGACTCGGCCGGCGGGCAGCCCTAGAACAGCGTGTTCGGCCGCACATAGTTCGCGAGATCGACCAGCATGAACCGATGCTCGCGGTTGTTGCGGGTCTGACGTGCGAGCTGGCGCAGGGATCTCTCGGTGCCGGTGCGGATTCCGTACTCGGTGAAGGGGAAGCCGAGCAGGGTGGAGGGTTCCTTGTCCGAATCCTCCTCCTCGGGGTTGTCGTGGATCCAGCCGAGCGCGGTGCCGAGCACGATCAGCAGCATCCGCGACTTGCGGGGTTCGGTGTCGGGGATCTGTTCGAGTCGTCGTGCGGCCTCGACGATCTGGTTGCGGGTGACCTGCGAGGTGGGCCTGCCGTGTACCAGGGCGATGATCGCCGTCGCCCGGGCGGTGTTGAAATGCCTACTGGTGGCGGGCACTTCGTCGAGGGGGCGGATCGCGCCGTCGTAGTCGCCGGCCGCCACGGCGAGGCGGGCCAGCCCGAAGGCGGCGGTCACGATGCTGTGATCGGTGAGCCACAGGTCGTGATAGTGGTGTTGCGCGACATCGTAGAGCCGGGAGATCTTGTCGGCCGACTTCGACGACCCGTTCTCGTCGGCGAGCCAGCGTCCGATCAGTTCGGCGGTCCCGGCGACCGCGAGTTTCGGCGCCACCTCGCCGGGCATCGCGCCCAGCACCTCGTCGAAGCGTTCGTAGGCCAACTCGGGCTCGTCGTTCATCAGCGCGCAGATGCCCATGTACCACTCCACCCGCCACGAATCACCGTGGTGCTCGCGGACATCGCGGAGCAGCGCCAGAGCGGTGTCGACGTCGTCGAGCTGCAGGTGGGCGCGCGCCTCGGCCAGGTCGATCTCCAGCGACGGATGGGCGTTCTTCACCGGCCGGCCGCCGAACAGCGACGCGAACCCTTCGGCGCGTGCGGTGTTGATCGAGTCGAGAGTCTGCCGCGGGTCCGACAGGGCCGCCGACGTCAACAGGCTGGCGGCCGGATCCAGCGGATTCACCAGGGGCAGGGGGAGTGCGGTGGCGATGTCGACCGGATCGTAGAACGCGGCCTGGTCGGGGTCGAAGAAGCCGTCGACCGGGGCGAGCATCAGGTCGGTGCCGAACGTCGACCGCTGCGGGGTGAAGACCGTGGACAGCGAGGGCCGGGGGACGCCGGTGTGTACGGCGACCGTCTCGCGCAGCACGTTGAGCACCTGGGTGCTCATCTCCTCCGCGGAGGCGAACCGGTCGGCCGGATCGGGGGCGGTGGCACGTTGCAGCAGAAGGTAGAACGACGGATTGTCGCGGAAGACGGCAGTCTCGTCGGGGGCCGGCAGACCGTCGACGTAGCGGCCGTTGCGCATCTCCATCGGCACGGTCAGCACCGCGAGGGTGCGTCCGACGCTGTAGATGTCGGTGGCCACCTGGGGCCCGGTCTTGACGATCTCGGGGGCCTGGAAACCCGGTGTGCCGTAGAGATGTCCGTAACCGTTGATCGGTGAGACCGCCCCGAGGTCGATCAGCTTGACCTCGTCGCTGCCGACCATGATGTTCTCGGGTTTGACGTCGTTGTAGACCAGGCCCACCGAGTGGAGATAGCCGACGGCCAGCAACACCTCGAGGATGTAGGCGAGGCCCTGTTCGACTGACAGCAGCGACTTCTCCGGATCACCCGAGGTGATCTGTTTGAGCGTCTGACCGCCGATGTACTCCATGACGATGTAACCGAAACGCTCACCGTCGTCGCTGATGTGTTCGACGAAGTTGTAGATCTTGACGATGCCCGGATGGTTCACCGACGCGAGGAACTGCCGCTCGGCCACGGCGACGCGTTGGGCCTCCGAATCAGAGGAATTCAGAAGGCCTTTCAGAACGACGGGCCGGTCGCTGACGTTGCGGTCGATGGCCAGGTAGATCCATCCGAGGCCGCCGTGGGCGATGGCGCCGGCGATCTCGTACTGGTCCGCGACCAGTGTCCCCTGGGCGAGTCCCGGCACGAACGAGTACCGCGCACCGCAGTTGGCGCAGTCGCCGGTGGGTGGGCCCTCGCCTTCGCCCTCGAGTCGCCCGACGGGTTTGCCGCAGCGCCAACAGAATCGCTTGCCCTCGGCGATCACCGGATCGTCGATGACCGCGTCCTCGGGTTCGATGTCGGTGATCTTCGGCATCTCGACCAGGCCGCTGCCCAGACGGCGCTCGTGGACCGGCGGGCGACGCCGTGGGACGAGTCGCCGCCCGAGCGGACCCGAATCCGGTTCCGGTGTCGCCCGGGTACGGACGACCCGGTCGGTCCGGCCGTCGAAGCGATCCTGCGGCGCGATGCCGACGGTGAATGCGGGTGCGGCCGCCTGTGTTCCGACCTCGGGGTCGGTCACCGCGCGGGGTCTGGTGGTGTCGTCGGCGGTGTTGTCGCCCTCGGCCATGAGTGCGTCGAGATCGACCTTCTGCGTGCCGACTTCGACGACCTGGTCGGTGGTGCCCTCGTCGGGGGAACGGACGTCGGTCGTGTGGTCGTCGGTGGTGTGCCGGTCGGTGTCCGTCGCGTCGTCACCCATCAGGTCGGCGAGCGAGACGCGCTGGGTACCGACCTCCTCCGGGGTGTCGGGGGTGGGTGCGTCCGGACCCTCGGGTCCGTGAGGGTCTGCCTGGGATGGTTCGCCGGCGTAGTCCATGGGCATCAGTCCCGGTAGTACGGCTGCGGAGCGCCGAATCCACTGTCGAGGATGGTGAGCCAGCGATCGCGGATCTGTTGCCAGCGCCCGGTCGCGCGGGCGCGTTCGAGGACCCCGTTGACGAAGCGGACCATGTCGTCCTCGCCCTTCGGGATGCCCACGCCGTAGAACTCCTCACCGAGGCTGGGGCCGACGACGCGGACCCACGGGTCCTGCGCGGCGAGCCCGGCGAGGATGGCGTCGTCGCTGGTGACCGCGTCGACCTGACCCTGCTGCATGAGCACGAGGCAGTCGGCCCAGGTGGTGGTGCTGACGATCCGCACCCGCGGCTGGATGGACTGCATCCGGCCGATCGAGGTGGTGCCGCGTGCGGCGCAGACCCGCTTGTCGGCGAGCTGGGACGGTCCGACGATGTTCGAGTTACGGAACGACAGGATACGTTGCGACGCCACGTAATACGGGGCCGAGAACGAGATGTCGCGGAGGCGGTCGCAGGTGATGCTCATCGTCTTGATGACGACGTCGACGGTCTTGTCCCGCAACGCGTCGATGCGTTGCGCGGAGCTGAGCACCTGGAATTCGACGCGGTTCGGGTCGCCGAAGATCGCACCCGCGATCTCGCGGGCGATGTCGACGTCGAAGCCCTCGATGTCGCCGGAGATGGGGTCCCGGAAGCTGAACAGGTTGGACCCGATGTCGAGTCCGACGATGAGCCGGCCGCGTTCGAAGATGCCGGCCATCGTCGAGTTCGGCGGCATGCGTCCGGGCGCCGGCATCTGGGCGGGTGGGCGCAGGGTGAGGGTCGCGTTGCACGCCTCCGAACTCGGCGGCGGCTCGACCGGCACGTCGGTCTGGACGCCGGGCAACACCAGCGGTCCGGCGGTCGCGGTCGGAGGCGGTGCGTCCGGGGCGGGAAACCGGACACAGCCCGTGGCGACCAGAGCCACGAGCAGGAGGACCGCAACGACCAGCGGTCGCCGCGAGCGGGCGGGGCCGGACAGATGGAATCGGGGGCGGGTCATCGGTACTCCCGTATTCGGGGGACGAGTCCGCCGACGATCGCGACGGCGGCGAGGACCGCGAGCAGGAGTATCCCGGTCCCGGTGAAGCCGAGTACGCGCTGAGCGGTGTTGATGTCGTCGCGGAACGCCGTTCGCGCGGTGGTGATCGCGTCGACGAGTGCACTGTCGACGGCCGTATACGCGCGGGCCGAGCTGTTCAGCCCGTCCCCGACGGTGAGTTGCCGGGCGCGGTCGAAGTTGCCGGTCTGGATGTACCGCCGGACACCGGCATCGGTGCGTCTCCACTCCGCCAGCGCCGAGCTCACCGTGTCGAGCTGCTCCGCCGACACCGATCCGGTCTCCTTGGATGTGCGGACGTCGTCGACGATGCCGCCGATCTTGGCGGTCGTCGCGGCGAAGGTGCGTTCCAGCCCACCCTGATCGCCGCGGCGGATGAGGGACAGGGTCTCGGCCGATCGCGCCTGCTGGGTCAGGATGCGCGCGGCGGTGAGTTCGCGGAGCGGGTCGGCGCCGTCGGTCCGGGCGTTGCTGGTCGCGGCGACCGACATCAGGCCGGACGCGAGCAGCCACACCGTCCCCAGGAAGAGCGCGCCGATCGCGGCGACCAGTCCGATGTTGAATCGGCGGCGGGTCCTGCGTGCCAGGTAGCGGGACGTCAGCACCATGGCCGTGAGCAGCAGCAGCAGGGGGATGTAGACCGTCCACGGCGGGCGGGTCAGCGAATGCTGCGGATCGGCGATCGCCATCGAACGTCGCTCGTAGAGGCGCTGGGCGGCCGGCAGGATCTTGTCCTGCATCAACGACGACGCCTGGCCCAGGTACGCCGACCCGACTGGATTGCCCAACCGGTTGTTGGTACGGGCCGTCTCGATGAGCCCGCTGTAGACCGGGATCGACGTCGACAGGGTGTCGAGGTCCGACGACAGGGCCCGCTCGGTCGCGTCCTCGGTCATCCCCGGTCCCGGTTCGCTCGAGGTTCCGGTCGCGAGAATCAACGACGACGCTGCCGTCGCCAGCGCGTCGGAGTAGCGTTGCCGCAGCTCCGGCGTCTCCAGGCCGCCCGAGATGAACGCGGCGTTCGCGGACGCGTCGGCGATCGACAGGGAGCTGTAGAGAACCTGCGCGGCCTCGGCGAGTGGTTCGGTGCGATCGATCAGGCGCTGCAGGGTCTGGGTGCGGTCTTCGAGCACGGTCGAGGCGTACAGGCCGGTGGTCACGCAGCCGAGGAAGAGGATGACGCAGATGATGATCAGCTTGCCCGGCGTGGTGACCGAGTAATGCCGCAGCGTTTGGAACGGTGACTGCGCACGCTCGCGGGCCGTGGCGACGAGCTCTCGACGATCGGCGAGGACCTGGCGGATCGGCGGCGACGACTGGGCGGGACGGATCATGCGACCGCCACGGGTGAGTGCCGTCCGCACGGAGGACGCATCGCCGGTCACCTAGCTGATCCCCTTCTCGAACGCTGGATCGTCTCCGGTGTGGCCGCTCGGTCGCCGGTCCCCGTCCCGGCTCCCGCGACCTGTAAGAAGAAATGACTCATCAGGGTCATCGCTCACCGGGTCGTGCGTGTTTCAGCCTATGCCATCGGGGAGGGTTCCTCCGGGCATCGCCGTCGCCACGCCGACGGGTTCGTGATCGCCCTGGCAGGTCGCGCGTGTCTCACTTACGGTGGAGGAAATCCGGCGATCGGCTCGTCGGGCGGCAAGGAGGCGTGGTGCGCGGAGACGGCGACGGCTGGCTGATCGATCCCGACGGTTCACGGTATTGGGGTGTTCACGGCGCGGCGGGTCTGCTGCTCCGGGCGCCGCTGACCGACGGCGCGACCGGCGTTCTGCTCCAGCATCGCGCCGCGTGGTCGCACCAGGGCGGCACCTGGGCCCTGCCCGGCGGTGCGCGCGACTCCCACGAGGGCGCCATCGACACCGCGATGCGGGAAGCCGAGGAAGAAGCCGGCATCGACAGCGCCGACCTGCGTGTCGTCGCCGCCGTCGTCACTCACGAGTCACCGGGCGGCTGGACCTACACGACGGTCATCGCCGAGACCGATGCGCCGGTCCGCACGGTCGCCAACTTCGAGTCGACGGAACTGCGCTGGGTCGAAGAACAACACGTCGATCAACTCCCGCTGCATCCGGCGTTCGGCCGGGCCTGGCCCACCCTGCGCGAGCGGATCGCCGCACTCGACCCGCAGGGTTAGGGGCTGAGCAGCCGGTTGGCGCCGGAGATCAGCGCGGCGATGTTCGCCTCGTCCCCGGTCCTGCCCTCGCCGAAGGCCCACGCCTGCCGACCGTTGTTCTCACACAGCAGGAACGTGGCGATCGCCCCGTCGACCTCGCGCTGGTGCAGCCGCAGGATCTGAACGGGTGCGCCGAGGTCGTACAGGATCGACGTCATCGCGCCGAGCGGTCCGGCGGCGACAGCGCTGCACGACATGAGGCGATCGGCGATCGCGATGGTCGCGCGGCATTCGACGAGGTCCTGCCGCGCCGGTGCGACCGACCACGATCCGAGCCGGATGGCTCCGTTGCCCGCGTACTCGTCGGTGAAGTGTTGCCAGCTCATCCCGATGGCCTCCTCGCGCATACCCGCGGGCAGCGGACGGCCGAAGTGTTCGGTGATGGGATCTCCCGACGGCGCGGTCGTGTGCCCGTGTCGTGAGAAGGATGGGTGAGGCAGATGAAGAAGGTGCATCTCGAAAGCCGATTTCGGTCGAAGAACGGATGACCGACAAGAGCGTGCAACCGACCCGCAGCGGGGGGTCGGTCAGAATCAGACCCCGCTGCGGCGGGTTACGAGCGCGCTCTTGATGCACATCATGATCGGTCCAGGCTAGACCGCGGTGTCCGGATCAGGCAAACGGATTCCGCCTCGGCAGTCCACTCTGACAACCGACCCTGAGGACCACCCCTGGGCTACCACCGGCCGAGGAGGTCGGCGGCCGCGGCAGCGGGATCGGTGGCGGCGGTGATCGCCCGCACCACGACGATCCGGCGGGCACCTGCGGCGGTCACCTCCGGCACCCGCGGGGCGTCGATGCCGCCGATGGCGAACCACGGCTTGCCGGGCGCGGCGCCGGCGGTCGTCGTCACCAGGTCGAGGCCGGCAGCACTGCGACCAGGCTTGGTGGGCGTGGTCCAGCACGGGCCGACGCAGAAGTAGTCGACGTCGGGGTCGGCGGTTGCGGCCGCGGCCTGCTCGCGGTCGTGGGTGGACGCCCCGATGATCGTGTCGGGGCCGACGATCCGGCGCGCCACCTCCGGCGGCAGGTCGCCCTGTCCGACGTGGAGGACGTCGGCGCCCGAGAGAGCGGCGATGTCCGCGCGGTCGTTGACCGCCAGCAACGCGCCATGGGCGTCGACGACGCCCCGCAGCGCGGCGAGGATCTCGAGCTCCTCACGGGCCTCGAGCGTGCCGAACTTCTTCTCGCCCGCCGACCCCTTGTCGCGTAGCTGCACGATGTCGACGCCGCCGGCGAGGGCGGAGCCGACGAAGTCGAGCAGGTCGCCGCGCTCGCGTCGCGCGTCGGTGCACAGATAGAGCCGGGCGGAATCAAGGCGGCGGCGCGATTCGGAAGCAGTCGTCACGGCGACCAGGCTAGCCCTGCGTCGACCGGCCGGGCGTAGGGTGGACCGCGAGAACACACGGGAGCCTGGGCAGGCGGGCTGAGAGTGCGGACCCCTCCGCAGACCGTCGAACCTGATCCGGGTCATTCCGGCGAAGGAAGGTGATCTGGCTTGAGCAACACCCCAGCACGACTCGACCGTGCGCTCACCGTCGTCGGCGGTGGCGTGATCGGTCTGACCTGTGCGCTCGCCGCCGCCGACGCCGGCTGGCAGGTGTTCGTCGTCGACGCCGGTCACGACGAGCGGGCCTCATGGGTTGCGGGCGGGATGCTCGGCTCGCTGGGCGAGGGACATCCGGGGGAGGAGGCCGCGCTCGCGCTGTCGGTCGAATCGGTGCGGCGCTGGCCGACGCTGGTGAAGCGGCTCGACGACCCCGCGATCGTGACGGCCACCGACTCCCTGTTCGTCGCCGGTTCGGCAGCCGACGCCGAGTACCTGCGCCATCTCGCCGATTTCGTCTGGGCCAATCAGCCGCGCACCGACGCCACGCTCAGCACGGTGACGGGTCGTGAGATCCGTTCCCTGGAGCCGTCGTTGAGTTCGCGGCTCGTCGGCGGCTACCGGGCGGTCGGGGAGTGGTCGATCGACAACCGACGGCTGCTGGCGACCCTGCGCAGCGCCGGGGCCGCGGTCGGGGTGCGGTTCATGGATGCACGGGTGGAGAGCCTCGCCGACGTCCGCGAACAGGCCGGCCCGCGAGATCAGATCCTTCTCGCCGCCGGAATCGCCACGGCGGCACTGCTTCCCGAGGTGCCCCTCCACGCGGCCAAGGGGGAGATCCTCCGCTTGCGCCGGACACGGTGGTCGGTTCCGCCGCCCGGCCACGTGGTCCGGGCCCGGCTCCACGGCCGGGCGGTCTACCTGGTCCCGCGCGAGGACGGGATCGTGGTCGGCGCAACGCAATACGAGGCCGGTGACTTCGGCGACCGCACTCCGCAGGCAGGTGGCGTCGCCGATCTGCTCGCCGACGCGATCGAGGTCATGCCGGGACTGCGCACCTACGAACTGACCGAGGCGGGCGCCGGACTACGGCCGTGCACCGCCGACGGACTGCCGATCGTGGAGCGGATCGACGACCGTACAGTGGTCGCGACCGGCCACGGCCGCAACGGCATCGTTCTCGCACCGGGCACGGCGGACAGGGTGCTCGGGATTCTGGAAGGAGCATCCGCGTGACCATCACCGTGAACGGAGAGAACCTCGACGTGGGCGACGACGAGTCGGTGAAGGATGTCGTCACCCGCCTCGGACTGCCTTACCGCGGGATCGCGGTGGCCGTCGACGGCGCAGTCGTACCGCGAGGACGATGGTCGGAACACACGATGACCTCGGGAGCCGTAGTGGAGATCGTGACGGCGGTGCAAGGTGGCTGAGTCCGGCATCATCGACGGCGCAGACGTTTCCGAGGCGGACCCGCTTCGGATCGCCGGCCGCGAGTTCTCCTCCCGCCTCATCACCGGAACCGGTGGCGCGACGAATCTCGCGTCCCTCGAGCGTGCACTCGTCGCGTCGGGTACCGAACTCACGACCGTCGCCGTGCGTCGCGTCGACGCCGCGTCGGGGACGGGGGTGTTCGACCTGCTGCGCCGCCTGGACATCGCGGTCCTGCCCAACACCGCCGGATGCCACACCACCGCCGAGGCGGTGCTCACCGCGCAGTTGGCCCGCGAGGCGTTCGAGACGAACTGGGTGAAGCTCGAGGTGGTGGCCGACGAACGCACCCTGATGCCGGATGCCGTCGAACTCGTCGACGCCGCAGCCGCATTGGTGGCGGACGGATTCGTCGTGCTCGCCTACACCAACGACGACCCGGTCCTCGCTGCGCGACTCGCCGACCTCGGCGTCGCCGCGGTCATGCCACTCGGCTCACCGATCGGGACCGGACTCGGAATCCTCAACCCGCACAACATCGAGATGATCATCGACCACTGTTCCACGGCCTTCGACGATCCCCTCCCGGTGATCCTCGACGCCGGTATCGGCACCGCCAGCGACGCCGCTTGTGCGATGGAACTCGGTTGCGACGGAGTGCTTCTCGCGACCGCCGTCACCCGTGCGGAGAATCCGGAGCGAATGGCGACCGCGATGCGGCATGCGGTGATCGCCGGACGACTCGCCGCACGGGCGGGTCGCATCCCGAAACGGTTCTGGGCGCGGGCATCGTCGCCGACGCCGGAGCGGGGCTGATCCCACGCAACTGCCTGCTGCCCGACCCGCCCTTTGCTGCCTGAGGTGCGGGAGCGCAAGCGACGAGCCTCGAGGGCCCGGTGTGTCGCAACCACCCGGCGCACCCCCGGTCGGCGGCTATGGTCGACTCGTGTTGCGGGTAACGAATCTGACGAAGGACTTCGGGAGTCAGCGCGCCGTCGACAACCTCACCTTCGAGGTGGGGCCGGGGCGGGTCACCGGCTTCCTGGGGCCCAACGGTGCTGGTAAGTCGACGACGATGCGCATGATGCTCGGACTCGACCGTCCGACGTCGGGGACCGCGATCATCGACGACGTGCCGTACCGCGATCTCGACCATCCGCTGCGCCAGGTCGGTGCGCTGCTCGACGCACACTGGGTCCACCCCAATCGGAGTGCGCGTTCGCATCTGCGTTGGCTCGCCGCGAGCAATCGGATTCCGAAGTCCCGGGTGGACGAGGTGCTCGAGATCGTCGGCCTGGCGTCGGTGGCCGGGAAGCGTGCCGGTGGGTTCTCGCTCGGTATGTCGCAGCGGCTCGGACTCGCGGGTGCGCTGCTCGGCGACCCGCACACCCTGTTGTTCGACGAACCGGTCAACGGGCTCGATCCCGAGGGCATCGTGTGGATTCGGGGCTTCATGCGGCAGTTGGCCGCCGAAGGCCGCACCGTACTCGTCTCCAGCCATCTGCTGACCGAGATGTCGCTGACGGCAGACCATCTCGTCGTCATCGGTCGTGGGCGTCTCATCGCCGACTGCTCGGTCGGTGAGTTCACCGGCCGGGCCCGGCAATCGGTGCGGGTGCGCGGACCCGAACTCGAGAAGCTGCACACCGCACTGGCGAAGGCCGGCCTCGCGCCGGCGCCCGGTGCACCCGACACCCACGGGCGGCCGGTGATGCGGGTACCCGACACGACGACCGACCGCGTCGGGGACATCGCCGCCGCGGCCGGCGTGACGCTGCACGAGCTCGCCGCCGAATCGGCCTCGCTGGAGGAGGTGTTCATGTCGATGACCGCCCACGCCGTCGACTATCACGGTGGCGACGGCTTCCGGTCCGTCGAATCCGGTCCGGGCACCCCGGAAGGGAGCCGGCGATGATCGGCCAGGCGCTCGCGGCGGTTGACGCCGAACGCATCAAGCTGTCGAGCACCCGTGCCCCGTACTGGTGCCTCGCGATGGTGGTCCTGTTCGGCATCGGCGTTGCGGTCCTGCTCGGTTGGCTGCTGTCGGGCGGTTACGCCGACTCGGCGTCGGTAGACACCCGGACCATCGACTACCTGGTCGGCGTCAACCAGTTCGGGGCCGCGGTCTTCGCGATCATGGCCGTCCTGGGCGTGACCACCGAATACCGGTTCGGCACCATCCGGCCGACCTTCGCGGCAGTACCCCGACGGCCCCTCGTGATCCTCGCGAAGACCGTCGTGTTCGGTGGACTCACCTTCGTGGTGGCCGCGATCGTGGGGCTCCTCGGTGTCGTTCTGGGGCAGGCGCTCACCGGTAACGGCATCGCGCTCGGTGGTCCGGACACGATACGACAGCTCTGGGGCACGCCGGTTTTCGCGATGCTGTGCGCACTGATCGGGCTCTCGGTGGGTGCTCTCGTACGGCATTCCGCCGGAGCGGTGGCGATCGTGCTGGGATGGATGTTCGCGCTCGAACGCATCCTGTCGGTGCTCCCGCGTATCGGCGAGAACATCACGCCGTTCCTGCCGTTCCTCAACGGCTGGAACTTCTTGTCCGGCGGCGACCCCACCTTCCACTGGAACGCCTACGGCTCTTTGGCGTACTTCGCGGTGGTCACCGCGATCCTCTTGACGATCGCAATTGTCGTGACCAGTGCCCGGGATGCGTAGTTTGCGGATCTGCTCATACGTCCTGTGACCCGGAACGGCCGCCGAGAGAGGTGCGATTCGGCGGCCGAATGACGATTGACGATCCTTCGCGCAGCCCGCCGAAGGCCGCCGCGGACTAAAATTCAGTGGCATGTCCACAAATTGGCCGATGGTCGAGCGTGAGCGTGAGTTCCGCACGATCCTCGCCGCACTCAGTGGAAAGACGAACGGATGCGGGGTCGTGCTCACCGGCGATTCGGGGGTGGGCAAGACGACCCTCGCCCGGCATGTCACCGCCGAACTGCCGACCGGCGTGCGCTGGGTGGCCGGGACCGAGTCGGCACGATCGATTCCGTTGGGGGTCTTCGCCCACCTGGTCGGTCCGGCGACGTCGAGCGATCCGGTCACTTATCTGGCGGCCGCCCGGGAATCTCTGCTCGCCGACGGTGATGTCGTCATCGGAGTCGACGACGCGCATCTGCTCGACGAGTTGTCGGCCACCCTGCTGCATCAGCTCGCGATCGACCGTGCGGTGCACATCGTGGCGACCGTCCGGAGCGGGGAGGCGGTGCCGGACGCCGTCACCGCCCTGTGGAAGGACAATCACCTCACCCGGATCACGCTGTCGCCGTTCACCAAAGAGCAGAGCGTCGAGCTGATCGAATCCGTCCTCGGTGGGCAGCTCGAAGAGCATTCGGCCTCCCTGATGTGGGAGGCATCGGGTGGAAACGCCCTGTTCCTGCGGCATCTCGTGGACGGCGCCCGCCAAGCGAACACCTTGCGACAGGTCAACGGGGTCTGGCAGTTGCGCGGCCGCGCGGCCATCACCTCCGAACTCGCATCGCTGCTCGAGGGGCGGATCGAACAACTCGATGCGTCGGTCCTCAGCGCGCTCAAGTACCTGAGCCTGTGTGAACCGCTCGACATCGACGTGCTCGCCGAACTCGCCGGCGAGGAGGCCGTGGAGGAGGCCGAGATCGCCGGCCTCGTCCGCATCACGCGCGACGGCCGCCGGTTGAATGTCGCCTTCCACCACCCGCTGTTCGGCGAGGTGATCCGCCGCAGACTCGGGATGGTGTCGTCCCGACGACTCCGCGGCAACCTCGTCGAGGCGCTGCGATCCCGCCCCACCGACACGCCCGCCGAGCGGATCAGGCTCGCCGACCTCGCGATCGAGAGCGACGTCGAGATCGATCTGTCGCTCGTTCGCACCGCGGCGAGCGACGCCCTCAAACTCGCGCAGACCTCACTCGGTGAACGGTTCGCGCGGGCGGCCCTCGACGAGGGCGCCGGGGTCGACGTCGCCGAACTGCTCGCACGCGCCCGGATGTGGCAGGGCCATCCCGACGAGGCCGAGGAGATCCTGTCGCGGTTCTCCCCGGACGATCTGGACGAGGCGCAACTCCTGCTCTGGGGGAATCTGCGGATCGGCAACGCGTTCTGGGCCCTGGGCGACGCCGACCGTGCCGGTGAGATCCTGCAGATGCTGCGCAAGCGGGACATGCAGCCCGCGCTCGTGCCCATCGTCACCGGCATCGCCTCGGCCTGCGCGCTGTTCGAGAACCGGATCGGTGAGGCGATCGCGTTGTCGGACAGTGTCTTCGCCGAGAAGCGCAAACTTCCGTGGGCGATCGAGTGGGCCGTGTTCGGTGGTTCTCTCGCGCGAGCAGTCGCAGGCCGCGGGAACGAGGTGGAGGCCCTGGCCGCGCACTCGCGTGAGGTGGAGGTCGACGGACTCCTCCGGTTCCCGACGGGTTTCGGCGAGATCCTCGCCCTCACGCTGACCGGCCGGCTCGACGACGCGGACACTGCCGCCGGGCGCTTCCTGACGGCCCCCAGACCGCGCAGTACCTGGGTTGGGCCATGTCGGAGATTCTCGTTGCCGCCGTGGAACTCTCGCGCGGCGCATGCGTCTCGGTGACCCGGCGGATGGAGCAGACCCTCGCCACCCTCGACAGCGGTGAGTTCTCGGAGTCCTGGAACTTCCCGGCCCACATCTTCTTGATCCAGGCACTGAGTGCACTCGGTCAGGTCGACCGTGCCGCCGAGGTGCTGGAGAAGGCGAGGGCCCGGTACGGCAGGCACGTCGCGATCTTCGGTCCGATGCTGGCCATTGCGCAGGCCTGGCAGTCGGCGGCCGCCGGCACCATCACGCCGGCCGTCGCGCTTCTCCGTCGAACCGCCGAAGAGACAAGGGAGACAGAACAACTTGCCATCGAGGCGGAGGCGCTGCACTCGGCGGCCAGGTTCGGTGACGCCACCGTCGCCCAGCGACTCACCGAACTCGCCGGACTCGTCGACGGCCCACTGGCACCGCTGTACGCCCGGCACGCCATCGCGCTCGCTGCCGGTGACGCCGTCGAACTCGACCTGTGCTCAGCCGATTTCGAGTCACTGGGCGTTCGGTTGTCGGCGGCCGACGCCGCCGCGCAGGCGAGTGTGCTGCATGATTCGGCGGGCAGCAGGTCGGCGACCGTTGCCTCGGCGGCGGTGGCCAACCGACTCGCCTCGGAATGCGGCGGTCTGCGCACGCCCGCGCTCATCACCGCCGCACAACCGCTCCCGTTGACCTCACGTGAACGCGAGATCGCGAATCTCGTTGCGGCAGGCCTGTCCAACAAGGAGATCGCGGAGCGGCTCACCGTTTCTGTGCGCACCGTCGAGGGGCACATCTACCGTGCGTCCACCAAACTCGACGTCACCGACCGTGAGGGCATCGCCAAGCTGTTGCTCAAGGACGGTGATCGCGCTCCAGGCACTCGATCACCTCTTCGTCGTCGACCTGACTGAAGTCGTCGTAGGAGAGTCCGACCGCCTCGAACGGTTCCGGGGTGGTCAGTACGACGACGTCGTCGACGCCCCGATCGATGAGGCGGCCGACCGAATCCGACGGTGCCGTGGGTACGGCCACGATCAACCGTGCGGCACCGGCGGCATCCATCGCGTCGATGGCCACCGCCATCGTCGAGCCGGTGGCGAGACCGTCGTCGACCAACACCACGACCCGGTCCTCGACCTCGACCGGTGGCCGTCCGCCGCGATAGAGCTCCTCGCGGTTGTGCAGGATGCGACGTTCCCGGTCGGCTACCGCGTCGAACTCGGCACGCGAGACGCCCAACCGGCGGGGTATGTCGTCGTTGACCACGAGATGGCCGGCGGTCAGGGCGCCCATCGCGAACTCCTCGTGTCCCGGTGCGCCGATCTTGCGTACGACGAGGGCGTCGAGGTCGCCGCCCGTCGCATCGGCGACCTCACGGGCCACGGGCACCCCGCCGCGCGCCAGGCCGATGACCACCGGCCTGGCCGCGTGGGTGTCCTCCCGGGACCGCAGGACCTCCGCGACCCGGGCGCCGAGGGCACGTCCCGCCGCGATTCGGTCGGGGAAGACGCGGCCGGACATGTCGGGTGTCCTCAGAGGTGCACCGCGGGACCGACCTCGAGCTTGAAGCTCGGCAGATCGGCCAGTCCGATGGTGGCCTCGTAGGTGCGGTCGTAACCGGTGGCGCTGATGCGCCAGCCGTCCTCGGTCCGGCGGTAGGTGTCCTCGTAGAAGGCGGCTCCGATCAGCATGAACGAGAACTCGGCGACGATCACGCGGTCCTGCAGATACCAACGGCCGCGGGCGGTGTCGCCGGAGACCTCGATCTCGGGGTGGTTCACGCGGTGCTCGGTGATGACCGCCGGACCGACGTTGGCCTCCATGTACCCCACGAGCTCGTCCCGGTTGGCGAAGGACAGGCTCGCACCGTAGTTGCCGGTCACATCCTCGGTGAGCGTCGACGCGAACGTCTTCCAGTCCTTGGTGTCGAGTGCCCTCAGGTAGCGGTACTTGAGGTTCTCGATCTCGCGGACGTCTTCGTTGTGATTGCTCACTTGCGCCTCGTTCCGGGCAGGACGCCGGCATCGAGCACGGCCTTCACGATCGGACGGGTCCGTTCGAGCAACTCGGAGTTGCCCGACCACAGCGACTCGCCCGCGGCGTCGGTGGTCGCCTCGATGTCGTCGTACACCGCGGCACCCTGTGCCGTGAGTCGATGGCCGTCCTCGGTCCGTTCGGCCAGGCCCGCCTCCGCCAGTCGGTCGATGCTGTCCTCCCAGTCCTGTTCGGTGTAGCCACGCGTGAGCAGCACGACGCGCTTGCCCATGACCTTGCGTTTGACCGTCGGGTCGGGCAGCTGGGCCTCGTGGAAGACCGCCGCATCGAAGCCGTTGAGTCCGTGCAGGACGAGGGCGGCGATGTGGTTGTCGCCCCGCCACTCCCGCAGTACAGCGGTCGCCTGCCACAACCTCAGGCGCGGTGTCTCCGGGATCGGCGCCGACGCCCACGCCGCAGCGAGGGGACGACCGCCGAGCGGAAGGTCCGCGGCGAGCCGGGTGTACCCGGAGGCGAGTTCGTCGAGGAGGGCGTCGTCGGCGGAATCGCCGAGGATCTGCCGCAGGGAGTCATCCAGCATCGCGTTGCGACGTTCGTGGACTCGGTCGAGGCCTGCGTCGACCGCGGCGTGCCAGGACTTGGCGACCAGGTCGGGGTTGAAGTTGTAGAACGCGGCGGAGACGACCGGGGCGGCGCAGGGGCCGAGGGGAGCTCCGCGTGCGCCCACGTAGAAGGCGTGGCCGTCGAGACCGGTGTCCTCTTGTGCGGGGCCGAGTCCCGGGTTGAAGTACGCGAGAATGTGGAAGGGCTCGAGGGTCTCGTAGGCGAGGCGGGAGAGCGACGTGGTCGCTGTGGGCGTCATCACCCCACCTTCTCCACCGGCGGAACGGGTGTCAACCACTTTCGCGGCGATGGACGCTCGCGATCAGTTGTGCCGCGAGTCCCGGCTGCCGACGGATCGATCGCCGGACGCGGAGCCGTCCGGACGCAACCCTGCGTCGTCGTCGCGCGAGTCGGGATCACCCGGTCCACTTCGGAACTCCGCCTCGAAGGCCTCCGCCTCGAACGCGCCGGGTTCGGACTTCTCTGGGTCGGAATACTCCGGCTCCTCGCGGCCGCGACGCCAGCCGCCCTTCATCGGCGGAGCCTCACCGAGGTGGTCGGGGTCGACCGAGCCGTACCACGCCACCAGCACGGCACCGATGACGGCGCCGACGAAGCCGAGGATCGCAAGCCAGCCGAGTCCGGGCTTGGCCGTGTCCTCGAGGAACACCACACCCACCAGGCTGGGTCCGGCGGTCTCGCCGACCACCAGCACGGCGGTGACGCCGTTGACCGCGCCGAGCTGGAGCGCGACGGTCTGGATGTAGAAGCCGACCGCGCCCGCTGCGGCGATGGTCCACGCCGCCGGGTCGGTCAGGAACGCAACGGGATCGAACGGCTGGACGCCGTCGAGGATGCGGACCGCGATGGCGATGATGCCGAACAACAGACCGCGGCGGCGCCGCCGACGATGGCGCCGGCGGCCGAACCGAGGTTGTAGACGGCGACGAGCGCGAAGGCGCACAGCGCGACGGTGGCGAGGAACAGACCCCAGTGGAAACCGACCTCTTCGCCGCCGCCGGTGTGATGCGACGAGGAGACACCGAGCAGGCACAGCGACATGACGACGAGCCAGATGGCGACCCATTCGCGGGTGTGCAGGGCGATGTTGAGGATGATCGTGCCGAGGAGTGCGGTGACGACGAGGTTCGCCGACACGATGGTCTGCGACAGGAAGAGCGGGAGGAACCGCGCGGCGAGTGCCCCGCCGGCGAAGCCGAAGACGACCATCGTGGTGCCGAGGATGAAGGCGGGATCGACGAAGGTCGACATCGTCGAGGAGATGGTGGGAGCACCCGTCTCGGTGGTGATGCCCTTACCCTCTTCGGCGGCTGCCGCGGCGACACGACGCGCGCCGAGCGCGCGGAGCACCGTCGACATCCCGTAGGCGACAGCGGCAAGGCATGCGGCGATGACGCCGACCACGAACAGTTGCATGCCTCCTCCAACTCGGTCCGGAACCCCGGGTTCTCGAGGTCATCCGGTCCGTCGCCCAATCCGACTGCCTGCCACCACAGGCTCGACCGGCACAAAAGCCCGGTCGTGCGGAAACTAACAGGACGAACCGACAGATAGATACCGAATAATCCCGTAGTGTCCGATTCCATTCAACAGGCGTAGGGCCGACGTGGCGCGTCAGGGTCCGGAGTACCCCCTAGACTCTGTCGGGTGGACAGCGCCGGACGAGCTCATGTACTGATCACCTTCGGTCGGTCGTTCCTCTCCCTGGAACTCGCACGACTCATGGCTGCGGGTGGCCATCGCGTGACGACCGTCGACTCTATTCCCGTCGCCATCAGCAGATTCTCCAACGCGGTAGGCGAATTCCACCGTGTTCCGCCGCCGAAGTTCGAGCCCCTCGAATACTGTCGTGCCCTCGCCCGGATCGTCGAGGAGAACGACGTCGACATGGTGATCCCGGTGCACGAGGAAACCGACATCATCGCGATGCTCGCCGAACTGTTCCCGCCGACGTGTCGGCTCTTCCTCTCCGACTTCGACATCGAGAACCGGCTGCACCACAAGTACGAATTCCAGGAACTGCTCGTCGAACTCGGTATCCCCACCCGCACATTCGCGCGGGTCGCCGGCCCCGAGGACGCGGGTTCACTCGACTTCGACAAGCCCTTCGCGCTCAAGCGGTGTTACTCGCGCGGTTCGCAGAAGGTGCACAAGGTGCAGCCGGGGGACCCGCTCACCTGGCTCGAGCACGACGAACAGAACCCGTGGGTTGCACAGGAATGGGTCTCGGGCGACAAGTACTGCACCTACTCGGTGTGCCATGAGGGCCGGATCTACGCGCACGCCACCTATCCGGTCGACTACGCCATCGACGGCAGCTCATGCCTGAACTTCCGGTCCGTCGACCACCCGCGCATCCAGGCGTGGGTCGCCGACATCGTCGAGCGCGTCAACTTCACCGGGCAGATCGGCTTCGACTTCATCGAGGACGGACCGGACGAGGACCTGTTCTGCATCGAGTGCAATCCGCGCGCGACGAGCGGCATCATGATGTTCTCTCCGGAGGACGGCGTAGACCGCGCCTTCCTCGGCACCTCCGACCCCGACACCGAGATCATCACTCCCGCACCCGGTGTCGACAAGATGATCGGTGTCGGCATGATGCTCTACGGATGGCGTGCGCCCTCTCGCAACGGCCGGTCGTTCCGTCAGTTCGCACGCGACTTCCGCGGCGCGTCGGATGTGATCACCCGGTCCGGCGACCAGAAGCCGGCGGTCCTGCTCCCGTTCGCCTACGCGGGCATCCTCCGCAGCTGTCTGAAGTACCGGGTCGGGCTCGCCGAGGGGTTCATGCACGACCACGAGTGGGACGGTCTGCGGATCAGCCTCTGAGCCCGGTCCACGGACCGGTTCCACCCGTGTCCCCCAGATGTGCGACACGATCTCCGGCCCTGTCGGCGTAGACTCGAAACCTAGCACCACCTGCGGCGATGGGTCACGTGAGCGGGTTCGGTGCGGGGGAAACGTGCTCGAGGGGGCTCGCTATGTACACATCCAAGATCACTCGTCGTCTGACTGTCGGGATCACGACTGTCGCCGCGGCCGGCGCACTCGCACTCGCCGGTGCGCCCACCGCCGCAGCGGCGCCGGTCGAGGCGCAACCCGTCGTGGGGTCCGTGGCGCTCTGCTTCGGAGTCCCGCTGGGTTCGCTGTCGTTCAACATCTGCATCTGACGGCACGACTCTCCCGTCCCGGGGCCGATGGTCCCCGGGACGTGGCAATTCCGTGCCGCTGACGCGCGGGAGTCCTGCTCGGGCAGTGATTCCGCACGTACGATTCACCGATGACGTCGACGACGCCCGAGGTTGACACCGGTACGGCACCGGCACGCGCGCGTGCGATCCTCGTCGCGCTGATCCTCGTCGCGGGCGTGGCCAACATCAACCTCGCGGTGGCCAACGTCGCGCTGCCCGACATCGGCAAGGATCTCGACGCCAGTTCGACGCAGCTGAACCTCATCGCGGTCGGGTACTCGCTGGGTCTCGCGGCGTCGGTGCTGTACTTCGGTGCGCTGGGAGATCGCCACGGCCGCAAGCGGATGCTCGTGTTCGGCATGGCTCTGTCGATCCCGGCGTCGCTCGTGGCCGGCTTCGCGCCGAACGTCGAGGTCTTGTTCGGTGCCCGTCTGGTCGGCGGCATCGCGGCCGGCCTGGCCTTCCCGACGACCCTCGCGGTGATCACCGCGCTGTGGTCGGGTCCCAAACGCACCCGGGCGATCGCCGCCTGGTCGGCGTTCGGCGGAGCGATCTCCGCTCTCGGACCGGTGATGTCGGGTGGTCTGCTGGAGGTGTTCGACTGGCATTCGGTGTTCCTGGTGACCCTGCCGCTGGCGGTCCTGGCGCTGGCGGCGGCATGGAGGCTGGTGCCCGACGACACCGGCGACGAGGCGGCGGTCGTCGACAACCTCGGCGGCATCGTCTCGATCGTGATGGTCGGGGCGCTGGTCCTCGCCATCAATTTCGCCCCCAACAGCGATCAGCGGCTGCAGGTCTACATCCTCGCCGCGATCGCGATCGTCGCCGGTGCCGGATTCGTGTGGCGGCAACTGCGCGTGCGTGTTCCGCTCTTCGACCTCCGCATTGCATCCCGACGCACCTTCTGGGTCGCGGCGCTCGGCGGGCTCATCGTCTTCGGCACGCTCATGGGCGCGATGTTCATCGGCCAGCAGTACATGCAGAACGTGCTCGGCTACTCGACTCTCGCCGCGGGCGCGACGATCCTGCCCGCCGCCGGCGCGATGGTCGTCGTCGCACCGCGGTCGGCCAAACTCGTGCAGAGCATGGGATCACGGTTCACCCTGCTGTCCGGGTACGCCTTCATCGTGCTCGGGCTGGTGTTCGCGATGCTCACCTGGGATCAACACGCCCACTTCTGGCACGTCGGGCTCGTCTACGTCCTCGTCGGCATCGGCGTGGGCCTGGCCGGCACCCCGGCGTCGCAGTCGCTCACCGGATCGGTGCCCGTCCAGCGGGCGGGCATGGCGTCGAGCATGTCGGATCTGCAGCGTGACCTCGGCGGAGCCATCCTGCAGTCGACGCTCGGCGCGATCCTGACGGCCGGTTACGCCAACCAGTTGCGGGAGACGATCGCGAACTCCCCGCAGGCGGATCAGGTCACCGACCAGACCGAGGCGGCGCTCACCAAGTCCTTCTCGAGCGCCGAGGTGCTCGCCGAGCGGTATCCGCAGTACGCCGATCAGATCATCGGCGCCGCCCGGGACGCCTTCGTGCACGGGGACAACCGCGCCTACGGTGCCGCCGCGGCGATCGTGCTGGTGGGCGCCGCCATCGTCTTCTTCTTCTATCCGGATCACGACGGCGAGCGCGCGGCCATGGCCGAATACGCGGAGCAGCGCAGTCTCTGAGGTCGCTCTCGGCCGGCGCGGGAAAAACGAACGGAAAGTGAGCACGCACTTGTTCTCATTGAGTCATGGAGCGGATACCCACTGATCTGGTGAACGCCGACCTGGCCGTACAGCGATACGGGGAGGCCGGACGAGTCTGGCTCGACCAGATGTGGCTCGCCGATCCCCTCGCCGACGCGGTGGCGGCCGACTCGCATCCGGGCGGGTCCACGACCACCGTGCTCCGGAGAGCGCTCGCCCACGGGATCGGATCGCTCGACGAGTCCACCGAGTCGATGCGGGCGCTGTTCGCCTTTCTCGACGACGAGCCGGACTGGGTCGACCACGATCGGATGGCCCGGGCCGCGGACGCGCTCATCGTCAACACCGCGCCGCTCGGCATCGTGCTGGGCGCGGCTTCGCTGGTGCGCGGCGCGGGAAACACGATCGCCGCCAAACCCCTTGCGATCACCGGACGCTATGTGTCGCAGCCGGCGATGCGGTCGGTGGAGGTGGGGGAGTGGCTGAGTCAGGTCATCACCCCGGGCGGGATGCGACGCGACGGAGACGGTTTCGCCTACACCGTGCGCGTCCGCATGATCCACGCGCACGTCCGGCAGATGCTGTGGAAGCGCGGCGACTGGAACGAAAATGCTTGGGGTGTACCGATTCCGCAGCCGTACATGGCGTTCACGATCGCCGAGTTCGGCCACATCGCGATCGACGCGATGCACACCCTCGGGGTCCGGTTCACCGACCGTGAGCTCGAGGACATCTACCACCTCTGGCGTTACGTCGGCCATGTCGTCGGGATGAGTCCCGAACTCGGCCCGACGTGCGAGGCCGATCATGTCCGCATCGAAGAGCTGTACCGCCTGACGTCACCGGGACCCGGGCCCGACGATCACGACTTCGTGGTCGCGCTCACCGAGGACTACCTCGTCCCTGAGCTCGCCAACGTACTGCCCGGCCCGCGCATCCTGCGAGATCGATTGGCCACCAACCTCATGTACGGGTTGCAGCGGGTGTTCATCGGCGATGACGACGCCGATGCCCTGGGCATCCCGGACGGGAAGATCAAGCACCTTCTCGGCCGGGTCGGTCCGTCCCTCGCGCTGGCCGGCTCGGCACAGCGTCTGGGCGGCTCACGGCGCGCTCGTGCACGGATCGAGAAGGCCTACCGCGTGCGCGATGCCGAGATGGCCCGGATGCGCGACGACTACCGGGTCACCCATGGTCTGGTCGATGCGGCCGCGAACTCCGCATCGTCGGGCCAGCCGCCGGTTGCCGGGCCGACCGCTCAGCCGCCGAATGCGCCTGCGGCGGTGACGTCCTCGGTCAGGCAGTAGCCGATCGAGGTGGGCTGTGTGAAGGTCCACTTCGTCTGGTCATCGGGGCAGCCGATCGATCCGTCGCCGCGGCTGACAGTCTTGGCGATGACCGTGTTGTCCACCGGGGATGCGCCGCATTCGACCTCGCGGTAGTCGGCGAGCTTTCCGCCGTTGAGCGGGATCTGATAGCAGGTGTCGGTCGCGAAGTTCGGTGTCATGCACAGTTTCTGGTCTCCGCCGGAGAAGGTGAGGGTCGAGGTGTAGTCGGCGGTGCATTCCGCGTCGGACGCCACCTTGTCGGCGGCGAAGAAGGTGAGGCCCTCGGTGCCCTCGCAGTCCTCCTTGGTGGCCTCCACCTTGCCCTCGCCGGCCTCGTCACCGATCTGCAGGCACTCGCCGACGTCGATGTCGGAGGCCTCCTCGACGGTCTGGGAGCCGATGCTGAAGCTGCAGGCCGTCAGGGCGGTGAAGCCCAGACAGGCGACGATGACGGTGGCGCGGCGACCGATCTGCCACAGCGGCCGGCGGGGGCCGGAGATGGGGCCGATCTCCGTGTTGTGCAGGGTGTCGATCTGCTCGGTCGCGAGGTGGTCGGTGTCGGGCTGGGTGTTCTGCGGGCGGGACATGGGGTTTCCTCTCCTGGGCGGTCGTCGTCCGGGGTGCCCGGAGGCGGTTCGACCGCGGGGGTTCGTGTGACAGGAGAAAGAATCGCCCGGTCCGCTTGTGGGGAACTTGGGGTCGACTTGTCCGGACCTTGGACCGTCTTGGACAGAGTTCTTGAATGGGGTGTCAGCGCTGGTCGAGCGACGCGTCGAGCGCTTGGAGCTGCTCCGGCCGGACGTCGCGGAGCACGGCCATGGTGGCGGTGATCGCGAGGTCGCAGGCCTCGTCGATGCCGGCGCCGTCGACGATGAGCGCACGATGCGCGACGTCGAGACTCATGCCCAGCAGCAGAGACGCGAGCGTGTCCGCGCCCGCGGAGATGTCGGCACCGCGCTCGGCGTAGTTCTTCCGCAACCGCGCGGAGATCCTCGGTTCGAGTGCGGCATACAGGCGCCGGTTGCTACCGCCGCCCCCACTGTGTCCCATGAGCACCCGCAGGCCGGCGGGATGGTTCCGGGCGTAGTCGAACAGGCACTGCACCGAATGGCGGGCCCGCGCCCCGTAGGGCATGTCCTCGCTCTCGTCGTAGACGCGGAACATGAACGAGGTGAAGATGTCGAGCTCGCGGTTGATCACGCGGGCGACGAGCTCATCGCGGGACCCGAAGTGTGCATAGAGCGTCACCCGTGTCGTGCCACCGCGTTCGGCGATCGCGGTCATCGTCGCCCGGTCGGCGCCCACCTCGGCGATCACCTCGCAGGCGGCATCGAGCAGTTGTTCGTCGGTCGGACGATTCCGGGTGCTGCGTGCCGGACGGTCCTGGCCGGTGCGGCGCCGAGCGGACCGGCCGGGCCCTCGCCCGTTGGGATCGTGCCCGTTCGGATCGTGGGTGTTCGGATCTTGGGTGTTCGGATCGTCGACCGTGACCACGGCGTCCCCGGATTCGTCGGTGGTGGCGTTCTTCGGCCGGTCTCAGGAGGCCTGTTCCTCTATGGTGCGACCGAAGTATGCGGCCTCCACCATGTCCCGACGGCTGCGCAGGTCGGCGGCACTCGCCGACAGTGCGACCCGGCCGTGATGGAGGACGATCGCCGAGTCCGCGATCCCGAGGGCGAGGTCGATGTGCTGCTCGACGAGGACGACCGCCATCTGGTGCTCGTCGGCGAAGGCGCGGAGCCGCGGGAGCAGATCCTGCACGGCGACCGGAGACAGGCCGAGACTCATCTCGTCGATGAGCAGAACGCGCGGACGCGCGAGGAGTGCCTTGGCCAGGGCGAGCATCTGCTGTTCGCCGCCGGAGAGATTGCCGCACTGCCGCGAGCGCATGGTCTTCAGTTTCGGGAAGTACCCGAAGACTGTGTCGAGATCGGTTCCGTTCTTGCGCTTCGCGAGTCGCAGATTGTCCGATACCGACAGCTTGTGGAAGAGGCCGCGGGTGTCGGGGACCAGGGTCACGCCGCGGCGGGCGTTGCGTTCGATGTGATGGTCTATCGGTTCGCCCAGCGCGGTCACGCTGCCCGACATCAACGGCAGGGCGCCGACGGTGGCGAGCAGAGTGGTCGTCTTGCCTGCACCGTTGGGGCCGAGCAGGGCCAGGATCTCCCCGGCGCGGACCGAGGCGCTCAGACCGCGCACGGCCGGCACACCGCCATAGCCGACGGTGATGTCGTCGAGTTCGAGGACGGGGGACGCCGAGGAGGCGTCGTTCGGCGTGCTCATCGGTTCTCCTCGGGCGCGGCGGTCGTGGTCGGTTCGGTTCCGGTCGCGAGATCGGTTGGCCCACCGGATGACCCGGCCGCATCGAGCTCGGCCACCGCATCCGGGTCCACCTCCGGGCTTCCCAGGTAAGCGGAGATCACCGCCGGATCGTCCTGGATGGCCGCGGGTGTGCCGCTGGCGATGACCTTCCCGAAGTCGAGCACGTAGAGGCGGTCGCAGACGTCGAGGACCAGCGACATGTCGTGGTCGATGAGGAGGATGCCGATGCCGGTGGCAGCGATGCGCCGCAGCTCGGCACCGAAGTCGCGGCTCTCGTGGGTGTCGAGGCCCGCCGCCGGCTCGTCGAGCAGGACGAGTCGGGTCCCGCCGACCAGGGCCCGGGCGACGCCCACCAACTTCTGTTGTCCCAGCGTGAGTTCGCCGGGACGCTGATCGGCGGCGTCGCGCAGACCGACGAGATCGAGTGCGTGGTCGATGGTCTCGGCGGGTGGCCGCGAACCGTTGAGCACGTCCGACACCATCGCGCGCAGGCCGACGGGCTGCACGGCGACGGCCAGGTTCTGGGAGACGGTGAGGTCGGTGAACAGCTCGCCGGCCTGCCAGGTGCGTGCCATTCCGGCTCTACGCCGACGATGCGGCGAGGCCTTCTCGAGGCGTTCACCGGCCAGCGAGACGGTGCCGGTGGCCTTGGTGAACCCGGTGACGGCGTCGACGAAGGTGGTCTTGCCCGCGCCGTTGGGGCCGATCAGGCCGACGATCTCGCCGGAGCCGACGGTGATGTCGACGTCGGTGTTGGCGCTGACACCGCCGTAGCGGACGGAGAGCCCGCCGGTCTGGAGCAGGGTGGTCCGTTCCAGGACGGTCGACTCAGACATGGACACCTGCCTCCGCGCTCTGCGCCGCACCGGGCGCCTCGGGTTTTGGATCCGGTTCTCGGCGGTGCCGTAGGGCCCGGATCTTGTCGCCGAGTTCGGACGCCGCGCCGGCCACGCCGACGGGGTTCATCACCGCCATCAGCAGAAGGCTGCCCGCGGCGATCAGTTCGTAGTACTCGCCTAAACTCAGTGTCTGGGTGAGGAACACATAACCGACGCCGAGCGGGCCGATGATGCCGGCGATGACGGCGCCGGCGAACGAGGTGATTCCGCCGACGTAGGTCATCGCGAGCAGCGTCAGGCCGATCATCACGGTGAACGAGCCGGCCGAGAGCTGGCCGCGGCTGTAGCCGATCAGGCAGCCACCGATGCCGGCCAGGAAGGCCGACAGGGCGAAGCCGAGGAGTTTGGTTGCGGCGACGTTGATTCCGACCGATGCCGCCGCGCGTTCGTTGGAGCGAACCGCGAGGAAGGCGCGGCCGGTGGAGCCGCCCATGAACCGAAGGACCACGAGGGTGGCGATCGCGACGACGACGAGAACCATCAGCGCGAACCGCAGGGTGACGAGGTTGGTGCCGTCGCGCACACCGAGGTCGATGCCGAAGAGTGTCGGGTCGGCGATCATGTTGCCCTCGAACGCGGTGATGGCCGGGTTGTTGAACACGAAGCTCTGGATCGCCAGTGCCGCGGCCAGGGTCACCACTGCGAGCTGCGCGCCGCGGATACGGAGGGCCGGCACGCCGACCAGCACGCCGAGTCCCGTCGCGATCAGTGCGGCGAACAGCATGCTGAACGGGAACGGCACATTCCAGTTGGTGGTCAGCTTCGACAGGACGAATCCGGCGGCGCCGGCAAAGGCCATGGACGCCAACGAGATCTGGCCGAGGTAACCGGTCAGCAGGACCAGCGAGAGCGCGATGAGCGAGAGGATCACCGAGGTGACCACGCCGAACCGCCAGGTGCCGGAGGTGAGCAGGATGGCGAGGACGACGGCCGCGACGATCGCCACGGTCGGGATGACCCGGATGCGGGGGATGCGCACCGCAGGCATGCGTACCTCGCCGAGCGAGCCGCGCGACGGGATTCGTCCGCCGAGGAGGAACAACGCGATCACCACGATGACGAAGGGCACGGCGTCGCCGAGACCGGCCTGCGCCCACTCCGGCCACCAGGCCTCGGTGGCGAGCCACGAAATCACCGACTGGAAGGCGCCGAGCACTAGTTGTTCTGACCCGCCAGGTTGGGTACGCGGTCGGCGGGTGAGTTGCCTCGGAGTGCGGTGTGGCCGCGTTCGTGATTGTAGATGCGAAGGAACTCGGGGAAGGCTGCGACGCGTTCGGTTTCACTGAGGTAGGGACGGGCGTAGGCCCATTCCTCCTGGAGGGTCCGGTTGAATCGTTCGACCTTGCCATTGGTTTGCGGCCGGTACGGTCTGGTCCACTTGTGCTTAATCCCGTTTTCGTCCAACAAGTCCCGGAATATTCGGGACCGGTAACAAGAGCCGTTGTCGGTCATCACTCGCGCGGTGGTGACACCGATCGAGGCGAAGTGCGCCAACGCCCGAGTCATGAACGCGGTCGCGGTTTCCTTCTTCTCATCAGCGAGGATCTCGGAGTAGGCGTAGCGGGAGTGGTCGTCGACGGCGTGATGCAGATACGCGTACCCCAGGTTGGGGCGGCCAGCAACTTTGCGGGTTCGTCCAGGCTCGCGGTGGGCACTGGAGTTGCGGGTGCCCTGGGCGCGGCCGTGTACGCGATGTCCACCGCCGTCGGGGATTCTGCCGAGCTTTTTGATGTCGACGTGGATCAAGTCTCCGGGCGCTTGGTGTTCGTACCGGCGAATCTCGCGTCTGCGGGCACGTACCGGCGCCCCGGTTGCCGGGTCGATCCACGACAGTCGTAGGCAGCCGTAGCGGGTGAGGATGCGGTGCACCGTGGAGACGTTCAACCCCAGGTGGTATCCGATCCGGGCTGGCCCCCAGCGGCGGGAGACGCGTAACCCGACGACCCGGCGTTCCCGGCGCCGGCTGGTGCGATGCGGACACGATCGGGGCCGGCTGGACCGATCACCCATTCCGGCCGGCCCGTGGTCGCGGTAGCGATCCGCCCATCGCTTGGCCGTGGTGACTGACACGTTGAACCGGTCAGCTGCGCGGCGCAGTGGCCACCGGTCGTCCACAACACACCGAGCCAGACGCAACCGGCCAGTCGGGGACAGCGGTGAATTACGGTGGGACATGAAGACCTCCGGGTTGAGGAGCGGTTCTTAGACAGCTCCACACCTCACTCGGAGGTCTTCCCTATGTCACGTCGACTCGCCGAACTCTGTACCTAACGTCCCGGGTCAGTACAACTAGTCCTGCCGCGCAGGCGACCCCGAAGGAGGTGAGCCGTCCGACGAGTGCGACCGCCAGCGCCGGGATGACGAAGAAGGTGTAGCTGGTGACCGTCAGGCCGATGGTGAACGAGGCCAGCACGACGATGAGGCCGGTGGCCGCGCCGGTGATGACCCACACGATGGCGGCGAGGCGGTCGCGGGAGTAGCCGGACAGGCGGGCGGCCAGTTCGTCCTCGGATCCGGCGCGCGTCGCGACCCCGAGCGTGGTGAGACGGAAGTAGGCCCACAGCAGCAGGGACACCGCGATGGCGACACCGGCCAGGATCAGGTCGGAGACGTTGACGACGGCACCGGCGATGTCGACGGTGTCCTCGGGCAGGATCGACTGGGCGAACAGATTTTCCGTGTCGAAACGCAGCTGGACGAGGGCCTGGAGGAAGAGCATGAGGCCGACCGACGCGACGACTTGTGCGAGCACGGGCGCGTGTCGTAGGGGACGGAAGACGAGGACGTGGGCGAGCAGGGCCCAGACCACCGCGCTGACCACGCCGAGGGCCAGAGCGAGTTCCATCGACGTGGGGTTGTCCTCACTGCCGATACTCAGGGTGCCGATGGGCAGGACGAGACTGCCGTCGGTGCGCAGCGCGGCGACGAGATAGACCGAGTAGAGACCGATGGCACCCTGGGCGAAGTTGATGATTCCGGTGGCGGCGTAGATGCCGACCAGAGACGAGGCGAGTACCGAGTAGATGGCACCCGCGGCTAGCCCGAGGAAGGCGAACTGGAGGAACTGGCCCATGTGCGTACTCATTCGTTCGGCGCGTGTGCATCTCACGCGGACGGATTGCGCGGACGGGTGGGTGGGTCAGCCGGGAGAACGGTCGGGGAGCGGGTGGTGGGGATGGGCCCCGGGTGCGGGGCCCATCCCCACCGTGTCGTGCTCGGTTACGCGGCGCCCGGGATGAGCGCGAGCGCGGCCGGGAGCGGGGTGATGAATCCCCCGGTGGCGGGCTCGGTCTTCTTGTCGGCGACGACGTTGAACAGCAGCATCTCGGTGGTGCAGTTCGGGCTCGTCGGCTTGCCGCAGTTGAGCTTCGGTCCGATGAAGGACTGGTAGTCCTTGACCGCCTTCAGTGCGCCGAGGATGCTCGGGCCGGTGTAGTCGCTGAGCTCGGCGTTGCCGACGGTGGTCGCGAAGTCGGCGAGGATCGAGAAGGTGCCGTAGGCGTAGAAGCCGGCGGTGCCGCTCTGGTCGTCGATGAACTTCTGGGCGGTCTCCAGGTTGCCCTTGACCTCGGCCGGGGTGGAGTCGAGCGCCGGCGTCTGCCAGAACGGTGAATACGTCTGCGCGCCGACGGCCTGCTGGCCGAGGGTGTCGATGAAGTCGGTGCAGGCGGCCAGGAAGATGGTGCCCTCGAACTTCACCGAGCGCAGCGACTGGGCGAGCTTGGTGCAGACGTTGTCGTTGGGTGCGGTCATGAGACCGGCCGCGTCGGGACTGCCCTCGGCGAGCTGGCTCGCCAGCTGCGTGAAGTTGGGTCCGGCCGGCGGGTAGTACACCGACTTGACCTCGATGCCGAGCTGCGCGCCGAGCGGCTTCATGAGTCCGTCGAAGACCTGATGTGCCTGCGGCAGATCGGCATTCGCGAGCGTGAGTGAGTTCTTGCCGTCGGCCTTCAGCTGCTGCATGAAGCCGACGAGGAACGCGGCCGGCGGCGGTCCGAAGTACACACGGTTGTCCGCCGATGCGCCGGTGATGGTGCTGAACGGGATCTGGCCGACCAGCGGGATCTTCGCGGCGGTCAGGATCGGCACGGCGGCAGCGGATTCGGCGTTGAATCCGTCGATCGCGGCGACCACGCCGGCTTCGACGAACTGGTTGGCGCACGACACCGTCGACTCGGGTGCGGTCTGGTCGATACCGCAGTCGATGATCTCGATGGGGCGGCCGTTGATGCCGCCGATCTGGTTGTTGATTTAGTCCACGGCCGCCTGCTTGCCGGTGGTGACACCGGGCTGGGTGGCCGGGCCCTTGGAGGGGTTGAACAATCCGACCTTGATGGCTTCGCCGGAGGCCTTGGTACCGCTGGAATCCGCGGCGGAGCCATCCGATCCGCCGTCGTCGCTGCTACATGACACGACGGAGAAGATGCACGCCGCGGCCACGGCGACCGCCGCCAGCCGTCCGGCTCCTCGAGAGTTCGACAAACGCATGTTTCGACTGCCTTTCGGCGATGGTCTCCGGGCACGACGAAGCAGCCCGGGAAGCGGGCACGGCGACATCGCCCCGGCGGGGCTTGAAGGTGAGTGAGTTCGTTAACCCAGTCGTCGGACTGGATGCGAGATTCGGCACCGTCCGCCCAGTTCACGGGCGGTGAGTCCACCTCGGGTGTGACGTGGACCACCCGAAAATTCGCCGTATCCTTACTCTGGTGTCAAGCTGTTCGGGCTAACTGGACACACACTGACGCCCACGACACGACGAGATGGCGCGTGCGGGTGAGTTCGCAACGCGCAGTGGGACAAACGATTCAGTAAGGGAAAGCGGAAAGCGCCGTCAGTGAACGGTGACGCCGCCGTTGTCGTCGACGGTCACCCGGGCGGTGTAAGCCCGAACGAGATCGAGGCGCTGCCAGGAGGCGCGTCCCGGTCGCTGGTCGTCGAGCGGGTAGCCGGCGGGATGCGCGGTCGCAACGAGGATCTGGCGACGCTGCGCGTCGGACAGTGACGGGAAGGCGGGTGAGATCATGTCGACGGCCTGCTGTGGCACCACCATTCGATGCGTGGGCGAGGCGACCCGGCCGAAGCCGTATGTGAGGCGGTCGGTGTAGATACGCTTCGCCTCGTCGTCGGTCAGATACGGGGTGTCCTGGTTAATGCAGGTGGACAACGGAGCACCGCAACGCCATTCGAGTTCACGACGGATCTCGGTCGCGGAGGCGCGGAGCAAACGCTTGAATTCCGGGTCGTTCCACCGGTCGGCGGCCGCGGCTTGGCCGACCATGGCGCCGCCGATCACGTCGAGCGGGTAGTGCACGCCGAGTACGACGCGGTGGTAACCGCCCTCGGAAGCACGGGTGAGGAACTGCGGGGCGAACTCGGGAAGCATCAGCGCGAGAAGCGTTCCGCGCCAGAAGAACATGCCCGCGTGTCCGGAGGGGAAGGACGGGTTGGCCCCGAGGGCGTCGTACTCGTTTTCGTCGGTGCGCGTGTACTTCCGGATTCGCTTGGGGGCGACGACGAACGGGCGGTCGTTGCCGAAGACGTACTTCTCGACCAGCGTCGTGTTGGCGATGCCGCCACCGCGGGCCAGGTAGTCGCTGAAGATCGACTTGGTCTTGGGCAGGCGACCGGCAGCCAGTGCGTTCCGGAAGTGGCTTCCGAGTTTCTGTCCGAACGCGTCGGACATCGTCACGAGCGGATCGTCGTGGGCGTCGGTGAGTGCGCGCCGCTGCAGGGCGGGGTCGTCGGCCGCGGCCTGGTTGATGGCCACGACCTTGTCGAGGTTCTGCGCCATGATCTCGGGGTGGTCCCGTCGCAGCGCGCTGAACGTCTCGATGGGCTGCAGGTAGACGCCGCCGGGGAACGACGAGACGTCCGACGGATAGAGCCGGACGAGATCTCCGGTCGGGAACGGCACCGGTGTGGGCTTCGCGGGGGCGGCCTGTGTGGGGGCGACCAGCGCGACGGTGGCGGCGACTGCGGCCGCGGTCGCGATGACAGGCGCGAACATCCGCGTGAGGGTCCGCCGGCGTGGGCGAGGTGCGGCGGTCCTGCGGGGTCGGGCGACGCTGTCCGAGATCACCCCACGATCCTAGATGTTCCTTCGCCGGACGAACGGCCGTGACCGTCAGTGGTCGGATTCAGCAGGCCGGGCTACCCGGGAACGCCGGCACGCCGAGACCGCAACCGACCGCGGTCACCGCGCGGATTCGGGCCTCGGGATTGCGCCGCTCGAGTGCGGGGATCAGGCCGTTGGTGACCACCGTGGTCTTCGCTGCCGGGCTCGTGGCCGCCGGGTTCAGCACCCCGCGCTCGCGGGCGAAGTTCACCAGCTCGTCGTAGACCATCGAGAGGGCTGCCTCGGTGGTGCGGTCCTCCGCAGCGAGATCGTGGAAGTCCACGCCGGTCTCGTATTCGTGGCGCACCGCATGCGGTCCCTGATTGCAGGCGCGATCGAGCAGGTCGATGTCGAAGGCACGGTGTCGCGGCGTCGGTGGGGTCATCGTGGCCCGGTCGGTGCACGTATGGTGCGAGATCCGGTCGCCGAGGGCGTGGATGTAGATGCCGATACGCGCGTTTGCCGACTGCTTACCGACGTAGGAGTCGAATCGCTCCGAGGTCACCCCGTCGGTGATGACCTGGCGGCCGGTCACGTTCTGGAAGGGGAGCGTGACCGGATAGGCGACGCTGTACTGCCCGGTGATCTGGGCCGGGTTGTTGCGCCCGCCGTAACACGTTGTTCCGGTGGCAAAGTCGCCGCGCGCGGTCCGGTCGGTGAAACCGCCGGTGCACAGGGGTGCGTCGCTGCCGGGGCCTTCCATCGCCCAGCGCCGGATGTGGGTGAGCATCACCTCGTGCCGCGGATCGTTCACGTTGGGTCGCAACCCGTTCGGTACCGGCGATCGCGGACCACGCATCGTCGGCAGCACGTGGAAGAGGAACCCGCCGGTGTTGAAGTGAGTGCGCACGAGACCGCTGATGTCCTTGGTGGTCAACGCGGCTGCGTTCGGGACCTTGTTGCTGCGCATGTCACGGGGCGCGAAGGTACCGAGGTCGGTGGCCTCGCTGTAGGCGGCGATCCAATAGGCGTCCTGCAGCGAGAAGCCCACCTTACGCGCCATGATGTACGTCGAATCGGTGTGCACCAGACTGCGTCCGCCGAGCGGTTGCTGCAGCGTGTAGCCGTAACGGATGGCGCCGCGGATGCCGCACAACGGATCGTCGCCGTTGTTCGGCGGGCAGGCGAACGGCAACGGTGCGCAGTTGTGAGGTGGTGCTCCCGGCGTGTAGCAGATGTCCTCGGCGAAACCCCGGGCCGTCGGCGGTGATGCCACGATCAACGACGTCGCGGCCAAGACCAGTGTCAGCGCGGAGACCGCGAGAGTACGTGGCCAGAGCCTGATCTGGAGGTGTCGGGTGGGGCGCATGCTGATCCCTCCTGCAAGGATCAGCTCATCGTAGGTTGGGTCATGCCCGTGCACTGTGGCTTTCGGGAACTGCATCGGAAGCCGTCACGAAAATGCGCCCCTGACAACGCCCTCGAAATACGCCGTCCACAGTTGGACCGGCGACGTAGTCAGTCGAGCGGAAGCCCCTGTTCGAGAAGATCGATCGCCCGCAGGGTCGTCTCGATCTGCAGATCCGCGGGGTTGTCGTCGCCTTCGGTCGCGAGTCGGAAGGTCACCCCGGCCACCGCGTCGAGGAACACGCCGAGGGCGAAGTCGTCGGCGTCGCGACCGAGGTGGTCGGCGATGAGTTGCCGCATCCCGGTCATCATCCGCTCGGACTCGGCCTGGAAGGTTTTCTGCAGCAGGGGTTCCGACCGGATCAGCTGCATCCGAAGCGGATTGCCGACCCACGGGTCGTCGACCGTGAGGCGGTGGAGTTCGGTGAACAGACGCCGGATGAGGTCGAAGTGGCCGAGTCCGGGCGGCATCGACCCGACGATCGCTCGGGCCTCGGTCTCGAAGTGTTCTCCGCCGATCACCACCTGTTCCTTGGTGGGGAAGTAGCGGAAGAAGGTCGTGTGGGAGACGCCCGCGGCCTCGGCGATCTGCTCGACGGTCGTCTTCGCATAGCCGTGTTCGGAGATGAGGCGAAGCGCCGCTTCGCGAATCGTGTTGCGGGTCCGCGCCTTCTGCTGCTCACGTAACCCGGGCCGACGCCCCGGGCTGTTGCCCGGGGCGTCGGTGGTGGATGGAGCGCTGGACACGGTCAGCTCGCCGGTACCGGCGTCTTCGTCTCGTCGGGATCGGTGAGTCCGCGGTGACGGACCGACTCGCCTTCGATGTCGAAGTTGATGACGAGCTTGTCGAGCCACTTGGGCAGACCCCAGGCGCGGTCGCCGAGCATCGCGATGACGGCCGGGACGACCAGCATGCGGATCACGAAGGCGTCGAACAGGACTGCCGAGGCGAGGGCGAAGCCCATCATCTTGGCCGTCGTCTCCGGCGAGAGCATGAACGCGGCGAAGACGCTGATCATGATGATCGCGGCGGAGGTCACCACACGAGCGCCGTGACGGTAACCCGCGACGATGGCCTCCTTCGCGGTCATGCCGTGGATGTACTCCTCGCGCATTCGGGTCACCAGGAACACCTGGTAGTCCATCGCCAGGCCGAAGACCACTCCGATCAGGAAGATCGGCAGGAACGAGATGATCGGCTGGGTGTTCGTGATGATGCCGAACCAGCCCTCCTGGAAGATCGCGACGGTGATGCCGAAGGTCGCGAGGACCGAGAAGATGAAGCCGACCGTGCCGATCAGCGGCACCCACAGGGAGCGGAAGACGCCGATCATGATCAGGAACGCGAGCCCGACGACGACGATCAGGTAGGGGATCAGCGCGTCGTTGAGCTTCTGCGAGAGGTCCGACATGATCGCGGTCTGTCCACCGACATGCAGTTCGGCGCCCTGCTTGTCGACGACCGGTGAGTACGCACGGATGTTCTCCATCAGCGTGTGCGTCGCCTCGGACGAGGGTGCGCTCTTCGGTGTCACGGTGATGAGTGCGGTGCTGCCGTTCTGCCCGCCCTCGTTGCCGATCCAGGTGAGGGAGCCGGGGTTGACGACGTCCTTCAGCCCGGCGATGTGCTTGACGGCCTCGTTCGCGACGGGCGCGATCGGGGCGTCGTCATCGTGCAGGACGACGAGCAGCGGGCCGTTGATGCCCTCACCGAAACCCTTGCTCAGCAATGCCTGTGCCGGTGCCTCGTCCTCGGTCGACAGCGACAGACCCAGCTCCATCTTGGTGGCGGGGATGGCCGCGGCGGCGAGAGCGAGCAGGCCGATGACGATGAACGGGATCGGGGCCTTGACTACGGTGCGGCCCAGACGGACACCCAGGGTGTCGCCGTCCTCGGTCTGCTCGGCGTGCTTGATCCACGGGATCTTCGGGCGGAAGGCGAAGCGGCCGAACGCGCCGAGGAGAGCGGGGATGAGCGTGAGTGCGGCGGAGACGGCGATGAAGACCGCCACCGCGGCGCCGGCACCCATCTGGGTGATGATCGGGATGCCGATGACCACGAGGGCGACGACCGCGACGATGACCGTGAGACCGGCGAACACGACCGCTGATCCGGCCGTTCCGACCGCGCGGCCGGCGGCATCGGCCGCATCACCACCCCGGTTCAGTTCGGCCCGGTACCGGGACACGATGAACAGCGCGTAGTCGATGGACACCGCGATGCCGAGCATCGTGACGATTGCGGTCGCGGACTGGTTGATCGAGAGCAGCTCCGCCGACAGCGTGAGCAGCATGATGGTGATCGCGACGCCGACGATGGCGGTCACCAGCGGGATGAACGCGGCGATCAGGGCGCCGAAGGCGACGATCATGACCACGAAAGCGATGGCGAAACCGATCAGCTCGGCGGCGCCACCCTGTTCCATCACCTGCATCAGGGCGCCGGTGGCCTCGACCTGCAGGCCGTTGCCGCGGTTCTCGTCGAGGATCTTGACGAGCTCTTCCTTGTTCTCGGTCGTCAGGTCCATGACCGTGATGTTCTGACGGACCTGGATGAGGCCGACGCGACCGTTGTCACCGAGGACCGAGGGCGCGATCGCCGGGTCGACGGCAGCGGCCACGACCGGGTTCACCACGGTTTCCGGCGCGATGACATCGGGCAGCGTGCGCAGATCCTCGGCCAGCTTGTTGATCTGCTCGGTGTGGTTCTGCAGGCCGTCGTCGGCGGCCACGAGGATGCTCGTGGAGGCGCGCTCCTGCTCCTTCATGACCTGCGGGAAGTACTCCTCGACCTGCTCGGTCGCGGTGCCGGAGTCGGTTCCGGGGAGGCTGAAGTCCTGGGCGAACTTCGGCTGTAGGACGCCGACGAGCGAGACGACCGCGATCATCGCGGCCAGCCAGGCCGCGATCACGGCCCATTTGTGCCGGAAGGAGAAACTCCCCAGCCTGAACAGAAGCGACGCCATGGCGTGTGAACCCTTTCGGTTTTCGAGCGCAGGGTCGGCGTCGGCGCCGACCGGTGGTGCGACATGCGACGGTCGCGTCACATGTGTTAGTGACTAACACTAGTTACTGAGTACCACTTTTGCACTGGTCTCCGATTCCGGCGCGAGAGACAAGCGTGACCTACACGCTTCCGTTAGTCACGCGAATTAGCGCGAATTCTGTGACAAAGTTCCGCAAATCGGACACGAAGACGCGATGTCGGTCACACCTGCGTCCCCGATGTGAGGTGCTCTGCGTCTGCGAAGGGTGCCCGGTCAGCGCACCGGTACCGGTGCCGCAGCACCGACCAGGGCGACGATGTGGAGTCCGCCCGGGTTGGTCTGGAGCGGGACCTCTTTCCAGTTGTTGGTGGTCCAGACATTGCCCGCGGGGTCGACGATGATGCCGGTGCTGCGCGCGAGCCCGTCGAAGAAGTAACCGGTCACGTCCGGGGAGATGGCGTCGCCGGTGCTTTTGCCGGGCGGGCAGGTGGCGGCGTTCGCGCCGCAGAACTTCGAGACGCGCTTGCCGGCGAAATTGCCGACCCAGACATTGCCGTCGCCGTCGGTGGTGATGCCCCACGGGATCGTGATGCCACCGCCGCGCAGCGGCCCGACGAGGGTCTTGCCCGTCGGGCCCAGAGCGGACACGGAACCGAACGATCCTGTGCCGGTGGGACGGTCGGGACACGGCAGCGTGATGGCCCCGGAGTTCGCGATCCACACGTTGCCGCGGGCATCGGTGGCCAGGCCCAGCGGATTGTCGACGTGGGGTCCGGTGATCGGGGTTCGCAACGGTCGTCCGGAGCGGTCCAGCATCGCGATCGAGCTGCTCTGTAGGCCGCTGACGAAGAGGGCCCGGCCGTTGTCGACGAGATGGAAGGGCTGCTTCACGCCGACCTTGATGCTGCGGGCGCGGCTCGGGTCGCCGTCGGGGAAGACGGTCAGTGAGTTGGTAGCGCAGTTGGTGGTCCACACCGATCCGGTGCGGTCGGTGGTCATGCCCTGCGGCCAGCTGATCGATCCCTGCGTGAAACCGGCGGGCGGAGAGAGAACTTCACCCTGCGCGCTGAACTTCGACAGCGAGTTGTGTGGCGGCTGGCGGTCGGCGGGGCAGCCCGGTTCCGGTGCGGCGAAGCCGTAGTTGCTCACCCAGATGTCGCCGGAGTGGTCCCGGGTGATGCCGTAACCGGCGCCGCTGAGGCCGCCGCCGGTGATCGGGCGTCCGCCGACGAGTTTTCCGTCGGGCCCGAAACGGAACAGGTACTTGCTGCCGCACACCGCAGTTCGCGGGTCGGCGTTGTACTCGTAGTTCGCGTTGACCCAGATGTCGCCGCCCTCGCCGATGACGAAGTTGCCCGGGCCGGCGAGAAGTCCACCGCCACCGTCGAATCGGAGGGCCAGCGTCCAGGCGGCGGGCGGAAGCGGAAGTGCCCCGGCGCGAGCGGGTCTCCGCAGTGCGACCCCGAACAGTCCGGCGGGGTTGTGTTCCGGGCTTCTCGCCATGTTCGCCATCGCCTCGACCATGTTCGACGGCCGGCCGCTCAGCGGGGTCGTCGTCGCGGACCGCAGAGCAGCGCAACCCTCGGGTGACGAGGTGCAGGCGGCGAGCGCATTGGACAGCGAGAGGAACGCGGCCTGGGTCGACGTCTGTGCACCGTTCGGTGCTGAGGCGAGGGTGGAACCGATCCGGCCGCTGGTCGGATCGGCGAGGTTGCCCGCCATCGACGCCGCGTTGCGCACGCCCGGTGCCAGGCCGCTGATGCGAGTGCCGTCAACGAACTGTGCCATCGCGTAACCCGTTGCCACGGTGGTCAGCTCGTTCACGGTCAGGCGGGAGGGCAGGGTCGGGGAGATCGTGGCGAGGGCGGTGAAGGAGTTCGGTTGTCCCGCCGGGGTGGCGGTCACGTAGAAGGCCTCGTCCGTGCCGGGCTGTGCGGTGGGTCGGAGAGTGAAACGACCGGACCGATCCGACCGCGCGACACCGGCGCTGCGCACCGGCGACGAATCCGTCCCGGTGATCCAGGCGCGCACCTCCCACGCCCGTGCCGGACCGTCGGCGACCACGGTGCCGGCCACATCACCGGGTGCAGCTGACGCATCCGAGACGCCGACGATGCACAACGAGGCGATCGCACCCATCGTCGCCAGTAGGGTGACCGGAATTCTTGGAAGTCGCACGGGAACTCCTCGCAGCACGCGCTGACCCGCCGAGGTCGCGAGCCGGGAACGTTCCGGAGCGTACCGAGGATCGGTGGCCCGGCGGTGCGTCGTCGTGCAGGGTTCCCGGACGCCCCAACCATTCGGACTGGTAACGGCCCTCGCGTACTGCGGACGTAGTAGACGATCCATACCGCGTATGTCGCATTTGCCGCGATTGCGGCTAGGGGGACCGTAGGAGACGGAGATGGAGACGGATCGCCGCGGGTGATCAGACCACAGGTGCGTAGCCCTGATCAGCGGTAATCTGCTGCGCGTGGACCTCGACGAACGGTGGGTGCGATTCGCCCGTCGTCGTCCGCTCATCTCGTCGGTGGTCGTCGCCGGGCTGGTCGCCGTCGGCACGGTGCTGGCGTTGCGGGTGGTCCAGCGGGGCGGCCCGGGTGACACGAGTCTCGAGGCGGCGTTGCTGGGCGTCGCGGCGTCGGCGTTCCTGGTGGCGAAGAATCGCGCGCCACTGGTGTCGGTGGCGGGAACGACCGCCGGAGCGGTGATCTACATCGTGGCGACCGGCTCGTTCAACTCGGCGATGAGCCTGCCTCCGGCAATCGCGTTGTACACCATCGCCTCCCGATATCCGATGCGTCGGGCGATGACCGTGACCGCGGCCGCGGCCGGTGCGCTCCTCGCGGCATCGTTCATCTGGGGTGACGACTGGTTACCGGTCGAACGGATCGGCGCCGTCGGCTGGCTGTTCCTCGGCATGTGCGTCGGGGCGCTGGGTCGTGCTCGCAACGGGTACCTCGAGGCCATGAAGGCACGCGCGGAGGCGGCCGAGTCACAGCGGGAGGTGGAGGCCGCGCAGGCCGTGCTCGCCGAGCGGATGCGTATCGCCCGCGACATCCACGACGCGGTCGCGCACCATCTGACCGCCATCAACCTGCAGATCGGAACGGCGCGGCGACTCGTGCACGCCCGCCCGGAGGTGGCCGAACAGATGCTCGCGCAGATGCACGACATCGCCGGTGCCGCGCTGAGCGAGGTCAAGGCGACGGTGGGGATGCTCCGTCGGGATTCGCTGACGGTCCCCGAGCCGGGTGCCGGGATGTCGAGCATGCCGGGCATGGTCGAGGTGTACCGCAATGCCGGAGCGTCGGTCGTGGTGACCGTGTCGGGCGAGGAGCGGCCGCTGCCCGACGACGTGGATCAGGTCGCCTACCGGGTGATCCAGGAGTCGCTCACCAACGCGGTCCGCCACGCGCCCGGGACGCCGGTCGCGGTGCGCTGCCGATACGACGACGATGCCGTCGCGATCGTCGTCGAGAACCGGTTGCGCCCCGACGACGCCCGTGCAGGCGAGGGGGGTCGGGACGCCCGTGACCTGCCCGGGCTCGGGATGATCGGCATGCGTGAACGGGTCGTCGCGGTCGGCGGGACGCTCGACGTGCGGTGGGTGGACGACCTGTTCGTCGTCGACGCCGCCCTGCCGGCCGGTGGTGGATCGGCTGATCGCGAGGCCACCGTGAGAGGAGATGTCGATGACCATCCGGATCGTCCTGGCCGACGATCAGGGTCTGTTCCGCAGCACCCTGCGCCTACTCGTTGACACCGAACCCGACCTCGAGGTCGTCGCCGAGGCGACCAACGGCGGCGAGGCCGTTCGTGCGGCCCGACGCTTCCACCCGGATGTCGTGGTCGCCGACATACAGATGCCCGGCATCGACGGCATCGCGGCCACCCGCTCGATCACCTCGGACCCGCTGCTTCGCGGGACCCGGGTGATGGTGCTGACCACCTTCGAATACGACGACAACGTCGCCGCCGCATTACGCGCGGGCGCAAGCGGTTTCATCGGCAAGGACGCCTCACCGCAGGAGCTCCTGGACGCGATACGCGCGGTGGCGCAGGGTGACACGCTGATGTCTCCCACCGCCACCCAGATGCTGGTGAGCCACTTCCTGTCTCGCCCGGCGGCCGGATCGGCCGCGGAGTCCGCGGTCGTCGGGACGTTGACCCCGCGCGAGCGGGAGGTGGTGGTGCTGGTGGCCGAGGGATTCGGCAACGCGGAGATCGCCGACCGCCTGCAGATCAGCGTGTTGACCGCGAAAACCCATGTGAACAGGTCGATGACGAAGTTCGGCGCGCGGGATCGGGCGCAGTTGGTGGTGGCGGCATACGAGTGCGGACTCGTGGTGCCGGGGCGACGCTCGGTGCGATGACCGGGGCGGGAATCCGCCGGTCAGTTGTCGGCGTTCTCGGCTTCCTCGCGGTCCCGACGACGGTCCTCGTGGAGTGACTTGACGCGTCGTTCCTCGCGGCGGACCTCCACCTGCGTGGCGCGTTCGGCGGCGAGCCACTCGGGCATCTCGGCGAGCAGGTCGTTGATCTGTGCGGTGGTCAGCGCCTCGGCGATCCCGTTGCGGACCAGGGCGGAGTTGGAGACCCCGAGCTTGGCCGCGACCAGGTTCTTCGGGTGCGGTCCCTCGGCCCGGAGGGTCTTGAGCCACTCCGGCGGGTCGGCCTGCAGGGCGGCGAGCTCGGCGCGTGTGATGGAACCCTCGCGGAACTCCGCGGGGGTCGCCGGCAGGTACACGTCCAGCTTCTTGGCGGCGGTGGCCGGCTTCATCGACTGCGAACTCATTCCCCCAGGGTATCGGGCGGTAGCCTTTGGTCGTGAGCACACCCGACCGGGCAGGCGATTCTGGGGCTTCGACGTTCCGACTGGCATACGTCCCCGGCGTGACCCCCGGCAAGTGGGTCCGCATCTGGGAGGAACGGCAACCCGACGTCCCGCTGGAGCTCGTGGCCCTCGAGGTCGCCGAGTGTGCGGGGGCCATCGCCCAGGGAAGTGTGCAGATGGCGATCACCCGTCTGCCCGACGCTCTGCGGCACGGCGATGCCGGGCCACACCACACGATCGAACTGTACGAGGAGACCACTGTCGTCGTGGTTCCCAAGGATCATGTGCTCACCGCGGGTGACGAACTGACCCTCGCCGACCTCGCCGACGAACAGATCCTGTGGCCGCTCGACGAGCCGGCGACAGGCTTTGACGATCCAGCCGGCCGTCCCGGCACCGCCGTCGAGCACCGTCCGGAAACGACCGGCGACGCAATCGAACTCGTGGCCGCCGGCATCGGTGCCCTTCTCGTGCCTCAGTCATTGGCGCGGCTACATCACCGCAAAGACCTCGTCTACCGCCCGGTGACCGACGCTCCGACCGGCACCGTCGGTCTGTTGTGGCCGGCCCCGACCACCGAGCTGGCCGAGGAGTTCATCGGAATCGTCCGCGGCCGCAAGGCGACGTCGTCGCGTGGACACTCCGAGCCGATGCCGAAACGGTCGGCCAAGGAGAAGGCCGCCGCGAAGCGGGCCGCGCGAGAGGCCGCGGGCAAGGTCCCGGGAAAGAGTGGCCGAAAAAAGCCCGGGGTGCGTCCGAAGCGACGGTGACGTCGGCCGGAAGGCTCAGGCGGCGCGCCACTCCGGGGTGCGTTCCGGCGAGGCTTCCTTGAGTGCCGCGAGCGTGTCGTCGACGCCGAAGTCCTTGCCGTACACGGGTGTTCCGGGCTGTTGACGCCACGACTCGGCGAGCGGTCCGGCGTCGACCGGGTCGAAACCGAGCTCGTCGACGATGCTGAACACGATCGTCTTGCCGTCCGCGTCGTCACCGGCGATCGGCAACGCGATCCGACCCTCGGCGCCGTCCGGAAGACCCTTCTTGAGCAGGTGCTTCCAATAGATTCCGTTGAACACCTTGTACACCGGCACACCGAGCTGCTCGGACACCCACACGCTTTCCGGTGTGCCGTTCTCGATGGCCGCGATCTTCCCGTCACGCTGCTGCGGGTAGTAGTTGTTGGTCTCGATCACCGGGGCACCCGGCTTACGAGCGTCGAGGATGCCCGGGGCCAGGTCAGGCGTGTTCTTCTGCGGGATGGACACGATGACGAGGTCGGCGTCCCGGGCCGCGTCCTTCGCCCATACCGCCGTTGCGCCGGTTTCTTCTGCCAGGTCTGAAAGCGTCTCGGGCGCGCGCGAATTCGACACGCGAACGTCATGTCCCAGTTCGGTGAGTCGACGAGTCAGCGTTCCGCCGATGAATCCTGCTCCGATGATCCCGATCTTCATGCTGTACCTCTTCCGACGATGTCGTTGACTCTTCGCGCAACGGTGGTCGGGGTGGGGGCATTCCCCGGGCCGGGTTTATGTGATCTGGGGATCAGAAAGTGCCTGGGCCGTGCGGCGCGACGGGGCGGCCTTTCGCATCTCTGCGAAAGGCCGCCCGGTCGCGTGGTGGTCACACTGTGGAAGCCACCGGCTGTTCAGCAGTGGTGGGCTCGGAGGCTGTCGCTTCCACCCGTCGACCGTCCCACCAGGATCCGACCACCATCGCGATGATCGCGCACACCAGCGTGGGGACGATGCCGTGGAGTTCGATCACCCCCTGCTTGCGCAGGACCTCGAACACGATCAGCACGATCACGCCGACAACCATCGACGCCACCGCACCGGTCTTCGATGCCCCCTGCCAGAGCAGTCCGATGAACAGCGGCACGAACAGGCCTGCGGCGAGGAGTGAGACCGCGTACGAGGCGAACGTGAGGATCAGCGGTAGCGGGCTGAACGACATGAACGTGGCGGTGGCCACCGCCAGTGCACCGATGACGCCGGTCGAGATTCGCGAGAGCTTCAACGCTGTCGCGTCGTCCGCGGTCTTGCGCAGCGTGCACACGATGTCGCGACCGAAGTACACACCCATCACGTGGAGAAGTGAGTCGGTCGTCGACATCACCGCGGAGATCAGACCTGTCAGCGCAATAGCCGCGATGATGGTGCCGCCGTGGGTGAGCAGGAATGACGGCAGTGCCGAGTCGCCCGTCATGGACGGGTCGATGATCGCGATGCCGATACCGATGACGAGGATGGGTGCGTTCACGAGCCAGAACGAGATCGCCGATCCCCAGCCGAGCACGAGTCGGGTGGTCCGGACATCCGGGCAGGACAGGATGCGCTGCAGATAGTTCGGCATGCACGCGACGCCGAGTCCCCACGAGAGGCCCCAACCGAAGGCGAGCATCCAGGTCGGCACCGGGCCGCCGAGGAACTGCGACAACCCGGGGCCATCGCTCCAACTCAGGCCGTCGCTTCAGACTTTGGTGATGACCAGGACGAGCGTGATCAGAACCGCCGCCACGAGTACCACGAGTTGGTAGGCGTCGGTGCGGGCGACTGCTTGCATACCACCGGTGAGGGTGTACAGCACGAAGATGGTGCCGACCACCAGGATCACCGCCCACACCTCGAAGCCGATCGTGGTGGAGAGCAGGATGCCGACCGCGAAGAGCTGAGCGATGAGGTAGACGAAGTAGGCGATCACGATGGTGCCTGCGGAAGTGACGCGAACTGAGCTGTCGCCGTAGCGTTTTCCGAGGAGTTCGGGAACGCTCTCCGAGGTGCGGCCGGCCCGGTGAACGCGACTGGACATGAGGACGAGGAACAACAGTCCGCAGCCGAGGCCGAGGAATGTGTACGGGACGAGGGCGAGGCCCATGCCGTTCGCGGAGCCGACCAGACCGATCACCGTCAGGGCCGAAACGTATGTGGCGGTGAAGGTCATCGTGCCCAGTACCGGACCCATGTTGCGTCCGGCGACACTGTAATCCGACGACGTGGTGATCTTCTTGTTGCTGCGGAGCCCCACGATGAGGATCAGAACGAAGTAGATCGCGACCAGAATGGTGAAGGCTGTCTGCAGATTCACTGGTCGACACCCTTCGCCTTGACCCGGTCGCGCCAGTTGAGGATGAGCGCTGCCGCCAGCGGCGCACCGCCGCCGAGCACCATCACGGCGATCGAAGCGGCGACTGCGGGAACGGATACTGAATCCATCCGGAGGCCTTCTTCCTAGATGTTGGGATGATTGTGTACATGTGCAGATTTGTGCAAGGAAGGATTCCCAGCCGGCGACTTCGCAATTGAACGCTAAGCCGTACGGGGAAGCCCGGTTTCACGAGGTGTGAGCATAGTTAGCTTATGTAACGGTCATGTGATGCGCAACACTCTCACGGATTGACCGTAGCTGGTTGTATACATTGCTGCAACGGTTGGAGGTGATTCGGCAAGCGGTCCATTTGGCGGCCGAGGCGTTGCGATGAGGTGGCCGTGGCAGCCGACGACGGATTCGCGGCGGATTGTGCCGCTGGATGAAACGCTGACGCATGACACGGCAACGGTGCTCGACAAGTCGGCCGGTGAGCTGTTCGCGGAGCCGCACCTGCGGACGGTGGTCGACTTCCTGGTGCGGAATGTGGCGCAGCTCGGGCTGCACGTGTTCAGGCGGGACGGCGACGGCGGGCGTGAGCGGGTCCGGGGCTCGAAGCTGGCGGAGCTGTTGGCGCAACCTAATCCGTCGATGACGATCAATGAGCTGGTGTACGCGATCGTTGGCGTCGTTGGCGTTGCATGCCCGGGCGCTGGTGTGGGTCGGCGTGGATGAGGACGGCCTACCGGGTGCTCTGTGGCCGATCGTCGAAGGCTGGATCGTGGACACATACGGGTCGAATGTGTTTCAGATCGGCGGCTACGTAGTCGATGCTGACGGGTCGGGGCGGCGTGTGAAGGTTCCGGCCGACCAGGTGATCGACTTCCACGGTTGGAATCCGATCAGTCCGCGTGTCGGGTCGTCGTCGGTTCATGCGCTGAAAACGATCCTTGCGGAGCAGATTCATGCTCAGACGTTTCGGGATCAGTTGTGGCGCAATGGTGGCCGTGTGGGCACGTATCTGACGCGGCCGACGGGTGCGCCGGAGTCGGGCAATGAGGGCCGAGCGCGGTTCCAGCGTACTTGGCAGACCGCCCATGCGGGCGATGGAAGAAGGTTGGCGGCGTGCCACTGCTCGAAGACGGCATGGAGCTGAAGCGTGTCGGGTTCTCGGCGAAGGACGAAGACTACGTGGAGGGCACCAAGCTGGCGCTGACGACGGTTGCGGCTGTCTACCAGGTGAATCCGACGATGATCGGTGTCCTCAACAACGCGAACTACTCGAAGGTGCGGGAGTTCCGGCGCATGTTGTACGGCGACACGTTGGGGCCGATCCTGTCGATGCTCGCGGCCCGGCTGAATGCGTTCCTGGCGCCGTGTTTCGGCGATACCTGCGAGTACGTGGAGTTCAACACAGGGCAGAAGCTGACAACATGACTGGCGTCCTCAGCGCTGAGGGTGTTCAGGTGCAGGCGTTCGACACCGATCCGATCGCGACCGCTCGGAAGGCGATCACCAAGCTCGAATCGGCCGGGTACGTTCCGGCCGTCTTCGTGCTGCACCCGCTCGACGCCGAGGCGATCGCACTTCAGCGAAACGGGGACAGCCTCGAATGGGCCACACCGCAGTAGATCGTGAGCAGCAGCGCCTGCACGGTGTCTCGTTCGTCGTCTCGACCGCTCTCGATGCGGGTGCGGGTGTCCTGCTCGATGCGTTGGCGGTCCGGGTCGATCGGGGCGCTGAGGGTGTCCGCGTGAAGTGGGGCACGATCGACCAGGATTTCGCGTCGAACGTGCTGCGTATCCGTTCGGAGTTGTGGGCCGGTGTGTCGGTGCTGCGTCCTGGTGGCGTGGTCTCGGTGGAGCTGGCCAAGGCTGCGGGCGTCTGATCGGGTTGCGCCCGGTGCTGACTTCGGTTGGTGCCGGGCGTGCCTACGTACGTGCAATGACCCCGTCGGCTATAGCGGACAGCTCGCGGTCCTCGGGCATATTAAAAACGATACTTCGCGCCTTCGTGACCTCTGTGAGTTTGCATTGGCCTTCGAAACGCGGTCGAATCCCAGCCTCTTCTAGCCTCTTCATCCACCGCACGTGAGGATCGGACGCTTCCCAGGCCGTCGAGAGCCATCCGACCTGCTTGGCTCCGACGAAGGCCGCTACGGCGTGGGGGTTGTCTTTGTTCGGTTTCATGCGAAGCGAGACTTTGAGCTTGCCAAGCGGCAGCGCGTCGACGGTCGCCTGGAAGTGGTCGGTGCCAGCGACTGCGCGGTCGCGTGTACCTGGAACATCAACCGGCTTGGCGCGTCGTTTCTTCTGCGGTGCCGATTGGCTTGGCCTGCGGGTGGGTTTCTTGATTGCTGGAGGTGGGTTCTTCTGTGAGCTTTGCTTGCTCGGCGGATTGGCCTGGAAAAGTCGTTTGAGTATTCCCACGACGCCATTCTGGACCACATCCAACGGCTGGGCGCGGAATCGGAACCCTACGGGTGCCGGTGTCGTTGACCCCATCCTGGCGAATCGACCCACGAACCATGCCCCTATCGCGTCCGGTCACGACCGATCGCCACCTGTCCCGGAGGAGAGGCGGTAACCATGTGGCACCGACTCTCGATTCGCGACGTTTCGAGTGGTGGCGTCGTGGCAGGCGACGACTCAGCTACTGCCAACAGGTCGGTTTAGTCGGACTCTGCGAATAGCGACCAGCGCCCCGGAGCCGGGTCGAACGGCACTACACCAACGGGGCTGGTCGAGTGTCGGCAGGGAGAGGGCACGCTGATACGCGAGCGTGGCGCCGATCTGGGCGAAGACGGGCCGGTCCCGTGCGGTCAGTTCGTTCACGCGAGCGGTGAGGGATGCCCGAATGTAGGTGCGGTCAGTGCCGGGATCGTCGGTGCGGATTGTGTCGAGCACGTCCGCGATGTGTTCGGCTGCGGCCATGTAACCGTCTGCCTGTTCGGCGTTGGTGCGGCAGAGGTCGGGGTAGGCGCGACATACGTGGCTGATGACGGTGGCGGCGGTAGCGTGAGTTTCACGATTCATGCGAAGTGCCTCGAGTGAGTCGAGACCCGGGATGCCGCGCGGCAACGCTGGCCGGGGTCGATCTATTCACGGAGGCCGAGTGTCGCAACAAGGTTGCAACGCAAGTCCCAGAGATGCTGGCCGAGGTAAAAATGTCGTTTGACCTGCGGAGCCGATGACGGGAATCGAACCCGCGTATTCAGCTTGGGAAGCTGATGTTCTGCCATTGAACTACATCGGCGCGCGAGCGCTGGGCTCGCGACCGAAAGCCTAGCAAACCGCGGTCGGGGTCTTCGCGAGCGGCGCGAAACTTCTTCCAGAACCGGGTTGCGTACCTGCGCAGATGCACGTACACTCGAACATAGTTTCGAGTAAAGCCATGATGACGGGGGTTAAATCATGGCTTTCTGCGAGCCATCTGCATCACAACCACTTCTTCTCGACCAGTACGAGCGTCTGCACGCACTGCTGGACGAGATCAGCGAGACTGCGTCCACGGACTGTTCCGACACCGACCTGCTCAAGGTCGCGATCGAGCACGAACGCGCCGAGCGTCGCATGCTCACGTCGTTCGCCGCCCACATCATCGACATCGACGAACGCTCCGCATATCGGAAAGCCGGCAGCCAGACCGTCACCAACTTCGTCTCCAGCGTGCTCAACCGCAGCGGAGAAGCCAATCGGCTACTGAACCGCGTGTGGGCAATCGGGAAGTTCCCCGACATGCAGGGCGAGGTGCTCGAGTCGCGATTCCCGGAGACCGCCAAAGGCGTTGCCGAAGGCGGGATCTCCGGGAGGAACGTCGACGTGATCGTCGAGGTGATGAAAAAGGTCCCGGCTGCCGCCGACCCGGCCGACCGTGAAGCCGCCGAGGCGACGCTTGCGCATTACGCGCGCGACTACGATCCGTCGTCGCTGCGCCAACTCGGCGCACGCATCCTCGCGCACCTCGACCCCGATGGGAGCCTCACCGACGATCGCGATCGCGCCCGCATGCGCGGCATGCGCCTCGGTCCGCAGGACGCGCAGCTGATGTCCAAGCTGACGGCCACCCTCGATCCCAAGACCCGCGCGATGCTCGACGTCGTGCTGGCGGTGTGGGCAGCGCCGGGTATGAACAACCCCGACGACCCGGAGTCACCCGTCGGAGACCCCGGCAGTGCTGATCCCGATGCCCTCGCGGCCGCGGTCGAACGCGACGACCGGTCGGCCGCGAAGCGCAACCACGATGCGTTCAGTGCGCTGCTGCGCTGCGTCCTCGACGGAGGTGCGCTCGGCGGTTCTCATCATGGACTGCCGCCACACGTCATCGTCACGATCACCGAATCGGCGCTCCGCGAGCGTGCCGGGGCTCCCGCGCGCACCGCAACGGGCACCCTGCTTCCGATCAAGGACGCCGTCGAACTCGCCGCCGAGTCGCAGCAGTACCTCGAGGTGTTCCGCGACCACACCAGCGAGGTCCTCTACCTCGGACGAGCCAAGCGCCTGGCATCCCGGGCCCAGCGGATCGCCGCGGTGGGCCGCGATGGTGGCTGCACGTGCCCACGCTGCACGCGGTCGTCCTTCGACTCCGAACTCCACCACGTGGCCGAATGGACGGCCGACGACGGCCCCACCGACATCGACAACATGACCACCGCATGCGGCCCGCACAACCGTGCGGTCGGCCCCGGCGACGACCAGTGGGCCACCACGATCGCCACCGCTGGGGTCGACGCAGGCCGCGTCGTCTGGCACCCCCCGATGTCGCACCCGGATCAGACCCCGAGGGTCAATCACGCCAACCGCACCGACGAGGTCCTCAACCGCATGCGCGCCGACGCCCGACGACGCCGGTCGGGCGGCCACCGGGGAGGCGAATCTTCCGGGCCGTCGGACACCGCCGCAGATCCACCGTGACCATTCGATAACCTCGACACGTGCTGCTCTCCGACCGCGACATCCGCTCCGAGATCGCTGACGGGCGCCTCGCCATCGATCCATTCGATCCTGCGCTCGTCCAGCCCTCAAGCGTCGACGTCCGGCTCGACAGTCTGTTCCGCGTGTTCAACAACACCCGGTACACCCACATCGACCCGGCCCAACGCCAAGACGAACTCACCACCCTCGTCGAACCGACAGAGGGTGAGCCTTTTGTGCTGCACCCGGGTGAGTTCGTGCTGGGCTCCACCCTCGAGGTGTGCAGCCTGCCCGACGACCTCGCCGGACGCCTCGAAGGAAAGTCGTCGCTGGGTCGCCTCGGCCTCCTGACCCACTCGACCGCCGGCTTCATCGACCCCGGCTTCTCCGGCCACATCACCCTGGAACTCTCCAACGTGGCCAACCTGCCGATCACACTGTGGCCAGGCATGAAGATCGGCCAGCTGTGCCTCATCCGCCTCAGCAGCCCGGCCGAGCACCCCTACGGCAGCGAGAAGGTCGGCTCGAAGTACCAGGGACAACGCGGCCCCACCCCGTCCAAGGCGTACCTGAACTTCATCAAGAACGACTGACAGTTCACCCACCCGATCACCACACGCAACGCGACGGTTGGTTGGCGGCACACCTGCCTGGGTAATCGTTGCGACCATGAAGCTCACGGTGATCGGTTGCGGGTACCTCGGCGCGACGCACGCGGCCTGCATGGCCGAACTCGGCCACGACGTCGTCGGTATCGACATCGACCCGCAGAAGGTCGAACGCCTGCAGGCCGGCGACGTCCCGTTCTTCGAACCCGGGCTCTCCGACATCCTTCGCCGCAACCTCGACGCCGGGCGACTGCGCTTCACCACCGACCATTCGGTCGCCGCCGACCACGCCTCGGTCCACTTCATCGGCGTCGGCACCCCGCAGGAGGTGCGAGGACACCGCGCCGACCTGTCCCACGTCCACGCGGCCGTCGATGCGCTCGTGCCCACGCTGCGGGGCACCCACGTTCTGATCGGCAAGTCCACCGTCCCCGTCGGCACGTGCGAGGAACTCTCGCACCGCATCTCGCACCTCTCGGCCCCCGGAGCCGACGTCGAGTTGTCGTGGAGTCCGGAGTTCCTGCGCGAAGGCTTCGCCGTCGAGGACACCCTCGCGCCCGACCGGATGGTCGTCGGCGTCGGACGGCTCGTCGACGACCCGCGGGTCCCGCAAGTGGAATCCCTGGCCGGCGAGGTCATCCGGGACATCTATCGCGAAGTGCTCGAAACCGGTATCCCGTTCATCGAGACCGATTGGGCCACCGCTGAACTGGTCAAGGTGTCCGCGAACGCCTTTCTCGCGACGAAGATCTCGTTCATCAACGCGATGAGTGAACTGTGTGAGATCGCCGGCGCCGACGTCGGCACACTCGCTGACGCGATGGGCCACGACGCCCGGATCGGACGGCGATTCCTGAACGCGGGACTGGGATTCGGCGGCGGCTGCCTGCCCAAGGACATCCGGGCGCTGACCGCCCGTGCCGACGAGATGGGCGCACCTCGCGCGGTCGGGTTTCTGCGCGAGGTCGACGCCATCAACATGCGACGACGCGGTGCCGCCGCGGAACTGGTCGCCGAAGCGCTCGGGGGAGAGGTGCTGGGTCGCAACGTCGCCGTCCTCGGAACCGCATTCAAGCCGGAGAGCGACGACGTCCGGGACTCTCCCGCACTCGCCGTCGCGGGCCGTCTCGCACTCGACGGTGCATCGGTCACCGTGTTCGACCCTCAGGCCATGGACAATTCGCGTCGGGTGCTACCGATGCTGAGCTATGCGAGCTCGGCGCGCGCGGCCTGCGATCGAGCGGATGTCGTCGTCGTCGCAACCGAATGGGCGGAGTTCGTGCACATGTCCCCGGACGAGCTCGCACCGGTGGTGCGGCACAAGCGCATCGTCGACGCGAGGCGCTGCCTGGACTCTCAGGCCTGGCGGTCGGCGGGGTGGGACTACCGCGCGCTCGGCGGGCCCGTGCCCGCGCGAAAAACTGAGACAACTACTTCGTTCACGCAGGTGAACGGGTTGCCGTCGAAAGCGATTCCCCGCGTAGACGTGTTAGGTTGAACCCCGCGATTGATCAGGGGGGGACCTTCTCGCCGTGGGGGCGTGCTGGGCGAGGTGCACACAAGTGCAGGAATTAATCAGATGACCGACACAGTGTTCGATTCGGCTGTGGGGCCGGCCTCTGCGGCAGCAGAGATCCCGGTGAACCCCACAGTGCTCGACGACGTGCGGTCCAAACTCCGTTCGCGCGGTCTGGACGACGATCCTCAAGTGGTTCTCCTGGGGCTCGACGGGAACGGATGCGTGTCGGTCGGACGTTTCGACACATCCCGCGGCACGGTCGCCGACACGTACGCCGACGCCGCGCTGTCGCTCGGAGCGCTCGACCGTGCCATCGCCGACCACCTGACCCGGATCGGACGGGTCGAATCCCCGACCTCGCCCGAGTGGCAGGACGAACTCTTCGAGCTCATCTCGCGCGGACGTGAACGACTGCAGGATTCCGATGGCACTTTTTTGATGGGACGCCGCCATATTCGGTTGTTCCGGATTGCGCGGCGAGATGTCGAGGAGGCCGGTGGTGCGCTCATCGCACGCGGTGAAGAGTTGGCTCGTGCGGCGGTGGCCGGCGCGCAGGCCCATGCAGTCGTCATCGCCGACGGCCTGGGCGTGTGGCCGGGTCTCCGCGACGGGATCGCGAAAGCCGTACCGGTACCGATCGTCGACGCCGCTCCCGGTCCGTTGACCGACGCAGTACCAGCCGGGCCGCTCGGTGTACCCCAAGAAAAGCCCGAGGTACGCCAAGACAAGCCCGAGGTACCCCAAGACGAGCCCGAGCCAACAGTGACCGCCGAGAGTGACGCGACCGGTACCGACAGCCCGCCCACGACCGTCGAGGAGCCCGCGGCCGACAGCAACAGCGCTGACTCCGCAGAGGTCGCCGACGCGACCGACAGCTCAGACCCGGCCGAGCCGGAACCCGTGGACGACCGAGACGAGACACCGGCGTCCATGCAGGCGGAGGCGGCCGAGACGTCGGACGGTCGCGAGTCCGACCGTGACGACAGCGAGGCCGACCGTGACGACAGCGAGGCCGAGGTCGAGGACGTCGTCGACTCTGCGCCAGAGGACCTCGTCGACGTGGCGCCCGAGCGTGCTGCCGACGAGGTGACCGCGCCGACCGCTCCGAAGGTGTCCGGGTCCGTCGGGCCTGACGACGCCCCGACCGGCAAACTCGCGCTGCCGTTCGATTCGCCGGCCGGAAGCCCCGGTCGCTCAGGTGATTTCCCGGTCATAGGTGCCGAGCAGATGTTCCAGGCGCCTGTTGCGCACCCGGTGGACCTTGCTCCCGCAACGGCTTTCGGTGCCCTGACGGCACATTCCGGACCCCCGCCGGTTCCGGAATCCGTGCCGGTTCAACACCACACGCCGGTCTCCCCCGAGGGCAGCTTCCGGACGCCGCGGCCCGATGCCGGCCATCCCGGTGCGGGCCCGACCCCTGACATGCCGCCGCATGTGAACGTCCCTGTACCGGAACCACATTCATTGGTCAATCAGCCAGGTCCGGCGCCGGTTCGTCCTCGGCGTGAGGTCCCGGCGAAGCGGGTGTTGGCAGGAGTGGCACTGGTGTGCGCGCTCGCCATCATCGGGGTGGCGGTCGCGCTGGCCGCGGGCGGCAGCAACGGTTCCTCCCCGGCGCCGGTCGCCGGTCCTACCACGCCGACCACGACGGCGCCGACCACCCAGGAGTACGCCGATCCGGCCATCTTCGCGGAGGCACGTCAACCGGCTCAGCGCTACACGCCACCGCCACCGCCCGTGGCGACGAACGAGCCGGCACCTGCACCTCGACCCCGCTCCCGCGCACCGCGACCGCAGCGTGGTGTGACGATCCCGAATCCGATCCCCGGACTGCCGCCGATCGTCCTGCCGTGATCGGGCAGGGGTTCACTCGGCAGGCTGTGCCCGCAGACCCCGCGCGATGAAGTCGAGTACGTTCTCGTAGTTCGTGTCGGCATCGACGTTCGGCGGCAGCGCACCCATGAGTTCCAGACTCACCGCCCCGTGCACCGCCGACCAGGTCTGCATCGCGAGCGTCGTCGGGTCGCCCGTCGCGACCACGCCCGCGACCTGGCCGTAGCGGATGACGTCGACCAGCACCTCGAACGCATGAGCCGCGACCTCGAGGTCCGGTGTGCACCGGGCGGAGAACATCAGTCCGTAGACCACGGGACTCGACGTGGCAAAGCGACGGTAACCGCGCCCCGAGCTCCGCAGGCGCGTGGACGGATCGTCGTCCGACGCGGCCACCGCACGACCCAGCTCGGCGTAACCGTCGGTGACCAGCGCATCCAGCAGCCCGTCGCGGCCGTCGAAGTGGTTGTAGACGCCCATCGGCGCGACCTTCGCCTCGGCCGCCGCCGCTCGCACGGTCAGTCCCGCCTCGCCGTCGCGCTCGAGGATCGTGCGGCCGGCACGGATGAGGGATGACCGGACTTCGGCGGCTGAGGTTCGCGTGCGCGGCTTCGCGGGAGACATATTGACAAGCTACTAGCACGGTGTTCTTCTTGTATAGAACGGTGTTCTACAACAGTGGTACGGCGTTCCATATCTGAACTCTCGCTCACGGAACAGGAGAATGCCGATGCGTACTGGACGTATGGGCTCACGCTGGTGGGCGCTCGGCGCCCTCAGCTTTGCCGAACTGCTGGTCATGATCGACAACACGATCGTCAACGTCGCCCTGCCGACGCTGGCCCGCGACCTCGACGCCGGGATCTCCGGCCTGCAATGGATCGTCGACGCGTACACGCTCGTCTTCGCCGGCCTCCTCCTGACCGGCGGCTATCTGGGCGACCGGTTCGGTCACCGGCGGATGCTCCTCACCGGTGTCATCGGCTTCATGGCGGTGTCGGTCCTCGCTGCGTCGTCGCAGAGCCTCGGACAGCTCATCGCTTCCCGCGGCGGCCTCGGACTCTTTGCGGCACTGGTGTTCCCAGCGACGCTGGCGATCATCACGACGATCTTCGCCGACGCCAAGGAGCGGGCGATGGCCGTCGGCATCTGGGCGGCCGTCTCGGGTATCGCCGTCGCCATCGGTCCCGTGACGGGTGGCTGGTTGCTCGAGCACTTCTCGTGGACCTCGGTGTTCTGGGTCAACGTCCCGTTCGGGCTGGCCGCGCTCGCCGTGATCCTCGCGGTCGTGCCCGGTACCCGGCCACTGGCGGTGCCCCGATTCGACGCTGTCGGAGTGAGTCTCTCGGTCGCCGGTCTGGGGTTGCTCACGTACACCCTGATCGAAGCGCCGCACGTCGGTTGGGGTGAGACCCGCACGGTCCTCGGAATCGTCGCTGCTCTTGCGATTCTGGCCGTGTTCGTCGTGACCCAACTGCGTATCGCCCATCCCATCCTCGACGTGCGGCTGTTTGCCAACCGGCACTTCGCCACCGCGGCCGGGATGATCAGCGTGGCGTTCTTCGCGCTCTTCGGGTTCATCTTCCTGATCACCCAGTTCTTCCAGGCGGTCAAGGGTTACGGCCCACTCGCCGCCGGTGTGCGAACCCTGCCGTTCGCCATCGTGATGGCGGTGCTGTCGCCGGTGGCGATGGCTCTCTCACACCGGTTCGGGGCGCGCTACGTCGCGGTGACGGGTGCCTTCCTGATGTCCGGTGGGTTCGCGCTCGTCGAGTTGTCCTCGCGGACATCGGGATACTGGGAGCTCATCGTCTGGGCGATGTTGCTGATGGCCGCCGGCCTGGCGTTCATCTCGGGTCCGTGCACGCAGCTCATCATGGATGCGCTGCGTCCGGAACAGGCTGGTGCGGGCAGTGCGGTCAACGACACCACCCGCGAGATCGGCGGCACGCTCGGCGTCGCGGTACTCGGCTCGATCCTGACCTCGGCCTATGTCGCCGGCATCGGGGATCGGCTGTCGGGCAGTGGGTTACCGCGCGAGGTGGTCGCCACCGCGGAACAGTCGGTGATGGCCGGGGTCGAGGTCGCCGGCCGGGTGCCCGCCGCCATGAGCGACACGGTCCGCGCCGCGGTCCAGGAGGTCTTCATGGACGGCCTGCACAACGCGGTGTGGGCGGCGGTGGCCATCACCGCGGCAGCCGGTGTGGCAGCGGTGTTCCTGCTACGCGGCACGGTTGCCGGGCGTCACGTGCCCTTCGAGACGCATCCTCCGCAAGCTCCTCAGGGAACAGGGGTTGCGCGTGCGCGGGGGGATGTCTCACAGATCGAGCGTGAGGTTCCCGCCGGCACTGCGTGACACGCAGGTCAGCATCGTCCCGGCCTCGCGTTCGGGCTCGGTCAGGATGTTGTCGCGGTGATCGATGTCGCCGGACAACGTCCTGACCTTGCATGTGCCGCAGAAGCCTTGCTGACACGAGTACGGCACCGACGGCATCACCCGCCGGATCGCCGCGAGCGCCGACTCGTCGGCGGCCACCGGGATCTGTGCACCCGTGGACGCCAGCGTCACCGTGAACGGTGAGCCGTTCTCCACCGGAGGCGGACTGAAGCGCTCGTAGTGCAGTTCGATGTCGGCGCGGTCGGCCAGATGGCGGCGGAGGCTCTCCAGCATCGGCACCGGCCCGCAGCAGTACACGGCGAGATCGGCGTCGGAATCGGGGACCGGGCCGACCAGCTCCGACATGGTCGGGAGTCCGTGCTGATCGTCGGTCCGGATGGTGATGCGGTCGCCGAACTTCGCGACCTCGTCGAGGAAGGGGATCGAGTCCGCGGAGCGCCCGGTGTAGATCATCGACCAGTCCAGCCCGAAGCGCTCGGCCACCGCGAGCATCGGCAGGATCGGCGTGATGCCGATCCCGGCGGCGATGAAGCGAATCCGACGTGCGGGGGAGCCGTGGCCGGGAACCGCCAGCGGAAAAGCGTTGCGCGGACCCTTGATCGACACCACATCCCCGACCTCCAGGGCGTCATGGACCTCGATCGAACCCCCGCCGCCGTCGGGGATGCGACGCACCGCGATGCGGTAGTGCTCGCGATCGGCGGTGTCGCCGCACAGCGAATATTCTCGCATCCGCCCGGATGGCAGCAGCGCGTCGATGTGGGCGCCGGCGTGCCAGGACGGCAACACGCCCCCATCGGCGGCGGCCAGCGTCAGCGCGATCACGTTCTCGTCATATGCGACGACTTCGCGATTCACGATGCGCACCCGAGTGATCCCAGGGTTGACCGGTGCCGGCCTCAACGGGGACAGCGGGCGCCACGCAGGCCACCAGGCCCGCATGAACGCGGTGCCGACCGTGAGGATCGGATCACGGCGCCACCGCCCGTAGAGATGTGGGGGCGGTTGGGTCAGGCTCGTCGAATGTGGATGTGCGCGTTGATTCATCGGAGTCCCTCACGCGGCGTTGCGCGCGGCCGGCGACGAAGCGAGGTAGGCGACGGCCTGGGCGGTGCTGCCGATCTGCTCCGGGCGGAACCCGGGACGGAAGTAACTGAACGTGGAGAAGACGATGCTCCGCAGCGGCGGGAGCACGTCGGCGCGTACGCCGCGGTGGAACTGCCACTTCTTCTGGATGTAGTTGAAGGACACCGACGTGTCCTGCTTCATGATGAAGCGGTATCCGCGCTGCACCAGGAACAGCAGTATCGGGAGGACGGCGAGCATCGCGCGCCCGCGGCGCAGGTAGCTGTCCCCGAAGTACGCGGCGACGTCGTGCGCGACGGCGCGGTGTTCGACTTCCTCGGCGCCGTGCCACATGAACAGGTCGGCCATCGTTGGATGCGCGCCTGCCTCGATCCAGTTGTTGTTCAACGCGAAATCGCCGAGCACTGCGGTGTAGTGCTCGAGCGCCGCGATCAGCCACAGGCGCTCGACGAGGTGCTTGTGGCGGGCCTCGGTGGAGCCGCTCGTCGCCGGACCGAGAACCCGACGGAAGATCCACTCCATCTGCAGCTGGTAGGGGCGGGGATCGATGCCGTGGTGATCGAGGAACTCCCACAGCACGTGGTCGTGGGCCTCGGCGTGCATGGCCTCCTGGCCGATGAAACCTCGCATCCGGGAGGCGAGTTCCTCGTCGGCGACCAGCGGCAGCGCCTCGTTGTAGGTCTGCACGAACCAGCGCTCACCCTCCGGTAGAAGGAGATTCAGCACGCTGATGAAGTTCGAAGCGACGGGGTGACCGGGAATCCAGTGCAGGGGGACGTCGTCCCAGTCGAAGGCCACATTGCGGGCGTGTAGTTCGACGGGTCCGGGATCGGCCTGATCGGTCGGGGACAGATCGGGACGCGGGCGTTCGACGGTGCTCATCCGGTGACCTTCTGTCGGGCGCCGATGCGCGACAACCACGGCGCGAAACGGTAGATGCGATAGCCGACCTTCGCCTCGGGCGTCACCGGGACGACGGCCTTGTTGTGCTCGATGGCCGAGACGATCTCGGTGGCCACCCGATCCGGGGTGAAGCCACGACGCTGATAGAAGCGGTCCAGGCGATCCCGTTGTGACTGTTCGGAAGCGGAGTCGAGACCGGCGATCGGCGTCGACGCCACGATGTTGGTGTCGACGATGCCCGGGCAGATGGCGCTCACGCCGATGCGGTGCTCGGCGAGCTCGGCCCGCAGCGACTCGGAGAACAGCAGGACACCGGCCTTCGACGCCGAGTACAACCCGAGGCTGCGCGAAGGCGTGAACGCCGCGGCCGACGAGACGTTGACGATGTGTCCGCCGACCCCGCGTTCCACCATCTGCCGGCCGAACTCGCGGCTCCCGGTGATGACGCCGCGCAGGTTGACGTCGAGGAGTCGGTCGACCTGCTCGTCGGTAGCGGCGAGAGCTCCACCGGCCAAACCGATTCCGGCGTTGTTGAGCACGACGTCGGGGACGCCGTGCTGCTCGCGGACCGCCGCGGCGAAGGACACGAACGCGTCGGTGTCGGAGACGTCGAGCAGGTAGGCGTGAGCCACCGCCCCGGCGACCTTGCAGGCCTGCTCGGTTTCGGCCGCGGTGTCCAGATTCCGATCGGCGAGCACGAGTTCGCAGCCGCGCTCGGCGAGAAGAAGTGCGGTCTCCCGCCCGATACCGCTACCCGCACCGGTGATCACGACAAGCTTGCCGGCAAGGGGTTTCGGTTCGCCGAACACCCTCGACCGTTCGACGGTCGGCGGGGAGTCGCCGCCGGTCTGGGCGGCCAGAAAGTCCAGGACCGTCTCGGTCAGATAATCCGGGTTGGTGTACGGCAACCAGTGGCCGGTGGGGGTGTCGCGTCGCCACAGCTTCGCCGCAAAGGTCGGGGTGTTCTCGTAGATGGCCGGGCGCAGGGCGATGTCGCGTTCGTTGACCACCTGCAGGACGGGCACCGTTGTCGGGCGCGGCTCCGGACGGAGGAGCTTCTGGCGGATGTTGGCTCGGTACAACGCGAGCCCGGTGATCATGTCGCGGCGTAGGGTTCCGGCGACGACGACGTTCTCCGGTGGCGTGCCCTCGACGGTGTGCAGGAAACGCTTCCACGCCCGCGGATTCCCAAGCGCGGTCAGCAGCGCGTTCGGGAGTACGGGAAGCTGGAACAACCCCGTGTAGGCCGACGAGAGCGATTGCGTCGCAATGGTTCGCACGCGGTGGGGCGTCGGACGGGTCAGCCCGTTGCGGAGGAAGTGGCCGAGGTGATCGAGATTCGGCCCGGAGACCGAGACGAAGGATGCGATGCGGGTGTGCGCCCGCGGCCGGCTCACGGCCTCCCACGCCTGGACCGAACCCCAGTCGTGACCGACGACGTGGACGGGAGCGTCGGGGCTGACGGCTTCGGCGACGGCGAAGAGGTCGTCGGCGAGCTCGGCCAGCCGGTACGCCCCGACCTTGCGCGGGCGATCGCTCTCGCCGAAGCCGCGGCAGTCGTAGGCCACCACGTGGTACTTCTCGGCGAGCCGGGGCGCGATGTGCGTCCAGAGGTGGTGAGTGTCGGGCCAGCCGTGAACCAGCAGGACCGTCGGATTCCCCGGGTCGCCGAGCTCGAAGGTCGCCAGCGTGACGTCGCCGGACACCGTCCCCCGCCGCCAGTCGGGCCGCACCTGCACTGCCTGTTCGGACATCCGTGTCACCTCGCTGTAGACCCCGATTGGAGTTACACGTTACCAACGGTTACATAAATGTCTAGACCCTTGCGCGAACCCGTCTCAGTGCGGATTCCCCGGTTACGCGGACCGAAACCAGACCGGGACGCGAAAAGGCCCGGGTCCACTGAGACCCGGGCCTGCCTCCGCGTGGGAGCTGCCGCCTACTGGCGGTACGAGGACAAGAAGTTGCCGATCCGCTCGACGGCCTCTTTGAGGTCGCGTGACCACGGCAGCGTGACGATGCGGAAGTGGTTCGTGTCATCGAGGTTGAACCCGCTGCCCTGCACGACGAGGATCTTCTCCTGCAGCAGCAGGTCCTGGACGAACAGCTCGTCGTCGTGGATCTCGTGCACCTCGGGATCGAGGCGCGGGAAGGCGTACAGGGCGCCCTTGGGCTTCACGCAGCTGACGCCGGGGATCTCGTTGAGCTTCTCCCAGGTGACGTTGCGCTGCTCGTAGAGCCGGCCGCCGGGGGAGACGAGCGCATCGATGGACTGATAGCCGCCGAGCGCCACCTGAATGGCGTGCTGCCCAGGCACATTCGCGCACAGTCGAGTGGAGGCGAGGATGCCCATGCCCTCGATGAATCCCTTGGCGTGTTCCTTCGGGCCGGTCATCACGACCCAGCCGGCGCGGTACCCGCACACCCGGTACGCCTTCGACAGGCCGTTGAAGGTCAGGCACAGCAGATCGGGAGCCAACGACGCGACGTTCACGTGCTCGGCGTCGTCGTAGATGATCTTGTCGTAGATCTCGTCGGCCAGGATCAGCAGCGAGTGCTGACGGGCCAGTTCGACGAGCTGCTGCAGGACTTCGCGTGAGTAGACCGCACCCGTCGGGTTGTTGGGGTTGATGATGACGATCGCCTTGGTGCGGTCGGTGATCTTCGACGCGATGTCGGCGATGTCGGGGTTCCAGCCGTTCGCCTCGTCGCAGCGATAGTGGACGGGGGTGCCCCCGGAAAGCGACGTCATCGCCGTCCAGAGCGGATAGTCCGGTGCCGGGATCAGGACCTCGTCGCCGTCGTTCAGCAGCGCCTGCATCGTCATCGTGATGAGCTCGGAGACACCGTTGCCCAGGATGACGTCGTCGACGTCGAAGTAGGGGAAGTCGGGGATCAGCTCGTACCGCGTCACCACCGAACGCCGGGCGGACAGCACACCGGCGGACTCGGAATATCCCTGCGAGTACGGGAGTGCGTGGATCATGTCGCGCATGATCACGTCGGGCGCCTCGAACCCGAACAGGGCCGGGTTGCCGATGTTCAGCTTGAGGATGCGATGGCCCTCCGCCTCGAGCCGCTGCGCGTGCGCGTGTACGGGTCCGCGGATCTCGTAGCACACGTTCTGCAGCTTGAGCGACTGCTCGAGCGGCTTGAGGTTCTGGTTCAGATGCGACACATGGGGCCTACTCACGAGTTCAATTGTCGCAGCCGGATGCAAATGGGTTTCCGCCAGTGCTGTCCGACCGTGGTCCAGAGCACGAAAAACGGGCCCCGACCGTGGTGGTCGGAGCCCGTTTCGGTACTGCTGTGACTACTTGTGGCCGGGCCGCTTCTTGCCGGCCGCGACGCCGAAGCCCTTGGCCTTCGACGCCCCGGTCTCGGCAATGGTCCGGGCGTCGCCCGAGCCGTTGCTCGACGGGGCCGAGACCTCGGTCCCGTTCGCCTCGGCCGGCGCCTCGGCTGCCGGGGTCTCCTCGACCTCGGGTGCCTCGGCGGGCTCCTCGGGTTCCGGAGCCGCCTCGGGAGCGGGAGCGGCCTCTGCCGGTGCCGCCGCTTTCGGAGCGGCCTTGCTCGCCCCACCGGGACGCTTCTTGCCCGCAGCCATGCCGAAGCCCTTGGCCTTGGCCGGCTTCTCCTCGGTCAGCGCCGCAGCCGAACCACCCTGGGGTGACTCCGCCGCCGGCTCGGCTTCGGCAGCCGGTGCCTCGGTCGCGGGGGCCTCAGCGGCGGGGGCCGCCACCGGAGCGTCCGCAGCCGCGGACGGCTTGGGAGCGGCCTTGCCGATCCCGCCCGGACGCTTCTTGCCCGCGGCCATGCCGAAGCCCTTGGCCTTGCCCGGCACTTCTTCCGTCGCCGCGGTGGCGGTGGCGGTGGCCGATTCGGTGTCGACGGTCGGGGCGGCATCGGGTGCCGACTCGGCCTCGTCGACCTTGTTCTCGGCGGGAGCGGTCACGCCGGCGTCGGCTGCTGCCGCGTTCGGGGTGGACGCCTTCTGGCCGGGACGCTTGCCCGCGGCCATGCCGAAGCCCTTGGCCTTGGCCGGCTTCGCCTCCGCGGTCTTCTCTGCTGCCGGTGCCTCGGCCTTCACGGCCTCCGACGACTCGGCCTCGGCGGGAGCAGGAGCTGCCGAAGCAGCAGGCTTGCTCGCCGCACCCGGACGCTTCGCGCCGCCCTTCATGCCGAAGCCCTTCGAGGCGGGCTTCTTCTCGGCCGGTGCCTCAGCAGGTGCCTCGGCGGGTGCCGACGCAGCGGCCGGTGCTGCCGACGCAGCACCCGGCTTCTTGCCACCCTTCATGCCGAAGCCCTTGGACGCGGGCTTCTTCTCGGCAGGTGCTTCCGCCGGTGCCTCGGTCTTGGCTGCGGCGCCGGGCTTCTTGCCGCCCTTCATGCCCAGGCCGACCTTCGGCTTCGGAGCAGCCTCGGTGGTTGCGGTCGCGGTCGCGGCCGCTGCGGCCGGGACCTTCTCGGGCTCGGGCTCGGCCTCCGGCTCGGGAGCGCTCGGGCGCGGGCCGAGGTAACGGCCGCCGAGCTTGACCTCGGTCTTGCCACGCTTGACCGAGTCGAGGAGCAGCTGTGCGACGTCGACGACCTCGACCTTGCCCTCGGACTCGGTGCCACTGGTCCGGGCGGTCACACCGTCGGTGAGCATCACGCGGCAGAACGGGCAGCCCGTCGCCACCTTCTTGACCTCGCCGGTGGTGTCGCCGAGGGTGTCGAGCGCCTCGTCGACCCGGTCGAGGTTGATGCGCTTGCCGATCTGCTCTTCCATCCACATGCGGGCGCCGCCGGCACCACAGCACATGGACCGTTCGCCGTGGCGCGGCATCTCGGTGAGAGTCGATCCGGCCGCACCCATCAGCTCACGCGGGGCGTCGTAGACCTTGTTGTGGCGGCCCAGGTAACACGGGTCGTGGTAGGTGACCCCCTCGCCGAGCGGGGCGACCGGCACGAGGCGCTTCTCGCGGACCAGGCGGTTGAGTAGCTGCGTGTGGTGGACGACCTCGTACTTGGCGCCCAGCTGCGGGTACTCGTTGCCCAGTGCGTTGAAGCAGTGCGCACAGGTGACGACGACCTTCTTGCGCTGCTCGGGTGCGGTCGAGAAGACCTCGCCCAGCATCTCGATGTTCTGCTGCGCGAGCATCTGGAAGAGGAACTCGTTGCCGGCGCGTCGTGCGGAGTCACCGGTACAGGTCTCGCCCTCGCCGAGGACCATGAAGTTGACCGCGGCCATGTCGAGGAGCTCGGCGACGGCCTTGGTGGTCTTCTTCGCGCGGTCTTCGTAGGCGCCGGCGCAGCCGACCCAGAACAGGTACTCGAAGCCCTCGAACGACTCGACGTCCTTGCCGAAGACCGGGATGTCGATGTCCATCTCGTCGATCCAGGCGGTACGCGCGGAGGCGTTCTGGCCCCACGGGTTGCCCTTGTTCTCGAGGTTCTTGAACATGCCGGCCAGTTCGGTCGGGAAGTCCGACTCGATCAGGACCTGGTAGCGGCGCATGTCGAGGATGTGGTCGACGTGCTCGATGTCGACCGGGCACTGCTCGACGCAGGCACCACAGGTGGTGCAGCTCCACAGGGTCTCGGTGTCGATGACCGCACCCAACGCCTCGGGATCGAATTCACCCTCGGCCGACTCGATGCCCTCGCCGCCGCCGATCTTGCCCTTGGACTCGCCGACCAGCTTGCGGGAAGCCTCGGCGCGTGCGGCCTCGGGGATCGCGTTGAGCTTGTCCTCGAGGACGTTGCCCTCGGCGTCGACCAGACCGACCTCGTCGCCGCCCATGTCCTTGCGGCCGCCGGCCAGCAGGTACGGGGCCTTGGCGTTGCCGTGGTCGCGCAGCGACATGATCAGCAGCTTCGGGGACAGCGGCTTGCCGGTGTTCCAGGCCGGACACTGCGACTGGCAGCGGCCACACTCGGTACAGGTGCTGAAGTCGAGCCAGCCCTTCCAGGAGAAGTCCTCGATCTTGCCCGCACCGAACGCGTCGACGTCCGGATCGGCGGTCTCCATGTCGAGGACCTTGCCCTGGCTCATCATCGGCTTGGCCGCACCGAGGGCGACACCGCCGTCGGCCTCACGCTTGAAGTAGATGTTGAAGAACGCCGAGAAGCGGTGCCACGCAACGCCCCAGTCGGTGTTGAGGCCGACGACGGCCAGCCACACCATGCCGCTCATGAGCTTGATGACCGCGAAGATCGACACCAGGGTCGGCGACGCGGGCAGGATCTTCGCCACGTTCATGGTGAAGAAGTCCGAGTAGGCGTTGGCGTGACCGTAGGTCGCGATCTTCGACGCCTTCACCAGGATCATGCCCAGACCCTCGAGCAGGACGACGGCCTCGACGAAGTAGGCCGCGCCGAAGCGGGATCCGGAGAACCGCGAGATGCGTTCGGGGACGCGCGGGTGGTTGAGCTGGCGGATCACGATCAGCACGAGGATGCCGACCACGGTGCCGATGCCCAGGAGCTCGTCCCACAGGTGCCACGCGAAGGTGTCACCGAAGACCGGCCAGTGGAACTTCGGGTCGATCGACTGGCCGTAGGCCTCGAACCACAGCAGGGCGCCGCCCATGAAGCCGATCATGACCAGCCAGTGGGCCCAACCCACCGTCCGGAATTTCACCATCCGCGTGTGGGCGATGAATTCCTTGATCATGGTCGTCAGGCGCGGGATCACCGGCCAGAACCGGGATCCGTCGACCTTCTGGCCGAGTTTGATGGTGCGGAACATCCGCACCACCCCGGCGAGGAACAGGTACCAACAGAAGAGGCTGATCACCGCTGCTGTGGTGCCGATGGCAATCGTCGTGGCTGTCACGGGCGCGTACCGGCCTTTCGTCTAGGTCGTCCCGCCACCGGGGGAAGCGCACAGAGTGCGCAGGGCTGCCCCCACGGAGCGGTGTACTACAGGTAACCGTAATTCTTCGCGCCGGTGGCGCGCTGCCAAGGTTGGCCTAATATTTGCTGGTCTGACCTCACAGCAAATGATACTCACCAGTAACTTACTGTCGAGTCAGGGTGGGGAGGATCCCAATCCGCCTCCGCGGCCGCGCCCGGGTCAGCGGACGTGGGCCACTTTTTCCAGCTCCTCGAGCGCGGTGTCGAGGTGCGTCAACAGCCGCTGCAGGCTTGGGACCTGCGCACGAGCGCCGATCAACCCGAAGTTGAGGTGCTCGACCGTGCTGCTCACCGTGATGTTCAGCGCGAGGCCCTCCATCGCGATCGACACCGGATACACACCGTCCAGCCGGGCGCCGTTCCAGTAGAGCTCCGTCGACGGTCCCGGGACGTTGCTGATGATGATGTTGAACTGCTGCGGGACGTACTGGACGAATCCCGGGATGGTGGCGAAGGCGAGCGGCGCGAAGTTGGCAGCACCGAGGGCCAGCGCCTGGATCGGCCGCAACCCGCGGACGACGCTCTTGGCCCGCCTGGCCGACGCGACGAGGGAGTTGAGCCGGCGTTCGGGGTCGGGCTGATCGGTGGCGAGGTCGACCATGATCGCGGTGACGGCGTTGCCGTCTTTCTCCTCGTCGGTGTGCATCGACACCGGCACGGCGGCGATCAGCGGTGAGTCGGGCAGCGCGTTCTGGTCGATCAGGTAGGACCGGAGAGCTCCCGAACACATCGCGACGACGACGTCGTTGAGCGTGATGTCCAGGGCGTCGGCGACCGCACGCAGGCGCGCGATCTCCCACTGCTGGGCGGCGAACCGGCGCGCGCTGCCGATCGCGACGTCGAGGATGGTCCGCGGTGCGCGGGGCAAAGGCGGCACGAAGTCCGGTTCCCGAAGCCCGGCGACGGCGACCTTGGCGGCCGCGGGTCCGAGCCCGGCCACCTGGAGGCCGGTGTCGGCGATCCCGGAGATGCGTGACCGCAGCGTCGGGGCCGGTCGCGGTCGTTTCTTCCCGACGAGGGCGGGATCCCACGGCGCCCTTCCGTTCCGGTCGTCGGGATCCGGGGAGAGCATGCGCTGCAGCAGTCGGAGTGCCGACACCCCGTCGACGATCGAGTGGTGGATCTTGCTGTAGATCGCGACCCGGCCGTCCTCGAGGCCCTCGATGATGTGGATCTCCCACATGGGTCGGTACCGGTCGAGCAGGGTGCCGTGGTTCAGCGAGACGTAGCGCAGCAGTTCGCGGATGCGGCCCGGGCGGGGGAGAACCGCGCGTCGGACGTGGTAGTCGAAGTCGATCTCGGCGTCGTAGGTCCAGGCGACGTTGCCGAGGATCGTGACCGGCGACGCGGGCCGCTTGCGGAACAGCGGCTGGAATTCGCGGCAGGACGAGAAGGTTTCGAGCACCTCCTCGGCGAGGTCGGCCGACGATTGCCCCTCGCGCGGCACGAACAGTTGGAGCCCGCCGACGTGCATCGGCTGCTCGCGTGTCTCGGCGAGGAGGAACATCGACGAGGTCACCGGCATGTACTGCATGCACACTCTCTTCCACGGTTGTCGGATACGCGTCGGGGCTGAGCGCGGCAGATGGTCTCAGTATCGGCCCGGGGGTCAGGGAGCGGCAGCGAATTGTCATCTTGGGTGAGATGTATTCCTACACCTAGGTTGTACAGGTGAGGTCAGCAGCACGTCTCGTCGCGCCGGTGGTGCTTGCGGTGCTGGTGGTCGTCGAACTGTGGATCACCGTCGCGGCCACGTGGATGTACGTCGTGGCCGACGACCGGGTTCTCGACGCCGAGCAGGTGCCGGAGGGGTCGACGCTCCTGGTGCTCGGTTCGCTGGTCGAGGACGGCGTTCCCGGCGACTACGTCCGCGGCCGGCTGGACGTCGCGGCGGAACTGTACCGGGACGGGCGCGTCGTACGAATCATCAATTCCGGCAACGGTTCCCCCGAGGCCGGCGACGAGCCGGCGGTGATGCGGAGCTACCTCGAGGCCGAGGGTGTCCCGGCGCAGGTGATGGTCGACGACCCGCTGGGACTCGACACCGCGGCCAGCTGCCGTCGGGCGCGGGAGGTGTTCGGCGTGGAGCGGCTGGTCATCGTGACCCAGGACTTCCACCTGCGGCGCGCCGTCGCGCTGTGCCGTGGCGAGGGGGTCGACGCCCGCGGTGTCGAAGCCGGATGTGACTGCCCGTCATGGACATTGGTGCGTAATCACATCCGCGAGACGGTGTTCGCGGGGCCGAAGGCGGTGCTGAGCCGCGTCGGCTGAGGTCGCTGGGTATGTGCGCCGCGTGCGGAACCGTCGAGTCCTGTTCTACGCGGGGTCCTAGTTCGGTTAGGCTAGCCAAGTCCAGAGGGCGGTCGCTTCGACGGGGAGCGGCCGGAGGAAAGTGAGAGCGCATGAGGACCACCGGCCTGATCCGACGAGCGATCGCGACGGCCGGGGCCGCGCTCATCGCCACGAGCGTCCTCGCGGCCTGCTCGGGGGGAGACTCGGCGGGAGACGACGAGACTCTCGTTCTGTACTCGGGCCGCTCGGAATCGCTGGTCGGACCCCTCGTCGAGCGCATCAACGGAACCATTCCGGTGACGGCGGCCTACGACAAGAAGGCTGCGCAGATCCTCGAGGAGGGCGAACGCTCACCCGCGGACCTCTTCTTCGCTCAGGACGCTGGTGAGCTGGGCGCACTGGCCGACGCCTCGCTGCTCGAACCGCTACCAGCGGATATCGCCGAGAGTGTCCCCGAGGCCTACCGCTCGGAAACCGGTGCCTGGGTGTCGACATCGGCGCGCTCGCGAGTCCTGATCTACGACCCGCGACAGCTGCCCCAGAACGAACTGCCCACCGGTATCGACGGCCTGCTCGCACCCGAGTTCCGTGGCAAGGTCGGATACGCGCCCACCAATGCGTCTTTCAAGTCCTTCGTGACCGCGCTGAGGTTGACCCGGGGCGAGGACGGGGCCCGTGAATGGCTCACCGCGTTCCTGGCGAACGACCCCCAGGCGTTCGAAGGCAACGGGCAGATCGTGGAGTCGGTCAACAACGGGCAGCTCGCCGCAGGTCTGACCAACCACTACTACTGGGTCCAGGAAGTACAGGAGAAGGGCATCGAGAACGTCCCCGGCCGGTTGCACTTCTTCTCGGACGGAGATCCGGGTGCGCTGGTCAACGTGGGTGCCATCGGTGTCCTGAAGACCGCCGGGGACAAGGAAGCGGCCTTCGACTTCGTCCGGCAGTTCCTCACACCCGAAACCCAGACCTACTTCGCCACCGAGGTCGGGGAGTATCCGGTGATCGGCAACGAACCGCTCCCGGTCGACGGGCTGCCGACGCTGAACCAGCTGTCGCCGCCGAAGATCACGCTCGACCAACTCGCCGATGTGGCCGGTACCGACAAACTGCTCAACGAGGTCGGCGCTGTCTGATCGTCTGAAACGCGCGGTGTTTCGTCGTCCCGGCCGGACCATCCGGTCGGGACGACTGCTGTTGGGATTCGTCAGCGTCATCATCGCCCTGTTGCTCGTCACTCCGGCGGTGTACCTGGTCGTCCGGGTGATGGAGATCGGGGCGGACGACGCCCTCGCCTACCTCTTCCGGCCGAGAACCGGCCAATTGCTCTGGCGGACGGCACAACTCGCCGTCCTGGTGACCTCCGCCTCGATCGTGATCGGTGTGGGTGCGGCGTGGTGCGTGACCCGCGGCGTCCGTCGTGGACGCGCGGTCGTGGTCGCCCTGCTCACCGCACCACTCGCGATTCCGTCGTATGTCTCCGGCTTCGTGTGGACCCGGTTGTTCCCCGGATTCGAAGGTCTGTGGGCCGCGGTGCTCGTGCTGACCCTGGCCTGTTATCCGCTGGTCATGCTGCCGGCGATGGCAGCGCTCGCGGGGACCGGGGGGAGAGAGGAAGACGCCGCTCGCACTCTGGGATGCAGCGCGCCGACCGCATTCCTGCGGGTGACCCTGCCGAGAATTCGTACTGCGGTCCTCGCCGGCGGACTGCTTGTCGCGCTGTACTCGATCAGCGACTTCGGCGGCCCCGCGATCGTGAGGTTCGAGCCGTTCACGGTCGGTATCTACAACGCCTACAACGGGACTCTGGACCGATCGGTCGCGGCGTTGTACGGGCTCGTGCTCGCCTCGATCGCCGTCGTCCTCGCGCTTGCCGAACGACGCGTACGTCGTGATGTCGATTCCGGTGCCACCCCGCCCCGGAGTCGCGACGCCCGTGACCGGCCCGTCGCCTGGACCCTCGTGACGCTGACCGTTTCGGTCGGCGTCTGCGTCCCGATCGTCGGCCTGCTGACCGAGATCCGCGAATCCCGCAGACTCGGCTTCGACGACTTCGGTGAGCTGCTCGCGTGGGTCGCCCCGTACACCCGCACCACGCTGGAACTGTCGGCACAGGCGGCCGTCGTGATCGCGATCCTGGCACTTCCGCTGGCGTTCTTCATATCCCGTCCGCGTACTCGCACCGGGGACTCCGTGGAGCTCGTGTCCTACCTCGGTTACACACTGCCGGGTGTGACGGTCGCGCTGTCGATGGTGTTCCTGGGGACGAGGGTCCTGCCGTCCTACTACCTCACCGCGGGAATGCTGATCGCGACGTACGTGGTCTTGTTCCTGCCGGTGTGCCTCGGTCCCGTCCGGTCCGGTGTCGACGCCATCCCGCTGCACGTGGCCGATGTGTCGCGAACCCTGGGCGCCGGACCGCTGGCCACTGCCGTCCGCGTGCAGTTGCCGCTGCTGATGCCGGCGGTGCTGGCCGGGTCCGCGCTGGCGTTCCTGTCGGTGGCCAAGGAACTCCCGGCCACCCTCATGCTGGCACCGATCGGCACCCGGACGCTGGCCACCGACATGTGGAGTCTCAGCAACGACCTGAACCACGGGCGGGCGGCTGTCCTCGGCCTTGTCCTGATCATCGTCGCGTCGATACCGACCGCGGCTCTGTCCACGCTGTTCGGAAAGGGCGTTGACCGATGAATGACGCTGTGCGGGTCGAGAACATCTCGGTCGTCCTCGGTGATGCGACCATCCTCGACGGGGTCTCCCTGCGGGTGCCCGCCGGGTCGATCACCGCGGTCATCGGACCCTCCGGGTGCGGGAAGACGACGCTGCTGCGCACGATCGCGGGCCTGGAACCGCTTCGGTCCGGACGAATCGAGATCGGCGGCATCGAGGTCGCGTCGGTACGCGGTGACGGAAGTCGTGACGTCGACATCCCCACCGAGCGCCGGAGTTTCGGGCTGGTCCCGCAGGAGGGCGCCCTGTTCGGCAATCTGAGTGTCGCCGGGAACGTGGGGTTCGGTCTGGGCCCGTGGTGGCGTCGGACCCCCGGACGCGCGGCGCGCACCACCGAGTTGCTGGAAGTCGTGGGGCTCAGCGATTTTCGCGGTCGCCACCCCAGCGCATTGTCCGGCGGTCAGCGGCAACGGGTGGCGCTGGCCCGGGCGTTGGCCCCCCGGCCCGCGGTGATCGGCCTCGACGAGCCGTTCTCCGCACTCGACGCCCAGTTGCGCACCCGACTGCGCGACCATGTGCGCGACACGATCCTGGCCGAGGGCTCGAGTGGTCTGCTCGTGACGCACGACCGTGAGGAGGCCATGGCGATGGCCGACGAGATCGTGGTGTTGATGGCCGGACAGGTGCGTCAGGTCGGGTCGCCCGAAGAGGTGTACCTGGCGCCGGCGGACGCTGAGGTCGCGCGGATGTTCGGCGAGGTCTCGGAGCTTCCCGGCGACGCGGACGGGGATGTCGTCCGGTGTTCGGCCGGACTGTTGCGATTGCGGAGGCCGGCTCGGGGTTCGGGGACGGTCATGCTCCGTCCCGGCGACCTCGACGTCGCGACGTCTCCGGACGGGTCGGAGCTCGGTCGTGCGACAGTTCTCTCGGTCAGGCCGTGCGGGGATCACATCGAGGTCAGGGTGTCGCTGACGGCTGCCGATCCGGCCCGACACGACGACGGCGTCGAACTGTTCGTGCGTGCCGAACCGGAGTGGGCCGGTTCGCCGGGGGATCAGATCGCGTTCCGGCAGCGCCGTCCGGCCCACTTCTGCCCGGCCTGCTGACGCCGACCCACGTCCCGGGTCTCACCACCAGCCGGTGGCCTTCTGCAGGTCCGCCTCGATCGCCGGGATGAGGCTGCGCACGAACGTGGCAGACAGGTGGTGATAGTCGTGCCACATCAGGATGTTCCCGACCACCGCCGGGCAGTAGGTGTCGTCGCACATGGCGTCGGTGTAGTCCAGGAAGGTCATGTTCGGGAACTCGTCGGCGAGCGCGGCGGCCGGGTCGGTGGGCGCCATGGCTTGTGCGCGCGAGACCCCGCACACCTCGGGCTTGCGGCCGCTGGCGAGGCACTCCGGCGGCTTCAACTTGCCGGTCGACCACGGGTTGTCGCGGATGCCGATCACCTTCTGCCCGCGGTCGCGGAACCGGGCGAAGATCTCCTTGTAGTCCTTGGGCACGTTGTCGCCCTTCTCGGACCCCTGCGGAGGACGCGTGGATGTGGTGAACACGTAGTCGGGCTTGTCCACGGCCAGACGTTCCATCACCCGATTCGACCAGTCGTTGCACTGGTAGTACTTCTGCCCGAACCAGGTGAAGACGTGCTCGGTGGTGAGCGCGCAACCCACCTTCAGATAGGTCGTCACGCGGAAGTTGTGCCGCTTGCCGATGTCGTTCAGCGCGGTGATCCACTGCTCGGCATGCGAGCCGCCGACCAGGGCGATGGTGCGGGTGGCATTGACGTCGCCGTAGTACCCGACCTTGATCGACGGGTCCTTCCAGCCGCTGATGATCGAGTCGTAGGAGGTGATCGGCCAGTCCATGCCGACGACGTCGGGACTCGGCTGGGCGGTCACCTTCGGGACCGGCGCACCGTTGAGGAAGGCCCGTCCGCCGGGGTAGAGGCGGGGGTCGAGGTTCTCGGTGTCGAGGGTCGCGTTGGCGGCGTCGCGCTGCCAGGTCACCGCGGCGCTGCCGGCGGCCACGCTGATGACCAGCAGGATCGCGAGAAGGGCGCCGCGGTAGCCTCGCGAGTTCCGGAAGCCGGGCTTGTCCGTCTGCGTGGGCTTGATCGTCGTGTCCGGCGCGGCGTCGCCGTCGGTCGTTCTTGCGACGGTCTTCTTACGCCTGAGCGATCCAGACCGTAGCGGGGCCTCCACGTACTTGGTGGTGAGCCACGCGATCAGGACCGAGACGCCCAGGATTCCGGTGCCCTCGAGCCAGGACACCTCGTCCTGATAGCGCCACGCCATGTAGAAGATCAGCAGCGGCCAGTGCCACAGGTAGAGCGCGTAGGCGATGGAACCGAGCCACACGAGTTGCGGATGGGCGAGACCGCGACTCACCCGGGCCTGTCCCTCGGCCGGTCGGGCGGTGGCCGGGGAGCCCGCCCAGATCAGGATGAGCGTCGCGCCGACGGGCACGAGCGCCCACGCCGCGGGGTACTCCTGGACACCGGCGATCCACCAGCCGCAGGTGATGATCAGGCCGAGGGCGACGAGGCTCAGCAGGTTGCGCAGGCGCGCGGACAGCGCGAGCTTCGGCATCCACACCGCGAGCAGGCCACCGGCGAGCGGCTCCCACAGTCGGGCGACGGTGTCGTAGTAGGTGAACGGCTGGTTGATGCCGTGGCGGTAGTTCGCCCAGGCGAAGGAGACGAGCGCGACGCCGAGGAGCGCGAACCCCACGATGCCGCGCACGACCCGCGGGCGTCGGAAGAACTCGACCTTGAGTGACAGCGCGCGCAGCAAGCCACCGAGAGCGAGCGCGCACAGCAGCGTCAGCACGAAGAACTGGCCCTGCATCGACATCGACCACAGGTGCTGCATCGGGCTGTTCGCGGAGTCGGCGGCCGCATAGTCCTGCGACTCGAACGCGAGATGCCAGTTCTGGTAGTACAGCGCGCTGGCCTGCAGCTCGGCACCGAGCGGACCCCACCGGGTCGTCGGCATCACGAGGGCGATCAGCGCGGCGGTGAACGCCAGCACCAGGAGCAGCGCGGGGAGCAGTCGTCGGACCAGGCGCCAGAACCGCGGCCACGGGTTGATCGCCCGGCCCCACGACGCGGAGGCGGGCTGGGTGGCGAGCACGTGCTTGAGTAGCGAGGCGACGAAGAAGTAGCCCGAGAGCGTCAGGAAGACGTCGACGCCACCGGAGACCCGGCCGAACCAGACGTGGAAGACGGCGACGAGCGCGATCGCGATACCGCGCAGGCCGTCGAGGTCGAGCCGATAGCCCGAGGTGTTACCGGTCGCGGCGTCCTCGTTGGGCGTCGCGACGACCGGGGTCACTTCGGGAACGGGCGTGCGCACAGAGGGCGATGGTACTTGTCCAGGACGGGGCCACGCCGCCGCCGCGGCGGGTGTCGGCGGACCCACAGGGGGTTCGAAGGTTCGCTTTGTCGGGCCTACCTCGGAAAACAGCCGTAGCCTCGGACAATCCCCTCGAAACCGACTGTGAGGAGTTGCATGCTGATCTACACGATGGGTGTCTCGGTGGACGGTTTCATCCACGATCGCGACGACGACTTCGACTGGCCGGGACACAGCGACGAACTCTTCGCGTTCCACACCGACCGCGTCGGCAGCCTCGGTGGCACGATCCTGGGCCGCCGGTTGTACGAGACGATGCGGGTCTGGGAGACCGACCCGGCCATGCGCGACACCGAAGCAGGAGCCGTCTTCGCCGACATCTGGACCGCGCTGCCCAAGGTCGTCTTCAGTCGCACCCTCGACGCGGTCGAGGGCAACGCCAGGCTCGCCCGCGCGGCTGTCGCCGACGAGGTCGCGGAGGTCGTCGCCGCGACGGACAGGGACGTCGAGATCGGGGGTGCGGACCTCGCGTCGCAGGCCTTCGAACTCGGGCTGGTCGACGAGCTGCGAATCTTCCGGTATCCGGTCGTCGTCGGTGGCGGCGCCCCGTTCCTGCCACCGGTCACCGATCGCGTCGACCTCGATCTGGTGGAGACCCGACTGTTCGGTGTCGTCGCATACGAGCGCTACCGGGTGCACCGCGACTGACGCCGCCCGGCGACCACCCATTTGTTCGTGCTGCGTCTAAACCTTCAGCGACGACGATCGCCCCGGCACCCTGTCTCCCAGTCATCACACGCAGTGCATGCAACCGATCTCAGGGAGACACACATGACCACACGACGATCCGTCGCGATCATCGGGGCCGGACTCGCCGGGACCACTGCCGGTCTCGGACTTCTCGACGCCGGCTTCGACGTCACGATCTACAGCGACCGCGACCGTGACTCGCTGCGCAACAAGGTGCCGCCGACCGGCGTCGGCGTGCTCTTCGGCAAGTCCCAGGATTGGGATGCCGAGATCATCGAGGATCTCTACGAGGTCGGCAAGACCACCGGCATGAGCGTCCGCCTGTACGGCGGCGCGGGGGAGGATCGCGCCCCCGTTCTCGAATACGACCCCGACTACGGTTACATCTCCGCTGCCGTCGACCTCCGCCTGCGTGCCGACGACCGCCTCGGCCGGTTCCTGGACCGCGGCGGACGATTCGAGGTCACCACCGTCGATCTCGACAACCTCGACGAGATCGCCGGGGCGGCCGACCTCACCCTCGTCGCCACCGGCAAGGGCGGACTGTCGACGCTGTTCCCGGTCGACGAGTCGCGCACCAAGTACCGCGAGCCGCAGCGTCGACTGCTGCAGGTCACGTTGACGGGCGTCGACCACGGACCGGACGTGTTCGCCTACCGCTCGCAGGCGGGCGGAGGTCACTCGCTGTACAACCTCGACAGCGAGAACGGTGAGCTGTTCGTCGGTCCGTTCCTGCACAAGGACGAGGGTGCGACCTGGTCGTTCATCGTCTTCGCGAAGCCTTGGGGCGCCTGGGCGGCGCGCATCGACGACGTCCACGACGCGGTGGGTGCCCGTCGTACCATCGCCGGCATCTTCGCAGAGTTCTTCCCGGAGGACGCGCCGGTCATCGAGCAGCTCGAGGTCATCGAGTCCGACCCGGTGTCGTGGCTCAAGGGTGCGGTCACCCCGACCGTGCGTCGGGCCGTCGCGACCACCAGCGGCGGTCACGCGGTCGCGGCCATCGGCGACACCGCGATCTCGTTCGACCCGGTCGCCGGTCAGGGTGCACAGAACGCGCTCATCCAGGTCGCCGAGCTGGTCAAGGCCGCGCGCGCCCACGACGGTGAGTTCATCGCGGACTGGCTGGCCGAGGAGTTCGAGAAGCATTGGGAGCGTCGTGGTCACGCGGCCACCGAGGTCACCCGCCTGTTCCTCGGCGACCCCGACTTCGCGACCCACCTGGAGCTGTCGTTTCCGGCTGCCGCCGTCGATCCGAACGTCGCGCAGGCACTGCTCGGCCTGCTGTCCGACCCGAATCCGCTCCTCGGTCTGCGGACCCGTGAGGATGTCGAGAACTTCATCACAGCTGTGGCGGGAGAGCCGTACGACCAGGTCCTCGCCAGGTTCGCGCCGGCCGGTCAGTTCAGCGGCGCCGCCCCGGCGCCCGTGACGGTCTGACCCTTTCGTCGCACGACCACCGGGTGCACCGCACCCCGACTGCGTTCTCCAGAACGCGGCCGGGGTGCGGTCGCGTGTGACACCCGAACCGGAACTGTCACATGAGATGTGATACGAACAACAGCGTCCGTTGTGCCGGAATCAGAGGGGGAGCGCGTGAAGACGGGTTGGACATTGGCCGACGCGCCTCCACAGACCGGGCGGGTCGCCGTGGTCACCGGAGCCAACGGGGGCATCGGCCGTGAAGCCGCCCGCGGGCTCGCCACTCTGGGCGCCACCGTGGTGCTGGCGTGCCGCAACGCCGAGACCGCCGCCGCCGCACGCGACGACATCGTCGCCGAGGTACCCGGCGCGGAGGTGGAGATCCTCGACCTCGATCTCGCCAGTCTCGACTCCGTCCGCGCAGCCGCCGAGGAGATCCGGCGATGCCATCCCCGCATCGACGTGCTGGTGAACAACGCCGGCGTCATGCGCGCTCAGCGCGACCTGACTCCCGACGGTTTCGAGATGGACTTCGGTACCAACTATCTCGGTCATTACGCGCTCACCGGGTTGCTGATGGACCGGTTGCTCGCCGCCGACGCCGCGCGGATCGTCACCGTCGGCAGTCACGCCCACCGCGCGGGCAACATCGATTTCTCAGACCTGCCCATGGACCGCACGTTCACCAGTGCCGGGGCGTACTCACGAGCCAAGCTCGCTCAGATGCTGTTCTCGCTGGAGCTCGATCGCCGGCTGAAAGCGGCTGGGGCCACGGCGATCTCGCTCGCCGCCCACCCCGGTGGCACGCGGACCGGGGTGATGCGCGAGCAGAACAAATTCCTGCAGTGGGCGTATCACGCGCCGTCGCTGCGGTGGCTCACCGATCGGTTCATCATGGATCCGCCCGAAGGGGCCCTGCCGATCCTTCGGGCAGCCACCGATCCGAAGGTCTCGGGCGGCCAGTATTACGGTCCGACAGGGAGTTTCGGCCTCGCCGGCCCGCCGATGCTCGTCGAGCCGTCGCCGAAGGCCAAGGATCGCGCGGTCGCCGAACGGCTGTGGGATATCGGCGCCGAGCTCACCGGCATCAGTATCGATCTCGGCTGAAGGGGATTCCCGAAGAGGCTTCTCGAGGGAGGGAACCCGAGGGTGGATTCACCCAGGTCGATACCGACACCGCGCCGGCTCAGCGCTTGAAGCGGCCGGCGAAGCTTCGTAGCGGGAGATCGGCACTGGTCACGATCCCGGGCGGGGCCGCGACCACCGATCGGATCGAGTTGAGTGCGGGCAGGCCCGTGACGGTCATGCCGATCGACGCGAAGTTCTCCGGGTTGGAGAGGTCGAATCCCTTGCGCGGGAAGATCATGTGCTTGGAGTAGATGTTGGGGTCGCCGGTCACCTGGGTGATGTAGCAGGCCTGAATGTTCCACGACGGGTCGGTGTGCGGTGTCATCTGCCATTCCAGATGCGATTCGACGCGCGGCACACCGTCGACCATTCCCTGGTACTTGATGTAACTACCGCCCAGCGACCCGGCGGGGAGCTGGTACCAACCGAGGTCGACGTCCTTGGTGCACGCACCCAGTTCGTAGGAGAACGCCACCTCGTCGAGTTCGAGATCGAAGGCGTCGGCCATGAGGTACACCGAGTCGGCGAAGACGGCGGTGTACTTGTAGAGCGAGTCCGGGATGGACGGGTCGTCGACCGGCAGGCCGTAGCCGACGGCCTTCCAGGTGTCGACCGAGTGGTGGCAGGAGACGTCCACCGACTCGGTGACCGTGACGTTCTCGATCTCGGCGACGTCGGCGGTGTGCACGATGCCGAGGATCTGTGCCAGACCGGGATTCATGCCGGTTCCGTAGAAGGTGGCACCGCCCTTCGTGCAGGCATCGGCGATGATCTCGCTGACCTTGCGGCCGGAGTGGTGCGGATGGTTGGTGTCCCGGTGGAAACCGGTGATCCAGTCGGCGGTGGTCACGATGTTGATCCCGGCTTCGAGGACCTGGACGTAGAGGTCCTCGTCGGGGAACACGCCGTGGAAGGTGAGCACGTCGGGTCGTGCGGCGATGATCTCCTCGACGGTGCCGGTCGCGATCACACCGACCGGTCCGATGCCGACGATCTCGCCGGCATCACGGCCGACCTTGTCCGGTGAATAGCAGTGCAGACCAACCAGTTCCAGGTCCGGATGATTGCGGATGCGGTCGATCATCTCGGTGCCGAGGTTGCCGGTGGCCACCTGGAAGACCCGGATCGGTTCGGGTGTGGTCATCGTTTGGTCCTTTCGGGACGGGCGTGGAAGTCAGGATTGCGCTGCCGCGCGAAGTGCGTCGAGCTCTGAGCGACGGATACGGACGAACTCGTCGGCTGACGCGCCGCCGTCGGGATAGAACTGTCGGGCCCATTGCCGCAGCGCGGTGAATCCGGCGTACTCCTTGCGGGACAGGGCGGGTGGATCGGAGTAGCGCTGGTGCGCCCAGATGTCGATGTCGGCGGCGAACTGTTCGATGACCAGGTCGGCCATGGTCTTTCCGTATCGGGTGATGTCGCCGGTCTCCTCGCCGGGCTTGCGGCCGATCCAGACGGTGAAGCGCACGTCCGAGGTGTGCTCGTCCACCGGTGTCACCGCGGGCATCGTCCGGTTGTCGACCATGCCCCAGCTCCGGGTGACCGAGCAGCCAAGGCCGGCGTTGATGGATTCGACACCGCTGGTGGCGTTTTCGAGAGTGGCGCCCTCGTCGAAGGCGATGGTGAAGTCGACGTAGGACACCGGACCGGAGAAGTCGTGCCGGGTGAAGTCCGGCATGAACGGTGTCTTGTGGACGAACTTGAAATGTGCGAAGTCGACGCCGTTCTCCATGATGTACTGCGGATGGATCTCCAGGCCCGGTCGGAAGAGCGTCGCGGCGGGCACCGGCGGGTAGTAGTCGTCGGCGGTGGCCTGCCTGTTGTCGCTGCCGAAGTCGGCGAAGATGTCCGGGACGTCGAAATGCGGTGAGCGCCCGTCGACGTCGTGCCAGATCCAGACGGCCTCGTTGCGTTCGACCACGGGGTAGCTGCGGATGCGCCGACCCTTGTTGGGGTGGTTCTCGTAGGGGATGCAGACGTTGCGTCCCTCCTGGTTCCACTCCCAGCCGTGGAAGGGGCAGACCAGGTTCTCGCCCTCCACGTGACCTCCGTGGCCGAGGTGGGCGCCGAGATGTTCACAGTAGGCGTCGAATACGGAGATCCGGCCGGACCGGGATCTCCAAGCGACCATGTCGCGACCGAAGTACTTCATCGTGTGCACGGTCCCGACGGCGATCTCGGTCGACCATGCGACCTGAAACCATCCGGTGGGTGTCATCGACAGCGGCGTTCGCGCCATGCGGTCACGGTAGGACGCGCCGGGCAGGAATACAAGAGGGCTCTGTGAAAAGGGTGAAACCCGCGTTCAAATGGAGGTTTGAGGGGTGCTTCGACCGGTTACTCGGGTGTCCAACAATTTCCCTTCGAAACTGTTGGAACATTCAACGCTGGTTTGTATCATTGAACCGGTGCTGTGACGTGGCTTACAGCAATGACGCCGGGAGGCCGAGATGAACGCAGGTGGAGGGATCGGCGCTGCACGATTGGCGCTGACCGGACTGGTACGACCGGCTGAGGCCCGTCGCCGGCTGCGCAATCAGCAGTTCGAGAACGCGCTGTACAACTCGCGTGCGCCCGAACGCGCCTCCTGGGCCCTCACCGACGACGGTGCCCGGCTTCGGGTCCACCACTACGGTCCGGCCGATGCTCCGGTCCTGGTCCTGATCCACGGCTGGTCGTGCTGCATCGAGTATTGGAACCCACAGATCAACGCCCTCGCCGAGCGTTACCACGTCATCGCCTATGACCAGCGGGGCCACGGGGAGAGCACGTGGGGCGGCCGCACGTTCGACGCCGACGTGCTGGCCGACGACCTCCAGACGGTGGTCGACCAGTCCGTGCCGGTCGGGTCGAAGGCCGTGTTCGTCGGCCACAGCATGGGCGGCATCACCGTGCAGTCCTGGGCGTACCGTCACCGCGACCGGGTCGAGGAACACGCCTCCGCGCTGGTTCTCGCGAACACGACGTGGGGCGGGATCGTGGACGAGACACGCGTCCTGCCGCTGCTCAACAACCTGTGGAAGGCGCCGGCATGGCTCCCGCAGGCAGCCCTCTCGGTGCCCTTCCCGCTGCCCGGCGGCCGGTTCGCCCGCAGCCTTGTCCGGACCCGCATCCTCAACGGCCGGTCCGCGACCGTCGACCACGCCGCCTTCGTCCTCGCGATGACACGCTCCTGCGACCCGGCCGCCCGCGCGAAGGCCGCGGTCGGGCTCACCCGGCTGGCTCTCGGACCCGTGGGTGCCGAGGCGATCACGGTGCCCACCACGGTCATCGGTGGACGCCATGACCTGTTGCTGCCGCACGCGATGACCCAGCGCATCGCCCACACGCTCTCGATCCGGGGCTACCTCGACCAGCTCGTCGTGCTCGACACCGGTCATGCCTCCAACATCGAGGCGGCAGACGACTTCACCGCCGAGATCCATCGGGTCATGTACTCGGCATCGACGCCTCCCCGGTTGGAGGGTGCCGCGAGCTGAGCGGCCGGGTCTTCGCCGAGCGGCAGGGTCGAGGGTGGGTTCGCAACGGATACCATCAGCGTCCATGCCACCCGTCGAAGCCGGTCGGCCGCCGGTTACTGCGGCGGCTGCCGCCCGCCGCGTGAACCGTCGCGGCCAGGCCACCCGCGAGGCGATGCTCGACGCCGCGATCAGTTCGCTGGCCTCGGGTGACCCCGCGTCGGTGTCGGGCAACCGCATCGCCAAGGACATCGGCGCCACCTGGGGTGTGATCAAGTATCAGTTCGACGACATCGACGGCCTCTGGGCGGCGGTGCTGCACCGGACCGCCGAACAGCGTGGCGACCTACCTGTCAGTGTGAAACCCGAAGCGCCACTGGGCGAACGGGTGGAGGCGATCATCGAGCTCATGTACGAGGGACTGACCGCGCCGGAATCCCGCGCGATCGAGACACTGCGGGCCGCCTTGCCGCGCGATCCCGACGAACTCCGGCGACTGTTCCCCAAGACCGCAGCCGAGTTCGCCTCGTGGGGGCCGTCCTGGACCGAATCCTGTCAGCGCGCCTTCGCCGACCTCGACGTCGACCCGGAACGTGTCCGGGAGGTCGCGGCGTTCCTGCCCGGCGCCATGCGAGGTCTGGTGTCGGAGAAGCAACTGGGCAGCTTCCAGGATCAGGTGCTGGCCCGCCGCGGACTCGCGCGGGCGATCGTCGCACTCCTCGCCCCTGCCCGGTTCGGCTAGCCTCGCCAGGCGTCCGAGGTCCGCGAGACGACGGTCTCGACGGTGAGTATCACGACGCACAGCATGGCGACCGTGCCCGGGATGAAGACCAGCAGGAGGACGGCGAACACCGACAGGAGCACTCCGAGGTCGTCGGGTGTGAGGTCACGCATGGCATCCATCGTCGCCCAGGTCGGGGCGGATCGGAGTGAGGCCGCGTGGCTCGTTTCAACCCGGCGTGAATTCAAGTACGACCTCGCTGGCGAACTCCGCATCCAACTGTATACAACTAAATGCAGTTGTCGCCGTGCGATCACCTGGCGTCGTGAATCGGGCATCCCAGACTGGATCAACCAAGGAGTGAAGGTGGAGATGGAGACGACGACCATCGAGTCGTCCGAGGTGAAGACAGCCATCGCACGCCTTCGGGAGAAGGCGCCGTTCGTCTACGGCCTCACCAACTACGTCGCGGCGAACCTGAGTGCCAACGTGCTCCTCGCGCTGGGTGCCGGCCCCGCCATCGGGTCAGCGCCCGGGTGGGCCGCTGCGTTCCCCGCCGGTGCCGGCGCCGTCTGGATCAACGGTGCGGCCCTGATGTCGTCGGTGACAACCGACGAGCTCGACGAGGCGGCCGCGACGGCGCACAAGGCCGGTACTCCATGGGTGCTCGATCCGGTGGCGATCGGTGCCGGCGCGAGCGAGTACGACGCGATCCTCGCGTCGCTCGCCCGGCGTCTCGACGCGGTCGTCGCGGTGTCCGGTGAGGTCGACTATCTCTGCGACCCGGCGGGTCGCGCGACCGCCGTCCCCGGTGGCGACGCGAAGATGCCGCAGGTCACCGGGACCGGATGCAGTCTGGGTGCACTCAGTGCGGCATTCTGCGCTGTCGTCGATCCGTTCACTGCCGCGGCGGCCGCACATGCGGCGTTCGCAACCGCCGGAAAGCGGGCCGGTGAGCGTGCGACCGGCACCGCCTCCTTCGCCATCGCCTTTGTCGACGAACTCTCCCTCCTCTGACGCCGACCGCCTCCGACGTCTGCCGAACCGCCCATCGCCGATCACTCGCAAAGGAGCGAATGAGATGCCCAGCAAGAAGATTCATCTGGCCGCGTTCATGAACGCCGGTCCGCAGGGGACGGTCGGTTGGCGGCACCCGGACGCCGGTGACGGTTTCCTCACCGCCGAGCACTACCAGCACATCGCGCGGGTTCTCGAGGCGGCGCGCTTCGACATGGCGTTCGTGCCCGATGCGCTCGCCGTACCGCGCAGCCTGGGCGGCTCCTTCGCTCCGGCCGTCAGATTCGGTTCGGGCACACCGCGTCTGGACCCGATGACGGTTATCACGCTGATGAGTTCGGTGACCACGAAACTCGGGGTGGCCGCGACGATGTCGACCGGCTACCAGGAGCCCTACAACCTCGCTCGCAGCATGGGCACCCTTGATCACCTGAGTGGCGGTCGCGCCGGGTGGAATGTCGTGACCAGCTTCCAGGATGCGGAGGCGCAGAACTTCAACCAGGACAAGCTTCCCGACCGTGAGGAGCGCTACGCGCGAGCCGAGGAGTTCCTCGAGGTCACCACCCGATTGTGGGACTCCTGGTCCGACGACGCGTTGATCCGAGACAAGGCGTCGGGCCGCTTCGGTCATCCCGATCAGGTGGAGGCCATCGATCACAAGGGTCGGTTCTTCCGGGTTCAGGGACCGCTCGGCGTCCCGCGCCCGCCGCAGGGCTATCCGGTCATCGTCCAGGCCGGCGCGTCGCCGACGGGCCGTGACTTCGCCTCTCGCTGGGCCGATGTCGTGTTCTGCGGTCACGAGTCGCTCGACAGTGCGGTCGCCTTCTACCAGGACATGAAGCAGCGCGCGGCAGCCCACGGTCGAGATCCCGAGCAGCTCAAGATCCTGCCCGCCGCGACCACCGTCGTCGGCACCGACTACCGCGATGCGATGGCCAAGCACGAGGCGTTCTTCGATCTCGTCGACCACGAGGCGGGCCTGTCTCGACTGGCCTATCACGTCAACGTCGACCTCACGAAGTACGACCTCGACGGTCCGCTGCCTTCGCTCGAAGTGGTTGGTGTGGAAGGCCATTACCGCGAGGTCGTGGAGTTCGCCGAGCGGGAGAACCTGTCCGTCCGCGAGATCGGGCGCTGGTACGGCGCCCGCACCGAGGGCAACATGATCGGCTCGGCCACCGACATCGTCGACACGATGGAACAGTGGCTCGACGCCGGTGCGGCCGACGGTTTCATGATCCAGGCGACGCACGTCCCGGCAGCCTTCGAGGACTTCGCCACCCTCGTGGTGCCGGAACTGCAGCGGCGCGGGCTGTTTCGCACCGAGTACGAGGGCGACACCCTGCGCGAGAATCTCGGTCTCGCGCGCCCCGAACGCGGTGAATGGCGCAACCGCGCCAAGAGCGTCGCCGACGCCGCAACTGGTGGGGCAGGTGCGTGACCGGTACCGAGACCGCCCTCGTGTCCGCCGGATGGCTTCATCGCCGGCTGGATTCGACGATCGTCCTCGACGCGAGTGTCGAACGCTCGGTCGACGACAACGGGCAGACCGTGTTCGCCCCCGGTGGTGAGGTGTTCCGCACCGCCCTCATCCCGGGAGCGCGGTTCGCCGACCTTTTCGCGGTCTTCTCCGATCCCGCGGCGGCGGTCCCCTTCACGCGGCCGACTGTGGCGCAGATGGCCTCGGCGGCACAGCAACTGGGCATCACGCCGTCGGACGAGATCGTGGTCTACGACCAGCTCAGCGGTGCGTATGCGGCGCGGGTGTGGCTGGTGCTGCGGTCCTTCGGGTTCGACCGGGCCAGGGTGCTCGACGGCGGTTTCGCCCAGTGGGTGGACCAGGGGTACCCGGTGGCCGATGGCGATGCATCGGGTGAGACCACCGAACCGCGCATCGACGTCCACCTGCGCGATCTCACCGGCCGGGCATTCGCCGACCTGGACGAGGTCCGGGCGGTGGCCGTCGACGAACAATCGTCCACGACGCTCGTGTGTGCGCTCCGCACCCCCGACTACACCGGTGAGTCCGGCGGCGCGCGTCCCGGCCACATCCCCGGCAGCGTGAGCGTGCCCTACCCCGACCTGCTGAACGACGACGGCACGTTCTCGACCGACCGAACCCGAAAGGCACTGCGGGCATCCGGGATCGACGCCGGTTCCGAGGTGATCCTCTATTGCGGCGGCGGGATCAACGCGGCCGGAGCCGCCTTGGCGTTTGCCGAGGCCGGATACCCGCTACCTCGTGTCTATGACGGATCGATGAGTGAATGGCGCGCTCATCCCGAACTCCCGCTGGTGACGGGTCCGCATCCACGATGAGCCCTGTCGCGCCCGGACACGGCCACCGGCTGGGAGGCCCACCGCAACACGTGCGGTGTCACGGCCGGTCTGTCTGCGAGGATCGAGGGGTTCGTCTGCCCGCCCCGCACGACCCCACGGAAGGTGACCGCCGATGAAGAGCGCCCGCGACGCGGTCTACGAAGCGCTGCACGAGCGGCTGACGCACGGCCACTACCCGGCCGAAGCGACACTGATCCCGCAGGCGTTGAGCGAGGAGTTCGGGGTGTCGCGGACTCCTGTTCGGGAGGCGTTGGGGCTGCTCGAACGCAAGGGACTGCTGGTCGCGGCGTCTCGGGGTTTTGTCCTGCGCATCCGCGGCGACGAGGAGATGCTCGAGATCTTCGAGGTGCGGGCCATTCTCGAGTCGAGTGCGGCCGCGGCGGCCGCTGAGCGTCACACGCCGGTCGACATCGCACGACTCAAGGAAGCGTTGGCGCTGAGTTCGAACTACACCGAACCCGCCGATATTCGGCAGGCGCTCAACGTCTTCCACGACTGTGTGCTCCGCGCCGCACACAACCAGACGATCTACGACATGGAACGAGACCTGCGCGACCAGATCAAGGTCAGTGCACCGTGGTTCACCCCGACCGGCCGCGAGAGCTTCGAGAGTTCGGTCAGCGAACACGAGCAGATCCTGTCGGCGATCATCGGCGGATCGGCTGAAAAGGCTCGGTTGCTGATGCTCGAACACCTGAATCACGACAGGGACGTGCGTATCTCGCAGCTGGTCTCCCGGACGATGGGCGGCGTCGCGGGGGAGAGCTCCGCTCCCTGAGCGGCAGTCAGGCGCGTCGGGCGACGAAGCGCGCGGCGTCGAGCGTCATGCCGTTGACCGAGTAGAGCGTGTGCAGGGCGTTCGGGCCGCCGACCGGCGAGCCGTCGCAGATGGTGTCACCGGCGACGCAGTAGCGCACCGTCTTGCCGCGGTAGGGGGTCGACACCCGCACCGGGGGCGCTCCGATGTCGGTGATGAAGCGATCCGACGGGGCTCCGAAGAAGACGATCGCCGCAACGTTGCGCGAGAGGGACGCCGGCAGCGGCGGCGGGACGAAACGGTCGTAGGCGGCGTACCGCGCCGGCAGGTCCAGGCCGGCGTGGACCGCATACCCCGCGACGACGGCGCCCTGGGAGTAGCCGCCGAGAACGACCTTGGTGCCCGGGCACTTGGCGGACAAGTACTTCACGCGGTTCTGCGTGGTGCGGACCCCGTCGGCGACGGTTTGGGCGAACTTCAGGCGGTTGCCGAACTGGTCACTCGCCGGGTACGGGACGCCGTAGGCGGCCACCGACTTGCCCGGCAGCTGGCTCCGAACGGCCTCGACGAACGACAGACCGGTCAGTCCCAGCGGTGGCGCGGGCTCGATGGTCCCGCGTGCGAACACGACCTCGACGTCGGGGCAGCCCGGCCTGGCCTCGGCCGCCGGGCTCCCGGCGATCACCGACCCGGCGACGGCCGCGATCAGGGAGGCGGCGACGATGCCCAGTCTGGTGATCATGCCTGTCGGCCGGGTCGTTCGTGGGTTCGCGTCGTGGTTCATTCTGATCCCGTCGGTGGTGGAGTCGCTCGTCGTCACGGTTCGCATGGGGTGACCCCCGTAGTCGTGACCATTCCAGGTTCCCCGTCATGTGTGCCACCAAACGCGGAATACTGTTCGCCATGCGGAGTCGTCATGTGAGCACGGTGATCGGTGCGTCCGCCGACCTGGTGTACGACTTCGTCTCCGATCCCGGCAATCTCCCGAAGTGGGCGGCCGGACTCGCGAGTTCCGAGGTCGTCCGACGCGGCGACGACCTCCTGGCCGAGTCGCCGATGGGCACCGTGACGGTCCGGTTCGTTCCGCGGAACACTCTCGGGGTCGTCGACCACGACGTGATCCTCCCGAACGGCGACACCGTGCACAATCCGCTTCGCGTGCTGCCCCATCCGGAGGGGGCCGAGGTGGTGTTCACTCTGCGGCAGCTGGCGATGTCCGACGCGGAGTTCGACCAGGACACCCGCACGGTGGAGGAAGACCTGGAGCGCCTCAGGGCGCTGTTCTGAGAGCTTCCTGCCAGAATCTTGGTCCGGCCGAACGTATTTCGGGGGATTCCTCCCGATTTACCGATGTCGAATTGCCGTCTGACTACATCAACGACTAGATTCCCTCCAGTTATACGAATGTGATTCGGCCGTGATGGTCGGGGGCCTGAACGGGAGCGTCGTGACCAGGGTCGTACGGGTGTCGGTCTGCGCGGCGGTGACAGTTGTCGTCGCGCTCGGTTCGCTGGTCGGTGGGGGTGCGGCAACCGCCGACTCCCTCTCGCGGTATCTGAACCTGCCGCTGGTCAATCGTGATGCGTCGCAGGGGCCGGGCGGTGTGCACCCGGCGCTGCCGACGGATGCCAGCACTCTGCAGCGGTTGGTCGACCAGGCCCGCGATCGCGGACTCGACCCGTCGTCGTATGAGGCGTTGCTGTTCCAGTACTGGCTCGTCGAGACCACGACTCGCGCCGGCATCGACCTCGCATCGTGGAACCCGCGCGACGGCGTCGGCGCCAATCATCAGAATCTGCTGAAGTCCTACCGCTACTACGAGGATCTGCAGCTCGCCCATCGCGAACTGCAGTGGGCCGGGATGGGCGGCCTGGTCGGCGGCGACTTCGGCGGTGGCCTGCTCGACTACAAGGACGCCACCGAGATCTTCGAGTTCAGCCGGCTGCAGCCCGTCGCACACGCGATCGTGGCCCGCGCCAACGAACTCGCGGGACCGCAGGCGGTCAACAGTCTGCCGGGCGGACTGCGCGCGCTGGCTCGCGTGGGCGCACAGATCACCGCCGACGATCTGCGCCAGGTCCAGGGCCAGATCCTGGTGATGCAGAAGAACATCTTCTCCGACCTGATGCCGATGCATCGCGCGTACGTCGTGGGCGGCCTGTCCGCGCTCCGGGAGATGAACGCCGCGGGCCTCTTCGACGACGAGATCATGCGCGCCTGGGAGGGCATCGCCTCCAAGGAACCCGCCGCGGTCGCGGCCGGCAATGCCCGACTGCTGCAGCGTGAACAGGGCGAGGTCATCGCGAAGCAGTGGGACGCCACCCGCAACTACAAGGGCGACGTCGGCGAGGCGATGACCTACGGCAGCACCGTGGCGGCCGCGCCGTCGGTTGCCGGTGTGGTCCCGCCGCGCGACATCCGTCTGCTGACGGTGCCGGGCCGTGCGCCCGACGGCCGTAAGGTGATCGTGAGTCTTCCACTGCCGGAATGGAACTGGTCGGTCTACGAGGACCGCTGGGTCTACATCTCCACCGAGCTTCTGCCGAAGTTCCGCAAGCAGGTCGAGTACAACTGGCCGGCACTGAGCGCAGCCATGAGGGCTCCGTACTTCGAGCAGATGGAAACGCACCGACCCACCCGTATTCTGCTGCCGCTGATGCAGTCGGTCCTGACCTCGATCAAGGTGACCTACCAGTGATCTCATCCTTCTCGCGCATCTCCCGACGCGCCTCGCTCGTGGCCGTGCTGGTTCTGGTCCTGTCGGGTATCGGATTGGTCGCACCGGCCACCGCCGCACCCAACCGGACGCCGGGCCTCGACGAGGTGTTGAACGGCTTCGTCGTCGGCGCGCTGCGCGACGGCCGTCTCGCCAGCCCTCAGGAGGTCATCGATCCGCTCGTCTCCGGCGACCCCTTCTACGCCGAGCCGCGTCTGACCGGCCGCGAAAAGCCCAGCATGGTCCGGTTCCTCACCAACCTCTACGGCTGGGGCACCGACCTGTTCGGCATGCAGACCGTGGACTGGCTGGCCGAGAAGCTGGCGAAGTAGCCGACCAAGGCGGGTGAGTGCCGGTGAGAAACCGCCTCGCGGCAGGTCCTTACCCGTATGACCCCACAACGACTGCTGTTCATCCACGGCGCGGGTGGTTTCACCGACGACCGCCGGATCGCCGACGGTCTCGGGGACGCCCTCGGCCTGTCGGTCGACATGCCTGAGTTTTCCAGTGGCGACATGTCCTTGCAGGCCTGGGCGGATCCGCTGCGCACCCGGTTGTCGACGTTGGGCGCCGACGACCTGCTGGTCGCGCACTCGTTCGGCGCGACGATCCTGCTCCATGTGCTGGCCGAGCCGGGGTACGCCGGACCGAGACGCGCCGTCCTCCTGGCGATGCCGAACTGGGGGCCGGACGGATGGGACGTCGACGAGTACGACTTCGACGGACAACCGCCGCGCGGCGTCGCGCTGTCCCTGCACCACTGCGTCGACGACGAGGAGGTCCCGATCGGGCACCTGGACCTCAACGCGGCACTGCTCCCGGACGTGCAGCTGCACCGCTACGAGACCGGCGGTCACCAGTTCGTCGGGCAGGTGGACGCCGTCGCTGCCGACGTGCGATGACCTGCCGCCACCGGTCGACCTCACGTCGACTGCCAGACCTCGATCGAAGTCTGCCCGTCGAGCTGACGTCTGCCCGCGCCGGCGGTGGTTGCGCGTACGCGTTCCGGCCCCGACCCTGGGTAGACAGCGACCCGAGGCGTCGGGAAGGCAGGCATGACCGCGAACCGTCCGGCGGATGCAGTCCCAGGCGGGATACCGGCTGCGTCGACGGCGGGCCGATGGCTGATCGTCGCGGCGGTCCTGGGGTCCGGCGTCGCATTCCTCGACGGCACGGTCGTGAACGTCGCACTGCCGGCCATCGCACGTGACCTCGACACCGGACTCCGGGGACAACAGTGGGTGCTCGACGGCTATCTGCTGACCCTGAGCTCACTCCTGCTGCTGGGCGGTGTCGCCGGCGACCGCTATGGCCGTCGGCTGGTCTTCACCGGCGGCCTGGCGATGTTCGCGGTGGCGACGATCGGCTGCGGAATGGCCCCGACCGTCGAATGGCTGGTGGTCGCCCGGCTCGTCCAGGGTGTCGCCGCGGCGGCCGTCGTGCCCGGCAGCCTGGCACTGATCAACGCGGAGATCGCGCCCTCGGATCGTGGTGCGGCGGTGGGGTTGTGGGCCGGGATGTCCGGTGCGACCAGTGCACTGGGGCCGTTCGTCGGCGGCTGGCTCGTCGACGCGGCGTCGTGGCGCTGGGCGTTCTTCCTGAGTGTGCCTCTGGCGTTGGGTGCGCTGGTCATCGCGATCAGACATGTGCCGGAGTCGCGCGATCCGTCTGCGCCGAGGCGGCTCGACGTCGCGGGAGCCGTGACGATGACCCTCGGTCTCGCAGGCGTCATCTACGCGCTGATCGAGGGCCCGTCGCGCGGGTGGTCGACCGGAACGATCGTCGCGGGCCTTGCGGGTGTGGCGGTGCTTCTCGCGTTCGCGGTCATCGAGACGCACGTGCGGTCACCGTTGTTGCCGCTGAGACTGTTCCGCTCGTCGCAGTTCACCGGCGCCAACCTGACGACGCTGCTGGTGTACGCAGCGCTGGGCGGAGCGCTGTTCCTGCTCGCTCTGCAACTGCAGCAGAGTCTGGGCTACTCGGCCTTCGAAGCGGGCGCGGCGATGTTCCCGAGTACGTTCATCATGCTGTTCGGGTCCCCACTCGTGGGAAGGCTCGCCCAGACCACCGGGCCGCGGCTGCCGATGACCGTCGGCCCGCTCATCGCCGCCGGCGGCTTCGCGTTGATGGCGCGCGTGCAACCGGGCACGGACTACCTGGCCCAGGTGCTGCCGGGCGTCCTGCTGTTCGGGCTCGGCATGACGGTGACCGTCGCGCCGCTGACCGCGGCCGCGCTGGGAGCGGTCGACGACGCCCTCGCCGGCACCGCGTCGGGCGTGAACAATGCGGTGGCTCGCGTCGCCGGGCTGCTGGCCGTGGCGGTGTTGCCCGCGGTGGCCGGGATCGACGCCGGGCCCGGCGAGCCGCTCGGCGACGGATTCCGGACGGCGATGTACATCTGCGCGGCCTTCTGTGCCGTCGGCGGGCTCGTCGCCGCGCTGACGATCAGCTCCGGTGCGGGCTTCCGGCCGCAGGTCCGGGCCGGGGTGGACACCGCCTGTCAGGACGCCTGCACCCGTGAACGCGCAGCCAACTCATAGCTCGAAACCGCGGTGACCGCGGCTTCGAGCTACAAGACGGTTAGTCAGAACGCTTCCCGGTTCCAGCCGCGATCGCCCACAGCACCAGTACGGGTTGGAAGAACAGACGCGTCAGGCGCTTCTGGTCGGAGTCGAGACCGAAGGCGTCGATGTGCTCGACGTACTGATGGATGTTGCCGGGGAACACCGCGACGAAGAACGCCGCCACGATCCACGAGACGATCTTGCGGTGCCGCGGCAGGGCGATGAGCGCCGCACCCAGCGCGATCTCCACCCCACCCGACGCCAGCACCACGAAGTCCTTGCTGAAGGGAACCCAGTCGGGGACCTGCGCCTGGAACTCCTCGCGCTGCGCGGTCAGATGACCGATGCCGGCGATCGCCAGGATCGCTCCGAGCGCGATCCGGGCGATCGCGCGCCCCAACGGCTGACGGGCGGTGGTGGGGGACAGGATCGACATGCAGGCTCCTCGGATGGTGACGTGTGCGTTGCGTTCCCGGTGGTTCGTGGCCGTTGCGGTCAAGGACTGGCCGGGAGGGCGATTTGTCTGACTCATCCTTGGGCGGCGACAGTCGAAATTTGGTCGCGGTACCTAGTAAATGTGTGATACATATGTGATCCCGGACACTGTCGTCCGGGATATTTGTCCGCACGGAGGTCAGCCCATGCCCCTCGACTCGATGTCGGTCCGCCGACACCCGTCCATCGTCCACTCGTTCGCCACGACGCGCCTCGGAGAACGGTCATGACGCTGAAGTCGGTGTGGGATGCGCTGAAGGCTTCCGCGGGAGTGGTCATCACGGCGGCGGCGTTCGCCGTCGCGCTGGCGGTACTGGTCGTCGCTCAGGTCGTCGTACTCGCGACCCGCCTCGTCGACCTTCCCGGCTGAGCGGCCCGCCTGCTGATCGGTCAGGAATCGAGAAGCGGAGGCAGTTCGACGCCCCATAGCGTCGAAGCATGACGAACATCAACGCACTCACCCTCGAAGTTCCCGACCTCAGCACGGCGGAGGTCTTCTACGACAAGGCTTTCGGACTCGGCGACCGACTTCGGTTCCGAGTAGCCGAATCACCCAGCCAAGGCTTCCGCGGCTTCGTGATCTCGCTCGTGGTTGCCGACCCGACGGTCGTCGACTCCTTCCTCGAACCCGCGGTCGACGCCGGCGCCACCGTGCTCAAACCCGCCAGAAGGTCCTTCTGGGGCTACGGCGGCGTGGTCCAGGCGCCCGACGGCACGATCTGGAAGGTCGCCGGCTCGTCGAAGAAGCCGACCGGTGCACCCGCGCGCAGGGCCGACGACCTGGTCCTACTCCTCGGCGTCGACGACGTTGCCGCCACCAAGCAGTTCTACGTCGAGCGTGGATTCACGGTCGGGAAGAGTTACGGCCGCAAGTATGTCGAGTTCGAGAACGACCCGGGCTCGGTGAAGCTCGCGCTGTACGGCCGCAAGGCCGCGGCGAAGGACGCCGGCGTCGACCCTGCGGGGGCCGGGTCGCATCGGCTGGTGGTCGGCGGCGACGCCGGGCAGTTCAGCGACCCGGACGGATTCACCTGGGAGTGTTGAGCCCTCGGTGGCATCACCACTGGGCGGCGCTCGCTCGTTGACCTCACCCCGTTCGCCCCTGGCATAAATCAGTCGGGAACAAACTTCCAGCCATCTCAGTTGAGCCGATCAGACTTAACTCTGGAGGTTTCATGTCCCAAGCTGATCAGTCCAAGACATATTCACTGCCGGTCCTCTTCGTCCCGGACGTCGTCGTCCTGCCCGGCATGGTCGTGCCGATCCCGCTCGACGATGCAGCTCAGGCCACCGTCGACGTCGCCCGGGCGAGCGAGAGCGGAAAGCTGCTGGTCGCCCCGCGCCTAGACGACCGGTACCCCACGTACGGGGTGATCGCCTCGATCGTGCAGGTCGGGCGCATCCCGGGCGGCGGTCTGGCGGCCGTCGTCAAGGGTGAGAAGCGTGCGCAGATCGGGGCGGGAACCCCCGGTCACGGGGCCGCGCTGTGGGTCGAGGCCACCGAGGTCACCGACCCCGAGGTCACCGATGAGGTGCGGACCCTGGCCGGCGAATACAAGAAGCTCGTGCTGGCCATGCTGCAGCGCCGCGAGGCGTGGCAGCTCATCGACGCCGTCAACAAGATGTCCGACCCGTCGAATCTCGCCGACACCTCGGGCTACGCGTCCTGGCTCACCGACAAGCAGAAGCGCCAACTCCTCGAGACGCCGGACACCGCCGCGCGGCTGCGGCTGTTGATCGAGTGGACCGGCGACCATCTCGCCGAGTCCGAGGTCAGCGAGAAGATCGCCGAAGACGTCCGCGCGGGGATGGACAAGCAGCAGAAGGAGTTCCTGCTCCGTCAGCAGCTCGCCGCCATCCGCAAGGAACTCGGTGAGGACGAGCCCGAGGGGGCGGACGACTACCGGTCGCGCGTCGAAGAGGCCGACCTGCCCGAGAAGGTGCGCGAAGCCGCACTGCGCGAGGTGGGCAAGCTCGAGCGCGCCAGCGACCAGTCGCCCGAGACCGGGTGGATTCGCACCTGGCTCGACACCGTCCTCGACCTGCCGTGGAACACGCGCACCGAGGACTCCACGGACATCAAGGGTGCCCGCGAGATCCTCGACGCCGACCACCACGGCCTCGACGACGTGAAGGACCGGATCGTCGAATACCTGGCGGTGCGTGCCCGTCGCGCCGAACGCGGCCTGCAGGTTGTCGGTGGACGCGGATCGGGTGCCGTCATGGTGCTCGCCGGCCCGCCCGGCGTCGGCAAGACGTCACTCGGTGAGAGCGTCGCCCGGGCACTGGGGCGTAAATTCGTGCGCGTCGCCCTCGGCGGTGTGCGCGACGAGTCGGAGATCCGCGGTCACCGTCGAACCTATGTCGGTGCACTGCCCGGCCGCATCGTGCGCGCCATCGGCGAGGCTGGCTCGATGAATCCCGTTGTGCTGCTGGACGAGATCGACAAGGTGGGCTCGGACTACCGGGGCGACCCGGCCGCGGCGCTGCTCGAGGTCCTCGACCCCGCGCAGAACCACACCTTCCGCGACCACTATCTCGATCTCGACCTCGACCTGTCCGACGTCCTGTTCCTCGCGACCGCCAATGTCATCGAGAACATCCCGTCGGCCCTGCTCGACCGCATGGAGCTCGTCACCCTCGACGGCTACACCGAGGACGACAAGGTGGCCATCGCCCGTGACTACCTGCTGCCCAGGCAGGCCGAGCGTGCGGCACTCACCACCGACGAGGTGACCGTGACCGACGCGGCGCTCCGCGAGATCGCGGCGAACTACACCCGGGAACCCGGTGTGCGACAGTTCGAACGGTTACTCGCCAAGGCGTTGCGCAAGGCAGCCACCAACCTCGCTCAGGAGAGTGTCACGGCACCGATCACCATCGACGAGCCCGACCTGCGCGACTACCTCGGCCGGCCCCGGTTCACCCCGGAATCGGCCGAGCGGACCGCAGTGCCCGGTGTCGCAACGGGTCTCGCCGTCACGGGAATGGGTGGCGACGTCCTCTTCATCGAGGTCAACGCCACCGACGGCGAGCCCGGACTCAAGTTGACCGGCCAGCTCGGCGACGTGATGAAGGAGTCGGCGCAGATCGCGCTGTCTTACGTGCGGGCGCATGCCGAACAGCTCGGCGTCGACCCCGAGTCGCTCAACAAGACCGTCCACGTGCACGTTCCGGCCGGAGCGGTGCCCAAGGACGGTCCGAGTGCGGGCGTCACCATGGTCACCGCGCTGGTGTCGATGGCGACGGGCCGACGGGTGCGCGCCGAGGTCGGCATGACCGGAGAGGTCACGCTGAACGGTCGCGTCCTGCCGATCGGCGGGGTCAAGCAGAAACTGCTTGCCGCACAGCGCAACGGGCTGAAGACCGTCTTCATCCCGCAGCGCAATGAGCCCGACCTCGACGACGTGCCGGCCGAGGTCCTCGACGCCCTCGACGTGCGTCCGATGACCGACGTCGCCGAGATCGTCGCGCAGGCTCTGGAACCCGCAGCAGGAGAACAGGTCAACGCGGCCTGAGGCAGATACAGGAGCGGGGCATCGTCCGGAACAAGCCGGACGGTGCCTCGCTTCTCGTCATCGAAGCCCCACCGTGCGGGCGGTCCACTCCAGCACGCGGTACACCACCCAGGCGAGACTCGTCACGGCAGCGGCAGGCACCAGCCATAACGCGCCGACGGCCGCGATCAGACTGGCGGCCCACTGGCGTCCCCACAGTGGCGCGGCGACGAGGATCATCAACAGCGCCACCACGAGCGACCAGCCCGGCGACGACACCGGCCACGGCCAGTCGACCAGAAGCGCGCCCGCGGAGCCGACGGTCGCGGTGATCCCCACCACGCTCAACAACAACCACAACACGATGCTCCAGCGACGGTAACCACCTGCAACCCAACGGGTCCGGAGTGCCACGGCCGACCACATGATCCAGCGCTTCAACCACGGGACCCCAGAGGTTCGCATCATCTCCCGGAAGAACCGGTCGGACAGGGTGTCGCTGCCGAGCGCGCCCGAATTGACGGTGTCGGTGATGAGTTCGTCGTGGATCAACGCAGCGAGGGAGTGCCTTCCGTACGAGTCCTCGAACCAGCGCATGAAACGCGGCACCGATGCCAGGTCTGTCGGATTGTCCTCGCGCGGAACGAACGTCCGGGCTTTGTCGATCGCCGCACGGGCCTCCGGTTCCTCCATGTCACCGCGAACCAGCTTGGTGAGCAGGTCGTTCTCGACGACCTCGTCCGAATATCGAAAGGTGTTGAGGACGACGAATTGTCGCTCGTTGATCTGGACGACACCGACGCTGCCTCTACCGGTCGGGTCGTCGACCTCGAATCCCGAGGCCGGTGCCACGCGCCAGGGCGCCCACCGTGTGACACTCGATGTGGTCTCGCCCATCTCGACCTCCCGACATCGGAATATCCGACGGTAGCGCCGCATGAGACAGCTCTACCGGGAACCCGACGGACGGAGACCCAAGTGCAACCCGACGTTGCGGGATCCGCGACCCGGCGATCACCGTGGGGTGGGGCTCGACGTCCATTCGGCGACGCCATCGGTGTAGAGCGCCATCCGTTCCCTGAGCGCGTCGGGCTCGATCCCGAACTCCTCGGGGCTGTACCGATGTCTGCCCTTCCCGTGACGCGGTTGTTCCGCGTTGTGCTCGGCGAGCATCGTCGCCACGTCTGGAGCATCGAGATCGGCTGCTGCATAAACCCGTTCGATGGTCTCTGCGGGCCGGGACACCAGGTCCTGGTAGTCGATGTCGACGACTGTCGCCGATCCGGCCGCGCGGGAGTCGCGGAACTCGAGCGCACGCCGGAACCACAACTCCGACTGCTCGATCTGGAATCGACCGACGTCATGGCCGTCGACCTCGTCGCTGTAGGTCGAGCGGTAGGTCGCGAACAGGCTCGCGCCCGACGCCACGGTCTCCACGACGTCGCGATGCAGATGGACGATGCAGACGCCGGGATATGTCTGGGCAAGGTCGACCAGCTCGGGCGTGTGGGCCGGTGCCTTCAGCAGCCAGCGTCGTCGGGAGCCGTCGTCGAGGATCTGCAGCATCGTCCGATGCGCTGCGTACTCACCGGCGAAGTCCTGGTCTGCCAGCCACCGGGAGTAGCTGTCGAGGCGCATCGTCGAGCTGAATGCCCAGTTGCGCATGGTCGTTCCCATGCCGAGTACGCATTCCTCGGGGAGCGCCGGTCCGGAATCGTGGACCGCGGCCATCGCCGGATTCAGCAGGTGCAGCGGGTTGGGCTCGGCGGCCTGGGTCTCGATCAACCGTTCGCGTTCTTCCGGGGACAGCTTCGCGACCCGCCACGGGGCGTACAACTCCACGGGCCGCGGTGCGCGGAGCCGGGGGTCGCGGGCCATCAGCCGGTACAGGAACGTCGTCCCGGTGCGCCACCCGCCGATGATCACGATCGGCGGGAGCACCGCGCGCTCGGCCACCTCCGGGTTCTCCACCAGGGTCTTGTCGAAGATGGAGCGCGCCCGTAGCTTCCCGATCACCGCGTCCTGCGCATTGCGGACGCCGACTGCGTTCAGACGCCCGTCCTCGGCTGCCGAAGCCAGGTACCGCTCCAAGCCAGGCCGCCACAGCGCCGGGTCGCCCAACCCCTCGACACCGTGCTCGGCAGTGGCCCGTTCGACGATCGCGTCGGTTGCCTCGACCCCCAGCCGGTACCGCTCGGGGCGGGCAAGCCGATCGGCTTCCGCGGCCGCGTAGATGTCCTCGGCGACCTCACTCCGCTGCGGCGGCGTCCACTTCACCATCACTCACCTCGCAGTTCGACGAGCGGGACAACCCGAGCGGACGGCAGGGGAGGGGGCGCGGCCGGCTGCAGGAAACGCATCACGATGATCCCGAAGTCGCGTCCCTCGGAATCGATCCAGTCGCCCGAACCGCCCGGATTCTCCGCAGCGACCACGAACCGATACCGACCGTCGACGACCGTTGCGGTCGCGCCCGTGTACGAAACCGGCCGATACCGGAAGTCCAGGGAGTTCAGAAAGCGGCTGTAGGCCAGGATGTTCCAATACCGGCAGTCGACGACCTCCCCTTCGATGACCAGCGCCTCGCCGGGTCCGAGCTGCCAACCGCCGCGGACGTAATGGATTCCGGGTTCGGTGAAGACGGCACCACCGGCCATCTCCGACCAGTGCCGCAGGGCATTCGGTGGATTGAGATCGTCCTTGGTCGAGATCTCGAAGATCGTCGGCAGCATCGAGGTCGTGGCCGCGAGGGTGCCCAACGAGGTCGCGAACCTCCCCGGATCGATCGACGGTGGTACGGCTGTCTCGGCCACCGGTTCGATTCTGCACCAGCCCAATTCGTCCCGGTCGACGTCGTCGTGGAAGAACCGTACCCAGATGACACCGGACTTCTCCGGCAACTCCAGCCAGTCGCCTGCGCCCGGTGCGGTACCGCCGAGGACGATCTCGAAGCCGCCGTCGTCGTCGAATCCGATGGCATCGCTGTCGATTCGAGCCGTTGCCTCCGAACCGATGCCGCCCGTCCGCCGGTAGACGGTCACCGACACGTACGACGCATCGCCGCGGTTGCCGCGGATGCGGTACGCGCGGTCACCGCGCACCTCGGTGACCCAGTACCGGAAATCGGGGTTGTCCATCAGGAACTTGTGACGCCACCCGTTGAACGGCACCAGTTCGGGCCGTTCACGATCGACCTCGAAGCGCGACAACTGATTCGACAACCCGCGCATCAGGGCGCGGAACCCGTCGGCCTGCTCGGCCGGATCGAGGTCCGCCGGTGTCGGCGGCGAGCTTGTCGCCGGCGGTCCGCAGTGCGTCGACCAGACCGTTCCACGCGGCGACCTCGGGCCGCGCGCCGCTCGCCGACTCCTCGCTCACGGGAGTCGGACCCGGTCGTCGTGACGGTAGTGGGGACCCACGTCGTCGACGAGGATGCCCGCCTCGGCCTCGACGACCGCCGGGATGGCGTCGAGAACGGCGCGGACCGACGCGGTGGTGATCGGATTGGTATGGCCGGTCCCGATGCCGAACTCGAGTTGGGGGCGCATCTCGGCCGGTTCCCCGCTGATGACCAGTGTGTAGGCGATCGGGCTGGTGAAGCCGCCGAACGGCAGGTCGTCGCCCCGGTACACGAGTTCCGGAGCGAGATACCAGCATTCCTCGTTGGTGAAGAAGTGATGGTCGCCGAGGTGGCCGCGATGGGTCAGGTGCAGGGCGGCGGCGGTGCCCTTCTTGATGGTCGTCGCCCCGACCTGGGCGTCACGTTCGGCGGGGATTCCGCGCAGCGAGGTCTCGACCCTGACCTCGGTACTGTCCGCGCCGTACAACGCGTGCGCGACGTTGCCGGTGAGGTCGCCGTAGTAGCTGTCGCCGCCACGCGCGACCGGGGACTCGGCGCTGAGGGAGTCCGGGTCGGCGCCGAAACCCAGAGCGTCCAGGCCGCCCCACATCGAACCGGCGCGCGAGAAGTCGACCGCTTCCACAGACCGCACATGGCTCACCGACGACATCGCCTTGGCCATCGTCATCGCCACCCGTTCGACGATGAACGTCGGATGTACGCACGGTCCCGTGCAGGGTGGCGCCGCCGGTATGGCAGGCCTCGAGCATGCGCTGGGGGGACTTGCGGAACGGACTGAGCCAGTTGGGCATCGACACGTTGTGATACGCGGCGGTGGCCACCACGTTCTTCCCCGACTCGAGGAGGTCGATGACGTCGTCGTCGAGTCCCTTGATCACTGCGGCCGGTGCCGGGGTGAGGACGACGCAGTCGACGTCGAGCGCCTTGAACGCCTCGCGATCCCTGGTGGCGGCGATCCCGATCGGATCGGTACGCGCCAGCTCACCGATGTCCTTGCCCTCCTTCTTGCGGTTGTGCACCAGCGCGCCGACGACCTCGAACGCCGGGTCGGCGATCGCGGCACGGATGACCGCGCCGCCGACCTCGCCGGGACCCCACACCGCGATCCGGTACGGGCGTGTGGGGGAGGGGCCGGCTTCGGCGGTCGTCGGGCGGGGCAGCGTCATGGGGAAGGTCCTCGCGGGTCGTCGAAGTGGAATCGCTTGCTTCCTGTTGAAATCTGCCCGTCGGCGCCTGGTGTGTCAAGGACCACAGGGGTTGAGCGAAATTCGCTCAACTTTTTCCTGTGACCCGGGAACAAACCGGGAAGGGCCCCCGTTACACACTTCGAGAAACCTGAGCGGTCTAGACTCAAGTAGGTTTGACTCATCGCCCCGAGTTCAGTAGGACATGAGTCGGACGCACTGAAGTCCGCCTCGCGCAGGGTTCGGACATCATCCCCGCGTCCGACCGCGGGGGCACAACGACTTGAGTGCACACCGACTGGGGTGCACACCCACAAACTAGGAGGAAGCCAAACATGTCTCGTGCTGTTGGAATCGACCTCGGCACCACCAACTCCGTGGTTTCGGTGCTCGAGGGTGGCGAAGCATCGGTCATCGCCAATGCCGAAGGGTCGCGGACCACGCCGTCCGTCGTCGCCTTCGCGCGTAACGGCGAGGTACTCGTCGGTCAGCCGGCCAAGAATCAGGCGGTCACCAACGTCGACCGCACCATCCGCTCGGTCAAGCGCCACATGGGTGAGGGCAACTGGACGATCGAGATCGACGACAAGAAGTACACCCCACAGGAGATCAGCGCGCGCACGCTCATGAAGCTCAAGCGCGACGCCGAGGCCTACCTCGGTGAGGACGTCACCGACGCCGTGATCACCGTCCCCGCGTACTTCAACGACGCCCAGCGTCAGGCCACCAAGGAAGCCGGCCAGATCGCCGGCCTCAACGTTCTGCGCATCGTCAACGAGCCCACCGCGGCCGCCCTGGCCTACGGACTCGACAAGGGCGAGAAGGAACAGACCATCCTGGTCTTCGACCTCGGTGGCGGCACCTTCGACGTCTCGCTGCTCGAGATCGGCGACGGTGTGGTCGAGGTCCGCGCGACCTCTGGTGACAACCACCTCGGTGGTGACGACTGGGATCAGCGCGTCGTCGACTGGCTCGTCGAGAAGTTCAAGAGCCAGCATGGCGTCGATCTGACCAAGGACAAGATGGCCCTGCAGCGTCTGCGTGAGGCTGCCGAGAAGGCCAAGATCGAGCTGTCCAGCTCGCAGAGCACCTCGATCAACCTGCCCTACATCACCGTCGACGCCGACAAGAACCCGCTGTTCCTCGACGAGCAGCTGTCGCGCAGCGAGTTCCAGAAGATCACCTCTGATCTGCTCGAGCGCACCCGCGCGCCGTTCCAGGCCGTCATCAAGGATGCGGGCATCTCCGTCGGCGACATCGACCACGTCGTGCTCGTCGGTGGTTCGACCCGTATGCCGGCCGTCACCGACCTGGTGAAGGAACTGACCGGTGGCCGCGAGCCCAACAAGGGCGTCAACCCGGACGAGGTCGTCGCCGTCGGCGCCGCCCTGCAGGCCGGCGTTCTCCGCGGCGAGGTCAAGGACGTGCTGCTGCTCGACGTCACCCCGCTGTCCCTCGGTATCGAGACCAAGGGCGGCGTGATGCACAAGCTGATCGAGCGCAACACCACCATCCCGACCAAGCGCTCGGAGACCTACACCACGGCCGAGGACAACCAGCCGTCGGTGCAGATCCAGGTGTACCAGGGTGAGCGTGAGATCGCCTCGCACAACAAGTTGCTCGGCAGCTTCGAGCTGGGCGGCATCGCGCCTGCGCCGCAGGGTGTCCCGCAGATCGAGGTGACCTTCGACATCGACGCCAACGGCATCGTGCACGTCACCGCGAAGGACAAGGGCACCGGCAAGGAGAACTCGATCCGCATCCAGGACGGTTCCGGCCTGAGCAAGGACGAGATCGACCGCATGATCAAGGACGCCGAGGCGCACGCCGACGAGGACCGCAAGCGTCGCGAGGAGGCCGAGACCCGCAACCAGGCGGAGTCGCTGGTCCACCAGACCGAGAAGTTCCTCAAGGACAACGAGGACAAGGTCCCGGCCGATGTGAAGGACAAGGTCGAGGCCGCGGTCAACGACGCGAAGGAAGCGCTGAAGGGCACCGACTCGGCCGCGATCAAGACCGCGATCGAGAAGCTGTCGGAGGAGTCGCAGGCTCTCGGCCAGGCGATCTACGCCAGCGCCGCTGCGGAGTCCGCCGACGGTGAGGCCGGTGCTGCCGCCGACAACGATTCCGATGTCGTCGACGCCGAGGTCGTGGACGACGCCGACACCAAGGAGAACAAGTGACCGCAGGATCCCATTCGTCGAATGGGTCCGGCGAGGAGCCGGTGACGGTGACCGACCGTCGTCGCATCGACCCGGAAACGGGTGAGGTGCGCGACGAGCCGGCCGCCGGCCCCGGCCCGGCCGACGCCGAACCCGTCGTGGACGAGTCCGACACCGAGCAGCCGGCCGACGGGGCGTCCACGGACGCCCGGCTCGTCGAGCTGACGGCCGACCTGCAGCGGGAACGCGCCCAGTTCGCCAACTTCCGGCGACGAGCTGCCGAGGAGAAGCAGGGATCGGTTGCCTACGGCAAGCAGATCCTGATCGACAAGCTCCTCCCGGTTCTCGACGACCTCGACCGTGCCCGCGAGCACGGCGATCTCGAGACCGGCCCGCTTCGGGCCGTCGCCGACAAGCTGGCCGCAGTGCTGAACGCCGAAGGTCTCAAGTCCTTCGGTGCCGCGGGTGACGAGTTCAACCCCGAACTCCACGAAGCGGTCCAGCACGACGGCACCGGTGACCACCCGGTCATCGGCGCGGTGTACCGCTGCGGTTACCGCCTGGGCGAGAAGGTGATCCGCACCGCCATGGTGACGGTCACCGATCCCGAGCCCGCCGGCGACCAGACCGGTGCACAATAAGGCAACAGTCGCCCGTGCATGAGGGGCGATCCGACCACCGATCCCTGAGGTGCGAGGAGCGCAAGCGACGAGCCACGAAGGGCGACGAACCCTTCGTGGCTCGCTCCGCTCGCACCTCAGGGAGCGGGTGGGCTCGCTCCGCTCGCACCTCGGGGAGCGGGGAACAACTGAAACACCAATCCAGACAACAGAAGACCTGAAGGAGGTGACGTCTGGTGGCTCCACAACGTGAGTGGTTGGAACATGACTTCTACAAGGACCTGGGCGTTGCTTCTGACGCTTCGGCTGAAGAGATTCAGAAGGCCTATCGCAAGCTCGCCGCTGAGCTCCACCCCGACCGCAATCCGGGTGACGCGGAAGCCGAAGAACGATTCAAGCGAGTGTCCGAAGCAAAAAGCGTGCTGACGGACCCGCAGAAGCGCAAAGAGTACGACGAGACCCGTGCCATGTTCGCCGGCGGACGATTCCGCGGCGGCGGCAACGGCTTCCCGGGTGGATTCCCGGGCGGCGGCACGACGTACACGACCGGCGGCAACGACTTCGACCTCGGCGACCTGTTCGGCGGCGGTCAGGCCGGCGGCGCCGGCGGATTCGGCGACATCTTCGACGGACTCTTCAACCGTGGCGGCGGATCCCAGCGCACGTCGACGGCCAGCCGTCCCCGTCGCGGCAAGGACCTCGAGACCGAGACGACGCTGTCCTTCAAGGACGCAGCGCTCGGCACGACGGTCCCGCTGCGGGTGACCAGCCCGTCCCCGTGCACCACCTGTCACGGCTCGGGTGCCAAGCCGGGCACCAGCCCGCGAGTGTGCCCCAACTGCAACGGCTCCGGTTTCGTCAGCCGCAACCAGGGCGCCTTCGGGTTCAGCGAACCCTGCCAGGACTGCCAGGGCACCGGCTCGCGGATCGACGACCCGTGCACCGACTGCTCCGGCAGCGGCGTGAAGAACCGGACGCGCACCATCAACGTGCGCATCCCCGCCGGAGTCGAAGACGGACAACGGATCAGGCTCGCCGGACAGGGCGAGGCCGGACGCCGCGGAGCGCCGTCGGGCGACCTCTACGTCGTCGTCCACGTCACCCCGCACAAGCAGTTCACGCGCAGTGGCAGCGACCTTCGGGTGCAGCTCCCGGTGCGGATCTCCGAACTCGTTCTCGGCGCGACGGTCTCGGTACCGACGCTCGAGGGCTCGGTCGGTGTCAAGATCCCGCCGAACACCACCGACGGCCGGACGCTTCGCGTGCGCGGCCGCGGCGTCCCCAAGCGATCGGGTGGCGCAGGCGACCTGCTCGTGACGGTCAAGGTCGCGGTGCCGGACAAGCTCGACGACGCCGCGATCGAGGCGATGCGCGCCTACGATCAGGCCGAGCGGGCAAGCGGGTTCGATCCACGGGCGAACTGGGGGAGATGAGTCATGGCCGGCCAGAAGAACTTCGACGCCGACGGCGCGACCTTCATGATCTCGGTGGCCGCCGAGCTCGCCGGCATGCACGCCCAGACCCTGCGGACCTATGACCGCCTCGGTCTGGTCACCCCGCAGCGGACGAGTGGCGGCGGTCGTCGCTACTCGTCACGCGACGTCGACCTCCTGCGTGAGATCCAGCGTCTCTCGCAGGAGGAGGGTGTGAACCTCGCCGGGATCAAACGGATCATCGATCTGAGTAATCAGGTCGAGGCGCTGCAACAGCGGGTCCGTGAGCTCACCGACGAGGTCGCCGCGTCGCGGAACCGCCGCGGAGGCGAGCTCGTCCCGGTGCCCCGGACCAATGCCCTCGTCGTGTGGCAGCCGCGGCGCAGACGATCCGGCGACTGAACGGTCTGACTCGTTCCACGAGGGTGATCGGCAGGGTCCGCGTACGTTGGATGTATGGCTTCCGACACCGTCATCACCGTTGACACGGGCCCGCACCGCGTTTCACGGCGCATCGTCGTCGACGCGCCGGCCGCCGAGGTCTTCGCCCTCATCGCCAACCCGCATCGTCATCACGAGCTCGACGGTTCGGGGACGGTTCGCGACACGCCCGTCAAGGGCCCGGAAAAACTCACTCCCGGTGCGCGATTCAGCGTCGGGATGAAGCAGTTCGGCATCCCGTACACGATCACCTCCACCGCGACCGACGTCGACGCCGACCGGGTCGTCGAGTGGAAGCACCCCATGGGTCATCGCTGGCGCTGGGACCTCGTCGCCACGTCGCCGACGACCACGCAGGTCACCGAGACCTTCGACTATTCCACGCTCAAGATCCCGAAGATCATGGAACTGATCGGCTACGACAAGAAGAACGGTCAGGGCATCGAGAGCACGCTCCGGGCTCTCGCGAACCGCTTCGGCTGATACCACCGCCATCTTGCCGACATCGTGTCGGTAAGATGGCGGAGACCTATCGGACCCGAACCAGGAGTCGACGAGATGTTCGTGATCACCAACCGCATCGATGTCACCGAGAACGCCGAGGCCTTCGAGAAGGCATTCTCGGACTCGATGCGCACCACGCTGAAGGGTGTCCCCGGCCTGCACCGCGCGACCCTGATGCGTCCGGAGGCCGAGGGCCTGCCCTACGTCTCCACCATGGAGTTCGACGCCAAGGACGACTTCCTGGCGTGGCTGAAGTCGGATTCGTTCCGCGCCTCGCACTCCGATGACCAGGCCCCGGGCATGCAGGCTCCGTCGGCCGTCGAGCAGCACACCCTGATCGAGACCTTCACCGCCTGACCAGGCCGTCCCAGGGCGGCCGCGAAAGGAAGCCCTCTCCATGGAGTTCGAGGACGATACGCCGACATCAGACGACGAAGCGGTGGTCGTCCTCGGAGTCGTGGCCGCCCCCGGGCAACCGATCGGGTTGGCGCGCAAGCTCGTCGACGCGAACCTGATCGAGCACGTCCAGACCAGCTTCCCCGGAGCCCGATGGCAGATCGAGATCGTCGAGGCATCCGTGGTGCAGCCGCCCGCGACCGATGCCCAGATCGTCGACGCCGCGAGAGACGTTCTCCTCGAACGTGAATGGGACCTGGTGATCTGTCTGACGGATCTGCCTCTGCACGTGGGCCGGCGCCCTGTCGTCGCGCATGCGAACGCGGTGCACGGCGTCGCGGTCCTGTCGGTCCCCGCCCTCGGCCCGACCGGCCTACGTCAGCGGGCGCGGACCACGGTCACCGGTCTCGTCGGACAACTCCTCGGTGCCGACGCCGACGACCTCCGCGACCACGAGAAGTCCCCGTCGAAGTCGCCGCTGCGGCATCGTGTCCGCCAGCTCGGCACCGACACCGACGAGGCGGGCACCGCCTTCACCGCCCGGGTGCTGACCGGCAATCTCCGGCTCCTTTCGGGGATGGTGCGCGCCAACCGACCGTGGCGCCTCGCGCTCGGACTGACCCGGGCACTGACCGGCGCCATCGCCGCCGGTGTCTTCGCACTGGTCACCGCCGACATCTGGCTACTGGCCGACACCTTCGGCTGGGTCCGCCTCACCGGCGTCGCCGTCGGTTCGATCGTCGCCATCACCGCCACCCTGATCGTCGGCGCCAACCTGTGGGAACGGGGGTCGTCGCGGCAGTCGCGCGAACAGATCGTCCTGTTCAACACCGTCACCGTCATCACCGTCGTGCTGGGAGTCGCGGCGTTCTATGCCGCTCTCTTCGTTCTCGCGGCCCTCGGCGCCCTGTGCCTCGTGGTCCCACAGGTCTTCGGCGACGCCCTCGGTCACGACCCCGGGATCACCGACTACTTGGAGGTCGCGTGGCTGACGTGTTCGCTCGCCACCGTCGGCGGTGCGCTCGGTGCCGGGCTCGAGACCGACGAGGCGGTGCGCGACGCCGCGTACACCCAACATCCCGCCGAGTCGGTTTGACGGGGTACCACCGACGGTCCGGCTGCCACGAATTCGGTCCAAGCCGTTAGGCTGCATGGGCAAACGTCGATGTGGAGGTGACGATGACCCAAGATCCGGCGAGTGGGGGACTGCCCGGATCCGTGGTTCTCGGGATATCTGTCGTGGACGATCAGATCGCGTCCGTGGTGCGCGACGCCGATGGCCACATCCTGGCCAGCAACCTCGTCGACCTGCCTGATCCGTCGGCACCCGCGGTCGAGGCCGCGATCATCGAGCTGGTCGATTCGGTGCCGGTCGTCGTCGATCAGATCGGCGTCTCGGTGTCACGCGAGGACGTCCGCAAGCACCTGGCGCAGGCCTTCGGGTCGAGCGGCGCCGGGGAGTCCTGGCACGACCGCGTCGTCGTCACCGGTTACGCCTCGGCACTCGCCGAGATCGCGTGCACCCATGCCACCCGGGGCGGCGTCGTCGCCGTCGTGGACCTCGACCGGGATGCCGCTCCGGCATCCGGTACGTCGGTGGCCACCGTCGACACGACCTCGGGTGCGGTCCTCGGGACCGCCGACTTCACCACCAACCGGCTCGCCCCCGTCACCGATCCGGACGGGGCGTCCGAGCTGGCGACGGCGGTGTCCAAGCTGCCGCGCGGCCGCGACATCACCTCGATCATCGTGGTGGGACCCGGCGCGGAGATGCCCGGTATCGCGCCCGCGTTCGAATACGCCGCACAGCGGCCCGTCACGGTCGCTGGCAACCCGCCACTGGCCTCGGCCATCGGCGCGGCCGACGCCGCCCTGGTGGCGTTGTCGACGCCGGCGGCGGCCCCGCGGGTGTCGACCGGGCGACGCTGGTGGTTCGTCGGCGCCGCGATCGGTGCGGCGATGTTCCTGGGCGCGGTCGGTCTGACCCTGCTGCTGTCCGCGGAGCGCAACACCACCGAACCCGCCCCCGTGACGGTCACCGAGACGCCCGCTGCCGTGACCGTCAGCGCGGACGCGAAGACGGTCACCGAGACCGAAACCCAGACGCAGCAGGCGCGCACGACGACGATCACCAGCACCCCACGTCCGGTCACGAGGACGACCACGGTGACCGAGGAGATTCCGGGACCGTTCACGATCACCGAGACCGAGACGACCACGGTCGAGGTGCCGGCTCCGGGAGAGCCGGCTCCCTGACGCGGTGACCCGCGGGTCAGTACACCGGGTCGTGCTGGATACGGCTGGCGCGGACCCCGGCGATGATCAGTGTGCGTCGGGTCGCCTCGATCATCTGCGCCGACCCGGCGATGAGCACCTGGTGGTCCTCCCAGTTCCCGGCGCCGACGACCACGTCGGCGAGGGTGCCGATCTCGTGGTCGATCCCGAGTTCGGCCGGCGTCGCCACGGCGGTGATCCACCACGGGTCGCGCTCCTCCTCCGACACCGCGGTGACCTGCAACCACGGGTTGGTGGCGGCGATCCGCCGAAGGACACTCAGGTCGTAGAGCTCGCCGGGGTAGCGCATCCCGTAGAAGATGTGGGTCGGGGGCGAGTCCGCGCGTTTGGACATCTCGATGAGCAGGGCACGCAGTGGGGCGAGCCCGGTGCCGCCGGCGACCATCAGGACGGGCCGGTCCCGGTCGACGTGCAGGGTCCCGTGACTCTGCGACAGGGTCCAGACGTCTCCGACGCTGGTCTCGCTGACGATGGCCGAGCTGACCGTCCCACCCTGGATCGCCCGGACATGGAACTCCAGCTCACCGGCCGGGTTCGGCGGGATCGACGGCGAGAAATTGCGCCACTGCTTGGGCCACTGCGGGATGTGGACCTCGAGGTACTGGCCGACGTTGAACGTCAGCGGCGCATGTGCGATGAGTCGTACCACGGCGAGGTCGCGGCTGATTCGGTACTTCTCCACGACCTCTGCCGTCCACCGGGCCGGGTGGGTGGCGGTCTCGGCAGCCCCGCGCATCACACCGGTGACGAGCATCATCGCCTGCGAGACGGTCTGCTGCGCCTCTTCGTCCCAGTACCCCTCCATCAGACTGGCGAACTCGCCCATGAGCGCGGTGTACATCACGTGGTAGTGCTCGGGTTCGACCCCGAACTTGCGATGGTCGCGGCCGAGCTGGGCGAGGAACTCGACGAGGTCGGCGTGGCCGGACTCCGCAGGGATGGCTTCGAGGACGTGGTCGATCACGCGATGGAAGGCGATCTGCTGTGCGGCCATCGAGACGCCGAACAGATCCCGGAGGTCGGGATCGATCGCGAACATCCGGGTGTAGACGTTGGTCACGAACCGGTCGGGCTGCCGGTTCACCGCTGTTCGCAGGTGATGCAACGTGTGGCGTGAGTGGCTCGCCATTCTCTTAGGACAACCTCCGTCGGCGTTCGTCCCCCGCCTGTTCCGAGAGCTCAACACTAGCGGTCGACGGTACAGAATTCAGGATCCGTCATCGTATGTCGGACTGTGATCCGGTGTGGCAAGGTACCAACATGACGTCCCTCGACGGTGTCCTCCCGGCCATCGTCGACGCGCATGTGCAGCACTGGAATCCGCGGCGCACCCCATGGGCGGCAACCCGCTCGTCGCGGCTGTACGGGTTCGTCCCCCGATTGGGGGACCGAGCCTTCCCGCTCATCGCCTCGCGCGCCGACCGGGAGTTCGTGCTGACACCGCGAACCGTCGCGCGCCCGTACGAGCCGCGGCAGTACGCCACCGATGCCGCTCTCGTCTCGACGGTCGTCGGGGTGCCCATCGACACCGTGGTGCACGTCGAGTCGCATTGGCGCAAGGCACTACCCGCGGGAGAGCAGGCGGCGGCACACAGCACCGCCGTGGAGGAGACGCGCTATCTGGAGCACCTGCCGTTCGGCCACTCCGGCGCTCCGCGTCTGGGGGCGATCGTCGCCCACGGCGACCCGCGCGACCATGACTTCGCCGAGACGCTCGATCAGCAGTTCACGGTCTCGTCCCGTGTCCGGGGCATCCGGCTGGTGGCGACGCGCCATCCCGACCCGCGTGTCCGCGACGGCGGCGACTCCGACAACATCCTGGCGTCGGCCTCCTTTCTCGACGGTTTCGCCGAACTTGCCGCGCGCAAACTCGTGTTCGAGGCGGCGGTCTACTCCCACCAGCTCTACGACGTCATCGTGCTGGCGCGCGAGTATCCCGACACGGCGATCGTCCTCGACCACTTCGGGATACCCGCCGGGGTGTTCGGGCCGATCGGGACACGTACCGGCGCGACGGCCGCGGCGCGCGCCGACATCTGGCGGCTGTGGCGGGAACGGATGACCACCCTGGCGTCGTATCGCAATGTGGTGGTGAAGCTTTCCGGGCTGGCCATGCCGGTTCTCGGTTACGGCCACGAACGGTGGGGCAACATCGGGGGACAGGCGACGCTGGGCGAGATGATCGGTCCGTTCGTCGAACACGTCGTCACCCACTTCGGTTCGGACCGCATCATGTTCGGCTCCAACTATCCGATCGACCGCCCCAATGCGGCGATCGACGTCCTCGTCGGCGCGCTGGTCGACTGTGCGTCCCAGTGGGGAGACGAGGCGTTGCGACGCATCTTCCGCGACACCGCGGTCCGCGTGTACGGACTCGACGAGGGCTGATCCGCGACCGGTCGGTCACGGATGACGCGGACGTCCCCACCATCGTGAGCGGGTCGGCTCGGGGACGGGCACGTCACGCATGAGACGGACCAGGATCTCGACGAGAGCCGTACACGTCGGATAGCGGTTCTGCGGTGACTTGGCGAGCGCCTTGGCGAAGATCGAATCCATCGCCGACGGGAGCCACGGACGGCGCCGGGTGAGGCGCGGCGGTTCGTCGTTGATGTGTGCGTAGGTGATCGCGAAGGACGTGCGCCGCGGATACGGCGGTGTGCCGGTGAACAACTCGACGAGACTGCACGCGAAGGAGTAGTTGTCGCTGGCCGGCGAAAGGTGATGTGCCTGAAGCAGTTCGGGCGAGGCATACCCGATGGAGCCCTGGACCCGGCCGTTGCGTGCGAGTGGTCTTGTGTCATCGAGGAATTGGGCGATCCCGAAGTCGGAGAGGTAGGCGTCGACCGGTGCGGAGGAGCCGGGCGTGGGCCCCTCCGGGTCAGAGTCGAGAGGTCGGGAGAGCAGGATGTTGGCGGGCTTGACGTCGCGGTGGAGGATCTCCTGGCCGTGTGCGTGGTCGAGGGCACCGGCGATCTGCGCGGCGACCCGCAGGATCGCGTCCACGTCGGGTTCGGTGTCGTCGCCGGGAATGAGTGCGGTGGCCGCCGGGCCCGCGACGTACTGCATCGCCAGCCACATCGACGGCTGGTGGCGAGGGCCGAGAGAGCCGGGCGGCGCGGCGATCTCACCGTGGGCGCGCATCCGGACGATGTGCGGGTGGTGGAGAAGCGACGCAATCCCGAACTCGCGCTCGAACCGTTCACGGACCCGGGCGTGATCGGCGGCGTCAGGGTGCAGCACCTTGAGCGCGACCGGCCCGTTCCCGTCGTCGCGATGAGCCCGGAAGACGTCCGCGCTCGCACCACCGCCGACGAACTCGTCGATGGTGAAGCCGTCCACGCGGTCGCCAACCTCGAACACCCTGCCCAGAGTAGAGCGGCGTCGATCTGCGGGTGCGGTGCCGGACAAGGGTGTCGAGACCAGGGTGCCCGTATCAGGCTCGAGAGGTCAGGATCTCGGGGTCAGACGGAAGATCGGGAACTTCCGGCCCTGAGCGGTCTCGGTGTACTTGACGAACTGGTCGGTGAACGCCGTGAACTTCGCCCAGGCGGCGTCCCAGTCGTCATCGGTGATCTCGGCGACCTGCGTCTCGTGGTGTTCGATGCCCTCGGCTGCGGGGGTCTCGACGGCAACCGAGTCGGGGTGCGCGCGAAGGTTGTGGACCCAGGCCGGCGTCGTCGGCGAACCCGCGAAAGATCCGATGACGAGCCAGGAGCCGTCGTCGGCGAGACCGAACAACGGGCTGATTCGCGGCTCCCCGGATTTCGCGCCGACGGTGTGCAGCAGGACGAGGTTCTTCCCGAACCCCGCGGTCTCGACATGTCCGTTGTTGGTGCGGAACTCGTTGATGATGGTCGAATTGAAGTCAGTCACGATCTCCTTGATACGCCTGCGGAGCCCTGACCGGCAGGTGTGCCGAAGTGAAACCGCGGTGCGGGCGTCGAAGAATACGCTGAACGCATGAGTGCCGAAACGAGTTCGTTGGCCGCCGCCCTTCCCGACGGAATGGTGATCACCGACCCCGACATACTCGCCGGGTATCGCCAGGACCGCGCTTTCGACCCGGCCGCCGGTACCCCACTCGCACTGATCCGCCCGACTTCGACCGATCAGGTCCAGACGACGGTTCGGTGGTGTGCCGAGAACCGGATTCCGATCATCACCCGCGGTGCCGGCACCAGCCTGTCCGGCGGCTCGACCGCGGTGGACGGCGCCGTCATGATCTCCACCGAGAAGATGCGCGAGATCGCCGTTGACCCCGCGACGCGCTCCGCCGTCGTCCAGCCCGGGCTGTTCAACTCCGAGGTCAAGGCCGCGGCGGCGGCGGAGGGTCTCTGGTACCCGCCGGACCCGTCGTCGTTCGAGATCTGTTCGATCGGCGGCAACGTCGCCACCAATGCGGGTGGGCTGTGCTGCGTGAAGTACGGGGTCACCACCGATTACGTGCTCGGGCTGCAGGTGGTGCTCGCCGACGGTCGAGCGGTTCGGGTGGGCGGCAAGCAGCTGAAGGACTCCGCCGGGCTGCCGTTGACCAAGCTGTTCGTCGGCAGTGAGGGACTCCTCGGCATCATCACCGAGGTGACCTTGCGGCTGCTGCCGCCGCAGGGGCCGGCGAGCACGGTCGTCGGGGTCTTCGACTCGGTACACGACGCCAGCCGTGCCGTCCTGGCCGTCACCGGCGAGATCCGCCCGGCGATGCTGGAATTCATGGATTCGGTGGCGATCAACGCGGTCGAGGACATGCTGCGCATGGGACTCGACCGCGACGCGGGCGCACTGCTCGTCGCCCAGTCCGACGCACCCGGGGCCGCCGGTGCCCAGGAGGTCGAACTCATCCGGAACGCCTTCGAGTCGAACGGTGCCGGCGAGGTCTTCACCACCGACGACCCCGCCGAGGGCGAGGCGTTCACCGCTGCCCGGCGAGCAGCGATCCCGGCGGTGGAGAAGCTGGGTTCGCTGCTGCTGGAGGACGTCGGGGTCCCGTTGCCCTCGCTGCCCGACCTCATCGACGGCGTCGCCAAGATCGCCGCGGACAACCAGGTGATGATCTCGGTGATCGCACATGCCGGCGACGGCAACACGCACCCGCTGATCGTCTTCGATCCGGCCGACACGGCCGAGGCCGACCGTGCGCAGACGGCATTCGGCCAGATCATGGACCTCGCCATCGAACTCGGCGGCACCATCACCGGCGAGCACGGCGTGGGCCGGCTCAAGAAGGGCTGGCTGCCCGACCAGGTGGGTCCGGACGTGATGGAGCTGACCGCGCTCATCAAGAACGCTCTCGACCCGGACGGGCTCCTCAACCCGGGCGTGATCCTGTAGGCGTGGTCGGCACCACGGCATAGGTGCCGCGCCTCTTCGCCTTCGCCTCGAACAGGGCGTCGTCGGCGAGGGCGAAGTCGCGTCGAATGCGCTCGGTCGCATCCTCGTCGGTCATGTGCTCGCTGTGCAGGGGACCCACCGCGATGCCGAGACTGACGGTCGCCCACTCGCCGTCGCCGGCGTCGACCGGTTGGCCGCGGATGTCTTCGGCGACGGCACGCACCGCCTGTTCGTCGAGCCGCGCCGCGATCGCGAACTCATCGCCGCCGAGCCGGGCGACGACCGCAGGCTCGGGCACGGCGCCCTGGAGGATGTCGGCGACCTGCTGCAGGACGGCATCGCCCACGGCGTGCCCGTGGTCGTCGTTGATCCGTTTGAAGCGGTCGACGTCGGCGATGACCAGTGCGAACCGGTCACCGGGACCCCGACGCAACAGTGTGGTCGTGGCGAGGATGAATCCGCGGCGGTTCAGCAGTCCGGTGAGCGGATCGGTATTGGCCATCCGCAGTTGGTGTTTCAGGGATCGCTGGAGGTCGGAGGTGTAGCCCTGGTGCAGGGTGACCGTCCCGCTCACGGCGACGAGCAGAGCAAGGGTGGCGGCGAACGCGGGCACGGGCGGAGCGCCGTCCAGCCAGGCGAGAACTCCGAGTGTGCAGGTCACTGCGCTCGACAGGGCCAGGTGCAGGTACACGACGCGGGCACGTACGAAATGTGCGCTGTAGGAGCCGATCACGGCGAACAGTGCCGAGAAGTACAGCGCCAGGCGTGGATCGGCGACGGCGAACAGGCACACCGCCACACCGATGTCCGCGTAGGCGACGAAGGCGTCGTTGAACCCTCGGACGTGTGACTTCTTGGTCCACCACATCACGCCCAGATGGACCCGGCTCACCGCGATCGCGGTGGGGATGGTGGTGGCGGCAGCGGTACCGAGGATCAGCGACCGCCACAGCGAACCCTGCGCGCCGCTCGGCGTGAACAATCCGAGCGCGCCCACGACGCCGAAGATCAGCACCAGCCCGGCGATGGTGTACCGGATATGGCGTTCGCGCAGACGCAGCTGCCGGAGAACGTCGAGTGTTTCGTCGTAGAGCCCGCTGCGCCGTGCGATCTCCGCGGTGATCGAGTCGCGACCGAGCCCGCCGAACGGAGTAGATCTCGGCAAACGGCCGACCGGTTCTTCCACCTGATCGAACTCCGGAAATGGGGGTTGGGGCGAACAACGCGAAGTCCAGATGAGCATTAGCGATGCTTCATCAGAGCAATTGATAGCCGCCGACGCCCGGTTGCGGCAGCGAAAACACCGAAATGTGAGAAAGAAGCACCTGCCGAGGTCCTCCCGTCCCCTCCGCGGGGGGACCTCAGCAGGTAGCCCAAAACGCGAATGACATCTGAACACGATGCCATGCAGAAATGAGCATATTGGGTTGAAGGTCAACCTACAATCACATCAATCCGGATAACTGACAGGAGATGGTTGATGAATGGTTCCGGGGACGCCGGACTCCGCGATATAGACCTGCGCCGACTCCGAATGTTCGTCGTCGTCATGGAGGCTCCGAGCCTCCGCGTCGCCGCCGACAACCTGTTCATCAGCCAGCAGGCGTTGTCCTCGGCGATCCGTGAACTCGAGCGACAGCTGGGAGTCGAGCTCTTCTCCCGTTCGCGGCGCAGCCTGACGCCGACGCCGGCCGGGGAGGCGCTCTACCGCGGCGCGGTGCCGTTGCTGGCCGGCGGGGAACAGCTCGCCACGCAGGTCAGACGGGTCAACGCAGGGGCACCCGCACCGTTCGTCATCGGCCATGCACCCGACCTCGCGTCGTCGGAGGTCTTCCGGATCATCGAACCCGTGGTCCTCGCCGACCCCTCGGTGCCGATCACGGTGCGCCCGGTGTTCGCCGACTTCATGCGTGAGGAATTGCTGTCGGGCTCGATCGACCTGGCGCTGGGCCGTGGTGTGTCGGCGCCACCGGACATGGCGACCACGATCGCGACCGAACACGAGCTCCGCCTCGCGGTGCGCAGCGATCACCCGCTCGCCGCGCATGCCCGTGTCGACATGGCCGCCCTCGCCGGTTACGAGGTCGTCGTGTGGGGGCCCGAGCACGAATACGAGTACACCGACATCCTCGTCGGGTTGTGCCGGCGTGCGGGATTCGAACCGCGCATCATCCTGTCGACGCTCCTCGGTACACCGCCGCACACGGCGGTCATCGCCCACCCCAAAGCCTGTGCGTTCGTCACCAACGAGCCCGGCTGGATCTACGCGAACTCCATCCGCATCGTCGAGTTCACCGATCCGCCGTTCGCCCCCGTCCGGGCGATGTGGCTGCCCAACACCGCCTCGACGCTGCGCCGGCAGATCCTGGCGGCGGCGGAAGGGGTGGTGTGAGAACGGAAGGCGGGGTGTCTCAGTGACGTTCGAGGATGGCGGCGAGATCGGCGCCGTCGGGGAGCGCGCCGTACTCGAAGCTGCGGTCGGGGCCCAGCCGGCTGACGATGAACGCGTCGGCGACCGCCGACGGGCTGTGCCGCACCAGCAGTGACGCCTCGAGCGCCAGTGCCATCGACTCGACGGTGGATCGGGCTCGGCGCTGGGCGTCGGCCGGGGCGAGCCGCGACAGTTCGCCGAGCTGGTCACGGAGCCGGTCCAGGTGCGCGTCGAGAGTCCGGTCGGCGCCGCGGGCGAGGCTGACCTCGGCGTCGAAGGCGGCGACCGATTCGGGTTCCCGCGTCATCGCGCGCAGGACGTCGAGGGCGATGACGTTGCCCGAGCCCTCCCATACGGCCATCACCGGTTGCTCGCGGTAGCGCATGGCGAGCGGGAAGTCCTCGGTGTATCCGTTGCCGCCGAGGCATTCCAGTGCCTCGTAGGCGTGGTGGGGGCCGCGCTTGCAGATCCAGTACTTGGCGACCGCGGTGGCGAGCCGGCGGAAGGCGCGCTCCTGCGGATCGGCATCCTCGTCGTGGGCGCGGGCGAGGCGGATCGCGGTGGTGGTCGCGGCCTCGGATTCCAGTGCGAGATCGGCCAATACGGCGGTCATCGCGGGTTGGTCGGCCAGCGTCGCGCCGAAGGCGGCACGATGCCGGGCGTGCCACACGGCCTCGGCGACGGCCTGGCGCATGCCCGCCGCGGAACCGAGAACGCAGTCGAGGCGGGTCTGCGCGACCATCTCTATGATCGTGCGCACGCCGCGTCCCGGCTCGCCGACCATGACGGCGACGGTGCCGTCGAGTTCGATCTCGCTGGAGGCGTTGGACTTGTTGCCGAGCTTGTCCTTGAGACGCTGGATGCGGAAGACGTTACGGGTGCCGTCGGGCAGAATGCGGGGGAGCAGGAAACACGAAAGTCCTTCGCCGCCGGCGCCGTGCGCCTGGGCGAGAACGAGGAAGGCATCCGACATGGGCGCCGAGCAGAACCACTTGTGTCCGGTGAGGAGGTACTCGGCACCCGGTCCGCCGGTTCCGGCGGGGACTGCGACGGTGGTGTTGGCGCGGACGTCGGAGCCGCCTTGCTTCTCGGTCATCGACATCCCGAAGATGGCCGACTCCTTGGTGGCGTTCAACTCGGGGGAGTAGCTGCGGGACAACGCCTTCGGCACCCAGTTCGCGGCGACGTCGGGCTGGAGTTCGAGTGAGGGGATGACCGCGTGGGTCATCGACACCGGGCAGGCGTGGCCAGGTTCGATCTGGCCGAACAGCATGAACGCGGCCGCACGCACGACATGCGACCCGGGTTGAGGATCGGACCAGCAGCGCGTGTGGGCGCCGTGGGCGATGGATGCGGAGATGATCCGGTGGTATGCCGGGTGGTATTCGACCTCGTCGATGCGGTGACCCCAGCGGTCGAACGTCCGCAACACCGGCGTGATGGTGTTCGCGAGATGGGCGTCGTGCTTGAAGGATTCGCTGCCGACGAGCGCCCCGATCTCGCGAAGCTCGGCGTCGCCCCAGGCGGCGTCGTGTCGCGCGACCGCCTCGGTGAGGACGACGTCGAGCTCGTACTCGTTGACGTCCAGTCGCGGAGCGGACTGGTTGAACACCTCGTGGGTGAGGTGCGGCTGCGGATGGATGTGCGTCGCGGACTGGGTCATCATGCCTCCTGGGGCGTGGGTACGAGTGGCCGGTCCAGAACCCGGTCCGGGATCTGCAGATTCGTGAAGATCACCGCGACCGCGTCCTCGAGTCGATAGCCGAAGTCGGCCCCGGTGGCGGCCTTCTGAACCGCGAGACCGAAGATCGCCGACCAGAACGCCTTCGCCTCGACATCGATCCCGGCACGCAGTTGCCAGCCGGTGCGCACCAGCGTCGACATCAGCGCCTGCTCGCCGCGTTCGTGAAGTGTGCGCAGGGTGTCGGTGATGTGCTCCCGCAGGTCGGTGCGGCGCGACGTCAGCAGCATGGCGGTAGTGAACAGTTCGACGTCCCGCGCGCAGGGACCGAGGAGGGTTCCGACGAGCGTGTTCGTGTAGTCACGGACGGTCGTGGTCTCGGCGGCGGCCTCTTCGGCTCGACGTCCGGCCCGCAGTACACCGGCGCACGCGACCTCGACGAAGAGTTGTTCCTTGGAGCCGAAGTAGTAGGTGACCTGGTTGGGGTAGGCGTCGGCGCGCTGGCAGATCTGAGCGACCGACGCCGCGTCACCGTGCTCGGCGAACACCTCGCCGGCGGCACGCAGCAGCGCCTGGCGGGTTGCCCTGCCGGCTTCCCGGCTCGCGCGTCCGGTGGTTGCCACAGTGGGTTCCGATCGTCGACGTCAGTGTTTGTATGGCAAACAATAAACGCCGGGTGGCGCGCGGGCAAGGGTTGATTTCAGGAACGTGAGTCTTTTTCGCTCCCGAGTTGTCGGGAACCCGCCCTGGTATCGACGTGCCTGCCTCGATGAGTACGGACCGTCCCGCCGCCGACGGCGGGCTGAAGTGGAGGAAACATGCTCGGCGTGATCATGGACGCCCCTGGGGAGATCCGGGTGGACGAACGAGAGAACCCGACGATCGAGGAGCCCACCGACGCGATCATCAAGATCGCCGCGACCTGCGTGTGCGGGTCGGACTTGTGGCCGTATCGCGGCATCGAAGACGTCGACCACGCGCCGATGGGGCACGAATACGTCGGCACGGTCACCGAGGTGGGAGACCAGGTGTCGACGGTGAAGGTCGGCGACTTCGTCGTCGGCTCGTTCTTCGCATCCGACAACACCTGCGAGATCTGCCGGGCGGGTTATCAGTCCCGGTGTGTCCATGCGGAGCCGATGGGTGCCATCGGCACCCAGGCCGAATACGCCCGGGTGCCGCACGCCGACGGCACCCTCGTCGCCACCCCGGGGCAGCCCGACGCCGACCTCATCCGTCGCTGCTGGCCGCGTCGGATGTGCTGGGAACCGGGTGGTTCGGTGCGGTGGCGGCCGAGGTCGGCCCGGGGAAGACGGTGGCCGTCGTCGGCGACGGTGCGGTGGGCCTTCTGGCTGTCCTGGCCGCTCAGCGGCTCTGCGCCGACCGGATCATCGCGATGAGTCGGCACGCCGACCGGCAGGCGCTCGCCCGTGAGTTCGGCGCCACCGACATCGTGACCGAGCGCGGCGACGAGGGCGTGGCCAGGATCAAGGAACTCACCGACGGTCTCGGGGCGCACTCGGTCATCGAAGCGGTCGGGACACAGGAGTCGATGATGCAGGCGATCCGCTCGGCACGCCCCGGCGGGCACGTCGGATATGTCGGTGTCTCCCACGACGTGGAGTTGCCCGGGATGGAGCTGTTCTTCTCCGAGATCCACCTGCACGGTGGTCCTGCCCCGGTGCGGCGTTTCCTGCCCGAGCTGATCGACCTCATCTGGAAGCGGGAGATCGATCCCGGGAAGGTCTTCGACCTGACCCTCCCGCTCGATCAGGCGGCCGAGGGCTACCGGGCCATGGACGAGCGTCGCGCGATCAAGGCGCTCTTGACCGTCTGACGTCACCGTCCGACTCGCGCCGAGAGCTGATCGTCGACGACGCGGCGGGCCGACGATCAGACGGAAGGGCGGCGGTCACCAGCCCGGTCAGGACCGCTTCCAGGCGGTCACTTCGAGCGGGAAGAGAGCAAGGCGCCCACTTCTTCGGTACCGCCCAGACGGGTGATGGTCAGGGCTTCATCGTCGAGGTGCTCGGCAAATTCCCGCTGGTAGGACGCTCGAACGAGCCTCCGTGCCTGGCCGACGGCCGACGTCTGTCGATCGAGAAGCAGTGACACAACACCGTCGACGTCGGTGGCGAGTTCGTCCAGCTCCACCACCGCATCCACGAGGCCCCACGCGAGTGCGGTCGACGCATCGATACGTTCGTTGAGAACGAGCATCTGAAGCGCCCGCCGCATGCCGATCGCGCGGGGGAGGCCGATCGACACCCCACAATCCGGTGACAACCCGATCATCGAGTACGCAGCGACGTAAGAGCTGGCGGGAGTGGCGGCCACATAGTCGGCTGCAAGGAGAAGGCCGAGCCCGGCGCCCGCAACCGGGCCCTGGATTGCGGCGACTATCGGGACGGGCAGCTCGTCGAGTGCGATGAGCGAACGATGTATGGACCCCGCGAGGTCGGCGAGGAACCGCGGGCGGTCCGACGCCGCTGCCATCGCCCGTACGTCGCCGCCCGCGCAGAAGATCTTTCCGGTCGAAGACAGGCGGACGACCCGTACGTCGGCATTCTCGCGGATCGACGTGATCGCCTGTGCGAGGCCGCCGGCGACCTCGAGATCGAGTGCATTGCCCGCGGACGGCCGGTTGAGTTCGATGGAGGCAACACCTCGATCGTCCACTCCGAAAATGACCGAACTCATGCCCACTCCATCCAGAAATCCAGTTCCAGCTCCACGTCGCCGGGTACGACGCGATAACCCGAGAAATCGGTCACACCGTCACCGGCCAGGACCTCGTCATCGATGAAGCACCGTCCGGTGACGAGGTCGGAGGGCTTGGTGATGATGCTGATCGCTGCATCGGCCATGATGTCCGGCGTTCGGCTACGCGAGATGAGTTCCTCACTCAAGATGTTGCGAACCGCCGCCGTGTTGATGGTCGTTCGCGGCCACAGGGAATTCACGGCGATGCCGTCGCCGGCGAGCTCGGCGGCAAGTCCGATGGTTACGAGGGACATCGAGAATTTCGAGATCGTGTACGCAGTCCCTATGTCCGCGAACCACTTCGGCTCGAGGTTGAGCGGCGGCGACAGGGTCAGGACGTGCGGGTTGGCCGATCGCCGTAGATGCGGGATGGCGGTCTTCGTCAGGAGAAAGGCGCCGCGCGCGTTGATGTCCTGCATGAGGTCGTACTTCTTCATGCTGATATCTGCGGTCGGTGTCAGATCGAGCGCGCTGGCGTTGTTCACGACGACGTCGATGCCACCGAACTGTTCGACCGTGCGCACGACGGCGTCGGCCACCGACTCGTCGTCCCTGATGTCACCGACAAGTGGCAGCGCCTTGCCGCCGGCCGACTCGATCGCAGCAGCCGCGGTGTAGATGGTGCCGGGCAGCTTCGGGTGCGGCTCGGTCGTTTTCGCGATCAGGGCCACGTTGGCTCCTCGACGGGCCGCCTGGATCGCGATCGCCTCGCCGATTCCTCGGCTGCCGCCCGACATGATCAGGGTGCGGCCTTCCAGTGATCTGTCCTCGGGTTCAGTGTGCACGACTGGTCCTTTCGCGAAGGGGCGCCGCCTTCAGGCGCGATGGAAAGTGGGGATTCTCGATGTATTCCAGGAATTACACGAGAGGATCCGGCCCGGAGGGTTCCCCAGGCGCGAGTGCTCCGGACGGCGCTGCGCCGATGACCGGATCGGATCAGGTCTGAGAGTTGTTCAGTCGAACTCGATCCCGATGCGGTCGCTCGTCGGGGTCGCCTGACAGGTCAGCAGGTAGCCGTCGTCGATGTCCTCGGGTTCCAGTGCAATCCCGTTGCCGTGGTCTACTTCTCCGGCGGTCAGGCGTGCCACACACGACCCGCAGTCCCCTTCGCGACACGAGTACGGGGCGTCGACGTCCGCGGCGAGGAGCGCGTCGAGCAGGACGGTGTCCGTGCCGCACCGGATGGCTCGGACGTCTCCGTCGATGGTGACCGTGATCTCCGATGCGCCGGAGCCCTCGTGAACGGGAGCGTCCAGCGTGAACGGATCCCCGGTCAACGACACATATCGCTCGACGTGTACCCGGTCGTGGTGGATGCCGTGTGCCCGCAGGGTGTGCTCGACGAGGTCCATGAAAGGTGCTGGGCCACAGATGAATGCTTCGCCCGTACCGACTGCGTCGGTGAGGACTCCGCTGACCGCATCCGCGGTGGGAAGACCCCGCTCGGTTTCGAGCCAGTGGTTCACGGTCAGTCGCGCGGGATGACGAGCTGTCAGTTCGTCGATCGCGCTCGCGAAGATGGTCGACTCATGGTCGCGGTTGGCGTAGAACAACACCACGTCGGTGTCGTGCTCCGCCAGTGCCGAACGCAGGATCGACATCACCGGGGTCACCCCGCTTCCGGCCGCGAAGAGGTACAGCGGTCCTTCCCAGGACCGTGGCGTGAAGACGCCCGACGGTGGGAGGATATGCAGCACCAATCCCGGTTCGGCGTTGTCGCACAACCAGTTCGACCCGTAGCCGCCGCGGGTTCGTTTGACGGTGATCGCCGGGGAAGCGTCGACGTTCGGGGCCGTGGACAGGGAGTAGCTGCGGGCGACGGGGCCGGTGCGGTCACTGGGGATACGGACGGTGATGAACTGTCCGGGCCGGTAGTCGGTGCCGGCAGGGAAGTCCAGCACGATCGTGCGGGCCTCCGGGGTCTCGTCGATGACCGCGGTGACGGTCACGTCGATGCCGAGGGTCCGTGCGACGGGAGAGATGGTCGATTGGGTCATGTGGTGGTCCTGGAGATGAGGGGAATGGCTCGGTACCACAGTTCGCCGAGTGCGGTGCCGAGCGCTTCGAGTCGCTCTCGTCGAGGGGTGCTGGTCGGCAGGCCGACATGGATGTAGGCCATCTGTTCGGTGGCACATCCCAGCGTCTCCGCGAGCAGATTGGTGTCACAGCTTTCGATCGCGCCGCTCGCGACGAGGCGTTCGAGCCAACGTTCGGTGCGTCGGACGAAGTCTCCACGAAGGTTGAGCCACAACTGTTTGAATCCCGGGTTCTCGCTGGCCGCGGCGGCCTCGCGGAGCAGGCGCAGCATGTGGCGGCTACGGGCGTAGGCCTGTAGATATGTCGTGTTGACCTCGATCAGCGATTCCAACTCACCGTGGGTTCGGTCGGGCCGCAACCGGGCGGTGGCCAGTTCCTGCAGCGACGGCCGGAGAGCCGCGAGGAAGATGTCGTCCAGGCCTACGAAGTGACGGTAGAAGTTGCCTTGAGAAACGTTGGCGCGGTGGGTGATGTCCGAGATGCGGGTGCGGGTGTATCCGTACTCGGTGAAGCACTCGGTGGCCGCTTTCACCAGTTTGTCGCGGGTCTGTTCACCGCGCTTGTTGGCGCGTTTGGTCGAGACCGCGGTCTCGTCGAGCAGTCCGGCCGCCGAATAGGCCGCGTTGATCCCGTCGTGCTCGCGTGTGCCCGGGCCGGTCTCGGTACTCACCGGGTCGCTCCTTCCAGCGACCGCGCTGCCTGTAGTGCCTTCAGCGGATGGTCATCAGGCAAGGTGTCGGGGAGGAACGACAGCAGTTCGTCGAGATACTCGTCGCTGGTGTTCCCGGAGTTCAATGCGTCGCCTGCGTAGACCTTTCCGGTCGTACCGTCGACGGTGACCGTCTGTCCCGCCAAGGTCTGCGAGAGGCCGATCCCACAGCCGACGACGCACGGGACGCCGATCTCGCGGCACACGAGTGCGGCATGAGAGGTGGTTCCGCCGACCTCCGTGACCACGGCGACGGAGTCGAACATCGCCGGGACATCGGCAGGGGAGGTCGATGGGCGCACGAGGACCACGCGTTCGCCCTCGGCGGCCGCGATGCAGGCGGCGTCGGTGTCCGTGTAGACGACGCCGACGGCGGCTCCCGGTCCTGCGCCCGTGCCCGAGGCGAGCAGTTCGGCGCACGCGTCGGCCGAGTTGTGCTGCGCGAGGGTCTCGGCCTGCTCTGCGCTGATGCGCGAGACGGCCTCCTCGCGGCTGATGAGGCCCTCACGGGCCAGATCGACGGCAATGCGTACCGCCGCACGTGCAGACCGTTTGCCCGATCGACATTGCAGCATGTAGAGCGTGCCGCTCTCGACGGTGAACTCGATGTCGACCAGATCGCGATGCTCGGCTTCCAGAGTGGCCGAGATCGCACTCAGATCCCGGTGCAGCTGCGGGGAGTGAACCTGGAACTGATCGATCGTCTGCGGAGTGCGTTCTCCGGAGACCACGTCCTCTCCCTGTGCTTGCGAAAGCCATTCGCCGAAGAGCTGAGGGTCGCCGGTGGCCGGGTCGCGGCTGAAGATCACACCGGTGCCGGACTGCTCGTCGCGATTCCCGAACACCATGGCCTGCACGGTCACCGCGGTGCCACCGCCCTCGCCGAGTCCGTGGTGGCGGCGATACGCAGTGACCCGCTCATTGGTCCACGAGCGGAACACCGCGCCGATGGCCTCGCGCAACTGGTCGTACGGATCGGCGGGGGGTGCGGACGTGGCGTCACCGAGAACGATCTCGCCGTATCCCGCGCAGAACCGCGCCCAGGTGTCGCGCGCCCAGTCGTGGTCCCCGGTCGCCTCGGCCAGCTCGGCGGTCAGCTGCTCGGTCAGACCCAGGTTGAGGACGGTGTCCATCATCCCGGGCATGCTCTGCGCGGCACCCGAACGCACCGACACCAGAAGGGGAAACGGTCCGGCGCCGAAAGTCTTTCCGGTCTGCTGTTCGAGGACATGCAGTTGGTTGACGACCTCGTCCCACACCTCGTCGGGGAGCTGGCCTCCGTTGTCGTGGAACCGTGCACAGACCGGCGTGGTGATGGCGAAGGCCGGCGGGACCGGCAGCCCCAGCGACCGCATGCGGTTGACGCTGTAGGCCTTGCCTCCCAGCAACTCCCGGTCGGCCGGAGCGGTCCCGTCCAGTGCCAGGACAGCGGGTGTGTTCATCAGAGTGGTCCTTTCACTCGGTGGTGTCGACCCGAGCTCGAGGCTGGGACAGAGGGGTGGGGAGGGCTGCTGAACGCAGCGCGGTGAGTCCGCCTTCGACCGGGACGTCGATGCCGTTGACCCAGTCTGCAGCAGGGCTGAGCAGGAAGTCGATCACCGACGCCGATTCCGCGGCGGTGCCATGGCGGCCGACCATCGATGCCGACCGTGCAATGGCGTCGACGCCCATGGACTGTTCGAAGTCGGTGAGGATCGGGGTGTCGGTGGGTCCGGGACTGACCGACAGCACGCGGATGCCTCGGGCCTGCAGAGACGCCGACAAGGCGATGGTCCAATCCACGACAGCACGCTTGGACGTGTCGTAGGCCGCCGGGCCGTCTAGCTGTGTCCGGTCCAGCCATTCACGTAGCTCGTCGCGGTCGCGGACCTCGAGGAGTTCGACGATGTCGTCGTGCCCCAGGGTGTTCCGGTGTGCCGCGATCGAGGCCACGTTGACGACCGCACCTCCTGACATCCGCTCGAGCACAGCGAATGTCAGCGCCCGCAGGCCCAGGGTGTTCACCGCCAGGACGGTCTCGGCCGGCGCGGTGCCCGGCACGCCGGCGACGTTGGCCAATGCGTCGACGTGGTCGGGTAGATCCAGTGTTGCGATGGCCGCCAGGTCGGACAGGTCGCACCGGAGGGAGTGCGCGCGATCGTCCGGGCAGGCGGCTATGTCGATCGCGATGACGCGGGTGTCCGGCTCTCGGTCGAGCAGCCGATTCACCAGGGCCAGACCGATTCCCGACGCGGCGCCGGTGACGATCACCGTACGTGCGATGGAGGAGGCGTCGTTCATGCCATCACCGCCGATACCTCGGTGAACTCGGCGATACCCACACTGCCGAGTTCGCGTCCGTAGCCGGAGTTCTTGACCCCACCGAAGGGGACGGTGGGCCGTTCGCGGGTACGCACCCCGTTGATCTTGACCTGGCCGACCTCGAGGTGTGTCGCGACTTCGACCGCGTGATCCCGGTCTGCGGACCACACCTCGGCGGACAGGCCGTACTGGCTGTCGTTGGCCACCTCGATCGCCTCGGCCACATCGCGGTAATACTGCACCACCAGGACCGGTCCGAAGATCTCCTCGTGCACCGCGGACGCGGAGCGGTCGAGATCACCGAAGACGATCGGGGCCACGAAGCAGCGGGAGTTGCCTATGCCGAGTTGCTCTCCGGTACCGGCGATCACGCGACCACCGTCGTGCCGGGCGAGATCGATGTGGTCCAGAACTCGGCGGGCGTGCGCGGCTGATGCCAGCGGACCATGGGTGGTCTGGGGTGCTGTCGGGTCGCCGAACACGAGTTCGGCGAGCGCATCGCCGATCAGCTGCTCGATGCGGTCGGCATGCGCGGCGGGGAGCACGAGTCGTGTGGTCGCGTTGCAGGCCTGGCCGGAGTTGACCAGCCCGGAGGCCAGGATCCTCGGGACGACGGCGTCGAGGTCGGCGTCGGGCAGCACCACGGCGGGTGACTTGCCGCCGAGTTCGAGCGTGGTCCGGGCCAGTGACTCTGCGGCCGCCGCAGCGACGGCTTTTCCGCCGCGGACGCTACCGGTGAACGACACATGGGTGATGTCCGGGTGTGACGACAACGCCTGCCCGGTCTCTGGTCCCGTGCCGTTCACGATGGCGAATGCGCCTGCGGGAAGCCCGGCTTCGAGGAAGCACCGACGGACCAGTGCGGCATCGAAGGGCGTCGCCTCGGAGGGCTTGAGCACCACGGTGCAGCCGGCGGCGAAGGCGGCGGCGACCTTGGCGATGATCTGATGTACGGGCATGTTCCACGGTGTGATCGCCGCGACGACGCCGCCGGCAACGCGGCGCACGATCGCGCCGTCCACGGTCTGCTCCCAGGGAAAGCGCTCGGCAGCGTCTGCGGTGGCGCGCAGGACCGATGCAGGCAGCACTTGCTGGGTGGTGGTGGACAGAGCGGTCGGCATTCCCATCTCGGAGGTTACGGTCGCCGCGATCCGGTGACCATGGTGATCGATCAGATCCGCGGTCGCACGCAACACCGTTGCCCGATGCGCCGCGCTGGTCCGGGACCATGACGGCAGGGCGGCCACGGCTGCGGCGACGGCCTCGTCGACGATGGCACCACCGGCCTCATGGGTCGTACCGATCTCGCGGTCGGTGAACGGGTTGATCACCGGGATCGGTGCGCCATCGGCGATGACGCGGTCCTCGATCAGGGCCGCGGGACCCGCTCCGACGCCGGCGGGTGTCTCCAGCTCGCCGATAGCGCTCATCGGGTTGCTTCGATCCGGACCGGGAGCGACTTGATGCCACGGAAGAAGTTGCTCTGCAATCGATTCGGCTGATCGAGCACCTTGATGTCCAGTCCGCGCTCGATGACGCGGGTGAAGAAGAGCCGTGCTTCCATCCGCGCGAGGTTCGAGCCGAGACAGGCATGCGCGCCCCACCCGAAGCCGACGTGCTCGTTGGGGAAGCGGTTGCCGACGAACGTCTCCGGGTTCTCGAAGGCGCGTTCGTCGCGATTTGCCGAGCAGAACCACATCACGACCTTGTCGCCCTGGCGGATGGTCTTGCCGTGCATCTCGAGGTCGCGGGTTGCGGTGCGCCGCATGGAAAGGACCGGCGAGACCCAGCGAACCATCTCCTCGACGACCACCCGGATCTTGGCGGGGTTCTCACGCATGAAGTCCCACCACTGCGGATTCTCGGACAGGACGTTGACCCCGCCCGACAGCAGATTGCGCGTCGTCTCGTTGCCCGCGACCATCAGGATCAGGTAGTAGGCGTCGAGGTAGCCACGGCTGAGCGGTACACCGTCGAGTTCGGCCGCGGTCAGCACGCTGATCAGATCGTCGGCGGGGCATTCACGGCGGAGTTTCTCCAGCCCGCGGAAGTAGTCGAAGACCTCGTCACGCGCTTTCACCGCGGTTTCGGGTCCCTCGGAGTAGTCGGGATCCTCGCTGGCCATCTGGTTCGTCCAGCGCAACAGGTTCGGGCAGTCCTCGAGCGGTGCGCCGAGGAGGCGCCCGATCATCACCAGGGGGAGCTGCGCGGCGATGGATGCGACGAAGTCGATGTCACCGGTGCCGGTGTGGGCATCGAGGAGTTCGTCGATGACGGCGGCGATGTCGCCTTCGAGCGACTTGAGCTTCACGGGCCGCACATGTGGGGTGACGATGCCGCGCAGCTTGCCGTGCTCGGGAGGGTCGACGTGGTGGATGCTGCGCGCACCCTCTCCTTCGGCGCGTCGACTGGCGATCTGGGTACCCTGCGTGACAGTGAAGTCTTCGGCGTTGGAGGCCACGGCCTTGATGTCCTCGTAGCGGATCACCGACCAGAATCCCGGGCCATCGTGTTCGGCGTTCCAGTGCAGCGGGTCCGTGTCGCGCAGCTGTGCGAACAGCTCGTGGTCGACGCCCGCGGCGAAGGGGCTGAGATCCATCAAGTCGATGTTGTCAGCGATTGTCATGTCGTCTCCAAAAGACTCTGGTTTGTGACTGCACTTTCACTAAACCATAGTCTATGGTGTGTTGTGAACCACAACAAGAGAAAAGTCCGAGGTTGCTTGCCTGCGATAACCGGCTGATCGTCCGGGGGTGAGCAATGCGACTTGCGATTCGCAATCAGGAGTGACGTGTACCCACCGCCGACCGTGCGTGACCGCCCCGACGCCATCGCCTATGTGATGGCGGGGTCGGGGGAGCGCATCACCTACGCCGAGCTCGATCGACGATCGAACCAGCTGGCTCGATTCTGGCAGTCGCGCGGCGTCGGCCCGGGCGGCTCGGTCGTGTTGGTGATGGAGAACAACCTGGCCTGGCCGGTGGCGGTGGCCGCCGGGATGCGCAGTGGCCTCTACGTGACGCCGGTGAACTGGCACCTCAAGCCTGCCGAGTTGGCGGCACTCATCAGTGAGGACCGTCCGGCGGCGATAGTCACCAGCGTTGCGCTCGCCGGGCAGGTGGTCGCCGCGGTGGGCGGCACGACCGACGATCACCCGGTGATCGTGTGCGCCGACGGGGCGGTCGAGGGGTGTGTCGAGTGGGATACGGCCCTCGCCGGTCAATCCACCGACCCACTGGAAACCGAGTTGCTCGGTGCGCGAGTGCTCTACAGCGGCGGGACCACCGGGCGCCCGAAACGGTTCGCCCAGCCACTGCTCGGAGTACATCCCTCCGAGGCGCCGCGCCGACACTCCGGGCTGGTCGACAAGCTCGGGGTCGGTGCCGACTCTGTCCTGCTCTCCCCGGCACCCAACTATCACGCGGCGCCGTTCACGTTCCAACTGATCACCTTGGCTGCCGGCGGCACGGTGGTGTGCATGGAGAGGTTCGACGCCGCAGGGGCGATGAGGGCGATCGTCGACCACGGCGTCACCCACTCACAGTGGGTGCCGACCATGCTGGTCCGCCTGCTGCGTCTACCGGATCGGGAATCCATCGCGCTCTCGCCCCGTCACCAGGTGGCCTTCACGTCCGGTGCCCCGTGCCCGCCGCACGTCAAGACGGCGATCTTCGACTGGTGGGGGCCGATCCTCCACGAGTACTACGGAGCCTCCGAAGGCTATGGCCACACCTACATCTCGCCGCTGGAGGCGCAGTCGCACCCCGGGTCGGTCGGCCGCCCCCTCGGCGCTGCCAGGGTGCACATCACCGACGCCGACGGCGCCGACGGCGCCGACGTCGACCCCGGCGAACAGGGCACAGTCTGCTTCGAGGCCACCGCCGGTTCCGGTGACGCCTCCCGTCCGGCACTGAAGCAGATGGGGGACATCGGGTACCTCGACGACGAGGGTTTCCTCTATCTCGTCGGGCGTCGTGGCTTCATGATCATCTCGGGCGGGGTCAACATCTACCCCGAGGAGATCGAGACGGCCCTGATGGCTCACCCCGCCGTCGCCGACGTGGCGGTGGTCGGTGTCCCGGATGCCGAGTTCGGCGAGTCGGTCAAGGCGGTCGTCGAGGTGCGCCCCGGAGCGGTGGTCACCGAGGCCGAGTTGATCGACCACGCGCGCGAGCGCCTGGCGCACTTCAAGGCGCCCAGATCCGTCGAATTCACCACGGACCTACCCCGCCTCCCCACCGGCAAGCTCGACAAGCGCACACTGGTCGACCGCTTCGCCACCGCGGACGAGGGCGCCGGCCCCGGTTCGTCGAAGGTCCCCGATTCGCAACAGTTGTCCAGCCCGTCGACGTTTCAAGGAGAGAAAGTATGACGACGAAGACCTCAACCGCCGAATTCGATGTGCTGCACGCCCTCAAGGTGAAAGGACTCGCCAGTGACGAGGCCTTGGCTGCGCTGACGGGTCTGGCCTCCGACACGCTGACCGCGACGGTCGATGCGCTCCGGGAATCGGGCTTCGTCCTGCGCCGTGAGGGCGGACGCATCTCCGGCACGATGATCACTCCGGCAGGCCGCGAGGAGTACGAGCGGTTGGCCGCGGAGTTCGTGCTCGGTGATTCCGAGCGTGTGGCAGTGGGTACGTTCCACGAAGCCTTCGGACCGATCAACGGCGATTTCAAGAGAATCTGCTCCGCGTGGCAGGTTCGTCCGGACGAAACGCCCAACGATCACACCGATCCCGACTACGACGCATCTGTCGTCGCCGAGTTGGGCGAGGTTCACGAGCGGGTCTCCGCTGCGCTGGATGCGGTCGGCGCCGACATTCCCCGGTTGGGTCGGTACAGCGCCCGACTGTCGGTCGCACTGCAGAAGGTGCGCGACGGCGACACCGCGGCGTTCGCCCGTCCGATGTACGACAGCTACCACGACATCTGGATGGAGTTGCACCAAGACCTGCTGCTGACGTCGGGCCGCGAGCGCGGCGCCGGTGACGAGTGAGAACTCGGTTCGGCAGCAGCGACTGAGCTCCATATCGATCGAGCCGCCCGTCACCTGGTGACGGGCGGCTCAATCGGTGTACAGGTTTGCTCGGCGCTGTCAGGCGAGTCGCGTCAGACCCAATGCGTCGTCCAATCGCTCCGCTGCGTCCGCGTCGCGAAGGGGCTCGGTGTCCGCGTCGACTCCGCGCAACGCCGACACCGAGACGAAACCGTCGGCCACGGCGGCACTGTCGGTGCCCTCGCGGAAGCCGGCATCTCGCAGCACACGATTGATCAGCAGTGCGTTCTCGGTGCGTGAGAGTCGAAGGGAGAACATGCTCCTGGCGGCGAGCGAGGTCATCCGGATACCACGGAGATCGGCGAAGTCGACGTCAGGAACATTGACGTTCAACGTCATTCGCGGGGCGTTGGAATCGGCGATCCACCCGACGATGCGCTCGGTCACCGCCGCGGCGGTGTCGTAGCGGCTACGCGGGGCGAAGCCGCAACTGACCGCGATGCCCCCGACTCCGGCCACGCGCGCGGCGAGGACGGCCCCGACCGTGCTCGAGAACAGGATCGAGCGTCCGGTGTTGTGGCCCTCGTTGATGCCGCTGACCACGAGCTCAGGCGGCGGTCCGAACGCGCCCGAGCAGAACGCGATCGTCGTCAATGCCGGCGGACAGTCCAACGCGAACACCGGGGTGTCACCGAGTTCGGCGAGCCGGTGCTCGGTCGTGGGAATCAGCGCGCCGTCCTCGATGGTGCCCAACGAACTGCCACTGCCGCTGCGCTCGGAACTAGGTGCGCCGACGACCACCTCGTGTCCCGCCGCGATCAGCGCCGACGCGACCGCGATCAACCCATCGGCGTCGTATCCGTCGTCGTTGGTGACCAGCACTCGCATCAGACTTCTCCTCTCGGCAGCCTGTCATCACCGGCGTGCCTGCCGTAAATAGTGACTCACTCATCACATCTGTGTCCAGTGGGGACGGAGTCGCCGGACGAAATCGCGTGTTTAGACGGGCGGCAAGCAGCTACGAGTGGTTGACAACGTGAGTGGTGTCACAGAATAATGTGACACAGCGTTCGCTAACCGCCAAGCCGGCGGCGCGATGCCGGAAGCGGTTCGAGGATTCGGCCGCTGGCCCAAGACGAAACGGAAGGACGCCCGGACACATGACTGCCTGGCCGATCTCGAACGAGACCTCGAAAGTTTTCCCGCTGTACTCCCGCGCCAACGTCGGTGAGATCTTCCCGGACCCGATCACCCCGCTGAACGCTTCCCTCGGGTTCCAGCGCACTCTTGAACCCGGATGGCGCGATGCGTTCATCGCGTGCGGGGTGTGGGACGACGACCTCTACGACGACTCGGTCGACTTCAACATCCTTCCGGCCTTCGGGAGCTACCTCTACATCAACATGTCCCTGATGCGCCTGTTCGGTGTGCGGGTACCGGGCATGGGTGCCGAGGCGGTCGACCTGCAGTACTTCGGCGACATGCCGGGCATCCCGAGCTACGAGAGTGAGAAGCGGGACTTCGACCAGAGCCCCGAGTACGAGGCCAAGGCCGGCGCGTGGCTCGCCGAGCAGGTTCTCGGCGCGACCGACCTCGCCGCCTACGACGCCGATCGCGACGAGGTCGACGAGATCCGTCGAAATCGGCCGGACATGACCACGCTGTCCGACGCCGAGCTGGTCGAGCGGATGAAGTCGTTCGAGACCCTCTTGCGTCGACTCTTCAAGCATCACATCGAGGCGAGCCTGAAGTCCGGTGTCGGGCTCGGTGCCATCGCACAGCTGGCCGAGGCGGTCGGTAAGCCGGAACAGTCCCTCACCCTCGTCGCGGGACTCGGCAACGTCGATTCCGCCGGCCCCTCGCTGCGTATGTGGGATCTCAGCCGTCGGGCTCAGCATCCGGACGTCGCGGCTCTTTTCGACGCAGGCACCAAGGGCCTCTACGCGAAGCTCAGGGCTTCCGAGTCGGCCGCGGTCGCGGAGTTCACCGCCGAGCTCGACACGTTCCTCGCCGACTGGGATTTCCGTGGCCCCGCCGAGTGGGAGATCCGAGCCATCACCTGGGGTGTCGACCCGGACCTGGCCCTTGCAACCATCGATCGAATGCGCGATGTCTCGGATGACGAAGCGCCGGAGGCGAAGTCCGCCGAGCGCGCCGCGCAACGCGATGCTGCAGCAGCGGCGATCCGCGAGACCCTGGCCGCCGACGCGGAAGCCTCCGCGCAGTTCGAGGCGGTTCTCAATGCGTCCGCGTTGTGGATGCGAGGCCGCGAACGAGGCCGAACCACCGCTGCCATGCTGATCCACGAGCTCCGTCTACCGGCTATCGAACTCGGTCGTCGCTTCGCGGACAAGGGCGCGATCGACTCGAGCCGCCAGATCTTCATGGTGTTCGCCGACGAACTGCCGGACTTCCTCGAGAACCCGGAGTCCTACCGGGAAACCCTGGTGGAGCGGGAGAAGGTCTACCTCGACCTCTTCGATCGCACACCGCCGTTCGTCGTGGACGGCACCCCGCCCCCGGTCAGCGAATGGCCACTGCGTTCGGAATCGACTGTCGCTGCCGCATCCAGCGGTGACACCATCACCGGCGTTCCCGCCTGTGGCGGCACTGCGCGCGGCCGCGCCAGGGTTCTCACGAATCCCGATGATCCCTCGGCCCTGGAGCCGGGTGACATCCTCGTCGCACCGATCACCGATCCGTCGTGGACTCCGCTGTTCGTCGCCGCCGCTGCGGTCGTCGTCGACGTGGGCGCCCCGTTCTCTCACGCCGCGATCGTCAGTCGCGAGTTGGGCATTCCCTGCGTCGTGTCGGCCACCGAAGCCACCCGGCGGATCACTGACGGAGCCATGGTCGAGGTCGACGGCACCTCCGGCACGGTCACTCTTCTCTGACCGGACTCGGCGCCCCCGAACCCGGGCGGCCCCGACGGACATCTCCGTCGGGGCCGCCCGTCCATCTGATCCGGGTTCGTTCGTCGGCTGATCGTCAGACCTCGCGGTCGGCCAACTCCCTGGCGTTGCGGGTCCATGCCAGATATCCGACGCCGACGCCGGTGAACCACACGGCGCCGACGAGGAGCGCGATCCGGCCGTCCTGGTCGAAGAACAGCAGCACGAAGACGAGTGCGAGGAACGCGAGCGCCAGCCACGTGGTGACCGGCGCGCCCGGAACGCGATAGTCGGAGGCGGGCAGTTCGCCGCGCGCGACCTTACGTCGGTAGGCCATCTGGCAGAGCAGGATCGTCGACCAGATCACGATGATCCCGACCGTGGACACCGCGGTGATGTAGGCGAAGGCGTGCTCGGGGTCGAGAACGTTCACCACCACACCGAGGACCATGACGGCTGCGCTCAGGGTGATGCCCGCGGCCGGGACCTTGCGGCTCGACAGCTTGGTCAACTGCTTCGGGGCGTCGCCGGTGTGCGCCAGCGACCGCAGCATGCGGCCGGTGGAGTAGATGCCCGAGTTGCACGACGACAGGGCGGCGGTCAGCAGGATGAAGTTGACGATGCCCGCGGCCCCAGGGATGCCGATGTAGGAGAACACCGAGACGAACGGGCTCTCGCCCTCCTGGTAGTCCTTCCAGCTGCGCACCGACAGGATCACGAACAGGGCGCCGACGTAGAAGATGCCGATGCGGAACGGCACCGAGTTGATCGCCTTGCGCAGCGTGACGCGCGGATTCTCGGCCTCGCCCGCGGTGACGCCGACGAGCTCGACACCGACGTAGGCGAACATGACGATCTGCAGGCTGAGCAGTGCGTTGCTGAAGCCGGTGGCGAAGAACCCGCCCTCGTTCCACAGGTTCGAGACGGACGGTCCGACCTCGGGACCGAAACCGGAGATGGGGAGCAGCACGCCGATGCCGACGACGATCATGCCGAGGATCGCGGTCACCTTGATCGCCGAGAACCAGAACTCGGCCTTGCCGAACAGCCCGACGGAGATGAGGTTGGCGGCGAACAGGATGACCAGGGCGACCAGCGCGGTCACCCAGACGGGGATCGACGGCCACCAGTAGTTGATGTACTTGCCGGCGACCGTGATCTCCGCCATGCACGTGGTGGTCCAGACGGCCCAGTACGTCCAGCCCTGGCTGAACCCGGCGAAGCGTCCGAGGAATTCGTCGGCGTATTCGCTGATGCCACCCGAGATCGGGCGGTAGATCAGCAACTCGCCCAGTGCGCGCATGACGATGAAGATCGCGAGTCCGGCGAGGGCGTAGGCCAGGATGAGCGCCGGTCCCGCCTTCTCGATGGCACCGCCCGACCCGTAGAAGAGGCCGGTGCCGATCGCGCCGCCGATGGCGATCATCTGGACCGTGCGCGCGGTGAGTCCGCGCTCGTATCCCTCGTCGACGCCCGGTTCGGCGCCTTGCTCGATCGTCACGTGGGGAACTCCTGACCGCCGGCGGTTCGTGGGCGGGATTCAGGGTAGACCCGCACCGGATTGCGGATTCACCAGCCTGAATTGTCCGAAAAGTGAAGGCGAGCAGAGCGCGGGACCAAATCGCGACCCCGCGTTGTTGTGCACGATGACGCCGAAAAGCCCGGTCAGATTGACGAGCGCCGGCGTCGACAGGAGGAATCGTGAGCAACGAATACCGCAAGACCCCCGAGGCCTTGAACCGCCTCACCGACGCGCAGTTCCGCGTCACCCAGCGCGACGGCACCGAGCGCGCCTTCGACAACGAGTACTGGGACAACCACGAGCCCGGCATCTACGTCGACGTCGTCTCCGGGCAGCCGCTGTTCTCGTCCACCGACAAGTACGACAGCGGCACCGGATGGCCTAGCTTCACCAGGCCCATCGACGCCGCCGCGGTGACCACCAAGTCCGACCGGACCCTGTGGATGCGACGCACCGAGGTGCGTTCGTCGGGTGCCGACAGCCACCTCGGCCACGTCTTCGACAACGGGCCGCGAGACGCCGGCGGGCAGCGCTTCTGCATGAACTCGGCTGCACTGCGGTTCATTCCGGTTCGTGACCTCGAGGCCGAGGGATACGGCGAGTACACCGAGCTGTTCCCCACCACAACCCACACCGAAGAGGAGACCGCATGACCATCGACACCGGTCAGATCACCGTCCGTCCCGGCACCGAGACCGCAGTCCTCGCCGGCGGATGTTTCTGGGGGATGGAGGACCTGATCCGCAAGCAGCCGGGAGTCCTCGACACCCGCGTCGGCTACACCGGCGGACAGAACGACCACGCCACCTACCGCAACCATCCCGGCCATGCCGAGGCCGTCGAGATCGTCTTCGACCCGAACGAGACGACCTACCGGGACATCCTGGCGTTCTTCTTCCAGATCCACGATCCGACGACCCGCGATCGTCAGGGCAACGACGTCGGGACGAGCTACCGCTCGGCGATCTTCCCGCTGAGTCCGGAGCAGGAGCAGGTGGCCCGGGACACGATCGCCGACGTGGATGCGTCGGGTCTGTGGCCGGGGCCGGCCGTCACGACCATCGAACCGGCGGGTCCGTTCTGGGAGGCCGAACCCGAGCACCAGGACTACCTGCTCAACTACCCGAACGGCTACACCTGCCATTTCCCGCGTGCGGGCTGGGTGCTGCCGAAGCGAGGTGCGTCGACCACGCCGTGATCCACCAGGGCCGGTCGAGGCCGGTGGATCGGTGGAGATGACATGGATTGACAGGTGACGCGATGAGATGCGGGATCGACAGCAGATAGGCGACGAGGCGAGGTGCCACAATCGGGCCAGACGATCGGGCTGACCGAAGGAGCCGACATGACCGATGCCGACGCGGCGAAGGTGCTCGTGATCGGGGCCGTGAACGTCGACCTGGTCGTCGCAGCCGAACGACTCCCGGGGCCCGGGGAGACCGTCGTCGGGCCGGACGTGAGCAGTCACGGAGGCGGCAAGGGTGCCAATGCCGCAGTGAAAGCTGCTGCAGAGCACGGCATCCCATGTGTGGTGAATCCGGCGCCGGTCCTCGACGAACTCGTCGGGGTGCTCTCGGTTCCGGACATCCTCACGCCGAACTCCTCGGAGCTGCGCGCCCCGTCGGGAAGCTAGCGCGACAGGGGTTTCGGACGTTCCATGTAGCGGTGGTGATCATTGCTCGGCAGGAAGTAGTCTCCCCGGCCGCCGGCGCGCAGCAGCGGCTGGGCGCGGGCGGTGTCGTAGGTCAGGTCGTCGCCCAGGAGTTCCGGCGAGATGTGCACCTTGACGACCTCACCGAGGACCATCCAGGTGTCGACGGAGTCTCCTGCGGCGGAACGTAGTTGAAAGACCTCGGTGACCAGGCACTCGAAGTTGACCGGGCTCTGGGCGACCCGGGGCGGTCGTACGACGTCGGAGTCGAGTGCCGTGAGGCCGGCGTGGTCGAACTCGTCGGCATCCGCCGGGATCGCAGCCGAGGTGGCGTTCATCTTCTCGCCGAGTGCGTCGGTCGCGAGATTCCACACGAACTCGCCGGTCGATTTCGCGTTGGCGACAGTGTCCTTCCAGCCGATGCTGGCGAAGCCGATGATCGGCGGGGAGTAGTTGAAGAGATTGAAGAAGCTGTAGGGCGCGAGGTTTCGCACCCCGGCGTCGGACACCGTGGAGATCCAGCCGATCGGACGCGGCGCGATGATCGCGTTGAGGGGATCGTGCGAGAGCCGGTGCCCCTCGGTCGGCGCGTAGGAGTGGTACTCGGTCATCGCTTCACCGTACGGGAGCGGGGTACGGTGAAGCGGACCTGAGCCGGGCGAGACGATAGGGGCCGGAGTGACCTTCTCCACTGCTGATGAGCGCGATACCGATCGGGTCTTGCGTTCGTTCGCGAACATCCGCGATCTCGGTGGGCTGCCGCTCGTCTCCGGTGGTACGACCTCGCCCGGGGTGCTGATCCGCAGCGACGCCCCGTACGCGGACGACGACGACCCCGTCGGGGTGCCGTGGCCGCCGTCGACCGTGGTGGATCTGCGCGACCCGTCCGAACGCGGTGCCTTGAGGCTGACCTGGCCGGCCGAGGTGCGGCTGGTCAACCGCCAGGTGTCGTCGGGCGCCCGGATCGACCGCCTCGCCGACACCGCGCTGTCGGACATCTACACCGCGATGTTGCAGACCGGCGGGGATCGACTGACGGCGGCTCTCAACGCATTCGACGCGGCCGGTTCGACCCTCGTGCACTGCGCGGCCGGGAAGGACCGCACCGGCGTGATCGTCGCGATCGCCGCACTGCTCGCGGGGGTCGACGAAGCCGCGGTCGTGGCCGATTATCGGCGGACCGAGGAGAACATCGCCGGCGTGCTGGCTCGCCTGAAGCAGCGCGATCGGGTTCCGAAGGGCATTTCGCTCGATGCGCCGATCCTGCGTACGCCGCGGGAAGCGATCGACCTCGTCATCGACGCCCTGACCGGTCACCGGGGCGGACCGTGGGGCTGGTTCGAGGCACATGGCGGCGACGTCGAGTATTTCGAGGGCTGGGTGGCGCGGTTCGCGCCCCGCGCTGGATGACACCGCACCGAATGAGACGATCCGCAGTCGGCCCGCCAGGCGTCGAGGGGGTTTGGCGCCCGGCGGGCCTCTCGGAGAAATGTCGGGGTGGTGCATTCCTCCGCGACGCGTATGCCCCACGACGCCCGGCGTCAAACACCCGGAACCAACTGAGTACACGCACGAACCGAACAGAGGTCTACATGCCTGGTCACGAGCCGAATTCACCGTTCGCCGACGAGGTGGTCGCCGGCGTGCTGGCGCACATGAACGGCGACCACGCCGACGATTCGCTGGTCATCTGCAGGGCGCTGGGAGATCGCCCGGACGCGACCGCGGCCGTGATGACCGGATTCGACGACCGGGTGGCGATCTTCGACGCCACGGTCCCGGAGGGCGTCGTCGAGATGCGATTCGACTGGGACCGCCCCATCAAGGACCGGACCGACGTGCGGATGGCGGTCGTGGCCATGTTCCGGGACGCCCAGGCCCGCCTCGGCATCACCCCGGCCTAGTCGCACCGGAGGACTCAGGCGGGGGTCACACCCGCTCGAAGATCGCGGTCAGTCCCTGGCCGCCACCGATACACATGGTCTCGAGTCCGAAACGAGCTTCGCGACGGTCCAGCTCACGCAGCAGCGTCGTCAGGATCCGCACGCCGGTCGCGCCGACCGGATGGCCCAGTGAGATGCCCGATCCGTTGACGTTGGTGCGTTCGAAGTCGGCGTCGGAGAACTTCCACTCCCGGGTGACCGCCAGGGCCTGAGCCGCGAATGCCTCGTTGAGTTCGATGAGGTCGATGTCGGAGAGGTCGAGGCCTGCGCGGATGAGTGCCTTGGCGGTGGACGGGACGGGGCCGATGCCCATCACCTCGGGTCCGACACCGGCGACCGCCCACGTGACCAGGCGCGCGAGGGGCTTGAGTCCGAGGCGTTCGGCGTTCGCACGCGTGGTCACCAGCGTGGCTGCGGCTCCGTCGTTCTGGCCGCTGGCGTTGCCTGCGGTGACGGTCGCGTCTGGATCGGACTTGCCCATGATCGGCCGGAGACGAGCCAGCGACTCCAGCGTGGTGTCGGCCCGGGGATGTTCGTCGCGGTCGACGATCTTGTCGTCGCCTTTGCGCTGCGGAACCGACACGGGGACGATCTCTTCCGCGAACTTGCCGCTGTCGATGGCGGCCACGGCGCGGCGATGCGATTCGGCGGCGAGCGCGTCCTGCTCCTGACGCGGGATCGAGTATTCGCGCCGAAGGTTCTCCGCGGTCTCGAGCATCCCGCCGGGAACCGGATGGTTCTTTCCGCCCGACGTGACGCGGCCACGCGCCAGGCGATCGTGCAGAGTTGCCGGCGCACCCTTGGCGCCCCACCGCATCGACTCGGTGTAATACTCTGCGCGACTCATGGATTCGACGCCACCGGCAATAACCAGGTCGGCGACCCCGGTCTGGATGCGCATCGCGGCGTCGAGAACCGCCTGCAGGCCCGAGCCGCAGCGGCGGTCGAGCTGCGATCCCGGCACGGTGATGGGGAGTCCCGCGTCGAGTGCGGCGACGCGCCCGATCGCCGGCGCCTCACCGTTCGGATAGCACTGACCGAAGATCACGTCGTCGATGCTCGACGGATCGATCTCGGTGCGTCGCAACAGCTCCGAGAGAACAGTCGCAGCCAGCTCGGTGGCGGGTACGTCGACGAACGATCCGCCGTACCGTCCCACGGGAGTGCGGAGCGGCTCACAGATGACGACGTCGTCGGCTGCGGGTGGTGGCGTGGTGACGGTCATGCGGGTGTTCCTTTGCGGTAGTCCACTTCCTGGCCGGACCATCGCTGCGCCCACTCGCGCAGTTCGACGGCCCGGATCTTGGTTCCGTTGCCGCCCACCGTGGTCGGCATCCGCTCGATGACGTGTACGGCCGCGGGCACTTTGAATGCGGCCAGGCGATCACGGCACCAGGTCTTCAACGACGAGGCGTCGAGGTCTGCGCCGTCATCGACCGGAACGACGAAGGCCACGGCCTCGGTGTAACCACCCGAACCGGTGATCCCCACGACCTTCGCGGTCTGTACGTTCTCGTGTTCGGCGAGGCGGTGCTCGATCTCGGCCGGGTCGACGAGGAAACCCCGCAGCCGCAGGACATCTCCCATGCGGCACACGTAGCGGAATCCGCCGGTGTCGAGTGCGCGTGCGAGATCGCCGCTGCGGAACCAGCCGTCCGCGGTGAACGCACGCGCGGCGGCATCCGGGTTGCCGAGATATGCGTCGACGACGTTGGGGCCGCGGAACTGCAGCTCACCCTCCTCGCCGGTGGCCAGGACACGGTCATCGAGCGGATCGACGACGCGTACCTCGATGGCGGACTCGACCGGACGGCCACCGCCGTTCCAACGCACCGACTCCGGGTCGTCGGACGACCAGAGCAGCGCGAGGGCGAAGACCTCCGACGAGCCGAAGACGCCGGTCGTCTCGGCTCCGGCCTCGTCGCGTACCCAACGCGCGATGTCGTGGGAGCGGCCGAGGAAGTCGGCGATGCCCAGCCACCGCAACGTGGTCAAATCCGCTCGCCGGCCCTCATGCCAGGTGTCGTACAGGCGCCCGAAAAGATCGTCACCGCCGACGATGTGGGTGACGCGCAGCGACTCCACCCTCTCCAGGGTGGCCGCGGCGTCGAAGACGGGCTCCATCAGGATGGCTGCGCCACCCGCGAGACCGGCCATGGCAGTGCTGAATCCGAAGACACCGGACACCGGAAGGACGCCGAGGATCACGTCGCCCTCGCGGACCCCCATGATCACGGAATCGGCATGCGCATGCCGGACCACGGCCGAATCCCGGTGTGCGGCGAGCTTCGGTGTCCCGGTCGAGCCGGAGGTCGTGAACGCGACCGCGAGCTCGCCGGTGTCTGCGGCACGGTCGCCCGCCGAAGTCCAAGCCGTCGTCGACGGGGTCGCAGGTGCGGAAACGCCGGTGGTGTCGCCGCTTCCGGCGATCCAGGCCCCGGCGCCGAGGTCGAAATCGGCCGCCGCTGCCCGTGGAGTCAGAGGCCCGGGAACGACCGCGATCGCCGGGACGGGGTCGGCCGTCGAGCTCGCCTCGCGCAGGGTACCGAAGACGTCGAGTCCGTGGAACTCCGCGGGGACGGCGACCACCGCTGGTCGCGCCGAGGTGAGGATGTGCATGACCTCGCCGACGTTGTACCGGGTGTTGACCCCGATGACATGCGCGCCGAGAGCTGATGCGGCGAACTGCCAGACCAGCGCGTCGGACCAGTTGGGCAGGTACACCGCCAGGCACTGGCCGCGGCGGACGCCGATGCGGGACAGCTCTTCCCGTAGCTGGTCGACACGGCGGCCGAGTTCGGCTCGGGTGAGGGTGATGACCTCGCCGCCGGCGATGTCCATCGCGACCGGACTGTCGGGGGACTCGTGGACGAGATCGGCGAGCATCCCGGCGAGCGTGGGATGGGTCGTGACGGTCATGACACGGCCTCCGGGGTGCGGGTGCCGGCCGGCAGGGATCGGAGCCAGGCGTCAGCGCGGGCACCGAAGTCGGGGAGCTCTTCCATCGGGTAGTGGCCGTACCCGGCCAGCTCGGTGAACTGCGCACGCGGACCGTCGAGTTCGTTGATCTCGTCGGCGGCGCGACGGACGGCGTCGACGCTGATCCACGGGTCGTCGGCGCCGCAGATCAGATGCAGCCCACAGGTGAGGTCGGTGAGCCGGTCGCGGACGTCGTGGCTGCCCCAGCCGATGAGGTCCGACGACGAGATCTCCGGGTCCTCGCGTTTGTGCATGAGGCCGATGAGATGTGCCTGTGCGGCGGGTACCGCCCGCCCGACGGACGCGAGACTGCCGAGGTACGTGCGCTCCGCACGCGCCGGTCCGGCCACATCCTCGAGTTCGCGTCGCAGGCCGGCGATCTTGACCCGGCCAGGCCCGGTCTCGGCGGCCATCGCGACGGCCCCGGCGAGCGGATAATCGGGCCGCGTCGCCAGTTCCAGCGTGAGTTTCCCGCCGATGGAGCAGCCGATCACAAAAGGACGCTCGATGCCCAGCTGCTGCAGGACGGCGGTCAACCAGTCCGCGTAGTCGACGAGGTTGGTGATCGGGCCCGTCGGGCAGGGTTCGGAACGGCCGTGGCCCGGCAGGTCCGGCACGACGACGCGGTACCCGCAGTCGGCGATGTCCTGTGCGGCACGGCGCCATTGGACGCCGCTCTGCCCCGCGGTGTGGATGCACAGCACGGTCGGGGTGTCGCCGTTGCATTCCCGGGGGGACGTGGAACCAGCGGTGACGATCTCGACGAACGCCAGGGCGCCTTGGATCTCGAGGTAGCGTGCCTCGATCATGAGTGCACCTCCCGTGCCAATGCGCGCGCGTTCTGGATGATCGCGTGCAACGGCTTGGTCAATCTCAGGTACTCGTAACCGTTTCCGGCGGAGGAGAACTCTCCTCGGAGAGCGCGGCGCATGAAGTCGTCCGAGTCGGACAGCAGGAGATCCACCCAGGTGGCGGGGGAGGTCTCGAAGGTGAAGGTGGCACCCAGCGGGGCGCGCCGTGTGACGTCGATGACCTGTCCCTGGTAGATGCGGAGGTGCACCTCGCGCTCGCCGCACCGCAGTCCGACGGTGCCGTCCCAGGTGGAGACCGACGAGGTGAACGCGGCGTCCCGGTGCAGGCGAGCGCGCAGTAGCTCACCCCACTCGACCGAGCAGAAGTCGAGGGAGGGCACCGACTCGGGACTGGCCTCGGTACGCCATGTCTCCGTGCCGGATTCGCGAACGCGTCCGGCGTCGTCGACCAGGCGGACCTCCCGGTCGATCCCGTCGGCACCGACTCTGGTCACCACGGTGGTCGCATGGACGTGGTCGGATTCCGCGATGGGGGCGGTTGCCGACCAGGTGATGGCGACACGTTCCGCGCACGGAACCGCGTCGGTCAGATACTCGGCGACGACCATCCCGAAAGACTGTGAACGAGAGGGGATGCGGAGTCCGTGACGGTCGAGGACATCGGCGACCAGACGGGTTCGGGTGGAGGTGCGGACTCCGACGCGGAGCGAGGCGATGGCGGTGGTCATGACCCGGCCCTGCCCAGCAGCTCGTCGGAGATGATCCGCATCTGGATCTCGCTGGTGCCCTCGAAGATCTTGGTGAGACGTGCGTCGCGCCAATGTCGTCCGACCTGGAAATCGGTGGTGTAGCCGGCGCCACCATGGATCTGGACGGCCTCACTCGTCACCCGTTCGGCCATCTCGGTGGCGACGAGCTTGCACATCGACGCCTCGAGCGAGCACCGCCGGCCGGTGTCGATGTCGGTGGCGACCGAGTACATGAGTTGCCGCGCCGCCTCGATGTCTGCGGCCATCGTGGCGATCTTGAAACGCAGGTGCTGGAAGTCCGCGAGTTCGTGGCCGAACTGCTTGCGGGTGTGCATGTAGGCGATGGAGTCCTCGAGTGCGGCGCGGGCCAGGCCGATGGCACGGGCGGCGGTGTGGGCACGCCCGACCTCCAGACCGCTGACCGCGAGGTAGAAGCCCTTGCCCTCCTCGCCGAGCATCCGGTCGGCCGGGATGCGGAAGTCGTCGAAGGACAATTCCCAGGTGCTCCAACCGAAGTAGCCGATCTTGCGGACCTTGGTGCCGGAGATGCCCTCGGGGAACTCGCCGCGTTCCTTCTCGACGAGGAAGGCGCTGATACCGCGGTGGGGCTTGGCCGGGTCCTTGTTCGGATCGGTGCGGGCGAACAGGACCAGGTAGTCGGCCTCGTCGGCGTAGGTGCACCACATCTTGGTGCCGTTGACGACCCACTCGTCGCCGTCGCGTGTCGCCCGGCACGAGATGTTGGCGACGTCCGACCCCGCCTCCGCCTCGGAAAGTGCATACGCGCCCAGGTATTCGCCGCGCGCCACGCGGGGCAGCATCGCGGCCTCCTGCTCAGGAGTGAAACCGCCGCCCATGCCGTTGCCGCGCGCCAGCAGGCCGGACACGCTCATCCACGCACGTGAGAGTTCCTCGGCGACAAGGCAGTACTTGAAGACTCCGAGGCCGAGGCCCCGTACTCCTCCGGGATCATGATGCCGAAGAACCCGACCTCGGCCATCGCCTTCTTGAGCGTGTCGGGAATGGTGCCCTGGACGGGGTCGAGTTCGTTGGCAACCGGCATGACCTGCTTCATCGCGAAGTCGCGGGCGAGGTCGCGGATCGCGATGCGCTCCTCGGTCAGGTAGCGCGGGCTGTCGGTCCGGGGCTGTGACGGCCGATGGGTCATGGCCTTCTCCTAGTGAATGCGGGCCGGAGTGATCGGGTCGGCCTGATCGCTCGTTAACGGTCGTTCACCATTAGAGCACCGGGTCAGGCCCGGGTCAATGGGTTGAGCGGGGTCCGGTATCCGACGAGGTTGAGTGCGTACTGCCCGTAGTCGTCGGCGACCTGGGTTGCGGTCCGGGGGCCGTCCGGTCGGAACCACACCGGGATGCCGGCGCACATCAGCAGTACGGCCGTAACCGCCTGATGGACTCTGTCGACGTGGAAAAGTCCCTGTTCGACCGCCCTTTCGGCGATGTCGACGAACTGCTGCTCCTGGGCGTCGCGGGACCCGACCACCCGCTTGCGATCGATCTCGCCCAGATAGCGCAGCTCCGTGTTCGCGACAAGGCACTCGCGCGGTCTCTGGGCGGTGTACAGCGCATGGGCGACGACCGCCGCGCGCCACTGTTCGGCGGGATCCTTGCCGGCCCGGCGGATCGCGTTGCGGGTCGCGGTGAACTGTTCGTCGCTCGCGGTTCGCAGGATCTCGACCAGCAGATCGGACTTGTTCTCGAAATGGTTGTAGACGTTGGCGGCGCTACAACCTGCACGATTGCCGATGGTTCGCATCGTCGCACCGTGAAAACCGGCCGTGTAGAACTCGTCGAGCGCGGCGTCGAGGATGCGGTCGCGGGATGCTGCGGTCGGCGAAGGCGATCGGGTGTTCATGTGCACAGACTAGGGCGATGCGGTTTCACCAGCAATGATGGAGGCAGGCCGCTCGGTTGACCTGCCTATGCCTCGCGCTTATGGTGTGGATCACGTGAACGAACGTTAATGGAGGAATCATGACCACCGAGTCCGAGCTGGCGTCGCGGCTCGCCCTTCTGGAAGACATCGAGGCCATCCGCACGCTCGACGCCCGGTACTGCCGCCACCTCGACGACGGCAACTGGGACGAATTGATGGCACTGTTCACCGAAGACGGGGAGTTCGACGGCTTCTCGAACCCGCGGGGCAAGGCCGAGATGCGGGCGTTCTTCGCCGGCCTGGCCGACGGTGGCCTCACCTCGTTCTGGCACTTCATCACGAACCTCGAGATCGACATCGACGGTGACATGGCGACGGCGCGATCGTTCCTCTGGCAGCCGTGCGTTCTCGACGGCGTCGCCTCGATCGCCGCGGGCCGATACACCGACACGCTGGTCAAGCAGGACGGGCACTGGTTGTACCGGGTCAAGAAGGTCCGCTTCCACTTCTTCGGACCCCTCGCCGATGGCTGGGACGAGAACCTTTTCGCCCTCGACTCCGCCCGCGCGGCCGCCGTCAATCCGTAGAGTCGCGCCGAGGGGGCCCGATCGGGTTCCGGCATCCGGCGGACAGGGAGTGGCATGGGACGGCTGGCAGACAAGGTCGCGTTCATCACCGGCGTTGCCCGGGGGCAGGGGCGGGCGCACGCGGTGCGAATGGCCTCGGAAGGGGCGCACATCGTCGGCGTCGACCTCGCCGGACCACTGCCGGGCGTGCCCTACGACTCGGCGACCGAGGACGATCTCGCCGAGACCCAGCGACTCGTCGAAGATCTGGGCGCCAAGGCGATTCTGACCCGGTGCGACACCCGCGATCTGGACGGACTCCGCGCGGCGGTCGGCGAGGGGGTGGAGGCACTCGGCGGACTCGACGTCGTGGTCGCCAACGCGGGGATCTGTATCCCCGAGACCTGGGACGAGGTGTCCCCGGAGAGCTTTCGCGACACCATGGACATCAACGTGACCGGCGTGTGGAACACGGTTACCGCGGCGGCTCCCCACCTCATCGACCGCGGCGGGGGATCGGTCATCCTGATCAGCTCCCTGGCGGGAAAGAAGCTGCAGCCGTTCATGGTCCACTACACGACAAGCAAACACGCCCTGGTCGGGATGTCGCGCGCCTTCGCTGCGGAGTTGGGGCAGTACGACATCCGCGTCAACACCGTGCATCCGGGCGCGGTCATCACGCCGATGGGCTCGGGCCGCATGGTCGAGCGGATCGAGGAGACCAACAAGGCCAACCCGCGCCTCGCCGGTATGGGGATGACCTTCCTGAACCAGTTCGCCGCAGAGGCGGGCGAGGTCGCGAACGCGGTGGCCTTCCTCGCGTCGGACGAGTCGAAATTCATCACCGCAGAGGAGATCTCGATCGACGGCGGCGCACAGCACTTCTAGCTGCTCCCGCGACTTCTAGGTGGTGCCGCGGACCACCAGCTCGACCGGCAGACGTCGCGACTCCACGTCACGTCCCGCCGTCAGATCCAAGAGTCCACGGACCGCGGTCTGGCCGATCTCCAGGGCGGGGGAGTGGATCGTCGTGAGCGGTACGGGAAGCTGCGCGGCGATCGGGATGTCGTTGTAGCCCACGAGTGCCAAGTCCTCGGGGATTCGCAGCCCGAGGTCGCGAGCGACGCCGAGGACGCCGACGGCGATGGTGTCGGACACCGCGAAGATCGCTCTCGGCCGGTCCGGTGCGTCGAGCAGAATCCGCCCCGCCTCGGTGCCCCCGCGCACCTCGAAACTGGACGGAACGATCCGATGGTCGGGGAGCTCGATCCCCGCCGCGGCGGTCTCGGACCGGAAGCCGGCCAGCCGATCCGTCGCCGTCGTGGCGTGGGCGGGGCCGGCGATCACCGCGAGGTCGGTGTACCCGCGATCGATCAGATGGCGTGCGGCAAGCGCGCCGCCGCGCACGTCGTCGCCGCCGACGAACGGGAGCCCGGCATCGGCGTGCCGGGTCAGCGTCATCATCGGCACGTCCCCGACGCGCAGGGACGCGATGAATTCCTTGCCCGGTCGGTGCAGCCCGCTGAGCAGGAGGCCGTCGACCTGACGTCCCACGAGCAGTTCGATGGCCGCGCGCTGGGCTTCCGGGTCGTCGGGCGGGCTGGACAGCAGCACCGAGTAGCCGGCCCGCGTCGCTTCCTCCTCGATGCCCTGATAGGTGGTGGCGACCACGCCGTCGGTCAGGCGGGTCATCACGACGCCGAGCGTGGTGGTCTTGCGGGTCCGCAGACTCGCCGCCCAGAGATTGCGCTGGTAGCCCAGCTCATCGGCGACCTCGCGAACCCGCAGTGCCGACTCCGACCAGCCGTCGGCGGGTTCGGACTGTCGCAGCACCCGAGACGCCGTCGACACGTGGACACCCGCAGCTTTCGCGATCTCCTTGAGGGTCGGCGGTCGCTGACCTCCGGCCACGCTGGTCCCCCATCCTGTCGGTAGCACTGTTGACGCTGCGCGTTCGAGCACCTACGGTAGCTCATGCAAACGTTCTCGCAAACGTTCTCGCTGAACTTGTACCATCAGTTACAGGCCCGACCCCCGGAGGTTCCGATGTCCCGACCCAGCACCCTGGCGCAGCTCTTCGCCCTGGACTCGTTGCTCGACGCCGACGAGATCGCGATCCGCGATACCGTCCGTGACTTCGCCAATGCGCGTCTGCGGCCGCATATCGGCGACTGGTTCGAGAACGCCGAGCTGCCGGCGCGGGAGATCGCCAGGGAACTGGGCCAGATCGGTGCGCTCGGCATGCACCTGGAGGGCTACGGTTGCCCGGGCATGAGCGCGACCGCCTACGGCCTGGCCTGCCTCGAACTCGAGGCCGTGGACTCCGGTATCCGCAGCCTCGTGTCGGTGCAGGGCTCGCTCGCGATGTTCTCCATCCACCATTGGGGCTCGGAGGAGCAGAAGAACGAGTGGCTGCCGCGGATGGCTGCCGGTGAGGCGATCGGTTGCTTCGGCCTGACCGAACCCGATTTCGGCTCCAACCCGTCCGGCATGCGCACCAACGCCAAGCGTGACGGCGACGACTGGCTGCTCAACGGCACCAAGATGTGGATCACCAACGGCTCGATCGCCGACGTCGCGGTCGTCTGGGCCCAGACCGACGAGGGTATCCGCGGCTTCGTCGTCCCCACCGACACACCTGGCTTCTCCGCGCCGGAGATCCACAAGAAGATGTCGCTGCGCGCGTCGGTGACCTCCGAGCTCGTGTTCGACAACGTCCGCTTGCCCGGTTCGGCGATGCTCCCGAAGGCCCAGGGCCTGAGCGGGCCGCTGACCAGCCTCGGTGAGGCCCGCTTCGGCATCATCTTCGGTGCGATCGGCGCTGCCCGCGATTGCCTCGAGACCGCCATCGACTACTCGCAGTCGCGCGAGGTCTTCGACAAGCCGCTCGCCGGTTACCAGATCACCCAGACCAAGATCGCCGACATGGCACTCGAGGTCGGCAAGGGGCACCTGCTGGCCTACCATCTGGGTCGTCTGAAGGACCGCGGTGAGATCCGCCCGGAGCAGATCAGCACCGGCAAGCTCAACAACACCCGCGAGGCCATCAAGATCGCCCGTGAATGCCGAACCATCTTGGGCGCCAACGGCATCACGCTCGAATACCCGGTCATCCGGCATGCCAACAACCTCGAGTCCGTCCTCACCTACGAGGGCACCTCCGAGGTCCACCAGCTCACCATCGGCCGCGCCCTCACCGGCCAAGCCGCCTTCCGGTGAGTGAACGCGCAGCTCTCGACGGACTCGTCATCGCCGACTTCGGCCGGGTCCTCGCCGGGCCATACGCGACGATGCTGCTGGCAGACCTGGGTGCCGAGGTCATCAAGATCGAACGACCTGGGATCGGCGACGACACCCGGTCGTGGGGTCCGCCCTGGGTGGGCGAGGCGTCGTCGTACTTCCTGTCGGTCAATCGCAACAAGCGGTCCGTGGCGATCGACCTCTCCGATCCCGCGGGACTCGAGGAGGCACGACGCCTCGTCGATCGGGCCGACGTCGTCGTCGAGAACTTCATGCCGGGCACGATGGATCGCCTCGGATTCGGTTACGACGCCGTCGCCGATCGCCGGCCGGACATCGTCTACTGCTCGGTGACAGGATTCGGCGGGAACAACCAGCTGCCCGGTTACGACCTGCTGATCCAGGCGGTCGGCGGACTGATGAGCATCACCGGTCCCGACCCGCAGACGCCGACCAAGGTGGGCGTCGCGGTCGTCGACGTCATCACGGGATTGCATGCGGCCGTGGGCATCCTGTCCGCGTTGCGGCACCGCGACCGGACCGGGCAAGGACAGCGCATCGAGGTGAACCTGTTGTCGTCGCTGATCTCGGCGCTGGCCAACCAGTCGTCGGGCTACGTGGCGGCAGGCGTGGTTCCGACAGCGATGGGCAACCGGCATCCCAGCATCGCGCCCTACGAGGTGTTCCAGACCGCGGATCGTCCGTTCGTGCTGGCCGTCGGCAACGACCGTCAGTTCGCCGGGCTGTGCGAGGTCCTCGGACGCCCGGACCTACCCGCCGACGAGCGGTATGCGACAAACAGTGCTCGGGTGGCGAATCGCGAAGAGCTGGTGGCGATCCTGAACGAGGCGCTGTCAACGGCGAGCGCGGACCACTGGTTCGACGCACTCACCGCGCGGCGGGTGCCGTGTGGCCCGCTCAACGACATCGCCGACGCCATCGCGCTGGCCGAACGTCTCGGTCTCGACCCGGTCGTCGAGATCGACGATCCGTGCCGGGACTCACCGTTCCGGTCGGTGGCCAATCCGATCCGGATGAGCGCGACTCCGCCGAAGTATCGGTCGGCGCCGCCATTGCTCGACGAGCACGCGCCGGTGGCGGACCTGGTCTGACTCACAGCAAACCCACCCTTTTTCGGCGAACCCACCACCCCGCAGGGTGGAGAATCTGCCGAAAAAGGCTGGGTTTGCAGGGTTTACGGCTAGGCGGTGGCCAGCTCGCGGCTCTCGGCGAGTTCGCGGTACGCGCTCACGACGGCGTCGAGCTGGGCCTGCGAATGCCTGCCGAGCCCGCATTCGGTGGAGATCCCGAAGTCGGGCAGGAACTCCGAGACGATCGCGGCACGCTTCCGCGCGACGGTCGCGGCGTGGATGGCGTCGATCGGACGGGTCACGTGTCGCGACAGCCCATTCGCGACGGTGACGATGGCCGACGCGTCGCGCGGCAGGATGTGGCGTCCTCCGCGCGCGGCGGCCTCGGCATCCGGCGGATCACCCATGAACGGCGACGCCCCGAACTTCGAGTCGCCGTAGCAGAGATGGAAGGTGAGTTCGGCGCCGTCGGGAACCAGGACGCCAGGCGTGCGGTTGCCGCGAAGATCGCCTCATGCCCTGCATACGGATTGGGAAACCAGCCCTCGACGGTGGCCAGCTTGGTCGGCAGATCCCACTGGACGGCGAGGTCGGTCGCCGGGATGAGGGAGAAGAGCTTCTCGACGCTCGCGTGTAGCGCACGGGTGCACGGCGTCGAGCAGACAGTTCTGCTCAGCCCGACCGAAAGGCTCAGTACGCCGAAACAGGCTGGGACGGGATGATTCCGTGATGCAACTCGGCAACATCGGGATGGGCGCGGGTGCGCGACTTCCAGGCGTTCTCACCGTAGGTGCTGAAGATCGGGTTGTCCGGATCGGTTTCGACGCCGCGCGACGCTGTCGCCAGTTCGGGCGGGAGGTCGATGATCGGGATGACCTCATCGAGCGCGGGATTGAGGAAGAACGGGATCGAGACCCGGTCGGTCCCGGGGCGGGGTGCGCGGACCCGATGCCGGGTCGCACGGAGGTAGCCCCCGGTCGCGACCTCGAGCAGTTCGCCGATGTTGACTATGAACGCGCCCTCGACGGGCGGGACCTCCACCCAGCTGCCTGCAGCTGTCTCGACCTCCAGGCCCTCGGAGCCGGGTTCGACCAGCAGCAGGGTCAGTACTCCCGAGTCCTTGTGGGCGCCGACGCCCTGGGCGCTGTCGGCGGTCCCCGGGTAGCGAACGACCTTGATCAGGGTCGCCGGCAGTTCGGCGAACGCCGCGTCGAAGAAGGATTCCGGGGCGCCGAGCGACACCGACCAGTGCCGCAGCAACCGCAACCCGACTTCCGACAGCGCAGCACCCCAATCCTCGAAGGCGGTGCGGAAGCCGGCAGGCGACGAAGGCCAGAGATTCGGTCCCTGCAGCCTCCAGTAGCCCTCTGCGCCGGGGATGACCGCGCGTTCGGGGCCAATGTCGATCTGCTCGCGCCAATCCACCTTGCCGTTGGTCAGTTCACCACCGAGCCGCGAGTACCCGCGGAACTGTGGGCTCTGGAGCTGACTGATCTCGTTCTTGGCCTCGTCGGGCAGTGCGAAGAACTCGCGTGCCAGCCGCATGACCTCGGTGAGCGACTCGCCCGGCACCCCGTGGCCGGTCAGGTAGAAGAACCCGTGGTCGTGAGCGGCTTCCCGAAGCGCAGCACGGAAGGTCGCGGGGGCGGTGTCCGCGTCGCCGAGGTCGAGGATGGGGAGCATGGTGCAAAGCCTGCCAGAGCGTCGTACGCGGGAGGAACGTCGTTCAGGGACCGTGAAACCCCGTTCATGAGGTTTGCAGGCGCTACGTTGGTATTCGGGTCCGTAAGCAGTGCGGCGGTGTCGACCCGGGCTCGCTACGTGGTCGGCCGCCTCGAGAGGAGTTCGATCGTGACCGAAGCGACCGACAATGTTCATCTCCGCATCGCGGAGCTGGCACGAGGGCTGCACGGCGACGAAGCCGACGACGAACAGGTGGCCAAGACGATCGTGGCCGGTGCGGTGGCCGAGATCCCCGGAGCCCAGTACGCCGGACTCACGGTCGCCACCGACCGGCGCTCCATCGAATCGTTCGGGGCAACCCACGAGATCGCGGAGATCCACGACCGGATCCAGGCCGATGTCGGAGAGGGGCCCTGCCTGTCGGCAGCCCTGCACGACCGGGTGGTCCGCGTCGACGATCTCCAGAACGACGAGCGGTGGCCGAAATACCGGAGCCGGGCGATGGGCGAGGTGCCGATCCGATCCGTGTTGTCGTTCCAGCTCTTCGCCAATCGCAACAAGATCGGGGCGCTCAACCTCTTCGCGGACGAACCGAATGTCTTCGACCTGCACGCCGAGGACATCGGCGTCGTGTACGCGACCCATGCCGCGCTGGCCTGGAACACCATCAAGAAGGACCAGCAGTTCAACAGCGCTCTGGCCAATCGTGACGTGATCGGGCAGGCGAAGGGCATCCTGATGGAGCGTTTCGACATCGATGCGCTGGCAGCGTTCGATCTCCTGAAGAAGCTGTCCCAGGAGTCGAACACCAAACTGGTGGAGATAGCACGGCAGATCACCCTCAAGAGGTGACCTGCCGGCGCGCTGCGTCGAGTTCTACTCGGAGACCGCGAACTCTGTTGTGCTGGGGCCGATCTCGCCTTCGGTGAGCGTGCGGCCGGCCTCGTCGACGGTCTCGAAGACGCGAACCCGGCCGGCCATCCCGCAGAGTTCGAGGGGGCGGCTGACAGTTCGTTCGCCGACCAGGACGACTGGAGTAGAGCGCTTCGCGGCATCGTCGACGAAGGTCTGCAGCAGTACGAGTCCGACCGTGCCGAAGAAGTTGACCGCGGAGAAGTCCAGGACGACGCCGTGGATACGATCGCGCGCGACGCGATCGAGCGCAGCAGCGAAGTCCGCCGCCGTCTCGCGGTCGACGCTGCCGGAAAAGCGCTGTACACAATACGATTTCGCGCAATCGAAACGTCGCGGTGACGTGCGCTCAGGGGAGCCGGTGCCGACGTCGAACGCCGAACGGAAAACGGTGGATGTGGTGAGCGGCATGAGGTGGTCTCATCTCAGTGGAAGCGTTTGCAGGGGCGATCTGTTGTGGACCGAACCCGGCGAGTGCCCGCTGGTGTTCGAGCGGGACCCAAGTTCACGATCGTCCTGAACGGAGATAAGCCGTGATGTCGCGTGAGTCGAGGGACCTTGGGTGCCCACTCGCTCTTTAGTGCGCGGCTCCGACCTGAACCGCACCCCTACCCTACGGGTCCTTCGGATGCCGAACAAGACCGACTCGGGTCACGGTAGAAAGTCGTCAAGAAATCCCGCATTGTGAGACGCCGAAAGTGGACGTGTGGCGAAGAACATGATTGTCTAGTACCTGATGCGCGTCGAGTCGCGTGCGCGGCATCAATCCATGCTAGATGGGGCAGCAGTCAGCCCATCGGTCGCAAGATCTGAACGTCTGGGTGGTGACAAATGGCGACACAACGCGCCGAGCACGACGATTACAGCGACGTCCTCCCGATACTGCGAGAGATTCGCAGTGAACGCGACGACGACCTACGTGCCAAGAAACGCGACGAAGTGATCGAGCGGTGCCTACCGCTCGCGGATCACGTCGCACGCCGGTTCTCCGATCGTGGTGAACCGGTTGATGATCTGCGCCAGGTTGCGCGGATCGGTCTCATGCATGCGGTCGACAGATTCGATGTCGATCGTGGCAATAGTTTCCTCGCTTTTGCCGTCCCGACGGTCATGGGCGAGGTCAAGAGGTATTTCCGTGACAGCACGTGGTCGATCAGAGTGCCACGTCGTGCGCAGGAGGCCTCGCTCAACATCGCGAAGGCCAGCGAGGAACTCCTGCAGTCCCTCGGACGGTCGCCGCGGCCGAGCGAGATCGCCGAGCACCTCGGACTACCGGTCGGCGAGGTCATCGAAGGGATGGTCGCGCGGTCCGCATACACCGCGAGTTCCATTGACGCCGAAGCTGGTTCGTCCACGGACGGCTGGACTCTCGCGGACACGCTGGGCGACGAAGACGAGCGCCTGGACATGGTCGAGGAGTTCGTCACGCTACAGCCGGCGCTTGCTCGACTCACCGAACGCGAACGAACGATCCTCACCCTGCGGTTCTTCCGTTCGATGTCCCAGAGTGAGATCGCTCGCCAGATCGGGATCTCCCAGATGCACGTGTCGCGGCTCCTCACCCGGATCCTCGAAACTCTGCGTGAAGAGGTCGCCGACGACGAGGAGTACGAGGAGCCGCTGCTCAAGCACGCGTGAGACGCTGCCGGGCCACGTATGCGGTTACCGAGGGCCCATGCCGGGAGCACCTGGCATGGGCCCTCGATCCCGCTCAGGGCTTCAGGATGACCTTCACCATGCCGTCGGCCTTGCGCTGGAACTTGTCGTACGCCTCCGGCGCCTGATCGAGCGGTAGTTCGTGAGTGGCAAAGGTGTCCACTCCGAGCGGGTCGGCGTCGGTGAGCAGCGGGAGGATGTCGTCGGCCCACCGCTTCACGTTGGCCTGTCCCATGTGCAGCCGGATCTGCTTGTCGAACATGGTCAGCAGCGGCAGCGGGTCGGCCATACCGCCGTACACGCCCGACAGTGAGATCGTCCCGCCGCGTTTGACGATGTCGATTGCGGAGTAGAGGGCGCCGAGCCGGTCGACTCCCGCCTCCGACATGGCCTTGCGGGCAATCGGATCGGGGAGCAGCCCGACGACGGTCTGCATCGCCTTGTTCAGGGGTGACCCGTGGGCCTCCATGCCGACGGCGTCGATGACGGAGTCGGTGCCGAGGCCGCCGGTGAGGTCGCGGATCGCCTCTCCGACGTCGTCGACCTCGTCGAAGTTCACCGTCTCGATGCCGCGACCCTGTGCGCGCCGGATGCGTTCTGGCACACGGTCGACGCCGATGACCCGAGCTCCCTTGTGGGAGGCGATGCGCGCGGCCATGTCGCCGATCGGGCCGAGTCCGAGAAGGGTGACCGTTCCGCCGCTGGGGATCTCGGCGTACTCGACCGCCTGCCAGGCCGTCGGTAGGACGTCGGACAGATACACGTATCGTGAGTCCGGATTCTCGGGCGGGACCTTGATGTGGGTGAATTGTGCCTGCGGCACACGGAGATACTCTGCCTGGCCCCCCGGCACCGAACCGTAGAGCTGCGAGTAGCCGAAGAGCGCCGCGCCCATGCCCTGTTCTTTCACGCGGGTCGTCGAACACTGGGTCATGAGTCCGTCGTTGCAGAATTGACATGCGCCGCACGAGATCTGGAACGGGATGACGACGCGGTCCCCGACCCGGAGGTCGCCGGTGTCCGAACCGACCTCCTCGACGATACCCATCGGCTCATGGCCGAGGATGTCGCCGGCGTTCATGAACGGGCCGAGTACTTCGTAGAGGTGTAGATCGGAACCGCAGATGTTGGTCGAAGTGACCTTGATGATGGCGTCCGTGGGTTCGATGATCTTGGGGTCGGGCACGGTCTCCACCGAGACATTGCGTTTTCCCTGCCAGGTCACTGCGCGCATTTCAGGCCTTTCCGTCGTGGTGTCGGTCTGCGGAGCGTTCGTCACGCGCTCGTTCGTGCTTGCCGGTGTGGTCGACCGGGAAGCCGTGGTAGCGCTCCTCGTACCGCTCGGCTTCCTCTGCGGTCGTCTCCGGCTGGATCGGATCCTGATGTGCGCGTTCGCCGTCGCGACCCGCACGTCGCCGTAGCAGCACTCGGCTGCCGATGAGGAGGCCGATGGCGAAAAGGCCGGCGATGATTGCGCCGAGGGCGAGCCACACGGTCGCGTCCCGGTCGCTCGCCCCGGCCGCGATCGCGGTGCCGCCGAGCACCAACATGAGTCCGAGGCAGGCGAACCCGAGAAGGCCGATGGCTTTCAGGCCGCGTGACTTCCGTGCCGGTCGGCGTGCGATTGCTTCACGCGAGGCGACCTCGCGTTCCGGTGTGAGATCTGGCATAGCCGTCCCTTCGCCAGGTGGTGTGAACTCGGTTGGGATGCCGATCGGGTACCGCAGAGGCGTCCGCCTGAAACGTCAGACCCGTCCGCACCCGGCGTCGTTGCAGCTGAGAGCGCTGCAACGTAGCTGTTGGCGGTGTCGATTCGGAAGGTGCTCTGCTAACGTTGCGAGTCGTGCTGTTGGCGCATGGGGGAGTCGTGCAAATGGAAATACGCAGTTTGGACGACGTCAGCGTGGGGCATTCATGAGCGGTCCGATAAGAATCCACTCAAGACGACGTGCGAAGAAGACTCATTTGATGACCGACTCTGACGCCACATCCCAGCTGTCGATCGATGGCAGTCTGCCGACGGTCCTGCGGGTCCCGGCAGCCACCGACCGCCTTGCGTTGGTGCGTGCTCTGGTGGAGACGGCTCTGTACATCGACGACTGGTCGCTCGACGACGTGATCGACGCAAAGGTCGCGGTGGACGAGATCTGCTCGCAGATGATCTCCGCGGCCGCCGAGGAATCTTCCCTGGAGATAGTCCTGCACCTCGCCTCCAACGGGGTGGTCGGGGAGGTCCGGGGTGAACTCGTGAACGACGTCGAACTGGACGAGTCGACCTTTGGATGGCGCATCGTCCAGACCGTCACCGACACGCATTCCATCAGGTACGCCGACGCTGCGCCCGGAGAGGACGCCCGGAGGGTGACCATCGGATTCTCGAAGTTCCGGGAGTAGCCGCGATCGTCAGCCGGGTAGCGCCTCCGTAGCTGTCCGGCGCCAGTCGTCGGCGGTCTCGTCGTAGCGGATGAGGCCCATCTGCGCGAAGCCGTCCAGCCATCCCTCCATTGGCCATGAGCCCCACCGCCGGTGGAACGTCCGCGCATTGCGGAGGATGTCCTCGAGATGCTCGACGGGCGGATTCGACACCGGGTGATACTGGTGATACGCATCGGCGGCGCCGACCCAGGCGATCCGAAACCCGTTGCGCGCGGCGCACATCGCGAAGTCGGTGTCCTCGCCGCCGTAGCCGCGGTAACCGGTGTGGAATCCCCCGATCTCGAGCCAGTCGGAGACGTGAACCGCGAAGGACAGAGACCAGAACAGCGCCATCGCCGACGACAGTTGCGTCTGGCACGGACCCGGAGCGGGTCGTGCCGGATGGGGATCGAGAAAGCGGTGGAGTTCGCGCGGATCGAAGGTCGGCTGGTCATGCGGCAGGTAGGTCACGGGCCCGCAGTAGAGGAGTCGCAGTTCCGGTGTCGCGGCACAGGAACGGAGATAGCGTTCGATCATGACCGGTCCGGGGATGCAGTCGACGTCCAGGAACACCAGCAGTGTCGCGCCGGCCTCGATCGCGGTGCGGGCACCGGTGTTTCGGGCGTGGGCGAGCGGCAGCGTGCTGGGCTCGTCGCCGATGTGGACCACCCGCATCGGATGCCCCGGTGGCGCCGATTCCGTGACGACGGTGTCGACGCCGGGGTCGTTCATGGCGACGATGACGTGGACGGCGGGACGCACCGTCGAGTACTCGAATGCCTCGAGCTGACGGCGCAGATGCCGGTGGCGTCCCGACACGATGGTGATCACCGCGACGGTTTCGGAGCCGGGGCCGTCGGAGATGCCGTGATCGGAGGCCGGTCCGGTCGTCATCGGGCCACCGCTGCGACAACGCGGGCCGCGCGCTCGGCGGCGCCGGCGGTCTGCCATCGCGACCACATCGGTGCCGAGTCATCGACCGACTCCACGATGGCCCGCCAACGGTCGACGTCGGGCCACGTCGAGGCGACGAGCGCGAGCTCGGACCTCGCGAGGGTGTTCGCGGTGGCTCGCTGTTCGGCGAACGGACGATCCTCCGGCATCACGACCGCGGGGCGTCCGGCCGCGGCGGCATCCGCCACACTTCCCTGGCCTGCACCGATGACGGCGAGGCGGGCGCTGCACAGGAACGGCCACGGGTCGTCGACCCAGGTTCCGAAGGCCGGCCCGAGACCGACCACCTTCAGGTCGGGGAGTGCCTCGGCCAGGCCGGTTGCGGGATGCGATGTTCCCGGATCGCCGCCTGCGCCGGTGAGGACCAGGACGTCGGCGGCGAAGGTCGGATGGCAGACCTGCGGGCGTCCGTCGAATCGGGAGATCCCACCGGTGAAGACGGTCTTGGGGAGGTGCTCGGTCAGCCAGTCCGGCCGATACAGGTCGCCGGGCCAGGGCGCGATGATCGCGTCGGCGGCGCGGTAGGCGAGCTGGTGGGGTGGATCGTCACGCGCACCGGGCATCGCCATGACCACGACGGGCACACCCAGTAGCCGGAGGAACAGGGTGACCTCGACCGACACGTCGACGACCATCGCATCCGGCCGACGGGTCGCGACGAAGTCCGCAATCCGGGCCATCCGGTTGCGCAGCCCCGCGTCACGGCTGGGTGCCCAGTGCAGCAGTCCGCCCGCGTCGACGTCGGTGGGGGCGGGATCGGCGTCGTCCCGGTCGAGGGTGATCACCTCGCTGAAGGCGGGGTCGGTCAGTTCGGCGCTGGTCAGCGCGACGACGTCGGTCTGCAGGTGAGCGGCGATCGCGGCGGACCGGGAACAGTGTCCGCGGCCTTGGTGGTGGACGTAGTAGCCGATCATGCCGGGCACGCCTCCGCAGTCGCCGGGGTGTTCCGGCGTTCCCGGTCGTCCACCATCTCGGTGTAGATGCCGGTGTACCGGTCGATCATCGCGGTGTCGGAGCAGTGCTCCTCGGCGCGTCGGCGTACCTCGCGCCGGTCGAGGGTGAACGCCTTCTCGGCGGCCTCGGCGAGTGCGTCGACGTCGTCGCCCGGAACGAGCACGCCGGCGGTGTCGCCGACGATCTCGGGGATGCCGCCGCGGGCGAATCCGGCCACCGGTGTTCCGCAGGCGAGGGATTCGGCGACGACGAGCCCGTACGGTTCGTTCCACACCGGCGTCACGAGGGCGGCGCCGGCGGAACCGACCAGCCGGGCGAGTTCATTCTGGTGAAGATGACCCTCGTAGCGGACGCGGTCACCGAGGAACGGGGCGACGCGGTCGCGGAAGTAATGTTCGTCGCTGATCGGTCCGGCGAGCCGCAATCGGCGGCCGGTGATGTGGGCGGCCTCGATCGCGAGATGGGCGCCCTTCTCGGGGACGAACCGGCCGAACCACACCAGGTCGTCTCCGCCGGTGCCGATCGGCCAGTGGTCCAGCTGGACACCGTTGTGCACCACCGGTATCGAGCCGAGAACATGCGACCACGCCTGCGCGGTGTGCCGGCTGACCGCGACGCACCGGGTCTCCGGTGCCAGTGCCAGCGCCGACTCGAGCCAGGGCGTGGGTGGGGTATGCAGCGTGGTGACCATCGGCGTCTCCACCGATGGGCCCATCGCGACCGGCAGATGATGCAGGCTGTGATTGTGGATGACGTCGAAGTCGCCGGGGTTCCGGGTGAACGAGAGCATCAGCGACAGGTAGGCGTGGTGGTCCTGCAGCACCTCGATCGGCGGCATCGACACATCCGAACGAGCGGCGGCCGACGGCTCGAACAGCTCGGCGCGCAGGCGATCCGAGTCAACCGGCAGGTCGCTTCCGGCGCCGGCGAACAACGTGACCTCGTGGCCGGCCACGGTCAGCGCCCGGGTCAGGTGCCAGACATGGGCCTCGAGGCCGCCGGCGAACGGCTGCGCTATCGGGAATCTGCTGGACGCGACGACTGCGATTCGCAGCGGCTCACGCATCCAGCACTCGCGTGTAGAGGCCGGCGTGCGCCTGGGCGATCGTCGACCGTTGCGTGCGGCGGTCGCGCCACATCGCCGGTGCCGGTCGAGCGGAATATGCCTGGGAGAGTGCGGCAACCAGTGACTCCGGATCGAATCGGTCTTCGGCGAAGTCATAGGTGAAGCACTCCTGCTGCTGGTCATAGAACCCGCAGCTCGGCGCAATCACCGAGGTGCCGAGGTCGTGGCAGGCCTCCAGCCAGCCCGAGTGGGTTCCGAACCGGTAGGGCAGGACCGATGTCGAAATGTTGGCGAGGTAGTCCCACAGCTGATCGTCGGTGTAGTACTCGTGTACCAGAACCCGGGCGTACGGGTGGCGCGACAACGCGAGAGCTGTGGTGCCGAAGTCCGGGTTGTACCAGTGATTCCCGGGGACGAAGACCTCGTCGTGGAGGTTGATCTGGATCGTCATGTCCGGGTAGTCGGATGCTGCCTCCAGCAGCGTCATGATGACGGGGAGCGGGTCCATGTTGGCGCGCAAGCTCTTGGCGTGCACACCCACGATGAACTCGTCGGTCTGTGTCTCCCGCGGGACGAACCGGGCAGGCGGAACGACATGCGGATGCGGGAGCACGGTGGCGGACCGGGTCCAGCGCTGCGCGATCTGTTCGGCCGCACCCGGGGTCAGGGTGATGACCTCGTCGGCGGCCGGGACGAGAAGGTCGAGGACCTCTTCGTGGGCGCCGGGTTCCGGATGGTGCGGGTTGCGGAGGTCGTGCAGCGTGTAGACCAGCGGCTTGTTGTGCCGGTCGAGCTCGGTGAGTATGTCGGCCATCACCGACGGTTCGACGGCGTCGAAGCCGAAGTGGATGTGGAACACGTCGAATTCGTTGTGGTGCTCGGCAATCCACCGCGGATCCAGCATCAGCGGCGGCCACCAGCGACCGGGGACCTCGGCGCCGCCCGCGGGCACCGGATCGGGAAGTCGGGTCACCGACACGGAACCGGTGTCGAGAACGCTGACCGATCCGTTCACCGGTGAGAGGTGCCTCACGTAGACGTGCGACTGAGGGACGGAAGCCACCCGGATGTGTGCGGTACTCGTTCGCGTCGTCCGTGAGCTGTCCACCATCTCGAGGGTTGCCGCACCGCCGAGTTCCCCGCCAAGCCGTCCGTTCACTGTTCCATCCGTTCACTTTGTGACATGAACGGCTGTGTGCTCAACCGGGTCTGATGGATGCGGCGTACACGCCGCAGAACTGCCGCAAATGGGCACGTCGTGTGCAGATACCCCGGTTGGTGGGTCGTGAAACCACGACGCGCCGCGCGGAACTCAGTTCTCGTTCTGGTGAGCGTTCAGGAGCAGGTGGTCGAAGGATTGGCGCACGGGATCGGGTAGCACCACGTACCTGTGCACGCCCGACACGATGTTCTTGGCCAGCTCGTTGACCTTGACGTTGGCAGTCTGGGACCGCCAGCGCATCACCTCGAAGGCGCGTTCAGGACTGACTCCGTAGGCCATCGAGATCATGCCCTTGGCCTGCTCGATCACACCTTGGTTCTCGCGGAACCGCGCGACGTGCTCGTCGACCTGGAATTTGACCGTCTCTTCGTCGTAACCGGTCAGATCGAGGTAGAAGCCCTCGGCGCCGATCGGTTGGCCGTTGTCGTCGATGATCTGCTGTGAGACCACGGCGACATGATGGACCGTGCCGGAGAGGTCGATGATGCGGTGGCGGCTGGAGAACGGCGTGCGTCGGCTCAGCATCGTCGCGACCATCTCGTCGAACGCATGGCGGTCGTCGGGGTGTTTGTGCCCGGCCAGCAGTTCGGTCGTCGGGGTGACCTCGCCCGGCTCGTAACCGTGCATCTCCGCAACCTCGTCGGACCACCACCATTCCTCGGTGTCGAAGAGGAACCGGAAGCTGCCGACATGCCGTATGCGGGAATCATCGGCAGAAATGTTGTCGATCTTTGGCACGGTCACCCCTAGGACTTCAATAGAAGGCACGCGAAAACAGCACGCCGACGGTCTCGGGCGAAATATGAGCTTACCTGGGATCCGCTGGACGCGAGAAGCGACCCGCGTCGTGCTGCGGCCAGGTGGCCCTGCTTCGAGAAATGGCAGTTCAGAGGCGTGGTTTCGGCGATCTGATCGGCTGGTAGCCAGTCAGCTCGAGCAGGAGACCCCCGACGGGAATCCCTGAACCCGATTCACGTGTGCGATGTGGAGGAGCCAGGGTTTCGACTCCGTCGCAGCGGGCAACCGACGACCATGACCGATCAGGAGAACTCCCCGCACAAAGCGAAGACCATTCCCTACCCGGGTGAGACCGGCGATATGCCCGATCGTCCGCGCGACGAGATGACCGAGTACCGCGGCCGTGATCTGCTCGCGGGTAAGACTGCGCTGATCACCGGTGGCGACTCGGGTATCGGCCGAGCGACCGCCATCGCGTTCGCCAAGGAGGGCGCCGACGTCGCGATCGCCTATCTCGAAGAGGACGAGGATGCGCGGCACACTGTCGAACTCATCGAGGCCGAAGGACGCAAGGCGCGGGCGTACCGCGGGGATCTGGGTGACCCGGGACATTGTGCCGAGGTCGTCGAGCGAACCGTTTCCGAACTCGGCGGCCTGAACGTCCTGGTGAACAACGTCGCCTACCAGCAGGTGGTCGACGACTTCCTGGAGGTCGACCCCGAACAGTGGTATCGCACGTTCGACGTGAACATCCACAGCTTCTTCCACACCACCCGCGCCGCCGTGCCTCATCTGACCGGTGGCGGCGTCATCATCAACACCTCGTCGATCAACGGCTTGCGCGGCAACGACAGCCTCATCGACTACTCGGCGACCAAGGGTGCGGTCCTGGCGTTGACGTATTCCCTCGCACAGTCGCTGATGGAGAGGAAGATTCGCGTCAACTGCGTCGCGCCCGGACCGGTGTGGACCCCGCTGATCCCGGCGACGATGCCGGCTGACGCCGTCAAGGACTTCGGGACCCAGGCGCCGATGGGTCGCGCCGCACAGCCCGACGAGATAGCCCCGTCGTATGTCTTCTTCGCGGCCGATCAGCTGTCGTCGTATTACACGGGTGAGGTGCTGGCTCCGATCGGTGGCGAAACGCTCCCCGGCTGAGGAGGTTCGTCGTCAGCGAGCGGTTCGAACGGGAGGAAGGCCCGTTGTAGTTGGCCTACCGCGAGGAACATCGTCGTTCGCGGTGTCCCCTGACTGCCCATGATGTTGTCGTTGAGTGCACGCACCACCGCCGGGACGGGTCGAATGTTAGGTTGCGTAACGATGTCGGTTCCGTCTGTTCCCCGTTCCGCCGCGATCGCGCGGTCCAGGTGATTTCGTCGCGCACGACGCGCCCCCACGAGACGAACGAACGGACCACCGCCGGCGTGATCATCACCGCCGTCGGCGTGATGCTGGTGGCGGCGAACCTCCGTCCCGCCGTGGTGTCGGTGGGGCCGCTGATCGGGACCATCTCCGCCGACGCCGGATTCAGCAGCGCGGTGGCGGGTCTGCTCACCGCGCTGCCTGTCCTGTTCTTCGGCATCTCGGCCCCCGTCGCGCCGCGGCTGGCGAACCGGTTCGGCATCGAACGGGTCATCTTCGGCGCCCTGCTCGTGCTGATCCTCGGCATCGTCGTGCGCCTTGTGCCGTCGTCGATCGCCCTGTTCCTCGGGTCTGCGGTCATCGGCGCTGCCATCGGCACATGCAACGTCGTCCTGCCGGCACTCATCAAGAGGGACTTCGCGCATCGGTCGGGGTTGATGACCGGCTTCTACTCGATGACGCTCTCCGGCGGTGCAGCGGTCGCCTCGGGGGTGAGCGTCCCGATCAACGATGCGCTGGGCGGGGATTGGCGTCTCGCGCTCGCTTCCTGGGGACTTCTCACGCTGGTCGCGGTGGTCGTGTGGGTCCCGCAGCTGTCGTACGTGCACCGGGTGACCGCGGCGACCCCGACGTCGTCGTTGTTGCGGAATCCGATCGCGTGGGCGGTGACCGTCTTCATGGGGACCCAGTCGCTGATCTTCTACACCTTCGTGGCGTGGCTGCCGCAGTACCTGGTCGACGAGAACGGGATGACGCCGGTGGGCGCGGGTGCCGTCGTCGCGTCCGCACAGGTGGTCGCCCTGGTCATGTCGCTGGTCGCGCCGATCGTCGCCGGCCGGTTCGACGACCAGCGTGTGGTGACCTTCGTGGTGCTCACCGTCTGCGCGATCGGCTTCGCCGGACTGATCGCCACCGACGTGTGGGCCGGGTTCTGGGCCGCATGCGTGATGGTCGGCCCCGGTGCGTCGATCAGCTTGTCCCTGCTCTTCATGGTCCTCCGCAGCTCGGGGTCGGAGCAGACCGGTCAGGCGTCCGGGATGGCGCAGTCGGTGGGCTACCTTGCGGCCGCGGGCGGGCCGATCCTGATCGGCCTGATCCATGACATGACCGGTTCGTGGACGGTGGCGATGGCCGTGCTCTCACTTGCCCTGGTGCCGCAGGCCGTCGCAGCCCTCGGCGCGGCCAGGAACGTCAAGATGACGTCCTGAGACGAAGAAGGATAATCATCTCACGCCGGTGAACGCCGGCGGCTACGCTGTGGCGCATGCATTGCGTGGTCGTTGGTGGGGGACTCGCCGGTCTGGCGTCGGCGGTATGGCTCGCGGAGGCGGGGCAACGGGTGACGCTGCTCGAGCGGCGCGGTTCACTCGGTGGTCGGACCATCTCGATGCCGCTCGCCGCGGTGGACGACGTGCCCGACAACGGCCAGCACGTCTTTGCCAGCGGATACGAGCACCTCATGCGGTACCTCGAGAGTGTCGGTACACGCGAACATGTCGAATTCCCCGGCCACATGACCATGCGGATGCGGGGCGGCGCCACCCGGAGGTCGGCTTTCGGCGGACTGACCGGCCTGCGAGCGGCGATCGGCGACCTCCCCGGCGTCACCGGGCTCGACCGACTTCGTACCGCCCTCGCCCAGGCCCGGCTGATCCGGCACGCGTTCCGGCAACCCGAATGGCTCGACGAGGTGACCGCCGACGAGTGGTTCCGTCGCATCGGCATGCCGCAGTCGGCTCGCGACGCGCTCTGGGACGGCATCGTCATCGGCCTCACCGGCGACAAGACCGAGATCTCGTCGGCCAAGGTCCCGGCCGACCTGCTCGTCACCGGCGCCCGGCGCGCCATCGCGACCCGAACCCCGGTCTCCATCGGCTTCCCCACCGTCGACCTCGACACCCTGTTCATCGCGGGCGCGGAGAAGCGGTTCGCCGACGCCGGCGTCGACGTCCGGCATCGGGCGGTGGTCTCCTCCATCGACGTCACCGACGGCACGGTCACCGGGGTGACGCTCGCAGACGGCGAGAAGGTCGCGGCCGACGCGGTCATCTGTGCGGTACCCGTGTGGAGTGTGAAGGGACTTCTCGACCAGGTCCCGGGCCATGAACGGATCTATGAGGCCGTCGACACCCTCACCCCGGTCCCGATCGTGAGCGTCAACCTCTACCTCGACCGGTCGATCGGCATGACCGACTGGGGCGAGATCCTCCACGGCGGTGAGGGAGTGCTGGAGCAGGTCTGGGACCGCCAGCGCATGCACGGACGGGAACCGAAGGACAACTGGTTCTACTCGACGACGGTGTCGGCGTCCTACGACCTGATCGGCAAGACCAACGCCGAGATCACCGACATCCAGATGGACATGCTGCGCAGGTACTACCCGCAGGCCGCGGACGCGCAGGTGATCCACAGTCACGTCGTACGAATGCCGAAGTCGACGTTCGCGCAGCGGCCCGGAACCGCGGGAATCCGCCCCGACCAGCGCACCGCCGTCGACGGCCTCGCCCTCGCCGGAGACTGGACCAGGACCGACTGGACCACCACGATGGAGGGCGCCTGCCAGAGTGCCGCGCGGGCCGTCGACGTGATCCTGGAGTACGCGAATTCCCGGCGCTGAGTAAATTCGTCCCATGCCGACGACATCCTCTGTCTTCTACATCGGTGGACCCGAGGTCATGCTGCGGATCAGCGGCCACTCCGTGTCCGCCGAACGCGGTGAGGCCCGCGTCGAGACCGGGCTGTGGCTCGCCGACCCCGCCGCCGGCGTCAACCGCGCATCGCTCGCCGTCGCCCTCGACGACGTGACCGGATACGTCGTCGACGCCGGCAGCCCCGACGGCCTCTGGCCGGTCTCCCTCGGCATCCGGATGGACTTCGTCGCGGACCCGCCGCTCGACGGGACACCGCTGAACGTCACCGGCGAACTCGTCGCCCGCGACGAGCGTGGCGCGATGACCACGGGCCGGGTGTCCGATCCGTCCGGCCGCCCGATCGCGACGATCATCCAGCGCTCCCATCTGGTGGACGCGCCGACCACTCCGGGTGCGCATGCGACCACCGAGGTTCTCGACGCGCCGGTGAGCCCGGTTCGCGATCAACTGGGACTCGTGCCCACGGCTCCCGGCGTGCTGACGATGGCCCCGACGATCCTCTCCGCCAACGGCATGGGCAGCGTGCACGGCGGAATCCTCATCTGCGCTTCCGAACTCGCCGCGATGTCGTCGGTCGAGGCGAACGGGCAGTTGCGTACCACCAGTATCGACATCACATACGTACGTCCGTGCAACGCCGCCGATGTCACCACGTTCACCTCCGAGACGATGCACCGCGGACGAAGCCTGTCCGTGGTGCGGGTCGTGTCGGCCAACTCGTCGGGAAAACCCTCCTCGATCGCGACCGTGGTGCTTCAACACATCTGAGATCCACGCCACGTCCACGGCTTTCGCGACCGGCATACCAGCATGGTTGCGGGGGACCGCATTTCCCTGGCAAGGTGCACTCATACGGCCTGATCAGGCGCGTGCAGCTGATCGCGCGCCCCGTGCGGCCGTACCGTCTCGCGGTCCGCCGTCCTGTGATGCGGACTCGCGCACAACACAATCACCTTGCCTGCTCCCGGATGTCTTTCCCGGGCGGCCTGCCGGATGAGGGAAAGGATCGACTCGATCGTGGCAACTCAAACAGCAAACCAGAACACTCAGATCACCAAGACCGGGATCCCGAAGAGTGACAACCCGGCCCGCGGTGTCGACGTGTACCGAACCCGTCTCGTCCACCGCAGCCAGATCGAACCCCGCCCCCACAACACCGTGTGGGGCAGCATGGGGAACCCGGGACCGTTGTCGGCGCCTGAACTGCGTCACTACGCCGACCGCGGGTACCACACCGAGAACAAGGTCCTGTCGGCCGCGGACATCGACGCGTGTCTCCGCGAGGTCTCCGACATCACCGATCGTCTCGGGGAGGATGACCGGGTGATCCGCGAATCCTCCAGCGGCGACGTACGTTCGCTGTTCGCGGTGCACAAGTTCAGCGACCTGATCGCCGAGATCTGTGACCGCGATGCGATCCGTGGTGTCGCAGAACAGATCCTGGACGACGAGGTGACGATCCACCAGAGCCGGATCAACCTGAAGCCGGGCTTCGCCGGCGGGCCCTTCTACTGGCACTCCGACTTCGAGACCTGGCACGCCGAGGACGGGATGCCTGCGCCACGAGCGCTCAGCGTCTCGCTGGCTCTCACCCCGAACCTCTCCACCAATGGTTCGCTGATGATCATCCCCGGATCGCATCGCCGATTCGTGAGCTGCGTAGGAGCGACACCCGATGGCTACCACCGGGAATCGCTGACCTCGTACCGCCCGCCGTTCGGCACACCCGAAGAGGAGGATGTCGCGGCGCTCGCCGACGAGCTCGGGATCGACACGATCACCGGACCGGCGGGTTCGGCGCTCTACTTCGACTCCAACTGCCTGCACGCCTCGGCCGGCAACATCACGCCGTACCCGCGGAGCAACCTCTTCGTCGTGTTCAACGCGAAGTCGAATGCCCTGCAGGAACCGTTCGGCGGCACCGCACCACGGCCGGACCACCTCGCGCACAGGTGACCTGAACACAGTGCGGGATCAGTGCCGGAAAACGGCACTGATCCCGCACTCTGTCTGTTGGGGGCGTCAGAATCCCGCCGACGATCCCAGCTCCGGGGCGGGTCCGGCGAAGTAGTGCTCACCGTCGAACCGGGCCGGGAGGCCGGCAGCGAGGTACGTGCCGATCCCCGGTTGATCCAGCTCGGTGAACAGCGGATTCTGCTGTAGCACTCCGGATTCGACGACATCGTCGAAGGTGCGGTAGCGCTCCGACAGCACCGCGCTCGTCGCCAGGGCCTCCTCGACCTCGGCGGTGGTGTGGCGTTCGAACCACGCGGCGAACAGCGGCGTGAGGATCCCGCGATGGGTGTAGCGGTCGGCTTCGCTGGTGAAGTCAGCGCCGAGTGCCTTCTCGATCGCGGCCACCGCGTCGCCGGTCTCGGTCATGGCGACCAGATCCCGGAAGTGGCGCGGCGTGAGGGCGACGAGCATGAAGCGACCGCCGTCGGCGGCGACGAAATCCGTTCCGTACGTGCCGTAGACGTCGTTCCCGGTCGCCGGCCGGCTGCCGACGCCGAGTTGCGGTTCGGTGAGGTAGCCGAGCGTTCCCGCGATCGCCAGGGCGGTGTCCTCCAGCGGCAGCGTGATCTGGGCGCCGACACCGGTCTGGTCGCGGCGTCGGACCGCGGCCGTGATCGCAAGTGCTGCATACAAGCCGCAGGCCACATCCCATGCGGGCAGCGCATGATTGACGACGCCCGCGTAGTCGGTGGGGCCGGTGATCGCCGGGAAGCCCAGTGCCGCATTGACGGTGTAGTCGACGCCGGGGGTGCCATCGGTGCGTCCGAGGAGTTCGAGGGAGATGACGTCGGATCGTTTGGCGGACAGGGTCTCGTGACTCATCCACGCACGGCCGCCGGCGTTCGTGACGAGGATTCCGCCACCGGGACCGCTCTCGGTGACGAGATCCTGGATCAGCTTCTGTCCCTCGGGCTCCCGGAAGTTCGCGGTCACCGACCTCTTGCCGCGGTTGAGGCCGGTCCAGTAGATGGAGTTGCCGTCGGCGGTGACCGGCCAGCGGTTGGTGTCGGCGGCGCCGCCGATGGGGTCGACGCGGATCACCTCGGCGCCGAGCTGGGACAGCGTCAGACCACACAGCGGTGACGCCACGAAGCTCGACACCTCCACGATGCGAAGTCCCTCGAGCGGGCGGGGAGTGGTGCTCATGAGCGAAAGATCCTCCGGGATCGGGTGTTCAGGTCAGGCCATCAGGACGTGGTAGCGCCAGTCGAGGACCTCGCGGTCCGCCCCTGCCGGGTCGTCACGGTCGCCGTGGGCGACGACCTTCGACCGGAGCCGCAGGAGTCCGCCGCCCCCGGCGAGCGGGGTCGCCTCCTCGACGTGGATCTCCGAGCTGAGGGTGTCGCCCTCACGAACGGGTCCCGTGTGATCGCACGAGTCCCACGCCACCACGGTGACGAGGTTCGGCAGGGCCCGATTGACCTGCGACAGAGCGAGACCGATGGTGTGACCGCCGTAGACGAGCCGTCCGCCGGCCGCCTTGCCCGCGACGCGCTCATCATGGTGGGTGGCCGCGATGTTCAGCGACAGACGCGCGAGTTCCGGTGCGCTGGAAACCACATCGGCGCTCGAGCGGTAGACGCGTCCGGTCAGATCGGGGGAGAAGTGCTGCCCGCCCACCGAGGACCGGAAGGTGGCGAGATCCCAACCGGGCAGTGCCGGTTCGGCATCGTCGCCGGGCCCGACGGTGCTCAGATCGTCGGCGTGTACGGTGCGGCCGGGGTCGGCGTCCGGGGACAGCGGCAGCATCGCGCAGCGGTAGAAGTCGAGGACCGTCGCGCTGTTCTGATCGGTGGTGACCATGTGCAGCGCTGCCAGCCCGGTCGGGGCACGGCCGGGCTTGGATTTGTTCTCCCGCAGCCCGACGACCTCGGTGACGGTGGTGAGCGTGTCGCCGATCTTCGGGTAACTGAGAAAACGCAGCCCGCGGTAGAACAGGTTGGCCTTGACATGGTGGGTGGCCAGCGTCGACTGCCCGATCGCGACGTCGGTGACGAGTCCGGGATGTGCGAGTGTGCCCTCGCCCAGGACGCGGCCCGCCAGATGTGCGTCCAGCGAGAGCCTCAGTCGGTCACCGAGAATCGCCTGATGGGAGGCGGCGAGACCGGAGGTGAGCGTCAGCGACGGTGCGTCATCGAAGACCTGTCCGTGGGTCAGTTCGTCGAAGTAGGGTCCGCCGACCGCGATCGGCTCATTCATCGACCGCTCCCTTCGCGAGGACGCGACGAGCGGAGACCGCGAGGGCCTCGTCGAGCATCCGGCCGTCGAGTTCGGCGGCGCCGGCACCCGCGGCCGCAGCCTTCTCCAGCGCCTCGAGCACGCGTCGCGCATCCTCGATGGCGTCCGCGTCCGGGGTGAAGATCTCGATGGCACTTGCCAACTGGGCCGGGTGGATCACCCAGGTGCCGTCGAAGCCGAGGTCGCGAACCCAACGCTTGGCGTCGCGGAAGGTGTCGTCGTCGGCGATGGTCAGGTGGGGGCCGTCGACCACGTCGACGCCGGCCGCGCGGGCGGCGAGCAAGACCGAGTCCTGCACGATGTGCCAGGTCTTCATCGGCAGGCCCGAGGCGCGGCCGAGCGCTGCGCCGAGATCGGCGTAACCGATCAGGACGGCGTCGAGGCGGTCGGTTGCGGCGCAGATCGCTCCCGCATCGCGAATCCCGCGCGGGGTCTCGAGCAGGGCCTGGAGGCGGACAGCCGAATCGCCGAGCTGCTTGTCGGCCTCCATCAGATCGTTCGGGGTGTCGGCCTTGGGGAGCACCACCGAGGTCAGGTTCGGCATCTGCGCGCACGCGGACAGGTCCTCCGCGGCCCACGGGGTGTCGATGGCGTTGATGCGCAGCGAGACCGCCCGATCGCCACCGAACTCGGCAACGAGTTCAGCAGCGGCCGCACGGGCCGAGTCCTTGTTGGCCGGGGTGACCGCGTCCTCGAGGTCGAGGACCACCTCGTCGGCGATGGAGGCCAGCGCCTTGCGTGCCTTGCGGTCGTCGGAGGCCGGAGCCACCAGAACGCCTCGTCTTCTCTGCACCATTGCTCCCAAATGATCGTGACAACCCGGCTGTCGGGTATCAAATGTGCGGCCAAAGTGTGCCGTCACGGTTGTAGCAGACCTGGATGTCTGTTGGAAAGGTTGACATAGGTACGGCCGATAGACAAAATGGCCGTACAAATCAACCGGACCACGAAGATCACAGGTGAGCCCCGCCATGAGCACGCTGTCAGCCGAAGAATCCTTCCTCGTCGAGACCGTTCGGTCCTTCGTCGACCGCGAGGTCAAGCCGACCGTGCAGGACGTCGAGCACGCCAATGAGTACCCCGAGAAGTGGATCGAGCAGATGAAGCAGATCGGGATCTACGGCCTGGCCGTGCCCGAGGAGTACGGCGGCTCGCCGGTGTCGATGCCCTGCTATGCGCGGGTGACCCAGGAACTCGCCCGGGGCTGGATGAGCCTCGCGGGTGCGATGGGCGGTCACACCGTTGTCGCCAAGCTGCTGACGCTGTTCGGCACCGAGGAGCAGAAGCAGAACTACCTGCCGCGGATGGCCACGGGCGAGATGCGGGCGACGATGGCGCTGACCGAGCCCGGCGGTGGTTCCGACCTGCAGGCGATGTCGACCGTGGCCAAGGAGGACGGCGACGAGCTGGTCATCAGTGGCGCGAAGACCTGGATCAGCAACGCGCGACGCTCCGGGCTCATCGCCCTGCTGTGCAAGACCGATCCGGCGGCACAGCCGCGGCATAAGGGCATCTCGATCGTCCTCGTCGAACACGGTCCCGGACTGACGGTCTCACGCGACCTGCCCAAGCTGGGCTACAAGGGCGTGGAGAGTTGTGAACTCTCCTTCGACGGGTACCGCGCACCCAAGTCGGCGATCCTCGGCACCGTGCCCGGCAAGGGTTTCGGACAGATGATGAAGGGGTTGGAGACCGGCCGCATCCAGGTCGCCTGTCGCGCACTGGGTGTGGCGACGGCCGCTCTCGAGGACTCGCTGGCCTACGCACAGCAGCGCGAATCCTTCGGCCAGCCGATCTGGAAACACCAGTCGATCGGCAACTACCTCGCCGACATGGCGACCAAGCTGACCGCGGCCCGCCAGCTCACCTGGCACGCGGCCGACCAGTACGACAAGGGCGAACGCTGCGACATGGAGGCCGGTATGGCCAAGCTGTACGCCTCCGAGGTCGCGATGGAGATCGCCCTCAACGCCGTTCGCATCCACGGCGGCTACGGTTACTCCACCGAGTTCGACGTCGAACGGTACTTCCGCGACGCACCGCTGATGATCGTCGGCGAGGGCACCAACGAGATCCAGCGCAACGTGATCGCCGCGCAGCTCGTGGCACGGGGCGGTATCTGACGGCGTCGTCTCGTCAGCGGAAGCGGTACTCGAACAGGGGAGTGGGATGAGCGAGGTCGGGCAGTCCGAGCCGGCGTACAAGGTGCTGGCCGCCGAACTGCGCTCGCACATCGCGCAGGGGCGCTACAAGGGCGGCGTCCGGCTGCCCACCGAGTCCGAGCTGTCGCAGGAGTACGGGCTGAGCAGGCAGACGGTGCGCCGGGCCTTCCTCGAACTGGTCACCGAGGGTTCGGTCTACCGCGTGCCCGGTCGAGGGACCTTCGCGACCGAGAACGCCGGTCAGTATCTACGGCAGCTCGGTTCGATCGACGATCTGATGAACCTCTCGACCGACACCGAGATGCAGGTCCTCGAATCACCCTCGCGTCGAGTCGATCTCGAAGCGGCCGGGCGCCTGCGACTCGATACCGATGTTGTCTACCGGATCGTGTTCCAGCGATTCCACGACGGTGTGCCGTTCGTGGTCACCACCGTGTCGTGGCCCGAGTCGGTGGCCCGGCTGGTGATCGACGCGCCCGAGGTGAAGTCCGGGGCGACAAGCGATCACACGATGATCGGCCTGCTCGAACCCCACCTGCAGTATCCGATCGAGGAGTGCGCGCAGTCGATCACGGCCACCACCGCAGACGCTGACACCGCTCGGCGTCTCGGTTGTCCGGAGGGGCACGCCGTGCTGCGCGTCGACCGGCTCTACACCGACTCGCGGGGGCGGGCCGTCGAACTCGCGGTGAGCTACTTCCTCCCCGAGCACTACACGTATCGGGTGACGCTGCGCCGTAGCGGACTCTGAGGAAATGTCCGAAACACGAAGCGGCCCGGCAGTTCTCGTCGACTGCCGGGCCACTTCGCGCGGTGGGGAGGGTCAGTGCCCGGCACGCAACGGCTGCTCCTCGACGAGGCCCGAGGCCTTGCCCCTGGTGGGGATCAGCAGGGTGATCGCCACGCCGATGAAGGCTGCGGCGGCCGCGATCAGGAAGCACCAGGTGAATGTCGACTCGTCGGGAACCTCGGTGCCACCCAGCGAGATGGTTGCGCTGGCGAGGATGAGGGCCATGACGGCGGAGGCGACGGTGGTGCCCAGCGAGCGCATCAAGCCGTTCAGCCCGACGGCCGCGCCGGCCTCGGTGGGCGGCACCGAACCCATGATCAGGGTCGGCATGGCCGCGTAGCCGATGCCCACGCCGATGGCGCAGATGATCGAGGCCAGCATCAGCTTCCACGCCGCGTCCATGAGGAAGAAGGCGAAGATGTAGCCGATGCCGAGGATGCTCGCGCCGATGGCGAGGGTGAACTTGGCGCCGATCCGGTTGATCAGCAGACCCGACAGCGGGGCGAAGAACATCATCATCAGACCGCCGGGGGCCATCCACAGACCTGCGGCCAGGATCGACTGTCCCAGGCCGTATCCGGTCGCCTCGGGCAGACGGAAGAGCATCGGCAGGATGATCGACTGCGCCATCATGCCGAAGCCGATGGCGGCCGCCGCGATGTTCGTCAGCAGCACGGCGGGGCGGGCCGAGGTGCGGAGATCGACCAGCGGTTCCTTCTGGCGGAGTTCGAAGAATCCCCAGGCGACGAGAACGGCGATACCGCCGATGCCCAGGCCGAGGGTGCTGCCCGAGGTCCAGCCCCAGTCGTTGGCCTTCGACACCGCGATGAGGAAGGCGGAAAGACCTATGGCCAGGCCGATGGCGCCGGGGATGTCGAGACGTCCGCCGGCGGAGTTGTTCACGCGGGGGACCAGGACGAGGACGGCGATCACGATGAGCACGCCGAGCCCGGTGGCGACGAAGAAGAGGGCGTGCCAGTCCCAGGTCTCGACGATCCAGGCCGACAGCGGCAGGCCGATGGCGCCGCCGACGCCGAGGGTCGCCGACATCGCGGCCACGGCCATGGACGTGATGCGCGGCGGGGTGATCTCACGGATCAGGCTCATGCCGACCGGGATGAAGCCCATGGCCAGACCCTGGACGCCGCGACCGATGATCAGCGGGATCAGGGAGTCGCCGAGTGCGCAGAGCAGCGAACCCAGCGTGAGCAGTACGGCGCTGGCGAGCAGCACGCGCTGCTTGCCGAACATGTCGCCGAGGCGGCCGGCGATGGGCATCGCGACGGCTGCCGCGAGCAGGGTGGCCGTGATGACCCAGGAAGCGTTGCCGATCGAGGTCCCGAGGAGACGTGGCAGATCCGGCTGGATCGGGATGATCAGTGTCTGCATCAGCGAGGCGACGAGGCCGCCGAAGCAGAGCACCACGACGCTGCCGATGGCGCCCGCGGGTGCTTTGTCGGCCGCGACTGCGACCTGGTCGTCGGCAGGCGCCTGACCTTGTACGTGGCTCATTTTTGAGACCTCCTTCGAGGTATGCAGCATACATATGTAACGTACATAGGCAAACCGGACAGTAGATTGTCCTGGTCGAATGTGATGGAGGAGTCATGCCCGAGGACCACACGCCGTGGCAATCGCCGGTACATCGTGACCTGGCGGCTGAATTGCTGCGCATGTCCCGGCGCCGAAGTCTCGTCCATCCGTCGGTGGGACTGGAGAAGTCGGCCTTCGCCATCCTGTGGGTTCTGTCCGACGGCCGGCCGCGCACGCTTCGTGAACTGACCGAGGAACTCGAACTCGAACAATCAACGGTCAACCGTCAGGTGAATGCCGCGATCAAGCACGGCTACCTCGAGCGCTTCGAGGTCGCGGACTCGGTCTCGAAGCTGATCCGCCCGACCGAGGAGGGCCGCGAGGCCTTCAAACGTGACGGATTGCTGCGGGCGCAGCGACTCGAGCAGGTCTTCGCCGACCTCGGGCCGGGCAGTCCGGAGGGGCTCCTCCACGAATTGCGGGCATTCAACGACGCCTATGAACGGACGCAGGACCGGCACGGTGCCGGCCGGCGTGACAAGAAGAGCGAACAGAGATTCAGGAGAGGGCTGATATGACCAGTGGGGGCGGCACGTACGCGGTGACCGGATCGGCGTCGGGGATGGGTGCGGCGGTTGCCGAATCCCTCCGGGCGGAGGGGCACACGGTGATCGGCGTCGATCTGCGGGATGCAGATGTCGTCGCCGACCTGTCGACCGCGGCCGGTCGGCGCGCGGCTGCCGACGAGGTCCTCGCCAAGGCGGGCGGCAAGCTCGACGGTGCGGTCCTCGCCGCCGGTATGGGGCCGAGTAAGGGGCGCGAGCGGATGATCACCGAGGTCAACGTCCTCGGCGTCACCGACCTGCTGACCGCCTGGCGTCCCGCTCTCGCCGCGGCCGACAAGGCGAAAGTCGTTGTTTTCGGCTCTAATTCGACGACCGTGACCCCGCTGGTGCCGCGCGGTGCGGTCCGGCGCCTCATCAACGGCGACACCGCGGGCGCGACCCGGCAGATCCTCCGGCGCCGCGGTGTCACCGCGCCGGTCGCGTACGCGGCGTCGAAGGTCGCGGTCACCCAGTGGGTCCGTTGGCAGGGCACCAAGCCGGAGTGGGCGGGCGAGGGCATCCGGGTCAACGTGATCGCACCCGGCCCGGTGATGACACCCCTGCTCCAGTCGCAGCTCGACAGCCCGCAGGCCAAGAGCGTGAAGTCGTTCCCGGTGCCCGTGCGCGAATACGGGACCCCGGAGCAACTCGCCGCGTGGGTGATGATCATGCTGTCCCCGGCCGCAGACTTCATGGCCGGCACTGTCATCACCGTCGACGGTGGGACCGAGGCCCTGATGCGTACCCGGGACTGGCCCAAGCCGCTGCCGGTGCGCGGGATGCCCAAGCTGCTGTGGAAGATGTACCGCGCACCGAAGGACGGGCAGGTCGCGCAGTACTAGAGACCCACGCGCTCGAGCGCCTCGTCGAAATCCTCGGACGCCTCCTTCTCGGTCTTGCCGTCGGCGAGTGCCTGCCGGTACACCGCGAACAGTTCGGTGCTGCGTTCGGAATAGCGTCGGGTCCAGCGTTCGCTGTCCTGTCGCCAGTAGCCGATCACGTCGTAGGACTCCCGACCCCACCGCAGCTCGCTGCGCAGGTGCTTGCGGACCGCTCGTGACTCCGAGGCCTCCCCGGCGAACCAGCAGTATCCGGCGGTGTCCGGGAGGTCCAGGGTTGCGACTGCCTCGGCCAACCGGCTCGGCGTCCGTCCGTTGCCGCCGATCAGCGTGACCATCTCGACCTCGCGGTCGGGTAGGTAGGCGAGGTCGGTCGGCGACGGCACCTCGGCCACCACGGTCAGGCCGTCGGTCGACGGGAGTTCTTCGACGATCCGCGCGAGCGCGGGGAGTCCGGCGAGGTCGGCGGCCAGCACGAGTCGGCTGGTCTGGACCGGCGGAGTGAACCAGCTGCGGGCGTGCGTCATGACGACGTCGTGGCCGGGTTCGGTGCGCTGGGCCCAGGTGGTCGCCGGCCCTGCGGCGTGGATGACGAAATCGACGACGACGGTTCCCGCCACCGGGTCAGCGGCGCGGATCGAGTAGTTGCGCCCATCCGGCGCGGGAACGGTCTCGTAGTAGGCCCAGACTCCGTCCCGGCACTCCATGTCCGGCGTCGAGCGCTGCGACTCGAAAGGGAAGTAGATACCCACCGCCTCGTCGGCGACGCCGGGCAGTCCCAGGCCGGCCAGGTCATCGACGTCGAACGTCAGACGTCGCAGGTTGGGCGTCAGGTCGTCGACCCCGCGGACGCGTGCTCTCGAGTAGCCCATGAGGCCACCCTAACCTCACTACCGCCGAACACCCGGGGTCTGGCCTCTGTTACTAGGATATGCAACCATCTGTGGAGGCCTGTCGGTGTGGAGAGGAGTTTCGATCGTGTCGGAACAATCAGTGCTGGTCCCGTCTGTCCTGACGGAGGAGAACGGGTCGGCGCGGTCGCTGATCCTCAACCGTCCGAAGTCGATCAACGCGATCGACCACGAGATGGCCACCGAGATCGCGGAGCGGCTCGACGGGTGGGCCGGTGACGACTCGGTCGCGGCCGTCGTCCTCTACGGCGCCGGCGAGCGCGGACTGTGCGCGGGCGGCGACATCGTCGCGATCCACCGCGACGCCTCGGCGCTCAGCGGCAATCCCGACTCAACCGACATCGACGCCGAGAACTCGCCGTCGGCGAGGTTCTGGTTCGACGAGTACCGCTTGAACGCGGCGATCTCGAGCTACCCCAAGAGTTACGTCGCGATCATGGACGGCATCGTGATGGGCGGCGGTGTCGGCGTCTCCGCACACGGCAACGTGCGCATTGTGACCGACCGGACCCGTCTGGCCATGCCCGAGGTCGGCATCGGCTTCGTCCCCGATGTCGGTGGTACGCACCTGCTCTCGCGTGTTCCGGACGGACTCGGCCTGTATGCCGGCCTCACCGCGGCCCACCTCCGTGGTGCCGACGCGATCGCGATGGGGCTCGCCGACCACTTCGTCCCCTCCGAGTCGCTGCCCGCGTTCATCGAGGCCATCGGGGCCTCCGGCGTCGACGCCGCGATCGCTGAGTACGCCACCGAGGCTCCCGAGTCCGAGCTCGCCGCCCAGCGTGAGTGGATCTCCGAAGCCTTTGCCGCCGAGACCATCTCGGGGATCATCGAGCGTTGCCACGCGGTCGGTACCGAGGCGGCGACCAAGACTGCCGACACCATCGCGGCCAAGAGCCCCACTGCGCTCGCGGTCACGCTGCGGTCGCTGCGCGAGGCCGCGAACGACGCGACCCTCGAGGACGCCCTGGTCCGCGAATACCGCGTCTCCCTCCGGTGCCTCCTGCATCCCGACATGGCCGAGGGCATCCGCGCACAGGTCATCGACAAGGACCGCAACCCGAGTTGGGCAGAATTCTCGGAGGCGGACGTCGACGCGTTCTTCGCGCCGCTGCCGCACGACCTGACGTTCTCTGCCTGACCGACCACCTCAACCGGAAGAAGGAAACACGTGACCGAATACCAGACCATCCTCGTCGAACGCCGCGGCCGGGTCGGCATCATCACCCTCAACCGCCCGAAGGCGCTCAACGCCCTCAACTCCGAGCTCATGAACGAAGTGGTCGGCGTCGTCAAGGAATTCGACGTCGACGAGGCCATCGGTGCCATCGTCATCACCGGTTCCGAGAAGGCGTTCGCCGCCGGCGCGGACATCAAGGAGATGTCCACCAAGACCTACGCCGAGGTCGCGAACCAGCAGTTCTTCGGCGCCTGGGACGAGCTGGCACGCACCCGCACCCCGATCGTCGCCGCGGTCACCGGCTACGCCCTCGGCGGCGGCTGCGAACTCGCCATGCTCTGTGACTTCATCATCGCCGGCGACAACGCCGTCTTCGGTCAGCCGGAGATCAACCTCGGCGTCATCCCAGGCATCGGTGGCTCGCAGCGCCTCACCCGCGCCGTCGGCAAGGCCAAGGCGATGGACATGATCCTCACCGGCCGCAACATGAAGGTCGACGAGGCCGAGCGTGCGGGCCTCGTGTCGCGCGTCTTCCCCAAGGAAGAAGCCCTCGCCAAGGCCATCGAGATCGCCGAGGTCATCGCCTCCAAGTCGCTCATCGCGTCGGCCCTCGCCAAGGAAGCCGTCAACCGCGCCTTCGAGTCGGGCCTGACCGAGGGCGTCCGCGCCGAGCGGGGCCTCTTCTACTCGACCTTCGCCACCGACGACCAGACCGAGGGCATGGCCGCCTTCGTCGAGAAGCGGGACCCGAACTTCACGCACCGCTGATCCCTGAAACACCAGCAATCCCACCCTTTTTCGGTATTCCCACCCGCGTCGCGCACGGCGGGAATACGGAAAAAGGGTGGGTTTGCCGCGTTCAGGAGAGCGTGCGCAACACCGCCACCGCCCGGTCGACGAGCGGGGTCCGACGCGCCGCCGCGTAGGCGGCCGCCAGGTCGACGTGATCGATGGGTGCGGACAGAGGCCGGTAGACCACGCCCGCCACGCCGAGTGCGGACGTCGGCTCGGGCACGATCGCCACGCCGAGCCCGGCGGCGACCAGCGTCACGAGCGTCGACGTCTCCTCGACCTCGTGCCGGATACGCGGCACGAAACCCGCGCGCTCCGACGCGGCGGCCAGGACCCCGGCGATCACCGACCGCCCGCCGCCCACATGGGAGATGAAGTCCTCGCCGCGGAGCTGCGCGATCTCCACGGCCTGGTCCTCGGGGGTCGCGGTGAGCGGATGGTCCGCGGGTAGCGCGACGATCAGCCGGTCCTTCCGGATCGACTCGACGTGGAGGCCACGTGTCTCGACGGGCATGCGCAGCAGCGCCAGGTCGATGTCGCCCGACTCCAGTGCCGCTAGCTGTTCGGGGGCCAGCATCTCACCGCGGACGCTGACATCCACGTCGGGCAACTCGTCGCGCAGGGCGCGCACGAAGCGGGGGAGCAGCGAGTAGGTCGCCGACCCGACGCAGCCGATCGCGAGGTTGCCCTGACGGCCGTCGGCGATGCGCTGCGCTCGACGACCTGCGGCGTCCACGGAGTCGAGGATGGCCTCGACCTGCCGGAGGTAGTCCTCACCGGCGGCGGTCAGCTCGACCCGCCGTGTGGAACGGACGAGCAGGGCGATGCCGAGTTCGTCCTCGAGCTGTTTGACCTGCTGGGACAGCGGCGGCTGGGCGATGTGCAGGCGTTGGGCCGCGCGGCCGAAGTGCAACTCCTCGGCGACCGCGCGGAAGTACCGCAGGTGGCGCAGCTCCATGCAGTCATCCTACCGATTGATACTTCACAAATATCAAAGGTGGCCAAATGGATACTTCTCCATATAGCTGCAGGTCCCTAGGCTGGGTGCATGGCTTCTTCGACTACCGCGGACACCGACATCGTTCTCTGTTCGCCCCTGCGCACCCCCGTCGGGCGCATGGGCGGGGCACTCGCTTCCGTGCCGGTCACCCGTCTGGCCACCGACCTGCTGAAGGAACTGGCATCGCGCACCGGACTCGGTGAGGGCGACATCGACGACGTCATCCTCGGACAGGGATACGCGAGCGGTGAGTCGCCGGCCCTCGGCCGGATCGCCGCACTCGACGCCGGTCTGGGCGTCGGTGTCCCCGGCATGCAGATCGACCGTCGATGCGGCTCGGGCCTGCAGGCCATCCTGACCGCTGCGTCGTCGGTGGCGACCGGCGGTGCGCGTCTCGTGGTCGCCGGTGGTGCCGAGTCGATGTCGAATGTCGAGCACTACGCGCTCGGTCTGCGCTCGGGGATCAAACAGGGCGGCGTCGAGCTGATGGACCGCCTCGATCGTGGACGTCTCACCGCCGGCGGCGAGTCGCATCCGGTGCCCGGCGGCATGATCGAGACCGCCGAGAATCTACGCGCGAAGTACGGCATCTCCCGCGCCGACCAGGACGAGTACGCCGCGCGGTCGCACCACCGGGCCGTCACCGCACACGAGGAGGGCCGCTTCTCAGACGAACTCGTCCCGGTCACGATCCCCGGACGTCGCGGCGAGCCCGACACCGTCGTCGACCGTGACGAGCACCCGCGTGCCGACGCCACCGCGGAATCCCTCGGCAAACTGCGCCCCATCCGGCTCAAGCTCGATGCGGAGTCCACGGTCACCGCGGGCAACGCCTCGGGACAGAACGACGGCGCGGCCATGTGCGTGGTGACCACCCTCGCCGAAGCACGGCGTCGTGGACTGGAACCGCTTCTCGCCCTGCGTTCCTGGGCCGTGACCGGCTGCGAGCCCGAGACGATGGGCATCGGCCCGGTCGGCGCCACTGCGGCCGCACTGAACCGCGCCGACCTCACCCTCGACGAGATCGACCTGATCGAACTCAACGAGGCATTCGCCGCGCAGGTCCTCGCCTGCCTCGACGAATGGAAGATCGATGCCGGCGACGAACGTCTGAACCCCAACGGTTCCGGGATCTCCCTGGGCCATCCGATAGGCGCGACCGGCGGCCGCATCCTCGCCACCGCCGCCTACGAGGCCCGCCGTCGAGAGGCGCGCTACGTCCTCGAGACCATGTGCATCGGTGGCGGACAGGGCCTCGCCGCAATCTTCGAGGCGACCCGATGAGCGCCCCGGTGCAGGTGCACGCCGTCGTCTCCGGACGCACCGACGGTCCCGCGGTGGTCTTGTCGAACTCGCTCGGGTCCACGCATCGCATGTGGGATGCGCAGCTGGCCGCCCTCAAGGCACGGTTCCGCGTCGTCCGCTACGACACCCGCGGTCACGGTGAGTCCCCGGTTCCGCAGGGGCCGTACACGATCGACGATCTAGCCGACGACGTCATCGCCCTGCTCGACCGTCTCGACATCGAGCGCGCGCATCTCGTGGGTCTCTCCCTCGGCGGCATGACCATGATGCGGGTCGCCGCGCGCAATCCCGAACGGGTCGACCGGGTGTCGTTGTTCTGCACCGGGGCTCAGCTCCCGCCGCGGGAGGCCTGGCTCGACCGGGCCGCCATGGTGCGTGACCAGGGAACCGGTGCCGTCGCCGAATCCGTTGTGCAGCGGTGGTTCACACCCGAGTACCTGAGTACCTACGGCAGTTCACGAAAGTTCCACGAGGACATGGTGGCCGCGACCCCGGCCGAGGGGTATGCCTCGTGCTGCGAGGTCATCGCCGAGATGGATCTCCGCGGCGACCTGCCGTCGATCACCGCGCCGGTGCTCGCGATCGCAGGTGCCGACGACCCCGCGACGCCGCCGGCCAAACTCGAGGAGATCGCGGACAACGTGCAGAACGGCCGCCTCCTCGTCGTGCCCGACGCCGCCCACCTGGCGAACGCCCAGCAGCCCGACATCATCAACCCCGCCCTGATCGAACACCTGGAGCAGCAATGAGTTACGACAAAGTGGTCGCCTCGGCAGCCGATGCCGTCGCCGACATTCCCGACGGTGCAAGCCTCGCGGTGGGCGGTTTCGGCCTCGCCGGCATCCCCGGCTTTCTCATCGACGCCCTCCTCGCGCAGGGCGCGAAGAATCTGACCATCGTCTCCAACAACTGCGGTGTCGACGGCGCGGGTCTCGGTCTGCTTCTCGAGAACCGCCGTATCGACAAGGTGATCGCCTCCTACATCGGCGAGAACAAGGAGTTCGGGCGCCAGTTCCTCTCCGGTGAGGTCACCGTCGAACTCACCCCGCAGGGCACCCTCGCCGAGCGGATGCGCGCCGGCGGCAGCGGAATCGGCGCCTTCTTCACCCCCACCGGTGTCGGCACCCTCGTCGAAGAGGGCGGACTGCCGTGGCGCTACAACGCCGACGGCACCGTCGCCGAGGCCTCCCCGCCCAAGGAGGTCCGCACCTTCAACGGCAAGCCGATGGTGCTCGAGGAAGCGATCGTCACCGACTATGCACTGGTGCGCGCCGCCGTCGTGGACAGGGCCGGAAACTGCAGATTCCACGCCGCGGCACGCAATTTCAATCCGCCGGCCGCGATGTCGGGCCGCACGACGATCGTCGAGGCGGAAAAGGTCGTGGAGGTCGGCGAACTCGGGCCCGACGAGATCCATCTCCCCGGCATCTTCGTCCAGCGCGTTCTCGAACTGACCCCGGAACAGGCCTTGCGCAAGGGAATCGAGAAGCGCACCATCCGCGAGCGCCCGACCGCCGCAACCGTATAGGAGACCGCCATGACCTGGAACCGGAACGAGATGGCCGCCCGTGCGGCAAAGGAACTCACCCGCGGCGACTACGTCAACCTGGGGATCGGCCTGCCGACCCTGATCCCCGACCACATGCCCGATGATTCGGGAATCTTCCTGCACGCCGAGAACGGCATCCTCGGCGTCGGTCCTTTCCCCTACGACGACGAGGTCGACCCCGACCTGATCAACGCCGGCAAGCAGACCGTGTCGGTCCTGCCCGGTGCGTCCTACTTCGACTCGGCCACCAGCTTCGCGATGATCCGCGGCGGGCACGTCGACGTGGCCGTCCTCGGCGGGATGCAGGTCGCGATGAACGGTGACCTCGCCAACTGGATGGTGCCCGGCGCACTCGTGAAGGGCATCGGCGGCGCCATGGACCTGGTCAACGGCGCCGGCAAGGTGATCGTCCTGATGGAACACGTCACCAAGAAGGGCGAGGCGAAGCTCCTCGAGCACTGCGCCCTGCCCCTGACCGGTCGCAGCGTGGTCAGTCGCGTCATCACCGATCTGGGCGTGTTCGATGTCGCCGGAACGGGTTTCGAGGTCGTCGAACTGGCGCCCGGCGTCGACTTCGAGGAGGTCGTCGAGAAGACCGGCGCCCCGCTGGTCGATCAGCGTCGTGACGCCGCCAGCTCGGAGCGGGACCGCAGCCCGAGCTTCGCGTAGATCCGGGTCAGGTGGTACTGCACCGTCTTCGGTGAGATGAACAGTTCGGCGGCCACCTCGCGGTTCGAGAGTCCTCGTGCCACGAGCGTGGTCACCGCCTCTTCCTGTGGGGTGAGTTCGACGGCGTCCTTCGGTGTGCCGTCCCGATCGGGGCGCGACGTGGTCAGGCCGCCGGCCTTCAGCTCACGGTCGCACCGTTCGACATACGCCGTCGCGCCGAGGGACAGGTAGAGCTCACGCGCGGTCCCGATGATCGTGTCGGCTGCGCGCCGCTTCCCGGCCCGCCGAAGCGTCTGACCGTAGGCGAAGTTGACCCGCGCCTGGTCGTAGCGGAGTCCGAGGCCGTCGAGGAGTTCGAGACCCTCCTCGAAAGCGCGTCGTGCGGCGTGGATGTCGCCGGTCGCGCCGAGGTGCCGACCGCGTGCGTACTTCAGACGTGCCGCCGCCGAACGGTGGCCACGTTCGGCGGCGCGCGTCTCGTACCGATGGAGCAGACGATCCGCGTCGTCGAGACGTCCCTCGATGACCTGGGCGTTCGCGAGCACGTCCACCCACGGCCAGAGGCCCGGCTCCGACAGTGCGGGAACGTTTTCGGCCATCGTGACGAGAGGGGTGAGCGTCCGGACCACTTTGGCGTACTCGGCGGCCGCCTCGGCGCGGTGGGCGCGGGCGAGGATCTCGGGAATGCGCATGATCTCGTAGTCGCCGATCGAGGTGGAGCTGTGCGCGATGTGTCGGTCGGCGGAGTCCCAGTCCCCGCGCGAGGAGTGGATCTGGCACGCGGTCCAGTCGAGGAGCGGGGTGACGAGCTCGATGCCGCTGCTCCGCGCGAGAGCGAGACCGGCGTCGACCCCGCGCATCGCCTCGTCCCAGTCCCCGGTGAGGAACTGGACCCGGGCCAGCCAGGCCAACGCCCACAATGAGATCCGCGTGGAGCCGCCGAGCTGGGCCATCGACACCGCGGCCTCGAGATTGGTACGTGCGGCGTCGATCTCGTCGAGACTGAGCTGCATCCAGCCCCTGCCCATCGTGGCGCGCTGTGCCTGAGCGCCGAAGCGGATTCGCTCGGCGATCGAATCATATTCCGCGCGTGCCGCTTCCGGTTTTCCTGACCAGGCGAGGCCCAGCCCGCGGATGACGGCTGCCTCGATGCGGGCGGCCGACCCCTGTCCGGCCATCTCCATGGCGCGATCGGCCCAGGTCACCAGCTCCGAGCCCTGGCAGCGCACGAGGTTGTGCAGGACGTACCGCTGTGCGATGAGCGCCGCGGTGTCGGGTTCGCGTTCGGCGTTGACGATGCCCCAGGCACGGTCGAGCCGGAGTTGCGCTTCCGACGAACGCCCGCGCAGGATGGCGAGGTAGGCGAGGGTCGCATTGCGCAGCGGGGTCTCCCGGAGACTCTCGACGGTCGGGACCAGCGCCCCGGCCCCGACACAGTCACCGGCGGCGAGAAGTGAATCGACCGCGAGCGTGATGCGGGTGTCGCGCTCGAGTGTGTCCGGGGTGAGACGTCCGGCCTGGCGGTAGAGGCGTGCGGCCTCCGCCCAGGCGCCCTCGGCCCCGCGCGTCCGGGCGAGTTCGGCGAGGTCGTCGGCGAGGTTCGCGTCCGGGGTCGGCGTCGCGGCGACCCGATGGTGGAGGCGGCGTGCGGGGTCGGAGACGATCTCCGCGGCTCGACGATGGGCTTCGCCGACGGCGCGCATGCCCATGATCTCCAGAACCGCGGCGCGAACGAGAGGCGTGGTCAGCCGCGGCTGCGCCTCCGCTGGCGTCAGGGCGCCGTCGGAGGTGACGAGGGTCGATTCGCGGGCATCGTCGATCGCTCGTAACGGGTCGTCGATGGCGGCGAGTTCGATTGCGGTGGAGAGCGGTTCGCTCGCATCGAGGACGGCGAGTGCTTCGATGAGGTCGCGAGCGGGTGTGCCCGGGTCGGGGAGAGCAGCACGGACCTCGTCGACGACTCGGCGGGGCGCGGGGAGCCGACTCCCACTACGCGTCCATGTTCCGGTGGGCACCTCGTCGAGAAGTGCGACGATGTCACGCGGATTGCCGGCGGTGTGGGCGGTCAGTGCGTCGCGCATCACCGGATGCAGCACGATGCCGCGCTGGGCGGCGATCTCCGACGTCGCGTCCGGGCCGACCCCGTCGAGCCTGAGTTCGTCGAATGTCGTTCCCGCCAGCCGGGTGCCCGGCCGGCCGGTCGTGACGACGACCAGGATGCGCCGGGACCGGTGCTCACGGGTGAGCGCGACCAACGCCTGCACCGACTCCTCGTCCGCGGAGTCGGCGTCGTCGACGGCGATGAGCGTCGTGTCTCCGTCGGAATCCGGGATCGCCGCGAGAAGAAGATCTGTGAGTTCGCCGGGTGATTCAGGCGTGGTGCGGGCCGTGGCCTGGACGAGCTGTCGGATCAGCGATCCCGGCGACTGCGACTGCCACGGGGACACCTGCGCGACAAGTGTGTGCGCGTCACCCGCGGTTCGGCGGTGGAGGTCGACGATCCGACCGAGGAGCGTCGACCTGCCGATACCCGGATCGCCGGTCACTGCAAGGAAATCCGCGCCCGTTGACGCGGCGAGTCGTGCGCTCAGGACGTCGATCTCACGGTCACGGCCGGCACACACGGTGGAGATGACCATGTGCGTGGTGTCCCGGCCGGTGACCGTCATCGTTCCATCCTAGGACCGGGCGCTACCCGGTATCGCCACCCGCGACGGGGAGCACCGTTCCGGTGATGTACGAGGCCTCGTCGGAGGCCAGGAAACAGATCGCCGCCGCTTGTTCGTCGAGGGTGCCGTACCGATGCATCAGCGACGAGGAGAGCGTCTGGTCGATGTGGGCCTGGAACCACTGGGCCTCCGCCTCGTTGCGCGGCTGGGGTGTGCCCCGCGAGATGCGCCGCGGCGGCGCCTCGGTACCGCCCGGAGCGGCGGCGACCACCCGGATGCCGTCGTCGGCGTACTCCATGGCCAGTGAGGCCGTCATCGCGTTGACCGCGCCCTTGGCGGCCGAGTACGGGATGCGGTGGATGCCTCGGGTCGCCGCCGAGGAGACGTTGACGATGACGCCGCCATCTCGGGAGATCATCGAGGGCAGCGCGGCACGGCAGGCGTAGAGCGTCGTCATGAGTGATCGGTCGATCTCGGCGCGGATCTCGGCGTCGGTGAACTCGGTGAACGGCTTGAAGTTGATGGCGCCGCCCACATTGTTGACGAGAACGTCGACCCGACCGTACGACGCGATCGCGCCGCGGATCACCGATTCCGCCCCGTCGTAGCTCTCGAGATCGGCGATCGCCGACACCGCGCCGGGGCCGGTGCGATCGAGATCGCGGGCGACGTCGTCGACCAGGTCGGAACGGTCGGCCAGGACGACCTTTCCGCCCTCGGCACTGATTCGACGGGCGACCTGCTCGCCGATACCCTGTGCCGCGCCGGTGATCACGACGACCTTGCCGGCGAAGCGGCCCGGGGTGACGAAACGCGGCCGTCGAGCTGCAGTTTCGTCGGCCATCGCCCGCCGCATCGTCTGCTTGGACCGGTCGGCGTGGGCCGAGATCAGAGCGCGGGCACCGTCGTGGTCGCCGGACTCGAAGGCGGCGACGATGTCGAGATGATCCTGGGCGCAAAGGGGATGACACCAGGTCGCGTTGCGCAGGACCTCACTCATCCGGCCCTTCACGCCGAGTGCCTTGTAGGCCTCGAGTAGATGGTCGTTGCCGGTCAGTGTGAACAGATAGTCGTGGAACGCGGCGTTGGTCTCGGTGTATTCGGCGGCGTCGAGAAAACGCTCACCGTCGACGTACGGCACGGTGGCGTCGGCCAATAGGCGATAGCCGGCGAGCTGCTGCGTGGTGAGGCGTCCGAAAGTCAGTTCCAGCGCGCCGAGTTCGAGGGCGGCGCGTGCCTCGAAGAGGGCGTCGGACTCGAAGATCGCCGGATGCTCCTCACCGATCTGGTAGCCCTGCGATCCGACCACGGTGGATGCGGACGGCTCGGGTGCGGTGGGTTCGGGTGAGGGTTCCGGCGTCGGGGTTGCCGGCGTGGCCGGCTGCGGGGTCGGTTCGTGCAGGGGGGCCATGGCGGCGGGGCCGAAGATCACCTGCCCGGCAACGGCTCGCGAGGTCCCGGCAGCGTGAAGCGTTCCCGCGTCTGCGTCGAGGACCGCGTCACCGATGTCGTTCGGCCACAACCGCTGACCGGCGATCCGAACGAGCGAATCGTCCTCGGACGGTGCGCTGGAACCACCCGACCAGGCGGGGAGATCGGCCGGCGGCAGGGTCACCTGTCCGGCGATCGCGCGGGCGTCGGGGGTGACGATGATGCCCTCGTCCGCCGGTGCAGTCCGTGCCGCGGCGTCGACCGTCGCGGCAACCGGGGGATTCCCGCCCGGGACGGCGGATGTCGCTGCGAGGGCGAACTTCTCGTAGTAGAAACCGGTCGGTTCGATCCCGGCCTCCGCAACGTGCTTACGGACCGCCTCGACCATGGGTGGCGGACCGCAGAGGTAGATGGCGACGTCACCGTCGAAGAGATGTCCGGGCTCGATGAGACCCATCACGTAACCCTTGTTGACCGCCGTGCTCGCCGGGTCGGACACGCAGTGATCCCAGGTGAATCCGGGCAACCGGCCGGCGAAGTACTCGATCTCGTCGAGGGCGACCAGGTCGGTGTCGGTGGACACCCCGTAGATGAGGTGGACCTTCCGGCTGCTGTTGTCCGCGTGCAGCTTTCGCAACATCGACAGAATCGGTGCCAGGCCGGTGCCGCCGGCCAGCAACAGTACGGGTCGGGTGGCCTCGCGGAGGAAGAACGATCCGTGGGGGCCGGTGAAGGAGATCTGCTCGCCCCGTGTCGCACGTTCGGTCAGGTACGTCGACATCGCCCCACCGGGGGTCAGTTTGATCAGGAAGATCAGCCGATCCTCGTGCGGGCCGTTGGCGAACGAGTAGGAGCGGCTGACCGGTTCGCCAGAGGAGTCCTCGGTGCCGGGGATCTCGATGTTCACGTACTGGCCCGGGAGGAACGCCAGTTCGCCGCGGTTCTCGATGCGGAGGCCCAGGCGCATCGTCGACTCGGAGAGCCGGTCGAGCTCCACGACCGTCCCGGTGAACCGGGCCGCCTGGGTCTTGGCGATGTCCGAGGTGGCCGGGATCTGCAGCACGAGGTCCGATCTCGGCTTCATGCAGCAGGGAAGCGCGAAACCCTCGGCCGACTCGTCGTCGGACAGTGCGTCGTCGATGTAGATGCCGCCGTCGTAATCGCCGGACTCGCAGAACGACTTACAGGTTCCGCACGCGCCGTCGCGGCAGTCCAGCGGGATGTTGATGCGTTGGCGGTACGACGCATCGGCGACGGTCTGGTCCTCACGGCACGTGATGAACCGGGTGACCCCGTCCTCGAAGGACAAGGCGACCTGATGCGTCGGTATCCCGTCGTCTGCATGGTCGGCGGCGGCGCCGACACCCTGATCGGTGGTGACAGTCATGGAACGCGTCCTAGAAGTGGTAGATGTCCACCACGTGGTGGATGTAGTCGTTCTTCAGCACGATCGTCTTGCGGCGGATCAACGGCTGGTCGCCCGAGAAGTCGATGGTGTAGAAGGACGTGCCGTAGTACGGGTCGATCGTGTGGTACCGGAAATACATGGTGTGCCAGTTGAATCGGACGTCGACAAGATCGCCGCGCCGGTCGATGACCTCGACGTTGCTGATGTTGTGACTCGTCCGCGGCTCGGGGAGGGAGGTGGCCGACGACCGCTCGGTCCGGATGCGGAACACCCGGTCCTCGAGTCCGCCCTTGTTGCCGTAGTAGATCAGCGAGATCTCGCGCTGGGGATCCTCTGTCAGGCGATCACTGTCGTCCCACGACGGCATCCAGTAGACGACGTCGTCGGCGTAGCAGTCGAGCCACTTCTCGAACTCGCGGTCGTCGAGATAGCGCGCCTCGCGGTAGAGGAACTGCTCGATCATGTTCTGGGTGATCAGTTTTCCGCCGGCGTCGATGCCGGTGGTGTTCTCTGCGGTCGTCATCGCGTTCCCCTTCAGTGCTTCTCGGCGGTAGCGGCTGCGGACTCCTCGGCGGCGGCCGCGGTGCGCATCGTCTCGAGCCAGTAGCCGTGCTGGACGGGGTATAGACCCTCGTCCTCGTTCTTGACGCCGGCGGAGATGACGCCGGTCATGCCCAGCGATTCGGCGACCTCGTCGGGTCCGGTCAGCCAGTGCTCTGCGCCGCGGCTCATGTCGTTCCACGGTGCGGCCTGCGCACGGAAGGTGAGCTGGCAGGAGCGGAACTCCTCGAGGTCATCCGGTGTCGCCATGCCCGAGGCGTTGAAGAAGTCCTCGTACTGCCGGATGCGGTGCCTGCGTGCCGCGTCACTCTCGCCCTTGGGGGCGATGCAGTAGATAGTCACCTCGGTCTTGTCCGGCGCGATCGGCCGGAAGTGGCGGATCTGCGTCGAGAACTGGTCCATCAGATAGACATTCGGGTACAGGCAGAGGTTGCGCGAACCCTTCACCATGAACTCGCCCTTGGCGTCGCCGTGGGTCTCCTTGAGCTCGTCCATCTTGTCCCACAGCGGACGGTCCTGCGGATTGGCCGCCCAGGTCCACAGGCAGAGGTGGCCGTTGGGGTACGACCAGTAGCCGCCGCCGGACTTGCCCCAGCCGCCGGCGTCGAGCGCCTTGGTGTCGTTCTTGGACTCGCCGGTGCTGCGGCGTGAGGTGGTGGCCGCATAGTTCCAGTGTGTCGCGGTGACGTGGTAGCCGTCCGCGCCGTTCTCCGCCTGGACCTTCCAGTTGCCGTCGTAGGTATAGGTCGACGCGCCGCGCAGCACCTCGAGCCCGTCGGGGGACTGGTCGACCAACATGTCGATGACGAGTCGGGTGTCGCCGAGATGGTCGTCGAGCGACTGCACGTCGTCGTTGAGGCTGCCGAACAGGAAGCCACGGTAGCTGTCGAAGCGCGCCACCTTGGTCAGGTTGTGTGAGCCGTCGACGTCGAAGGTGTCGGGGTAACCGGCGCCCTCGGGGTCCTTGACCTTCAGCAGGGTTCCGTCGTTGCGGAAGGTCCAGCCGTGGAACGGGCAGGTGAGAGTCATCCGGTTGTCGGTCTTGCGGCGGCAGATCATGGCGCCGCGGTGGGCGCACGCGTTGATCAGGCAGTGGAGTTCGCCGTTCTCGTCACGCGTGATGACCACGGGCTGCCGGCCGATGTAGGTGGTGAAGTAGTCGCCGGGGTCGGCCACCTGACTCTCGTGGGCCAGGTAGATCCAGTTGCCCTCGAAGATGTGCTTCATCTCCAGCTCGAAGATGTCCTCATCGGTGAAGATGCGGCGGTTGGCGCGGTAGACGCCGGCGTCTCGGTCGTCGACGACGGCGTCGCCGAGGACCGTGTTCACGTGGTTCAGGTGCTCCGATACGGACGCGGTCATGGTCGTAAACCTCCAGATATGGGCTGCTCACTGCACTGTTCCACCACGTGGCGGCGATCACACTAGGGGATTCACTGGTCCTGACCAAGGGTCCTATTGATAAATAGCAGCGATGAATAACGGCATGACAGGTCTTTGTCATGTATGTATCCCCGGATTACCGTGTAGGCGTGGTCCGGATCACACTTCCGGGCTGCAAAAATCATCCGGACGACAAAAGGCGAGGTCATGGAGCTGAGGCACCTGCGCTACTTCGCGGCGGTCGCGGACACCTGCCACTTCGGTCAGGCCGCCGCGTCCCTGCACGTGGCCCAGCCGGCGCTCTCCTATGCCATCCGCCAGCTCGAGGCCGAACTCGACGTCACGCTCTTCGTCCGCACCACCCGGCAGGTATCGGTCACACCGGCGGGGGAGTATCTCCGCGCCCAGGCCGAACGCATCCTGGCCGGAGTCGACGAGGCGGTCGACGGTGTCCGCCGGATCGCCGCCGGACGGAGCGGACTCGTCCGGCTCGGCCTGACCGGTATCGCCGCGTTCTCACACCTGCCACGCATCGCCCGGGTCGTCAAGCGCGAACTCCCCGACGTCGACCTCCACATCCGGTCCGACATGTTGACGCCCGGTCAGTGCGACGCCCTGCGAGCCGGCGCTATCGATCTCGGACTCCTGCGTCCGCCGGCCATCGGTGACGACATCGAGACCCGGGTCATCGACCACGAACCGCTCGTCCTCGCGGTGTCGGCGGATCACCGCCTCGCCGTCGAGCCGGTGGTGTCGGTGGTCGACCTCCGCAACGAACCCTTCATCATGTACGACAGCCGCGACTCCGCCGTCAACGACGCCGCGATGCGTACCTGTCGCGCAGCGGGTTTCGTTCCCCGGCGTGCCCATCAGGCGTCCGGTACCGCGGTTCTGCTGGCCCTGGTCGCCGCGGGTTTGGGCGTCGCGGTGCTGCCCGCCTCGGTGCGTGCCCTGCCCCTGGACGGACTCGTCGTCCGAGATCTCGTCGACGCCGACACCGTCGAGGTCGCCCTCGCCTGGCGCCGGGGCGTCGACAATCCGGTCATCGGGGCGGTCGCCGACACCATCGCCGCCGCCTTCGAATCCACCGCCGCCCTCGCACCAGCTGCTCAGCTCGGTGCCCAGTTTGGAGATGAACGATGAAGATCACTCGCGTGGAAGCGATTCCATTCGCGATCCCGTACGTCAAACCCCTGAGGTTCGCCTCGGGTGAGGTGCACGTGGCCAACCACGTGCTGGTGCGGGTGCACACCGACACCGGCGTGGTCGGCGTCGCCGAGGCCCCGCCGCGCCCGTTCACCTACGGCGAGACCCAGGACGGGATCATCACCGTCATCGACACGATCTTCGCGCCGGCGATCGTCGGGCTGTCCCTTCTCGAACGAGAGGTGGTCGTGTCCCGGATGGCGCGGACCATCGGCAACCCGGCAGCCAAATCAGCTGTGGACATGGCGATCTGGGATGCACTCGGCAAGTCCCTCGGCCTGCCTGTCGGCGACCTGCTCGGCGGTTTCACCGACCGGATGCGCGTCAGCCACATGCTCGGTTTCGCCGAACCGGCGAAGATGGTCGCCGAGGCCGAGACGATGGTCGACACCTACGGCATCCGCACCTTCAAGGTGAAGGTCGGCCGCCATCCCGTCACCCTCGACACCGCCGTCGTACGCGCACTGCGTGAGCGATTCGGCGACGAGATCGAACTCTACGTCGACGGCAACCGAGGCTGGACCGCCGCGGAATCCGCCCGCGCCATGAAGGAGATGTCCGACCTCGACCTGCTGTTCGCCGAAGAACTCTGCGACGCAGCCGATGTCATGGGCCGACGGTGGCTCGTCGAGCAGCTCGACGTCCCGTTCATCGCCGACGAGTCGGTGCCGACGCCGGCGGATGTCACCCGCGAGATCCTCGGACGGTCGGCGACCGCGATCAGCATCAAGACCGCACGCACCGGGTTCACCACCTCCCGCCGCACCCACCATCTGGCGGAGGGGCTGGGCATCCCGGTGGTGATGGGCAACCAGATCGACGGTCAGGTGGGCACCGCATGCGCACTCGCCTTCGGCAGCGCATTCGAACTGACGTCGCGTTATGCGGGTGAGCTGTCGAACTTCCTCGACATGAGCGATGACCTGCTGACCGAGCCCCTGCAGATCCGCGACGGCCACCTGTGTCGGTCGACCGCGCCCGGCATCGGTTTCGAGATCGACCCGGACAAACTCGAACGCTACCGAACCGACAACTGAAAACCCCGTCACCACAGATCGTTTCGTGGCAGCCCCACGAGCAAGAGTACAAGGAGAACCGACATGACCACCACCGAGCACCCGAACGAGGTCGCGACCGCAGCTGCCTCCGGTGCCTCTGCCACCGAGCGTTTCCACGCCGACAAGTCGCCCTTCGAGGCGGTCAAGGACACCCCGCCGGAGCGCGTGGCGACCCTCATCAACGAGGTGCTCGCCGGCGTGCACGAGACCATCCGCAAGCACAAGGTCACGTACGACGAGTACAACGCCCTCAAGGCGTGGCTCATCAACGTCGGTGAAGACGGTGAGTGGCCGCTGTTCCTCGACGTCTGGGTCGAGCACGTCGTCGAGGACGTCGCCACCGAACACCGCGAGGGCAACAAGGGCAGCATCGAGGGGCCGTACTACGTCCCGAATGCGCCGGATCAGGGCTCCAAGGGTGCAGTGCCCATGCGCGAGGACGAGAAGGGCGATCCGCTGCTGTGGAACGGCCAGGTCCGTTCGTGCGACGGCACTCCGCTCGCTGGCGCCAAGGTCGAGCTGTGGCACGCCGACGATGACGGTTACTACTCGCAGTTCGCTCCCGGCATCCCGGAGTGGAACCTGCGCGCCACCCTCACCGCCGACGACGAGGGTCGTTTCGAGATCACCACGATCCGTCCGGCGCCGTACATGATCCCGACCGACGGCTCGTGCGGAAAGATGATCGCGGCGGCCGGTTGGCACCCGTGGCGTCCCGCCCACCTGCACCTCAAGGTCTCGGCGCCCGGGCACGAGCAGCTCACCGCACAGCTGTACTTCCCCGGTGACGCCCACAACGACGACGACGTCGCCAGTGCGGTGAAGCCCGAGCTGATCCTCGATCCACAGGACGACGGCAAGGGCGGCGTCACGGTGGCCTACGACTTCGTGCTCGATCCGGAGAAGTGATGCTGTTCCACGTTCGGATGGACGTCGACATCCCCGTCGATCTCGACCCGGACGTCCGGGCCGAGACCGTGACCCGGGAGAAGGCGTACTCGCAGGACCTGCAGCGTTCCGGCAAGTGGCCGCACATCTGGCGAATCGTCGGCGAGTACTCCAACTACTCGATCTTCGACGTCGAGTCCAACGACGAGCTGCACACGATCCTGTCAGGTCTGCCGCTGTTCCCGTACATGGACATCAAGGTCACGCCGCTCGCGACGCACCCGTCGGACATCAACGCCTGACGAACCGGACACCGCCCGCGACCGTCGTCGCGGGCGGTGTTGCGTCTGGTTCACGGGTTCTGCGACTCAGCCGGTCAGCGTGGACAGCATCGTGGACCAGTGCCGAAACGGGAGTAGGTGTCCCTCACCGGAGTACACGGACAGCTCGGCGTCCGGGAGCCGACTCGCGAGCCACTCTCCGGCGGCGGGGACGGCCATCGTGTCCTCGGTTCCGTACCAGAGGTGAACCGGTGCGGCAACCTCGGTGAGCCGAAAGTCCCAGGGGCCGACGAACGCGACATTGTCCCATGCAATCGAGTCAGGGCCCTGTTTCAATGCCTCGGCGAAGGATTCGAAGAGCGCTCGACGGACCGATGCCTCGGTGATGACCGCGGGATCGCTGGCGCCCCACATCCATCCGACCCAGGGAGCATCGGGATCGGTTCGTACGGACACCATTGCGTCCAGCAGTTCCCGGTTGCCATCGCCGAAGATCTGCGCGGCACGGCCGGGGTCTCCCGGGAGATGGGCGAGCGCCTCGATGTCGTTGTCAGTGAGTTGATCCCGGGCACTGGGTATTTCGAGGGCGGGCCCGGGGCAGCCGGACACACCGACGCGGCGCACCCGATCGGGTAACGTGGCCGCGGTCGCCAGCGCGAACGGACCGCCACCCGACCAGCCGAACACCGCGAACCGGTCCAGGTGAAGATGATCGGCCAGTGCCTCGACGTCACGGGCGACGGCTGTGAGACCGATGGGCGCCGGATCGGACAAACCGTATCCGGGGCGATCGAAACTGACGACCCGGACGCCCTGCCGCCGGGCGATCTCGTCTCCGAATGCGAGCTCGAGGCGGGAGCCCGGCGTTCCGTGGAAGTGGATGATCGTCGGTTCGCTCGCCTCACCCACTGTTCGTACGCGTACGCCCCGACCGTCGATATCCACTGTGAACTCGGTCATCGTGCGAGCGTACGCGCAACGTCACGGTGTCGCGCGCAGCGTGAACACGGTGATCTCCGGCGGCGCGAGGACACGGACCGGCGGACCCCAGGCGCCGGCGCCCCGGGTCGTGTACAGCACGGTGTCCCCGACCCGGTCCAGTCCGGCGACCGACGGCTGTTGTAGCGGAACGAGATAGCGGATCGGCCACATCTGCCCACCGTGCGTGTGGCCGGAGAACTGGAGCTCGACGCCGAGCTCGGAGGCCTCGACGGCCTGCTTCGGCTGATGTGCGAGCAGCAGTACGAAGTCCTCGGGCGACGAACCCTCCAGAGCGGCAGGGAGATCGGGTTCGTAGGGCTCTGGGGCGGTGGCGTCGTATACGCCGGCGAGCTGGATGGTGGCGCCGTCGACCGTCAGCGGGATCCGCGAGTTCCGCAGGGTCCGTACGTCGTAGAATTCCCAGGCGTCGAGCCAGCGGCCGCCGTCGTCGGAGTAGTACTCGTGATTACCGCTGACGCCGAACATCCCGAGGGGTGCGCGGAGATCGGTGAGCGGTTCCAGGGTGTCGCGGACGTACGGGATCTTGCCGTCGGTGAGGTCTCCGACGAGGAGCACCAGATCCGGGTTCTGCGCGTTGACCTCGTCGACGATGCGCCGGGTGAACGAGGCGTCGCGCGCGGGCCCGAGGTGGAGGTCGGAGACCACTGCGATACGGAGTCCGTCGAACTGTGCGGGCAGGTTGTCGAACGCCGCGCTGACCTCGATCACCTGCGGACGGGAGGCCTCGAACACGCCGTAACCGGTGACTCCGAGCGCCACGACGACCACGGCGGCAGTTGCGATCCGCAGACGACGCAGTCGGCGTTCGGCCGCGCCGATCGTCTCGTCGGTCCCGGTCCGGCGGCGTCGAATCCGCCGAATCATGTTCGCGCCGAACGAGATCAGCCCGATGATCGCCAGCCCGAGGAACAGGTAGAAGACCGCGCCGATCCAGATCAGGCCGACGGTGCCGATCGGTCGCGCCCACGACGGGTCCAGCGACCGGCCGCTGGCGAACCCTACGACCGCCAAGGCCCACATGACGGTGAGCGCGACATCGGCGACGCCCGACCACGGGCGGGGGAGATCGGTTGCGCGGACGATCCGGCGGTGCAGCCAGAACGTGATCAGACCGAAGAAGACCGCCGGAACCAGCACGGCCAGGAACAGCGCCACGAAAGGCCCCCTGTGAATCGCGGAGAGTGTTCCGCAGGTGCGGACCGCCCCATTCTCGCATCGCGGCCGACAGGCCTTCGCCGGGGTGTGGAGCGAGCGTCGATAGGCTGACCGACATGAGCGATGTACTGATCAACCCGCTCGACCTGGCCGAGATGTTGCTCGGGACGCCGCCCGTGGTGCTCGACGTGCGCTGGCAGCTCGGCGACTTCGACGGTCGCGAGGCCTACCGGGAGGGCCACATCCCCGGCGCGGTGTACGCCGACCTCGACTCCGAGCTCGCCGCGCCCCCGTCCGGGGCGGTCGGCGGTCGGCATCCGATCCCCCCGATCGAGGACCTCCAGGCCGCCGCGCGGAGCTGGGGGATCACCGACGGCGTCCCGGTCGTGGTCTACGACGACTCGGGCAACCTGGCCGCGGCCCGTGCATGGTGGTTGCTGCGCTGGGCGGGCATCGCCGACGTACGCCTGCTCGACGGCGGTCTCGCCGCCTGGCAAGCCGAGGGCTTGCGCACGACGACCGGTGACGGTGGGCGCCCGCGTGCCGGAACGGTCACGCTGACCGGCGGGAACCTCCCGATCGCCACGATCGACGACGTCGCGGCCGGCACCGCGACCCTGCTCGACGCGCGTGCCGGCGAGCGGTACCGCGGTGACGTCGAACCGGTCGATCCCCGCGCCGGGCACATCCCGGGCGCTCGCAGCGCACCGACCGTGGACAACGTCGACGAGACCGGCCGGTTCCGGTCCGCGGACGACCTGCGCCGACGCTTCACCGATCTCGGCATCATCCCCGGGGACGGTCGCGAGGTGATCGTCTACTGCGGTTCCGGCATCAACGCGGCGCACGAGATCGCGGCACTCGCGGTTGTCGGTGTCGATGCGACGCTGTTCCCCGGCTCGTTCTCGCAGTGGTCATCGGACCCGGACCGGCCGGTGACGCTGGGCAACCAGCCCTGACCCGACCTGGCGGTGTCGTGTCGGCTACTTCAGGTGCGGGCAGGGCGGGTTCTCGGCGAGACCGCACATGTTCTGGTGCAGGTAGCTCGGCACGTCGGTCGGCGCGACGTCGGCGTGCATGTTCACCAGGTTGAAGCCGAGGAAGAACACCGCGAGGATCACGTTCATCACCGCCGAGAACGCCAGGATGCGCACGACCGCCACGCCGCGGGTGATCTTGAGCCGCTCGATACCGGCGTCGGTGATCAGCTGGTCGCCGTTGCGGCGGAAGAGGTAGAAGCACATCGAGGCCACCATCACGACGGAGCCGAAGAAGACGCCCTCATACAGCGGGAACTGGTTGAGGGTGCCGGTGAAGATCGACCAGGTGTCGTTGACCCGCAGGTACGACCACAGTCCCTGGCGTTGCAGGAACTGCTCCGAGGCGGTGTCCAGGACGAGGAAGATCAGCAACAGGGCCACGATGATGCCGGCCTTGTTGAGCCGCGGCCATCGCGCCCGGGCGGACTTCACCAGCTTGTCGATGCCGACGACGGCCAGCGGGAGGAACAGCATGTAGTCGGCGAGCTCGTACAGGATCGGCGCCGGGGTCTCCGGGCCATTGGCGACCCAGCCCGGTACGAACTCGCCCCACGTGCCCATGTTGAGGAATGCCGAGTTGTACGAGAACACCGGCACCACGGCGTTGACGCCGACGTCCTGCCAGCAGGTGAGCAACCACCCCATCATGAAGACGCCCAGGGTGGGGAACTTCCCGTCCTTACGGGTGCGATGCACCAGCCAGATGATCGATGAGATCACGCCGACGATGCAGATGACCTCCGACGCCCGGATGATGACCAGCGTGTGCGTGGGCACCTCGTCCGGGCCCGTCGGGATCGGGGAGAACGCGTCGGAGAATATCCAGCGGATGTAGACGTAGGCCTGGATCGCGACGAAGACCGCGCCCAGACGCGCGAGCCAGACGATCGGTGGCGACTCCTTGGCCATCGTGACCGTCCCGGTGTCATCCGGTGAGGTCTGCCCGATAGAACCCGAATCGGGTTTCTCCCCAAGTGAACTCGACATTGATTCTTCAGTCCTCCCGACGACCGTTGGCCGGTCTCATTCGATGCGGATCGCGCTCTGCGGACAGTTGGCGACAGCCTCTTTGGCGGCGGCCTCCTGGTCGGCCCCGATGTCCTCGGTGAGCGGAAAGCTCACCCCGTCGTCGTCGAGATCGAACAGATCCGGTGCGACGGCGATGCAGCGACCGTGGCCACCGCACTTGTCTTGATCGACGACGACCCTCATCGGGCCGCCGCCCACTGGATCGTCTTGTGCTGCAAGTACTCCGACAACCCGTGTGCGCCGAACTCGCGTCCGATGCCGCTGTGCTTGTACCCGCCGAACGGCCCGTCGGGCATCAATCCGCCCCCGCCACCGTTGACGACGACCATGCCGGTGCGCAACGCGCGCGCAATGCCGTGTGCGCGTACGGGGTCGGCCGACCAGACACCGCCGGAGAGTCCGTACGGGCTGTCGTTGGCGATCCGGACCGCCTCGGCGTCGTCGGTGAAGGGGATGACCACTCCGACTGGTCCGAAGATCTCGCTCTGGGCGATCTTCATCCGATTGTCCACACCCACGAAGAGGGTGGGTTCGACGAAGAAGCCCCTGTCCAATCCGGCAGGTCTTCCACCGCCGTAGGCGATCTGGGCGCCCTCGGCCTGGCCGACGCGGATCAGCTCCTCCACGCGGGCGCGCTGGGCCTCGCGGATGAGCGGCCCCATCACCACGTTGGGGTCGGCGGGATCACCCACCGGGACATAGTCCAGCGCCATCTTGACGCGGCCGACCAACTCGTCGTGTAGCGACTCGTGCACGAGGATGCGGGTCATCAGCGCGCAGCCCTGCCCGGCGTGGGTGATGAACCCGCCGAGCACGCTCTGCATCACACGGTCGAGATCGGTGTCCTCGAGGAGGATGTTCGCCGACTTGCCGCCCAGTTCGAGGACCACCTTTTTGAGCGACTGTGCGCCCTGCGCATACACTTTCGTGCCCACGGTGTCGCTGCCGGTGAAGCTGATGAGGTCCACGCCGGGGTGGGTCGTCAGTGCCTCGCCGGCCTCCACGTCACCGGTGATGATGTTGAGGACGCCCGGCGGCAATCCCGCGGCCTCAGCGATCTCGCCGACGACGAGGGCTTCGAACGGGGTGTAGGGCGAGCACTTGAGGACCACGGTGCACCCGGCCGCCAGCGCCGGTGCGACCTTGCAGAGGTTGAGAAAGAGCGGGAAGTTGAACGGCGTGATGAGGGCGGCGACGCCGAACGGTTCGCGGACCACGACGCCCTGGCCGATGCCGTTGCCGATCATCGGCGGCAGTGCGGTCTCGAACTCGAAAGAGGGCAGTATCCGGTCGACGAGGTCGAAGAAGTGGTCGATGGGAGTGCCGACCTGCAGGTACTCGGCAAGGGCACGCGTCGACCCGGCTTCGGCGATGGAGAGGTCAACAAGTTCGGCGCGCCGGTCGGCGAATCCCTCGGCCATCCGCCGCAGCACGGCGGCGCGCTCGCGCACCGACATCTGCGGCCACGGGCCCTCGTCGAAAGCGGATCGTGCGGCGTTGACCGCGTCCTCGACGTCGGCGACGGTCGCCTGCGGTACCGTTCCGATCACCGCTTCGGTCGCGGGATTGATGACCGTGATCGTCTCGTCGCCCCGGCCGTCGACCCACTTGCCGTTGATGAAGAGCTGACCGGTTCGAGTGCTCTGGCCTGATACGTCCGACATCCCGTCGGCACCTCCCTTGCGTCCCCGATGGGATCACTAGATGAGTTAGATGATTCAACCGTACAATGCGTGTGTTCATGTGCATGTCGGTTTCGTCGAAACGGAAGGCCGACCCGTCCGGGTGCTAGGCTGAATCCCGCTCGGCAGTCGCCGGCTTCGAAGAAGGTGTGGGAATTGGCCAACAGCTCGTTCGATGAGAACGGATTGCCCCGGCGGATTCAGGTCCCGAAGACCGCTGAACTGATCGCTCAACAGATTCGCGGTCAGATCGTCCGTGGAGTGTTGAAGCCGGGCGACATGTTGCCGCCGGAAACAGTGCTGGGACAGCAGTTCGACGTCTCCCGGCCCACCTTGCGCGAGGCCTTCCGCATCCTCGAGAACGAATCCCTCATCGTCGTCCGCCGCGGTTCGCGCGGGGGCGTGCAGGTGGTTTCGCCCGATGTGTCGGTCGCCGCGCGTTACTTCGGTCTGCTGCTGCAGATCCAGAACACGACGCTCTCCGACCTGTACGAGGCGCGGATGGTCCTCGAGCCGGCCGCGGTGCGGATGCTGACCGCACGTCGATCCGACGACGACATCAAGGCACTCGTCGAGGTGATCGACGAGCTGGCCGACCGTGTCGACGCCGGCGCCGAGTCCGCCGACCTCGACACCTGGTCGGCGACGGCGTTCCGATTCCACGACCTCATCCTCGAACGCGCAGGTAACCAGACGATCGGCCTGCTGGGGCACGTACTCGCCGATGTGGTGGCCACGCACATGTCGCGTGTGGTGTCCCGGACAACTGACATCGACGAGGTCACGACCCAGTTCAAGAAGTCGATCCGGGCCTACCGCAAGTTGGTCAACCTGGTGGAGGCGGGTGACGTTGACGCTGCTGAGGCGCACTGGCGACGGCACATGAACCTGGTCGCCAAGAAGATGCTGTGGGGTCGCTTCGCCACCGAATCCGTGGTCGATCTCTTCAACTGACATCAGGGTTGCCGTCGACCGCGCAACCACTTGTCTCGAATGGTGTAACTGATTGCACTGAATCATCTACGATGAGCGGTGTGCGGCTCGATGCCGCGCACCGATGTCGACCTCACGTGGATTGGCGGGAAACATGGGTGTCGGCCTTCTCCTGGACATGGTGGAGTCCGGGCTCGGCGACCGGGTCGCGCTCGGTGACCGTGCCTCGGGTCTGACCCACGCCGACGTGGTCGCCACCGCCCGCGGGGCCGCGTCGGTCGTCGCCGGGTGCAACCCCTCGGAGGTGATCTACCTCGGCCGTAACGGTCCCGGGTTACCCCCAGATGTTCTTCGCTGCGGCCTTTGCGGGAGTGCCCTTCGTCCCGGTGAACTACCGGCTGGGCGACGAAGTGCTCGGCGAACTGATCGACGACTTCGATCACCCGCTGATCGTCGTCGAGGAACGCTATCGCGACCGGGTTGTCGGACGTCAGCAGGTGCTCGACCTCGATGAGTTCCTCGCTGCGGCCCGCGCGTCGGAACCGTTGCCGCCCATCGATGTTCCCGACGAGGCCCCTGCGGTCCTCCTGCACACGAGCGCTACCACGTCGAAACCGAAGGTTGTTCCACTCCGGCACGAGAACCTCCAGGCCTACGTCTTCGCCACCGTCGACTTCGCCGGGGCCGCCGAGGACGAAGCGGCCCTCATCACGGTGCCGCCCTGAGGTCGACGAGGACGTGAGCCTGCCGATCGACGTGAAGGCGGTCGCGGTGTCGTCGTCGGTCCTCACCGACCGGCACGTCGAACTCACCCCGGCCTACACCGGCGGGCCGAAGCTGTCGAGCGACGCGTTCCTGCCGCTCGACCGGACCCGGACGCCCATCGAGTTCGACCGCCTGCTCACGATGACCGACAACCTGGCCGGGCAACTCGGTGGGGACGGCAAGGGTGGCGGACCGATCGCCGACATGCTGTCGGTGACCTCGGAGTCGCTGGACGGCAACGGGCCTGCGCTCCGCGACGCACTGGGGCAATTGTCGAAAGCCCTACGCACCGGAGCCGATCCCAGCGCAACCCGCGAGGCGATCGTGAAACTCGTGGACAACCTCGACGTCCCCACCGAGGCCGCCGCGAACAACGACAAGACCATCCGCGAGTTCGACGGCAGCCTCCGCGCGATGAGTCAGGTCATCGCGGATCAGCGACTCGGGCAGGGCAACACCGGCGCGAAGCTCAACCAGATCCTGACCAAGACCTCCGAACTGCCGAAGGAGAACAGGGTTCCGCTGCGGAACGCGGCGCGCGACGCGACGACCGTCACCGGGACGATGGCCGACTACCAGCGCGAGCTGTCGGAGTTCCTGAACCTCACACCGACCCTGATGAACAACGCCTACAACGCGATCGATCAGCCGAACGGCACGATCCGGGTCCACACCTTCGCCGACCGGATTCTCTTCGACCAGCAGGTCCTCAAAGAGGTCTGCAATCTGGCGAACCTGAAGGATCTCGGGTGCAACACCGGGAAGCCGCAGGACTTCGGTCCGGACTTCGGGGTGACCGCCATGCTGGCGGCGATGGCGGGGGTCGGTCAGAAGTGAACGCGGCGAGTCGAAATCACCGGCGCGGTGTCGCCGCGGTCGTGCTACTGCTGGCCTGGGTCCTCACCGGTTGCTCGGTGGGACTCGGGCAGCTCCCGCTCCCGGCGCCGGGGACCAGCGGCGACGGGTTCGCGTTGAAGGCGCAGTTCGACAACGCGTTGAACCTCCCCGCCAAGGCGAAGGTCCGACTGCTGGGCGCAGACGTCGGTTTCGTGGAGTCGATGGAGGTCGACGATTACCTCGCCGACGTCGGCATGCGGATCGCCGACGGTACCCGCCTCCCGGACGGCACTCGGGCCGAATTGCGTTCGGCCACACCGCTCGGCGATGTGTTCGTCGCTCTCGAACCACCCGCCGAATCCGAGCCCGGTGCCGCCCTGCTCGGAGACGGCGACGTCATCCCACTGGACCGCACCTCGGCCGGCGCGACGGTCGAGGAGGTGCTGTCGACGGCCGCGATGCTGGTCAACGGCGGTGCCATCCGCAGCCTCACCGACATCGTCAACGGGCTCGGTGAGTCCCTCGGCGACGACGGGGAGCAGCTAGGAACACTTGTCCGGCAGTCGACGGTCCTGGTGTCCTCGTTGTCGGAACGGACCGACGAGATCGACGCCGTTCTCAGCTCCGCGAGCCGCCTGGCGTCGACGGTGTCGGCGCGGCAGCAGACCATCGACTCCGCGCTCGCAGCCGCCGGGCCCGCACTGTGGACGGTGGCCGACAACACGCAGTCGATCCTGACGACCGTCCAGCAAGTGGACCGGATCATCAGACAACTCGGGGCCTTCCCGTCGGTGAAGGGGACCGCGGCCGGCGGGATGATGGACGACGTCAACCGAATTGCCACATCGCTGAACGCCGCGGCCACGGCACCGGGGGCCAGTCTCGACGCGGTCAACCGCATCCTCGGACCCATCGTCAAACTGACCAACGCGACTTCGGGGCACACCGACGTCGCCATCTCCCAGTTCGCCATCGGCGCCTTCGATGATCCGAACCATCGTGGTGACCCGGGTTCGCGGCTCCCCGATGTGCGCGACTGGGAGCAGTTCGTCGGATCGTTGTCGCTCACGCTGATGCGATTGCGGCAGCACGTCGACCCGGGTGCACCACGATGAGCGCGCGACCCGACCTGGTGGAGACCGGCGCACGCGGCATCGTCGCCGCGGTGCGGTGGGGGCGTCGTCGTCGGAACTGGTTGTCGGTCCTGGGGCTTCTGACGATCCTCGTGGTCGGGGTGGCCTACCTGCTGATCGACACCCTGCAACGCGATCCGACCGCGTCGAACATCCGGCTCGAGGTCGAACTCGCGCAATCCGGTGGACTGCTGCCGAATCAGGATGTGACGCTGCGCGGCGTGCCGGTCGGCCGGGTCGACGCGGTGCGCATCGACGACGACGGGGTGCGCGTGGTCGCCACCATCGACGCGGGCATCAAGATCCCGGCCGACGGGGAGGTCCGGGTGTCGAGCCTGTCGCCGGCCGGCGAACAGTTCCTCGACTTCCAGCCGTCCAGCGACTCGGCTCCGTTCCTCACCGACGGGACGGTCGTCGAGGAGAAGCGCACCACCACCCCGGTGCCGATGGCCACGCTGCTGGAGAACATGGATCCGGCTCTCGCCCAAATCGATACGGAGCAGCTGGAGCTCATCATGGACGAGCTCGGCACGGGCGACGAAGGCGCGCAGAAGCTGCGCGACATCGTGCGCGGAGGAACGTTCCTCGTGTCGACGCTGGATTCGGTGCTGCCGCAGACGGTCAGCGTCATCCGCACCAGCAAGGTCGTGCTCACCACACTCGCGGACACAGCTCCCGGTCTGCGGGCAACCGCGGGCAACCTCGAATCCTCGCTCGCCGGTGTGGGTTCCATGGATGCCGGGTTGCGGCGGATGCTCGACCAGACACCGGTGACCCTGCGCGCCGTCGACGGATTGTTCGACGACAACTCGCCGACAATGGTGCAGCTACTCGGCAACCTGGTGACGGTGTCGCAGATGGCGTACCTCCGCGTCCCGGCACTGCGCGAGTTCTTCTTCCCGACGCAGCGATCCGGCTCGGCCCTCGACGCGATCAGCACCGCCTTCCGTGACGGCGGTCTGTGGGGCAGCGTCGACGTGTTCCCGCGCGTGCCCTGCGACTACCACCTCCCGCGGGCGGCGCCGTCCCGTCCGGACTTCCCGGAGCCGTTCCTGAACACGCACTGCAAGGACACCGAACTTCTCGTCCGCGGTGCCGGCGCCGTGCCGCGACCGCCCGGAGACGACACCAACCTGCCGAAGCCGGGCAGCGACCCCCATGCCCGGACCAATCCGACACCGCGTGGACCGCAGACCATTCCGACACCGTTCGGTGGTCCGGACATCCACTACAACTAGACCGCCCGTATCCGACCGAGAGGTGAGACCGTGAGCACCACGACGAGCAAGACGACCGAGGCCAAGAATAACGTTCCCAAGGGCAAGGACGTCGTGAGGAAGTCGCCCGTGCGCGGGGGCAGGGCGCGTCGAGCCCGCAGCGAATCGGTGGTGGCCGAGGCCTTCACCGACACCGCCTCGACCGACACCGCCTCGACCGACACCGCCCTGGAGACCACCGAGATCGAGGTCGGTGATGCCGACGTGGCCGGTGACACCGAGGTCGCCGGAAAGGGGACGCGGCGTCGTCCCGTGATCCGTGCGGGTCGGCTCGCAGGTCTGCTCCGACCCCGCCGGATCGTCGCGGTGCTGGCGATCGTCGCGCTGTGTACTGCCGGCGGCTACGGAGGCTGGAAGCTCTACGAGAACCATGCGATCGACCAGGCCGAGCAGCAGGCCGTGGCCACCGCCAAGGACTACGCCGTCACATTGACCAGCATCGACTCCGGGAGCATCGACCAGAACTTCACCGATGTCCTCGGCGGCGCAACCGGTGAGTTCAAGGACATGTATTCGCGGTCGAGCAACCAGCTCAAGCAGATGCTCGTCGACAACAAGGCCACCAGCAAGGGCGTCGTCATCGACGCCGGGGTGAAGTCGGCGACGACCGATCGGGTGGTGGTGATGTTGTTCGTCGACCAGTCGATCACCAACAGCGCGAGCCCGGAACCGCGCGTCGACCGCAGCCGTGTGCTGATGACCATGGAGAAGGTCGACGGCCGCTGGCTGGCGAGCAAGGTGGATCTGCCGTGACGGTCGACGGTGCTGGGTGGAGCTGCTCAGCGCCGGGACTTCGGCGGGTCCCCGGCCGGGCGTAGCGCCCAGGACGGGACCCAGTGCGTCACCTTCTCCTGTCGGTCCTTGGCGGTGATCGTGTAGGTCACCTTGCCGTACCAGGCGCCCCACTCGTCGCGTCCCCATTCGGTGAGGACGCCCAGATGGACGGACCGGATCTGCAGGCCGTCGGGGTTGTACTCGCCGGTGAAGTGGGGTGCTGTGGGGTACAGGGCGCCCAGGTCGATGAGCACCGCCTTGTGGCCGACCCGCACGAACGCCGGCCGGTGTGGTTGGCCGTTGTCCCCGCCAATCCACTTCATGCCCACTCCGGAATTATCGCACGTATGTTCGAGTCGTGGCAGTGGGGGTGGCCGGCCGTCTCGTCGGCGGGGTGCCTCGATATGCCCCTCGGCTGGCGGTGGGAACGCCCCTCGGCCGGCGCCTCGGGCCTTCTCTGCCAGCAGGGGAGGCGCCGCTCCGCAGTCGGCCGGAGCCGGTCGCGCTCACCTGGTCCGTTCCCGCTCACGCTGCGAAGGTGAGCGGGAACGGAACTGGTGCGCGGGAATCGCTTTCACACTATGGACTTGTCAAGGAACGGATGCGGTCCCGGCTGATCACCGGGTGCGAAAGGTGCTGCGCGAAAGTCTTCGCGTCTCAGGCGGCGTCGTCGAGTCGCATGGTGCGGCGGTTGTAGGCGGGTAGTGGGCGGCGTCGGGGGTCGGCGTCGGCGGGCGGGATGAGCCAGGGGTGCCGGTCGTATCCCATGACGACGTCCCACCCGTGGTGGTGGACACGGGTGTGGCAGCGCTGGCAGAGCAGGCAGCCGTTGTCGAGGTCGGTCTCACCGTCGTCGGTCCAGTGCTCGATGTGGTGGACCTGGGTATATGAGTGTGGCGCTCCGCAACTGATGCAGCATTGGTCGCGGATGATGATCGCCTTGCGTAGATGCGGCGGGAAGAGTCGTCGTTCGCGGCCCATCTGCAGTGGCACGGTTTCGCCGTCGATGATGACCTCGATCAGAGTTCCATCGCAGGACAACCGTTTCGCCGTTGCGTGTGTGACCGACCCGGTCCAGGGTAGGAAGGCTGGGTCACCGCCGTCGGCGGGGATGGTCAGCAACGTTTGGGTACGCGGGGCCCCGATGGTGTCCATCGCCGCACCCGTTGCGGCCTCGTCGAGCAGCACTTCGAGTGCGTCGGCGCGGATCTGGGCGGGGGAGCGTCGGTCGGGGGCTCCGTCGGGTTCGGGACGAGGTACTGACCGTTCGTCGATCATGGCGATGAACTTCTCGCCGACAGTCTGTGTGACGTCGGCGTGGATCTCGACGCGGTTGTCGTGGGTGGTGTGGTGCGACAGGGTGTCCAGGGATCGGTCGTCACACGCGGGGGTGCCGCCGTTCTCGTCGGCGATGGTGTTGCCGATGGCCCCGGCGTGTTTCTGTATCTCGGTGGGGGTGGCGCCCGATAGTGCCTGGGTGAGGAGTTCGGTCTCGTAGACCGTCCGGTCGCCGTCGGAAAGCTCTGTGGGTGAACGCTTCTCGATGGTCATCATGCCGCGGACGATGGCATCGACAATTTCACCCGATAGGCGTCCGTCGGTGGCGCAGGCCTCGACCTTGCTCAGCGTGCCGAGATTCTCGGCGATACGTGCAGCGCGTGTCGCGACTGCAGGTGGGAAGCCCATCGCGATCAACAGTCTCTTGGTGGTGGAACCGTGTCGTTCCGCCACTTTGAGGTCGTCGAGATTCGCTGTGTGCGAGCTGAGTTGATGGTCCGCCGCGTTGCGGATCAGTCGAATCATCTCGAGTTGGGCGAAAGTCTTTGCCCCGGTGGGGTCGTCGGCGGGTGGGGTGATTTCGACGAGTCGGTCGAGGATTGCGTCGAGTGGAATTGTGTCGGTGGTGAGCATGACGGCAGCCGTCCCTCTCATGGAGGTGCATTGCGGTTGGGTGGGACCGTCGTTGACTACTGCTCCGTCATCAATTTCAACTGTCTTCAGTTCTACCTCGGGGGTCTGACAAGAACTGCGGACCCGCTTCGCCGCCCAGGCTGATCGATGAAGGATCACACACAGCACGGCGAGACGAAGGCCTCAATCGAACCTCCGGCCTGCGAACCTCGCCAACCCGTGTGAACATGGTCAGAACACTGTGGAAAGTGCAGGTGACGCCGATGAAAGATCGTTTTGTTGGTTGCATAGTGGGGGGTGCGGTCGGCGACGCACTCGGGGGATCGGTCGAGTTCATGTCGCGGTCGGCGATCATCGAGAGGTTCGGCCCGTCGGGTATCACCACGTATGCGCCGGCGTACGGCGGCACCGGAACGATCACCGACGACACCCAGATGACGCTCTTCACGGCCGAGGGACTGCTGCGCGCGTGGCTACGGGACTGCGATGGCGGCATCTCGTGTTTCGCGGCGGCAACCGCGCGCGCGTACCTCCGATGGTTCATCACCCAGGGCGAACATCCCCGGCACGGCGTGCTGCCGATGGGGGAGCGCACCACTTGGCTGACCGGGCATCGAGAACTGCACAGCCAGCGCGCCCCCGGCAACACCTGCCTGAGTGCACTGCGATCCACGACGCGGCCGGGCTCGCCGGCGGCAAATGACAGCAAGGGTTGCGGCGGGGTCATGCGTGCCGCGCCGGTCGGGTTGTTCGCCTCTCGCGCCGAGTGGTCGGCCGTGGGCACCTTCGACCTCGGAACCGCGATCGCCGCGTTGACCCACGGCCACCCGTCGGGGTCGCTGACCGGCGGTGTTCTCGCGCTGATGGTCCGGGAGCTCGTCGAAGGTGCCACGCTCGACGAGGCGCTCGCGGCGTCGAAGGACATCCTGCGGACCAAGCCACAGCACGAGGAGACCCTGGCCGCCATCGAACTCGCCGAACAGCTCGCCGGCGGAGGCCTGGCGCCCGAGAGCGCGATCTCCCGACTCGGCGAGGGGTGGGTCGCCGAGGAAGCGCTCGCGGTCTCGATCTACTGCGCGCTGGTCGCCGACGATCTCGAACACGGCGTCGTGCTCGCGGTCAACCACGACGGTGACTCGGACTCGACCGGGGCGATCACCGGCAATCTACTCGGCGCGCGCGACGGTGCCGGTGTCATCCCGGAGCGGTGGCTGGAACAACTCGAACTCCGCGACGTCATCACCGAGGTGGCCACCGACCTGTACGACTTCGTCGACTGGGAACTCGACGCCCCGATGTCGGAGAGGTACGCGGGACTTCAGGCGACGGGCTGATTCGAGAGTGTGAGGTCGCCGGGGCCTTCGTGGCTCGTCGCTTGCGTGGCTCGCACGTCAGGCAGCGGGTACGCCCAGCCCGGCGTGCTCGAGGAATCGTCCGACCAGCCGGTCACAGCGGGCTGCGGCCTGCCCGGCAGAGGCATCGATGTCGGCGGCGAGGGCCCGGGTGTCGACCGTCCCGTCGTCGCTGCCCGACCGGGCACTCGTGAATCCCTTGCGCCAGCCGGAGAAACAATCCGGGGTGATCTCCGGATGGAACTGCACGCCCAGATGCGGTCCGGAGACGTAGGCCTGGACACCTGCGTCGTTGACCGCGATCACCTCGGCGACGTCGGACACGGTGATGGTGTCGTGATGGAACTCCATCCACGGGCCCGTTTCCACGAGATCGGGCCGGGTGGTGCTGACGGTGACGAAACCGTGCTCGGGACGCGTGCTCGGGGCCACCGAACCGCCGAGAGCGCGTGCGAGGATCTGTGCGCCGAAGCAGACACCGAAGATCGGTACCTGCCGGCCGATCGTCTCGGCGAGGTACCGCAGTTCGGGTTCGACCCACGGGAGTGAGGTGTCGAACGCCGAATCCGGGGAGCCGGTCACGCACACCAGGTCGAATCCCGTCGCCTCGGGCAAGGACCCGTCTTCGACGTCACGGATGACGACGTCGAATCCGCGGTCGGCGAAGGCGGGGAGCAACGAACCGAGCACCGTTTCGCGCCACTCCGGCCGCACACCGTGAACCAGTGCGAGAACGCTGCCGCTCACTCGAACTCCTCTCGATCCTCTATGGCCAGCCAGATTAGTCGTTCGCGCGGCTCACAAGTCCATCGGGCCAACCGGGATAGACGGCGACATCCGGCGTGGTTCGCGAGGCGATCAACATCTCGGCAGGTCAGCGTGTCGCCGTTCGATCACCGAGGTGCGCAATACGGGCGCCACGATCAGGTTGCCGATCGGTTACAGCGACCGGATTGAGTACTCCTGCACGGTGATGCCGACGGTGCCGTCCGGCGCCCTCACGGCCACCGGTGGCATGAGGAGGCAGGACACATGACAGTGAAGGTCGCGGCGGGCACAGGAGACGCCGGAACCCGTTTGCTCGCAGGGGCATCGGGTGTGGGCTTCATCCTCGCGATCTGCGGCTCGAATGCGATGACGCCGCTGCTGCCCGGTTACATGGACCGCCACGGCTTCGGGCCGGCCGCCGCCGCGGTCCTGTTCGCCACCTACTTCGTCGCGCTCATCGTGATCCTGCTGATCTCGGCTCGCGGTCCACTGATCCGGCACACGCGCAAGGTTCTGCCCATCGCGTTCATCACGGCGATCGTCGGCGACCTCGTGGAGATCGTCGGCGCCTGGTACCCGCTGCTGCTCTTCCCGGGCCGGCTGATGACGGGCGCCTCGGTGGCGCTGAGCACCGGTGCGGCCGCGGCGATGATGGTCGCCGCCCGCGGCGAGAAGGGCCGCGCGTTCATGGCGACCGGCTCGCTCATCGGTGCCGGGACCGGCCTCATCGCGGCGATCCTCATCGCCGTGTACCTGCCCTGGCAGTTGGTGACGGTCTACGCCATCCACGCGGTCGTGATGACGATCTGCCTCGGGTTCCTGTTCGCCGGATTGCGGGCTGCGCCGGATCTTCTTGCACCGGACCGTGACCCGGTGCCGGTGATGGTCGAACCGGGACTCGCCGACCCACCGTCGGCACACACCGGTGATCTCGACGTGGCGGTCCATTCGACCCGATCCCGCGACCCCGGCGCGTACCTCGTCGGGGCACTCGCATGGGCGATCGGCGCACTCGCGGTCGGGGCGATGCCGAATGCGATCCTCGCGACAGGCATCAGCGATTCGTTGCTCGTCGCCCAATGTGTCGGCGGCGCATGCCTGATCGTTTCGATGCTGGCCAACTTCGCCGGCGTGGGCCTGCGCGTCATCACTACTCTGCCGGCGGTGGCGCTGCTGCTGGCGGTCGGCTGGTCGATCGCGATTGCCGGGCTCGCGGTGGGCCGGCTCGAGGTCATCCTGCTGGGGACCGTCATCGGCGGCATCGGTCAGGCCGGCGGATATCGGGTCGCGTTGGCGTACATCACCATCGGACTCACGCCCATCCAGCAGGGCCGGGTGGCGGCGACGTTCTCGGCGTTCGCCTACAGCGGGGCAGGGGTGATGGTGGTGCTCGACGGTATCGCCGGAGAGCTGGGTGGAACCGTCGGCGGGGCCGTGGCGATCGGTGTGGTCTACTCGGTCACCTCGGCGGTCGCGATCGCGCTGGTGCTGCGTCGCACACGGTCGACGGGCACGCCCGCAGTGACCCGCGCCGCGGATCGAACGTCGGTGACATCGCAGGTCAGGTGATTCCCGGGCGACCACGTCGAGCATGTGCCTACGGTGGATGTCATGACACCCGCCGCACGCGTCTCCGGTCCGATCACCTGGCTCGCAGTGATTCTCGCAGTGGCGCAGGTGGTGGCGCCGGTTGTGCCGTTCTCCGGAATCGGTGCCTCACCCAACGAATCGACGACCGATCTGCTCATCACACCGGCAGGTTGGACGTTCTCCATCTGGAGCGTGATCTACCTGCTGTCGGTCGTCTTCGCGCTCGCGGTGGTGTGGAAGGGTGCGACGGGGACCGCAGATCCGCGGCGTCTCCTCATCGATCTCGAGATCGCCTTCGCGGGCGCGGCCATCTGGATTCTGGTGTCCGCGGCGGAGTGGACGGGGGTCACCCCGATCGTGTTGACCGTCATGACGGTGGTGCTGCTCGACGCCGCGCGCATCGCGGCGCGTCCCGCCGACGACGCGGCGCCCGGCTGGTTGCGCGTGCTCGCCCGCATCCTGGTCGGAATCTACGCCGCGTGGGCCACCGCAGCGGTGTTCCAGAACTGGGCGGCTGCGATCGGCGCCGACCTCGCCGATCCGCAGTCCCTCGGCTGGCAGCTCACGATTCTCATCGTGTGTGCTCTCTTCGGTCTCGCGGTCACCGCCGTGGTCGGTTCCGTGCTCGTCGCCTACCCGCTCACGCTGATCTGGGCGTTCCTCGGCATCCTGGCCACGGCGCAGGGCGAGACGACCGCCGTCGTGTGGGTCGCCATCGCCACGATCGTCGCGCTCGTGGTCACGACGGGCGTGGTGTTCGTGTCGCGGCGTCGAGGTGCTGGTGCCGTCTCACCTCCAAAGCCGGTCCGGCACTAGTCTTCGCGGGTCCGGCGGCTGCCGGCGTGCCAGTCTTCCTGCTCGGGCGTCTCGTCGTCGGTCACGCCGAACGCACGCAGTTGCGGCTTCTCCCGCAGGCTTCGCTTGAGTTCGGCGAACCCGGGGAAGCTCGCCAGCCCGATCACGTGGTCCCACAGGGTGACCGCGTCCTCATCGCTCGGCAGGCGACTGATGACGGGCCCGAAGAACGCCACGCCGTTCGGCGGCTGGAAATGGATGATCGGCGTGCCGACATCACGTCCGGTGAGGGCGAGTGCCTCGTCGGTCTCGGCCTGGATCTCCGCGTCGAAGCCGGTGTCCTCCAGCGCACCGACGTGATGGGTGGGTAACCCGAGCTCCTCCAGTACCGGGGTGAGGAAGTCGACGGTGCCGCGGTGGTCGGTGTTGTCGACCGTGTACGTGCCGGTGTGCTCCTCGAAGAACCTGGTGCCCAGTGCGACGTAGAACGGATCGACAGCGTCCCGCCCGTGCTCTCGGCGGATGCTCGCAGCGACGCGGAGCAGCCGGAGACCGGCGGTGTGCCCGGCCTCGTACTCGGGCGGGAAATGCGCGGCGTAGTCGATGTGTGAGTTCAGCAGCCGAAGCGAGATGAACCGCCAGTCGACGCTGTAGTCGCGCTGCGCCTGGACCTTGCGAACCCATTTGCTCGTCATCCACGCGAATGGGCACACGGGATCGAAATAGAAGTTGATGTCGGCGTCGGCCATGGTGCCGACGGTAGTCACGAAAAACGCCCCGGGTGAACGGATCACCCGGGGCGTTCTCGATTCGTACGGCGAGGACTAGATGTCGAGCGAAGCGAGCGCCTCGTTGAAGGTCTTGCTCGGACGCATGACCGACGCGGTCTTGTCCCAGTCCGGGTAGTAGTAACCGCCGATGTCGACCTGCTGGCCCTGGACGGAGTTCAGCTCCTCGACGATCTTCTCCTCGTTCGCGGCGAGGGTCTCGGCCAGCGGCGCGAACTGCTTGGCCAGCTCGGTGTCCTCGGTCTGGCCGGCCAGCTCCTGGGCCCAGTACAGGGCGAGGTAGAACTGGCTGCCGCGATTGTCGAGCTCACCGGTTTTGCGCGACGGGCCCTTGTCGTTCTCGAGCAGCTTGCCGGTCGCGGCGTCGAGCGCCTTGGCCAGGATCACCGCACGCTGGTCGTCGAACTTCTTGCCCACGTCCTCGAGGCTGACCGCGAGGGCGAGGAACTCACCCAGCGAGTCCCAGCGCAGGTGGTTCTCCTCGATGAGCTGCTTGACGTGCTTGGGTGCCGAACCGCCGGCACCGGTCTCGTAGAGACCGCCGCCGGCCATCAGCGGCACGATCGACAGCATCTTGGCGCTGGTTCCGAGCTCCAGGATCGGGAAGAGGTCGGTGAGGTAGTCGCGCAGGATGTTGCCGGTCGCCGAGATGGTGTCCAAGCCGCGGACGACGCGCTCGAGGGTGTACCGCATGGCGCGGACCTGCGACATGATCTGGATGTCCAGACCCTCGGTGTCGTGTTCGGGAAGATACTTGTGGACCTTCTTGATCAGCTCGTTCTCGTGCGGGCGGTACGGGTCGAGCCAGAACAGGACCGGCATGCCCGAGTCGCGGCATCGGTTGACGGCCAGCTTGATCCAGTCCTGGATCGGGGCGTCCTTCACGATGCAGAGGCGCCAGATGTCGCCCTCTTCGACGGTCTGGGTCAGCAGGACCTCACCGGTCTCGATGTCGGTGATGTTGGCGGTGCCGCCGACCGGGACCTCGAAGGTCTTGTCGTGCGAGCCGTACTCCTCGGCCTTCTGCGCCATCAAGCCGACGTTGGGGACGGTGCCCATCGTCGTGGGATCGAACTGCCCGTTGGTCTTACAGAAGTTGATCATCTCCTGGTAGATGCGGGAGAAGGTCGACTCCGGGTTGACCGCCTTGGTGTCCTTGAGGCGTCCGTCGGCGCCGTACATCTTGCCGCCGGCGCGGATCATCGCGGGCATCGAGGCGTCGACGATGACGTCGCTGGGGGAGTGGAAGTTCGAGATGCCGCGGGCCGAGTCGACCATGGCCAGCTCGGGACGGTGCTCGTGGCACTTGTGCAGGTCGTCGATGATCTCCTCGCGCTGGGCGCTGGGGAGCGACTCGATCTTGCTGTACAGATCCGACAGGCCGTTGTTGACGTTGACGCCGAGCTCGTCGAACAGTGCGCCGTGCTTCTCGAAGGCGTCGCGGTAGAAGACCTTGACCGCGTGGCCGAAGACGATGGGGTGCGAAACGCGCATCATCGTCGCCTTGACGTGGAGCGAGAACATGACGCCGGTCTTGTAGGCGTCCTCGATCTGCTCTTCGTAGAACTTGATGAGCGCCTTCTTGCTCATGAACATGCTGTCGATGACGTCGCCGTCGGTGATGTCGACCTCGGGCTTGAGGATCAGCGTCTCGCTGCCGTCGTCCGGGATGAGTTCCATGTTGACCTTGCGGTCGCCTTCGACGGTCATCGACTTCTCACCGTGGTAGAAGTCGCCCTCGCGCATGTGTGCGACATGGGTACGCGATGCCATCGACCACTCGCCCATGCTGTGCGGGTGCTTGCGCGCGTACTCCTTCACGGCCTTCGGCGCGCGGCGATCGGAGTTGCCCTCACGCAGAACCGGGTTGACCGCGCTGCCCAGGCACTTGGTGTACCGGTCGCGGATCGCCTGCTCTTCCTCGTTCTTCGGGTTGCCGGGGAAGTCGGGAAGGTCGTAGCCCTTTTCTTGCAGTTCCTTGATCGCGGCGAGGAGCTGCGGCACCGAGGCACTGATGTTGGGGAGCTTGATGATGTTGGTGTCGGGTTCCTGGGTGAGCTTGCCCAGTTCGCCGAGGTTGTCGGTGACCTTCTGGTCTTCGGGGAGGAGATCGGAGAACTCGGCGAGGATGCGCGCAGCGACCGAGATGTCGCTGGTCTCGACTTCGATGCCGGCCGCTCCGGCGAACGTGCGCACCACCGGTAAAAACGCGTGGGTGGCGAGCATGGGGGCTTCGTCGGTCAACGTGTAGATGATGGTCGGCTTCTGGGTGCTCATGCCTGATGTTCTCGATTCTGTCTGTATTAACCGGTGTCGCCGGCGACCTTGTGAGTCAGGCTTCACCGATACCACGCTTGCGGTGTGCTCGTGTGACAACTACTCCCCGATTCTGCCCCCTGTGATCAGCCTCGCGTTCAGGGGCCTCGGGTCTTGTGGTTTGATGCCGCCGGGGCGGGGGCGCCCCGGCGCTCGTGAAACCGGCGTCGATGCAGGTAGTTCACATTCTCTCGCGTTCGACGTGACTCCGCGCGTGGGCGATGGCCTCGTCGAGGGTGTCGACGAGATGGTTGTCGTGGCGTAGCGAGTCGAAGACCCCGACCCCTTCGAGGAGTTCGAGGTGTTCGTGCTGGACGCCCTTGATGATGACGGTGATCCCGCGCTTCTCGAGTTCGGCGACGATCTCGGCCATCGAGTGGGCGCCCGTCGCGTCGAGCATGCCGAGGCGGGACATCCGGATGATGACGACCGACACCGACTCGTTGCGGTCGGCGCCTTCGGCGATGGTCGTCGAGATCCTCTCGGCGGCGCCGAAGAACATCGCGCCGTCGAGCCGGAGCAACGCGATCCGCTCGTCGCCGGGGTGCGGTTCACCGGGGAGGGGCTCGCGGGTCACACTCGCCCGCTGCGCCACCTGGCGGAGGGCGAAGAACGCGGCCACGACGATGCCGATCTGGACGGCTTCGATGAGGTCGAGGGTGACGGTGATGATCGCGGTGATGACGAAGATCAGCGCGTCCGAGCGGGTCGATCGCAGGATCGCGCGGACGGTACCGGCCGACACCATGCGGAACGCGGTCACCATGAGCACCCCGGCCAGCGCGGCGAGGGGGATCGTCGAGACCGGCCCGGTCGCCAGATAGACGACGGCGAGGAGCAGCAGTGAATGCACGATCGCGGCGACCCGGGTGCGGGCGCCGGACCGGACGTTGACCGCGGTGCGGGCGATAGCGCCGGTCGCGGGCATACCGCCGAACAGGCCCGACGCGATCGAGGCCAGGCCCTGACCGGAGAGTTCGCGGTCGGGGTCGTAGGGGCCCGTCGGCGACATGGTGGCCGCGACCCGCGCAGACAGCAGTGACTCGATCGCGGCGAGTGCTGCGATGGCGACCGCGGCGCCGAGGACCGACTGCAGCATGGCCGGGTCGACGTGCGGGATCGATGGCGTGGGCAGCGACGACGGCAACTCGCCGATGCTGGCGACGTCGAAGAGGTCGGTGAAGTGGACGATCAGGGTGACGACGATGACGGCGGTGAGGGACTCGGGGATGCCGCGGTGGATGCGCGGCAGCACGACCATGATCACGGCGACCATCGCGACGACGGCCAGTGCGGGCCAGGCGGCCGTCCAGTCGGCGTGCACGACGACGTCGACGGCGGCGTTGAGGGTGCGCTCGCCGGCCGGGGCGGCAGTGCCGAATGCGGCCGGTACCTGCTGCAGGAAGATGATGGCGGCGATGCCGAGGGTGAACCCCTCGATGACCGGCCACGGGATGAACGTGACGGCGCGACCGAGACCGAGGACACCGGCGATCAGCACCAGGACCCCGGCCAGAATGGTGACGATCGCGATGCTGCCCAGACCGTGTTCGGCGACGATGGGCGCGAGGATGACGGCCATCGCGCCGGTGGGGCCCGAGACCTGGACGTGCGAGCCACCGAAGATCGCGGCGACGAGTCCGGCGACGACGGCGGTGATCAGGCCGGCGGCGGCGCCGACACCCGAACTGATGCCGAATGCCAGGGCCAGCGGGAGGGCGACGACGCCGACCGTGATGCCCGCGACGATGTCGGCGCGCCAACTGCGTCGGAGTCCCGTGTAGTCGCTGCGGCGGGGCAGGAATCCGGCGACCCGGGAGAGGGTGCCGGCGATCGCGGTACTCACTTCCGGGTCACCGGTGGCAGTGAGGAGATGGCATCGAACTGCTCGCGCTGCGCGTCGAGGGTGTCGATCAGGAATGTGCGCGCGATGACCAGGAGGTCGGAGATCTTCGGGTGGGCGAGTTCGTAGAAGACGGCGTTGCCGACCCGGTTCGCGGTGACCACGCGGTTCCGCTTGAGGACGCCCAGATGCTGGGACAGCAGCGTCGGCTCGAGGTCGGTGGCGGCCAGGAGTTCACTGACCGGCGTCGGATCACCGTTGGCGCTGAGGACCTCGAGGACACGGATACGTGCGGGGTGCGCGAGGGCCTTGAACAGGTTGGCCTTGATCTCGTACAGCGGCTTGTCGGGGCCGGTATCGGTCACGGGTACTCCAGCGGCGATCGGTGGGCGCAGGTGGTCCAGGTGATGGATTGACGGATTGAGAAACTCTTCAATCCATACTATAACCGGTCCCCGACACGGAAGCACCCCGCGGCCCTGGTCCGCGGGGTGCCCCCGATCGATCAGGCTGGATCAGCCCAGATCGAAACGATCATTGTTCGACACCTTCACCCACGCCTTGACGAAGTCGTTGACGAAACGCTCTGCCGAATCCTCCTGAGCGTAGACCTCGGAGAGCGCGCGGAGCTGCGAGTGGGAACCGAACACCAGGTCGGCGGTGGTCGCCGTCCACTTGGTCTCACCGGACGCGCGGTCGACGACCTCGTAGACGTTCTCGTCGGTGCCCGACTTCCACTCGTAACCCATGTCGAGGACATTGCGGAAGAAGTCGGTCGTCAGGACGCCCGGGCGGTCGGTGAACACGCCGTGCTTCGATCCGCTGTAGTTGACGTCGAGGACACGGAGACCACCGATGAGCACGGTGAGCTCCGGGGCGGTCAGATCGAGCATGTAGGCACGTTCGAGGAGCAACTCCTCCAGCGGTGCCTTCTCGCCGCCACGGCTGTAGTTGCGGAAACCGTCGGCGCGAGGTTCGAGAACCTCGAACGAGTCGACGTCGGTGCTCTCCTGCGAGGCGTCGGTGCGTCCCGGTGTGAACGGCACGGTGACCGGGAATCCGGCTGCCTCCGCGGCCTTCTCGACCGCGGCCGCGCCGCCGAGGATGATGAGGTCGGCCAGGGAGACCTTCTTGCCGCCGGCGGCGGAGTCGTTGAAGTCCTTCTGGACCTGCTCGTACACCGGCAGCACCTTGGCGAGCTCGCCCGGCTCGTTGATCTCCCAGTTCTTCTGGGGTTCGAGGCGGATGCGTGCGCCGTTGGCGCCGCCGCGCTTGTCGGTGCTGCGGAAGCTGGCTGCCGACGCCCACGAGGTCTTCAGCAGCTGCGTCGGCGAAAGTGCCTCCAGCAGCTTGCCCTTCAGCGACGCGGCGTCGGCGTCGTCGATCAGTTCGTGGTCGACGGCGGGCACGGGGTCCTGCCAGATCTGCGGCTCGGGAACCCAGGGGCCGAGGTAGCGGCTGACCGGACCGAGGTCGCGGTGGAGCAACTTGTACCAGGCCTTGGCGAAGGCCTCCTCGAGCTCCTCGGGGTGGTCGAGCCAGCGGCGCGTGATGTCGGCGTAGATCGGCGACTCGCGCATCGAGACGTCGGTGACCAGCATCGTCGGCGCACGTCCGGGACCGCCGAACGGGTCGGGAATCGTGCCCGCGCCCGCACCGTCCTTGGCGACGTACTGCCAGGCGCCGGCCGGGCTCTTCTGCAGTTCCCACTCGTAGCCGTACAGGATCTCGAGGAAGCTGTTGTCCCACTGGGTCGGTGTGTTGGTCCAGACGACCTCGAGGCCACTGGTGATGGTGTCCTCCGCCTTGCCGCTGCCGTAGCTGGACTTCCAGCCCAGGCCCTGCTGCTCGATCGGCGCGGCCTCGGGCTCGGGGCCGACGAGGCTCGCGTCGCCGGCGCCGTGGGTCTTGCCGAAGGTGTGACCGCCGATGATGAGCGCGGCGGTCTCCTCATCGTTCATGGCCATACGGGAAAACGTCTCGCGGATGTCGTAGGCCGCGGCGACCGGGTCCGGCTTGCCTTCGGGCCCTTCGGGATTCACATAGATGAGGCCCATCGTGGTGGCGCCCAGCGGCTTGGCGAGGTCGCGCTCGCCGGAGTAGCGCTTGTCGGTGCCCTTCCAGGTGTCCTCAGGGCCCCAGAACACCTCCTCCGGCTCCCAGATGTCCGCGCGTCCGAAGCCGAAGCCGAAGGTCTTGAAGCCCATCGACTCCAGGGCGACGTTGCCGGCGAACACCAGCAGGTCGGCCCAGGACAGCTTGGTGCCGTACTTCTGCTTGACCGGCCACAGCAGGCGACGCGCCTTGTCCAGGTTCGCGTTGTCGGGCCAGCTGTTGAGCGGGGCGAAGCGCTGCGCACCCTGACCGCCGCCGCCGCGGCCGTCGTAGATGCGGTAGGTGCCGGCCGCGTGCCAGCTCATGCGGATGAACAGGCCGCCGTAGTGGCCGTAGTCCGCCGGCCACCAGTCCTGCGACTGGGTCATGATCGAGACGAGGTCGGCCTTGAGTGCCTCGACGTCGAGCTTCGCGAATTCCTTCTTGTAGTCGAAGTCCGCGCCGAGCGGGTTGGACAGCGGGGAATGCGCATGAAGCTTCTGCAGATCGATCTGCTCGGGCCACCAGTCCTTGTTGGTCAGCGGCGCATGCGCTTTCGGCTCCGGCGACGGGATCGCCGGGTTCTCGCTCTCGCTGTTGCTCTGAGTGTCGGCGGGGTTGGGCGGGCGGCTGTCGGAGGTCACGACATTCCTTTCGATGGTGGAACCGATTGGGCTGCGATCACGGGCGTGATCAAATCGGGGCTGAACTGACGCAATCCGGGCAGAGCCCCCAGTAGATGACCTCGGCCTCGTCGAGGACGAAACCGTGATCGTGGGAGGCGGTGAGGCACGGCGCCTCACCGATCGCGCAGTCGACGTCCTCGACGGTTCCGCACGAGCGACAGACGACGTGGTGATGGTTGTCGCCGGTGCGGAATTCGTAGAGCGACACCGAACCCGACGGTTGGATCCGCCGGATGAGACCGGTTTCGGTCAGCGCCCGCAGGACGTCGTAGACGGCCTGGCGAGACACCGTGGGCAGCGTCTGGCGGACGATGCCGTAGATGGTCTCGGTGTCGGTGTGGGGATGTTCGTCGACTGCATGCATGACCGTCACCCGTGGTTGGGTGACTCGAAGGTCCGCGGCCCGGAGTTGCTGGGCATAGTCCGATGTCGATGCCACGCGACCACCATAGGCACACCGCCTACGAGTTCACGGCGTTTTTCTGGATCTGATCAAAACTCCGTGAGAACAGGAGGTTTACACCGATCAGCGCAGGGAGATCGTGACGCGGTCGGGGCGCAGGTAGTCCTCCGGGTCGCGGAGATAGCGGACCTCGGGACGTGCGTCGATGGTCTTCAGGGCGTCGAAGAAGGCCCGCTCGCGGTTGACCGCGGGGGTCGCGATGACCGGGAACCAGTCGTCGTGGTGGTTGGGCACAAAGATTTTCGGGCGCAGTGCGTCGATGTAATGCAGCGGGTCGCCCAGGCCGTTGGTGATCTCGTTGAAGCCCTGGATGGCGCCGACGTGCAGGTCGACGGGGCCGAGGTCGCGGAGGCCGGCGAGGATCGCCCGGCCGCCGGGATCCTGGCTCACCGGACCGACCGAGTCGTTCCAGACGATCCGCCGGCCGCCGACGGAGAAGGCGTAGAGGACCGCGCCGCCCTCCGGGTCGTTCAGGTGTCCGGCGAGACGGCCGAGTTCGTCCGCATGCGGCGGATCGGTGATCAGGCGGTCGCTCGGCGGGATGGGCAGCAGCGGGGGATGCTGCCCCGTGGGCGCCTTGAGGGTCGAATGGATGTTGCTCATCGCGGTGACCGTGATCCCGGGGATGCCCCGGTAGATCTGGGTGCTGCCGGGACGCGCACCGGCAGCGACCACCGCGTCGCAGGAGACGCCGGGCCGACGGAAGAACGCGCAGTGACCGGCCGACCCGACGAGGCGGGCACCGGACGCCTTCGCGATCTCGGAAGCATCGGCGGCATGGTCGAAGTGCCCGTGTCCGATCAAGATGTGCGACGGCTTGATCGCGGCGATCTGCGCGCGGGTCGTCGGGACCTGGTCGTGGTAGGCGTTGGGCACCCACGCGTCGGTGAGGAACACCTTGCCCGCCATGGCGACGGCGAAGCTCGAGACGCCGAACCAGGAGAAGATGACGCGGTCGTCACGGACCGCGCCGGTGGTCTGGTCGACGTTGTGGGCGCCGAACACGGCCGATCTGGCCGAGACCAGTGCGGAGTCGGCGCGGGCGCTGCCGACGCCCGGCAGCGAGGTGGCGACGACGGCCAGGAGCAGCGACAGGACGAGTACGACGCGACGGGGCATGAGTGGGGAGTCTACGGCTGCGGCAACCGGAGTCGTCCGGGTCGACCCCGATGCCGCCTACGACGCCTTGGCGCAGTCCGGTGCGTCGGCGTCCTGCGACAACGGCTTACCCGGAGGCGTCACGTACAGGAAGACGATGACCACCGGGACGTCGCCGACGTTCTTCCCCTCGTGGACGTGCTTCTTCCCTGGCGGATCGCTGAAGATGCTCCCGGTCGGGTAGATCGACGGTTTGCAGTCCGACTCCGGGTGGGTGAGCGTGCCCTGACGGACGAACGCGAACGTCTCGCCGTCATGGTAATGCCAGCCGGTGGTGCCGCCGGGCGCGATCGTGGTCTCGGTGACCTCGACGTGAGCTCCCTGCGGGATGAACGGCACGAGTCCGACCGGGATGTCGGTGTGGGCCAGTGTTCTCGACGAGACCCCGGTGGAGGCGGTGGCGTTCGCTGTCGCGGGGCCGACGAAGACGGGTGCCAGGAGTGCGGCTGCGGCGACGGCGGCGCCGGCAACTGCGCGGATGGTTCGGGTCATCGGGCGACGGTACGTCGGGCCGATGTCCTTGACCTGCGGTTACACCGATTCGTTCCCGTTTCGTTAGGGCCGCCGGGTGCCTAGTCCTGTGCGCAGGGCGGTGCCGCGGCGTCGTCGGACAACGGCTTGCCGGGCGGCATCACGTAGAGGACGTCGAGGATCACCGGGACGGTGCCGAGGTTGGTGCCCTCATGGGTGTTGACCTTCCCGCCGGGCTCCTCGATGATCTGGCCCGCCTGGTAGACGACCGGCTTGCAGTCCGCTCCCGGGTGGGTGAGAGTGCCCTGTCGGACGAAGCCGTAGATCTGGGCGTCGTGGTAGTGCCAGCCGGTGGTGCCGCCGGGGGCGATGGTGATCTCGCGGACCTCGACGTGAGCTCCCTGGGGAATGAACGGCAGGAGTCCGGCCGGGATGTCGGTGTGGGCGAGGGTGACCGCCGAAATCCCGGACGAGGGAGTCGCATTCGCGGCGACCGGGCCGAGGAGTACAGGTGTGAGGAGTGCCGCCGCAGCGAGGGTGGTGAGTGTCGTGGTGCGGAAGGTCATTGCGCGAGATTACGACGGAACGATGCGCGTGAGCTGCGGTTTCGCGATTTCCGCTCACTCGCTCCGTTCGCGCTCACCGGATGTCGTGAGCGGTAACGGATCCCGTGAGCACAACTCAGACGAGCGGAAGCCCGAGCCGGCAACGAAGGCGGACGTCGCGCAGGAGGATGTGAAAACCGATCTGCGACAACCACAATGGTTTCCGGCGCTCGGCCTCGACGAGTTTGCCGACATAGGCGTCGAACCACTTCTGGTCCGCGTCCGTCCATTCGACGCGCAGCGCCTCGCGGAAGGGTCCGGGCAGGTAGCCGATGGTCCGGCGGAGCTTGACCGGACCGTAGCGGTCCTGGACGGCCTTGGGCGCGTAGCCGAAGTTGGCGATGTCGAGGAGGAACTCCCGGATCTCGTCGCTGATCTCGATGCGGGCGACCTGGGAATCCCAGTACTCGTCGAAGGCCTCGCGGCTCTCCGGCCACGCCTCGGCAGGCATCTGTAGCGTCGTACCGCACACCTTGCCCTGCTGGTAGAACTCTTCGCGTTCGGCGCCCCGCAGCGATCCGTGGACGCGCTCGTAGATGTCCTCCCACCCGACGTACAGGCAGGCGGCGACCCAGAGTTGGAGGTCAGGGTTCATCGCGTTGTACTCGACCGGGCTGTCGGATTCCGACCGCACCTGGGCGTGCTGGCCGTTGACCGCCTGGCGATAGCGGCGACGGTCGTCGGCGTTGCCCATCGCGGCGATCGCCAGGTACGACGCGGTAGTACGGGCCCGCTTCACCGGGTGCTTGTCGAGGCGACCGTTCTCCACCTTGCTGCGGGCGACGCCGTAGCCGACGGCGGGGTTGGCGAGCTGCATGATCACGTTGGTCGTGCTCATGGTCTGCCCCATCGACAGCAGGGACTTCGCGAAGAAACTGCTGTCGATGTTGTCCATCTCGACTCGCGTCATCTTGCGTTTCTGCTGAGACATCGGCCCCCCCGGGATCGGTGCTGCACGTGCCACGATAATGTGACAACAGGTGTGATCAAATGTGGCAGATCGGCGGGATCGTGTCAACGATCCGGGTGCAGAGCTGCAGACATACGACGACGGCCGCCATCCGATGGGATGGCGGCCGTCGTGTTGCCTGAACGTCGGATCAGTTGTCGATGCCGACCAGTTCCTTCGCGAGCTCGGCGAAACGGATCTCGATCGCCGAGACGACCCGCTGGCGGTTCTTGTGGTTCTCCTCGTAAGCGAGGGTCACCCGCAGATCGGCCGGCGTGGTGAGGTCCTTGACCGCGGCCACGGCATCGCCGACGTTGAGGTCGGTGTAGCCCTCGATCGGCAGGTCCTCGGCTTCGACGGTGCCGGTGATCTCGCGGAGCTGGTGGAGTGCGTCCGCAGTACCCTTGGCGCCGTTGGCGCGGGCACTGTCCTCGACGGCCTCGAGTGCTGCGTCACGACCGGCTGCGACGGTCTTCGAGACCGCTGTGCCGGCGTTCTCGATGGCGTCGCCGGCGCGTGCAGCGGCATCCGCGGCGTCGTCGACGGCGCTCGCGAATCGGCTGCGTACCAACGCGATCGGATCGGGGATCTGTCGAGCGAAGTCGGCCGTCCGGTCGATGGCCCACGAGGCGCCGTTCGCCGGGGCGGTGAGCGCACGCGCCGCCAGTCCGCTGACCCACTGGGTCGGGCCTCGACGCAGTGCGGTCGGTCCGCCCAGGGCCTCTTCGGCGAGGACTGTGGTCAGCCACTCGACCGTCGCCGTGTGGGCGACGATCAGCTTTTCGGCGAGGTCGACGAGTTCCTTGTCCTCCTGGCCGGTGGCGAGTGCCTTGAGGTACGTCGAACGTGCCAGGAGTCGCTGCTCGAGGGCGAGATCGTCGAGAAGTGCCTCATCGAGCGGCTGGGCCTGCTCGACGACGGTCTTGGCCATGGCGCCGACGCGGCCGATCACGGGGCGGATCACGTCGACGAGTCCGCCGCGTTCGCGGAGGGCGGCCTCGATGGCCTCGGCGCGCAGCCGTGCGTTGTCGGCGTTCTGGGAGAGCTCCTTGCGGATCGCGCCGGTACGGGCCTGGGCCTGACGCGTCTCGGCGATCTGGATCTCGGTGTGGGTCATCGCGAGGATTGCGCGAAGTTGCTGGTGGACGGTGGTGGTCGAAACAGTCATCGGTCTCGTTCCCTTCTCATCCGCGGTGGATGTCTACGTCCGAGTGTTGCCACGACAGCAGCGGATGTAACCCGCGTATCGACATCGGAGGTGGGCGCTCGATCAAACCGGTTGCACACCAGACGATTACGTGACGAGTGAGGTGGGTCACACGGCGAAGACGGTTTGGTGCGAAACTCCCGAAGACGACAGAACGCCCCCGATCGACGCGGTGCGTCGTGTCGGGGGCGTTCTGTCGGGATCGTCCCGAATGGATCAGTAGGTGTAGAAACCGCGTCCGGACTTACGCCCCAGGTGACCGGCGTCGACCATGCGGCGCAGCAGTGCCGGCGGCGCGAAGTGCGGCTCGGCGAACTCCTCGTAAAGCGATTCGGCGGCGGCGAGGGTGATGTCGAGGCCGATGGTGTCGACGAGGGTCAGCGGTCCCATCGGGTAGCCGCAGCCGCCCTTCATCGCAGTGTCGATGTCCTCGGCCGAGGCGTAACCGGAGTCGTACATCCGGATGGCCTGGCAGAGGTACGGGATGAGCAGCGCGTTGACGATGAAGCCCGAACGGTCGCCGGCGTTGACCGGGTTCTTGCCGAGGACGTCCTTGACGTAGGTACTGACCGCCTCGGCGGTCTCCGGCGCGGTGACCAGGGTCGAGATGATCTCGACCAGCGGCATCACGGGAACCGGGTTGAAGAAGTGGACGCCCACTACGCGCTCGGGGCGCTTGGTGGCGGTGGCGACCTTGATGATCGGGATCGACGAGGTGTTGGTGGCCAGGATGGTGTTCTCGCCGACGGCCTCGTCGAGGCGCGCGAAGATGTCGCGCTTGAGCTGCTCGTTCTCGGGTGCGGCTTCGATGACCAGGTCGCGGTCGGCGAGGTCGGCGTAATCGAGGCTGACGCGCAGGCGACCCAGAGCGGCGTCGGCGTCTTCCTGGCTGAGCTTGTTCTTGCTGACGGCGCGGGCCAGGGACTTCTCGACGCGCGCACGCGCGGCGTCGGCGAACTCCTGCTTGACCTCGATGATGACGACATCGCTGCCGGACTTCGCGCACACCTCCGCGATGCCAGCTCCCATGGTGCCGCCGCCGATGACGCCGATGTTCTGCACAGTAAAACCTCCGAGTCGAGTTACACGACAAACGGTAGTACGTCGGCTCGGCCCGGCGGAGTCGAGGTCAGGGCAACGCGGCGATGAAGCCGGCGTCAGGAGAGTGGACGGCCCTCGTAACGTGCGAGGCGCTCGTAGAGGTCGCGCAGAGTTGCCTCCACATCGTCGAGGAATTGGTCGACCTGGTCCTCGTTGTAGCCGCGCTTCCCGATCGGCGGCTTTCCGAACGCAACGTGGTGCACGTCGTCAGGAGTCAGCATGCGGGTCATCTTCGCATCAACATGGCGACAACCCGTGCAGGTGTCCACAGGCTCGACGTCACACCCGGTAGAAGGCACCCTCGTCGGTGGTCGAGACTTGGCCGTGGCGTGCGAGACGCTCGAGATGGAGTCCGGCCGTGCGACGCTCGACGGCATCGACGAAGGGCATCTGCACATGCGGCCGGTACACGAGACGGTACTCGACGATCTCGTCGAGTGGCCGGGGCCGGTCGAGGAACGCCAGCAGGCGTTCTTCGCGGCGGTGGATGACGCCCTCGTACGCAGTCAGGCGTTCCCGGAAGTCCTTGGCGCCCTCCACGACTCCCTTCTGATGGAAGGTTCCGTACCAGCGGGCGTCGACCTCGCGGACGCGCGCGAGGGAGGCCAGGTAGTCGTCGACGCTGCTGCCGACGTCGCCGTACATGGGTCCGAAGGACGTGAGGTCGATGTCGGCGATGTAGAAGAAGCCCGTCGGTTCCACGAGTACACCGCAGTGTCCGCGCGTGTGGCCGGGCAGGTGGACGACCGTCGCGGTGAGGTCGCCGAGGTCGAAGACATGACCGTCGCCTACACCCTCTGCCTCCGGGAAGCCGGGTGGGAGCGCGAAGGTGTCCCCGATCTGGGCGTCGACCGCGGCGCGTTCGTCCGGCGTGAGTCCGTAGCCGTCGAGGAGGACCTGAAGTGAGCGGACTCCGCCGACCTCGTCGTGGTGCGCGTACTTGGCGGTGTCGAAGTGGCGCAGTCCGGCGATGTGGTCCTCATGGGCGTGGCTGATCATGACCGCATCCGCGCCGACGGGGTCGTGATCGACGTCGAGGGAGGGATCGAGGACCAGCGTCGCCTCGCTGCCGTGCACGACGACGGTGTTGCCGCGAGGGAACGCTCCGCCGCCGGCCGGCGCCAGCACCGTGACTTCGTCGAAGCGGGTTTCGGTGAAGCTCGGCGCAGTGGTCACCTCGTCTGCCTACCCGCGCGCCGAGCGAACTGTCAACGGTGGTCGCCGCCCGGGCCCTGGCGAATCGACACGAGCCGGAGGACCATCGGTCCATGGCCACGTCACTGGATGAAGTCACGAAGTCTCAGGTGGATCTGCTGCGGTGGACGGACATGCGCCGTCGGGTCCGAGCATTCGTCGACGGCCAGGCGGTCGTCGATTCCGCCGCCCCGATCCAGGTGTGGGAGCCACACCGGGTGGTCGGGTGCTACGCGGTACCGTCCGCCGACATCGAGGGCCTGCTCGAACACCACCGACCGACGATGCCGCCCGCCGAGCACCCGCCGATCCTGACCCCGGCGCATCCGTTCGCGCTGCACACCGCGTCGGGCGCGACGTACGACATCGTTGCCGACGGGCGGATGCTCGCCGGGGCCGCCTTCCGGCTCGACGACCCCGATCTCGCCGACTACGTGCTACTTGACTGGGACGCGTTCGACGAATGGCGTGAGGAGGAACAGACCGTCATGGGGCACGCCCATGACCCGTACCAACGGATCGATTGCCTGCCCACCAGCAGACGCGTCGTCGTACGGATCGGGGACACGGTACTGGCCGAGAGCCGGAATCCCACGCTGCTGCTGGAGACGCACCTGCCGCCGCGGCATTACATCCCGCGGCAGGATGTCCGGATGGACGTTCTCCAGCGCTCCGACACCGTCACCGTGTGCGCCTACAAAGGTCAGGCGACGTACTGGTCGGCACTCGTCGGCGACGAGATCGTCCCCGACATCGCGTGGACCTACACCGATCCGCTGCACGACGCCGAGCCCGTGCGGGACCTCATCTGCTTCTACGACGAGCGGGTCGACCTGGAGATCCGCTGATCACGAGAACGTCGGCGGACCGGCCGGTCGCTTCAACTGGGCGAAGGTCGGGGTCCCCGCGAGGGTGACGAGCGAGGAGTAGAGCGCCTCGGCCTCGTCGCCGGTCGGGAGGTCGGCGAGCACGGGACCGAAGAAGAAGGTGCCGTCGATGCCGAGGATCGGGCTGCCGCCGTCCTCACCGAGAGCATCCTGACCGCGCTGGTGGGATTCACGCACCGCGGTGTCGAACGACTCGTCGTCCATGGCGTCGGCCAGTTCGGCGGGGAGTCCTGCCGCGGTCAGCACCTCGGCGACGACACCGGGTGTCATCTCGTCGCCGGCGTGGTGGATTCGCTTGCCGAGCGCTGTGTAGAGCGGGTCGATCGCGTCTGCGCCGGTTTTCGCGGTCGCAGCTGCGATAACGCGACCCAGACGGCGAGCCGTCTCGAGTCGGCGGCGCTGTTCGTCGGAGTCGGGTTCCTCGTTCTCGTTGAGGATCGCGAGGCTCATGAGATGCCAGTCGACGTCGGCACCGTGGGCGGCCGCGCGGTCACGGAGCCATCGTGACGCCGCCCAGGCGAACGGACACACCGGATCGAAGTAGAAGTCGAAGTGGGTCATGGACGTGCGTGTACCCAATTCGGCCGGGTTCGATGCGTGGGGCTCAACGCAGGGAGTAGCGGATCGGCAGGTGCTTGAGGCCGCCGACGAACACGGTCGCGGCCAACTCGGGCTCGCCGGCGAACTCGATCGAGTCCAGACGTGGGATCAGTTCGCTGAACAGGCTTCTCATCTCCATCCGGGCCAGCGCTGCGCCGAGACAGAAATGCACGCCGTAACCGAAGGCCAGGTGTCTGTTCGGGAAGCGCCCGACGTCGAAGGTGAACGGGTCGTCGAAGATCTCTTCGTCCCGGTTTGCCGAAGTGTAAGCGAGATAGACGGATTCGCCCTTGCTGATGGGTACGCCACGCACCGTGGTGTCCGCGGCGGCGGTGCGCATGAACTCCTTGACCGGAGTGGTCCAACGGATCATCTCCTCGACCGCGGTTCCGATGAGGTCGGGCTCGCGGCGGAGACGGTCGAGTTCGCCGGGGTTCTCGATGAGTGCGCGCAGACCTCCGGAGATCGCGTCCTTGGTGGTGTCGTGGCCGGCGCTGGCGACGATCACGTAATAGGAGGCGGTGTCGACGTCGGAGAGAGGCTCACCGTCGATGCGGCCGTTGGCGATTGCCGACGCCAGGTCGCCGGTGGGATTCGCGCGTCGGGAGGCGGTCAGCGTGCTGAAGTAGTTGAAGAAGTCGAGCAGGGTGGCCATCCGCTCCTCGAGCGTGGCGCCGCGCTGGTACTCCTTGTCGTCGGCGCCGAACATCTCCTGGGTGAGCTGGTGCATTCGAGGGAAGTCCTCTTCGGGCAGTCCCAGCAACGACAGGATCACGTACAGCGGGAAGTGGATGGCGATGTCCTCGACGAAGTCACACTCCGGACCGATCTCAACCATCTTGTCGACGTAACGCTTCGCCAGTGCGTCCACCTGTACTTGCAACTCGCGCAACGCGTTCGGCCGGAACCAATCCTGACCGATCGCGCGCACCTTCTTGTGGTGTGGGTCGTCCATGTGGATCAGGGTGCGCAACCCGGCGCCGGACTCGAGCTGCGACCTGGCGAAGTCATCGGCCACGGCGGTTACCAGCACCGGGCGCGGTTCGCTGAGCCACAGGTTGTTGTCGCGCTCGATGTCCATGATGTCGGCGTGCTTGGTGATCGCGTAGAAGGGCCGGTACGGAGCCTTGTCGACGTAGGCGACCGGGTTGTGCGCTCGAAGGTAGGTCATCGCCGCGTGCAGTCGCGGCTCGTCGGCGTAGGCCGTCGGATCGGCGAATACGTTGGCGGCCTCGTCGCTCATGCTCGCGCTCACCGTTGGCGTCCTTCCGTCGAACGGGTGCTTCTCGCTTCGAGTGTCCGATATCGGCGGGTTCCAGATCGGCAGATTGGTGAACCCGATCGATTTACGCTGGACATATGCCTTATCGGGTCCTGGCCGACGGCATCGCGGTCCTGCATCTGATGTTCCTGCTGTACGTCATGTTCGGCGGGTTCATCGCCTGGCGGTGGCCGCGCACCATCGCGCTGCACCTGGTCGCGGTCGGGTGGGGGATGGCGTCGGTGGTCGTCGGTCTGGAGTGCCCGCTCACCGACGCCGAGAACTGGGCGCGGCGTCGGGCCGGGGAGGCCGGATTGCCGCCGACAGGATTCATCGACAACTACCTGACCGGGGTGATCTACCCGGATTCGGCACTCGGGTTGGTTCGTGGGTTGGTCGCTGCACTGGTTGTCGTGTCGTGGGTGGGGTTGTGGTGGCGAGTGCGGACCGGCTCGCGCCGTCGCAGAATCTCGACTTCGGGGTAGAGGCGCCACCTGCAACCGGCGCTAGTTGTACTGACCCGGAACGTTAGGTACGGCGTTCGGCGAGTCGACGTGACATAGGGAAGACCTCCGAGTGAGGTGTGGAGCTGTCTAAGAACCGCTCCTCAACCCGGAGGTCTTCGTGTCTCACCGTAATTCACCGCTGTCCCCGACTGGCCGGTTGCGTCTGGCTCGGTGTGTTGTGGACGACCGGTGGCCACTGCGCCGCGCAGCTGACCGGTTCAACGTGTCAGTCACCACGGCCAAGCGATGGGCGGATCGCTACCGCGACCACGGGCCGGCCGGAATGGGTGATCGGTCCAGCCGGCCCCGATCGTGTCCGCATCGCACCAGCCGGCGCCGGGAACGCCGGGTCGTCGGGTTACGCGTCTCCCGCCGCTGGGGGCCAGCCCGGATCGGATACCACCTGGGGTTGAACGTCTCCACGGTGCACCGCATCCTCACCCGCTACGGCTGCCTACGACTGTCGTGGATCGACCCGGCAACCGGGGCGCCGGTACGTGCCCGCAGACGCGAGATTCGCCGGTACGAACACCAAGCGCCCGGAGACTTGATCCACGTCGACATCAAAAAGCTCGGCAGAATCCCCGACGGCGGTGGACATCGCGTACACGGCCGCGCCCAGGGCACCCGCAACTCCAGTGCCCACCGCGAGCCTGGACGAACCCGCAAAGTTGCTGGCCGCCCCAACCTGGGGTACGCGTATCTGCATCACGCCGTCGACGACCACTCCCGCTACGCCTACTCCGAGATCCTCGCTGATGAGAAGAAGGAAACCGCGACCGCGTTCATGACTCGGGCGTTGGCGCACTTCGCCTCGATCGGTGTCACCACCGCGCGGGTGATGACCGACAACGGGTCGTGTTACCGGTCCCGCATATTTCGGGACTTGTTGCACGACAACAAGATCGAGCACAAGTGGACCAGACCGTACCGGCCGCAAACCAACGGCAAGGTCGAACGATTCAACCGGACCCTGCAGGAGGAATGGGCCTACGCCCGTCCCTACCTCAGCGAGTCCGAACGCGTCGCGGCGTTCCCCGAGTTCCTTCGCGTCTACAATCACGAACGCGGACACACCGCGCTCCGAGGCAACTCACCCGCCGACCGCGTACCCAACCTGTCGGGTCAGTACAGCTAGTGGGGCGAGGTCGCGATCGTGCGGGGCGGGTCAGTCGGTGCCCGGCGGTAGCGCACGCCGAGGCCTCAACAGGGGCAGCATCCACTCGTAGACGGCGTCATCGTTGAGCAAGGTGAAGTGATGGGCGCCGCCGATGTGGAGGCCATCGTCGATCTCGAATCCGAGGTGTCGCCTCCGATCTCGACCGCCGCCGCTGTTCGTCATCACCAATCCGTCGCCGACGATGCGGCCGAAGGGGTGGTCGGGTCGCCGGGTCACGGTCGCTGTCACGTAAAGGTGTCGTGCGTCCTCCATCAGCGGTGGGTAATCGACGGCGGGCTGCCTAAAGGCGTCGGGATCGATGTCGCGCCAATGATCTTCGGCGATCGCCCCGTGGAAGAGATCGCGAACGCCGGCACTGCGACGACCGAGGAGAGTGCCGAACGGGCGGCTGGTCGGCCGCAGGCGCAGGGCAGCAGTCGCCCAGTGAACCCCTCGTGCCAACGGTGCGCCGAGGTGCGGCGTCCCGAGGCATACGGTCTGTCGAACCAGCTTGGGCCAGTACGGGTCGACGGCCTGATGGCACGCACTGCGGATCACCAGGCCGCCCATCGAGTGGCCGATGAGGGTCAGGTCGGTCACCGGTACCGGCCACGACAACACGAGATCGTCGAGTAGCCGGGCGAGACGGCGGCCGTTGTCACTGATGTGTAGTCCCGAGTTGTACCGGATCATGACCTCGGTGCTGCCGAGGTCATCGGCGAGGCGCGCGCCGTAAGTGGGCTTGCCTCCGCGCTCCCACGCGAACTCGGTCTCCATCAGACCGTGCAGGAACACCGTCAGGTGTCCGGTGGCCCGGGGGAAGGCCGTGGCCAGGTCGCCCGGGGTGATCGAAACGACGGCGCCGTCCACGCGGACCGCGGCGTCCGGGGCCAGCGGTGACCGCTCGGCGGTCAGTTGATCACCGATCAACCCGTCGAGGATGCCGATGGCCGTGGCGCCCCGCTTGGTCTCGGACGGAACGCCGGTGTTGTGAACCGTCAGCGACTCGGCGAGGTCGCCGGCCACGTCGACGGTCGATGTGATCGCGGAGTAGACGGACGTGCTGATCGCGTCATGTATCACCTGGGCCGGACGGACCCTCGTTCCCCACGCCACGCGCAGACCGGCGAACACGGTGTCGGCGACGGATGAGTGGACGGCCGCGATGCCCGAGACCGCTTTGTTCAGCTCGTCGCGGCCCAGTGCCGCCAGTGCCGGCAGTTCGCGGGTGGGGGCGGAATCCACAGACATGATTTCAGTGTACGTGTGTCCACTGAAAGCTGGGTCCGGAACGCCGCGGTTTCGGTCACCCGGGACGGTTGAACGAACTGCTGCTCATCCATCCGGCGACGACGGCAAGGCGGGTGAGGCGCGTGCGAGTTCTCCGGGCTCATCCGACTCGATCGTTCTGACGGTCAGTCCGGGGCGCGACCCACGAACGCGATGGCCTGACATTCCCCCGCGGCGCAAAAGCGCGACCTCGACGACACCCGCGCTACTTGCAGGTGGCGCATCTGATTGAAAGCGGCGACTCTGGTGTGAGTGACGCACATCACAAAATAGGAAGCCCTGAGCGGAATGGACTCAACTTTGTTGGCGTTGCATCCTCCGTATGGCTCATACTTGAGCCTGTTGGACTAAAGAGAAAGGTGCACGCGAGTGGACAGCTTCACCCCCACCACGAAGACACAGCAGGCATTGAGCGCTGCTGTGCAGGCGGCGGCCAGTGCTGGCAACCCCGACGTGCGACCGGCCCACATCCTGGTGGCGTTGCTCGATCAGTCCGACGGCATCGCGTCGCCGCTGCTCAAGGCAGTGGGCGTTGACCCGTCGAACATTCGTGCGCAGGCCCAGATGCTGGTCGACCGCATGCCGACGGTGGCCCAGGCCAGTGCCACCCCCCAGCTCTCCCGCGAATCGATCGCGGCGGTCAGCGCAGCTCAGCAACTGGCCGGTGAGCTCGGCGACGAGTACGTCTCGACCGAGCACATCGTCGTCGGTCTGGCGACCGGTGACTCCGATGTCGCCAAGTTGCTGCACAACGCCGGAGCAACCCCGCAGGCCCTGCGCGATGCGTTCGTCGCAGTCCGCGGGAGCAGGCGTGTCACGAGCGAGGACCCGGAGTCGACGTACCAGGCACTCGAGAAGTACTCGACCGACCTGACGGCAGCCGCCCGCGAGGGCAAACTCGACCCGGTCATCGGACGTGACACCGAGATCCGTCGCGTCGTGCAGGTGCTCAGCCGACGGACCAAGAACAACCCGGTCCTCATCGGTGAGCCCGGTGTCGGCAAGACCGCGATCGTCGAGGGCCTCGCCCAGCGTGTCGTCGCCGGTGACGTGCCCGAATCGCTGCGGAACAAGACCGTCATCTCGCTCGACATGGGTTCGATGGTCGCCGGCGCGAAGTATCGCGGTGAGTTCGAGGAGCGGCTGAAGGCCGTGCTCGACGAGATCAAGAACTCCGACGGCCAGATCATCACCTTCATCGATGAGCTGCACACCATCGTCGGAGCCGGTGCGACAGGCGATTCCGCGATGGATGCCGGCAACATGATCAAGCCGATGCTCGCCCGCGGTGAGCTGCGGCTGGTCGGTGCCACGACCCTCGAGGAATACCGCAAGTACATCGAGAAGGACGCCGCGCTCGAGCGTCGCTTCCAGCAGGTGTACGTCGGCGAACCGTCGGTCGAGGACGCCATCGGCATCCTGCGCGGCCTCAAGGACCGGTACGAGGTGCACCACGGTGTGCGCATCACCGACTCCGCATTGGTCGCCGCCGCAACGCTTTCCGATCGTTACATCACCTCGCGCTTCCTGCCCGACAAGGCCATCGACCTCGTCGACGAGGCGGCGTCGCGGCTGCGTATGGAGATCGACTCGCGCCCCCTCGAGATCGACGAGGTCGAGCGGATCGTCCGCCGGCTCGAGGTCGAAGAGGTTGCACTGCAGAAGGAAACCGACGCGGCGTCGAAGGAACGGCTCGAGAAGTTGCGCGCCGAACTGGCCGATCAGAAGGAGAAGCTCAACGAGCTGTCCGCACGGTGGCAGTCGGAGAAGACGGCCATCGACGCGGTCCGCGACCTCAAGGAAGAGCTGGATCGTCTTCGCGGAGAAGCCGAACGCGCCGAGCGCGACGGTGACCTCGGACGCGCCGCCGAGCTCCGGTACGGCCGTATCCCCGGTCTGGAAAAGGAACTCGAGGCCGCGCTGGAGAAGACCGGCACCGATGCCGGTCAGGACGTGATGCTCCAGGAAGAGGTCGGACCCGACGACGTGGCGCAGGTCGTGTCGTCGTGGACCGGAATCCCGGCCGGACGCATGCTCGAAGGTGAGACCGCCAAGCTGCTGCGCATGGAGGACGAGCTGGGTAGGCGCGTCATCGGGCAGAAGGCTGCGGTCGAGGCCGTCTCCGACGCGGTGCGTCGTGCCCGAGCCGGTGTCGCCGACCCGAACCGGCCGCTGGGTTCGTTCATGTTCCTCGGCCCGACCGGCGTCGGCAAGACCGAGCTGGCCAAGGCACTCGCCGAGTTCTTGTTCGACGACGAGCGGGCGATGGTCCGTATCGACATGAGCGAGTATGGCGAGAAGCACAGCGTCGCCAGGCTCGTCGGTGCTCCACCCGGCTACGTCGGGTACGAGGCCGGTGGCCAGCTGACCGAAGCGGTGCGGCGTCGGCCGTACACGGTGGTCCTGTTCGACGAGATCGAGAAGGCCCACCCGGACGTGTTCGACGTGCTGCTGCAGGTGCTCGACGAAGGTCGACTCACCGACGGCCAGGGACGGACGGTGGACTTCCGCAACACCATCCTGATCCTGACCTCGAATCTGGGTGCGGGCGGCGACAAGGATCAGGTCATGATGGCGGTGCGCTCGGCGTTCAAGCCCGAGTTCATCAACCGCCTCGACGATGTGGTCATCTTCGACGCCCTGAGCCCCGAAGAGCTGGTGTCGATCGTCGACATCCAGCTCGGACAGCTCAAGAAGCGGCTGGCCCAGCGTCGCCTCGACCTCGAGGTCTCGCCCAAGGCCAAGGAATGGCTGGGCGCACGTGGATTCGATCCGCAGTACGGTGCCCGTCCGCTCCGCCGCCTGGTGCAGCAGTCCATCGGCGACCAGCTCGCCAAGCAGCTGCTCTCCGGCGACATCCGAGACGGCGACGTCGTTCCGGTGAACGTCAGTGCAGACGGCGAGTCACTGGTTCTCGGCTGATCACGAGTGACACGACCAGGGGCCCATCCTTCGGGGTGGGCCCCTTCGTCGTCTGCGGTGGGTGGCGCGGACCGGTCTGGTAGTGCCGACGCGTCGGTGGGGGCGAGTCGACCGCTCGCAACCCCGCGCGTCCTGGCATCATCGCGGACATGAGCAGGATGGACGCCGTCGAGTTGCCGGCCACCGCGCTCGTCGAATTCCTCGAGTCGGCGGCATTCGCGGAGATGCTCGACCCCGAGGACGAGCGTTCCGCGTCACGGGATGCGCGGTCGCGGAGGGCCGAGGTCGTCGACGTCGTGAATGCGATCGACACCAACGCGGGCCGACGGTTCGTCGACCGTGAGCGTGCCGGCGAGGTGATCATCGGCGGTCTGCGCGGAGGCGGTCTCGGGGTGCGGCCGTCTGTAGTCGACGCGGTCCTCGATCTCCTGCGGCCGGTCGGGGTCGCGGCGCCGGGCGCCCCGAACCCCGTGCCCCTCGAAGTCCAGTCCGTACTCGGCGTCTACATCTACGCATTGGTCGATCCGCGTGACGCATCCGTGTTCTACGTGGGTGCGGGTCGCGGCAACCGGGTCCACCAGCACGCCCGCGCGGCGCTGGCCGGTGTCACGCCGGATGCCGGGGAGGTGGTGGGGGACGCCGAGTCGCCGGCGGTCTGGACTGCGACCGAGGAGCGCATCCGGGACATCGATGCCGACGGATTCGGCGTGGAGCACTGGATTCTCCGCCACGGCGACGACGTCGTCGATTCCGCTGAGATGTTGGCGGCGTACGTCCAGCAGTTCACGGTCGAGTTCGCCGGCCTGGCACGACTCCCGCTGACGAACAGTGCGTCGAGCGGCGCGATCCAACTGGACGAGATGGTGCTGCAGCACGCGGCGCCGCTCGCACCTCCGCTGCCCGAGCCGTGCGTGCTGGTGAAGGTCGACGATTCCGCCCGACCAGACGCCGGTGCCGAGCAGATCTATGAGTGGGCGCGCAGTGGATGGCGGGCCGGACCACATCGCACGGTGCCCGATCTCCCGGTCCTGGTGTTCGCCGACGACATCGTCCGCGCGGTGCACCGCGTCGATTACTGGGAGGCGTATCGGGATGCCGACGGCAACCTCGACCCGAAACGGTGGGTCTACACCGGCTCGCCGGATGCCGAGCTGGAGGCGCGGTACGTCGGTACGAGTCTGCGCGAGGTGCGCGAGCGTCGCGGCGGGAAGTGGAACCACAACGGATGGCACCCGTACGGACAGGTGTGACCGGTCCCGGTGACCGGCTCCTCGACGAGAAACGCCCCTGAAGACAACCCTCCAGAGGTTCGCGGACGACACTGCGGGCTGTTGCGTAATTGGTGTGGGGGTCGGGTTCGGGTCGGGTTGGCCAGTGGCTGGCCGGGCGGTGTGTCAGGTGAGGGCGGGGTTTCCGATGGCTTTGAACAGGTTGTGGACGAGGGCGTGGAAGCTGAATTCCGCTGCTGCTCTATCGAGTCCGCGGCTGGTGAAGCGGCGGAATCCGAGGTTGTGTTTGGCGTGGCCGAACGGAGTTTCAGCGATGTGGGCGCGTTGACGGTAAAGCGCATGCCCTTCTGGTGTGGCCAACCGGTGGGCCATCGCTTCGATCGGCGAGGCGTCTGGTGGCGGTGACCCGTGGGTCGGAGTGTGTTGCGCGGCTTCTGAAACTGCTCGGCTTTTGCCGGTCGCGATGAGCCGGTCGGGTCCGGGGGTGGTGAGGTTGTGTTCGGATAGATATCCGGCATCGGCCAAGACCACCCCGATGCCGGTCGTCGCCGGCGGGTGGGGTCGATGGGTGTCGATGAGTGTTGCGGCAGTGACGGCTTTGTCGAGCATCGTGGTGAAGGTGGGGGCATCGGCGGGACTGTTGCCCACACCGGTGGCGATGATCAGCCCGTCGTCGCTGGTCACAGCCTGACAGTTGAACCCTTGGAGCCAACCACCGCCACGCAACGGCATCATCCGCGATTGCGGGTCGGTGATGTTGCGCCGTGGCGCCCGTGACGTCGTTGCCGCAGTCGTGGTGGCAGGCGGGGTGGGAGTTGAGTCAGGCGCGGATTTGGCGTGGCGCTGCTGTTGACGGTCCAGTGCCCGCTGGAGTGCTCGTTGGGCGCGCAGCACGTAGTAGTTCGTCTCGACCGGTCCGGGTTTACGGCCCCGCTGCCCGGGCCGATAGCGGTCGATCTTGTCCTGGTGAACGGCGATCGCTCGCGCCAACGACTCGGTCAACACCTCGACCTCGATCTCGACCGGCAACGATCCCTTACCCGTGGCGGGCCCGCCAGAGGCCCGTCGTTCCCGCGCCCGCTGTACCGTCTCCTCGCGGGCCTTCTGGGCCTTCTCACCAGCCTGTTCACGGTCGTTCTTGCGCTGGGCGGCCGCCGACTCGGCGTCGTTGAGTTGCTCATTGTGGACAGCCAGGTCAGCCAACGCTTCAGTGATCCGGGCGTGACGCGACCCTGGATCGTGGAGCTCCCGGGGAAGCTGATCGCCGCGGTCATCACCATGGGCATCATCCTCGGCGACATCGGCCGCTTCGTGTTCGGCCGCGGCACGAGCAGCCTCGGCGGCCAACGCTGCGCGCAATCCTTGCTCGGTCCGATTGGCGCTCAGTGACGCGTTGGAGGCGATCTTGACGCCGTCAAGGGCAACGACTCCCAACTGGCCCATCCCGACCCGCGAGCACAGCATCAACACTTGAACGAACAAGTTCTCGATCGCGGGTGCGCAGTCGGCGCGGAACCGGGAGATCGTCACGTGATCAGGGACGTCACCAGCGCAAATAATGCGGTAGGCGACGTCGCGGTGGCATAACCGTTCCAGCTGCCGTGAGGACCGTTGACCTTGTGCCCAACCCCAGATCAACAGGGTCAACAACATGTCTGGGTGATAGGCGGCGCGATCCGGCGCCGCCGGTCTTGCGCACCGCCTGCACCGCCGAGGTATCCAACGAGGCGACCGTATCGATGACCAGCCACACCGGATCATCAGCCGCCAGCCATTCCCGCATACTCGGCGGCATCAGAAACTGTTGATCACGCTGCACCGGACGATAACCCTTGGCCACCAACACATCATCGCCGGAACCCGCCGCCAACCACCCACGACAGGCCGGACCGGACCCATCCAATTACGCAACAGCCCGACTGTGTCGCCGGCGGTCCCGTGGAGGGGGTGTTTCAGGGGCGTTTCTCAGGGGTGCTTTACAAGGGGGGGCGAGCGAGGCGGCGGAACCCTAGCTGTACTGACCCGGAACGTTAGGTACAGAGTTCGGCGAGTCGACGTGACATAGGGAAGACCTCCGAGTGAGGTGTGGAGCTGTCTAAGAACCGCTCCTCAACCCGGAGGTCTTCATGTCCCACCGTAATTCACCGCTGTCCCCGACTGGCCGGTTGCGTCTGGCTCGGTGTGTTGTGGACGACCGGTGGCCACTGCGCCGCGCAGCTGACCGGTTCAACGTGTCAGTCACCACGGCCAAGCGATGGGCGGATCGCTACCGCGACCACGGGCCGGCCGGAATGGGTGATCGGTCCAGCCGGCCCCGATCGTGTCCGCATCGCACCAGCCGGCGCCGGGAACGCCGGGTCGTCGGGTTACGCGTCTCCCGCCGCTGGGGGCCAGCCCGGATCGGATACCACCTGGGGTTGAACGTCTCCACGGTGCACCGCATCCTCACCCGCTACGGCTGCCTACGACTGTCGTGGATCGACCCGGCAACCGGGGCGCCGGTACGTGCCCGCAGACGCGAGATTCGCCGGTACGAACACCAAGCGCCCGGAGACTTGATCCACGTCGACATCAAAAAGCTCGGCAGAATCCCCGACGGCGGTGGACATCGCGTACACGGCCGCGCCCAGGGCACCCGCAACTCCAGTGCCCACCGCGAGCCTGGACGAACCCGCAAAGTTGCTGGCCGCCCCAACCTGGGGTACGCGTATCTGCATCACGCCGTCGACGACCACTCCCGCTACGCCTACTCCGAGATCCTCGCTGATGAGAAGAAGGAAACCGCGACCGCGTTCATGACTCGGGCGTTGGCGCACTTCGCCTCGATCGGTGTCACCACCGCGCGAGTGATGACCGACAACGGCTCTTGTTACCGGTCCCGCATATTTCGGGACTTGTTGCACGAAAACGGGATTAAGCACAAGTGGACCAGACCGTACCGGCCGCAAACCAACGGCAAGGTCGAACGATTCAACCGGACCCTGCAGGAGGAATGGGCCTACGCCCGTCCCTACCTCAGTGAAACCGAACGCGTCGCGGCCTTCCCCGAGTTCCTTCGCATCTACAATCACGAACGCGGCCACACCGCACTCCGAGGCAACTCACCCGCCGACCGCGTACCCAACCTGTCGGGTCAGTACACCTAGCCGGTGGCAGCCAAGCCCGGCACGGTCTGACGCAGCCGGATGAGACCGTCGCGAATACGTGACTTGACCGTGGGAAGCGCGACCCCGAGGTGCTCGGCGACCTCGCGGTAGGTGAGTCCGTGGAAGTAGGCCAGTTCGATGGCCTGGCGCTGGATGGGGGTGAGGCTCTCGAGGCCGGTGTGGATCAGGCGAGCGATCTCTCGTCGCTCCACCGACTCGCTGACCTCGTCGATCTCCCGGCTCGTGTCGGCGATGCCGTAGGCGACGGTGCGTCGGGTCGCGGCGGACTCCGACCGAACGCGGTCGACGGCCCGGCGGTGAGCCAGGGTCAGAATCCAGGAGAGTGCCGAACCGGAGCGGGGATCGTAGGTCTCGGCGTTGCGCCAGACGGCCAGGAAGGTCTCCTGCGTCGCTTCCTCGCTGTAACCGGGATCGCGCAACACGCGGAGTGTCATGCCGTACACCCGGTCACAGGTTGCGTCGTAGAACTGGGCGAAAGCGTCCATGTCCCCGGTCGCCACGCGGGCAAGGAGGTTGTTCAGGTCGGATTCATGCATCACGAAACTCCTTGGCGCAGATGTGTTGTCTCGCTTCCGAAGCGGGATTCGGCGTCGGTGCCGGAGTGCTCTCGGTGCGATGTGACCAACGCTATGCGGGCGGCGGCGAGAAGTGACCATCGAGAGACACAACGGGATGCTTTCGCAATCTTTGGTAACGGAACGATAACGGCGGCCATCTGTCGTAGCCGTGCCGTAGCCTCCTCGCCACGAAGGGAGACGTATGTCCGCAGACACGATAGAGGGGCCAGACGGTCGGCTGCGCTGCTTCTGGGCGGGCCGCGAGCCGGAAACCGCCTATCACGACACCGAATGGGGATTCCCGACCACCGACGATACGTCGTTGTTCGAGCGGGTGTGCCTCGAAGGCTTCCAGTCGGGCCTCAGCTGGCGCACGATCCTGATGAAACGGGAGAACTTCCGCGCGGCCTTCGCCGGCTTCGACGTGGAGAAGGTCGCGCGCTACACCGACGCCGACGTCACGCGCCTGCTGGACGACGCGGGCATCATCCGGCATCGCGGAAAGATCGAAGCGGCGGTCAACAACGCGCAGCGGGCCGTCGAGCTCATCGACGAGTTCGGCTCGCTCGAGTCGTACTTCTGGGGATATGCGCCCGCCGATGATCACGTGCCGAACTCGATGACGACGTCACCCGAGTCGGTCGCGATGTCGAAAGACCTCAAGAAGCGCGGATGGCGTTTCGTGGGGCCGACCACGATGTTCGCCCTCATGCAGGCGACCGGGATCGTCAACGACCACGCCTACGAATGCGTCATTCGGGACGAGGTGGCCGCGGCACTTCGGCAGCGATTGTAGACAATCACACAATGTGCCATCATCCGGAGCATGAACGCCCAGATCGGCATCGGGATGGTGTGCCCGTTCGACATGGCTCTCGACCGGGAGTTGTGGCGCTGGATGCCGGACTCGGTCTCGCTGTACTTCACGCGGACCGGTTACATCGATGCTCCCGTCGACGTCGAACTGTGCCGCGATCTGAACAATCACGCGGAGATCTCGGCAGCGGTCAGGGCAGTCTCGTCGGTCGGGCCGCGAACGTTCGGTTACGCGTGTGCATCGGGCAGCTTCGTCTACGGGATGGCGGGCGCGGTGGAGATCTCCAACTGCATGCTCGCCGCGGGCGCGGAGCGCGCGGTCACGACGTCAGAAGCATTGATCCGGGCGCTGGACATGCTGAACGTGGGGACGCTCGCCGTCGCCACGCCGTACACAGCCGCGCTCACCGGACTCCTCTGCGACTTCCTCGCGGAGTCCGGCAGGAGCGTCGTGGCCCAGGCCGGTCTCGGTCGCGATCGCGAGATCTGGACCATCCCGTACCGCGTGACCGCGGATCTCATCCGCGCCGCGAATCATCCCGATGCCGACGCCGTCTTCGTCTCCTGTACCAACCTGTGGACCTACGACATCCTGGCCGACCTGGAGGCGGAGCTCGGCAAGCCGGTTCTCTCCGCCAACCAGGTGACCGCGTGGGCGACGCTGTGCGACGCCGGCGTGTTCGGCGGCGAGATCACCCCGGTGGGCTGGCCGACAACCCATGCGCAATCGCTGTTCGCCCGTAGCATTGCCGCATGACCTCTGACGCCGCGACGTTCGGCGAGGCGGGTACCGCCAAGTACGTGAACCTGACGACCTATCGCAAGGACGGCACTCCGGTCGCGACACCGGTGTGGGCGGTACTCGACGGAGCCCGATTGCTCGTGTGGACCGAAACCGAAGCATGGAAGGTCAAGCGGATCAGGCGGAATCCGAAGGTCCTGGTCCAGGCCACGGATGCGCGGGGCAAGAAGCTGTCCGGCGAGCCGGTCGCCGGCACCGCGGTTGTGCTCGACGCCGAGGGCACCGCACACGTTCGCAAGAAGCTCGGCGAGAAGTACGGGCTGCTCGCGCGGGTACTGATCTTCGCCAGCAAGGTGCGTCGTGGAGAAAGCGGCACCATCGGGATCGCGATCACGGCGACATAGTGGGACCCCCGGTCAGTACGACCGGTGACAAGGGGTCGTCAAGAACTGCCGGCGGCCCGTAAGAACGGCGTTAAGAACTCTCCGGTGCCCCGCGGGGCGCGTGATCCTTCGGTGTGCCCACCGCACGGTGGGCCATCGGTGCGATCAGAGAGTGAGTCATCGTGGCGGATGTGCTGTTCCTGCTGCTTGCCATCGCAGGGTTCGGTCTGTGCGTACTTGCCGTTCGCGGCCTCGATCTGCGGATCAAGTCGTGACCGCGGCCGGGGTGACCAACGTCGTACTCCTCGTGCTCGCGGCGGCGGCGATGGTGTACCTTCTCCTGGCTCTCGTGTTCCCGGAGAGGTTCTGAGAAACGATGGGCACAGTTGCTGCCGGCCTCCTGCAGCTCGGAGCGCTCATCGTGATCCTGGTCGCCGTCTACGTGCCGCTGGGCGACCACATGGCGCGTGTGTACACCGGGCAACGAGACCTCGGCGTCGAGCGCATCCTCTATCGACTGGCCCGTGTCGATCCGCGTAGGCAACAGTCCTGGTTGGGGTATGCCCTTGCCGTACTGGGGTTCTCGGCGGTCTGCTTCGCGGTCCTCTACGCGGTCCAGAGGCTCCAGGGAATCCTCCCGTTCTCCGACGGCAAGGCCGGCGTCTCGCCGGCAACGGCGTTCAACACCGCGATCTCCTTCGTCACCAACACCAACTGGCAGTCGTACTCACCCGAGCTCGTGATGACCAACCTGACCCAGATGGCAGGACTGGCGGTGCAGAACTTCGTCTCCGCGGCGGTCGGGATGGCCGTCGCGATCGCGCTCGTCCGCGGGATCGTCAACCGTCGGGCTACCGGCGAGATCGGGAACTTCTGGGTCGATCTCGTACGCGGCGTGGTCCGGATCCTGTTGCCGCTGAGCATCATCGTGGCGACGCTGCTGCTGAGTCAGGGGGTCGTGCAGTCCTGGCACAGCGGATTCACGTGGACGACGCTCGACGGTGCGGAGGTGCACAGTGTGGTCGGTCCGTTCGCTTCGCAGGAGGCGATCAAGGAACTCGGCACCAACGGCGGCGGGACGTTGTCGGCGAACTCGGCGCACCCGTTCTCCAATCCCACACCGTTCTCGAATCTGGTCGAGATCTTCGCGCTGCTGGTGATCCCGGTCTGCCTCACCCGGACCTACGGGACCCTCGTCCGAGACCGGCGCCAGGGACTGACTCTTCTCGCCGTGATGGCGGGGATCTGGGCGATCATGCTTACCGTCGTATGGATCTTCGAGAGTCATGCGTCCGGGTCGGCAGCTCGGGCGGCGGGCGCCATGATGGAAGGCAAAGAGGTGCGCTTCGGGATTCCGGGTTCGGCGCTGTTCGCGGTGTCGACGACCGGGACCTCTACCGGTGCAGTCAATGCCGCGCACGACAGCTTCTCCGCGGCCGGCGGGGGTGCGGTCCTGTGGAACATGCTTCTCGGCGAGGTCGCGCCCGGTGGGGTCGGTTCGGGACTGTACGGAATCCTGATGATGGCGGTGATCACCGTCTTCGTCGGCGGGCTACTGGTCGGCAGGTCGCCGACGTTCCTCGGCAAGCGGATCGGACAGCCGGAGATGACCATGGCGGCGCTCTATGTCCTCGTCATGCCGGCACTCGTGCTGGCCGGCACGGCGATCTCGGTGATCCTGGCGTCGACCACGGAGGCGCAGGGGAACGGAGGCGAGCCGGGAACACCCGGTGCGATCCACGGTTTCGGTGAGGTGCTCTACGCCTACGCGTCGGCGGCCAACAACAACGGCAGTGCCTTCGGTGGGCTCGCGGTGACCGGTGACTGGTTCCAGTCCTCTCTGGGCATGGCGATGCTGCTGGGTCGGTTCGTGCCGATCGTGCTCGTGCTCGCACTCGCGGGCCTTCTCGCCCGGCAGCGTCCGCGCGGCACGGCCGACGAGGGCGCAGCCGAGAGCACCGGCATTATCGGTGCCCGCCCGACCGGACCGGTGGGACCCGGTCACGGGCGCGCCGTCCTGGAGGCCGCGTCGGCCCGTCCGGTGGCACGACCGGAGGTTCTCTCCGCCCTGCCCACCCACGGTCTTCTCTACGGAACGCTGCTCATGGCGACCATCGTGCTGGTCGCCGGACTCACCTTCTTCCCGGCCATGGCGCTGGGACCCATCGCGGAGGCGCTGCTGTGACCACACCCCTGATCGACACCGCCCCGGACGCCTCCCGCGCCGAACCTGCCGCGGGCGACGAGCCGGAACTGTTGTCCCGCGGCGCTTTCGACGTCCGCTCGCTCGTGACGTCGATGCCGATGGCCCTGCGAAAGCTGAACCCTCGCGATCAGGCCCGCAACCCGGTGATGTTCGTGGTGTTCCTCGGCGCTGTCGTCACCACCGCCCTGGCGGTCCTTCGTCCGTCCTGGTTCGCCTGGACCGTGGCGGCCTGGTTGTGGTTCACCGTCGTGTTCGCCGCTCTCGCCGAGGCGGTCGCCGAGGGGAGAGGGCGGGCGCAGGCCGAGAGTCTGCGAAAGATCAAGCGTGACACCGTGGCCCGTCGACTACGAGCTGACGGTGGCTTCGACGAGGTCCTCGGTGGTGCGCTGCACGTCGGCGACCTCATCGTCGTGGAGGCGGGCGAGGTCATCGCCGGCGACGGAGATGTGGTCGACGGCATCGCGACCGTCGACGAGTCGGCGATCACCGGCGAATCGGCTCCCGTCGTGCGGGAATCCGGGGGAGACCGGTCCGCGGTCACCGGCGGCACCGTCGTCCTCTCCGACCGGATCGTCGTCAAGATCACGACGGCACCGGGTGAGACCTTCGTCGACCGCATGATCGCGCTGGTCGAAGGCGCGGACCGCAAGAAGACGCCCAACGAGATCGCGCTCGACATCCTGTTGACGAGCCTGACGATCATCTTCCTGCTGGCGGTGGTGGCGATCGGGCCCATGCAGGAGTACGCCGGCCGGTCGCCGGATCCCGTCGAGTTGATCGCACTGCTGGTGTGCCTCATCCCGACCACCATCGGCGCCCTGCTCAGCTCGATCGGAATCGCGGGGATGGATCGGCTCGTCCAGCGCAACGTACTCGCGATGTCTGGCCGGGCGGTGGAGGCCGCCGGCGACATCGACACCTTGCTGATGGACAAGACCGGGACAATCACCTACGGCAACCGCCGGGCCACCGCCCTGCACCCGGCGCCGGGCGTGTCCGTCGACGAACTGGCGCGGGTGGCCTCGGAGTGCAGTCTCGCCGACGACACTCCCGAGGGACGGAGCATCGTCGAACTCTGCCGGACCTCGTACGGGGTGGAACCGGTCGCGGAGGCCCCGACCGTCGGCTCGACGCGCCGCGAGGTGGTCGCCTTCACCGCCCAGACCCGCATGAGCGGCGTCGACCTGCACGGGGCCGACCTGCACGACGCCGACGCGGTGGTCGTGTACCGCAAGGGAGCTGCCGACGCACTCGGACGGTGGGTCGCCGAGTCGGCGGGAACCGTGGAACCGGCGGTCCTCGCGGACGTGGAGCGCATTTCCACCGACGGCGGTACACCGCTCCTGGTCGGCGTGCACGAGGCGGGCCGGCCCGCCCGCGTGCTCGGAGTGATCGCGTTGTCCGACGTCGTGAAGCCGGGGATGACCGCGCGATTCGCCCAGTTGCGCTCGATGGGTATCCGCACGGTCATGGTCACCGGCGACAACCCGCTCACCGCCCGTGCCATCGCGGCCGAGGCCGGGGTCGACGACTTCGTCGCCGAGGCCACCCCCGAGGAGAAGCTCGCACTCATCCGTTCCGAGCAGCAGGCCGGGCGCCTCGTCGCGATGACCGGGGATGGAACCAACGACGCACCCGCGCTCGCGCAGGCCGACGTCGGGCTGGCGATGAACACGGGGACCTCGGCGGCCAAGGAGGCCGGCAACATGGTCGACCTCGACTCCGACCCGACCAAGCTCATCGAGGTGGTCGCGATCGGCAAGCAGCTGCTCATCACCCGCGGGGCTCTCACCACCTTCTCGCTCGCCAACGACCTCGCGAAGTACTTCGCGATCCTCCCGGCGATGTTCGCCGCGGTCCATCCGCAGCTCGAGGCCCTCAACGTCATGGGTCTGCATTCGGCGGAGTCGGCCATGGTCTCCGCGGTGATCTTCAATGCGCTGATCATCGTCGCGCTCATCCCGCTCTCGTTGCGGGGAGTGCGTTACCGCCCGTCGTCGGCATCGAAGCTGTTGGGCCGCAACCTGATCGTGTACGGGCTCGGCGGGGTGGTCGCACCCTTCGTCGGCATCTGGCTGATCGATCTCGTCGTCCGTTTCGTTCCGGGAATGGGGTGAGCACGATGACCACGATCGCGACCGGTCTCCTCCGGCAGTGCGGCGCCGCACTGGGGATGCTCCTCGGACTGACACTCATCCTCGGGTTCGCCTATCCCGCCGCGGTGTGGGCGATCTCGCGGGTGGACTCGTCGAGTGCGGAGGGCTCACGTCTGGTCGACGCCTCCGGGTGTGCGGTGGGCTCCTCGCTCATCGGAGTCGATCCGCAGGTCGAGGCCGGCGGACCGGACCCGTACCTCCACGCGCGTGTCCTCGGTGCCGAGGGCGCGCCGATGGCCACCGGCGATCCGTCCGCATCGTCGGCGAGCAATCAGGGGCCGAACAGCGTCATCCTCCTCGACAACGTCGAGGCCCGGCGTGCGCTGATCGCCGAGCGGGAAGGAGTGTCACCGCAGGCGGTTCCGGCCGATGCCGTCACCGGATCGGGGTCGGGGCTCGACCCCCACATCAGTCCGGCATATGCCGCACTTCAGGTGCCGCGACTGGCACGCGAGAACCGTCGCCCGCCGGAGGAGATACGGTCGCTGATCGCCGCCCACACCCAGGGCAGACAGTGGGGGTTCCTCGGTGAGCCGCGGGTCGACGTCCTCGAGGTGAACCTGGCGCTCGGTCACGGGCCGGCCACGTGTCACACCCGTTGACCGGCGATAGAATCGGCGGATGACCTCAGCGGCGGGACCGGCGACGACGCGGGTCACGAGGCCTCAGGCGGCGTCGCGCCGACGCTCGGAAGGTCGCGGCACGTTGCAGGTGTTCCTCGGATGCGCACCCGGCGTCGGGAAGACCTACGAGATGCTGGCGCAGGCCCGGAACCTCAGGGACGAGGGTGCAGACGTGGTGGTCGCGGTCGTCGAATCGCATGGGCGGCCCGCGACCGCGGCCCTCGTCGAGGGTCTGGAGGTGATCCCCAGGATCGCCCGCCCGTATCGGGGGGCGACATTCGACGAGATGGACCTCGACGCCGTCCTGGCGCGCCATCCTCAGGTGGTGCTGGTCGACGAACTCGCCCACACCAACACTCCGGGATCGCGAAATGCCAAGCGGTGGCAGGACATCGAGGAACTCCGTGACGCCGGTATCGACGTCTGCTCGACCGTGAACATCCAGCACCTCGCCAGCCTGAACGACGTCGTCGCCCAGATCACCGGTGTCGTGCAGAGGGAGACGGTGCCCGACGACGTCGTTCGCGGCGCCGATCAGATCGAACTCGTCGACATCGACCCGCAGGCGCTACGGCAGCGACTGTCCGCGGGCAAGGTCTACCCGAACAGTCGGGTCGACGGGGCTCTGGGCAACTACTTCCGGCAGGGCAACCTCACCGCGCTGCGCGAGTTGGCCCTGTTGTGGCTGGCCGACCAGGTCGACGACAAACTCGCCGATTATCGTGCGGCACACTCGATCACCGACACCTGGGAAGCACGCGAACGAGTCGTGGTGGCGATCACCGGCGGGCCGGAGTCGCCCACCCTGTTGCGTCGGGCCAGTCGTATCGCGTCGCGATCGAGCGCGGAACTGCTGGCCGTACACGTGGTCCGCGGGGACGGGCTCAGTGATCGCGGCGTCGATCTCACCGCACTCCGAGAGCTCGCCGCCGGTTTCGGCGCACGGATCCACACGGTGGTCGGTGACGACATCCCGGCCACGCTGCTCGAGTTCGCGCGCGGGGTCAATGCCACCCAACTGGTTCTGGGTACGTCCCGCCGACCGCGTTCGCAACGGATCTTCGACGAAGGTGTCGGGGCGACGGTCGTGAGCGGTAGCGGGCGCATCGACGTGCACATGGTCACGCACGAGGAGACGCCCCGCCGACACCGGCTCGACATCCGTGACACCAGGTTCCATCGACCGCTGAGCTGGGTCCTCGCGGTGGTCGTACCGCTGGTGGCGACCGGTGTGCTGCGGTTGCTCGATCCCTGGCTCGGGTTCACCAGTCAGTCGGCGCTGTTCTTCGTGTCGGTGCTCGCGGTGTCGATGCTCGGAGGCATCGCGCCCGCGGCGTTGTCGGCGGTGGTCTCCGGCCTTCTGCTGAACTACTTCTTCACCGATCCCCGGTTCACCTTCACCATCGATCAACCGGACAACCTGATCACCATCCTGGTGATGCTGCTCATCGCGATCGCCGTGGCCGCCCTGGTCGATTCGGCGACAGTACGGCGTGCTCAGGCGCAGGAGGCCACCCGCGAGGCGGAACTGCTGGCGATGTTCTCCAGCGTCGTACTCGGCGGCGCCGATGTCCCGGGCCTGCTCGAACGGTTACGCGAGACCTACGACCAGACGGCCGTCGCACTGGTCCGACGCACGTCGAAGACCACTCGGACGGTGGAGGCCTGGGTCGGCGACTGCCCGCTGAACGGTCCGGATGACGCGGACACGACGTGTTCGGTACCGGGTGGGCAGTTCGAATTGCTGCTCCGCGGGCCGAGACTCGGCGCGCGGGACCGGCGGGTGCTGGCCGCCGTGGCCGGGCAGGCAGCAGGTGCCGTCGAGCGGCACGCCCTGGAGGTCGAGGCGGCCTCTGCCGAGGCGCTGGCCCGAACCGATGAACTCCGGCGCGCGTTGCTGTCCGCGGTCGGCCACGATCTCCGCACACCGCTCGCGGCGGCGAAGGCCGCGGTGTCCAGTCTTCGTAGCGACGACGTCACCTTCAGCCCCGACGACACCGCGGAACTGCTGGCAACGGTCGACGAGTCGGTCGACCATCTGGCGGGTCTCGTCGGCAACCTGCTCGACTCCTCTCGGCTCGCCGCAGGGGCCGTGCGACCCCAGATGCAGCACACGTTCCTGCCCGAGGTCGTGCACCGCGCCGCCGCCGAGGTGCAGCGGCTCAACCCGGACCTCGTTCTGACCATCGAGCTCGGCCAGGCGTGGGCGTACACCGACCCCGGTCTACTGGAACGCGCGCTCGCGAATCTCGTCGACAACGCCCACCGGCACGGCGGATCCGAGGTCGAGATCACCGTCAGCGGAACCGGTGATGACCCGCCGCGCTGCGTGATTCGCGTCGTCGACCACGGGCCCGGATTGCCCACGACCGACCGTGAGCAGGTGTTCGCGGCCTTCCATCAGGGCGGTGATACCGCGGGGGCATCGTCCGGGGTGGGACTCGGGTTGTCCGTGGCGCACGGGTTCATCTCGGCGATGGGAGGAGAACTGTCCGCCGAGGACACTCCCGGTGGCGGAGCCACCCTGGTCGTGGACCTGCCCACAGTGGCTGACCATCCGCGATCGGAGGAGGGGAGCCGATGAACGCCGACAAGAGCCGCGTCCTCGTGGTCGACGACGAGCCCCAGTTGCTGCGCGCGCTGCGGATCAATCTGAACGCGCGCGGTTTCGCGGTGTCCACGGCGGCAACCGGCGCGGCAGCCCTGTCGGCTGTTGCGCGGTTCAACCCGCACGTCGTCGTCCTGGACCTCGGACTTCCCGACATCGACGGGTTGACGGTCCTCGAGGGTCTGCGCGGATGGACGTCCGTCCCGGTCATCGTGCTCTCGGCGCGGACCGACGCGGCGGACAAGGTGGTGGCGCTGGACTCCGGTGCCGACGACTACGTCACCAAACCCTTTGGGATGGAGGAGTTCCTGGCCCGGTTGCGGGCAGCCCTGCGGCGGGGCGCCGCGTCGGGGGTGACGACGGAGTCGCCGGTGGTGGACGCCGGCGCGTTCGTCGTCGACCTCGCGGCGAAACAGGTGACCCGCGAGCAGGAGCCGGTCCATCTGACTCCGACGGAGTGGGGAATCCTGGAGATGCTGGTCCGCCACGAAGGGAAGCTGGTGTCCCAGAGCGACATCCTGAACTCGGTCTGGGGTCCCGGCTATCTCGGGCAGAGCAACTATCTTCGCGTCTACCTCGCGAGTCTCCGACGGAAACTCGAGGAAGATCCGGCACACCCGCGCCACCTGATCACGGAGGCGGGGATGGGCTACCGATTCGTGCGTGCATGATCGGCCCAGCCGACATCCCTGCGGGTCTGGCGGAGCAGTCCACGCTGGGGCCCGCCTGGCAGGACTGGCTTCGCCGGCTGCCCGCAACCGCGTCGGGGCTTCTCGACGCCTGGGAGCTCCGCCGCGACGGGGAGAAACTGTGGCACGGCTTCGAGTCGCTGGTGATCCCGGTGATCGACCGGAACGGGCAGCGTGCGGTCTTGAAGGTCGCCTTCGACGGCGACGACGAGGGCGCCCAGGAAGCACTCGGACTGCAGCACTGGGCCGGACGCGGTGCGGTGCGGATGCTGCGTGCCGACCCGCGGCTGCGCGCGCTGCTCCTCGAACGACTGGAGCGGACGGACCTCACGACGGTCGAGGACGACGAGGCCTGCCGCGTGGTCGCGGAACTGTATGGCGTCCTGCACATACCGGCGCCCGGACGGATGACGCCTCTGACCACGCATCTGGAGCACTGGCTGGCGGGGCTGGCCCGTATGTCCCGCGACGCTCCGGTACCGAGGCGTTTTGTCGAACAGGCGCTTTCACTCGGACGGAACTTTCTCTCCGATGAGTCGACGGTGGGTGTCGTCGTTCACGGCGACCTGCACCACGAGAACGTTCTGTTGGCGCCGTCCGCCGGCCGACGTTGGCTCGCGATCGACCCGAGCCCGATGTCGGGCGACCCGCACTACGAGCCCGCGCCGATGCTCTGGAATCTCCTCGACCGCCGAAAGGGTGACCCGCGGTACGTGATCCGCTCCCGTCTCCACAGCATCGTCGACGCCGCCGGACTCGACCCGGACCGGGCGCGCGACTGGGTGATCGTGCGAATGATCCTCAACGCGCACTGGGCGACCGAGGATGCGGAGAACGCCTCGCGTGCCCTTACCGTGAGTGATCGCGAGTGGATCACCACCTGCATCACGGTGGCCAAGGCGGTCATCGACTGACCGTCAGCGAGTGAAGAGGACTCCCAATTCCGGTATGACCGAGGTGATCCCGGCGAGACGCAACCCCTGCCACGCGGTGACCTGATTGGCGGTCAGGACCGGCTTCGCGAACTTCTCCTCGAGTCCGGTGATCCACCTCGCGGTGTGCAGGGCGGTGTCGGGGATGAGGAGCGCCCCTGCGTCGGGGTGGTCCGCGGCCGCGATCATGTCGAAAAGGCCGTCTCCGTCGAGGATTCCGGCTTCGGAGGCGGTCTCGATGTCGTTGGCGCGCAGCGAGACCACCTCGATGCCGCCGTCGCCGAGGAAGCCGATGAACCGTGAGGCCAGGGGATCGGGGTAGGTTGCGGCGATCGCGACCCGGGACAGTCCGAGGTGGTGACACGCCTCGACGAAGGCCAACGAGGTCGACGACGCGGGTCGCTCGGCGAGGGCGGCGATGTCGGCGACCTGGCGTCGGGCGCCGTCGAGGCCGTAGACGAAACTCCCGGAGGTGCAGGCCCACATCACCGACGCCGGCTCGTCGGCCTGGGCTCGTCGCAGCCCCTCGGCGAGGCGGTGCTGTTCGCCGACCGCGGCCATGGCGTCGACGGTGTGGTCATCGGACTCGATCTCGGTGATGGTCACCGGCAGGCGGACGTCGGTGCCTGCGGCCACGAGCACGGACGCGATGAGCTCGTAGTCGTCTTCGGCAGCGTGACCGGGATAGAGCATCGCGACGGTGGTTGTCACCCGCACACCTCCAAGGTAGATTGTCAACAATCTACCAACTGCGACAGACTAGAGGGCGCATGTCGGAAACGGCACGGTGGCTCAGCGCCATCGAACTGGCCGACGCCTACCGGACCGGTGAGCTGACGCCGGAGGCGGTGGCCGTCGAACTGCTCGACGCCGTCGACCAGGTCGACCCTTCCGTCAACGCATTCTGCCTCGTGGATCGGGACGCGACCCTCGCCGCCGCCCGGGAGGCCGGCGAACGTTTCAGGGCGGGCACTCCGCTGGGGCCGCTCGACGGGGTGCCGGTCAGCATCAAGGACCTGCTGCTCACCCGCGGCTGGCCCACCCTGCGCGGGTCGCTGATGATCGAGTCGGATCAGATGGCGTGGGACACCGACGCCCCCGCGGTCGCGCGACTCCGCGAGGCCGGCGCGGTGATGCTGGGCAAGGTCACCACACCGGAATTCGGGTGGAAGGGCGTCACCGACAGCCCGCGTACCGGCATCACCCGCAACCCGTGGAATGCACTGCGGACGTCCGGAGGATCGAGTGGTGGTTCTGCCGCGGCCCTGGCGGCCGGACTCGGTCCGCTGTCGGTGGGAACCGACGGCGGGGGATCGATCCGGATACCGGCCGCCTACTGCGGGGTGGTCGGATTCAAGGCCACTCTCGGCCGGGTCCCGATGTATCCGCCGAGTCCGTTCGCGCCGGTCGCGCACGTCGGGCCGATGACCAGGACGGTCGGCGACTGCGCGCTGCTCCTCGACGTCCTCAGTGGGCACGATCCGCGGGACTGGTCGGCGCTGGCGACGCCCACCGAGAGCGCCGCCGCCATCGCCGACGTCCGGGACCTCTCCGATCTGCGTATCGGGTACAGTTCCGACCTCGGCTTCGGCTCGAATGATCCTGGCATACAGTCCAATACGGACCGCGTGGTATCGGTGCTCGAACAGCTCGGGGCGACGGTGGAGAAGGTGGACCTCGGCTGGGAAGACCCGGCGTGGGCGTATCACATCATCTGGTTCGCCGGAGCCGACGTGGTGGTGCGAGGGTTCGGCCCGGGCGCGCAGGAGAAGGTCGACCCGCTGCTCCTCGAGGCGCTCGAACGACACCGAGACTTCACCGCGGACGACGTCGTCAGCGCGAACGCGCTGCGCATGGAGATGGGAACCACGATGGGTCTCTTCCACGAGGAGTTCGACCTGCTCGTCACCCCCTCGATGCCCACCGTGGCCTTCGAGGCGGGACGCACCGTTCCCGAAGGATCGGCATCGCCGGACTGGACGTCCTGGACGCCGTACAGCTATCCGTTCAATCTCACCGGGCAGCCCGCGATCACGGTACCCAGCGGATTCGTCGACGGTCTGCCGACCGGCGCTCAGTTCGTCGCTGCGCGACACCGGGATACGACCGTGCTGCGGGTCGCGGCGGCGTACGAGGCGGCTGCCGGCTTCACGATGTTGGGAGACCGTCCGTGACCGGCCGTGCCGAACGATTCATCACCGTGACACTCGAGGAGCGAGGCGTGACGGCGGTGGCGCGGATGCTCGATGCCGAGGCGCCCCGGACGGCGGCAGCGGTCTGGGATGCGCTGCCGCTGGGTGGCCAGGTGTTCCACGGCAAGTTCGCGCGCAACGAGATCTACACGCTGCTACCGGCATTCGCGCCGGTGGAGCCGGGTCCCGAGAACACTACCATCACGCCGATTCCCGGCGACCTGTGCTACTTCACCTTCGACGGTGTTTTGGACAACCCCGCATATGGGTACGATCCCACATCCGCACCGGCCGAACACCGGCTGCTCATCGACCTCGCAGTCTTCTACGGAAGAAACAACCTGCTGGTCAACGGCGATGTCGGCTGGGTACCGGGGAACGTGTTCGCCACCATCACGGAGGGCCTGGAAGACTTTGCGGCGGCTTGCAACGACGTCTGGATGGGCGGCGCGCGGGGTGAAACGCTCACCTATGCGCGCTTGGAGCGGTAAGAAAGAAGGAATGACGGTGGCGATCACAGTGGATGAGGACGACTCGGGCGCGGACCGCCCGGGAGGTCGAGCTACCACTCCTCACCAGGCAAAACGAGGCGGTTCGACGCGCCGTCGGGTGCTCACGCCTCTGGTGCAGGAGTCGACACCGGCGATCATCGCGCGTAAGTTGCACAATGCCATCGCGAACGGCGACTTCCCGCCCGGGTCGCAGTTGACGGAGTCCGGTCTCGCCGCCGACCTGGGCGTCAGCCGCGGTCCGTTGCGTGAGGCGATGCAACGTCTCACCGCGGAGGGTCTGCTGGTCAGCCATCGCAACCGGGGCCTGTTCGTCGTCTCGATGGAGAGAGACGACATCCGCGACATGTACGTCGCGCGCACGGCGGTGGAACGTGCTGCCGTGCAACAGGTCATCGCGCACAGCGAATCGGAGGCGGTGGCCGCGCTGGACGAGGCGGTGGAGGCCATGCGCGCGTTCGGCGACGAGCCGAACGGTGCCGGGATGGCCGAGGCGGACATGGGATTTCACCAGACGCTGGTGGAACTCGCGGAAAGCCGGCGCCTTTCGCGTCTCCACGAGACGATTCTCGTGGAAACACGAATGTGCTTGCGAGCCATGCGAGGAACATATTCATCGGGAAAGGAACGGATCGACGAACACCAGGCGTTGGTGGACGCCATAGCTGCGGGGGATTCTGCCAAGGCAGATGCGCTGATGATCGAGCACATGGCCGACGGGCTGCGCCGATTGATCGGTGACGGCGACGACGCCGGTGATGTCCCCAGGTCCGGGAGCTGATCGCTCGCGGTTCGAATGTCCACGGATGGTCGAGCAGGCTGCCGTCCGTGCACAAAGGCCCACCAACGCCGGAGATGACCTAGCGAGGGACGAGTCACGGCCTCGATGACATTCAGGAAGCGCAGATGAGCGACACGACACCAGCGGATACTTATGAGCAGCTCGCACCGGACCCGGAGTCACCCGAGGGACGGAAACTCCTCCGCAAGGCCATCGGTGCCTCGGCGATCGGAAACGCCACCGAATGGTACGACTACGGCGTCTACGCCGCGGCCTCGGTCTACCTGACCCAGGCCTTCTTCCCGGGTGATTTCGGAACCATCGGCACCATGCTCGGTTTCGCGGTCTCCTTCGTGCTCCGCCCGCTCGGCGGAATGATCTGGGGACCCATCGGCGACCGCATCGGCCGCAAATCCGTCCTGGCCATGACGATTCTGCTGATCTCGGGCGCCACCGCGCTCATCGGCCTGCTGCCCACCCACGCGTCGATCGGTGTGTGGGCGCCCATCCTGCTGATCCTGCTCCGCGTCGTCCAGGGTTTCTCGACCGGCGGTGAATACGGCGGCGCGGCAACGTTCATGGCCGAGTACGCGCCGGACAACAAGCGCGGTAAGTACGGTTCATTCCTCGAGTTCGGTACCCTCGCCGGATTTTGCGGCGGTACCGCTTTCGTCCTGCTCCTGCAGCTGGGACTCTCCGATTCGCAGATGGATCAGTGGGGTTGGCGCATCCCGTTCCTGCTCGCGCTGCCCATGGGCCTGATCGGGCTGTACCTCCGCTCGCAGATGGACGACACCCCGGTCTTCCAGGAGCTGGAGCAGGAGGACGAGATCAAGGGTTCGGCGTGGACCCGGTTCAAGGATCTGCTCGTCAACTACCGGCGACCGATCCTGACGATGTTCGGCATGGTCATCGCACTCAACGTCGCCAACTACACGCTGTTGGCGTATCAGCCGACCTACCTGCAGAACACCATCAACCTGTCCGAGACCTCGGCGAGCGTCGTCAACCTGATCGGGCAGCTCGTGATGATGTTGCTCATCCCGTTCTTCGGCTGGTGGTCGGATTCGACCGGGCGTAAACCGATGTGGTGGGGATCGCTGGTCGGCCTGTTCGTCCTCGCGCTACCGCTGTACTGGCTGATGGGCCAGGGATTCGTCTGGGCGATCTTGGCATTCGTGATCCTCGGCGCGCTCTACATCCCACAGCTCGCCACCATCTCGGCGACCTTCCCGGCGATGTTCCCGACCCAGGTCCGATACGCGGGCTTCGCGATCTCCTACAACGTCGCGACCGCTGCCTTCGGCGGTACGGCGCCTCTGGTGAACGATGCCGTCGTGGAGGGCACCGACTGGAACCTCTTCCCGGCCGTGTACATGATGGGCGCCTGCGCCATCGGCATGGTCGCGCTGCTGTTCCTGAAGGAGACCGCGGGCTGCTCGCTCCGCGGCACCGAGATCCCCAGCAGGGAGAACGACTTCCAGGAGCTGCAGCAGAAGCCGGCGGAGTCGAGGGCCTAGCCCAGCAACCTCAGCCCGGCGAGCGTGTACGCCTTTGCCGCAGTGACGAGATCTGCGATGGCGACCGACTCGTCGGGCTGATGTGCGTCGGTGTTGATGTTGCCCGGGCCCAGGACGATCGACGGGATACCGAGGTCGCGGCTGACGAAACCGCCGTCGCACGCGGCGCTCCAGCCACCCACCGAGGTCGCGGTGCCGGCGTCGGTGACCGCGCCGACCGCAGCGGTGACGAGCGGGTGGTCCGCGGCGGTCGCGAAACCGGGCATCTCCATGGTGACTCGCACGTCGACGGTGATGCCGTCGGTGTCGATCTTGTTGTCGCGGATGGTCTCCCGGAGATCCTCGGCGATGGCGTGCGGATCCTCGAAAGGCATCAGGCGACGGTCGATGCCGAGGGAACACGTCGGCGCGACGACCGAGATGCCTTGTCCGCCTTGAATGGTGCCGACGTTCCAGGTGCCGCAGCCGAGCAGGTCGTCGAGCGTCTCGTGAAGGTGTTCGTGGTCGGCGCGGATGATCTCGACGATCGCCGCGGCGGCATTGATGGCACTGCGTCCGTCGGCGGGACGGCCGGAATGCGCGGCGCGACCGGTCACGTCGATCTCGATGTACGACGCACCGCGGCAACCGCGGACGATCTGCATGTCGGTGGGTTCGGCGACGATGCAGCCGAGGAAGTCGTGATCGGCGGGACGGCCGACGAAGGCGCGCACGCCGATGCCGTGCTCCTCCTCGTCGACCGTGCACACCAGGCGCACCGGGCCGGAGAGTTCGACGCCGACGTCGCGTGCACGAGACAACACGCTCATCGCCGCGACGACGGCCGCGATCCCGCCCTTCATGTCGGTGGTGCCGCGCCCGTAGAGACGGCCGTCGCGGGTCCGCACGGTGTACGGGTCGGCGGTCCAGTTCGGGCCCGCGGGCACCACGTCGGAGTGGCCCAGGAACATCAGGCCCGGGCCGTCGCCGCCGGGGAGGGTGGCGATCAGGTTCGGACGCCCGGGGGCCACCTCATGGGTGTCGACGTCGAAGCCGAGTGCGCGGCACGCCTTCTCCAGGATCTCGACGGCGGCGCCCTCGGTGCCGCCCGGATTCTCGCTCGGGGCCTCCACCAGCGCGGTCGTGAGCGCGGTGATCGCGGCCTCGTCGATCAGATCGACGAGCGACTGCTCGGCCGGACTCAGCTCAGTTACGTGTTCACCGCTCACCGTGCCATCTTCTCAAGACTGGACGTGAGGCGTCGAATACCTTCGTCGATCCGGTCCGGCGTGCTCGACGCGAAGCATAGGCGCATCGAATTGCGGAATCGGCCGCCCGGCGACAGTGCCGGGCCCGGGATGAAGGCGACGCCATCGGCCAGGGCGATCTCGAACAGCTCCCGGGTGTCGATCTCGGCGAACTCCTCCCGCAGCGTCACCCACAGGAAGAAGCCGCCCTCCGGGTTGGTGGTGACGACGCGGTCGCCGAGATGACGGGCGATGGAGGCGAGCATCGCATCCTTGCGCTCGCGGTACAGCGACCGGATGCCGGCGAGGTGGTCCTCGAGGCCACCGCGCGCGATGTACTCGGCCACGATGTGCTGGTTGGGCACGTTGGTGCAGGTGTCCATGGCCTGCTTACCGTTGATGAGAAGCTGCCGCAACGACGGATCGGCGTCGACCCAGCCGACGCGCCAGCCGGGAGCCAGGATCTTGGAGAAGGTCCGCACCGAGAAGATCAGCGGATCGCCGGGGCTCAGCGTCTGGAAGGTCGGGATGTCGGTGCCCGCGAAGCGGAGCAGTCCGTACGGATCGTCGTCGATGATGACCGAACCCCAGGTGTGGGCCAGACGCAACAGCTCGCGGCGGCGTTCCTCCGACATCGTGACGCCGGACGGGTTCTGGAACGTGGGGATCGTGTAGATCGCCTTCGGGGTCTTGTGGGTGTGCGCCACCAGATCGGCGAGCTGGTCGACCTGCATACCGTCGTCGTCGACGGGCACCTCGAGCAATTGTGCGCCGTAGGACAGCGCGGTCGCGCTCCCGTTGGTGTACGTCGGGGACTCGACGATGACCAGGTCGCCGGGGTCGACGAACAGCTTGCAGGCGAGGTCGAGGCCCTGCATGCCGCCGGTGGTGATCACCAGACGGTCGTGGGTCGACGGGTCGGGTGTGGTGGCGAGGTAGTCGACGAGCAGTTGCAGCAGCCGCGGTTCGCCTTCGGTGGCGCCGTAGGTGAACGACGTGTGGTCGAGGATCTCGCCGGCGATCTGACGGAACTCGTCGGCGGGAACGGCCTCGTCGGCCGGTGAACCCATCGCGAAGCGCACGATGTCATGGGACTGGGCGGCCAGCAGGGACGTCGACGAGTCGATCATCGATCCGACCAGGTCCTTCGACCGGCCGGCCAGAGGCAGCGTGGGGCCGGAATGCCGTACGTCGTTCACAGTCTCGGTCGTTGTGGTCATGTCGTGCACCTCGTCTCTCCAGGCCTTCGTGGCTCGTCGCTTGCGCTCCTCGCACCTCAGGCAGCGGTTGGGTTGTCGTGGGCTTTTCGCACCTCGGGCGGCGGTTGGGTTGTCGTGGGCTTTTCGCACCTCGGGCGGCGGTTGGGTTGTCGTGGGCTTTTCGCACCTCGGGCGGCGGTTGGGTTGTCGTGGGCTTTTCGCACCTCGGGCGGCGGTTGGGTTGTCGTGCGCTCCTCGCACCTCAGGCAGCGGTTGGGTTGTCGATGGTCATTTCTGGATCAATTCGCGCGGGAACGACGTGAAGCACTCGACGCCGGTCGGGCTCACCCGTACCGATTCGGAGAGCTCGAAACCGTAGTTCTCCATCCACATTCCGCAGACGATGTGGAAGGTCATGTTGGTCTCGAGGATGGACTCGTCCTCGGAGCGGATGCTTATGGTGCGCTCGCCCCAGTCCGGCGGGTACCCGATACCGATCGAATACCCCAGGCGCGAGGGTTTTTCGAGGCCGTACTTGGCCAGGGTCCAATTCCAGGTGGAGGCGAGTTCGCGCGTCGCCACCCCCGGTTTGATCGCCTCGAGGACGTTGTTCAGGCCCTCGGCGGTCGCCTTCGCGACATAGTCGAGCTCCTTGTGCGGAGTACCCAACGACACCGTCCGTGCGAGCGGGCAGTGGTAGCGGTTGTGGGCGCCGGTCAGCTCGATGACCACCGCCTCGTCGTCGACGAAAGTTCCCTGATGCCAGGTGAGATGAGGGGTGTCGGCCGCCGCGCCGGTGGGCATCATCGGCACGATCGCCGGGTAGTCGCCGCCGTAGTCGGGTGTCCCGGTGATCTGTGCCTGTGAGATCGCCGCCGCCGCATCACACTGCCGCACACCGACGTCGATCGTGTCGATCGCCGCGCGCATGGCCTCCGAACACACCATCCCGGCCTGACGCATCAGCTGGACCTCGGCCTCGGACTTGACCGACCGCACCCAGTTCACGAGCTCGAAGTTGTCGACCAGCTTCCACTCCGGGATCGCATTGTGCAATGCGCGATAGGCCTTGGGGGAGAAGAAGTGCGAGTCCATCTCCAGGCCGACCGATCCGCCACGGGAGGCCGGCGCGATCGCGTGCCGCTGACGGAGTGACCACGCAACCCAGTCGAAGGGATGCACGTGGGGTCGGTGTACGTAGCTCTCCGGGTAGCCGACGATCTGGTCGTCGGGCAACCATGTGGTGCGGTGCGCACCACGGGCGTCCATCTCCCGGGCGTAGAAGACCATCTCGCCCTCGATCGGGACGAACAGCATCTGCGGGGTGTAGAACGACCACGCGTTGTACCCGATCAGATAGAAGATGTTGGCCGGGTCGGTGACGATGATCGCCGACAACCCCTGACGGTCCATGAGTTCACGGACCTTCGTCAGGCGCTGTTCGTACTCGCTGTCGGTGAACAGCTGAGCACCGAGGTACATGGGCTTGCTACTCCTTGGTCACACGTCGGGGGATGTTCTGTTCGCGTACTCAGCGGCGGATCGGCGTCGCCGTGTACTTCATGTCGAGGAACTCCTCGATGCCCACGCGGCCACCCTCACGGCCGAGGCCGGACTCCTTGACACCGCCGAACGGCGCGGCCGGATTCGACACGATGCCCGTGTTGACCCCGACCATACCGGCTTCCAGCGCTGTCGACAGGCGAGCGCAGCGGTCGACGTCCTGGCTGAAGAAGTAGGCGACCAGACCCCACGGGGTGTCGTTGGCGAGGGAGATCACCTCGTCGTCGGCAGCCGGGTCGAGGGGATTGTCGGCGTCGCCGAACGGGATGATCGCCGCGACCGGACCGAAGATCTCGTTGCGCACCAGGTCGGCCTCGAGCCCGACACCGGTCAGCACCGTCGGCGGGTAGAAGAAGCCGGGACCCTCGGGCGCCTCCCCGCCGCAGGCCACGGAGGCGCCCTTCGACACCGCGTCGTCGACGAGCGAGGCAACCTTCGCGACGGCCTTGGGTTCGACGAGGGGTCCGACCTGTGTTCCGTCGGCGGCGCCGTCGCCGACCTTCAGTGCGGCCATCTTCGCCGTGAACTGTTCGGTGAACTCGTCGATCACGCTGCGGTGCACGAAGATCCGGTTCGCCGCGGTGCACGCCTGACCGGTGTTGCGCATCTTGGCCAGCATGAGTCCGTCCACCGCGCGGGAGATGTCGGCGTCGGCGCACACGATGAACGGGGCATTGCCGCCGAGCTCCATGGAGGTGCGCATGACGGTTCCGGCGGCCTGCCGCAGCAGGGTCTTGCCGACCTCGGTCGAGCCGGTGAAGCTGACCTTGCGGGCGAGCCCGCTGTCCATCCACTCGGTGACCACCGTCGACGGATCGGTGGTGGTCACGACGTTCAGCACGCCGGCGGGCAGACCTGCCTCGACGAGGATGTCGGCGAGGAGAAGGGTGGTCAGCGGGGTGAGTTCGGCGGGCTTGAGAACCATCGTGCAGCCGGCCGCGACGGCCGGCCCGATCTTGCGGGTTCCCATGGCCAGCGGGAAGTTCCACGGCGTGATCAGGATGCAGGGACCGACGGGCTGCCTGCTCACCACGATGCGGGTCCCGCCGTCTCCGGTGGTGGTGTGGTCGCCGCCGATGCGCACGGCCTCCTCGGCGAACCACCGGAAGAACTCGGCGCCGTAGGCAACCTCACCCTTGGCCTCGGCGAGCGGCTTGCCCATCTCAGCCGTCATCACCGAGGCGATCTCGTCGACCCGGTTCATGATGAGTTCGTAGGCGCGGTAAAGGATTTCGCTCCGGTTCCGCGGCGACGTGGCCGCCCATTCCGCCTGATGCGCGGCAGCGGTCTCGAGTGCGCGTCGGGCGTCGGTCGCGTCGGCGTCGGCCACCTCGGCGAGCACCTCGCCGGTCGCGGGATTGAGCACGTCGAACCGGTCGCCGGCGGCGGCCGGAACCCATTCACCGCCGATGAACAGATCGGTGTGGATCGACGAGATGGCTTCGGGGACCTGGGTGGTGGCGATGGCCGTCATGATCGGGCTCTCCTCGGTTGGTCGGCGGGCGGTCGGGGTCGGGTCGTGGAGGTGAGAAGCTCGGCGAGGTGGACCCCGCGGATCTCGCGTGCGTCGGTCAGTCCGTCGTCGACAGCGGCGAGGTGTTCGACCGCCATCGCGCAACTGAATCCGTCGGTGACTACGGGGCGATGCGGGTCGTCGCGCAGCGCGGGTGCGAGTCCGTTCTCGGCGACGGCCATGCTGACCTCGTAGTGGCCCTTCTCGAAGCCGAAGTTGCCCGCGACACCGCAGCATCCGTCGGCGGAGTGCACGGTGACGCCGAGCGCTTCGAGAGCGGCGGTGCCGGTGCGTGCGCCGAAGACCGCGTACTCGTGGCAGTGGGTCTGGAGGGTCACCTCGTCCGGAAGGGGCGGCGGTTGCCATCCTGCGTCGAGGAGGGTCGGGAGGTGGGCGGCGAAGCTGCGTACCCGGGCGGCGACGCGACGCGCGCTGTCGGTGGGTACCAGTTCGGGCAGATCCTTGGCCAGTGCCGCAGCGCAACTCGGCTCGGGCACCACGATGGGCCGGTCGGTGCCGTCGTCGAGATTCGCGGCGGTGCGTCGAAGAGTCTTGCGCGCCTTGCCCAACTGCCCGGTGGAGATCCAGGTGAGGGCGCAGCAGTTGCCCGCCGAACAACCTACCGGCTCGCCCGTCGCGCCCAGTACCTCCGCGGCGGCGGCGGCCACCCGCGGGCGGAAGGCGCGGGTGAACGAGTCGACGAACAGGATGACCTGCGAGGTCGGGGACACCGGGGCGAGATCGGTGAGCTGCGCCTTGCGGGCGCGCCGGGTCGCGAACGCCGGCATCGTCCGACGAGGGTCGAGGCCGCCGGCGCGTGCGGCCAGACCGCTGATCTTCGACGACAGCACGCGATTGATCAGCGGCGCAGCCGTTCCGGCCGCGGACAGCCAGGCCGGCATCCAGCCCAGGGAGTAGTGCGACAGCGGGCGCAGACGGCGGCGGTAGTGGTGGTCGAGGAACTCCGACTTGTAGGTGGCCATGTCGACCCCGGTCGGGCAGTCCGTCGAACATGCCTTGCAGGACAAGCACAATTCGAGAGCGTCGGCGACCTCGGGTGAACGCCAGCCCTCGTCGACCGATGGGGCCGTGCGCACCATGTCCTGGAGGACGCGGGCCCGACCCCGCGTCGAATCCTTCTCGTCGCGGGTCGCCCGGTAGCTCGGGCACATGACGCCGCCGGTGTCGGCGCGGCACCGGCCGACACCGATGCAGCCCTGGACCGCGTGGACGAAGGGATCAAGGAGCGGGAGCTCGCGAGAACCGCCCCTGACATCCGCCCCCGAGGGAGCCGCCGCCGACGTATTGTCATCGGCGCCGCTGCTGAGGGTGGATTTCGGGGGCGTATCTCGGGAGTCGTGGCCGTGGGCGAGGTCGAAGGTGGTCGGCCAGGTCCGCCGGGGGACGTCGGCGAGGGCGAGGTCGGCGGTGATGGACGGCGGGTCGACGATGCTGCCGGGGTTGAGGTTGCCCGTCGGGTCCCAGATCGACTTGAAGCGTGCGAAGGCGGCCATCATCGCCGGTGAGTACATGGTCGGCAGCAAGGCCGAGCGGGCCCGACCGTCGCCGTGCTCACCCGACAGCGAACCTCCGTGACGCACAACGAGTTCCGCGGCATCGGTGCAGAAGTGTTCCATCACGGCGCGTCCGTCGGGGGTGCGCAGGTCGAACGTGATGCGCACATGCATGCAGCCGGCACCGAAGTGGCCGTACATGACACCGGTGAGACGGTGCCGGTCGAGGAGTTCGGCGAAGTCGTCGAGGTAGTCGGCCAGACGCTCGGGGTCGACCGCCGCATCCTCCCAGCCGGGCCAGGATTCGTAGTCGCCACCGACGCTTTCGTCGTCGGGGTCGGCCAGGCGCGATGACAGGCCGGCGCCGTCCTCGCGGACGCGCCACAACGCCTTGCGCCGTGCCGGGTCGTCGACGACGGTGGCATCGATCATCCGGCCCTGGCCACGCAGGTGGTCGAGGAGTCGCTTGGCGGTCGCCGGAACGTCGGATTCGCCCTGCGTCTGGGCGCTTTCGGAGTCGATGTCGATGAACAGCCATGCCGAACCCTCGGGGAGGCCGGCGACCGTGTCCCGGCCGCGGCGCGCTGCCATCGTGGCGACGATCTTGCGGTCGATGCCCTCGATGGCCGACGGTGCGAACGGGAGGATCGCGGGGACATCGCGGGCGGCGTCGGCGGGGGAGTGGTAGCCGACGCAGAGCAGGAGTTGCGAGGTGGCGACCGGGACGAGGCGTACCTTGGCCGACACCACGATCGCGCAGGTCCCCTCGCTTCCGACGAGTGCACGGGCGACGTCGAATCCGTTCTCCGGTAACAAACGTGCGAGGTGATACCCCGAGACCTGGCGGGGGATGGTCTCCAGTTCGGTGCGCAGGATCGCGAGGTTGCTCGACGCGAGTTCTCGCAGCTCGGCGGTGATCTCGGCGGCCCGTGCCACGGCCTTCCGGTCGTGGGGATCGGTGGCGTACAGCCCGTCGCGTGTCGCGGTGAGCACCATCCCGTCGGCGGTGACGAGGTGGAGTTCGATCACGTGATCGCTGGTGCGTCCGTACCGGACGGAGTGGTTTCCGCAGGCGTCGTTGCCGATCGCCCCGCCCAAGGTCGCCCGTGACGCCGACGACGGGTCGGGGGCGAAGGTCAGCCGGCCGTCCGTCGCCGACCGTGCCCGCGCCGCCAGAGTGGTCAGCACGATGCCCGAACCGGCCACGGCCGTGCAGGTCTCGGCATCGACCGACACCACCTGATCCAGGTGACGGGACAGGTCGATGACCACGCCGTCGCCGACGGCGTTACCCGCCATCGAGGTACCGCCGCCGCGCACGATCACCGGGACGTCCAGCGTGTGACACCTCGCGACGATCGTGGCGACCTCGCGCGCAGACCGCGGGAAGGTCACGGCCCGCGGCGGGACGCGGTAATTCGAAGCGTCGTAGGAGTATTCGGCCAGACGTCGGGGCGAGGCGTCGGCATCGACGCCGAGATCGGCGAGTTCGTCTGCGATGTCCACCGGCCTAACCCAGTGCGGCGTGCAGCGCCGCGCCGAACCGCGCGACACCGAGGTCGATCTCGTCCGCCGTCACGACCAGTGCGGGGATGAGACGGACGACGTTGGCCGACGGCCCGCAGGTCAGCGTCAACAAGCCCTGAGCCGTGGTGGCCTGCTGCACCGCGACGGCGGCAGGGGCGTCGGGCACCCTGTTGCCGGCGGCATCGGTGGTGACGAATTCGATGCCGGCCATCAGGCCGAGGCCCCGGACGTCGCCGATGCCCGGGAACGGTGCGCACACTTCCCGCAGGCCGGCGAGCAGCTGCTCTCCGCGCACGCGGGCGTTCTCCACGAGTCCCTCGGCCTCGATGACCTCGAGGGTCGCGATCGCGGCCGCCGCGGCCACGGCATTGCCGCCGTAGGTTCCGCCCTGCGAGCCCGGCCACGCCTTGCTCATCAGCTCGGTCGACGCGGCGATCGCCGAGATCGGGAACCCCGACGCCAGACCCTTTGCGGTGACGATGATGTCGGGGGTCAGGCCCTCGGCGTGCTGGTGGCCCCAGAATCTGCCGGTGCGACCGAACCCGGCCTGCACCTCGTCGAGGATGAGCAGGATGCCGTGGCGGTCGGCGCGCTCGCGCAGGCCTTGGAGGAATCGGGGCGGCGTCGGCAGGTAGCCGCCGTCGCCGAGGACGGGCTCGATGAGGAACGCGGCGGTGTCGTTGGGTGCGACGCGCGACTGCAGGAGGTAGTCGAGCTCCCGCAGCGCGAAGTCGACCGCAGTGTCGGTGTCCCAGCCGTAGCGGAAGGCGTAGGGGAACGGTGCCATGTGCACGCCGCCCATCAGCGGGGAGAAGCCGGCCGAGAAGCGGGTGCCCGCGGTGGTGAGGCTTGCGGCCGCGACGGTGCGGCCGTGGAATCCGCCCTGGAAGACGATGATGTTCGGCCTCGCGGTCGCCATGCGGGCAAGGCGGATCGCGGCCTCCACGGCCTCCGAACCCGAGTTGGCGTAGAAAACGGAGTCCAGGCCGGCCGGCAGGACCGCACCGAGTCGTTCGGTCAGCTCGAGCAGCGGCGGGTGCATGACGGTCGTGTACTGGGCGTGGATCACCTTGGCGCACTGGGCCTGCGCGGCCTCGACCACGTGCGGGTGGCAGTGGCCGGTGCTGGTGACGCCGATGCCGGTGGTGAAGTCGAGGTAGTCGCGGCCGTCGGTGCCGTGGACCCAGGACCCCAGCGCATGATCGACGACGACCGGCGTCGCCTGCTTGAGCGCAGGACTGAGTGAGGCCGTCTGGTGGGTGCGGGTGGGGGAGTCAACGCCGGCAGTCATGGGTACACCGTGACGCTAGATCGTACGATTGTCAACAATGTGACAGTCGGCGGTGCTCAGGAGTTGTTCTCGGGTTACGGTGGCCGCATGAGCACCCGACGTCCGGTCCTCGCGCTCCTCGGTGCCCCTGGTGTCGCGCCGCCATCGAACCTCGATCAGCTCGCCGAACTCGCCGAGATACGCCATTGCGTCGCAGACGATCTCGCGGATGCGCTGTCGGGTGCAGACGTGTTGGTGTTGTGGGACTTCTTCTCTCGTGCGCTCGCCGACAACTGGGGCGAGACGACCGCGTCGCTGAGGTGGGTGCACGTCTGTGCGGCAGGTGTCGACTCGCTGCTGTTCGACGAACTGAAGACCTCCGACGTGGTGGTGACCAACGCGCACGGCGTGTTCGACCGGCCCATCGCCGAGTTCGTCCTCGCCTCGATCCTCGCCCGGGACAAGCGGTTACACGAGTCGATGGCCCTGCAGCGCGATCACGTCTGGAAGCATCGGGAGACCGTCGGCACGTCGCGTACGTCGGCCCTCGTCATCGGGACCGGCGGAATCGGCCGAGCCACCGCACGGCTACTCCGTGCCGTGGGGATGCATGTCGTCGGCGGCGGGCGGACCGCGCGGGAGTCCGACCCCGACTTCGGCCGGGTCGTCGCCACCGCCGAACTAACCGAGCATGTCGGCGACTTCGACAACGTCGTCACCATCGCGCCGCTGACCCCACAGACCGCCGGGATGATCGACGCGGAGGTGCTCGCCGCGATGAAACCGGGCGCGCATCTGATCAACGTCGGCCGCGGCGAACTCGTCGACGAGCCGGCGCTGATCGACGCGCTGCGGTCGGGGCGCCTCGGTGCGGCCTCGCTCGACGTGTTCGCGACCGAACCGCTGCCCGCCGACAACGAGCTGTGGGATCTGCCCGGCGTCGCGATCTCGGCGCACATGAGCGGCGACGCGCTCGGCTGGCGCGAGGCGCTGTCGGAACAGATCCTCGAGAACCTGCGCCGATACGTCGGTCTGGACGACACCGCGGACGGTGCCGTCGTCGCCGAGACGCTGGTCAACGTCGTCGACAAGGAACGCGGCTACCTAACCGGAGGCGGATGACGTCGTCGCGGCGCGGCCGATAGTAGGCTGTAGCGCGATGACCACCGTCTATTTCCTGATCGCCGCCGTGGCACTCGCGGGTGCGGGCGTCCTGTTGTGGCTCGACCGGCAGCGGTCGAGCGTCGCGCGGCACCAGCGTGCGATCTGGGGGGATGAGCACGAGTTCAAGTTCCGCGAGACGGACACCAAGCTGCGCAAGGTGTTCCGTCGGGCGACGATGAACGTCCCCGATCACGTCGAGGTCCGCGACGTCGCCTACGGCCGCTACGGCGGCGTGGAGACCGTTGTCTTCGATCTCGCCGAGACCGCGACCGTGATCGCCGTCCGCCGATCCTCGCCCTCGCCCGTCGTCGTCGACCTGCGTCACGAGGATGTGCTCGCGCCCGCCGAGGAGGACGTCGAACTCCTCGGCGCGATGGGGCCGCGGGTCATGTTCTCCAACAACCTCGACGTCGCCCGGCGCGTGTGCGACCGGCGCATGGTCGCCCTGGCCAACAAGGCCCCGGCGTTCGTCGAGGTGCTGTGGAACGAGGGCAACTGGGCGCTCGGTTCGCTTCCGCTGACCAATGATCCCGCGACGCTCAACACCGGCCTCGAAGTGGTTCGACGCTTCGCCGACCTGCTGCGCGTTCTCCCGCCGGTGCGTGAACCCGAGGACTCGCCCGACCCACGCGATCCGCACGGACCCACGCGCGCCGAGCTCGCCGACGAGAAGACCGAGTCGATGCGCGACAAGCGTCGCCGGCAGGCCGCGGCGGCTCCCGCCACAGAGGCTTCCCCGGCCGCCAAGCCGAGTGCCCCGCCGGTCCGTAAGCCGCCGCCGGCGACCGGTACCTCGTCGACGACGGGCCGGGGCATGGCCCCGATGCCGGTCCGCGGGTCCGCGACGCGTAAGCCCGAGGACTCGCCGCGTCGGCCCGAGGACACCGGCGAGCGGTCGAATCGCCACCGCAGCTGACCCGACAGGGCTGATCCGAACGGTGTCGCGGACACCGTAGGGTAATCGTCATCCAGTGCACCGGCCGACAGCCGGAGAGTTCGAGAGTGAGTGGTCGCATGTCCTCGTCAAGCCCGGTTTCCGACGGCACGCCGCCCCCGGTCGACCCAGCGGCGCGGGCGCGACTCGCCGAACTGGTCCGCGAACTCGCCGTCGTGCACGGCAAGGTGACGCTGTCCTCCGGCAAGGAGGCCGACTACTACGTCGACCTGCGCCGCGCGACCCTGCATCACGAGGCCTCCCGCCTGATCGGCACGCTCATGCGCGAGCTGACCGCCGACTGGGAGTACGTCGCCGTGGGTGGCCTGACGCTCGGCGCCGACCCGGTCGCGACGTCGATCATGCATGCCGACGGTCGCGACATCGACGCCTTCGTGGTGCGCAAGGCCGCAAAAGCCCACGGCATGCAGCGTCGAATCGAGGGCCCGGACATCGTCGGCCGCAGCGTGCTCGTCGTCGAGGACACCAGCACGACGGGCGCCTCGCCGTCGACCGCCGTGGAGGCCGTGCGTGAGATCGGCGGCAACGTCGTCGGTGTCGCCACCGTCGTCGACCGTGCGACCGGCGCGGACGCGGTCATCACCGGGCTGGGCGTGCCCTACCGCTCACTGCTCGGGCTGAGCGATCTCGGCCTTGCCTGACGCACCCGATCCAGACGCCGGGGTCGCCGGTCCCACCGAGTGGGTGACGGGACCGCCGGTCGGTGTGGGCCCCTGGTCGGTCGAACACCCCGGTGAGCCGACCCCGGACGACGACCACCTCGACCCCGAACTGCTCGCGACCGGCGACACCCGAAACGTCGTCGACGCGTACCGGTACTGGAAGCGCGAGGAGATCGTCGCCGACATCGACACGCGCCGGCACCCGCTGCACGTCGCCATCGAGAACTTCGCCCACGACGCCAACATCGGCACCGTCGTGCGTACCGCGAACGCGTTCGCCGTCGCGGCGGTCCACATCGTCGGACGACGCCGCTGGAACCGTCGCGGCGCGATGGTCACCGACCGCTACCAGCACCTGATGCACCACGACACGGTCGGCGATCTGCTCGACTGGGCGCGCGGAGAAGGTCTGTCCGTCGTCGCGGTGGACAACACTCCGGGATCGCGTCCGCTGGAGACCGTGGAACTTCCGCGCGAATGCGTGCTGCTGTTCGGTCAGGAAGGTCCGGGCGTGAGCGACGACGCGCAACGTCAGGCCGACATGACGGTGTCGATCGCGCAGTTCGGGTCGACCCGCAGCATCAACGCCGGAGTGGCTGCCGGGATCGCCATGCACGCGTGGATCCGGCAGCACGCCGATCTGGATCAGGCCTGGTAGACGACTACTCGGCCGGGGGAGTGGGGGCCGGATCCTTAGAGGGGGCCAGCGGCTCCTCCTCGACGGGACGCTTGCGAGCCCGCAGGATGCGCTTGCCGATTTCCGAGATGATCGGGAGCACCGACACGAAGACGATGAGCAGGAAGATGTAGTCGACGTTGTCGCGGATGAACGCGATCTGTCCGAGGAAGTAGCCGAGCAGGGTCACGCCCGCGCCCCAGGCCACCGCGCCGACGATGTTGTAGGTCAGGAAGACGGGGTACCGCATCCGGGCGGCGCCCGCGACGAGCGGCGCGTAGGTACGGACGATCGGGACGAAGCGGGCCAGGATGATCGTGACCGGGCCGTGCTTCTCGAAGAACTCGTGGGCCTCGTCGATGTAGACCTGTTTGAGGACCTTCGCGTTCGGTGTGAACAGCGTGTACCCGAGTTTCTTGCCGATCCAGTACCCGACCTGGTCACCGAGGAATGCGGCGATCGGGATGGTCACCAGCAGCACCCACAGCGGCGCGAACGGCTCGATGTCGGCCGACTTCGCGGCGACGATCAGGCCCGCGGTGAACAGCAGGGAATCGCCCGGGAGCAGCGGGAACAGCAGACCCGACTCGATGAACACCACCAAGAGCAGACCCGCCAGCATCCAGGTGCCGAACGAGTTGAGGAGGTTGACCGGATCCAGGAATCCCGGCAGAAGAGCCAGGTTGGTGGTCGTGGTGGCAAGTGCTGAGTCGATCACGGGAACCCAGAGTACCTGCGCGGGCGAGGAGGGTGGAATCGCGCGGGAACGGCGTCGGTGCGCCGCCCGGGAGCGATCAGCCCGCAGCCCCGGCGGGCCGGCCGTTCGACGAGCCGAGTCTGCGTTGGACGAGCGCCACCGCGCCGACGATCGCGGCACCCAGGACGAACATGCCCAACGCCCCCGGCCAGTCGTCGCCGATGGGCATCGGCGCACCGTCCGCCGGGTCCTGCCATGGCCACAGGGCTCGTAGCGAACCCAGCAGCAGGCCGGCGGCGCCGACCATCGCCAGGCTGTGGTGTGTGCGCAGCAGCCACTCGAGAGCCTGGACGAACGAGGCGAGGCCCACGACGGCGCCGGCGGCGAAAACCCCCAGATACATGAGGTCGCGGTCGTCGACGGCGGCCAGCGTCGGTGCGTAGAGACCGATCACGAGCAAGAAGAACGAACCCGAGACGCCCGGCAGGACGAGTGCGCAGACCGCGACCGACGCCGCGAAGAAGACCGCCACGAGCGGGGGATCGGACACCTCGGACCGCGGCAGCGACGTCAGCACGAACACGAGTACGGCCATCATCACGAACGTCAGGACGGCGGACAGTTTCGACGAGGTGGTCGTGAACGTACCGGGCGGGATCTCCTGGAACGGGATGGCCACCGACACCGCGATCATGCCGATGAACAGAGCCCGGGAGTACACCGGCTGCTCGGTGACGAATCCCTCCATCACGCCGGCGATCGAGAACACCGCGATCGCCATTCCCGCCAGAACCGGGACCATTAGCCACCAGTCGACCCGGTTGGCATCGTCGGATCGGACGGCCCGCAGGCGACGTGCCGGGAACGTCGTCGCCGCCTTCACCGTCGCGATGAGCCGGTCGTATATGCCGGTGATCAGGGCAACGGTGCCGCCGGAGACCCCCGGGATGGTCTCGGCCACGCCGATGAGGGCACCGCGGCCCACATCTGAGGCCACGGTGACCGCCGACGGTCGGGGGGACGGGTTGTCAGCGGGCGGGGAGTCGTCGGACCGGACCGGAGAACGTGAGGCTGCCACACCGAGATCCTATCGATGTCTCTCGGTGCAGGTCCGGGCCCGAATGGTGGGCGCACCGGCCGGTGTGGCACCTGCCATACTGAGGGAAGTCCGGCCGCGGGAAGTCCGGCTGCTCGCCACGGCGCATCAACCGTGGGCGAGAGAACCCGAACACCAGAGCACATCAACACCCTGGAGGATTCGTCGATGCCCATTGCAACCCCGGAGCAGTACGCCGAGATGTTCGACAAGGCGAAGAAGGGTGGTTACGCATTCCCCGCGATCAACTGCACCTCGTCGTCGACCATCAACGCCGCGATCAAGGGCTTCGCCGACGCCGGCAGTGACGGCATCATCCAGTTCTCGACCGGTGGTGCCGAGTTCGGTTCGGGCCAGGGCGTCAAGGACATGGTGACCGGTGCCGTGGCACTCGCCGAGTTCGCACACGTCGTCGCCGCCAAGTATGACGTCCTCATCGGCCTGCACACCGACCACTGCCCCAAGGACAAGCTGGACACCTACGTGCGTCCGCTGCTGCAGATCTCGCAGGAGCGCGTCGACGCCGGCCGCAACCCGCTGTTCCAGTCGCACATGTGGGACGGCAGTGCCGTGCCGCTCGACGAGAACCTGGAGATCGCCAAGGAGCTCCTCGCCAAGGCGGGCGCGGCCAACATCATCCTGGAGATCGAGATCGGCGTGGTCGGCGGTGAAGAGGACGGCGTCGAGAACGAGATCAACGACAAGCTGTTCACCACCCCCGAGGACTTCGAGAAGACCATCGAGGCACTGGGCGCCAGCGACTCGGGCAACCGCTACCTGCTCGCCGCCACCTTCGGCAACGTCCACGGCGTCTACAAGCCGGGCAACGTCAAGCTGCGTCCCGATGTGCTGAACACCGGCCAGGAGGTCGCCGCCAAGAAGCTGGGTCTGGCCGATGGTGCCAAGCCCTTCGACTTCGTCTTCCACGGCGGCTCGGGCTCGCTGAAGAGCGAGATCGACGAGGCGCTCAGCTACGGCGTGGTGAAGATGAACGTCGACACCGACACCCAGTACGCCTACACCCGTCCGGTCGCCGGCCACATGTTCGGCAACTACGACGGCGTCCTCAAGGTCGACGGCGACGTGGGCAACAAGAAGGTCTACGACCCGCGCAGCTGGTCGAAGAAGGCCGAGGCCAGCATGAGTGAGCGCGTCGTCGAGGCGTGCAACGACCTCAAGTCGAACGGCAAGTCGCTGACCGCCTGATCGTCTGACACAAGTTCTGCCCGCACCCCCGCGAGGGTGCGGGCAGAACTGTTTTCGAGCCCTGGTCGGACTCGACGTGCGGTTTGGTCCGGCGGTGACCTCACGCCGGGGAGGTGGAACGGCCGCAGCGCGTCAGGAGGTGAGCAAACCGACCATCACCGCCACCGCCAGCGCGATCATCACGAGCGCGGAGACGAGGACCGCGGGATCGGTGCGTGAACCGGACCCCGAGCCGGCGCGTGCACCGGTGCTCCGGGGATGCGTGGGCCGGATACGCCGCGACGGACCGCTCGACACGGGCGGAGGTGTGGGGCGCCGAGGGGTGAAATAGGCGGGGACCTCCGACGGCCGATCCCGCTGTTCCGGCGGGCCGTCATACCGGACCGCATCCGGGACATGCTGCGGCGGCGGGGGTGTGGTCGACGGGGGACCCCACCCCTGACCGCCGGTCACGTGGGGTTGCACACCTTCCAGTCATCACCCTCGCGCTGCAGGTTCAGCGTCACCGTCTCGGGGGCGTCCGGGGCACTCGTGTGTACCGCGACGACCTCCACCACGGCCAGCTCGCCGCCCTCGACCACTCGGACGGCGTTGATCGCCTGGGTCTGGACGAGCTCGTTGCGTGCCTTCTGTGCGTCGTAGGTCTTCTGGTAGGCGGCGTCGTCGAAGTCCTCGTAGAAGGCATGGAGCTCGCCACACGTGACCGAACGCAGGGTCTCGAGGTCACCCTCGTACAGCGCGGTCGTGTAGTCGAGCGCCACCTCGGCGGCCTCGTCGGCCGGCGGGGTCGCCGTCATGTTCTGGTAGGCGAAGATGCCGCCGATGACCGCCGCGATCACCACGAGGATCGCGGCGACGGCGATCAGTGGGCCCTTGCCGCGCTTCTTGGTGGTCTTGGTCGGCTTGCTGCCGGGGATGACCTGCGGCTGTTGTGTCGTGGTCGTCCACTCGCCGGTCGACGGCGCGGTGACCGCGGGCTCGGGGACGGTGTCGGTGCGCTCATCCGGCGTCGCAGCCTTCGCGCCGGCTGCGGCTGCTGCACCTGCAGCGGCTGCTGCCGGAATCACCTTCGTGGTGGCATCGGAGTCGTCGGCCGGCTCGTTTTCCGGCGTGGCCGTCGCGGGGTCGTCCTCGCCCTTCGCCAGCGATATCGCCTCGGTCGGGGCGTCGGCGGCCGGTGCCTCGTCGTCGGTCGCGGTGGCGCCTGCGTCTCCGGCCCCGGCCTCTTCGACTTCGGCGCCCCCGGACTCCGCACCCTCGGACTCCGCACCCTCGGACTCCGCACCCTCGGACTCCGCACCCTCGGACTCCGCACCCTCGGGTTCGGTCGGCTCGTGCTCCGCTTCGGGTTCCTCCGCCTCGACCCCGGCGGTGGCGTCGGAGGGCTCCTCGGTCGCGTTGGCGGTCTCGGCAGCGACTTCGGCGTCGGTGTCCTCGGCCTCGCCTGCCGCAGGGGCGGATTCGGCCTCGCCGTCGGCGACGGAATCCTCGGACTCGGCTTCCGCGCCGGCCTGGTCGGTGACATCCTCGCCCGTGGTCTCGTCGTCGTCGCCGGCCACGGCAGCACCGGCGGCTGCCGCACCCGCGGCGCCCGCCGCGACCGCGGCGGCAGCTGCGCCCGCCCCGGACTCGTCGGTGACGTCGGTCTCGGCGGCTTCCGACTCGTCGTCAGCCGAGTCCGACTCGACCGCGTCCGAGTCCGTGCCCGGCTCCTCGGCATCCGCCGGTTCGGCGGCCTCGTCCAGCTCCGAAGGCTCATCGGCCACCGGCTCGGTGGCGGCCTCTGCCTCTGCCTCTGCCGGCTCGGGCGCCGCAGAGGTCGCGTCGATGTCGTCGAGATCCTCGAGCTCGCTCGGGTCGGGGAGATCCTCGCGGCGGATCACGGTGGTCTTGGAGTCGCTCGGACCCAGGCGGGCGGGCTTGCTCTCCGGCTCGGCCGGGGTTTCCTCGGCGTCGGACGTGTCGGCATCGGGAGTGTCCGCGGCGTCGGTGCCGAGGGGATCGATCGAGTCCAGATCCTCGAGATCCTCCAGCGACGGCAGGTTGTCCCGGCTGATGATCTGGGTCGCACCGTCGATCCCGCGCCCGCCCTTCGGCTTCGGAGCCTTGGCCGAGGCCTTCTTCGCGGGGGTCTGGGCGTCAGAAGCGTCGGTGCCGGTGTCTGCCGCGTCGTCGGCTCTGTTCTCGGCGGTGTCGTTCTGGGTGGGATCGTCCACGGCTGGCTCGTGGCCCTCTCTGCTGGTGCTCTGGTTCTCGGCGTCGTCGCCGGTCGGAACAGTATCCGGGGTGATGTCCGCGATGTCCGGACGAGATCGGGAATTCTGGCCGGATTTCGTTGCGGGTGGCCTCGACGGGGCGGTGCCCGGTGTGTCGCCGGGGCCTGCGTCGGATCGGCCGGTGAGCTCCCGACCCGCGTCCGCGCCACCAGGAGCGGACGCAGCGGGCCCGGCGCCGGCGCCCGGTCGGCCGCTCCGCCGTGAGCGACGTTCGTCCCGGGCCTGGCGCAGCGTCGAAAGTGCTTTGGTGACAGCAGCTCTCGGCTTGTCGGATCGAGCCATCGACTGATCACCCCGCATTCTGCCCATCGCATGGTTTCGGTCCGGCCACCGAGTAGCTCGGCGACAGGACCGATTGCGCCATTCACCCTAGCGAATCGTCGGCAGGTCCAGCACTACGGCGTTCGGTCGATGCGGTCACAGGAGCGGGCTCGATGCTTGAATGGGTACATGACGTCTTTCGGAGATCTCCTCGGCCCGCAGCCGGTTCTGCTCACCGGCGACGACGACGCCGAGTCGGACCTGCTCAACGGGGCCGTCCCGGCCGAGGTCGCGGCCGCCCATCCCACCGCCTCCATCGCCTGGGCGTATCTCGCCGAGGCGGCGCTCGCAGCCTCGACCGCAGCCGGCGAGGCCGGCGACACCGGTGCCGTCATCGCCGCCTACGCTTACGCGCGGACCGGCTACCACCGCGGGCTCGACCAGCTGCGTCGTCACGGATGGAAGGGCTTCGGTCCCGTTCCGTGGAGCCACGAACCCAACCGCGGATTCCTGCGATGCGTCGGTGCCCTCGCCCGGGCCGCGGAACTGATCGGCGAAGAGGACGAGCACCTGCGTTGCCTCGACCTCCTCAACGACAGCGATCCCAGGGCGGCCACCGAGCTCGGCCTGGTCTGACCGACCCGCGACTCGTCGAATGTCGGCAGCCGCGAGCGACTCGTTCCCGCGCAGGGTCTACGACTCCCTGCCCGGTGCGCTGAAACGACGCCTCCGTCGACTCCGGGTCTCCCTGGTTCCGATCGTCCAGTGCGCACTCGCCGCGGGCCTCGCGTGGTGGATCGCGATGCACGTGTTCGATCACCCGGACCCGTTCTTCGCGCCGATCGCCGCGGTGATCTCACTCGGGTTGGGCCTCGGGCGGCGCTGGCGCAGGTCGGTCGAACTCGTCGGCGGTGTCGCGATCGGCATCCTCGTCGGCGATCTCTTCATCGGTGCGGTCGGAGAGGGTGCCTGGCAGATCATCGTGGTGGTCGTGCTGGCGATGGCACTCGCCGTGCTGCTCGACGACGGCCCGCTGATCCCGATGCAGGCGGCGTCGTCGGCCGTCCTGGTCGCGACACTCCTGCCGCCCGGCGGCGTCGCCGGATTCCACCGGGCCATCGACGCGTTGATCGGTGGGCTCGTCGGAATCCTGGTGGGCGCACTCTTTCCCGTGAATCCCGCGGCACGGGCGCGCGAGGATGCCGCGGGGGTACTCGTCACGGTTCGTGATGCGGCGCGGTCGGTCGCCGCGGGTTTGCGTAGCGGAGATGCGGAGACGATCGCCGCCGCGCTCGAATCCGCACGCGGTACCCAGTCGGCGATCAACATGATGCGGGCCGACATGTCCGGGGGCAGAGAGGTCACCCGGATCTCCCCGTTGTACTGGAGTTCTCGAACCCGCCTGGACCGGCTGGTCGCCACGGCCGATCCCATCGACAATGCGGTCCGCAACCTGCGGATCATCGCGCGGCGATCGCTCGCCATCACCCAGCGCGGGGAGACGGTGCAACCGGCGCTGATCGACATCATCGACGACATCGGGGGCGCCTTCGAGGTCCTGCGGGCGATGATGATGGCCGATCCCGGCGACGATCCCGATCCGGTGGAGGCGGCCCGCGTCGTCCGGTCCATCGTCCGCAAGGCGCGCATCGAGCTGGCCGCGAACAGCGATCTCTCCGAGGCCGCGTTGCTCGCGGAGATCCGCTCCCTCCTCGTCGACCTGCTGATGATCGCCGGGCTGCGGCGCTCCTCGGCGCTGGCGACCCTGCGGAGCTGACGCGCGCCGGTGTTGCCTCATATGCAGACTTCTGCATATATTGACCGCCATCATGGGTCATTCACACTCGCATTCCCACACCCCCGGGACAGGCGTCGCGGGGGAGCGGCGGCTGTGGCCGATGGTGCTGGCGGTCGCGCTCATCGGCGGATTCTTCGTCGTGGAGCTCGTCACCGGCATCCTGGTCAACTCGCTCGCGCTGATCGCCGACGCGGGGCACATGCTCACCGACGTCGTCGCACTGATCATGGGCCTGATCGCGCTGCTGCTGGGTCGTCACGGCCGCACCACCGACGCCCGTAGCTTCGGCTGGCATCGTGCCGAGGTGTTCACGGCCGTCGCCAATGCGGTCCTGCTCATCGGGGTCGCGGCGTTCGTCCTGATCGAGGCCATCGAACGAATCGGCAACGATCCCCAGGTCCCCGGGCTGACGCTGATCATCGTGGCGCTGCTGGGCCTGGCGGTGAACCTCGTCGTGATGCTTCTGCTCCGTGCCGACGCGAAAGAGTCCATCGCCGTCCGCGGCGCCTACCTCGAGGTCCTGGCCGACGCCGTCGGCAGCGTCGGGGTCCTGATCGCCGGCATCGTCGCGCTGACCACCGGCTGGGGCTATGCCGACATCGTGGTCGCGGTCCTCATCGCCCTGTGGGTGGTGCCGCGTGCGCTCCGGCTCGCGATCGACGCGCTGCGCATCCTCAACCAGCAGGCGCCGGCGCACATCGACGTCGAGTCCCTGCGCTCCGATCTCGCCGGAATCCCCACCGTCGACGATGTCCACGACCTGCACGTCTGGACGCTGACCACCGGCATGGACGTCGCCACCGTGCACCTGGGCAGCACCCGGCCCAACTCCGAGGTGCTGCCCGCCGCGCAGGCGGTCCTGGCGCGCCACGGGCTCGAGCACGCCACGGTTCAGGTGGACAACGACGATCAGGGACGATGTCGTGACGAGATGACGTGGTGAGCCCGCGTCGATGAGCCGAAAATGTCGGTTATGCCTTAAATTCGCCGCATGGAACGACGCGACTTCCTCGCGATACTCGCGGCCGGCACGGTGGGGGCCCTGACCGCGAGCACTATGACGGGGTGCGCCTCGCCGGTCCCGGCCGCCGAGATCACGCCCTCGACCCCGCCCACACCGACCACCCCGTCAGTACCCACTTCGATCGCGCCGTCGCTGTCACCGGCAGGTTTGCTGCCCCCGGCGGTGGGCACGCGCCACTCGCTGCCGGCCGCACCGATCACCGGTCTGCCGGGCAGGGGCAGGCACATCGCCCTCACGGTCGACGACGGTGCCAGCTCCGAGGTCATCGGCGCCTACGTGAGGTTCGCCCAGGACACCGGCGCTCGATTCACCTTCTTCGTCACCGGATCGTTCGACGGCTGGACCGACCACCGCGCGGAACTGCGGCCGCTCGTCGAATCCGGGCAGATCCAGCTCGGCAACCACACCTGGACGCACCCGGCGCTCACCGAACTCTCGGCGAAGGGCATCGCAGATGAGCTCGGGCGGACCAAACGGTTCCTGAAGAACCAGTACGGCGTCGACGGCACGCCGTACTACCGGCCGCCCTTCGGCTATCACAACGCGTCGGTCGACGCGGTGGCCGCCGACCTCGGCTACACCATGCCGACGCTCTGGTACGGCTCACTGTCGGACTCCGGCCTCATCACCGAGAAGTACCTCGTGCAGTGCGCGCGCAAGTACTTCCGGCCGCAGACCGTGGTGATCGGCCACGCCAACCACGATCCCGTCACCAAGGTCTATCCGAAGCTCGTCGACATCATCCGTCAGCGAAAGCTGCGCATGGTGACCCTCGACGACTACTTCGCGTCCTGACTCCGCGGAACGGCACACGCCGTCGGCGCGCAAGTGGGCGGCGTTTTCGCTCACGCTGATTCGTAGTCGACGAGGGACGGCACGTCGCCGATACCGTGGGGCCGGTCATGGCCTCTTTTCTGCAGACTTCCGCGTCCCCGACGGCTCACGAGACCGACGCCGAGCGCCGCAAGCGACTCCGCACGGTCGTGGCCGCGAGTCTCCTCGGCACCACGGTCGAGTGGTACGACTTCTTTCTCTACGCGACCGCCGCGAGCCTGGTGTTCAACCAGTTGTTCTTCCCGGACCAGAGTTCCTTCGTCGGGACCCTGCTGTCGTTCGCGACCTTCGCGGTCGGCTTCGTCGTCCGGCCGATCGGTGGTCTGATCTTCGGGCACATCGGCGACCGGATCGGCCGCAAGAGAACCCTCGCGATCACGATGGTCATGATGGGCATCGCGACTGCGCTCATGGGTGTGCTGCCGACCGCGGAGGCCGTGGGGGTCGTCGCCCCGATCCTCCTTCTCCTGCTGCGCATCGTGCAGGGCTTCGCGCTGGGCGGCGAGTGGGCCGGGGCCGTGCTGCTCGCGGTCGAGCACAGTCCCGATCGCAAGCGGGGGCTGTTCGGCAGCATCCCGCAGATCGGACTCGCCCTCGGTCTCGCCCTCGGCACGGGTGTGTTCGCCCTGCTCCAGGTCGCGCTCGACGACGACGCGTTCCTGACGTACGGCTGGCGCATCGCCTTCCTCGTGAGCATCGTGCTCGTGGTCATCGGATTCGTGGTGCGGCTCAAGGTCGACGAGACGCCGGCCTTCGCCGAGGTCGCCGAACTCGCGCAGAAGTCGACGGCGCCGATCCGGGAGGTCGTGCTCCCGCCGAACACCCGCAACACCGTGCTGGGGCTGCTCGCACGCTGGGGTGAGGGGTCGGCGTTCAACACGTGGGGCGTGTTCGCGATCGCCTACGCGACCAGCGAACTCGACATGGAGAAGGTCCCGGTCCTGGTGGCCGTGACCATCGCCTCGCTCGTGATGGCGGTGCTCCTCCCGGTCTCCGGGAAGCTCACCGACCGGTACGGCGCCAAACCGGTCTACCTCGCCGGCATGACCGCCTACGGGCTGTCGGTCTATCCGGTGTTCGCCCTGTTCGGCACCGAGAACCTGGTCTGGTTCACCGTCGCGCTCGTGATCGTGTTCGGCGTGATCCACGCCCTTTTCTACGGCGCGCAGGGCACGCTGTTCGCGAGTCTGTACCCGACCCGGGTCCGCTACACCGGTTTGTCGGTGGTCTACCAGTTCTCCGGCATCTACGCCTCGGGCCTGACCCCGCTGATCCTGACCGCACTGATCGGTGCAGCCTCCGGGTCGCCGTGGCTGGCCGCCGGCTATCTCGCGCTCACCGCGGTCATCAGCGTCGTGGCGACGTCGCTCATCCGTCGCGAAGACCTGCACCTGACGACCGGCAAGGACGCCCAGATCGAGGCCGCCGGCAACCAGACCACCCCGACGCCGGCGCCGATCCCGGTCGGCTGACGGGGTTTTCGTTCAGGGGCGGACGAGTAGCAGATCGGTGACGTGGCGGTAGAACGTCGACCGCTTCAGCACGCGTTCGTTCACCACGCCCTCACGTTCGACCACGATGTTGGTGCCGCCGGTCTGCACCGCGCGGCCGGCGAACCACTTGCCCGGCAGCAGGAATCGCTCGACCTGGGCGCGCAGGCCGGGGGCGTCGAGCGTGGGTTCGATGAGCACCGAACGGACTTCGCCATCGAAGAGCCGTTCGCTGTCGACGTAGGACTCGCCGTGTAGCTTGGCGCCCTCGGCGCCGAGGTGGCGCGCGCTGCCGAAGATGACCGTCGCGGCGTCGTCGCGGATGAGGGGAACCGGACTCGCGGTGCCGTTCTCGGCGAGTTCACGCGCGGCCGGCCCATGCGGAAGGCGGTATCGGCGTGTCGCCGCGGTCGCCTCCGCCGAGACGTACGCCACTTCCACGTCGAGCCGCTCGGAGGTCATGAGGGCGGCGACCACCTGATCCAGGAAGGTGTCGGCCTCCTCGGCGAGGGTGGGTGCGAAGCGTTCGGCCACACGAGGTTCGACGATGAGGCGCGTGACGGCGGAATCGGACAGGGCGTCGGCCACAGCGGCGCGGATCGCCTTCTTGTCGTCGGCGCGACCGGCTTGGGTGATCAGGGCGAAAGACACGCGGATAGGGTATCGGGGGCGTGAACACAGTAGTGTTGGTGAGGTTTGTTCTGATCAGTTCAAGCGCGCCACACGAAGGAGTACCTGAATCATGGCCGCGATCGTGCTTATCGGCGCCCAGTGGGGCGACGAGGGCAAAGGGAAGGCCACCGACCTGCTCGGCGGCCAGATCAACTGGGTTGTGCGGTATCAGGGCGGCAACAACGCCGGCCACACCGTCGTACTCCCGTCCGGTGAGACCTTCGCCCTGCACCTCATCCCGTCCGGCATCCTGACCCCCGGCGTGCAGAACGTGATCGGCAACGGCGTCGTCGTCGACCCGGGTGTGCTGCTCACCGAACTCGGCGGACTCGAGGACCGCGACGTCGACACCACCGGTCTGCTGATCTCGGCCGACGCCCACCTCCTGATGCCGTACCACGTGGCCATCGACAAGGTCACCGAGCGCTTCCTCGGCAACAAGAAGATCGGCACCACGGGTCGCGGCATCGGCCCCTGCTACCAGGACAAGATCGCCCGCGTGGGTGTGCGCGTCGCCGATGTGCTCGACGAGAAGATCCTCACGCAGAAGGTCGAGGCTGCCCTCGAGCTGAAGAACCAGATCCTGGTCAAGATCTACAACCGCAAGGCCCTCGACCCGGCGCAGGTCGTCGACGAGGTCCTCGGTCAGGCCGAAGGCTTCAAACATCGCATCGCCGACACCCGCCTGCTTCTCAACCAGGCCCTCGAGCGCGGCGAGACCGTGCTGCTCGAGGGTTCGCAGGGCACGCTGCTCGACGTCGACCACGGCACCTACCCGTACGTGACCTCGTCGAACCCGACCGCCGGCGGCGCCGCGGTGGGCGCGGGCATCGGCCCCAACAAGATCACCACGGTTCTCGGCATCCTGAAGGCCTACACCACGCGCGTCGGCTCCGGTCCGTTCCCGACCGAGCTGTTCGACGAATGGGGTGCGTACCTGGCCAAGACCGGCGGCGAGGTCGGCGTCACCACCGGCCGCGCCCGTCGCTGCGGTTGGTTCGACGCCGTGATCGCCCGCTACGCCACCCGCGTCAACGGCATCACCGACTACTTCCTCACCAAGCTCGACGTGCTGTCCAGCATCGACACGATCCCGATCTGCGTGGCCTACGAGGTCGACGGCGAGCGCATCGAGGACATGCCGATGACCCAGACCGGGTTCCACCACGCCAAGCCCATCTACGAGGAGATGCCCGGCTGGTGGGAGGACATCTCCCAGTGCAAGACGTTCGAGGAGCTGCCGCAGAACGCGCAGAACTACATCCTGCGGCTCGAAGAGCTCTCCGGCGCCCACATCTCGTGCATCGGCGTCGGTCCGGGGCGCGAGCAGACGATCGTGCGTCGCGCGATCGTCTGACCCGTCGCTTCCTGATCCGAAAGAGCGCAACGCACCCGACTCCGCTGCCTGATGGGAAAGAGCGCGACGCATCCAGGTCCGCTGTCTGAGGTGCGAGGAGCGCAAGCGACGAGCCACGAAGGCCCGGTTAGACACCGTCGCTCACCCAACCACCGGTCGACGTCAACCCGACCTGCAGACTTCGATCGACGTCTGCCGGTCGAGTTGAGGTTCGGCAGTCGGGCAGCGGGGCTGGGTGCTCGCGTCCTGTCGGGATCAGGAAGCAACCCATCCGTTCTCTGAGTAGCCCCGGAGCTTGCGAAGGGGCGTCACGAAGGGGCCGGCAGCCACGCTCCGTGCAGTCCGGCGGGAACGCGGATCGGTAGGTCCACGGTGGCGATCGGGCCGTCCTGCGGCGCGTCGGCGCTGAGCAGGTAGAAGCGCGAGGTCATATCGGTCGGGTCGGTGCCGATGGCACCCCAGTAGTCGCGTTCGGCGCCCGGGATGTAGATCGGTTCACCGATCGCGGCACCCGGGGTCCAGACCGTCTCCGTCCCGGCTGCGAGGTCGTGGAACCACAGGCTGTCGAGATCACCGCTGTCTCTGGGGCCCTTCGCGACGCTGGCGATGCGGTGATGTTCCCGCGTCAGCATCCGGTCGTCGATGCGCGGGAACTCCATGTCCGGTTCGGAGCTGTTCAGGACGGTCTTGGTGATCCCGGCGTCGGGACGGATCACCGCTCGCGTCAAGGACGACGCCGCGGGCGTGGGCTGGTCGGAGAACCCGCCGGGGTAGGTCCATTCCACGTAGTCGACGGTGACCGAACCGTCGGGATTGTCGAAGGCGTTGGCGAAGTGCCAGACCCAGAACGGGTCGGCGTCGATCCAGCGCACCGCCGTGCCGTCCCGCGGGATCAGCGCGATGCGGGTCCCGCGCCGGGGTTGCCACGACAACAACGACCCGCCGCTCATCACCGACTCGATATCGAAGATCAGCGGGCACACGAACAGCACGACGTACCGGCTGGTCAGTGCCATGTCGTGGATCATGATCGGGGCGTCGACGCCGTCGACCGGGGTCGGTGTGCGGATCGCCCGGCCGTCCGGGCCGACGACGGCCCAGGTCAGGTACGGCGCCTCGAGTACGTAGTTGAACAGCACCATCTCCCCGGTCGACGGATCGATCTTCGGGTGCGCGGTGCTGCCGACGAACATCGCACCGTCACAGTCGGTGCGGGCCAGCGTCGCGAGATCCTCGGGAGCGAGCTGATAGGGCCGGTCGGCCTCGGCCATCGCCAGCAGCCGCCCGCCGTGCCGCACGATGTTGATGTCGGGCAGCTCGCGGGTCGTCCCCGCCAGCTCGTCGCCGACCTCCGCCGCCGACGGTGTGTAACCGTCGGTGATGCCCGACCAGATGGCATGTCCGGCAGCCTCTTCCGTGAGCACCATCGGGGTGCGGACGAAGCGGTTGCGATACGACGCGCGCCCGCCGTCGAGGCTGATGCGATGCACCATCGCGTCCCCGTCGATCGGATAGACATACGAACCGATCGGGTCGAAGCGCATGTTGGGCCCGTTGCGCAGGTAGCTGCCCCGCAGGTCGGCCGGGATCTCGCCGCTCACCGGTAGGTCGACGGCGTCCACCTCGTCGCGCTGCGGGGCGAAGACGCCGGTGAGGAACGGGTTGCGGGACATGTCGACCGCAGCAGGGCGGGTCGGGACATCGGATGCGGTCATGGCGCTGCTTTCGGCGAGCCGTGGATGACGATGATCTCGGTTCAGGTTAGGGCGTTGACGCAGGTCGCGTCCGTCGATCGTCCGGTTCGTCCCGAATCGGCGGGGCCAGAGACGGGCGATCGACGCGGTCGTCGTGATTAGCTTGGGCATGCGTTCGAGGCGGGGGAGCCGCGACTACGGGTCGATTCTGCTCGGCTCGGTCGAGGAGAGCGGGGTCAAGCAGCGTGTCCGTATCCAGACGCTGCTGACGTCCTCGATCGTGGTGGCGAACATCTTCGGCGCGGTCGTCGCGACCGCCCTGGCCGCCGTGGGCATCCCGCAACCGACGGTCTTCACCGCCGAACTGTGGTGGGTGAACTACATCGCCGTACCCGTGTACATCCTCGGCGCGTTCGTGATCGGGATCGGTTGGGGCACCCTGGTGGGCGTTCGGAACCTCCGGTGGGCGATCCGCGACGAGGCCCCGACCAAGCGCGACGCACGCCGCACGATGCGCCTGCCGTGGCGGCTGTCGCTGGTGCAGGGTCTGTTCTGGGCGGGCGCCGCCGTGATGCTGACGATCATGTACGGCGTCGCCGATCCGCAGCTGATCCCCAAGACGGTCTTCGTCGTCGGCATGAGCGGCGTCGTCGTGGTGGGCATCTCCTACCTCTTCATCGACTTCACCCTGCGGCCCATCGTGGCCGAACTGATCTCGGCCGGATTCCACCGCCGCAAGCGCACCGGTGTGAAGACCCGGGCGGTGGTGTCGTGGATGGTCGGTTCGGCGATCCCGATCATCGGCATCCTGCTGGTCGTCGCGTTCGGGGTGGGGCGCGACGAGACGTCGAAGCTCGACCTCTTCATCGGGGTGACGGTCCTGGGCCTCACGGCTCTGTTCACCGGCCTTCTGCTGACCCTGCTCTCATCGATGAGCATCACCGGGCCGATCGGCTCTGTGCGTTCCGGGATGAACCGCGTGACCTCCGGCGACCTCGAGAACGCCGACCTCGTCGTCTACGACGGCACCGAACTAGGTGACCTGCAGGTGGGTTTCAACGCGATGGTGTCGGGGCTGCGGGAACGGGAACGGATGCGCGACCTGTTCGGACGTCACGTCGGCCGCGAGGTCGCGGAAGCGGCGTTGTCGTCGGACCCCGAGCTCGGCGGCACCGAACGGGTGGCCGCCGCCCTCTTCGTCGACGTGATCGGCTCGACGACCCTTGCCGCGCAACGACGTCCGACCGAGGTGGTGGAGATCCTCAACAAGTTCTTCGCCGTCATCGTCCGCGCGGTCGAGGACAAGGACGGACTCGTCAACAAGTTCGAGGGCGACGCGGTCCTGGCGATCTTCGGTGCACCCATCCAGCTCGACGACCCGTCCGGCGCGGCTCTCGCGGCCGCGCGTCGCATCGTCGCCGATCTCGCGGTCGAGGTGCCCGAACTGTCCGCGGGGGTCGGTGTCAGTTACGGGGCCGTGGTGGCCGGGAACGTCGGCGCCATCGAACGTTTCGAGTACACGGTGATCGGCGACCCGGTGAACGAGAGTGCGCGGCTCTCCGAACTCGCCAAACGCGACCCGTCGAGTCCGCTGGCGTCGGGGCGCGCGGTCGAGGCCGCCGACCCCGCCGAGGCCCGTCGCTGGACGCAGCAGGAGACGTTGTCGTTGCGTGGCCGGACATCCGAGACGGTCGTCTACGCGGCCGCCGTGAGGGAGGACACGGCGACCGCGGAGAAGACGACCGGGAAGAAGGCGGCGATGGAGACAGCGACCGCGGAGACCGAGACCGGGTAGGTGCTCAGATGGCGTCTTCGGAGCTGACGAGGATGCCGTCGGGGCCGACGATGCTCAGGCCGAGCCCGTCGAAGACCGAGTACTTGTACCCGTTGTTGTAGGCGACGTAGTAGTAGCGGCCGCTGCCGTTCTCCTGCTCGAACACGCCGGAGACCGGGATGCACAGGGTGTTGCCCGAACTGCGTGCGACGCCACGATATTCGAGATCGCCGTTACCCCACTGGCAGATGGTCGCCGCGGACTTCGCGGTAACGACCGAGGTGACGGTGTACTGGTTGCCGTCGCACGACGGTGCGATCGGGGTCGCGCCGGCGGTGGACGTGCCGACGGAGAGCGCCCCGGCGGCGAGGACGAGAGAGGCGCCGGCCGTGGCCAGGCGGATGTGCGTTGTTGTCATGAGAACCGAAGCTAGAGCAGAGTTTTCGTCTGCGACATGGGCAGAACTCCCCGCTGTCGTTCGGATGGATGACCATTCGATACGCCCTCCGCAGGCTCCGGGCTACTCCGAGGGAGCAGAGTCAGGCGTCGCGGTCGCCCTGCCCCTCGGCGAAGTCCAGTCGGCGGAGCGCGATTCGCAGGACCTCGTCGTCGATGCGCCCGGCGTCGCGTTCCTCGACGAAGACCTTGCGTTGCAGGTGCAGGAGCTCGGTCCGAATCCGGGAGCCCGCGGCGGTGGGGCTCTCGCCGATCGCCTCGGGACCACGGCCGAGTTCCTCCCACGCCACATCGCGCTGAGAGGTGATCCACTTGCGCATCAAGACCACCTGCATCCGCCTGGGATCGTCGTCGGCGAGGCCGGCGGCGATCTCCTCGAGTCGACGCTCCGCCTCCGCGAGGCCCGGTCCTGGGCGGCGGCGTAGGCGAGACGGTCCTGCGCGCGCTCGTCACCGGTGACGCCGAGCTTCCGGATCACCCAGGGCAGGGTGGTGCCCTGGATCAGGAGGGTGCCGACCACGACCACGAACGTCAGGAGCAGGATCTCGGCGCGTGCCGGGAAGGGTTCGCCGGATTGGGTCGTCAGCGGGATGCCGAAGGCGGCGGCGAGCGAGACCACTCCGCGCATCCCCGCCCAGGAGACGACGAAGACGGAGGCCGGCGTCGGGCGCGGATCGGGGCCGAGTCTTCCGCGGAAGATGACACCCGGCAAGTAGGCCGCCGGGTAGACCCAGAGGAACCGGATGACGATCGTGGCGGTGAGCACCGCGGCCGCGTCGATGGCGACCTGAACCCACGATTCACCTTCGACACCCTCGATGATGAACGGCATCTGGACGCCGATGAGCAGGAAGACGAACGATTCGAGGATGACGTCGATGGACTTGCGCACCGCTTCGTCCTGGAGTCGGGTGGCATAGCCGAGGCGGACCGAACGCTGACCGAGGAACAGTCCGGCGGTGACCACGCCGATCACGCCCGAGCAGTGCAGTTGTTCCGCGACGAAATAGGTGGCGAACGGCACCATGATCCCGATCGCGGTCTCCATCGGAGGGTCGGTCAACCAGATCCGCACCCACGAGACCGCCATGCCGAAGAGGAGCCCGACCACGAGTCCGCCGACCGCCGCGACGGCGAAGGTCAGCAAGCCCTCGCGCAGTGAGGCGGTCAGGCCGATGGCGGCGGCGAGGGCGATCCGGAACGCGGTCAGCGCCGTGGCGTCGTTGAGGAGACTCTCCCCGCCGAGAAGTGTCATGACCGGCCGCGGGAGTCCGAGGCGACGGCCGATCGCCTGCGCCGACACCGCGTCCGGAGGAGCGACCACGGCTCCGAGCACGAGTGCCGCGGACAGTGGGAGGTTGGGGACGGTCAGATGGGCCACGAACCCGACGACGACCGTCGTCACGAGTGGCAGACCCACGGCGAGCGCCGCGATCCCTCGCCAGCGTGCTCGGATCGCCTGGTAGGAGCTCTCCTGGGAGGCGGAGTACAGGAGCGGCGGCAGGATGAGGAACAGCACGAGTTCGGGGTTCAGCTCGGGCGTCGGCAGACCGGGAATCCAGCCGATGGCCAGGCCGACGGTGACCAGGATCAGCGGCGAGGACAGCCCATGGCGACGGCAGAGTGCGGCAACCGCCAACGCGACGACCGCGATGACCAGAAGCGATGCACTCATCCGAGCGACTGTAATCGTGACAGGCGCCGTTGATAATGGTGAACATGCACATCTTTCGCCGATCCTCGCCCCGCGGCGACGACTCCTCGGGGCCGACGCCCGACGTCGGCGGCGCGTCGGTCCCGACCGCGCGCTGCCCCGAGCTGGCCGCGGTCGAGGGTGAATCGATGCTCGTGCCGGAACCCGCGGCGGGGGAGAAGCTCGGCTGCGAGGGCTGTGGGGCGATCGGGGAGGACCATTGGGCGCACCTGCGGATGTGCCTGCGATGTGGGTACATCGGGTGCTGCGACTCCAGCCCGCGCCGGCATGCGACCGCGCACTTCCACGACACCTCCCACCCGGTCATGCGGTCCGCCGAACCCGGCGAGAGCTGGAGGTGGTGTTACGTGCACGAGGTCATCGGTTGAGAGCCGCACCACGACACCGCCCAACCGGGCGTCACCGTGGCAGAACCCGTACCGACGACAAGTAGGATTTGGGAATGACGTCGAACAGCGAGAGCGCGACCAGCGCGGATCAGCCGGCGCCGACGATCGGCCCGCCGGATGTCATCGGCACGCCGCTGAGTCCGACGGCGACCAAGGTGATGGTGCTCGGTGCGGGCGAACTCGGCAAAGAGGTCGTGATCGCGTTCCAGCGTCTCGGCGTCGAGGTTGTCGCCGTGGATCGCTACGCCAACGCGCCCGGCCAGCAGGTCGCGCACCACGCGGAGGTCATCGACATGACCGACCCGGAGGCGCTGCTCGCCGTCATCGACAAGCACCGGCCCGCCTATGTGGTGCCGGAGATCGAGGCTATCGCGACGGAGGCCCTCGTCGATGTCGCCGAGCGGGGCCTCGCCGAGGTCATCCCGACCGCGAGTGCCGTCGTCGCCACGATGAACCGCGAGGGCATCCGACGCCTCGCCGACGAGGAACTCGGCCTCCCGACGTCTCCGTATCTCTTCGCCGACACCCTCGAGGAACTGACGGTCGCCGCCCGGCAGATCGGCTTCCCGTGCGTCGTGAAGCCGGTGATGTCCTCCTCCGGCAAGGGGCAGTCGGTCCTGCGCGGACCCGACGACGTCGCGTCGGCGTGGGAGACCGCGAACACCGGCGGCCGCGTTCAGGGCAACCGCGTCATCGTCGAGGGGTTCATCGAATTCGACTATGAGATAACGCTTCTCACGGTGCGCGCGATCGACCCGCGAACCGGGTTGCTGACGTCGCACTTCTGTGCCCCCATCGGTCACCGGCAGATCAACGGCGACTACGTCGAGAGCTGGCAGCCGCACGAGATGAGTCCGGATGCGCACGCCTCCGCGACGTCGATCGCGGCCCGCATCGCCACCGCGCTCGGTGACGGAAAGCTCGCCGGCCGTGGCGTTTTCGGCGTCGAATTGTTTGTCCAGGGTGACGACGTCTACTTCTCCGAGGTGAGTCCGCGTCCGCACGACACCGGTCTCGTCACGATGGCGACCCAGCGGCTGTCGGAGTTCGAGATGCACGCCCGCGCGATCCTCGGCCTGCCCGTCGACGTCACCCTTGCGTCGCCCGGCGCGTCTGCGGTGATCTACGGACAGCTCGACCAGCCCGCCATCGGATTCGAGAACGTCGCCGCGGCACTCGCGGTGCCCGAGACCGACATCCGCCTGTTCGGCAAGCCCGAGAGCTTCCATCGCCGGCGCATGGGTGTGGTCACCGCGACCGCCGACGACGTGCCCGCCGCCCGCGAGCGCGCCGTGCGTGCGGCCTCGCTGGTCTTGCCCGTGCCGGGTCGGGCTGCGGTCCGCAAGGCGACGGTTCTGCCGCCGCCGGCCCCGCCCGCACCGCCGCGCCGTCCCGGCCCCCAGCCCGGACACGCCGGCCCGCCGCCCGGGCCCGTCGGTCCTCCGCCGGGGGTCGCCGGACCCCCGCCCGGGCCTGGCGGCCCGCCGCCCGGTCGTCCCGTCCCGCCACCCGGCCGGCCGGTACCGCCGCCCGGCCCGCGTCCGGCACCCCGACCTGCCGGCGGTTCCGCCGGACCCGGAGGTCAGCGGCCGATCGCACCTCCCGGGGCACCCCGTCCCGCAGGTCCTCCCCGTCCGGCGGCCCCGGGACAGTCCCCGGTCATGACGTCGCTGGTGAAGACCGGCGATCCCGCCGACGAGCCGGCCCCCCGGTCGCCCGTCGCCGGCGAGTGACCGGGCGTCGAACAGGTGCCGCTCTGGGGTGAGCTGCTTGTCGCGGCCGTCATCTTCGTCGGTCTGGTCGGGATCGTCGTCCCGATCCTGCCGGGAACGCTGCTGATCGCCTCCGCGCTCCTCGTCTGGGCGATCGTCGTGGGCGGTTGGGCCTGGTCGGTGTTCGCCGCGGCCCTCCTCGCGCTCGTGGTCGGCGAGGTCATCAAATACCTCGTCGCCGGAAAGTCGTTGCGCACGGACGGTATTCCGAACCGGACCGTCGTGGTCGGCGGTCTCGTCGGGATCGTCGGTTTCTTCGTCGTGCCCGTGATCGGTCTGCTGCTCGGCTTCGTCGTGGGTGCGGTGGCCGCCGAACTCGTGCGTACCCAGAGCCTCGAATTGGCCTGGCGCGGCGCGGTGGCCGCACTCAAGGCGGCGGCCAAGACGATCGGCATCGAACTGCTCTTCGCGCTCGTCGCCACCAGCATCTGGACGGGTGGCGCATTCGTCTGGTGAGGCCCGTTCTCCGAGAACGGGATACGCGCGACCTCCGCGTGCCAGAATGACGCCTGTGCGCATCGGGATGACGATGCCCGTGATGGAGCCGGACCTCGACGCAGGAACGCTCCACTCATGGGCCACCACCATTGACGACGGCCCGTTCAGCTCCCTGTGCTGGGGTGAGCGGATAGCGTTCGACAACCCCGAATGCCTGACGTTCCTCGGTGCGGCAGCCGCGTGGACCCGGCGCGTGCCGTTGGTGATGACCGTCGTCGTGCCCCAGCTGCACGACCCGGTCATGCTCGCGAAGGCGCTGGCCACCGGAGACATGCTGTCGGAGGGCCGGCTCACCGTGGCGCTCGGGGTCGGCGGCCGACACGAGGATTACCGGGCCGTCGGCGCCGACCCGTCCACCCAGACCATGCGGCAGCTCGCCGAACGTGCCGAGACGATGAAACGGGTCTGGGCGGGCGAGAAGCTGACCGAGTCGGTGCTTCCGGTCGGACCGCTGCCGCATCGCAAGGGCGGTCCGTCGCTGCACGTCGGGACCACCGGGCCCAAGACGATCCGCAGCGCCGTCGACTGGGCCGACGGCATCGCTGGGGTCACCCTCGATCTCGACGCGTCGAAGCAGAACGAACTGTTCGACGTCGCGCGTTCGGCATGGGCCGAAGCCGGGCGTCCCGCACCGCATCTCGCGACGTCGTTCTGGTTCGCCATCGGCGAGGGCGACGCACCTCGGGCGCAGGTGACCCGGCACCTGCACCACTACATGAACTGGATTCCGACGGAGTTCGTCGACGCCATCGCACCCACAACGGGGTGGTCGGGTACCGAGGCCGAACTCGGGGAGGTGCTGCGCCGCTTCGCCGACGTCGGTACCGACGAGGTGCAGCTCATCCCGACGAGTACGGACCCCGATCAGCTCCGACGCGCCGCCGACGTGGCCGCGACGTTCGCCTGACCCGTCTCGAGAACAACGATGCGGCAGTTGGTTCCGGAACCCGGAACCAACTGCCGCAACTATTTGTCTGCCTACTGGTGTGCGGCGTCTGCCTTGGGCTTGAGCATCACCAGGCACAGCACGGCGGCTGCCGCCGTGAGGATGCCCGAGAAGATCAGGCACAGCTGCATACCGTCGAGGAAGGCGTCGCCCACGGCGTTCATGACAGTCGGGGTGTCCGCGCCGAGATCGAGACCTGTCACCGCACCGAGGCCCTGACCGTCGACCGCGTCGACAACGCGCTCGCGCATCTCGCCGTCGACACCCGCGTCGGCGAGCTGCCCGGGAAGCGAGTCCACCGCGCCCGCGGTGAGCAGGGCACCGAGGACGGCCGGGCCGAGCGCGCCGCCGACCTGACGAAAGGCGTTGTTGCCGGCCGCCGCCATACCCGCAAGCCGATAGGGCACCGCGGAGACCGCGGTCGCGGTCATCGGGGCCATCACGAAGCCCATGCCCAGGCCGAGGACGACCAGACGCCACCCGATCGCGGCGAACGAGGTGTCGGCATCGATGGTGAGCAGCGCGAACTGCGCCACCGCAACCGCGGCCAGGCCGCCGCCGATCATGTAACGCGCCTGGACCTGATGCATCATCTTGCCTGCGAGCGCACCAACGACCATCGAGGATCCGTTCATCAGCGCGAGGCGCCAGCCGGCCTCGATGGTGCCGAGTTGCTGGACCATGCCCAGGTACATGCTGAGCACGAAGATGAAACCGATCAGCGCGAGGAAGCTGATCATCGCCACCAGGGTGGTGACGGTGAAGGCGCGGCTGCGGAACAGGTCGAGATCGAGCATCGGGCTGTCCGAACGACGTTCGACGGCGACGAAGGCCGCACCCGAGAGAACCGCGATCACCAGGGCGACGATCACGCGGGCATCACCCAGTCCGTTGACGCCGGCCTCGATCACGCCGAAGACCAGTGCGGTGACGGCGACCGCCGCAGTGACCTGGCCGGGCCAGTCGAGGCGGCGGGTGTGCGGTGCACGCGATTCGGGGAGCGCGGCGAGCGCCACCGCGAAGGCGGCGACGGCGAACGGGATGGGCAGCACGTAGATCCAGCGCCAGCCGATGTTCTCGGCGATCGGACCGGCGATCAGCGGGCCGACGGTCAGCGCCAGCATCAGCGACGACGCCCAGATGCCGATGAACTTTCCGCGTTCACGGAAGTCGGGGACCGCGTGGCTGATGAGCGCAAGGGTCGTCGGCAGCAGCGCGGCGGCACCGGTGCCCGCCAGGGCCTGTCCGACCCACACGAACTCGATCGACTGCGCGGAGAGCGCGACGACGGCACCAAGGGTGGACAGCACGAGACCGGTCAGATAGACCTTGCGGCGGCCGTGGACGTCGCCGAAGACGCCGGCGGTCAGGGTGAATGCCGCCATCGGCAGCACGAAGGCGTCCTGCACCCAGGACAGCTGCGCTGTCGATGCGCCGAGGGCGTTGCCGATCGCCGGCAGGCTGACCGCGACGCTGGTGATGGGCAGGTAGGCCACGAAGACGCCGAGGCAGGCCATCACGATGGTGGCCGTCCGGTGCTCCGGGGGAGTGGGAAGGGTGGTGGACGTGGTGGTCACGCACTCTCGCTTTCGATGTCGGGGGTGACCGGGCACGACCCGGTGATCGGACGCGACCACGGGTCGTCGTCTCGGGAGGGGCCTCGGCGATGCGATGGTTGCCGCGCGATGAAGCGCAGAACCCAATTGTCCGGTGCACGTGTACAAAAACGGCAGCCGGATCACTCTGTGCGGAACATTTGTCGGTTGAGGTAATGATCACGCGTAGTATTCCTCCACGATGGACGACACCGACGGAACAATCCTCCGCGCTCTCCAGGTCTATCCGCGGGCATCGTTCCGCCTGCTCGGCGAGGTCGCCGGGATCTCCGAGCAGACCGCGGCGAGGCGGTATCAGGCCCTGCGTCGCGCCGGGGTGACCAGAGTCGTCGGCGTCGTCCGGCCGGCGGTGCGTGGCGATGCGGAGTGGGTGGTGCGCGTTCGGTGCCGTCCGGACCGGCTGGAACCGCTCGCCGCGTCCCTCGCTCGGCGCCGAGATGTGGTCTTCGCCTACGTCGTCTCCGGCGGAACCGAGATCGTCTGCATCGTCCGGGCACCGATCGTGGCCGTCGGCGACGATGCGCTGCTGGCGGCGCTGCCGTCGCGTGCGGCGGTCCTCGACCTTCGCGTCGATCTCCTGTTGCACGCATTCAACCCGGGTTCGGCGTCGAAGTGGACCGGTTTCGGCGGGTGCCTGCCGGAGGAGTCTCGGGCGCTGGTGGCCGCGGCGGCCTCCGGTGCCGCCGGTGTCGAGGAGGAGGCGGTCGACGGTGGGGCCGTCGAGAACGCGCGCCTGACCGACGACGACGCGCCGCTCATCGCCGCGCTGACACAGGACGGCCGTCTGCCGCATCGGGAGCTGGCACGTGTCTGCGGGTGGACGGTGGGGCGTGTGCGTCGACGATTGCGGACGCTGGAGCAGGGCGGCGCACTGCAGTACGACGTCGAGATCCTGCCCGAGCGACTGGGTTTCGATCTGAGTGCCACACTGTGGCTCGAGGTGTCGCCGGGCGCGATCGATGCGGTGGGCGAGGCGGTCGCCGCGCACGACGAAGTGGCGTTCGCGGCGGCGATCAGCGGCGAACACAACCTCATGGTCTCGGTGATCTGCCGGAACGCCGACGATTTCTACCGCTATCTGCGCACCAGAATCGGTGCGATGGAAGGGATTCTCGGCTACTCGGTCAGCATCCGTGTCCGGCGGCTGAAGCAGAACGCGTCACTCGTGGTGCAGGGGCGTCTGATCCAGCCCGTGTGACCCCGATTGACCCCTCGGTGACACGAACCTGCCGTTCGGAAGTGCCGGCTGGGGGCGTGGTCCACGGTAACTTCCTTCTGTGACCTCGCCGACGACCGACAACCAGGGCCTGGTGCGGTTGTGTGTGCTCGCTGTCCTCGCCGGCTGCGTGACCGGCGTCCTCGGCGGGGCTTTCCGGTGGTGCCTCGACCATCTCAACCGGTGGCGGTTCGAGATGCTGGACTGGGCAGACGGTCTCGGCGCCCCGGGATGGTTCATCCCGGTCGCGGTGACCGCCGCGGGTGCGGCCTTCGGGGCGCTCGTCTCGCACCTGGTGCCGACCGCGGCGGGTAGCGGCATCCAGCATGTGGAGGCCGTCGAACGTGGTGAGGCGGAGCCGGCGCCGCTACGTGTCATCCCCGCACGATTCTTCGGTGGACTGGCCGCGATCGGTTCGGGTCTCATCCTCGGGCGAGAGGGCCCGACCGTGCACATGGGTGCCGCCGTCGGCTCCGAGACCGGACGCCGTGCCGGACTCGACGAATTCGACCTCCGCGTCATGCAGACCTCCCTCAGCGGGGCCGGCCTCGCCGTCGCCTTCACCGCGCCGGTGGGTGGCGCGCTCTTCGCGCTCGAGGAGGTGACGCACTCTTTCCGGCTGCGGGTGGTGGTACCGACCATCCTCGCTGTCGCTGCTGCGGTGGCCTGCGGTCACGTGATCCTCGGCGACCGGCCCGACTTTTTCGTCGGCGTGGTGGCGCCGCCCTCGATCACCCTGCTGCCGGTGTTCGTGGTCTTCGGTCTGCTCAGTGGCCTCGTCGGGATCGCCTACGGGAGAGCGGTTCTCGGCGCGATCAAGGGGGTACGCGGGATCACCCGCGTTCCGGCGATCGCGAAGGCCGCGATCATCGGAGCGATCGTCGGCGGGCTGATGGCCATCGACACCGATGCCGCCGGGGGCGGAGACAACCTGGCGCAACAGATCTTCGACGGCTCGGTGGTCCTGCCGGTGGTCGCCGCACTGTTCATCGTCCGGTTCGTCGCCGGACCGCTGTCCTATGCCGCGGGCACACCGGGAGGTCTGTTCGCGCCGATGCTCGCGCTCGGTGCGCTGTGGGGTGTCCTGTTCGCCGCGGGCCTCGACGCCGTGATCCCGCAACCGGATTCGACGCTGCGCGATGCCCTGGTGCTCGCGGGCATGGCCGCACTGTTCGGTGCGGTGGTCCGGGCGCCGCTCACCGGCATGGTCGTCGTGATGGAGATGAGCGCGACGACGACGGTGGCGGTCCCCATGCTCGCCGCGACCGCGGCGGCCGTGCTCGTGGCACATCTCTCCGGGACCCCGCCCGTCTACGACTCGCTGCGGGAACAGATGCTCGCCAACGACGCTTCCCGCGAACGGGATTCGGGCGCCTAGAAGGTACGCGTGTGCGCGCCGAGCGGCACGATCAGCGGTCCGCCCGAGATCGGGTCCGTCATCACATGTGCCCGCAGGCCGAAGGCTTCGTCGAGCATCGCGGCGTCGATGACCTGGGCCGGGGCGCCCGTGGTGACGATGGCGCCGTTCTTCATGACCACCAGTGAATCGCTGTAGCGGGCCGCGAGATTGAGGTCGTGAAGGACCATGACCACGGTCTTGCCGTGATCGTCGCGGAGACGACGGACCAGGTCGAGGACGTCGATCGAGTGTGCGAGGTCGAGGTAGGTGGTCGGCTCGTCGAGCAGGATGAGGTCGGTGCCCTGCGCGAGCGTGAGCGCGATCCAGACCCGCTGGCGCTGACCGCCGGAGAGCGCGTCGAGGGTACGGTCGGCGAGTTCGAGGGTGTCGGTCATCTCCATCGCCTCGGCCACCGCGGCCTCGTCGGCGGCGGTCGCCTGCTGGTACCACCGCTGATGCGGATGCCGGCCTCGACCGACCAGGTCGGCGACGGTGAGACCCTCGGGCGCCACCGGGTTCTGGGGCAGGATCGCCAGGGTCCGGGCGACCTGCTTGGGCCGCACGTGCGCGATGTCCTCGCCGTCGAGGAACACGGTGCCCGCCTTTGGCGGCAGCAACCGGGCGAGGCATCGCAGGAGCGTCGACTTGCCGCAGCCGTTGGAGCCGATGATGGTCGTGACCCGACCGTCGGGGATGTCGATGTCGAGACCGTCGATCACCACTCGCTGGTCGTAGCCGACGGTGAGTCCGCTGCCGCGAAGCCGGGCCGTCGTCTGCGGGGCGTTCTCGGTGGGGGAGATGGTCATACGGTCGCCTTCCGGGACATCGCGATCATCAGGTAGATGAGGAACGGTCCGCCGATCGCGGCGGTGACTATGCCGACGGGTAGGCCGCCGGGCAGCACAGTGCGGCACAACAGATCTCCGCCGAGCACGAGGGACGCACCGACCAGGCCGGACAACAACGGCGTCGGAACCGCGGTGCGGGCCAGCCGCAGCGCGATCTGTGGGGCGAGCAACGCGACGAAGGCGATCGGTCCGGCGGCGGACACGCACAGCGCACTGACCAGGACCGCGGTCAGCAGCAGTGTCGCGGACACCGCGCCGGTCCGGACGCCGAGTCCGCGTGCGAGATCCGGTCCGAGGCTGAGCATGCCGATCTGCCGCGAGAACACGACGATCACCACGATCCCGAAGACGACCCCACCGACGACCGGCCAGACATTGGACCAGCCCACGTTGGCGACCGAACCGACCAGCCACACCTGGGCACGCCCGACGTCGCGGATGTCGGCACGGGTGAGCAGGAAGTTGGTGAGCGCCTGCAACATCCAGGTCATGCCGACGCCGATCAGCACGAGGCGGAACGGGTTGATGCCGCTGTTGGCCTTACGGCCGGGCCAGGCGAGCACGTACATGAGCGCCGCGGTCAGGAGCGCGCCGATCATCGCCGACGCCGGGACGCCGAGGTCGCCGAACCAGCTGCCCCAGCTCGTGTTCGAGAAGGCGATGGCCGCGACCGCCGCCGCGCTCGCACCGGCGGTGATGCCGAGGATGTCCGGAGTGGCGAGGGGGTTCTGGGAGATCAGCTGGGTGATGGAGCCGGAGAACCCGAGCCCGATGCCCACCAGCAGACCGACGAGGGCCCGGGGGAGCGCGACGTCGAAGACGACGACGTTCTCGATGCGGGTGCCGCCGCCCATCAGGATGCGCGCGACGTCGATCGGGGTGAGAGGGAAGTCGCTGACGCCGACGCCGGTCAGGAACAACACCACCGCGAGTGCCGCCGAGACGAGCGCGACGACCAGCATGCGCGGACGCACGACGAACGACACCGGCTCGATCGCGAGGCGGTAACCCCTGGGATGCGGGGCGAGGCTGCGCGTACGTGCTGCGAGGCCACCAGCACGGGGCTCGGGCGTCTTCACGTCGGATGAGTTCATACGGTTGCCAACCTCTGCCGACGGACCAGGAAGATCAGGAACGGAGCGCCGACCAGGGCCAGCATGACGCCCACCTGGACCTCACCGGGACGCGCGACGACGCGGCCGAGGATGTCGCAGCCGACGAGGAGTATCCCGCCGAGCAGCGCCGAGTACGGGATGATCCAGCGATAGTCGGCGCCGACGAACGCACGCGCGATGTGCGGTACCACGAGCCCGAGGAACACGATGGGCCCGCAGGCCGCGGTGGCGGCGCCGATCAGCAGGGTGATCGTCAGGATGCCGAGCGCGCGGATGAGGATCACCCGCGAGCCCAGGGCCTTGGTCATGTCGTCGCCGAGGCTCAGGACATTCAGGAAGAAACCGCTCGCCAGCGCGAACACGAGTCCGACGCTGATGAACGGCAGGCTCGCCCAGAACACGTCGATGCCACGGCCGGCGGTCGAACCGACGCTCCAGAATCGCCACTGGTCGAGCGAGTTGGTGTCGACGAGAACGATCGATGATGTGATCGCGGTGAGCATCGCCGTCAGTCCCGTTCCGGCGAGGATCAGGGTCAGCGGACTCGAGCCGCTCAGTGCCGACAGCCCGAAGACGACGGTCGCGGCGATGATCGCGCCGAGCAGTCCGAAGAACATGAAGGCGACGGGGCTGGTGATCCCGAGCAGGTAGATCCCGGCCACGACCGCGCACGCGGCTCCGGCGTTGACGCCGAGCATGCCGGGATCGGCGATGGGGTTGCGCGTGTGTCCCTGGGTGATGGCACCGGCGGCGCCGACGGCCAGACCGGCGAACAATCCGAGCAGGGTTCGCGGGACGCGGAGATCCCAGACGATGCCGTCGACGTCGGTGTCCTTGGTGATCTCCGGCAGCCGGAGATCGAGGAGGGCGGCCCAGACCTCGGTGATCCCGGCGGCGAAACTCGTCCACACCTCGTCGAGCGGGACGGGGCGGGTACCGAACAGCACGGAGGCCACGACCAGCCCCACCAGAGCCGCGACCAGCACGGGAATGCCGAGAACACGAAGGGAGCGGCGCACGAAGGGTTACCTTACCAACGCTGGTCGGCGACTCTCGCGGCGCGGCACCGTGGATGTCGTTCGGGTAACGAAAGACCGCACCGGAGTTAGTGGAGGCTGTGTCTTCGGTAACACTGCGATGAGCTCGGATCGATATGCCCAGTGTTTCGAGGGTTCTGAAAACAGGAGGATCGATGAAGTCATTCAAACGGGCCGTTGTCGGAGTGTTGGCTGCGGGAAGCATCGCGGCGGGCACACTCGTGGGTGCCGCGCCCGCGCAGGCCGCCGTCCCCAACCTGCAGATGACGGGTGGGGTCTACTGCCAGTTCGGAGCCCCGGGTACCCCGTGGAACCAGGCGTGGAGCATGACCCGGTTCATGCGTGTCACGGCGCGTGACGGCGATTTCCGCAACGTCACCCTGCAGGAGAGCGGCGGCGCGACGAAGTTCAAGCCGCTGCTGAAGAAGAACGAATCCCTGCTGATCAAGACCACCTGGTTCGGCTGCTTCCCGTCGTCGATCTCCGGGTACGCGATCTCCGACTACGCCGAGAACCTGACCGACAACGTCGGCTTCTGGTGGAACGTGCGACGCATCGACAACCCGTTCGACCGGTTCGGCACGGGCTCGTCCGCGTCGGCGTCCGCGCTGACCGGCGGCGGCAACACGGTCAAGGGAGTGCCCACCATCCCCGGGCGCTGAGTCCGTAGAGAACAGACGACGAGGGGCGACCGGTGAGAACCGGTCGCCCCTCGTCGTCGATCTCCAGAGGTCGTCTCAGGCCGACGGCCGCGCCACCTTGTGGGGCTCCGACGCGGCGAGCATGTCCTCACGCTCGACGACCTTCACGCGCTCGCGGCCCTCGGCGGCACCGAGTGCGCGCTCATGCTCGTCGAGGCGGTACCAACCGTCCCACGTGGTGAACGGGATGTTCTTCGACTCGAGCAGCTCGATGATGGCGTCCTCGGCCGGAGCGGCGGGCTCGAGCAGCTTCTCGGCCTCCATGTCCTTGAGGATGCAGTCGACGGTCTCGTTGGCGTCGCCCTTGGTGTGGCCGATGAGACCGACCGGACCACGCTTGACCCAGCCGGTGGTGTAGACGCCGGTGAGCTGCTCACCCTCGTCGAACACGCGTCCGGCCTCGTTGGGGATGACCCCCGCCTGCGAGTCGAAGGGGATGCCGGGCAGGTTGTCCGACAGGTAGCCGACCGCACGGTAGACCGCTCCGACCTCCCAGTCGGTGATCTTGCCGGTGGGCTTGACGTTGCCGGTGCCGTCGAGCTGGGTGCGCTCGGTGCGCAGGCCGACGACCTTGCCGTCCTCGCCGAGGATCTCGGTGGGGCTCTCGAAGAAGTGCAGGAAGAGCTTGTGGATCGCACCCTGCTTGGGCTCGCGGATCGCGTAGTTCTCGATGATCGTCGCGACCTGGTCGGTGATCTTCGAGCCGCGGCGGGCGACGGTCGAACCCTCGTCGTAGTCGATGTCCTCGGGATTGACGATGACCTCGATGTTCGGCGAGTGGTCGAGCTCCTTGAGCTCGAGCGGGGTGAACTTGGCCTGCGCCGGTCCGCGGCGACCGAAGACGTGCACCTCGATGGCCTTGTTGGCCTTGAGACCCTCGTAGACGTTGGCCGGGATCTCGGTGGGCAGCAGCTCGTCGCCGGTTTTGGCGAGAACGCGCGCCACGTCGAGGGCGACGTTGCCGACGCCGATGACGGCTACCTTCTCCTGCTCGAGCGGCCAGGTGCGCGGGAAGTCGGGGTGGCCGTCGTACCAGGCGACGAACTGCGCGGCGCCGTAGCTGCCCTCGAGGTCGATGCCCGGGATGTCGAGCGCGCGGTCGTCGGTGGCGCCGGTGGAGAAGATGATCGCGTCGTAGTGCGACTTCAGCTCGTCGAGCGTGATGTCGGTGCCGTAGTCGACGTTGCCGAGCAGGCGGACCTGCGGCTTGTCGAGCACCTTGTGCAGCGCGGTGATGATGCCCTTGATGCGCGGGTGATCAGGCGCGACGCCGTAACGGATCAGACCGAACGGAGCCGGCATACGCTCGTAGAGGTCGATGCTGACGCCGCGATCCTTCGCGGTGTCGGACTTCATCAACGCGTCGGCGGCGTAGATCCCGGCGGGACCCGCACCGACGATCGCAACCCGAAGCGGGCGGCTGTTCTCGCTCATGGAGTAGGTGTCTTCCGTTGCTCGGCGCGCCCCGCCACAGGAACCGGATCCGAAACCCTTGATTCTGGTGTCGACACGCTTGGATATGGCCTATCCCTTCTACGGTAGGCGCTTGGTGTCCACTCCCAAAATTAGCTGTGAGGTAATCCTCACTTCTCGACGTCATCGCGATGACGCGGTGCCACGCGCGTCAGCGTGAGCCGGCAGCTTCGGCGATGGGTCCGACGGCCTGATCGGCCACCCACGGGATCGTCAGCAGGGTCGGCACCGACATGGCACTGCCGACCTCCTGCGGCAGGTAGGCGACCCGTCCCGAACGTGCCACCTCGAGCCGGGTGAACGCCGGGTTCGACCGCAGCTTGTCGTTCGAGCCCTCCCAGTCGACGGCGACGACGATGTCGGCCGCGTCGAGCCGGTCGAGGCTCTCGGCCGGTAGTTCGCCGTAGAACCCGCTGGTGATCGTGTCGCGGAGGACGGTCGGGAATGTGAGGCCGTAGCCCGCGACGGTCTGCGCCCGGCCGTCCTCGGGTCCGTACACCGAGACCCCACCGGTCGGGCTCGCGGTCACCACGACGGCGGTCTTGCCCGCGAACTGCGGATTCTTCGCCCGGATGTCCGCGAGGAAGGCCTCGGTCTCGCCGACCTTGCGCCGGGCGAGGTCGGGTTGCCCGATCGCGGTGCCGATCTGGATGGTCTGCGCATTCCACGGCACCTGCCAGGGCTTGTACTGGGCGGGCCGGAGGATGGTGGGTGCGGTCTTGGTGAGCAGGTCGAACTGGTCGCGGGTGGGATCGGCGCCGACCGCGGTGATCAGGTCGGGGCTCGTGGCGAGCGCCTTGGGGATCTCGTTCCCGAGAGCTGCCGAGGTGTTGGCGAGGACCACCGGTTGTGAGTCGCCGATCAGGTCGGCGTTCCACGGCGCGGTCGCCTGGTCGGGATCGGCGAACGGGGCGATCGTCGTCGGCATGACGCCGAGGGCGAGCAGCGTGTCGCCGTCACCCACGCCCAGCGCGGCGATCCGCGTGGGTGCCTTCTCCACGACTACCGGGGCATAGGCCTGCTGAACGGTGACGGGAATCGAGCCGGTCTCGGGAGCCGGGACGGACGCGGAATCGTCGGCGACCTTCTCCTCGGGAGCGGCGCAGGAGCTCACCACGAGGGCCGCCACGGTCGCCGCGAGCACGATTCCGGACAGTCGATGGGAAAGCGGACGCATGTGGTTCCTCGTCGGTCGGCGTTAGGTTAGGCCCACCTTACCGAGCGCGGATCGGGTGCCCGCGCGATTCGACGCGATGGCGGCCGGAGAATCCGGACGGAGGTCACACCCGGCCTGTCGTTACACTTCGCGCCATGGCCAAAGCTGCAGGCGGGGGCCCCGACAAGCCCTCCGGTAAGGGTGCCGCATCCGGGAACACCTCTCGGGGCGCCGCGTCCTCGAAGAAGTCTGCCCTCGGCAAGGCACCGTCGAACGACGACGTCGACGCCGCCCTCGTCGAGGAAGGGCCGCCGAACTGGAAGAACGCGTGGCCGTTCTTCGTGGCGGCGGGTGTCGTCGCGCTCCTCGTGCTGGGGATCGTGCTCTCGAGCATCTCGCGGCCGCCCGAGGAACGCGTCAGCGACGACGCGCGGGTCCAGTACGCCATCAACGACCTCTACACGGCGAAGAACGGCACGAACTACGCCGAGTATCGCGCCAACACCTGCGATGCCGACCTGGACAAAACCGGTTTCCCCTCCGAGGCGCAGTTCGTCGCGGAGAACCAGGCGTCGCTGGACCAGAACGGCCGCATCGAGATCCCCGAGATCACCGACCTGGTGGTCGACGGTGACCGGGCGACCGCCAAGGTCCATTGGCACTATAAGGACAAGGCCGATGCCAAGCAGGTCGTGGAGACGATCGTGGTGCGCGAGAACGGCGAATGGAAGGTGTGCTCCTCATGACCTATGCCGGCGACCTGACCCCGCGGGAAGCGTGGGAGAAGCTCGAGAACAATCCCGACGCGGTCCTCGTCGACTGTCGGACGCAGGCCGAATGGTCCTTCGTCGGCGTCCCCGACCTCGAGGTGCTGGGCAAGCGGACGATCTTCGCCGAGTGGACGACGTTCCCCGAGGGGCGCCGCAACGAGCAGTTCGTCGAACAGTTGCGCGGCGCCGGGGTCACCGATGACCACGAGGTCATCTTCCTCTGCCGCTCGGGGCACCGCTCGATCGGTGCGGCCGAGGCGGCGACCGCCGACGGAATCGGCAAGGCCTACAACGTGGTCGACGGGTTCGAGGGTGCCCTCGACGAGAACGACCATCGAGGTGCGTCGGGATGGCGCGCCGAGAATCTGCCGTGGAGGCAATCGTGAGTCCTGATTTGTCCGTGGGTCGTGAACTGCCGGAAGGTCTTTCGCCCGACACCATCGCCGTCCGCGGTGGCCTCGCCCGCTCCGGCTTCTACGAGACCACCGAGGCGCTGTACCTGACCAGCGGATACGTCTACGACTCCGCCGAGGCTGCCGAGCGCGCCTTCACCGGCGAGGACCAGCGGTTCGTCTACTCCCGGTACGGCAATCCGACGGTCCACATGTTCCAGGAGCGGCTGCGTCAACTCGAAGGTGCCGAGGCCTGCTTCGCGACGGCCAGCGGCATGGCCGCGGTGTTCGTCGCGCTCGGCGCACTGCTCAAGGCCGGAGACCGGCTCGTCGCCGCCCGCAGCCTGTTCGGCTCGTGCTTCGTGGTGTGCAACGAGATCCTGCCGCGATGGGGCGTCGAGACCGAGTTCGTCGACGGCGAAGACCTCGACCAGTGGGAGCGGGCGCTGTCCAAGCCCACCACCGCGGTCTTCTTCGAAACACCGTCCAACCCGATGCAGACCCTCGTCGACGTCGTCAAGGTGTCCGAGATGGCTCACGCCGCAGGCGCGAAGGTGGTGCTGGACAACGTCTTCGCCACCCCACTGCTGCAGCGCGGCCTGGATCTCGGCGCCGACGTCATCGTCTACTCGGGTACCAAGCACATCGACGGCCAGGGTCGCGTCATGGGCGGTGCCGTCCTCGGCACCAAGGAGTACATCGACGGCCCGGTGCAGCAGCTGATGCGCCACACCGGCCCGGCGCTGAGCCCGTTCAACGCCTGGACCCTGCTCAAGGGCCTGGAGACGATGCGTCTTCGCGTCGACGCCTCGGTGTCCTCGGCCCTGCGCATCGCCGGGTTCCTGGAAGCCGACCCGCGGGTCCGCTGGGTGAAATACCCGTTCCTGCAGTCGCATCCGCAGTTCGAGCTGGCCAAGAGCCAGATGTCCGGTGGCGGCACCGTGGTGACCTTCGAGCTCAACGACCACGACGGCATCGACGGCAAGAAGCGCGCCTTCGAGGTCCTCAACGCGCTGCAGGTCATCGACATCTCCAACAACCTCGGTGACTCCAAGTCGCTGATCACCCACCCGGCCACCACCACGCATCGCGCGATGGGGCCCGAGGGACGGGCAGCGATCGGTCTGAGCGACTCGGTCGTCCGCCTCTCGGTCGGCCTCGAGGGCATCGACGACCTGCTTGCGGACCTGGATCAGGCGCTCGGCTGACGGGTAAACCCACCCTTTTTCGGCAGAGCCACCACCCCTCGGGGTGCTGGGTTTGCCGAAAAATGGTGGGTTCACACAGCGCTAGGTGTAAGACCCGGGCAGGTTGTGAACGTGTAGACGTTCGATCGGGGTGAGTCCGCCGATGCCGGTGTGGGCTCGGTGGTGATTGTAGTGGTGTAGCCAGTCGTCGTAGGTGGCTGCGCGGGCGGTTTCTGAGCTGTAGAACTCGGCGTAGGCCCATTCCGAGGCCAGGGTGCGGTTGAATCGTTCGACCTTGCCATTGGTTTGCGGACGATAGGGACGGGTCTTCTTGTGCTTGATCTCGGCGCCGAGTGATTCTGCGAAAACCTTTGAGCGGTAACAGGCGCCGTTGTCGGTCATCACTCGTCGCACAGTGATGCCGTGCGCTTGGAAGAAGGCCTTGGCGCGGTCCCAGAACTGCGCGGCGGTCTCTTTGCGTTCGTCGGTGAGGATCTCGGAGTATGCCAGCCGGGAATGGTCATCGACGGCGTGGTGCAGATATGCGTACCCCGGGCGGTGTTTCTTGTTGTGCCGGTTGCCGATCGTGCGCCCGAGTTTGCGGTGGCCGCCGCCTTCGGGGATGCGGCCGAGTTTCTTGATGTCGATGTGGATCAGGTCGCCGGGAGCGTCGTGTTCGTAGCGTCGTGGCGGTGTCCGGCGTACCGGAAGCCCGGTGGCCTGATCGAGGTGACGCAACAGCGGCATCCGATACCGGCGCAACACCGCCTCGACGGTCGATTTTGCTAGCCGCAGGTGCGCAGCGATTCGTGCAGCGCCCCAGCGACGCAGGAACCGCAACTTGATGATTCGACGTTCCCGGCGCACAGGGAGCTGATGGGGTGACCGGTAGGGGCGGCTGGACCGATCTGCCATGCCGGCCTCACCGGTCTGCCGGTAGCGGTCGGCCCACTTCTTGGCCGTGGCCGGTGAGCAGTTGAACCGTTCGGCGGCCCGTCGTAGAGGCCAGTTCTTATCGACGACGCACTGAGCCAGGGCCAGACGGCCACGTTCGGTGAGGAAGGCATTACGGTGGGTCATGAGGGCCTCTTGGTGATCGGCGTGTGTGTGGTAACCACATCGATACCGGAGGCCCTCACCTGTTGACCGGCACCACGCCGTTCACAACCTCCCCAAGAGTTACAGCTAGGGCAGCTCCGCGATCCCCAGCGCGTTCAGCACGGTCCGCAGCTTGAACGCGGTCTCCTCCAGTTCCGCTTGCGGGTCGGAGTGTTCGACGATGCCGCCGCCCGCCCAGGTGCGCAGGCTCCGACCATCGGCGGCGAGTTCGGCGCAGCGGATGGTCACCATCCACTCGCCGTCGCCGGCGGCGTCGCACCAGCCGACCGCGCCGGCGTAGAAACCGCGGTCGCCCTCGACGTCCCGGATGATCTGTGCGGCAACATCACTCGGGGTTCCGCACACCGCGGGAGTGGGGCCGAGGAGTAGCGCGAGATCGAGTGCGGTGGTCGCCGGGTCGCGCAGCGTCGCGCGGATCGGGGTGGCCAGGTGCCACATCTCGCCGGTCGGCTCGAGCTGTGGGGTCGACGGTGCGTCGACGTCGTCGCAGAGATGTCCAAGGCGCTCGCGCAGATGATCGACGACGAAGGCGTGCTCGGCGAGGTCCTTTGTCGAAGCGGCCAGTTCGGCGGCGGTCGCACGGTCGACGGTCGGGTCGGCGGATCGTGGTGCCGAACCCGCGTAGGGATGACAGGTCACCGTCGATCCCGACTTGCGCAGCAGTGCTTCGGGACTCGCGCCGAGCAACCACGAGCCCGAACCCGTCGCGGCGCCGACATCCACGCCGAAGGCGTTGTGTCCGGCGTTGCCACCGGCCAGGGCGTCGATGAACTCGTCGGGCCGGACCTCCTCGTCGAGGACGAGATCGACGCTGCGCGCGAGCACCACCTTTCCGACGTCGCCCGCGACGATGCGCTTGATCGCGTGTGCGACACGTTCGCGATGTTCGTCGGCATCGGGGTGGAGCACGGTCGAGAGCGCTCGTCGCGACAGCGGGCCTGTCCCGGGCAGCCGTGCTTCGCCGGTCCGGAGTCGTGCGGGGGCGATCAATGCCGCCGGGTCGCGCACATCGAAGGGGATCGCGCCGGTCAGCGACGCGATCTCGCCCGCCCGTAGCGCGGCGGACGCCTCGTCGACGTCGGTGAACGACCGGACCACCCCTTCGCCCCGCACGGTGCCGTGCGGACGCGACAACACGAAGACCTCACTCGATGACACGACAGCCAGGGTACAGGTAAGCCTGCCCTAACTAGGAATCACGGTGAATCTAAATTGACACCCTTCTCCGGGATCCGCGAACCTTGTCGCAGGTCATGAGTGCCAGTGACAAGCCCCGGCTCGCTGGTCGGCAACCCTCCTCCACGGTGGGGTGCTCCGGGTGACGACCTGGCTGCGTTCGAACCCGAATGCGGCAAGTGTGGATTCTCGAGGAGTTCTTGTCATGACTGCTGTGCTCTCGGCACCCGTCACCATCGTCCGCCCGACCCGTGCCGCGGGGTCCGCGATCCCGGACCGGGCGCCCTCCATCCCCGCGCTCGCACCGGTTGTCGGTGCGGATGCGCAGGTTCCCGTCGCCGCCGGACACAGCGTCGGCTACGCCAATCTCGACTACGCGGCGAGCGCCCCGGCGCTGGCATCAGTGGCCGCGCAGGTCGCCGGCGCGCTCGGTGAGTACGCGAGCGTGCACCGCGGTGCAGGTCACCTCTCGCAGGTCACCACCCGTCGCTACGAGGCTGCGCGTGAGACCGTGCGCGATTTCGTCCGCGGCCGCGTCGACGACACCGTCGTCTTCACCCGTAACACCACCGACGCGATCAACCTCGCCGCCCACATCACGCCCGGCGACGTCGTGGTCCTCGACATCGAGCATCACGCCAACCTGCTGCCGTGGTGCGCACCGAAGGACGGCCGCAACCGGGCTCGCGTGGTCACCGCCTGCGACACGATCGAGGACACCCTCGTCGCGATCGAGTCCGAACTCGCCTCGAAGCCGGCGTCGCTGCTCGCGGTGACCGCCGCGTCGAACGTCACCGGTGAGGTCCTCCCGATCAGCAGGCTGGCCTCGATCGCCCATCGCCACGGCGCACGCATCCTGGTCGACGCGGCGCAGCTCGTCGCACATCGCCCCATCTCGATCGTCAGCCACGGCATCGACTATCTGGCGTTCTCCGGTCACAAGGCCTACGCACCGTTCGGTGCCGGCGTCCTGATCGGACGGTCCGACTGGTTCGACGCCGCCGACCCGTACCTCGCCGGCGGGGGAGCGACCGCCGACGTCGAGCTGGGCGGCGGAGAGAGCTCGGCCGGGACCACCTGGCACACCGGCGCCGCCCGCCACGAGGCCGGCTCGCCGAACGTGCTCGGCGCCGTGTCGATCGCCCAGGCGTGCGCCGCGCTCGCCGAGTTGGGTCCGGAGGTCATCGGCCTTCACGAGCTCCGGCTCGGTGAGCGGCTCGACGCCGGTCTCGCTCGCATCGACGGTGTCCGTCCGCTGCGGATCTTCACCGACTCGACCGACCGCGTCGGCATCGCCGGCTTCACGATCGACGGCTTCGCGCCGCGGGCCGTCGCCGAATATCTGAGCAGCGAGCACGGAATCGGTGTGCGGGACGGCAAGTTCTGCGCCCACCCGTTGCTCAAGCGGCTCGGTCATCCCGAGGGTGCCGTCCGCGCCAGCTTCGGTGCGGGCACCACCTCCGACGACGTCGACCGCCTGCTCGACGCACTCGGCGCACTCAGCGCTGGAACGACCACCGCCCGACCAGAACTCGACGAGGGGTATCCCGCATGACCGTCCACATCGACACTCCGCGCACCGCCGTCACCATCGGCCGTCCCGGCTTCCAGGTCGCGATCGCGGGAGATGCTGTCGCACAGACCTTCCCGATCGTCGTGCGTCGCGAGACCCTGCGGGACGCCCAACGGGCGCGCTCGCTGCTGCGGGCCGGCACCCACGACCAGGCGAACTTCGTCGTGGCCCTCGAGATCGAGGTCGCGATCGCGCCGCACGCGGCATCGGCACGCGCCGCGGTCGCGCAGGCCGGAGCCGCCACCGACAACTCGGACACCATCCGCTACGTCGGCACGACCCACGGGCTGATCACCCTGCTGCGCGACATCTACGCCGCCGAGGTCGCCGACGCGGTGATCCTGGTCCCGATCGACGGTTCGGCCACCGACAGCCGAATACGCGAGCAGGTGCTCCCGGCCTTCGCCGAGGCGCGTCACCGGGTCGCCTAAGCCATCAAGGCTTGCTGCGCTCTCGTGTCGTGGGGCATGTCGAGCATCTGACTGGCGAACCTCATCTCGACTGACAGACGTCGATCGACGTCTGTCAGTCGAGATGACATCGACCCGTGGTCGGGCTTGCCGCAAACGCCGACCGCCGACGACAGCATGTGTCGTCGGCGGTCGGTGAGTGACTGCTCGGGTGGCGTCAGCCGCGCGAGGGCTCGTTGGCCTCGTCGGGGTGAGCGGCGAGACGGTCGATGGCCTCCTGGGCGACCTTCTCGGCAGCCTCCCGGCCGACCCAACCGCCCGGCTGGACCTCCTTGCCGGGCTCGAGGTCCTTGTAGTGCTCGAAGAAGTGCGAGATCGGACCCAGCTCGTACTCCGACACGTCGGAGATGTCCTTGATGTGGTCCCAGCGCACGTCACCGGCGGGCACGCACAGCAGCTTGTCGTCGCCGCCGGCTTCGTCGGTCATCGTGTACATGCCGACGATGCGGGCGCGCACGATGATGCCGGGGAAAACCGACTCGGGCAGCAGGACCATCGCGTCGAGCGGGTCGCCGTCCTCACCGAGGGTGCCGTCGATGTAGCCGTAGTCGGCCGGGTAGCCCATCGAGGTGTACAGGTAGCGGTCGAGGTAGACCTTCCCCGTCTCGTGGTCGACCTCGTACTTGTTTCGGCCACCTTTGGGGATCTCGATGGTCACATCGAATTCCACTGTTCCTCCTGGCAGTTGCGGATCGGGGGTGTGATCGCCGGACGGCCCAGATGGCCGCGCGTCGCAACAACGATACTGTTAGTCCCACGACCTCGGGCTTCGTACCCCCCGCAGTTCGCGGGTGTTTCGGACCTCGGGTCGCGCATATCCGACATTTCGGCCGGTGTCGTATCGGTCGGTCAGTGCAGTATCGGTAAGGGCAGTGCGAGAGATCCGGAGGCTTCGTGGGCGCAACCACCAGACCCGCAGGTCGTGATGGCAGACCCCGCAGTCGCAGACTCCTCTGGTGGACGATCGTCGCCGTCGTGGTCCTCGCCCTGGTGTCGACCGCCGCCGTGGTCGTGGCGCTCCGCCTGGACAAGGAGGCCGAGCTGCCGCCGGGTATCCCGCCGCAGCCCGCCGCGATCTCCCTCGACCCGCAGATCGACCCGGTCGCCGCCACCGCTCCGGCCCCGACCCCGGCCGGGGTGTCCCAGGCGATCGCTCCCGCGCTGCGGAATCCGGCGCTCGGCGTCCTGAGCGGCATGATCTCGGACTCGCTGACCGGCGAGGTCCTGTGGTCGCGCAACCCCACCCGTCCGCGCATCCCGGCGTCGAACGACAAGGTGCTCTCGGCCGCGGCCTTCCTCGAGGCCATGCCGCACGATGCGCGCCTGACCACGACGGTTGTCGCCGGGTCGAACGGACAGGTGATCCTCAAGGGCGCCGGCGATCCGACCCTGACCGCGCAGCCCGCCGATGCCGACACCTTCTACAGCGAACCCGCCCGCATCGCCGACCTCGCCGAGCAGATCAAACAGGCCGGCATCCCGGTCACCTCGGTGGCGGTTGACCTGAGTGCCTTCTCCGGCCCGACGATGGACCGGACCTGGGACCGTCGGGACATCCAGGGCGGCGACATCGCACCGATCGAGTCGCTGATGGTCGACGGCGCCCGCCTCGAACCGCTCGACGAGTACTCGCCGCGGTCCGCGACGCCCGGGATCATGGCCGGCGAGGCTCTGGCCGCAGCGCTCGGCGTCGATGCGCCGGTGACCGAGGCGTCCGCACCCGCCGGCGACCGCGTCGTGGCGAAGGTGGAGTCGGCACCGCTGGTGACCCGGGTCAACGACATGCTCCGCTACAGCGACAACGTGCTCGCCGAGACGCTGTCGGTCGAACTGTCGAGGCATCGCGGCGGACCCGCGACCCTTGCCGCCGGCGTCGACGCGATCGGGCAGGTCCTGTCGACCACCTTCCCCGACCGATGGAAGGGCACCACGCTGGCCGACGCGTCGGGCATCTCCTACGCCAATCGCACGACGCCTGCGCTGCTCGACGCCGTGATGACAGCGGCCAGCGGAGCCTCGCATCCGAAGCTGCGACCGATGCTCGACGGTCTGCCGATCGCCGCCGGTACGGGCACACTCGCCGACCGTTTCCCGGTTGCCACGACACCCGGTGCCGGATGGGTGCGCGCGAAGACCGGAACACTCACCGGCGTCAGTTCGTTGACGGGCATAGTCCAAACGATCGATGGCCGCGTGCTGTCGTTCGCCCTCATGTCCGGTGGCACCTCGCCGGCGGACGCGAGACCCGCCTTGGACGCCGTGGTGGGTCAACTCAGAGAGTGCGGGTGCCGATGAGCATGTCAGGAACCGACAGCAAGGCCGCGGTCGAGCCGGTGGGAGACGACACCCGCCTGAGCATCGGCTCGCAGATCGACTGGACGCTCGCCGCGTCGACGGCGAAACGGCTCGTCCGTCCCGGTCCCAAGACCACGGCCTACACCTACAAGGCCGCGCAGGCCGAGCTCGCCGACGCGGCGACGCGTGCGGAGGCACCGGTCCGCGAGGTCACCGGTCTCGCCGACGGGCTCCGCATTCCAACGACCCGAGTCCTGGACCGGTCGGGGTGGATCGACGCGGCCTCGGTCTCGATGCGATCGATGCTGGGATCGGAGGCCGGTCTCGAGATGACCTCGCCCGGCCTCGCGGCCAAGTTCGGCGGGGTCCAGGCCGGAGGTCTGCTCGCCTTCCTCTCCACGGCCATCCTCGGCCAGTACGACCCGTTCACGCCGGACCCGGAGACCGGTGAACCCGGCGTGCTGATGGTCGTGACACCGAACATCATAAACGTCGAACGCCAGCTCAAGGTCGTGCCGTCGGACTTCCGTCTGTGGGTGTGCCTCCACGAGGTCACGCACCGCGTCCAGTTCTCGGCCAATCCGTGGCTGCGCGATTACATGCAGGACAACGTCGCCGTCCTCACCTCCGAGACCGGTGAGTCGACCACCGAGATCGTCACGCGGATGACCAAGGCGCTCAAGAGCTCCGAACCCCGCGAGAAGGGCATCATCGGTGCGATGCAGCTGCTGCAGAGTCCCGAGCAGTTCGACGCCTTCCAGCGGATGATGGTCCTCGGCACGCTGCTCGAGGGGCATGCCGACCACGTGATGGATGCCGTCGGCCCGGCGCACGTCCCCACCGTCGCCCGCATCCGGACCGCCTTCGACAAGCGCCGCAAGGCACCGCAGAACCCGGTGCAACGCATCATCCGCGCCCTCATCGGCATGGACGCCAAGATCGCGCAGTACGTCCGCGGCAAGGCCTTCGTCGACGAGGTGGTCGAGACCGTCGGCATGGAGCGGTTCAACACGGTGTGGACCTCGCCCGAGACGATGCCGCTTCCGGACGAGATCGACACGCCGCAGGCATGGATTCGACGCGTGCTGTGACGCGGGTGGTCGCGGATTTCGCGACCACCGTTCTCGACGACCCGCACGCCTCCGTCTGCGTCGGGCTCTCCGGCGGCGCGGACTCGCTCGCCCTGACGGCGGCGGCCGTTCGCGCGGGACTCGACGTCACCGCACTGGTCGTCGACCACGGTCTTCAGGAGGGGTCCGCCGGGGTCGCGGCCCGGGCCGCCGGCACAGCTCGCGAACTCGGTGCCGCCGCCCGGGTGCTCGAGGTCAGGGTCGGGACCCGCGGCGGCCTCGAAGCAGCCGCCCGCGAGGCGCGGTACGCCGCGCTCGACGCCGCCCGGGACGGCCGACCCGTCCTCCTCGCGCACACCGCCGACGACCAGGCCGAGACCGTGCTGCTCGGACTCGCACGCGGTTCGGGGGCGCGTTCGATCGCCGGCATGCGTGCGTGGAAGGCCCCGTGGGGTCGGCCACTGCTGCGAGTGCGCCGGATGCAGACGCTCGCGGTGTGTACCGAACTCGGGCTGGCCGTGCACCACGACCCGCACAACCGCGACCCGCGATTCACCCGGGTTCGCTTGCGTGCCGACGTGATCCCGATGCTCGACGACGTTCTCCAGGGCGGCGTCGTGCCTGCGCTGGGCCGCACCGCGGACGGTCTGCAGGACGACAACGACGCCCTCGACGCCTGGGCGGGGGCGGTGTGGGGGAGCGCCCGCACGGTCGACGGACTCGAGATCGGACCGCTGCAGGACGTGCCGAGGGCGGTGCGGACCAGGGTGATCCGTCGCTGGCTGCTCGACGTCGGGGCCACCGAGCCGACGAATCGGGTGATCGCCGCGGTCGACCGGCTCGTCGGTGAGAACGGGGGCGCGCAGGTGGCGATCGGCGGGGACCCGGGCGTGCGGACCGTCGTGGAACGTAGTGGTCAAACGCTGACGGTCCGCCTCACCGAAAGGTGAGACGGACCGTCAGGAAAAGGTCTGCGACCTACTTCTTGGGTGCCTTGAAGGGCGAGTTGATCGTTTCGAAGTACTGGATGGCTGCTCCGATCAGGGAGCCGCTGCCGCCAAGCGCCAAGCCAGCGATCGCGCCCGCAGCCGCTCCCACGGGAATGCCTACGAGCACGCATCCGATCGGACTGAGGGGTACTGCGGTGACTGCACAGCCCAGAGCTCCGCCAGCGATGCCGCCAATGATCGTCCCGACCAGCGACGAGATGGTCATACCGGTATTGAGCTGCTGCTGGAAGCGAACCAGCGCCTGATCGTCCCGCTCCTGCCGGGTCTCCGGTGCTGCGACCTGATGCTTGGCGATACCGCGCAGCGCGTCCACCTCGACCGGCTTCACCGGCACGGCGCGGGCTGCACTCTTGGAAGGAATGAGCGTGACCTTGTTTCCGGCGTTTCGGACATCGATCGGGAACTGCTTGTATTCCTTGCGATAAGAGAGCGGCATGCGGAACAGCTCGGCTCCGGACAGGCCGCGAATCGACAGCGTCCCGTTATCGGTGTTTGCCGATGCATTGTGAAGCGTGAGTGTGAGCGACGAAGCGTTCCAAGACGCGTCGTACGTAGGCTTCACGTCCTGCTTCGGCGCGGCCTGAGCGGTGCCGGCAAGTGCTGTGATCGCAACTACGGCAAGGGAGATGACAACGGTGACCAGTGTGCGTCTGCGGGTACGCGACAAAGCCCCGTCCTGTCGTACCAGTGGCATGAAGGGGAATCTTTCCGTGGAGGTGTTCCCCAAGGGGGAGCTGGGGAATCGAGATCGATCATTACACAGGGATGGTTTTACCTGCTAACCCGGCAATTCGCCGGTGCGGATTCACGTTCACAAAATGGTCCCCGTAATTGGTAGGAAATGTTTCGCAAGTTGCCAATGTTACTTTTCGTTATCTCACTGTGACCACTCGGGCCTCCCCGGCGACTGAAACTCGTACGATCGGACGACACTGTGTTGCACATCGAACCTCGCCTTCGATTCCCACCCGTCGGTCAAGTGACCCGCGGAACATGACAAGCTGTAAAGGTGCAGTCCGCTGACCCCTATGCCGCTGACATCGACGCTGTTCTGATCACCGAGGAACAGATCAAGCAGCGCACCGTCGAACTAGCCCACTCCGTCGCCTCCCGGTACACCGCCATCGAGGACGACCTGGTCCTGATCGGGGTGCTCAAGGGAGCGGTCATGTTCATGACCGATTTCGCCCGCGCCCTGCCGATCCCGTCCCAGCTGGAGTTCATGGCGGTGTCGAGCTACGGCTCGTCGACCTCCTCGTCCGGCGTCGTGCGGATCCTCAAAGACCTCGACCGCGACATCCAAGGCCGCGACGTCCTGATCGTCGAGGACATCATCGACTCCGGGCTCACTCTGTCGTGGCTGATGAAGAACCTCGCCACGCGTTCGCCCCGCAGCCTCGAGGTGTGCACCCTGCTCCGCAAGCCCGAGGCCGTCCGGTCGCCGGTGCGCGTCGCCGACGTCGGCTTCGACATCCCGAACGAGTTCGTCGTCGGTTACGGGCTCGACTACGCCGAGCGCTACCGGGACCTGCCCTACATCGGGCGCCTCAAGCCCGCGGTCTACAGCAGCTGATCCGCGACCCCGAACCCGCCACGACCTGCGCGCCGTGTCGGTGATCATGCGACGGGAACGGTTTCACCAGCGTGATCGTTGACCGGTAGCCTCAATGTGTACGTCGATGGGAAGGACATGGGAACGGAGTGGGCGCCGGGACTCGATCCCGCACGCCGGTCGAACCCCCACCAACTGGCATGAACCGTAAGACAGTCTTCCGCAACCTCGCCATCCTGGCGCTCGTCCTGCTCGCCCTGTGGGGCTGGAGCGTGATGAGCGACTCCGACCGCGAGTACCGGGGCGTCGACACCTCCGTCGCGCTGGAGCAGCTGAACAAGAAGAACACCAAGTTCATCAGCATCGACGACCGCGAGCAGCAGCTGCGCATCGAGCTCAACTCGCCGATCAAGGTCGACGACGCCGACGCGGACAAGATCAGCACCAAGTACCCCGCCCAGGCCGGTGAACAGATCTTCGACGCGGTCCAGGAGACCGGCACCAAGTACACGACGAACGTCAACGAGCAGTCGGTGCTGTGGCAGATCCTGATCTTCGTCCTGCCGATGATCCTGCTGTTCGGTCTGTTCTTCTTCGTGATGAGCCGCATGCAGGGCGGTGGCCGCGGCGGTGTCATGGGCTTCGGCAAGTCGAAGGCCAAGCAGCTCTCCAAGGACATGCCGAAGACGACCTTCGCCGATGTCGCCGGCGCCGACGAGGCCGTCGAAGAGCTCTACGAGATAAAGGACTTCCTCCAGAATCCGGCCCGCTACCAGGCCCTGGGCGCGAAGATCCCGCGCGGCGTGCTGCTGTTCGGCCCGCCCGGAACCGGTAAGACCCTGCTGGCGCGTGCGGTCGCCGGTGAGGCCGGGGTCCCGTTCTTCACCATCTCCGGCTCGGACTTCGTCGAGATGTTCGTCGGTGTCGGTGCATCCCGCGTGCGAGACCTGTTCGAGCAGGCCAAGAACAACAGCCCGTGCATCATCTTCGTCGACGAGATCGACGCAGTCGGCCGCCAACGTGGTGCAGGCCTCGGCGGTGGCCACGACGAGCGTGAGCAGACGCTGAACCAGCTGCTCGTCGAGATGGACGGCTTCGGCGACCGGTCGGGCGTCATCCTGATCGCGGCCACCAACCGTCCCGACATCCTCGACCCCGCACTGCTGCGCCCTGGTCGCTTCGACCGCCAGATCCCGGTCGGCAACCCCGACATGGCGGGGCGCCGAGCCATCCTCAAGGTGCACGCCAAGGGCAAGCCGATCGACTCGAGCGCCGACCTCGACGGTCTCGCCAAGCGCACACCGGGCATGTCCGGCGCCGACCTGGCCAACGTCGTCAACGAGGCCGCCCTGCTCACCGCGCGTGAGAACAAGCAGACCATCACCGGCGAAGCACTCGAGGAAGCCGTCGACCGGGTCATCGGCGGACCGCGTCGCAAGAGCCGGATCATCAGCGAGCACGAACGCAAGGTCGTGGCGTACCACGAGGGCGGACACACCCTGGCCGCGTGGGCGATGCCCGATCTCGACCCGATCTACAAGGTGACGATCCTCGCCCGGGGACGAACCGGCGGTCATGCCCTCGCCGTGCCCGAGCAGGACAAGGACCTGATGACGCGCTCGGAGATGATCGCGCGTCTGGTGATGGCCATGGGTGGTCGCGCCGCCGAGGAACTCGTCTTCCACGAGCCGACCACCGGGGCGTCGTCGGACATCGACCAGGCCACCAAGATCGCCCGCGCGATGGTCACCGAATACGGCATGAGCGCGAAGCTGGGCGCCGTGCGGTACGGCCAGGACCAGGGTGATCCGTTCCTGGGTCGTTCGATGGGTGCGCAGTCGGCCTACTCGGCGGAGATCGCCAGCGAGATCGACGACGAGGTCCGTCGACTCATCGAGGCAGCGCACACGGAGGCGTGGGCCATCCTCACCGAGTACCGGGACACCCTCGACGTGCTCGCGACCGAACTCCTCGAGAAGGAGACGCTGACCCGCAAGGACCTGGAGAAGATCTTCTCCGACGTCGTCAAGCGTCCGCGGATCACGGCGTTCAACGACTTCGGCGAGCGGACCCCGAGCGACAAGCCGCCGGTGAAGACGCCGGGCGAGCTCGCCATCGAGCGCGGCGAGCCGTGGCCTCCGCCGGAGGCGGCGAAGATCCCCGAACCCGTCGGTGCGGGCTACCCGGGTGGTTCGCAGGTTCCGGGTCAGGTCCCGAACTACCCGCCGGTCTACCCGGAGCCGGGTGCCCAGGGCGGACCGGTCCCGCCTGCATCGGGGAGCCCGAACCCCCAGTACCCGAATCCCCAGTACCCGAATCCCCAGTACCCGGACCCCCAGTACCCCGACCCCCAGTACCCGGGTGCGCAGTATCCGGGTGCGCAGAATCCGGCTCCCCGGTATCCGAATCCCCAGTACCCGAACCCCGGTCAGTCGGCTCCGCCGCCCGGTGGTCCGTACACCGGCGGCACCCGCCCGGATTACGGTGCGCCGCGCGACTGGTCGGCACCGGGATGGCCGCCGGAGCAGCCCTCGGCCGATCGTCCCGCCCCCAACGGGACCAACGGCTGGGGCCGGCACGGCGACAACGGGAATGCCCGGACGGACAGTGCCGGTGAGGGTGATGACGGGCGAAGCTCGTAAGGTTTGACGCATGACGATCAGCGAGGGGCGCGACGCCGTGGTGGATGGGCACCGGTCGGAGTTCGATCAGGCACGTGCCGAGGCCGCGGTCCGCGAGCTGCTGCTGGCGATCGGCGAGGACCCCGAACGTGAAGGTCTGGTCCGCACCCCGACGCGGGTGGCCAACGCCTACCGCGAGATGTTCGCCGGCCTGTACACCGACCCCGACGAGGTCCTCGCGACCACCTTCGACGAGGACCACGACGAACTGGTGCTGGTGAAGGACATTCCGATGTACTCCACCTGCGAGCACCATCTGGTGTCCTTCCACGGTGTCGCGCACGTCGGGTACATCCCGGGGACGTCCGGCCGGGTCACCGGCCTGTCGAAGCTGGCGCGGCTCGTCGACCTGTACGCCAAGCGCCCGCAGGTCCAGGAGCGGTTGACCAGTCAGATCGCCGACGCGGTCATGCGTAAGCTCGAACCCCGCGGCGTCATCGTCGTCATCGAGGCCGAGCACCTGTGCATGGCGATGCGGGGCATCCGGAAGCCGGGGGCGACCACCACGACGTCGGCCGTCCGCGGAATCTTCAAGACCAGTGCGGTATCCCGCGGCGAAGCCCTCGACCTGATCACCCGGTGACCCCGGCCGATCCTCCGATGACTCCCTCGAGCGCGGTCCCGGCCGGTGGTGGGAACCACCGGACGCTGGTGATGGGCGTCCTGAACGTCACCGCGGACTCCTTCTCCGACGGCGGTCGCTACCTCGACACCGACGCAGCGGTCGCGCACGGACTCCAGCTGATCGAGCAGGGCGCCGACCTCATCGACGTCGGTGGTGAGTCGACCCGTCCGGGCGCCATCCGCGTCGACCCCGACCTCGAGGCGAAGCGCGTCGCCCCGGTCATCGCAGCCCTCGCCTCACACGGCGTCGTCGTCTCGGTCGACACCATGCGCTCCGAGGTCGCGGCCGCCGCCATCGAGGCCGGTGCCTCGATCGTCAACGACGTCTCCGGTGGTCGTGCCGACGCCGACATGGCGCGCGTGGTCGCCGACGCCCGACTGCCCTGGATCCTGATGCACTGGCGGCCGGCGGGGGAGAGCACGGATCGTCGGTTCACCCACCGCATCGGTGATGTCGGTGGGTACCGCGACGTGGTCGCCGAGGTCAGCGGTGAGTTGCTGGCGCAGGTCGACGCCGCGGTCTCCGCAGGCGTCGACCCGGATCAGCTCATCCTCGATCCGGGACTCGGCTTCGCCAAGACGGCCGAACACAACTGGGCTCTGCTGCATGCGCTCCCGACCTTCATCGGGCTGGGTTTCCCCGTCCTCGTCGGTGCCTCCCGCAAACGGTTCCTCGGCACACTTCTCGGTCGCGACGGCGTCGACCGTCCGCCCGCGGGCCGCGACATCGCGACCGCGTCGATCTCGGCGCTCACCGCCGCGGCCGGCGCTTGGGGCGTCCGCGTCCACGATGTGGCGAGCACCTACGACGCCGTGACCGTCGCCGAGGCCTGGCGTGCGGGCGGCTCACGCACCACATTCGGAGCAGGAGGGTCGCATGGCTGACCGGATCGAACTACGCGGACTGAAGGTCCGTGGGAATCACGGGGTCTTCGACCACGAGCGCGAGGACGGCCAGGACTTCTTCATCGACGTCACCCTGTGGCTCGACCTGCGTGCCGCCGCCGACACCGACGACCTCGCCGAGACGGTCGACTACGGCGCACTCGCCCAGCAGGTCGCGGCGATCGTCGGGGGCGAGCCCCGCAACCTGATCGAGACGGTCGGTGCGGAGGTCGCGGACACGATCATGGCCGACGAACGCATCTCCGCCTGCGAGGTCACCGTGCACAAGCCGTCGGCACCGATCCCGCTGACCTTCGACGACGTCGCGGTGGTGACCCGCCGCTCCAGGAAGGGCATGCGATGAGTCGCGCGGTTCTCTCGGCCGGCTCCAATGTCGGGGATTCACTGGGCCACCTGCGGTCGGTGGTCGAGGGTTTCGGAGACGAACTCGTCGCGGTGTCCGCGGTGTACGCGACCCCACCCTGGGGCGGTATCGAACAAGACGACTTCCTCAACATCACCCTCATCGTCGACGGGCCGCTGAGCGCGCGGCAATGGCTGGACCGGGGCAACGAACTGGAGCAGGCCGCCGACCGTACCCGTGAAGTCCGTTGGGGGCCGCGAACTCTCGATGTCGACGTCATCTCCGTCACGGAGGCCGGGGGCGTCGTCGTCGACGACGACCCGGTGCTGACGCTTCCGCACCCGCGGGCGGCGCAGCGTGCTTTCGTCCTCATCCCGTGGTTGGAGATCGAACCGGAGGCCACTTTGTGGACGCCGGAGGGGGAGCGGCCGGTGCGTGAGCTGATCGATGCCCTCGACGCCGCCGAACGGGACGCGGTGCGTGCCGTCGAGCACCTCCGCCCGGCCGGGGGTGGCGCATCATGACTCTTCCCGACCCACGCCGTCCGGGGCAGGACGACGAGGAAACCGGTCTCGGACCCACCCGACTCCGCGATCTCGTCGTCATCGCCGCGGTCACTGCGATCGCCGCGTGGATTCTGGTGCGCTACAACTACAACGACTTCCCGCCGCTACCGCTGCTGGCCGGGGTCGTGCTCTACGTGCTGGCCGCGCTGGAGGTCGTCATCGCCTTCGTCGTGCGGTCGAGGGTGGAGTCCCGCGAGGTGGGTCGCGCTCGCGGACAACTGCATCCGCTCACTGCGGCGCGAGTGCTGGCCCTCGCCAAGGCATCTGCCATCCTCGGGGCGATCGCCGTCGGCGTATGGGCCGGACTGTTGGTCTTCCTCCTCGGACAGCAGGATGTGACGGCCGCCGACCAGGACCGGCCCGGTGCGATCGTGGGTCTGATCGGCGGGGTGCTGTTGGTGTGCGCGGCGATGTGGCTCGAGTACTGCTGCCGGGCTCCCGAGGACCCGCCCGCCGTCGGCGATTCCTGACATCCGCTCGTCGACCACCACAGAGGAATTCTCGGCATGGGTGACCCGAACCGACTCCGGCGCACACGGCGAAATATGGGCGACATAACACGTCGCCGATCTGAGAAACTCCGAACCCGGTTCGCGTGTGAATGTACTGACAGCGGGTAAGTTCACGATCATGACGACCTCGAACGGCCGTTCTGCCGACTCGCGACGCTCAAGTCGGTCGGCGGCGCAATGGCTGCTCGGTCTGCTGATCGTGCTCGCCCTGGCGGCCAGCGTACTGATGGTCTTCACCGATCGCCTGTCGATCCTCGGTTCGCTGGCGGTCATCGCTGCCCTGTGGGCGGCGGTCATCGGCGCGATCCTCGTGACCAAGTTCCGGCGGCAGGCCGAGAGTGCGGAAGCCAAGAGCCGCGACCTCCGACTGGTCTACGAACTGCAACTCGAGCGGGAGATCGCCGCGCGTCGTCAGTACGAGCTCGACGTCGAGACGACCATCCGCAAGGAGATCACCGCCGAGTCCAACGAGGAACTCTCCGAGCTCAAGGCCCAGGTGCTCGCACTGCGGTCGAGTCTCGAAATGCTTCTCGGGGAACCGCTCCCGGATCAGCGTGCCGCGCTGTCGAGCGAGAAGATGCGTGAGCTGGCCTCCGGTCTGTCGGGTGCCCACGCGGGGTCCTTCGGCGGAGAGTTCGGCGGCGTCCCGCCCTACCGCTCGACATATGACGACGACGGTCTGCGCGCCGCACGCGACTTCGCGGCCACCGCGCCGACCGCGGACGACGGCCGCCACACCGGGCCCGTCGACCCGAACGAGATGACCGAGGTGATCCCCGTCATCACCGACGATCCGATCTCCGGTCGGATCGCCACCGAGGTTCCCGTCGAGGAGGTCGACCAGCACTCCGCCGGTTCGACGCCGTTCGCCCCACGCGCCGATGAGTCCCGGACCGCCGACGCCGAGGACGTGTCGGATGCGGAGGTCGTCGACGATTCGCGCGGTGCGGACGAGTCGGCCGCCTACACCGACGAGACGCCGACCGACGAGTGGGCGACCGGAGCGAGCGCCGAAGCTCCGGCCGAGACCGGCGAGACCGGCGCCGCACCGGAAGAGGAAGAGACCGCGACCTCCGACGTCGAGGCCCCCGCATTCCTCGGTGCCGCCGGTCGTCACGAAGGAAACGCCGGACGCCCCGCCTCGACCTTCGGTGGTGGTCGCCGTCGGCGAGCGGCCGACGACGACTCCGAGTCCGCGCACTCGGCGGGCCTGCCCGTCTCGGAACTGCTCAACCAGCTGCGTCAGCAGTCCGGGACCACCGGCGGTGGTCGCCGGCGACGCGACTGATGACAGCCGCGCTTCTGCCGTCGACAGACGATTCGTCGAATTCGTATCGGCTTCGTCATCCGGTTGGATCAGTTCTGTGACGTAGGTGCTTATTCGCGCCGTAGAAGTTGGACGGTCGACCTAGACTGCCCGCATGAGCGGAGCTCTGGCAGGCGGTGAGCCCGGTCTGGTCGACCGGGCCGGCACCCCCTACGTGCCGCTCCGCCACACCGACCGCGGAACCGCGATGAAACGGTCACTGGTCAGTGCGTCGTTGTTCCTGCCGCTGCTCGCATGGTGGCCGATGGTGTTGTGGCTGTTCACCTTCGATCCGCTCAACGAGACCCCGTTCCCGGACTATTACGCGGACTATGTCGCCAACGGGCCGGCGACGAGCCTGATCCTGATCTGGGCGCTCACCGCGTTGATGCCCGTCTACATTGTCCTGGTGCTCGCGTTCTGGTCACGCAGTATGGTTCGAGCGGCGATCGCGGTCCCGATCGGGGCGATCGGGGCACTCGGTTTCTGGGGTGGTCAGGTCCCGGTGCTGGTGCGGTCGGGCGAGTACGGGATTCTCAATCTCTGTTCGGAGCACATGCCGGCGTGGGTCGTGTTGCTGATCGTCGCGTGGTCGATCGCGCGCCGGCGACATTTCTGGTGGGTTCTCGCGATTCCGGTCATCGCGTTGCTCGCGATCAATGCCTACGAAGGGTGGGCGACGAATCCGGTCGACACGATCGTCGACGGCACCGGCGATCTGCTGGGGGTGCCCGCGGCCGAGGTTCTCGATCCGTTCTCTCCCCGTTTCCGATCGCCGTTCGACGACGCAGTCGACATCATCGCCGGCGTGGTGACGCTGTGGATCGTCGACGCGGTGATCGGTGCCCTGGCGCGACAGGACCGACCCGAGCCGACGACCTACGCGGTCGACGCGCACTGACCGGCGCACCGGAAGGCCGTCAGAACTGCAGGACGATGGCGCGGACGATGGTGAACCCGAGCAATCCGAGGCTCAGGAGCATTCCCAGGACGCACAGGGTTCGGGCCAGTCGCGCCGCCGACGAGGCGCGGCCGCGTCCGGCGAGGTACCAGCCTGCAACGCCCACGGGCAGGCCGAGGCCCCCGACGACGCTGAGTGGCACCGCCGCGATGCCGCAGGCCAGCGACGCCGTGGTGAAGCGTGCCGGGTCGGTCTCGGGCGGGGGAGGTTCGATCACGTGCAGGTCGCCGGAGGCCCGGATCATCGTCGACTCCAGGGCGGGACCGGGAACCGTCTGACCCGGGAGTTCCGAGTACGCCGTGGCCACGGGGAACCCGTGACCGTGTGAGGAAGCCTTAGGCACGTGTCCGGTGTCGGCAGGCCGCGATCGGGGTGTCCCTGCCACCGGCGCGGTGCGCAGGCCCGCGGCCGCAGTCGGCGGCAAGGCGCCGCGGACACGCATCGTCCGGGTCTGCGGTGGGATCGGAGTACCAGCACCCGGCCGTGCTCGGGGCGGTGCCGCGGCAGCAGGCCGTGGGCCGGGGGCGGGAAAGAAGCCGGTGGTGTCGACCGCGTACCGGAACTCGGCGGCGAACGCGCCCGCCGAGGGCGGCCGGTCCGCGGGATTCTTGGCGAGCCCGTGGCGCACCGCCTCCGACACGGCCGGCGGGAGACCGGGCCGCAGGGACGACACGTCCGGCGGGGGTGTCGTGAGGTGGTGATGGATCATCATCATCGGTGTACGGGCGGTGAACGGGACTGTGCCCGTAAGTAGTTCGAAGGTCGAGCAGGCCAACGAGTAGACGTCGCTGCGGGCGTCGAGGGCCTCCGCCGAGAGTTGTTCGGGTGAGGAATAGGGGAACGAACCGAGCACCAGGTTGGCCGATGTCAGCGACGTGCCCCCGTCGGTCTGCCGCGCGATTCCGAAGTCGGCCAACCGGATACGACGCTCCTCGGGGCCCCCGGTGTCGGATTCGGCTGCGCTGATGAGGATGTTGGCGGGCTTCACGTCGCGGTGCAGCAGTCCGTGGCGATGGGCATGGTCGAGGGCGGCGCCGATCGAGTCGCTCACCGCCGCGACGTCGTCGAGCGGAAGGCCTCCGGGGGACGCCTTGACGAGGGCTGCCGCATCGGTTCCGGCCACGTACTGCATCGAGATCCACAGCCGGCCGTCGACCTCGCCGCGGTCGTAGACGCTGACGATGCACGGATGGTCGAGTTGGGCGGCCAGGTCGGCTTCGCGGGTGAATCGCGCGCGGAACGTCGGATCGTTGGACACGTGCTCGGCGAGCACCTTGATGACGTCGAGGCGGGGGAGTCGAGGGTGTTGCGCGAGGTAGACCGCGCCCATGCCGCCGGCGCCGATCTTGCGCACGATCGTGTAGCCGGCGAACTGGGTACCCGCTTCCAGGCTCATCTGCGGACCCCCTGAGGTCGGGCGATGGAGCGATGAACGCCTCGGACGGCCTCAGCGTACGCCGGTTCGGCCCAGGTCACAGCTGGGTCTGTCGGCCGATGGACATCGACGGCCGTCGACTCGCCGTCGGCGGCGGACGAGAGCCCCGGGTGACACCTGTCACACAGTTGGCCCGGACCGCGGTGAGAGTCCTACCCTTGCTCTGCAACGTCTGGTACCCGTGCCGAGGCCGCCGTGGAGAGAACTCCGTCCACGCGGAATCCGGCGAAGGCGGGACTGGAACGAACCATGGAGGACAGCGGTGACCTCACCGACCGGTGATCCCGGCGTGCCGTTCGCACGGCAGGCCGGTGGCGACGACGCCCACGGCAGCACTGCCGCGGACGCGTTCGGTGACCGCCCGTACCCGGTCCGGTCCGATCCCTTTCCCGGCACCTCCAATCTGCCTGCCCCCGCCCGCCTCACGGTCGGCATCGTGTCCGCCGGACGCGTGGGGACCGCACTCGGCGAGGCCCTCGAGAAGGCCGGCCACGTCGTCGGCGCGGTCGTCGCCCGGTCGCCTCAGTCGCGGGCCCGAGCCGCCGCGCGCCTTCCCGATTCCGAGATCCTCGACCTCGACGCCGTCGTCGCCCGTTCGGAACTGCTGCTGGTCAGCGTCCCGGATGCCCAGATGAGCGCGGTGGTCGACGAGATCGCGGCGTCGGGTGCGCTGCGTCCCGGCACGATCGTCGCCCACACGGCCGGCGCCCAGGGCGTGGACATCCTCGCGCCGGTCACCGCCCGCGGGGCCCTCGGACTGGCCCTGCATCCCGCGATGACGTTCGTCGGTTCCGCGGAGGACACCGCGCGGCTGACCAACTCCTGCTTCGCCATCACCGCCGCCGACCCGGTCGGCGAGGCCATCGCCTCGTCGCTCGTGCTGGAGATGGGCGGCGAACCGGTACGGATCGCCGAAACCGATCGCACGCTCTACCACGCGGCACTCGCCCACGGCGCCAACCACCTGATCGCGCTGATCTCCGACGCCGTGGCCGCGCTGAACGCCGCGATCGACCACTCCGGACGCGACGCCGCGACCGTTGACGGCAGTGGTGCGCGGCTCGCCGAACGGATCCTCACCCCGCTCGTGACCGCGTCGTTGAACAACGTGCTCGAACTCGGACCGGCGGCGCTCACCGGTCCGGTGGCGCGCGGCGACGCCGAGGCCGTCCGACGCCACCTCGCCGCACTCCGCGCCGTGCCCGGCGGGTCCGGCGATCACGGGATCGCCGAGGCATACCGGACCCTCGCCCGCCGCGCCGCCGAGCGCTCCGACGCCCCGGCCGCGCTCCTCGAGCTCCTGGAGGGGCGATGAGCACCGCCGAGCTCCAGACCACCGATCAGACACCACCGATCAAAGGAGATGCCGTGAGTGTCCCGTCCGACGAGACGCCGACCTACGAGGCCGGTCAGATGACCGTGCACCGCGAACCGGCCACCCTGACCCGGGTGACCCGGGCGCTGCGCGCGGCGGGCAAGCGCGTGGTGCTGGTCCCGACGATGGGTGCCCTGCACGCCGGCCATCTGCAACTGGTGCGTGCGGCGAAGGCCAAGGGCAACACGGTGGTCGTCGTCTCGATCTTCGTCAACCCGTTGCAGTTCGGCGCCAACGAGGACCTCGACGCGTATCCGCGCACCCTCGACGCCGACCTCGCGCTGCTCGAGCCGCTCGGCGTCGAACTCGTCTTCGTACCCAACGCCGCGTCGATGTACCCCAACGGACAGCGGACGATGGTGCACCCCGGCGCAGCCGGCGGAATCCTCGACGGCATCTCGCGCCCGACGCATTTCGCCGGGATGCTGACGGTGGTCCTCAAACTGCTCAACATCGTCGGACCCAACGCCGCCTTCTTCGGTGAGAAGGATTATCAGCAGCTCGTGCTGATCAAGCAGATGGTCACCGACCTCGATCTCGACGTCGAGATCGTCGGCGTCCCGACCGTCCGCGAATCCGACGGGCTGGCGATGTCGTCGCGCAACCGCTACCTGACCCCCGAGCAGCGCGAGCTGGCCACGACGCTGTCGGCGGCGTTGGTCGCCGGTGCCCATTCCGCCGAGGGTGGACCGGATGCGATCGTCGCGGCGGCACAGGCTGTGCTCGACACCGTTCCCGAGATCGACGTCGAGTACCTCGCACTTCGCGGCCGCCAGCTGGAGGAGGCACCGGAGAAGGGCGCCGCCCGGCTGCTCGTCGCCGCACGCCTCGGAACGGCGCGTCTCATCGACAACGTCGGCGTGAACGTCGGCGGTCTCGCCGCACTCGAAGAAGAAATCGCCTGGAACAACGCCACCACCACGACAGAGGGACGATGACCATGCTGCGCACCATGATGACCTCGAAGATCCACCGCGCCACCGTGACCCAGGCGGATCTGCATTACGTCGGTTCGGTCACGATCGACCAGGATCTGCTCGATGCCGCGGGGCTGCTCGAGGGCGAACAGGTCACGATCGTCGACATCGACAACGGCGCCCGTCTGGTGACCTATGCGATCGCCGGTGAGCGGGGCAGCGGTGTCATCGGGATCAACGGCGCCGCAGCGCATCTCGTGCACCCCGGCGACCTCGTCATCATCATCGCCTACGGCATGCTGAACGAGGCCGAGTTGACGGAGTACTCGCCGAACGTCGTCTTCGTCGACGACCACAACCGCATCCTCGAATCCGGCGACGACCCGGCCCACGCACCCGAGGGCTCGGGTCTGCTCGACCCGCGGCAGCTCGACGGCCCGGTCTTCGCCGACGCGACGGTCTGACGCCGGCGAACGACACGGAGCCCATAGATGCTGCTCACCGTCGACGTCGGCAACACCAACATCCACATCGGCGCGTATGCCGGGACGGGGGATCACGCACGGCTGGTGCGTGATTGGCGAATCCACACCGACCCGCACTACACCGCCGACGAACTCGCCTGGGTCTTCCGCGGCATGCTCGGCTCGGACATCGAGCAGGTCACCGGGGTCAGTGCCCTGTCGACGGTGCCGTCCTTGCTGCGCGAGCTGCGGGTCATGCTGCCCCGTTATTTCGGCGACGGACCGCACGTCCTGCTCGAACCCGGTGTGCGGACGGGTGTCCCACTGCTGGTGGACAACCCCAAGGAGGTCGGCACCGACCGCGTCTCCAACTGCCTTGCCGCACATCACGAATACGGCGGACCCTGCATCGTCGTGGCCTTCGGTACCGCGACCGTCGTCGACGCCGTGTCGGCGAAGGGGGAATTCCTCGGCGGCGCCATCGCCCCCGGCGTGAACCTTGCGGTCGAGGCGCTCTCCGAGCACACCGTGACCGTGCGCAAGGTCGAGTTGATGCCGCCGCGCAGCGTGCTCGGCAAGAACACGGTCGAGGCCCTGCAGTCGGGCATCCTGTACGGGTTCGCCGGCCAGGTCGACGCCCTCGTCGACCGCGTCTGCGACACCGTGCCGGGCTTCGACGGCGACGATGTCACCGTGGTCGCCACCGGATACCTCGCCCCGCTCATGTACGACGAATGCCGGTCCCTCACCGACCACCACCCGCACCTCACCCTTGAAGGGCTGCGACTCGTCCACGAACGGTCGAAGGCGAATCCGCGGCGCGGCAAGTAGACCCCGGACCGCGCTGCCTCATACGTGGGTGCGAGGAGCGCAAGCGACGTGTTGCGCAATCTGAAGGCGCGCGACGCACCCAGCTCCGATGCCTGAGGTGCGAGGAGCGCAAGCGACGAGCCACGAAGGCCTGGTGAGACGACGTCGCAGACGCACCCAGCTCCGATGCCTGAGGTGCGAGGAGCGCAAGCGTCGTGCTGCGTGATCCGAAAGGGCGCGACGCACCCAGCTCCGATGCCTGAGGTGCGAGGAGCGCAAGCGACGAGCCACGAAGGCCTGGTGAGACGACGTCGCAGACCCACTCAACGCCGGCCCCGCAACGCCCCTTCGGTGTACGCCGCGATCCGTGCGGTGAGTTCGTCGTCGTCCAGCCCGCTCCCGGCGAACTGATGGATCTGCGCGTCCAACGCGGGGAACATGAGGCGTAGGTCGGCTTCCGCCTCGTCGGGCATCCAGCCGTCGGCGACGAGATACGCGACCAGCCTGGCGATCAGCCGGTCCGCCAATCCGGCATAGAGATCCCCGACGACGCCGGGGCTCGCCAGTTCGCGCAGTCGCCCGTGTGCCCGACCGTGACTCGAGTTCTCCGCCACGGCAACCGCGATCACCGCGCGCAGCACGACCGGCCAGTCGGTCGCCTCGACTGGATGCGCGTCGAGGACAGCGACCATCCGCGCTTCCGCCGCGGCGAGATGCCGGGCGGCGAGCTCGTCGAAGATCGCTTGCTTGTCGCCGAAGTACTGATAGATCGAACCGACCGAGACGCCCGCGGTCTCGGCGATCCCGTTGGTCGTCAGCGCTGCCCCCTCGGTGCCCAGAAGCTGAGTCGTCGCCTCCAGGATCACCTCGACGGTGAACGAAGAGCGTTGCTGCCGTGGTCTTTTCCGCATGTCCGAGGTCTCCGGTGAATGCGAGTTGTGCCGGGTTCGCGGGCGCTCGACGATGGATGTGTGACTTACGGATCGTACCTACGCTTCCTGCCCGAGCCATGGCGTTCTGCCGCCGCGGACATCGAGGCCACCTCGTCGTGGTGGAGGTGGCCGGCGAGCGACACGCGACCGTCGGGTCCGGTGGACGTCCACATCCTGCGCGCGATGCGGCCCGACGCGCCGCTGCGGGTGCTGCTGCTCCACGGCGGTGGTGGGCACGGCGAACTCGTGTGGCCACTGGGTGCCGTGCTCGCGGGGGAGGGGTACGACGTGCTGGCGCCAGACCTCCCGCAATACGGGCGGACGCGCGTCGCCGATCCTGGTCGCGTGCGATACCAGGACTGGATCGACCTGGTCGGCGATCTGATCGCGGCGGAGACCGAACGGGACCCGAGGCCGATCGTCGTGTTCGGTGCGAGCCTCGGCGGCATGCTCGGCTACGACGTCGCGGCCGGGGGTGCGCGCGTCGCCGCGGTCGTGGCCACCTGCCTTCTCGACCTCGCCGGTGATCCGGCTGCCCGACGAGCCGCATCCCGCACGCCCGCGCTGATCCGCCTTCTCCCGCTCATGACGGCCGCATCGCGGATCGGGGTCTTCGCTCGACTGCGGTTCCCGATCAGGTGGGTCGCGCCGATGGGGCGGATCAGCAACGACCCTGCGGTCTCGCACGCCTGCATCGACGATCCGCGTGGGGCGGGTTCGAGTGTCTCGCTGGGGTTCCTGGCGGACCTGATGACCCACGAGATACCCGCGCCGGAGAACTACCGGGGTCCACGGGTGGTGCTGGTCCATCCGGCGGCCGATACCTGGACGCCGCCGGAGATCAGCATCCGCTTCGCACGACGGATCGCCGCGCGAACCGACATCCACCTGCTCACCGGTTGCGGGCACTTCCCGGTCGAACAGCCGGGCGTCGACGAGCTCGCCGGTCACCTGCGCGCCCTCGCGATCGAGTTGGTGTCCGGGTCGGATTCACCGGAACGCGCGCAGTAGCCGCGTCGGATCGTGGTCGGCGTCGGTGCCGTCGGAGTCACGCAGCAGCGCGTCGAGCACCAGCCCGTCGAGTGCTGCGACGAGTTGCCGGGCCTCGACGAGCGGCATCCCGCGCTCGACGAGGCGCTCGACGAACCGGTCGCGACCGGCAACCATGCGTTCGCGCATGACCTCGTCGCGGGTGGCCAGCAGCATCAGCTCGTAGCGTGCGCGGGTACGGACGCGGTCGGCGCCCAGCCAGCGGGTGATCACCTCGAGGGTCGACTCGCCGTCGACCGGGACGTCGCGGGTGTAGACATGCTCGACGAGAGCGGCGAGAAAACCGTCCTGACCACCGAAATGGTGACGGATACTGCCGTGGGGGACTCCGGATGCGTCCTCGACCGCGCGCGCCGACGCCTGCCTGATCCCGATCGTCCCGATCAGCTCGAGCCCGGTGTCGAGCAGGGTCTCGCGCGTCGATCGTCCGGCTGATTTCTCCACACGGAGAAGTCTATCTGCTACCGTTCTTCTCCATGTGGAGAAGAACGCTATGAAAGCGGTTGTCGTCGGCGCCGGGATCGGGGGACTCTGCACTGCCGCCGGGCTGTCGTCGTCGGGCGCGGAGGTCATCGTGCTCGAGCGTGCGTCCGAGGTTCGTGGGGGAGGGTCGGGGCTCAGCCTGTTCGGCAACGGGCTCCGAGCGCTCGAATCGCTCGGTCTCCGATCTGTGGTTTCCGGCGCCCGAGGGGTTTCGCCCACCCTGAACGGAGCCCGCCGTCCTGATGGGCGATGGCTCACCCGCTTCGACCCGTCGGCCATCGAGCAACTCCGGGTGGTGCGGCGGACCGACCTCCACGAGGCACTCCTCGGCCGGGTCGGATCGGGCGTGGAGATCCGGACCGGAACCGGCGTGCGCGAGGTGCGCGGCGGGACCGTCCAGCTCGACGACGACACCACGATCGATGGCTGCGACGTGATCGTCGGAGCGGACGGTCTGCGGAGTCGGGTGCGTCCCGCCGTCACCCACGACCCGGGCGCGGCCTACAGCGGCTACGTCGCCTGGCGGGCCATCACCGCGCGGCCGGTCGACCTCGACGCGGCGGGCGAGACGATGGGGCACGGGCAACGGTTCGGTATCGCGCCGCTACCGGACGGGCACGTCTACTGGTTCGCCGCGGTCAACTATGACGAGGGTGTCGAAACGGGCGGCATCGACGAAGTGCGAGAACGTTTCTCGGGATGGCACGCGCCGATCGGGGAGATCCTCGAGGTGACCGATCCGGCGGACGTCGGGGTGCTGCCCATCGAGGAACTGGCGCGCCCCCTCCCCACCTTCGTGCGGGGCCGATGCGTGCTCGTCGGCGACGCCGCTCATGCGATGACCCCGAACCTCGGGCAGGGGGCGAACCAGGCGATGGAGGACGCGGCGACCCTCACCGCGCTGCTGGGCAGCGCAGGGATGGATGTCGACGACGCTCTGCGTACCTACGACCGTCTGCGTCGGCGTCGTACCCAACGCATCGCGCGCCAGGCGTCGGCCATCGGGAAGGTCGGGCAGTGGCGGTCGGCACCCGCGGTCCGGCTGCGCGATCTGGCGATGCGGGCCGCTCCCGACGCGGCGCTCAACAGACAGTTGCGGCGTATTCAGGATTGGCAACCGCCCGTGCGGTGATCGTCACCGGAGTCTGGTCCCGGGCGTGGAGCTGTGGCATACTCGTCGCCGTGATCAAGAGCTGTCAGGAGTGTTGTCAGGGCTAGTACCGCATCTGCGGCTGCCCTACTTCGCGCTCCCCGCTCGTTTTCGATCACCTGAGGACTCCCTCTCATGACCGCTTCGGTTGCCACCTCTGTCGTTTCCCGCACCATCTTCGCCGCGACCGCGCCGACCGTCGCCCCGGCACCTGCCGCACCGCTGTCCCTGCAGGTCAGCGACTATGCGAATGCTGTCGCGGAAGGCGCCACGCCGGTGGACGTCCGCTCCCATCGCCGACGCCAGATCGACGGCGCACTGTTCGGCGCGCTCGCCATCGACGCCGTCGAGGTACTCGACCGGCTCACCCCCGGCACCTCCGAGTCGCTGACCGCGGCCCGCGCCGACTCCCGCTGGATTCTCGTCAGCGAGGACGGCCACGAGGCCGAGTGGCTGGCGTGGCACCTGCAGGCGCGGGGCGTCCCCGGTGCGGTGTTCGTCGTCGGCGGGCATCGTCGGATGCGCCAGGCCAAGGTCAACGGCCGCATCCATCCGGACGAGCTCGCCATGATCTCCGCGCACGAGAGCTGAACCGCCCCGTCCGTCCCTGTCACCGCTGTCACAGCAGGTGCGGCGAGTTGGGAGTCGGTGACCGGCCCCGATAGTGTGCGTGGGGTGAGTGACAGCCCGACCAGCACCGCCTCCACCGCGGCCGAGACGACCACGGACGCCGACGACCAGACTCCCGAACAGCTGCGAATCCGACGCGAGAAGCGCGAGCGCATCCTGTCCGAGGGTCGCGAGGCGTATCCGGTCTCGATTCCGCGCACCCACTCTCTCGGCGAGATCCGCGCCGCCTACCCCGATCTCGAGGCCGGCACCGAGACCGGTCAGCACGTCGGTGTCTCCGGGCGCGTCATCTTCCTGCGGAACAAGGGCAAGCTGTGCTTCGCAACCCTGCAGGAGGGCGACGGCACGCAGCTCCAGGCGATGATCAGCTTCAACGGCGTCGGCGAAGATGCGCTGGGCCGCTGGAAGTCCGATGTCGACCTCGGCGACATCGTCTTCATCTCCGGTGAGGTGATCAGCTCCCGTACCGGTGAGCTGTCGGTGATGGCCGACGGCTGGCAGATGGCGTCGAAGTCGTTGCGGCCGTTGCCCGTTGCCCACAAGGACATGAACGAGGAAACCCGGGTGCGCCAGCGCTACGTCGATCTCATCATGCGGCCGGAGGCCCGCGAAACCGCCCGCACCCGCATCAAGGTGATGGCCGAACTCCGTGCCGCACTGGGCCGTCGGGGATTCCTCGAGGTCGAGACCCCGATGCTGCAGACGCTGCACGGCGGTGCCGCGGCTCGCCCGTTCGTCACGCACTCCAACGCCTTCGACATGGACCTGTACCTGCGCATCGCGCCGGAGTTGTTTCTCAAGCGCTGCGTGGTCGGCGGCATCGAGCGTGTCTTCGAGATCAACCGCAACTTCCGCAACGAGGGCGCCGACTCCACTCACTCGCCCGAGTTCGCGATGCTGGAGACCTATCAGGCCTACGGCACCTACGACGACTCCGCGAAGATGATCCGCGAACTCGTGCAAGAGGTTTCGCAGGCCGCGCTGGGTACCCAGACCCCGACCATGCCCGACGGTTCGACCTACGACCTCTCCGGCGAGTGGACCTCCCTCGAGATGTACCCGTCGCTGTCGGAGGCGCTCGGCGAGGAGATCGTGCCCGCCGGCAATCCGGGGGAGACCACCGTCGAGCAGCTGCTGGCGATCGCCAAGCGCGTCGGCCTGGAGGTTCCCAAGGACAAGGGTTACGGCCACGGCAAGCTCGTCGAGGAGCTGTGGGAGCACATGGTCGGCGAGAAGCTGAGCGAGCCGGTGTTCATCCGCGACTTCCCGGTCGAGACCTCGCCGCTGGTGCGCTCCCACCGGTCGGTCAAGGGTGTGGTCGAGAAGTGGGACCTCTACGTCCGCGGCTTCGAGCTGGCCACCGGCTACTCCGAGCTCGTCGACCCCGTCATCCAGCGCGAGCGCTTCGTCGACCAGGCCCGCCTGGCCGCCGCCGGCGACGACGAGGCGATGGTCCTCGACGAGGAGTTCCTCGCCGCGATGGAATACGGAATGCCCCCGACCACCGGCACCGGCATGGGCATCGACCGCCTGCTGATGGCCCTCACCGGCCTCGGCATCCGCGAGACCATCCTCTTCCCGCTGGTGAAGCCCCGCACCTAGCCGTTCTATAGCTCGAAACCGCGCTCACCGCGGTTTCGAGCTATCGATCTGCGCACGGGTGAACCGCAGGACGGTCCAACCGTTGGCGATGAGGACGTTCTGTCGAGTGCGGTCGTGCTGGAACGACGCCGCGTCGCTGTGGAAGGCGAAGCCGTCGATCTCGACGGCGACCTTCTGGTCGATGAAAGCGATGTCGACCACATAGCCGCACACCTTCGCGTTGGCAGTCCAGCCGGTGATCTCCGCGGACCGGAGCAAGGCGAGCGCCTTCCTCTCGGCCTCGGAGCGGGAGCCGTCCGTGATCGCGGCGACCATCTCGCGAGACCTCCGCGACCCGCGTCGACCGCTGTTGCGGATCTGGGCGTCGACGACGTCGGCCACCTTCGTGTGCTCGCGCAGCAGGGCCGAATCCAGCAGGCGGGAACCGCCGTCGACGGCCGCGTCGAGCACGGTCAGTGCTTTCGTCGTGATCTGGAGTCCGTCGACCTCGGTGAGGTCTTGCGGTGCGACCGTCCGATGCCAGATGCGAACGCCGTCGATGGCGCGTCCGTGGCGTCCCTGCGGCGTGACGACATGGATCTGCTTGGGCGCCTTCGTGGTGAAGCCGTGCCACCAGTAGGCGGATTCGGAACACAACGCCGCTCGTGGCGACGTCGACAACACCGCGATGCGGGCGCGCATGCGGTCATCGAGCGCTCGGTCTCCGACGTGGAAGACGCCGCGCGACACCCGAATCCACTCGCCGGATTTCACCCGCCGGTACGCGGCGTCGGAGCTGATGGCGCAGGCCATGACGTCCGCAGCCGTGAACACGCCGTCGTGGGCGGCGACCAGCTCGCGAAACTTGGTGAAGTCGGGCACGCAACTTCGACGCGGCGGCCCGGCGGTCGGTTCCCCCGTCGGCGATCTATAGCTCGAACCCGCGCTCAGCGCGACTTCGAGCTATAAGTTGCGCTTGAGGATCTTGCCCGACGCGTTGCGCGGGAACTGGTCGACGAACACCACCGACCGGGGCACCTTGAAGTTCGCGAGATGCTGCTTGGCGAAGGTGATGACCTTCGCCTCGTCGAGGTCGGCGCCGTCGTGGACGGTGAGGTAGGCCCGTCCCACCTCGCCGAGCCGGTCGTCGGGGACGCCGACCACAGCCGACTCGATGACACCGTCGAGACGCGCGAGGGTCTGCTCGATCTCGGCGGGGTAGACATTGAACCCGCCGCAGATGTACATGTCCTTGAGGCGGTCGGTGATCTTGAGGTTGCCGCGCTCGTCGATGGTCCCGATGTCGCCGGTGTGCAGCCAGCCGTCGGCGTCGATGGTCTCGGCGGTCGCCTGCGGGTCGTCGAGGTACCCGACCATCACGTTCTCGCCGCGTGCGAGGACCTCCCCGACGTCGGAGAGTTTGATCTCCATGCCGGGAAACGCTCGACCGCAGGTGTTGGCGACGGTCTCGTCATCGTCGTCGGGGGTGCACGTGGAGACGAAACCGCTGGCCTCGGTCAGCCCATAGGCGGTGATCACGGTGTCGACGCCGAGGTCGTTCTGCAGACGTTCGACGAGGACGACCGGCACGATCGAGGCCCCGGTGATCACGATGCGCAGGCTGGACAGGTCGTACTCTGAGCGCTTCGGGTCGTCGAGAATGGTCTGGAAGATCGTCGGGGCGCCGGGGAAGACCGTGGCGCGTTGGTCGGAGACGAGCTTCATCGCCTGCTGCGGTGAGTACACGGCCAGCGGCAGCATCGTCACGCCGAACAGCACGCACGGCAGGATGCCCGCCTTGTAGCCGAAGGTGTGGAAATACGGGTTGACCATCAGGTAACGGTCGCCGGGGTGCAGGCCTGCGTTGGCGCCCCATCCGTGCGAGCCGTTGAGCGTCTGGCGGTGGGTTGCCAACACGCCCTTGGATTTACCGGTGGTGCCGGAGGTGAACAGGATGTCGGAGATGTCGTCGGGGGAGACGGCGCCGGCTCGACGATCCGCCTCGGTCCGCGCCTCGTCGGTCTGGCGTCCGAGGAAGTCGTCCCAGTCCACCGCACCGTCGGGGGTCGGCGACCCGCCCGACAGCGGCACCCGGATCACCAGATCCGGCAGCTTGCCGCGATGGTCGCGCAGGAGTTCCGCCGCATGGTCGGCACCCAGGAACTCACCGGACACGACGAGCCCGCGCGCGGCGGAGCGTTCGACGATCTCGATGGCCTCGCCCGCGGTGTAGCGGGTGTTGAGGGGGACCAGCGTCGCGCCGGCGTAGTGGACGCCGAGGGCCGCGATCGGCCAGTGGAAGCTGTTCGGCGACCAGATGGCCACCCGGTCGCCCGCCTCGATACCCGAGGCGACCAGCGCCGCGGCGAAGGTGCGCACCGCGTCGTGGAACTGCGCCCACGTGAGTTCGAGCTGCGGATCTGTCGAAGGGAGCCACTGGCCGTCGACGATGGCGATACCGTCAGGCCAGCTGCGCGCTGCGCGCTGCAACGCGGCCGGCGTCGTCGTCACGGAGAGAGTCCCTGCCCGGGAGGTCTGCGCCATGCGGCCCAACCTAGCACTTGCTTGGTGGGTTATGCTAGCGCCATGACCTCGATCAACCTTGCGGATCGTGGTGTCGACCTGGGTGAATGGGCCAAGTCGACACCGAACGCCGCCGACGAGTTCGCCGCCGCGGTGCGGTCCTGGCTCGACGAGAACCTCACGGGCGACTTCGCCCACCTGAAGGGGCGCGGCGGACCGGGCAGCGAGCACGAGTTCTTCGCCGAGCGGCTCGCATGGGACCGGCACCTCGCGAGCGCGGGCTGGACCTGCATCGGCTGGCCCACCGAATACGGCGGCCGCGGTGCGACGCTCGAGCAGCGCATCATCTTCCACCGCGAGTACGCCCGCGCGAACGCGCCCGCCCGCGTGAACCACCTGGGCGAGGAACTCCTCGGCCCGACGCTCATCGAGTACGGCACCGACGAGCAGAAGGAGCGGTTCCTGCCGGGCATCGTCGACGTCACCGAACTGTGGTCGCAGGGCTACTCCGAACCCGGCGCAGGCTCCGACCTCGCGGGCGTCTCGACCTCCGCTCGCCTGGACGACGGCAAGTGGATCATCAACGGGCAGAAGATCTGGACCTCGCTCGCTCACGTGGCGCAGTGGGTGTTCGTGATCGCGCGTACCGAGAAGGGATCGGCGCGGCACGCCGGCCTCAGCTTCCTCCTGGTCCCGCTCGAGCAGCCCGGCGTCACCGTGCGCCCCATCCAACAGCTCACCGGCACATCGGAATTCAACGAGGTCTTCTTCGACGACGCGACGACCGACGCCGATCTGATCGTGGGCGAACCGGGCGACGGCTGGAAGGTCGCCATGGGTCTGCTCCAGTTCGAACGCGGCGTGTCGACGCTGGGCCAGCAGGTCGGTTTCGCCCGCGAGCTGGAGAACCTGACCGAGGTGGCCCGGGCCAGTGGCGCGGTCGCCGATCCCGAACTCGCCTCACGTCTGGCCCGCGCCGACATCGGACTGAAAGTCATGCGGGCACATGCCCAGCGGACGCTCGACGGTGACGTCACCTCGCAAGCAGGTGCGGCGTCGGTGTCGAAGCTGTTGTGGGCCAACTGGCATCGCGACCTCGGCGAACTGGCGATGGACGTCGTCGGTGCGCCGGCGCTGATCGGACCCGACGCCACCGCGGAGGGGCAGCCCAACGACATCGCCGACCCCGAACACGTCGAACTCGACGAATGGCAACGGCTCTACCTGTTCACGCGCGCCGACACCATCTACGGCGGCTCGAACGAGGTGCAGCGCAACATCATCGCCGAGCGGGTGCTCGGCCTTCCCCGAGAGGCACGCTGAATGACCGCAACGGATGCAGGTACCCCATTGATCTCACCGCTCGCCACCCCGCCAGCCGAGATCCCCGGCCACAACCTGTTGCTGGGCAAGAAGGTCGTGGTCACCGCCGCCGCAGGCACCGGCATCGGATTCGCCTCCGCGCGTCGTGCGCTCCTCGAAGGCGCCGACGTCCTCATCAGCGACTGGCACGAACGCCGCCTCGGTGAGGCCGCCGAGAAGCTCGCGGCCGAATTCCCCGAACGCACGATCGCCCAGCGCACCTGCAACGTCCAGGTCACCGCCGAGGTCGACGCCCTGATCGCCGACGCCGCAACCGAACTCGGCCGCATCGACGTCCTGGTCAACAATGCCGGACTGGGCGGGGAGACGCCGGTCGCCGAGATGACCGACGAGGAGTGGGACCGAGTTCTCGACATCACCCTCACCGGCACCTTCCGCGCCACCCGAGCCGCACTCCGCTACTTCGGGTCGGTCGAACACAACGGCGTCATCGTCAACAACGCCTCGGTCCTCGGCTGGCGCGCCCAGCGCGGACAGGCGCACTACGCGGCGGCGAAGGCCGGCGTCATGGCCCTGACCCGGTGCTCGGCCCTCGAAGCCGCCGACATGGGGGTGCGGATCAACGCGATCGCGCCGTCGATCGCCAAACACCCCTTCCTCGCGAAGGTCACCAGCGACGACCTGCTCGACGAACTGGCCTCGAAGGAGGCCTACGGTCGTGCCGCCGAGGTGTGGGAGGTCGCCGCGACCGTCGCCATGCTCGCCAGCGACTACACCACCTACCTCACCGGCGAGGTCATCTCGATCTCCAGCCAGCGAGCCTGAACCTGTTGCCCTCCAGCGCCGCCCACCCCAAGGAGTACCGCCCATGACCACACCGCAGGCCTACATCGTCGACGCCATCCGCACCCCCGTCGGCAAACGCAACGGTTCGCTCGCCAAGGTCCACCCCGCCGACCTCGGCGCGCACATCATCTCCGCACTCGTCGAGCGGACCGGGATCGACCCCAACGTCGTCGACGACGTCGTGTTCGGCTGCGTCGACGCCATCGGCCCCCAGGCCGGCAACATCGCCCGCACCGCGTGGCTGGCCGCAGGCCTGCCGCTCGACATCCCCGGCACCACCGTCGATCGACAGTGCGGATCGAGCCAGCAGGCCATCCACTTCGCCGCACAGGGCGTCATGAGCGGCACCCAGGACGTCGTCGTCGCCGGCGGCGTGCAGAACATGAGCGCGATCCCGATCTCCCAGGCCATGATCGCCGGCCAGGAATTCGGATTCACCACGCCCACCGCAGAATCGGCGCGCTGGCGCGAGCGCTTCGGCGACGCCGAGGTCTCCCAGTTCGTCGGCGCAGGCATGATGGCCGAGAAATGGGACATCAGCCGCGAGGACATGGAGCACTGGGCCCTGCAGTCCCACGAGCGTGCCCGCGCGGCCATCGCCGCCGGCCGCTTCGACAACGAGAACGTCGCACTCGGCGACTGCGTCGTCGACGAATGCCCTCGTGAGACCTCGTTGGAGAAGATGGCCGGACTGCAGCCCCTCGCCGAGGGCTCCCGCCTCACCGCGGCCGTCGCCTCGCAGATCTGCGACGGCTCGTCGGCCACCCTCGTGGTCTCCGAACGCGCTCTCAAAGAACACAACCTCACCCCGCGCGCCCGCATCCACCACATGTCCGTCCGCGGTGACGACCCGGTGATGATGCTGTCCGCGCCGATCCCCGCCACCAAGTACGCCCTCGGCAAAGCCGGCCTGTCCATCGACGACATCGACGTCGTCGAGATCAACGAGGCCTTCGCGCCGGTCGTGCTCGCCTGGCTCAAGGAGACCGGCGCCGACCCGGCCAAGGTCAACCCCAACGGCGGTGCCATCGCTCTCGGTCACCCGCTCGGTGCCACCGGTGCCAAACTGTTCGCCACCATGCTCAACGAACTCGAACGCACCGGCGGCCGCTACGGCCTCCAGACGATGTGTGAGGGCGGCGGGACCGCCAACGTCACCATCATCGAACGTCTCGGCTGAGCTGACCCGACCCTTGCTCCCTGAGGTGCGAGGAGCGTAAGCGACGAGCCACGAAGGGCCTGGCGAGAAACACTCACCAGGCCCTAATGGGGGTGGATCGGTGATCTTTCTCCGTGGTGGAGGGGATGCTGGTCGTGTGAGCCTGCCCGGTCGGTGACCACTGGCTGGCCCTGAAAACGGTTGGTGGATTTCTACACGAAGACCGTGGCCCGGCCGGGCGGGATCGCCTCGTAGAACGCTTCTGGGATGTCGTGCCCCTGTGACGGTATGGATGAGCACTGATCCATTAGGCCGCGTGAGAGGGGATCCTCGGGCTCACATCGCAACTACTCGCTATGAGGAGAAGAGGTGAGCGTTCGACATGATCTTCGTGGGCAACGACTGGGCATCCGATCACCACGACGTGTGCGTGATGGATGAGACCGGCAACGTCCTGGCCACCCGCCGATGTGCTGAATCAGCAGCCGGCATCACCGCCCTGCACGACCTACTCGCCCGCTTCGCCGATCAACCGCAGCAGGTGGTGGCGGGTACCGAAACCGAACACGGCATGTGGGTCGACGCGTTGGTCGCCGCCGGCTACCAGGTGTATGCGATCAACCCACGATCTGTCTCCCGCTATCGCGATCGCCATCATGTCGGTGGCACCAAATCCGATAAGGCCGACGCGAAAACCCTCGCCGATCTGGTGCGTACCGACCGCCACAACCACCGACTCGTCGCCGACGACAGTGCCGAAGCCGACGCGATCCGGGTGATGGCCCGTACCCATCAGAATCTGGTGTGGGCCCGCTCGGCACAACAAAACGTGCTGCACGCCCAACTGCACGCCTACTACCCGGCCGCACTCGAAGCCTTCGGCGGGGATCTGGCCCACCGCGACACCCTCAGCGTGCTTCGGCGGGCCCCCACCCCCGACCAGGGGGCGCGACTGTCGGTGGCAGCACTGCGGTCGGCGTTGAAAAAGGGTGGCCGGCAACGCAATATCGACGCCCGAGCCCGCGAGATCCACCAGGCGCTAGGTGCCTCCGGCCATCTGACCGCGCCACCGCAGCTGGTCGCCGCATATGCGGCGACGGTGACCGCAACAGTGGAGATGCTCACGGCATTGAACACTCAGATCGTCCAGCTCGAAACCACTCTCAACCAGTCTTTTGACACGCATCCGGACGCCGCGATCTACCTGTCCATGCCCGGAATCGGTGAAACCATCGGCGCCCGGATGCTCGGCGAGTTCGGGGATGACCCCGAACGCTATGCCACCGCCAAGTCTCGCAGAAACTACGCCGGTACCTCACCAAGAACCATCGCCTCGGGTAAAGGTCACGTCGTGTTGGCCCGGCACATCCGCAACACCCGACTCAACGACGCCGCCATGGCAATGGCACAAAGCGTGAATCGCCCCGGGTTTGTCGGAGGCTCTCGAACCTGTGAAGGATGGAGAGTATGGCAGCACCACGGAAGTACAGCGTTGAGCTGAAGGAGCGGGCGACGCGGATGGCGGTGGAAGCTCGCAAGGACCCGGCCACGCGGCCGGGGGCGTTCAAACGGATCGGCGATCAACTCGGTGTGCACCCGGAGGCGCTGCGCACCTGGGTCAAGCAGGCCGAGATCGATGGCGGCGTTCGACCGGGTACCACGACCAGCGAGGCTGAACGGATCGCGCAGCTGGAACGGGAGAACCGTGAGCTGCGGCGGGCGAACACCATCTTGAAGCAGGCATCGGCTTTCTTTGCGGCGGAGATCGACCGCCCACAGCGCTGATCGTGGAGTTCGTCGCCACTCATCGTGGCGAACACGGAGTCGATCCGATCTGCGCGGCCTTGCGCGATACGGCCGCCCAGATCGCTCCGTCCACGGTGCGAGCCCATCTGAGTTCTCGCCGAGTCGAGGCGCCACGGGTGGTCCGTGACCGCGAGATCCTCGGCGAGATCCGCACCGTGCATGCCGACAATCTCGGCGTCTACGGCGCCCGCAAAGTCCATGCCGAACTACACAGGAAGGGTATCGGCGTGGCCCGATGCACCGTCGAACGATTGATGAAAGCTGATGGGCTACAGGGGATAACGAGGCTGAAGACACCCACGACCACGCACAGCGAGGGGGCCGAAACTCCGCAGCCGGCAGATCGTGTCGAACGGCAGTTCACCGCGGCGGCGCCGAATGCGCTGTGGGTGGCCGACCTGACCTACATCCGCACCCACTCGGGGTGGGTGTATGCCGCGTTCATCCTCGATGTCTTCTCGAGGATGATCGTGGGCTGGCAGGTCTCGACCACCATGCACACCGACCTCGCCCTCGACGCCCTGGACATGGGGTTGTGGGCCCGCTCGCGTGCCGGCCAGGACGTGGCCGGGCTGATTCACCACTCCGACCGCGGAGTGCAGTATCGAGCCATCCGTTACACCGAACGCCTCGCCGAAGCCGATGCGGTGACTTCGGTTGGCTCCAAGGGCGATTCGTACGACAATGCGATGGCCGAGGCGTTCAACTCGCTGTTCAAGGCCGAATGCATCCGCAACCCAATAATGCGCCCTCGAGGTGGCTGGGGCGGTGTCGGCGAGGTCGAGATCGCCGTCGCCGAGTACATCGACTGGTTCAATCACCGCCGCCTGCACGGCGAGATCGGACACGTCCCACCCGTCGAGTACGAGACCACCTACTGGTCGACCCACACAGTCACCAGCTACCGTGAAAACCCGGTCCCGGCAACCGCTGGAACCAACTAACCGAGCCTCCAACAAAGCCGGGGCGATTCAGCGCGTTGACCGGCAGTGTCGGCGCCCGCGCCTACTACGACAACCTCAAAGCCCAGAACAAGACCCACACACAAGCCCAACGAGCATTGGCCAACCGGCTCATCGGCATCCTCCACGGCTGCCTGGCCCACCACACTCTTTACGACGAACACACCGCCTGGGGCCACCGCGCAAACCTCGCCGCTTGACACCTTGCACCCCTGGGATGTCTTCGTGGCTCGCTGCGCTCGCACCTCAGGGAGCGGAGGGTGGCTCGCTGCGCTCGCACCTCAGGGAGCGGAGGGTGGCTCGCTGCGCTCGCACCCCAGGGAGCGAGGGGTGGCTCGCTCCATTCGCAGCTGCCGACCGATGAGTCCTCCCCGGACATCCCCTCGGGCGAGGTCTCGACCTTTCGCCGTACCGGTCGTACCCTTCTGGCAACCGACGTGCCCACATGTACTTGTGATCTGGCGCATACTATGGTGTGGGACAAGCGGACGTTTTTGTTTCAAAGTCCACATCGCCGCAAGTCCGACCTGCAGCAAGAACTACCTGAGGGGATCTCGATGACCAAGCCTGCTGAGCACACCAGCACCGGGGCGCCGATCGCGAAGCGCGGCGTCTCGTCCGAAGAGCACACACTGACCGAGTTGGTCGAGATCCAGCGAGCCGCGTTCCTCCGTGACGGCATTCCCGACGCCGACACCCGCATCGACCGCATCACCCGTCTGGCCGCGCTGCTGCTCGACCACTCGGACGAGATCGCCGCCGCGCTCACCGAGGACTACGGTTCACGTCCGCGCGAGCTGTCGCTGGCCGCCGACGTCGCCGGCTGCATGATCGACCTCACGCACCAGCGTCGTGGCGTCAAGGAGTGGATGGGCGAGACCAAGTACGCCAAGGTCCAGGGCCTGCTGGGCTACAAGCAGAGCGTCCGCCACGACCCGCTCGGCGTCGTCGGCATCATGGGCCCCTGGAACTTCCCGCTGCAGCTGACGATCGTCCCCGCCGGATCGGCCTTCGCCGCGGGTAACCGCGTGGTCATGCGCCCGTCGTCGATCACCGCCAAGACCACCGAGGTGCTCGCCAAGTACGCGCCCGACTACTTCTCGATCGAGGAACTGGCCATCGCCACCTCGAAGCACGGTTCGGGCTCGGACTTCGCGAAGCTGAAGGTCGACCACATGTTCTTCACCGGTTCACCCGAGGTCGGTGCCTCGGTGGCCCAGGAAGCCGCCAAGAACCTGATCCCGGTAACCCTGGAGCTGGGCGGCAAGAACCCGGCCGTCGTCGACCTCGACGCAGACATCGACAAGGCCGCGAACATGCTCGCCGACGCCCGCCTGGTCAACGGCGGCCAGGTGTGCCTGTGCCCCGACTACGTCTTCGTTCCGGAGGCCAAGCTCGGCGAGTTCACCGACAAGGTCATCGCCCGCTGGACCGAGCACTTCCCGACGATCTACGACAACGACCAGTACACGGCGACGATCAACCAGAAGAACTTCGACCGCATCGTCGGCCTGATCGACGACGCCGTCGAGCTGGGCGCCGAGAAGCGTCAGGTCATCCCCGGTGGGGAGCCGCTGCCGAACGCCGAGCGTCGCAAGATCCCGCCGACGCTGCTCACCGGCGTCAAGGCCGGCATGAAGATCGAGGAGGACGAGGTCTTCGGTCCGGTGCTGACCGTGTACCCGTACCGCGAGCTGTCCGAGGTCATCAGTCACATCGCGTCGCACCCGCATCCGCTGACCATGTACTGGTGCGGCGATCGCAACGACCGCTTCGAGAAGCTGGCCGACAACACCCGTAGCGGTTCGATCAACGGCAACGACTTCGCCATCCACCTGTTCAGCGGCGACCTGCCGTTCGGTGGCGTCGGACGTTCCGGTATGGGCGGCTACCACGGCAAGACCGGCTTCGAGACCTTCAGCCACGCCCGCGCGGTCGCGTTCTCGACGCTGCCGCTCACCGTCGCCGAGATGATGTCCCCGCCGTTCCTGGCAAAGGACTCGAAGATGACCGATCAGCAGCTCAAGCTGTTCAAGTTCTTCAACTCCCGCGCGATCAAGAAGGTGCGCAAGCGCCTGGGCGCGTGACACCGCCGCGCATGACCTGCGCATAGCAGCTCCGCTTGGCCGGGTTCGTCGTACGACGTTCCCGGCCAAGCGCTTGCTAGGGTGATGGGCAGACTCTCCAGGAGGATGCGTGTCCCCACGTGGCCAGACGAAGACCAATGACAAAGCCGGCGCCGACACCGCCGGCCGTTCGTCGCGCCGCGACGAGTTGCTCGCCACCGCCGGGCGGATGTTCGCCGAGAACGGCCTGCGTTCGACGACGGTTCGCGACATCGCCGACGCCGCGGGAATCCTGTCGGGAAGCCTCTATCACCACTTCGACTCGAAGGAGTCGATGGTCGACGAGATCCTGCGCCGATTCCTCGACGACCTGTTCGCCCGCTACCGCGAGATCGCCGGAGCGGGACTCTCGGCAAGCGAGACGCTCCGCGGACTCGTCGTGGCGTCGTTCGAGTCCATCGACGCGGAACGCAACGCGGTCGCGATCTACCAGGACGAGGCCAAGCGGCTGTCGGGGCAGGAGCGCTTCGGCTACATCGGCGAGCTGAACGTCGAGTTCCGGCAGTTGTGGCACGCGGTCTTGCAGCGTGGTGTCGACGACGGTGAGTTCCGTCCGGATCTCGATGTCGAACTGGTCTACCGCTTCATGCGCGACACCGTGTGGGTGGCCGTGCGCTGGTACCGCCCGGGAGGTCCGATGACCGTCGAGTCGATCGCCGACCAATACCTGTCGATCGTCCTGGACGGCATCCTGCCCCGCTGATCCCAGGAAGTTAGGGTACCTTTCCCTACGTCTCTCGGGTGTCGCTAAGGTGCGGATATGACAATTGGCGGAACACAAGTGGCCGCACCCACGCCGACTCCGGAACCCGAGCACGCGCCCGATGATCCGAAGGCCGCGCGGGTCAAGGCCCGGGCGGAGGCCAAGGCCAAGTCGGCGGCTCTCGCCGATGTCCTGGCGCCGGTGAAGACGCGCACCGTTCTCGCCCAGTTCGTCCAGATCTTTGCCTCCGCTGCGACCGTCGTGCCGTTCATCGGCATCGTCGAACTCGGTCGCACCCTGTTGGCCCCGGGACCCACCGACACCGGGCGGGTGTGGCTGGTGGTGTGGCTCGTCGTCGGCGGGCTCGCGGCGCGCGCCCTGTTCGCGTTCCTCGCGCTGGCGATCACCCACTTCGCCGACCTCGACCTCCAGGCGCAACTCCGAATCCGCATCGCCGACAAGCTCGGCCGGCTGCCGCTCGGCTGGTTCAGCCGCACCAGTTCGGGCGCGGTGCGCAAGTCGGTGCAGAACGACGTCGCGGACCTGCACTATCTGGTCGCCCACGCACAGGTCGAGGCGACCGCGGCGGTCCTGTCGCCGATCTTCGCGCTGATCTACTGCTTCATCCTCGACTGGCGCCTCGGTCTGCTGGCCATCGCCACCGTGCCGCTGTACGCCCTGACCTACTCCTACATGGCGCGAGATCTCACCGCCGAGATGGAGAAGATGGACACCGGAGTCGCCCGTATCAGCGCCACCATCGTCGAGTTCATCGCCGGTGTCGCGGTGGTCAAGACGTTCGGGCAGACCGGAAAGGCCCACCGCCGCTTCATCGATGCCGCCGACGAGTTCAACGACGACTTCGCCGGGTACATGGGTCCGATGCTGCGCGTGCAGGCCATCACCACGGTCCTGATCTCCGCTCCGCTGATCCTGCTGGTCAACCTCGGTGTCGGCTACTGGCTCGTCGACAAGGGTTGGGTCACGCCGATCGAGCTGGTCGGTTCGACGCTGATCGCGATGATCCTGCCGACCGCGCTGCTCACCGTCTCCACTGCGGTTCACACCCGCCAGCAGGCATCGGCTGCGGCACTGCGCATCGCCGACCTGCTCGCCGAACCCGAGCTCGCCGTCCCGGAGAACCCGCAGGTTCCCGCCGGCCACGACGTGCGCATCGAGAACGTGCACTTCACCTATCCGCCGCGTCTCGGCATGCCGTCCGGGGTGAAGGCGCTCGACGGCGTCAGCGTCGAACTCGCCGAGGGTACCGTGACCGCGCTCGTCGGGCCGTCGGGCAGCGGTAAGTCGACGCTGGCGACACTGCTCCCGCGCTTCGGCGATCCCGACTCCGGCGCGGTCCGCATCGGCGGCGTCGACGTCCGCGACATCGCCCCCACCGAGCTCTACCGCCACGTCGGCTTCGTGCTGCAGGACGTGCAGCTGCTGACGATGTCGGTGCGGGACAACATCCGACTCGGCCGGCCCGAGGCCACCGAGGAGCAGGTCCACGACGCCGCCCGCGCGGCCCGGATCCACGAACGCATCCTGGAACTGCCCGACGGCTACGACACCGTCGTCGGCGACGGCGCACACTTCTCCGGCGGTGAGGCGCAGCGCGTCTCGATCGCCCGCGCCCTGCTCGCCGACACCCCGATCCTGGTACTCGACGAGGCGACCGCCTTCGCCGACCCGGAGTCGGAGGCCCAGATCCAGCAGGCCATCGGTGCGCTGATGGTCGGCCGGACAGTCCTCGTGATCGCACACCGGCTCGGTTCGATCACCCACGCGGACAACATCGTCGTGCTCGATCGCGGGCGCGTCGTCGAACAGGGACGTCAGGACGAACTGGTCGCCAACGGCGGTCTGTACGCGTCGATGTGGGCCAGTTACGAGGCCGGCACCACCCGGCAGGACGAGAAGATCGCGCTCGGCGCGGTCGGAAGTGACGAGGTGGCGCGATGATCCGCGGTTTCTACACGATCCTGGGTTCCGAGCGTGCCCGGATGGTCGTCTTCCTGAGCTGGGTCGTCCTCTACGGCGTCGCGCAGGGCCTGGCGATGCTCACGCTCGTCCCGATCACCGAGAACCTTCTCGACGGTGACCTCTCGGCCGCCGCGAAGTGGTTGTGGCCGTTGGCTGTTCTGGTGTTGATCTGCACAGTCAGCGCCTACGTCCAGTCCCTCAAGGGCATGACGATGGCCCTGTACGCGATGCGTATGCTGCATCACCGGCTCGGCGATCACATGGTGACGCTGCCTCTCGGCTGGTTCACCCGCGAACGCATCGGCGACGTCTCGCAGATCGCCGTCAAGGGAACGATGTTCGTCGGCAGTACCGGTGCGCACTACATCACGCCGGTCGTCGTGAACACGGTCAGCTCGGTGGTCGTGGTCATCGGGATCTGCCTGTTCGACTGGCGCATCGGCCTGCTGATGGTCGCTGGAACGCTGGTTCTCATGTACATCGGCAAGCTGTCCAGCCGGTTCCTGGCGAAGGCCGAGCGCCGCAAGCGGGCCGAGGCCGTGAAGGTCAACAACCGGGTGCTGGAGTACGCGCGTTGCCAGGCGGTGTTGCGTGCCTTCGGCGCCGCCGACTCCGCTCATGCACCGCTGGCCGAGGCGCTCGGTCAGCAAGCGCGCGTGGGCAAGTCGATGCTCTGGCGATCGATCCTCGGCATCCTGCTCAACGGCCTGTCGGTCCAGGTCGTGTTCAGCGCGGTCCTCGCCCTCGGTGCCTGGCTCGCGGTGGCCGGCCACATCGAGCCTGCCCTGCTCGTCGCGGTGTTCGGACTCGCGGCCCGCTTCTTCGGCCCGATCGGCGAACTCGCCGAGCTCGGTTCGACGCTGCGCATGTCGACCGACGAGATCAACCGCATCACCGGTGTCCTCGACACCGACCGCATGCCCGTCCCGGATCAGCCGATGCCGATCACCGAGCCGGGCGCGGTCGAACTGTCCCACGTCGCTTTCGGTTACGAGAACGGCACTCCGGTGCTGCGGGACGTGTCCGTGCGGGCGCAGCCGGGCACGATGACCGCACTCGTCGGACCGTCCGGTTCGGGTAAATCGACCATCTTCCGGCTGATCGCCCGGTTCTACGACGTCGACGGCGGTTCGGTGAAGGTCGGCGGTACCGATGTCCGCGACCAGGAGACCGGCGCCCTGATGGGCCAGCTGTCGCAGGTCTTCCAGGACGTCTACCTCTTCGACGACACCCTGTGGGAGAACATCAAACTCGGCCGTCCCGACGCCACCGACGACGAGATCCGCGCGGCCGCGGAGACGGCCGGCGTCACCTCCATCGTCGAGCGCCTTCCGGATGGCTGGAACACCGCCGTCGGCGAAGGCGGTTCGGCGCTCTCCGGTGGTGAGCGTCAGCGTGTCTCGATCGCGCGTGCCCTGCTCAAGGACGCCCCGATCGTGCTCTTCGACGAGGCGACGTCCGCCCTTGATCCCGAGAACGAGTCGCACGTCGCCGAATCCATCCGGCGCCTCGCCGACAGAAGTACCGTGCTGGTCATCGCGCACAGGCTGTCGACCGTGACCGCCGCCGACCAGATCGTCGTCCTCGACGACGCGGGCGGCGTCGACGACATCGGCACCCACGACGAACTGCTCAGCCGCGGTGGCCGTTACATGGAGTTCTGGAACCAGCGCACCGCAGCCGCCGGCTGGACGCTCACGGCGGCGAAGTAGCCCGACCCTCGCTGCCTGAGGTGCGAGGAGCGAAAGCGACGAGCCACGAAGGCCTGCTGACATGACGTCGGCGGCCCTTCGTGGCTCGCTCCGCTCGCACCTCAGGCAGCAGAGGGGTGGCCCGAAGTAGCGATTCTGCTCAACCCAGCGACCCGAGCGTCTTCAACCGCTCGTGGGCCTGGTGCATGATCGACTGGATCAGCTCGTCGCAGCTGGGCAGGTCCTCGATCATGCCGACGACCTGACCCGAGGCGAGGACACCCGCGCGGGTGTCGCCCTCGACGAGACCGGCCTTCAGCAGCATCGGGGTGTTCCCGGCCATGATGATCTGCTGCCACGTGCGTTCGCCCGACTTCTTCATCGTGCGACCGTCTCTGAGCATGGTGGTCCAGCGCATGCCGGTCATCTGCTTGAACTCGTTGGCATTTCGCGCGGCGGCGAACAGCGCCTTCACCGGGCTGCCGCTCTCGAGTGCCTCGACGAGCGGGGTACGCAGCACGCGGTGGGGCATACCGTCGACCTTCACCGAGACGACGGTGTCGTTGAGCCCGCGCTGCAGATACTCGTGCTTGACCGAGTCGGGGACCGCGCTGTCCGACGTCAGCAGGAAGCGGGTACCCATCGCGACGCCCTGGGCGCCGTAGGCGAGCGCCGCGGCCAGTCCGCGACCGTCGAAGAAGCCGCCGGCCGCGACGACCGGCATGTCGATGTTCTTGGCTGCCAGGGCATCGAGCACCGACGGCAGCAGCAGGGTGGTCGCGACCGGGCCGGTGTGGCCGCCGCCCTCGCCGCCCTGCACGATGACGGCATCCGCGCCCCACGACGCGACCTTCACCGCGTGCTTGGCCGCGCCGATCGACGGGATCACGACGATGCCGTGGTCCTTGAGTTTCGCGATCAACTCGGGCTTCGGGGCGAGCGCGAACGACGCGACCTTGACGCCTTCACGGATCAGGAGATCGATCCGTTCCGGTGCGTCGGTGGCGTCGGCACGCATGTTCACACCGAAAGGCTTGCTGGTCAACGACTTTGTCTTGGCGATGGCCGCCTCGAGCTCGCCGTAGGTCATCGTCGCCGACGCCAGGATGCCGAGACCGCCGGCGTTCGACGTCGCCGAGGTCAGCGACGGCCCGGACACCCAGCCCATACCGGTCTGCACGATCGGGTACTCGATCCCGACGAGTTCGGTGAACGAGGTGGACAGGCCCGCAGCCCTGGCCGGACTCATCGGACTTCCTTGTTGCGAACGCCCCTGGGATCGAGCACGTCTCGGATCAGGCTCAGTTCCTCGGCGGTGGGCTGCCGCGTCTCCGGCGCGTCGGCCAGACCCTCGATCTCGAAGCCGGTGTTCTCTGCGACCTCGTCGGCGGTGACCCCCGGATGCAGCGACAGCGCGCGCATCGTGTGATCCGCCCCGCCGAAGTCGAAGACGCCCAGATTGGTGACGACGCGGTGGATGTCGAGATCGTCGAACGCCGGGTTGGCCGGGTCGACCTTGTCGAAGCCGACGCCGGAGACGATGTCCACCGAGTCTCCGAAGACCCGGGCGGAGTGGCGGGGCACCCAGTAGCTCGTCGGGTGGTTGATCGTGTTGCCGGGCGCGCCGCGCACACCGAACATCTGGCGTGTCGGCTTCTGCAGCGGGCCGAACGCGGAGAGGTTCTGATTGCCGTACCGGTCGATCTGGTTGGCGCCCATGACCACGTGGCGACGGCCCGACGCCACGACGTCGAATACCTTGCGGAACGGCATCCAGCCCTCGATGGGGCCCGACTTGCCGATGCCCGGGGTGTCGGCGAAGATCAGCGCCTCGCCGTCGGTGATCAGCAGGTCTGGTTCGGTGGTGAGGCGCGCCAGGCGGGCTCCCAGCAGGGGCACCGGCGCCATCGGCGACGCCATGATCTCGCCTGCACCGGAGAAGATGTCGGCACACGAGATGACGCAGTACTCGGCACGACTCACTTCTGCGGGGGCCTGGCTCTCGACGGTGCTCACTGTCCGTCCTCCTTCTGCTCGTCCTGCCAGGCGCTGACCTCGCGCTGGTAGGTCTCCTCGTCGACCTGGAGGAACCTGCGGGAGAACGTCTCCCAGGTGTCGGGTTCCTTGGCGCTCGCCACGTAGAACTGCTGGAACTTCTCGTCGCGCCCGTACTCGCCGGCAAAGGTGAAGTGGGCTCCGTTGGGCGTGTGCACCACCCGGTCGACGTTCATCCGGTTCAGCAGAAGGCGCTGATGCGGAACGGTTTTCACCAGGACCTCGGTCGAGACGATCTGGTCGGTCTCCAGATAACGACGCTCGGCGGCTGCACAGTAGAGATCGTCGAAGTACGGGTCGACGCCGGTGTAGGCGGCGTTGCCGTGCGCATCGGCCAGGTCCAGGTGGACGAAGGCGGCATCGAGCTTCAGCGCAGGCATCGCGATCAGCGTCTGGGTCCGGCCGTCGGCGTCGGGATACGGGGATTCGACGGTCTTCAGTTCGCCCTCCCAGAACTTGAGGACGTCGGAACCGAGTCCGGCGCGGATCGGGAGGAACGGCAGGCGGGCCGCCGCGGCCTCGAGGCCGCACTTGACCATTCCCTCGTCCATCTCACGGACCTCGATCTCGCCGTTGGTGCGCGCCTTGGCGAACCACGGGTCGTAGAAGGGCGCGGAGTCGAGCGAGACGAAACCGTAGTAGGCGCGACGCACCTTGCCTGCGGCGCAGAGCAATCCGAGATCGGGGCCACCGTAGGTCACGACCGTGAGGTCCTTGACGTCCGAGCGGGCGATCGCGCGGACCAGTGCCATCGGCTTGCGGCGCGAACCCCAGCCGCCGATGCCGATGGTCATGCCGTCGCGGAGCTCCGCGACGACGTCGTCGAGAGTGCTTGTCTTGTCGGTCGGCATCTCAGGCGTGTCCTCCGTTGTGAGAAGCGTTCGAGGCGAGTGGTTTACCGGTCGAGACGAAGGCATCGCGATGCTCGTCGGCGACGCCGGCCAGGTTCAGCTCGAAGGTGAAGCCCTGTTCGAGGCGGTAGCTGGCCTTCACATCGATCGGGTCGATGTGGTTGATGGCCTCCTTGGCCGCCCGGATGACCCGGGTGTCCTTGGCGGCGATGGCCTCGGCGACCTCGAGCGCGGCGTCGAGGAGCTCCTCGCGGGGCACGACGCGGTACACCGAACCGAAATGCTCGAGCTGCTGGGCCGTCACGTTCTTCGCGGTGAAGTAGAGGGTGCGCATCATGTGCTGCGGCACCAGGCGGGCGAGATGTGTTGCTGCACCGAGTGCTCCGCGATCGACCTCGGGAAGGCCGAAGACCGCGTCGTCGGAGGCGACGATGACGTCGGCGTTGCCGACCAGGCCGATGCCGCCGCCGACGCAGAAGCCGTTGACCGCGACGATCACCGGGACCGCGCAGTCGTAGACGGCGCCGAAGGCCGCCGCACATCCGCGGTTGGCGCCGATCAGGGCGTCGAAGCCCTCGGTGGCCTGCATCTCCTTGATGTCGACGCCGGCGTTGAAGCCGCGTCCTTCGGCGCGCAACACCACGACGTGCGTGGCCGGGTCGACGCCGGCTGCGGTGACCGCATCGGCGAGTTCGAACCACGCGGCCGATGGCAGCGCGTTGACCGGCGGGTAGTCGACCGTGATGGTCACGATGCTGGATTCGGTACGTGTCGTGGTGATCGGCACGCGTGCTCCTCTCGTGGCTGCGATGTCAGCCTCGTGGGCTGCGCAAGCATTGAACCAAGCAAGTGCTTGGTTGTTTGGTAGGGTAGCACCCATGCAGACGCAGTCACAGGCCGAGCTGGGCCTGGTCGGAAAGGTTGTCCTGGTCACCGGCGGTGCACGAGGGGTTGGCGCGGGTATCACCCGAGTGCTGTCGGCGCTCGGCGCCCGGCCGGTGATCTGCGGTCGGAACGCGGACAATCTCGCCGACGACCTCCGCGACATCGACTTCTTCTCCTGCGACGTCCGCGACGCCGCGGCCGTCGAGGAGATGATCGACGGCATCGTCGGCCGCGCCGGACGCCTCGACGGAGTGGTCAACAACGCCGGCGGATCGCCCTTCGCGCTGGCCGCCGACGCCTCGGTCCGTTTCGCGAGCAAGATCGTCGACCTCAACCTCCTGGCGCCGCTCGCCGTGGCCAAGGCGGCGAACGCGATCATGCAGACGCAGCCGGACGGTGGCGCGATCGTCAACGTCTCGAGCGTCAGCGGGCACCGGCCGTCGCCGGGCACCTCGGCCTACGGTGCGGCGAAGGCCGGCCTCGACAACCTGATGACCTCGCTGGCCGTCGAATGGGCTCCGAAGGTGCGGATCAACTCGGTCGTCGCCGGACCCGTCGAGACCGAACAGTCACACCTCCATTACGGAGACGACGCCGGGGTGGCGGCCGTCGGGGCCACCATTCCGCTCGGCCGGATGGCGACACCCGTCGACGTCGGGAACGCCGTCGCATTCCTGCTCTCGCCGCTGGCCGGTTACATCAGCGGTTCGACGCTCACCGTGCACGGCGGGGGCGAGAAGCCCGCGTTCCTCGACGCCGCGACCGCCGGCAACGCCGTCTGACCATCCCGCACACCCAGTCTTCGCAGTTCAGAAAGGAAACACCTTGAGTAGCAAGCTGAATGAGGGCCGCGTCGTCATCGTGACCGGCGCCGGACAGGGCATCGGACGAGCCCACGCTCTCGCCTTCGCCGCCGACGGCGCCAAGGTCGTGGTCAACGACTATGCGGAGAACCTCGCCACGGCGGTCGTCGACGAGATCACCGCGGCCGGCGGCGAGGCCGTCGCATCGGTGGGGGACGTGGCCGACTGGCAGAGCGGCGAGGCCATGGTGGCCACCGCCGTCGACACGTTCGGTCGGCTCGACGTCCTCGTCAACAATGCCGGTTTCGTCCGCGACCGCATGCTGGTGTCGCTGACGGAGGACGAGTGGGATGCCGTCATCCGCGTGCACCTCAAGGGGCATTTCGTCGGCTTGCGCCATGCCGCGGCCTACTGGCGTGCGGAGGCCAAGGCCGGGCGCACGCCGCAGGCACGGATCGTGAACACGAGTTCCGGTGCCGGACTCTACGGTTCGATCGGACAGGGCAACTACGTCGCCGCGAAGGCGGGCATCTCCGCGCTCACCGTCCAGGCCGCAGCCGAACTCGGCGGCTACGGAGTCACCGTCAACGCGATCGCGCCGGCGGCCCGAACCCAGATGACGATGGGCGCCGGCGACGAGATGGCCGCACAGATGGCCGCACCCGCCGACGGCTCCTTCGACGCGATGGACCCGGCGAACATCTCGCCGCTCGTGGTGTGGCTGGGTTCACCCGAGGCGGGGTCGGTGACCGGCCGGGTCTTCGAGGTCGAGGGCGGCAAGGTCTCGGTGACCGACGGCTGGCAGCGAAGTGTGGAGCGCGACAAGGGTTCTCGCTGGGAGGTCGCCGAGCTCGGCCCGGTGATCGAGGAGATCGTGGCCAAGGCGCCGGTCCCGATGCCGGTCTACGGCGCGCGGTGACCTCGGCGGGCAGGGATCAACGGCGGGTCGCGGCGGCCCGGGCGTATGTCGACGCCCTGGTCAGCCACGACCCGTCAGCGGTGTCGCTGCATCCCGACTGCACCCGCGTCGAGTTCGGCGTGCGTACGGGGCGCAACGGACCGCACATCGCCCGCAGCCTCGCGAAGGGTCCGCAGTTCCGCCTGATCCATCGCGTCTCGGACTTCACCGCGACCGTCGACGGGCACAGCGTCACCACTCGCTACGTGGTGCACGTCCGCCCGCGGGCACTGCGCCTCGGTGCCCCGGTGTCGGAGACGTTCGTCGTCGACGAGGAGAACCGGATTCGCGCGATCGTCGCGCGGTTCGGGCTGCCGCGGCCCCAATCCGCCTGACCTGCAACGGAGAACGACGACGAAACGGCCGAACCCACCACCCCGTCGGGCAGTGGGTTCGGCCGTTTCGTGCTGTGAGACTAGGCGCCGGGTGCGCGCACGACCATCGGCACGCCGGGGAAGTACGCGGCCATCTCCGAGCGCGACTTGCGCAGGGCCGCGGTGCCATAGCCGGACTTGCGGTACTGCGGGTGAATCCAGATGCGCAGGTCGACCTCGCCGTTCTTGAGCTCGCCGAAGACGAAGCCCACCTTGGAGTCTCCCTCGACGGCGACGAGCCACACGGCCTCCTCGGCGTCGACGCGGTCGGTGGCGGCGCTGATCTCGGCGGCGACGTCACCGGCCGGTGCTCCCGAACCGTCGCCTGCGGTGCCGAGTTCGTCGGTACGGGCCGCGAACAGTTCGGCGTCGGCCTGCGGGTCGAACGGACGCAGGTCGAGGGTGTCGCCGCTACTGGCCGGACGCTCCACCAGGGTGAAGGTCAGGGCGTTGTTGAGGTCGTCGAGCTCAGCCTGATTCTTGCGGCGCTCGTCCTTGGTCAGCTGGTTCAGCTTCATGTCCAGGATCGCCTTCGCACCCAGCTGCGACTTGCCGAGCAGCTCGACGATGGCGGTGACGGCCTCATCGTGATTCTCCGCGTCGACGATGGCGTCGAGGACCTCGTGTCGCCGCTCAAGCGCGGTGAGCAGGGCGTCGGCGATGTCGCGGCGAGTGGTGGCCTGGTCAAGATCAGTCATGCTTCGATCCTAGGACACCGCGGCCATTCCGGGGCTCGGCCTCGTGGGTTCGAAACCGTGCCAGCGGCGTCGAGTTAGAACAGGTTCTACGCATCAGAACCGCCATTTTGGTGGAGGTTCTTTCCGGAACCTGTAACACGTCCTAGTCTTGTGGCATGACGAACGAGGGCACGACGACCGCACCGACCGACTTCGATCACCTTCGCGGGGGCACGCACATGGGCGACCTGATGGTCGCCGCGCTCAAGCGCCATGCCGATCGCACGGTGTTGTCCCTGGGGGACACCGAGATGACGGGTGGTGAGATGGCCGCCGCGATCAGCCGGTACATCCAGGCCTTCGAGGGTCTGGGCGCGGGCACCGGCACGGCGGTCGGTCTGCTGGCCCTGAATCGTCCGGAGGTGCTCTTCGTCATCGGGGCCGGCCAGACGCAGGGATGGCGACGCACCGCGCTGCACCCGCTCGGCTCGCTCGACGACCATGCCTACGTCCTCGCCGACGCCGGCGTCTCGACCCTCATCATCGACCCCGTGCCGATGTTCGTCGAGCGGGCGGCCGCCCTGCTCGAACGCGTCCCCGGCCTGAAGCAGGTGCTGACCCTCGGTCCGGTGCCCGAGCAGTTGTCGGCGCAGGCCCGTGACGTCATCGCCGAGGCGGAGAACTTCGAGCCGAAGCCGCTTGTCGCCGAGCATCTGTCACCCGAGCACGTCGTCTCGATCACCTACACCGGCGGGACCACCGGAAAACCCAAGGGCGTCATCGGAACCGCGCGTGCGATGGCGACCATGACGCAGATCCAGCTCGCCGAGTGGGAGTGGCCGGAACACCCGCGGTTCCTGCTCTGCACCCCGCTGTCACATGCGGGTGCGGCCTTCTTCATCCCGACTCTCATGAAGGGCGGGTCGATGGTGGTGCTGTCGAAGTTCGACCCCGCCGAGGTCCTCAAGACCATCGAGGAACAGAAGATCACGGCGACGATGCTCGTGCCGTCGATGCTGTATGCGCTGATGGATCACCCGGATTCGCGGACGCGTGATCTGTCGTCGCTGGAAACCGTGTATTACGGTGCGTCGCCGATCAATCCGGTGCGTCTCGCCGAGGCGATCGAACGGTTCGGCCCGATCTTCGCCCAGTACTACGGTCAGTCCGAGGCGCCGATGGTGATCAGCTACCTCGCCAAGGGCGATCATCCGGGTCCGGGGGAGGACCAGCGTCGCCTCAGCAGTTGCGGCCGGCCGTCGGCGTTCCTGCGCACGGCTCTCCTCGGCCCCGACGACAAGCCCGTCCCCCCGGGCGAACCGGGCGAGATCTGTGTCGCCGGACCGCTTCTCGCCGGTGGTTACCTCGGCCTCCCGGAGCAGACGGCCGAGACCTTTCGCGACGGATGGCTGCGTACCGGCGACGTCGCGCGTGAAGACGAGGACGGCTTCTGGTTCATCGTCGACCGCACCAAGGACATGATTGTCACCGGCGGCTTCAACGTGTTCCCCCGCGAGGTCGAGGACGTCGTGGCCGAGCATCCGGCCGTCGGCCAGGTCGGCGTGATCGGTGTGCCCGACGAGAAGTGGGGTGAGGCCGTCACGGCGATCGTCGTGCTGCGTGCCGATGCGGACGCCGACGACGCTGCGAAAGAACGCATCACCGCCGAGATCCAGCAGACGGTCAAGGACCGAAAGGGTGCGGTGCAGTCGCCGAAGCGGGTCATCTTCGCCGAGTCGTTGCCGCTGACCGCCCTGGGCAAGCCGGACAAGAAGGCGCTGCGGTCGCAGTACTGGGCCGACTCCGAGCGCGGGGTCGGCTGACCTCAGACGTCCACCTGAGAACCGCTCCTGACAAGCACCCCTGAAAACGCCCGCTGTGGCCGGGCCGTCGACATATCGTCGTCGAACCGCCTGTGGAGGGTCGACTCCAAGGGCAGATCGCATGGGCGGTTCTCAGTGGCGTGCGAGGACTGCCCGGGCGCGGTCGGCCAGGGTCTCCCGGACCCACTCCGGTTCGAGTACGACGATGTCGCGGTCGAACATCAAGCCCCACAACGCACCGGCGGCATGCCGATGGTCGGCGAACCGGAGTCCGACGCGCTGCCGATCTCCGGCATCACTCAGCGTCTCTGCGGAGAGTGCGGTTGCCCGGAGCGTCTCGACGTCCGCGGGGGCGCAGTCGACCACCACGTCGACCGGATCGAACGAGGACCGGAACGCCGCGCGCCGACGCTGCCAGATCTCGTCGAGATCCACGTCCTCGTCGCGTACCGCCGGCTCGTCGAGGACCTCGACCTCGCTCATCCGGGACAGCCGGTACATCCGTTCGTCGGTCCCCTCACGCGACCCCGCACCGTGTGCGACGAGGTACCACGTGTCGCCGGCGATGATGAGTCCGACCGGATCGAGAAGCCGTTCGCGTGCCTCGTCGGCGTCGCGCGGGCGGTAGCGGGTGCGGATACGCCTGCCCGCGAAGACCGCGAACTGCACCGGATCGAGCGCATGGAGTTCTTCCGGCCTGCGCACGAATCCCTCGGGACGGACGAGTACCCGCTGTGCGGCCCTGACCGCGGTTCCCCGGTACGCCTCGGGAATGGCCGCGGTGACCTTGCGCATCGCACTGGCGAAGGCGGGGGAGTCGAGCCGACCCGTTCCGGCGAGCAGTGAGGTCGCCTCCTCGACTGTCAGACCGGTCAGGTCGGTGCGGTAGCCGGGGACCAGCGAGAAGCCGCCGTGCCTGCCGCGCTCGGCGTACACCGGGACCCCGGACAGCGAGAGTGCCTCGATGTCGCGCAGCACGGTCCGCTCCGACACCCCGAGTTCGGCGGCGATCGTCGACGCGGTCACCCGATCGTGTCTCTTGAGCAGCATCAGGACCGCGATGAGGCGTTCGGCGCGCATGCCCAATCATCTCGCAAAAATATGACAGAAGATGTCAGGTTTCACGGTTTGACTGGACTCGTCAGTCAGCGAGAGAGGAAAGAACATGAACGCACCGACCACCCCACCGGATCCCCGCCCGGCCTTCGCGGCCGCCACCACCTGGGTCACCGGACTGCTCTCCGAGGTGACCGCCGAGCAGCTGGCCGCGCCGACGCCGTGCGACGAGTTCGACGTCCGCACGCTCGGGGCCCATCTGCTGGCGACGGCCCAACGAGCGGCGGCGCTACCCGAGGGGGTCGACGTACGGGCCATGCCGTTCATCGCCGACCGTTTCGACGCGCAGGAGTACGCAACGGTCGTGGCGCGGGCGGTCGATCTCTGGTCCGACGACGCCGTGCTCGCCAGGATGGTGCAGGTGCCGTGGGGTGAGGTGCCCGGCGCCGGCGCGTTGTGGGGTTACGTCAACGAGACGATCGTGCACGGATGGGATCTCGCGGTGGCGACCGGGCAGCCGTCGGAAGCGGTTCCGGAAGCCGCCACCGCCACCCTCGCGATCGTCCGCCGGTTCATCCGGCCCGAGATCCGCCAGGACCCGAACGTCCCCTTCGGCGTCGTCGTCGAACCCCGCGACGGGGCGAGACCGGTCGAGACCCTGGCGAACTGGTCCGGACGAGATTCTGCCGCATGGGTTTCGGCGGCAACCCGGTGAACCCGGTGATCAGCTGCGATACGCGACGTCGAGCTGTTTCACCCCGTTCAGCCAGCCCGACCGCACCCGTTGCAGCTCGCCGAGTCGTGCGATGTCAGGCAGGGTGTCGGCGATGGCGTTGAAGATCAGGTTGAGTTCGAGCCGGGCGAGGTTGGCGCCGATGCAGAAGTGGGCGCCGTTGCCGCCGAAGGACAGGTGGGGGTTGGGATCTCGCGTGATGTCGAAGGTGAACGGGTCGTCGAAGACCTCTTCGTCGAAGTTCGCGGAGCTGTAGAACAGCCCGACGCGCTGGCCGGCCGCGATGTCGACGTCGCCGAGTCGGGTGTCGGCCAGTGCGGTTCGCTGGAAGCCGTGGACCGGCGTCGACCACCGCAGGATCTCCTCGATGGCGGTCGCGGGACGTTCGCGTTTGTACAGATCCCACGTCTCCGGGTGATCCAGGAAAGCGTTCATCCCATGCGACGTCGCGTTGCGGGTGGTCTCGTTGCCGGCGGTGATGAGCAGGACGACGAAGAACCCGAACTCGATCTCGGTCATGCCCTCGCCGTCGACGCCGGCCTCGATGAGGGTGGTGATGAGGTCGTCGGTCGGGTTCTTCCGCCGTTCCTCCGCCATCGCATAGGCGTAACCGAGTACCTCGGCATTCGCGGTTGCCGGGTCGATCGTTTCCTCAGGATCATCGTTGTTGATCATCGCGTCGACGAGCACATGGAGGCGCTCGCGATCGGCCTGCGGGACGCCGATGAGGTCCAGGATCGACTGCAGGGGAAGGTGTACGGCGATGTCGTCGACGAAGTTGCCCCTGCCCTTCGCGGCCGCGGCCTCGACGATCTCGTGCGCCGAGGCTGTCAGCTGTTCCTTGAGCAGCGCGACGGAGCGCGGAGTGAACATGCGCGACACGATCTTTCGCAGTCGAGTGTGCTCCGGCGGATCATGGTTGATGAGCAGTGCCTTGGTCAGTTCGATCTGGTCTGGGGTCACGTAGTCGGGCAGGCGCAGGATCGCGCCCTTGGCGTTGGTGGACCACAACTGGTGGTTCTTCGAGATCTCACGGATATGCGCGTGCTTGGAGATCACCCAGAATCCGCCGTCGGTGAAGCCGGACGTACCTTCCGGTTGCGCGTTCCACCAGACCGGCGCGGTGCGTCGTAGCTCGGCGAACTCCCGCACCGGCATGCCGTGCTGCTGGAGCAGGTCGGGATCGGTGAAGTCGAAGCCGTCGTGGAACGGGCCGGCCCTGGTCGGTGTCGTCATCTCGAACCTCCGGTCGACGGGCACGCGGGTGCACTGTGTGCCACGTCACCACACCATACACCAGCTATGAAAGCGTATGGTCAGTCGAAGCGGTCGCCGGAAAACTGCTGGTCCAGCTGCCTGAGGAGCGAGCGCAGCGAGACTCGAGGGGTAGGCTCGTGAGCTGATGCGCACACATGGTTGGAGTGGTCGGGTACCCGTCAACGACGCCGAGGCGGTCGCGCGAATCCTCGCGGCGACCCGCACGACCATCGATCGGCGCGGCACGGCCACCAGCATCGCCGACGTCGCACGCGAGCTGGGAGTCACTCGGCAGACGGTGTATCGCTACTTCTCCGGGATCGAGGAGTTGTTGTCGGCGACCGCACTCGACGCCGTCGAAGGGCTTCTCGAACGAGTGATGACGCGGCTGGCCGGCGTCACCGAACCCGACGCGGCGATCGTGGAGGGCATTGCCGCAGTGCTCGAAGAACTCGCCGAAGACGACTACGTCGGCCTGCTGCTACGAGCGGACAAGTTGAGCGTGCCGGTGGTCGGCGGATTCACCTCCGACGACGCCCGACGATTCGCACGCACGATGGTCGACCGGCTCGAGGCCAGTTGGACCGACCATTGCCACGACGACGCCGCACTCGACCTCATCGCCGAGATCGTGTTGCGCACATTGCAATCCATGGTGCTCGACGCCGTGTCGCACCGGAGCGGCGACGAACTCAGGGCGTTCCTCGACGCCTGGACCGGTGCGGCGGTGCGGGAGCTGGCGCGACCGGGTTAGCGCTGCGCCGGCTCACAGATGACGACCGGGATCGTCCGGTCCGTCCACGCGACGTAGGTGTCGAAGTCCGCGTAGACCTCGACCAGTTCCGGCCACACCTCGGCGCGTTCGGCCTCGGTGGCGGTACGCGCCGTGAGGTCGAACGTCTCCTTGCCGAGCTGGACTGTGACGCTGGGGTTGTCACGCAGGTTGAGGTACCAGGCAGGGTGTTTCGCCGAACCGCCCTGCGACGCGACGACGACGAACTGGTCGCCGCGCCGGAGGTAGACCAGCGGCACGGTCCTGGGTTCACCCGACTTGCGGCCGATGGTGGTGAGCAGGCACACCGGCGCGGGCTTCTTCAGGCCCGCGCCGACGCGCCAGGTGCCACCGATCCGGCCGCCGGTCGCCTTGTACAGCCGCGTGTTGATCCGCGAGCCGACCTTGATGAGTGTGCCGACGATCGGCGAATCGAGCTGTGCGGGCTTCTTGTCCGGGTCGAGGAGGGGCATCCGATACTCAGATGCGCTCGAGGATGGTGCCGGTGGCCATGGCGCCGCCAGCGCACATCGTGATGAGAGCGGTCTGGCCGTCGCGGCGCTCGAGCTCGTGCAGTGCGGTCGTGATGAGGCGGGAACCGGTGCTGCCCACGGGATGTCCGAGGGCGATGGCGCCGCCGTTGACGTTGACGCGATCCATGTCGGCGTTGTGGACCTGGGCCCAGCTGAGCACGACCGAGGCGAAGGCCTCGTTGATCTCGACGATGTCGATGTCGGACAACGACATCCCCGACTTCGCGAGGACGCGCTCGGTCGCCTGGACCGGGCCGTCGAGGTGGAAGTGGGGTTCCGAACCGACGAGCGCCTGCGCCTTGATGCGGGCGCGCGGGGTCAGTCCGAGTGCGCGGGCCTTCGCCTCGTCCATGATCAGGACGGCGGCTGCGCCGTCGGAGATCTGCGACGACGTTCCGGCGGTGTGGATGCCGCCCTCGATGACGGGCTTGAGTGCAGCGAGGGATTCGAGGGTGGTCTCACGCAGGCCCTGGTCGCGGCTGACGTCGATGATGTTGCCGGTGAACTCGCCCTCCTTGGTCCGTTCGGGCGCCTTGAACGAGAGGATCTCGCGGCCGAAACGGCCTTCCTCCCAGGCTTGACGGGCGAGGCGCTGGCTGCGCTCACCGAGTCCGTCGACGTCGGCGCGGGTGATCCCGCGACGCTTCGCGATGCGCTCCGCCGCCTCGAACTGGTTCGGCAGGTCAACGTTCCACGAGTCCGCGTGGTACGGGCCGGCGCTGGTGCCGACATTCGCACCGAGCGGCACGGTGGTCATCGTCTCCACGCCGCAGGCGATGCCGACCTCGATGGCGTCCGAGGCGATGAGCCCGGCGATGAGGTGGTTGGCCTGCTGGGCCGATCCGCACTGGGCGTCGATCGTCGTGGCGCCGGTGTGCTCGGGGAGTCCGGCGGACAGCCACGCCTTGCGAGAGACGTTGCCCGCCTGCGAGCCGGCCTGCGTGACGCAACCGCCGATGACCTGCTCTACGAGTGCCGGGTCGATACCGGCCTTCTCGATGAGACCGCGCTGTGTGATGCCCAGCAACTCCTCTGCATGGAGGCCTGACAACCACCCGGCGCGCTTGCCGATCGGCGTGCGTACTGCTTCCACGATGACCGGAACGCCCATCTCAACTCCTTCGTTCACCCGGCGGAACCAGTCCGTCGTCTACGGGTAGACGGCGCTTCGACGGATGTGCCGAGGCCGTGTATTCAAGCTAGAACATGTTCTATGTTTGCGTCCATGGGCGGCGTTGGAAGGCTGGTCGCGACCGCCTCGAGCGGTGATTCGACACCCTCCTGCCGCCTACTGGAACGTAGTGGATGTTACTTGTTCCATGGATTAAGTCCGCAGGTGGGGGACCATCCGGTCGTTCAAAACTAGAACAAGTTCTCATCGGGGGCTGTCGCGTGTGTCACAATGTGGTCTAATGAGATTGAAACAGGTTCTAAATCTCCAGCGAGGTGGTGTGACGTGACCCAGGCCCAGAGTGCCCCGATCGGCAGTGAGCCGACCACGGCGGATTCTGCGCGCACGAGCCCTTCCGACGTCGTCGGCAAGTGTGCGTTCATGGAGCAGGAGGGGTGGGATTTCACCAACCCGGACCTGCTCGAGCAGGGAATCCCAGTGGAGGAGTTCGCGCAGCTCCGTAAGACCGCGCCGGTCTGGTGGAACGCCCAGGCGCCCGGCAAGGGTGGTGGCTTCCACGACGGCGGGTACTGGGTGATCTCCAAGCACGCCCACGTCCGCGAGATCTCCAAGAACAACGATGACTGGGAGACCAACGCCAACGGCGTCATCATGCGTTTCGAAGACGACATGACCGCCGAGCAGATCGAGATCACCAAAGCGCTGCTGATCAACCACGATCCGCCGGAGCACACCCGCCTCCGCAAGCTGGTCTCCAAGCTGTTCACCCCCCGTGCGGTGCACTCGCTGGAGGAGAAGCTCGACGACGCCGCCCGCGAGATCGTGTCGCGTGCCGCGGAGAAGGGCACCGGCGACTTCGTCAAGGATGTCGCCGTCGACCTGCCGCTACTCGCCATCGCAGACCTCCTCGGTGTGCCCCAGGAGGACCGCGAGAAGCTGTTCGACTGGTCGAACTCGATGATGAACGCCGACGATCCGGACTACACGACGGATCCGCAGCAGGCCAACGCCGAGATCCTCGGTTACGGCTACCAGATGGCCGAGGAGAAGCGTCGCAATCCGGGCGACGACATCGTCACCACTCTCGTCAACGCCGACATCGACGGCCAGCATCTCGACGAGACGGAGTTCGGGTTCTTCTTCATCCTGCTGACCGTCGCCGGCAACGAGACCACGCGCAACGCGATCAGCCACGGTATGAACGCCTTCCTGGACAACCCCGACCAGTGGGAGCTGTTCAAGAAGGAACGTCCGGCGACCGCGGTCGACGAGATCGTCCGCTGGGCCACCCCGGTCAACTGCTTTCAGCGAACCGCCAAGCGCGACACGCAGATCGGCGGCGTCGACATCAAGAAGGGCGAGCGCGTCGGAATGTTCTACGGCTCGGCCAACTACGACGAAGATGTCTTCGACGATCCGTTCTCGTTCAACATCCTTCGCGACCCGAACCCGCACGTCGGCTTCGGTGGCAACGGTGCGCACTTCTGCGTCGGCGCCAACCTGGCACGCATGGAGATCAACCTGATGTTCAACGCGCTTGCCGACCTCGTCCCGGACATCACCAAGCTCGACGCGCCTCGTCGTCTCCGCCACGGGTGGATCAACGGTGTCAAGGAACTCCGCGTCGACTACGGGACGAAGTGACCGCAGCTGAAGAGGCACCCGCCTACCTGAACATCGACCGCGAGAACCATCCCGCTGTCGTGGCGGGGCGTCGTTCCCGAGAGTTCGTGGAGTCCCGCGACAAGCAGGCGTGGATCGACAACTTCGCGCCGGACGCCATCGTCCAGGATCCGGTGGGCCCCTCGATGTTCGACCCCGAGGGTGTCGGATTCCGGGGATACGACCGCATCTCGGAGTTCTGGGACAAGTCGATCGCAGCCACCGAGAGCATCGAGTTCCGCTTCGACGAGGAGATCATCTGCGGGAACGAGGTCGCCTACATCGGCAGCATCGTCACCCACATCGCAGGTCACGTCTCCGAGGCACGCGGCGTGTTCACCTACCACGCCGACTCGGAGGGCCGGCTCTCGGCGCTCCGGGCCTACTGGGAGGTCGAGAGGACGATCAACTCGGTGCGCAAGGCCTGACCTCGCACAACGATCCGCCGCGGGCGGGACCGGTGACCACGTCACCTGTCCCGCCCGCGGTTCTTTCGTCCGATCCGTCGTTACAGCCGGCGGTGCCGGGCGGAAGATGAGTCGAGGGAACGTCGACACGAAAGGTGTGAGGACTCGGAGTCCGGCGCGATCGACCAGTTCGACGCGGTGTACCGCGAACACGTTGCGGGGGTCTGGCGCTACGTGCGCACACGCGTGCCCGGAGACGCCGACGCCGACGATGTGACCGCGGAGGTGTTCGCCAAGGCGATTCGTTCGCGGGGCGGCTTCGACGATCGGCGCGGCACGATCGGCGGGTGGCTCATCGGGATCGCCAGACACGTCGTCGCGGACTGGTGGGCACGCAATGCCCGGGAGGTGCCCGTGGCCGAGGTGGATGTCGACATCGACCGGCGCGGGGCCGCCGCGGATGATCCGGAGACGGCGATGCTGCGGGCCGCAGACGTCGAGGATGTCCGAAGCCGGTTGTGGGTGCTCACCGCCCGGGAGCGTGAGGCGGTCACGCTGCGATTCGCCACCGAGCTGACCTCGGAGGAGATCGGAGCGGCGATGGGTATCTCGGCGACCGCCGCCCGGATGCTCGTCTACCGGGGCGTGGCGAAGCTGAGGGAGGTGATGCCACAGTGACGTCGCCTGATCCGTACGAGGCCGACGTGGCCTTCGACCCTGTCGAGGTCGCCGCCGCTGCGCGTCTCGACGACGACATCGCAGCAGTCCTGGCCGGCTCCCCCCGGCCGGGGTCGGTGGACCCCGACCTGGTGGTGCTGGCGAACGCGTTCCGGCGCGAGCCGTCCGCGTCGACGTACGCCGCCGTCGAACGACGGGTCGCCGAGGCGAGGCCGCGGGACAGTCGGTGGCGATGGTCGCTCGCGCAGGTTTCCGCAGCCGTGCTGGGCATCGTGCTGGTCGTCCGCGGTGTGGTGAACATGGTTGCAGGCGAGTGGATCTCGACCTCGCTCGGCGAGCCGTACAACCAGCACGCGATGATCGACGGCGGCCTCGCGTTCATCGCGATCGGTGCCGCGATCGCGGTGGCGTCGACGCGTCGGCACTGGTTGCCGGTGGCGGTCGTCGTCGGGGTGCCGCTCGGGCTGGTCATGGGCGGCCGTGGCGTGCACGAGATCGGGGTCTTCGCGTGGGGGGCCGTGGCGCACGGGTCGGCGGGGCTGGCGGCGATCGTTCTGCTGGTCACGTACTTGATCGCGTGGCGTTACAGCCACCGGCGAGGACGGGAAGAACCGGTATGAGATCACTACATCGAATCCGACACTTCATCCGCGCGTTCGGGCAGGCGAAACGTCATCGCACCGACCTCATCCGGCATCTCGGGCGCCGCCCGCTGCTCGCCGGGGCTACGGTCGGGGTGGAGAGCGCGATGCTGCTGTCCAACAAGGTGGACCCGAAACTCAAAGAGCTCGCCGAACTCAAGGCCGCCGGGATGGTGAGCTGCGAGTTCTGTCTCGACATCGGATCGGCGCTGGCCGCGAGTTCCGGCGTCACCGAACAACAGATGCGCGACCTTCCGCGCTATCAGAACTCGGCGGCCTACAGCGATCTGGAGAAACTCGTCATCGCCTACGCCGAGGCGATGACCCTGACCCCAGCAGTGGGGGATGATCTCGCGGACCTGCGTCGACGCCTCGGTGCACACCTCACGGAGACGCAGATCGTCGAACTCGCGATGACCGTCGCCTGGGAGAACCAGCGGGCTCGCCTCAACCAGTCGTTGGGCGTCCGCCCGACCGGGATGTCGGACGGGATGGCTTGCGCTCTGCCCGAACGGGTTTCGTAGCATTCATGCGCACACGGCGCGCATGAATGCCACGAAACGCCGGTCAGTGCAGCGGCTTGTCGGCCCCGACGAGCCACATCGAGAAGTACTGTGAGCCACCGCCGTAGGCGTGACCCAGGGCCTTGCGGGCACCGTCGACCTGGTGGTCGCCGGCCTTGCCCATGACCTGGATCGCGGCTTCGGCGAAGCGGATCATGCCCGACGCGCCGATCGGGTTCGACGACAGCACGCCGCCCGAGGCGTTGAGCGGGATGCGACCACCGATCTCGGTGTCGCCCGACTCGGTCAGCTTCCAGCCCTGGCCCTCGGCGGCGAAGCCGAGGTTCTCCAGCCACATCGGTTCGAACCACGAGAACGGCACGTAGATCTCGGCCACGTCGACTTCTTCGAGCGGGTTGCTGATCCCACCCGACTTCCACAGGGCGGCCGCGGCATCCCGCCCGGCCTGAGGGCTCACCACGTTGCGATGTGCGTAGGACAGCGGCTCGGTGCGCATCGCGGTGGCGTGAATCCAGGCGACCGGGTTGCCGGCGGCGACCGCGTCATCGGCGACCTGCTCGTCACCGATCACGACCGCACACGCACCGTCCGACGACGGGCACGTCTCGTCGTAACGGATGGGGTCCCAGAGCATCTGCGAGCTCATGACCTTCTCGACGCTCTGATCCGGCTGATGCAGGTGCGCCAGGGGATTGAGGGCGCCGTTGCGGCGATCCTTCGCCGCGACCATCGCGCCGATGTGTTCGGGTGCACCCGACTGGCGGATGTAGGAGCGCACGTGCGGGGCGAAGAAGCCGCCCGCGCCGGCGCCGACCGGCTTGGTGAACGGCACCGGGATCGACAGCGCCCACATCGCATTGGACTCGGACTGCTTCTCCCAGGCGACGGCGAGCACGCGCTTGTGGACGCCGGCGAAAACCAGGGACGCAGCGACGTTCGCCGTCGAACCACCGACCGAGCCGGCGGTGTGCACGCGGATCAGACGCTTGCCGACCGCGCCGATGGCTTCGGCCATCGCGAGTTCGGGCATCATCGACCCCTCGAAGAGGTCGGGGGCCTTGCCGATGACGATCGCGTCGATGTCGTCGAGAGAGACCTTGGAGTCGATCAGTGCCGCGTCGATGGCCTCGCGGACCATCCCGGCCATCGTGACGTCGGAACGCTTGGCGACGTATCGGGTCTGGCCGGTACCGAGGACGGCCGCACGGTTCTTGTGTCCCATCAGTTCCCGCCTCCGGAGTTGTTCTGGGCGCTCAGGGTGACCACCATGTTCTGCTGCAGCAGCGGACCGCTGGTCGCGTGGGCGACGGCGGTTCCGGCGTTGCCGCTGAGGATCTCGTGGGCTGCATAGCCGATGCGCTGCAGGCCGGCCGAGAACAGCGAGTTGCCGGCGAGTGCGCCGCCGGACGGGTTGATCCGCACCGAATCCGGCAGATCGAGGGCATTGCGCACGATGATCTCCTGATGCGAGTACGGCGCGTGGATCTCGGCGACGTCGACCGCGCGGCTGCGGTCACCGAAGGCGGTGTCGCCGGCCAACTTGGTCGACGGCGAGACGGTGAGATCCCGGGCCCCGAAGTTCGGCGTGTCGATGCGGTGGTCCCACCCGGTGACGAACGCCGGATTCGCCACCAGCTCGCGGGCTTTGCGCTCACTCGCGATGACGACCGCGGCGGCCGCGTCGGTGTAGGGCGCGATGTCGTGGCGGCGCAACGGATTCGCGACGTACTCACCGGCCAGCAGATCGTCGACCGATCCGCCGGAGGTGCGGGCGCCGATGGCGGCCATGTCGGCCTCGGTCCAGGTCCCGGCGTCGATACCGGCACGCGCCTGCAGCGCGGCCAGCGACCGGGCGTCGGGATGCAGCGGCGCGACCGTGTAGGGGTCGGTCTGCAGGGCGAGGGTCTGGTCGGTGTTGCCCGCGGAGGCCTTGCCGAAGCCGTAGGCGAGCGCCAGGTCGACCTCGCCGGTGGCGATCTTCACCCAGGCCTCGTACAGCGCCCAGGCGCCGTCCATCTCGACGTGCGACTCGTTGATGGGCGGCATCGCGCCGATCGAGTCGATGGCGGAGATGAACGAGAACGCGCGGCCGGCAAGGTAATCCGACGATCCGCTACACCAGAACTCGATGTCGGTCCGGTTGATGCCCAGTTCGGCGTAGAGCTTGTCGAAGCAAGGGATGAGCATCTCGACACCGTTGGTGGTGCCGTGGGTCCCCTCCACGTTGGGGCTGTGGGCGAACCCGATGATCGCGATCGGTGGCAGTGTCATCAGAGGTGATCCTTGTAGGTCTCGTACTCGGCGTCGGGTTCACCGGTGGGGGCGAAGTGGCTGATGTTGCCGATCGAGTGCTCCCACTCGTCCTCGGGCAGCCAAACGGCCTTGACCCGCATGCCCATTCGGACGTCGGCGGCCTCGCAGTCGAGGATCAGGTGCAGGAAGGGGATGTCGGCGCCGTCGAGCAGCACGTAGGCCGCGACGTACGGCGGTTTGATCCGCTGGCCCTGGAACGGCACGTTGACGATGCAGAAGGTCGTCACGATGCCGGTGTGCGCGAGTTCGACGCGTTCGACGGCCGGCGCCCCGTCGGCGGGGCTCACCCCGCGGGGCGGGAAGTAGACGCGGCCCTCGTCGACGCCGGAACCGATCCGGGTACCGATCAGCTTGCCCGCCTTCAGCCCTTCGAGGTAGACGGACTCCTCCTCGTTGGCGGAGTGCGTGATCTCGGTCCTGACGGGGGTCGGGATGACGACGAGGCCGGTGTCGGCGCCCTTCGGTGCCTCGGCGGTGTTCTCCGGTGCGGCGTCGGTGCTCTCGCCCGGCGCGAAGTGGGCGATGTCGTCGATGCGACCGATCCGTGCTGCGGAGAACACCGCGTGCACGCGCTGGCCGGTCGAGATGTCCGACGGGGAGTCGACCGAAACCGCATGCAGCAGTGCGGTGTCCGCGCCGTCGAGTTTGATCAGGGCCCACGCGAACGGCTTGTCGAGCGGCTGCCCGGGCACCGGGTCGTCGTGCCAGGTCCAGCTGGTGACGGTGCCGACGGTCGAGACCTCCACGATCTCCGTCCACTGTTGTCCGGTGACGGGATCGAACTCGACCGGCGGCACGGACACCTTGCCGTCGCTGCCCTTCGATCCCACGATCCGGCCGTCGCGCAGTGCGAGCGCGAACTGGCTCAGCACCGGGCCCAGCGACCGGGTGTAGTCGAAGGAGTTGATCAGGGGAGCGGTCAGGATCGGGGACTTCGGCTCGGGCACCGTGGCAACGGGACTGGCGATGGGGTTGCCGGCGGCGGGAGACGTTACGCTCATGCTCACAACTTGAGTAGAACACGTTCTAGTATTGGACACAAGGTGCATGTCAGGCCGTGAGAATCTCCATGGTCCGGCGAGAGGGGAGTGCGAGTGAAGCTCGGTCTGCAACTCGGTTATTGGGGCGCCGATCCGATCCCGAACGCGCCGAAGTTGATCGCGGTCGCGGAGGAGTGCGGGTTCGACGCGGTGTTCACCGCGGAGTCCTGGGGATCGGACGCTTACACACCGCTGGCGTGGTGGGGCGCGGCGACGTCGCGCATCCGGCTCGGCACCGCGGTGGCCCAGTTGTCGGCACGGCCGCCGACATCGCTGGCAATGCATGCGTTGACCCTGGATCACCTGTCGAACGGCCGGCATATCGTCGGCCTCGGTGTCTCCGGGCCGCAGGTGGTGGAGGGCTGGTACGGCGAACCGTTCGGAAAACCGTTGGCGCGCACCCGCGAATACGTTCAGGTGGTCCGCGACGTGCTCGCGCGTGCCGACAAGGTGACCAACGACGGGCCGCACTATCCGCTGCCGTATCCCGCCGACGCGCCCGGTGCCACCGGACTCGGCAAGCCGCTCAAGCCGATCACGCACCCGCTGCGGGCCGACCTCCCGATCTGGCTCGGTGCCGAAGGTCCGAAGAACGTCGCGCAGACCGCCGAGATCGCCGACGGCTGGCTCGCCATCTTCTTCAGCCTCGGACTGGCCGATCAGTACAACTCCTGGCTCGACGAGGGATTCGCGCGTCCGGGCGCCCGCCGCAGCCGTGAGGACTTCGAGGTCGCAGCCACCGTGCAGGTCGTCATCACCGACGACGTCGCGTCGGCGATCGAACGGTATCGGTCGTCGACCGCGCTGTACGTCGGCGGAATGGGCGCCAAGGAGAAGAACTTTCACGCTGAGCTCTACAAGCGGATGGGTTACGGCGATGCGGTCGACGAGATCGTGAGTCTGTTCCTCGGCGGCAAGAAGGCCGAGGCGATGGCCGCGGTCCCCGACGAGATGGTCCGCGAGACGATGCTCGTCGGCACCGCCGACGAGGTCCGCGCACAGATCAAGGAATGGGAGGCCGCCGGCGTCACCATGCTGATGGTCACCGCCCGCGACACCGACACCATCCGGCAGCTGGCGACGCTGGTGTGATCCGTGTTTGGGGCGCTACGCCTCGAGGCCGTCCATGATCTCGGCGAGCGTCTCGTCGGCGAGCGGGAACGGTTGGTAGATGGCGACATCCGTGGCGATGTCATCCGATCGTGCGCGGATCGTCGCGGCCACGTCGCGGGGGCTGCCGTGGGCGACGATGAGCTCGAGGAGCTCGTCGTCGACGAGTCCGACCATCTCGGCCCAGCGGCCCTGCTTCGACAGCAGGTTGAGTTCGGTCTGGAGGTCGCCGTAGCCGTGCAACTCCAGCACCGGCCGATAGGCCGGTGTGGAGCCGTAGAACGACAGCAGGCGCCGGGCCGCGTCGACCGAGGTCTCGAACTCCTCCTCGGTACGACCGGTGGCCACGATGATCTCCGGCATCACCGAGAAGTCCTCACGACGACGCCCCGACGCCGCCAGGCCGGCGTCGACACGCGGCAGGATCGATTCGCGGACGAACCGGTCGGTGGTGAACGGCATGACGAGCAGGCCGTCCGCATGTTCGGCGACGGCGCGGGTGAGGCGCGGTCCCAGGGCGCCGACGAAGATCGGTGGCAGCCCGTGCGGATTCGGTCCGGGGTTGAACATCGGCGTCATGAGCCGATGGCGGTAGAACTCGCCGTCGAAGTCGAGGCGGGCGCCGTTCTGCCAGCAGTCGAAGATCGCGCGTAAAGCGGCGACGAATTCGACCATGCGGTCGACCGGACGCTCGAACGGCACCCCGAACCGCTTCTCGATCTGCGGGCGGATCTGAGTCCCCAGCCCGAGCGTGAACCGGCCGCCGCTGAGCAGCTGGAGATCATTGGCCTGATGGGCGACCGTGATCGGATTGCGTGGGAACGCGATCGCGACGTTGGTCATCAGCGCGACGTCGTCGACGCCGGACGCGCCGAACAGCGGGCTGAAGACGTCGTGCGGGCCGTCGAACGTGAACACCCCGTCGACTCCGACGTCCCGTAACGCCCGGGTGCGTTCGGCCGCGTGCTGTGGACCGAAAAGTGCGGTGTGGATTCTCACCGGCGGTGGGTGGCTCTCACTCTCCGGTGAACTCCGGGGTGCGCTTCTCCGCGAACGCGCGGGGTCCGACCTTGGCGTCCTTCGACTTGAAGACCGCGACGCCGATCTTCGCGTCGAGCTCGAAGGCGTCGAGTTCGTGCAGACCCTCGGTGTCGCGGATGGTCTTGAGGATGCCCTGGACGGCGAGCGGACCGTTGGCGGCGATCTTCTCGGCCAGCTCGAGCGCCTTGTCGAGTGCCTTGCCGTCCTCGACGACGTGGCCGATGAGGCCGTACTCGAGGGCCTCGCGTGCGGTGACGTGACGGCCGGTCAGCAGGATGTCGCAAGCGACGGTGTAGGGAATCTGGCGGACGAGGCGGACCGCGCTGCCGCCCATCGGGTAGAGGCCCCAACGCGCTTCGGACACACCGAACTTGGCGCTCTCGCCGGCGATGCGGATGTCGGTTCCCTGCAAGATCTCGGTACCGCCGGCGATGGCCGGGCCCTCGACCGCGGCGATCAGCGGCTTGGTCAGGCGACGGCCCTTCAGCAGCGCCGGCAGCGACGCGGGGTTCCAGGCGCCGGAGTCGACGGTGTCACCGGGGGCCTTCTTGTTCATGCTCTTCAGGTCGGCCCCGGCGCAGAAGTAACCGCCCGCGCCGGTGAGGATCGCGACCCGGATGTCGGGATCGGAATCGACCTGATCCCAGGCCTCGGTCATGATCCGCATCATCTCGGTGGAGAGCGCGTTACGCGCCTCCGGACGGTTCATCGTGACGATGAGAATGTGTCCGCGCTTCTCGACGAGGCACTCGGGAGCCTTGTCGGTGACGGACTCGGTGGGGGTGGCTGTGGTCATCGCTGTCTCCCGGTCATATTCCGCACTTGCCCAGAACGATAACACGTTCTAATTTTGAGCCATGGCCTATACGATCGCCGATCTCATCGAGCATGCCGTCGACCTGGTACCCGAGCGCGTCGCGCTGGAATCCGGCGACCACAGCCGGACATATGCGGAGCTCGAGGCGCGGTCGAACGCGCTCGCCCACAAGCTGCGCGCGCTGGGTGTGCAACCCGGCGACCGGGTCGGCCTGTACAGCAGAAACACCATCGAGTCGGTCGAGTCGATGATCGCGATCTTCAAGGCCCGGGCGGTCATGGTGAACGTGAACTACCGCTATGTCGAGGCCGAATTGGAGCACATCTTCACCGACTCCGGGATGAAGGTCCTGATCCACGAGCGCCGCTACTCGCCGCGGGTGTGCAACACGTTACCGAAATCGCCCTCCATCGAGTACCGCATCGCCATCGAGGACGGGACGTCGGAAGACCTGTGCTGTGAGGGCCACGGCGACGCGATCCGCTACGAGGACGCCATCGCCGAGTCGTCGTCGGAACGCGATTTCGAGGAGCGGTCGAACGACGACCTGTACATGCTCTACACCGGCGGCACCACCGGGAAACCGAAGGGCGTCGTCTGGCGTCAGGAGGACGTGTGGCGCGTCCTCGGCGGCGGAATCGACTGGTACACCAGCGAACCCATCCCCGACGAGTGGCACCTCGCCAAGACCGGCGCCGACGGCGGCCAGCTGGTTCGGTACCCGATCCCGCCGTTCATCCACGGCGGCTCGCAGTGGGCGATCTTCCAGTCGCTGTTCGCCGGCGGAAAAGCCGTGGTGTACCCCGAGTTCAGCGGGTCGTCGGCCTGGGAGATCGTCGAGCGACACAAGGTCAACGTCGTGTTCATCACCGGAGATGCCATGGGGCGCCCCATGGTCGAGGCGCTCGGACAGGGCGAGGAGTACGACCTGTCGAGTGTCGTCTCGATCGCCTCGTCGGCCTGTCTGTTCTCGCCGAGTGTGAAAGAGCAGTTCCTGGAACGATTCCCGAACGCGGTGATCGTCGATGCGATCGGCTCGTCGGAAACCGGCTTCGGCGGTCTGGGCATCGTCGCGAAGGGCACCCCGCACACCGGTGGCCCGCGCGTGAACGCCGACAGCGAGACCCACGTTCTCCGCGAGGACGGTACGCCGGTGGAGCCGGGCAGCGGCGAGGTCGGGGTGCTGGCGCGGTCCGGGCATGTGCCGCTGCGCTATCACAACGATCCGGAGAAGTCGGCCAAGACGTTCAAGGTCTTCAACGGCGTGCGCTACTCGCTGCCGGGTGACAACGCTGTACTCGAGGCCGATGGCAGCATCACGATGCTCGGCCGTGGATCGGTGTCGATCAACACCGGCGGCGAAAAGGTCTTCCCGGAGGAGGTCGAGGGTGCGCTCAAGGCACATCCCGACGTCTTCGACACCGTCGTGGTGGGCGTCGCCGACGACCGTTGGGGTCAGCGCGTCGCCGCGGTGATCGCCGCGCGCGACGGAGCCCGACCATCCCTGGAGAGCCTCAACGACGTCGTGCGCAAGGAACTCGCGGGCTACAAGTGCCCGCGCAGCGTCTGGTTCGTCGATGAGATCAAGCGTTCGCCCGCAGGAAAACCCGACTATCGCTGGGGGGCGGCGGTCACTGCCGAACGACCCGCCGACGAAGCGCTGTAGCGCCGAAAATCTGACAGAGGCGCTGTAGAGCGCCGGAAACGAGTAGTAGCAAAAATGCGTACAGAACTCGCCGACAAGTTCGGCATCGAATACCCGATCTTCGGGTTCACGCCCAGTCAGGATGTCGCGGCCGCGATCAGCCGTGCCGGCGGACTCGGCGTGCTCGGGTGCGTGCGGTTCAACGAGGCCGAGGAACTCGACGAGGTCCTCGAGTGGATGCACGAGAACACCGACGGTAAGCCGTTCGGCGTCGACATCGTGATGCCGGCCAAGATCCCGACCGAGGGTTCCAAGGTCGACCTGGATTCGATGATCCCGCCGGAACATCGGGCGTTCGTGGAGCGCACGCTCGACGACCTCGGCGTTCCGCCACTGCCCGGTGAGGACCGCGTCAATGCGGGCGTGCTGGGTTGGCTGCACTCGGTGGCCCGCTCGCATGTCGACGTCGCCATGGAGCATCGTCGTAAGTACGGGCAGATCAAGCTGATCGCGAACGCTCTCGGTTCGCCGCCGTCGGAAATCATCCAGACCGCACACGACAACGGCGTGCTGGTCGCCGCGCTCGCGGGCGCGAAAGACCATGCGCTGCACCACGTCGAGGCCGGCGTCGACATCGTCATCGCCCAGGGATACGAGGGTGGCGGACACACCGGCGAGGTCACCTCGATGATCCTGTGGCCCGAACTCGTCGACGCGGTCGGCGACACCGCGCCGGTGCTCGCCGCCGGCGGCGTCGGTAGCGGCCGCCAGATCGCAGCTGCGATCGCGCTGGGTGCGCAGGGCGTGTGGATGGGGACCTACTGGCTCACCGCTGCCGAGTACAAGCTCGGAGTGCCGGAGGGATCGGACAAGCCGTCCACCGTGCAGCAGGCGCTGCTCAAGGCGACGTCGCGGGACACCGTGCGTCGTCGTATCTACTCCGGCAAGCCCGCCCGCCTCCTGAAGACCGCCTGGACTGACGCCTGGGACGCCGACAACGCACCCGAGCCGTTGCCGATGCCGTTGCAGAACCTGCTCGTCGCGGAGGCGCACGCGCGGATCTCGGCTGCCGACAACCCAGACGTCGTCGCGATGCCGGCAGGCCAGATCGTCGGGCGCTGCAACGCGATCACCCCGGTCGCCGATCTCATCGCGGACCTCGTGAGCGAGTACGAGGAGGCCGTCGGCCGGATGAACAAGACGCTCCACAGCTGACCCGCTCCACAAACCCATCCCTTTTCCTCAAACACGCCCCGACGACGACGGGCGGGTATACGGAAAAGGGGTGGGTTTGTGTCAGGGGCGGTAGGTACAGCGCCGGCCGCCACGATTTTGACGGACGCAATCATCCCTTGTTAGCTGGTTGCCCTCGGTGCCAGGGGGCCTGGAAAAGCCGCGTCGTCAAACCATCACGACGAAGAATGCTATCGCGAGACCTCCAAGGACAAAAAGAGTTCCGATCGCGACGCCGGTGCAAATATGCCTCGTTTTCCCGTGCGCGTACATCCCGATTGCGCCAGCAAGAAACAGAAGTATGTCGAGGACCAGTCCCGGCGCCCAAAGGAGCGTGTATGCGAGTAGAGATACCGCTGATGCTGCGACAGTGACGAACGGCGTCACAGGTCCGAAGAATCGCTTATCCATCAGTCAAGACTCCAGGACGGTCAACAGAACAGCGCTGGCGAAAACTGTTCCTGAGATGATTGCAGGCCATTCCCGCCACGGCTTCCCGATCGCCAGGAGGGCGCACGAGATAACAAGGGTTCCCGCCAGAAGAAGTAAGCGCGAGGCGACAGCTGGCCATGCCGGGATGACGTTGGGTATCAGGAATGTCACGTACATCAGTAGGACGGCCATGAACGTTTGCACCACGAAGGTGGTTTGGGGTGCGTGACGGTTCGAGTCGTTTTGACTCTCCTCTGGAGTCATCGGCCGAAGGGGTGATAAGAGTCGGAGAAAGAAAACCTCGTCAGACCGAGAACGTCTTGGCGATTCATCGCGCTCCTTCAAGCTCAGGAGGATCGTCCGCGCTACCCAGGTCGGTCATGCCGGTAATGTTGCCTAGGTCAATCGGATACGAGTGATTGCCAGGTGACGTGTACTTCTCCGTCGGAAAGCGATCGAGGTCATTGTCGTAGTCTCCGTAGTCGTGATGGAACTTGAGGTTCAACATAGGTCCGGTCTTGTCGTGGTCGCCCGCGTCGTCGCGGTGAAGGACCTCAGTGCGGCCGTCAGGTAGATGCTGGTACGTCTCCATCGACGGATAGTCTGTGGCCTCGCCTGAAACGCGAGCGCCGCCGGCCTCAGGTGTCACAATGGTCTGGCCATTCACGGACCAACCGAGGTCCGCTGCGATCTCAGGGGCCAGTGGATCTGAACCTTCGTAGGCGATTGCGACCGTTCCGTCAGCCAGTTGGCTGGCCTTGACCGAGGGCGTCCCGGTCTTCACATTGCCGTGCTCATCGACAGATGGATTTTGGCGTGCGACGATTACGCCATTCTCATAATCGATGAAGTATGACACGCGGGTGTCTTCGGGTGCGAAGTTGACATCGAATTCGCGATTGTCGCCTAGATTCCTAGGGAGTGGCAGCGGTTTGTCCGCTTTCATACCGGCGATGACCTCGTCAATAGGAATGAACAATCCAGTGGCTACAACGCCTTGCCCGGGGACAGGTCTTATCTTTATGACACTGATAGCCGGCGGCACGCCCTTGTTCTTCGGGTCGTAACTGTGCGGATCGAGGGCGGCGGCAATGCGCCAGTCGTTCGCCGTGGCGGGCATGTAGCCGTATACCTGCTCAAAGGCCTTCGCCTGATTGGTTGTTCGCGTCATGGTGCCGCTGGCGGTAGCGATGGACGCAGGGGTGATTCCACCGATTTCGCTGAGCGCCGATTCAATCGCGTTTTTGGTGTCGGTAACTGCCTGGTCGGCTGCCGTGCCGTGAGCACGCAAAGCCGATTGATGTTGGAAGGCGAGATCTGCGCTGTACTCGGCGCCGGACGGGGCCGTGTTCGGGTCGAACGTAACGGTGTACTCGCGGCTTCCGCGGTCGAGGATATAACCTTGGTCGCCCGCCGCCTCCGTAGCGTTCTTGAGTGTGGTAACAGCACTCTCTATATTCGCCGCTCCGGAAGTGGCGACGGATGCCAGATCGCCATACTCGTCCGCGACGTTCCTCAGCCATCGCGTGACCGATTCTGCTCTCGAATCAGCTGGTCCTCGGGCCTCGCCTGTCCATTCAGCGGGGGTGAGGTCGAGGACTGGGTTCCCGGCTAGAGGTGCTTCCAGGTCGAGGCTCGCTTTGAGCGCGAATATCCCGTTCGCGATGGAGACGAGGTTTGAGGGCTTCCATGACGTGACTTCGTTGTAGCTAGGCGGCATCTAACGTGGCGCCCTCGTGAGTACGTCCATCAGGATTGGCACCGGAACCGGGTGGTCTGTCGCAGGTCCGACACGTGCGGGGTACGCGACCGCGTCGCGGATGAGCTTCCCGCTGCTCTGATCCGTTTCGACGGTGGTGTTTCGGCATGCCATCACCAGCTCTGCGAATGCTGATACAGCATTGGAGGCAGTCGACAAGGAGCTTTGGATTAGACGATCACCGTGCGCAGCGATACCTGACATGTCGTCAGTCGCGCCTCGGAAAGAGCCAGCGAGTGTGCTGAACGTTTGAGTCATAAAGCTGGTTCCGAGGCCAGCATTGAGGCCGAGTTCGCCGATACGGGTCGCACAGTCGTGAATCTGGGTGGCGGCCGAAACCAGCGACGGCGGCTCTACGATCAGTTCTGACATCATCTCCCCCGAATGTTCCGGTCGAAGCTAGCACGCACAACGCAGTCCTGGCGTTTAGCCGTCTTCGACGTCGTTCACACTAGTGGTGACCAGTGGGTTCGCGGGGGAACGATCCACATGCAGCGGCAGGATCGCGGGCACAGGCGCCCCACAAACCCACCCCTTTTCAGTAAATCCGCCCCGTTAGCGAGGGGCGGGTTTACGGAAAAGGGGAGGGTTTGCGTCAGGGGCGGTAGGTGTGACCGTCGCGCCGCCAGGTGGGCGGCTCCGGATTCGCCGCGAGCAGGCGCTTGACGGTCTTGAAGGTCGCGGTCTCGGGCAGCGCGTCGACGATCCGCACGCGATGTGGCCACTGTTTCGGGCCGAGATCGTCCTGCGCGGAGAGGAACTCGGCGAAGTCGTCGGGGTTCAGGCTTCCGTCTACGACGACCACCGCCTCGATCTCGTCGCCGATCTCCACCGGAACCCCGTGCACCGCGGCCTGTCGGATCGCGGGATGCCGCAGCAGGATTCGTTCGATGGGTCCGGTGCCGAGGTTCTCACCGTCGACGCGCAACCAATCTCCCAGGCGTCCGGCGAAGTGCAGGTAGCCGTCGTCGACCCAGGCGAGGTCGCCGGTGTGGTAGACGCCGTCGCGCATGCGTCCCGCGGTCGCGTCGGGATCGTTGTAGTAGCCGGCGAACAATCCCGACCCCGAAGAGTTCACGATCTCGCCGATCACGCCGGGTGCCACCGGTTCCCCGGTGTCGACATCGACGACGGCCGTCGGCGCACGCAGGGGACCCAGCGCGTCGTGCGGGGTGTCCGGGGTACGCGTGATTGCGACACCGCCTTCGGTGGAGCCGAATCCGTCGACGACGCGGCAACCGAACCGCTCGGCGAATCGCTTCCGGTCCACCGCCGACGCCTCGTTGCCGTACATGATCCGCAGTGAACTCGATGCGTCGTCGGGGTGCGGGTCGGTGGCGAGGATGTAGTTGAGGGGCTTGCCGACATAGTTGGCGTAGGTCACGCCGTAGCGGTGGAGGTCGGCGACGAAGCCGCGCGCGGAGAAGCTGCGGCGCAACGCGATCGACGCACCGCTGGCCACTGCCACACTCCAGCCCGCGATCATCGCGTTCGAGTGGAACATCGGCATCGACAGATAGACGACGTCGTCGGCGCCGATCTCGAAACGCTCGGCGAGCATCGGTCCGCTGACCGCGAAGGTGCGATGGGTGCAACGCACGGCCTTCGGATCGCCGGTGGTTCCCGACGTGAAGATCAGCATCAGCAGATCGTCGGGTGAAGCCTCGGCAAGCGGCGCCGCAGCAGCGGCAGAGACCGCCGACGACCACTCCCGCCCGTCGACGTCGACGACGCGGACATCGCCGAGGTCGACGTCGGTCAGCAACTCGCGGGTGTCGTTGCCGTACAGCACGATCTGGCAGTCGGCGCGTGCGACATCGGCCGCGAGCGCGGCTCCTCGGCGGGTCGTGTTCAATCCGACGAGGACGAATCCGTGCCGTGCCGCGGCCGCGAACAGGGCGGCGAATTCTGCTGTGTTGGAGAGCAGTACGCCGACGTGTGGAGGTCGCTCCGGCGACAACCACTCGAGCAGGACGCCGGCGCGGACCGCGGCGTCGTGCAGATGCCGCGCCCAGGGGGTGAACGACTCCTCGAAGTGCACACCGCGATCGGTCACGGCGGACAGGTCGGCCAGCAGGCCGGCGACCGTGGACCGCTGGGTCACGGCTCCCGAGACGCTCACGCCGGGGTGGCGGCCAACTCGGTGCCGATGGCGCGCACCGACGCGGTCGCCGAACCGTAGGCGAACTCGTTGTGCTTGGCGCGCAGGAAGTACCGGTGGACCGGGTGGCTGGTGTCGAGGCCGACGCCGCCGTGGACATGCACCGTTGTGTGCGCGATCCGATGACCGGCTTCAGCGGCCCAGAACTTGGCGGTGGCGATCGCATTGTTGATCTCACCCGGATTGTCCGAGTTGGCCAGCAGCCAGGCGGCCTGCGTGGTGGTCAGGGCGAGACCCTGGGCATCGATGTACCCATCGGCCAGACGCTGGGCGACGGCCTGGAACGAGCCGATCGCGCGACCGAACTGCTCACGTTCACGGGCGTATTCGGCGGTCAACTCGAGTGCGCGCCCCACCACGCCCGTCTGCTCGGCGCTGCAGGCCAGCGTCACCCGGACCCGAAGCGCGTCGGCCACGTCCGAACCCGCCAGCACGGCGTCGGAATCGACGGGAACGTCGGCGAACTCGACGTGTGCGGTGGGGATCAGGCCGGTCGCCGGGGTGGCGGTGATCCGGATGCCGTCCGCGGTGGTGGGAACCGCCACCACGACGACTCCGTCGGGGCCGGTTGCGTTGACCAGCAACAGATCCGCTGCCTCGGCGTAGGGCACGCCGACCTTGACGCCGGACAGTCGGGAGCCGTCGGAGGAGAGCGTCGTGGTGGGGGAGTCGGTCGGCGAACCCAGGTCCTCCTCGATGGCCACCGACACGACGAGACCACCCGACGCGGCGGACGCCAGCACCCGGTCCCGCAGACCGGACGAACCGTGTGCGGCGATCACGGGCAGCGCGGCCACCGCGTGCTGGCCGAACGGCACCCGTGCGAGCACCCGGCCGAGTTCGGTTGCGACGAGGGCGTTCTCGATGACGCTCAGGTCGCCACCGGCATCGCCGACGGCCGCCGACGACAGTTCGAGTCCCAGCAGACCGGCGCTGCCTAGTTGCTGCCAGAGATCGGAGTCGATCGGCGCGCGGGTCGACTCGAGGTCGGCGACGCGTTCGGGCGTGCTGACGGAGGTGGCGATGTCGCGGGCCAGGCCGCGGACGTCGTCACCGGATTCGGGGAGGGAGAAGTCCATGGTGGAGAGCCTTTTCGAGGGTGGGGTCAGCGACGCTGGTGCGGCAGGCCGAGGGCGAGCATGGCGATGATGTCGCGCTGGATCTCGTTGGTGCCGCCACCGAAGGTGAGGATCAGCGAGGTGCGCTGGAAGCGTTCGAGGCGACCGTTGATGTGGGCGCCGGGGCTGCCGGCGCGCAGCGTCGCGGCCGGGCCGACGACTTCCATGAGCAGGCGGTAGGCCTCGGTCGCGAACTCGGTGCCGTACACCTTGGTCGCCGAGGCGTCGGCCGGCGACGGCGCGCCGCCGGAACTGGCCGCCGAGGCGATCTTCCAGTTGATGAGCTTGAGGAACTCGACCTTCGCATGCACCCGGGCCAGGTTCTGCTGGACCCACGGGGCGTCGATGACGCGCTGACCGTCGCCGGTCTTGGTCTGCTGGGCCCAGGCGATCGTCTCGCGCAGGGCGGTCTGGATCGGCGCGGCGCTGCACAGGGCGACCCGCTCGTTGTTGAGCTGGTTGGTGACTAGCGGCCAGCCGCCACCGACCTCGCCGACCACCGAGGACGTCGGTACCCGCACGTCCTGGTAGTAGGTGGCGCTGGTGTCGACGCCGGACATCGTGTGCACCGGCGTGTAGCTGAAGCCCTCGGCGGTGGTCGGCACGATGAGCACCGAGATGCCCTTGTGCTTCTTGCCGCCTTCCTGCAGCGTCGACGGATCGGTGCGGCAGGCGAGCCAGATGTAGTCGGCGTAGGGGACCAGGCTGGTCCACATCTTCTGGCCGTTGATCACGTAGTCGTCACCGTCGAGGACCGCGGTGGTGCGCAGTGCGGCGAGATCGGTACCGGCGCCCGGCTCGGAGTAGCCGATGGAGAAGTGCAACTTACCTGCGGCGATGCGCGGCAGGAAGAAGGACTTCTGCTCGTCGGTGCCGTAGTGCATGATCGTCGGCGCCACGGAGTTGATGGTGAGGAACGGGACCGGCGCACCAGCGATGGCGGCCTCGTCGGTGAAGATCAGCTGATCCATCATCGAACGGTTCTGACCGCCGAACTCGGTGGGCCAGCCCAGGGCGAGCCAACCGTCGGCGCCCATCTGTTCGACGACGTCGCGGTAGGCGTCGCCCTCACCGAGTTCGCCACCGTCACCGCCGGACAGGGCGGCCCGGCGGTCCTCGGTCATCAGGTTCGAGAAGTACGCGCGGAGCTCCCGCCGGAGCTCGGACTGTTGATCGGTATAGGCGATTCGCATCGAAACTCCATGGGTCTGTGGCTAGCGTCCGGACCCCGCTTGTGGTCAAGTTATGGGGGTAAGGCTCGTCTAGTTTCTGAAACACGTTCTAACCTGTTCTGGCAGCCCCGTCAACAGGCGACGAGCCGGTGAGGAGAAGGTTCTGATGCGTATCAAGGCAGATTTCGACCTTTGCGAGTCCAATGCCATCTGTGTGGGGATGGCACCGGACTTCTTCGACCTGGACGATGACGATTACCTGGTCATTCTCCAAGAAGAGATCCCTGCGGACCGTGTCGAGGAACTGCGACAGGTGGCGGCCAACTGCCCCAAGTCCGCACTCTCGGTCGAGGAGGACTGACTGAGCTGAACTCCCGTTCGGTTCCATCCGACCGGGAATCATGCTAGAACAGGTTCTAGTTTCAGCTCAGGAGGAATGTCGGGTGGGTAACTCGTTGGACGGGCGCGTCGCGGTCGTCACCGGTGCAGGTGCAGGTCTCGGTCGGGCGGAGGCCATCGGCCTCGCCGCGGAAGGTGCCACGGTCGTGGTGAACGACCTTCCGGCAGCGCTTGATTCGAGCGATGTCATCGACACGATCACGTCGGCCGGCGGCCGCGCGGTCGCCGTCGGGGGTGACATCAGCGATTCGTCCACCGCGAGTGCCATCATGGCCGCGGCCACCGAACAGCTCGGTTCGCTCGACATCGTCGTGAACAACGCGGGCGTGGTCCGCGACAAGATGCTGTTCAACATGACCGACGGCGAGTGGGATCTGGTCATCCGCGTTCACCTGCGTGGCCACTTCCTGCTCAACCGCAATGCGGCGTCGCACTGGCGTGCCGCGTCGAAGGCCGCTGGTGGACCGGTCTACGGCCGGATCATCAACACCTCCTCGGAGGCCGGGCTGCTCGGCCCCGAGGGGCAGGCCAACTACGGTGCCGCCAAGGCCGGCATCACCGCGCTCACGCTGTCCGCATCGCGAGCACTCAAGCGTTACGGCGTCCGCGCCAACGCGATCTGCCCGCGTGCGCGTACCGCGATGACCGCGGACGTCTTCGGAGACGCGCCCACCGACGGCGTCGATCCGCTCGATCCAGCACATGTGGTCCGGCTCGTGAGCTACCTCGCCGGACCCGAGGCCGACGGCGTCACCGGTCAGGTGTTCGTCGTGTACGGCCCCAAGGTCACCCTCATGGCGGCACCCACGGTCGACGAGGTGTTCACCGCCGACGGCGATGCCTGGGACTCCGACGACTTGGCCAAGACCCTCACGGGCTTCTTCGCCGATCGCGATCCCGGACGCACTTTCTCGGCAAGCGCTCTGGTCAACTGAGCGTTTCGTCGGGATTCTGCGTGATAGGTTTCGCGATGGTTCGAGGGGTGAAGGGGGTCCGCTGGTGCTGAGTAAACTGGCCACGCCCCTCGGGGGGATCGGCGACTTCGTGGCGCTCGGCGTCGAATCGGCGCGTGAGTTGTTCCATCGTCCGTTCCAGTGGCGGGAAACAGTAGAACAATCGTGGGCGATCGCCCGTGTCTCGATGGTGCCGACGCTGCTCGTCGCCATCCCGTTCACGGTGCTCGTCAGCTTCACGCTGAACATCCTGCTGCGCGAGATCGGCGCGCAGGATCTGTCCGGCGCCGGCGCGGCCCTGGGCACCATCACCCAGATCGGCCCGATCGTGACGGTGCTGATCGTGGCGGGAGCGGGTGCCACCGCGATCTGCGCCGACCTCGGCGCCCGCACCATCCGCGAAGAGATCGACGCGATGAAGGTGCTCGGCATCAACCCGATCCACCGGCTCGTCGTGCCGCGCATCGTGGCGTCGACCTGCGTCGCGCTGCTGCTGAACAGCCTGGTCTGCACCATCGGTATCGGTGGCGGCTTCATCTTCTCGGTCTATCTGCAGGACGTGAACCCGGGCGCCTTCGTGGCCAACCTGACGCTGCTCACCGGCTTCGGCGAGTTGATGATCTCCATGGTCAAGGCCGCCTTGTTCGGCCTCTTCGCCGGCATGGTTGGGTGTTACCAAGGGCTCAACGTCAAGGGAGGCGCGAAGGGTGTCGGCGATGCCGTCAACGAGACCGTCGTGTACTCGTTCATGGCGCTGTTCGTCGTCAACGTCGTGGTCACCGCGGTCGGACTCAAAGCGACGGCGGGCTGAGCGATGGTACTTCCTTTCACAACACGCTTCCGGACCGCGCGCGTCGCGGTGAAACGAGCCGGCGAGGACTGGGACCAGATCGGCGATCAGGCACTGTTCTACTGGGACAGTGTCGTGTCGATCCCCCGGGCGATCAAGCACTACAAGAAGGAGACCCTGCGGCTCATCGCCGAGATCTCCATGGGCACCGGTGCGCTCGCGATGATCGGCGGCACCGTCGTGGTCGTCGGCTTCCTGACGCTGTTCACCGGCGGCACCATCGCCGTCCAGGGCTACAGCTCGCTCGCCAACATCGGTGTCGAAGCGCTCACCGGCTTCTTCTCGGCCTTCATCAATGTGCGCATCGCGGTGCCGGTGATCTCCGGCATCGCTCTCGCCGCGACCATCGGCGCGGGCGCCACCGCGCAGCTCGGCGCCATGCGGGTATCGGAGGAGATCGACGCCCTCGAAACGATGGCCATCTCCTCGATCCCATATCTGGTCAGCACCCGCATCATCGCCGGCCTGATCGCGATCATCCCGCTCTACGCGCTGGCCTCGCTCGCCTCGTTCCTCGCGAGCCGCTCGGCCACGGTCTTCCTCTACGGACAGTCACCGGGCGTGTACGACCACTACTTCGACACCTTCCTGATCCCGTCGGACATCCTCTGGTCTTTCGTGCAGGCGATCTGTATGGCGGTGGCGGTCATGCTCATCCACACCTACTACGGCTACAACGCCTCCGGCGGTCCCGTCGGCGTCGGCGTCGCGGTCGGCAACGCGGTGCGTGCCTCGCTGGTCGTGGTCGTCGTCATCACCCTGCTCACCTCCCTCGCCATCTACGGCGCGGACGGCAAGTTCAACCTGGCGGGCTGAACCATGAGCAGAAAACAAGAACGCACACGGATCACCCGTCGCCTGGCGGCAGTCGCCATGGTCGCGACGCTGCTGTTCCTGATCATCGGCGCCAGCGCATCGTTCCTCGGCGCGTTCAAGGGCACCCAGCAGGTCACGCTGGTCGCCCCGCGCGCCGGTCTGGTGATGAACCCCGACGCCAAGGTCAAGCTGCGCGGGGTCGAGGTCGGACGCGTCGGCAAGATCGAGGAACAGGGCGGCAACGCGATCCTCACCCTCGACATCGCGGACGATTCGATGTCGAAGATCCCGGGCAACGTGGTCGCCGATATCAAGTCCAACACCATCTTCGGGGCCAAGGCCGTCAACTTCTTCGTACCCGGTGAAGCCGAGGGCGAGCTCAAAGCGGGTGCGGAGATCCCGGCCGACCGCGTGGTCGTCGAACTCAACACCGTCTTCCAGCAACTCGTCTCGGTGCTCGCCGACCTGCAGCCGGAGAAGCTCAACGCGACGCTCGGCGCAGTCGACACCGCGCTGTCGGGTCAGGGTGAGGACATCGGTGTGGCCCTCGAGCAGCTGACGACGCTGCTGGGCAAGACCAATCCGCACCTGCCGGCGCTGAACCGGTTGTTCCGCGAGGGCGCCACTGTCACCAACGTCTACGCGGATGCGATGCCCGACCTGATGCGCACCGTCGACAACTTCACCGCCATCGGGAACACGCTGGTGGACAACACCTCCAACCTCGACGCGCTGCTGATCAACGCGACCGGGATGGCCAACACCATCGACGGTGTCATCGCACCGACCAAGAAGACACTCATCGGCGCGCTGTCGGATCTCAACCCCATCGCCGCGCTGCTCGGTTACAACGCGCCGGGAATCAAGTGCTTCCTCACCGCGGGGGCCATCGCCGGCGAGGTGGCCAAACCGTTCATGGGTGGACGCAACGGCATGCTGATGCTCGACGCCGGCCTGCTGCCGGGCAAGGACCCCTACGCCTACCCGTACGACCTGCCCAAGGTCGGGGTCGAGGGACCGCCCACCTGTGCGGGTGGCCTTTCCGATCCGGGAACCACCGAACACGCCCCGTTCTACGTGGGCGACAACGCACCTCAGCCCTACCAACCCAGGACCAAGCCGAAGGTGAACTCGAAGAAGCTGTTCCAGATCCTGTTCGGGGAGCCGCCCCGTGGATAACCGCGCACGCGCATTCCGCGCGACCCTCATCAAGCTGGGCGCGTTCACCGTGGTGATGATCCTGGTGTTCGTCGCGCTGGTCGTGGTCTTCAGCCGCTACCGGTCCGGGGCGTCGAACGAGTTCTCCGCGGTCTTCACCAGTGCGTCGGCGATGAAGTCGGGCAGCAAGGTCAAGATCGCCGGCGTCGAGGTCGGCGCCGTCGGCGACGTGGAGTTGAACCGGGCCAACGAGGCCGTGATCACCTTCTCCGTCGACGAGCAGTACCCGCTTCCGAAATCCGCTCGGGCACTGATCCGATACGAGAACCTCACCGGCGACCGCTATCTCGAACTGCAGCAGGGGACCGGCGACACCTCGACCTTCCTCGGCGACGGCGCGCAGATCCCGGTCACCCAGACCGAGCCGGCTCTCGACCTCGACAAGCTCGTCGGTGGTTTCAAGCCGCTGTTCCGCACCCTCAACGCCGACGAGGTCAACGCGCTCACCAGCTCGCTGATCGCGGTGTTCCAGGGACAGGGCGGAGCGCTGAACACCCTGCTGTCCAACACCGCGTCGTTCACCGATGCCCTCGCCGACCGCGATCAGCTGATCGGCGACGTCATCGACAACCTGAACACCACGCTCGCGACGATCGACGGCGACCGTGCGGGACTCGACACCAGCCTCGACCTGCTGCAGCAGTTGGTGACCGGCCTCGCCGAGCAGAAGGGCACGATCGGCAACGCTCTCACGCAGACGTCGCGGGTCACCAACGGTCTCTCGGATCTGCTCTCGACGACCCGTCCGACATTGCAGTCGATGGTCGCCAACACCGGCCGCGTGTCGGAGGAGTTGCTGGCGGCCGAGCCGTTCATCCGCAACCTGCTGAGTCGTCTGCCGGAGGACTACAAGACCTTGTCGAACCTCGGTTCCTATGGTGCGTGGCTGCAGATCTACTTCTGCCGCCTGCGTCTCCTGCTCCCCGCACCCGGTGGGCAGACGATCATCTACACCTCGAACAACGTGATGGGTGACACCACCCGTGCGGGCGGAAGGTGTGACGGCTCATGAGTCTTCCCTTCGGCGGCATGTTCTCCAGCCGCAGAACAGAATCGGACCAGGCCGACATCGCGCGCGAGGAGAAGCACGGCGGACGCACCCGCGCCCAGGTCGGTGTCATCGGCATCGTCGTCATCGCCTTGGTGGTCATCACCGCGATGCAGATGGACAAGCTGCCCTACCTGGCGCCCATCAGCACCTACAGCGCGTACTTCGACGACGCCGGCGGGTTGGCCAAGGGCGACATCGTGTCGGTCTCCGGTGTGCAGGTGGGGACGGTCGAGGGCATCGAACTCGCCGGCACCGACCAGGGCACCAAGGTGAAGGTGTCCTTCCGGATGGACGACACCATCGAGATGGGCGACGAGACACAGGCCGCCATCCGCACCGAGACCGTGCTGGGCCGCCGCAACCTGACGGTCATCCCGCACGGCGGCGAACGCATCAAACCGGGCGGATCGATCACGCTGGGCAACACCATCGCGCCGTACTCGCTGCAGGACGCGCTCGAAGGTGCCACCGACACGATCTCCGGAACCGACACCGACCAGCTCAACACCGCGCTGAACACCCTCACGGTCACCTTCTCCGAGACCCCGGATCAGGTGCAGGGCGCGGTCGACGGCGTCGCCCGACTGTCGAAGGCCGTCGCCGACCGCGACGACGAACTCCGGGCCCTGCTCGCCAAGGCCAACCAGGTCAGCAAGATCGTCGGGGACCGCAACGACCAGATCAACCGACTGCTCATCGACGCCAACGCACTCGTCGGCGAGATCGAGATGCGCCGGTATGCGCTCGACCAGCTGATCAAGGGGATCGGCGACGTCACCACGCAGCTGCGCGGCTTCATCGCCGAGAACAACGCCCAGCTGACACCGGTGCTCGAGAAGTTCGATCGCGTGGCGAACATCCTCACCGACAACGAGAAGAACCTGAAGGAGACGATCGACCGGTTGGGTCCGTTCGCCAACACCCTCGGTGAAGCCGTCGCATCCGGTCCCCACTTCGATTCCCTGGTCGGCCTGAACACCTTCGGCGACTACACCGCCATCTTCCTGAACGCGCTGCGCGGCCGGTACCCGCAGGTCTGGCAGTCGCTGATGTACTCTGCTTTCCCGCTGATCCCGGACAACTACAAGCTGGGCCCGCCGGACAACACCGACACCCCGCGCGGTCCGCTGCCGTCCCCGACCTATCCCAAGCCGGTACCGACCACGAGAGGAGGACGGTGACCATGACCATCGGACGCAAAGTCCTGCTCGGCGTGCTCGCCGTCGTGCTCGCCATCGCCCTGGTCGTCGTCGGGTGGACGGTCTTCCTGAAGTCCACGACCAACACCTTCACCGCCTACTTCGGCTCGGTCGCCAGCCTCTACGAGGGCGACCCGGTGCGGGTGCTGGGCGTCAACGTCGGCAGCGTCTCGAAGATCACGCCGCGCGAGAACGACGTCAAAGTCGAACTGCGCGTGGACAAGAGCATCGACATCCCCCAGGACGCGAAAGCGGTCATCGTCGCGCAGAGCCTGGTGTCGGGGCGGTTCGTCCAGCTGACCCCGGTCTACTCGGGCGGACCGACCATGCCCGACGGCCACGACATCCCGATGGATCGCACCGCCGTCCCGATGGAATGGGACGACATCAAGGCCCAGCTCACCAAGCTGACCGAGGCAATCGGTCCGGAGGGACCGGATCAGGGCTCGGCGGCCAAGGCGGTCAACGTCTTCGACGAGAACCTCGCGGGCAACGGTGCCGCGATCAACAAGTCGATCCGTGAGGTGTCCGATGTGATCGGCACCCTCGCGGCCGGACGCGGAGATCTGTTCTCGACCATCCAGAACCTGCAGAAACTGACCGATGCCCTCGCGGGCAGTCACGAGCAGCTCGTGCAGTTCAACGGCCGGATCGCTTCGGTCAGTTCGGTTCTCGCCGACAACACGACCGAACTCGACGAGGCGCTCAAGGGTCTGGACTCGGCCATGACCGACGTACAGGTCTTCATCGACACCAACAAGGATTCGCTGTCGTCGTCGGTGGAGCGTCTGGCGTCGACGACCAAGATCGTCGCCGACAAGAACGAGCAGGTCGAGGGTGTGCTGCACTCCGCACCCAACCAGCTCGCGAACTTCTACAACATCTACAACCCGCTCTCCGGTTCCCTGTCGGGTGTCTTCGGCCTCGCGAACGGCACCAACCTGATCACGCTGCTCTGCGGCTCGATGGATGCCACCAACCGGCCGGGGACGTCCAAAGTGGACATCGACAAGTGTGTGGAGATCCTCGCGCCGGTGCTGTCGTCGATCTCGATGAATTACCCGCCGTTCCTCGCCAACCCGGTGCAGGGAGCGAATGCGTTGCCGAGCCAGCTGCAGTACCAGAACGCGGACGTGAAGGCCCGCGCCCAGGCCGGTGTGCGTCGCATCGACAACGAGACCCGGCGGGACAACGCCGGCTCTCCGCTCGGAAACCTGCTGGTGCCGTTCGGGGGTGACCGATGATGTCGTCCCGCCTGCGGGGCGGACTCGCGGCGGGCGCGGTGGCGCTCACGACGCTGCTCGCCGGATGTTCCTTCGACGGACCGAATTCGCTGCCCGTCCCCGGTGCGGCCGGAACCGGCAGCGGGTCGTACCAGATCACCGCGCTCATCCCGTCGGCCGCAGGCCTTGTCAACAACGCACCGGTCCTCATCGACGACTCGACCGTCGGCAGCGTCGGCGACATCGAGGTCCAGGACTGGAACGCACTCGTGACGATCCGCCTCAACGAGGGCGTCATCATCCCGCGCGGATCGCATGTGATGGTCGGGATGACCAGCGTGCTGGGGTCGACGCACCTCGAGATCGTCCAGCCCGCCGAACCGGAGGGCGGACGCCTAGAAGAGGGCGACGAGATCCCGCTGACCAAGTGCCCCGAACAGTCCAACATCGTCACCGATCCGAAGGTGCCGGCGGTGCCCGACATCAACGCCGCACAACAGGTTGCGGCCTGCACCTACCCCAGCACCGAACAGGTACTCAGCTCGCTGTCGGTGGTCCTCAATGGCGGCGGACTGTCGCAGGTCGGCGACATCGTGCACGAGATGAGCGAGGTGTTCGGCGGACGCGAGGACCAGATCAAGAAGCTCATCCCGCGACTGAACACCCTCGTCGCGGATCTGGATGCGCAGAAGGACAACATCATCCGCGCCACCGAAGGACTCGATCGGTTGTCCCGCACGATGAACGAGCAGAAGGACACAATCGAACGCGCACTCGACGCCAGCCCGCAGATCCTGCAACTGCTCGTCGACCAGCGTCAGCAGTTCCTCGACACCCTCGCCTCGGTGTCGAAGCTGTCGAAGACCGCCAACGACATCCTCGACGCCAACACCGAGGACCTCGTCACGATCGTCGAGGGTATCGAACCCGCCCTCGACCAGCTGCAGGCCTCGGGACCGGCGATGACGCAGTCGCTGAACATCCTGCTGACCTTCCCGTTCTACGAGCCGACCATCCGGACGATCGTCAAGGGCGACTTCGTGAACTCCGACCTCGTACTCGATCTCACGGTGGACCGCCTGAGCGAGACCATGTTCGCCAGCCTCGGCGTCACCGGACCCGAAGGCGTCTTCGGTAGGCCGGCCGGTGCGGCCGCCCGCGGACTCAATCCGTTCACCGCGCCGCTGATCCCCGGCGGGGAAAAGCTCCCGGACACCGCGGAACCGGTTCCGGCGAACCTCATCCCGCCGGTGCAGGTGCCTTCGCCCACCGCCCCGCCGACGGTGCCCGCCGATCAGAAGGGCGGCCGCTGATGAGGATCACCAGATTCGTCCGGATGCAGCTGATCATCTTCTCGATCGTCACCGTGGTCGCGATGGTCGTGATGGCGCTGTTCTACATCCGCATCCCGTCGATGTTCGGCGTCGGCAGTTATCGCGTGCAGCTGAACATGGAGACCAGCGGCGGGCTGTACCAGAACGCCAACGTCAGCTACCGCGGCGTCTACGTGGGCAAGGTCGACTCGGTGAAGCTCACCGACGACGGCGTGCAGGCCACGCTCGTCATCGACTCCGGCACCGACATCCCGGCATCGGCCAAGGCATCGGTACGCAGCGTCTCCGCGATCGGCGAGCAGTTCGTCGAGTTCACCCCGAACCCGGACCCGCCGGCCGACGCTCCCACCGGATACCTGCACAACGACTCCGAGGTCACCGTCTCCGAAGTGCCCGTGGAGATCTCGACGATGCTGGACCAGGCCGATGCGCTCCTGAAGGAGATCGGCGACACCAAACTCCGCTCGCTCGTCGACGAGGCCTTCGTCGCCTTCAACGGCACCGGTGAGTCGCTGCAGCGCCTCCTCGACTCGATGACGCTTTTCATCGGCGAGGCCAACAAGAACACCGACACGACCATCCAACTGGTCGAGCAGGGTGCACCGTTGCTGGCGACGCAGTCCCGCACGGCCGACGACATCCGGGCGTGGACCCGCGACGTCACCGCGTTCACCGATCAGCTCCGGGCCGACCGCCCCGAGATCGGCGACATCCTCCGCAAGGGACCGTCGACGACGTCGAAGGCGCAGGACCTGTTCGAATCGCTGGGCGGTTCCTATCCGCTGCTGGTGTCGAACCTGGGCACGATCGCCGAGACCCAGGCGGTGTACCTGCCGAACTGGAAGCAGATCCTGGTGCTCTACCCGCGCCTGATCAACTCGTTGATCACCGCCCTGAACACCGGCACCAACAACTTCGGGCCGAACGTGAACTTCTCCCTGAGCTTCCAGGACCGGCCGGGGTGCAACATCGGCTTCCTGCCCAAGGAGGAGTGGCGATGGGCATCGGCGCAGAACGCTCGCGAGCTGCCGCCGGGAATGCTGTGCCGGGTTCCGCAGAACTCCAACATCGCCGTGCGCGGCGCCCGCAACTACCCGTGTGCGGAGTTCCCCGGTCGTCGTGCGCCGACGCCGGCCGAGTGCCGCACGGGCTACAAGCCGAACCCCGGCTCGGTGGATCCCTTCCAGAGCGGCCTGCCGTACGGGCTCAAATGGGAACCCGCGTCCTCCGGTACCGTGACACCGGGCACACCGAAGGACTTCGAGGCGGAGCCCGCGGTGTACGCCACGACATACGATCCGGAGTCGGGCAACTTCATCGGACCCGACGGCAAGACGTACAACGCCGGCACGGGGCGTGAAGGGCAGGGGCAGAGCAGTACATGGCAGACGATGATCAGCGGGACGGTCAGTCCGTGACGCCTGAGGGCACCGGCACAACCACCCCGGTCACCAAGCGCACGACCGGCACGACACCGAACCGCACCGGCTCGACCGACCGTCGGACGACGAAGCGGCCGGTCCGATCGGCACCCATCCGCCGCGGCCGCTCGGGGGGAAAGAAGCCGGCCGACCAGTCCGCAACATCGCCGGTGGCCGAGACGGCCGTCGACGATGCGGCGACCCAGGACGCGGCTGCCCGGGATGACGTGGCGACACCTGCCGACCGGGACGAGGAGACCGCGACCGGCGCGGTGTCGCTCGCCAAGCCGGACGCGGGGGAGGGGATCGCCCCCGATCCGTCGGAGGTCGAGAAGACGGTCAGCTACCGCGAGCGGCGTCGCACACGTCTGGCGTCGAAGACCCCGCAGAAGGCGGGCAGAGGCAGGGTTCGCTACCGCGGATCGGGCCGGCGGTCGTCGCGGACTGTGGTCGGAGTCGTCGTCGGGATCGTGCTCATCGTCGTCTGCGCGGTGGCATCGGTGGTGTTCGCGCTCGGCATCGCCCGCCAGGACCAGCAGAACGACCTGCGGGCCGAGTACTCCGCGTTCGCCTCGCAGGTGCTGATCAACCTGACGAGCATGAACCCCGACACCGTCGACCAGACACTGCAATCGGTACAGGACGACACCTCCGGCAAGGTCAAGCAGGAAGTCCAGAACAACATCCAGCAGGTGGCCTCGCTCGTCCGCGACGGGAAGCTCGAGACCAAGTCGATCATCCTCAGTTCGGCGGTCACCAGGTCCGAGCCCGACGAGGGTTCGGTGATCATGGTGTTCGGCTGGCATCAGCAATCGCTGGACGGCCAGACCCCCGCCCAGGACAAGGTGTTCCGCTGGCGCGTCGACATGACCCGCATCAACGGTGAGCTGAAGATGACCGACTTCGAGTGGGTGGCGTGATGGCCGACAAGAAGCCCGGGCCCGACAAGGGTCGCCTCGGACTGATCGTGCTCGCAGTTCTCGTCGTGGCGGCTCTCGTGGCCACCGCCTTCCTCGGCTACCGATACACCGAAGGCCGATCGGTGGAGGATGCGCGCGAGTCGTCGCTCGCCGCCGCACGCGACTACGCGAACACCATGTTCGGGTACAACGCCGAGAACGTCAGCGACCACATCGATCAGTCGATGAGCGTGCTCACCGGCCCGGCCAAGCCCGAGTACACCAAGCTGATCACCGAGAACAACCTCGCCGCCGAGGTCCGCAAGCAGCAGGTGGTGTCCGAGGTGACCATCCAGGACGCCGGCGTGGTCACCAACACCGCCGACACCTCGAAGGTGCTGATCTTCATGAACCAGTCGGTCACCCGCGGTCAGAAGGATCTCGTCAGCATCAACCCGTCGCGGCTGACCTTCAACATGGAACTCCAGGGCGACCGCTGGATGATCAACAACATCGAGGTCATCACCGACGACACCTTCCGCTCCAAGCTCGAGGTCGTCGAGTCCCTGCCGCCGGACGCCAAGCCGTTGCCCGGGCAGTCGTCTGCCTCCTCCCAGGCGCCGTCGGCACCGCCGGCCGCTCCGGCCCCGGGGTCGGGCGCACCCGCGGTACCCGTGCCCTGACCCTCTCGAAATCCCGTTGCGGGACGCCGGAATCGGGCGTACTTTCGCGGGTACACAGGGAAGGAGGTGGTCTGATAGTGATTTCTCATCGGACATGTGAGGTGACCATCCGTTAGCAGCTGACCGTGTGGCATTCGTGTCGCACGAGGTGGAATTCCCACCTCGTCAGCGCAGACGAATACCAGGTGGTCACCCGGCCCCCGCATCCCGACCCGGTCCGGTCTGCACGAGGCTCGTATGAGCGATGCGGGGGCCGTTCCATGTCCGGAGATCGTCGTTCGGGTAGTGGACTACTCGCGAGTTCAGGGCGCGGGCGTTATGAACTGGGGCAGTCCAGCGATGTAACTGTCACGAATACCTGCGACAGGGAACACCCGCCCGAGGGAGAGAACGATGGTCGCCACGAACGCAGTCCGCGAACAGTCGATCGATCCTGGTCTCGGCGGTTCTGTCGTCGACGACACCGCGGTGAACGACGGCCGGTGGGACGATCTGTACTGGGGGCCTGGCGATCCCGACTTCGGTACCACGACGCCGCCCCGCTTCGCCTTCGCCGATCCCCACGAGGCCGGACTCTTCCACGCGGACGACGAGCACGTGTCCATCCACAACCGGGGTGTCGGTTCTGCGGCCGCCCTGATCTTCTTCGTCGACGGCCGCGTCGAGCTCCGCCGCCTCGGACCCGGCGAGGTGATCATCCTGCCCGACGAGGATTCGTTCACGTACCTGCAGGCGCCCCGGCTCCCCGATGGCCGTCCGGTGGTCTACGGCGGGGTGTGGGTTCAGCAGGGGCGCCCGATGCCGGTGACCATCCCGATCCCGACCGAGCGGGAGTTCCTCGCTCAGCGCTACCTGACCCCGTGGAGCACGGACTGGGTGGGCGGACTCGCCGGCTGTCGCCTACGGGACCCGGCGGAAGATCGAATCTCTTACCAATACCGTTCCGGAGGAACGACTTTCACGGTCCGCAACGCCGGCGACACCTGGATCGCGGTGGTTCATCGGGCCGGGTCGGAGTACAGCGTCGTCGAATGCGGTCCGCACGAGCGGGTCGACTTCCCGATCTCTCCGCACACCGCGCGCAGCGACGTGTTCTCGGTGATGGGCCTTAGACAAGCCGGCTCACCCGGACGCGGCCCGTACGTGTCGGCGTCGGGGACGGTGCATCCCGGTTGGGCGGGTCGCCCCGGCGCTGCCACGGCGTACGGATCGGTCGTGATCATGCTCGGTTCGCTGGTCTACAGCGCACTGCCGAAGCGCAATCTGTACCTGGCGTTCTCGGATCGCCGACGCGGTTGCGGCCGGGGGCACCGCTGAGCGGTCCGCGAGAGCGGAGTCGAGGAGGCGGGCGGCGCGGTTCAGCCGACGTGGCGTCGGAGCTTGGCCGAGAGTCGGGGGAAGAGGTCGCCGTCGGCGTCGACCCGTTCCTCGACGTAGGCGAGGTCGCCGTCGGGAACCAGACCGTAGAGCCGCTTGGCACCGCCGGCGCGACGTCCGGACTGGGACTTGATGACGACGTCGGTCGCAAGTTCCCACGAGGTCTGATTGAGAGGCGTGCCGTAGAAGAGTTCGACCGACCCTTCGGCGTGGGCGAGGAGCAACTCGATGGTGTCGTCCTCACCGATGCGCCAGAAACCCGATTCGCGAAGGTCGGGCCGCACGAAGGCGGCGTCGTCGTCGATGACCCACGAGCGGGACTCCCAGGTGAGGAAGTTCTGGCCGTCGTGCGAGACGACGATCTGCTGCGCGAAGTGGTAGTCGGTGTCGGCGTCGACGTCGTGGCCTTCGCCCTCGCCGCGCCATACACCGACCAGCGGCAGCAGTGCCAGCAGGCCGGGATGGAGGTCGGCGCCGAGACGGAGGTTCGCGGTGTCCGCGGGCAGCGGGAGGTCGTCCCACGTAGGGATGTTGCGCTCACGGCTACCGGACTCGACGGCGCGTGCCTCGGCCTGGTTGATCGCCTCGTCGCCTGAGCGATGGGCGCCACCGTCGGCGACGACACCGTCGCCAGAAGGCACACCGTCCCCGGAGGAGGCGGCGCCGACTGGCTCGTTGCCGGCGTCACCGGCTCCCGGATGGGACGTCACGACTCGTCGGTGACCAGGCGGTAGAGGGTGTAGACACCAAACCAGGTGATCAGCACGGCGGCCAGGATCAGCAGGATTTCGAAGAAGAGGACCACGACGCAAATTCTAACCCGGGGATGTCCGGGAAGTTCAGGGGGTCACCCTTCGAAACGCTTCGCTCCTCAGGGGACGGAAGGGGTGGACACCCACCCCTTCCAACCCTCGGAAACGACGAACCCGGTCACCGCAATGCGGTGACCGGGTTCGTCGTGGGGTGTCAGACGCCCACGATCAGGATTGCATCACTTGGAGACGATGATGTCCTGCTCGTGGATGCCGGGACCCTCGGGGCTGATCGACGCATCGCCGTTGCCCACGGAAGACAGGGCGCGAACCGTCCAGGTTCCGGGAGCGGCGAAGAACCGGAAGTCACCGGTGGGCGAGGCGACGACCTCGGCGGTGAATTCACCGGTCGAATCGAGCAGACGCACGAAGGCGCCGGCAACCGGGTTGCCCGAGCCGTCGGTGACCTGTCCGGTGAGGACGGTCTCCTTCTCCACGTCGACGCCCGCAGGCAGCTTCTGTCCCTGCTTGGGTGCAGCACACATAGTTGTTACTTTCCTTCTCCGAGTTCGATCGGGGCGCCGACCAGCGAGCCGTACTCGACCCAGCTTCCGTCGTAGTTCTTGACGTTCTTCTTGCCGAGCAGCTCGGTCAGCACGAACCAGGTGTGGCTCGAGCGCTCGCCGATGCGGCAGTACGCGATGGTCTCGCGGCTGTCGTCGAATCCCTTGTCCGCGTACAGAGCGGTGAGCTCCTCGTCGGACTTGAAGGTGCCGTCCTCGTTCGCGGTGGTCGACCACGGGATGTTGATGGCGCCGGGGACGTGGCCACGCTGCTGCGCCTGCTCCTGCGGGAGGTGCGCCGGCGCGAGGATCTTGCCGGAGAACTCGTCAGGGCTGCGCACGTCGACCAGGTTCTTGGTGCCGATGGCGTCGATGACCTCGTCGCGGAACGCGCGGATGCTCAGGTCGGGCGAGGAGGCCTTGTACTCGGTGGCCGGACGGGTGACCGCATCCGAGGACAGCGGACGGCCGTCGAGCTCCCACTTCTTGCGGCCGCCGTCGATCAGCTTGACGTCGTTGTGGCCGTACAGCTTGAAGTACCAGTAGGCGTAGGCCGCGAACCAGTTGTTGTTGCCGCCGTAGAGGATCACGGTGTCGTCGTTGGCGACGCCACGCTCGGACAGCAGCTTGGAGAAGCGGTCGGCGTCGACGAAGTCGCGACGGACGCCGTCCTGCAGATCCTGCTTCCAGTCGAGCTTGATCGCGCCCGGGATGTGGCCGCCATCGTAAGCCGAGGTGTCTTCGTCGACCTCGACGAAGACCGTGTTGTCGGCGTTGAGGTTCTGCTCAGCCCACTCGGCGCTGACCAGGACGTCGGAACGTGCCATGTCTGGTTCCTTTCGGATGAATAACTGGTGATGGATGGATCGGATGGTGCGGAATAGCGGCGAGGCGCGGACGGCGCCCGCGGCTCTGATCTGTGATGAACGAGGAGGCGCAACGAGAAGACACTCAGGCCTCGGAAGAATCGCACCCCGTCGTCATCGGCGGTGCGCACGGCGCGGCTGCGGGGCAGCGCTCGTCATGGCACACCGTCAGCGGTGCGTGCGACAGCAACAATCGGCGACACGACAGAAGTCGATCGCCCGGCGACGTGTGAGCAGGCACTCACGGCGCTGTTGCATGCCCACGAGGGTACAACAGTGCCGATCAAGTTCCGAAACCCCGGGCGGATTGCGCTCTGACCTGCGCACAAAGCCTCGGATGTCGGCGTCGTGCGACTGGGCCCCGAGGGTGGTCTCAGAACCGGTCCGGGCGCACGTCGGTGCCCCCCGACTCGGAGACCAGCTGGACGTCACCGCCGAAACTCTCCGCGCGCTGCGCGACGAGACCCCAGGCCATCGGGAGTCGGGGGAGGACCATGCTGAATCGGTCGAGTACGGCGGCGCGCATGTCCTCGGGGACTTCGGCATCCAGGTGGCGTTCGGGTCCGGTGTAGAAGTCTGTCGCCCGGATCTCCAATGCGCCGTAGGTCACCGAGAGGTCGACCGCGACGCTGACCCGGACCTTCGGACCGGTGTACGCCGACGCCGACGGCGGATCGTCGGCGTCGAGGCCGTCCTCGGGCGGCAGTGCCACCGTTCCGGTGAAGACGACTCCCTCCGAACGTGAGACGACACCGTCCTGGGGGCCACCGCCGCCGGCTCTGCCGTCGGGGGCGGGCGTGCTCACGGTCAGGTCGGTGATCCGGAGATAACGGGCGAGGGTGACCGCGTCGAGGCGGGTGTACGCCGAGATCGACGCGGTGTGCAGAACATCACTCCCGGTGAAATCGCCCCGATCCGCGCCCTGAAAACGCCCCAGGGTGGCGCCGAGTTCGCCTCGGCAGACGCCACGCGCGGGCTCGCAACCGGGCATTTCGACACCGCGCGCGGAGATCGTCGCTCCCGAGTACTCACCGTTCGCGGCCTGCGTGAGAAAGGGGAACCCGGCGAGCGTGACCTCGGGATCGAATGGGACGCGGGGGGATTCGGCGAGGGCCCGGGACAGTCGGTGTTCGCCGCGGATTGCCGCGCCGACGTCGACGAGAAGCGCGGCCGCTGCGGCGACGACCGCCACGGTCACCGCCACGACGAGGATCTTCCGCATGCCCGGCATATCGGACGACCACCCTCCCCGTCATCTGCAGCGTTGCCCCGGCCGGCTTGTTAACAGCGAAGTGCGGCGGTGGCGCTATTCTGTCATCTATCTCGCACACGTTGGTAAGGCAGCGTAAACAATCCTCGGTGACGTGTGCGTAGTCGTTCACAGCGTGGTGAGCAGATCGGAAGGTCCGGGACGGGACGAACGAGATCGGAGTTCTAGGTGGATCTCTTGTTGTTGACGGCCGACCCCAATCCGGAGTCGGTCCTGCCGTCGCTGTCGCTGCTCGCCCACAACGTGCGTGTCGCTCCGACGGAGGTGTCCTCCCTCATGGAGGCGGGCAACGCGGATGTGGCATTGGTCGATGCGCGCGCAGACCTCGCTGCGGCGCGGGGACTGTGCCGACTGTTGGGTAGCACCGGTTCGTCGGTGCCGGTGGCGGCTGTACTGACCGAGGGTGGGCTGGTCGCGGTCAATGCGGACTGGGGCATCGACGAGTTCCTGCTGCCGGGTACGGGGCCGGCGGAACTCGACGCGCGATTGCGTCTGCTGGTGGCACGCACCCGTGGCGTGGCGGCAGAGGAGACGTCGGGCAAGGTCACGCTGGGGGAGCTGGTCATCGATGAGGGGACGTACACCGCGCGACTGCGTGGACGTCCCCTCGACCTCACTTACAAGGAGTTCGAACTCCTGAAGTACCTGGCGCAGAACGCGGGTCGCGTGTTCACGCGCGCCCAGCTGCTCCAGGAGGTGTGGGGGTACGACTTCTTCGGTGGCACACGCACGGTCGACGTGCACGTGCGTCGTCTGCGTGCCAAGCTCGGCAGCGAACACGAGTCGCTCATCGGTACGGTTCGCAACGTCGGATACAAGGCGGTGCGGCCGACGCGCGGCCGGGCATCGGCTGCCGAGATCGCGGACACGGCGGAAGGTGTTGCGGCGGATGTCGACTCGGCCGACTTCGACCACGATCTCGACGGACCCGATCCCTTCGACGAGGAGTTCAGTGCCAGCGCCGGAAACTGACGAGATGCAGGTACGACGAGGCGCTGCTCCGGCGGAGGTGGCTGCCGAAGCGCACCGCATGGTGTGTGCGGCGACGTCCGCCGACGGTGTCGGACCGCTGTCGGACGACGCAGTCAAAGCGATTGACGCAGAACCGGATTCGCCTGTCGTCCACGTGTGGTCGAAGGGTGCCTACGCGAACATCGTGCCCGGTCGTGACGGCGAGCCGTCGATGATCGAGGCGGTCGTCGACCCGGAGCGGCGACGGCAGGGGCTGGGCCGATCGTTGCTCGACACCGCGTTCGCCGCGGCGCGACAGGACGGCCTCGAGGCGCGGGTGTGGGCGCACGGCGATCTTCCCGGTGCGGTGGTCCTCGCCTCGGCGATGGGGCTGCAGAAGCGTCGGGAACTGCTGCAGCTACGACGCCCCGTCGGGGAGGGACACGAACTCCCCGAGCTGGCAGTCGATCCGGGACTCACACTCCGGACCTACGCCGGGCCGGCGGACGATGCGGAGATCCTGCGCGTCAACAACGCCGCCTTCGACTGGCATCCCGAACAGGGCGGCTGGGAGCTGGATCAGATCACCGAGCGGGTTGCGGCCGACTGGTTCGACCCGGAGGGTCTCTTCCTGGCCTTCGACACCGAGGACCCGACACGGCTTCTCGGCTTCCACTGGACCAAACAACACGACGCCGATCTCGGCGAGGTGTACATCGTCGGCGTCGATCCGCAGGCTCAGGGGCGCGGGCTCGGTCGGCTGCTGACGCTGGCCGGACTCCACCACCTCGCACAGCGTGGTGTCGCCGAGATCAACCTCTATGTCGAAGGCGACAACACGGCGGCGTTGCACACGTATGAACGCCTGGGCTTCACCAGGTTTGCCGTCGACGTCGCCTACGGCTGAGTCGCGATCTCCCGCGCGCGGTGCTGCGCTGTGTGCTGATGCCGACCGTTCCGTAGCGCAGATCACTTCGGGGCGGGGTGCCGAGGTCACGGAGATATCCGCACCGGACTGCCTTGGTCGGTTCACCTGTCGTTCACCTTCTGGCGGGGATTCGGCCACCCGGCGCGCATAGCTTTCCCTTCGGACACTCCGGACACCCGAGCCTCGGGACGGAGCACGAGACGGAAAGGCAACACCTGCGGTGAGAATCAAGCGGAACGGCGCTCTGGCGGCGGTGTCGACGATCGCGGCATTGACCCTGGTGACGGCGTGTGGTGGGGGAGACACCCAGACGGTGAGTGGAGAGGGTTCCACTGCCCAGCAGAAGGCCATGGAGCACTTCAGCCAGATCCTCTCGGACGACAGCGACATCGTCCTCGACTACACCGGCAGCGGCTCCGGTGACGGCATCAAGAAGTTCATCGCCGGCGACGTCGACTTCGCGGGTTCGGACTCGGCCCTGAAGGGCGACGAGATCACCCAGGCCAAGGAACGCTGCAACGGTAACGATCCCTGGCATCTGCCGCTGGTCGTCGGACCGGTTGCGATCGCCTACAACCTCGAGGGCGTCGACAACCTCAAGCTCGACTCCGCCGTGATCGCCAAGATCTTCAACGGCAAGATCACCAAGTGGAACGATCCGGCGATCGCCGCACTCAACCCGGGTGTGCAGCTGCCCGGTGGCGACATCGTCCCGGTCTACCGCTCCGACAGCTCGGGCACGACCGACAACTTCCAGCGGTTCCTGCAGAACTCGGCGCCGAACGACTGGCCGTATGAGCACAGCAAGGAGTTCGCTCCCAAGAACGTCGGTTCGGGTGCGTCCAAGTCGACCGGAGTCGGTGACACCGTCAAGAAGACCCCCGGCTCGATCACCTACGTCGAGTGGGGCTTCGCCACCGAGAACGACCTCGGCGTCGCCGACATCGACTTCGGAGCAGGTCCGGTGGAGCTGAACGCCGCCAGCGCCGGCAAAGCCCTCGACGAGCTGGCCTTCAAGAACCCGGACAGCAAGGACCTGGTCGTCGACACCGACGCGCTGTTCGCGTCGAAGGCCCCGGGTGCCTACCCGCTGCTGCTCACCCCGTACTCCATCGTCTGCTCGGCGGGCTACTCCGACGATGCGACCAGCACCACCCTCAAGGACGCGTTCACGAAGATCCTCAACGACGGTCAGACCGGCCTCGAGGAGATCGGCTACGTGCCGGTGCCGCAGAACTTCAAGGCCAAGCTGCAGGGCACCGTCGACGCGCTCGCCGGCAGCGGCAACGCCTGACGTGACACAACTGAACAGCGCGTGCCGGGCCGCCACGGTTTGCGGCCCCGCACGCGCGGTTGACACACTGACACGACTCTTCGCGTGTCGCACGGACTGTGAGCGGTGGACCGGGAAGTGGCCCCAATGACCAGAGCGGAAGCACGAGAAGGACGCATGACGTCGCTGAGCAACCAGGGTGGTGCGGTCCCGCCGGATTCCGACCGGGCGAGCCTCCCCGAGGCATCGCCGGACGGTTCGTCCTCGGGCAGCCTGCACTCTGCGGCCCGTCACCGCGTGGCCGACCAGATCTTCCGCACGCTTGCCGTCGGTTCTGGGTTCGTCGTCTCGCTCGTCATCGGTCTGATCGCGCTCTTCCTCGTCGCGCAGGCCGTCCCGTCGCTGCTGAAGAACGAGGAGAACTTCTTCACCTACACCGGTGACTGGATCACCAGCGGCAACCAGCTGGCCTTCGGCGTCCCGCAGCTCTTCTATGCGACGGTCGTCGTCTCGGTCATCGCACTCCTCATCGCGATGCCGGTGGCGCTCGGGATCTCGATCTTCCTCACCGAGTACGCGCCCAAGCGTCTCGTCGGACCCATCACCTACACCGTCGACCTGCTCGCCGCGGTGCCCTCGATCGTCTACGGCCTCTGGGGCATCCTCGTTCTGGGGCCGGCGCTGGTACCGGTGAACGAGTGGGTTGTCGGACACCTCGGGTTCCTGCCGTTCTTCCAGCAGCCCACCCAGGTCGCGAACATGTCCACCGGCGGCACGCTGCTCACCGCGGGCATCGTGCTCGCCGTCATGATCCTGCCGATCATCACCGCGGTGACCCGCGAGGTTTTCATGCAGACCCCGAAGGGACACCGGGAAGCGGCGCTCGCCCTGGGCGCGACGAAGTTCGAGGTCGTCAGGCTCGCGGTGCTGCCCTTCGGCTTCTCCGGCTACATCTCCGGTTCGATGCTCGGCCTCGGACGCGCGCTCGGCGAGACGATGGCGCTGCTGCTGATCATCTCGACTGCGGGGCCGATGAACTTCAACCTCATGGAGAGCGGTGAGACCTTCGCGACCAAGATCGCGAACAACGCCGCCGAGTTCGACTCGCCGGCCAAGACCGGCGCCTACATCTCCGCAGGCCTGACCCTCTTCGTCCTGACCTTCATCGTCAACGCCGCCGCTCGTGCGGTCGTCGCCGGAAAGAAGTGAGCATGACCGTCACCACCCCGTCGCCCACGGCCGACCCGGTCAAGAAGCCGTCCGGCTTCAGCCCGCTGGCGAAGCGTCGACGCGTCACCGATCACGTGGTCCGGATCGCGGTCATCGCCGCACTCCTCGTCGCGCTGGTGCCGCTCGTGTGGCTGGTCGCCACCCTGGTCATCCGCGGCATCGAACCGCTGCTCGACATCGACTGGTGGACGTTGCCGGAACGCAAGGGCGGCGCTGCCAACGCCATCGTCGGCACGTTGATCCAGACCGCGCTGGCCGCCGTCATCTCGATCCCGCTCGGCATCTTCGTGGCGATCTACCTCGTCGAGTACGCCACCAAGATGTCGGTGCTCGCCCGCGTCACGACCTTCATGGTCGACATCCTCTCCGGTGTCCCGTCGATCGTGGCGGCCCTGTTCGTCTACGCGGTCTGGCGCACCACCCTCGGCCTCCCGCGCTCCGGTTTCGTCGTGGCGATCGCGTTGGTGCTGCTGATGGTCCCGCTGGTGGTCCGCGCGACCGAGGAGATGCTCAAGATCGTCCCGCAGGACCTGCGTGAGGCGTCGTATGCATTGGGCATCCCGAAGTGGAAGACCATCGTGAAAATCGTGCTGCCGACGGCACTCTCGGGCATCGTGACCGGCGTGATGCTGGCCATCGCCCGCGTGATGGGGGAGTCGGCACCCGTGCTCATCCTGGTCGGCTCGACGCGAGCGATGAACTGGAATCCCTTCGACGGCAATCAGGAATCGCTGCCGCTGATGATGGTGCAGCAGTACAACAACGGGCCCGGCGCCTTCGACAAGGTCTGGGGCGCGGCCCTGTGCCTGGTCATCCTCGTGGCCATCGTCTACTTCGGGGCCAAGATCGTCTCGAAGATCTTCGCGCCCAAGACCTCCTGAACACCTCTGTAGAAACGGAAAAGTCATGGCGAAGCGCCTCGACATCAAAGACCTGAACATCTACTACGGCGACTTCCACGCGGTGAAGGACGTGACCCTCGAGGTGCCGCCGCGCTGCATCACCGCCTTCATCGGCCCGTCCGGCTGCGGCAAGTCGACGGTGCTGCGTACCCTCAACCGCATGCACGAGGTCACCCCGGGGGCGTACGCCGAGGGCAGCGTGTTGCTCGACGGCGAGGACATCTACGGGCGCAACGTCGACCCGGTGAGCGTCCGGGCCACGATCGGGATGGTGTTCCAGCGGCCCAACCCGTTCCCGACGATGTCCATCAAGGACAACGTGGTCGCCGGTCTGCGTTTGCAGGGCGTGCGCAACAGGGCCGAGCTCGACGAGGTCGCGGAGCGCAGCCTGCGTGGTGCGAATCTATGGGAAGAGGTCAAGGACCGCCTCGACAAGCCGGGCGGCGGCCTGTCCGGCGGTCAGCAGCAGCGCCTGTGCATCGCGCGGGCCATCGCCGTCTCGCCCGATGTGTTGCTGATGGACGAGCCGTGCTCAGCGCTCGACCCCATCTCGACCCTCGCGATCGAGGACCTGATGGGGGAACTCAAGAAGGAATACACGATCGTCATCGTGACCCACAACATGCAGCAGGCCGCGCGCGTGAGCGACCAGACCGCTTTCTTCAACCTGGAGGGCGTCGGCCAGCCCGGGCAGCTCGTGGAGATCAGCGACACCGAGACGATGTTCTCGAATCCGTCGAAGAAGGAGACCGAGGACTACATCTCGGGTCGTTTCGGCTAGATCTGCGGCGATTTCACTCCGACAGGGTCCTTCCCGCCACGGGAGGGACCCTGTCTGCTTCTCACATGTTGATCAGAAGGATGACGAGCAGAGCGGCGAGCGAGGCGATGACCCCGAGGTAGGTGATGATCTGCCGGCGGTGAGCGGCGGCCGCGGCGTCCTCGTCGGTCATCGCATTGAAGTCGGGTTCGATCGGCTGATGCTGGCCCATGCCCGCCACCATAACGGGGACCTGTGTGGCTGCGAAATCGTTTCCGGGCACAAACGGCCCCAGATGTTCACTGACATGAAGAGAGGCCGAGTTCAGTTCGTCGAACTGAATTCTCGGCCTCTCGAGATGTGTGCCCTCGCTCGCCCCGGGGAGGTGAGCGAGGAAGATCACCCGACGTTCTGGAACTGCTCGGGCGTCTTGCCGGTCGCGGCGAACACCACCCGGCGACCGATCAGCACGGCGTGATCGGCGAAGCGTTCGTAGTAACGGCCGAGCAGGGTCACATCGACGGCGGCGGCGACGCCGTGCTGCCATTCGCGGTCCATCAGGACGGTGAACAGGTGGCGGTGGAGGTCGTCCATCGCGTCGTCCTCCTCCTGCAGGCGCAGCGCGGCCTGGGGATCGCGGGTCTCGAGGACCTCGTGAGCGCTCTTCGCGAGGGTCACCGCGAGCCGGCCCATCTCCGCGAAGTAGCCGTTGACCTCCTCGGGGAGGGCCTTCGCGGGATGGCGTCGACGGGCGACCTTGGCGACGTGGAGGGCCAGCGCGCCCATCCGGTCGGCGTCGGCGACGATCTGGAAACCGCTGACGACGCCGCGGAGGTCCCCGGCGACGGGCGCCTGGAGTGCGAGAAGGGCGAAGGACTGCTCCTCGGCGCGGGCCGACAACTGCGTCATCCGCTCGGCGTCGCCGATGACCTCTTCGGCAACGGCGAGGTCGGCTTGCAGCAGTGCCTGGGTGGCTCGCGACATCGCGGTGCCCGCGAGTTCACACATCTCACCCAGGACGTGGGTCAGCGCCTCGAGTTGCTCTTGGTAGGCGGTACGCATGTCCCCAGGATACGTCGGGAATCGGTCCAGCCCGCCCACGGCCGATGAACGCAGCGTGAACGCCCGGTGCAGAACCTTCGACGTCGGTTCGTCCGGACCGGCCGGACTAGGTGCAGGTGGTGTCGCCCGCGTTGGTGACGGCGAGGTCGTTGGGCAGGTCACCGGAGTTCTCGGCCGGCGCGAGCTGCTCGACGTTCACCGTGGCGCCGGCGTCGGGCACCGACCCCAGCTCGCCGGTGAAGTCGGACCCGAGGATGAGTTCGACACCCGACTTGACCGTCCGGTCGAGCTGGATCTCGGCGCCGGGGAACATCGCGGCCAGCGTGGCGGCCGCGTTCTGCTGTCCCGGGCCGTACCGCACGACGGTGTCGTCCCGGTCCTCCGACGCGTCGGCGACGCCGCGGACGTCGAAGCCGTACGGGGTGAGCTGCTCGGAGACCTCGGCGGCCAGACCGGTGGTGGAGGTGCCGTTGAGCACGCGGACACCGACGTTTCCGGGGTTCTGCGCGGTGGCGTTGATCCGTCCCGGGGTCTCGGTCGAGTTCCGCGAAGTCGGAGCCCGAGAGGGGGCCTTCGATGTCGGCTTCTTCTTCTCGACCTTCTCACCGGGCAGTGGGAGGTCGTCGATGATCGCGTTGAAGATCGCGTCGATGTCGTCGGTGCGCGGGATCTCGTTGTTCTGACCGTCCTCGGAGGTGCCGGAGGTGGGGATGGTCAGGAAGGAGACGCGGCCGGCCTCGATGCCCTGCATCGACTCGGCGAGATTGATCAGCGACTGGGTGTCCACACCGTCGACGTAGCTGTACTCGATGAAGGTGTTGACGATGCCGTTGAGCTTGTTCGGGTTGGACAGCACATTGCCCGAGAGTGTCGACCGCAGCAGCGACGACATGAACAGCTGCTGGCGCTTGATGCGGCCGTAGTCGCCGTTGCCCTCCGACGCGATGTTGCGGGCGCGGACGTAATTGAGTGCACGGCGGCCGGTGAGCTTCTGCTTGCCGGGCTTGCGCAGGATGTGGCCGATCTCGTAGTCGTACAGCGGGACCGTCGAACACACCTCGACACCACCGATCGCCCGGACGACCTTCTCGAATCCGTAGAAGTCCATGCCGATGAAGTGGTTGATGTTGAGGCCGCTCATCTGCGTGATGACGCGCACGAGGCACTGCGGGCCGCCGTAGAAGTAGACGCTGTTGAGCTTCACGCCGTCTTCTGCGGGCAACTCGGCGCCGTATTCGCCGGTTTCGTTGTCCCAGGAGTTGCACGCGGGGCGATCGACCTGGAGGTCGCGGGGAAAGGACACCGCGACGACGCGCTCGCGGTTGGCCGGGACGTTGACCAGGATGACGGTGTCGGAACGGGCACCCTCGGCGTCGGCGACGGTACCCGCGCCGACCTTCGAGTTGTTGCCGCCGCGGGTGTCGGTGCCGACGATCAGGTAGGTCTCGTCGCCGTGCTGGGCTTCCTTGTTGCGGATGTTCTGGTCGTCGGCGTCGACGGCGGTCACATTTCGCCAGTTGCCGTTCCACGACTGCAGGTAGTTCCAGACGAAACCCGTGCCGACCAGGGCGGTCACACAGGCGATGGCCACCAGGATGCGTCCGGTGGCGGTGGTCTTGCGGACGAGCGAGCCGCGACGGTCGCGGTCACTGCCCGGGTGGCGCCGTGGACCCTGACGGAGTTGCAGCGGACCGGTCAGATCGGGCGTGCGCTCGAGAGGTGCGCGCGGCGGGCTCGGGGCGACCGGCGGCACCACGGCGTCCTGGGCGCGCGACTCCTCGATGGCCCGCTTCGCGGTGGCCTGGTCCGACAGATCGGGTGCGGGGTCGCCGGGCTTGTCACCGATCGTGGGGATCTTCTGGGTGACGTCGTTGCCGAAGTGATGGATCTCGGTGGGACGATCGTCGCCCGCAGGCTGGCCCCGGTCGCTCCGTCCGAGCGGGGGACGCGGGGGCGGGACCTGGTCGGGTTGCGCCGGGTCGAAGCGACGCGACCGGCCGCGGGTGGTGGGCGGGATGGGCGCGGATCGACCGGCCGGGGGTGCCTGGTCGGGGGCGTCGGCGCGGGAACGTCCGCGACGCGGGGTGTCGGTCGGAGGTGTCCGCGGTTCCTCCGCGTTCATCTGCTCCATGAGCTCGCGGACGGTCAGACGCGTCCGCCCGCGGACGAAACGATCGCTGGCACGCGGTTCACGGAGACTCGGGTGCGCACTCGACGCGGAGGCGTCCTGGGCGCGTGGATCCAGCGGGGGACGGCGGTCGTTCGCATCGTCCGGGCGCCCGGCACGACGGCCACGACGAGACCTGTTGGCCTCGTCCCCCGCCTCCGGTTCGTCCGGGCCCGATGTCCAACGACTCAATGCACGTTCCTCATGCCCCGAGGTCTACAAAGCGCCAACCGCGCGTCGGGGCTGGTCGACGCGGTGCGCACGCACGTACGGACCCGGCAGGCCGGGACCTCCGCGCCATCTTACTGATCGCACCTGAGAAGAGGCCTCAGCCAGAGGTGCGTTGTGACGGTTTTCGCAGAACGTGTCAGCCGCCGGAGTGCATGATCTCCGCGCCGGCGGGCACGACGTCCTCGTCGGGATCGTCGAGCCAGCCGTCGGGCAGCGCGACCTTCGCCGGCGAACCCTGACGGCCTCGCGGACCGTGGCCGTCGCTGGGGAACGGCGCGTCGGCGGGCAGTTCGGACAGCAGTTCCCGTAGCTCGTCGACGCTGCCGACGAGTGCCATCCGCCGCCGGATCTCCGAGCCGGCCGGGAATCCCCGCAGGTACCACGCCACGTGCTTGCGGATCTCGCGGCAGCCCTTCATCTCCCCGTGGTGGTCGACGAGCAGCTGGCAGTGCCGGACCATGATCTCGGCGACCTCGCCCAGGTTCGGGGGAGTGGGTGCGTCGAATCCGTTGAGCTCGGCGGCGAGTTCGGCGAACAGCCACGGGCGTCCGAGGCAGCCGCGGCCGACGACGACACCGTCGCAGCCGGTCCGGTTCATCATCGCGACGGCGTCGGCGGGTTCGAAGATGTCGCCGTTGCCCAGGACCGGCACCGAGGTGACGTGCTCCTTCAGACGGGCGATCTCGTTCCAGTCGGCCTCGCCGGAGTACCGCTGTGACGCGGTCCGGGCGTGCAGGGCGACCGCCGCGGCACCCTCCTCGGCGGCGATGCGGCCGGCGTCGAGGTGCGTGCGGTGGTCGTCGTCGATGCCGATGCGGAACTTGACGGTGACCGGGATGTCGGTGCCCTCGGTGGCCCGGACGGCAGCCGCGACGATCTTGCGGAACAGCGTCCGCTTGTAGGGGATGGCCGAGCCACCGCCCTTCCGTGTCACCTTGGGCACGGGGCAGCCGAAGTTCATGTCGATGTGGTCGGCGAGGTTCTCGTCGACGATCATCTTCGCGGCCTGGTAGGTGTACTCCGGATCGACGGTGTACAGCTGCATCGACCGCGGGTTCTCATCGGGTCCGAAGGTCGTCATGTGCATCGTGACCGGGTGGCGTTCGACGAGCGCCCGGGCGGTCACCATCTCGCAGACGTAGAGCCCGGAGACGGTACCGGTGCGTGCGAGTTCGAGCTCACGGCACAGGGTGCGGAACGCGACATTGGTGACCCCGGCCATCGGGGCGAGGACGACGGGGCTCGCCAGCTCGATCGAGCCGATGCGCAGCGCAGAACCGGCGCCTTCGGTGATCGAAGGCGCCGGGCTGTCGCTGCTCCCTGAGGTGTGAGCGGAGCGAGCCTCGAAGGGGAGGGTCGTGCTCAGGATGCCTGCTGCTCCCGCTTCTTGGCCTCGCGGGCGAGCGAACGATCGCGCATCTCCTCGAAGCGGATGGTGTCCTTCTCGAGCTGCTCGAGGAAGGTGGCCAGCTCTTCGCGGACCTTCTCGCCCTCGGCGGTGAAGTCGTCGCGCTCGAAGACGTTCCACTTGCGCAGAACCGGCATGACGACCTCTTCGAGGTGCTGACGGAGGTCGTAGATGCCGTGCTTGGCCATCAGCACGCCGTGGCGACGGAAGTTGGGCATACCGGCGCCGGGCATCTGGAAGTTGGTCACGATGTCGGTGACCGCGCGCAGCGTCTGGTCGGGGGCGATGTCGAAGCCCGCGCCGCAGATGTTGCGGTAGAAGATCATGTGCAGGTTCTCGTCGGCCGCGATGCGCTGCAGCATCTTGTCGGCGATCGGGTCGTTGCAGGCCTTGCCGGTGTTGCGGTGGCTGACGCGGGTCGCGAGTTCCTGGAAGGTCACGTATGCGACCGAGTGCAGGAGGCCGAGCTCGTCGGCGTGCTCCTCGAGCTCGTCGACGCGACCTGCGGCCGCCAGCATCGGGTCGTAGCCGTTGGTCATGTGGATCATCCGGGCCTCTTCGAGGGCGACCGGATCGACACCGCGGGTGACGACGAGGTAGTCGCGCATGACGATGCCGTGACGGTTCTCCTCGGCGGTCCAGCGACCGACCCAGTGGCCCCATGCGGAGTCCATCGAGAAGTTGTCGGCGATGACGCGGTGGTACGAGGGCAGGTTGTCCTCGGTCAGCAGGTTGGTGATCATCGCGGCCTTGGCGACCTCGCCGAGCTGCGACTGCTCGGGGTCGTAGTCGACGCCACCGAGGGCGGCGAAGTTGCGGCCCTCGTCCCACGGGACGTAGTCGTGCGGGTTCCAGTCCTTGGCGATCTTCAGGTGACGGTTGACGTTGTCCTCGGCAACCGGGGCGAGCTCCTTGAGAAGCTCGAGTTGCGTCAGCTCGCGTGCCATATAGATGTCCTCCGAAACGGTGTCCGCGTGTGTCGTACGTGTGTCGTCTTCTTCTCACGCCTCGCGGCGGTGCCACGAGTGTGTTCGCGACGTCGTCGTGGGCGGGTCCCGCCCACCCGGGCGGACCTTTGGTGGTCTCGGACGCGCGGCGCGCAGCCCTACCCCCACTGGTCAAAGCTCTAGCCTACGGCACTCGGGACTGCGTCCCAAGTCCGTCTGTGATGCTGTCGTGTCCTGATGGTGCCGACGTTACGAACGCGCCCGGTGGTGTCGGTCACGGTCGTCGTGGCCGGCCGCCCGGCGGTCTCGTCGCAGGTGGGCAGGGTCCCTGCCGGTGTCAGTCCTTGCTGCGGGGCCGGGCGAAGAAGGCGCCGGTGGTCGTCATCCACTGTTCGGCGGCCTCGTCGAGGTTGCCGAATTCGCGGGCCTTCTCACACCACCGCATCGCCGCCCGGCCGAACTCCATCGGGTTGTAGACGTCTTCCTCCTTGCTCCACAGGCCGTCGCCCGCATAGGTGAGGATGGTGATGTTGGTGGCGGTGATGAGGCTCTGGTCGCCGGGGTCGCGCATCGGGTTGTCGACCTCGCAGATCACCCGGCTCGTCGGGGCGTCGACGACGTGCCACAGCGAAGGGAACGACGTCATGTGGCTGCCGGGGAAGGCCGTCATGGTGCGCCAGGCCCAGGCCCGGATCTCCTCGCGGCCCCGCATCGTGCCCAGCGCGTGCTCGACGAAGTCGGCGTCCTCGGTGAACATGTCGGCGTAGCGGTCCCAGTCTCCGCCGGCCGCGACCTCGGCGACCGTGCGCTGGAACCCTGCGAACGCCTCGTTCAGTTCGTCGGCGCTGAAGGGCCCGGTGGTGTCGGTGACTTTCTCGGTGGATTCCATCGACGCCGATCGTAGGGTTCAGACGGTGTCCTCCGGCCGCGTTTGGCGACACTCGGTAGCATTCGGTGCCTACGCATCCGCCCGAAGGCCGGGGTGCAAGGGGTATCGGTGAGGACGTCATGTACCAGGTAGGGGACCTGATCGCGGGGTACCGCGTACTTGACGTGCTCGGACGCGGCGGCATGGGCGACGTCTACAAGGCGGCCCATCCCCGGCTCCCGCGGTCAGATGCACTCAAGGTCCTGCGATCGGGGCATGCCACCGACCCGGTCTTCCGCGCCCGGTTCGAGCGCGAGGCCGACATCGTTGCGCCGCTGCACCATCCCAACGTGGTCACCGTCTACGACCGCGGTGTCTTCGACGGGCAGCTCTGGATCGCGATGGAGTACGTACCCGGTATCGACGTCGCGCGGATGCTCGCGGCCGACTCGCCCCTCGACCCCCGGCTGGCGTGCACGATCGTCACCGGGGTGGCGGCCGGACTCGACGCCGCCCACCGTCGCGGGATCATGCACCGCGACATCAAACCCGCCAACATCCTCGTCACCCCCGGCGTCGGTGGCGGTCCCGGCAACACCGGGTCGCTGCCCCCGGAGGCGGTGAAGGTCACCGACTTCGGCATCGCGCAGGTGCTCGACGAGGTCACGAACCTGACCGGCACCGGCATCACGATCGGGACGATGCACTACGCGTCGCCCGAGCAGATCGAGGGTCGCCGAGTCGACGCCCGCAGCGACATCTACTCGCTCGGGGCGACCGCCTACGAGCTCCTGACCGGTGCACCGCCTTTCGACTCCCCGTCGTTGCACGGCCTGATGACCGCGCACATGTACCACGAGCCGCCGGCGGCGAGTGGTCGCAACGGGGCGTTGCCGACCGCGGTCGACGGGGTGCTCGCACGGGCGATGGCCAAGAACCCCGACGACCGGTATCCGGCCGCGGGTGAGTTCGCCGATGCCCTGCGCGATGCCTTCGACACCCGCCAGACCCTCGTCGGGCCGGGTCTGCAGCCGACTCCCGGTGGCTATCGGTCTTCTTCGGGGCAGACCCCGGTGGTGCCGGCCACCGGACACCCGACATCGTCTGCGGCGCCTCATGATCAACCGACCGATCCGACGACCCGAGCGCGATTGGGGCCACCGCGAAGCGTCTCGGCAGAGACCCTGCACGGATGGTCGCCCGCGCCCGCCGCGGAACCGGCCCGGCCGGCCCGCCGTGGTGTCGCCACGGTGGTCGCGATCGGGGCGTCGCTGGCGCTGATCGCCGGAATCCTCGGTGCCGGAGCGGCATTCGTGAGCACCTCCGCGGGGAATCTGGAGACCCCCAGTCCGCCCGATGCGGAGGTGTCGACGACGGCGGTCGAACTGTCCTGGAGCCACGTCGACGGTGCGACGAACTACGTGGTCACCCAGAACGACGAGGTGATCTACTCCGGTCCGGGCACCAAGTTCACCGCGCCGCGTCCCGTACCGGGGACCTACACCTATCAGGTCGCCGCGCAGGACGAGGACGGCCGGACCTCCGAGTTCTCCCGCAACTCCGAGGCGGTCGACGTCTTCATGACGTGGGGCGAACTGCAACCCATCGCCGACCTCTACCACGACCTGGTGCCGGCATCACCGTTGAGCACCAACGGTTTCGACGGCATGCGGTGCTGGGGCGAGGACGGCGACCTCGCGTTCGAGTCGTCCAAGCGCACGGTCTGGTGCACCCGCTACCTCGACGAGGAGGCCAAGAACGCCGACTACCAGGTGATCATCGACGTCTACGACACCCCCGAGGAGGCGCGGGCCGCGGCCGACGTGACCGCGTACAACCTGCGCGGCACCGGTTACACGACGGCCCAGGGCCACACCGGCACGCTGTATCTCTCGGACAAGCAGCGCGATCAGGGGCAGGCCATCCTCGCCCACGACACCGGTGACCGCGCGAAATCGGTTGTGTGGGTAGTGGTTCCCGGCAAGACGGCCGCAGCCGCGGCCGATCTGCTGAAGAGGCTGCCGATCTGATGGCGCAACCGGTCACCACCCAGCCCGCGGGGCCGCCCACCACCCCGCCGCGTACGCCGACCCTGCGGCCGTGGACCATCGCGTTGATCGTCTTCGCCGTGCTGTTGACGGCGGTCGGCTCGTTCTTCTCCGTGCGCGCGTTCACCAGCGTCGACGTGCCGGACACGCCCACCGGTCTGACACTCGACGCCGGCACGGGACGCCTCGTCGCGACCTGGGAACCGGTTCCGGGGGCGACGGGTTATCAGCTCGTCCGCGACGACGGGTTCGTCGTCTACCGCGGTACGGAGACCGAGGTCCTCGACGCGGCCGTGCCCGCGGGTGAGCACACCTACAGGGTGGCCGCACTGGACGGGAACGCCGTCTCGCCGCCGAGCCCGCCGCAGTCGGTACGGACCGGCGCGAGCTGGGGTGTCTACGCGCCACTCGTCGAGCAGTTCCCCGAACTCCTCCCGCAGACGCCGGACACCGCCGCGAAGTGGAACGACACCGAGTGCGTCCGCCGATACGCCGGTGGCCGCGACGAGGTCGGCCCGTCGGAGACCGGAAACGGCAAGGTGCGCACCGTGTTCGTGGTGCGCTGTGCCGCCGGGGCCGTCGACCGCCCTTTCGGCGTGTTCTGGTTCGCCTCGAGGGATGCGCTCAACGCCGAGTACTCCCGGTCGTCGGCGACCTCGCGTCCGGTGCGGTGGAGGCACGGCACCGGCCTGATCGACGAGAACGGTCGCGGCGTATTCAAGATCACCGACGACCCGGCCCGGGAACTGGCGATGATCGTGGTGTTGCAGACCCCCGCCCAGAACGTCCTCGAGATGGTCGATTCGATGCCGATCTGAGTCCTCCTCGAGGGGATCGGTGGCAACCTGGACGAGCGACTGAGACGAACACACATCCGGGGTCTCCCGCGTGCGGCATGATGGCGTGGGGGCCCGGGGCCGGGACGGAAAGGCTGGTGTCATGCAGCGGTTGAGTGGTTTGGATGCGTCGTTCCTCTACCTGGAGACCCGCAGCCAGCTGATGCACGTCATCGGTCTCGTGGAGATCGATCCGAGCACCATGCCGGACGGGTACGACTTCGCCAAGCTGCGTGCGGAGATGGAGCGGCGCGTCGCCGCGATCCCGGCCTTCCGCCGCAAACTCGACAACTCCGTCTTCAACATCGACCACCCCGTGTGGATCGAGGACGAGGACTTCGACATCGAGCGTCACGTCCATCGGGTGGCCGTGCCCGCACCGGGCGGTGCCGGTGAGGTCGCCGAACTGTGCGGTCATCTCGCCGGTCAGACCCTCGACCGGGGCAAGCCGCTATGGGAACTGTGGATCATCGAGGGACTGTCCAACGGCCGTATCTGCGCGATGCTGCGCATGCACCACGCCGGCACGGACGGTGTCACCAGCGCCGAGATGCTCGCCCAGATGTGCACCCTCACACCGGAACCACCTGAACTCGACTCGTCGAAGATCCGCGAGTCGGCCGGTCCGCCGTCGCGCGCGACGATCGCCGCGACGGGGGCGCTCAACTACTTCGTCCAGCGCCCGCTGGCGATGGCCAAACTGCTGCCGCGAACGGTCAGCGTGCCGGTCGGGTGGCTGCGCCGCGCCCAGCACCAGTCGGCCATGCCCGCTCCGTTCATGGCGCCCCGGACGCGGTTCAACTCGACGATCACGCCCCATCGCAGCATCGGCCTCAGCCAACTGTCGCTCGACGACGTCAAGCGGGTGAAGAACCACTTCGGGGTGAAGATCAACGACGTCGTCCTGGCCTTGGTCGGCGGTGCGCTGCGCACCTACCTTCTCGAACACGACGAACTGCCCGACAAACCGCTCGTCGGGATGGTGCCGGTGTCGGTGCACGATGCCGACGAGAAAGATCTCGTGGTCGAGGGGACCAACAAGGTGACCGGGATGTTCACCCAGTTGCCCACCGACATCGAGGATCCAGTGGAGCGACTCGAGAAGCAGGCGGAGTTCAGCCGTACGTCGAAGGAACACCACGCCGAGATCGACGCCAACATCCTGCGATCCTGGGCGCAGTTCGCGCCCGGGACCACGTTGTCGACGGCGATGAAGGTCTACGGCAACCGGAAGCTGGCGTCGGCGCATCCGCCGATCTTCAATGTCCTCGTGTCGAACGTCGCCGGTCCCGACTTCCCGTTGTACTTCCTCGGTTGTCGGGTCACCGCGGTCTACCCGCTCGGACCGATCTTCCACGGACTCGGCCTGAACATCACGGTGTTCTCCGCCGACGGGAACCTCAACATCGGCATCCTGGCGTGCACCGATCAGACCCCCGACCCGTGGGAGATCGCCAACGCCTTCGACGATCAGCTCAAGCAGCTGCTCGCCGCCTGCGACTGAACGTCTACTCTCCCCGTCCGCCCGCGAGCTGGTCCAGCCAGACGCGTGCGGACGCGTCGGACGGCGACCGCCAGTCGCCGCGGGGCGACAACGAACCGCCCGAACCGATCTTGGGGCCGTTGGGCATCGCGGTGCGCTTGAACTGGTTGCCCATGAAACGCTTCAGGAAGACGCCGAGCCAGTGCTCGATGGTCGCGGCGTCGTACTCGTTGCGCTTGTCCTCGACGAGCAGCTCCGACCACGGCCCGCGCGAGCGGTCACCCCAGGCCTGCCCGGCGAGGTAGGCGACCTTGGTCGGCCGGTACCCGAATCGAGTGACGTGGTAGAGGAAGAAGTCGTGGAGCTCGTACGGCCCGACGGTGTCCTCGGTGGACTGGATCTTGCCGTCGTCGCCGGCCGGGACGAGCTCGGGGGAGATGACGTCGTCGAGGATCTCGGCGAGCACCTCGGTGGTCTCCGCCGAATGGTGGCTGTTGCTGATCATCCACCGGATGAGGTGCTGGATCAGGGTTTTCGGCACCGACCCGTTGACGTTGTAGTGGGACATCTGGTCGCCGACACCGTAGGTGCACCAGCCGAGCGCGAGCTCGGACAGGTCGCCGGTGCCGAGGACGATGGCGCCGTGATGATTCGCCAGCCGGAACAGGTGCGATGTGCGCTCGCCCGCCTGCACGTTCTCGAACGTGACGTCGTAGACCTTCTCGCCGCGGGAGTACGGGTGGTCGAGATCGGCGAGCATCTGCTCGCACGACGGCCGGATGTCGATCTCCTTGCCGCTCACGCCGAGTGAGTTCATCAGCACGTGTGAGCGACGCAGCGTCGCGCCGCCGGTGGCGAAACCGGGCATCGTGTAACCCAGGATGTTGGTGCGGGGCAGGCCGAGTCGGTCGAAGGTGTCGACCGCGACGAGCAGGGCGAGGGTCGAGTCGAGGCCGCCGGAGACGCCGATGACGATCTTGTCGATACCTGTCGATCGCAGGCGCTGGGCGAGTCCCTGCACCTGGATGTGGCGGACCTCGGCACACCGCTCGTCGCGGTCGGCGGAATCGGCCGGTACATAGGGGAACCGGGGCACGACACGGCGCAGCACATCGTCGTCGCCGCCCAGCTCGCCGAATGAGAAACCGATGCGGCGCAACGACTTCAGGCGATCGGAGTAGTCGCCGGCCTGGTCGCGCAGGCTGATCATCCGCATGCGTTCCTGCCGGATCCGATCGAGGTCGATGTCGGCGGAGATCACCTGATCGGTGGTCGCGAACTGTTCGCTCCGTGCGAGTAGGGAACCGTTCTCGGTGATGAGGGCGTCACCGTCCCAGGCGAGATCGGTCGTGGACTCGCCGTAACCCGCAGCGACATAGACGTGCCCGGAGATCGTGCGCGCGGAATGGCCGGTGCACAGGTTCTTCCGGTAGGACTCCTTGCCGACGGTGACCGGGCTGCCGGAGAGATTGGCCAGCACGGTTGCGCCACCGAGAGCGGCCCAGGTGCTCGGCGGGATCGCCACCCAACCGTCCTCGCAGATCTCCACATGCAGTGCGAAGCCGGGCAGATCGGCGGCCTCGAAGATCAGATCGGCCCCGAACGGGACCGCCTCGCCTTCGACGGTCACCGTGGTGGGCACCGCGTCGCGGGCCGCGGAGAAGAACCGCTGCTCGTAGAACTCGCGATAGTTCGGCAGATACGACTTCGGGACCACGCCCAGCACCGCCCCGTCGCGGATCACGGCCGCGCAGTTGAACAGTCCGTCGCCGACGACCATCGGCAGACCCACGACGACCAGCGGCCGGAGACCCCTGCTGGCCGCGACGATCTCACCGAGCGCGACGCGGCAGCCGTCGATCAGCGCGTCCTGGTGGAACAGGTCGTCGACGCTGTAGCCGCACAGCCCGAGTTCGGGGAAGACCACCAGCGCGGCGCCGTCGTCGGCGGCCTGCCGCATCAACTCGATGGTGCGTGCGGCGTTCGCGGCGGGTTCGGCGATCGTGAGGACGGGCACGGCACCCGCGACCCGAACGAAGCCGTTTGCGTAGACAGACACGTCGACAACAGTAAACGGCGCGGTGTGCGGTGGGCGCGATGTCTGTCGTCAGGCCCGCCACCACGTGTCGTCGAGTTCGACCGGCGTCGTGCGCTTGTGGCGATTGCGGTGCCAGGCCGCCTCGATCCTCTCCGCCGTCTCGACCGGGACCTCGCGGCCCTCGAGGTAGTCGTCGATGTGCTCGTAGGTCAGGCCCAACTCGTCCTCGTCGGTCTGGCCCGCCTTCTCGTCGAGCAGGTCGGCGGTCGGGACCTTCGCCCACAGTTGCCGCGGCGCGCCGAGGTGACGCAGCAGCGACCGGCCCTGGCGTTTGTTCAGACCGGCCAGCGGCAGGATGTCCGCGGCGCCGTCACCGTACTTGGTGAAGAAGCCGGTGACGTTCTCCGAGGCATGGTCGGCGCCGACGACCAGGAGCCCGCGATCGCCGGCCACCGCGTACTGGGCGACCATGCGGTGGCGTGCCTTGGCGTTGCCCTTGGTGAAGTCGGTGAGCGCGGTGCCCGTCGCCTCCGAGATCTCGTCGTTGAGGGCGTCCACCCCGGGCGCGACGTTGACGGTCAGCGTCTCGTCGGCCGCCACGAACTCGACGGCCGCCGCGGCGTCGTCCTCGTCGTGCTGCATCCGGTAGGGCAGGCGCATGCCCACGAACACCGCGTCACCACCGTCGGCGCGGACGCGCTCGACCGCGATCTGGGCCAGGCGTCCGGCGAGGGTCGAGTCGACGCCGCCGGAGATGCCGAGCACATACCCCGAGGCGCCGATCGTGCCCAGGTAGTCGGTGAGGAATCGCACCCGCCGCTCGACCTCGTCGGCCGGATCGATCGAGGGTTTGACCCCCAGGACGTCGATGATGGTCCGCTGGGTCTCACGCATTCGCGCTCCAATGCTCGCTCGGGGTCTCCGTCGACCAGCCGAGGTCACTCCTCGCGGGGTATCCGGACGCCGACGAGGTGGGCGTCGGGGTCCGGGGTCATACCGAGGCGATCCCAGGGCTGCGACACGGTGAGTACCGCATAAGCGGATGTCGGAAACCGATCTATGGGACCGGAGGGGTCGAGCGTGAGCGCGGTCTGCGGCATCCCGGGTTCGTGACCGACGACGAGCAGCGTGGACGCCTCGACAGGCGCATGGATGCGGATGGCCTCCAGCACGTCGTCGGAGTCGCCGCCGTAGATGTCCTCGACGTAGGCGACCGGCGCCCGGACGCCGGTCCGCTCGAGGGTCTGGCGGGTCCGGGTCGACGTCGAGCACAGCACCGCGTCGACGCGCAGGCCCTCGTCGGACATCCACCGTCCCGCGAGAGCGGCCTGGCGATCGCCGCGTTCGGCCAGTGGACGGTCGTGGTCACGCGTCGCCGGGGGATAGCCCGACTTGCCGTGACGCATCAGGATCAGCGTCCGCATGCCGCTCATGCGGTCCCGGTGCGCCGGGATCCGGCCGGATAGGCGTCGGGGTCGGCGGCGATGGTGCGCAGCAGGCGGACGGTCGCGCGCCACGCCGCGGCCTCCTGGCGGAGGAAGGCGGCGTGCTCGTGCTCGTCGTGCAACTCGGCCTCGTCGGCCAGCGCATCGAACTCGAGATGTTCGTCGACGGCACAACCGATGAGTTCGTCCAGAGTCGTGCAGTCGGCGCAGGCCCGCTCGATCGCGGCCGCGTCGAGGGTGGCCAGGCGTTCCAGATCCGACCGATACCGCATGGTTGTCGAATGTACGCCGTCGGCGCTGGTTGCCGACGTTGCGACACCGGGTGCAGCGTCGCCGACCGGTGCCCGATTCGGGCGCGGGGTCCGCGACGCCCTTACCCTTGTGGACGTGCACACCTGGGTACCCGCGCTCCTGGCGGTGCTGGCGGCGTTGTTGATCGCGGCCGGCACCGTGCTGCGGCAGCGTGCGTCGCGGGTCAACGGCGCGATCACCGCCGGATGGTGGGTGGGTGCCGTCATCGCGCTCTGCGGCTTCGGCCTGCAGGCGTCCGCGCTGGGTCTCGGGTCGATCCTGCTGGTGCAGCCCCTCGTCGTGCTGGCCGTGCTGTTCGCGCTGCCACTGGAGGCCTGGGCCGATCACCGGCATCCCGCGCGGATCGAGTGGGCGTGGGGTGGGGTGCTGGTCGCCTGCGTCGCGACCTTCCTCCTCGTCTCCCGGCCGGAGCCGTCACTCCGAAGACCGGATGCGCTCCTGCTGTGGGCCACGGTCGGGGCAGTCGTCGGGATCGTCGTCGGCCTGGTGTTGCTGGCACGGCGCTCCAGCCCGCACTACAAGGCACTGTTCTACGGGCTCGTCGCAGGCACGATGTTCGGGGTCTCGGCGCTGCTGGTCAAGGCGGTGATCTATCAGATCACCCACGAGTTCTGGCGCACCTTCGTCCAGCCGGAGATCTACCTGTTCGTGCTGGTCGTGGTCGGTGCGGTGGTGGCGCAGCAGCTCGGTTTCGGAGCGGGTGACCTGCAGACCTCGTTCCCGTCGATGACGGTCGCCGAGCCTGCGGTCGCGATGGTGCTCGGCGTGCTGCTGCTCGGCGAGAACCTCAACGTCTCCGTGCCCACTGCGATGTTCCTGGGCATCGTGCTCGCGATCATGATCCGGGCGGTGTGCGAGCTGGCGAAACTGTCGGCCGTCCGCGGATACGAACAGGCGGTCGCCGCAGAAGCGGAGATGCCGCCGACCGCTGGGCGGTCGGCGGCATGATCGAGCCGTGATCAGACGGTACTGAGCCCGCCTGCTCCGATCAGCCCTCGACCAGCTCCGCGATGCCCTCGGCCCACTCCTCGGCCTGCTTGGCGGGCTTGACCGACGACGAGCTGTCGTGGCGGGCGTGCTCGCCGACCTGAACCGCGCCACGCTTCGTCAGCATCTCGGCGACGATCTCGCCGCCGCGGTTGAAGGTGTCGTAGATCGAGTCGCCGAGCCCGAACACGGCGAAGCGCAGTCCGCTCAGGTCGGGGTTGACGCTCTCGAGCTCGTCGGCGAACGGCTCGGCGCCGGTGGGCAGCTCGCCCTCGCCGTAGGTCGAGCAGACGATCACCAGGAAGTCGGCGGGATCGAGGTCCTCGACCGCGTACTCACTCATGTCGTAGATCGAGGGATCGTGCTGGTTGAGCGCGTCCGCGATCGCGTCCGCGACGAGCTCACCCGTTCCGGTCTCGGTTCCGTAGAGGATGACGACCGACATATGCAGAACTCCTCTCGACGTCGGCTTTTCGCCAGAGAGGCTAGCCTAACCCGCTCCCCGTGGCTAAATCGCAGGTGGGAAGGGGGTTGGAAGAAATACTTGGATGTCCTACTATGTGGTGACAGAGGCCATAACCCCGAACTCCCGGATCGGGGCGCTCGCCGCCGGCTCACAGGCCGGCGAGGCAGGTCCGAAAGCTCCGAATACACGTCAAGGCCGTCGAGGCCGGAAGACCCGACCAGACAACCCCCAGAGAAGAATCAAAGGTGATCTGAAGTGTCCGCTCCCGCTGTCCCGTCCATCCCGCACTTCCTGAACGGCAAGCGCGTCACCGCCGAGGGCGGCCGCTTCGCCGACGTCTTCAACCCCAGTACCGGTGCCGTGCAGGCCCAGGTGCCGCTCGCCTCGACCGACGAGGTCGCCGCCGCCATCGCCACCGCGTCCGAGGCGCAGAAGGAATGGGCCGCGTGGAACCCGCAGCGTCGCGCGCGCGTCCTCATGCGCTTCGTCGACCTGGTCAACAAGAACGCCGACGAGCTCGCGACCACCCTGTCGCTCGAGCACGGCAAGACCCACGCCGACGCCCTCGGCGACATCCAGCGCGGCATCGAGGTCATCGAATTCGCCATCGGCATCCCGCATCTCATCAAGGGTGAGTTCACCGAAGGTGCCGGCGGCGGCATCGACGTGCACTCGATCCGCCAGCCGCTCGGTGTGGTCGCCGGCATCACGCCGTTCAACTTCCCGGCCATGATCCCGCTGTGGAAGGCCGGCCCCGCGCTCGCCTGCGGTAACGCCTTCATCCTCAAGCCGAGTGAGCGCGACCCCTCCGTGCCGGTCCGCCTCGCCGAATTGTTCACCGAGGCAGGGCTTCCCGACGGCGTCTTCCAGGTCGTCCACGGTGACAAGGAAGCGGTCGACGCGCTGCTCACCCACCCGGACGTCAAGGCCCTCGGCTTCGTCGGCAGCTCCGACATCGCGCAGTACATCTACTCGACCGCCGCCGCCCACGGCAAGCGTTCGCAGTGCTTCGGTGGCGCCAAGAACCACGCGATCATCATGCCCGACGCCAACCTGGACCAGGTCGTCGATGCGCTGATCGGTGCCGGTTACGGCAGCGCCGGCGAGCGTTGCATGGCCATCTCGGTCGCGGTCCCGGTCGGTGAGGAGACCGCAGACCGTCTGCGCGCCAAGCTGATCGATCGCGTCAACGCGCTGCGCGTCGGCCACAGCCTCGACCCGAAGGCCGACTACGGTCCGCTGGTCACCGCCGCCGCTCTCGAGCGCGTCCGCGGTTACATCACCAAGGGCGTCGACGAGGGCGCCGAGATCGTCATCGACGGCCGCGAGCGCACCAGCAACGAGCAGACCTTCGGGGATGACGACATCTCGAAGGGCTTCTTCATCGGCCCGACCCTGTTCGACCGGGTCACCAAGGACATGTCGATCTACACCGACGAGATCTTCGGTCCGGTGCTCACCATCGTCCGCGCCGGCGACTACGAAGAGGCTCTCGCTCTCGCGTCGGATCACCAGTACGGCAACGGTGTTGCGATCTTCACCCAGGACGGCGACGCTGCCCGCGACTTCACTGCGCGGGTCGAGGTCGGCATGGTCGGCGTGAACGTGCCGATCCCGGTTCCGGTGGCGTACTACACCTTCGGTGGCTGGAAGCGTTCGGGCTTCGGCGATCTCAACCAGCACGGCCCGGCGTCGATCCAGTTCTACACCAAGACCAAGACGGTCACGACCCGTTGGCCGTCCGGCATCAAGGACGGCGCCGAGTTCGTCATCCCGACGATGGACTGAGTGCGGCCACAGATATGACCACACTTGCCGAGGCCGCAGTCGCGCGGCTCGACGGTGACGAACGCGTCATCGTCGAGACCGCCGCGGCGTTCGCGGCCAAGAAACTGGCGCCGTATGCGCTGGAATGGGATGCGTCCAAACACTTCCCGGTTGCCGAGCTCCGCGAGGCGGCCGAACTGGGGATGGGTGCCATCTACTGTTCCGAGGATGCCGGGGGCAGCGGACTCCGTCGTCTCGACGGCGTGCGGATCTTCGAGCAGTTGGCCTACGCCGATCCGGCGGTCGCGTCGTTCCTGTCCATCCACAACATGTGCGCCTGGATGATCGACCACTACGGCACCGACGAGCAGCGCAACAAGTGGGTGCCGCGGCTGGCGACGATGGAGACCATCGCCAGCTACTGCCTGACCGAACCCGGAGCCGGGTCGGATGCGGCGGCGCTCGCCACCCGCGCCGAACGTCAGGGTGACGAGTACGTCCTCACCGGCGTCAAGCAGTTCATCTCCGGTGCCGGGTCGTCGGACCTGTACGTGGTGATGGCCCGCACCGGCGACGCCGGACCCAAGGGCATCTCCACCTTCCTGGTCGAGAAGGACACCCCGGGACTGAGTTTCGGTGCGCAGGAACACAAGATGGGCTGGCACGCGCAGCCCACCGCGCAGGTCATCCTCGACGAGGTGCGGGTCCCGGCGTCGAACCTTCTCGCCGAGACCGAGGGCATCGGGTTCGGCATCGCGATGAACGGCCTCAACGGCGGCCGGCTCAACATCGCGGCGTCGTCGCTCGGTGGCGCCCAGGCGGCCTTCGACAAGGCGGCCGCCTACGTCTCGAGTCGTCGTGCGTTCGGCAACTCGCTGCTCGACGAGCCGACCATCCGGTTCACGCTCGCCGACATGGCGACGTCGCTGCAGACCTCGCGGCTCATGCTGTGGCACGCGGCGACCGCTCTCGACGACAACTCCCCCGACAAGGTGGAGCAGTGTGCGATGGCCAAGCGATTCGTCACCGACAGCTGCTACGACGTCGCAGACAAGGCACTGCAGCTGCACGGCGGCTACGGGTATCTGTCCGAGTACGGAATCGAGAAAATCGTCCGCGACCTCCGTGTGCACCGCATCCTGGAAGGGACCAACGAGATCATGCGGGTCGTCCTCGGCCGTTCGATCGCGTCCCGCTACCGGGAGAGCTGACGCGAACTCGCGCCCAACGCAATGGTTTTCGCAGGCAAACACTTTAGGGAGCAATGACAATGACGACGATCGCTTTCCTCGGTCTCGGCAACATGGGTGGCCCGATGGCCGCCAATCTGGTCAAGGCCGGCCACACCGTCCGCGGGTTCGACCTGTCGCCCGAGGCGATCGAGACCGCCAAGTCCAACGGGATCGAGACGTTTCCCGCGGCCATCGAGGCGGTGTCCGGATCCGAGGTCGTGATCACCATGCTGCCCAACGGCGGCATCGTGAAGAAGGTCTACGACGAGGTCCTGCCGGCCGCCCAGACTGGTGCGCTCTTCATCGACTCGTCGACCATCTCGGTCGACGATGCGCGGGAGATCCACCGCCGGGCCGTCGACCACGGTTTCGCGCAGGTCGACGCCCCGGTGTCGGGTGGCGTCAAGGGGGCCACCGCGGGCACGCTGGCCTTCATGGTCGGCGGCGAGGACGAGGCCTTCTCCGCGGCGCGGGGAACCCTCGACCCGATGGCCGGCAAGATCATCCACTGCGGTGCGGCGGGTGCCGGCCAGGCGGCGAAGGTGTGCAACAACATGCTGCTCGCCGTCCAGCAGATCGCCGTCGGCGAGGCCTTTGTCCTGGCCCAGAAGCTGGGTCTCGACGAGCAGGCGCTCTACGACGTCGTGACCGGTGCCACCGGCAACTGCTGGGCCATCGAGACCAACTGCCCGGTCCCGGGCCCGGTCCCGACCTCGCCGGCGAACAACGACTTCAAGCCGGGGTTCGCCACCGCACTGATGAACAAGGACCTCGGTCTCGCGATGGACGCCGTCGCCAGCACCGGTGCCCGCGCCCCGCTCGGTTCCCACGCCGCTCAGCTGTACCGCGGCTTCGCCGAGCAGCACGGTGACCTCGACTTCAGCGCGATCATCACCTCGCTGCACTAGGTCGCAGCACCTGCTCTGGTTCTCTATGACGTTGTGCCCGGTTTACGGGCACAACGTCATACTGCTTTTCAGCTGGCGGCGCGCTGACGAGCGGCTCTGACCTCGTCCACGATCTCTGTCGGGCGTTCGACGAGGTCGGCCCAGGTGAAATTGAGGACGGTCCACCCGTTCGCGACCAGTAGGTTCCGCTTCAACCGGTCTCGCCGGAACGCGGCTGCGTCGCGGTGGAATGCGAAGCCGTCGATCTCCACCGCGACCTTCACGTGCGGGATCGCGAAGTCGATGATGTACCCGTAGGCGGGCATGTTCGCGATCCAGCCGGAGACGCCACCGGCCGACAGCAGGTTCGCGGTCAGTCTCTCGGCTTCCGACCTCGCGCCATCTCCCAGGAGCCGCAGATAGGACGCTGCGCTTGTCGCGCCATGGCGCCTCGGGTAGCGGGCGTGCGCCGCCTCGAGGCCTTCCACCGTGACTCGCTTGGTCAACAGGGCCGAGTCGAGGATGCTCATCCCGATGTCGAGCGACGCGTCGAGGACGGTCAGCGAGGGTGCTGTGGTCCGCAGCCCTTCGTGCACCGTGATGTCCGCGTCATCGAGAGGCCGGTATCGGGCCAGCGCCGTCGCCGACGACCGCCGGGCGGCGCCACGCGTCTTGGTGAACACGACGTGCTTGCGGGGCTCTGCATCGTGGAGACCCAGCCACCACGCGGCAGCAGCACCACCCAGTACCGCGTCGTTGTGCACCGACAGCACTGCGATCCGTGCCTGCGCCCGCGCCGACCGTGCGTGCCCGCTGACGAGGTAGACGCCTCGCGCCACGGCCTTCCATTCGCCGACGGCCACCTTGCGCTGGATCGATGAGGAGCTGACGCCGCACTCGCGTGCCTCCTGGGCCGAGAACACACCGTCTCGACGAACGGTCAGTTCGGTGATGTCCACGATGGATTGGACGCGAGCGGCGCCGAATCGGTTCCCGCGTTATGAGCCGCGGTGTTCCGTATGACGTTGAGCCCGGAAGCCGGGCACAACGTCATACACATCAGAAGTCGCCGTTGTGCTTCCGCAACGACTGGATGGCGCCGACGAGGCCGGCCATCTCGTCGTCGGTCATGCCCACGTCGGCGAAGACCTTCTCGTTGAGGGTCTTGGTGGCGTCTTCGACGGTGGAGCGGCCGAGGTCGGTGATCTCGACGAGGGTGGTGCGGCCGTCCGTCGGGTGTGGGACGCGGCGGACGAGGCCGCCTTCCTCGAGGCGACGGATCGCGTGGGTGACGCTGGTGACGTGGACCTGGAGGCGGTCGCTGGCCTTGGTGATCGGGAGCGCGCCCTGGCGAGAGAACGCCAGCAGTCGGAGGAGCTCGAACCGGGAGAAGCTCAGATCGAAGGGGCGCAACGTGGCCTCGACACGGGCCAGCAGGATCTGGTGGGCACGCATCACCGAGGTCACCGCGACCATGCCGTCGGCGACGTCGCCCCACCCGGCCTCGGTCCAGTTGTCCCGTGCCTCGGCGATGGGATCGAAGTCCATGCTGCGCCCTGCCATGAATCCACCCTAATCGGGTTGTCGCGTCACCGATCGACGGCGCGCCAGCCATCGCCGAGGCCGGCCCGACGGAGACCGGACGGGCTCGGGCGGGGCAGGAGCCGGCCGATGACGCCGCCGTGTCCCGTGACCGACGACCCTCACCGGGTGACCAAAGTCCCTCGGTGAGTGACAGATGGCCTCGGCGGCAACGTAACAATATGTTCGCCATGCCAGGGCAATTGCTTGACTCGGTGTCGTTTCCTGAAACGACAACCCCCGAATCGAGACCAACTGTGCTGATTTGGAATGAAGGTGTAGCTTCAATATCGAAATGATCACGGCGCCGTTAGCAGAATTCTCCATACCCTTTAGCTACGCAATCTAAAGAAATCGCCGATTCGAGCCCTATGGGCGATTTGTGGCAATTATCCAAGTCGGGTTGCCACTCGAAATCGATACCCCTGCAGGCAGATTCAGTACCATACCTGGTCGGATGTGAATCTGGATCCGAATCTGCTTCTGTCGCGCGCGATATGCAGAGGTGTCCGGGAAAAACACCCGGTCCGGAGAATGTCATCCGATCGGACCAATCGGCGGATGTCATCATTCCGAGACCTTTCTCTCCTGGGTCGTATGACCGATCTAGCTTCTCGGAAATCGTTGTGGCGGAAAGTTTCGCGAGAGTACGGTCAGTTCTTGTCGGCGGGGCCGACAACTATCCAGGGGGGCTGCATTGCCCATTCTCGCTTCAGGCGCGAGACGGGCAATTCGTGGTCTGACGATTCCGCCCGGGCTGTGCCCCCAGGCTCGGCGGGTGCAGTCGATGAGGACGCATGGGGAGGCCGCGTGACCATCTCAGAGAAGAACTTCGAGTCAACCTTCGACGATGACTCGGGTGCTCGGTCACGGGTCGGCACCTTGCCGCTGTCCGCGGCGCAGCGGGGCATCTGGTTCGCGCAGCACGTGGCGGGTGACCTGCCGATCTCGGTGGCGCAGTACGTGGAGATCGAAGGCGAACTCGACACCGACGTGCTGGAGGACGCCGCACGGACGACCGGAACAGAGTTCGGTTCCGGATACCTGCGGCTGATCGAGGTCGACGGCGAGCCGCGACAGTACGTCGACGAGGCGTACGGGGCCCCGGTGTACACCCTTGATCTGCGTGAAGAGCCCGACCCGGTCGGGACCGCGCATCGTCTGATGTCCGAGGACTATTCGCGGCCGCTGGATCTCCTCGTGGACCACCTCATGACGAGCGTCGTCTATCGGGTCGGGACGAACCACTACTTCTGGTATCTGCGTGCACACCACATCGCGCTCGACGGATTCGGTGCGGTCACGATGGTCCGGCGGATCACCGAGCGGTACAACGCCGGCATCCACGGTGAGGAGCCGCCACCCTGCAAGGCAAGCGATCTCGCCGACATCATCGAGCAGGACGCGTCCTATCCCGGGTCGACCCGCTACGAGAACGACCGGAAGTACTGGAGCGAACACCTCGAAGGTGCCCCGCCGGTGGTCAGTCTCGCCGGCCGGCTCGGTAAGCCCACGCTGCACCCGACCCTCGTGAGCACGCCGCTGCCGGAGGAGACCGCGCGTCTCCTCGACGACGCGTCGCACGACGGTGGGGTCACCCCGGTGATCGTCGCCGCCTTCGCCGTCTACCTCGCCCGGATGACCGGAAGTCCCGAGGTCCTCCTGAGCCTGCCGGTCTCGGGGCGGCATTCGGCAGTCCTGCGACGCTCCGGCGGCATGGTCGCGAACGTCGTGCCCCTGCGGGTCCCGGTCGCGGGCTGCACGCTCGACGAGGTCGTCACCGCCGTGAAGGGGGAGCTGCTGAGCGCACTCCGGCGGCAGCGCTACCGCCAAGAAGACATCTTCCGCGACATGGGGATCGCGCGCGACGAGGCGTCGTCGTTCGGTCCGGCCGTCAACCTGATGATGATCGACAGCGAGGTCGTGTTCGGCGACGTGGCGGGTCGCCTGCACGTGCTGACGTCCGGCCCGACCTCCGACCTCTTCGTCAACATCTATCCCGGTGCGGGTCACGACAGCACGCACATCGACTTCCAGGGCAATCCGAACGTCTACACGCCTGCCGAGCTCGCCGACCATCACCGTCGGTTCCTGATGTTCCTGCACGAGTTCCTCGAAGGCGCGTCGGACGACCAGGTGGGCCTGCTCGAGCTGCTCGACGAGCACGAGCGTGACGCGCTCCTGCCCGTGCGCGGTTCGGAAGGTGTTGCGCCGCGGCTTCTCCCGGACATCCTCGCCGAAAGTGTGGCCCGTCATGGCGACCGCGTCGCGATCGCGTCAGACGGTCGCCGGCTGACGTACCGGGAACTCGACGCCGTGTCGTCGCGGATGGCGCGCCGCCTGATCGACATGGGCTGCGGGCCGGACACGTCGGTCGCGATTCTTCTCAGACGGTCTGCCGAGTCCGTCGCCGCCGCGTGGGCGGTTGCGAAGTCCGGGGCTGCCATCGTTCAGGTGGACCCGGACTACCCACGCAAGCGTATCGAGCACATCGTCGCCGACAGCGGCGCCGAAGTGGCGATCACAGGCGACGAGTTCACCGACCGGCTCCCGGAGTCGATGCCCACGGTGCTCGTCGACGGCGAGGGCGGTCTCGGGGAGGGGGCCGCCCTCGCCCCGGACGAAGTGATCGGGGACCGCGACCGCATCCGTCCGCTGCGTGCGGACAACGTCGCGTACATCACCTACACCTCCGGATCGACCGGTGTGCCGAAGGGCGTCCAGGTCACGCACAACGGCCTCGCGAACCTCATCTCCGACCGATCCGAGGTCTACGGCCTGGACTCGGGATCACGGGTGTCCTATGCCCTTTCCCCGAGTTTCGACGCGTCGATGGAACAGCTGCTGACCTGCTTCGCGAACGGGTCCGCGTTGATCGTCGTGCCGCCGGACGTGATCGGCGGGGAGCGCCTCACCCGCCTGCTGGCCGACGAGGGTGTCACCCACCTGACGCTGACGCCGGCGATGCTGGCCACCGTCGAGCCGGAAGCCCTGACCGACCTGCGGGCCGTCATGGTCGGCGGCGACAAGACCGCGCCGCGCATCGTCGAACGCTGGACGCGGTGGGCGCGGATGATCAACGAGTACGGGCCGACCGAGGCGACCATCACCGCGGCGAGCAGTGTCATCGACCCGGCCGAGGACCTGACGGTCGGCCGTCCGGTGCGCGGTGCGTCGATGATGATCCTCGACCCCGCGCTGCAGCCGGTCCCGATGGGTACCGCAGGCGAGCTGTATCTGGCGGGGCCGGGTCTCGCGCGCGGTTACGCGAACCTGTTCGGCCAGACCGCGGGCCGGTTCGTCGCCAACCCCCACGGCGAGCCCGGCGAGCGGATGTACCGCACCGGCGATCTCGCCCGCTGGGTCGGCAGTCCGACCGCGCTGTCGCTGGAACTGTTGGGTCGCACCGACTTCCAGCTGAAGATCCGTGGCTACCGGATCGAGCCCGGCGAGATCGACGCGGCTCTCGTCGGCCACCCCGACGTAGAGGCGTCGATCACCGTGCCGGTTCGCAACAACGCCGGCGCGACGGTGCTCGCGTCGTACGTGTCGCCCGTCCGCGACCATCGGATCGATGTCTCCGAGCTGAGTCGGTTCGCCCGCGAATCGCTTCCGCCGCACATGGTCCCGGCGGTGATCACCACGCTCGACGCGTTGCCGCTCAACGCGTTCGGCAAGGTCGACCGGAAGGCACTGCCCGCTCCGGTCTTCGCGGCCGCCCGCACCGGACGGCCACCGTCGACGCCCGGGGAATACCGGCTGGCACAGCTGTTCGCCGAGGTCCTCGGTGTCGACGAGGTCGGTGCCGACGACAGCTTCTTCGTCCTCGGCGGCGACAGCATCTCCTCGATCGAACTCGTGGGCCGGGCCAAGGCCGCCGGGCTGGCGTTCTCGACCCAGGACGTGTTCGAGTGCAAGACCGTCGCGGCTCTCGCGGTACGGGCGACCGACGCGTCGGCCGACGACACCCTCCGGGAACTCCCCGGCGCAGGCGTGGGTTCGTTCCCGCTGGCGCCGATCATGCACGCGATGCTCGAGCGGGGACACATCGACCGTTTCGCACAGGCCGCGCTCATCGAGCTCCCCGACGATCTCCGGCGACCCGACCTCGTGCGCGCTCTCGGCGCTCTCGTCGACCGCCACGACATCTTGCGCGCGGTCCTGCGCGACCACGCCGGCGAGGGGTTCGTCGAGGTCCGGGAGCACGGGTCGGTCGACGTCGAGGAGACGCTGACCGAGGTGTGGCTGGAGCGTCGCGACGCCGACGAGATCGACCGGGAACTACAAGCGGCCGCCGATCTGCTGGACCCGCGCGCCGGGTTGCTGACGCGATTCGTCTGGCTGCGCGACCGCGACGGCTCGAAGCCGGACCTGCTGTGGCTGGTCATCCACCACCTCGCTGTCGACGGCGTGTCGTGGCGCATCCTGCTGAGCGACCTCGCGGTCGCCCACGGTCAGATCGCCGCGGGCGGCGACCCGCAGCTCAGCACGCCGACGACCTCCGTGCGCCGCTGGGTCCACGGCCTGGTCGAGAGGTCCTCGGGCCGTACCGCCGCCGAGCTCGATCTCTGGTCGGACACCCTCGCGGCCGGCGACCGCCCACTCGGCGCACGCGCGCTCGACCCCGACCGGGACATCACCGCCTCGGCGGGACGCGTGCGGATGCGCATTCCGGCCGACGTCACCGAGACGATCGTGACGTCCATCCCCGGCCGGTTCCACGGCAGCCCCAACGACCCGCTGCTCGCGGCGCTGGGACTCGCGCTCGCGCGCTGGCGGTCGCTGCACGGCGAGGCGCCGGGCGGCGAGCTGATCGCACTCGAGGGGCACGGCCGTGAGGAGTCGGCTGTTCCCGGCGCCGATCTGACGGCGACGGTCGGCTGGTTCACCTCACGGTTCCCGGTCCGGATCGACCTCGACGACATCGACCTCGACGACGCCTTCGCCGGCGGGGCAGCCGCCGGTACGGCGATCAAGCGGGTCAAGGAGTTCCTGCGCGCGGTGCCCGACAACGGCATCGGTTACGGAATGGTCCGGCACCTGGATCCGGTCGGCTGCAACGAACTCCAGAACCGGCCCGAACCACAGATCAGCTTCAACTACCTGGGCCGCGCGGGCACCCGCGACGTCTTCGGGCCGTGGACGCCGTCGCGTGAATTCGACGCGCTGGCCGGCACCGCCGACCCGTGGATGGCCCTCCCGGCGATCCTGGACATCAACGCGATCGCCGAGCCGGGTTCGGACGGCCTCGAACTCGACGCGGTGTGGGAGTTCGCCTCGCTGGTGCTCGACCGCGCCGCGGTCGAAGAACTGTCGCAGTTGTGGGTGCAGGCACTCGAGGCACTCGCCCGCCATGCCCGGGCCGACGACGCCGGCGGGTACACCCCGTCGGACTTCCCGCTCGTCGAGACCACGCAAAACGAGATCGACGGCTGGCTGCGCGATCACCCCTCGATGGTCGACGTCTGGCCGCTGACGGCACTGCAGGCCGGGCTCCTGTTCCACGCCACCTACGACGGTATCGACACCAACGCCGCCGGCGGTGTCAGCGGCGCGGACGGCTACGTCGTGCAGGCCGAACTGACCCTCGGCGGATCGCTGCGGCCGGAGCGGATGCGGCGCGCCGCACAGGCGCTCATCGACCGTCACGACAGCCTGCGCGTCGCCTTCGTCGAGACCGCCGCCGGTCCGCGCCAGCTCCTGCTGCATGACGTGGCCGTCGACTGGACGGACTCCGACCTCACCGGCATCGCCGATCCCGGGGAGCGGCACCGCGAACTGCGTCGGCTGATCACCGAGTCGGCGACCCCCTTCGACCTGACACGGCCACCGCTGATGCGGTTCCACCTCATCCGGGTCGACGACGACGAGTTCATGCTCCTGCTGACCAATCACCACATCGTGCTCGACGGCTGGTCGATGCCGCTGGTCGTCCAGGAGTTGCTGGCGCTCTACATCACCGACTCGACGGACGGCGCCGCGGTCGGGCTGCCCACACCGCGGTCCTTCCGGGACTACCTGCAGTGGCTGGATTCCCAGGATCACGCGGCGACGGTCGAGGCCTGGGAGGAGATGCTGGCCGACATCGAGAGCCCGACGCGACTGACCGGCAATCCGGAGCGGGTCGCCACCGCCGAGGTCGCACAGGTCGACCTCGACCTCGATGCCGCAACCACCGACGCGGTGCTCGGACTCGGTCGCGCCCACGGCGTCACCCCCAACACCGCCATCCAGGTGGCCTGGGCGCTGCTGCTCTCCGCCATGACCGGTCGGTCGGACGTGGTGTTCGGCAACACGGTCTCCGATCGTCCGGCCCACATCGCGGGGATCGAGCGGATGATCGGCCTGTTCATCAACACCCTGCCGGTGCGGGTCCGGCTCGATCCCGACGAGACCGTCACCGAGCTGCTCACGCGGGCGCAGGCCGAACAGGCCGCCATGCTCGATCACCGCAACATCGGCCTCGCCGAGCTCCAGCGGGCCGCGGGGATGGCCGACATCTTCGACACCGCCACGGTTCTGGAGTCCTATCCCATCGACGCCGAGGGAGTGGCGGGTGCGCTCGCGGATGCCGGGCTGCAGTGGAAGGGCGTCGTCGCTCACGATGCGACGCCGTATCCGGTCAGCCTCCAGGTCACGCCGCCGCGGCCGTCGCGGGCCGGAAGCGAGCCGGGGCAGTACGAGCTGATCCTGAAGTACGCCTCCGATCGTCTCGACGCGCAGTCCGCAGGGCTGTTGCTCGAGCGCTTCGTGATGCTGCTGGGTCAGATCGCGGCGGACCCGGGCCGGAAGGTCGCGACGGTCTCCCCGTGCTGGGACACCGAATGGGCGGAGTTGGCCCGCGTCGAGGGGCCGCCGGCCATGACACCGCGGACGCTCCGGGGCATCCTGTCCGATACCGCACGCCGGTATCCGGACGCCCCGGCCGTGCGGTCGGGCGGCGACACCCTGACATTCCGTGAACTCGACGAACGGGCCGATCGCGTCGCCTGCGAGCTCGTTCGCCGTGGCGCCGGCCCCGAGCGATTCGTCGCGCTGGCGCTCCCGCGGTCGGTCGAGTTGATCGTTGCCATGTGGGCGGTGGCCAAGTCGGGCGCGGCCTTCGTCGCCCTCGATCCCGGCAACCCCGCCTACCGCCTGGCCGAGTTGCTGGCCGATTCTCACTGCACGCTCGGCATCACGGTCGAGGAGGTCACGAAGAACCTCCCGGATTCCGTGGACTGGCTCGTCCTCGACGCCGCCGGCCGGTCGGATGACGAAGGGGCGAAGGCGGAGTGGTCGACGACCCCGGTGGAGGCCGACAGCAGTGCGTACCTGATCTTCACCTCCGGGTCGACCGGGCGGCCGAAGGCGGTCCACATCGCCCATCGGGGGCTGCGGGACCGGGTCACCGCACTCGGCGACTATTTCGGTGTACTGCCAGGTTCGGCAGTCCTGCAGGTGGCCTCCCCGGGTTTCGACGCCTGCGTCTCCGAGGTCCTGCTCGCCCATGGCAACGGGGCCTGCCTGGTGGTGGCGCCCCAGGATGTCTACGGCGGCGTCGATCTCGAGGAACTGGTTCGGGCCGAACAGATCTCGCACGCGATCATCACGCCGACCGCCCTCAACACGATGGACCCCGCACGGGTGCCGTCGCTGGCGACGATCGCGGTGGTCGGCGAGGCCACCGGCGCGGACATCGTGAACCGCTGGGCACCCGGCCGCCGGTTGATGAACCATTACGGACCCACCGAGACCACCATCTGGGCCACCGCGGCCGACGATCTGCAGCCCGGGGAGCCGGTGACCATCGGCGAACCGGTCCGCGGAGTGTCCGCGGTGGTGCTCGACGCGTGGCTGCGTCCGGTTCCGGTCGGCGTGGCCGGCGAACTGTACCTGGGCGGACCGGGTCTGGCCCGCGGGTACTTCGGCCGCCCCGGCCTCACCGCATCCCGGTTCGTCGCCGATCCGCGGTCGGCGACCGGCAAACGCATCTACCGCACCGGTGACCAGGTGCGGTGGATCCACGGACGCGACGGACTCGAACTGGACTACCTGGGGCGCAACGACCAGCAGGTCAAGATCCACGGACTGCGAATCGAGACCGGGGACATCGACGCCCACCTCGCACGGCACGACGCTGTGGCGCAGGCCGTCACCCTGGTCCAGCCAGGACCGACCGGCCAGCCGGTCATCGTGTCCTATGTCGTCGGCACCCCGGGGGAGCAGCTCGACGTCACCGCGCTACGAGCCGATCTCGCGGAATCGCTGCCGCGCTACATGGTCCCGACCGCCATTCTCGAGCTGCCGGCGATGCCGGTGACCCGCACCGGCAAGGTCGACCGGAAGGCTCTCCCCGCGTGGGACTTCCGCGCCGAGAGTGCCGGCGGCCGAGCGCCGTCGACACCCACCGAGGAGCTCATCGCACGACTCTTCGCCGAGGCACTGAACCTCGAGACGGTGACCGCCGACGACAACTTCTTCGCCCTCGGCGGCGACTCCATCGTCTCGATGCAACTGGTGGCCCTGGCCAAGTCGGCCGGACTGGACATCACCGGCCGCCAGGTCTTCGAGGCCAAGACGGTCGCCGCTCTGGCAGCGCTCGTCGATCCGGGCAGCGTCGGACACGACGACGCTGCCCGGCCGGTCGCCGTGGTGGAAACCGGTTCCGACGATCACGAGGCGCTCTCCGCCGATGACTTCGCCGACGTCTGCGACTCCGACGCGGAGAACCTCCGTCATCGGTACCCGGGGCTGTCGGAGATCTGGCCGCTGTCCCCGACCCAGTCCGGCATCCACTTCCACTCCACGCTCGATCCCGACGCGGCGGACAACTACACCGTGCAGTCGACGATCAGGTTGTCCGGCCATCTCGACGGAGCACGGTTGCGTCGGGCCGCGCAGGCACTGGTCGACCGGCACGACATCCTGCGTGCAGGTTTCGTCGAGACCTCCCGCGGCCCACGCCAGGTCGTGGTCGGCCACGCCGAGGTCGCCTTCCGCGAGATCGACCTGTCCGACCGGTCCCGCGAGAGTGCGCAGGCGGACGCCGAGCGAATCGCCGCGGAAGACGCGGATGCAGGCTTCGACCTGAGCATCCCGTCGCTCATCCGGTTCACCCTCATCCGTCTCGACGCCGAGGCGTTCGAACTGCACATCACCAATCACCACGTGATCCTCGACGGCTGGTCGATGCCGCTGCTCATCGGCGAACTCCTCGAGTTCTACGGCGAGCCGGAGCGGATCGAGCACGCCGGGTCCGCGCCCTCGTACCGCGACTACCTGCGCTGGCTGGCCCGGCAGGACCACGAGGCGTCCATCGCCGCATGGACTCGGGCCTACGCCGACGTCGAGGGAGCCACCCGCGTCAGCCGGCGCGACCCGGCGATGTCGGGTGATCTGGCCGGCGAGGTCGGCGCGGAGCTGCCCGCCCAGGAGTTCCTGCGGTTGCGTTCCGTGGCAGCCGATTCCGCGGTGACCGTCGGCACCGCGGTGTCGACGGCGTGGGCACTCGTCCTGCGTGTGCTGACCGGCGAGACCGACGTGATCCTCGGCTCGGCCGTCGCCGGACGACCGCCGGAACTGCCGGGCGTCGAGCAGGCCCTCGGCATGTTCCTGAACACCGTCCCGGTCCGGGTCCGGCTCGATCCCGCGGCGTCGTTGCGCGACCTGCTGGTCGGTGCCCAGGACAGCAACGCCGAACTGCTCGACCATCACTACGTGGGACTCCCGGCCATCCACCGGGCGGTGGGGCTCTCGGAGATGTTCGACACCGCGCTCGCCTTCCAGTCCTTCCCGCTTCGCGAGTCGACCCTGCAGGAGCTCGTGTCCTCGGCGGGACTCCGCGTCGACGGGATCACCGGCGTCGATGCCACCCCGTATCCGCTGAGTCTCGTCGTCGCACCGAAGAACGATGTGGGAGAGGGGGAGCCGGGTCTGTCGATCACGTTGCGCTTCCGCCGCAGCGACTACGACCCCACCCGGGCGCGGGAGATCCTCGACCTCTTCGTCGAGTGCCTGGCCCGGATCGCCGACGACCCGGACACCCGCCTGGGTGTGCTCGCGCACGGCGGTGGCGAACTGGATCTGCCTGCGTCACCGCGGAATCTCCGGCCGGCGACGCTGCCCGACATCCTCGCCGCATCCGTTGCCCGCCAACCGAACGCCATCGCGGTGACGTGTGGCGCGTCGGTGTCGTACCGCTGGCTCGACGAGCGGTCGAACCGAATGGCCAGACTCCTCCTGCGCCGGGGAGTCGGATCACAAGATGTGGTCGCCAGTGTGTTGCCGAGATCGCTCGACGCGGTCGTCGCCATCTGGGCGGTGGCCAAGACGGGCGCGGCATTCCTGCCGGTGGACCCGACCCTGCCTGCTGAACGGATCGGATACCTGCTCTCCGATGCCGATGTCAGGCTGGGTCTCACGCACGCCGGGACCGCTACCCTGGACGGTCCCGGCGTGCCCCCCGGCATCGAGTGGCTCGAACTCGACGACGAACGGCACCCGTGCCTGCTCGACGCCGAATCGGACGCACCGATCACCGACGCCGAGCGCGGTGGTCCGATCCGGATCGGTCAGACGGCCTACGTGATCTACACCTCCGGTTCGACCGGGATGCCGAAGGGTGTGCTGATCAGCCACCGCGGTCTCGCCCGGCTCGTCGAGGCGCAGCACCGCGTCCTGTTCGCCGACGACACCGCGAGTGTTCTCCAGGTGGCCTCGCCGAGCTTCGATGCCTCGGTGTTCGAGCTGCTGATGGCCCACGGTGCCGGTGGACGCCTGGTGGTCTCACCACCCGACGTGTACGGCGGCCCCGAGCTGGCCGAACTGATCCGCCGCGAACACGTGACGCACGCGGTGGTGACGCCGTCGGCTCTGTCGACCGTGCCCGAGGCGGATCTCGACACGCTGCGCGTGCTCGCACCCGCCGGTGAGGCGGTCGGCCCGGAGCTGGTCGCCCGGTGGGCGCCGGGACGCAAGATGATCAACATCTACGGTCCCACCGAGATCACCATCTGGGCCACGGCGAGCGAACCGCTCGATACGCACGGCCCGGTGACCATCGGCCGCGCGATCGGACCGGTCGCCGGTGCCGTGCTCGACACGTGGCTGCGCCCGGTACCCCAGGGTGTCGTCGGCGAGCTCTACCTCTTCGGGCCCGGACTGGCCGACGGCTACGTCGGGAAGCCGACGACGACTGCGGCCAGGTTCGTCGCCTGCCCGTTCGGTGACACCGGCGAGCGGATGTACCGCACCGGCGACCTGGTCCGGCGAACCGTCGACGATCAGCTGGAGTACCTGGGACGCAACGATTTCCAGGTCAAGATCCGCGGCACCCGGATCGAGATCGGCGAGATCGACGCGGCTCTCGGCGGCCGGTCCGACGTCGCCTACGCGGTCACCGTCGCCCGCAGCGACAACGGGATGCCGCAGATGCTGGTGTCCTACGTGGTGGCCGCGCCGGACGAGGAACTGTCCGGCGACGAACTGCGGGATTTCCTGTCGCAGAGTCTGCCGGCGTACATGGTCCCGGCCGCGGTCGTCGTACTCGATGAGGTCCCGCGGACCCCGACCGGCAAGCTGGACCGGGGTCGGCTGCCCGAACCCGTGTTCGCGGCAACCGAATTCCGGGCACCGTCGAATCCCGCGGAGTCCGCGGTGGCCACCGCCTTCGAAGAGGTGCTGGAGATCGACCGGGTCGGTGCCGACGACGACTTCTTCGCCCTCGGCGGCGATTCGCTGAGCGCGTCGGTGGTGGCGGCGCGGGTGGGTGCGGCGCTGGGAGTCCGTGTCCCGGTGCGTACCCTGTTCGAGGCCCCCACCGTGTCGGCCCTGGCCGCCCTGGCCGGATCGCTGCAGGAAGGGCAGCGTGCCCCGCTGATCCCCGGTCCGCGACCGGAGCGGATTCCGCTGTCGCTCGCACAGCAGCGCATGTGGTTCCTCAACCGCATGGAGCCGGAGTCGCCCGCCTACAACATCCCGGTGCTGCTGAAGCTGACCGGACGCCTCGACATCGCAGCACTCGAGGACGCGCTCGCCGACGTGATCGGCCGCCACGAGGTGTTGCGGACGATCTACCCCGACGACGCCGGTGAACCGCACCAGGTGGTGTTGGACCACGTCGCGGCCGCCGTCGAGGTGCGGTACGTGCCCGAGAGTGCGGTCGAAGAAGTGGTGACCGAGTTCGTGCGTCGCGGCTTCGACGTGACCACCAGGGTGCCGATCCGGGTGGGCCTCCTGCGTATCGACGAGCCCGGCAAGGCTGTCGGAGGCCGGTTGCACCAGGCCGGAGGGTTCCTGCTGGTCCTCGTCGTCCACCACATCGCGGGTGACGGGCAGTCCATGGCGCCGCTGGCACGAGATGTCATGGTCGCCTACGCGGCCCGGCTCGAAGGCCAGGAACCCGCCTGGGAACCGCTCGAGGTCCAGTACGCCGATTACGCGCTGTGGCAGCGGCGGGTCCTCGGGGAGCCCGACGATCCGCAGTCCCTCATGCACGCCCAGCTGGACTACTGGCGGTCGACGCTGGCGGAGATCCCGGATGTGCTGGATCTGCCCACCGACCGTCCGCGGCCCGCGGTCGCGAGCCTGTCCGGCGGTCACGTCCCGGTGGAGATCGACGCGCGACTGCACAACCGCCTCGTGGAACTCGCACGGTCGCGGAACGCGTCTTTGTTCATGGTCCTGCACGCCGCGCTCGCAACGCTTCTCGGCCGCTTGAGTGGTGGTGACGACATCGTCATCGGCACCCCGGTCGCCGGTCGTGGTGAGCCCGGACTCGAACCGCTGGTCGGGATGTTCGTGAACACTCTCGCCCTCCGCACGCCGCTCGACCGTGACCAGTCCTTCGTCGATCTGCTGGGTCAGGTCAGGGACACCGACCTGCACGCCTACGAACACGGCGACGTCCCGTTCGAGCGGATCGTCGAAGAGCTGAATCCGCAGCGCTCGACGGCGCACCATCCGCTGTTCCAGGTGGCGCTGGCCTTCCAGAACCTCTCGAAGGTCGACGTCGCGCTACCCGAGGTGACCGTGTCCCGCGCGCAGGCCGACACCGGTGTCTGCCAGTTCGACCTGCAACTCGTGGTCGCCGACTCCTACGGCGAGAACGGTGCCGCCAAGGGCATCTCCGGCGCGATGATGTTCGCGAACGACCTCTTCGACCCCGAGACGGTCCAGGGCTTCGTCAAGCGACTGTGCCGGGTGCTGGAAGCGATCGTCGACGATCCGGACGCCCCCGTCGGCGAGATCGACTGGCTCGACGCCGCGGAACGTACCGACCTGCTGTCCCGCGTCGGCCGCCCGCGGCTCGCCGCCGAGGGACCGCCGCCGGTGCTCCTGCCGGAGGTCTTCGCCGCCGCCGTCCGCCGCAACCCGCGCGGTCCCGCGATCGTTGCCGGCGGATTCGAGTTGACCTACACCGAACTCGACCGTCGCTCGAATCGCCTGGCGCGCCACCTCATCCGACTGGGTGCGGCGACGGAACGGCCGGTCGCCGTCGCGGTCGAGAGGTCCCTGGACTCCGTGGTCGCCTGGTGGGCCGTAATCAAGTCCGGTGCCGCCTACGTGCCGGTCGACCCGCACTACCCGACTGCCCGCATCGACCAGATGGTCACCGATTCCGGTGCGTCGCTGGGCATCACGATGCTCGGCGCACGCGCGGGACTCCCCGGGACCATCGACTGGGTCGTCGTCGACGATCCGGCCGACGCCGCGCGCATCGACGCGCTCGACGACGGCGAGGTCGGGCAGGCCGATCGCATCCGGCCGGTACGTGCGGAGAACACGGCCTGGGTCGTCTTCACCTCCGGATCGACCGGTGTGCCCAAGGGAGTCGCGGTCAGCCACGCCGGGGTCGCCGACTACCTGTCCTCGCTGTTCGTCGATCCCGAGAGCGGTCCCACCTCCCGGGTCCTGCATTTCGCGTCGCCGTCCTTCGACGCCTCCCTGCTCGAGATCCTGCTGTCGATCAGTTCGTCCTCGGCGCTCGTGGTGGCGCCCACCGACGTCCGCGGCGGCAACGAGCTCGGCGACTTCCTCCGCGATCAGCGCGTCACCCACGCGTTCGTGACGCCCGCCGCCCTGGCGTCGGTCGATCCCGAGGGCCTCGACGACCTGCGCGAGGTGATGTCCGGCGGCGACGAGGTGCCGACGGATCTGATCACCCGCTGGGTGGGCGACGATCCGGCCCGTGCCCGCCGGTTCCGCGTGCTGTACGGCCCCACCGAGACCACGATCGTCGCGACCGCGACCGAACCGCTGGACGCGGGGGAGCGTTCGACCATCGGCACGCCGTTGGCCGGGATGCAGGCACTGGTCCTGGATCCGCGGATGCAGCCCGTGCCGGTCGGCGTGGCCGGCGAGCTCTACCTGGCCGGTCCGGCACTGGCCCGGGGCTACCTGAACCGCCCCGGTGTCTCCGCGTCGCGGTACGTGGCCCATCCCTTCGGCGAGCCCGGCGACCGGATGTACCGTACCGGCGATGTCGTCCGCTGGAATGCGGAAGGATCGCTGGAGTTCCTGGGACGCAACGACTTCCAGGTGAAGATTCACGGCTTCCGGGTGGAGCTCGGCGAGATCGACTCGGCACTGGGTGAGCATCCCGGGGTGTCGTTCGCGGTCACGGTGCCGCGGCGCGACAGCGGGGTCGGCATGCGCCTGGTCTCCTACGTGGTGCCGGCTCCCGGTGAGGTCATCTCGGGGGAGAAGCTGCGTGCGCTTCTCCTGGACTCGCTGCCGCCCTACATGGTCCCGGCCGCGGTCATGGTCCTCGACGAGATCCCGCTGACGCCGAGCGGCAAGCTCGACCGCAAGGCTCTTCCCGCGCCGCTCATCACGACCCGTCGCTTCCGCGCCCCGGCATCCCCGGTGGAGGAGATCGTGGCCGGTGTCTTCGCCGACGTCCTCGGGATCGAGGGCGGCGTCGGTGCCGACGACGACTTCTTCGACCTCGGCGGCAACAGCCTCGCCGCCACCCGTGTCGTGTCGAGGATCGGCGCAGCGCTGGGTACCAACGTCCCGGTGTCGATGATCTTCGAGGCGTCGACCGTGTCGAAGCTGGCGGCTCGGGCCGAATCGCACACGGCCATCGGTCGGATCCCGCTGGGATCGCTGGACCGGCCGGAACGCATCCCGCTGTCGTATGCGCAGCAGCGGATGTGGTTCCTCAGCCGCATCGAACCCGAATCACCTGCGTACAGCATCCCGATCGTCGTCCGGCTGTCCGGGCACCTCGACGTCGACGCCCTGCAGGCGGCGATCGGCGACGTCGTCGACCGCCACGAGATCCTGCGCACGGTGTACCCGTACATGGATGCCGAGCCGACACAGGTGATCCTGCCGCCGGCCGCCGACCGCGTCCCGGTGGTCGTCACCTCGGTGCCCGAGTCGGAGATGCCGCGGGCGATGTCGAAGCTGCTGGCCCAGCCCTTCGACGTGACGTCGGAGGTCCCGGTACGGATCAGGCTGTTCTCGCTCGGCGACGACGAGTGGGTGCTCGCGGTGGTCATCCACCACATCGGCGCCGACGGTTCGTCGTTGACGCCGCTCGCCCGGGACCTGATGAACGCGTACGCGGCCCGCACCAACGGTGGCGAACCCGGCTGGGAACCGCTGCCGGTGCAGTATGCGGACTACGCGATCTGGCAGCGGGTGGTCCTCGGTGCCACCGACGACCCCGACTCGTTGCTCCGCGCGCAGATCGACTACTGGACAAAGCAACTGGCCGACGCGCCCGCCCTGCTGGAACTGCCTGCCGACCGCCCGCGACCGCCGGCGCAGTCCTACACCGGCGGCAATGTCCCGCTGACCGTGGACGCCGACCTGCACGCGGCGCTGCAACAGGTCGCCCGTGCCCACAACACGACGCTGTTCATGGTCGTCCACGCGGCGCTGGCCGCACTGCTGGCGCGGCTCGCGGCCACCGACGACGTGGCGATCGGCACCCCGTACGCCGGACGCGGTGAGCGCGAACTCGACGATCTGATCGGCATGTTCGTCAACACGCTGGTCCTCCGCACGCGGTTGCGCCAGGACATGACGTTGCGCGAGCTGATCGACGACGTGCGGGACACCGATCTGGCGGCCTTCGGGCACGCGGACGTCCCGTTCGAGCGACTGGTGCAGGAGCTCAACCCGGTCCGGTCGGACGCCTACAACCCGTTGTTCCAGGTGATGCTGGCGTTCCAGAACATCTCCTCGGCAGACATCGAACTGCCGGATCTGTCGGTGTCCGCCGTCGAACCCGACACCGGGATGTCGTTGTTCGACCTGCAGGTCACGGTGTCGGACACCTACGACGCGAGCGGCGCGCCGGCCGGACTCCGCGGCGGGATCACCTTCGCGACCGACCTGTTCGACGCATCGACGGTCGCCGGTTTCGGTGAACGCCTGGTGCGGATGCTCAGCGCGCTCGCTCAGGACCCGGCACGCCTGGTCCACGAAGTCGACCTGCTCGACGACGACGAACGCGATGCGGTCCTGGTGCGGTGCAACGAGACCGCTCACGCCATCGACCCCACCGCCACGCTGGCGTCGCTCTTCGCGGACTCGGCAACCCGATTCGCCGACAGCCCCGCGATCACGGCAGGCGACGTCACCCTCACCTACAGTGAATTCGCCGGTCGCGTCAACCGGTTGGCGAGGTGGCTCGTCTCCCGCGGGGTGGGTCCGGATTCGCTGGTGGCGCTGCGGATGCGGCGTTCGCTGGATCAGGTCACCGCGATGTACGCGGTGCACGCAGCCGGCGGCGTCTACGTGCCGGTCGACCCCGATCACCCGGCCGAGCGGATCGACTACATGCTCGAGTGCGCCGATCCGGTAGTGGTCCTCACCTCGCTCGACGGTGTCGATCTCGACGCCTTCGACGACGCGCCGCTGACCGACGCGGACCGGCTCGGCCCGCTGACCCCGGCGAATCTCGCCTACGTGCTGTTCACCTCCGGGTCCACCGGCAGGCCGAAGGGTGTTGCGGTGTCGCATCGTTCGGTGGTGAACCAGGTGCTCTGGATCAGCGATGAATACGACCTGAACGTCGCGGACGTCGTCCTCCAGAAGACCCCCGCCACCTTCGACGTCTCGGTGTGGGAGCTCTTCGCCACCCTCATGGTGGGAGCCCGCCTGGTGATCGCACGGTCGGACGGGCACACCGACCCCGACTACCTCGCCGGCACGATCGCCCGTGAGCGCGTGACCATCACCTCGTTCGTGCCGTCGATGCTCGCGGTGTTCGCCGACTCCGCGAGAACCGTTGCGCTGGAATCGCTGCGGGCGCTGCTCGTGGCGGGTGAGGCGTTGGGTCCGGACGTGGTGGCCGCGGCGCGGCGGATGCTGCCGGGAGTGGAACTGCACAACCTCTACGGTCCGACGGAATTCACGGTGCACGCCACCGCGTACGCCGCCCGTCCCGACGACACCGGCGCCGTACCGATGGGCAAGCCGGTGTGGAACGCCCGGGCCTACGTCCTCGATTCGCGGTTGCAGCCCGTGCCGATGGGCGTGACCGGCGACCTGTACCTGTCCGGGACCCAGGTGGCCCGCGGTTACCACGGCCGGCCCGGCCTGACCGCGGAACGGTTCGTGGCCGACCCGTTCGCACCGGGGGAGCGGATGTACCGCACCGGCGACCTCGTGCGTCGACGCCCGACCGGCGACCTGGAGTACCTGGGCCGCAGCGACTTCCAGGTCAAGCTGCGCGGTCTGCGCATCGAGCTCGGCGAGATCGAGGCGGTGTTCGCCGAACACCCGAAGGTCGCCCGCGCGGTCGCCACGGTCACCTCGACCGAGACCGTCGAGTTCCTCGCGGTCTATCTCGTGCCGGCAAACGGCGATGCAGAATCGCTCGACACCGACGAGGTGACGGCGTTCGCGTCGACGGAGTTGCCGGGTTACATGATGCCGACCGCGGTGCTGGTGCTGGAGACGGTGCCGCTGACCGCGTCGGGCAAGCTCGACCGCAAGCGACTGCCCACGCCGACGCTGAACACCGCGGAGTTCCGCGAACCGTCCACGTGGCTGGAAGGTGAGATCGTCCGCACCTTCGAACACGTCCTGGGCGTGCAGCGGGTGGGTGTCGACGACGACTTCTACGAACTCGGCGGCAACTCGCTGAGGTCGGTGCAGGTGGTCAACGACCTGAAGAGCGAACTGCACATGGACATCCCGGTCCGGTGGATGCTCTCCGCCTCGAGCCCGGCCGATCTGGCCCGGCGGATCGAGGACTGGATGGGCAACGGCGAAGGCGCCGACGCGTCGATGGAGTTCGATGCGCTGCCGCCGCTCGGGTTCGACGTCCTGCTGCCCATCCGGCCGGGTGGGGAGAAGCCGCCGCTGTTCTGCGTCCATCCCGCATCCGGTCTCTCGTGGGCTTACCACACCCTCGGCCGGCACCTCGCGTCCGGACGGCCGGTGTACGGTCTGCAGGCACCGCAGATCGGTGGCGAGAAAGACGGTCCCACAACGGTGTCCGGTCTCGCGCGTCGCTACTTCGACGAAATCCGGACGGTGCAACCGCACGGGCCGTACCACCTGATGGGGTGGTCGCTGGGCGGCACCATCGCGCACGCCGTGGCCGCCGAGATGCGGGCCGCCGGCGAAGAGGTCGCGCTGCTCGCGATGCTCGACACCGAGGCCGACGCCGTCGACACCGACGCGATCCAGACGATCACGGCCGGTGAACTGATCAGCAACCTCGGCCCGGTTCTCGGCATCGACTTCGTCAGTGCCGACGCGACCGCGGAAGAGGCGGCCGAACAGATCGCCGAGCGTCTCGGGAGCGGCCTCGGCATCGACGCCGAATCCATCGAGAACCTCACCGAGACATACAACATGCTGCTCCGGGCACTGGGTGACTGGCGGCCACCGGCCGTCGACGTCGACCTGCGGTACTTCACCGCGGTTCGCGATCGGCGCGCTGATGCGGTGGGTCACGACGGGTGGGCGCCCTACGTCCGCGGCGACATCTCGAATGTCGACGTCGACGTGCACCACCTCGGGATGACCGAGAACGAGGCGATCATCGCGATCGCAGGGATTCTCGACGAATACATGACTCGCGCAAACGGTCACGAAGCCGGCCGTTCCGGGTCTAGCGTTTTCAACAATGGGAGATTCACCATCGAAGAAATGAGGTAGTCCATGAGCAGGTCAAGGACTTCGACCGAGCTACGCCGAACGCGCCTCCAGGGCTTGCGTGTTCGACGCCCAGCGGTCGCGATGTTGGGGTGTGCGATGGCCGCGTCGTTCGCGGTGACCGTGCCCGCCCACGCCGCCACCCCGGCGGCCGGTCCGCCGACACCGGGGATCGCGACGGTGGGTATCCCCACCATGGCGCTCCCGTCCGGGGCACTGCCGGAGCTCCGTCCGGTGTCTCAGGTGGTGGTGTCCACTTCGGTTGGGACCAAACAGGAATCGGTGGTGACGTCGACCTGGCCGCGGGTCGCCACGGGTGAGAGGACGGTTCTCCCGACACCACTGGGCCCCGCCCATCGCGTCGCCGATCAGACCGCGGCGGCCGGTGACGTGGTGCGGATCGGGAACCTCGAACTGCGTCGCCCGCGCGCAGTGTCTCCGCAACTCGCCTCGGACATCAGCGCGGGGTCCGGTGAACTCGTCGCGGGTATCTCCGATGTCCTTCGGAGCAACGGGGTCTCGACCGCGCGTGCGGACAAGGTCGCCGAACAGATGGTCGGCGACGCCGCGGTCGGTGGCGTGATCGGTGCCGGGGTCGCGGCTCCGCTGGCCCTCGCCGTCGGCGGTGTGGTCGGTGGTGGGCTCGGGCTCCTCCTCACGCTGCCGCTCTGGCCGACCGGTCTGGTGTTCGGACCGCTGATCGGAACGGCCGTGGTCGCGACTCTGGTGGCACTCCCGGCTGTGGCGGCCGGCGTGGCCATCGGCGCGGCGCACGGCTACGACAAGGGATGGAAGGTGCCGCTCAACCGCAAGCCGGCAAAGCGGCCCCAGCCGACGACGGCCTCGCTCGACCGGGCCCCGGCCCAGGTGGCCCCGCCACTGCCGGTGTCGGCCCTCAAGCAGCTGACGCCGGTGCCTGCCGTCAAGCAGCAACAGGTGGCCCCGGCGCCTGCGGTGAAGCGCGTGACGCCGACACCCGCGGTGAAGCAGATCGCGCCGTCAGCGCCCGCCCGTCGTGACGCGGTGCCGTGCACGTGGGCTCGGATGGCCGAGGTCGCATTACAGGGAGGTGGCATCGGCAGCTGCTGAGTCGCTTCGAAGGATCGGCCCTGGCGCAGTCACGGACTGCGTCAGGGCCGCTTTTCGTCTCGGCTGCTTCTGTTGGGGCCGTTTGGCTCTGGCTAGGGCTGATGTTCGATCAGCATCCGGATCGCGCCGACGATCGTATCGACGAGACCTTCGGCGGTGTTGCCGCCGAGTTCGCCGCGCTGCTCGTCGGCGCGCATCATGATGACCGACTCCACGAGCCGGAACGGCAGCAGACACCGTTTGTCGGCCGGATCTCCGAGGGCTGCTGCCGTCAGTTCCGCGTACCCGGCCGCGAGTTCCTGTCGTGCGGTTCGGAAATCGACGAAGCGCGGTTCCCCGACCTCGGGCAGCAGGTAGAGCGCCCCGAGATTCCAGCGGGCGCGTGCGAGCTGCTCGACGTCGTAGCGGGCGAGGGTGAGCAGCCGCTCCAGCGCGGGTCCGTCGGCATCGAGCAGGGCGCGGGCCTGCTCGACCGATCCGACGACCGTGGTCTCCAGGAGATGCGCGAGGATGTCGTCCTTGGTGCCGAAGTAGTGGTACATCGAGGCCTGCCTGATGCCCACCGCCTCGGCGATCATCCGAGTCGATGTCCCGGTGTAACCGTGACGGGTGAAGAGCTCGGCCGCGGCGTCGAGGATCTCGTCCCGGGCGGTCTCGCCACGGCGTCTCGACGGGACCAGACGCGGGCGTCCGGGACCGCCGGATGTGGTGGCCGTGCGCGTGCCGGTCGCCATGATTCCTCCTGCTGTGGTGGATGTTCTCGACATAGTTGACCATGCCCGAGAACTCCCGGATGTCGGTGCGATCCCGCGACCTGGGCCGATTAACGCAGTCGTTACCCGCGTTTTCGTGGACGGAACAAAACTGTCAACCGAAAGAAATGTGCGTTCGCTTATCTATCACCTGACAGATACGCGCTCAACGAGGAGCTCCTCGACAGAAAGAACGCATCATGACCACAACCCCGGAAAAGGCCGTCGTGCAACCGGTCACCGCTCCGGCCGGCAACCACGACGCCGACGACCTCTCCGAGTTCGGCTACGACCAGCAGCTTCACCGGTCGCTGGGCAAGTTCGCCTCCTTCGCGGCCGGTTTCTCCTTCGTCTCGATCCTGACCACGGTCTTCCAGTTCTTCGGCCTGGGTTTCGGGTTCGGCGGCCCGGCCTTCTTCTGGACGTGGCCGATCGTCTACGCGGGCCAGTTCCTGGTGGCCCTGTGCTTCGCCGAAATCGCTGCGCGGTACCCGATCTCGGGTGCGATCTACCAGTGGTCGCGCCGCATGGGCGGTGAGGTCATCGGCTGGTTCGGCGGCTGGTTCATGATGATCGCGCAGGTCGTCACCGCCGCCGCGGCGGCCATCGCCCTCCAGGTGGTGCTGCCCTCGGTGTGGATGGGCTTCCAGCTCGTCGGCGACGATCCCACGCTGACCAGCACCAGCGGCGCGTCGAACGCGGTCCTGCTGGGTTCGATCCTGCTGGTGATCGTCACCGCCATCAACTGCGTCGGTGTCACCTGGATGAGCCGCGTCAACAGCATCGGCGTGGTCTGCGAACTCGTCGGCGTGGTCGCGGTGATCCTGGCGCTGTTCACCCACGCACAGCGCGGTCCGGGCGTCGTCTTCGACACCGGCGCCCCCGGTCAGCAGCCCGGTTACATCTGGGCGTTCATCGTCTCGGGCCTGATGGCCGCCTACGTCATGGTCGGATTCGGTTCGGCCGGCGAGCTCGCCGAGGAGACCCGCGACCCGCGTCGCGTCGCACCGCGCACCATCCGTATGGCACTGACGGTCTCGGCCATCGGCGGCGGCCTGATGCTGCTGGGCGCTCTCATGGCCGCGCCGACGCTCAGCGAGGAACTCGCCATCGGCGGCCTGCCCTACGTGCTCGACTCGGTGCTCGGAAGCTTCTGGGGCAAGGTCCTGCTCTGCGACGTCGCGGTGGCGATCTTCATCTGCACCCTCGCCATCCAGACCGCATGCTCCCGCCTGATGTTCTCGATGGCCCGCGACGGCCGCCTCCCGTTCTCGAAGCAACTGGCACACGTCAACTCGCGGACGGGCACCCCGATCGCACCGTCGATCCTCATCGGCGTGCTCTGCATCGGCGTCCTGGTGGTGAACGTCGGCAACTCGGCGATCTTCGCGACGCTCGCCAGCGTGTGCATCATCCTGATCTACCTGGCCTACCTCGCCGTCACCGGTCCGATGCTCTACCGCCGGTTCCAGGGCTGGCCGCAGAAAGGCGGCGTCGACGCCGGTGGCCGGAAACTGTTCAGCCTCGGCCGTTTCGGGATCGTGGTGAACCTCCTCGCCGTGCTCTACGGCGCGTTGATGGTCGTGAACCTGGCCTGGCCGCGTGCCGAGGTCTTCGACCCGGCCGGTGACATGCCGGTCCTGCGCTGGGCCGGACCGATCGTCATCGCGGTCACCGTCCTCGCCGGCATCGCGTGCTTCCCGCGCGGCAAGGAACACCCGAAGCCCGTCACCTTTGCTGCCTGACAACTCCGAGGAGCGTTAGCGGCGCCCCCTTGCTGCCTGAGGTGCGAGGAGCGCAAGCCGCCGGGCTGAGTAAGCGACGAAGGAGCGCATCGAAGTCGACGAGCCTCGAAGGCCCGGTGACCCGAGCTCCCCTACCGCAACCACAACCACATTCCGAGGAGACATCCGACATGACCATCACCGCCACCGGCACCGGCACCACCGCGGGAGCCCGTGAACACGCCCGGTCGCAGGCCGGTCGCATCACCGACAGCATGCCCGTCGTGCCGGCGTCGAACTGGCCGAACCCGCCCGCCGACGTCGACCCCGCCGACCTCACCTGGGCCGAGACCGTGCCCGGTGGGCGGTACACGAGCAAGGTCCTGGCCCGTGGCACCCGGCTGCGCCTGCACGACGTCGCCGGATCGGCCTGCGCGCACCTTCTGCTGTGGCGTGCCGACGCACCCTGGGAGCGTCTGAATGTCGCCGACACCGTGAAGGTTCCGTGGCAGGCCTACCTCGGCACCGGGCACCCGCTGCTGAGTGACCAGGGCCGCGTCCTCGCGACGATCGTCGCCGACGGTTCCGGACACCACGACGCCCTCTGCGGCACCACGACCCTTGTCGCCAACACCGCGAAATACGGGGACGGACACGTTCATTCGGCCAGCCCGGCGGGTCGCGAGATGTTCACCCTCGCCGCGGCGAAGCACGGCCTGACCCCGACCGACGTTGCCCCGTCGGTGTCGTTCTTCCACGGGGTGAAGGTCGACGACGACGGCTCGTTGCGCTCCACCGGGTCCGCGGGTGCCGCCAAGTCGGTGGACCTGATCCTGCACCTGCCGTGCGTCGTGGCGATCGCGAACACCGCACATCCCGTCGATCCGTCGCCGACCTTCGACACCACCTCGCTCGAGGTGCTGGCGTGGAGGGCCCGGCCCGATCTCGACGCCCTGCTCGCCGGCGTCGCCGACACCGATCCCGAGTACCAGCGCGCCGTCGCCAACTCCGAAGATGCCTGGGCCGCAGCTCTTCTCTGAGCGTCCCGACCCGAGAGGAACACACTCATGACCACCACCATCGACTTCGCCACCGCCTCTGCCGCGGAACTCGCGCTCGTGTCCGGAACCGTCGTCTACGACGGACTGGTCGGCGAACGCGGCCCCTGGTCGGGAGTCGTCGCCGCCGGCGACGTGCTCACCATCGTCGACCTCTACGGCAACCAGGCCGTCGACACCCTCTTCTACGGTGCGGCCGACCATGCCAAGCGCTACTCGGCGCAGGCCACGATCGCCGCGCAGGGCAACATCTTCCTGACCGCCGGCACCGTCATCCGCGACCAGGAGGGCGAACCGCTGATGACGATCGTCGCCGACCAGGTCGGCAACCACGACACCGTGGGCGGCGCCTGCTCGCAGGAATCCAACACGCTTCGCTACGGCCACCACACCAAGCATCAGCACGCGTGCGTCGAGAACTTCCTGATCGAGGGCAGTCGCCACGGACTCGGCAAGGCCGACCTGGTCGGCAACGTCAACTTCTTCATGAACGTGCCGGTCGATCCCGACGGCTCCCTCGGCATCGTCGACGGTCTGTCGGCGCCCGGCAAGCGCCTCGCCCTGCGGGCCGACGTCGACACCTTGGTACTGATCTCCAACTGCCCGCAGATCAACAACCCCTGCAACGGATTCGACCCGACCGCGGTCCGCGTCATCGTGACCCGACCCGCGGCCTAGGGCCGTCGCGCCGAAACCCTTACCGCACATCGACCTGCGAGGAACCACACCATGTCTGCCGCCACCGGGCCCGCCACGCCCGCCCCCGTCACCGTCCTGCGGTCCGGTCCGCTGACCACCATCCAGGACTGGCCCGGTCGTATCGGGTACTGGAAGGTCGGGGTCCCGCCGTCCGGGCCCATGGACGACCTGTCATTCCGTCTGGCCAACCTCGCGGTCGGGAACCCCGAGACGGCAGCCGGTCTCGAGGTCACCCTGATGGGCCCGGCGCTGCGGTTCGACGCCGACGCCGTCGTGGCGGTCACCGGCGCGCCGGTGACCGTGACCCTCAACGGAAAGACCGCGCCGCAATGGGTTCCGCTGACGGTGTCGGTCGGTGACGTCCTCGACGTCGGGACTGTGGGGGCGCTCGGCATGCGGGCGTACATCGCGGTGTCCGGTGGTCTCGACGCCGAGGACTACCTCGGGAGCCGTTCGACGTTCACGATGGGTCGATTCGGCGGTCTGGCCGGCCGTCCGCTCGCGGCCGGTGATCGGCTCGCGCTGCTCGGCGCCCCGTCCGGCCCGGCGCGGCGCATCCTCGGTGACGAGCAGCCGGCCTTCACCAACACCTGGCAGCTGGCGGTGACCGTCGGTCCGCACGGCGCACCGGAGTTCTTCACCGAGGCCGACATCGCCGACGTCTTCGCCACCGACTACGAGGTGCACTTCAACTCCGATCGGACCGGCATCCGACTCATCGGTCCCAAGCCACGGTGGGCGCGCAACGACGGCGGCGAGGCAGGTCTGCACCCGTCGAACATCCACGACAACGCGTATTCCGTTGGTGCGCTGGACTTCACCGGTGACACCCCCATCCTGCTCGGTCCCGACGGCCCCAGCCTCGGCGGGTTCGTGTGCCCGGTGACGGTCGTGACCGCCCAGCGCTGGAAGCTCGGCCAGCTCAAGCCCGGTGACACGATCCGCTTCGTGGCCGTGCGCAGCGAGGAGACCGCGTCGCCCAAGGAGACCGGTCTCGGCCGGCGTGCCAGCTTCGTCGACGTCCTGTCCTCGGGCGGCGACGCCGACAACGGCATCCTCGGCTCGACGACGACCGCCGACGGGACCACCTCGGTGACCTACCGGCGTTCCGGTGACGACAACATCCTCGTCGAATACGGCGACATGCAGCTCGATCTGGCCCTGCGCGCCCGTGTGCACGCACTGAGCGAACGCATCGCCGCCGAAAAACCCCGGGGCCTCATCGATCTCACACCGGGTATCCGGTCGCTCCAGGTCAAAGCCGACCCGGACGTGTGGTCACAGTCCCGGATGCTCGAGTGGCTCACCGAATGTGAGAGCCAACTGCCCGCGGCCGAGGATCTCGTGGTGCCCAGCCGAACAGTGCATCTGCCGCTGTCCTGGGACGACCCGGCCACCCGCGAGGCCATCGAGCGCTACATGCTCGGCGTCCGCTCCGACGCTCCGTGGTGCCCGTGGAACATCGAGTTCATCCGCCGCATGAACGGACTCGACTCCGTCGACGACGTCTACCGGACCGTGTTCGACGCCAGCTATCTGGTGCTGGGCCTGGGGGACGTGTACCTCGGTGCGCCCGTTGCGGTCCCGTTGGACCCGCGGCATCGGCTCGTCACCACGAAGTACAACCCCGCCCGGACCTGGACCCCGGAGAACGCGGTCGGCATCGGCGGCGCCTACCTGTGTATCTACGGCATGGAGGGCCCCGGCGGTTATCAGTTCGTCGGACGCACCACGCAGGTGTGGAATCACCGCCACCCGCAGCCGGCTCCCGGCTTCGATCCCGAGCATCCCTGGCTGCTGCGCTTCTTCGACCGCATCTCCTGGTACCCGGTCAGTGCCGAGGAACTTCGCGACATGCGTGCCGATGTCGCGGCCGGCCGAGGGGACAGCACGAAGATCGCCGACGGTGTCTTCTCGCTGGCCGAACACCAGCGGTTCCTGGACGACAACTCCGACGACATCGCCTTCCGGCGGAAAAAAATGGAGATCGCCCGCGCCGAGGAACGTCAGAGATGGTCTGCGCAGGGTGAGTTCGCCGCCGACCTGAGCACGGTCGGGGCCGAGAACGAGGAGCGGGTGGCATGAGCAAGATCGACGAGATCTACACGCGGATCGCCGAGGCGGACCGTCCGGAGGTCTTCATCACGCTGCGTCCGCAGGCGGAGGTCGCTGCCGAGTTCGACGCAGCCCTCGCAACGGGTGGAGCCCTGGCCGGCACGGTCCTCGCGGTCAAGGACAACGTCGACGTCGCCGGGCTGCCGACCACGGCCGCGTGCCCGGGCTACGCCTACACACCCGCCACCGACGCCCCCGTGGTCGCGGCGCTACGGGCCGCCGGTGCGGTGGTGATCGGCAAGACGAACCTCGACCAGTTCGCCACCGGCCTCGTCGGGACACGCAGTCCGTATGGCGCAGTGCGGGATGCACGACGACCCGACCGCGTCTCCGGCGGTTCGAGCTCCGGTTCCGCTGTGGCCGTGGCACTCGGGTTTGCCGACATCGCGATCGGCACCGACACCGCCGGATCCGGCCGCGTACCCGCCGGATTCGCAGGGCTTGTCGGGGTCAAGCCGACGGTCGGGACGGTCTCCACCGACGGCGTCGTACCGGCCTGTGCGAGCTACGACGCCGTGACCATCTTCGCCGCAGACCTGCCGCTCGCCAATCGGGCGATGGCCGCGATGGCCACCGCGCAGGGCCCCCGGCCGTTCAAGTCGTCGGTGCCGCTGGCCGCGCCGGAACGACCCGTCGTCGCCGTGCCCGCCGTACTGCCCGAGCTCGACGAGGCGTGGCGTGCCGCGTTCGCCGAGGCGGTGATGCGGGCCGAGGCAGCCGGCTTCGTGATCAAGACCATCGATCTGTCGCCGTTCCTGGCGGCGGCGAAGCTGCTCTACGAGGACGCGCTCGTCGCCGAACGGCACGACGCCGTCGGCGACTTCTTGGACTCGGCGGACCCGGCCGCCGCCGGAATCGACCCCACCGTCGCCGGGATCATCGGTGCCGCTTCGCGATTCAGTGCCGTCGACCTGCTGCGCGCCCGACGCCGCCTCGCCGAACTCCGGGCAGAGGCCATGGGGGAGTGGGGCGACGCCACCGTGCTGATGGTCCCCACCGCGCCTGCGCACCCGACGATCGCCTCGGTCGCCGCCGACCCGGTCGGCGTCAACTCGCGGATGGGTACGTATACGAACTTCTGCAACCTCTTCGACCTGTGCGGACTCGCCGTGCCGAGTGGTGAGGTCCCCGAAAGCGATGGTAGCCGAGCGCAATTCGGTGTCACCTTCCTCGGCGCTGCGCACGAGGACGCGGTTCTCGTCGACGTGGCGGCCCGGTTCCTCGGCGTTCCCGATGTCGGGGCCTCGTGGGTGGAGACCGAGGAATCGATCGAGCTCGCGGTCTTCGGTGCGCACATGCGGGGCGGCCCGCTCACCCATGAGCTCAGCGAGCGGGGTGCCCGCTGGGCGGGGGAGATCACGACGACCCCGACCTATCGCCTGGTCGCGCTCGACACCATCCCGCCGAAGCCGGGACTGATCCGCGATCCCGCTGCGGGACGGGCGATCCGGGGCGAGGTATGGCGCCTGTCCCCGGCCGCGCTGGGGGAGTTCCTCGCCGCCCTGCCGGAACCGATGATGCTGGGCAAGGTCGAGGTGACCGCCGGGGAGGCGGGACCCGCGCGGTGGATCGTCGGCTTCGGCTGCGCGGCCGACGCCGGTGCTGCGGGAACGGAACTCGATCGCGATCGGTGGTAAAGCGCGTGTCCAGGTGAGTTCCGTATGACACCGAACCCGGAAACCGGGCTCGACGTCATACGGAACCGGGTGCCTTCCAGCGCTTCTCCCACCTGGTCGTTTGTCCAACGGGACGGTTTTGTGCACATGTCTCGTTCCGGCTACCAATTTTCGATTTCCGATGCTTAACTTGCTCAGCGCAAGGGGTGGGAAGAAAGAAAGTTGGACGAGTGACCAGCATGGGGCGGAACGGAACTCAGCGTTCGGAGAAGGTCGCGCGACGCGCGGACCGCAAGCCCAAGCGACAGCATCGCGTCGTCGCGGGTGCTGCCGCGATCGCCACGGTGGCCGCGATCGGCGCCGGGCAGGCGATGGAACCGGCGGCGGCCGAGGCGGCGTTGCTCCCGGATTCCATTCAGAAGCTCGAGACGTGGTCGAAGGGCTTCAACACGGGTAACCCTCTCGGGGAACTGGTCAGCGGTATCGGCAACGGTGCGCTCGCGGACATCGCCGAAGCCTGGCGTATCGAGTCGTGTGTCTCCGGCGGCTCCCGCGATGGCGCCGACTGCTCGCAGTCGAGCACCGATCTCGGTGGCATCGGTATCGCCATCGTGCTTCCCGACCGGATAGAGGTCGTGCCGGTCGGGATCTACGACCCGGTCAAAGGCACCATCGAGTCGATCTCGAACTCGATCCTGGGCGACATCGCGCGTTGGATCGGGCTGGACGTCCCGCGCTCCATCGCCGACGCGCCGGGTACCGATGGCTCGGCGAAGGTCATCGGCAACGGCTTCCAACTGGCGGTGGCGTTCCGCGACGGCGACGCGACCGCAATTTCATACCTCCCGCTCAGCATCGCGACCGCGGGGGCGAGTGACGGCCGCACGGCGAAGTCCTTCGCTCTCCTCGGCATGGCGCACGCCTGGAACACCGGCGCGCTCGACGTGACGGTTCTCGGCCAGAAGGTCACCACGATTCCCGGCATCAAGGGCGTCGGTTGTTACGGCGGTCTCACCGGTGCCTACGCCGATGGCGTCGGAGCGTGTGCGAATGTGCTGGGCACCTTCGACTTCCGCTACCAGCAGCCCAACGGCGAGGTGCAGTTCGCGCTCACCGATCCGACGGCACTGTTCTCGGATCCGACGGGTGTCCTCGGTGACGCCGGACAGGAAGCGCTGCAGGGAATCCTGGCGGCGATCCTCAGCGGTTCCGGCATCGACTTCGACGGCGACTGGATGTCGCTGTCGAAGGACTTCGCCCGCCTGAGCATCGGCGGCGACTACGGCCTGCTGAGCGGCAACTTCCTCCGTCTCACCAGTGATTACGGCTTCACCGGTCCGATCACCGTCGACTGGCTGGGCTCCCAGGTGACGTTCCGTCCGCTGGTCGAGGTGAACGGCGAGTACCGCCCGAACCGCCTCGGCCTCCCGGTCATCACGTTCGGGCAGCTCGACACCGGCGAGATCATCCCGGTCATCCACATCCCGAGCTACGAGTTCCCCTTCGGCATCCCGGCAACCGACGACGCCGTGATCCCGCAGTCGAACACCGTCGCCCGGGTTGCGGCCTCGGCTCCCGCCGAGTTCGCGGCGTCGACCTTCGCGGAACCGGAAACCGCTGAGTTCGTGGGCCCCGATCACGAGGCGTCCGAGGTCGCATCCGACGACTCCGGCAGCAACATCGTCGAGGAGTACGTCGGCAAGCATCGCGCGGCCGACGACGGCTACGAGGGCAAGCACCGCGCCCCCGAGGCGCCCGCCGCCGGGGATTCCGACGCCGGCTCGGACAACGACTCTGACAACAGCAGCGGCGGTGATTCGGGTTCGGGTAGCGGCTCTGACTCCGGCTCCGACGCCGGCAGCGGTTCGGACAGCGGAACCGACTCGGCCGGCGGCTCCGGCTCGCGTAGCGGTTCCGACAGCGACGCAGGCTCGGGTAGCGGTTCCGACAGCGACTCGGGTTCGTCGAGCGGCTCCGGCGCAGAAGCGGCCTGACACCGGCCGCCCACAGACCGGCGCCCCGGCACTGGACTCGATCCGTGCCGGGGCGTCGACCATCTTCCGACCCCCACCCCTGGGCTCGGGGGCTCACCGTCGGTCGACGGATCGGCCTCCGGCGGGCGCGCGTGGGAAGGAACTACCCTGGACGCAACCGGAGCTGGACCAACGGAGCCGAGCAGGGAGGCCGTGATGGCGATCGATCGCGACAGAAGCAGAGCAGTGTCGGAGGTCGTCCGGCAGCATCCGGTGATGAGCCTGGTCGCGGTGTCACCGGGTATCGCCGTGTTCGTGGTCCTGCTGTTGCTCGACCAGACGTTCCTGGCGATCCTGTTCGCCATCCTGGCGGTCGGCGGCGGGGTGTACCTGCTGTCCCGCAAGCGCTGAGCACGACGCCCGCGCGGTGAACCCCGACTCGACGATCGGCGCGGCTACAGTGGTGGCCAATGAGCGCGACCGCATCGCTGCGCGGTGCCGGCGGGCGCATGCGGGTGAAGGGAGTGCGGGCGCATGATCGACGATTCGGGACGTCACCACGGCCGGGCGGCCGGGCGGCCGGGTCACTGACCATGTCCACGCGCGTCGACGCCTACATCTGGGCCATCCGCCTGACCAAGACCCGATCCGCGGCCGGCGCCGCATGCCGCGGAGGCCATGTCCGTGTGAACGGCGTGACCGCGAAACCCGCCCAGCCGGTGGTGCCGGGTGACGAGATCCGCGTCCGGCTCGCCGGACGCGAACGCATCGTCGAGGTCACCAAGACCATCAACAAGCGGGTGTCGGCGCCGATGGCCGCCGAATGCTTCATCGACCGGTCGCCGCCACCGCCGCCCAAGGAGATCCTGGCGAGTCAGCCGCGCCGGGACCGTGGTGCCGGCCGGCCCACCAAACGCGAACGGCGACAACTCGATCGGCTCCGTGACTCGAGCTTTCTCGTCGCCTTCCTCGCCGTCGTCGTGCTACTCGTCGGGGGTTGTTCGGACGACGAGCCGGGCGACCCGAACCGGCCGAACACCCCCGAGGCTCCCGCACAGGCAGGGTCCGGACCGTTCTTCGGCAAGTGCGGCGGGGTGACGCTGGAAGAGGTCACCCGTATCACCGGCTTCGGCGGACTCACCGAGACCGTCAACAACACGTCGGTCTGTGAGTGGGACACCACCGGTTCGCGGACGGGTGCCGTCGCCTCGTTCAACTGGTACCGCGGTTCGCCGATCGGCCGCGAAGAGGCCAACGTCAAGCTGTCGCGCGACGTCACCAACAAACTCGAGATCGACGGCCACCAGGGGTTCATCGGTTACACCCAGTCCGGCCAGATCTGCGAGGTCGGTATGGGATTCGGCGCCGACTTCTTCGAGTGGTCCATCCGGGGCGATGCGGTCCAGGCGCGGCCCATCGAGCAGATCTGCGACGCCGCACGGGAGTTGGCGAAGCTGTCCATCGAGCGTGCCTCATGAGGCGGGCACTGGCGGTCCTCGTTGCGGTCCTCCTCGGCCTGACCGCACTCGTCGGTTGTGCGCGCACGGTCGACGGTGAGCCGGTGCCGGTGGGTGCCGCCGGACAGTCCGGCAGCAGCGACATCGACACCGATCAGTTCGACAAACTGCTCCTCGAATGCGACGTGCTACCCGACGCGATGATCGCCGACGTGGTGGCCGGCGGCGGATTCGCCGAACGGTCCTTCAGCGGTGCGATCTGCCGGTGGCTGGTGTCCGGTGCGACCGACGTTGTCAGCGTGACGTTCAACTGGTTCGAGTGGGGCAACGTCAACCTCGAGAAGGAGACGGCCAAGAAACTCGGCTTCCAGACCGAGAACATCAAGGTCGCCAGTCAGTCCGCCTTCACCCAGCGCAGCCCCGACCGACCCGGAGTCTGCGGCGTCACCGCGCGGGCTCCGAGTCGCGGGATCTTCACCTGGTTCGTCGAACCCCGCAGCGCGCCCGCGGGCGACCCGTGCGAGGCGCCGATCAAGCTGATGGAGTTGTTGCTCCAGGGCGGTCAGTAGCCCCCGGAATCAGGTGGGCAGCGGACCCACCGCCACGCTCGCCGCAACGACGAGCTCGTCGCCGGTTCCGGGCATCATCAGCCACACCGTCAGCCCGTCGCCCTCGCGGACACGACGCAGGGTGAGGCGCGTCCCCGGCACGATCGGCCGCAGGTACTCGATGACGACGCGGTGGGGCATGTCGACGAGATCGGGGTGCTCGACCAGCTCGTCCTCGATGGCCTCGAGGTAGGCGGCGTTGTTGAGGTGCTTGAAGGGGTCGAAGTCGGTGATCCGCAGGACGTGCTCACGGTCGGGGAAGGGGATGTCCTCGGCGGCCGGGGCCTTCTCGGGGTTCATCGACTTCCATCGCAGACGGTGCTCGTCGGTCATCGACGACAACATCTCGAAGGCCTGGTCGGACAGCCGTGACGGCACGCCCTTGTCGTTGACGTTGATCCAGAACGCCTCGGTCTCGATGAGGCCGGCGGGGCGGTCGTCGGGATTGAACCGGTTGGTCTCGTGCTCGGAGGTGAGCCGCACCCGCATGTTGGTCCAGCGGGTCGACAGCGCGCCGCACCAGCGCTGGGCGGTCACCGTCGCCGGCCAGGTGATCGGCCGGATGACGTCGATGATGGTGCGCCGGACGATCCAGAAGGGCTCGGTCCTGCCGAACTCGGTGGCCTCGAGATTGTCGTTGGCGACGTCCTGCAGGTATCGCGCGACGGCGTCGAGCCGTACCCGCATGTCCTGGTCGACATCACCGGTCCGGACCCGGTATCCCGCCTGGTAGAACCGGGCACCCTCCTTGCGGTCGGGTAGTGGTCCCGCTCTCTCGCCTGACGTAACCTGGCTCACTCGAGTCCCTTCGATGGGTCGCAGGTATCTTTGCAGATAAGATACAGTCAAGGCTGAAACTAGAACACGTTCTACGTGTGGAATTACGGAGAAACAGCAGATGGCGCATGTGATTACCCGTCCATGTTGCAACGACGCGAGTTGCGTGAGCGTGTGTCCGGTGAACTGCATCCACCCGACGCCCGACGAGCCGGAGTTCTTGACTGCCGAGGCTCTGTACATCGACCCGGAGACCTGTATCGACTGCGGCGCGTGCATCGACGAGTGCCCGGTCGAGGCGATCGTCCCCGACGATCAGCTCACCGAGCGCGACGAGCCGTACCTGCAGATCAACGCGGACTACTACAAGGACCACGACGTCGAGGGCGGGCTCGTCCCGCCACGCAAGGCGCCGCAGCTGCCCGACCGGGAACTGCACGTCGCGATCGTCGGTGCCGGTCCGGCCGCCTTCTACGCCGCCGAGGAACTCGTCCGCAAACCGGCCATCAAGGTCGACATGTTCGACCGTCTGCCCACGCCCTACGGCCTGGTCCGCGCGGGCGTCGCCCCGGACCACGCCGCCACGAAGGGGGTCGAGAAGACCTTCGCGTCGGTCGCCGCCAAGAAGAACTTCGACTACTACCTCAACGTCGAGGTCGGCAAGCACATCAGCCACGACGAGCTCGTCGCCCGCTACCACGCGGTCATCTACGCGGTGGGCGCCGCGACCGACAAGCGGCTGAACATCGAGGGTGAGGACCTGCGCAACTCCGTCGCGGCCACCCAGTTCGTCGCCTGGTACAACGGCCACCCGGACTTCGCCGACCTCGACGTCGACCTGTCCTCGGAACGGGCTGTCGTCGTCGGCAACGGCAACGTCGCGCTCGACGTGGCGCGCATCCTCGTCACCGACCCCGACGAACTGGCCAAGACCGACATCGCCGACCACGCCCTGGCGAAGCTGCGCGAATCGAACATCACCGAAGTCGTGCTGCTCGGCCGCCGCGGCGTCGCCCAGGCGGCCTACACCAACAGCGAGTTCCTCGCTCTCGGCGACGTCGAGGGCGTCGACGTGGTCATCGATCCCGAGGATCTGGTCCTCGACGAGGGTTCCGAGGCTGCCGTGGCCGATGACACGCTCGACTCGACGATCGCCACCAAGATCCGGCTGGCCCGCGAGTTCGCCGAACGTCCGCAGACACCGGGCAACAAGCGCATCGTCTTCCGTTTCCTGGCATCTCCCGCCGGAATTGCCGGTGACGGCGAAGTGACTACGCTGACGTGCGTGCGCAACGCCTACACCGAAGCCGACGCCGACGCCGCCGGCCGCGTGGCCGTGAAGGCCACCGACGAGCGATTCGACCTCGAGACCGGCCTCCTTCTGCGGGCCATCGGATACCGCGGCGTCCCGGTCACCGACCTCCCCTTCGACGAGGGGCGCGGCGTCGTCCCGAACGCCGGGGGACGCGTGCAGGCCGCGACCGAGGGCGACGTGATGCCGGGGCTGTACGTCACCGGCTGGATCAAACGCGGAGCGACAGGTGGCATCGGCATGAATCGTCTGTGCGGTCAGGAGACGGCACGTGCCGTGATCGACGACTTCGTCGCCGGCGCCATCGGCGATCCGTCGACCCCGCGTGACGATGTCGCCGCACTGTGCGCCGACCGCGGTGCCAACCGCATCGACCTCGCGGGATGGAAGGCCATCGACGCAGCGGAGAAGTCCGCGGGCAAGGCCGCCGGCCGTGCACGGGCGAAGTTCGTCAGCATCTCCGAGTTCGAGGCGGCGGCCGCCGCCGGAGCGCAGTAACCGTGCGGGTTGCACTGCTGTCCTACCGCAGCAAACCTCATTGCGGTGGGCAGGGCGTCTACGTCCGTCACCTCTCCCGCGAGCTCGCGCTGCTCGGGCACAGCGTCGAGATCTTCTCGGGACAGCCGTATCCGGAGCTCGACCAGTCGGCGATCGACGCCGGCGTCACGATCACCAAGGTGCCCAGCCTCGGGCTCTACGACGAGCCGGACCCGTTCCGTACGCCGAAGCTGAGCGAGTACCGCGACTGGATCGACATGCTCGAGGTCGGATCGATGTGGACGGCGAGCTTCGGCGAGCCGCTCACCTTCAGCCTGCGGGTCGCCCGGCTGCTGAAGGAACGGCGCGACGACTTCGACATCGTGCACGACAACCAGTGCCTCGGGTACGGACTGCTCGAGATCCAGAAGGCGGGCTTCCCGCTCATCGCGACGATCCACCACCCGATCACGCGTGACCGCACCCTCGCGGTCAAGGCGGCCAAGAGCTGGCGCAAGATCACCGCGTGGCGCTGGCACTCCTTCCTGCGTATGCAGGGACGCGTCTCGCGCCGGATCCCGGAGCTGCTCACCGTTTCTCGCAGCAGCGAGGTCGACATCCGCAAGGCGTTCGACATCCCGTCGGGCCGCATCACCACGATCCCGCTCGGCGTCGACACCGAGATCTTCACGCCCGGTGCCGACCGCGTCCCGGGCCGGATCGTCTGTGTCGCCAGCGCCGACGCGCCGCTCAAGGGTGTGTCGTACCTTCTGGAGGCGGTTGCGAAGCTCGCTGCCGAGCGTGACGACGTCAAACTGGTACTGGTGTCCAGGTTGGACCCTAATGGGCCGTCTGCCAAGATGATCGAGGATCTCGCGATCGCCGACCGGGTGTCGGTGGTCTCGGGGCTCGAGGACGCCGAGATCGCGGAGCTCCTGGCCTCGGCCGAGGTTGCCTGCGTTCCGTCGCTGTACGAGGGCTTCTCGTTGCCGGCCGTCGAGGCGATGAGCTGTGGGACACCGCTCGTGGCCACTCGCGCCGGTGCGATCCCGGAAGTCGTCGGCACGAGTGAAGAGGCCGCGTTGCTGGTGCCGCCGCGGGATTCCGGGCGCCTCGCACAGGCGATCGGACGACTGTTCGACGACGCCGAACTGCGTGCGCGTCTGGGCTCGGGAGGACGCCGCCGCGCCGAGGAGAACTACAGCTGGGCGGCGGTGGCCGCGAAGACTGCGGCCCACTACGAAACCGTGCTCGCCGGACACCGGCGAGCAACAGAAGGGACATCGAGTGCTGACAGTTGATTTCGACCGTCTGGGCGTGGGCCCGGGCACCAAGGCGATCGACATCGGGGCGGGTCAGGGACGACACTCTTTCGAGATGTTCCGTCGGGGAGCGGATGTCATCGCCTTCGACATGTCGGAGAGTGACATGGCCGACGTCGCGGAGATGTTCGACGCCATGACGGCCGAAGGGCATGTGCCCGCCTCGGCCAAGGCGCGCGCCGAGGTCGGAGATGCGCTGCGTCTTCCTTACGCGGACAACAGCTTCGACGTGGTCCTCATGTCCGAGATCCTTGAGCACATCCCGACGGACGAGGGTGCGATCAGCGAGATGGTCCGCGTCCTCAAGCCCGGTGGCGTGGCCGCCGTGACGGTGCCGCGGTACTGGCCGGAGAAGGTCTGCTGGGCCCTTTCGGACGAATACCACGAGGTCGAGGGCGGACACGTCCGTATCTACAAGGCCTCGGAACTGGCCGACAAGCTGCGCAAGGCGGGCCTCGAGGTCACCGGCATCGATCACGCACACGCCCTTCACGCTCCGTACTGGTGGCTGAAATGTGCTGTCGGCGTGGAGAACAACGACAACCTGCTGGTCAAGGGATATCATCAGCTGCTCGTCTGGGACATGATGAGCAAGCCGTGGCTGACCCGTGTGGGTGAGCAGGTGCTCAACCCGATGATCGGCAAGTCCGTGGCCCTGTATCTCCGTAAGCCCGAGACTGCCGCGTCTTCATGACGGCCGCTCCGGCTGTCCCTGGAGTGGTCACCGCCGAGCAGATGCGCGCCACCGGCGCGGCCATCGTCGGCATGCAGGAGGAATCCGGCGCACTGCCCTGGTTCCCCGGTGGGCAGACCGATCCGTGGGATCACATCGAATCGGCGATGGCGTTGTCGGTGACCGGCTTTCACGCCGAGGCCGAGGCGGCATACGAATGGTCGCGGCGTAAACAGCGAGCCGACGGCTCGTGGCCGATCCGCACCGTGTGCGGCAAGGTCGAAGACGCCGGCACCGACTCCAACTTCTGCGCCTACATCGCGGTCGGGGTCTGGCACCACTACCTGATCACCGGTGACGACGCCTTCCTGCAGCGGATGTGGCCGGTCGTCTGGTCGGCCATCGACTGTGTCCTGCGCTTCCAGCGGGACGACGGCGCGTTCCGGTGGGGCGGCGACCACCGCACCGGCGCGATGTTCGGTGAGGCCCTGATCACCGGCAACGCCAGCATTTTTCAGGCTATCGACTGCGCGATCCGGATCGCGGCCGAGCTGGATCAGCCCGACGCCGCGTGGATCGCCGCGCACACCAAACTCGGTGACGCCATCCGTACGGACACCGCGCGCGACGCCGAGTGGGAGATCTTCACACCTCCGTCCGAACATTCGATGGACTGGTACTACCCGATCCTCGGCGGCGCGGTGCGTGGGGAAGAGGGGCAGAAGCTGATCGCCCGCCGCTGGAACGAGTTCGTCGTCCCCGGCAAGGGTGTGCGTTGCGTCGACCACCGTCCGTGGGTCACCGGTGCCGAAACCTGCGAGCTGGCATTGGCTCTCGACTCGCTCGGCGACACCGCCGACGCCATCGAGCTCATCGCCTCGATTCAGCATCTGCGCGATCCCGACGGATCGTATTGGACCGGACTGGTTTTCGCCGACGGCAAACGCTGGCCGGTGGAGAAGAGCTGCTGGACCTCTGCTGCCGTCGTCCTGGCGGCCGATGCCGTGAGTCGCACCAGTGTCGCCAACGGCATCTTCCGCGATGTCCGTCAGCGGCTGGCCGTCGCGCCCTGATCGCACCCCCTGGTCTCTGTGGCGCCCATCACCTAGACTGGTGTCCAGTCAACCGTCCGATTCTGTTCCGGGCGGCCGCAACGGTGCCCGGGGAGGCCTCATGGAGTTCGGAATCGTGCAGTTCACCAGCGATCGCGGGCTCAAGCCGCACGTGCTCGCGCCGCTGATCGAGAACGCCGGCTTCGCGTCGTACTACGTGCCCGAGCACGGCCACATCCCCACCCGCCGTGACGCCGCGCACCCGCAGACCGGTGACGAGACCCTTCCCGATGACCGGTACATGCGCACCCTCGATCCGTGGACGTCGCTCGCCGCCGCCGCTGCGGTCACCGAGCGCATCCGTCTGGCGACTGCCGTGGCGCTCCCGGTCCAGTCGGACCCGATCACCCTGGCCAAGACGATCGCCACCCTCGACCACATCTCCGGGGGCCGGGTGACCCTCGGCGTGGGATTCGGTTGGAACCTGGACGAACTCGCCGACCACAACGTGCCGCCGAAGCGGCGTCGAACCATGCTGCGCGAGTACCTCGAGGCGATGCGTGCCCTGTGGACGCAGGAAGAAGCCGAGTACAGCGGCGAATTCGTGAACTTCGGGCCGAGCTGGGCGTGGCCCAAGTCGACGCAGGGACACATCCCCGTTCAGGTCGGTGCGGCCGGCAACGAGAAGAACTTCAAGTGGATCGCCCGCAGCGCAGACGGCTGGATCACCACCCCGGGCGAGGAGGACATCGAGGGTTCCGTTGCACTGCTCAAGCGCATCTGGTCCGATGCCGGTCGCGAGGGTGAGCCGGAGATCGTCGTCCTCGACTTCAGGCCGGTGCCGGAGAAGCTCGTGAAGTGGCGCGAGATCGGCGTGACCACAGTGCTTTACGGCTTGCCCGACGACTCGGTGGAACGCGCGACAGGCTACCTGGCGAAGCTGGCCGGAAAACTCGACCTCGCGCCGGCAGCCGTCTAGCGCCGGGTCAGGCGAGCGGGTCGGTACGCAGACCGGGTATCACGAACCGGTCGAGATGGCGCCGGACCTGCTCGGCGTCGTCGATGTCGATCGTCTCGCCCGGCGATGTGCCGAGGCTGATCAGCACGCGCGCAACCCATTCGGCGACCTCGTGCAGGTCGTGTCCGGCGTGGATCTCCCCGCGTCGGGCGGCGGCCTCGATGTACGGGAACCAGAAGCCGGCGAGGTCGGGTACCAGTTTCACGACGCCGACGCCCGCGCATTCGGCGAACTCCGTCGGTTCCTCGGTGCGCAATCGCATGAGGAGGGTTCCGGGGTCGTCGTAGGCGCCGCGCCCGATCCGTACGCCGGCGGTCAGCTGGCCGGCCAGATCGCCGATGTCGTCGAGCGTCGCTCGTGCGTCGCGCCAGAACGATTCCGTCAGCCGCACGATGGTCGCGCCGATCATCGACGGTTTGTCGGGGTAGTGCCGGTACAGCCACGCCCGGGAGACCCCGGCGGACTCGGCGACCTGCTGCATCGTCGTCGCCCGAATGCCTTTTTCGGCCAGCAACTTCTCGGTGGCGTCGAGCAACCGGTCGTGAACCGACGGGTTGGTCGTCTCGGTCACGGGGTCTCCTGCGTCGCTCGTCGCCTGGGTCTGCTCTGTCGTCAGCGCTCCGGCGAAGACTAACAAGCCCGTAGACAGTTCGTGGAATCTGTGTACACGGTTCAGGTCATGGTGTAGACACAAACCAGATTGTGTCTACACCGCGATGTTCGATCATCACCGAAGTTTGTCCAGAGGGGGCAGCGTGCCTTTACCAACCACCGCGATCATCGGCGCCGGGATCAGCGGCCTGACCGCGGGCAAGATGCTCACCGACTACGGCGTCCCGTACACCTGCTTCGAGAGCTCCGACCGCATCGGCGGCAACTGGGCATTCGGCAACCCGAACGGCCACAGCAGCGCGTACCGGTCGCTGCACATCGACACCTCCAAGCATCAGTTGTCCTTCCGGGACTTCCCGATGCCGGATGATTACCCGGACTTCCCGCACCACACGCAGATCAAGGCGTACCTCGACTCCTACGCGGAGGCCTTCGACCTCACCTCGTCGATCGAGTTCACCAACGGCGTCGAGCACGCCCGTCGACTCGACGGTGGAGGCTGGGAGCTGGAGACCCAACGAGGTGAACGACGCCGCTTCGATCTCCTCGTCGTCGCCAACGGACACCACTGGGACCCGCGGTTCCCGAACTTCCCGGGTGAGTTCGACGGCATCGAGATGCATGCGCACCACTACATCGATCCGCGGACGCCGCATGACTTCATGGGCAAGCGCATCCTGGTCGTCGGCCTGGGGAACAGCGCTGCCGACATCGCGGTGGAGTTGTCGTCGAAGGCGCTCGACAACAAGCTGACCCTGTCCACCCGCTCCGGTGCGTGGATCGTGCCGAAGTATTTCGGCGGCAAGCCCGCCGACAAGTACTACAAGACCTCGCCGCACATCCCGATGGCGTGGCAGCGCAAGTTCGTGCAGATCATGCAACCGGTGACAGCCGGCCGTCCGGAGGACTACGGTCTCCCGACTCCGAATCACAAGTTCTTCGAGGCGCATCCGACGCAGTCAGTGGAGCTGCCGCTACGCCTGGGCTCCGGCGACGTCATCGCCAAGCCGAACGTCAGCCGGCTCGACGGATCGACGGTCCACTTCGACGACGGTACCTCCGACGACTTCGACATCATCATCTATGCAACGGGATACAACATCACCTTCCCGTTCTTCGACCCCGACTTCATCTCCGCCCCGGACAACCGGATCGACCTCTACAAGCGGATGTTCTACCCCGGTATCGACGACCTCGTCTTCGCCGGGTTCGCGCAGGCCGTCCCGACGCTGTTCCCGTTCGTCGAGTGCCAGGCGCGCCTGATCGGTGCGTACGCGACGGGCCACTATCGTCCGCCATCGGTTGCCCAGATGCGGGACACGATCGCGGCGGACACAGAGTTCTTCACCGGCCACATGGTCCAGAGCGCGCGACACACGCAGCAACTCGACCACTACCTCTACGAACACAACATGCGTACCAAAGAGATTCCCGACGGTCGACGCCGCGCGCAGGAGCAGGGGCCGATGACCTGGGCCGGTGTCGCGGATTCCGTGCCCGTCGGCACCGTCTCGGAAGCGGGGGCCTCAGCATGACCGCAGCGGGCACGACCACACCGTCCGGGGCGGAGACCGTCCGCTTCCCGTCGTCCGGCACCGACTGCGACGCATGGTTTTTCGCTGGTTCGTCGGCTTCGCCCTTCGAGGTCGACGGCAAACGGCCCGTCGTCGTGATGGCGCATGGTTTCGCGGGCACCAAGGACTCGGGTCTCGAACCGTTCGCCCGGCGTTTCGCGGAAGCTGGACTCGCGGTCTTCGCGTTCGACTACCGCGGTTTCGGGTTGTCCGAAGGTCAACCGAGACAGCAGATCTCGCTGGAACGCCAAGCCGACGACTATCGCGCGGCGATCGTTGCTGCGAAGAAGCAGCCCGGCGTCGACCCGAATCGGGTGATCCTCTGGGGAGTTTCGCAGTCGGGCGGTCACGTCCTGACTGTCTCCGGTGGCCGAACCGACATCGCCGCGGTGATCTCGGTGATCCCCCTCGTCAACGGGCTCGCGGCCGGTCGCGTCGCCTACGACCAGGTCGGGGGTGCGGCGATCGCCCGATCCACCGCGACCGCGGTGGCGAGTGCGCTGTCGGCGAAGCTGGGGCGCGGCCCGAAGATGATGCGCGTCGTCGGCAAGCCGGGGGACCGTGATGCGGCACTGACAGCGCCGGGGTTCCTCGAGAGCTACCTGGCGATCGCCGGACCGTCCTGGCGCAACGAGGTCGATGCGTCGGTGGGTCTGGAGATCGGCGGTTTCCGTGCCGACAAGCATGTCCACGAGCTCGACGCGCCGGTGCTCGTGCAGATCGCCGACTACGACTCGGCCGCGCCTCCTCACGCCGCGGCGAAGGCGGCGTTCAAGGCACGCGCCGAGGTCCGGCACTACCCGTGTGATCACTTCGACGTCTTCGCGGGCAACGACTGGTTCGAACCGTGTGTGGGCCACGCGATCGCGTTCCTCACCCGCAAGCTCGCGGTCGAGACGGTGACCGCCCGGTGAAGCGCGCGATCGTCATCGGGGGAGCGTCGGGAATCGGGCTCGCGACGGTCGATGCGCTGACGGCCGGCGGAGTGGAGGTCGTCGTCGCCGATGTCGACGCCGAGCGTGCCGAAAAGGTTGCGGCCGAGCGTCTCGGCACCGTCCGCGCACTGCGGCTCGACGTCACCGACGAGGATTCGGTGGTCGCGGCGTTCGACGCGGTCGGAGAGTTCGACACGGTGGTGAACTGCGCCGGACTGTCTGATCCGGGAGCCCTGACCGAACTCGAGTTGAGTGCTTGGCGTCACACCGTCGACGTCTGCCTCACGGGCACGTTCCTGGTGATCAAACACGCCGGCCGACGGATCGCCGACGGCGGTTCGATCACCTGCATCGCGTCGCTCAACGGTCGGCAGCCGGGTGCCGGGATGGGTTCGTACTGCGCGTCGAAGGCGGGTGTGCTGATGCTCGTCGAGGTCGCGGCCCTGGAGTTGGCGGAACGGGGGATACGGGTCAACGCCGTATCGCCGGGTCTGGTGTCGACGCCGCTGACCGAGGGCATCGGATTCGTGCCGGGTCTCACCGAGGAGTACATCGAGAACACACCGCTCGGACGCAGCGGCGAACCCGCCGAGATCGCCGACACCATCGTCTTTCTCGCCTCCGACAAGGCGCGATGGATCACCGGAGCAGCGTTCGACGTGAACGGCGGCGCACACCTCAAGCGGTATCCCGACGTCCTCGGGAAAGCGCGCGCGATGTTGGAGCAGGCATAGGGCGCCAACGCCTTTCGGTGCAGGGTCAGGCCTGCAGCGGCGCTCCGACCTCACCCGAGTCGCGTCGGAGCACGCGCAGCGATCCTTCCGCCCGGACCTCGGTGAACTGGCCGGTTTCCAAAGCCTGGCAATAGATCTCGTAGGGCGGACGTCCGCCGTCGGCGGGGTCGGGGAAGACGTCGTGGATCAGCAGGGCGCCGCCGATGCGCACCCACGGAGCCCAGCCGTCGAGGTCGTTCTGGGCGGCTTCCATGCTGTGGCCGCCGTCGATGAACACGAAGTCGGCAGGCTTGCCCCAGATGCGGGCGGCGACTTTCGACGGTGCGAGGAGTCCGACGACGGTCTTCTCGAGTCCGGCGTCGAACATGGTGCGGCGGAAACGTGCCGAGGTGTCGAGCGTGCCGGTGTGTGGGTCGACCAGCGATTCGTCGTGGTACTCCCAGCCGGGTTGGTGCTCCTCGGAGCCGCGGTGGTGGTCGACGGTGACGAGGACGGCGTCGTTCGCCTCGGCGGCGGAACCCAGGAACACCGTGGACTTTCCGCAGTAGGTGCCGATCTCCACGCCGACCTTCGTCGAATCTGGTTGGGACAGATACTCTCCGGCGATCTCGAACAGCGTCTGGGCCTCGTCGAGCGGCATGAAGCCGGGCGCCTCGTCGGCGACTTTGCGGCGTTCGGGGGACGGTGCGTTCGGCGACGGTGCCGTGGACTGTGACATGGCACAGATCCTATCGGGTGTGTGAGGGGCGCCGCGTAGGGTGACCGTTATGAAAGCTCAGGTACTCAGTGCAGAGACAGGCCCTTCCGGACTCGAATTGACCGAGGTCCCCGACCCCACTCCCGCCGACGGCCAGGTCGTCGTCGACGTCAAGTCCTGTGGAGTGTGTTTCCCGGACCTCCTGATGAGCCAGGGCAAGTACCAGCTCCGCGTGCCGACCCCGTTCACCCCGGGTACCGAGGTCGCGGGCGTGGTGCGGTCGGCACCCGAGGGATCGTCGGTGAAGGTGGGGGACAAAGTCCTCGTCGCCTCGATCGTCGGCGGTTTCGCCGAGCAGGTGGCGGCCGCGCCGGAACAGCTGCTGCCGCTGCCCGAGGGGCTCAGCTTCGAGCAGGGCTCTGCGATGGGCATCAATTATCAGACCGCGCTGTTCGCGCTGAAGACCCGCGCACACACCCAGCCGGGTGAGGTCGTCGGTGTGCTGGGTGCCGCCGGCGGTGTCGGCACCGCGTCGATCATGGTCGCCAAGGCCATGGGTGCGAAGGTCGTGGCCATCGTCCACCGCAAGGGTGCCGAGGAACTGCTTCGCAGCGCCGGCGCCGACGAGATCGTGCAGCTCGAGGAGGGCTGGGGCGACATGCTCCGGGAGGTCGCGCCCAAGGGTGTCGACGTCATGATCGATCCGTCCGGAGGTGAGGTCTTCGACGAGGCGCTGCGCCAGGTCGCGCCGGACGGTCGCTACGTGGTCGTCGGCTTCGCGGCGGGCGGGATCCCGACGGTCAAGCTCAACCGCGTTCTCTTCCGCAACATCGCGGTCGTCGGCGCGGCCTGGGGCGAGTACGTGCGCACCCATCCCGAGCTGAATCTCCCCGCGAAGCTGCACGAGGAGCTGAGCCAGATGATCGCCGACGGCATGACCCCGCAGGTCAACGTCACCTACTCGCTGGATCAGCTGCCCGAGGCGTTGACCGATCTCGCCGAGGGGCGGATTCTGGGTAAGGCGGTCGTGAAGATCGGCGACTGAGGACATCGGCTCGGCCGGCGACGACCGCAGGAGACAGCCACCTGCGAAGGGAACCGCCATGTGCCGCAACATCACCGAACTCCGCGGACTGGAACCGCCCGCCACGGCCGACGAGGTCGAGGCAGCCGCGCGGCAATACGTCCGCAAGGTGAGCGGTGTTCGGCACCCGTCGCCGGCCAACGCCGAGGCCTTCGAGGCCGCGGTCGTCGCCGTCACCGCAGCGACCCGCACCCTGCTCGACGCCCTGCCCGAGCGTCGTCAACCGCCGAAGACGGTTCCCCCGCTTCGACGCCCCGAGGTACAAGCGCGGATCGCCGCGCGGGGATAAGCACCCGGTTCAGCAATAGGTATCGCTCAGCGATACCTATTGCTGACTGCGTTCTGCTCTACCTGTGGAGTACCTGACAGCATCCCCATCCGTGAGCGGTTAGGATCGCGAGGACGTTAGATGCTGATCGTGGCTGCGCGCATGGTGGTCATCAGATTGGGTGGGGGAAGAGTGACACCGAAGCCTGTAGAGGTGAACCCGGGCAGTCTCGCTGACGCGGCGACGCACTTGCATTCGTACGGTACGTCGATTCGGGGGATTGAATCGCCGACTTTCGGAGCGATCCGAAATTCACTGGTTGGCTTTGAGACTGCATCAGCCACTGGCAGCGTCGATGCGTCAGTGAAGCAGGCGCTGACGACGATTGCAGGCCGACACGAACAGTTTGGCGATGCGCTGAAGTCCGCCTCGAGCGTGATGGTCAATGTCGACTACGTTGCCGCTCGACTACTAGAGTCGCTTGGCAATCTCAACCAGCGTCCTGAGTGATGGCGGCAAAGACACGCAGTGTTTTCGCGATGCGCACCCCGAGGTTCTCGCTCATGCGGCGTCCGCCTTGGTACCGGTGTCGACCGCAATCGAGAGAAAAGCCGGGGAACTCCATGCGAAGGTAACTGGCCTCGATTGGAAGGGGGCCGCTCGTGACGGGGCGGTGACCCTCGCCGACTGGGAGAAAACGCAGATGACCCGTGTCGCGGACGCTGTCGAGGAACTCGGCGAAGCGTTCAAGTCGGGGGGCAGTCGAATGGCCCCGATGGTCGAGAACCTCAATACGTCAGCTACCAATCTCGAGAACGACCAGTTCTCCGTCTCTGAGGATTGGACCGTCCGTGACCTGAGAGACTACGCACCCGAAGAGAAGCGCAACGAGGGTGACTCCACGGCACTGTCTGAGATAGCCGAAGCTCGTCGCATCCGCGGCGAAGAAGCAACCAACGAGACCATCCGACTCCAGAGGCTTGCGCAGGAGTTGCACACTGCTGACGTCGACACGAAGCGCGCGATCAGTGAAGCAGAGGAACTCATCAGAACGCTCGCGCCCGTCACAGCGGGACTCAGTGTTCGTCAGTCCGAGCTAGACCTGAAGGCGCTCAAGGATGGCAAATTGTCGCCGGCGGCCCGAGAGCGACTGAGGCAAGCACATCCTTGAGTCCCGAGCAGCTCGCAGCGCTCCGAGATGGGCAGGCCACGGAGATCCCCCAGGGGCAGTACAACTACCTCAGCAGCATCATGACCGAGCTCAAGACAGCGAACATGGACGAGCTTCTCAAGGTTCATAACGCTGCGCCAGGCCTGCTCGGAGACGCCTTCCGCATCATGTCGTCTCCCAACGTACACACGAAAGCGGGCTCAACCGGCGGCCTTGACCGCTTGCCTGACTCGGTTGTGTCACTGCTTCGCGAGAATCCGATCAAGCGGACGACCGCAGGTATGTCGACGGGATACCCGTACTCCTTCGCAGGGGTTCCGCGTCTCGATGACTTCAAGGCTCTGAACACGATCTTGAGTGACCGTACCGACCGTGGTCTGCAGTTGGGCACTGACGTCGATCGAGGAATGCTCAAGCAGGCATCTGAAATCGCTGGAGCTCTTCCGGACGACGAAGATAAGCTCTTTGGTCTGTACGACGAAAATCAGCGCGTCGAGGACGTGCGAAAGCTCGCGAGCTCGATGCTCACCAACTCGAGTCACGACCGGCAAGCTGTCACCGATTTCCTGACCGGGGAACGGATGGGCGTGACGGTTGCCGAGGGGCATAGATACGACGCCGATGCGCACGTGCTGAACATTCTTTCTGAACGGTGGTCTGTCGACGGTGTGAAACTCGGTGCCGAAGGCGATTTGTCTGGCGGTAGAGATCTTTTCGATTGGATCGGGGCGGCGGCACCATCCGAGGGCTACGAGGGGCAGCTCGGTGGTAGGGCCGCCGATGCATTGGCGCGCATTCTGATCGATCACGAGAACGAACTCGATTCGCTGGTCGTCGAACGAGACTCAACAGGAAATAACAAGTACGAAACCTTCGGTGACCGGAATGCTCTGCTGTCGCAGGTACTTGCCAAGAACCTCGCGCCGTATTTCGGTAACTTCGCCGGTGCTCCGGATGGGGTCTTGGTCAACCACACAGCCGGTCCGCTCGAAGACACGGTGGAGTTCTCAAAACTCATCGGGGTGCTCTCCACGGATCCCGGTGCGGGTCGAGTTGCGTTGAGCGCAGCCGTGCAATGGGAGAATTTCCTCGCGCACGAGTACGGCAGCGACCCGGAAAACTCGGAGCTCGCCACTGCCGCTGCCAAAATACACAGGTCAATGGACGACGGCTTGACCAACGCGCTCTCAACCCTCGCCGACAACGACCACTGGGAGAGATTGCGGGAGTACAACGCGAAGTCCTTCTTGATCGACTCGGCCGGAGGGCTTTTGGCCGCTGGTGGGTTGAAGATCCCTGGGCTCTCCGAGGTCGCCGGCATGGCCGTGCCACTCGTGAAGATGGATGAGGTTGCGTTGCCGACCGCTGATCCGCAGGACAACGAATCTGCATGGAAGACAGAGCTTGAGAATCTAGGGACCGGCCTCGACAAGATGACGGCCGGGCATGATCGGGTTGTTCATGTGACGTCCGGCTATCTCGAGGATCGACCCGACCTCTGGGGTAAGGTGTGGACTGCGCGCGACGGTGCTCAGATAACATTCGTGAAGCCAGACGGGTCTCTTGACCTGGAAGTGGTTCAGGCCAACGGCCGAGAATTCACGAGATTCTCGAAGGAAATCGGCGCGGAGAGTATTCGTTTCGAATACAACGACCACTTCGGTGAATCACTCGAAGATCCGACCATTAACGATTCCGACCAGTCCATGGAGGTAGTGGACCGTGCGCCGCGCTGACGTTGTCGCAGTTGCATTTCTGTGCCTTGGGCTTGTGACTTCCTGCAGTGACATCGGTATATCTCCACCCCCGGGATCTTCGGGCAATACCGCGTCCAGTTCGGTCCGATCTATGTCCCCCTCGGAAGCCCGGGCAGCAGACCGTCTGCAGTGGAGAATGCGCTGGCGTGAGGACGGGGCTGTTGACCTGTCATCACCGACTGGGACGTTCATTCGAGGGGTCATCGAAGGAGAAACCCTTCTGCTCTTCGATTGGGATGTTGAGGGTGAGTTTCCAGGCATCAAAGATGCGATTCCCAGCCGGAAGGATTGGATGCCGCCTCTGGGCAGCAACGACTACCAGACGGTGGATGAGATCTATAAGATTGCCAATATCCGTGACGTCGGCGACAACTCTGCTGTCGCGCTTGTGTGCACAACCGGGCAGGTGAGTACCGATGAAGCGGCCTTTCCGCCCTACTTCGATTCGCAGGATGTCCCTGATGCCCGTGAGGTGGGCCCTTCGTAGTGGTCCAGTTGTTGTGCGACTCTGTTGCCCGAGTGTTTGGGCAGGAAGAATCGATGACGACATGGCAGGTAGCAAGCGCCGGCGGCATACGCCGGATCAGATCATCCGCAAGCTGGCCGAGGGCAGCAAGCTCCTCGGGACCGGGCAGGAGTTGGCTGAGGTGTGCCGGCATCTGGAGGTCACAGAGTCGACCTGGCATCGCTGGGTGGCCCAGTACGGGGGCATGAAGGCCAATGACGTCAAACGCCTCAAAGAACTCGAAGCTGAGAACGCTCGGCTCAAGAAGTTGGTCGCCAACCAGGCCCTCGATATCGACATGCTCAAGGAGGTTTCGTCGGGAAACTTCTGACCCCGAACCGCAAGCGCAGCGCCGTGACGATGCTGCGTGAGCGGTTCGGGGTATCTGAGCGGCGAGCATGTGCTGTGGTGGGCATCCACCGCTCCACGATGCGACTGCACCCAGCGCCGATCACCGCGGAGGAAGCCGAGCTGCGGTCCTGGCTACGTGGGTTTTCCACCGACCGGCCCCGCTGGGGCTGGCGACGCGCCGCGATCGCCGCGCGCAAAGCGGGCTTCACGGTCAACAACAAACGCATCCGCCGCCTGTGGCGCGAGGAGGGGCTGCGAGTTCCCCAGCGCCGCAGGAAGAAACGGCTCACCGGAATCGGGACCGCGGTTGGGGCGATGTGCCCAATCCGGCCGAACGTGATCTGGGCGATGGACTTCCAATTCGACACCACCGCCGACGGCCGAACCATCAAAATGCTCAACGTGATCGACGAGTTCACCCGCGAAGCCCTGGCGATCCACGTCGACCGCGTCATCAACGCCGATGGCGTGGTTGACGTTCTCGACCGCCTGGCCCTGATACATGGTCCACCGTGCTACGTGCGGTTCGACAACGGACCGGAATTCGTCGCTCACGCCGTCAACGACTGGTGCCGATTCAACGGCACCGGATCACTATTCATCGACCCCGGCTCCCCGTGGCAGAACGCCTGGATCGAATCGTTCAACGGCCGCCTGCGCGACGAGCTGCTCAACTCCTGGCGCTTTGACTCCCTGCGCGAAGCCCGGGTCATCATCGAAGACTGGAGGATCGACTACAACGCCAACCGACCCCATTCGGCCCACCACGGACTCACCCCCGCCGAGTTCGCCCTACAGTGGACCACGACCCACCAACCCCAAGCCGCATAGCGACTGGACCATCGAATGGGTCCCCCTCACCCGCGACAGGTTTGTGGCGGTCGAGCGCTTGACGTTTCATCGCGAGGGCGAGTCGCCGCCTGAAAGCCGGCCCGGTCCCAAGCTGTTTCCCGGGTATGGCGTATTCGGAGATTGGTGGGTCTCGGAGTACACGGATTCGTGGGCGCCGCCGTCGGGTCCCGACGAGTGGGGGAGGGAACCGATGCCCGACCCGAGTATTTGCGGTGACATGGGCGACCTGACATCTCCAGGCCCGTCGTTCCCGGGCTGGTCGGGCGCTGGAGTCTGAGACGCCCGAACCCGTAGCGGGTCAGTCAGCAATAGGTTTCGCTGAGCGATACATATCGCTGATCCGTGCCGCCGCCAAACCTGGCGATTCAAAATAACCCCAGCTCACCGGGGTTAGGCCCACCGGTGAGCAAAAATTTGGGACGTGACCGCGGGGTCGGGCTAGGGTCCGAGTGGTGTCCAACCACCGATCTCACCGCGCTCATCGAGCCGCTCCGCGCGTGGTTCGCCTCCTCGCACTCGCGCTGACCGCCGCCATCGTCGGCATGCTGGCCATCCTCGGCGGACCTGCGCCCCGCGCGCAGGCCGCACCTGACGACAGCTGTGCGCCGGCCGGGCTCGCGTCCGCGTCGGCCGCGCCGGTCAATCTGGCCGCGGCGGAACAGGGCGGGGAGGACAAATACACCACCCCGAACACCACGCAGATCGACCAGCTCGACCTGAATGCGCTCGAGTTGCTCGCGCCGGGAAAGCTCTCCGTCGGCACCCTCTCCGACGCCGGGCCCAGCATCTGCGTGAACAGCGCCGGAGACTTCACCGGCTTCGACAACGAACTCCTGAAGGCCGTCGCCGCGAAGCTGGGTCTGCAGATCGAGTTCAACGGCACCGAGTTCGCGGGTCTGCTCTCGCAGGTCGCCAACAACCGGTTCGACGTCGGGTCGTCGTCGATCACCACCACCGACGACCGTCGTAAGACCGTCGACTTCACCAACGGCTACGACTTCGGCTACTTCTCGCTCGTCGCGCCCGAGGGCGGTTCGATCAAGGGATTCGGCGACCTGTCGGACTCCACGCGTATCGCCGTCGTACAGGGCACCGTGCAGGACGACTACGTGATCAACACCCTCGGCCTCGACCCGGTCAAGTTCCCGGACTATGCAACGGCTTACGCGAACCTCAAGAGCGGTCAGGTCGACGCGTGGGTCGCGCCGTCGCAGCAGGCGGAAGGAGCTGTCCGCGAGGGTGACGGCACCGCGATCGTCGAGAACACCTTCAGCGTCAACAACTTCGTCGCGTGGGCGGTCGGCAAGAACAAGCCCAATCTCGTCGAGGCGTTGAACTCCGGACTCGACGCCATCATCGCCGACGGCACCTACGCGAAGCTGTACGAGGACTGGGTGCCGCGAGAACTGCCGGCGGGCTGGAAGCCGGGCAGCAAGGCCGCGCCGGCACCCGAACTCTCCGACATCGCCGCGATCGCCGCGGAGAACGCCGAGAAGGCCGGCCCGACCGAGGCCACCAAGCCGAAGAGCACGCTCCAGCAGCTCGGTGACACCTTCTTCAACTGGGACCTGTACGAGAAGTCCTTCCCGGAACTGATCAAGACCGGTCTGGTGAACACGCTGATCCTCTCGGTCGTGTCCGGTGTGCTCGGCACCATCCTGGGCATGATCCTGGCGATCTGCGGCATCTCCCGTTCCCGCTGGTTACGCTGGCCCGCACGGGTGTACACCGACATCTTCCGCGGCCTGCCGGCGGTGGTCGTCATCCTGATCGTCGGCCTTGGCGTCGGGCCGGTGGTCAAGGGGATCACCGGTAACAACCCGTACTGGCTCGGCGCGGTCGCCCTGGCGCTCCTCGCGGCGGCCTACATCGGCGAGATTTTCCGATCCGGCATCCAGAGCGTCGACGACGGTCAGCTCGAGGCGTCCCGGGCGATCGGCTTCAGCTATCGGCAGTCGATGCGATTGGTGGTGGTACCGCAGGGTGTGCGACGTGTGTTGCCGGCCCTGATGAACCAGTTCATCAGCCTCATCAAGGACAGCTCCCTGGTCTACTTCCTCGGACTGCTCGCCAGCCAGCGCGAACTGTTCGCCGTCGGCCGAGACCTCAACGCGCAGACCGGAAACCTGTCGCCGCTGGTCGCCGCGGGCATCATGTATCTCATCCTGACGATCCCGCTGACGCACCTGGTCAACTACATCGACCGTCGCCTCCGTACCGGCAGGCCCGCCGATGTCCACGATGACCCGTTGCCCGTCACCGCTGTCGAGAAGGGATAGGCCATGCCTGCCACCACCACCACACGAAAAGCGGTGTCGCTGACCGGCACCGACCTACACCTGTCGTTCGCGAAGCACCATGTGCTGCGCGGCGTCGACATCCAGGTCGACGCCGGGACGACGACGACCGTCATCGGACCGTCGGGGTCGGGCAAGTCGACGCTGCTGCGGGTGCTCAACCGCCTGCACGAGCCCGACCAGGGAGACATCCTGCTCGACGGCCGGTCCGTCCTCGAGGACAACCCGGATGAGCTGCGCCGCCGAATCGGCATGGTGTTCCAGCACTTCAACCTCTTCCCGCACAAGACGGTCGTCGAGAACGTTGCGCTCGGCCCCCGGAAACTCAAGGGGCTCAGCAAGGACGAGGCCCGCGAGGTCGCGCTGAAGCAGCTGGAGATCGTCGGGCTGACCCAGAAGGCCGACGTTCGGCCGGCGCGCCTGTCGGGCGGTCAGCAGCAGCGCGTGGCCATCGCACGGGCGCTCGCCATGACGCCGGAGGTCATGTTCTTCGACGAGGCGACGTCGGCCCTCGACCCCGAGCTCGTCAAGGGCGTGCTCGCGCTCATGGCCGACCTCGCCTCCGAGGGGATGACGATGGTCGTCGTCACCCACGAGATGGGCTTCGCGCGCAACGTGAGTGACAACGTCCTGTTCATGGACCACGGCGCCGTGGTGGAGACCGGTGAACCCGGGCAGGTCTTCGACGACGCCAAGTCGGACCGCCTGCGCACCTTTCTGTCTCAGGTGCTCTGAGACCTCACATCCACTGGACGAGTTCGTCGGACCGTTCCGGGTGACGTTCCCGGAACCGTTCGACGACCTCGCTGATGTGGTCGTGCATCAGCGTCTCGGCCTTGCGCGGCCGGCCTGCGATGATCGCCTTGGCGATGTCGGCGTGGTCGTGGCTCATCGCGTCGTCCTCGGGGATGGTGTCGCGGCCCGTTCCGAGCACGTGTTCGACGACGATGTGGTCGATGGCTTGGGTCAGCAGGGTGAGCACCCGGTTGCCGCTGAGTTCGGCGATCACTGCGTGAAAGTTGTTGAGGTCGCTGAAGATCTCGCTCTCCTCATGCTCCTCGACATCGTAATCGAGGAACCGCGCGAAGGCCGCCTCCTTCAATCTGCGGTCCTCCAGCCGGGCGACCTTGGCCGACAGCTGCGGCTCGAGGATCTTCCAGGTGTCGAAGACCTCGTCGTACGTCGCGCCGGCGAGGTGGAAGTACAGGGTCGCGGTGCGCGCGAGGTAGGACGCATTGAGCGCGCTCACGAACGGGCCTCCACCCGGACCGCGCTTGAGCGTGATCAGACCCTGGACCTCGAGGATGCGCAACGCCTCACGCAGCGTCTCGCGGCTCACCGAGTAGTTGGCGAGCATGTCGCTCTCGGCAGGGAGTCGGTCGCCCCGTCGTAGGCCGAGACTGACGATGTCGGAGACGATCGCCGCGGCGGTGGTTTCCGACGCCTTCGGGGCACGCGTGGTCTCGGACCTCGCCGAGGAATGCATCTCTCCCGGGTTGTAGATGATCGGGAGGCCGGTGCGGGCCAGTTCGCGTGTCATCTTCGACCTCTTCAATTGCGGTGAAACTGGCCCGGAGCCGCTGACTGGAATCCGATCGGTTGCACTTTACGTGGTTGCCGGGACAAGACTCGGACAAATCGTACGAGTGAATGAAACCCCGCTACGTGTTCTAACACGCGGTCGGCATCGGCGCAGGGGAGCGCATGTCTGCGGTTCAGTGCTGCTCGATCGCGAACAACCGAGCCCCGTTGCGGTAGAACACATTGCGCAACCAGTCGTCGTCCATGCCGAGGCCGGTGATCACCTCGAGGGCATGCGTGTAGCCGTAGGGGATGTTGGGGAAATCGCTACCGAAGAGGATCTTGTCCCCGGCGTCGGCGAGGCGTGACCGCAGATCGGCGGGGAACGGGGCGTTCTCCTCGGCGAAGTCGGTGAACGCCATCGTGGTGTCGAGGTGGACGTTCGGGTATTCGAGTGCGAAGTCCAGGAAGGGCTCGTACTCGGGCATGCCCATGTGCGCGATGATCAGCGGCAGCGACGGGAACCGGTGCAGCAGAGCGCGAATCGGTTCCGGTCCGGTGTGGTTTCCGGGTGCGGGACCCGAACCGCAGTGGATGATCACCGGCACCTGCGTGTCGGCGATCTGCGACCACACGCCGTCGAGCAGCGAATCCGTGGGGGAGTAGTCGCCGACCTGGATGTGGGACTTGAACACCCGTGTCCCGGCCTGGATGGCACGGGATACGTACGCGGTGGCCGATTCCTCCGGGTAGAAGGTCGCGGTGTGCAGACAGTCCTCGTGGTGGGCGGCGAAATCGTTGGCCCAGCCATTGAGCCACTCCGCCATGTCGGGCTTGTGTGGGTAGACGAGCGACGAGTAGGCGCGGATCCCGAAATCGCGCAGTGTCGACACCCGGACGTCTTCGTCGGCGCGGTAGGTGATGGGCCACTCGCGTCCGACGAGCGGGCCGGCGGAGTCGAAGTAGGCCCACACCTTGTCCATCACCGGACGTGGCATGAAATGCGTGTGGACGTCGACGATGCCCGGGAGGTCGAGGTCCTGCCAGACCGCGCGCACGCGATCCGCCTCGTGGGAACTGAACGGCACTGGGGACTCCGGAACGGCACTGTTCACCTGTACGACGGTACGCCCGGCGTCGGGCCTGGGGCACGGCGGCCGGTCAGCCGACGGCGGGGGAGATCAGCACCTTCCGATGGTCGTTGGGCGCCGACAGTTCGGTGAACACACGATGCACCGCATCGAGCCCGACGATCTCGCTGACCAGTGTCGACGACCCCACCGCGCCGCGGTTCAGTTCACCGGCAGCGGTGTCGAACTCGGCCTTCGTGTAGTAGGAGACGAAGTCCATCGACGCCTCCTTGACGATACCGGCGACGGGCATGAAGTGGTCGTCGCTCAGGCACACGCCGGCGACGACGATTCGTCCGTGCGTGCTCACCGCGTCGAGAGCCGCGGCGATCATCCCGGGTTTGCCGACGCATTCGATCACCACGTCGAATCCGTCCCGGATCTGCTCGATCACCGACTCCGGTGTGTGGACCTCGGACGCGCCGGCATCGAGTGCCGCGGCGCGACGACCGGGGGAGGGGTCGGAACAGATGACCTCGCCCGCGGTCCCGCGCGACAACCAGTGCAGCACAGCTGTCCCCACCGGACCGGCACCGAGGACGAGGACGCGGTCGCCGGATTCGACCGCAGCGCGCGTGACGGCGTGCAGGCCGACCGCGAGGGGTTCGACCAGTGCGCCTTCGACCGGGTCGATGCCGTCGATGCGCACGCTCTCGGCGGCACCGACGACGACGTACTCGGCCAAGGCGCCCGGCAACACACCCAGTCCGAGCGTGCGCGCGGACGGGCACCGCGCGACGTCGCCGGTCAGACAGGCGCGACACCGGTGGCAGCCTCGGACAGGCATCGACGCGACCTGGTCACCGACGCGGAACCCCGGCGCCGCGTCGGGGCCGACCGCTGCGACCTCACCCGCGAACTCGTGACCCATCACGGTGCCGGCGGGCAGGAACGGTGCGGTCGACAGATCGGAGCCGCAGATGCCGTTCGCGGCGACCCGGAGCACGAGTTCGCCGGGGCCGGGCGTCGGATCGGGGAGTTCGACTACCTCGAAGCCGTCTGCCGAGGTCACCGCCGCCCGCATCGCCTCAGCCCGCCGACCAGCGCACCGGCGGGGCGTCGAGCGCCGATCGCGGCACGATGAAGACGCCCTCGGCCTCGCAGGTCACGCCCTCCGCGTCGGAGATGGTGCCGCGCGCGATGCGTTTGCGGCCGGTCTCCTCGGTGACCCAGGCCCGCGCGGTCAGCGCGCCCAGCCGGGTCGGACGGAGGTAGCGGATGGTGATGGTCCCGGTGTAGCAGGCGCTCTCGTAGCTGGCGGCGTTGCCGAGGAGGTGGTCCAGAAGCATCGCGCAGACACCGCCGTGCACACATCCCGGCGGGCCCTCGTAGGCCGCGCCCAGGGTGAACTCACAGCGCACCCCGTCGTCGACATGTTCGACGTTCAGCGGCGGCGCGAGGGCGTTGCGTACCCCGATGACCGCGTTTCCCCAGGCCATACCGGTGTTCTCGCGCGTGTGTCGCACCCCGTACGGCCCGTCCATCTGCTCTGACCGCAGATCGGCGACGATCTCGGCGATCCGCCGCTGGGCGACGGCGAGGGCGTCCTCACCGACTTCGGTCCTGATTACCGCGTCGACCAGGTCGCGGACGGTGCCGGTCAGGGGTGTGTAGACCCCGCGACGGCGCTCGACCTCGGCTTCGGTGATGTCCTCGAGGATGAACTGCATATGGCTACCCATCAGTAGGTGTGGCATAGGTAACGCCGAGTGGCAACTCCCACTAGAACGTGTTCTAATTCAACACTAGAACGTGTTCTAGTTTTTCGTTTTCGTGGACATCGACCACCGGCTCATCCAGCCCGCGGGTGACAGGAGCGGTGATCCGCGACCGAAGACACAATCACAGGAGTTACGACGATGAGTGCCGGCACCTTCGACCTCACCGCCCGCGACGAGACATGGGTCAAGCGGGTCCTGCCCGTCCTGAGACTCGTGGCCAAGAGATACTTCCGCTCCGAGGTCCGGGGCATGGACCGGGTCCCCGACGGCGGCGTCCTACTGGTCTCCAACCACTCCGGCGGCCTGATGGCCTTCGACGTCCCGGTGATCAGCGTGGCCTTCGCCGACGAGTTCGGTGCCGATCGTCCGCTCTACACCCTGGCCCACGACCTGATCTTCACCGGTGCGGGCAAGGACGTCTTCGGGAAGTTCGGCTTCCTGCCTGCCCATCCGAAGAACGCCGTCGCCGCGCTCAAGGCCGGCGCCGCGACCATCGTGTTCCCCGGTGGTGAGTGGGAGGTGCTGCGTCCCAGCAGTCAGTCCGCGACCATCGACTTCCACGGTCGAACCGGCTACATCCGCACGGCCCTCGAGGCGGGCGTCCCGATCGTCCCCATCGTCACCATCGGCGGCCAGGAGACCCAGCTCTTCCTCAACCGCGGTGACGCCCTCGCCAAACTGCTCAAGCTGGACAAGCTGCTGCGCATCGACAGTGCGCCATTCGCCTTCGGCTTCCCGTTCGGGCTCACCGCGCATTTCCCGCCCAACATCCCGTTGCCCTCGAAGCTCGTCACCGAGGTCCTCGACCCCATCGACATCACCGCCGAGTTCGGGACGAATCCCGACCACGGCGAGGTGGACCAGATGATCCGCAAGCGCATGCAGCACGCCCTCGACGGGCTCGCCCGCGAGCGCCGGTTCCCGGTTCTCGGCTGACCACAACAAAGGAGATCGACGATGATCAACCAGCTCCGCGATCGCGTCACCACCTACACGTGGCTCGTTCGCACCCTCATCCGAAGTGGCTTCCTCGGCTCACTGCGACTCGACCGGTACATCCGGATGGGTCTCAACCTGCGGCGCCACGGCGGCGCCTCCCCGGTCAGCGGCATCGGTCTCGCCGCAGCTCGCGCCCCGAAGGGGCTCGCCCTCGTCGATGAGGCGGGTGAGCTGACGTGGGGAGAGCTCGACGCCCGCTGCGACGCACTGGCCGTCGGACTGCGCGAGCTCCCCGGCACTTCGGTGAACACCGTCGCCATCCTCTGCCGCAACCACCGCGGCCTCATCGAGGCCCTCGCCGCGACATCGCGACTCGGCGCCGACGCGGTGCTGCTCAACACCGGATTCGCCGGACCGCAGCTCGCCGACGTCCTCGAACGTGAGGGGGCCGACGTCCTGATCGCCGACGACGAGTTCGACGCGGTCGTCGCCCCTGCGGCAGAACGACTTCCGAATGTCCGCCGCATCCACGCCTGGACCGAGTCCGGCCCGGTCTCCGCTGACACGATCGACTCGCTCATCGACGCGAACCTCGGTCGACGCCCCGCGCGACCCGAACGTGCCGGCCGCATCGTGCTGCTGACCTCGGGCACCACCGGCACCCCGAAGGGTGCACGACGGGGTGGCAGCACCGACATCGCCTCACTGGCCGCGATGCTCGACCGCATCCCCTGGCGCGCAGGCGAATCCACGGTCATCGCCGCACCCATCTTCCACGCCTGGGGATTCGGGCAGGTGGCCATCTCGGCAACCATGACGTGCACGATGATCATGCGTCGGCGTTTCGACCCCGAGGCCACACTGGATCTCGTCCGCGACCACGAGGCGACCGGGCTCGCCGTCGTGCCCGTGATGCTCGAACGCATCATGGACCTGCCCGACGACGTTCTCGACGCCCACCCGATGCCGAGTCTTCGCTTCGCGACGGCCAGCGGTTCGCGGATGCGGACCGACGCCCTGATCGCCTTCCTCGACCGCTTCGGCGACGTCGTCTACAACAGCTACAACGCCACCGAGGCCGGCCTGATCAGCACCGCCACCCCGGAGGACCTGCGCGTCGCGCCGGACACCGCGGGTCGCCCGCTGACCGGCACCAGCGTCCGCATCCTCGACGACGACGATCGGGAGCTGCCGACCGGCGAGATCGGTCGCATCGTGGTCGCCAACAACTCCGGTTTCGACGGCTACACCACCGCCGACACCAAGGCGTTCAGCGACGGGCACATGGTGTCGGGTGACGTCGGACGGATCGACGAGAACGGCCGGCTGTTCGTCGTGGGCCGCGACGACGAGATGATCGTGTCCGGTGGCGAGAACGTCTACCCGCTCGAGGTCGAGCAGGTCATCGGCGCGCTCGAAGAGGTCCACGAGGTCGCGGTGATCGGCGTCGACGACGAGAAGTTCGGACAGCGCCTGGCCGCCTACGTGGTGCGCGCCCCGCAGACCCTCATCGGTGCCGACCAGATCCGACAGCACGTCAAGGAACAGCTGGCCGGGTTCAAGGTCCCCCGCGACGTCCACTTCCTCGACGAGCTGCCCCGCAACGCCACCGGCAAGATCCTCAAGCGTGATCTGCTCTCCGCTGCCCCGGAACGAAAGGTGAGCTGAACGATGAACGCACGCAACACGCCCCGCGTCACCGAGCTGTTCGCCGGCGCCGGCGGCGTCCCGCACGACGCCGAGCGGATGACCGGTCCGGATTCGCTGATGCTCAACATGGAATCCCCGTCGAATCCGATGCACACGCTGAAGGTCGCGGTGCTCGACACGAGCCGGCGTGACCGTCCGCTCACCCTCGACGAGATCGGCGACGTGATCCCGCGCTATCTCGGGATGTTCCCGCGCGCCACCCAGCGGGTGCGCTGGGTACCCGGATGCTCTGCTCGCCCGTTCTGGGTGCAGGACAACGCCTTCGACGTCACCCGTCACATCGACGAGATGGCGGCCGCAGCCCCGGGAGGGCGCGCCGAGCTCGACGCGGTCCTGTCCGAACTCGCCGTGCGGCAGCTCGACCGCGACCTGCCGCTCTGGGGGCTCACCCTCGTCCACGGTCTCGAGGGAGGCCGTCAAGCCATCGTGGTCCGCGTCCACCACGCGGTGGCCGACGGGCTGGCTGCGCTCAACACCTTCATGGCGGCCACCGCCGAACCCGGCGAGCGGGTTCACCCGGCACCGATCCCCGAGGCCCTCGGCCAGGACACGCAGACCCTCACGAAGGCGGCACGCGCGGAGTCGCGGCGCCTGGTCCGTCGACTCCCGTCCGTGGTCTCGGCGGGGCGGCGCGCGGTGCGGGCGCGACGCACGGCGGCCAACGGTGACCTGATCCCCAAGCCGCTGACGGTGCGTCGCACCAGCTTCAACGCCCGCAGCGGGGCCGACCGCGTGTGTGCGTCGGCCGACATCGCACTCGCAGACGTCCAGCGGATCGCGCTGGCCGCGGGCACCACGGTGAACGGTGCGCTCCACGGCGTGATCGCCGGAGCGATCCGCAACGAGCTCCTCGCCCGGGGTGAGGAACCCGGTAACTCCGTGACCATCTTCGGGGTCTGCAAGGACCTCGCGTCGAATCGGGTGCACGGCAACGAGATCGCCACCGCCATGGCGTATCTGCGCTCCGACCTCGCCGATCCCGTCGAGCGGATCGTCGCGACGGGCGAGAGCTGCGGGGCCACTGTCGCCTGTCGTCGAGAAGTCGGTTTCGAACTGACCGAGAAGCTCTCGACCTACACCGGCCGGCTCGGCCCGCTGTTCCGCGGGCTGGCCGCCAATGTGATGCCGCTGGTGATGAACAACATCACCACCGCCAACATGCCCGGCCCGCGGACGACGCGCTGGATCGGTGACATCGAAGTGGTCGACTGGATCTCGTTCGCACTGGCCATTGCGCCCGCGGATGTGAACCTGACGACCTACAGTTACGCCGGACGGCTCAGCATGGGGCTCATCGCGACACCGGAATCCATGCCTGATCCGGCCGGGTTCCTCCGCCGGGTCGTCGAGGCCGTCGACGAGGCGACCGATGCTCTCGGTATCGGCGCCATGGCGCAGGAGGCCAGTTGATCGACTGGGAGACCGAGCGGGCCCGGCTGGGATTGTTCGCGGGCGTGCTGCCCCGCGCGATCGGCAGCTCGTTGGCCGCGAGACGGGGAAATCCGGAGACGGGTATCCCGGCTGCCGGCTGCGGACCGCGGCAGATCGGGGAGACCGCGATCGACGAGATGTTCATCGCGATCAACTCCGTGATCCGGGACATCCCGCCGATGGAGTCGGTCGAGGACATGGTGGCGCGATGCGCCGACGTCGCCGAGGAGTTCGTACGCCTCGGACCCGCTGGGATTCATCGGGATCCGGGTCCGCCCCGCATACTCTCGCGCGACCGCAAGGTCTTCGGTACCACGTCGTTCGAGCACATCGACTTCTCCGTCGACGCGACGCTGCCGGCGTCGGTGGCGTCCCTCGACCCGTATGCCGACGGCATCTCGTCGGTCCGGGTGATGACCAAGAACCGGGCCGGTACCCGATGGCTCATCTGGGTGCACGGTGCGGCGCAGGGGCGGCCGGACGATCTGTACGCCTTCCGGGCGGCCCACCTGCACAAGAAGCTCGGCTACGACGTCGCCTTCCCAGTGCTGCCCGCACACGGTGGTCGGCGCGTGACGAAGGTGTCCTACCCGGGTTTCGACCCCCTCGTGAACACGCTCATCACCATCCGCGCCGTCGCCGAGATCCGGTCGTTGATCAGCTGGATCGAGCAGCACGACCCCGCCGAGATCGCCATCGCCGGGACATCTCTGGGTGGGCCGATCGCCGCGCTGGTCGCCTCGATGGACCCGCGGGTCGCCACCGTTCTCGCGGTGGTGCCGATGCTGGACATGCACGCGACGCTGGCCCACCACATGTCCCGCGGCGGACCCAAGGGTGAGCACCTCGCATCGTTGATGCGCGACGAGTCGGTGCGGGAGGTCGCGAGTGTCATCAGCCCGCTGCGGGTCCAACCGATCGCGCCGCCCGATCGCCGGATGGTCGTCGCGGCTCTCAACGACCGCGTGACCTGGGTGTCGGCGGCACAGCAACTCCACCAACACTGGGGCGGTCGCATCCACTGGTACCCCGGAAGCCATGTCGGGCACGCCATCTCGACCGGCATCCGGCACGCGACGGACGGTTTCCTCAGCGAACCCGCCCGCCCCGCCGGCCCGGCGGCGGAAGGCCGGCGCGCGGCGTTCTGAGTCGGTTTTCCGTGACGGGGTGCGCGCTACTCGGGCACCGACTCCGGGTTCGCGTCGGCGATCAGTTCGTCACGGTCTTCGACGAGCACGAATCCTGCGGCGATGGCCGCGTCGGCGGCGTCGCGGTAGTGCTTCTCGTATTCGTCGCGGGTGCCGTAGCGTTCGGCGAGGAGATGTTCCGGCACCGGGTGGGTCGACCCGAACAGCAGACAGAGTCGGGAGATCGGTTCGGAGACAACACCGCTCAGCACCTGGGTCGGTGCGTCGACGCAGGGGGTGCGGACGCCGCCGAGAACGTTGCCGATGTCGTCGACCTCGAACTCGGGCTCGGGAGTCGTGACGCCTCGGAGACGCAACGGGTCGGCGGCGGGTGGCGGATTCCCGCCGCCGGCCCACGCACGGAGGTGGCGGAGGCCGGCGCGCAGCACGAAGCGCTGCTGACCGCGGTTCACCGGGTCGGGGCAGCCGAGGAATTCCTCGAAGTCACCGATCTGATGCAGGTCGGCATGCGAGGTGCCGGCGATCTCCCACACCCGCAGACGACCGGTGTCCGGTTGGCGCACGAGGTGGTAGCGGAAGTTGGTCAGCACATCGGTCTCGGTCTGGACGACGAGAACCGGCGCGTCGAGATCGGTGCGGATCGTGGTGGGTTCGCCGCTGAACACGGTGCTCACGTCGATCCCGGTACCGACCTCGCCCGCGGGAAGCTCTGCAGCAGCGCGACTGTGGATGAGGAACCCGTCGAAATCCCCATCTCCGGCAACCGCATTGACGTAGGTGGTCAGTGCCATCGCAGACTGGGATTCGCCGACCGCGAGCACCGAGCCGACGGTGAGCCCGGCGAGCGGGTGGTCCGGGGTCGGGCTCTCTCCGGAGTGGTCACCGCGGACCGCGAGGCCGATCGAACGGAAGATGTCGTAGCAGTACGCATCACCGGGATGATGCAGGCCTGCATAGCGATCGGGGTCCTTGGCGGCGAGGCTCTGGGGTTCACCGGTGGCGACGCCCACTGAACCGGTGCCGCCCTCGACGCCGACGTACTGCGCCGACACTCCCACCCAGGCATAGCCGGCACGCACCAGCTCGGCGGCGAGATACGAGTACTCCGGTGCGGCATCGCTGCCGCTGCTCACGTTCAGCCACTCCACGACGGCGCAGCCGTTGAACGCGGCCGCGTCGGCGGGGCGTCGGACGACGAGGCGCGTCGTGAACTCGGCCGGTGGCGTGTCCGCGTCGCCGACGAGCCGCCGGGCCAGTCCCGACGCCGCGTACTCGGTGTCGGTGTATCCGGCGGCCACGAGGTCGGGGACCGGCGAGGCGCTCAAAAGCGACGAACCCTTGCCGTCGGTCAGGGGGCGAAATGTGATCTGCTGGTTCACTTCTGCTTCCGGTGCTTCTTGATGACCTCACCGAACATGAAGTGCATCTTGGTTCCCTGGGGCCAGCCGATGTAGTAGCAGAGGAAGAGGCTGATCTCCTCGAGCTGCTCGGGCGTGAGTTCGCCGTTGCCGAGTGCGGCGCCGGCCTGGATCTCGGCGACGTCGATGTTGTTGCTCGCCGCGAGTGCACCGAGCAGTATCAGTCGCCGATCCCGGTCGGAGAGGCCCTCGCGCGCCCACACGTTGCCGAACACCTGGTCGGCGGTGTGGGCGAAGTAATCGCCGGGACCGTCGCTCATCTCCCAGCCGTAGACCTCGGACATCCGCTTGAGGCCGCGTTTGCGCACCTCGTCGGGCGCTTCGTCGGAGATGTTGGAGCGGGTCATGCGGTTTCTCCTTCGAGGTGGGGGACACCGAGTCCGGGGGCCAGCTCGCGGAGTGCGATCTGGCCGAGGGGCAGATCGACGCCGAGGTCGTCGGCGAGTGCGAGTGCCAACGACAGGTCCTTCTCGCCCAGTGTACGAACGCCGGTGAAGATGCCGTACCACGGATCGTCGGCGTCGAGTGTCGCCGTGGTCTCGCGCAGCATGATGGCGCCGGCACCGCCGGTGATGGCGTCGGTGTGCCGAACGACCCTGCCCAGCTTGGTGATGTCGAGCCCGGCGGCCTCGGCGAGTCGCGCGGCTTCGGTGGTGGCGGTGAACGAGATGAAGTGCAGGAGGTTGCGGGCGAGCTTCATCTTGGTGCCCGCGCCGACCTCGGCTCCCGCGTGCACGAGCATGTCCGAGGTGAGCCGGAAGGGCTCCTTCAGCTTCTCGTAGGCGTCGCGCGGGCCGCCGACCATGATCGCCAGCCGTCCCGACGCCGCGCCCATCGCACCGCCGGAGATCGGGGCGTCGAGAAGGATGACATCGCGTTCTGCGCACTGCTTCGCGAGATCGATCGCGGTGTCCGGGCCGATGGTCGAGTGGACGGTGATGATGGTGCCCGGGCGGGCCGTCGACAGGAGTCCGTCGGCACCGGTGACCACCGACCGGACCTGCTCGTCGTTCAGGACGCAGATACCGATGATGTCGGCGGCGGAGGCGAGTTCGGCGAGCGAACCGGCCGCCTTCGCACCCTTGTCGACGACCTTGGCGATCGCCTCCTCCGACAGGTCGAACACCGTGAGGCCGCCCGGCCAGGCGGCCAGGCTGCCGGCCATCGGGCCACCGATGTTGCCGAGGCCGACGTACCCCAGCCGGATCGGGGTCTCCTCTGTCATGACCGGATGACCTGCCCGCCGTCCACGTTGAAGATCTGCCCGGTGATCCAGCCGGCCTCCTCGGACAGCAGGAACAGGCACATCCCGACGAGATCTTCCGGCGTGCCGAACCGCTTGAGCGGCAGACGGTTCACGATGTCGGCGACCATCTCCTTGGGCGTGGTGGTGCGGGTGGCCTCGGTGTCGATGGGGCCGGGGGCGATCGCGTTGACGCGGATGTTCTGGCCGCCGAGTTCGGTCGCGAGCTGCTGGGTCAGGCCGTTGACGCCGACCTTCGCCAGACCGTAGAAGCCGCTGTACAGCCATGCGGCGGTGGAGGACTGGTTGACGATCGCCCCGCCGCCGTTGGTCATGTGCGGGTAGACCGCGCGGGTCACGTTGAGCGCACCGTCGAGGTTCACGCTCATGAACTTCTTGTAGTAGTCCCACGGCACGGTGATGAGGAAATCGAGCTTCATCCCGCCGTAGATCGCAGCGTTGTTGACCAGGCCGTCGATCGAACCGTAGGCGTCGACAGTCGCCGCGGCGAGAGCTTTCGCCGACTCCTCGTCGGCGACATCGGTGCTGACGTACAGGCCACCGATGTCGGCGGCGACCTGCTTGCCCTTCTCGTCGGCGAGGTCGGCGACCACGACGTTGGCGCCCTCGGCGGCCAGTGCCCGTGCGTAGGCCTCACCGATACCGCCGGCGGCGCCGGTCACGATGATGGTCTTGTTCTCGAAACGCTTGGAACTCATTGTCCTGCTTCCTGTATTGGTATTGCTCCCTGAGGTGCGAGCTTGCGAGTGTTTCTCGCTCCCTGAGGTGCGAGCTTGCGAGCCACGAAGGGTCAGGCGGGCCGCGCGACGGCCTTGGTCTCCAGGTATTCCTCGAATCCGGCGACGCCCATCTCGCGACCGATGCCGGACTGTTTGTAGCCGCCGAACGGGACGTCGGCGGAATACCAGATGCCGCCGTTGACGCCCATGGTGCCGGTGCGAACACCGTTGACCACCTTGTTGATCCGATTCTCGTCGGTGCCGTAGACCATGCCCGACAGTCCGTAGGGTGAGTCGTTGGCGATGCGGATCGCGTCGTCGTCGCCGTCGTGGGCGATGATCACCAGGACCGGACCGAAGATCTCCTCCTGCGCGACGCGTGCCGAGTTGTCGAGTCCGGAGATCAGCGTCGGTTCGACGAAGAAGCCCCTGGATTTGTCGGCCGGACGGCCGCCGCCGATCTCGATCGTGCCGCCTTCCTGCTTGGCGATCTCGATGTAGGACTCGACGCGTTGACGCTGGCGCTCGGAGATCAGCGGCCCGCAGATCGTGCCCGAACTCGTCGGGTCACCGGCCGGCAGACCGGCCAATGCGTCGCGGGTCGCGGTGATCGCCTCGTCGAGCTTGGTGCGCGGGACCACGAGTCGCGTGGTGATCGCACAGCCCTGACCGGCGTGGGTGACGACGTTGAAAGCGGCCATCGCGCAGGCCGAACCGATGTCGGCGTCGTCGAGCACGATGAACGCGGACTTACCGCCCAGCTCGAGGAAGACCTTCTTCAACGACTCCGACGCCGCGGCCATCACCCTCTTGCCGGTCGCGGTGGAGCCGGTGAAAGAGACGAGGTCGACGCGGGGATCGGTGGACAGCTGCTCGCCGAGCCGGTGGTCGGTGGAGGTGACGATGTTCAGGACGCCGGGCGGGAAGTCGGTCTCCTCGGCGACGACCTTGCCGACCAGTGCTGCGCACCACGGGGTGTCGGGTGCGGGTTTGAGGACGACGGTGCACCCGGCGGCGATGGCCGGCCCGATCTTGGCGAAGTTGATCTGGTGCGGGAAGTTCCACGGGGTGATCGCCCCGACGACGCCGATCGCTTCCGACCGCAGCTCACGATGGTTCTTGATGCCCATCGGCTTGGCCGTGCCGAGATCGCGTGACCACTCGTAACTCTCGGCGAGATCGGCGAAGTAGCCGAGATCGGTGACGGGACCCTCGAATTGCGGGCCGTGGGTGAGGAACGACGGGCAACCGACCTCGGCGATCGTCAGCTCCCGGAACTCGTCGGTGTGGGCGAGCAGGGCGTCGCGGAGCTGGCGAAGGCAGCGGGCACGGAAGGCGTGGTCCCGCGACCAGTCGGTGGTGTCGAAGGCGGTGCGCGCGGCGGCGATCGCGGCGTCCATGTCGGCGGCGGTGGCCTCGGCGGCCTGCCCGATGACCTCCTCGGTCGCCGGGTTGACGACGTCGAAGACACCACCGCTGCCGGGGGTGAGTTTGCCGTCGATCAACAGGTCCGACGCGGATTCGGGGCGAAGGGTCATGAGCTGGAACTCCATCTGGACAGGTGTCTGGACTCGCGTTCAAACCTAGTGTAGCGTGGCTCACATGTCCAGCCCCGTGTCCCAGGAATCCACACGTCGCCGCCTGACACAGCAGCAGGCCGAGACGGTCGCGCGACTCACCGACGCGGCGGTCGACGTGTTGAACGCTGAGGGGTTCGACGGGCTCACCGTGCGTTCGGTGGCCAAGCTCGCGGGCGTCGCGCCCGCCACGGCGTACACGTACTTCTCGTCGAAGAGCCACCTGGTGGCCGAGGTCTTCTGGCGTCGGCTGTCCGCGGGCGTCTCCGAACCCGACCCGGCCGCCACGCCGGCCGAGCGGGTCGCCCAGGTGCTCCGCGAGGTCGCCCTCGTCGTCGCCGGAGAGGGGCAGCTCGGCGGCGCGGTCACCGTTGCGCTGCTGGGAACCGATCCCGACGTCGAGCATCTGCGCGTTCGCATCGGCGCGTTCATCCGTCGGCGTCTGGCGGCCGCGCTCGAGGAAGACCCGGAGAATCCGGGTCCACTGCTCGACACCCTGGAGATGATCTACTCCGGCGGCCTCGTCTACGCCGGCATGGGGCACATGACCTATGAGCAGACATCCGAACGTCTTGTCGCCGCAGCACATCTACTGATGGAGAAGTGATGACCGAAACGACATCGGTGCCGGGGATGGAGCGGGCGCTCCCCTTCGACCCGTATGCCTACGACTTTCACGAGGATCCGTATCCGACCTATGCGCGGCTCCGCCGGGAGTCGCCGGTCTACTACAACGCCGAGATGAACTTCTGGGCCCTGGCCAACCACGCCGACGTCCGCGCGGGATTCCGTGATGTGCAACGGTTCTCGAACAGCTGGGGCGTGTCGATGGACCCCTCGGCGTACGGGCCCGACGCGCACAAGTCGATGTCCTTCCTCGCGATGGACGACCCCAAGCACATGCGGATCCGCAAGCTCGTGTCGAAGGGCTTCACGCCGCGCCGTGTCAACGACCTGACCGGCCGGATCACCGCGCTGACGCACCAGCACTGGAGCAAGTGCCTCGACATGGGCGAGTTCGACTACGTCCACGACTTCGCCGCGCTCCTGCCGATGGATGTGGTCTCCGAGCTGCTGGGCGTTCCCGAGGCCGACCGTACGCATCTGCGTCACCAGTCCGATCTGCTCCTGCATCGCGAGGACGGCGTCCTCGACATCCCCGAGGCCGCGATCTACGCGTACATCGAACTTCACAAGTACTACTCGGAACTCATCGCCGACCGGCGGAAGAATCCCGGCGAGGATCTGGTCTCGGCCCTGATCGAGGCCGAGATCGACGACGACGAGACCGGGGAGAAGATCAAGCTCACCGAGGACGAGATCGTCGGCTTCATGGTGCTGATGGTGGTCGCGGGCAACGAGACGACCACCAAACTGCTTGCCAACGCGCTGTATTGGGGCTGGCGCAATCCCGACGAGCTCGCCAAGGTGTTCGCCGACCCCGAACTCGCGGTCCCGCAGTGGACCGAGGAGACGCTGCGCTACGACAACTCGACGCAGATCGTCGTGCGTCGCGTGGTCGAGGACGCACCGTACGGGGACTACGTGATCCCGGCCGGCGACCGCGTACTCCTCCTCGTCGGCTCGGCGAACCGCGATGAAGAGGTCTTCGGTCCGGACGCCGACAAGTACGACATCGGTCGCGACAACGGGCAGGCGCTGATGAGCTTCGGCCTCGGCGCGCACTTCTGCCTCGGCGCCCATCTCGCTCGCCTGGAGGCCAACATCGGTCTCGGCGAGGTGATCCGGTCGATCCGCTCGGTCGACATCGACATCGACAGGGCGGTCCGGGTGCACTCGGTCAACGTGCGCGGCTTCGCCGAACTCCCCGTGAAAGTGACGGTGCGCTGATGGCTTTTCGTCCTCATCCCGAACGTCGACCGGTTCTGGTCGCAGGAGCGTCGTCGGGAATCGGAGCGGCAACCGCCGAACACCTCGCCGCCGCAGGCCATCCGGTCGCCCTCGCGGCCCGGCGCGTCGAGAAGCTGCAGGAGTTGGCCGACAAGATCATCGCCGCGGGTGGCGAAGCGGTTGCGGTGCCGCTCGACGTGACCGACGAACAGTCGGTCATCGACTGTGTCGCGAAGGCGGAGGCCGCGCTGGGTGAACTCGAGATCGTTGTCGCCGGTGCCGGTGACCTCGCGGTCGGACTCTCCTATGAGACGAGCCCGGAGCACTTCGCCGATCAGGTCAACATCCACCTCACCGGCGCCTACCGCATCTACCGTGCGGTCATCGGCGGCATGATCGACCGTGCGCGAGGTGATTTCGTATTCATCGGCTCCGATGTCGTGCTCCATCCGCGGCCCTGGTCGTCGGCCTATGTGGCCGCGAAGTCGGGTATCGACGGACTGGTCTCGACCATCCAGCTCGAACTCGAGGGCACCGGCGTGCGTGCGGGTGTGGTCCGGCCGGGACAGACCTTGACCGGCATGGGCATGAATCTCGACCCGAAGACCACCGAGGACATGCTCAACGACTGGATCAAGCACGGTCTGGCGCGGCACGGCAACTTCCTCGAACCGCGCCACATCGCGCTCGCCGTCGCGGCCATGGTCACCATGCCGCGTGGCGCCCACATGCGCGCGGTCGAGGTGGAGGCCGAAGGGGCCGTCTCCCGCGACCGGAGTTCCGGCAAGACACAGCAAGACACACAGTCGACGAAGGACAAGGGGACCGATCGATGACCGCGATCACCGAATCAGGCCTGAAGAAGCCGCCTCGCGTTTCCGGGGGCGAGGGCGAACACGGACATCTCGACGAGCTCGCCACCGACCCGATCTCGCTGTTCTGGCGCGTCCGGGAGGAATGCGGCGACGTCGGCCTGTTCCAACTCGCCGACCGCGAGGTGGTGTTGGTGTCCGGGGCCGCGGCGAACGAGGAGTTCTTCCGCGCCCCCGAGGAGGACCTCGACCAGGCGGCCGCCTACCCGTTCATGACGCCGGTGTTCGGCGAGGGGGTCGTCTTCGACGCGAGTCCCGAGGAACGCTCCAAGGCGATCCACAACTCGGCCCTCAAGGGCGCCCACATGAAGCAGCACGCGGTGACGATCCCCAACGAGGTGGAGCGCATCATCGCCGAGTGGGGCGACGAGGGTGAGATCGACCTGCTCGACTTCTTCTCCGAACTGACGCTGTACACCTCGTCGGCGTGCCTCATCGGACGCAAGTTCCGCGAGCGTCTCAGCGCCCACATCGCCCACCTCTTCCACGACCTGGAGAAGGGCACCGACCCGATCGCCTACGTCGACTACAACGCCGACATCGAGAGCTTCCGCAAGCGCGACGAGGCACGCGCCGAGCTCGTCGAGTTCATCCAGGGCGTGATGGACGAGCGCATCGCGAACCCGACTCAGGACAAAGAAGATCGCGACCTGATGGACGTGCTCGTCCAGGTCGGCTTCGACGCGAACACGGTCACCGGCATGTTCATCTCGATGATGTTCGCCGGCCATCACACCACATCGGGCACCGCGGCCTGGACGCTGATCGAGTTGCTGCGCAACCCGGATTACATGAAGCGCGTATACGACGAACTCGACGAGATCTACGGCGACACCCCCGACGGCGAACGTCCCGAGTACACCTTTGCCCACACCCGGCAGATGCCGCAGCTCGAGAACGCGCTGAAGGAGGCGCTGCGACTGCACCCGCCGCTGATCATCCTGATGCGCGTGGTGCAGAAGAACTTCCATGTCGAGGACTACGAGATCGCCGCCGGTCAGTCGATCGCGGTGTCGCCCGCGGTCTCCAACCGTCTGCCCGAGGACTTCCCGGATGCCGACGCCTTCGACCCCGACCGGTACGAGAAGCCGCGGCAGGAGGATCTGGTCAACCGCTGGACCTGGATTCCGTTCGGCGCCGGCCGACACCGTTGTGTCGGTGCGCAGTTCGCGATCATGCAGCTGAAGGCGATCTTCTCGGTGCTGTTCCAGAACTACGAGTTCGAGATGTTGCAGCCGTCCGAGAGTTACCAGAACGACCACTCGAAGATGGTGGTTCAGCTGCAGCAGCCCTGCCGCGTTGCCTACCGCAAGCGTCAGGATCGCTGATGCGCGTCGAGGTCGATCTGGATCTGTGCCAGGGGCACGGCATGTGCGAGCTCGAGGCCCCCGAGGTCTTCGCCGCCCATATGGACCATGTGGAGATCCTCGACGCCAACCCCGACGAATCCCGGCGAGCCGAGGTCGAGGCCGCCGTGCAGTACTGCCCGACGCAAGCGTTGCGTCTCATCGAAGATGACGAGTGAAGGTGGAACACATGTCTTTTGACCGTGCGGAACTGGAAGAGATGAAGGAACGGTGGCTGGCCGCCAACATCGAGGCGGAGAAGGCGGGGGACTGGAAGCCGCTCGCCGAGTTCTACACCGAGGACGCCACCTACGGCTGGAACTACGGCCCCAAGAAGGACTTCATGGCCGTGGGCCGCGAAGAGATCCGCGAGCTCGCGCTCGGTCAGGAGATGGAGGGCCTCGAGGGCTGGGAGTATCCGTATCAGGCATGGGTCATCGACGAGAAGACCGGCGACATGATCGGCCTCTGGAAGCAGGTCAACGAGGGCACCCGTGAGGACGGCAGCCATTACGCGCTCGAGGGCATCCAGGGCAGCTGGTTCAAGTACGGCGGCAACTTCCAGTTCTCCTGGCAGCGTGACTTCTTCGACTACGGCAACGTCTCCGCCCTGTTCATCGAGATGATGAAGAACAACGCGATGAGCGACGGAATGCTCAAGCGGGTGGAGAAGGCGGCGCCGGGCAACCTGCCGGGGTGGTACGACTTCGGTAAGGCGCCGGTCGCGTTCTGGTGACCTGACATGACTTCCACAGCCCCGACCTATCAAGGTCTGAGTCAGGCGCAGCTCGCCGTCCTGGTCCCCGAACTCCTGCTGTCCGGTCAGATGATCGACCGCAGCGGTATGGCCCACCTCATCAGCGCTTTCGGTCGAGATGTGATGGGCAGGATCGCCATCGAGGAATGGATGGCCGCGAGCCCGGTGTACACGCATCGCGTTCGGACGGCACTCGGAGTCGACGGTGACGGCGTTGAGGACATGTTCAAATGTCTCCAGCTCGACATCGGTGCACCGCCGCAGTTCATGGACTTCCGGTACCGCGTCGACGACAAGTACCACGGATCATTCATCCTCGATCATTGCGGCGCCCTGCTCGACGTCGAACCGCTCGGCGACGAGTACGTCACGACGATGTGCCACGACATCGAGGACCCGACCTTCGACGCGACGGCCATCGCGACCAACCGCCGGGCGCGTATCCGACCGGTGCATCGGCCACCTCGACGCCCCGTCGACCGGACTCCGCACTGCGAGTGGACGGTCACCATCGAACCGGACCGCGACGAACTGCCGCTTCCCCCGGATGCCGAGGAGATGTTCGGGACGCGCGCCGGCCAGATCGAGCTGTCCGCGATCGACGCGGCGTCGACCGACGGCTGGGTCGACTACCGAGGGCCACTCGTCGAGGATCTGCAGTTCGCGGAGTGGTCGACGTCGGCACTGGCGCGGATCGCGGAAGAGGTTGCGCTGCAACATCAGCTGCTGTCCCTCGGCTTCCTGATCAGCCTGCGGCGGTATGCGGAGAGCGAAGATCAGGTCGTCGAGATCTTCCGTAAGCAGCTGATCGGGATCGCCGGTCTCGCGGCGGACCGGATTCGCGCGGCCCTCGAGCTGTCGACAGACGCCGAAGGCCTGGCGCAGGTGCTGGCGCTGCATCCGTGCTTCGGGCCGGCGCAGTACACCGGTCTGACCGCGACCGCCGACGGCGACACCGTCTCCGTCCGGCTGCCCAGGGAATCCGATGCCATGACCGACGGCGGGTGGATGTCGATCCTCACGCCGGATCATCTGGAACCGCTGCAGGCCGCCGCCACCGCGGTGAGCCCGTACCTGCGTGTCGAGGGTGCCGTCGAGACCGAGGATGCGCTCGAGATCCGGATCGTCACGTCGGACACGGCGCAGAAGGAGAGCGGCGAGGTGGCGATCGCACGGTTCAGCGGCGGCGCGAGTTTCGAGTTCGTCGATCGAGGCCGCTCGATCCCGATCACGCCGGTCGGCAGCTCGGCGTGAATCCGGACGGCGGCTGGTCTCCCGGGGCTGCCGGACTGGGCGGCCGGGTCGCCGTGATCGCGGGCGCCACCCGCGGGATCGGCCTCGCGGTGGCGTATGCGCTGGCAGGCCAGGGAGTTTCGGTCGTCGTCAACGGACGTGACGGAGATGCGCTCGAGGAGACCGTCGCGGAGATCCGCGGCGGCGGGGGACAGGCCGTCGGCGTCCGCGGCTCGGCCGGTGACGACGCCGTCGCCCAGCAGATGGTCGACGCCGCGCTCGGCGAGTTCGGCGCACTCGACATCGCCATCAACTGCGCGGGCATCGCCGAACCCGCCGGGTCGACGGTCCTGACCATCACCCCCGACGAGTTCCGGGCCCAGGTGGACGCACACCTCATGTCTGCGTTCCACCTCCTCCAGGCCGCGGGACGGGTCTTCGTCGAGCAGGGTTCGGGGTCGATCGTGCTCACCGGCTCGGCTGCGTCGCTCGGGATGTTCGGCGGCAGCGGCTATCCCGCGGCGAAGGGCGGCGTCAACGCGCTGGCCCTCGCCGCCGCCGCGGACCTGGCCGAACACCACGTCCGGGTCAACGTCGTGATGCCCGGCGCCAAGTCGCGGCTGTCGACCGGCGACGACTATGTCGCCCACATCGAGGGCCTGCATCGTCGGGGGATTCTCGATGACCTGACCCGGGAGGCCGCCCTCGATCCGGCGCCGCCGGAATACGTGGCACCGCTGTACGTCTTCCTGGCCAGCGACGTCGCCGAGCACGTCACCGGCAGCATCTTCAGCGCCGCAGGCGGTTTCATCGGACGGTTCGAGACACAGCAGGCGAGCTTCATCGCCTACCGCGATCACAAGGACACCTCGCCGTACAGCCTCGGCGAGCTGGCGGAGTTGCTGGGCTGATCCCCAAACCCACCCCTTTTCCGTAAACTCACCGCCCTGCGAGAGGGCGCGTTTACCGAAGATGGGTGGGTGTGCGTCAGGCCCGGCGGGCGGCCCGGCGCTCCACCCAGAACCGTGCACCCTCGGCGATCGCTTCCATCACCGGGCGCGGCGTCCAGCCCAGGTCGCGCTCGGCCTTGCCGTGGTCCATCTCGGACATGAAGTGCATCAGCCGCACCGACGGCACGGTCAGCTGGACGGGCTTCCGGCTGATGGCTGCCCGCGCCGAGCCTGCCGCGCCGGCGGCGTACAGAGCCGCCCGATTGAGCACGAGACGCGGAGGTTCCCGACGCGCGGCGCGGGCGGCGATCTCCACGACCTCACCGGTGTCGATGGATCGCTCGGCGACGATGTACCGCTCGCCCACCTCACCCCGCTCGGCCGCCAGGACGAGTGCGCGAGCCGCGTCGTCGATGCCCACCGACTCGGCCCGGCAACCGCGGATGGTGAACGGCAGCTTGCCCAGTGCCGCACCGGCGACGAAAGAGCCATGGGGAGTGGGCTGCCAATCGCCCGGGCCGTAGGTGTTGGCGACGCACATCGCGACCCCCGGCACCGCCCCGTCCTGGGAACAGCTCAACAGCAGGTTCTCCCCGGCCACCCGGCTCTTCACGTAATCCGGTGCGTGCTTCGACCAGTTGAACTCGTCGTCCTCGGTGGCACGACGATCCTTCACCCGCCCGATGGTGGCGGCGGTACTGGTGAAGACGAACTTGCGCAGCGGCTGTTCGGCGGCGACGTCCAGCACCGCCCGCAGGCCGTCGACATTTGTTCGGTACAGCGGTGCCGGATCCCGCAGCCAGGCACGGGTGTCGACGGCGCAGTGGAACACCACGTCGCAGCCGTCCATCGCCGCGCGCACCGAGTCGGCGTCGAAGAGGTCGCCGGTGACGTGCTCGAAGTCCAGGCCGGACAGCGTGCGGAGATCGCTGGTCGGACGCGTGAGGACGCGTACGTCGTCCTCGTTCCCGACGAGATGACGGACCAGTCGGGCACCGAGGAAACCGTTGCCGCCGACGACGAGCTTCATCGTCCGGCCAGACCGCCCGGCACGAGATCCTCGATCGCGGCCGCGCTGCGGGACAGCATCGCGTCGAACATGGCGGTGCCGCGTTCGGTGGGTTGCGCGGCGGCCGAACCGAAGACGATGATCAGCGGCGCCTGGATGAGGTTGGCGACGTAGTCGTCCCAGCACTCGTCGAGCGTGTAGTCGGTGACGCCCTCGGTGACCACCGCACGGTGATACGACGCGACGATGCCGCGTTCGTGCTTTCGACGATCCTCGGTGGTCAGGCTGGTGCTGAGTAGAAAGGCGATGTCGCGCAGCGGGTTACCGGTGGTGATGGTCTGCCAGTCGATGACCGTCACATCGCCGGTCGGGCTGAACAGCACGTTGTCCACACGTAGGTCTCCGTGGATGAGTGCGGTGTTCCGCAGAGGCGCGACCAGCCAGTCGCCGGCCTCGCGGACCAGCCAGTCGATGGCCGCCGAACTCTGCAGGTCGGGCGAGAAGCGGTCGCGGTAGACGTCGGCCATCGGGGCGAGGATCGTCTCCATCATCTCGCGTTCGGCGGCACCGGGCAGCGGCATCTCCTCGAGCAGTGCGGCGTCGTTCCAGCGGGGTGCGTGCAGACCGGCCGCCGCCACGGCGACCGACTCCGCCTGTGCCGGCGTGCATCCGGTGATCTGGTCGCCCTGCACCGCGTCGCCCATGTCCTCGAGCAGGAGCACGAACTCGGTGGCCGGGTCGGAGATGGTGGCGGCGTAACACCGCGGGATCGGGACGGTGAAGCCCGCGGCCAGATCACGGTAGAACCGGACCTCGTTGCGGAACACCCCGGACCCGAACTCCCGCTGCTCGGGAGCGCCGGTGGCCAGCTTGGCGACCATGGTGGCGGGCAGATCCGTCGGACCGGAGTGTTCGAGTGTCAGCCGATACGACCCGGCCATCTGCCCGGTCCCGACAGCCTCGGCGGTGACCGCGGTGATCGACGCGTCGTGGCCGTTCTCGCCGAGGAAGTCCGTCAGCCACGTCGCCGTGAGTTGCTCGACGCTCGTGGGTATCTCGAGGGTCTCCGTCACGAGGGCATCCTTCCGGGGTTGACCGGTAGTCCGACCGCGCGGTCGGGGCGAATGTCGCGGTAGGCCGAGACCACCGGCGCCAGTTCGGTTGGCGTCGCGCCGTGCAGGATCACCGAGTCGACACCGAGAGCGAACTGCTCGGCGACCGTCTTCGCGCAGTCCGACGGCGAGCCGGTCGCCGAGTCGGCGACCCACGCCTCGGGGATGGCTTCGGCCAGTTCGGCGAGTTCGTCGGCGGTGGCGGTGGCGTCGATGGGGCCTCGAGCACCGGTGAAAGCGGTTGTCGCCCGGACGTGTTCGAGATCGGCGGGGTCCCACTGGTTGGCACCCATGAGCTGGTCGGGGTAACCCTGCAGGTACGTCGCGAGGCGCCCGTACAAGCGGCGCATCCGGTCGGCGGGGTCCAGTTCGTCGGACACGGTCGCCACGACCGACCAGATCCGGATCGACGCCGGATCGCGTCCGGCGCGTTCGGCCGCCCCGCGCACGTGGGAGACGGCCCGCCGGGTGGCGTCGGCGCTGAAGTACGTGTGCAGCACGACGCCGTCGGCGATCTCACCGGCGAGTTCGAGGGTCCGGGGACTCATCGTCACGAGCATCACCGGCGGCGGGGACTCCAGGGTCACCCCGAGGCTGAGCAACGGGTACGAACCGATGGGCCCGTCGTGACCGATGACCATCTCACCGGCCCACAGCTTGCGGAGCAGCCCGGTGATGTCGCGCAGGGCCGCACCGGTGACGAGCGGGACGCCGAGGATCTGCCACTGCGGGGTGATCCCGCGTCCGAGCCCGAGAGCGAAACGGCCGCCGGACACCTCGGCCAGGGTGGCACCCATCGTCGCGGTGATGATGGGATGCCGGGTGTTGTGGTTGGTTGCCGCCGTGGCGATCCCGAGGTTCTCGGTCGCTCCGGCGAGGGCGCCGCACAGGGCGGCCGCGTCCTTGACGTTGAACCGCTCCGAGACGAATGCCGTCCCGAGTCCGATCTCGTCGGCGAGCCGCGCCTCGCCGGCGAGTTCGCGCGGGGTGACCGGGTGCCGGGAGAGTGCGTAGTAGCCGAGCTCGGTGAGCTGATCCATGGACTCAGGCGCTCGCGCTGACAGCAGCGCGGTACTCCTGCGACCGCGCCTCGCGCACCCAGAGGGTGCCATCGCCGGCGCTCGCGCCCTCCTGCTTCAGGGTGCGCTTGAGGATCTTGTTGGTGGCGGTCGTGGGCAGGTCGTCGGCGATCCGCACGTACCTCGGCCACGCCTTCGGTGACAGGTCTGCCTGCGCGGCAAGCTGTCCGGCGAAGGACTCCGGGCTCAGTGAGGCACCGTCCTGCAGCACGACGGCAGCCATCACGGCGTCACCGACGTGTTCGTCGGGCACCGCATACACCGCGACGCGGTTGATCTCGGGCACCCGCAGGAGGATTCGCTCGATCGGTCCGGCGGCGAGGTTCTCGCCGTCGACGCGCATCCAGTCGCCGGTACGGCCGGCCAGGTAGATCCATCCGTCGGCGTCCTTGTAGGCGAGGTCGCCGGACCAGTACATCCCGTGACGCAGACGCTCGTTGGTGGCGTCGGAGTCGTTGTAGTACCCCATGAACATCCCGCCGCCTTCGATGTTCACCAGCTCGCCGATTGCCTCGTCGGGGTTGAGAAGTGCTCCGGTGTGGTCGAATTCGGCGGGAGGACACTCGGTGATCGTCGAGGAGTTGTAGACCGCGACGTTGGGGAAGCCGCGGCCGATCGAACCGTGCGGGGTGCCCGGCTCGCGGGTGATGATGATTGCGAGTTCGGTGGAGCCGAACCCGTCCCAGACTGTGCAGCCGAAACGCCGCGAGAATTCGTCGATGTCCCGGTCGGTGGCCTCGTTGCCGAAGGCGACGCGCAGAGGATTGTCGGCGTCGTCGGGCTTCTCCTCGGTGGCGAGGATGTAGGCGAGGGGCTTGCCGACGTAGTTCATGTACGTCGCGTTGTAGCGGCGGATGTCGTCGAGGAAGGTCGACGCGGAGAACTTGGCCGGCGCGATCGCGGCTCCGCCGCACAGTGCGACGCAGTAGCCGCCCATCAGCGCGGCGCTGTGGAACAGCGGCATCGACAGGTAGCAGACGTCGCCGGGACCGATGTCGTACTTGTCGGCGAGGACGGGGCCCGCGAACGGGATCATCATGTGCGCGAACTGAACCGGCTTGGGGTTGCCGCTGGTGCCCGAGGTGAAGATCAGCATGAACGTGTCCATCGCGCCCGGCACGGAATGCGGTGTGAGTTCGCCCGCCCCGGCGACGAGGTCGGTCCACTGCGGGGTCGAGGTGTCCAGGACCGTGACGCCCGGGAGCTCCAGGCCCTCGAGGAGGGGGCGGTGCTCGGCATCGGTGATCAGGATCTGGCAGTCGGCGCGCAGGATGTCGGCGGCCAGGCCGTCGCCGCGTCGGGTGTTGTTGATGCCGGCGGTGACGTAGCCGCCGAGAGCTCCGGCCGCGAGCGCGATGAGCATGTCCGGGGTGTTCCCCAGCAGCGTGCCGATGTGCATCGGGCGAGAGGCGTCGGCCACGGACAGGATTGCGGCAGCGGTCTTCTCCGCGTCGCGGATGTACTCGCGCCACGTCCACCGGCGTCCCTCGTAGGTGATCGCCAGGTTGTCGTCGTCGGCTCGTGCCTGGAGGAGCTGGGTCACTGTCTCGGCCATGCGGCCAAATCTAGAACGTGTTCACCAGGTCCGTGTACAGATCTGAAATATTGTCTACTGCAACCGCGTCGGAGACGCCCGGGCAACACAGTCGGAGACGCCCGGGCAACACAGTCGGAGACGCCCGGGCAACACAGTCGGAGACGCCCGGAACAACTCGGTCGGGGACGCCGAAGCGTCCCCGACCGTAAAGGTGTGGTTGTTTGTCAGCGCTTGAAAGAGCCGCTTCCGGGCACGACGGTGAAGGTTCGGTCGTTCTTGCCGATGATCGTCGTGGTGAACTCGATGGAGCCGGCGCCGGTCGCGAGAGCCACGCCGTCCGACGGGCGTGCGTCGCTGCAGGCGTCGAAGACCTCGCTGCCGGTCTGGCCGGTGGACTTGTTGGTCCAGCTGATGCCGACGCGTGCGTCCTTGAGGTTGGTCGCGCAGGCTTCGGTCGGCGTCGTGTTCAGCGCGACCTGGGTGACACCCGGTTCGGTGGCGGATGCGAGGATCGAGGCGAGGAAGCCTCCGGTGACCCCGTTCGAGCCGACGGTGATGCCCGTGTTCGGGATCTGTTCGACGCTCAGCGCCAGCTCACCCGGCGCGGCCTGCGCGGTCGCAGCGCCCAACGTCATCGCACCGAATGCCGCAACGGCTCCGAGTCCAGCAATGGTCTTGCGTCCCATGTGTATCTCCCGTCACTCTGGACACTTCGAATCCACAGCGTACGGGAGTGACGTTGGACTCCTCAAGGTGAGGTCGGCGGCATTCTGCTGATACAGAGGACGTATGAGCGATCTGCACCACGCCGAGTCATCGAACCCGGGCCCACACGACCCGCTGTCTGCCTTCCATCTCGGCGACCTCGCCGTCGAGGACAAGGGCGTGCGTGCCGCTCAGTTGCTGTGCTCGCAGTTCGCCGACCATCGCGGTCTGATCGAGTTGCCTGCTCTCGCCGTTCTCTTCGATCACTGTGGCGGCATCCCGTTCCATCGCGTCCACGACGACCCGGCGGCCGCCACGCTGCAGGCGCGGTTGTCGTTGTCGACGCACGGTCGCGCGCAGATCGGAGACATGCTCGCTGCGCGTGCCGAGGTCGTGATGCACGATGACGGCTGGGGTTCGACGAGCGTCGAGATCCGCTCCGGTGCAGGGCAATTGTGTTGTGTCGGCGCCGCGCGCAACGTCCGCGTCGGGCGCGCCCCGACGGGCCAGACGCCGTCCGCCGAGATCGGGATGGCGACGCCCCGCTGCAACGACGACCACGGTGTGACGCTTCCGGCGGCGATCCCGGCGGACCTGAGCGGGTGGGCGGTGGTCGAGGAGATCGCCACCAAGCAGCGAGACCCCGGGCCGCTCGCCGAGATGCTCAACGGCACGGTCGAGGTGCTCGACGGGGCCACCGAGCGCGACGCCGGCATCCGGTTCCGCAGCACCACCGACCCCTGGATGGGCAACATGTTCGGCACCATGCACGGCGGCGTCATCGCGACGATCGTCGGCCAGGCGGGTTCCTTCGCCGGACATCTGCACGCCGGGGCAGGGCAGGAGTACTCGATCGGCGATATGGCGATCGGCTTCTATCGGTCGCCCGCGGTCGACGGTGGCGAGGTCACCGTCGAAGTGACGCCGATCAAGACCGGGCGTCGGATCTCCTCCTTCGAGGCGACCATGACCTCGTACGACGACGTCCTGCTGAGCCGCGCGACGCTGGACATCCACTACCACTGACGCTCCGTCACGCCCGCCCGTAAACCGCCCCCGGAAGCCGCCCCCGAAGTGCGCCCTCTGTAGCGGACTCGGCGACACACATCGTCGTCGGACTCGCTCCTGAGGGCGGTTCCCGGGGGCGGTTCTGTGTGCCCCGCCGAAGAAACAATCAAGCACGCTTGATTCTTCTACGGTCCTGTGTGAGGCTTGGCGCATGACCGATCGAGCAGCGGCCGTTTACGGTGTCGTCGCAGACCTCGAAGCCGAGTCGGACCAGCTCGATGCGCTGGTTGCCGACCTCGACGACGCGGGGTGGGCCACGCCGACACCGGCCCCGGGGTGGACGATCGCCCACCAGATAGCGCACCTCGCGTGGACCGACGAGGTCGCCGCCATCGCGGCGACCGATCCCGACCGCTTCACCGAGCTGGTGACCGAGGCCTTGCAGGACAGCCCCGAGACCTACGTCGACGACGCCGCCGACGCCGGGGCCGGCGCTCCGGTCGAGGAGATCCTCGCCGGCTGGCGTCTCGCGCGCGCCAAGCTGGCGGACGCGCTCCGGGAAGTGCCCCAGGGCGTGAAGATCCCGTGGTTCGGTCCGCCGATGTCGGCGGCCTCCATGGCGACCGCGCGGCTGATGGAGACCTGGGCGCACGGCCTCGACGTCGCCGACGCCCTCGGGGTGACGGTGCTGCCCAGCGACCGCATCCGCCACGTCGCGCACATCGGTGTGCGCACCCGCGATTTCGCGTACATCGTCAACGGCAAGGTCCCGCCGGCCGAACCGTTCCACTACGCGTTGACCTCACCGTCTGGCGAGCTGTGGACCTGGGGTCCCGAGAACGCGTCGAACGTCGTGCGCGGCCCGGCCCTCGACTTCTGCCAGCTCGTGACCCAGCGGCGTGCCGTTGCCGATCTCGATCTGAAGTTCGTCGGCGACGACGCGCTCGAATGGTCCGGCATCGCACAGTGTTTCGCCGGTCCTCCGGGAGCCGGCCGCGAGCCGCGCGGGGCCTGAACCGCCCCCTCAGAACTTCCTTCTCGTTCACACCACCTCACACAGTCACGCCACCAAAGGAGCCTCGGGTGCCCATCACCAGCCCCAACGTCTGGGATACGCCGGAACGTCTCGAACTGCGTTCGATGGTCCGCAAGTTCGTCGAGAAGCACGTCCTGCCCTTCCAGGACGACTGGGAGCGCGACGGCGAGATCCCGCGTTCGCTCCACCTCGAGGCCGCGAAGCTCGGCCTGTTCGGTCTCGGAATTCCCGAGGAGGTCGGCGGTTCCGGCGGCGACATCATCGACACGACGATCCTCGCCGAGGAACTGCACTACGCCGGTGCGGCCGGCGGCATCTTCTCCGGCCTGTTCACCCACGGCATCGCCCTGCCGCACCTCATCGCCGCCGGCGATCCGGAGCAGATCGACCGCTGGGTTCGCCCGACCCTCGCCGGTGAGAAGATCGGCTCGCTCGCGATCACCGAACCCGGAGGCGGCAGCGACGTCGGCCACCTGACCACCAAGGCCGAGCGCGACGGCGACGTCTTCGTCGTCAACGGCTCGAAGACCTACATCACCTCGGCCGTTCGCGCCGACTTCGTCGTCGCGGCCGTCCGCACCGGCGGACCCGGCGCCGGTGGGGTCTCGCTCCTCGTCATCGACAAGGACACCCCCGGATTCACGGTCACCCGCAAGCTCGACAAGATGGGCTGGCGTTGCTCGGACACCGCGGAGCTGTCCTTCGTCGACGCACGCGTCCCGGTGAAGAACCTCGTCGGACCGGAGAACTCCGGATTCGCCCAGATCGCCATGGCTTTCGTGACCGAGCGCTCGGGCCTCGCGGTTCAGGCCTACGCCAGCGCCCAGCGGTGCCTCGACCTCACCGTGCAGTGGGCCCGTGATCGCGAGACCTTCGGCAAGCCGATCATCGCGCGGCAGTCGGTGCAGGACACCCTCACCGAGATGGCGCGTCGTATCGACATCGCCCGCGTCTACACGCGCGCCGTGGTGGAGCGGAAGGTGAGCTCACACGACGATCTCATCGCCGAGGTGTGCTTCGCCAAGAACACCTCGGTCGAAGCGGGAGAATGGGTGGCCAACAAGGCCGTTCAGCTGCATGGTGGACTCGGTTACATGACCGGCACCGAGGTCGAGCGCCAGTACCGCGACATGCGCATCATCGGCATCGGCGGCGGCACCACCGAGATTCTCAACGGTCTGGCCGCCAAGCGACTCGGCTTTCACGCCTGAGCCGACGCACCATCCGAACCCGAACCGACACAGAGGAAAAGACGCGATGACCACCTTGGAGAACCCCTTCGTCGAAACCCCGGAGCGCGCCGCGCTGCGTTCCGCGGTCGCCGGTCTGGCCGCGAAGTACGGCCAGCAGTACTTCCGGGATTGCGCCCGCGACGGACGCAAAACCGACGAACTGTGGCAGGAGGCGGGCAAACTAGGCTTCATCGGCGTCAACCTCCCCGAGGAGTACGGCGGCGGCGGGGCCGGCATGTACGAGCTCGCGATCGTCATGGAGGAGATCGCCGCCTCCGGCACCGGTCTGCTGATGCTGGTGGTCTCGCCGGCCATCTGCGGCAACGTGATCGCACGTTTCGGCACCGACGAGCAGAAGCAGCGGTGGCTGCCAGGCCTCGCGGACGGCTCGATCACGATGGCGTTCGGCATCACCGAACCCGACGCCGGGTCGAACTCGCACAACATCACCACCACGGCCCGCCGTGACGGTTCGGACTGGCTGCTGTCCGGTCAGAAGGTCTACATCTCCGGCGTCGACCAGGCGCAGGCGGTCCTGATCGTCGCGCGTACCGAGGACGCCAGGACCGGCAAGCTCAAGCCGGCGCTGTTCATCGTGCCGACCGACGCGGAGAATTTCTCCTACACCATGATCGACATGGAACTGCAGAACCCGGAGAAGCAGTTCCAGCTGTTCCTCGACGACGTCCGGTTGCCGTCCGACGCGCTCGTCGGCGACGAGGACGCGGCACTCAGTCAGCTGTTCGCCGGGTTGAACCCGGAACGGATCATGGCCGCGGCGTCGGCGGTCGGCATGGGACGGTTCGCGCTCGACAAGGCCGTGTCGTATGTCAAGGAGCGCACGGTGTGGAAGACGCCGATCGGCGCACACCAGGCCATCGCACATCCGTTGGCGCAGGGCAAGATCGAGCTCGAGATGGCCAAGCTCATGATGCAGAAGGCCGCGACGATGTACGACGCCGGCGACGACTGGGGTGCCGCCGAGCCGGCGAACATGGCGAAGTACGCCGCCGCCGAGGCCGCGGTGAAGCTCGTCGACCAGGCCGTGCACTCGATGGGCGGCAACGGGCTGACGACCGAGTACGGCATCGCGCCGATGCTGAGCCTCGTCCGCATCGCCCGCGTCGCACCGGTCAGCCGGGAGATGATCCTCAACTTCGTCGCGCAGGCCAGCCTCGGCCTCCCGAAGTCGTACTGAGGCACTACCGATGGTGTCCACGCGTGTGTCGTCGAATCGTCGTGAACCGCAGCAGGAACGCTCACGCCTGACGCGTGAGCGCCTGCTGCGGGCGACGATCGACGCACTCGCGGCGGATGGTTGGGCGGCGGCCACCGTCGCCGCGGTCGCCGAACGCGCCGGCGTTTCGCGAGGCGCTGCGCAGCACCACTTCCCGACGCGGGAGTCGCTCATCACCGCTGCACTCGAGCAGGTCTTCGACGACCTGACGACGGCGGCGGACAGCAGGTTCGGGACGTCGGCCGCGCCGGGCGAGCCGATCACCCCTGCACGAGTGCTGGCAGCCGTTCAACGCGTGGTCGACGTCTACACCGGAACGGAATTCAAGGCGGCCCTGCAGGTGTGGGCGGCCGCGGCCTCCGATCCCGCTCTGCGCACCTTGATCCTGCCGCTGGAGGCGAAGTTCGCCCGCGCAGCCCATCAGCGCACGATGGCGGCGATGGGGGTCTCGCCGGCCGACGAGAAGGGGCATCGTCTCGTGCAGGCGACGCTCGACTTCGCGCGGGGGCTCGGCCTGGCCGACACCCTGACCGACGACTCGGCGCGACGAGCTCAGGTCGTCGACACCTGGTGCGAGCAGCTCGCGGTGTCGCTCGGGGTCGACGGGGCGGCCTGACTCCAAGCGTCGGGACGTCGTCTCACCGGGCCTTCGTGGCTCGTCGCTTGCGCTCCTCGCACCTCAGGCGGCGAGGGGATCAGGCCGGGACCGCGTCCCGCGACCTACCTCGGGTCCCGACCCAGTAGACGCCGAAGGACATGAGTGACATGCCGACGAACACGACCACCAGCGAGATGGTCATCGAGACATAACCCTGCTCGCGCGGATCGAGGAACGGGTACGGGTACCAGTCGACGATGGGTCCGCGGATGAGTGAGTAGACGCCGTACACCAGCGGGATGGCCAGCCAGGTCAGCCAACTGCGTTCGGGAAGTCGCCTGGCGCGCACCAGGGCCCAGTCCACCAGCATCACCAGCGGGATGATGCGGTGGAGCACATCGTTCACCCAGCTGTAGGTGACGTCCACATCGACCCCGCTGAGCAGCAGCGCGTAGACGATGCCGGTGATCACCATGCAGGTGGTCACGGCTCCGCGGAACCACTCCCACACCGGCCCGGTGGGGGCGAGTAATCCGCCGACGAGCAGCACGACCGCGGCCGCGATGTTGCTGAGCACCGTGAAGTAGCCGAAGAAGTTCCACAGGGTGAAGTCGGGGTCGTCGAGGCGGACCATCACCTGATAGATGAGGGCCCAGGTGCCAAGCGCCGCGAACGCGATACGGAGTACACGGATCCACCAGGTCGCAGTCACACGGTGATTCAAGCACCCCCGCTCGGGTAGGCGTGTGCGACCGCACCGGGGCGGCACGAACATGCTGCTGTGACGCCGGGCGTACCCGTCCGGCGATGAGATGATTCCGGGCATGGCGCCGCGCTTCGCACTGACCGCTCTGCTCACGACGCGTGACCCCGGAGCGGCCCGCTTGCGCAAGGCCGCGCGCGGTGCGTCGGCGATGGCCATCGGTGCCCTGGTGGTCCTCGCGATCCGATCCGTGGTCAGCGTCCCGGTCGCGGCCGAACTGTCCGCCGGGTTCCTGTCGCTGTGGGCGACGGTCGGTGCGGTCAAGGACACGACCGCGCGGGCCCGGATCGTCACGACCGTCGCGCTGCTCGTCCCCGGCTTCGCGGCGGCACTCCTCGCGTGCCTGCTGCATCCGTGGCCGGTCGCGCGGGCGGTCGCCTTCGTCGCGATCGCCGGTCTCGCCGCCTGGACGACGCGCTACGGGCCCCGGGGGAGTGCGCTCGGGTTCTTCGGGTTCTTCGCGTTCTTCTTCGCCGTCGTGATGGAGGCCGAACTGCACACGTTGCCGGTGCTGTGCGGACTCGTCGTCATCGCCGTGGCGAGCGCACTCTTCGTGCGACTGGTGCTGGTCCCGGACCGGCCGGGTGGGGAACTGGTGCGCCTCCTGCGGAGCGTGGAGGTCTGCGCCGACGATCTGCTCCGGGTCGCGAGCGAACCGGAGGCGGGGCCGCAGCGGGTGGCGGCGTCGGTGACCCGGTTGTCGGCCGCGACGAGTGCGGTTGCCGGATGGCAGGAGAACTACGATGCGGCGCACTACTCGGATGTGGATGACACGACCCTGTCACGACGGGTCTCCATGCTTCATCTGTCCTGTGAGCAGGCAGCCTTCCGGGTGGTCGAGCACCGAGCGGATCCCGCCGTCGCCCAGTCGGTGTCGCAGGTCTGTGGTGCGCCGAGGTCGTCGGGCGACGCCGCCCCGGCGCTCGTCGGAACGGGTCAGATCATCGAGACGTTGCGCATCGTCGTGGGGGCGACAGCCGATCTGCGCGCGATCGCCGTCGGGCGCCAAAAGCCGACCACGCCGGCGACACCCACGGAGGCGACATCCACCGGCAAGACGTCGACGCCGGCAAAGACGACACCGAGGCCCGACACCACCCGATTCGCGCTCCAGGTCGTGGTCGCCTGCTCGGTGGCCCTCGCCGTCGGCGAGCTCATCTCGGCGAGCCGCTGGTACTGGGCGGTGCTCAGCGCCTTCATGGTCTTCAACGGGATGGCCACGCGCGGAGCCATTCTCACCAAGGCCGTCAAACGGGTGCAGGGCACGGTGGTCGGGCTGGTGATCGGTGTCGCCGCCGTGCTGATCATCGGCGAACACCCCGCGGTGCAGTACGTGATCGTGGTCTGCGCGGTCTTTTTCGCCTTCTACCTCGGCGCGATCTCCTACACCTGGACGATCCTGTTCATCACGATCGTCCTCACCAACAGCTACGACCTGCTCGGTGTCCTGGACCGCCACGTCCTCGAGTGGCGCATCGAGGAGACCCTGTGCGGTGCCCTCGTCGGCGCGGCCGCGGCCTTTCTCATTCTGAGTACGCCGACCTCACCCGTCCTCGACACCAAGCTGCGGGCGTATTTCGACGCCCTGGTCAACATGGCCTCGGTTGCCCTTCGCAGAGGCGAGAACAGGCCGGGGGAGCCCGACTCCGACGCGGCCCTGGCCGCCGTCCGAGTGCTCGACGGGGCCGAAGCCGCGATGCTCGACGCCGCGACCTCGGCAGTGTTCTCGCTCAGCCGATTCCATCGATCGACGTTGCGCCGTCTGCGGCCGCATCTCCACGAGACGACACGTGAGGCAAGAGGACTCGCGTGGTCGGCGACCGGCCTGACGCGGTCGGAGGACACCGGGAACGGCGACCGGGTCGATCCGGGGATCGAGCAGGACCTCGTCGAGGAGCTCCGGGGAGCCGCCGACGCGACGGTGTCGGCGATCGAACACGGCGGTGTGCCGTCGAGGATCGCGAAGTCGACCAGGGACGTGGAGGTCGAGTACACCTTTCAGGCAACCGAGCCCGCCGACGACTCGCCGGCCCGGCAGGCCCGACGACTCATCGCATCGGTGCAGCGCATGCGCGCGGCGATCGCCGGGCCCGTCCGAACTCCTCGTGCAGACGAACAGCTCGCCGGCGAATGACCTGCCGGCGAGCTGTTCGAGTGTTCCGGTTGTCGGCTCATTCGCCGTGGATGATGACCCCGCGCAGGTTCTTTCCGTCACGGAGGTCCTGGTAACCCTCGTTGACCTGGTCGAGGGTGTAGGTCGTGGTGACCAGCTCGTCGAGCTTGAGCTGACCCTGATCGTAGAGACGCAACAGTTTGACGATGTCGTACTGCGGGTTGGCCGAGCCGAACAGGCTGCCCTTGATCGTCTTCTGGTTCAGCGTCAGGTCGGTGCCCGACACGTGCACGGTGAGCTTGGCCGGATCGGCCAGCCCGGTGATGACCACGGTGCCGCCCTTGCCGACGACGGCCGTCGCGTTGGACACGACCTCCTCGTCGACCGTGCCCACCAGGATGAGGGCCTGATCGGCCCCCTGCCCCCACGTCAGCTCGTTGACCTTGGCAGCGGCCTCCTGCGGATCGGAGTAGGCATGCGTCGCCCCGAATTTCAGTGCGGCGTCACGCTTCATGTCGACCGGGTCGACGACGACGATGAACTTGGCGCCTGCCGACACCGCGCCCTGGACGGCGTTGATGCCGAGACCGCCGATGCCGTAGATCACCACGGTGTCACCGGCCCGCACACCACCGGCGTACACCGAGGTGCCCCAACCGGACGGCACACCGCAGCCGACGAGCACAGCCTTGTCCAACGGCAGCCAGTCGTCGACCTTCACCACCGAGTGCTGGGAGATGGTGGCCCGTTCGGAGAAGGTGCCCAGCATGCACATCGCACCGAAATCGTCCTTGCCCGAATGGAATCGGAAGGTGCCGTCGGGCATCGAGCCCTCGAGGATGGTCGCGCCCATGTCGCACAGGTTCTGTCGTCCCGTCGAGCAGTAACGACAGGTGCCGCAGTTGGGGATGAAGCTGCACACGACGTGGTCGCCCGGCTTCACCTTGGTCACGCCGGGGCCGACGGCCTCGATGATCCCGGAACCCTCGTGTCCACCCACGATCGGGTAGCGGGGCGGCAGATCGCCGTCGGTGAGGTGGAGGTCGGAATGACACAGTCCGGCGGCGGTGTACTTGATCAGGACCTCACCCTCGCGGGGCTCGTCTAGATCGAGTTCCACGATCTCGAAAGGCTTTCCGGGGGCGGTGAGAACGGCGGCCTTGGTGGTGAGTGTCATGACGTGCTCCTTTGCACTTGGGGGAAACTCTGGAGAAAAGCGGGACGGCCGGTCACAGCGCGATGTTCACGGCCTTCGTCTGGGTGTAGAGGTCGATGGCCGAGGACCCGAGTTCGCGGCCCCAGCCCGACTGCTTGTAGCCGCCGAAGGGCATCGCGGTGTCGAAGCCGTTGTACTGGTTGACCCAGACCGAACCGGCCTTGATCTGACGGGCCGTCCGATGGGCCTTCGACAGGTCGGTGGTCCAGATCCCGGCGGCGAGACCGTAGATGGAGTCGTTCGCGGCGGCCGCGACCCCGGTGTCGGCGTCGAACGGCAGCGCGGCGACCACCGGCCCGAAGATCTCCTCCCGCACGATGGAGAAGTCCGGTTCGACGTCGACGAACACCGTCGGCTCGATGAAGAATCCCTCGTCGCCCCAACGCTTTCCGCCGGTCAGCGCACGAGCTCCGTCCGCGATACCGGCCGCGAGATAGCCGGACACGCGGTCGAACTGTTCCTGACTCACCAGCGGACCGAGTTCGGTGGCGGGATCGAGACCCGGGCCGATCTTCGCCTGGGACGCCGCCTCGGCGACCGCCGCGGTGAAGTCGTCGAAGATCGGCCGCTCGACGAAGAGCCGGGTGCCGGCGACGCAGCACTGGCCGTGATTGAACATCCATGCGGCCACCGAACCGGCGACCGCCTTCTCGAAATCGGCATCGGCGAAGACGATGTTGGGGCTCTTGCCGCCCAATTCGAGCGAGACCTTCTTGAGGTTGCCCTTGGCCGCCTCGACGATCTTCTTGCCGACCTCGGTGGAACCGGTGAAGGCGATCTTGTCGACGTCGTCGTGCGCTGCGAGCGCGGCACCCGCCTCGCCGAATCCGGTGACGATGTTGACCACACCCGGCGGGAACCCGGCCTCGTCGAAGATCTCGCCGAGCAGGAGCGCGGTGAGCGGCGTCTGCTCGGCGGGCTTGAGGATGACGGTGTTGCCCGCGGCCAGCGCCGGTGCCAGCTTGAAGGCGGCCATCAGCAACGGGAAGTTCCACGGGACGATCAGTCCGCACACCCCGACCGGCTCGCGGAGCGTGTAGGCGTGGAACTCGCCTCCCGGCACGAACGGCATCGACACGTCGACCGTCGAACCGGTGATCTTGGTGGCCAGGCCCGCGTTGTAGCGGAAGATGTCGGCGGCCCAGGCGGTGTCGACGGCGGCGGCGATGGTCGCGGCCTTGCCGTTGTCGAGTGCTTCGAGCTGACCGAACTCGGCCGCCCGTTCGGTGAGGAGATCGCCGACGCGCCACAGCAGCCGTTCGCGTTCGTTCGGCTTCATCCGCGTCCACGGGCCGGAGTCGAAGGCCTCGCGGGCGGCGCGGACCGCGCGGTCGATGTCGGTGGCGTCGCCGTGGGCGACCGAGGTGAGCGGACGGGCGGTGGCGGGGTCGATGGTCTCGAAGGTGCGGCCCGACGCCGACCACACCCAGTCACCGCCGATCAGCATCGGGCGGTCGGAGCCGATGAATTCACGGACCTTCGGGAGCAGCTCGGTGGCGACTGCGGTCATGGGTACCTCCTGGTGAAGCGCTCGACGCGGGGAGAGGCGAGCGGGCAGAGATGAGACGGTCAGGGGTGATCTGGGTCATAGCTGTGACCTGACTCATTTCTGCCACCTATCGGGGTGGTCGCCGTGTCCAGAAACTGAACAGTCCGCTTTGTCGTGAACGAATGACGTGAACAGGAGGTCGCGAAAGGCGCGTTGCGCGGCGTCGCTAGCGTGTCCGGGGGCAGCGATGGCTGCCTGTTCACGCAGAGAGGGAATCGATGGCAGCGCGCATGGCCGATCGTTTCAGCGGTGCGCTGCAGTCGTGGGGGCCGTCGGGGGCGTCCGTGCCGACGCGCGAGTCGGTGCGTGCCGGGGTCGGCTCGGCCCTGGGTCTCGGGCTCGTCGGACTCGTGCTCGCCACGTCCGGCGTCGACCTGAACGCGGGCCTGTTCCTGATCGCGCCGTTCGGGGCGTCGGCGGTCCTGCTGTTTGCCGCACCCAACAGTCCGCTCGCCCAGCCGTGGTCGGCGGTCGTCGGCAACACCGTGTCGGCGTTCGCCGCCGTGGCGGTGACACTGCTGGTCTCGCCGAGTCAGCTGCGCGTCCCGCTCGCGGTCGGTGCGGCGGTCGTGGCCATGGTGATCTGCCGGGCGGTGCATCCGCCGGGTGGTGCGGTCGCGATGACCGCCGGGCTCAGTCCGGACCTGGTCCACGCTCTCGGATTCCGGTTCGCCCTGGCTCCCGTCGCGGTCGGGACGATCGCGCTGGTCGCGCTCGCGGCGGTGTACGCACGCCTGACCGGACGCCGGTATCCGTACCGCCGGTTCGACGACGAGTCGTCGGCCACCGCACGGATCGGGCTGGACGAGGACGAGTTGACCGACATCCTCAACCGCTACAGCCAGTCCCTCAACCTCGGGGTCGCCGACCTCGCGCGGCTCATCGGGGCCGCCGAACTCCAGGTCGCCGGCCATCGCGCCGACCCTCTCGTCACCGGTGACGTCATGTCCCGGGACCTCGTGACGGTGGGACCGGACTCGACCCTCAGCGAACTGGCGCAGATGTTCGACACCCACCGGTTCACCTCGCTGCCCGTGGTGACGCGCGGAGGCCGGTTCCTGGGTGTCGTCTTCCAGATCCATCTCGTCTCCCGGCTACGCGGAGGTGCGACACGACGTGGGTCGGACCGCAGGTTCGGCCGACTGCTGCGCCGTGACGGCAGCGTGCTGACCGCTGCCGACGTGATGGACACGACCTTGCCGATCGCGTCCCCCGACGCTCCGGTGACCGCGGTGCTCCCGATGCTCGCCGGCAGTGGCTGTGGCGCCGTGCCCGTGCTCGACGGGGATCTTCTGGTCGGCATCATCACGCAAACGGATCTCATCGCCGCTCTCGCGCGGCACACGCTGGCCGATCCGCTCGTCGACTGACGTCCGGCGCGGCAACATCGCGGTGTCTCCTAGATCCCGAGGGCTCGCATCCGCGCGTACAGCGTGGTGCGGCTGATCCCGAGGTCCCGCGCGGCGTGGACCTTGTTGCCGCCGGCACGGTCGAGTGCGTCGACGATCGCCGCGCGCTCGGCCTGCTCCCGTCCGGAGAGATGCGCCGCCCGGCTCGTCGTCCGATAGCCAGACGGCAGGTCGGTCGCCTCGATCACGCGTGCCATCCGATCCCGGCACGCTGCCGCAGCCTCCCGCAGGACCGCGATCAGCTCGGCGAAGTTGCCCGGCCAGTCCTGGCTGAGCAGGGCATCGGTCGCCGGGCCGGAGAGAGTGAGTTCCGGATCGATCTGACCGAGGACGCCGCTCGCGATGGCCGCCAGCTCGGAGCTGCGGTGACGTAGAGGCGCGGGATCGACGCGCCGCGCACACCGCCCGAGCAGGGCGGCGACCGCGGGAGACGCCTGCGCACGAGGACCGCTGACGAGGAGCAACGGAGAGGCCGCCGGCGTCGACGCCGTGGCGTGCGTGAGCAGCGCGATCGACCGGTCGTCGAGCAGATCCACGCCGTCGATCACGAGCGGGACGCCGGACGATCGAGCTCGGGTGAGGTCGGCGGCGACGTCCACCCGCCGGCCGTTGATCAGCGCGTCCGCGACGTCGACGACCACGGCCGCGGCCTCGGTGTCGAGCGCGTCGGTCCCCAGCGCTTCGGCGGCCAGTTCGAGGGCCAGCGTCGTGCGCCCGGTGCCCGGCTCACCGGATACGGCGACGGTCGTCGACGACGGCCGGACCGGGGTCGAGCGGGTCGGTGTCGGTGTGAGGAAGGGGCGGAAGCGGAACAGCGCGGCTCCGCGGGTACCGGCCACCGGTTCGACGGCGATCTCGACCTCGGCGCCCGAGACGAGTGTCAACGGCAGCGTCGTCGAACGCAGCGCCGGGTCGGTGGCGATCGCCCGCAGCGCGCCGATGTCGGTGGGGGAGAGCAGTTCGGCGGCCAGGGCATTGGTGAGCTGCAGGTCGTCGCCGATCGCGGCCACCGCGACGTCCCGGCGAGGGGCGGCGCGCTGGAAGGCGTCGAGCACGCGGCGCTGGTGCGCACGGGACCGGTCGAGCAACCGGTCGGCGATGTCGGCCACGATGCCGTTGACGACCGGGACCGCGAGCGGGTTGATGCGATCGGCGATCTCGGACATGCAGATGATCCCGGCCAGGCGCCGCGTCGCGGGATGGATGATCGGCTGCCCGAAGCAGCTGATCGTCCGGAACTGTTCGAGGTAGTGCTCGGTGCTGTTCACGATCACCCCGCCGCGCGTCTCCGCGGGTGTGCCGAGCGCGGTGGTCCCGACCATGTCCTCCCCGAACGGGACGCCGGGCGCCGCGCCGATCGCGTCGAGCCGACGTTCGACGGTCGTTCCGAACGCCACCCGCGTCACCATGCGGCACTCGTGATCGACGAGCAGCAGGGACACGTCGGTGTCGGCGAGACGAGCCGCCGCGTCGTCGAGGACGGGGCGCGCTGCGTCGAGCAGGGGGTCGGCGGAACCGATGTCGTGCGTACGTGCGGGAGTGTTGTCCTCCGGCCGCACTCCCGACATCGCCGACCGACGCCACGAGTGCTCGATGACGGGACGCTGCGGCGTTCGATCGGGACGGGAAGGGAGAGTGTCGATGAGACCAACGTGACACACATCACCGACGAAGGAAAGCCCGGACGCCGCCTCGGATCGGCGTCGGTGTGTCGTACTACCGTGGGCCCATGCGCGTCGCGACCTGGAACGTGAACTCGGTGAAACAGCGGATTCCGCGCCTCCTCCCATGGCTCGACGAACGTCGCCCCGACGTCGTCTGCCTGCAGGAGACCAAGCTCTCCGACGACGCCTTCCACGAGGTCCTCGGCGCAGATCTCGCCGACCGCGGCTACGAGATCGCGCACGCGGGGCAGGGCCAGTGGAACGGTGTCGCGCTGCTCTCGCGGGTCGGGCTCGACGACGTGCGCGTCGGCTTCGCCGGCATGCCGGGCTATCCGACGCCGGAGACGCTCGAGGCCCGCGCGATTTCTGCGGTGTGCGGCGGCCTGCGCATCCACTCCCTCTACGTGCCGAACGGCCGCAGCCCCGACTCGGATCACTACACGTACAAACTCGAATGGCTCGCCGCTCTCGCGAAGGCGGTCGCCGACCCGTCGACGACGCTCCTCTGCGGCGACATGAACATCGCGCCCGCCGACGCGGATCTGTTCGATCCCGACGCCTTCGCCGGGCACACGCACGTCACCCCTCCGGAACGTGCCGCGCTCGCCGAATTCGCGGCGTTGGGTCTGCGCGACGTCGTCCGCGACCGCTGGCCGAACGACCGCGTCTTCAGTTACTGGGACTACCGTGCCGGAATGTTCCACAAGGACCTGGGCATGCGGATCGATCTGATCCTGGCGGGGGAATCTGCGGCCGGTCGGGTCGAGGCGGCCTGGATCGACCGGATGGCGCGCAAGGGCAGCAAGCCCAGCGACCATGCGCCGGTCATCGTCGACCTCGACGAGGCGCCCGACGGGAACATCGGGCCGGTGGTCCCGCCGCCGTCGAACCCGGCGAAACCCGGTGGTGCGAAGGTCAAGCTGCCCCAGACTCCGGAGTGATCGCGCGCTTAGTTCGCGATTGTCCTGCGCCGCAGCGCGATTGAGCTGGCACTGAAACGGGATTGGCCTGTTGAGACGATTGCGGGAGTGTGTCCCTTCTTCGTTATGATCACCGCGGCCCGAGCACGGGCCGAAAGATCCTCGTGAGAAAGAGAATCCATACATGAAGCACCTCAGGGCAGGGATCATGGCGCTGGCCATGATGGGTGCAGTACTCATCGCCGTCCCCGTTGCGACGGCACACGCGGCACCGGCGACGGTGGCGCTCCCCGCAGCGTCCGCGGCGATAGCCGGGGACCACAAGAGCGTGATCGTCGACGTGCGCGGGGGCAGCCTCGCGGTCAGTCCGGCAGGGGCGCTGCAGATCCTCGATTCCCGCGGTCGCACCGTCTCGTCGATACCGCTCTCGGGGCAGATGGACGGGTTCACCGTTCCGCTGCGCGCCGCGGTCAGCGCGGACCGGTCGCGGGTCACCCTGACCCCGGCCGTCAGCCCGGACCACCGTGCGCTCCTCGACGGCGTGGCCAAGAAGGATGTCGCCAAGCGGATCACCAAGGCTCAGCGATACGACATCATGTGGAAGGAACTGAACAAGGGCTGGCGGGGGAACACGCCCTTGTACACGCTGATCGGTGGCCTCATCGGGTTCATCGTCTTCGGCTGGATCGGTGCCGGCGTGGGTGCGTTCATCGGCGCGTACATCGGGTACGGCGAGTCGAACAAAAAGGCATGGCCGTCGGTCGTCGCCTGGTTCAACACTCCGTAGGCGCACGGCTTTCCACGACCCGCCACCTGCCCGGATCCCCGGACAGGGGGCGGCGTCGTACCCGGGTCATATCGTGGGCGCATGCGCGCCGACCCCATCGATCGACCGGCCGACCTCGACGCTGTCCGTGAGTCCTACGACCGTGTGGCCGACGACTACGTCCGACTGGTGGTGGACACCGGAATCGGCGACCCTCGCTGCCGTCCGTGGCTGAAGGCCGCACTCGATGCGTTCATCGATTCGGTGGCGGGCATCGGTCCCGTGCTCGACGTCGGCTGCGGACCCGGGACAGTGACCGCCTATCTCGCCGACCGCGGACTCGACGTGACCGGCGTGGACCTCTCGCCGCGCATGATCGAGAACGCGCGTCGCCTGCACCCGTCCTGCCGTTTCGAGGTCGGCTCGGCGACCCAGCTGGATCTCGCCGATTCATCGCTGGGTGGTGTCCTGGGGTGGTGGTCGTTGTTCAACCTCCCGCGGCACGTTCTCCCGCAGGTGCTGGCCTCATTTGCCCGCGCATTGATGCCGGGCGGCTGCTTCATCTCCGGTACCCACTCGGGCGACGAGGACGTGCGACGCACCGAGGCCTACGGCGGTCCTGTCGAGTGGACGACCCATCAGTGGTCGCCGGAGAAGTACGTCGGATTGATCGAGCAGGCCGGTCTGCGCCCCGTCGCCGAGCTCCGGCTGCCCGCCGACGAGCACGTCGGCCCCGGCCTGGTCGTCATGGCCGTGCGGGACTGAGACACTGATGCGCCGACGACTCCTCATCCACGTGGCTCGCGGTTACGGCCGGTTCCTCGGTGTCGTGCTGTCGCTCGCTCATCGAGTCGGAGGTGTACGTCTGCCGGCGGGACCGGCGTCGACCGCCGGAGTCCTCGTCGCCGCGCACGTCGCGATCGCCACGGTCTGGTTCGGGCCTCTGGGTCTCGTGATCGCCGGGATGGCCGGTGCCGCCGCAGGGATCGTCGCCCGCCTCAGTTTTCGGCACCGCCCCCTGTGCGATGAGGAGCGGCGGACCGCCGAGCTCGTCTTCGGGCCCGCCGGATGGCTCGACGACGTCATCCTCACCGATCTCGCCGGACGAAGGGGACGCGCGTTCACCGTGCCCGGGGTCGATGGGCGCATCCTCTGCAATCTCGGCGCGATGTTCGACGCGCCCCTCGGGGCCGGTCCCGCGGCCTATCCAGTGCCCGGCCAACTGCTGGTCCACGAACTCGTGCACGCCCGGCAGATCGTGGGCGCCCGGTCCGTCGCGTCGTTCCTGGCCGATGCGCTCGCGGTTCAGGCGCGGCACGAACTCGGCGAGAACGTCTACGGCATCCGGGGGACGGGTGATGCTCACCACGCGTGGGCCGACCACAACCTCGAACGCCAGGCGACGATCGTCGACCGGTGGTTCGGCGGCCAGAGTTCGCCGATTGGGCGGCCGATGGATCCGGACAGTCCGTTCGCGGCATCGATCGCGAAGGTCCGGGCCCAGGTCGGAGCGCCGGCGGGTACCGGTCGGGCGGCGGTTCGCCGAAGGCTCGACGCGTCGGGTTCGGGGGTGTAAGAGTGGACAAGGTAATGCCATGTCTCAGCGTCGCCGGACCCCAGCGCACACGACCTGTTCACCTGCAGGTCGCGCGGAGGATCCGTTTTTTGACCTGTGCAAACCCGATCGGTAGAGTGGATCGTCGGTGCCCGGCCCATGCTGGGCCAGTCCGCATGCCCGGCCAACGGCTCTCGAGCCGGCCCTGAGATCGACCGACTCGGGGCACCGGCGGTCCGTGGGCTGACAAGCGAATCCGCTGTCGAGTGTATGACACGCCCGACCTCGGGGTAGCGAAAATGTACTGACCAGTGTGAATGCACTGGTGGGGCGAGTTGTGGAAGCACGCCGGAGGCGGCGTAGAGCCGAGATCCGCGGGCTTGCCCGGAGCACCAACCACAACTGACAACAAAGAGGAATGAACACCTAGTGCCAACAATCAACCAGCTGGTCCGCAAGGGCCGTCATGACAAGGCTGCAAAGACCAAGACCGCGGCCCTCAAGGGAAGCCCGCAGCGTCGTGGCGTGTGCACCCGCGTCTACACCACCACCCCCAAGAAGCCGAACTCGGCTCTTCGTAAGGTCGCCCGTGTGCGTCTGACCAGCTCTGTCGAGGTCACCGCGTACATCCCCGGTGAAGGCCACAACCTGCAGGAGCACTCGATGGTGCTCGTCCGCGGCGGTCGTGTGAAGGACCTCCCGGGTGTGCGCTACAAGATCATCCGCGGCTCGCTCGACACCCAGGGTGTCAAGGACCGCAAGCAGGCCCGTAGCCGCTACGGCGCGAAGAAGGGGAACTGATAAGTCATGCCACGTAAAGGACCCGCACCCAAGCGCCCCCTGATCAACGACCCGGTCTACGGTTCGCCGCTGGTCACCCAGCTGGTCAACAAGATCCTGCTGGACGGCAAGAAGTCGACCGCCGAGCGCATCGTCTACGGCGCCCTCGAGCAGGCCCGCGAGAAGACCGGCACCGACCCGGTCGTCACCCTCAAGCGCGCGCTCGACAACGTCAAGCCCACCCTCGAGGTGAAGAGCCGCCGCGTCGGTGGCGCCACCTACCAGGTGCCGATCGAGGTCAAGCCGAACCGCGCGAACACCCTCGCGCTCCGCTGGCTCGTGACCTTCAGCCGTCAGCGTCGCGAGAAAACGATGGTGGAGCGTCTGGCCAACGAGCTGCTGGACGCCTCCAACGGCCTCGGTGCTTCGGTGAAGCGCCGCGAGGACACCCACAAGATGGCCGAGGCCAACCGGGCGTTCGCGCACTACCGCTGGTGATCACTGCCGGCCGCGGCGGCCTTCGGGTCGCCGCGGCCGGACCCACCTCAGACCCAACAGCTCTCTAGCGAAATTGCGAGGCGATTAAGTGGCACAGGAAGTGCTCAGCGACCTGAACAAGGTTCGCAACATCGGCATCATGGCCCACATCGATGCCGGCAAGACCACCACGACCGAGCGAATCCTCTTCTACACCGGTGTGAACTACAAGATCGGTGAAACCCACGACGGTGCCTCGACCACCGACTGGATGGAGCAGGAGAAGGAGCGTGGTATCACCATCACCTCCGCGGCCGTGACCTGTTTCTGGAACAAGAACCAGATCAACATCATCGACACCCCCGGACACGTCGACTTCACCGTCGAGGTGGAGCGCAGCCTCCGCGTCCTCGACGGCGCAGTTGCGGTCTTCGACGGCAAGGAAGGCGTCGAGCCGCAGTCCGAGCAGGTGTGGCGTCAGGCCGAGAAGTACGAAGTTCCCCGTATCTGCTTCGTCAACAAGATGGACAAGCTGGGTGCGGACTTCTACTTCACCGTCCAGACCATCAAGGACCGCCTCGGCGCCAAGCCGCTGGTCCTGCAGCTCCCGATCGGTGCCGAGGACAACTTCGACGGCGTCGTCGACCTGATCGAGCAGAAGGCCATCACCTGGCGCGGCGTCGTGCCGACCGGTGCCGAGCCGACCATCGAGGAGATCCCGGCCGACCTGATCGACAAGGCTGCGGAGTACCGCGAGCAGCTCCTCGAGACCGTCGCCGAGTCCGACGAAGCCCTCATGGAGAAGTACTTCGGCGGCGAAGAGCTCACCGTCGAGGAGATCAAGGCTGCGATCCGCAAGCTGACCGTCTCCCGCGAGCTCTACCCGGTGCTGTGCGGCTCCGCGTTCAAGAACAAGGGCGTCCAGCCGATGCTGGACGCGGTCATCGACTACCTGCCGTCCCCGCTGGACGTGCCATCGGTCGAGGGCCACGCCGTGGGCGACGAGGAGGAGATCCTCTCGCGCAAGCCGTCCGCCGACGAGCCGTTCTCGGCTCTCGCGTTCAAGATCGCCGCTCACCCCTTCTTCGGCAAGCTCACCTTCGTGCGCGTGTACTCCGGCAAGATCAACGCCGGCACCCAGGTGCTCAACGCCACCAAGGGCAAGAAGGAGCGCATCGGCAAGCTCTTCCAGATGCATGCCAACAAGGAAAACCCGGTCGAGGACGCCACCGCGGGTCACATCTACGCGATGATCGGCCTCAAGGACACCACCACCGGCGACACCCTGTGTGACGCGAGCGCTCCCATCGTGCTCGAGTCGATGAGCTTCCCGGACCCGGTCATCAACGTCTCGATCGAGCCGAAGACCAAGTCCGACCAGGAGAAGCTCGGCACCGCGATCCAGAAGCTCGCCGAAGAGGACCCGACCTTCTCGGTCAAGCTCGACGAGGAGACCGGCCAGACCGTCATCGGCGGCATGGGCGAGCTCCACCTCGACATCCTGGTCGACCGCATGAAGCGCGAGTTCAAGGTCGAGGCCAACGTCGGCAAGCCGCAGGTGGCGTACCGCGAGACCATCCGCAAGACGGTCGAGAAGCACGAGTACACCCACAAGAAGCAGACCGGTGGTTCGGGTCAGTTCGCGAAGGTCATCATCAAGCTCGAGCCCCTCGTGGACGCCGAGGACGGTGCGACCTACGAATTCGACAACGCCGTCACCGGTGGTCGAGTCCCGCGCGAGTACATCCCGTCGGTGGATGCCGGCGCCCAGGACGCCATGCAGTACGGTGTCCTCGCCGGCTACCCGCTGGTCAATCTGAAGGTCACCCTGCTCGACGGTCAGTACCACGACGTCGACTCCTCGGAAATGGCCTTCAAGATCGCCGGCTCGCAAGCCCTCAAGGAAGCTGCGAAGATGGCCGGCCCGGTCATCCTGGAGCCGATCATGGCCGTCGAGGTCACGACTCCCGAGGATTACATGGGTGACGTCATCGGCGATCTGAACTCCCGCCGTGGCCAGATCCAGGCCATGGAGGAGCGCAGTGGTGCTCGTGTCGTGAAGGCACAGGTTCCGCTGTCGGAGATGTTCGGCTACATCGGAGACCTCCGGTCGAAGACCCAGGGCCGGGCAAACTACTCCATGGTGTTCGACTCGTACGCGGAAGTTCCCGCGAACGTGTCGAAGGAGATCATCGCGAAGGCAACCGGCGAGTAATCGCCTCGAGCTCGAGCAATCCGCGCTGGCCGACAAAGCGGGCGCACATCGTAAATCAGTAAATCTCCTGCTGGGATCCGCCCAGCAGCAACAGTCCAGGAGGACACAAAGTGGCGAAGGCGAAGTTCGAGCGGACCAAGCCGCACGTGAACATCGGCACCATCGGTCACGTCGACCACGGCAAGACCACCCTGACCGCGGCGATCACCAAGGTGCTGCACGACAAGTACCCGGAGCTGAACAAGAGCTTTGCGTTCGATCAGATCGACAAGGCTCCTGAGGAGAAGGCGCGCGGTATCACGATCAACATCTCGCATGTTGAGTACGAGACCGAGAAGCGTCACTACGCTCACGTCGACGCCCCGGGTCACGCCGACTACATCAAGAACATGATCACCGGTGCGGCTCAGATGGACGGCGCGATCCTCGTGGTTGCCGCCACCGACGGCCCGATGCCGCAGACCCGCGAGCACGTGCTGCTGGCCCGCCAGGTCGGTGTGCCCTACATCCTCGTCGCCCTGAACAAGGCCGACATGGTCGACGACGACGAGATCATCGAGCTCGTCGAGATGGAGGTCCGCGAACTGCTGGCCGCCCAGGACTTCGACGAGGAAGCTCCGGTCGTCAAGGTCTCGGCTCTCAAGGCTCTCGAGGGTGACCCCGAGTGGGCCAAGTCGGTCGAGGAGCTCATGGCTGCCGTCGACGAGTCGATCCCGGATCCGGTTCGCGAGACCGAGAAGCCGTTCCTCATGCCCGTCGAGGACGTCTTCACCATCACCGGCCGCGGCACCGTGGTCACCGGTCGTGTGGAGCGCGGCGAGGTCAACGTGAACGAGGAAGTCGAGATCGTCGGCATCCGCGAGAAGAGCACCAAGACCACCGTCACCGGTATCGAGATGTTCCACAAGCTCCTCGATTCCGCACAGGCAGGCGACAACGCCGGTCTGCTGCTCCGCGGCCTCAAGCGTGAGGACGTCGAGCGCGGTCAGGTCATCGTGAAGCCGGGCACCACGACCCCGCACACCGAGTTCGAGGGCCAGGCATACATCCTGTCCAAGGACGAGGGCGGCCGTCACACCCCGTTCTTCAACAACTACCGTCCGCAGTTCTACTTCCGTACCACGGACGTGACCGGCGTCGTCACCCTCCCCGAGGGCACCGAGATGGTCATGCCGGGCGACAACACCGAGATGAGCGTCAAGCTCATCCAGCCGGTCGCCATGGACGAGGGCCTGCGTTTCGCCATCCGCGAGGGTGGCCGCACCGTCGGTGCGGGTCGAGTCACCAAGATCACCAAGTGATCTTGTCCTGACGCACTGACTCTCTGAGTCAAGAGGCGCCCGGTCGCGAAAGCGGCCGGGCGCCTTTGTCTGTTCGGCACCGCCGAACCTCGATCCGACGATGCGACCTCGATCGACGTCGCATCGTCGAACAGAGGTCTGCGGGTGGTGGCATCGTCGTGGGGGGTCCGATCCTCCTCGTCTGTTATTTCGTGTTCGACCAGCCCGACACCGAGTGGATGCTGTGGACCGGTATCGGGGTGACAGTGCTCGACGTCCTGATCGGCATCGGCGTCGCATCGATGTCTTACCGCGGGGAGTCCGCTCCGAGAGGCTTCGGGCCACCGGCGTACGAGGGTTCGCCGAGGTGACGTCGATGGGCCAGACCGGGGTCGAGATCAACAATCAGCCCCTCATGTCGCTGGGGTTGCGGATCTCGGGGTCGGGGTTGGTCCCCTTCGGGGTGAACACCCGCACGGTGGTCCCGATCTTCCGGCAGCCGGCGCTGTACCGCCGCCGGCTGGCGGTGCTCGTGGACCCTGCCAGTCAGGAGTTCGAAATTGACTGGGAGGCAACGGAATCAATGAGCGATCCGATGCCATCGACAGGTCTGTCGGAGGGTGGGACGCGCACCTTCGCCGACCGGCTCTCGTCACTCGACGACCTGTATCGCGTGGGTGCTCTCACCGAGGACGAATACCGACGCCCGTGAACGGATCGTCGACGAACTCTGAACCCGAGAAAGCCCGAGTGTGACGGGGCGCGCAAGGCCGCCTTTCGTAGGCTCGAGGGCATGCGTGTGCTCAGTCGACGTGCCGAACCCGACCTGGCGGTCCGGGTGGCCGGTGAACCCGACCGTGGCGTGCCGGTGGTCCTCGTCCACGGGATGGCGTCGGATCATTCGACCTGGCGGCCGCTTGCCGCGTCGTTGCGACGGCAGGGTCGTGGTGTGGTCAGCGTCGATCTGCGCGGGCACGGCCGCAGCGGACGCCCCGACGGCCCGTACCGTCTCGACGATTTTCGTGACGACCTGGTGTACGTGCTCGACAATCTGGGGATTCACGTGGCCGACGTGGTCGGGCATTCGCTCGGAGCCCACACCGCGTTGCGGCTGGCGATGTACGAACCGTCCCGTGTGCGTCGGATGGTCCTCGAGGAGGTCCCGCCGATGCCGCGGGACGAGGCCGATCTCTCCGAGGGAATCACCATGAAAGCGACGCTCGGCGAGCAGATCCGTGGGCTCGTCGCGCTGGCGCGCAACCCCTTCCCGGTCTTCCGGTTCGACGGACGGATGGGCGACGAGATCGTCGCCGAGTTCGATGTCTGCGCACCGCAGTGGTGGTCGGAACTGCCTCGCGTCAGCGCCTCCACGATGGTCATCTCGGGCGGGGAGCGCAGCTTCCTGCCGCCCCGCCACCTGCGGACGGTCAGCGAGGCGCTGCCGGACTCACGGTTCGTCATCCTCGACGCCGGGCACAGCGTGCACCGCGACCGCCGTGCGGAGTTCATCCGGCACGTCGAGGGATTCCTGGGGCGTTAGGCCGCGGGCTTGTTGTGCAACGGGCGGGGGTCGATGCCGACCTTTTCCCACGCCTCGTACGCCCACGGGACGTAGAGGTACTTGAGTGGGAGCCTGTTGACCAGCGGGTTGATCGCACGCATGAAAGCGGCGAAGCGCTGGAAATTCTTCTCCTTCTTGTCGTTCCACTCCAGGTCGCAGACATCGCGCATCTGCTGGGGGAGTGTCCCCACGATGACCGTGCGGATGAACGCATTGAGCGGAGCCGACAGGACGTTCCACACCGGGGCCGGGATCTTCTTGGGTCGGGGCAGTCCCTGGCGGATGTAACCGGTCGCGTAGACGATCGTCTTGTGGGGGACGAAACGGTTGAGCATGTCCTCCCAGTAGGCGACGAACTCCTCGTACGTCTGGGGCTGGCCGCGGTCGCTGACACCGTAGAGCTGGTACCAGACCTTGCTTTCTTCGAAGATCTGGACCTTCTCGGCATAGGTGAGGCGACGGATGAACGTGTCGGTGATGTAGAGAACCTGGTCGACGAAGGTTGCGTGGGCCCAGTAGAACAGCTCCGGGTTCAGCGCGTGGTAGCGCGAACCGTCGCTGATGGTGCCCTTGATGTCGCGATGGAAGTCGCGCACCGTGCGGCCCCATTTCTCGGGTTCGGTGCTGTACACGGTCTTCATCACCGGCGGTCCGGTGCGCTTGGCGCGGCCGAGGAAGTCGCTGAAGATCACCGAGTGGTCGAGGACGGCCTGCCCGAGCTGCTCGATGCAGTTCTCGGTGCCGGCCAGGCGCTGAAAGCCGAGGATGCCCCGCGAGTCGCCGTAGAACTTCCACACGAGTGAGTCGGCTCCGAGCCGAGGCCGCACGATCTCGCCGGCGGTGTCCGGGGTGTCGTCGACGATCATCGGTTCCGCCTCGCGGATACCGGCATCGAATCCCTGGTTGACTGACATGAGAGCGAGGGTAGCGGACTTGGAACAAAGTGAAAAGGTTGTTCCATCGAATTCACACAACCCTCGTTCAAGGTTGACGCCAGCGACTCAGGAGGAAGCGATGCCCGGCGGCATGAGGGGCGAGTGGGAGCTCCCGGACGTGGAGGACCTGCTCGCGACGGCCGTGGTGGTCCGCCTCCCCATGCGGACCAGGTTCCGTGGGCTGACCTTCCGCGAGACGATGGTCTTCGCCGGGCCGGCGGGGTGGGGCGAGTTCGGCCCCTTCGTCGAATACGAGGACGCCGAGGCCTCCGCGTGGCTGCGCGCCGGTATCGAGGCCGCCTATCTCGGTCCGCCACCCGCGGTCCGGGACACCGTGCCGGTCAACGCGACCGTGCCCGCCATCCCGGCCGACGAGGTGCCCGACCTGCTGAAGCGATATCCGGGCGCGGGGACCGCGAAGGTGAAGGTCGCAGAACCGGGTCAGACGCTCGACGACGACGTCGCGCGGGTCGCGGCGACACGTGAGCTGATCGGGAGGGTGCGGGTCGACGCCAACGGCGGCTGGTCGGTGGACGAGGCGATCACCGCCCTACGTGCGATCGGCGACGTCGAGTACGCCGAACAGCCCTGCCGCACGGTCGAGGAGCTCGCGCAGGTGCGGCGTGCGGTCGAGGTCCCGATCGCCGCCGACGAATCCATCCGCAAGGCCGACGACCCATTGCGCGTGGTCGCCGCGGATGCCGCCGATGTCGCCGTGGTGAAGGTGGCGCCCCTCGGGGGGATGCGTGCCACGCTCGAACTGGCCGACACCCTGGGTCTCGACGTGGTGGTGTCGAGTGCGCTCGACAGCGCAGTCGGCATGGCGGCCGGGGTCGCCGCGGCGGCGGCGCTGCCTCGGCTCGACCTCGCCTGCGGACTCGGCACGGGCTCGCTGTTCACCGCCGACGTCGCACCGTCGTTCCTGATGCGTGACGGTGTCGTCGAACCGCGCTGGTTCGGTCCCGATGCCGACGTCGACGCCGTTGCGCATGCCGCCCCGGAGGGCCGCAGACAGTGGTGGCGGGATCGGCTGCGGCGGTGTCATCGCCTGCTCGTCGCGGAGTTAGTTAGGAACGCTTTTACCGAATCGTCTCAACATGGTCTAGTATGCGATGTGGATCACATTCCGTAGGGCTCTCTGTTCGGAAGGAGACGGTCGATGGCATCGGTACTGGCGACCCCGCCGGCGGGTAGCGACCTGCAGGCCATCCCGTGCTCCGGCCGCAACAGCTTCCTCGAGATCATGTCGATGCGGCGTGACCCGTTCGGCTTCGCCGACCGTCGCCGGGCGCAGTTCGGCAACGTGTCCGGGCTGAACGCCTTCGGTGTGCAGATGGTCATGACCGGAAACCCGCGGGCCGCCCAGGAACTCCTGATGAACAAGGACCGGGCCTTCGCCAACGGTCCGGCGTGGAGCTATTTCATCGGTCCCTTCTTCAACCGCGGCGTCATGCTCCTCGACTTCGACGAGCACCGTCATCACCGGCAGATACTGCAGCAGGCGTTCGGCACCACCGCGCTCAAGGGTTACCTGCAGGAGATGCAGCCGATGATCGCCGAGCGCGTCGCGGAGTTCCCGGTCGGTTCGGTGAAGCTGTTCGACCAGTTCAAGGCACTCACCCTCGACCTCGCGCTCGAGGTCTTCCTCGGGCTGAACCTGCCCAGGGACGAGGCCGACCGGATCAACAAGGCGTTCATCGACACCGTCCGCGCCGGCGTTGCCTACGTACGCAAACCCGTGCCCGGTGGACGATGGTGGAAGGGACTGCGTTCTCGCAAGGTCCTCGAGGAGTTCTTCTACGCCAACATCGCCGCCAAACGTGCGCGGGAGACGCCGGATCTCTTCTCGGTCCTGTGTCACGCGGAAAGCGATGAGGGAAACAGCTTCTCCGACGAGGACGTGGTCAACCACATGATCTTCGTGCTCATGGCCGCGCACGACACCTCGACCATCACGATGACCCAGATGGCCTACCACCTGGCCAAACACCCCGAATGGCAGGACCGTGCCCGAGCCGAATCGCTCGAACTCGGGCCGGAAGTCGGATACGACGGTCTCGCCGATATGACGGCGCTGGATCTGGTGATGAAGGAGTCGCTGCGGCTGTGCCCGCCGGTCCCGGCGCAGCCCCGCATGGCCGTCAAGGACACCTCGGTCGAGGGCTTCTACGTTCCCAGGGGCACCATCGTCACCACGTCGTCCCTGTCCAGTCATCGGGATCCCGAGTTCTTCACCAACCCCGACATGTTCGACCCGGAGAGGTTCAGTCCCGAACGCGCCGAGGACAAATCCCACCGGTTCGCCTGGATGCCATTTGGTGGTGGCGTTCACAAATGTATCGGCCTGTATTTTGGCCAGATGGAGATCAAGACGATCATGCATCACCTGCTCCGCGGGTACGAGTGGTCGGTGCCGGCCGACTATGCGTTGCCCATGGACTACAGCGCGCTGCCCGTGCCCAAGGACAAGCTCCCCGTGACCCTCCGGCGACGGTGATCGAGTGTCGGACCATCTAGTGAAGGACACCGTGAACGGCGCTGCAAAGGGGAAGGGCACTCGCACGTCCAACCGCAAGGTGCGCAACACTGCCAGCCCGGCCGACCAGGAGGCGGCGATCCTCGCAGCCGCGGGGTCGGAGTTCGCGGAGGTCGGGGTGCGCCGAGCCAACATCGACGAGGTCGCGGCCCGCGCGGGGGTCAGCCGCAGCACGCTCTACCGCCGGTTCCCCAACAAAGAGGCCCTCCTCTACGCCGTCGCCAACGACGCCTACGAGCGGGGAATGAAGAGGCTCGAGGAATCGGTCAAGGGGATGGGCCCCAAGGACGCCCTGGTCGAGGCCTTCGCGGTGGGTGCCGAGCTGGTCAAATCCGATCCGTTGCTGAGCCGGATCGTCCTCACCGACTCCGAGATCAAGAGCGTCACCGCGAGAATGACGTCGCTGTTCATCGACATGGTCACCGACCGGGTCGCCGCCACGCTGCGCGACGAGGGCGCGCAGATGCCGGTGGAGGACCTGCTCGAGGCAGTCGAGATCCATGTGCGCCTGGTGATCTCGCTCCTGGAGACCCCGCCGTCGGACCCGGCCCGGACCGATCCGCCGCAGGCCCGAGCGTTCGCCACGAAGTTCCTCGCCCCGATGATCTGGTGACCCACGCCTGACTCTCGGGCCCGTGACGCCGTCACCCGCTTTCGATTCAACCAACAACCACCCGAGGGGGAACCAATGAGCCTGCGCGACAAGCTGTCCCGGACGCCCGATCACGACACCATCCGAACGGCGCTGAAAGGCAAGGTCGTCGTCATCACCGGTGGTGCACGCGGAATCGGCTTCGAGACCGCGACGCAACTGTTCCAGGCGGGAGCGAAGGTCGCCATCGGTGACGTCGACGGCGAGGCGGTGGGCAAGGCCGCCGCCGACCTCGGCATCGAGGGCATCGAGGTCGACGTCACCAAGCGCGAATCCTTCGACGCGTTTCTCTCCGAGGTCGAGTCCCGGCTCGGACCGATCGACGTCCTGGTGAACAACGCCGGCATCATGCCGGTCGGTCCGTTCCTCTCCTACGACGACACGATCATCCGACGCACCTACGACATCGACGTCCTCGGCGTCATCATCGGCTGCCAGGAAGCGGCCCGCCGGATGGCCCCGCGTCGCACCGGCCACATCGTCAACATTGCGTCGACGGCCGGCCGCATCCCGACCCCGGGTCTGACCATCTACAACGGCGCAAAGGCCGCGGTGATCGAGTTCTCCGAGGCACTCGGCGCGGAGCTGGAGCCGGAGGGCGTCACCGTCAGCGCCGTCCTCCCGACCTTCACCCGCACCGCCCTGATCTCCGGTCTGCAGACCAACAGGTTCATCCAGACCGTCGCGCCCGAGGAGGTCGCGGCGATCGTGGTCGAGACCATCGCCCGCCCGGTGACCCGCGTGTACGCCCCGCGATCGATGCGATGGGCCGACTCCAGTCCGCTGTTCCCGCAGGCGATGAAGCGGTTCACCCGGAAGCTCACCAAGCTGGACTCGATCTTCCTGCGCCCCGACCAGGAGGCGCGCGCCGCCTACTCGAGCCGTATCCGCGGGGAGAAGATCGAGAACAAGCCGAACACGCGCCTGTCGTCGTAGAGGAGAGCGTGGCGTTGAGGGAAGGGGCGCGGCCGGGCGCCGCAGAGATCGCCGCGGAGCGCAGTGCTCGGCGTCAACTGGGCGAGGCGCTCGAAGAGTTGCACGCGCGCGAGGTCGACGCCGGCCTTCGCCGGCCGGTGCCGCGGCGCCGGTGGATTCTGGCGATGCTGGTGGCGTTCGTCGCCGTCGTCCTCGCCGGCGTCGCGGTGGTGGCGTGGTCCGGCGCTCGGAATGCCCCGACCGACGACGACTTCGAGCGCGCGGCGGCCGACCGTGTCGCCGTGCTGATCGCGCCGGACCATCGCGATCCGAGTCGCGCGCGCAAGATCCTCGCCGGTGCCACCGGCACCTTCTATGACGAGTTCGCCCAATCCGCCGACAGTTACAGCGCTTTCGTGCAGGCCAACGGATCGGTGTCGGAATCCTCGGTCGACGGCACCGGGGTCTCCGCGCGGGACGGTGACAGTGCCACTGTTCTCGTCGCAGCGACCGTCGTTTTCGACGCCGGTGAGACCGGGGAAGGGCAGGCACGCCGGTTCCGGCTTCGTGTGCTCGTGACCCCGGACGACGGTGCGCTGAAACTCGGGGCGGTGCAATACCTTCCATGACCTCATCCGGATACATCTCGGTGCGCGCCGGAGCTCTCCGAATGCTGGTGGCAGCGCTGGTTCTGGCCGCGGCGCTCGTCGCGGTGGGATTCGCGTGGCGTGCACACGCTGCGGGAGATGCGCTCCAGCAGAGCCGTGAACAACTTCGCGAACGCGCGGGCACGATCGTCGCCGACGTCTTCTCGGTGGATTCCACGCGGTGGCAACAGGATCGGTCGCGGGCCCGTGCGCTCGTCGCCCGCGACTTCCTCGACAGTTACGGCGCGCAGCTCTCCCGGCCGCCGGAGCAGGGGACGGCCGCGGTTGTGTGGCGGCCGGAGGTCGTCAGCGTGGTCGACGCCGACGACACCGAGGGGCAGGCACTCCTCCGGGTGGCGGTGACGGTACGGTCCGACGCTCCCGCCCGGTCCGAAGCCGCCGCGACGACGGTCCGCCGATCGGTGCTGGCCCGCTTCGTCCGTGCCGACGACGCGTGGCTCCTCGCCGCTGCCGATGTGATCGGGTGATGGCGGTGACCGATGCTGCGAGAACCGAGTCTGTGACGGCCGACACTGCGACCACGGCCCGTGTGCAACTCGCGCGGGCTCGGGTCGACGAGGCGCGAAGGAAAGCACGCACGACCAGGGTCGCCGCGGCACCCGCGCTGCGGGCGCGTGCCGTGCGACGGACCCGCCTGCTACGGACAGCCCTCATCGCCTCGGCGGGCGCCGTCGCGATCCTGGTGATCGCGGGTGCTGTCCTGGGATGGCAGATCCGCGGACAGCGGGCCGAGGTCGATCATCAAGCCGAGGTACTGGATTCGGCGCGGGCGGGGGTCACGGCCATGCTCACCGCCGACCCGGCCGATGCGGACGGCTTCGTCGACGGCGTGCTCGCCGCGAGCACCGGCGCGCAGCGCGACCGCATCGACAGCGCGCGTGAAGCACTGGTCGCCGAGGTGCGCACGCAGACCGGACGCAGTGTCGGACAGGTGGTCTCGGCCGGGCTGGTGACCGACCCGACGTCGGACGACGCCGGCACCACCGTGGATGTGCTCGTCGTCGCGGACGCCACCAACCCGCTGCTGCTCGGTTCCGGAGGAACGGATGGGCAGGCCGCGGCCGTCGACACGACCGCCGAACGGATCACCGCGCTGATCACCATGGAACGCACCGGTGACGGCTGGAAGATCGCGGGGGCACGTCAGCCGTGAGCGACCTCCTGGAACCGCGCCCCACTCGCCGCCAACGCCACCGTCTCGCCGTCCTGGCCGCCGTCACGGTGACTGCACTCGTCGTCGCACTGATCGCCTGGATCGGGGTGCTGCGATCGGACCCGGGGCCCGGAGAGGACGAGCGCGCCGCCATCCTGTCCGCGGCGGGCGGGGCGGTCGCCGCACTCATGACCTTCGGGCCGGACGACCCGCCCGACCAGCGTCGCCGAACCGACGCATTGCTCGCCGATCCATTGCGACTCGAGTACCGCAATCGTGGTGTCGACGTGGTGGTCCCGGGAGCGCGGGCCGCCTCGGTGTGGATGGTCGGACGCGTCGTCGGAGCCGGTCTGAACGACAGCACCACTGAACGGGCGAGGGTCCTCGTGTTCGTCGACCAGACGGTCTCGGTCCGAGACGGCGGAAAATCTACGGGGTTTAGGGAACCGGCCGACGCGGGGGACGAGACGACCCCTATCGCGAGGTGGGCACTTATGCGTAAGGTCGACGGGAATTGGCTGTTGTCCGACCTGCAACCGGTCGGAGACGTAACCCGTTGAGGCGAGTCGCCGGGATGTCATCGGGCATCCCGGGTGGGACGGTGTCCGCGGGGTGAGAGGGGACGGAAGATGAGTGGATCAGTCGCGGGCGTCGTGATCGTCGGGGCGGGCCTGGGCGGGATCAGGATCGCGGAGAACCTGCGCAACAACGGGTTCACCGATCCGATCACCCTGGTGGGGGCCGAAGACCATCCGCCCTATGATCGTCCGCCTCTGTCGAAGTCGGTACTCCTGGGCAAGGACGATCGCGTCGACCTCAAACCGGCGGAGTTCTACGGCGAATCCGACATCAACCTGTGTCTGGGCTCAGCGGTGACCTCGGTGTCGCCGACGGAGAAGACCATCACCCTGGCGTCCGGGGACACACTCGCCTACGACACTCTGGTGCTGGCCACCGGTCTTGATCCCCGGCCGTTCCCGGGTCTCGCCGACGCCGTCGCCGGGGTACACATGATCCGCACCTACGACGACGCGGTCGCTCTACGCGAGCAGATCGATTCCGCCTCGACCGCAGTGGTCATCGGCGCCGGCTTCATCGGCTGCGAAGTGGCCGCGAGTCTCACCTCTCGCGGGCTGAGCGTCAGCCTTGTCGAACCCGCCCCCACCCCGCTGGCGGTGGCGCTCGGCGAGGAGATCGGCAAGCTGGTGTCCCGGCTCCACACCGACAACGGGGTAGACCTGCGCACCGGGGTCGGCGTGGACGAGATCGTCGTCGCCGACGATGCCGGCGGACCGAGGGTCACCGCGGTCAAACTCGCCGACGGCACCGAACTCCCGGCTGATCTCGTGGTCGTCGGCATCGGTTCCACGCCCGTCACGGGTTACCTCGAGGGCTCCGGGATCGAACTCGCGCCGCGTGAGGTGGGCGGTGGAATCGCCTGCGATGCAACCGGACACACCAGTGTCGACGATGTCTACGCGCTCGGCGACGTCGCCAACTGGCGTGACGACGACGGCACCCCGCATCGCGTCGAGCACTGGAATCACACGGTCGAACAGGCGTCGGTCGTCGCCCACCAGATCGCTGGTGGTGACGCGGTGACCGCGGCGGTCTCGTACTTCTGGAGCGACCAGTTCGATGTGAAGATCCAGGTTCTCGGCGCCCCTCGGGCCGACGACACCGTCCACGTCGTCGACGACGACGGCAAGAAGTTCGTGGCCTACTACAGCAGGGACGGCATCCTCACCGCAGTCGTCGGCGCCGGCAGGGTCGGTGCGGTGATGAAGACCCGGCCGAAGCTGCTGACGCCGACACCCATCGCCGACCTGCTGTAGCGCCGGTGGGTGCCGAGCTGACGGCCGCAGCGGTGCGCGCGGCCGCTGCCGAGGTCGCCGACCCGCAACGCGCCGTCGACCTCGCCAGGTTCTTCCAGGTGCGCCCCGGCGGCTACGGCGAGGGCGACGAGTTCATCGGCCTGCGCGTGCCGCAGCAGCGGGCCATCGCCAAGCGGTTCCGTGGCATCGACGCCGGTGAGGTTGTCGCGCTGTTGGATTCGCCGGTCCACGAGCATCGGTTCATCGCGTTGGCCCTGCTGCGGGGTGAGTTCGAACGTGCCCTACGGCCGCGATCGGGCCCGGACCGGGACGAGGCTGCGAGGTGGGTCGAGCTGTACCTCGACGCGGTTCGCCGGGGCCGGGTGAACAACTGGGATCTCGTGGACTCCTCGGCCGATCCGGTTCTCGGTGAGTACTGCCGCCTGCGCGGCGACTCCGGCGTCATCGTCGATCACGCCGCCGACGACGACCTGTGGCGGCGTCGGGTGGGGATCATCGCGACCTTCGCCCACATCAAACACGCGGACGCATCGGTCCTTCTGTCGGTGGCGCCACTCGTCCGCGACGACCGTCGGGACCTCATCCAGAAAGCTTTCGGATGGATGCTCCGGGAGACCGGCAAACGCGTCGACGATCGGATACTCCTGACGTACCTCGAGGAGAACGCCGGCCGAATGGGCCGCACCGCACTGAGTTACGCGATCGAGCACCGGAGCCCGGAGGAACGCGCGTACTTCCGTGCGTTGAGGTGAGGGGTCAGCCCTCGCGCGCCACGCGGATCGCCGCCCAGATCATCGGGAACTGGAACGGCAGGCGTGCCAGGGCGACGATCCGGTAGGGCAGTGGCTTGTCCCACCAGAGGCGCACCATGTTGAGGTTGGCGGGATAGACGGCGAGGAACAACAGCGCCGACAAAGCCGCGGAGAGACGACGGGTCCGCGGCACGAGAAGTCCGGCGCCCAAGCCGATCTCGGCGACACCGGACAGGTAGGTCAGGGTCCGCGGATCGCCGGGGATCTCCTCCGGGATGATCTCGTCGAACGGTTTGGGTGCGACGAAGTGAAGCACGCCGATGCCGAGGAGCATCACCGCCAGGCCGCGGGCGAGTTGGAGCGGATTCGGTCGGGACTTCCGGATGGTGGTCACGTCGTCGTGCTCCTTCGCGTTGGTCGGAACTGCCTGTCAGAACTCGATCTTGAGCGAGTCCGAGGTCGGGTGGGCCTGGCAGCCCAGGATGTACCCGTCCTCGATGTCCTCGGGGTCGAGGGCGCCGGCGTTGTCCATGTCGACGGAGCCCTCGGTGAGAGTGCAGGCGCAGGAACCGCATTCCCCTTCCTGACAGGAGTACGGGGCATCGAGACCGGCCGCCAGCATCACGTCGATGAGCGTCCGCTTGCGCGGCCAGGTCAGGGTGTGGGTCTCACCGTCGAGTTCGACTTCGACAGTGGCGGCGGACGCCTGGTCCTCCTCGCTGACCTCCTCGAGCTCGACGTCGGCGAACGGGTCGCCGGACAGCGAGTTGTACACCTCGGTGTGAACGTTGTGGTGCGGGAAGTTCGCCTGTGCCAGGGCCTTGTGGACGGCATCCATGAACGGGCCGGGTCCGCACATGTAGGCGGTGTGGGTGGTCGAGTACGGCACGAACACCGAGGCCAGAGCCGCCGCGGTGGGCAGCCCCTGCAGGCTCTCCAGCCAGTGGACGACGGTGAGCCGGTCGGCGTGGGCGTGGAGCAGGTCGCGCAGCTCGGCGGCGAAGATCACGTCGCTCTCGGTGCGATTCGCGTAGAAGAAGACGATCGGCGCGCTGCTCTTCTTCAGCGCCGCCTTGAGGATCGACATCACCGGCGTCACGCCACTGCCCGCGGCGATGAGGAGCAACGGGTCGTCGAAGGACTTGGGGGTGAAGACGCCCGACGGCGGCAGCACCTCGACCTGGGAGCCGGGGGCGAGGTTGTCGCAGACCCAGTTGGAGCCGTATCCGTCGACGGTGCGCTTCACGGTCACCTTCGGGCGAGCGTCGGTGTACGGCGACGAGGCCAGCGAGTAGCAGCGGGCCACCGAGCCGGTCTGCTCGCTGGGGATGCGCAGGGTGAGGAACTGTCCCGGCTTGTAGTCGGTGAAGGCGGCCGACGACGCCTCGGGGACCTCGAATGCGATGGACTTGGCATCGGACGTCTCATCGATCACCTCGGCCACCGTGAGGATCACGCTTCGTGAGCCGTGAGGGGTCAGGTCAGGCATGTAGCAGCTCTCCGACGTCGAGGACCGGGCGAACCGGGCCGAATTAGAACACGTTCTATTTCAGGATAGACCAACCGATGGGTGTCCCACGAGGCCCTCTCGGAGCCGGCGTGGTTGGCCCCGCCGATCATGGCACGCGGGTCAGTGATGCGACACCGGTGGCGACGGTCCGCGCGCCGTCGCTGATCAGTCTCTCGAGGTCGGCGTCGGGATCGGCCAGCCACTGCTCGTAGGCGGCGAGTGCCGCGCCCAAGCACAACCACCCGATGGTCTGGGGCAGGTGATCGTTCTCGTCCAGACCGAGCCGGGCCGCGCAGAACTCGGCGATGACGTGGCGCCAGTCGGCGTACATGATCATCGAATGTGCCTGGAGCGCCGGAACTCCGAGCAGCAGGGACATGCGCCGGCGGTGGTTCTCGAGCTCTTCCGGTGGCACCCGGTTGAACACGACCAGGGCATCCACGAGGGCGTCGGCCATGGGGATGTCGGTGGGGATCTGGGCGAGGAGCCCGCGTAGCTCGCCCAGATGGTCGTCGAACTCTCCCCACGGGATCTCGTTCTTCGACGAGTAGTACCGGAACAGCGTGCGACGCGCGATGCCCGCGGCCTCGGCGATGTCGTCCACGCTGGTCTCCTCGAAACCCCGGGTGGTGAACAGGCCGATCGCGAGCGCGCTGATCCGGGCGCGCGAGGAGATCGGGCGTCGCCCGGGTGCGGCCCGCCCGGGGCCCGCATCCTGCTGTGTCGTCGCAGTCATCGAGACCTCACCATATGGGATCCGTTCGCGCGCAGCGGGTCGAAGGGGCCCGAACCGCCTGTCCGAACGGGCAGTTTTGCTCTAGCGGTAGAAATCTGCACTGAGTGCCACTATAGTCCATCGTGATCCGAGTCACTTAGAAGATCAGGAGGTATGGATCATGGCCGACCAGTCCGCGGTTACCGCTACAAACTCGAACGAGACCGAACTCATCGCCGAGTCGCTCGTCGAAGAGGTGTCGATCGATGGGATGTGCGGGGTCTACTGATGTCAGCCCCGACATCGAATCCGACCTCCGGCGACCGTTCTGCGGTCGCCGGGGTCCGGTTCGACACCCCAGCCCCCGATGCGCCCGCCGGCTTCGACACGTTCGCCGCGTGGGAACTCAACCCGAAGGTGGCACTGCGCCCCGAGCCGTTCGGCGCCCTGCTGTACCACTTCGGTACCCGCAAGCTCTCGTTCCTCAAGAACCTGACCGTGGTCGGGATCGTCTCGTCGCTCGTCGATCACGACTCCGCCGAGGCGGCCCTCCTCGCAGCGGGCGTCACGCCTGCTCAGCGGCCCCTGTACGTGCAGGCGCTCACGGCGCTGGCCGACAGCGCGATGATCACGCCCCGCGCGGCCTGACCGACCACCTCCGCCGATCGACAGCCCCGATCGGCGCTCCGCTTCCGCCTCGACCCTAGGACCGACACGATGACGACCATCGAGATGCCGCCCACCGCAGCCGAACTCGTGACCTCCCCGCGGGCGAGCGCGCCCGCCGACCAGGTACCCAAGGTCGGCCGCCTCGTCGACCAGTTCGAGCGCGGCCTCGACGCGCCGATCTGCCTGACGTGGGAACTCACGTACGCCTGCAACCTGGCGTGTGTGCACTGCCTGTCGTCGTCGGGCAAGCGCGACCCGCGCGAGCTGTCGACCGAACAGTGCAAGGCGATCATCGACGAACTGCAGCGCATGCAGGTCTTCTACGTGAACATCGGCGGTGGTGAGCCGACCGTGCGCCCCGACTTCTGGGAGCTCGTCGACTACGCCACCAGCCACCAGGTGGGAGTCAAGTTCTCCACCAACGGTTTGCGCATCGACAAGAAGGTCGCCGCACGCCTCGCCGCGTCGGACTACGTCGACGTCCAGATCTCGCTCGACGGTGCCACCGCCGAGGTCAACGACGCCGTGCGCGGTCCCGGTTCCTTCGACATGGCGGTCCGGGCGCTCGAGAACCTCGCCGAGGCCGGCTTCGCCGACGCCAAGATCAGCGTCGTCATGACGCGGCAGAACGTCGCGCAGCTCGACGAGTTCAAGGCGCTCGCCGACCGCTACAACGCAACCCTGCGCATCACCCGCCTGCGTCCGTCCGGCCGTGGCGCCGACGTGTGGGACGACCTGCACCCGCTGCCCGAGCAGCAGCGTGAACTCTACGATTGGCTTGTCGCGCACGGCGATCGCGTGCTCACCGGCGACTCGTTCTTCCACCTCTCGGCCTTCGGCGGGGATTCCGGCGGCGGCCTGCCCGGCCTCAACCTCTGTGGCGCGGGACGCGTCGTGTGCCTCATCGACCCGGTCGGCGACGTGTACGCCTGCCCGTTCGCGATCCACGAGAACTTCCTCGCCGGGAACATCTTGTCGGACGGCGGATTCCAGGAGATCTGGCAGCGTTCGGATCTGTTCACCGAACTGCGCGAACCGCAGAACGCCGGTGCCTGCACCAAGTGTGCGCACTTCGACGCCTGCCGCGGTGGCTGCATGGCGGCCAAGTTCTTCACCGGCCTGCCGCTGGCCGGACCGGACCCCGAGTGCGTGCAGGGTTACGGCGAGGAGCTCCTCGCTGGGGAGCGCACCAAACCGACGGCGAACAAGGATCATTCGCGCGGTACCCCGCTGACGCTGATGACCCGTCGACCCGACGGGGACCTCACCCCGGTCGGTCGGCCCACCAAGTCCTGTGATGAGAACCCGCTCGCCGGGTTCGCCCCTGCTGCGCGGTAATCCGCCCCGCGGCCCAACAGTGTCGAGTCCTCCCCGGGGTACACGGGGACCGCGGGCGATGGCACGCATCCGAATAGTGAGTGAGTAGGAGAAATGGCTCTCAACCCCTGGGCGAAAAACCCCTGGTTCGAAACGGTCACCGAGGCCCAGCGTCGGGCGAAGAAGCGACTGCCGAAGTCGGTCTACTCGTCGCTGGTCGCCGGCACGCAGGCCGGTGTGACCCTCGACGACAATGTGCAGGCCTTCAATGAACTGGGTTGGGCGCCACACGTTGTCGGCGCACAGCCGGAGCGTGAGATGACCACCTCGGTCATGGGGCAGGAGTTGTCCTTCCCGGTGATGATCTCGCCGACCGGTGTGCAGGCCGTCGACCCCGACGGCGAGGTTGCCGTCGCACGTGCCGCGGCGGCGCGTGGCACCGCGATGGGCCTGTCGAGCTTCGCCTCGCACGCCGTCGAGGAGGTCACCGCGGTCAACGACAAGGTGTTCTTCCAGATCTACTGGCTCGGCAGTCGCGAGGACATCCTCCGCCGCGCCGAGCGTGCAAGGGCCGCGGGCGCAAAGGGTCTCATCGTCACGACCGACTGGGTGTTCAACGTCGGCCGCGACTGGGGCAGCCCGGAGATCCCCGAGAAGGTGAACCTGAAGGCGCTGGTGCGTCTCGGCCCGGAGATCGCGGTCAAGCCGCGGTACGCGCTGGACTGGGTCAAGGGCGGCAAGGTCATCATCCCCGACCTCACCGCGCCGAACCTCACCCCGCAGGGTGTCCCCGGCCCGACCTTCTTCGGCGCCTACGGCGAGTGGATGGGCACCCCGCCGCCCACGTGGGAGGACCTGCAGTGGCTGCGTGAGCAGTGGGGCGGACCGTTCATGGTCAAGGGCATCACCCGTCTGGACGACGCCAAGCGCGCCGTCGACATCGGTGCGACGGCGATCTCGGTCTCCAATCACGGCGGCAACAACCTCGACGGCACCCCGGCGACGATCCGTCTGCTCCCCGACATCGCCGATGCGGTCGGCAACGACATCGAGGTCCTGCTCGACGGCGGCATCCGCCGCGGCAGCGACGTCGCCAAGGCGCTGGCCCTCGGCGCCCGCGCCGTGATGATCGGCCGTGCCTACCTGTGGGGTCTCGCCGCCAACGGCCAGGCAGGTGTCGAGAACGTCCTCGATCTCATGCGTATGGGCCTCGACGGCGCGCTGATGGGTCTGGGGCACAAGAGCGTGCACGACCTCTCTGCCGACGATCTGATCATCCCGGACGACTTCAAGCGGTCCTTCGGACACGTCTGATCCGAGCAGACAAACACTCCCGCCCGCCGCCGGACATCCGGTCGGCGGGCGGGAGCGTCTCGGCCCCTGTTGCCGGGCAGAACCCGCGGGAAACAGCGCCCGGGACAGAACTAGAACGTGTTACAGTTCTGCCATGGGACAGTTCGACGGCAAGGTCGTCTACATCACCGGCATCGCCCGTGGTCAGGGCCGTAATCACGCGGTCCGGTTCGCCCGTGAGGGCGCCGCGATCGTGGGTCTCGACATCGCGGGTCCGATCATCGACCACGCGACCTATCCGCCCGCCACGGCCGACGATCTCGAGGAGACGATCCGGCTCGTCGAGGGTGTGGGCGGCAAGATCCTTGCCCGGCAAGGTGATACGCGGGATCTCGCGTTCCAGCAGCAACTCGTCGCGGATGCGGTCGAGCAGTTCGGTCGCCTCGATCACGTCGTCGCCAACGCCGGTGTGCTCACCTGGGGCAAGGTGTGGGAGCTGACCGAAGAGCAGTTCACCGATGTCGTCGACATCAACCTCGTCGGCGCATGGAAGACGCTCAAGGCCACCGTCCCGGCGATGCTCGACGCCGGCAACGGCGGCTCGATCACGATCATCAGCTCGGTCGCCGGATTGAAGGCGATGCCGATGCAGGCGTCGTACACGGCGTCCAAGCACGGCCTGGTCGGTCTGACGCAGACCGCGGCCAAGGAACTCGGTCACTACCGGATTCGCGTCAACAGCGTCCACCCCTACGCGGTCGACACCCCGATGGGAGTCGCCGACACCGAGGCCCACCGGCTCTTCGAAAAGCCGTGGGTGACCCCGCATTTCGTGTCGATGCTGGACTACCACCCGGTCGCGTCGTGCGACGAGATCTCCGACGCCGTCCTGTACCTGTCCTCCGACAGCGCCAAGGGCATCACCGGTGCCGAGTTCCAGATCGACATGGGGCACTCGAAGGTCTGATCCCCTGCTCCCTGAGGTGCGAGCGAAGCGAGCCACGAAGACATCCCAGGGGTGCAAGGTGTCAAGCGGCGAGGTTTGCGCGGTGGCCCCAGGCGGTGTGTTCGTCGTAAAGAGTGTGGTGGGCCAGGCAGCCGTGGAGGATGCCGATGAGCCGGTTGGCCAATGCTCGTTGGGCTTGTGTGTGGGTCTTGTTCTGGGCTTTGAGGTTGTCGTAGTAGGCGCGGGCGCCGACACTGCCGGTCAACGCGCTTTGTGCCATTGCCATGGCGGCGTCGTTGAGTCGGGTGTTGCGGATGTGCCGGGCCAACACGACGTGACCTTTACCCGAGGCGATGGTTCTTGGTGAGGTACCGGCGTAGTTTCTGCGAGACTTGGCGGTGGCATAGCGTTCGGGGTCATCCCCGAACTCGCCGAGCATCCGGGCGCCGATGGTTTCACCGATTCCGGGCATGGACAGGTAGATCGCGGCGTCCGGATGCGTGTCAAAAGACTGGTTGAGAGTGGTTTCGAGCTGGACGATCTGAGTGTTCAATGCCGTGAGCATCTCCACTGTTGCGGTCACCGTCGCCGCATATGCGGCGACCAGCTGCGGTGGCGCGGTCAGATGGCCGGAGGCACCTAGCGCCTGGTGGATCTCGCGGGCTCGGGCGTCGATATTGCGTTGCCGGCCACCCTTTTTCAACGCCGACCGCAGTGCTGCCACCGACAGTCGCGCCCCCTGGTCGGGGGTGGGGGCCCGCCGAAGCACGCTGAGGGTGTCGCGGTGGGCCAGATCCCCGCCGAAGGCTTCGAGTGCGGCCGGGTAGTAGGCGTGCAGTTGGGCGTGCAGCACGTTTTGTTGTGCCGAGCGGGCCCACACCAGATTCTGATGGGTACGGGCCATCACCCGGATCGCGTCGGCTTCGGCACTGTCGTCGGCGACGAGTCGGTGGTTGTGGCGGTCGGTACGCACCAGATCGGCGAGGGTTTTCGCGTCGGCCTTATCGGATTTGGTGCCACCGACATGATGGCGATCGCGATAGCGGGAGACAGATCGTGGGTTGATCGCATACACCTGGTAGCCGGCGGCGACCAACGCGTCGACCCACATGCCGTGTTCGGTTTCGGTACCCGCCACCACCTGCTGCGGTTGATCGGCGAAGCGGGCGAGTAGGTCGTGCAGGGCGGTGATGCCGGCTGCTGATTCAGCACATCGGCGGGTGGCCAGGACGTTGCCGGTCTCATCCATCACGCACACGTCGTGGTGATCGGATGCCCAGTCGTTGCCCACGAAGATCATGTCGAACGCTCACCTCTTCTCCTCATAGCGAGTAGTTGCGATGTGAGCCCGAGGATCCCCTCTCACGCGGCCTAATGGATCAGTGCTCATCCATACCGTCACAGGGGCACGACATCCCAGAAGCGTTCTACGAGGCGATCCCGCCCGGCCGGGCCACGGTCTTCGTGTAGAAATCCACCAACCGTTTTCAGGGCCAGCCAGTGGTCACCGACCGGGCAGGCTCACACGACCAGCATCCCCTCCACCACGGAGAAAGATCACCGATCCACCCCCATTAGGGCTGGTGAGGATTCTCGCCAGGCCTTCGTGGCTCGTCGCTTTCGCTCCTCGCACCTCAGGCAGCGGAGGGGAGTGCTCCTCGCTGCCTGAGGTGGTGGGAATCCTTGACGGATCAGGCCCAGAGGGTCTTCGGGTCGACGGCCTCGGTCGAGGGTCCGGCCGGGGTCTCCGGCTGGGTGCGCGAGAAGCGCGGCGCGACCTGCGCCTGGGTGACGCCGTCGATGTCGATCAGGTTGGCGCGAGCGGCCATGTGCGCGTCGGCGGGCGCCTCGGCGAAGGTCAGGACCGGCGAGGTGCAGGCGTCGGTGCCGTCGAAGACCTTGGCCCACTCATCGCGGGTGCGGGACTTGAAGGTCTCGGTGAAGATCTCCTTCAGCTTGCCCCAGTTCGCGATGTCGTTCTGCGCCGGGAGATCGGCGTCGGCCAGTCCGAGGCCCTTCAGCAGCTCGGCGTAGAACTGCGGCTCGATGGCGCCGACGGCCATGTACTTGCCGTCCGAGGTCTCGTAGACCTCGTAGTAGGGGGCGCCGGTGTCGAGCATGTTGGTGCCGCGGTCGTCGCTCCACAGGCCGGTGCCGCGGAACGCCCACATCATCTGTCCCAGAACGGAAGCGCCGTCCACCATGGCCGCGTCGACGACCTGCCCCTTGCCGGAGATGCCGCGCTCGAGCAGAGCGGCGAGCACGCCCACCACGAGGAACATCGATCCGCCGCCGAAGTCGCCGGCGAGGTTGAGCGGCGGCACCGGACGATCGTCCTTGCGGCCGATGGCGTGGAGCAGGCCGGTGAGCGAGATGTAGTTGATGTCGTGGCCGGCGAGGTTGGCGCGGGGGCCGTCCTGGCCCCAACCGGTCATACGGCCGTACACGAGGCCGGGGTTGACCTCGTTGAGGTCATCGGGGCCGAAGCCGAGGCGTTCCATGACGCCGGGGCGGAAACCCTCGATGATGACGTCAGCCTTGGCGACGAGATCGAGGATCGTCGCGCGATCGGTCTCGTCCTTCAGGTTGGCCTCGACGACGCGACGGCCGCGCAGCAGCGCGTCGGCGTTCACGCCGGGCTTCGGGAGCGTGCCGGGACGCTGGACACGGACCACGTCGGCGCCGAGATCGGCGAGCAACATGGCCGCGTGGGGTCCCGGGCCGATACCAGCGAACTCGATGACCCGGATGGAGCTGAGTGGGCCGGGTTTTCCGCTGTTGTGGGGTGTCGTACTGCTCATGTGTCGTCCTCCGGTCGTTGTACCGCCACTGTGTCAGGCGTCACGTGTCACGCAATAGCATTCCATAACCGATCGAACGCTCGTCAATGTGGTCGGCACGACGTTTTCGGCCCGTTTTTCTTCCTGTTTTTGGGCCGAGGGGCAGAAGCCTGGGAGCGCGATGGCTAGCATTGGTCAGATGACAGGACCGTCGACGCTGGGGCAGTGCAGCTGGCCGGACCTCGATGGAAAGGTGATCACTCTCGTGGTACCTCTCGGTTCTGTCGAGCAGCATGGTCCGCACCTGCCTCTGGACACCGACACGCGGATCGCCGCGGCGGTCTCCGACGTCGTCTGTGAGCGCCTCGGGGATTCCGACATTCTCCGTGCCCCCGACCTCAACTACGGCGCGAGCGGCGAGCACGAGGGTTTTGCCGGGACGATCTCGATCGGGCACGACGCCCTGCGCGGGATGCTCATCGAATACGGCCGCAGTGCCTGCCGATGGGCGCGGCGCATCGTGTTCGTCAACGGGCACGGCGGCAACACGCGCACGCTGATCGACGCGGTGACCCGACTCCGCTACGAGGGGCGGGATGCCGCCTGGTTCCCGTGTGCCTTCCCGGGCGCGGACGCACATGCCGGGTTCACGGAAACCTCGGTGCTGCTTCATGTCTCGCCGTCGTCGGTCGACACGTCACGGGCGGTCGCCGGCAATCGAGAGCCGGTCGGCGCACTGCTCGGTGCCATGCGCGAGGGTGGTGTCGGGGCGGTCAGCCCGAACGGTGTCCTGGGTGATCCCACCGAGGCCTCCGCCGACGAGGGGCGACGCCTGGTGGCCGAGGTGACCGATCGCCTCGGTGCGGCGCTCGTCTCCTGGGAGGTCGACGACCAGGGGCGACTCGGATGACCGCACTCGACGATTCGGCCCCCCGTGGCCGTGGCGTGGCCCAGGGCATCAGTGGTGACGACGTGACCGAGGGCAGGGACGTGACCGACCGGGACACGATCGATGGCGACGCCGCCAATGAGGGAAACGTCGGCGCACAAGAGGTTTCGGAGAGCGACTCGGGTGAGGATGCCGATTCGACGGACGCGAGGGCGACGGGGAACCCCGCCGACCTGCCCGACGGGTTCCAGGTCCAGATCGACCTGCGCTCCGCGCGTGGCGGCGACCTCCGGTACCTCGTCGGCGGCTCGCCGACGCGGTTGATGCGCATGTCCGACACCGCGCTCGGCATGACCTCGGACGACGGTCGAATTGAGGTGTGCGACAACGTGACCCGTCGTCTCGCGCGTGCTCTACTCGACGCCGGGGTCGCCAACCCGCGTCCGATGTTCGGCCCGCGGCCCACCGACGTCACCGTGGTGATACCGGTCAAGGACAACCAGGCCGGCGTCGACCGCCTTCTCGACGCCCTCGACGGGTTGACCGTCGTGGTCGTGGACGACGGGTCGGACGCCCCGATCGTCGCCGAAAGGCCGGGCGTGAGCGTGATCCGCTTCGACGAGAATCGTGGTCCGGCGGCTGCACGGAACGCCGGAGCGGCCGCTGCCACCACCGATTTCGTGGCCTTCCTGGACTCCGACGTCGTGCCCGATCCGGACTGGCTGACGGTGCTGCTCACCCATTTCTCCGACCCCACGGTCGGGATCGTGGCCCCGCGTATCGTGGGACTCCGGTCCGCCGCCCGGTCGTCCTCGCTGGCCGAGTGCTATGAGAACGGCTGGTCCTCGCTGGATATGGGCCCCGAGGAGTCCGCGGTCCTGCCGTCGACCCGTGTGCCGTACGTGCCCAGCGCGGCAATCGTGGTGCGGCGCAGCGCATTCTGCGGTTTCGACGAGTCGCTCAGGGTGGCCGAGGACGTGGACGCGTGCTGGCGTATGCACGCGGCGGGATGGCGGATTCGGTACGACCCGGTCGCACGGGTGGCACATGATCACCGCACCGACATGCGGTCGGTGCTGTCTCGCCGGTGCTTCTACGGAACCGGCGCAGCCCACCTCGCCGCACGTCACGGCAACCGGGCCGCCCCGCTGGTGATGTCGGTGCCGATGGCCGCGGCCGTCGCAGCTCTGCTGACCCGAACCCGCTTCGGCACCACGCTGGCGATGCTCATCCTGACCCATCTCGCGACCCGGCTCCGCAAACGGTTGGGCGACCTACCGTCGGCGCCGCTCGTCTCGGCGCAACTCACCGGTCGGGCCGCCGGATTCGGCCTACTCCAGGCGGCTGATGCGATCTGCCGGCACTACTGGCCGGTGGCCCTGCTCATGGCGCTCGTGTCGAGACGTTTCCGGACACTCGCGATCCAGGTGGCGATCGTCGAGGGGGTGGTGTCCTGGTTCCGGGATCTCCTCGCGGACCCGACGACCCCACCGGCGCTGGGTCCGTTCCGCTACCTGCTGATGCGCCGCCTCGACGACCTCGCCTACGGCGCAGGTCTGTGGCAGGGCGTCATCACCCATCGAGACGCGGAGGCATTGCGCCCGGTCATCTCGCGATGACGTTGCCGCGCAATGATCGTCTGACGCCCGATGACATGAGCGCCGAAGTCCTGAGCGCCGACGTCGTCATCGTCGGTGCGGGGAGTGCCGGCTGCGTCGTCGCGGAGAAGCTGTCGAGGGAACCCGGGCGGCACGTCGTGCTGCTCGAGCGCGGACCCGGGCGCTGGCCGGGGCCGGAGGCGCGGGACCTCCGACGTCTCCCCATCGGCGATCACGCGCCCTACGCGGTCCGGCACACCACCGATCTCGACGGCCTCACCGCCGCGCGGGGGTGTGCGATCGGGGGCTCCTCCGCGGTCAACGGCGGATACTTCCTGCGCTGGCATCCGGAGGACTTCGCGGACTGGCCGGACAGCTGGGGCCTCGACGCGATCGACGCCGCCTACTCCGAGCTCGACGGGGGTGGGGGTGGGGGCACGATGAGTGTCTCACCGGTGTCCGACGACGAACTCGGCGACGCCGGAAGGGCTTTCGAACGGTACTGGTCGGCGCGGACGGCGGTTCGGTCGCTTCGTGACCGCTGGCCGGTGGTCGGCGTGAACCGGGTACTCGGCAACCGATCCGGGATGGAGCGCCGGACCGCGGCTCAGGCCTACCTCGAGCCGGCGCTCGGCCGGCCGAATCTCCGCGTGGTGGCCGACTGCGAGGTCCGGCGGCTCGAGGTCTCCGGCGGGCGGCGCGTCACCGGCGTGCGTACCGATCGGGCCACCTTCAGAGCCGGCGAGGTGATCCTCGCCGGCGGCACGCTGGGCACCGCGCAACTACTACTCGCTTCAGACCTCGAGCCGCTCGGCGGGGCCGCATTCCTCGACGCCGGTGAACACCGGGGACTGGCCGTCTCCTATCGCCGAAAGGGACCGGCCGAACCCGGGATGGTGCTGCCGTCGGTGGTGCACACTGTCGATGGTCTCGAGATCCGTTGTTACCGGGATGATTTCGCGGCCTACATCGACGGTCTCCCGTACAGCGGGCCGATGGTCGAGGTGACCGCGATGGACCTATCGCCGGTGCGACTCGTCGCCGACGGCGAGCGCGTCCGTCTCGTGTTCGGAGAACCGTCGGCCGAGGTCACCGCCGCGATGCGTGCGGGCGCCGACCGGGTGGTGGAGATGCTGCACTCGACCGAGTTCGCCGGCATCGTCGTTCCGGGCAGCGTCTCGGTGGCCGCGGTGCCGGGGTTCTCGCAGCACACGTGGGGCACGATGCCGATGGGTGTGCGCACCGACGCGCTCGGTGCGGTGCACGGGACGGAGGGGTTGCGTATCGTCGACGGATCGATCCTGCCGACGGGCGGCCACAGCGGGCCGCACGCCACGATCATGATGGTGGCCGTCCACATCGGCAACCGGCTCTCGGATGAGGGGTGAGCGAGCAGTTCTTCGTCCTGGATACCGCATCCTTCCCGCGGTGTCTGTTTCCTTCCCGCAGGCGCTGTCCGGTAAGCGGGAAGGAATCGGCCACGCGGGAACCTGTACCTTCGGCCGGGTACACCTAGGCTGGATACATGTCTGGAACGTCGCTGTCGGATCCCGCGGTCCGGGAATTCCTGGCCTCCGGTACCAAGACCGGCCACCTCGGATACACCGCCGCCGATGGCAGGCCCCTGGTGGTCCCGGTCTGGTTCGTCCTTGACGGAGACCGCCTGGCCTTCAACACCGGTGCTCCCACCGCGAAAGGTCGTGCGCTCCTGCGCGATCCGCGTGTCGCGATGTCGGTCGACCTGCAGGAACCGCCGTTCGGCTTCGTCCAGGTGCAGGGCCGGGTGGTGGTGACGGAGGACCTCGACGAAGTGCGGCGGATCGCCACGCTGTGCGGTGCGCGATACATGGGTGCCGAACGGGCCGAGGAGTTCGGTGCGCGCAACGGCGTACCGGGTGAACTGGGCGTCTGGATCGAACCGAGCAAGGTCATCGCGGAACTCGATGTCACCGCGTGAGTCCTCAGCGCGATGGACGGCGACGCGGCGTCGTGCCTGGCCCACTGCGCCGTTCGCACCCACGCTGCCGAAACAGTGCTGGGGTTTCATGGTCGGGTCCGCCCTGTTCGCCCTCGGGTCGGCCCCCGGACTCGGGCAGCTCGCCGGCGCCGACGTCGTCAACCTGTGCTATTTCGTCGGCGCCTGGTTCTTCACCGGGGCCGGCTTCATCCAGTTGGTGCGCAGCGCGTCGCCGGCCGAACTGGAGTCATCTCTTCCGGGGTCGGCGGTCCGCGCCGAATGGCTGAGCGCCGCAACCCAATCCGTCGGTACGATCCTGTTCAACATCTCGACGACGAGCGCCCTGTTCGCCCACACGGTTGCCGGTGAGCGCCACCTCGTGTGGTCTCCCGACGCCGGTGGCTCGGTTGCCTTCCTGATCAGCGGCGCGGTCGCCTTCGCCGCGTACTCCCGGTCGACGGGTCACGGTCTCGACTTCGAGGACCGGCGCTGGTGGTCGGTCCTGATGAATTGGGTGGGGTGTGTCGCGTTCGGGGTGTCGGCCGTCGGTGCCTTCGTCAACAAGGACGGGGTGACAGCCGATGCCATCGCCGCCAACGCCGGGACATTCGTGGGCGCGCTCTGCTTTTTCGTGGCGTCGGCGATCGTGCTGCCGGGAACCCGGCACCGCTGATCCGCGTCGCACGGGAGAACCTGACGACGCCGGCCGGGATCTCCATCGGCGCAAACGGTGCCGGGTTCTCGGCCACCAGTGTCTCCGTGACCACGCACGCAGGATCGGTCCTCGAGATCCCCGGCGCGGTCTCGCCGGTCGCCCGCTGAACCGAAGTACAGTGTGAGCCGTGCGCCACGGCATCTGCATCCTCCCCGACCTGACCTGGGAGCAGTCCCGACCCCGGTGGATCCTGGCCGAGGAGATGGGGTTCGACCACGCCTGGACCTACGACCACCTCGTCTGGGGCGGCCTGCCGGACTCGCTCTGGTCGGCTTGCATGCCGCTGCTGTCGGCGGCCGCTGTCGTCACGAACACCATCTGGCTCGGCGCCTTCGTGGTCTCGCCCAATTTCCGTCACCCGGCGGCGTTTTCGCGTGAGGTCGAGACCCTCGCGGACATCTCCGACGGCCGCTTCCTGCTGGGTCTGGGTGTCGGCGGCACACCGGACGACGCCGTGCTCGGGCAGCCGGAACTGACAGTCGGTCAGCGCGTCGACCGATTCCAGGAATTCGTCGGACTCCTCGGCCGGACCCTGAGCGAGGATCACGTCGACGCGGACGGCCCGTACTTCCGCGCGCGGGACATGCGTCTGGGGCGTGGACCGGTACGAGATCGGGTGCCGTTCCTGCTCGCCGGCAACGGTCCACGCTCGGTGCGGTTCGCCGCGCGCCACGGCGATGCCTGGGTGACCACCGGCCAGGGGACGGAAAGCCTCGACGAGTGGTTCGCATCCGTTGCACGGGCCGTCGCGGTCCTCGACGAGGAACTGGGTCGGCGACCGGGCCGTCGGATCGACCGATACCTCAGTCTCGAGGCTGCACCGCGGAACCCCCTCGAGAGCGTCGACCTCTTCGACGACATGGTCGGGCGCGCAGACGAACTCGGCTTCACCGACGTCATCGTCCCCTGGCCGCGCGACACCGAACCCTACAAGGCATCGATGGACGTTCTCGAGGCGATCGCGGCACGCGGGCTCGGTCGGACCCCGTAGACACGGATCGGGCCGCGCGAAGAGATCGCGCGGCCCGATCGAAACACCGCTGTCAGCTCCGAGAGGGCGTCGGATCGACGACGCTCGGACGCATCAGCTGCTCCGGTGCCTCCTCGGCGGGGGCCCCGGCGATCACCGGTTCAGGCGCCGGATCGGGTTCCCCCGCCGCGTCGACCGCGATGTCGGTGGTCGTGTCTGCGGTGGGTGCGGAACCGTAGATCAGTTGTGTGGGAACGAACTTCATGCCCAGCCAGTAGACCGCCATGCCGAGACCGGCGCCGATGAACCAGGTGAAGCTGGCCTGGTAGGCGGTGCCGAAGATGACGACACAGATCGGCAGGATGGAGGCGAAGACAGTCGAGCCCACCGCGACCGGATTCCAGCCGTTGCGGTACCAGTAGGTGCCCTCCGGCTTCATGGTGAACAGGTCGTCGACGACGATCTTCTGCTTCTTGACCAGGTAGAAATCGGCGATCAGGATGCCGAACAGCGGACCGATCACGGCGCCGAGCGTGTCCATCGTGTAGTGGATCGCGGTCGGATTGTTGAAGAGATTCCACGGGGTGATCAGCACCGAACCGATCGCTGCGATCATGCCGCCGGTGCGCCAACTGATCTTGGTGGGGGCCACATTCGAGAAGTCGAAGGCGGGGGACACGAAGTTGGCGACGATGTTGATGCCGATGGTGGCAATGGCGAAGGTCAGCACGCCGAGCACCGCGGCGGTGGTGTTGTCGATCTTGTCGACGATGTGGACCGGGTCGGTGATGATGTTGCCGTCCGCGTCCTTGCCGATCACCGTGACCGCCGCCGAGACGGTGCACACGACGAGCAGCGAGAAGAACAGGAAGTTGACCGGCAGACCCCAGAAGTTGCCCTTCTTCACCTCGCCGAATGTCTTTCCGTAGCGGGAGAAGTCGCCGAAGTTGAGCATCGGGCCGGAGAAGTAGGAGACCACCAGTGCGAACGCGCTGATCATCATCGTGACCGACGACCATCCGGTGAGACCGTCGCCGACCGACAGGTCGAGGCTCACGTTGCTCCAGCCCGCCTTGACGATCAGATAGCCGGCGAGCGCGATCATCACAACATAGACAGCGGGACCGCAGAAGTCGATGAACTTGCGGATGGTGTCCATGCCGTTCCAGAAGACGAAGGCCTGCAGGACCCACATCAGGAGGAAACCGGCCCAGCCGAGCAGCGACAGTCCCAGGAAGCCGTGCTGGTCGACGTCACCCCACGGTTCGAGGCCCGGCCAGAACTTCAGCGCGAGCAATCCGAATGCGACCGAGGCGAGATAGGTCTGGATGCCGTACCAGACGACCGCGATCGCGCCGCGGATGATCGCCGGGATGTTGGCGCCCTTGACACCGAAGGACACCCGCGTCGTCACCGGGTACGGGACCCCCGCGATCTGAGACGGTTTGGCGACGAGGTTGCAGAGGATGTTGACGGCGACGATGCCCACCAGCAGGGCGACGAGGACCTGCCACGCGGCGATCCCCAGCGCGAAGAGGCTGCCGGCGAAGACGTAGCCGCCGACGCTGTGCACGTCGGACATCCAGAACGCGAAGATGTTGTACCAGGTCCACTTCTGTTCCTTCAGCGGTGCGAGATCGGTGTTGGTGAGTCGTTCGTCGTAGCTTGCCTTGATGACGCTCTCGCCCGCGGCGCCGTGATGCGACTGGGCCGCCTCGGCAGGGGTCGGTGTGGACATGTGTTCTCCCGGTTCGTCTCTCAGCGTGGAAACCCGCTCTCAGGTGCGGAAATGCTGATGGGACAAAAGTAGGAACGGTTTGTTACCTGACGATGAACGCGCAAATATATTCCGCTGGGCACATCGACGGGTGCCCGATTCGACGGTCCTGGGACGGGTCAATCGTGGCGGACGTCGAGGAGATCGGCCGCTTCGACGATCGCGCTCTCGAGTCGCTGGTGGTGCCGGCGTGCGACCTCGAGAACCGCCGGGGTGTCGCGGTCGGCGAAGGCATCGAGGAGGTCTTCGTGGTCGGTGTTGAGTGCGGCCTGGGTCTCTGAGGTCACCGCCCGCATCATCTGGAAGGGTTCGGTGAGGTTCCAGGTCGCCTCGAACATGTTGAGCAGTCGCGGCATCGCGCACGGGGTGGTGAGGGCGCGGTGGAACTCGCGGGACACATCGTGAAATGCCTTGCCGTCGTTGTACTTCACCGCGACGAGGAGTTCGGCGTGGCGGTCCCGGGCGATCTGCAGGGCGGACTCGTCGATGAGCTCGACCGACCGCGCCAGCGCGGCCTGTTCCAGGGTGCCACGCACGAAGTAGATCTCACGGAGCTCGTCGGCGGAGGGTTGGTTGACGCGGTACCCGGCGTTGGGCCGGTGCACCACAAGGCCCTCGCCGACCAGGGTCTTGAGCGCTTCGCGCACCGGTATCGGACTGACCCCGAAGGCGTCGGCGATCTCGGCGGGCGGGATCTGGGTACCCGGGGGCGCGCCACCGGACAGGATCAGTCGGCGGAGTTCCTCGAGCACATTGGCGCGCTCATTGCCGGTGCGGGTGTCCGCCAGCTGCGCGAGCAACCGGTCGGTCATCCGCCGGTTCACCGCATCACCCCGGGACGCGTCGGGTACCTCGTGATCCACTCGGCAACGGCCTCGGTCAGCCGATGTTGGTTGCTGCGCTTGACGATCTCGTGACCCTCGTCGTCGAACATCAGCATCTCGGCGACCGCGCCGCGGGCCTGCAGTTCGGCGACGATCTGTTGCGATTCGCTGACCGGGACGTTGGTGTCGTGCGCGCCGTGTACGACGAGCAGGGGTGCGCGCACGTCGTCGATGCGGTGGATGGGGGAGAGGTCGGCGAGTAGCTCGCGATCCGATTCGGGGTGCCCGTATTTGGTGTAGGCGGCGACGGCGATCCACGGTTCGGTGTTGCGGAAGAACGACTCGAGGTCACTCATGCCGCAGATGGCGATACCGGCCGCGAACAGGTCGGGGTGGAAGGTCAGGCAGGCCAGGGTCAGGTAGCCCCCGTAGGAGCGGCCCGAGCAGTACACCGCGTCCGGATCGGCGATCCCCAGGCGGCACAGCAGTTCCGCGCAGTCCGCGGCGTCGTCGATGCCGGCATACCGGCCGTAGCGATCGTCTGCGTGGGAGAAGAGTCGGCCGTAACCCGACGAGCCACGGACGTTGGGGGCGAAGACCGTGATCCCGGCATCGACGAGCGGGCCGAAGAGGAACTGGTAGTCAGGTCGGGTTTGTCCCTCGGGGCCGCCGTGGAAGTAGAGCAGCGTCGGGCCGGGTCGCTCGTCGCGGGTTTTCTTCGCGGCCCGATACAGAAAACCCGACAGCGGCATGCCATCCCGCGCGAAGAACTCCACGAGCTCGGGGCGGAGAAGGCTCGATGGACCCTCACCGGTGACGACGTCGTCCCGCACCGGCGTCACCCTCCGGTTCGCGACGTCGATCAGGTGGACGAGCGGAGAGTGTTGCGGGCTCGACACGGTCACCGACACCACCGATCCCGCCGCACTGATCGAGAGATCATGGGCGACCTCGCCGGGGAGCTCGACCGGCGGATGCAGCGTCTGATCGGGGAGGGTGAGGATCTGCAACTCGCTGCGGCCCTTGACGTTCCACAACAGGGCGACGGTCGACTGATCGTGGCTGACGGCGAACTCGTCGAGCCCGATGTCGACGCGTTGCGCCATCACCCGGAAGCGGACGCCGAACTTGCTCACCTCGACGCCGAGGAGCCGGGGGAACTTCGCGTCGAAGTCGCTGCGCACCAGCGCCTGGACGCTGTCGAGGTCGCGGATGGGTTCGTTCGGCGCGGGGACGAAGACAAGTGACGTGTGATCGAAACCCTGGTCGAGCACATAACCCTGGTCGGTGACCGCGCCAGGATCCTGGGGGAGCAGCGGCGTCATCGTGACCTCGTCGTCGGGCGAGTCGGGACGGCGCCGGATCAGGAGCATGTCGTGATAGCCGCGCGGGCCGACGCGGACGAGGGTCGCGCCTTTCCAGGAATCGATCAGTTCGCTGCCGACGCGCAGGTCGAGGGTCCGGGCGGTCTGGGTGCCGGGGTGGACGCGCAACGCGTGCGTGGTGCCGTCATGGTCGATCGCGGTGAGCAGTACCCAGTCGGTGTCCCAGCCGACGAGACGGACGGTCCCGTAGGACCGGCCGTCCGGGCGGGTGGCCGCGATCCGGTGCGCGGTGTCGTCGTCGGGATCGGTGGTCACGACCCAGACTTGGTGGTGTTCACCGCCACTGGGTGCGATCTCGACGGCCAGCCACCGGCTGTCGGTGGAATGCACGATCTTTCGGACCGGACCGGTGGACCGCAGTTTGACCCAGCGCAGGTCGCCGACCCCATCACGTGACAGGGATCGTTGTGCCGCACGGGGATATCCGTTGCCGTCGTCGACGATGTAGGCGAAGGCGCTCCCGTCGGGTGAGAGGGAGGCGCCGTAGGTCTTCCAACCGCGGTCGTCGAAACGTAGAGCGGTCACCGTCGGGCGTTCGCTTCCGTCGTCTGGAGCCACATCTCGAGGAGTGCGACCTGCCAGAGTTCGTTGCCGTCGAGCCGGGTTCGGATGCCGTTGGGGTCGCCGAACAACTTGTCGAGCGCCTCGGGTCGGTAGAGCCCGCGGTCGACGGCGGCCTGCGACCGGAGGGTGTCGTTGACGAGGTCGAGGACCCCGCCGGTGAGGTGGCGGATGCCGGGCACCGGGAAGTAGCCCTTGGTCCGGTCGATCACCGCCGACGGCAGGAGCGACCGGCTCGCCTCCTTGAGAACGCCTTTGCCCCCGTGCGCGAGTTTGAGTTCGGCTGGGCAGGTCGCGGCGAGTTCGACGAACTCATGGTCGAGAAAGGGCACCCGGGCCTCGAGTCCCCACGCCATCGTCATCGTGTCGACGCGTTTGACCGGGTCGTCGACGAGCATGACGGTGGTGTCGAGCCGCAGTGCCGCGTCGACCGAGGTGTCGGCCCCCGGCGCCGACTGATGTGCCTGGGCGAATGCGAAACTGGGGTCGTAGCCGGCCTCGAGGAGGTACTCGTCGGCGAGGATGCTGCGGACGTCGGCGTCGTCGCGGTCGAAGAAGACGTTCGCGTAGGCGCGGGTCGTGTCCTGCCGCGGCACACCGCGTAGCGGCGGGTACCAGCTGTAGCCGCCGAGGATCTCATCGGCGCCCTGCCCGGACTGGACCACCTTGATGGACTTGCTGACCTCCTGGGACAGGAGATAGAAGGCCACGCAGTCGTGGCTGACCATCGGCTCGCCCATCGCCGCGACGGTGTCGGGGATCGCGGGCAGCAAACGGTCGGTGCCGATGTGGATCTTGTGGTGATCGGTGGCGAAGGTGTCGGCGATCAGATCCGAGTAGGCGTACTCGTCGCCGGATTCGCCCGCGGCCGAGTCGAATCCGATGCTGAAGGTGGCCAGGTCGGTCTGTCCCTGCTCGGCGAGCAGAGCCACGACGAGGGACGAGTCGACGCCGCCGGACAGTAGGACGCCGACCGGGACGTCGGCGACCATGCGACGCTTCACCGAGGTGCGCAACGAGTCCAGGAGCTCGGCATGCCAACGCTGCTCGTCCCAGTCCGCGCGGTCGGGGTGCGCCTCGAACCTCGGCTCCCAGTACTTCCGTTCGGTGCGCCGGCCGTCGGGGTGGATGACCATGACCGTGGCCGGGGGTAGCTTGCGGATGCCGTTGTAGATGGTGTGCGGCGCCGGGACCACCGCGTGGAAGCTGAAGTAGTGATGCAGCGCAACACGATCGATCGACGTGTCGACGTCACCTGCACGGAGCAGCGCCTGCACCGACGACGCGAAGCGCAGCCGGCCCGGGGTGTCGGCCAGGTAGAGGGGCTTGATGCCGAGACGGTCACGGCCGAGGGTCACCACGCCGGTGTCGGTGTCGACGATCGCGAACGCGAACATGCCGATGAAATGGTCCACGCAGTCGGGGCCCCAGGCGTGGAAGGCCTTGAGGATCACCTCGCTGTCGGCGTGGGAGAAGAAGGAGTAACCCTTCCCCTCCAGCTCGGCCCGCAGTTCGTGGTGGTTGTAGATGCAGCCGTTGAAGACGAGTGCCAGGCCCAGGGCCGGGTCGATCATCGGCTGGCTGCCCTTCTCGGACAGGTCGATGATCTTCAGGCGCCGATGTCCGAGAGCGACAGACCCTTTCGCGAAGACGCCGCTCCCGTCGGGCCCCCGGCGCGTCATCTCGCAGGTCATCGCGTCGACGGTCGACACGTCGGGCACGCTGCCGTCGAAACGGATCTCGCCGCAGATTCCGCACATGATATCTGTCCTCCTGCTCGGTGGCGCCTGTCGGGCGGTTCCCCGTCGATACCGTCCCTCTTCGATACTGCCGCACTCGGAGGGGCGGACCCGGGGTCTTGCGCCGCTCCGGCCGGGAGGGCGTCGACGGCGGGGCCATCTCTCACCCTATGAGCATCGCCGCCGGGAGGCAGGCCGAGGTGATGTCGCGGGATTGGCCCGGCACGCCGGGTGAGCTGTGGATACGATCTGGCGACGGAGGGAGCAACTTTGTTCACACAGGTCAAGCACCGTGCCGGAGGGGTCGTCGGTGTGGTCGTCGGGGCGGTGCTCGCGATGACGGCCGTGGGGTCGGCCCCCACGTCGGCGGCCCCGCAGGGCTATGCGCCGGGGCCCGGATGCGTATGGCAGCTGATGTCGAACAGCACCGATCTCAACGTCGCCTTCCCCGACGCCAACGCGACCTACTGGGTGCTGCCGTACGCCCTCGGCCCGGGGGACTCGATCCGCCTGTCGGGGACCTTCCCGGCTGCCCGGTACTTCTCGCTCAACACCTACGGCACCGACCTCGACACGGTCGACACCTTGCGCGACAACCAGATCCGGCCCGATGCAGGCAGCATCAACCCCTTCGCCACGCCGGTCGCGATGCCGCCTGCGTCGAAGCGCACGTGGCACGCGACGGTCGTGCCCGGCGCCGCCGACCACTCGCGCAACGAGATCCGCGGTCTCCCGGCCGGTGGTCAGAACGCGCCTGTCGGCTTCCTCATCGTGCGGATCTACGTCCCCGACGACCCGAACTCCCCGAACGGTGGCGTCCCCCTGCCGAACGTGACCTTCTCGATAGGGGGCCAGAAGATCCCCGTCGCGCCGTGCGCGCAGCCGTTCAATCCGCGCGACCACGACGGGCCGATCGCGCAGGCGCTCACGGGGGTCTTCGACGACGCGATCGGCAACGCCGCGTCGGCCTCCCTCCCCGGGAACGCGAAGGAGGCGACCTTCGTGAACCCGGCGAGCACGTCGGGCCTGTTCCCGAACGGCGACAACAAGTACATCGGCTCGCTGCTCAACTACCGGCCCGGACGCGTCGCGGTGATCCGCGGCAAGGCGCCGAGCTTCCCCGACAGTCGGGCCGGGCAGTCGCCGGCCGCTCCCGGCGAGCAACTCCGGTACTGGTCGATGTGTCAGAACGACAAGGTGACGCCCTACCCGGTGGTCGCCTGTGCGGCGGACCACGCGACCCGGATCGACGCCGACGGCTACTACACCTATGTGGTCGCGGCGCCCGGTGACCTGACCGCAGCGCAGGTCGCCGGCTCGGACCTGACCGTCATCCCGTGGGGCAGCACGACCGTGCCGAAGGTCGTGTTCCTGCGCAACATGCTGCCGTCGTCGGAGTTCTACCCGACCAGCGTGCAGGCGTCGCAGGCGAACAAGACCGACCCGGCGTCGTCGATGGGGCCCTACTATCCGCGCGCGACCTACTGCTCCGCCGAGACGGTGCGCACTGCCGGCTGGCAGGCCTGCTACCGGTAGCTACTTCGGGGTCACCCACGTGGTGATGTCACAGTGCACGACCTCGGTGCCCTTGGTGTCGGTGATGCTCACCGAGACGATGACGTCCGTGCCGGTGGTGATGGACGCGAGGTCGACCGGCTCGGCCAGGTGGGCCTCTGCGATGAGCCGGGTGGTGGCCTTCGCCAGATACCGCGTCTCCATCGCCTTGGGGATCCAGCGGTGCGAGGTGGGGGTGGTGGCCTCCATGAGCACACCCATCGCGGCCTCGGCCAGGTTGCAGGCGGCGATCGCGTGAAACGTGCCGATGTGGTTGTGGACCCCGAACCAGTTGGGAGCGGTGACCTTGGCGAAACCGGGCTCCATCTTCTGGACGAGCGGGAACACGGTCCCGAAGTACGGGGCCTTGGCGACCAGGCCCAGCGAGAACAGGACGTTCCCGAGAGCGTTGTCGGGAAGCTTCTTGCGCAGGGCGTAGGTGGAACCGATAGCAGCCATGCGGGTATCTTACTCATGAGTCAGTTTGGTGGACCGGGGGGTGTGACGAGGTCGGATTTGAATCGGCACCCGTCTCTGTTGCATACTTGTCGGGTTGCCTTGACCGGCAGACGCACGTCGCACACTGTGCAGACACCGCCGAAGTGGTCAGGTGAATGACTCCCAGGCCCGGTTAACGGGGAATGGGCGTGTAACGCGTGCTCCGAATCAGGTTCACGGACTCGACACGCCCGACCGCGGGTGCCGGAGCAAACCGGCTCGTTCCAGAGACGAGCCAACGTACAACGACAGATGAACAGCGTCGATTGCCGAATCTCACACGGCGGTCATGTGCTCAGCCGGCGAGAGCCTGCCCTGGTCACGCGGTGTTTGTCTGTCGAGAACAACTGACGGAAGAGGACACAGCGTGGCGGGACAGAAGATCCGCATCAGGCTCAAGGCCTACGACCACGAGGCGATCGACGCTTCGGCGCGCAAGATCGTGGAGACCGTGACCCGTACGGGTGCACGTGTCGTTGGCCCGGTGCCGTTGCCCACCGAGAAGAACGTGTACTGCGTCATCCGTTCGCCGCACAAGTACAAGGACAGCCGCGAACATTTCGAGATGCGTACCCACAAGCGACTCATCGACATCCTCGACCCGACCCCGAAGACGGTCGACGCGCTCATGCGCATCGACCTGCCGGCCAGTGTCGACGTCAACATCCAGTAGGACGGGGACGAGATAAATCATGAGCAACCAGAGTTCATCCAAGGGCATCCTGGGCACCAAGCTCGGCATGACCCAGGTTTTCGACGAGAACAACCGCGTCGTTCCGGTCACGGTCATCCAGGCCGGCCCGAACGTCATCACCCAGCTCCGTACGCAGGACCGTGACGGCTACACCGCTGTCCAGCTCGCCTACGGTGCCATCGATCCCCGCAAGGTGACCAAGCCGGTCGCCGGCCAGTACGAGAAGGCCGGGGTCACCCCGCGCCGTCACCTGGCCGAGATCCGCGTCAACGACGTCAGCGAGTTCGAGATCGGTCAGGAACTGACCGCCGAGATCTTCGCCGACGGCGCGCTGGTCGACGTCACGGGCACCTCGAAGGGCAAGGGTTTCGCCGGCGTCATGAAGCGCCACGGCTTCGCCGGTCTGGGCGCCAGCCACGGCGCTCACCGCGTGCACCGCGCACCCGGCTCTATCGGTGGCTGCGCCACCCCGGGTCGCGTGTTCAAGGGCATGCGGATGGCCGGTCGTATGGGTAACGACAAGGTGACCACGCAGAACCTCACCGTCCACAAGGTGGACGCCGAGGCCGGCCTGCTGCTGATCAAGGGAGCGATCCCGGGTCGCAAGGGCGGCATCGTGGTGGTCCGCGACGCAGTGAAGGGTGGTGCGAAGTAGTGAGCACCGAGACCACGACCAAGTTGACGCTGGACGTCAAGACCGCCGACGGCAAGACCAACGGAACCGTTGACCTGCCGGCCGCGCTGTTCGACGCTCCCGCCAACATCGCGCTGATGCACCAGGTCGTCGTGGCCCAGCAGGCCGCGGCTCGCCAGGGCACGCACTCGACCAAGACCCGCGGCGAGGTCCGCGGCGGTGGCGCCAAGCCTTACCGCCAGAAGGGCACCGGCCGTGCGCGTCAGGGTTCGACCCGTGCACCGCAGTTCACCGGCGGTGGCACCGTCCACGGCCCGCAGCCGCGTGACTACAGCCAGCGCACCCCCAAGAAGATGAAGGCCGCCGCCCTGCGCGGTGCGCTGAGCGATCGCGCTCGCAACGAGCGCATCCACGTGATCACCGAACTGGTTGCGGGGCAGGCCCCCTCGACCAAGGCGGCTCGCGAGTTCCTGGAGAGCCTCTCCGATCGTCGCAAGTTCCTGGTCGTTCTCGGCCGCGAGGACCTGACGGCGTGGAAGAGCGTGGCGAACCTGAACAACGTGCTCCCGATCGCTCCCGATCAGCTCAACACCTACGACGTCCTGGATTCGGACGAGGTTGTGTTCAGCGTCGAGACGCTCAATGCCTTCATCGAGCAGAACACGGCGGATGCCAAGGCTGCCGTCGAGAAGACAGCAGAGGAGGCCTGACATGACGACCGTTGCCGATCCGCGCGACATCATCCTGGCGCCCGTGATCTCCGAGAAGTCCTATGGACTCATGGAGGACAACGTGTACACCTTCCTGGTGCACCCGGAGTCCAACAAGACCGAGATCAAGATCGCGATCGAGAAGATCTTCGGTGTGAAGGTTGCCAGCGTCAACACCGCGAACCGACAGGGCAAGCGCAAGCGGACCCGCTCCGGCTACGGCCAGCGCAAGTCCACCAAGCGCGCCATCGTGTCGCTGACCGCAGACAGCAAGCCCATCGAGATCTTCGGAGGCTCGGTCAGCTGACCGGGACTTCGGCGAGAAGGACTAGATACTCATGGCTATTCGTAAGTACAAGCCGACGACCCCGGGTCGTCGTGGAGCCAGCGGCTCCGACTTCGCCGAGGTCACCCGTGACCATCCGGAGAAGTCGCTGGTGCGTCCGCTCCACGGGCGCGGTGGCCGTAACGCTCACGGCCGCATCACCACTCGTCACAAGGGTGGCGGCCACAAGCGTGCCTACCGTCTGATCGACTTCCGTCGTAACGACAAGGACGGCATCAACGCCAAGGTCGCTCACATCGAGTACGACCCCAACCGCACCGCGCGCATCGCGCTGCTGCACTACGTCGACGGCGAGAAGCGCTACATCATCGCGCCGAAGAACCTGAAGCAGGGCGACATCGTCGAGAGCGGTCCGGCCGCCGACATCAAGCCCGGCAACAACCTGCCGCTGCGCAACATCCCGACCGGTACCCAGGTCCACGCCGTGGAGCTGCGCCCGGGCGGTGGCGCCAAGATGGCACGTAGCGCCGGCGCGTCGATCCAGCTGCTCGGCAAGGAAGGCTCCTACGCCACGCTGCGTATGCCTTCCGGCGAGATCCGTCGTGTCGACGTGCGCTGCCGCGCAACCGTCGGCGAGGTGGGCAACGCCGAGCAGAGCAACATCAACTGGGGCAAGGCCGGCCGTATGCGCTGGAAGGGCAAGCGCCCGACCGTCCGCGGTGTCGTCATGAACCCGGTTGACCACCCGCATGGTGGTGGTGAGGGCAAGACCTCCGGTGGTCGCCACCCGGTCTCGCCGTGGGGTAAGCCCGAGGGCCGCACCCGCAAGAACAAGGCCAGCGACAAGCTGATCGTCCGTCGCCGTCGCACCGGCAAGAACAAGCGATAACAGGAGGAGGTAAGAGAATGCCACGCAGCCTCAAGAAGGGCCCGTTCGTCGACGACCACCTCCTGAAGAAGGTGGACGATCAGAACGAAAAGGGAACCAAGCAGGTCATCAAGACCTGGTCCCGCCGTTCGACCATCATTCCCGACTTCATCGGTCACACCTTTGCCGTCCATGACGGACGCAAGCACGTGCCGGTGTTCATCTCGGACTCGATGGTCGGTCACAAGCTGGGCGAGTTCGCCCCCACCCGCACCTTCAAGGGTCACATCAAGGATGACCGGAAAGCGAAGCGCCGCTGATGACTACGCAGACCGATAATCCGACCGCCAAGGCCACCGCGAAGTTCGTGCGCGTCACGCCGATGAAGGCCCGCCGCGTGCTGGACCTCATCCGCGGCAAGAACGTGGACGAGGCACTGGACATCCTGCGGTTCGCCCCGCAGTCGGCGTCCGAGCCCGTGTACAAGGTGCTGGCCAGCGCTGTCGCCAACGCAGAGAACAACCTGGATCTGGATCGCCGGACCCTGGTCGTCGCCACCGCGTTCGCCGACGAGGGCCCGACCCTCAAGCGCTTCCAGCCGCGTGCCCAGGGCCGCGCATTCCGTATCCGCAAGCGCACCAGCCACATCACCGTGGTCGTGGAGAGCCTGCCGGAGAAGGCAGCCGGCGGCCGTGGCCGCTCGCGTCAGCCGAAGAAGAAGGGAGCCTAGTAGTGGGCCAGAAAATCAACCCGCACGGCTTCCGTCTGGGCATCACCACCGACTGGAAGTCGCGGTGGTACGCCGACAAGCAGTACGCGGACTACGTCAAGGAAGATGTCGCGATCCGCAAGCTCCTCTCCACGGGGCTCGAGCGCGCAGGCATCGCGAAGGTGGAGATCGAGCGCACCCGTGACCGGGTTCGCGTCGACATCCACACCGCGCGTCCGGGCATCGTCATCGGTCGCCGTGGCGCCGAGGCCGATCGCATCCGCGGCGACCTGGAGAAGCTGACCGGTAAGCAGGTCCAGCTGAACATCCTCGAGGTCAAGAACGCAGAGTCCGAGGCCCAGCTGGTGGCCCAGGGCGTCGCCGAGCAGCTGAGCAACCGTGTGGCGTTCCGCCGCGCGATGCGCAAGGCGATCCAGTCGGCGATGCGTCAGCCGAACGTGAAGGGCATCCGGGTCCAGTGCTCGGGTCGTCTGGGCGGCGCTGAGATGAGCCGCAGTGAGTTCTACCGCGAGGGACGCGTGCCGCTGCACACGCTGCGCGCCGACATCGACTACGGACTCTACGAAGCCAAGACCACCTTCGGCCGTATCGGTGTGAAGGTGTGGATCTACAAGGGCGACATCGTCGGTGGACGTCGCGAGCTGGCTGCGGCCGCTCCGGCAGCCGAGGATCGCCGTCCGCGCCGGCCCAGCCGGCCCCGGCGTAGCGGTGCCTCGGGCACCACTGCGACGAGCACCGACGCCGCTCGCGCGGCCGAGGCCGCTCCCGCCGAGGCCACTGCTGGTGCGGCTGAGAAGCAGGAGGGCTAGGCCATGTTGATCCCACGTCGGGTCAAGCACCGCAAGCAGCATCACCCCAGCCTCAAGGGGCAGGCCAAGGGCGGCACCAAGGTGACGTTCGGCGATTACGGCATCCAGGCTCTGGAAGGCGCGTACATCACCAACCGTCAGATCGAGTCCGCTCGTATCGCGATCAACCGGCACATCAAGCGTGGCGGCAAGGTCTGGATCAACATCTTCCCGGACCGCCCGCTCACCAAGAAGCCGGCCGAAACCCGCATGGGTTCGGGTAAGGGTTCGCCCGAGTGGTGGGTCGCCCCGGTCAAGCCGGGTCGCGTGCTGTTCGAGATGACCTACCCGAATGAGGAGATCGCTCGCGAGGCCCTGCGCCGCGCACAGCACAAGCTCCCCATCAAGACCCGGATCGTGACACGAGAGGAGCAGTTCTGATGTCTCTCGGAGTTGCTGCGAACGAGCTGCGTGAGCTCAACGACGCCGATCTGGTCGACCGCCTGAAGGAGTCGAAGGAAGAGCTCTTCAACCTTCGCTTCCAGATGGCCACCGGCCAGCTCGACAACAACCGTCGCCTGCGGACCGTGCGTCGCGAGATCGCACGTATCTACACCGTCATGCGCGAGCGTGAGCTGGGCCTGGCGTCGGGACCGGAAGGTGAAGACGCATGAGTGAGGACCAGAAGGTGACCGAAACCCAGACCGCTGAGCGCGGCCGCCGCAAGGAGCGGATCGGCTACGTGGTCAGCGACAAGATGCAGAAGACCATCGTGGTCGAGCTGGAAGATCGTAAGAGCCACCCGCTCTACAAGAAGATCATCCGGACCACGAGCAAGGTCAAGGCACACGACGAGAACGGCGATGCCGGCGTCGGTGACCGCGTGCGGATCATGGAGACCCGCCCGCTGTCGGCGACCAAGCACTGGCGTCTGGTCGAGGTGCTGGAGAAGGCCAAGTAAGCCGACTCCCAGCGAGATCGACACCCGAACGGCCCGTTCCCCTCTCGAGGGGGACGGGCCGTTTGTCGTGCCGGGGCGTGTACGCCGTTCCCGTTGGTTCCCCCGATGGATTGACCGCGTCACCGGTGGATGTGAGGGTTGACCTGATGGCCGCGACCGATGCATCTCTCTCCGACAAACCGACGGAACATCCGGCTTGGGTGCGTCGGATCTTCGAATCCGACTCGGCAGAGCCGGATCTCGACCATGTCCGCCGGATAGGCGCGCGCTTCCTCGGCCTCGGCTTCATCGGCTACCCGATCGTCTCGTTCGCGGCGATCGCCTCCGCCGCCACGGTGACCGCCTCCTGGTGGGTTCCGCTGAGCATCCTGCTGTCCGTCGGGCCCGGAATCCTCCTGATTCTCTTCAGCTTCCGCCGGGGCGTGTCCTGGCTCGGCCCCCTGGCCCTGGCCACCTGGGGTGGCTATCTGTTGGCCATCGCGCTGTGGTTCCCGGCGTGGACCGGGACCACGCTTGCCGACCCGGAGGACGTGGCGCAGTGGATGATCGCGTTCTGCGGCATGCCGAGCATGGTGTTGATGCTCGTGAATGCCAGGCTCGGTGCGATCAGTCTCGTCGTGTCGTCCGTCGTCTCGCATGTCTCGCAGCAACTCGGGCGGTTCGGGGCGATCACCTCGGATCTGGTGTTCGAGATCGTGTGGTCGGTCGTGTTCACCGCGGTCTTCCTCGCGGTTGTCCTCGTGGCCGCCCGCACCGGACGGCATCTGGACGAGACCCGTGAGGAGACCTACCGGAACGCGGCGAATGTCGCAGCGGAGGCGGCCCGCGAGGTCGAGAAGGCACGGTTCGACGCCATCGTCCACGACCGGGTGATCGCGTCCCTGCTCGCGGTCGAGCCGGGCACACCCGACCACCGACTAGCTGTACTGACCCGGAACGTTAGGTACGGCGTTCGGCGAGTCGACGTGACATAGGGAAGACCTCCGAGTGAGGTGTGGAGCTGTCTAAGAACCGCTCCTCAACCCGGAGGTCTTCGTGTCTCACCGTAATTCACCGCTGTCCCCGACTGGCCGGTTGCGTCTGGCTCGGTGTGTTGTGGACGACCGGTGGCCACTGCGCCGCGCAGCTGACCGGTTCAACGTGTCAGTCACCACGGCCAAGCGATGGGCGGATCGCTACCGCGACCACGGGCCGGCCGGAATGGGTGATCGGTCCAGCCGGCCCCGATCGTGTCCGCATCGCACCAGCCGGCGCCGGGAACGCCGGGTCGTCGGGTTACGCGTCTCCCGCCGCTGGGGGCCAGCCCGGATCGGATACCACCTGGGGTTGAACGTCTCCACGGTGCACCGCATCCTCACCCGCTACGGCTGCCTACGACTGTCGTGGATCGACCCGGCAACCGGGGCGCCGGTACGTGCCCGCAGACGCGAGATTCGCCGGTACGAACACCAAGCGCCCGGAGACTTGATCCACGTCGACATCAAAAAGCTCGGCAGAATCCCCGACGGCGGTGGACATCGCGTACACGGCCGCGCCCAGGGCACCCGCAACTCCAGTGCCCACCGCGAGCCTGGACGAACCCGCAAAGTTGCTGGCCGCCCCAACCTGGGGTACGCGTATCTGCATCACGCCGTCGACGACCACTCCCGCTACGCCTACTCCGAGATCCTCGCTGATGAGAAGAAGGAAACCGCGACCGCGTTCATGACTCGGGCGTTGGCGCACTTCGCCTCGATCGGTGTCACCACCGCGCGGGTGATGACCGACAACGGGTCGTGTTACCGGTCCCGCATATTTCGGGACTTGTTGCACGACAACAAGATCGAGCACAAGTGGACCAGACCGTACCGGCCGCAAACCAACGGCAAGGTCGAACGATTCAACCGGACCCTGCAGGAGGAATGGGCCTACGCCCGTCCCTACCTCAGCGAGTCCGAACGCGTCGCGGCGTTCCCCGAGTTCCTTCGCGTCTACAATCACGAACGCGGACACACCGCGCTCCGAGGCAACTCACCCGCCGACCGCGTACCCAACCTGTCGGGTCAGTACAACTGATATGTAGAGAAGTTTGTCAAGTTCGCAGGGCGAGGTACCGCCGGGAAGCTATCCCGGCGGTACCTCTGTGCTTCATGAGCGATCTGTGTGGTGAGCGTGTCGTATCACGACGCGCGGTCAGACTGATATTCGCGGATTGGGTACCGCAGGACGGGGTTTCGGCTGGATCGCGACCGCGTGTCTAGGGTCGAGCGTCAACCCGTGACCGGGTTTGCTCATAGTTGTATCGCGGGTCGATCCACGCGCTGTCACCACCGATCGGCTCATAAAGCAGGCCAATTGCTGTCAGCAGTCCATCACGGCCAACGACCAGCACCAGCCGGCCAACTCACGCGCGATGGCGACGTTGGCAATGACGGGGCGTTTCCGGCGGTCAAGGAAGTTCACCCACCGCTGATGGAGGCGACGGTTACCTTCATCGCCACGCACCCGAGCCGCTGCGGGAGCCTGTTCCCAGCGTTCCCGCATCACCGCACCGACGTGATAGCGCGCCCGATGGTGCCAGGCTGCTTCGACGAGCAATCGGCGGGCATGGGTGTTGCCGGTCTTGGTGATCGCCCCCTGCACCCGCGACATTCCTGAAGAATATTCGCTGGGAACCAACCCGACGAATGAGCCAATGCTGTTGCCGGTGAACCGATCCCAATCACCGATCTCCACGGTCAACGCGAACGCGGTCAGCGTGCTCACTCCACGCAGGCACGACATCCGCCGCACGATCGGGGTGAACTCACTATCACCGGCCATCGCTACGATCGCCACGTCCAAACGGTCACGTCGAGCTTTCATCGTCAATACGTGTTCGTAATCGGCATCGAAGGCCACCCGTGTGGCCGCCCCGGTCAACGCCGACGCTGCGACTGTTCGCAACCACCGGTCATGCGCGCCGGTCCAGGCCGTCCCACCGTCATAGACCAGGCCGTGACGCAGCAACAGCTTCGATAACCGATGACGTGCCCGCATCAAATCACCCCGACAGTCCTCGCGGGCCCTGACCAGATCACGCGCGGCTTCCTGGGCGACAGTCGGGATGCACACCGAAGTGGTCTCGCCAAGCCGCAGCAACCTCGCCAGGTGAATCGAGTCGCGCACATCGGTCTTGACCCGGTCACCGACCGGACGCTGCAGCTTGCTCGGCGCAACCACCTCGCAGCGGATCCCTGCCGCGGTCAGGTCCCGGTACAGCCCGAAGCCGGTCGGACCGGCTTCATAGGCCACCGCGACAGGGCCTGGCAACGTCGCCAGCCATGATCTGACGTGCTCAAACGACGGCGTCAGCCGCGCCTGATGAAGCTCACTTGTTTGGCCGTCAAGAGCAGCCGCGACGATCGATCGTGCGTGCACATCGAGTCCTACACTCGTACGCTCTGTAAACACCGGGGCCTCCCACAAATGTCGGATAGGCCGGGCAGGCGCCTCCTGCTCGGTAACCCACGAGTCTTTGTGCGTGAGGCTCCGGCCCGCAACCCCCCAACACACCATCGGGGAGTCACCCATACCGTCTAGCCGCGCAGGCCCGCTCGGCACTCGAAGAACTCGCTCGGGTGCCGAGTCCCGGCGACGCCGAGGTGGCGGCGCGAGCGGAGACGCTGCGTCGGATCAGGTCGGCGGCCGCGGACATCTCCGAACGCTTCGAGGTCCAGATCCTGGGCGCGGTGCCCGCTCCCGCCGACGACCGGGACGCCGGAGGGGAGCGCCTCGAATATCCCGTGGAAGTCGTGGACGCGGTCGTCGAGGCGATGTCGGAGGCCCTGCGCAACGTGGTCCGGCACGCCGGACCGGACGTCGAAAGCGCGGTGATCGTGCAACTGGCGGCCGATGCACTGAGCATGGCGGTCGTCGACAACGGCAACGGCTTCGACCCGGACTCGGTGGGTCCCGGGCGGGTCGGGATCGCCGTCAGCATCCGCGGCCGGATGTCACGACTGCCCGGCGGCCACGCCCAGGTGAACAGTCGCCCGCGCCGCGGTACCACCGTCGAGATCGGGTGGGAGCGTCCGTGATCGGGACCTGCGAACACGACCGGGACGTCGAGCGGGGCGCGGTCGACAGCGCCTTCGGCATCGGCTCCCGCCCGCTCTGGGTGACCATGGCGATGTTCAGCTGCGGATATCTCGCCGTCACGTTGTACGCCAACGCCGACGTCACGGGGGTCTGGCAGTGGGTCGGGATCATCGCAGGGTTCCTGTTCTTCGCCTTTGGTGGATTCCTCATCCTCGATGCACCGGGTGACCCGTTGCCCATGCCGACCACGGTGGTGATCGCCGTACTCGCCGTCGCCGGCGTGACGACCTCGCTGTTCTCGTTGCCGTTCCCGCTGACGCATGTCATGCAGACCGGACCCTCCATCGGGGCCTCGGTGATCGCCCTCGCGTTCGTTGCCGTACGCGGCCGCCCGTTGGCGGCGTGGATCGCGAGCATCGTCATCTCGGTGATCGCCACAGGGTGGGGGCACGTCGCGACGCAGGGCGCGATGTGGGGTCTGGCGGTGACCCTGCCCGGCTACGCCATCATGATCATGGGCTCGTTGTTCTCGCTCATGCTTCGACCCATGGCCAGACAGCTGTACGCGCTGCGTGAGGCCAACGAACAGCAGGCGGCGCTCGACGCGGCCGCGGCCGCGGCCGCCGAGGTGCGGGATCGGCGACTGGCTGCTCTCGACGAACGCGCACGTCCGATCCTCACTCGCATCGCCGAGCGAATCGAGTTCAGCGTCGAGGAGGTCGCCGTCGCCCGTCTCATCGAAGCGCAGCTCCGAGACGGCATCCGCGCGTCGGACCTCGACGTCCCCGAGGTGCGCGACGCCGCGTGGCGTGCCCGGCAGCGGGGCGTCAAGGTCGTGCTGCTCGACGACGGCGGGTTGTCCGTCCTGGCCGACGACGAGGCGGCACGCGCGCGGGATCGCCTCGGCGCGGCGGTCGTCGAACTCCTCGCCGATGCCGAGAGCGGTCGTGTGACCGTCCGGATCCACCCACCGGGACGGAAAACCCTGGCATCGCTGGGTGTCGACACCGACGATCAGGTCGAGTTGGTCGAGTTCACGAGCGCGGGCGCGGCGCTCCAGACGGCCTCCGCGGATCGGCGGTTGGCCCGATGAGTGCCGGCACCGGGGTCGGCAGCCCGGTTCGGCCGGTGAAGCCCGAACGTGTCGTCGACCGTGTCCGTCGGGGCCTGGGGCGGGGTATCCGTGAGGACGCGTCGGACCTCGACCGGCAGAAACGTATCGGCTGCCGGTTCGTCGGAAGTGGTTTGCTCGCGTTCTGTGCCGTGATGGCGCCGGTCGCGATCCTGCGGGCTGATCTCACCGCGGGTTGGTGGACCCCGGTCAGTCTGGTGCTCGTCGTCGTGCCCGCGGCGCTGCTGGTGGCGTCCACCTTCCTGGCCGTCCCGCGCTCGCTGTCGGCTCTCGTGTGTGCCTGCGCTCTGGGATATCTCATCGCGACGCTGCTGTGGTTCCCGGCCTGGCGCGGGGCACCCGACGAGGAGGCTCGTTGGGCGGTGTGGCTGTTGCAGTTCCCGTCGGTGCCGAGCTTCGGGCTGGTAGTCATGCTCCGCCCGGGCCTGGCGGTGACGAACCTCGTCGTCGCGACCTTCGCCGTGCACGCAGCCAATCAGATCGCGCGCTACGGGGAGCTCCGTCCGGTCGAACTGCTGAGCGTGCCGCTGTCGGTGGCGCTGGCCGGGGTGTTCCTGGCGGTGGCCCTGGCCGCGGTGCGCAACGTGCGTGCGCTGGATGAGCGGCATCCCGCCGTGCTGGCGATGACCACCAGGGCCGCGGCCAACGCGGCCCAGGAGGCGGAACGCTCCCGGTTCGACGCACTGATCCACGACCACGTCATCGCCACGCTGCTGGCAGTGCGTGCGGGTCCGCCCGATCCGCGGCTCGCGGCACAGGCGGCGTCGGCGCTCGACGAACTGGACCGCAGCACAGTACCGCCGTCGGAGGTCACGGCCAGGGTGTTCGCCTTCCGGACCGAGAACACGGTCGTCGCGATGAGCGACCGCGCGTCGTGCACGGAGGTGATCTCCTCGCCCGCGGCGAGCTATCCGGCACAGGTCGTGGAAGACATGGTCGACTGCGTGGCCGAGGCGACCCGGAACTGGCTCCGCCATGCGGGCGCCGGCTCGCACTGCGAGGTCGCCGCCGAATTCGGGGACGGCTTCGCCCGGGTGACCGTGGCCGACGACGGCGTGGGCTTCGACCCTGCTGTGGTCGACCCCCGCCGATTCGGCATCGCGGTGGGAATCCGCGCGCGGATGGCCGGACTGCCCGGTGGCAGTGCGGAGATCGACAGCGCGCCCGGGCAGGGCACGGTCGTCGCCGTCGAATGGAGGCGGCCATGATCTCGCACCCGCTGCCCGATGACGCGATCGATCTCGACGAGACGACCGGCAACCTGTTCGGACTCGGGTCGCCGCTGCTCATCAGGGCGCTGCTCATCTTCGCGATCATCTACGTGGCAGTGATGATCGGCGCGGGCTGGGAGATCCGGTCGGTCGCGACGTGGGTGGCGCTGGCGGCGGGTTTCGCTCTGTTCGTGGCGGCCGCGTCGTTGCTGATGCGCTACGGCCGGTCGACGCTGCCGCTACGCACCGCTCTGGCTGTCACCGTCTTGACCGTGGCCGGGGTCACGACTTCGTTCTGGAGTCTGTCGCTGGACACGTACGTCACCCTCCAGACGACGCCGGTCACCTCGGCGATGACCATCATCCTGGCCATGGTGGTGCTCTACCGACGACCTTCGTTCGCCTGGATCGGAGCGCTCTGCTCGACCGGATTGGCCGCGATCGGCGGCGAGATGATCGGGATCGGGTATGTGGTCGGGGCCGGCAACACGATGTTCTGCTATCCGGTCCTGGTCCTGGCCACACTCTTCGGACTCATGGCGATCCCGATGCCCGACCGCCTGCGCAGCCTGCGGGAACAGGCCTTCGCGCAGGCCGCGGAGGAAGCCGCGACGGCGGCGTCGGCCTCCGAGCGGAGACGACAACTAGAGCGCCTCGACGCCGGGGCGCGTCCGATCTTGGAACAGATCGCGGCCGGGCACGAGTTCCTCCCCGAGGAGGCGCTCGACGTCCGTCTGACGGAGGCGCAGCTCCGCGACACCATCCGCGCACCCGGGTGGGACGCACCGGAGGTGGGGGAGTCGGTGTGGGCCGTACGCCGACGAGGAGTTTCGGTGCGATTGCTCGACGACGGGGGACTCGGCGACCATGCGTCAGACGCTCTCGACGAACACTCGCCCGGGAGCCTGGCCCGTCGGATACTCGTCGAGGAGTTGACCGCCATCGAGCCGGCGATGGCGGATCAGGGCAGCGTGACCGCTCGGATCCTGCCCTCGGGCCGCGACATGGTCGCGTCGATCGTCGTCGACGTCGGCCTCCGCATGCGCCGGGTGGAAATCCATCGAGACGGCAGCGTCGCGGTCGATGTCACCCCGGTCGACGACGTGGACACCACGGGAACGGCCGCCGGACCGGTGGCACCGACATGAGCGTGACCCTTCAGGACTGCTGACGCCGGAGCCAGCGGAGAACGTCGGGTGTGACCGGCCGCGTGGCGTCGGCATACTCCGGATGCTTCTCGAGGAACGCCGCCACCAGCGGGCACACCCCGATGATGATCAGCCCGCGTGACCTGGCGTCGTCAAGGGCCTCGCGGACCAGGATCGTCGCGAGTCCGCGACCGCCGAACTCCTCGGCGACCTCGGTTTGGAAGAAAACCCTCTCGGTGCTCGCCGCGGAGTCGTCGCCGCGGTCCCGGTACTCGGCGACGCCGGCGACGGCGTCGGTGGTCCCGGCGACGGTGATCTCGTATCGCTGCGCCGCGCCGTTGTCGCGCACCGACGTCTGCGCGCCGGTCTTGTCGGTGGTCTGCTCGTTTTGGGTCACGGTGTCACCTTGTCATGACCGGCCCGTCGACGGACCACGGGAAGTTGATCCACTTGTCCGTCGTCCGTCACCCGTTGATCGGTCAGACCGCTCGACTCGAACAGTGACGGGAGCAACACCGGTTCCGAGAGGGTCTCACGCGGAAGGTTCTCGAGATTTGTTTTGACAAATCAGCACAGAGAGATTCTTCGAACCTGTACTGCGGGTTCACAACGACATTAGGTGGGTAGCCGAGCCGGGAGACCAGAATTGAACCGGCTATTTCACGTCGATGCATATCGGCGGTTTTCATCGGGCTGTGGAACCGGCTTCGAATTCGATGCTGTTGCGGATCGGAATAGATCACAGCAGGTCGATATGCGGACACCGGCTTCGGACCTGACGGTGGGCCCGCGTCGTGATCACTGTCATCGTCTCGTTTGGCTTCGGGACGGTGGGTGCCGAACCCGGTCGCGGTGTCGCAGGTCGGCGCGCCTTTGCATCGCAAACCGGGTGGCCCGGGTGATCGGGGATGTCGGGTTTTCGAGAATCTTTATCCGCATCGCGCAATGCTGAAAAGTACGCAACCCCGATCTCACGCTGAATATCCCAGACAATCGACGTAGCCTTTCGGTTGATTTGTCAGTGCTCTCGCGCAGGCGCACATCGGACGTGAAGTCCGGGCTCGCAAAGCGGGAGCGGTGGCCGATTCTCTACCACTACGAGACATCGGCCGTTTGCTGCCGTGAATTCCCTGCTGAGTGCAATCGGAGGATCATGAGTACTTTGACCGTCGTCGTCCCTGCGTTCAACGAAGAGGCACTCATCGGCCGATGCCTCGATCGACTGATCGCCCAGACCAGGGTGATCGACGAGATCATCGTGGTGGACAATGCGTCCACCGACGCCACCCCGGACATCGTGGACCGCTACGTGAGCGCCCACCCCAATGTGAAACGTATCGTGGAATCCGAGCCAGGGGTGATTGCAGCTCGACGGTGCGGTTTCGACGCGGCGACCACGGACATCATTGCGAAGACGGACGCGGATTCTCTCGTCGGTGCCGACTGGGCCGATAGGATCGTCTCCTTCTTCGACAGCGAGATCGGAGCGGACTTCGCCGCGCTCACCGGTTTGGTGCTGACGTGGGACGGGCCGTCGTATGAACTACAGCGGCGTCTGCAGACGTGGAACCTCGGTCCGCTTGCGGACGGCGGGGAGACCGGGAGCGTTCACGGGCCCAACTATGCGATCAGGCGATCTGTGTGGTCAGAAGTCCGCGAGAGCCTTCAGACGCCGCTCGAGATCTGGGAGGACCTCGATTTGGGTCTTGCACTGTCAGAGGCCGGCCACCGGATGTTCTTCGATCCGGGGTTGCTCGTCGATGCGTCGTGTTGTCAACTCCGTCACTCGCCTTGGAAGAACCGGTCCTACATCTCCGGCGGGATCCGGACCGCGCGCGGCCGGAACAATCCGGCCGCGGTCAAGGCGCTGAAGGTCGAGCTCCCATTCCGGTACATGACGTTCACGGTGATGTGGCTGCTGTTCCGGCCTTGGGACAACGACCGGAAGAACTGGCGGCCGCACCGCCTCTTCACACCGCTCGACCGCGATCGCGGACTCGTGACGAGCCGCCGGGCCAAGGACGAACGAACGGTAGAACCGGATCGCTTCCATTCGTAGATTCCGGCGGATTCGGAACCCGGTCGATCTGTCGTGGTCCGAACCGTCCACTCGAACCGAGTCGGCGTCGCCCGGTGTCGTACCGGGTGTCTTTCTGAACCGGCGTTCGTGAACGGTAACTTTTTCTCATCCCGGCGCGACAGAGCATGCGAATGACGGCCTTGGCCCGGATTCGTGCGTAAGTTTGTTGTCGTGGATGCTTGACGCCCAATCGCGCCCATCCGTTTCCGTGGCGGGATACGAAGGCGAGGCGCCGAGACCATCAAGATTCGTCCCCAGTTCCCGACGCGAAGAGGAAGACATGTCCGAGGCCAACGGTCAGCGACCAACGGTCGCGTCCTACGCGCCCCGCCATCAACGGCTGGAGGAGTCTCTTTCCTCGCAGCCCGAGGACCCTTTCGTCCTACCGGACCCCGTCGTGGAGCAGCTGCGCCGATGGCGCGCCGAGCGCGACGACGAGGACGAGACGTCGAACGGCGGCGATGGGTCGGATCGCGGCATTCGTTCACACCTGAACGCAGACGGGTCGACCGAAGTCGTCCGGGCCGCTGAGAAGCCGACCGCTGAGAAGCCGACCGCAGATGAGCCGACCGGCGAGCGGCAGGTGGCCCAAGAGCGGTCCGACGCGCGGCCGCTCGGTCCCGCTGAGGACGGATTCACGGACCACGACTCGTCATCCGGTGATGACCACGGGGCGACACCAGGCGTTGACGATGTCCAGACCCAGTGCTTCGAGGAGGTAGGGGTACCGAACCCGACATCCTCCACGCCGGCCGAGCCGGGGGATTCCTGGATCGTGCCTGTACCGGCCGACCCCGGCGAAAAAACCTCCACGCTCACCGTCGAGCGAGGGATCGCCATCGAAGCCACGAACCTCCACAAACGATTCAAGGACATGGTCGCCGTCGAGGACGTCAGTTTCTCGGTGCCCTCGGGGAGTATCGTCGCCCTGCTCGGGCCCAACGGAGCCGGTAAGACGACGGTCGTGAACATGCTGTGCACCCTCCTGAAACCTGATGGGGGCACTGCCACCGTCCACGGCCACGACGTGTCGCACGAGGCCGCTGCGGTGCGCAAGTCGATCATGCTGACGGGACAGTTCGCGGCGCTCGACGAAGCACTCACCGGGCGCGAGAACCTGGTGCTGTTCGGCCGCCTGCTCGGGCTCCCCAAAGCGGCGGCGCGTGCCCGTGCCGACGAGTTGCTCGACGCGTTCTCGCTCACCGACGTCGGTTCGAAACGCGTCCGCGAGTACTCCGGCGGCATGCGTCGGCGGATCGACATCGCGTGCGGACTGGTGACCGCACCCAAGGTCGTGTTCCTGGACGAGCCCACAACCGGTCTCGATCCGCGGAGTCGCCAGGAGGTGTGGACCCTCGTCGAGAAACTGCGTGCGTCCGGGGTGACCATCCTGCTCACCACGCAGTACCTCGAGGAGGCCGACGTCCTCTCCGACAACATTGTTGTGATCGACAAGGGTCGGGTCATCGCCGAGGGGACGTCGGACGAGCTCAAGGCATCGACGGGCGCGGCCTATTGTGAGGTGACCCCTACACATGCGACGGATCTCCCCCGGCTGCGGGATCTGCTCGCCGACCTCATCGGCGATTCGATCCCGGACCCCGACGAGCACGCCGTCGCGGTCCCCGCTCCCGACGGCCCGGAGACGCTCGTCGAGGTGATCCGGCGTACTGCCGACGCGGACATCCCGCTGTCGGACGTGGCCATGAGACGCCCGTCCCTGGACGAGGTCTTCCTGGCGCTGACGGACCCGCGGCGCGATCGGAAGTCGATCTGAGATGACGACGCAGACGTCCACGGTGGCTGCGCCGTCTCCGGCCGAGTCCAGCATAGACATGACGCCCCAGCTCACGGTTCGCGCGCTGCAGCAGTGGTGGGCGCTGTCGGGCCGGGGCGTCAGCAAGGTGCTACGCGGCGGCGAGGCCGTCTTCGCCCTGGTATCGCCCGTGCTGGTCTCGCTGTGCTTCTACCTTCCGCTCAGAAGCATCATGGACATGGCGCCGGGAATGAACTACGGCCAGTTCCTCATGCCGATCGTGTTCCTGCAGTCGATCAACTTCGCCGCGTCCTCGGCCGCCATGCGGGCTGCTTTCGACGGCGCCCAGGGGATCAACACGCGGTTCCGGGTTCTGCCCATGTCTCCCCTGGTCCCTATGCTCGCGCGCACGGCGACCAATGGTGTGTTGCTGTTGATGTCGCTGGTGTGCGCGACGCTGGCCTCGCTTGCCATCGGCTGGCGACCCGGCGGCGGGTTCTGGGGTACCCTCGGTCTCTTCGCGTTCGCCGGGCTGATCGGTGTGCTGTTCGCGTGGGTCGCGGACGGAATCGGGCTCGTCGCAGGCAGCCCGGAGGCCACCAGTCAGGCGCTCTCGCTGCCGACGCTGATTCTGGGCATGATGTCGACCGGACTCGTACCCCTCTCTGAGTTCCCAGAGTGGATTCAACCGTTCGTCCGCAATCAACCGATCTCGCAATTCGCGGACTCGATGCGCGCGCTGGACGCCGGAACCGCGACGTGGCATCTGCTGACACCCTCGCTGTGGTGGTGCACGGGCCTGGCTGTCACGGCGCTGGTTCTGCTGGCCGTGAGCACTCGGAGGACTCGCGGATGACCGGCACCGACGTGAATCTCGTGGACATCGGTTCACCAGATCGCCATTTCGTCACCTCGACCCAGTCTTCAGTCCCCTCGGAGACGAGCGCGCGCGCTCTCTGGACTCAGGCTCTGCCTCTCGCGGGACGTCAGATCCTCGTGTTCGTGCGCGACGTTCCCACCCTCATCCAGGCACTGGTGTTCCCCGCTCTCAGCATGTTGATGTTCAAGGTCGTTCTCGGTGATGCGATCGGATCGGCGACCGGACAGAACAGTGCCTACGGGACGGTTCCACTGGTGATCCTGGTGGGTGCGATGTTCGGTTCGATCGCCACCGCGACCAGACTCAACCAGGAAAGAGCCACGGGCCTGCTCGCCCGTCTGTATGTGCTGCCCATACATCGCGCCGCTGATCTGACGTCGCGGGTCGCCTCGGAGATCGTCCGAATCCTGGTCACGACGATCATCCTGCTCGCAGCGGGTCATCTCATCGGCTTCCGTTTCACCCAGGGATTCGGCTCCGCGGTCGGACTGGTACTGGTGGCGCTGGCGTACGGGGCGGCCTTCGCGACGTTGACCCTCGCCCTGGCGGTGAGTGCGCGCCCGGGCGCGCCGATTGTGCCCTACCTCGGCCTGGTCTCGAGTCTGCTGATGTTTTTCAACTCGGGTTTCTCGCCGATCAGTGCATATCCCACGTGGCTACAACCAGTCGTGGAGAATCAACCCATGACACCCGCGATCGAAGCGATGCGTGCGCTGGCCGCCGGTGGTCCGCTGACAAGCAATCTGGTGAAGGTGGCGGTGTGGACCGTGGTGATTCTGGGGGTTTCCGTATATCCCGCACTTCGCGGATACAGAAAAGCGGCCAGAGATCGATGATCGACCTCCGATCAGCCGGGTCATCTCGTCAAATGATGCCTGGGCCGGCCGACCCATCAGCCACCGGAGGTCGTCCTGGACCACTTGGGTGGACAATAACTGCAGGTCAGCGGGCAGAATGGTCGGATACCGGCGCCACCCGGCCAACCGGGCCCCGGCGCAGCGGGTCCGCTTATACGCGTAACGGGGGACCGTCATTCAACGATGGAATTCTCAGGGCTGGTTTTGCATCCCGCTTGCGTCGAACCGGATCGGGTGAAATAGCATGGAGATTCTGTGTCACGGCGAAAAGTGGAGGGTCTGGACGATTGCCATCGGCAAAGTCGTGAGGTCTTAATCGAGTGCAGGACTAGCGAGGGAGTGGTCAGGAGACGTGGCAATCGCCGAGTACCGTGCGAATACGTCGGGTGAAGTGGACGAGACCGCTCAGGTCCTTCCGCTCACCGCGGCGCAGCGCGGCATGTGGTTTGCCGAGACCCTGTCAACGGACTACTCGGTCAACATCGCCCAATACGTGGACATCCGTCACGAACCCGGCGGACTCGACCACGACCTGTTGGCGCGGTGTTGCGTCGAGGTCGGCAAGCTCGTCGAGTCGCCGTACGTCCGTCTGGCCGAGGTCGACGGAGTTCCGGTCCAGTTCGTCGATCTGGACTTCGACCAGCAGGTCGACACCCTGGACCTTCGCCACGAATCCGACCCCGAGGCCGCGGCCATGGCCTGGATGCGACAGGAGTACCGTCGCCCCGTCGATCTGCTGACCGATCAGCTCATCGTCATCACCATCATCAAGGTCGCCGATGATCGTACGTTCTGGTACAACCGTGCGCACCACATCATCATCGACGGGTACGCCGCGTTGTCCATCATGCGGCGAACCGTCGATCGCTACAACGCGCTGCGACGCGGCGAACAGCCACATGACAAGCTGCCGGCCGCGATGGCCGAGATCGTCGCCTACGAGGACGCCTACCGCACCAGCTCGCGTCGCGATACCGACCGCGAGCACTGGCTGAGTCGGGTCGCCGACCTTCCCGAGCGCGTCACTTTGTCGACCTCCGTCCCCTCTGCGCCGTTGTCCTTCGACAACGTCGTCGTCGGAGACGAGCTCGCACCTGCTCTGCAAGCGCAACTCGAGGACCTCGCGACGGACCTGAACAGTTCGATCGCGGTGGTGCTCACGGCCGCTTTCGGTGCCTTTCTGTCCCGCATGGCCGGCACCGACGACATCGTCATGAGCCTGCCGGTGACCGGTCGATCGACCGCGAAGATCAAGGCTGCCGGCGGCATGCTGTCCAACGTCCTCCCGATCCGGTTGCGTGACGTCTCACAGCAGTCGGGCCGGGACCTCATTCGATCCGCGCAGTTGGAACTGACGGGCGCATTGCGCCACCAGCGGTACCGCTCCGACGACATCCGCCGGGACGCGGGTCTCGACGGGAGTTCGGTCTCCTTCGGCCCGACCATCAACATGGTGTTCTTCGACGATCAGGTCGCGATCGACGGCACCACGATGGAGTACCGGATCCTCACCTCGGGCATTCTCGAGGACCTGCTGATCAATCTGTACCAATCGAGTCCGGATGCGCCCCTGGTCGTCGACCTGCACGGCAACCCTCATCTGTACAGCTCGGCGCAGATGGCCGCGCACCACCGCCATTTCCTGGCGTTTCTACGGCGCTTCATCGACGATGTGGATGCCTGCGTCACCGACATCGAATTGCTGCTGCCCGGCGAGGGCACAGCGCTTCTCCGGATGGGTACGGGGGAGAGCCAGGACTGGCCCCTGGATGGGCACGTGCTCGACGCCTTCACGGCCCGCGCCCTCGAGTCACCTGACGCGACGGCGTTGGTCTACGGGGACCAGCAGTGGACCTACCGTGACTTCGATGCGTTGCGCAACCAGCTGGCCCACCAGCTGACCGCCGACGGCGTACGCCCCGGGGATCGGGTTGTCGTCGCGCTCGACCGCGGTGTCGCACAGGTGAGTTCGATCTACGCGGTGATGACTGTCGGCGCTGCCTACGTACCGGTCGACCCGACTCAACCCGACGACCGGCGGTGGCACATCGTCGACACGGCCCGGCCGGCCCTGGTGATCGACGACGAATACCTGCGGCAGGTCGGATTCGATGCCCGACTGGGGATCCCGGGCAGGTCGGACGGCGCGGTGTCGCGCCCGACGGTGACGGACACCCCGGCCTACGTCATCTTCACCTCCGGTTCCACCGGCACGCCCAAGGGTGTCGAGGTGCGCAACGCGGCGATCATCAACCGTCTGGCGTGGATGCAGCGCAACCACCCGATCTCCCCAGTTGACGCGGTGCTCTACAAGACGCCCTTCACATTCGACGTGTCTGTTTGGGAACTGTTGTGGCCGTTGCAGATCGGCGCATCAATGGTGATCGCGGAACCCGGCGGGCACCGTGATCCCGACTATCTCGCGGAACTCATCGACCGCCACCGGATCAGTGTGGTCCACTTCGTCCCCTCGATGCTGCACGCCTACGTCGACGTAGCCCACGCAGCCGGTCGTACGCGCGCGTTCGGAGACTCGGTCCGGCAGATCTTCGCCTCGGGCGAAGCCCTCGGACGCCAGCTCGCCGATCGGGTCCTCGAACAGTCCGATGCCAAGCTGGTGAACCTCTATGGACCCACCGAGGCCGCGGTGGACATTACCGAGCACGTCGTCACCGCTTCCGCCCACACCGTCCCCATCGGTACCCCGGTGGTCAATTCCGATGTCTACGTACTCGATCCGGCGCTACGTCCGGTTCCCAAGGGAGTGGCCGGAGAGCTGTACCTCGCCGGTTGCCAGTTGGCGTCGGGGTATGTACGCCGCTCCGAGCTGACCGCCTCGCGGTTCGTTGCCAACCCGTACTCCGCCAAACCCGGCCGCCGCATGTACCGCACCGGTGACCTCGTGCGGTGGAGCCCCTACGGAGAGCTGGAATACCTGGGCCGGTCCGACTTCCAGGTCAAGATCCGTGGCCAGCGCGTCGAGCTGGGTGAGATCGAGGCCGTCCTGGGCCAGATGCCCGCGGTCGAGGGTGCCGTGGTGGTCGCACGCACGGATCTGTCGACCGCGCCCACGCTGGTCGCCTACCTCACCGCAGGGGCCGACGGTGTCGAGGACGCGGACGCGCTCGAGTGGTGCCGCCGACGCCTGCCGTCGCACATGGTGCCGGCCGCGGTGGTCGTGCTCGACCAGTTCCCGGTCAACAGTTCGGGCAAGCTGGACCGCAAGGCGCTGCCGACCCCGGTCGTCGGCCGCAACGAGGACACGCCTTACGTCCCGCCGTCGACCCCCCTCGAGGTCAAGGTCGTCGCGCTGATCGAGGAACTCCTCGAGGTCGATCGGATCGGCCTGCGGGACAACATCTTCACGCTCGGGGCCGACTCCCTGGTCGCCGCCCGCCTGGCATCGCGGTTGCGGACGGTCGGCGGGGTCGGGGTGAGCCTCACCGACATCTTCGAAAGCCGTGACGTCGGCACGCTGATCGCCGCGGCCAAACCGCTGGAGGGTGCCGCCGCGCAGGTTCCCCAGTTGGCGCCGATGCCTCGGCCGGACCGAATCCCGTTGTCGTATCCGCAGAATCGTGTCTGGTTCATCAACCGGCTCGACCCCGGCAGCGGTGCCTACAACGTGCCCGGTGCCGTGCGCCTCGGAGCCGACGTCGACGCCGCGGCGCTGTCCGCGGCGATCAACGACGTCGTCGCCCGCCACGAACCGCTGCGCACCACGTTCCCCGACCACGACGGCGAGACCTTCCAGCTGATCCACCCGGTCGAAGAGGCCGTTGCCGCCGGCCTGTTCGGGGTCGATGACGTCGACCGGGCGGCGGTCGAGTCGACGGTCCACGAGTTGTCCTCGACGGGCTTTGATCTCGCCGTCGACTATCCCCTCCGTGTACGGCTGCTCCGGACGACCGACGAGCACGGTGACCCCGACCATGTGCTGGTGCTCGTCATGCACCACATCATCAGCGACGGTGCGTCTCTCGGACCGCTCATCAAGGATGTGCTGTCCGCCTACTTCGCGCGCGCCCACGGCGTCGAACCGGTGTGGTCCGCGCTGCCCGTGCAGTACGCCGACTTCACGCTGTGGCAGCGTGCGCTGCTCGGTGACGAACGCGATGAGTCGTCGGTTGCCGGGCAGCAGATCTCCTTCTGGCGCAACGAACTACGCGGCATGCCGGAACTGATCAGCCTGCCGGCGGACCGGCCGCGGCCGACCGTCCCCACCGGAGCAGGCGGTCACCTCGACACCTGGCTCGACGCCGGGACGGTGGCCCGGCTCCGCGCTGTCGCGGCCGAAACCGAGGTGACCATCTTCGCGGTCTTCCACGCCGCGCTCGCGCTCCTCCTGTCTCGGGTCTCCGACACCCGGGACATCGCCGTGGGGACCGCCATCGCGGGCCGTGACGAACCGGAGCTCGCCGACCTCATCGGCATGTTCGTGAACACCGTGGTGCTGCGGACCCGGATCGATCCGGATGCGACCGTCGCCGATCTGCTCCACTCGGCTCACCACACGCGCGCTCAGGCGCTCAGCAATGCCGACGTCCCGTTCGAGTTGGTGGTCGACGCGGTGGGGGCCCGCCGGTCCCGATCGCATTCACCGCTGTTCCAGGTCGAACTGGTCCTCCAGCACGACCAGGTGGTGCAGCTGCTGAACACCGAGTCCGAGCTCGATGTGATCGACGCGCGAACCCCCTTCGCCAAATACGACCTCTCGCTGAGTGTCGTCGATTACGGCGACACCGGGCCGCACGCTGATCAGATCTCCATCGCTTTCACCTACGCCGAGGATCTCTTCGACCGCACGACGATCGAACGATTCGCCCGCTACTTCCACGAGGTTCTCGATGCCTTGGCCGGCTCACAGGAGGCCACCGCCTCGGCGCGGGTCGCCGACGTGTTCCGTTTCCCCGCGAGTGAACTGGCCCGCGTCGAGGAGTGGTCGGTCGGCCCGTCGGTCGAGGTGTCGCCGCAATTGATCCCGGACGCCGTGGCCGATCAGGTCCGCGCCGCGCCGGATGCGCCCGCTCTGGTCTTCGGTGACCGGACGGTGACCTACGGCGAGTTCGGCGCCCGCGTCGCGGTCCTCGCCCGTTCGTTGATCTCTGCCGGTGTCGGCCCGGATGTCGCAGTCGCGGTGTGTGTTCCGCGCTCGGTGGAGTTGCTCGTGGCCATCCATGCGATCGCCGCGGCGGGTGGTCACTATGTCCCGATCGACACCGAGGCACCGATCGAGCGCGGTGAGTACATGGTGGAGACCGCCGGGGCAGAGGTGATCGTCGTCGGTCCCGGGATACTCCCGTCGATGGTGGCCGACCTCGGCAACCGGGTGAACGTCGTGACCGTGGACGCCGACGCCGATGTCGACCCGTCGACCCCACCGCTCTCCGCGTCCGAACGCCCGGGAGTCCTGCGTCCCGACCATGCCGTCTACACGCTCTTCACCTCGGGCTCCACCGGTCGGCCCAAGGGGGTGACGGTCTCGCACGAGGCGCTGGTGAACCGGTTGGCCTGGATGCACGACGGACATCCGCTGTCAGCGGCGGACACGGTACTCCAGAAGACGCCGGTCACCTTCGACGTCTCGGTGTGGGAACTGTTCTGGCCGTTGATGACCGGCGCTCGACTCGTGATCGCCGAACCCGGGCGGCACGGCGATCCCCGATACCTGGCCGACCTCATCGACCGGCACCGGGTCACCACGGTTCACTTCGTTCCGTCGATGCTGTCGACGTTCGTCGACGTCCTCGGCGACGGCCTCGCGGACCTCACGACGCTGCGACTCATGTTCACCTCGGGTGAGGCGCTGACGGTGACGACCGCGCAGGCCGTGATCGCGGCGCTCCCCGAGATCGGACTCCACAACCTCTACGGGCCCACCGAGGCCGCGGTCGACGTCACCGAACACACCGTCGCGCCGGGGGAGACCACGGTCCCGATCGGGCGGCCCGTGTGGAACACGACCACCCGGATCCTCGACTCTCACCTGCGTCCCGTGCCCATCGGCGTCCCGGGCGAGCTGTATCTCGGCGGCGTGCAACTCGCGCGCGGCTACGCGGCCCAGGGCCGGCTGACCGCCGAGCGCTTCGTCGCGGACCCCTCCGGCGAACCCGGCGACCGGCTCTACCGCACGGGCGACCTGGTGAGGTGGAACTCTGCGGGCGGTATCGAGTACCTCGGGCGCAACGACTTCCAGGTCAAGTTGCGCGGTCAGCGTCTGGAGCTCGGCGAGATCGAGGCCGCCCTCATGTCGGTTCCGGCCATCGTGCATGCGGCTGCGACCGTGGCCGACCTCCGGGCCGGTCAGAGTCTGGTCGCCTATTACTCGCCCGACACCGTGGAACCGGATGTCGCGCAAGCTCATCTGACCGGGTTGGTGCCGGAGTACATGGTGCCGACGATCTGGATGCCGCTGGCACAGATGCCGCTGAACTCCGCGGGCAAGGTCGACCGCAAGGCGTTGCCGGAGCCGGTGATCGAGGCCGCCGAGTTCGTGCCCCCGGCCACCGACACCGAACACGCGATCGCCGACGTCTTCGCCGATGTCCTCGGCGTGGATCAGATCAGCGTCACCGAATCGTTCTTCGACCTTGGCGGCAACTCGCTGTCCGCCACCAAGGTGGCTGCGCGGTTGTCGTCGGAACTCCGGGTCGAGATCCCGGTCGTCGCGGTCTTCGACGCCCCGTCCGTCCGTCAGATGGCCGCGTTCGCCGAACACGGCGCACCGTCTCGCCGGCCCCGGCTCGCGCCACGGTCTGGCGGCCACACCGCGCCGTTGTCACCGGTCCAGCGGGGTATGTGGCTGATCAACCGCGCCGATCCCGACTCGCCCGCGTACAACGTGGCGATGGCCCTGCGTCTGTCCGGGCGGCTCGACACGACGGCGATCCGGGCGGCGATCGAGGACCTCGTCGAACGTCACGAGTCGCTGCGGACCAAATACCCGCTAGTCGGCGGTGAACCCATGCAGGTGGTTCTCGAAGCCGGCGCAGCCCTCGAGTTGCTCGAGCGACGTGTCGTCGACGTCGAGGGCGACCCGATACCGGTGATCGCCGAATTCACCGGTCGCGGATTCGACGTGACCGCCGCGCCGCCGTTGCGGATGGTGCTGCTCCGGTTGACCGACGAGGAGCACATCCTGGTGTTCGTCGTCCACCACATCTCCGCCGACGGCGCGTCGATGCTGCCGCTGGCCGGCGACGTGATGACGGCGTACTCGGCGCGCGTGGCAGGGCAGCGCCCCGGCTGGGCACCGCTCGAGGTCCAGTACCTCGATTACACGCTCTGGCAGTTGGAGTCGCTCGGGGTCAAAGGTCCCGATGACACCACCGAAGCCGAGCGGCAGCTGGCCTACTGGGTCGACCGCCTGCGAAACGCGCCCGCCCGGCTCGAGCTACCGACGGACCACGCCCGTCCCCGCACACCGTCCTTCGTGGGGGACGAGGTGCGCTTCGAGATCGACGGGGCGCTGGTCCGCAAACTCGACACCGTCGCCCGCCACAACAACGCCACCCTGTTCATGGTGATGCAGACCGCACTGGTGGTCCTCCTGAGTCGTCTCACCACTCAGCGCGACATCGTGATCGGTACTCCGTTTGCCGGACGCGGCCAGCCCGAACTCGACGGTGTGATCGGCATGTTCGTGAACACGTTGGCCCTGCGTACGCGCCTTCAGGACGAGGAGAAGTTCGCCGAGCTCCTACACCGTGTTCGAGACGAGGACCTGGCGGACATGGCGAACGCCGAAATCGCGTTCGATACTATTGTGTCATCTGTTCTTCATTCGCCCCCGACCAGCTACAACCCGATCTATCAGGTGATGTTCGCCTACCAGAACTTCACCATCCCCAGGCTCGACATGCACGACATGACGATCGCGCCGATATCCGAGCAGCTGACCCCAGCCAAGGTGGACTTGCAGCTCACGTTGTATCCCGACGACTTCGGCGCACCTGCAGTAAAGGACACTGATTCTATGACGGGCCAGTTGATCTACGCGGCTGATGTCTTCACCAAGGGCACCGTCGAAACCTATGCACGGCGCTATCTGCGGGTCCTCGAGGAGGTCTCGGAGAACCCCCAGGTGCTGGTCGGCGACATCGCCATCGCGACCGCCGAGGAATCCGCGGCGGCCTCGCGGCCGGAAGACCAGGTCGCCGCCGCGTTACCAGACCTGGTCGCCCGTGCCGCGATCGCCGCGCCCGACGCCGTCGCAGCCACCCACAGCGGGACCGAGGTGACCTTCGCCGTGCTGTCCTCGATGAGTGATGCGATGGCTGCCGCGCTGCCGGATCCGGATTCGGCACTGGCCACCGCCCTGATGAGTCTCATGCCCGGACTGGCGGCGTCCTCGCCGGATTCGCTCGGCGACGTGCTCGCCGAACTGAGGACCAACGCGGCCGCCGCGATCGAGTCCTTTACACGAAGTGGTACCCACGGCACCGATGCCGTCCCGCCAACAGAAGGAATGACCCAGACGTGACCGATGTCGACTCAACAGCCTCTGACATCTCTCTCACCTGGGGCTCGCGGCCTTCGACACTTCACCTGATCGCTTTCGCGGCCGGCGTCGCGTCCACTCGGACTGCCTATGAGTCCGCGGCGGGTCCTATCACCTTCGGTGAGCTCTACGGCCGTGTCTCGGCGACGGCCGCCATCTTCGCCGCCCAGGGTCTCGACACCGAGGCCGCCGTGGGCGCTGGTGTCACCCAGACCGAGGCCGCCGCCGGGCGGTCGCCGTCCGACATCGCCGATGCCACGCGCCGGGCCATCACCGACATGCGGGCCCGCGCGCTCGAGTTGATCGGGAGCCGCGATCTCGGATCGCTGCCCGGGCTGTTCCGTTCGGCCGTCGCGCGCCACGGCGACCGGCCGGCCGTCAGTGATTCCACCGGTACGACCCTGACCTATCGTGAGCTCGATCGCCGTACCGACGAGCTCGCACAGGGTCTGCGCGCGGCGGGTGCTGCTCCGGGTGAACTCGTCGGCGTCGCGCTGTCGCGGCAGACCGACTTGGTCGTCGCCTTGCTCGCCATCCTCAAGACGGGCGCGGCCTACCTCCCGCTGGACCGCACGCAGCCGGTAGCCCGTGTCGCGTCGATCGTCGATGACGCGCAACCGCTACTGGTGCTCGCCGACGCAGACCTCGCAGGGACGTGGGCCGAGATCGACACCCGATTCGCGGGACCCGACGACGTGATCGCCGCCGGTGCCGGGGCTTCTCGAGCGGACGCGGAAGAACCCCCGATTCTGGACGATCGTCTGCCCGCCTACCTGATCTACACATCTGGGTCCACGGGCAGGCCCAAGGGTGTCGTGGTGTCCCACCACGAGGTCGTCGCCCTGATGAAGGCGGCGGCCGAGGAGTTCAGCTTTGGTGAGACCGACGTGTGGACTCTCTTCCACAGCTACGCCTTCGACTTCTCCGTCTGGGAGCTCTGGGGCCCCCTGATCACCGGCGGCCAGGTCATCGTGGTCGACCAGGACACGACCCGCGATCCCGACGCCTTCCTGGAACTGCTCGTCGACCGTCGGGTCACCGTGCTCAGCCAGACGCCATCGGCCTTCTACCAGCTCGTCGCCGCGCAGCGTCGCCGGCGCGCCGAGCTCGGGCTCCGGTATGTCGTATTCGGTGGTGAGGCACTGAGTTTCGAGCAGGTACGGCGCTGGTTCGACGACAATCCGGACGACGGCGCCCAGCTGGTCAACATGTACGGCATCACCGAGACCACGGTGCACGTGAGTTACCGACCGCTCGATCGTGCGTCCGTCTCGGCGGGGGACGCGTCGTTCATCGGCCGTCCGCTGTCCGACCTCGAGATCCACATCCTCGACTCCCGGTTGCGGCCGGTACCCGAGGGCGTCATCGGTGAGATCTACGTGACCGGTGACCAGCTCGCACAGGGCTACCGTGAGCGCTACGGACTCAGTGCGATCCGCTTCGTGGCCAACCCGTTCGCCGACGCCGGCGGCGCCGGCAGCCGCATGTACCGGACCGGCGACCTGGCCCGGCGCGTCGGCGACGACATCGAGTACCTCGGTCGCGGCGATGCGCAGGTGCAGCTGCGCGGTTTCCGCATCGAATACGGCGAGATCGAGGCAGCGCTCCTCGGCGTCGACGGCATCGCAGCCGCGGCGGCTCATGTGGTCGAGCTGCCCGAGCGCGGCGAGATCCTGGCAGGCTACGTCGTCGCCGAACCCGGCGTCGAGATCGACGAGCAGTCGGTTCGCCGGAGTGTCGCCGCTGCCGTCCCGGAGTACATGATCCCCGACGTGGTCGTGTCGCTCGAACGACTCCCGCTCACCCAGAACGGCAAGCTCGACCGCAAGTCGCTGCCTCGTCCCCGACTCGCTGCGACAACGGAGTTCGTCGCTCCGGCGAACGACACCGAGATCGCGCTCAAGGACATCTTCGTCGACGTCCTGGGACTCGAGGACATCAGTGTTGTCGAGTCGGTGTTCGACGTCGGCGGCAACTCGCTGCTCGCCGCTCGCATCGTCGGTCGTGCGACCGAGACGCTCGGCGTCGACCTGACCGTCCGTGATCTGTTCGACGCGCCGACCGTCCGTGACCTCGCCGAGGCGACCGCCTCCAAGAAGCCGGCCCTGCCGCCGATCGAGCCGGTGTCCGATCGTCCCGTTCGAATTCCGCTTTCCCTTGCTCAGCAACGGATGTGGTTCATCAATCGGTTCGACCCGGCCTCGCCGGCCTACAACATCCCGATGGTGCTCCGGCTGTCCGGCGACGTCGACACCGACGCGCTGCGCCGTGCACTCCTGGACGTCATGGCACGTCACGAGGTGCTGCGGACGACCTATCCGGAGATCGACGGCGACGCCCGGCAGCTGGTACACGACACGGCGGCGGCAGAAGGGATGCTCGACTGGCGGACGGTCTCGGAGGACGAACTGCCGGAGCTGATGCTCACCGGCTTCGACCTCGTCGAGGAACTGCCGGTCCGGGTGGGCCTGGCACGGCTGTCGGAATCCGAGACGGTGTTGGGCCTGGTGGCCCACCACATCGCCTGTGACGGCGAATCGCTCGCCCCGCTCGTCACCGATCTCGTCACCGCGTACACCGCGCGGCTCGACGGTGCCGAGCCACGGTTCGAACCCCTCCCGGTCCAGATGGCCGACGTCGCGATCTGGCAGCGCGAGGTGCTCGGCTCGGCGTCCGACGAGACGTCCATGATCGGCGCCCAGTTGCAGTACTGGGCTAGTCAGCTCGACGGTGCCCCGGATGTCCTCGATCTCCCTGCCGACCGCCCGCGTCCGGCGGTCGCCTCCCAGCGTGGTGCGCGGATCGAGTTCGTTGTGCCGCAAGACGTCTCCGAGCGTGTCGCGCGACTGGCCCGCGAGCGCGGTGCCAGCCCGTTCATGGTCGCGCACGCCGCACTGACCGTTCTGCTGAGCAAACTGTCGGCCACCGAGGACATCAATGTCGGGACCCCGATCGCCGGTCGTGGTCAGTCGATTCTCGACCCGATGGTCGGCATGTTCGTCAACACGCTGATCCTGCGCACCGAAGTCGATGCGCGGCAGACCTTCGGCCAGCTACTCGATCAGGTGCGCCGAGTCGACCTCGACGCATTCGACAACGCCGATATCCCATTCGAGGCCGTCGTTGACGAGGTCAACCCGGTCCGCAGCGAGGCGTACGCGCCGCTCGCGCAGGTCTGGCTGTCCTTCGACCAGTCCGCGATCGCCGAACTCGCCTCCCGGACACTGACGGTGGGGGAGACCGGCGGACTCCAGGTCACGCCGGTGGAGCCCGAGGACATCGCGGCGAAGGTCGATCTCACCGTCGGCATCGCCGATACCGGCGAGAACTGGACGGGTTCGGTGGTCTACGCCACCGACATCTACGACGCGGAGTCCGTCCGCGCCTTCGCCGACCGGTTCGTCCGCGTCCTCGACGAGCTGACCGCCGATCCGGACGCGGTCATCGGTGACACTCATCTGCTCACCCACGCGGAGTCCGAGCAGATCGCATCCTGGACCGGCGGTGCGGAACTCCCCGCCCCGGCGCGTACCGTCGCCGATGCTCTCTCGGAGTCGTTCGCCGCCAACGCATCCCGGATCGCAGTGCGTGCCGATGGTCGCGAGCTCACATTTGCCGGATACGGCGCCCTGGCCAACGCCTTCGCAACAGAGCTGATCGGCTACGGCGTCGAACCCGAGGTCGCGGTTGCGGTGTGCATCCCGCGTTCGCTGGAGATGCTCATCGCCGTCCACGGCGCCGTGCTCGCCGGTGGACATCACGTGCCGATCGATCCCGAGGCACCCGCCGACATAGTCCGGCACCAGCTGGCGATGTCGGGTGCGAAGTTCGTCGTCGTGGCCGGCGAGACACCTGGCGTCATCGCCGGACTCGGCACCGAGGTGGCCGTCGTCCCCATCGACGTAGAAGCCCTCGCGGCGGCGGATCTACCGCCCGTCGACGACTCGCGGCGTCTCGCTCCACTGCACCCGGACAATCCCGTATACACCCTGTTCACCTCCGGCTCGACGGGGCGCCCCAAGGGCGTCACGGTCACTCACCGCGGCCTGGCCGCGATGCTGTCCTGGTTCACCGGACACCTCGGTGACCCCGCCGGCGAACGCGTACTCGTGAAGACCCCCTCCACCTTTGACGCATCGGTGTGGGAGTTGTTCTGGCCGTTCGCCTCCGGCGCGCGTGCCGTGCTCGCCGCCCCAGACGGTCACCGTGATCCCGTGCACCTGGCCCGGATCATCGCCGACGAGGAGGTGACCAGCGTCCAGTTCGTCCCGTCGCTCCTCGCGGTCTTCCTCGACGAGAACTTCGACGCCGCGGCATCTCTGCAGTCGGTTCGCCAGATCTTCACCGGTGGTGAGGCACTCACCCCCGCGCTCACCCAGCAGACCCTCGCCGCGGCACCGCAGGCGACGATTGTCAACCAGTACGGTCCCACCGAGACGACCGTCGACGCGACGGTCCGTACCTACGTCGAGCCGGTCGAGGTCGTCACCATCGGACGTCCCGCTCCCGGTGTCACGGTGCGGATCCTCGATTCGAGGTTGCGGCCGGTTCCTCCCCGTGTCGCAGGTGAGCTGTACCTGTCCGGTCCGCAGACCGCCCGCGGGTACGCCGCGGCGCCCGGTCTGACCGCCGCGTCTTTCGTCGCGGATCCCCAGGGCACCAGCGGTGCACGTCTGTACCGCACCGGTGACCTCGCCCGCTGGAACGCCGGTGGCGAGATCGAGTACCTCGGCCGCAGCGACTTCCAGGTGAAGATCCACGGCCAGCGCATCGAGCTCGGCGAGGTCGAGGCCGTCCTCGGCGCTGCGCCCGGCGTGGTCCAGGCCGTCGCCGCGGTCAGCGCGACGCCCGTCGGTGACGCGCTCGTCGCCTATCTCGTGGGTCATCCCGGCACGACCCCGGACGTCGATGCGGTCAAGGCCTACGCGACCGAACGTCTTCTGGCGCATCTGCGCCCGAGTCTGTGGGTGGTCCTCGACGATCTGCCGCGCAACGCGTCGGGCAAGATCGACCGTCTCGCCCTTCCCGCGCCGACTCTCACCGAGGCCGAGATCGTCGAACCGGCGACCCCGGCCGAACGGACCATCGCCGCGGTGGTGGCCGAGGTTCTCGGAGTCGACGAGGTCTCCGTGGTGGAGTCCTTCTTCGACCTTGGCGGCAACTCCCTGGCCGCCATGCGCGTCGCCGCCCGAGTGGGAGCGGCCCTCGGCGTCGAGGTCGGTGTGCGCGACCTGTTCGACGCCCCGAGTGTCCGTGAACTCGCCGGACGCGTCGCCGGACGGGTCCCCGGCCTGCCGCCGGTCACCGCCGTTCGCCCGCGCCCCGACGAGATCCCGCTGTCCTATGCGCAGCAGCGGATCTGGTTCATCAACCAGTTCGACCCACTTTCCCCGGCCTACAACATCCCGATCGCGCTGCGCCTGCGCGGCAAGCTCGACCTGGCCGCCCTGCGTGCCGCGATGGTCGATCTCGTTGAGCGACAGGAGATCCTGCGCACCGTATTTCCGTCGTTCGACGGGGGACCGCGTCAGATCATCGGCGAAGCCGCGAGTGCCGGCGCGGAACTGGACTGGGCGGTCGTAGACGACGAGTCCGAGCTGTTTGCCGCCGCCGCACAGGGTTTCGACGTCGCAGTGACGCGACCCCTTCGGGTGCGTGTGCACCGGGTCGACGATCTCGAACACGTCGTCCTGATCGTTCTGCACCACATCGCCGGCGACGGCGAGTCCATGCGTCCGCTGGTGACCGACGTCGTCACCGCCTACGTCGCGCGGTCGCAGGGCCGCGCACCACAGTTCGCCGATCTCGACGTGCAGTTCGCCGACGTCGCGCTCTGGCAGCGCCGCGAGCTCGGGCTGGCCTCGGACGCCGAATCGCGGGTGTCGGCGCAGCTCGACTACTGGCGCAACCAGCTCGCCGGGCTTCCGGACGTACTCAACCTTCCCGCCGATCGTCCCCGGCCCGGTGTCGCGTCGATGCGCGGCGCCGAGGTCGACTTCGAGATCCCCGCGGCGACAGTCGACCTCGTCCGACAGGTGGCGTCCGAACGAGGGGTCACCGAGTTCATGGTGGTCCACGCGGCCCTCGCGGTGCTGTTCGCGCGGCTGTCGGCCTCCGACGACATCGCGATCGGCACCCCGATCGCGGGCCGCGGAGACGCGGCACTCGACCCGCTCGTCGGCATGTTCGTCAACACCCTGGTCCTGCGTACCGCGGTCGATCCCGCGACGCGGTTCGCGGACCTGCTCGACGCCGTACGCGCGGTGGACCTGAACGCCTTCGCCCACGCCGACGCGCCGTTCGAGGCCGTCGTCGACGCGGTCGCGCCGGTGCGCTCGGAGGCCTTCGCCCCGCTCGCCCAGGTGTTGCTGACCTTCGACCCCGAGGTGACCGAGCCGTCCCAGCTCCTCGCCGACATCGACGATCTCGCAGTCGAGCTGGTCGAGACCCCGGAGACCTCCGCCAAGGTCGACCTCACCGTCGGTCTGCGCGGTGGGCGCGGCGGCGCCTGGACCGGGCGCGTCAACTACGCCCTCGACCTGTTCGACGCGTCGACCGTCGAACGCATGATGTCGCGGTATGCGCAGCTGCTGCACGAACTCGTCTCCGACGTGGATCTGCCCGTCGGTGACGTCGATCTGCTCGAGCAGACCGAGCGGGCCGCTCTCGCGCCGGTCGGACGTGTACCCGCGACCCCGGCTGTTCCGCTCGCCGATCTCTTCGGCGCGGCGGCCGTTCGCTTCGCCGACAACCTGGCGGTCGCCGACCCCGGCCGCTCGCTGACCTACCGCGAGATCGACGCCGATTCCAACCGTCTCGCACGGCAGCTCGTGGCGCAGGGGATCGGATGCGGCACGCTCGTCGCGCTGGTGATCCCACGTTCGGTGGATCTGATGGTCGCGATCTGGGCCGTGGTCAAGACCGGGGCCGGCTATGTGCCGATCGACCCGGACTACCCGGCCGACCGCGTCAACCACATGATGAGCGACTCCGGTGCCCGCATCGGCCTCACGCTCTCCGGTGACGCCGACGTCTCCGCCTTCGGTGGGGAGTGGGTTTACCTCGACGCCGCCGAGACGGCCGAAGCCGTTGCGCAGCAGCCGGATTCGAAACTGTCCGACGCCGAACTCGGTGCGCGCGCCGAGGTCTCCGACACCGCTTACGTCATCTACACCTCCGGCTCCACCGGACTCCCGAAGGGTGTCTCGGTCACCCACGGCGGTCTGGCCAATTTCGGGGTCGAAGCAGTCAAGCGGTCCGGTGCCCACGAGGCTTCTCGGGTCCTAGGTTTCGCCTCGCCGAGCTTCGACGCGTTCGTGCTCGAGTACCTGCTCGCCTTCACCGCGGGTGCGGCGGTCGTCTACCGCCCTCGCGACGCGGTCGCCGGTCCGCCGCTGCAGGAGTTCATGCGTGAGCAGCGCATCACGCACACCTTCCTCACGCCGACGGTCCTGGCCTCACTCGAACCGGCCGAGCTGCCCGACCTGTACACCGTCTACGCAGGCGGCGAGGCGGTCCCGGACGCGCTCCGCGACCGCTGGGCTCCGCTGCTCCGTTTCCAGAACCTCTACGGTCCCACCGAGACCACGATCGGTGTCACCATCGCCGAGCCGATGCGTCCCGAGGAGCCGGTCCTCATCGGCGGCCCCATCGACGGTGTCGACCTCGTCGTCCTCGACGCGCGGCTGCACACGGTCCCGGTCGGAGTAGCCGGCGAGCTGTACATCAGTGGGCCCGCACTCGCGCAGGGCTACCTCCATCGTCCGGGCCTCACCGCCGAACGTTTCGTCGCCAATCCGTTCGGTGCGCCGGGCGCGCGGATGTACCGCACCGGTGACGTCGTGCGCTGGGTCGTCGACCCGGGCGGCGAGCTGTCGGTGGACTACGTCGGCCGCAGCGACGATCAGATCAAGCTCCGCGGTCTCCGCATCGAGCTCGGCGAGATCGAATCCGCACTGACCGACCACCCTGCGGTCTCCTCCGCGGTCGTGATCGGCGTGGGCCCCGACGGTGAGCTCGCGTCGAGCGGCCAGTCGGTCGTCGCGGCCCTCGCGGCGTATGTCGTGCTATCCGCCGACGTCGAGATCGACGCCCTGCGTGAACATCTGGGCGCACGCCTGCCGTTGTTCATGGTGCCGGCGAGCATCGTCGTGCTCGATGGGCTTCCGTTGACCCCCGTCGGCAAGCTCGACCGGGGTGCACTTCCCGCACCCACCATCGAGGTCGAATCCGACCACGTGGCCCCTGAGACTCCGGGCGAGCAGCAACTCGCGGCGATCATCGCGGGACTCCTCGGACTCGAACGTGTCAGCGTCACCGACTCGTTCTTCGCCCTCGGCGGCGACTCGATCATGTCGATCCAGGTGGCGTCGGCCGCCCGTGCGGCAGGCATCGAGGTCTCACCGCGAGACATCTTCGAGCACAAGACAGTTCGGGGCATCGCCCGCGCCGTCAGCACCCGGGCCGACCGCGTCCCTCCGCTCGAGGAACTGCCCGGTGGCGTCGCCGGGCCGATGGTCGTCCCGCCCGTCGTGTCCTGGGCGCTCGAACTCACCGACCGGATCGAGGACTTCGCCGACTTCTCCCAGTCGATGGTGCTCACCGCACCGGATGAGCTCACCGTCGACGCCGCGGCCGAGATCCTCGGCGTCCTCGTCGACGCTCATCCGATGCTCGGCGCGGCCGTCGAGGCCGGCGCCGAACCGGGTGACTGGTCGATGCGCACTGCTGCCGCCCCGCTCGACCCTGGTGCGGTGAGCGCACTCGCCAGCGTGGTCCGGATCGGCGAGCAGGGCTTCGACGACTTCGTCGTCGAGGCGTTCGAGGAGGCGTCGTCGCGCCTCGATCCTACTCGCGGACAACTGGTTTCGGCTGTTCTGGTCACCGATCCGGACGGTCGTCAGCGGCTCGTCGTGGTGATCCACCATCTCGGTGTCGACGCGGTCTCGTGGCGCGTCGTCATCGAGGACCTCATCACGGCGTGGGCGCAACGCGCCAGTGGCACGCCCTATGAGTTGCGCCCCGAGGCCACCTCGGCACGTGCCTTTGCCGCGGCGCTGGAGTCCCGGCGCGGCGAACGCGCGGACGAACTCGGCTACTGGCTGGCACGCTCGCCGCGCGAGGTCACCGTTCTCGGGGGAGAGGTGGATCGAGCGCGCGATCGTATGTCGACCACCGAGACCGTCGTCCACACCGTTGACGCCACCATCACCGAGGCCCTGCTGACCAGCGTGCCGACCGCATTCCGTGGCAACGTCAACGACGCACTCGTCGCCGCGCTCGCCCGCGCCGTGCGTTCCTGGCAGAACGCTCGCGGCATCGCGGACGAACAGCCGGTCACCATCATGCTCGAGGGGCACGGCCGCTACGAGGAAGCGCTGCTGCACGGTCCGGACGCCCGCTCGGTCGACCTCTCGCGCACGATCGGCTGGTTCACCACCATCGCCCCGGTCGCGATCGAGGTGCACGACACCGCCATCGCGACGGTGAAGGCTGCCAAGGAAGAACGTCTCGGACAGCCGGACAGCGGCATCGGATACGGGCTGCTGCGCTACGCAGGCACCGAGTTGTCCCGCCGACCGCTGCCGAGCATCGGCTTCAACTACCTCGGCAACGTCGCCGGTGGCGCCGACGGACTCGGCGACGAGGGACTCTCGTTCCTGCCCGACCCGGCGGCACCGCGACTGCCCGGCACCGTCTCCGGAGCGATGGTGGTGCCCAACGTCCTGAGCATCAATGCCGGCACCACCGTGTCGGAGCAGGGACGTGAGTTCGTTGCGGGCTTCACCTTCCCACGGGGCGTCCTCGACACCGACGCGGTCGCCGACCTCGCCCGACGCTGGCATGACGAGCTCGGCGCAGTGGTCGCCGAGGTCGAGCACGTCGGCGATCCAGGACTGTCGCCGTCCGACGTGGTCGGTGCGCGCGTCACCCAAGACGACCTCGACGAGCTCGCGCGCCGGTATCCCGGCGCGGATGTCTGGCCGCTGTCGCCGCTACAGCGCGGCCTCCAGTTCCAGGCCGAACTCGCCACCGCCGGTCGCGACGCCGGTGCAGTGGACGTCTACACCGCCCAGGCCATCCTCACCCTGCGGGGCGACGTGGACGCCGAACGGCTGGCCGACGCCGTGCGCGGGGTGTTCGCACACCATCGGGTGCTGCGATCCAGCTTCGTCCGGGTCCTGAGCGGCGAGGTCGTCGCCGTGGTTCCGGAGCGCGTCGAGATCCCTTGGCAGATGGTTGATCTCGATACCTCGGCAGCCGACGGCGTCGATTCCGTCGCCGCCGCCGAGCGGGGAAAGCCGTTCGATCTCGAAGCCGGCCCGCTCATGCGGTTCGTGCTCGTGCGCCGAGGTGGGACGTCGACGCTGGTGGTCACCAGTCATCACATCCTGATCGACGGCTGGTCGAGTCCGCTCATCCTCGCCGATCTGTTCGCGCTGTACGCGACCGGACAGACCTACACGGGAACCGTGGCGGCATCTTCGGGTGCCGATGGCGACTACTTCGACTATCTCCGTCACATCGCGGCCTCGGACACCGAAGCAGGTCTTGCTGCCTGGCGTTCGGTCCTCGACATCGTGACCGAGCCGACGCTCGTCGGCGGCGGACGCGAGGCGACCACCGATCAGCTGCCGCGAGACGCAAGTACGATGCTGTCGCCCGAATTGACCGCGGCCATCGACGATCTGACGCGATCGACCGGCGTCACCGTGTCGACCGTGATGCAGTTCGCGTGGGCGGTCTTGTTGTCGCGCATCACCGGCCAGCGCGTGGTGACGTTCGGCGAGACCGTGTCAGGACGTCCGGCCGATCTCGACGGTGTCGAGACGATGGTCGGCCTGTTCATCAACACCCTCCCCGCGGTCGCCGATGTCGACCCGAATGCCTCTGCCGCTCAGGTGTTGTCGGCGCTTCAGCAATCGAAGGTCAAGGTCCTCGACCACCAGCACCTGGGACTGCCGGAGCTCACCGGCCTCGTCGGACGCGGTCAGCTGTTCGACACCCTGGCCGTCCACGAGTCGTATCCGGTGGACGCACAGTCGCTCAAGCAGGGAGCCGACGCCGGCGGGATCGGCATCGCCGACCTGCAGGCCAGCGACTCGACCCATTACCCGCTGAACCTGGTCACCGGCGTCGTCGGCGACCAGCTCGAGCTCAAGCTCAAGTACCTGCCGGCCGCCTTCGGCGATCGCCAGGTCAGGATCTACGCCGAATCCCTGGTGCGGATCCTCTCGGCGCTGGTCGCCGATCCGTCGGTCCAGGTCGGATCGATCACTCTGCTCGACGACGAGGACTACCGCCGGAACCTGGTCCCGCCGGTCGCCCGGACCGTGAACAGCGAGTCGTCGCTGGCAGAGTTGTTCGCGCGCAGCGTCGCCGCGTTCGCCGACCGTCCGGCGGTCACCGACACCGCGACGACGGTGGATTACGCGGAACTGGATGCGCGGTCGGCGGCGATCGCCGCGGCGCTGCAGTCGCGCGGCGTGCGCCCGGGCGACCTGGTCGCCGTTGCACCGTCGAGGTCGGTCGACCTGGTGAGCTCGATCCTCGGTGTGCTGCGTTGCGGTGCGGGTTATCTCCCGCTGGACACGACGAATCCGGTGGAACGACTGCAGTTCATCGTCGAGGACGCCGCGCCGTCGGCGGTCGTCATCGACCAGACCACCGCCGACTTCGAACTGTGGACCAGGTTGGGCTCCACCCCGGTGGTGACGGTCGACGACCTCGCACGTGAGGGCGCAGGCGCGTCGCCGGCGACGGCGGCGATCCATCCGGATTCGCGCGCCTATGTGATCTACACGTCGGGGTCGACCGGCCGCCCGAAGGGCGTCGAGGTCACCCATCGCGATGTGGTGACCCTGATGGACACCGCCGCAGGCGATTTCGATCTCCGTGAGACCGACGTGTGGACGCTGTTCCACAGCTATGCCTTCGACTTCTCGGTGTGGGAGCTGTGGGGTCCGCTGCTGACCGGTGCCCGGCTGATCCTGGTCGACCGGGATCTGGCGCGCGCGCCGGAGGAGTTCCTGGATCTCCTCGCCCGCGAGCAGGTGACGGTGCTGAGTCAGACCCCGTCGGCGTTCTATCAGCTGGCCGAGGCACGCCGACGTCGACAGGTGCCGCTTGCGTTGCGCTACATCGTCTTCGGCGGTGAGGCGCTCAGTTTCGAGCAGGTCCGCCGCTGGTTCGACGATCATCCGGTCGAGACCACGCAGCTGGTCAACATGTATGGCATCACCGAGACGACGGTGCACGTCAGCTTCCGGCCGCTCGACCCGTCGTCGGTGGCCGCCGACGACGCTAGCTTCATCGGCCGTCCGTTGTCGTCCCTGGCGATCCATGTGCTCGACGAGCGACTGCGCCCGGTGCCCGAGGGTGTGGTCGGCGAGATGTACGTGACCGGCGGACAGCTGGCACAGAGCTACCTGAAGCGCGCAGGCCTGTCGGCGACCCGCTTCGTGGCATCGCCCTACGGCGAACCCGGCACCCGGATGTACCGCACCGGCGACCTCGCCCGCCGCGTCGACGGGGACATCGAGTACCTCGGCCGCAGCGACGCCCAGGTCCAGTTGCGCGGCTACCGCATCGAATTCGGTGAGATCGAGGCGGCGCTGCTGGCGGCGCCCGGCGTGAGCGCCGCGGCCACGCGGGTCATCGAGATCCCCGGTCGCGGTGAACAACTCATCGGCTACCTGGTCATGGATGCGGGCGTCGCGGAGGATTCCGTCGACGCCGGCGAGGTACGTCGGATCGCCGGGCGTTCGGTCCCCGCGTACATGGTTCCTGACCAGATCATCGTCATCGATGCGCTGCCGTTGACGGCCAACGGCAAACTCGACCGGGACGCCTTGCCGATCCCGGACGCGGGGGCGGTCGTCGACGAGATCATCGCCCCGGAAACCCCCGAAGAGGCGACCGTCGCACAGGTCTTCGCCGAGGTCCTCGGCCTCGACGAGATCGGTGTGACCACGAGCTTCTTCGATCTGGGCGGCAACTCGCTGTCGGCGACACGGCTGGCATCGCGGGTCGCCGATGCGTTGGACGCCGAGGTCTCGGTCCGCGACGTGTTCGAGGCACCCTCCGTGCGCGACCTGGTGTTCGCGGTGTCCGGCCGCGGGACGAATCTCCCGCCGGTGGTGGCGGTGTCGCCGCGCCCCGAGCGGATTCCGCTGTCCTTCGCACAGCAACGTCTGTGGTTCATCAACCGCTTCGAACCCGGTGAGGCCGGCCACAACCTGCCCACCGTGCTCCGTCTGTCGGGCCGGGTGGATGTCGAGGCGCTGAGACAGGCAGTGGTCGATGTCGTGGTCCGCCATGAGGTCCTGCGCACCACGTTCCCTGCCGCCGAGGGAATTCCGTACCAGCTCGTCCACTCCGCGTCGTCCGTGGAGGACGAACTCGACTGGCAGATCGTCGATTCCCAGGACGCCCTGATCGCAGCGGCCTCCGACGGATTCGACGTCCAGGTGCAGTGGCCCATCCGCGTCCGGTTGTGGCCGGTCGCTGAGAACGAGTACGTCCTCGCGATCGTGCTGCACCACATCGGCGCCGACGGCGAGTCGATGGCGCCGCTCGTGACCGATCTGGTGTCCGCCTACTCTGCGCGGTCGGCGGGAACCGAACCCGAATACGTCCCGCTCGCTGTGCAGTTCGCCGACTTCGCGATCTGGCAGCACGCCAACCTCGGCTCCGCCGACGATCCCGATTCGATCGTCGGTCGGCAGCTGGGCTACTGGATGGACCAGCTCGCCGGTCTGCCCGACGTTCTCGAACTCCCCGCGGACCGGCCTCGTCCGGCGGTCGCATCCGGCCGTGGGGCAACCATCAGCGCACGGATCCCGGGGAAGACCGCCGCCCGGATCGCCGAGGTTGCGCGTGCCGCCGACGTCACCCCGTTCATGGTGGTCCACGCGGCGCTGGCGGTGCTGTTGTCCCGGCTCTCGGCCACCGACGACATCGCTGTCGGGACCCCGATCGCCGGTCGCGGCGCAGCGGTGCTCGATCCGCTCGTCGGCATGTTCGTCAACACGCTGGTCCTGCGGTCGCAGGTGGACGGCGCACAGCCGTTCGAGGAGCTGCTCGCCGACGTCCGCATCACCGACCTGGACGCGTTCGCGCACGCCGACATCCCGTTCGAGACACTGGTGGACCGGCTGAATCCGGTGCGCTCCGAAGCGTTTTCGCCGTTGGCCCAGGTGATGTTGTCCTTCGATCCGGCCGCCTCGGCCGACACGGTCGCCGTCGACTCCGGTGAGCTCGCGGTCCAACCGTACGGCGAGATCCCGGTGTCGGCACAGACCGACCTCTGGGTCACGGTCGGCTCACGTGCCGAGGGCGAGGACTGGGATCTGTCGATCATCTACGCCACCGACCTGTTCGACGAGGCGACGATCGCCGAGTTCGCGCAGCGGTTCAGCCGTCTGATCGACGACCTGACCTCGTTCCCGGGCCGGGCGGTCGGCGATGCGCCGGTCGTGACCGCCGCGGAGGTGGCCGAGGAGTCCCGGTGCGAGTGGGGACCAGCGCGCGAGCTTCCGGGATTCGACTCGGTCGCCGACGCTGTGGCCGCGCAGGCGGACCGGACGCCCGAGGCGCCCGCACTGCTGTTCGGTGACCGCATCCTCGACTACGCCGAGTTCTCGGCACGCGTGAACACGTTGGCCCGCACGCTGATCGGGCTGGGCGTCGGTCCCGATGTCGCGGTTGGACTCTGCATTCCGCGCTCGGTGGAGATGGTGGTGGCCATCCATGCCGTGGTCGTGGCGGGCGGTCAGTACGTTCCGTTCGACACCGCGGCGCCGCTGGACCGTGTGGAGTACATGGTCGACACCGCCGGGGTGGCCGTGGTTCTGGTCGGACCGGGTGAGACGCCCGCAGCCGTCGCCGGACTCGGCGACCGCGTGGGGGTCATCTCCGTCGAGCTCGGCGACGATGCCGACCTGTCGACGCCACCGGTCTCGGACGCGGAACGCGTCCGCGCCATCCGGCCCGACGACGCCATCTACACCTTGTTCACGTCGGGCTCGACCGGTCGCCCGAAGGGCGTCACCCTCTCCCATGCGGCGGTACTGAACCGGCTGTGGTGGGGGCTGGACGAACTCCCGATCGACGCCTCGGACCGCGTGGTCCTCAAGACCCCGTACACCTTCGACGTCTCGGTCCCGGAGCTGTTCGCGCCGTTGATGGTCGGCGCCACGATGGTGGTGCTGAAGGCCGACGGCCACCTCGACCCGGTGTACGTCGCCGAGGAGACCATCCGTACGCGATCGACGATGATCCACTTCGTGCCCTCGATGCTCGCGGTGTTCCTCGAGGTCGCCGGTGAGGACCGCGTGCGCGCCATGGACACCGTCCGCATCGTGTCGACGACCGGTGAGGCGTTGCCGCCGTCGGTCGCCGCACAGGTGCGCGAGTGGATGCCGGACGTGCTGTTCTACAACCTCTATGGACCGACCGAGGCCGCGGTCGAGATCACCTATGAGGCGATCCACACGGTCGAGGCCGGGGCGTCCTCGGTGGCCATCGGTGTGCCGGTGTGGAATTCGTCGGCCGTGGTACTCGACGGACGTCTGTCCCGGGTGCCCGCCGGGGTGCCGGGTGAACTGTATCTGGGTGGTGTGCAGCTGGCGCGCGGCTACGCTGCACGTCCCGATCTCACCTCCGAGCGTTTCGTCGCCGATCCGTACGGTGAGCCCGGGGCACGGTTGTACCGCACCGGTGACCTCGTCCGCCGACGCCGCGACGGTGTCCTGGAATACCTGGGCCGCACGGACTTCCAGGTCAAGCTGCGCGGTCAGCGCATCGAGCTCGGCGAGATCGAGGCCGTCATCGCCTCGGCACCCGGTGTGGTGCACGCGGCCGCCACGGTCGCCGAGTCGCCGCACGGCGGTCAACACCTCGTCGGCTATGTCGCAGGTGCGTCGGGTCGGACGGTCGATCTCGACGGTGTCCGGGCCACGGTGGCACAAGCGCTGCCGGAGTACATGCGTCCGACGGTGTGGGTGGTGCTGTCGGAGGTAACGCTCAACAGCGCGGGCAAGCTGGATCGCAAGGCGCTGCCCGCGCCGGAGTTCTCCTCGGGTGAGTACGTCGGCCCATCGACTCCGGCCGAGGAGATGATCGCCGAGGCGTTCGCCGAGGTACTCGGTGTCGACCAGGTGAGCATCACCGACAACTTCTTCGATCTCGGCGGCAACTCGTTGTCGGCGATGCGCCTGGCCGCGCGGGTCGGTGACGTCCTCGATCTCGACATCTCGGTGCGAGATCTCTTCGACGCGCCCAGCGTGCGCGATCTGGCGTCGGCGGTGGCCGACAGCGGTGCGGGTCTGGCGCCCATCGTGGCGGTCTCGCCACGGCCGGAACGGATCCCGCTGTCGTTCGCGCAGCAGCGAATGTGGTTCATCAACCAGTTCGACCCCTCGTCGCCGGTGTACAACATCCCGGCGATCCTGAAGGTGTCCGGTGCCCTGGACACCACCGCCCTGGCAGCGGCGATCACCGATGTGGTCATCCGGCACGAGGTCCTGCGAACCACGTTCCCGTCGAATTCGGGTGTTCCGGTCCAGCGCATCCACGATGTCGCCGAGATCGCGACCCGACTGGACTGGGCCGTCTCGGAGACCTTCGACGAACTCGAGGTCGACGTGGCCCGCGGATTCGACGTGGCCGCACAGTGGCCCCTGCGGGCCCGCCTGTGGCAATCCGGGCCCGATGAACACGTCTTCGCCCTCGTCGTCCATCACATCGCCTCCGACGGCGAGTCGATGGCGCCGCTGGTGACCGACGTGATCACCGCCTACGCGGCGCGCATCGCAGGCGAGTCCCCGCGGTTCACCCCGCTCGAAGTGCAGTTCGCCGACTTCGCCCTATGGCAGCACTCGGTCCTGGGGTCGCCCGACGACCCGGAATCGGTTGTCGGCCGGCAGCTGGCCTACTGGCTCGAGCGCCTCTCCGGGCTGCCGGACGTGCTCGACCTCCCGACCGACCGTCCGCGCCCGGCGGTCGCGTCGCAACGCGGCGATCGCATCGGCTTCGAGGTCCCGGCCGCGGTGGCCGACCAGATCGTCGCGGTGGCCGCCCGTCACGGGGTCACCCCGTTCATGGTTGTCCACGCGGGACTGGCGGTGCTCCTGGCACGCCTGTCGGCGACCGACGACATCGCGATCGCGACACCGATCGCCGGCCGGGGCCAGCGGGTTCTCGATCCGCTGGTCGGCATGTTCGTCAACACGCTGGTGTTGCGCACCGGCTATCGGGCGGACCAGACCTTCGAGTCGCTGCTCGACCAGGTCCGACAGATCGATCTCGACGCGTTCGCCCACGCGGACGTCCCGTTCGAGACACTCGTCGAGCGGATCAACCCGGTTCGTTCGGAGGCATTCGCGCCGCTCGCCCAGGTCCAGTTGACCCTCGACCAGTCGGCGCTGCCCGGGCTCACCGGGTCCGCTGCGGCGGGACTCCCGGGTGCGGAGTACGCCGGTGTGACGATCGAACCGCTGGCGCCCCCGGTGGTGCCGGCACAGGTCGATGTCACGCTCGGGTTGTCGGCCGCCGAGGCCGGCCTGCCCTGGACCGGCACCCTGATCTACGCGACCGACCTGTTCGACGCATCAACTGCCGAGACGCTGGCGCACCGATTCGTCGAGTTGCTCCGGGGGCTCACCGCCGACGCCGGCGTGCTGGTCGGCGACGTGTCCATGACCTCCGACGCCGATCGACGGCAGATGGCTCAGTGGTCGGCGGGGGCGACGGTCGACGTCGTGGAGCAACCGATCGGGGATGCCGTTGCCGCACAGGTGACGATCTCGCCGACGACGACCGCGCTCACGTTCGAGGGACGGACCGTCACGTATGCCGAGTTCGGCGCCCGCGTGAACACCCTCGCCCGCCGGTTGATCGCGCATGGCGTGGGACCGGACGTGGCCGTCGGTGTGTGCATCGATCGTTCGGTGGAGATGATCGTCGCCGTCCACGCCGTCGTCGTGGCCGGCGGGCAGTACGTGCCCATCGACACCGGGGCGCCGTCCGAACGTGTGTCGTACATGGTCGAAACCGCCGGCGTGGGCGTGGTCCTGGTCGCCCCCGGAACCGTGCCGCCCCCGGTTGTCGGTCTCGGTGATGCGGTGCGAGTGGTGGTCGTCGACAGCGAGGACGAGGTCGACGCCGCGGTCGAGCCGGTAACCGACGCCGACCGGATCGCGCCGTTGCAGGTTGATCACGCGCTCTACACCTTGTTCACGTCGGGTTCGACGGGCCGACCCAAGGGTGTGACCGTCTCCCACGCCTCCGTGCTGAACCGGATCCGATGGGGTCTGTCGGAGTATCCCTGGGGCGCCGGCGATCGCATCGTGCAGAAGACGCCGTACACCTTCGACGTATCGGTGCCGGAACTGTTCGGGCCGCTGATGGCGGGGGCGACCATGGTCGTCGCACGACCCGGTAGCCATGCCGACCCGGACTACATCGCGGACCTGATCATCGACTCCGGTGTGACCTCCGTGCACTTCGTGCCGTCGATGTTCTCGGTGTTCCTAGATGTGGTTGCGCCCGAACGCCTTCGGCAGATGACCACGCTCCGGTGGTTGTTCGCTTCGGGGGAGGCGTTGCCCCCCTCGGTGGTCGCGCGCGCCCACCGGATCATGCCGTGGGTGGGTGTCCACAACCTGTTCGGCCCGACCGAGGCCGCGGTTGAGGTGGCTTACGCCGACGTCTCCTCCGCACCGTCGGTGGTGCCCATCGGCGTACCGGTCTGGAACACGACCACCTGGGTGCTCGACTCCCGGCTGCGGCCGGTGCCCGAGGGCGTGCCGGGCGAGCTGTATCTCGGTGGTGTGCAGGTCGGCCGCGGTTACGCCGCGCAGCCCGGTCTCTCCGCGGAGCGGTTCGTGGCCAACCCCTTCGGCAGTCCGGGATCGCGTTTGTACCGCACGGGAGATCTGGTCCGGTGGAATCACGCCGGGGAGATCGAGTACCTGGGACGGACCGACTTCCAGGTGAAGTTGCGTGGCCAGCGGATCGAGCTGGGCGAGATCGAGTCCGTGATCGCGTCCGTCCCGGGCGTGGTACACGCTGCCGCGACGGTGGCGACCGCTCCATCGGGTGCGCAGCACCTGGTGGGTTATGTCGCGCCGGTGACCGTCGATCTCGATGACGTCCGTGACGTCGTCGCGCAGGCCCTGCCCGAGTACATGCGACCCGGTCTCTGGGTTCCGCTGGACCACGTCACGCTGAACCCTGCGGGCAAACTCGACCGACGGGCCCTTCCCGCGCCCGACTTCGGCTCGGCGGCAGTCGATCACGTCGCTGCTGAAGGCCCGCTGGAAGAGCAGCTCACCTCGATCGTGTCGACGTTGCTCGGCGTGGAGCGGGTCTCGGTGACGGAGTCGTTCTTCTCCCTCGGCGGAGACTCGATCATGTCGATTCAGCTCGCCTCGGCGGCCAAGGCCGGTGGCCTGGCACTGAGTCCGCGGGACATCTTCGAGCACAAGACCATTCGCGCCATGGCACGAGCCCTGGCGCAGGGTGGCCGGGAGCTGCCCGCACTTCCCGAGCCGCCCGGCGGTGGTACCGGGCCGTCCACCGTGCCGCCCATCGTTTTGTGGATGATCGAGCATGCCGACACCCCGGCCGATTTCGCGGACTTCTCGCAGTCCATGGTGCTCGTCGCACCGAGCGGCCTCGACCTCGACGTCCTGGCCGAGATCCTCGGTGTCGTCACGGCGTCGCACCCGATGATGACCGCCTCCCTGACGAATGCCGACGGAGGCTGGGAACTGCGTGCCGGCACCGGTTTCGATGCCCGCGAAGCGGTCTCGGCGATGACCGCCGACGCGCCCATCGGGTCCGCGGCGTTCGACGCGAAGGTGATCGAGGCACACGCGAGTGCCGTCGGTCGACTCGACCCGTCCGCGGGCCGGCTCGTCCACGCGGTGCTCGTCTCAGATCCGACCGACAGCGGATGGATCGTCCTCGCGATCCATCACCTCGGCGTGGACGCCGTGTCCTGGTCGGTGCTCGTCGAAGACCTCGTCACCGCCTGGGCGCAGCGTTCCGCGGGACACCCCTATGCGCTGCGTTCCGAGCAGACTTCGGCACGGGCGTGGACCCATGCGGTCGCCGCGCAGGCCGAGACCCGGGAGCAGGAACTCCCGTACTGGCTCGAGCGACTGCCGGAGACTCCCACCGACCTGGGTGCGGCGTTCGACCGTGACCGGGACAAGAACTCCACGAGTCGTTCCGTGGTCGCGCGGATCGAGCCCGAGGTTGCCGAACCGACCTTGACCTCGGTGCCGCGGGCCTTCGGCGCCGGCGTCGAGGACGTCCTGCTGGCCGCGCTCGGTCGTGCTGTCCGTTCCTGGCAGCGCGACCGGGGCATCGTCGACGCGGCACCGGTCTCGGTGCTCGTCGAGGGGCACGGACGGTACGAGGAGATCATGGCGCGCGGTGACGATCCGCGTAGCGCCGACCTCTCGCGGACCGTCGGATGGTTCACGACCGTCACCCCGGTGAACCTGGATCCCACCGATGACGTCGTTCACGCGGTGAAGGCCGCCAAGGAAGAGCGACTCAACCGACCGGACTCGGGAGTCGGGTTCGGCGTCCTGCGGTACCAGCAGCCGACCGAGCTCTCCGCCCGGCCACTACCGTCGATCGGTTTCAACTATCTGGGCAACGTGGCCGGGGGCGAGGCGGTCACCGGCGAATTCCTGCCGGCACAGCACTCGTTGCGTCTGCCGGGCTCGGTGTCCGGTGCGATGGTCGCTCTCAATTCGCTGACGATCAACGCGAACACCATCCCGACCGAGCAAGGTCGCGAGATCAGCGCGGACATCGCGTTCCCCGGTGCACTGTTCACCCAGGCCGAGATCGCCGATCTCGCCGAACGTTGGCGCGACGAGCTCGCGGCGATCGTGACAGCGGTGGAGACGTCGACCGACATCGGACTCTCGCCCACCGACGTGCCCGGAACCGGGATCACCCAGAGCGATCTCGACAGCCTGGCCGCGACCCACCCCGGCGCGGCGATCTGGCCGTTGTCACCGCTGCAGCGTGGACTCTACTTCCAGTCCGAACTGGTCTCCGCCGGCCGGGTCGGCAACGCGGTCGACGTGTATGTCGCACAGACCGTCCTGTCGCTCGGTGGAGACGTCGACCTCGACCGCCTGCGGTCGGCGGCCGCCGACCTGATCGGCCGTCATCGGGTACTGCGGTCCGCGTTCGTCCGTACCGCGTCCGGTGCCGTCGTGGCAGTGGTTCCCGGCACCGTCGAGATCCCTTGGAAGGTCGTGGATCTCGACGTGTCCTCCGTGGATCAGGGCGTCCAGCGGCTCGTGGACGAGGAGCGGGTGCTGCCGTTCGATCTGTCCTCGCCGCCACTCGTCCGCTTCGTGGTGGCCCGCTCGGATGACACGACGCACCTGATCGTCACGAATCACCACATCGTGCTCGACGGCTGGTCGGGGCCGCTGGTGCTGGCCGACCTGTTGGCGCTCTATGCCACCGGTATGCCGTACACGTCCCAGGTCAGTTCGGCGGCCGGAGATTTCGCCGACTATCTGTTCCGCGTCGCCCGTCAGGACGACGCCGCGGGCCTGGCCGCGTGGTCGCAGGTTCTCGCACCGGTGGAAGGGCCGACCCTGGTCGCCGCCGGAGTGGAGGCGACCGTCGACCAGCTGCCGCGAGATCATGCGGTGCTGCTCGACGCGGACCTCACGTCGCGGATCGATGATCTGACCCGCGAGCACGGTGCGACCGCAGCGACGATCCTGCAGGTCGCGTGGGCGTTGTTGTTGTCGCGTCTGACCGGTAACCGGGTGGTGACCTTCGGTGAGACGGTGTCGGGTCGTCCGGCCGATCTCGACGGTGTTGAGTCGATGGTCGGTCTGTTCATCAACACGTTGCCGGCCGTGGTCGACGTCGACCCCCGGGCGTCGGTTGCCGAGGTGTTGTCGAGGGTTCAGTCCGACAAGGTGTCGGTGCTCGATCATCAGCATCTGGGGTTGCCGGAGATCGTTGCGGCGAGCGGTGTTCCGGTCGGTTTCGACACGCTGACCGTGCACGAGTCGTACCCGATCGATTCCGACTCGGTCGCCGGCGCCGGCGATGCCCAGGGACTCGACATCCGGGGCATCGACGTGCGGGACTCCACGCACTACCCGCTCAACTTCATCACCTCGCGCGCGGCCGACCAGATGCTGCTGAAGCTGAAGTACCTGCCGAGTGCTTTCGACGAGGCGCAGGTGGCCGTGTTCGCGGATGCACTCGTCGAGATCCTGCGAAGCATGGCCACGGCGCCGGATCTGCTGCTTGCAGACGTGCGTGTCGCCCCGGACGCGGTGACCGGTGCGGTGTCGGAATGGTCGATGGGCCCCGTTGTGCCGGTAGGGGATTCGTCGGTCGCTGATGCAGTGGCGTCCCAGGTCGCGGCGTCGTCGTCGGCGACTGCACTGATTTTCCAGGGGCGTGAGGTCTCCTATACGGAGTTCGGTGCGCGTGTTGCCGTGTTGGCGCGCGAACTCTTGGCTCTGGGTGTGGGCCCGGATGTCGCCGTGGGTGTGTGCATCGATCGTTCGGTCGAGATGGTCGTGGCGGTCCATGCGGTGGTCGCTGCTGGTGGTCAGTACGTGCCGATCGACACGGCGGCGCCGGCCGATCGTGTGGCGTACATGGTGGAGACAGCGGCTGTGGGTGTTGTGCTCGTGACTGCGGGTTCGCTTCCCGAAGCTGTTGTGTCCCTCGGTGATGCGGTCCGCACCGTCGTCGTCGACGCTTCTGGCGAGGTCGATCTGTCGGCAGAGTCGGTGACCGATGCGGATCGGGTGCGTCCGATTCTCGGTGATGATGCGCTCTACACCTTGTTCACGTCGGGGTCGACGGGTCGGCCGAAGGGCGTGACGGTGTCGCACCGGTCGGTGTTGAACCGGTTGCGGTGGGGACTGTCGGAATACCCGTGGGGTTCATCGGATCGGGTGGTGCAGAAGACTCCGTACACCTTCGATGTCTCGGTGCCGGAGTTGTTCGGTCCGTTGCTGGCCGGGGCGACGATGGTGGTGGCGGCCCCCGGTGGGCATGCCGATCCGGGGTATATCGCCGAACTGATCGCGCAACAGCAGGTGACGTCGGTGCATTTCGTGCCGTCCATGTTGTCGGTGTTCTTGGATGTTGTCCCGGCGCAACGGCTTCGGTCGTTGACCAGTGTGCGGTGGGTGTTCGCCTCGGGTGAGGCCCTGCCGCCGGCGGTGGTGGCTGCGGTGCGTGGGGTGTGGCCGTGGGCCGAGGTGCACAATCTGTTCGGTCCGACGGAGGCAGCGGTCGAGGTGGCGTATGCGGATGTGTCGTCGGCGCCGTCGGTGGTGCCGATCGGTGTGCCGGTGTGGAACACCTCGACGTGGGTGTTGGACGGCCGGCTGCGTCCGGTGCCCGCGGGGGTGCCTGGTGAGCTGTATCTCGGCGGTGTACAAGTGGCACGTGGGTATGCCGGGCAGTCGGGGTTGTCGGCGGAGCGGTTCGTGGCCGATCCGTTCGGGGCTCCGGGTGAGAGGTTGTATCGCACAGGTGATCTGGTGCGGTGGAGGACTTCTGGCGAGATCGAGTATCTGGGTCGTACCGATTTCCAGGTGAAGCTGCGCGGCCAACGCATCGAGCTGGGTGAGATCGAGTCGGTGATCGCAGCGGTGCCGGGTGTGGTCCATGCGGCCGCGACCGTGGTCACGGTTGCCGGTGGTGGGCAGCAGCTGGTGGGGTATGTGTCTCCGTCGAGCGTGGATCTGGCGTCGGTGGAAGCCGGTGTGGCGCTGGCGTTGCCGGAGTACATGCGGCCATCGGTGTGGATGTTGCTCGATCACGTGGTGCTCAGTTCGGCGGGCAAGTTGGATCGTCGGGCGTTGCCCGAGCCTGATTTCGGGGGTTCGGACGATGAGTTCGTGGCACCGGCCTCCGAGGACGAGCGGCTGGTCGCGGGTGTGGTCGCCGAGGTTCTCGGTCTGGAGACGGTCGGTGTGACGGCGTCGTTCTTCGACGTCGGTGGTAACTCGTTGTCGGCGATGCGTCTGGCGGCGCGGGTGTCGGAGGTGCTCGGGGCCGATGTCTCGGTGCGGCAGGTGTTCGACACCCCGACCGTGCGCGGCCTGGTCGCGGAGGCGACGGATCGCGGTGCTGCGTTGGCGTCGGTGACCGCGGTGTCGCCGCGGCCGGAGCGTATCCCGTTGTCCTTCGCGCAGCAGCGCGTGTGGTTCATCAACCGATTCGATCCCGGGTCACCGGCCTACAACATCCCTGTGGTCCTGCGTCTCACCGGTGCGCTGGACGTAGAAGCACTCCGCGCCGCCGTGGGCGACGTCGTGGTCCGGCACGAGATCCTCCGTACCGTGTTCCCTGCCGCCGAAGGTGTTCCGTACCAGTCGATCCAGGCAGCGGAAGACGCACTGGCGCGTCTCGATTGGGCGCTCGTCGATTCCGTCGAGGACATCGAGTCGGCGGTCATGTCCGGATTCGACGTGTCCACCGATCTGCCTCTGCGGGTTCGTCTCTGGCCGGTGGCCGACGACGAGTACGTGCTCGCGGTCGTCGTGCATCACATCGCGGCGGACGGTGAGTCGATGGTCCCGCTGGTCACCGACATCGTCACGGCCTATGCCTCCCGCGCGGCGGGACTCGCCCCGCTGTACATCCCGCTCGAGGTGCAGTTCGCCGACTACGCGATCTGGCAGCACACGGTTTTGGGGTCGCCCGACGACCCGGACTCGGTGGTCGGCGGACAGCTGGCGTACTGGACCGACAAGCTCTCCGGTCTGCCCGAGGTGATCGAACTGCCGACCGATCGTCCGCGTCCGCCGGTCGCGACGCAGCGCGGCGCCCAGGCATCTACCCGGTTGCCCGCGGTGACGGCGGCACGGGTGGCCGAGGTCGCCCGCCGCGAGGGTGTTACCCCGTTCATGGTCGTCCATGCGGCTCTCGCGGTTCTGTTGGCTCGTCTGTCGGCGACCGACGACATCGCGGTCGCAACACCCATCGCCGGTCGCGGTCAGCGGGTACTGGACCCGGTCGTCGGCATGTTCGTCAACACGCTCGTCCTGCGCGCCCGGGTAGAAGGCGACGAGACCTTCACGGACCTGTTGCAACAGGTCGGCACGACGGATCTGGATGCGTTCGCGCACGCCGACGTGCCGTTCGAGACCCTTGTCGAGGCGCTGAACCCAGCTCGCTCGGAAGCCTTCTCGCCGCTCGCGCAGGTGATGCTCACGTTCAACGACCCGAGTAGGGGAGCCTCGGTCGCCGAGGTTCTCGGCGGTCATGCACTCGATGACCTGACCCTCGCTCCGGTCGAACAGTCCGAGGTGCCTGCGCAGCTCGATCTCAATGTCGTGGTGTCCGCGGCCGAGGCCGGTGAGGACTGGCACATCGCCACCACCTACGCCACAGATCTCTTCGACGCTTCGACGGTCGAGGCGATGAACAGGCGTTTCATCGACGTGCTCGACGCGCTCACCGCCGCGCCGGACACCTCGGTCGGTGACGTAGCGATCGTCGACGCGGACGACGATCGGTGGATTGCGGAAACCGAGTCGGGGCCGCAGGTGTCCCTTCCGTCGGTCGACACCGTCGCCGATGCCGTGGCCGCGAGTGTGGCACGGACGCCCGACGCGGTGGCGCTGGTCTTCGGTGATCGGGAGGTCACCTTCGCCGAATTCGGTGCGCGAGTGAATGTGCTTGCCAGGCAGCTCGTCTCGGTCGGCGTCGGCCCCGACGTCGCAGTGGCGCTGTGCATTCCCCGGTCGGTGGAGATGATGGTCGCGATCCATGCGGTCGTGGCCGCCGGCGGCCAGTACGTCCCGATCGATCTGTCGGCACCGGCAGACCGGGTGCGTTACATGGTGGAGACGGCCGGCGCGACGGTGTTGCTGGTCGTCGACGAGGCCGCTGTTCCCGAGGCCGCCGAGGCGGCACGGGACTCCGGTGCAGACGTTCTCGTCGTCGATGCATCTGTCGACGTCGACCCGACCACGCCCCCGGTGACCGACGCGGACCGTGTCCGGCCGCTGCGTGCGGACAACGCGGCGTACACGTTGTTCACGTCGGGGTCGACAGGTCGGCCCAAGGGCGTCACCCTGACCCATGCCGCGGTCCTCAACCGGCTGTGGTGGGGTCTCGACACCTTGCCGATCGACGAGACCGACGTCGTGGTCCAGAAGACGCCGTACACGTTCGACTGTTCGGTGCCGGAACTGTTCGCGCCGTTGATCATCGGTGCCCGCACCGTGGTGCTTCGCGACGGAGGCCATCTCGACCCGTCGTACGTGGCCGACGAGATCGCCCGGACCGGTGCGACGATGGTCCACTTCGTGCCGTCGATCCTCTCGGTGTTCCTCGAGGTCGTCGGCCCCGAGCGGATCGCCGAGCTCACCTCGGTGCGGATCGTCTCGACGACGGGTGAGGCGTTGCCGCCTGCGGTGGCCGCGACGGTCCGCGAACTCTGGCCGGACGCCTTGTTCTTCAACCTCTACGGTCCGACCGAGGCCGCGGTGGAGATCACCTTCGAACGGATCGAGGACATCTCTGCGGATGATCCCACAGTGCCCATCGGCATCCCGGTGTGGAACTCCTCGGCCGTCGTGCTCGACTCCCGTCTGCACCGTGTGCCGGTGGGCGTGCCGGGCGAGCTGTACCTCGGCGGCGTCCAGCTGGCCCGCGGATATGCCGCGCGTCCTGATCTGACCGCCGAACGATTCGTCGCCGACCCGTTCGGACCGGCCGGTGCCCGTCTGTATCGCACCGGTGACCTCGTGCGCCGCACCGCGGACGGAGGTATCGAGTATCTGGGTCGCACCGACTTCCAGGTGAAGCTGCGCGGCCAGCGCATCGAACTCGGTGAGATCGAGTCGGTGATGGCCTCCGCCGTCGGCGTGGTGCACGCTGCCGCCACGGTCGCCAGCGCACCCGGAGGCGGCGAGCATCTGGTCGGCTACATCGCCGGCGCACCCGGCGAGGCCGTGGATCTCGAGGCGGTCAAGGCGGTCGTCACCGAGGCGTTGCCGGAGTACATGCGGCCCTCTGTATGGATGGTCCTCGACGACATCGAGCTGAACACCGCTGGAAAGATCGACCGGCGCGCCCTCCCGGAACCCGTGTTCTCCGCCGGTGAGTACGTCGCACCGGAGACGGACACCGAGCGGGCGATCGCCGACGCCTTCGCCGAGGTACTCGGTGTCGACGAGATCAGCGTCACCGACAGTTTCTTCGATCTGGGTGGTAACTCCCTGTCGGCGATGCGACTCGCTGCCCGGGTCGGTTCGCTTCTCGGCGTCGAGGTTTCGGTTCGGGATCTGTTCGGCGCACCGTCCGTGCGCGGGTTGGCGGCACTCGCCGCCGATGCCGGGTCCGCCCTCGAGCCGGTGACCGCGGTCGATCCGCGTCCGGCCGCCATCCCGCTCGCCTTCGCCCAGCAGCGCATGTGGGTCATCAACCAGATCGATCCCTCGCAGCCCACCTACAACATCCCGGTGGTCGTGCGGATCACGGGTGATCTCGATGTCGACGCGCTCCATGCGGCGGTCATCGATCTCGTCACCCGCCACGAAGTCCTCCGCACCACCTACCCGGTGGTCGACGGAGTGCCGCAGCACAAGATCGGCCGTCCGTCGTCGGTCGCCGCGCGTCTGGACTGGGCTGTCGTCGACTCCGCGGAGGAGATCGAATCCGCTGTGACGACAGGATTCGACGTCACCGAGCAGTGGCCCATCCGGGTTCGCCTCGCGAAGGTCTCGGCAGGCGAGCACATCCTCGCCGTGGTGATGCATCACATCGCATCCGATGGCGAGTCGACGGCGCCGCTCGTCTCCGATCTCCTGACCGCGTTCGTCGCCGAACAGGCCGACGCCGATCCCGAGTTCCCGCCGCTGGACGTACAGTTCGCGGATTACGCGCTGTGGCAGCACCGGGTGCTGGGGAACCCCGAAGACCCCGATTCCGTGGTCGGTAAGCAGTTGGCCTACTGGGTCGACCAGCTCACGGGGCTGCCCGACGTCATCGAAGTACCGACGGATCGCCCGCGTCCGGCGTCCGCCAGTGGTCGCGGGGCCCGTGTCGCTTTCGAGATCCCGGAGTCGACCGGCAAGGACATCGAGGCGTTGGCGCAACGGTTCGGCGTGACGCCCTTCATGGTCGTCCACGGTGCGCTGGCGATGGTTCTCGCCCGACTCAGTGCGAGTGACGACATCGCGATCGGAACACCGATCGCGAATCGTGGCCAGTCGGTACTGGAGCCGTTGATCGGCATGTTCGTGAACACGCTGATCTTGCGTACACGGGTCGACGGAGAGGCATCGGTGGCCGATTTCCTGGCCGGCGTGCGGACCACCGACCTCGACGCATTCGCGAATGCGGACGTGCCCTTCGAAGCCGTCGTGGAGGCGTCGGATGCCGTGCGTTCCACGGCCTTTGCGCCGTTCTCCCAGGTCTGGCTGACCTTCGATCAGACCGCCCTGCCCGAGTTGGCCGGTGCCGACCTGGTGTCGGGCGCGGTCGGTGATCTGACGCTGAGCCAGATCACCTCGGATCTCGTGCCCGCCAGGGTCGATCTCTTGGTCTCGGTCGCCACCGGCCACGACACGCCGTGGTGGGGTTCCATCGTGTACGCCACGGAACTGTTCGACGAGCCGACTGTGGCGACCTTTGCCGATCACCTGGTGGGCGTGCTCGAAGCGATCGTCCGAGACCCGGGTGTGGCCGTTGCGGACGTCCCGTTGTCGGAGGGCGTCGCCGTAGCCGATCTCCTGGCGCGCGAACCGGCTCCCCAGCCGCAGCCGGTTGCTCAACCCACCGGCAACTCCGACGCGGTGGTCACCGGAGGTGCGGGGACCGCGCCGGTCCTCCTCGGCGAGATCTTCACCGAGGCGGCGAACAGGTGGGGGCCGCGGCAGGCCGTCATCGACGCCGAGAACTCGATGCTCACGTACGCGGAACTCGACGCCCGGTCGAACCGGCTGGCGCGCTGGCTGATCGCCCGCGGGATCGGTGCCGAATCGCTTGTGGCGCTTGCCATCGGACGTTCGGCCCAGCTGCTGACCGCGATCTGGGCGGTGGCCAAGACCGGCGCCGGCTACGTGCCGATCGACCCGGACTACCCCGCCGAGCGTGTCGCGACGATGGTCGAGGACTCGGGCGCAGTGCTCGGGCTCGCCGTCGCCGCCTCGGGCGATCTCCCACGCGAGACGTTCGACTGGCTCCGGCTCGACGACCAGGACGTGATCGCAGAGATCGAGTCCTCGGCTGCCACGCCGCTCGACGAGGATGACCTGCTGCTCCCGGTGCGCGCAGCCAACATCGCCTACGTCATCTACACCTCGGGGTCCACGGGACGCCCGAAGGGTGTGGCGGTCACGCACTCGGGTCTGATGAACTTCGCGGTCGAGGAGATCCGGCGGTCCGGCGCGGACGAGTACTCGCGCGTCCTGGGCTTCGCCTCGCCTAGCTTCGATGCCTCGGTACTGGAGTATCTGCTGGCTACGGTGTCCGGCGGCGTTCTGGTCTATCGCCCGTCGGAGGCCGTCGGCGGACAACCGTTGCAGGACTACATGATGCGGCAGGCGGTCACGCACACCTTCCTGACGCCATCGGTGCTCGGCACGTTGGAACCGCACGCGGTCCCGGCGCTTCGCGTCGTGTACGCGGGTGGCGAGGCGGTGCCGCAGTCACTCAAGGACCAGTGGGCGCCTTTCCGGCGCATCCAGAACCTGTACGGTCCGACCGAGACCACCATCGGCGTCACGATCAGTGCCGCCATGGGGGTCGGCGAACCCGTCACGCTCGGCGGGCCCCTCGCCGGCGTCGGTCTCATGGTGCTCGACAACCGGCTTCGACCGGTCCCAGTCGGCGTACCGGGCGAGCTGTACGTGAACGGCGGGGCCCTCTCGCGCGGCTACCTCGATCGCGCCGGCCTCACCGCCGAGCGTTTCGTCGCCAACCCGCACGGTCCGGCCGGCGATCGGATGTACCGCACCGGCGACGTCGTGCGCTGGAAGCAGGGACCAGGTGGAGAGCCGGTTCTGGAGTACTCCGGCCGCAGCGATGATCAGGTGAAGTTGCGCGGACTCCGGATCGAGCTCGGCGAGATCGAGTCCGTCCTCAACGAGTTCGCCGGAGTGCGATCGGCGGTGGTGCTCGGCGTCGGCGGGTCCGTCGCGACCGCGCTAGCCGCGTACGTGGTGGCCGACGAGTCCGCTGTCGACGTCGACGAGTTGCGTGCGTTCGTGGGGGAGCGACTCCCGTCCCACATGGTTCCCGCATCGATGATGCTGCTCGACTCGCTGCCCCTGACGCCGGTCGGAAAGCTGGACAAGGCAGCTCTGCCGGAGCCGGTCATCGAGATCGGCGAAGTGGTTCCGCCGGCGACCGAGGCCGAGGCCGCAGTCGCCGCGGTGTTCGCCGACGTGCTCGGCGTCGAAGCCGATTCGGTGTCGGTGACCGCCGGGTTCTTCGAGCTGGGCGGGAACTCGCTGTCCGCGACGAGACTGGCCGCCCGGGTGGCCGAGGTCCTCGACACCGAGCTGTCCGTACGTGATGTGTTCGAGACCCCGTCCGTGCGCGAGCTGGTGGACCATGCCGCGGGCATGGACCGTTCCACCAGTGCCCCGATCACCCCCGTGATCCCGCGACCGGAACGGATCCCGTTGTCGTTCGCGCAGTTGCGGATGTGGTTCATCAACCAGTTCGATCCGTCCGCGCCCACCTACAACGTCCCGCTGGGTGTGCGGGTGAACGGCGAGCTGAACCCGGACGCATTCCGATCCGCGGTGATCGATGTCGTCACCCGTCACGAGATCCTGCGGACGACCTTCCCGTCGGTCGACGGATCACCCGTGCAGGTGATCCACGACGCATCCGATATCGCAGCACGACTCGACTGGGCCGTCGTGGACTCGCAGGACGAACTCGTCGCAGCGGTCCTGATCGGATTCGACGTCGCGAGGGAATGGCCGGTCCGGGTTCGGCTTTGGCCAGTGGCCGCCGACGAGTACGTCGTGGTGTTGATCTCGCACCACATCGCCGCCGACGGCGAGTCGATGGCGCCGCTGATGACGGACCTCGTGGCGGCGTACGCCGCTCGGGCCGACGGCGCGGAACCGGCATTCGGTCCGTTGCCCGTTCAGTTCGCGGACTTCGCGATCTGGCAGCACCAGACACTCGGCCCCGCCGACGATCCGAATTCGGTGATCGGTCGGCAGGTCTCGTACTGGGCGGAGAAGCTCCGCGGTCTGCCCGATGTGCTGGAACTGCCCGCCGACCGGCCGAGGCCGCGCGTCGCGTCGCAGAACGGCGCGAGAGTCGACTACGAGCTGCCTGCCGCCGTCGGCGCGCGCATCGGTGAACTCGCCCGCGCGAAGAACATGACCCCGTACATGGTCATCCATGCCGCGCTCGCGGTGCTGCTCGCCCGGCTGACGGCCACCGACGACATCGCGGTGGGTACCCCCATCGCCGGTCGCGGACGACCTGAGCTCGATCCGCTCGTCGGCATGTTCGTCAACACACTGGTGCTGCGTGCCCGCGTCGACCCGTCCATGACCTTCGACGAGCTACTCGATCAGGTCCGACAGACCGACCTCGACGCCTTCGCGCACGCGGACGTGCCGTTCGAGACCTTGGTCGATCGGCTCCAACCCGTTCGATCCGAGGCGTTCGCACCACTGGCGCAGGTCTGGCTGACGCTCGACCAGTCGGTCCTGCCGGAGTTCGCCTCCGGTGGCCGGGTCGAGCTCGACGGGCTCGAGATCAGCCCGATCGACCCGATCTCGACGCCGGCCAAGGTCGACCTGCTCATCGGCCTGTCGGCGGGTGCCGAGGACGAGGACTGGGGCGGATCGATCGTCTATGCGACCGACCTGTTCGACGCACCGACCGTCGAGGTCTTCGCCCGACGCTTCACGGCGGCCCTCGATGCATTTACCGCCGCTCCGGAATCGCTGGTGTCCACGGTGCCACTGGTGACCGAGGACGAGAGTGCCCGGATCGCCCGCTGGTCCGACGGCGCCGAGGTGGACCTGTCCGACAGCCAGTTGAGCGGCGCCCCCGTCCGGGGCACCCTGGCCGACCTGATCACCTCTGCCGCCGAGCGGTTCGACGACTCCACGGCAGTGATCTTCGACGGCCGAGAGATGTCCTTCAGTGAACTGGCCGCACGGGTGAACACCGTTGCGCGCGAACTCATCTCGGCTGGAGTCGGGCCGGATGTCGCGGTGGGTGTGTGGACTCCGCGTTCGCTCGAGATGGTGATCGCGCTACAAGCGGTGATCGTCGCGGGTGGCCAGTATGTGCCCATCCACACGGGTGCGCCGGCGGATCGCGTCGCCTACATGCTCGAGGTGTCGGGTGCGGTCGCGGTGCTGGTGCCGGAGTCGGCCGGTGTGCCGGACGCGGTGGCCGCTGCGATCGGGTCGGGAGACGCCGGACGTGAGATCGCGGTGCTGACCGTGGACGCCTCGACCCCGGTGCCCGCCGAGGTCGCTCCGGTCGACGATGCCGAGCGGCTCGCGGCACTGCGCGAGGACGACGCGGCGTACACGATCTTCACGTCGGGATCGACCGGGCGCCCGAAGGGCGTCACGGTGTCCCATCGCGCGGTGATGTCGCAGTTGATCTTCGACCAGGACTATTACGCCTTCGACCGGTCCGACGTGTTCCTCCAGGTCCTGGACTACACCTTCGATCCGTCGGTACTGGAGTTCTTCCGTTGGATGTACGACGGCGGCCGCGTGGTGATGATGCGTCCCGACGAACACCGCGACCCCTGGGCGGTCGCGAACTACATCACCGAGCACCGGGTGACCTCGGTGATGATGGTCCCGTCGATGCTCTCCTCGATGCTCGAGGCGCTGGGTGACGGTGACGCCGAGTGGATCTCGTCGGTGCGGCACATCCATACCGGCGGCGAGGCGTTGAACCCGGCGGTGGCGGACAAGCTGTTGCGCGCATGGCCCGAGGCGCGTCTGCACAACCAGTACGGGCCGACCGAGGCCACCATCTTCGCGACCATCGCGGAGGTGGATGCCGGTCTGGCGACCGTGCCGATCGGCGTCCCGCTGTGGCATGTGACGGCGCATGTGCTCGACGCGCGGCTGCAGGTCGTTCCGGTCGGTGTGCCCGGCGAGCTGTATCTGGGCGGTCTGCAGGTCGCTCGCGGATACGCGGGGCGTCCGGCGTTGACCGCCGAGCGCTTCGTCGCCGACCCGTATGGCGGGCCGGGCGACCGGCTCTACCGCACCGGGGACATGGTCCGGTGGAACGCCGACGGTCAGCTGGAGTACCTGGGCCGCACCGACTTCCAGGTGAAGTTGCGTGGCCAGCGCATCGAGCTCGGTGAGATCGAGGCGGTGCTCGCGGCGGCTCCGGGTGTGGTCCATGCGGCGGTGACCGTGGATTCGGCGCCGTCGGGTGGCGAACTGCTGGTGGCCTACGTCGACGGGTCCGGGGAGCTGGATCGGGAAACGTTGCGGGAGTACGCGGCCGAGCACCTCGTCGAGTTCATGCAGCCGTCGGTCTGGATGATCCTCGAGGACCTGCCGTTGAGCACGGCGGGCAAGGTCGACCGGAAGTCCTTGCCGGCGCCGGACTTCGGTTCGTCGTCCGACGAGTACGTCGAACCGACCTCGGAGACCGAGCGGGTACTGGCCTCGATCGTCGCCGGGCTGCTCGGTGTCGAACAGGTCTCGGTGACCGAGTCGTTCTTCGCACTCGGAGGCGACTCGATCATGTCGATTCAGCTGACCTCTGCGGCACGCGCCGCCGGACTGTCGCTGTCGCCGCGTGAGATCTTCGAGCTGAAGACCATCCGCGCCATGGCGGCGGTGGCCGCGGACGACGCCGAGAAGCTGCCCATGCTTCCCGAGTCGCCCACTCGTGGTTCGGGAGTCGTCGAACTTCCGCCGATCGTCGGCTGGATGCTCGAATTGTCGGGTGACGACCACGATTTCGACGACTTCACGCAGTCGCGAGTACTGATCGCGCCCTCGGACTCCACGATCGAATCGGTCGGGGAGGTGTTGGCCGCCGTGGTGGCGGCGCACCCGATGCTCACCGCTCGACTCGTGCGGTCCGGGCGTGGATGGACACTGTCCGCCGGCGGCGACTTCGATGTCGCGGCAGCCGTACACGAGGTCGTCTCCGAGGCGGCGGTCACCGATCCCGCCTTCGGCGAGGTCGTCCGGATGGCGCACGCCGACGCATCGCGGCGCCTCGACCCGTCGACCGGAGCCCTCGTGCAGGCTGTGATCGTCCGCAGTGGCACGGGGGATGACCGGCTGGTCCTGGTCGTCCACCACCTCGGAGTGGACGCGGTCTCGTGGCCGATCCTCATCGAGGACCTCATCACCGCGTGGTCGCAGCAGCAGAACTCGGCACCGATGGTCGTCCGGAAGGAGGAGACCACAGCGCAGGGCTGGTTCGCGGCTCTCGCCGAACAGGTCGATGCCCGCGGGGCCGAACTCCGACACTGGCTGGCGCGGACGCCGGAACGCCCGACAGACCTGGGGGTCGTATTCGACCCGGCTCGGGACCGGGAGGCGACCGTCCGGTCCGCGGTCCATCGCGTGCCGGCCGACATCACCGAGGCTGTTCTCACCGCCGTTCCGGAGGCGTTCGGTGCGACCGCGAACGACGTCCTGCTCGCAGCGCTCGCACGCGCGGTGCGCGGATGGCAGCACGCACGCGGTATCGACGACGACACCCCGGTCTCGGTTCTTTCCGAGGGACACGGCCGCAACGAGGAGATCGTGTCGTCCGGAACTCGCCCGTACCGGTCCGACCTCTCGCGCACCGTCGGGTGGTTCACCACTGTCGCCCCGGTGATCCTCGATCCCTCGAGCGACATGATCCACGCCGTGAAGGCGGCCAAGGAGGAGCGGCTCGGCCAGCCGGACGCCGGCGCCGGGTTCGGCCTCCTGCGCTACCGGACCGATGGCGAACTGGCCTCCAGGCCGTTGCCGAGTATCGCGTTCAACTTCTTCGGTGCAGGTTCGGCGCGCGCTGCCGACGCGGACGCCACGCACGTGGTGCCGTTCACGCCGGCTCCCGATGCGCCCGGGCTGCCGCCGACGGTCGCGGGACGGATGTCGGCGGCTGCGGCCGTGAGCATCAACGTCTCGACCGTGCTCACCGGCAACGGACGTTCGCTGGCCGCGAACCTCACGTATCCGGCCGCGCTGTTCGATGCCGACGACGTGCGCGAACTCGCGAACAGGTGGGAAAGCGAACTCGCCGCGGTCATCGCCGATCTGCAACGGATCGGTGACCCCGGGCTGTCCCCGTCGGACGTTCCGGGCATCGAGCTCACCCAGGGCGATCTCGACGTGCTCGCCGTGCGTTACCCGGGTGCGGCGGTCTGGCCGTTGTCGCCGCTCCAGCGGGGCCTGTACTTCCAGGCCGATCTCCACGCTGCCGGTGTGGGACGTGATGCGACCGTCGACGTCTACGTGACGCAAGCCGTTCTCGAACTCGGCGGCGCCGTCGATCCCGAACGGCTCCGTCGGGCCGCTGCCGATCTCCTGGCTCACCATCGCGTACTACGTACCGGATACGTCCGGACCGACAGCGGGGCCGTGGTCGCCGTGGTGCCGCCGCAGGTGGAACTGCCCTGGAGCGTCGTCGACCTCGGCGACCTGGATCGTGCGGCCGTCGAGGCGAGGGTCGCCGAGATCGCCTCCACCGAACTCGTCGTCCCGTTCGACATGGCGGAGCCGCCGCTGATCAGATTCGTGCTCGCGACGCACGGGGACACGGCGACACTCGTGGTCACCAACCACCACATCCTGTTGGACGGATGGTCGGGACCCCTGGTGCTGGCCGACATGTTGGCGCTCTACGCGCGGAACACGACGTTCACCGGCCATCACGCGCCTCAAGCCGGCGACTTCGGGGACTACCTCCGGTATGTCGCGAACGCCGACCACGAGCAGGGCCTGGAGGTGTGGCGCGGAGTCGTCGCACCGGTCGAGGAACCGACGATCGTCTCGTCGGATCTCGAGGTCACCGCGGACTCACTGCCGCGAGATCACCAGGAGATCCTCGACCCCGATCTGACCGCAGCGATCGAGGAGACCGCCAGAACCCAGGGCGTCACCCTGACCACGATCCTGCAGTTCGCGTGGTCGGTCCTGCTGTCGCGTCTGACCGGTAACCGGGTCGTGGCATTCGGCGAGACGGTCTCCGGCCGCCCGGCCGACCTCGACGGTGTGGAGACGATGGTCGGTCTGTTCATCAACACGCTGCCCGTCGTCGTCGACGTCGAGCCGACCGCCAGGATCTCCGGCGTCCTCGACCGACTGCAGGCGCAGAAGGTCTCTGTGCTCGATCATCAGCACATCGGGCTGCCGGAGATCGTCGCCCAGACGGGTCTGCCGGCACTCTTCGACACGCTGACCGTGCACGAGTCCTATCCGGTCGACAACTCGTCGCTCTCGACTGCCGACGCCGAACTGACCGGTGGTCTCGAGATCCTCGACGTGGACGCCTCGGATGCAACCCACTACCCGCTGAACATGGCGACCGCCCCGGCGGGCAGCGGGTTGTCCCTGACCCTCAAGTACCTGCCGGCCGCGTTCGACGACGAGCAGGTCCGGGTGTTCGCCACCGCACTTCGGCACATCCTCCAGACCGTCGTGCGCGACACCGGCGCGGCGGTCGCCGACCTCGTCCTGATGCCAGAGGCGGAGGCGTCGGCCCTGGCGCCGGTGTCGGGCGGGGCGCCGACCGAGCCGAGGCACCTGTCGCAGGTGTTCGTCGAGGTGTCGGCGCGGTATCCCGACGATGTCGCGGTGACGGACGCGGACGGCGGTGCGCTCACGTACGCGCAGCTGGACGAACGGTCCAACCGCTTCGCCCGGTGGCTCCTCACCCGCGGCGTCGGAGTCGAATCCATCGTTGCACTGGCCCTGCCGCGCTCGGTGGAGCTGCTGACCGCACAGTGGGCGATCGCCAAGGTGGGCGCGGCGTACCTCCCGATCGACCCGGACTACCCGGTCGAGCGGATCGAGCACATGATCACCGACTCCGGTGTGACCCTGGGATTGACCGCCGACGCCCTCCTGCCCGCCATGGCCGGGAACGTGGGCTGGACGACGGTGGAACAACTCCGCACCGAGATCGCCGAGTTCGAGAACCGTGCCCTCGGTGAGGACGAACTCCTCCGCCGGACGCACCTCGACGCCATCGCCTACGTCATCTACACCTCGGGTTCCACCGGGGTCCCGAAGGGTGTGTCGGTCACCTACCGCGGCATGCACAACTTCGCTGTCGCGGAGGTCGAGCGTTTCGGCGCGGGTGCGGGGGCACGCGTGCTGGGCTTCGCCTCGGCGAGCTTCGACGCCTCGGTCCTCGAGTGGGTCATGGCTTCGGTCTCGGGGGCCACGCTCGTGTACAGGCCGGCCGGCGTGCTCGGCGGCGACGACCTGACCGGCTTCATCAGGTCCTCGTCGATCACCCACGCGTTCCTGACACCAACGGTCCTCGCCAGCCTCGGCGACACCGAGCTCCCGGATCTCCGCATGCTCGCGGCCGGTGGCGAAGCGGTGCCGCAGACGCTCGTCGACCGGTGGGCGCCGAAGGTGGCGTTCTACAACGCGTACGGGCCCACCGAGGCCTCGGTCGCGGTCACCCTGAGTTCGCGGCTCGCTTCCGGGCGACCGGTGGACATCGGCCGACCGATCCCGGGCGTCGGGCTGATGGTCCTCGACCGCGCTCTCCGGCCGGTCCCGGTGGGTGTTCCCGGCGACCTGTATGTCGCCGGTGCCGCTCTGGCGCGTGGGTACCACCGGCGCCCGGGGCTGACCGCGGAACGCTTCGTGGCCGACCCGTACGGTGAGCCGGGCGCACGGATGTATCGCACCGGTGACCTGGTGCGCTGGATGCGGGACGCGGACGGCGTGCTGTTCGTCGACTACGTCGGGCGCGGCGACGACCAGGTGAAGTTGCGCGGCCTGCGCATCGAGCTCGGCGAGATCGAGGACGCGCTGACCTCCCATCCCGCGGTGGACTCGGCAGTGGTCATCGGTGTGGGTGGCTCGGTGGCCACCGCGCTCGCCGCATACGTGGTGCTCGAACAGACGGCGGAAACGGCCGAGCTCCGGAATCACCTTGCTCATCGCCTGCCGACCCATATGGTGCCGGCGACCATCACCGTCCTCGAGGCGCTGCCGTTGACACCGGCGGGCAAGCTCGACAAGCGCGCGCTGCCCGCACCGACGTCGGCGCCGGGCGAGGTCGTGGCGCCCGCCTCGGCGGCCGAAGAAGCCGTGGCGGCGGTGTTCGTCGAGGTGCTGGGCGTCGAAGAGGTCTCGGTGATCGCGAGCTTCTTCGACCTGGGTGGCAACTCGCTGTCCGCCACCCGTCTCGCCGCCCGTGTCGGGGAGGTGCTGAACGCCGACATCTCGGTCCGCGACGTCTTCGACGCGCCGTCGGTGCGAGAGCTCGTGGAGCTCGGCGGTCAGCGTGGAGCGGCTCTGCCACCGGTGACGGCCGTGACGCCGCGGCCGGAGCGGGTGCCGTTGTCGTTCGCCCAGCAGCGGATGTGGTTCCTCAACCGGTTCGACTCGTCGTCCGCGGCGTACAACATCCCGATCGGGCTGAAGCTCGTCGGCGACCTCGACATCTCGGCACTCCGGTCCGCGGTGGACGACCTCGTGGTCCGCCACGAGATCCTCCGCACCACGTTCCCCGCGGTCGACGGCGAGCCAATACAGCTCGTCCATGCAGCCGGATCGGCGCGGGCGACCGTGGACTGGGCGGAGGTCGAGTCCTTCGACGGACTGGTCGACGCCGCCACCGCCGGTTTCGATGTGACCGCCGCCGTGCCCTTCCGGGTCCGGCTGTGGCAGTCCGGTGAGCGGGAGTGGAACCTGCTCGCGGTCATCCATCACATCGTGGGTGATGGCGAATCGATGGTCCCGCTGGTGACCGACATGGTGACGGCCTACTCGGCGAGGGTGCGGGACGAGGAGCCCGGCTTCGTGCCGCTGACCGTGCAGTTCGCCGACTACGCGCTGTGGCAACACCGGGAACTCGGTTCCGCCGACGACCCGGCATCGGTCATCGGCACGCAGATCGCCTACTGGACCCGGCAGCTACGCGGCATCCCCGATGTTCTCGAACTCCCGACTGATCGTCAGCGGCCGGCGGTCGCGTCGAACCGCGGCGACCTCGTCGGGTTCGAGATCCCGGTGCAGGTCGCCGAACAGGTCGAACGTCTGGCCCACGAGCGCGGGGTGACGCCGTTCATGGTCGTCCACGCCGCACTGGCGGTCCTGCTGTCCCGACTGTCGGCGACCGACGACATCGCCATCAGCACGCCGATCGCCGGCCGCGGCCAGCGTGAACTCGACCCGCTCATCGGCATGTTCGTGAACACGCTGGTGCTCCGGACCGAACTTGCGCCGGCGATGCCATTCGATGAACTGCTCGACTCGGTGCGGGGTACCGACCTCGAGGCCTACGCGCACGCGGATGTACCGTTCGAGACGCTCGTCGAGGTGCTCAAGCCCACCCGGTCACAGGCCTTCGCCCCGCTGGCACAGGTCATGCTGTCCCTGGTGGCGCCGTCCCCGTCCGGTCCGGTGTTCGACGACTCCGGCATCGCGATGACTCCGCTCGAACCGCCGGCCGTCGCCGCGCAGTACGACCTGGCCTTCACCGTCGCCACCGGTGACGCCGGCCGCTGGTCCGGCACCATCGTCTACGCGACGGATTTGTTCGACGCCGCATCGGTCGAGACACTGGCCGAACGGTTCGTGACGATGCTCGACGCGCTGACGGAGAACCCGGAGGCATCGATCGGAGCAGCGCCTCTGATCGCTCCGAACGAGCTCGAACGGATCGTCCGCTGGTCGTCGGGAACGCCGGGTCCGGTCTCGGACACCACACTGCCGTCCCTGATCGGCCGTGATCGAGGCCCTGCGGCGAGCGATGACTGACCCGTCAGCCGCACGCACCGGTGCCCGCCACCGTCCGAACCGGACGTCGGCGGGCGCGCCGTACCTGTCGAAGGAGACACGACGATGACCGATCTGGTTCAGCTGTCCGGGACCGCCGGCGCACCCGCGCTGGTGTTCGGGGCCCGTCGGGTCTCGTACGCGGAGTTCGGGGCGCGTGTCTCCGTGCTCGCCCGGGAGCTGATGGCGGCCGGCGTCGGACCCGACGTCGCCGTCGGGGTCTGCATCGAGCGATCAGTGGAGATGCTGGTCGGCATCCACGCCGTGGTGGCCGCCGGCGGCCACTACGTGCCGCTGGACACATCTGCACCGGTGGAGCGCGCGAGCTACATGCTGGAGACCTCCGGGGCGCGGATCGTGCTCGTTGGGGCCGAGGGTTCACCGGCGGTGGTCGAGGCGCTCGGCGAGTCCGTGCGCACCTTCGCTGTCGACGCCTCCGAGGACGTCGACCTCGCGACCCCGCCGATCTCGGACGAGGAACGCCGGGTCCCGCTGCAGCCGGATCACGCCGCCTACACGCTGTTCACCTCGGGTTCGACGGGACGGCCGAAGGGCGTGACGGTGTCTCACCGGGCGATCGTCAACCGTCTCGGCTGGATGCGCGAGTGGTATTCGATCAAGGAGTCGGACGTCTTCCTCCAGAAGACCCCCGTCACCTTCGACGTGTCGGTGTGGGAGCTGTTCCTGCCGCTGGCCGTCGGTGCCACGCTGGTCATCGCCGAGCCCGATCGGCACGGCGACCCCTTCTACCTCGCCGACGTCGTCGCGTCCGAGCGAATCTCGGTCGTCCACTTCGTACCGTCGATGCTGGCGACCTTCCTCGACGTCCTCGGTCCGGTCCGCGCCGGCGGTCTCGTGTCGCTGCGGCTGATGTTCACGTCGGGCGAGGCGCTGAATCCGGCCACCGCACAGGCGGTGCTGTCCGCCCTCCCCGCGGTCGAGCTGCACAACCTCTACGGTCCCACCGAGGCCGCGGTCGACGTGACGGCCCACGAGGTGGTGCCCGGCGAGTCGGTCGTCCCGATCGGTGTGCCGGTCCCGAGCACGTCGACCTACGTTCTGGACGCACGCCTCCAACTCGTCCCCGCCGGGGTTCCCGGGGAGCTGTACCTCGGCGGCGTGCAGCTGGCGCGCGGGTATGCGGGACAGGCCGGTCTCACCTCGGAACGGTTCGTCGCGGATCGGTACGGCACCGACGGCGGGCGGCTCTACCGCACCGGCGATCTCGTCCGGTGGAACGCCTCGGGGGAGATCGAGTACCTGGGCCGCACCGACTTCCAGGTCAAGCTCCGCGGTCAGCGGCTGGAACTCGGTGAGGTGGAATCGGTCATCTCGGCTGTCCCGGGCGTCGTGCACGCGGCGGCGACGGTGGCGCGTGCCGGCGCGGACGACCAACTCGTCGCCTACGTGGCGCCGGCGACGGTCGACCTCGACCTGGTACGCGCGGCGGTGACGCGTGCGTTGCCGGAGTACATGCGTCCGACGGTGTGGATGCCTCTCGAGCGCATGCCGCTCAACAGTGCGGGTAAGGTGGCCCGTCGCGAGCTGCCGCTGCCCGAGGTCGGTGTGGCGGAGTACGTCGCCCCGGAATCCGACATGGAGGCGATGGTCGCGGCCGTCTACGCCGACGTGCTCGGACTCGAGCAGATCAGCGTCGTCGAGTCGTTCTTCGAACTCGGCGGGAACTCGCTGTCGGCGACCCGCGTCGCGGCGCGGTTGGCGGACACCCTCGATCTCGACGTCTCGGTGCGCGACCTCTTCGACACGCCGTCTGTACGCGAACTCGTACTCGCCGTCGCCGGGAGGGGGCGCACCCTCGCCCGGCTGACGGCAGGTGAGCGACCCGAGCGGTTGCCGCTCTCCACCGCACAGGCGCGGATGTGGTTCATCAACCAGTTCGACCCCGAGTCACCGGCCTACAACATTCCGATGGGTCTACGGCTGACGGGCGACCTCGACCGGGCGGCGCTCCGCGACGCGGTCGGTGACGTGATCGAACGTCACGAGGTGCTCCGGACCGTGTACCCGTCCGACCCCGGGGGGCCGTACCAGCAGATCGTCCCCGCAGACCGCGCCCGCGAGATGCTCGACTGGCTGGAAGACGGTGACGACGAGGAACTGATCGGGTCGGCGACCCGAGGCTTCGACGTGACGCGAGATCTCCCGATCCGTGGACGTCTGAAGTCGAACGCGGACGGAACCGTCGACATCGTGGTCACCGCCCATCACATCGCCTTCGATGGTGAATCGAACCCGGTGTTTGTCCGGGAACTGCTCGCCGCATACATGCGCCGAGTGAGCGGCGGGACCCAGGAGCTGCCGGCGCTTCCCGTCCAGTACGCCGACTACGCACTGTGGCAGCGGTCGGTCCTCGGTGACGCCCAGGACCCGGACTCGCCGATGGGCGCCGAACTCGCCTACTGGCGAGCCGCTCTGGCGGATCTGCCGGCGGTCACCGACCTTCCCATGGATCGTCCGCGTCCGGGTGTCCTGGACACCGCGGCCGCGCTCGTCTCGACCACAGTCGACGACGCGGTCGCCGAAGCGCTCGAGGCCTTCGCGCGCGAGCACGAGGTGACGCCGTTCATGGTGTCCCACGCGGCGCTCGCGGTCGCGGTGTCGCGGCTGGCCGCGACGACGGATGTGGTGATCGGTGCACCGATCGCGGGTCGCAACGATGCCGCCCTGCAGGATCTCATCGGCATGTTCGTGAACACCCTGGTGTTGCGGACGCCCGTCGATCCGGCTCGGTCGCTGGCCGACTTCGTGCGCACCGTGCGGTCGGTGGACGTGGACGCATTCGCCAACTCTGATGTGCAGTTCGACGATCTGGTCGAGGAACTGGCACCGGAGCGTTCGACGGCATATCAGCCACTGGTGCAGATCGCGTTCACCCACGAATCCGGCGATACTCGTCATGCGTCGGGTGCGCTGGCAACTGCAGGCCTCGACGCCCAGGCCCTGGCCACGGCCGAACCCGTCGCCAAGTTCGAGCTCACCGTTGGTGTGACCGACCGTTCGGCGGACGCCCCGATGGCGGTGAACTTCTTGTACGCGACATCGCTATTCGACGATGCGACCGTACAGCGATTCGCGAGCGTCTGGCTGCAGGTCATCACCGCGATGGTCACCGACCCGCAGGAGGCGATCGGAGACGTGGACATCCTCGACGAGCTCGCCCTGGACTGGATGCGTCCGAGTAGGAAGTCGGTGGGCGGATTCGGTACGGCCGACGACGGCGGCGTGACCGAGCCCCGGACTCTCGTGGAGGTGCTGGCCTCACGGCCGGCGAATCCAGTGCGGGCGGCGCTGGTGTGTGACGGCGCCGAGGTCTCCTACGCAGAGTTCGACGAACGCACCAACCGTGTTGCGCGGCAGCTCATCGCGCACGGGGTCGGCCCCGATGACATCGTTGCGGTAGGTCTGGAGCGCTCGATCGCATCGGTGATCGCGGTGTTCGGAGTGGTCCGGACCGGGGCGGCCTACGTGCCGATCGACCCGTCCTACCCGCAGGACCGTATCGATTACATGATTGCCGATTCCGGCGTGCGGTGGGGGATCACGGATATCGCGACCCGGCCGAGGCTGGGCGAGTCGTCGTGCGAGTGGCTCGACATCGACGAGATGTCGGCGAATGTCACGGTGTCCGGTGCGCCGGTCACGGAGGACGACCGACGCGCTCCCGTGCGTCTGGACAACCTGGCATATCTCGTCTACACCTCCGGATCGACCGGTCGCCCCAAGGCAGTCGGGGTGACGAATCGCGGCATCGCCAATTTCATCGATGCGCTCGGCGAGGTGTCGGGAACCCCGGCGGACAACCCGGACGTGCGGGTACTGCACGTCGCCTCACCGAGTTTCGATGCATCCGTGCTGGAGATGATGTGGTCGATCGGTCTGGGCCACACTCTGGTGATCGCGCCGGCCTCGGAGTACGCGGGAGACGCGCTGGGCCGCATCCTCGAACGCGACCGGGTCACCGACACGCTCATCACGCCGACCGTGCTGGCCACGGTGGACCCGGCTCGCGGGCGCAGCCTTCGCAACCTGGTGACCGGCGGTGAGGCGTGTCCCCCGGAGCTGGTGGAACGGTGGGCCGGGGTACCGGGCCGCCGGATGTTCAACTTCTACGGACCGTCAGAGGCGACCGTGTGGTCGAGTACCGGCCGCACGGAGCCGGGCCGACGCGTGACGATCGGCCGTCCGGTGCGTGGGTTCTCGGCGTACGTGCTGGACGGACGCTTGCACCAGGTGCCCAGGGGTGTGGTCGGTGAGCTCTATCTGAGTGCACCGGACTCGTTGGCTCGCGGTTATCTCGGACGGGCGGGACAGACGGCGGCATCGTTTGTCGCAGATCCGTTCTCGTCGGAACCGGGACGGCGGATGTACGCCACCGGCGACATGGTGCGACTCACGGGTGACGGCGAGATCGAATTCGCCGGACGTGCTGACGACCAAGTCAAGATCAACGGGCAACGCGTGGAACTCGGGGAGATCGAGACGGTACTCGCCGACCAGCCGGGCGTGGACTCGGCGGTCGTACTCGGCCACCGCGACGACTCGGGGCGCACTCGCCTCGTGGCCTACCTCGTCGCCGCCCGGGTCGACGACGCGCCGGTCGAGGTCGACGTCGACGCGGTGCTGGCGGCTGCCGCCACACGCCTGGCGGGGCACATGGTGCCCCCGGTCGCGATGGTGCTCGAAGAACTCCCGGTGACCCCGGGTGGCAAGCTCGATCGTCGGGCCCTTCCGGCCCCCGAGACGTCGACCGATTTCGACGACCACGTCGCGCCGTCGAATTCGACCGAAGAGGTCCTGGCGTCGATCGTGGCGGGTCTGCTGGGTCTGGATCGGGTCAGTGTCACCGAGTCGTTCTTCGCACTCGGCGGTGATTCGATCATGTCGATCCAGCTGGCCTCGGCAGCCAAGGCCTCGGGGTTGGTGTTGTCGCCACGAGAGATCTTCGAACACAAGACGATCCGTGCGATGGCGCAGGCGGTGTCGGCCGGCGGCACGCAACTGCCCGTCCTCGACGAGCCGACCGGCGGTCCCGTCGGTGATCTACCGCTACCGGCGATCGTGTCCTGGATGGTCGAGTCATCTTCCAGCGCCGGTGATTTCGCTGATTTCAATCAGTCGATGGTGCTCATCGCCCCGGCTGGAGCGACCGACGAGGCCGTGGGCGAGGTGCTCACCGCGGTGGTCACCGCGCATCCTATGCTGACCGCGCGGCTGCACCTCGACGACGACCGCTGGAAGCTGACCACGGGGACGCCGTTCGATCCGGTGTCGGCGGTGCATGCCCGTCGTGTCGACGCGCTGGTGGGCACACAGGCCTTCGCCGACGAGGTGCGTGCGGCCCATGTCGAGGCCGCCGGGCGTCTCGACCCCTCGACGGGCAACCTCGTGCAGGCGGTGCTGGTCACCGATGCCTCCGGTGCCGGGCGAATCGTGCTCGTCATCCATCATCTCGGCGTCGACGCGGTGTCGTGGCCGATCCTCATCGAAGACCTCGTGACCGTCTGGGCCCAGCGGTCCAATGGTCACCCGATCTCGGTTCGCGCCGAACAGACCTCCGCCCGCGCCTGGTCACATGCGCTGGACGCGCAGACCTCTCTGCGCAGCGGCGAGGTCGATCACTGGCTGACGCAACTCCCGGAGCGGCCCACCGACTTCGGAACCGCCTTCGACCCCGAACAGGATCGCTACGCCACCACGGCGTCGGTCGTCCATCAGATCCCGGCAGAGGTCACCGAAGCGGTCGTGACGAGCGTTCCCGAGGCCTTCGGCGGCAACGTCGACGACGTCCTCCTCGCCACGCTGGGGCGTGCCGTGCGGTCCTGGCAGGCCGACCGCGGTCTGGGGGACCGCGCGCCCGTGTCGATCCTGTCGGAAGGACACGGCCGCTACGAGGACGTCGTCGAGAAGGGAGCGGACCCACGCCGGGCCGACCTGTCCCGGACCGTCGGCTGGTTCACCACGATCGCACCGGTCGCGATCGACCCCACCGCCGACGTCGTGCACGCCGTGAAGTCGGCGAAGGAAGCACGCCTTGCCGCACCCGACCACGGTGTGGGTTTCGGACAGCTGCGTTACGGCGCGGACACCCCACTGGCACGCCGGCCGCTCCCGTCGATCGCATTCAACTACCTCGGAAACCGAGGCGGTACAGGCGTCGAGGACCAGACGGCCGGCACCGGCGCGCCGACCGTCCAGCTCGATTCGTGGCTGCCGGCAGGTGACGCTCCCTTCCTGCCGTCGACCGTCGACGGCAGGATGGCCGCGATGGCCACCCTCACGGTCAACGCCGGTACGACCGTCGGCCTCCAGGGTCGCACTCTGTCCGCCGATTTTCGCTTCCCGCAACGCATCCTGTCGGGCGACGACGTCCGCGACATCGCGTCGCGCTGGTCGGAGGAACTGTCCCTGCTCGTCGACCATCTCGCCGCGCACGGCGATCCCGGACTGTCGCCCTCGGACGTACGCGGCGGCGATGTCACACAGGACGACCTGGACGAGATCGAAGCCGCGTACCCGGGGTCGGCGGTCTGGCCGTTGTCACCGCTGCAGCGCGGCCTGTACTTCCAGGCGGCGCTCGCGGGAGACGACACGGTCGACGTGTACGTCACCCAGGCGGTGATTCATCTCGGCGGGGAGATCGATCTGGATCGTCTGCGTCGGGCCACCGATGACCTGCTGGCCCATCACCGATCCCTGCGTTCCGGTTTCGTGCGGACGTCGAGCGGATCCACGGTGGCTGTCATCCCGGCGTCCGCGCCCGTGCCCTGGGAGACGGTGGACATCGACGCCGTCGGACCCGACGAGGTGACTGCGGCCGTGGCCACGATCGAGGACGCGCAACGTCTCATCCCGTTCAATCTGGCCGCACCGCCACTCCTTCGCGTGGTCGCGGCGCGCCACACGGACGGCGTGAGCGTGGTGATCACCAACCACCACATTCTGTTCGACGGCTGGTCGGGTCCTCTGGTCCTGGCGGATCTGCTGGCTCTCTACGCAACCGGAGCCACCTACACGGGGCAGATATCCGACTCCCGTCAGGACTTCTCCGATTACCTGGCCCACATCGGGGCGGTCGACGACCGGGACGGCCTGGCCGCATGGTCCCGGGTCCTCGCACCCGTGGAGGGACCGACCCTCGTCGCCTCGGGGACCGAGGCGACCGCCGACCTCCTGCCGCGGGATTCCTCGGTTTTGCTCGACGAAGACCTGAGCTCGGCGATCGAGGCAGTCGCGCGTACCCACGGTGCAACGGTTGCGACCGTCCTGCAGGTGGCGTGGGCAGTGCTGCTGTCCCGCCTGACCGGCAACCGGGTGGTGACCTTCGGCGAGACGGTGTCGGGTCGTCCGGCCGATCTCGACGGTGTGGAGTCGATGGTCGGTCTGTTCATCAACACGTTGCCGGCCGTGGTGGACGTGGATCCGCGGGCAACGGTGATCGAGGTGCTGGAAAAGGTCCAGGCCGACAAGGTGTCGGTGCTCGATCATCAGTATCTGGGCCTCCCGGAGATCATCGCGGCGAGCGGTGCTCCGGTCGGATTCGACACCCTCACCGTGCACGAGTCCTATCCCGTCGACACCGACTCGGTGGCGACCGCCGACACCGGCGAAGGCCTGAACATCCGCGACGTGTCGACGCGCGACGCGACCCACTACCCGCTGAACCTGATCACCTCGCAGTCCGGCGGCCGACTGACCCTCAAACTCAAATACTTGCCCGGTGCATTCGACGATGCGCAGGTGCATGTCTTCCGGGACACACTCGTCGAGATCCTGCGCAGCATGGCGACTCAGCCTGATCTGCCGAGCGCGGACGTGCGACTGGCGTCCGCTGCCTCGCTCGAACCGATCGCCGAGCGGTCCACCGGACGCGATGTGGCAGTGGCGGATTCGACTGTCGCTGACGCGGTCGCCGCCGTCGTGGCGGCCGGACCCGCGGTGCCGGCCGTCGTTTTCGAGGGTCGCAGTGTCTCCTACGCCGAGTTCGGTGCGCGGGTGAACGTCCTTGCTCGTGAACTCATCGGTCTGGGCGTCGGCCCGGACGTCGCCGTCGGAGTCTGCATCGGTCGTTCGGTGGAGATGGTCGTCGCCATTCATGCGGTCGTCGCTGCGGGGGGCCAGTATGTGCCGATCGACACCGGCGCACCGGCCGATCGAGTGGGCTACATGATCGAGACCGCGGACGTGCACGTGGTGCTGACAGCCTCGGACGCGAGGCCCGAATCCCTCGCCGAACTGTCGGACACCGTCCGGATCGTCGCCGTGGACACCACCGGGGACGTCGACCCGGCGGTCGTGCCGGTGAGCGACGCCGACCGGATCTCCCCGCTGCGTCCCGATCACGCGCTCTACACGTTGTTCACTTCGGGGTCGACGGGTCGACCGAAGGGCGTGACGGTGTCGCACCGATCGGTGTCGAACCGTCTGCGCTGGGGACTGTCGGAATATCCCTGGGGTTCGTCGGACCGGGTGGTGCAGAAGACGCCGTACACCTTCGACGTGTCGGTGCCGGAGTTGTTCGGACCACTGCTGGCCGGCGCGACGATGGTGCTGGCGGCGCCGGGCGGACATGCCGATCCCGCCTACATCGCCGATCTGATCGGTGAGCAGCATGTGACCTCCGTGCACTTCGTGCCGTCGATGCTGTCGGTGTTCCTGGATGTCGTCCCGGCGCAACGTCTTCGCCAGTTGACCACGGTCAAGTGGGTGTTCGCCTCGGGGGAGGCGTTGCCGCCCGCCGTCGTCGCAGCGGTGCGACAGATCTGGCCGTGGGCCCAGGTGCACAATCTCTTCGGGCCGACGGAGGCCGCCGTCGAGGTCGCATACGCAGATGTCTCCTCGGCCCCGCGGGTGATCCCGATCGGAGTGCCGGTATGGAACACCGCCACCTGGGTGCTCGACGCGCGCCTGCGGCCGGTTCCGGCCGGGGTGCCCGGTGAGCTATACCTCGGGGGAGTGCAGGTCGCCCGGGCATACGCGGGACAGCCGGGACTGACCGCGGAGCGGTTCGTCGCCGACCCGTTCGGCAAACCGGGTTCGCGGCTGTACCGCACGGGCGATCTGGTTCGGTGGAACACCTCGGGTGCGATCGAGTACCTGGGCCGCACCGATTTCCAGGTGAAGCTGCGCGGACAGCGCATTGAGCTCGGCGAGATCGAGTCGGTGATCGCGGCTGTTCCGGGCGTGGTCCACACGGCTGCCACCGTGGCCACCACCCCGGCCGGCGGACAGCAGCTGGTGGGGTATGTCGCCCCGTCTTCGGTAGACCTTCGGATAGTGCAATCCGCTGTCGCGGAATCGCTCCCTGAGTACATGCGGCCGACGGTGTGGATGCTGATCGACGACGTCGTGCTCAGCTCGGCGGGCAAGCTGGACCGCAAGGCGTTGCCCGACCCCGACTTCGGCGGTTCGGCCGACGAATTCGTGGCACCGACATCCGGGGCCGAGCGTGCGGTCGCGTCGGTGGCCGCCGACGTACTCGGCCTCGAGGCAATCAGTGTCACGGCGTCGTTCTTCGACATCGGCGGCAACTCACTCTCGGCGATGCGACTGGCCGCGCGGGTGTCGGATGTGCTCGGGGTTGATGTATCGGTCCGACAGGTGTTCGAGACGCCGACGGTTCGTGGTCTCGTCGCCGCTTCGACGAGAAGCGGAGCCGCACTTGCGTCGGTGGTGGCGGTATCACCTCGTCCGGAGCGTATTCCGCTGTCTTTCGCGCAGCAACGGATGTGGTTCATCAATCAGCTGGAACCGCAGGCGATCACCTACAACATCCCGGCGATGTTGCGCTTCACCGGACCGCTGGATGTGGACGCTTTGCGACGGGCACTGGTGGACGTGGTTCAGCGGCACGAGATTCTGCGGACCACGTTCCCCGCACACGAGGGTTTCCCGTTCCAGTCGGTCTCGGATCCCGGCGAGGTCGAGGCGCGCCTGGACTGGCGCGTAGTCGACACGCAGGTTGAGTTCGAAACCGCGATCACAACCGGCTTCGACGTGTCCGATCAGTGGCCGCTCCGAGCCCGGCTGTGGAAGACCGATGTCGACGCGCACGTTTTCGCGCTCGTCTTGCACCACATTGCGGCGGACGGGCAGTCGATGGGTCCGCTTGTCGGGGACATCGCAACCGCGTACGCGGCCAGAAGTTCAGGTCTCACTCCCGAATTCGCGCCACTCGAGGTGCAGTTCGCCGACTACGCCATCTGGCAACACGCAGTCTTGGGAGCCCCCGACGACGAGCATTCCGTGGTGGGCGCCCAACTGGCCTACTGGACGGAGCAGCTCGCCGACCTGCCGGACGTACTCGGACTACCGACCGACAGACCTCGTCCGCCGGTTGCATCCCACCGCGGTCGACAAGTGGGGTTCGAGATCCCCGCTGAGGTGACCGCCCGCGTCGCGACGATCGCGGCCGATCATGGGGTGACGCCGTTCATGGTGGTCCACGCCGCGCTGTCGGTAGTCCTGGCGCGTCTCTCATCGAGCGACGACATCGCGATCGGTACTCCGATTGCGGGTCGCGGTCAGCGAGCACTCGACCCGCTGGTCGGCATGTTCGTCAACACCTTGGTCCTCCGTACCGGTTATGATCCGGGCCAGAGCTTCACGGCGTTGCTCGACGCGGTGCGTACAACCGATCTGGATGCCTTCGCGCATTCAGACGTGCCATTCGAGACCCTGGTCGATGCGCTCAATCCCGCCCGGTCACAGGGGTTCTCGCCGCTTACCCAGGTGATGCTTACCTTCGACCAGTCCGCTGTCGCGGCGACCGTGGCGCCGGAACTCGTTGGTGCCGAACTCGCCGGACTCACGGTTTCGTCCGTCGCACCACCGGAGGTGCCCGCCCAGGTTGACCTGACCGTCACAGTCGGTGCCGGTGAGCCGGGGAACAACTGGAGCGGCACGCTGACTTACGCCGCCGACCTGTTCAACGAGTCGACGGTCGTCGGGCTCGCGGACCGATTCATCCGTGTCCTGGCCGACCTGACGTCGACACCGGATGAGGCGGTTGCGAATGTCGCCTTCGCCTCAGAGGACGAAGACCGCCTCACATCTGAGTGGTCACGAGGACCGTCGGCGGCGCACGATCCGGTTCTGATCCCCGACAGGATCGGGAGTGCGGTGAGGTCGGGCTCACGCCGCACGGCACTCATCGTCGGCGAGCGCCGGGTGTCGTACCGGGAGTTCGGAGCGCGGGTGGCAATGCTCGCACGCGAACTCATCGATGCCGGCCTGTCGCCGGATACCCCGGTGGCGGTTTGCATCCCACGGTCGGTGGAGATGATTGTTTCGATCCATGCCATCTCGGCTGCAGGTGGGCAGTACGTACCGGTGGACGTCTACACGCCTGTCGACAGGACGCGAGACATGCTCACAACGGCTGGTGTCAAGACGATGTTGATGCGAGATCCGTCCGACGCGCCACAGGTCGCGGAGGTCGCCGATTCACTCGGGATCGACGTTCGAGAGGTGAGGTGTGATGACGCGGTCGGATCGAAGCAGTCGCCGTTGACGGCGGCGGAACGGCGACAGCCGCTCCGCGGTGAACATGCTGCTTACACGCTGTTCACTTCGGGGTCGACCGGCGTCCCCAAGGGCGTGACCGTCTCACATGCAGCCATCGCCAATCGGCTTGCGTGGATGCAGAACGCCTACCCCATCGACTCAGAAGACGTCGTCATCCAGAAGACGCCGTACACCTTCGACGTTTCGGTCTGGGAGCTGTTCTGGCCGCTCATGGTCGGAGCGACGCTGGTGGTCGCCGAACCCGACCGCCACGGCGAGCCCGACTATCTGGCCGAGGTGGCCCAGGAGTATGGCGTCTCGGTGATGCACTTCGTGCCGTCGATGCTGTCGACTTTCGTCGAGGTCCTCGGCGCGAACGGGCTTGCACGGCTTGACTCGGTGCGATTGGTGTTCACGTCGGGTGAAGCGCTTACCGCTCCGACCGCGCGAGAGGTCCTCGCGTCTCTGCCGTCGGGCGAACTCCACAACCTCTACGGACCGACCGAAGCGGCCGTTGACGTCACCGCGTACCAGGTGCTGGCCGATGAATCGACGGTACCCATCGGTCGACCCGTGCGGAACACGACGACGTACGTGCTTGACGAGCGGCTGCGCCCGGTGCCCCCGGGTGTCTCGGGTGAGATGTATCTGGGCGGGGTCCAGATCGCGCGAGGATACGTCGGTCAGCCGAAGCTGACTGCGGAGCGGTTCATCGCAGATCCGTTCGGCGAACCCGGTTCGCGCCTGTATCGAACCGGGGACAGAGTGCGCTGGAACAACGCGGGCGCGCTCGAGTACTTGGGGCGAGTCGACTTCCAGGTCAAGCTGAGGGGGCAGCGGCTGGAACTCGGCGAAATAGAGATGGTCATCGCTCAGGTGCCTGACGTCGTCCACGTCGCCGTTACGGTCGCGACTTCCCGTGCCGGCGACCAGCTCGTTGCCTACGTTTCGCCGGCAACGGTGGACGTGGATGCCGCGAAGGAACAGGTGTCGCGGTACTTGCCCGAGTACATGCGCCCCAGTATGTGGATGCTTCTCGACGCCATGCCGTTGAGTTCTGCAGGCAAGGTCAGTCGACGAGACCTGCCCCGGCCTCAGGTTTCGGCGGCCGAGTACGTCGCGCCCGAAACAGAAGTCGAGCGCGCGGTGGCAGCCGTGTTTGCCGAAATTCTCGGGGTCGAACGCGTCGGGATCACCGAGTCGTTCTTCGATCTCGGAGGTAACTCGCTGGCGGCGGCGCGCGTGGTGGCGCAAATCCGCGAGCATCACGGGCTCCGAGTCGAACTGGCCTGGCTCTTCAGCGACGCGACCGTGAAGGGGATCGCGGCGAGGATTGCGGCAAACAACGACGTCAGCGGCGACATCGTGATCACACTGCGTGCACAGGGTGCACGAGCCCCGCTGTTCTGCGTCCATCCCGCAGGCGGTCTCGCATGGTTCTACGGAGGTCTTGCCCCGTACCTGGCAGACCGGCCGATCTACGGATTGCAGGATCCGCACGTGGTGACCGGCGAGCCGAGCATCACTGACGCCCGCGAACTCGCGACGCGGTATGTGGAGGAGATTCGGCAGATCCAACCGCGCGGGCCTTATCATCTGCTCGGATGGTCAGTCGGCGGCGTCATCGCTCACGCGATGGCCACGCAGCTGCGTGAGCTCGGAGAAGATGTCGCTTACCTGGGCGTGATGGATTCCAGGCCCGAGGGCGAACCAGTCATCGTCGGGCACGAGAGTCCTCAAGAGGATGTCGTCGTCGCGGAGGGCACCGCACGGGTCGATCCTGATGGTTCTGCGGTGGTCGATGTTCTCGGCGGCTGGCGAGAACTTTTTGACCTCGGCGACGACGTGCAAGCGAGCACTCCGGAGGAGGTATCCGCAATCATCCGAACTCAGATCGCAGGCATGGGACTGCTCGCCGAGGAGCAGGTGGAGCGGATCATGGACAGCTTTGCCTCCTCCGACCAGGTCGTTATGGGATACCGGCCGGGTTTCCTTGACGCCCACATGTATGTCTTCACTGCGACCGCGGACAAAGAGAACCCAGCCACGGTGGCCGCAGCTTGGCGACCGTTCGTAGGGGGAGCCATCAAGAATGTCGACGTGGCGACTCATCACCTGGGTATGGCCAATGCGGAGGCCTTGGCCGTGATCGGTCCGGAGCTTGAACGTCAATTGGTTGCGATAGACGCCTTGTTGCAGGACGGTCAAGGCACTGCCGAGTGAGGAGCTCACCGTGACATCATCGTCATAATCCTGGTCCTGGGAGGGTTACTGCGGGAATAACCCTGCCGCAATTCACACAACAAGTCTGGTGACGAGGTCACCAGGAATAACTGGCCGGTAGTCCGGCCGATGGAGAAAGGAAGTACATGACGAATCCATTTGATGACGAGGACGGCCGCTTCTACGTGCTCGTCAACGACGAGAACCAGCATTCGCTGTGGCCGACGTTCGCCGACATCCCGGCTGGTTGGACCAAGGTGTTCGGCGAGGACAGTCGTGCGGCGTGCCTCGAGTACGTCGAACAGAACTGGACCGACCTCCGCCCCAAGAGCCTCATCGAGGCGATGGAAGCCGACAAGGGAGCAGGTTCCTGAGCCGCTTTGTCCGGCTTTGGATCTACCTGAATGTCGGGACGGTTCCGCGTGAATAACAAGTCAATCAAGGCATCCCAATGAACTGTCGCAACTGGAGCATCAGCAGTAACATAAAGTCACATTTCCCTTGCAGATCCGCTTGTGGAATGTGCCACAGATGCTGAAGCAACATTCCCCATATTTCGTGGGGTAGGGCACACTGTGTGGAAGGGCCGCAACGTACCAACGTCTGGGGAGGCGGGGACGCCGCGGTCACGCCGAAATGGCGGGGGGAAAGGTAGTTTGACCATGGACGATCTGCTGCACGACATCCAGAATCGTGGTGCGATCACACCGCACCTGACGGCGGTGCGGTTGGGGGACAAGGCACTCACCTACGGTGAGTTCGCCGACCGCATAGAGGACTATGACATCGTGCTCGCCGAGCAGGGTCTGTCCCACATCGCAGCCTTCTACGCGGCCCTGATGCATTGCATACCATCGCTGGCCGAGATCGAGCCGGTGGCCGCGAAGGTGCAGGTCATCGGTGAGATCGAGGCATGGCTGGGCCGCGAGCGCGGAGAGGTCGCGCCCGCGCGTCCCCGCCTCCGCGCCGTCAGCTAGAACCGGCTCACTTCAGACGACAAGGCCCTCCCGGTGTGATCCGGGAGGGCCTTGTCGTCCGCATGACGTGCAGGCGACGGCGGCCGACGTCGCAAAGTGTTCTGAGTCAGAGACCGAAGACCAACGCCAGGAGCAGCAGAATCGGCCCGCCGACGACTACGCTGCCGACACCGCACACGATCCCGGTGACGGCGCGGCCGGTTCCCTTGCGGTTCATCGGCGCCCGGTTGATCTGCTTGATACCGATGATTCCCGAGACGATGGCGACCATGCCGAGAATCGCGCCGAGTCCGAGGACCAGGGTCATCGGGATCGCGATCACACCGGTTGTCAGTGCCAGCGATGCAGCGGGCGCAACCGTGCGATGCACCACCGGAGGTGAATACGGCAGTGGTCGGACAACGGGGCCCGACCGAGGGTTCGTGAACGCGACCGGCGGGGGAGCGGAGTTCTCCAGATCCCAGAAGTCGCCCACGGGCGGGAGGGCGGCATGCTCCTCCGGCGCCGGGCGGACTCGCGTCTCTACGCGCGTGACGGGCCGTGCCGGGGACACGGGAGCCGAATGCTCCGATCGTGGCGCGGACGTGGCGGGAGTGTCTGCCGGATCGGTGGGAAGCGAGTAGTCGTCGAGATCGTTGACCGCGGGCCATCGCTCGTGACGTTCGGTGATCGCCGGTGAGAACGGCTGGGTGGGAATGTCGACGCGCACGGCACCTCCTCGCTCGCCGGCTCGCGGGACGGGCCGTACCCGGGCGAGTCTACCGGCGACGAGGAGGTGCCGGCCGGTGTCAGTGGTCGGTCGCCATTCCGGCGAGCTGGGTGACAGCATCGCCGCTGAGCTTCCATCCGCCGTCGGCGTCGACATAGGTGAGCTTGATGTCGACCGGGGCCGGGGCATGCGGGCTGGCGACGGCCACCGTGGCGACGGCCTTGTTGTCACCGTCCTTCGACACGTCCTTAACGGTGTAGACCTCGGGGGTGTAGCCGGCGGCCGACGAACCCTTTGCGAAGGCGATGAGCGCGGCCTTGGTGGCGGGGTCCGAGGTGTCGACGACCGAGTCCAGCTCGTCGGCAGGGGTCGCGGGGTCGACGGCCTTGCGCAGGATGTCCTGGGCCTTCGAGTCGCTGAGGCCGGTGACCTCGTCGATCGCGTCGCCAGCGGCGGTGGAGACCTCGGATGCGGCGGACTCGACTGCGGTCGACACCTTGCTGGTGGCCTCGTCCACGTCCTCGGACGAGCAGGCGGTGGCGACGAACAGCGCGGACCCGGCCAGGGCGATGGCGGCGACGGACTTCCGGATCTTCATTGATTCCCCTTCATGCGACGCCTCCGCGGATCGGCACCGCGGAGTAGTGAGCCAACACTAACCCAGCGGTCTGACGGAATTAATCGGACCGCGGTCCGGTTATGGTGGTCGAGGCTGCCTCGGCAGCGATCGTCAGTCAACGGAAGGCGCGACATGCAGTTCGGAATCTTCAGCGTCAGCGACATCACGACGGACCCCACCACGGGCAGGACGCCCACCGAGAACGAACGGATCAAGGCGATCGTCGAGATCGCCAAGAAGTCCGAGGACATCGGCCTCGACGTGTTCGCCCTCGGCGAGCACCACAACGAGCCGTTCTTCTCCTCGTCCCCGACGACGACCCTCGCCTACATCGCGGCGCAGACGCAACGTCTGCAGCTCAGTACCGCGACCACGCTCATCACCACGAACGACCCGGTGAAGATCGCCGAGGACTTCGCGATGCTGCAGCATCTCGCCGACGGACGCGTCGACCTGATGCTCGGGCGCGGCAACACCGGACCGGTCTATCCGTGGTTCGGCCAGGACATCCGCCAGGGCATCCCCCTCGCGATCGAGAACTACCACTTGCTGCACCGGCTGTGGACTGAGGACGTGGTCGACTGGGAGGGGCAGTTCCGTACGCCGCTGACGTCGTTCACCTCGACCCCGCGCCCGCTCGACGGCGTGGCGCCGTTCGTGTGGCACGGGTCGATACGCAGTCCGGAGATCGCCGAGCAGGCCGCCTATTACGGTGACGGCTTCTTCGCCAACAACATCTTCTGGCCGAAGGAACACTTCCAGCGGCTCATCGCCTTCTATCGCGAGCGGTTCGAGCACTACGGACACGGCCAGGCCCACCAGGCCATCGTCGGCCTCGGTGGACAGTTCTTCATCCGGCCGCGCTCGCAGGACGCGGTGCGCGAGTTCCGGCCGTACTTCGACAACGCACCCGTCTACGGCCACGGACCGTCGCTGGAGGACTTCACCTCGCAGACCCCGTTGACGGTGGGCAGCCCGGCCGAATTCGTCGACAAGACGCTGTCGTTCCGCGAGAGCTTCGGGGACTACCAGCGCCAGCTGTTCCTCGTCGACCATGCGGGACTGCCGTTGAAGGTCGTCCTCGAACAGCTCGACCTGCTCGGCGAGGTCCTGCCCGAGCTACGCGAGGGGTTCGCTCAGGACAGGCCCGCCGACGTCCCGGACGCGCCGACCCACGCCTCGCTGGTGGCCGCCCGCCGCGAGGGCGAGAAGATCGAGGTGCGGTCATGAACGGGGGTGCGGTGCGCCTCGTGGCGGTGAACGGCGGGCTCTCCGAACCGTCGTCGACGCGGATGTTGATCGACCGGATGACGGCGGCGGTGACCGACGCCGTCGGCGAGCGGGAGGCCGCCGTCGAGGTCGAGGTGATCGACCTGCGCGATCTGGCCGTCGACCTCGGCCGCGCCATGACCGTCGGGTTCGCCTCCGGACAGGCCCGCGCCGCTCTCGACGCCGTGGAAACCGCGGACGCGTTGATCGTGGCGTCCCCGGTGTTCAACGCCTCCTACAGCGGACTGTTCAAGATGTTCTTCGACCTGGTCGACGTGGACGCGATGTCCGGCAAGCCCGTGCTCATCGCCGCCACCGGCGGCAGCCCGCGGCACTCCATGGTGCTCGATCACGCGCTGCGCCCGCTGTTCTCCTACCTGCGAACCGTGACCGTGCCGACCGGGGTGTACGCGGCGTCAGAGGACTGGGCGGGCGCCGAGTCGGCGGGCGGTTCCGGTCTGAGTGGTCGAATCGACCGTGCGGCAAACGAACTCGCAGGGCTCATCGGGCCGCGGGCCGCGGGTGGTGCCGCGTCAGACACCCGGAGCCGCGTCGGCGACACACAGCACGACGCGCGTGGTATGGGACCCGACGTGCGCCAACAGACGATCGAGGCGGCGGGCATCGCCAACTTCGCCCGGTTGCTCGGCCCTTCGTGATGGCCCTCCCCGGGAGCGGGGCTCGGCGTCAGGCGCGGCCCGGAGTGTTCTTCCGGGGACGTAGCCGAGAGTGCGGCAAAGCGGGTGCGGGCAGGTGCTGGATGTCGCCGTCGTAGCCCCGGACCTGACCGAACCGTTCACTGTGGGCCATCCACTCCTCGCGGAATCCGACGATCTCGTCGTGCGTGCGGCCGATGAAGTTCCACCACATCACGATGTCCTCGCCGAATGGGGTGCCGCCGAGCAGGATCACGCGGGCGGTGTCGTCGGAGACGTTGGTCAGCGTCAGTCGCTGTGCGCCCACTCCGACGTAACCCAGTTCGGTGCGCTGGAGAGGTGCAGTGTCGGTGTCGGCCACCTCGATCGTCCCGGCGTCGACGAGGATGCCGTGCTCGAAGGTGGGATCGACGTCGAGGTCGACGGTCGCGCCGGGCGCGAAGTCGAGCTGGGCGCCCAGCAGCGGCGTGAACGTGTGCACCGGCGACCGGGTGCCGAGTAGCTCGCCGAGGAACACCTTGGCCGTGACCCCGTCGAGTACGACGTCGTCCGGGCGGTGGTGGGCGAAGTCTCGTGGGGTGTCGACGGCATCGGCAGGAAGCGCGGTCCACAGCTGTACGCCGTGCAGGACTGTGGTCTCCGGCGTCGACACCTCGGTGTGGGCGATGCCGTGTCCCGCGGTCATCAGGTTGATCTCGCCGGGGCGGACCATCGCGTGGTTGCCCATCGTGTCGCGATGCTCGACCTCGCCGGTGAACAACCAGCTGACCGTCTGCAGGCCGGTATGCGGATGCGGCGGCACATCCATCCCGCCGGTACTCGCTACGTCGTCGGGCCCGTAGTGGTCGACGAAGCACCACGCGCCGATGAGCGACCGCGAGCGTTGGGGGAGGGTCCGGTGAACGGTCATCGCGCGTGGACCGCCGAGGGGTACGTCGCGTGCGGTGAGGACCTCCAGATGAAGGTGCCCGGACCTGGTCGCGCGCTCGGCGTCGGTGCGGCATTCGACCTCGGCCGGCTGGGCCTCAAGATTGCTCATGGCGACCATTCTCCCCGGCGTCGGGACCCCCGGTGCCGGGAACCGCGACTCAGACGACGGTCGGGTTCTCGAAACGCATGGTGATCTTCTGTACCGAGCTGGTCATCAGTGCGTGCCGGCCGAGCCGCAGAGAGCGGAGTTCGGCGGCGATCGGGTGGTCGCCGAGCGTGAGGCTCGCCCCGCCGAGGCGGGTGCGGGTCCCGCTCACCGAGGTCAGGCGCCAGGGCGTGAGCCGGGTGACGCCGTCGAGTTGGGAGTAGGCGTGCAGCACGGTGTCTGCGGTCGTGTCCGGGACCTTGATCCCCGGTTTGATCCGCAGGTCGGCGATCAGCGAACCGTCTGCCTCGAGCCGACCGTGCCGGGTGGACGAGGCGTGGTCGACGTCGAACTCGGCCAGGGTCTTGGGGAAGCCCCAGATCCCGCGCCCGGCCGCGAGGGTGAAGTCACCGTCCACCGGGAGGCGGTGCACGAGAGCGCGCGCGTCGCCCTTCGCGAGAGAGCGGAGCGCGCGGAGAGGCGAGGTCGGGGGTTGGGACGGGTCGTCGACGAGGAAACAGACACCGAATTCGTTGTACGGCCCGAGGTCGCCGTCGACGTAGTCGACGAAGACCAGCATGCACATCGCACGTCCCGGTCGGATGCGCAGCGGACGCAGGGTGCCCGGGCGTGCGGACTCGCTGTCGATCGCACGCTGGACCGCGGCCGCGTCTGCGGTGAAACCCGCGACGAAGCACTGCGCGTGCCGGATCTCGACGGGCATGGTCACCGTGGTGCCGAGGATGTCGTGGGACGAGGGTGCGGTCACCGGTACTCCTTCTACTGGTCTGACGTGGGGTCTTCCGGAACGGTTCGACGCAAGACTAGAACGTGTTCTAGTCTTGCATGATCAGGTCGTGGAGACGTCGGAGAAGGCGGATGTCCCCCATCCTGTGGACACAGGAAGCGACAAAACGAGACGGATTGTCGCAGGTCCCGGCCGGAAACCGGCTGATGTCCGACTTGTCGTATACGGTTCGCCTCGTGTGCGGTCGCGCCACGCTGTGTAATTGCTGAGAGACGTGTGCAGGCCGCCCGGTGAGCCGACGAAAGGGGGCGTCGTCGATGCCCGAGGGTAACGTCGCATCGCCGCACCGAAAGGGTGCCGCACCGAGCCAGGCGCAGACGGCGAGGTGCACGCGGTGACGACGCACGACGCGGCGGCGGTGGACCGTGCCATCAGGGTGGGGATGGTCGACGATCACCGCTCGCCGATCTGGGGGATCGAGCGGGTGCTCGACCCGGTCGACGACATCTCGCTGGCATGCTCGGCGTCCACGGTCGCGGGCGTGCTCGCGGGGATGCCGCTCGATGTCGTGCTGCTCGATCTGCGCCTCGACGACGGCACCACGCCCAGGGAGAACGTCAACACGCTGTCCGCGGCCGGTGTTGCCACGGTCATCTACACATCCGGGGAGCATCCGGCGCTCCTGAGGTCGGCGGCTCGAGCGGGTGCGCTCGGAGTGGTGCTGAAGTCGGCGGAGGAGTCCGTCATCATCGACGCCATCCGGGCGGCCGCCGAGGGGCGGGCGGTCCTCACCACCGAGTGGGCGGCCGCCGTCGACGGCGACCCCGAGCTGGCCGCGGTCGATCTCTCGCCCCAGTTGCAGAAGGTGCTGGCCCTGTACGCGTCGGGGGAGACGTCGGCGCGCGTGGGAGCGGCCCTCGGTGTGTCCGCCGAGACGGTGAACGAGTACCTCAAACGCATTCGCCAGAAGTATGCAGACGCCGGCAGGCCGACCCGGACCAAGGTCGATTTGTTCAAGCGTGCGGTGGAGGACGGCTGGCTTCCGGTGCCCCAACGGCACCGGAGCCGAGGTCCGTCGGAACGTCGACAATAGGTCGATCCGGATCGGGTCCAGGGACTACCCGGTTCGGAATCAGTAGGCAAAAAAGGGGAACGGTGGGGATTCAGTGGTCGATCGGCGCCGGAACAGTAGAAGTCCCCATTTCTGGGTCTACCGGGCGACCGACAGCAGCACTACTTTCAGATCATTGGGAATACGCGTGGAGCGTGCGGCGTCGGGGGACGTGGGCGATGCGCCAGAAAATAGGGGATGGACCAGTGACGGCCACTTCAGAGTTCTACCGAACCGCACAGTCCCGGGGGGCCGTGGACCAGCGTCGTGTCGGCTCGCCGGAAACGATGCTCCACAACGGCATCGCCCGGCTCGCCGACTATCGCCCGGCTGTCGACCCCGCGCCGTCGGCGCTGCCGCGGCCGAGCCTGTCCGACCGTGAGGTCGAGGTTCTGCTCGCCTGGCTCGCTGCCGAGTCGAAGGAAGAGGCGGCAGCCCGACTCTTCATCTCGGCGTCGACCGTGAGCACCCACCTCGCACGCATCCGTGCCAAGTACACCGCGGTGGGCCGTCCGGCGCCGACGAAGACCCATCTCTTCGCGCGCGCACTCCAGGACGGATACACCAGCCTCGATCGCTGGTGAACCTCTGACGCTCGACCTGCGGTGATCCCGGAGACGGGGTTCAGCGCAGGTCGAGCGCCAGTTTGGGCCAGGTCGCGTACAGGTCGTCCTGCCAGTAGCCCCACGAGTGGGTGCCGGTCGGCCGGAGATTCACCTGCACGGGAAGCCCGAGTGAGCGCATCCGCTCCACCATCTGACGGGTGCAGATGTCGATGGCGACCTCGATGCCGCCACCCACGACAGCCTGGTTGACCAGGTCGAAGGCGCTGCCGTCGATGCTCGGGTCGCCCAGCTGCTCGTGTGAGCCCGGTAGTCCGGTACCGCTGGTCATGTACACGTTGGTTCCGCGCAGCTTCTCGGCGTTGAGATACGGGTCGTTCGCGCGCCACCCGGGGCCGTCCAGCGGGCCCCACATGTTGACCATGTTCGCCCCGCCACGATCCTCGACGACCATCCGGATGTACTGCTGTCCGACCGGATCACTCGTCCTCGCGCATCCGCTGAACGCGGCCACGGATCGGTACAGGCCCGGCGCGGCGATGGCCAGGTTGAGCACCGAGGTCCCCGCCATCGAGATGCCCGCCAGGGCGTTCGCGCCGGTGGTCGGGAACTCCTCGTCGATGATCGGCGGGAGCTCCTCGGTCAGGAACGTCTGCCACTTGTTGCGGCCGAGTACCGGGTCGTCACGCTGCCAGTCCGTGTAGTACGAGAAGGCGCCACCGATCGGCGTCACGACGTAGGCGTTCTTGTCGGCGAAGTACCTCTTGTACGTGGTCCGCGCATCCCACGTCGCCGAGTCCTCGCCGCCGCCGGCGCCGTTGAGCAGGTACAGAACCGGGGCGGGTCGAGACCGGTCGCGTGGGGTCAGGACGGTCACCGCGACCGACCGGTCCATCGCCGCCGAGTGCACCAGCAGCGTCGTCTGCTGGGGGTCGTCGGCGTAGCGATCGATGACCTTTGATCCGGGTGCCGCACCGGCGGGTGGCGAGGCTGCGAAGCCGAGTGCGGCGAGTAGTGCCGCCACCGTCATCAGGATCGTCCGGAACCGTCTGCCGTTCACGTCCACCGCGCCCCACCTGTCCTCTCTGGTATCCACCTCCGCCGACGCAGGTCACGCCGGGCGGCGAACTGGCCCCGTGTCAGTGTAGGCATCGAATACAGGCGGACCGGGCGGTACCGCTTCGGCTCAGAGCGGGACCTGAGCCAGGATCGGTGTGGTCGGCTGCGGGGAACCACCTGCGGGCTCGATGGTCACCGCCAGAACCTGCGAGTCTCCGAGATCGTCGACGACGACGGGTTCGGTGTCGCCGCCGGGGATCAGACCGGCCGGGATCGGATTCTCCGCTCCGCCCACCAGCCAGAGCTGGAAGGCGCTGTCGGGTGAGAGCGGACGGCGCACATCCCGGATCAGGGTCACCGCGCGGCCGGCGGTCGCGGAGGTGATGACGGTGATCGTGCCGTGGTCGTCCGCGAGGGGCTCGGCGGTGACGGTCGCATCACCGGCGGCGAGGACCGTGAGGACCTCCTGTTGCGTCTCGCCGACCGCGGTCGCGGCGGGTGAGGGCTCCGGCGCGGTGGTGCGGCCGATCAGGACGCCGGCGCCGAGGGCGACGACGACGGTCGCCGCGGCGGCGGCGAGCACGGCTGCCTTCCGCCGCGGACTCTGCCGGCGTCCGCCGATGGGGACGGGCTGGGGTGTCGTCGACGGTTCCGGGCCGTCGGTCTCGGCAGCCTCGTCGAAGACATGGGTCAGCACCCGGCGCCGAAGATCAGAGGGCGCCTCGAGGGCGTATGTACTCGCGAATCCGGCCATGGTGGTGTGGATCTCGACGATCCGGGCCTCGTAGGCCGCTCGCACGTCCGGCGACAGTGCGGCGAGTTCCCGTTCCGCCCGGAGGGTCTCCTCCGGGGTCAGGGCGGAAACGGCATACAGCTCGATGTGGTCGTCGAGCCAGGCGGACATTCGGTCGTCGGGCTCCGCGTCGGTGTTTGTCATGGGCAGGTCAGGCATCCTCCTGCGTCCTCAAGCACTGTCTCAGGCGGCGAAGGCCGTCCCTGATGCGGGACTTGACGGTGGGCAAGGGGGTCTCGGTCTGCTGTGCCACCTCCGGGTAGGTCAGACCGCCGAAGTAGGACATCTCGATGGAGCTCCGTTGCAGATCGGTCAGCTCGCCGAGGCATGTGCGTAGCGTACGCGCCTCGTCGGCGTGGACAACCACCTCGAGCGGAATGTTGCGTGGGGTTTCCACGGAGACGGCGCCGTAGTCCGACATCCGGTCCTGCTGGAGCTGTTCGCTGCGTACGCGGTCAACGGCCCGGCGATGGGCGATGGTCATCATCCACGTGAGGACCGACCCCCGGGCGGCGTGGTACTGGTCCGCCTTCTGCCAGTACTGGAGGTAGGCCTCCTGCACGATCTCCTCCGCGTACTCGCGGTCGCGGACGACGCGGAACGCGAGTCCGTAGATGCGTGAACTCGTCAGGTCGTACAGGCGTGTGAACGCGGCACGATCCCCGGTGGAAGCCGATTCGAGAAGATCGCGCAACAAACGAGATTCGTGTCCACGTCCGTGGTCCGCATCGGGGGTCGCGCCGCCGTCGTCCGATGTCACCTCATCACGGTAACCGGAACGGTCGGAACTTCTCCGGCGATCGGCGATCACCGGTTCGCGGAACGTCGGTAAAGGACAAGGGACACAGGGACGCACACGGCCAGGATGACCAACGACGAGCCCACTGCATACCCCACGGCATGGTCGGCGACCCATCCGGTCGCGGTCGGGAACATCGGTGGCGCCTCGTTCCCGAAGAGCTGCCGGCAGGCGGTCGCGACGGCAGTCACCGGGTTCCATTCCGCGATGGTGCGCAGGGGGCCGGGGAGGCTCTGCGCGGAGATGAACGCGCTCGACAGGAATGTCACCGGGAACATCCAGAGGAAGCCGATGCTCTGTGCCGCTTCGACATTCGGCGCCGCCAGACCTGACACGGCGCCGACCCACGCCATCGCGATGGCGAAGAGACCGATGATGCCGAAGGCTATCGCGGCGTCGCCGGCGCTGCCGTAGATCCGCCAACCGATCGCCAGTCCGCAGGCGACCATCACCGCAAGTCCGACGGCGCCCAGGAGCATGTCCGAGGTGACCCGGCCGCTGATGACCCCCAGACGGGACATCGGCAGTGAGCGGAGGCGGTCGATGATCCCGTCCGAGGTGTCGTTCGCCAGACCGACAGTGGTGAAGGCGGCATTGAACACTACGGTCTGCGTGAAGATGCCCGCCATCAGGAATTCGCGGTACGAACTACCGCCGAAGGTCGCTCCGAAGACGTAGGCGAAGAGAAAGACGAACATCAGCGGCTGGATCGTCGCGCTGATGAGGAGCGTCGGTATACGTTTGACGGTCAGCAGGTTTCGCTCGACCAGTACTGCGGTGTCAGTGAACACGGGCTCGCTCCGATCGGCTGGGCGGAAGGTCGGTGACGTCCGCGAGGTCGTCGTCTGTTCCGACCGCAACCTCGGCAGAACTGCTGACCGCCTTGGCATTGATGTCCGGTTGGGTGAACGTGATGTCCGACTCGGCTGGCGTGTCGGCGCTCTCGTCGAGCGAAGAGGTTTTCTCACCGGAACGCTCGGTGAGTGTCAAAAAGACGTCGTCGAGGGTGGGTGTCGATACGGACGCGTCGACGACCTCGATGCCGGCGGTCGACAGCGCCCGGACCGCCGCCACGGCACTGCGGGTGCCGGCGTCGACGGGAACCGACCAGCGCGCCGAATCGGTGCCGGTGCCACCGTCCGATCCCAGGCGTTCTGCGGGTCCGACGCCGATGCCGGTGAGGGACGCCGACACCTGCGCGTCGGCGTCGTCCGTATGGGGGACAACGACTTCGACGGTGAGGATCGATCCCCCGGTGGCGGACTTCAGTTCCGCCGCGCTTCCCTGGGCCCGGATCGTGCCGTGGTCGATGACGGTGATCTCGTCGGCGAGGGCGTCGGCCTCCTCGAGGTACTGCGTCGTCAGCAGAACCGTCGCGCCGGAGCTGACCTGCTCGGCGATGACCTCCCACATCTGGCGTCGTCCGCGCGGGTCGAGTCCGGTCGTCGGCTCATCGAGGATCACCAGTGAGGGGCGATTGATGAGGGCGCCGGCGAGGTCGAGGCGACGCCGCATCCCGCCCGAGTAGGTCCGCATCGGTCGGTCGGCGGCGTCTTCGAGATTCAGCTCCGCGATCAGTTCGCGGGCACGTTCCGATGCCACTGCACGCAGTTGCCCGTACAACTGGCCGACCATGCGGAGATTCTCGAAACCGGTCAGGTTCCCGTCCACGGCGGCGTACTGGCCGGACACCCCGACGATCTTCCGGACCGCGCCGGGATCGGCGATGGCGTCGATGCCGTCGACGATGACCGAGCCCTCGTCGGGGGTCATCAGCGTCGCCACCGCGCGGACCGTGGTCGTCTTGCCTGCGCCGTTGGGGCCGAGGAGGGCGTGCACCGTTCCGGTGGGGACCGACAGATCCAGGCCGTTGAGGGCATGGACACGCGGACCGCGGCCGAACAATCCGGTGCGGAAGGTCTTCTGCAGCCCGCGGAGCTCCAATGCGTACGGTGACGCCCCACGGTCCGGTGCGTCGTCAGCGATACTGTGTCGCCCCACGGGTGACCTCGCTTCCCTCGTCCTGTGCGCTGTCCATCGTCCGGATCAGGCTGGCGGGCCGCATGTCTCGCCAGTTCTGTTCGACGTACTCGAGGCATTCGTCGTGGCCGGACGGTCCGAAGACGGTCCGCCAGCCGTCGGGGACGGGGGCGAACTCCGGCCACAGCGAGTGTTGGTTCTCGTGGTTGACGAGCACCCGGAAGACTCCGTCGGTGTCATCGAAGGGATTGGTCATCACTTCTCCTGTCGTGTGGCGGCCGCCGGAGCTCCCGGCGATACACCGATGGCATGTACCCAGTCGGACACGTGCTCGGGCAACATCATTCGTGCGTGGGTGCTGTGTGCCTCGATCTCGACGACCCGTCCGGTCACCTTCGAGTGCCAGGCATCGACGGCGGGCGCGCCGGGCTGGGGGTCGACGGTTGCGGTGACGAAGGTCAGGTCGCCGTCGTAGAGACGCGGCCGCCACCTCTCGGCCAACGGGGAGGCATGGCGGAACACCTCGTGGACTGTGCCCAGGGTCTCCCGGGTGAGCCCACCGAGCGCCCCGCCCACCGTGGAGATGAGGCGGTGGGCATCGGCGACGGTGAGTTCGTCTGTCCCGGAGAGGTCTTCGCTGTCGAGTTCCAGGCCGAACTCGCGCATCAGGTCGGTGATCGAGGCCTCGGCGTCGAGGTCGGGTCGCTCGGAGATGACGTAGCTGTCGAGCACGACGAGCCGGGCGACCTCGTCGCCGGCCTCGCGCAGCTGCACCGCCATCTCGTGCGCGATCAGTCCGCCGAGGGACCACCCGACGAGGTGATACGGACCTTCCGGCGCTACGGTCCGGATCTGCGCCACGTACTCGGCGGCGAGGTCGCCGATCGAGCGTGGGCAGGGCTTCCCGGACAACGCCGGATGTTGCAGCCCGTACAGGGGGCGGCCGGCGGGAAGGTGGGGCAGGAGCGAGGTGAAGCTCCAAGACAGCCCGATCGCCGGATGGACGACGAACAGAGGTGGCTCGCCGCCGCTTTCGGCGATGTCACCGCGTTGCCGACGCAGCGGCAGGAGCATGTCCAGCCCTGCCGTGCCGGACTGTTCCGACGGGTCGCTCGGAGCCGCCCCGTCGATGCCCAGTGCCGCAGCGAGTTCCGCCGGGCTCGGCGCGCCGAAGAGCGACTGCGCGGACACCTGGCGGCCGGTCCGTTCGGTCAGGCGGGAGGTGACGGCGGTGGCCAGCAAAGAATTGCCCCCGAGGTCGAAGAAGCCGTCGTCGGCTCCGATGGTGTCCGGGGCGACCTCCAGGACCTCGGCGAAGATCTGCGCGATCGTCGTCTCGCCGCCCGGGGCCGGTGCGCGACGCGCGGCGTCGTCGGTGGGCGCGGGCAGCGCCTTGCGGTCGAGCTTGCCGGTGGGGGTCAGCGGGATGGAGTCGAGCAGGGTCACCGAGGTCGGCACCATGTGCCGGGGGAGCCGGCGACTCACGCGGCGTCGTAGATCGGCGGGGTCCGGTGCGGTTGCGTCGGCCGCGGTGACGTAGCTGCGGAGCTTCGCCGCCGCGCCGGTCCCTTCGACGAGGGTCACCGCGAAGTCGACATCCGGCTCGGTCGTCAGGGCGTCGTCGATCTCGCCGAGCTCGATCCGGAAGCCGCGGACCTGCACCTGGGTGTCGCTGCGGCCCACGTAGACCAGTCGCCCGTCCTCGGTCCAGCGGACCAGGTCGCCGGTGCGATACATCCGACGACCGGCGAAACGCGGTCCGGTGACCATCGGCGCCGGCACGAAGCGGGTCGAGGTGAGGCCCGGCCGGTGATGGTAACCCCGGGTGACCTGCGGTCCCATGAGATAGAGCTCGCCCACCACCCCGGCCGGGACGGGATGCAGACGCTTGTCGAGGACGAGCGCTCCCACCCCGTTGTTCGGCGTGCCGATCGTCAATTGCCGGTCGGGGGCGAGGGATTCGCTGCCGGTGATGATGATCGTGGTCTCGGTCGGACCGTACACGTTGATCAGGGTGCGTCCGGGAGCCCAGCGCCGGACCAGGTCGGCGCCGTAGTCCTCACCCCCGACGGCGAGCGCCCGCAGCGAGGGCACCGCGGCCGGTGACATGCTCGCGACGGCCGCCGGCGTGATGAACGCATGGGTGACCTGCGCGGAGTCGATGACATCGCTGAGGGCCTCACCGCCGTAGACCTGCGGTCCGACGATGACCAGCGGCGCTGAACCGGCAAGCGCGAGCAGCATTTCCAGGACCGACGCGTCGAAGCTGGGCGACGCGAAGTGCAGCACCCGCGACATCGGGCCGGGGGCCAACCGGTGGGCGAGTTCGTCGTGCACCGGACGCAACCCGGAATGCGGCACGAGTACGCCTTTCGGACGGCCGGTCGAACCGGACGTGTAGATGATGTACGCGAGCTGATCGGGCCGGATCGTCGAACCGCGTTCGGCATCGGTGATCGGCGACGGCGACGAGTGCTGCAATCGGGTCATCGTCGTCGCGTCGTCGAGGACGAGCAGCGGTGTCGGTTCCCCGGCCATCCCCGCGGCGATGGATTCGGTTGCGGCCGAGGTCGTCACGACGAGCCGTGCACCGCTGTCGCCGAGCATGTGGGCGATCCGGTCGGCAGGATAAGTGGGGTCGATCGGCACATAGGCAGCACCGGTCTTCACGATGGCCCAGATCGCCACGAGAGACTCGATGGACCGCTGCACGGCCATCGCGACCACGTGTTCGGCGTCCGCGGCGCCGACGCCGCGACCCAGCAGGACGCGGGCCAGCCGGTTCGAACGGGCGTCGAGCTCTGCGTACGTGATGGTCTCGGGAGAAGTAGGCGAGCCCGCCATGGCCGCCAGGCCGTCGGGGTTACGCTGCACAGCTTGCGCGAACAGCCGGTCGAGCGTGGTCGGGATCTGTGCAGGGCGACCGAGTGACGGTGTGCGCTCGGCGATCTCGAGCGGGTCGGTGATCCGGATGTCGCCGATCGGGCGCCCCGGGTCACCCAACATGCCGCGTACGACCCGCATCAGGCGCGTGGCCAGGAGTTCGGCATCCTGTCGCCGGTATCGAGCCGTGTCGTAGGTCACCTGGAGGGCGGCGTCGCCGTCGCGCATGCCGGTCAGCGTGAACTGCAGGTCGAACTTCGCTTCCGGGGAATCGAATTCGGCGATCGACGCGCGGAGTCCCGCATCCATCTCGATGGTCGTCGCCGGCAGGCCCTCGGTTGGTCCCTCGGTGTTCCCGGCGGTGTAGTCGTGGACGGACAGCGCCACCTGGAACAGCGGGTGCCGTCCCGGGGTGCGCGGCGGGTTCAGCGACGCGACGATGTCGTCGAACGGGAGGCCGCGGTGGTCGAGCGCGTCGACGTCGGCGTCGCGTACCCGGCGGACGAGTCCGGCGACCGTGTCGGCAGCCTTCAGGCGCGTCCGCAGCGGCACGACGTTGACGAACATGCCCACCACACCGCTGTAGTCGTGGTCGGCGTCGTGGCCGAGGCGATTGGCGACCGGGCTGCCGACGACGAGATCGTCGCCGAGGCCGAGCCGGTTCAGCAGGATCGCCAGTGCTGAGTGCAGGACCGAGAACGGCGTGGTCGACTGCTCGCGGGCGAAGGCGATCAGGCCCGCCCGCGTGTGTGCCGGAAGTGCGAGACTCACGGACCCTGCTCCGGATTCGGACGGCTGTGCAATATCCGTCAGCGGTGCGACGGTGGTCTCCGCCGGGGCGTCGGCGAGGGTCTCCTCCCAGAAGCGGAGGTCGTCGGCGAGGCTCTCGGCGTCTGCGCTCTCGAGCGCGTGATCGCGGTAGTCGATGTCGGCCGGCGTCCAGTTCTCGGTACGGCCGCGTCGGCGTTCGCCGTAGGCGCGGGTGAGGTCGGCGACGAGGATCGGGAGCGACGCACCGTCGGCGGCGATGTGATGCAGGACGAGCACGAGTACGTGTTCGGTGTCGGCATTCGCGGTGGTGCTGTCCGCGACGAGTGTCGCGGTGATCGGCGCGCGCCGGGTGAGATCCATGGGCCGGGTTGCGGACCGGGTGATCTCGGCGGCGACGTCGGTCGTCCACTGCACGGTGAGGTCTCCGATCACGGCCTCCGGGTCGTCGAGCACTCGCCCCATGGGGCCGTGTTCGTCGGATTCGAAGATGGTTCGCAGGCTGGTGTGCCGGGCCACGATGTCGAGGAGTGCGCCGCGCAGCGCCGGCACGTCGAGTTCTCCGCGGAGGTGCAGCACGAAGGGCATCAGGTACTCGGTGGACTCGGGGTTCGCGGTGGCCATCGAGTGGAGTCGACGCTGTGTGGGAGCCAGCGGGAACCGCTCGGGCCGGTCCGAACGCCGGATGGGCGCAGCATCTTCGACTGACCCCGAGATGACGTCGGCCGCGTCCGGTGCACTCGCGTCCCAACCCTGCGGGAGCACGAGCAGCTGCGCGAGCGCTTCGGGTGTCGGGTGATCGAAGACGTCCCGTACCCGCAGCCGTTCACCGATGTGGACGCGGTTGATCCGGCTGACGAGCGTGGTCGCCTGGAGCGACGTGCCGCCGAGGAGGAAGAAGTCGTCGGTGGCCCCGACCTCGTCCGGACGGAGATCGAGGACGTCGGCGAGGATGTGCGTCAGCGCGGTCTCGGCGAGAGTGCGCGGAGCGCGACCCGACGTCGACACCGCTGTCGTGGCGGGGGCGGGGAGCGCGCGATGATCGAGTTTCCCGTTGCGCGTCAGCGGGATCGAGTCGAGCACGACGACCGCCGACGGGACCATGTGGCGCGGTAGCCGCTGCCGGACGGTGTCCAGGATGGCTGCGGTGTCCGGGGCGGCCGGGTCGGTGGAGGTGACGTACCCGACCAGCACCGCGTCGGCACCGTGCCCGCGGACGACGGTCGTCGCGAAGTCGACGCCTTCGGCGGCGCTCAATGCTGCGGTGACCTCGTCGAGTTCGATGCGGAAACCGCGCACCTTGACCTGGTTGTCGCTGCGGCCGTGGTAGATCAGCGATCCGTCGGTGTCGCGCCGGACGATGTCGCCGGTGCGGTACATGACGTCACCGGAACCACTGGGTCGGGCGACGAACCGGGTGGCGGTCTGTCCACGCCGGTCCAGGTAACCGCGGGCGACGCCCGGTCCGCTGATGTACAGCTCGCCGGGGACGTGATCGGGCACCGGGCGTAGGCGATGGTCGAGGACCAGTGCGGTGCAGTCGGTGACCGGGGTGCCGATGGTGATCGGCGCGCCCGGACGGAGCGGCTGCGACATGACGGCGACGATGGTGGTCTCGGTCGGGCCGTAGGAGTTGATGTAGCTGCGGTCGGTTCCCCACCGTGCCACCAACTCCGGCGTCGAGGCCTCGCCCCCGACTCCGAGCGTGCGCAGCCGAGGGAGTGGACGCGGGGCCGCGGTGGCCAACGCAGCCGGGGTGATGAACGCATGGGTGACTGCGTGCTCGTCGACGAAGTCGACGAGTTCGTCGCCGCCGTAGATCGTCGACGGGACGATCACCATCGTCGCGCCGACCTCGAAGGCCAGGAGGAACTCGAGCATCGCGGCGTCGAAGGCCGGGGAGGCGAAATGCAGGGTGCGGTCCCCGGGGGCCACCCGGTAGCGATCGCGTTGCGCTGCACCGAACGCGGCGAGTCCGCGATGGGTCACGCTGACGCCCTTGGGCTTTCCGGTGGATCCGGAGGTGTAGACGACGTACGCGAGCGAGTCGGTGTGGCGCGGACCTGCGAGCGAGTCGGCGCCCGGGGTCGGACTCTCCCACGGGACACCCAGGATGCCGGGAGAGGCCCACCAGATCTCCTGTGGCACGTCCGCGAAGCGATCTGCGGATGTGATGCCAAGGCGGGCCCCGGAATCGCTGATCATGTGGGCGACCCGGTCGGCGGGGTAGCGGGTGTCGACGGGAAGGATCGCGGCACCGCTCTTGGCCACCGCCCAGGTGGCGATCACCGACTCGATGCTGCGCTCGAGTGCCACGGCGACGACGTCGTCGGTGCCCACCTCGAAGGCCTGCAGGTTGTGCGCCCAGATCGTCGAGATCTCGTCGATCTCGGCGTAGGTCAGACTGCGATCGGAGTCCTCGACGGCCACCTGGTCGGGATTCCGGCGTGCCGTGGCGGTGATGATGTCGGCGAGGTGGCGCGGTGTGACCGTGGGTTCGCCGACCGGTTGGAGGTCTGCGGTCGTCGTCAAGTGGAGATCGTCGAGGGGGACCTCTGGGTGTGCCGTCGCGGCGTCGGCGAGGTCGACGAACATCCGGGCCAGGGCCTCGACGCGAGCGCGGGTGTGGACGTCGGTGGCGTAGGTGAACCGTGCGTGCCCGTCCCGGATCCGCAGCTCGAGATCGAAACGGGCCACGCCGGTGTCGATCTCGTCGGCGTCGATTTGGAGGTCGGGGATCCCGGAGCCGGCGTCGAGCGGACCCGATGCCCCGCCGTCGGTGGAGGCGTCGCTCGTCTGCGCGTCGAAGGCGAGCGCGATCTGGAAGAGCGGATGTCGACCGGTACGCGGCGGATTGACCATCGAGACGATCCGCTCGAAGGGCATGTCGGACTGCGAGAGTGCCTCGAGGTCACGGTGTCGAACGGAGTCGAGCAGCGTCGCGAAGCTCTCACGACCGTCCACCGGGGTCCTCAAGACCACCGAGTTCACGAACATTCCGACGACGCCGGCGAGCCGGGGGTCGTTGCGCCCGGCGACCGGGGTACCGATGACGATGTCGGAGGCCGCGCCGTCCACATGGGTGGCGGGATCGGCGTGCAGACGGTGGAGCAGCGCCGCGAACAGTGCATGCACACTCATGAATTCGGTTGCGCGATCGGGGGAGACGGTCATCAGCCGGCGACGGATCTCGGCGCCGAACTCCACGTCGACGACCTCGGCACGTCGTGCCCGCCCGGCCGGGGCGTCGGGGATCAGGATGGGACCGGCGTCGATCCCGTCGAGTTCGCGCCGCCACCATTCCGTGAGCTCGCCGTGGTCGGCGAGGTTCTCGGCCTGCCACCGCAGGTAGTCGAGGTAGTCGATCGCGGCGTCGGTCACGGGCTTCGCGCCCGCTGTGGCATCCTCACGGAGTTCGGCGTAGGTGCGGGTGATGTCCCGATGGAGCGGGATCATCGACCACCCGTCGGCGGCGATGTGGTGGATGACGATCGACAGCCGGTGGTGCATGGCGTCGCCGTCGATCCGATGCAATGCGGTCCGCAGCGGGAGGTCGGTGGTCAGGTCGAACGGGCAGGCGGCGAGAGCACGGGCCAGGTCCGGCCACTGCGCTTCCGTGGTGTCGGTGACCGCGAGATCGAGAGTCACGGCGTCGGCGGGGCGCACATCGAGGACAGGCCTGCCGTCGAGGTCCGGATACACGGTTCGCAGCATCACGTGACGGTCGACGGTGTGCCGGATCGCGGCGGCGAGTGCGTCCACGTCTAACCGGCCGCGGAGATCGAGTGCGAACGCGATCGCGTAACCGGCTGTCGCGGAGCCGTCGCCATCGGCGGCCTCGCCGACGGCGAGCTGGTTGAGGAACCAGAGCTGCTGCTGGGCGGGGCCGGGCTCGACGGGTGCGTCGGGATCGTGCACGAGACGGGGGATGCGCGTCTCGTCGTTGTCCGCTCGCTCGGTGTCCCGTCCGGGCACGAGGCGAGCGATGGCGGCGACGGTCGAATGGTCGAAGACCTCACGCACCGGTATCCGGTGACCGGTCAGGTGCTCGAGCGCACCGACGATCTGGGTCGCCAGCAGCGAGTTCCCGCCGAGGTCGAAGAAGTCGTGATGACGGCCGACGGTACCGGGTTCGAGGTCCAGACGTTCGGCGATGAGGTCGGCCACCGCCTGCTCGGTCGGCGTGAGCGGCGCGACATACACGACGCCGGTCTCGGCCGGCAGGGCCTCCGGCGCGGGCAGCGCTCGCAGGTCGACCTTGCCGATCGGAGTCGTCGGGATCTCGTCGAGTTCGACGATCGTCGACGGGATCATGTGCCGCGGAAGACGATCCGACAGACGGTCACGCACGTCGGACGCAGTGTCCGCGGTACCGTCCGCCATCGTCACGTAGGAGACGAGATGAGCGCGATCGCCCTCGCCGTGGGTGGTCGTGACCGCCGCACGCACCGCGGCGTCGGCGACGAGCACGGCGTCGATCTCGCCGAGTTCGATGCGGTGACCGCGGACCTTCGTCTGATGGTCGGCGCGGCCCCGGAACTCGAGTTCGTGGTCGGTCGTCCAACGCACCAGGTCGCCGGTGCGGTACATCCGCTCGCCCGGATCGCCGAACGGGTTGGCGATGAACCTCTTCGAGGTCAGTGGGCGCACCCCGTGGTACCCGCGGGCGAGATGCTCACCGGCGATGTACAACTCGCCGACCGCGCCGGGGGCGACCGGTTGCAGACGCTCGTCGAGCACGAGCGCGGAGACGCCACGAATGGGCCGTCCGATGGTCAGTGTCCGGTAGTCGGGTTCGATCGGCGACGACACGGCCGCGACGACCGTGGTCTCCGTCGGGCCGTAGGCGTTGAACAGCCGCGGCCCGCTCGACCACGTACGCACCACCTCCGGGTTCGGGTGCTCGCCGCCGATGACGAGGGCCTCGAGTTCGGGGACGTCGTCGGGCGACATGGTGGTGAGCACGGACGGGGTGAGGAAGGCATGGGTGACATGGCCTTCCCGCATCAGCTCGGCCAGTTCGGCGCCGCCGACGATGCCCGGGGGGATGATGTGCATCGTCGAACCGGCCGCGATCGCCATCAGGATCTCGAGTATTGACGCGTCGAAACTGGGCGAGGCCATGTGCATGGTCTGGCTGTCGGGGGTGATCCGGTACTGCGTGACCTGCTGCGCTGCGAAGTCCGCGAGACCGCGATGACTGACCACCACGCCCTTGGGGGTGCCGGTGGTGCCGGATGTGTAGATCAGGTAGGCGGGCTGGTCCACATCGAGCGGGGCCGGACGTTCGGCGGACGACACCGGGGCGGCGGACATCCGGCGCACCGACTCGATGACCTCACCGTCGTCGAGAACGAGAGTTTGCGGGAGATGCCCGGGGCTGCTTGCCGATTCGTCGGCCAATGCGGTCCGCGGGTCGGCGGACCGGTCGGTGAGGAGGAGGCAGGAACCGGAGTCGTCGAGCATGTGCGCGATCCGCGCCGGCGGGTAGGCCGGGTCCACGGGGACCCACGCGGCCCCGGACCGGGCCACGGCCCACATGGCGATCATCCAGTCCATACCACGCGGAAGCGCCACCGCGACATGGCGTTCGGGACCGGCGCCCCGTTCGATCAGCAACCGCGCGAGCCGGTTCGACGCGGCGTCGAGGTCACGATATGTCAGCGACCGCGTGCCGTCGGTGATGGCGATCCGATAGGGGGAGGACGCGGCGGCCGTGGACAGCAGAGTTGTCAGATGCTCGACGGGTCGCCGTCCCTCGCCGACCGCGGGAACGAGGTCGAGTCGTTCGTGGAGGTCGAGGACCGGGAGGTCGCCGACTGCGGAACTCGGCTGTGCGGTGGCCGCCTGGAGCAGGCGGTCGAGACGCGAGGAGAGTGCGGTCACCGTGGACCGGTCGAACAGGGCGGTGGCATAACCGATCTCGAGTGAGAGTCCGGCGGGCTCGCCGTCGCTGTCCTGCGCCTCGGTGAAAGTCAGTTGAAGGTCGAAGGTGGTGTACCCGGTGTCGACGCGTGACGCGGTCGCCGAGAGGCCGGCGAAGTCGAGACGGATGGCCGAACGGTCCTCCAGCGCGAGCGACACCTGGAAGAACGGATGGACGTGCGATGACCGGTCCGGGTTGAGTTCGGTGACGAGACGGTCGAAGGGCAGGTCGGCGTTGTCGAACGCGTTGAGGTCGACGTCGCGTACGTGCGCCAGCAGGTCGACGAACGCGGCGTCCTTGTCGACCGCCGTGCGCAGTGCCAGCGTGTTGACGAACATGCCGACGAGACCGTCGAGGTCGGCGTCCCCGCGCCCGGCGACAGGAGTTCCGACGACGACGTCCGACGACTGGGACAACGACCGCAGCAGGACGGCCACGGCGGCGTGCAACACCATGAACACGGTGGAACCGGTGGCGGCAGACAGATCTCGGATGGCGCGGTGCGTGTCGGGTGAGAGCGTGTGGGTCACCGACGCGCCCGATGCGTCGCCGCGGCCGGTACGCGGGCGGTCGAGTGGGAGGTCGGTCTCGCCTGGGGCGTCCGCGAGTGCGGCCCGCCAGAACTCGAGTTCGGCGGTGGCGCCGGTGCTCTCGGACAGCCAGGCATGGCGATCCGCGCTGACCTGTGAGTAGGTGACGGGCAGTGCGTCCCAGTCGGGTTCGTTGCCGTCGCGCCGGGCACGATAGGCGGTCGCCAGGTCCCCGGCGAGGGGTGCCAACGACCATCCGTCCGCGGCGATGTGGTTGACCACCATGGTGAGGCGGTGGTCATCGTCGGAGGTGCGGACGAGACGCGCCCGGATCGGCAGGTCGACGCCGAGATCGAAGGCCTGGGAGGCGAACTCACGGTCGGGGAGATCGCGCACGTCCGGTGTTCGCAGGACCGGTAGGTCGACGGAGACCGTCTCCGGCGATCGCGGCGACATGAAGGCGATGCCGTCCCGCTCGACGACGATGCTGCGCAGCGGTTCGTGGCGGACGATGACGTCGTTGAGGGCCTGCCGCAGGGCGTCGGTGTCGAGCGTGCCGACGAGCCGGACGGTGAAGGGCATGTTGTAGGTTGCCGCGCCGGCCGGATCGAGGCGGGTGGCGAGCCACAACCTGTGCTGTGCCGGTGACAGGGGTACCGGGGAGTCGGCGAGGACGGGCGAACCGGTGCGAGGGGAGGTGTCCTCCGGGGAATCGTCGACTCCGACACCCAGTTCGGCGATCGCCTCGACGATCCCACCGATGTCCGCGGCGTCGAAGATTGTGCGGATACCGATCCGCCGGCCGGTCGCCTTCGACAGACGGGAGGCCACTCGAGTCGCCGACAGCGACGTGCCGCCGATGGCAAAGAAGTCGTCGCGCAACGAGATCGGCGCGCTCTCCGTCGGATCCGGGTCCAGTCCCAGGACATCGGCGACGGTGCGCACGACGAACCGGTCGAGCGCGGTCTCCGGTGCGACGAACTCGCGGTCGGTGCGGAGTTCCGGCCGGGGGAGCGCACGGCGGTCGAGCTTGCCGTTCGAGGTGGTCGGGAGCTCGTCGAGCACCATGATGACCGTCGGGATCATGTGCGAGGGAAGCGCCGACTCCAGTTCGCTGCGCAGCTCGCGGGTGTGCAGGTCGGCGGTGCCGCTGACGTAGCCGACGAGGACCGGTCCGTCGACCACGAGGTCGTCGCGGACGACGACACCCGCGGAGGCGACACCGTGTAGAGAACCCAGCGTCGCCTCGATCTCGCCGAGCTCCACTCGCTGGCCGCGGATCTTCACCTGGGAGTCGGTGCGTCCGAGGTACTCCAGTTCACCGTCGGCGTTCATGCGGACCAGATCGCCGGTGCGGTAGAGACGTTCGCCGCTTCCGTCGGGGGAGGCGATGAATCGCGCTGCGGTGAGGTCGGGCCGTGCCCGGTAGCCGCGGGCGAGCTGAACGCCGCCGAGGTACAGCTCGCCGACTGCGCCGAGCGGCTGCGGACGCAAGCGGTGGTCGAGGACGTGCACGCTGGTGTTCCACACCGGTCGGCCGATGGGCACGACCGGGACGTCCGCACGGCAGGCGTCGTGGTGGGTGACGTCGATGGCCGCCTCGGTGGGACCGTAGAGATTGTGGATCGGTGCGGAGGTGAGCGCCGCGGTCGCACCGACCGTGCCCGGCGTCAGTGCCTCGCCGCTGGTGAAGATCTGGCGCAACGACCCCAGGGTGGTCGTGGCGCGACGGTGTGCACCGCCCGGGGTGTCGGAGTCGGCGGAGAGGGCTGCGGAGAACGCGGTGAGCATCGACGGGACGAAATGCACCGTGGTGATGCGGTGTTCGTCGATCACGTCGCGCAGGTACCAGGGGTCGCGGTGTCCGTCGGGCGAGGGGACCACGAGCGCGGCCCCGGTGACGAACGGCCAGAAGAATTCCCAGACCGACACGTCGAAGGTGGCCGGGGTCTTCTGCAGGACGCGATCGGACTCCGTGAGGGAATACCACTCCTGCATCCATCCGAGCCGGTTGACGATCGCACGGTGGGTGATCGCCACGCCCTTGGGCTTGCCGGTCGAGCCGGAGGTGAACAGCAGGTACGCGGTGTTGTCGGGGCCGGCGACCCGCGCGGGTTCCCGTAGGTCGGGGTTCGCGCGCAGTTCGCCCAGATTCTCCTCGGTGAGGACGAGATCCGGGGCGGCCACCGCCAGGATGTGCTCGAGACGATCGGCCGGCTCGTCCGGGTCGACCGGGACGAAGGCCGCGCCCGCCCGGACGACGGCGTGCAGCGCCAGTACCTGGTCGACGCTGCGTCGGAGTCGGACGGCGACGATGCTTTCCGCTCCGATGCCGCGATCCTGCAGCGCGGCTGCCAGGGACCGTGTCTGCCGGGCGAACTCGGCATGGGAGAGTGGCTCGGTTTCGACCGAATCCCGCGGGTGCGCTGCGATGAGGGCGGGCGCTTCGCGATGGGCTGCGGCAGCCTCGTCCAACAGGTGGACCAGGGTGCGGTCGCCGAGTTCGACGTGGGCGCCGGTGGAGTGTTGCGACAACTCCGCGTACTCACACTCACGCAGCACGCTGACATGGGACACCGGGGCGTCGGGAGCGGCGGTGACGAGAGCTTCGAGGAACTCGACGAGGCGCCGGTGATGGGTGGCGATCTCGTCGTCGGAGTAGATGTTCGGATTCGCCTCGAGATCGACGCTCATACCGCCGTCGAGGCTGTCGTAGACGTTGACCGAGACGTCCTCGATCGGCCCGGTGGACAGCACGTTGAGTTCGCCGTGAACAGGCCCGAAATCGATGTGCTGGAAGAACAGCATCACGTTGACCAGCGGTCCGAAGAACCCACGACGCGCCCCGGCGGCCCCCAGGATGTCGGCGACGATGTCCTCGTGGCGGTACTTCTGGTGGCGCACGGCGCTCTTGATCTCCGCGTTGACCGCCGCGAGCAGATCGGCGACGGTGGCATCGTCGTCGAGTGTGACGCGCAGTGGGACGACGTTGGAGATGAGGCCGGCGGATGTTCGCAGGATGTCGCGGTCGCGTGCCGCCACCGGAAGGCTGAGGACCGCCTCGTCACGATCGGTGAACCGGGCGACGTAGGCGGCGACGGCGGCGGTGATGACCGACGCCGGCCGCACCCGGTGGGCCCGTGACAGGGAGCGGATGCGAGTGACCAGGTCGTCGTCGAGAGTCGTCGAACTGACCTTCGACAACGGTGCCGCCGAACCGGAACGCCTGGTCAGAGTGGCCGATTCGGGCAGATCCGCCAGATGCTCCGACCAGTACTCCCGATCGGCGAGGAACTTCTCCGACGTCCGGTATTCGACGTCCATCGCGGCGATCTCGGCCATCGTCGCGGTGTCCGCCAGGGGAGGAGGCGCATCGTTGACGATCGCCGTGTAGTGCGACGAGACGCGGAGCATCAGGTACATGGCGGCGTAGCCGTCGTATCCGATGTGATGGCCGCGGCAGTACCAGATGGAATGGCCCGGGCCGATTTTGAGTAGGTGGGTGTCGAGGAGGGGATCGGAGAACATGTCCGGGCTCTTCGACCGGTGATCGTCGATCCAGGCCAGCGCTGCAGCGCGCGGGTCCGCGGCGTCGCTGAAATCCTGTGTGCCGACGACCAATCTGCGCGACCGGTCGATGGTCAGGGTCGGTTCGGCGTCATCCGTCGGGGTCAGCCGCAACATGGAGGCTTCCGTCTCCAGCGCGGTCAGCGTCGTCGCTCGCTGCAGGATTTCGGGATCGATGTCCACCGGGGCGCCGTCGGAACCGGTTGTATTGCTGCTGAACTCGATGTACGCGTCGATCGTCAGCGGCACATCGGGTTCGAGCTGCTGGGCATAGAAGATGCCGCGCTGGGCGGCGGTCATCGGGATCGCGGGGTCGGGGGCGGATGTGTTCTCGATAGGGCTGGTCGGCCGGATCGTGTGTTCGGTGGTCACGCATTCCTCCCCTGTGTGCGCGCGCCCGGCAGTCGAGGACCGAAGTCCTGAGAGGTCAGGTCGCGCGTGTCGTGCTGGACGTCGGACCCCGATGACGTGAAAGGTGTGGTCACGTTCGGGTCGAAGCAGATCCCCCGGCACTCGACACGCTCGTCGGGTGCCCCGTCGGCCGCAGGTTTGCTTACTGCGTTCCGGACGGAAAGCCGTACTGATCGCTCGCGGTTTGAATCGCCAGTGCCGGCTGGTCTCGTCCCATGGGTGCTTCGTGCGGGGTACCGGGCCAGATGGGTCCGGTTCGAAAGAAGTTTTGCCCGATTCGGGTGATTGCCAAACGCTTCACGGTCGTCTGCGGTAGGGATTTGGCTCCCACCTGCACGTTCCCCTACACTTGTGGGGTTGCCTGCGGCACTGCTGTGTCGCGAATCGGCTCACGAACCCACTGGGCGAAGCGTCCAGGTGTCACAGCCTGGAGGAAAACCCCAGGCAGGCGTGTGTTCGGTGGCAACGGACCGTGTGCGTCGGGTCGGAAATCCGGCGTACATAAGAAGCCAGGTCAAGGAGACTAACGAGTGATTCAGCAGGAATCTCGCCTGCGGGTCGCCGACAACACCGGTGCCAAGGAAATCTTGTGCATCCGCGTGCTCGGCGGTTCCTCGCGGCGCTATGCCGGCATTGGCGACGTGATCGTCGCCACTGTCAAGGACGCCATCCCCGGCGGCAACATCAAGAAGGGTGAGGTCGTCAAGGCCGTCATCGTGCGCACCACCAAGGAGCGCCGTCGTGCGGATGGCAGCTACATCCGCTTCGACGAGAACGCCGCAGTCATCCTCAAGGGTGAGAGCGACCCCCGCGGTACCCGCATCTTCGGCCCGGTCGGCCGCGAGCTGCGTGAGAAGAAGTTCATGAAGATCGTGTCGCTGGCACCGGAGGTGATCTGAGCATGAAGGTTCACAAGGGTGACACCGTGATCGTCATCTCGGGCAAGGACAAGGGTGCGAAGGGCAAGGTCATCCAGGCCTTCCCGAAGACCCAGCGTGTCCTCGTCGAGGGCGTCAACCGAATCAAGAAGCACACCGCCGCGTCGGCCAACGAGCGCGGTGCCTCCTCCGGCGGCATCGTGACCCAGGAAGCCTCGATCCACGTCTCGAACGTGATGGTCGTCGATTCCGATGGCAACCCGACTCGCGTCGGCTACCGCGTCGACGAAGAGACCGGCAAGAAGGTCCGGATCTCGCGCAAGAGCGGGAAGGACATCTGACATGACCTCTACCGAGACCAAGATCCAGCCGCGCCTGAAGACTCGCTACCGCGAGGAGATCAAGGGCCAGCTGAACGAGCAGTTCGAATACTCCAACGTGATGCTGATCCCCGGCGTCGTGAAGGTCGTCGTGAACATGGGTGTCGGCGACGCCGCCCGTGACGCGAAGCTGATCAACGGCGCTGTCGAGGACCTGGCCAAGATCACCGGTCAGCGTCCGGAGATCCGTCGCGCCCGCAAGTCCATCGCACAGTTCAAGCTGCGTGAGGGCATGCCGATCGGCGCCCGCGCGACCCTGCGCGGCGATCGTATGTGGGAGTTCCTGGACCGCCTCGTGTCCATCGCCCTCCCCCGTATCCGCGACTTCCGCGGCCTGTCGGATCAGCAGTTCGACGGCAACGGCAACTACACGTTCGGTCTGAACGAGCAGTCGATGTTCCACGAGATCAACATCGACAACATCGACCGCCCGCGGGGTATGGACATCACGGTCGTGACGTCTGCCCGCACGGACGAGGAAGGCCGCGCGCTGCTGCGTGCCCTGGGCTTCCCGTTCAAGGACAACAACGTTAAGGACAACTGACATGGCAAAGAAGGCTCTGGTCAACAAGGCCAACAAGAAGCCCAAGTTCGCCGTGCGGGCCTACACCCGGTGCAACAAGTGCGGTCGCCCGCACTCGGTGTTCCGCAAGTTCGGTCTGTGCCGAATCTGCCTGCGCGACATGGCGCACGCGGGCGAGCTCCCGGGCGTCCAGAAGTCCAGCTGGTGACCTTCACCCAAGGCTGACGCTTTGACGAGCGGCCCCACCTCCTTCGCGGGGGTGGGGCCGTTTTGCGTCGCTGTCACTTCTGGGCGAGCCATTCCTCCATGAGGTCGGGGATGCTCTCGATCGACGCTTTGAGCGAGCGCTGGTAGATGCGCATGACGATCGGGTCGGCCATCTTGCCGAACAGGCCTCCGAAACCGCTGGGGGATTCGACGTGGTAACTCATCCGGACACCGTCGGAGGTCTCCTCCAAGGATGAGTGGGTCGTGAACGGGAACGCTGCTTCGATCGTCTGGAATTCGGTGTCCTTGTAGGTGTCGACGCGGGTGAATTCGCCCCGCCATTCGAAGTTTCGACCGAGGATGTTGTTCTTGCCTTACCACTGAGCACCGACGGACACCGGGTTGTCGGAGAGCGGGGTCATCTCCACAACCCCGGGGAGATAGGCGGCAATGTTCTCGGGGGTGGTGGTGTACTCCCACACCGTTTCGAGAGGGTGCTTGATGAGGACGGATGCGCTGGCTTCGAGCATGATTGATCCTGAATGGATTCGAGAATGAGCTGATGGCCTACGCCGCGACCCGGGCGGGCGGGTGGCGGGTGGCTGGACCGATTTCCGTGCATCGATGAGAATACGCCGGTGGTTGATTCATCGCCACCGGATAAAACGGTCAATTGTTTTGTCTAACAAAGGCGCTCGCCGGGATCAGTGCCGTTGGACAGGCTGCTGGAGCATCGGGTAGAGGTCGGCGAAGCTGTTGCAGCGCAGCTTATTCGAGTGTCTCGAGGATGTTCGCTGGGACGATCGGGACGCTGGCCGAGATCACCGTGGACGAACCCGATGCGTCGGACACCAAGACGGTGAAGTCGTGGGCGGTGGGCCCCGGGCGCGCCTGTCGTTGAGCCATCGTCGGCGTGAATATGAATGCGCCGCTTGCTGAATCGAGTGCCACCTGGGGGTCTGTGGTCAGATAACTCAGGGTGGAGGCGGTGTCATCCAGGTCGGTCACCGATCCCGAGATGACGCCGGTTTCCGGATTGATGTCCGAAATGGTCGGAGTGACATCGAAAACCATGGCGGGGGTGGAATTCCGGGCGTGCCGTCCGCCCGACGCAGTCATCGTGAGCGGGCGGATGGTGGTGGTACCGGCGACGTGGGTGAGGAGGACGACGTCGCCGTCGAGCGTGATGGCGGGGCCGTGCGTCGAATGGCCGTGGAACTCGCCGGCTTCCACCGCAGTACCGTCGGCGTGGAAGACAGTCAGAATTGTTTTGGGCCAACGTGTTTCGGGACAGAATCGGGTCAATGGCAGGTAGGTCCGGCCGTCGTCCGTGATTGCCGGGGGACCGGCCGGTTCTCCGGCGACGGTCGCGGACACCACAGGCGCGGAGTCGGGCCGCACGACGGCGAGGGAGACGACTGGGTCCCCACTCGCCGGGTCGGTGGTGAGCATCGGGAGATGGGCGGCGCCGTGCCGGTCGATGTGAACCGAGATGGGGGTTCCGTCGACGCGTGTGTCGCTTGTCGAGCCGTCACCGCAGATGACGGTCACGGTGGTGGCGTCCTCGCCGTCCGGCGTGAGGGTCGTCGTCGTGAGGAAGACGGTGCCGCTCTCGTCGGCCCGGACTCCGGCCGACCCGATGCCCGCGGCCATGACCCGTGACACGGCGTCCGGCGAGATCCCGACGACGGTGTTCTCCCCGGTGAGAGGGTTCGCCAGCGGGAGGTAAAGGTGGTCGTGGGGACCGGCGACGGCGGTGCAGTCGCTGACGCCGGACAGAGTTACCGACGATCTGCGCCCATCGGGGCGCACCACGGTGACGACGACCGAACCAGGTGACCGTGAGACCAGGTAGACGGCGGTCTCGGTGGGCACCACAGAGGCCAACCGGCCGGGTATCCCGTCGACGGTGTCCAGCGAACCGTCGGGGTGACGGATCGCGAGCGTGGCGACCGGTGTGCCGGTGGGATCGCCGTGGTGCCGGGCGAAGTACAGCGAATCCTCGCGCCGTGCCCAGAGGTCGCCGTCCTCGCCGTCGAACACCTGCCCGGCGGGTGCGAGTCCACCGGGCCCGGCCTCGAGAAGACGGGTTCCCTCGGCATCCGACGTCGCGACCAAAACCTTTCCCGTCGAGGTCAGGATGAGGCGACTGTGCGCGCCGGGGACACGAGGGAACGTCGAGGCGGCGCCGTCGTGGTCCAGGACGGTCAGGTACGTGTATGTCCGGCCGTCGTCGTCCGGCCAGGTGGTCAGCAGGTGGCCGATGCCCGCATCGTCGAATCGAAGGTGATCCGCGGGTAGTCCGAGGATCGGTCCCGTGGTCGACGCGGCGCCGGTCGGATCGATCCGGGTGATCCGTACCGATGTCCGGATGGTGTCGCCGGCGATCTCGGTGAGCTCGGTGAGCTGGTGGGCCCGTCCGTCGGGGCCGAGGACGACGCCGCGGTCGGGCTCGGTGGGAGAACCGGCGATGGGTACCGATGCCGCCGTCATGGTCTTCGGGCGGACCACGGAGACCTGGGTGCACCCGTCGTCGCGTTGGGTGGTCACGAAGACCACGTCCTCGTGACCGACGACGACCTCGTCGATCTGGCAGCCCGGCACGGTCACCTGCCCGAGCGAGTACGGGCTCGTGATGGGCAGCGCAACCGTGATCGGCGTCGTACCGCCGCGACCGTCGTCGGCGGTGACCGTCACCGAGTCGAACCGTGCCGACTCCGGTGCGCGCGGTGCGGTCGCGGCGATGCGCGCCTGCAGGGCGGGCCGGTAGGTGTAGGTGCCCGCGGGTGCGTCATAGGTGAGCACGCTGCCGCTCGCGGTGCGGAAGGTCTGGTCACCGGTGGGAGTGACGCCGTGGAGCGTCGTCGGGATGGGGGTCCCGTCCGCATCGGTGAATCTCAGCGAACCGTGCAGGACCCCGGCCGGGGCCGGGCCGGATGCGGGAGCCGGCTCGGTGAGTCCCCTGTCCGGTACCGGGATCGACGGTGCCGGGCTGCTCGCAATGACTGTCACCGCCGCCGACATGCGCTTGCGGCTGAGGAGCGCGGATCCGAAGACGAGACCGCCGACGAGAGCGAATTGTGGGACGGCACCCGGGATATCCGGACCGTCGGCTGCGATGAGGAACTGGTCCGGGTCGGCCGCCAGGCCGAATGTGTAAGGGGTGGCGGGGGTTTCGGCGGAGGCGACCGGGCCCTGGGTGCCGAAACGCCGAATCCACCACAGGAGCGTCCACGGTGCCGGGCTGGCCGCGCCGGTGCTTCCCCCGCCGAGGATGTTGATCCCCAGGAATGTGAGGATCCCGATGGCGCCGGTCTTGGCCGGCTGCGGGGCCACGGCGACCGGCGGGGTGGAGGTCTTGAGGAGGGGCGCCCAGGGCGGCGGACCGCCGGACGGCGACACGTCACGGTCGAACTGGGATCGGGTGACGTCGGCGGCTCGAGCGGCGAGGGCGGTGTCCCCGGGCCGTCGGCCGTCGGCGGCGGGCGGTGGCGTGGTGTCGGCACCGGTGCGGTCGGGCCCGTCGGGCTGGACCGGAACCGGTTTCCTGGAGATGTCGACCTCGAGGGAGGTGCGGTTTGGGGTGGAGTCGGAGGAGGATTCCGGGTCGGGCTCGGTCTCCTCGGCGGGCGGCGGCACGGCCGGCTCGCCTGCGGATGATCCCTCGCTCTGGGCGGGTGGATCGGGGAACTGCGGGAAGATGTCGTTCTCCGCGACGGGCCCCGAGGGTTCGCCGGGACCGGAATCCGGGGTGGTCCCGGTGTCGCTCCCGGATTCGGGCCCGCTCTCGGCGGTGTCTCCATCGCCGGAGCCACCCCCATCGGAGTCGCCATCGCCGGACCTGGTGCTTCCCGACCCGGAGTCTCCGCCCCCGGACCCGCCACCGCCAGAACCGCTGCCACCGGAGCCGCTGCCCCCGCCCGTGCCGCTTCCGCTGGAATCGCTGCCGCCGGAGTTGCCGCTTCCACCGGAGCCACTGCCGCCGGAGCCACTGCCGCCGGAGTCGCCGCTGCTGGAGTCGCCGCCGCCCGAGTCGCCGCCGGAGCTCGGGGCGTCGACGCTGTGCGATGCGCCGCCGAACGGGCTCGGTTCAGCTGTCGCGGGGGCTTGGCCTCCCGAGTAGAGGGCCAACCCCACGGCAGCTGCAACCGCGAGCGCCCGGACTCGGGGGGGTCGCGCAGTGGACATGGTCATCTTCGGAAGACCTTCGATACGAAGCAGCACATTCGCCGTGAACGACGACGGGTGAGGAGCTCACCACCGCGAACACAGTCGATGCCTCTGACGGTAGCCGCTGGTCGTCGCGATCACTAACACTTCGTGGACGGGTTCATCCGGTCGGATCGAAGCGGATGATCGACGTCTGCACCGACCTTCCGGGACCCCTGAACGGGTGACGTCCAGGTTGTGCTGTTGTGCAGCACTTTCGGTGCGATCCGGACCGAGGTTCGGATCGTAGATGGCGAGATGATCCGTTATCCGGCTTCACCTCGCTCGACCGTGCGTGGTGAAAACCGTCCGACCGGACGACAGTCGTGTCGTGCCGCCGGGCGGGGGTGCTCAGCGTCGTGCCGCCCATTCGTCGACGAGGCGCGGCAGTTTTCGGGCGCCGGCCGCCAGCGACCGCTGGAAGGTGCGGATGGCCAGGGCGTCGGCGACCTTGCCGATCGCCCCGCCCCCGACGCCGTCGTTGTGGACGCGGTAGGTGAGTCGTACCCCGTCGCGGGCATCGTCGAAGGTCGCGGAGATGGTGAACCCGAACGGCGACTCGGTGGAGGTGAACTCGGTCGCCTTCACGGGGTCGACGCGGGTGAACTCGCCGACCCAGTCGACGGTGCGTCCCAGAGCCTTCATCTGGCCCTTCCACGTGGTGCCGACGCGAGTGGGGCCCTCCGACACCGGCACGATGCCGACGACACCCGGCGTGAGCGCCGCGACGTGCTCCGGGACCAGGCAGTACTCCCAGACCACATCGGGCGGCTGCTTGATCACGACTGAGATGGAGGCTTCGGGCATCGTCGAACTCCTGCGGTGGTGGCGGGTGGCCCCCGACGTTACCCACGCGGAGGGAATCCGCAGCGAAAGTGCGGATATGGTGCGCATTTTCGCTACGCACCGTGGTGTTAAGCTCTCACGCCGGGGCGGCTGATCAGTGCGATGGGACGACCCGGTTCCCTGCCTTAAGCCGACGCACGACCGCAGGGAAGGCGGAGATTCTTCGATGGCCAAAGTGATCGCGACGATCAGCTTGAAGGGCGGGGTCGGCAAGACCACGGTGACCGCGGGGCTGGCCGAATACATGTCGGCGGAGTTCGGTCAGCGGGTGCTGCTCATCGACCTCGACTCACAGATCAATCTGACCACCATGATGATCAGCGAGGAGCGCTGGCTCGAGCTGAACACCAACGGTCGGACGCTCGCCACACTGTTCTCCGATGCGGTCAAGGGCACCCGGTACTTCCGGCTCGACGAGGCCGTCGAGCGGGGTGTCTCACCGGTGAAGAAGGTGAACTCCGTGGACCTCCTCGCGTCGTCGCTGGACCTCATCGAGGTCCAGGAGGACCTGAGTGCGCTGCGCGTCGAGGGGCGGGTGCCCAACGGTGGCACCGGCTTTCTCCGCGAGGCGATCGAACCGGTCCTCGACTTCTACGACTACGTGCTGATCGACTGCCCGCCCAACATCGGGCCCATCACCCTGAACGGCCTGGCCGCCGCGGACGCCTACATCATCCCCACGATCCCAGATGTGTTGTCCACGTACGGAATCCCACAGATCCAGACCCGGGTGCGGAAGATCGGCCACGAGATCGGCCGGACCATCGTCGAGCTCGGTGTGGTGATCACGAAGTACAAGGCGAACTCGGCCGTGCACCGGTCGACAGCGATGCGCCTGCGCCGTGACCCCACCATTCAACATGTGCTGCCCAGTTACATCAACGAGGCGAATTCCGTTGCCGCAGCTGCGGAGTTCACGTCGTACGGGACGCTTCGGGTCAAATACGGCAATCAAGGACAGTTCGACCAGTTCCGTGGCCTGACCATGGACGTGATGACCGAGGCGCAGGAGAAGATCCGATGAGTTCCGACGACACCCGCCGGCGCATGGAGTACCAGGCCGTCGGCGGTGCGCTCGCGCAATTGGACGCGAAGAATCCACAGGCCGCACAGCTGATCGCGGGGCTGGTCACCGTGATCATCGCCGAGGCCGAGCGGTCCTCGCGTTTCGCTTCCGCGCTCACCGGGGTGGTCGACGCGCTTCGTCCGGTCGACATCGCGCTCGACGGCGCTCCCGTGGAGGCGCCGCGGAAGCGGGCGGCGGCGCCGAAGAAGCAGGTGACACGTCAACCGGGCGCGTTCGATCCGTTCGTCGTCTACCGCGAGGGCGGCGGCCAGGAACTGTCGGCGCGACTCGGCGAGCTGACCCTCGACCAGCTCCGGGACATCATCGCCGAGCAGGAGCTCGACACCCGCAAAGAGACGAGCCGTAAGCGCAAGCCCGAGGTGCTCGTCTCGTGGATCGTCGAGCGCGTCGAAGCGTCCGAGAACAAGGGGAGCGTCTTCCGGTAGTCGGCCTACGCCGGTAGGCGATCGCCGGGCTCAGCGGCCCAGGATGCCGCCCAGTACCCCGCCGGCGCCCGAGCCCGCGGCCCCACCACCGCCGGTGCCGCCGATGAACCCGCCCGGCGGCAACTCCGACGGCTGCACGACCACGAAGCCCTGGCCGGAGAAGGCGAGGGTGAAACGTTCGCCCGTGCTCCGGCCCATGAGAGTGCCGAGGTTGAACGAGTCGTTGGACTTCACCGAGGTCCGCAGGCTCGACGACCAGGCGACCGCGGCCTGGGGGTCGGCGTAGGTCGCGGCGTCGACGTTGAGGACCACGGGCGTGCCGTCGGTGGTGATGGCGATGCGTCCGCGCCCGGTGAACACGCAGTTGTAGAGGCCCGCGTTGCTCATCGCGCCGGCGCCCTGGACGCGCTGGATGTCGTAGCGAAGGGTCGAGTCGAAGGCGAGGACATTGGCGCCGTTGATGGTGAGGCCGTCGGTGCCGTCGAGGTCGATCAGATGGACGTCGGACGCGGCGTTGGCGAGGAACAGGTCGCCGCGACCGGTGACCTTCATCAGGGGGACACCCTCGCCGGTCATCGCCTGACGCATCATCCGGCCCAGACCGCCGGACCCGAGTGCTTCGAAGTGGAGATCACCCTGGTAGGCGACCATCGAACCGGTGCGGGCCATGACCTCACCCGAGAGGCCGACGCGGCACATCTTGCTGCCCTGCTTCTGGATTCCCTGGCCGCTGACCTCGGCGTGGGACGGGGCGAACAGATCGCTGTGCATGGGGACTCCCGAGGGTTGGGTCGTGACCGGAGGGTGGGGCGGGGTGGCCGGCGGCGGTGCGGCCGGAGGCGGTGATTGTGGTTGTGGGACCGGCTGATTCGTCGGCGGCCACGGCTGCGGATCGGTCACCCGCGGTGGCTGACCGGGAGGCGGCGGCGGTGCCGGATCGTCCTCGACGTCGATGCCGAACGCGGACACCAGACCGGCGAGCCCTGCGTCGTAACCCTGGCCGACGGCGCGAACTTTCCAGGTGTCGTTGCGGCGGTAGATCTCGAGGCAGACCACGGCGGCCTCGCTGGTGAGACCCGTCGGCGTGAAGCCGAGTTCCTCCCCGCCGCCGCTCAGGGTCGCGGTCAGTGCGCCGGCGGTCGCGAAGGTGGACGGGCCGGTGCCGTCCAGGCTCGCGGCGACGACGACCGTCGTGATGTCGCGGGGGAGGGCTGCGGTGTCGACGGTGACGATGTCGACCGCACCCGACGAGCGATAGCCGACACCCGGGCCGGTGGGCTGGTTGTAGAAGATCAGATCGGCGTCGGACCGGACGCGACCGGCATCGGTGAGCAGGATCGCCGAGGTGTTGACCGGCGATGCCGAACGCACCGACACCGTCACGGCCGACGACGGCAACGGACGGTTCTCTCCGGCGGACAGCGTGAGCACGTTGTCCATTGTGCCAAGTGCGGGTGCACGAGGAGATCGCTCTGTCGACCGACCGGCGCGTCACCGGCTGAGAGCCGCCTCTCCGACGGCCATATGCACGGTGCTTCGCGGAGGCGTTTCTCAGCGCGTGAGCACTCTCCGGCCACAAAAAACAGTGGCGCCCAACGGCGGTTCCGCGCAACCATGTTCGGCAACAGTTCGTCACGGGAAGCCCGGGGCGATCCCAACGGTCCCGCAACGTGGTTCGCGGTGCGGAGCGAGGTGAAGGGGGTCGTCATGGCCGCAGTACCACTGGCAATCGTGTGCGGTCTCGTCCTGCTCGCGAGCATCGTCCGCACAGTTCTGGCCGTCGCCGGTGACGGCCGCCGGCGGGTGAGGTACCGCGAGGCGTACGACACCCGACGGCCGACCCTCTGACCTCAGCCGACTACCCCATTCGTCAAGGCGGGCAACGGATATCCGGCACGCCTCAGTGCCCCGAGATCCGGCGGCCCCGGCGGGGTCGGGTGCGGTCGGGGCCCGACTCGGTGGTGACCAGGTGAGCGGTCCGCCGTGCGTGTGCCGAGAGGTCCGGGATGCCCTTCACGGGCTGATGCATCGGCAGCAGGATGTAACCCTCCTCCCAGGGGAACCGGCCGTACTCATCGGGCCAGACGACTTGCAGCGTCGGGTAATCCGGGAACAGCAGATTCGCGAGGACGAGCTCGTCCTTGTCGACCTGTTCGATCAGCCGCACCGACACCGCCACCGTCTGCAGACGGATGTCGGTCTGGGTCGCGACCAGATCGCGCCAGTCCTCGCGGTGGAGCAGGTCGCCGAGCTCGTTCAGGATGTGGTGCGCGGTGAGCGGATCGACACCGTAGATGGCCAGTTCGGGGATCGAGTGCAGCGAGAGGCCCGCGGTGTAGGAGAACCCGCAGTCGGCCTCGCGGCTGCCGGCCTCGGGGAACCCTTCGCCGACGGAGGTCACCTGCCAGCCGCAGCGGCGGATGGTCTCGAGGGTCGAGCGGATGACGGGATTGGGATGCCACCGGGGCAGACCTCGGATTGCGGCAGCGTGGTCTGACATGGATCGCTCCTTTGTTCGAAGGGTGCGACCATGACACCACGGGGGTCCGACAACTCTGATCGTCGAAGCCCGAGTGCCGGTCGGGCGCGGGCTCAGTCGGCCGGCCTTCCGCGGATGCCGAAGATCGTGAACACCATCGCACCTGCGGCGAACACCGCGAGCAGGACGAGGCCGGTGGTGTAACTATGGGTGGCGGCGTCGTAGGTAGCCCCCATGATCAGTGGCGGGAAGAAGCCGCCGACCCCGCCCGCGGCTCCGACGATCCCGGTCACCGAGCCCACGCGTTCGGCCGGCGCGGCCTGTGCGACCCAGCTGAAAACGGACCCCGATCCGAGGCCCATGCAGATCGCCATCAGCACGAAATCGATGCCTGCCGGGATCTCCACCGGGGGTGTGGTGATCATCCAGGCGGCGAGGACCACCGCGCCGCCGCACGAGATCACCGTGATGATCCGCGGTCCGAACCGGTCGGACAGGATGCCGCCGAGCGGTCGGGCGAGCACCGCCGCGATCGCGAAACCCGCGGTTCGGGTGCCGGCCGCCTGCAGGTCGAAGTCGTAGACGTCCTTGAGGTAGGTCGGCAGATAGGTGCTGAACGCGACGAAACCGCCGAACGTCGCGGCATAGAGGAAACCGAGTTGCCAGGTGATGGGTAACTTGGCGGCGGCGGCGAGCTTCGGCACCACGGAGTCGTGGGACGGAACCCAGCGCGGTGAGTCGCGCATGAACATCCAGCAGACCGCCGCGGTCGCCGCCAGCGCCACCGCGATGACGACGTGGGTGGCGACGTATCCGAACCACGACACGAATCGCGGGGTGAAGAACGCCGACAGCGCGGTGCCGCCCATTCCCGCGCCGAACACCCCGGTCGCGAAGCCACGACGTGACTTGTCGTACCACGCGTTCACGAAGGGAATGCCCACCGCGAACGTCGTACCGGCGACGCCGAGGAGGAACCCGGCGACGAGCAGCAGCGGGTAACTCGCGAGGCGACCGGCCGCCGCCACCAGCAACACGAACGGGATCGTGACGACCAGAAGCACCGTGAACATGAGACGACCACCGAACCGGTCGGTCAGGGCTCCGGTCAGGATCCGGCCCAGCGACCCCACGAGAACGGGGATCGCGACGAGGATCGACTTCTGGCTTGCCGACAGGTCCAGCTGATCGGTGTACACCACTCCGAGGGGGCCGATGAGATTCCATGCCCAGAAGCTGATCGTGAAGGCCAGCGTCGCGAGCGTGAGGTTGATCGACTGCGACCCGGTGGCTGCCCGGGTGGCTGCGGTGTCGCTGGTCATCGATCACGGTCCTTCACTCCGACCGGGGCCCAGCCCGGCCGAGACGGCCGGCTACCCGGTGCCGGTCGACGGTCGCGGCTCCGGTAGACGATGTACGGCCGGAACAGATAGTGCACGGGTGCGGTGAAGATGTGTACCAACCGGGTGAATGGCACCATCGCGAACAGGAGCATCCCGATCAGAATGTGCACGTGAAAGCGCAACGGGGCCTGCACCATCGCCGAGACGTCCGGTTGGAGGACGAAGATCGATCGGAACCACGGGGACACGGTCTCCCGGTAGTTCACGCCGTGCGCGTGCGGGTCCGCCGCGCCGATGATCGTGATGTAGGTGCCCGCGATCAACGCCGTGGTGAGCACGAGATACATCGCCTTGTCGTTGCGGGTGGTGGCCATGAACACCGGGCCGACGGTGCGGCGGCGGTAGACGAGCATGCCCACTCCGACGAGCGTCGCGACCGCGGCCAGCAGCCCGAAGATCGCCGCGCCCCAGTGGTAGGTCGTCTCGCTGACACCGACCGCGTCGGTCCACGACTCCGGGATCAGCAGACCCATCGCATGTCCGATGATGACCACGAGTATCCCGTAGTGGAACAGCGGCGAGGCCACTCGTAACAGGCGGGATTCGTAGAGTTCCGAGGATCTCGTGGTCCAGCCGAATTTGTCATAGCGATATCGCCAGATCGTGCCGCCGATCAGCAGTCCGAGCGTCACGTACGGCAGTACGCCCCAGAGGAAGATGTCCACGCGTCACCTCACGGTCGGGTTCGGGATCGGGGGTCGTGATGACGTCGGATCGATGGGGAGAAGCCGGGGATCGTAGGGTTCCAGTCCCACGGTCTCGGTGGGGACCGGCCGGCATCGTGCCATCGCCGTCTCGCGGTCGGGCGGGGACGGACTGGGTAGGGTAGCACACACCGCGGCCACCGCGCCGGCGTACGGTGAGTCCGCCTCCAGCAACGAGAACTTGATGAGTTCGAGTGCCGCGCGGTGTTTTTCGAGGAGTTCGACGCCCCGTCCGGGATCGGCGCGCGCACTGAACTCGAGGACGATCGGCAGATGGTCGGGTAGCTCGCCGTGGAGGTCGACGAGGAATCCGCTGTCCCGGTAGACCTGTTTGAACTCGCCGAGCGAGGATCCGCGCCGGCGGGTGTCGCCGTCCGACCAATAGGACAGGTACAGGGTGGATCGCTTCGACAGGTCGAACAGATCGATGTAGTTGCGACGCAGGGTCATCGCGTCCTCGCCGGCGAGGTGGTCGACGGTGCGTCCGAGCAACTGCACCGCGGCGTCCCGGCGCTGTTCGTCGAGAGCGGCGCGCATGAGGTCGATGCGCGAGAGCACGTCGTCGTCGGGATAGCTGAGGCACCAGGAGCTGATCTGGTGGATCACCCGGACTCCGGTCGACGTTCTCGCGGCGCGGTCGAACCGGGGGAAGGCCCTCATCCGCGACCGCCCCGTTCATTCTCTCGCCCGTGCTCCGCGCGGTCGGGGAACATCCCCGCGGGAACACCGTTCCCGTCCCAGTTCAGCAGGTTGGTGCGTCCGGCCAGCGTGTGCGAGCCGGCCGCGGTGTCGGTGGTCTGTCGCTGCCGCAGCGCGTGGAAGGTCTCCACCGAGACCGGTGCCGGACGGCCACTCGCCTCACCGAACGCGGACGAGTCGAACATGCCCGGACCCTCGTCGTAGTCGAGCGCACAGGCCATTTCGTCGAGTTTCTCGGCCTGTTCGAGATGTGCGGTCGGGATCACGTACCGCTCATCGTATTTCGCGATGGCCATCAGCCGGTACATCTCGTAGATCTGTTCCTCGGTCATCCCCACCGCCGCGGGGATGGCACCGTCGGGTTCCCGGCCGAGCGTGACATCACGCATGTAGGCACGCATCGCCGCCAGGCGGCGCAACACCGCGTCGACCACCGTGGTGTCACCGGCGGTGAACAGTTCGGCGAGGTACTCGACCGGGATACGCAGCGCCTCGATGGCGCCGAAGAGGGTTCCCGGGCTCTCCGCGTCGTGTCCTTGCTCGGCCAGCAGGTCGACGATCGGGGACAGCGGCGGGACGTACCAGACCATCGGCATGGTGCGGTATTCCGGATGCAGCGGAAGTGCGACCCGATACTTCTTGGCCAGCGCGTACACCGGTGAGCGGCGCGCCGCCGCCAGCCAGTCGTCGGGGATCCCGTCGGCCCGAGCCGCCGCGAGGACCTCGGGGTCGTCGGGGTCCAGCATCAGATCGAGTTGGGCCCCGTAAAGATCCTGCTCATCCGGGGTGGACGCGGCCGCGGTGACGGCGTCGGCGTCGTACAGGAAAATCCCGAGGTAGCGCAGGCGTCCGACGCAGGTCTCCGAACACACGGTGGGTTGACCCACCTCGATGCGCGGATAGCACAGGGTGCACTTCTCGGCCTTACCGGACTTGTGGTTGAAATAGATCTTCTTGTACGGACATCCGGTGATGCACTGACGCCAGCCGCGGCACCGGTCCTGGTCCACGAGCACGATCCCGTCCTCGCTGCGCTTGTAGATCGCCCCGGACGGGCACGACGCCATGCACGAAGGATTGAGGCAGTGCTCGCAGATCCGCGGCAGATAGAACATGAAGGTCTGCTCGAACCCGAGTTTGACCGCGTCCTCGCTGTCGCGCCGGAGCTTCTCGACGATGGGGTCGTGCGGCACGTGTTCTGTTGCGCCACCGAGGTTGTCGTCCCAGTTCGCCGACCAGGTCACCTTGGTGTCCTCGCCGGTGAGCAGGGATTTGGGACGCGCGACGGGGAAGTCGTCACCGAGCGGGGCATCGATCAGCGTCTGGTAGTCGTAGGTCCACGGCTCGTAGTAGTCGTTGATCGTGGGCTGCACGGGACTGGCGAACAGGGTCAACAGCTTCTGGAGCCGTCCCCCGGTGCGCAACCGCAACTTCCCGTTGCGGTTGAGTCGCCATCCACCGCGCCAGGTGTCCTGATCCTCATAACGCCGTGGATAACCCTGCCCGGGACGGGTTTCGACGTTGTTGAACCACACGTACTCGGTGCCCGACCGGTTGGTCCAGGCCTGCTTGCAGGTCACCGAGCAGGTGTGGCATCCGATGCACTTGTCGAGGTTCATCACCATCCCGACCTGGGCCATGACTCGCATCAGTACGTCACCTCCTGGCTGCGCTTGCGGATCGTCGACACCATGTCGCGTTGATTGCCGGTGGGGCCGAGATAGTTGAAGGCGTAGGACAACTGGGCGTATCCACCGATGAGGTGAGTGGGTTTGACGAGAAGTCGGGTGGGGGAGTTGTGGATTCCGCCGCGGCGCCCGGTCGCCTCCGACTTGGGTACGTCGATGGTGCGCTCCTGCGCGTGATGTACGTAGCAGACGCCCTCGGGCATCCGGTGACTCACGATCGCGCGGCAGACGAACACCCCGTTGGCGTTGACGCATTCGATCCAGTCGTTGTCGGACACCTCGATCGACGCGGCGTCCTGCGGACTCAGCCAGGCGACCGGACCACCACGCGACAGCGACAGCATGAACAGGTTGTCCTGGTACTCGGAGTGGATCGACCACTTGCTGTGCGGCGTCAGGTAACGCACCGTGATCTCGCGCGCGCCGTCGGGACCGAGTCGCGGTTCGCCGAACAGTCGGTGCATGTCCAGTGGGGGTCGGTAGATCGGCAGCGACTCGCCCATGTCGATCATCCAGTCGTGATCGAGGTAGAAGTGCATGCGTCCGGTGAGTGTGTGAAAAGGCTTGAGCCGCTCGATGTTCACGGTGAACGGGGCGTACCGCCGACCGCCGGTCTCGGAGCCGGACCATTCCGGCGAGGTGATCACCGGAACGGGTGCCTTCTGGGTGTCGGCGAACCTGATCCGCTTCTCCTCCGAACCTCGTGCGAGGTCGTCGAGTTGCACACCCACGCGGGTCTGGAGCTGTTCGAAACCGGCCACCGCGAGTGCGCCGTTGGTGGTGCCGGACAGCGTGAGGATCGCCTCGGCGAGCTTCTCGTCGGTGTCGATCGCCGGGCGGCCTTCGCCGGCACCGCTCGGCATGACGCCGTTGGCCTCGGCGAGCGTCCGCGTGTGTTCCTCGAGAGGGTAGGTCACGCTCTTGACGGTGAAGCCCAGAGTGTCGGCCAGCGGTCCGATCGTCGCGAGCTTGTCGGCGATCGCCGTGTAATCACGTTCGACGACACTGAAGTTCGGCATGTTCCGACCAGGTGTGCCACGCACGCCGGTGTCGCGCCAGTCGACGACCCGCCCGTGCGGTTGGGCGGTTTCCCCGGGGGTGTCGTGCTGCATCGGCGCACTCACGAGGTCGTGACGTGTCCCGAGGTGCGTCCGCGCGAGCTCCGACAACTTGCGGGCGAGCCGGTGGAACAGCTCGAAGTCCGACTTCGCCTCCCAGGGGGGAGCGATGGCCGGGGTGAACGCATGGACGAAGGGGTGCATGTCGGTGGACGAGAGATCGTACTTCTCGTACCAGGTCGCCGCAGGCAGCACGATGTCGGACAACAGCGTCGTGGAGGTCATGCGGAAGTCGGCGGACAGCAGCAGGTCGAGTTTCCCCTCGGGAGGCCGGTCATGCCACCGGATCTCGCTCGGACGCGGTGCCTCGGGATCTTCGGTCCCCAGCACGTTGTGATGTGTGCCGAGCAGAGTCCGCAGGAAGTACTCGTTGCCCTTGGCCGACGAACCGAGCAGGTTCGACCGCCACAGGACGAGAGTTCGCGGCCAGTTCTCCGGCGCGTCGACATCGGAGATGGCGGGTGTCAGGTCGCCGGTGTGCAGACGGTCGGCGACGTAACCGGCCACGTCGTCGGCGTCTCCACGGTCGACCGCTGCGGTGGCCTCGTCGGCGACGTCGAGGGGATTCGCCGAGAACTGCGGGTAGAAGGGCATCCACCCGAGCCGCGCGGACTGTGCGATCGCGTCGGCGGTGTGCTCGTGGTCCATCGAGCCGCGCGCCAGCGGGGAGGCGAGTGACGCGGTGGAATATCCGTCGTTGCGCCACTGCCCGGTGTGCATGTACCAGTACGACGTCCCGGTCATCGTCCGAGGCGGACGCGACCAGTCGAGCGCGTTCGCCAGCGACACCCAACCGGTGATCGGACGACACTTCTCCTGCCCGACGTAGTGTGCCCAGCCGCCCCCGTTCCGGCCCATACAGCCGGTGAGGATGAGCAGCGAGAGGATCGCGCGGTAGGTCGCGTCGCCGTGGAACCATTGGCAGATTCCGGCGCCCATGATGATCATCGAGCGGCCCTGCGACTCTTCGGCATTGGCAGCGAATTCGCGGGCGACGCGGATCGCGGCCTCGGCCGGGACGCCGGTGATCTCGGCCTGCCACGCCGGGGTGTAGGGCGTGGTCGCGTCGTCGTAGCCGGTGGGCCACTCGCCGGGAAGCCCGTCCCGGGCGACGCCGTACTGCGCGAGCATCAGGTCGAAGACGGTCGTGACGAGGCGGCCGTTGATCCGCCGGGCCGGGACACCGCGGCGGACCACCGAGCCGCTGCCGTCCGGTGCGTCGAAGACCGGGAAGGACACCGAGACGAGCTCCGCGTCGGGACCCAGGAGAGTCAGGGCGGGCCGCACGCCCTCGAGGTCGAGATTCCACCGTCCCACGCCGGACTCGGCGTACCGGAACCCCACCGAACCGTTCGGCACCGCGGGACCGTCGCGGTCCTCGTCCCAGAACACGGTCTTCCAGACGTCCTCGGCGGTGTAACCGGAGCCGACTTCGTCGGCGGTGGGGCTGGAGCCGACTTCGTCGGCGGTGACGAACTTGCCCGCCACCAGCGTGTCCTGGTCGTCGTGCTCGTCGAGGCGGATGAGGAACGGGAGGTCGGTGTAGGTGCGGACGTAGGAGTCGAAGAAGTCGGTCGTGCGGTCGCGGAAGAACTCGGTCAGGATGACGTGGCCCATGGCCATCGCGAGAGCGGCGTCGGTGCCGGCCTGCGCTGGTAGCCACTCGTCGGCGAACTTGGTGTTGTCGGCGTAATCGGGACTGACGGCGACCACCTTGGTGCCGCGATAGCGAACCTCGGCCATCCAGTGTGCGTCCGGGGTACGGGTGACGGGCACGTTCGATCCCCACATCATCAGGTAGGTCGCGTCCCACCAGTCCCCGGATTCCGGGACGTCGGTCTGGTCGCCGAACACCTGCGGACTCGCCACGGGCAGGTCGGCGTACCAGTCGTAGAACGACGTCATGACGCCGCCGATGAGCTGGATGAAGCGCGTGCCGACGCAGTGGCTCACGATCGACATCGCGGGGATCGGCGAGAATCCCGCACACCGGTCGGGCCCGTAGGTCTTGATGGTGTGGACATGTGCCGCGGCCGCCATCTCGGTGGCTTCGTCCCAGCTCACCCGCACCAGGCCGCCTTTGCCCCGGGCCTGCTGGTAGGAGCGGCGCCGGAGCGGATCGGACACAACATCGGCCCAGGCGAGGACGGGGTCACCGAGCCGGGCTCTCGCCTCGCGGTACATCTCGACGAGAACACCTCGCGCGTACGGGTGCCGAACACGCGTGGGGGAGTAGGTATACCAGGAGAATGCGGCGCCGCGCGGACATCCGCGTGGCTCGTACTCGGGTCGGTCGGGTCCCACCGACGGGTAGTCGGTTTCCTGGGTCTCCCAGGTGATGATCCCGTCCTTGACGTAGACCTTCCACGAGCACGAACCGGTGCAGTTCACCCCGTGCGTGGAACGGACGATCTTGTCGTGGCTCCACCGGTCTCGATAGAAGACGTCGCCGGCGCGCCCACCGTCACGGAATACTGCGCGACGGTCGTCGGTCTCGTCCCAACGGGTGAAGAACTTGCCGATGTTCAGAAGGGCAGTGGCTGCAGTGCCCTGAGTGTCGCCGGACCGGGCCATGCGCGCCACGATACACATCTGTGTCAGGCGATATCTGCTATTTCCTCGATTCGACGCGAATGCGACAAACAATCTCAAGAATGGTGTGTCGGGAAATCAAATCCGCACTCGAACAATTGCGGACCCCAGGGCAGGTTGCGCTCATCGATTGCGTAGGTCCGACGTGCTTCGGCGTCGTGGGTCAGTGCGTGGCGACTGTCAGCAGCACCGCGGAATCCTCGCGGGCGGTGAGTCCGTGACGCTCGGGAGGGATCGTGACGAGGTCGCCCTGCCGGCCATCCCAGTTGTGCTCGCCCGTCTTGAGGGAGACGTGGCCCCGGAGGACGTGAAGGGTTGCCTCGGTGGGGCTTTCGTGATCGGACAACGTGGCTCCGGCGACCAGCGCGATAACCGTCTGTCGCAGGTGCCGTGAGGAGTCGCCGTACAGCGTGTGCGCAGCGCGACGGCTCCTGGCCCCATGTGCGGTGGTCAGGAGCTCGTCGACGAGTTCGGGCAGCCGGGTCGAGTGCATGGCTCGACGATGGCATACGGCGCGCACGATGGTTGTGGTTCTGCCGATCGACGCCGATTTGTTGCCGACCGGAACACTGCCGGAGCTTTCGCCGGCATACACATGTGCGGCCTGGTGAATAGTGCGCTGCCCTGGGCGGAACTCGCGCTGAATACGCGATGTCGTCATGGTGCCTGCGGAAACCGGTGACCGCCGGGGATGCCCGCGCCGGCCACGGAGTGGTCGGACGACGATCGTGGGCCGCGTCGGCGTGGCGGGTCAGAAACGCAGAGAGCCCCAGTCGAGAGAGCCGGATCCCGACTGGCAGCCGGTGACAACCAGTTCCTGCGGGGTCGGCCGCCGGTCAGCGGTCTGGGGGCCCGACTTGATGCGGTAGTAGATGGTTTGGGTGCCCTCCGGCGAGGGTGCCGGTGGCGCGGGATTGGTGACGGTCTTGAGATTGACCGTCGCCGTGCTGACGAAACCGTCCGGTTGGGCACTGCTGTTGTACGGCACACCGCCACCAGCCGGGGCCACGCCGGGCGCGAGTTGGGAAAACAGTTTGGTGCCGTCTTCTCGTTGGACCCAGCGGGCCATGGGCCACGGGATCCCGTTGACGTACCGCCACGGAGCCGTCAGGTCTCCGACGTTCCCGGTGGCATTGATCCAGTCCTGGTTCGCTTCCTGCTTGAACCACCAATCTGGTTGGTAGAAAGTTGAATTCGTGTAGTTGGTGAGTGTGAAGGTGGCGGTGCAGTTCTTGTTGTCGACGGCGGTGATCTCGACTCCCTTGCCTTGTGCGGCGGCGTTGCCCGCGCCGGCGAGTGTTGATACGGCGACTGTCAGGCTTGCTGCACCGGCTATGAGAGTGGTGGTGATCCTTCGGTTCCTCGCGACCTCTCTGGGTCCGACGTCCCGCGCGGTTGGCGAGATCCCGTCCGACGGACCCTCATCCGAGACCCACCGTAAACACATCGCACCAACGCGCGGTGGGCGAATGGACATTTCGGCGAGACTGCTGTCGACGGCGTCGTGTCAGCCGGCAATCACGCGCAGTATGCGATCGTCGTCATCGGTGGGCTGTCCGCGGCCGTCGGTGTTGCTCGTGCTCACCCAGAGCGAACCGTCGGGTGCCGCGGCCACCGCGCGGATCCGTCCGTAGTCGTCGGTGAGGTGACTCGCCGGTTGACCGGCCGACTCCCCGTCGAGGGGCACCTCCCACAGCCTCCGGCCGCGCAACGCGGCGACGTACGCGCGATCATTGACGATCGCGAGGCCGGCCGGCGAGGCCTCCTGCGGGGTCCAGGTGACCTTCGGGGCGATGAACCGAGGATCGTCGGATTCGCCTTCGAACTCGGGCCAGCCATAGTTGCCGCCGCGCCGGATGAGGTTGAGTTCGTCGCGCCGGTTCTGGCCGAACTCGGTTGCCCACAGGCGGCCCGCGCCGTCGAATGCCAACCCTTCCACGTTGCGATGGCCGTAGGAGTAGACCTCGTTGCCGAACGGGTTGCCGGGCCATGGGCGACCCTCGGTGTCCACACGTAGGATCTTGCCGTTGAGGGACCGTATGTCTTGTGCGACAGCGGGTTCGGCTGCATCGCCGACCGCGACGAAGAGGCTGCCGTCGGCATCGAAGACGAGCGCACCGCCGTGGTGGTTGTAGGCGGCGTCGAGGCCGCGCAGGAGCGTGCGCGGACCGGTGAGTCGCCGGCCGTCGAAGTCCAGCCGGACGAGCCGGTTGTCGGAGTCGGTGGTGTAGTAGACGAACACCGCGTCCTCGGCGCCCGGGGCGATCGCGATGCCCTGCAGCCCACCCTCGCCGCGAGGCGCGGCGTCGCCGATCTCGCCGACGGTCCGGACCTCGCCCGACCCGGACACCCGCACGATCGTGGCGTCGTCGCGTTGGGTGACCAACGCATCGCCGCCGCGGAGGAATCCCATTGCCCACGGCACGTTCAGTCCCGAGGCGATCACCTCGACGGCTGTCCTCCCCGTGTCCTCGGTGTCTCTCTGCCCGTCGCGCGACGGTGAGGGGCGGACGACGTCGGCGCCCGAGCAGCCGGAGGTGAGTACGGCGCCGGTGAACCCGAGCAGCCCGGCGGTGAGAAGCTGGCGGCGATCCATACCCTCGATGGTGCCCGATCTCGGTGGCGCTCCCGGGCCCGATTTGGGTCTGGCCAGCAGATTCCCTACACTAGACCGGTTGCCTGTGCACCCCAGGTGCCCGGGACACAACTGAATAGTCTCCGGTGCCGGCGAAAAGCCAAGGGCACCGGCGGCGAGAACCTTCAGAAACTATCCACTTCGTGGAAGGCCCACCGCAGGTCAGAGGGATTTCCCTCTCATCGGCGCTGTATGGGAACCGCCACGAGAAAGGTTGACGGTCACCCATGACCATGACTGACCCGATCGCAGACTTCTTGACACGTCTGCGCAACGCCAACTCGGCGTACCACGACGAGGTGAAACTCCCGTCGTCGAAGATCAAGGTGAACATCGCCGAGATCCTCAAGCGTGAGGGCTACATCACCGACTACCGCATCGAGGATGCGGAGGTCGGCAAGAGCCTCATCGTCTCCCTGAAGTACGGCCCGAGCCGTGAGCGCTCCATCGCTGGACTGCGCCGCGTGTCGAAGCCGGGCCTCCGGATCTATGCAAAGTCCACCAACCTGCCCAAGGTGCTGGGCGGCCTCGGCGTGGCCATCATCTCCACGTCGTCGGGTCTGCTCACCGATCGCCAGGCAGCCAACCAGGGCGTGGGCGGCGAAGTCCTCGCCTACGTCTGGTAGGGGAGGGAACGACATGTCGCGTATCGGAAAGAACCCCATCGAGATCCCCGCGGGCGTCGACGTCACCGTCGACGGACAGCGCGTGGCCGTGAAGGGCCCCAAGGGCGAGCTCTCGCTCACCGTCTCGGAGCCCATCGAGGTCGCCAAGGAAGACAACACCATCGTTGTCACCCGCCCCAACGACGAGCGTCGCAGCCGCGCGCTGCACGGCCTGAGCCGTTCGCTGATCAACAACCTGGTCATCGGCGTCACGCAGGGCTACACCACGAAGATGGAGATCTTCGGTGTCGGCTACCGCGTCCAGGCGAAGGGCAAGGACCTCGAGTTCGCCCTCGGTTACAGCCATCCCGTGCCGATCGAGGCCCCCGAAGGCATCACCTTCGCAGTGGAGTCCCCGACCAAGTTCTCGGTCACGGGTATCGACAAGCAGCAAGTCGGCCAGATCTCGGCGAACATCCGCCGCCTGCGTCGTCCGGACCCCTACAAGGGCAAGGGCATTCGCTACGAGGGTGAGCAGATCCGTCGCAAGGTCGGAAAGACGGGTAAGTAAGCCATGAGTGACACAGCTACCAAGACCAGCCGTAAGCCCCTCGGCAAGGACGTGTCGACGCGTCGTCGCAAGGCGACCGTCAACCGGCACTTCCGTCTCCGCAAGAAGGTCAGCGGAACCCCGGCTCGCCCGCGTCTCGCGGTCAAGCGCAGCTCGCGCCACATCCACGTGCAGCTCATCGACGACCTGGCCGGCAAGACGCTGGCCGCCGCGTCGTCGATCGAGGCCGACGTGCGCGCGGCAGGCGGCGACAAGTCGGCCCAGGCCCGCAAGGTCGGCGAGCTCATCGCCGCCCGTGCCAAGGCTGCCGGCGTCGAGGCCGTCGTGTTCGACCGCGGTGGCAAGGACTACCACGGCCGTATCGCCGCGCTCGCGGATGCCGCCCGTGAGGGAGGCCTGAGCTTCTGATGACCATCTTCACCAGCTACACCCACAACACCGGAGGGAACCTCTGATGCCCGGACGTCAGCGTGACGGCGGAAACGGACCCGCCGGTAACGACAACAACCAGAACAATGCAGGTGGCGGCAACGACCGTCGCGGCGGTGGCCGCGGAGACCGTCGCGATCGCGGCGGCCGCGACCAGGACCGCAACCAGCTCGAGCGCGTGGTGACCATCAACCGCGTCTCGAAGGTGGTCAAGGGTGGACGTCGTTTCTCGTTCACCGCTCTCGTGGTCGTCGGCGACGGCCAGGGCATGGTCGGCGTCGGCTACGGCAAGGCCAAGGAAGTTCCGGCTGCGATCCAGAAGGGCGTCGAAGAGGCTCGCAAGAACTTCTTCCGCGTGCCGCTGATCGGTGGCACCGTGACCCACCCGGTTCAGGGTGAGGCTGCTGCCGGCGTCGTCATGCTGCGCCCGGCCAGCCCCGGTACCGGTGTGATCGCCGGTGGCGCGGTGCGTGCCGTGCTCGAGTGCGCGGGCGTCCACGACGTTCTCGCCAAGAGCCTCGGCTCCGACAACGCCATCAACGTCGTCCACGCCACCGTGGCGGCACTGAAGATGCTGCAGCGTCCCGAAGAGGTCGCGGCCCGTCGTGGCCTGCCGATCGAGGACGTCGCCCCGGCGGGTATGCTGCGCGCTCGAGCGGGACAGGGAGTCTGATCATGGCCGAGCTGAAGATCACCCAGGTCAAGGGCACCATCGGTACCAAGAAGAACCAGCGTGACAGCCTGCGGACCCTCGGACTGAAGGGCATCCGCCAGACCGTCACCCGCGAGGACACGCCGATCAACCGCGGCCTCATCAACGCGGTTCGTCACCTCGTGACAGTCGAAGAGGTTTAAGCAATGACCATCAAACTCCATCACCTTCGCCCCGCACCGGGGTCGAAGACCGACAAGACCCGCGTGGGTCGCGGTGAGGGGTCCAAGGGTAAGACCGCGGGCCGCGGCACCAAGGGCACCAAGGCACGTAAGAACGTGCCCGCCGGCTTCGAGGGTGGCCAGATGCCGATCCACATGCGGCTGCCGAAGCTCAAGGGCTTCACCAACCGCAACCGGGTCGAGTACCAGGTCGTCAACGTCGGCGACATCGCGCGTCTCTTCCCGCAGGGCGGCACCATCGGCGTCGACGAGCTCGTCGCCGCGGGCGCTGTGCGCAAGAACCAGTTGGTGAAGGTGCTCGGCGACGGAGAGCTCTCCGTCAAGGTCGACATCACCGCCGACAAGTTCACCGCCTCCGCCAAGGAGAAGATCGCCGCTGCCGGAGGCAGCGTCACCGAACTCTGACGGAACAAACCCGCGGTCGGGCGGCAGCTACGCTGCCGCCCGACCGGGGCGTTTCGGCGTCACTGTTAGAGTTTCAGACGTTGTCTGCCGCATCCGCAAGATCGCCGCATCCCGAACATTGTCGATTGCCGAGCACACGGGGATCGGGTCGTGACCGACCCGGAAGATTGCCCTCGCGTGGTCGTTCCTAGGAGGAGTTAGTGCTTTCCCCCCTCTTCGCGGCCATACGGACGCCGGACCTGAGGAAGAAGATCCTCTTCGTTCTCGGCATCATCATCCTGTATCGCCTCGGCGCGACCGTGCCGTCGCCCGGCGTGGACTACCAGGCCGTCCGGGCCTGTCTGGACGAGGTCTCGGCCGGTGAGTCGAGCTCGGTCTACTCCCTGATCAACCTGTTCTCCGGCGGCGCGCTGCTGCAGCTGTCGGTGTTCGCGATCGGCATCATGCCGTACATCACGGCGTCGATCATCGTCCAGCTGCTCACGGTGGTCATCCCACGGTTCGAGCAGCTCCGCAAGGAAGGTCAGGCCGGCCAGGCCAAGATGACGCAGTACACGCGTTATCTCGCCGTGGCCCTGGCGCTCCTCCAGTCGACCGGCATCGTCGCCCTCGCCGATCGCGGTCAGCTCCTCCCGCAGTCCTGTGCGACCAGCGGTGAGGTCCTCAACGACTCCAGCATCTTCGGTCTGATGATCATCGTGCTCGTCATGACCGCCGGCGCCTGTGTGGTCATGTGGTTCGGCGAGCTCATCACCGAGCGCGGTATCGGCAACGGCATGTCGCTGCTGATCTTCGCCGGTATCGCCGCCCGCATCCCCGCCGAGGGCCGCACCATCCTCAACACCCGCGGCGGACTCGTCTTCGCGCTGGTGTGTGTCGCCGCGCTGATCATCGTCGCGGGCGTCGTCTTCATCGAGCAGGGCCAGCGCCGCATCCCGGTGCAGTACGCCAAGCGCATGGTCGGCCGCAAGATGTACGGCGGCTCGTCGACCTACCTGCCGCTGAAGGTCAACCAGGCCGGCGTCATCCCGGTCATCTTCGCCTCGTCGCTGCTCTACCTGCCGCAGCTGATCGTCGAACTGACGCGCAGCACCGACGGCACCCAGTCGACCTGGCAGGAATACGTCACCAAGTACCTGACCGATCCCAGCAACGGGGTCTACATCGCGGTCTACTTCCTGATGATCATCTTCTTCACGTACTTCTACGTGGCGGTCACGTTCAATCCCGAGGAACGTGCCGACGAGATGAAGAAGTACGGTGGCTTCATCCCGGGCATCCGGCCGGGCGCCCCGACCGCGGAGTACCTGGGCTACGTCCTCAGCCGCATCACTCTGCCGGGTTCGATCTACCTCGGTATCATCGCGGTCCTGCCGAACCTGTTCCTCGAGATCGGTAACAGCGGCAACGTCCAGAACCTGCCGTTCGGCGGTACGGCCGTACTGATCATGGTCGGTGTGGGCCTGGACACGATGAAACAGATCAACAGTCAGTTGATGCAACGCAAGTACGAAGGATTCCTCAAGTGAGACTCGTTATTCTCGGCCCGCCCGGAGCAGGCAAAGGCACCCAGGCGGAACTGCTGAGCGAAGCCCTCGGCATCCCGCACATCTCGACCGGTGACCTGTTCCGCGCCAACATCTCCCAGGGCACCCCGGTTGGTATCGAGGCCAAGAAGTACCTCGACGCCGGCAACCTGGTCCCGTCCGAGATCACCGTCGACATGGTTCGTGCCCGGGTGGGCGAGCCGGATGCGGCCAAGGGCTTCATCCTCGACGGCTTCCCGCGTTCGACCGAGCAGGCCGATGCCCTCAAGGACATCCTGGCCAATCTCGACGCCTCGCTCGACGCCGTGCTGTCCTTCGTCGTCGACACCGACGTCGTCGTGGAGCGCATGATGGCCCGTGGTCGTGCCGACGACACCGAAGAGGTCATCCGCAACCGGATGGACGTCTACACGAAAGAGACCTCGCCGCTGCTCGAGTACTACGGCGACGAGGTGAAGACCATCGACGCGGTGGGCGACATCCAGGATGTCCACCAGCGTGTGCTGAGCGCCCTCGGCGCCGGCGTCAACTGACACCCCGAGACTGCGTCCGCTGATGGGTTTTCGTAAACGCAAGCGCGTTCCGTTCCGCTCCGCCGGCGAACTGGATGCGATGGCAGCAGCGGGCGCAGTCGTCGGATCGGCCCTCGTGGCCGTCCGCGCCGCCGCGAAGGCGGGGGTCAGCACTCTTGATCTCGACGAGGTCGCGGAGACCGTGATCCGCGAGGCCGGGGCCGTTCCCTCGTTCAAGGGCTACCACGGTTTCCCCGGATCGATCTGCAGCTCGGTCAACGATGTGGTGGTCCACGGAATCCCGTCGGCCGATGTCGTTCTCGCCGAAGGCGATCTGGTGTCGATCGACTGCGGCGCCGTCCTCGACGGCTGGCACGGCGACTCGGCCTGGACCTTCGGTGTCGGAGAGTTGTCGCAGGCCGATGCGGAGCTGTCCGAGGCCACCCGGCTCTCGATGGAGGCCGGTATCGCCGCCATGGTCGACGGCGCCCGCCTGACCGACATCTCCCATGCGATCGAACTCGGTACCCGCGCCGCCGAGGAGAAGTTCAGCCGTCCCTTCGGCATCGTCGACGGGTACGGCGGTCACGGCATCGGCCGGGAGATGCACATGGACCCGTTCCTCGCGAACGAGGGCGCGCCGGGCAAGGGCCCGCTGCTGGTGATCGGGTCGACGCTCGCGATCGAGCCGATGCTGACTCTCGGCACCGTGGACACCACTGTCCTCTCCGACGACTGGACGGTCGTCACCGACGACGGATCTCGCGCCGCCCACTGGGAACACACGGTCGCGGTCACCGCAGACGGTCCGCGGATTCTGACTCCCCGCTCGGAATGAGGTTCTCGCCCTCTGGGTGTTGAACGCCGCCATCGGCCCCCCGCTGTCGGCGTCCCGCAGTGCTAACCTGGCCGGGTCATCTGCTCGGGAGGTCCATGGCGATGGGTGATGCCGTAGGTCTGTCGATCATCGGCGGCTGGATTCCGCTGACGGTGACGGTCCTCGGTGTGGTCGCGGTCCTCTGGCTGATTCTCTCGCCCCGGAAGCGCCATCTGTCGTGGTGGTTCCGGTGACAATTGCCGTGACAGTCGTGCTGGCCCTGCTGGTGCGTCGTTTCATCGAACATTCCTGGGGCGAATCGGTTCCCGTGGCGGTGTGCGCATGGGGTGCGGCCGGCGTTCTCGGCCTGCTGCTGTCGGTGCCCCGTCTCGTCGCCGGACGCGGCGTCGTCCAGAGATCTGTGACCGTACTGGCCGCAGTGCTGGCTGTCGTGCTCGGGCTCTCGCACGTCAACACGTTCTATGCCTGGTACCCGACCGTCGGTGCGCTCATTCACGACGAGGGTGCCCCGACCGTCTCGGTGGCGCAGGTCGCTCACCATCAGCGAGTCGTCGATCTGCCGGAGTGGCGCCCGTCCCGCGACATCGGACGTCACGGGAGGATTCTGACGGCCGGGATTCCCGGTAGCGTTTCGGGTTTCCGAGCCAGACCGGCCAAGGTCTACCTGCCGCCGGCCGTCTTCGATCCGGTCTCACCTCGGCTTCCGGTCCTGGTCTTGCTGGCCGGTCAGCCCGGTTCGCCGGAGGATTGGCTGTTCGGGGGCCGGCTGGCGGCGACCATGGATTCCTATGCGAGCGCTCACGACGGCCTGGCACCGATCGTGATCCTGGCCGACGGCACCGGCAGCATCTTCGGCAACCCGCTCTGCTTGGATTCCCGGCTGGGGAGGGTCGCGACATATCTGACCGACGATGTCGCGAGCTGGGCGCGCAGGACACTTCCCGTCGCCGAGACGGACCGGCGGGCGTGGGCCATCGGCGGGCTTTCGTACGGCGGCACGTGCGCACTTCAGCTGGCCACGACCCGTCCGGGGATGTACCCGACGTTCCTGGACCTCTCCGGCGACGCCGAACCGTCTCTCGGTTCCACGAAGACCACGGTCGACGCCGCGTTCGGGGGCGACGCGGCGGCCTTCCGGGCGGTGACACCTCTCCATCTGTTGGCGAGCCGGCGCTACCCCGACTCGGCGGGGGCGTTCGTCGTCGGACGCGGTGACCGTTCCACCCGGCCGGCGGTGGTGACGTCGTACCGGGCGGCGCGGGCGGCCGGCATGGACGTCCACTACTCCGAGGTTCCCGGTGGGCATACTTTCACGGCGTGGGCGGTTGCTCTCCGGCAACAGACGCCATGGCTCGCCCAACGTCTCGGGCTCGGGCCACCCGGACAGCCGACGCATGGTCCACTTGTGCGCCGAAATCGCCCGGGGCGCATCGAATACGGGACATTGCCGAACAAGGAGGCACTGCGGGGCAGCGCGCCGTCGTACGGTTGACCATGCACTTCGACGTGTCGTGGTCCTCTGCTGTCCGCCGGTTGCCGTTCACCGCCGCGCTCGCCATCGCGCTTGCGGTCGTCGGGGTGGCGACCGGGTCGCTCTGGAGCCGGGCGAACGACAAGGCCTGGTATCACGAGGTGGCCTTCGGTCTGCCCGCTCTGCGTGAGGGCAAGTGGTGGACGCCGATCAGCTCCGCCTTCGTCGAACCCGGCCCGTGGCTGTACGTCATCGCGTTCGTGGTCGTGATCGTCGGAATGGGTTGGGCCGAGTGGCAACTGGGCACCGTGAAGGCGATCCTGGTCGGCGTCGGCGGCCACCTCGTCGCCGGCTTCCTGACCGTCGGTCTGCTGTGGCTGTTGTCGACCGAGGTCACCTCCTGGCGGTGGGCCGAGGAGCTGGCCGATTCGCGGGGGACCGGTGTCGGCGCCCTGGTCGTGTCCGCGGTCGCGGTGGCCTCGGCGACCGTCCGGTCACCGTGGCGCCTGCGCGTGCGTGTGCTGATGGGTGCGGTTGTCGCCATCGCCTTCCTGTTCCAGGGGACGCTCGCCTCCGTCGAATACGTTCTCGCAGCGGTCATCATGCTGGTGATCGGGGAGAAGTTCTTCGCCACCAAGGAACGTGGCTACATGCCGCGCACTCGGCGTGAGGTCCGGATGCTGGGCTGTGCCGCGCTGCTGGTGATCGCGGCGGCGAACCTGATGGTCTTCCTGTTCCCCGGGGACGGCCCGCTGGGCCCGACCGACGCGGGCGACGCCTCCGTGTTCACCATGCTGATCGGTCTGGTGATCAACGTGCTGATCGCCGACCAGCTGCGGCGGGGAAAGCGCTGGGCCTGGTGGGTCGCGGTCGTGATCGGCGCAGTGAACGTCGTCGCGACGGTGTTGACGGTCGTCCTCGTCATCTTCACCGACGTCTCCACCGAGGGGGCGGTGACACTGGGAACCACATTGCTGTGGGCGTTGTTGCTCGCCATCCTGATCCCCGGCCGGTTCGCGTTCGCCGTCCCGTGGCGGGTGCGGCATGTGGGCGCGGGAGATGACGCCGACGCCGACCCGGTCGACCGGGTCAGGGCGCTCCTGCGTGAACACGGCGGCGGCACGGTGTCGTGGATGACGACCTGGCCCGGGAACTCCTATCAGTTCACCGGCAGTGCGGATGATTCCGCGGGGCAGTCGGTGGTCACCTACCAGAACCACGTCGGGACCCTTCTGGCACTGGCAGATCCGGTGTGCGCACCGGAGCGGGGCAAGGCGGCGGTCGACGCCTTCATCGAGCTCGCGGAGCGATCCGGTGCGACGCCGTGCTGGTTCTCCATCGGGTCGTCGACATCGGAGATCGTCACCGAACGCGGCTGGCTCAGCGTGCAGATCGCGGAGGACACGATCGTCGACCTGCCCGGCCTCGAGTTCAAGGGCAAGCCGTGGCAACACGTGCGGTCGGCGATGAACAAGGCCGGCAAGCAGGACATCTCGATGAAGATGGTGACGCTCGCCGACGAGTCCTTCGCCGTGCGTACCCAGGTCCGCGCCATCTCCGAGGAATGGGTGGGGGACAAGGGCTTACCGGAGATGGGTTTCACGCTCGGCAGTGTGGAGGAGGCGATGGACCCCGCGGTGCGGGTCGCCCTCGCCGTCGATCCGGACGGCAACGTCCACGGTGTGCTGTCGTGGCTCCCCGTGTACGGGCCCGGCGGCGGGGTTGCGGGTTGGACCCTCGACATCATGCGGCGCCGGACCGACGGTTTCGGTCCCGTCGTCGAGTACCTCATCGCCTCCTCGGCTGTCGCGTTCAAAGACGAGGGCGCACAGTTCATCTCGCTGTCGGGTGCGCCGCTGGCCCGCACCGGGGATTTCGATCCCGAGCCGCTCGACAAACTGCTCGACGCGCTCGGCGCAGCGCTCGAACCTTACTACGGCTTCCGGTCGTTGCACACGTTCAAGAAGAAGTTCAATCCGCGCTACGAGCCCGTGTACCTGGCTGTTCGCGACGAAGGTGATCTTCCCCGCATCGGTTTGGCCGTATCGCGCGCCTATCTGCCCGACGCCACCGCCGGGCAGTTGCTCAAGCTCGCGGCGGCCGGCAAGGAGGCGTAGGCCGCCCGGCAACCGGTCCGCTCGACCTGGACGACCGTACCGGTTGTGACACCCACCGGACACCCAGTTGTCACCGGATCACCCCCGACTCGTTCGCGGGATGTCCGAATCGATCTGAATACTCCCCCGGGTGCCCGCGGTCACCGAACGAGTCCTTCCCCAAGTGGGGCGCCGACGTCCGTGGCGCACCTATGCGCTCTTTCTGGCGATCGTGGGCCCCAATCTCGTGCTCTTGGGGGTGTTCACCTACCGTCCCTTGATCGAGAACATCCGAATGTCGTTCTACGACTGGAACATCTCGTCGCCGGGGGCAACCTTCATCGGGTGGTCGAACTACCGGGAGTGGGCGACGCGCTCCGATACCTGGACGATCGTCTCGAACACCGTCGTCTTCACCGTCGTCGCGGTGGCGGGAAGCATGCTGATCGGACTGGTGCTCGCCATGCTGCTCGATCGGGCGCTCCGAGGTCGAAACCTGGTGCGTTCGGTGGTTTTCGCGCCGTTCGTGATCTCCGGTGCGGCGATCGGCATCGCGTTCCAGTTCGTCTTCGATCCGCATTTCGGTCTCATCAACGACCTGATGACCCGATTCGGCCTCGGCTCGGCACCGGACTTCTACCAGCAGCCCGGCTGGGCGCTGTTCATGGTGACGGTCACCTATCTCTGGAAGAACATCGGCTACACGTTCGTCATCTACCTGGCCGCGTTGCAGGCGCGACGGGTCGACCTCGACGAAGCCGCCCAGATCGACGGTGCCAGTGCGGCAACCCATTTCCGCCGGGTGCTCTTGCCGCAGCTTCGTCCGACGACGTACTTCCTGTCGATCACCGTGATGCTCAACTCGTTACAGGTCTTCGACATCATCAACGTGATGACGCGGGGAGGGCCTCTCGGTAACGGCACCACCACGATGGTCTACCAGGTCTACGAGGAGTCGTTCCGCAACTTTCGAGCGGGCTACGGTGCCACGGTCGCGACCATCATGTTCGTCGTCCTGCTGGTGATCACCGTTGCGCAGGTGCGTGTCATGGATCGGGAGAGTCGATGAACGACGTGAGCAGGCATCGTCTGGTGACCGCCTGCGGCTACGCGGCCATGGTGCTGGTGGTGGTCGTGGTGGCGCTGCCCTTGGTGTGGATCGTCCTGGCGTCGTTCAAGGACCGCTCCGAGATCTACGTCCAGCCGGCGGTCTGGTGGCCGTCCAGCTGGCACCCCGAGAACTACACGGAGGCAACGACATCCGTGCCGTTCGGGCAGTTCCTGCGGAACTCCGTCATCGTCACGTGTGTCCTGACCGTGGCGAAGTTCGTCCTGGGCGTGCTCAGCGCCTACGGGCTGGTGTTCTTGCGGTTTCCCTTCAAGAACGTCGTGTTCATCCTCATCATCGCAGCGCTGATGGTGCCCAATCAGATCACCGTCATCACCAACTATTCCCTGGTCGCGCAACTCGGCTTCCGGAACACCTTCATCGGCATCATCCTCCCGCTCGCCGGTGTCGCCTTCGGCACCTTCCTGATGCGCAACCACTTTCTGTCCATCCCCGCCGAGATCATCGAGGCCGCTCGGATGGACGGCGCGGGTCATGTCCGGCTGTTGCTGCGGGTCGTACTGCCGATCTCGATCCCGACCATGGTCGCATTCGCGCTCATCACCCTGGTCAACGAATGGAATGAGTACCTGTGGCCGTTCCTGATGGCCGACGACTACTCGGTGGCAACGCTGCCGGTAGGTCTCACGCAGCTGCAGAACAACGACGGCGTCACCAACTGGGGACCGGTGATGGCCGCGACCGTCCTGGCGATGCTCCCGATCCTGATCGTGTTCCTGGTACTGCAACGCCAGATGATCAAGGGCCTGACCTCCGGTGCGGTCAAAGGATGACCAGCACGGGCTCCACGTATCCGACGAACAACGAACAAAGGGGTATGACACCATGACCGATCTCTCGCGCCGGGGCTTTCTCGCCGCGGCAGCCGCCGCAGCCGCCGGTCTCACTCTGGCCGCCTGTGCCGGTTCCGGAGACAGCGGGGGCGATTCCGCCGGCGGAGACGCCAACACCCTCACCTTCTGGTCGAATCACCCCGGTAAATCGGCCGATGTGGAGAAGGAACTGATCAGCCGGTTCGAGGCCGCCAACCCCGACATCAAGGTGAAGCTCGTGGACGGCGGCAAGAACTACGAAGAGGTCGCCCAGAAGTTCAATGCGGCGCTCTCCGGCGGATCGGTGCCCGACATCGTCGTCCTGTCGGATGTGTGGTGGTTCAACTTCGCTCTGCAGGGCGCGATCACGCCGCTCGACGACCTGTTCGGCAAGGCCGGGGTCAACACCTCGGAATATGTTGCCTCGCTGGTCGAGGACTACAACTGGAATGATCAGCACTGGGCGTTGCCGTACGCCCGGTCGACGCCGCTGTTCTACTACAACAAGGACGTGTGGGCGAAGGCCGGACTGCCCGATCGCGGTCCGGCCAGCTGGCAGGAGTTCGGTGAGTGGGGTCCGCGGATCCAGCAGGTCGTCGGCTCGGGCAAGAAGGCCCACGGCTGGGGTAACGCCACCGACTACCTGGGCTGGACCTTCGAGGGTCCCACCTGGACCTTCGGTGGTGCCTACTCCGACCGGTGGGACCTGAAGTTCACCGATCCCAAGACGATAGAGGCCGCGCAGTATCTGTCCGACTCGATCAACAAGGACAAGTACGCCGCGATCTCCAACGACATCGCCGCCGACTTCAGTGCCGGGATCATCGCGTCCACCATCGCGTCGACCGGTGACCTCTCCGGTGTCACCAAGGATGCCAAGTTCAGCTTCGGCACGGCCTTCCTGCCTGCGCCGGACGGAACAAAGGGCTGCCCGACCGGCGGCGCCGGCCTCGCCATCCCGGCGAAGATCTCCGATGAGCGGAAGGTGAACGCGCTCAGGTTCATCGACTTCTTCACCAACACCGCCAACACCGCGTACTTCTCGCAGAACGTCGGTTACATGCCGGTGCGGACCGGGGCGGCCGACGACCCGTCGATGAAGAAGTTCCTGGCCGAGAACCCGAACTTCAAGACCGCCATCGAGCAGCTGCCGAACACCAAATCGCAGGATTACGCCCGGGTGTTCCTGCCCGGCGCCGACAAGGTGATCGGCACCGGCTACGAGCAGATCGGTCTGCGCAACGCCGATGTCACCAAGACCCTCGGCGATGTGCAGCAGCAGCTGCAGCGGATCTACGACGGACAGATCAAGTCCAAGCTGCCGAACTGATCACGCACCCCGTAACCATCTCGGACAGCAAGACACAGGGCAGGATTCGATAATTTCATGGCTTCAGTGACCTTCGACGCGGCGACCCGGCGGTTCGCCGACGACCTACCACCCGCGGTGGATTCGCTCGATCTCGACGTCGCCGACGGCGAGTTCATGGTGCTCGTCGGCCCGTCGGGTTGCGGTAAGTCGACCAGCCTCCGGATGGTCGCGGGCCTGGAGTCGGTCGAATCGGGGGCCATCCTGATCGACGGCGTCGACGTCGTCGGGATGGCCCCCAAGGCGCGCGACGTCGCAATGGTGTTCCAGAACTATGCGCTGTACCCGAACATGACGGTCGCCGACAACATGGGCTTTGCCCTCCGCAACGCCGGTATGAGCAAGCCCGACACCGGCAAGCTTGTGGCCGAAGTCGCCGAAATGCTCGACATCGCACATCTTCTCGACCGGAAGCCCGCCAAACTGTCGGGGGGACAACGGCAGCGGGTGGCGATGGGACGTGCGATCGTCCGGCGTCCCAAGGTCTTCTGCATGGACGAGCCGTTGTCCAACCTCGACGCGAAGCTGCGGGTCAGCACCCGCGCGCAGATCGCCGCGATGCAGCGGGAACTGGGTGTCACGACGCTGTACGTGACACACGACCAGATCGAGGCGATGACCATGGGACACCGGGTGGCCGTCCTCGACCATGGTGTGTTGCAGCAGGTGGGCACTCCGCGGGAGATCTACTCCAGGCCGTCGAATCTGTTCGTCGCATCGTTCATGGGGTCGCCGCAGATGTGTCTGATCAACGGCCGCATCGACGACGGTGTCGTGCGTCTGGGCGCGGCACACCTACCGGTGCCCGACTCCGTCCTCGCCGCTGCGAACTCCGCGGAGGTGGTCGTCGGACTCCGCGCCGAATCGTGGACGGTCTCGACGGTCTCGCACGACGGGGCGCTGCGCGGGACGGTTGATCTGGTCGAGGAACTCGGCGCCGAACAGTTCGTCTACTGCAGTGCCGATGTCCCGCTGCGGAACAGCCGTATCGTCGTTCGCGTCGACCATCGACGCACGATCGATGTCGGTGACGTGGTCGGTCTGGTGCCGGAGCCCTCCGAGACCTACTGGTTCGACCCGGTCACCGGTGCCGCACTCGACGATCCGCTGCGCCACGACCTCAACTCGTGACGATCCCGGCGTGTTCGTCGACGGCGACGACCCGATCCGGCCGCGTATAGACCACCATCGACTCGCCGCGGGAGAACCCGATCAGGGTGATGCCGAGCTCGTCGGCGAGATCGGCGGCGAGCGAGGACGGCGCCGACACCGCGCTCAGCATCGGGATGCCCGCCATCGCGGCCTTCTGCACCAGTTCGAAGCTCGCCCGGCCGGAAACCTGGAGGACGGTGCCGGTCAACGGGAGTCGGTCGGCGAGGACCGCCCAGCCGACGACCTTGTCGACGGCGTTGTGCCGGCCCACGTCCTCACGGACGACGAGCAGTTCGCCGTCGGCGTCGAAGAGCGCCGCCGCGTGGAGCCCGCCGGTCTTGTCGAAGACGTCCTGCTCGACGCGTAGACGGTCGGGGAGACCCAGCAGCGTGTCGACGTCGACGGTCAAGGTGTCAGCCGCCGGGTCGTGGGCCGACGCGGTGTGGACGGACTCGATGCTGTCCTTCCCGCAGACACCACAGGCACTGGTCATGGTGTTGTGGCGGACGACGCCGGATGCGGGCGGCCGAACGTGGGCGGCCAGCGAGACGTCGACGACGTTGTAGGTGTTCGCGCCGGTGGAGTCGGTACCCGCGCAGTACCGCGCGGTGGAGTAGTCGCTGCCGGCGATGATGAGACCCTCGGAGACGAGGTATCCGGCCACGAGTTCGAAATCGTGGCCGGGGGTACGCATGGTGACGCTCAGCTGCCGACCGCCCACGCGGATCTCCAACGGTTCCTCGACGGCGAGGGTGTCGGCACGCTGCGTCGGGGCCGCATCGCGTCGGATGCGGGTGACGCGGCGTCGTGCGGTTATTCGTCCCACGGTTCGACCCTAGTCGTCAGACGTCGAGGATCAGGGTGACCGGTCCGTCGTTGACCAGGCTCACCTGCATGTTCGCTCCGAACCGGCCGGTGGCGACGGTTGCCCCGGCGGCGCGCAGGGCGTCGGCGACCGCGTCGACCAGCGGCTCGGCCGCCGGGCCCGGCGCCGCGGCGTTCCAGGACGGGCGTCGTCCCTTGGCGGTGTTGGCGTACAGCGTGAACTGGCTGATGACCAGGATCGGTGCGTCGATGTCGACGGCCGCCTTCTCGGGTCCGTCGTCGCCGTTGAAGATCCGCAGGCGCCAGATCTTGTCGGCGAGCCTCGCGGCGTGGTCGGGGGTGTCGTCGTGGGTGGCGCCGACGAGGGCGACGATGCCGGACCCGCCGGCCGGGATGTCGAGTTCGCCGACGATCTCACCGTCGACGCTCACGCGAGCTTGACTGACTCGCTGGATGACGGCTCGCACCGACCCAGGATGCCAGGCTGAATGGTCCCTTACCGGAGCAGGTGGGCGACGGGGCTACTTGATCTCGATGTCGCCGTCGAACTCGTAAGGAGTCGCCGCGGGCTTACATCCGCTGAACGAACCGGTTGGTGCAGGACCGTTCACCCCGACCTTGCTCGGATCGCCCTTTCGCACCGTGATCTGCACGGCGAGCGCGTCCTGCAACGGGGCGGGGATCAGATTCGGGTCGGTCGCGCTGATGGGATAGACCAGGGACGCGGTGTCGCCGTCGGTGTGGATGCAGGTGATCGGTCCCTTGACCTTGAACGGCAGGGGATTGTCGTCGTCGCCGGCCAGCAGCGTGGCTTCGTAGGTGCCGGTGGTCTTACCCTCCGCGTTCGTGGCGCCCACGGCCTTGATCGCGAGGAGGTCGAGGTCTGCGATCTCGAGTTCGCCCTCGATCATCAGCGACTTGGTCTGAGCGGCATCGGCCGGTGCCGAGACCGCCAGTGTTGCGAACACTGCGGCGGCCGCCAGGGCGGTGGTGCTGAGAGCGCGTGCTCGGAAACCCGTCATGACTATCTCCTTCGGTCGACCGTGGTCGGGTACCCAGGGGCGGACCCTGAAAACCATCCCCGAAGTACGCCCTCCACAGACCGTCCGACGACACTGTGCCGCCGGCGGCGCTGCCGAGGGTGCCTCTGAGGGGCGCTTCTCAGCGCTCAGTTGAGCCCGAAGGTCACCGTGACCGTGAAGGTCAGCTCCTGCTCGCCGGGCTCGATGGGCACGGGCGACGCGGCGACGTCGCGCTCGAAGGTGCCGGGAGAGGCGGGCTGTTCCTGACCGCTGGTCGTCTCCTTGATGGTCAGCACCTTGCCGAGTGAGTCGTCGGCAAGCGAGGCGTACTGCTCGGCGCGGCCGCGGGCGTCGTCGAACGCCGCTTCCCGGGCCTCCTTGAGGAGCTGCGAGTCGTCGTCGATGGTGAAGGAGACGTTGCTGATCCGGGTGTTGTCGCCGCCCGCGGTGGCGGCTGCGCTCAGGACCGTGGAGGCTTTGGAGATGTCGCGGATCGTGACGCGGATGGAGTTGGTCGCCATGTAGCCGCTGATCTGACTGCTGCCACCGGGGGCGGGACTGGAGTACTGCGGGGTCACCGACACCTGCTGGGTGGCGACGTCCTTGCGTTCCACGCCTGCGTCGACGACGGAATCGGTCACCGCGCGCACCTTCTCGCTCGTCTCGTTCAGTGCGGTCGTCACGTCGCCCGCGGTCGCCTCGACGCCGATGTCGGCGCGAAGGGTGTCCGGCGCGCCGCTGACCTGTCCGGTGCCGACGACGGTGACCGACCGCTGTTGGTCGACGGCGCCGTCGCTGCCGCACGCCGCGAGCGTGAGGGCCAGCGCCGGGACGACGGCCACGACCCCGATGCGCCGGAGGCCCTTCAGGGTCCTCGTCACCGTGCTCATCGGTCCACCGGGTCCCGCATCAGCAGCCCGAGCAGCCAGCCGACGACCGACACGACGATCGCGCCGAAGATCGCCGACCAGAAGAAGTCGTCGACCTCGAGACCCCAGTGCGTGGTGTTCCGGGTGATCCAGGCGGTGATCTCGAGCATCAGCGCATTGATCACGATGTGGATGAGCCCCAGCGTCAAGATGTAGAAGGGGATCGAGATGATCTGCACGATCGGCTTCACGAACGCATTGAGGACGCCGAAGATGACCGCCACGACCAGCGCGATCCCGACCTTCTCTGCAGTCGTCGACCCGCCTACGAACTCGATTCCCGGGACGATCAGAGTCGCCACCCACAACGCCACCGCGGTGCACACGGTGCGGACCAGAAATGCCAGCATGCGCAACAGTCTGCCAGTACGACCGTGCCGGAAACGTCCGTCTGATGTGCGAGTCGGGCGGAATGCGGTGGCCGACCGGCACGCATTTGGACTGTTCCCGCAGTTCGCGTAACATAGATCGTCGGTGCGTCTCGCGTGCCCGCATCCGCGTGTCCCCACGCGGATCGGAGCGCTCGCACCGGGTGTTGGTCCTCGCCGAGCGGTGACCACACCTTAACGGACAAACACTGATTCAACCGGGCCAACGACGCAGCACCACCCGGGTGTCGCGGAAACGGCCAGGATCGCGGAGGAAATGGCGAAGAAAGACGGGGCCATCGAGGTCGAGGGTCGAGTGATCGAACCCCTGCCCAATGCGATGTTTCGCATTGAGCTGGAGAACGGTCATAAGGTTCTCGCCCACATCAGCGGCAAGATGCGGCAGCACTACATCCGCATCCTGCCCGAGGACCGGGTCGTCGTGGAACTCTCGCCCTACGACCTTGCTCGTGGGCGAATCGTGTACCGCTACAAATAAGACTTTCCCGGCCTCGCCGGGAGAAGACTTCCCGGACATCCGTCTGGGAGGAGACCGACACCCACGTGTACGGCCGTGTTCAGGCGTGCGCGCGGGCGAGCCGAGCAGGAGAGATTGACGTGAAGGTTCAGCCGAGCGTCAAGCCGATCTGCGAGAAGTGCAAGGTGATCCGCCGCAACGGTCGGGTCATGGTGATCTGCGAGAACCTGCGTCACAAGCAGCGTCAGGGCTGATCACGCGCACCCTCCGGGTCGCTTGAGTCAGAACAACTGAATACAGACAACTGAAGATCAGAAGACCTCTCAGCACCAGCGGCGACAGACGCGTCACCGCCTACCTCCGGATCAGAGGCCGGAGCCCACGAGGCCGGACACACGGTTCGGCACCAGCTCGCGGGACGGACTGGGAGAAGACCTCTGGAAATCGAAAAGGAAATCCGCCACATGGCACGTGTTGCTGGTGTGGATCTCCCCCGCGAAAAGCGGCTGGAGATTGCACTGACCTACATCTACGGAGTTGGACGCACCACCTCCAAGGAGATCCTCGCGGGAACGGGCCTCAGCCCCGACCTCCGGGCGAAGGATCTCACCGACGCAGACGTCTCGAAGCTGCGTGAGTACATCGAAGCCTCGGTGAAGGTCGAGGGTGACCTGCGTCGCGAGGTGCAGGCCGATATCCGACGCAAGATCGAGATCGGCTGCTACCAGGGTCTGCGCCACCGTCGTGGCCTGCCCGTCCGCGGACAGCGCACCAAGACCAATGCCCGCACTCGTAAGGGCCCGAAGAAGACCATCGCCGGGAAGAAGAAGTAATGCCTCCGAAGTCACGTAGCGCAGGCCCCAAGAAGGGCACCCGCCGTCGCGATAAGAAGAACGTCCCGCACGGCCACGCGCACATCAAGTCGACGTTCAACAACACCATCGTGTCGATCAGCGATCCCAGCGGAAACATCATCAGCTGGGCGTCGTCGGGCCACGTCGGTTTCAAGGGCTCGCGCAAGAGCACCCCGTTCGCGGCTCAGCTCGCGGCCGAGAACGCTGCGCGCAAGGCCCAGGAGCACGGCGTCAAGAAGGTCGACGTATTCGTCAAGGGACCGGGTTCGGGTCGCGAGACCGCGATCCGCTCCCTGCAGGCAGCCGGCCTCGAGGTCGGCACCATTTCCGATGTCACCCCGCAGCCGCACAACGGTTGCCGTCCGCCCAAGCGGCGTCGGGTCTAGCGGGAAAGGGAGGAACAGAGAAACATGGCTCGTTATACCGGCCCCGCAACAAAGAAGTCTCGTCGTCTTCGCGTCGATCTGATCGGTGGAGACGCCGCATTCGAGCGTCGCCCCTACCCGCCCGGCCAGCACGGCCGCTCGCGGATCAAGGAGAGCGAGTACCTGCTCCAGCTGCAGGAGAAGCAGAAGGCGCGCTTCACCTACGGAGTGATGGAGAAGCAGTTCCGTCGCTACTTCGAGGAAGCCAATCGTCGCAACGGCAAGACCGGTGACGAACTGCTGAAGCTCCTCGAGACCCGTCTCGACAACGTCGTGTACCGCTCGGGCATCGCACGGACCCGTCGTCAGGCCCGCCAGTTGGTCAGCCACGGCCACTTCACCGTCAACGGTGTGAAGGTCGACGTCCCCAGCTACCGCGTCAGCCAGTACGACATCATCGACGTCCGTCCGAAGTCGCTGCAGACCGTCCCGTTCCAGATCGCCAAGGAGCTCGTCGGCGATCGTCCGGTCCCGGGTTGGCTCCAGGTCGTGCCCTCGACCCTGCGTATCCTCGTGCACTCCGTGCCCGAGCGCGCTCAGATCGAGGTCCCGCTGACCGAACAGCTCATCGTCGAGTTCTACTCCAAGTAGACGCTCGAGCAAGACCAGCCCGACAGCTACCTGCTGTTCGGTTCACTTTCGAGGTCGTCATATAGCGGGCGGCCAAAGGAGAAAACGAAATGCTCATCTCACAGCGACCCACCCTCACCGAGGAAGTCATCGCCGAGAACCGGTCGAAGTTCGTCATCGAACCGCTCGAGCCGGGCTTCGGTTACACCCTCGGTAACTCGCTGCGTCGTACCCTGCTCAGTTCGATTCCGGGTGCTGCCATCACCAGCATCCGCATCGACGGAGTGCTCCACGAGTTCACCACCGTCCCCGGGGTCAAGGAAGACGTCACCGACATCATCCTGAACCTCAAGGGCCTCGTGGTCTCCTCGGACGAGGACGAGCCGGTCACCATGTACGTGCGCAAGCAGGGTCCGGGCACCGTCACCGGCGCCGACATCGTGCCCCCGGCCGGTGTCACCGTGCACAACCCCGATCTGCACATCGCAACCCTGAACGACAAGGGCAAGCTCGAGATCGAGCTCGTCGTCGAGCGGGGCCGCGGCTACGTGCCGGCCGTGCAGAACAAGGCGTCGGGTGCCGAGATCGGCCGTATCCCGGTCGACTCGATCTACTCGCCGGTGCTCAAGGTGACCTACAAGGTCGAGGCCACCCGTGTCGAGCAGCGCACCGACTTCGATCGGCTCGTGCTCGACGTGGAGACCAAGAACTCGATCAGCGCGCGTGACGCGCTGGCGTCGGCGGGCAAGACCCTGGTGGAGCTCTTCGGGCTCGCCCGGGAGCTCAACGTCGAGGCCGAGGGCATCGAGATCGGACCGTCTCCGGCGGAGGCCGACCACATCGCGTCGTTCAGCCTGCCGATCGAGGATCTCGAGCTGACCGTCCGTTCGTACAACTGCCTCAAGCGCGAGGGTGTTCACACCGTCGGCGAGCTGGTTGCCCGGACCGAGTCGGATCTGCTCGACATCCGCAACTTCGGCCAGAAGTCGATCGACGAGGTCAAGGTCAAGCTGCACGCACTCGGCCTGTCCCTCAAGGACAGCCCGGCCAGCTTCGATCCGTCGCAGGTCGCCGGATACGACCCCGCCACCGGTACGTGGTCGGAAGACGCGTCGTTCGACGCCGATTCCGGTGAGGATTTCGCCGAAACCGAACAGCTCTAGTCGCCTCCGGCGGCGGCTGTCACGCTCGCCCAAACCCTGACTTCCCGCTCGAGTGATCGGGAGTCCTCCTAGGAGAAGACAATGCCCAAGCCCACCAAGGGACGCCGCCTCGGCGGGTCGGCCAGCCACCAGAAAGCGATGCTGGCGAACCTCGCCACCTCGCTCTTCGAGCACGGCCGCATCACCACCACCGAGGCCAAGGCCAAGCGCCTGCGCCCGTACGCGGAGAAGATCATCACCCACGCCAAGGCCGGCAAGCTGGCCAACCGCCGTGAGGTGCTGAAGGACATCCGCAACAAGGACGTCGTGCACACGCTGTTCGACGAGATCGGCCCGTTCTTCGCCGATCGCAACGGTGGATACACCCGCATCATCAAGACGCTGCCGCGCAAGGGTGACAACGCCCCCATGGCCGTGATCGAGCTGGTTCGCGAGACCACCGCGTCGAGCGAGGCGTCGCGCGCGACCCGTGTCGCCGCGTCCAAGAAGGCCGAGGAGAACGTGGTGGAGGCCGTCGAGGCCGACGCCACCGACGCCGAGGTCGCCAACGCCGACGCTGTCGCCGAGGCCGTCGACGACGAGTCGACCGCTGCCACCGCCGTCGAGGCGGAAGAGGCGACCACCGACGCAGACGACGACAAGAAGTAGTCGACTGAGTCGAGAACTGCTGACCGAACCCGTCGGCCCGGATTCCGGTGCCGGCGGGTTCTGTCGTCTGCGCTTCGACCTCGGCTACGACGGCACCGATTTCGCCGGGTGGGCACGGCAGATCGGGCAGCGCAGTGTATGCGAGGAACTCGAGACCAGGTTGTCGACGATCCTGCGGGTGCCGGTCCGGTTGACGGTGGCCGGGCGGACCGACGCCGGTGTGCATGCGACGGGGCAGGTCGCTCATGCCGTCATCCCGGCCTCGGCGCTGGAGACCCGGTCGATCGGCGGCGACCCGTCGACCCTCATCGGTCGACTGGCGAAGATGTGCCCGGATGACATCCGGGTGAAAGAGGTCCGGGTGGTCCCGGACGCGTTCGATGCGCGTTTCTCCGCGCTACGGCGCCACTACCGCTATCGGCTCGACGACTCGCGGTGGGGGCCGGAACCCGTGGTCGCGCGGACGACTGCGACCTGGCGCCGCCCGCTCGACGTCGACGCGATGAACGCCGCGTCGACGGAACTCTTGGGGCTGAACGACTTCGCCGCCTTCTGTCGGCGGCGGGAGGGTGCGACGACGATCCGGGACCTGCAGCGCTTCTCGTGGACGCGTGACGCGGACGGCGTGCTCGTCGGTGAGGTCAGCGCGGATGCGTTCTGCTGGTCTATGGTGCGGTCGCTGGTGGGTGCCGTCGCCAGCGTCGGGGACGGCCGGCGGAGCGTCGACTGGTGCAGTGCGTTGCTCGCGGAGAAGGCGCGCAGTTCGCAGGTGCCGGTGGCCGAGGCCAGGGGACTGTGCCTGGTCGGCGTGGACTATCCCGCCGACGACGAACTCGCCGCCCGCAACACGGTGACCCGCGACGTGCGCGGAGCCACCGGTTGCTGCGGAGGCTAGTTACCGAGCTTGAGGCCGTTCTTGTCCCGGACACTTCCGGTCAGCATCATGATGCCGTCGACGAGGGCCCAGATCGCCACACCGAAGATCAGCACGAATCCGATCAGGAAGATCGCGGTGATGTAGCCGATGATCGTCAGGCCGAGCTGGATGCCGCCGATGGTGTTGTCGCCGATGTAGAAACGGCCGACACCGAGCGTGCCCAGGAAGATCTGCAGCAGACCCGCCACGAGCTTCGACTTGTCCGACAACGGTTCGCCGGTCGCGGGGTCGCGGCCGTACGGCGCGCTCGGATCCGGTGCTCCGGGATAGCCGTAGCCGGCCGGTGCACCGTATGGGGGTGCACCGTACTGCGGGGCGTCGTACTGGGGTGCGCCGTACTGTTGCCCGCCCCCGTACTGCTGCCCGCCCCCGTACTGCGGCGGGGTGCCGTATTGCTGCTGGGCCTCGTATCCCTGCGGTGTCCCGTATCCCTGTGAGGCATTGTCGGGTGTCCCGGACGGCGGCGGCGCGTACCCCGCGTTCGGGTCGGTGCCGTAGGTGGGGGTGCCCGGCTGGGAGGTGTCCGCGGGCGGGGGTTGTTTCACGAACGGGTCGTACGGCTTGTCGCCGGGGTTCTCCGGGCTGGTCATCGGTCGGTCCTCCTCGGTGGGTCCTGCGTGGTGTCGTCGGGTCGGTGTGGTCGTGTCGGGTCGTGCGGTCAGGCCATCGCGGCAAGGGTGCGGGCGTAGTTGACGCGACCCGAGACGTCACCCATGGTGACCGGCGAATACGCCGGGATGTTGGTGACGTGCAGGAAGCCGCCCGCGCCGCGCACGGTCACCTGGATGTATCCGGTGGTACTGCGTTCCTTCATCAGCAGGAACAGCAGGCTGAGAAAGCACACCATGAAGAAGCCCACGATGGCCAGTACCAGCCCCGTCTGTGACATCCGTTCGGTCGACACGGACATGTCGGTGACGACCCACTGCGTACCGGCGATGGGGCAGGTACCCGACGGCGTGATGACGAAGCTCTGGGTGCACGTGATGTCGCCGATGACGACGAGCGGCTGCTCGGGGACCGGTGCGCCGCCGTACTGATACGGTGCCGGATTCGCTTGTGGCGCACCGTACCCGGGCACGGCGAAACCGGGGCTCGAGTCGTACTCGGAAGGTTGGTGGCCGAACGGCGTCGTACCGTCCGGCCCGTCGCCCGGGTGGGTCATGGACTCATGGTTGCACAGACCTGTGACGGAGAACGGCGGTGCGCGGACTCAGGTCGCGTTGCGCTCGTCCTCGAAGGCCTCCATGACGATCTCGAGTGTGTCCTCGTCGTCGATGAAGTCCTGCGGATGCGCGCCCTCGGACAGCAGATGCCGCCAGTTCAGCGGATCGAACACGATGGGGTCGTGCCGCGACAGGAAGTCGATGACCACCCGGCAGAACCGTTCCGGGTCGTCGCGGAACGGGAAATGTCCTGCGCCTTCGAATGTTTCGAGTTCCGAGTGGGGGATCGCGGAGTGGGCGAGTTCGGCGTGGTGATAGGGGATGACGATGTCCTCGTCGCCCCAGATCAGCAGGACCGGGAGTCGTTCGGTGAGGTAACAGCGGTCGAGCATGGTGACCGACTGTCCGCGCCAGTCGACGACGGCCCGCAGGGTTCGCAGGAACGCCGCGTAGGCGGTTGGGTCGGCGAGATCGCCGAGGACGCGCATGAGGTCCTCATGGTCGGCGAGAAGGCGCTTGGGTGTGGCGGTCACCGGTGCGAACGGGAGCACCGGGGCGGCCGCGACGGCCTTGGCCGCGACTCGCAGTCCCGGCACGACGCCCGGAATCCGCAGCGCGGACAGGGCCTGGTGCACCACGGGCAGCGAGATGAGGCGCAGGGCCGGATTGACCTCCCGCGTCACCCCGCCGGCCGCGACGAGGACGAGACGCTCGACGAATCGCGGGAACTGGTAGCAGAACTGCATGGCCACGCCGCCGCCGAGGGAGTGACCGACGACGGTGACCTTGGTGTGGCCCAGGACGACCAGCAGATCGCGCATCCCGTTGGCGAACGCGGGGACGGAGTAGTCGGCGCGCGGCTTGTCGGAGCGGCCGTGGCCGAGGAGGTCCGGCGCGATGACCGTGTAGTGCTGCGCCAGGATCGGGATGACCTCGTCCCACGTCGACGAATTGTCGCCGATCCCGTGGATGAGCAGGAGCGCCGGACCGCTGCCGGCGATCCGGTAGGCGCGGCGGTAACCGTGGATCGTGTGATACTCGATGCGAACGTCGGTGTCCGAAACAGGACGCAGGGCCGGAGCCGGTGGCTTCGACGGACCGGGGGTCCTCGACGGCATTGTGGTTCCCCCTTCTTGCTCGAGGTGCGCTGCTTACGGTCGAGTAAACCCCACCTGCGTGGAGTTCGCGCGTCGGCGGTCGGGTGGGACGGATGACCCGACCGGCCGTCCCCGGCGACGCCACCGCGGCCCGCGGGGTCGTTCGGTCGGATCACCGCTCTCACCTGCGCGAACCGTTTACTGTGGGCCCTGATGAATCCGTTCGACGTCGAGTCCTTCGTGGCCACCGGTGGCCTGATCGGTCTGTGCGTCCTCGTCTTCGTCGAGACCGGGTTGCTGTTCGGTGTGATCTTTCCCGGGGACTCGCTCCTGTTCACCGCGGGTGTGTTCGCCGCGCAGCCGGACCCGTTCGCGCCGGTCTGGCTGGTGGTCCCCCTGGTGGCGCTCGCGGCGATCGCCGGGGACCAGTGCGGTTACTTCATCGGTCGCCGCCTGGGACGCAGCGTCGTCGAGGGTCGGATGATGCAGCGCATCGGGCCGCAGTACGTGACGCGAACCAACGCCTTCTTCGACCGATTCGGGCCGTTGACGGTGTTCTTCGGCCGGTTCATCGGCATCGTCCGCACGCTGGTGCCCCTCACCGCGGGCTTCAGCGGGATGCCTTACCGCGCGTTCACGTTCTTCAGCGTCCTGGGCAGCTTCGCGTGGGCGGGCGGGATCATCGTGGCCGGGTACCTGCTCGGCAACGTGCCGATCATCCGCGACAACATCGAGATCCTGATCATCGCGTCGGTACTCACGGTGGTGGTGCCGATGTCCGTCCACGCCGCGCGACGCTGGCGGGCGACGAGACGCCGGCAGGGCGTCGTCGCCGCAATGGACGTGACCCCGCCCGAGGATGAGGCGCCGCCGGAGGAGCGCTGATCCGGCGGTCTACCCGAGGTACGGCTCTTCCCGCGGCAGCGTGGTGCCCGAGAAGTCGTCGGCGATGGTGGCCGCGAGTTCGACGAACGACCGCTTGGCGGCCTTCGACATCAGTTCGAGGTCGACGTCGGCGCCCTCGGCGAGATGGTCGTCGAACGGGATCTTGTGGACCGCACGGCACCTGGTGAGGAAGTGCTGACCGAGCTGGTCGGTGTCGATGGTCGACGACCCCGGACGCGACGAACTCAGCACGACGACGGCCCGCGACACGAGGTGACCGAAGCCGTGGGCCTCGAGCCAGTCCAGGGTGGCGCCGGCACTGCGTGCGCCGTCGAGCGCCGGTGAGCTGACAAGGATGATCGTGTTCGCGAGGTCGAGGACACCGTTCATCGCCGAGTGGCTCAGACCGGTGCCGCAGTCGGTGATGATGATGTTGTAGAACCGCTGCAGGATGGTGACGACCCCGCGGTACTCGTCCTCGTTGAACGCCTCGGCCATCGCCGGATCGCGTTCGGAGGCAAGTACTTCCAGTCGGCTCGGGGCCTGCGACGTGTGGGCCCGGACATCGGAGTAGCGGTACACGTTCTGATCGGCGAGCAGGTCGCGGACCGTCGAACGCGTCTGCTGCGGGATACGTTGCCCGAGCGTGCCGAGGTCGGGGTTGGCGTCGACGGCGATCACCCGGTCCCCGCGCAGGGAGGCGAAGGTCGAGCCGAGACCGACGGTGGTCGTGGTCTTTCCGACGCCGCCCTTCAGCGACAGCACCGCGATGCGGTAGTCGCCGCGCACGGGTCGGTTCACCCGTTCGAGCAGCTGCTGGTAGGCGATGTCGCCCTGCGACTCACCGGGATTGATGGCACCGGCCGACATGGTGTGCACGGCGCGCCGCCAGCCGCGACTCGGTGCGCGTCGGGCCTTGCGGATCAGTGCGACCTCGTCCAGCGACGGACCACCCAGTGGCGGACCGTAACCTGCGGGCGCCTGCTGGGCCGCATACGCGGGTGCGGGTCCGGCGCCCGGACCGAACTGCCCCGGCGGCACCTGTCCGTTCCCGACCGGCGGACCGGCGGGATGTGCGGGGCCGGGAGCCCCGGTCTGCGGGAACGGTGGCGGCTGGTGAGTCGCCGGCGGGGGTGTGTGGTCGAACGTGGGCATGGGTCCCGGCCCGAACGGCGGGCCGGCGGGCGGCGTGTGGAAGTCCCGTCCTCGAGGCGTGTCGGGGAAACGGGCGGGTTCCGGGGCCGGCGGCGTGTGGGCACCGGCGGTTGCTTCCTCCGGTGGGCGCGGTGCATCGGGGCGCGGCGCCGGAACGGGATTCGGCGGCGCGATGCCGGGGGCCGGCGGGAAATCCGTCTCCCGGTCGTCGTTCGCGGGAGTCCGAGACGCCGACGGTGGCTGCGGAGCCGGTGTCGGCTCCTGCGGAGGCGGCGCGAACTGCAGCCACGGGGGCGGTGCCGGCGCATCGGCGCCGTCGGGCGTCGTCGAGTTCTCGTACGTCATCGGGGAATCCTCTGGTCTTGCGGCCGGGCCGACCTGGCGAGCCGTGATCTGTGCGCGAGCATGATCACCGGCAGCATGCGAGGATCGATGAGGCATCGATCCTCGGTGCGATCTGCTTGCACTCTGACCGACTCCGGCAGCGTCGACGAGAGTCTACCCAAGGGTATGAGAGGATTTCGGACGAGATCCACAGTTCATCTCACACTCTCGCTTCTACATACCGAATTCGGCGTGTGGTGGCGTTGATCGAGTTGTGGCAGGATCAGGCACTTGAACCCCAGGTGCGAGGCGGGGCGGCACCGTGGTCGTGGCTGGTCGACGACCCGGTGAACCGGCATCTGGGGGAGGCGGTTTCATCGAACGGGAATTCGATGGAACCGGGAGGAACCCCGTCTGCGTCTAAATCGGCGTGAAGGGGGGTTCGGCTTCTATGAGCTACACCGAAGGGGCGGCAGCGCATTCCGACGATGCGCGCGCCGGCGACGATCCGTGGGCCGTCGTCCACCAGTTCTCGCAAGCGCGTTCGCGTTCGGGCGGTATCGCCGTCCGGACCACGGCCCAAGGCCTGCCGGTGGCCGTGCGCATCGCCTCCACCGAACTCGACAAGCATCCGGAACTGTTGGCCGCCGAGATCCTGCGCCTCTGCAAGCAGTCCGCGATGTCGGCCGGAATCCGGTTGCGCGAGAACCTGCTCGCGGCCGGGGTGGATCGCGATCTCGTCAACGAGATGAAGCTGCCGCAGCCCGAGGACCTGGCCGCGGCCGAAGAACGTGACGACGAGGAAGCCGACGCCATGACGTCGTGGTTGCGCCGATGAGTTGGGCGATGGACGAACTCGAGGCACGTGCCGCCCGTCAGCTGGACGGCCTGCGGTCCTTCCAGGAGAACCTCGAGGCGATCGCGGTGACGGTGACCTCGGCCGACGGCCTGGTGACGGTCGAGGTGGACGCCAAGGGCGCCCTGGTCGACCTCCGACTCGCACACGGCGCGAACGAACTGGGCGCCACCCGGCTCGGTGAGCAGATCGTGGCGACGTCGGCTCTTGCCGCACAACGGGTCTACGCGCGGGTGGCATCGGTGACCGAGGATTTCAACGAATCATTCGGCGACATGCTCGGCGCGCGTCCGGCGGGTGAATGACGTGAACCGGCCGACAGACGGTCGATCGACAGGACTTGCACTCACAAGGGGGTTGCGATGACGAATGTGAAAGTGACATCCGAGGCGCTCGAAGGCTTCGCGGCGACGAATGCGGCGATGGCTTCCGCAATCGGGACGGCCGGGTCGATCGACGCCGCCGCCAACACGGCCGCAATGGTCCCGGTCTTCGGCCTCATCGGGCAGGAGTTCCTCGCGTCGTTCATCTTCGCGCAGGCCAACCATCTGATGTCGGTCGGGCAGCTCGCCGCGGTACACGCCGCGACCGCCGCCTCCACCGTCGCGGGTCTCGCCGAGTACGAAGGCACCGATGCCGCGACCGCTGCGGCGATCCGTTCGGTGCTGTGACCCCGTTCCCTCCGTTGCGGGGCCCGTTGCCCGGCGTCCCGGATGTACCTGCGCTCAGTCACATGACCGTGCAGGAGATGATCGATGCCAGTCCGCTGGGACCGATTCTCGATCGCACGGTCGCGGATGTGCTCGGGGGCCTTGGGCTTCCCCCGCTGCCGGTACTGCCGCCGTTGCCGCCGATGCCCGGGCTGCCGCCGATGCAGCCGCCCGATCTCGACATGTTCATCAAGCCGATCACCGATCTGCTCGGTGGTTTCGGCAGTGGTGACCTGAGCGGCGCCGGCTTCGACCCGACAATCATCTTCGACAGCCTCACCAAGGTGCTCGAGACGTCGATGACGATGGGGCAGAGCGCACTCAAGCTCGCCGATCAGCTGTGGGCGGGTCAGGGTGCGGTCGGTGCGGCCACCAAGACCGCCGAGGCCGGAACCAACAGCACTGCCCTGGCCGCGCAGGGGTCCGGGATCTCGATCGACACCAAGATGGCTGCCGCCATCGTCGCCAAGGGGCTGGCCGTGGTGCAGGGCATCGTCGCGGCGACGGTCGCCAAGATCTCGGCTCTGGTGCCGGTCATCATGAGCCCGGCGATCGCGGTCGGACTCAGTACCGCCGCCGTCGTCGCCGGGGCCGGGCTCGAGCTGGCCACCGCGGCGGTCGCCGTGACCCGGGCCGAACTGCTCGCCCCCACGACCGCCATGACCGCCAACGGTGCGCCGGTCGCGATCACCGGCGCACCGACCGCGGGTGCAGGGCAATCACCCTTCGCCCTGGCCGGCTCGGTCCTCGACGTGGTCTCCCCGGCGGTGTCGACGGCCACCGAACTGCCGTCCACGCTCATGCAGCCGATCAGCAAGATGCTCAGCGTCAATCCGGATTCGGCGATCGTCGCGCCCGCCGGGAGCCCGCTCACCAAGGCCAAGGGTGCCGGAGGCGGCGGCGGAGGTGGAGGCGGCGGCGGTGGCGGCGGCGGAATCGCCGGCATGATGACGCCGCTGAGCGCCTCCCGGCCGACGGTGCCGACCGGCTTCGGCGGCGGCGAACCCTCCCTGGGATCGTCGGCGGCCCCGCGTGTCTCGACCACGCCCGCGGCGATGCCGATGGGCGGCGCCCCGATGGGTGCGGCCGGCGCCGGTGCACGCGGGGCGGGCGCCTCCGAAGGCCAGCACAGCGTGCCGGACTACCTCGTGACCGAGGACAACGGGCGTGCGGTGGTCGGTGACGACCCCGAGGTCGCACCGGCGGTCATCGGCCACGAAGAGGCGGCCGAGGCCGATTCGGGTCCCGACATCGAACTACGGCTGGGCGTGCCCGGTCTGACACGAAACGAGGAAGCATGAGCAACGCACAACTTCGCGTCGAACCGGCCGAGTTGATCTCGGCTGCAGTCGATCTCGACAAGATCGCGGATCGGCTCGAGCTGGCGCTGAACGGTGCGGGGCCGAAGCTCACCGTCGACGCCCAGGGGCGCGACGAGGTGTCGACCGCAACCGCGGCCAGCTTTACGACGGTCGCCCGGGAGTTCGAAAAAGACACCGCCGGCGGCGTTCTCGAGCTCCGCAAGATCGCCGCGCTGCTACGGGCGCAGGCCTCCGGCTTCCTCGAAGGCGAGGCCGAGGCGGCCGCCGCCTTCAAGCTCCAGCTGTGATCCGACACAACTGACCGCTGCCGCCGCTGCGGCAGCCCGACTCGGACATCGCATCAGACTCGTCGCCCAGCAGAGGGGAGGGACCATGACCAGCACGACCGGAGCCGGCTTCACCGGCGTCAACTGGGACTCACGTACCAGTGAACAACTGGCCGCCGACCTCGGCGCCGAGCCGGGGCCCGCGCCCCTGGTGGAAGCGGGGGCCGCGTGGGCGTCACTCGCGACCGAGATCGGCGAAGCCGGGATCGAATACGCGGCGGTACTCGGACGGCTGGGCGTGCACTGGCAATCCGCGCACACCAGTGCAGCGTTCGAGAAACTGACGAAGCTCGCGCCGTGGTTCGCCGAGACCGCCACCGAGGCCGCCGAGAACGCCGTCCGTGCGGAGGCGCAGGCCGCGGCCACCACTGTCGCGCGCCTGAACATGCCCAACCTCGCCGAGGTCGAGGTGGCGACGAAGCTCCACGAGATCGCCACCAGCGCAACCGCGGTCGCGCCGATCATCGCCGGGGCCGCGGCGGAGGCCGAACGTGCTGTCGCACAGCAACGTATGCGCGCAGCCCGGGTCATGCAGACGTACGAGAACGCGACGGAACCGGTGGGCAAACCCTGGCCGTCTTCGCGCCGGGCTCCCGACCTGGTGTCCGGCGAGGCGCTTGCTTCCGAGCAGGCCGCCGCAGCTCGGGCCGGGGCGCGAGCCGAGGTCACGCCACCGATGACGCCTCCGAGCGCGCCGATGACGGGTGTGATGTCCGGCTCGTACGCGCCGCCCGCGGAAAAGCTCCGCTACGCGCCGACGGTCGTGGCGAGTGCTGGACCCCCGTCTGCGACCCCCGTTGCGGCATCCGCGAGTACGGCGACCACGCCAGGGGCCGGTGTGCCGCCACCGATGGCGCCCGGAACGGCGGCCGCCGGCGATCGTGGCGCCACCATCCGCAGCGTCTCCGTCGACTCCGAGTCGTCCGATCCCGGCGATGGCCTCGCACGTGCGTCGGACGGCCTTGACGCCCCGCTCACCTGGGCCGACGTCGAAACCTCCGATCATCCTGCAGCCCACTATGTCTCGGCGCCGGTCTCCGAGTCTTCGAATGTTGATCCGCGGTATCTGGCGGAGACATTGTTCCTCGGTGATCACGGGGACCGCGCATGATGCCGACGACTCACGACGACGCCGTCGCGCTCGACGCGGCTGTGCTCCTTCGCCTCGGGGATCGCTTCGGCGTGCAGACCTGGCCGGTGGTGCTCGACATGCCCGTCGGTGCTGAGGACGAGTCCGCGCAGCATGTGGCCGACCGCGAGAGCGATGCGGCCATCGCCGCCCTCGGCCTGGTGGACCACGACGAGCCCGTCCCGTGGCTGGCCACGGTTCTCCGCGTCCTCTCCCGGCCGCAACGTGAGATCGAGATCCGTTCCTTCACCGATACCGGTGTTCGCCGAATGTGCCTGGCACGCAGGGGTTATGAGCATGTTCTGGCCGAACGTTCCGGCGAACGGCTCGACCTGGCCGTCGTCGAGGTCGCCGACCTCGATGCCGTGGCCGACCTCCTGCGTTCCCGGTTCGACGACGCCACCGCGTGCGAGTTCACGTCGTTCTCGGTTCCCACCGACGACCTGGTCGACGGTCTCGGACGCAGCGGATCGGCCACCGAGATCACCGACGCGTTGTACACGCTCGGCGCGCCGCTGTCCGATGCCGTCGTCATCTCCTCGGCATTCGCGTCCTGCCGGGTGCGCACCGAGATCGTCGCCTCTGCGAACGAGGACGGACGATTCTCCCAATCTTCTGGGGCCCTGGCCGTTTTCGACACCGCCCGGGGGCGGATCGTGTCGAGTCCCAGCAAGTCTCCGGACGGTCGGGTGTGGACCACCCTCTCGCCGGGTTCGGGTCATCGGATCGCGCAGGCCGTGCGCCTGCTGATCGAGACCCTCCCGGACGGGACGTGGTCGACGTGATCGGGGTCGGGGGATCTCGCGGTCCATACCTCCGCGGGAGACAACTGTCAGCGGTATCTGTGTCACGGATACCAACGGGGGCATCGCCAAACGGTGCCGTTACACAGGAGGAGAACTCATGCTGAATCTGCCGGGAGCAGGCGGCGCCGGAGTGAAGGTCGATGTCGCGGAGGGTCAGGCCACCGCAGCGGCGGTCGGCGGGATCGTCGCGGACATGAAGGAGACGATCGGGGTGATCCAGAAGCACGCTGCGAACACCACCCCGACGTGGCAGGGCAAGGCGGGTGCGGCTTTCGACGGCACGCACACCGACTGGAACAAGGAAGCCAACACGCTCAACCAGCTTCTCGATCAGATCAAGGCGCAGATGACCAACGGCTTCGCCGGTTACGAAGACCAGGACTCGGCTGCCGCCGGGCACTTCGGCGTCTGACCTTCCCACCCTCTTTTCGAAAGGCACTCTCATGACCATCAATTACGACTTCGCGGCCCTGGGCGACCTGAGCAGTGGGCTCGGCCGCGCCTTCCAGCAGCTCGACGACCAGAACACGCAGCTGAAGAACCGGGTCGCCGCGCTCGACGGCAACTGGAACTCGGCGCAGGCGAAGGCCGCCTACCTCGAGGCCCAGGCGAACTTCGACCGTGCCTTCGCACAGTCGCGCGAGCGTCTCATGGCGCTGCAGAACGGCGTCACCAACGCCAGCCGCACCATGTCCGACACCGACTCCTCCATCGCGAGCGGCTTCCGTTCGCTCGCCTGAGTGAGCTGAATCGACGGGGACTCCGCGGTCACACGCGGGGTCCCTGTCGTCGTCTGTCCGAATGACACGGTGTCCGCCCGTGGGCGTTTCGACAGGCCGACCACAACCTCCGCGGGCGAGGGGATGAGTGCGATAGCGTCAGCACCTGACAGTCCCCGGGGCACCCGTGTCCCGCGGACTCAGCGTTCGATGAGGAGGTAGCAGTGACGTCTGCGAAAGCCGCTGGAGGAAACCGGGAGACCTTCACTCGGAACTCCGGATTCATCTTCGCCGCGATCGGTTCCGCGGTGGGGCTCGGCAACATCTGGCGCTTCCCGGGCGTCGCCTACGAGAGCGGCGGAGGGGCCTTTCTCATCCCGTACCTCGTCGCGCTGCTGACCGCGGGAATCCCGGTGCTGTTCCTCGACTATGCGGTCGGCCATCGCTTCCGCGGGACGGCGCCGCTGTCGTTCCGGCGGATCAAGAAACCGGTCGAGGCGCTCGGTTGGTTCCAGACCGGCCTGCTGTTCGTCATCAGCGTCTACTACGCGGCGGTCATCGCCTGGGCGCTCAGCTACTTCTTCTTCTCGTTCAACCAGAGCTGGGGCGATGATCCGGCCGCCTTCTTCACCGGCGAGTACCTGAAGGTCGGTGATCCGGGGGTCTCCACGACGATCGTCGGCGGAGTCGCGCTCCCGCTGATCGTGGTGTGGCTCGCGGTTCTCGCGGTGCTGCTGCTCGGTGTCGCGAACGGCATCGAGAAGGTCAACATCGTCTTCATCCCGCTGCTGTTCGTCGGGTTCGCCGGACTGGTGATCCGCGCGGTCACGCTGCCCGGTGCCGTCGATGGCCTCAACGCACTGTTCACCCCGCACTGGGAGGCGCTGAAAGACCTCGACGTGTGGATCGCGGCGTACAGCCAGATCTTCTTCTCGTTGTCGATCGCATTCGGCATCATGATCGCCTACGCATCGTTTCAGCGGCGGAAGGCGAACATGACGAGCTCCGGGCTCGTCGTCGCGTTCGCCAACTCATCCTTCGAGATCCTGGCCGGCATCGGAGTGTTCTCTGCGCTCGGATTCCTCGCCTACCAGCAGCAGGTCGCGGTGTCCGATCTGGAAGGGCTCACCGGCCCGATCCTGTCGTTCGTGACGTTCCCGGCCGTCATCTCCGAGATGCCCGGCGCGGCGTTCTTCGGCGCGCTGTTCTTCGGCTCGCTGGTGATCGCCGGCTTCACGTCGCTGATCTCGCTGATGATCGGTGTCTCCGCGGGCATCCAGGAGAAGTGGGGTCTCTCGCGCACCAAGGCGGCGGTCGGTGTGTCGGTGGTGTGCGGGCTCATCTCGATCGGGCTGTTCTCCACCACCTCGGGTCTCATCGCCCTCGACACCGTCGACATGTTCGCCAACAACGTCGGCGTGGTCTCCTCGGCCATCCTGATGACGATCATCCTGATCTGGGTGCTGCGGCGCGGCGACATGTTGCGCAACCACCTGAACGCGGTGTCGACGTTCAAGGTCGGCAGGATCTGGCTGGGACTCGTCGGCGTCGTCGCACCGATCTTCCTGACGATCATGCTCGTCCAGAAGGTGTGGTCGGTGATCGACGAGGGATACGAGGGATACCCGACCTGGTACATCAGCGTCTTCGGTTGGGGCACAATCGCTCTGGTGATCGTCGCGGCGGTCGGTCTGTCCCTGCCGTCGTGGAGGGGTCGCGACGATCCCGACTTCTTGCCGTGGCCGCCACTACCCGAAGGCGTTCGCGGAACCGACCACAAGGCCAGTAAGGAGACAGTCTGATGAGTGGGATCGCCATCGTCATGCTCCTCATCTCCATCGGAATCGTGTGGGGAGGGCTGGTCGCGAGCGTCATCTTCCTGAACCGTCACCCCGAGGTCGACGGTCTCCACGAGGACCCCGATCTCGTGCGGGACGACGAGGAGCGCGCGGCGCAACCGCACCCGTTCCGCGACACCTGATCCGCAACCGCTCCACCTCTCGGCGCACGTCGCCCTCGATGCGAGCGCGACGTCCGATGAACCGTCTGTCCGAGATAGCCTGGAAAGATCGCGGGGCGCGCGACCCTCGGCCCGAGGAGGCACGATGAGTAACCCGTTCAAGCGCGTCAAGTCGGTCGAGCAGTCGATCAGCGACACGGACGAACCGGACACCAAACTCCGCAGAGACCTCACCGCGTGGGATCTCACCGTCTTCGGTGTGGCGGTTGTCGTCGGCGCCGGTATCTTCACGCTCACCGCACGCACGGCGGGCAATCTGGCCGGCCCGTCGGTGTCGGTGGCGTTCGTGCTGGCCGCGATCGCGTGCGCACTCGCGGCGCTCTGTTACGCCGAGTTCGCCTCGACCGTGCCTGTCGCCGGTAGTGCCTACACCTTCTCGTTCGCCACCTTCGGTGAGTTCGTCGCATGGGTGATCGGGTGGGATCTGATCCTCGAGTTCGCTCTCGCTGCGTCCGTGGTCGCGAAGGGCTGGTCGCTCTACCTGGGCAACATCCTCGGATCGGCGGCATCGGTCGAGCTCACCGACTCGATCAGCTTCGACTGGGGCGCGGTGCTGCTGATCGCGGTGCTGACCGTCCTGCTCGCGCTCGGCACCAAGCTGTCGTCGCGGGTGTCGCTGGTCGTCACCACCATCAAGGTCTTCGTCGTCTTGCTGGTCATCGTGGTCGGCGCGTTCTACATCAAGCTGAAGAACTACGACCCGTACGTGCCGCCCGCCGCTCCGCCGGCCGAGGGCGACACCGGCCTCCACCAGACACTGTTCTCGGCGATCACCGGCGCAGAGGGCAGTACCTTCGGCTGGTACGGCCTCCTGGCGGCGGCCTCGCTGGTGTTCTTCGCCTTCATCGGTTTCGACGTCGTGGCCACGACCGCGGAGGAGACGAAGAACCCGCAGAAGGCGATGCCGCGCGGCATCCTCGGATCTCTGGCCATCGTGACGGTCCTCTACGTCGCGGTCAGTCTTGTCGTGTCCGGGATGGTCCCCTACCCGGAACTGGCCGACAAGACAGATCCGGTGACCGGCGAGGTCACCGGGTCCACCCTCACCACGGCATTCGAGGCGAACGGTGTCACGTGGGCGGGCTGGGTGATCGATCTCGGTGCGCTCGCCGGCCTGACCACGGTTGTGATGGTGCTGCTGCTCGGCCAGACCCGCGTCGGGTTCGCGATGGCGCGCGACGGACTGCTGCCCAGATCGCTGGCACACACCGGCAAGCGCGGTACTCCGGTGCGCTTCACGGTCGTCGTAGGCGTCGTCTCGGGTGTGCTCGCGGCGTTCTTCCCGATGGGCACCCTCGAGGAGATGGTCAACATCGGAACCCTGTTCGCGTTCGTGCTGGTGAGTGTCGGGGTCATCGTCCTCCGCCGAACCCGGCCCGATCTCGAACGTGGGTTCCGGGTGCCCCTCGTGCCGTTCATCCCGATTCTGTCGATCCTGGCCTGCCTGTGGCTGATGCTGAACCTGTCCGTGGAAACCTGGATCCGGTTCGTGATCTGGATGGTGCTGGGTGTGGTCGTGTACTTCGCCTACGGCTACCGCAACTCGGTCTTCGCCCGGCGGGAGCGCGGTGAGGAGGTCGGAACGGCGGAAGTCGCGGCCGGGGAAACCGGGCCCGACACCTGACCATGGGCTCGGCGGGCATGGTCCGATAGCCTGGATCGAACGCACAGATCGCTGCACACGCGGCGCACGAAGCGAACGACAAGGGGATCAGATGACGACTGCTCAGGACGAGCTGAAGGCCGACAGCCGCAACGGGATCGACTACAAGGTGGCCGACTTGTCCCTGGCGGACTTCGGCCGCAAGGAGATCGAGCTCGCCGAGCACGAGATGCCCGGACTCATGGAACTGCGTCGTGAGAACGCAGATGTCTTGCCGCTCAAGGGTGCTCGAATCTCCGGATCGTTGCACATGACCGTGCAGACCGCGGTGCTGATCGAGACACTCGTCGCGCTCGGCGCCGAGGTCCGCTGGGCGTCGTGCAACATCTTCTCGACCCAGGATCACGCGGCTGCGGCCGTCGTCGTGGGTCCGCACGGCACCCCGGACGAGCCCAAGGGCGTCCCGGTCTTCGCCTGGAAGGGCGAGACCCTCGAGGAGTACTGGTGGGCGGCCGAGCAGATGCTGACCTGGCCCGAGGCGGACAAGCCGGCCAACATGATCCTCGACGACGGCGGCGACGCCACCATGCTGGTGCTGCGCGGTGCCGAGTTCGAGAAGGCCGGCGTCGTGCCGCCGACCGAGGACGATCACCCGGCCGAGTACAAGGTCTTCCTCGAGCTGCTCCGCGAGCGCTTCGAGACCGACAAGAACAAGTGGACCACCATCGCCGACTCGGTTCAGGGCGTGACCGAGGAGACCACCACCGGCGTGCTGCGGCTCTACCAGTTCGCCGCTGCCGGTGAGCTGACGTTCCCCGCGATCAACGTCAACGACTCGGTCACCAAGTCGAAGTTCGACAACAAGTACGGCACCCGCCACTCGCTGATCGACGGGATCAACCGCGGCACCGACGTTCTCATCGGTGGCAAGAAGGTTCTGATCTGCGGTTACGGCGACGTCGGCAAGGGCTGCGCGGAGTCGCTGGCCGGCCAGGGCGCCCGCGTCCAGGTCACCGAGATCGACCCGATCAACGCGCTGCAGGCCCTCATGGACGGCTACGACGTGGTCACCGTCGAGGACGCGATCGGCAACGCCGACATCGTGATCACCTCCACGGGCAACCTGGGCATCATCACCCTCGACCACATGCGTCAGATGAAGCACCAGGCGATCCTGGGCAACATCGGCCACTTCGACAACGAGATCGACATGGCCGGCCTCGAGCGTTCGGGCGCCAAGCGCATCACCGTCAAGCCGCAGGTCGACCAGTGGATCTTCGAGAGCGGCAAGTCGATCATCGTCCTGAGCGAGGGTCGTCTGCTCAACCTCGGCAACGCGACCGGCCACCCGTCGTTCGTGATGAGCAACAGCTTCTCGAACCAGGTGATCGCGCAGATCGAGCTGTGGACCAAGAACGACGAGTACGACAACGAGGTCTACCGCCTGCCCAAGCATCTCGACGAGAAGGTCGCGCGCATCCATGTCGAGGCACTCGGCGGCAAGCTGACCAAGCTCACCAAGGAGCAGGCCGAGTACATCGGCGTCGACGTCGAGGGCCCGTACAAGCCGGAGCACTACCGCTACTGAGGTAACCCGCTCACGCAAACCCACCCTTTTTCGGCAGATCCACCACCCTCGCTGGGGGTGGAAATGCCGAAAAAGGGTGGGTTTGCGGCGTTTTGGGGTCAGGCCCCGATGTCGGGTTCGGCGTCAGGGCAATAGATCCACGAGCCGCGTTCCTTCAGGAACCGTTCCTTGGATTTCTCGGATTCGGTTCGGCGGCTGCCCTTTTCGAGATGGGACACGACCTCGGATTGGGCGACGTTGCCGTCGAAGACCGTCTCGAGGAAACCGTCGAGCACGATCATGCCGTCCTCGGCGGGCGGCGGGCCGGTGATGCGCTCCCGCGACTGCGTGCAGACCGCGGCCTTCATGCGTACGACGTCGCGTGCGTTTCGAGCTGACACGTAGTTCTGCAGGGCAGCGCGGATCTGGGAAAGCGCTGCGTAGTCGGCGGATTCGGGGTCGGAGTCGGTGCTCGTCGAACCACCCGGAGAGGTGCTCGACGAGGTGCTCGAACCTGTCGCGACAGAGGAATCCTCCGGTCCGGACGACGTCACGACCAGGGTGACGACGAGGGCGACCAGGGCGATGACGGCGACGCCGCCGGTGATCCAGGCGACGATCGCGCCGGTGTTGCGCTCGGGCGGCGGGGGACCGCCGGGAGGGCCTCCGTAGCCGCCGCCCGGGGCATAGGGCCCGGGTCTCTGGACGCCGTAGGGCGGCGGGGCTCCGTACGGGCCGTAGGGAGGTCGCGGCTGCGACGCGGGCGGGAACTGCCCGGAATACGGCCGCTGTCCACCGGGGCCGGGCCCCTGGGGGTACCCGGGCCGACCGGGCCCGAACGGTGGCGGTGGGCCACCGGGTGGTGGCGGCTGATAGGTCATTCGACCCCCTCCCCAGTCATTGATCCAGGCTAGCGAAGAGCCTTGTCGACGGCAGAGCCCGGTCGGCGGGGTGGCGTACGTCCGAATGACGCCCGTCGGGGTGACTTGCGGTCGACGGATCGGTCGGAGGTCAGCGGGTCAGGAGGCCGGCCAGCGCGGCGATGTCCTCGCCGTCGTACCGGTGCCACGGGGACGTCCAGTCGGCCTCGGCGAGTTGGCGATACACCGCGTCGACGCGGCGCTGCAGGTCGCTGTCGCGTTCGTAGGCATCGCGTGCCCGGCTCGCGTCGACGGCGGCCCGGCTCTCGGCACGCTGCATGGCCACCTCGGCGGGCACCCCCAGCAAGACGTGGCGGTCGGGGACCGGCATGCCGAACCGTCCGTACTCGAGGTCGGCGACCCACCGCACGACCTCGCCGTCGGCGTCCTGTTCCAGGCGACCGGCGTTGTAGGCCGCGTTCGACGCGACGTAGCGGTCGAGGATGACGATGTCGTTCGATCCGGTCGCCGCGGTGATGTCCGCGGCGGCGTCGGCCCGGTCGAGGGCGAAGAGCAGCGCCATGGCGTACACGCTGTCCCGGAGATCGCCGTGCGAACCGTGAAGTGCCTCCGAGGCGATGTCGGCGGTCGCCGACTGCCCGTAGCGCGGGAAGGTGAACGTCGCGACCCGCAGGCCCGACGCCGTCCAGCGCTCGACCAGACCGGTCACCAAGGTGTTCTTACCGGCGCCGTCGAGCCCCTCCACCGCTATCAACTGACCCACGCGGAGGAGTCTATGGGGTGGGACGAATCGGGCGAGAACGTACGCCTCCGGCGCGTCATTCACCACGCTTTCATCACGATGGTGTCACCATTGGACACATGAAGCCTCGCATCCTCGTCGTCGACGACGACGCCGCTCTCGCCGAGATGCTGACGATCGTGTTGCGCGGCGAGGGTTTCGAACCCTTCGTGGTCGGTGACGGTACCCAGGCACTCACCGCGGTGCGGGAGATCCGCCCCGACCTGGTGCTGCTCGACCTCATGCTCCCGGGCATGAACGGCATCGACGTGTGCCGTGTGCTGCGTGCCGACTCCGGCGTCCCGATCGTCATGCTGACCGCGAAGTCAGACACCGTCGACGTCGTGCTGGGTCTCGAATCCGGCGCCGACGACTACATGGTCAAGCCGTTCAAGCCGAAGGAGCTCGTCGCCCGTGTGCGCGCCCGCCTGCGCCGCACCGACGAGGAACCGGCCGAGCTGCTGTCGATCGGCCCGGTGGAGATCGACGTGCCCGCGCACAAGGTCACCCGCGACGGTGTGCCGATCTCGCTGACCCCGCTCGAGTTCGACCTGCTGGTCGCGCTCGCTCGCAAGCCGCGGCAGGTCTTCACCCGCGACGTGCTCCTCGAGCAGGTGTGGGGCTACCGTCATCCGGCGGACACTAGACTCGTGAACGTGCATGTCCAGCGTCTGCGCGCGAAGGTCGAAACCGACCCGGAGAACCCTGAGGTCGTCCTGACTGTGAGGGGGGTCGGCTACAAGGCCGGCCCGCCGTGATCGGTCGATCTCGACGACGGGTCAACAGCACTTTCGGGCGTTTCACCCGCGCTGCCGGCGCTGTCGGACGTGCCTTCGGGCACATCTGGCGGCGCTCGTTGCAGCTACGGGTCGTGGCGTCGACGTTGTTGCTGTCGGTCGTCGTGCTGCTCATTCTCGGTTTCGTGCTGGTCTCCCAGATCACCGACCGCCTTCTCGACGTGAAGCTGGCCGCGGCCACCGAGGAGATCGACCGTGCCCGTATCTCGGTGGAACGCGACCTGTCCAGCGGCGCCGGCAACATGTCGGTGCAGAACCGGCTGCGTCAGACGCGATCGCTGCTCACCGACCGTGATGCAGACACCGGGCAGGCGTCCGGCACGGTCGGCGCCTTCGACACCGTGCTGCTCGTCCCCGGCGCGTCCGAGAGCAGTGCTGCCAGCGGTGTCGGCCCGACCGCCGAGGTGCCGTCGAACCTGCGGGACATGGTCCGCGGCGGCCAGGTGGCCTACCAGTACACCCAGGTGCCCGACGGTTCCGGCGGACAGGCGCCGGCCCTGATCGTGGGTACCCCCACCAACGCCTCGGTGCCTGGGCTCGAGCTGTATCTGGTGTTCCCGCTGACCGCGGAACAGAACACCGTCGACCTCGTCCGCGGCACCCTGCTGACCGGCAGCATCGTCCTGCTGGGTCTGCTCGCGGCCATCGCCTGGCTGGTCTCCCGGCAGGTCGTCATCCCGGTGCGGTCCGCCTCCCGGATCGCCGTCCGGTTCGCCGACGGCCGTCTCAAGGAGCGCATGCCCGTTCGCGGCGAGGACGACATGGCCCGTCTTGCGATGTCGTTCAACGACATGGCCGAGAGCCTGTCGAAGCAGATCACCCACCTCGAGGAGTTCGGAGGCCTGCAGCGCCAGTTCACCTCCGACGTCAGCCACGAGCTGCGGACACCACTGACCACCGTGCGGATGGCGTCCGACGTGCTCTACGAGGGCCGCGACGAACTCGACCCGGTACGGAAGCGTTCGGTCGAGCTGCTGGACAAGGAACTCGACCGGTTCGAAACGCTGCTCAACGAGCTGCTGGAGATCTCCCGCCACGACGCCGGGATGGCCGAGCTGGCGGCGGAACGGATGGACATGGCCATCCCGATCGACGGCGCGCTGGCCACCGTCCGGCACCTGGCAGAGGAGACCGGGACCGAGCTCGTCCTCGACCTGCCCGCCGAACCGGTGCTCGCCGAGATCGATCCGCGCCGCGTCGAGCGAATCCTGCGGAACCTGCTCGCCAACGCGATCGACCACGGCGAGCGGAAACCGGTGACACTCACGATGCGGTCCGACGGCGACGCCGTCGCCATCACGGTCCGCGACCAGGGCATCGGGCTGCGGCCGGGTGAGGAGAAGCTGGTGTTCAACCGGTTCTGGCGTTCGGACCCGTCGCGGTTCCGGCGCTCCGGCGGCACCGGTCTCGGACTGGCCATCAGCATCGAGGACGCCCGCCTGCATCAGGGCAGACTCGAGGCGTGGGGCGAGCCCGGCAAGGGCGCCTGCTTCCGGCTGACGCTGCCCCTCGTCCGCGGCCACAAGGTGCTCGGTTCGCCCCTGCCGCTGAAGTCCGTCGGCTCGGCACCCCGGGCCGCAGCCAAGGCGGCTGGCCGCACACCAGGCGTGGAGGCTGGTACCGAATGAGCGTCGTACGTCGTCCGGAACACCCACGGCGGAGTGTTCTGGGGTTCCTGATCGCCGTCGCCACGGCGACCGTGGCGATGGTCGTGGTGTCGGCGTGCGGGTCGATCCCGAACAACTCGTCCCCGCAGCCCATCAAGTCCTTCCAGCGCGAGGGCGCCACCAACGCGGCCCCGGTGCCCCAGGCCGACATGGACCCGGAGGCCCTCGTCCGGGCGTTCCTCAAGTCCACGGTCGATCCCGACTCCGGCCACGACGCCGCCCGCGCGTTCCTGACCCCGGTGGCCTCGCAACAGTGGGACGATCGCGGCGACGCACTGATCCTCGACGAGATCAGCATCTTCGTCGATCAACGCAACGAGGACTCCGTGCGCATGCGGCTGACCGGCGACAACGTCGGGACGCTCAAATCCGACGGGCAGTTGCTGCCGGCGTCGGGACGGGTCGAGACCAGCATCAGCCTGACCCGCCAGGGAGACCAGTGGCGCATCGACGGGCCGCTGCCCAACGGGGCGATGATCGACCGCGACCAGTTCGACAACACCTACCGTCCGGTCTCGCTCTACTTCTCCGACCGCACCGGCCGGCGACTCGTCCCGGACCCGCGCTGGTTCTACGCAGGACAGGCGACCGATCCGACGGTGCTGGTCAACCGGCTCATCGCCGGACCCGCCGCCGACCTGTCCGCGGCCGTGGACAGCGGCTTCCCGAGCGGTTCGACACTGCGCGGGCCGGTTGTCGGCCTCGCCGGCGGCGGGGTACGTGTCGACCTCTACGGCATCGGCAACGCGTCGAGCCGGGATCGGACGGTGCTGGCCGCGCAGATCGTCTGGACCCTCGACGACGCCGACATCTCCGGGCCGTACGTGATCGACGCCGACGGTGCGCCCCTCGCCGCCGAACGCGCCTCGGGATGGCAACCCGCCGACCTCCGCTCCTTCGATCCGAACGCGGTGCCGTCCACCGACGTCGGCCTGAACGTCGTCACCGGCGGCGCATTGCGCGCGGTGACCGACACCGCGACCGTGCCGGTGCGCGGACCTCTCGGTTCGTCTCGCGACGTGCGGGCGGCGACGATCTCCGACAACGGCGCGCGGGTCGCCGCGGTGCGGACGGCTGGAGACCGCCGGCTCGAGTGCGTGATCGGCGACTACGGCGGCGACGTCGGGCCGATCGTCAGCGGGGTGTCCATCACCCGTCCCTCCTTCGGCGCCGACGAGAACGCTGTGTGGGTGGCCGTCGACGGGAAGCCGGTGCAGTGGCAGCGCGACGACGACGGCACCCAGACCGTCCCGGTCGAGGCATCCTCGATCCCGAGGGTGGCGCGCGGCGCGATCACCGAGATGCAGGTGGCTCCGGACGGTGTCCGGGTTGCCCTCGTCGTAGGCGGGCAGATCGTGTTCGCCGTGCTGTCGACGAACGCCGAGGGGCAGGTGTCGTTGACCAGCCCGCGGATCGCGGCCTACAACATCGGCAACCGTGCGGTGTCCTTGGACTGGGCGTCACCGACGACTCTGGTCGTCGCCCGGGAGGCGCCGGAGTCCCCGGTGGTGCAGCTGTCGATCAACGGCACCCCGGCGGTCGGCCTGCTCAGCGGGAACGTGTCCCCACCGGTGCGGGCCGTGGTGGCGAATGCCTCGACCATCTACGTCGGGGATCAGCGCGGCGTGCTGCGCCTCGGCAGCAACAACGGGCAGCCCGACCAGTACTGGACCGAGGTCGAACCCGCCATGATCGCCGGGGCGATCCCGGTTCTGCCCTGATCGCCGGGGCGGGATCTTCCTAGGCGGCGGCCAGGACGACGACCGCCGCGACCCCGATCCCGGCGGCGTGCAGAACGCGGACCGACTCGGCTGCAGTGGCCCCGGTGGTCAGCACGTCGTCGACCAGGAGCGCCGCGGCACCGTGCGGTGGACGCGCACCGCCGCGGAGACGGACCGCCCCCGCGAGGTTGCGAGCACGTGCCCGGGCGTCGAGTCCGGCGGAGTCGCGGGCGGTCGCCGCGGTCATCAGCAGCGGTGCGACGGTCACACGGGAACCCAGGAGTGGTGCGGCGTGTTCGGCGATCGCGGCGACCCGATCGCCGCCGCGGCGTCGTGCGCTCAGCCGGCGGGTGGGCGCGGGGATCAACGCCAGTCGGTCGGCGTCGGGTAGCTCGCCCCACCCGGCCAGCACCCGCACGGCGTGGGCGAGTGCGGCGCCCAGCGGCGGGATCAGATCACGGCGGTCGTGTTCCTTGACGGCGATGATCCCGTTCCGGTGGGGACCCCGGTAACGACCGAGGGCCCACACCGGCACACCCGGTGAGATGCGCGGGCGGGCGGCGACCGGAGCGTCGTGCCAGGCGGTCTCGCAGCGGGCACACCACGGAGTCCCGGGCCGTGCGCACCCGCCGCAGACCACCGGGAAGACCAGATCCGCCGCCGCGGCCGGCACCTGACCCCAGACCATGTCCCGACCGTAGACCCGGGCGCCGCACGCCAGGTGTGGCCGGCGGAGCCTGTGGAGAGATCCGCCCTGTTCGGTGAGTTGTCCGAGTCCTTGGGATCACCGCGCGCGGGCCCTCGGTCCCGACTTGTCCCGGGATACCCGACGCGGCGGGGCAAAACGTGGCCGATACCCGAACTTGCGACTACGGTCTTGGGTACATCGGGTTGCCGGGAGGACAGTTGAGTCCCCGCGCCGGACACGACCGATTTTCGGGAGGTGATGCCCCTGTCGATGAGTGTCAGCTGTCAGCTGGCATGGACAAATCCTCGGCGTCGGCCAAATTATCAGTGCGACAACAGATCACGATGACCCCACCGCCGCCGGGAACAATTCAGGAGGTAGTTGAATGTCCACAGTCATCCATCGCAAAGGCCAGCGCGAACCGAAAATCGCAGACCCCAGGCCGACCGTGGAGGAGGGCCTCGAGCCCGACCACCAACCCGCCCAGAACGACTCCGACGACCAGGAGTTCGCGTTCGTCCGCCCACCCGGAACGGTGGACGCCGACGAACCCGCCGAGCCCATCGCCAAGGTCGTGTTCAGCGGCCGGAACGTCGAGATACCCGACCATTACCGCATCTACGTCGGCGACAAGCTCGCCCGCCTCGAGCGTTTCGATCCGACGATCTACCGATTCGACGTCGAGCTGAACCACGAACGCAACCGGAGACAGTCCAAGGTCTGTCAGCAGGTGGAGATCACCGCGACGGGTAAGGGGCCGATCGTCCGTGCGCAGGCCTGCGGTGAGAACTTCTACGCCGCCCTGGAGCACGCACTCGACAAGGTCGAGTCGCGGCTGCGGCGAGTGAAGGACCGTCGGCGCGTGCACTACGGCAACCGGCGCCCACAGTCGGTGGCCGAGGCCACCGAGGTCGGAGCGCCGCTGCTGCGCGACAACCAGTTGACCGTGGAGGGGCATGTCGGCGACCCCGGCATGCTCGAGGCCACCGAACGCGGGGAGTGGGACGACGGTGTCGACGAGTACATCCCAGGTCAGATCGTCCGCGTCAAGGAGCACACCGCGGTACCGATGACCGTCGACGACGCGCTCTACGAGATGGAACTCGTCGGGCACGACTTCTTCCTGTTCCACGACAAGGAGAGCGACAAGCCGTCGGTGGTCTACCGCAGGCATGCCTTCGACTACGGCCTCATCCGCCTGACATGAACACGGGCTGAGCGGTTCCGGACGGCCGCGGACGAATCCGAACGATGAAGTCGTCTCGGTTACGTGCCGGTCGATCAGGGTCTGCTCAGCTCACCTCGCTACCATGGGATCCGGTCTGTGCGTTCGCACGGGCCGGATTCCGTGTGTTTTCTACAGGTGAGGGACTCGATCCACGGTGCTGAACAAGCTGTTGCGTGTCGGCGAAGGCCGCATGGTCAAGCGACTCGACGCTATCGCGTCGCACGTCGAGGCGCTGTCCGACGAGTTCGAGGCGCTCTCCGACGCCGAACTGCGAGCCAAGACAGACGAGTTCAAGAAACGTATCGCCGATGGTGCGACGCTCGACGAACTGCTGCCCGAGGCCTTCGCGACGGCCCGCGAGGCGGCCTGGCGCGTGCTCGACCAGAAGCACTTCCACGTCCAGATCATGGGTGGCGCGGCGCTGCACTACGGCAACATCGCCGAGATGAAGACCGGTGAGGGCAAGACCCTCACCTGTGTGCTCCCGGCGTACCTCAACGCGCTGTCCGACGAGGGCGTCCACGTCGTCACCGTCAACGACTACCTCGCCAAGCGTGACTCGGAGTGGATGGGACGCGTCCACCGCTTCCTCGGCCTCGAGACCGCAGTGATCCTCACCGGGATGTCCTCGGCCGCGCGCCGCGAGGCCTACGCCGCCGACATCACCTACGGCACCAACAACGAGTTCGGCTTCGACTACCTGCGCGACAACATGGCGCACTCGCTCGCCGACCTCGTCCAGCGCGGCCACGCCTACGCGATCGTCGACGAGGTCGACTCGATCCTCATCGACGAGGCCCGCACCCCGCTGATCATCTCCGGCCCCGCCGAAGGGTCGAGCAAGTGGTACACCGAGTTCGCGCGTATCGCGCCGCTGCTCGAGAAGGATGTCCACTACGAGGTCGACATCAAGAAGAAGACGATCGGCGTGCACGAGGCCGGCGTCGAGTTCGTCGAGGACCGCCTCGGCATCGACAACCTGTACGAGGCGGCCAACTCGCCCCTGGTCAGCTACCTGAACAACGCGATCAAGGTCAAGGAGCTCTTCCAGCGCGACAAGGACTACATCGTCCGCAACGGAGACGTCCTGATCGTCGACGAGTTCACCGGTCGTGTGCTCGACGGCCGACGCTTCAACGAGGGCCTGCATCAGGCGATCGAGGCCAAGGAAGGCGTGGAGATCAAGGCCGAGAACCAGACTCTCGCCACGATCACCCTGCAGAACTACTTCCGCCTGTACGACAAGTTGTCGGGCATGACCGGTACCGCCGAGACCGAGGCCGCCGAGTTCGACCAGATCTACAAGCTCGGTGTGCTGCCGATCCCGACCAACCGGCCGATGGTCCGCAAGGACCAGGGCGACCTGATCTACAAGACGGAAGAGGCGAAGTTCGCCGCGGTCGTCGACGACATCGTCGAGCGTCACGAGATCGGCCAGCCGGTGCTGATCGGTACCACCAGCGTCGAGCGTTCGGAGTACCTGTCTCGTCAGCTGAAGAAGCGCGAGATCCCGCACAGCGTCCTGAACGCCAAGTTCCACGAGCAGGAAGCCCAGATCATCGCCGAGGCGGGCCGCCTCGGGGCGGTCACGGTGGCCACCAACATGGCCGGCCGAGGTACCGACGTGGTGCTCGGCGGCAACCCGGACATCATTGCCGACACCCGCCTGCGCAAGGCCGGACTCGACCCGGTGAACACCCCGGACGAGTACGAGGCCGCGTGGGACGAGGCCATCGAGGTCGCGCGCACCGAGGCCGCCGAGGAGGCCGAGGCCGTGCGCAAGGCCGGTGGCCTGTACGTGCTCGGCACCGAGCGCCACGAGTCCCGCCGTATCGACAACCAGCTGCGCGGCCGTTCGGGTCGTCAGGGCGATCCGGGTGAGTCGCGGTTCTACCTGTCCGTCGCCGACGAACTGATGCGCCGCTTCAACGGCGGTGCGCTCGAGGCGATCATGAGTCGCCTGCCCGACGACGTGCCGATCGAGGCCAAGATGGTCACCAAGGCCATCCGTAGCGCTCAGACCCAGGTCGAGCAGCAGAACTTCGAGATGCGCAAGAACGTCCTCAAGTACGACGAGGTCATGAACGAGCAGCGCAAGATCATCTACGCCGAGCGCCGCCAGATCCTCGAGGGCGAGGATCACCACGAGCAGGTCAAGCAGATGATCGACGACGTGGTCAGCGCCTACGTCGAGGGCGCGACCGCAGAGGGCTACGCCGAGGACTGGGATCTCGACGAGCTGTGGACCGCGCTGCGCACCCTGTACCCGATCGAACTCGACCCCAAAGAGGTCGTCAACGAGACGGAATACGGTGAGCGCGAAGACATCTCAGCCGAAGAGCTGCGCGAGACCCTCGTCAACGATGCGAAGGCCGCCTACGACAAGCGCGAGAAGGCCATCGACGAGATCGCCGGCGAGGGCGCGATGCGCCAGCTCGAGCGCAGCGTCCTGCTGAGCGTCCTCGACCGCAAGTGGCGCGACCACCTGTACGAGATGGACTACCTGCGCGAGGGCATCCACCTGCGGTCGATGGCGCAGCGCGACCCGGTGGTCGAGTACCAGCGCGAGGGCTTCGACATGTTCACCGGCATGCTCGAGGGTCTCAAAGAGGAAGCACTCGGCATCCTCTTCAACGCCCAGGTGCAGACCGAGCAGCCGGCACCGCAGGCGCCGCTGCCCACCGCCGCCGACCTGCGTGCCGCGGTCGGTGCAGGTGCGCCCGCGCCGGCGGCCGACTCCGGTGCGCAGGTGCCCGCAGCGCTGCGTGGTTCCCGGGCCTCCGGCGGCGATGTGCCGATGACGTTCTCCGGACCCGACGAGGGTGGTGGCACGGTCGTCCACTCCGAGGAGGAGGAACTGGCCGGTGCCGCCGACTCGGCCAGTCGGCGCGAGCGCCGCGCGGCCGCGCGGGCGAACACCAAGGGCAGCCGTCCGAAGCCGCCGAAGGCCAAGAAGCAGCGCCGCTGAAAAAATCCGGGAGAAAGCGGAACCCGACGGGGAGTGGCTGCGTCCAATCTCCATGCAAACACTCACCTCCCCTCCTCCGGTCTCCACACGGACGACGCGGGTTCGGGTACTGCCCGCCCCGACGTATGAGCCGGCCGGCCCCGGTGCGATGGGTGCCGGGGCGGTCGGTTCCGGGTCGGTACGCGCCATGTTCCCGGGGCCGCGTCCCGATGCGGGACCGTCACGCAAGACCCTGACCGCCGCGGTGGAGGCCCGGCGGTTCACCGTCGCCACGTCGCGACTGCTGTTCGAGGTCATCGACCGTCGACGAGGGATCGCGCACCTCGGTGACTCCGTGTCGCCGTCGATCGTCGATCAGGTGGCGGCGCTGGTTCGTCACGACGCCTTCCGTGTAGCCGAAACCGCCGGTGCCCCTGGAGGTCCACCCGCTCGCGGTACGGTCCTCCAGCGCGTGCACGTCCAGTTGTGCGACACCAGTGCTGCCGAGGTGTTCGGCTCCTACCTCAGCGGTGGGCGCGTCCGCGCCTTCGCCGGGCGCGTGGAGCGCAAGCCGCGCCGTGTGCGCGGGAACGATCCGCGGCCCGGCGGCGCCGGCCCGCGAACCGGTCTCGGCCAGGTCGAATACCGCTGGCAGCTCGTGGCGCTCGAGTTCTGCTGAGCCCGTCGAGTCCGGCCCCGACGCAGCCGAACGGCTAGGATCGGCGGCGTGGTGAACCGTTTGTCGCCGCGCGACGCGATGTACTACTTCCTCGACGATTCCCGGTCGACGACGCATCTCGGGGCGTTGCTGGTCGTGGACCCCTGTGTCGGCGAGGGGAAGGAGTCCGGCGACCCGACGCCCGGGGAGAACGGCACGGCTTCGGCGACCCGTCGACCCGCGCTCGACTACCAGTCGCTGGTGTCGTTGGTCGAGAACCGGCTCCAGCTGGCGCCCCGGTACCGGCAGGTGGTCCGTGAGGTCACGCTCGGACTGGCCCGCCCGGTGTGGGTCGACGACCGGGATTTCGACATCAACTTCCATATCCGGCGCTCGGGGTTGCCGCGGCCGGGTGGTCCCGCGGACCTCGCCGAGCTCATCTCCCGGGTGATGTCCAGGCCGTTGGATCGCACCCGGCCGCTGTGGGAGATGTACCTGATCGAGGGCCTGGCCGACGGCAGGCTCGCGATCCTGACCAAGTCGCACCGGTGCCTGATCGACTCTTCGGGCGATCCGGAGATCAGCGAGGTCATCTGCGACCTCACCGACGAGCCGGAGCAGCTGCCCGAGGAACTGTGGATGCCCGGGTCGCCGCCGGGATCGGCGAACCTGGTCGTGGGTGCACTCGCCGAGGCGATGGCCCGTCCGGGCGATCTCGTCGAGACCATGGTGCATGGCAACGGTCTGGTCTCCGAGGTGCGCTCGGTGGTCGGCAGAACCGTCCGTCGGGCCGGTGACGTCGTCGGCCAGCTCACCGACTCCGCTCCTCGCAGCCCACTCAACAACACGGGCACGACCACCCGCACCTTCACCACGGCGTCGGTGCCGCGGCGCGACTGCGCCAAGATCGCCGAACACCACAACTGCACCGTCAACGACGTGGAACTCGCCATCATCTCGGGGGTGGTGCGGCGATGGATGCTGTCCGTCGACCCGGCGGCGGTGCCTGCCGACACCGTCCGCGTGGTGATCCCGCTGTCGCCGCGGGACCCCGGGGTGGAGGTCGAGGCGGGGGCCGAACCGGGCTGGATCAACCTCGGCAAACCGAGCTTCGTGACGGACCTGCCTGTCGGGGAGTCGAATCCGACGGTGCGTCTCGCCCAGGTGGCGGGCCTCGCCGAGCGTTATGCGCAGTCGTCGCGGCGGATGAGCACGGGCCCGAGCCCGCTGTTCCCGGAGCTGGGTATGGTGCCCTTCGCCGACTTCAGCTCCCGCGCGTTCCGGTCGCTCGACAGTCGCGCGTACAACGTCCCGGTGGCGATGAGCACTTCCCCGGTCGCCGACCGGTTCGTGCTCGGCGTGCCGGTCCGCGAGATCTTCTACATCCCGGTTCTCGTCTCGCAGCGGGCGCTTGCGGTCAGCGTCGTCGAATACGGTGACCGGCTGCAGTTCTCGTTCATGGCCGACCGCGGGGTCATTTCCGACCTGCCCGTGCTGGCGGACTACGTCACCGAGTCCTTCGAGGAGTTGCTGATCACCGACTGAGTCGGGGGCGCGGCTAAGGTGAGCGGGTACCGCAATCGGACCGCCAGGAGCGGGGGTCGTTATGAGAGCGATGGTCGAATGAGGGTCTACCTGCCGGCGACGTTGGCAATGCTGATGGAGCTCAACTCCGATGGCGAGTTCCGTCCGATCGGCGGAACCGGGTTCGCGTTGACCCCGGCTCTGCGCGAGGCGTTCGTCGCGGGCGACGACGAGGAGCTCTCGGAGGTCGCGATGCGCGAGGCCGCGCGGGCGTCGCTGCGTCTCCTGGCCGGGGAGGCGCCGGAATCCGGCGACGCCGAGGCCGAGCGCGATCTCGCCGCCGACGAGGCGCTGACGAAGCCGGGCGTGACCCCTTCGCTGCCGCCGCGCCGCGTGGTCGTCGCCGCCGACGTCGAGGACGTCAAACTCCGTCCCGATCTCGACGATGCGGTGGTCAAGGTCGGCGGGACGATCCCGCTCTCGGCGGTCGCCTCGGTCCACGTCGACGTGAAGGAGGCGGAGGACAAGGTTCGCGCCGCTGTCGTCGTCATCGATGCCGCCGACATGGGTGACCTGGACGCCGAACTGGCCGTCGGCGACATCGAGGACTTCGACCTCGCCTGGTACGCCACCCAGGAGCTGCCGTTTCTCCTCGAACTGCTCTGAAACTCGTGTGAGATCCTGGATGTCGCTAACCTACGGTTGCGTAGGTTAGAGTGTTCGGAGACGTTGAAGGCGGTGTGTGAGTTGGGTCTGCTCGAGCGATTCGAAGAACCGGTGGCCGGGGTCGCGGCGCGTAGCCGCGGTGCGCAGTGGGTTCGTGCGGCGGTCACCCGCATCACGACGCCGTTGCTCCCCGACGACTACCTGCATCTCGCCAACCCGCTGTGGTCGGCCCGTGAGCTGCGGGGCAAGGTCATCTCGGTGAGGGGGGAGACCGAGGACACCGCAACGATCCGGATCCGTCCGGGCTGGGGATTCTCGTTCGACTACGCGCCCGGCCAGTACGTCGGTATCGGCGTGCTGATCGACGGTCGATGGACGTGGCGTTCGTACTCGCTCACCTCGACCCCCGACGCGTCGGCGAACGACAAGACCATCGCGATCACCGTCAAGGCGATGCCGGAGGGTTTCCTGTCGACCCACCTCGTGAACGGCCTGACGCCGGGCACCGTGGTCCGTCTCGCCGCGCCCCGCGGCGAGTTCGTCCTGCCCGACCCGCTGCCGGAGAAGATCCTGTTCGCGACCGCCGGCAGTGGCCTCACCCCGATCATCTCGATGCTGCGCACGGTCAGACAGCGGAAGCAGAACACCGATATCCGGCTGATCCATTCGACGCCCTCCGAGACCGACCTGCTGTTCGCCGACGAACTCGAGGCGATGGCGTCGTCGGGTCTCGTCGACCTGCACGTGCAGTACACCCGCACGGACGGACAGGTCACCCCGGAGTCGCTGCCGAGCCTGTGTCCCGACTGGCGCGAGCGTCAGACCTGGGCATGTGGACCGGCGGGGTTCCTCGACGGCCTGCATCGTCTCTGCTCCGACGCCGACCTGGGCGAGCGGCTGCACATCGAGCGGTTCGCCCTCGAACGCGGTGTGGTGGGTGCCCAGGGCGGCACGGTGACGTTCAAGCGCTCGGGCAAGACCGCCGAGGTCGACGGCGCGACCACCCTTCTGGAGGCCGGGGAGGCCGCGGGCACGATCATGCCGTTCGGCTGCCGGATGGGCATCTGCCAGAGCTGCGTGGTGATGCTCGACAAGGGCTGCGTGCGAGATCTGCGGTCCGGCGTCGAACACGTCGAGGGTGAGCGTATCCAGACGTGCGTCAGTGCGGCCGCCGGGGATTGCACGCTGGACGTCTGACCTGGCTGTTCGTCTATGACCCGGCGATGCCCCGGGAATTGCCGGTACGCTCGAAAACGTGCTTGGTCACAGTGCTGGGACCCGTCCCGTTCGGCCCGAGGGCTGACCGGTGAAAGCCGCGGTCCGGATTCCCGAAAACGTCCCCGTTCTCACCGACGGCGGGGTGACACTGCGGCCTCATGAGCCCCGAGATCTCGATCGCATGGTCGAACTCGCGGCCGATCCGGCCATGATGCGGTGGACACCCGTCCCGGCGCCCTACAGTCGCGCCGCCGCCGAGAGATTCGCCCTCGACTATGCACCCAGGTCCTGGGCGGACGGCTCCCGCATGTTGTGGGCCGTCGAGTTCGACGGCAGGTTCGTCGGCACCGTCGACCTCGCCGGGGAGGGCCCGCTCAGCAGGCTCAGTTACGACCTCCATCCCGACGCCCGCGGCTGGGGCGTGATGAAACGCGCCGTCCTGCTCGCGGTCGACTATGCCTTCACCGAGGCCGGCAAGGAGGTCGTCCGCTGGACGACGGTCGCCGGGAACATCGACGCGTTGCGCGTCGCGCACTCCTGCGGATTCCGGCTCGACGCCGCGGTCCCGGACGGGGTCGAGGTCCGCGGCCACATCCGTGATGCGTGGGTCGGCTCGCTGCGAGCAGACGACGCACGGGAGCCGCAGACCGAGTGGCGCACCGACGTCTTCGAGACCGAGCGGTTCCGCCTCCGGCCCCTCGCGGAGCACGACGACCCACGCATCCGCGAGACCCTCGACGACCCGACCTCCCGCAAGTACCTCTTCGCGCGGCCCGACCCGCTGGAGCTCGAACACGCGGCGGCCGAACGTCTGCGCAAGTGGTGGACCGCTGCGCAGGGCGTCACCTGCACATGGGCCGTCGCCGACCTCGAGACCGACGACTACCTGGGCGACATCACCCTCCTGCACATCGACGAGGTCACCGGCGCCGAGGCCGGCTTCTACACCCATCCCGAAGCGCGCGGGAAAGGCGTGCTGGCAGAGGCGTTTCCGGCGTCCGTGCGCTACGCGTTCGAGAAGTTCGGTTTCCGGCGGCTGACGCTGTTCGCCGCCGACAGCAACGAGGGCAGCAAGAAGCTCGCCCGCGCAGCCGGTTTCCGCGAGGTCAGCAGGCAGAAGCTCGCCGCCCGCTCCGACGGTGTCTTCGAGGATCTCATCGGCTTCGAGCTGTTCATCGACGACTACCGTGAGGCCGCGGACAGCTGATCCCGCCGGTTTCCGCCGGTTGAGCCCACCCTGCCGGTTGAGCCTGTCGAAACCCCCCGCGCAAAAAACCGTGCCGTCAGGGCGGCTCACCGCTGGACACACCCGCGCCCCGTAACCTACGCTTGCGTAAGTTACGGAAACGTAAGGGTCGGAAGATCCGGCGTGAGCCGGTCGGTGTAGAGGTCGTCGTCGACCCCCACCGAGACCCATCCCACCTGCGAAGGGACCACACGTATGGCGATCACGGACATCCCCGAATACGCACACCTGTCCGAGGCGGACGTCGAGGCACTCGGCGCCGAGCTCGATGCGATCCGCGCGGAGGTCGAGGCCAGCCGGGGTGAACGTGACGCCCGCTATCTCCGCAACACCATCCGCTTCCAGCGTGGCCTCGAGCTCGCCGGACGCGCACTGCTCTTCGGCTCCACCAAGAAGTCGCTCTGGTGGGCCGGCGCTGGTGCGCTCGGCGTGGCGAAGATCGTCGAGAACATGGAGCTCGGGCACAACGTGATGCACGGGCAGTGGGACTGGATGAACGATCCCGAGGTGCACAGCTCGACGTGGGAGTGGGACAACACCGACCCGTCGGCGCACTGGAAGCACACCCACAACTACATCCATCACAAGTACACGAACGTGCTGGGCATGGATGACGACGTGGGCTACGGCCTGCTGCGCGTCACCCGCGACCAGCGCTGGCGTCCGTTCAACTACGGCAACCTCGTCTACAACACGATCCTCGCGCTGGCGTTCCAGTACGGCGTCGCCGTGCAGCACCTCGAGCTGGGCAAGAAGCGACGGACGCCGGAGGAACGGGAACAGTACAAGCGCGACGTCGCCGACGTGCTGTCGAAGATCGGCAAGCAGGTCGCCAAGGACTACCTCGCCTACCCGGCGCTGGTCAGTGCGACCACCGGGCACAAGGTCGGGTACGTCAACGCCTACCGCAAGGCGGCCACCGCGACCGCGCTCGGCAACGTCATCCGCAACGTGTGGAGTAACGCCGTCATCTTCTGCGGGCACTTCCCCGACGGTGCGGAGAAGTTCACCAAGCAGGACATCGACAGCGAGTCCCAGGCCGAGTGGTACCTGCGCCAGATGCTGGGCAGCGCCAACTTCGACTCCGGTTTCGTTCTCGCGTTCATGAGCGGCAACCTGTCGTACCAGATCGAGCATCACATCTTCCCGGACCTGCCGAGCAACCGGTACGCCGAGATCGCGGTGAAGGTGCGCGCGCTGTGCGACAAGTACGACCTGCCCTACACCTCGGGTCCGTTCCCGGTGCAGTACGCCAAGACGTGGCGGACCATCGCCAAGCTGTCGCTGCCGGACAAGTACCTCAAGGCGACCGCCGACGACGCGCCGGAGACCGCGTCGGAGCGCCGCTTCAAGCAGGGGCTGCCCGAGGGTGCCCGGCTGCGGGCCACCATCGACGAGCAGACCGGTACCCGTCGCGGACTGCGCTCGGCCATCGCCGGGCTGCGTGAGCGTCGTCGCGCCGGTCGCGGACGTGCCGTGGTGACGCCGCTGCGTGCGACGCGTGACGACGAGGCCGCCGCCTGATCGGCGATGGCGGGTGGTCGGACCCCGCGCCGGGGCAGGGAATCGAAAAGGTCGGCATAATGGGGCTCAATGGCCATCACTGACATCAATGAGTACGCGCATCTGACCGACGCCGACGTGGAGGCGCTGGGTGCCGAACTCGACACCCTTCGCCGCGAGATCGAGGCGGATCGGGGGATGCGTGACGTCAAGTACCTGCGACGCACGATCCTGGCGCACCGCGCGCTCGAGGTGACCGGACGCGTCGCGCTGCTCGGCAGCCGCTCGCGGCCGCTCTGGCTGCTCGGTACCGGCGCGCTCGCTCTCTCGAAGATCATCGAGAACATGGAGCTCGGGCACAACGTGATGCACGGGCAGTGGGACTGGATGAACGACCCGGAGGTCCACTCGACCACCTGGGAATGGGACATGGTGTGCGCCTCGCCGCACTGGAAGCATTCCCACAACTACATCCATCACAAGTACACCAACGTTCTCGACATGGACCACGACGTCGGTTACAAGACGTTGCGCGTCACCCGGGACGATCCGTGGCAGCCCAAGCTGCTTCTGCAGCCGCTGACCAACGTCGTGCTCGCGGCGCTGTTCGAGTGGGGGATCGGTCTGCACGACCTGGATCTGAAGGACGTCATCTCGGGTGCCAAGCCCAAGGAGATCGCGAGACCGCAGCTCAAGTTGTTCGCCCGTAAGGTCGGCAAGCAGATCGTGAAGGATTACGTGTTGTTCCCGGCGTTGTCCGGTCCGAACTTCACACACACGCTGACGGCGAACCTCACCGCGAACCTGATCCGCAACCTGTGGGCCTATGTGGTGATCTTCTGTGGCCACTTCCCGGACGGGGCAGAGAAGTTCACTGCGGACATCCTCGAGAACGAGACACAGGGGCAGTGGTATCTGCGGCAGATGCTCGGGACGGCGAATTTCGACGCCGGGCCGGCGATGGCCTTCCTCAGCGGTAACCTCTGCTACCAGATCGAGCATCATCTCTATCCGGATCTGCCGAGCAACCGCTACGCCGAGATCGCCGTTCGGGTCCGAGCGCTGTGCGACAAGTACGACCTGCCCTACACCACGGGTCCGCTTGCGGTGCAGTACTTCCAGACGCTGCGCACGATCAACAAGCTGTCGCTGCCCGATCGGTTCCTTCGTGCGACCTCCGACGATGCGCCGGAGACGGCGTCGGAGAAGCGCTTTGCCGGGATGCCGCGGGCAACCGGCCTCAAGGCCGCGATTCGGGAGCTTCGGGCGCGGCGTCGTCGGCGCTGAGTCCGCCGCCGACCGCGACGAGTAGGTGTCGCACGGCCATCGCGCGACGATAGGAGTGTCCCCCGAGTCCGTCGAGTTTGCACTCCGGATCTGCCGGCGGGCCGAGATGTGTACAGCCCCTGGGGCATTCGGCGATGGCATCCTGGAGATCGTCGAAGGCGGCAACGATGTCGTCGGCTCCGACGTGGGCGAGTCCGAACGACCGGATTCCGGGGGTGTCGACGACCCAACCGCGCGGGACACTGTCGCCGGGTAGCGGCAAGGCGACCGACTGGGTCGAGGTGTGCCGCCCCTTACCCACCCCGGACACCACGCCGGTTGCTCGATAGGCATCGGGCACAAGACGATTGACGAGCGTCGACTTGCCGACACCGGAGTGTCCGATGAAAGCGGTGATACGGCCCCGGAGCGTCGCGAGGATCTCGTCGAGCGGATCGTCGCGCCCGGCCCGGATGACGGGAAGCTCGAGGTCGGCGAAGGCGGCGGTGAACTCGGTCGGGTCGGCGAGGTCGGATTTCGTCAGGCACAGGATGGGGGACAGGCCGCCGACGTAGGCCGCCGCCAGCGCGCGTTCGACGAATCCGGTACGGGGTGGCGGGTCGGCCATCGCGGTGACGATCAGCAACTGGTCGGCGTTGGCGACCACGATCCGTTCGTACGGATCCGAGTCATCGGCGGTGCGGCGCAACACACTTCGACGCTCGGCGACACGCACGATCCGCGCCAGGGTGTCGGGCTTTCCGGAGAGATCACCGACCACCGACACGTCGTCACCGACGACGATGGGGGTCCGGCCCAGCTCTCGCGCGCGCATCGTCACGACGCGACGGTCAGGATCGCCGCCGAGGACGACACCCCAGCGGCCGCGATCGACCGACACGACCATGCCCTGCTCGGCGTCGTCGTGGGACGGGCGGGTCTTGGTGCGAGGACGGGTGCCCTTGCCGGGACGAACCCTCACATCGGATTCGTCGTAACTCGCCGCCCGGCGGCTCAATGGTGCCCGATCATCTGCTGCCACATACCGGGGAAGTCGGGCAGCGTCTTGCTCGTCGTCTCGATGTCGTCGACCACGACGCCGGGGGTCACTAGTCCGATGATGGCGCCGGCAGTGGCCATGCGGTGATCGGCGTAGGACTCCCAGGTCCCGCCGTGCAGGCTCGTCCCGGTGATCCGGAGACCGTCCTCGGTCTGGGCGCAGGTCCCTCCGAGCCGGGTGATCTCGGCGGTGAGGGCCGCCAGCCGGTCGGTCTCGTGACCGCGCAGGTGGGCGATGCCGCTCAGCTCGGATTCGCCGTCGGCAAGAGCGCACAGGGCGGCGATGGTCGGCGTCAGCTCACCGATGTCGCGCAGGTCGAGGTTCACACCCTTCAGCACGGCGGGGCCGCGGACGGTCAGCGTGCCGTCGAGGTGCTCGACGGTGCATCCCATCGCGGCCAGGACGTCGGCGATGCGGGCGCCGGGCTGCGTGGTGACCGCCGGCCAGTACGGCACGCGGACCTCTCCGCCGGTCACCGCGGCGGCGGCCAGGAACGCGGCCGCATTCGACAGGTCGGGTTCGACGGTCCAGTCGACGGCCCGGATCGGACCGGGCGACACGCGCCAGACATCGGGTTCGGAGGTGTCGACCTCGACGCCGGCGGTTGCCAGCATCTCGACGGTCATGTCGATGTGCGGCGTCGACGGGACGGGCGGTCCGACGTGGCGGATGACCAGCCCTTCGTCAAACCGGGCCGCCGACAACAGCAGACCCGAGACGAACTGCGAAGACCCCGACGCGTCGATGGTGACCTCGCCACCGCGCACGCGGCCGGTGCCGTCGATCGTGAATGGCAGCCGGTCGCCCTCGATCGCGACCCCGAGTCCGCGCAGGGCGTCGAGGATCGTGGTCTGGGGCCGGACCCGGGCCTGCGGGTCGCCGTCGAAGCGGACCCGGCCGGCGGCCAGCGCACCGAGCGGCGGCAGGAACCGCATCACCGTGCCGGCGAGACCGCAGTCGATGTCCGCGCCGTGCAGCGGCCCGGGGACGAGGGAGACGGTGGTCTCGGACGCGGGGTCGGTGCGCACCTGCACACCGAGTGCCTCCAGGGCACCCAGCATCAGGTTGGTGTCTCGGCTGCGGAGGGTTCCGCGGACGGTCGACGGGCCGTCGGCGAGCGCGGCGAGGACCAGCGCGCGGTTGGTGATGGACTTGGAACCGGGCAGCTCGACGGTGGCATCCAAGCCGCTCGCGCAGGTGGGCGCGTTCCAGGAACTCATGCGATCCAGTTTGTCATGCCCGGTCCGGCCGGTGTCATCACCGCCGATGCCCTCCGGCTAGCGGGTGTCCTTGCGCAACGGGTGATCGGCGGGGATCTCCACGACGATGATCGTGCGCCCGTCGGGGTCCTCGGCGTGCATCTCGATCAGGCCCCACGGCTCGGTCCGCGGCTCACGCTTGACCGTCACCCCGCGATCGCGGAATTGCTTCTCGGTGGCCTCGGCGTCGCGGACCTGCAACCAGAGCACCGCGTTGCTCGTGGGGTCGGGGGCGTCGGTCTTCATGTGCGAGGAGATCTCGATGAGCCCGTTGCCGGCGAAGAACACGATGCCGCCGGGATACTCCCGATGGATCGGGAGGCCCAACTGGTCACGGTAGAAGGCCTGCAGACGTCCGGGATCTGCCGAGAGCAGGAGCACCCGGCTGGACAAGACCTCCATCTACTGCCCCTCGGTGCTTCCGGCGGAGCCGCCCACGGCGTGGCCCCGGTTGTGGTCGGCGTGACCGGCGGCCTCGTACGCCGCGCGTTCGCGCGCCAGGCGGTCGGTCTCGCCGATCGGCGTCGCATCACCGAAGGCGAAGGCCGACGCGTGCGGCCACTCGTGGGGCACGTCGGGGTCGACAATGAGATCGTCGGGCACCGGTTCCTCGGGGTCGAGTCGAGAGGACATGCCTCCCACGATAGGCCGAATCGGCGGGCGGAGAGGCCAGGAGCGAGCGACTCGTCGGCAGATGTCGCCGATCGTGGCGATCGCCGACACGTTCGCCGACACCTGGCCCGGCCGCGGGCTCACGAACCGCGCCGTGAGAACCCACCGTCGGTGTAGCCGTCCCAGGTCTCGAACACCCGCATCACCTTGGGGTCGCCGAGGCTCTTGATGTGGTCGCAGACGTCCTTCGGGGTCGACGGGTTGGTCACGATGAACTGGTGCAGCGACGCGTCGTGATCGGCGAGGTAGCGCAGGGTCTCCGGCGGGGTGTCGGGGTCGGCGGCCGCAAGGGCGTCCCGCGGGTCGAACGCCGGTGCCCGGATGCCGTCGGCGGCCGAGACCGTGGGTTCGCCGACGACCGCGATGTCCCCGGTGTTGTGGTAGTCGACCGGATCGGACGACACGCTGCGGGTGTTGAGCAGCAGGTTCAGCAGGATCGCGGTGATGGCGCCGGCCGAGATGCCCGAATGGAAGATTGTCTGGAACCAGTCCGGGAACTGCGAGTACATGTCGAGCACGACGTCGACCGGGGCATCGCCGAGAGCGCGGTCGGTGTAGTAGATCTTCGCCTCGGTCAGCATCGCGACGCCCACCGAGATCGCGACGACGAGCACGTTGACGTTGTTGAACTTCACCTTGGTGAGGGTCCGGATGCCGCTGGCCGCGACCATGCCGAACAGTGCCACACCGGCGCCGCCGAGCACCGGGAGCGGGATGCCCTCGACGACCGCCGCCATCTTCGGCAGCAGACCGAGGACCACCAGGATGATGCCGGCACAGGTCGCCACGTGGCGCGTGCGGACGCCGGTGATGGCGACGAGGCCGACGTTCTGTGCGAACGCCGTGTACGGGAACGTGTTGAAGATGCCGCCGAGGACGGTGCCGAGTCCGTCGGCGCGCATGCCGTCGGCCAGGCGGCGCGGGGTGATCTTCTCGTCGACGATCTCACCGACCGCGACGATGTCGCCCGTGGTCTCGGTCATGATCACCACGCCGACGATGATCAGCGAGATGATCGCGCTGATCTCGAAGGTCGGCGCGCCGAACTGGAACGGCTGCGGCACACCCACCCACGGGTATTCGCCGACCTTGTCCCAGTGGGTCATCCCGAACGGGATGGACACGAGCGTGCCGATCGCCAGGCCGAGGAGGATGGAGACACGGCGGACGGCGTCGGGAGCGAAACGCTCGATGGCGACGATTATCGCCAGGGTGAGGAAGCCGAAGCCGATGTTCTTCGGGTCGCCGAAGTCGGGGCCGGAGGCGGTGCCGCCGCCGAACCAGCCGGCCGCCACCCGCATCAGCGAGACGCCGATGATCAGGATGATCGTGCCGGTGACCAGCGGCGGGAAGAACCGGATGAGCCGCCCGACGATCGGTGCCACCGTGATCATGAACACGCCACACGCGATCACCGAACCGTAGATGGCGGTGATGCCGTAGCTGGTGCCGATGGTGATCATCGGGCCGACGGCGGCGAAGGTCACGCCCTGCATCAGCGGGAGCCGGACGCCGAACCGCCAGAACCCGACGGCCTGCAGCATCGTCGCGATTCCGGCGACGAACAGGTCGGCCATGATCAGGTGGACGATGTCGCCCTGCTGTAGCTGCCCGGCCCCGACCATCGCACCGCCGACGATCAGCGGGACCGCGACCGCACCCGCGTACATCGCGAGCACATGCTGGAGGCCGAGCGGGAACAGTTTGACGAACGGCGGGATCTCGTCGACCGGACGCGCCCCGGTCTTCCCGTTCTTCACGACATCGAGTACCGACATGCCTGGTTTTCTACGGGCCCGAGGTTTCCGCGAAGGCGCGTCCGTGTGTCAGCGGTGTTTCCGCGAAGATATATCGGTGACCCCATCCTCGACTCGCCGCAGCGCGGGCATCCTGCTGTTCCGACGCACCGGACCGGACGGCGTCGAAGTGCTCATCGCCCACCCCGGCGGCCCGATCTGGGCGCGCAAGCCGGACGAGGGGTCGTGGTCGATCCCGAAGGGATTGCTCGACGCCGACGAGTCGGCCTGGGACGCCGCGCGTCGTGAGTACCTCGAAGAGATAGGCAGCCCGGTGCCCGACGGCCCGCGCATCGACCTCGGCGAGGTGAAACTCAAGAGTGGGAAAACCGTCATCGGCTTCGGCGTGGAGGGCGATCTCGACGTGACGACCGTCGTCTCCAACACCTTCGAGATGGCGTGGCCGCCGCGGTCGGGCCGCATGCAATCGTTCCCGGAGATCGACCGCGCCGAGTGGTTCGACCCGGAGACCGCAAAGAAGAAACTCAACCCCGCTCAGGCGGCGTTCGTCGACCGGCTGCTCCAGGCGCTACCCGACGCCGGGTGATCGACGATCCCGCCTGTCGGATTCCTTCCCGCCGATCGAGCTCGGTAGGCGGGAAGGAAATCACCACGCGGATGCGGGGCCGTCGACCTACTCGGCCATCGGACGGAGGAACGGTGCCACCCAGTCGGGTGTCACGTCGGAGGTGATCGCCGCGGCGGTCGCATCGTCGACGTCGACGAGCGAGTAGTGCTCGGAACCGGCGGCCGTCGCGAGGATCAGTGTGCTCACCCCGGCACGGCGCTGGAAGACCGATGACCGGCTCGCCCAGCCGATCACGCCGGCGCGGTCGACGACGATCCGCTGCCGGGCGACCGTCGGGGGAGCGATGACCACCGACCGGGTGGTGAGACGGTGACCGAGGTGCCGGGCCCGGACCATGCCGAGACCGATCGAACCCGCGAGCGCGAGCACACCCACGGCGATCCAACCGACCGGGATCGCGCCGCCGATGACCGCGATCGAGATCCCGACGAGGATCACCAGACCCGAGAGGAAGCCCCGGTTCAGGCGGCGGATGCGGGCGACGCGGCCGTGTCCGGTCAACGCGGCGGTCAGTTCGGACCGCTCGTGGGTGACGAGGTCGGCGACCCGCATCGCCTCGGACATCGGGGCCGGCGGCAGCAGCAGCGGGTGTTTGGTCGCACCGGTCGCGATCGCCTGCAGACGGGCACCCTTCAGCGGTCGCATGAGGATCGGTTCGGTCAGGTGGCTGCCGCGGATGCGCTTCTCGTCGAAGCTGATCGAGTTGGTGGTGAGTAGTCCGCGTTCGGTACGCAGGGTCCCGTCGGGATGCCGGGTGAGGCGGAAGTCCCAGTAGCTCAGGACATATCCGATCACCGAGAGGACGGCGCCGATGAGGATCACGGCCGCCACGGCCACGGCGATGACCAGTGCGAGCGGGATCGACCGCATGGTGTCGAAGGCGTCGCGTGCGAGGCCGACCCCCTCGTCGAACATGCCTGCGTCGTTGGCGATCTGGACCCCGACGCCGGCGACCGCGGCGGCGATCGCGAGACCGCCCATCGAGAACGGTGAGTACCGCAGCCAGGCGTTCTGGAAGCTGGTGAGCACCTCGGGTGCGGCCGTCTGCATCTCGGCAGCGAACTGCTCCTCCGACGCTGCTGCCGCAGAGCGGGTTCCGGCCGTCGGCATCAGGTTGTCGTGCAGGGCGCGCGCCTCGGGGAGGGTGACGGCGCGGAGTTTGACCTGCGACGCCTGTTCGTCGCCGCCGGTGCCGATGGTGACCTTCTGGAGGTTCAGTACGCGGTGGACGAGTGAGGCGGTGAGGTCGACGCTGCGGATGCGGTCGCGGCGGGCGGTGGCGATCTTCTTGGTGACCAGCCCGCTCCGGACCCGGACGTGTTCTGCGGTCACCTGATAGAAGGTGGTCAGCCACGGCACCACCGTCACCAGGGGCACGAGCACGACGGTGGCGAGAAGTGTCACCAGGGGCGCGCTCCGCCCGGCGAAGACCAGTGCGATGAGGACCGGGACCAGCGAGGGGAGCGATTCGACGATGGTCACCGCCATCATCCACGGGGACAGTCGGTGCCATTCGTCCGGCGCGTCGATGTGCAGGCCCGGGGTGGCCGGCGGCACCGCACCGGGTTGCGGCTCAGGTCGCGTCATCGGTGAACGCCTGGGTGCGGATGGTCAGGTCGGATGCGGTCGCGCGGGCGAGTTCGGCGTCGAGCCCCTCGATGTGGATCGTGCCCGCCGACGACGCCGTGGTCACCGTGAGCTTCCCCAGTTTCAGCAACTGTTCCAGGGGACCGGCCTCGGTGTCGACGACCTGGATACGTGCGATCGGGATGATCACCCGGTGCCGGACGAACCAGCCCGATTGGGCGTACACCGCATCCTCGCTGACCTCCCAGCGGTGAAAGCGATACCGCCACAACGGGACCACCACCGTGTAGAACACGGTCAGCAGGGCCAGGGCGATCGCGGCGAGCGTTGCACCCCACCGTGCGTCGGGTACGACGACCGCGACCACGATGGCCGCGATGGTCGCCGGTACGCCCAGGATCAACGGACCGATGCGCCACAGGGTCTTGGCGCGTGGATCGACCTGGTTGACCGGCTCACGCAGGGTGGGATGCAGCGGATTGTCGGGAGCGGGTACGGATTCCATTGCGATCAGTCTATGGCCGCCCCCGCCGCCGACTGCGGCAATCGCGTGTCGCTTCTAGGTGATCGTGACGCCACCGTCGACCGCGAGGGTCTGGCCGGTGACGTAACCGGCGGCCGCCGACGCCAGCCAGATCGCGGTGGCGGCGAGCTCTTCGCCGTGACCGGTGCGGCCCAGGACGACCCGCGGCATCTGCGAGTCGAGGTAACCGGGCTGGTAGGTGTCGGTCATCTCGCTCTCGAAGAAACCGGGGGCGATGGCGTTGACCCGGATTCCCTTGCGCGAACCCCACTGCTGGGCCAGGTCCCGGGTGAGACCGATGACGCCGGCCTTGCTCGCGGCGTAGGCGGCCTGCGGGAGCCCGGCGGTGGTGATGCCCAGGATCGACGAGATGTTGACGATCGCGCTGCCCGGCTGCATGACCCGCCCGCACGACTGCGCCATCCAGTAGGAGCCGTTGAGGTTGATGTCGATGACGTTCCGGAACTGCTCGGGCGTCTCACGGGTGGCGGGGTAGGCGGTGCCGACGCCGGCGTTGTTGATGAGGACGTCGACCTTGCCGAAGGTCTCCATCGCGGCGTCGACGACGCGCTGGCACTGCTCGGGGTCGGAGACGTCGGCGGGAACGACGAGAGCCTTGCGGCCCAGCGCTTCCACGGCGGCGGCGGTGTCGGCGAGCTTCTCCGCCCGACGCGCGGCGAGCACCACGTCGGCGCCGGCCTCGGCGAAGCCGCGGGCGAAGGAGACACCGAGTCCCGACGAAGCGCCGGTCACGATGACCACCTTGCCGGTGGTGTCGAACAGATCCATCACGGACATCGTTGTCTCCCTTGCATGTTCCTACGTGACACGGCGCATCGGCGCCGCGTCGTGATCGGTGGTGAGGTCAGAACCAGGACGGTTCGACGTCGAGGGTGGTGCGGTCCAGAGCGGTCAGGAGGTCGAGCTGCGGACCGGTCTTCGGTAGTTCATACCGGAAGAAGTACTGGGCCGCTGCACGTTTGCCGTCGTAGAAGTCGCCGGTCCGGCCGTCCGCGGCGAGGAGTTGTTCGAGCCACATCCAGGCGACGACGATGTGGCCGGTGGCCTCGAGATAGAGCGTGGCGTTGGCGAGCGCGAGCTTCGGGTCTCCCGACGACCAGATGTGCGCGGTCACCTTGACGAGCCGGTCGACGGTCGACTGCAGGGTCTCGGCGTACCCGGCGGCGGCCGGCACCTCGCGTGCACGTGCGACGGTCGCGCCGATCGTCTCGGCGAGCAGTGCGAGGCCGGCACCGCCCTGCATGATCACCTTGCGGCCCAGCAGGTCGAGGCCGTGGATGCCTTGTGCCCCTTCGTGGATGGGGTTGAGGCGGTTGTCGCGGTAGTACTGCTCGACGTCGAACTCGCGGGTGTAGCCGTAGCCGCCGTGCACCTGGATCGCCAGGCTGTTGGCCTCCAGACACCACTGCGACGGCCAGCTCTTGGCGATCGGGGTCAGTACCTCGAGCAGCAGGTCGATGCGGGCGCGTTCCTCGGCGTCGGCGGTCGTCGCCGCCTGGTCGACGAGGACGCTGCAGTACAGCTCGAAGGCGAGTGCGCCTTCGACGTAGGACTTCTGGGCCAACAGCATGCGCCGGACGTCGGCGTGCTCGATGATCGGCACCGGCTTCGACGACGGGTCCTTCTGGTCGACGGGGCGGCCCTGCGTGCGCACCTTCGCATACTCCAGCGACGCCTGGTACCCGGCGTAACCCAGTGCGGTGGCGAGGAATCCGACGCCGATGCGTGCCTCGTTCATCATGTGGAACATGTAGGAGAGGCCGCGATGCTCCTCGCCGACCAAGTACCCGACAGCGCCGGGAGCGGAGCGAGCGGGCTGAGTGTCCACAGCACCGGGTGTGGGGTCGGGCGAGAAGGTGCCGTCGCCGAAGTTGAGCAGGCAGTTGGTGGTGGCCCGGTTGCCCATCTTGTGGTTGAGGCCCACCAGGGCGATGTCGTTGCGGGTGCCGTCCGGCAGGAACTTCGGGACGATGAACAGCGAGATCCCCTTGACGCCGGGACCCCCGCCGGGGGCCTTCGCCAGCACGAGATGCACGATGTTCTCGGTGAGTTCGTGGTCGCCGGCCGAGATCCACATCTTGGTCCCGGTGATCCGGTAGGTGCCGTCACCGGCCGGTTCGGCCTTGGTGGTGATGTCGGCCAGCGACGACCCCGCCTGCGGTTCGGACAGGCACATCGTGCCGGAGAAGCGGCCCTCGACGAGCGGGCGGACCCAGGTGTCGCGTTGTTCGGCGGTCGCGTACTCGGCCAGCAGGTTGGCGTTGCCGACCGTGAGGAAGCTGTAGGACGACATGGCCGCGTTCGCCGCCTGGAACCACACCGCGGACGCCTGCCGGATGACGGTCGGCAACTGCATGCCGCCGAGTTCCTCGTCGAAGGAGGCGGCGATGAGGCCGGCCTTCCGGAACTCGGCGAGGCCCGACACCACCTCGTCGGGGAGGACGACCTTGCCGTCGGCACCGATGTAGGGCTCGTTGGCGTCGCCGATCTTGTTGGCCGGGGCGAAGCACTTCATGGCGATGTCGGCGCTGAGTTCGAGGACGGCGTCGAACGTCTCGCGCGAGTGCGCCGCGAAACGGTCTCGTGAGGTCAGGGCCTCGACGTCGAGCCATTCGTACAGCAGGAACTCGAGGTCCCGCCGGGACATGGGTGTGGCCATCGCACTTCCTCGTGATCGGACCGCCGTTGTCGTGCCCGTCTCAGGGGCACCCGTTCATCATGCATCTACTGATCGTCCGCTCGGTATCCGACCCTCGATCGAGGAGTCACGTGCACGCGGTTCAGCAATGTACAGATGGTTGTTACGAGTGTCACACCTTGTCACTTTTCCTTGTCATGGTGCGCGGTCCCGTGATGGACTACGGACGATTCACGATCGTGAATAACTTCGGTTATGGCGTGAAGATGCAGGTCGCGGGGACGGTGCCATTCGGCGGGGGTGGCATCGTCCCGACCTGCCCGTCGCGATCCTCTCCCGGCGCGACTGACTACACGTCGATGCCGAACTCCTTGATCTTGCGATAGATCGTCGCGCGGGAGATGCCGAGGGCGTTGGCCGCCGCGACCTTGTTCCGACCGTTCTCCTCCAGGCTCCGCACGATCGCATCCCGTTCGAGTGCCTCGATGCGGGTGAGGGTGTGCCGGCTCTGGGCGCGATAGGTCGGCGGCAGGTGTTGCGCAGTGATCGTCCCCGACCGATGGTGGATGACCACGTCCCGCAGCGCCTGGCGGAGTTCTGCGACGTTCCCCGGCCAGGTGTACTTGCTCAGCTGCCGCATGGCGTCCGGCGCGACGGCGAGTTCCCGTCCGCGGGTCAGTTGTAGGAGGATGGTCGGCACCAGAACCTGTAGATCCTCGATGCGATGACGCAGCGGCGGCACCTCGATGGTGTGCGAGAAGAACGGCAGCAGGGTGGCACCCAGGGCGGGTGTCGAATCGCTGGAGCTGAGGGTCATGCCCAGCCAGCCCGCGTGCTCGCGTCCCTGCATCACCTCGGCGACGTCGAACAGGACGTCGTCGGGCAACTCGTCGACGTCGCGCAGGATGATCGCGAAAGCGTCCGTGTCGAGCTCGGCGGCGAAGCTGTCGAGCGTGTCGGCGTCCTGGAAGTCCTCGGCGGCGTACACGCGGATCGTCCCGCGCCGATGCCGTCCCGCCGCCGCGCGGAGAACCGCCGACCGGCCCGAACCCCGTTCGCCCGAGACCGCGATCCAGTGGCCGTCCCCGACGTGCTGGACGATGCGGTCGCAAGCCTGACGCCACGACGAGCTGCGTCCGACGATCCCGGGCAACACCGAGGGCTTCGACGATCGACGCTGTGGTGGGGCGGCAGTGGCCGAATCCATCAGGTGCACATGGAAGATCGCGACACCGTCCTCGGCGTCGGAGAACTCCGTGACCGGTGCCAGCCGTACCGAACGCCCGCTGGGCAGCGTGTTCACCCGACGCCCCGCGGCGACCTCGAGGCACTGATCGACGGCGTGCTCGAGCATCGACACCTGATCCTGCGGGTCGATGCTCTGCCGGAGGCGCCGGTTCATCAGGACGACGTCGGCGGCGATGGCGAGGACCATCATCTGGGGCGCGCGCCGGCAGGTTGCGAGATAGGCCGATAGAAGCCGGGATTCGCGTTCGCTGGCGTTCGCCAGCATCTGCTGTTCGATCTGAACGGTCGCCGACTTGGCCAGCGACAGCAGCAGGGAGCCGCCTTCCTGGACCCACCCGGTGAGGTCGAGGGCGCCGACGAGTCCGCCGGAGAAGGGATTTCGGATTGGCACGCCGGCGCAGCTGAGCCGGGCGAGGCACCCCGCGTAGTGCTCGGCACCGGTGACGAGGGTGGCCTGTCGGGTCTCGAGGGCGGTGCCGATCCCGTTGGTGCCGGCGTGCTCTTCGCTGTAGCTGTAGCCGGGGGCGAGTGACACGGCGTCGAGCTGGCCGAGGAGCTCGCCGCAGCCGGCGGCGCGGGACAGCACCACGCCGTCCGGCGAGGTGAGGATGATGCTCACGGGCTCGGCCGACAGGTCCGCGGCGAGCTGGTCGAGCACCGGCCGGGCCGCGGTCATCAGCGGACTGTCGGTGTTCGGCTCGCGCACGAACGGGAGTTCCAAGCGGTCGGTCTGCACGTTGAACGAGCGCGAGCGACGCCACGAGGTGGAGATCGCGTCGCGGACGGCGCCGGACATGCGATCGTCGACGACGCCGTCGTCGCTGAGGAATCTCTCCCGCGCCCGAGCCACGTGGGCGACGGGTTCACGAGACTGGTCTGTTGGCTTGGGCTTCACCGGGACCGTATCTCTCTACTGTGATGCAGGTCTCATTCCAGGGCAGTGTATCGGACACAGCAATGTTCACGGGTGTGGACGAACAGGTGTTTCCGTCCGAATTCGTACTGGTCAGGGCTGGATACGGACAGCCGGAAGTGGGCCGGTCGCGATCCACGCCGAGAACGAATCTGCAATCGCGACCGGCCCCCGTCGCCGCTGCAGCGACGACGTCCCCGCCGGGGTCTTGGAGGGGTGGGCTAGTTGTAAGACCCGGGCAGGTTGTGAACGTGTAGGCGTTCGATCGGGGTGAGTCCGCCGATGCCGGTGTGGGCTCGGTGGTGATTGTAGTGGTGTAGCCAGTCGTCGTAGGTGGCTGCGCGGGCGGTTTCTGAGCTGTAGAACTCGGCGTAGGCCCATTCCGAGGCCAGGGTGCGGTTGAATCGTTCGACCTTGCCGTTGGTTTGCGGGCGGTAGGGACGGGTCTTCTTGTGCTTGATCTCGGCGCCGAGGGATTCTGCGAAAACCTTTGAGCGGTAACAGGCGCCGTTGTCGGTCATCACTCGTCTCACAGTGATCCCATGTTGGCTGAAGAAGGCGTTGGCGCGGTCCCAGAACTGCGCGGCGGTCTCTTTGCGTTCGTCGGTGAGGATCTCGGAGTATGCCAGCCGGGAATGGTCATCGACGGCGTGGTGCAGATATGCGTACCCCGGGCGGTGTTTCTTGTTGTGCCGGTTGCCGATCGTGCGCCCGAGTTTGCGGTGGCCGCCGCCTTCGGGGATGCGGCCGAGTTTCTTGATGTCGATGTGGATCAGGTCGCCGGGAGCGTCGTGTTCGTAGCGTCGTGGCGGTGTCCGGCGTACCGGAAGCCCGGTGGCCTGGTCGAGGTGACGCAACAGCGGCATCCGATACCGGCGCAACACCGCCTCGACGGTCGATTTTGCTAGCCGCAGGTGCGCAGCGATTCGTGCAGCGCCCCAGCGACGCAGGAACCGCAACTTGATGATTCGACGTTCCCGGCGCACAGGGAGCTGATGGGGTGACCGGTAGGGGCGGCTGGACCGATCTGCCATGCCGGCCTCACCGGTCTGCCGGTAGCGGTCGGCCCACTTCTTGGCCGTGGCCGGTGAGCAGTTGAACCGTTCGGCGGCCCGTCGTAGAGGCCAGTTCTTATCGACGACGCACTGAGCCAGGGCCAGACGGCCACGTTCGGTGAGGAAGGCATTACGGTGGGTCATGAGGGCCTCTTGGTGATCGGCGTGTGTGTGGTAACCACATCGATACCGGAGGCCCTCACCTGTTGACCGGCACCACGCCGTTCACAACCTCCCCAAGAGTTACAGCTAGTAGATGTTGGAGGGCCGCACCATCCCTTCGGCGAGATCACCGAATCCGGGGGCCTCGATCGCACCCGGGTGCGTGAAGACCTCCTCGACGACCGCGGTCTCGGTGGTGATCAACAATGCGGCGATCGAGGCGGCGCTCTCCAGGGCGGCCTTGGTGACCTTGGCCGGGTCGATGACGCCCTCGTCGAACATGTCGCCGTAATCGCCTGTCATGGCGTTGAATCCGTGGCCGAGGGGCAGGCCGCTGACGACCTTGACCACTTCCTCGCCGTCGAAGCCGGCGTTGGTGGCGATCCAGAACAGCGGTTCGGCCATCGACCTGCGGACGACGTCGATGCCGGCCCCTTCGTCACCACCCACGTCACCGAGCGCGTCGAGAGCCCGATGTGCCTGTGCCAGAGCGGTTCCCCCGCCGGAGACGATGCCGTCCTCGACCGCAGCCCGCGTCGCGGCCAGGGCGTCCTCGACCCGGAGCATGCGTTCCTTCAGTTCGACGCTGGTGACGCCGCCGACGCGGATGACCGCCACCCGGCCGGTGAGGCGCGCGATCCGCAGCTCCAGGCTGTCCCGGTCGGCGTCGATCCGCGCACGTGCGTGCTGCGCCTCGAGTTGTGCGACCCGAGCGTCGACGAGGGTCTGGTCGCCCCGTGCACCGACGATCGTGGTGAAGTCCTCGGTGACGGTCACACGGTCGCACTGTCCGAGATGTTCGAGGGAGACCTCGTGAAGCTCGAGGCCGGTGTCCTTGGCGATCACGTGACCGCCGAGGGCCACCGCGAGATCCTCGAGTTCGGCGACGCGGCGATGGCCGAAGCCGGGTGCCCGGACGACCACCGACTGCATCGTCTTGTGCATGTTGCCGCCGACGAGCAGCTGCAGGGCGGGACCGTCGACGTCCTCGGCGAGCACGAGGAGCGGGCGGTCGGCGCGTTTGGCCGCCTCGATGCTCGGCATGATCTCCTGCACCGAGGTGATCTTCTTGTTGGTCAGCAACACCACCGGGTTGTCCAGAACCGCTTCCATCCGTTCGGGATTGGTGACCATGTACCCGGAGATGTACCCGTGGTCGAACTCGATGCCGTCGACGACATCCACCGAGAGGCCGAGGGTGTCGCTCTCCTCGGTGGTGATGACACCGTTGCGGCCCACGTACTCGACCGCGGCGGCGATGGCCGAACCGATGACCTCGTCGTCACTCGCGGCCAGGGTCGCGATGCGTTCGAGATCGCTGCGGCCCCCGAGGGCGACGGACTGTTCCGACAGCGCGTCGATCACCGTCGCGATCGCCCGTTCGATACCCCGGCGCACCCGCATGGGATTGGCACCCTGCTCGACGGCGCGCAGACCTTCGCGAACCATGGCCTGCGCCAACACGGTTGCGGTCGTGGTGCCGTCACCGACGACCCCGTTGGTCTTCATCGCCACCTCCTTGACCAGCTGTGCACCCATGTTGGCGAACGGATCGCGCAACTGGATCTCGCGGGCGATGGTCACCCCGTCATTGGTGATGGTCGGTGGGCCGGTGAGCTTCTCGAGGACCGCGTTGCGGCCCTTCGGTCCCAATGTCACCTTGACCGCGTCGGCGAGTGCGTTCACTCCTCGCTCGAGCCGCAGTCGCGCTTCGGCGTTGTAGCGCAGCTCCTTGGCCATGGTCGTCCTGCCTTTCTGTGGTGTTCTCGGCTGGGTATTACGGGGGAGGCCCCTACCGCTCCCTGAGGTGCGAGGAGCGAAGGCGGCGATCCGCCGTTCGCTCCCTGAGGTGCGAGGAGCGGAGGCGGCGATCCGCCGTTCGCTCCCTGAGGTGCGAGGAGCGAAGCGACGAGCCTCGAAGGGTCAGGGGACGAGGATCGCTCGACCGCGTACGCGGCCGGCGTCGAGATCGTCGAGTGCCTGCTGGAAATCGGCGAGGGCGTAGGTGCTGGTGTGCAGCTTGACCTTTCCCCGGGCGGCGAGGTCCATCAGCTCACCGAGGTCGATGTAGGAACCGACCAGGTTGCCGATGAAGTTGATCTCGGTGGAGATCACGTCGATGGTGGGGACGTCGATGTTCTCGCCGTAGCCGACCACGAAGAAGCTGCCGGCGCGGCGCAGCATCGCGGTCCCTTCGGCGGTCGCCCCGCCCTCGCCGACGAAGTCGAGCACGGCCTCGGCGCCGTGTCCGCCCGTCAGGTCGAGGACCTGTTGCACATGTGTTCCGTCGGCGACGATGCCGATCTCGGCACCCACCTGTTTGGCGAGTTCCACCGCGTCAGGGTTCCGGTCGACGACGACGATCCGTAGGGCCGAGATCGCGGCAAGGACCTGGATTCCGATGTGTCCCAGTCCTCCTGCGCCGATGACCACGCAGGTGTCGCCGGGTCGCGTCATCCGTGCGACCTTGGCGGCCGCGTGATACGCGGTCAGGCCGGCGTCGGCGAGTGCCGCCACGTCGGCGGGCTCGAGGGAGTCGTCGATCTTCACGACGCTGCGCGCCGTGGTCTTGAGGAACTCCGCGTAGCCGCCGTCGGTGTCGATGCCGGGGAACTGGCTGTTCTCGCAGTGGACGTCGTCGCCGAACCGGCAGGCCCGGCAGAGTCCGCAGGTGATCAGCGGATGCAGGATCACCTTGTCCCCGACGGCGACGTTGGTGACCGCGTCGCCGATGGCCTCCACCCAGCCTGCGTTCTCGTGACCGATCGTGTAGGGAAGTGCGACACCGCTCTTCGCCTCCCACTGGCCCTCGAGGATGTGCAGGTCGGTGCGGCAGACACCGGCGCCGCCGATCCGGACGATGACGTCGTGCGGCCCGGTGATCTCGGGGGCCGGGACCTCGTTGAGTTGCAGTTTGTCGTGGTAGCCGACGACCTGGACTGCGCGCATGGCTTACTCCTGTTCGCTTCGGGGGTGTGCGCGAGGGGTTTCGCGGAGGTTGGTGATGACCGGGCCGCTGGCCCCGTCGCATTGGTCGTCGTCGGCGTAGCGGGTGGCGAGCAGACCGCGGCAGAAGTGGCTGTTGCCCTCCATCGAGATGCGCACGGACCGTGCGAATCTCAGTCGCATCGGGATCTGGTCGGCCGGCAGCGCATGCCCATCCTCGTCGACGACGACGAGGCTGTTGGGGCAGATGCTGAGACCCAGCTCCATCCGGCGTCGCAGGAGCGCCGCCTTGTGGTGCCCGCGTGGCAGATCGCGCAGCGCCAGCCGATCGACCTCGGCGACAGTGACGCGCCCGGCGGCGATCTCGGCGGCCACACAGCGTTCCATCGCGGCGGTGTGGGCCTTGCGCTGGAAGGTCAGACGCAGCTCGTCGAGACTGTCGAGGGCTTCGACGCCGAAGGTGCCCTTGTACCCGGCGCGGGCGTCGAGTCCGGCGTTGATCTTGTCGCTGTCGTGGTGATCGTCGAGCAGCACCCGGACCTGCCCGACGCCGTTGACGTCCTCGAGCGCGTCGAGTGCATCCGACCCCATCAGGTAGGCGAAGTTGGGCGAGCAGAACGACGTCGGGAGACGCAGGTGCACGGTCACGCCCACCTCGTCGATCAGGATCGACCGCACGAATCTCAGTTCGGTGATCGGTTGGTCGAGTTCGGGATCGAGGACGGTGTCGAGCGCGGCGAGGACGTCGCGCTCGAGGTCCGTCGCGGCATCGGCGACATAACCGGGGGGAGGTGCGATCGTGGTCATGCCGTCACCACGTCCTTCGCGCCGGCGGCCACCTCGACTTCCGGATCGGCGGCGCTGGTCGGGAGCTTGAGTTCCTCCGGCACCTCGATGTGCGGGTAGAGCGCTGCCGCGTTGAGGCCGAGGATCTTCTTCTTCTGTTCGACGGTGATCGGGGCGTATTCGGTCATGTCCTCCGGGATCTGGAAGTCGACGAACCGCTCCACGAGCCACTGCGGCGTCCACAGCGCGTAGTCGCTGGCGAACAGGATCTTGTCCTCACCGATCCAGTAGAGGAGTTCGCCGATGATCTGCGCGAAGTACCGGGGCCGGGTGTGGATGAACGGGATCGCCACGGCGAGACCGCCGAACACGTTGGACTCCTGGGTGGCGATCCAGCAGAAGTCCTCGAGCCGCGGCAGGCCGACGTGCTCGATGATGAAGTTCAGATCCGTGTAGTCGGTGGCCACCTTGTCGACGTCGGCCACGTCGAAGGCATCCCGGTCGAGGGGCCGGATGGTGGGTCCCTTGTGGATGTGGATGTTCTTGATGCCGAGTTTGATGCACTCCTCGAGGTAGCGGCGTGACCAGGCGTCGTCGAGCTTGTAACCCCGTGAGTCGCCGATCCATTCGGCGGTGTACAGCTTCACGCCCTTGAGGTTCATGTTGTCGGCGTCCTTGCGGAGCTGCTCGAGGCCGGCCTCGCCGTGGCGGGGATCGTAGGCGTGGTTGTAGGTGAGCAGCTTCGGGTTGTCCTCGCACAGCTTCAGCGAGTCGTCGACCTGGGCGAAACCGTTGACGTAGAAGTCCTTCAGGATCGTCGCCTGGAAGATGGCGTGATCGGCCGGGCCCTCCTCGAACAGGTCGCGCATCAGCCGGTCGGGACCGTAGTAGGTGTAGGTGTCGTAGTCCCAGACCTCTTCCTCGGGGCTGAGATTGCGGTGGTAATCGTAGAAGCAATCGATGAACTGCTTGCCGTGGATGTTGCGCTGATTGGATTCACGGGCGTCCCAGAGGTGGACGTGTGCGTCGACGATGAAGTACTTGTCGCCATTCTTCTCGTACATCGATGACTCCTTGATCGTTCTCGGTGGAAGCGGGCTGCATCCGATGGGGTTGGCGGGGATCGAGAGTTGTTGCCGGCGGGGACTTCTGGGGTGCGTCGTGGCCGCCGGGGGTCCTCGCCGGCGGCCACGACGCAGATCGGGGGTGGGGCCTGCGCTCAGCTGGACGCGGTGAGATCGAACCCGATGAACTCGGCGGCGTCCTCGGGGCTCGCGAACAGGAAGGTCCGGTCGTCGAGGTGCACCATTCGCCCGTAGTGGGTGGAGCTGATCTCCTCGAAGATCGATCCGTCGAACTCCTGACCCAGGGCGTCGGTGAGCTCGTCGTAGTCGAACTCGAGCCGGTTGACGCCGTCGACGCGGATCATCGACGGGTACTCGGTGAGTTCGACACCCTCCTTGGCGCCCATGACGTCGGCGACGACGCGGCCGATGGGCGTGTTCATCAGGGTGACGCCGCACATGTTGGAGAACTCGGTCTGTGCGCCGAATTGCATGCTGCTCATTGGTTCAGCTCCTCGGGGATGTCGACTTCGATGGCTTTGAGGACGTCACGGAACTTCTCGGTCGCGGCCTCGAGGCTCGTGGCGAAGGTGACCGACTTGTCCGCCGGCTGCGACCAGATCGGTTGCAGCCCACGCGCAGCGTCGAGGCAGCGCGGCACCCATTCCGACAGCCACTCGCCGAACAGTGCCCGGTTCTGCGCGCCGTACTCTTCGTCGCGGGAGAGCATCAGGAACAGGGCCCGAGTGTAGTTCAGGTCGCGGTCGTAGTCGTACTCACCGGTGCCGACGATGGTCGGGGTGATGTAGTCGCCGTTGCGCGCCGCGACCTGCATGATCAGCTCGGTCCGGAACAGCGACCCGACGAGCTGCTCGAAGACGATGTTGGTGCAGAACAACAGCTTCGCCCAGTCGCCGATCGCGGTCAGCCGCTCGACGGCTTCGCGGGTCGGTTGCCATTCCGGCGCCGACTGCCAGACCTCCTTGTGTGCCGACCCGTCGAAGGCCTCTTCGGCCTCGGCGAGATCGAGGTTGAACAGCGCGAGGTCCTGGGCGAAACGCAGCTTGTGCGCCGCACTGACCGCGACGGCGTTGTTGATCATGTTGGTCGGCGCCGACCGCTGGATCGAGGTGAACACGTGCAGGCCCATGCCGCTCTCGGCGTGCATCCAGGCACCGAGGTTGCGCTCGATGAACTTGAGCCACGAAGGATTCCAGCCGTCGTACACGCGGGCCCGCTTGGCATTCTGCAGACACAGATCGACCTGGTGGACCACCGCCGAGTTGTTGCGGAAGATGGTCTGTTCCCACTCCTCGTTGGGATCGAGGAAGGCGTGCCAGTTGCTCGACTTCGCGGCCGTCCACTCCTGCGGATAACCGCCTGGACCGTTGCCGAAGCCGTAGATCCAGCCCTGGGTCAGGTGACGTTCCGGGTCGGGCTGTACGTCGACGGTGACATCCTCATAGACCGTTGCCCGCTTCTTGGCCGGCTGATAGTAGCTGTACCTGCGGCTCTTGCTGCTCGGGAATTCCTTGGCGCCGGCTTCGGCGTCGGTGAATTCGATGGTCGGGAAACTACGTTCGCGCTGCGGAGATCCAGGTGAGGATTTCGGTGCGGTGGGTGCGGACATACCTTTCGTTCCTGTCGTTAAGCGACTTCTAGTCGAAAGCCGGGCTGGTGAACTTGTCGTAGAAGGTCTGGTCCCGGGGGACCGAATGCTGGTCGGCGAGAGCGAGAGCCGCATCGACCATGGGTGGGGGGCCGCAGAAATACACCTCCGTTCGGGCGAGATCGGATTCGCGAGATTCGACGATGTCGGTGACATTGCCCTGCGCGACCTCGACCCCGTCGGGTGCGCCGTCGGCGGACTCCGACAGGCAGGCGAGGAACCGGAAGTCGGCGATCTTCTCGCCGAGCGCGGCGATCTCGTCGAGATAGAACAGATCCGCCGGGGTCCGGGCACCGTAGTAGAAACGCACCGGCCGGTTCAGGCCGGTCTCGCTGATGTGACGCAGCAGTGAGAGCAACGGAGCCATGCCGGCTCCGCCACCGATACAGATGATCGGCAGCACATGGCCGTTGCGCAGCGTGCACGACCCGTACGGACCGTTGATCATGATCTCGTCGCCGGGAGCCAGTCCCTTCTCGAGGAGGCCGGCGAAGAGACCGCCCGGATACTTCTTGATCAGGAACTCCAGCTTGTCCGGGGTGGCCTGGGTGGTTGCGATCGAGAAGGAGCGCTTCTCGTCGGTGCCTGGGACCGAGAGGTCTACGTACTGACCGGGTTTGAACTCGAAGGTCTCGGGTTCGACCACGTCGAGGCGCAGCGACACGATGTCCTTGGTCACCGGTTCGATGGCGGCGACCCGGGTGCGGACGTCCTGGATCGGTGCGCCCCCGAGCAACTCGTCCTCGTCGAAGTTGAGCAGTTCGATTTCGCAGTCGCTGTAGGCGTAGGACCGGCAGAGCAGCACATAACCCTCCGCCTCCTCCGCCTCGTTGCAGGCGAAGGTGGAGTAGTCGTCCATCTGGACGTCGCCGTCGAGCATGTACGACTTACACGCCGAGCACCGGCCTTCGCGGCACCCGTGCATCAGGTGGATACCCTGCCGGAACGCGGCGTCGAGGATGGACTCGTCCTCGGTGACCTCCATCTCGATGTCGACGGGGGCGAAGTTGATGCGATGTGTGTCGGCCACTGGAACTCCTGTCTGAAAGGGGGAGATGCTGCGCTCCTCAGGGAGCTGGGGGAGGCGACGGCTTGCGGTCGTCACCGCTCCCTGAGGAGCGAGCGTGCGAGCGACCCTGCGGAGGGGACGCTCACCTGCGTGCCGTCAGGCCGGCACGGCCCCATTGGGATTCGCGCGATACGCCGCGATGTGCGCATCCCGCTCCGCGTCGGACATCTCGTTCAGCAACACGTTGGGACTGTTGAAGACGTTGCCGCGGACGTCGTCGAGCGTCCACATCTTCTTGGGGTCCAGGTCGAGGTGAGGCTGCGGGATGAGGGTCTTGCCGTCGTCGCGGACGTAGCCCAGGTTCTCGATGATGTCGGCGAGATCCTTGCCGTGATGCAGGGTTTCCCATTCGCGGAACCCGGTGAGCCGTCCCATGTTCGGGGTGTCCCGGCCGTCGTAGTGATCGCGGAAGGCGACCGCGTCGGTCCAGTGGCAGGTCTCCGAGCAGTAGGTGCGCCACTGGTCGTCGACCTTGTCGACCACCATGTCCTCACGGATCAGGCACGGCACCATGCAGGTCCAGCAGCGGTGCGGGTACTCGTAGCCGACGTCCTCGAAGGCGATCGGCTTGTTGCGGCCCGGGTAGGCGAGGCGGTTGTAGTTCTCCCACCACTTGCCGAACTTGTTGTACCAGCCGGGGTACTTCTCCTCGAACCATTCGAAGTCCTTGTCGGTCATGGCGTCGATGCGCCAGTAGTTGACCGGCCAGCCGGTGGCGAAGAAGCGTGCCACCTCGTGGACATAGTGCTTGTTGGTGATCCGGTTCCAGGCCTCCTCGACCAGATCGTGTGGGATGGTGAGCCCGTACTTCTCCAGCGGCAGAAGGTAACTGCGGTAGTAGTCGTCGTAGATCCACCGACGCCACATCTCCGCGTAGCTCTCCCGGTCCTTGCGGCGGTCCTTGGTGCCGTACTCGATGAAGGTGCCGATCGCCGCGTCGACGACGCAGTGGTTGTTCCACCAGGCGTACCGCAGATCACGTTCCAGCAGAGGACGATTGCGTTCGTCGGCAAGGGCCATCAGCAGGATGGAGTAGCCGTTGGAGATGTGCCGCGACTCGTCGGACTGCACCGAGTGGAAGACGGTGGGGAGCAGGTAGTCGCCGTTGGCGGCCGCTTCGTCGGGCATTGCGACGAACAGGGTGTTGGTGAAGGCGGTCTCGGCGACGACGGTGAGGTAGATGTTGGCCGCGGTGATGGCGTCACCCGTGATGAAGCCCTCGCCGAACTGGCGGCCGATGGTGCCGGCGTAGTTGTTGGCGAAGGCCTTCTCGGTGATGTCGAAGCCGGCCGGGTCGATGTAGTTGTTCATGTACAGCTTCTTGAGGTTCATCTGGATCGTCGAATGACGGACCTCGTCGATCATCTGCACAGCCAGCCCGTTGTGGATCTCGGGGTTGGGTACCGCGTCGATGGCCATCGGCATCGCGCGGGCCGCCGAGATCTCGGGGAAGGGGATGATCGACAGGAACAGCTTCTGCCATTCCAGCCACCGTTCCTGGACCTGGCGGAACATGTTGCCGCGGATGGCGCCGTCCATGGCGCCGTACACACGGTTGTCCTTCTCCTCCTCCATCGGGAAGTACGACCGCATGATCTGCTTCAGCGGGTCTTTCTTGGGGGCCTTCTCGAAGGTGTAGTCGGTTCCGAATCGAGTGGCCGGGGTTGCGAAGGTCGGCTCCCAGGACAACTCGGTGATCTTCGCATGTGCTTTGGTCAAGCTCTGCCTGCTCAAAGTGCGCCTCCTCTTAGAGGGAGCCGACGGGTGTGCCGGCCCGTATGGACTGGAGCGACTTCGATACAACCGTGTGATGCAGGTAACAAACGTCTCACTGTGAGACGACCGACCGAGTCGGGTGGTCTGCGGACGGAAAAGGGAGGGTCCGCGATGCGGACCCTCCGGGAATGTGCAGGTAAGTTGTGGTTACTCGGCCGACGCGTAGGAGCCGGACGGCGTCAGCGGATCGTTGAGACGCTGTGCGTACTGGTCGAAATAGACGCGGGCGATCAATTCGCGACGGCTCCGGACCCCGGCCTTGTCGAAGATCGACTTCAGGTGATCCTGCACCGTGTACGCCGACACGTGCAGGGTGGCGGCGATGTCCTTGGTGGCGACGTTCTGCAACACCATCTGGGTCACGTCACGCTCACGCGCGGTGAGCCCGAAGGCTTCGACGACCAGGGGGATGATCTCCGGCGGGCGCGCCTCCTCGATCGTGACGACGACCTCGCCCGGACGGCCGTCGGCCGAGGACAGCGGGGATGCGTTGATGACGAGCCACATTCCCGACCGGCCGCGGACCCGCAGACGCGGCGGTACCTGCGTCTCGCCTGCGCCGTAGCGTCGTGCGGCACCGATCAGGCCGTAGATGGGGTTGGCCGCCGCTGCACTGTTCGGTCCGGCGGCGAGGTCGTCGATGCGCTCCTGGCTGCCGGCGCTCATCTGCACGATCTCGTTGTTGCGATCGATGATCAGCACGGCGGGTCCGCTGGTGATCGAGGGGCGCTGTTCGGCGACGACCGTGCTGAGCAATCCGATCCGAACCCCGTGGGCGAGCGTCTGGGACAGCGAGCCGAGGAAGTCGATCTCGTCCTCGGTGAACGGTCGGCAGCCCGCTCCGCTGCGGAACAGCGCGATCCCGGCCCACACCCGGTCCCCGTCGCGGAGCACGACGCGCGCCTCGTCGTGGAAGCAGTACTCCGGGATCATGAGTTGCGTCATGCGTTCGGACTGCTGGGTCCGGCCCCGGGTCAGGAGGTTGAGGCCGACGGCATCGCGCTTCTGCGCCACCAGTTCTCGGTAACTGGAGGGCTCGACCTGCCCGTACTCGAGGAGACCCCATTGAGGGTCCTTGCGGTCCTGACCGAGCAGGTCCCCGTACTTGCGGGCGGAGGTCAGCATCACGGTGTTGGGGTCGAAGGTGCCGATGCAGGCGGCATCGACGGGGACCGCACGGCGCAACGAATCCACGGTTTCCGCGAAGAAGTCGTCGAGGCCGAGGCCGGCGTGCGCCACGACTTCGATGTCGCGGCGCACGCGCTCGGCGGTCAGGCTCGATGTCATTCCGCAATCATGTTCCTGAGCTGCACCGATGTCTATCCCACAAAGCTGGGATCATCCACCCGGAGGACCCCGGTCGGATCATGACGGCGGCGGATCGTCTCCAGGCGTACCCGCTGCTCGGGTGTCCAGAGCTGCTCGCGTTCGGCGGCACCGAGTCCGCAGAAGTTCAGCAGCGCACCCGCCGACCACGGTGAGACGGCCTGGGTGACCGCGGTCAGATGCGATCCGACCTGGTCGCCGAGGGGGCCGGCGGGCACACCGATCGCGATGACGTTGAAGGCGCCGTGGCGTCCGGCGACCGCGTTGGGAACGCGCTGCGGCCGCGTCAGTGCACCGCCCATCAGACGGACCTCGACGATGGCCAGGGGGCTCGCGACGTGCGGTCCGGCGACCTCGAGGAGGGCGTCGACGGCCGCAGCGGGGAACTCGCGCAGGATGCTGCCGCGCTCGGCGGACGGCATCGGGCCGGGCGGGTCCATGTGAACGGCGTCGAGAGCGGCGGTCGGCAGCACGTCGATGTTCTCGAGAAGAATGGGGCCCGCCGAGCGCATCGGGGCGAGAAGCGCTGCCGCGGCGGCCGGGTCGCCGGTGTGGGTGTAGCGGACGTGCACCGCGAGCCGGCCCTGCAGCGGGGCAGGCAGGCCGGGATCCGGCGGGAGGCGCAGGATCGCGACCGAGGTACCGGCCTCCTCCGGGAGGGTCGGCGCCCACTCACGCCAGGCGTGGAGCACGTCGGCCGCCGCCGGGCCGGCGAAGAAGATGCCGCCGCCGTAGACGGTGGGGAGTTCGAAGAGATCGAACTCGATGGCGGTGACGACACCGAAGCCGTCGCGTCCACCGAGGATCGCCCAGTACAGGTCCGAACCGGCCGAGGGGTCGACCGTTCGGATGATCCCGTCCGCGGTCACCAGTTCGATCGATCGGACATGGTCTGCAGCCCAACCGAATCGGCGTCCGAGCGGGCTGAGGCCGCCGCCGAGGTGGTAGCCGACCACGCCGACCGACGACGACGAGCCGGCGAGGCCGGTCAGTCCGTGGGGCGCGGTCGCCGCGGCGAGGTCACGCCAGCGGACGCCGGCACCGACGCGGGCGGTCCTGGCAACCGGGTCGACGACGATGTCGGTCATCCGTGAGGTGGTGATGACAACGGTGCCGCGCCCCTCGATCGGGGCCCCGTGTCCGGTGGCCCGGGCGCCGACCCGAAGTCCGTTGGCCCGCGCGTATCGCACTGCGGCGGCGACGTCTTCGGCGCCGGTCGCGCCGACGACGACCTGGGCGGCAGGGATGGTCACCAGGTTGAAGCCGGTTAGTTCGGCGGTGTAACCGTCGTCGGTCGGCGTCAGGACGGGGCCCGCGACGGTGGTGACGAGCGCGTCGAGGTCGGTGAAATCGATCGGTTCGGAGGTGATGGACACAGTCTTGTTCCTTCGCGGGTCGGTGATCGGAGCGGATGGTGGCGCAGGGTCGGGTGCGGTGATCCGTACCGCGGGTCCCGATGTCTTCATGACACTCAGAGTCGCTGAGCACCTTTTGTTCCCGCCATCCCTCGAACACCGGAGATGTTGCGGCGGAACCTCTGGAACCGGTGGGCCCCCAGGTATCTGGGGGTCGGCGTCGTCGGGTTCAGCCGGCCGGCCGGCGTGATGCCGGAACTGACCGACGACGCCGAATTCACCCGGGATTCGCGGCCGTCCGCTCGCGCAGGACCGTGCCCGCCTTCTCCGCGATCCGCTTCGGGTCCACGGTGTCGAGATCGCCGGTACTCATGGCGACGTCGCCCGGGCTCGAAGAGCGTTGCAGGCCATGCACTTTCCGCGGGGTCGACGTCAGCCGCGGATCATGCGGGGTTTCCGGCCCGCACGAAGGCCCCGAGCCGATCGACCGCGAGAGCGAGATCCTCGGTCGACGCCGCATAGGACAGCCGGACGAAGCGATCGGCCCCGGCGAATCCGAAATCCTTTCCCGGCGTGAGGGCGACGTGCGCCTCGCGTAGGGCACGGTCGCAGAACTCCGCCGAACTCAGCCCGGTCGAACTCACGTCGAGGTAGACGTAGAACGCCCCGTCGGGGACGACCGGTACGTCGAGCCCGATCCGCGCGAGTCCGTCGATGACGAGATCCCGGCGGCGTGCGAACTCGCGCCGGTTGTCCTCGGCGACGGCCAGGGACTCCGGGGTGAAGCAGGCCAGCGCGGCGTACTGGGACGGGGTGGGCGGGCAGACGTAGAAGTTCTGTGCGAGCCGTTCGATGACCCCGACCAGCTCGTCGGGCACGATGCACCAGCCCAGACGCCAGCCGGTCATGCCGAAATGCTTGGAGAAGCTGTTGATCACGACCGTCTCGGCCGTACCCGGGGTGTCGGTGGCGAGAATGCTGCGCGGTGCCCGCCCGTCCGGATCGGGGTCGGACAGACCGAGGTAGATCTCGTCGACGATGGACCAGCCGCCGCGGGCGGCGACGAGATCGGTCATCGTGACCAGCTCGTCGTAGGGCATCGAGGTGCCGGTGGGGTTCGACGGGGTGGCGACGATGACACCGCGGGTGGTGTCGGTCCAGGCCCGTTCGACGTCATCGGTGGTCAACTGGAACCGCGCCTGCGCGGTGGTCTCGATCAGGTCGACCCGCGCACCGAAGGCGTGGGCGAACTGGCGGTTGCACGGGTAGGAGGGATCCCCGATGATCACCCCGTCGCCGGGATCGATGAGCGCGGCGCACGACATGAGCAGAGCGGCCGAGGCCCCGGATGTGACGGCGACCCGTCGAGGGTCGACATCCGCACCGAAGTGGTGCCCGTAGAAGCCCGCGATCGCGGCCCGCAGCTCCGGGAGTCCGAGTGCACCGGTGTACGCCAGCGGCCGGCCGTCGCTGACCTCCCGGGCCGCCGTGAGAACCGCGGGCGGCGGTCCGAAATCGGGTTCGCCGATGTTGAGCTTGACCACGTGGTGGCCCTGCGCTTCCAGCTCGGCCGCATTCCGCGCGAACTCCATCGCATAGAACGGGGCGATCTCTTCGGCCCGTCGGGAGATCTTCATGAGTCACATTGTGCGCGCCGCCGCGACGCGCCCCGATGCATGGGCGTGCAGGATGTGAGGATGCCCATCCCTGACTTCATCCGCGACCTGCGTGCCCATGTCGGTCATCGCGAACTCTGGCTGTCGGGTGTCAGCGTGGTCGTCCGTGACGCCGACGGCCGCCTGCTGCTCACCCGGCGCGTCGACAACGGACAGTGGGCGGTCGTGTCCGGGGTGCTCGAACCCGGGGAGGAGCCCGCCCGCGCGGCGCTGCGCGAGGTCGCCGAGGAGACCGCCGTGACCGCTGAGATCATCCGTCTGACCAGCATCGACGTCACTCCGCTGATCACCTACCCCAACGGCGACCAGACGCGCTACCTCGACGTCTGTTTCCTCGCGAGGTACGTCGACGGCGAACCGCATGCGGCCGACGACGAGAACTCCGACGTCGCCTGGTTCGCGCCCGACGAACTGCCCGACAACCTGACCGACACCTCGCGACTGCGGATCTCCAAGGCCCTGAACGGCAATCCCGAGGCCTGGTTCCAGCGCTAGGGACGGACCTCAGGGATGTCCCTGAACTTCGCCCCATATACCGTCTGACCTGTGGCTTTTCGCGTGTTACGGGCGGAGACTCGGGGCATGAGCACATCAACGAATTCAGGAACCACGTTCTGGAAGGTCCTCGGGATCATCGCGGTCGTCCTCATCGCGCTGGCGGTGATCGGACCGCTCCTCGAGGGTCTCTTCTGGATCGCACTCATCGGGCTGGCCCTCTACGGCGGGTACATGCTGTTCCGCTCGAAGACCAAGGACGATCACCCGACTCCGCTGTGACGCAGCGTCGGTGAGCGATCAGAACCTCGGCAGCGGGTAGCAGGCCCACGGGGCGCAGATCTGCTCGGGGATCTCGATGTTCGGGAAACCCGGGACGGTCGGCCTGGCAGGTGCCTCCGACTCGGGTGCCGGCGCCGTCGGCCCGGCACCCGGAACGCTGACGCGGATCGGCGCCGCCGCCGTCGGGGTCATGTTGGTCAGCGGCGGGTTGGTTCCCCAGAACTGTTCCCGGGCGGAGCCCGGCGGCAGGGTGATGGTGGCGCAACCCCAGTAGATGTCGTAGGTCCCGTCGGGGATCGTCGTGGACCCCGTGAGCGTCGGCGGGGTGCCCGCAGTGACCCTCATCGGCACGTTCTTCGACGCACCTGGCGAGATCAGGGCGCCGAGTTCTTCCGGGGTCTGGTAACCGAAAACCACGCCCGACGCGGCGGGGGAGGTATTGGCCTTGACGCCGAAGATCTCGCAGCCGATCCGCTTGTTCGCATTGTTGGAGACCTTGAGGGTGATCGTGTTGCCGGCCAACGACGGCGAGACGGTGACATCGGCCGGGGCTGCCGACGCGGACGGTGCCAGTGCGGTGGCGAGCGCCACGGCGGCGGCGAATCCCATTCCAGCGGACAGCTTTCGGAGACGAGTGGTCCGGGGGCGAGTGGTCATGACGGTCCTTCCCTCGCGGAAGTCGTGCGGCCGCGGCCGGTGATCTGCGGGTACTTCCTGAAACGAAGGGAATGCGGATCGGTGCGTGTTTCCGGATTCCATGAAATGTGCCGATGGTGTCCGCACGGTCTCGGCGAGAATGTTCGGCGACGTCATTCTTACAGATATCGACAGTGTCGGCAGAACGGGGTCGATGCGAATCCGCGATTCTGCGCGCGTGTCGACGCGGGTCCCGAGGAGTCGGGCGGCCGGCTCGAGTTGACGATTCGCCCTGTGAAGTCCGCCGCCCACGAGGTAAGTTGGCTAACCAAGGTAACTAAGTTGACTGACCTCGGACCGTACGGAGCGCCACCTTGACCGTCCTCGATGATCACCTCGATGCCCTCGCCCCGCCCCCTGCGCCGGACGCCCCGGTGGATCCTGTGCTGGGACGCCCGCTCCGGCCGGCCCCGGCGCTGCGGCCGAAGTTCAATCCGGACTGGACGCCGGCTCGTCATCGACTCCTCGACGGCTGGGTCGACGTACAGGACCGACTACCCGAGACCGAGGGCATCGTCGCCCGCGCGAAGGACCACCTCTGGGTCGGCGACCCGGAGATGGATGAGGTGGTTCAGATGTTCCGCAGGCTGCCCCCGCGAACCGGCCGGCAGATGTTCGAAGACGCCCTCGACAACGGTCTGGACACCATCGACAGTCCACCTGAGGAGCTCGTCGCGCTCTTCGATCACATCGACAATCCGCCGGCCTGGATCACCAAGGATCGTGTCGATCGTGGCGCGATCGTCGCGAACGGGGTGAGCCCGGCAGGCAAGGCGTCGCTGATCTTCCTCAACACCCTGGCCACCGTGCAGGGCGGTTCGGTGGGTGATGCGGTCGGAACCATGGGGCGCATGCAGCGCAACATGATCAACCGGTCGCTGGAGTCCGCCGAATTCTGGTTGCACCTGCCGGCTCCCGGCGCGCTGGATCGCTTCGGCACGGCGTTCAAGAACGCGGTCCGCGTGCGCCTCATGCACGCCCAGGCGCGGGTCATGCTGCGCAAGAAGTGGGGCGAGGGGTGGGTCGCCCAGCATGGCGTGCCGATCTCCAACGCCGAGATGTTCGGCGGGATACCGTCGTTCGGCGTCGCCAACCTCATGTACGACATCAACTACGGTCGCCACTACGACTACCGGGACCTCGAGGATCTCAACATCTTCTGGTCGTACATCGGACACATCATGGGCATCCGTGAGGCGATGATCCCACGCACGTTCGGCGAAGCGGTTGAACTGCTGGACTACGGCTATGCGGTGATGGAGCCGCCGTCGGAGTTCTCCGAGGCGCTCAACGACGTCTCCGAGATGATGCTGAACACTCTCATGGACAAGGTGCAGATTCCGCTGATCGACCCACAGGAGAAGTCGGCGATCCATCAGACGCTGCACGGCCTGTACTTCTTCATCGGCGGGACGTTCCTCGGGCGCCGCATCACGGGTACGCCCGAGCCGACCCGGATCGGACGGATCGCACCGAAACTCATCACCGCGCAGGCGAAGCTCGCGAATCTGGACCGGCGCATCCCCGGCTACTGGAAGCGGGCCGACAAGCGTCGCGCCAACGGCGACACCTACTGGGCCGTCATGCACGACGCCTTCACCAAGCTGGCCGCCGAGCAGGACGGCGGGCGCGGTCCGACCTTCGCCCACCACGACAAGCCGGTCGAGGCCCTCGGCAAGGCCGGCTGAGAGGATCGTGCAAGACCGGTCGAGAGTCGCTGCGGCGCGAGTGCCACCCGGTTAGTCTGATTCGCGACGCAGGCCCACCGACCAGACCGGGGATCCCATGCCGACGGTGATCGCGACCATCAGCCTCAAGGGCGGGGTCGGGAAGACCACGCTCACGGCCGGCCTCGCCGATTTCCTCGCCGGCGTCTTCGGCAAGAAGGTGCTCCTCGTCGATCTCGACGCCCAGACCAACCTCACGACGATGACGATCGGGGAGGACGGCTGGGAGGCCTGTAATGCCCGCGGGCACACCGTCGCGACCCTGTTCGCCGACGTTCTCGACGGCACCCGGCGGTTCGACCTGGAGAGCACCGTCCAACGGGACGTCTCGTCGATCGATGGGCTCGCGGGAATCGATCTCCTCCCGTCCTCGCTCGATCTGATCGACCTGCAGGAGGAGATGAGCGCGCGCCGAGTCGCCGCCGACGACCATCTCGCTGCCGTCGAGGTGCTGCGAGGCGCGTTGGCCCCGATCATGTCTCGCTACGACTACGTCCTCATCGACTGTCCGCCGAACGTCGGTCCGTTCAGCCTCAACGGATTGTTCATGGCCAGTGGATATCTCATCCCGACAATCCCGGACGTGTTGTCCACGTACGCGATTCCGCACATCCAGCGACAGGTCGCGGACTTCGGTGCCGAGATCGGCCGCACCATCGTCGAACTGGGTGTCGTCATCACCAAGTACCGGGCGTCGTCGTCGCTGCACCGCGACACCGTCCACCGGCTCCGGCGTGATCCGACGATCCAGAACATCCTGCCCGCATATCTCCCCGAGGCCAACGCGATCGGCGCGGCCGCGGACCACACGCGGTGGCCGGGTCTGCACGCGAAATACGGCTATCACGGGCACTACGAACAGTTCCGCGATCTGACGCGTGCGGTGATGATCGAGGCCGACGCGAAACTGCAGTCGATCGCCTGAGACCCACTGCGGTGCCGAAGGTCCCGAGATTCAGACATTTCTGTGCCAATGCGCAGCTCACGGGCTAGATTCTTCTCAGTCCGCCAGTCGGCGGCGTTCACGACTGCCCAGGAGTTCTCATGATGAACAAGGTGCACATCGCTTCAATCCTCGGCGCGGCGGCACTGGCCGTCGCCGCAACCGCATGCGGCTCGGACGACTCGGGTTCCGGGAGTACCGACGCGGAGGCCAAGGTGACCGTCGACGGCCAGGAGGTGGAACTGGCGGACAAGACCGTCGGCTGCACCGATGCCGCCGGAAAGGTGACGATCGGAATCGGTTCCGGGTCGGGCACCTCGGGCGTCGGCGTCGTGCTGTCGTCGGGGGATTCGCCGGAGGTCGAGTCGGTCGGGCTCGGTTCCGTGGACGGCGTGACGCTCGGTTATCAGAAGGGTGTGGGTGAGGGCAGCGCCGAGGTCGACAAGGACGGCTCCACCTACAAGATCACCGGCGAGGCGTCGGGGGTCGATCTCGCCAACCCGACCGAGAAGGTGACCAAGTCCTACGAGATCGAGGTGACCTGCCCCTGAATCCGACGACGCTGCAGGTCGAACGGCCTTACCGGCGGAGAAGGTCTCGGCGTGACCGTCGTACCGGTCTCGATGTGCACACAGATCCACGCGCGCAGGTTTGGTCCTGAGGTTCCTGGGTACTTTGAGTCCTGTAGCAAATCGCACGATCTGGACGATTCGGACGATTTACGCACGCAGGAGCAACAACTACCTAGGAGGCAGACATGCTGGGAATTGGCATCATTGCGTGGATCATCATCGGTGGTCTGGCCGGCTGGATCGCCAGCAAGATCATGAAGACCGATGCGCAGCAGGGGATCATCCTCAACATCATCGTCGGTGTCGTAGGCGGTCTCCTCGGCGGCTTCTTGCTGCAGCTCTTCGGCGTCGACGTCGAGGGCGCCGGATGGATCTTCAGCTTCATCACCTGCTTGATCGGCGCTTGCGTCTTGCTGTTCCTGGTCAAGCTCGTGACCGGGCGCGGCCGGACCCGCGTCTGATCGCAGCACCCACCGCGAACCCCGCCCCGGTTTCCGACGCACCTCGCGTTCGGGCCGGGGCGGTGTCGTTCGTGGATGGGTACGTTGGAGAAGAACGAGTGACGTCGACCGCGAAAGTGAGCAACCAGTGACCCGAGTGGCCATCATCGGCGGACACGGCAAGATCGCGCTGCGCCTGGCGAAGATCCTGACCGACCGAGGCGATCAGGTGACCTCGATCATCCGAAACCCAGAACACGCGCAGGACGTCGCGGAGACCGGCGCGGTACCCGTCGTCGCCGATGTGGAGACCCTCGACACGACCGGGATCGCCACGGCGATCTCCGAACACGACGCCGTGGTCTGGTCGGCGGGCGCAGGTGGGGGTGAGCCGGCACGGACCTACGCCGTCGACCGGGACGCCGCGATCCGCTCGATGGACGCCGCGGCGAAGGTCGGAATCCACCGGTACGTCATGGTCTCCTACTTCGGTGCCGGTCCCGATCACGGCGTGCCCGAGGACAATTCGTTCCACGCGTATGCCGAGGCCAAAGCGGCCGCCGACACCTATCTGAAGTCGGGCGACCTCGACTGGACGATCCTCGGACCGAGCAAACTCACCGACGAGCCGGGGACGGGCAAGATCGCCATCGGCGGCACGCGCGGCGGTGGCGACGAGGTCAGTCGCGACAACGTGGCCGCGGTCGCCGCAGCGGTTCTCGCACGACCCGAGACGGTGCACAAGGTCATCGAGTTCAACGACGGGCCCACGCCGGTCGTCGACGCGGTCGCACAGGTCTGACGCCGTGTCCGCGCATGCGGACGCCCTGCTGACACAGTTGCGCGCGGTGGTCGGCGCGGGCAACGTGCTCACCGATCCCGAGTCCATCGAGGGTTTCCTCGTCGACTGGACCGGCCGGTACCGGGGTGAGGCGGATGCGGTGGTGCGGCCGCGTACCACCGAGGAGGTCTCCCGGGTCGTCGGCGAGTGCGCCTCCATCGGCGCCCGAATCTGCGTGCAGGGCGGGAACACCGGACTCGTGGGTGGCTCGGTGCCGCCACCACGCAACGACACCGGACGGCCGGTGATCGTGTTGTCGACGGCCCGTATGACCGACATCGACGAGGTAGACGCGGTCGGCCGCTGCGTGGGTGCCCAGGCCGGTGCCACCGTCGACGCCATCGACGGCAAGGCCGCCGAGGCCGGCTTGGCCTTCCCCGTCGACCTGGCCTCCCGCGAGTCGGCCACCGCGGGCGGGGTGGTCTCGACGAATGCCGGCGGCATCCGCATGATCCGCCGTGGCAACACCCGCTCCCAGGTCCTCGGGATCGAGGCGGTCCTCGCCGACGGCCGCGTCCTGCGCCGGTGGACCTCGCTGGTGAAAGACAATGTGGGATACGACCTCCCGGCGCTCCTCGCCGGTAGCGAGGGCACCCTTGCGGTCATCACTCGCGTGCTGTTCAAACTCGTCGTGCCGCCGTCGACGGCGACCGTCGCAGTGGCCGCGGTCGAACACGTCGAGGATGCGATCGGACTGATCGCCGCCGCGTCGTCGCGCGGCCTCACCGTCGAGGCCGCCGAACTCATGACCGAGGCCGGCATCGAACTGGTGCACGAACACGGACACCGTCGGCCGACGGCGACACCCGGGCCCTTCTATGTCCTCCTCGAGGTGTCCGGGGTCGGCGACATCGAGACGACGATGGCCGAATTGCTCGGCGACACCGGCGGACTCGTCGACGCCGTCCTCGAACCGGCGCCCGCTCGAGCACTCTGGGGCGCACGCGAGAGCCACACCGAGACGATTGCCCGGTCGAGTACGACGCCGGTCGTCAAACTCGACATCTCCGTACCCATCCGCGCATTGCCGGAGACCTTCGCCGAACTGGCCGAGGTCGGTGCGGCAAGCGACTTCCCCTGTCGCCCGATCCTTTTCGGCCACGTGGGTGACGGAAACATCCACGTGAACCTGCTCGACGTCCCAGAAGAACACGCCGAAACCGTCACCGGCCGGGTCTTCGGAGTAGTCGCGGCCAACGGCGGGTCCATCAGCGCCGAACACGGCATCGGCCGCGCCAAGACTGCCTGGACGCACCTCGGCCGGTCCGACGTCGACCTCGACACCATGCGAGCGGTCAAGGCGGCCTTCGACCCACAGGGGTTGCTGAATCCGGGTGTCATCCTCGGTACCGGCGCACGCAGCGCGGACCCGCCCGAATCCTGAGACGATGGCGAGGTGGCTGACGTGATCCCGGAGAGATTGACCGAACTGGCGCATCGTCACGGTGTGGCCACCAGCTATGTGGGCTGGGACCAAGAGACCCACGAGGTGAGTACGGAGACGCTGGTCGCCGTCCTCACCGCCCTCGACGTCCCTGCGGACTCACCCGAGGCGATCGAGGAGTCGATCCGCGCGGTCGACGAGCGGCCGTGGCGCGAGTTCGTCCCGGCGGTCACGGTGGTCACCGAGGGCGGCGGCGACACGTTCTGGATCCACGTCCCGCACGGAAACCTGGTGAAGGTGTGGATCGCCACCGAGGACGGCCGCGACGTCGCGCCGGAACAACTCGACGTGTGGGTGGACCCGCGCGAGATCGACGGCGCGCTCGTCGGGCGGGCGACCTTCGCGATCCCCGACGACCTCGAACCCGGATACCACCGGATCAAGGCCCTCGACCTCGACGACTCGACGGCGTCGAGTGCACCGCTGATCGTCACCCCGCGCCGGCTGCACACCGCAGACCGGCTGCTCGGGCGGCAGCGGTGGGGCCTGGCCGTACAGCTCTACTCGATCCGTTCGGCGGACTCGTGGGGCGTCGGCGACTTCGCCGATCTGGCGGGCATCTGCGAGGTCGCGGGTAGCGCGTACGGCGCCGATTTCGTGCAGGTCAACCCGTTGCACGCGGCGCAACCGGACCCCCCGGTCGAGGCCTCGCCGTACCTGCCGGTCACACGCCGCTTCCTCAACCCGATCTACATCCGGGTCACCGACATCCCTGAACTCGACGGATTGCCGAAGGCCCAGCGCAAGTGGTTGAACAAGCTCGCCCGCGGGTTCTTGGGCGAGAACACCGCCACCGACAAGATCCGGCGCAACAAGTCCTACCGGGCCAAGCTGGAAGCACTCGAACTGATCTACGACGTGCCGCTGAGCCCCCGGCGCAAAACCGCCCTGCGCGAGTTCCGGCAGCGGGAGGGCAAAGGCCTCAAACGATTCGCCACGTGGTGCGCACTGGCCGAGCGCTACGACGCCGACGATCCCCGCTGGCAGGACAAGTTCCTCGATCCGGCACACCTGAAGAAGAAGCGCCGGAAACTGGCGCGGCGCATCGACTTCCACATCTGGCTGCAGTGGATCTGCGACGAGCAGCTCGCCACCGCGGCACATGCCGCGAAGTCCGCGGGAATGTCCATCGGCGTGATGGCCGACCTCGCGGTGGGGGTCGGCCGGCACAGCGCCGACGCCTGGGCACTCGGCCATGTGCTCGCCTCCGGGGCGACCGTGGGCGCACCGCCGGACGGCTTCAACCAGCAGGGGCAGGGCTGGGATCAGCCGCCCTGGCATCCCCGCCGTCTGGCCGAGGCCGGTTACGAGCCCTACCGCGACATGATCCGCACCGTGCTGCGTCACGCCGGCGGCGTCCGCGTCGACCACATCCTGGGACTGTTCCGGCTGTGGTGGATCCCCGACGGCATGGGACCGGCCGGCGGCACCTACGTGCACTACGACAGCGAGGCACTGATCGGCATCCTGGCCCTCGAGGCCCAGCGCGCCGATGCGGTGGTCGTCGGCGAGGACCTCGGAGTCTTCGAGCCGACGGTGCAGGACACCTTGCGCGGGCGCGGAATCCTGGGCACGTCGATCCTGTGGTTCGAGCAGGACCGCAAGGCGGCAATCGCGCCGGAACGCTACCGCGAACTGTGCCTGACGTCGGTGACGACCCACGACCTCCCGCCGACGACGGGTTACCTGGCCGGTGACCACATCGCACTGCGGGCACGGCTGGGGCTGCTCGAGACCGGGGAGGAGGCCGAACGGGACCGCAACGAACGCGAACGCGACGCCGTCCTCGAACTCGCCTACGAGCGCGGCCTGCTGTCGCGGGACACCCCGCTGTCGGACCCGAAGGTCGTCGACGCCCTCTACGCCGTCATCGCGCACACACCGTCGGTGCTGCTGAGCGTCGCACTCGTGGACGCGGTGGGGGAGCGGCGGATTCAGAACCAGCCCGGTACGAGTGCGGAGCAGTACCCGAACTGGTGCATCCCGCTCGCCAACGCCGACGGTGAGGTGGTGCTGGTGGAGGACCTCGTCAGCAGCGTGCGCTTCCGTCAGCTGGTGAACACACTCAACGAGTACGGGGTCCCGGGCGCCTGACGGTATATCGATGGTCAGTCGCCGAGGCGCCTGACGGCGATGATGGTCAGTCGCCGAGGCGCCTGACGGCGATGATGGTGAGTATCAACGCCACCAGCGCGAGAACCGCGACGCCGATGTTGAAGGCGATGCCGGCCGGCCTCAGTCCCCACTGCTGTGCGGCCACACCCTGCCCGACGATGGGCAGTGAGATCGCGACGTAGGCGACCACGAAATAGGTTGAGGTGACCTCGGCGCGTCGATCGGCCGGGCTGGCCGCGACCACCGACGCCAGCCCCTTGCTGAACGACATGCCCTGCCCCACACCGCACACCACCGCGCCACCCAGCAGAGCGGCGGTCGACGTGGCGACCAGGCCGACGATCGACAGGCAGGTGCCGCCGATCAGGATCGCGCAACCGGCGATCAGCGCGGACTCGGTGGGCATGCGCCGCACCACGATCTGCGTGACCGCCGAGGAAGCGAACAGCACGAAGACGAGGAAACCGGTGAACGCGCGGTCGTCGATGCCCAGTATCTGAGTGACGAACGAGGGCATGACGCCGGTGAACGTCCCCATGACCGCGAAGCCGGCGAACGCGGCGATCGACGCGCGGACGAACACGCCGCGTACGTCGGCCGGTACGGAGAGCCGCTGAACACCAAGACGGGCACCGGGTTTGACGTCGACCGTCTCCTGCAGTCGCCAGATGCCGGCGAAGGCGAGAGCCAAGAGGGCGAGGTCGAGGAAGAACGGGGTGTGCAGGGGATTGGGCGCATACTCGGCGATCAGGCCGGCGATGAGCGGTCCCATCCCGAGTCCGCCGATGTTGGCCGCGGTCGCGACGGCGGGCCCCCGGCCCCGCCACGACGGCGGTGCCAGTTCGATGACCGCGGTCGTCGCGGCGCCGGCGTAGATCCCCGCCGACAACCCGGACAGCACCCTGCCCACCAGCAGCTGCCAGACCGGTCCGGCGGTGAGGAAGACCACGGCGCTGGCCACTGACAGCAGGGCGCCGGCGATGAGCAGCTTGCGCCGCCCGATCACATCGGACCAGCGGCCGAAACCGATCAATGCGGCGATGACACCGACCGCGTACACCCCGAAGACGACCGTCGTCGTGGCGACACCGAAGCCGAGCTTCTCCCCGTAGAGCGAATAGAGCGGTGTCGGCAGCGTCGTCCCGAGCATGACGACGGCGAAGGCGTAGACCGCCGCCACGAAGGAGGGGGTGGTCGAACGAGGCGCGGCCGATGCCGATGCACCTCGGCCGGAACGGGATGACGGGGTGCCGGATCGATCAGTCATGAGACTGCCAAACTACCGCCGGACCGGATCGGGGCGCTCACCGGTAACAGATCCTCGTCATCTGTCCGTCATCACGGGCCGGGTGCCGTCGCGTCGCCTATCGTCCCTGCCATGCAGGCCTCTGAACCGCACATCCTCGTGACCACATCCCGGATGCCGTTCGCCGTCGACGAGATCCACAAGCTCGGGGAGACCGGGCGGGACGTCACCGCCGCGGACACCTTCCGAGCGGCGCCGGGAAGTCACTCCCGCGGCGCGCGACGCCATCTCGTGTTCCCCGCACCCACCCAGCAGACCACCGCCTTCGTCGACGCGGTGATCGATGCGATCGGCGAGCACGGCATCACCTGGCTGCTCCCGATGTTCGAGGAGGTCTTCTACCTCGCCAGACACCGCGACCGCATCTCCGCCGCACACCCCGACGTCGAGTTGTTCTTCCCCGATTTCGAGACCCTCGCCCGCGTCCACGACAAGGTCGGGTTCACCGCCCTCTGCCGCGAACTCGGACTCCCGGCCGCGGAATCGGTGACCACGACGAGCCGCGACGAGCTGCGCGAGGCCACCGAGAAGTGGCCGCACTGGTTCGCCCGGGCGGCCTTCGGTCGCGGCGGGCTCGACGTCCTCACCAACACCGGGCCGCTGGCGGGGGAATCGTCGATCGACGACGTCAGCCCGACCCCCGCCGATCCCTGGCTCGTCCAGGAGTACCTCACGGGCGCCGACCGGTGCAGCTGGAGTGTCGCCCATCACGGCGAGATCGTGCTGCACTCCTGCTACGAGCACCCCCTCGCGATCGACGACCGCGGCGGCATCGTCTTCCAATCCGTCGACTCGCCGGAATCGCTCGCCGCAGCGCAGACCATTGCGCGAGAACTGAACTGGCACGGGCAGATCAGCTTCGACTACCTCGTCACCGACGACGGCGTCCACCACATGGTCGAGTGCAATCCCCGACCGACAGCGGGGTGCACGGTCGCGAGCGCCGAGGAGTTCGACGCCGCCTTGTTCGATCCGGGTGACCTCGTCGTCGTCCCCGCGGGCCGCAAGAAGATGATCAAGGCCGCGGTACTGCGTGATGCGCTCAAGCACCCTTCTCATCTGCGCCGGAATCTCGCCGTGGCCAAGGGAGCGGGCGGCGTGTACGACCAGCCGGGCGACCACCTGCCGCTGATCTACTCGGCCCTCTCGCTGCAGCACATCCTGGCCTATCGCAAGGAACTCGGACTCGACCGGAACAAGCGCGAGGAACTGATGGCGACACAGTTCTTCGATGTGCTCTGGGACGGCACCACGATCGCCTGACCAGGTCCGATACACACGACGGCGGTGTGTGCTAAGTTACAGTAACTGTCGGTTACAGTTATTGGGGTCTCTCATGCAACCTGCACACGACGCGCCTGCCCACGACGTGCTGATCGTCGGCGCCGGCTTCGGCGGAATGGGTGCCGCGATCGCCTTCAAACGCCTGGGCATCGACGACATCGCGATCCTCGAGCGCGAGGACGACCTCGGCGGGACCTGGCATGTCAATCACTACCCGGGTCTCGCCGTCGACATCGCCTCGGTCACCTACTCGTATTCCTTCGAGCCCAACCCGAACTGGTCGCGTCTGTTCGCGCCCGGTCCCGAGCTCAAGCGCTACGCGCACCATGTCGCGGACAAGTACGACCTCAAACGGCACATGGAGTTCGGGACGACCGTCGACTCCGCCGAGTGGGACGACGACGCGCGGCGGTGGCGGGTGCGGACCGGTGACGGAACGGAGCGCACCGCCCGCTACCTCGTCACCGCGACCGGCTTCCTCTCCCAGCCTCACGTCCCGGACTTCCCGGGGATCAAGAACTTCCAGGGGACGATCCTGCACACCGCGGCGTGGGAGGACGGCTTCGATTTCACCGGCAAGAAGGTCGCGGTCATCGGAACCGGTGCGACGGCAGTCCAGCTGATCCCGGAGGTGGCCGAGCGTGTCGATGCGCTCACCGTCTTCCAGCGGACGCCGATCTGGGTGGTGCCCAAGATCGACTTCGCGATCCCGTCCGCGGTGCAGCAGCTGTTCCGGCGAATCCCGTTGACGCAGAAAGTGGCTCGCCTGGTCAACACCTCACTGCTGGAGCTGCTGATGGTCTCCGGCGTCCTGCATTTCAAGCAGCTCAAGCCCGGCAACAAGTTGGCGGCCCGGCTGGCCAAGGCGCACCTGCGGTCCCAGGTCTCCGACCCGGAATTGCGTCGGAAGCTGACACCCGACTACGACTTCGGCTGCAAGCGGCCGACCTTCTCCAACACGTACTTCGCCAGCTTCACCAAGCCGAACGTGATGCTGCAGACCAGCGGCATCGCCCGCCTCGAGGCCGACGGGATCCTGGCCGGCGACGGCACGAAGACCGAGATCGACACCCTCGTACTGGCAACGGGATTCAACCTGTGGGACGTGAACTTCCCGGCCTTCGACATCGTCGGGCGTGAGGGGCGCAACCTCGGAAAGTTCTGGCGAGAGGGCAGATTCCAGGCCTACGAGGGTGTCACCCTGCCGACGTTCCCCAACTTCATCTCGCTCAACAGTCCGTACTCGTACAGCGGCTTGTCGTACTTCACCACGATCGAGGGGCAGATGAAGCACATCACCCGGCTCTTCGGTGAACTCCGACGCCGCGGGCAGGACACCTTCGAGGTCACCGAGCCCGCCAACGACGCCTTCCTCGACGAGGTGACCGACCGTCTGCAGTCCTCGGTCTTCTACAACGGCAACTGCGTGGGCTCGCGCAGCTACTACTTCAACCAGCACGGCGAGGCGACGCTCCTGCGTCCGGCCTCCACGCTGCGAACCCTGCGGGAGATGGACTCGTTCCCGTTGAGCGACTACGCCTTCCGCTGAGCGGCTCGAGTCAGCGGTCGGTCAGTCCCAGGTAGTCGCCGATCAGCCGGCGGATCATCGCAGTGATCTCCGCGCCTTCGGCTCGTGTGGGATCCTCGGTAGCGGTCGTGGAATGCTCGGCCCCCCACGACCTGCACGCCTGGACGATCATCGAGTCGATCAGCTGCGCGACCTCGAGCGGGCGCGGTTCGCCGTGCGCGATCAGGGCGTCGACGAGCGGTTCCTGCAATTCCCGGTGGAACCGTTGCATCGGCTCCTGCAGGACGCTCGGATCGACGATCCGGACGAGCGCATTCGCCACTGCCTGTTCCGACCCGACGATCAGCTCGACGTTCGCACAGATGTATCCCCAGATCTGCTGTCCCGGTTCGGTCTGGGCACCGACACGATCGCGGACGAACCGATCCCAACTGGGGAGGAGATCGGCCAGGACCGCGGCCACGAGTTGCTCGCTGGACGAGTAGTACTGATACACGCTCGAGCGGGCGAGGCCCACGCGCTTGCCGACCGCGGCAAGGGTCGGTGCCTCACCGGTTTCCGCGAGGATGGCCTTCGCGCCGTCCAGGATCGCCTGCTCCTGCTTACGTCGGTGCTCGGCGACGGTGGGCGCCTCGATGCGTGGCAAACGCCCACCTCCTCAGCTCATGCGGACGCCGCAGACCCTTCGTTCAGATGTCCGTCGACGATCTCGTACACCTTGTCACAGTGTAGGAGAACGTCCTGGTCATGGGTCACCATGACCGTCGCGACGCCGTGTTCGTGGGCCTCGCGAGCGAGCAGTTCGACGATCTCGTGACTGCGCCGCCGGTCGAGGGCCGCGGTGGGCTCGTCGACGAGGAGGACATCCGGCCGGGTCATCAGCGCTCGCGCGATGCCGACGCGCTGCCGCTCACCGCCCGACAACTGATGGGGGCGGCGCTTCGCCTTGTGCGACATACCGACACCGGCGAGCAGTTCGGCCGGTGAGCGGGCCTCGGCGACGCGACCGAACGTGAGTGGCAGACGCAGCTGGTCCTCGACGGTCAGCGCGTCGAGCAGGTTGCCGCTCTGGAACACGAATCCGATGTGTTCGCGACGGATCCGGGTCAGCTCGCGCTTCGGCGCGGTTCCCAGGTCGGCGTCGCCGACGGTGACCGTCCCCGACGTCGGGGTGATGAGACCGCCCGCGACCGCGAGCAGGCTGGACTTGCCGGAACCGGACGGGCCGACGACGGCGACGAACTCGCCTGCGGCGACCTCGAGGGTCACCGCGTCGAGTGCGGTGACCACGTCTTCCCCGTCACCGTGGACGAGACTGACGTCGTTGAGTGCGAGCGCGGTCATCGGTTGCCTCCCAAGGCGGTCAGGGGGTCGACCCGGGTGATGCGGAGCACCGCGACGGCGGCGCCGATCATGCCGAACAGGATCAGCAGCCCGCCGGCCGCGGCGACCGAACCGGTCTCCAGGGCGAAGGGCATCGGGGTGGAACCGATGGCGGCACCGAGGCCGACGCCGATCCCGATGCCGGCAGAGACGAGCAGCAGGATGAACGACTGCATCAGCGAGTCGCGCAGAAGGTAACCGGTCGAGGCGCCCATCGCGCGCATCACGGCGATCTCCTGCCTGCGCTGGATCGTCCAGACCGTGAAGAACGCGCCGACGACCAAGGCCGAGATCGCGTAGAGGAAGGCCTGGATCAACGTGAGGGTTGACGTCTCGGCGGTGTAACCCGGTGAGGCGCCGAAGGATTCGTCGAGAGTCAGCGAGGTGGTGTCGGCGGCGGCGTCGCCGGCGGCCAGATCGACCGAGCTGTCGGTCTTCACCGCTACGGCGGTGATGTCGTCGTAGACGCGCGGCGGCACGGGCTCACCGGGACGAGCGCCGGCGCGGATCTCCTGCCACGTCTTCAGCGGCACGAACGCGACGTCTACGTGTCCGAAGGTGCTCTGGCCGTCGAGGATTCCGACGACCCGCAGCTGCGTGCCGAGCGGCTCGACGGTGACCGTGTCACCGATCGACAGTCCGTCCTCGGCAGCGGTCTCGCTGATGACGAGCTCACCGGGGGTGTTCGACAGCGACTTGCCCTCGGAGGCGGTGGGGCTGACGAAGCTGCCCGGTTCCACGCCGAAGAGGGCGAGGTCGATGTCGACGCCGGTGTTGGTGCGTCCGTTGATCAGGGTGTTGCCGAACGGTGCGGCGTCCTCGACGCCCGGCTGCTCGGCCCATGTCCCGACCGCCGACGTCGGCACCAGGGAGCGGGAGAAGGCGGAGTCTGTGGCGATGTCCTTCTGGAAGGCGAAGGAGGTCACCGGCAGTTTCTTCAAACCGGAGACGCCGTCGTTGACCAGGCCCACCGACAGGCCGCTCAGCAGTACCATCAGGATGGCGATCAGCGCGACCACCGACCCCATCAGGGCAAATCGTCCGCGTGCGAATGAGAGTTCTCGAAGGGCAAGGAACACGTCACTGCCCTCGCATGTTTACCGACACCATGTCGGCAACGATACCGACACTGTGTCGGGAAGGTGTACTCCGTTCGGTGTGAGACCGGTCATTCGCAACACCGTGCCGCGCCGTGCAGGCGGGTTTAGCCTGAGGTACATGCGCGCTTGGGCGGTGACCGAGCCGGGGCCGATCGACACCCGACCACTACGGCTCGTCGACAAACCGGAACCGCGGCCCGGGGCCGGCGAACTGCTGGTCCGGGTTCGTGCTTGCGGTGTCTGCCGTACGGACCTCCACGTCGCCGAGGGTGATCTGCCGGTCCGCCGCGCAGAGGTGACGCCCGGACACGAGGTCGTCGGGGAGGTCGTCGAACTCGGTCGCGACACCGCCGGCTTCTCCCTCGGTGACCGCGTCGGCGTCGCCTGGCTGCACCGCACCGACGGGACCTGTGATCGCTGTGTCCGCGGTGCCGAGAACCTCTGTGCGGCATCGGTGTACACCGGATGGGACGTCGACGGCGGGTATGCCGAGCTGGTGACCGTGCCCGCGGGCTTCGCCTATCCGCTGCCGTCCGGCATCGACGACGTCTCGATCGCGCCGCTGTTGTGCGCGGGGATCATCGGCTATCGCGCGCTACGGCGGACCGGCCTGCTCGACGACCTCGGAGCCGGCTCCGATCGTCCGAAGCGGCTGGGGCTCTACGGTTTCGGTGGGAGTGCGCACCTCTGCGCACAACTGGCGATCGCCCTCGGGATCGAGGTGCACGTCCTCACACGTGGCGAGCAGTCCCGACGCCTGGCCGCCGACCTCGGTGCGGCGTCGGTCGGCGATGCCACCGATGCGCCGCCGGTGTCGCTCGACGCCGCGATCACCTTCGCCCCGGTCGGCGAGCTGGTGCCGGTGGCGATGCGCGCGCTCGATCGCGGCGGCGTCCTGTCGATCGCCGGCATCCACCTCACCGACGTTCCGCCGCTCAACTACGAGCGGGAACTGTTCTACGAGAAGGAGATCCGCTCGGTCACCGCCAACACCCGCGCCGACGGCGCCGAGTTCCTGACGCTGGCCGCCCGGCACGGCGTCCGGGCGACGACGCACGAGTACCCGATGTCACAGGCCGACCGCGCGCTCGCCGACCTGGCCGCCGGACGGTTCGACGGGGCAGCGGTTCTCGTCGCCGACCTCTGAGTCAGAGCGGGTTGAGCAGCTCCGGCCCGTTGTTGGCGACGCGGTTGACCAGCGGCGCGACCCCGCGGATGTCGATCGCCTCGGCGAGCGATTCGGCCGGCGGCGCGGACAGGTCGTCCGGTGCCCGGTGATCCGGATCGAGCCAGGCATCCCAGTTGTCGTACGGCATGATCAGCGGCATCCGGTCGTGGACGTCGCGCAGTTTGCCGACCGCATCGGTGGTCAGGATCGAGCAGCTCAGCAGCGGCGGGGCGTGATCGGAGTGCTTGTCATGCCACACCGACCACAACCCGGCCATGAACAACCGGGTGCCGTCCCGCGGGGACATGTAAAACGGGATCTTGGTGGGCTTGCCCCTGCTGTCGAGCGGGCCTTTCTTCCACTCGTACCAGCCGTCCATCGGCACCAGGCACCGCTTGGACTTCACCGACGCGCGGAACGAACTCTTCTCCGCGGCGGTCTCGGCACGGGCGTTGAACAACAGTGGCCCCTTGCCGACCTCTTTGCTCCACGGCGGCACGAGCCCCCAGCGCATGGCGCGGATGCGCAGCAGCGGATCGTCGTCGGGATCCTCCGGCGAATGCCGTTTGACCACGGTCATCACCGTGGTCGTGGGCGCGACGTTGTAGTTGGGGCCCAGTGCGCGAGGTGCGGGGGTGTCGAGGTCGAGGGCATCGGGATCGGCCGGTTCCTTCGCCGGCTCGGGTACCTCGTTGACCGCGTCGATCTCCGCCGCGAGCTTCGCCGGATCGGTGGTCACCGCATAGCGTCCGCACATGGCCACCATGCTGCCCTACGCCTGACCTCCTGTAGTAGATGTTTTCGCGGGAAGAAGAACCCTCACACCGCGATGTCGGCGACCACTGCTTTCGTCACCGCGACGAGGTCTGCGGGTGCCAGTGCGATCTCCAGTCCACGCCTGCCCGCGCTGCAGAGAATCCGGTCGAACTCGAGCGCCGAGGAATCGACGACCGTCGGCAGAGCGGTGCGCTGGCCGACGGGGGAGACGCCGCCGAGGACGTAGCCGGTGCTGCGGGTGACGGCCTTGGCCTCGGCCATCTGGGCCTTCGACGCCCCGAGCGCGGCGGCGGCCGCCTTCACCGACAGCTTGCGGGGAACCGGGACCACGGCGACGGCGAGACCGGGGCGGCTACCACCGGACAGTTCGACGACGAGCGTCTTGAAGACCTGTTCACCGACGATGCCGAGGGTGTCGGCGAGCTCGTCCACTGCTTCGGTGCCGAAGGACTCCGACCGCGGGTCGTGGTCATAGCGGTGGACGGTGTGCGCGATCTTCGCGCGTTCGAGGGCCGCGATCGCGGGTGTTGCCGCCATGGTCGGGGTGCCTCCTGGTGGGACGTGTCGGTGTCTGACCTGGAGAGCGTATTCGACCAGCGCTCTGTTCACCGTGACGAAAAGGGGTGCCGGTCACGTCGGGAACAAACCGCCCGGCCCGACCTGTTGTGACTGGTTGCGACACGAAGATCGGGAGCGCATGCGAGGAGGTAGAACCGAGATGAGCACAACGGCGGTACTCGAGCCACCGGTACTCGTGGAGGCGACGCACCTCCTGGCCGGGCCGGGGTCGGTAAGCTTGACCGGCAACGTCCCAGTGACGCCTCTCATCGAAGGGATCGTAGTGGCCGAAGCCGAATCAGCCGACACCGAAGCAGCCGTTACGGAGTCCACCGCGACCGGAACCGCTGCGCACGTGTCCGCCGAGAAGGGTGCGCCCCGACGCGCCGACCCGAGCGAGTCCCCCGAGGAGCTCACCGAACGGTTCGAGCGCGACGCATTGCCGTTGCTCGACCAGATGTACGGTGCCGCCCTGCGGATGACCCGCAATCCCGCCGATGCCGAGGACCTGGTCCAGGAGACCTACATCAAGGCGTTCACCGCTTTCGCGTCGTTCCGGGAGGGCACCAACCTCAAGGCGTGGCTCTACCGGATCCTGACCAACACCTACATCAACGGCTACCGCAAGAAACAGCGCCAACCCGCGCAGTACCCGACCGACGAGATCACCGACTGGCAGCTCGCGGCGACCGCAGAACACACCTCCCAGGGGCTGCGCTCGGCGGAGATCGAGGCCCTCGACGCCCTTCCGGACGACGAGATCAAGGCCGCGCTGCAGGAGCTTCCGGAGGATTTCCGGATGGCCGTGTACTACGCCGACGTGGAAGGCCTGCCGTACAAGGAGATCGCCGAGATCATGGACACCCCCATCGGCACCGTCATGTCCCGACTTCACCGAGGACGTCGTCAGCTGCGTGAGCTGCTGGCCGACGTCGCCCGGGAGCGTGGTTTCCACAGATCTGCCACGGCCAAGGGTGCGGAGGTGGCGCGATGAGCGACATCGATCCGGAAGTCACCCAGCTCGACTGCTCGGCCGTCATCGCCGACGTCTGGTTGCTGCTGGACAACGAATGCGACGAGAACGCCCGCATGCGGCTCCAGGGGCACCTCGACACCTGCCCGTCGTGCCTTGCCCACTACGGCATCGAGCGGCAGCTGAAGGCGCTGGTCAACCGCAAGTGCGGCGGCGACCAGGCACCGCAGGGCCTGCGTGATCGTCTGCGGGTGGAGATCCGCAAGACGGTCATCGTCCAAGAGGTCGCCGAGACCGACCGCTGAAGCCCCCGTCACCCCCGGCTGATCCGGGGGTGACGACATGAAAAAGCCCGGGTGGCCATGATGGCCGTACCCGGGCGTTTTTCTTGGTGCTCGTTCGCCGAACCCCGCCGTGAGGCGAAGATCAGGCGTTCGGACGCTTGCCGTGGTTGGCAGCGTTCTTCTTACGAGCGCGCTTCTTGCGTCCGCGCTTTCCCATGACGCATCTCCTTTTGCCGGCGGATGGGGACATCACAGTGTCTCAGGCATTCTCCCACGTGCCAAAACCCGGCCGGCCACCGACCGGTCGCGATCGGTCCCGACCCGGCCCCGACCCGTCGTCGCCGGTCACCTCGTGGGCTAACTTATGTGCATGGCTGAAGACGTGGTGGCAGAGATCGTCGCGAGTGTCCTCGAGGTCCTGGTCGCCCCCGGACAGCAGATCGAGGTCGGCGACACCCTCGTGCTGCTGGAGTCGATGAAGATGGAGATTCCCGTTCTCGCCGAGGAACCGGGCACCATCGCCGACCTGAAGGTGAAGGTGGGCGACGTCATCCAGGCCGGCGACGTCATCGCCACCTTCGAATAACCCGCGCCGCACCCCATGTCGACACTTGCCGACCTGCTCGCCGAGCACACCACCCTCTCCGACGCCGCTGCGGCGCACCTGCAGCGACTCGTCGCCGAGTGGCAGTTGCTCGCCGACCTCTCCTTCGCAGATTTCCTCCTGTCGGTGCGCACCGACGAGGGGGCCGTGGTCACCGTCGCGCAGTGCCGGCCCAACACCGCGTCGACCGTCTTTCCCACGGACGAGGTGGGCCGGGTCATCGACACCGCGGTGCACCCGCAGGTGCTCCGCGCCTTCGATTCCGACAAGGTCCTCCGCGACGAGGACCCGACGTGGTTCGGGGCCACCGCGATGCGGCAGGAGGCGGTCCCGGTCGGCTTCGACGGTGCGGTGATCGGTGTGCTGACCCGCGCCGTCGACCTCACCCATCCGCGGCTGCCGTCGCCCCTGGAGCTCGCCTACCAGGACTCGGCGGACGATCTGTGCCAGATGGTCGCCGACGGCACGTTCCCGCACGAGGAGGGCAATCCGCGGGGATTGTCGACGCCTCGCGCGGGTGACGGTTTCATCCGGCTCGACCGGACCGGGACGGTCACCTACACGAGCCCCAACGCGCTCTCGGCGTTCCACCGCATGGGCTGGACGGCCGAGCTCAACCACACGCGGCTCTCCGACGTGGTGAAGCAACTCGTCACCGAGCCGTTCGAGGCCGACGATGTCGCGATGATGCTCGACATCGCGGCCGGGGTGGCCGAGGTGCCGACCGGCCCGTACCGCGACATCGGCATGCGGGTGGAGGCCGACGCCCGACGCGCGACGGTCCTCATCCGGGCGGTGCCGCTCCGCCCGAAGGGTGAGGAGTCGGGGAGCGTGGTGCTCATCCGCGACGTCACCGAGGTCAAGCGGCGCGACCGCGCGTTGATCAGCAAGGACGCGACCATCCGGGAGATCCACCACCGGGTGAAGAACAATCTGCAGTCGGTGTCGGCGCTGCTGCGCCTGCAAGCCCGGCGAACCTCCAACACCGATGCCCGGGAGGCGCTGAACGAGGCCGTGCGCCGCGTCGCGTCGATCGCTCTGGTTCACGAACTGCTGTCGGGCAGCGTCGACGAGGAAGTCGATCTCGACGAGGTCGTCGACCGTCTCGTCCCGATCCTGGTCGACGTGGCGTCCAACGAGTCACGGGTGACGGTGCGTCACCGCGACCGGCTAGGGGTTCTCCCCGCCGAGCTGGCGATGCCGTTGGTGATGGTGCTCACCGAACTGATCCAGAATGCGATCGAGCACGGTTTCGACGGTTCGCCCCGATCCGACGCAGAGATCGCGGTCATCGCCGAACGCGACGTGCGCAACCTCCGTATCGCGGTGCGCGACAACGGCTCCGGACTGCCCGAGAACTTCGACCTGGCCACCTCGGATCACCTCGGACTCCAGATCGTGAAGACGCTCGTGTCGATCGAACTCGGTGGCGAGCTCGACGTCCGGCCCAACCCGGAGGGGTTGGGAACCGAAGTCGGAGTGCATATTCCGCTGCGTTCCTGAGAACGCAGTTCTTCCGTGGGGTGAGAACCGTTGCCGGACACGAAAAAACCCGGCCGTGGCCGGGTTTCTTCGAATCCGGGCGACGCCGGCTCGGATGAGCCTAGACGCTGCTACGGGTGCGGGTACGCGCGGTACGCCGCTTCAGCGCGCGACGCTCGTCCTCGCTCATGCCGCCCCAGACGCCTGCATCCTGGCCCGACTCGAGGGCCCACGAGAGGCAGTCAGCGGTGACAGGGCACCGTGCACAGACGAGCTTCGCGTCGGCGACCTGTGCGATGGCCGGACCGCTGGTTCCCACGGGGAAGAACAGCTCCGGATCCTCGTCGCGACAGATGGCCTTGTGACGCCAGTCCATTCCACTACTCCTTCAGGCGCGTTTCCGCGCACCACTCGATTAGTTGATTGCTTGCTGATTGTTTGGCTGGTAACTCTCAGTTCACGCGGCCGCACCAAATGTTTCCGCGTTGTTGCTTGTGAATACTTTCACGAATCCGGCCGAAGTCAATGGTTCTCGGTTAACACGTGGGCAACATCACGTCCCGCGCCTACCACTTCGGCCGAAGGCGCCCCCACGGGGGGTACGGACAGCGGGTTCGCCGTCCGTGTAGTAGCCTACGCGCACTCGCCGACGACTGTCGATGAGTTTCCGCAGTTCGCGCCCCTCCCAAGGCCCGAAATAGTCCGTGACGTGGAGTGACGTGTCGCGTATTCTTGCTCACATGCGTCGACGATGTTGATCCACACCACGCCGATCCGGCCATGACGGGCCGGGTCCACAACGGCGATTAACGGCCGCGGCTGTGAGCGCCGCCCTCTTCGAGGACCTGATACCGCTCTACCCGGTCTACGTGATTCTGTTCGCCGATGCCACCGTTCCCGGGGCCGGGTTGACGGCCGCCGAGATCAGCGCACTGTTCGCGATCTGGTCGCTGTCGACGGTGATCGTCGAAGTGCCGACCGGGATCCTGGCCGACCGATTCTCGCGACGCCGCCTACTGGTCGCGGGACCTCTGGTCACCGGCGCCGGCTTCGCGCTCTGGACCTACGCGCCCTCCTTCCTCTCCTTCGCCGCCGGCTTTGTGCTGTGGGCGATCGGCGGATCGCTGCGATCCGGCACGAACCAGGCGCTCGTCTACGACGAGCTCGCGCATCTCGGCAGGTCGCAGGACTACGCACGGCTCTCGGGCGCGATGCGGGCGGCGGCCGCGGTCGGGGTCATCGGCGGCACGGCCCTGGCGGTGCCACTCCTCGCGTGGGGCGGATACGCCGCCGTCGGTACCGCAAGTGTCGCGGCCTGCGTGCTCTGCGCGTTGATCTCCGCAGGACTACCGGAGACGGGCCGGATCGGAGTAGGGCGCTCCGGACCGGACGTGACGCCGGATGCCGGCACCGCCGACCTCGACGAACCGCCGGTCGGGTGGTTCGCGATCCTTCGCGGCGGGCTGCACCACCTGCGCAACCAGCCGACCGCACGCCGGCTGCTGATCCTGGTCGTCGTCCTGACCTGGGTCGCGGCGCTCGACGAGTACCTGCCGTTGCTGGTCGAGTCCTTCCTGAGCGGCACGGTGTCGGGCGTCGCGACGCCGGAGTCTGTCGCACTGCTCATGATCGTGGTCGCAGCCGGGGACATCTGCGGTTCCCTCGCGGCCCGGCGCGTCCGGGATCCCGCTGCGATCGGCCCCGCGGTGGGACTCGGCGCATCGGTGCTGATCGTGGCCGCGCTGTGGGGTCACCCGGCCGGTGTCGTCGGCGTGGCCGTCGCGTTCGGGATCTTCGGGTGGGCGCTGGTCGTCGCCGACGCCGCTCTGCAGGACCGACTGGACTCCGCGTCGCGGGCGACGGTCACGTCGATCGCGGGCGTGGGGGAGGAGGTGGTCGCGATCCTCGCCTTCGCCGGATGGGCTGCGGGATCGGTACATCTGGGGCCGGCGGCGTTGTTCGCGATCGCCGCGTCGCCCTATGCGGTGGCGGCGGGTGCGATGACGGTCAGGGCGTCGCGCCGATGGCGAAAACGTATGTCGCGGAACGCACCGATGTAGTCGCCGTCCATCTGCACGTCGATCGGGGCCTCCGCGATGAACCGGACCTCGTCGACGTCGTCGTCGCGAAAGAGGTGGTGTGCCTTGGGATCTGCCTGGGTCAGCAGCCGCGTGGCGAGCGGGAGGTTGCGCAGGACCCCGGTCGACGTCGCCACGAACACGCCGAGTCCGGTGTCGAAACCGGTGGTCGGATTGGTGCGGATCTCGCGCGGCCCGAGATAGGTCCACGGACTGGTGTTGGAGACGAAACCGAAACGGGCGCCGACGATCCGGTCGCGGCCGGGGATCTCGACGTCGAACGTCGCCGAGCTGCCGGCCTGCTTGAGGAAGCTGCTGACGGTGGTCCACAGATACCGGGCGGGCGTGGCGGCCTTGCCCGCATGCCGCTTGTCCTCCATCGCGTGCACCACGACGGCGTCCATGCCCATGCCGGTGTTGAACAGGAACCAGCGGTCGTCGGTGTGACCGAGGCCGATTCGACGGCTCTCCCCGGCGTCGAGGAGCGAGATGATCTGCTGGGTCGCGAGCAGCGGGTCGGGGTCGATGCCGAGGGTGCGCGCGAAGACGTTCGCGCTGCCGCCCGGGATGACGGCCAGACTCGGCCGGCGCCTCGCGGGATCGCTCGTCCCCGGGGGATCGAGGAGGCCGTTGGTGGCCTCGTTCACCGAGCCGTCGCCGCCGTGGACGATGACCGTGTCGAATTCCTCGGCGGCCGCACGGGCGGCGAGGTCGAAGGCATGCCCACGGTGGGTGGTCAGCTCGACGTCGAGGTCGAAGTGAGCGCTCAGTGTGTGCACGAGAGCATCGCGCCCGGCCGGACTGGTCGCGGTGGCGAAGGGGTTGACGATGAGCATGACGCGCACGACACCCGAGGATATGGGGTAGGTGGCCCAAGCGCGCAATCCGCCCTGCGTCCCGGTGCCGGGAGGGGGCCCGTGGGGTGCGCGGCCACCGCCCGACCGGCGCCGAATACCCTGGACGCGTGAGCACGGAGAAGGACCGCCCGGAGCAGGACCGGCTTGAGATCGACGTCGATCCGTCGGTGACGCCCACCCAGATCAAGGTGGCCGGCGCGGTGACCACCGTGGAAGGCCTGGTCGGCGTCGCGGTGGCGGTGATCCTGGTGATCCGCGGACTCGCCGGACACGAGGAGACGGCCATCAGCGGCTACGGCACCGCCATCTGGTTCGGGATCATCGGTGGCGGCGTCCTCGTCGGCGGCGTGGCCCTGTTGGCGGGTCGGCGCTGGGGTCGATCGATCGCGATGGTCGCCCAGATCCTGCTGCTTCCGGTCGCGTACTACCTGTACACCAGCGGCTGGCCGGTGTTCAGCGTGCCGTTGGCACTCGCGGCGATCGCGGGGCTGGTGATGCTGTTCAGCCCGGCCGCCGTGCGGTGGCTCGCCGGGGATCTCGAGCCCGACCACTGAGCCCTTCACCGGTCGCGGGATCGGGCATCCCGATCAGTTGACCCAGTTGTTACCGCAACCCTGACTCTTATATGTCGACGCCCGGGCGGGCGCCCGTACAGTAGGGCACATGACGCGCATCCTTGCGATTGCCAATCAGAAGGGTGGGGTCGCCAAGACCACCACGGTCGAGTCCCTCGGAGCCGCACTTGCCGACCTCGACGTGTCGGTCCTCGTCGTCGACCTCGACCCGCAGGGCTGTCTCACCTTCTCCCTCGGCCATGATCCCGATCAACTGGAGTCCTCGGTGCACGATGTGCTGCTGGGCGACGAGGAGATCGCCGACGTACTCCTCGACACCGAGGACAAGGTGACGCTGCTGCCCGCCACCATCGACCTGGCCGGTGCCGAGGCGCTGCTGCTGATGCGGCCGGGACGTGAGTACGCACTCAAGCGGGCACTCGCCGAGGTCGGGCAGGACTTCGACGTCATCATCGTCGACTGCCCGCCGTCGCTGGGCGTGCTCACGCTCAACGGTCTGACCGCGGCCGACGAGGTGATCGTCCCGCTGCAGTGCGAGACGCTCGCCCACCGTGGTGTCGGGCAGTTGCTGCGCACCGTCCGCGAGGTCCAGCAGATCACCAACCCCGACCTCACGATGCTGGGTGCGGTGGCGACGCTGTTCGACGCGCGGACCACGCACAGCCGCGACGTCCTCGCCGACGTCGCCGATCGCTACGACCTTCCGGTGCTGAACCCGCCGATCCCGCGCACGGTCCGTTTCGCCGAGGCGTCGGCTTCCGGTGCCTCGGTCATGCGGGGACGAAAGAACAAGGGCGCCACCGCATATCGCGAACTCGCGGAGAACCTGTGGAAGCACTGGGACGCGGGGGAGGACGTGCGGACCCTCGACTTCTGAGGGGACGACGTCAGGCCGGTCCGAAGGCCTCGACCGTCGTGCCGCGCTGTTCGACGACCATCTCGCCGATGACCCGCAGGCTCACCACCCCGTCCGGTGCGGTGCTGCGGGTGAGTGGGATCGACCGGATCTCACGTCCACCGGCCACGTCGCGCACGCTGATCCCGGACGCACTCGGCAGCAGGAGTTGCCCCGCCATCACCTCACCGGGGCCGAGTGTCGCCGGTACCTGGTAGATCGGTTTGAGGCTCTGCGCATCCAGCACCACGGTGGCCTTGCCGGTCCAGTAGGTGACGACGCCGTCGCCCCCGAGCGGGACGCTGTCCTTCGGAGGAATGGCGTCCCCGGCGACGGTGTTCGAGCCGGTGGCCACGCCCTCGGAGTCGAAGCGGCGGATCGACGGTCCGCTGTCACCGCCGAGCGCCGGTGGTTCGGCCGGACTCGCACCGCCGTCGTAGACGGCGATACCCGTCGACGACATCGCGATCACCACCGGCGGAGGTCCGCTGACGTCGCCGGTGATCAGCGTCGAACCGTACTGCTCGACGCGTTCGTCGTCGTCGAGGAGGGCGCCCAGCACGGTCAGCCGGTAGCCCGGGTCGTCGGCACAGCGTTCGACGACGGACAGGCGGTCGCCGGTGATGGCCGAGGAGTAGATGACGCAGTCCTTGCGCTTGGCCTCGTCCTCGGGGCGCACGGGTGCCTCCACGCGGCCGTACTCGATGCCGCGGACCAGGTTCGAACCCCACGTCTCCAGTCGCCCGGAGCCCTGGGCGACCACGTATCCGTAGTCGCTGACCAGCCGGAGCTCGTCGTCGGCGTCACTGGTCCGGGAGCCCTTGCGGGCACCGGTCTTCGCGTCGAGAGCGGTGACCTCCGAGCAGCCCCGCGAGTTGCGGTAGACCGCGAGCGCGAGGTCGGTGCTGGCGGTCCAGGCGGTGTCGACGACGCAGAGGTCGAGGTCCCGGCGATAGGACCACAGTTCGTCCCCCGAAGCGGGGTCGCGTCCGACGACGGTGCCGCCGTCGCCGGTCACCACCACCGAATCGGCGATCGCCGGGACGACGGTGGCGTCGGAGGCGGCCTGCCAGCGCGGCGCGAACGCGTCCGGAACCGCCGCGGGCTGTTCGACCTCGGGTGGGGTGGACTGCGCCTGAACGCTGGTCGTCCCGCGGACGGGGCTCACCAGCCAGGCGATCAGCCCGGCAACGGCGACGAGCACGATGATGGTCGCGGTGATCGCGAGATCGATCGGCCGGCGCCGCTCCGGTTTGACGCGTGCCACGCGTGGACTCGTGGTGGGTTACTCGGCTGCGGCCGGTGCGGACTGTGCGGCGACCGGGGTCGCGTCGGAGCCTGCACCCGAACCCTCGCCCGCCGTCGCGCGGTTGGCGCCGCCCCGACGGCGACGGCGACGACGCGGCTTCGAGGTTCCCTCGGCGGTGTCGTCCCCGGAGGTCTTCGCCTCGGCGTCGTCGGTGGTGCTCTTGGTGGTCTCGCTCTTGGTGGTCTCGCTCTTGGTCGTCTCGGCGCTTGCGGCATCGTCGCCCTGGCCGCCGCGGGTACGACGACGGGTGCGGGTGGAACGCTTACGCGGCTCCCGATCCTCGCGCGTCTCGCGGGTCTCGTTCGGGTCGCGCGCCGGCTTGGCGGCCACGATCCGGCCGGTGACCGAGTCCGGGATGGACATCTCCTCGTGCAGGTGCTCGGAGGTGGAATAGGTCTCCGCGGGCTCGGGGATGCCGAGTCCGAGGGCCTTGTCGATGAGCTCCCAGCGGTGCAGCTCGTCCCAGTCCACGAGGGTCACCGCGATCCCGGTGCGGCCCGCGCGGCCGGTACGGCCGATCCGGTGGACGTATGTCTTGTCGTCCTCGGGGCACTGGTAGTTGATCACATGGGTCACGTCGTCGATGTCGATGCCGCGGGCGGCGACGTCGGTGGCGACGAGGACGTCGATGGTGCCGTTCCGGAACCGGCCGAGGGCCTTCTCACGGGCGATCTGACCGAGGTCGCCGTGCACGGCGCCCACCTTGAATCCGCGCTCGGCGAGATCGTCGGCGACCTTCTGGGCGGTGCGCTTGGTACGCGTGAAGATCATCGTCGCGCCGCGACCGTCGGCCTGCAGGATGCGGGCCACGAGTTCGGCCTTGTCCAGCGCGTGAGCACGGTAGGCGTACTGCTTCGTGCGGTCGTGCACGGCGGAGTCGTTGGCGTTCTCGGCCCGGATGTGCGTCGGCCGATGCAGGAAGGTGCGGGCCAGGGTGACGATCGGGCCGGGCATGGTCGCCGAGAAGAGCATCGTCTGACGCGGCGTCGGCAGCGCGGACATGATCCGCTCGATGTCCGGCAGGAAGCCGAGGTCGAGCATCTCGTCGGCCTCGTCGAGGACGAGGATCGAGACCTTGCCGAGCACGAGGTGTCCCTGCTTGGCGAGGTCGAGGAGGCGGCCCGGGGTGCCCACAACGACGTCGACGCCGGACTGCAGTTCGGCGATCTGCGCCTCGTAGGGGCGGCCGCCGTAGATCGAGGTGATCTTCAGCATGCGGTTGGTGACAGTGTCCTTCGGCCCGCTCGCTCCGCTCCCGGCGCCGGGGGCAAGGGTGACGTCGGTCTTGCGGGCGGCGATCTCGAGGTCGCTGGTGACCTGCACGCAGAGTTCGCGGGTGGGCACGATGATCAGCGCGCGAGGGGTGTTGTCGAGGGGGCGGACACCCGTTGCCTCGGCGTTGGCGAGGCGATGGAGCAGCGGGATGCCGAAGCCGTAGGTCTTGCCCATGCCGGTACGGGCCTGACCGATGAGGTCGTCCCCGCCCATGGCGAGGGGGAGGGTCAGTTCCTGGATGGCGAACGTCTGGGTCTTGCCGTCGTCGGCGAGTGCCGAGACGATGCGCTCGTCCACGCCGAGTTCGGCGAAGGTGGGGGCGGTGTGGGTTTCGTCGACGATGGTCGTCTGCACGGCCGAATCGCTCATATGCGTGTGTTGCCTTTCTGGCCAGTCTCTTGCGCGCGTGTGATTCCTGCGCGCACGAGGAAAAAGCTCGAAAGTGCGCGCGCAAATGTCGTGGTGGCACCGGGGATTCGACCGAGGTGTCGTGAGACGGACTCTTCGATCCGGCGAGGAACTCGCTGTCTCGATCCCGCGAGGAGATCGCGAGGGGGCGTCGTCACATCCAATCGGCCGCATCCACACGCTCGCGCCGGCGAGCACGCGATGATCACGCAGCTCAGCGGGCAGGCGCCGGGGGGTCCCGTCGGAGTGCACCGAAGTCGAGTGTACTTGGTGCTTCCGGAGAGGCCGCTACCATCACCTCATGGCGCCTGTACCCGACCCCTCCGACATCACCCCGGTAGCTGCGATCGAGACCCAGGACCGCGTGGTCGGGAAGCTGTTCGCGGTGCTGCTGGCCGGCGAGTTCGCCGCCTTCCATCGGCTCATCGAGGAGTCGGCGATGGCTCCCGACGTGCCCAGCAAGATCGCGATCGCGCGGATGGCCGCCTCCGAGGTCGGCCACTTCGACCGCCTCGCCGAGCGGGTCGAGACGATGACGGGCCTCACCGCCGCCGAGGCGGTGGAACGGTACCGGTCGGTCTTCGACCAGTACCACCGGGCCACCACCCCGAAGACCTGGTACGAGGCGCTGGTCAAGGCCTACGTCGGTGACGGTCTGGCCTCCGATTTCTACGTCGAGCTGTCCGACATGCTCCCGCCCGACTCGCGCACCGTGATGGCCGAGGTGATGGCGGAGACCGCCAACTCGGCGTTCGCCCGCGAGCAGGTCCGGGCGGCCGTCGAGGCCGATCCGTCGATCAAGTCCGCGCTGGTCCTGTGGGGGCGCCGTCTGCTGGGCGAGGCCATCACCCATGCGCAGTGGGTGCTCGCGGCCGAGGAGGAGGTCACCGATCTGCTGTTCTCCGGGGGCTCCTCGCTGTCGGGGGTCGCCCACTTCTTCGACGCGGTCGCGGCCAAACACGGCGAGCGCATGGCCGATCTCGGTCTCGGCTGACCAATCCGCTCGTTCCCTTGCTTTTTCGCTGTCAGCGGAGCGGCTGTCCGGTCCCGTGACCGCTGGACTAGCCTTGTGCGGCAAGCGTTGTTGACACCGGAGGAGGGCGGCACATGGCCGTGGAAGTGAAGATCGGCATCACCGACAGCCCGCGTGAGCTGACCGTCGCGACGTCGCTGACCAGCGACAAGGCCTATGCCGAGGTCGAGGCGGCACTCGGCGGCAAGCAGCAGTTGCTGGCCCTGGTGGACGAGAAGGGCGCCCGTTACCTGATCCCGGTCACCAAGATCGCCTACGTCGAGGTCGGGGCGTCGGAGAACCGTCGCGTCGGGTTCGGTTCCTGAGGCGGGACACAGACCAACGAACAAGGGTCCGGTGCGCACCTCGCGATCACTCGCGAAGGTCGCACCGGACCCTTGTCGTAGGTCTGGGTCTGTCGTCTGAGTTCAGGACTGACCGGAGTCGGTGTCCTCCGCCGGGGTCTCCGCGTCGGTCTGCGGTGCGGCCTGGCGCGGGAAGTGGGACAGACCGCCCCAGAGCAACGCGACGGTGGTGTCGACGGCCGTCTGCTTGTCCACGGGACGCTTGGCCTCGAGCCAGTAGCGCGCGTTGACCTGGCTGGCCCCGACGAGCCCGGAGGCGAGCATGCGGGAGCGGTACGGATCGAGACCGGAATCGTGCATGACCAGGCCGTACACTGCGTCCACGCAGGCCTCGGTGGCACCTTCGACGCGGCGGATGACCGCGGGGTCGGAGGCATCGGAGGAGAAGATCAGCCGGTAGCCGGAGTTGTCCTGGTCGATGAAGTCGAAGAAGGCCTCGACGGCGGCACGGACGCGCTTCCGGTTGTCGGTGGTGGTGCGCAGGGCGGTGTTCACGTCGCTGACCAGCTTCTCGGCATGCGAGTCGACGACCGCGATGTAGAGGTCCAGCTTCGACGGGAAATGCTGATACAGGACGGGTTTGCTCACTCCCGCGTGCACGGCGATCTCGTCCATCCCCGCGGCGTGGTAGCCGCGTTCGACGAAGATCTCACTGGCCGCATCGAGCAACTGCATGCGCCGTGCGCTGCGAGGCAGGCGCGTACTGCGTCCGGGAACCGAGGACGCGTTGGTTGCGGTCGACATGGCGAAGATCGTACTCGGGAGACCTTCCTGCGCAGTATCTGCGGTCCGCTGTGAGAAAGTTGTCCCGTGAGCCGCGCAGAGGATGGTGGCACCGGCCTTGATCAGGGACCGGTGCGCACCAAGGATGTCGGCCCGAGATCGTCGGGACGCCCCAAGCCGGACCAGCCGCTTCGGGCGCGCTGGGACCCGACCGATGACAGCGGCCGTCCCCGCGTCGACCGCGAGGCACAGCCCGAGTACAAGAAGCAGTCGTCGCTCGGCCGCTTCGTCTCGACGTACGGCTGGCGCGCCTACGCCATCCCGGTCCTCACGGTTCTCACGATCGCGCTGATCGTGGTGACCATCCAGGACGGGCGCGGTTCCGATCTGGCCCCGACCGCCGCGGTCAACCCGGACTCGGCTGCCCGCAACACCGACATCAACACCGAGACCCGCCCGATCGGTGCGCCGACCGGCGACATCCAGGCCGCCGCGCTGCCGGCCGGCACCCTTCCGCAGGGCGGACCGTTCACCACGCAGGGCCGCCAGACCTTCCGGGTGCTGCGCGGCGCGGGACCGAAGGTCGGCACCGGAGGCCAGGAGTACACCTACACCGTCGAGGTGGAGAACGGCCTGAACCCGCAGGACTACGGCGGCGACCCGACCTTCGCGAAGATGGTCGACATGACGCTGGCCAATCCGCGCAGCTGGATCGGCGACGGGCGCGTGAGCTTCCGGCGCATCGACCGCGGGGAACCGGACCTGCGCATCACCCTGGTCTCCACCGGCACGACCCGCGAACTGTGCGGGTACCAGATCAGGCTGGAGACCTCGTGCTACTACCCGCCGCAGGAGCGCGTGACCCTCAACGAGGCCCGCTGGGTCCGCGGGGCGCTGTCCTATCAGGGTGACGACATCGCCTACCGGCAGTACCTCGTCAACCACGAGGTCGGCCACGGACTCGGCTACGCATCGCATGAGCCGTGCCGCGAGGACGGGGCGCTCGCGCCGGTGATGATGCAGCAGTCCTTCGGCACCGACAACTCCGAGATCATGGCTCTCGACCCGGACATGAAGGCCAACCGCTCGCTCGTCTGCCGCCCGAATCCCTGGCCGTTCCCCAAGCGCTGACCCCGGGAATGAGCGGACCCTTCCGGTGGTTGTGCCAAGAGTCCGTGTACTCGCCGAATACTGGAGGCGTTCGTGTCGTCGCAAGGGTCGCTCACCGGGTCGCTGCCACCGCTCGTGGAGCCGGCAGCCGAACTGAGCAACGAAGAGGTGGCCCGCTACAGCCGCCACCTGATCATCCCGGATGTCGGGATGGACGGGCAGAAGCGCCTGAAGAACGCGAAGGTGCTCGTGATCGGCGCGGGCGGACTCGGTTCGCCGACGCTGCTGTACCTCGCCGCGGCGGGTATCGGCACCATCGGCATCGTGGAATTCGACATCGTCGACGAGTCCAACCTGCAGCGCCAGGTCATCCACGGACAGTCCGACATCGGGCGCCCGAAGGCCGAGAGCGCGCGGGACTCGATCCTCGAGATCAATCCCTACGTCACCGTGAACATCCACGATCAGCGACTCGAACCCGAGGGCGCGATCGAGCTGTTCTCGCAGTACGACCTCATCCTCGACGGCACCGACAACTTCGCGACCCGCTACCTGGTCAACGACGCCGCGGTGCTCGCGCACAAGCCCTACGTCTGGGGATCGATCTACCGTTTCGAGGGTCAGGCGTCGGTGTTCTGGGAAGACGCCCCCGGCGGTCGCGGCATCAACTACCGCGACCTCTACCCGCAGGCCCCGCCGCCCGGGATGGTGCCGTCGTGCGCCGAGGGCGGTGTCCTCGGCATCCTGTGCGCCTCGATCGGATCGATCATGGGTACCGAGGCCATCAAGCTCATCTGCGGCATCGGCGAGCCGCTGCTCGGCCGCCTCATGGTCTACGACGCCCTCGACATGACCTACCGGACCATCAAGATCCGCAAGGACCCGGAAGGCGAGCGCATCGCCGGCCTCATCGACTACGACGACTTCTGCGGTGTGGTCTCCAGCGAGGCCTCCGACGCCGCGGCCGGGTCGACGCTCACCGCCGCCGAACTCAAGCAGAGGATCGACGCGGGGGAGAAGCTCGCGATCATCGACGTACGTGAACCGGTCGAGTGGGACATCGTCCGGATCGAGGGCGCGACCCTGATCCCGAAGGGCGAGATCCTCTCCGGCGAGGGCCTGGCGAAGGTTCCGCAGGATCGCCCTACGGTCCTCTACTGCAAGACCGGCATCCGGTCGGCCGAGGCACTCGCCGCACTCAAGCGGGCCGGTTTCGCCGACGCCACGCACCTGCAGGGCGGGGTGACCGCCTGGGCCAACCAGGTCGACAAGACGTTGCCGGTCTACTGACCGCCGTTCCCACCGCGTGCCTTCTCGAATCGGTCACCTGCGCTCGGTAATCTGGCCTGGTGAATACCGTCGAGCCGCCCGAACACGTGTTGAACACGTTCGGGCTCACCTCCCATCCGCCCGTCGCCATGGGCGAATCATGGATCGGTGGCTGGCGCGTCGGTGAGGTCGTGCTGTCGCTCGTGCCCGACCACGCGCGCGCCGCCTGGTCGGCCGCCGTCCGCGAGACGCTCTACGTCGAGGGCATGCGGATCGCACGCCCGTTCCGCGCCACCGACGGCCGCTACGTCGTCTCGGGTTGGCGTGCCGACACCTACATCGCCGGAACACCCGAGCCGCGCCACGACGAAGTGGTCCTCGTCGCCGACCGCCTGCACGAGGCGACCGCAACCCTCGAACGTCCGCGCTTCCTGCTGCAGCCGCCCGCGCCGCCGCACACCGACGTCGACGTCTTCACTGCCGCCGACCGCGCCGCGTGGGAGGAGGTCCCGTTGCGCTCGGCCCGTGCCGCGGGCATGGCCGAGCCGACCGCACCCGACGGGGTGCAGAGCGTCGAGATGCTGAGAACCCTTGCGAAGCTTCGCAAGCCGGTCGACCTGCCGTCCCAGGTCGTGCACGGCGACCTGTTCGGCACCGTGCTCTTCGCCGGTGCCGCGGCGCCCGGCATCACCGACATCGTCCCGTACTGGCGACCTGCTCCGTGGGCGGCCGCGGTCGCGGTGGTCGACGCCCTCGCCTGGGGCGGCGCCGACACCGAACTCATCCAGCGGTGGTCTGATCAGCCGGAGTGGCCGCAGATGATGCTGCGGGCGACGATGTTCCGTCTGGCCGTCCACGCGCTGCACCCGCGCTCGACCGCCGGCGCACTGCCCGGGTTGCAGCGGGTCGTCGAGCTGGTACGTTTGCTCGTATAACCGCAGCTCACAGCCCCGATCTGAGTTTGTCGGAGTTCTCACAGGGCCCTTGGGGTGAAGTGAGAACAACGTGACGGTCCGGTCACCTCGCGGAAAATCCGCGCAACACGCCCCCGGGATGCTTGGTCTCAGTCGCACGACACAGGTGTCGGCGTCCGATATGACAGTTCGCTGTCGTGTCGAGAAGACAGCCCGCACTGCTCGTGCAGTGACCACCAAGCATCGGAAGACGGGGACGAATGGCCTTCGCAGACCTCAGAACACAGCTCAAGCGTGACCACACGATCACCGACTGGGACCCGGAGGATCGCGTCGCCTGGGAGAACGGCAACGCCGCGATCGCCAAGCGCAACCTCGTCTGGTCGGTGATCTGCGAACACGTCGGCTTCTCCATCTGGTCGCTGTTCTCGGTGATGGCCCTGTTCATGGGTCCCGAGTACGGCATCAGCATGGATCAGAAGTTCGTCATCGCCGCGACCGCGACCCTCGTCGGCTCGTGCCTGCGCATTCCCTACACCCAGGCCACCGCGAAGTTCGGTGGACGCAACTGGGCCATCTTCTCCGCCATCGTGCTCCTCATCCCGACGGGCCTGACGATGATGCTGATGATGAACCCGGGCGAGTTCGGGTTCGGCTGGTTCCTCGCGGTCGCGGCCATTACCGGCTTCGGCGGCGGCAACTTCGCCTCCTCGATGACCAACATCAACGCCTTCTACCCGCAGCGACTCAAGGGCTGGGCGCTGGGCCTCAACGCCGGCGGCGGCAACATCGGCGTCCCGGTCGTCCAGGTCATCGGACTGCTGGTCATCTGGCTCTTCGCCGACCAGCCCGAGATCGTCTGCGCGATCTACCTGGTGGCACTTGCGGTCGCGGGCATCGGCGCGGCGATCTACATGGACAACCTCGACCATCAGACCGCCAGCGGCAAGGCGATGATCGACTGCCTCAAGTACCGCGACACCTGGCTCATCTGCCTGCTCTACATCGGCACCTTCGGCTCGTTCATCGGTTTCGGTTTCGCGTTCAGCCAGGTCCTCAACATCAGCTTCACCTCTGCCGGCGCCTCCAAGCCCGCCCTCGCGGCGGCGCAGATCGCCTGGATCGGACCGCTTCTCGGCTCGCTGGCCCGCCCCTACGGCGGCAAGCTCGCCGACCGTATCGGCGGCGGCAAGGTGACGCTGTACTGCTTCATCGCGATGGCCGCGTCGGCGTCGATCCTCGTGATCGCCGGTATGTCGGCCGACGCCAACGGGAAGGTGATCAGCGGCGGTGTCCTCGGGGCCTTCATCACCGGCTTCATCCTGCTGTTCCTGATCTCCGGGATCGCCAACGGTTCGGTCTACAAGATCATCCCGACGATCTGGGAGCACAAGGCGCAGACGCTGTCGGGTCTGAACGCCTTCGGCAAGTCCACCTGGTCGCGCAGCATGTCCGGCGCGCTCATCGGCATCGCCGGTGCGGCCGGCGGCCTCGGCGGTGTCGGCATCAACCTGGTGCTGCGGTCCAGCTACAAGTCCAATCAGTCGGCGACGCAGGCATTCTGGGTGTTCCTCACCTTCTATGTGGTGGCCGCGGTGGTCACCTGGTGGTTCTACGCACGACGCCCGATCGTCGTCGGCGAGACCACCGACCTGCCGGTCGCGGAGACCGCAGGCACCACCGCCGGCACCGGCGAGCCGGTCACCAAGGAAGCGCTGGCCTGAGTTCACCCGCGGCGCAACCCGATCAACAGGCAAGGCACAGGGAGTAGACAATGAGCAGCGAGACCAGCACCGGCCGCAACACCGTCGTCGTGGTGGGTCACGGCATGGTCGGCCACCGCTTCGTGCAGGAGATGCGCAAGCGTGACACCGACAACCGGTGGCGCGTCGAGATCGTCAGCGAGGAAGCCGATCCGGCCTACGACCGCGTGGGTCTGTCCTCCTACGTCGGTGCGTGGCAGCGCGATTCGCTCGCGCTGGACGGCAATACCTACGACGGTGACGATCTCGTCGTCACCCATCTGGGGGAGACCGTCACCGGCCTCGATCGGGCGCTGCGTCGGGTGGTGACCTCCGCGGGACGCGAGATCGACTACGACGCACTCGTTCTCGCGACGGGTTCCTACGCCTTTGTGCCGCCGGTGCCGGGGCACGACAACTCCAAGTGTTTCGTCTACCGCACGCTCGACGACCTCGACGACATCCGGGCGGCCGCCGACACGGCCGGCCCGGGTGCGACGGGCGTCGTGGTCGGCGGTGGCCTGCTCGGGCTCGAGGCGGCCAACGCCCTGAAACTGATGGGCCTCAAGCCGCATGTGGTCGAGTTCGCACCGCGGCTCATGCCGATGCAGGTCGACGCCGGCGGCGGGGCGATCCTGAAGAACCTCGTCACCGACCTCGGTCTCGAGGTCCATACCGGCGTCGGCACCTCGGAGATCGCCGACGGCGAGAACGGTGGCCTGCGTGTCACGCTCTCGGACGAATCGCTGATCGACGCCTCGCTGGTCGTCTTCTCGGCCGGTGTCCGACCCCGCGATCAGCTCGCCCGCGACGCGGGCCTGGCGGTAGCGGAGCGCGGCGGTGTCCTCGTCGACACGAACTGCGTCACCGACGACGAGCACATCTTCGCCATCGGTGAGGTCGCCGCGGTCGAGGGTCGCTGCTACGGACTCGTCGCGCCCGGCTATTCGACGGCCGAGGTCGTCGCCGACCGCCTGCTCGGCGGATCGTCGACCTTCCCCGGCGCCGACCTGTCGACCAAGCTGAAGCTGCTAGGTGTCGACGTCGCCAGCTTCGGAGACGCGTTCGCGACCACGGAGAACGCGCTCGAGATCACGTACCACGACGCGGTCGCGGGCCGCTACGCCAAGATCGTCGTCAGCGACGACGCGAAGACCCTGCTCGGCGGCATCCTCGTCGGGGATGCCTCGGCCTACGCGCTGCTCAAGCCGATGATCGGTCGCGAGATCCCCGGCGACCCCGCTGCCCTGATCGCTCCCGAGGGCGGCACCGGCGTCGGCATGGACGCGCTGCCCGACGATGCCGAGATCTGCTCCTGCAACGGGGTGTCGAAGGGCTCGATCTGCTCGGCCATCGCCGACGGCGCCTGCGACATCGCCGCGATCAAGGGCTGCACCTCGGCCGGCACCACCTGCGGCGGCTGCCTGCCGAGCATCAAGCAGCTCCTCTCCGCGTCGGGCGTCGAGCTCAGCACGTCGCTGTGCGATCACTTCGCCCAGTCGCGCGCCGAGCTGTTCGAGATCGTCGCCGTCACCGGCATCCGGACCTTCTCCGAACTCATCGACCGCTTCGGCACCGGCCTGGGTTGCGAGATCTGTAAGCCGACCGTCGCCTCGATCCTCGCCTCCACGTCGAGCGATCACATTCTCGACGGCGAGCAGGCCGCCCTGCAGGACACCAACGATCACTTCCTCGCGAACATGCAGAAGAACGGCTCGTACTCGGTGGTGCCGCGCATGCCGGGCGGCGAGGTCACGCCCGAGCAGCTCATCGTCATCGGCGAGATCGCCCGCGACTACGGGCTGTACACCAAGATCACCGGCGGCCAGCGCATCGACCTGTTCGGCGCCCGCGTCGACCAGCTGCCCGAGATCTGGCGGCGCCTCGTCGACGCCGGGATGGAGTCCGGTCACGCCTACGGCAAGAGCCTTCGCACGGTGAAGAGCTGCGTCGGCTCCACCTGGTGCCGCTACGGCGTCCAGGATTCGGTCGGCATGGCGGTCTTCCTCGAGAAGCGATACCGGGGTCTGCGGTCGCCGCACAAGATCAAGTTCGGCGTCTCGGGATGCGCCCGCGAATGCGCGGAGGCCCGCGGCAAGGACGTCGGCGTCATCGCCACCGAGAACGGCTGGAACCTCTACGTCGGCGGCAACGGCGGTCAGAGTCCCAAGCACGCGCAGCTGCTGGCCAGCGGAGTGGATGACGACACGCTGGTCGCCTACATTGATCGGTACCTCATGTTCTACATCCGGACTGCCGACCGACTGCAGCGCACAGCCCCGTGGCTGGAGTCGCTCGACGGCGGTCTGGACCATCTCAAGGCCGTCGTCTGCGACGACAGCCTGGGGCTCGCCGCCGAACTCGAGGACGCGATGGCCCGGCACGTGGCCGGGTACACCGACGAATGGGCGGCGGTGCTCGACGACGAGGACAAGTTGAAGAGGTTCGTGTCGTTCGTGAACGCACCCGACGTGGTCGACCCGACCATCCGGTTCGCCGAATACGAACGTAAGGTGCCGGTGCTGCTCGACATGCCGCAGGTGCGTCCGGGAGCGGACGCGGACACCGGGCCGGTTGCGGACGCGGCGCCGGTGAAGGAAGGAGTGCCGACATGACCATCGCACCAGACGAGACCGGGCAGATGCCCGGGACGGTCGAGGGGAGTTGGATGCGGGCCTGCCCGATCGACGACCTGATCGTCGGCCGCGGCGTCGCGGTGCTCGGTCCGCGCGGTGAGCAGGCGGCGCTGTTCCGCCTGCCGGCCGCCGAGACCGACCGCGAGGCCGCACCCGGCCGTTCCCGCCTGTACGCCATCGGCAACATCGACCCGTTCGGCCGCGCCGCGGTCCTCTCGCGCGGACTCACCGGGGACCGCGCCGGCGAGCCGACGGTCGCCTCGCCGCTGGGCAAGCAGGTGTTCGCACTGCGGACCGGCGTCTGCCTGGACGACGAATCGGTCTCCGTGCCGAGCTACGGCGTGCGCGTCGTCGAGCGGATCGTCGAGGTGTTCTTTCCCGCGTGAACGCCATCAATCTTCCCGGTGACCCGACCGACCCGGACCCGTTGCCCGCCGACCCGCTACCACTGACCGGATTCACCATCGGCATCACCGCGGCGCGTCGTGCCGAGGAGTTCGCCGCACTGCTCGAACGACGCGGTGCCCGGGTGGTCCAGGCTCCGACGATTCGCATCCTGCCGCTCGTCGACGACACCGAACTCGAGCGGGTGACCGAGGAGATCATCGCCTCGCCGCCGCAGATCATGGTGGCGACCACCGGCATCGGTTTCCGCGGTTGGATCGAGGCGGCCGACGGCTGGGGCAACGCCGAGGACGTGCTGCGTTCGCTGTCGCAGAGCAGGCTGATCGCGCGCGGTCCCAAGGCGAAGGGCGCCATCCGCGCCGCGGGACTGCGCGAGGAGTGGTCGCCGGAGAGCGAGTCCTCCTCGGAGGTGCTCGACCACCTGCTCGCCGAGGGCGTCGAGGGTGTGCGGATCGCCGTCCAGCTGCACGGCGCGACGAGCGAATGGGAACCGCTGCCGGACTTCTGCACCGTCCTGCGGGCCGCGGGCGCCGTGGTCGTGCCGATCCCGGTCTACCGCTGGAACATGCATCCCGACGTGGCGCGCATCGACAAGATGATCGCGCAGGTGCTGCGCGGTGACCTCGACGCGATCACCTTCACCAGTGCGCCGGCGGCGGCGTCGATCCTCACCCGCGCCAAGGAACTCGGCAAGCTGCAGCAGTTCGTGCACGCACTGCGCACCGCGGTCCCGGTGATGTGTGTGGGATCGGTGACCGCGAGTCCGCTGGAGGCGCTGCAGATCCCGACGACGTATCCGCGCCGGTTCCGGCTCGGCGCGCTCGCGCGCCTGATCACCGACGAACTCCCGCGCCGCGCCCACGTGCTGCGAGTCGCCGGACACGACACCGCGATCCGCGGGCAGGCCGTCGTCGTCGACGGCGAGCTGAAGGACCTGTCGGCGACGGGCCTGCTGCTGTTGAAACTGCTCGCCCGCAATCCCGGTCGGGTGGTGTCGCGGCAGGAGATGCTCGCCGTGCTGCCCGGCGACAGTTCCGACACCCACGCCGTCGAGGTCGCGGTCGCGCGACTCCGTGCGGCGCTGGGGGATTCGAAGATGGTCCAGACCGTCGTCAAACGCGGTTACCGCCTGGCCGTCGACCTCGAGTACGACGCCGAAGACGAATGACTGCCGAAGACAATGACCAGGTCCAGGGGAGGACACATGCGAGACAACCACGTCCGGCTCCCGCACGGCGACCGCCTGCGCGACGTCAGTCCGGTGCTGGTCGCCCACGGCACCCGTAACCCGCACGGCGTCAACGTGATCGCCGAGATCGCCGAGGCTGTTGGCGCGCGGATCGGGCTCACCCGTACCGCCTTCGTCGACGTGCTCGGACCGACGCCCAGTGAGGTGATCGCCGATCTCGACAAGCCCGCGGTCCTGGTGCCGGCCTTCCTCGCATCGGGGTACCACGTTCGCAAGGACATCCCCGAACACGTCGCTCTGGGGGGTCGAACCGACACCGTCGTGACCCGTGCGCTCGGCCCCGACCCGTCGATCGCCGCGGTGGCGCGGCTCCGACTCGCCGAGGCCGGCTGGGAACCGGGCGACGCGGTGGTCCTGGCCGCCGCCGGATCGTCGGATCAGAGTGCTTGCGGCCAGGTGCATCTGGCTGCACGGCAACTCGAGTCGCTGATCGGCGGCCGCGTGGAGGTCGGGTTCATCACGACCGCGCAACCGTCGGTGCCCGAGGCGATCGAGAGGGCGCGCCGCACCGGACGCCGCGTCGTGGTCGCCAGTTACCTGCTCGCGCCGGGACTGTTCCACCAGCGGCTCGAGACCTACGGCGCCGACGCGGTGGCCGCGCCCCTCGGACCCGACCCGCGCATCGTCGACCTCATCGTCACGCGCATGCGTGCCGCGATCAGCCCGTACCGACGAACCCCGGTGCCGCGCCTCGTCTGACCCGTCGGCGCTAGGGGATGGCCCACCGGCACTCACGCAACCGGATTCGTCCGCCGACGATCGGAACGCCCTCCGCGGCAAGCCGTTCGAGCTGACGGTTCGCGAGATGAGGTGCGGGACGGCCGCTCGCGGGGACGACCCGATGCCACGGGAGGTCGGCGGTGTCGGTGCGCATGATCCAGCCGACGATACGGGGGCTGGACAACCCGGCCGCGCCGGCCAGGTCGCCGTAGGTGCTGACCTGACCGACCGGGATCTCCGCGACCAGGGCGCGGACGGCTTCCACCTGCTCCTCGGTGATCGTAGCCATCGGGGCCCTAGAGCAGGGAGCGGATCAGCGACGCGGACAATTCCGGTTCCAGGAACGGCACCATGTGCGCGCAGTCGACGTGGTGCACGGTCACGTCGTCACCGCGTTCGCTCGCGCAGGCCTCCAGGAACGCCGGCCGCACGAACGGCGGCTGCACCTGACCGGCGACGACGATGTGCGTCGGCACGCCCGGCGGCGGTAGGACTGCGGGCCTGGCCATCTCGCTCCACGACGCGGCGGCCGCGGGTGCGCTGACCCGCCAGCCCACCCGGCCGTGCGGGCGGGGGATGAGGTGCTCGGTGAGCTCGGCCTCGAGGATGTCGTCGGGCACGTCCGCCCAGCCCTCGGCGCGTTTGGCCGAGCGTGCGGCGTCGGCGCTCGCGTAGTCCCAGTTGTCGAGACTGTCGGTGGCGACCTGGAGCGCGAACTCGGGGTCGAGGCCCTGGGCGGGGTCGAGGAGGACGAGCCCCTTGACGGCGTCCGGCCGGCGGTTGGCCAGGTGTAGCGCCAGTGCACCGCCGAACGAGTGGCCCACGATGACGATCGGCCGCCCGGCCGGGACGTGATCGTCGAGCACGGCGGACAGTGCACGAACATGATGCTCGATGCTCCACGGCGGACGCCACGGCGAACGACCGTGGCCGATGAGATCGGGAGCGACGATGCGGACACCGTTCAGGTTCTGCGCCAGCGGCTCCCAGCGACGACCGTGGCCGGTGAGACCGTGGATCGCGAGGACCGTGTCGCCCTCCGCCGAGCGGCCGCCGAAGACATACGTGTTGAGAGCTGTCACCCGTCCATCCTGCCGTATGCGCGGGTCGCGAGCCCGACCCACCCGCACCGACACCTCGGGCCGCCGGAGTCGTCGGTGCCGCATGATTCGATGGAGCCCATGAGTCGGAAACCTGGCACCCAGGCGTCGCGCAGCGCCCTGCGCGCACGGCTCGTCGCGGCGCCCGAGGCCGCGGACCGTCCCCGTGAGTGGCCGCCGGCGATCGCGCAGGTCATCGACCCTGCAGACAGCATCCCGACCGGCGAGGAGGAGCAGGCGTGGCGTCCGGTCCGGGTCCACGGCGGACCGGGCAGCGGCAAGACCGCCCTGATCGTCGACGCGGCCGTCGCGCGTCTGCTCGATCCCGCGACCGATCCCGAATCGGTCCTGGTTCTGGCCTCGAGCCGCCGCGCGGCGGTCGCGTTGCGCGAGGAGATCACCCGGCGCGTGCTCTCGGCCAACGCGACCGGGCGGCGCGTGCTGGGCGGAGCGCTCCGCGAACCCCTCGTGCGCACCGTGCACTCCTACGCCTTCGCGATCCTGCGCCTCCAGGCGAGTGCGCACGGCAACCCGCCCCCGCGGCTCATCACCGGCTCCGAACAGGACGTCGTGCTGCGTGAGCTGCTGGCCGGCGACATCGAGGACGGTGCGGAGTACTGGCCCGCACATCTACGGCCGGCACTCGGCACCGACGGCTTCGCGCAGGCCCTGCGCGACCTGATGATGCGGGCCGCCGAACGCGGCGTCGGCCCGGAAGAACTCGCGGCGCTGGGTCGCGAACACAAACGCCCCGAGTGGACTGCCGCGGCCCGTGCCTACGCCCAGTACGAGCAGAACATGCTGCTGCGCGGCGCGGTCGGACTCGAGACGCCCGGTGCATCGGCACCGGCGGTCGATGCCGCCGAACTGATCGGTTCGGCGCTGTCGGCCTTCGCGACCGACCCCGAACTGCTCAGCGGCGAACGCCGCCGCATCCGCCACCTGCTCGTCGACGACGCGCAGCATCTGGATCCGCAGGCGGCACAGCTGATCCGGCTGGTCGGCACCGGCACCACCTCGACGATCATCGCGGCCGACACCGATCAGTCGGTCTTCGGATTCCGCGGGGCCAGCCCACGTTTCGCCGACGGGCTCGCCGAGGCGGGGTCCGAGCGCGACATCGTGCTCGAACACGACTTCCGCTCCCACCCCGATCTCGCGCGCCTGGGACGTGCGATCGCCGCACGGCTCCCCGGGGCGCGCCCGCACGCGTATCCGCAACCGGTGCAGACCGAATCCGCCGCCGGCGTGCCACGCGACGTCGCGGCGGTGCGCGTGTACGGCTCGGCGGCCAAGGAGGCCACCGCGATCGCCGATCTGCTGCGCCGCGCGCACCTGTTCGACGGCGTCCCGTGGTCGCAGATGGCCGTGATCGTCCGGTCGGTGTCCCTCGCCCTGCCTCCGCTGCGGCGCGCGTTCCGGTCGGCGGGTGTCCCGGTGACCACCCCGGCCAGCGACCTGCCGCTGCACCGCCAGCGTGCGGTGATCGCGCTGATGCTGGTGCTGCGCGTGGTCGCCGCCCGCCGCGAGGACCCGTCGACGCGGAGCGAGGCGACCCCGCAGCGGGAGCTGTTCACCACCGAGGACACGCTCACGTTGCTGTCCGGCCCGGTGGGAGCGGCCGATCCCGGCGCGATGCGACGCCTGCGGCGTGGCATCCGACGCCTCGACGAGAAGAACGACCCGACGGCTCAACCGGATTCGCTGACCTCGCTCACCCGCGCACTCCTCGACCCCGAGCTCGGTGCGCGGTACCGCCGTGCCCTGACCGAGACCGAGGCGGCGCCGCTGGCCCGCGTACTCGACGTCGTGGCCGCCGGGCAGCGGGCACATGATGCCGGCCGCGGCGTCGAGGAGACGCTGTGGGCGGCCTGGCAGGCCACCGGTCTGGAACGACGCTGGGCGGCGTCGGCGGTCCGGGGCGGCCCGGCCGGGGAGCAGGCCGACCGCGACCTCGATGCCGTGATGGCGATGTTCGAGGCGGCGGCCAACTTCGCCGACACCCTGCCCGCCGCCGGTCCGGCCGGATTCGTCCACTACCTCTCCCAGCTGCAGATTCCGCGTGACAGCCGAACCGCCACGGCGGCAAGCGAATCGGTGACCGTTCTGTCGGCGCACGCCGCGGTGGGCCGGGAGTGGGAGGTCGTCGCGGTCGCCGGGGTCCAGGACGGGCTGTGGCCGTCGCTACGCAGCCGGGGTGGCGTGCTCTCCACCGGCGCGCTGGTCGACATCCTCGACGGCATGGACGCCGGCGCGGTCGACACCGTCGCGCGCGGCGCCACCGCACTGGCCGACGAGCGGCGGCTGTTCCTGGTCGCCTGCACGCGTGCACGCAGCAGGCTCCTCGTCACGGCGGTGGAGGACGGCAGCGGCGACGCCTCGCCGTCCCGCTTCCTCACCGAACTGGCCGATCTCGTCGACGATCCCGACGACGAAGCGCCCCAGGCCGAGCTCCGGCTCGACCCCGGCGTGGACCGCGTGCTGTCGCTCCCGTCACTGGTCGCGACCCTGCGTTCGGTGGTCGTGGGCGGTGCCCACGAGCCCGATGACCGGACCCGGGCCGCCGCCCGCCTGCTCGCCGAACTCGCCGACTCCGACATCCCCGGCGCCCACCCGCGCGACTGGTTCGGGCTCGCCGAACCCAGCACCGACGCGCCGCTGTGGACGCCGGACACCGGACCCGTCGTGCTGTCGCCGTCGAATGTCGAGGCGTTGAACCGGTGTTCGCTGCGTTGGGTGCTGGAACGGAACGGCGGCCGAGACGGTGACGGTACGCCCGCGCTCACCGGCAGCCTGGTCCACACGCTCGTGCAGGCCGTTGCGGGACAGCTGGATCCGGCCGAGGTGACCGCGGCGCTGCGCGGGATCTGGGACCGGGTCGACACCGGTGCGGGCTGGTACTCGGCCCGGGAACTCGAACGCGCCGAGAGCATGCTCGGCCACTTCCGCGACTGGCTGCGGATCTCTCGTGCCGACCTCGAGGAGGTGGGTGTCGAATTGCCGGTCGACGCAACCGTTCCCGGCGGTCCCACCGGTGATCCCGACTCCGCGGATGCACCCGACGTGCGTCTGCGCGGCCGCGTCGACCGCCTCGAGACCGACTCGGCCGGACGCCCGGTGGTGGTCGACGTCAAGACGTCGAAGAACGCGATCACCAAGGCCGAGGCCGACGAGCACGCCCAGATGGCGGCCTATCAGGTCGCGCTGACCCACGGGGGAGTGCCGCAGTTCGGAGATGTCCCGCCGGGTGGCGCACGTCTGGTCTACGTGTCCACCGCGAACCGCAATTCCGGTGCGGCCGAACGTGTCCAGTCGCCGCTGACACCGGAGATGCTCGACGAGTGGATCGGCGTCGTGCGCCGGGCCGCGCGGGCGAGCATCGGCCCGACCTTCCACGCGACACCCAACCCGGGCTGCGTGCACTGCAACCTCACCACCAGCTGCCCCGCGAAGATCCCCGGAAAGGCGGTGACCGATGACTAGCGCACCGACGACCGGCCGGACGCTGATCGGCGCGAAATCGCTGGCCGCGGCGCTCGGCCTTCCCGACCCGACCCCGGAACAGGTCGCGGTCATCGAGGCGCCGGTCGAACCGATGCTCGTCGTCGCCGGTGCCGGTGCGGGCAAGACCGAGACGATGGCCTCGCGGGTGGTGTGGCTCGTCGCCAACCAGGTCGTGGCCCCCGACGAGATCCTCGGACTCACTTTCACGCGCAAGGCCGCCAGCGAGCTCGGCGCACGCATCCGGCGTCGCCTGTCCATGTTGTCGGGCGCGCCCGCACTGCGGACCTGGGACCCGGACGGGACGCTGGCCGCGCGCTTGCGCGGCGCGGACCCCGAGGTCAGCACCTATCACGCCTACGCCGGCCGGCTGATCGCCGACTACGGTCTGCTGCTGCCCGTCGAACCGTCGTCGACGCTGCTCACCGAGACCGAACTGTGGCAGCTCGCCTTCTCGCTCGTCTCGTCGTGGCCGGGGGAGCTGAACACCAAGAAGGTTCCCGCCGGCGTCACCGAGTCGGTCCTCAAGCTGTACGGCGAGATGTCCGAACATCTCGTCGACATCGACGATCTCACCGAGGCGGGGTCGCGACTGTACGAGCTCATCGACACCCTGCCGAAAGGACCCAAGCAGCGCGACAAGCCGACGCAGGCGCTGCTGAAGGTCAAGGAGGTCATCGACGAACGGCGCGAACTGATCCCGATGGTCATCGCCCTCGGCGAGACGATGCGGGCGCAGTCCTCACTCGACTTCGGCAGCCAGATGTCACTCGCCGCAAAGCTCGTCGTGTCCAACCCGGAGGTCGTGTCCGCCGAGCGCACGGCGTTCCGCGCGGTCCTCCTCGACGAGTACCAGGACACCGGACACTCGCAGCGCGTCTTGCTGTCGACCCTGTTCGGCGGCCACGACCCGTCGCGTGAGTCGGTCGCCGTCACCGCGGTCGGTGACCCGATCCAGTCGATCTACGGCTGGCGCGGCGCGTCGGCGGCGAATCTGCCGCGATTCGCCCGGGACTTCCCCCGCCCCGACGGCACGCCCGCCGAACGTCGCGAGCTCCTCACGAGCTGGCGCAACGCGGCGCAGGGCCTCCGCCTGGCCAACCAGATCTCGGAGGAACTGCGGCGCCGCGGCATCCCGGTCTCCATCCTTCGACCCCGCCCCGACGCTCCTCACGGCACCGCGACCATCGCCCTCACCGAGACCGTTCTCGACGAACGGAACTGGATCGCCGACGAGGTCGAGCGGCGCTATCGTGCGGCCGAGACCGCCGGTGAGGCACCGCCGACCACGGCGATCCTGGTGCGGCGCAACGAGGATTCGGCTCCGCTGGCTGCGGAGCTGGAGAGCCGCGGCATCCCCACCGAGGTCGTCGGTATCGGCGGGTTGCTGCACGTCCCGGAGATCGAGGACATCGTCGCGACCCTGCGCGTGATGGCCGACCCGATGGCCGGCACCGCGGTCATGCGGCTCCTCACCGGCGCCCGCTGGCGCCTGGGGGCCAAAGACCTTGCCGCCCTGTGGCGCCGGGCCACCACGCTCGCCGCCGAGAGTTACGCGGAGGCGGGTGGCGTCGTCACCAGCCGCGAGCAACTCGACGCCGCGCTCGACGCGGTGCTGCCCACCGAGATCGTCGATCGCGCCGGAATCGCCGACGCCGTCGTCGATCCGGGTGATCCGACCGACTACAGCCCGGAGGGATACGCCCGCATCCGGGCGTTCGGCGCGCAGCTCGAATCCCTTCGCCGCCGCATCGGACAACCACTGCCCGAACTCGTCGCCGATGTGGAGAACACCATCGGCGTGGGGGTCGAGGCGCAGATCCGGGCCCGGCGCATGCGCGGTGCGATCACCGGTCGTGAACACCTCGACGCCTTCGCCGACTACGTCAGCCACTACGCCGATCGTCCCGGCGCGAATCTGCCTGGGCTGCTGGCGTTCCTCGACGCCGCCGAGTCCATCGAGAAAGGTCTCGAACCCGGCAAGATCGAGGTCGCCGAACAGCGCGTGCAGATCCTCACCGTGCACGCGGCCAAGGGGCTGGAATGGGACGTCGTGGCGATCCCGCACCTGGCCAAGGGCATCTTCCCGAGCGCCAAGGCCGACACCACGTGGCTGGGCAGCGCGCGCGAGCTGCCCGCCGACCTGCGCGGCGACCTCGCGATCCCGGCCGAGTCGGCCGACGGCACGCCCGAGGGCTTCCCGCTGCTGAAGATCGACACCGTCGGCGACCGCAAGCAACTCGAGGACGCCCTGTCCGACCACAAGGCGGCGATCGGCGAACGACGCCTCGAGGAGGATCGGCGCCTGCTCTACGTCGCCCTCACCCGCGCACGGCACGACCTGCTGATCTCCGCCCACCACTGGTCGGAAACCGGCGACAAGCCGCGCGGCGGCTCGGATTTCTTCGACGAGCTGATGGTCGCCATCGACGAGGCGATCACCGATCCGGCCGTCGACTCGACCGGCCTGTCGATCGCGGTGCGCACCCCGCCGCCGGCCGAGGATGCGACCAATCCGCTTGCCGAACGCGTTGTGGCGCAGCCGTGGCCGCGTGATCCACTCGCCGGCCGGCGCGACGCGGTGCAGGCGGCCGCCGACCTCGTCCTCGACGCCATCACCGCCCGCGAGGCGCCCGCGCTGTTCGAGGCGCCGGACGCCTCGAACGGTCCGGAGATGCTGCCGATGCCGCCGGACCCGGAGGACGAGGTGGCGGCGTGGGAGGCGGAGGTGTCGGCCCTGCTGGCCGAACACCATCAGGCCAACCAGGCACTCGTCGAGGTGGCACTGCCGACGCACCTCTCGGTCAGCCAGCTCGTCGAACTCGACGCCGACGAGGCCGAGTTCGCCCGTCGGCTCCGCCGACCCACACCTTTTCGGCCCAACCCGATGGCGCGGCGCGGCACCGCATTCCACGCCTGGGTGGAACGCTGGTTCGGCGCGACCCGGCTGCTCGACATCGACGAACTGCCGGGCGCCGCCGACGCCACGGCCAGCCCGGACGCCGATCTCGACGCGCTCCGCGACGCTTTCCTCGCCTCGCGCTGGGCCAACCGCAGCCCCACGGAGGTGGAGGTGCCGTTCGAGACCGTGATCGGCGGCATCGTCGTGCGCGGCCGCATCGACGCGGTCTTCGCCGAGAAGGACGGGTCGTGGACGGTCGTCGACTGGAAGACCGGCGTCGTACCAGAACCGGCGAAACGGGAATCGCTGTTCATCCAGCTGGCCGCCTACCGGATCGCCTGGGCGCAGCTGGCCGGTGTGCCGGTGGAGAAGGTGCACGCAGCCTTCCACTACGTGCGTGACGGACACACCCTGGAGGCCGACGACCTGCCCGACGAGGCCACGCTCGCCGCCAAGCTCGCCAAATGAGCCCTCGCGCCGCCGGGTGGGTTACATTTCAGCGTGTGAGCGAACTCCAGGAGCGCAAGCGTGGCAGTGCGTAACCGCTTCCGCGGCCGCTTCGGATCAGACGCCGAACTGGCCAACCGGCCCGACCATGCACTGGTCGGCGTCGTCCGTATCCCCGAGCTGCAGCAGAGCCCCGCCCGCGCGATCGGACGCCGCGTGCTCTGGGCATGTCTCGCGCTGTTCTTCACCTCGGTGGTCGTCTGGCTCGATCGTGAGGGATATCGGGACGCGCAGAACAGCGAGCTGTCCTATCTGGACGCGCTGTACTACTCGGCGGTCACCCTGTCGACGACCGGCTACGGCGACATCACGCCGATCAGTCCCTTCGCCCGCTTCATCAACATCATCATCATCACGCCGCTGCGTGTGCTGTTCCTGATCGTGCTGATCGGCACCACCCTCGAGGTGCTCACCGAACGGTCCCGGCAGGCGCTCAAGATCCAGCGTTGGAGGAATTCCGTGCGCAATCACACCGTCGTCATCGGCTACGGCACCAAGGGCCGCACCGCGGTCGACGCCATGCGCGGCGACGGCATCAAGCCATCCGAGATCGTGGTCGTCGACTCCGATCCGACCGTGCTGGAGTCGGCCGCCTCCAACGGGCTGGTCACGGTCCGGGGCGACGCCACCAAGTCCGACGTGCTGCGCCTCGCCGGTGTCGCCCACGCCGCGAGCATCGTGGTCGCCACCAGTCGCGACGACACCGCCGTCCTGGCGACTCTCACCGCACGCGAGATCAACCCGCGGGCCAAGATCGTGGCGTCGATCCGGGAGTCGGAGAACACCCACCTCATGCGGCAGTCGGGCGCGAACTCGGTGGTGGTGTCCTCGGAGACGGCCGGGCGTCTGCTCGGCATCGCGACGATGACCCCGTCGGTGGTCGAGGTGATCGAGGATCTCCTCACTCCCGATGCGGGTTACGCCATCGCCGAACGCGAGGTCGACCCGACGGAGACCGGCGGCTCGCCCGCCCACACCCGCGACATCGTGCTCGGCGTCGTCCGCAACGGGGTGCTGCACCGCGTCGACGACAGCGAGGTCGAACAGATCGAGGTCGGCGATCGGCTGCTGTACGTCCGCAAGAGTCCCGGCGACGACTGAGCCCCGGAAACGACCGGCCGCGTCGCACCGAGTACCCCGCACCGACCACCGAAAAGGGACACACCGACGTGCACTTCGAACTGGTCCAACAGCCGCTGCTGTCGCGCGCGAGCTTCCACCGCGCCGACGAGATCCGCGACGACGCCGAGCGGATGCTGGCGGGGTGGCCACAGGCGAAGGTACTGCTCATCGACTCCAACGGTCGGTACCCGGTCGGGGAGTCCGGTGTGCTGCACTGGGTTCCGGCGACCACCGTCGCCGATGCGCCGCCTGCCGACGCGGTGATCCTCGGCATCGTGGACGGCGTCGACCGGTGGGCGCGCCGCGTCGACCACATCGACGGACCCACCGACGACGCGCGTCGTGGCGCGGTATATCTGACGCCGGACGAGGCGGGCCTGCTCGTCACTGCGCTGGGAATCCTTAATTGGCATGAGACGGCAAGTCATTCGCCGGTCGACGGGTCGGCGACCCAGCCGGCGCGTGGCGGTTGGGTGCGTCGGAGCGTCCAGTCCGGCCGGGACGAGTTCCCGCGCACCGATCCTGCCATCATCACCGTGGTCCACGACGGCGCCGACCGGATCCTGTTGGGACGCCAGGCCGTCTGGCCCGATGGCTGGTATTCGACGCTCGCCGGGTTCGTCGAACCGGGGGAGTCGCTCGAACAATGTGTACTGCGCGAGGTACACGAAGAGGTCGGCATCGTGGTTCGCGAACCGCGCTACCTGGGCAGTCAGCCGTGGCCGTTCCCTCGCTCGCTGATGCTCGGCTTCGCCGCGATCGGCGATCCCGCCGACGAACTCGCCTTTCTCGACGGTGAGATCGGCGATGCGCAGTGGTTCCATCGCGACGAGGTGCGCGAGGCGTTGTCGCGGGACGGGTGGACGCGTGCCGACCCCGGGCCCGACGGCGAGGCGCCCCGGTTGCAGCTGCCCGGATCGATCTCCATCGCACGCACGCTGATCGAGTCCTGGGCCGCGGCCCGGTAACCACGCCGCGCACCCCGGAGACGAGAAACCCGGGTCCGGCGAGGGCCGGCCCGGGTTTCAGGTCACGAGATCAGACGCCGAGCTTCTTCTTGACCTCGGCGATCGAGGGATTGGTCGCGGTCGTGCCGTCGGCGTAGAGCACGGTCGGGACGACGTGGTTGCCGCCGTTGACGCTGCCCACGAAATCGGCGGCATCCGGGTTCAGCTCGATGTCGATCTCCTGCCAGGGGATACCACTCGCCTTCAGTCCGGTCTTCAGGCGGGCGCAGTAACCACACCACGAGGTGGTGTACATGGTCAGTTCGCCGGTGTCGGAGTTACGGGCGCCGGCCTCGTCGTCGATCACGTTGCTCATGACTGCCATAACACCACGCATGCGCGGGCTGTTCCCGCCGGCGCATGCGATCGACGACGTGGGACGCGTCACCCACAAGCCCGATCGCCGGTCCGAAAGAGCGTCGGTGGGTGGTGACATAGTGGAGTCCGTGCGCCACCCGACCTTCCCCGCGAACCCCGATGCCCGCTCCCGCGATGCCGGCGCGGTCGAGGGACTCGACCCGGAGCAGTCCGCGGCCGTCCTCGCACCGCGCGGCCCGGTATGTGTGCTGGCCGGCGCGGGTACGGGCAAGACGCGCACCATCACGCGCCGCATCGCCCACCTCGTCGACACCGGGCAGGTGAATCCCGGCCAGGTCCTCGCGGTCACGTTCACCGCCCGCGCGGCGGGTGAGATGCGGACCCGGTTGCGGAGCCTCGGCGTCGGCGGCGCCACCGGCAACGTCGCCGCCCAGACCTTCCATGCCGCGGCGATGCGGCAGCTGCGCTACTTCTGGCCGCGCGCCTTCGGTGATGCCCGGTGGGAGCTGCTCGACAACAAGTTCCCGCTCATCTCGCGCGCCGCGCGCCGCGCCGGACTCGACACCGCGACCGACACCCTGCGCGACCTGTCGTCGGAGATCGAATGGGCCAAGGCCACGCTGATCTCGCCGGAGAACTACGTCGAGGCGGTCGGGCGCCTCGGACGCGAGTCACCCGCGCCCCCGCAGAAGGTCGCCGCGGTGTACGGCCATTACGAGGACTCCAAGGTCTCGCCGGACGGCGATCGCCTTCTCGACTTCGACGACATGCTCATCTACATGACGCAGATCCTGACCATCGAACCCGGCGCGGCCGACGAGTTCCGCTCGCGTTACCGGTGTTTCGTCGTCGACGAGTACCAGGACGTGACGCCCGTCCAGCAGGGTCTTCTGGACGCCTGGCTCGGCGAGCGCGACGACCTGACGGTCGTCGGCGACGCCAATCAGACGATCTACACGTTCACCGGCGCGTCCCCGAACTACCTGCTCGACTTCAGCCGCCGCTTCCCGGAGGCGACGGTCGTCCGGCTGGAACGCGACTACCGGTCCACGCCCGAAGTCGTCGACCTCGCCAATCGCGTGATCGGCGCCGCGCGCGGGCGCATCGCCGGCACCCGGCTCCGTCTCATCGGCCAGCGCCCGTCCGGTCCGCAGCCGCAGTTCGCCGAGTACGACGACGAGCCGGCCGCCGCCACGTCGATCGCGATCGAGATCAAGCACCTCATCAAGGCGGGTGTCGCGCCGTCGGAGATCGCGATCCTCTACCGCGTCAACGCCCAGTCGGAGAACTACGAGCAGGCGCTGACCGAGGCCGGCATCCCGTATCAGGTGCGCGGTGGCGAGGCGTTCTTCGCGCGGACCGAGGTGCGTCAGGCGATGCGGCAGATCGCGACGGTGGCCAACCGCGAGGTGAAGCCCGGTGTGACGACGATCGACGTCGTGCGCGCGGTCCTCGGCGAACTCGGGCTCACCGAGGAGGAACCGTCGGGTGCGCAGGCGCGCGCCCGGTGGGAGTCGCTGAAGGCGCTGGTGCAGCTCACCGAGGACATGGTCGCCGAGAACCCCGATCTCACGTTGCCGCAGCTGTCCGCAGAACTCACGACCCGGTCCGAGGCTCGCCACCCGCCGACGGTCCAGGGCGTCACCCTGTCGTCGCTGCACGCGGCCAAGGGACTCGAATGGGATGCGGTCTTCCTGGTGGGGCTGACCGACGGATCGTTGCCGATCAGTCAGGCCATCAAGGGTTCGTGGGAGGACGTCGAGGAGGAGCGCCGACTGTTCTACGTGGGCGTGACGCGTGCCCGCGAGCACCTACATCTGTCGTGGGCCCTCGCCCGCAACGAGGGTGGCCGCGCCCGTCGTCGGTCCCGATTCCTGACCGATCTCATCCCCGACGATTCGCCGGCCTCGAAGATCGCGAAAGAACGTACGCCCCGCAAGGGACCCACATGCCGCGTCTGCGGCTCGCGGTTGATGGATTCGACGGCGACGCTGCTCGGTCGGTGCGCGGGGTGTCCGTCGGACCTGGACGAGAACCTCCTGGTCGCACTCAAGGAGTGGCGCCGGGCCCGCGCCCAGGCGAAAAAGGTCCCGCCCTTCGTGGTCTTCTCCGACAAGACGCTCACCGCGATCGCCGAACAACGGCCCACGGACACCGCTGCGCTGGTGTCGATCTCGGGGATCGGGGCGCAGAAACTCGACGAGTACGGCGAGGATCTCCTCGATCTCGTCAAAACCGCAGGTCAAAAATAGGTTGTGCGCTTTCTGGCGTACCGTTTAGGCTGATCTCCGTCAGCACACGGGTGGGAAACACTCTTGTGCCCACCAGGAGCCCATCGCTCATGTGGGAGCCATCGAGAAGAGAGAGGAGCGGATCAGTGAACGGAAGCACCGTGAACCAGGCCGGCATCGCCGTGCCTGCGGCCAAGCCGAATCAGGCACACGCCGTCGTTCTGCGCGCCCGTCGCAACCGCTCCTGGCTGCCTGCAGTCTGCGCACGTCCGGTCGCCACTCGCGCGACCATTCCGGCACCGCCGGCCGACGCAGCGGCCCTCCCGGCGATCGCACAGCCCGCAGCGGCAGTGCATCCGGCAGCAGTCGCCGCGGCGGCAGCAGCGCACGTAGCGCCGCCGGCAACAGCTGCAGCAGCCCCCGCGCCGCATGGGTTCCCCGTACCGACACCGATTCTCCGGAGTTAGACCTCCGAGAACTTCGGGCCACGGGCGAATCGCAGAGGCGAAACCCGTGGCCCTCTTTTTTGTCACCGAGCATCATCCCGGCAGGGATTCTCGGACCGGCAGCCACATCGAGGACATGGGTCACCAATCCCAAACGAGCAGATGTGGAGAAACCAATGACTGTCGATTGCGTACTCGAGTCCTGTCTCTCGGCGGACCGCGCAGCGACCGCCCAGCTCGACCTTCCCTGCCAGGTGGCCGACGCCGACCTGTGGTTCGCCGACAATCCCCGCGACCTCGAGCGTGCCAAGGCCATGTGTGCCGACTGCCCGCTGAAGACCCAGTGCTTGCAGGCGGCCCTGGATCGCGCCGAGCCCTGGGGCGTGTGGGGCGGCGAGATCTTCGAACGCGGCGCGGTGATCGCACGCAAGCGGCCTCGCGGCCGGCCGCGGAAGAACGCAGCCTGAGACAGAGAACAGCGACGCCGCGAGCAGTTGCTCGCGGCGTCGCTGTTCTCTGTCGGGGGATCAGTCGCCCAGACCGGGCACCCATTCCTCCATGATGGCGCGGTACGGTGCGTGCGCCTCGAGCTGCGAGGCGATCCCGACACAGCCGCCGAGCACACGGAACACCATCACGAACCGCTTGGGCACGTTGAGGTTCCGCGAAGTCTTGTAGACCTCGCCGCGCACGTCGGTCGCCTTGCCCGCGGCACGCTGCATCCACTTGCGTGTGAAGTGGAACGACTCGGAGTACAGCGGGTCGACGTACGGCCGCAGGTACGCCTCGAGGTCGGCGCTGGTGACCTTCGACGCATGCGACGGGCGGATGAACTCCGCCTCGACCATCAGTTCCTTGAGTTCGTCGTACTTCTTGTCGCGGGCGAGTCGCAGGATCGGCCCGGTCTCCGGAGGCAGTCCGCCGGGGTAGTGGCCGACCGCACCGAAGTCGAGGACGCCGAACCGGCCGTCATCGGCGATGAAGAAGTTGCCCGGATGCGGATCGCCGTGGAGCAAGCCGACCCGGTAGGGCGAGCTGACCTCGAACTCGGCCATCTTCGCGGCCGCGTTGTCGCGGGTCTTCTGGTCGCCGGTCGTGATGACCTTCGACAGCGCGACCCCGTCGACCCACTCCGAGACCACGACCTTGGGTGCGCTCGCGATCACCTTGGGGATCAGGAAGTCCGGATGCCCGTCGTACACCTTGGCGAAGGCCCGCTGGTTCTCGGCTTCGCCGAGGTAGTCGAGTTCGGCCTCGGTGCGGTCGATGAGTTCGTCCATCATCGCCTTGACGTCGGTGCCCGGCGACAGCCGCTGCAGCAGTCCCGACATGCGCGACAACGTCTTCAGGTCCGCCTTGAGCGCGTGGTCGGCGCCCGGGTACTGGACCTTGACTGCGACCTCGCGCCCGTCGGACCACACACCCTTGTGCACCTGGCCGATTGACGCCGACGCCGCCGGCTCGTCGGAGAACTCCTTGAAGCGCTCACGCCAGCGGGTACCGAGCTGCTGGTCGAGCACCTTGTGGACCTTGTCGGCCGACATCGGCGGTGCTTCCGCCTGGAGCTTGGTGAGTGCCTCCCGGAACGGTTCACCGAATTCGTCGGGGATCGCGGCTTCCATGATCGACAGCGCCTGGCCCACCTTCATGGCGCCGCCCTTGAGCTCACCGAGGACCGCGAACAGCTGTTCCGCGGACTTCTCGAGGAGTTCCTGGTTGACCTCGTCCTTGTCTTTGCCGACCATGCGCTTGCCGAGCCCCGCCGCCGCACGTCCGGCCATACCGATGGGGAGAGAAGCCAACTTCGCGTTGCGACGACCCTGCCCCCGAGTGATGTCGGTCATAGCATCCTTTCCGCGTCACACAATAGACGACTTGAGCTGTTCGTCTCGCATCGCACGACAATCGCAGCTCGGGTGGGGTAACCATTCTCGGCGGTCCACTCGCACAGGATCATCGCGGAACTCCAATACCTGATTCAACAACTGCGGCGTGCCCCGCGCTGCGGCGGGGGAGGGCCGACGCAGCGCAGTGACCAGACGTTCGATCTGCCCGTGCGCGATCGCGGCGGTAGGCCGCACGATCGCGGGGTCGGGATCGCCGGGCGCGCGGATGAGCTGCACCGCCATCATCGGCCATTCCGGGTCGGCGTCCGAGCGATGGTGATCGGCGCACATCAGACAGCTCGACAGTCCCGGCAGGACGAGAGGGCCGACGATCCCGACGCCGTCGCGCGCCCGGACCAGCAGATGCGGAATCCGGGCCCTCGTCAGGGCGAAGACGACCCGTGGGTCGTGGACGAGGAAGTCGCTGAGGATCACGAGTCTGGTGTCGACGGTGTCGAGCGAGCCGTCGGCGCGTCGGCGCATCGTCCGCTGGACGTGCAGGCCCTGCGCCCGCAAGGACGCACCCAAGAGATCCGACAAAGGTCCCTGACCGTGGATCTGTATCCGGAACTCGGTCGGATCCGGACTCGCCGACGATGTGTCGGCCTCGCCACCCGTGATCGTCCGCCCGGCCGCGGTCAGACCGTCTAGGAGCGTCCGGATCTCGTCGTCGGCGAGCCCGGCCGCCGACGCCCGACGGATGAGTAGTTCCGGCGTGCACGGGCGTTCCAGCGTCCGCAGCATCGCCGCGACCGAATGCGCCGAGATCGCGTCGTCGAGCTCGATGAGCACGCTGCCGGCCGGATCGATCCCCACATGCACCCGGTTGCCAGGCCGCACCAGGATCGATGTTCCCGGCCGGATGCGCGGGACCGTGATGGACATGACGCAACTCTGCCAGCGAAAACACCTCGCCGAGGTCGGTCGGGCCGGTTATCCACAACATGGGCGCGTACGGCGTCGACTGTGGAGTTATGAGCCGGCCTGACCGCTCTGTCCGTTCGGCCCGTCGTCCCCGGACTCGGTGTCGTCCTGTTCGGCGAGAGACTTCTCGAGCTGCGCGATGGCGTCGTCGAGTTCGGTGTCCTTGTGCAGGAGACGGTCGATGAATGCGGCCGGGTTGTCCAGATCGTCGGAGTCGGGCAGCAGGTCGGGGTGCGCCCAGACGCCGTCGCGGGTCGACAGATCGGTGGCCTCGAAGACCCGGCGCCACAGCTCTGATGCCTCACGCACCTTGCGCGGACGCAGTTCCAGGCCGACGAGGGTCGCGAAGGTCTGCTCGGCGGGGCCGCCCGAAGCGCGGCGTCGGCGGATGGTCTCGGTCAGTGCGCCGGTGCTCGGGATGCGGTCGCCGAGTGCCCGGGTCACGACCTGCTCCACCCAGCCCTCGACGAGAGCCAGGAGCGTCTCGAGGCGGCCGAGCGCGGCCTTCTGCTCGGGCGTGGTGGTCGGCTCGAACGACGTCGACGAGCTGATGAGCTCCTCGAGCTTCGACGGATCCGACAGCAGTTCGGTGGGATCGATGTTCGCCGTGGCGTCGGTGATCCCGCTGAAGTCGATGCTGATCCCGCGTGCGTACTCCTCGACCGTCGACAACAGGCGCTGACGCAACCAGCCGACGTGCGTGAAGAGCCGGACGTGCGCGGCCTCGCGCGCGGCGAGGAAGACGATGATCTCCTGGCCGGGCTGCTCCAGACCTTCGGCGAACTTCGCGATCGCCTCGGGGAGCAGGACCGCGATGCCCTCGGGTGCCAGCGGCAGACCGATGTCGGTGGAGGTGAGCACCTCCTTGGCGAGCTGACCGAGACCCTGGCCGAGCTGCGTCCCGAAGGCCATTCCGCTCATCTGCGTCAGCATGCCCAGCATCGGGCCGGCGAACTGCGCGGCCTCGGCGGGGAGGTTGTCCTGCCAGGTGCGCGCGAGCTGCTCGGCGACCGGGTTGCACAGACCCTTCCAGGTGTCCATCGACTCCTCGAGCCACTGCACCGGGGTCCACGCGACGGTCTGGGTGACGCCACTGGGGAAGGTCGTCGCGTCGTCGAGCCAGACGTCGGCCAGTCGCACGGCATCTGCCGACGCCGAGGTCTCCTTCTCCAGGATCGGTGTGAACGAACCGATCTGCTGGCGGGCGAGATTGGTGGCGACCTGATAGTTCACCGGACCGCCGCCGCCACCGGCCATCCCGGCGCCCATACCGCTGAACATGCTGCCGAGTTGGGAGAACATCTGGCCGAGCATGTTCGGGTCGAGGTTCGACGGGTCGAAGTCGCCGAAGCCCTGGCCGCCGCCGGAACCCTGTCCGCCCATTGCGAATCCGAACGGGTTGGCGCCACCGAAGGGGTTGCCGGGGTTGTCGCCCGGCTTGTCCCTGTCGCCGCTGTTCTTGTCGCGGTCGTCGTCGCCGTTGCCGGACGCCGAGAAGCCGAAGGGCAGATCACTCATACGTCCACCGTACCGCCCGGACAGGCGCGTTCACGGCGTCGGATGTTCGCCGTGCGCGTAGCGACGCCGGGACCGTCCCCGGAGGTCGGGGCACTATCGTGTGCGGAATGAGTTCGAGCCCTCGCTTCCGCCGGATCGCCACCGCTGCGGTCAGTGCCCTGGTGTTGCTGGCGTTGCTCGTCGTCGGCACGCAGGTGCAGGTGCCCTACGCCGCGCTCGGTCCCGGTCCGACGCTGAACACGCTGGGCATGACGAAGGTCGAGCAGGACGGCAAGGTCGTCGAACGCAGGGTCGTACAGATCGATGGTGCCCCCGTCGACAAGACCACCGGCAACCTCAACCTGACGACGGTGTCGGTCAGCGACGGGCTCACACTCTTCGACGCACTGGGCATGTGGCTGTCCGGGAAGTACGCGCTGACCCCACGTGACGAGGTGTATCCGCCGGACCGCACCACCGAGCAGGTGCAGGAGGAGAACGCCCTGCAGATGACCGGATCGGAGGAGAACGCCACCGTCGCGGCGCTGCGTTTCCTCGACCGTCCCACGGTCCTGCGGATCGCCGGTGTGGGCGCCGAGGGCCCGTCGGCCGGTGTCCTGCAGGCCGGTGACGTGGTCACCCGGGCCGGGGGCGTCGAGGTCGAGACGAGCGAGGAACTGCGCGACGTCGTCTCGAAGAACCCGCCGGGCACGGTGCTGCCGCTGGAGATCGTGCGACAGGGCACGCCGCAGACGGTGAGCGTCACGCTCACCGCGCATCCCGACGACGCGAAGGCCGGATTCCTCGGGGTCGCGGCCGAGGTCGCCAATGCCGACCCGTCGCTGAAGGTCACCTACACCGTCGGCGACATCGGCGGGCCGTCGGCGGGCATGATGCTGGCGCTGTCGGTCATCGATCAGCTGAGCCCGGGCGAACTGACCCACGGCAAGTTCATCGCGGGAACCGGCACGATCACCGCAGACGGGGACGTCGGGCCGATCGGCGGCATCACCCACAAGACCCGAGCCGCGCACGACGCCGGTGCCACGGTGTTCCTCGTCCCGGCCCGCAACTGTGCGGAGGCCGTCTCCGACCGTCCCGACGGCCTCGAACTGGTGAAGGTCGAGACGCTCGACGGCGCGGTCGAGGCGCTGGATGCGGTCGGCGAAGGTCGTCCTGCCCCGACCTGCTGAGTCGGCCGAACTCGGTCCGGCGGTTCAGGCCCCGGGGTCGTCGGGAGTGAAGGTACCGGCGAGCGCCGCGCGCAGCTCGGTCCCGAGCTGCGGATGCGTGAGGGTCTCGATCTCCTCGCCGGGCTGATGGCGTAGCCGCATGATCGCGAGGTCCGGGCCGCCGCGCAGCACGCCCGCCACCAGACGCGCCTGCTCCGACGCGCCATCCGAATCGCCTGCGGCGGGGTCGGTTCCGTCCACGACGTAGCGCGGCGTGCCGTCATCGCCGGGCGCCGGGGGAGCGACCACGATCTCGATGGCCACCGCGGCGCCGGCGACCGCCTCCGGCCAGACCGCCGAGGCGAGGAACGCGTCGAGGTCGGGGCACTCCTGCTCGATCGGCGTGAGGACGGAATCGGCGCCGTCTCCGAGAACGTCCGGTGCCTGCTGCGCCAGGACCGCGGTCGGTGCGAGGGCGAACACCGACGGCTCCTGGCCCCAGCCCGCGGCGTCGACGTGGTCGAGGATCTCGCTCAGCGCGCTCCCGAGGTCGTCGGTGGAGAAACCGCGGGGCGTCGAAGGGGGTGTTTTGGGGTCGGACACCCGCCCATCTTGCCCCGACGAGGCCCGTACCACGACCCCGGGGAACCCGTTCCGACCCCGGATCGTTGTCCCGAAGCCCGAGTGTGATCGGCACCCGGGTGGTGCCAGTACAGTGGGCACCACGCCCAGGCTGCTCGTCACGCAGGGCGTTGTCCGGATTGAGAGCTTTGGAGAGTGGGTCTGGTGGGCGTCCGAGGGCCGGCAGGAATGCCGACACTGTCACGCAGGAGCAAGATCGTCATCGGACTAGGCGTTGCCGTGCTGGTCCTCTTGCTCATCGGACCACGACTGATCGGTCTTGCCACCGACTGGCTGTGGTTCCGCGACGTCGGGTATTCGAGCGTGTTCAGCACGGTCATCTGGACCCGCGTCATCCTCTTCCTGATCACGACGCTCGTCGTCAGCGTGATCGTCTTCGCCGCGGTCGCCCTCGCGTACCGGTCACGGCCGGTCTTCGTGCCGACCGCGGGCCCCAACGACCCGCTCGCGCGCTACCGGACCGCCGTCATGACCAAGGTCCGCTGGTTCGCGGTGCTGCCGGCCCTGATCATCGGCGCACTCGCCGGTCTCGTCGCGCAGGGTTCCTGGGCCACGGTCCAGATGTTCCTGCACGGGACCCCGTTCGGTCAGAAGGACCCGCAGTTCAACCTCGACATCGGCTTCTACGCCTTCGACCTGCCGTTCTATCGGTTCGTGCTGAACCTGCTGTTCGTCGTGGTCGTCGTGGCGTTCCTGGCCAACCTGGTCACCCACTACATCTTCGGCGGCATCCGACTCGGTCAGGGCGGGGGATCGGTCACCATGGCCGCCCGCATCCAGCTCGCGGTCCTGGCCGGGACCTTCCTGCTGCTCAAGGCGGCGGCGTACTGGCTCGACCGTTACAACCTGCTGTCGAGTTCGCGGAAGTCCGAGATCTTCCCGGGCGCCAGTTACACCGACATCAACGCGGTGCTGCCGTCCAAGCTCATCCTGATGGCGATCGCGATCATCTGTGCCGTCGCCTTCTTCGCCGCCGTCGTGCTGCGTGACCTTCGTATCCCTGCCCTCGCAACCGTGCTGATGCTGTTCTCGGCACTGCTGATCGGCGTGGGCTGGCCGCTGACCATGGAGCAGTTCTCGGTGAAGCCGAACGCTGCCCAGAAGGAGGCCGAGTACATCCAGCGGGCCATCAACTCCACGCGGGAGGCCTACGGCATCGGGCCGGACAAGGTCATCACGCAGAAGGACTGGACGGCCCAGCCGGCGAACCCCGCGCTCGTCAACAGCGACATCCCGACGCTGTCGAACGTGCGCATCCTCGACCCGAACGTGGTCTCGCCGACGTTCATCCAGCAGCAGCAGCGGCAGAACTTCTACGGCTTCCCGACCCAGCTCGCGGTCGACCGCTACAAGATCGACGGCGAACTCCGCGACTTCGTGGTCGCCGTGCGTGAACTCGACCCGAGTCGGTACCTCGAGAACCAGCAGAACTGGCTGAACAAGCATCTCGTGTACACGCACGGCAACGGCTTCGTCGCCGCGCCGGCGAACCGGGTGAACGAGTCGGTCGACGAGAACGACATCGACGGTGGTGGCGACCCGTTCTACTACGTCAGCGACACCACGAACTACCAGACCGAGGCGTACAAGCGTGACGCCCCGATCAAGGTGACGCAGCCGCGTATCTACTTCGGTGAGCTGCTCGCCAAGATCGATCCCGACTATGCGATCGTCGGTTCCGAGGGCGGCGAACCCCGCGAGCACGACATGGGTGACGCCAAGTACACCTACCAGGGCCCGGCGGGCGTCCCGCTGAGCAACTGGTTCAGCCGACTGCTCTATGCGGGCAAGTACGCGGAGCGCAACTTCCTGCTGTCGGGGGAGATCACCTCGGCGTCGAAGATCATCTACAACCGCGACCCGCGGGACCGCGTCAAGCAGGTCGCGCCGTGGCTGACCGTCGACTCCAAGACCTATCCCGCGGTCATGGAGGACGGCTCGATCAAGTGGATCGTCGACGGGTACACCACCCTCGACAACTTCCCTTACTCGCAGCCGACGTCGCTGCAGAGCGCGACCGCCGACGCCCAGGATCTCAATCCCGGACAGACCGGACGCACGCAGGTCAACAAGACCGTGTCGTATGTCCGCAACTCGGTGAAGGCCACGGTCGACGCCTACACCGGTGACGTCCAGCTGTACGAGGTCGACACCGAGGACCCGGTTCTCAAGACGTGGATGAAGGTCTTCCCGGATTCGGTCGCCTCGCGTGCCGAGTTCGACAAGCAGACCTCACTCCGCGAGCACGTCCGGTACCCGGAGGATCTGTTCAAGATCCAGCGGGCGCTCCTGACGCGCTACCACGTCGACACCCCGGGGACCTTCTTCCAGGCGAACGACTTCTGGTCGGTGCCCTCCGATCCGACGAGCCCCGACGCCGAACAGCGCGGACTCGATCAGCCACCGTACTACTTCGTGGCCTCGGATCCGGAGAGCAAGCAGGCATCGTTCCAGCTCACCTCGGTGCTCACCCGACTCAACCGGCCGATCCTCGGTGCCTACATCACCGTCTCGTCGGACCCGTCGAACTACGGGCAGATCACCGTCAAGGAGCTCCCGAGCAACAGCCAGCGTTCGGGACCGAAGCAGGCCTTCAACCCGATGAAGACCGATGGTCGAGTCGCCGAGTCGCTGAAGTCACTCGAGAACACGGCGAAGGTCACGTTCGGCAACCTGCTGACGCTGCCGGTCGGCGACAACGGAATCCTCTACGTGGTCCCGATGTACGCCCAGGCCCAGGGCGAAGAGGCCTTCCCGCGGCTCTTCCGGGTGATCACCCGCTATGAGCCGAAGGAGCGTGAGGCCCGGATCGGTTACGCACCGACAACGGCCGAGGCGCTGCGCCAGGTCGGGATCACGCCGGCCGCCGGTGTGGTTCCAGGTGAACAGCAGTCCGAGGGCGCGCCGGACCAGTCCGAGCAGCAGGGTGGGACGACCAACCCGCAGCTGCCGACGCCGCCGCAGGGCGGAACGCCTGAACGCGACGCCGCGGTGAAGGCGATCGGGGATGCTCTCGGTGCGCTGCGCGATGCGCAGACCAAGGGCGACTTCGCCGGCTACGGCCAGGCCCTCGATCAGCTGAACAAGGCTGTCGCGCAGTACGAATCACTGCCCGAGCAGAACTAGCCGGACAGAATCCGATCGATGCGCCCCGGTGAGGGGCGCATCGATCGGGAGAAGGAAGCCGAGCGCTGCTGCGCCGGGTATCGCTAGCCGCGATACTTGCGCACGTAGCGCTCTTTCTCGTCCGGGGTGTTGTCCGGCAGAACCGGGCTGTGGTGATACCGGTGGCCGATGGTGTAGAAGATCGAGATCGCGCAACCGAACGCGGCGACCATGACCAGCGCGAAGAGGGCTGCGTGGCCCGTGTTGCCGGCGGCCATGTGGACCAGCCACAACGCCGCGGACAGGAAGCCGCCAAGTGCGAGTACGAAGCCGATGAAACTCATCGGGTGGTTGCCATGGCTCTCATGATGGAAATGGGCGGACATGGTTCCCTCCTCGGTAGTGGGTCAGCCCGGATCGGGTAGCGCCGAGTGTACGCCCGAGAGTGACTCAGCTCACAACGGTCGGCGCTGCTGTTGCCGGACGTGGCGGCGCAGTGACCTCCCCTTTACCCCCATCGGTGACCGCCATCACAGGTATTCGTGCTGGTCACAGGCGGTTGCGGAATCGATTTGCATCGCTGACAAACGCGTGTGTAACGTTGTCTTCACCAACGCGGGGTGGAGCAGCTCGGTAGCTCGCTGGGCTCATAACCCAGAGGTCGCAGGTTCAAATCCTGTCCCCGCTACCAACACAAGAACCCCCGCCCGGGACGCCCGGGCGGGGGTTCTTGCATGTGTGCCCAAGGTTCGTGGCTCGCCGGCCTGGGGAGGGCGGACAACTCGGGTGGTTCCCAGCAGGGGATCACCAGTAGAGCGGGTCGGCTTCCGCCATGGCGTGCACGCCGACCTCGCTGTTGGTCCTCGAACGAAGCTACTGACCAGGCGATTTGACGCTGGCGACCCACGTGCGTAACTTATGTCGAGTCAGCGAGCCACGGCGCCGCCCCGGAGGACCTGAGAGGGTCTGACTGGTGGGGAGTGGAGACCGGGTTTTTCGTTGGCCGCCCCTGATCTTCTGGTTCGAGACTTGGTGTCTCGGGCTGGGTGTGTGGGTTGCTGGACTGTCCTGGTGCGCGGATCTTCGGATTTTGCGGGCGGGGTTTGGGTCTGGTAGGCTGGAAGAGTTGCCCCGGAGACGGGGTGGCGGTGGAAAGTCGGAACGAAGTCTGCTGGTGAAAGCCCTTGTGGGGGTGAGTAGTTGGTGGGTGTGTGTTCTTTGAGAACTCGATAGTGTGATGATGAATTGTCTGATGCCATTTTTTGGCATCGTGCATTCTTTATGGATGTTGATGTTTGTTTTTTGTGTGGCGCTCGGCTTTGTCTGGGTGTCACATGTTTTGCTAGTTTTGGATTGGTCAGGTTTTGCTTTCCTGATTGTGTTGAAACTCTGGCACCTTGTGGGTGTTGGTTTTGTTTCGCTATTTTTTCATGGAGAGTTTGATCCTGGCTCAGGACGAACGCTGGCGGCGTGCTTAACACATGCAAGTCGAACGGAAAGGCCCAGCTTGCTGGGTACTCGAGTGGCGAACGGGTGAGTAACACGTGGGTGATCTGCCCTGAACTTTGGGATAAGCCTGGGAAACTGGGTCTAATACCGGATATGACCTTGGAGTGCATGCTCTGGGGTGGAAAGCTTTTGCGGTTCAGGATGGGCCCGCGGCCTATCAGCTTGTTGGTGGGGTAATGGCCTACCAAGGCGACGACGGGTAGCCGACCTGAGAGGGTGATCGGCCACACTGGGACTGAGACACGGCCCAGACTCCTACGGGAGGCAGCAGTGGGGAATATTGCACAATGGGCGCAAGCCTGATGCAGCGACGCCGCGTGAGGGATGACGGCCTTCGGGTTGTAAACCTCTTTCACCAGGGACGAAGCGCAAGTGACGGTACCTGGAGAAGAAGCACCGGCCAACTACGTGCCAGCAGCCGCGGTAATACGTAGGGTGCGAGCGTTGTCCGGAATTACTGGGCGTAAAGAGCTCGTAGGCGGTTTGTCGCGTCGTCTGTGAAATTCTGCAACTCAATTGTAGGCGTGCAGGCGATACGGGCAGACTTGAGTACTACAGGGGAGACTGGAATTCCTGGTGTAGCGGTGAAATGCGCAGATATCAGGAGGAACACCGGTGGCGAAGGCGGGTCTCTGGGTAGTAACTGACGCTGAGGAGCGAAAGCGTGGGTAGCGAACAGGATTAGATACCCTGGTAGTCCACGCCGTAAACGGTGGGTACTAGGTGTGGGGCTCATTTCACGAGTTCCGTGCCGTAGCTAACGCATTAAGTACCCCGCCTGGGGAGTACGGCCGCAAGGCTAAAACTCAAAGGAATTGACGGGGGCCCGCACAAGCGGCGGAGCATGTGGATTAATTCGATGCAACGCGAAGAACCTTACCTGGGTTTGACATACACCAGACGCATGTAGAGATACATGTTCCCTTGTGGTTGGTGTACAGGTGGTGCATGGCTGTCGTCAGCTCGTGTCGTGAGATGTTGGGTTAAGTCCCGCAACGAGCGCAACCCTTGTCCTGTATTGCCAGCGGGTTATGCCGGGGACTTGCAGGAGACTGCCGGGGTCAACTCGGAGGAAGGTGGGGATGACGTCAAGTCATCATGCCCCTTATGTCCAGGGCTTCACACATGCTACAATGGCTGGTACAGAGGGCTGCGATACCGTGAGGTGGAGCGAATCCCTTAAAGCCAGTCTCAGTTCGGATTGGGGTCTGCAACTCGACCCCATGAAGTCGGAGTCGCTAGTAATCGCAGATCAGCAACGCTGCGGTGAATACGTTCCCGGGCCTTGTACACACCGCCCGTCACGTCATGAAAGTCGGTAACACCCGAAGCCGGTGGCCTAACCCCTTGTGGGAGGGAGCTGTCGAAGGTGGGATCGGCGATTGGGACGAAGTCGTAACAAGGTAGCCGTACCGGAAGGTGCGGCTGGATCACCTCCTTTCTAAGGAGCACACAACATCACCCATTTCTGCCGGCGTATGTCTGTGCGGTGGGTGTGTGTTCGAGGGTGAAACATCAGACAGCCCCTGTTCGATGTTCTGTCACAGGACGGAATGTTGGGGGTACCGCTTTGGCTGTGAGGCCGGTGGGTTCACGTCACACTATCGGGGTTCTGAGAGAACACGCGGCATGCCTTCGGGTGTGTGTCGGGTTGTCTCTGACCTAGCTGTTCGGTCAATCATGCTGGTGAGGTGTCCTGTGATGGGGCGCGGAGGTGTGGGCGGTCAGACGGTGTGTGTTGTTTGAGAAGTGCATAGTGGATGCGAGCATCTTTATTTCAAATCAACGTTGACGTTGGTCTGTGATTTAGCAGAAATTTGTTTGTTTTGTGATGTCTACATTCGATCCTCGTTCTTTTGGGGTGGGGGTGGTTTGTAGGTGTTGTTGTAAGTGTGTAAGGGCGTTCGGTGGATGCCTTGGTACCAGGAGCCGATGAAGGACGTGGTAGGCCGCGATAGTCCTCGGGGAGTTGTCAAACGAGCTGTGATCCGAGGGTGTCCGAATGGGGAAACCCAGCACGAGTGATGTCGTGTTACCCACCTCTGAATGTATAGGGGGTGTGGAGGGAACGTGGGGAAGTGAAACATCTCAGTACCCATAGGAAGAGAAAACAAAAGTGATTCCGTGAGTAGTGGCGAGCGAAAGCGGATGAGGCTAAACCATGCGCATGTGATACCGGGTAGGGGTTGTGTGTGTGGTGTTGTGGGGTTCATCTTCTTCCATCTGCCTGTGGAAGCGTGAGTCAGAAAATCGTGTGTTAGGTGAAGTGGCCTGGAATGGTCTGCCGTAGACGGTGAGAGTCCGGTAGCTGAAAACACATGGTCTTGCGTGATGGGTGCCCAAGTAGCAGCGGGCTCGTGGAATCTGCTGTGAATCTGCCGGGACCACCCGGTAAGCCTGAATACTTCCTGGTGACCGATAGCGGACAAGTACCGTGAGGGAAAGGTGAAAAGTACCCCGGGAGGGGAGTGAAATAGTACCTGAAACCGGACGCTTACAATCCGTCAAAGCCTGTGCCTCTTCGGAGGGTGGGTGATGGCGTGCCTTTTGAAGAATGAGCCTGCGAGTTAGTGCTCGGTGGCGAGGTTAACCCGTGTGGGGTAGCCGTAGCGAAAGCGAGTCTGAATAGGGCGTTTGAGTCGCCGGGTCTAGACCCGAAGCGGAGTGATCTACCCATGGCCAGGGTGAAGCGACGGTAAGACGTCGTGGAGGCCCGAACCCACTTCAGTTGAAAATGGAGGGGATGAGTTGTGGGTAGGGGTGAAAGGCCAATCAAACTCCGTGATAGCTGGTTCTCCCCGAAATGCATTTAGGTGCAGCGTCACATGTTTCTTACCGGAGGTAGAGCTACTGGATGGCCGATGGGCCCCACAGGGTTACTGACGTCAGCCAAACTCCGAATGCCGGTAAGTGAGAGTGTGGCAGTGAGACTGCGGGCGATAAGGTTCGTAGTCGAGAGGGAAACAGCCCAGATCGCCGGCTAAGGCCCCTAAGCGTGTACTAAGTGGAAAAGGATGTGGGGTCGCGAAGACAACCAGGAGGTTGGCTTAGAAGCAGCCACCCTTGAAAGAGTGCGTAATAGCTCACTGGTCAAGTGATCCTGCGCCGACAATGTAGCGGGGCTCAAGTACACCGCCGAAGCCGCGGCACTCACACGTTAGCCCGTTCATCGTTTACGGATGGTGAACCAGGTGTGTGGGTGGGTAGGGGAGCGTCCTGCATCCGTGGAAGCCACAGAGTGATCTAGTGGTGGAGGGTGTGGGAGTGAGAATGCAGGCATGAGTAGCGAAAGAAGAGTGAGAAACTCTTCCGCCGAATGACCAAGGGTTCCTGGGCCAGGCTAATCCGCCCAGGGTGAGTCGGGACCTAAGGCGAGGCCGACAGGCGTAGTCGATGGACAACGGGTTGATATTCCCGTACCCGTGTATCCGCGCCCATGCTGAATCAGTTGTACTAACCATCCAGATCCCCCAGGAGCACCTTCGGGTGCCGGGTGGGGTGATGCATGGGACCTTGGCTGGTAGTAGGCAAGCGATGGGGTGACGCAGGAAGGTAGTGGGGCCAGTCAGTGGTTGTACTGGTGTAAGCCTGTAGGGCGTGTTCTAGGCAAATCCGGAACACATATAGCCTGAGAGGTGATGCGTAGCCGTTGCGGCGAATTCCATGATCCTATGCTGCCGAGAAAAGCCTCTAGTGAGTTGGTACACGGCCCGTACCCCAAACCAACACAGGTGGTCAGGTAGAGAATACTAAGGCGATCGAGAGAACTGTGGTTAAGGAACTCGGCAAAATGCCCCCGTAACTTCGGGAGAAGGGGGACCCAGACCGGTGACGGGATTTACTCTCTGAGCGGGTGTGGGTCGCAGAGACCAGAGAGAAGCGACTGTTTACTAAAAACACAGGTCCGTGCGAAGTCGTAAGACGATGTATACGGACTGACGCCTGCCCGGTGCTGGAAGGTTAAGAGGACCGGTTAGTCACCTTTGGGTGGCGAAGCTGAGAATTTAAGCCCCAGTAAACGGCGGTGGTAACTATAACCATCCTAAGGTAGCGAAATTCCTTGTCGGGTAAGTTCCGACCTGCACGAATGGCGTAACGACTTCTCTGCTGTCTCAACCACAGACTCGGCGAAATTGCAGTACGAGTAAAGATGCTCGTTACGCGCGGCAGGACGAAAAGACCCCGGGACCTTCACTATAGCTTGGTATTGGTGTTCGGTTCGGTTTGTGTAGGATAGGTGGGAGACTGTGAAGTGGGCACGCCAGTGTTCATGGAGTCGTTGTTGAAATACCACTCTGATCGTATTGGACTTCTAACCTCGGACCCTGATCGGGTTCAGGGACAGTGCCTGGTGGGTAGTTTAACTGGGGCGGTTGCCTCCTAAAGAGTAACGGAGGCGCCCAAAGGTTCCCTCAGCCTGGTTGGCAATCAGGTGTTGAGTGTAAGTGCACAAGGGAGCTTGACTGTGAGACGTACATGTCGAGCAGGGACGAAAGTCGGGACTAGTGATCCGGCACCGGCAAGTGGAAGCGGTGTCGCTCAACGGATAAAAGGTACCCCGGGGATAACAGGCTGATCTTCCCCAAGAGTCCATATCGACGGGATGGTTTGGCACCTCGATGTCGGCTCGTCGCATCCTGGGGCTGGAGTAGGTCCCAAGGGTTGGGCTGTTCGCCCATTAAAGCGGCACGCGAGCTGGGTTTAGAACGTCGTGAGACAGTTCGGTCTCTATCCGCCGCGCGCGTAAGAAACTTGAGGAAACCTGTCCCTAGTACGAGAGGACCGGGACGGACGAACCTCTGGTGTGCCAGTTGTCCCGCCAGGGGCACTGCTGGTTAGCTACGTTCGGAAGGGATAACCGCTGAAAGCATCTAAGCGGGAAGCCTGTTCCAAGATGAGGTTTCTCACCCTCTTAGCAGGGTTAAGGCCCCCTACAGACCATGGGGTTGATAGGCCAGAACTGTACGCACAGCAATGTGTTCAGGTGACTGGTACTAATCGGCCGAGGACTTACCAACAACACCCACAACATCACCAAACAACAGGTTTTGGTGTGTTCGCATCCACTATGCATCTTCTGAGACAACACACAACAAACAAACAAACCGTTGTGGATTGTTTCATAAAGTTACGGCGGCCATAGCGGAGGGGAAACGCCCGGCCCCATTCCGAACCCGGAAGCTAAGCCCTCCAGCGCCAATGGTACTGCACCTTAATCAGTGTGGGAGAGTAGGACACCGCCGAACACAACATCCCATTGTGGCCCTACACGAGTAATCGTGTAGGGCCACAATGCATTTCCGGGGCTTTCGCTGATAGAGGAAACCCACCGGTTTTCCGTACTTCCACCCCCTGACCGGGTGGTGGATCTACGGAAAAAGGGTGGGTGTGCGGTCGGCTCGGGCCACAGACATGAGAATGCCCCGCGATCTCCTCGTCACGGGGCATTACTCGTCTTCAGGTACTCAGCTGAGGTGATGCACTTCGGCCAGTCCGTAGACCGGAGTGTCGAGACCCTCGTACCGAGCCTTCAGCTGGAGTGCCAGGTAGAGGGAGTAGTGCCGGGACTGATGCAGGTTGCCGCCGTGGAACCAGAGGCCAGGCTGCTGCGTCGGCTTCCACATGTTGCGCTGCTCGCCCTCCCACGGGCCGGGATCCTTCGTGGTGTCCGATCCCAGTCCCCATACCTTGCCGACGCGGTCGGCGACGTCCTGTCCCATCAGGTCAGCGGCCCAGCCGTTCATCGATCCGAACCCCGTTGCGTAGACCACGACATCGGCCTCGAGCTCGGTGCCGTCGGCGAGCACGACGGAGTTCTCGGTGAGGTGATCGAGCTGTCCCTGAACCAGCTTGATGGTCCCGTTGGCGATGAGCTCGCTGGCGCCGACGTCGATGTAGTAACCCGAGCCGCGTCGTAGGTACTTCATGAACAGGCCCGAGTCGTCGTCACCGAAGTCGAGTCTGAAGCCGGCCGCCTCGAGACGGTCGTAGAACTCCTTGTCCTGCTCGCGGATCTGGTTGTAGACCGGCACCTGGAACGCGTGCATGATCCGGTAGGGCAGCGACGCGAAGGTCAGGTCGGCCTTCTTGGTGGTCATGCCGGAGGCGACGGCCTCCTCGCTGTACAGGCCGCCGAGGGCGATCGACCGCAGCGAATCGGACTTCACGATATGCGTCGACGAGCGCTGCACCATCGTGGCGTCGACGCCGTTGTCGACGAGGGCTTTGCAGATGTCGTGAGCCGAGTTGTTCGACCCGATCACGACGACCTTCTTGCCGGCGTAGGCGTCGGGACCCGGGTGCCGGCTGGAGTGATGCTGCTCGCCGGCGAAGATGTCCTGACCCGGCACCGTGGGGATCGAGGGCTTACCGGACATGCCCGTCGCGAGTACGAGCTGCGTCGGGTGGAGCGTGAGGCGTTCGCCGTCGCGATCGAGTTCGACCGTCCAGCGTTCCTGGTCCTCGTCGTAGTTCGCCGACAGGCAGGTGGTCTTGCTCCAGTAGGGCACCTCCATGACCTTGGTGTAGAACTCGAGCCAGTCGCCGATCTTGTCCTTGGGTGCGAACACCGGCCAGTTCTCGGGGAAGGGGAGATAAGGGAGGTGGTCGTACCAGACCGGGTCGTGCAGGCAGAGGGACTTGTAACGCTTACGCCACTGGTCGCCGGGCCGGTCGTGACGGTCCACGACGACCGACGGCACCCCGAGCTGTCGAAGGCGTGCCCCGAGCGCGATGCCGCCCTGTCCGCCGCCGATCACGAGGACATAGGGCTGGGCAGTCCGCCCGAGCTCGCGCTCCTCGTCGGCCTTCTTCTCCGCCCACGATCGGGTGTCCGGATCGGAACCGTGCACGGCACCGAGCACGCGGGTCGGACCGCGGCTCTCCTCGTAACCCTTCAACTCCTGCATGGTCGTGAGGAGCGTCCAGGCGCGGTCGACGCCGTCGGCGTCCGGACGGATGCGTACATGGCCCTCGCAGCGTCCGACGGCCGTCTCGAACGAGAGGAAGGCCGACGCCACGCCGTCACCGTCATCGGTGGCGTCCTCGGTCGTCGCGAAGCCCGCCGGCCGGGTGTCGGCCAGGCGTGCGGTCAGCATGTCGCTGATCTGCTCGTGGCCCTCGACCGTCTTGATGTTCCAGGTGAATGCCGTGAGATCGCGCCAGTAGCTGTCGGTGAGGAACGCACTCGTCGCACGCCCGACATCCAGCGCGGCCAGCGCAGCTTCGAACTCCTGCAGCCACGCGTCGACACGCTGCTGTGGGGTGCGGCCGGTGCTGACAACCGGCTCCATCGTCTGGGTCATCGTCTCTCCTCAAACAGTTCGGGGTGGCGCCGATAGTGACGCGGGCCACAATCTTGCTGAGGACAGCAGACGCCTCGGGTGCCCGCGCCGGCAAGGGTTGCAGTCCGTTGCGACCCGTCCCCTCGTTGCATCGCTTCTGTGATGTGACGCACAATCTTGGTAATGACGATTTCCGACCACGTCTCCGATCTGGAGCCTGCCGTACAGGCCGGCGACGATCCGCGGGAGTTCGCCCACGTCCTCAGCGCCGTCCACGACGCCGCTATGTCGGGTGGGCGGATGCCGGCACGTCCGCGGGCCGTCATCGACGACTCGTGGCAGCGGCTTCGCAGGGCAGGCCTCTCTCCGGACGCCGACACCGCGGTCGAGCGGGGCCTGGACTTCGAAGAACTCGAGGAGCGGCGACGCCAGTCGGGACTGATCGAGGTCGTCGATGAACTCGCACGCAATCTGGACTCGTTGATCGCGGACGGGGACAACATCCTGGTCATCGCCGATGCACGAGGTCACGTGCTGTGGCGCAGCGGGTCGTCGAGGGTGCTCAGTCGTGCCGATCAGCTGGGGTTCATCGAGGGCGCCGACTGGGCAGAGGGTTCGGTGGGCACGAATGCGATCGGCACCGCACTGATGTCCGGCAAGTCCATCCAGGTGTTCTCCGCCGAGCACTTCGTCCGCAGCCACCACTCCTGGACGTGCACCGGAGCTCCGATCAAGGACCCGCGGACCGGAGACGTGCTCGGCGTCGTCGACGTCAGCGGTCCGGCGGCAACGATCCACCCGACCACCCTGGCGCTCGTACATGCCGTCGCGCGGTTGGCCGAGTCGCAGCTGCGGGAACAGCATCACCGACGGCTCGATTGCCTCCGGGCGGTCGCAGCGCCGATTCTCGCCCGCTCGCCGGGGCCGGCGTTGGCCGTCGACGTGGACGGCTGGGTGGCGGCTGTCGATGCGGTGTCCCCACGATCGCGGCTGTTGTTGCCGCGCGGTGTCGGACCTGGCCGGTCCTTCTTCGGTGCACTCGGCGAATGCGATGTGGAAGCGTTACCGGGCGGCTGGCTCGTGCGCGTCGCCGATGCCGCGGATGCGTCGACGACGCGGGTCTCGATGCGAACGGTTGTCGCCGCTTCCGGAGGTGAGTGTGTCGAGGTCTCGGTCGAGGGAGCCAGTGGCGGCTGGACCCATCGGTGTTCGCCCCGGCACGGTGAGATACTCACCTTTCTCGCGCGGCACCGTAGCGGGGTGACCGCTGCGCAGATGTCGGCGCACCTCTTCGGCGTCGACGATCGGACGGTGACCGTCCGCGCCGAGATGTCCCGGCTGCGCAAGCGTTTCGGCGGTCTGCTGATGGCGGGACCGTACCGCTTCGCAGACGGCGTCGAGGTGCGCCTGGCCGGCTGAGAACTGCCCTGCAAACCGCTCCTGAGATCAACACACCTGGAGCGTCACCGCGGACATGTCGTCGTCGACAGCCCTGCTGAGGGTGCGTTTGAGGGGCGGATTCCAGTGGCTCCCGGTCAGTCGTACTCGGCCAGGACGAGTCCCCGGTCGTAGGCGTACACGATCGCCGCGGCGCGGTCCCGCAGGTCGAGCTTGGTGAAGATGTGGTTCACGTGAGTCTTCACTGTCACCTGCGAAATGCCCAGTGCCGAACCGATTTCGCCGTTCGTCAGGCCGCGGGCGATCAGACGCAGGACGTCGGTCTCGCGGTCGGTCAGATCCGGTGCGATCGAGGTCTGCTCACGCCCGGCGCGTCGGAAACCGTTCAGGACACGTTCGGTGACGGCGGGATCAAGGAAGGCGCCGTCGCGGACCACAGCCCGGACCGCCCAGATCAGGGCCTCTGCCGACGAGTCCTTCAGGATGAAACCCGCGGCGCCGGCACGCAGTGCGCCGGACAGCAAATCGTCGTCGTCGAAGGTGGTCAGTACCAGCACCGGCGGGGGTTCGCGGAGTGTCCGCAACATCGTCGTGGCGGTGATGCCGTCGATGTTCCGCATGCGCAGATCCATCACCACGATGTCCGGTCGGTGTTCGGCTACCGCCGCGAGAACCTCTGAGCCGTCGGCACATTCGCCGACGATGTCGAAACCGTCCCGAGGGCGGAGTATGCGTCGGAGTCCGGTGCGGACCAGTTCCTGGTCGTCGACCAGGAGGACTCGGATCGGGTCGGTGCCGATGTCGGTGGGACCGGTGGAGGTCATACGCCGATCCCGTCGGTCATGACCCGGGCCGGGAGCGTGGCCCGTACGGTCCAGGTCCCGTTGTCGTGGCAGGTCTCGAAGGTGCCGCCGAGCAAGGCGGCCCGTTGCGTCATGCCGTCGATCCGGGCGCCGTCGCGATCTCTCGCCCGTCCGCCGAAGTGTGGGTTCTCGATGGTGATCTCGACCGAGTCGCCCACAGTGACGCTCACCGTGGCCCGGTTGGCAGTCGAGTGTTTGACGACGTTGGCGAGGGACTCCTGCGTGATCCGGTACAGGGCAGCGGAGACCGGATCAGGGAGCGCGGCGAGGTCGCCGTCCACGCGGTGGGAGACGTGGATGCCCGCCTTCCGGTAGTCGTCGATCAGCGCGGCGAGATCGCGATCGCTGGGCGGAGTCGTGGGCGGCTGTGTCTCGTTCGCGCCGAGCACGTGCACGATGTTCCGGATCTCGGACATGGCCTGCCGGCCCTGGCGTTCGGCGTCGGTCAGGGCGTCGATCGCATCGTCGACGTCGCGGTCCTGTTCCAGTGCGCGCCGCGCGCCGGTGACGTTCAGCATGGTGATCGACAACGAGTGCGCGATGACGTCGTGGATCTCCCGGGCGATGCGGCGTCGTTCGTCGCTGGCGGCGCGATCGGCACGCTCACGCAGGACCCGGGCGCGGTTGTCGGATAGACGTTTCTGGATCAGGACCATGTATCCGATCAGCCAACCGCAGGCGACGCCGAGCGCGTACAACGCGGGGGACTCGAGGCCACCGAAAATTCCGAACGCCACGACCAACGCGACGCACACGACCGCGACGCGGATTCCGGTGCGCAGTGAGTACATCGCGGCACCGATGGCCGCCGTGAGGGTCAACTGCAGGGGCGCGGCATCGTTGGGTACCGGGGCCATCAGGAAACACAGAGTGCTCGCCAGCACGGTGAAGCAGACGTACGTCGACGGTGGCACGCTGAGATCGAGGACGAGTGTCAGGCATGCGAGCACGAGTCCCGCGATCACCCAGCCGAGATGATCGAACGGGTATCGCTGCGCCACCGCGACCGCCGTGACGACCACGCTCGCCGACAGGATCACCGCGGGGTACAGCGGGGGATAGTCTCCGCCGGCGCGTTCGACCCGACGCCGCAGTTCGGCTCCGAGGTCTGCTGTGAAGCTCGTCACCGTTCCAGAAAAGGTCCGCAGCCCGCGCCCGCTTCCTCCCACCGATGGATTCCGACCTCCACCCACGGGTGGATGTCAGTTCATCCCACAGCATGGCGATTCGGGGTCTTCGCCTCCATAGCGTTGTGAGCAGCACGTTTACATCACTGGCGAGAGGACGAGACGATGATGCTGCTCCCCGGACCCAACGGCCCGCAATGGGTCGCGTCACCCGCTGTTCCGGAACTACACGGACTGTCCGCGGGACGCCCGGTGGTCGTCGGCGTCTCCGGAAGCGAGGCGTCGCGTCGGGCCATCAAGACCGCCGTGCGCGCGACCGGAGGGACGTCCGACGTGATTCTGGTCTGCGCGACACGACGCAGCCGGCGAGACGAGGCCCCGACCGGACTTCACGATGCACTCAAGGACGAGTCCTACCTGCTGAGCGGGCAGGCCACGGTCGCCGAGCAGCTGCGGACCGCGCGTGAACTCGCGATCTGGCTCGGCGCGCGATCGGTGGTGACGGCCACCGACCTCGGCGACCCGGTCGCGGTGATGCAGCGGGCTGTCGAGCGCTTCGGCGCCGGGGCGGTCGTGCTCGGTACCTCCGGTCGTCGGCCCGGGTGGACGGCGAGGTCCCTCGCCCGGCACCTCGATGCCGAGGTGGATCTCGTCGTCACCGATGGGACACGGCATCACCGTCGCCGGTTCACGACCCGGGAGGCATCGCTCCGCACCCTCCGCTGGACACCGGAATGGACCGTTCCGCAACGCGGCCTTGCCTCCCGCTGAACGCTTGGGAGTATGTGCACATGCGCATCACCGATGAGGCACGTCTCAGGGAGATCGTCGGGCATCCGATCCTGGTGGTGGAGACCGCAAGATCCTGTGCTGATTCCCTTCGACACGCTCCTCCGCAAGTTCGACCGCGTCGAGCAGCGCGGTGATGATCTCGTCCGCGGGCTCGAGCGGCAGCGTGTGATGAGTTCCGCTGGGCAGCATCACGGTCCGCGCATCGGGTAAGTACTGCCGAACCCGAGCAGAGACGCGGGCCGAGTCATGTGCCCTGCTGTGTGGTGCGAACACCGCGGTGACGTTCTTGCCGCCGGCCAACCTCGAGAGCGCTTCTGATGAAGGGCGTTTGGGGACGATTGTCCGGCCGGTGGGGAAGCGTGCTCCGGCCCAGTACATCTCGATCCACGTGCGGTCGAGGGTGGCGTCGCGGGTCTCCCACGACAGGAATCGGCGCTGCCGCTCCGGGTTCGGGGCGAGGAGCGTCGGCAACGCGTGGGTGAGGTAGCCCAACCGCAGGCCCGCGAAGCACGTAGTCGGGTCGAGGAGGACGAGTCGCCGCACCCGCTCGTGGTTGATGCCGGTCGCGTAGGCCAGGGCGATCATCGCGCCGTATGAATGGCCGACCAGGTCAACGGTTTCGAGTCCGAGGTCGTCGAACACCGCATCCAGCCAGGCCATCAGTTCGTCGGCGGTGCGCGGCCGGCCGGGTCCTGGGCGAGAGCGGCCGGCGTCGCCGATGATGTCGACCGCATGAACCCGGCGCCTCTCCGCGAGACGTCCGGCCACGTTCACGTACGACGCGGACGTGCCGCCGCCGCCCGGGAGCAGGACGATCGGCGCCTCCGGTGCGGTGCCGTAGCTGTTGACGCGAGTCACTCCGTAACCGGTCTCGATGTCGATCGGGCGAGCGCCTCCGCGGGCGATGAGTGCGTCGTAGGCGGCGAAGAACCCAGCGCCGTCGGGGGAGTCGGCGAATTCCTGCAGTGACGGTCGTGCCATGCATGCCTCCGATGACCATGTATCTCGATTATCGAGAGATTAGATCATCGAGCGAATGTCGTAAAGTGATTGCGTGGCATACGACGACCTGGTCCACCGCCTGCGGTCCCTGACCGTCGAGCTGGAGTTGCTCGGGTCCGAGTTTGCGGCGCGAAACGTCCTGCACGCCACCGATGTGCGTGCCCTCATCGCCCTGCTCGACCGCTCGAGGGCCGAGGAGGTCGCGACCCCAGGCTGGCTCGCCGGTCACCTCGGGCTCAACTCCGCGTCGACGACCGCGTTGATCGATCGGCTGGAGGGCCGCGGTCTCGTCTCGCGAGCACGCGACGAATCCGACCGTCGACGGGTCACGCTGCACGTCACCGAGCAGGCCCGGGAGATGGGGTGGGCGTTTTTCGGGCCGCTCATCGACCGAGTTCGTGCCGTCGCCGACGGCTTCTCGGCGGCTGACCTCGACACCGTCAGGTCCTTCCTCGACCAGGTCACCGACGCGGTGGGGGAGTTGCGGCAGATCTGATCGAGCACCGCGGGCAACCGTTCGTCGCGTCCGGGCTACCGGTCGGCGCAGGTCACGAGAACTGATTCGGTGTCGGGCGTCACACCGATACGCTCTAGGGGCGGCGTGACACGTGTGGGTGTCCTGCCATGCGCGTGAGGACGAAAGGATGGCCATGGGCCGGTACAGCGAGGCATTCACCCAGGCGGTCAGCGACCGCGAAGGCTTCTGGCTCGAGGCCGCCAAAGCCGTCGACTGGACCACCGAGCCCGCACTCGCTCTCGACGACTCCGCCGCGCCGTTCTACCGCTGGTTTCCCGGCGCGGAGCTGAACACCTCGTACAACGCCCTCGACCGCCACGTCGCAGCCGGTCAGGGGGACCGCACCGCACTCATCTGGGACTCGGCGATGGTCGGCGAGGTCCGCCGCTACACCTACGCCGAACTGCTCGACGAGGTGTCGCGTTTCGCGGGCGTGCTCGCCGCCCGTGGCATCACCGCCGGCGACCGCGTCGTCATCTACATGCCGATGATCCCGGAGGCCGCGATCGCGATGCTGGCCTGCGCGCGGATCGGTGCCGTCCACTCGGTGGTCTTCGGCGGCTTCGCCGCACCCGAGCTCGCCACCCGCATCGACGACGCCGAACCGGTCGCGATCGTCACGGCATCCGGTGGACTGGAGCCCGGCCGTGCGGTCGAGTACCTGCCGATGGTCGCGAAGGCGATCGAGCTGTCGGCCAACGCGCCGCAGACTGTCATCGTCAAGGACCGTCCCGAGATCGCCGGTTCCGCTGCCGATCACGACGGGTGGCTGGACTGGGACACGGCGATGGCCGACGCCCAGGCCGCCGATCCGGTACCGGTTGCCGCGACCGATCCGCTCTACATCCTCTACACCTCCGGCACCACCGGAAAGCCCAAGGGTGTGGTCCGCGACAACGGAGGCCACGCCGTCGCGCTGACCTGGTCGATGAAGAACATCTACGACATCTCCGCGGGCGACGTCTGGTGGACGGCCTCCGACGTCGGCTGGGTCGTCGGCCACTCCTACATCGTCTATGCGCCGCTGCTCGTCGGTGCGACGACCGTGATGTACGAGGGCAAGCCGGTCGGAACCCCGGACGCAGGCGCCTTCTGGCGGGTCATCTCCGACCACGGCGTCAAGGCGCTCTTCACCGCACCGACCGCGATCCGCGCCGTCCGCAAAGCCGACCCGAACGCCGAAGAGCTGGCGAAGTACGACGTGTCGTCCCTGCAGACGTTGTTCGCCGCAGGCGAGCGACTCGACCCCGACACCTTCACCTGGGCGTCGAACACCCTCGGCGTCCCGGTCGTCGACCACTGGTGGCAGACCGAGACCGGCTGGGCGATCGCGGCGAATCTCCGTGGCCTGGAACCGATGCCGATCAAGGCGGGTTCGCCCACCGTGCCGGTACCGGGTTATGCCGTGGGCGTCGTCGATGCCGAGGGCAAGCCGGTGTCGGCCGGGGAAGAGGGCAGCATCGTCATCGAGTTGCCGCTGCCGCCGGGGACGCTCGCCGGTCTGTGGCGCGACGAGGACCGCTACCGCAAGTCCTACCTGGCCGCCTTCGACGGTTACTACCTCACCGGCGACTCCGGTTACGTCGACGAAGACGGCTACGTGTTCGTCCTCGGCCGCTCCGACGACGTGATCAACGTTGCCGGACACCGCCTTTCGACCGGAAGCATCGAAGCTGTGGTGGCGTCGCATCCGGCCGTCGCCGAATGCGCGGTCATCGGCATCCACGACGACCTCAAGGGGCAGCGCCCCAGTGGTTACGTGGTGCTCAAGTCGGGAGTCGACATCGACGCCGACACGCTGCGCAGTGAACTCGTGGCCAAGGTGCGTGAGGAGATCGGCGCGGTCGCAACCTTCCGCGACGTGACCGTGGTGCCGGCCTTGCCGAAGACGCGGTCGGGCAAGATCCTGCGCAAGACGATGCGCCAGATAGCCGATCACGAGGAGTACACGGTTCCGTCGACCATCGAGGACCCGGACGTGCTGACCGCGCTCGCCGAACAGCTGAAGGGCTGAGAAGGTCCGACGCCGTGAGCGACCGCATCCTCCGTATCGCGATAGCCGTCGTCCCCTTCGTCGGACTCGTCGGCACGGTCGTCATGACCGTGATCGATGCGCTGTCACCGGGAGGTGACCTCGGCCGGGATCTGCTCGAGAACTCGGTGCTGTGGATGATCGGTGTTCAGGGCTGGATGACCGGTTGTGGACACATGTTCTTCGGTGAGCCGATCGCGGACTCGATCGGCTGGCCGTCGAAGACGCCCTGGCAGTGGGAGGTCGGGCTCGCGAGTCTCGCGACCGGTGTCCTGGGTGTGATCGCGTCGGGGTTCGGCGACGAGTTCACCCTGGCCACGATCATCGCGTTCTCCGTGTTCTACCTGGGCGCCGCAGTCGGGCACGTGCGAGAGATGGTGACCAGGCGAAACTTCAAGCCGGGCAACGCCGGACCGATCTTCTTCTTCGACGTCCTGGTGCCGGTCTACCTGATCGTGTTGTACACCGTCGTCACCTAGCGCAGACTGGGTCGCGTGCAGGTGGACAAGCACGACGAACTCCCCGTCGACCCCGACGAACGTCCGCTGCACCTGCGCGTGCACGCCCTGGCGTGGGTGTTCGCGGGCGGACTGATCGGTACGGGCGTGCGGTACTGGGCGGAGGAGACGTTTCCCACCGTCGAGGGACACTGGCCGTGGGCGACCTTCGCGGTCAACATCATCGGTGCTTTCATTCTCGGTGCGCTGCTGGAACTGCTTGCCCGCCTCGGGCACGACGAGGGATGGCGACAGCGGGTGAGGCTCTTCGGTGGCACCGGCATCTGCGGGGCGCTGACGACCTACAGCACCTTCGCACTGGAGATCTCGGAACTGACCCGAGCCTCGGTGGTCGCAACGGCACTGGCGTACGCAGCGGTCAGCGTCGTCCTCGGCCTGCTGGCGGCAGCCGGTGGCATCACGCTCGCCTCGAAATCAGCGACCCGATGGGCACGACGTTGATCGCCCTGGCCGTCATGGTGGCGGGAGCGCTGGGCGCGGTGACGCGCTTCGTCGTCGACGGCGCCGTCAAGTGGAAGTGGCCGACCATCACCCCGTGGGGCACCTTCGTCATCAACGTGAGCGGCTCGGCGCTGCTCGGCGTACTCGCCGGACTCGTGCTCTTCCGCGGTGCACCACACGAGCTGCAGGCGATCATCGGGACCGGATTCTGCGGCGGCTACACGACTTTCAGCACCGCCAGCTTCGAGGTCGTCCGCCTGGCGGAGAACAAACAGCGACTGGTCGCCGGTGCGTACGCAGTCCTCACCCTGCTCGTGTCGGCGGCGGCGTGCGCAGGGGGTTTGGCTGTGGTCTGGGCGGTCTGAGGCGAGCCGTCTCTCGACAGCGAATCGTCCCCGCCACCTCGATGAGGTGGCGGGGACGAATGCTGTTGCGTCAGGCGCTCACTTGAGCTCGGCGCTGCTCTTGTTGAGCACGCGGCGGGCGATGATGAGGTTCTGGATCTGCTGGGTGCCCTCGAAGATGTCCAGGATCTTGGAGTCGCGCGCCCACTTCTCCACCAGAAGGCGCTCCGAGTAGCCGAGGGTGCCGGTCAGCTCGACCACCTTGTTGGTGATGTCGGTGACGGTGCGTCCGGCCTTGGCCTTCGACATCGACGCCTCGGTCGAGTTCGGCTGCTTGTTGTCGGCCATCCACGCGGCGCGCATGGTGTGCAGGTAGGCGGCCTCGAAATCGGCTTCCATGCGCAGGAACTCGGCGGCCGCGGCGTGCTGGTCGGCGGCCGGACGGTCGTAGTCGACCTCGACCCCGGCCTCGTCGAGGATACGGCGCAGCTCCTCGAGTGCCGCACGCGCGACACCGACGGCCATACCCGCGACGAGGGGGCGCGTGTTGTCGAAGGTCTGCATGACCCCGCCGAACCCCTTCTTGGTGTCGACCTCGGGGGAGCCGAGCAGGTTCTCCTTGGGGATGCGGCAGTTCTCGAAGCGGATGACCGCGGTGTCGGAGACGCGGATACCCAGCTTGTGTTCCAGGCGAACGACTTCCACGCCGGGGTGCTCACGCGGGACCACGAAGCTCTTGATGGCGGCACGGCCGAGGCTCTTGTCGACGGTCGCCCACACGACGATGTGGGTGGCACGCGAGCCGGCGGTCACGAAGATCTTCTCGCCGTTGATGACGTACTCGTCGCCGTCGAGCGTCGCGGTGGTGCTCACCGCGGCCGAGTCGGAGCCGAAGCTGGGTTCGGTGATGGCCATTGCGGCCCACACCTTGCCGAACTGCTCGAGCTGCTCGTCCGTGGCGACCGCGGCGATCGCCGAGTTGCCCAGGCCCTGATAGGGAATGGACAGCATGAGGCCCACGTCGCCCCACGAGGTCTCCATGACGTTCACGACGGACTGCATGTTGCCGCCGTTGACGACCTGGCCCTCGGCCTTGGGCTTGGCCTTCTTCTGCTGGCTGCGGCCGCCGTCGGCGCCCGCGCCGGCCTGCCCGGTCTCCGAGAGGCCGTCGTACAGGCTGGCCAGGGTGTCGAGCTCGACCGGGTAATCGTGTTCGCGCAGATCGTATTTGCGCGAAATGGGCCGGAAGATCTCCGCCGCCGCCTGATGTGCCTGATCGATGGTGACGTGCAGCTTCTTCGGGAGTTCGAGATTGATGCTCATGTCAGATTCCTTGGGTCACAAGCGGTCTAGAGGACGACGATGCCTTCGCCGATACCGGCGCCACGCAGGTCGCGGTACCAGCGCTCGACCGGGTGCTCCTTGGTGAAGCCGTGGCCGCCGAGGAGCTGGACGCCGTCGAGGCCGATCTGCAGCCCCTTGTCGATGGTGAGCTTGCGAGCGAGGGCCGCTTCGCGGGCGAAGCTCAGGCCCTGCTCGGCGCGGGCGGCGCCGCGCAGCGTGACCAGCCGGATCGAGTCGACCTCGGTGGCCATGTTCGCGACCATGAACGCCACCGCCTGGCGGTTGGAGATCGGCTCGCCGAACGCCTCGCGCTCGTTGACGTAGGGGATGACGTAGTCGAGAACGGCGCGCGCGGTACCGGCAGCGAGTGCCGACCAGCCCAGGCGCGACAGGCGTACGACGTCGCGGTATGCGGCGTGGGCGGCGTCGCCCTCGCCGGCGAGCAGCGCCGACTCCGGGACGGCGACATCCTGCAGGAGCAGGCGACCCATTCCGGCGGCGCGGACGCCCATGCCGGGATCGGCTTCGACGATGAGGCCCTTGGAGTCCGACTCGACGAGGAACAGGGCGGGCTTGCCGTCGAGCTGCGCGCCGACGACGAACAGCTCCGATGACCCGGCGGCGGGGACGAAGGACTTCACGCCGTTCAGGCGGTAGCCACTGGGAACGCGGGTTGCCTTGGTGCTCAACGCGAATGCGTCGAACAGCGGCTTCGGCTCGGCGATGACGACAGCCGACTGCGGCACGTTCTCGCCGGCGAAGTCGGGCAGGTAGGTGCGCTGCTGGGAGTCGGTGCCGAAGTTGGTGAGGGTGGTGGCGACGCCGCTCGGTGCGAGCAGCGGGAGAGCCAGACCCATGTCGCCGTAGGCCATCGCCTCGGCGACGAGTGCGTTGGTGACCACGCCGCGCTCGGTGGCCGCGCCGTCGAGATCCTCGGGCACGTTGATCATCGTGATGCCCAGCTCGGCCGAGCGCTTCACGATGTCCTCGGGCGCGGTGGCTGCGGCGTCGGCGTCGTACGCGGCGGGGCGCAGGATCTCGGTGGCGAAGTCCTTCACCGTCTCCGCGATCATCTGCTGCTCGTCGTCGGGCGTGAGGTTGAAGTAGTACTTGGGCGCGGTGGTCAGACGCTTGGCGTCACCCGAACCGCCCTGGACGGACTTGAACGCGCGGTTCGCCGCACCGAGGGTCTGGAACCCGGTCTTGGTGGCCTGGTAGGCCACGCGGTTGATGGGCTCGCGGATCTTGTATTTCTCGGCGAACTCCGAACCCGTCACCGTCGAGAGCACCCGCATCGCGGTGCCGATGAAGTTGCGGGGATGTGGGTTTCGGCCGACTGCGGAGGTCTCGCGCGGTTCGGTGTGAGTTGTCATGATCACCAGCCGTTTCTTCCAGTCGCCCCGGTCAGGGGCCTCTGCACAGGACTTTGCGGACCGATCTTACTCGGTAGTAAGTCCAGACCTTACTCCGTAGTAAGAAGTTTGTCACCTACTTCTCCGACACCGTCGTACGGCCTGCGCGCTAGGCTGGCCGGGTGACCGTGCAAGCCCGCTCCGACCTGCGCTTATCGTCGAGCGGCGCACTGGGCGCGGCGGTCGTCGGACTCGCCGGCGCCGCTGCTGTCGGAGCCGCCTGCGTGTTCACGCCTGCCGGGATCGCCGATGGTCCGGGAATTTGCCCGTTCGCGATGATGACGGGCCTGCCGTGCCCGGGGTGTGGACTCACCCGCAGCTGGGTGGCCTTCATGCACGGCGACGTCGGGGCGTCGTTCCGCTTCAACGTCTTCGGTCCGATCCTGCTCGTCCTGACGGTCGTCACCGTTGTCGTCGCGGTCGCAACCCTGGTGCGGCGGAGGAGGTCTCCGCTCGAGGGCTGGCGCGACGTAGTGCTGGGTCGTGCGGGCGCCGTCCTCCTGGGGACGTGGTTGACCTACGGACTGGTGCGCGTGGTCGACGCCGCGGCGGGGTGGGGGATCTTCCCGATCGTGGTGTGAAGAAGGCAGAGTGGACGTATGCAGATCACCCACTTCGGCCACTCCTGTCTGCTCGTCGAGATCGACGGGACCAAGGTGCTCTTCGATCCGGGCAACTTCTCGCACGGCTTCGAGGGCATCAACGGTCTCGACGCCATCCTCATCACCCACCAGCACCCCGACCATTGCGACGTCGCGAAGCTGCCCGACCTCGTCGCTGCCAACCCCGACGCCGTCCTCTACGCCGACCCGCAGACCACCGCGCAGCTCAACGGCGACAACGTGGCCGGCGCCTGGACCGCGGCGCGCGGTGGCCACCAGATCGAGATCGGTTCGCTCACCGCACGATTCACCGGCGGCCGGCACGCGGTCATCCACCCGGAGATCCCGGTCATCGACAACGTCGCCTACATCCTGGGCACCGCCGAGAAGCCGGGACAGTTCATGCATCCGGGCGACTCGTTTTACATCCCCTTCGAGCAGGTCGACGTCCTCGCGTTGCCGTCGGCCGCGCCGTGGATGAAGCTCAGCGAATCGGTCGACTACCTCCGCGCGATGGCGCCGCGGGTCGCCGTGCCGATCCACCAGGCGGTCTTGTCCGACGCCGGGTCCGCCGTCCACTATGCGCGGCTGGCCGACATGAAGGACGAGGCGACCGAGTTCAAGGTGCTCGACGAGGAAGCCGGTACCGAACTGTAGGTCGGCTCACCGGCCCTGCGTGGCTCGTCGCTTATCGCTCCTCGCACGTCAGGGAGCGGATGGGCTGAGCGCGGCGAGCACCTCGTCGTGGAGGAGTCCGTTGCTGGCGACGGCGCTGCCACCGGCGGGGCCGGGGGTCCCGTCGAGTGCGGTGAACTTGCCGCCTGCCTCGCGGACGAGGATGTCGAGGGGGGCGAGGTCCCAGAGGGAGACCTCGGGTTCGGCGGCGATGTCGACCGCGCCCTCGGCGACGAGGCAGTAGTTGAAGAAGTCGCCGTAGCCGCGAACGCGCCAGACCTGGTCGGTGAGGTCGACGAAGCGGTCGCGGATGCCGCGGTCGGCCCAGCCCGACAGGCTCGAGAAGGCCAGGCTCGACGAGGAGAGGTCGCCGACTCCGGACACCGAGAGTTCGCGGGCGTCCTCGCCGTCGAAGCAGGTGTGGGCGCCGAGCCCCGTGGCGGCCCACCAGCGCCGGTGCAGGGCTGGGGCGGACACCACGCCGACGGTGGGCACGCCGTCGACGAGCAGGGCGATCAGCGTGGCCCAGACCGGGACGCCGCGCACGAAGTTCTTGGTGCCGTCGATGGGGTCGATGACCCACTGACGGCCGGACAGGGTGGCGTCCCCGCCGAACTCCTCACCGAGAACCATGTCGGCGGGCCGGCGGGCGGCGAGCCGTTCGCGGATGAGTGTCTCGCAGGCGAGGTCGGCGTCGGAGACGGGCGTGAGGTCGGGCTTGTCGTCGACGCGGAGGTCGACCGCCCCGAACCGGTCCGTGGTCAGCGCGTCGGCGGAGTCGGCGAGCGACAGCGCGAGTTCGAGGTCGTCGTCGTAGCTCTGTGAGGTGCTGGGGTTTCTCGGACCGGAGTCGGCGGACATGCCCGGTAGGGTAGCCCTCATGCTGCTCACCGTGACGTTCACCCTGTTGCTGGCTGCACTGGTGGTGGTGCTGGTCCTGCAGTGGCAGCGGGGACGCAATCCGCGGGCCATGTCCGCAGGGAAGGCCTCGCAGTACGTGCAGGGCACGCTGACGATCGTCGGCGTCTCCGACAACCAGTCCGATCCGCAGAGCGCCGCCGACAAGAACGGGCAGCGTTTCCACACCATCACCGGAACCATCGTCGGACCCGAGACCAACCCGACCGAGGTGTACGGAACCCTCGTGCTCGGACCCGACGATCCGTGGCCGCAGGTGGGTGACGACCTGCCGGTGATCTACAAGCCGAACAAGGCGGTGACGTCCTGGCAGTTCGGCGTCCTGCCCGATCCGCAGCCGCCCGCGGGACCCGGCGGAATCTGAACCGCGGGACCCGGCGGCTTCTGAACTGCGGGGCCTGACGCTGCCTGACCCGGCCCGCGGCCGGTACTCTGGATGATTGTGCATCCCGACGTGACCGCAGACCTCGAATCCCTCGACGCCACCCTGACCACCGTGGAAAAGGTGCTCGACCTCGAGGAGCTCCGCCGTCGCATCGACGAGCTGGAGATGCAGGCCTCGGATCCGGACCTGTGGAACGACCAGGACCACGCGCAGAAGGTCACCAGCGAGCTGTCGCACGCACAGTCCGAACTACGCAAGGTCTCCGAGCTTCGCCAGCGCCTCGACGATCTGCCCGTGCACTACGAGCTCGCCGAGTCCGAGGAGGGTGAGGACAGGGCCGCGGCCCTGGCCGACGCAGACCAGGAGCGGGCCGGCCTGCGCGCCGACATCGAGGCCATGGAGGTCAAGACGATGCTCGCGGGTGAGTACGACTCCCGCGAGGCCGTGGTCAACATCCGTTCCGGCGCCGGTGGCGTCGACGCCGCCGACTGGGCGCAGATGCTGATGCGCATGTACATCCGCTGGGCCGAACAGAAGGGCTACGGCGTCGAGGTCTACGACACCTCTTATGCCGAAGAAGCCGGACTCAAATCCGCCACCTTCGCCGTGAAGGCGCCCTACATGTACGGCACCCTGTCCGTGGAGCAGGGCACCCACCGCCTCGTACGGATCAGCCCCTTCGACAACCAGAGTCGCCGTCAGACCTCGTTCGCCGAGGTCGAGGTGCTGCCGGTGGTCGAGACCACCGACCACATCGACGTCGACGAGAACGACATCAAGGTCGACGTCTACCGCTCATCGGGCCCCGGTGGTCAGTCGGTCAACACCACCGACTCCGCGGTGCGCCTGACGCACATCCCGACCGGCATCGTCGTGACCTGTCAGAACGAGAAGAGTCAGCTGCAGAACAAGGCGTCGGCGATGCGCGTGCTGCAGGCCAAGCTCCTCGAGCGCAAGCGTCAGGAGGAGCGCGCCGAACTCGACGCCCTCAAGGGCGACGGCGGCTCGAGCTGGGGTAACCAGATGCGTTCCTACGTGCTGCACCCGTACCAGATGGTCAAGGACCTGCGAACCGGCGTGGAGGACAACAACCCGACCGCGGTCCTCGACGGCGAGCTGGACAAGTTCATCGAGGCCGGTATCCGCTGGCGTATGGCGTCCGCCGAGGCGTGATCGTGCAGCCCGGACTCGAGCTGCTGGCCGCTGCGCCGTCCCCGACCGAACTCCTCATCGGTCGGGTTTATGTCTGGCTGGCCACCAGCGGCCTCGAGATCGTCATCTGGATTCTCGGGGCCGTGCTGCTGGCCCGCGTCATCCGATGGTTTGCCGGCAAATATGCCGCTCGGGTGGAGACGAGGTTCTCCACCAGCGACCTGATCGTGCAGACCGAGGACGCCAAACACCGACGGGCGCTGGTCGACGTGGTGGCGTGGACGCTGATCGTGGGCATCGCCATCGTCGTCGTCATCCATATCCTGGGAGTGTTCGGGATCCCGCTCAGCGGCCTCACCGGCCCGACCGCGGTCATCGGCGCGGCCCTCGGTTTCGGCGCGCAGCGCATCGTGCAGGACATCCTGGCCGGCTTCTTCGTCGTCGCCGAGAAGCAATACGGTTACGGCGACGTCGTGAACCTGACGGTGACCGGCAACGCCCCGGCCGAGGGAACCGTCGAGGACGTGACCTTGCGGGTGACCAAGCTTCGCACCACCGAGGGTGAGGTCATCACCGTCCCCAACGGCCAGATCATCAAGGCCACCAACCTGTCGAAGGACTGGGCGCGCGCCGTCGTCGACGTGCCGGTGCCGTCCGAGGCCGACATCGGGCTCGTCAACGACACCCTCGACCGGGTCGGGCACCAGTTCTACGAGCTGCCGCGCTGGCACGACATACTGCTCGACGCGCCGTCGTCGCTGGGCGTGATCAACCTCGAACTCGACTCCATCACCGTGCGCATGGTGACGCGGACCCTACCGGGCAAGCAGTTCGAGGTGGGCCGTGCGCTGCGTGTTCACATCATCCGGGCCCTCGCCCGCGAGGGGATCATGGTGCCTGCCGGGCGTGAGGTCCAGGCCGCGGGCGGACCGCCGGCGACCCTGGCCGATCAGACCGGTCGCGACCGGGACGAGGACGAGTGATGGCCGGGTCCCAGGAGAATCAGTCCGACCAGTCGGGGTCGGGTGGCCAGGACGACGGTCGTCGTCGGCGCAGCTTTCGATGGGATCAGCACATCGGACGGACGTCGATCCGCATCAGCACCGCGATCCTCCTCGTGGTTTTCATCCTCTGTTGTGTCCTCTACGGCTACACCTCGCAGCGCTACGGCATCGTCTCGCCGGAACCGCCGCGGCCCGCGCCGAGGACATCGCAGGTCGTCGAGGAGCCCACCTACGAGGAGCCGTTGCCGTCGACGACCTACGAGGAGTCCACCTCGAAGACGCCGTCGGGGTCGACGACCGGTGAGCCGGGGGTCGAGGGCGGGACCGACGCGCCGCTGCCGCCGGGGGAGACCCGGTCCCCGTCACAGCAGTCCGCCCCGCGCAACACCATCCCCGGTCTGCCGGGCGTCGAGATCCCGAATTTCGGCGCCCCGACGCCGACCACTCCGGTTCCGACACGCTGACGCCCACGCAACCGCAGGTCAGTGCCTTCTTCGACGCAGTGCGTCGCGCCTGAACGGACTCTCAGGCGTCGTCGTTACACTGGCTCATCGTGATCAAGCTGGAGAACGTCACGATGCAGTACAAGGCATCCTCTCGGCCGGCTCTGAAGGATTTGAGCTTCGAGGTCGACAAAGGGGAGTTCGCGTTCCTGATCGGTCCGTCCGGCTCGGGCAAGTCGACGTTCTTCCGGCTGCTGCTCAAGGAGGACCGGCCCACGAGCGGCGACGTGTACCTCGGTGAGTTCCACGTCAACAAGATGCCGGCCCGTTCGGTACCGAAGCTACGACAGTCCATCGGCTGTGTCTTCCAGGACTTCCGGCTGCTCCAGAAGAAGACGGTCGCCGAGAACGTCGCCTTCGCGCTCGAGGTGATCGGCCGGCCGAAGTCGACGATCCAGCGCGTCGTGCCCGAGGTGCTCGAGTACGTCGGTCTCGAGGGCAAGCACGACCGCATGCCCAACGAGCTGTCCGGTGGCGAGATGCAGCGCGTGGCCATCGCCCGCGCGATCGTCAACCGCCCGCTCGTGTTGCTGGCCGACGAGCCGACCGGAAACCTCGATCCCGAGACCAGCGAGGAGATCGTCGACGTCCTCGACCGCGTCAACCGTCGGGGCACCACGGTGGTCATGGCCACCCACGACCGGCACATCGTCGACGCGATGCGCCGCCGCGTCCTCGAATTCGACAACGGGCAGCTCGTGCGCAACGACCCGCAGGGTGTGTACGGAATCGGCTGACGGCTCAGCCAACTTCCGACACACAACAACGACCCCCAAGGACGTCTGAGCAAGCATGCGAGCGAATTTCATCATCAGCGAGGTTCTCAACGGACTGCGCCGCAACGCGACCATGACCATCGCGATGATCATCACCACGGCGATCACGCTGGGAATGTTCGGCGGCGGTCTGTTGGTGATCCAGATGGCCGACAAGAGCCAGAAGATCTTCCTCGACCGGGTCGAGATGGAGTTCTACCTCAATCCCGAAGTCACCGAGCGCGATCCGCAGTGCGAAGCCGATCCGTGTGCTCAGCTGCGACGGGGACTCGAGAACGAACCGGGCGTCACCTCGGTGACGTACCTCGACAAGGACGAGGCCTACAAGCGCGCGAAGGAGATCTTCGCGAACAACCCCGACCTCGCCGAGAACATCGTCGAGGGCACGCTTCCGGCGTCGCTGCGGGTGCGGGTCTCCGATCCCGCCCAGTTCGATGCGGTGCTCACCGAGTACGCGGGCCGAAAAGACCTGGGCGTGGACGCATTCAAGGACGACCGCAAACTGGTGCAACGCATCTTCAGTGTGCTCGACGGGGTGCGCAACGCGACGTTCGCGATCGCCTCGGTGCTCGCGGTCGCGGCGATCCTGTTGATCATCAACACCGTCCAGATCGCGGCGTTCACCAGACGCACCGAGGTGTCGATCATGCGCCTGGTGGGCGCGACGCGGTGGTACACGCAGTTGCCGTTCCTGTTGGAGGCGGTGGTGTCCGCCCTTGCGGGTGCGTTGCTGGCAATCGGTGGACTGCTGCTGGCGAAGAAGTTCTTCTTCGACACCGCGCTGAAGGAGCTCTACGGCGTCAGCTTCTTCGCCCGCATCGAGCTCACGGACGTCTTGTTCGTGGCGCCGTGGTTGATTCTCGGCGGAATCGTGTTGGCGGGCGCAACGGCTTATGTCACCCTTCGTGTGTACGTCCGGGAATGAGCGGACCCGCCGCCGGCGTTCCACACAAGCTTGACTACGGTCTATTCGACCCTGCCAACCGTCGATCCACGAGGAGGTGAGTGCTCGATGCCCAGGGAAAAGGGACGCAACGTGATTGCGTCGAACCGCAAGGCGCGGCACAACTACACCATCCTCGACGTCTACGAGGCCGGCATCGTCCTCGTCGGAACCGAGGTGAAGAGCCTGCGCGCCGGTAAGGCGTCACTCGTGGATGCGTTCGCCACGATCGACGACGGCGAGGTCTGGCTGCACGCCCTGCACATCGCCGAGTACGGCCAGGGCTCGTGGACCAACCACTCGGTTCGACGCAAGCGGAAGCTGCTGATGCATCGGCGCGAGATAGACAACCTGATCGGCAAGATCCGCGACGGCAACCTCACGCTCGTGCCGCTGTCGATGTACTTCAGCGATGGACGCGTGAAGGTCGAGCTGGCGCTGGCCCGCGGTAAGCAGGCCCACGACAAGCGTCACGACATCGCCAAGCGGACCGCGCAGCGTGAGGTTGAGCGTGAGGTCGGCCGGCGCGTGAAGGGAATGGGTTGACCGACCGGGCCGTGACGGCTCAGGCGGCCTTGTACAGGCGGGTGCCCTCGGTGGGTTCGGGCGCCACCGTATGTCCTTTCCGCCGGTAGGTACGCTCGTACCGCTCGACCTGCGCGCGGTAAAGGGGAGGCGTCATCGGGTCCGTGTACACCCGGACGTCGCCACCTCGTTGACTCTCGGCGGCCTGCGCCAGCTGGAGACGAAACGCTGCGACCGCGAGTACGAACAGTACGACCATCGCAGTCCCGGACGGCCACGCGGAACCGCCGAACTGGCCGGCGAGAGTCAAGAGAAACACCCCCATGCTGACGAACCCGAGCAGCAGGATCAGGTAGCCGATGAACCCGTGGGACTTCGGCTGGGTAGTGGTGCGCATTCATCCTCCTCGAAACGATCGATACATCCTATGTAGCGCTACGCTCACTGTAGCGCTACACGATGTGTAGCACCTGAGTGCTCCGTGCTATTCCTGATGCATCGATTACGGCGACGAAGGGTGTCTGCAGGTGCCTGCTGACAGCGGCTCGAAGATCATCACGGCTGCGCTGGAACTGCTGCGCGCGAAAGGTCCGGCCGGTGTGACGATCGAGGCGGTCGCGGCACATTCCGGCGTCGCGCGCACGACCATCTACCGGCGGTATCGGAACCGGGACGAGATGTTGACCGCGGCGCTCGTCGCCGTGGGGACGCCGCCGGCCATCGACGAGGAGCTGTCGGGGGAGCACCGGCTCCGCTGGGTGGTCCGGCAAGCGGCATCGATGGTGTCGGACGGTATCGGGTTCGGTGGGATGGCGGCGCTGCTCACCGACGCCGACCCCGCGTTCACCGAGATCTTCCGCACGGCGCTGGCGAAGCACCGAGCTGATCTCGCGGCCGTCGTCGACGACGGCAAGCGTCGTGGCCTCGTCGGACCGACTGTGGACCCCGACACCCTGATCGACGGCATCGTCGGGACGCTTGTGGCGGAGAAGGCGAGGTCAGGGCGTGTCAGTGACGACTGGGAGGACCGCGTCGTCGAGATGTACGCCCCCATCGTACTCGTGCGGTCGAAACGGGAATGAAGTCCGCTGTCCGACTTGTTAGACTTAAGTGCTCGCCGACTTCGGTCGGTGGGTACCTCCTCGGGGCTGATCGGTTTCGACTACGTGCGTCGAGGTAGGGGAAGCGTGTCGGTGCAGGCTGGAGACCACCGTATAAGCGTCGCAGCAACCAATTAAGCGCCGATTCCAATCAGCGCGACTACGCCCTCGCTGCCTAAGTAGCGACGGCTAGTCTGTCGGCCCGGATTGTGCTCCCGAATCCGGATGCCGGCATCATCTCAGGGGGCTCACCGTCCTCGCCGGTCGCGGGCGAGGTCGGAAAATCAAACAGCGACTGGGATCGTCATCTCGGCTTGTTCGCGTGACCGAGAGATCCAAGTAGAGACATAGCGGACTGCACACGGAGAAGCCCTACCAACACGACGGAGGACCCGGGTTCAATTCCCGGCAGCTCCACGGCAGAGCGCCCCACCTGTTCGCAGGTGGGGCGCTTTGCGTTGGGGCCCGATCGGTCAGCTGGGCTGGGATTGCTGCCCGGCCGACGGCTGCGGGCTTGGCGTCTGGCCGCCCGGTGCATCTGTCGAAGCGCCACCCGGTTGCTGACCGCGCGGTCCCTGGAAGTCCGGACGTCCTTGGCCATTCGGGCCGGGCATTCCGTTCCCGTCGGGTCCGCCGCGGAAGCGCGGGGGCGGGCCGCCGTGACCGTCCATGCGGTGCCAGTCGCCGCCGTGGCGCGAGACCCCGACGGGGTGGTGGTCCGAGGTCGTGTCGCCGGTGATGTATCCGGCGCCGAAGCCGAGTGCGCCGGCGATGATCGCCACACCCAGACCGCCGGCGACGAGGATCGGTGTCTTCGACTTGGCCGCGGTGATCATCGGGGAATCAGCGGTTGCGGGGGCTGCCGGAGTAGATGGGGCAGGGGGCGCCTCGGACATCCGCTCGGTCGGCTGGTCGTCGGCGGGCGTGACCGGGGTCGTCGCCGCGTCTTCATGGGCATCGGGAGCGCGACCCGGTTCGGGCGCCTCGGGCGTCGGGTTGTTCGGCATTGTGTTCATGGCTCTCTCCTTCAAGGAAAAACCGGGTTCTTCCCGGGAAGTGAACGCCATGATGCGCACGCTGTCTGGAGCGACGCTGTTGCTTACCTGTACATCTGCTGGGAACGGTCCTCAGGCCGCGGCCGCGTCGGCCAGGGCGTTCTCGCGGTGACGACGGCGCTTGCTGATGACGCCGTGGGTCGGGCTGAACAGGAAGACGACCAGGAACAGGATCCCCTGCACCAGAACGACCATCCCGCCGGGCGAGGTGTCCTGGTAGTAGGACACGTACAGGCCGATCACACCGCACAGAGCCGAGGTGGTCGGCGCGATGACGAGCATCCGGGTGAAGCGGTTGGTGAGCAACTGCGCGGTGGCGCCGGGGATGATCAGCATCGCCACGACGAGCACGATGCCGACGACCTGCAGCGCGGTCACGGCCGTGAGAGCCAGCAGGGCGAGAAGTGCCGCGCCCAACAGCCTCGGGCTGAGGCCGATCGCGAAGGCATGTGTCGGGTCGAACGCGTAAAGGGTGAAGTCGCGACGCTTGAGCAGCAGGATCACCGCGACAATGGCACCGAGGATGGCGATCTGGATCAGGTCGGACGTCGAGACGCCGAGCAGGTTGCCGAAAATGATGTGGTTCAGGTCTGTCTGGCTCGGCGTCACCGAGATCAGAACCAGGCCAAGTGCGAACAGCGTCGTGAAGACGATGCCGATCGCGGCGTCCTCCTTCACCCGGCCGCCGTCGCGGACCGCGCCGATCATCGCCACCGAGAGGAACCCGAAGACGACCGCCCCGATGGCGAAGGGGATTCCGACGATGTAGGCGAGCACGACACCCGGCAGCACCGCGTGCGAGACGGCGTCACCCATGAGTGACCAGCCGATGAGCACCAGCCAGCACGACAACAGCGCGCACACCACCGATGCGATCAACGTGGCCCACAGCGCCCGGGTCATGAAGGCGTAGGCGAAGGGGTCGAGGAGGTGGTCGACGATGCTCATGACGCCTCCTCCTGGCGGTCGCCGGGAGTTTGTACGGTCCGGTCCAGCGGGTCGAGTCCGAAGGCCCGCACCAGATTGTCGGTGGTGATGACCTCGGCCGGCTCACCCTGCGCGACGACCCGGCGCATCAGCAGGATCCCATCGTCGGCGAGCGTCGGCAGGACCTGGAGGTCGTGGGTGGAGACCAAGATCGTCACGCCGGAATCGGCGAGTTCGCGGAGCAACGCGGTGATGGTGGCCTCGGTACGTTTGTCGACGCCGGCGAACGGCTCGTCGAGCAACAGGATCGAGGCCTCCTGCGCGATGCCGCGGGCCACGAAGGCGCGCTTGCGCTGGCCGCCGGAGAGCTGACCGATCTGACGGTCGGCGTAGTCGGTGAGTTCGACGCGCGCGAGTGCTTTGTCGACGGCGTCGTGGTCGGCGCGCTTGGGTCGGCGGGTGAAGCCGAGATGGCCGTAGCGACCGGTCATCACGACGTCGCGCACCGACAGCGGGAACGACCAGTCGATGACCTCGGACTGCGGAACGTATCCGACGAGGCCGGACTTACGGGCAGCTGTCGGGTTCTTGCCGGCGAGCGTGACCGAGCCGGTGGTCGGGGTGACCGCTCCGACGATGGTCTTGAACAGCGTCGACTTTCCCGATCCGTTCATGCCGACGAGCGCGCAGACGCGGCCGGTCGGAACGCGTACGGAGGCGTGATCGAGTGCGAGGATTCGGCCGTAGCGCACGGTGACGTCGTCGACCTCGATGGCGTGCGAGGTGATCATCGGTTGTCTCCCGTCAGTCCCGACACGATGGTCCGGGCGTCGTGGCGGATCAGATCGAGGTAGGTGGGCACCGGGCCGTCGGCCTCGGAGAGCGAGTCGACGTACAGGGTGCCGCCGAAGCGGGCGTCGGTGGCCCCGACCACCTGCTGCATCGCGGCGTCGGACACGGTCGATTCGCAGAACACCGCAGGCACCCGGTTCGTGCGGACGAAGTCGATGGTCGCGGCGACCTGCTGCGGTGTGGCCTGCTGCTCGGCGTTGACCGGCCAGATGTAGCGCTCGGTGAGTCCGGCGTCGCGTGCGAGATAGGAGAAGGCGCCCTCGCAGGTGACCAGTGCGCGTTCGTTGGGCGGCAGGCGGTCCAACGCCGCGACCAGGTCGGTCTGCACCTGCTGCAGTTGCCGTTTGTACGCCGCGCCGTTGGCCGCGAAGATCTCCGCGCCCTCCGGGTCGAGGTCGGTGAACGCGTCGACCAGGTTGTCGACGTAGATGCCGACATTCACCGGACTCATCCACGCATGCGGATTCGGTTTGCCCGCATAGGCATCCGAGGCGATGTCGATCGGATCGATGCCCTCGCTGGCCACGACGTGCTTGACGTCGAGTCCGTCGACGAACTGCCCGAACCAGGCCTCGAGGTTGAGTCCGTTGTCGACGACGAGTGAGGCCGTCGCGGTGCGTCGTACATCGCCTGGAGTGGGCTCGTAGCCATGGATCTCCGCGCCGGGTTTGGTGATCGACTCGACGCGGAGGCGGTCACCCGCGACATTCGAGGCGATGTCCGCGAGCACGGTGAAGGTCGTCAGCACAACCTTCTCGTCGGGGAGTCGGCTGGACAGGGTGCAGCCCGAGACGACCGTGCACAGGGCGACGATCAGCGCCCCGACGGACAGTGGTCGACGAGCGCGCACCTTGGGCATGCCGACACTATAGTTTCGGGCTTCCGAACTTTCCAGCCGAGGGTGGCCGAAAGTCTGCGAGAAGGCACTGTCCCCGCGACCACGGGTGCTACCCGGCCGGCGGAATAGTCTTGGCGCTCAGGCGATCCGGACCCCGCGTGCCAGTTTCCCCGCGGGGACTCGTAGTCGTCGTGCGGCCACCCAGAATCCGATGCCTCCGAGGGCCAGGTAGAACGCGAGTCCGAAGTACCACGAGTCACCGATTTTCGACGTCTCGTGTGCCTCCTCGCGGGCGCTGTAATCGGTCGGGTCAACAGGTGGGTAGGTGTACGTCGTGTCCGCGCAATACATCGGGCCGATGTAGGGGCCCGCGCGCACCGCGGAGAAGACCTGTGAGAGCTCCGCCGCGAGACTGGACTGTGCCTCCCGATCGAGAGGGTCGCGCTGAGGGGCGGCGGCATCGGCGACGTTGAAGAACGGGTTGGGTGCCAACAGCCACCAGATGTGTTCGTGATGGTGGAACTCGCGGTCCTCGCGGACCTCACGACACGTCGACGTCGGGGGCTGCGGAGGGTTGTCGACGAACGTCGTGTTCGGCCGGATGACCGTATGCGTCTGTGTCGTTGCCGGGAAAAGCAGACCGAAGACGATGGGTAGACCCAGGATGAGGAACAGCACGCTCGCCTGGGTGAGGACCGCCGACCCTGCGGGCCGCGTCGTCATCGCGGAGAAACCGAGTCCGATGCCCGCATAGCAGGCGAAGAGGACGATCAGCACCGTCACGCCCGCGAGACCGTGTGCGACTCCATTGGGCGACTCGACGATGCCCCAGATGACATACGGGGCCGCGACTCCCACGAAAGCCAGGCTCGCCAGCCAGCTTCCGATCAATTTCCCCAGTGCCAGCTGCGAATTCGTGATGGACGTGGCTTGGACGACGGCCAGCGTGGCGTCCTTGCGATCGCCGTTGATCGTCGTCGCGGCCAACGTCGGAGCGACGATGATGCCGAGAAACAGCAGAAACCCGACGAGGATCTCGTACAGAGCCGATGACCACCCCCGGTACGTGCCGCCGAATGCGACCACCGACAAGTACAGGGATCCCAGCACGACCAGGGATACCACCGCGAATGCGGTCGCGAGAATGGCCTTCCACCGGGTCGTGCGCAGGCGTTGGCGTAGTTCGAGTTCGACGATGACCCAGACCATCCGCCACCAGGTGGTGAATGCGGTCGTGCGGGTCTCGGGTCGAGTCGGCTGTTCGAGAAGGGGGGTCGTCATCGGCGCTCCGGGTCCAGGGCCAGATAGGCATCTTCGATACCGCTCGAGGTGGGTGCGAACTCCGCGACCGCGGCCCCGGAGCGGATCAACTCGCGCAGATATCCCGCGGCCGCGGGCTCGTCATCGAAATGCCGTTGCTCGGCGTCGGACATCGACTGGCCGGCGAGCCTGATGCGCCACACGTGGCCCGCGGCCGGTGGCGGTCGGTGAGTACGTCCGCCGGTCATGAGGACCACGTCGTCGACCATCTCGTCGAGTTCGGAAAGGATGTGGGACGACACCAGAACCGCACACCCGTCATCGGCGAGTCGGCGGAGTTGGCTGCGTAGGTCCATCCGCGACCGCGGGTCCATGCCGGAGGCCGGTTCATCGAGGAGGAGGAATTGCGGGCTGTGGACCAGTGCCCGGGCAAAGCCGAGTCGCTGCTTCTGGCCTCGGGACAACTCGTGCGCCGGCCGGGCGGCGAACTCGCTCAGGTGGACCAGTTCGAGCAGTTCGTCGGCCCGCTGACGTGCCGAAGCCGTGCGCAAGCCGTACAGCCGGCCGAAAGTCGTCAGGATCTCGTGTGCGGTGAGGCTCTCCCACGTGCCGAAGACATCGGGCATCCAGCCGATGAGTCGCCGGGTGTCCTCGGGCGACGCCGGAGACCCGTCGATGACGATGGTGCCGTCGTCCGGTGCGAGGAGTCCGGCCAGGAGCAGGAGCAGCGTGGTCTTCCCGGCCCCGTTGGGGCCGACCAGGCCGCAGATCCGACCGGGGCGGAGTTCCAGGCCTGCGTCGGCGACAGCGAGGTGCCGGCCGAAGGTGCGTGAGAGCCCGGTCGCGACCAATGACATCCCCCGACCATAGTCGAGTCAGATGACCCCGCCCTCACGCAATTCGGTCAGGTCGGCTGACGACAACCCCAGCATCTCGCCGTAGACGGCCTCGTTGTCGCAACCGGGCGTCGGTGGGCCGGCATTTCGGATGCCGCCGGGCGTATCGCTGAACTGCGGGACGACGCCGGGGCCGAGGACGGTGCGCTGCGCACCCTCGTCATAGTGCTCGGCGATCATGCCGCGCGCCCGCAGGTGCGGGTCGGCGACCACCTCGGCGACCGTGTTGACCGGTCCGACAACGACTCCCGCGGCGCTCAGGACCTCGGTGAGTTTCTCGGCGGAGTACTGCTCCGACCATTCGCCGATCATCACATCGAGTTCGTCCTGGTTGCGACCGCGGGCGGTGTGGTCGGCGAACCGCTCTTCGGTGGCGAGTTCGGGCCGGCCCATCGCCTGGCAGAGCCGGGCGAACACCGAGTCCTGGTTGGCCGCGATGATGACGTGCGTGCCGTCGCTGGTGGGGTAGAGGTTCGACGGCGCAATGCCTTCGAGTCGCGTACCCGACGGTCCGCGCACCACGCCGCCCGCGTCGTAATCGGCGATCGCCGATTCCTGTACGGCGACACAGGATTCGATGAGTGAGGTGTCGACGACCTGGCCCTTGCCGGTCACCGTCCGGCGATACAGGGCTGCCAGTGCGCCCTGCGCAGCGAACATGCCGGCGAGGGTGTCGCCGATCGAAAGTGCCAGTCGCGGAGGCAATTGCCCGGGGTAGCCGTTGAGATACCGTAGGCCGCTTGCCGCTTCGGCGACGGATGCATAACCGGCGCGCGTCGCATCCGGACCCGTCTGGCCGTAACCGGACACCCGCACGATGACGAGGCCGGGGTTGCGCTCCGACAGCACGTCCGGGCCGATGCCGAGACGTTCGAGCGTGCCGGGGCGGAAGTTCTCGACGACGACGTCGGCGCGATCGGCGAGCTGGAGGAAGATCTCTCGCCCGCGGTCGGAGCGCAGGTCGAGGGTGATCGCTTTCTTGTTGCGGGCGTGGACCGTCCAGTAGAAGCGGTGGCCGTCGACCTCGGCCTGACCCCAGGTGCGGATCGGATCGGGTTTGCCCGGCGGCTCGATCTTGATGATGTCGGCGCCCATGTCGCCGAGGAGTCGGGCGGCGTGCGGGCCCGCGATCAGGGTGCCCAGCTCGAGCACGGTGACGCCCTCGAGCGGTCCTGCCGGGACTTGTTCTCGTTTCGGCGCGGCAGCGGTGTCGTCGGTCATGGGTAGACAGTGTGGCCGGTCACAGGGGCAACGCCAAGACGAAGGGTCGACTCACAGTTGGAACGAAATGATTCTCGCGTTCCATTGTCGCGGATCTCCCGCTATGGTGTGTGTCGTCGAACACATACTGGGGAGGCTTTGAATGGTGGATCACGCATCGGGGACCGGGCTCCTGCCCGACATCCGTCTTGCCGACATGGCGGCGGGCGTCGCGTCGCTACGCAAGGACATCGGGACCGTTCTGCGTGTGCTGCCGGAGATGCTGCCCAAGCCGCCGACGACCAAGATGTCGATCGGAAAGCGCTTCCAGCAGTCCGTCGACAAGTACCCCGATCGCGACTTCCTGCGCTTCGAGGGCTCGTCGATCACCTACCGCGAGGCCAACGCCCGGGCCAACCGTCTCGCCGACTTCCTGACGCGCGAGGGTGTCGGCAAGGGCGATGTGGTGGCGGTGCTGTCGAAGAACCACCCCGACGTCGTGATCGCCATGCTCGGCATCGTCAAAATCGGCGCGATCTGCGGCATGATCAACTTCCACCAGCGCGGCGCGGTGCTCGAGCACAGCCTGGGGCTCCTCGACGCCAAGGTCGTTCTGTATCAGGAGGATCTGGTCGAGGCCCTGGATTCGGTGCCGCAGAGTGCGCGTCCGGCAAAGGAATTCACCTTCGAGAAGCTGCCGTCGCTGGTCGCGCCGTGCTCGCCGGTCAATCCGAAGGCCACCGAATCCGTCGAGGTCGGCTCGACGGCGATCCTGATCTTCACCTCCGGCACCACCGGATACCCCAAGGCCAGCAAGCTGAGTCACTACCGCTGGTTGGTCGCCATGAACGGCATCGGCGGCCTCGGGATCCGCCTGCGCAGCGACGACGTGATGTACACGGCGCTGCCCTTCTACCACAACAACGCGCTCACGATCTCGCTGTCGTCGGTGCTCAACTCCGGGGCCTGCCTCGCGATCGGCAAACAGTTCTCGGCGTCACGCTTCTTCGACGAGCTCATCGAGAACGACGCCACCGCGTTCAGCTACATCGGCGAGCTGTGCCGGTATCTCCTTGGCCAGCCGCCGAAGCCGACCGACCGCGCGCACCGCGTCCGGCTGGCCGTCGGCAACGGCTTGCGCCCCGACATCTGGGACGACTTCACCGGACGGTTCGGCATCGACCGCATCGTCGAGTTGTATGCGGCCAGCGAGGCGAACATCGGTTTCGTCAACGTCTTCGGGCTGTCGAAGACCGCGGGCTTCTCACCGTTGCCGTACATCGTCGTCGAGTACGACGAGGAGACCGGCGAACCGTTGCGCGGACCCGACGGCCGGGTGAAGAAGGTCGGCAAGGGCGGCACGGGACTGCTTCTCGCGCAGATCAACTCGCGCGTCCCCTTCGACGGTTACACCGATCCGAAGGCCACCGAGAAGAAGATCGTCCGCGACGCCCGCAAGAAGGGCGACCAGTGGTTCAACAGCGGCGACGTCGTCCGCGATCAGGGCTTCCACCACATCGGCTTCGTCGACCGCATCGGTGACACCTTCCGCTGGAAGGGCGAGAACGTCGCCACCACCGAGGTCGAGGCCGTCGTCGACGCACACGACTCCGTCGAGGAGGCCGTCGTCTTCGGTGTTCCGGTGCCCGGCGTCGACGGCAAGGCCGGCATGGCGGCGGTGAGCCTCCACGATGGTCAGGAGTTCGACGCCGCGGGCTTCGCCGCACACGTCCGGAAGGGGCTGCCGAGTTACGCGGTGCCGCTGTTCGTGCGGATCGTCGACCAGCTCGAGCACACGTCGACCTTCAAGAACATGCGCACCGAACTTCGCAAGCAGGCCTACTCCGAGACCGGTGACGACCCGATGTACGTGCTCTCCGGCGACACCTACGTCGAGTTCTACCCGGAGTTCGTCGAGGAACTGTCCGGAGCTCGGCGACAGGAGTGAACGGGGACCGACGTGGGGGCGGTGTCAGCCGTCCACCACGTCGTAGACCGCCTCGGCCGGCGCGGCCAGGAGCCGATCCGCCATCTCCTGCTTGAGGTAGGTCAGGCGCGCCTCCTCCTCGGCGGTGCGCTCTGCCTGCCGGGCCAGCGCGATGAACTCATCGGTCACGAACCCCTCGCGGATCTCCAGCCGGACCTTCCGGTCGCCACAGGACAGTTCGAAGACGTAGCGCTCGAGCGTCGCGCCGCGGTCGTTGCGCTCCAGTGCGGAGTCGACGGTGAAACGGTTCTCGGTCACCGCGCGGGTGACCATCTCGAAGGTGTCCCGTACACCGGGCCCGGTATGTGCCGTGGCCACGACGATGTCACGGCGCTCGACCGAGCCGGGTTCACCGAGTCGTGGCAGAGCTCGCTCGAGGACCTTGAACGCGTGCGCGACGCCGCCCGGGAAGCCGGGACCGTGGTATCGGGTCACGTCGTCGATGGTGAAGGAGATCTGGGTGCCCTGATCGATGACGGTGATCGCGCTCATGCGATGGACTCCTTCGTGGTGCGGGCCGCCGGGGACCGGAGACTTCAGCCTGTGAAGTCTACTTACGGTGCACAACGGCCAGGCGCTCGCCGACGAACTCGAGTGCGCTGCGCTGCCAGAGGCCGATGTGATCGAGCATCGCGTGGCCGCCGTCGGGAACATTGACGAACTCGGCGTCGACGCCCTGCGCGGACAACTCGTCGATGCCCTTCCGGGTGCGCTTGGCGAAGGTGCGTTCGTCGGCGTCGCCGTGGACGGCCACCACGCGGGCACCGGGCTGGATGTGTCGCCAGTCGGCGTGCTGCCACCAGGGGGCAAGGGCGAGAACGCCGATGACCCGGCGGTCGGCGGCCAGCTGCGCGGCGACCCGGCCGCCCATCGAGTGGCCGATCGCCACGACCGGTACGCCGGGGTGGCGTCGGCACATCTCGTCGAGGGTGGCGCGGGACGGGAGCATCGGGCTGCTCTCGTCGCCGTTCCAGCCGTAGACGCGGTACCGCACCTGGTGCACACGCACCGTCCGTCGGTAGCGGAACCGCAGCGACCATGTGAACGGGTACATGCGCAACGCCGACCCCTGCCACGGACTGAACGGCTTGCGACTGTCGTCGGTGCCGCCGGGCAGCACCAGGACGAGAAGGCCGGCCGGGTCACGCCGGGTCGAGAACAGGCCGGGGGAGAGCAGTCGCAGTGGACCGGGATTCAACATGGTCTGGCAGGCCTCCAACGGCACGTCGACGATCGTTTCACCCTAGCGATTCGATTCCGGATGGAATATGGACCGGTCTGTGAGACTCGCTAATTGGTGTCGTCGCACGGGCGAATTCCGATCTTGATGGCAGAATCGCCGATATGGCACATTCCCGCGCTGGAACATTGGCCCTGCCCGAAGACCTCGTCGACGTGGAGGCACTCGAGCGTGCCTATTACGACAACGTCCCAGATCCGTCGGACCCGTTGCAGCAGGTCGTGTTCGGGACCTCCGGTCATCGGGGTTCGAGTTTCGACACCGCATTCAACGAGGCGCACATTCTCGCAACGACGCAGGCCATCGTCGAATACCGGCGCGGCGCCGGAATCACGGGTCCGCTGTTCATCGGTTTCGATACTCACGCTTTGTCGATACCGGCGTGGCGGACCGCGCTCGAGGTTCTCGCGGCCAACGAGGTGTCGGTGCTGACCGCCGAGGACGACTCGTTCACCCCGACGCCCGCGGTCAGTCGGGCCATCCTGACGTTCAACAAGGACAACCCCGGCGTGCTCGCCGACGGCATCGTGGTGACGCCGTCGCACAACCCGCCCCGCGACGGTGGGTTCAAGTACAACCCACCGACCGGAGGTCCGGCCGACACCTCCATCACGTCGGTCATCGCCGCCCGCGCCAACGACCTGCTCGGGGCGAAACTCGACGGCGTCAAGCGGATCCCCTTCGAACGAGCCCGATCCAGCGAGTACATCCAGGACTATTCGTTCCTGCTCGACTACATCGAAGGCCTCGGCGACGTCGTCGACATGAAAGCAATCCGTGACGCCGACATCCACATCGGTGCCGATCCGCTCGGTGGTGCGTCGGTCGGGTACTGGGCCCACCTCGGGCTGCGCTACAACCTCGAACACCTCACCGTCGTCAATCCGACCGTCGACCCGACGTTCTCTTTCATGACGCTCGACACCGACGGCAAGATCCGGATGGACTGCTCGTCGGCGAACGCGATGGCGTCGCTGATCTCCGCGCGCGACTCCTTCGACATCGCGACCGGCAACGACGCCGACTCCGACCGCCACGGGATCGTCACGCCCGACGCCGGCCTGATGAATCCGAACCACTACCTCGCGGTGGCCATCGACTACCTGTTCACGCATCGTCCGCAGTGGTCGGAGCAGGCGGCGGTCGGCAAGACGCTGGTGTCGTCGTCGCTGATCGACCGGGTGGTCACCGGGATCGGGCGGCCGCTGCTGGAGGTGCCCGTCGGTTTCAAGTGGTTCGTCGACGGACTGCTCTCCGGACGCGTCGCCTTCGGTGGCGAGGAGAGCGCCGGGGCGTCGTTCCTCATGTTCGACGGCACGCCGTGGTCGACCGACAAGGACGGCATCATCATGGCGCTGCTCGCCTCGGAGATCTTGGCCGTCACCGGAAAGACGCCGTCGCAGCGGTACGCCGAACTCGCCGAGCAGTACGGGGAGACCTCGTACGCCCGTATCGACGCGCCCGCCTCGCGCGAGCAGAAGGCAGTGCTGTCGAAGCTGTCGCCGGAGCAGGTCAAGGCCACCGAACTCGCCGGTGAACCGATCTCCGCGATCATGACGACCGCGCCCGGCAACGGGGCGGCGATCGGCGGTCTGAAGGTCACCACCGAGAATGCGTGGTTCGCCGCCCGACCGTCGGGAACCGAGGACGTCTACAAGATCTACGCCGAATCCTTCAAGGGCCCTGAGCATCTCGCGCAGGTGCAGAAGGAGGCGCAGCAGGTCGTCGACACCGCGCTCGGGAGCTGATCAGCCGCCAGCGGGAACGCCGATCGCCAGGCCCACCAGATAGGTGGCGCCGGCGGCGATCACGCCGAAGCAGAGCTGTCGCAGCGCGCCGCGGACGATCGGATGGCGGGTGACGTAGGCGGCGACGCCTCCGGCGATGAGCAGGCCGACGGCTCCGACCGACAGGCCGAGGATCAATGAGGAGAACCCGAGCAGGTAGGGGATCAGCGGGACGACGCCGCCGATGCCGAACATCACGAACGACGAGATCGCTGCCACCCACGGCGACGGCTTGTCCGACGGGGCGACGCCGAGTTCCTGGGTGATGTGGACGTCGACCGCACCCTCGGGGTCCCGATGGATCTCGTGCGCCGCGGTGGTCGCGGTCTCCTCGGTCATACCCATCTCGGTGAACATCTCGACGAGTTCGTTGAGTTCCCCACGGGGATTCTTCGCGATCTCGGAGCGCTCGACATCCACCTCGGCGTCGAGTTGCTCGTTCTGCGTCGACACCGAGGTGAACTCGCCGAGGGCCATCGAGAACGCGCCCGCGATCAGCCCGGCGACACCCGACAGGACGATCGTGTGCGCACTGGCCCCCGCCCCTCCGACGCCGGCGACGAGGCTGATGTTGGTGACCAACCCGTCCATCGCGCCGAATGTCGCCGCGCGCACCCGGCCGCCCGAGACGTCCGGATGCTCATGGCTGATCGGGTTCATTTCCTCGTCGACCTCGCTGTTGGTCACCCGGCGAGCGTAACGACGCATGTACCGGTGCGCTGGGCGAGCCTCATCCTGCTGATCGAGCAGGTGGCGGGCTTAGCGAGTAGTCGCATGAAAAAGTCCCCATCGACACGGCACGCAATCGGTGCCGGTTCGGTGCAGCTACTCAGCCGTTTATCAGCGCTGCGCGGATATTGTCGTTACGTGAGCGAAAAGCGTAAGTCGGGAGCCTCCGTGCCCCGTGCCACCACGTCGAAGTATCAGCCGAGCGCGCCGTCGAGCACGATGACCTACGTCCTCGGGGGGATCGCCATCCTGGTGATCGCGGGTCTGGTCATCGGTGGCATCTGGTGGAGCGGCCGCGACAAGGGCACGGCAGACCAGTCCGCGCTCGCCTCGAGTTCGACGATGATCGTCGGACCGGAGAACGCGCCGCTGATCGATGTCTTCGAGGATCCGCTGTGCCCGGTGTGCAAGATGTTCGAGCAGCAGTCGGGACCCGCGATCACCGCCGCCGTCAACGAGGGCAAGCTCCGGGTTCGCTACCACACGCTCAACTTCCTGGACTCGAAGTCGGCGACCGGAGACTTCAGCTCGCGGGCAGCGGGTGCGCTGACCTGTGTGGCGCAGGAGCAGAACACCGAACTGTTCTTCCGCTTCCACAGTGCTCTGTTCGCGGCTCAGCCACCCGAGGGCGCCGGCGACATCTCCAGTGCCGGACTCGCGCGACTGGCGACTGACCAGGGAGCGACTCCGGCGACCGCCGAGTGCATCACCGGCAACGAGAAGGTCGGGCAGGCGAAGGCGAACGCCGCCACGTCGAGCGACGAACTCAAGAAGGCGGCCGGCCAGGTGGGCACCCCGAGCGTGCTCCACGACGGCAAACCCGTCGAAGGACTGCTCGACGGCACCGGCTGGCTCGACGGAATCCTGTCCGGCAACAAGTCCTGATCCGAGGGGACCGGGCCCCGCAATGGGCCCGGTTCCTGCGGATTTGGTCGCCGTCGAGGCAGTGGTGTAACTTTCACAGTGCCCTTGAACAGGGCGGAACAAAAAATACGGGGCTATGGCGCAGCTGGTAGCGCACCACACTGGCAGTGTGGGGGTCAGGGGTTCGAGTCCCCTTAGCTCCACCGAATATCGGGAAGTAACCGCAGGTCAGATACCACGACCGCGCCGGACACGGACCGAATACACATAGCAAATACACGGGAGGCATGAAAGCCCAGCATGACTGGGTTCATGCCTCCCCGTTCGTGCACCGACCCGAGTTCAAGGTCGGCGACCGCGTGCGGATCGCGCGGCTGGGCGATGCTGGCCGGGCGGCGTCCACGCACTACATGTCACAGACTGCGACTCCAGCGGCGATCGGTTTCGATGTGCTCTCTCTCGACGGTCGAGAGCAGACCGATGTCATGCTCGAGCTCCGCTGAGAGCTGGAGGTGGACAGGAGGCCACGGAAGTGGCGTTCCGCCGACCGTGCCGACGTGAAGTGAACCGTCCTGGGTCGGATGGAGACCTGGTTTAGGCCACCTCCGCTTCGGAGGCGACGGTCTCACGGTAGCGCGTCTCGTACTCGACCGGCGGGCAGTAGCCGATTGCCGAGTGCAACCGTTCGGTGTTGTACCAATGCACCCATGCGGCGGTTTCGCGTTCGACCTCGGCTCGTCCGGTCCAGGATCGCTGGCGGTCGATGAGTTCGCTCTTGTACAACCCGATCGTCGATTCCATCAACGCATTGTCCAGGGCATCGCCAACTGAGCCGATCGAGCCGGCCAGGCCGGAGTCGCGTAGCGCCTCGGTGAAGACGAACGAGGTGTATTGACTTCCCGCATCGCTGTGATGAATCAAACCTGTTGCAGTAAAGGAGAAGTCGGTCCTTCTTCGGGTGAACAGGGCCTGCTCGAGAGCGCTGGTCACCAGCGGTGTCGTCTTGCTCGTCATCACCCGCCAACCCAGGATCCGTCGCGAGTACACATCGACCAGAAACGCTGTGTAGACGAATCCCGACAGCGTCCAGCAGTAGGTGAAATCCGCCACCCACCACTGGTCCGGACGCGACGGCAGCGACCACTGCCGATCCACTAAATCAGGATGGCGCGGCGCGCGATCATCACGCTGGGTTGTGCTTGTGCGGTGCTTGCCGCGCACGACTCCGGTGATGCCGCAGATCTCCATCAGCCGGCCTACCTGATCGCGGCCCATCACCCGGCCCTCACGGCGCATCGTGTGCCACAGTTTACGAACGCCGTACACGCCGCGATTACGCTGAAACGCCTGGTAGACGGTATGAGCGTCGTACGCCTCGGCCATTTGTGTTGCCGAGACCGGACCCGCGTGTTTGCGGGCGTAGTAGGTGGATGGGGCGATCTGCACGCCGTGCTCGGTCAGCACTCGGCAGATCGGGGCGACCCCAAACCGGCCCTTGTGAGCGTCGATGTAGTCGACGATCACCGCAGTCGGCGGTCGACCTCCGCCGCTGCGAAAAACGCCGACGCGGTCTTCAAAATCTCGTTTGCCCTGCGTAATTCGGCGTTCTCCTTGCGAAGCGCAGCCAGTTCGGCGTCCTGTTCGCCCACCGTCGTCGTTCCCCGTGTGGTGACAATCGGCTTATCCTTCTCGATCCAGTTGCGCAACGTTGCCTGGTTGATGTCGAGCAGCGCGCCTACATGCTCGCGGGCGGCGAGTTTCGCGCCGCCGTGCTCGGCGAGGTGGTCGTGATACATCCTCACAGCCCGCTCGCGGGTCTCTGGATCGAACTTCCTTGGTGCAGCCATACCGGCATTCTCCTGGTGAGATCACGGTCTCCACCAGACCCAGGACGGTTCAAAGAGACTCCTGTTCGACGATGACCAGTAGCGAGGTCTACACGGGGGCGGGGGTTAGGAACGGAGATCGACTCGGAGTATCTCGCCGTGTGCACATCCTCGGCCGCGGCGCGCAGCACGTCACGATCGGTCACCCGGTCATGGAACCATCGACGCCGCGGCTACGTCCAAATCAATCTCCATGACCTCGCGCATCCGCATCTGCATTTACCGGCCGCTCTTCCGACACGGTCGGACGCTCCGTGAGGGTGCTACGTTTCCGAAATGTTCAAGAATCCGATCGAGAAACTGTCACTGGCTGCCGCCAAAGCCCGGCAGAACGGAGACACGTGCTTCGTGCCCGAGATACCCAACGCCTCGAATTTCGCCCCGGCCATCTCCGCCATCGAGGCGCAGGGGTGGAGGCTCGAGCACTGGGACGTGGGGTCGGCGGTATCTGGATTCATCAGCGCATATCCCGTGTTTCGCCGGGCTTAGCTGGAAACCGTCCGACCGACGGTGGAACCGGCGGCGCCGCGACTGCGTAGGGGTTCGAGTCCCCTCAGCTCCACTCGAAAAGGCGGGTCAGACTTTCTGGTCTGACCCGCTTTTGTCGTTTCCGGGTCTGGTCGGTGCGCATCACCCGACGAGTCCGACAGCCGACCAGTTGCGCTCGCACCCACCCATCTGCGGCAGCACCGCCATTTCCGTGCCAGGTACATCGGCACGGATTCGATGGTGCAGGTAAGCCTAACCTTGGTTAGTATAGGCTTTCCCGAATGTCGAAGATGCCCGTTCCGATGACGCCGAGGCGCTGAGCAGCGCTTCCCCGTCGCCGCCTGCTTGTCCTGGAGTCCAGATGGCTGCCCGCCCCCGTCCGTCCACCCCTGCCGCGAACCTGTCGCGCCGCGACCTCATGCGCTCGATGGGGGTTGCCGCGCTTGCCCTGGGCGCCCTGGGTGTCACCGCGTGCTCGAGCCGTGAAGCCGTCTCCGAGACCGCCGGCACCGGCGCCGCGGGCGGTCCGATCACCGTTGTCGACCAGTACCAGAACACGGTCACCTTCGACACCCCGGTCGGCCGTATCGCGTCGACGATCATCCCGGTTCCGTCGATGATCATCGGTTCGGACCAGTCCACCGTCCGCAACGTCGGCGTCAACGAGGTCGCGATCTCGATGGCGTCGAAAGGCATGTTGGGCACGATGTTCCCGGCGTTCCTCGACACCCCGGTGGTGGCCGGCAACGACTTCGTGCCGAACGTCGAGCACATCCTGAGCCTCAACCCCGACGTCGTGATCCAGTGGGGCGACAAGGGTGACGACATCGTCGCGCCGCTGCGTAACGCCGGATTGAAGGTGCTGCTGCTCAAATACGGCACCCAGGAGGATCTCGAGGCGTGGATCTCGATCTTCGGGGAACTGCTCGGCAAGAAATCGGAGGCCGACGCGGTCCTCGCGACGATGGCCGCCGACCGCAAGACCGTCGAGAAGGCGGCCGCAGCCCATGCCTCGGCGGCTCCGCGCGTGATGTACATGTACAACGCGCCTGACCTCAAGGTCGGCGCCGACAACAGCTACATGGACTTCTGGATCAAGCTGGCCGGCGGCAAGAACGTTGCCTCGGGTGCGGGTAAGGGCTCGAGCTTTGGTGTCACCCGAGAGCAGATCCTGGGTTGGGATCCCGAGATCGTGATCCTCGGCAACTTCGAACCGACGACACCCGCCGACATCTACGCTGATCCCCGGTGGTCGTCGTTGTCGGCGGTGAAGAACAAGCGGGTCTACAAGGCCCCGCTCGGCGGTTTCTCCTGGGACCCGCCGTGCTACGAGTCCAACCTGATGTGGATGTGGACCAACTCGGTCTTCTTCCCCGACGTCGACCACCAACTGCGCGGGCGCATCCGCGAGACCTACCGGACGCTGTACGCATACGACGTAACCGACGCCGACATCGATCGAATCCTGCACATGCCGGTCAACGCGGGCAGCGCGGACTATGACGACTTCCGCGCCTGATCTCGTCGTCGAGCCCGAGAAGACGCGTGCGTCGACGCGCATCGTGGTGCCGCTGGTCCTGACCATCGGCATCGTTGCGGTGGGCCTGATCTCGCTGTCGGTGGGCCGCTACACCGTTCCGGTCAACGAGGTCGCCCGCATCCTCGTCAACGAGGTGATCGCGTTGCCCCGCACCTGGACCGAGGCGGAGACCAACGTGGTTCTGGGCGTGCGACTTCCGCGCGTCCTGCTCGCCATGCTCGTCGGTGGTGGGCTGGCCCTGGGCGGCGCGGCACTACAGGCGGCGTTCCGCAATCCTCTGGTGAGCCCGCAGATCCTCGGGGTGTCCTCCGGGGCGTCGTTCGGCGGTGTCCTCGCGCTCATCTTCGGGCTCGGATCGGCTTTCCTCGTCGGTGGGGCGTTCCTGTTCGGTCTGGTTGCGCTCGGCATGGTCCTGCTGATCGGGCGCACGCGGGCGGGCGGGCCGATCCTCACCATCGTGCTCGGCGGTGTGGTCACGAGCGCCTTCTTCTCGGCGCTGGTCTCGTTCATCACCTACGTCGCCGACCCGTACACGACGCTGCCGTCGATCGTGTTCTGGCTCATGGGTTCTCTGGCCACGGCCGACATGGGGAAGGTGCTGATCGCCGCCATCCCCATCCTCATCGGCACAACGGTGCTGATCGGGCTGCGCTGGCGGATCAACATCCTCTCGCTCGGCGACGACGACGCGACCGCGCTCGGACTGAACCCGGGACGGCTGCGCGCGGTGTTGCTGACGATGGTGGCGTTCATGACCGCCGGTGCCGTGGCGGTATCGGGGGTGATCGGCTGGGTCGGCCTGGTCGTCCCGCACATGGCCCGGCTGTGGGTCGGACCCGACCACCGGATCTCGATGCCCACGACGTTCGTCCTCGGTGCCGCATACCTGACGATCATCGATACCTTGTCGCGCACCATCAGTGCCGGGGAGATCCCGCTCGGTATCCTCACCGCGATCATCGGTGCCCGGTCTTCGTTCTGCTCCTGAGCAACTCGCGCAGACAGGCGTTCATCGATGGCTGACCACAGCGCCCTGGAATTACGGAACGCCGGCTTCCATTACCCGCGCTGCGACTGGGTGTTCCGGAACGCCAACCTGCGCATCGACGGAGGCATCACCTCCATCCTCGGCCCCAACGGGCAGGGCAAGACCACGCTGCTGCGCTGTATCGCCGGCTTGACGCGGTTGTCCGAGGGCACGGTCACCCACGACGCCGCGATCGGTTATGTCCCGCAAGCGAGTGCGTCGAACTTCGCCTACTCGGTGTTCGACATGGTCCTGATGGGGCGGGCCAAGAAGGTGTCGGCGTTCGCCACCCCCAGCCGTGCCGACGCCGCACGCACCCGCGAGATCCTCGAGCGGGTCGGGATCGCCGAACTGGCGACGCGCAGCTTCGCGGAACTGTCCGGCGGCCAGCGCCAGCTCGTGCTGATCGCACGAGCGCTGGTGTCCGACTGCAACTTCCTGATCCTCGACGAACCGGTCTCGGCCCTGGACCTACGGAACCAGGCCCGCGTGCTCGAGCTACTGCGGAATCTGGCGACCGAGGGGATGGGCATCCTGCTCACCACCCATCACCCCGATCACGTCCTACACCTCGGCGGGCGCGCCGTGGTGATGCGTTCGGTCGACGACATCCGCGTAGGGTCCGTTCCGGAACTCGTCACCGACGATGTGCTCAGCGAGCTGTACGGAATCGACGTGGTGAGTACGACCGTCGACGACCGCGGCGGCCCCCGCACCGTTCTCTACACCCGATATGACACGTTCGCGGATACAGCCCCCGCGGCGCCCTCCCTACAGAAAGTATCTCGATGAGTACCGAACCGACTGCGCCGCAGTCACTTCCACCTGTTCTGCATCTGACCATGGGATCGAACGCCGGCATGTCCGGCGGCACCGACGTCTCGGCTCAGGTCACGCCCGTCGACCTGTACTCGCTCGACGAAGTGGATCTGACCACCGTCCGCGGGCTGCTGGTCAACGGCAACTGCGACCAGATCTTCCTCGAACGACGTCGCGACCTGCTCGCCGAGTTCGTCACCGCCGGTGGCCGGGTCGCGATCATGGGGCATCCCCTGACCCGTTTCCTGCCCGGCCTCGGCAAGTGGCGCAAGCTGCAGTACTTCGGCCCCAAGGACCTCGCGATCGTCTCCGGCGACGCGCATCCCGTGTGGGAGGGAGTCGATCCGGTCGACGTCAGTTTCCGACGCGGGGTGTCCGGCTTCTATGCCCGTGGCTACAGTGACAAGCTGCCGGAGGGGGCGGTGGTGGCAAACCGCATCGGCCGCAACGCACTTCCGGTCGACTACGTGTATCCGCTCGGCGCCGGCCAGGTGCTCGTCCACGGTGGCCTCGATGTCGGTGTCTACCAGGAGGACCCGAACACCTCCGCACGAATCTTTCCTCAGCTGCTCACGTGGCTCGCCCAGCAGGAGGCCCAGGTATGACCACGACCACCGATCCCGTCGCCGAACCCTTCGCCCGCACCGACCGCGCGCCGCGCTCGCGCCGGCGCCTGGCGTTCGTCCACGGCGGCTCGCACTTCCATCTGCAGACGCTGAAGGACCCGGCGGTGATCGCGCATCAGCCCGAGTTCGTCTACCTCGGTGATCTCGCCGACGGGGATCTCGACGCGTTCGACACCGTCGTGCTCGCCGACCGGCTTCATCCCGAACTCGTTCGCAAGCACACCGCGCAGCTCCTCGCGGTACCTCAGCGTGGCGGAACGCTCGTCGTGCTCGGTGAGAACGCCGCCCACACCTGGCTTCCGGGCGTCTCGTGGAGTCCTCGTCCGACCAACTTCTGGTGGTGGCTGGAGGGCTCGGACCCGTTGATCCGTACGCGTAACCCCGAGCACGAGGCGTGGGAGTACCTGTCCACCAAGTCCGTGATCTGGCATCACCACGGGTTGCTGCACAACGAGGCCGACGTCGTGCCGCTCGTGGTCGCGGAGGAGCCCGATGAGACCGGTGCACGCGCCGACGCGGGCGCGATCCTCTACGAGGACACCGTCAGCACGCCGGGCCGGATCATTGCCACCACCCTGGACCCCACGTACCACCACGGCAACAACTTCATGCCTGGTTCGACGCGGTTCCTGTACTCGCTTTTGAGGTGGCTGGACAACACCGGCAGCTGATCGTCGGGGAGTGTCTCGGTCGCCAGCACCGGCCATGACTCGTTCCGGTACTCACAAGGACACCGCGGCAACCGCGACGAGGACGAATGCCGCGACGATGATCGCCACCCTGAGGTAGTGGAGGTTGTCCCAGCGTCGAGTCTGTTCGCGCCAGTCTTCTGGATAGGAGTCGACGGTCCAGCTCGCCGATCGGTTGTTGATCGGTACGAGCAACGTGATCGACATGATCACGCTGGCCGCCAGGAGAGCTGCTGCCACGAGTGCTGCGGTCGACGCCGTCGTTCCCCATGTCATTGCGGCGAGCGCGCCGGTGAGGAGCAGCGAGCCGAAGTACCAGAACGGCATCGCCCGGCCCATCATGCGCGCCCCGTGCGATCTGGCCGCCATCGACGCCGGAGCGGGCAGAGCCAGTGTGATCGGATTGATCACGAAGGCGACCGAGAGTTCGACGCCGACCATGAGTCCGACGACGACGGTGGTGATCACTGAGAGAACGGTGGGCATGACGGCTCCTTCTAGCGGCACTAGAATTTCTAGTACTGCTAGACTAGGCCTGGTTGCGACCGCTTGCAATGGAGGAGGGCCGATGGCCGAACAGACCCCGCGCCAGGAGCGCTACGAGGAGCGGCGGCGTTCGATTCTCGAGGCCGCGCGTCGGCGTGCCGACGACGAGGGATGGCCCGCCGTGACCACGAGGCATCTCGCCGAGGCCATCGGGTACTCCCAGCCGGTGCTCTACGGGCACTTCCCGGGAGGCAAGGCGGAGATCATGCTCGCCGTCGCGTTCGAGGGGTTCGTCGAGGTCACGCGACGGTGTCGCGCGGCGCTGAGCGGAGGTGACGGCGGAGGGGCGGTGGCGTCGGTCGCCAACGCGTATCTGGACTTCGGGCGTTCTCATCCCGCCGTCTACGAGGCCATGTTTCAACAGGCCATCGACGCCGAATTCGCCAGTGCTGACACGCCCGCGGACCTGCGGGCGGGGTTCGACGTCCTCGCCGAGGCCATCGGGGATGACGCACACGGAGCCGCGACGGAGACGTTCTGGGCCGCCCTACACGGTATTCACCTGTTGGAACGCGCCGGTCGTATGCGGGCCGAGAATCGTGCGGCGCGTGTGGCAGAGCTGGCGGTGCGGTACGCAAAGCGCTAGTCTCACATGCCCATTGGACGGTCTGGTGATCACACGGCGTCGCTGCGCCGACCCATCTCTTTGACCACCCCGGACGGGTCCCACTGCAGGCGCCCCTTCTGGAAGTCCTGCGCGAGTCCGCCGGTGCCGTTGTCGTACTCGTCGGATATCGGCCAGCCCAGGGGTCCGGTCTCGTGGCCTTCCGCCGCCCAGCGTCTGCCGATGACACCGCGCACCGGGAAACCGTCGTGCCCGTAACGGCGGTACAGGGTTCCGCCTTCGAATGCCTGGATGTCGCCGACGCCGGGCACGACGGTGTGGCGCAGCGTCGGGTAGCCGAGGAATCCGGTCTCGTAGCCGTACTGCGCGTGGGTCTCCATCAGGTGCGCCGGAACGGCCGTAGCCTCGCCGTTCCGCACATCGGGATGCCAGTAGATGGAACCGTTGGCGAACCGGGCGAACCGTCCGATGCCGTCCGCGGTCGGGAGCTCCCCATGTGTGAGCCGGGCGCCGATCCAGGCACGGGCAACGACGGCTTCGGCGTCGATCTCGTTCTCCACGGGTACCGGTGGGCCGCCGGTGATGAGGCGGGCGACCTCGGCCCGGAACGACACCATGTCGAAGTTCGGGTCGATCTTGCCCTCCGACGACCACTCCTTGTGACCGACGCAATCCGACGCGGGTCGGCCGATCCGACGTAGGATCGCCGCACAGCCACGCCGGTAGGCATCCATCTGCGCCGCCGGCCAGGCCTGACCCACGCCGTTGTTCACGCCCTCGATCCCGATGACATGCCAGTTCGCGTTGTCGGTCGGCCAGCCCGGATGGGAACCGGCCCCCGCATGCCACGCCACCCCGACGGCGATCACCCGGAACGTGCCGTCGCGCTCGAGGACGAGTTGCGCGAGAGGCCCCGGCAGGCCAGGCCTCCCGCTCTGCACGACCCGCCAGTCGTCAGGGCCGCCGCCTGCGGTGTGGTGGCACATCACGCCGCGCAGGTCGCGGAAGTCCCCGTGCCCGCGGCCGCGCCAGCCGGCGTGTTCGATCACCTTCAGGCCCTCGGCACGCAACACGTCGGCCAGCCAGATCGGGTCACCGGTCCATGCCACCGGGGTCACCTCCTCGACGCGACTCTCCGAAAGTCCACCGTTTCAATGATTTTCGCTGTTGATTCGAGCCTACGCCGACGTCTGGATCGGTCCGGGGACTCGGACGCGACCGCTGGTCAGCCCCCGGTCGGGCGCGGGCTCTACAGTGGCTGGGTGGTCGAGTCAGCAGTCATCCGGGTGAGTGCGGTGGTCCTTCGGGATTCCACCGGCGCAGTCGTGACCGTGCGTAAGCGCGGCACCACCCGATTCATGTTCCCCGGGGGCAAGCCCGAACCCGGCGAGAGTGCGCTACAGACCGCGATCCGGGAGTGCCGGGAGGAACTCCAGCTCGAGCTCGACCCCTCCCAGCTGCAGCCGCGCGGCGACTATCGGGCCGTCGCCGCCAACGAGGACGGATTCGACGTCGAGGCGGCGGTCTTCGTCTGCTCGACGCCGCTGGATCGGGATGCGGGCGCCTTGAGTCCCGCGGCCGAGATCGCCGAATTGCGCTGGCTGCCGCTCGACGGCTCGGTGTTGCCCTCGGATCTCGCGCCGCTGACCGAGTGTGTACTTCCTGAACTGATGTGAGGATGCATACGCGAACTAGCGCTTGTGATCTGAGGCAGCAGTTCTACTACAGGGTGAGTCGCAGCGTCAGGGACTGTCCGACGCAGGCGGTTCCGGATCGGCAAAAGGTTGGGCCACGGTCAAGGACAACAACCCGGGTATCGCGCGCTGTATGTCGTCCGGGGAGATGGTCGGTAGGCCTTCATGCCCGTGGATGTAGCCGATCCCGGCGTACACCAGGACACCGGACAACAGGCGGGCCTGTCCCGGGCCCATCGCGAACTCGCCCAGGATGGCCTCGACTGCCTGGAAGATCTCCGTGTCGATGTTGCGCACCGTGTCGGCGATGTTGGCGTTGCTGCGCGCCCGGCTACGGATGGCGCGTTCCACCGTCAGATGATCCTTGCCGATCAGCATCGTCGACAAAGCGATCAGGCGGCCGTCGGGCGGCATCTCGGAGAGCTCGTCCACGTCGGTGATGCGTCGACGGTTCTCCTTCTGCCAGCGCACGGCCATCGCTTCCCACAGGGCGTCGAGGTCTCTGAAGTGCCAGTAGAAGCTGCCCTTGGTGACTCCCAGCGTCCTGCACAAGCGGGAGATCGTGACCCCGTGTTCACCTCCGTCTTCGGCGGTGAGGAGCACGAGTGCGGCGTCTACCCAGTCGGTGGCGCGCAGGCGTGAGCTCCGACGGGACTCGGGCATCTTCTGGGCGATCCTCTCCGGTCGGCGCGGACGACGCTCGTGACCGAGTACACCACGACGACCAGCGACGACCCGGCATTCGAGGGTTGCACCGAGCTGTGTCGGCAGAACCATACCGGTGGTATGGTTCATCGATTTCGAGTCGTCCGGGGTAAGGGGATCGCGTGGGGCAGAGGATCAATCGTCGGCAATTTCTGTGGGGGACAACCGCCGCGGCCGCGTCGGCTGCGACGGCGGGCCGTCTCGGCGCCCCGCCGGCAGTCGGGGATCCGCTGCCGGCCGCGAAGCTGCCGCCCATCAAGCTGCCGACCATCTTCCATTCACCGGAGATGGCTCCGTACGTCGACGACCTTCCCGTGCCGCGCACGATCACCTCGTCGCCGTCGCAGCCGATCGAGATCATCGCCCGTACCACCAGCAACCGGTTCCATCGCGACCAGCCGAAGGTGCCGACGATGGCCTACAACGACGAGTCGTACCTGGGGCCGACCATCGAGGCGCATGTCGGCGAGCAGACCACCGTGCACTATCGCAGTGAACTCGGAAAGCACGTCTTCGCAGCGGATCTGGACACGTCACTGCACGGTGTCTCCGAACGGTATCGCGATGAGCCGGTCACCTCGATGCATCTCCATGGCGGCGTCACCCCACCCCAGTTCGACGGCAACCCCGAACGGCTGATGCTGCCGCATCACGGCACGGCGCTGTTCGAGTTCCCCAATCGTCAAGAGGCCGGCCACCTCTGGTATCACGACCATGCGATGGCGATCACGCGCGCCAACGTCTACGCCGGACTCGCCGGGATGTACTTCCTGCGCGACGACCACGACACGGGTACGCCCCAGAACCCGCTGGGTCTTCCGTCCGGTGAGTACGAGATCCCACTCATCTTGCAGGAGAAGATCTTCCGCGCCGACGGGCATCAGTCACTGCGCTCGACGCCCGTGGTCCCCCAGGGGATGTGGGAGGGAGGAGCGGTCGGCGACCGCGGCCTGGTCAACGGCAAGGTGTGGCCGAAAACGACGGTGGCCCGCGGGCTGTACCGTTTCCGGCTGATCAACGGGGCGTCGTTCTCGGTGTGGAATCTCTTCTTCTCCAACCGCATGCGCTTCTGGGTCATCGGCAACGAAGGCGGCCTGCTCAACGCGCCGGTCCCCACCCGATCGTTCCAGGCGGCGCCCGGCGAGCGCTTCGATCTCCTGGTCGATTTCAGCTCATTGGCGCCCGGGGAGACCGTGGATCTGTGCAACGATCTGGTACCGCCGTTCCAGGCGGCGATGCTCGGCGAGGTGGCGATGACGCGGTTCTGCCGTTTCATCGCCGGCGCAGCACGCGGCGAACGCCGGGGCGTCCCGACGACGCTGAGGGGCGGTCGGGGACGCCCCGCCCGAATCCCGCCGATCGCCACCCCGCAGCGCGTCCGGAAGGTCAGCGTCTCCCAGCCCTATGAACTGCGTGTCGCACCGGCCATCATGTCGTTGAACAACCTGCGCTACTCCGACCCCCAGATAGAGAAGCCGCGGGCGGGCACCACCGAACGCTGGGACATCATCAACATCACCCCGGACCCGCATCCGGTCCACCTGCACCTGGTCATGTTCCGCATCCTCGGACGACGGCCCCTGCGCACCGTCGAGTACCAGGCGGCGAACCCGCAGCCGCCGATCGGTACCCGCTGGGCGCCGGATCCGAGCCGCTTCTACGCCGGACCGATGCGGGGGCCGGCCGCCTGGGAAGCGGGTTGGAAGGACACCGTGCACGCCACCGACGGGCACGTGACCTCGATCGTCGTGCGCTTTCCGACGGCCGATGAACTGGGGTTCGACCCCGACGCGATCTTCTCGTCCGATCCGACGAAGTCCTGGACACGCCCGTCATCCGGTGAGGCGGCGGCCCGGCCGGCACCGGCGTCGCACCACAACCACGTCGGTGCGACGCCTGCGCACGGCATGGTCACCAAGGATCTCCAGGGGTACGTCTGGCACTGTCACATCCTCGACCACGAGGATCACGACATGATGCTGCGATACCGGGTGGTGCCCTGACCGGGGGCGGTCGCTCCCGGTGGCCTCAGCCTCGGCGCTTGCGGCCCCACAGCAGGTAGATCGCCGGCGCGATCCCGGCGGTCGAACCGAACGACAGGCCGATCATCCAGGCACGCTTGGGGCCGTTGATCTCCTCGGGCCGCCGTCCGGCCAGATCCCGCAGGGCCCACACGCGGGTTCCGGCATCGACTGCAGCGACGGCCACGATGGCGACCTTCGCGGTGGGGGACAGCTCTTTCCAGCTCTTCTTCGACTTGCTCATGGACGAGAATCCTAGCGGTGGCCGTTGGTGGGTCCGCCGAGCTCGCGTCAGACACGTCCTCGCAGAATCAGATTCCAGTACAGGCGGGGAAGCACGTAACGGTCGAACGCCCAGGCGCTGCGACGTGGCTTCAGGGGATCGACGAAGGACGGCAGCGACGAGGCCACGTTTCCGTCCCGGTCGAATTCTGCCGCGATGAGGCGATGCGACGCGGTCGTGATCGGGGCGACGGTGTATCCGTCGTAATCGCGCATGGTCCCGCCGTCACGTGCGGCGAGAACGTTGTCGGTCAGGATCTCGACCTGCCGACGGAGTCCGCCTCCGGACGGATCGGTGGCGATGGCGGCACCGTCGCCGATCGCCCAGACCTCAGGATGGGTGCGATGACGGAGGGTGTGCGGATCAATGTCGATGAGTCCGTGCTCCTGGTCCCCGGCGAGTCCCGACTCCTCGATCATCGACGGGCCGCGGAAGGGCGGCACCACATGCAGCATGTCGAACTCCAGCTCCTCGGTGTGGTGAGCCGACGTCGCAGTGACCCGCCTGCCGCCGGGATGTAACTGCACCCCGGTATCCAGGAGGACACGGATTCCGAGCTCGTCGAGACGGGCGAACAGGCGGGCGTCGAGGTTGTCGACGCCGAGCAGAGCCGGGCGGTCCACGACCAGGGTGATGTCGAGCGTCGGGAGGATTCCGGTACGTTCCCAGTGCGCGGCGGCGAGGAACAGCGGCTTGAGGGTGGTGCCGGTGCAGCTGACCGGGGATCGCGGCACCGTGAACACCGCTCGACCACCGCGCGGCATCGATGTCACCAGCTCCCAGGTCTTCGCCGCTCGATCGAGGTAGTTGCTGGTCACCGACGGGTCGTCGATCGTCTCACCGATGCCGGGCATCGCGTCCGAGTCGGGTACGAGACCGACCCCCAGGACCAGGTCTCGGTACTCCACGACGATTCCCGACGCACACCGGAGCGTCCGTCGGACGGCATCGACCGACGTCACCGAATCCCGCAGCCAGGTCGCAGATTCCGGGGTCACCGAACGCTGGGTGCGCTCGGCGTCGCGGAGGGTCGCCTGTCCGCCACCGACATAGGACAGCAACGGCCGGTAGGTGTGGACGGCTTGGGGCTCGATGATCGCGACGTCGGGGGCGCCGCGCCGGATCAGGCGTGCTGCGGCACTGATGCCGGCGTTGCCGCCGCCTACGACGACGACGTCGAACCGGCGGGTCTCGCTGGATGTGGTCATGGCCGCGGGTACCCGGTGGAACCGCCGGGAAACTGCACGGGTCCGCCGAAGTCACCGCACGTAGCGCAGGAAGACGTCGTCGCCGTGCGGGACGGCGTGCTTGAGTCGGAATCGACGAGGGGTGTCGAGCGGGCTGCGCACAGCGGCGGCGGGGTCGGTCACCGGGTTGCCTTCGGCGGTCACCTGGGGTGCCATCGTCACGCAGAACTCGTCGACCAGGTCGGCTTCGGACAGCTTGTCGAGCAGGCTCGGGCCACCTTCGCAATTGATGCGTCGCAAGCCTCGGGCGCGCAGTTCGGCGATCGCGGCGGTCAGATCGATGCTGTCGTCACCGAGCGCGATGATCTCCGCTCGACCCCGCACCGCGGAGGTGTCGGCCTGTGCCGAGGTGATGACGATCGGACGATGTTCGGGCGGAACGTCGAGCGACCGCTCGGGCAGTGTGCAGGTCAGCGTGACGATCGCCAGGCGCGGGATGTCCGACGCCCCTGGCCACCGGTTGCGCGAGCGTAACTCGGTCAGTTCGTCGGACAGGGTAGGGGGACCGTACTTCTCGACGCGTGCGGTGGCGGCTCCGACGAGCACGACATCGGACAACGCGCGGAGAGCGTGGAAGAGGGCGCGGTCGGCCGGCGAGGACAGCGGGCCGACACGGCCGCGGAAACTGACCGAGCCGTCGATGCTCATGACCATGTTGGTGCGGAGTCCCTCGGGGAAGTCGGCGTAGAGACGTTCGGCGAAGGCCGGGGCGTCGAAGCCGGTGCCGTTCTGCACGTCGGTCTGGTCGCTCATGCGTCGTGTCCCGGCTCGATGTGGCGGGTGTCGGCGAAGCTGACCCACGAATCCCGCTCGGGATCGTCGACGAGTATCGCGCCATCGACCGGTTCGACGATGTGCGCCGTGTGGTCGCCGACATCGATGCGGTCGAGAATGCGTGCGCCGAACCACATCTCCGAGTCCTCGAGGATCGGCAACCCGTGCGGTCCCGCCGACCATCGGCAGCGCTCGAACTTGTCGATCTCGTCGCCGGTCTGTCCCCCGAACAGTTCCGCGAGTTCCCGGTGATCGCTCGGTATCAGGTGCACCGCGAGATACTCGGCGGCCGTCGCGACACCGTGCGTGTGATTGGCCTGGGAGATCCCGATCAGGAAGCGTCGTGGGTCGATGCTCGTCTGGGTGGCGAACCCCACGAGACATCCCGAGCGTCGACCTTCGGTGACGGTCGTGATCACGAACACCGGGTAGTCGATGACTTCGACCATCTTGTCGAAAGCGTCCGTGCCGACCACATCCACCTCTTCCTCTCGCGGTACGCAATGCCGTGAGTTGGTACCCGGTCGGTGGAGGTCTCAACCCTGCGGAATTCGGACGGCACAGCACAACCGCCACCTCCGCGGTCGAACCGCCGGGCTGCACCTGGCGTTCCCGCGCGGAGATGGCGGCTCTGAGCGTCGAGCTACGCGGCGTCGGCGATCTGCTGACGCTGCGCGGTGTACATCTCGGCGAGGTTGCTGGTCACCTCGGAGCTGACCGACGGTGCGCTGTCACTGAAGGTGTTGTGGGACACCGAGAACGAGACGCCGCGCTCCTCGCCGACGACCAGCGTGCCCACCATGTGGACCTCGATGTCGGAGATGGAGAACTGACCGGTCATCCGGACGGCCTTGTAGTCGCCGCTGATGGGCAGGGTCTGCTCGTCGAGTTTCATTGCCACGGGGATGGTCTCGCCGTCCTCTTCGAGGTTCAGCGTGAAGGTCTCGCAGGCGGAGAGGATGTCGTCGAAGTCGTCGTAGCCACCACCGGCAGGCTTGGTCACGTCGGCGCTGTACTGGTCGAGGCCGAAGAACACCTCGCCGCCGTCGACGGTCTCGGAGAGTTCTCGCTGCGCGAAGTCGGCGCTGGTGTCCGGGGTGTTCACCAGTTGCGCGCACTTCTCGTTGTCGACGGTGGTGCCGTCGTCGTCGGACTGCTCGGTCTCCAGCGTGAATTCGCCGGTGATGTCCGGGAATTCGGACTCCGGCAGCAGCATGGCGACAGCCGACGCGGTCGGCACCTTCGGCTCGTCGGAGCTGTTGTCACCGCCACCCAGCGTGAACGCCAGGACGACGGCCACGACGACGATGAGCACGAGCAGGAGTCCGCCACCGCCGATGAACCACCACTTCTTGCCACCGCCGGACGACGGGGGCGGAGGCGGTTGCTGACCGTAGGGTTGCTGACCATAGGGCTGCTGACCGTACGGTTGTTGCTGCCCATAGGGCTGTTGCCCGAACTGGCCGTAGGGTTGCTGCTGCGCATAGGGCTGCTGGCCATACGGCTGCTGGCCGGGGGGTTGCTGGCCATACGGCTGCTGGCCGGGCCCGGGTTGTCCACCCTGCGGGCCGAGCCGGGTGGGCTCGTTCGGATCGTAGGGACTGCCCACGATTGGCTCCTTCTCTCAGCGGAACACGACCCACGGCTCGCGGCGGTCGTCGACTCGGGGAGAGTACCGCGCACACTGACGCCCTCGGCGGTGTCCGAGAAAAACGAATCGTGAGTGATGCCTGGATTGTCGCTGCAGGTCAATGCTGGTTCCGGGCTGCGGCGTGACCGTGTCGATCCCGACCGTTGCCACCGCGCGACGCATGCCGTATTTCATGCAGTCGAATGAGGATGTCGACCCGTGGCCGCGGGCGGTCCTCGAACTGAGGGACGCGGAAGGTCAATTCTTGGCATGAGATCGGTGAACCCGCAGACACCGCAGGGGCCACTGCGCTCCACTCGGTAGGCGGTGGTTGGGACCGGCTCGGCGCTGCCGTGCCTGTAGTCGACGAGCCGGGCGAAGGAGACACGGTCTCATGACAGCAAGTACTCCACGCCGGTTGCTCGCCGAGTTGTTCGGCACCTTCTGGTTGGTCTTCGGCGGTTGCGGCAGCGCGATCTTCGCTGCCAAGTACGTCGCGAGCGCCGGCGATGACAGAGACACCCTCATCCAGCTGGGCATCGGGTTGCTCGGCGTCGCGCTGGCGTTCGGATTGACGGTCGTCACGATGGCCTACGCCGTCGGGCATGTGTCGGGCGCGCACTTCAACCCGGCAATCACGCTCGGTGCGGTGGTCGGCGGCCGCCTACCGGTCAAGGATCTCCCAGGCTACTGGGTCGCGCAGGTCGCCGGCGGCCTGCTCGCCGGCACCCTGTTGTACGTCATCGCCAGCGGGAAGCCCGGATTCGAGGCGACCGGAAACATGGCGGCCAACGGTTACGGCGACCACTCGCCGAACAACTACACCCTGCTCGCCGTCCTGATCGCCGAGGTGGTCCTCACCGCGTTCTTCCTGCTCGTCGTACTCGGCGCCACCGACGACCGGGCTCCAGCGGGATTCGGCCCGCTGGCCATCGGTCTGACGCTGACGCTGATCCACCTCGTCTCGATCCCGATCAGCAACACCTCGGTGAACCCGGCACGTTCGACGGCGGTCGCGTTCTTCAACGGGAACGGTGCCCCCGGCCAGCTGTGGTTGTTCTGGCTTGCCCCGTTGCTGGGCGGCCTCATCGGCGGCATCCTGTATCCGCTGATGTTCCGGAACGGAAAGTTCGCGCTGGGCAGGGCGCCCGACGAGCCGGCCCCCGCTCCGGGTCCGGGGGAGCCCCGGGGCTGACCGGGCACGGCCGAGGTCATCGGTGGTGCGACCATTGACCGATGACCGCAACTCTCGTCGCCAAGGATGTCGCGGGCGGATACGCCCACCGCGTCCTGTTCGATCACCTCGACCTCACCGTCGCTCCCGGCGATGTGGTCGGGGTGGTCGGAGCGAACGGGGCGGGCAAGACGACGCTGCTGCGCGTCCTGGCCGGCGACCTCGCGCCGCTGGCGGGATCGGTGTCGCGGGCACCGTCGGACGCTTTCGTCGGCTGGCTTCCGCAGGAACACGAGCGGATTCCGGGTGAGACCGTCCGCGAGTACGTCGGGCGTCGCACCGGATGCACGGCCGCCACGCAGGCGATGGACGCTGCCGCCGCGGCACTCGCCGACGACTCGGCCCCGGACGATGCCGCCGACGTCTATGCCGCGGCGCTCGACCACTGGCTCACCACCGGTGCCGCCGACCTCGACGAACGACTGCCGGCGGTGCTCGCCGACCTCGGCCTCGCCACCGATCTCATCGACCCGGACACCACCCCCATGACCGCGCTGTCCGGCGGCCAGGCGGCCCGGGTGGGACTGGCGGCATTGTTGTGCTCCCGCTTCGACGTCGTGTTGCTCGACGAGCCGACCAACGACCTCGACCTCGACGGCATCGCTCGCCTGGAGGAGGTCGTCGCAGGCCTCCGCGGCGGCGTCGTGCTGGTCAGTCATGACCGAGAGTTCCTCGCGCGCAAGGTGACCCGGGTCCTCGAACTCGACTCGGCCCAGCACACCAACACCGTGTACGGCGGCGGGTACGAGAGCTACCTCGAGGAACGCGAGGTGGCGCGACGACACAAGCGCGAGGAGTACGAGGAGTTCGCCGCGAAGAAGGCCGATCTGGTGGCGCGGGCGCGCACGCAACGGGAATGGTCGAGCCAGGGGGTCCGCAACGCGATGCGCAAAGCGCCCGACAACGACAAGATCCGACGCCGTGCCGCGACCGAATCCAGTGAGAAACAGGCGCAGAAGGTCCGGCAGATGGAGAGCCGGATCGCGCGCCTGGACGAGGTCGCCGAACCGCGCAAGGAATGGGTCCTCGAGTTCACCATCGGCTCGGCGCCGCGATCGAGCTCTGTCGTGTCGACGTTGAACAACGCCGTTGTGCGCCAAGGCGATTTCGTGATGGGGCCGGTCTCGATTCAGGTGAACGCCGGGGAGCGCATCGGGATCACCGGGCCCAACGGCGCCGGCAAGTCGACGCTGCTCCGGCTCCTCCTCGGCCACCTCGAACCCGATTCGGGCTCCGCGCAACTCGGTGCCAACGTCGCGATCGGTGAGATCGACCAGGCGCGTGGGCAGTTCACCGGTACGACGCCGCTGGCCGACCGCTTCGCCGAACTCGTACCCGACCACACCATGGCCGACGTTCGGACGCTGCTGGCCAAGTTCGGCCTGCGCGCCGACCATGTCGATCGGGCGGTCGGCGAGCTGTCGCCGGGGGAGCGCACCCGGGCCGGGCTGGCGTTGCTGCAGGCTCGAGGCGTCAACGTGCTGGTGCTCGACGAGCCGACCAACCATCTCGATCTCCCGGCGATCGAGCAACTCGAGTCGGCGCTCGACTCCTACGACGGTGCACTGCTGCTGGTCACCCACGACCGGCGGATGCTGTCGAACGTCCGCGTCGACCGGCATTGGCACGTCGAGCGTGGTCGCGTCACCGAGCAGTGACGCGTTGGGCCTGGTCCTCGCCGAGGGTGGCGTAGACCGGTCGACCTCAACTCGGGGCACAGACTTCGGATGAAGTCTGTATGTCGGGCTGAAGTCTGGCGGTGCCGCGGTGACGCATGACGAGTACTGGCGTAGGGGTTGACATACAACCGTTTGGTTGTATGTTGGAGGTGTGGCCGGAACCACTGGCACATCGCCAGACGAGGAGGACAGGGCCGACGCCCTGTTCCACGCGCTGTCCGATCGCACCCGTCGCGACATCCTGCGACGCGTGCTCGCCGGTGAACACTCGGTCTCGGTACTCGCCGCGAAATACGACATGAGCTTCGCGGCAGTGCAGAAGCATGTCGCCGTGCTGGAGAAGGCGGGCTTGCTGACGAAGCGTCGTCAGGGGCGCGAGCAACTGGCCAGTGGCGATGTCGCCGCGGTGCGTTCGGTGGCCTCCATGCTCTCCGAACTCGAACAGGTGTGGCGCGGCCGTATCGCGCGCATCGACGACCTGCTCTCGCTCGAAACACCAACAACTGCAACACCATCGGAGGAATGACCAATGCCTGTCATCGATGTGACCCCGGACCTCGACGCCCGCACGATCACCATCAACGCCGAGTTCGCCGCCCCCGTCGAACGCGTCTGGCAGATCTACGCCGATCCGCGTCAACTCGAGAAGATCTGGGGCCCACCGACCTATCCCGCGACCTTCGTCGACCATGAGTTCAAGCCGGGCGGCAAGGTCACCTACTACATGACCAGTCCCGAAGGTGAGAAGTTCGGCGGTTACTGGAAGGTCGAATCAGTCGACGAGCCACACGGTTTCACGTTTCTCGATGGGTTCGCCGACGCGGACCTCAACCCGCTCACCGACATGCCCGAGTCGCGTAACTCGTACGCGTTCGTGGAGAAGGACGGCAAGACCGTCGCCACCTACATCAGCACCTACGACTCCGCCGAAGCGCTCCAAAAGGTGCTCGACATGGGCGTCGTCGAAGGTGCTACCAGCGCGATCAACCAGATCGACGAGTTCCTGAAGTCCTGACGCGTCAGATGTTCGAGTCCAGGGACGGGAACCCGTCGGGCAGTTCGGCGGCCGGCGTGTCGCCGAACGTTCCCGTCTTCACGTCCAGGCCGTGCGTGTAGGCGGCCATCGAGATCGAACCGGCCGCGTGGCCGTCGACGAGCAGATCGAGCGGCGATTCCTGTGCGAGACCAGCGATGTAGAGAAGCGGCAAGTAGTGATCCGGTGTCGGCACCGAGTTGTCGAAGTCGGGATGGCCGTCGAGGCTCAAGACGTCAGAGGGGTTGTCCTGCAGTACTTCACGGGCGGCGTCGTCGAACCGATGGGCCCAGTCGTAACCGGTGTCGGCCCTGGCGAAATCGATCGCGTGCAGATTGTGGACGATGTTGCCGCTGCCGATGATGAGCACGCCCTGCTCGCGAAGCGGCGCGAGTTTGCGGCCCAGCTCGTAGTGATGCTCGAAGTCCTTGAAGGCGTTGAGCGACAACTGCAGAACCGGGATCGAGGCGTCGGGGAACGTGTGGACGAGCACCGACCAGGTGCCGTGATCGATGCCCCAGCTGTCCAGATCGTGGCCGCACCACGTGGGTTTGACGACGTCGGAAACCATCTCGGCGACCTCGGGGTCGCCGGGAGCGGGGTACTCGACGTCGAAGAGGTCCTGCGGAAACCCGTAGAAATCGTGGATGGTGCGCGGGCGGGGCATCGCCGTGACCGCCGTCGCATTGGTGTACCAGTGCGCCGAGATCACCAGGATCGCCCGCGGCTTCGGAACCGCCTGCCCCAGCGCTCGCCACGCCTCGGTGTACCGGTTGCGCTCCAACGCGTTCATCGGATTGCCGTGTCCGATGAACGCGGCCGGCATCGTCGGTGGGGCAGTGGTCATGGTCGCCGCCTCGGGTCGCGCTGGTCGGGTCACCGGCGACGCTACGCCACGCGTTCCCGCGTGGGCTGTGATCCGGCCACGGCGCAGGCTCCGCCGGGGTGGATCAGGTGCCCGTGGGTTCGATGACCAGGCGGCGGAGTCGTCCCTGCTCGTCGAGGCCGAACCGGTAGTCGAGATCGACCACGCCGCCGGGGAAGTCGCCCTCGAGCCGAGTGGTCACCACGGCTCCGTCGGTCGGCGAGCTCGATGCGCCCACCACGGTCGTGGTGTAGGTGTACTCACTCGCCTCGCGATCGAGCCAGTCGCGGATCGACGCGATGCCGACGTGGTCGCGGCCATCATCGGTGACCGCGGCGTCCTCGGTGAACAATGCGGTGGCTGCGGTTCGGTCGTTGCAGGTCGTCAGCCGCATGAAGGCGCGGACCGCGTCCGGACAGTCCGCAATCGAGGTGTTCGTCACGAGGATCTCCCAGGGGTTGGTGCTACGACAGAAGTAACAAGTCACTGCTAAATTAGCACCAACTGGTGACGAGAGGAACCCGATGGCCACCAAGATCAGGCTCGAGGATCGAGAATGTCCGTTGTCGACGACGTTGGGGATCGTCGGGGAATGGTGGACGGTGCTGATCCTGCACGACTGCTTCGACGGCTACTCGAGGTTCGACGAGTTCCGGGCGAACATCGGACTGTCGTCGAGCATGCTGACCAGCAGACTGAAAACCCTTGTCGAGGGCGGCATCCTGGAACGGCGCCGATATCAGGAGAATCCTGTTCGACACGAGTACGTGCTCACCGAACTCGGCCGCTCGTTGCGTCCGGTGCTCGTCGTGATGGCGGCCTGGCGCAATGCGCAGTTGGCGCCCGACGAACGGTCGATGATCCTCGTCGACGAACAGACGCGCCGTGAGGTCGAACCGGTGGTCGTCGACGCCGACACCGGTGAGCGTGTCGACGGGGCCGGGTTCGTCTACACGGCCGGGCCCGCGGCGGGCCCGGAGATGAGGGAGCGTTACGGAGATTCCGACGGTCGAGCCGCCCGCACCTAGCTTTCGTCGGATATGTGCCATACCCGTCGAATCCGGGTATGCGGTGGCTGTCGGTCACAGATGCTGACCGTATGGCGAAGCGCTGGTCGGGGATCGTGGCAATACTGATGGTCGCCGCCCTCGCGGCCTGCGGAACATCCGGTTCGTCCTCGGATTCGCCGAGCTCGGCCACCTCCTCGGACCCCGGGAAGGCTGCCGAGATCGAGCAGATCGTCGAAGACGTGATGACGTCGAAGCATCTCAAGGCAGTGATCGTTCGCGTGACGCAGGACGGCGACGAGGTGATCACCAAGGCGTTCGGCGAATCCCAGACCGGTATCCCGGCCACCCCCGACATGCACTTCCGCAACGGCTCCGTCGCCATCGCGTACGTCGCCGCGGTTCTCCTGCAGCTCGTCGACGAGGGGGTGGTGGCCCTCGATGACACCATCGGCAGGTGGGTCCCGGAGATTCCGCACGCCGACGAGGTGACGCTCGGCCAGTTGGCGACCATGACCTCCGGATACCAGGACTACGTTCTCGGCAACGACGCGTTCGAGACGGAAGAACTCAACAATCCGTTCAAGGCGTGGACGACCGGCGAGATGCTCTCGTACGCAATGGAAAAGTCGCTGCTGTACAAGCCCGGCACCAACTGGAACTACGCCCACACCAACTATGTGGTCCTCGGTCTGGCGTTGCAGAAGATCACCGGTAAGCCCGTCGAAGATCTGCTCCGCGAACGGATCTCGGAGCCACTGGGTCTGAGTAACACCGTGTCGAACCTGACCGCGGCGATCCCCGATCCGGCCCTGCACGCGTACTCCTCCGAGCGACGCGGAATCCTGAAACTGCCTTCGGAAGCGCCGTTCTACGAGGAGACCACCGGCTGGAATCCGTCGTGGAGCATCACCCACGGGGCCATCCAGACGTCGAACATCTACGACGTCGAGGCCACCGGACGCAAGCTCTTCGCCGGTGAGACGCTCTCGAAGGAGTCCTACGAGACGATGACGTCGACGAGGCTCCGCGGGATCGCCCGGCCGTTGCCCGGATGCGCGACGTGCGTGGCGATGAACGAGCGCTACACCTACGGGATGGGTGTGGTCCTGACCGGGGACTGGCTCGTCCAGAACCCGCTGTTCAACGGCTATGCCGCCGTGGTCGGCTACCTTCCCGACCAGAAGGTCTCGATCGCCGTCGCGGTGACCTATGAAGCGGCGGCCTTCGGACCCGACGGTTCCTACGAGAACGGTGGCAACCCGATCTTCTCGCGGATCGGGGCGCTGATGGCACCTGATCACGCGCCGCTGATCCCTCGTGACTAGAGCCGCCGTGGCCCGGTGCCTAGGGTGGGGTACATGGTCGACCGCCTATCCGATGATGATCTACGGGTCGGGAACCCCGAGCGTGAGCGCGCGATCGCGCTGCTGAACGATGCCTTCGCAGCGGGATATCTGGAGATCGTCGAGTTCGAGGACCGCGCCGGACTGGTGTACACGGCGAAGACCCGCCGCGAACTCCGCACGGTGCTCGAGGATCTCCCCAGTGCCGCCAAGCTGTTCCCCGGACCACCCGCTGCCGCACCGACCGGCCCCGCCGCCGAACCGCTCCACCTCGACGCGGACTGGAGCGAGGTCCGACGCAAGGGCGTGTGGGAGGTGCCGTCCTCGATCCTCGCGACAGCGTCAGTGGGTACCGTCGACCTGGACTTCACCGCGGCGCGGTTCACCGGACCGTCGACCTCGGTGCAACTGCAGGTCTCGGCGTCGACGGTGAAACTGAAGCTCGGGCCCGAACACGAGGTCCGTCACCGCGACCTCCACCTGTCCGGTTGGTCGAAGGTCAAGGACAAGGCCGGAGCCCCGACGCGGCCCGGGGGAGCGGTCATCGAGTTGATCGGATCGGCGTCCGGCATGACCTCGGTCATCATCCGCCGTACCTGACCGGTTCGCCACGGCCTCCGTGTGGTCGGGGAACGCGACGCTCTCGCGTGACGAGAGTGGCGCCGTGCCAGGATGTTCTGCATGATTCTCGCCGAGTCCGCGTCCACCGACACCTCGGTGATCGTGTCGCTGTTCTGGATCGTCCTCATCGCCGCGGTGTGCCCGCTGCTGTCGAGGCTGTCCCGCGGGTACGTTCCCGATGCCGTGTTGCTGCTGGTCTTCGGCATCGTCATCGGACCGCACGCGCTCGACTGGGCCGATCGCACGGGCATCGACATGCTCAGCCAGCTCGGTCTGGGCATGCTGTTCCTTCTCGCCGGCTATGAACTCGACCCGAAGCTGTTGAGCGGCAGAACCGGTCGCGTCGCGCAGCTGTCCTGGGCGGTGAGTCTGCTCATCGCCTGGGGATCGGTGGCACTGGTCGCCACGACCCTTGCGCTGGGGCTGGGCGAGGCCGGCTTCACCGCCCACATCGCGATCGCGATCACCCTCACCTCGACCGCGCTCGGCACCCTGCTGCCGATACTCAAGCAGGCGGGCCTCGACAACACCCGGCTCGGGCGTGCGGTGATGGCGCACGGCGCGGTCGGCGAGCTCGGACCGGTGCTCGCGATGTCGCTGTTGCTGACCAGCCGGAGCTTCGGAGGAGCGGTGATCGTGCTGGTGCTCTTCGTGTTGGCCGCGTTGCTGATCGCGGCTGCCCCACAACGCATCCTTGCGCGCGTCCCCGGGATCGGACGGGCCATCGGTGAGATGGCCGGTGGAACCGTGCAGCTGCCGGTGCGCGTCGTGGTCCTGCTGCTCGTGTCCCTCATGACGGTGGCCGCGGTCTTCGACCTCGACGTCGTGCTCGGTGCGTTCGCCGCGGGACTGATCCTCCGCCGACTCATCGGACCCGAGCATCCGCATGTCGGCAAATCCTTGGAGGTCATCGGGTTCGGGGTCCTCATCCCGATCTTCTTCGTCACCTCGGGTATGAACATCGACGTGTCCGCGGTCGCGTCGAAGCCCGGCACCTGGGTGGTCCTGGTGCTGGCCATCGCGATCGCCCGCGGCGTCCCGGTCTGGTTCAGCGCTCGTTACCTCGACGACGAGCACTTCCTGAACAACCCGCGCGAGCGCGGTCAGCTGGCTCTGTTCGCCGCGACCGGACTGCCGATCATCGTGGCGGTCACCGAGGTCGCGGTGTCCTCGGAGCTCATCTCCGCAGCCCTCGCCTCCACCCTGGTGGCTGCCGGCGCGACGACGGTACTGCTGTTTCCCCTCGCTGCCCGGCTCATCGGGAAGTCCACTCCAGCAAGCGATCCGACGACCACGTCGTGACGATCCGGTCCGGTTCGATGCCGTGCTCGACGGCGCGACGCGCACCCAGGACCTTGAACTCGAGCTGCCCGGGTGCGTGAGCATCGGAGTCGATCGCGAACAGACAGCCGGCCTCGAGAGCGATCTCGATCAGTTCGTCGGGCGGGTCCACGCGCTCGGGACGCGAATTGATCTCCACGATCGTGTCATTCGCCGCGCACGCCTCGAACACTGCACAGGCGTCGAAGGTCGACGGGGGCCGGTGGCCGCGCCCGCTGAGCACTCGGCGGCCGGTGCAGTGCCCGAGGACGTGGACGCGCGGGTCGGAGACCGCGGCGACCAGACGGGCCGTCATCGCGTCGTGGTCCATCCGCAGGTGAGAGTGCACGGAGGCGGTCACGATGTCGAGACGCTCGATCATCTCGTCCGATTGATCGAGTGCGCCGTCGTCGAGAATATCGATCTCGATGCCGCGAAAGAGACGAAAACCGTTCGCCTGCCTGCTGTTCCACTCATCGATCGCCTCGATCTGGGCGGCCAGCCGTTCGGCGCTCAACCCGTTGGCGACCGTCAGTCGAGGTGAGTGATCGGTGATGGCCAGCCACTCGTGACCCATGGCCTGTGCGGCAGAGGCCATCTCGTCGATGGGAGAGCCGCCGTCACTCCATTCGGTGTGCGCGTGGAGATCCCCGACGACGGCGGCGACCAGGTCGTCGGCACCTTCCGGCGGGTGGGTCGGATCGTCGTCCTGCAACCGGGCGAGATACTCCGGGACCCGGCCGTCGACGGCTTGTCCGATGACGGCCGCCGTCGTCTTGCCGATCCCTTTCACCGTGGTGAGGGTTCGGCCCGACGCACGGTCCCGCAGCTCGTCGGAGGAGAGTCGTGCCGCGGCCTGGGCGGCGCGCCGGAACGCCTCCACCCGATAAGTGCTTTCCCGCCGCTGTTCGAGGAGCCAGGAGATACGGGCCAACGCCTCCACCGGGTCGACCGGTGCGCCGAGTGGTTCGAGCGCCCTCACGTCTGCACCCCACAGACGACTACCGCCCGGCGCACGAGTGCAGCCGGGCGGTGGTTCGGGACGAGCGAGGAAGTCCTCACGCGTGACCGGTCAGTGTGCGGCCTCGAAGGCCTCGATGATGCTCTGCGGGATACGGCCGCGGTCGCTGAGCTCGTAGCCCTCGCGAATGGCCCATTCGCGAATGGCCTTGGTGGTCTCCTTGTTGCGCCCGCCGCCGGTGGCTGCGGTGGTGGCCGTCGTACGCTTGCCCACCCGGCCGGTCTGGCGCGAGATGTCGAGGTACTTCGAGAGCGAATCGCGGAATTGCTGAGCGTGCTTCGACGAAGTGTCGAACTCGTAATTCTTGCCGTCGAGTGACCACCGAACGGTTTCGTACTGATCCAAAACCTTGCCGTCGAGATCGTCGATGACCTGAACGATTTCCTTCTTCGCCATGAAACGCTTTCCCCTCGATTTGTGTCATGCGACCAACTTGGCCGTGGGGGTCTATTAAACCTTATCCACCCCGTTTTGATCTATTCTTCGGTGCACAGCTTAGACCCAAACTATGAGTAGTCGCTGAGAACCCCCGCCTAGACCATAAAGTATCGAAATGACTCAGGGAAGTCGGGACCCGAGAATTCTTAGGAAGTGGGCACTGTACTGCTGTCGGATGGCCGCAGTCGGGGTGTCTCGGGGCGAGTGGTGGCCCGTGATGTCCGAGTTGTGGACGTGATGGTCGTCGCACGTCGGGCTGATTCGTCTGATTCTTCCGGGGAGAGTGCCACCAGATCTTCGGGCGCACGATCAGCCGCATAGATTGTTCGGTATCCGCTGTCGGTCACCGAGAATCCCGCTTTCGACCGCGATTCGAGACAGAACAAGCCGACTGTCTCGACGAGGCAGGAGAATCGGGAAATGGAAATCGTGTACCCGAAGTCGACTATTGATGAGCGATAGAGAACCGGATAGCGATTGGTGCAGGCACCGCGTTGCGGGCCGTCCGAGCTGAGGATTGCGTAATCGGGTGCCCAGTCACAGGAGGCCGGCTCCGTGGACGGACGGGAGCGTCGCGTCGTGGGGCCGGAGTCGCCACCCTCGTTGATACGGCAGGCCAGCGACGACCTCCCGTTGGTGCCCGTCGAGCAATTGACTGATCGATCGGGTGTGGAGAAATGGAAGCCCGACGAGTCCTGTATCGGTGAATCGGGCGTGACCGATCCCTGATGAAAGCGCGAATTGTCGACCCGGGGAGCGAGTGCGACGACTCGCCCAATTGTCCAATCGGGAAGATTCTGTGCCGTGTCCTCACCCGTGGTGGTGGTTGTCGATGCCGACTCGAGCTCGGTGAGGGTCGACAGTTCGTTGGTGGGCGGAATGACGATTCGTGAAGGCGTGGTGTCGGTGGGTAACGAACATCCCGCAACGGTCACGATTGTCGCGGTGATCACGATCGCGAACGAAGCGCAGATCACGTGGCCGAAATGAGCCGGCCGCCGGCGGGGGACGGGTACGGGGCGCCGCGATCGATTTCCGTACCCTTGCATTGTGTCGACCCCCAAGATCGTCCTGTTCTACGTCTTCGTCCCGCTGCCCGATCCGGAAGCCATTCGGTTGTGGCAGCTGTCGGTGTGCGAGTCGCTCGGGTTGCGAGGCAGGATCATCGTGTCACGACACGGAATCAACAGCACCGTCGGTGGCGACATCGCCGCGGTCAAACGCTACGTCAGAGCGACCCGTTCGTACCCGGGGTTCGCCGACGCGGACATCAAATGGTCGGACGGGACCGGCGACGATTTCCCGCGCCTGAGTGTCAAGGTGCGTCCGGAGATCGTGACGTTCGGAGTTCCCGACGAGATCGTCGTCTACGAGAACGGCGTGGTCGGCGGCGGTATCCGGCTGTCGCCCGAAGAGGTGCACCAGCTCGTCGACGAACGCGGTGACGAGGTCGTCTTCTTCGACGGCCGCAATGAGATCGAGGCCCAGGTCGGCCGGTTCGACGGGGCGGTCGTCACCAAGGCGCAGACCACCCGCGACTTCATCCCGCTGCTCGAGAGTGGCGCCTACGACCACCTCAAAGATCGTCCGGTGGTCACCTACTGCACCGGTGGCGTCCGGTGCGAGGTCCTCAGCACGGTCATGCGCAATCGCGGGTTCAGCGAGGTCTACCAGCTCGACGGCGGCATTGTCCGCTACGGCGAGCGCTACCGCGACGACGGACTCTGGAGAGGATCGCTCTACGTCTTCGACAACCGCATGAGCACCGAGTTCTCCGATCACGCCGAGGTGCTCGGACAGTGCGTCGAATGCGGCGCGCCGACGAACAATGTGGCCAATCATCCCGATCGCGAAGGCCGGGACCTCGCGGTGATCTGTCCGGCATGTCTGGCCTGAGCGCGTCCCGATCGGCTCGGCCGCCGGTTCCGGTGATCGTCGTCGCCGGTTTCCTCGGGTCGGGCAAGACCACGCTGCTCAACCACCTGTTGCGCACCGCGGGTGCCACCGGCACGAGGTTGGGTGTGCTGGTCAACGACTTCGGCTCGGTCAACATCGACGCACTGCTGGTGTCCGCGCAGGCCGACGGCGCGGTGAGCCTCAGCAACGGGTGCATGTGCTGCACGGTCGACGCCGACGGACTCGCCGACGCGCTGACCTCTCTCGTCCGCCCGAGCGCGAAGATCGATGCGATCGTCATCGAGGCCAGTGGTATCGCCGAACCCAGGTCGCTCATCCGAATGGTCACCGCAGTGGCGGAACCCCGGGTCCGCTACGGCGGTCTGGTCTATGTGGTCGACGCCGCGCACATCCACACGTTGCGTGAAGAACACCCAGAGGTCGACGCGCACATGGCTATTGCCGATCTCATCCTGGTCAACAAGGCCGACCTGATCTCCGACACGGATCTTCGGGGCGTCGAAGAGCTTGTCGGCCAGCTGAATCCGACTGCAGCAACGCTGATCACGCAGGAGGCCCGCGTCGACCCCGCGCTGCTGTTCGACATCGACGAGACGGCCGTCGACGACGAACCCCGTAGCGGCCAACTGACTCTCGACGAACTCTTCCTCGAAGAGCACGGGCACTCCGATCGCCAGCATCTGCACGCCGGGTACGAGGCGGTCACCTTCCGCAGCGACGAACCCCTCGACCCGCGCCGGCTCGCGCGATTCCTGGAGCGGCCACCGGGCGGCTGCTTCCGGATCAAGGGCATCGTGCACTTCGACGTGCCGCGACACCGGCAGAAGTTCGTCGTCCACGGGGTGGGCGGTTTCGTCCGGGTGGAGCGCGAGTCGTGGGAGTCGGAGACGCCGTCGACCGAACTCGTCGCCATCGGTCGGGGCCTCGACCCCGACGCGGTGCACGCCGAGCTGCAGGCCGCGGTCGCGCGACCGGAGGACGCGGAGGACGAGCACGGCATCCTCAGCGTCCTGCGGCACCTACCCGCCTGACCGCCGACTCGGCGACACGTGTCATGGATCACCCGACACGCCGGTTGGGATGTCACAGCTGGCTAACGAATTCCACAAGGTCCAGGTCTTCCATTTCGCAAACTCCGCGAATCCTGTTTCACTGTTAAGTCTGTTGCCAGTGTGACCAATGGTGTCTAACGGGAGGAGTGAGGCGGATGATCGGTGCTGAAAAGCGTGGTCGTCGCCTCGAAACGCCGATGTTCCAGAAGATGATGAAGAAGCGCATGATGACGACCGCCTTCGCCGTGACGGCGGTGGCGTCGACCGTGATGGCGTCCAACCTGGTGGTGGCCCCGGCGCAGGCCGCGCCCGCCCGGGGGGCCGCGCTGGCAGGTAAGACGATCTTCCTGGACCCGGGTCATCAGGCGAGCGCCGCCGGCCGCAGCCTCAGCGCGCAGGTGCCCGACGGGCGCGGCGGCAAGAAGGATTGCCAGACGACCGGCGCAACCGGGGTGAACGGCGCGAGGGAGCACACCGTCAACTGGCAGATCAGCCAGCTGGTGAAGGCCGGCCTGGAAAGCCAGGGCGCCCGCGTCGTGCTCAGCCGGCCCGACGACCGTGGCTGGGGCGGCTGCGTGGACGAGCGCGCCGCCGCGGCGAGCCGATCCGGGGCAGCGGTGGCGGTGAGCCTGCACGCCGATTCGACGAGCCGCGGAGCGGACGGAGCCAAGAAGGGCTTCCACATGATCGTGCCGTCGTTGCCGATCTCGGACCCCACCGTCAACCGCGTGCAGTCGGGTGAGGGGCGCAAGGCGTCGAATGTCATGCGCGATTCGTTCCTCGCCGCGGGATTCCCGTCGGCCAACTACGCGGGCGTGAGCAACGGCATCCAGACGCGTCCGGACATCGCCGCGGTCAACCTGACCAAGGTGCCTGCCGTTTTCATCGAGATGGGCAACCTGTCCAACCCGGCCGAGGCCGCCGCACTGGCCGGACGCGACGGCCAGCTCAAGTACGCGATGGCCATCACCGACGGCATCCTGAAGTACGTCAACGGCAGCGCGGCAACCGGCTCTGCCCCCGCACCGTCGGTGCCGCTGGCCGACGACGCCAGCGGGCTGTCCGTGGTGATCCCATTCGTCCAGCAGCTGCTCGCCACCGAGGAGCCTGAGGCCGTCGTACAGCTGCTGACGACCCAGGGGCAGGACGTGTCGGCGCAGGTCCTCAAGGCGATGCTGACGATTCTGTACGGCCTGTTCGACGGGAAGCTGCCGATCGGCTGAGCCTGCCCGCCTCCGGCGACTAACCTCGGCCCCATGGGCATTCGAGATCTCCTGGTGATGGACACTCCGGTGCCGTCGTTGCGTGGACGCAAGGTACTGATCACCGGCGCGGCGAGTGGGATCGGACGCGCGACCGCCGAGGCGGCGGCGGCCCAGGGCGCCGAACTCGTGCTGACCGATCTGCACGCCGACCAGCTCGACGAGGTGGTCACCGGAATCCTCCGTGCCGACGGCACCGTGCTGTATCACGTCGCCGGAGACGTCTCCGACTACGACTGGGTGGCCAACTTCGCGCGGCAGGTCGACGCCGAGGTCGGCGTGATGGACGTCGTGATGAACATCGCCGGGATCTCGGCGTGGGGCACGGTCGAGAACCTCGAGCACCGGCACTGGCGGTCACTGGTCGACGTCAATCTGATGGGCCCGATCCACATCATCGAATGCTTTGTGCCGCAGATGGTCCGACGAGGCGCCGGCGGCCACATCGTCAACGTCTCGTCGGCCGCCGGGCTGCTCGCCCTTCCATGGCACGCCGCCTACAGTGCGAGCAAGTTCGGGATCCGCGGCGTCTCCGAGGTCCTCCGGTTCGACCTGCGCCGCCACCGGATCGGGGTGTCGCTGGTGTGCCCGGGTGGGGTGGACACACCGCTGGTCGACACCGTCGAGATCGTCGGCGTCGACCGCGATGATCCGCGAGTCAAGGCCGCCATCAACAACTTCCACAAGGTCGCGGTGTCGCCGGAGACCGCCGCCGCGGCGATCCTCAAGGGAATCCGCAAGAACCGCTTCATGGTCTACACCTCCTTCGACATCCGGTTCGGCTACTGGTGGGCGCGGAAGTTCGCGCTGCCCTACGAGATCGTGATGCGGGTGGCCAACGACCGGTTCGACAAGCTCGCGCGCATCAGCGGTACCAAGCTCGAGGAGCGCGCGCGCGACCACCATTCCACCCAGTGAGCCGCGTCTTCCGCAAGACGCTGCGAGGCAGCGGTCCGCCGGGAGGGCATCCCGACTTCTTCGCCGCCGAGGCGGCCGGTCTGCGCTGGCTCGCCGACGCCGGTGCGCCGGTCGCGAAGGTGCTCGCCGTGAGCGAGGACGCCATCGAACTCGAGAAACTCGACACGACCCGTCCCGACCCCGAGGCCGCCCTCGCGTTCGGCGGGGCGCTGGCGAGGATGCACGACGCCGGTGCCCCGCGGTTCGGTTCACCACCCACCGGCTTCGACGGCCAGTTGTTCATCGGGCGACGCCCGCTGAGTTCCGTCGAATACGACTCGTGGGGCGAATTCTATGCACTGGAGCGCGTCGAGCCCTATCTGCGTCCGGCCCGGGATGCGGGCAACCTGACCGCCGCGGACTCCGACGCCGTCCGCGCCGCCTGCGAGCTGATCGCGAGCGGCGCCTTCGACGACGACGAACCCGCCGCCCGCATCCACGGCGACCTCTGGAACGGGAACGTGCTGTGGACCCCGTCGGGCGTCGTCCTGATCGACCCGGCAGCGCACGGGGGTCACCGCGAGACCGACCTCGCGATGCTCGCGCTCTTCGGCTGCTCGCTACTCGACGAGATCGTCGTCGGGTATCAAAAGACGCATCCGTTGGTCCCCGGCTGGGAGGACAGGGTCGAGCTCCATCAGTTGCATCCGCTCGCGGTGCATGCCGCCGGACACGGCCCCGGGTACGGCACGGCGCTCGGCCGGGCGGCTCGCAGCGTCCTCGACGCTCACGCGTGATCGGTACACGCGATAATCACCTGGTGTCTGATGACGGTGTGCGGAGCGGTGTGTCCGGAAGTGTCCTGATCGTGTCGGCGACCCGAGCCGAGGCGCGGCATCTGCCTGCCGGGTCGCGGTTGCTCGTCACCGGGATCGGCAAGGTCCGGGCGACGATGGCGCTGAGTCGGGAGCTGGCTGCCGGTGCACCGGTCCGACAGGTGATCAGCATCGGTACCGCGGGTGCGCTGCGGGACGGTGTCGTCGGTTCCGGGCGCGATCTGTTCATCCCGTCGGCGGTGCTCGAACACGACATCAGCAGTGCCGAACTGCGCGCCATGGGCTACGAGATGACCGACCGCTGGGAACTCCCGGACGGCGACGGCACGGTGCTCGCATCGGGGGACACCTTCGTCGCCGACCCGGTACGTCGGGCCGAACTCGCCCGCCACGCCGACCTCGTCGACATGGAGGGGTGTGCGGTCGCCCATGTGAGCGCCCAGTTCGGCGTCCCGTGCCGGCTCGTCAAGGCCGTCACCGACAACGCCGACGAGGGCGCGATGGAGTGGCCCGATCTGGCCGACGCCGCGGCCCGCAAGTTGGGGCAATGGATCGAACTGCACGCCTGACGGTCGACGTCAGCCGCAGAAGAATCGCCGGCTGAGCACAGCGGCGCACGCTACAGCCCGCGCGCGTGACCGGAGACGGCGATCCTGCGAGCGGTCAGGAGCGGGTGTCGGCGACGTCGGCCGGACCGGCGTCGGCGACCGACTCATACGCCTGGAATCCCGACCGGGTGGTCTCGGGACGAGCTGGGTCCGCCGGACCCGAGAGCGGGGCATCCGAGGGGGTGAGATCGGGTGCGGCGAGATCCGCGACCGTCGGACGAGCGGAGGTCGGGGTCCGCTGGGCGGTCCGTTCGACCGTCGCCGTACGCGCCGAGGTGGCCGGCCGCTGGGAGGTGGCCGGTCGTTCGGAGGTGGCCGGTCGTTCCGACGCCGAGCCGGGGCGGGACCGCTGTGGCCGCGACCGGTTCGACGGCGACTTGGTGGTCGGTGCGGCGCCGGTCTGTGCAGGATCTGTCGGGGCGGAGCTGGACTTGGACCGACGGTGCTTGGTCGGACGCTCGGTCGGCTCGCCGGTCTTCGTGCGGTCGGCCCTGTCCTTGCCTGCGCTTCTCGATGCGCTGCGGGTCCCGGTCGGCCTTCCGCGGCCACCGGGGTTCTTGGCGTCGTCGCCGCGGGTCAGGAACCACCGGACCAGCACCAGCGCGAGGGTCACGAGGAACACCGTCAGCATCCAGGGGAAATCGGCGGCGATCGGCAGCAGCACCTTGAAGATCAGGCTCTTCAGGCCGGACGACGCCTGTTCGGAGTTGAGTCCGTACAGGGTGACGATGCTGACGAAGAACGCGATCAGCGGCGGCTGGGCGGCAGCGGTGAACAGGGCGCGGCGACGCACGGCGAGGGCGGCGAGAACGCAGCCGACGAGGTAGCAGAACTTGTAGATCCCGCCGAGCGAGTCGTTGCTGCCGGCGTCGATCGCCGCTCCGAGGGCCGTGATCCCGGTTGCCAGGAGAACGGCACCCCACCACGGCACACCGCGGACCGCGGGCAACACGGACTGCTGGTCCAGTGGTACCGCGGTCTGTAGACGTTGCGGGGAAGGCACATGGTCACGGTACCGGTTCATCGGCGGAAAACGCTCTACCGTCGGGACGTGGCGTGGACGCGATCGCCGATGTCGTCGCAGGTGCTCCCGCAGATCCGGCGGACCGGCAGGTGTCGTGGATCACCCGGGGTCGCGGCGGTTCGGCGGCGTCGCCCAGGGCATCGAGTTCGGCCAGGCGGCGGGCGGTGACGCCGAGCCGGCTCTCGACCGAGCCGATCGTCGAGTTGTACGCGTCGACCGTGCGCTGCAGCGATGTGCCCAGCGAACCGAGATGACCGAGTACGCCGGCGAGACGCTGGTGGAGTTCCATGCCGAGCGCGTGGATGACCGCGGCGTCGCGGGCCATCGCGTCATGGCGCCAGCCGAGGGCGACGGTCCGAAGCAGCGCGATGAGGGTCGTCGGGGTGGCGATGACCACATTGCGGCCGAAGCCGTACTCGAGGACCTCCGGGTCGGTGCGCACCGCGGCCTCGAGAACCGCGTCGGCCGGCAGGAACAGCACCACCATCTCCGGGGTGTTCTCGAAGGCCGTCCAATAGGCCTTGGCCGAGAGCCGCGCGATGTGCGCGCGGAGTGCCCGGGCATGCTCACCGATCAGGCGGTCTCGTGCCTTGGCGTCGGTGGCCTCCGCGGCCCGCAGGTACGCGTCGAGAGGCACCTTGGCATCGACGACGATGTCGCGTCCGCCCGCGAGATGGACGACGAGGTCGGGCCGGACCGTCGTGCCTTCCGTGGTCTTGTCCGGCAGCGACACCTGGGTGCTGAAGTCGCAGTGCTTGGCCATGCCGGCCAGCTCGACGACCCGTTCGAGCTGCACCTCGCCCCAACGGCCGCGCGAATGGGAACTGTGCAGGGCGTTTGCGAGCTGCCGCGTCTGGTCGTTTAGCGCCACCGACGCCGCATGGATGCCGCGCACCTGCTCGGTCAGTCCCGCGTAGGCGCCGATCCGGTTGGACTCGACCCGCCGCAGCTCGTCGGAGAGCTGCGACAGAGTGGCTCGCAGCGGTTCGACGATGTGCTGCACCTGGCTGCCGATGGCGGTGGACTGGCGACGGGCAGCGTCCTCGGTGGCCCAGGACAGCGACGACGCCACGTCGGAGCGGCCCTCGCGCAGCATCTCGACCTCGGCTCGGGCGGCGGCCACCACGCCGGCACTCCGCGCGGCATGCGCCCACCAACCGAGCGCGATACCGAGGAGGACGCCGAACACGAGTGACAGGGCTGCTGCGATCATGCCCCGATGGTGTCGGATGGTCCCGACAAAACCGTCTGAGCGGCCTCGGGCCGGTTCAGTCCTCGGCGGGAGCCTCGAAGTCGAGCAGCCACTTCTTGGTCTCCAGCCCGTAGCGGAAGCCGCCCAGCGATCCGTCGCTGCGCTTCACCCGGTGGCACGGAACGAACAGCGCGGCGGCGTTGCGGGCGCACGCGGTCGCCGCAGCCCGGACGGCGGCCGGTTCGCCCGCCCGCTCGGCGAATTCGGTGTAGGTGACCGGCCGGCCCGGTTCGACGAGGCGCAGGGCGTCCCAGGCCTTGTTGAGGAAGGTGCCGCCGGAGAGCTGGACCACCTCGACCCGCGACGGTGCGTCGACCTCCCCCGCGTAATACGCCGTGACGGCGTCGGTGAGGCTCCCGAGGGTCGCGGAGCGTTGCAGTGTTTCCGGCCGCAGCGAGCGGTGGATGAGGGCGGCGAGGTAGGCCGGGTCGTCGGTCCACCCGGACGCGAGGACGCGTCCGGAATCGTCGGCGATCACGGAGAACGGGCCGTTGGGGGTGTCGACGGTGGCGTATCCGCCGGTGATGACGGTGGTGATCGTGTCGTCGGAGACGGCGGGGGACGGTGCAGACATGTCGTTCCTGTCGGGTCGGGGTTCGGATCGAGTCGGTGTCGGGTGAGGCGTCATCGGAGTCCGCACGTCATAAGTCCTCGCCGGAGCCGGCGAGGCGGTGTCGCCACAGGTGCATCGTCGCGTAGGAACGCCACGGTGCCCAGTGATGGGTGTCGCGCAGATCGAGTCCGAGGTCGGCGGCCGCCCGGGCGACGATCAGGTCGTTCGCGAGCAGGACGTCGGGATCGCCGGTCACCCGCATGGTGACGATGTCGGCGGTCCAGGGGCCGATGCCGGGCAGTTCGATCAGTTGCGCACGTAGATCAGACGCATCGACCCCCACATGCGGTTCCACCCGACCTTCGGCCAGGGCCTCGGCCACCCCGATGACGGCGTCGATCCGGCGGCGCGGTCCGCGAAGGACGTCTCGCCCGTCGGCGGCGATCACGGCTGCGGTCGGGAACGCCTTCGGAACATGGTCATCCCTGGTGGGGCCCGCGTCGTACAGCGGTTGGCCCAGTGTGTCGACGAGCCGGTCGATCTGGTGCCGCGCCGCCGCGAGACTGACCTGCTGGCCGAGCATCGTGCGGATGATCGTCTCGACGGGATCGAGACTGCCCGGCACACGGAGTCCGGGTGTGCCCTCGGTCAGGGGGCGCAGCGTCGGGTCGCCGGCGAGGGCTTCTTCTGCGGCGGCGATGTCCGCGTCGAGGTCGAGGAGTCGGCGCACGCGGTTGACTGCGGCTCCGAGGTCACGCATGTCGAGGTGGGAGAGAATCACGCCGACGTGGTCGTCGTGAGGTTCGATCTCGGCGATGGCGGGTCCGTGGGGGAGAACGATGACGCGCCGGAACCGCCAGCCGAGGGCCGCATCGGCGTCGGCGACGACCGCCTCGACCCCCGCCGCCACGTGCGCGGACAGGAACCAGCGCATCCACGTCCAACGGTAGGGCGCACGGAACGGCAGACGCAGGGTGACACTGCCCGGGGTAGACGCCCCGTCGGACTGCGGTCGGTCGCGGCGGTGGCGGAGGCGGCGGAGTTCGGTCGGGGTGAGTCCGAAGACGGCGCGGATGGTGTCGTTGAACTGCCGGATGCTGGCGAAGCCGGCGGCGAACGCGACGTCGGACATCGGTAGTGACGTGCACTGGATCAGCACCCGGGCGTTGGTGGCGCGGTGGGCGCGGGCGAGTGCGAGCGGTCCGGCGCCCAGGTGGTCGGTGAGGACTCTGGTGAGGTGCCGGGGCGAATACTCCAGCCGCGCGGCGAGACCGGCGACGCCCTCACGCTCGACGACCCCGTCGGCGATCAGACGCATCGCCCGGGCGGACATGTCGGCATTGACATTCCACAGCGGCGATCCGGGGACGGCGTCGGGGGCGCATCGTCGGCAGGCGCGGTAGCCCTGCTGCTGGGCCGCGGCCGCGGTCAGCACGAACGCCACGTTGTGCGGTCGGGGCGTCTGCGCGGGACAAGACGGACGGCAGTAGATCCCGGTGGTGCGGACGGTGACGAAGAACTGGCCGTCGAACCGTGCATCCCGGGCTTGGACGGCGCGGTAGCAGCGGTCGAAGTCCGGAGCCGATCCCGGGACGGTCTGTTCGACGGATGCAGTGGTCACCTGTCCACTCTGACATTCCGCGCGAGCGAGTTCTGGCGGAAATCGGACGTGACGTCTGACACCGAAACTGTGATCTGGATAACACTCCTATGGCACGATTGTCGCCATGTCCACACGGTTCGATGGTCGACGCGGAAGCCGGCACGACGACCTCCCCCTCGTCGGACTTCCCGGATGGGGCCTGGAGATGATGATGGGCCTCTACGGCCCGGAGACGATCAAGCGCGCCCTGACGGAAGAGGCAGAACGGGGCATCACGCCCGAGTCGTGGGAGCGTGGGCGGGCCGACGAGTCGCTGAGCGGGCCGGTCGGTGCGCCGGACGTCGAGATGTGCGGCCGAGGCGACGTCCCGCCGGCCTTCAACCAGGTCGACGCCGAACTCGAGGCGGTCAACTCGCTGATCCGCTTCCTCGGGCGCAAGCTGCGCCGACGCTGACCGGCAGGGGCGCATTCGCCCACACGGCGGATGGCATCCGTCGCGTCGACGCTGCAATGTCATCGCGGTGTGTGAGGATCCACGGGTGACTGACAGCTCGGATGATCAACGTGCAGACGGCGAGGCCGGAACCGACAAGTCGGACTCCATCCCGGTAGGGGCCGACGCCGTGCTCGGGGGAGACGCCGTCCTCGGCGGGGCCGAGGAGAAGGCGTACCCGACGCGCGCCCAGGTGATGATGGCCGGCCTGCGCTCCTGCGCGACCGTGGGACTGCAGATCGTGCTGGTGGCGGCCGCCCTCTGGGTGATGTTTTGGCTGCTGGGCAAGTTCTGGGTGATCCTGCTCCCGGTCCTGCTCGCCATCATCGTGTGCACGATCCTGTGGCCGCCGGTGCGCTGGATGCGCAATCGCGGCGTCCCGGCCGCCGCGGCGTCGTTGGTCATGATGCTGATCGGTCTCGGTGTGCTCGGCGGGGTCATCGGCCTGATCGTGCCGTCGATCGTCTCGCAGGCTCCCGACCTCGCCAACCGCGCGACCGAGGGTGTGAGGCACCTGCAGGACTGGGTCCAGGGGCCGCCGCTGAACATCAAGGACGAGCAGCTCGACAACATCGTCAATGCCATCACCAGCAAGCTGCAGTCGAGTGCGTCGACCATCGCCTCGGGTGTGTTCAGTGGTGTGGGTACCGCGACGTCACTGCTGGTCACCGTCTTCACGTCGTTCGTGCTGGTCTTCTTCTTCCTCAAGGACGGACCGAAGTTCGTGCCGTGGCTCGACCGCTCGGTAGGCAAGCCCTCCGGCACCCACGTCGGTGAGGTCCTGACCCGGATGTGGAACAGCCTCGGCGGCTTCATCCGGACGCAGGCGATCGTCAGCTTCGTCGACGCTGCGCTCATCGGTCTCGGCCTGTTCATCCTCGGCGTCCCGCTGGCCGGGGTACTGGTCGTCGTCACGTTCCTCGGCGGGTTCATCCCGATCGTCGGTGCGTTCGTCGCCGGCGCGCTCGCCGTCCTCATCGCGCTCGTCTCCAACGGCCTGACCACAGCGCTGATCCTGCTCGGCGTCATCTTGGCGGTGCAGCAGCTCGAGGGCAACGTGCTGCAGCCGTGGCTGCAGGCCAAGTCGATGGATCTGCACGCCGTGATCGTGCTCCTCTCGGTCACCTTGGGCGGCACCCTGTTCGGCATCACCGGCGCCTTCCTCGCGGTGCCCGCGGTCGCGTCGCTGGCGGTGGTCCTGCGCTACCTGAACGAGCAGATCGCCGAGCGGGCGGGGGAGACGCTGGCACCCGAAGGTGCGCCCGTCACCAAACAGAAGGGCGTCCCCGACAAGGAGCCGCCCACGGACCCGCCGAACCCGGTCAAGGGTCTCCTGGACCGCGACTGACGACGGGGCCGGCGATCGGGGTCGACGCAGCAAGGCCCGACGCAGCGTCGGGTCGCGCGGCCGGTGCCGATAGACTGGGCGCCCGTGAGTCTCACCCTGGGAATCGTCGGTCTGCCCAACGTCGGTAAGTCGACCCTGTTCAACGCCCTGACCCGTAACGATGTGCTGGCGGCCAACTACCCGTTCGCCACCATCGAGCCCAACGTGGGCGTGGTCGAATTGCCCGACGCACGACTGAAGCGTCTCGCGGAGATCTTCGGCAGCGAGCGCATCCTGCCCGCCACGGTGTCGTTCGTCGACATCGCCGGCATCGTCAAGGGCGCCTCCGAGGGCGAGGGCATGGGCAACCAGTTCCTCGCCAACATCCGTGAGGCCGACGCGATCTGCCAGGTCGTCCGTGTCTTCGACGACGGCGACGTCGTGCACGTCGACGGCCGCGTCGACCCGTTCGCCGACATCGAGGTCATCGAGACCGAGCTGATCCTCGCCGACATGCAGACCCTCGAGAAGGCGATCCCGCGTCTCGAGAAGGACTCGCGCAAAAACAAGGACCTCGTCGAGACCCTCGAGGCGGCCAAGAAAGCGCAGGAGATCCTCGACAGCGGCAAAACGCTGTTCTCGCAGAAGGATTCGTTCGACCTGTCGTCGGTGCGCGAACTGCACCTGATGACCGCCAAGCCGTTCCTCTACGTCTTCAACTCCGACGAAGGCGTGCTCACCGACGATGCGAAGAAGGCCGAACTGCGCGCCGCCATCGCACCGGCCGACGCCGTCTTCCTCGACGCGAAGGTCGAGAGCGAACTCCTCGAACTCGACGAGGAGGATGCCCAGGAGTTGCTCGACTCGATCGGCCAGACCGAGCCCGGCCTGACATCGCTCGCTCGCGCCGGTTTCCACACCCTCGGCCTGCAGACCTACCTCACCGCAGGTCCCAAGGAGTCGCGCGCCTGGACCATCCGCCAGGGCGATACCGCCCCCAAGGCCGCCGGGGTCATCCACACCGACTTCGAGAAGGGCTTCATCAAGGCCGAGATCGTGTCCTTCGCCGACCTTGACGAGGCCGGTTCGATGGCCGCGGCCAAGGCTGCAGGCAAGGTCCGCATGGAGGGCAAGGACTACATCATGCAGGACGGTGATGTGGTCGAGTTCCGCTTCAATGTCTGATCAGCTCCCGCCCTGCCCGGAGTGCTCGCAGGAATTCACCTACGAGCAGGGTGCGCTTCTGGTGTGCCCGATGTGCGGACACGAGTGGTCGGCCTCCGAGGCTGCGGAAGCCGCTGCGGAGGCAGTCGTGAAGGATTCGGTCGGCAACTTGCTGGAAGACGGTGACACGGTCACCATCGTCAAGACCGTCAAGGTCAAGGGCGGTGGTGGCGGCGTCATCAAGTCGGCACCAAGGTGCGCAACATCCGGCTGATCTCCGACGGCGTCGGCGACCACGACATCGACGCGAAGGTCCCGGATTTCGGTCAGATGCAGCTGAAGTCGAGCGTGGTGAAGAAGGTCCTCTGAAGTTCTCGTTGCGTTATGTCTCACCAGAGCGGGACAAAACGCAACGGCTTCTGGGTGTCTCCTGGTCTCTGGCCTGAAATCGCGGCTGTGAGCGCGCGGTTTGGGGCGATGAATCGGCGTGCGGGGGTTACCGTGCGATATGGCCATCAAACTCGAGAACGTCGGAATCGCCGTCCGCGATATCGAGGCGGCGATCGCCTTCTTCACCGACCTGGGTCTCACGGTCGTCGGCCGTGACGAGGTCAGCGGCGAATGGGCTTCCACCGCAGTCGGTCTCGACGGCAACCACGCCAAGATCGCGATGCTGCAAACACCCGACGGACAGGGGCGACTCGAGTTGTTCGAGTACATCCACCCCGACGCCATCGAGACGACGCCGACGCTGCCGAACGAGATCGGCATGCACCGCGTGGCCTTCTCCGTCGACGACATCGACGCCGCTCTGGAGACCGCCGCGAGACACGGGTGCCACCCGCTCCGCGGGGTCGCGAACTACGAGAACATCTACAAGCTCACCTACCTCCGCGGCCCCAGCGACATCATCGTGATGGTCGCGCAGGATCTGACGAAGAGCTGACGTCTCACGGCCCGATCTTTGCCCGAGTCATAGCTCCAAGTCGCGCTGAGCGCGGGTTCGAGCTGTCAAACGTCGGGCCAGGTTTCGGCGGCGCACCGGTTGGGAAAATCCGGGGACGGCGCCAGTCGTGGCGTGGAACACACCGGATGGAAGCGATGCCGCGATGAGCGAAACCCCGGCGCGAGTGAGCGCCTCCGACCCGCCGGCCGATCGGCTCGGATCGAGCCTCAAGCCCCGCCACATCACGATGATCTCGATCGCCGGGGTCATCGGCGCCGCTCTGTTCGTGGGTTCGGCGAACGCGATCGAAAAGGCCGGCCCGGCTGTTCTCATCTCCTATGCGCTCGCGGGCACGCTCGTCGTGCTGGTCATGCGGATGCTCGGCGAGATGGCGACCGCCGACCCCGACACCGGTTCGTTCTCCGTCTACGCCGACCGTGCCCTCGGCAGGTGGGCAGGGTTCTCCGTCGGCTGGTTGTACTGGTGGTTCTGGGTGCTGGTGATCCCGGTCGAGGCGACCGCGGCCGCCGCGATCCTCACCGATCTGATCGGTGGCGCCCAGTGGATCTGGGCGCTCGCGGTGACGATCGCGCTGACCGTCACCAGCCTGATCAGCGTCGGCAACTACGGCGAGTTCGAGTTCTGGTTCGCGCTCATCAAGGTCGTCGCCATCGTCGCGTTCATCGTGGTGGGCATCCTGGCGATCCTGGGTCTCATCCCGCACTCGGGGGTGAGCGGTCTCCACCATCTGTGGGAGCCGGATGGTTTCATGCCCAACGGTTTCGGCGCGGTCATCGCGGGGTTGCTCGTGACGATGTTCTCGTTCATGGGCACCGAGATCGTCACGATCGCGGCTGCAGAATCGCCCGATCCGGAGCGCGGCATCACCAAGGCCGTGAACTCGGTGATCTGGCGGATCTCGCTCTTCTACATCGGCTCGATCTTCGTCGTCGTGGCCCTGATGCCGTACGACCAGCTCTCCGACGGCTCATACCAGTCGGTGCTCGAGGCGATCGGTCTGCCCGGATCGGCGCTGATCATGGACCTCGTGATCCTCACGGCCGTGGCATCCTGTCTGAACTCCGCGCTGGATACGGCCTCGCGGATGTTGTACTCGCTCGGGAGTCGGCGCGATGCACCGCAGGCGGTCCGGTCGCTGACGGGCCACGGAGTGCCGTGGGTCGCGGTGCTGGCGTCGATGGTCGTCGGCTTCGTCGCCGTCATCGGCAACTATGTGTTGCCCGACAAGATCTTCGGCTACCTGCTCGCGACGAGTGGTGCGGTCGCGCTGTTCGTCTATCTGAGTGTTTCGGCAAGTCAGCTCGTGCTCGGTCGCTCGCTGCGAGCCAGGGGAGAGCAACCGCCCGTCAAGATGTGGCTGTTCCCGTACCTGACGATCGTGGTGATGGTGTTCATCATCGGCGTGCTGGTGCTGATGGCCTTCGACGCCGAGCAGCGGGAGGCCATCGGGTTGTCGGCGTTGTCGGCGGTGGTGATCGTGACGGTCGGCGTCGTGCTGCATCGACGACGCTCCGGAAACGTGGCGGAGGAACGGGAGTCCACCGCCGGGCACGTGTGAGCACCGTGCATGTCGCCCGCAGGTCGATGTGTCCGCCGGAACCGTGCGCTCACCGGACAGACTGTCGGTTGCCGACCGGTGCGCTGACCAGCAGAGTGGCGCCATGGCAATCGGCGCACCCTTGAACAGTCCCGACGCGACGGATGCCCCGCAGGGCGGTTACGGCGACAAGGTGCTCGCCGTCGAACCCGGGGGCAACGAGGCGATCCCGGTCGAGGCTCGCCACGGCGCACCGCGCGGCCTGTTCTGGACCTGGACCGCGCCCAACCTCGAGTTCGCGACGATCTTCGTCGGTGTCATCTCGATCCTGTACTTCGGACTGTCGTTCTGGCAGGCCGTCGCGGCGATGGCCATCGGCAACCTGCTGGGGGCGGCGGCGCACTTCCTGCTGTCGGCAGAAGGTCCGCTGCACGGGGTTCCGCAGATGGTACTCGGGCGCCTCGCGTTCGGGTACCGCGGCAACATCCTGCCGGCCACCTTCATGGCGGTGATGTGCGGCGTCGGATGGTTCGCGACGAACAGCGTCAGCGGCGCCTTCGCGTTGTCGACGCTGTTCGGGATCACGCCCTTGCTGGGGTTGGTGATCATCGTCGTCGCGCAGACCGCCTTCGCGTTCTTCGGGCACAACCTGGTCCAGCGGTTCGAACGCATCGCCGCTCCCGTACTCGCCGTAATCTTCGTGGTGGGCGCGGTGATCATCTTCGGCAAGTCCCATGTGTCCGCGCCGTCCGCTGACGGTGGCTTCGCCATCGGGGGGTTCCTGCTGACCATGGGTGCCGCGTTCGGTTACACCGCCGGGTGGACCCCGTATGCCGCCGACTACACGCGCTACCTGCCGCCGACCGTGTCCAAGGTCAAGACGGGGTTGTTCGCCTCTTCCGGTCTGTTCCTCTCGTGCACGTTCTTGATGGTGGTGGGCGCGGCATCGGTGACCATCGGAGACCCGGTGTCGGACAACCCGACCGAGGCGTTCACCGCCAACCTGCCGAGCCTCGTCGCCGATCTCACGCTCCTCGCGATCGCCGTCGGCGCCGTCGCCGCGAACGCGATCAACGTCTACTCCGGTTCGATGGCGTTCCTCGCCATGGGATTTCGGCTGCCCGTGGGCCTGCAGCGTGCGTTGGTGACGGTGTTCTTCGGCGTCGTCGGCTTCCTCGTCGCCTGGTGGGCCTTGGCCGACGCTGCGGCGTCGTATGAGGCGTTCCTGCTCCTCGTCGCGTACTGGATCGGGCCGTGGCTCGGCGTGGTCTTCGCAGATCGCCTGTTGCGCAGGGAGCCGCCGACCCTCGCACTCCTGTACGACACCCGCTACGCGAACTGGGGTGGCGTCGCGGCGTTCGTGCTCGGCCTGCTCGCCTCGGTCCTGTTGTTCTGCAACCAGGAGCGGTTCGTCGGGTATGTCGTCAGGGCGATCCCGGAGCTGGGTGACATCGGCGCCTTCGTCGGTTTCGCGCTCGCGTTCGGACTCTATCTGATCCTCGCCCGGGGACGAGTGGCGCAGTCCCAGCAGTCCCGGTCCTGAGCCGGAGTCCCCGGATCAGACGTCGAGGTCGGTCGATGCCCGGGAGGCGTTGACCGCCAACAACATCGACGGGTAGACCGCCGCGGCGGTGGGGTCGAACCCCAGCAGGCTCCGGATTCGGTCGAGGCGCTGATAGAGACTCTGCCGCCCGATGTGCAACGCCGCCGCCGAGCGCGTCGCGCTACACCCGTGGCGCAGATGGACATCCAGCGTCGCGACCAACTGGGTGGACTGTCTCGCGTCATGTTCCACCAGCGGGGCCACCAGGGACTGCAGATCCGACCGCGTCTGCGCGTCAAGTGCGTGCACGACATCGTCGGCAACCAGTTCGCGACCGGTGAAGACGCGGCGGGTCCGGTCTTCGCGGACGTGCAGAGCGGCACGATCGAGACGACGGGCGTTGTTCCGCAACGAATCCGCGATCGCCGCGACGATCTCGATTCCAGGTGAGGAGTCGCCCAGTCGGAACGTCGCACCGACGACCACGGTGATCCGGCCCGCGCCTCCGGCCGCCTTGTCGACTGCGTCTGCGACGTGGTCGACGGGGTCCTCGGCGTCAGGGGGCGCCGCGACCAGCCCGAAGACCGTCGCGTCGATCGTCGCCTGGACCAGCCCCGACGTCGCCGCCGCAGCGCGCGTCAGAACCGACTCGGCCATCCTCGGATCGGGCGCATCGGCCGCCACGGTCACGAGACGTGTGCTGTTGACGGCGGGCACGCCGGCGCCCGCGAGCCGCGCGATCAGGTCCGCGCGTCGCAGCGCGCGCCCACCGACCATCTCCTCGACGAGGCGCGCGCCGACGACCGAATGCCGTGCGCCCGAGCGGGTCAGCGTCGAGGCGATCGGTCCGGTGGCCACCCTCAGCAGGGCGGTGAGCTGGGGAAGGGGCATCTCGGGTCCGTCGCCGGAGGCCACAAGTCGTGCGATCTCACGGTCGCGGACGATCACCGGAACCGAGACCGGGGACGCATCGACGAGACGCCATGCCGATCGGTCGTCGTCGACGCCGTGCACGGCGAGGAGTGCACCTCCGGCCCCGACCAGAACCAGTGCCCGCCCGGTTGTCTCGGCCACGTGCGCGAGCATCCGCGCGACCCCGCCCGGTGCCACGAGGTCGTCGTGCAGGGCGTCGTCGAGTGCTGTGCGGAGTCGTAGTTCGTCGATCTCGTCGGAGACGATCGCGGTGTTCGCGTCGCGACAGATGTCGATGAACGGCAGGACACGGTTCAGTTCGATGATCGGCAGGCCAACCGATGACCCTTCGCGGACCATCTCCTCGGGGACGGCGTCGAAGGTCCGGCCGATCTCGAAAGCGAGTCCGGCGACCCCGCGTTCGGCGAGATCACGCACGTAGTGACGCCTCGTGCCGGCGTCGAGGCCGCCGAGTCCCAGCCCCGTGGTGAGCAGGAGCTCCCCGCCGGAGAGCAGCGGCCCGATCTCGAAGATCTCGCTGGAGTGGACCCATCGGACCGGGACGTCGAGCCGGTCGTGGGCGGTGAGTACCCGAGGGCCGGCGGGATCGAGGTGCCGATGGATGACGTCACGCAACGACGTGACCGAGGAGCCGGACATGAGAGGACGATATGCACGTTCGGCGTCGTGTGCAGTACGACGAAGTGTCAGTTGCCGCTCGCCGGCCGGGTGGGCACCCTGTCGGTATGAGTTCCCGCACCGACGCCGTCTCGGGTATCGACCTCTCGCACCTGCTCGACACGGCCTACCGACAGGCCCGCCTGGGTCTCGACGAGGGCGGCATCCCGATCGGTGCCGCCTTGTTCTCCGCCGGCGGAGAGCTCCTCGGCGAGGGGCGTAATCGCCGTGTCCAACACGACGATCCGTCGGTGCACGGTGAGACCGACGCGTTCCGCGCGGCCGGCCGGCAGCGGGATTATTCGTCGACGATCATGGTCACGACCCTCGCACCATGCTGGTATTGCAGCGGCCTGATCCGGCAGTTCGGCATCGGCGCGGTGGTCATCGGGGAGAACCGTACGTTCCAGGGCGGCGAGGACTGGCTCGCCGAACTCGGAATCCCGGTCACGATCCTCGACGACCAGCGCTGCGTGACGATGATGACGGAGTTCATCGACGCCGAACCCGCCCTGTGGAACGAGGACATCGGCGTCGCCGATGAGGATGGCGACGAGGCATGACCGACAGTCCGATCCTCACCGTCGACCTGTCCCGCTGGCGCGCGGGCGGAGCCGATGCCGCGGCGGTGTGCGCCGCGGTGGACGAATCCTTGCAAAAGGCGGGGTTTCTGCTGGTCACCGGACACGGTATCGACCCGGTGTTACCTGCCGAGCTGCGTGCGGCGGCGCGGGCGTTCTTCGCGTTGCCGGCCGAGGTGAAGCAGAAGTACGCGGTCGGCGTCGGCGGGCGCGGCTGGATCGGGCCGGGGATGGAGGCCAACGGATATGCCGAAGGTACCGAGACCCCGCCGGATCTGAAGGAGACCTACAACTCCGGTGCGCAGACGCCGGTGGGTGTCCCGGAGGTCGACGACTACTGGTTCGCGCCAGACGTCTGGCCGATCGAGGCGCCCCGGTTGAAGGAACTGTTCACCGCGTGGACCGCGCAGTGCAAGACGCTCTCCGACGACCTGCTCGCCCTGATGGCCGCGTCACTCGGGTTCGCCGCCGCCGACAATCCGTTCCGCGACCTCGCCGGGAACGCCACCTGGACGTCGAACATCAATCACTACCCGGCGATGGCGGTGGTGGGTGAACCCGAACCGGGGCAGTACCGCATCGGGCCGCACACCGACTTCGGGACCGTGACCGTGCTCGACCGGGAACCCGGCTCCGGCGGGTTGCAGGTCTACAGCGAGGACGGCGGCTGGGCGGACGCTCCGTACCACCCGGCCGCACTGACGGTGAACATCGGGGACCTGCTCGAGTACTGGTCCGGTGGACGGTGGCCGGCGGGACGCCATCGCGTGCTGCCGCCACAGCCCGACGCCCCCGAAGAAGACCTGATGTCGCTGATCTTCTTCTACGAGCTCGACCATGACGCGGTGGTTACCCCGATCGGGAAACCACTCGGACGGCGAGCAGGCCTCGAACCCGTGGTGTCCGGGGAGTTCATCCGGGAGCGTCTCGACGCGATCACCGTCGGCTGAACGCGGGTCCGGTCACGGGATCGCGCCGAACGGGTTGCCGCCGAAGGGGAGTCGTGGACCTCCGGACTGCCCGTCGGATTCGGGCACCGTCGTCTGCTGCTTGTCGACGGTGCTGCCCAGCTTCACCTGGACGGTCCGGGCATCCGATCCCGAGCCGATGGTCACGGGTACCGTCGCGCCCGGGGCGTGCGTCAGGACCTGTGCCATCAGATCGGCGTAGTCGGCGACGGGGGTGTCACCGATCTTCGTGATCACGTCGCCGCTCGAGATACCCGCCGAGGCGGCTGGTCCGCCCTGTTGCACCGTGACCTTCGCGCCGTCCCCCCGGCTCGATGATGACAACGAACCCGATACGCCCAGAACAGGTTTCGAGGCCTCGCCACTCTTCAGCAACTGGTTCGCGATACGTTCGGCGGTGTTGATCGGGATGGCGAAGCCGAGGCCGAAGGACTGCGGCCCGCCCGTCGAGGCCTGCCCGGTGTCGACGGCGGAGTTCACCGCGACGACCTGACCTTGCAGATTCACCAGCGGCCCACCGGAATTGCCGGGGTTGATGGGGGTGTCGGTCTGCAGGCCGTTGTAGACGGTGACCCCTGAACCCGTGTCGTCGCCGGCGGTCACGGTTCGCGAGAGCGCGCTGACGATGCCGGACGTCACCGTGTTCGAGAGACTGTCGGGGCTGCCGACGGCCACCACCTGTTCGCCGACCTGCAGCGCGTCCGAGTCACCGAGCGTCGCAGGGGTGAGACCCGACGCGCCGTCGAGCTTGATCACCGCGAGGTCGTACGACGGGGAGGTGCCGGTGATCGTAGCGGGATATTGCTTTCCGTCGCTGGTGGTCACCACGATCTTGCTACCCGATCCGGCCCCTGCCACCACATGGTTGTTGGTCAGGACATATCCGTCCGAGGAGAGGACGATGCCGCTGCCCACCGCTGTGCCCTGCGCCATCTGCACCTTGATGTCCGCGGTCGATTTGGACGCAACCTGTGCCGCGTAGGTCACCGACCCGGGCTTGACGTCGGCCGCGTTCACCGTGTTCGCGGGTTGCGAGCTGAGTACCGGCGCAGTCGGTGTGGCCTGGTGGTCGAGTAGCGCGCTCCCGCCGACACCGATGGCGCCGCCGAGGAGGCCCGCGAGCAGAGCGGTCACGATGATCGGCTTCGTCACGGTACGGGGGCGTGGCGACGGGGATGGCGAGCCGGGCGCGGGTACCGGATCGACGGGCGGACCGTCCCAGCCGCCGTACGGGGGCAGGGGCGGGCCGGGCTGACCCAGCGGCGCGGTGGGGGTGCGGTCGGGGGACTGAGGTGCGTTCACGGCACCACGATGCCGGTGCTTCTTGAGAACAAGCCGCTGATTACCTGCGAACTTCCTGACAGCTCAGATGGTGGGCTTCAGGTGTTTCTCGGAATGGTCGTCACGCGTCGTGGGTCGGGAGTGGTTTGCGCGGGCGGGCTGCGGCGAGTGCGGCCAGTCGATCGAGGTCCTCGGCGAGTGCGGCCCGCCGATCGCGGTGCCCCTTGATCAGGAGCCAGTAGATGCGGTCGAAACCCGGTGCGACATGGAGCATGTCGTAGGCCTGCACGATCCGCGTGCCGCCCGCTTCCGGTTCGAGCGTGATCCGCCATTCGGTGCTGTCGATCTTGCCCATCAGTCCGATGGTCTTCCAGGCCAGTACACGTGGCGGTTCGACCACGGTGAACACGCATGACCGGTTCCACAGGTAGATGCCGGACCTGTTGGTACCGCGGAAACGAACGCCGGGTGCCGCCGCGTTCTCGGGGCCGACCCAGCGCGCACCTCGGCACTCATGGCTCCACTCGCCGACCCGCGTCACGTCGCAGATGATCGCGAAAACGGCCTCGGGCGGGGCGTCGGCGAATGCTTCGTTGCGACCGTGGTGGGCGAGACGCCGAGTCATGACGCGTTCCTCGCGCCGACGGCGACCGGACCGATCTTCGACGCCCCGCCGTGTCCCCACATGAGTTCGGCCCGACGCCGGTAGCCGCGGGCGAAACCGTGCACGAGGATGAACCGCGGAATGGCCGGCACGACGCCGTAGATCAGATCCCGGTCCTCGTCTCCGAGGCCGTCGACGACCCAGTGGCCCTCTCGGCCGAGTTCAGCGAATCCCTTTGGTTTGACGAAGTATTCGTGTTCGACATCGCGATACTCCGCGGTGCTGATCGTGGCCGCGACGACCGGCATCGCCTCGAGCTCCTCTCGTTCGAGGTGGGGGAGTAGGACTTCGGAGAGCCGATCCAGCGCGTCGAGAAGCGTGTTCCGTGCCTCCGCGTCCGTGCGGTAGGCAGAGGCGGCGTCGACCAAAGCGTCGACGGCGGGGGCGATGCGAAGGTGGTCGGCTTCCATGTCGTCGAGAAGTGCTGCGGCACCGGGGTTTCGCGACCGGATGAGCGGCCACAGTCCCTCGTCCTCGCCGGTGTGGTGGAGATGGAGGAAGTGCATCATCCACGTGAGGTGGTCGGCGAGGGCGCGTCGTCGGGCGTCTTCGGGATAGGGCGGTGACGTGAGAACGACACGGGCACGCCTTAAGTCGCGGCGGAGCGCGCTGTGCACGACGCCCATGCTCCGGGTGTCGGCGGGTTCGTGCGGGGTGGTGGACATGGCGCTGTCCTCTCATTCGAAGGGCTGGAGTCAATTTGGACCGAGCAGCCGCAGGGTGGCGTCGGCGAGCCAGTTTTGATAGCGCGTCTGGCTCCATCCGGCGTTGTTGACGAGCAGGTCGTAGACCTCGGTGCTGATCACCGCCCACAGCCCCCCGGCTTCGTCGTCGGTGAGCGTGCGTCCGGCGATCGATTCGCCGGCGGTCCGCACGTCCGACCGTTGACGGCGGTACGCGTCGGCGAGCCGGGCGGCGAGTTCGGGGTCGAAAGAGGCGCCTTCCCGCAGCGCGCGGTACAGACCCGCGGTTCTGCCGTAGACCTCGGCGGCCAGGGCGGCGCCGGCTGCCGCACGTTCACGACGATTGCCGGCGGACATCGCGGCGAACCCCGGGCGCTCGACGAGGGGGACCGGACGATCGTCCCCGACGACCGCCACGTCGAACGCGGCGAGGAAAAGCCTTGTCTTCGAGCCGAATTTGGCATAGACGGTCTCGAAGGACACGCCGGCCTCGGCCGCGATCTCGCGTACCCCGACCGACCATCCACGCTCGGCGAACATCCTGATGGCCGTGTCGAGCACACGTGCGCGGGTTTCAGCCGCCTGGTCACGTCGCAGTGACGAGTCGTAGCTTCTCCGCGTCGCGGTGGCTGCGGAGGACTGCGGGTCTGACGTGCCCATACCTGAGTATGCGACTGGGTTCAATTCAATACAAGGGGTGTCAGACGAAAAGTTCGAGCGAGTGATCTGCGCGGCGCCGTTTCATAGCTCGAAGCCGCGGTGGGCGCGAGTCGGAGCTATGGAACGCGCTGATAATTCCTGCCCGGAACGATCGGGTCCGGGGCCATGCAGAGGGACCATGATCATGGACGAAAGGAGAGCCATGATCGGCACGCTCAACGCACTCGTCGACCTCGTCGACCGGACCACCGACGAGCCCATCGACCTGGCCGGATTCGCCCGGTCCAACGGGACGACGGAGTATCACCTGCGTCGGATGTTCGCCTCGCTGGCCGGGATGCCGTTCTCGGAGTACGTGCGGCGTCGTCGGATGACCCTCGCGGCAACGGATCTCGTGAGCAGCCACACCGGCCTGCTGGATCTCGCGGTGCGCTACGGCTATTCGTCGGTCGAGGCGTTCGGCCGGGCCTTTCGCACGGTTCATGGAGTGTCACCGTCGGACGTGCGGGCACATGGCGGTCCTTTCGCAACACAAGCCGTACTCAGGTTTCGCCTGATCGTCGAAGGGAGTCGTCCCATGGACGTCACGATCACCGACCGACCCGCATTCGTACTCGCCGGGCACGCAGCACAGGTGCCGCTCATCTACGAGGGGGTCAATCCGCACATCCAGCAGCACATCGCGTCGATCGCGCCCGAGGAACACGCCCGACTCAAGTCGCTCAACGACACCGAACCCGCCGGCATCCTGGCCATCACGGACGGAAGCGAGCCCGACGCGCCCGAAGGGATACTGGTCACCTACCTGCACGGTGTTGCGCTGCAGCACGATTCGACGGTGCCGGCGGACCTGTCGGGCATCCCGGTGACCGCCGGGGCGTGGGCCACATTTCGGTCGTCCGGTCCGTTCCCGCAGACGCTCCAGAAGACCTGGGCCGCGACGGCCACCGAGTGGTTCCCGTCGAATCCGTGGCGACTGCGGCCCGGCCCCACATTCGTGCGCTACCTCGAACTGACCGCGTCGTACGCCGACGCCGAGATCTGGATGCCGGTCGAACGAGCCTGAGCACCACAGAACGGCGGCGAGGCCGACGAGGCGGTCACCAGTTGTAGTCGAGGAACTTTCCGTCGAAGGTCACGACGACGCGGTCGCCACCCGGGTCGGCGCGACGCGCGATGTCGACCTTGAAGTTGATCGCGCTCATGATCCCGTCGCCGAACTCCTCGTGGATGAGTTCCTTGAGCGCCGGACCGTAGACGTCCAGGGCCTCGTAGAAGCGGTAGATCGTGGGGTCGCTGGTCGCGGCTTCGTCGGGGGTCCGGGTCGGTTGTCGGCGCAGGCTCTCGGCGACGCCCTCGCCGAGGCCGAGCATCTCGACCACCGCGGTGGCCTTGTCCGCCGGGACGGGATGTTTGCCGAGCAGGGCCGCGACCGTCCACACCAGCGGCGCGTCGATCTTCTCGGCGATCGCTGCCCAGGTGAGTCCCTGCCGGATTCGGGCCGCGACGATGAGGTCGGCGGCGTCGGACTTCGGCATGATCGGGGTGGTCATCGTGTCTCCTCGGTCGGTTCGGTGATGCCCGTCGACGCGGGGATCGGCGATCTGGTCGAATCCTGTTGATACGTCGAGGGTTATCTCCACCATGCATACGTGCCGGCGGATTTCCAAGGTGCTGCCGGACTCAGCCGAAGAGTTCACACGACGGACACGGCGGTACGAGGAAGAGGTAATCGCGGTGAAACATCACCGCGGCGAACCGCTCGAGAGAGGTCGATGTAACACCGGGTCGTCCCGACGACACCTCCACGACATGTGGCCTCGTTTCGATGGGGGTCAAGAGTCACGAATCGAAACGCTCGGGGAGAATGTCTTGTCTTATGTGAATCCGTCCGAATTCGCGGTGAAGATGGTGGACGCCGGTGAGGCGAAGGTGTTCCTGTCCACCCGCGACACGATCATCCGCGCTTACATGGCCGGAGCGATCCTCGCTCTCGCGGCCGCATTCGCTGTGACGGTCACCGTCCGCACCGGTGAACCACTGCTCGGGGCGTTGCTGTTCCCGGTCGGCTTCTGTCTGCTGTATCTGATGGGTTTCGACCTGCTCACCGGGGTGTTCACGCTCGTCCCGCTCGCCCTGATCGACAAACGACGCGGTGTGACGGTGAAATCCATGCTGCGCAATTGGAGTTGGGTGTTCCTGGGGAACTTCCTGGGCGCCTTCACCGTCGCGGTGATGATGGCGGTGATCGTGACCTACGGCTTCAGTGTCGACCCGGACGAGGTGGGCCGGCAGCTCGGCGAGATCGGGCACAGCCGGACCGTCGGATATGCCGAGCACGGCGCCGCCGGGATGCTGACGCTGTTCATCCGTGGCGTCCTGTGCAACTGGATGGTGTCCACCGGCGTCGTCGGGGCGATGATGTCGACGTCGTTGCCCGGCAAGGTTCTCGCCATGTGGATGCCGGTGATGGTGTTCTTCTACATGGGATTCGAGCACTCGATCGTCAACATGTTCCTGTTCCCCTCGGGTCTGATGCTCGGTGGCGACTTCTCGATCGGCGACTACCTCGTCTGGAACGAGATCCCCACGGTCATCGGTAATCTCGTCGGCGGTCTCACCTTCGTCGGGTTCACGATCTACATCACTCACGCACGCACCGCCGCCGACCGTCGGCCCGTCTCCCATGATGAGACGGCCGAGGTCGACGTCGCGGCACCCGCCGAGATCGAGAGCGTCAAGACGGTCTGACCGGAGTATCCGCTCCCGGGGTCGTCGTCGGCGACCCCGGGACGCGTTCGTCCTGGAGCGCCCTGGCATACCAGGCGCCGAGCCCCAGCAGGATCAGGCCCGTCACGATGAACACGAGGACCCGGAAGATCCCGTCGAGGGTGGCCAGGTCGAACAGGAACAGCTTGGCCATCGCCGCGGCGACGAGCACCAGGCCGCCGGTGACCGCGGCGGTGCGTTCGTTGCCGGTGCGGCGCCGGGCGACGGCCAGCGCCGCGCCGGCGAGAACGACCCAGCAGGTGGTCGCGACGACATGCCCGCCGAGGAATCCGTCGGCCCCGGCGAACAACACCCCGGCGTTCACGCTGATGGCGGTCACCGAGTACACCACGACCACGGCAGCCGCGGCGTAGGCGACACGGGCCAGATCCCCAGCGGTCAGCCGGGTCCACCCGACGGCAATCGCGATGGCCCCGACGGCGGCGAGCACGCTGCCGATCACGATCGACAACGAGGCGTTGTCCGCCATGAGACGGGTCTGGGCCAGCACGTACGGCGGCATGTCGTCGAGCAGGGCTGCGAAGCCGATTCCCCAGAGGACCGTGCTCCCGGCCAGCAGGACCACCGACGTCGCCGACCAGGCGCGGGCGACCAGGGCGGTCACCGTCGCGAGGCCGAGCACCGCGGACACCGCCATCGTGCCGTCGAAGCACTCGAGGATGGCGACGAACAGTACGACGAGCGAGGTCGCGGTCCAGATCTGAGCGACCACGTCGGGGAGTTCGAAGTGCTCGGTCCGGACCGCCGAGCAGGTGACGGCGACACCGATGACGAGCACGGCGACCGCCGCCTGCAGCGCAACCGCACCCGCGGTGTCCAGGACCGCACCGGCGAACAGGACCGGGATCGTCGTGGCCGACGCCAGACCTGCGAACAGCTCACGGAATCGGGTGGTGGGCATCGCCACGAGCGCGCCCGCGAACCCGAGGACGATCACGACGAGTGCGGCACCGGCGAACTGGAATCCGGTGTTCGTGGTGCTCGTTCCGCCCAGGGCGGCCAGGCCGACAACGGTGAGCGGGATCGTGGGCGCGGCCAGTCGCACGGTGTGCAACCAGATCCAGTCGCGGCGCCACTGAACCCACGCCGACGCGGTAGCGAGTACCACCATGAACGCGATCAGGGTCATGTCGAGACCGCCGGTCAGCACCGGACCGAGAACGATGAGTGGAACCACCACGAGCAGGCCGAGATGTTCACTGCGCCAGCGGTATGCGAGAACCAGGCCGCCGGCCGCGACGATCCCGGCGACGGTCAGTCCCGCCCCCACGGGGAGCCACTCGTAGATCTTGGTGGCGGCCAGGACGTCGAGGTAACCGGCCGCGATACCTGTGGCCGCCGTGGCGATCGCGCCGATCCGGCCATCCGGCTTGTGGCGCAACCAGATCGCGGTGCCGACGAGCGCAGTCGCGAGCACCGCGCCGCCCGCAACGCGGAACTCCGGGCGCAGGATGCCGGCCTGCGCGGCCAGGACCAGGAGCAGGGCGATGCCGATCAATGTGACGCCGACACCGGCGGTGGCGAGGATCTTGCCGATCAGACCACGCTCGGCGGCTGCGGCGACACGCTCGGACAACGGGCGCGCGGGGGGACGCGGCTGCAAGGGAGCGGCCGGTGGACGCACCATCGGACCGTACGCGGGATGCGTCCCCGGACGTGACGGAGCCGGCGGGATGGGCGGTCCGTAGGCGTACGAACCCTGATTCGGCGGACGTCCGGGTGACGCCCACTGAGTTGCCGGTTGCGGGTTGGCCGGCGGCGGGCCCATCGGAGGTGCGGGTGCCGGGGCCACGGTCGGCGGGGTGAGCGGTCCGGCCGGATGCTCCTGCTGGAAAGGTTTCGACTGTACCGGACGGTCGGGCCGCGCGGCGTCGCCGGCAGGACCCTCGACATCTGCGACGATCCGCCGCAGTTCGGCGAACTCGGCCGAGACGGTGGACATCTGGCGGGCGATGGCATCGAACTCGGTGGAGATCCGCGCGAGTGTCGCGGCGCCCGGATCGCCCCCGAACGTGCTGCTGGATGTGGTCATGGAATGACCGTGTCTCCTCGAGGTCCACGGGACATGAGTAGTGCTACTCACCGGGGTTGGGGGTTTCGTGCGCAGGTCGGCATGGGTATGCCATCGGCATGAACGACGTACAGAATCCCACCGACCGCGGGCGACAGGACGTCGAGAAGAGGTGGCAGGACACCGGCAGTTACCGGTCCGCAGCCCTCTACGTGGCCGCCGTCGTCGGAGTCGGAGCCATCGCGTGTGCGATCTTCCTCGCCGTCGATCGCACGAACATCGTCCTCGCATCCCTGGTTCCCGGCGTATTCGTCCTCGGTGGTCTCGGCGCGCTGGTCATCGCCTACCGCACCTACCGCCGCGGCGGAACCTGGCCGATGTGGCAGGGCGCCGCGTGGTTCCTCTTCGCGTTGATGCTGGTGACTCTCTCGTTCCCGGCCATGGCGGGTTGACCGCGCCGGAGTCGCTGAGAAGGGTCTGACCGCGACGACCCCGTCCTCGTGACTGCGGCATGATGTCTGCCATGTCGACCCCGTCGCGCACCGGCACGCTCGCCGTCGGCACCATGGTCCTGCTCACGGCGCTCTACTTCGCGCAGGGCCTGCCGTACGGGTTCTTCAGCCAGGCGGTGCCTGTCATCCTGCGCGAGGAGGGATACTCCCTCACGCAGATCAGCGTGTACGGGCTGCTCTTCGCGCCGTGGGGACTCAAGTTCCTCTGGGCGCCGTATGTCGACCGGTACGGAACCCGACGCCGCTGGCTCCTCGCGATGCAACTGACCTCCGCGACGGTCGCCCTCGTCCTGGCCTGCATCGATCTCTCCGGGACGCTGGTCTGGCTCCTCGTCGGCATCGCCGTCATCAACCTGGCGTCGGCGACCCAGGACATCGCCACCGACGGGCTGGCCGTACAGACCCTCGGACCCCGACAACGCGGTCTCGGCAACGGGATTCAGGTGGGCGCTTACCGGGTCGGCATGATCGTCGGCGGCGGTGGGCTGCTGTGGCTGTTCTCGCTCGCCGGATGGCGGAGCCTCTTCGTCGCGATGTCGATCCTGCTCGTCGCTCTCACAGTGCCGGTCTGGTTCCTTGCCCGCACACCCGCGGACGCGACGACAACGTCGAATGCACAGGCGCATGTCTCGCGGACGACGCCGTCACTGCTCCTCACCGGTTGGCTCGCCCGGCTACGACGCCCCGGCGTTGTGGTGTTCATCCTGGTCGTCGGGGCCTACAAGTTCGGCAACTCGATGGGTTCGGCCCTCGTCGGGCCCTTCATGTCCGACATCGGCCTGAGCCTGGGACAGATCGCCCTCGTCGAAGGGGCGTTGTCGTCGGCGGGTGCGCTCGCCGGCGCGGCCCTCGGCGGGTGGCTGGCGTTTCGCTACGGACGGCGTCAGGCCTTGTTGTTCGGCGGTGTCACCCAAACTCTCAGTCTGGCTTTGTATTTGGTGGCCGCATCGGGCGTCGGCGGGTTCTGGCTCGTGGTGAGTGCGAGCCTGGCCGAACACATTCTCGGTGGGGCGGCGACCGTCGCGGTGTTCACGCTCATGATGGACGCGTGCGAGAAGGGATACGAGGGCAGCGACTACACGCTGTTCGCCTGCACGGTCGTCGGCGTCCAGGGCGCGGCCGGGTTCGCGGCGGGCGTCGTCGGTGATCTGTTCGGCTTCCCGACCCTGTTCGCGACGGCCCTGGTGCTCTCGGGTATCGGCGTCGTCGTCATGATCCGCGCGCTCGATCGCGGTATGGGACCGGAGTCGATCCAGGCTCTTGCGCGCACTGGGTCGATCAGCGACGACCGGGGATGAGCGTGGCCAGGGTCTCGTCGACGACCCGTTCGAGATCGTCCCCGAGGCTCCCGGCGAGGAACTGTTGGGCGAGCTCGGCCATGGCGCCGGTGAAGACGGCCGCCCGCACCCGACCGGTGAGCGGATCGGTCTCCCGGGCGTCGGCCTCGGCGAAGGAGAGTTCGAAGAGCATGTTCTGAGTCGCGGCACGCCGCTGCGCGAGCACCGGATTGGTCCGTCCCTCGGTGAACAGGATGCGGCCGCGACGCGGGTCCTCCGACGCGTGACCGAGGACCGCCAGCATGCCGGCGCGGGTGCGTGCTCGGACCGAGTGACCTGCGGTGGTCATGGCGGCTTCGACCACTGCGCCCAGCTCGGCGGCAGTGGCATCGTAGACGGCGCCGAGTAGCTCGTCGGTGTCGGCGAAGCTCTCGTAGAAGTAGCGGGTGTTGAACCCGCAGTGCCGGCACACCGACCGCACCGACAACTCGGTCTCGGGTCCGCTGCCGCCGAAGATGTCGAGAGCCGCGGCGATCAGGATTGCTCGGCGCTCGGCGCGGCGGTCCTCCAGGGGGACGCCGGCCCATCGGGTCGGACTCGACATCGTTTCACCATAGACGGGCTGACCCGGCACGGAGCAAGGTCTGGTCACGTGTGTACCCAAAGCGTTAAAGTGGGTACAACCGTGACCACATGGCGACCGTGCCCATGTGGCGTCGTCGCATCGGTGGTCCGGGTCGGGGATGACCCGCTCCGGACGTCGGTATCGAGAAAGGACGATCGATGAACGTTCCCTTGGCGCCCCTACGGCTGCCGTCGACGGAATGGGTCCCGCTGGACCTGCCGCACGAGATGCTGGGATCGTGGCTCAACGGCAAGTTCGACGAGAACGTCCGCGCGAAGTTCTTCCGCGGGATGGAATTCGAGAACCCGGCCGGTGACCCCGGGTGGTTCGGACCGGACAGCGCCACCTGGTACGTCCACTCGCACACGCCTGCGCTGATCTTCGGACTGCAGAGCGCGTCGTACATCGAGCGCCTCGACCCCAGCATCTTCTGGATGGGCATGCATCACTCCCGTCTGGTCCGGCGACGTGAGGACGGCACCGCGACCACCGCCATCGATCCGGACGGTGCGATGACCCGCCTCGGGCACTCGCTCGCGTTCTTCATGGGGACCGCCTACGGATCGACGGAAACCGCTGAGCGACTCGCCCGTACCGTGCGGGCGATGCACCATACGATCAAGGGGGTCCGGCCCGACGGCGCCGCCTACGACGCCGACGATCCCGAGTGGTTGCGATGGAACTACGCGACGGTCGTATGGGGTATCGCCACGGCACACGAGATCTACCACCCGCGACCTCTGCGCGGAGCCGAACTCGACAGGTACTACGGGGAATTCGTGCGCGTGGGTCATGCGCTCGGCGGAACCGGCCTGCCCACCACCAAGGCCGACACCCTGGAATGTCTCGAGTCGTACCTGCCCCGGCTGGCCCTGACGCACGGCAACGCGATGGCCACGGGCGCCAATCTGCGGAATCGTGCTCAGGCGGCGGTGGATTGGGCGATCCGGGACATCCAGCCGCGCTGGGCCCAGCAACTCATCTCCTACCGGCCGCCGAACCCGGTCGAACGGCGCGCCCGCCGATCCGCCGTATGGACCATCATCAACTCGGCCCATCTGTCGATGGGGGAGGCGCCGGAGTTCGCCGCCGCCAAGCGCCGCGTCGCCGGCGGCACCGACGTGCCCCATACCTTGCCCCGGTACGAACTCGGCTCCGATCCCGAGCTCAGTCGCACGGAGGTTGAAGCCGCTTTCTCCCACTAGGTCGTCGACTCGAAGGGCGGCGCATCCTAACGGATGTGTCGCCCCTTGTCGTCGAAAAAGCCATTCCCGCAACAAGTTTCGCCAGTGTGAATCCGGCGTGAGCCTATCTGAAGCGGAAACAGGGAATTCATCTCACGTCACGCCGGTGTAACAAAGCCTAAATACGTTTACCCGACATACGCGAGATCGCTAACCAAGTAGCGGCGCGTATCTCATCGGGGGGTCGAGGTGCGGAGTTGCACCTGCTATCTGTCATGGCCCGCCTGAGCCGACCTGAGACGTATTGAGAAAGGCCTTCGGATGCCGTTTGATTCATTGCCGTCCGCCGTCACCCCCACACGCCGTAGGCGGTACGGAATCCTCATCCCGGCGGCGCTGTCCGCCGTCGCACTCGCGCTGAGCGCCTGTGGCAGCTCGGCCAGTGAGGACGCGGCTTCGGGCGCCGAGTCGTGCGTCGACACCTCGGGCGACACCATCAAGGTCGGTTCACTGAACTCGCTGTCGGGCACGATGGCGATCTCCGAGGTCACCGTGCGGGACTCGATCAAGCTGGCCGTCGACCAGATCAACGACAACGGCGGCGTGCTGGGCAAGCAGATCCAGCTCATCGGCGAGGACGGCGCCTCCGAGCCCACCATCTTCGCCGAGAAGGCCGAGAAGCTGATCTCGGCGGACTGTGTTGCAGCGGTGTTCGGCGGCTGGACGTCGTCGAGCCGCAAGGCGATGCTGCCGGTCTTCGAGGACAACAACTCCCTGCTGTACTACCCGGTGCAGTACGAGGGCCTCGAGTCGTCGAAGAACATCTTCTACACCGGTGCCACCACCAACCAGCAGATCGTGCCGGCCCTGGAGTACCTGAAGGAGAAGGGCGTCAAGTCCCTCTACCTCGTCGGCAGCGACTACGTCTTCCCGCAGACGGCCAACCGCATCATCAAGGCCTACGCCGAGGCCAACGGCATCGAGATCAAGGGTGAGGACTACACCCCGCTCGGCTCGACGGACTTCTCGACCATCGTCAACAAGGTCCGCACCGCCGACGCCGACGCCGTGTTCAACACCCTCAACGGCGACTCCAACGTGGCCTTCTTCCGCGAGTACAAGAACGTCGGTCTGACCCCGCAGGCGATGCCGGTCGTGTCGGTCTCGATCGCCGAGGAAGAGGTCGGCGGCATCGGTGTCGAGAACATCGAGGGGCAGTTGGTCGCGTGGGACTACTACCAGACCGTCGACAACCCGGCGAACAAGTCCTTCGTCGAGGACTACAAGGCCGCCTACGGCGCCAACAAGCCCACCTCCGATCCCATGGAGGCGGCCTACGTCTCGGTCTACCTGTGGAAGAACACGGTCGAGAAGGCGAACTCGTTCGCGGTTGCCGATGTCCAGAAGGCCGCCGGCGGAGTCACTTTCGAGGCTCCCGAGGGCCTGGTGACCATCGACGGCGAGAACAACCACATCACCAAGACCGCTCGTATCGGTGAGATCCGCGGTGACGGACTCATCTACTCGGTGTGGGATTCGGGCCAGCCGATCGAGCCGGACCCCTACCTCAAGTCCTACCCGTGGGCCGAGGGCCTGAGCAGCTGACGCGTCGTGCCCCGTCTCGCGCCCGTGCGCGGGGCGGGGCACACCCGTTGTTCTCACCGACACCCATGACGAACGGATGGTGACGTGGAAACCGTTATCGGACAGCTCTTCACCGGGCTGAGTCTCGGCTCGATCCTGCTCCTGGCAGCACTCGGTCTGTCCCTGACCTTCGGTCAGATGGGCGTGATCAACATGGCTCACGGGTCGTTCATCATGGCCGGCTCGTACACCGCGTACTCGGTGCAGGAATATCTGATCTCGAACGCCGGCGTGTCCCTGATCGTCTCGCTCGTCATCGGCTTCGGAGTCGGTGGCCTCATGGGTGTGCTGCTCGAGGTCACCCTCATCAAACGCATGTACGACCGTCCGCTCGACACCCTGCTGGTGACCTTCGGCGTCGGCCTGATCCTGCAGCAGCTCGCGCGCGACATCTTCGGTGCGCCCGCGGTCCGCGTGACCGCGCCGCCGTGGCTGTCCGGTGGCGTCGACATCCTCGGAGCGGTTGTTCCCAAGACCCGCCTGTTCATCATGCTGCTGGCCGTCATCGCGGTGGTGGCGATCGCCGTCACCATGAAGTACACCCCGATGGGGCGTCGTATCCGCGCGGTCGTCCAGCACCGTGATCTGGCAGAGACCAGCGGGATCTCCAGCCGGACAACCGACATCACCACCTTCTTCATCGGTTCCGGGCTCGCCGGTGTCGCCGGTGTGGCGCTGACCCTCATCGGTTCCACCAGCTCCAACACCGGTATGACGTATCTGATCGACGCCTTCCTGGTGGTCGTCATCGGCGGTCTGGGCCAGATCAAGGGCGCGGTCATCGCGGCGGTCGCCCTCGGCATCCTGAACTCGTTCATCGAATACAACACGACCGCATCGGTGGCCAAGGTCGCCGTGTTCGTGATCATCGTGATCTTCCTGCAGATCCGCCCCCAGGGCCTGTTCACGGTCCAGTCGAGGAGTCTCGTGTGAAGGACTATTTCAGCGGTCACTGGAAAACCTACGCGGGGTTCGCCGTCGCGGCGGTGCTCCTGTTCGGCGTCGCACCTTCGGTGCTCTCCGACTTCCGACTCAACCTGCTCGGCAAGTTCCTGTGCTTCGGTATCGTCGCGGTCGGCATCGGTCTGGCCTGGGGTCGCGGCGGCATGCTGACCCTCGGTCAGGGTGTGTACTTCGGTCTCGGCGCCTACATCATGGCGATGCACCTGAAGATCGCCGACGCCGAGATCCGCGGCGACGACGTACCGGACTTCATGCAGATTGCCGGTATCCGCGAACTCCCCGGATACTGGAAGCCGTTCGCCTCACCACTGGTGACGATCCTCGGAATCCTCGTCGTGCCCACCCTGATCGCGGTCCTGTTGGGCCTGGGTGTGTTCAAGCGGAAGGTCAAGGGAGCCTACTTCGCGATCCTGTCCCAGGCGCTCGCTGCCGCCTTCGCGATCCTGCTCATCGGACAGCAGAGCACCGGCGGCAGCAATGGCCTCAACCGATTCCGAAGCTTCTTCGGTCTCGCCCTGAACGACCCGGTGAACCGTCACCTGCTGTTCTACATCGCCTCCGCCGCCCTGCTCGTCGTCGTCGCGATCACCCGGCAGCTGATGTACAGCCGCTACGGAGAACTGCTCGTCGCCGTGCGCGACCAGGAGGAGCGCGTCCGCTTCCTGGGCTACGACCCGGCCAACGTCAAGGTCGTCGCCTACGCGATCGCCGCCCTGTTCGCAAGCATCGCCGGCGCCCTGTTCGTGCCGATCGTGGGCATCATCTCGCCCGCCGACGTCGGCATCGTGCCGTCCATCGCCTTCCTGATCGGCGTCGCGATCGGCGGCCGCACAACACTTCTCGGACCGGTTCTCGGCGCCATCGCGGTGGCCTGGGCGCAGACCAGCCTGTCGGAGAACTTCCCGTCCGGATGGACCTACGCGCAGGGCATCCTGTTCATCGTCGTCGTCGGCTTCTTCCCGGCCGGACTCGCCGGGATCGGCGCCGCGCTCAAGTGGCGCCGGAAGAAGTCGGCCGATCCGTCGCCCACCGGTGACATCGACGAACACACCGACAGCAAGGTAGGAGCCTCCTCATGAGCGGATCCGACACGGTGGGCACGGTCGAACCGGTCGCCGGTGGCAACGCCGGGATGGACAGCGACTACCTCCAGGTGCGCGGACTGTCCGTCGAGTTCGACGGATTCAAGGCCGTCACCGACGTGGATCTCACACTGCTGCAGGGTGATCTGCGGTTCCTGATCGGTCCGAACGGCGCCGGGAAGACCACCATCATCGACGCGATCACCGGTCTGGTGAAGGCCACCGGGTCGATCCAGAAGTCGGGTGTGGAACTCGTCGGCAAGAAGGTGCACCAGATCGCGCGCCTCGGTGTCGGCCGAACCTTCCAGACCGCCAGCGTCTTCGAGGAACTGAGCGTGCTGCAGAACCTCGACATCGCTGCCGGCGCGGGCCGATCGGTGTGGACCATGCTGCGCCGTAGACCCACCGAGATCCCCGAGCCGATCGCCGAGGCCCTCGAGACCATCGGCCTGCAGGACCTGCGTGACACCCCGGCCGGCGTCCTCGCGCACGGTCAGAAGCAGTGGCTGGAGATCGGCATGCTGCTGGTGCAGAACGCCTCGGTGTTGCTGCTCGACGAACCGGTCGCCGGTATGAGCCACGAGGAACGAGAGGAGACCGGAAACCTGTTGCGCCGGATCGGCGGTGAGCGGACCGTGGTCGTCGTCGAACACGACATGGACTTCATGCGGGCGTTCGCAACGTCGGTGACGGTCCTCGCCCGCGGTCAGGTGCTGGCCGAGGGCAGCGTCGCCGAGGTGCAGGCCAATCCGAAGGTCCAGGAGGTGTACCTCGGAACCGCCGCCGGCGGTGAGGAACTCGAGGAGATCGCCGCCGGATCCGACGGACCCGAGGCCGGGGACGTCCCCGCCGTGTCGACCGAGAAGAAGGGCTGAGCCGGATGCTGAAACTCTCCGGGGTGCACGCCGGATACGGCCGCACCGAGGTCATCCACGACGTCGACATCGAGGTCCCGTCCGACGGCGTGGTCGCCGTGCTGGGGCACAACGGCGCCGGGAAGACGACGCTGCTCCGGGCCGCCGTCGGACTGGTGAAGACCACCAAGGGCTCCATCACGTTCGACGGCGTCGACATCACCAAGGCGCGTCCGAGCGCGCGGGTCAAGCACGGCATCGCCTATGTCCCGCAGGGGCAGCAGAGCTTCGGCCACCTCACCACCGCGGAGAACCTGCAGGTGGTGGCCGACGGCCGCAAGCGCGGCAAGGAACTCATCGCCGAGATGCTGGACATGTTCCCGGCGCTGGAGGAACTGCTCGGGCGGCGCGCGGGCCTGCTGTCGGGTGGTCAGCGTCAGCAGCTCGCGATCGCGCGGGCCCTCATCACCGAGCCGCGGATGCTCATTCTCGACGAACCGACCGAGGGCATCCAACCGTCGGTGGTCGCCGAGATCGAGCAGACCATCACCACCCTCACCCGGCGGGGCGGACTCGGCGTTCTCCTCGTCGAACAGCACATCGGATTCGCTCTCGAAGCGGCACAACAGTATTACGTCCTCGAGAGTGGCCGGGTCACCTCGTCGGGCGAGGGCGGTACGGCTGCCGAGGCCACCGTTCGCGAGGCCATGACCATCTGACCTACCGGAGATGGACCGCGATCTCCGGTCCGAGGGTGTGCGGGGCGTGGAGGGGGAGGCGGTCGCCGCTCCAGAACCGGCCGGGGTCGAACCAGTTGGAGTCCTTGGTGGTGTCGAGGATGCTCATGTCGCGGTAGGTGATCGCGACCACTTCGGCGCAGTACGCCGCCTCGAGGCTCACCGGATTCGACGGCGAGACCTCGTGCTGCCGTTGCTCACGACGCTCCCGGACCTTGCGGTCGAGGTAGGGGATACCGCGAACAAGATCGGCCGAGTTGGGTACGCGACCACGGAACCATCGACCGGCCAGGCGTGCGGTGGTCGGGAACGGGGTGCCGTCGAGGCGTGCGATCACCTTGAGCAGCTCGTCCTCCTGCGCCCGGCTGACCTCCGGACTGAGCTGACGAATCCAGCACGCCTGCTCATAACGGACCATCCACTGCTCGACGGCCTCACGCGCATCGTGCAGTTGGACCCCGCGGTGATTCGACCCGGTCCAGACGTCGGTCAGTTTGTCGCCGAGCTCGGCATGCCACAGCAGCGGCGGCAGATCGTCGATGCACACCGCCATGGCCACATGGTTGACCGGCGCATTGGTGAGGGTGCGGATGGCGCGGTCGGGGCCGGAATGTCCGCGGAACAGCCAGATGTCGCCGGTGCGGGTGGCCTCGAGCGCGGTGGTCAGTGAGACACCGCCGGATTCTCCGGCGAGGTCGGCGCGCCGCGGTCTTCTGCTGGTGGGCATTCCCCGAAGACTAGAGCGTGTGCGGGAAGACGGCCATCGGCGGCGGAGGCGACTTATCCTGCCCCCATGAGGAATCTGTGGAAGTGGCTGGGCCTCGCCGGTGCTGTCGGTGTGACGACCGGCGGTGTGCTGATCGCACGGGACCAGCGCCAGCGCAACGCATACTCGGCCGACGATGTCCGCGAGCGGCTGCACCAGCGTCTGGCGGAGGCCGATGCTGCTGGTGGCGAAGACGAACGAACCTGAGGACACTGGTTGGCACGGTCGGCCCCCACGGCCGGCCGGGCAAGCCGAACCACAGATAGGGAACACCATGACCGACAACAGCGGATTCGGCGGCGGACCGTTCAACTTCGGCCCCGAGGACTTCGACCGCTTCGCACGCGAGGCGGGCGAGGGGCTGCGCGACGTGTTCGGCAAGCTCTTCGAGGGTCAGGCAGCGCCGGGAGCATTCTCCATGTTCTTCGACGAGGCGGCCCGGGGTCGCACGCGGACGCAGCCGCGGCCGGAGACGGCCGGTGAGACCGGGTCGGGTGTCTGGGCCGTGTTTGTCGTCGACGAGGACGGCGGGGCCCGTGTCGAGCAGGTGTATGCCACCGAACTCGACGCGCTTCGCGCCAACAAGAACAACACCGACCCGCGTCGCAAGGTGCGGTTCCTGCCGTACGGCATCGCTGTCAGTGCCCTCGACGAGGCGCTCGACGGGGAGCCGGGCGAGGACGAGAACTCGGACTGAGAGGCTTCTCGGAGACGAATGAGGCCGGTGAGTCCGAGTGGACTCACCGGCCTCATGCCGTACGAAGCACGGCTCGTGCTTCTGGTGATGCAGTCACGGCACCTCAGGCGCCGATACTGCTATCAGAGGTTTGCGCCGCAGGTCGGCCACGCACCGGGGCCCTGGGTGGCCAGGACGTTCTCCGCGACGCGGATCTGCTCCTCGCGCGAGGCGTTCGCCGGGTTGCCGGAGCCGCCGTTGGCCTCCCAGGTGCTCTGCGAGAACTGCAGACCGCCGTAGTAGCCGTTGCCGGTGTTGATGCTCCAGTCGCCACCGCTCTCGCACTGGGCGACAGCGTCCCAGTTGCCGGACGCGGCCGAGGCGTTGGAAGCCAGCATGCCGAGGGGGGCTGCGGTGAGGGCGCCGACGATGGCGGCGCGGGCGGCGAGCTTGGTCATGTGGGTCTTGCTGATACGCATGGTCTTCGTTCCTCCTGATCACCACCCGGGGTTGGCAAGGTGGTTGATTTCGGACGGGGCCGACCCTACGTGCTTGGTAACGGTCAGGTCACGTCAGGGTCGTGACCTGCGAGATTTCGGTAACGCATGGATAACGCCGTTAGCTTTGGGGTAAAACCCCAGCGCATCGCGGCATTCCGCGAGCGGGCGCGAACCCGAGTGTTCGGGCGTGTTCGATGACGAAGGTCACACCCTGGTAGTGGTGTGGACCACTTGCTTGCGAGGTCTCGCGAGACTATCGGCGCCGTCGGACGGCAATGCGTCCACCGCGTGCGGGCGCGTAGGCGACGCCCCGGGAGAACCAACGCTCGGCACGGGCGTCGGTGGGAAGCAGTTCGAAGTCGTTGAGGATCGTCCGGAGCGTCACGTCCATCTCCATCGTCGCGAAAGCGGCACCGATGCAGCGTCGGGTGCCGCCGCCGAACGGCAACCACGCCGGTGACGGCGCGGTGCCCAGGAAGCGGGTCGGATCGAACCGCTCGGGATCGGTGAACTCGCGGCTGTCGTCGTGGAGTAGAGCGATGGAGACCATGACGTTGTATCCGCGAGGTATGCGCCATTCGCCGAGTTCGAGTTGGTCGGCGACGACGTGGCGGGCGGCGAAGTCGATGACCGGGCGGCTGCGCTGGGTCTCGAGGATGGTCGCGTGCCGGTACTCGGTGCCGCCTTCGTCGACCTCGGTGACAAGTCGTCCCAGGACTTCAGGGTGGCGACGCAGGCGCTCGAACGCCCAGGCGAGCGTCGTTCCGGTCGTCTCGTGTCCGGCGGCGAGCATGGTCATCAGCTCGTCGCCGATCTCGTCGTCGCCCATCGACGTGCCGTCGTCGTAGCGGCTGCGCAGCATCAGGGCGAGGATGTCGTCGCGTTCCTCGAGTCGGGGGTCGTTGCGTGACCTGGTGATCAGGTCGCCGAGGAGTGCCTTGCCTTCCGCGCGCATGCGCTCGTACCGATGGTTGGGGTCGATGGCGCGCAGCACGCGGGGCAGGTTGGGGACGGTTGCGGCGCGGGAACCGACGGTGACCATCGGCGGGATGATGCGCCGCAAGTTCTCCAGGTCCTCGCCGACGGCGCCGAACACCGCGCGGAGGATCACGTTGAGGGTGATCCGCATCATCGGTTCCATCGAGGCGAACTCGGTCTCGACCGGCCACGTGGAGGTCTCGGCCCGGACCTCCTCCTCCACGATCTGTTCATACGTCTTCATCCGCTTGCCGTGCAGCGGCGGGGTCAGCAGCTTGCGGCGTGCCCGGTGCTCCCGTCCCTCGAGGGAGAAGATCGACCCGGCTCCGAGGATGCGGCCCAGGTTGGGTTGGATGTTGATGACCTTGTCGCCGGCGGTGAACAGCTCGCGGGCGAGTGAGGCGTCGGAGATCACCACGGCCCGCCCGAAGACCGGGAGGTGCACGGTGAAGGCTGTGCCGTGCCGAGCGTGGAGGTGGCCGAAGAACAGTCGTCTAGAGGTAATCGCCGCCAGTCCCTGCATCGCCGAGGGGACGCGCGTGGCGGGCGGCAGATGCGGGTCACTGCGCAGGACGGATGTACTCATCGGCTCGAGGCCTCCCAGGTCTGGTACGTCGGCGTACCGGCGACGGTACGCGTGGGTACCGGGGAGGGCAAGAGGCATATGCTCGTTACGTGGAATTGTGGCCGAACGGTGCGACGTCGACGAGGGAGCGCCTCCTCGCGGCGATGCTCGAGTGTGTCACCGAATCCGGTTACCGCGAGACCACCATCGCCGACGTGGTGCGCGTGGCCCAGACGTCGCGACGCACCTTTTATCAGGAGTTCACCGACAAGCAGGACTGCTTTTTCGAGCTGCTACGCGAGACCAACCGGTTCATGATCGCCCGGATCGCGGCGGGCGTGGACCCCGAGGGGAGCCCGGAAGAGCAAGTGCGACAAGCGGTCACGGCCTACGCCACCACCAGTGACCGATACCCGGGACTCATGCTCTCGTGGATTCGCGAACTACCCGCGCTGGGCGGGGCCGCTGCACAGGTGAAGAACGAGGCGATGGATGACTGGGTCGACCTCTTCGTCGGACTCACCTCCACGCCCACGCTGGCCGCGGCCGGGGTGAAGCCGATCAGCCGGCAGCGCGCGGTGTTCCTGTGGGGCGGGGTGCGCGAACTGACGGCGAGTGCCGTCGAATCCGGATCACCGCTGAGCGAGATCATCGAACCGGCAACGGCCGCTTGTTTCGCGCTCATGGGGCCCGTCCCGAGCTGACGATCAGCGCCAGGCACCCCGCAGATATTGCGGCGGGTAGGGTGCTTCGTCGCGCGGAATTCCCAGTTCGTGCGCGGCCCGCTGGGGCCATGAGGGTTCGCGCAGTGCGACCCGACCGAAGAGAACCGCCGTGATGTCATCGTCGTCGGCGATCTTCTCGGCCTGGTCGGGCTCGACGATGAGTCCGACCGCCGCGGTCGGGACACCGGAGTCCCGATGGACTGCGCGGGCGAGATCGACCTGGTAGCCGGGGCCGACGGGGATGTCGGCGAGCACGTTGCCGCCGGAGGACACGTCGATCAGGTCGACGCCGCGGGCGGCGAGGATCTCGGCGAGCCGAGCGGTCTCGGCAATGTCCCAGCCACCCTCGCGCCACTCCGTGCCGGAGAGCCGGATGAACAGCGGCTTCGATTCCGGCCACACGGTGCGAACGGCCTCGACGACCTCGAGCACGATGCGGGTGCGTCCGGCGAAGTCGCCGCCGTAGGCGTCGGTGCGGGTGTTGGAGAACGGCGACAGGAACTGGTGCAGCAGGTATCCGTGCGCTGCGTGGATCTCGACCACGTCGAAGCCGGCCTCGTCGGCACGGTGAGCGGCCTGGGCAAAGGCGTCCACGACGTCGGCGATCTGTTCGGCCGTCAGTGCAACCGGATCGGCGTAACCCTCGAACGGCACTTCCGACGGGCCGACGGTCGTCCAGCCCCCGTCGTCGAGGGGGATGCTTCCGGGCCGTTCGTCGAACGGCGAGTACGTCGAGGCCTTACGGCCGGCGTGGGCGATCTGGGTTCCGATGGTCGAGCCCTGGGAGTGCACGAAGTCGACGATTCGCCTCCAAACCTGCGCCTGGTCGTCGTTCCACAGTCCGGCGTCTTCGGGGCTGATCCGACCTTCAGGGACGACCGCGACGGCCTCGGTGAGGATCAGCCCGAAACCGCCGGCGGCGCGGGCGCCGAGGTGGGCGAGATGCCAATCGGTCGGGATTCCGTCGCCGGCGAAGCAGCTGTACTGGCACATCGGCGCGAGCCAGATCCGGTTGGGGATCTCGACGTCGCGGAGGGTGATCGGCTCGAAGAGTGCGGTACTGGTCACGAATAGGGTCAACCGCCTCGGCCCCGGGCTATTCCCCGAACGGTAGGTTGAGATCCATGACGCAGCCCTCGCGAGATGCGCGCCGCATGCTCCTGCCTCTGGCGGTGGTGGTGTTCGCCGCGGTGTGGATCGGGGTCGCCGTGGTCGGTTCCGACGAACTCGCCGGCCACATCGGCCTGGACGGTGAGGTCACCCGCTGGGACTCGAAGTGGGGGCTCCTGAGCGGTCTCGGTCTCATCGCGGTGCTGATCGCGGTGATCTTCGGTGGCGCCGAACGGATTCTGTCGCGCATCCCGGCCCGCGCGGTCAACTTCCCGAGCCGGCGGCGCAAGGAGTATTGGATGGAAGGTTCGAATCGGGACGAGTTCAATCGCCGGATGGGCGAGGACCTGGCGTTGATGGGCGGCGCGACACTGCTGATGATGGCCTGGCTGCTCGCGGCGTCGGCGATCATCGGCAGCGGCGACAGCGCGTCGTGGACCTTGGCGATACCGGTCCTGACCTACCTGGTGGCCGTGCTCGGTTACACCGTCCACATCAGCGTCGGGTCGCGGTACGCGATCCCCGGCCACTGACACCGAAGGAGCCCGACGATGAGCGAGACGACAGACGCGGTGTCGGTGGAGGTCGACGCGCCGCTCGGGGTGATCACCCTGCGCGCGGCTCGGCGCCGGAACCCGTTGTCCACCAACACGATGAAGGCCGTCACGGCCGGACTCCGCCGATTCGACGAGGACTCGGACGTGCGGGTCATCGTGATCCGTGCGGAAGGTCCGGCCTTCTCGGCCGGGCACGACCTCGGTGAACTCGTCGACCGCACACTCGACGACGAACGCGCCGTTTTCGACACCTGCGCCGAGCTGATGCGAACCGTCCACGAGGTGCGCCAGCCGGTGATCGCGGAGGTCGCGGGCATGGCCTTCGCCGCCGGATGCCAGCTCGTCGCGACGTGCGATCTCGCGGTCGCCGGTCGCAGCGCGAAGTTCTCGACCCCGGGCGTACGGATCGGCCTGTTCTGCTCGACGCCGATGGTCGCGCTGACACGGGCCGTCGGCCGCAAGCGCGCCATGCACATGCTGCTGACCGGGGAGGCGATCGACGCCGAGACCGCTGCCGATTGGGGGCTGCTCAGCGGCGTCGTCGACGATGCAGACCTCACCACGACGGTCCGGGAGCTGGCGCTGCAGATCGCCGGCTCGAGCGCGCGTACGGTGTCGATCGGCAAGCAGGCCTTCTACAAGCAGATCGAGCTCGACGAGGCGTCGGCCTACGTGGAGATGGCGGAGACGATGGCGGCCAATGCGATGACGTGCGATGCGCAGGAAGGGATGTCGGCGTTCCTCGCCAAGCGTGCACCGGTGTGGACCGACAGCTGATCCCTCCGCTCCTGTTCCGCTGAGCTGAAATCGTGTGGTGCCCGACACATCCCGGTTCTTAGTCTTTCCTCATCCGAGGAAGGGATGGACCAATGCAGCCGCTCGTCTGTCAGACCTGCGACGCCCGCGTGTCAGTCGCGAAATACAGTCCTGCTCACACGAGCATCCAGTGGACCGCCGGCGCCAAGCAGTCCTGTCATGAGATGGCGTCCGCGTCCGCCGTCGGGAACGCGAACTGCGGTTACGTTCTGCGCTGTGCGGCATTGGATCGCAGCATCGACCATGCGGTGACGCGCGGGGACATCCCGATGTCGACGAGGTCGGAGCCCCGTGTCCGTCCGCTGTCCGCCGGCGATTTCGTCGCCGGGTCCGCGGCCGTCGTGCCCTCCTGACCGTCGCGAAAACCTCATCCGCTCAGTCATTCTCATCGATCGCTTCGGGCATCACTCCCAGCTCGAGGCGATGTCTCGACGATTTCAGCCCCGTCAGTTCCAGCCCCTACACCCATTGGAGACATCATGACCGTCGAACAAGAAAGAATCGAGATCCGCAGCATCGACACCGGCACCAATCCGACGCGTTTCGCGCGCGGGTGGCACTGCATCGGGTTGGCGAAGGATTTCCGGGACGGCAAGCCCCATCAGGTCCAGGTCTTCGGTACCGATTTGGTCGTCTTCGCCGACTCGACGGGCGAACTCCATGTGCTCGACGCGTTCTGCCGGCACATGGGTGGCAATCTCGCCCGGGGCGAGATCAAGGGCGACACCATCGCCTGCCCGTTCCACGACTGGCGGTGGAACGGCAAGGGCCGCTGCGAATCCGTGCCCTATGCGCACCGGACGCCCAAGGTCGCACGCACCAAGGCGTGGACGACCATGGAGCGCAACGGCGTTCTGCTGGTGTGGCATTGCCCGCAGGGGACCGAACCCACCCCGGAACTCGCGATCCCGGAGATCGAGGGCTACGAGGACGGTGAGTGGAGCGACTGGACCTGGACGACGATCCACGTCGAGGGTTCACACTGCCGTGAGATCGTGGACAACGTCGTCGACATGGCGCACTTCTTCTACGTGCACTACCAGATGCCGGAGTTCTTCAAGAACGTCTTCGACGGTCACATCGCCGGCCAGCACATGCGCTCGTACGGACGCGACGACATCAAGACCGGTGTTCAGATGGATCTGCCGGAGGCACAGACCATCTCGGATGCCTTCTACTATGGCCCGTCGTTCATGCTCGACACCATCTACACCGTCGCCGACGGCACGACCATCGAATCCAAGCTGATCAACTGCCACTACCCGGTCACCACGAACTCGTTTGTCCTGCAGTTCGGCACGATCGTGAAGAAGATCGAGGGCATGTCCGACGAGCAGGCCGCCGAGATGGCGACGATGTTCACCGACGGTCTCGAGGAGCAGTTCGCGCAGGACATCGAGATCTGGAAGCACAAGTCCCGCATCGAGAATCCGCTGCTGACCGAAGAAGACGGCCCGGTCTACCAGCTGCGTCGCTGGTACAGCCAGTTCTACGTCGACGTCGAGGAGGTCACCCCCGATACGACCCAGCGGTTCGAGTTCGAGGTCGACACCAGCCGTGCACTCCAGAACTGGCACAAGGAAGTGGAAGAGAACCTGGCTGCTCCCAAGGAATGACAGTCTTCCCCTCGGCCCGATCTGGACAAGGTCGGGCCGAGGGGGCACCAGGTTTCACCCCTACGTGCCGAGATCGCCCGTCGCGCTCGCGGCGGGGTTCCGCATTCCGCTCACGAAGACCGTGATGATGGTGCGTGCCAGGTCTGCCAGGGTGTTCTCCGGCGTCGGGCGGAACCATCGCGAGGCGTGCCAGACCGCGTCGTAGATCAGCTCTTGGAAGACCCTCGGGTCGATGTCGGTGCGGAACTCGCCGAGGTCGACCCCTTCTGCGATCGCCTCCCGCCAGGCGATCTCCATCAGATCCGCGGTCGCCGTCATGTCGGCTTCCACGACCCGCTCGCGCATGTAATCGCCTTCGCGCCGCCAGATCGAGGTGGCGCCGTCGTACTGCTCGTTGGTCTCCAATGCGATCTCGGCGAGTGCCACGAGCCGCTCGACGGGCGCGAGACGGCGTGCCAGCACGTCCTCGCACCGGCTCGACAGGTCGAGGATGTACTCCCGCATGATTTCGGTGACGATGGCTTCCTTGGACGGGAAGTAGTGGTACAGAGCGCCCGAGTGCACTCCCACCGCATCCGCGATCTCTCGGATCGTGGTGGCGGACACGCCTTTACGTGCGAAGATCGCCGCCGAGCGGTCGAGTATCAGCTTTCTGCGTTGCTGCGGATCCACAAATCCCCACCCCTGCCAGGTTCGGGCACCGTCCGTGCCGTGCACGGAGATTGTGCCACATTCATTGATCAAACGATCAATGAACCGTCTCGGAATGAGGAGTAAACATGGTTCTCGATGATCGCGTCGCGCTCGTGACCGGCGCCGGCCAGGGCATCGGCCGGGGAATCGCCCTCGCGTTGGCCGCCGCAGGTGCGACAGTGGCCGTCGTCGGTCGTACGCCGGGCACGATCGAGTCAGTGGCCGGGGAGATCGTCGCCCGTGGCGGCAGCGCCGCACCGTTCACCTGCGACGTCACCGACGAGAGTGCGGTCTCAGCGCTCGTGGCCGCGGTGGCCGGGGAGTTCGGCGGTGTCGACGTGCTGGTCAACAACGCGCAGACGCCGGCGCCGGGGACCCTCCTCGAAATCGACGAGGCCACCTACCGGGCCGCCCTCGACTCGGGCCCGACGGCCACCTGGCGACTGATGCGCGACTGTCACCGGTACCTCCGCGGGGGTGGCGCCGTCGTCAATCTCGGTTCCGCCGCGGGTATCCGGTGGAATCCGTCGGGCACCGGCGCCTACGCTGCCGCGAAAGAGGCGGTGAGGGTGCTGACCCGAACCGCGGCCTGCGAGTGGGCGGCCGACGGTATCCGTGTCAATGCGATTCTCCCGCTGGCGAACTCGCAGACGATGGAGCAGTGGGCGCAGTTCGATCCGGAGGGTGCCGCAGAGTACCTGCAGACGGTCCCGCTGGGGCGTCTCGGTGATCCGGAGACCGACATCGGCCCGGCCGTGGTGTTTCTCTGCAGCGACGCCGCCCGGTACATCACCGGCCACACGCTCGCCGTCGACGGCGGGCAGGCGCTGGTTCGCTGAGGCCGGCCCCGGCTCAGCCGGCGCGCCGGACGGAACCGTTGTCGGACAGGGCCTGCCAGATCGCGTTCGCCGTCGCTCGGACAGGGGTTGCCAGAAGTGCGCCGTCGACCGTCTCGACCGGGCCGGTGACCGCGATCGCGCCGGCGCAGCTGCGCAGGTCGCCGATCGGTGCGGCCACACATGCCACGCCGAGGACGGCCTCGTCGCGCTCATAGGCTGTGCGGCGCTGACGTACGACGGCCATCTCGTTTCGCCGACGCGCCTCCTCGGCCGCCGAGGTCAGGACCTCGACTGTCGGCCTGCGACGCGCGGAACCGTTGTCGCAGAAGGCGAGCAGCGTCTTGCCCAGCGCCGTGCGTCCGGCGGGCTGCAGGCCCCCGATGTGCGTCGGCAGGGCGATGGGGCCGTATCCGACCTTGTCCAGGATTCGGACGTCGTTGCCCTCGAGCACGCCGAGGTGGACGACGAGTCCGGTGGTCGCATACAGCTCGTGCAGGAACGGATGCGCGATCTCCTGGAGTCCTGAACGCCGTCGGGCCAGCGCGCCCCACTCGAACAGTGACCGGCCGAGCGTGTAGGTCTGTCCGTGCCGTTCGACCCACCCCAGGTCGACGAGCTGGGAAAGGAGTCGATGCGCCGAGGATCGGGGGAGGTCCGTTCGATTCGACAGCTGTGAGAGTGTCAGCTCGCCGCCATCGCGGAACTCCTCGAGCAGGACCGCCGCACGGTCGATGACGGCGGGGGAGAAATCGTCACTGTTGCGCATGTGAACCTCCAGCGGGGCAGGCCGGGCGGTGGCCTGAGGGCGCTCGGTGGGGGCGCCCGGGGGACGGTCAGAGATCGATCGGGGCTCATTGATCAAGCGATCAATCAATAGGGAAAAGATAGCAGGACTGTGACGTGTGTCAAAGCCGTTTGCGCGAAAACGTCGAATCACAGCGGCGATGTGCATGGTGACCCGGTGGCGGGCTGCGGCAGCACGAACCGCCCGGCGGCCTGATAGGCCGTCGGGCGAGGCGGGGTGTTCGCTAGGAGAGTGAGTGCACCACGGCGCTCACGCCCCGGCGGAGCTCCTCGTCGGCGCTCGGATGGATGCGGGCGGCCGGGAAGGTCAGCGAGATCACCGCGACGCCCCCCGTGGACTCATGCGTCGCGCCCTGGCCGGCTACGTCGAATGTCGCTGCGAGACAGCGGATGTGTTCGCCGCTGTCGAGGGTGCGGTGGATGTCGTGGAACTGTGTCGGACCGCCGGCCTCATGCCGCGTCAGTGCCGCCCCCTCGGCCGTCTCACCCCGGCCGCGACGCTGGCCGACACGAGTGTCCAGGTTGGCGGCCGCCCACCGTCCGCCGATCTTCTCCAGCAACAGGACATCCTCGCTCGCGGCGACGGCCACGTGAACCGCGCCCCGTGTCCGACGGTAGAGCTGGTAGGCGACGGGCTGCGCCGCTTGGTGGACGCGGTCGTGTACCTGGGCGATCGAGCCCAACTCGGCCATCTTGGGGCCGAGGAGGTAGGTCGTGCCCTCGCGACGGATCCAGCCCACGGCCACCAGTTGCGTCAGCATCCGATGCGTGGTCGAGCGCGGAAAGCCGGTGCGTTCGGCGAGCTCGGTCAGCGTGAGACCTTCGCGATGCCGGAACGGCTCGAGCAGGAGGAGTGCGCGTCCGAGGACGGAGGGGGTCTGGCCGACTGGGGTGGTCACGATGCCTCCGACTATCAGCCCAGGTTCTCGGCCCGCGCTGATTGATTGATCGATCATTCAATACGATGCTATCGCGCCCGGCGCGCGCAGGGAAGACGCTCGGGGACAAAAACGACGGAGCACCGCGACGACGTCGTCGCGGTGCTCCTCTGTGTGGCCGAGAGGCCGAGTGGTCGGGATGCTCAGCCCTCGCCGACCGGGATGAACGCCTTCAACGGCTCCGAGCCGCTCTGATCATGGCCCCAGTAGGCGTCGGCGGTGATCTCCTCGGAGGTGTAGTGCCGCTCGTCGACGAGCATTCCCTCCGTGCCGAACTCCAGGTCCCAGCCGCCGGGGGCCCGGACATAGAACGAGATCATCTTGTCGTTGGTGTGCCGGCCCAGCGTCGACGAGATCGAGAACTTCTGCTGGTTCACCCGGTCGAGTGCCTGACCGACCGCGTCGAGGGTGTCCACCTCGGTCATCAGGTGCACCAGGCCGGGCTCCTCGGTCGGCGGGGCCGGGCACAGCGCGAGGCTGTGGTGCCGCTCGTTGATGCCGAGGAAGCGGACGCGGGCCAGGCCCTCTTCGTCGAGCCTGATGGAGCCGCGCGGCAGGAAGCCGAGCACCTGGGTGTAGAAGTCGTACGACTCGGCGAACTGGGCGCTCGGGAGCACCACGTGTCCCAGTCCGAGGCCGCCGGTGACCCAGCGTCCGCCGAAGGGCGTCACGACGGGGCTGTGGTCGAGCACCGGACCGTAGAAGACCTCGAGCCGGGTTCCGGCCGGATCGTCGAAGGCGATGGCGCCCTCGGCGTCGATGTAGCCGGCTTCCTTGCGGGACATCACCGTGACGGCGACGCCGGCGGCCTCCACTGCCTGACGGACGCGTTCGAGTGCGAACTCGTCACGCACCTCCCAGCCGACGGCCAGTGCCTTGTCGGAATCGCCGGGCAGTACGGCGATCCGCGAACGACGCTCGTCGATCCGCGCGTACAGTGCGTCGGCTTCGGGGCCGCTGCCCACGGCCATGCCCAGGCCGTCGATCAGCAGCTCGCGCCAGCGCGCGACATCGGTGCTCTGGACTCGCAGGAAGCCGAGTCCGCGTAGTTCTGTCATCGTTGTCATCCTCGAGAAGTGTTGTCGGGTCAGATCATCGCGCGGTAGGCGCCCTGCGGGTCGCCACCGAGTTGGGTGAGGGCGGCCGAGTGGTAGATCAGTCCGGGGACGTGGATCGCGTGGGTCAGGCCGACGTGCGCGTCACGCCAGAAGCGCTGCATCGGGGTGTTGAGATGAGCCGCTGCGCCGCCGGCGCGGGCGAAGATCTCGTCCATCGCCCTGGTTGCGCGCCACGCGGCCGACACCTGCGTCCGGCGCCCCTCGGCCCGCTCGGCGAAGCTGATCTCCACGCCCTTCTCGGTCTTGTCCCAGAACCGGTCGACCATCTCCAGCAGGGAGACCCGCGACGCGGAGATCTCCGCTGCGGCCTCACTGATGGCGAACAGGACGTAGGGGTCCTCCTTGATCGGGATGCCGCTGACCTGGACGCGCTCCTTCTGGGCCGCGACGTAGCAGGCGAGTGCGCCCTCGGTCATGCCGATGAGTGCGGAGGTGATGCCCAGCGGGAAGATGTAGGAGAACGGGAACTTGTAGAGGGTCTCGTCACGTCCGGCGTGCTTCCAGCCCTGACCGCTCAGGACGATTTCCGCGTCGATGGTGCGGTAGGGGGGGATGAAGGCGTCCTTGACGATCAGGTCCTTGGAGCCGGTGCCGCGGAGTCCCACGACATTCCAGCTGTCGGCGTCGATCTCGTAGTCCGAACGCGGCAGCACGACGTGGAGGATCTGACCGGTGCGGTTGCCGTCCTTGTCGCCCACCGCGGCACCGATCATGACCCAGCCGCAGTGGTCGGTGCCCGAGGAGAAGGACCAGCGACCGTTGAGGACGTAGCCGCCGTCGGTCGGCACGGCCACACCCATCGGTGCGTACGGGGAGGCCATCCACATGTCGTTGTCGGCGCCCCAGATCTCGTTCTGCGCCTTGTCGTCGAAGGCGGCGAGTGCCCACGGGTGGACGCCGACGATGCCGGCGACCCAGCCGGTCGCGCCGTCGAGTGCCGCTGTGGCCATGACGGTCTCGGCGAACTCGCGAGGGTGCGATTCGAAGCCGCCGTACTCCTTCGGCTGCAACATCCGGATGACCCCCGAGTCGCGCAGGCTCTTCGCCGACGCATCGGTCAGACGCATCAGCGTCTCGCCCTCAGCGGCATCCGCGCGGATCTCGTCCGCGTGCTGCATGATTCTGTCAAATACCTGGCCCATGATGTGACCCTTCCTCGGGACGGCCTCGAGACGGCCGGAGACTTCCGTGTTCTTCCGAACGCACCCGCCTGGTCGGTGCAGGTGTGATGCGTCCTACATTCGCAGTGAGTGTGCGCTCGGCGCACGGGAGTTTCAGTTGAACGGGACAGCGGTGGTGGCCTCGGCCGGGTAGTCGGTAGGAAAGTGGTTGAACGGCCACCGCTTCCGACACCACAGGTCGTCTCGGAGAAGGGATCGCAGATGACAGACATCCAGGAGAACCTCGACGCTCTGCTCGACCGGGTTCGGGTCCTCGAGGACAGAGCAGCCATCGGTGACGTGCTGAGTGCCTACGGCCCGGCCGTCGACGCGGGCGATGCCGAGGCGGTGGGCAGGCTGTGGGCGCCGGATGCCGTGTACGACCTCGACATCGGCCTCATGAACGGGCGGGCGGCGATCACCGAGATGGTGCGGACCTCACCCCACCAGGACTACATCCACGGTGGATGCGGACATCTGTTGGACCCCATCAACATCCGCCTCGACGGTGACACCGCGGTGGCGACCTGCCACTCCCTTCTCGTGCGCCGCAACACCGACGAGGATTCGTTCCGGGTGTGGCGCGCGAGCGCCAACCGTTTCGAGCTCGCGCGCATCGACGGGGAGTGGAAGATCACGCGTCGGACCGCCCGGCTGCTCGACGGCAGTGCCGACGCGCGCGAACTGCTCGGGCGCGCGTCGGACTGAACCGGCGGAAGGCGTCTCAGACCAGGCTGCCCTCGTGGACCGCACGATCGAACGCGGTCAGCGGGGCGCCGGTCCGCAGAGCGGTTGCCAGCCCCGGGTTGGCCAGGTGCAGTCGGCCGATCGCGATCAGATCGAACTCGCCGGATGCGATGCGGTCGTCCACCTCGCCGATGTTGTCCACCAGCGGCGCCGCACCCTCGATACGGCTGTCGCGCATGGGCTTACCGAGCCCCACGCTGCCCACGGCCATGACGCGAGCGCCGGTGAGCATCTTCGCCCAGCCCGCCAGGGACAGGTCGCTGCCCTCGAAGGCCGGCAGGTCGAATCGTCGGATGCTGGCGTCGAAGACGTCCACCCCGGCGTCGGCGAGCGTCCCGAGGATCACCCCGAGTTCATCGGGGGTTTCTGCGATGCGGGCGGTGTAGTCCTGCTGTTTGTGCTGGGAGAAGCGGAAGAAGATCGGTAGGTCGGGCCCGATCTCCGCGCGGATCGCCTTGACCACTTCGGCGGGGAAGAGGGTACGCGCGTGCAGGTCTCGTCCCCAGCGGTCATTGCGACGGTTGGTGTCGGCCCACAGGAATGCGTCGAGCAGATAACCGTGACCGCCATGCAGTGCGATACCGTCGAAGCCGACCTCGACCGCGTTCGCGGCCGCTGACACGAAAGCGCCGATGACATCGTCGATGTCGCGCTCGGTCATGGGCGGGGTCTCCGGCAGCGAGCGTGCCACGTAGTCATCGGAGTACGAGGTGACCCCGGGGATGCCCCACCGGCCCGAGGGTCGCATCGGGCGGATCGCCGGGTCGACCTCACACATCGCGCCCCACAGCGGTCCCACGTGCCAGAGTTGCGGGACGATGCGCCCGCCTGCTGCGTGCACCTCGTCGACGACGGTTCGCCAGCCGGTCAGGGCGGCGTCGCCGTACATCCGCGGGACCGCCGGATTGTCCACCGCCGCCACGTGATCGATCGCCACGCCTTCGGTGACGATCAGACCGGTGCCGCCGGCGGCGCGTCGTGCGTAGTAGTGCGCGACGTCGGAGCCGGGGACACCGCCGGGGGAGGAGGACCGGGTCATCGCCGACATCGCGATCCGGTTGGGCAGCTCCATTCCCCGAATGCGCAGCGGCTCGAAGAGAGCGGAGGGGTTGTCGGGTGGCGCAGTGTGCTCGTCGGACGCGGGAAGACCGTCGGATACCGAAGGATTCTCAGACACGGGCGATCACAGCGCTTTCAGGAAACGGAAGAAGTGGGGGGAGGAGTCCACGCGCAGGCGGGTGAGCTTTCGGTAGCTGATCAGCCACTGGCCGTTCACCTTTCGATACTCCTCGTGGTAGTGGCCGAAGCCGCGCAGATGGTACTCGCCGGCGTCGTCGGACCACCAGAGGTTGTCTTCCATCGCCCAGATGCCGCGCGCGGTGGTGGGCGAGGTGAGCACGATCTCGGGACTGTGCCCGTGATGAGCGGTGGTCACGGGGACCGGACCGTCGAGCAACGCGCGGATGGTCGACGCCAGCTTCTCCTTGCCCACCACGCGATTGGACTCGCCGTCGGTACGCGGCTGCTTGTCATCGGGTAGGCCGCCCCACGTCTCGCTGATGACGTCGTCGGTGTGCAGGCCGGCGTAGAGATGCCACTGCTTGGTGTCCATGCAACGCAGACGGACGGCGAAGACCCGTTTGATCTCCTCGATGGCGAGGAGCGCCTCGGCGGCGGACATGCCGTCCGGGATCCCGACGGACACGGCGTCGGTCTCGCTCATGCGGTGAGCCGATCGGCGGGGGAGTCGATCCCGAGCTTGCCGCGGAAGAAGAGGAGGGGGCGTTCCTCGCTGGGCGTCTCGAGTTCCAGCACCCGGCCGATCACCACGTCGTGGTCGCCTGCGGTGTGGACATCGTGGATGTCGGCGTGCACGCGCATCAGCACATCGGGCAACGACGGCGTCGACCAGTTGGACAGCTCCCAGTCCAGGCCGTCGAACTTGCGCCCGTCGCGGGAGCCGAACCGCGAACAGATGTCGGCCTGGTTCTCGTGCAGCACGTTCACCGTGAAGCGTCCGGCCCGCAGGATGCGCGGCCACGACCGGCCGCGGTGATCGGCACAGAACAGGACCATCGGCGGCTCCAGCGACACCGAGGCGAAGGACTGGCAGACGAAACCGGCGGGTCCGGAGTCGTCGAGCCCGGTCACCACGGTCACCCCGCTCGCGAACTGACCAAGCGCCTTACGCATATCAGTCTGGGACATCGCTTCGATCGACATCGTGCACCTTTCCGTTTGTCCGCCGTCGCCGAGAGGCCGGCTCCATCCACCGGGCCAGCGTAGGGTCCGCGGGCGTTCGCGCCCAGCACGCTTTCGTTCAGTGGGAAACCGACACGGCCGGTGTTCCGCTCAACTGGAGCGGTGCTGCACGACGGGGCGCAGCACTGGCAGCCTCACCGTTCATGAGCGTTGACGTCACCTATGGGGGCAGCCGCCGCAAGCTCGAGACGAGCCTGGGCGTGCTGCAGTATCACGAGGCCGGCGAGGGGCCTCCCTTGCTGCTGTTACACGGGTCCGGCCCGGGCGTGACGGGATGGCGGAACTACCGCGGGGTCATCGGCGAGCTCGCCGATCACTTCCGTTGCCTCGTCCTCGAATTCCCCGGCTTCGGCGTCAGCGATCCGGTCGACGGACATCCGATGGTGATGGCCGAGACGGCGGTCGGGGTGTTCCTCGACGGCCTGGGCATCGGATCCGCCGACATGATCGGCAACTCCATGGGCGGGATCGTCGCGACCAAGGTCGCCATCGCCGAACCGGAGCGTGTCGGCAAGCTCGTCACCATCGGCGGCATGGGCAAGAACGTCTTCTCTCCGGCGCCCAGCGAAGGCATCAAGCTGCTGATGGAGTTCACCGACGAGCCCACCCGCGAACGCCTGGTCCGCTGGCTGTCGGCGATGGTCTACGACCAGTCTCTGGTGACCGAGGAGCTCATCGAGGAACGGTGGGAACTGGCCACCGAACCGGAAACCCTCGAGATCGCTCGACGCATGTACAGCACCAAGGCCTTCGCCGCGACGATGGCCGCCAACGCGATGGCCGACACCGTCCCGTACTGGGCACAGCTGCACAAGGTGACGTCCCCGACGTTGATCACCTGGGGCCGGGACGACCGCGTCAGCCCCGTCGACTCGGCGATCCTGCCGATGCGCGACATCCCCGACGCCGAGCTGCACGTCTTCCCCCGCTGCGGGCACTGGGCGATGATCGAAGCCCGCGAGGCCTGGCTGTCGGCCGTGCTGGCCTTCCTGAAGCGCGGTGCGGCATGACGTCATCGGCCGCGGGGACACAGCCGACCGGGACGCCGGCGAACACCGGGGAGTGGCGCGGTGCCGATCTCGGCAGTCGAACCGTTGCCTATGACGAACGCGACGCGATCCTGTACGCACTCGCCGTCGGCGCTCGGGCGGACGAGCTCGACCTCGTCTTCGAGAAGCGGTTGCGGGTGCTGCCGACCTTCGCGCTGACGCTCGCACAGTGGGCCCCGGACGAACTCGGCGCACGCGGCGCCTTCGATCCGACCACTGCTCTGCACGGCTCGCAGCAACTGGACGTGCTGGCCCCGCTGCCACCGCGCGGTGAGGTGACCATGACGGCCTCGGTGGGCGAGGTGTGGGACAAGGGTTCGGCAGCGGTCATCGAGGTGGTGGTCCGCAGTGACCACTTCGTCGCCAGCTGGTCGCTGTTCGCCCCCGGCGCAGGCGGATTCGGTGGCGATCGCGGACCGGGTAGGCCACCGGCATCGGATGCGGCGCCGACGATCAGCGGTCCGGTGCGTACGACCGAGAACCAGGCGGCGCTCTACCGGCTGACCGGTGACCGCCATCCCATCCACATCGATCCCGCGGCCGCCGCACGGATCCACCAGCCGCGCCCGATCCTGCACGGGCTGTGCACACTCGGTGTCGCGGCGCTCGACGTGGCGCGGCTGATCGGTGCCCATCCGGCGGATCTGCGTTCGCTCGACGGGCGATTCGCCACCGCGATCTTCCCCGGCGACGACACGGAACTGCGGGTCTTCGGCGACGGGCGCGAGGTGATGTTCGACATGGTGAGCGGTGGCAATCCGGTCATCGCGAACGGGGCGGCGGGTTTCCACGAGTCCGAAGGGCGGAACTGACCATGACCATCACCGATGTGGCCGAGCAGGTCACGACTTCCTCGCGTGCGGTGCGGCTGGAGGTGGCCGCCGTGATCGAGGAGACCGCGGATGCACGCTCACTGGTGTTCACGGTGCCGGCCGATCGTCGAGCCGACTTCGCCTACACGCCGGGACAGTTCCTGACGCTGCGCATACCCAGCGAGGAGACCGGCTCGGTCGCCCGGTGTTACTCGCTGGCCAGCTCGCCGTTCACCGACGAGCTGCTGAAGGTGACGGTCAAGCGGACCCGCGACGGTTATGCGTCGAACTGGTTGTGTGACCACATCTCCGCGGGTGACACGCTCGAGGTGCTGCCTCCCGCGGGGGTCTTCACCGCCAAGGACTTCGACGACGATCTGCTGCTGTTCGCCGCCGGTAGCGGGATCACCCCGGTGATGTCGATCCTGAAATCGGCTCTGAGCCAGGGGTCGCGGAAGGTGGTGCTGCTCTACGGCAACCGCGACGAGAAGTCGGTGATCTTCGCCGCCGAACTGCGGGAACTCGCAGCTGCACACGGCGATCGGCTCACGGTGATCCACTTGCTGGAGAGCGTGCAGGGTCTGCCGACCGTGCCCCAGCTCGCAGCGCTCGCCGCCGCCTACGCCGACCACCGCGTCTTCCTGTGCGGCCCGGGCCCGTTCATGGACTCGGTTCACGCGGCGACGGCGTCCGCCGGGTTCACCCGGGACCGGGTGCACGCCGAGGTCTTCACCTCGCTGTCCGGTGACCCGTTCGCCGACGTCGAGCTGCCCGACGTGGACGCCGATGCCGGTGATGCGGCGTCGGTGACGGTGAACCTCGACGGGCAGGAACACGAGTTCCCCTGGCCCCGCACGGCGACCCTGGTGGATGTTCTTCTCTCTAAGGGGATCAACGTCCCGTTCTCGTGCCGCGAGGGTGAATGCGGTTCGTGCGCAGCCACACTGACCACCGGTGAGGTCGACATGGACAACAGTGCGGTCCTCGACGAGGAGGACATCGCCGACGGGATCATCCTGGCCTGCCAGGCACGGCCCCGCAGCGAGACCGTCAGCGTTGAGTTCTAGCATTCACGTCCCCCGGATCGCACAGCGGCGCAGGCGAGAGACCGCCTGCGCCGCTGTCGTGTTCACCGCAGCAGGTCGCTACCGAGCATGTGATGGACCGCGCGGTACGAGAACGTCATCGCAGTGCCGAGCGGGACTCCCGGACCGGGGTAGATCGCCCCGCTCACCGACGCGCTCGTGTTCCCTGCGGCGTACAACCCCTCGATCGGGCTGCCGTCGGCCGTCAACACGCGGGCATCGGCGTCGGTCCGGACACCGCCCTTGGTTCCGAGGTCACTGAGGACGATGCGCGCCGCGTAGAACGGCCCGGTCGCAATCGGCGGCAGCGCCACGTTGGGCAGCTCCCGCGGCGGGCAGAAGAACGTGTCATACGGGTCGCCGCCGCGGCCGAAGTCCTCGTCGACGCCGCGTTCGGCGAAGCCGTTGAACCTCTCGACCGAGGCGCGCAGCGTGGCCGCGTCGACGCCGATCTTGGCGGCCAGTTCCTCGATCGTCTCCGCCGAGACCCAGGTGCCCGCGGCGAAGTGGTCGTCGGCCGAGGCCTCCGGAATCGACATCGCCGGCAGGACCGGGCCGCCCTCGGACGAGTCGAAGATCAGGTACGACGGCAGCGCGGACTCGCCACGCGCGATCATCTCCCGGCCGAACCGGTCGTAGGGCAGCGACGCGTTGAGGTAGCGGTTGCCGGTGGCGTCGACGAGAATGCCACCGCGGACACAGACCATGAAAGCGCCCGAGTCGTCCGGCAATTCGACGCCGGGGCAGAACCACGCCTGATCGAGGAGTGCGGTGTCGGCGCCGAGCGCGACGGCCGCGCGGATCATGTCACCGGTGTTGGCGCCCGCCGGGCCCATGCTCCACTGCGACTTGCCGGGGGTGCCGTGGGCGGCGCGCATCTCCTCGCTGCCCTCGATGCCGCCGGCGGCGAGCAGGACACCGCGCTCGGCCCGGACACGAAGCGTCCGACCATCGGCATCGGTGGCCTCGACACCCACCACCCGATCGTCCTCGGTCATGAGCCGGGTGACCGATGTGCGGGCGCGCAGGTCCGCACGACGGGTGCCCCGCAGCGCCAGCAGGAGTCGCCCGATCAGCGCCCGTCCGGCGATGAGGGTCTCGTCGGGGTGCAACTGTCCGGCGCGGTCGACGATCGGAGCCGGACGCACCAGCTCGCGCACCTCTCCGGCAGCCTCGCTCGGCAGGTCGACCGGGATGATCGACCGACCGGCATCCATGCGTCCCGGAGCGTCGAAGTAGTCGGGGAACGGCTGGTATTCGAACTCCAGGTGCGGATCGCGTTCGAGGAACTCGACCACCGCCGGTGCGGTCGTCACATACGCGTCCTGCCGGTCGGCCTCCGCGTCACCGAGCAGTGCCCGCAGATAGGTGCGGGCGTTGTCGGTGGAGTCGTCGAGACCTGCTCGCTCCTGGACGACGCTGCCGGGCAGCCACAGTGACGCACCCGAGTACGACGATGTGCCGCCGAAGAGCGCGGTCTTCTCCAGAACGACCGTGTCCAGTCCGTTCGCCGCCGCGGTGTAGGCGCCGGCGAGGGCTCCGCCGCCCGACCCGACCACCACGACATCGCAGCGAATATCCCAGTCCTGCATGCTTTCTACCTCCGAGTTGTTCGTAGGTGTCATGCAATCGCACGGTGTGACCCGACGCACGCGGGTTCCCGCCCATTGAACATCCCGGACACAGAACTCCCCCGACGCAACGGGGGCCGTCGCGACGGGGGAGCGGATACCTGGTGTCAGGCGTCGATCTGTGCGGTGGCGGTCGCGAACCGCGCCAGATGCGCATCGGCGGTGCCGAACTCGTACTCGATGGCGGTGAGGCGCTTGAAGTAGTGGCCGATCGCCAGCTCCTCGGTCATGCCCATGCCGCCGTGCAGCTGCACCGAGTTCTGCCCGATGAAGCGTGCGGCCCGGCTGATCGTCGCCTTGGCGGCCGAGACCGCGGCGGCGCGTTCGGCGGGCTCGACGTCGAGCGACAGGATCGCGAAGTACTGGGCGGCCACCGACTGCTCGAGCTGCAGGTGCATGTCCACCATGCGGTGCTGCAGCACCTGGAAGCTGCCGATCGGGACGCCGAACTGTTCGCGCTGCTTGGCGTATTCGACCGTGTCGGTGAAGACCTTGCGCATCAGTCCGACGGCCTCGGAGACCACGGCGGCGGTGGCGGTGTCCCAGGCCTTCTCGAGCAGGTCGATGGCACCGTCGCCGGCGATGAGTGCGTCACCGGGGAGCCGGACGTCGGTGAACGTGATGTCGGCGGCCTGCCGGTCGTCGATGGTGCGCAGCCGCTGCAGTTCGAGTCCCTCCGGCGCGCCGTCGGCGAGATCGATCAGGAACAGCGAAACGCCCGCCGGATCGTGCGGCTCACCCGAGGTGCGGGCACTGACGATGAGGTAGTCGGCGATGGGTGCGGTGGTGACGACGGCCTTGCTGCCGTTGAGCTTCCATCCCTCGCCGTCGCGGTCGGCGCTTGTCTCGATGCGCGACAGCACGCCACCCGAGCCGTCCTCCAACGCGGCGAGCGCGCTCAGGGCCTCCCCCGCGGCGATCCGGCCGGCGGCTTCGAGCGCGACGGCGTTGCCGGTCGAATGCAGCAGTCCGGCACCGAGAACCACCGAGTCGACGAACGGCTCGACGACCAGCGCGTGTCCGAGTGCCTCGGTGACGACCATCAATTCCTCGGCGCCGCCGCCGAATCCGCCGATCTCCTCGGGCAGGCAGGCGCCGACGACACCGAGGTCCTCGACGAAGGCCTTCCAGATCTTGGGCTGCCAGCCCTCGCCGACCTTGGCCGCGTCGCGGCTGACCTGCAGGTCGTAGCGTGCGTCGAGGAACTTGTTGAGTCCGTCGGACAGCAGCTGCTGTTCGGGGGTGAGTGTGAAGTCCATCAGTTTTCTCCTGTGACCCGTCAGAGACCGAGAGCTGCTTTGGCGAGGATGTTCCGTTGAATTTCGTTGCTGCCCGCGTAGATCGAACCCGCGCGGTCGTTGAAGTAGTGCAGCGGGGCGACGGCCTGCCAGGGCTCACCGCTGACGTAGCCGTCGGTGGGCGGCGTGTACTGGAAGATCGGACCGCCCGGGCGGGTCGCATGCGGCTGGAAGACGCGGCCGTGCGGGCCTGCGGCCTCGAGCGCCAGAGTGGTGATCTCCTGGCTCAGCTCGGTGCCCAGGATCTTCAGCATCGACGCGATCGAGCCGGGATCCTTGCCCGACGTCATCGCTGCAAGTGCTCGGTACTCGAGGACTTCGAGGATCTTCGCGCGGATCTGGAGGTCGGTGAGCTTGCCCGCGAACGCCGGGTCCTCCGACAGCGGCCCGCCGTTCGGTGCGGTGACCGTCGCCGCGTCACGGCCGAGCTGCTCGGCCATGACCTGCAGCGCCGGGGCGGCCGCACCGCCGCCGCGCTCGAAGACGAGGAGGTACTTGGCGACGGTCCAGCCGTCGTCGATCTTGCCGAGCACGTTCTTCTTCGGGACGCGCACGCCATCGAAGAACACCTGCGCCTGGACCTGCTCGCCGGAGGCGAAGACGAGGTTCTGGACCTCGATGCCGGGGGAGTTCATGTCGATGAGCAGGAAGGTGATGCCCTGCTGTTTGCGCTCCTGGCGCGAGGTGCGGACCAGGCAGAAGATCCAGTTGGCCTCGGCGGCGTGGGTGGTCCAGATCTTGGAACCGGTGACGACGAGGTCGTCGCCGTCGTCGACCGCGGCCATGGACAGCGACGCGAGATCGGAACCGGATTCGGGCTCGGAGTAGCCCTGGCAGAAGAAGACGCTGCCGTCGAGGATGCCGGGGAGGAAGAAGTTCTTCTGCTCCTCGGTGCCGAACGCCATGATCGCGTGGGAGACCATGCGGATGCCCATCGGCGACAGCGCCGGTGCGCCGGCCAGGATCGACTCGCGGCTGAAGATGTAGTGCTGCGACTGCGACCAGTCGCAACCGCCGTACTCCACCGGCCAGGCCGGCGCGGCCCAACCGCGCTCGTGCAGGATGGCCTGCCACGTCATCGAGGCTTCGTGGTCGGAGTAGACCGAGGTACGCAGCGTGCCCGCCGCCCGCAGGTCAGGAGTGAGCTTCTCGTCGAGGAAAGCCCGTACCTCGTCGCGGAACGCGGTGTCGGCCGGAGACCAGTTCATGTCCATGGGCGGTGCGCAACCTATCTGTAAACGGTTGTGGTCAGATTGGGGTCGAATGGCAATCTACCGAATGTTCGCTCCGGAGCGTAGTCCGGCTCACGAATCGGTTCCCAGTGTGACGTGCGCGGGGTCGTCCGGGGGCGATTCGGGCGTCGTCGGCGGGGGCGACTCCTCGGGAACCGGCTTGGTGCCCGACGAGGACAACAGGACGTCGGCCCAGCGGGTGGCCGGGTCGATGTCGATGAGCAGGGCCTTGGCCAGCAGCGTCAGCGGTACCGCCAGGATCGCACCCAGGGGCCCGATCGCCCAGGCCCAGAAGATCAGGGACAGGAACGTCAGCGTCGTCGACAGGCCGACGGCGTCGCCGACGAATTTCGGTTGGATGACCGATTGGATGATCACGTTGATGACGCTGTAGACCGCGATGACGACGAGCATCTTGGTGACGCCGCCGTCGAGCAGCGCGAGAAGCGCGGGCGGTACGAGACCGATCACGAACCCGATGTTCGGGATGTAGTTGGTGATGAAGGACAGCAGACCCCACAGGATCGGCAGCGGGACCGACAGCAGTGCGAGGGCGATGCTGTCGAAGACGGCGACGATGAGGCCGAACACCGTCGACACCCACAGGTAGCTCCGGGTGCCCTGGGCGAAGGAGCCGAAGGCCGCGGCGATGTCGGGACGCATCCCGCGCAGGTGTTCCATCCGGGCGTCGAAGCCCACCGAGTCGGCTGCCATGAACAGCAGCAGGGCGAGCACGAGAACGAGGGCCGACGCGACGCTCAGCGTGCTGGAGAGCAACTCGGTGACCACGTTGACCACCTTGCTGGTGTCGACATTGGAGATCATGTCGTGGACCTTGTCCTGGCTGACCCCGTGGGCGGTCAGGAAGTCCTGGAAGCTCGTGATGATGTCGTTGAACTTGTCGTCGTAGTCCGGCAGGATCGATGCGAGTCTGGCCACCGAGAACACCAGTGACGCGAACAGTCCGATCAGGATGCCGTAGACGAGGACGATCGTCGTCAGGAATGCCGCCCAACCGGGAAACCCTTTGGTGCGCAACCATCTCGGCACCGGTTGCACTGCCACGGTCAGCATCAGCGCCAGGAACGTCGGCGCCGCGAACGACGAGACCGCCTTGATGCCGCCGACCGCGACCACCAGACCGGCGATGGTGATCAGGACTATCGTTCCGCGGGGGAGCGTCCAGGCGGGCGGGTCGGTGCGGTAGGGCGGTGCCTCGGGCGCGCGCGTGGTGGCTCTGGAGCGGTTCGTGCCCCGACGTGCCATGCTCTCGCCTCACTCTCTGTACGACGCGGATCGTGCACGGTGTGCGCGACCGTCATCCAGTGTTCAGTACGACGATCTGCGGCGGAGTGCTTTCCGGTGGCGGGGTGTCAGCCGTCGATGATGTGGGCCCGTCGTGCCAGCGTCGAACTCGCCCCCGCCGCGGCGGCCCGGACCGCGGTCGCGTGCGCTCTCGGGTGGAAGCGGTGTACCGGGCCGGTGACGCTGATCGCGGCGAGCGGGGCATCGTCGGCGTCGAGTATCGGGGCGGCGACGCAGACGAGGCCGAGGGTCGATTCCTCGAACTCGAAGGAGACCCCGTCCTCGGCGATCTGGGAGAGCTGTGCACGAAGGAGCCCGGGGGCGACGATGGTGTGCGGTGTGCGCCGGCGCAGTGGGCGAGCGAGCTGCTCGGCGATGACGGGATCCGGCGAATTCGCCAGCAGTGCCTTCCCGATGGCTGTGCAGTACAACGGCATTCGACCACCGAGTCGCGACGGGGCGGCGGCCTGGCGATGTCCGCCGATCTTCGAGACGTAGACGACCTCGAGATCCTCGGGGATGCCGAGATGGACGGTTTCGCCGGTACGGACGTAGAGGTCCTGCATGAACGGCGTCGCGACTTCGATCAGTCCTCGCTCCGGGGATGCGCGCATGCCGAGCTCGAACAGCCCGCTGCCGAGCGCGTACCCGCCCGCTGTGCGGGTGAGAAGACGAGCGGCGACGAGCTGGCCGGCCAGTCGGTGCACGGTCGTCTTGGGGAGCGCGGTGCGCTGGGCGAGGTCGGCGAGCGTGACCTGCCGGTCATTGGAGTCGAAGGCCTGGAGCACCGTGATCGCCTTGCCGAGCACGCTCGAGCGATCGAGCTGTTCCTCGCTCATGGACTACCTCCTGGGCTCATTTCCGACGTGCTGTCGTACCGCTCACCGGAACGCGATGCTCGACCCAGGGTATAGCGGCACCCCACGATGGTGCGGAGTCGCCCGAGGAGATCGCGGCCGACGACCGAACCGACAACAGAGGCAGCACATGAGTTCCCCGACCTCGGCCCCCGACCGAACCGACCGCGACCCCGCGATCGCCGCTGCGGCGCAACGGCTCAGCAGCGTGCTGGCGAATCGCCGGCCCTGTGCGCCGATCCGAGATCTCATCGCGGCCGACGACATCGAGTCGGCCTACCGTGTACAGACGCTGTTCAACGCCGACCGGACCGCCGCGGTCGTCGGCCGCAAGGTCGGGGCCACCTCGGTGGCCGTGCAGACCCAGCTCGGCGTCGACCAGCCCGACTTCGGAGTGCTGTTCGCCGACATGGCCTTCGGCGACGGTGAGACGATCCCGATGGGGACACTCCTGCAGCCCAAGGCCGAGGCCGAGGTCGCGTTCATGTTGAAGAGCGACCTGGCCGACGGCGACCTCGACATCGAGCAGTGCCGCGCCGCCATCGACTACGCCGCGCCGGCCCTGGAGATCGTCGACAGCCGGATCACCGGCTGGGACATCACCTTCGCCGACACCGTCGCCGACAACGCATCCGCCGGGCTGTACGTGGTCGGTGACGCTCGCCGCACCCTCGACGAGTACTCGCCGGTCGACTCGACGATGACCATGACGATCGACGGCGAGGTCGTCTCGGAGGGCAACGGGGCCGCGTGTCTCGGGGATCCGCTCAACGTCGTCGCGTGGCTCGCGCGCCGGGCCCGCCAGTTCGGGGAACCGCTGCGCGCGGGCCAGCTGATCCTGTCGGGTGCGCTGGGACCGATGCGGCCGATCGCCCCCGGTGCCACGGTGACCGCCGAGATCGGCGAACTCGGTTCGGTGACAGCACATTTCACCTCCAATTGACTCTTCCGCACATCCAAGGAGAAGGACCATGACAACAGACACGCCACGGACCAAGGTGGCGATCATCGGCTCGGGCAACATCGGTACCGACCTGATGATCAAGGTGCTGCAGCAGTCGCAGTATCTCGAGATGGGGGCGATGGTCGGTATCGACCCCGATTCCGACGGCCTCGCGCGCGCCCGCGCAAAGGGCGTGCCGACGACGCACGAGGGTGTCGACGGCCTCACGCGCATGGAGGGGTTCGACGAGATCGAGATCGTCTTCGACGCCACCTCGGCCAAGGCTCACGTCGCCAACGACGCCCTGCTCCGCCCACTGGGCAAGCGGATGATCGACCTGACCCCGGCGGCCATCGGCCCCTTCGTCGTGCCCGCGGTCAACCTCGCCGACCACATCGACGCGGAGAACGTGAACATGGTGACCTGCGGTGGGCAGGCGACGATCCCGATCGTCGCGGCCGTCTCGCGTGTCGCGCCCGTCGCCTACGCCGAGATCGTCGCCTCCATCTCGTCACGTTCGGCCGGGCCGGGTACCCGCGCGAACATCGACGAGTTCACCGAGACCACGTCGAAGGCGATCTGCTCCGTGGGCGGCGCACAGCGCGGCAAGGCGGTCATCATCCTCAACCCCGCCGAGCCGCCGCTGATCATGCGCGACACCGTGTTCTGCCTCGTCGACGCGCCCGACGAGGGCACGCACGAGGAGATCCGGTCCTCGATCGAGAAGATGATCGGCGACGTCGCCGCCTACGTGCCCGGGTACCGCCTCAAGCAGGAGATCCAGATCGCCGCGATCCCGGCCGATCAGCCCGTCCACACCCTGCTCGAAGACGGCACCGAGATCACCCCGACCCACCAGGTGTCGGTGTTCCTCGAGGTCGAGGGCGCCGCACACTACCTGCCCGCCTATGCGGGCAACCTCGACATCATGACCTCCGCCGGCCTGCAGGTCGCCGAGCGGATCGCGCAGCAGAAGGACAACGCACGATGAGCAAGATCTTCGTCCAGGATGTGACCCTGCGCGACGGCATGCACGCCGTCCGCCACCGCATCACCCCGGAGAACGTCGGCAAGATCGTGCGCGCGCTCGACGCGGCCGGGGTCGACGCCATCGAGGTCGCCCACGGCGACGGTCTCGCCGGCGGCTCGGTCAACTACGGGCCGGGCAGCAACACCGACTGGGAGTGGATCGAGGCGGCCGCGGCCAACATCACCAACGCGCGCCTGACCACCCTGCTGTTGCCGGGCGTGGGCACCATCGAAGAACTGCAGCACGCCTACGATCTCGGCGTGCGGTCGGTGCGCGTGGCGACTCACTGCACCGAGGCCGACGTGTCGGCACAGCACATCGCCAAGGCGCGCGAGATCGGCATGGACGTCTCGGGCTTCCTGATGATGAGTCACATGGCCGAGCCCGCGAAGCTGGCCGAGCAGGCCAAGCTGATGGAAAGCTATGGCGCACATTGCGTCTACGTGACCGACTCGGGTGGCCGATTGACCATGGACGGAGTGGCCGACCGGGTTCGGGCGTACCGCGACGTTCTCGACGCGGGCACCGAGATCGGCATCCACGCGCACGAGAATCTTTCTCTGTCGGTGGCCAATTCGGTGGTCGCGGTGGAGAACGGTGTCTACCGCGTCGACGCCTCACTCGCCGGACACGGTGCGGGAGCGGGTAACTGCCCGATCGAGGCCTTCATCGCGGTCGCGAACTTTAAGGGTATGCAGCACGGTTGCGACCTCTTCGCCCTACAGGATGCCGCCGACGACATCGTCCGCCCGCTCCAGGACCGTCCGGTGCGCGTCGACCGCGAGACGCTGACCCTCGGCTACGCGGGTGTGTACTCGAGCTTCCTGCGCCACGCAGAGGCCGCGAGTGCCCGGTACGGCGTCGACGTCCGCAGCATCCTGCTCGAGGCGGGCAACCGCAAGCTCGTCGGTGGCCAGGAGGACATGATCGTCGACATCGCACTGGATCTCGCGGCAGCGGAGACTGCGCAGGCGGGCTGAGTTCGTCCTTTGATTCAGGTTGCGTTCTGTCCCGGGAAGCGGGACAGAACGCAACCTGAATCAGGGGCTACCCGGCGAGGATCAGCGGCCCTTCCACTCCGGAGCTCGCTTCGTCACGAACGCCATGATGCCCTCGAGGGTGTCGCCGCTGATGATCAGCGAGTCGAGCACGTTGGTGCTCGCGCGGACCGCTTCGACGGTGTCGGTGATCGCGTCGGACTGCTCCATGGTCGCGATGGACGCGCGGACCGAGGTCGGCGACGCGGCGAGGATCTCTTCGGCCACCTCGCGGGCGGTCTCGAGAACCTTTCCGGCCGGGGCGATCCGGCTGACCAGTCCGGCGGCGGCGGCCTCGGTGGCCGAGATCCGGCGACCGGTCAGGATCATGTCGCGGGCCAGTGCAGGCGGGATCAGCCGCGGAAGGCGGACCAGACCGCCTGCGGCGGCGGCCAATCCGACCTTCACCTCGGGCAGACCGAACGAGGCCTCCTCGTCGGCGACGATGATGTGGCAGGCCATGGCGATCTCACACCCGCCGCCGAGAGCGAAACCGTTGACGGCGGCGATGACCGGCTTGGGCAGGCTCGCACGTGCGGTGAGCCCGGCGAATCCGTTCTTGGGCACGGACAGTGCGGCCGGGCTGGCCGTCGCGGCGAGGTCGTTGCCCGACGAGAAGGCCTTGTCGCCCTTGCCCGTCAGGATCGCGACCCAGAGGTCGTCGTCGGCGAAGTAGGCGTCGAAGATCGAGTCCAGTTCGGCGTTGGCGGCCGGGTTGAGTGCGTTGCGCGCGTCGGGCCGGTTGATGGTCACCTCGAGCAGGTGTCCGTCGCGACGGATCTCGACGTGCTCGTAGCTGTCCCGGAACGCCGGTGCGACCACGGGGTATTTGGCGTCCATCGCCGCCTCGGTCAGCTTGACCCGGTTGCCCTTGTCGAAGGAGCGCACCACGATCTCGGTGCCGGCGGGATCGTCCGACGTCAGCAGGAGGTCGAAGAACTCGTCGTCGTCGGAGTCGAGGTTGGCGACGAACCGGGCGCCGACGTGATCCGGCGCGGCGTCGTCGATGAGGCGGCCGATCACGACGCCGGTGCGCTTGCCGCTCTTCGACGGGATCACCGTGTAGGTCTCGATGATCGCCGGGCCGTCGGCGTCGCCGACGGTGGGAACGGTGGGCACCGCGTCGAGCTGCGCCTGGACCTTGGCGCTGTTGTCGGCGCGCCACGGTGCCGGGGTCGTCGAGTAGACGCCGGCCGCGTGCTTGCTGAGCACACCGCCGTTGGCGATGACGAGACCGAAGTCTCCGGGGGATTGCCTTACGCGCGAGACGACCTCTGCGATGGCATGCAGCGAGTAGTTGTTGCCCGGACCGCCGAAGAACGGCAGGCCGCCGGTGACGGTGAGTCCGCGCGGGTCGTCGGCGGAGAGGCCGAGCCCGTCGAGGATGTTGAAGACCGCGATCGGGAAGCAGCTGTAGATGTCGATGACCGAGACGTCGTCGAGACCGATCTCGGCGACCTCGAGCGCATGCTTCACGGCAGCGGGGGCGGCCGTTGCGGCGCCGAGGTCGGGGCGGTCCAGCGAGGTGCGCTCGACGGTCTCGGCGTGGCCGTGCAGGAAGACCCACTTCGACGGGTCGATGCCGGCGGCCTGCGCGGCCCGGATCGACATGACGACGACGGCGGCCGACTGGTTCACCTGGTCGCGGGCGACGATGTAGCGCGTGAACGGATCGGCGACGACCCGGTTCCCGTCGGTCGGGGTGACCAGCTCGGCGGCGTCGCGTTCGGTCGGGGCGGCCGAATGCGGGTTCGCCGCGGCGACCTTCGTGAAGGGTGCGAACAGCTCGCCCATCGCGGTGGCGTACGCCTCGCGGCCCAGGCCGGTGTTGTGGCGGCGGGCGTTCTCCAGCAATGCGTACTGCGGGATCACGGAGGCGAGACCGTGACGCATCTCGGCGACGGTGATGATGCCCTTGAGGCCGAAGCCGCGGTCCTCGAGTTGTCCGCCGACGGTCTCGGCGAAGCTGGGACGCTCGTTGTCGGGCTTGGATTGCAGGTGACGCACGGTCGACATGACCTCGACGCCGAAGATGACCGCGGCGTCGGAGTCGCCCGCGGCGATGACGCCGGCGAGTTCGGTGAGCATCGTCTGCGGGGTCTGGCCGCCGGTGACGGCCTGCACGGCGCGGCGGGGGTCGGCGCCGACGCGCTTGCCCACGGCGCGGGGCATGTTGTCCGGGCGGCCGAGCGGCGACGAGGACAGCGGGCTCGAGATCTCGAACGAACGGATCGCCGCGATGGTGTCGATGGATGACGCGAGGTCGGAGGCACCTGCGTCGTCGAAGGCGGCGGTGACGGCGCGCGCCGCGAGGTCCGCTTCACCCAGCGCTTCGTATCCGGGATCGGTCAGACGCTCAGAGGCCTGGCCGACACCGACCACGACGGGGGTGTTCGGGTCGAGATCAGCGATCGAGATTGGCATACGCATAGATTGACACCAAGCCGCCGGAGACGTTCCAACATGGTCCGGGAAACGCCATACCTGCGGGTTCGGTCATCAGTGTGGCGGCGAAATCGAGACTTGGGAACGTTGCGTTCAGCGCGGTTTCAATCGTGGTTCTCGAGTCGGGCGACGGCCACACTGTCGGCCGACAAGTCTGTACCGAAAGGACCATGTGATGACCGCAACCGTGCCCACGAGCACGCCGGCCGCCGGCGCCACCGACGAACGGCTCGACGAGGTGTTCGCCCCGATCTTCGCCCGAATCGCCGAAGGAGCGGTGGCGCGTGAAGACGATCGCCGGCTGGCGCACGACGAGGTGTCGTGGCTGCGTGAGTCCCGGTTCGGCGCGCTGCGCGTGCCGGTCGAGCTCGGCGGGTACGGTGCCTCGGTCCGTCAGGTGTTCCGGCTCCTCGTCGACCTGGCCACCGCGGAGTCGAACCTCCCGCAGGCGCTGCGCGTGCACTGGTCGTTCGTCGAGGATCAGCTCACCGCGCTGCCCGATCCCGAGGCCGAGCGCTGGCTGCGCAAGGTCGCGGAGGGCACGCTCGTCGGGAACGCCATCACCGAGCCCGGTGTCGGCGCGATCGACCGCTACCAGACGCGCCTGACCCGGGACTCCGACAGCGATGACGCATGGCGCCTGGACGGCACCAAGTACTACAGCACCGGCAGCCTGTACTCCGACCACATCCTGGTCGCCGCCGACCAGGACGGTGAGCGCGTCTCGGTGCTCGTCGACGCCGACGCGCAGGGCGTCATTCAGCACGACGACTGGGACGGCTTCGGTCAGCGTCTGACCGCCAGCGGGACCACCGAGTTCAGCGGCGTGCAGGTGTCCGCGGACCGCATCCTCGGCCCGGGTTACGGCGTCTCCGGTCGCACCTACGCCACCTCGTACCTGCAGCTCGTGCAGCTGTCGGTGCTGGCGGGCATCGCGCAGCGTGCCACCGAGGACGTGAGCGAATGGGTGCGCGAACGCAAGCGCACCTTCACCCACTCGACCGCCGACCTGCCCCGCCACGATCCGCTGGTGCAGCAGGTCATCGGCCGGTTGACGGCGGCCGCCTACTCGGCGCGCACCATCGTCCTCGAGATCGCCGATCGGCTCGACCGGCTCGCCGAGACCGGCTGGCAGGACGAGAAATTGCTCGACGAGGTCGAATTCGACGTCGCCCGTGCGCAGGCGACCGTCATCCCGCTGGTGCTCGACGCGACCACCCAGCTGTTCGAGGTCGGCGGCGCGTCGATCACCTCCGAGCGGCTGCGCCTCGATCGCCACTGGCGCAACGCCCGCGTGATCTCGGTACACAATCCGCTGATCTTCAAGCTGCAGGCCATCGGCGACCATGTGCTCAACGGCACCGAGCTGCCCTACGCCTGGAGTGCCGGCCAGAAATAGGGGGCTACCCTGGCCGCATGCAGCGGATGGCGGCGGCGGACGCCGCGTCGTACTGGATGTCCGAACGCATCCCAAACGACCAGCTGCTGCTGTACTGCTTTGCCGCACCGTCGATCTCGCTCGACGAGTGCGCCCGGCGACTGTCGGCGCGGGTGAGGCACGTCGACGACCTGTGCCTACGGGTACACGACGTCCCGGCGACCGCCGACCGTCCGTACTGGGTCTCCGCCGAACCCGCACCCGACCAGGTCTGCGTCGACACCACGCCGCGGACCTGGTTGTCGTGTCTGGACACCGTCGGCGACCTCGTCGCCGATCCGCTGGTGCCGTCCCGAGCGGCCTGGCGTCTGCATCTGTTCGGTCCGGTGACCGACCTTCCGGCCGGTTGTGGTGAGTCGGTCACGGGAGTCGTTGTCGTATTGCAGATCTCGCATGCGCTCGGTGACGGTCGGCGCGCATCGAAGATCGCCCGGGACCTGTTCACCGCGCCGTACGACAATCGCAGTGGTGGCGGCTTCGGAATGCCCGGGCCGGTTCGCGATGTCGGAACCCTCGCGTTGGGTGTGCTGCGGTTCCCCGGAGAATTCGTCTCGACGGTCCGACGCGGAGTCCAGGTCGCTCGGATTGGGAAACCGGCGAATCCGGGAAAGCCGGGTTATCCGCTGACGACACTGAACCGCAGCCCCGGGTCGCGGCGACTCCTACGGGTCATCGTGCTCGACCGCGAGCGTCTCACCGCAGCCGGGTCTCCGGTCACCGTCGCCGTGCTCGTTGCCATCTCGCAGGCGCTACCGCGATACCTGGGCGACGATTGCAGACGTCTCGGTGTAGAGCTCACGGTCGGACGATCAAATAAATCGGAAGCGCGCAACAACTTTCGCAATGTGGGGATCGATCTTCACCTCGAAGTCGACGATCCGCATGAACGAGCACGACTCGTCCGCGCCGAGATCGACGCCGCCCGTGCGGCCGACGCCGACCCCGCACGAGTCGCGCAGCGACGCGTATCGGAGGTCACTCCGGCGGTCCTCACGCGCTGGGGCATCCGGGCCTTCGACCTCGACACCCGACCCGAGACGGTCACCGGCGTGACCGTGGTGTCCTCCGTCGACCGCGGTGCCGCCGACTTCGACCTCGATGGCGGCGAGATCCTGTTCACCACCGGCTTTCCCGCCCTGTCGCCGGTGCAGGGCCTCACCCACGGGGTGCACGGCATCGGCGACCGCGTCGCGGTGTCGGTGACCACGAGCCCGGACGTCATGCCCGACGTCGACCGGTATGTGGAGTTGCTGCGGGCCGGTTTCGATACGACTCGTCGCTAGGGTCAACTGGAAATCGGACGTGTTGACGTTGGGGCGAGTAGGAAGGGCCGGGTTCACACGAACCCGGCCCGGGTGTTGGTCTAGCGGTGGTTTGGTTCCCGCTCAACCGCTTCCTTCCCGCGGTGTCTGTTTCCTTCCCGCGGGTGCTATCCGGTAAGCGGGAAGGAATCGGCCACGCGGAAACATCTACTACCGAAAGTCGTTGACACATCCAACGATTCGACGATCTCAGCGATCACCGTCGTGGCTAACCGTTGGTGTCTGCATCTGCCGGGGAGGTCCCGTTGCCGTTGCCGCCGGAGCCCTTGGGGCCGCGCGTGAGTCGCTTGGGCAGACGGTCGGCGAGACCGCCGAGGGGAGCCACCGTCTGATTCAGGAGGTCCACGGTCTCGGCGAGTTCGTGGACGGTGTCCTGCATGGCGATCAGGTTGGGTGCGAGCTGACCGATGACCTCGGTCAGCTCGGTGATCCGATCCAGCGGACCGCCCGGCGCGATGGCGCGTTCGACCGCGCCGCCTTCGCCGACCAGCTGATCGAGCAGACCGGCCTCGGCGGCGAACCGGTCCAGGATGCCTCCGGGCGCGGTGACCTTCTCCAGCATGCCGTCGGGTGCGGTGAGCTTGTCGACGACGCCGCCCTCGGAGGTGAGACGTTCGAGGATGCCCTCGTTCTCGGTGAACTGGTCGACGACCCCGCCGGGGCGGGTCAGGCGGTCGAGTGGGCCGTCCTTCGCGGTCAGGCGCATCAGGATGCCGCGTTCGTCGGCCATCTGGTCGAGGAGTCCGCCCTTGGCGGTGAGCTTCTCCAGCGGACCGTCGGATGCGGTCAGCCGGTCGATGACCCCGCCCGGGTTGAGGAGCCGTTCCAACGGCCCGCCCGCGGCCAGGATGCGTCCGAAGGGGCGGTCCGGACCCAGCAACTCGGACAGCTGGTTGAGAAGGGCGAGGGGGGTACGGGCCGCACTGAGTTCGTCCTCGACTCCGAAGGCCTGGGTGATCTCGTGCTGGACGCTGCCCGCGGTGATGCGTGCGATGGTGACGGCGGACTCGGCTGCAGCGAGGACCACACCGGTCACGGTGAACCCCAGCCGCAGCGGCATCTGGAGGAGCGCACGAGTCGAGTCGGTCCCGTAGGGTGCGCTTCGGTCGGGAAGAGACTCCATGGTTCCCGACACTAGGCCACCGGCTCGCGATCGTGGGTGAAGCCTGGGCGATTCGTGGGTCAGGTGACCCACGTCGGCGTCTCTACTCCGTCGCGGCCTTCGCAGCGGCCTTGGCCGCCTTCTTGAAATCGCGGACCTTCTGCAGCGAGTCGGGGTCGACGACGTCGGCGACCGAGCGGTATCCCTGCTTGCTGTAATCGCCGGCGACCTTGGTCCAACCGGACGGCTTCACGTCGAGCTGCTTGGCGACGAGCGCGACGAAGATCTTCGCCTTCTGCTCACCGAAGCCGGGCAGATCACGAAGGCGCTTCATCAGGTCGGCGCCGCTGCTCGCCTCGGTCCAGATGCGGGAGGCGTCGCCGCCGTACTCCTCGGCGACGACCTTCGCGAGCGCCTGCACGCGTCCGGCCATCGAGCGGCCGTAGCGGTGGATGGCCGGGGGAGTGGAGCAGAGGTCCGCGAAGGCCTCGGGGTCGGCGTCGGCGATCTCCACCGGGTCCATCGTGCCGAAGCGGTCGCGGATCTTGGCCGGACCGGCGAAGGCACGCTCCATCGGGAACTGCTGATCCAGCAACATCCCGACGAGCAGGGCGAACGAATCGGTCGAGAGCAGTTCGTCGGCCGCGGGTTCCTGGGCGATCTGGATCTTCGGCATGGGATCGATTCTGGCAGACGCGGTGCGCGCGCCGCTCTAGACTGCCCCCATGATCAGCGGGGAGAGCATGACGGGGCGAGCAGGATCACGAGGCGCGTTCCGCGCGGGTGTCGGAGCGGTCATCGCGGCGGTGGTGGCAATGCTCATCGGCGTCGTCGGGCCGGGGAGTGCGAACGCGATCCCGGACTACACCGAGCCGAACTACGTCACGACCCTGAACTGCACCTCGGCGAACCCGTGGCCCGCAGGACCGGTGAAGATCCGCGTCGACGTGTTCAACAACATCCGGTTCCCGGCCGACGGTCTGCCCGGGCCGGCGATCGCGCTCATCGGCACCGATCGTGCGAAACCCGTCGCACTGGAATACACCTACGACATCACGGTGTCGTGGCGGAACCTGCGGACCGGGCGCACCGGCACCGTCTTCGTGCCGGGACGCGGATTCACCGTCAAATGGCAGGTCGACATCCATCCCGGTCGTGGTCCGGTCGCGTTCACGATCAAGCAGAAGCTCGGCGCCCTGGCGTTCAACCCGATGGTCAACCCGCAGTACTCGTCGTGCAGCGGGCGCGCGACCGCCTGACCGGTCTCGATCAGCGTCGACGCAAGCGTTCGGCGAGTCCGCCTATGAGCAGGTACTGCGCGGCGAAGTAGCTGGCGAGCACCCACGCCTCGCCCGCCATCCGGACGCGCGGGTCGGTGACGAGGTGGCGGCGGTTGATGATCGCCAGATCCGACAGCAGGAACGTCACGCCGCCGATCCGCAACCGCGGCTGCGGATCGGACATGGCGCTCGCGGTCGCCGACATCGTCGCGAGGGTGTTGCCGTACGTGCCCAGGACGGGCAGCAGCGCCGGCCGGTGACGGGCCAGCACCGCGGCCGATTCGGCGAGCACCCCGACCCGGGGGAGCAGCTGTCTCGCCGACGGCCGGGCACCCGCGCGCCACATCGTCGCGACGTAACTCAACTGGGCTCCGGCGAACAAGGTCGCGCCGAGTCGCAGGTAGCGGTCCTTGGCGACCGGCTCGGTCTCGAACTCCTCGAGCAGCATCAGCCGGTCGCCGGCCATCGAGAATGCCAGTGCGCCCGCCAATCCGGCGTTGTCGAGGGCGTCGCGCTCACGTGCCCCGGCCGCCGCCTGTGCCACCAGCAGCAGCATCGGCAGTGGCTTGGTCAGGCCCGCCGCCCGCCGGTGACCGAGAGCGCCCGTGACGGTGGCCGCCGCCGTCGTCGCCGCATAGGCGAGATCGAACGCCCGTTGCTTCGACAGGCGACGGTCCGGAAGACGGCGACCCATCATCGACTCACTTCAGGACTTTGGCGATGAAAGCGCGGATGTCGTTGTCGGACAACTTCGCCGACTGCGCAGCGTCGAGGGTGAGGTAGGTGCGGGCCTGCACCTTGCGATCGGCACGCGCCTGGTTCAGGTACTTCAAGGACAGCGGCACGACGACCGACGTGTCCTGGAGCGACTGGGTCATGATCACCGGCTTGACGAAGCCACGGCTCGGCAGGGCGGTGGCCTCGGTGAGCAGATTCGTCAGATCCGTGTTCCCCGACACCGGCTTGGCGAAGAGGGACCCCATGGCGAGACCGTCGACGTTCTTTCGGAACTCGGTGACGCATTCGTTGGCGGCCTTGGCCATCCATTTCTTACCGGTGTCGGTGAGCAGCGAGTCGACGTCGAGTGCCGGGCGCACATTGCGGATCGCGCTGAGCGTGTAGAGCGCGTCGGCGGCGAGACCGGACGGGATGCTCGCCGACGACGGTCCGAGATTGGCGAGGAGCGCTCCGAACTCGGCGGGGATCGACGTAGCCGCCGCACCCTTGAAGTCCAGCGAGTTGCGCGCCTGCAGCTTCGGCGCGAGGCGAGCCAGCGTGATCGCGGCCGCGGCACCCTGACCCTCGCCGACGACGGCCCACGAGCGCGACACGGTGTCGGAGACGTCGTGTGCGGCGCTCACCGCGTCGACGATGTTGCGGGCGGTGGCCTCGAGGTCGTAGTACTGCGGGGTTCCCGGTGTGCCGACGCCCGCGTAATCGGTGGAGACGACGGCGTAGCCGCGGCCGAGCCACCGGCTCAGTTCGGTGGTGTCGTCCTTGGTCGGACGCTCCGACGGTGCGCACTTGTCGGCGATGCCGCGCGAGCCGTGCGCCCACGCGACGACCGGCCAGCCGCCGGCAGGTGCCCGGCCGGCCGGGACCATCAGCACGCCGGACGACAGGTGCGCCTTGCCGTCGGCGCCGGTACTCCAGTAGGTGAAGTCGTTGCCGGCGGCGGAGCCGGCGACCATGCGGTTACGGGGCAGGTCACGGTTGGCGTAGACGGCACCCGGCGCCTGGCCCGGGCCACGGGTGTCGATCGTGCCCGCGTTGTCGTCGGCGGGTGCGCCCGTTTCCTCGTCGGTGGCGTCGGTGGTTGCGCCGGGCGAGGGGGTGCTGGTCGACGGGGTGGTCGTGGTGGGTTCCGCGGCGGCCTCGGCAACGAGGCCGAAGGAGGTCAGGCCCATGGTGAGGGCTGCGGCGACCGCGACCGTGCGGGCGATGGAGGCACTCCGACGGGTGGAAGAGATGCCGTGCGTGTTCATGTGTCGTCTATTCGTTCGGTGTGGCGGTGGGGGTGGAAAGGTCAACGGCGAGAAGAGATCTCACGCGTAGACCGGGAGTCAGGCGTTGACGATGCCGACGGCCGGGAGGAACCAGCAGTTCTGGGAGCCGTTCTGCGCGGTGCCGAAGACCGCGGACAGGATGGTGCCCTTACCGGTCTTCACCGGGGCGAGACGCACACCCGAGAGCAGGGGCAGGGCGGTGAGGGTGGCACCGTTCTTCAGCGGTTCGAGGTCGGCGAAGCCGCCCTGCAGAGTGCTGGTGTTGAACCAGGCGACCTGCATGGTGCCACCCTTTCCGGCCTTCGGGGAGGCCGGCACGAAGGCGTATGCGGTCTCGCCGTTCTCGACCACGTTCATCTTGTCCGGGATGCCTGCGATCGGCAGCATGTCGAGGAGCGGCTTGAGCTCGGCGATCGGATCGGTCTTCAGCGGCCACGGGCCCGCGACCGCGCCGGCGCCCGCGGTGACCAGACCGAGCGGGTTGTCGGGGGTGGGGGTCGTGCAGAAGGGGGCGACGGACGGGGTCAGGGTCTGGATGCCCAGGCTCTTCAGCAGTGCCAGCGGATCGGTGGAGGCCACCGGCCGGGGTGTCCCCGCAGCGGGAGCGGCGGCCGGCTGGGGCTGCGATGCGTCGAAGGGCAGCGCACCGGCACGTCCGACGACGTCCTGGACGGACAGCTGTCCGGAACTGCCCATGACCGCCTGCGCGGCCTGGAGGGCCATCTGGTCGACGCCCGCGGACTTCAGCAGACGGACCGCGCCGGCCAGTTCTGCGTCGAACGGGATGGAATACGCGCTCAGCATGGTCGGCGGGAGGAGGGGGAGCGACGGGGCGGCCGAGGCCGGGGCGGTCGAGGTGACCGCTGCTGCGGCCATCGCCACGCCCACCAGGCCCACGCCGCAGCGCCGGATTCCGCGCCGACCGATCAGTGGACGTGTGAATCGAGACGTGATGGACATGGCACTCCTTCGAACAGCCGAACACCCCGCCACGTGTGGCGGGTGTGACAGATGGGACTTGAGTTAAAAGAGACCACGTGTGAGACGACTGCGGCAAGTCGCGAGTCCGAGCTGTGACATGCGCGCGATCGGTGAGATACCGACATTTCCGACGAACTGGGGTTTTGTCCTTGTAGCGAGTGAGACCGCCGCCACAGTCGGTTCCGCGACACGTGGCGCGCGGGACGTCGCCGAGCGGATAACGGTCACAGAGACAACGACACCCCGGCGAAGTGCCGGGGTGTCGGTGAAGGGGGGTGTCGACCGGAGGTCAGATGACGGCGAGGCCGATCACCGGGACGATCGTGCAGGACACGACCTGCTCCTTGGTCTTGGTGGTCACGTTTCCGTGGATCGCGGAGATGACGCGGCCCTTGCCGGTCCGGGCGATGCCGGTGAAGGTGCCGGGGCCGTCCTTGACGTTGATCTTCGGGTTCCGCTTCAGCGTGGTGGTACCGGTGCGGCCGGTGTCGACGTTGAGCCAGCTCACGATCAGCGGCTTCGCCTTGTTGTCGATGGCGGGGCCGGTGCCGAGTGCGGTGTAGACGTAGCCGCCCTCGCCGCGCTTCGGGCCGGGTGCCGGTGCTTCCTGGGGGCCTGCGGTGACCAGGGCGCGGCCGAGCGAGCCGCCGCCGGGGATGCAGCCGAGACCGAAGGTCGGGTACAGGAATTCCTGGATCTTCGGAGCGTTGGGGCCCTTCGGGATCTCCGGATCGCCGGGCTTGGGCTCGGCGGCCAGCTGGCGTGCCGCGGCCTTGCGTCCGGGCTCACCGAGGAAGTCGGCGACCGAACGCCAGACCTTGGAGACCTCGGCGGGCATTCCCGGCGTGTTGGCGAAGGCTTCGGCCTGCTGGAGGAGCTGGGCGTTGACCTTGCCGTCGGGGCCGGGGGTGGCCACCGAGCCGATGATCGCCGGGGCGAACGCACCGAGCGAGTCCAGCACGCGCTGGTCGACCTTGGGAGCGGGCGCGGCGCCGGCGACCGCCGGGAGTACGAGGCCGGCCGCGGCGACGAGGGCCGAGGCGCTGAGGAACAGGCGGTTGCGCCGGGTCCGGTGCGGGCGAGAGGTGGTCGAACGCAACCTCGACGGCCGTGTGAAACGCACTGGTGGTGTCCTATCGGTCGTGGCGCTGCGTCGGCTGGGAGAACAAGCTTCGTGCGCCTCGTGGTCGTGTGGATCCTGGTCGTGGAAATTGCCCGGGGATTGACGGGTGTTCATCGATCTTCCCACCCCGGACGTCGCGGGTCATTCTAAGCCCCTCGATGTCTTCTGTGTCCAGGTAGTCCGGCAGGTTGCGACTGTGACGTATGTGGTTATTGATGCAATTGTTACAGAAGTGATCTTTCGGGCGGCAAATCGTGCGTCGCGACGCCACCTGGTTGGATATGGGGGTGGATGGGACAGGGACAGCGAGTCGCAAGGAGTCGGATGTGACCCAACTGCCGGGCGTGAACGAGCTGCAGGCCGAGAGTGGCGGCCGTCGGCGTGGGTGGTCGGGGATCGCCTCCCGGGCCGTCGCACTCACCGTCGGACTGGGACTGGTCTTCACGACGGCGGTTGCCTGCGCCGACGAGTCGACGACAGGCGGACAGGTCACCCTGCTGACTCACGAGTCCTTCGAACTGCCCGAATCGGTCATCGACGGGTTCCGCCGGCAGACCGGGCTCACCCTCGAGATCGTGCGCTCGGGCGACGCCGGACAGCTGGCGTCGACCGTGTCGTTGACCCCCGGCGCACCCAAGGGTGATGCGGTCTACGGCATCGACAACACCTTCGCGTCCCGGCCGATCGAAGCGGGAGCCCTGGAGTCCTACGAGTCGCCGCTCGCCGTCGACGGGGCCGACGAGTACGCGGTGCCCGGTGCGGCCGACAAGCTGACCGCCGTCGACCGCGGCGACGTCTGCCTCAACATCGACGACGCCTGGTACGAATCACGATCGCTGACTCCCCCGGCGAGCTTCCGCGACCTGGTCAAGCCGGAGTACGCATCGCAAACGGTGCTGACCGATCCCGCGACCTCCTCACCCGGCACGGCCTTTCTGCTGACGACGGTCGGTGCCCTCGGCGACGGCTGGCAGGACTACTGGAAGCGGGTCGTCGGCGGTGGCGCGACCATCGTCTCCGGCTGGGAGGTCGCCTACAACCAGTTGTTCAGCGCGGGGGAAGGTAAGGGCGACAAGCCGATCGTGCTGTCGTACGCGTCCTCGCCCGCCGCGACCCCCGACACCAGCGCCCTTCTCGACAGTTGCTTCCCGCAGGTCGAGTACATCGGCATCCTCAAGGGCACCCGCAACTCCACCGGTGCGCGCAAGCTCGTCGACTACATGCTGAGCCCGGAGGTGCAGTCCGCGCTGCCGGAGTCGATGTACGTGTACCCGGTGCAGCGCGACGTCGAACTGCCCGAGGGCTGGCCGGCCCGCGCGGCCGTGCCGGAGTGGATGTCCTCGCTGCCGCCCGCCACGATCGCGGAGAACCGCGAGAGCTGGCTCGATCAGTGGCGTGACGCTGTCGGCAGGTGACAACCCGGTGAGCCGGGCAGGGGCGCGGCCCGCGGGCCGGACGGCGACGGTCGCCGGCCGGGTGGCACTACGTCTGATCCCGGCTCTGTTCATCGCAGTCCTCTTCGCCTGGCCGGTGCTCGCTCTCGTCCGCCGCGCGGTGAACCTGGCCGCGGCGTCGGGGGAGCGACTCGGTGAACTCCTCACCCGCACAGACGCACTCGCGCTCCTGGGGGTGACCCTCGGGCAGGCGGCGGCCTCGACCGTGCTGGCGCTCGTCGCGGCCGCACCGATCGCGTGGCTGTACGCCCATGTCGGCGGGCGGGCCTCGGTCCTCCTCGCCGTCGTGGTGACGGTGCCGTTCGTGTTGCCGACGGTGGTCGTCGGCGTCGCCTTCCGGTCGCTGCTGACCGGCCCACTGTCTTTCCTGCACATCCAATCCGGTCTCGGTGCGGTGCTGGCCGCGCACGTGTTCATCAACGTCGCCGTCGTCGTCCGCGTGGTCGGCGCGGCATGGCGGAACCTCGACCCCCGGTTGCTCGAGGCGGCGCGCACCCTGGGCGCCGGGCGGCTGCGTGCGACGCTGACGGTGGTGATCCCTCGACTGCTGCCCGCCATCGCCGGTGCCGCCGCACTGATCTTCTTGTTCTGTTCCACCAGCTTCGGCGTCGTGATCATCCTCGGTGCGGGGGAGTTGCGCACCCTCGAGACCGAGATATACACCCAGGCAATCGGCTACTTCCGTATCCCCGAGGCGGTGGTGCTGTCGATGGTGCAGATCGTCGTCGTGTTCGCGGCGCTGATGCTCACCCGCGTGTTCGCCGACCCCGCCGGGACGGGTTCGGCCCGTGGCGGTGTCGAACGGCGTCGGCGTGATGCGGCATTCGTGCACGGGCGGTTCGTGCGCCCGGCGATGTGGCTGGTGAGCGTGTGGACGGTGGTGCTGCTCGTCGGGCCGGTCGTTGTTCTGATCGCGCGGTCGGTGCGGCCGACGGTCGGCGGGGAATGGACGCTCGCCGGGTATCGCGCCCTGGCCGAACCGGTCAACGGGGTCACGCCGCTGGAGAGTCTCGAGTACTCGCTGGTGTCGGCGGCGTTCGCGACCGTCATCGCGCTGGTGGTGGGCGTGCTCGCCGCCGTCGCGCTCCATCGCTCCCGCGGGGTGGTCGGCGCGATCGCCTCGGCCATCTCCCTGGTTCCGCTCGGGATCAGTGCTGTCACATTGGGATTCGGATACCTGATCGTGCTGGCGTCGATGCCCTATGCCATCGCGGCGTCGCCGGCGATCATCCCGTGCGTGCAGGCGCTGATCGCCATCCCGATGGTCATCCGCATCATGCTCCCCGCGTTGGAATCGGTACCGGTCCGGCTGCGGCAGGCCGCCGCGACGCTGGGCGCCCGGCCCGCCCGCGTGTTCGCGACCGTCGACCTGCCGATCGTCGGCCGTTCGATGGGTGCGGCCGCCGGTTTCGCCTTCGTGATGGCGCTCGGCGAGTTCGGGGCCAGTAGCTTCCTGGCCCGTGCCGACACGACGACCCTGCCGGTGCTGATCGGTTCTGCGCTCAACCGGCCGGGCGCCGCCAACCTCGCGACCGCGATGGCCGCGTCCGTGGTGCTGGTCGCCGCGACGACCCTCGCCGTGCTGGTGGTCGAGGCGTTCCGTCCCCGATCGGAGGTGCCGCTGCGGTGAACGGAGAAGGCCCCGCGACGAGGTCCCATGCCCTCCTCGAGATCTCCGACCTCGCCGTCGCCTACGGCGGGCACACCGTGATCGACGGATTGTCCTGGCAGGTCGGGGGATCGGGGTCGCTGGTGACCGCCGTCCTCGGGCCGTCAGGGTGCGGAAAGTCGACGCTGCTCCGCGCCGTCGCCGGGCTGGAGCAGCCGACCCGCGGGGTCGTGCGCTTCGACGGTCAGGACCTCGCCGGGGTGGAGGTACACCGACGCGACTTCGGGGTGGTCTTCCAGGACGGACAGCTTTTCGGCGGACGCAGCGTGGCGTCGAACATCGGCTACGGACTGCGGATGCGGCGCTGGTCGCGTCGCCGGATCGCCGATCGCGTGACCGAGCTGCTCGACGTCGTCGGTCTCCCCGGCTTCGAGAAGCGTTCCGTCGACACCCTTTCCGGAGGGCAGGCGCAACGAGTCGCACTGGCGCGTGCCCTCGCTCCGCATCCGCGGCTGCTCCTGCTCGACGAACCCCTGGCCGCACTCGACCGACGCCTGAGAGATGAGCTGGCGGTGGAGATCTCGGAGATCGTGCGCGCGGCCGGCGTACCGACCGTCGTCGTCACCCACGATCACGCCGAGGCCGCGACCATGGCCGACGAGATCGCGGTCATGCGCGACGGCGCGATGGTGCAGGTCGCCACGCCCTCACAGCTGTGGCGACGTCCGCTGGACGAGTGGACGGCACAGTTCCTCGGCGTCACCACCGTCGTCGACGCGCAGGTGCGCGCCGGAATCGCCGACACCGTGCTCGGCGAGATCGCCCTCGACCTGCCCGACGGTTCGCGCCGGCTCGGGCTCCGCCCGGAGTCGGTCGAGGTCGTGGGTCCGGCAGGCACGGACGATCCGGGCGGGAGCCTCGCGACGGTCGTGCTCGTCGCCGAACTTCCGGCCGGTCCACGCGTGCGCATCGAGACGGCGGTCGGCGAGATCGACGCCGTGGCAGACGAATCCGTTGCCATCGGCGACCGGGTGCGGATCCGCCTGGTACCCGAGCGGGTCGCGGTCATCGGGTGACGACGGCCGCCTGATGACGGATACCGCGCGACGCGACCTCCTGCTCCCACCGGGATTGATGGTGCTCGGCGCGACGTCGATGTATCTCGGTGCGGCGGTCGCCGTCGGCCTCTTCGACGACGTCGCTCCATCGGCGGTGGCGTGGCTGCGCATCGCCGGCGCCGCACTGGTGCTGCTGATCTGGGTCCGGCCGCCGCGGTCGGCGTGGCAGTGGTCCCGCCTGCGGCTTGCCGGGTGCTTCGGCCTGATCACCGCGGGAATGAACATCACCTTCTACGAGGCGCTGGCACGCCTGCCGATGGGTACGACCGTCGCGCTGGAGTTCCTCGGCCCGATCACGGTGGCGACCTTGGGTTCCCGCACCCGACGTGACATCGCTGCACTCGTGCTCGCGGGGCTCGGCGTCGTCCTCATCGCCGACGTCCGATGGTCGGGGACCGGCGTGGGAGTGCTGCTCGCGCTGGCCGCCGCTGCGTGCTGGGCCGGTTACATCGTGCTGGGGAAGCGGGTCGCGGCGCGCGGGGCGGGCGTCGAGGACCTCGCCACGGGCTTCGTGATCGCCGCACTCGTGACCTCGCCGCTGGCGTGGTGGGTGCTGGAGGCGGTAGCCGGTCGGGGTTCTTCCGAGGCGGTGCGCGATGGGGTTTCTCCGGCCGCGCTGATCGGCCAGGGCCTGGTCCTGGGCGTGGCGTCGACCGCGATCCCGTACGCCCTCGACCAGGTCGTGCTGCGTCGCGTCGGGCGAGCGCGGTTCGCGATCCTGCTCGCGCTGCTCCCGGTGACGGCCGCGGTGATCGGCCTGATCGTCCTCGGTCAGGTTCCGCGGCCGCTGGAGGCCGTCGGGATCGCGGCAGTCGCGCTGGCGGTGGCGGTCCGATCGGTCGATGAGGACGAGATCCCGCCGAGCTGAGTGCTCAGGCGGCGCGTGCCTTCTTCAGCGCCTTGCTGAGTTCCTTCTTGCTCATTTCCGAGGTGTCGAGCTTGCGCATCCGGTGGATCACCACGGGACACCGCACGCACCGCGTGGTGCTCTTGCAGCATTTCTTCTTGGGCTTCAGAGAGCCCACCTTGGCCGCGTCGACCTTACCCATGCGGCGAGGTTAGCAGACCCTAATAACGGGTGCTCGGAAGCCTGTGATCGCGGTCTCACCACATAAACCGATACTCTGTAGCGTTGAATCCCTAGGTGATCTGCACTTGTCGCCGGTCAGAGCTGTTCGGCCGCGAGCTGAATGCCTGCCGCCGAGGCGGTCCCCATCAACACGAAAGAGAGCCTGTGAGCGCTGCCCCCACCTTCCGGAACGTCGCCATCGTCGCGCACGTCGACCACGGAAAGACCACCCTCGTCGACGCCATGTTGCGCCAGTCCGGCGTCTTCGGAGAGCGCGCCGAGGTCGTCGACCGGGTGATGGACTCCGGCGACCTCGAACGTGAGAAGGGCATCACCATTCTCGCCAAGAACACCTCGGTTCACCGGCGCCAGCCGGATGGCACCGAGGTGGTCATCAACGTCATCGACACCCCCGGCCACGCCGACTTCGGCGGTGAGGTCGAGCGCGGCCTGTCGATGGTCGACGGGGTCGTGCTGTTGGTCGACGCGTCCGAGGGGCCGCTCCCGCAGACGCGCTTCGTCCTCCGCAAGGCCCTCGCCGCCGAGCTTCCGGTGATCGTGGTCGTCAACAAGACCGACCGCCCCGACGCGCGCATCCAGGAAGTCGTCGACGAGACGCAGGACCTGCTCCTCGACCTCGCCTCCGACCTCGACGAGGAAGCCGCGAAGGCCGCCGAGCTCGTGCTCGAACTCCCGGTGCTCTACGCCTCCGGCCGCGCCGGCGTGTGTTCCATCGAGCAGCCGGCCAACGGCGAGATCCCGGACGCCGAGAACCTCGACGCATTCTTCGACGTCCTGCTCGAGCACGTCCCGGCGCCCAAGGGCGATCCGGAGGCCCCGCTGCAGGCCCACGTCACCAACCTCGACGCGTCGGCCTTCCTCGGCCGTCTCGCGCTCGTCCGCATCCACAACGGCACCCTGCGCAAGGGTCAGCAGGTGTCCTGGTGCCGCGAGGTCGACGGTGAGCCCGTCGTCGAGCGCGCCAAGATCACCGAACTCCTCGCCACCGTCGGCGTCGAACGCGCACCGGCGGAGTCGGCGGTCGCCGGCGACATCGTGGCCGTCGCGGGTATGCCGGAGATCATGATCGGCGACACCCTCGCCGACCTCGAGAACCCGCAGCCGCTGCCGCGCATCACCGTCGACGAGCCGGCCATCTCGGTCACCATCGGCACCAACTCCTCGCCCCTGGCGGGTCGCGTGTCCGGTCACAAGCTGACCGCCCGCATGGTGAAGCAGCGCCTCGACTCCGAGCTCATCGGCAATGTGTCGCTGCGCGTGCTCGACATCGGCCGCCCGGACGCCTGGGAGGTACAGGGTCGAGGTGAGCTCGCGCTCGCGATCCTCGTCGAGCAGATGCGTCGCGAGGGCTTCGAGCTGACCGTCGGCAAGCCGCAGGTGGTCACCCGCAAGGTCGACGGCAAGGTCCAGGAGCCGTTCGAGCACCTGACGGTCGATGTGCCCGAGGAGTACCTCGGTGCGGTCACCCAGCTGCTGGCCGCCCGCAGGGGCCGCATGGAGCAGATGAACAACCACGGCACCGGCTGGGTCCGCATGGAGTTCATCGTCCCGTCGCGCGGTCTGATCGGCTTCCGCACCGACTTCCTCACCGAGACCCGCGGTACCGGTATCGCCAACGCCGTCTTCGACGGTTACGACGCCTGGGCCGGCGAGATCCGCGCCCGCCACACCGGCTCGCTCGTGAGCGACCGCTCCGGCACGGTGACCCCGTTCGCGATGATCCAGCTCGCCGACCGCGGCACGTTCTTCGTCAACCCGGGCGACGACAGCTACGAAGGTCACGTCGTGGGTATCAACCCGCGTCACGAGGACCTCGACATCAACGTCACCCGCGAGAAGAAGCTGACCAACATGCGTCAGTCCTCCGCCGACGTGATGGAGACGCTGGCCAAGCCCATGCAGCTCGATCTCGAGGCCGCCATGGAATTCTGTGCCGCCGACGAGTGTGTCGAGGTCACCCCTGAGGTCGTACGGGTGCGTAAGGTGCACCTGGACTCGAACACCCGCGCCCGTGAGCGTTCGCGGGCCAAGTCCCGGGACGCCGCGGTCAGCTGACCGCCGAGCCGGTCTCTCGCGCGAGCGGGAGACCGGCACTCGTCCGATCGACCGAGAAGCATCTTCATGGGGGTATCCGAGGTGAAACGCGCGAGGCCACAGGGTCGCGACGCCACGAACCGGACCCGGGGCCGTGTGCTCGGGTTGCTCTCGTGCGGCGCCGCTCTGCTCATCGCCCTGACGGCGTGCACGGCGGATCCGCCGCCGCCCGTCCGTGACACCGGTCCGCCGCCGACGCCGACCGAGTACCCGGTCGCGAAGACGGTCTTCATCGCCACCGACTCGGTCGGCAACGGGTTCAACCCGCACATCGCGGCCGACCAGAATCCGGTGACCACCGCGGTCGCCGCGATGACACTGCCGAGCGCCTTCTCACCCGTGCAGACACCTGCCGGACCTGTCTGGGAACTCCAGCGCCACTTCGTCACCACCGCGGAGGTGACGTCGCGGCAGCCGTTCACGGTGACCTACCGGATCCACACCGACGCCCAGTGGTCCGACGGCCTGCCGGTCACCGGCGACGACTTCAGCTACCTGTGGCAGCAGATGTCGCGTCAGCCCAACGTGGTGGCCCCGGCCGGCTACCGCCTCATCGACTCCGTGCAGTCCCGCGAGGGCGGCAAGCTCGTCGAGGTGCGCTTCGAGCGGCCGTACCCGGCCTGGCGCGAGCTGTTCACCGGCCTGCTGCCCAGTCACGTCCTCAAGGGCGCCCCCGCCGGCTTCCAGACCGGCATGGACACCGGCAAGCCGGTGTCGGCCGGCCCGTACGCGATCGTCGGGATCGACAAGACCCGCGACGAGGTGCGGCTGGCCCGCAACGACCGCTACTGGGTGACACCGCCCCGACTCGACCAGGTCGTGCTCCGCCGCGCGGGCAACAACGCCCAGATGCTCGACTCCGTCCGTTCCGGCGACTCCGAGATCGTCGCGCTCGGGGCCTCGCCGGCGACCGCCGCCGAACTCTCGGCACTACCCGGCCTGGAGACCGAACGCAGCCTCACCTCGAGGTCACTGGGGATCAGCGTCAACGCCCGCACCGACGCGATGAGCTCGGTCGAGCTGCGGCGCGCGATCCTCGGCCTCGTCGACGCGCGGCTGACCACTTTCGCCGGTGCGGGGGACTGGATCGTGGAGCCGTACGCGAACACCGTCTTCGCGCCGTCCGACCCCGGGTACACGCCCGTCTCGCGGGCGCGACCCGATCGTGCCGCGGTCGACGCGCTCCTCGCCGACGCCGGATACCGCCGGGCGGACCCGGAGACGGCCGGAGAGGCCTCGCCCGTCCCCGAGCCATCCACCGGTGCGCCTGCGTCGGAATCGCCTTCTGCGTCGGGCTCGTCCACGCCGTCGACCCCGGCGGCGACGCCGACCCCCGGTGCGGTCGAGGTCGCCAAGCTGCCCGAGGGCGTCCTGCCGTTCCAGAAGGAGGGCCAGGACCTCCTCGTGCGTGTCGGCGCCGTCGCCGGTGACCCCCGCGCCACGTCGGCCGCGGCGAGCGTCGTCGACCAGCTCCGCAGCGCAGGAATCCGTGCCCAGGTGGTGACGATGCCGAACAGCGAGCTGTACGGCTCGGCGCTGACCCAGAAGCGCGTCGACCTCGTCGTCGGCTGGACCGGACTCGGTGTGCCGCCCGCGGCGTCACTGGCATCGCAGGTCGACTGCAACCAACCCAAACCGAGCACCGAGCCGTCGCCCGCCACACCGCCGACCCCGACCAGCATCGCGCCGAGCGGTGGGGACGTCGGCGACAGCTACGCCAGCAACATCTCCGGTCTCTGCGATCCCACGCTGATCGAACTCGCACGCAACGCGATGTCCGAGGACGACCCGATCTCGACGCTGGAGCAGGCGGAGCCGCTGCTGGCCGCGCAGGCCATCTACCTGCCGCTGTACCAGGATTCGATGATCGTCGGCGTCACGCCCGAGGTGCGCGATGTGCCGCTCACCGGCCCGATCCAGGAGTCGATCTTCGGGACCGCGGTCAACTGGGAACTCTCGTGACCGACGCTTCTCCCACCGCCGACCGGCGGCTGCTGCTCGTCCACGCCCACCCCGACGACGAGACGATCATGACCGGCGGGACCATCGCCCGCTACCTCGCCGAAGGCGTCGACGTTCGCGTCCTGACCTTCACCCTCGGCGAAGAGGGTGAGGTCATCGGAGACGAGTTCGCACAGCTCGTCTCCGACGGCGGCGCCGACCAGCTCGGCGGGTACCGCATCGCCGAACTGACCCGTGCCCTCGCCGCACTCAGCCCGGCCGACGGGCCGGCCCTGACGCCCCGCTTCCTCGGCGGGGCCGGCCGCTGGCGTGACTCCGGCATGGCCGGGGCGCCGTCGGCGGACCACCCGCGCGCGCTCGTCCGGGCGCCGTTCGACGAGCCGGTCGGCGTGCTGTTCGACCTGCTCCTCGGCTTCGCCCCGCAGGTCGTCGTCAGCTACGACGCGTCGGGCACCTACGGCCATCCCGACCACAAACTCGTCCACGAGGTCACCGCGGCCGCGGTCGCGCGTGCCCGGGAGGCCGGTGCGGGCCCGGCGAAGCTGTACGAGTCGGTCACCGAGCGCAGCGCCCTGGAGAACGGTCTCGCGGCGGCTCGCGCCGTGCCGGACGGTTGGCGGATGCCGCGGCCCGGCGAACTGCCGAGCTACCCCGACGACCGGATCACCACCGAGGTCGACGTGCGGGCGTACTACTCGCACAAGGTCGCCGGACTCGCCGCGCACGCCACGCAGGTGACCGTCGCGCCGTCGGGGACCGAGTACGCGCTGTCGAACAACATCCTGCAGCCGATCCACGACCACGAGCACTTCATCCTCACCGACCACGATCCGCGTGAGGCCCCCGGCGGCGACCGGGAGACGGACCTCTTCGCCGGGATCGGATAGCGAAGATGCCAGCGCTCGATCCGCATGTCCGCGACCGGCTCCTGCTGGCGCTGCTGACCCTCGACGGCTTCGTGGTGGGCCTGCTCAGCGTTGCCTTCGCGTACCTGCGGTTCGGCGGGGTCGCGTTGCCTGTCGCGGCTCTGATCGGCGGACTTCTCAACGCCGTGCTGCTGTGGCTGGCGGCCGGATACACCTCGTCACCGCTGCGCTATGCACCGCTTGCCGCATGGGGGCTCGTCGTCGTCATCGCCGGCGGGATCCCGGGGCCGGGTGGCGACGTCATCCTGAGCACGTCGGGAAACTACCTGGTGCAGACCCTTTTTCTGCTGGTGCTGGGTGTCGGCCCGGCGGCGTTTCTCGGCTGGACCCATCGGCTTCCCGAAGCCGACGACTGACTTTCCCCGCCGCCGTTCCCTCGGGGCGAAGGGTGTAACCGAACGAGCGTTAGAGTGTGGTCATGGTTCTGCGCGCGTGGGCCGAAGACATCACGGCCCCGATCGAGCGCGTCACGGCGGCCCTGAGTCGTCTCCGTGACGACCCGACAGCCCTCGGCCCCGATGCCCTCGACGACGAGGGCTGGGTCGCGCTGCTGGGCGCCTCCGGCACCCGGCTGGAAGAACTGTGCGAACTCGCCGACACCGTCCGGGCGAGGGTCACCGATCCCGACGCCGTGACCTTCGTCGTGAACCGCAATCTGGACACCGGGGTCGCCGCCCGACTCATCTCGGATGAACGCCGCCCCGGCGAGCCCGCGCTCGCCGAGCTGGTCGGGGAGGCCGTGGAACTCGGAGCCACCGAGATCTGCATGCAGGGCCCGTTGCCCGCCGACCGGCCGGCCACCGACTACGTCCGCCTCGTCGCGGAGATCACCGATGCGGCAGCCGGTCTGCACCTGCACGCGTACCGCGCTGCGGAGATCGCCGACGGTGCGGTCCGGACCGGGGTGCCGATCGTCGAACACCTCCGCCGCCTCCGCGCCGCCGGGCTCGGGTCGATCCCCGGGACCGCCGCCCAGATCCTCGACGACTCCGTCCGCGGGTTTCTGTCACCCACCGGCTCCGCACCCGCCCGCGAGTGGATCGAGGTCATCGAGGCCGCGCACGGCGTCGGACTCTTCTCGACGGCCACCATCGTCTACGGGCACGTCGAGACGCCGGAGCATCAGGTCGCGCACCTGCGGACACTGCTCGGGATCCAGCGCCGCACGGGTGGACTCAGCGAGCTGATCCTGATGCCGATGGTCGCCTCCAACACGCCGCCGCATCTGACCGCCGCCGCGACGTCGACCGCCTCGCAGCGGGAGACCCGCGCACTGCACGCGGTCGCCCGGCTGATGTCCGTCGGTCTCATCGACCACGTGCAGGTCGCCTGGACGAAGCTGGACCCCGACACCGTGGACCTGCTGTTGCGCGGCGGCGCCGACGACATCGGCGGCCTGCTGCTCGACGGTCGGCTCATGCCGGATGCCGGTCCGGAGGTGGGCCGGGTCCTCGACGCCGACACCCTCGTCGCCATCGCCGAACGCGCCGGTCGTACACCGCGTCAGCGCACCACGCGTTATGCCGAGCCGGAAGCCCATCGGTTGCTCCCGATCCCGCAGGTACGTTCGTGACGGTGACGACGACGCAGGGGGGTGAGCGGGTGGACATCGACATGTCGCAGGAGATCGATGTCGCCATCATCGGTGCCGGCTTCGCCGGTCTCGGGATGGCCACGCAACTCGCCCGTCGCGGCCGCGAATCCTTCGTCGTCCTCGAACGTGCCGACGCGGTGGGCGGCACCTGGCGCGACAATGTCTACCCCGGCATCGCCTGTGACATCCCCGCACACCTGTACTCGTTCTCGTTCCGTCCGCCGGCCGACTGGGCCTCGCGGTATCCGAGTGGGCACGAGATCCGCGACTACCTCGAGCTGACCGTCGCCGAAGAGGGCCTGGCCGAGCACATCCTGCTGAACTGCGAACTGCGGCAGGCGGCCTGGGACGAGGCCGCGGCCCGCTGGATGATCACCGCAGGCAACGGTGACGGACCGGGCCGGGCGTTCCGCGCGCGTAGTCTCGTCCTCGCCGTCGGCCGGTTGTCGGAGGCGAAGATCCCCGACATCGAGGGTCTCGGCCAATTTCCCGGTCAGGTCGTCCACACGGCGGCCTGGCACGACGACGTCGCCGTCGACGGTGCCCGGGTCGGTGTCGTGGGAACCGGTGCGTCGGCGGTGCAGCTCATCCCGCACCTGGCCGACGCCGCCGAGGAACTCGTCGTGTTCTGCCGGACCGCTCCCTACGTGGTGCCGCGCGAAGACCGCCGGTACTCGGCCGACGAACGCGCCGCCCTACTCGATCCCGAGGTCGCCGGCGAGGTCCGCCACCGGCTCCTCACCGAGGCCGACGGGGCGTTCCGGCAGCGACTCGGCCTCCACCCCGACATCGACGAGATCCGGGCCCGCGCCCGCAACCATCTCCACGAGCAGGTCGACGATCCGGAGCTGCGTGACCACCTGACACCGGGTTACGAGATCGGTTGCAAGAGAATCCTTCTCAGCGACGACTTCTATCCTGCGTTGCAGCGGCCGAACGTGGTGTTCGAGCCGAGTGCGCTGGAGTCCATCACCGAGTCCAAGGCCACCGCGCGCAGCGGACGCACCTTCGACCTCGACCTCCTCGTCATGGCAACGGGTTTCGAGTCCGCGCGTCCGCCGGCCGCGAGCCGGGTCGTCGGCCGCGCGGGACTGCACCTCGCCGAGCACTGGTCATCGGGCATGACCTCGTATGCCTCGACCGTCGTCAGCGGATTCCCGAACATGTTCGTGCTCGACGGGCCGAACGCGGCGCTGGGCCACAACTCGGCGATCTACATGATCGAGACGCAGCTCGACTACGTGCTCGGTGCGCTGGAGTTCATGGGCGACACCGACGTCCGGGCACTCGAGGTCTCGGCCGAGGCCGAGGCCGCCTACACCCGCGAGATCGACGAGCGCAGCGCGTCGACCGTGTGGCTGACCGGTTGCGACAGTTGGTATGTCGACCCGGAGAGCGGCCGCCTGACGCTGCTGTGGCCGGGGACCGCGGCGTCGTTCCGAGAACGCAACGGCACGTTCGATCCCGCGCCCTATCTGACCATCCTCGATTCATCGGAGGGGGAACGATGACCGACCTCAGCATCCCCGTGGTGCGGACCGAACCGGTGGAAAGTGTTGCCGGGGAACGTCCTTCACGTGAGGCGATCGATGCCGCCCTTGCCGCCGCCGAGGCCCGGGAGTCGATCGACATCGACCGGGCCGTCACGCTCCTGTCCTGTGCCGGAGAGGATCTCGTGCGCCTGCAGTCGCTCGCCGGCGCGATCCGCGACGAGGGGCTCGCCGCGGTCGGCCGGCCGCGGCAGGTCACCTACTCGCGCAAGGTGTTCATCCCGCTGACCCGTCTGTGCCGGGACCGGTGTCACTACTGCACCTTCGTGACCGTGCCCGGCAAACTCGCCCGCGCCGGCGAGGGGTTGTACCTCGAAGTCGACGAGGTCGTCGACCTCGCCCGCCGCGGAGCCGACCTCGGTTGCAAGGAAGCCCTGTTCACGCTCGGTGACCGTCCCGAGGATCGGTGGCCGGAGGCCCGCGAATGGCTGGCCGAGCGCGGATACTCGTCGACCCTCGACTACGTCCGTGCGGCCGCGGTGGCCGTGCTGACCGAGACCGGCCTGCTGCCGCATCTGAACCCCGGGGTGATGAGCCTCGAGGAGCTCCTGCACCTGCGGCCGGTGGCCCCGTCGATGGGCATGATGCTCGAGACCACGTCGCGTCGTCTTTTCACCGAGAAGGGGCAACCACACTACGGCAGCCCGGACAAGGACCCGCTGGTCCGCATGCAGGTGCTCCGCGACGCCGGTGCCGCGCGAGTCCCGTTCACGACCGGCATCCTCGTCGGGATCGGCGAATCACTCCACGAGCGAGCCGAATCCCTGCTCGCGATCGCGGAGGTGCAGGCCGCGGGCGGCCACATCCAGGAAGTGATCGTGCAGAACTTCCGGGCCAAGCCCGACACCGCGATGCGATCCAACCCCGATGCGGAGATGAGTGAGTTCCTGGCGGCGGTGGCCGTCGCACGTATAGTGCTCGGGCCGCACATGCGGGTGCAGGCACCGCCGAACCTGGTGTCGCCGGCCGAATGCGCCGCGCTCATCGCCTCCGGAATCGACGACTGGGGCGGGGTGTCGCCGCTGACTCCCGACCACGTGAACCCCGAACGTCCCTGGCCCAACCTGGATGCGCTCGCTGCGCGGACCGCGGAGTCGGATTTCGTTCTCACCGAACGCATCACCGCGCAACCGACGTATGTGCTCGACGCCGCGGACTGGATCGACCCGGCCCTCACGCAGCATGTCGCCGCGTTGGCAGACCCGGCGACGGGCCTCGCCGTGGACACGCGGCCGGTGCCGCGGCCCTGGCCGGCCGTCGCCTAGCGGAGCACCGGCGCGAGCGCCTCGTACCCGCCGATCACGTCGGTTGCGCGATGCAGCCCGAGGTCCTGCAAGGCGGCTGCGGCGAGGCTCGACGTATAACCCTGCTGGCACAGGATGATCCACCGCACGTCGTGGTCGACGGCCTCGGGGATTCGGGCATCGCTGGCGGGATCGCACCGCCATTCGAGGACGTTCCGCTCGATGACGAGCGCCAGATCCGTCTCGCCCTCCTGGGCTCGCTGGGCGGCCGGCCGGATGTCGACGAGGACCGCTCCGTCCTCGAGTTCGGCGGGGACCGATGCGGCGTCGATGCGCTGCAGTCGTGAGCGTGCCTCGGCGAGGACGTCGTCGATGGTGCGTGGAGTCGGCTTGCCGCTCATTCGGGTTCGTCGGTCAGGATCGTGCGGGTACGACGCAGATGGCCGGCGTCGGCCACCTCGTAGTAGGACATCGCGGTGAGCGGCGGGGAGTAGGCGTGGACGCTGAGCGTCGGCCCGGCGACCCGGGTCGTCGGGTTCTTCACGACGTCGTGGACCCACCCGAGAGGGAAGGCCGCCTGGTCGCCGGCGTCAAGGACGCGCACAGCCAGATCGTCCCCCGTCCAGTGGTACTCCCGCAAGGACCCCGAGAGGACGGTCAGTGCGCCGAGCGAACCGGCGTGGTCGTGGAGTTCGGTGGCTTCGCCGGGCGTCCAGCTGATGAGCCAGACGTCGAGATCGTCGTCGGCGTAGAGGCGCGTCGACCAGCGGTGCGTGGTGTCCCATTCGGTGGGGAGCAGGGCGTCGTGCCGGCCGTCGAGGACATCGGCGACACCCTGGTCGGTGATGCGCAGCAGGTCGGCGGGACGCAGATGCGTCGGCAGGTGGGTCCGCGGGCGCGGTGCGTCGGCCGCCACCCGAGTCCGGGCGAGGTGAGGGACGTTCGGCGAGCGAAGAGAGGCAGACGTGGTGCGGGCAAGGGTCGAGGTCATGAAGAGATCCTTGAGGGGAATGGATGTGTGGGTCGGGAGCCGAGGATCAGCGACAGCGCATGCACATGTCCCGCGACGCCGGCTCGAGCCACGACACAGCGCAGAGGCTGGTGCGAGGGCGGCCCACAGCGACCGGATTCACGACGAACATGCCGCCGAGGATGCCCGACGGATCGGCGCTCGTCGAGAATTGTCGGCACACTGAGCGAAAGTCCGAGTGTCGACGCGAAACGGGGGCGGGTGGCCTGCGACGTCGACTCGGGTTCGATGTGACCGTTCGACCCGTCCGTGATGTGATTCTCGTTACAGCAGGGCCTTCTGCGCGCCCTGGAGCCGGGGGTGATTTCGTCGTGGGCACCGCCGGGGCGGATACTCTGGGTTGCGGTTCGACCAGCCCTCGGACCGCAACCGGCGCCGACGCCGGAGAGTCGTTCGACGCCGAACTGATCCTCCGCCTCGCGCCGACAACGATCTTCCTAGCGAAGGAGTGAGTGGTGACCTACATCATCGCGGAGCCTTGCGTCGATGTCCTGGACAAGGCTTGCGTGGAGGAATGCCCCGTCGACTGCATCTACGAGGGTGGACGCATGCTCTACATCCAGCCGGATGAGTGCGTCGACTGCGGTGCGTGCGAGCCGGTGTGCCCGGTCGAGGCGATCTTCTACGAGGACGATGTCCCGGATGAGTGGGAACCCTACGTCAGCGCCAACGCCGACTTCTTCGACGACCTCGGCTCGCCCGGTGGCGCGAGCAAGGTCGGCAAGACCGACGCCGACCCGGCGTTCATCAAGGGCCTGCCGCCCATGAACGAAGAAGACTGACAGCCCGACGACTCACCGTCTTCGAAGTAGACCGCCCGGACGGATAGGACTGACCTCGCAGTGAGCACTCCCACCTCTCGCGCAGCAGCGCCGCTGCGTGTGTCGGCGACGCGCGTGAGCGGTCGGCTGCCCGATTTCCCGTGGGACACCCTCGCGGGTGCCAAGGCCACGGCGCAGTCCCATCCCGACGGCATCGTCGACTTGTCGGTCGGCACGCCGGTGGATCCGGTGCCGGAGCTGATCCGAAACGCCCTCGCCGACGCCTCCGGGTTCCCGGGGTATCCGACGACCATCGGCACCACCGAGCTGCGCGAGGCCGCTGCCGAGTCGCTTGTCCGCCGCCACGGCGTCACCAACCTCGACCAGTCGGGCATCCTCCCGGTCATCGGCACCAAGGAGGCGATCGCCGGCCTGGCGTCGACCTTCGGTCTCGGCCCGGGCGACGACGTGGTGATCCCGGAGGTCGCCTACCCGACCTACGAGGTCAGTGCGTTGCTGGCCGGTGCCCGCGCCATCCGGGCCGACTCGACCGTCGCCCTCGGCCCGATGAACCCGGCGCTGATGTTCATCAACTCGCCGTCGAACCCGACCGGCAAGATCCTCGGCGTCGACCACCTGCGCAAGGTCGTCGGCTGGGCGCGCGAACGCGGCACCGTCGTGGTGTCCGACGAGTGCTACCTGGGGCTGAGCTGGGAGGGTGAGTCGCTCTCGATCCTCGACCCGCGGGTCTGCGACGGCGACCACACCGGTCTGCTCGCGGTGCACTCGCTGTCGAAGATCTCCAACCTCGCGTCCTACCGGGCAGGTTTCTTCGCGGGCGACACCGAGCTCATCGCCGAACTGCTCGCGGTTCGCAAGCACGCCGGCTTCATGCTGCCCTTCCCGATTCAGGGTGCGATGACCGCAGCACTCCGCGACGACACGCACGTCTACGAACAGCGTGAGCGCTACGCGGCTCGGCGTCGTACTCTGCTCGCCGCAGTGCAGTCGGCCGGTTTCCGCGTCGACCACTCCGAGGCCGGCCTGTACCTCTGGGCCACCCGCGACGAGCCGTGCCGCGATACCGTGGCCTGGCTCGCCGACCGCGGAATCCTCTGCGCCCCCGGCGATTTCTACGGACCGGCAGGGGAGAAGCACGTCCGCATGGCAATCACCGCCACGGACGAGCGCATCGCGGCCGCGGCCGCGCGACTCACCGCATGAACCCATCCCTTTCACGTGGAAACGCCACCCCGCGGGGTGGCGTTTCCAGGTAAAGAAGGCGGGTTTGCGGGGGCGTCAGTTGTGCTTGTGCAACGCCTCGTTGAGCGCGATGCCGTCGCCCTTCCACGGCACGACCTCGACCGCGCCGGTCAGGCTGTTGCGACGGAACAGCAGGTTCGACTGGCCCGCCAGGTCGCGCGCCTTGATCTGCGTGCCGTCCGGGCCGGTCACCTTGGTGCCGGCGGTGACGTAGAGACCGGCCTCGATGACGCAGTCGTCGCCGAGCGGGATGCCGCAGCCGGCGTTCGCGCCGAGCAGGCAGCGCTTGCCCAGCGAGATGATCTCCTTGCCGCCGCCGGAGAGCGTGCCCATCGTCGACGCGCCGCCGCCGATGTCGGAGCCGTCGCCCACGACGACACCCGCCGAGATGCGACCCTCGACCATCGACGACCCGAGAGTGCCTGCGTTGAAGTTCACGAAGCCCTCGTGCATCACCGTGGTGCCGGCGGCCAGGTGGGCGCCGAGACGGATGCGGTCGGCGTCACCGATGCGGACGCCGCCGGGGACGACGTAGTCGACCATGCGCGGGAACTTGTCGATCGAGTACACGGTGACCGGACCGCGGGCGCGCATCTTGGCGCGCACCGACTCGAAGTTCTCGATCGCGCACGGACCGTGATTGGTCCAGACGACGTTGGTGAGCATCCCGAAGATGCCCTCGAGGTTCGCGCCGTGCGGCTCGATGAGCCGGTGGGAGAGCAGGTGGAGTCGGAGGTAGACGTCGTAGGCGTCGACCGGGGCGACCGACAGGTCGGCGATGCCGGTGCGGACCGCGACGGTCTTGACGCCGCGGGCCTCGTCGACACCGACCAGTTCGCGCAGTTCCGCCGGTGTCGACTCCTCGTCGAGGACGACGGTCTCGGCGGTCTCGACGCCGTCGAGTTCGGGTGCGGGGAACCAGACGTCGAGCACGACTCCCGGAGTCGACCCCCCGTCGATCACCGTTGCGATGCCAGTTGCGTGTGCGCCAGTAGTTGTCACGGCACCCGAGTCTAGGCGATCGGCCCGGGTGAACGACGCCGCGCCTCCCGCCGCCCGCCGCCGTCGGCGCATCGGGGCCGACGGGTGCCCGCCCGTCATCCGAATGGCTCAAAGTCCTGGTGGGGGCAGGTTCGGGGCTCGTATCGTCGCTGCCATGACCGGCCACGACCGACCTTCCCCACCCGCCCCGCGGCGCAGGCGTCGCTGGCCCTGGGTGCTCGGCGGCGTGGGCGTGCTGATCGTCGTCGCTGTCGCGGTCGCCGCGGTGATCTTCCAGCCGTGGCTGATCTTCGTCGACACCGAGGTCGACGACGAGATCCCGGTCGCCGTGACGCCGTCGACCTCGCAGGTCGGTCAACCGCCGCCCGCCGCGCCCGTCGTGCTGTCCGAAGGCCGGCTGATCAGCCACGAGCATTCGACCTCGGGAACCGTCACGATCATCGAGAAGCCGGACGGTACACGGGTTCTCGCCATCGAGGACCTCGACACCACCACCGGACCCGACGTCCACGTCTGGTTGTCGCAGGCCGAGGTCGTCGAAGGCTTCAGCGGTTGGCGGACCGCCGCCGATCCGCCCCACGTCGACCTCGGGACGATCAAAGGCAACAAGGGCAACCAGGTCTACGAGATCCCTGCCGACGTCGACCTCGACGCCTATCCCGCGGTGTTCCTGTGGTGTGTGAAGTTCAGCGTCTCCTTCGGCGCCGCCGAGCTGACCCCGCCGGCGGTGGGCTGAACCACATGCGGTTGGGGCTGGTCGTGACCACCGCTAACGTATGGACGTGAACACCGCACTCGACCTCGCCGCCGATCCCGTCGAACTGACCGCCGCCCTCGTCGACATCGAGAGCGAGTCGCGCAACGAGTCGGCCATCGCCGACGCGGTGGAAGCGGCACTGCGGGAACAGACGACGGGCTTCGAGATCCTCCGGCACGGCAACCGGGTACTCGCCCGCACCAACCGGGGGAAGGCGCAGCGCGTCATCCTCGCCGGGCACCTCGACACCGTGCCCGTCGCCGGCAATCTGCCGTCGCGACGCGAGAGGCATCCCGAGGAGGGCGACGTGCTGCACGGCTGCGGCACCGTCGACATGAAGTCGGGCGACGCCGTGTTCCTGCACCTCGCCGCGACGCTCGAGGATCCCGCCCACGACCTGACGCTGATCTTCTACGACTGCGAGGAGATCGCCGCCGAGTTCAACGGCCTCAACGACATCGAGCGGGAACTGCCGGAGTGGCTCGCCGGTGACGTCGCCATCCTCGGCGAACCCACCGCCGGTCTCATCGAGGCGGGTTGTCAAGGGACGCTGCGCGTTCGGCTCTCGACGTCGGGAACGCGATCGCACTCGGCCCGCTCGTGGATGGGGGACAACGCGATCCACAAGCTCGGGGGAGTGCTGACCACGCTGGCCGCCTACGAGCCGCGCCGCGTCGACATCGACGGCTGCGAGTACCGCGAGGGACTCTCGGCGGTCGGGCTCGGCGGCGGTGTCGCAGGCAACGTCATCCCCGACGCGGCGCACGTCGACGTGAACTTCCGCTTCGCCCCGGACCGTTCCGTCGAGCAGGCCCTCGACCACGTCGGCGAGGTCTTCGCCGCCGACCTCGCCGACGGCACGGTCACTCTCGAGGTCACCGACGCCGCGGCCGGTGCGCTCCCCGGCCTGGCCCACCCGGCGGCCGCCGCGCTCGTCGAGGCCGCGCAGGGACGCTTCCGCGCCAAGTACGGCTGGACCGACGTCTCACGGTTCTCCGCCCTCGGCATCCCCGCGGTGAACCTCGGGCCCGGCGACCCGAACCTCGCGCATCGTCGGGACGAGCGCGTCCCGGTCGAGCAGATCCGCACGGTCACCGAGCTGCTGCGCGCGTACCTGTCCTGAGCCCGGCCGACGCCGGCCGGGAGCCGCATCGCACGCTGCTAGCGTGAGCCGCATGTCGACCGATCCGGAACCTCTCGCCACCGACTCCGCCGCTGACGACGTCTGCTACGTCGGCCCCATCCGCATGCGGCCGGAGCAGCGCGGCAAGACCACGGACCGGCGGCTTCTCGAATGGGTCGACCCGCGCGATGCGGATCGTCGCGCCGAACGCACGATGCGCGACTCGTGGCGGGTCCTGCGCATCCAGTCGGAGTTCGTCGCAGGCTTCGACGCGATGAGCGAGGTCGCCGAGGCGGTGACCGTGTTCGGCTCGGCCCGGCTGAAGCCGGATTCGCCGGAGTACGCACTCGGCGTGCGCGTGGGTCGTGCGCTCGGCGAGGCCGGCTACGCGGTGATCACCGGCGGCGGGCCCGGCGCGATGCAGGCGGCCAACCAGGGTGCGCACGAGGCGGGTGCCCAGTCGATCGGCCTGAACATCGAGCTGCCCTTCGAACAGGGCCTCAACCCCTGGGTCGACCTCGGCATGAACTTCCGCTACTTCTTCGTCCGCAAGACGATGTTCGTGAAGTACGCGCAGGCCTTCGTCTGCCTGCCGGGCGGCATGGGCACGCTCGACGAGCTGTTCGAGGCGCTCACCCTGGTACAGACCAAGAAGGTGGTGCGATTCCCGATCGTGTTGGTGTGCAGCGACTTCTGGGGCGGCCTGCTCGACTGGATGCGCGACGTGCTGGCTGCGCGCGGGATGATCTCGCCCGAGGACCTCGACCTGCTGACCGTCGTCGACGACCCGGACGACGTCGTCGCGACGATCGAGGCCGCCGCCCCGACGCAACCCGGCGTGAACCAGTCGGGAGTCGATGGCACGATTGCCCGGTGAGTGCCGTCTGTGTCTACTGTGCGTCCGGTCCCGTCGAGCAACGCTTCCTCGATCTCGCCTCCGAGGTGGGGGCGGCGCTCGCGCGTGCCGGTCACGTCGTCGTCTCCGGCGGCGGCAACGTCTCGATGATGGGTGCGCTGGTCACGTCGGCGCGCGCGGCGGGCGGCAACACCATCGGCATCATCCCGAAGGCGCTGATCGAGCGCGAGGTGGCCGACCTCGGGTCCGACGAACTCGTCATCACCGAGACCATGCGTGAGCGCAAACGCATCATGGACGAGCGTGCCGACGGTTTCATCACGCTCCCCGGGGGTATCGGAACTCTCGAGGAGCTGTTCGAGACCTGGACGGGTGGGTACCTGGGCATGCACGAGAAGCCGGTGGTCCTGCTCGACCCTTTCGATTTCTACGCGCCGCTCCTCGGCTGGCTGCGAGAGTTGTCGACAACCGGTTTCGTCTCCCAGCGGTCGTTGGATCGACTGCTGGTCACGGCCTCTGTCGACGAGGCGATCGAGTTGGCGACACAGCGGTAGAAACTTCCTACCGGCCGGTAAGGTGGCGCGGTGAGTGCGCGGGGCACTCACGACGCCCAGCGGAGAGCGGAGGCCACATGCCAGAGACCCAGCCCAAGGACGTCCAGACGGACTCGACGACAGACGGTTCGAATCAGGACACGGTGAAGACGGTCGGGGTGGGGGATCTCCTGCGCGGCGTGGCCAGGATGGCGCCACACGCGACCGGGATGATCAAGCACGCGCCGGGCCTGATCCGGCGGCCGCCGGAAGCGAAGAAGACGATCGGCTCGGTCTTCCAGAAGCATGCGAGTGCCCATCCGGACCGCCCGTTCGTCCGGTTCGAGGGCCGCACGACCACCTACGGCGAGGCCAATCGCCGGGTGAACCGTTACGCCGCAGTTCTTTCCGAGGCCGGTGTGGGCAAGGGTGACGTGGTCGCCCTGCTCTCCAAGAACAACACCACCGATCTGCTGCTGATGCTCGCGACGGTGAAGCTCGGCGCGATCGCCGGAATGCTGAACTACAACCAGCGCGGCGAGGTCCTCGAGCATTCGGTCAAGCTGCTCGGGGCCAAGGTCCTCGTCCACGACCCGGACTGTGCCGAGGCCTTCGAGTCGATCCCGGAGTCGGCGCTGCCCGACCATGTCTTCGACTTCGCCGAGTTCGACGCGGCCGCCGAGGGCAAGGCGGACACCGACCCGGAGGTCACCGCACAGCTGCCGGCCTCGACCAAGGCCTTCTACATCTTCACCTCGGGCACGACCGGGATGCCCAAGGCCAGCGTGATGAGCCACAACCGATGGCTGGCCAGCTTCTCCGGTATCGGCGGTCTCGCGGTCCGCCTGCGCCACAGCGACACCATGTACGTGCCGCTGCCGCTCTACCACAACAACGCACTGTCGGTGTCCCTGTCGTCGGTGCTCGCGTCGGGGGCATGCTTCGCGATCGGCAAGTCGTTCTCGGCGTCGAAGTTCTGGGACGACGTGATCCTCAACCGCGCCACCGCCTTCTGCTACATCGGTGAGTTGTGCCGCTACCTGCTGGCGCAGCCGGAGAAGCCCACAGATCTGCAGCACTCGGTGCACACCGTGGTCGGAAACGGGATGCGCCCCGACATCTGGGACGAATTCCGTGAGCGGTTCGGCGTGGACCGCGTTGTCGAGTTCTACGGCGCAAGCGAGCTCAACCTCGCCTTCGTCAACGCCTTCACCGTCGACAAGACGGCCGGGTTCTGCCCTCTGCCGTACAAGATCGTGGAGTACGACGAGGAGGGCAATCCCAAGCGCGACTCCGAGGGCCGACTGACCGAGGTCGGCAAGGGCGGTACGGGCCTGCTGCTCGCGCAGATCTCCAACCGGGTGCCGGTCGACGGCTACACCGACGAGGAGGAGACCGAGAAGAAGATCGTGCGCGACGCCTTCAAGGAGGGGGACTCGTACTTCAACTCGGGCGACCTCGTCCGCGATCAGGGCTTCGCGCACATCGCCTTCGTCGACCGCCTCGGCGACACCTTCCGCTGGAAGGGCGAGAACGTGGCCACCACCGAGGTGGAGGGTGCCGTCGACTCATACGACGCGGTGGCCCAGTCGGTGGTCTACGGCGTCGAGGTACCCGGCACCGATGGCCGCGCCGGGATGGTGGCGATCAAGCTGCGCGACGGTGCCGACCTCGACCCGAAGCGGCTCGCCGAACACCTCTACAAGGCGCTGCCGTTCTATGCGGTGCCGCTGTTCGTGCGGATCGTCGACGACTTCGAGCAGACTTCGACGTTCAAGAACCGTAAAGTCGAACTCCGTAAGGAAGGTTATGCCGACGCCGAGGCCGATCAGGTCTACGTGCTGGTCGGCAAGGAGAAGGGCTACGTGGAGTACTACGAGGATTACCCCGACGACGTGGCAGCCGCCAAGGTCCCCAAGGGATGACCGTTTCGCCGACCCTGTGCGGTCGTCCGGTGGCCGTCGACCGTGCGCTGGTCATGGCGATCGTCAACCGCACCCCTGACTCCTTCTACGACCGTGGCGCCAGCTTCGACGACACCGCTGCACAGCGGCGCGTCGACCAGGTGGTCGCCGAAGGTGCCGACATCATCGATGTCGGCGGGGTGAAGGCAGGGCCCGGCGAAGAGGTCGACGCGATGACCGAGGCGGCTCGCGTGGTGCCGATGATCTCGTGGATCCGGGAGCGCCACCCGGATGTGCTGATCAGCGTCGACACCTGGCGCAGCGAGGTCGCCGACCAGGCGTGCGCGGCGGGGGCCGACCTCATCAACGACACGTGGGCCGGAGTCGACCCCGAGGTCGTCGCGGTCGCGGCCGAACGGGGTGCGGGGATCGTGTGTTCGCACACCGGCGGTGCCGTCGTCCGGACCCGCCCGCACCGCGTCTCCTACGGCGATTCCGTCGACGCGGTGGTGGCCGACGTGCTCGACGAGGTGACCGGGGCGGCGGAGCGGGCCCTGGCAGCGGGCGTACATCGAGACGCGATCGTTATCGACCCGACGCATGATTTTGGCAAGAACACTCACCACGGGCTCGCACTGTTACGCCGTGTAAAAGATCTTGTTAATACGGGTTGGCCGGTCCTGATGGCGCTGAGCAACAAGGACTTTGTGGGGGAGACTCTGGGTACAGACCTGGAGCAACGGTTGGAGGGAACCCTCGCCGCGACCGCTCTGGCCGCCGCCGAAGGCGCCCGGATCTTTCGCGTACACGAGGTCGCCGCCACCCGTCGTGTGGTCGACATGGTCGCTGCCATCGCGGGAACGAGACCGCCCGCCCGAACAGTCAGGGGACTTGCATGACCAAGCAGAAGCGACGTAACCCCATCGGTCGCGACAAGGCCGCCGTCTGGCCGACGCCGGCCGAGGCGCTCGGTACCAAGCGGCAGTGGTCGGCGACCCACACCTGGGAGCAGCCGGACTGGACCATCGACGAACTCGTCGCCGCCAAGGACGGACGCACCGTTTCGGTGGTGCTGCCCGCCCTGAACGAGGAGGAGACCGTCGCCGACGTGATCGCCTCGATCATGCCCCTGTACGGCACGCTCGTCGACGAACTGATCGTCCTGGACTCGGGCTCCACCGATGCCACCGCCGAGCGTGCGCTCGCGGCCGGTGCGCAGGTCATCAGCCGTGAGGAGGCGGTGCCCGAGCTCGAACCCGTCAAGGGCAAGGGTGAGGTGCTGTGGCGTTCGATCGCCGCGACCACCGGCGACATCATCGCCTTCGTCGACTCCGACCTCATCGACCCGGACCCCATGTTCGTGCCGAAGATGCTCGGCCCGCTCCTGGTGAACCCGGAGATCCACTTGGTGAAGGGCTACTACCGCCGTCCGCTGCGTACCGGCGGCACCCAGGACGCCAACGGCGGCGGCCGCGTCACCGAACTCGTCGCCCGCCCACTGCTGGCCTCCCAGAAGCCCGACCTCACCGCGGTCCTGCAGCCGCTCGGCGGTGAATACGCCGGCACCCGCGAGATGCTGTCGTCGGTGCCGTTCGCGCCCGGCTACGGCGTGGAGATCGGTCTCCTCATCGACACCTACGATCGGTACGGCCTCGGCGGCATCGGACAGGTCAACCTCGGCGTCCGCACCCACCGCAACCGTCCACTCATCGAGCTCGGCGTCATGAGCCGGCAGATCGTCGGCACGCTGATGCGCCGATGCGGCATCGAGGACTCCGGCGTCGGACTCACCCAGTTCACCGCCGAGCCCGACGGCTCGTTCACCCCGCACACCACCGAGGTCTACCTGGAGGACCGTCCCCCGATGAACACCCTCCGCTCCATCGACTCCAAGGTGATGGCCTCCTAGGCGACTTCGTCCGGGAACCGACCACTCCTCGACTCCGGCGACACGTGACACGCCCCTCCGCGTGACGCAGTGTCGCCGGTGTCGTGTGCGGACCGGTCGTCCGACGAGACGGCCAGGTGCCGCGAGGGCCGCCCGACGCCGGTCTGTCAGGATGGGACGTATGCAGACCCTGCTGCTGTACCTGCTGATCATGGCGCTCGTCGCCGGGGCAGTGTTCGCCATCGTCTGGTTCGTCTTCGGGCGCGGGGAGGAACTCCCCCCGGTCGAACCCGGCACCACCCTCACCCGTCTGCCGACGGTCGGGATCAGTGGCGACGACGTCCGGGCGCTGCGCTTCATGCAGACGTTCCGGGGCTACAAGCAATCCGAGGTCGACTGGGCGCTCGCGCGTCTCGCGCGCGAGGTCGACGACCTCCGAACGGTCATCGCGCGTCTCCGCGAGCGCGAGTCGGGGACAGGTGTGACCCCCGGCACGACGGGCGTTCCCGACGTTGCCGCAGAGGGTGTCGACAACCCCGAGAACGGCCGGGATCAGGCGGTTTACGACGATCAGGACCCCAATCCCGCCTCGCGCGAAGCAGGTCCGTCGACAGCCATCGACAGGTAGTCGGGGCACCTCGGAACAGAGCTTGTGTCGCGCACTCGCATTCGATCGAGACGACGACACGTATCATGTTCGAAGCAGGACACTGTGAAGGGAGCTTGAGAATGGCGGCAATGAAGCCACGTACTGGGGACGGCCCCCTCGAAGCGGCCAAGGAAGGGCGTGGAATCGTTGTCCGGATTCCGATCGAGGGCGGAGGTCGCCTCGTCGTCGAGCTGACCGCCGACGAAGCCGCCGCACTGGGTGAGGAACTCCGCGGGGTCACCGGCTGAACGGAGATCTCGCCGACGTCGTCGAGCTGCTTCGATGCCCGGTGTGTGCCGGGGCTTTCGAGACCGCGCCGCCCGGGACCGGGCACGACGAGACTTCCCCGGCAGGAGCCGGGTCCGGGCCGTCACCGCGTGGAGGATCACTCCGCTGCGGTGGCGGTCATTCCTTCGACGTCGCCAAGCAGGGTTACGTCTCGCTGCTCGACGGACGTTCGGGTTCACTGCGTGCCGACACCGCGTCCATGGTCGCGGCCCGCGCACGTGTCCACGACGCCGGATTCTTCACGCCGGTGCTCGACGCGGTGGCCGACCGGGCATGCGAATTCGGTGCCGGCGTGGACAAACCCGTCGTCCTGGACGCGGGAGCCGGTGGCGGCCACTACCTTCGCGCCGCGGTCTCCGCGCTGGCCGAATCATCTGCGGTCGAGGCACGGGGAATAGGCATCGACCTCTCCAAGTTCTGTGCGCGGGCGATCTCCCGCGGCACCCCACGTCGCGCGGCGATCGTCGCCGACATCTGGCGCGGCCTACCGATCGCCGATGACGCTGTCACCGTTGCGCTCTCGGTGTTCGCACCACGCAATGCCGCCGAGTTCGCGAGGGTACTGCAGCCCGGCGGAGGCCTCGTCGTCGTCAGCCCGGCCGCAGATCATCTCGCCGAGATCATCGAACCGATGCAGATGCTGCGCGTCGACTCCGGCAAATCCGAACGACTGCAGGCCGCCTTCGCCGACGGATTCGAGGTAGTCGACTCGTCTCCGATCCGTTCCGTCACCGAACTCGACGCACAGACCGTGGGCGACCTCGTGGCGATGGGCCCGTCGGCCTTCCACGCCGACGACGCCGACATTCGCTCGCGTGCAGAGGCATTGGTAGGGGACGGCACGGTCGATGTGACGCTGTCGGTCGTCGTCACGACCTGCCGGCCGACCGTCCGGAGCTGACCGCCTGCTGCGCGGGCGGTGCGTCAGCGCAGTGCGGAGCGGTACACCCCGAGGGTCTGTTCGGCAATCGTCGCCCAGGAGAACTCGGCCTCGGCACGTTCGCGGCCGGCCACACCCATCGCCGTTGCCATGACCGGATCGGCGACGACGGCGTTGACCGTCTGGGCGAGATCGTGCTCGAAGGCCTGTGGATCGACGGGGTCATACGGCACCAGCCGGCCGGTGACGTGATCGCGAACCACCTCGGGGATGCCGCCGACCTCCGACGCCACGACCGCGGTCCCGCAGGCCATGGCCTCCAGGTTCACGATGCCCAGCGGTTCGTACACCGACGGACACACGAAGACCGATGCCGCGGTGAGGATCTCGCGGATTCTGGGGAGCGGGAGCATCTCCCGGACCCAGTGCACACCGGGCCGGGATGCGGACAGCTTGCCGACCGCCGACTCGACCTCGGCGCCGATTTCCGGGGTGTCGGGCGCACCGGCGCAGAGCACCAGCTGGACGTCGGGGTCGAAGTCGTGGGCGGCCGTGACAAGATGTGCGACACCCTTCTGCCTGGTGATGCGCCCGACGAAGGCGACGATCGGGCGCCGGGGATCGACGCCCAGCGCGGCCAGCGTCGACTCCGGTCCGAAGGGGTCGTCGACGGGATACCACTGGGTGGTGTCGATGCCGTTGCGCACCACGTGGACCCGCTCGGGATCCAGCCGCGGGTAGGTGTTGCAGACGTCGTTGCGCATGCCCGAGCTCACCGCGATCACCGCGTCGGCGTATTCGACCGCGTTGCGTTCGACCCAGCTCGACACCCGGTAGCCACCGCCGAGTTGCTCCGCCTTCCACGGGCGTGAAGGTTCCAGTGAATGTGCCGTGAGGATGTGCGGTACGCCGTACAGCTGCGCGGCGACGTGTCCGGCGAGCCCGGTGTACCAGGTGTGGGAGTGCACGACTTCGGCGCCTTCGGCTCCGACAGCCATGCGCAGGTCGGCGGAGAGTGTCGTGATCGCCGCATTCGCACCGGCCAAGCCCGGATCCGGTGAATAGACCGCTGCGGTGTCGCGTTCGGCGCCCATGCAGTGCACGTCGACGGTCGCGAGATCTCGTAGGTGGCGGACCAATTCGGTGACGTGTACACCGGCGCCGCCGTACACCTCGGGCGGATACTCCCGTGTCATCATCGCCACCCTCATGATGACGACGCTAGTGGCATCGCGGGCAGTTCGCCATCGCTGTGCGAACACGGCCGCGAATCCGTTGGTGCCGTCATCTGGCCGAGGCTCTCGATCGCGGTTAAGTTGGGGGAGTGAGATCACAGCCGCACGTCCTCGGCATCGTCCTCGCAGGCGGCGAAGGTAAACGCCTCTACCCGCTGACGATGGACCGGGCCAAGCCTGCGGTGCCCTTCGGCGGTGCCTACCGGCTCATCGACTTCGTGCTGTCGAACCTGGTCAACGCCGGATACGAGCGCATTTGCGTGCTGACGCAATACAAATCGCATTCGCTGGACCGGCACATCTCGCAGACCTGGTGGACGTCGGGTTTCCACGGCGAATACATCACGCCGGTGCCCGCGCAGCAGCGCCTCGGGCCCCGCTGGTACACCGGCAGCGCCGACGCGATCTTTCAGTCGATGAACCTCATCACCGACGAACAGCCCGAGTACATCGTGGTCTTCGGCGCCGATCACGTGTACCGCATGGACCCGTCGCAGATGGTCGAGGCGCACATCGCATCCGGTGCCGATGTCACCGTCGCCGGCATCCGCGTACCGCGTGCGGAGGCGGTCGCCTTCGGCTGCATCGACTCCGACGCCTCCGGCAAGATCACCCGTTTCCTGGAGAAGCCCGCGGACCCGCCCGGCACGCCGGACGACCCGGACTCGACCTTCGCCTCGATGGGCAACTACGTGTTCACCACCGAGGCACTCGTCGAGGCGCTGCGCGAAGACGCCGCCGACTCCGACTCCGACCACGACATGGGTGGCGACATCATCCCGGCGTTCGTCGCCCGCGACACCGCCTACGTCTACGACTTCAAGGACAACGAGGTGCCCGGCGCGACCGAGCGCGACAAGGGTTACTGGCGCGACGTCGGCACCCTCGACGCGTTCTACGAGGCGCACATGGATCTCGTGTCCGTGCACCCGATCTTCAACCTCTACAACGGCCGCTGGCCGATCCGTGGCGAGACGCACAACCTGCCGCCGGCCAAGTTCGTCCAGGGCGGCGTGGCCGAGGACTCGGTGGTCGGTTCGGGCTGCATCATCTCGGGTGGGACGGTACGCAATTCGGTCCTGTCGTCGAACGTCGTCGTCGAGGACGGGGCGACCATCGAGGGCAGCGTCCTCATGCCGGGCGTACGCATCGGCAAGGGGGCGGTCGTCCGCAAGGCGATCCTCGACAAGAACGTCGTCGTCGGCGACGGTGAGCAGCTCGGCGTCGACCCCGACGCCGACCGGGAACGGTTCTCCGTCAGCACCGGTGGCGTCGTGACGGTCGGCAAGGGGATTCGGGTCTAGCGCCGAACTTCTGCTCCCTGAGGTGCGAGCGGAGCGAGCCACGAAGACATCCCAGGGGTGCAAGGTGTCAAGCGGCGAGGTTTGCGCGGTGGCCCCAGGCGGTGTGTTCGTCGTAAAGAGTGTGGTGGGCCAGGCAGCCGTGGAGGATGCCGATGAGCCGGTTGGCCAATGCTCGTTGGGCTTGTGTGTGGGTCTTGTTCTGGGCTTTGAGGTTGTCGTAGTAGGCGCGGGCGCCGACACTGCCGGTCAACGCGCTTTGTGCCATTGCCATGGCGGCGTCGTTGAGTCGGGTGTTGCGGATGTGCCGGGCCAACACGACGTGACCTTTACCCGAGGCGATGGTTCTTGGTGAGGTACCGGCGTAGTTTCTGCGAGACTTGGCGGTGGCATAGCGTTCGGGGTCATCCCCGAACTCGCCGAGCATCCGGGCGCCGATGGTTTCACCGATTCCGGGCATGGACAGGTAGATCGCGGCGTCCGGATGCGTGTCAAAAGACTGGTTGAGAGTGGTTTCGAGCTGGACGATCTGAGTGTTCAATGCCGTGAGCATCTCCACTGTTGCGGTCACCGTCGCCGCATATGCGGCGACCAGCTGCGGTGGCGCGGTCAGATGGCCGGAGGCACCTAGCGCCTGGTGGATCTCGCGGGCTCGGGCGTCGATATTGCGTTGCCGGCCACCCTTTTTCAACGCCGACCGCAGTGCTGCCACCGACAGTCGCGCCCCCTGGTCGGGGGTGGGGGCCCGCCGAAGCACGCTGAGGGTGTCGCGGTGGGCCAGATCCCCGCCGAAGGCTTCGAGTGCGGCCGGGTAGTAGGCGTGCAGTTGGGCGTGCAGCACGTTTTGTTGTGCCGAGCGGGCCCACACCAGATTCTGATGGGTACGGGCCATCACCCGGATCGCGTCGGCTTCGGCACTGTCGTCGGCGACGAGTCGGTGGTTGTGGCGGTCGGTACGCACCAGATCGGCGAGGGTTTTCGCGTCGGCCTTATCGGATTTGGTGCCACCGACATGATGGCGATCGCGATAGCGGGAGACAGATCGTGGGTTGATCGCATACACCTGGTAGCCGGCGGCGACCAACGCGTCGACCCACATGCCGTGTTCGGTTTCGGTACCCGCCACCACCTGCTGCGGTTGATCGGCGAAGCGGGCGAGTAGGTCGTGCAGGGCGGTGATGCCGGCTGCTGATTCAGCACATCGGCGGGTGGCCAGGACGTTGCCGGTCTCATCCATCACGCACACGTCGTGGTGATCGGATGCCCAGTCGTTGCCCACGAAGATCATGTCGAACGCTCACCTCTTCTCCTCATAGCGAGTAGTTGCGATGTGAGCCCGAGGATCCCCTCTCACGCGGCCTAATGGATCAGTGCTCATCCATACCGTCACAGGGGCACGACATCCCAGAAGCGTTCTACGAGGCGATCCCGCCCGGCCGGGCCACGGTCTTCGTGTAGAAATCCACCAACCGTTTTCAGGGCCAGCCAGTGGTCACCGACCGGGCAGGCTCACACGACCAGCATCCCCTCCACCACGGAGAAAGATCACCGATCCACCCCCATTAGGGCCGGTGAGGTCGACGCACCAGGCCTTCGTGGCTCGTCGCTTGCGCTCCTCGCACCTCAGGCAGCAGGGGGCGGCGCCCGAGCGGAGCGGAGACGCCGCGTGTCGAGGTCAGCTCGCCAAGGCCGCGCGGATCAGTTCCGGGATGTCGGCGTCGGCATCCAGGGGCAGGTCATCGATGGGCCACCACTGCAGGTCCACGGACTCCTCGCTGCGTGCGAACTGCGGCAGGCCACCGTCGGCGGTCGGGCCGGCGACCACCCGGTAGCGCACGTCGAGATGCCGGGTCGGCACGCCGAGCGAGCAGGTGATCGGGTGGGTGTGCAGGTGGACGATGCCACCGCCGGCGCCGATCTGGTCGAGATCGAGCCCGGGGATGCCGGATTCCTCGCGGGCCTCTCGCAAGGCGGCGTCGGCCAGGGTCTCGTCGGACGGTTCGCAGTGTCCGCCGAGCTGAATCCACTTGCCGACGCGCGGATGCAGGGTCAGCAGGACATGGCTGCGATCGGCGTCGAAGACGATGGCCGACCCGGTGACATGTCCTGCCGCACAGGCCCGCAGGCACGCGTCCGGGGCAGCGGCCAGGAACGCGAGGTAGGCATGCCGGAGGCTGTCCTGTCCCGAGTCGGGCGCCTGCCAGGCGGTCAATGCCTCGACAGCAGAGGCGTGCAGGGATTCCGCGCTCACAGTTCGATCACCCACTCGTCGGTCGGCGCCGCGTCGCGCAGCGGGGCAGCTTCGAGCGGGTGTCCGATGGCGACCGCGCCCAACGGCTCCCACGACGCGTCCACTTCGAGGACACGACGTACCGTAGGTGCGGCGAAGATCGTCGAGCCGACCCAGCAGCTGCCGATCTCGCGGACCGACAGCGCGATCAGCAGGCTCGCCACGGCACCGCCGGCGGCCACCGTGAACATGGTGTGCTCGGCCGCATTCCGACGCTCGTCGGGGTACTCGTGCACGCCGTCGGGTACCAGGAACGGGATCACCAGTTCCGGTGCGTCATAGAGGATCTGCCCGCGGCGGAGTCGCTTCTCGATCGATTCGGGTGTCTTGGAATCGGATTCGAGGTCGGCGCGCCATTCGGCGGTCATCGCGTCGAGCAGCGCACGACGCCGCTGCTCCGAGCGCACCCACACGAACCGCACCGGATGGGTGTGGTGCGGCGCGGGCGCGGTGAGGGCCTCACCCAGGGCGGTGCGGATCAGTTCCGGGTCGACCGGCCGGGTATCGAAGGCGCGTACGGACCGTCGGGTGCGGATGGCCTCCCGACGACCCAGGGCGATGGCCTCCTCGGTGCCGAGCCGGAACAGGTCCTCGTCGGCGGGCCGGATCAGATCGGCGGCGGTCGAACCGTCGTCGACGGGCGCGAACCCACGCACGACGGCCACCGGCACGGCGGCGAGCTTGCCCTTGACCAGATCTGCGGCCGCGGACAGTTCGTCGGCGACCGCGATGTCGGTCACCACCAACGGGTTCCCGTAGTCGTCGGTGCCACCGTCGTAGGGGTGGGTGACGGCGATGCCCGCCGACCCGATCGCGACATCGGTCTGTCCGGTGCGCCAGGCGCGGCCCATCGTGTCGGTGATGATCACCGCGACCTCGAGTCCGGCACGCTCGGCGATGGCGGCCCGCAGTCGTCTCGCGCTGCCGTCGGGATCCTCGGGGAGCAGGGCCAACTGGTCGGAGCGCACATTGGAACCGTCGATCCCGGCCGCGGCCTGGACCAGACCCAGACGGTTCTCGGTGATCAGCGTGCGGTTCTTGCGGGCGAGCACACGCACCGACTCGGCCTCGACGAGCCTGCGTCGCAGCGCATCACGTTCGTCGGGATCGGCCGGTGCATCCACCATGCGGCCCTCGGCCTTGGAGATGATCTTGCTGGTCACGACCAGTACATCACCGGATTCCAACCACGGTGCGGCGGCGAGGATCTCGGCGGCGACGTCGGATTCGGCGGTGAACTCGGGGAGCCCGGTGACGGGTCGGATCTCCAGGCCGTCCGGGGCGCGGTGATCGGCGAGGTCGCTCACTCGGTGCCCACGTTCTGTTCCGGCATGGCCACGTCGACGAGTGCGCAGGCAGCTCGGATCATCTGTGCGGTCGCCTGCGGGTCGGTCATCAGCAGCGGTGCGGAGCCGATGGCGATGCCGTCGACCTGTGCCCGGTCGCCCTCGGCGATCAGCCAGCCGTCGAGGATGCCGTTGCCGCTGCGGGCGCCGTAGTGGGCGGCGACCGCCTCGGCCGACGACTCGACACCGATCACCGACAGGCATTCGTCGGCCATGCCGCGCAGCGGCCGGTTGTCGATGATCGGCGAGACACCGACCACCGGGGCCTTGGTGGTGCGCAACGCGCTGCGCATCCCGGGAACGCTCACGATCGCACCGATGCTCACCACCGGATTCGACGGTGCGAGCAGGATGACGTCGGCGTCGGCGATCGCGTCGAGGACCCCGGGTGCCGGGGTGGTGTCGTCCGAACCGACCTGCGCGAAGCCGAAGGTCGGGATCCGGGCGCGGTGGCGCACCCACCATTCCTGGAAGTGGATCGCGACGCGCTCGCCCTCGTCGCCGTCCGGCTTGGCGATCACCACATGCGTCTCGTGCCGGTCGTCGGTCACCGGCAGCAGGCGCACGCCCGGATTCCATCGGCGGGACAGTGCAGCGGTCACATCGGACAACCTGTACCCGGCGTCGAGCATCTGCGTACGGATCAGATGGGTGGCGAGATCGCGGTCGCCGAGGCCGAACCAGTCCGGGTCGGCGCCGTAGGCGGCGAGTTCCTCTTTCGCGTGCCAGGTTTCACCGCGCCGGCCCCAGCCGCGTTCCGGGTCGATGCCGCCGCCGAGGGTGTACATGCACGTGTCGAGGTCGGGGCAGATGCGCACTCCATGCATCCACGCGTCGTCGCCGACGTTCACGATCGCGGTGAGCTGATGTTCGCCGAGACCGAGCGTGGGGTCGTCGGGATGCGGCGGGAACGGGGTGGCACCGAGCAGTTCGCGCAGTCCGAGGAGGAAACGCGCGCCCCCCACGCCGCCGACGAGTACGGTCACCTTCACAGCAGGTACTCCTTCACACCGCCACTCTAGTGGTCGGCCGTGAGGCCCCGTACGCCGCTGTCGCACCCGTCCTGCGGGTGGGGAGGAGGGCTCGCCGAGTGTGATCTTCACTTCGCCTTCGAGCCGTCGTCGTGTCGAGTCACAGATTTGACGGCAGGCGATGGTAAAGGGAATTCTTCGATTCAACTTGACCGGGACCGCCCTCGGCGTGTCTAATCACATCAGTGTCATTCCGAGTTTGAGATCGAGAACATTCGAGGTCGAGAACCACTGGCCTCCAAGGGATTCGATCATATGTTCGAACGCGGACAGAGGGGCGGTGCCGGCAGAGAAGGGCCGTCGCTCGGGCGCTGTGTACAACGGATGTAGAGAGTCACTGCACCCCGAGTACAAGTGGTGTGGCAGCAGTGGTGGGTACGGCAGCACGTCGTGTTCGCAAAGGACAGTCAACGACCAACATCCCGAGCTAGGAGGCGCCGACGATGGCTTTTGACAATCCGATCGGCAATCCGCTTGAACCGCATATTCGCCCGCAATTCATCGCAGAGTCGCACGTGATGACATCCACCCCGGATATCGGCGCCACAGAGTTTCGCACCCTTGGGCCCGTTGACGATTCGATGATCGGTGGCACCGCGCGTGCGGCCGCAATCGAATCCGTCGCCGACGCAACCGTTCTCGTCGAATCCGACGCAGACGATGCCGCCGGCCGTCGTCATCTGGCCTTGGTGCCCAACGACTTCGACGACCTGTTCGATTCCGTCGAAGAGCAGTGGCAGGACCGCGCATTGTGTGCGCAGACCGACCCGGAGGCGTTCTTCCCCGAAAAGGGTGGATCGACACGTGAGGCCAAGCGCATCTGCCAGGGCTGCGAAGTCAAGGCGGAGTGCCTGGAGTACGCGCTGCACAACGACGAACGCTTCGGGATCTGGGGCGGGCTGTCGGAACGTGAGCGCCGTCGTCTCAAGCGCGGCATCATCTGAGGAGGTCGCCGGAACGGCGACGTCCGAACAATCGAATTCCCCAGCGAGAGCTGGACGCTCGACGCTGCGTCGTCGGACGCGATCATCGACCGCGGATCACTCAGGTCCGCGGTCGATCGTGTCTTCGTCGACGCCCAGGTGAGTGGCGACCTGCTGGACGAGGACCTCGTGCACGAGCTCGAGCAGGTCCGTGCCCTTCTTGGCCCGCGACTCCAGCGGCCGGCGGAACAGGATGATCTGCGCCCGTGTCGGCACCCCGTGGACGTCCATGCCCGCGGGGATCAATCGTGCGAGCGGCACCGCGCCGTCGGCGGTCACCTCGTCTGGCCACTCGACGGTCTCGGGATCGCGGGGGAGCAGTCGCGGGATCTCGTCGACGGCGATGTCGAGTCCGGCCAACTGATCGTGCCACTGCGCGTCGATCTCGGCGAAGGCCTCGAGCGCGACGGCGTCGAACTCGTCGGAGCGGGTGTTGTAGGCGGGGACGTTCTGCGGCAGCAGCGGGGAGCGCAGGCCGCGTCCTCGCCGATCTCGGTACCGTCCGACCCGGCGTCGGCCACGACGGATTCCCAGCTGGCCGAATGAGCCGCGCGGCGTCGGCTTCGGGTGGATGCGCATGGCGCGAGTCTATGAGGTCGCGGTGGCCGATGTCGCCCCCGCCCGCCCCCGTTCTGAGCGTGTCGAGTCTGTGGTTGCGGACAGTGCGGGCTAATCTCGTCACGTGAAGCTTCCCCGTCTGTGCTGCCGACCCGGCTGCGCCCGATCCGCGGTGGCTACCCTGACCTTCGTCTACGCCGAATCGACCGCGGTGATCGGTCCGCTGGCGACCTCGGAGGAGCCGCATTCCTGGGATCTGTGCGATGACCACGCTCGCCGGATCACCGTGCCGCGGGGATGGGAGATGCTGCGCAGTGAGCGGGGATTCTCGGTACCGGCCGAGGACCATGAGCTGACCGCCCTCGCCGAGGCCGTTCGCGAGGCCGGCGCCGTCGCCGGTGGAGGACGCCCGGGCTTCGTCGATCGCGGCTCCCTCGGCCGTGGCTCGGACCGGACGCCGGCCGATTCCCTCGATGCGTTCGACTCACGGTCGCTGGACGAGGCGCGCGCGGCCGATGCCGCGTACGAGGCCGCACTCGCCGACCGTCGCAGCGGTCGCCATCGCGCCGGACCCGTCGATTCGCCGTCTCAGCCGTCGGCCACCGCGGGTGTGCCCCGCCACCAGACGCGGCCCCGGCCGGGTCGCCGCGGTCATCTGCGGGTTCTCCCGGACCCGGTCGACTGACCGGAGACCACCACGCGGGGGGCGTGGAACCCGTTGTCGCCGTCGGGGGCCGCGAATCGTCGGAGTTCGGGGCCGGCCTCCCGTCCCACCTCGCTGCGGGTACCGAACGAGTGACTGTGTCGCGTACCCGGGCGTGTGTCCGCGCGGCTGGCTACGCTGGTCCCATGCGCACCGGTACTCCCGACCTCGATGATGCCGAGGAGTTGTTCTCCGCGGACGTCGACGGACTGTTGCGGGCCGTCGCGCTCGCCGGGGCGCAGGTTCGGGCAACTGCCGAGGCCGTCCGCGAGGGCGTGCTGGCGCCGCTCGCGGATCTACGGCCACGCAGCGTCGTGATCGTCCACGGTTCCAGCGAGGTCTCGCACCGTGCGGCCGAGCTGGGGGTCGCCACCCTCGCGGCACGCGTCGACGTCCCGGTCGTGACGGGCCCCGTCCTGCCGGGGTGGGTCGGTCCGCTGGACGTGGTGATCGTGGCCGGTGAGGACGCGGGCGACATGGCACTGGCCGATGCCGCCGCGCGTGCGCTGCGTCGTCGGGCCGAGGTGGTCGTAGCCGCACCCATCGCCGGGCCCCTTCAGGATGCGCTGGGCGGCAACGGGATCGATCTCTCCCCCCGGTTCGACGTCGAGCCGCGCTTCCGGTTCGTCGGATTCGTCGCCGCGCTGCTCGCGGTATTCGGTGGTCTCACCCAGGTCCGTGTGACCGGCCCGGTGCCCGCACTCGACGACCTGGCCGATGCGCTCGACGCCGAGGCCTCGGGCTCGCATCCCTCGCGGGAGACCTTCCACAACCGGGCCAAGTCACTGGCCGTGCGCGTGCAGGGGCGTCCTTCCGTCTGGACATCGGATTCACCGGCGGGTTCGGTGCTGGCCGTGCATGCCGTGTCGAGCATTCTCGCCTTCGCCGGGATCGTCGGCGCCGTCGCCGAACTCGGGGACGTGGCGCGGATGTCCCGGCTCCGGGAATCGCGACCGGGCGCTGCTCCGGCCGCCGACTCGATCTTCTACGACCCGGAGTTCGACGGTCCGGCGCAGGAGCCCGCTCCGCGCATCATGATCATGTCGACCGCCCGGCGTGAGTGGTACACCCGGCAGCGGGTGATGGGACTCGGCGACGTCGACCTGGTGGTCGGTGCCGACGAGGCAGAGGCGGTGCCGCAGACCGGCGGGCAACCGTCGGACGGCCGGCGGCCGGTGCCGGGCGAGGACCCGGTGGCCGACGGCCCGGGCGACCTCCTCGATTTCCTGGTCGTCGCCTTGCGGGTCGAGATGTCGGCGGTGTATCTCCGCCTGATTGGGAACACGGTGCAATGAGGATTCTCGACGGAGTGGTGCGCCCCTACGCATGGGGCTCACGAACAGCTATCGCGTCGATTCAGGGGAGGCCTGTCCCGTCGGCGCATCCGGAAGCCGAGTTGTGGTTCGGCTCGCATCCGGCGGGCTCGGCGCGGTGCGTCGACCCCTCCGGCCCGGAGCAGCACCTCGTCGAGGTGATCGACGCCGATCCGGTGGCGACGCTCGGTGCGGCGAGCGCGGCCGAGTTCGGGAACCGACTGCCGTTCCTGCTCAAGATCCTCGCCGCCGAGGAAGCGCTGTCGCTGCAGGCGCATCCGTCCGCGGACCAGGCGCGCGAGGGTTTCGAGCGGGAGAACGCCCGCGGCCTCGCCCTCGACGCCCGTGACCGCAACTATCGCGACCCGTGGCACAAGCCGGAGCTGATCGTCGCCACCACGCCCTTCGACGCGCTGGCCGGCTTCCGCGATCCACACAAGACCGTCGCCCTGCTACGCGAACTGCAGGTCAGCGAACTCGACCACTACCTGGGAATGCTTGCCGGACAACCCGATTCCGAGGGTCTGCGGGCGGTGTTCACCACCTGGCTGACGCTGCCGGAGTCGTCGATCCGGCAGCTCGTGCCCGCGGTCCTGCACGGCGCGATCGAGGTGCTGAGCGCGGGACGCACGGAGTTCTCCGCCGAACTGCGCACGGTGTGCGAGCTCGGTGAGGACTACCCGAACGATCCTGGTGTGCTCGCCTCGCTGCTGCTCAACCACGTGCATCTCGAGCCGGGGCAGGGTCTGTATCTGCCCGCGGGCAACCTGCACGCCTACCTGCGTGGCACCGGGGTGGAGATCATGGCCAACTCCGACAACGTGTTGCGCGGCGGCCTCACACCCAAGCACATCGACGTGCCGGAGTTGTTGCGCGTCCTCGACTTCACACCGGTCGACGCCGCCCAGATGGCGCCGCCGGTGCGCATGATCGGCGCCGAACGCGTCTACCTCACGCCGGCGCCGGAGTTCCGGCTGTCGCGGATCGAGTTGGACGGCACCGGGTTGCATTACTCGTCGTCGATCTGTTTCGACATGCCCGGACCGCAGATCCTCGCCGTGCTCAGCGGCGCGGTCGAGGTGCGTCCCGGGGACGGCGCACCGCTGACCGTGAAATCAGGCCACGCCCTGTGGATCACCGACGACGACCCGGACGTGATCGTGCGGGCGGCCTCGGCGCGGGCGGTCTTCTACCGTGCGCTCGTGCCGGTTGCGGTGTCGGCAACCGAAGGTGTGTCGGCGTCTGCGACGGCCGCGGCGACCGCCACCGAGTGACAACCGCGGCGATACCTGCCCGAGCCGCTCACGAGATCCGTTCGCGCTCACCGTCAACGGGTGAGCGGCGACCGACAAAGTGAGCAAAATTGCGACGCCGCAGAGTGAGGTCCCGCTACCGCCGGACCGGCACGGCGGGTTCGGGATAGCCGCCGATCAATTTCCATTCGTCCGGCGTCGCGACCATCGTCACGAGCATCGGCTGCCCGCCGGTGTCGAGTGAGAGGTCCTGTGGCGCACGCGGATTCTGGGTCAGGGCAACAGTGTGGCCGCCGGTCGGGTCGTCGACGCCGGGAGCGGACACGATCATCCGCGTCGTATCCGGTTGCGGCGACGGGGGAGTGACGCCGTCGACGATGACGAGCGCGGGCCCCGGACGGGCCGGTGTGCGGTCGCCGGCCAGTGACAGGGCACTCGGGTCCGCGACGGCGGTGACCAGGGGGGCCCATCGGTGCGGGCGGTCGGTGTGGACGCGAACCGAGGCACCGACCGCCACGGCGCGCAGCGCGATCTGTGCGACGACGTGGATACCGGCGGCGACCGACACGGTGGCGATGCCGGGACCGACCAGTCGGGTGGCGACGGCGCGGCCCGTGTGGTCGGCACCGATGAGCTGACCGCATCCACCGGCCGGGAGGCGAACCGAGCCGATCAAGGCCTGGGCGGCCTCGCCGGTGAGCGTCGGCAGGTTCCGTTCGAGACGGGTGGGCGTCGCGATGGGGAGGCTGACGGCGAGGGCCTCGAACTGGCGCCCGTCGAGCGGCTGCAGACCAGCCGGCCACGACGGCACCGACCGTCGCGCATCGGGGAACTCGTTGAACCGCACGAACGCGGAGACCTCGACCCCGGGCCGTCCGTTGCGGTGGCGGCGGTCGGCGGCGACATGCCGGAGCCGGACGGTGAGGGTGGTGGAGACTGCCGGGTTGACCCAGACGTCGCGGACCACGGCGGGCAGTGCTTCCGGTTCCACTGCGGCGCTGCGGATGCGGAGCCCGGAGACCCCGACCGATTCCCACTCCTCGGCCAGCGAGTCGATGCCGGCGCCCTCGGTCAGTTGGGTCGTGACCGACGTGATCTGCCCGGCGGACAGGATGGTGGTGGTCAGTCCGTGTTCGGCGAGGCGTTTGGCCACACGGCGGGTGGTGACCGTCGCGGTGCGCAGGGCTCCGGTCGCGCCGCCGCCGCGTCGTGCCACGGCGTCGGGACACTCGAGCGGATCGAGTCGCAGCACGACGAACACCGAACGCTGAGCGGTCGCCGAAAGGGGTCCGAGGGTGCGGTCGTAGGTGGCCGGTGCAACACCCGAACCCCACACGCGCACACCGTGACTGATGACCTCGATCGAGCTGAGTGCGATGTCGTACCGGTCGATGCACTCAGCGAGGACGTCGAGCGGAACCAGTTGCCCGTTCTGGTCGCCGAGGGTGCTGTTGCCCGGTGTCAGGTAGGTGACCGCGGGGCCGCCCGGGTCCACCCGAACCACGGTGACCAGGGTGTCGCCGACCCAGCGGGCGCCGATGGTCGTGGGTGACGACGACCGGCGGGCCGACGGACGGGTGGAGGGGCCGGCCAGCGGGACGTCGAAAGGGGCCGGGTCGAGGTCGGCGTCGCTCCGGCGCATCCGCGACCAGGAGAACGACATCCGCACGGCGAGCCGGCCGAACAGTGACTGCCGACCGCCGACGCTCACCAGCCCGGACGCGATCACCATCGCCACGATCAGGGCCGACAGCCCCCACACGCTGCCGGACAACGCCCATACGACGAGACCGAGGGCCAGGATCACCTCGATCACCACGAGTGTGCGCAGCCCCGTCGCACGCGTGTTCCGATCCACGATCCCCCCTCGATCCCGGTGCCGCGCCCGATGCGGCATCGCCCGTCGGTGTCTCCACAGGCGGCGAAGCCCCACACGTGAGGGGCGCATGTGTCGGTTAGGCTACTACCGCGCGGCAGGGGGTACGCCGCAGGAGATCACAACCGATCCACACCGAAGCCCGTTCGCGGGCGCGTGAGATCGGCGCGGACAGGGGGAGTCGTGGCACGTCAGCTGACGACCAAGGCTCAGGTCAACGGCTACCGTTTCCTGATCAAGCGGCTCGAGCACGCGCTCGTTCGCCGCGACGTGCGGATGCTGCACGACCCGATGCGGTCTCAGCTGCAGGCACTGGTGGTCGGAACCGTCCTCGGCCTGCTCGTCCTCGGTGGCTGCGGTGTGTACGGCCTCGTCCGGCCACAGGGGTCGGTCGGGGACGCCACCATCATCGTCAGCAAGAACAGCGGCAGCACCTACGTTCTCGTCGAGGACACCCTGCACCCGGTGCTCAATCTCGCCTCGGCCCGACTGATCACCGGGAGTTCCGAGAAGCCGACCTCGGTGGCCGACACCAAACTCGAGCCCTACGCGCGCGGCCCGCTGCTGGGTATCCCGGGCGCGCCTGCGTCCCTGCCGGGTTCGGCGCACAAGAGCACCTCGATGTGGGCGGTGTGCGATTCGTCGACGGTCTCGTCGGACTCGGCGAGCGAGTCGATCCGACAGACGGTCATCGCCGACACGCCCGTGCTGGGGTCGTCGACCGTCGAGACCGCCCGTCCGGAAGACGCGTTGCTGGTCCGTACCGGCGACAAGACCTTCCTGATATATCAGCTGTTCCGCGAGGGGAGGTGGAGCCCGGTCCGGGCGGAGGTCGACACCGACAGTGCGCCGGTCATGCGTGCCCTCGGCCTCGACGACGTCACACCGCGCGGGATGACCCCCGGACTCCTCAACAGCTTCCCGCTCGTCGAACCGCTGGAGGTGCCCACCGTCCCCGGTGCGGGGCAGCCGGGCGCAGTCGGCTCGACGACCGTGGGTTCGGTCGTGAAGTCGGTCGACGTCGACGACGACACCACCTATCACGTCGTGCTCCGTGACGGTGTCCAGGAGATAAGTGCCCCGGCCGCGGAGATCCTGCGTCTTGCCGACCGCGACGGCGCCGCACCCGTCAGGACGGTGGCGCCCGGCGAGCTCGCCACCCTGAAGGTGGTGGAGGAGTTGCCGATCGGCGACTTCCCACAGGTCAACCCGACGATACTCGGCCTCGCCACCGATCCGACCCTGTGCCGCAGCTGGTCCCGCGGCACCGACGAACCGCGGGCCGAGACCGCCCTGCTGGCCGGTCGCGCGCTTCCGCTGGAATCCGGTGCCCGGCCGGTACGTCTGACATCGGCCGACGGTGCCGGGCCCGGTCTCGACGAGGTCTATCTGCCGCCGGGGTCGGGGGAGTACTTACAGGTGACCGGCAACGAGGCCGACAGCGCCCGCACCGAATCGCTGTTCTACGTAAACGATTCGGGTGTGCGCTTCGGCATCCCGGACCTCGAGACGGGCGGCACCCTCGGGCTCGGCGACTCGCCTTCGCGTGCACCGTGGTCGGTGGTGTCCCTGCTCGCACCTGGTCCGACGCTTTCCGCCGAGGCCGCGCTGGTCGCGCACGACGGACTCAGAACTGCCGGGATCGACCGGGACGGTGAGTAATCCGGGTCGGCCCCGTCTCAGGACGTGAGCGGGCCGCCGACGATGTTGCCGACGATCCCGCGGATGATGTTGGTGCCGTCCTCGCCGCGCAGTTCGTCGTACCAGGCGGCCGTCTTCTCCGGGTCCTTGCCGTGGGTCACGTCGCAGCGCTTGCGGGCGCGCAGCACGAGGTCGCCGGCACGCTCGGTGCGCGCGGACTGATAGGCGGCCAACGCGGCGAGCGGGTCGTCGGGATGATCGCGGAACGCGAACTGCAGGGCGACCGCGTCCTCCATCGCCAAACAGCCGCCCTGCCCGATGTCGGGGGTGGTGTTGTGCGCGGCATCGCCGAGCACGGCGACGCGTCCCTTGACCCAGGTGTCGAACGGGTCGAGGTCCAGGATCTCGACCCGATTGGTCGTCGTGGGATCGAGCGTGCCGATGAGGGTCTGGACTCCGGGTGCCCAGTCGGCGAACTCCTCGGCCAGCACCTCGCGTGCAGTGCCACGTTCGAACGGGACGCCCGCGGGCATGGGGACGTCGAAGAAGAAGTAGAAACGGTTGCCCGCCACCGGCATCACCGACACACGACGCGAATCACCCACGTAGGTGGTCCATTCGGTGGCCGGACCGATGTTCTCGTCGACCTCGACGAGTCCGTTGAAGTTCACGTATCCGGCGTAGCGGCGCTGGACCGGGCCGCCGAGCACGTACTCGCGGGTCAGTGACTTCGCCCCGTCGGCACCGATCACGATGTCGGCGGAATCGGTGGTGCCGTCGGCGAATTCGACGGTCGCACGTTCCGCGCCGTCGTGTACGGCCACCATCTTCTTGCCGAAGTGGATGTCGTCGTACCCGTAGGCGTTCATCAGCATCAGCTGAAGCTCGGCCCGGGCCATCGGGTAGGGGCGCTGGCCCACCTCGTCGATGAGCGGCTGCATGCTGAAGCGGCACATGGTGTCACCGGTGAAACCGTCGACATAACTCATCGAGTCGAGTATGCCGCCGAGTTCGGCGGCCTCTCTCTCCAGGCCGAGGTGGTTGAGGCATTTGACGCCGTTGGACCACACCGAGATCGCCGCACCCACCGGCTTGTTCTCGGAGACCTGCTCGTAGACCTCGACGTGGACACCGAGTTGCCTGAGGGCGATGGCCGCCGACATGCCGCCCATACCCGCGCCGACGATCACTGCCTTCACACTCACCACCGCTCTCTCGAGATCACCTGCCGGCGACTGGTGCTGCCGGCCCGACACCAGGCTAGGGCGCGACCGACGGCGGCGCGCCCCGAAGGCACGGTCGTGACGATGCTGCCCGACCGGGCGGGAGTCAGCGTGAACCGCGGGAGGTCGCGAGCACGGTGACCATGTCCTGCCACTGCGTGGTGATGGTCTCGAGATCGAGGCCGACCTCGACCATCAGGTACCGGACCGATCCGGCGGCCAGCGGAGCCTGCACGGCCAGCGACATGAAGTCGAGATCGTCGGCGAATCCCAACTGCCGCAGCAGGATCTGAACGTGTTGAGTCGACGCGCGGCCCACCGGGTGGGTCATGAAGTCGTCGGTGGCCGCTCCCGCCTCGAGCAGGATGTCGAGGTGGTCGCAGGTCAGTTTGAGCCGGGCGCGGCCGTAGGCCAGCAACCGGTCGAGCGGCGGCGCACCGGGGCCCAGTGGCTCGGGTCCGGAGAGGTAGGCCTGCTGCATCTCCGATTCGGAGTGGTCGAGGAGTGCGAGCATCAGCCCGGTGCGGTTGCCGAAGCGCCGGAACACCGTGCCCTTGCCCACGCCGGCCTCACGAGCGACCGCCTCCATGGTCACCGCGGCAGCACCGTGGTGATCGATCAGGTTCTTGGCGGCAGCCAGCAACAGACGCCGGTTGCGTGCGGCGTCGGCACGTTCGGTCCCCGAGGTGTTGAAGGAAATCTGGAGCGGGGAGTGGTCTGGCCCGTTCGGCACGTGATGAGGGTAACTCTTCACCCCGATCGGGAATCAATCGGACCCGGGTCCGGTTGCTGGCTTCGTATCCACCGCCCTCAGCGGGCCGGTGCCCTCGTCGAAAGGAATGACATGTCGGATCGAGTCGTCGAACTGGTAGCGCTCGTCGGAAGCCTTCGTGCTGCATCCATCAACCGGCAGCTGGCCCAGGTCGCTGCCGACAACGCTCCCGCCGGAGTTCACATCACCGTCGTCGACCATCTCGGTTCGCTGCCGTTCTACAGCGAAGACGTCGATGTCGAGGGCGCCCTCGACGCCGGTGTGATCGCCCTGCGTGAGGCCGTCGCCAAGGCGGACGGCGTGCTCATCGCCACCCCCGAGTACAACGGCACCATCCCCGCCGCGTTGAAGAACGCCATCGACTGGCTCTCGCGCCCGTACGGCAACGGGGCCCTCAACGGCAAGCCCGTCGCCGTCCTGTCCGCCGCGCTCGGCCAGTACGGCGGCCAGTGGACCCGCGAGGACACCCGTAAGTCGGTCGGCATCGCCGGCGGCCGCGCGATCGAGGACGCCGACCTCGGTCTGCAGATCCCCGCGCTCCCCGAGGGCGGCCTGACCGATCCCGCGATCGTGGAGAAGGTCGTCGCCTCGGTCTCCCGCATCGTCGACGAGGTCGCCGTCAGCGCCTGATCTGTCTTCCGTTTTCCTCGACGCCGCGCCGGGTACATGCCCGGCGCGGCGTCGTCTGTCCGGGTGCACAGGAAGAGGGGTGGCGACCCGGGCCTTGTGGACTGGCGGTGCACATGTTGTGGAGGACCGTTGGACAACCTGTGAGCGACACGCCGGACGCGACCGTGACACGCCGGAATTTATGATCCTGCACCCGTCCGACCTGCATGTCTTCCACCAATGTTATTCACAACCCCTTGTGGTGACCAGAAATGTCAGCCACTAGGTGTAGTGTTTGCCCTACCAGTCAGGCGGACAAGAGGAAGCGGATGTACTCCTCCGGAAACGCCAGGAAGCCGGTGACCCAGATCACCATCTTCACACTGGGAAACTGCACGTCACTGGCGATTCCAACGACCCGAGGAGAACCACTCGATGTCTTCCATCACCGTCTACACGAAGCCGGCATGTGTCCAGTGCAACGCCACCTACAAGGCCCTGGACAAGCAGGGTCTGTCCTACGAGATCGTCGACATCAGCCAGGACCCGGAAGCCCGCGACTACGTGATGGCGCTGGGTTACCTGCAGGCCCCGGTCGTCGTCGCCGGCGACGAGCACTGGTCGGGCTTCCGCCCCGACCGCATCAAGGCGCTCGCCACCGCTGCTGCCTGATCTCCCGCCGTCTGCCGTCACCATCGACCCCGCCGCGGGTGTGATCCGAAGGGGAAGCCGGATCCGCCGCGTCGGGATGTGACAGCAGAGATGAGTGTGGCCATCGGCCCGGATGCGGGAAATGGTCACGACGGTTCCGGCGTTGGAACCAGCAGGCGTCCCGACATCGGGCGCAACGAACAAACGCCATCACAATCGGTCACCGTCACCAGGGTTGGAGGGAGACATGTCGGCCACCTCGCCGTTGATCGTCTACTTCTCCTCGGTCTCCGAGAACACCCACCGGTTCGTCGAGAAGCTGGACATGCGTTCTGTGCGCATCCCGCTGACCGGCGCAGTCGGCGAATTCGGTGTCGACGAGCCCTACGTGCTGATCTGCCCGACCTACGGGGGAGGCAAGGCGACGGGTCAACCCGGCGGCTTCGTCCCCAAGCAGGTCATCCGCTTTCTCAACGACGAACACAACCGATCCCTGATCAGGGGGGTGATCGCGGCGGGAAACACGAACTTCGGTGAGGAGTTCTGCTACGCCGGCGACATCATCTCGCGTAAATGTCGCGTGCCCTACCTGTACCGATTCGAACTGATGGGCACCACCGACGACGTCGACCGCGTCCGCGCGGGACTGGCCGACTTCGCCCAGAGCCCGGCGTTCGCAACCGGTGTGTCGCTGCACGCCACACCAGCCTGACGCCCCGCCGAGCGCGTCACCACCGGACTGTCACACCCCGCCCATACGCTGCCCATGAGGCACTTGGTAAGCCCCCACTATCCGCAGGAGTCATCTGTCGTGTCGCCCACCGCCGCCGCCGTCTCGGACACCTCTTCAGCAAGCAAGTCGGGCGTGCATGCCGGCCCGTCGGGTCATGAACCCGGCGAGCTCGACTTCCATGCGCTCAACGCGATGCTCAACCTGTACGACGCCGACGGCAAGATCCAGTTCGACAAGGATCGCGAGGCCGCGCGCCAGTACTTCCTGCAGCACGTCAACCAGAACACCGTGTTCTTCCACGACCTCGACGAAAAGCTCGACTACCTCGTCGAGGAGAACTACTACGAGCCCGAGGTCCTCGACAAGTACGATCGCGAATTCGTGAAGGGCCTGTTCAAGCACGCCTACGACAAGAAGTTCCGCTTCCCGACGTTCCTCGGCGCGTTCAAGTACTACACGAGCTACACGCTCAAGACCTTCGACGGCAAGCGCTACCTCGAGCGCTTCGAGGACCGCGTCTGCATGGTGGCGTTGACGCTGGCCGACGGCGACACCGCCCTGGCCCGCAACCTGGTCGACGAGATCATCTCCGGCCGCTTCCAGCCCGCAACCCCGACCTTCCTCAACTCGGGCAAGAAGCAGCGCGGCGAGCCCGTCTCGTGCTTCCTGCTCCGCATCGAGGACAACATGGAGTCGATCGGCCGCTCGATCAACTCGGCGCTGCAGCTGTCGAAGCGCGGCGGCGGAGTTGCGTTGCTGCTCTCCAACATTCGCGAGCACGGCGCGCCGATCAAGAAGATCGAGAACCAGAGCTCGGGCGTCATCCCGATCATGAAGCTGCTCGAGGACTCCTTCTCGTACGCCAACCAGCTCGGTGCGCGTCAGGGCGCGGGCGCGGTGTACCTGCACGCCCACCACCCCGACATCTACCGCTTCCTCGACACCAAGCGCGAGAACGCGGACGAGAAGATCCGCATCAAGACGCTGTCGCTCGGCGTGGTCATCCCGGACATCACGTTCCAGCTGGCCAAGAACAACGACGACATGTACCTGTTCAGCCCGTACGACGTCGAACGCGTCTACGGCGTGCCGTTCGCCGACATCAACGTCACCGACCGCTACCACGAGATGGTCGAGGATCGTCGTATCCGCAAGACCAAGATCAAGGCGCGCGAGTTCTTCCAGACCCTCGCCGAGCTGCAGTTCGAGTCGGGCTACCCGTACATCATGTTCGAGGACACGGTGAACCGGTCGAACCCGATCGACGGCAAGATCACCCACTCCAACCTGTGCTCGGAGATCCTGCAGGTCTCGACGGCGTCGACCTTCAACGACGACCTGTCCTACTCCCAGGTGGGCAAGGACATCTCGTGCAACCTCGGGTCGTTGAACATCGCCAAGACGATGGACTCACCCGACATCGGCCAGACCATCGAGACCGCCATCCGCGGACTCACCGCGGTGAGCGACCAGACCTCGATCACCTCGGTGCCGTCGATCGAGCACGGCAACAACAACTCTCACGCCATCGGCCTCGGCCAGATGAACCTCCACGGCTACCTGGCCCGCGAGCGGATCTTCTACGGCAGCGACGAGGGCATCGACTTCACGAACATCTACTTCTACACGGTGCTCTTCCACGCACTCCGCGCGTCGAACCGCATCGCCCGCGAGCGCGGTCGGGCGTTCACCGGTTTCGAGAAGTCGAAATACGCGTCGGGTGAATTCTTCGACAAGTACACCGCCAAGGTGTGGGAGCCGGAGACCCAGAAGGTCCGGGACATCTTCGGGCAGGCCGGGATTCACATCCCGACCCAGGACGACTGGCGTGAGCTGAAGGAAGCCGTGCAGCGCGACGGCATCTACAACCAGAACCTGCAGGCCGTCCCGCCGACCGGTTCGATCAGCTACATCAACCACTCGACCAGCTCGATCCACCCGGTCGCGGCGAAGATCGAGATCCGCAAGGAAGGCAAGATCGGTCGCGTCTACTACCCGGCGCCGTACATGACGAACGACAACCTGGAGTACTACCAGGATGCGTACGAGATCGGGTACGAGAAGATCATCGACACCTACGCCGCGGCGACCCAGCACGTCGACCAGGGCCTGAGCCTGACGCTGTTCTTCAAGGACACCGCCACCACGCGCGACGTCAACAAGGCGCAGATCTACGCATGGCGCAAGGGCATCAAGACGCTGTACTACATCCGTCTGCGCCAGATCGCGCTCGAGGGGACCGAGGTGGAGGGTTGCGTTTCGTGCATGTTGTGATCCTTTGCCACACAATGCCTTTCAGTAGCTTTGGCCCCCACTCGACCAGTTAGACGAGGAACCGTCACATGACCTCCACCGAAAGCCACAGCCCCGCCGACGGCGCACCCATCAAGCTGGTCAGCCGGGTCTCGGCGATCAACTGGAACCGCGTCCCCGACGAGAAGGACGCCGAGGTGTGGGATCGCCTCACCGGCAACTTCTGGCTGCCGGAGAAGGTGCCGGTGTCCAACGACATCCCGTCGTGGGGCACGCTGACCGAATACGAGAAGCAGCTCACCATGCGGGTCTTCACCGGCCTGACGCTCCTCGACACCATTCAGGGCACCGTCGGCGCGGTGTCGCTGATCCCGGATGCCACCACTCCGCACGAGGAGGCGGTGCTCACCAACATCGCGTTCATGGAGTCAGTGCACGCCAAGTCCTACAGCTCGATCTTCTCGACCCTGTGCTCCACCAAGGAGATCGACGAGGCCTTCCGCTGGTCGGAGGAGAACGAGCAGCTGCAACGCAAGGCCCGCATCGTCATGGACTACTACCGCGGCGAGGATCCGCTCAAGCGCAAGGTCGCCTCGACGCTGCTCGAGTCGTTCCTGTTCTACTCGGGCTTCTACCTGCCGATGTACTGGTCGAGCCGCGCCAAGCTCACCAACACCGCCGACCTGATCCGCCTCATCATCCGCGACGAGGCCGTCCACGGTTACTACATCGGCTACAAGTACCAGCGCGGCCTCGAGACGCAGACGCCGGAACGTCGCCAGGAACTCAAGGACTACACCTTCGAGTTGCTGTTCGAGCTGTACGACAACGAGAGCGACTACACCGAGACGCTCTACGACGAGGTCGGGCTCACCGAGGACGTCAAGAAGTTCCTGCGCTACAACGCCAACAAGGCGCTGATGAACCTCGGCTACGAGGCGATGTTCCCGAAGGACGAGACCGACGTGAACCCGGCGATCCTGTCTGCCCTGTCGCCGAACGCCGACGAGAACCACGACTTCTTCTCGGGGTCGGGCAGCTCGTACGTCATCGGCAAGGCCGTCAACACCGAAGACGAGGACTGGGACTTCTAGTCCCGCACCGTTTTATAGCCCGAAGCCGCGCCCAGCGCGGGTTCGGGCTATAAGTCTGTGGCGGTCAGGCGGTCGTAGAGATCGCCGAGTTCGTCGATGGTCTCGGCGATGTCGGCCGGCGCCACACCTGTCGCCCGCAGCGCGGCGCGGAGATCCGAACTGTCGAGCGCGGTGAGCGGGTTCATCCGTGGGACCGACGGGAGCGGCGGCAACGGCGACGAGGTGCCGTAGAAGTCGTCGGGCCGCAGCGAGCCCGACGACGAGTCGTCGTCGGCGGCGGGGGATTGTGCGGGCCGCGAGTCGATTTCGGCGAGCAGGTCACGGAGATCGGTACCCATCACCGTCAGCAGTGTCAGCGGAGACCGGTCGATCTCGGCGGCGATCTCATAGCTCGTCACCAGCGCGTGGACGCACCGCGGAGCGTCGTCGGGGCAGGTGCAGTCGGTGGCGATGTCCGCCGATTCGGTGGGCACGAGCAGCTCACCGAGGATCGGCGGTTGCTCTCCACGCGTGAGCCGCATGAGTTCCGCGACGCCGCCGCGGTCGCGGAGTAACCCGGCCAGCGTCGGTGTGTCGACCGTGCGGGTGGTGATGATGACGTCGAACGGTTCCAGTTGCGTGCCCTCCACCGACGCCGTCACCTGGCCCGCACCGATCCGCAGACCGCGCACATGCCGGTCACGGAAGTACCTGCGTGCCTTGGTGATGTGTCGGCTGTCGGCGGCCGCCTCACCGTCGGCGCCGCGGCCCTCGACCACGTCGACGAACGCCCGCGACCACGGCGTGAGACCGTATCCGCGGACGGCGATGGTGCCTCGCTCGCCCTTGCGCTGGGTGCCCTTCTTGCGGACGGTCATTCGCTCACCGCCTCGTCGCGGAGCCGGAACAGTTCGAAGAGTTCGTCGTCGGCGAGGTCGGACACCCAGTTCTCGCCGGCGGCGACGGTGAGCCGGGACAGTTCGCGCTTCTTGGCGATCATGTCGTCGATCCGTTCCTCGATGGTGCCCACGCAGACGAACCGGTGCACCGACACCTTCTGGTTCTGGCCGATGCGGTACGCGCGGTCGGTCGCCTGATCCTCGACGGCGGGGTTCCACCACCGGTCGACGTGGATGACGTGGTTGGCCGCGGTCAGGTTGAGGCCGGTGCCGCCGGCCTTGAGGGTCGCCAGCATGACCGGGGGACCGTCGTCGGATTGGAAGCCGGCGACCATGCGGTCGCGTTCCGTGCGGCCGAGTCCGCCGTGCAGCAGCGGGATCGCGGTGCCGAACTGTTCGGCGAGCCATCCCGACAGCATCTCGCCGAACGTCGCGAACTGGGTGAAGACGAGTGCGCGGTCGCCCTCGTCGGCGACGGTGGAGACGATGTCGGCGAGCAATTCGACCTTGCCGGAACGATGTTCGCCGTCGCGGATGAGGTCGGTGCCGTCGGCGAGGTAGTGCGCCGGGTGGTTGCACACCTGCTTGAGCCGCGTGAGTGCGGCCAGCACGTTGCGACGACGCAGCGCGCGCTGCTGTTTGTCGCGCAGCGCTGCCATGAGTTCGTCGATGACCGCGCGGTAGAGCGCGGCCTGTTCGACGGTGAGGTTGGCGCGCACCGTGAAGTCCGCCTTCTCCGGCAGATCGGCGGCGATGGCCGGGTCGGTTTTCTCGCGGCGCAGGATGAACGGCCGTGTGATCGCGGACAGTCGCCGTAGGGCTCCGGGGTCGCGGTCGCGTTCGATGGGTTCGGCATAGCGCGCGCGGAACACCGACGCCGACCCCAACAGTCCGGGGTTCACCAGGTCGATCACCGCGCGCAGGTCCTCGAGGCGATTCTCCACCGGGGTGCCGGTCAGCGCGAGACGGCGATCGGCGGGAATGTTCCGGATCGCCTTGGAGGCAATGGTGTTGACGTTCTTGAGGTGCTGGGCCTCGTCGACGACGACGCGGTGCCAGGGATGTCGGGAGAGCAGTTCGAGGTCGCGGCCGGCGATCGCGAAGGTTGTGACGACGATGTCGACGGAATCGCGGATCGTGGTGAAGACCGCGCCGGCGGCTCGCGACGGGCCGTGATGGATGGCCACACGCAGTCCGGGTGCGAACCGCGCTATCTCGCGAGACCAGTTGCCGACCAGCGACATCGGGCAGACGACGAGCGTCGGTCCGGGCCGGTCGGCGTCGTCGGCGATGACGCTGCGCTCGTGGCACTCGAGTGCGATCACCTGGAGGGTCTTGCCCAAGCCCATGTCGTCGGCGAGTACGCCTCCGACGCCGAGGTTCGACAGGTGTGCCAGCCAGTCCAGCCCTCGTTGTTGGTACGGCCGCAGCACGGCTTCCAGATCGGTTGGGGGTGTGACCGGTTCGGGTCGGATGGCGCCGCCTTCGGCGACGTCGTCGAGCCACGAGAGTCCTTCGACCCGGGCGACGGGGACCGGGAGCTTGTCCGACTCGCCGGTCACGAGACCGAACAGTTCGCCGAAGTCCGCGGGCGGCTGGGTTGCGGCGAGAGCACGTTGCGTCGCTACGAAGGCGGCGGCGCGCGTCAGTGCCGAACCCTCGGCGCGGACCCACACGCCACGCACCCGGACCAGATCGCCCTTCTGGCCGGACAATTCGTCGAGATCGGCGTCGGTGAGGGTGATGGCGTCGGATGAATCACCCAGTGCCAGTCTCCATTCGAACTCACGGATCTCGCGGAGACCGACCATGGCTGCGGGCGCCCCGCCGCCGGGTGGTGGCAGGGCACGCAGCGTGAGACTCGGCCGGACCTCGGCGATGGTGCGGGGGAGCAGCACCGGAATCCCGGCCGCGCCCAGTGCCGCGGCGCCGGTAGCGAACAGTTCGGCGGCGACGTCGGTGGGGAGCAGGAAGTCGAGGGAGCCGCGGTCCGGGTCGGCCCGGTCGAGTTCGGGGAACTCGCGTACCGCGGTGGCCAGCGCTGTGGTCAGCTCGTCGAGTTCATGAGCGTCGAGGCGGTGGGGTGCCACCGGCTCGATCTGACCGTCGATGCTGCGCCGGCAGACCTCGAGTCGCCAGCGCGAGGCGTCGGCGACCTCGTCACGCGTGGGCAGGTCGAAGGTGTCGTCGTCCCACGCGTCGTTCCAATGGCTCTCGGTCAGGTCGTCGTACTCGGGTTCGTGGAGACGGAAGATCAGTGACTGGTCGTCTCGTGGCACGCCGGCATTCCACCGGGACCAGCTCCCCACAGCGGCCGCCAGACGCTCGGGGGAGCAGGGCGGGCCGACGTCGGTGCCGGGCAGCAGCGCGCGGACGACGGGCGACGCCGGACGCGGTTCGCCGAGCCGGGGGATCGAACGAGCGATCGTCGTGCGGCATTCGTAATCGACGAGCTCGGCGAGAAAGTCGTCGAGCGAGGCGTGGGAGCCGTTGTGCAGCAACGCATCCGGCGCACTGCCGAGGACGACGGCATGCCAGCTGCGCCACGTCGGCGTCGGAATGACGACCCAGCGGAGCAGCCATTCGCCCGCGACCTGCTCGGCCGACGGCGCCACCGAGCCGGCGGCGACGAATGAACGTACGCCGTCGAGCAGGTAGCGATACCACCGGACATCGCCGGTGACCGTCGCCGACCGAGACGCGTCGAGCAGGGACACCGCCGACGTCAGGCCGAGCGTCGCCGCCCGGACGAACCGTCGGCGATTGCCCTCGCCGACGATCGGGATCTCGCTGCGGAACCGGCGGCCCGACAGGGCGTCGCGCAGCGGCTCGGGCAGGTCTGCCGGTTCGCCGTCGATCCACACGGCCATCCCCACACCGGGCCGCCACAGGACGTGGAGCGGCGCGACGGAACGGGGCCGGTGGGTTGAGGGCGAGGGGGCGGAGTCCGGCGGAGTCGGCCCACTGAGCTGCGGTTCTGATGGCATCGAGGATCGCCCGCCAGTCTAACGACGGCCCCCGACACTGCCGGTTTCCACATCGTCCGACGAGGGTAAGGGAGAAGATCGATTCCGCAGGCTCAACGCGGCACGAGAGTGCGAGGAGGCACCGATGGGACAGTCGAAGGACCAGCAGGCCGAACACGACGAGGGCACTGCCGAGGTTCGCAAGGACCCGCCCGGCCCCAAGGACCACGGACGTGAGGGCGGCATGGCGACCCGGGAGAACGCTCCCGACGCGGTGAAGCGCTCGGACCACACCGCGGACTGACGAGAAGCGACCGACGAGACGAAACCGACCGGGTACGCCGCACCGCGCGTACCCGGTCGGTTCTGTCTGGAGTCAGATGAGTCAGGAGACCTCGCGGAGGAGGCCGGTCGCGACGTCGAACACGAACCCGCGCAGCGAGCTGGTCTTGGTGATGAACGGACTGTTCTTGATGCGGTTGAGCGACTGCCGCACGTCGTCGTCGACGTCGCTGAACGCCTCGGCGGCCCACTCCGGCTTCTGCCCGATCTCGGTCTGGATGTCGCGCTTGAAATCGTCGTCGGTGAAGGTGAGCATCCCGCAGTCGGTGTGGTGGATCAGGACGATCTCGGTGGTGCCGAGCAGCCGCTGGCTGATGGCGAGGGAGCGGATCTCGTCGGCGGTGACGACGCCGCCGGCGTTGCGGATCACGTGGGCCTCGCCCTCGTTGATGCCGAGGACGCGGTAGACGTCGAGGCGGGCGTCCATGCACGCGACGATGGCGATGTGCTTGCTCGGCGGCAGCGGCAGGGGACCGTTGAAGGTCTTGGCGTACTCCGCGTTGTTGGCCAGGTACTGATCGGTGACAGTCATGCGCAAACAGTGATGCGTCAGAGAGTCCAGGGCGAGGGTTTGACCTGGCCTGATCCAAACGGTGGACGCGGGGGCCGCTCAGGAGTTGCCGTCGAGCGAACCCTTGACGTCGTTGAGGACCAGCCAGGCGGCAGCGAGGCCGGAGGAGTCGTACCAGACGGCGTCGTCGACGGCGAGCACGCGCTTCCACATCGAGGCACCCAGACCCAGCCACTCGTCGCTGAGCAGGACCTCTTCGCCGTGCTCCTGGCCCTTCTCACCTTCAAAGCTCACATAGATGAGGTCGCCTTCGGCCTCACGGAAGTTCTCGGAGGTGACGGGGAAGGAATCGGGGACCCGTTGCGGACCGGGCCGCTGGACGCCGATCTCACCGAGGACCTGGCCGGCGAAGGTGTCCATGCCGGCGATGGTCTCCGAGTCCTCGCCGAACCGGACCAGCGACACCTGCGTATGTGAGGCGTCCATGCGCCTGCCGGTCTTGGCGGCTTCGGTCGTGAACTCGGCCAGACGCTGCCGCCCGGCTTCGCTGCGGCCGACGGCGTCGGCGACGGCCTGGAACTGCTCCTGCCAGTCGCCGGCGGGGATCGTGGCCGAACGCACCGAGCCGAAGGGCTTCGACGACGCGGCGGTCTCGGGAGTGAGGAGGACGAGGTCGGCGTCGGCCTGCGACACAGCTGCGGCGTCGGGCGCGGTCCCGATCGCCGGCACCGACGACAGTCGGGGTCCGAGATAGGCGGGCACCGAACCAGGGGCAGCGGTCACGGCCGTCACCTTGTCGCCGATGCCGAGTGCACACAGGGCGTCCAGGAGCGCCGGATCGGTCACGACGATGCGGGTGGGATCGGTGGCGGCGTCGTCGGCCGGGGTGGGCGCGAGGCAGGTCTTCGAGAAGTCACGGTCGGCGGAGACGATGTTGACCTCCGCGACGCGGGTGACAGTGGTCGAGATGGTGGAGCCGTCGGGAGTGGTCAGCGGCTCGTCGCCGGAACACGCTGCCGACGCCGCGACGACGACCACGCCGAGGACCGCTGCCCAGACCGGCCGGCGTCCCCGCATACGACGAACACGTACATCCGTGACCCCGTTACCCCTGCTCTGCACCCGCCCAACCTAGCACCGGCGCCGGGGCGTCGAGCGTAGGCTTCCACGGGGCCGCCAGACCGTCGGCCGCAGACACCGAGCGGGGTCGCCAGACCACCCGGCGCGTCGAAGGAGGAAAGGGGTTTGAGCACGGCCGATGTGGTGCGTCGGGCGTCGAATACGACAGATCGTAGGACCCGTTCGGCCCGGGCGTCGGGAAGGGTTTAGGATCAGTACTCAGCGCTCGGTTTGTGTTCATGTGCCGACCGACGTTCGAAGGGGTTCGACGTCGAGCTCGCGCAAGAGGAGGATCTGTGACCGCGGTAGACCAACCCACCACGCAAGTGGCTCCAGTGCGACCATTCCCGGAGCGCTATCAGCCCAAGGGTTCGTTCATCTACAAGCTGTTGACGACGACCGATCACAAGCTGATCGGCATGATGTACATCACTGCATGTTTCGCGTTCTTCCTCATCGGCGGCCTGATGGCCCTGCTGATGCGTGGTGAGCTCGCGGCTCCGGGCATGCAGTTCCTGTCGACAGAGCAGTTCAACCAGCTCTTCACGATGCACGGCACCGTGATGCTGCTGATGTACGCGACCCCGATCGTCATCGGCTTCGCCAACTTCGTGTTGCCGCTGCAGATCGGTTCGCCCGACGTCGCCTTCCCGCGACTGAACGCACTCGGCTTCTGGCTGTTCGTCTTCGGTTCGACCATCGCCATCGCCGGCTTCATCACCCCGGGCGGTGCCGCCGACTTCGGTTGGACGGCGTACACGCCGCTGACCGACGCCGTACACAGCCCCGGCCTCGGTGCCGACCTGTGGATCATGGGTCTGGGTGTGTCCGGTCTGGGCACCATCCTCGGCGCGGTCAACATGGTCACCACCGTGGTCTGCCTCCGTGCACCCGGTATGACGATGTTCCGCATGCCGATCTTCACCTGGAACATCCTGGTGACCAGCGTGCTCATCCTGCTGATCTTCCCGCTGCTGACCGCTGCCCTGATGGGCCTCGAGGTCGACCGCCAGTTCGGCGCCCACATCTACGACCCGGCCAACGGCGGTGTCATCCTGTGGCAGCACCTGTTCTGGTTCTTCGGACACCCCGAGGTGTACGTCATCGCGCTGCCGTTCTTCGGCATCGTCTCGGAGGTCTTCCCGGTCTTCTCGCGTAAGCCGATCTTCGGATACTCGGGCCTGATCTACGCGACCCTGGCCATCGCCGCCCTGTCGGTCGCGGTGTGGGCGCACCACATGTACGTCACCGGCGCCGTGCTGCTGCCGTTCTTCTCCTTCATGACGTTCCTGATCGCGGTTCCGACCGGCGTGAAGTTCTTCAACTGGATCGGAACGATGTGGCGAGGTCACATCACGTTCGAGACGCCGATGCTGTTCTCCGTCGGCTTCATCGTGACCTTCCTCTTCGGTGGTCTGACCGGCGTCCTGCTCGCGAGCCCGCCGCTGGACTTCCACCTGTCCGACAGCTACTTCGTGGTCGCGCACTTCCACTACGTGCTCTTCGGCACCATCGTGTTCGCCACCTACGCCGGCATCTACTTCTGGTTCCCGAAGATGACCGGACGCATGCTCGACGAGCGCCTCGGCAAGATCCACTTCTGGCTGACGTTCATCGGCTTCCACATGACGTTCCTGGTGCAGCACTGGCTGGGCAACGAGGGCATGCCGCGTCGCTACGCCGACTACCTGCCGTCGGACGGCTTCACCACGCTGAACACCATCTCGACCATTGGTGCGTTCATCCTCGGCCTGTCGACCCTGCCGTTCTTGTGGAACGTCTTCCGCAGCTACCGCTACGGCGAGGTCGTGACCGTCGACGATCCGTGGGGCTTCGGCAACTCCCTGGAGTGGGCGACCTCGTCGCCGCCGCCGCGCCACAACTTCACCGAGCTGCCCCGCATCCGTTCGGAGCGTCCGGCCTTCGAGCTGCACTACCCGCACATGATCGAGCGGATGCGTGCCGAGGCTCATGTCGGCCCGGGTCACGACGCGGGCAAGGATCGCCAGATGGAAGAGGCTCGTCGCGAGCCGTTCACCGTGGGATCGCACGAGGGATCGCCTGATCCCGATCCGCGCTGACCGGTGGGCAACGACTCAACAGGCACTACCGGTACGACCGTTCTCTTCACTGTCACCGGTCCCGACCGGCCAGGTGTCACCTCTGTTCTCATGGGTGCCCTGGCCGGTCAGGCCGTTGCACTGCTCGACGTCGAGCAGGTGGTCATCCGCGGTCAGCTGACGCTCGGCGTGCTCGTCTCCGCGAACGGAGATCCCGAGACGCTGCAGGAGATCGTCGAGCAGGCGATGGCCTCCATCGGCTTCGACGTGCGGGTGGAGATCGGTGTCGATTCGGGTAGCCGTTCGACCTCGTCTCATGCCGTCGTGATCCTGGGCAGTCCGGTCACGGCCACCGCCTTCAGCGCGGTCGCCGCGAAACTCGCCGGTCAAGGCGGAAACATCGACTCGATCCGCGGTATCGCCGACTATCCGCTCACCGGCCTCGAACTGATGGTCAGCGTGGCCGGCCGCGGCGGGGTCGCCGCCGACGCCGCCCTGCGGAAGGGGCTCGCCGAAGTCGCCGCCAAGCATTCGGTCGACATCGCAGTCGAACGCGGTGGTCTGGCCCGGCGCGCCAAGCGCCTCATCGTCTTCGACGTCGACTCCACCCTGATCCAGGGTGAGGTCATCGAGATGCTCGCCGCGAAAGCCGGCCGTGAAGCCGAGGTCGCGGCGGTCACCGAAGCCGCCATGCGCGGTGAGCTCGACTTCGAACAGTCACTGCACCAGCGCGTGGCGGCCCTCGCCGGGCTCGACGCCGGGGTCATCGACGACGTCGCGAAGTCGCTGCAGCTCACGCCGGGCGCCCGCACCACGATCCGCACGCTGCATCGGCTCGGGTTCCACTGCGGCCTGGTGTCGGGTGGTTTCCGTCAGGTCATCGACGGTCTGGCCCACGAACTCGAACTCGACTTCGTGCGCGCCAACACTCTCGAGATCGTCGACGGCAAACTGACCGGACGCGTGATCGGCGAGGTCGTCGACCGGACCGGCAAGGCCCGTGCGCTGCGTTCCTTCGCCGACCAGGTCGGGGTGCCGATGGAGCAGACGATCGCCGTCGGCGACGGTGCCAACGACATCGACATGCTCAGCGTCGCCGGACTCGGCATCGCGTTCAATGCGAAGCCCGCGTTGCGGGAGGTCGCCGACGCCACGCTCAACCACCCGTTCCTCGACGCCGTGCTGTTCATCCTCGGGGTGTCGCGCGACGAGATCGAGGCCGCGGACGCCGCCGACGGCGTGTACCGGCGGGTTCCGCTCGGCTGACGTGTCGGACACGACAGACAACGCCGACGTGACGGGCTTGCCCGTCACCCGTGACGCCGTGACGCGGCCGCCGGTCACCCCCGATGCGGTCGTGGCGAACCATCGACGCCTCGTCGGATACGTCGGGGGCGGTGAGGATCCTGAGGATCCGGCCGACGTCCTGGCGATGGCGATGGTGCTGCGCGTCGAGAAGTCCGATCCGCCGGATCGCACCGACCTGTTGACCGCGGCGGCACGGGCCGTCGCGCTGCTGTGTCTCGACGACCGCGCAGCCGGTGACGGTCCGTGGGCGGCGGCGATGGACGACTGGTGCCAGGCCCGCATTCGTAAGATCGCTCGTCGAGCCCGTGGCGCGCAATGGGCTGCGGCGCAAGAGGTGTGGGGCGTGACCGCGACCGAGGGTGGCGCCGAGGCGCGCGCGTTCGTGCCCGGCCGCGTCGGCGATCTCGACCGGCGGGTCAAGAAGCTGCAGATCGGCGGCACCGAGGTCGACGGCGAACCCCCCACCGAGAGGCCGGATCACGGCGTGGTGCTGTGGACGAATCCCGGGCTCGACATGACCGTCGGCAAGCTCGCCGCGCAGGTCGGTCACGCATCGATGCTCGCCGCCAAACTTCTCGACGCCGACGAGGCGATCCGGTGGCGGCTCGACGACTGTCCGCTGGCGGTGCGTGAGGCCACGCCCGAACGATGGCGTGACCTGCTCGAGGCCGATGCGTCCGGCACCGCGGTCGCGGTCCGTGATGCCGGGTTCACCGAGATCGCGCCCGGTTCGGTCACCGTCATCGCCGAAGTCGTCGGGAACTGATCACGAGACAGGGGAGCAGATGAGCGCCACCGAACTACCGGACTGGGCGAAAAGCCTTGACCTGCAACCGCACCCGGAGGGTGGCTGGTTTCGCGAGACCTGGCGCAGCGGGATCGGGCTGCCGAACGCGGTGCTCCCGGCCGGCTACACCGGTGACCGGGCCGCCGGCACCGCGATCTACTTCGTCCTGACGCCCGGCCAACAGTCCGCGTGGCACACCGTGCGCGGCTCAGAGCTCTGGCTGCACCATCGCGGGGCGCCGGTGCAGCTCGATCTGGGCGGCGACGGCGATGCCCCCGGCGATCCGACCCCGATCATCGTCGGGCCCGACATCGAGGCCGGGAATCAGCCGCAGGCGCTGGTGCCGCCCGGCATGTGGCAGCGTGCGCGCCCCGTCGGCGACGAGGCGGCACTGGTCAGCTGCGTCGTCGTGCCCGGCTTCGACTTCGCGGACTTCCGGCTCGAGGACTGAGACTCGGCTCCGGGATCAACCGCCCACGGCCACCGGCGAATTCGCCGGGGCGAGATGCCCGAGAGTGCTCATCCAGACGTCGCGACTCGGTGCCAGCGACGCAACGATCAGCTCGTCGGCATCGGCATGTCCGGCGAACCAGCTCAGGTACTGTCGCACCTCATCGGGCGTCCCGATACCGGCGTAGGTGAGCATCTCGTCGATCTGGCGGCCCTGGGGCATCGACAGCACCGCGTCGGCTTCTTCGTCGGTGAATGTGCGGCCGCGTCCGTAGAGCAGGGAGACGCGCTGACGACGGGCGATCTGCAACTGCTGCTGTGCGACGTCGGGATCGTCGTCGGCGATCACGCCGACACCGGCGATCACGTACGGCTCGGCGAGCACCTCCGACGGCCGGAACTCGCGGCGGTACAACTCGACTGCCTGCGTCAGGGCCTGCGGTGCGAAGTGCGACGCGAAGGCGTAGGGGAGTCCGAGGGCGGCGGCGAGCTGCGCGCCGAAGAGCGACGAACCCAGGATGTAGAGCGGTATGTGGGTCCCGGCGCCCGGCGTGGCGCGGACGCCTTCGATGCGGGACTCGTCGCCGAGGAACGCCTGCAGTTCGAGAACGTCGTGCGGGAACCGTTCGGCCGACGCGTGGGTGCGACGCAGGGCCTGGAAGGTCTGCTGGTCGCTGCCCGGGGCGCGGCCGAGTCCGAGGTCGATGCGGCCGGGATGGAGTTCGGCGAGGGTGCCGAACTGCTCGGCGATGGTGAGCGGGGCGTGGTTGGGCAGCATGACGCCGCCGGCACCGAGGCGGATGGTCGAGGTGTGGGCGGCGATGTGCGCGATGAGCACAGCAGGCGCCGACGACGCGATCGCCGACATGTTGTGGTGTTCGGCGTACCAGATCCGCTTGTATCCCCACTTCTCCGCGTTCTGCGCGAGATCGACACTGGCGGCGAGACTTTCCGCGACGGTCTCGTCGCGGCCGACGGTGGCGAGATCCAGGATGGACAGAGGAAGGTGTTGAGCGGTCACGTAGTCCATCAACCCGGCGAACCGGTCGGTGTATTCCCGTGACGTGTATCGGACACGGCTGAGCCGAACCGGTCGAACGGACGGGCGTGAGGCAGGATAGGGGTCGTGACCGAATCCGATCCCGACCTCTTGATCGACTTCCGCGACGTCGCGATCGTCCGTGGCGGCAAAACGCTTGTCGGCCCGCTGTCCTGGCAGGTCGAACTGGACGAACGCTGGGTCATCATCGGGCCCAACGGTGCCGGTAAGACGACACTTCTGCGACTGGCGGGTGCCGAACTGCACCCGACGTCGGGCACCGCATTCGTGCTGAACGAGAAGCTCGGCCGGATCGAGATCCGCGAACTCGCAACGCGGATCGGCGTCGCCAGTCCCGCCCTCGTCGACCGCGTGCCCGACCACGAGGTCGTCAGCGACGTCGTCATCTCCGCCGGCTACGCCGTCCTGGGGCGCTGGCGCGAGGCCTACGACGACATGGACCGCGACCAGGCCGTCGAATCGCTGGAGTCGATGGGCGCGGAGCATCTCGCCGACCGCACCTTCGGCACCCTGTCGGAGGGGGAGCGCAAGCGCGTGATCATCTCCCGCGCCCTCATGACCGACCCCGAACTCCTGCTGCTCGACGAGCCGGCCGCCGGTCTCGACCTCGGCGGCCGCGAAGAACTCGTCGACCGCCTCGCGACCCTCGCCGCCGACCCCGACGCTCCCGCCATCGTGCTGATCACCCATCATGTGGAGGAGATCCCGGAGGGGTTCACGCACGCGCTGATCCTGTCCGAGGGTGGCGTCGTGGCGCAGGGCCTCCTCGAGGAGGTGCTGACCAGTGAGAACCTGACGGCCGCCTTCCGGCAGCAGATCATCCTCGACAAGGTCGACGGCCGGTACTTCGCTCGACGCCGTCGCCGCGCGGGCGGTCACCGTCGAGCAGGAGGCAACTGATGACATCCACCGATCAGGGACCCGAGGTCGTGTCCGCACCGATCCGCGACGCCGCGACGGTCGTCCTGGTCCGTGACTCCGCCGACGGCATCGAGGTGTTCCTGCAGCGTCGGGTGAAGCAGATGGCTTTCGCCGGCGGCATGACCGTCTTCCCGGGTGGCGGCGTCGACAAGCGCGACGCCGGCGCCCACGTGGCCTGGACCGGGCCGCAAGCGGCGTGGTGGGCCGAGCAGTTCAACACCGATGACGAGCTCGCCCAGGCGCTCGTGTGCGCGGCCGTCCGCGAGACCTTCGAGGAATGCGGCGTTCTGCTCGCGACCACCGCCGACGGTTCTTTCGCCGACCCGGGCGCCCTCGCCGACGACCGGCAACAGCTCGTCGAGAAGTCTCTGTCCTTCGCCGAGTTCCTCACCGCGCGCGGCCTCACCCTGCGTGCCGATCTGCTGAGTCCGCTCGCGCACTGGATCACCCCGGTCAACGAGAAGCGTCGCTACGACACCCGGTTCTTCCTCGCTGCCATGCCCGAGGGCCAGCAGGCCGACGCCGAGACCACCGAGGCCGAGGTGGCGCGCTGGGTCAACGCCCGCGTCGCGATCGACGCCTGGGCCGACGGCAAGCACTTCCTGATGCCGCCGACCTGGGCGCAGCTGCACTACGTCAGCGGCTTCCCGAGTGTCGATGAGCTGCTGGCCGCCGAGCGGTCCGTCGAGTGCATCCTGCCGAACACCACCCCGGGCGCCGGGCTCGCCGGACTCGGGTTCCCCGGCTCCGACGAGTACTTCCGCACGCTCGGCGATCAGACGCCGCCGGAGATCACGCTGTAGATCCTCACGGCTCGTCGAGATCGACGGCGTCGTCCTCGTCCTCGGCGATGTCCTCGCGATCGGCCCAGTCGAGCAGCGTGTCGAGCCGGTGGGCGACGTCGTCGATCTCGGCGTGCAGGTCGCCGAGTTCGGCGAATCGCGCGGGCACGGTGGCGATGGTGAAGTCGTCGGGTTCGATGTCGTCGATCTCGTTCCAGCGGATCGGCGTGGACACCGTCGCGCGTTGGTTGCCGCGCACCGAGTAGGCCGACGCCATGGTGTGGTCGCGGGTGTTCTGGTTGTAGTCGACGAACACGGCTGCCGGGTCGCGATCCTTGCGCCACCACGTTGTCGTGACGTCTTTGGGTGCCCGGCGCTCGACCTCGCGGGCGAACGCGAGCGCGGCGCGCCGGACCTGAGGGAACCCCCACTCGGGGCCGATGCGCACGTAGATGTGCAGACCGCGACCACCCGAGGTCTTCGGGAAGCCGCGCATGCCCAGCTCGTCGAGAACCTCCTCGACGACGTGGGCCACCCGCTGGATGCGTGAGAAGGTGCAGTCCGGCATGGGGTCGAGGTCGATGCGCCACTCGTCGGGGGATTCGGGGTCGGCGCGGCGTGAGTTCCAGGGGTGGAACTCGACCGTCGACATCTGTACCGCCCAGATCACCGATGCCAGCTCGGTCACGCACAGCTCGTCGGCGGTGCGTCCGTAGCGGGGGAAGTAGATCTCGGTGGTCTCGAGCCAGTCCGGTGCGCCCGCCGGGACCCGCTTCTGGTGCACCTTGTTGCCGCTGACGCCCTTGGGGAAACGGTGCAGCATGCAGGGACGTTCGCGCAGGGCCCGCACGATGCCGTCACCCACCGACAGGTAGTACTCGGCGAGGTCGCGCTTGGTCTCGCCGCGTTCGGTGAAGTACACGCGATCAGGGCTGGACAGGCGGACGGTGCGGTAACCCACCGTCAGCTCGATCGGCTCACCTGCGGAACCCGCGCCTTTGGCCATGTCGCCAACTGTAGGGCGCGCGGATGTGACGCGTGGGTTGTCGCAGGCTGATGACACCGGGCTGCGACACCGCGCCGACTTACCAGACGGTAGCCTTCGAGGATGCCTGAGTTCGTGACCCTCGAAACGTCCGACGACCATCCCGGCGTGGGCACCATCCTGCTGGCCCGCCCGCCGATGAACGCGTTGAGCCGCCAGGTGCAGGCCGAACTGGCCGCGGCCGCCGAGGAGGCGACCCTCCGCGACGACATCAAGGCCGTCGTCGTCTACGGCGGACCCAAGGTCCTCGCCGCCGGCGCCGACATCAAGGAGATGAACGACCTCAGCTACGCCGAGATGAGCAAGGTCGCCGGTCGTCTGCAGCGCGACCTCGGCGCCATCTCCGAGATCCCGAAGCCCACGGTCGCGGCCATCACCGGCTACGCGCTGGGCGGCGGCCTCGAAGTCGCGCTGGGAGCCGACCGCCGGATCGCCGGTGACAACGCGAAACTCGGCGTGCCCGAGGTTCTCCTCGGACTCATCCCCGGTGGTGGCGGTACGCAGCGTCTGGCGCGGCTCATCGGACCGGCCAAGGCCAAGGACCTCATCTTCACCGGCCGGTTCGTCGGCGCCGAGGAGGCACTCGCGATCGGACTGGTCGACGAGGTCGTCGCCCCCGACGAGGTCTACAACGCCGCACTGGCCTGGGCGGGTCAGTTCACCAATGCCGCGTCAGTGGCGATCGCCGCCGCCAAGAAGGCCGTCGACCAGGGGCTCGGCGTCGACCTCCACACCGGACTCAAGATCGAGGAGCAGCTCTTCGCGGCGCTGTTCGCCACCGAGGACCGTGCCATCGGTATGAAGTCGTTCGTGGAGAACGGTCCCGGCAAGGCGGAGTTCACCGGTCGCTGACGGCGCGGCCCCACCAACATCACGACTGACCGACCCACGCGACAAGGAAGCGATCATGACCACCGACGCCACTCCGGGTATCGATCCGGCGCCGAATCCGCATGCCACCGAGGAACAGGTGCAGGCCGCTCTGAAGGACACCAAGCTCGCCCAGGTGCTCTACCACGACTGGGAGGCCGAGACCTACGACGAGAAGTGGTCGATCAGCTTCGACGAACGCTGCATCGATTACGCGCGTGGACGTTTCGACGCCATCGAGATCGACGAGCCGCTGCCGTACGGGCGCGCGATGGAACTCGGTTGCGGCACTGGCTTCTTCCTGCTGAACCTCATGCAGTCGGGTGTCGCCGACAAGGGTTCGGTCACCGACCTGTCGCCGGGCATGGTGAAGGTCGCACTGCGCAACGCCGAGAACCTGGGACTCGACGTCGACGGCCGGGTTGCCGACGCGGAGAAGATCCCGTACGACGACAACACCTTCGACCTCGTCGTCGGACACGCTGTGCTGCACCACATCCCCGACGTCGAGCAGGCGCTGCGCGAGGTGCTGCGCGTGCTCAAGCCTGGCGGTCGTTTCATCTTCGCCGGCGAGCCGTCGACCATCGGCGACTTCTACGCGCGCTGGATGAGCCGCGCGACGTGGGCCGTCACCACCAACGTGACCAAGTTCGGGCCGCTGCAGAGCTGGCGGCGTCCGCAGGAGGAGCTCGACGAGTCCTCGCGCGCCGCGGCTCTAGAGGCCGTCGTCGACATCCACACCTTCGATCCCGACGAGCTGGCCGGCATCGCCCGTTCCGCCGGAGCCGCCAAGGTCGCCACCGCCACCGAGGAACTGGCCGCCGCCATGCTCGGCTGGCCGGTCCGCACCTTCGAGGCCGCGGTGCCGCCGGAGAAGCTCGGCTGGGGCTGGGCGCGGTTCGCGTTCGGCGGCTGGAAGCGCCTGACCTGGCTCGACGAGAACGTCCTGCGCAAGGTCGTGCCGCAGAAGTTCTTCTACAACGTGGTGGTCACCGGCACCAAGCCCGGCGATTCGTAGAAAGCGCAGGGTTATAGCGCGCATTCTCTCTACCGATCGGGTCGTCGCCTCTGCGGCGGCCCGATCGTCGTTTTCGGGACCGAGGCCGCTTCCTGCGTGCAACCATGGGCTATGGCCACCCTGCTGACGTCCGATGAGTTCGAGATCCGTCTGCTCTTCAGTGATCCGGTACCGGAGGTGAGGCAGTTCCTCCACGAGGTCATCGCGAAGCGTGAACCGATCGCTCTCGACGTCGAGGGCACGGTGCATCTGCTGAACGTCGCCAACGCCAGACACGTGGTGCTGGCCGATCAGGACCCGGACGACGAGTCGCTGGCGACCGGCGATCGGACCACGATCGTCACATCCCTCGTGGAGCTGCGTCAGTAGGCTCTGCGACGCGGCGGGCGGCCCGGGGAGACGCGGGCCACGACGGTAGCCTGCAAGGATCATGAGCTACTCCTTCAGTCTCGACGACGTCGCCTTCCTGCGGTCGCGGCATGGTGAGAAGGCCCTGGAGACGGTGTCGGCTCTGGCCCTCACCCCGGCGTCGATGCTGTCCGACATCACCGAGGTCCGCAGCCGGTATGCACCGCATGATGCCGCGCTGATCGAGACCGTCCGGAACCGTCGACGAGCCGCGTCGAAACTGCGGGACCCGGCCGAGTTGTTGCTCACCGACGACGGCGTGCAGCAGGCGACCGCCTCGGTCGTCGCCGCGCACCGCGCCGTCGAGATCGCCGCCCGGTTTCCGGCGTCGGTGGTCCACGACATGACCTGCTCGATCGGTGCGGAGCTACGAGAACTGGTGCGCGTCAACGGGATCACCAGAGTGATCGGCAGCGACCTCGACCGCGTCCGGCTCGCGATGGCGCGCCACAACGTACCCGACGCGACGCTCCTCGTCGCCGACGCGCTCACCCCGACCTCGACTGCGGACGTACTCCTCGCCGACCCCGCGCGACGGTCCGACGCCGGCCGGATCTTCCGCCTCGACCAACTGACCCCACCGCTGCTGGAACTGCTCGCCACCTATGCGGGCCGCGTACTGATCGTGAAATGTGCTCCCGGACTGGATCATCAGTTGCTGCGCAATCGGTTCGGATTCGACGGCGAGGTCCAGGTGACCTCGCTCGACGGCGGTGTCCGGGAAGCGTGCCTGTGGTCGGGGCCGGGGATCGAGGCCCGGCGCCGGGCAACGGTTCTGCGTACGCGGCCCGACGGGACGGTGTCGCAGTTCGAGATCACCGATCACGAGGACGACGACGTGCCGGCAGGCGAGGCGGGGGAGTGGATCGTCGACCCGGACGGTGCCGTCGTGCGTGCCGGTCTCGTCAAGCACTACGCCCACCGTTTCGGCCTGTGGCAGCTCGATCCCCAGATCGCCTACCTGACCGGCGATTCGGTGCCTGCGGGAGCACGTGGGTTCCGCGTGATCGAGCAGGTGGGGGTGACGGAGAAGGTTCTCCGCAAGGCCCTGGCCGCGCACGGTTGCGGGCCGCTCGAGATCCTCGTCCGCGGCCTCGACGTCGATCCCGATCAGCTCCGCAAGAAGCTCAAACCCAAGGGCGCCCGGCCACTGTCGGTGGTGCTCACCCGGATCGGACGCAAGGGAACCGCCTTCATCTGCGAGCCGGGAATCAGGTTCTGACCCGATCGCTTGTAAACCGGAGCTTGACACCCGGGTGCTTGTAAACCTATCCTTTACAAGTGTCCGAGGTGGAAGAAACAGCACGGGAGATCGAGCGATACGCGCGCAGCGTGGCGACCGGACCCGGTTCCGAACCGGGTGACCCGGGTGCCCGCGAAGCGGCTCTGACCAGAGTCCATGACGCACTCCAATTGGGCGGTCGCGCAGAGGAATTGCTCAGTGCCACGGCTCGTTCGGCGCGCGAGTTCGGGTGTACCTGGCAGGAGATCGGCGACGTCGTCGGCGTCACCCGTCAGGCGGCGTTCCAACGCTTCGGCAAACCCATCGATCCCAGAACAGGAGCACCCATGCAGAAAGTCACGATTGCCCACGCCGACGCCATGGCCCTTGACGTCATCGAGAAGATCACCGAGGCCGAGTGGGCGACCGTCACAGCACGTTTCGACGAGACCATGACGGCTGCCCTGTCCGACGCCGCACTGGCCGACGCTTGGGCGTCGGTGGTGGCACTGCACGGTGAACTCGAGAGGACCGGAACGCCTTTCGTGCGCGGTCACGGCCTCCACACGGTGGTCGACGTGCCGCTCGAGCAGGAGGCCGGGGAGATGGTTTTCCGCGTGGCGTTCGACGCCGACGGTCGGATCGCGGGATTGTTCTTCCTCAATCCCGACGCAGCGAGCCAGGAGCTCTGAGCGACCACGCACAAACACGAATGCGGGCTGAGTGCCGGTTTCCGGCACTCAGCCCGCATTCTGGTTCGGGCGCGTCATCCCAGGTTGGCCTTGCTGTCGAAGAAGTACACCTCGCCGAGGTTGGTCGCGGTCGCGATCTGGCCCCAGTAGGAGACCGAGACGCCGGTCGCGAAACCCGACGAATTCGGCAGTGGCAGGGTGCGTTTCGTCGCCCCGTCGTCGGTGGAGACCTCCACCAGCGACAGCGTGTCCTTGCCGGCGTCGCGGACGACCGTCCAGGCGGTCTTCTGCTGGGTCAACGCAGACAGGCTCACCGTGGCGAGATCGGTGCGCTGCCACACCTTTTCGGCGCGGTCACCCGCGTCTCGGTACAGCGTGAGCGGGGCACCGAGCGAACCGGTGGGGATGATCAGGCCGTCGGGCGACACGGTCATCGTCGCGAAGCCGTGGCCGCCGATGTCCTGGGTCCACTTGGTCGACCCGTTCTCGGTGTTCAGGGCGACGATCTTGCCGTCGCGCGAGAAGGCGTAGAGCGTCGCACCGTCGGCGGACAGGGTCGGCGTACCGATGACGCCGCTCGGGACGTCGGTCTGCCACGCGGTTCGCACCTCGCGCTTGCCGGCGACCTTGTTGTACTTCATCGCCCGGATCTGCGACGACGCCGCGCCGTGCGGGAAGAAGTTGAGGTAGAAGCGTTCCCGGTCGGTGTCGACCGCCGCGGGTGCCGGGATCGCGCACTGCGGTCCGTTGCGCACACAGTCGCCGAAGCCGAGGAGCGGCTCCTCCGGATCGGCGTCGTCGCGCAGCTTCACCTCGGGGGCGACGAGCTCGTTGCGCTGGGTGTCGATCAAGAGGATCTGGCCCTGCGTCGTCGTCACCAGCACCTCGTTCGGCGCAGCGAACTTCGCCGACAGCGGGACACCGATCACGCCGGCGCGCCAGCGGATCGCACCACCGGCGTTGAACGCGAGGAAGGTGGCCTCCTCGCCGAGGTACGGCTGGTCGTACTGGTCGACGAGCATCGCGTTGACCTCGACCCCGGCACGCATGTCCTTGCAGAAGTTCTTGCGTCCCGACCGGCCGTCGAGCACCAGGACGTTGCAACCCTGGGTGGCATTCGACGTGACCCCCACATTGCCCTTGCCGGAGATCGTGACCGGCGCCGTGACCGGACCGCCGGTGGGTCGGGTCCAGCTGAGGGTCAGATCATCGGGGACGTCGGCGTAGGCGAAGTTCGCGTTGCCGGGCACGCCGCCGTAGCTGGGCCAGCCGACGCTCGGGATCGAGCGTACGTCGATGTGACCGTCGGAGCAGCCGGCGAGCACCAGCGAGCTCACGGCCGTGACGGCGACGAACAGGCGGGTCAGCGCAGATCGGCGGTGTCGGGACACCTGCGGTCGTGCCAAGGCCATCGGCGCTCCTCATCGTCGGTCCTCACCGGCACGCGTCGTGCCAGCAGTGAGCCTATCGTGCGCGATTTTCGGGTCGTTTAGGGTTTGTCCCATGACCACCATGTGGAACGCCTCCTACCGGTCCCGACGCCGCGCCGGCCGTCGCCGCGACCCCGAGCAGGCGCGATTCCTCACTCTCGATTCGCTGCGCTGGGTGCAACGCAACCGCGCGTACACCCCGTGGTACCTGGTCCGTTACTACCGTCTCGCGAAGTTCCGTCTGGCCAACCCGCACGTTGTGCTGCGCGGCATGGTGTTCCTCGGCCGCAACGTGGAGATCCACTGCACCCCGGAGCTCGCCCGGATGGAGATCGGCCGCTGGGTCCACATCGGCGACGGCAACTCGATCCGCTGCCACGAGGGCAGCCTGAAGATCGGCGACAAGACCGTCTTCGGCTGCAACAACGTGGTGAACGCCTACCTCGACCTCGAGATCGGTGGATCCACCCTCGTCGCCGATTGGTGCTATATCTGCGACTTCGACCACAAGATGGACGACATCACGCTGCCCATCAAGGATCAGGGCATCGTGAAGGGCCCGGTCCGCATCGGCCCGGACACGTGGGTCGCGGCCAAGGTGTCGGTGCTGCGCAACACCATCGTCGGCCGAGGCTGTGTCCTCGGCTCGCACGCGGTGGTCAAGGGGATGATCCCGGACTACTCGGTCGCGGTCGGGGCGCCGGCTCGCGTGGTCAAGAACCGCATGGACGACTGGGCCGAGAACGCCGAGCAGCGCGCCGAACTCGAACGCGCCCTCGCCGACATCGAACGCAAGAAAGCGGCGGCGGAAAAGGCCGCGGCGGAAGGGCGGTAGGCGCTCAGGGAACGGGGTGGTCGGGCTTCGCCGGGTCGCGTTCGGGCAACGGACGCATCGGAATGTCCGGTCGTCCGACCGGATGGCGCACCCGGCGCTTGGCGGCCAGGTGCACCGACGCGGTGCGTTCGGCCACCTCGGCCCAGGAGAACTCGGCGGTCAGTCGGGCCCGTGCGCGGACAGCCCGTTGCGCTGCGGCGCCGGGGTCCGAGAGCGTCGCCCGTACCGCAGCGGCGAGCCCGGCGACGTCGGCCGGTTCGAAGGTGAGGCCGGTGTCGGGTTCCTGCACGGCCTCGCCCAGGCCGCCGGCGGTCGAGACGATCAGCGGGATGCCGGTGGCCGCCGCCTCGAGGGCGACGATGCCGAACGGCTCGTAGCGGCTCGGCAAGACGATCGCGTCGCAGCGGTGCATGAGGGTCACCAGCTGGTCGTGGTCGACGGCGCCGATGAACCGCACCGCCTTGCTCACACGATGCTTGCGGGCCTGCTCCATCAGCCACTCCCGCTGGGTGCCGTCACCGGCGATGGTGAGAGTGGTACCCGGGTGGCTCCGACGGATACGGGGGAGTGCGGCCAGCAGGTCCTGCACACCCTTCTCGTACTCGAGGCGACCGGCGAACAACAGTTCCGCCGGGCCGACGGTCCGCGTGCGGGCCGCGAACGGCCATGTGCGGATGTCGATTCCGTTGTGGATCACCGCGATGTCGGCGGCGTCGTAACCGAAGAGCCGGTTCACCTCGTCGCGCATGGATGCCGAACAGGTGATGAGAGCGTCGGATTCGGCGACGAGCCACCATTCGACCGAGTGCACCTGCCGATTGGTGCGGCCGCTGACCCAGCCGCTGTGCCGACCGGCTTCGGTGGCGTGGATGGTGGAAACCAGTGGCACGTCGAAGAATTCGGCCAGCGCGATCGCCGGGTGGGCGACCAGCCAGTCATGCGCGTGCACGACCTCGGGGATCCATCGTGCGGTGGAATCGGCGAAAGCCCGTTCGCCGGCCAGGATCCTGAGCCCGGCACGGATGAACGAGTGTCCCATGGCGAGAGTCCAGGCCATCATGTCCTGACCGAACTCGAACTCCGGCGGGTCCTCGGCGACCGCGATCACGCGCACGCCGTCGACGACTGTGTCGGTCGTCGGATGCGTGAGTGCGTCGGTGCCGGACGGGCGTCGGGTCAGGACCGCCACATCGTGTCCGGCGGCGGCCATCTCCGTGGCGAGGTGATGCACATGCCGACCCAGTCCGCCGACGACGACGGGTGGGTACTCCCACGACACGAACAACACTTTCATCCGATGCTCCCCTCGGCATCCGCGGTCAGGATCGCGTGCAGACGGCGCGCGTCGAGTGCGGGGAAGAGATTGTCGGCCCGCGCCCAGTTCTGCACGAGCGTCGCCGCCGCGTCGTCGCGACCACGGAGCGCGGCGTCGCTGATCTCTCGCGTGGCGTGCGCGTGCGTGTGCGCACGGGAGACAGCGTACTGCGCGGCAGTGTCCTTCGACACCATGAAAGGCCAGTCGGAGGACACCGTGAGCAGCGTCTCCCGGATGATCTGATCGGCGACACGGCTGCGCTCTCCGCCACCGGCGAGGAGTTTGGCCACGGCGTCGAGGGCGGTCTCGGTCACCTCCTCGTTGAGGGTGACGAGATGCTGCACCTGTGGACCGTTCCACACGCGCCAGTCCTTACCCGACCCCCACGATGACGCGGGGAGATCGACCGGCTCGCCGACGAGTCCGGATCGCGTTGCGCCGGCGAGGGTTCCGACCTTCACCCCGACCTCGGGCAGGCGACGAAGGACGCGTTCGAGCCAGATCGGACCCTCATGCCACCAATGCCCGAAGAGCTCGGTGTCGAAGGCCGCGACCACCAGGGCGTCGCGGCCGATGCGCGTCGACTCTTCGATGAGGCGCTCGCGGACATGCCCGACGAAATCCTCGACGTGTCGGTCGATCACTGCGTCGACGTGTGCCGGGTCGTAGGGCTTCTTCTCGTCGCCCGGCACCGAGCGACCCGTGACGCGGAACCGCTTGAGTCCCGATTCGTGGTCGTAGGTGTGGAAGTCGCGGTAGGCGGCGTGGCCGGGATAGCCCGACTTCGGCGACCACACGCGGTAACTCACCGTGAGGTCGCGTCCATAGGCGATGACACCGCTGTCGCCGACCGGGCGGCCGAGTGCGGTGTCGCCGTGGAGGGTCGGGCCGTCGACCATGAAGTGCCCGACTCCGGCGCGGGCGTACTCGGCCTCCATGCCCGGCGCGAAGGCGCATTCGGGCGCCCAGATGCCTGCGGGGTCGAAACCCCAGCGCGCGTGCGCGTCGTGGAGACCCTCACGGAGGAAGAACGTCCGCAGGCGTGGATCGAGCAGCGGAGCGAACGGATGCGCGAGCGGTCCGCCGAGGATCTCGGCGACCCCGCTCGAGGCGACGCGACGAATCAGCGGCGAGGCGCCGTGTCGCCACTTCGTCTCGAAGGTCTCCAGCGCTCGCTGGGCTTCGAGGTACTCACGGCGACCGGCGTCGGCGCGGTCGGCATCGTTCGACGTCGCGGCCTCGGTCGCCCGCAGCTGCCAGTCGGCCAGCCATTCGTACATCGACGACGCACAGTGAGGGTCGTCGAGCTGCGCGGCCAGGACCGGGGTGATCCCGAGGGTCAACTGGTCGGTGAGACCGTCGTCGGCGAGGCGCTCGAGGACGTCGAGCAGTGGGATGTACGACGACGCCCACGACTGGTAGAGCCATTCCTCACCGACCGGCCAGCGACCGTGATTTGCCAGCCAGGGCAGGTGGGAGTGCAGGACGAAGGTGAACTGTCCCGGAACCTCGGGGGTGCTGATGGTCATTGCTCAGGCCCGGGTCGCCACCGCGAACAGGTCGAGCGAGGCATCGATGTCGGAGTCGCGCGCGTCGAGCACGGCGAAGTCCTCGGCGGCCACCCCGGCGACGTCGTCGACCAGGTCGGCCGGCCACGGTTCGCCGGCGAGGGCACGCTCGATCTGGGCGTCGATCAGCGATCCGCCCCACTTCTCGTCGAGCGCGGTCAGCCGCGGTCCGTGGTGCACGCCGAGCATCGCGTCGAGGGCGAACCCGCCCTCGACGATCAGTGCGGTGAGTTCGGCGGCGTTCAGCTCACGGGTGTGGAACGGGTTGAGAGGGGTGTCGCGGCCGGGGGAGAAGGTGATCCGGTTGGGCGTCGAGATCAGCAGCTCGCCGCCCGGACGCAGCACGCGTCGGCATTCGGCGATGAATGCGGCCTGGTCCCAGAGGTGTTCGATCACCTGGAAGTTCACCACGAGATCCACCGAGGCGTCGGCCAGCGGAAGATCGATCAGATTGCCCTGGTGCACGACGAGCCCGGGGTAGCGGCGACGGGTGTGTTCGACCGCCGAGGTGTCGTAATCGACGCAGACCACCGACGACGCCCCGGCGTCGGCGATCATCGCGGCCCCGTAGCCCTCGCCGGATCCGGCTTCCAGGATCTCGCGTCCCCGGCAGCGGTCGAGGATATGGCGGTAGGCGATCTCGTGGCGGCGGAACCAGTAGTTCTCCGCGGGGATGCCCGGAACCGTCCGTTCACCGGTCAGCGCCAGCTGTTGGTCGGCGTCGAGGGACTCCAGACCGGTCATCCCGGCCGTCGGCGGAGAACCGAGGTCTGCGTCAGTCATCTGCAAGAGCGTAGGGCATGGGGTCGCGGCCTCCCGGTTCGTCCCGGCGCCGCGACCGACCGAGCGATCGTGCGTGATCGCTGCAGGGTTCCCTGTCCAGGTACGACGCCGGTCCAAAGTGTGAGGTAGTCAATGTTTAGTGAGAACATAGGAGACGCTAAAGTGGTGGAGACCCATGGCCTTACCCGCCGGTAAGTTGCCGAACCCGACGCAGGAGGTCGACGTAGACCAATGACAAACATTGTCGTACTGATCAAGCAGGTTCCCGACACGTGGTCCGAGCGCAAGTTGTCCGACGACGACTACACCTTGGACCGCGAGGCAGCTGACGCGGTTCTGGACGAGATCAACGAGCGCGCCGTCGAGGAAGCGCTGAAGATCAAGGAAGCCGACGGCGGTGAGGTCACCATCCTGACTGCGGGTCCCGACCGCGCCACCGACGCCATCCGCAAGGCCCTGTCGATGGGCGCCGACAAGGCGATCCACATCAAGGACGACCAGCTCCACGGCTCGGACGCGGTCCAGACCGCCTACGTCCTGGCCCGCGCACTGGGCACCGTCGAGGGCGTCGAACTCGTCATCGCCGGCAACGAGGCCACCGACGGCCGCGTCGGCGCGATCCCGGCCATGATCGCCGAGTACCTCGAGCTCCCGCACCTGACCCACCTGCGCAAGCTGACCCTCGAGGGCGAGACCCTCAAGGGCGAGCGCGAGACCGACGAGGGCATCTTCCACGTCGAGGCACAGCTCCCGGCGATCGTCTCGGTCAACGAGAAGATCAACGAGCCCCGCTTCCCGTCCTTCAAGGGCATCATGGCCGCGAAGAAGAAGGAAGTCACCGTCGTCTCGCTGGCCGAGATCGACGTCGAGCCGACCGACGTGGGCCTGGAGAACGCCGGCAGCGTCGTGAACTCCTCCACCCCGAAGCCGCCGAAGACCGCGGGCGAGCGCGTCACCGACGAAGGCGACGGCGGCACGAAGGTCGCCGAGTACCTGGTCGGCCAGAAGATCATCTGATCTTCCCCACCAGTCCATCCGGCGAACCCCAGACATTCAGGAGAAAACCAACATGGCAGAAGTACTCGTGCTCGTGGAGCAGGACGCCGAAGGCGCCCTGAAGAAGGTCACCAGCGAGCTCATCACCGCCGCCCGCGCTCTCGGTACCCCGTCGGCTGTCGTCGTCGGCAAGCCCGGCACCGCCGACGCGATCATCGACGGCCTCAAGGAAGCCGGCGCCGAGAAGGTCTACGTCGCCGAGTCCGACGACGCGGCCGGCTACCTGATCAACCCGCAGGTCGATGTGCTGTCCTCGATCGCCGAGAGCGCCGCTCCGGCAGCGGTCCTGGTCGCGGCCACCGCCGACGGCAAGGAGATCGCCGGTCGTCTCGCCGTGCGTCTCGGCTCGGGTGTGCTCGCCGACGTCGTCGACGTCAAGGAAGGCGGCGTGGGCATCCACTCGATCTTCGGTGGCGCGTTCACCGTCGAGGCGCAGGCCAAGGGCGACACCCCGGTGATCTCGATCCGCCCCGGTGGCGTCGAGGCCGCTCCGCAGGCCGGTGCCGGCGAGCGTGTCGACGTCGAGGTCCCGGCAGCTGCCGAGAACGCCGTCAAGATCACCAAGGTCGAGCCGAACATCGGTGGCGACCGTCCCGAGCTCACCGAGGCGTCGATCGTCGTCTCCGGTGGTCGCGGTGTCGGTAGCGCCGAGAAGTTCTCGGTCGTCGAGGAGCTCGCCGACGCGCTCGGTGCCGCCGTCGGCGCCTCGCGCGCCGCCGTCGACTCCGGCTACTACCCGGGTCAGTTCCAGGTCGGTCAGACCGGTAAGACCGTGTCGCCGCAGCTCTATGTCGCCCTGGGCATCTCGGGCGCCATCCAGCACCGCGCCGGCATGCAGACCTCGAAGACCATCGTCGCCGTCAACAAGGACGAAGAGGCGCCGATCTTCGAGATCGCCGACTACGGCATCGTGGGCGACCTGTTCAACGTCGCCCCGCAGCTGACCGAAGAGGTCAAGAAGCGCAAGTGATCCGGTAGATCACGCAGTACCCCGGTGGCCCCCGACGTTCGCGTCGGGGGCCACCGTGTGTTCGCGGCCCGTTCACCCGAGGTCGCCGGAGCGGCACGTGTTCATCCGGATCGCCCCGACACGTCATGCGGCCGTGGTCGTGGCGACGCCGGCGGTGGCTTTCATACGGGGCATGAACGCTCTACAGTCCATCGCCACCACCGCGGCAACCGATTCCGCCGTCTCGGCCACCCTGCTGACCGCCGGACCCGTGCGGGTGCTGGTGTCCGACGACTCGGCCGACATCCTTGCCGCCCAACGACTTCGCTACCGGGTCTTCGCCGACGAGCCCGGCTTCTCCGACCGTATCGGCGACGCGACCACCGGCTGCGACGCCGACCGGTTCGACGAGTTCTGTGAGCACCTCGTCGTGCGGCACGACGACCACGGCGTCATCGGGTGCGCACGGCTGCTGGCACCTCCGCGTGCGATCGCCGCCGGCGGCTGGTACTCATCCACCGAGTTCGACCTGAGTCGATTGGCCGACATCTTCTCCGAGACAGTCGAACTGGGGCGCGCCTGCGTGGACGGCAGGCATCGTGACGGATCGGTCACCGCCCTCATGTGGGCGGCCCTGCTGCAATACATGGATCTCGCGGGCTACCGGTACCTGATGGGTTGCGTGTCGGTGCCGCTGCACAGCCCGGGGGAGTGGATGCCCGGGTCCGTGCTGCGCGCCGTCCGCGACCGCCTGCGCGAGGAGTATGCCGACGCCGATCGACGAGTCACCCCGCTGACGCCAGCACGCATCGGTGGGCGGCTCCTCGACGACATCACGCCGTCGGACACCATCGGGATGCCGCCCCTGATGCGCGGATACCTGCGGATGGGCGCCCGTATCTGTGGTGAGCCCGCCGTCGACGACGTCTTCGATGTCGCGGACTTCCTCACCCTCATCGACCGGGAGGGCGCCAACCGGCGCTATCTCGACCGCCTGCGATCGAGTGCCCAGCGTCTCGGCTCGGCAGGGGCCTGACCGCGGTGACCATCATGCCGGTGGAGCGTCACCCGTGGTTCCCGGTGAGCACCTGCGGGCATGCCTGCCTCGGTCCGCGGGCCGAGAGGCGGGCAGCCGACGCCGTGGTCACCGGTGGGCGGTTGTGTCGTCTGGCCGCGATCGCCGGCTGGATCGTCGCGACACCCATTGCCGACGGGACGATGGCGCGGCTCCGGAGGCGGCCCCGACGAGCCCTGCGTGCGCGGGCCGCGGGTCCGCTGCTCGCCGCGCTCGGCATCAGGGTCGTCGTCGACGACCGGCGGAGGGATCCGCGCGCAACCGGACTCATCGTCGCCAACCACATCTCCTTTCTCGACGTCCTCGCGCTGGCTCTCGTCAGCCCGGCACCGGTGGTGGCGAAGTCCGACGTCGTCGACATGCCGGTGGTGGCCGGGCTCGCGCGCCGGTTCGGGGTGATCGCGGTAGACCGTGGGACGCTGCGCGGACTCCCGGCGGCAGTGGGTGAGGTCTCCGCGCGCCTGGCAACCGGATCGTCGGTGATCGTGTTCCCGGAGGGGACAACCTTCTGCGGCCGGACCGGCGGTGCGTTCCGGCCCGCGTTCTTCCAGGCGGCGGTCGACGCCGGGGTGCCGGTGTTCCCGGTTCGCCTACGGTTCCTCGGGCCCGACGGGCGTGCCGCGACGGCCCCGAGCTTCATCGGCGACGACTCACCGCTCGACACCTTGCGCCGGGTGCTGCGGGCCCGCGGACTGACGGTGGTCGTCCGCCTCGAACACGCCGAGGTGCCGGGCGCCGACCGTCGCGAACTGGCCCGGCGTTGCGAGCGTGTGTTGAGCGCCGCGGAAAGTGACATCGAACGTTCTCTGATATAGGTTCCTTCGCAAGCGGCCGCGCACGCGGCCGAGGAGATCGCCGTATGTCGAAGGAGTCCGACGATGACGTCCACCCTGACCCGAGAAGCGGCCCGCGCCAAGTTCTTCGAACTGCGGGAAGCGGAAGGGCTCGTCGACGACGCGGTCCTCGACACCGTCTGGGCAGGACTGACGACGCTGCGTCCCGAGGAGATGCTCGGCGCCTGGAAGGGCGGTGAGTTCACCACCGGCCACGCCATCAACGGGATGCTGGCGAAGGCCAACTGGTTCGGCAAGACCTTCACCTCGCGCAGCGATGTGCAGCCGCTGGTCTGCCGTGACGAGAACGGCAAGCTGTTCTCCAACGTCAAGCTCGGCAAGGGTGAGGCGAGCCTGTGGGCGGTCGAGTTCCGCGGGGAGATCACCGCGTCGATGGTCTACGACGGCCAGCCGGTCATCGATCACTTCAAGCGCGTCGACGACACCACCGTCATGGGCATCATGAACGGCAAGGGCGGCGTCATCGACGGACGGCACCTGTACTTCTACCTCGAACGCGTCTGAGACGTCCGAGAAGGCGGCCGCGGGGTCGGGTCGGGTGGTCGGGCGCCCGATGACCAGCGCGTGCACACAGTGCTCACAAGTCGCGGAATTTGTCGACGTCCGCCGCGCGTTTATCCTTGCTAGCGATGCCCCTGTCAACCCGAGTGCCGCCGCGCACATCCGTCTACCTCGACCACGCCTCTTCGACGCAGATGCTGCCCGAAGCCGTCGAGGCGATGACCGCTGTCTTCGGTGCCCCGGGCAACGCCTCGTCACTGCACGGTTCCGGCCGAACCGCCCGACGCCGCCTCGAGGAGGCGCGCGAGGCGATCGCCGCGGCCGTCGGTGCACGTCCGTCGGAGGTCATCTTCACCGGCGGCGGCACCGAATCGGACAACCTCGCGATCAAGGGCATCTACTGGGCCCGTCGCCGCGCCGATGAGCAGCGTCGCCGCATCATCGTGTCGGCGGTGGAGCACCACGCGGTCCTCGACCCTGCCCAGTGGCTCGCGGCCGACGCCGGCGCAGAACTCGTGGTGCTGCCGGTCGACGCCGACGGCGTGGTCTCACCCGCCGAGCTCCGGGCCGAACTCGAGGCACACGCCGACCAGACGGCCCTCATCTCGGTCATGTGGGCCAACAACGAGGTGGGTTCCATCCAGCCCATCGCCGAGATCGCCGCGCTCGGAGCCGAGTTCGGCGTACCGGTGCACTCCGATGCCATCCAGGCCGTCGGCCACCTGCCGGTCGACTTCGCCGCCAGCGGACTGTCCGCGCTGAGCCTCGCCGCCCACAAGTTCGGCGGTCCGCAGGGCGTCGGCGCGCTGCTGCTCGGCCGCGAGGTCGCCTGCGTCCCGCTGCAGCACGGCGGCGGCCACGAACGGGACGTGCGGTCGGGAACCCAGGATGTCGCCGGCGCCGCCGGGATGGCCGCCGCTCTGACCTGGTGCGTCGAACACCTGGAGGAGAACACCGCCCGCGTGCGCGCCCTGGCGTCGCGGCTCTCCGAGACCCTGCTCGGTGTCGAAGGGGCGGTACGCAACGGCGCCGCACCAGATGCACGGCTTCCGGGAAACGTCCACGTCTCCTTCATCGGCTGCGAGGGCGACTCTCTGCTCATGCTGCTCGACGCCAAGGGCATCGAATGCTCCACCGGTTCCGCCTGCACGGCGGGTGTCGCGCAGGCCAGCCATGTGCTGCTCGCGATGGGGCTCGACATGGCCGACGCCCGGTCGTCGCTGCGGTTCTCGCTCTCCCACACGACCACCGACGCCGACATCGACGCGGTGGCGCAGGTCATCGACGAGGTCGTGGATCGAGCTCGCGCCGCCGGCCTCGTCTCCGCACCCGGCGGAAAGGTCTCGTGATGCGCGTACTCGCAGCAATGAGCGGCGGCGTCGACTCGGCGGTCGCGGCGGCACGTGCCGTCGACGCCGGGCACGAGGTCGTCGGCGTCCACCTCGCTCTCTCCACCGCGCCCGGAGCCCTGCGCACCGGATCGCGCGGCTGTTGCTCGCGGGAGGACGCCTCGGACGCCCGCCGCGCCGCGGACGTGCTCGGAATCCCTTTCTACGTCTGGGATTTCGCCGACCGGTTCAAGGACGACGTCATCGACGAATTCGTCGAGGCCTACGCCGCCGGACGCACCCCCAACCCCTGCCTGACGTGCAACGAGAAGATCAAGTTCGCCGCGCTCGCCGACAAGGCGATCGCCCTCGGCTTCGACGCCCTCGCCACCGGTCACTATGCGCAGCTCGTCGACGGCGAGCTGCGTCGCGCCGTCGACCACGACAAGGACCAGTCCTACGTGCTGGCCGTCCTGACGCGCGAGCAGCTGTCCCGCGCGCTGTTCCCGATCGGTGACACCCCGAAGGCCGAGATCCGGGCGGAGGCGGCACGCCGCGGTCTCGCGGTGGCCGACAAGCCCGACTCGCACGACATCTGCTTCATCCCCAGCGGCGACACCCGCGCCTTCCTCGGTGCCAAGATCGGCATCCGTCCGGGCGCGGTCGTCGACGCCTCCTCCGGCGAGCGCCTCGCCGACCACGAAGGAGTCCACGGCTTCACCATCGGACAGCGCAAGGGCCTCGGCATCGATGCGCCCGCAGCCGACGGCAAGCCCCGCTACGTCACCGAGATCGACCCGGCGTCGGGCACCGTCACGGTCGGCACCGCCGAGGACCTGCAGGTCTGGGGCATCACCGCGACCCGTGCGGTGTGGACGTCGGGCATCACCCCCGACGAGCCGTTCGTGGCCGTGGTCCAGGTGCGTGCACACGGCGGGCTCGCACCCGTCACCGCGACCCCGACCATCGTCGCCGGCGAACCCGCGATCGACATCGCCCTGCACGAACCGCTGACCGGCGTCGCACGCGGTCAGGCCGCCGTGCTGTACCTGCCGGACGCGGAGCACGGCGACCAGGTCGTGGGATGCGGGCGGATCGCGTCCACCTCGTCGCAGCCGACCGCCGTCGCGACTCGGTGACCACACCAGGCCTGCCCACCGGCGTCGGAACCGGCGTGGGCTCGATGCCCGGCACCGATCCGCGCGCGGCGGCCGCCGTGGTCAATGGTGAGCTCGACCTCGCACACCTCGTCGAACTCCCCGGTCGCGGGGCGGGTTCGGATCTGATCGGCCGGATGGCCGCGATCCTCGTCGACCTCCCGATGGACACCGCGACCTGGGGATACCGTCTGGCGCAACGGGAATCGCAACTGACCCGCCGCGCCCGCGACTTCCTCAAGGAGGATCTCGACGTCGTCGAGGAGCTATGGGAGACAGCGGGATTCGTCGGTACCGGGCGTCCGTTCAAGGTCCAGGTCGCCGGTCCGTTCACCACCTCGGCTTCTGTGGAACTGCCGAACGGCCATCGCGTGCTGAAGGATCCGGGAGCGGTCCGCGACATCGTCGCGTCGACTGCCGAAGGGCTCCGTGAACACGTCGGCGAGATCAAGCGCCGCCTCGGCGCACAGGTCGTCGTCCAGATCGACGAGCCGATGATCGGTCGAGTCATCGACGGAACCGTCAAGCCCCTCACCCGGTTCGACCCGATCCGGGCGGTCCCCGCCGTCGAGGCGGCGCGGGCCCTCACCGAACTCATCGAACACGTCGACGCGCCGGTGGTGCTCCACGACTGCAACCGGCCCCGCTGGGACCTCCTCGAACACCTTCGGGGCGTGGCGTACTCGATCGACGTCACCGCACCCACCGACGCCGACCTCGACGGCATCGGGATGCTCATCGACCGCGGGGACATCCTCGTGGCCGGCCGAATCCCGTCCACCGCGCCGAAGCGACCGGTGAACGCCGACACCGTCGCGACCGACCTCGCCGCCATCACCGATCGCATCGGCCTCAGCCGAAAAGTGTTGTCCGAGAACGTTATCGTCACACCGACCTGCGGTCTCGCCGGGGCGTCGGAGAGCTGGGCGAAAAAGGCTCTCGCGGTGACCGCCGAAGCGGGTCAGCTGCTCGGCACCGACCCGACCGCGCTCTGACCTCCTGGAGCCGGTGCCCTGGAAGCTCTGCGGAACGCCGCCTGCCGGAACTATCCTGCGAGGGTGCCGCATCCGATCATGTTCGACGACGCGGACCTGATCCTGGGTCGCGTCCGCGAGATCGCGCTCGCGCTGCCCGACGCCACCGAGGTCGTCGCGCACGGTCGCCCGACGTTCCGGTGCGGCAAGATGTTCGCCAACTACGGCGGCGGCCTCAAGGGTGGCAAGGTCCGCTATGACCAGTCGATCCTGTTCATCCCCGACGAGTCGGAGAAACCGGCCCTTGAGGAGGACCCGCGGTTCTTCGTGCCCGCCTACTACGGCCCCTACGGCTGGCTGGGCCTGATCCTCGAGGACACCACCGACTGGGACGAGGTCGCCGAACTCCTCGACGCGAGCTACCGGCAGGTCGCGCCGAAGCGGTCCCTGGCCAAGCTCGACGGCTGAGGTTCTGTGGGTTTGAGGGCATGCCCCGAGACTCTCCCGTGACCGGCGGCGAGGTGCTCGGAAGACTCAGACCCACACATACCCCCGGATTCTCGTCCCCGTGACAGGCACCCGAGGGCAAGTTGCCCTCGACAGTCACTGAGGGGGACGAGATTTCGCGTCCGGCGGAACTATCCTGCGAGGGGCCGCATCCGATCATGTTCGACGACGCCGACCCGATCCTGGGTCGCGTCCGCGAGATCGCCCTCGCGCTGCCCGACGCCACCGAGGTCGTCGCACACGGCCGCCCGACGTTCCGGTGCGGCAAGATGTTCGCCAACTACGGCGGCGGTCTCAAGGGTGGCAAGGTCCGTCACGACCAGTCGATCCTGTTCATCCCCGACGAGGCGGAGAAACCCGCGCTCGAAGAGGACCCGCGGTTCTACGTACCCGCCTACTACGGCCCCTACGGGTGGCTCGGACTGATCCTCGACGGTGACACGGAGTGGGACGAGGTCGCCGAACTCCTCGATGCCAGCTACCGGCACGTCGCGCCGAAACGGTCCCTGGCCAAGCTCGACGGCTGACCCTTCGAGACGCCCTCCGCAGGCTCCGGGCTCCTCAGGGAGCAGAGAGGCGAGCCTGTCCGAGCACTCCGATACCCTCGGGACGTGGCAGAAACAACGGAGTCGGGGGCCATCGAGCAGTCGGGACCCGAGGCAGACCTGCGCGAGGAGTGGGCGGCTCTCGCCGAGGAGATCCGCGACCATCAGTTCCGTTACTACGTGAAGGATGCGCCGGTCATCACCGACGGCGAGTTCGACGAGCTGCTGCGCCGCCTGCAGGATCTCGAGGAGCGCCATCCCGAGCTCGCCACCCCCGATTCGCCGACCAAGCTCGTCGGCGGTGGTTTCTCGACCGCATTCTCCCCGGTCGACCATCTCGAGCGGATGATGTCGCTGGACAACGTCTTCGACTACGAGGAGATGACCTCCTGGGTCGAGCGGGTCAACTCCGACGCCGGCGTCGAGGCCGAGTTCCTCTGCGAACTCAAGATCGACGGGGTCGCGTTGGCGCTGGTGTATCGCAACGGTGTCTTGGAACGCGGCGTCACCCGCGGCGACGGGCGCACCGGCGAGGACGTCTCCCTCAACGCCCGCACCATCGAGGACATCCCGCAGCGCCTCACGGCCTCCGACGAGTACCCGATCCCGGACGTCCTCGAGGTGCGCGGCGAGGTCTTCTTCCGGGGGGAGGATTTCGAGGCGCTCAACGCGTCCCTGGTGGCCGACGGCAAGCCGCCGTTCGCCAATCCTCGCAATTCGGCGGCCGGTTCGCTGCGTCAGAAGAACCCGCAGGTCACGGCTCGTCGCAAACTGCGGATGATCTGTCACGGTATCGGTCACACCGAGGGCTGGCGGCCGGAGTCGCTGCATGATGCGTATCTCGCGCTCGGTGCATGGGGACTGCCGGTGTCGACGCACACCACCAAGGCTTCGGGCGCTGCCGAGATCCTCGAGAAGATCTCCTACTGGGGCGAGCACCGTCACGACGTCGAGCACGAGATCGACGGCATCGTGGTCAAGGTCGACGACTTCACCCTGCAGCGCCGCCTCGGTTCCACCTCGCGTGCACCGCGATGGGCGATCGCCTACAAGTACCCGCCGGAGGAGGCCACCACCAAGCTGCGCGACATCCAGGTCGGCGTCGGACGCACCGGTCGCGTCACACCGTTCGCGGTGCTCGAACCGGTCCTCGTCGCCGGCTCGACCGTCTCCCGGGCCACCCTGCACAACGGCTCGGAGGTCAAGCGCAAGGGCGTCCTCATCGGCGACACCGTGACCATTCGCAAGGCCGGCGACGTGATCCCCGAGGTCCTCGGACCGGTCGTCGACCTGCGCGACGGCTCCGAGGTCGAGTTCGAGATGCCCGAGCGCTGCCCGGAATGCGGTACGCCGCTACGTCCGGAGAAGGAATCCGACGTCGACGTCCGGTGCCCGAATCAGGAGAGTTGCCCGGCACAGTTGCGGGAGCGGCTCTTTCACCTCGCCGGGCGCGGCTCCTTCGACATCGAGGCGCTCGGCTACGAGGCGGCGACCGCGCTGCTGTCGGCCAAGGTGATCCGCAACGAAGGAGACCTGTTCTCCATCACCGCCGACGATCTCGCCCGCACCGATCTGTTCACGACGAAGGCCGGCGCGCTGTCGGCGAACGGAAAACGTTTGCTGGCCAACCTCGACAAGGCCAAGGACGTCGCGCTGTGGCGGGTGCTGGTGGGTCTGTCGATCCGCCATGTCGGTCCCACTGCCGCGCGCGCGCTGGCCACCGAGTTCGGCTCGCTGGAGGCCATCGAATCCGCCGACGTCGAACAACTGGCCGACGTCGAGGGCCTCGGCATGACCCTCGCACAATCGATCCACGACTGGTTCACCGTCGACTGGCATCGCGAGATCGTCGAGAAGTGGCGTGCGGCAGGCGTTTCCATGGAGGACGAGCGTGACGAGTCGATCGCGCGAACGCTCGAGGGCAAGACCATCGTCGTGACCGGATCGCTGGTGGACTTCTCCCGTGACGGCGCCAAAGAGGCGATCCTGCAGCGCGGGGGCAAGGCGTCGGGTTCGGTGTCGAAGAAGACCGACTACGTGGTCGTCGGCGATTCGCCGGGAAGCAAGGCCGACAAGGCCGAACAGCTCGGCGTCCCGGTACTCGACGAGGACGCGTTCAAGCGACTGCTGGAGACCGGCAGTCCTGAGTAGACGGGGTCACCGCCAGACGCGGCCGGCAGATCGGTGATGCGTTCGCCTGGTAGCACTGCCACGAAGAACAGGCAGCGTCAACCGTTCAGCGCCTTGTCGAAGGCGCGATATGCCCGCGGGTCGAACAACACGAACCGGATCTCCGTCATCATGGTGTCGGCGGACCGGACCGTGCCGACGGCCCGGCGTGCGCCGTCGTCCATCGGCCAGCCGTAGACGCCGGTCGAGATGGCCGGGAAGGCGATCGTCGATGCACCCAATTCGTCTGCGACACGCAGAGATTCACGATAGCAGGAGATCAGGAACTCGGAACGGTCCTCGTCGTATGAGTGCACCGGCCCGACGGTGTGGATGACCCAGCGTGCGTCCAGATCGCCCGCAGTGGTGGCGACCGCCTCACCGACCGGGAGACCGCGCTTGTAGCGACCGGCCCGGAGGTCCTTGCACTCGGCGAGAATCGCGGGACCCCCGCGACGGTGGATGGCCCCGTCGACCCCGCCGCCGCCGAGCAGCGTCGAGTTGGCGGCGTTGACGATCGCGTCGACCGACTGAAGGGTGATGTCTCCCTGCACGAGCGTGATGGAGGTCATGGCTCCATCATCGCGCTATCCGTCGGCGCGCAACACCGTACTGACGATGCCTGCCAGGTAGCCGAGCCGGGCGACCTCGGATGGCCGGAAATCGGGTCCGCCGATGCGGCCGAGCAGGACCGCCTTGTCGTTGGAGCCGATGGGCGCCGCGGCGAGTCGGGTGTCCATGTCCTGCCAGGCACCCGGTACCCAGTCGCCCTCCGCGTCGAGCTGTGCCGCATGCTCCAGCGGCAGCCAGTCGGCCCGGGTGAGCGGGGTTTCCGGCGCCCCGGAGGAACCGAACAGCTGCAGTACGCCGCCGCTGGCCTTGGTGATGACCATCGCCCAGGACACCCGCAGTACGCGCGGGGCGTTGTCGACGAGGACCTGGAGGCGGTCGTTGCGCTTGGCGGTGGCGACCTGGTCGACGAGTTCGAGTTCACGATGGGTGTCGAGCACACCGGAGTACGGGCGGATGGAATCCACCCGGACGCCGTTGACCTTCTCGGCGGCCGTGATCAGGCTGTCGGGCAGTGAGCCCGGCGGGACCTCGACGACGAGGTCGTCGACTGCGTAACCGTTGCCGCGTTCGACCACCTCGAGAGACAGGATGTCTGCACCGACCGAACCGAGTTGCACGGCGAGCACGCCGAGACTGCCGGGACGGTCCTCGAGGTAGACGCGCAACAGGTAAGACACGTGGGCCATTCTCGCACTCGTGAGGGTCGGGCGCGCACCGCCGGGGAGGGGCGGACCGAGCCCGGGCGTGCAAACGGTGGCTGAAGTGAGTCGGATCGGCGCGTTCCCATAGGCTGGAGAGGCACATCTGCGTCGCGAAGGCGCCGCGGTGGGCATTCATTCCCGAGCAAGTGATGGTGAGAAAGGGCGATGACGGTGGCTGGCGAACCGAAGTCCATATCGCGAGAAGAGGTCGCGCACCTGGCGCGATTGTCGCGACTGGCGCTGAGCGAGGACGAACTCGATGTCTACGCCAAGCAGCTGGACTCCATCCTGACCCACGTCGCATCGGTGTCCGAGGTGGCTGCCGACGACGTGCCCGGCACCGCCCATCCGGCCGAGCTCGCCAACGTGCTGCGCCCCGACGTCGTCGTGCCCGGTCTGAGCACCGACGCCGCGCTGTCCGGTGCGCCGGCCGTCGAGCAGGACCGTTTCGCCGTTCCGCAGATCCTGGGAGAAGAGCAGTGAGCCCCGCGTCGCACGCCGCAGCGCCTCGTCCCGCCGGTGACCTGACCGGTCTGTCCGCCGCCGAACTCGCCACCAAGATCGCGACCCGCGAGGTCAGTTCGGTGGAGGTCACGCAGGCACACCTCGATCGCATCGCCGAGGTCGACGGTGAGCTCGGTGCCTTCCTGCATGTCAGCGGCGCCGAGGCGCTCGTCGCCGCCAAGGCTGCCGACGATGCGATCGCCTCGGGCGACGCGGTGTCGTCGCTCGCCGGTGTGCCCATCGCGCTCAAGGACGTCTTCACCACCACCGACGCCCCCACCACGTGCGGTTCCAAGATCCTCGAGGGATGGGTGCCGCCCTACGACGCCGCGGTCACCGAACGTCTCCGCGCCGCGGGCATCCCGATCCTGGGCAAGACCAACATGGACGAGTTCGCCATGGGCAGCTCGACCGAGAACTCCGCCTACCAGCTGACCCGAAACCCGTGGGACCCCACCAAGATCCCGGGTGGCTCGGGTGGTGGCAGCGCCGCGGCACTGGCCGCGTACGAGGCGCCGCTGGCGATCGGCACCGACACCGGTGGCTCCATCCGTCAGCCGGCCGCGGTCACCGCGACCGTCGGCGTCAAACCCACCTACGGAACCGTCTCGCGCTACGGGCTCGTCGCCTGTGCGTCGTCGCTGGACCAGGGTGGCCCGTGTGGTCGTACGGTTCTCGACACCGCGATGCTGCACGAGGTCATCGCCGGGCACGACCCGCGCGACTCGACGTCGATCAACGTCCCGGTGCCCGACGTGGTCGCCGCCGCCCGCGAAGGTGCCGAGCAGGACCTCAAGGGTGTCAAGATCGGCGTCGTCACCGAACTGCAGGGCGAGGGCTACCAGTCGGGCGTGCTCGACTCGTTCCACCAGGCCGTCAAGCTCCTCACCGAGCGCGGCGCCGAGGTCGTCGAGGTCAGCTGCCCGCACTTCACCTACGCGCTCGGCGCCTACTACCTGATCCTGCCCTCGGAGGTGTCGTCGAACCTCGCACGCTTCGACGCCATGCGATACGGCCTGCGTGTCGGCGACGACGGGTCGCATTCGGCCGACGAGGTGATGGCACTGTCCCGCGAGGCCGGGTTCGGACCAGAGGTCAAGCGCCGCATCATGATCGGCACCTATGCGCTGTCGTCGGGTTACTACGACGCCTACTACGGTCAGGCACAGAAGGTCCGCACCCTGATCTCGCGCGACTTCACCAACGCCTTCGAGAAGGTCGACGTGCTGATCTCGCCGACCACGCCGACCACCGCCTTCCCGATCGGGGAGAAGGTCGACGACCCGCTGGCGATGTACCTGTTCGACCTCTGCACACTGCCGGTGAACCTGGCCGGGATCGGCTCGATGTCGGTGCCGTCGGGTCTGTCCGAGGACGACGGCATGCCCGTCGGCCTGCAGATCATGGCGCCCGCCCTCGCCGACGATCGGCTCTACCGCGTCGGCGCGTCGTATGAGGCGGCTCGCGGCGCGATCATCTGAGGTCATCGCGGCAGGCCGGTAACCCACGTGCCTGCTCCGCCCCGTAGCGGTGTCCGACGCCGGTGGGCCCGTCGAGTGCGGCCAGCAGGTCGACGCTGGTCTGCAGGAAGCTGATCACCGGCAGCCAGGGGACCTGGGGTACCCGGGGTCCGCCGAGTACGGTCCCGTCCGGCGTCGTCGCGGGACGCCACAGCGAGCTGAGCGACCACCGGATCACCGGATCGGTGCGATTGGCCACGACGACCCGCGGTGAGTCCGACTCCGCGGCCACCGTCTCGGCGGGCGGTGCGGTCAGCACGGTCTCGGCGAGCAGTCCCGGGTGGCGGTCCTCGAGCCAGGTGCGGGCGGCGTCGGCGCCGACCGCGCCCAGGCTCTGGCCGTAGAGCACCAGCAGGGGCCGGTCACCTGCGGGTCGGCCCTGCAACACCTCCGCGACCTCGCGAACCAGCGCGATCGACGACTCCGTCGCCGCGGCGTCGTCGGAGATGAACGCCTGCCACGACGGGACGTCGGCGTAGGGGAGCGCCAGGATTCGGACGTCGGCGCCGAAGCGGTCGACGAAGCCGGTGACCGCGGCCGGGTCGACCCAGCCCGATCCGGTGGGGACGGCCACGATCACCGCCCGCGCCGACAGTCCGTCCCCGGACACCCAAGACTGCACCAATCGTGTTGCCGGAGCAGTGAATTCCGGGGCCGAGAGCTTTCCGCGCAACAGTGTCCCGGACTCGGAGACGGCGACAGTCCGCGGCAGCGGTTGCGCCTCGTCGGCACCCGCGGAGGCTGGGGTGAGGAGGCCCGCGGTGAGCGCGACCGCCGCCGCCGCGATGACCGCGGTGACACGAGGGACGACCACGGTTGCGGCAACGACCGCGACGGGTGCGAGCGTGGCGCCCGCCCACCAGTCGGGGCCGACCGGCAGTGCACCGACGGCAGCACGGATCAGGTTCTGCCACCACACTGCCAGTCCCGCACCGCCGGCCGCGACCAGCACGCCGACACCGAGGACGTCGCGTCGTGTCTGCCCATCCGGTTGCCCGTGGCGTCGGGATACCCATCGCGCCAACAGCATTCCGATGACCGCGCCCAGTGCCGTGACGCCGGTCGTCACGACCGTGGTCGTCATCGCATCGCGCGGAAGTGTGCCAGGGTGGAGGGCGACGAGATATGCGACGACGACGCTGATCACGAGGACAGGGTGAGGCAGGTGTCGCCCGGTGTGCGCCGACGTTGGTGCGGGCGAGGCCATCACGAGAGCTCCTCGGTGGTGGTCCCGGTGCGGGGGTGCCGGTCGACGAGTGCGCGTTCGACCGTGGTGGACACCAGTTGCGGGATCGATTCGTGCCGGGTCGGCGGTCCGCCGAACTGACGCCAGGTGTTCCAGGACAAGCCGATCCGGGCGACGCGTGCCGCGGCGTCGCACGCCGGGTTGCTGCACGAGCGCTGCATCGCGTCGATCAGCATGCGGTCCAGGGCGAACCGCGCCCACGAGCCCAGTGGACGACCGTCGGTGGCCGCCGCACGCAGCAGGTCGTAACCGAGATCATGGGTGCGGCAGAGCGGTGTGAACCGGTCGGGGAGCGGTACCGGGGACGAGCAGTCGCCGTTCGGGTCGCTGGGCACACCCGCCACGACGGCCGGCGTGTAACCCATGTGCACGTCGAAGGTCGCGGGCAGAACGCCCATCGTCGTGGCCGGGGCAGGCCCCGTCAGCGCCACGACGGCGGCGGCGTACGGGTTGTCGGCGTCCTCCGGGTCGGGGACGACCACACCCGTGGTCGAAATGACGTCACCGGCGACCGCGTGCGCCGTCGACATCCACTGTCCGGCAAGGAGAACGGTCAGTGTCAGTGCGGCGACCAGCCAGCGGTGCGGACGTCGTGGGCGTGTGCGACCGGCATGATCGGTGAGTTGAGAAGTGTTGGCCGAAGGACATTTCCGCAGTGGACCTGAAGGGTTCATGGGCATTGACGCTAGGGAGCGCAACCGCCTGGCCACATCGCTCCGACGGGCGGTTCCCGCTCACCGGTCGGGGCGGGGATCCGGAGTGCGGACACCACTCGGGAACGAGTGCATCTCCCCCGAAAGTATGAGGACTGCCGGTCCTCACCGGGCCTAGGGTGAACCTCATGTTCGGTTTACGCAAGCATCTGCGCGCGGCCGGCGGCGACTTCGTTGACTGGGCGTCCACCGCGCCCATCGCCCAGGACCCCGCGGTGCGTGCCTACTTCTCCAAACGGGTCAACTGGTTCTTCTTCGTCGTCGCCTTGATCATGTACTCGATCGCCTGGCCGACGCTGCCCGTCACGCATGCCGTGCCCGTCTTCCTACTGCCTCTTGTCGCGGCGTTCGCGGCACTGCCGATCGCGCTCGCCTGGTCGGCGCCACTGGTCGGCTGGGCGATCTCGGTGGTCTCGGCTCAGGTCATCGGCTTGATCGTGCCGACGCACAGCGGGTGGGAGCTGACCATCCAGGTCACTCACTTCATCGAGTTGCTCGTGCTGACCTTCATGGTCATGCTCCGCTGCCAGCTGCGGTGGATACCGGTGGTGTGGCTGACGACCTCCCTCGTCGTCGCCTATGCGGTTCACCCGGCGTGGATCGTCGGGATCTCGGTGCTCGCGGTGGTCGTGACACTGCTCCGCGGACTGATGGCGTCACGACGGCAACTCGCCGTGCGCACGAAACAGACCGAGGAGGCGGAGGCGGAATCCGCAGTGTTGCAGGAGCGTGCACGCATCGCCCGCGACCTGCACGACGTGGTGGCTCACCGGATGTCGATGGTCGTCGTCATGTCGCAGACCGCGCGGTACCGGATCGACGACGTCTCACCCGCTGCGGCAGCCGAATTCGACGCCATCGCCGACGCCGCCCGGACCTCGCTCGACGAGGTGCGGCAGCTGCTCGGGGTGTTGCGGATCGAGGGTGCCGAGACCGTCGCGGCCCCCAATCCGGGACTGGCGCAGGTCGAGTCGCTCGTCGACGAGACCCGTCGGGCCGGCTCCGAGGTCACCCTGAACCGGGAGGTCGACGATGAGATGGTCGGTGAGTCGGCGGCACTCGTCATCTACCGGATCGTCCAGGAGTCGCTCGCCAACGCCACCCGGCACGCGCCGGGCAGCCGCACCCTGGTGAGCGTCACCCCGGGGGAACACGGCACGGTCGAGGTGGCCGTGGTCAACTCGGCTCCGACGGCGGCGCCCCTCGGGATCGGCGGTAACGGCGTCGGCATCCCCGGAATGCTCGAACGTGCTCAGGCAGTGGGCGGTTCGCTCCTCGCGGCACCGACGGTCGAGGGCGGGTTCGCGGTGCGCGCGCGTATCCCGGCGACACCGCCACGGGACGGCATCCTGCCCGACGCGGCCCGGTCCGTAACGACGCCGAAGGTCCCCTCACCGGCCTCCGACCAGTAGCGTGTCAGGCGTGCCGATCAACGCGGAACCGCTACAAGCACAGGGCAGCTCCCGCCCGATCACCGTCGTCATCGCCGACGACCAGGCGATGGTCCGACAAGGCTTCTCGGCCCTCCTCGCCGCTCAGTCCGACCTGTCTGTGCTCGGGGACGCGGCCGACGGCGTCGAGGCGGTCGAGGTGTGCAAGCGTGCGCGGCCCGACGTCGTCCTGATGGACGTGCGGATGCCACGCAAGGACGGACTCTGGGCGGCCGAACAGATCCTGTCGGCGGGACTCGAACCGCCGACCCGCGTGCTGATGCTCACCACTTTCGACATCGACGACTACGTCTACGAGGCCTTGCGGATCGGCGCATCGGGGTTCCTGCTCAAGGACGCGCCGGCCGACGAACTCGTGCGTGCGGTGCGGGTGGTCGCCGCCGGTGAGGCCCTGCTCGCGCCGTCGATCACCAAGCGGCTCATCACCGAGGTGACCGCCCGGCGTCGACGCCCCGCCCGGAACCCGGCGCTGGAACACCTCACCCCGCGGGAGCGGGAGGTGCTGGACCTGGTGGCCGACGGCAAGTCGAACGCGGAGATCGGCGCCGACCTCTACGTCACCGAACAGACCGTCAAGACCCACGTGAGTAGTCTCCTGGGCAAGCTGCGACTGCGGGACCGCGCGCAGGCGGTCGTATTCGCCTACGAGAACGGCATCAAGTGAATTCGTGCTCAGCGGGCAGGGCACCCGCGCACTAGATTGGGTGTGTTCGTCGCGTTCGAGAGGGAGGGTCTCACCACATGGCCAAGAGATTCGGCATTCTCACCTCCGGTGGTGACTGCCCCGGACTGAACGCCGTCATCCGCGGTGCGGTGCTCAAGGGTGAAACCGTCTACGGTCACGAGTTCGTCGGCTTCAAGGACGGCTGGGCGGGTCTCGTCTACGGCGACATCATGGAGTTGAACCGCTCGACGGTCCGCGGTCTGTCCCACGAGGGCGGAACGATTCTCGGCACGAGCCGATTCGGGCCCTACACCGAACCCGACGGTGGTCCCGACAACATCAAGAAGGTGCTCAAGAACCTCGGTGTCGACGGGGTCATCGCGATCGGCGGCGACGGCACGGCCGCGGCGTCGAAGCGTCTGTTCGACGACGGCATCAACATCGTCGGCGTGCCCAAGACCATCGACAACGACATCGACGCCACCGACTACACGTTCGGGTTCAACACCGCCGTCGAGATCGCGACCGAGGCCATCGACCGCCTGCGCACCACCGGCAACTCGCACAAGCGATGCATGGTGCTCGAGGTCATGGGCCGCCACGCCGGCTGGATCGCGCTGCACTCGGGTATCGCCGGCGGTGCGCACGTGATCCTCATCCCGGAGAACCCCGAGAGTCTCGACCAGATCTGCGCGTGGGTGACCAGCGTCAAGGCCCGCGGCCGTTCGCCGATGGTCGTCGTCGCCGAGGGGTTCAAACTCCCCGAGATGACGGAGGCGTACTCCACCAAGGGCCTCGACGGCTTCAACCGTCCGCGGCTCGGCGGCGTCGGCGAGGTGCTGGCCCCGCTCATCGAGGAGCGCACCGGCATCGAGACGCGGGCCACCGTGCTCGGCCACATCCAGCGCGGCGGCGTGCCGTCGGCCTACGACCGCGTCCTCGCCACCCGCATGGGTATGGCGACCGCCGACCTGGTCGCCGAGAAGGGCTGGGGTCAGATGGTCGCCCTCCACGGCACCCGGATCGACCGGATCACCTTCGACGAGGCGCTCGGCGAGCTGAAGACCGTCCCGCAGGATCAGTACCAGGAGATCCGGGTCATCTTCGGCTAGACCGGCACGACTGCGGCCGGCTCGCGCGGAATGACGATCCACAGTGCCAGGTAGATCAGGACCTGCGGGCCGGGGAGCAGCATCGACAGCACGAACAGGACGCGGACCAGGGTCGGGTCCCATCCCCAGCGTTCGGCGATGCCGCCGCAGACGCCACCCAGCCAGGCGTTCGAACGGGAGCGCGTCAGTCGCGGGGCGGACGAAGCGGGCTGTGCGGTGGTCATCGGGGTCTCCCTGCTGATCGAGGTGATGTGGGTCGGTGAACTGATGTCTACGACGGTAGGTCCGCCGACCCGTTCCCGGCATCGGTGATCACCCTGAACGTTCCCCTGGGATATCGCCGCATAAACTGGCAGCCATGACTTCCGCCGCCGTCGAACTGTTGGAGTACGACGAGGTCATCGCCGCTTTCGATCCGGTGATGGGCCTCGAGGTGCACGTCGAGCTGGGTACCGCGACCAAGATGTTCTGCGGATGCCCGACCGACTTCGGCGCCGAGCCCAATACCCAGGTGTGCCCGGTGTGCATCGGCCTGCCCGGTTCGCTGCCGGTCGCCAACGCCAAGGCCGTCGAGTCCGCGATCCGCATCGGCCTGGCACTGAACTGCTCGATCCGGCCGTCGAGCAAGTTCGCGCGGAAGAACTACTTCTACCCGGACCAGCCGAAGAACTACCAGATCTCGCAGTACGACGAGCCCACCTCATACGACGGCTACCTCGATGTCCTGCTCGCCGACGGCACCACGTGGCGCGTCGAGATCGAGCGCGCACACATGGAGGAGGACACCGGCAAGTCGCTGCACATCGGCGGCGCCACCGGTCGTATCCACGGTGCGAGCCACTCGCTGCTCGACTACAACCGCGCCGGCGTCCCGCTCGTCGAGATCGTCACCCGACCCATCGTCGGTGCGGGGGACCGTGCTCCCGAGGTCGCACGCGCGTACGTGACCGCGCTGCGCGACCTGCTCAAGTCCCTCGACGTGTCGGACGTGCGAATGGACCAGGGCTCGATGCGCTGCGACGTGAACCTGTCCCTGATGGCCAAGGGCGCGAGCGAGTTCGGGACCCGTACCGAGACCAAGAACGTCAACTCGCTCAAGAGCGTCGAGATCGCCGTCCGCTACGAGATGCGCCGTCAGGCAGCGATCCTGCAGGCCGGTGGCGAGATCGTGCAGGAGACCCGCCACTTCCACGAGACCGACGGCACCACGTCGGCCGGTCGTCGCAAGGAGACCGCCGAGGACTACCGCTACTTCCCGGAGCCCGATCTGCCTCCGGTGCAGCCGGATGCGGCGTGGATCGAAGAGCTGCGCGCCACCCTGCCCGAGCTGCCGTGGCTGCGCCGTGCCCGCATCCAGGAGGAGTGGGGTGTCTCCGACGAGGTCATGCGCGACCTGGTCAACGTCGGCGCCGTCGACCTCATCATCGCGACCGTCGACGCCGGTGCCTCACCCGAGGCCGCCCGCGGCTGGTGGGTGTCGTTCCTTGCGCAGCAGGCCAATTCGCGGGGCGTCGAACTCGACGGTCTCGCCATCACGCCGGCGCAGGTCGCCGAGATCATCGGACTCGTCGACGAGGGCAAGCTGACCACCAAGCTCGCCCAGCAGGTCGCCACCGCGGTGCTCGACGGTGAGGGCGAGCCGAAGCAGATCGTCGCCGACCGCGGCCTCGAGGTCGTCCGCGACGACTCCGCACTGCAGAAGGCCGTCGACGACGCACTCGCCGCCAACCCCGACATCGCCGAGAAGATCCGCGGCGGCAAGGTCCAGGCCGCAGGCAAGATCGTCGGCGACGTCATGAAGGCCACCCGCGGACAGGCCGACCCGGCGCGCGTCAAGGAACTCGTCCTCGCCGCCTGCTCGTAGACGCCACCTCCGCTGCGAGGCGTGAGGAGCGACAGCGACGACCGGCAGACGTCAGCTCCACCGGCAGACTTCGATCGAAGTCTGCGAGTCGAGATGAGGTTCGCCGGTCATCAGCGCTCAGGGAGCGGTGGCGCCCGGTCAGGTCCGGTCGTTGCCGCCGCCCTGCGGGAGGAAGCGGAACACGCGGTCGTCGGTCGGCTTCGGATTGCCGGCCTGCTTGTTGACCGTGGCCACCTGCAGGAGTCCGTTGGGCAGGGCCGCCATTCGGCCGAGCGCGCCGTAGCGCTTCTCGAGCGCGACGACCGGCGGCGTGATCGTCGGGTCCTCGAGGGTGGGTTCGCGGATGCCCTCGATGCGCTGGGTGCGGGTCGTCGAGACGAAGATGCTGCCGCCCGCGACACCGCATCCGGCGATCTGCGGCTTGTCGGGCCACGTCCACAGGACCTTGGGGCCGCCCTCTTCGATGACCTGCACACGGTCCTCGGTCGCCGTCTGGTCGGCGACATAGATGGTGCCGGAGGACTCGTTGGGGCACAGTGCGACCGATGATCCGAAGCCGGAGGCCAGGATTCGCGGGCGCGGACTGACACCCGAGGTGAACGAGGTCACCAGCAACAGCTTTCCGGCCAGCGACGACGGGTCGTCGGCGGCCGCGGGGTTCCCGGCGTCGCCCGTGGCCACCACGAGTTCGGTGGGCGTGCGGAAATACATCGAGCCCATGTTCCCGGTGGCGCCCTTGGGGATTCCGGTCAGGATCGGCTTCGGCACATCGTCGGGGGCCAGCCGCACGATCCGGTTGTCCGACGGCGTCGTGATCAGTGCGTATATCAGACGGTCCTGGGAGTAGGTGGGGGAGAAGGCGAAATCGATGAGTCCGCCGTCGCCCGAGGCGTCGACGGGTGCCTGACCGAGGACCCGTTCGGGGCCATAACGCTTGGTGGTGATGATCTTTCCGGTGGTGCGTTCGGCGACCACCGTGACCTCGCCCTGCTCGTCACCGGGCATCACCCCGCCCGTCGACGCGAGGCAGGTCGCGATCACCGCGGGGTCGGGGTCGACGCACGGACCGGTGGGCGGTGGCTGGGTGTCCCGCGGCGTCTCCGGCGGCGGCGTCGGCTCGGCCTGACCGCTCGGACGGTTGTTGGGACTGAACGCGCCGGCCTCCCGCTGACGGTCCTGTTCGGTGAAGTTCGCGCAGCCGCCCACGGTGACCGCGATCACCGCCAGAACGGCCACCAGCATTCGGCCTGTCGGCCGCCCCTTCCACATGGCGTCCACAGTAATGGTGTGCCGACTCACCCCGCCGGGGTGCGGGGACCGCACCCCGCGAGCCTCTAGAGTCGGGCTTGTGAGCGAACGCGACACGCCGAGCGCCAGGGAGCCCGATACGTCGAGCCCGCCCGCGATGAGCCCCTACGACGAGCCGACCGGCCAGATCCCGGTCCAGGATCATCCGCCGACCCCCGCACCGCGGCCCGAGGTCGATCGCGATGACTTCTACAACCGGCACGCGCGGCGGCCGGCACCGTATGCGCGGGTCGACGACCTGGACGACATCGACCCCGGCGACGTGGAGACCCGACAGACCAAGGGGAGTGCGGACAAGCCGCCGGCCACACCCGTCCCCGTACCCCCGCGCGTCCCGGAATCCTCGAAGGCCCCGGAAACTCCCCGCACGCCGGAAGCCCCGCACGCGTCGGAGCCCGATGTCGAACCGACCGTCGCATTCGAGCGTCGCGCGGCAGCCGGTTCCGACGCCGGCGACATCCCCGCCGACGACACCGCGACCCGGCCCGAACCCGCGTTGCCGCCGGTCGGCGCCGCTCGCTACGACTTCCTCGACGAAGACGACACCGCCGGCCGCTACAGCGCGAACCCGGCCGATTCGAGCGCCGCGGACACCGCCCTGCTCGACGAGGAGCCGGAGCGCAGGAGCCTGTTCGGTCGTCGCCGGAACCGGACTCCCGAGGACGAGTACGAAACCAAATCGGTCGCCGACGACGACCTCGAAGACGCGCTCGCGAAGTCCCGACGCGGCACCCTCGACCTCGGCCTGTTGCTGCTGCGCATCGCGCTCGGCGGTTTCGTCGGCGCGCACGGACTGCAGAAGCTGTTCGGACTGTGGAACGGGCCGCGCCTCAGCGGTTTCGAGCAGATGCTCGTCGACGGCGGATTCAACGCCGACTATGCGCAGATCCTCGCCATCGTCGGCGCACTCGCGGAGACGGTCGGCGGGCTCATGGTCATCGTCGGCCTCCTCACCCCGATCGGCGCCTCGGCCATCCTCGGCACGATGCTCGTCGCCGCGGCGTACCGGGTTTCCGCGGCCGGCGGCTTCGAGTTCTTCGCCGCCGCACAGGGAGCGGAGTACGAGCTGTTCCTTGCGGCCACCGCGGCCGCGGTCATCCTCACCGGGCCGGGCCTGTACTCACTGGACTACCCGCGCGGCTGGGCACGCCGACCCTTCGTCGGGTCGTTCGTGTGGCTGATCGTCGGCATCGGTGCAGCCGTCGCCGTGTGGATCCTGGCGAACGGGACCAACCCGCTGAACTGAGCTCCGCGCACAGACAACAGTGCGGGGTGCGTACCGACATCCGGTACGCACCCCGCACTCTGTGGTTCAGTGGTCAGTCGACCTGACGGACCGCGCCCTTGTCGGCCGAGGTCGCGAGCTTCGCGTAGGCGCGGAGCGCGGTGGTGACGGTGCGCTCGCGGTCCTTCGGCTGCCACGGACGCTCGGAGGCCTCCATCTTCGCGCGGCGCTCGGCGAGCACCTCGTCGTCGACGAGCACCTCGAGGCGACGGGTCTTGACGTCGATGAGGATCTGATCGCCGTCCTCGACGAGTCCGATCGCACCACCCGACGCCGCCTCCGGCGACATGTGGCCGACCGACAGACCCGACGATCCGCCGGAGAACCGGCCGTCGGTGATGAGGGCGCACTTCTTGCCCATGCCGGTGCCCTTCATGAAGGCGGTCGGGTGCAACATCTCCTGCATGCCCGGCCCGCCCGCGGGGCCCTCGTAGCGGACGACGAGCACCTCGCCGGCCTGGATGGTCTTCGACAGGATGACCTGAACGGCCTCTTCCTGGCTCTCGACCACGCGGGCCGGACCCTCGAAGTGCCACAGGTCCTCGTCGATGCCCGCGGTCTTGAGCACGGCGCCGTCGGGAGCGAGGTTGCCGCGCAGGACGCACAGCCCACCTTCGACGGTGTACGCGTGCTCGAGGTCGCGGATACAGCCGCCGGCGGCGTCGGTGTCGAGCGAACTCCAGCGGTTGGCCGTGGAGAACGGGGTCGTGGTGCGCACGCCACCCGGCGCGGCGTGGAACAGTTCGACGGCCTCGTCGGTCGCCTTGCCGCCGCGGATGTCCCAGTCGTCGAGGGCCTGGGCCAGGGTCGGGCTGTACACGGTCGAGGTGGTGTCGTCGAGCAGTCCGGCACGGCGGAGCTCCCCGAGGATCGCGGGGATTCCGCCGGCCCGGTGGACATCCTCCATGTGGTAGTCGGAGTTGGGGGAGACCTTCGACAGGCAGGGAACGTTGCGGCTGATCTCGTCGATGGTCGACAGATCGAAGTCGGCGACCTCGCCCTCCTGCGCCGCGGCGAGGATGTGCAGCACGGTGTTGGTCGAGCCGCCCATCGCGACGTCGAGCGCCATCGCGTTCCGGAAGGCGGTCGGGGTCGCGATGCTGCGCGGCAGCACCGATGCGTCGTCCTCGCGGTACCAGCGGTTCGCGGCGTCGATGACGACCTTGCCGGCGCGCTCGAACAGCGCACGACGCGCCTCGTGGGTGGCCAGCGTGGACCCGTTGCCCGGCAGGGCGAGTCCAAGGGCCTCGGTGAGGCAGTTCATCGAGTTGGCGGTGAACATGCCCGAGCACGAGCCACAGGTCGGGCAGGCGGACCGCTCGACCTCGCTCAGCCCGTCCTCGTCCACGTCGCTGTTCGCGGAGGCGGAGATCGCGGTGATCAGGTCGGTGGGGGCCTGGGCGACGCCGTCGACGACGACTGCCTTGCCGGCCTCCATCGGACCGCCGGACACGAAGACGGTCGGGATGTTCAGGCGCATCGCGGCATTGAGCATGCCGGGGGTGATCTTGTCGCAGTTGGAGATGCACACCAGCGCGTCGGCGGTGTGGGCGTTGACCATGTATTCGACGGAGTCGGCGATGATCTCGCGGGACGGCAGCGAGTAGAGCATGCCGCCGTGACCCATCGCGATGCCGTCGTCGACGGCGATGGTGTGGAACTCACGCGGGACGCCGCCCGCGGCCCGCACTGCGTCGGCGACGATGTCGCCGACATCCTTGAGGTGCACATGGCCCGGCACGAACTGCGTGTACGAGTTGGCGATCGCCACGATGGGCTTGCCGAAATCGTCGTCGGTCATACCGGTGGCGCGCCACAGGGAGCGTGCTCCGGCGGCTTCGCGGCCGACGGTGGTGGTGCGTGACCTCAAGGCTGGCATGGGTTCCTCAATATCGATCGTCGGGTCGGGCAGAGTCGGCGTCGCCGAACGGCTTCGGGCGCTGCTGGGCCGAAGTCGTTCTCCGCGTCGGACTCTTGGCGTCAACACCGCGATCCCGGGGGTTTGTCTCACTCGGGCTGTGTGGTCCCGGGACCTGGGTTGAACGGCGTCGCACGCTGAGGGTGGGCGTCGCGAGTCGCCGAGAGACCAGGCTACTCCGCTGTGACATGCGGAAACAAAACGATTCGGACGTGCCCCCGGTGCTCCGGTGGTGACCTCAGATTCCCAGAACCGCCTTGGCGATGGAGAAGTAGACGATCAGGCCGGTCGCGTCGCAGAACGTCGAGATGAACGGGGTGGAGAAGACGGCGGGGTCCACCCGGATGGATTTCGCGACGAGCGGCATCACGCCGCCGACGGTCGCCGCCATCGTGCAGATCGACACGATCGTCAGCCCGATCACCCCACCGATGTCGACGCCGTAGACCAGTGCGGCGACGGCGAACCCGACGACGCCGAGCAGCGATCCCATGGTCAGCCCGACCCGGACCTCCTTGGCGGCGACCCGGACGACGTCGCGAGTGGTGACGTCGTCGGTCGCAAGGGCACGAGTCACGGTCGTCGCGGCCTGCGATCCGGTGTTGCCGCCGATGCCGGTCAGCAGTGGGATGAACAGCGCGAGGGCGACCTTCTGCTCGAGGGTGCCCTCGAAGATCTCCAGGACGTTGACGGTGAGGATCGCCGACACCGCGAGGACGAACAGCCACACGATGCGGGCGCGGGTGATCGACAGGATCGATGCATGGAGGTACGGCTCGCGGAGCGGCTCGCGGGCGCCGGCACGGGCCTCGTCGGTGTCGCGGGCCTGTTCGACGACCTCGACCGCGTCGTCGATGGTGAGGACGCCGACCAGCCGGTTGTCGCGATCGACGACCGGCATCGCGAGAATGCCGCGGTCGACGCATCGTTGGGCGGTGGCCTCGGCGTCGTCGTCGGCGTGCGCGAACATCGGCCTGCTCATCAGGTCGGCGATGGGTTCGTCGGGTTCCGCGAGGAGAAGGTCGCGGAGGCTGACGACGCCGCACAGGGACCGCGCGACGTCGAGGACCGGCACGGTGTAGATCGTTTCGGCGGCGTGGCCGCGGTCCTTGACCCGGGTGAGTGCGGCACCCGCGGTCTCGTCGCGTCGGGCGTGGACGAACTCGGGACTCATCCGACGCCCGACCGAACCGCGCGGGTAGCCGAGCACGACGGCGGTGACGTCGCGTTCGGCGGGGGTGAGTTGCTGGATGAGTGCGCGGGCGACGCCGGCGGGCAGTTCGTCGAGGAGTTCTGCACGGTCGTCGGGGTCGAGGTGGTCGAACGCCGCCACCACCTCGGCCGTCCCGAGATCGTCGATGAGCCGACGCTGGGAGCCCGCGGAGAGATCGTCGAAGACCTCGACGGCGAGATCCTTCGGGAGGAGACGGAAGGCCACGCCCCGCGCCTGGTGGGACAGACGGTCGAGGAGCGCGGCGATGTCACCGGCGGGCAGTGCGGACAGCGCGGTCGCGGCCGCTCCGAGTTGACCGTCGGAGATCAGGTCGTCGAGTTGGTTCGCGTCGAGCATCGCGTACGTCACCCGACGAGCCTATCGGCTGGTGTCGGTGTCAAAGCCGTTCGCGCAGCGACGATTCTGTGCCGCCGGGGACGGGTCGGGCCTACTTGTCGCGGTTTGCGGCGGCCTCGAACGGATCCGGGATGCGGCCCTTGCTGACCACGTTCAGCACCGGGAGATCGCGAAAACCGATGGCGGGCAACTTGACCCGCTCACCGTCGGGGCGGACCGCACGCACCGAGCTCCACTTGGGGAACTGCAGGCCGGCGATCTCGGACCAGGGGAGTTCGGTCGTGGACAGGGCGCCGACCGCGCGCACTCCGTCCTCGGTGACGACCGTGCGGAGGCGGTGGATCCACATGTACAGAGCCACCGGGGCGACGAAGAGGAAGGCGAACCAGTACGACGCGCCGAGCAGCAGGACCACCACGAGCGCGACCATCGGCACCGTGAAGTAGGCGACACGGTTGATGCGGAAGACCACGGGATAGGGGATCTCCGCCGAGTCGTCGGGTGTCGAGGCGGCGGGGTCGCTGGAATCAGTCGGCACACATCCATTGTGCCAACACGGCCACGGTGAACGCGGCGTCGGGTCTACCGGGCAGTAGTCGGTGAGACGTCCGTCACCACCTGTGCGTTCCCATGATGTGGGACAGCGTGGTCCGGAGTTTGACTCAGAACGACGCACGGTCCTACCGTGATCTACGTGATGACGAACGGGATCCTCGTAGTAATCGGCTGGCGCGTCGCCTGACCGGTCACCTCGCAGACCCCTACCGGCATCGACGCGCCACCCTCGAACAGCGGAAGCTGTCGGGGGTTTTTTCATGTCAGGTAGTCACATCACCCCACCACCGAAATACAGACAAGATGAGGATCGTGCAGTGAGCGCACCAACAGCACGCACCGACGCCGGCCGGAATGAGCCGACGCGCAACGCCGGACTGCGTCAGCAGTCTCCCGCGGCGGGCAACCTCCGTGCGGTAGGTCAGCACACCGTCGCGCCGGAGCGCGTCAGCGGTGCGCAGTCTGTGGTCCGATCGCTCGAGGAGCTCGGGGTCGAGGTCGTCTTCGGCATCCCCGGCGGCGCGGTCCTGCCGGTCTACGACCCGCTGCTGGACTCCACCAAGGTTCGCCACGTCCTCGTGCGCCACGAGCAGGGTGCCGGTCACGCCGCCACCGGCTACGCACAGGTCGCCGGTCGTGCCGGCGTCATGATGGCGACCTCGGGCCCCGGTGCCACCAACCTGGTGACCCCGCTGGCCGACGCGCAGATGGACTCCGTCCCGGTCGTGGCGATCACCGGCCAGGTCGGCCGCTCGCTGATCGGCACCGACGCCTTCCAGGAAGCCGACATCTCCGGCATCACCATGCCGATCACGAAGCACAACTTCCTGGTCAGCCGCGCCATCGACATCCCGAAGACCATCGCCGAGGCCTTCCACATCGCCGAGAGCGGCCGTCCCGGTGCGGTTCTCGTCGACATCCCGAAGGACATCCTGCAGAGCCAGACCACGTTCTCGTGGCCGCCGCAGATCGACCTGCCCGGCTACCGTCCGGTCACCAAGCCGCACGGCAAGCAGGTCCGCGAGGCGGCTCGCCTGATCAACGCCGCCAAGGCGCCGGTCCTCTACGTCGGGGGCGGCGTCATCAAGGCCAACGCCTCCGAGGAGCTGCTCGAGCTCGCCGAACTGACCGGCATCCCGGTCGTCACGACCCTGATGGCGCGTGGCGCGTTCCCCGACAGCCACGACCAGCACCTGGGCATGCCGGGTATGCACGGCACCGTGGCAGCCGTCGGCGCCCTGCAGCGCAGCGATCTGCTGATCACCCTCGGCGCCCGGTTCGACGACCGCGTGACCGGACAGCTCGATTCCTTCGCGCCCGACGCCAAGGTCATCCACGCCGACATCGACCCGGCCGAGATCGGCAAGAACCGTCCGGTCGACGTCCCGATCGTCGGCGACTGCAAGGCGGTCATCGCCGAGCTGACCGAGACGCTGCGCGACGAGCGGGCGACCACCGGCACCACACCGGACCTGTCCGAGTGGTGGACCTACCTCGACGGCATCCGGAAGACGTACCCGCTGAGCTACGACCGTCAGACCGACGGTTCGATGTCGCCGGAGTTCGTCATCCAGGCGCTGGGCAAGGCCGCCGGACCCGACGCGGTCTACTGCGCCGGCGTCGGCCAGCACCAGATGTGGGCCGCACAGTTCATCTCCTACGAGAAGCCGCGCACCTGGCTCAACTCCGGTGGTCTGGGCACGATGGGCTACGCGGTGCCCGCCGCCATGGGCGCCAAGGCCGCCGCACCCGACACCGAGGTGTGGGCCATCGACGGCGACGGCTGCTTCCAGATGACAAACCAGGAACTGGCCACCTGCGCGATCGAGGGCATCCCGATCAAGGTCGCGCTGATCAACAACGGCAACCTGGGCATGGTCCGGCAGTGGCAGACCCTCTTCTACGAGGAGCGGTACTCCAACACCGACCTGGCGACACATTCGCGGATGATCCCGGACTTCGTGAAGCTGTCGGAAGCGTTGGGCTGCGTCGCTTTCCGCGTCGAGCGTGAGGAGGACGTCGACGACGTCATCGCGCAGGCACGGGCGATCAACGACCGCCCGGTCGTCATCGACTTCATCGTCGGCAAGGACGCCCAGGTGTGGCCGATGGTCGCCGCGGGCACCGGCAACGACGAGATCATGGCGGCCCGCAACATCCGGCCGCTGTTCGACGACGACGAGTCGGCGTCGGACCCGGTCGAGATCCACGAGACGATGAACGCCCCCCGCGGGACCGTCGACCAGCAGGTCGACAACGCTCCGGCCGACCGCGCAGCAGAGAAGGACCAGAAGTGAGCACCACCCACACCCTCAGCGTCCTGGTCGAGGACCGGCCGGGCGTCCTGGCCCGCGTCTCCGGATTGTTCTCGCGTCGCGGGTTCAACATCGAGTCGCTGGCCGTCGGACCGACCGAGCTCAAGGGGATCTCGCGGATGACCATCATGGTCTCCGTCGAGGACTTCCCACTCGAGCAGGTCACCAAGCAGCTGAACAAGCTGGTGAACGTGATCAAGATCGTCGAGCAGGACCCGGCCAACTCCGTGTCCCGCGAATTGATGATGGTCAAGGTCCGTTCGGACTCGACCGTGCGCACCGAGGTCATCGAAGTGGTGAACCTGTTCCGCGCCAAGGTCATCGACGTGTCGCCGGAGTCGCTCACCATCGAGGCCACCGGTACGTCGGAGAAGCTCGAGGCTTTGCTGCGGATGCTCGATCCTTACGGCATCCGTGAGATCGCCCAGTCCGGCGCCGTTGCGCTCGGACGCGGACCGAAGAGCATGTCGGCCAACCGCTGACCTATACACTCCGCTGGAAACAGCGGCGAGAAATTTAAAAGTCCCTCGGCGAGAGAGAAAATCGCGAGGGGCGCCACAAATCGAAGGGAAACAAAGTGGCCATCGAACTGTTCTACGACGACGACGCGGATCTGTCGATCATCCAGGGTCGCAAGGTCGCGGTGATCGGCTACGGCAGCCAGGGCCATGCGCATTCGCTGTCGCTGCGTGACTCGGGCGTCGACGTCGTCATCGGCCTGCGTGAGGGTTCCAAGTCCAAGGCCAAGGCCGAGGAGCAGGGCCTGAAGGTCCTGACCGCTTCCGAGGCTGCCGCCTGGGCCGACGTCATCATGGTCCTCGCACCCGACACCTCGCAGGCACAGATCTTCACCGAGGACATCGAGCCGAACCTGAAGGACGGCGACGCGCTGTTCTTCGGTCACGGCCTGAACATCCACTTCGGCCTGATCAAGGCTCCGGAGAACGTCACCGTCGCCATGGTCGCCCCGAAGGGCCCCGGCCACCTCGTCCGTCGTCAGTTCGTCGACGGCAAGGGTGTGCCCGCGCTCATCGCCGTCGCGCAGGACCCGAAGGGTGAGGGCCAGGCTCTCGCTCTCAGCTACGCCAGCGCAATCGGCGGTGGCCGCGCCGGAATCATCAAGACCACCTTCAAGGAAGAGACCGAGACCGACCTCTTCGGTGAGCAGGCCGTGCTGTGCGGTGGCACCGAGGAGCTGGTCAAGGCCGGCTTCGAGGTCATGGTCGAGGCCGGTTACGCACCGGAGATGGCCTACTTCGAGGTGCTGCACGAGCTGAAGCTCATCGTCGACCTCATGTACGAGGGCGGCATCGCCCGCATGAACTATTCGGTGTCCGACACCGCCGAGTTCGGTGGCTACATCTCGGGCCCGCGCGTCATCGACGCCGACACCAAGGAGCGCATGCGCGCCATCCTGAAGGACATCCAGGACGGCACCTTCGTCAAGCGCCTCGTCGCCAACGTCGAGGGCGGCAACAAGGAGCTCGAGGGCCTGCGCAAGCAGAACGCCGAGCACCCGATCGAGGTCACCGGCAAGAAGCTGCGTGACCTGATGAGCTGGGTTGATCGTCCGATCACCGAGACCGCCTGACTCTCTCTGCTCTGACCGCGGGCCCGCACCTTTCGAGGTGCGGGCCCGCCGTCGTCGGAGCGCAAAAGGGTGGGATCACGAGAGGTGCGGCGGGGCAGAAGATGTCCCGGAAATGCACAACGCCCCGGGTGTGAACCCGGGGCGTCGCGAGGGGAAGTTCGATCAGGCGATCGTGAATCCCTTGTACTCGGGGACCGAGGCCACCCGGTTCAGGATCGGCTTGATGTTGGTGCCGGTCTCCGGACCGAAGCAGCCGAGGAAGTAGTAGGCGTTCACCATGCCGACGAGGCGGTCACCGACGACGACGGGGCTGCCGGAGTCGCCTTCGATCACGCACAGCTGGCTCAGATGGACGTCACCCTCGGAGAACCAGGCGATGCCACAGGTGTTGCCGGTGGTGCGACCTTCCTTGCACGCGATGGTGGGGAAGCCGATGGGGCGGGGATCGACCGAGCGGATCGTCACGCCGCGGACGGTGCGCAGCGGCACGACCTTCGAGGCGTCCATCTGGATGATCGCCATGTCGAGGTCGGAGAACGAATGGGTGATGGTGCCGGCCTGCCCGCGGTCCTGGAAGGTCTCCGAGTAGACCTTCTGGCCGGGGTTACCGCAGTGTCCCGCGGTGATGCCGATGAGCTTGCCGGTCTTGGAGCGGCCGATCGTCGTCAGGGTGCAGGCTGCAGCGGAGTTTCCACCCTTGAGGACAAGAATTCCAGAGCCGCCCCCGAGGAAGATCTTCGCCGGGGCCGCGACCGCGACACCCGCTCCCCAGCCGGCGAGCACCGTCGCAGCCAAAACCGCCAACAGTGCCGTCAGCTTCTTCGTCATCCGCTCTCCACTTCTGATTCGCAATGCGCCGAAACGCCTGCCGGAACTGGTCGCGGCAGGCGGTCAAAACACACCGTACCGGGACTCTCCGGCGTTCGCTCCTGCGTGGGATCGACCCGCGGTCGGTTTGCAACCCTTCCGTGATGCTTGCCGCAGCGCGCCGTAACCCCCGTCACACTCTACCCAGCCGCGCGGACACGGCGTCACTTCCAGGGTAGACCGCCTGTTCGGGGCCATCTACCAGACCTTTAAGCTGTGACACGGAGAGTCCTCGACGCTCCGTCCCGCCAAAGGTGAGAAATCGCACCTGCCCCGAACCTGGAGAAAAGACTGTGAGCTCTGCTGGCCGCCCGGTCGTACTCATCGCCGACAAGCTGGCGCCGTCCACCGTGGAAGCACTCGGTGACGGTGTCGAGGTGCGCTGGGTCGACGGCCCGGACCGTCCCAAGCTGCTCGAGGCCGTCGTCGACGCCGACGCCATCCTCGTGCGTTCCGCGACGACTGTCGACGCCGAGGTCCTCGACGCCGGCAAGAAGCTGAAGATCATCGCGCGCGCCGGTGTCGGTCTCGACAACGTCGACGTCCCCGCCGCCACCGAACGCGGCGTCATGGTCGTCAACGCGCCCACCTCCAACATCCACACCGCCGCCGAGCACGCCATCGCGCTGCTGATGTCGGCGTCGCGCCAGATCCCGGCCGCCGACGCCACCCTGCGTGAGAAGACGTGGAAGCGTTCGGCTTTCAACGGCGTCGAGATCTTCGACAAGACCGTCGGCGTCGTCGGCCTCGGCCGCATCGGTCAGCTGGTCGCCGCACGTCTGGCCGCCTTCGAGACCCACATCATCGCGTACGACCCCTACGTCTCGCCGGCCCGTGCCGCCCAGCTCGGTATCGAACTGGTCAGCCTCGACGAGCTCCTCGAGCGCGCCGACTTCATCACCGTGCACCTGCCCAAGACGCCCGAGACCCTCGGTCTCATCGGCGCCGAGCAGCTCGCCCGCACCAAGAAGGGCGTCGTCATCGTCAACGCCGCCCGCGGTGGTCTGATCGACGAGCAGGCACTGGCCGACGCCATCAACTCCGGCCAGGTCCGCGCCGCCGGCCTCGACGTCTTCGCGACCGAGCCCTGCACCGACTCGCCGCTGTTCGACCTCCCGCAGGTCGTCGTGACCCCGCACCTCGGCGCCTCCACCAGCGAGGCCCAGGACCGTGCCGGCACCGACGTCGCCAAGAGCGTCCGCCTCGCCCTGGCCGGTCACTTCGTGCCCGACGCCGTCAACATCACCGGCGGCGCGGTCGACGAAGAGGTCGCCCCGTGGCTCGAGGTCGCCCGCAAGGCCGGTGTCCTCGTCGGCGCCATCAGCAAGGAGCCGCCGACCTCGCTGGTCGTCGACGTCCGCGGTGAGCTGGCCGCCAAGAGCGTCGACGTCCTCGGACTCTCCGCGCTGCGCGGTCTGTTCTCGGCCGTCCTCGACGAGCCGGTCACCTTCGTCAACGCTCCGGCCGTCGCCGAGAGTCGCGGCGTCACCTGCGAGGTGACCACCGCTCCGGATAGCCCCAACCACCGCAGCGTCGTCGACGTGAAGGCCGTCTTCGCCGATGGTTCGGTTCACAACGTCTCCGGCGCGCTCACCGAGCCGCGCCTGGTCGAGAAGATCGTCAACATCAACGGTCGCAACTTCGACCTCCGCGCCGAGGGCCACAACCTGGTCGTCAGCTACGCGGATCGTCCGGGCTCGCTCGGCAAGATCGGCACCCTGCTCGGCGATGCCGGGGTCGACATCCTCGCCGCTGGTCTGTCCCAGGACGCCGAGGGCGGCGGCGCGACCATGATGCTGCGCATCAGCAGCGTGCTCGCCGACGACGTCGTCGAGGCGATCGGCTCGGCCGTGGGCGCCACTCTGATCGAGCAGGTGGACCTCTCGTGAAACTCGCAATCATCGCCGGCGACGGCATCGGTCCCGAGGTCATCGGGGAGGCACTCGGCGTCCTCGAGACCGTCGTTCCGTCGGTGAGCACCACCGAGTTCGATCTCGGTGCTCGCCGCTACCACCGCAACGGCGAACTCCTCACCGAGGACGACCTCGAGTCGCTGCGCAGCCACGACGCAATCCTGTTGGGCGCCATCGGCGATCCGTCGGTGCCGCCGGGCATCCTCGAGCGCGGTTTGCTGCTCACCATGCGTTTCGCCCTCGATCACCACGTGAACCTGCGTCCGTCGCGCCGGTACCCGGGTGTCACCTCGCCGCTGGCGGGCGACCCCGAGATCGATTTCGTCGTCGTCCGCGAGGGCACCGAGGGTCCGTACACCGGCAACGGCGGTGCGATCCGCGTCGGCACCCCCCACGAGGTCGCGACCGAGGTCAGCGTCAACACCCGCTTCGGCGTGGAACGCGTGGTGCGCAACGCCTTCGGGCGGGCGCAGCAGCGTCGTAAGAAGCTGACGCTGGTCCACAAGACCAACGTGCTCGGCTTCGCCGGATCGTTGTGGAGCCGCGCGGTCGAGGAAATCGGTGCCGAGTTCCCCGACGTCACCACTGACTACTGCCACGTGGACGCGGCGACCATCTACATGGTCACCGATCCGGGCCGCTTCGACGTGATCGTCACCGACAACCTGTTCGGCGACATCATCACCGACATCGCGGCTGCCGTCAGTGGCGGCATCGGACTCGCGGCGTCGGGCAACATCGATGCCACCGGCGCGAATCCGTCGATGTTCGAGCCGGTTCACGGTTCGGCACCGGACATCGCCGGCCAGGGCAAGGCCGATCCGACCGCTGCCATCCTGTCGACGGCACTGCTGCTCCAGCACCTCGGCGAGAACGACGCCGCGGCCCGGATCGAGAAGGCTGTCGCCGACGACCTCGCCGAGCGCAGCGGACCGGTTGTCACCAGCGAGGTCGGCAAGCGCATCCGCGAACGCCTCTCCTGAGGTTCCGCGAACCAGCACCAACGCATCAACCCACCACCCGGCGATCGGGTGGTGGGTTGATCCGTATGTGCTGAGGTCTGAGGTCGCGGTCAGGTCAAACTCTCACGGGCTCCTCGACGAGGCGCTGTGCGTCGCGCGGGACCAGGGGAGTGGCGACCAGCGGTGCGAGCGCGGTGACCGCGAACGCCGCCGGGAAACCGACCGCTGCGATCAGTGCGCCCAGCACGGGCGTCGTCGCGGCGGTGACCAGGTACTGGCCCGTGTTCTGCACCGCGAGTCCGCGTCCGCTCCAGTCGGGCCCGGCGAACTCGGCGATGGCGGTAAACGCCAAGCCGTTGTCGGCCACCGAGATCACGCTCGCCACGGCCATCAGTGCGGGGGCCACGGGGCTGTCGAACCAATCCGCCACTGCGAGAGCGCACATCGATGCGATGCCGGCGACCGCGATGATCCGGATCGGGCGCATCCGGGAGAGCCAGGCGTCCGACCATCGACCCGCGGCGATCCGGCCGAGCGCGCCGACCACCTGTGTCACGGTGATCAGGATGCCGGCGCCGGCCGGCGACCAGTCGTGCGCCACGATCAGCCACGTGGGTACGAAGGTCCACATCATCGACTGCGGTACGACGAGCAGCATGCTGACGGTGTGAACCCGGGCGAGGAACGAATTGCCCCGGTAGGGGTTTCGAGTGATCGCCGGAGCATCGTCGTGGCCGCTGGGTGTCGCCCGGCGCGACGGGTCGCTGATGCCGATCAGCACCGCCAGCAAGCCGACGGCGGTGATCACGGCCGGGATGGCCAGTGCCGCAGCGGGTCCGTGGGTGGCGGCGACAACCGGCATGGTCAACGCGCACACCCCGATACCCAGAGGTTGCGCCATCTGCCGAATCCCCATCGCGGTGCCACGCTGATGGGCGGGGAACCAGCCCACCACGATTCGGCCGCTGGCGCCGTTGGCGGCGCCGGAACCGATGCCGCCCACCAGGAGAGCGGCTCCCACAAGGGCATACGACGCATCCGTGGCCGCAGCAACGGCCGCGCCGGTGGCGCCGACCAGCGAGATCGACAGGGAGATCAGCAGAATCCGGCGTTCGCCGTAACGGTCCAGCAGAATTCCCCACAGGAATGTGGCCATCGTGAGGCCGATGGTGGGGACGGCGGCGAGCGTCGACGCCGCGGTGAGGGTCAGCTCCGCATCGGTGTGCAGCGCGGGTATCAGATACGCGACGCCGCTCACGACGCAGGTGGTCGTCAGCGCGGCGAGCAGTGAGCATCCGAGGATGACCCATCTCCTGGTGTTGGAAATGATGCCGATGTCATCCATCCGAACTCACCCCGCTCTCTACTATCTCATACTATGGGACTTGAGGTTCACATTGTAAGAACGGCGAGGTGGTTCGCCAACTCGGCTCTCAACCGATGGGATCAGTCGGTGCGATAGGGTCTGGACATGCGCTTAGGTCGAATTGCGAGTCCCGACGGAGTGGCCTTCGTGTCCGTCGAAGGGGAGGGCGACGACGCTGTCGCCAAGGAGATCGCCGAGCATCCGTTCGGCACCCCGACGTTCACCGGTCGTTCCTGGAAACTGGCCGACGTCCGTGTGCTGGCTCCGATCCTGGCCAGCAAGGTGATCTGCATTGGCAAGAACTACGCCGCACATGCGGCCGAGATGGGTGGTGAGGCACCGGCCGACCCGGTGATCTTCATCAAGCCGAACACCTCGATCATCGGTCCCGAGGTCCCGATCGTGCGCCCGCCGTCGTCGGAACGTGTGGACTACGAAGGTGAACTCGCCGTCGTCATCGGACGTCCCTGCAAGGACGTCAAGGCCGGCCAGGCCAAGGACGTCATCCTGGGTTACACGATCGCCAACGACGTGACCGCCCGCGATCAGCAGAAGGCCGACGGTCAGTGGACGCGGGGCAAGAGCTACGACACCTTCTGCCCGCTCGGTCCCTGGATCGAGACGTCCTTCGATCCGTCCGACGTCGAACTCGTCACCGAGCTCGACGGCGAGGTCAAGCAGCGCACACGGACGTCGTTGATGCTGCACGACATCGGTGAGATCGTCGAGTGGATCACGCGGATCATGACCCTGCTCCCCGGTGACGTGATCCTCACGGGCACGCCCGAAGGAGTGGGACCCATGGTCGCCGGACAGCGGGTCTCGGTGACCGTCAACGGAATCGGCACGCTCTCCAATCCGGTGGTGGACAAGGCATGACAGCTCCCAGCACGGCACGCGTCAACGGCATCGACATCTCCTACAGCGTGGCCGGGAGCGGCCCGCTCGTCGTGATGGTGATGGGGACCGGAAGTCCCGGTCGCGTGTGGAAGGCCAATCAGGAACCGGCGCTGGTGAAGGCGGGCTACACCGTCGTCACCTTCGACAACCGCGGCATCGCCCCGTCGTCGGAGTGTGCGGAGGGTTTCAGCCTCGACGACATGGTCGCCGACACGGCCGCGCTCATCGAGTATCTGGACCGCGGTCCGGCCATCGTCGTGGGGACCTCGCTGGGCGCCCGGATCACCCAGGAACTCGCACTGGCCCGGCCCGACGTCGTCAAGGCCGCTGTCCTCATCGCCACCTACGGGCGCAACACCCCGCTGCAGGAAGCGATCTCGGCCGGCGAGCGCGCGCTCTACGACAACAAGATCAAGCTGCCGCCGGAGTACGAGGCCGCCATCACGGCTCATCTCAACCTGTCTCCGCACACCCTCGACGACGACCGCTCGGCCCGTGACTGGCTCGACATCATCGGGTTCTCGCCGCAGACGATCACCCCGGGAGTGCGTGCGCAGCTCGAACTCCACCACAAGGAGTCCGACCGGCTCTCGGCGTACCGCAACATCACCCGCCCGACGCTCGTCGTCGGTTTCGCCGACGACCGCACATTGCCGCCGAAGCTGGCTCGCGAGGTGGCCGAGGCGATTCCGGGCGCGGAGTACGTGCAGATCGAACGTGCCGGGCATTTCGGCTATCTCGAACAACCGGCCGAGGTGAACCGCGTGCTCGTCGACTTCTGCGGGCGGTTCCGGGACTGAACGCGCCGGTCAGCGCCTGAGGCGGTTTCGATACCCTGAGGGTCATGACCAGTAGTGAAGCCGTACGAGTCCGATTCTGTCCGTCCCCGACCGGTACACCCCATGTGGGACTCGTGCGGACCGCGCTGTTCAACTTCGCCCAGGCGCGTCACGACGGCGGAACCTTCGTGTTCCGCATCGAGGACACCGACGCCTCGCGCGACAGCGAGGAGTCGTACCAGGCGATCCTCGACGCGCTGCGCTGGCTCGGGATGGACTGGGACGAGGGGCCCGAGGTCGGTGGCCCCTACGGTCCCTACCGTCAGTCGGAGCGTCGTGACATCCATGCCGACGTCGTCGCGCGCCTGCTCGAGGCGGGGGAGGCCTACGAGGCCTTCTCCACCCCCGAGGAGGTCGAGGCGCGGCACAAGGCGGCCGGACGCGACCCCAAGCTCGGCTACGACAACTTCGACCGCGACCTCACCGACGAGCAGCGGGAGGCCTACCGCGCCGAGGGTCGCAAACCGGTTGTGCGCCTGCGTATGCCGGACATCGACCTCTCCTGGGACGACCTGGTCCGCGGTACGACGACGATCAAGGCCGGCACCGTTCCGGACTTCGCGCTGACCCGCGCATCGGGGGACCCGCTGTACACGTTGGTCAACCCGGTCGACGACGCCATGATGAAGATCACCCACGTTCTGCGCGGTGAGGATCTTCTCTCCTCGACGCCGCGTCAGCTCGCGCTGTACGAGGCGCTCATCCGTATCGGTGTCGCCGACTTCGTGCCGAAGTTCGCCCATCTCCCGTTCGTGATGGGCGAGGGCAACAAGAAGCTGTCCAAGCGCGACCCCCAGTCGAACCTCTTCCATCACCGCGACCGCGGATTCATCCCCGAGGGGCTGCTCAACTACCTGGCCTTGCTCGGGTGGGGTTTCTCCAGCGACAACGACGTCTTCTCGCTTGACGAGATGATCGCGGCTTTCGATGTGCGACAGGTCAATTCGAATCCGGCGCGCTTCGACCAGAAGAAGGCCGACGCGATCAACGCCGAACACATCCGCCGGCTCGAACTCGGTGACTTCACCGCGCGCCTCAAGGAGTTCCTGGTCGGTCACGGCCACCTGTCGGAGCCGGTCGACGATGTGAGTTTCGCCGCACTCGCCGAACTCGTCCAGACGCGCATCCAGGTCCTCGGCGACGCCTGGGACCTCATCAAGTTCGTCTACGTCTCCGACGACGACTTCACCATCGACGAGAAGGCCGCGAGCAAGAATCTGGGCGCCGATGCGGTGGCCGTTCTCGACGCCACGATCGCCGCTGTCGAGCCGCTGGCGTCCTGGACCACCCCGGAGCTGCAGGACGCGCTCAACGCGGCTCTGGTGGACGGTATGGAGCTCAAACCGCGCAAGGCGTTCGGTCCGGTGCGTGTCGCCGTCACCGGTTCGCAGGTGAGTCCGCCGCTCTTCGAGTCGATGGAGATCCTGGGTCGCGACAAGACCCTCGCGCGTCTCGCCGCAGCCCGGGAGATCGCCGGGAAATAGCCCTCTGAACTGCGCGTTTGTGGACTTCCGGTAACCCTTTGCTATTGTCTTCCTCGGCACTTTTCCTCAGGGAAAAGGGAAGTCCATGGGGTATGGTGTAATTGGCAACACAGCTGATTCTGGTTCAGCCATTCTAGGTTCGAGTCCTGGTACCCCAGCGAACTGAAGAAGATCGAGACCGCGAGGTCCGATCGCTGGAAGTTCCTTGGCCCCGTCGTCTAGCGGCCTAGGACGCCGCCCTCTCAAGGCGGTAGCGCGGGTTCGAATCCCGTCGGGGCTACAGAAGCTCCCTCTTCCTGCTCAGGCAGGAGGGGGGAGTTTTTCACTGCAAGGTGAGTGCGGCCGGACCCGTGCTAGGGTCTGGTTCGCCGGAAAGTTCCAGGGCCCCGTCGTCTAGCGGCCTAGGACGCCGCCCTCTCAAGGCGGTAGCGCGGGTTCGAATCCCGTCGGGGCTACAGAAGCACCCTCCCTCTGTCCAGCAGGGGGAGGGTGCTTTTCTCTGTGCGACAGAGCAACTCGCCCGTATCGCGATGTGGTGATCGCGAGACGGGCGAGTCCGTGAGTGCGGGGATTGGGTTACAGGTACTGCGCGGTGCTTCCCGACGCCGGCATCTCCGGGATGCCGAGCTTGCGGTGATCCCACGAGCGGACGCGTGAGGGCACCAGGCGGACGGCCACGCGCTTGTGCATCATCTGCTCGACGAAGGGACGCGACTCCTCGGTGTAAGGGGCTGTGTAGCGCTCCCAGACGCTGATCCCTATCTTCAGGCAGGAGTCGGGGTCGTCGAGGATCTCGGCGGTTCCCTCGAAGCTGACGCCGCGCAACGTGTCGTAGGTGTCGCCGTCCTCGATCATCACCGTGCACCGGTTGTTGCGGCGGAGGTTGACCGCCTTCTGCGACTTGGACTTCGTCTCGAACCAGATCTCGCCGTCGATGACGCCGTACCACATGGCGACGAGGTGGATGCCGCCGTCGGGGCCCGTGGTCGCGAGGGTGGCCGTGCGGCTGCGCGTGACGAAGTCCTCGATCTCGGCGTCGGACATGACGATCTGGTTGCGTTGGTTGACTCCCATGTGACGAAGCTATCCGACGGGCCCGTCACACGGAACGGTCACTATCGGGAGCGGCTGTGAAGGTGACTCAGGCGCGGGAGGTCTGCAGGCGCTTGTGGATCGCGTCTGCGGCGGCGAGGAGATCGGCGGCCCACCGGGCGCCGGGCCGTCGGCCCATGCGGTCGATCGGGCCGGACACCGAGATCGCCGCGACGACGTCGCCGTTGCCGTCGCGCACGGGCGCCGAGACGCTCGCCACGCCCGCGGCACGTTCGCCGGCACTCTGGGCCCAGCCGCGGCGTCGGATCTCGTGCAGTGTTCGTTCACCGAAGACGCTGTCGTGCAGCAGTGCACGCTGCGTCGCGGGTTCGGCCCAGGCGAGTAGGACCTTGGCCGCGGAGCCGGCGGTCATCGGGAAGCGCGTTCCGACGGGCACGGTGTCGCGGAGTCCGGTCGGCGGTTCCATCGCCGCCACGCACACGCGCTCGGCGCCTTCGCGGCGATAGACCTGTACCGATTCGCCGGTGATGTCGCGGAGCCGGGGAAGGACCATCAGGGCCGACTCGGTCACGGGATCGTGGGCGGATGCGGCGAGTTCGCCGAGGGCCGGCCCCGGCTGCCAACGGCCGCTGATGTCGCGGGCGAGGAAGCGGTGGGTCTCGAGACCCACCGCCAGACGGTGGGCCGTGGCGCGCGGGAGCCCGGTCCGCTCGCACAACTCCGAGAGGTTGCACGGGGCCTCCGCGATGGCATGGAGCACAGCCACGGATTTGTCGAGTACGCCGATTCCGCTGCTGACTCCGGATGCGCTATCCTTTCCCATAGGACGATACTAGCTGTCCAAATAGTGAGATGCACGTTTCATCGCGAGATGGGCGTGCACCGTCCGCCGAACCCGAGAAGATATCGAGTGCAGCCATGAGCAACAGCCCAGCCCAGCCGCTTACTCTTGCCGAGAAGGTCTGGCGCGACCACGTTGTCGTGCCCGGTGAAGCAGATGCGTCCGGAACCAGGAACCCGGACCTGATCTACATCGACCTCCATCTCGTGCACGAGGTCACCAGTCCGCAGGCCTTCGACGGCCTCCGGTTGGCGGGACGTCCCGTGCGGCGTCTCGACCTGACGATCGCGACCGAGGACCACAACGTCCCGACGATCGACATCGACAAGCCGATCGCCGACCCGGTGTCGCGCACCCAGGTCGACACCCTCCGCAAGAACTGCGAGGAGTTCGGTGTCCGGCTACACCCGATGGGTGATGTCGAGCAGGGCATCGTGCATGTCGTCGGCCCGCAGCTGGGTCTGACGCAGCCCGGCATGACCGTGGTGTGCGGTGACAGCCACACGGCCACCCACGGCGCCTTCGGATCGATCGCGATGGGTATCGGCACCAGTGAGGTGGAGCACGTCCTCGCCACGCAGACGCTTTCGCTGCGTCCGTTCAAGACGATGGCGATCAACGTCGACGGCGAGCTGCCGCCCGGCGTCACGGCCAAGGACCTCATCCTGGCGATCATCGCCAGGATCGGCACCGGCGGTGGGCAGGGATACGTCCTCGAGTACCGCGGCGAGGCGATCCGCAAGCTGTCGATGGAAGCCCGGATGACCGTGTGCAACATGTCGATCGAGGCCGGCGCCCGCGCCGGGATGATCGCCCCCGACGAGATCACCTACGAGTTCCTCAAGGGTCGTCCGCACGCCCCGAAGGGTGCCGAATGGGATGCGGCTGTTGCCTACTGGGACAGCCTGCGCACCGACGACGACGCCGTCTTCGACGCCGAGGTCCACATCGACGCCACCGAGCTGACCCCGTTCGTCACCTGGGGAACCAACCCGGGCCAGGGCGCCCCGCTGGGATCGACCGTTCCGAACCCCGCAGAGTTCGGTGACGAGGTCGCGTCGAGCGCCGCTGCGAAGGCGCTCGAGTACATGGACCTGAAACCCGGTACGCCGTTGCGTGACATCAAGGTCGACACCGTCTTCGTCGGATCGTGCACCAACGGTCGCATCGAGGATCTGCGCGCGGTCGCCGACGTGCTCAAGGGGCGCAAGCTCGCCGACGGCATGCGGATGCTCATCGTGCCCGGCTCGATGCGGGTCCGCGCCCAGGCCGAGGAAGAGGGTCTCGGGGAGATCTTCCTGAACGCCGGCGCCGAGTGGCGTCAGGCCGGTTGCTCGATGTGTCTGGGAATGAACCCGGATCAGCTCGCGCCCGGCGAGCGTTGCGCGTCGACGTCGAACCGCAATTTCGAAGGGCGGCAGGGCAAGGGCGGACGGACCCACCTGGTGTCCCCGGCTGTCGCGGCCGCGACCGCGATCCGCGGGACGCTGTCCGCTCCGGCCGATCTCGGTTGAGTAACCCCCAGACCACATTCCAGACAACTTCCGAACAGGGGCTTTGAAAAATGCAGCCGTTCACCGAACACACGGGCATTGGCGTCCCGCTGCGCCGCAGCAACGTCGACACCGACCAGATCATCCCGGCCGAGTACCTGAAGCGCTTGACCCGCACGGGCTTTGAGGACGGTCTGTTCGCCGGGTGGCGCACCGATCCGGACTTCATCCTCAACAACGAGCCGTGGAGCAACGGCTCGGTGCTCGTCGCCGGTCCGGACTTCGGCACCGGTTCCTCGCGCGAGCACGCGGTGTGGGCGCTGTCCGATTTCGGGTTCCGCGTGGTGATCTCGTCTCGTTTCGCCGACATCTTCCGCGGGAACGCCGGTAAGGCCGGGCTCGTCGCTGCCCAGGTCGAGCAGTCCGACGTCGAATTGCTGTGGAAGCGACTCGAAGAGAGTCCCGGGATGGAAATCACGGTGAGCCTTGTCGATAAGACCGTCACCGCCGGAGACCTCGTGGTGCCGTTGGCAATTGATGACTACACGCGGTGGCGCCTGATGGAGGGTCTCGACGACATCGGATTGACGTTGCGCCAGGTAGACGCGATTTCCGAGTACGAATCGAAGCGCCCGTCGTTCAAACCGAGGACTCTCGCGGACTGACCGGAGACCCTTGTCGGCCGCGCGAACGGCCGGGTCCCGCCGAAGCGGAGACCTTGTGAGCTGACATGCGATTTCGCAACACGGCGTCTTAATTGGCGTGGAAGATGGACGTTTTCAAATTCGACGTTTACCGTGTGTTGGTAGCTGGCCGAAAATCGGTCAGATCAGCTTGCGGAGGTACTCATGAACAAGGCGGAGCTCATCGATGAGCTGACCAAGAAGCTCGACGCGGATCGCAAGACTGCGACTGAAGCCGTCGAGCTCGTCGTCGACACGATCGTTCGCGCGGTCCACAAGGGCGAGAGCGTGACGATCACCGGCTTCGGTGTTTTCGAGAAGCGGAAGCGCGCGCCGCGCGTGGCTCGCAACCCGCGCACGGGCGAGACCGTGAAGGTCCGTGCTACTTCGGTTCCCGCGTTCCGTCCGGGCGCTCAGTTCAAGGCCGTCGTGGCCGGCAAGCAGAAGCTTGCCGCCAGCGGTCCGGCTGTGAAGCGCGGCAGCGGCACCACCACCACGGCGGCCAAGAAGGCGGCCCCGGCGAAGAAGACCGCGGCAAAGAAGGCCACCCCGGCCAAGAAGACCGCGGCCAAGAAGGCGCCGGCCAAGACCACGGCAGCGAAGAAGACCACCGCGGCCAAGAAGGCTGCGCCGGCGAAGAAGACGACCGCAGCAAAGAAGACGACGACCGCGGCGAAGAAGACCACCGCGGCCAAGAAGGCTGCGCCGGCGAAGAAGACCGCGGCAAAGAAGGCTCCGGCCAAGAAGACTGCGGCCAAGAAGGCTCCGGCCAAGAAGTCGACGCGTCGCTGAAAACCGGCCCGGTAGGGCAAACCTCTCAGATCAACCCCTGGTGACTTCCCCGCCAGGGGTTGATCTGTGTCCGGGGGTGCTCAGCCCGGGGGCAGTGGACTCGCGATGTGATCGGCCGCCACGAGCCGGCCGTCGAAAAGAGAGCAGACCCATACGCTGCCCTTGCGGTTCGACGCCTTCGGCAGCGTGATCCCGTCCTGCTCGGCCCACCATTCCATGAGCGGCGGGATCACCTTGCCCTGGCTGCACACCGCCAGGGTGTCCGGCATCTCGGACGCCAGCTCCCGGATCCGGCGTTGTGCCGCCGCCGGATCCGCGCGGTAGACCTCTTCGGAGAGATCCGGCTCGCTCCGCGCCTCGACCTCGAGGCGGTCCCGCAGCGGCTCGAGCGTCTGCTCGCAGCGCACCCGATCCGCGGCGTGAACCCGACGGGCGCCGAAGGCCAGCAGAAGGGGGACGAGCGCCGCCGACTGCGTGCGTCCGAGCGCGTCGAGCGGACGGAGGCGGTCGTCGCCCTTGTACTGAGAGCGCCGACCGGCCTTGGCGTGGCGCACCAACAACAGGGTGTGCAGATCGGCCGGCAGCCGCGTGAACTCGCTCAGGATCTCGCGATCCAACTCGTGGCTCAGTGTCTCGCGCGCCTTCTCGACCGTGAGCCAGCGCAATTCGTCGACCTCGTCGTCCGGGGTGAACGCAGCGTCGCCACCGCGCGCCGACCAGTAGCGCACGTGTTTGCGACCTGCCTCGACGTCGTAGTGGACATCGCCCAGGTGCCGTCCGAGGACGACGTGTTGTCCGGTCTCCTCGGCGATCTCGCGAACCGCGGTGTCGACGAGGGTCTCGCCCGATTCACCCTTGCCCTTCGGGATCGTCCAGTCGTCGTAGCGCGGCCGGTGGACGACGGCGATCTCCACGTCCTCCGTCGCCGTCGAGCCCGACGTCCCCGGACGCCAGACCACGGCGCCCGCGGCCCACACATCCTTCGGCGGGTTCTTACTCATCGGTGATCACCGTCGGGACGGGGCGCCGAGATCGGCCGGTCACGAAATGGTCTCCGGCCGACGACGATTGCGGCGCATCATCTGCCGCTGGTGATCGCGGACCTCTTCGCCGGCGGCGGGTGAGGCCACCCAGCTACCGTCGGTCTGCAGGACCCAGCAACGGGTGCGGAGGTCGAGGGCCGAGTCGAAGATGTCGCCGAGCTCGCCGGCAAGACGCTTGTCGCGTACGTTCACCATCACCTCGACGCGGCGGTCGAGATTGCGGTGCATCATGTCGGCGCTGCCGATCCAATACTCGTTCTGGGCACCGAAATGCAGGATTCGCGAGTGCTCGAGGAATTGACCGAGGATGGACCGGACGTTGATGTTGTCGCTGACACCTTCCATCCCCGGGCGCAGTGCGCTGATGCCGCGGACCACCACGTCGACCGGAACCCCGTTCTGGGACGCGCGATACAGCGCGTCGATCACCTGCTCGTCGACCAGCGCGTTGGCCTTCAGCTGCACGCGGGCACGATCGTCGCCCGCGCGGAACAGTTCGATCTCGCGGTGGATTCGCTCGATGATGCCCGCCCGGATGCCCTGCGGGGCAACGAGGATGTTCCGGTACTCCTTCTTGCGTGAGTATCCGGTCAGCGTGTTGAACAGGTCGGTCAGGTCCGCGCCGATGTCGGGGGCGGCCGTCAGCAGGCCCACGTCCTCGTACAACCGCGCGGTCTTCGGGTTGTAGTTGCCGGTGCCGATGTGGCAGTAGCGCTTGATCGTCGAGCCCTCACGCCGCACCACGAGACACGTCTTGCAGTGCGTCTTGAGTCCCACGAGTCCGTAGACGACGTGCACTCCCGCCTGCTCGAGTTGCCGGGCCCACTTGATGTTGGCCTGCTCGTCGAAGCGGGCCTTGATCTCCACCAGCGCCACGACCTGCTTGCCTGCCTCGGCGGCGTCGATGAGCGCGTTGACGATCGGGGAGTCACCCGAGGTGCGGTACAGCGTCTGCTTGATCGCGAGGACCTGAGGGTCGGCCGCGGCCTGTTCGATGAAGCGCTGCACGCTCGTCGAGAACGAATCGTAAGGGTGGTGCACGAGGACATCACCCTCGCGCAGCGTGGAGAAGACGCTCTTGGGCGTCTCCCGTTCGCCGAACGCCGGGTGCGTGCCCGGCACGAACGGGCGGTCCTTCAGATGCGGCCGATCGAGGTCGTAGAGCTCGAAAAGCGAAGACAGATCGAGCAGACCGGGCACCTGGATGACGTCGGCCGGGTTCACGTCGAGTTCGCGCAGCAACAGTTCGAGCATGTGCTCGCTCATGTCGTCGGCCACCTCGAGTCGGACCGGCGAGCCGAACCGGCGTCGGGCGAGTTCCCGCTCGAGCGCCTGCAGGAGATCCTCGTCGCGATCTTCCTCTACCTCGAAGTCGGCGTTGCGGGTGATCCGGAAGGCGTGATGCTCAACGACTTCCATGCCAGGGAACAGGTTGCCCAGGTTGGCGGCGATGAGGTGCTCCATGGGGAGGTACACCGCCTGTTTGGGGCGCCCGTCGTCGGCGCCGCGGTACGGCACCAGCTGATCGACCCGGATGAAGCGGTTCACATTGTCGGGGACCTTCACTCGCGCGAAATGCTCGCCGCTCTCGTTGATGTCTTTGACGGTCACCGCGAGGTTCAGCGACAGGCCGCTGATGTACGGGAACGGGTGAGCCGGGTCGACGGCCAGCGGCGTCAGGACGGGGAAGACCTCGTCCTGGAAGTAATCGACCATGCGGGCGCGTTGTTCGTCGGTCAGCTGCGACCAGGAGACGACATAGATGTCGTTGGCGGCCAACGCCGGCCGGACCGAGTCGAGGAAGACGCGGGCATGGCGGTCGGCGATGCTCTGCGTGCGGCCGGCGATGCGCATCAGCTGCTCGCGCGGGGACAACCCGTCGGCGGACCGGACCGACAGACCCGTCTCGTCGCGACGCTTCAGGCCGGCGACCCGGACCATGAAGAACTCGTCGAGGTTGGAGGCGAAGATGGCGAGGAACTTCGCCCGCTCGAGGAGCGGCAGCGAAGTGTCCTCGGCGAGGGCCAGCACACGGGAGTTGAAGTCGAGCCAACTCAATTCGCGGTTCAGGTACCGGTCCTCGGGCAGGTCCGCGGACTCGTCGGGGACGAGGGTTGCGGCCGGCGGTGCATTGGGGATCGGCGTGGTCGTGACCGTTGCGGTGGTCGTTGAGGTGTCGTCGGCAGGGCTCACCCGTCAATCATGGCTCAAACTCACCGCGCTTGGGATGGGTCGGAGGCCGGAACCTCACCGTCGGCGGCACGATGTCCGAATCGGCACGGTGCGACAGGCGAAGTCGCGCACCCTCAGACGTGGCGCGGACCGATCGTCACAGACGACGCAGAGCGTCGGCGGTGTGGGGGCCGAGGCCGAGTGCGCGTGCGGCGTCGAGATCGGTTGCGGTGTCGACGTCCGTACGCAGATCGGTCCACCGCGTGTGCGCGGGGTCGAGTTCGACGGCGCCGGCGGCTCGGTGCGCAGCCGCCGATCCCGGGCCGAAACGCGGTGCGTCGTCGAGCGCGCCGGGGTCGTCGGGGGTGAAGGTGCCGTGCAGCAGAACGGTGCCGGTCCCGTCGCGGTCGGTGAGGAAGCTGAGTCGGTGGGCCGGCGCCTCCTGCAGAACCTCGCGCATCGAGTCGCTGGTGGCAGCGGGCAGATCGGCCTGGACGAACACGACCCGCGTCGAATCCGGCCACGTCTCCCGCGCCCACCGTGCACCGTGACCGAAGGCGACGTTGAGTCCCGGGCCTGCGGGCGGGGAGACCACCTCGGGCAGCCCATGGGTACCGGCGCGTTGCGCGGCGGCGAGCACGTCGTCGTCGGGACTGACGACCACCACCCTCGAGACGCCGGCACCGCGCAGCGCCTCGACCGTGTCGAGGAACATCGCCAGGACCAGCCAGCCGCGGGTCGTCGGATCGTCGTGGCCGAAGGCCGACGCCAGCGTGGCCGCCAGCCTCGACTTCGCGCGATGCAGACTCTTGACCGCCAGCACGGCCGCGACCGTCGCCCCGCCGGCCGCGGGGCTCCCCGAGGCGGCGCTGAGGTCGACGCTCATGTCGACGGCGCTGTGGTCCATGCTGACCATCATGGTCCACCACGGGACCGTGGGTGACATTCCGGGTCGGTCAGAAGTGGACTGGCATTAGGGTGGGCAGGTAGTCGTTCGGTCCGGTGAAACGGACACGGGGCAGGAGGAGTGCGGTGCGCGCGGCGGTCATGGGTGCTGGTTCCTGGGGTACGGCGGTGGCGAAGGTTCTCGTCGACGCGGGGACCGAGACGGTCATCTGGGCTCGACGCCCGGAACTGGCCGATGCGATCAACTCCGAACACGTCAATCCGAACTATCTGTCGGACATCACGCTGCCCGGAGAACTCACTGCGACCAGCGACCCGGTGGCGGCCCTGAGCGGCGCCGACATCGTTGTCTGCGGGGTGCCGTCGCAGTCACTGCGGGAGAATCTCAAGCAGTGGACTCCGCACATCGGCTCCGATGCGTCGCTGGTGTCGCTCGCCAAAGGCATCGAGACCAGCACGCTGCTGCGGATGAGCGAGGTCATCGCCGAGGTCACCGGAGTGGCCGACGACCGGATCGCGGTGCTCACCGGACCCAACCTCGCGCACGAGGTCGCCGAAGGGCAGCCCGCGGCGACCGTGATCGCCTGCACCGACGAATCACGCGCGGTCACCCTGCAGAGTGCTTTCAGCACGCGCTATTTCCGCCCCTACACCAACACCGACGTCATCGGATGCGAGATCGGCGGCTCGGCGAAGAACGTGATCGCCCTCGCGTGCGGTATCGCCAGCGGCGTCGGATTCGGCCAGAACACGCTCGCCACGATCATCACCCGCGGTCTCGCCGAGACCATCCGCCTGGGCGTTGCCGTCGGCGCAGAGATCGAGACCCTCGCCGGACTCGCGGGTGTGGGCGACCTGGTCGCAACCTGCTCGTCCCCGCTGTCGCGGAACCGGAGCTTCGGTGCGCGGCTGGGCGAAGGGGCGACGATGGCCGAGGCGCAGGCGGCCACCAACGGGCAGGTCGCGGAGGGCGTGAAGTCGTGTTCGTCGGTACGCGCGCTCGCCGAGAAGCATCAGGTCCCGATGCCGCTCACGGACGCGGTGCACAAGGTGTGCCACGACGGGCAGTCGGTCGCCGACGCCATCAACTCACTGCTCGGCCGCAGTGCCAAGCCGGAGATCTACCGGGACTGAGCCCGGCGGAGCCGACCCGCGGAATCCGGCGGCAGGTCAGCCGAAGTCGAGTGGGCCGCGTTCGAGTGTCTGGTCGATGAAACCCGAGATGTCGGTGATCGGACCGTTCCCGGCATTCGACGGAACCCACAGCGCGACGTAGGGACGGTGGTCGACGCATACGTAGGCCTGGCCGGAGCCGTCGACGGTGTCGGTGATGAACCACTGCACACCGGCCTGGCCCGCGGCGTGGATCTCCTGGAGGTTGCTCGTCGGGGACAGTTCCGCCGGCCGGGTCACACCGCAGCGGAGCGTCAGATCGTCGCCGGACCCCTCCGCGGGCCAGGTCGCGCGGTCCCCGGAGATCTCCTTGCTGCCGAATCCCTCGAACGTCTGCGGCACCGCCTCGAGCAGTCGCGTGCAGTCCGCTGATGCGCTGCCGTCCGCGGCATAGGACTCGACGGGGTTCACCGTGTCGGGTCGCAGCGCGGCGAACGCGATGAATCCCGCGATCACCATGATGGGGATGGCGACGAGGGTCGCGATGAGCGCAGGACTCAGCCGGGAGTCGGTGCCGTAGCGCTCGTCGGCGACGGGGTCCTCGGTGGCCGCGGCGTCGTCACCACGGGCCGGGTCACCGGCGACCGGGTCGTCCGCCCTGTCGTCCACGGGATCCTGCGGGGTGTCATCCGAATCTGCTGACGTCACGCCACCACATTAGGAGCCGTGCACGTCTGCGCCGACGCCGGGACCGGGGAACCGTGACCCGCGGGTGTTGCCGACCACCGAGCAGGTCAGGGTGCGGGTGATCCCGTCGACCTTCTGGATCTGAGGAACCACATTCTCGGTGAGTTGCGTCGCATCGGCGGCATCCACCCGGACGATCACGTCATAGGGTCCGCTGACCTCTTCGGATGAGGCGACCCCCGAGATCTCGGCGATCGTCGCCGCCGCCAGGGCGGCTCTACCGACCTCGGTCTGGATCAGTATGTATGCCTGAACCACGGACATCCTCTCCGTTCGTGCCCCATCGCCGACACGGGCTGTCGAATCCGGCGGCAATGGGCGCTGCGCGGCGAACACCGTTCGCCGTGAGCCCAATACACTGTGGCACACATTGTCACCGACAAACCCGCTCGCGCGCGACTCAAAGCGGACCCGACGAGAGTGAGACCCGACAAGTGACCCCCGAGGAAGTCGGTACCAACGGCCCCGACAACGTCGGTATGGACAGGTCCGACAGCGGCGGCTCAGACGGCCCCGACTCCGTCGGTATGGACAGGTCCGACTCCGTCGGTATCGACAGGTCCGACTCCGTCCGTATCGACAGGTCCGACTCCGTCGGGGAGATCGGCGAGCGGGCGGTGATCGCCGCACTCACCGCGGCAGCGACCGCGGCCGGGCCCGTTGACGACATCGTGATCGGCTCGGGCGACGACGCGGCCGTCCTCGACATCGGCGGGTCGGCGGTCATCAGCACCGACACGGTGGTCGAGGGACGGCATTTCCGGTTCGACTGGTCGACGCCGCAGCAGATCGGGGCGCGGGCGGTGGTCCAGAGTTCGGCCGACGTCGCCGCGATGGGTGGTCGGACGACAGGGCTGGTGGTGTCCATCGCCTGCCCGGCTGCGACTCGAGTGGGCGTCATCCTCGACCTCAACGACGGTGTCGTCGGCGCCGCACATGCGCTGGGCGCACGAGTTCTCGGCGGGGACCTGGTGGCGGCGGAGCAGGTGGTCGTGAGCGTCACCGCGGTCGGGGCGCTCGAAGGTCGACGGCCGGTGTCGTTGGGCGGTGCCCGTCCTGGCGACGTGCTCGCCGTGAGCGGTCCCCTGGGTGCGAGCGCCGCCGGGCTCGCGGTGCTGTCGACGCCCGGCGTCGACGATGCGCAGTGGACGGAAGTGGTTGCTCTGCATCGTGTTCCGATGCCTGATCTGAGTCAGGGTCCCGTCGCGGCCGCTGCCGGAGCGCATGCGATGACCGACATCTCCGACGGTCTCGTCGAAGAACTGATCACCATGTCGCGGGCCGCGCAGGTGGCGATGGCCGTCGAGGTCGCCGCGGTGCCGCGACGACCCGATCTGGCCCGCCTGGCAACGGAACTCGGAGCGGAAGTGGACGAATGGGTTCTGACGGGTGGCGAGGATCACCACCTGCTCGCGGCCTTCGACGCCGCGTCCGTGCCCGACGGTTGGACCGTGATCGGGTCGGTCCGCGAGGCCACGTCGACGACCCCGGAGGTGTGGGTCGACGGCCGGCGCGTCGGCGGACCCGACGGACCGGACCTGCACGGGTGGCAGTCGTTCGCCGAGCCGCGCGGATGATGTGCCGAATCCGTACGGTTCCGCCACCGGAACCGCCGCGCTCCACGACACTGTGGACATGGACTCGCGATCCGATTCCGCCGGCGACTCATCGTCGTCGATCCTCCTCGCGACCGTCGTCAACCCGGCCGGACTGACGCTGGCGAAGACGGTCACCCCGGAACGCGTCCCGGTGTTCGCGTCGGTGGGGCTCGGCGCCAGTCCGTCGTGGCATGCCTTCGCGATCGACCAGACCGGAATCGCGTTCAGTGACGAGGTCGGGGTGGTGGGGGACCAGCGCATCCGGATCGATCTCGGCGCGCGGGTGGAGGTGGACCCGACGCTGAGCTGGGCGCCCGGCGAGTTCTTCGGCCTCGCCGGGGATCCGGTGCCGCAGTGCGCCCGTGGCACCCTGCGTCGCGTCGTCGCGGAACTGGCGGATGCCGGCCTGCACGCCATGGTCGGCCACGAACTCGAGTTCGTTCTCCTGGCTGCGGACGGATCGCCGCTGCCGTCCGCTCCGTGGACCCCGTATGGCGCGGTCGGGCTGCTGGAGTACGAGGAGTTCGTGCGGAACGTCCTCGTCTCGTGTCGTGCCGCGGGTATCACGGTCGAACAGCTGCATCCGGAGCATGCGCGTTGGCAGTTCGAGGTTTCTCTGGGGCCGGCGGACCCCATCACCGCCGCCGACCGGCTGGTACTCACGCGGCTCATCATCGGTCGCCTTGCCCGCAAACACGGTCTGCGCGCCGGCTTTTCCCCTAAACCCTTCGTCGACGAAGCCGGATGCGGTGCTCATCAACATGTCTCGTTACACCGTGGAGGTCGGCCCCTGTTCTCGGGCGGAACCGGCGTCGCCGGGATGACGCCAGACGGTGCCCACGCGGTCGCAGGCATCGTCGACGCGCTCCTCGAACTACAGGGTGTGCTGTGCGGATCGGTGGTGTCAGGCTTGCGCATGCTGCCCGGTCAGTGGGCCGGCGCGCACGTCTGTTGGGGGGTGGAGAACCGCGAAGCGGCGGTGCGCCTGGTCCGTGCGGACTCGGCAGACGCGAGTGCCGCTGATGCCCGGCGAGATACATCGGACGTCAGGGGACGGGGTGCCAACGTCGAGGTGAAGATCGCCGACCCGTCGGCGAACGTCTACTTCGCCACCGCCGCCATCCTGGGCGCGGCGGCGGCCGGAATCGAGCGGAAGGCCACCCTGCCGCCCGAGGTCGGCGTCGACCCGCGCACCCGTGCAGCCGGGGAACGAACACTGCTCTCCACCGATCAGAGCGAGGTTGTCGACCGGATGGACGTGTCGCCGCTGCTGCGCGGGATCCTGGGCGACCCGGCGGTCGATGCGCTCGTGGCGGTCCGCCGGTACGAGGTCACCCACATCCCCGATCACACCCCCGAAGCACTCACCGAACGGTTCCGGCTGGCCTGGAGCGTGTGACCGGCGCGGGCGGGCACGGACCGCTGTCCGTACGTGGCTAGAGTCTCCGTATGGCGATCTACGCACTCGACGACCGCGAGCCCGTTCTGGGCAACGACACCTATGTCCATCCCGATGCGGTGGTGATCGGAGCCGTCACTCTGGGCGACGGCGTCTCGGTATGGCCCGGGGCCGTCCTGCGCGGCGACTACGGCACCATCACCATCGGTGAGCGCAGCAACATCCAGGACGGCACGGTCATCCACTGCACGGTCTTCGAACCGACCGTGATCGGCGCCCGCTGCGTCGTCGGACACAACGCGCACATCGAGGGCGCGACCATCGGCGACGACTGCCTCATCGCCTCCGGCTCGGTGGTCCTCAACGGTTCGACGGTCGGCAACGGAGCGATCGTCGGAGCCGGCGCCGTCGTCCCGTTCAAGTTCGACGTGCCGCCGCGCCGCATGGCGCTCGGCGTGCCCGCCCGCCTGCGCGAGAACTACGAGGTCCCCGACGGACACACCGACCTCAACAGCGACATGTACTTCCAGAACGCCCAGTACTACCGCAAGTCGCTGCGGCGACTCGACTGACACGAATGACCGCACCGATGGGACCGATGGGGAGACCGGAGTGACCGCACCGACCAAACCGCTCGCCGAGATCATCGACCCCGGCTGGGCCGAGGCCCTCGCCCCGGTCGAGCCGATCATCACCGAGATGGGCCAGTTCCTGCGCAACGAGATCGCCGAGGGACGCCGCTATCTGCCCGCCGGGCAACACATCCTGCGGGCGTTCACCCGGCCGATCGACGACGTGCGCGTGCTCATCGTCGGGCAGGACCCGTACCCGACTCCGGGACATGCTGTCGGACTGAGCTTCTCCGTGGCCCCCGACGTACGTCCGATCCCGCGGTCGCTGGCCAACATCTACACCGAGTACTGCTCGGATCTCGGATATCCGATGCCGAGCAACGGCGACCTCACCCCGTGGGCGGACAACGGAGTGTTGTTGCTGAACCGCGTCCTGACGGTCGCGCCGGGGGAGCCCGCGTCTCATCGCAAGAAGGGCTGGGAGACGGTCACCGAATGCGCGATCAAGGCACTCGTCGACCGCGACGAACCGCTCGTCGCGATCCTGTGGGGCAAGGACGCCGCCTCGCTGCAGGAGTGGTTGCCGGACGTCCCGACCATCGTCTCCGCACACCCGTCACCGCTGTCCGCATCGCGCGGCTTCTTCGGGTCGCGCCCGTTCAGCCGGGCCAACGAAGAACTCGCCGACCTCGGCGCCGACCCGGTGGACTGGCGACTGCCCTGATCTGGGCTCCCCGAGGTGCGAGGAGCGATAGCGGTGAGCGTCGACGGGCCTGGTGAGAGCGACTCACCAGGCCCGTCGAGGCTCGCTTGCAGCGATGAGAGTCAGCGACTCTTGCCGAACTCCGGCGCGCGCTTGCCCACGAACGCGTCGACCCCTTCGATGCCTTCGGCCAGCCCCGACCGCTCGGAGATGGAGCGACCCTCGAGGGCGAGCTGCTCGATGAGCGAGTTCTCCGACGAGACCGAGAGCAGGTGCTTGGTGCCGGAGTCGGCGGAGCGCGGCCCGGCGGCGATCTTCTCGGCGTTGGCGCGCGCCACGGCCTCGACGTCCTCGTCGGCGACGACCTCGGAGAAGATGCCCCAGTTCAGCGCGTCGTCGGCGGAAAGAACCCGGTCGGTGAGGATGATCTGGCGGGCCCGGGCCGCGCCGACCGCACGGGGGAGGGTCCAGGTGAGTCCGCCGTCGGGGGTGAGGCCGATGCCGCGGTACGCGGGACGCAGCTTGGACGAGGTGCCGCCGATCGCGACGTCGGCGTGCAGGACCAGCGACATGCCGGCTCCGGCCGACCAGCCCTTCGCGGCGGCGACGACCGGGATATCGGCCTCGTACAGGGCCGTCACGAAGGCATGGAAGTTGTCGGCGATCAGGCGCAGGTAGGTGGGGCGATCGTCGGCGGCGGCGAAAGCGCGCACGTTGCCGCCTGCACAGAGGTTCTTGCCCGGACCGACGAGCAGCACCGCGCCCACGTCACGACGGCCACGTGCCACCTCGCGCAGCGCCTGGGTGCCGGCGGCGATCCCGCCGTCGTCGAGGGAGTTGCCCGCGCCCGCAGCCGATACCGCGATCGTCAGGACGCCGTTGGCCTCACTGACGAGAGCCGGGGCGTCGGGCTGGGTGGTGTCGGTGGCAGGGGATTGCGTGGAGGTCATGCGCGAAACATTATCCCGCGCACACCAAAGACCCGACGCCGGGGAGCTTGCGCTCGGTGGCATCGGGTCTTGTGCTCTCGGAACCCCAAGTCACCCGCATGCGGGTGAGGAGGAGATCAGACAGCTGCGGTCCTGCCGGCCTTCAGGCAGGAGGTGCAGACGTTCTTACGCTTGCGGTTGCCCGGGGCGACCTCGACGCGAACAGACTGGATGTTCGGGTTCCAGCGGCGGTTGGTACGGCGGTGCGAGTGAGACACCGACTTGCCGAAGCCCGGGCCCTTGCCGCAAATGTCGCAGACGGCAGCCATCGTCGAACTCCCTTGATAGATGAATATGGTCTCGTGGTCAGCCTTCCGGATCGGCACCACCGGAAGGTGTGCGCGTGGACCGAAAGGCAACCCTGCAAGGATAACCAGCTCGGGTGGGTGTGACCAAATCCGGGTCGGTGTGCCTCACCTCGTGGTGCGGACGTCCCCGGGTCGTCGGGGACGCCGAGTAATCTGACACACATCCTTCCGGCCAGTCCTGTCGGCCCGCGACCCAGCCCCGTCGTAAGCCCACGTCAGAGCGAGAAAGGGTCATCGCGTGATCGCCCGCACCATCAACCCGCAGCTGCTGCGCGACTGGGCTCGTGTCTGTGTCGACCGGCTCGAGGAGTCGCGGGGCGAGATCAACGACCTCAACGTGTTTCCGATCCCCGATTCGGACACGGGCAGCAACATGCTGTTCACCATGCGTGCTGCCGCGGAGGCCGCTGCTGCCGCGCCGGATGACGCGACGTTGCCGCAGGTCGCCCGTGCGATGGCCGACGGTGCGGTGGCACAGGCCCGCGGGAACTCGGGCATCATCCTGTCTCAGGTTCTCATCGGGATGGCCGACGGTGCGGAGATCCTCGGCGACACCGACTCCCTGACCTTCGGCGACCTGGCGTCGCTCGGCCTGCGCCTGGGATCGCTGGCAGCGACCCGTGCGGTCAGCGAACCTCGCGAGGGCACGGTGCTGACGCTGGTGCGGGTGGCCGCCGAGGCGGCCGCGGCGCATGAGAAGGAGACCGCCGCCGACATCGTCCGGGCCATCGCCGACGACTGCGCCGAGGCACTCGAACGCACACCGGAGCAGTTGTCGGTTCTGGCGTCCGCAGGCGTTGTCGACGCCGGCGGTCGCGGATTCCTCGTGATCGTCGATGCAATGGTCCAGGTGATCACCGGTGTCGCGAACCGTCGACGCCGCTATCGGGGCATCCTCACCGACAGTGCGACCCTCGGACACGGTGTCGACGACTCGTGCGTGGAGAGCAGCGATCAGGACTTCGAGGTCATGTACCTGCTCGACGGCGCGGCCGGGGACCAGATCGCCGGACTGCGCGAACGGCTGAACGAACTCGGCGACGCCGTGGTCATCGTCGGCGACAGTTCGAGCGGCGAGGGCGAGCGCTTCTCCGTTCACGTCCACACCTGCGAACCCGGTGCCGCGGTGGAGGCCGGCGCGGGACTGGGGCGACTGTCGGATGTTCGCATCAGCTGTTTCGCACTGGATGCCATTCGCGCACAAATCGATTCGAACGAGCCCCCGCCCCGGCACAAGCGTGCGGTGGTCGCGGTCACATCCGGTGAGGGTGCCGCTGACCTCTTCGCCGAGGCCGGGGCGACCGTCCTCCGTGCCGACGACGGGCTGACCGCACGCGCGTTGGGGCAGGCGATCCGCGACACCGACAGTGCGCATGTCGTCGTGATGGCCAACGGCGCGTTGAGCTCTCAGGATCTGGTCACTGTCACCACCGAGGTGCGTTCGACGCAGCGGTCGGTGCTGATGCTCCCGACGTCGTCGATGACCCAGTGTCTGGCCGCGCTCGCGGTGCACGACCCGAGCGAGATCCCGGATGTCGACGCCTACGCGATGGCCGAGGCCGCCGCCGGTGCGCGGTGGGGGTCGCTGCAACTCGCGACCACCAAGATGATGACGCTGGCCGGGATGTCGGACGTCGGCGATGTACTCGGACTGATCGGCGACGACGTCCTGGTGGTGGCGCCCGATCAGACCTCCGCGGGCACCGCGCTCATCGACCTGATGCTCGCGACCGGCGGTGAACTGGTGACGGTGCTCGCCGGAACCGACGTCGACGAGGACGCGCTCGAGGCCGTCGGCGAGCAGATGCGCCGCAGTCACCCCGGTATCGAGCTCGCGGTCTACCGGACCGGGCAGCGCAGCGATCTGCTGCAGGTGGGTGTCGAGTGAACGAACTCGCTCTGGCGGATTCGCTGTCCGACGTCCTCGGGTCCAAGCCGGCCGAGAAGCTCGCAGGACTCGGCGTGACAACGGTCGGGGAACTGCTGCGCTACACACCCCGTCGGTACATCCGGCGTGGTCTCGTGGCCGACCATCAGCGACCCGAGCCGGGGGAGTGGCTCACCATCGTCGGCCGGATCACCAAGTCCGACCTGATCCAGATGAAGAGTCGTCGCGGCCAGTTCCTCAAGGTCAAGGTCACCGACGACAACGAGGTCTACGAGGCGAGCTTCTTCAACCCGAAGTTCATCCGCCACCAGCTGCGCCCCGGGGCCCGGGTCATGATGGCCGGCACGGTCAAGTACTTCCGCGAGCAGATCCAGCTGTCGCATCCGGAGTGGATGATCCTGCCCGACGGTGATCCCGAGATCGAGGACCACGTCGTCGGCTCCAAGATGCTGACCGAGATGTACGCCGTCGAGGAGGAGATCGCCCGGGAAGAGGGTGCTCATCCGCTCGTTGCGATGTTCGACCGCGAGATCCTGCCGATGTACCCGGCGACCAAAGAGGTTCAGACCTGGGACATCCTGGGTGCGGTGCGCCGGGTTCTGGACCATTGCGCGCCGATCCCCGACGCGTTGACCGATGCGCAGCGTCGTGAGCGCGGGCTCGTCTCGACCGACGAGGCGATCCGCAAGATCCATCTGCCCGACTCCGAGGACGACGTGAAGGTCGCCTCGCATCGACTCAAATTCGATGAGGCGCTGGCGATCCAGACGGTGCTCGCACAACGACGCCTCGCGGGTCGCAGCGATTCGGCGCCGCCGTGCCCGCATGTGCCCGGCGGTCTCGAGGACAAGCTGCGCGAACGTCTTCCGTTCACGCTCACCGAGGGTCAGGTTGCGGTGGGAGAAGAACTCGCCGAGGATCTCGCGCTCGCGCAACCGATGTCGCGGTTGCTGCAGGGCGAGGTGGGTTCCGGTAAAACCCTCGTCTCGCTGCTCGCGATGCTGAGGGTCGTCGACAACGGATACCAGTGCGCGATCCTCGCACCCACCGAAGTGCTTGCCGCGCAGCATCACCGGACGATGAAGAAGATGCTCGGTGACCTCGCCGACGGGGGCGAGCTGACCGCGGCCGAGGGGGCGACCCGCATCGCCCTGCTGACCGGGTCGATGAAGACCAAGGGACGACGCGAGACACTGCTCGACGTGGTGACCGGTACCGCGGGCATCGTCATCGGTACCCATGCCCTGCTCGAGGAGAAGGTCGAGTTCTTCGACCTCGGCCTCGTCGTGATCGACGAACAGCACCGGTTCGGCGTCGAACAGCGTGATGTGTTGCGCAACAAGGGGCGTGATGGTCGAATCCCGCACTTCCTGGTGATGACCGCGACGCCGATCCCGCGCACCGTCGCGATGACCGCCTTCGGCGACCTCGAGACGTCTGTCCTGCGTGAGCTTCCCCGCGGACGTCAGCCCATCTCGACGTCGGTGGTGCCGATGGGCCGGCAGAACTGGGTCGACCGGGTGTGGTCGCGTGCCAACGAGGAGATCGATGCCGGCCGCCAGGTCTATGTCGTCTGCTCGCGCATCGGCGACGACGACTCACCAGAACCCGAACCCGGCCCCGACGGCGAGAAGGGGCCGAAGACCACGTCGGTGGTCGAGCAGTACGAGGCCCTCGTGGCCGGTCCGTTCGCGCATCGTCGGGTGGAGATGCTGCACGGCCGTCTGGCGCCGGAGGAGAAGGCGGCGATCATGGACGCGTTCGGCCGCGGCGAGGTCGATGTCCTGGTGTCCACCACCGTCATCGAGGTCGGTGTGGACGTGCCCAACGCGACCACGATGGTCATCGTGGACGCTGAGCGGTTCGGTGTAAGTCAGCTCCATCAGCTGCGGGGCCGCGTCGGTCGTGGGCAGCATGCGGGGCTATGTCTGCTGATGACCAACAGCAACGAGATCTCCCGGTCGATGCAGCGCCTGCGCGCGGTCGCCGGGTCGAACGACGGCTTCGAACTCGCCCGCGTCGACCTCGAGCAACGTCGCGAAGGTGACCTGCTCGGTTCGTTGCAGTCCGGTGTCAACACCTCGCTGCGGTTCCTGTCGCTTCTCGAGGACGTCGAGGTGATCGAAGACGCGCGCGGACTCGCGGAGGACGTCGTGAGCGAGGACATCACGCTGTTGCATCACCGGCCACTGGCCGATCTCGTCGACGGGATTCTGGTTCCGCAGAAAATCGCGTATCTCGACAAGTCCTGACCGGCGGTCGCTACCCGCTTGTGGAACCGTGCGGGACCGCATTACGTCAAAGTCCCATGGTCCTTCACGAGGCGACGTTCCGTTCGCCGACGCTGCGGCGGTTGCGTATGCGTCTGCGGTGGATCGGCCGGAACGGTTCGGCATCCGGGTCGTGGTCGGCGAGGCAGTGGTGGTTGCTGGTCTTCGCGGTGGTCACGGCGATCGTGGTCGCGGTGGGGTCGGGTGGCTTCGGTCCGCGCCCCGACACCGACCCGCGGGTGCGGGCCACGGCGCGAGAAGCACTGGCGCGCTTGGCGTCCATCCCCGTGTACGCGCAGCGTCCGGACCGCGACGACTACGACCGGAGGGCGTTCGGCTCGGCGTGGACGGATGCGGTGGCCGTGGCCGGCGGTGGCAACGGATGCGACACCCGCAACGACATCCTGGCCCGCGATCTGCAGGACATCCGGGCCGGACCGGTCCCGAGTTGCCCGAGAGCGGTTGTCGCCGGGGAGTTCCGGAGTCCGTACAGCGGCGAGTTCGTTGTGTTCCGTCGTGACCGTGGGGCGTCGACCGTGCAGATCGATCACATCGTGCCGCTGGCCTACGCCTGGGACATGGGCGCGTGGTCGTGGGAATTCGGCCGACGACTCGAGTTCGCGAACGATCCGGCCAACCTGGTCGCCGTCGACGGGGCGTCGAATCAGGACAAGAGTGACTCGGAACCGGCGCGCTGGATGCCGCCGGCGCGCGGGTTCTGGTGTCAGTACGCGATCCAGTTCGTGACCGTCAGCGTGACATACGGTTTGACGATCGACGTGGAGTCACGGGAGGTGCTCGCCGACGCGCTCAGTTGCGCCGGTTGACGTGATTCAGGCGGTTTCGCCACCGGATGCGTTGTGCAGCAGATTCAATCCCACGACGCCGACCAGGATGAGAAAGATGCACCCGAGACGGGCGAGTCCGGCGGGTTCGCGGAGGAACAGCATGCCGTAGAGGGCGGTTCGGCACGTCCGACACTCCTCACCAACCCGGCTCCACACTCGTTCGTCACCCTAAGTGCGGCCGGGCCGGTCCGCTGGCCGAGCGCTCGACCAGGTCAGGCCGAGAACGTCGGTCGCCCACCCGTGGGACGCTTGAGCTGCGAGAACGCTGAGGTGGCACCGATTGTGGTGATCGCGGAGTAGAGCGCCTGCGCCTCGTCGCCGGTAGGGATGTCGGAGAGCACCGGGCCGAAGAAGTGGGTGCCGTTGATGCCGGTGATGGGGCTGCCGCCGGTCTCTCCCAGTGCTTCCTGGCTCCGCTGGTGCGCTGTTCCCAGTGTGTCGTCCCACGAGTCGTCGTCCATGGCGTCGGCCACTTCGGGAGGGAGCCCGGCCTCGGCGAGGATCTCGGCGACCACAGCGGGGGTCATCTCATCACCGGCGTGGTGGATGCGGCGGCCCATCGCTGTGTAGAGCGGCTCAACCGAATCGGCGCCGTTCTTCGCGATGGCGGCCATGAAGACCCGGCCGAGACGGCGCGAGGTGTCCCATTGCCGGCGCTGCTGGTCCGACGCGGGCTCCCGATCCTCGTTCAGGACGGCCAGGCTCATCACGTGCCAGGCGACGGTGTCATCGTGTCTCTCGGCCTGGTCGGTGAGCCATCGCGATGCGGCCCATGCGAAGGGGCACACGGGATCGAAGTAGAAGTCGAAGCGGGTCATGACAACTCCTGTCGTGTCAGGGATTCTTTTCCGGGGTCGTCGGGGTCAGGACTGATCCGACAGGGCGTCGATCGCGGCCTGCAGCTTCGTGGCGGCGTCGCGCGCGACGGACTCGAGGTCGGGCTCTCCCGAGACCTGAACCATCAGAGCCGGATTCATCGCCTCCACGAGTGTCGTGCCGGGGTGGTCCGGGTCCGACCGGACGACGACATTGCACGGCAACAACAATCCGATCTGACGTTGGACCCCGAGTGCTCGGTGGGCCAGAGGCGGATTGCAGGCGCCCAGGATCAGGTACGGCTCCATGTCCTCGTCGAGCTTCTTCTTCAGGGTGGCCTGGACATCGATCTCCGTGAGGACGCCGAAACCCTGGTCGGCGAGCGCGGCGCGCGTGCGTTCGACCGCTTCGTCGAAGGGGACGCTCATCGTGGTGCTGAGTGCGAGTGACATTGTCTTCCTTTCATATCGGCCCCGTCCCGGGCCACACGGGTTGTCATCCGTTGGCCCGGGACGGAACCGGTTCGGGGGTCAGTGCGCGAAGCTGATCTTCGGGAGGACGCGACGCAACCAGGCGGGTGACCACCATGCGGCGCGGCCCGTGATCCGCAGCATCGCCGGAAGCAGGGTGAGGCGGATCAGAACGGCATCCAGCAGGACGGCGACACCGAGGATGATGCCCATCTCCTTCGGGGGGAGAGGTTCGGCCAGGGCGAAGGTGAAGAACACCGCCACCATGACCGCTGCCGCGGCGAAGATGATCCGGCCGGAATGGGCCATCCCGTCGACCTGGGCACTTGTTGCGCTGTCGGACCGCTCGAAGTGTTCCTTCGTGGTGGCGAGCAGGAAGACCGTGTAGTCCATCGCGATCGCGAAGATCATCGCGAAGAAGAACACCGGTCCCCACCCGTCGAGGAAGCCCTGGGGTGTGAAGCCCAACAGGTCCGCGAGGTGGCCGTCCTGGAAGATGAGCTTTGCCACGCCGAAGGCAGCTGCCGTCGACAACAGGCTGACCACGGTGCCGATCAGTGCGATCAGCGGTGCCTGCAGCGAGACCAGGAGCAACACGAAGCCCAGGATGAGGATGACGGCGACGACCAGCGGGAAGTAGTCGTTCAGGGCCTGCTGGAGGTCGAGGTTCTCGGTGGGTGCGCCACCGACCAGTGCATCGCTCGGCAGGGCGCCGCGCAGGTCGTCGACGATCGTGCCCATCTGCTCATCGGACGGGTCGACTGACGGAAGTGCCTGCATGAGAACGTAATCGGAGCCGTCAGCGGCGGGCATCGGAGGGGTCACCATCTCGATCCCCGGCGACTTGGAGGCGATCGCGGCGGTCTGCTGCGCCTCGCCGGCGGGTGCGACGATCTGCAGCATGCCGGGTGCGCCCTCGCCCATCTGTGACTGGACGAGTTCGTAGCCCTGACGCACCGGCGCGTCCTCGGGGACGACGGTGATCGACGGCATCGCGACCTTCAGGCCGAACACCGGGATCGACAGCGCGATGAGAACAGCGAGGGAGCCGGCGGCCACCGTCCAGGGGTGACGGTGCAGGAAGAGTCCCCAGCGGGCGAACACGGGTGAACGGTGTTGCTGGCGGCGGGCATACGGCAACGACACCGCATTGACCCGGGGACCCAGCTTGCCCAGTGCGGCGGGCAGCAAGGTCAGGGTGGCGGCCAGGACGAAGACGACGGCGAGCATGATGCCCACGGCCATCGTGCGCACCGCGGGTGCGGGAACCAGCAGCACCGCCGACAGGCTCACCAGGACGGTGATGCCGGAGAGCAACACCGCTTTTCCTGCGGTGTCCATGGTTTCGGCGACCGCGGCACGCATGTCGTCGGCGTGGCCGCGGATTGCGTCGCGGAAGCGCGACACGATGAACAGTGCGTAGTCGATGCCCAGGGCCAGGGCGAACATCATGGCGAAGTTGATGGCCCACACGGAGATCGGGGTGACCTGGTTGAGGAGGACCAGTCCGCCCGCGGATGCGACGAGTCCGGCGATGGTCAGCAGCAGGGGGAGTCCGGCAGCGACGAGCGATCCGAAGGCGAGCACCATGATGGTCAGGGTGACGGGCCAGGAGAACAGTTCGGCCTTGATCATCGCGTCGTGATTGGCCTTGTTGAAGTCACTCCACAACGCCGACGCGCCGGTCGGATAGACCTCGACGCCGTTGCCGGACAGACCGGTCAGCTCGTCTTTGTGTTCGTCGACCGCCCGCACCATGTCGTCGGTGTTGGCGGCAGCGCCGATGAGGACGATGCCGGTGTGACCGTCGGGGCTGATGGACATCCCCGGTTGTGGTGGCACGACCTGGGCGAATCGGTCATCGGTCGCCGCGAGTTCGGTGATCTGTCCGACGACGGCCTGGACCGTGGGGCTCTCGACGCGGTCACGGTCGGAGTGGACGACCACCTGGACCGCCGCCGAGGAGTTTCCGCCGAAGTGTTGCTGGGCCAGCTCGCGGACCTGGACGGACTCGGACCCGTTGGCCTGCCATCCGGCGCCGGCGAGGGAGGAGAACACCGAGGGTGCCGCCGCTCCCAGGACCACCAGGAGCAGGACCCAGACGCCGAAAACCCAACGGGCGCGACCCGCCATCGTCGCGCCCCAGCGTCCGAGGAGCCCGGCTGTGGGACCCGAGGTATCAGGTGCTGCTTCGTCTTCGGACAAGGCCGAATTCGACGACATGAGAATCCTTTCGTTTTATACCCCTAGGGGTATCCGATCTGGCGTCGAACATACCCCTGGGGGTATCCTTGGTCAAGGGGCCGATATCGATCGGTTGCGGAAACGGCGGAATGCCGAGACAGGAGGGGTCGGAATGACCAGTGATGTGAGGGTCCGTGCGGCCGTCGACGACGAGGCTATGGGTGCTGTCCTGAATCGGCTTCGACGCGCTCAGGGCCAGCTTGCGGGCGTGATCGCCATGATCGAGGCGGGTCGGGACTGCACGGACGTGGTCACGCAGCTCGCAGCGGTGTCACGAGCTCTGGATCGTGCCGGCTTCAAGATCGTGGCGTCCGGGATGCGGCAGTGCGTCGAGGCTGTGGACGGTGAGCGGGCCCCGCTGTCGGAGGCGGAGCTGGAGAAGTTGTTCCTCGCCCTGGCGTGAGGGGCGGGCCCGGACGCCCGCCGGGTGACGGTTACGGGAACGGAAGAGGGGGGCCGAGGAATCGGCCCTCCCTCTTCGATGATCGTCGGATGGGTGTTCGCGGGTCGGGTGCTGGGCCCTCAGCGTGGACATGAGGCGCGCGGGAGTCCGGCCTTCGCCATGAGCAGGCTGGCCGGGCACCACCCGACCGCGCTGTAGAGCAGCAGATTCGCGGCCACGAAGAGGGTGAGCACGGTCCACCACGGGGACACCGTCAGCACGAGGATGACGCTGACCGTCACCATCACGCCCGCAAGCGCGGGCACCATCCGCTCCACGGTCAATCGGGGCTGGTGGGTCTCGGTTGTGGGGGTCATGGGTTCTTCTTTCTGTTCCGGGGTCGTCTGACTGTCAAGGGACGATTACTCTGACCAATATACCCCCTGGGGTATAGTTACGGCGAGTGCAGACGAAAGGACTCTCAGAACATGTGTCAACCGGTGACCTGTAGAACGTGTGGCAAGACCACCTGGTCGGGCTGTGGTCGTCATGTCGACGCCCTCAAGCGCCGCGTCCCCGACTCCCAGTGGTGCGACGGGCACGCAAAAGAGTCGTCCCGACGCTCGAAGTGGTGGTCCCGCGCCTGACCGGACCGGATCTCTTTGGGGACGTGCGCGGGCCGGCGCTACTCTTGAGAACGGCATATCTCCCGCGACGACCTCGTCGCGGCGACCACCCGCGAAGTCGAGGAAGTTGATGAGCGCACCCACCGCAGAGCCCTCCGTCGCAACAGGCGAGTCCGACACCGAGAAGGTCGTCCTCGGACTCGCCAGAGCTGCGAAATCGGCATCCCGCTCGCTGGGTGGACTGACGACAGCGGACAAGAACGACATCCTGCTCGCGGCAGCCGACGCCATCGAGGCCGCCACGGAGACGATTCTCGCGGCCAACGCCGAGGACATCAAGCGCGCCGAGGAGGCGGACACCGAGGCGAGCCTGCTCGATCGTCTCCGTCTCGATGCAGCCCGGGTCGTCGGCATCGCCAACGGTCTGCGGCAGGTCTCGGTCCTGCCCGACCCCATCGGTGAGGTCGTCGCCGGCAAGACCCTGCCCAACGGACTCCAGCTCCGACAGCTCCGGGTTCCCCTCGGTGTCGTCGGCATCGTCTACGAGGCGCGTCCCAACGTCACGGTCGACGCGTTCGGCATCGCCTTCAAGTCGGGCAACGCGGTGCTGCTCCGCGGGTCGTCGTCGGCTCGGTCGTCGAACGCCGAACTCGTCCGCATCCTGCGGGAGACCCTGTCCTCCAAGGGAGTCAGCGCCGACGCGGTGTCGTTGCTGCCCAGCGAAGATCGCTCGAGCGTCACCGCACTCATCCGCGCCCGCGGGCTCGTCGACGTCGTGATCCCGCGTGGCGGTGCCGGACTCATCGAGGCCGTCGTCTCCAACGCGACCGTCCCGACCATCGAGACCGGCGTCGGCAACTGCCACGTCTACGTGCACGCGCTCGCCGACCTCGACGTCGCCGTCCGCGTCATCCTCAACTCCAAGACGCGCCGGCCGAGTGTCTGCAACACCGCCGAGACCGTCCTCGTCGACAAGGCCGTCGCCGCAGACGCGCTGCCCCGGATCACCCAGGTGTTGCAGTCCCAGGGCGTCGTCATCCACGGCGACGAACCCGGCATGGAACCGGCCACCGAGGACGACTGGTACAAGGAGTACCTGTCGATGGACATCGCGCTGAAGGTCGTCGACGATCTCGACGCCGCGGTCTCGCACATCGACACCTACGGCACCGGGCACACCGAGGCGATCATCACCACCGACCTCGCGGCCGCGGACGAGTTCACCCGCCTCGTCGACGCCGCCGCCGTCATGGTCAACGCCTCCACCGCCTTCACCGACGGCGAGCAGTTCGGGTTCGGCGCCGAGATCGGCATCTCCACCCAGAAGCTGCACGCCCGCGGCCCGATGGGCCTGCCCGAACTGACCTCCACCAAGTGGCTGGTCTGGGGCAACGGCCACGTTCGGCCGGCCTGATGACGACCCCCGCCGAGTACACCGCCTCCGGACCGCAGGTCGTCCCGTCGTTCACGTCGGTCGACGACGTCGTCTCGAAGCTGCGTGAGACCGGCTACCTCGCCGACGACGCCACCGCGACGTCGACCTTCCTCGCCGACCGGCTCGGCAAGCCGCTGCTGGTCGAGGGGCCCGCCGGTGTCGGCAAGACCGAACTGGCCAAGTCGATCGCCGCGGCCACGGACGCCGAACTCGTCCGCCTGCAGTGCTACGAGGGCATCGACGAGGCGCGGGCGCTCTACGAGTGGAACCACGCCAAGCAGATCCTGCACATCCAGTCCACCGGCAACCGCGCCTGGGAAGAGGCGAAGACCGACATCTTCTCCGACGAGTTCCTGCTGCCGCGTCCGCTGCTGAAGGCGATCTCGCGCGAGGGCCCGACCGTGCTGCTGATCGACGAGGTCGACAAGGCCGACGTCGACATGGAAGGTCTGCTCCTCGAGGTCCTCAGCGACTTCGCGATCACCATCCCCGAGATGGGAACGGTTGCCGCGCAGCGTCGCCCGATCGTGTTGCTCACCTCGAATGCCACCCGTGAACTGTCCGAGGCGCTCAAGCGTCGTTGTCTGTACCTCTACATCGACTTTCCCGACGCCGAGCGGGAGAAGGAGATCCTCGCATCGCGGGTACCGAATCTGTCGGCGTCGCTGAGCGCGGAGCTGGTGCGCATCGTCGGCGTGCTGCGGACGCTGGACATCCGCAAGAAGCCGTCGGTGGCCGAGACGATCGACTGGGCCAACACCTTGCTCGCACTCGGTGCGGGTGAGCAGGCCGACACCAAGCGCGGCGGCCTCGACGACGGCCTCATCGCGCGCACGCTCGGTGTGGTGCTCAAGCACCGGCCCGATCTGAAGACGGCTCTCAAAGAACTCAAGCTGGGCTGATGACGACTCCGCTCGTCGCGCACCTCACCGACTTCGTCGACGAGCTGCGCCGTCGCGGGATCGTCGTCGGGCCGTCGGCCCTGATCGACGCGGCGAGCGCGATGGAGGTCCTCGACCTGCTGGAGCGCTCCCGCCTCCGCGAGGGTCTGGCGACGACGCTGCTCGTCGACAATTCGCATCGCGGGGTCTTCGACCGCGTCTTCGATCTGTGGTTCCCGGTGGGCGCGGGGATGCGCACCATCACCGAGGACCTGCCGCGCGACGAGGACGGCAACCTCGAGGTCGAGGCGGTACGGGACGCGCTCGCGGAGATGCTGGCCGACGACCCGGCGGCCGGTGACGGTCGACTCGAGCAGGCGATTGCGATGATCGTCGACGAGCTGGGACGCTATGGCTCGACGAAGGGTGAGGCCTTCTCGGCTTACCAAGCGATCTCCGCGGTGAGCCCGCAGACGCTGATCGCCAAGATCGCCGCGGCGATGGCCGGGGACGGCGAGGGCGACGCGGGCCGGCCGGGCACGGAGCCGCTGTACCGGCAGGCCGCCCGGCAGAAGGCCACCGATCTGCGGGCCGCGATCGAACGCGAGACGCAGCGTCGGATGGCCGACCGCAACGGCCGTGACAAGGTCGGCGCGTACGCGGTGCCGCCGCTGCCGGAGAACGTCAACTTCCTGTCCGCGGGCGCCAAGGAGCAGGTGGAGATCCGCAAGACCATCGAGCCGCTGGCCCGGCTGCTCGCGGCGAAGCTCGAGACGCGACGACGCCGGGCCCATCGCGGTGCGGTGGACGTGCGCAAGACCCTGCGTGCGTCGATGTCCACCGGCGGTGTCCCGATCGAACTCAGTCACCGCAAGCCGCGTCCCGGCCGCCCGGAGCTGATCATCATCTGCGACGTGTCGGGGTCGGTCGCCGGGTTCAGCCAGTTCACCCTGCGACTGGTGTACGCACTCCGGCAACAGTTCTCGAAGGTGCGGGTGTTCGCGTTCGTCGACACCGTCGACGAGGTGACCGAGTTCTTCGACCACGGCGAAGAGGACTTCGGTGCGGCGATGCACCACATGATCTCGACTGCACGGATCTCGACGCGCGACGGGCATTCGGATTACGGGAACATGCTCGCCGGCTTCGTCGGTGACTATGCGGAGACGCTGACGCATCGGGGAGCGCTGCTGGTCCTCGGCGACGGCCGTAACAACTATCACGATGCGCACGTCGATGCTCTCGCCGAACTCGTCGAACGTGCCCGTCACGCCTACTGGTTGAATCCCGAGGCGAAGGAGCATTGGGGGACCGGTGACTCGGCCGCCACCGATTACGCGGAGGTCATCGACATGTTCGAATGCCGCAATGCGACACAGCTCGGCACGGTCATCGCCGACCTGCTGCCGATCTGAGCGCGGCGTCACCGCGTAGACTGACCGTCCATGTCAACCGACCGCCATCGTGCGCGCCGCATCGGCGTGATGGGTGGCACGTTCGACCCGATCCACAACGGGCACCTGGTGGCGGCGAGCGAGGTCGCTCATCGCTTCGAACTGGATGAGGTGATCTTCGTCCCGACCGGGCGCCCGTGGCAGAAGCTGGGCGAGCACACGACGGTGAGTCCGCCCGAGGACCGGTACCTGATGACGGTCATCGCGACGGCGTCGAATCCGCAGTTCAGCGTGAGTCGCGTCGACATCGACCGGGACGGCGACACCTACACCGTCGACACGTTGCGCGATCTGCGGAAGCAACTGCCGGACGCGCAGCTGTACTTCATCACCGGCGCCGATGCGCTGGAGTCGATCCTGTCCTGGCAGGATTGGGAGGAATTGTTCGACCTCGCTCGCTTCGTGGGCGTGAGCCGGCCCGGCTACGAGCTCGACGCCACCCATCTGGCCCAGCATCTCGCGCAGATGCCGGACGACACGCTGCACCTGCTGGAGATCCCGGCGCTGGCGATCTCGTCGACCGAATGCCGCACACGTGCGGCGCAGGGTCGTCCGGTCTGGTACCTGGTGCCCGACGGCGTCGTGCAGTACATCGCGAAGAGGAAGCTGTATCGTGCGCCTCGGGCGTCGTCGCCCGGGGTGTCCGCGCCGGGAGCGGAGCGAGCGGGTGTCGAGCCCTGAGGGAATTTCGAGAGGACTTGTGTGACTGCGTCAGCTGAAGCGTTGGAGATGGCCAAGGTGGCTGCTCTGGCGGCCGCGGAGAAGCTCGCCCATGAGGTGACGGTGATCGATGTGTCGGAACAGTTGGTGATCACCGACGCCTTCGTCATCGCGTCGGCGGACAACGAGCGACAGGTCAATTCGATCGTCGACGAGGTCGAGGAGAAGTTGCGCGAGGCCGGGCACAAGCCGCTGCGTCGCGAGGGCACCCGTGAGGGGCGTTGGGCGCTGCTCGATTACGCCGAGATCGTCGTGCACATCCAGCACACCGACGAGCGCCGCTTCTACGCGCTGGAGAGTCTGTGGAAGGACTGCCCGGTCGTCGAGGTCGAAGGACTTACGTGAGCGGGGGTCCCGACACCCACGACACTTCGGTCGAGCGTCTGACCCCGGTCGTCCGGCGGCTGATCCTGTTGCGCCACGGGCAGACCGAGTACAACGCGGGCAGCCGTATGCAGGGCCAGCTCGACACCGACCTCTCCGAGCTGGGTGTGCGGCAGGCGAATTCGGCCGCCAACGAACTGGCGAAGCGGCAACCGCTGGTGATCTGGTCGTCGGACCTGAAGCGTGCCCGCGACACCGCGGAGGCTCTCGCGCAGCGAACCGGCCTTCCGGTGACAACCGATGTGCGCCTTCGAGAGACGCATCTCGGCGAGTGGCAGGGTCTTACGCATCTCGACGTCGACGAGGTCATGCCGGGCGCACGCGCGGTGTGGCGCGACGACGCGACCTGGACGCCGCCGGGTGGCGAGAGCCGCGTCGACGTGGCGAGGCGCTCCACTCCGCTGGTCGACGAGCTGATCGAGCAGTTGCCGGACTGGGGTGTCGGCGACAATCCCGAGGCGCCGGTGGTGCTGGTGGCCCATGGTGGGGTCATCGCGGCGATGACCGCGGCGCTCCTCGGTCTGCCGGTGGACAACTGGCCGGTCTTCGGTGGTCTCGCGAACACCAGCTGGGTGCAGCTGTCGGGCCATGGTGTGCCCGGCGACCTTCCGCGGTGGCGGCTCGACGTGTGGAACGCGTCGGCCGAGGACTCGGACCCCGCCGTTCAGTGACCGACGTGAACGGCGGCGCCCCCTCGGGAGAGCGCTGCATGATGGTCCTGTCCGATTCGCTGGCCTACTACGGTCCGGTCGGCGGGCTGCCCGCGAACGATCCGCGGATCTGGCCGTCACTCGTCGGCGCCGACGTGGACCTGCCGGTGAAGCTGTTCGGCCGGATCGGCTGGACGAGCCGCGACGTCTGGTGGGCGCTGACCCAGGACCCGAACATCTGGGCCACCGTGCCGCACACCGATGTCGTCGTGCTGGCGTTCGGCGGCATGGACACGTTGCCCTCGCCGCTGCCGACCGCGCTGCGCGAGCAGATTCGCTACGTGCGACCGAATCGGCTGCGGCAGTTGGTGCGTGACGCGTACTCGTGGGTGCAACCCCGTGGCGCGCGTCTGGGGTGGCCGCTGGCGTTGCCGCCGAAGGTGACCGTCGAATATCTCGAGAAGATCCATGAGGCCCTCTCACAGCTCCGTCCGGATCTGCCGATCGTCGTGTGCCTCCCGCCGACGCACAGCAGCCCGTATTACGGCCATGTCCACACGGGCCGAATTCCGACGACGGCGGCGATGGCGCGGTGGGCGGAGCAGCACGGGTTGCCCTGCGTCGACTTCTATCCGGTGACGCGGGACGCCTTCGAGGATCCGGCGGCGGAGATGAACCCGGACGGCATCCACTGGGGCTTCTCCTGTCATCGTCAGATCGCTGATCTGGTGACGCCCGTGGTCGAGAAGAGTCGGGCGAACACGTAGTCGACGGACGTCGCGACTCCCATGTGAGGTCCGACCGGTGAACCGGCTAACGTAGACGGGTGCCTGTCGTCGTCGTCACAGATTCGTCGTCTCGGTTACCGGAGTCGGTCACCGAGCACTACGGGATCCGGCAGGTCCCGCTACATGTCACGATCGAGGACAAGGACTACCGCGAGGGCGTCGACTACATCCCGGAGGATGTGGTGTCGACACCGGGCGTGACCACCTCGGGTGCCAATCCGAGTGAACTGACGGAGTACTTCGAGTCGGCACTCGAAGCGAGCGAAGGTGCCGGCGTGGTGGCGGTGCACATGTCGCGAAAGCTGTCCGGCACGTGGAGCTCGGCGCGGCTGGCAGCCGAGAAGTTCTCCGGGCAGGTCCGCATCGTCGACTCCCGATCCGTCGGTCTCGCAGTGGGTTTCACCGCCATCGGGGCGGCGCAGGCGGCCGCGAACGGCGCCGACCGGGATCGCGTGTACGAGTCCGCGATCCGGCAGGCCGCGACCGTCGACTCGCTGCTGTGCGTCCAGCAGCTCGACAACCTGCGCCAGAGCGGCCGGATCTCCGCCGCCGGCAGGCTCTTCGGTTCGGCACTGTCGATCAAGCCGATCCTGCACATGGTCGACGGCACGCTCCAGCTCAAGGAACGTCACCGCACCTTCTCCAAGGCGCTCGACAAGATGGTCGACGCGGCGGTCGAATCCGCAGGAGGACGCGCGGTCACGGTCGGCGTCCAGCACTGCGAGACCCCGGACGTCGCGGCGGAAGTCCTCGCCACGCTGCGCAACCGTCTACGGATGGTGACCTCCGAGCTGACCGTCGACCTCGGACCGATCCTCGGCTCCCATGTGGGTCCCGGATCGGTCGGTATCGTCATCGCCTCGCACCTCGACCCGATCGAAGGGCTCGAGGAGAGCTGAGCGCGGTCCGGTCGGGACCTGAATCGGGAATCGGTGCACAGTCTGGTTGCTGTCCACAGATCTCTCGGCTGCGCGCCGGGCCACGTCGATTCGGCACTGAACCGCCCTAGCGTGTGGCGCCATGAGCGCATCAGGACGGCGGAATCCGCTGGACCGTCTGGGACCGGTCGTCGAGCCGCCGGCTCGTCGGGATCTGTCTCCGGCCGCTGCCGAATCCGACCCGCCGCCCGGTGTCGGTGACCCGGGCGCGGCTGTCGCAGTCGAGGAGCCCGCGCATCCCGGTTGGGGGATCGGCGGGATGCCGACGTGGCTGGATGCGCCGCCGTCGCCGTCGCCGTCGCCACCGCGGCGTGGTCGGGTCGGGCGATTCGACGACGTGCTCGACCCGGACGCCGACTCTCCGGGCGGGGACTGGGACGAGGACGACGACCCTGTTGCACGCCGACGCTTTGCCGTGGCACCGCCCGCGGCGATCGCGCTGATCGCGGTCGGGGTGATCGCCTGCGTCGTGGCGGGATTCGGACTGTTCCGCGGAACGGATACGACGCCGGTGGTGGACTTCGGTGCACCCGGACCGTCGTCGACGTCAGAGGTGTCGGCGCCGACTGCCGCGCAACCGAGTACGACGCCGGCGCAGTTGGTCGTGAGTGTCGTCGGCCTCGTGAACAAACCCGGACTGGTTCGTCTGGCTCCCGGAGCACGGGTCGCGGAGGCGATCGAACAGGCCGGTGGCGCCCGTAAGGGTGCGGATCTGTTGTCGCTGAATCTTGCTCAGGTCCTGCGCGATGGCGATCAGGTCCTCGTGGGCTACGCCGGTGGTGAGGGGCAGATGTCGATGCGCAGTGCGGTGGTCGGTGCGGAAGGTGCTGCGCCGGCGCCCGGTCCCTCGGCGGGCCCGGGCAGTCCGCCACCGGCGTCGTCGGCGGCGGAGGCCGGCGGTCGGGTCAACCTGAACACGGCGACCGAGACAGAACTGGATGCGCTGCCCGGGGTCGGGCCGGTGACGGCGAAGGCGATCCTCGACTGGCGAGAACGCAACGGCCGCTTCATGTCTGTGGGTCAGCTCGCCGAGGTGGACGGGATCGGTCCGGCGCGGCTGGCCAGACTTCGTGACCTCGTGACGGTCTGAGGATGGACTTTCGGCTGCTGGTGCCGGCGGTGGTGGTGTGGTCGGTGACGGCGTGCGGTCTGATGGCCCCCGTTGGTGTCGGCGTCGGCATGGCGATCGTCGCGTCACTGGTGGCCGTCGTCGGTGTCGTCGGTTCCCGCCGGTTCGGCTGGGAGTTGGTGGGGCTCGTCGTCGTGGGAGCCGGTCTGGCCGCCGCTTGTGCGGCATCGCTCGCGCTCCGGCAGGAGGCGCGCGCCGACCACCCGCTGGCACACGTGTCGGGCAAGGCGACGGCGGTCATGACCCTGCGCAGCGATCCGACCCCGATCGGACCGGCGAGGCAGGGGCGGATTCGCGTACGCGTAGGCGTCGAACAGATTGGCGGTCAGCGGGTTACGTCCGCGCCCGCGGACCTGCGTGCCGCGGCGCGGGCATGGTCGGGGTTGCTGCCCGGCCAACGGGTTGTCGCGGTCGTGAAGGTACGGCCACCGCCGAGCCGAACGCTCCTCGTCGCATCGCTGACCGCCTCGACTCCGAAGCTGATCGGCGGCCCGCCCGCGTATCAGCGAGTCGCCGGATCGATCCGGCAACGCCTGCAGCTGGTGGCCACCCGCGGCCTCGATCCGGAGGCCGCGGGTCTGCTGCCGGGTCTGGTGCTCGGCGACGAGAGCGGCGTGGACGAGGATCTGCGCGACGACTTCCGCGCCGCCGGACTGAGCCACCTCACGGCGGTGTCCGGGGCGAACTTCGCGATCGTCTGCGGCGCTGCGCTTCTCATCGTCCGGAGCATCGGGGTGCCACCGCGTGCCGCGGCGGTCGTCGGGCTGGTGGTGATCGTCGGATTCGTGATGCTCGTCCGACCCACGCCGAGCGTGTTGCGGGCAGCGCTGATGGGTGCGGTCGGGGTGCTGGCGCTGTTCGCGTCGCGTCGGTCGCAGTCGATGCCGGCTCTCGGGGCCGCGGTGATCGGTGGTCTCCTGTGGTGGCCGGAACTCGCTCTGCAACCGGGCTTCGCGCTGTCGGTGGCGGCCACCTGCGCCATCGTGCTGTGGGCACCGCGGCTGCGGGATCGGTTGCGGGGGTGGCGGTGTCCACCGGGGTTGGCGGAGGTGATCGCAATGGCGGTCACCGCGCAAGTCGTCGCCGCTCCGATCGTCGTGCTGGTCACCGGTCAGCTGTCGGTGGTCGGGATCGTCGCCAATCTGCTCGTCGCGCCCGTCGTCGCGGTCATCAGTGTGGTCGGTACCGTTGCTGCCCTCGTGGGTGCGATCGGTCCACCGGATGGGGTCGGCGCGGGGATCGCGGAACTGTTGGTCCGTGCGCTGGGGCCGGAACTGTGGTGGATGATCTGGTGCGCGCACACCCTCGGCGGTCCGGGGTGGGCCAGTGTCGAGGTGTTCGGGTGAGGAGAAGTTGAGGCAGATGCCCCACGCGGGTGAGGCGGGTCGCGGACGACGCTGGGGTCATGAACACACATACACCCCGAGAAGTCGTCACCGAAGCCCGCGCTCACCCACGGCTCGCCGACGGCGATGACGAGCGATTCGCCGGGTACGGCGTCATGGGCCTGCCGTTTGCGTCGAGCCACTATCTGGCCCTGCGCGACATGGTCGCCAGTTCCATCGGACCCGCGTATCGGTCCGTCTGGCATCGAGATCCGCACGGCCTCTGGACGCTTTACACCACAACCGAGCCGGACCAGAGTTGCCCACGCTACTTCGGCGCGGGCGCGACCACACGGCGCGTTCCGTCGATCAATGTCGGATGGGCCGACGACCAGACGTTCGAGGTGACGATGGGCGACACGCTCCGCTGGACGGTGGAGCTGGCCTCGTCACCGGCGACCAGGCTGATGACCACGCTGAGCGGTGCGACGCCCACCGCAGCGTGGCGCAGCCGGACCATGCTGCACGCCGTCGGGCCGATGGCGACGCTCATGCTGCGCGCCGGCCGAATCCGCATGTGCGCCCGGACCCCCAACGGGCCGCAGTTCCGCGGGACACCGCTGTACGTCTGGCGCGTCGCCGACAGCCGGGCGTGGCTGGACGGTGAGACTTTCGGTTCTCCCGCACCACTCGACGAACAGATCAGCATCGGCGACATCCCCCTCCCGCAACGCGGACTGTTCTTCGTCGGCCGATCGGCTTTCGATGCACCCGACGCCGCAAACGACACCACGCACGCCTTCACCGACACAGGAGTACAGACATGACCACGATGGAATCGCCGTCGCCAACGGACACCGCCCCGGCGGCAACCCTTCTCACCCGCACCGTCTACCTCGCCTATGGGGTGACTGCCTACGTCGCCTTCCTGGTGGTGTTCCTGTGGGCGATCGCGTTCGTCGAGAACGCCTCGATCGTCCTCGGCGGCGTCGATATCGTGCCGCGGACCATCGATCGTGGCGGGCCGTCGACGGGGGTCGTGGCGGCGGTGGTGGTCGACCTCGGACTGCTGACGCTGTTCGCCGCGCAGCACAGCGTCATGGCGCGCGACGGGTTCAAACGTCGGTGGACGCGCATCGTGCCCCAGCCGATCGAGCGCAGCACCTACGTCCTGGCGGCGACCGCGTGCCTGGCAGCTCTGCTCTGGTGGTGGCATCCGATCACCACCACCGTGTGGGACGTCTCCACATCGGCCTTGCGGTGGGTCCTCGTCGCGGCGTCGTTGTTCGGCTGGGTCCTCGTCCTGACCTCGACGTTCCTCATCAACCACTTCGACCTGTTCGGTCTGCGACAGGTGGTCGCCAACGCGCGTCGGCGGCCGCTCCCGCCGTATCGGTTCATCACACCCCTCTGGTACGGAATCGTGCGACACCCGATCTACCTGGGCTTCGTCATCGCGTTCTGGGTGGCCCCGACGATGACCGCCGGACATCTTCTGTTCGCCTGCGCGACAACGGGATACATCTTCATCGGTATCCACTTGGAGGAACGGGATCTGATCCGGGACTTCGGGAACGACTATGTCGAGTATCGGCGTCGCGTCCCGATGCTGGTGCCCGGGCTGCGTGCGCGTCGAGCGTCGGGGCCGGCGCACGCGCGAGTCGCCTGACACCCGAGGCGATGAGCGCGACAATGAACGTCATGAGCCCGCAAAGGGTGCTTCCGCGTCGAGTCGAGGTGCTGGCCGGCCTGTCCGTCGCCATCGACCTCGGACTCGGTCAGCCAGCAGAGCACATGCTGCGGTCGGCGGTCATCGCCACGCGATTGGCGCGCCGGCTGGGGCTCGACCGATCGCAACAGGACACCGTCTACTACGCGACGCTCGTGATGTGGATCGGCTGTCACGCCGACTCCGCCGAGTACGCGCGCTGGTTCGGCGACGACATCGCGGTGCGCCGCGACGCCTATCTCGTCGACTGGTCGGGACTTCCGTATCTGCGTTTCCTCATCGGCAATCTCGGTCGCGGAGAATCACTTCCGCATCGGATGAAGATCATGGCCGAACTCTTCCGGGATTCGCGCGGCAATATCGCGGCACTCGTGCACTCGCACTGCCTGTCGGCGGCTGCGCTGGCCGGCCACATCGGACTGGGTCCCGACGTCGAGCAGGCGATCACCTACACGTTCGAGCGCTTCGACGGGGGAGGGCTTCCCGGCGGGGTGTCCGGTGTGGAGATCCCGATCGAGATGCGGGTGGCACAACTGGCCGACATGGCCGAGGTCCACCAGCGCACGTATGGCGTCGACGGAGCGGTCGCGATGGCGCGGAGCCGGCGGGGAGGGCACTTCGATCCCGACGTCGTCGATGCCTTCGTCGACGATCCCGCGACTCTCTTCCCGGCTGACTCCGACGATCCGTGGGAGCTGGCGTTGGCGATCGCGCCGGATGCCGAGCTCCGTCTCGACGATCCGGGACTGGACCATCTGCTGCTCGCCATCGGAGATTTCGTCGACCTGAAATGTCCCTTCGCGCTGGGGCATTCACGCGGAGTGTCGGCGCTGGCCGAATCGGCTGCGGGGCACCTCGGTGTCGAACGATCGGACATCGACGCGACTCGTCGTGCGGGGTGGCTTCATGACGTCGGGCGAATCGGGGTGTCGAATCAGATCTGGTCGAAGGCCGGGGACCTCACCGCGGCGGAGTGGGAGCGCGTCCGCATGCACCCGTATCTCACCGACCGCGTCCTCACGCGCATCCCGGGTCTCCGGGACGTGGCACGCATCGCCCGGACCCACCACGAGCACCTCGACGGGACCGGCTATCCACTGGGACTCAACGGACCGGCGCTCGGGCAGCCGGAGCGTATTCTCGCTGCCGCAGTCACGTATCGGTCGGCGGTCGAACCCCGGCCGTACCGGGCGGCGATGTCGACGGACGAGGCGGTCGCACGGCTCGAGCGCCGCGCCCATCGCGGTGAACTCGACGCCGACTGCGTCGAGGCCGTTCTCGCCGCCGCCGGACACGCGCGGACCCGGGCGCGGCACAGCGACGCGTTGACGCGGCGGGAGCGGGAGATCCTCGGACTCGTCGCGCGTGGGCTGTCCAACCGGGACATCGCGTCGAAGCTCGTTCTGAGCGAGAAGACGGTGCGCAACCACGTCGAGCGGACGTACACGAAGATCGGGGCGTCGAACCGGGTGGGTGCCAGCCTGTACGCACTGGAGAACGGGCTCGCGGGGTCGTCGTAGTCCCCGCAGCCATGTCGGCCCGATCTGGCACGATGAGCGGGTGACCGATCGCCTGCACCTGCTCCTCGGAGACGACGACTTCCTGACCGGCCGGGTGATCTCCGCGGTCGCCGAGGCGACGTCGAAGGAAGCGGGCACCCAGGTCCCGGTGACCCGGGTGCGTGCCGGTGACGTCAGCGAGCACGAGCTCGCCGAGCTGCTCAGCCCGTCGCTGTTCGCCGAGGAACGCATCGTCGTCATCGAAGCGGCGGCAGAGGCAGGCAAGGAGCCGGCTGCGCTCATCGCGGCTACGGCCACATCCCTGCCCGACGGCATCACGCTGATGGTGATCCACTCTGGTGGCGGTCGCGCAAAGTCGATGGTTCCGGCGTTGAAGAAGGCCGGCGCCGTCGAGCACGCGACCACCGCGCCGAAGTGGGCATCGGACCGGATGACCTTTGTCCGCAACGAGTTCCGCTCACTCGGTGTGAAGGTCAGCGCCGACGTCGTCGAGCAGGTCGTCGAGAGTGTCGGTTCCGAACTGCGTGAGCTCGCTGCCGCATGCGCCCAGCTCGTCGCCGACACCGGCGGCAAGGTGAACCGCGAGAGCGTGCAGCTGTACTACCAGGGCCGGTCCGAGGTGACCGGCTTCGAGGTCGCCGACAAAGCAGTCCTGGGGGACCGGGCCGGAGCACTCGAGTCGCTCGCCTGGGCGCTGCACCACGGAGTGCCGCGCGTACTCCTGGCCGACGCCCTCGCCGAAGCCGTCCACGCCATCGCCCGCATCCGGCCGATGGGGTCGATCGACCACTTCGCCGCCGCCTCCGAACTCGGCATGCCGCCGAACCGGGTCAAGAGCGTGCAGGCGAAGGCCAAGGCATGGGACTCGGAGTCGATCGCCCGCGCGGTCGGGGTGGTCGCGAAACTCAACGGCGATGTCAAGGGACAGGCCGCCGATGCCGACTACGCACTGACCTACGCCGTCGCCGCGGTTGCAGATCTCCGGCCGGACGGGCGTCGTCGGAACTGAGTCGGCAGTAGGTATCGGCTACTGCCGACTGGCCGAGTCTCGGTCAGCGGATCGGCGTCGAAACTCGTCCCCCTGACGCGATAGCGGGGGCAATGTGCCCTCGGGCGCCAGTCACGGGGACGACTTCTCACCCAGGCGAGGGGAGCGACTCAACCGCGCGCGGCCGGGCGGACGGTGTCTCTCAGCAGAGAAGAACGACGATCACCCCGGCAACCGCGTGGATGCTACCGGGGTGATCGTGAGTATGAACATATGGCGGCGCGCCATGCGCCGAGGCGACCCGGAGGTCGGAGTGGGTCAGCTCAGAGCTTGTTGACCGCGAGAGCGATGGCCGACTTCTTGTTGGCGGCCTGGTTGGCGTGGATGACGCCCTTGCTGGCGGCCTTGTCGAGCTTGCGGCTCGCAGCCTGACCGAGCTCGGTAGCCTTGTCCTTGTCGCCGGACTCGACGGCCTCGCGGAAGCTACGGATCGAGGTACGCAGGGCCGACTTCACCGACACGTTGCGCTGCCGGTTCTTCTCGTTGGTGCGGTTGCGCTTGATCTGAGACTTGATGTTCGCCACGCGTGTTACCTCTGTCGTTGCTGGTGGATATGTCTGTCTTTTCTGGTCGGGCGGCGGACCGGTTGGCCCGAACTCGCACCGCGCGGCGTCGGCGCGTGAAGGATCTTCACGGCGTCACCGCAACAGCGGACAACATTACCAGCCGGGATCAGTCAGCCCAAAATCCGTCGTCGGGCCGATGCGCGCCGAAAAGAATCATCGTGGGCAAAAGTCTAGGCTCGAGTCATCATGTCCGTCGTTTACGTACACATCGGCCTCCCGAAGACCGGCACCACGCACCTGCAGGATCGACTCTGGCGCAACCGTGACCTGGCGTTGCAGACGTCCGGGTTGCTCTATCCGGGCAACGTCATCTCCGATCACTTCCACGCCGCGGTCCACCTCCAGCCAGAGCGCTACCTCGACTGGGCCGACCCGGCCTTCTCCGGGGTGTGGCCCAAGCTGCTCGGGCAGATGCGGGCCTGGCCCCAGACCTCGCTGCTGTCGCATGAGCTCTACAGCACCGCGACGAGCGAGCAGATCGAGCGGCTCCTGGCCGATCTGTCGTTCGCCGACGAGGTGCACGTCATCGCAACGGTTCGCGACCTCGCCCGCCAGCTCCCGTCGGTCTGGCAGGAGAACGTCAAGAACCAGCGGCGTGCCTCCTTCGACGAGTTCGTCGACGCGGTCGCGTTCGCGGCGGAATCGAACACGGTGGGTGAGGTGTCCGCGGAGAATGCCGGTCCGCTCGTCGAGGACGAACCGTTCTGGGAGTTCCAGGACCACGTCGGCATCCTCGCCAAGTGGGCGAAGTTCGTCGGACCCGAACGCGTCCACGTGGTGACCGTGCCGCGCGGTCGGCCGGCGCAGGGCGACGCCCTCTGGGATCGCTTCCTCCGCGTCCTGGAGGTCGACGCGGCACCGCTGAACATCCCGGTGCCCAGCCTCAACAGCTCGCTGTCGGCGTCGCAGGCCGAGTTCCTCCGCGGTCTGAACCAGCGCCTGCAGCCGGAGACCATCGAATGGCGCCGGTACGAACGCATCATCAAGGGGCAGGTGATCGGCGAGATCCTGTTCGAGGCGCGCTCGGGCGCGCCCCAGGGGCTGACGGTCAAACACCGGCAGTGGGCCGCCGCGCAGGCGGCCACGATGGTGGAGGCGGTACGCAGCGCGGGATACGACGTCGCAGGCGACCTCGCCGACCTCGAGGTGTCGGCGGACGGTGCCGCCGACGACGCGCCGATGCCCTCCGATCGCGAGGTGCTCGACGTGGCTCTCGACACGATCGCCTCGATGGTCCTCGCCGCGCCGCTGCCCAAGGTCGGACCGCCGATGAAGACGCGCGCAGCCAATGTCCTGCGGCGAGTCAAGCGCCGCGCCCTCGCGATGCGACGTTCGCAGTGAGGCGCCGGCGCATGGCGCGCACGACACGGTCGGCCAACCGTGGTGCCGATTTCGCGGTTATGCGGCACCATGGCAATTTATGACCCCCGCATCGACAAGTGCGCCCGCCAAGAAGGCGCCGCGAAAGTCCGCATCCGCGAAGACAACGACGTCGAGCTCGTCCGGGAAGGCGGCCTCGGGCCGCTCCGGATCGTCGAAGAGTTCGGGGTCAGGAGGCAGATCCCGCAAGTCGAGCGGTGAGGAGAACTTCACCGGGAACTTCGGTGGGTACTCAAAAGGTCCGTACGGCAAGGCATATGACGAGATGTTCGATGCCGCGGGCGATGTGCGCACCCCGTATCGCGGCATCTACAAGGCGATGTCCGACGAGGACTCGTCCGACCTGGTCGAGGCCCGCGTCGAAGCGTTGGGCCGCGCCTACCTCGATCAGGGTGTGACCTTCTCGCTGTCCGGCCAGGAACGCCCCTTCCCGTTGGACATTGTGCCGCGCGTGATTTCGGCCGGGGAGTGGAGCAAGCTCGAAGCGGGTATCACCCAGCGCGTGCAGGCCCTCGAGTTGTTCCTCGACGACATCTACGGTGAGCAGGAGATCCTGCGCGACGGCGTGCTGCCGAAACGGCTCGTCCACTCCTGTGAGCACTTCCATCGGCAGGCAGCAAACATTCGGCCGCCCAACGGTGTTCGCATCCACGTCGCCGGCATCGACCTGATCCGCGACGAGAACGGCGACTTCCGGGTCCTCGAGGACAACCTGCGGTCGCCGTCGGGTGTCTCATACGTGCTCGAGAACCGCCGCGCGATGGCGCGCGTGTTCCCCGACCTCTTCTCCAAACACCGCGTCCGCGCGGTGGCCGACTATCCGAGCCATCTGCTGCGTGCGCTGCGCGCATCGGCGGCGTTCAACGAGGCCGACCCGAACATCGTCGTGCTCACCCCGGGGGTGGCGAACTCCGCGTACTTCGAACACTCGCTGCTCGCACGCCTGATGGGTGTCGAGCTCGTCGAGGGCCGAGATCTGTTCTGCCGCGACAACGTCGTCTACATGCGCACCACCGAGGGCGAACAGCGCGTCGACGTCATCTACCGCCGCATCGACGACGACTTCCTCGACCCGATGCAGTTCCGCCCCGATTCGATGCTAGGTGTCGCCGGACTGCTCAATGCGGCCCGCGCCGGCAACGTGGTCATCTCGAGCGCGGTCGGCAACGGCGTCGGCGACGACAAGCTGATTTACACCTACGTCCCGGAGATCATCGAGTACTACCTCGGTGAGAAGCCGAGTCTGCAGAACGTCGACACCCTGCGCTGCTGGCTTCCCGAGGAGTGCGAGGAGGTCCTCGACCGCATCGACGAGCTCGTCGTGAAACCCGTTGAGGGATCGGGTGGATACGGAATCGTCTTCGGGCCCGAGGCCACCAAGGCGGAGCTGGACACCCTGGCCCGCAAGGTGCGCAACGATCCGCGCGGCTGGATCGCACAACCCGTCGTGCAGCTGTCGACGGTGCCGACGAAGATCGGCAACGAGATCCGTCCGCGTCACGTCGACCTGCGTCCGTTCGCCGTCAACGACGGCGAGTCGGTCTGGGTCCTGCCCGGCGGCCTCACTCGCGTCGCCCTGCCGGAGGGATCGTTGGTGGTGAACTCCAGCCAGGGAGGTGGTTCCAAGGACACCTGGGTGCTCGCCAGCCGGACGTCGGAGGCCGAACGCGAACTCTCCGGCGCGAAGGTGGTCACCACCAGTGGCGTCGCCGCGGCCCGGCCCGCCGACAGCGCCCCCGACCCGGTGCACACCCAGACCCAACAGCAGCAACAGCAGGGCGGTGATCCCCGATGATGTTGGCGCGCAACGCCGAGTCGTTGTACTGGATCGGCAGGTACGTGGAGCGCGCCGACGACATGGCGCGCATCCTCGACGTCGCGATCCACCAGCTGCTCGAGGACACCACCGTCGACGTCGACCAGCAGGCGCGACTGATCATCCAGGTACTCGGGCTCGAGGCGCCGGAGACCGACGAGGAACTCGACGTCTGGTCGCTGACGGAACGCGTGGCCTACGATGCCGACGCGGTCGGGTCGATCGTCGACCTCATCCGCGCGGCACGCGAGAATGCGCGCGGCGCAAGGGAAGTCACGTCGAGCGAGCTGTGGGAGTGTCTCAACACCACCTACAACGGACTCGACGCCGCCGAACGCCGGTCGCGCCGCCTCGGTCCGCACGAGTTCCTCTCGTACGTGAAGAACCGTGCGGCCATGTTCGCCGGACTCGCCGACGCCACCCTCAGCCACGACGACGGCTACCGCTACCTGCTGCTCGGCCGCTCCGTCGAGCGGGTCGACATGACGATCCGAATGCTGTTGTCGCGAGCGGGGGATCGCACCTCGTCGCCCGCATGGGTCAACGTGCTGGTCTCCGCCGGCGGTCACGACACCTTCCTGCGCACCTACCGCGGCGTCCTCGACGCGGAGAACATCGTCGAGTTCATCCTGCTCGACCGTCTCTTCCCGCGGTCGATCTTCCACGCGCTCAGCGTCGCCGAACGCAACCTCGGCCAGCTCGAGAAGGGGCCCAGCCGCGTCGGCGCGCAGGCCGAGGCCCAGCTGCTGCTCGGCCGGGCGCGGAGTTCGCTGGAGTTCCTCGAACCCGGCGAGCTGCTCGACGGACTGCAGGAGCGGCTCGTCGATCTGCAGGACACCTGCCGTGCCGTCAACGAGGCGGTCACCAAGCAGTACTTCCATGTGTCGCCGTACGTCTCGTGGGCCGACACCCGCGTCAGCGACAACCAAGTCATCGAGGAGAGTGAACTGTGAGCTGGCGTCTGCGCGTCGTCCATTCGACCGGTTTCGCGTACCACAGTCCCGTCACCTCCTCGTACAACGAGGCCCGGATCACGCCCCGCAGTGACGCCCGGCAGAACGTGATCGTCAATCGTGTCGAGACCGTGCCGGCCACCAGGTCGTACCGCTACACCGACTACTGGGGTACCGCGGTCACAGCCTTCGACCTACACGCACCGCACGAGGAGCTCGAGGTGTCGGGCATGTCGGTCGTCGAGACCGACGCCGGACAGCGTCCGGCAGAGGAAGACCAGGCGTCGTGGGAGGACATCCGCAGTGAGGCCACCATGGATCGCTACGACGAGATGCTCTCCAACACCACCTATGTGCCGAAGAACCGGCAGTTGATCGCGGCGGCGAAGAAGGTCGCCAAGGGGCTCACCCCGGCGGAGACGGTCGAGGCGCTGTCCCGGTTCGTCCATGAGGAGATGGAGTACGTACCCGGCACCACGGGCGTGCACACCACGGCCGTCGACGCCTGGAACGAGCGCAAGGGGGTCTGCCAGGACTACGCCCACCTCACCCTGGTTATGTTGCGCGGCCTGGGAATTCCGGCCCGCTACGTGTCGGGGTACTTGCATCCGAAACCGAATGCGGCGATCGACAAGACGGTCCAAGGCCAGAGCCACGCATGGATCGAGGCATGGACCGGCGGCTGGTGGGGCTACGACCCGACCAACGACACTCCGATCACCGAGCAGCACGTGTCGGTCGGCGTCGGCCGCGACTATGCGGATGTGTCGCCACTCAAGGGGGTCTACACCGGTGGTGGCGCAACGGATCTCGACGTCATCGTGGAGATCACGCGGCTGGCGTAGGGGAGTGCTCAGCGCCAGCCGAAGCGGGACCTGAGTTCGTCGGCGACCGCGTCGAAACGGCGACGGTCGAGGATTGCGCCCTCGCGCCGGATGCCGTCGGCGTCGACGGCGAGGACACGGTCGAGGCGGACGAAGCTCGGCCGATTCTGTGAGTCCCAGGTCCCGGTGCCGACGGCGAACCAGTCGTCGTCGTCCCGGTGGTAGTCCTTGCTCGACAGCATCAGACCCAGAACCTCCTCGAAAGTGTCACCGTCGGCGGTCTCGGCGTTGGCGTCGCGGCCCACCACGAGCACCGGGCGGTCCTTGCCCTGGCTGGGGTCGTCCTCGTAGGCGACCCAGGTCCACACGATCTCGCCGGGGTCGGCGTCGCCGTCGAGTTCGGGGTTGTAGCTGATCGTGCGGGCGACCTCGGCGGTGGGACGGAGGCGGGACCGGATGCTGCGGCTCGTCACGCCCGGAATGCTTTCATCAGGAACTCGTCGACCGCGTCGGCGGTCAGCTGCGCGGTCGGCTTCTTCTTCGGGTTGAGGTCGTGACCGACCTTCTCGAGTTCGACGATCCGCGTCGGCGCGTCGATCAGGCCGATCGCCTCGGCCATCTCCTCGGCGGTGCCGAACGGGTCGGTGCTGCCGTGGACGACGAGGGTCGGCACGGTGATCGACGGCAGGTGTTCGGTGCGCAGCCGGTCGGGCTTGCCCGGTAGGTGCAGGGGATAGGAGGTGAGCAGCAGGCCGTCGGCGAGGTCGGTGCCGTCCTCGGCGACCGCCATCGACGCCTGACGCCCGCCGTAGGAGTGGCCGCCGACGAACAGCGGGCCGTCGGACTCCTCGCGGAACATCGCGCAGGCGGCGCGGATGCCGTCGCGGTCGGCCGGCGACGTCGACGGACTAGGCGGTCCCTTGGGTCGGCGCCGGCGATAGGGGAGGTCGATCCGGGCGACGACGTAGCCGCGCGAACTCAGTTCGTCGGCGAGCGCGCGCAGGATGATCGCGTCGCGGTTGCCGCCCGCGCCGTGCGCCAAGACGATCGTGGCGCGAGGAGTGCCGTCCGGGCGGTGCACGTCGGCGGCGACGTCATCGGTCTCGACGGTGGCGATGGTGGTCCCTGGCTTTTTCGACTCGGCGGACTCGGCTGTCACGGCTGCCACGGTAGCGCCCCACCATCCGCTTGGGCACCATTCGCGGCGCTCATGAGAACATGGTGGTCAACGTACGTGTCCATCCTCGAGGAGTAGTTCCAATTCCCACCTTCGTCGACACAACCTTCACCGACCCGGCGCGCATCCGGAACTTCTGCATCATCGCCCACATCGACCACGGAAAGTCGACGCTGGCCGACCGGATGCTGCAGCTCACCGGTGTCGTGGAAGAGCGCCAGATGCGGGCGCAGTACCTCGATCGCATGGACATCGAGCGTGAGCGCGGCATCACCATCAAGGCGCAGAACGTGCGGTTGCCGTGGCAGCTCGACGGTGACGACTACGTCGTGCACCTCATCGACACCCCCGGTCACGTCGACTTCACCTACGAGGTGTCGCGTGCGCTCGAGGCGTGTGAAGGCGCGGTCCTCCTCGTCGACGCCGCTCAGGGCATCGAGGCACAGACGCTCGCCAATCTGTACCTCGCGATGGAGAACGACCTCACCATCATCCCGGTCCTGAACAAGATCGACCTGCCCGCGGCCGACCCCGAGCGTTACGCCGCCGAGCTCGCCCACATCGTGGGCTGTGAGCCCGAGGACGTCCTGCGGGTGTCCGGCAAGACCGGCGTCGGCGTCGGCGAACTGCTCGACGAGGTCATCCGCAAGGTGCCCGCCCCCGTCGGGAACGCCGACGCGCCGGCACGCGCGATGATCTTCGACTCGGTCTACGACACCTACCGCGGCGTGGTCACCTACGTCCGTGTCGTCGACGGCAAGATCGTGCCGCGCGAGAAGATCCAGATGATGTCGACCGGCGCGACCCACGAACTGCTCGAGGTCGGCATCGTGTCGCCGGAACCGAAGCCCACCCAGGGACTCGGCGTCGGCGAGGTGGGTTACCTCATCACCGGTGTGAAGGACGTGCGCCAGTCGAAGGTCGGTGACACCGTCACCAGCGCCCGCAACGGCGCGAGCGAAGCGCTGACCGGTTATCGCGAACCGCGGCCGATGGTCTACTCGGGCCTGTACCCGATGGACGGTTCCGACTATCCGGTCCTGCGTGAGGCGCTGGAGAAGCTGCAACTCAACGACGCCGCGCTCACCTACGAGCCGGAGACGTCGGTGGCGCTGGGCTTCGGATTCCGCTGCGGCTTCCTGGGTCTGCTCCACATGGAGATCACCCGCGAGCGTCTCGAGCGCGAGTTCAACCTGGACCTCATCTCCACCGCACCCAACGTGGTGTACCGCGTCGTGATGGAGGACGGCTCCGAGCACATCGTCACCAACCCGTCGGACTGGCCGGAGGGCAAGACCCGCCACATCTACGAGCCGGTCGTCAAGACCACGGTGATCGCGCCGAGCGAGTTCATCGGCGCCATCATGGAACTGTGCCAGTCGCGGCGCGGCGAGCTCGGCGGCATGGACTACCTGTCGGAGACCCGCGTGGAACTCCGCTACACCCTGCCGATGGCCGAGATCATCTTCGACTTCTTCGACTCGCTGAAGTCGCGCACGCGCGGCTATGCATCTCTCGACTACGAAGAGGCAGGCGAGCAGGAAGCCGACCTGGTCAAGGTCGACATCCTGCTCCAGGGCGAGGCCGTCGACGCGTTCAGCGCGATCGTCCACCGCGACGCCGCCTACGCCTACGGCAACAAGATGGCGCTCAAGCTCCGCGAGCTCATCCCGCGTCAGCAGTTCGAGGTCCCGATCCAGGCGGCCATCGGCTCGAAGATCATTGCGCGCGAGAACATCCGGGCGATCCGCAAGGACGTCCTCGCGAAGTGCTACGGCGGCGACATCAGCCGTAAGCGCAAGCTGCTCGAGAAGCAGAAGGAAGGCAAGAAGCGGATGAAGACCATCGGCCGCGTCGAGGTCCCGCAGGAGGCGTTCGTCGCGGCGCTCTCCACCGATGCAGCAGGTGACAAGCCGAAAGGGAAGTAGATGACGGGGCAGGACAGCGCAACCAATCCGGTACTGGCACAGAGTGATCTGCCCTACGATCTACCGGACTTCGCGTCGATCTCCGACGACGACTTCCTGCCCGCCTTCCGTGAGGCGATGGCGTCGCACCTCGCCGAGGTCGAGGCCATCGCCGCCGATCCTGCGGAACCGACCTTCGGCAACACGATCGAGGCGCTGGAGCTGTCGGGTCGCGACCTTGCCCGCGCGTCGGGCATCTTCTTCAATCTCGTCGGCCCCGACACCAACCCCAAGCGCAACGAGATCTCCCAGGAGCTCTCGACGCTGCTGACCGACCACGGCAACACGATCGCGATGAACCCGGTTCTGTTCGGCCGGATCTCGGATCTCGCGTCCCGCGCCGACGACCTCGACCTGACCGAGCCGCAGCGTCGTCTCCTCGACAAGCGATACCGCGAGTCCGTGCGTGCCGGTGCCGGTCTGCCGGAGGCCGAGCAGGCGGAGATGCGCCAGATCGCCTCCCGGCTCGCGTATCTGACGACCACGTTCTCGCAGAAGATCCTCGACGACACCAACGATTCGGCGGTCCTCGTTGAGGACGCGTCGGACCTCGACGGCTTGTCCGCCGGCCAGATCGCGGCCGCTCGACGCGCGGCGGCCGATGCCGGCCACGAGAGCGGCCACCTGATCACCCTGGAACTCCCGACCAGCCAGTCCGTGCTGACCGAGTTGACGAATCCTGCCGTGCGGCAACGGGTGTTCGACGCGTCGGTGAACCGCTGCGCGCGCGGCAACGACCACGACACCCGGGAACTCATCCTCGAGATCGTGCGTCTGCGTGCTCGCCGTGCCGAAATGCTCGGGTACCGCGACCACGCCGAGTTCGTGATCGCCGAGCAGACCGCGCCCGACGCGTCCGCGGTCGACGACCTGCTGCGGGAACTCAACCAATCGGCGATGCGTGCCGGGGGTCGGGAACTGACGCGGCTCACCGAGTTCGCCGAAGGCGCCGAGATCGGACCCGCCGACCTGACCTTCTGGCTCGAACGTGAGAAGCAGGCCAAGTCCTCGGTACCGCTCGACGGTTTCGCCGACTACTGCGAACTCGACACCGTCCTGACGCGCGGAGTCTTCCACGCCGCCAACAAGTTGTACGGCCTGACGTTCGTCGAACGGACGGGACTGCCCGTCTATCACCCCGACGTGCGTGTCTGGGAGGTGCGGGACGACTCCGGCACTGGCATCGGGCTGTTCCTCGGTGACTTCTACGCGCGGCCGTCCAAGCGCGGCGGTGCCTGGATGAACAACATCGTCGACCAGTCGTCGGTGCTGGAGACCCAGCCGATCATCGTCAACGTCCTGAACCTGACGAAACCCGATGAGGGGCAGCCGTGTCTGCTCACCATCGATCAGCTGACGACCCTGTTCCACGAGTTCGGGCATGCTCTGCACGGTCTGCTGTCGTCGGTGCAGTACCCGTCGCAGTCGGGGACATCGGTGCCGCGTGACTTCGTCGAGTTCCCGTCGCAGGTCAACGAGATGTGGGCGCTCCACCCGGATGTGCTCGCCAACTATGCGTTGCACCACGCGACCGGTGAGGCGATCCCGGCCGAACTGGCCTCCGCCGCACGGGAGTCCGCCGGCGCCGAAACCGCGCACGGGACCATCGAGTACCTCGCGGCGTCGTCGCTCGATCTGGCCTGGCATCGGTTGACGGTCGAGGAGGCCGCGGCCGTCACCGACGTCGAGGCGTTCGAGGCGAAGGCGCTCACCGAGGTCGGGCTGCAGACCGACCTGATCCCGCCCCGCTACCGCAGCGCCTACTTCAACCACATCTTCGGCGGTGGTTACTCGGCCGGCTACTACAGCTACATCTGGTCGGAGGTCCTCGACGCCGAGACCGAACAGTGGTTCCTCGCCTCGGGCGGCCTGGAGCGCGACAACGGGCGACGCTTTGCCGAGGCGACGCTGTCGCGCGGTGACAGCATCGACCCGCTGGTATCGCACGAGGCGCTGATCGGCCGTAAACCGCAGATCGAGCCGCTCCTGCGTCGACGGGGGCTCGCGGCTTGAGCCGGGTTCGATCATGACAAGGGGACAACGCCACAACCTCGCCCGGTTCGCGGTGCTCAGCATCGTGACCGCGGTGGTCGTGTTCGGCCTCAAGCTGCTGGCCTGGTGGATCACCGGGTCGGTGGGCCTGCTGTCCGACGCGCTCGAATCGATCGTCAACGTCGTCGCCGCCGTGGGCGCGTTCGTCGCACTACGCGTCGCCGCGAAGCCGCCGGACCGGGGGCACAACTTCGGGCACACCAAGGCCGAGTACTTCTCGGCGGTCTTCGAAGGTGTCCTGATCGTCGTGGCGGCGGTGATCATCGTAGTGACCGCGATCGACCGGCTCATCAACCCCCGCGAGCTCGAAGAGGTCGGGCTCGGCCTCGGCATCTCGGTGGGCGCCACGGCCCTCAACGCGGCGGTGGGGTTGATCCTCATCCGCGCCGGCCGCAAACACCGGTCGCTGACCCTCGAGGCCGACGGCAAGCATCTGATGACCGACGTGGCGACCACCGTCGGCGTCCTCGTGGGTGTGTTCCTCGTCGCGTTGACCGGCTGGCTGCCCCTCGACCCGCTGATCGCCATCGCGGTCGCGATCAACATCATGGTCGTCGGTACCCGGCTCGTGTGGCGCTCGAGTGCGGGACTGATGGATTCCGCGCTTCCCGCGGAGCAGCGCTCCGCCATCGACGACGTGCTCGACCGGCACCGCACCGACGGCATCGTCTTCCACGACATCCGCACCCGCGAGGCCGGTCACGAACGGTTTCTGCAGCTCCACATGCTCGTGCCCGGCGACTGGTCGGTGCAGCGCGCCCACGATCTCACCGAGGTCGTCGAGGACGACCTGCACGCAGCGGTCCCGGACCTGAACATCACGACGCACGTCGAACCGGTCAACGATCCGCGCGCCTACGAAGACTGGCGGTTGGAGTAGAGGGTCGGGGTGCTCACCGTGTGTGTGCATGGCCTGGGCGGAGTTCAGATCGCGATGATTTCAACTCCGGCGAGGCCCTTTCGGGTTGCTAGCGTGATCCGGTCCCGCCGGTCACCGCCCTGTCCCGACCGGCCCCGCTGAGTCTTGGAGGAAGAGTGAGCGCTGGCCCTGTCACGCCGCGCGGCACCCGAGTGCTGGTGAGCCTTCTGGCGTTGGCGATGGTGTTCGTCGCGGGCTGCGGTGGCGGATCGACCGACGAGCCCGGCGGAGTGGACATCTCCAGCGGCGACCGGCACCTCGATCTGGTCGCCTACGCCGTCCCCAAGATCGGCTTCGACGAGATCATCCCGGCGTTCCGCGACACCCCGGAGGGCCACGACATCGGCTTCTCGGCGTCGTACGGGGCCTCCGGTGATCAGTCGCGCAAGGTGGCCCGTCGTGTTCCGGCCGACGTCGTCAACTTCTCCGTCGAACCCGACATCACCCGCCTGGTGCAGGCGGGTCTGGTCGACGAGGACTGGAAGAAGCAGGCACCCAACAACAGCACCCCGTTCGGGTCGGTCGTCGCGCTGGTGGTCCGCAAGGGCAATCCGAAGGGCATCCGCGACTGGGACGATCTGCTGAAGCCCGGCGTGCAGGTGGTCACCCCGAACCCCGGCAGCTCCGGGTCGGCGAAGTGGAATCTGCTGGCACCGTATGCCGCGCTCAGCGACGGCGGCCGGGATTCGCAGGCCGGCCTCGACTACGTGGCCGAACTGGTACGCGACCACATCAAGGTGGTGCCCAAGTCGGGCCGCGAGGCCACCACGGCGTTCGAGCAGGGGCAGGGCGATGTCTTGATCAGCTACGAGAACGAGGCGATCATGCTCGACAAGGCCAACTCCACGGCCGCCCCGAACAGCCAGGTCGAATATGTGATCCCGCCGCAGACTTTCAAGATCGAGAACCCCGTCGCGGTCGTCAACACCTCCGACGACAAAGCGGGCGCACGCTCCTTCGTGGACTTCCTCTTCACCCCGGAGGCGCAGCTGATCTGGGCCGAGCGGGGATTCCGGCCGGTGGACCCCGCGGTCATCGAGGCGACCCGGGATCTGTTCCCCGGTGACATCGCGAAGCTGTGGACCATCGCCGAACTCGGCAAGGTGCTCGGGGAGGGCACCGCCGAGGACAACGACGGCAAGGACCTGACCGGCTGGAAGGCCGTCGACGAGGCGCTGTTCGGGAAGAAGGGCGCCATCACCAAGATCTACGACTCAGGGGGTAAGCAGTGACCTCGGTCGACTCGACGGCCACGGAGAGCGGGGCACCCGTTCCCGACTCCCGGCCGCCACGCGGGTTCCTCGGACGCTCGCGGACCTTCGCCGGCGTGAGCCCGATGACCATCGGCGTCGCCTGGCTCTGGCTCAGCGTCATCGTGCTGCTGCCACTCGCGGCGATCACCGTGCAGTCCTTCGACGACGGCTGGAGCGGCTTCTGGGAGGCCGTTTCGGCGCCCGCCGCGGTGGACGCCATCTGGATCACCGTGGTCGTGTCCGTCGTCGCGGCGCTGATCAACGTCGTGTTCGGCACGCTGATCGCGTGGGTGCTGGTCCGCGACGAGTTCCCCGGCAAGGGATTCGTCAACGCCATCATCGACCTGCCGTTCGCGCTGCCGACGATCGTCGCCAGTCTCGTGTTGTTGTCGCTGTACGGGCCGAACAGCCCCATCGACATCCAGCTCAACGCCACCAAGCCCGCTCTGGTGATCGCGCTGACGTTCGTCACGCTGCCGTTCGTGGTCCGTCAGGTGCAGCCGGTGCTCATCGAACTCGACGTCGACGTCGAGGAGGCCGCGGCGGTACTCGGCGCCAACAACCTCACGATCTTCCGCAAGATCATCCTGCCCGCGCTGCTGCCGGCGATCCTGATCGGTGCCGGCCTGGCCTTCACCCGCGCCATCGGCGAGTTCGGTTCGGTGGTGCTCATCGGCGGCAACATCCCGGGCGACACCCAGGTGGCCTCGCAGTACATCCAGCAGCAGATCGAGATCGACGCGCCGATCGACGCGGCCGCGATCTCGGTGGTCCTGCTGCTCATCGCCTTCGTCGCGCTGCTCATCCTGCGCGTCGCCGGACGGTGGCAGTCCAAGCGGGAGGACGCTGACCGATGAAGGTGTCGAACCCGACCAAGTACACGCTGCGCACCATCGCGCTCGTCTACCTGTTCGTCCTCCTGATGGTTCCGGTCGGCACCATCTTCTACCGCTCCTTCGAACACGGCATCGTCCAGTTCTGGGAGTGGATCACCACCCCGGCGGCCATCTCCGCACTGCAGCTCAGCCTGCTCATCGTCGCCATCGTCGTGCCGCTCAACGTGGTCTTCGGCGTGATCACTGCGCTGGCCCTGGCCCGTGGGCGGTTTCCCGGCAAGGGATTCCTGCAGGCTGTCGTCGACTTGCCGTTCGCGGTGTCACCGGTGGTCGCCGGTGTCGCGCTGATCCTCCTGTGGGGCCACGGCGGCTGGTTCGGCGGCATCGAGAGTCTCGGCTTCCGGATCATCTTCGGCTTCCCCGGGCTGGTGCTGGCCACGCTGTTCGTCACGCTGCCGTTCGTCGCCCGCGAGGTCGAACCGGTGCTCCGGGAGATCGGTACCGAACAGGAAGAGGCCGCCGCGACGCTGGGCGCCAGCAATTGGCAGGTCTTCTGGCGGGTCACCCTCCCGGCGATCCGCTGGGGCCTGACCTACGGCATCGTTCTGACCGTCGCGCGAGCGCTGGGCGAATACGGCGCGGTGACCATGGTGTCGTCGAACTATCCCGGTGTGTCCCAGACGCTGACGCTGCTGGTCCACTCCCGCTACACCGACGACTACAACGAGTTCGGCGCCTACGCGGCCGCGACCCTGCTGATGTTCGTCGCCATCCTGGTGCTCGTCCTGATGTCACTGATCGAGCGCCGCGCCAAGTCCCGTCTCGTCGACGCCAGTGAATCCACCTCGGGCGACGTCGAACTCACCGAGGTCGACCTCACCCCGCCGCACGGGCCGGCATCCGTCGACGCCAAGCAGATCGTCCATCCCAACGCCCAGCACAAGGAAGGCGTGTGACATGTCCATTCAGGTGATCGGCGCAAACAAGCGCTACGGCGACTTCGCCGCCCTCGACAACGTCTCCATCGACATCCCGGACGGTCAGCTCACCTCGTTGCTGGGGCCGTCGGGCTCCGGCAAGTCGACGCTGCTGCGGGCGATCGCCGGCCTCGACACCCTGGACTCGGGCACCGTCCGGATCAATGACAACGACGTCTCGCAGAAGTCACCGCAGAAGCGCGACATCGGATTCGTGTTCCAGCACTACGCCGCGTTCAAACACCTCACCGTGCGCGACAACATCGCCTTCGGCCTCAAGATCCGCAAGCGGCCCAAGAAGGAGGTCGACGCCAAGGTCGACCAGCTGCTCGAGGTGGTCGGACTCTCCGTCTTCCAGCACCGGTTCCCGGCGCAGCTGTCGGGTGGCCAGCGGCAGCGTATGGCCCTCGCCCGCGCACTTGCCGTCGACCCCAAGGTGCTGCTCCTCGACGAGCCGTTCGGTGCCCTGGATGCGAAGGTGCGAGATGACCTGCGCCGCTGGCTGCGTCGTCTCCACGAGGAGGTGCACGTCACCACCGTGCTGGTCACCCACGACCAGCAGGAGGCGCTCGACGTGAGCGACCGCATCGCCGTCCTCAACAAGGGACGCATCGAGCAGGTCGGTACCCCCGACGATCTCTACGACCGTCCGGCCAACGAGTTCGTCGCGTCGTTCCTCGGTTCGACGGTCCGCCTGAACGGCGAACTGGTTCGCCCGCACGACATCCGGATCGGACGCACCCCGGAGATGGCCTCGCCGGCCGCCGACGCATCGCTCGATACCGGTGTGATCAAGGCGACGGTGCTGCGCGTCGTGAACCTCGGCTTCGAGACCCGTGTCGAGCTCGTGGCCGCGACCACGGGCGACGAGTTCGCCGCCCAGATCACCCGTGGCGACCAGAACGCCCTCAACCTGCAGGCCGGGGAGACCGTGTACGCGCGGGCCACCAAGGTCGCCGCGCTGACCGAGGCCTGAGCATCTCGATCGTCAGTGATTCGCCGGCTGGAACGTGTGCTGGTGTTCGGCTTCCTCGGCGCGGATCACGTGCATGACCGCGTTGATCAGCGCGAGGTGGGTGAACGCCTGTGGAAAGTTGCCGAGCTGCTGGCCGGTCTTCGCGTCGATCTCCTCGGCGTAGAGCTTGAGGGGGCTCGAGTAGGACAGGAGTCGCTCGCACAGGGTCTTCGCGCGTGACAGTTCGCCGATCTCGACGAGCGCCGACACAAGCCAGAACGAGCAGATCGTGAAGGTGCCCTCCTCGCCGGTGAGGCCGTCGTCGGTCTCCTCGACCTTGTAGCGCAGCACCAGGCCGTTGTCGGTCAGCTCGTCGGCGATCGCGAGAACCGTTGCGCGGACACGATAGTCGTCGGGCGGAAGGAACCGCAGCAGCGGCACGAGAAGCAGCGACGCATCGAGCGCGTCGTTGCCGTAGCGCTGGGTGAAGACCCCGCGGTCGTTGACGCCGTGGGCAAGGATGTCGGCCTTGATCTCGTCGGCGATCGCCGCCCACTCGCGGGCGTGCTTCTCCTCGCCGTGCATGGTCGCGAGGCGGGAACCGCGGTCGAGAGCCACCCAGCACATCACCTTCGACGAGGTGAAGTGCTTCGGTTCGCCGCGCACCTCCCAGATGCCGCGGTCGGGTTCGCGCCAGTGCTTGATCGCTTCCTCGACCTGAGCCTTGAGGACGGGCCACAGGGTCTCGGGGACCGCCTCGTGGGACTTGATGTTGAGGTACACCGAGTCCAGCATCGTGCCCCAGATGTCGTGCTGCGCCTGGTTGTACGCACCATTGCCGATGCGGACGGGGCGGGCGCCGTCGTAACCGGAGAGGTGGGTGAGCTCTTCCTCTTCGAGCGTCCGCTCGCCGCCGACGCCGTACATCACCTGCAGGGGATGCCGTTCGCCGTTGGTGATGCCGGAGACGTCGGCGATGAAGGAGAAGAAGTCGTCGGCTTCACGATCGAGGCCCAGCGTGTACAGCCCCCACAGCGCGAACGTCGAATCGCGCACCCACGCATAGCGGTAGTCCCAGTTACGTTCGCCCTGAGGGGTTTCCGGCAGCGAGGTGGTCGCGGCGGCCAGGAGCGCGCCGGTCGGGGAGTAGGTGAGTCCCTTGAGGGTGAGCGCGGAGCGTTGCAGATGGGAGCGCCACGGATGGTCGGGGAACGTGCCGATGTTGATCCACTGCCGCCACGACTCGGCCGTGGACCACATCTTCTGGGCCGCCTCGTCCCAGTTCTGCGGTGCAGGAAACCGAGACCAGCTCAACGCGACGAACCGGTTGTCGCCCTCGACGAGACGGGTGCGCGCACGTGCTTCACGGCCCTCGAGTCCGAGACGGAGGTCGGTGGTGAGTTTGAGAGTGGGCATGTCCGCGTCGGACTCGGTGTCCTTGGCGGTCGCGATGGCCTCGCCGTAGGCCGGGCCGGTGTACTCCCACTTGGTCGTACCCCGGTGGTAATCGAACGCCGGTTCACAACTCATGTGCAGTTCGACGGTGCCTGACACACACCGCACCGTGCGGAGCAGGATGTGCTCGGCGTCCCAGTCGGTGGGCGTACGGCGATGAGTGCGGGAGCGTCGCTCGTTGTCGTGCCACGGGCCCATGACCAGGGCATCGCGCACGATGATCCAGCCGGTGTCGGTCTGCCACGTCGTCTCGACCATCAGGCTGCCGGGGAGGTACCGGCGGTCGACGGGCACGCTGACGCCGTACGGCGCGAGGCGGAAGTGGCCGGCGCTCCGATCGAGCACCGCCCCGAACACGCTCGGCGAATCGGGACGCGGCACGCACATCCACTCGACGGAGCCGTTGCGGGCGATGAGGCAGTTGGTCTCGGTGTCGGACAGGAACGCGTAGTCGCCGATGGGGGGAAAGGCGCTCCGGTGCGCCGGGTTGGTCGGCGGCATCGGTGCCGGTCCCGGGACGCTGACTCGTGCGGCGTCGGTGCCGGCGCCCTGTGTGGGGGTCGCGGTCGGCAGGGACGTTACGGTGGAGTCATCTGCAACAGACATGGGATCTATCATTGCGACGGGCGCTGTCCGACGCCAGTCGGCCCGAACGGGGCCGGGCAGACAGATGAACCGAATCGGACGGACGAGGTGATGAGGTGACGGCGTTCTTCGCCTGGTGGGACGGCGTGGAGGAGTGGCTGACCGGCCTGTCCTTCGTTCCGCAGCTCTTGGTCACCGTCGCCGTGGTGATTCCGGTCGCGATCCTGCTCGCCTATGTTCTCAATCTCCTGGTCGACCTGGCGGCAACGCTGTTCGACCGCCGACGCTTCGCCGACGACGATGGGACCGGACTGTGAAACTGATGCGCTCGCCGGTCACCCTCGCGCTGCTGGCGTTGCTGGTCCTCGTCGTGATCGCCTGGCTCGTCACGATGTGAGAAGGCCGTCGGACCCCATCGGGGAACGACCTGACGGCGGTCAGCGCCCGGCGATCACCGTGCGACGCTGTGCGGCCGTGCGATAGAGGCCGCAGATCCCCTCGACGACGTCGGGGTGCGCGCCGAGCGGTCCGGCCACGAGCGTTTCGTCGGCCAGCGCGTCCAGAGCCGACTCGACCCGCTCGATCAGCAGACCGGCCGACAAGAAGTACGGACTGAGTGCGATGCGCTCGGCACCGACGGCACGGAGTCGACGGACTGCCGTGGCGACGGCGCGGTTGCCCGAACCGAGTTTGGTCGCGAAGACCACCTCGACCGGCCGATGCAGGGACGTGGAGAGTTCGATGGCCCGGCGCCGGACGTGACGGTCGGCGGATTCGTCGGAGGAACCGACCGCCGACAGGATCACGCCGTCGCGCTCGTGAAGCCCGGCTTCGAGCAGACGGTCGGCGAGTGCTGCGGTGAACGACCGGGTGCCGATGACGTCGGTCTGCTGCGCGAACGGCCGGTGCTCGGCGATGATCGCCGGCAGATCGATCTTGTGGTGATACCCGGCGGACAGCAGCAGCGGGACGACGACCGGATCGTCACCGGTCTCGCTCCCGGTCGCCAGGACTTCGCCGACGAGCGGCTCGTCGAGATCGAGGTAGGACAGGACCACCTCGACGCCCGGAAGCCTGACGGCGACGGCGTCGCGCACACGGCGCGCGGTCGCGCCGAAGCGCGGATCGCGACTGCCGTGTGCGACGAGGACGAGAACCGGACTCACACCAACTCTTTGAGGTGCAGCGGCGCGAGTGCGTCGCCCACCAGGCCGGCGGCGAGGGTGTTGCCACCCTGCGGGTCGATCAGCAGGAAGCTGCCCGACTCGCGGTTCACCTGGTAGTCGTCGGCCGGGATGGGCTCGGCGGTCTGTACCGAGATCCGCACGATCTGGTTGAGCTCCACCGATTCCGGGGCCTCCACGAGCGCCAGGTTCTGCTCGTCGAAGAGAGCGTCGAGCCCACCGACGATGGCCTGCGTCGTCTTGGTGCCGTGCTTGAGGAGCAGACGCGCACCGGGGCGCAGCTGCTTCTCGGCGAGCCAGCAGACGGTCGCGGTGAACTGCTGCACCGGCTCCGGGGCGTCGACCGCGGCGGCGATCAGGTCGCCGCGCGAGATGTCGACGTTGTCGGCGAGCAGGATCGTGACGCTGCGCCCGGTGTGCGCGGACTCCAGCGGACCGTCGGCGGTGTCGATCTGGCTGACGGTGGTTCGCTGACCCGACGGCAGGACGACGACCTCGTCACCCACCGATACCCGTCCGGCGGCGATCTGACCCGCGTAACCGCGGTAGTCGGGGTACTCCGCGGTGCGGGGGCGGATCACGTACTGCACCGGGAAGCGCAGGCCCACCGGGGCACGCTCGGTGAGGTTGGGGACCGTCTCGAGGTGCTCGATGAGGGTCGGGCCGTTGTAGAACGGGGTGTTCTCCGAGCGGTTCGCGATGTTGTCGCCGTGCAGCGCGGACACCGGGATGGCGGTGACCTGGTCGTCGGACCAGCCGAGCGAGCGGGTCAGTTCGGCGAACTCGGCGGAGATCTCGGCGAACACCGATGCCTGATCGTCGACGAGGTCGATCTTGTTGACCGCCAGCACCAGCTGCGGCACACCGAGAAGGGCCATCACCGCGGCGTGGCGGCGGGTCTGCGAGACGACGCCGTTGCGGGCGTCGACGAGCAGGATCACCAGCTGGGCGGTGGAGGCGCCGGACACGGTGTTACGCGTGTACTGCACGTGGCCCGGGGTGTCGGCGAGCACGAAAGAGCGTGCGGGCGTCGCGAAGTAGCGGTACGCCACGTCGATGGTGATGCCCTGCTCGCGCTCGGCGCGCAGGCCGTCGACGAGCAGCGACAGGTCGGGCCCTTCGAGCCCGCGGTCCACCGATGCTTTGGTCACTGCGTCGATCTGGTCGGCCAGAACGGATTTCGTGTCGTACAACAGGCGGCCGACGAGCGTCGACTTGCCGTCGTCCACACTGCCCGCAGTGGCGATGCGGAGAAGGTCGGGTGCATGTCTCATGTCAGAAATATCCTTCGCGCTTGCGGTCTTCCATGGCGGCCTCGGAGACCCGGTCGTCGCCACGGGTGGCGCCGCGCTCGGTCAGCCGCGACGCGGCCACCTCGTCGAGCACGGCCTCGTTGTCGGCGGCTTCGGAGAGCACCGCGCCGGTCGACGAGCCGTCGCCGACGGTGCGGTAGCGCACCGAGAGACGCTGCAGCTCTTCACCTTCGCGCGGTCCGCCCCAGACGCCGGGGGTCATCCACATGCCGTCCCGCAGGAAGACGTCACGTTCGTGGGCGTAGTAGATCGAGGGGAGCAGAACCTGCTCGCGGGCGATGTAGCGCCAGATGTCGAGCTCGGTCCAGTTCGACAGCGGGAACACACGCACGTGCTCACCCGGGGCGTGACGGCCGTTGTAGAGGTTCCACAGCTCGGGACGCTGACGCTTCGGGTCCCACTGGCCGAAGGCGTTGCGCAGCGAGAAGATCCGCTCCTTGGCGCGCGAGCGCTCCTCGTCGCGGCGACCGCCGCCGAAGACCGCGTCGAAGCGGTTCTCGGTGATGGCATCGAGCAGCGGGATGGTCTGCAGCGGGTTGCGGACGCCGTCGGGGCGCTCGGTGAGCCGGCCGTCGGCGAGGTAATCCTCGACCTTGGCGACGTGCAGGCGCAGGTTGTGACGGTCGACGACGTCGTCGCGGAACTCGAGGACCTCGGGCAGGTTGTGCCCGGTGTCGACGTGCAGCAGCGAGAACGGCAGCGGCGCAGGCCAGAACGCTTTCAGTGCGACGTGGAGGAGGACGGTCGAATCCTTGCCGCCGGAGAAGAGGATCACGGGGCGCTCGAATTCGCCTGCCACCTCACGGAAGACGTGGATGGCCTCGGATTCGAGGGCGTCGAGGGTGGTGAAGTCGTCGGCCTCGGCGGAGACGGTGGTATCGCGGATTGGTTCGGTGACGGTCATGCGTGGAGCCCACATTCTGTCTTGGCGCGACCGGCCCAGCGGCCACTGCGCGGATCGGATCCGGGTTCGGGTTTGGCGGTGCACGGTGCACAGCCGATGGAGGGGTAGCCTTCGTCGACCAACGGGTTGACGAGCACGCCGTTGGAGTCGATGTAGTCCTGCATCGTCTCGTCGGACCACGCTGCGATCGGGTTGATCTTGACCAGCCCGAAGCCCTCGTCGAACGAGATGAGCGGCGCGTTGGCCCGGGTCGGCGCCTCCACGCGGCGGATGCCGGTGATCCAGGCGTCGTAACCGGCAAGGCCCGCCTTGAGCGGCACCACCTTGCGCATCCGGCAGCATTCGCCGGGATCGCGCGCGAAGAGGTTGCGGCCCAACAGTTCATCCTGTTCGGCGACGGTGTGCTCGGGGTTGAGGTTGACCATCCGAACCCCATACACCTGTTCGACGGCGTCACGGGTGCCGATGGTCTCGGCGAAGTGATATCCCGTGTCGAGGAACAAGACCTTGACCGGCTCCCCGTCGAGCAGGTCGCGGTCGATGTTCTTCACCGCGAGATCGACGAGGGCGGCGTCCTGCATGTTCGACGCGACGACGAAGTTGGTGCCGAAGGTCTCCGCGGTCCACCGGATCAGTTCCTCCGGGGTGGCGTCGGGACCGAGGTCGGCCGCGCCCTTCGCCGCGATCGCCCGGAGTTCGTCTTCGCTGTGGCGGCGGCCGGTGGCCGGTGCCGGGGTGCTGATGGTCATCGGAGAGCCTCCTCGTCGGCGCGAACGGCCCACTGCGCGAACCGTTCACCCTCTTCGCGCTGGTCCACGAAGTTGCGGACCACGCGCTCGATGTAGTCGCCGAGCTCGGTGCCGAGCACCTTGTGCTGGCGCAGCTTGCGACCGAAACCGGAGTCCAGGCCGAGGCTGCCGCCCAGGTGGACCTGGAAGCCGTCGGTCTGGTTGCCGTCGGCGTCCTCGACGAGCTGTCCCTTGAACCCGATGTCGGCGATCTGCGACCGTCCGCAGGAGTTGGGGCAGCCGTTGATGTTCACGGTGATCGGCACGTCGAGCTTCGAGTTGATGTCGGCGAGCCGCTCGTCGAGTTCCGGCGCGAGAACCTGTGAACGCTTGCGGGTCTCGGTGAACGAGAGCTTGCAGAACTCGATACCGCTGCACGCCAGCAGGTTCCGGCGCCACTGCGTCGGCCGGCCGTGCAGGCCGAGCGGCTTGAGCTCGTCGATGAGCCACTCGACCTTGTCGTCGGGGACGTCGAGGACGATCAGCTTCTGGTACGGGGTGAAGCGCACGCGGTCGGAACCGACGGCGGCGACGGCCTCGGCGGTCTTGGTCAGGATCGTGCCCGACACGCGACCGGCGATGGGGGAGAAGCCGATCGCGTTGAGTCCGTTGCGCAGCTTCTGCACACCGATGTGGTCGATCGGGCGTTCGGGCTGCACCGGAGCCGGGCCGTCGATCAGCTTGCGGCCGAGGTACTCGTCCTCGAGGACCTGACGGAACTTCTCGATGCCCCAGTCCTTGATGAGGAACTTCAGGCGTGCCTTGGCGCGGAGGCGGCGATATCCGTAGTCGCGGAAGATCGAGACCACGGCCTCCCACACGTCGGGCACCTCGTCGAGCGGGACCCAGGCGCCGACGCGCTGGGCGAGCATCGGGTTGGTGGACAGGCCTCCGCCGACCCAGAGATCGAGGCCCGGGCCGTGTTCGGGGTGGACGACGCCGACGAAGGCGACATCGTTGATCTCGTGGACCACGTCCTGCTGGCCGGAGATCGCGGTCTTGAACTTGCGCGGCAGGTTCGAGTACTTCGGGTCGCCGATGTAGCGGCGGACGATCTCGTCGATGGCCGGGGTGGGGTCGAGGACCTCGTCGAAGGATTCACCGGCGAGCGGCGAACCCAGCACGACGCGGGGGCAGTCGCCGCAGGCCTCGGTGGTCTTGAGGCCGACGCCTTCGAGGCGCTCCCAGATCGTCGGGACGTCCTCGATGCGGATCCAGTGGTACTGGACGTTCTCGCGGTCGGAGAGGTCGGCGGTGTCGCGGGCGAACTCGGTGGAGAGTTCGCCGAGCGTGCGCAGCTGCGCGACGTTGAGTGCGCCGGCGTCGCAACGCACGCGCATCATGAAGTGCTTGTCTTCGAGGATGTCGATGTTCTCGTCGCCGGTCCAGGTGCCGTCGTAACCCTCGGCGCGCTGGGTGTAGAGGCCCCACCAGCGCATCCGACCGCGCAGGTCCTGCTTGTCGATCGAGTCGAAGCCCTGCTTGGAGTAGATGTTCTCGATGCGGGCGCGGACGTTGAGGGGGTTGTCGTCCTTCTTGACCTGCTCGTTGGGGTTCAGCGGCTCGCGGTAGCCGAGCTTCCACTGACCTTCGGCGCGGCGCTTGGCCGGGCGTGCCTTGCGTGCGGGACGAGCGCGCTTCTCGGTGCCGGCCTCTCCTGCAGCAGCGGGGTTGACGGCATCAGGCTGTGAGTCCGTGCTGGGGACAGCAGCAGGGGCGTCGGTTGTGGACGTCATGAAATCTCCTGTGCCGGCGCACAGGGCCGGCGTTCATTGCACGAAAAGTGGGCTGAAACGTGCCGGCATCCCTGGGATGCAGGGATCAATCGGGGCCGAGACGTCGCTAGATGCGACAGAAAGCGCTGTTGACGCGCTTGAGATCAATGTGGCGGCGCGCTGCGAGCCACACCCCTGGGAAAATCACGAGGTCCATAGTGCCACGATCTCCATCGCCTCGTCTACTTGGGGTTATTTTCCATCATGATGATGGAAACGCCTCTGCGCCGGCGCGACCGAAGGTCTCACCTCGAGTCGGTCGAGGAAACGCGTCGTGGTTGTTCCCGGCCTGAGCCGCGGCGTTGTCCGCCCCGGTCGATCCGGCGATTTCGGTGCTGACGTCGAGGTCGTCATGATGGAACGGTGAAGGTCGACATCGAAGCAGCCACCCCCGGGCTCACCGCGCAGCTCATCGACGGGGCGTGCCGAGACGTCGACCCCGACGTGCCGTTCGGCCTGTACCTGCACGTCCCGTTCTGCGCGACCCGCTGTGGCTACTGCGACTTCAACACCTACACCGCGGGGGAGCTCGGCTCGACGTCGTCGCCGGAGTCCTGGCAGGAGGCGGTCGCCGCGGAACTGGAGTCGGCGGCACGGCTGCTGGCGCCGACCCGGAAGGTGTCGACGATCTTCGTCGGCGGCGGTACGCCGTCTCTCCTCGGCGCCGACGGACTCACCCGGCTGCTCGACGCGGTGCGCGCCAACTTCGACCTCGCCCCCGACGCCGAGGTCACCACCGAGTCGAACCCGGAGTCGACGTCGCCGGCGTTCTTCGAGCAGCTGCGCGGGGCCGGGTTCACCCGCATCTCGCTCGGCATGCAGTCCGCCGCCCAGCACGTGCTCAAGGTCCTCGACCGGGTGCACACGCCGGGACGCGCGGTCGCCGCGGCGCAGGAGGCCCGGGCGGCCGGCTTCGACCACGTCAACCTCGACCTCATCTACGGCACCCCCGGCGAGACGGACGCCGACCTGCACACCACCCTCGACGCCGTGCTGTCCGCGGGCGTCGACCACGTGTCGGCGTACGCGCTGATCGTCGAGGACGGCACCGCGCTGGCGCGTCGAATCCGGCGCGGCGAGATGCCCGCACCCGACGACGACGTGCTCGCCGACCGCTACAAGATCCTCGATGATCGGTTGGGTGCCAACGGTTTCGGCTGGTACGAGGTGTCGAACTGGGCGCTCGACGACGCTGGTGCGTGCCGCCACAATCTCGCCTACTGGAACAGCTCGGACTGGTGGGGGATCGGCCCGGGCGCGCACTCGCACGTCAACGGGGTGCGCTGGTGGAACGTGAAGCATCCGGCGCGCTATGCGCAGACGCTCGGAGAAGGCGTGTTGCCCGCGGCGTCGTCGGAACAGCTCACCGCCGAGGACCGCCACATGGAGGCGGTCATGCTCACCACCCGACTCCGGACCGGACTGCCGAACGACCTTCTCGACGACGCCGAACGTGCGAACGCCGAAAAGCTCTGCGCCGACGGCCTGCTCGGCTCGACGGGTGATGCCTACGTCCTCACCGACGCCGGCCGGCTTCTCGCCGACGGTGTGATCCGCCGCGTGCTCTGGGGCTGAGCCGCGGTTTACCAGGGCCGCTCGGGGCGCGACGGGCTCGTCCAGCCGGTCGACCGGGCGCCTCGACGATGAGCCCCACCACCGCCAGGGGTTTCGGGCGCGCCACGCGGCGGACGGACCGGTTCGGGCGGGACGTCGACGATGCGGGGACGGGCCGGGATCTCGGCGGTGTCGTCGAGCTGCTCCTCGAGGGGGCGCGCACCCTCGGAGAGGTCGAGGGCGTCGAGATCGAGGGTGCGGGCGTGGATGATGTTGCGGTTCCGCAGCGCCGAGCGCACCGCGCGGTGGAGTCCGTCCTCCAGGTAGAGGTCGCCCTCCCAGCGGACGACGTGCGCGAAGAGGTCGCCGTAGAACGTCGAGTCCTCGCTGAGCAGCTTGTCCAGGGCCAGCACCTTGGTGAGCGTGATCAGCTGGTCGAGTCGCAGCTGTCGCGGTGGGATCTTGGCCCAGCCCCGCGTCGACAGCTTGTGGTCGGGATAGGGCCTGCCCTCCCGCACCCCCTTGAAGATCATGTGACTCCGCGCCGGTTTCGTAGTATGGACGTACCCAAGTATGGGACGTACCCAACTCTATGGCCCAACCCCATGGACCGGGACTCGGATCAGGAGGTGTACCGCGTGTCCACAACGGATGACCGTCGATTCGAGATCCTCCGCGCGATCGTGACCGACTACGTCGAATCGCAGGAGCCCATCGGATCGAAGGCACTCGTCGAACGGCATCAGCTCGGGGTGTCGAGTGCGACCGTCCGCAACGACATGGCGGTACTCGAGGCCGAGGGGTACATCACCCAGCCGCACACCAGCTCGGGTCGAGTCCCCACGGACAAGGGCTACCGGATGTTCGTGGACCGCATCAGCGAGATCAAGCCGCTCTCGTCGGCGGAACGTCGCGCCATCCTGTCGGTGCTCGACTCCGGCGTCGACCTCGACGACGTGCTGCGACGCTCGGTGAAGCTGCTGGCCCAGCTGACCCGCCAGGTGGCCGTCATCCAGTACCCGGTGCTGTCGGCGGCCCGTGTCCGGCATCTCGAGGTCGTCTCGCTCTCCCGGTCGCGGTTGCTGCTCGTCGTGATCGTCGACAACGGCCGTGTCGAACAGCGGATGGTCGCGCTGAACGAGGACCACGACGAAGAGGACATCAGTCGTCTGCGTGACATGTTCTCCGCGGCGCTGCACGGCAAACGGCTCGCCGAGGCGTCGGCGGCGGTGGCCGAGCTCGCCAACTCGGCACCCGACGACATCCGGGGTGCGGTCCTCAGCATCGCCACCGTTCTCGTCGAGACCCTCGTCGAACGCGGCGACGACCGGTTGGTGCTCGGCGGCACCTCCAACCTGGCGCGGTCGGCGAGCGACTTCACGCCGGTCGTCGGCGGCATGGACACCGTCCTCGAAGCGCTCGAGGAGCAGGTCGTCGTGCTCAAGATCCTCGCCACGACACAGGACATGGGCCAGGTCACAGTGCAGATCGGAGAGGAGACGCAGACCGAGAACCTGCGTGGGACCTCGGTGGTGTCCACAGGGTACGGTGCATCGGGAACCGTGTTCGGCGGCGTCGGTGTGCTCGGCCCCACACGGATGGACTATCCGGGAACCATCGCGTCGGTCGCAGCCGTTGCCAAATACATCGGTGAGGTGCTCGCCGAACGATGACCGCCGCCCCGGCGACGGACGTCAGGTGAGGGCCCCAACCGGTCGACGGCAGAATCGAGTGGTTCCACTGCGTACCGCGCGGACGTGCGTCCACACCGATGGCGCGCACCGCGTGGGCACCAACTGAGACCGAAGGATCACTACAACCGTGGCACGTGACTATTACGCAATCCTGGGTGTGGCGAAGGGTGCCAGTGACCAGGAGCTCAAGCGCGCCTACCGCAAGAAGGCACGCGAACTGCATCCCGACGTCAACCCGGGCATGGAGGACGAGTTCAAGGAGGTCAGCACCGCGTACGAGGTGCTGACCGATCCGGAGAAGCGCCGCATCGTCGACGCCGGTGGCGACCCCCTCGCGGGTGCGGGTGCCGGCGGGTTCGGCGGATTCGGCGGCGGGGGCGGCGGATTCGGCGACGTCTTCGAGGCCTTCTTCGGCAACGGCGGCGCCTTCGGCGGTGGCGGCGGTTTCGGGTCGGGACGCGGTCCCCGCTCGCGCGTCCAGCCGGGTGAGCCCGCGCTCGTCAACCTCAAGCTCGATCTCGCCGAGTGCGCCCAGGGCGTCAACAAGGAGATCACCGTCGACACCGCGATCCTGTGCGACGCGTGCACCGGGTCGGGAACCAACGGCGACAGCAAGCCGGTCGCCTGCGACACCTGCCACGGTGCCGGCGAGATCCAGTCGGTGCAGCGCTCGTTCCTCGGTCAGGTCATGACCGTCCGCGAGTGCCCGACCTGTCACGGCGTCGGCGAGGTCATTCCCGATCCCTGCCACAAGTGCGGCGGCGACGGTCGCGTGCGTTCGCGTCGCACCATGACCGTCCGCATCCCGGCCGGCATCGAGAGCGGCATGCGCGTCCGGCTCAGCGGCCAGGGCGAGGTCGGCCCCGGCGGCGGTCCGGCCGGCGACCTCTACGTCGAGGTCACCGAGCGGCCGCACGAGGTCTTCCTGCGCGACAAGGACGACCTGCACTGCACCCTGAAGGTCCCGATGGTCGACGCCGCGCTCGGTGCCGAGTTCGACGTCGAGACCATTCTCGGCGACCCCGTCACCGTGACGATCGCGCCGGGGACGCAGCCCGGCCAGGTGGTCAAGCTGCGCGGTCAGGGTATGCCGCACGTCAGCTCGGGTGTCCGCGGAAATCTGCACGTGCACCTCGACGTGGTCGTCCCGACCAAGCTCGACAGCGCCCAGACCGACGCGCTCAAGAAGCTCAAGAAGGTGGCGCAGGACGAGATCGAGGTGGTCAACACGTCGGCCGCGGCCGCCCCGGGCGGGCTCTTCTCACGACTGCGCAACGCGTTCGCAGGCAAGTGAGCCCACCGCTTTTCTGGGCGGGCTCCGTCCCTGCCCCGGGTGCCGACCTCATCCTCAGCGGGCCGGAGGGCCGGCATGCGGTGACGGTCGCGCGCCTCGGGGTGGGGGAGCGCATCCTCGTCGGCGACGGCGCGGGATCGGTGGCCGGATGCGAGATCCGGGAGATCACCGGCAAGGACACCCTCGTCGCGTCGGTGCGTGAGTTCTCCTTCCAGGCGCGTCCCGCCCCGCAGGTGACCCTTGTGCAGGCCTTGCCGAAGTCCGAACGGTCTGAGCTGGCCGTCGATCTCGCGACCGAGGCCGGCATCGACGTGATCGTGCCCTGGCAGGCGATGCGCTGTGTCGCACGGTGGACGGGCAAGGCGGACAAGGGCGTTGCCAAGTGGCGGGCCGCGGCGTCGGCTGCCGCCAAGCAGAGCCGCCGACCCTGGATTCCCGAGGTCACCGACCTCGCCACCACCATCGACGTCCGCGCGCGGTGCGCCGACGCGGTCGCCGCCGGCGGTGTGGTCGCCGTGCTGCATGAGGAGGCCGCGCGGCCCCTCGCCGAACTGCCGCTCGCCGATGCGAGCGAGATCGTGCTCGTCGTCGGTCCCGAAGGCGGACTCGACGACGCCGAGGTCGCCGACCTGACCGCGCTCGGTGCCCATTCGGTGGTGCTCGGCCCGGAGGTGCTGCGTACCTCGACGGCGGCCGCGGTCGCGCTGGGTGCGATCGGTGTGCTGACCGGACGGTGGTCGCGATGAGTACCGTCCGACGCTGCGCCGTACGACGCACCAAGATCGAATACGGCACCGAGCCTTCACAATTCGGCCACCTATACCTCCCGCGTGACGGCCTCGACCCCGCGACGCCGGCCCGGGTGGTCGTGCTCGTCCACGGCGGCTCGTGGTCGGTGGAGTACGGTTCGACGATCCAGACCGCGGTCGCCCGCACGATGGCCGAACGCGGTGCGGTCGTGTGGAACATCGAGTACCGCCGCGTCGGGGAACCGGGCGGCGGCTGGCCGAACACCGGGCGCGACGTGGTCGAGGCGATCCGGGCCCTCGACGGCTCGGTGCGCGATGCGCTGCAAGAACAGGACGTCGACCTCCGCGCGATCGATTTCTCCTCGGTCGGCGTCGTCGGGCACTCGGCCGGCGGACAGCTCGCGGTGTGGGCCGTCGGCAAGCTCGGCGCGCGTACCGCATCGACCACCGTCACCACCGTCGTCGCCCAGGCAGCGGTCCTCGACACCGTGTCCGCGGCGGACAAGCAGTCCGTGCGTGACCTGATGGGCCGGCCGTACAGTGAGTCACCTCGTCGCTACGAAGAAGCGTCGCCCATGCTTGCGCCGGTCTTCGACGCGCACGTGGTCGCGATCACCGGTGACGAGGACGACCTCGTCCCCGACGTCGTCAGCCGCCGCTACGTCGACGATGCGATCTCCCGCGGACAGTCGGCCGAACTGATCGTAGTACCCGGTGAAGGTCATGAGGCGTTCGTCGACCCGCGCACCGGTTGTGCGCGGCAGACGATCCGGGTGCTGGGGATCTAGGGATATGGCTTGCCGTCGGAGCGGGCATGGTCACTTGGCATGACCGACCAGTCCACACCGGTACCCGAATGGGCGAGGAATCGCGTCCACACCCGGCGGACGTATGTGGCCTTGGCCCTCTTCGGAGCCCTCGGACTGTTCTGGCTGTGGCACCTGGCGCGATCGCTGGCTGACAGTCGCTTTGTGGACGGGGCGTTCTATATGTGCGCGTCGGCGACTTGCGCTGCGGTGCTCTGGGCGTCTGTGCTCGTCTTGAAGAACCGTGCCCGGTCCATCGCGGCGCCAGGGACGGCTGATTCGGTTCCGGGTGGGGTTCGGTTCTCGACATCGCGTGGACTTCGCGTGGCCTACCGCATGGCTATGACTTTCATCGCCATCTCGTCCGGCTTGTTCGCCGTCGGTACCTGGCTTGGACAGTTCGACTTCTCGATGAGCTCTGGGCAGAAGTTGATCTTGCCCCTGGCCGCTGCCGCGGTTGCCAGCTACGCGGTTGGTGCGCTGACTTGGTTCGCGGCGGGGTTTCTGCGGTATCCCGGCGTTGAGGTTTCCCCAGATGGTCTGTCAACCAACGGGTTTCGGCTGAAACAGACGGTCACGTGGGATGATGTCGCGGACATCATTCCTCTTGCAGACGGGAAGAACCCGGAGATCGATGTTGTCCTGAAGGATCGTGCACGGGCCGGCGTCGACATTTTCTACCGGGGTCCATTTGCGCCGGCGTATCTGCAGGCTCAACGTTCTGTGCGCATCACCGCCGATCTCTTCGCCAGTGGAGCCCTACCCCTGCTGGACTTCCTGGACTACTACGCCTCCAGTCCCGACGATCGTGCCGAGCTGGCCGACGGTCGGGCTCTGCGTCGGTTGGCGTCGATGGGGCAACCGGCAGCGGACCGCTGAGACGGTCCCGAAATATTGCCTGCTGATCGGCTGTTGCATAGCGATACACTGACCACACAACTGCACGTTTCCTTCAGTGAATCCCCACTGTGGGGTGACGGACCCGTGCAGTCCACAACCGCAGACCCCAGGAGTGATTTCATACGTGAGTGACGACAACCCCGACCCGAGCGGGCAATCCAGCCGTACGCAGCCGCGCCGGTCTGGGGTCACATCCAACGTCGAAGTCTCTCCCGGAGTGGTGTTCGGGCTGCTCGGCGCCAGTGACGTCAACCTTCGGACGCTAGAGCAGCTGCTGCCCGCCGACATCCACGTGCGCGGCAACCAGGTGACGCTGACCGGCGAGCCCGCCGATGTCGCCGCCTCCGAGCGCGTCATCGCCGAACTCACCGACCTCGTCGGACGTGGCACCCCGCTCACCCCGGACCTCGTCCGGCACAGCGTGTCGATGCTCTCCGAAGGCAGCCAGGAGTCGCCCGCCGAGGTGCTGTCGCTGGACATCCTGTCGCGCCGCGGCAAGACGATCCGGCCCAAGACGCTGAACCAGAAGCACTACGTCGACGCCATCGACAACCACACCATCGTGTTCGGTCTGGGCCCGGCCGGCACCGGCAAGACCTACCTCGCGATGGCCAAGGCCGTGCAGGCGCTGCAGTCGAAGTCGGTCAACCGCATCATCCTCACGCGTCCCGCCGTCGAGGCCGGTGAACGTCTCGGCTTCCTGCCGGGCACCCTGAGCGAGAAGATCGACCCGTATCTGCGACCGCTCTACGACGCCTTGCACGACATGATGGACCCCGAGGCGATCCCGAAGCTCATGGCTGCCGGGGTCATCGAGGTCGCTCCGCTGGCCTACATGCGAGGCCGCACCCTCAACGACGCCTTCATCATCCTCGACGAGGCGCAGAACACGACGAGCGAGCAGATGAAGATGTTCCTGACGCGCCTGGGCTTCGGCTCCAAGGTGGTCGTCACCGGTGACGTGACCCAGGTGGACCTGCCGGGCGGCGCGAAGAGTGGCCTGATGGCGGCGACCGCGATCCTCGAGGGCATCGACGACATCCATTTCTCCCGTCTCACCAGCCAGGACGTGGTCCGGCACCGTCTGGTCGCCGATATCGTCGACGCCTACGGGCGCGCGGAGGAATCCCAGCGGGCCGGTGAACGCATCGACACCGCGATCGGCGGCAACCGCGCGGCGCGTCGTGCGGCTTCTCAAGGGCGTCGCTCATGAGCATCGAACTGGCCAACGAGTCCGGGGTCGAGGTCCCGGCCGAGCTGATCATCGACGCCGCGCGGTTCGCGGTGAACGCGATGGACGTGAACCCCGGCGCGCTGCTGTCGGTCCTCTGCGTCGACGAGGACACCATGGCCGACATGCACGTGCAGTGGATGGATCTGCCCGGACCCACCGATGTGATGAGCTTCCCGATGGACGAGCTCGTCCCGGGCGGCCGTCCCGACGCCACCGATCTCGGTCCGGCGATCCTCGGCGACATCGTGCTGTGTCCCGAGTTCGCCCGGAAGCAGGCTCGCGAAGCGCGGCGCTCCTTCGAGCACGAACTCGCAATGCTCACCATCCACGGCGTGCTCCATCTCCTCGGCTACGACCACGCCGAGCCCGAGGAAGAGCGCGAGATGTTCGGGCTGCAGAACGAGATCCTCGACGCCTTCTACGCCGACCGGCATCGTCGCGCGCAGGATCAGCGCCAGACCGACCGTGATTCGCGGCTGTTGTCCAACATCGGATTCACCGGAACCGAAGCGGGGTCCGGGGACGCGGCGACGACCGGACGGTCCGAGGAGGACTGAGCGTGCCCTCCGACTATTGGTTCATCGTGGCCGCAGTCGTACTGATCGGGCTCGGCGGTTTGTTCGCCGCTGTCGACACCGCGGTCTCGACTGTCTCCAACGCCCGCGTCGACGACATGGTCCGGGAAGGCCGGGCCGGCGCACGCCGCCTCGCGATCATCCTCGACTCCCGCGCCACCTACCTCGGGCTCGTGGTCCTGCTGCGCGTGGCCTGCGAGGCCGCGGCCGCCGCACTGATCGCCGTGTCGGCGACCCGATGGCTCGGCGTCGGTTGGGGTCTCGTCGTGGCGATCACCGCCATGACGGTCATCTCCTATGTCGCCATGGGCGTCGGGCCGCGCACCCTCGGCCGCCAGCACGCGTACACGATCGCGCTGTCGACGTCGTACCTGTTGTCGGCGCTGGGCATCCTGCTCAAGCCGGTGACCCGCCTGCTGATCCTCATCGGTAACGCCCTGACCCCGGGCCGCGGCTTCCGAAACGGCCCGTTCGCCACCGAGATCGAGCTGCGCGAGGTCGTCGACCTCGCCGAGGCGCGGGGTGTGGTGGCCGCCGACGAGCGCCGGATGATCCACTCGGTCTTCGATCTCGGCGACACCAGCGCACGCGAGGTCATGGTGCCGCGGCCGGAGATGGTCTGGATCGAGGCCGACAAGAACGTCCTGCAGGCCACCAATCTCGCGACACGGTCGGGGCATTCGCGTATCCCGGTCATCGGCGAGAACACCGACGACGTGCTGGGCATCGTCTACCTCAAGGACATGGTCCAGCGGACGGTCGCCACGCGGACCGACCCGACCACGCTGCGCGTCTCCGACATCATGCGCGACGCGGAGTTCATCCCGGATTCCAAGCCGCTCGACAAGGTTCTTGCCGACATGCAGCTCACGCGCAACCACATGGCGATCCTCGTCGACGAGTACGGCGGCATCGCCGGGCTGGTGACGATCGAGGACGTCCTCGAGGAGATCGTCGGCGAGATCACCGACGAATACGACACCGACGAACTCGCACCCGTCGAGGATCTCGGCGACGGATCGTACCGTGTGTCGGCGCGCCTTCCTGTCGAGGATCTCGGCGAGCTGTTCGACGTCGAGATCGAGGAGGAAGAGGTCGAGACGGTCGGCGGACTCGTCGCGCTCGAACTCGGCCGGGTCCCGCTGCCCGGGGCCCGGGTCAAGTCGCACGGCCTGCAGCTCGTGGCCGAGGGCGGTCCCAATCGCAAGGGACGCCAACGCATCATCACGGTCCTCGTCACGCGCGTCCCCGGGTCCGGTGCCGACGGCCAGGATTCGCAGCGCCACGAATCCTCCGGTGGTCGAGGGCATTCCGGCCGGCAGGGTCGCCATGACCGCACCGCGGCCCGCGAACACGAGGACGAGGCCCACCGCAACAACCACGAGCAACCGACAGCAAGGATGAATCAGTGACCGAGACCCTCGCCGACGAGGATCAGAAGCTCGTGGTGCTCGCACGCGGAGCACTCGCGCGTGCCGAGGCGCGTTCCGGAGCAGCCGTTCGTGACGGCGACGGCCGCACCTATGCGGGCGCCGAGGTCCGCACCAAGACCCTCACGCTCAGCGGCCTGCAGGTCGCGGTCGCCTCGGCGATCTCGAGTGGGGCCACCGCCTTCGAAGCGGCGGTGCTCGTCAACGGCGACGCCGACGATCCCGGTCTCGCGACCCTGCACGAACTGAGCCCGCAGGCCTACACGTACGTCACCGATGCCGCCGGCCGGCCGCAGCAGCGACTCGGCGGCGCCGATGTCTGAGTCCGCCCCCGAGTTCCGTTCCGGCTTCGTCTGTTTCGTCGGCCGCCCCAACACCGGCAAGTCGACGCTCACCAACGCGTTGGTGGGGGAGAAGATCGCGATCACCTCCAACCGGCCGCAGACCACACGCCACACCATCCGCGGCATCGTCAACCGGCCCGACGCGCAGCTCATCCTAGTCGACACCCCGGGACTGCACCGGCCGCGCACCCTGCTCGGCAAGCGGCTCAACGAGCTGGTCCGCGACACGTACTCCGAGGTCGACGTGATCGGCGTCTGCATCCCGGCCGACGAGGCGATCGGCCCCGGCGACCGCTGGATCATCTCGCAGGTCCGCGAGATGGCTCCGCGCACCACGCTTCTCGGCGTCGTCACCAAGATCGACCGGGTCGGCCCCGAACAGGTCGCCAAACAGCTCATGGCGCTCTCCGAACTCCTCGGCCCCGACGCCGAGGTGGTGCCCGTGTCGGCCAAGTCGGGCAAGCAACTCGACGTCCTGAGCGACCTGCTCGTCAGCCTCATGGAAGAGGGCCCGGCGTTCTATCCCGACGGTGAGCTCACCGACGAACCCGAGCAGGTCCTCATGGCCGAGTTCATCCGCGAGGCCGCGCTCGAGGGCGTCCACGACGAGCTGCCGCATTCGCTCGCCGTGGTGATCGAGGAGGTCATCGACCGCGAGGACCGGCGACCGGACCAGCCACCGATGGTCGACGTCCACGCGGTGCTCTTCGTCGAGCGGGACAGCCAGAAGGGCATCATCATCGGGCGCAAGGGAGCGCGCCTGAAAGAGGTCGGTACAGTTGCGCGCGCACAGATCGAGCGGTTGCTGGGGACCAAGGTCTACCTGGATCTGCACGTGAAGGTCGCGAAGGACTGGCAACGCGACCCCAAGCAGCTCCGCCGACTGGGCTTCTAGACGAGAAGATTGACGGCACCGTCCTCGCGGACAAGGGCCGCGGGGGAGGTACGTCGATGGGAACGCACGAGTCGCAGGAGACCGCCGACACAGTTCGCGGAGCGCACGAGGCGCCGGAGGTCGAGGAACCGACCGGACGGACCATCGCCGGGGTGCTCGGATCGCCCCGGTTCTGGCTCGCTCCGCTGATCCTCGTCGCGGTGCTGTTCTCGCTCATGGCCGCGTTGTACATGTCGGCCGTCGTCGACCCGCAGCGCCACCTCCACGACTTCCCGATCGCCCTCGTCAACGAGGACTCCGGCGGCGAGGTGACCGGCGCCGACGGCAAGGCCACCGAGCAGAACATCGGCGATCAGGTCGCCGACGGCATCATCTCCTCGGCCGCCGACAACGGTATCGTCGTCCGGCGCACCGATCGGTCGACCGCTCTCGGCGAACTGAACAGCGGCAAGGTGTACGGCGTCGTCATCATCGGTTCGAACTTCACCAATCGTGCAGTCGCGCTGGGACGTTCGACGGTGCTCCCGGCGCAGCCGACGCGCCCCGCCATCGACATCTTCATCAACCGCGGGTCCGGCGCCTTCGCGTCGTCGATCACCACGACCTTCGCCGAGCAGGTGACCACGCGGGTCAACGCCGAGGTCGGGCAGCAGCTGACCGCGCAGGTGCGCGATCAGCTCGACCGCAACGACGTCACGTTCACCGGTGCCGCTCAGCTCGCGCTGGCGAGTCCGGTCGCGGTCTCGGTGTCGGAGCCGACGCCGCTGCCGCAGGGCGCCGGAAACGGATTGTCGGCGTTCTACCTCACGCTGCTCCTGGTGCTGGCCGGCTTCACCGGCGCGATGATGGTGAGCATCGTCGTCGACGGCATGCTCGGTCAGACGCCCATCGAGTACGGCCCGTTCTACCAACTCCGCGAACGTCTCGCGATCAGCCGCTGGGCGACGCTCGCCGCCAAGTGGACCATCATGTTCCTCGTCTCGGTGGTGCTCTCGACCCTGTTCATCGCGGTGGGCTCGTGGGTGGGCACGTCACTGCCGAACGCCTTCGTGCTGTGGCTGATCTCGATCCTCGCGATCTTCGCGGTCGGGGTGAGCGCGAGCGCGATGATGGCCGTGTTCGGCAACGCCGGTCTGCTGTTCAACCTCGTCTTCTTCGTCGTGTTCGGCCTCCCGTCATCGGGCGGGACCCTGCCGCTGGAGGCGAGCCCGCGGTTCTTCGAGTGGATCGCCGCGATCGAGCCGATGCACGTCATCTACCTCGGTGTGCGCTCGGTGCTGTACTTCGACGCCGACCTGTCCGCCGGGCTCGCGCGGTCGGTCGTCCAGTGCTTCATCGGCCTGCTCCTCGGCGTGCTGCTGGGTCTGCTCGGCACCAAGTACTACGACCGCAAGGGTTGGTACCGCTACCCGGGTGGCATGACGCTCCCGCCGAAGCTCGACAAGATCGTCAACGCGGGCTGACCGGGTTCTCCGCCCCGCCCCCTTGCGCGGAAACCTGGCACGGTGGATGCATGGGTACGTCGGTGGAGATGTCGATCGCGGAGATGTCGGTCGCTTTGCACGACCTGCGGGACGAGCTCGACCGTGCGGAGGAGCTCGCGGGGCCGCTGATCTCCGCGGTGGCCGAACAGCATCGGCAGAGCGCGCGCAACCTCGTGCACTACGTCACGGTGCGACGGCGGGATCTGCGTCCGCTGCAGTCGTCGATGGCCGCCCACGGGTTGTCGAGTCTCGGCCGGATGGAATCGATCGTCTACTCCTGGATCGAGACGGTCATCGAGACCGTCGACGCCCTCGCCGCAGGCAGACGCAGACACCCGATCTGGGGTGATCTCTCCGACGGGGTACGGGTTCTCGGCGCCAACCGCGACCAGTTGTTGGGCAGCGTGCACCCGGGTGGGGCCGACGACGTGACCGCCGACCGGCCCGGCGACGAGCACGGTAGACGAGCCAGCCGGGTGATGGTCACGATGCCGACCCAGGCCGCCGACGACCCGGGTCTGGTGCGACGCATGGGCGAGGCCGGGATGGATGTGGCACGGGTGAACTGCGCCCACGACGGACCCGCCGAATGGGCGCGGATGATCGAGTCGGTGCGCGGACTCCCCGGGCGCGTGCGTGTCGCGATGGATCTGGCCGGGCCCAAACTCCGCACCGGTCCGCTCGAGCCGGGACCGAAGGTCGTGAAGGTGAAACCCGTCCGAGCCGACGACGGGACCGTCGAACGCCGATCACGGGTGCGGATGAGTACGACCCCGCCCGATCCCGATCACGCCCTGCCCGACGGCATCGACGCGATCATCCCGGTCGACGACCTCGGCGCGGTGTGCCAGGGCAACCGACTCCGGCTTCGCGACGCACGCGGTCGCCGTCGACGCCTGGACGTCGTCGCGGTGTCCGAGGCCGGGATCGACGCCGAATGCGATCGCACCGTCTACTACCGGACCGGGGCGTCGATCACGGGAAAACGGCTCCGCGGAAAGGCTCTCGTCGTCGGGGATTTGCCGGAGAAGCGCCAGCATCTGTTGATCCGCACCGGCGACGAGATCCGACTCCAGCGTGACCTCGCGCCCTCACCCGCGACCAGGGTCGGACCACATCGGATCGGATGCGAACTCGGGAACGCCTTCGACGATGTCGAACCGGGGCACCGGGTGCTGTTCGACGACGGGAAGATCGCCGGACGCGTACGCGAGAGGTTCGACGACGAGATCGTCGTCGACATCGAACGCGCCGGCCCGAAGGGCACCAAACTGCGAGCCGAGAAGGGCGTCAACCTCCCGGACACCACTCTCCACATCCCCGCGCTGACACCGGAGGACCGCGCTGCTCTCGAGTTCGTGGCGACGCACGCGGACATGGTCAACTTCTCGTTCGTCCGGTCGCCGGAGGATGTCGCCGACCTTATCGCCGAACTCGAGCGCCTCGACGCCCGGAACGTCGGGATCGTGCTCAAGGTCGAGACCCGCGCCGCTTTCGAATCGCTGCCGCAGATGCTCTTCGAGGCGATGCGATGGGATGCGGTCGGCGTGATGATCGCGCGAGGGGACCTCGCCGTGGAGGTCGGGTTCGGCCGGCTGGCCGAGGTGCAGGAGGAGATCCTGTGGCTCTGCGAGGCCGCGCACATTCCGGTCATCTGGGCCACGCAGGTTCTCGACGGCCTGGCGAAGAAGGGTGTTCCGTCTCGTGCTGAGGTCACCGACGCCGCGATGAGCCGCCGTGCTGAGGGGGTCATGTTGAACAAAGGTCCGTACATCGTCGAGGCCATCGAGGCGCTCACCTCGATCCTCGACCGGATGGGCGGCCACGTCGAGAAGAAACGGTCGCTGCTGCGTCCGCTCACCTCGTTCGACATCAGCCCGCGCTGACCCACTGCTGCTCGAGTAGACCCGAGCTTGCGAAGGGCGTATCGGAAGGGCATGTCGGGGTCGGCGGTGTCGGTGGACGGTGGGACAATCGGCGGGTGAGGTTCTACCGGGATGAGGCCGTCGTGCTCCGCCAGCACAAGCTGGGCGAAGCCGACCGCATCATCACCCTGCTGACCGCGGAGCACGGGCTCGTGCGCGCGGTCGCCAAGGGGGTGCGCCGGACACGGTCGAAGTTCGGCGCCCGTCTCGAACCCTTCGCCCACATCGACGTGCATCTGTACCCGGGGCGCAGCCTCGACGTCGTCACCCAGGTGCACAGCCTGCACGCCCTCACCGACGCGATCGTCGCCGACTACGGGCGCTACACGACGGCCTGCGCGGTCCTCGAGACCGCCGAGCGGCTGGCGGGTGAGGAACGCGCACCCACCCGCCAGCTGCACCGCCTCACGGTGGGTGCGTTGCAGGCGCTGGCCGAGGACCGTCGGCCGCGGGAACTGATCCTCGACGCCTACCTGCTGCGCGCCATGTACAGCGCCGGCTGGATGCCCGCGCTGGAGGAATGTGCGCGCTGCGCCAACCCCGGTCCGCACCGGGCCTTCCACGTCGCCGCCGGCGGGGCGGTGTGCCTACACTGCCGGCCACCCGGCTCGGCCACCCCGTCGCCCGGCGTGCTCGACCTCATGGACGCGCTGTTCCGCGGTCAGTGGGAACACGTGGAGGAGTCGTCGAACTCCCTGCGCCGCCAGGCCAGCGGCCTCACCGCCGCGCATCTGCAATGGCATCTCGAACGTCAGCTCCGAACCCTGCCGCTCATCGAACGCACGGCGCCTCATAGGCTGATGGAACCGGGTGTCGAACCAGTGGTGGACGACGGGGTGAGGAGAGTCGACGATGGCGTTGCGGCCGGGTAGTTCGTCGAAGGGACGCAAGCCGACGAGCCCACGTACGGAGGTTCGTGCCCCGGATCCCCATCCCAGCGGTGCTCGGCCCCCGGCCATTCCCGCCCAGTTCGTGCCCAAACACGTGGCTCTGGTGATGGACGGCAACGGGCGCTGGGCCACCGACCGCGGACTGCCGCGAACCGAAGGACACAAGCGCGGTGAGGCCGTCCTGATGGACACCGTCTGCGGCTGCATCGAATTGGGCGTCGGATGGCTGTCGGCCTACGCCTTCTCGACCGAGAACTGGTCGCGCAGCCCCGAAGAGGTGCGTTTTCTGATGGGCTTCAACCGCGACGTCATCCGCCGGCGCCGCGACGAGATGCACGAGATGGGCGTTCGTGTCCGCTGGGCGGGTCGCCGACCCCGACTGTGGCGCAGCGTCATCCGCGAACTCGAGATCGCCGAGGAACTGACCAAGGACAACACCGTGATGACGCTGACGATGTGCGTCAACTACGGTGGCCGCGCCGAGATCGCCGACGCCGCCCGTGAGATCGCCCGTCGCGCCGCACGTGGCGAGATCGATCCCGAGCGCATCACCGAGTCGACCTTCGCGCGTTACCTCGACGAGCCCGACATGCCCGACGTCGACCTGTTCCTGCGTCCGTCGGGTGAACAGCGCATCTCGAACTTCCTGCTGTGGCAGTCGGCCTACGCCGAGATGGTCTACCAGGAGAAGCTGTTCCCCGACTTCGACCGCCGCGACCTGTGGGACGCGTGCCTCGAGTACGCCTCCCGCGACCGTCGCTTCGGTGGGGTGAACCCGTCGTGACCGATGCCGCCGCACTGCTCGAACGTACCGCCGTCATCGTGGCCGAGCTCGGTCCCGTCGACCGACCCGACGCGGAATCGGTTGTGGTGCAGGTCGGTCCGACGCGTGCATCGATCCGGGTGCTGACGCTGTCGGACGGCCTCGACGTCCTCGCCGTGACCCAGATGGTGGCCATGGACCTGCCCAACACCCCGACCCTGCGCGACGACGTGGAGGCCTTCGGCGCTCAGTTGAGCTTCGGGAGTCTGCGTCGGTCCGATCCGGCCGGTGTCACGACAGACGTGTTGCAGTACTACACATTTCCAGCGGGCCGACTCGACGACCTGCCGCTGCTGACGGTCCTGCACATCGTACTCGCCGCCGGGGTCGACGCCGCCGAGCGACTGGTGGCGACGTAGCACTTCCGGACTGAGGTCGCTCCACGCTGCGTCAGTTGCGCTGGCACCCTTGGCAGTTCGCGCACAGGCCGAAGACCTCGACCGTGTGATTGATGTCGGTGAAGCCGTGTTCGGCGGCGATGGTCGCGGCCCACTTCTCGACCGGGTCGGCCTGCACCTCGACGGTGGTTCCGCAGTTGCGGCACACCAGGTGATGGTGGTGTCCCGACGAGCAGTGGCGGTACCGGGTTTCGCCGGACCCGTCCCACAGGACGTCGATCTGACCGGCCTGGCTCAGGGCCTGCAGGTTGCGATACACGGTGGTCAGGCCGATGGACTCGCCTCGGCCCTTGAGGATCTCGTGGAGTTCCTGGGCCGAGCAGAAGTCGTCGGTGCCGGCGAGGGCGTCGGCGATGGCCGCGCGCTGGCGCGTCGAACGGACTCCGGTGACCGGCTGCGGGCCGGATGCCTCGACGCCGGTCATTCGGACACCACCGACGGGCCGCGGTTGGTCTCGTTCGCGTGGACCAGTGCGTCGACGACGATGTGGGCGACGTGGTCGTCGAGCAGTTCGTAGGTGATCTCGCGACCGTTGCGATGGCCGCGGACGACGCCGGCGTCCTTGAGGACGCGAAGGTGCTGGCTGACGAGCGGCTGGCTCAGACCGAGGTGGCCGACGAGCTCGTGCACACATTGGACGCGCTCACGCAGAGAGAGCACGATCGCGACGCGGGTGGGGGAAGCGAGAGCCCGCAACAGGTCGGCGGCGGCTTCCCGTGCGGCGGCGTCGGAGTCGTCGGCCGGTCCGGACGCGCCGAACTGACCGGATCCCTTGATGGGTTCAGCCGACATGTCACTCCTCCCGGAACGCTCGCGTGACAACACTGCCGCCATTCTAACGGAAATGGTTTTCAATCAGTGACGGCGGAGTCAGCCTTCGGTCCGTTGCCGCCGTTCGACCGACGGAACGCCGTCGGGACCGTTCGTCGCGAGCGCGTAGGCGGCCACCGCGTGGGCGACTGCGGCGGCGTTGACGGCCAGCAGGTCAGTGTTGATGTTGTCGATCGTGTCGCGGGGGCTGTGATAGTTCGGATCGAAGGCCACCCCGGCCTCTCCGCCCCACATCTCGGCTTCCTTCTCGCTCTTCTTCCGCTCGGCCCCGGTTGCCACGCCGCCGGCCGGTATACCGACCGCGATGAACGGACCGTAGTCGGATCGACCGTCGAAATCGGCCGCGCCCAGCTGTATTCCCCGGTCGGCATAGAACTTCGCGAAGACGCGTTCGATGCCGTCGGAGCCGGCGGGACCCGCCGCGGCGCCGTTGCGTTCGGAGTCGTCGCCGTCGTAGGTGAAGTACCCGCCGTTGGGGGAGGCGAGCATGTCGAAGTTCAGATACAGCGCGAGGGCGCGTCGTCCGGCGGCGTCGAGACCGCCGACGTACTCGCTGGAGCCGACCAGACCGTCCTCCTCGCCGCCCCAGAACGCGAAGCGCATCCGGTGGGGGACCCGGGGTGACGACCCGAGGCGCAACGCCGTCTCGAGGACCGCCGAACTTCCGCTCGCGTTGTCGTTCATGCCTGGTCCTTCGACGACGCTGTCGAGGTGGGCGCCCGCCATCACGACGTCGTCGGGCGTCCCGGTGCGGGTCTCGGCGATGATGTTGCGGGTCGTGATCGGGGTGGTCTCCGCGTCGACCTCCAGCCGCAGTTGCTCGGCCTCGCGCACCTGGTCGGCGTCGTCGCGTGACACTGCGAGAACGGGTATGTCCGGCACGTCTTCGGTGCCGAGGGTCAACCCGAACGGCGGCCCGTCCTCGTTGTTCACGATGACGACTCCGACCGCTCCCGCCGACTGAGCGTGGCGGGCCTTGTCCGTGAAGGTGCAGTCACCACGGGTGATCACCGCGAAGGCCCCGCGCACGTCGGCCGGGAAGTCGGCGGGTGCGCACCCCGCAGCGGCGACGGTCACCGGTTTCGCGGTGACCGGCTCGCGGGTCCCGACCGAGTACTCGAGCACGTGTCCCTTCACGTCGCGGCCGTCGGCGGAGAACTTCACCGACTCGAGGTCGTAGCGCTTGTAGCTGAACTCCGGCGTCGTGACCTCGAACCCGGCGCCGCGCAGTAGTCCGGCTACGTAGTCGACCGAGGCGTCGTAGCCGGGGGTACCCGACGCGCGGGTACCGCCGTGGTTGTCCGCGATCTGCTGGAAGGCTCGGACGTGCCCCATGACGCGGTCGAGGGTGACCGCGTCGGCCAGACCGGCCGGGGTGACCTCGCCGATCGGCGGTTGGACGGCCGGCGTCGAGACGGGCGCCGAGGTGGCGCTGCGCACCGGGCTCTCGGTTCGGGCGTCGGTACAGCCGGCGAGAAGGGCCACCGTGGCCGCAGTCGCGACGACGGGCAGCAATCGAGCTCGAGGGATCACCCTGCCACTGTGACAGTTCCGGTGGGGCGGCATCGCCGGTGGAGGTGGACGGCCTACCGAACCGACTGGTTTCGTCGAACGCAGGTCCCGCTCGGTAGTCTGTAGGGGTTGCCGTGCGCACGCTGACCCCACCCGGTCGCACCGCGCACGAGCAGGACAGTACAAAAGCCGAATACCTCAACCCGTGGAGAGCAGTTAACCGTGGCCGCCCAGTCCAAAGTGGAATCCGTCGTCAACCTCGCCAAGCGCAGGGGTCTGGTCTACCAGTGCGGTGAGATCTACGGCGGCACCAAGTCGGCCTGGGATTACGGCCCGCTCGGCGTCGAACTCAAGGACAACATCAAGCGGCAGTGGTGGCGGAGCATGGTCATCAGCCGTGAGGACGTCGTCGGTCTCGACTCGTCGGTCATCCTGCCGCGCCAGGTCTGGGAGGCGTCGGGCCACGTCGAGGTGTTCACCGATCCGCTCGTCGAGTCGCTGCACACCCACAAGCGCTACCGCGCCGATCACCTGATCGAGGCCTACGAGGCCAAGCACGGCCACCCGCCGGAGAACGGCCTGGCCGACATCAACGACCCGGAGACCGGCCAGCCCGGCAACTGGACCGAGCCCAAGGCGTTCAGCGGTCTGATGAAGACCTTCCTCGGCCCCGTCGACGACGAAGAGGGGCTGCATTACCTCCGTCCGGAGACCGCGCAGGGCATCTTCGTGAACTTCAAGAACGTGATGACCACCGCGCGCAAGAAGCCGCCGTTCGGCATCGCGCAGATCGGCAAGAGTTTCCGCAACGAGATCACGCCGGGCAACTTCATCTTCCGCACGCGCGAGTTCGAGCAGATGGAGATGGAGTTCTTCGTCAAGCCGGGCGAAGACGAAGAGTGGCACCAGTACTGGATCGATCAGCGCTTCAACTGGTACACGAACCTGGGTATCGATCCGGAGAACCTGCGACTCTACGACCACCCCAAGGAGAAGCTGTCGCACTACTCCAAGCGGACCGTCGACGTCGAGTACAAGTTCGGTTTCGCCGGCAACCCGTGGGGCGAGCTCGAAGGCGTCGCGAACCGCACCGACTACGACCTCTCGACCCACAGCAAGCACTCCGGTGAGGACCTGTCGTTCTTCGACCAGGCCACCGGCGAGCGCTACACGCCGTACGTCATCGAGCCGGCAGCCGGTCTGACCCGTTCGCTGATGGCGTTCCTGTGCGACGCCTACACCGAGGAGGAGGTGCCGAACGCCAAGGGCGGCACCGACACCCGAACGGTGCTGCGCCTCGACCGTCGCCTCGCCCCGATCAAGGTCGCGGTCCTGCCGCTGTCGCGCAACGAGAAGCTGTCGCCGAAGGCGCGCGATCTCGCCGCCGAACTGCGCAAGCACTGGAACGTCGAGTTCGACGACGCGCAGGGAATCGGCAAGCGTTACCGCCGTCAGGACGAGATCGGCACGCCGTTCTGCGTGACCGTCGACTTCGACACCCTCGACGACCAGGCCGTGACCGTGCGTGAGCGCGACACCATGAGCCAGGAGCGCGTCGCCCTCGACAAGGTCGCCGAATATCTCGGCGGCAAGCTGCTCGGCGCCTGATCGCCCGCCGCCACACCCGGGTACCGGGTGTGGCGGAGCGGTCACGATTCCGCCTGACCTGCTGATGTCTGTCACACTTGATGGCGAGTTGTCGCGCGGAGGAGGGCATGGGGCCGTCATGTGCGCGACGAGAGAGTGAGTGGAGTCGTGTCTGTCAGCGGGAAAGTCGTTCATTACGACGCAAATCGGGGATTCGGGTTCTTGGCGCCGGAGTCGGGCGGTGCCGATGTGTTCCTCCACATCAACGACATCGACATCGACGAGAGCTCGCTGAAGCCGGGTGCCAAGGTGTCGTTCGACATCGAGGAGACCGATCGCGGTTCCAAGGCGATCAACGTCGCCGTGACCGAGGCGGCTCCGGCCGACGATTCGGCAGGTGCGCGTGCGCATCGTCGCGACGAGCACCACGGTCGTGGGGATCGCGGCGATCGGGGCCACCGTCGTGACGATCGTGACGACCGCGGCAGCCGACGCCCGCGCGGCGGCAGCGGTTCGCTCGATGCAGGCGCCTTCACCGAGGAGCTGACCGAGTTGCTCCTCGACGCCGACGACGACCTCACCGCACGCCAGATCGTGGCCATCCGCCAGCGGGTCACCGATTTCGCGGTCGGCCGGGGCTGGGTGCTTGACTAGCACCCAATCCGGTTCCGGCGCCGCCGGCCATGTCCTCCCGGCCGTGGCCCCCTACGGCGACGAGGCCGTCGAACGTTATGTCCCTGAGGGTGCCAAGGTCGCGAGTCTTCCGGGCACCCGAACGGATCATCGCAGCGATTTCGCGCGCGACCGTGCGCGCGTGCTGCACTCTGCCGCGTTGCGTCGGCTGGCCGACAAGACACAGGTCGTCGGACCACGCGAAGGCGACACCCCGCGTACCCGGCTGACCCATTCTCTCGAGGTGGGTCAGATCGGGCGGGGCATCGCCATCGGCCTGGGTGCCGAACCCGACCTCGTCGAACTCGCCGGCCTCGCCCACGACATCGGGCATCCGCCGTACGGGCACAACGGGGAACGGGCGCTCGACGAGGTGGCCGTCGACTGTGGCGGCTTCGAAGGCAACGCGCAGAACCTCCGCATCCTCACGCGGCTGGAACCGAAGCTGCTCGACGCCGACGGCGTCAGTGCGGGCCTCAATCTGACGCGCGCGTCGCTCGACGCGACGCTGAAATACCCGTGGACGCGGCGCAGTCCCGGAGGCAAGTTCGGCGCCTACGACGACGATGCCGCGACGCTCGCCTGGGTTCGCCGGGACGCCCCGGGGGCCCGTAAGTGCATCGAGGCGCAGATCATGGACTGGTCCGACGACGTCGCGTACTCCGTGCACGACCTCGAGGACGGAGTCATCGGCGGTCGTATCGACCTCCGAAGCCTCGGCGACCCGCAGGATCGTCGGGAGATGGCCGAGATCGGCGCCAAGGAATTCCCGGGCCTCGACCCGGAGGCACTCGTCGACGCGGCCCAGCGACTCTACGAGATGGACATCGTGCGGGCGGTCGGCGTCTTCGACGGCACGCTCGACTCCTACGTCGCCCTCAAGCGACTGACCAGCGAGCTGATCGGGCGTTTCGCATCGGCGGCCATCACCGGCACCCGGGCGGTGGTCGGAGACCGACCGGTCTCCCGCTACGACGCCGATCTCGAGGTGCCGCCGCTCATCGCCGCCGAGGTCCCGATGCTCAAGACCATGGCGTTGCGATTCATCTTCTCCAACGAACGCCACAAGGCGACCCAGCAACGGCAGCGGGAACGCATCCACCGTGTCGCCAATTGGTTCGTCGAGGCCGCTCCCGGAGGGCTCGACCCGATCTTCGTGCCCTGGTGGAACGCGGCGACCGACGACGCCGCCCGGATGCGGGTCATCGTCGACCAGATCGCGTCGATGACCGAGGGCCGCCTGGAACGCACCGACAAGCAGAACTCCGGAGCGCAAGCGCACCTGGGGTGAGGTCGGTCGCCGGGTGGTGTCGGCGTGTGTGAAGCGCCCGGTCATCCCCGCGTCGGGAGGTCACTACACTGGACGCGTGGCAGGCCGAATCCCCGATCGTGACATCACGGCGATCCGTGAGCAGACGAGGATCGAGGACATCGTCGGCGACTACGTCGCACTGCGCCGCGCCGGTGCCGACAGCCTCAAGGGACTGTGCCCGTTCCACGACGAGAAGTCGCCGTCGTTCCACGTCCGCCCCAACCACGGCCACTTCCACTGCTTCGGCTGCGGTGAGGGAGGCGATGTCTACAGCTTCTTGCAGAAGCAGGAGCACATCAGTTTCGTCGAGGCGGTCGAGCAACTCGCCGACCGGCTCGGCTACCAGATCAACTACGAGGGTGGCGGCACCGCGATCAAACGGGACCGTGGCACCCGCGCCCGGCTGGTCGCCGCCAATGCCGCCGCCGCGAAGTTCTACCAGGAGAAGCTACAGACCCCGGAGGCGCAGGCGGCGCGGGACTACTTGTCGGAGCGCGACTTCGACGCCGCGGCTGCGATCCGGTTCGGCTGCGGATACGCGCCCGCCGGCTGGGACACGATGACCAAGGCACTGCTGTCGCAGGGATTCGAGTTCAGCGAACTCGAGGCGGCCGGGCTGTCCAAGCAGGGACGCAAGGGTCCCATCGACCGATTCCATCGCCGACTGCTCTGGCCCATCCGCAATCTCGGCGGCGACATCATCGGCTTCGGTGCCCGCAAGCTCTACGACGACGACAACCTCGGCAAGTACATGAACACGCCGGAGACCATGCTGTACAAGAAGTCTCAGGTGTTGTTCGGTCTCGACCACGCGAAGAAGAGCATCGCCAAGGGGCATCAGGTCGTCGTGGTCGAGGGTTACACCGACGTCATGGCCATGCATCTCGCCGGTGTCACCACCGCCGTCGCCTCGTGTGGCACCGCCTTCGGTGAGGACCACCTCGCGCTGATCCGCCGTCTGATGATGGACGACTCGTACTTCCGCGGCGAGGTCATCTACACCTTCGACGGAGACGACGCCGGAAAGGCCGCCGCGCTCAAGGCTTTCGAGGGGGAACAGTCCATCTCGGGTCAGACCTTCGTGGCCATCGCGCCGGAGGGTATGGACCCGTGCGAGCTCCGGCAGGCCCGGGGTGACGCCGCGGTCCGCGACCTCATCGCGCGCCGGGTTCCGATGTTCGAGTTCGCCATCAAGACGCTGCTGACCGAACACGACCTGGACACCGCCGAGGGGCGCGTGCACGCCCTGCGTGACACGGTCCCGGTGGTCGCCCGCATCAAGGACATCGCGCTGCGCGACGAGTACGCCCGTCAGCTCGCCGGCTGGGTCGGCTGGGAGGAAGTGAGTCAGGTCCTCGGGCGGGTGCGGGAAGAGGGTGCGAGGATTCGGAAGGCGAAGGGCGGCGGTGATTCCGGGCGCGGTGGGCGGCGCGGTGGGCCCGCACGCAACCGGCCGGAGGCGGAGGCCGCGCCGACGTCCGCCCGTCCCCAGCCCAACGACCCGCGGCTGTGGCCCCAGCGCGAAGCTCTCAAGGCCGCGCTGCAATACCCGGCGATCGCCGGCACCGTCTTCGACTCGCTGCCCGTCGAATGCTTCGACGAACCCGCGTATGCCATTGTGCGACAGGCGATGATCAGTATCGGCGGTACGTCGTCGGGCCTGGGCGGGGCCGCCTGGGTCGACTCTGTGCGCAACGCCGTCGACGACCCGGTCATCGACCCGCTGGTCACCGAGCTCGCCGTCGAGTCGATGCCCGTCGACGAGGACAACATCGCCCGCTACATCACCAGCGTCCTCGCCCGGCTACAGGAGGTGTGGGTCGGTTCGCAGATCGCCGACATCAAGTCGCGTCTGCGCCGGATGGCCCCGAGTGACGACCCGGACGGTTACAACGCGGTCTTCGGTGATCTCGTGGCCCTGGAGGCCTACCGTCGTAGCCTTCTCGAACAGGCTCTCGACCCGACGGTCGACGTCGGCTGAGCCACTCGTCGCGATGAGTTCTCGTCGTTCACCCGGTCTGCACATCGACCACATCTGAACGGAGAACACCACATGGCGACGACGATCTACTCGGCAGCGGCATCGCTCGACGGCTTCATCGCCGGTCCCGGCGGCGACATGTCCTGGCTGACGCGATTCTTCGGCGAGGACGCCGGGGAGGGTGGTGACAGCACCGCGGCTCTGCGTCTCCGGGAGAGCACCGGCTCCCTGCTGGTGGGCAATCGGAGCTTCCGCGGCGACGACCCCAACAAGGGGACGGACCGCGAGGGTGCGTTCGAGGGTGAATTCTCGGGACCCACAGTGGTTCTCACGCACAACCCACCCGCGGAGCCGGAGGAGGGCGTCACCTTCGTCTCCGACCTGAACCGCGCCGTCGAGGAGGCCAAGCGCCTGGCGGGAGACGGGTACGTCACCGTCATCGGTGCCGACGTCGCGCGTCAGATGATCGACGCCGGACTGCTCGACGAGGTCCTGCTCTTCCACGTCCCGGTCTTCCTGGGCGACGGGGTCCGGGTCTTCGATCGACCCGGCGGCGGGGAGGTGCGCCTGACGCGTGTCCCCGGCGAGACCGAGTTCTGGTGCCGCGTCGAGAGGTGAGCGGGATCGGGTGACGGGCGGTGTGAGAGCCTGGATTCATGACGACGGTGTCGATCGGCGATCTCACGGTGAACTATGCGGAACAGGGGAGCGACGAAAGCTCTTCAACGCCAACTGTTCTGGTGCACGGACTGGGTGAGGACAGTCGAAGCTGGGCGCACACGCAGCGCGAGCTCGCCGATCTGCACACCTACGCCTATGACCTCCGCGGCTTCGGCTCGACGACGGTCGGCGAGGCTGACGGGACCCTGGACCAGCTCGGTCGGGATCTCGTCGGGTTCCTCGAGACGGTGACCGGACCCGCGATCGTGGTCGGGTTCTCCGCCGGCGGGACGATCGTGCTCTGGGCCGCTGCCGAGCGGCCGGACCTGGTGAGCCGGGCCATCGTCCTCGGTACGTCCTCGGTGGTGGGACGAGCCGCGGCCGAGTTCTACAAGCAGCGCGCCGATCAGGCCGCCGACACCTCGAGTGACGAGTTCCGCACCGCGATGCGCGACGACACCGTCGCCGGCCTGGTGTCCGCTCACGATCGCGTCGACGAGATCACGGCCGGGAGGCTCGAGGCGGTCGGGGACGGTGCCGGCTACGCGAACGCGGCCCGCGCGATGGCGGGAGTGCGCGAGCAGCCCCTGACGCCGAGGCTGTCCGAGATCCGGCAGCATGTCGACGTCATCGCCGCAGACCGAGACGCGCTGTGTCCGGAGAAAGCGGCGAAGATGATCGTCGACGGCCTGTCGGACGTGACCTATCGGGTGATCCCGGATTCCGGGCACCTGATGAACGTCGACAACCCGGACACCGTGACCGCGGCGCTGCGCGAGGCGATCGCCGGCGACTGATCGTCGTCTGGTGGTGGGGAGTGCGGGACTTGAACCCGCGACCAATCGATTATGAGTCGACGGCTCTAACCAACTGAGCTAACTCCCCGTGCGGGCACCCGGCCCGCGGGAGGAGATTACCGCACCGGGGATCGGGGACTGCAGCCAACTGCGGCGGAAAACGGTCGACAGTCGACGGCGCTACACTGGCCGGAATCGGACACGGCGCGACGGGAGAGTGTGCGGATGACGGTCGGGGAGGAGTCCCACGGTGGCGGCGAGCTGCCGGAGAGCCTTGTCGACGTGGCCGGCCGCCGCATCCGGGACGCCATCCTCAGTGGCGACCTGGCGCCGGGACAGAAGATCGTCGAGGAGACGCTGTGCGCCGACCTCGGGATCAGCCGGGCCCCTGTGCGTGAGGCGTTGAGGCTGCTCGCGCAGCAGGGGCTCGTCGAGCATCAGCCGCGTCGTGGGGTCCGGGTCGCGGAGTGGTCGCCTCGGGACATCCTGCAGCTGTTCGAGCTGCGTCAGGTGCTCGAGCGGTACGCCGTCGAGGCCGCCCTGCCGTTGACCGATCCGGAGTCGCAGCTCGCACCTCTTCGTGCGGCGATCGACGCGATGCGCCGTGCCACAGACGATCTCGCGCGCGACGACGCCCACCGTCGTTTTCACGCCGCGGTCGTCGGACTCGCCGGGAACCGGCAGCTCGACATCACCCTCGAGCCGATCCTGCTGAAGCTCCAGCTGCCGATGGCGGTCAACCTCCGGACCGAGACCGCCGACCACCACGGACCCGACGACGGGTTCAACCGGCACCAGGCGATCCTCGACGCGCTCGAACGCAACGACGCCACGGCGGCGATCAGCGCCCTGCATGATCACGGCCACCTCCACTATCTGGATTTGGTGTCGGCGACCGCAGAGCACAAACACCCTCACTGACCTGCTAACACAATCGGCACACGCACGTTCCGCAGATGTCATCATTCTGTCGACAATCGACGGTTTGACTCTTTCGAGCGGGCCCACCACAGGTCCCACGGTTGCCGAGATCCTCGACTCGCACCTGCACGGCAGCGGGTCTCCGTCCCGCACCGCGCGCGTTGTCCTCGACGCCATCGAGGCGCGGGGTGACGACGGAATCTGGCTGTCGACGGTGCCGCGCGACGAGGTTCTCGCCGCGGCCGCGGAACTCGAGAACCGACCCGGCGCGCGCGATCTACCGCTGTACGGGGTCCCGTTCGGCGTCAAGGACTCCATCGACGTGGCCGGCGTTCCGACGACGCTCTCGTGCCCCGGTTACGCCTACGTCCCTGACACCACCGCGCCCGTTGTGCAGCGTCTGCTCGACGCCGGAGCCCTCTGCATCGGCAAGACCAACCTCGATCAGTTCGCCACCGGCCTCAACGGCACACGAACCCCGTACACGATGCCGCGCGGGGTATACGGCAACGAGATGATCTCCGGCGGCTCGAGTTCCGGCTCGGCGCTCGCGGTAGCACTCGGCGAGGTGCCCTTCGCGGTCGCCACCGACACGGCCGGCTCGGGGCGCGTGCCCGCTGCACTCAACGGCATCATCGGATACAAGCCGTCGCGCGGACTGATCAGCACCGTGGGGCTGGTTCCGGCGTGCAAATCCCTGGACTGCATCACGGCGATGACCGCGACCGTCGACGACATGGACCGCGTCATCAGGGTGATGATGGGCCGCGACGACGCCGATCCGTGGTCGCGCGACCGGGGGCCCGGATTCGACGGGCCGACGATCACGATCGGTCTCCCGCCGGTGGAGGAGTTGGAGTTCTTCGGCGACGACGCCATGCGGGAGGCGCATCTGGCGTTCCGAAACCGGCTGGCGCATCTGGCGTTACCGGGCGGTGTCGAGATCGTCGACGTCTCCCTGGCGCCGTTCCTGGCAGCAGGGGAGCTCCTGTACTCGGGTCCGTGGGTCGCCGAGCGGCTCGTCGTGTTCGGGGACTTCCTCGCCGCGAAGCCCGACGAGATCCACCCGGTGGTCGGCGACATCCTCCGCAGCGGTGAGAAGTACACCGCCGTCGACGCTTTCGCCGCGCTGCAGAGGTTGCAGGAGCTGAAGGCCGAGGTCGGACGCATCTGGTTGGGGATCGACGTCCTCGTGGTGCCGACGATCGGGCGGACCTTCACCGTCGACGAGGTTCTGGCGCAGCCGATCGCGACCAACACCATGCTCGGCCACTACACGCATTTCGGAAACCTCCTCGACCTCACCGGGATCGCGGTTCCCCAGGGCGTGACCTCCGATGGGCGGCCGCACAGCGCGATGCTCCTCGGGGCCGCGCTCACCGACGACACCGTGCTCCACCTGGCGGCCGCACTGCTCGACGAGCCGCGTGACCGGTCCATGTCATCCAGCGCTGCCCGTACCCCGACCACGCTGCCAGCGTCCTGAAACCCGACAACCACCCGCCCGGGAGGCCACCCGATGTCCGAGACCGTCACCCTCGAGGCACTACCCGGTCCGATCGAACTCGATCTGGACCACACCGCACTGATCATCATCGACATGCAGCGAGACTTCCTGTTGCCGGGCGGTTTCGGTGAAGCACTCGGCAACGACGTCGCGCAGTTGCAGCGCGTCGTCGAACCCCTTGCGGCGCTGCTCGATGCGGCGCGGGCAGCCGGGATGCTCGTCGTCCACACCAGGGAAGGGCATCTGCCGGACCTGTCGGATTGTCCACCGGCCAAGCTCCACCGCGGTGCGCCGTCGAAGCGGATCGGCGACCCGGGTGCGTTCGGGCGCATCCTGATCCGCGGCGAGTACGGGCACGACATCGTCGACGAACTCGCGCCGCTCGACACCGAGGTTGTCATCGACAAGCCCGGCAAGGGTGCGTTCTATGCGACGGAACTGTCGAAGGTGCTGGCCGACAACCAGATCACCCAGTTGCTCGTGACCGGCGTGACCACCGAGGTGTGCGTCCACACCACCACGCGTGAGGCCAACGACCGCGGCTTCGAATGCGTCGTCGTATCCGATTGCGTCGGTTCGTATTTCCCCGAGTTCCAGCGTGTGGGTCTGGAGATGATCGCCGCGCAGGGCGGCATCTTCGGCTGGACCGCTCCCGGCGCCGCGATCATCCCGCTGCTGAAAGAGCGGGCGCCCGCGGAACCCGCCGTCTGACATCGACCACTCATCCAGTCGAGACATCGGCGTCTCGTTTTCCCCACCAACCCCCAGTAGTCCGGAGGAATTCATGAGCGCCACCACCGATCCAGCTCCGACCACCGACCCGCCGTCACCGACTCCGACGACGAAGGTCGCCTGGTGGACGCGCGGAGACACCAACGCCTTCTTCGGTCTCGGCTTCAACATCCTGGTCAACGTCCTCACGTTGACCGGCTTGATGATCGGCGTGATCGGCCTCAGTCCCGACAACGTCCTCGGCACGGTTCTGCCCGCGCTGGGCGTCGCCCTGATCCTCGGCAACCTGTACTACACGTTCCTGGCACGACGCCTCGTCGCGCGGGAGGGACGCGACGATGTGACGGCCCTGCCGTACGGGCCGAGCGTGCCGCACATGTTCATCGTGGTGTTCGTCGTGATGCTGCCGGTGTATCTGAACACCAAGGACGCCATCCAGGCCTGGCAGGCCGGTCTGGCGTGGGCGTTCATGATCGGCGTCATCGTGATGATCGGCGCGTTCGTCGGACCCTATGTACGCAAGCTGACGCCGCGTGCAGCGATGCTCGGCACCCTGGCCGGTATCTCGATCACCTTCATCTCGATGCGTCCGGCAGGGCAGATCTGGGAGGCCGCGTGGATCGGTCTGCCGGTGCTCGCGATCATCCTCATCGGCTTCTTCACCGATGTGAAGCTGCCGGGCAACGTGCCCGTCGGACTTGCCGCGCTGCTCGTCGGTACGGCGATCGGGTGGGCCGGCGGATTCATGTCGGTGCCGGACCTCACCGCGGCAGTCGAGGACATCGCGGTCGGCATCCCGGATCAGCGCTTCGACCTGCTGTTCAACGGTCTCGGTGATCTCGCGCCACTTCTTGGCACCGCGATCCCGCTGGGCGTCTACAACTTCACGGAGGCGATGAGCAACGTGGAGTCCGCTGCGGCGGCGGGGGACAACTACAACCTGCGCAGCGTGCTGCTCGCCGACGGTGCCGGGGCGTGCATCGGTGCGGCGTTCGGTTCGCCGTTCCCGCCGGCCGTGTACATCGGCCATCCCGGCTGGAAGGACGCCGGCGGCCGCGCGAGCTACTCGCTGGCCAGTGGCGTCGCGATCGGTGTGCTGTGTTTCCTCGGTCTGTTCGGGGTGCTGAACTACCTGCTGCCTGTGCCCGCGATCGTGCCGATCCTGCTCTTCATCGGTCTGCTGATCGGCGCGCAGGCGTTCCAGGCCGTGCCGCGTCTGCACGCGGTCGCGGTGGTCGCGGCGCTGCTGCCGAACCTCGCCGAGTGGGGGCGGGGACTCATCGACAACGCGTTGTCGGCAGCGGGTACGACCGTCGACGAGGTGGGCATGGAGGCGCTCAACGGTGCAGGCGTGATCTACGAGGGACTCAAGACGCTGGGCGAGGGCGCGGTCCTCGTCGGCCTCATCCTCGGCACGATCGTCACCTTCATCCTGGAGAAGAAGTTCCACTTCGCGGCCATCGCCGCGGCGGTGGGGGCGGTGCTGTCCTTCACCGGGCTCATCCACGCACCCGAGGTGTCGTGGGCGGCCGCGCCGGAGGTGTCGCTCGGCTACCTGTTCTTCGGCGTCGTGTGCCTGGCCTACTGGTTACTGCCCGGAGCGCGGACTCCGGTGGAGGTCGACGAATCCGACGTCGTGGCCGGTCACTGAGCTCGTAGGATCTGCGGCAGTTGGTTCCGGATATCGGAACCAACTGCCGCAGCTGTCTCCTCGTTGACCTGCCGTTTTGTTGTCCGGCGGCGGCATGCGCTAGAGTCTGTCCTCGGTTCAAGTGATGCGCTCACGGCGCTGAACGAGGACCAGAGCAATCCCCCATAGCTCAATTGGCAGAGCATTCGACTGTTAATCGAACGGTTACTGGTTCGAGTCCAGTTGGGGGAGCAGAGAAGTAGCAGGTCAGGCCCGGTTTCCGCCGGGCCTTTTCTGTTTCGTGCGGAATACGTGCGGAATCCGAGCGGGTCGCCGACATACAAGTCGGCCCCGCTCGGTGTTCGTAGCACCGTCGGGGCCTCGGACACACCGGAGGCAATTCCGATGCACCGTTCCCGCACTCTATCCCTCGTCGCCGGTGTGGCGACATTCCTCCTCGGGATCTACTTCGTCCCGATCGCTCTCATGGCCGCGTGCATCGAGCTGGGGTGGCACGCATGACCCCCATAACGCCCGAACCCGTCGAAACACTGATCCGTCACGCCTGGGACCTCTACGAGCAGGACTCCGAGTGCGACCACGCCGCCCACCTGCGTCAAGCTGTCTGGCAGCTCGAGGAAGCCGTCGACTACGGCCACGACGACGTCGAAGCACGTGCTCGCCGTGTCATCCAGGCGCTCTCCGTTGCGACCGGCGAAGAGGTCGGTGACATCCTGTCACCAACTCCATCCGTTGCCGCATGGTTGGAGTCAGACCAGTGAGCGCGTACAACGCCGGGGTGCGTGCCGCCCGCGAGGAACTCGCAGAACGCGCAGCCACGTCAGGCGATGACGAGCAGCACGTCGCCGAGCAGATGCTGGCGACAATGACGCTGCGAGACGACGACGATTTCGAACAGGGCTACCGCGACAAGCTCGCGGACGTCCTAAACCGGTGGTGCAAGCACTGTCGGCGGGTGTTCGACGTCCCCAACTATTGGCGGACGTGCCCCGAGTGTCTGCCCATCGAATACGCCGATGGGGAGGGATACACGATTCTTGACGACCACCGCATATTCGAGATGGTCGACGGCTACTTCATTCACACGCTCATCGGGTCCGAGGGCGGCGAACTGCTCTACGTCGTTGATGGCGATGACAAGAATGCACCCTGCAAAGGCCTTCCAGTCCCGGACCACGAACGCCTCGGCAAACTCCCCGCCAAGTACACGATCAAGGTGTTGCGCGCGAAGTGTGGCCGTATGACCCGCTCGGGCAAGCCATGCCGCAACGGACCGTGGTGCCGGGTCCACCGATCACCTTCTCAGGGGCATCCCTGACACCAGTTCCCGACTCCGGGAAGTGGCACCTCCCATCCAGCTCTGACGGTCAACCGCGGTGCTCATCACCGCGGTTGCCGGGTTCAACTCCCGGCAGGGCACCAAGTAGGAGCGGATTCCAAATCCGAACCCCGTCGTCCTTGCAGAGCCCGACGCAAACCAGCCTGCTCCCTGTAGCCCAGTCGTACGCCGGGGACGTACGCCACCGCTCGCGTCGTCGCGAAACACGAGCCGGTGCCATGACGACAACACCTGTCCATCGGACACGGTGCTAGCAGTCGTGGCCTGACGCGATAGGTAGGCAAGGCTCGTGGGTCGAACGGGATGGGGTACAGCTTCTGCCACCCTTGGGGTGTCCGTTGGCTGTGAACGAACTCCGCTCTCGAAGACACGGTTAAACGATGAACTCAAGTGGGGACCTGGACTGGCGTGACGCTAGTGGTTGCTACGCACCCGACTTGCGGAACCGGCCAGCGTCGAACGAGACCACCGTGTCGTCACCCTCCGACGCCGGCGCCGCCTTCTTCTTCGCGGAAGCCTCAGCCGCCCGCAACCGCAGAATCTCGGCCTTCACACGCTCCAGCTGACCGTTCATGTTCCCGCGCAGCTGGGGCATGTCCGTGAACGTCTCGGCCAGCAGCCGGTACCGAATCTCAGCCTCAGCCAGCTCATCACCCGCAGCCATCGCGTCGTTCAGCGTCTTGTACTTGGCCATCGCGGCCACCTTTCCGGATTAGTCCAGCAGGGGGGAGGGGTGGGCGACACACACAGAGGCCTATGGCCACGAGGGGCCGGTTTGTGCTGGTCAGGGGTCCCTGTCCCCTGGGGTTTGTGGGTGCGCAGCCGGGGCGCAGGTGCATCCTCGAGGCCCGAAATAGCCTCGTCGTGGGATGTCCTTGCCGTGTCTCATGTGTCGCGGTTTGACGCCTGCGGCTGCGCGGTTTGTGCGGGCTATTCGGGTGCGGTGACGGTGAATTTGCCGATGCGGTTGGGTTTGACGATGTTTGCTCCGAAGCGCCAGATGCAGCGGACGGCGATGCTGTCGGCGGCGAAATATGCGTGCTCACTGATGGACACTTCGACGTTGCCGACTGCGGAGACGACGGCGGTCTTGTCGATGACGAGGCCGCTTCCGCTTGGTGCTGCGGGGGTGACGAGGACGGGAAGGTCGAGGAGGAACTTCTGGGCGTCGGTCGCGCCGGTGCCGAGCAGGCTGGTGTTGTAGTCCGCGGCGGTCTTGAACTTGCGGAGTGATGCCCACGCGGTGGGTGACAGGACGATGTGCGAGGGCTCGGCGCCGTTGCTTGCGAGGTCCGCGAGGAGGTCGACGAGGCCGTCGAGGTCGTTGGCTACTGCTCCACCGTTGACGATGCCGGAGATGTTGAGCAGCCCGGCGGGTGGTGTGACGGCGGGGCTGGTCGGCGCGGCCTGTGCGATGTAGGCGGTGTTGCCGGCCTTGGTGACGGCTCGGGCGACGGACGCCGACAGCAGCTCGGATGCGTTGGGCTGGGCGAACTGTTCCCGGCTGAGCCGGATGATCTGTGCGACCTTGCCGGTGTGCACCAGGGCTTCACTCAGGCCGGGGTTGGCCTCGTCGATGGTGACACCTTCTGCGGTGAACGTGGCGGTGGCGTCGTCGACGTACTGGACGCGGACGGCGGGGGCGTCGCCTTCGATGGTGCCTGAGACGGTGGAGGTCTCGAGGATGAGCGCGTCGGGGACGGCGTCGGCCGGGGGAACGGCGGTGAGGTCGGGGCTCCAGGCTTTGGCGCTGGTGATTGTGGTTTCGACAGCCATTGTTGTTCCTTACGGGGTGTGGGAACGCGGCGAGCCGCGCACCTGTGAGTGGTTCTCGGTGCGCGGCTCGCGTCGATCCGTTGCCCGCGTGGGCGGTATGTCGTCGAACCTGGTGTCTCACCGCGGTTCTGGTGGTGATTGTACTACTTGTTGAAGGCGTCTTTCCACGCGTTGTGTGTTGATCGGTCTGCGCCGGTGCCTTCGCGGGGTACGACGGGTCCGCGCTTTTTGCGTTCTCCCGCACCGAGTTCGAGGCCGAGCTTCTCCTTGGCGGCGTGGGCGGCGGCTTTCACTTTGTCGGGGCTGACGAGTCCGGTGTCGTCGAGGAGGTCGGTGAGGTTGATGTCGGCTGCCCAGAGCGCGTCAGGCTTGTGGATCACGTCGGCGGCGAGGCGTTCGGCTTCGGTGCGTTGCAGTGTTTCGAGGAGGCCGGCGAGGCTGTCGCGTTCGGCTTCGGTCTCGCGTAGCTGGACCCGGTAGCGGGCTTCCCGCTTGCTCTGAGGCTCAGGTGATTCGACTTCCGGCTCAGTACCTTCAGTGGTCGGGGTGTCCGTCTCGGTGGCGGTGGAGTCCTCGGGTGCGACGGCGGGCTGTTCGGGTTCGCTTGTGTTGTCGTGCATTTCGGTACTCATGTGGGTCTCCTTCGTTTGATTCGATGGGTGTTGATTCGTAGGGGACGGCGGTGGCGGCGTACCAGAGCGGCGCCCGCCAGGCGGACACTCGGGGCCGCCGGGGCTAGCGATTCAGCATCCACTCGGGCGTGCAGTTCTCTGAGTAGTTGCCGATCCACTGGGGCGGGGCCGCGAGGTCGCCGTCGCGGCGGGATTGGTCCCGGCAGGTTCGTGTGTTCCAGGGCAATCCCGCCCGCTCCACCCGCTCCTTGCAGTCGCTGAGCCAGTCGACGTGGGCGTTGAGGATGTCGACGATTTCGGCGGCCATGTCGGCTGCGGCGGTGGCGTGTTCCACGGTTCCGTCCCACGGCCGGCCTGTGTACTTCTCGCAATGCTGGATCAGGTTGTCGAGGTGTTCGGGGTTCATTGTGGGTGTCCCTTTCCGAGGATTTCGAGGACGCGTGGGGTGAGTCCGGGGGTGTTTTCGGTGACGTCACCGGGAACTGTTTCCCCTGGTGGCCCTTCGCGGTTGGGTACACCCTGTACCTTGGGTACACCCGCGTTGACCTGCGGATATAGACCCTGTACCGGGGGTACACCCTGTACCTCGGCTAGTCGGAAACGCGAGCCGCGTTCGACCGGCGTTTCGAGGACCTGGCCGGACTCGACCAGCTCTGCGAGGGCAGCGCCTAGGTAATCGCGAAGGTCTGCCTTCAACCTCGATCGGATCTGATTCGCGGGGAGTTCGCCGTGACGTTCTAGCCATCGGATGACGGCGTCCTTGGTTCGTGTCAGCTTGCGTTCGGACACCACCTCGTCGCGCTCGGCGACAGCATGTGCTTTCGCTCGGTTCGATCGGCGAGCGGAGTCCTGGAGGGTGGCAGCGATACGTTCACGGGTGCGGTCGGACTCTCGCATGAGGACGCCAGCCAACTGCCAGTCCTCGTCGGTGACCGTGTGCATCCGCCCGTCGAGAACCATCAGTCCCGCCGCGACCTTGGCGCGTGTCAGTAGAGCGTGCCCATCGAGAGGATCGACGTCGGGATCGCCGTGCAACTTGGCGAGTTGGGTCGACTCCATTGCCTCGATGGCGGCGGCTGGCAGCTCAAGTACAGTGCGCCGATCGGAGGGCACCAGAGTTCGAGGCACAGTCCATCGTTCGGGTTCCGGAGGCCGAATCCGGGGTGCGTCTGGGTCGGCCGTTGGCACCCACAGAATCCGTTGCGCCGTACCCGCCGTATCTCCCAGGAGAGAGCCAGCACGTTCCGGCTGCACTCCGATGGTGAATACGGCTCGGTACCCGTGCGCGGGGACGATCACCCGCGTGTGTTTCTGCGCGTTCGCTGACCCGATTGACTCGCCGGAGATAGCTTGTCGGAAGACGGCCATGACCGTAGCGCCTGTACGGGCACCGAGTGCGGCCAAGCCGTCGACCTCAGATGCGGTGAAGATCGCCGCGCGAATATCCTGTGCGCCTTCGTCGTTGGCGGCGAAGGTGCGAGCCATGCCTTCGCCTGATCCGAGGGGCAGCTCGGGAATCAGGGGGAGGTTGGTCGCCTCGCGAGCCGCGGCCTCGGTGGCGCCCTTGCCGAATCCCGACGGACCAACTAGCGCAACGGCCAGATTCAGCGATGAGTGCCCGCCAATGACAGCAGGACCAACCACATTCGGATCGAGTGAGCCGACGGCCCGCGCAATGAGGCTCGACAGCATCGCGAGCGGTGGGACTCGTCGAGCACGGGCGAAGTCACGCACGTGAACCAGTACCGGACGCGCCTCCCAGAACTCTGTGGTGCTCATGCGTTCAGCCGCCCGATGTAGGCGCCGGATCGCAGTGCTTGGTCGCGGGCCCGGACTCGGCGGGCAACGTCTGACCAGTTCGCGGCCTGGGCCACCTCGATAGCGGTTTTTTTGGCGGCGCATCGGCGGTCGTCGAGGGCAGCGAGTTCGTCCTCGAGGACGGCGCGTGTTCCTGCGGTGAGGACGGCGATGAGTTTCGCCTGGTCGCCGTCTGCGAGCGCGCACCATGCGGGTGAGCCTGCGTCGGGGGTTGGCCCGCCGGCAGTTCCGACGAGCCGTTGCACGTACTCGCGGACTTCGGTGTAACGGTCACGCATCAGCGACCACCCGCTTACGGCAGTCGGGGCCAACGCCCAGGACGCGGGATCGCTTGGCAGTCAGAGGCTTTCCGCACACACGGCACACCACGGCGAGGACATAGTGGCCATCGCGCAACGCCGCCAACATGAGTCGGTCGGCAGGCTCCAAGTACGGATCGAGGCTGATAGAATCGACGTTGAGATTCCGCCCGCCTGCTGAACTCTCACGCTCGCCCTCGGTTGCCCGGCCGGGGGCGGCGGCATTTCCGGGGCTCATTCGATGTCACCGCCGATCTCATCGGCCTGGTGATCGGTGACGCCGAGATCTTCGAGTTCGGCGAACTGCGTGTAGTCGGGATTGCTCATGCTGCACCCCCGAACGGGGTCATGGAAGCGTCGATCTCGTTGAGATCGAGGCGGATCATTCTGGGGCCGTTACGGTAGCCGCGTAACCTGCCGTCGGCGATCATCTGCCGAACGGTGCGCGTGCTTACTCCGAGGTACTCGGCGGCTTCGTTCGGATTTGCCCATCGGCGCTGAGCCGAAGTCGATACAGAGGGTTTGGGTTTGGACACGTGGTACTCCAAAGGCAACGATATTTTCGGGGGACCCGTCATTACCGTTGACGTACACGTATCCGGAGAATGTGACTCTCCGAGCCGTCACTTACCGCTGACGTTCACGTAACTCCGACTGTAGCAAACTATTTCCGCGTGATGCCGCACAACAGCTATTGCGTGTCGCCGCCGACGAGTTTCGACAGCGCCTCGGCAATCTTCTTGTCGCGACCCTTCGCCGCGTGCTGGTACTTCATTGCCGCCGATACCGTCGAATGACCAAGGCGCTGTTGCAGTTCAGCGAGAGTGGCGCCCGTGAGGGCGGCCAGGACCGCGCCGGTATGTCGGAGGTCGTGGAACCGAAGGTCGTCGCGGCCAGCGGCCCGACGGGCTGGGTAGTACCAGCGGTACAGCGAGGTTGGGGTGAGGTAGCCGCCGTTGCCAGCCTCGAATAGCAGTGCGTCGCGGCCCCGGCCGACGTGTTGCTCGAGGTGCTCGGTCGCGAGGGGGATGAGGTGGGGTGGCATGTGCACGACACGGATACCGGCCTCGGACTTAGGGGTGGTCACGACGTACTGCCCATCGGCGCGACGGATGGCTGCTCTCGTGATCGAGACCGTGCCGTTTGCGAGGTCGATATCCTTGCGGCGCAACTCGATCAGTTCGCCGTAGCGGAGCGCGCACCAGGCGGCGAGCTGCACCATTAGCCGCAACCTCTCGGGCATGTTCTGGACGATCGTCATGAGTTCTTCGATGGTGGCCGGCGTGGTGCGTGACTTGCGTTGGGCTGACCCGGCGCCCTCGACGCGGCAGGGGTTCGCGTCGATGTATTCGGCACTGACAGCCGAACTCATGATCGTGCGCATCAGGCTGTAGGCGTGGGCTCGCATCGTGGCCTTGGTGGGCAGGAGGTGAGCGTGCCACTGGCGGACCATCGCCGGGGTGATGCCGTCGAGGGGGGAGTCCCCGAACTCGGGGATGAGGTGTCTGTCGAGTAGTTCGCGGTAGTGGTCGCGGGTGCGGGTCTTGAGCGGGCGGCCACGCACGGTGCGGGTCTCGAGCCATTCGTCGGCGTAGTCACCGAACATCGGGACGACGGGACGATCTGCTTCGAGTGGGTTCCAGAGGTCACGGTCGATCTCGCGGCGACGGTCGGCGAGCCACGCCTCGGCGTCGAGCTTGGTCTCGAATGTTGAGGGTGCTTTGTGGAGCGCGCCGTCGGGGCCGGTGTAGTTGGCTTGCCACCGTCCGCTTGGGAGCTTGCGGAGGCCGCCGAACGCGCGCCGAGAACGTTTACTGGCCATGCGGAACCCTCTCGGCGTGCAGAATACGTGCAGAATCAGCTTACAGAAACTTCCCCTTGCTTCCGCGAAGCTCACAAGTTACTGTCAGGCGTGTTGGCAGGTCACAGACGTGAAACCGCTGACCAACGGCCCGATCGAAACTTCGCTCCGTACACTGGTTCGAGTCCAGTTGGGGGAGCAGAACAAGAAGCCCGCCCCTGCGAAAGCAGGCGGCGGGCTTTTTCTGTGGGCTCTCTTGTAGTTTCATGCCGTCGGGTTCCGCACCGCGGTGCAGGTTGCAGGTTGGGTAACTGGTTCGGCTCGCAGTCCAGGTACCCAGTGCGCGATCAGACTAGTCTCAACGGTGTGGCAACGCGTGGGTTCTGGATTGGCGAGATCCGCGCTTCAGATGGTGTCGCTAGAAAGCTACGAACAAAGCACAACCTGTCAGTTGAGGAAGTCCGGGCGGCGTGTGTCCCGAACCAATACGACCGTGCGGGCTGGGAAGTTGACGAGGTGCACGGGGAGAGGCTGCTGGTGGAGACTCATGATGCGGTGGGGTGGATCAGGGTCATACTCCAGCCAATCGATGTCGAAGATGGGATCTGGCAACTACGGACTGCCTGGAGGAGGATGTGAACATGGAGCAGGTAGGCGACGAGTACGACGATGACTTCGAGATGACGGACGAGGAGTTCGACCGTCGGATGGAGGCTGCGGAACCTGTCCGGTTGGTGCCGGGTCCTCGTGAAGTCCGCATCGAGGCTAAATTCCTTGCATCAGGTTGGGGCGGAACGCCGTACCCGCACGCTACCCAAATTGCGGTGCATGAACCTCAATTGGAAGTGACACTGATTCCACAACGATGACGTACTGGCCGGGAACCTTCGCCTCGAAGCCGATCTTGTGAAAGAAGAAACCGGCTCTGGTTCCTGCGGTTGCCACTTCGGGGACGGGGAGCCTGCTAGAGCCGCTCTTTCCGTCAGGTGTGGTGATGGAGACTTCGACGAACTGCGGATTGTGAAGGTCTCCCTCCTCTGCCTGGATAAGCACAATCAGAAGGGTCTCGATTAGATAGCCCCCTGGCGGTTGCCAAAAATCTGTAAGGACGCCCCCGAGTACATATAGCTTGCCGTCAGCGACAGTAGCGGCCTCCGCCAACATCGCACCGGTAACGATCATTCCTCGAGCCTATGGCATATCGGTTGTCCCGGGGTCCATCGCTAGGCATTGTGCCGATAGAACTGCTGCTGCTGCTGCCGGCTCGTTCGCGCTGACCGCCTCAGGCACTCGTCCCGCGCCGCCCGTCGTACTCCGCCTGCGCGTCACGCACCGTCGGCATGTGGCCCTGCAGCAGATCGATCAACCCCTGCAGTTGGTCGGCGACCTGCCTGCCGAGGGGAGTCAGGTCGTATTCGACCTTCGGCGGGATCGCCTCCAGGACCGTCCGCACGATCATGCCGTCGCGTTCGAGGTTCTGAAGCGTCTGCGACAGCATTCGCTCGCTCACACCGTCAACGCGGCGTCGAAGGGCGCTGAATCGATAGTTGCTCTCGCGCAACGCGATCAGGACCAGCGTGCCCCAGCGGCCGGTGACCGTCTGCAGCGTCGACCTCGACGAGCAGTCGCGTGCGAAGACGTCGGCTTCGAGGGTCGGGTCGTGGTCGGACATGACCTCAGGTTAGCGAAGGTCACAGCGACCCGCTAACTGTTCGTATTGCACTTACGAAAAGTAAGTGCGTACAGTCGAGCCCAGTCACGACGAGAGGAAAGACAACATGACCACAGCAGTGACAGGCGCCACCGGACAGCTCGGCGGGCTGGCGATCGGCGAGCTGCTCGCGCGGGGAGTCCCGGCCGCGGACATCGTGGCGATCGTTCGGGACGAGTCGAAGGCTGCCGATCTGGCGTCGAAGGGCGTTCAGATCCGGGTTGCCTCCTATGACGATCCGGAGGCGCTGCGGCGCGCACTCGACGGTGTCGACAAGCTGCTCCTGATCTCGGGTTCGGAGGTCGGACGTCGAGTTCCGCAGCACACCAACGTGATCGAGGCGGCGGAAGCGGCCGGTGTCGGATTGATCGCGTACACGAGCCTCCTCAACGCCGCTACGAGCGGACTCGGGTTGGCGCCCGAACACGTGGCCACCGAGAAGCGACTCGGCGAGTCGTCGATCCCCGCGGTCTTCCTCCGCAACGGCTGGTACTGGGAGAACTACCTGCAGGCCATCAGCCAGGCGGTCTCGTCCGGCGCTTTGTTCGGTGCAGCGGGCGAGGGCAAGGTCGCCGGTGCCGCCCGCGCCGACTACGCGGCTGCGGCTGCCGCAGTCCTCACCTCCGATGCCGATCAGGGTGGCAAGGTCTACGAACTCGGCGGCGATGAGCGACTCACCTACGCCGACCTCGCGAAGGTCATCGGCGAGGTGGCCGGCAAGACCGTTGAGTATCGTGACCTGCCGGAGGCCGACTACGCGAAGGTGCTCGCCGACAACGGCATCCCGGAGCAGTTCGCCGCCGTGCTGGCGGGTTCCGATGCCGGCATCGCCCGCGGCGAACTCGACACCACCTCAGGCGACCTCCAGACGCTGATCGGCCGGTCGTCGACGCCGTTCGCCCAGATCGTGAAGGCCGCCATCGCCTGACGCTGCGCTGCACCGATGAGTCTCGCTGCGGTTTCGAGTCTGTCCTGGTTGGATTGCCCGACGACAACAGGAATGGATGCCATGGCTCAGCTACTCAGGGTGCAGAACTTCGCGGTCTCGCAGGACGGGATCGGTGCCGGTGAAAATCAGACCTTCGAGCGGCCGTTCGGCGACACCGTCGAACCCTGGGAGATGATGTCCTGGGCAGGGGCCACCGCGAGCTGGCCCAACCGCACCGATCCCGGTGGCACCCGCGGACTCGACGACTACTTCACGCGCGACTTCACACACAACATCGGTGCGGAGATCATGGGCCGCAACAAATTCGGGCACCAGCGAGGTCCGTGGGTCGACCATGAATGGCAGGGGTGGTGGGGCGACGAGCCGCCGTTCCACACCCCGGTCTTCGTCCTCACCCACCACCTCCGCCCGTCGTTCACGCTGGGTGAGACCACGTTCCACTTCCTCGACGCCACGCCGGCCGAGGCCGCGGAGAAGGCGAAGGCCGCGGCCGACGGCAAAGACGTTCGGATCGGCGGCGGCGTGAGCACCGTGCGGGAGTTCCTCGACGCCGATCTCATCGACACGCTGCACATCGCGGTCGCACCCGTCACCTACGGAAACGGACTGCGTCTGTGGAACTCGCCCGCCGAGTTGGAGGACCGTTTCGGGCACGAAGTGGTCCCGAGTCCGAGCGGGGTCACCCACCATTTGTTCTGGCGGAAGTAGTTTTTCGCCAACCCCCGGAATGTGCGCGTCGACCGGCGTAGTTGTAGGGGTCATGACGGAACTCGCCGACAAGGCCAAGGCACTGCTCGAACTCCACCGGCCCGGAGACCCGGTGATCCTGCCGACGGTATGGGACGCATGGTCGGCGAATCTGGCGGTGTCCGCGGGATTCACCGCACTCACCGTCGGTAGTCACCCGGTGTCGGACTCGATCGGCAAACCCGACAACGAGGGCATCACCTTCGGGGAACTCACGACGCGGATCAAACAGATCACCGCAGCGGTCGACGTCCCGATCTCCGTCGACATCGAATCCGGCTACGGCGAAGATCCCAAGACGCTGATCGACGGCCTCATCGACGCCGGTGCTGTCGGCCTCAACATCGAGGACACCGTCCACAGTGAGGGCGGGCGACTCCGCGAGGCGCAGGAGCACGCCGACTTCGTGGGCGCCCTGCGTGCGGCGTCGGACGCCACCGATGTCCACGTCGTCGTCAACGCCCGCACCGATCTGTTTCTCAAGCAGGTCGGCGACGAATCCGACCGCGTCGACCGCGCCATCGCGCGGATGAAGCTCTGCGCGGAGGCCGGTGCCGACGTGCTCTATCCCGTCGGTTTCCACGACGACGCCACCCAGAAGCGGCTCGCCGACGAACTTCCGCTGCCGGTCAACGCCATCGGGCACCCGACCAAGAACAACAAGGCGGCACTCGCCGCGCTCGGCGTCGGACGCGTGAGCTTCGGTCCGCTGTTCCAGATGGTGCTCGCCGAACGCGCCGCCGAGGTTCTCGCTCCCTGGAAGTAGGCACGACCGGCGCGAATCGGGCACGAACTGTCGGAGGCCCGGTTTACCGTCGGAATATGGCACTCACCAAGAGCGAACGAGAAGCGTTTCTGGCAGAACCACACGTCGCGGCCCTGTCCGTGGAAGCCGAACCCGAGAGGGCTCCGCTGACGGTGCCGATCTGGTACCACTACGAACCCGGCGGACGACCATGGCTGCTCACCGGCACCGAGTCGCGGAAGCTGAACCTCATCCGGGCGGCGGGGCGGTTCACCCTCATGGTCGACGAGGTGTCGCCGCGCCTCATGTACGTCTCGGTGTCCGGGAATGCCATCGACATGGTCGCCGGAACCCGGGACGACCTGCGCGAGATGGCATCTCGTTACCTTCCGCCGCAGGCCGTCGAACCGTACATCGAGATGGCCGAGAAGGAACACGGTCCGCAGACCAAGGTGTACCTCGACCCTCAGCAGTGGGTGTCGCTGGACCTCGGCAGCCTCGGCGATCTGCCGGCGGTATGACGCCGGACACAGCGCCCACAGCGGCATCGCTACATTGAACCCATGCCGAAGCCCCGTCAGACCTCCGACGCCCCCGACGCCACCACGGTGACGCCCGACGTCGAAGACGGCGTGACCCCGCTCGACGGCGACCACTTCCTGCAGGCCAACCGCACGAACCGGGAGAAGTACCGAGCCGAGGCGGAGGCCAAGGCGGCGAAAGCGGCCCGCAGGGCGGCCCGTCGCGGGGAGGCGAACGAGGCCGACGCCGCCGAGGGTGACGCCGGGGCCGAGGACAAGTCAGAGTCCGAGGAGACGGTCGCGGAGGAGTCCGCCGCGGACCGCACGCCCCGCAAGCTCGACCCGACCGCGGCGTCGGGGAACGGCAACCGCTTGACCGGCTGGGCGACCAGCCTGGGCAAGAGGGCCTGGGCGGTCGTCGCGCTGGTGGCGGTCGCCGTCGTCCTTGCGGCGTCGACCGCGGTGCTGGCTGTCGCCTACGTCGACGCCGATCGTCGGGCCGACCTTGCCGCGGGTGCGATCGACACGACGATCCTCGACACCGCACGCACGTACGCCGCCGAGATCACCACCTACAACTCGAGCGATTACCCCGACCTCGACCGTCGCATCCGTGAGATCTCGACTCCCGCGTTCACCCAGACCTACATCGAGTCCTCGCAGGACGCCCGAAAAGGCTCCACCGAAGCGGAGGCCGTGTCGACCGCGAAGGCCGACAACGCCGGAATCATGTCGCTCGACGACGGGAGGGCCGTCGTGCTCGTGACACTCGACCAGACCGTCAAGTCGCCGCAGACCGCGCAGGAGTTTCCCGAGGGATTCCCGTACCAGACGCGGGTCAAGGTGACCCTGGTGCAGCAGAACGGCCGCTGGCTGATGGACGACTTCGCGGTGTTGTAGGACCCTGTCCAGGTCAGGCGTTCGCGCCCAACAGGATTCGGGCCGACAGTGCCTCGATGCGTTCGGGGGAGGGTTTCGGCCGCAATCGCGACAGGTCGGTGACGACGTTGAGTGCGGCGTGCACCAGGAACCGTGCGTGGGTGATCGGCAGGTCTGCTCGTTCTCGGCTCATCCAGGTCGCCCACTCCTCGACGGTGATGCGTTGCTGATTGCGCAGCGCATTCCGGGCCTCGGGCGTCGCGTGTCCGATCTCGGTTTCGTAGACGCTGATCAGATCGGTTGAGCTGCAGGTCAATCGGACGTACCGGCGCACCATGCCGACGAGCGCCTCGTGGGGCGTCGTCGCGCCGGCCAGGGCGTCGGAGATGGCGGTCGTGACGCGGTCGGTCGCCCGCCAGAACGCGGCCTCGAGGATCGCCACCTTGCTCGGGAAGTGGCGGTACACCCCGGACGCCGGAAGGTTCGCGGCGTGGGCGATGTCCTCGATGGTGACGTCACGGAAGCCGCGGGCGGCGAACAGATTGATCGCCTCGGTCAGGATGACCTCGCGCTTTGCCGCCGGGGCGAGGCCGTGGCAGGTGGGGGCAGGAGGCTCCACCGGATCGGGGAGGTCGACCTCGAGCAGGTCGATCGCCGCATCGGCGATCAGGGGGGTGACCTCGCGGGCCGGCAGCGAGGAGCGGTGGGTCGTCGGGCTGGCCGCGACGCTGGTCATCGCGGCGACGATCAGATTGGCGTCGGCATCGCCGAGGTCTGGGCGCAGGCGTCGCGCAGCCGCGCGGACGCGCCGGTGCTGGTGCACCACGACGTCGCGGACGATGTCCAGGTCGGCCGGCTCGAGGTACCGGGACTCCCACCGGTACAGGCCACCGGTGCGGCGGTTCTCGAACGAGGCTGCGGTGATCGCCACGAGCAGGTCGCGCAGTTCGTCGTCGCCGTCGGCTTCTGCCGCATCCAGCGCCGACCGCAGCGACTGAGCCAGCACGGCGGTGGTCTCGGCGAACAACGCGTACTTGTTGGGGAAGTGCCGGTAGAGAGCGGGCGCGGAGATCCCGACCGCGTCGGCGATGTCGTCGAGCCGAACCGCGTGATAGCCGCCGTCGCTGAAGGCCTTCGCTGCCGCGTCGACGATGAGTCGCCTGCGGTCGGCCGGACGGCGTCGTCGGGCGCCCGGTGCACCTGGCTGGGACGTGTCGGAGGTCGACGTCCCCGGGCGCACGGTCATGGCGTCACACTTTAGCCGGATACGACGTTCACGAGCGATTTTCGAGCCTATAGGTCGAAAAGTCCAGAAAGGGGCGTTGATAGGCGCGTATAAGTTAACCAAGATTCTCGTGATCTGCGTCGCACTGTGGTAGTACTCTAGGCGTTGGCACAGATCCGATGATCTGTGTCTATCTGTCCGGTCACCAGTGGGGAGAACAGTGAGCGACGAGACCAGCCAGGCAATCGTGACCTCGGTCGACGACCGAGGAGTCGCGCGGCTGACGATTTCCCGCCCGGAGAAGATGAATGCTCTCGACACCGAGGCGAATTACGGCATCAAGGCTGCGATGGAGGAGTGGTCGAAGCGCGACGACGTCCGCGTCATCGTCATCGACGGTGCCGGCGGGAGCTTCAGCGCCGGAGCCGACGTGGTCTCCATCATCTCGCAGTCGACCGCGAACGGGTCGTCGGGGCTGGATCCCAACCAGGCCCGCGGGATCATCTCGGCCGGGTCGGAACTTGCACGCGCGGTGCGCTCGGCCCAGGTTCCGGTCATCGCCTCCGTCGACGGACCGGCAGCGGGCATCGGTGCCTCGCTGGCCCTCGCCGCCGACCTCATCTACACGACGAAGCGGTCGTACTTCCTGCTCGCCTTCATCAACATCGGCCTGATGCCCGACGGTGGCGCGTCGATGCTGTTCACCTCCGCGGTGGGTCGGGTTCGGGCCAACGAACTCGCACTCCTCGGCGAGAAGCTCCGCGCCCCTGAGGCTTTCGCGGCGGGACTGGTCAATGGCGTCTACGAAGACCGGCCCGGGCTCGACGAAGCGGTCGACAAGGTCGCCGCGAAACTGGCAGGCAAGAGCCGGTCCGCGCTGCGCCTGACGAAGTCGGCGCTCGACGCCCACACCATGTCCGGCTTCGAAGCCGCCATCGAGCGGGAACTCGAGGGGCAGACCGAACTGCTGCAGTCGCCGGAGTTCCAGGCGGCCATCGCCGCCTTCGCCGGCAAGAAGTGAGCTTCGGCCGACGCCGAACACCCACCACCAGAGACATTTTCACCACCACGTTCGACACGACGACAGACAACAAGGAGACCGATCGTATGACCGCGACCGTTGACACCGTCACCGACCTCGCCACCGAGCCGCTGCGTTCGCGCCGCAACCACTGGAACAACCAGATCAAGCGCCACGCCTTCATGAACCCCGAGGGCCCTGCCCTGAAATTCCAGGGCGAGGTCACCACCTGGAAGGAACTCGACGAGCGGACCCGTGCCTTCGCCGCCGCCCTGACCCGTCGCGGCGTCGAGTTCGGCGACCGCATCCTGGTGGTCCTGCTGAACCGCAGCGAATACGTCGAAGCGGTGTTGGGCGCCAACCTCATCGGCGCCATCCCGGTGCCGGTGAACATCCGCATGAGCCCTGCCGAGATCGCCTTCCTGGTCAACGACAGCGGCGCCAAGGTCATCGTCACCGAGACCCTGCTCGCGCCGCTGGCCGATGCCGTTGCTGCGTCGACCAACGCGATCGACCACATCATCGTCGTGGGTGGGTCGGACAAGGAGACTCACCTCGACTACGACGCCCTGGTCGCCGAGGACTCCTCCGATCTGCCGGAGATCGACGTTCCCGAAGAGACCGTGGCGCTGATCATGTACACCTCGGGCACCACTGGGAAGCCCAAGGGCGCCATGCTCACCCACACCAACATGCAGGCGCAGGCCGCCACCTGCATGCAGGCGCTGCAAACCAGATCCGACGACATCGGCTCGTGCGTCGCCCCGATGTTCCACATCGCCGGCCTCGGCGCGATGGCGCCGCTGTTCTACATGGGGGCGCTGTCGGTCATCCATCCGCTCGGAGCCTTCGACCCGAACGACATGCTCGACACCATCGAGAAGGAGGGCACCACCTCGATCTTCCTGGTGCCCGCGCAGTGGCAGGCCGTCTGCGCCGCGCAGCAGGCCAAGCCGCGGAACCTGAAGTTGCGCGTCATCAGCTGGGGCGCCGCCCCCGCGTCGGACACCGTGCTGCGCGCGATGAACGAGACCTTCCCCGACGCGCTGAACGTCGCCGTTTTCGGCCAGACCGAGATGTCGCCGATCACCTGCGTGCTCGAGGGCAAGGACGCGCTGAACAAGATCGGCTCCATCGGCAAGGTCGTGCCCGCGGTGACAGCGCGCATCATCGACCCGGAGGGTAACGACGTCAAGCAGGGCGAGGTCGGCGAGATCGTCTACCGCGGACCCAACATGATGAAGGGCTACTGGCAGAACGAGCAGGGCACCGCCGATGCGTTCGCCGGCGGCTGGTTCCACTCGGGCGACCTCGTGCGCGAGGACGAGGACGGCTTCCTCTACGTCGTCGACCGTGCCAAGGACATGATCATCTCGGGCGGCGAGAACATCTACTGCGCCGAGGTCGAGAACGCGCTGTTCGGTCACCCGAGCATCAGCGAGGCCGCGATCATCGGTCGTGCACACGAGAAGTGGGGCGAGGTTCCGGTCGCTGTCGTCGTCCTCGCCGAGGGTGTCACCGACCTGGCGCTGGCCGATCTCGAGCCGTACCTGAACGAGAACCTGGCCCGCTTCAAGCACCCCAAGGACCTCGTCATCGTCGACGAGTTGCCGCGCAACGCCGGCGGCAAGGTCGTCAAGCCGACCCTGCGGGCGAGCTACGGCTCCAAGGACGCCGGCCTGGCCGACTGAGTCTGTCGCGGTGTCCCGGCGCCGGATTCGGCGATCGGGCGGGTGCCGGTGGCGATGGAACACGGACTAGAACACGTTTCAATTTTGTGATTGAGTGACTACAGTCACAAGCGACGGCAACGTCGCTCGATGGACTTCCCGGGGCGAGATTGTTGCCGGGTTCGAACGGAGGAGACCAGTGAAGACAAAGGGCGCGCTGCTGCGCGAGCACAACAAGCCGTGGGCGATCGAGGAGATCGAGATCGGCGATCCCAAGGCGCACGAGATCAAGATCAAGATGGAAGCGGCGGGCATGTGCCACTCCGACCATCACCTGATGACCGGCGGCATCCCGATGGCCGGGTTCCCGATCCTGGGCGGCCACGAGGGTGCGGGCGTCGTCGCCGAGGTCGGCGAGGGCGTCACCGATTTCGAGGTCGGCGACCACGTTGTGCTGTCGTTCATCCCGTCGTGCGGCAAGTGTCCGTCGTGTCAGTCGGGCATGGCAAACCTGTGCGACTTCGGCGCCATGCTGCTGCAGGGTGAAGCGGTGTCGGACAACACCTTCCGTATCCAGACCGCCGCCGGCGAGAATGTCTACCCGATGACCCTGCTGGGCACCTTCGCCCCCTACATGGTGGTCCACGAGGCGTCGGCGGTGAAGATCGACAAGGACATCCCGTTCGAGGTCGCCGCACTGTGTGGCTGTGGCATCCCCACCGGCTACGGCTCGTCTACCCGCAGCGGTGACGTCCGTCCCGGCGAGGACGTGGCGATCGTCGGTGTCGGTGGCGTCGGCACGGCAGCCCTCCAGGGTGCCGTCATCTCGGGTGCCCGCAACGTGTTCGCCATCGATCCGGTGGAGTGGAAGCGTGAGCAGGCGCTGAAGTTCGGTGCCACCGCGGCATTCGCGTCGGTCGAAGAGGCCGCCATGGCCATCGCGGAGACCACCCACGGCAGCATGTGCCAGAAGGTGATCGTCACCGTCGGTGAGGTCCACGGCAAGGATGTCGACCTGTGGATGGGCATCACCGCCAAGGGCGGCACCTGTGTGCTGACCGGCATGGGCAACATGCTCGAGAGCGACGTGACGCTGAACCTGGCGATGCTCACCCTCCTGCAGAAGAACCTGCAGGGCTCCATCTTCGGTGGCGCCAACCCGAAGCTCGACATTCCGCAGCTGCTGTCGATGTACAAGATCGGCAAGCTCAACATCGCCGACATGATCACCCGCCAGTACCGCCTGGACCAGATCAACGAGGGCTACCAGGACATGCTGGACGGCCGCAACATCCGCGGTGTCATCCGCTACACCGAAGAGGATTGGTGAGCCCTGTGCCCACCGGCCGGCACGCGGGCACGGGTAACGTGACCGGATGTGTCGGTCCTTGAATCTCTGACGGAATGGCCCGTCGACCATGTGTCGGCGGCGATCATCACCCGCGACGGGGTCGCCGAGGAATTCGGCGACCCCGTTCGCGTCTACGAACTCGCCTCGGTCACCAAACTCCTGGTCGCCGAGGCGATTCTGGTGGCCGTCGAAGAGGGGGCCGTCGAACTCGACGATCCGGCCGGCCCGCCCGGGGCGACCATCCGGCATCTCCTGGCTCACGCATCCGGTCTCGCCTTCGACTCGCGGGACGTCGAGGCCGGGGTGGGGGAGAAGCGCATCTATTCGAGCGCGGGTTTCGAGATCCTGGCCGAGACGGTGGAACAGGCCGCGGGCATCGGCTTCTCGGACTACCTGGCCGACGCCGTCTGCGCACCGCTCGGCATGGAGTCCACGGAGCTGTACGGGCCCGCCGGGCACGGGGCGCGATCCAGCACCGCCGATCTGGCGCGTTTCGCCCAGGAGATGCTCGAGCCCCGGCTGCTGGCTCCCGAGACTCTCGCCGACGCGACGTCGGTGCAGTTCCCGGGACTCGACGGCTTCGTGCCGGGCTACGGCCGGCACCGCCCCAACGACTGGGGCCTCGGGTTCGAGATCCGATCTCAGAAGTCCCCGCACTGGACCGGGACGGGCAACTCCCCGCGGACCTTCGGACATTTCGGCCAGGCCGGCACCTTCCTCTGGGTCGACCCCGAGCTGCAGGCAGCGTGCGTCGTCCTCACCGACCGTGCCTTCGGGTCGTGGGCGAAACCGTTGTGGAGCGAGTTCAACGACCGGGTCGTCAGTGAACTTTCGTCACATAAATGAACCTTTCTCGCACGAGAAACTAGCGCAACACGCGCATCATGGGGCACAATGAATCCCACGAGTGTGATATCCGTCGGTCGCGAGGTGTGTTGGGGAAGACGTTCCTCGTCGACAACGGAGGTGAAAAGGTGCGCAATCTGAACCAGTTTGCGGACATGACAACAGGAGTGGTCTACATCCACTCGGCGCCGGTGGCGCTGTGCCCGCATGTGGAGTGGGCTCTGTCGTCGACCCTGAATGCGCGCGCGAACCTGAAATGGTCGGCACAGGACGCCGAACCGGGTATGCAGCGTGCAACTGTCGACTGGGCAGGGCCCGTCGGGACAGCGGCGCGTCTGGTGACCGCTCTGCGCGAGTGGTCGGCGCTGCGGTTCGAGGTCACCGAGAACCCGAGCGAGGGCGTGGACGGCGAGCGCTACAGCTATGTCCCGGGTCTGGGACTCTGGCGCGGATCGACCAGTGCCAACGGCGATGTCATCATCGGCGAGAACCAGCTGCGCTCGATGATCGAATCACAGCCCGACAGTGCCGGTCTGGCCGGCGAACTCGAAGCCGCTCTCGGCACGGCCTGGGACGACGCCCTCGAGCAGTACCGCCTGGGCGGTGCCGGGGCCGAGGTCACCTGGCTGCAGCAGCGGGTCGGCTAGTTCTCGGGTTCTGCTCGGGGAGTGAGGAGCGACACGCCCGGCAGGCGCGAGACGGGGTTTCGTCGTCGCGAGAAGTGGGAAACCTGGCGGGGCTGCGAGGGATACAGACTTCCCGGGGAGCGCGGTGATTCTGCCCCGCGAGCTCAGGGACACACGAGAAACGCCACCGGTGAGAACCGGTGGCGTTCTTCGTATGTCGGACCGCTGATCAGAGCGGGATGTTCTTGTGGCGGCCGCGTCGGGCGGGTGCCGTCGCGAGTGCCTCGGCGATGATGCTGCGCGTGCGCGCCGGGTCGATGATCTCGTCCACGACACCGATCGACTGGGCGCGACCCACACCGCCGGCGATGGCCTCGTGTTCGGCGGCCAGCCTGTCGTGGAGGGCCTCACGCTCGTCGTCGGGTGCGGCGGCCAGAGCCTTCTTGTGCAGGATGCCGACGGCGGCCTTGGCGCCCATGACGGCGACTTCGGAACCGGGCCAGGCGAATACCGCGGTGGCGCCGAGTGCGCGCGAGTTCATGGCGATGTAGGCGCCGCCGTAGATCTTCCGGGTCACCAGGGTGACGCGGGGGACCGAGCACTCGGCGAAGGCGTGAAGGAGTTTGGCGCCGCGTCGGACGACGCCGTTCCATTCCTGTCCGACGCCCGGCAGGTAGCCGGGGACATCGGTGAGGACGATGAGGGGGATGCCGAAGGCGTCGCAGAGACGGACGAACCGGGAGGCTTTCTCAGCGCTCTCCGAGTTCAGGCAACCGCCCATGCGCAGCGGGTTGTTGGCGATCACGCCGACACTGCGGCCGGACAACCGACCGAACCCGATGACGATGTTCGGGGCCCATTTGGCCTGCAGCTCTTCGAAACTGGAGATCTCGGTCTCGCCGTCGGCGGCGAGTGCCGTGTCGAGCAGCTTCTCGACGACCGGGTGGACGTCGTAGGCGCGGCGGGCGGATTCGGGCAGCAGGGCCTTGAGGTCGGTGTCGCCGGCGGCGGCCAGCTCACGGTTGAAGTGGCCCTGCCGGCTGAAGGTCGAGACGAGACGGCGTGCGCGCCAGAGGGCGTCGGGCTCGGAGTCGGCCACGATGTGGCAGACGCCGGACTTCTTGCCGTGGGTGGTGGGGCCGCCGAGCGACTCCATGTCGACGTCCTCACCGGTGACGCTGCGGACCACATCGGGTCCGGTGACGAAGACGCGACCGGCCGGAGCCATGATCACGATGTCGGTGAGTGCGGGCCCGTAGGCCGCGCCGCCGGCCGCGAAGCCGACGACCACGGAGATCTGCGGGATGTACCCGGAGGCGCGGACCATCGCCTCGAAGACCTGACCCACGGCGTGCAACGCCTCGACACCCTCGGCGAGGCGGGCGCCACCCGAGTGCCAGATGCCGATGACCGGCGCCTGCTCGGAGATGGCGGTGTCGATGGCGTTGACGATGTGAGCACACCCGACGACACCCATGGCACCACCCATGACGGTGCCATCGGTGCAGTAGGAGACCGTGCGAACTCCGTTGACCAGGCCGACGGCGGCCTGGACCCCGGACTTGTCGCGAGAATGCAGCAACGACATGGTGCCTTCGTCGAAGAAGTTCGTCAGCCGCAACAGCGGGTCGCGGGGATCGGCGGCTTCTTCGCGGCCGGCCATGGGAGCCAAGGTCGTCATCGCAGTCTCCTCCAAGGGTGTCGGGGCGTGGTTCGTCTCAGGCACTACCGAGATCGGCGGGAAGCCGACGCTCAGTAGCGACCGAAGGCGAGCGCCACGTTGTGCCCACCGAAACCGAACGAGTTGTTGATGGCGTAGTCGATCTGTCCGTAACGGGGTTCACCGTGGACGACGTCGATGTCGCACTCCGGATCCTGGTTCTCGAGGTTGAGGGTCGGCGGGATGACGCCTTCCTCGACGCTCTTGATGGTCAGGACCGACTCGAGCGCACCCACCGCACCGATCGAGTGTCCGAGAGCGGACTTCGGAGCGTAGATCGCGGCGTGCTGACCGATGGCGGCGGTGATGCCCGCGGCCTCGGCGGTGTCGCCGATCGGGGTCGACGTCGCATGCGCGTTGATATGGGTGATGTCGGACTTCTGGAGACCGGCGGTCTGCAGGGCCCGCGTCATCGCGCGGGCGTTGCCCTGACCGCTGGGGTCCGGGGCAACCAGGTGGAAGCCGTCGGAGGTGATGCCCGAACCGAGCAGACGTGCGTGGATGTGCGCACCGCGGGCCCGAGCGTGCTCCTCGCGTTCGAGGATGAGCATCGCGGCGCCTTCGCCGAAGACGAAGCCGTCGCGGTCCTTGTCGAACGGACGAGACGCGGCAGCGGGGTCCTCGTTGCGGGTGCTCATGGCACGCATCATCGAGAATGCCGCGATCGGCACCGCGTCGATGTGTCCCTCGACGCCACCGGTGACCACCATGTCGGCGTCACCCATGACGATGTGGCGCCATGCGTGTGCGATCGCCTCGGCACCCGACGAGCACGCCGAGACCGGGGTGATGACGCCTGCGCGCGCGCCGATGTTCAGGCCGACGACGGCGGCCGGACCGTTGGGCATGGCCATCGAGACGGCCAGCGGGGACACCTTGCGATAGTTGCCGGTGCTTTCCATGGCCTTGACGGCGTCGATCATGGCGTCGCCGCCACCCTGGCCGGTACCGATGACCACGGCGAGACGGTCGGGGTCGACCTCGGGTTCGCCGGCCTGGGTCCAGAGACGCTTGCTCAGCACGTGGGCGATGCGCTCGACGTAGGCCATCCGGCGAGATTCGACTCGCGTGACCTCTTCGGACGGATCCTTCAGCAGACGACCGCCGATGCGCACCGGCAGGTTGTACTTGGTGATGAATTCGTCGGTCAGCTCGCGGATGCCCGACTCACCCGCCAGCAGGTTTTTCCACGTCGAGTCGAGATCCTCGCCGAGCGAGGTGGTCGCCACCATGGAGGTGACGACCACGCTCGGGAAGTTCCCACCCAGCGTCGAGTAGTCGCGGAGGGAGGGGGAGCTCATCAGTTCTGGTCTGCCTCGACCTGGGCCTTGATGGCAGCCGCAGCCTCGGGGTTCTCGCTCTCGAGCTTCTGGATGTACGAGACGGCGTCGCCGACGGTGCGCAGACCGGCGAGGTCCTCATCGGGGATCTTCACGCCGTACTTGTCCTCGGTCTGGACAGCGATCTCGACCATGGACAGCGAATCGATGTCGAGGTCGTCGACGAACGACTTCTCGAGGGTCACCTCGGACGGCTCGATGCCGGTGACTTCCTCGATGATCTCGGCGATGCCGGCAATGAGTTGTTCCTGGGTGGCAGCCACTGTGTGGTTCCCTTTCGTGTTCGGGTGAATTGATTTCCGGGGCGCATGACGGACCGCATGGTCCGCGCGCTTGGACACGTCGGCGTCGGGCGCCGATCTTCCGGGGGTCGCGGACCAGCCGCGACCGCTATCCAAGTTCTGCGATCTTCGCGATGTCGCCGGGCTCCTTGAGAGCCAGCGATGGGGTGCCCTTCAGCTCACGCTTGGCGATCCCCACGAGCGTGCCCGCCGGCGGCAGTTCCACGACGGCGGTGGCCGAGTTGTCCCGCAGGTACGCCGAGCAGAGATCCCAGCGGACCGGCCTGGTGACCTGGCCTACCAGTTTTGTCAGTGCGTCGGCGCCATTCGTTACAGGCCGGCCGTCCGAGTTGGACAGCAGCGTGCGATTCGGATCGGCCGGGGTGATCTTCGCGGCCGCGGCGGCGACTGCGTCCTGCGCCGGGGCCATGAAGTGGGTGTGGAAGGCGCCGGCGACCGCGAGCTTGCGTATACGGGCCTTCTCCGGCGGGGAGGCGATGAGCTCGTCGATCTTCTCGACGGCACCGGCCGCCACGACCTGGCCGACCGCGTTGCGGTTGGCGGGGACGAGTTCGAGTTCCGCGAGGCGGGCGAGCACGGCGGCTTCGTCGCCACCGAGGACCGCGGCCATGGTGGTCGGCACCAGCGCGCAGGCCTTGGCCATCTCGGCGCCGCGGATCGCGGCGAGGGTGACGGCCTCGTCGGCGGAGATGACGCCGGTGATGGCAGCGGCGGCGAGCTCACCGACCGAGTGGCCGGCGACGACCGCGTCCGCGGGCAGTTCACCGTTCTTGCGGACCTCGTCGAAGGCGAGGAGGGCGGCAACGACGACGAGCGGCTGGGTCACCGCGGTGTCGGTGATCTCCTCCGCGGTGGCAGTGGTGCCGAGTCTTTCCAAGTCCAGTTGAGTGAGCTTGGACCACGTGGCGATCTGATCACGGGTGCCGGGCAGGTCGAGCCACGGCGTGAGCATGCCGGGTGTCTGGGATCCCTGGCCGGGAGCAAGCATCGATAGCACGTGACCAGAGAACACCCTTTCCTTGCTCGATGTGGGTGTGGAGAAGCATGAACCTTGTCGACGGGTTTTGTAGGGTTCCCACAAACTTGATCTCAGTGCCACCTGCTTCGTCATCAGGCTGAGATTCGTTACCTAAACGTGCTCTTAAGGCTCCTATCAGCATAGACCCCGAATCGGACATGTTACCGGTGTGACTCATGGGGTAGGAGAGTCCGATTTGTGCCTTAAGTGTGTCAGACGACCGACAGTCGTCGCGATCCGTAGTACATACGCGTCGCGTGGGTTCGTCGGATCGCGTCGTGTGATTTCCGCAATTTTCTTCAGTCTGTACCGGACGGTATTTGGATGTATGTACAGAACGCGCGCGCAGGATTCGACCGATCCGCCAGAGTCGAGGTAGGCCTCGAGTGTCGTGGTCAACGTGGAGCCCCCTGCGGTGAGCGGACGGACCACAGATTCGACCAGAGCGGCGACCGCCGACTCGTCACCGTTGAGGGCTCGTTCGGGGAGCAGTTCGAGGCTGTGGACCGGGCGCGGTGCGCTCGGCCAGCCCACCACCGCCGCGATCGCCGCCATGGCCTCCGCGGCGCTGGCGTGAGCGCTCCCGAGGTTCGGCATGGTCGGTCCGATCACCACCGGGCCGTCGGCGAAGTGGGAGAGAAGGGCCGAGACGAACTTCTCCGTCGGCCGGGCGGGGCCGCTGACGATGGCGACAAGCACCGAACCCTGGACCACCGAGAGTGCCGACCGGTCGAACTGCCGAGCCGTGTTGTGGATGGCCAGCGGCACCGACACGTTCTGTTCCGGCGGTGGCGTGCCGACGATGACCGTCGCCGGGGCGTCGGAATCCCAGTTCAGGGCGGCTGCGCGCGAGAGCAGCTGGGGGCCGGTGTCGCCGCGGACCACGGCATCGACGACCAGTGCCTCGAGCCGGGAGTCCCAGGCGCCGCGCGATTCCGCGGCCGATGCGTAGATCGCGGCCGCGGCGAAGCCGATCTCTCGGCCATAGCGCAGGACCGACTCGGTGAGCGCGCGGAGCTGGGCGTCGTTGCGGGCCAGCAGCGGCAGCCACTTCTCGAAGAACTCCATGGCCACACGGACCATCTCGACGGTCTGCAGCAACGTGATGCGCCGGGCGAGGTCCTGCGGCACCACCTGGAACGCCTGGACCGTGAACTTCACGTTGCCCTCGGGATCCTGGATCCACTCGACGAAGTTCACGACGGCGGTCTGCACGACCAGCTGCACACTCGCGCGCTGCGCGGCGTCGAGGTCGCCGAAGTAGGGCAGCTGGTCCTGCATGGAGTGGACCGCCTCGGTGGCGAGGCGGCCGCTGTACTGCTTGACCCGGCGGAGGAGCGTGTCGGGCAGCGCGTCGTGCACGGTGGCGGGGGCCGGCACATGGGCGCCCCGCTCACCGAACACGTCAGCCGGAGGTGTTGTGGGCTGATTCACTCGCGCGTCGGACACGATCTCAATCTAGTCCCCGGAAACCGCCGCGCCGGGATCGCTGGTCTCCCCGGGTGCGGCGGTCCGGTGCCGCACTACGCCACGCCGGGATCGCTGGTCTGCTCCGGAGCGGCCGCGACGTCGTCGATCTTGTACTTGTCCGCGGCCTGCTTGGCCACCGACATGTCGAGGTGGCCGTCGCGGGCGAGTGCGACCAGCACCGCGACCACGATCGACTCCGCGTCGACGTTGAAGAACCGTCGTGCCGCCGGCCGGGTGTCGGAGAAGCCGAACCCGTCGGTGCCCAGCGTCAGGTAGGTACCGGGCAGGTATGCACGGATCTGCTCCTGGACGCCGCGCATGTAGTCGCTGACGCCGACGAACGGTCCGGCCGCGTCGGCCATCAGTTCGGTCAGGTAGGCGGGCGCCGGCTCGGTGCCCGGATCGCGCAGCGCCGCGCGGTCGGCGCGGATGCCGTCGCGGGCCAGCTCGCTCCACGACGTCACCGAGTACACGTTGGCGCTGACGTTCCACTCCTCGGCGAGCAACTCGGAGGCACGCAGCGCGTCGGGCATGGTGATACCGGAGACCAGGATGTTGGCCGGGTACTCCTTGTTCTCCGGGGCCTTCCGGAACAGGTATCCGCCCTTGACGATGCCCTCGTGGTCGACGCTCTCGGGCTTCGCCGGCTGGCTGATCGGCTCGTTGTAGACGGTGATGTAGTAGAAGACGTTCTCCGGGTCCTCGCCGTACATGCGCGTGAGACCGTCGTCGACGATGTGGCCGAGTTCGTAGGCGAACGCCGGGTCGTAGGCGACGACCGCCGGGTTGGTCGCGGCGAGCAGCGGCGAGTGGCCGTCGGCATGCTGCAGACCCTCACCGGTGAGCGTCGTGCGGCCGGCGGTCGCGCCGATGACGAAACCGCGCGCCATCTGGTCGGCGGCCGCCCAGAAGCTGTCGCCGGTGCGCTGGAAGCCGAACATCGAATAGAAGATGTACAGCGGGATCATCGGCTCGTCGTGCGTCGCATACGACGTGCCGACGGCGGCGAAGCTGGCCGCCGAACCGGCCTCGTTGATGCCCTCGTGCAGGATCTGGCCCTCGGAGCTCTCCTTGTAGGCGAGCATCAGCTCGGCGTCGACCGAGGTGTAGAGCTGTCCGTTGCGGTTGTAGATCTTCAGGGTCGGGAACCACGAGTCCATACCGAAGGTACGGGCCTCGTCGGGGATGATCGGCACGATGCGCTTACCGATCTCCTTGTCGCGCAACAGATCCTTGAAGACGCGGACCAGTGCCATGGTGGTCGCGACCTGCTGCTTGCCGGAGCCCTTCGCGGTGGCCTTGAGCGCCGACGACGTGTCGGCCTTGAGGACCTTCGCGCCGGTCCGGCGGCTCGGCAGGAAGCCGCCGAGGGTCTTGCGGCGATCCAGCATGTACTGGAGCTCCGGAGAGTCCTTGCCGGGGTGGTAGTACGGCGGCAGGTACGGATCCTTCTCGAGCTGCTCGTCGCTGATCGGGATGCGCGTGCTGTCGCGGAAGGCCTTGAGGTCGTCGAGCGTCAGCTTCTTCATCTGGTGGGTCGCGTTGCGTCCCTCGAAGTGCTTGCCGAGCGTGTAGCCCTTGATCGTGTGCGCCAGGATGACAGTCGGCTGACCCTTGTGGGTCATCGCGGCGGCGTAGGCCGCGTGGATCTTGCGGTAGTCGTGACCGCCGCGCTTGAGGTTCCAGATCTCGGCGTCGGAGAGGTCCTTGACCAGTTCCTTGGTCCGCGGGTCGCGGTTGAAGAAGTGTTCGCGGACGAACGCGCCGTCGTTGGCCTTGTAGGTCTGGAAGTCGCCGTCGGGCGTCGTGTTCATCAGGTTGACCAGGGCGCCGTCGCGGTCGGCGTGGAGCAGCGCATCCCACTCGCGGCCCCAGACGACCTTGATGACGTTCCAGCCGGCGCCGCGGAAGAACGACTCCAGCTCCTGGATGATCTTGCCGTTGCCGCGCACCGGACCGTCGAGGCGCTGCAGGTTGCAGTTGATGACGAAGGTCAGGTTGTCGAGGCCCTCGGTGGCCGCGAAACTCGCGAACCCGCGCGATTCCGGTTCGTCCATCTCGCCGTCGCCGAGGAACGCCCACACGTGCTGGTCGGAGGTGTCCTTGATGCCGCGGTCGTGCAGGTAGTGGTTGAAGCGCGCCTGGTAGACCGCGTTCATCGGGCCGAGGCCCATGGAGACGGTCGGGAACTCCCAGAAGTCGGGCATCAGTCGCGGGTGCGGATACGACGGCAGACCGCCGCCCTCGCCGGCGTGGCTGTGCTCCTGACGGAAGCCGTCCATGCGGGCCTCGTCGATGCGGCCCTCGAGGTAGGCGCGGGCGTAGATGCCGGGGGAGGCGTGGCCCTGGATGAAGATCTGGTCGCCGCCACCGGAGTGGTTCTTGCCGCGGAAGAAGTGGTTGAAGCCGACCTCGTACAGCGACGCCGACGATGCGTACGTCGAGATGTGGCCGCCCACACCGACTCCCGGACGCTGGGCGCGATGCACCATGATCGCGGCGTTCCAGCGGATCATCTGGCGGAAGCGACGCTCGACCTCCTCGTCACCGGGGAACCACGGTTCGGCCTCGGTGGGGATGGTGTTCACGTAGTCGGTGGAGGTGAGCGCGGGGATCGACACCCGCTTCTCGCCGGCGCGCTCGAGCAGCCGCAGCATCAGGTAGCGGGCGCGGCCGGGGCCGGCGGCGTCGAGCAGGGCGTCGAACGAGTCGAGCCACTCGGTGGTCTCGTCGGGGTCGATGTCGGGCAGGTACGACGCGACTCCTTCGCGGATGACGCGAACCCGGTGTCCGCTTCGTCCGGCAGCGCGTCCGTTGGAGCCCGGGCCGGCGTGCTCGCTCGGAATCGTGTCCTGCGTCGCCTGGTCCATCTGGTCGGTCACGGTGATGCCTACTCCCTCTGACAGGCCGGACTCGGGGTGGTGGTCCGGCTGCATGGCGTATGACACCGCAACCCTTTGTTGTGCGGTGTCACCCCTCATCGTGCCCCATGTGAGGTGGCTTGGCACCGGGTGGATCTGTGTAGGCTGTCGCGATCGCGAAGGTGCTGTAGCGTCCTTGCAGCGTTACTGATGAGTAGGGGGAAAGCGATACTGGGCACAGGGGAGGCCAGGCCCGGCCGCACCGGACATCGGGGTGTCCGGGCGAGCGTGATCGTCGGCATGACATTCGGGGGAATCATGTTGTCGGCGTGTACGTCCACGGTCGGAGGTACGGGTGTTGCGGCACCCGGTGAGGTGGCGATCTACCGGTCGGAGGTGTCGGCGTCGGCGGCCGCGCAGGTGCGGACCGAGGGCGTCGAGCTCTGCCGGGAGTCGATGTCGTCGATGGTCGTGATGGTGCGCGGCTACAACACCTTCATCAAGCGGCTCAACACGACGCACTCGTATCCGGAGGTCGGGGACCTCGCCGACAAGGCGCGGGCGAGCCTGATCGCCGGTGCCGATCAGATCCGGCCGAAGATCACCGACACGTCGCCGCCGGAGATCGCGACCCCGGCGCGAACGTTCCTCGACACGACGGCGCGTCTAGAGAACGCGATCCGCAAGGAGCAGCGCACCGAACTCAACCCGGTGTCGGGACAATGGACACGCGACAAGGCGCGCCTCCTCGAGGTGTGCGGCCAGTACACGCCGGTGCCGGCGGCCTCGTCGGCGACGCCCCGTTCATCGGTCACCACCACTCCGGCGCCGACGAGCCCCGGTCGCTGAGCGGGCACGGGTGGTGTGGTCGGCGAAAAAGAAACGCCCGAAATCGAGTGACGTCGGTCGGCTTGCAATGTGAGGCTCTAGGCTGTTGCCTATGCTGACAAGCGAGTTGGCGTACACAGATGTCCATACCGGCGACGGAAAGAACGTCCCATCACCCTCAGGAGGTCACGCGCGGTGGTAGCCGCCACAGACGGTACGGGCAGCAACGCCCAAAAACTGGGCTTGAAGGCCGGCTTGGTCGTGCAGGAAGTCGGTTGGGACGAGGACACGGACGACGAGCTCCGGGCCGACATCGAGGACGCGATCGATGCCGAGATGGTCGATGAGGACGCCGACGACGTCGTCGACGTCGTCGTCCTCTGGTGGCGCGAAGGCGACGGAGACCTCGTCGACGCGCTGATGGACGCCATCGGACCGCTTGCCGAAGACGGATACGTGTGGGTGTTCTCGCCCAAGACCGGTAAACCGGGATACGTGGATCCGAGCGAGATCGCCGAGGCGGCCCCCACCGCGGGCCTGACCCAGACATCGGCGATCAGCCTGGGGGATTGGTCGGCAGCCCGACTCGTTCAGCCCAAGGCCCGCTCGGGCAAGAAAGCATGAGCGATGCTCTGCCCACCGCGCCGCTGAGCGTCGGTGACCAGGCACCTGATTTCGAACTCCGGGATCAGAACAACCAGCTCGTGTCCCTGAGCACGTTGCGCGCCGAGCGCAACGTGCTCGTGGTCTTCTTCCCGCTCGCGTTCACCGGCACCTGCCAGGGCGAACTGGGTTACATCCGCGACCAGCAGCCGCGCTTCGAGAACGACGACGTGACCACCGTGACCATCTCGGTGGGTCCGTCCCCGACGCACAAGGTCTGGTCGGCGGCGCAGGGCTTCCTGTTCCCACTGCTGTCGGACTTCTGGCCGCACGGTGACGTGGCGAAGGCCTACGGCGTGTTCAACTCCGACCGTGGCTACGCGAACCGCGGCACGTTCCTCGTCAACCGCGAGGGCGTCATCGTCTACGCCGACATGGTCGGACCGGGCGAGGTGCGGGAAAACGACGTCTGGGATCAAGCCCTCGGCGCTGCCGGCTGACTTATGGCTCCAAGTCGCGCGGGCGCGGGTTGAAGCCATGGATTGTGGTGCGCGCAAAGGGATTCGAACCCCTGACCGCTGGTGTGTAAGACCAGAGCTCTACCGCTGAGCTATACGCGCGTGGAGTGCCGAGAGCGTCACTCGCGACAATGAATCTAGCCGGTCGGGACCGATCGCCCAAACCGCGGGTTCGTGACCGGCGAACCTCACTTCGACTTGCAGACTTCGATCGACGTCTGCAGGTCGAGCCGAGGTTCGCCGGTCAGCGGCTCACGCGAAGATCGGCGGGAGCGCGAGGACCATGATCGCGCCCCAGATGACATGCGTGATCGCCGGCGCGAGGACACCGGCGGTGCTGCGACGCAGGATCGCGCAGACGGTACCGAGGACGGCGCCGGCGAAGCCGAGCATCACGTTGCCGCTGGCCATGGTGACCAGCACGTAGATGACCGTCGACACCAGGACCGGGTTGTGGGGGCGGGCCGCAGAGTAGACCGAGCCGCGGAAGAACAGCTCTTCCGCGAGGCCGTTGACCACGGTGATCAAGGTGACGATGGCGAGGCTGCCGTAGTCGGCGAAGGCGAGCACCTTGTTCGCGAGGTCGCTGACCCCGGGGATCATCCGGACGAGCAGGCCGCCGACGACGAAGGCCGCACCGACCGCGAGGCCGACGACGACGCCCAACCCCACCGCCCCGAGACGATCCGGCGGACGGGACGCCGTCGGGCTGTAGGCGCCGAGCCGCAGCTTGCCCGAGGTGAGCGCCCCGACGGTCCACACCGCCGCCAAGGCGACCGTCAGCGGATAGAACGCGGTGTCGCCCGGCTCCACGCGCAACGAGACGCCGAGCACGATGGCCCCGATGACGAGGAAGACACCGACGAGCCAGCGGCGTCGGACGTAGTGGGAACCGGGATCGGGATCACGATCCGCGGCTATGGAGTTGTAGAGGTCGCGCGCCAGTGCAGTCACCAGCAGTCGTCACCACCTAGGTCGGTCGTCATCGGACACGGGTCATTCACGGACGGGTCGGCAGAAGAGCTCCGGCGATCTTCGCCGACACCCGCAGCGTGCCACCGATCGTCCCACCGATGCTGCGTTTGACGCGCAGCCAGTCGCCGCCGGCCCACGCGGGGTCGGTGTCGGCGAGGTGGTGCAGGTCGTGCAGATCGCAGACCGACCGGGGATACGGCGATTCGACGGACGCGCGCACGGCGTCGCGCATCGGTGTCAGACCGCCCTCGGGCGGCGGCACCAGTTCGCGGATGCTGTGCTCCGATGCCGTCATCGAATGGTCCAGCGACGTCACCAGTTCCTCGGTGAGCGACGCCGGGACCGGCACGAACATGCCGCCGAGTCGTCCGGCGAGGCGGGTGCTGACCCCGAATACCGGGAGCCGCAACCGCGGGAAGCGGACCGCGGAGATGTACTCGTGCAGGATCGAGATGTAGCGGGCGTGGTCGGGTCCCGAGATGTCGTATTCACCTGGAGGGAGCGAGGATTCGCAGGCTGCGACCAGGTAGTGGATGGCGTCGCGGATCGAGATCGGGTCCATCTCGTTGGTGATCCAGGCAGGTTCGGGGATCACCGGTAAGCGGTCGGCCATGTAGCGGATGATCTCGAACGACGTCGAGCCGGCGCCGATGATGACCGCCGCACGAAGCCAGACCAGTTCCGGGCCGTCCTCGATGACGAGCCCCTCGGCGACGTCGGCGCGGCTCTGCAGGTGCGACGACAGCTTGGCGTCGCCCGGGACGAAGCCGCCGAGATAGATGATCCGGCCGACGCCGGCATCGCGTGCGGCCTCGGCGACGTTGCGTGCCGCGTCGCGATCACCGCTGGCGAAGTCCGCCTGCCCGATCGCGTGGACCAGGTAGTAGATCGCGTCGACGCGCCCGGCGTCGGTCATCGCCTTTTTGACCGAGATCGGGTCGTCGGCGTCCATGGCCACCTTGGTGACGTCCGACGACCAACCGAATCGGTCCAGCTTGCGGGTGTCCCTGGACGTGACCACGACCTCGTGACCCTGCCTCAGCAATGCGCATACGAGCCGGGATCCCACGTACCCGGTCGCCCCCGTGATGAGTAACCTCATGCCTCCGACCGTAGAGAAGAATCGACGATCCGGTCGGAACAGCAGGTCAGCGCGGTCAGGGCCGGGCGGACATCGCGCGTCGATAACGGTCGGCGACCTGGTCGTGATACTCCGCGACGGCGCCCAGCTCGACGCGCAGTTCGTCGGGTTCGATGACCGTGAAGTCAGCTCCGAAGGCGTGCATCCAGCGTGCGATCGACGTCAGTGAGGTGCTGTAGACGGTCACCTCACAACTGTTCTCGCCGCCGGATTCCAGGGCACCCCAATAGTGGTGGATCATCGGCGCGACCTCGTCGAGCGGCAGGTGGACGCGGACCCGCGCGGTCGCCTGCTGCTGCACGGCACCGAGTCCACGGGCGACGAAGGCTGCCGCGCCGCCCTCCGGCGGCTCGCGCGGGGTGAAGCGGGGACCGGTGGGGATCTTCGGGTCCATGCGGTCGACGCGGAAGGAACGCCAGGCGTCGCGGGCGAGATCGAAGCCGACGAGGTACCAGCGATTGCCGTTGCGCACCAGACGAAACGGCTCGACCTCGCGTCGGCTCTCCTCGCCGTCGTTGCGCCGGTAATCGAATCGCAGGCGCTCGTTGCGGTGGCAGGCCGTGGCGATGTCGGTGAGGCGCTCGGCGGGGACCGCGCTCGACGGCGCTTCCCGCGGGATGGCCTCGATCCGCAGTGCATCGAGGCGGTGCTGGAGCCGTGACGGCATGACCTGGCGCAGTTTCGCGAGCGCCCCGGCCGAGGCCTCGGCCATGTCGGCGACCGCGCCCGTCGTCACCGCGTCGAGTCCCAGCGCGACGGCGAGAACCTCTTGATCGTCGAGGAGCAGGGGCGGCATCTCCGCGCCGGCCCCGAGCCGATACCCGCCGCGCGCACCGACATTCGCGTCGACGGGGTAACCGAGCTCGCGGAGCTTGTCGATGTCGCGTCGCACCGTGCGGGTCGTGATGTCGAGGCGTTCCGCGAGCTCCTTGCCCGACCATTCCCGCCGCGTCTGCAGCAGCGACAGCAGGGCGAGCAACCGGGCCGAGGTTTCCAACATGAAGACATCCTGCCGCACGATGCGGACAGATTCGGTCCTCGTTTGGCAGAACGGGGGCGGCTTGTCGCGGTGCGTCAATGCGGCTGCCCCGCTCACCGACCCCGATAAGGTTGGTGCGGTCCGGATCCCGCCGGGCGCACGACCGCAAGGAGCATCCATGCCGACGACCATTCTGCCGCTCGCCGAGGTCACCGAAGGCCTGATCGCCCAGTGGGCCGCGATCGCCGACGTCGCCGCCGCACTCACCGACGAGCAGTGGTCGGCGGCATCGGTGCTGCCCGGATGGACCAACGCCGACATCGTCGCGCACATCATCGGCACCGAGAGCATGCTCGACGGCCGCGACGTGGAAGCCACCCGCACGGTGAGTGCACTCGACCACGTGCGCAACCCGATCGGCGAGCTCAACGAGAAGTGGGTCGACCACTACCGGCCGAAGCCGCGCGCCGAGGTGCTCGCCGCGCTCGACGAGATCATCACGGTTCGCACCGCGGCACTGCGGGCGATGACACAGGAGCAGTTCGACGCCCCGTCGATGACGCCGGCCGGCGCCGACACCTACGGACGCTTCATGCGCATCCGCATCTTCGACTGCTGGACGCACGAGATCGACCTGCGTGACGGCACCGACGGTTCCGCCGTCACCGACCCCGTCCCCGCGTCGTTGGCGCTGGACGAGATCGGCGCGTCACTGCCGTTCGTCGTCGGCAAGCGCGCCGACGCGCCCAAGGGCAGCAAGGTGCTCTTCGACATCACCGGGCTGACCGCGCGAACGGTTCGGATCGACGTCGGTGACCGCGCGTCTCTGGTGGAGGAGTTCGACGGCGGCGACGCGTCGGCCGATGTCCGTCTGCGCATCGACGCCGCGAACCTCGCCCGCTGCGCCGGTGGGCGTCGGGACGCCAGCCCGGACGCGGTGGAGATCGATGGCGACGCCGCGCTGGGGAACGCGATCCTGAACCGGATGAACTACGTGATCTGACCCTCAGCAAGGGGAGTGCGGGCTGAGTGTCGGGAAACGGTACTCAGGACGCACTCTGCGATTCGGCTACTCGCCGACCGTCGCCTTCTGGATCAGCAGGTTCTGGTTCGGCGGTCCTGACTGGGCGCCGGGTTTGGTCGGTGTGAAGCCGCCCGCGACGATCTTGTCCAGGACCGCCAGCCCGGACGCGTCCATGGTGCCGACGATCGAGTAGGTGAGCGGGAGGTCGGTGTCGTCGGCGAGCATGAAGAACGTCGTCGATCCGGTGGCGCCCTCGTCGTCGGGGAGATCGAGGATGCCGACGGTGCCGCGCGGGTAGGTGACCTGCGGGATGCCGTTGGTGTCCGTGCCGGCCGACGGTAGGCCCTCGGGGAGTTCGTCGGGGCTGGTCCAACCGGGGTTGGTGCCCTCCTTGCCGCCCGAAGACCCGCAGATCAGGTACTTCGCCGATGCGCGATGGCACTTGCTGCCGTCGTAGAACCCGGACTTGATCAGCGCGACCATCGCGCCGACGTTGCACGGTGCCTCGGCCCGGTTGAGGGTCATGGTGATGGTGCCCTGCGCGGCGATCGGGATCTGTGCGTCCACGGTGCCGGTGTTCGGCTGGGTCGACGCCGGTGCAGGTTGGGTGATGCCGCCGACGACCGTGCGCGTCGGGTAGTCGCACGCGACGGTGCCCGCGGGCATCGCCTGCGACGAGGTGCCCGGTTCCGGCGGATCGTCGCCACCGCCCGACAGCGCGACGAACATGCCGGTGACCGCGAGGGCGATCACCACCACGCCGACCCCGATGGCAATGGCGATGTTGCGGCCGGTCTTCGACTTGCGGGGAGGTGGGGTCGGGGTGCCGCCCCACTGGTTGGGTCCGGACAGCGACTGGGGTCCCGAGAACGACTGGGGTCCCGAGAACGACTGGGGACCGGAGTGCGACTGCGGCCCGGAGAACGACTGTGGCCCCGAAGGGGAAGGCCCCGAATGGAATTGGGGACCTGAGAATCCTTGCGGCCCGAAAGGTCCAGGGGGAGGACCATATCCACCGGCCGAACCTGGAGAGTGCTGCGGCCCGTGGACGTTGGGGCCCGAATTCAGACCGCGGACCATCGTCGGGTCGGATGCCATGGAGCCGCCCGGCGTCGGGTGGGCAGCCGGCGGTTGTGACTGCGGCGGACGCGGGGTGTGGGGCCGCGGGGTCGGGCCCGCGGGTGGAATGGGCTGGGGCACGACCGTCGGCGGGGCCTGCTCGGCCGGAGGTGTCTGCGGTCGGGTTGCCGACGCCGACGGACTGCCCGACAGCGCGTCGGAGGCCGCTTGGATGAGTTCGCGCGCGCTCGGAAAACGCTGCGCGGGGTCTTTGGCGAGACCGCGTGCGATCACCGGGTCGAGTGGGCCGCCTGTCTGAGGGGGTGGCTTGGTGATGTGCGCGGTCATGAGTCCCTGGTCGGTTTTCGCCGGGAACGGGGTCTGGCCGGTGACGCACTCGTAGAGCACGCAGGCGAGGGCGTAGTTGTCCGAACCCGGGCCTGCGGGTTCGTCGCCGAACCGCTCCGGCGCCATGTAGGCCAGCGTGCCGAGTGCGGTCCCCACCTGTGTCAGGCGACTGTCGGTGGCGCCCTGCGCGATACCGAAGTCCACGAGGTAGGCGAAGTCGTCGGCGTCGACGAGGATGTTGTCGGGTTTGATGTCGCGGTGGACGAGGCCGTCGCGGTGCGCGGCGTCGAGCGCTGCCGCGACCTGGCCCAGGATGCGAACCGCCCGGTCCGGCGCGAGGGGACCGGAGTCGAGCACCTTGCGGAGATCCTGACCGTCGACGAGGCGCATGTCGATGAACAGGACGCCGTCCTTCTCGCCCCAGTCGTGGATCGGGATGACGTGCGGATCGGACAGTTTCGCCGCGGTCTTCGACTCGCGCTCGAACCGTTCGCGGAAATCGTTGTCGTGGACCAGATGTGGCGGGAGAACCTTCAGGGCGACGCGTCGTTCCTTGCCGGTGTCGTAGGCCTCGTAGACCTCACCCATGCCGCCGCGACCGAGGAGTCTGTCGATGCGGTACGGGCCCAGCGTGGTGCCCGCTCTCGACGATGGATCGGTCACGTCATCCTCGGTTCTGCGATCGTCAGATCTCGGCCGGCGGTCGAAACCACCCTAACGACTGCCGGGCGTGTTCGTACATCGACCGGACGCGGGACCGGCGACGATCACGGCCGGTCCGCCGCGAGGTCGGAGTCGGCCAGGCCCGGGCCGCGCGCGAAGTCGCGGGCCTTGGCGCCGGAGAGGATCTGCGCAGGTAGCGGATCGCTGAGCAGAGTGCGCACCAGCGTCGCCGACGCGTCGAGCGGGGCGTCGCTGCCGACGATCACGATGTTGCCGGTGCGCCGACCTTTGAACATCGCGGCGTCGGCGATGAGCAGCAGATGGTCGAAGACCGATGCGACGGTGGCGGCCTCGGCGCGCGCGCCCGCCAGATCCCGGCTGTCGCCGCAGTTCGCGAGGTACAGCCCGCCCGGCACGAGCACGTCGTGGACGGCGGAGGTGAACTCACGGGTCGTCAGATGCGCGGGCGTACGGTCGCCGGCGAAGGCGTCGCGCACGATCACCTCGCGCGTGCCCGGCTGCAGTGAGGTGACGACCTCCCGTGCGTCGCCGACCCGGATCCGCAGCTTGGGGGCGCGGGGGAGATCGAACCACTCACGCACCAGGCGGGCCAGCTCGCCGTCGACCTCGACCGCCACCTGTCGGGCATCGGGGTACTGATGGTCGAGGTAACGGGCGAGCGCGCAGGCCGCTCCGCCGAGATGGAGGACGCGCAACCGGTCCGAGGCGGGATGGCGTTCGGCGATGACGGCCGCCATCTGGCGCAGGTACTCGAAGTCGAGCACGGTCGGGTCGTCGGGATCGATGTGCGAACTGTGCGCCCCGTTGACGGTCAGCAGCCAACCGCCGGCGATGGTGTCGCGCGCGAGTTCGGCGACACCGGTGTCGATGACGTGCCGACCCGGGGTCGGTTCCGCGGATGACCTGGCCACGGGTCGAGTCTGGCACGAGCGCAGTCGATACCATCGCGCGGTGCCCCTGACCCGTGAGCAGCGAAACCGACCCGCACGACGAGCCCTGTCGAACACAGCCGGACTCGTCGTCGGCTTCCTCCTCGACGAGGCCCTGGGGGACCCGTCGACGGGGCACCCGGTCGCGGGTTTCGGACGGCTCACATCTGTGCTCGAACACCGCATGTACCGCGATTCGCGGGCTGCCGGTGCCGGTCTGGTCGCGGTGGCCGCGGGCGGCGTCGTGGGCGCGGCAGTCGCGGCATCGGCCGGGCGTCGTGCGCCGGTATCGGTGGCGCTGACGGCTGCGTCGACCTGGATCGCGCTGGGCGGGACCTCGTTGTGCCGGGTGGGCGATGCGGTCGCCGACGCCCTCGAGTCCGACGACATCGACGCGGCGCGGGCCCTGATCCCGAGTCTGTGCGGCCGTGATCCGATGTCACTCGACGAGGCCGGGATCTGTCGGGCGGCGTTCGAATCGATCGCGGAGAACACCTCCGACGCGACCGTCGGGCCGTTGTTCTGGGGTGCGGTCGCGGGCGTTCCCGGAATCCTCGGGTACCGCGCGGTCAACACCCTCGACGCGATGGTCGGGTACCGCAACGAGCGCTATCGCGACTTCGGCTGGGCGGCCGCGCGACTCGACGACGTCGCCAACATCCTCCCGGCACGACTCGCAGGCGTATTGATCGTCCTGGTCTCCGGGGCACCCAGGCGTGCCGCCGAAGCGTGGCGTCGTGACAGCCATGCGCATCCCAGTCCGAACGCCGGGGTCGTCGAAGCTGCGTTCGCGGGAGCCCTGGGGGTGCAGCTCGGGGGTCGGACGGTGTACCCGCACGGCGTCGAACAACGGCCGACGCTGGGTTCCGGGCCGGCACCGAAGCCGGCCGATCTACGGGCCGCGGTCACGGTGTCGCGGCGGGTCCAACGGGCGACGGTGGCCGCGTGCGTGGCGGGTTGTCTGCTCCGGGTCGCGGTCAGCCGCCGTAGCGCCGGCTGAGCTTGTCCCGCACGTCGCCGTCCTGACTGCGGGGGTCGGGCGTCGCATCGCGGACGTCGCCGACCGTGTCTTCGGCAACGGGACCGTGACCGATGCGTCCGACGTTGTGGACCACCGTGGTGCCGCTCGCGGCGCGCAGTTCCTCGCGCATCTGCCGACGACGTTCGGCGCGGGAGGCAGCCGTACTCGGCTGTCCATCGGGTGCGGTGCCCGCGGGACGAGAAGCGGTCTCCGCGTCGGCGACGTCACCGGTCTCGGCGGTGGCCTCCGCCGCGGGAGCTGCCTTCGCGGCGGCGGCGCGTCGGCGTGACCGGATCTCGGCGATCAGGAAGTACAGCACGCCGAGCGGCGCCATGATCCCGAACGCGAGCCACTGCAACCCGTACGAGAGGTAGGGGCCGGTGTCGAGCTGGGGCAGCGGGATCTCACCCAGGGAGCCCGGCTGGTCCGGGGACAGCTGCAGGTAGAAGTCGTCCATCGGAGTGCCGGTCGCGGTCCCGACGAGACCCGGATTGATCGACGGGACCGTCAGCACACCGTTGTCGGCGCGGGAGCCACGGTCGGCGCTGACGCTCTCCGCCGCGCGGATTCTTCCTTCGATGGTCTGTTCACCGGCAGGCGGCGCCGGGATGTCGGGCACACCGCCCTCCACCGGGCGGACGAAACCGCGGTTGATCAGGAGCACGCGATCCGAACCGTCCACCGCGAACGGCGTCAGGACCACCACGGCCGGCCGTTCCTGGATGTTGCGCAGCCGCACCAGGGCCTGCTGGTCCTCCAGGTAGCGTCCGGTCACCTCGACGCCGCGCCACTCGGCCGACGGGTCGAGGGTCGACGAGGGCGCCACCTCGGCCAGCGGCACGGTCTCGAGAGAGGTCGCGGTACGGATCAGATCGTTGCGGCGTTCGGTGTCGGAGTTCTTCCCCAGCTGCCACGGCGCGAGCATGGTGAAGCAGGCCACGGCGAACGCCACGACGACGACGCCGAGGGCAATCCACCCGGGACGCAGGATCGTTCGCAGCACATGCACGATGCCCAGGTTACTCAGCACCTGTAGCGTGATCTAATGCGTGACTTCATCTGTCTGAACTGCGGCCAGCGGCTTTCCTTCGAGAACAGCCTGTGCCTGAACTGCCAGAGCCCACTCGGGTTCTGGCTCGAGTCCCGCTCCATTCAAGTCCTCGACGACAAGGGACGCGCCGAGGTCGACGGCGCCCTCCTCGAGCGATGCGTGAACACCAAGGTCGCGCAATGCAACTGGCTGGTGAAGTGGACCGGCAACCCGGAGCTCTGCCAATCGTGCGAGCTGACGCGCACACGTCCCGGCGACGACGATCCCGAGGCGCTGGTGGTGTTCGGCCAGGCCGAGACCGCGAAGCGGCGTCTCGTCCTCGAACTCACCGAGCTCGGGCTGCCGATCGAGAATCGTGACGAGAATCCCACCACGGGTCTTGCCTTCGACCTGCTCTCCAGCGCGCAACGGAACGTCATCACCGGACACGCCAGCGGCGTCATCACCCTCGACCTCGCCGAGGGCGACGATGTGCACCGCGAGCAGATGCGCGTCGAACTCGACGAGCCGTATCGGACGGTCCTCGGACACTTCCGGCACGAGATCGGTCACTACTACCAGCTGGTCCTGATCACCGACAACCGTCGTCCGCAGTTCGAGGAGCTGTTCGGCAACCCCGACGACGACTATCAGGCCGCGCTCGACCGGCACTACAAGGAGGGTGCGCCCGAGGGGTGGCGGAAGAACTACGTCTCCTCCTACGCCACGATGCACCCCGCCGAGGACTTCGCCGAGACCTTCGCGCACTACCTGCACATCCGGGACACCCTCGACACCGCCGCCGCGTTCGCGATGGCGCCGTCGGGTACGACGCTGGACAGCGTTCCGCCCGGCGACGTGGGATTCGACCGCATCATCGACGAGTGGCTCCCACTGACGTGGGCGCTCAACCAGATCAACCGGTCGATGGGCCACCCGGACCTCTACCCGTTCGTGCTCCCGGCGCCGGTGCTCGAGAAGATCCGCTTCGTGCACAACCTGGTGGCACCGGTCGGCTGAGGCCGGTCCGGTGGGCTGGGCGTGGTCGTCAGGCCACGCCCAGCTCAATACGCACCCAGTCGACCAGGCCGGGGACGGCGCTCTCGATCTGTTCGCGGGTGGCGACGAAGTCGTCGTTGCCGCCGTAGTAGGGGTCGAGTAGGGCGAGGTCGTCGGCGGGTGCCGACGGATCGAACGACCGCAGCAGTCGTGTCCGGTCGCCGAGCCGCTTGCGCTCGAGTTCCCGCACGTGACCGTCGTCCATCGCCAGGAAGAGATCCGCGTCGAAGTGTTCGGGACCGAGCAGCGCCGCCACGTGGGCGTCGGAGTAACCGTGGGCCAGCAACTCGGTGCGGGCACGGTTGTCGGCCGGTTCGCCGACGTGGAAGCCCGCGATCCCGCAACTGGTGACGCGCACCTTGCCGCCCAGTCCCGCGTCGTCCAGGGCGGTCCGGAAGATGTTCTGCGCCATCGGCGACCGGCAGATGTTGCCCGTGCACACGAAACAGATGTGTAGTTCTTCTGCCACTGGTGTCTACCTCAGCTCGACGTGCCGAACGCTCGGTGGTCCAGGGCGTCGGTCACATACCCAGGACGCCGCGCAATTCGGCTGTGGACTCAACCGCCCAGGCCGCGTCCTGTTCCTCCCCGTGCAGAGAATAACCCCATCTGACCAGGACCGCAGAGATCCCGAAGGCCGCGGCGCCGTGCACATCGTGGCTCCGATCGCCGATCATCACGACCGGCGCGGTGACGTGGCCGGTGTCGGCGTCGACGGGAAGTCCCAGTTCGGCGACCGCATGTGCGACGACGTCGGCCTTGTGGCGACGCGTGCCGTCATCGCTGGCACCGGCGATGTACTCGAAGTGGTCGGTGAGACCGAAGTGTTCGAGGATCCTGCGCGCGGTGGTCTGGTTCTTCGACGTCGCGACCGCCATCGTGCGCCCCGACGCGGAGAGATCGGCCAGGACGTCGGGCATCCCGTCGTAGACCGCGTTCTCCCGCCAGCCGATCTCGGTGTAGCGCTCGCGGTAGGCGCGCATGGCCTCTTCGGCGACCTCGGGAGCGAGTCCCAGTTGGTTGAGGGTGTCGATCATCGGCGGCCCGACGATGCCCGCGACGACCTGCGGATCGGGCTCGGGCGCGTCGACGGCGGCGAGGGCGTGCCGGAAGCTGTTGGCGATACCCGCGAAGCTGTCGGTGATCGTGCCGTCGAGGTCGAAGAGCAGCACGGTGTCGGGATGGCGGGGATCTGGCGGCGTCAACACGCGTCCATCGTGCACGTAAGGTCAACAGACATGACAGCTGGGTATGGCGTCGCATCTTCATCCGACCTGTCCGATCCGGATCGGCACGGCGACCGGGATGCGGCACCCGGGCTCGTGGACTTCGCCGTCAATGTCCGTGGCACGCCACCGCCTTTCGTCCTCGACGCCATCACGCGCGGTCTCGGTGACCTGGCCCGGTATCCCGGCCTCGACGACGAGCGGCGCGCGGTCGACGCCATCGCGGCCACCCACGGTCGCTCGCCCGGCGATGTGCTGCTGCTGTCCGGCGCGGCCGACGGCTTCGAGATGCTGCCGCGACTCGACGTGCGTCATGCCGCGCTCATCCAGCCGTCGTTCACCGAACCGGAGATCGCACTGCGTGCCGCGGGGGTGCCCATCACGCAGGTGACGCTCGACGAGCCGTGGCGGTTGTCCGGGGCGGAGGTGCCCGACACCGCCGACCTGGTGATCCTGGGCAACCCCACCAACCCGACGTCGGTGCTGCACCCGCGGGAGTCGATCGCGGCGTTGCGGCGTCCGGGACGCATCATCGTCGTCGACGAGGCCTTCGCCGATCTCACCCTCGGCGCGGACGGGGAACTCGAACCACAGTCGCTGGCATCGGCCGACTGGCCGGACCTCATCGTGATCCGCAGCGTGACAAAGACTTTCGGCCTGGCAGGGCTGCGCGCCGGATACCTGCTCGCCGCGCCGGAGATCCTCGCGCGGCTGCGGGCGGGGCGGCGGCCCTGGGCGCTGTCCACACCCGCGCTGACCGCGCTGACCGCGTGCCTCGGCGAGGCGGGCTTCCTTCACTGCGCGGAGCAGGCCCGCCGGGTCGCGGCCGAGCGCGCCGAGATGGTCGACGAACTGACCCGGATCGGGCTCGTCGTCGTGGCGGAACCGGCCGCACCATTCGTGCTCGTCGAGGTGCCGCGGGCCACGGAGGTCAAACGGCGTCTCGTCGACCACGGGTTCGCGGTGCGCAGTTGCGCCAACTTCGTCGGACTCGGCGACGACCATCTGCGGCTCGCGGTACGTCCGGTCGAGCAGGTCCGCGCGCTGACCGCGGCGATCGAGCAGGTACGAGAGGAGATGAGGGATGGGAACCGTGTCGACGTCTGAGGGGATCACCGTCGGAGACGTGGTCGACGCCGTCGAACGTGCGTATCCGCCGGCACTCGCCGAGTCCTGGGACGCCGTGGGGCTGGTGTGCGGCGACCGTGCCGAACCGGTGCGTCGGGTCCTGGCGTGCGTCGACGTGACCGACGCCGTCGTCGACGCGGCCGTCGCCGAGAAGGCGGACCTGGTGATCGCCCATCACCCGCTGCTGATGCGCGGGGTCACGTCGGTGGCCGCCGACACCCCCAAGGGCCGCATCGTGCACCGCCTGATCCGCAACGGCATCGCGCTGCTGTCGGCCCACACCAACGCCGACAGTGCACGACCGGGTGTCTCCGACGCACTCGCCGACCTGCTCGGCCTCGTCGACACCGTGCCCATCGAACCGAAATCCGCGGCGCCGCTCGACAAATGGGTGGTGATGGTGCCCGAGGGCAACGTCGAACAGGTCAGTGAGGCGATGTTCGCCGTCGGCGCCGGTGCGATCGGCGACTACCGAGACTGCTCGTGGACGGTCGTGGGCACCGGCCAGTTCGAGGCCCAGGAGGACGCGACGCCGACGATCGGCGAGATCGGCACCCGCACCCACGTCGACGAGGCGCGGGTGGAGATGGTCGCCGACCGGTCCATCCGCGGGTCGGTGCTCCGGGCGCTGCGCAACGCCCACCCGTACGAGGAACCGGCGTTCGACGTCTTCGAGCTCGCCGACCTCGGCAGCGGCCTGGGTCTGGGTCGGGTCGGTTCGCTGCCCGAGCCGATGACGCTGCGTGACTTCACCGCGGTCGTCGCCCGCGCACTGGGTGCGCCGTCGGGAATCCGGGCGGCCGGCGATCCGGATGCACCGGTGCGCACGGTCGCGGTCTGCGGTGGGGCGGGGGATTCGCTGCTCGGGCGCGTGCGCGGGCTCGGCGTCGACGTCTATGTGACCGGCGACCTCCGACACCATCCTGCCGACGAGAGTCTGCGCGACGGTGGGCCGGCCCTCGTCGACGCCGGACACTGGGCCACCGAGTTCCCCTGGTGCGCGCAGGTTGCGGAGCTGGTCCGCACGGACTGCGACGTGCCCGTGGTGGTGTACGACACGCCGACCGACCCGTTCGGATTGCACAGCTTCGGGTGACGCCCGGAGGGCCGCCTGACCAAAGGCCATCCGCCCGCCGGGACGCCGGGACCAGCCGCGTACGGTAGGGGGACTTCAGAACTTCAGAGAGAGGAGGCCGCAATGAAAGTCGACGCCGGAGTGCAGCGACTGTTGCTCGATCTCGCGGACTCCGATGCCGAGATCAACCGACTCGAGCATCGCCGCAAGAACTTGCCCGAGAACGCCGAGATCGCCGAGCAGGAGAAGGCGATCGACGCTGCCCGTGACGATCTGGTGCGCGCGGAGATCTCCGCCGAGGACCTGAGCCGCGAATACCGCCGCATCGAGTCCGAGGTGACCGGGATGGCCAACCGTGAGGCCAAGGACTCCAAGCAGCTCGCCGCCGGTGGGCTCGCGCCCAAGGCGCTGTCGGAGCTGCAGCACGAACTCGCGGGACTCGGACGCCGTCGTGCGGTCTTCGAGGACGAACTGCTGACGCTCATGGAGCAGCAGGAGGCCGTCGAGGCCGAGCGCGACCGCGCCGCCGCGACGATCTCGCATCTCGAGGAGAAGGTCGCCGACGCTCGGGTTCGCCGCGATGAGTCGCTCGCGACCATCGAAGAGGACATGACGCGCGCCCGCGAGAAGCGGGACACGCTCGCCGGGGAGATCGACGCCGACCTGCTGGCCGTCTACGACAAGCAGCGCGCCAACGGCCGTATCGGCGCGGGACTCCTGCGAGCACGACGCTGCGGTGCCTGCCGGATGGAGCTCGACCGGGGCACGATCGCGTCGATCAGCGCGGCGCTGTCCGACGAGGTCATCCGCTGCGAGGAATGCGGCGCGATCCTCGTGCGGACCGCCGAATCGGGGATCTGACAGCTGTGGGCGAGAGGTCGCCGTCCTGGCAGGGGCAGCGGAGTTCGCCGACCCGGTTCATCCTGCTGCGCCACGGCCAGACGGCGTTGTCGGTGGATCGTCGGTACTCCGGACGCGGTAACCCCGAGCTGACCGCGGAAGGTCTGCGCCAGGCCCGCGCGGCAGCCCAGCGGGTCGTCCGCGAGAAGCACATCTCCGCGATCGTGACCTCGCCGCTGAGCCGCGCCCGCGCCACCGCCGACGAGGTCGCCGCGGTGACCGGCGTCGACGTCGTCGAACATCCCGGACTCATCGAGAACGACTTCGGCGAGTGGGAGGGCCTGACGTTCGTCGAAGCTTCGGAACGGCATCCGGAGATCCACCGGGAATGGCTGTCGGACATCACCGTGCCCGCACCCGGTGGCGAGAGCTTCGCGCAGGTCGCCGAGCGGGTCGCGGAGACGAAAGACGATCTGCTGCAGCAGTATCCGGGGCAGACGGTCGTGCTCGTCTCGCACGTCACCCCGATCAAGCTGATGCTGCGTGAAGCGCTGGGCGTCGGGCCGGAGCTGTTGTTCCGCCTCCACCTCGACCTGGCGTCGGTCTCGATCGCCGAGTTCTTCCCCGACGGTGGTTCCGTCGTGCGTCTGGTCAACGACGCCGCGCACTGGCACTGACGGCCCTTGACGCCGTCGGATGATCGGCGGTCGCACGGCCTGCCGTACCCTGGGTTCCGCGAACGAGTCGGCCGGGCGGCCGCGGTGAGCGGAACGGGCGGAAGACCGTCACGCCGCGCACCGAGGAAAGTCCGGACTCCACAGAGCAGGGTGGTTGCTAACGGCAACCCGGGGTGACCCGCGGGACAGTGCCACAGAGAACAGACCGCCGGCCGCAAGGTCGGTAAGGGTGAAACGGTGCGGTAAGAGCGCACCAGCGGCGCGGGTGACCGCGTCGGCTCGGTAAACCCCACCCGGAGCAAGGCCGAAGCACGCACCTCACGGTGCGTGTGCGCGGGCGTTACGAGGGCTGCTCGCCCCAGCCCGCGGGTGGGCCGCTCGAGGTACCCGGCGACGGTGTGCCCAGATGGATGGTCGCCGCCCGCGACGGTCGAGAGACCTCGCGGGCACAGGATCCGGCTTACGCGCCGACTCGTTCGCCTCCGGGTATCGCGCTCCCGGATAGGTCGCGTTCACGCGCGCTAGGGTTCGAGACGTGACGCGCTTCCTCTTCGCCCCTGACATCGACTTCGCCGGTATCCGCGATCAGCTCGGGGTGGACGAGTCCTACGGCGACGACGCGCTCGCCGAGGCGCGCGACTCCGTCGACCGCTTCGCGGATGCGCGCGAGGACCACACCGGCGTCCCGTTCGTCACCATCGACCCGCCGACGTCGCGCGATCTCGACCAGGCCGTCCATCTCGCCGCCGACGGTGACGGGTTCATCGTCGACTACGCCATCGCCGACGTCGCGGCCCTGGTGATCCCCGAAGGCGCACTCGATCAGGAGAGCCGACGCCGCGGGTCCACCGTGTACTTCCCGGACGGCTCGGTACCGCTGCATCCGCGCGAACTGTCGGAGGGCAGCGGATCACTTCTGCCCGAACAAGTTCGGCCCTGCGTGCTCTGGACGATCCGGGTCTCGGGGGACGGGACGGTCGCCGATGTCCAGGTGCGGCGCTCGCGGATTCGGTCCGTCGCCCGCTTCGACTACGCGGGGGTCAGCGCCGACGCCGCGGCCGGCCGACTGCATCCGTCGATCGCGGCGTTGCCGGCGTTCGGTGAGCTGCGGCAGAGCGTCGCGATGGATCGCGGGGCCGTCGAACTCGATCTGCCGGACCAGCAGGTGTCCCGCACCGAGGCGGGCTGGCGGCTGGACCTCGAACCCCATACCCCGGCCGACATGTGGAACTCCCAGCTCTCGCTGCTCGCCGGGATGTGCGCGGGCACGATCATGGCCGAGGCGGGCATCGGACTGCTGCGGACGCTGCCGCCCGCCGATCCCGAAGCGGTCGAGGATCTGCGCGCCGCCGCGAAAGCGCTCGGCGTCGAATGGCCGGACGGCTTGGCGGTGGGTCGATTCCTGGCGGGCCTGCCCGGCGACCGGCCGAGCACGCTCGCCATCCAGTCGGCCGCGAGCGGTCTGATGCGGGGCGCCAACTATCTCGCGCTCGACGGTTCCGACGAGGCGCGTGCCATCCCGGATGACAAGAAGCAGCACGCCGCCATCGCCGGTCTCTACGCCCACGTCACCGCGCCGCTGCGCCGCCTCGGCGACCGGTTCGCGACCGAGGTGTGCCTCGCGGTCACCGCGGGCCGGGAGGTACCCGACTGGGTGATGCGCGCCCTGCCGACCCTGCCCAAGATCCTGCGCTCCGCCGACACCCTCGGCGCGACCGCCGACCGGGCCGGCATCGATCTCGCCGAGGCCGTCATCCTCGCCGACCGCGTCGGCGAACGCTTCGACGCAGTGGTGATGTCGGCGGCCACCGAACGCAAACCCGCACAGGTGTTCATCGCCGACCCGCCGGTCGTCGCGGGCTGCGAGGGTGACCTGCGTCCGGGGACCCGGCTCGAGGTCGAACTGGCGGCCGCGGACGAGGTCACGCGGACGGTGGGGTTCCGGCCCGCGTAGGGCGCTTTTCCCGCGGGAGCGTTTACCGCGCGCGTGACCGTTTCCCTCCCGCGGGTGCTAGCCAATAAGCGGGAAGTAATCAGCCCCGCGGGAGAAAAATGCTTGCGCGGGAGGTGATCTCACCAGGCCTTCGTGGCTCGTCGCTTGCGCTCCTCGCACCTCAGGCAGCGGGGGCGGGGCGGGTCAGAGGTCCTTGGCGGCCTTGCGGTACTCGGCGACGGCGCGGTAGGCATCGGCTTCGAGGCGGGCGTCGAGCCGACCGACGATGAACATGTCGGCGGCACCGAGCTTCCCGTCGGCGACGATGGTCGCGAGGTGGTCGCGGTTGATGCGGATGTCGTTGAAGTCGCCGAGGGCGGACTGGATCTTCTTGGCGACCGCGCCGACCTCGCGGTACTTCTTCTTGTTGAGCGGCTCCGTCGCATCGATGCTGTAGCGCAACCGCTTTGCGCGTTTGCGGATCTTGTGCAGTTGCTCCTGCCACTCGGCCGAGCCCTCGGTGAGGTCGGCGAGATCGGCCTGTGCCTTGCGGATGTGCTTGCGGCTCTTGGCGACCGCCTTGTCGACGACGACGGTCGCGGGGAGTTCGGCGTCGGGTCCGGGCGGGGGAGAGGCGATGAGGGCGTCGACGGAGTCGAGGAGGGCGAAGTAGCGCTTCGACGACATCGCGGCGTGCGCGGCGCGGATCGCCCGATCATGGGTCTGGGTCTCGGCGCCGGCGAGCGCGGCGAGCAGTTCCGCGGAGGCGTTCTCGCCGCGGAGCAGGGACTTGTCGAGTTCGAGCTGCACCTCGGAATCCCGTGCGTCACCGAGAATCCGGGCGAGGAGCTTGAGTTCGGCGCCGACGTGGGCGGTGCGCTCGGCGTCGAGCACCGTGGGGTAGCCGGACAGCACGCTGCGGAGTCGGCGGCAGGACACCCGCATCTGATGCACCGCGTCGTCGGCGTCCTCCCGCACGAGCGGGTCGTAGGCGATCAGGCTGTTGCGGTGCAGGGCGATGTCGGTGATGACGAGCTCGAGCGCGGTGGGGCGCTTCGACAGTCGGGGTTTGTGGACGGTCGGCGTCGAACCGATGGCACGAGCCAACTTCGAAGCACTCGACGCCGGTCGGGCGCCCCCGGCGCGCAGGACCTTGTCGGCGGCCTTGAGCAGCTTGGTGGTGCCGCCGGAGAGGAGTTCGAACTCCCACTCCGCCCACTGCTGGGAATGCCCGCCCGGCAGCAACGACTGCGCGGTCACCAGGTCCTCGGCGAGTTCGGCGAGCGGCTCGTCGTCGACGCCGAGCAGGCGCGTCACCGTGCGCGTGGTGGAGATGACGGCGACGGGGGTGAGCCTGCGGCAGCGGGTCAGTGCGAGGACCGGCGTCACCAGGGCCTCGGGGACGTCACCGTCGGCGGGCGCCTCGTCGAAGCCGATCTGGAGTTCGCGACGCGCGCCGGGGATGTCGGTGGGGCGCTTGAGATGCCAGCCCTGATCGGTGCCGCCGGTGCGGCGTCGCATGGTGATCCTGTTGCCGGCGAGATCGAGGTTCTCGGTGTCGAAATAGGTGGCGTCGAGCGAGAACGTCTCGGGTTCGGTCGCGGACACGACTCCGGGGAGCGCCCGCAGGTCCGGGGCCATGTGGCCGGGGTCCACGTCGAACTTGAGTTCCACCTCGACCTGCTCGGATGCGGCCACCTGATCCTCCTGACGCCGACGACACGGTGCAGCTGACTCGAGTCTAGTGACCCCGGGTCCGGCGACGCCTCATTCGGCGAAGCGGTCGGTCGCCTCCAGCAGGTGGTGCCGGATGCCGGTCTCGAAGGAGGCGTGCCCGGCGTCGTCGACGATGCGCAGATCGGCGGCCGGCCAGGCCCGATGGAGGTCCCAGGCGCTGCGCATCGGGCAGACGACGTCGTAGCGTCCCTGGACGATGACGCCGGGGATGTGCGCGATGGCGTCGATGTTGTCGAGCAGCTGGCCGTCGTCGAGGAAGCCGTGGTTGACGAAGTAGTGGTTCTCGATCGACGCGAAGGCGAGATCGAAGCGGTGCGCTTCGTCAGGATTCTGTCCCGACTCCTCCTCGGGACGGGGGAGCAGGTAGCTGGTGGCTTGTTCCCAGCCGGTCCACGCGCGGGCCGCGGCACGGGCGACGTCGCGGTCGTCGGAGGTCAGCAGCCGGTGGTAGGCGGCGACCAGGTCGCCGTCGCGCTCGTTCGCCGGGATCGGCTCGAGGTAGGTCTCCCACACGTCGGGGAAGATGTGCGACGCGCCGCCGTTGTAGTACCAGTCGATCTCGCAGCGACGCAGCAGGAAGATCCCGCGCAGCACCAGTTCGGTGACCCGGTCGGGATGCGCCTGCGCATAGGCGAGACCCAGCGTCGAACCCCAGGAGCCGCCGAAGACCTGCCAGCGGTCGATGCCGAGATGGGTTCGGAGCTTCTCCATGTCGGCGATGAGATGCGGCGTGGTGTTGACACTCAGGTCCGCGCCGTCGGCGATGTGCGGCCGGGACTGTCCGCAACCGCGCTGATCGAACAGCACGATCCGGTACTTCGCGGGATCGAAAAAGCGTCGCTGGGCCGGTGACGTGCCACCGCCGGGGCCGCCGTGGACGAAGACCACGGGCTTCCCGTCGGGATTTCCCGACGTCTCCCAGTAGATCTGCTGGCCGTCACCCACATCGAGGTGACCGGAATCGTAGGGCTCGATCTCCGGGTAGAAGTCACGCATGGTCACCGAGCCTAGGCGCAACCGGGATTCCGTAGAAGTTGTGGGGATATGGCGTCCACAACTTCTACGGATCGTCGGTCAGTAGCTGTGCTCGGGGCCGGGGAAGACGCCGCGACGGACCTGGTCGGCGTACTGCTCGGCGGCCGAACGCAATTCGGAGCCCACGTCGGCGAACCGCTTGACGAACTTCGCCGTCTTGCCGTGGGTGAGGCCGGCCATGTCCTGCCAGACGAGCACCTGGGCGTCGGTCTCGTTGCCGGCACCGATGCCGACGGTCGGGATCGTCAGCTTGCGGGTGATCTGACCGGCCAGCTCGGCGGGGACCATCTCCATGACGACCGAGAAGGCGCCGGCCTCCTGGACCGCGATGGCGTCGGCGATGAGCTGGTCGGCGCCGTCTCCACGACCCTGGACGCGGAAGCCGCCGAGGCCGTTGACGCTCTGCGGGGTGAACCCGATGTGCGCCATGACGGGGATACCGGCGGCGGTGAGAGCCGCGATCTGCGGGGCGACGCGCTCGCCACCCTCGAGCTTGACCGCGTGCGCGCCGGTCTCCTTGAAGATCCGGATGGCGTTCTCGAGGGCGTGCTGCGGCCCGATCTCGTAGCTGCCGAAGGGCATGTCGGCGACGACGAGGGCGTGCGGGGCGCCGCGCACGACGGCGCGGATCAGCGGGATCATCTCGTCGACGCTCACCGGGATGGTGGTGTCGTACCCGAGGACGACGTTGGCCGCCGAGTCACCGACGAGCAGCACCGGGATTCCGGCGGCGTCGAAGATGCGTGCGGTCGAGTAGTCGTAGGCGGTGAGCATCGACCACCTTTCGCCCTCGGACTTCATCTGGGCGAGGTGATGGACGCGGGTCACACGGCGCTTGGGAGCGTCGGTGGTGGAGGTGGATGCACCATAGACCGAGGATTCGGACATCGTTGTCTCTTTTCTGCCTCGAGTCCCGGCTGGCCCGGAGGGGCGCGGCGGGTACCCGGGTTGAACACGGACAAGCGCCATTGTGTCACCGCAGATATGTGATGTAACCGTCGCAGGATATGCAATTGATCACATCGAACTGGAGGTGGAGTCTGCCCGATGTGCGGAGGTTGTCGCGGTTCGGAAGCATCCTGGCTGTTCGGAGGCATCCCATCCCGGCTGTCTTGCGTCTCATATGATGGGATGGCCTCGGCAAACGCGCAGGACAGCGAGTTGGTGTTATGCGTGTAACACGGATTTAACAGCCGACTTCTAATGTCGGCGACCATGGATCGCCAAAAGGAATTCGTGCTGCGGACCCTCGAAGAGCGCGACATCCGTTTCGTCCGACTGTGGTTCACCGACGTACTCGGTTATCTGAAGTCCGTGGCGATCGCGCCGGCTGAACTCGAGGGTGCCTTCTCCGAGGGCATCGGCTTCGACGGCTCGGCCATCGAGGGCTTCTCCCGTGTGTCGGAGGCGGACACCGTCGCCAAGCCCGACCCGTCGACCTTCCAGATCCTGCCGTGGACCACCTCGGCCGGCCGTCACCACTCGGCCCGCATGTTCTGCGACATCGCGATGCCCGACGGCACCCCGAGCTGGGCCGACTCGCGCCACGTACTGCGTCGCCAGCTGAACAAGGCAGCCGACCTCGGCTTCAGCTGCTACGTGCACCCCGAGATCGAGTTCTTCCTCCTCAAGGACGCACCGCTCGACGGTTCGGTGCCGACACCGGCCGACTCCGGCGGCTACTTCGACCAGGCCGTCCACGACGCCGCACCCAACTTCCGCCGCCACGCCATCGAGGCCCTCGAGTCGATGGGCATCTCGGTCGAGTTCTCCCACCACGAGGGCGCCCCGGGCCAGCAGGAGATCGACCTCCGCTACGCCGACGCGCTGTCGATGGCCGACAACGTGATGACCTTCCGCTACCTCATCAAGGAGGTGGCCATCAACGAGGGCGTGTGGGCCACCTTCATGCCGAAGCCGTTCAGCGAGCATCCCGGTTCGGCGATGCACACGCACATGAGCCTGTTCGAGGGCGACATCAACGCGTTCCACAATCCCGACGACCCGATGCAGTTGTCGGCCACCGGTAAGAAGTTCATCGCCGGCATCCTGCACCACGCGTCGGAGATCAGTGCCGTCACCAACCAGTGGGTCAACAGCTACAAACGCCTCATCCACGGTGGCGAGGCCCCGACCGCCGCGACCTGGGGCGGTGCCAACCGGTCCGCACTCATCCGGTTGCCGCTGTACACGCCGAACAAGGCGTCGTCGCGACGCATCGAGGTGCGCAGCCCGGACTCGGCCTGCAACCCGTACCTGACCTTCGCGGTCCTGCTGGCCGCCGGCCTGAAGGGCATCGAGGAGGGTTACGAACTCCCCGACGAGGCCGAGGACGACGTCTGGGCCCTCACGCCGGCCGAGCGCCGCGCGATGGGGTACCAGGAACTGCCCGGCAGCCTGGCCGAAGCGCTCACCAAGATGGAGAACTCGGAGCTGGTCGCGGAAGCCCTCGGCGAGCACGTCTTCGACTACTTCCTGCGCAACAAGTGGGCCGAGTGGACGGGCTACCGCAGCATGGTCACCCCCTACGAGCTGAAGAACTACCTGCCGCTGTAAGGGCCCGGGCCCTGTCGTTCGGGACCGCGATGTCGTCTTCGGTGGTGAAGCCGCTATTTTTGTGAAGTGACACGACGACCGGGACGCAGCGCGGTACCCAGTGCAGGACGGTTGGGTCTGCTCGACACCACCGCGCCGCAGAATCTCGCCGAACTCGGCTGGAACACGCCCGAGTCCGTCGACGTGCTGTGGGCGTTGTCGCGGGCACCCGACGCCGACCTCGCGCTCCGCACGCTCGTCCGCCTGCGCGGGGTGGTCGAGGACGAGTGGTCGGAGATCGACGCGGCGCTGCGGACCAACCGATCGTTCCGAGGTCGCCTCTTCGGTGTCATCGGGTCTTCCGACGCCCTCGCCGATCATCTCATCGCCGAACCGGCGAGCTGGCGTCTGCTGGTCGCCGACGAGCTACCCGACCGTGCCGAGGTCGACCGCCGGATGCTCGAGTCCGTCGGCGCCGAGGCCGAGCCGGGCGAGGTCGAGAAGGGCAATCGTCTCTACCGCGCGAAGCTCACCGGACCCAAGTCCGTCGTCGCGCTCCGGCTCGCATACCGCAACCTGATCCTGCAGCTCGCCGCGCACGACGTCGCCTCCACGGTCGAGGACGAGCCGGTGATGTGGCTGCCGGAGGTCGGTGCCCAGCTGTCCGATCTCGCCGACGCCGCGCTCACCGCGGCACTGGCCGTGGCCATCGCCGAGGTGTGCGGCGACGATCCGATCCCGGTGCGGATCGCCGTCATCGCGATGGGCAAATGCGGTGCGCGCGAGCTGAACTACGTGAGCGACGTGGACGTCATCTTCGTCAGCGACCCCGCCGACGGCATCTCCTCGCGCATCGCCGGCGAGATGATGCGGGTCGGTTCGCTGGCGTTCTTCGAGGTCGACGCCGCGCTGCGCCCGGAGGGCAAGTCGGGCACGCTGACCCGCACGCTGGAATCCCATGTCGCGTACTACGAGCGGTGGGCCAAGACCTGGGAGTTCCAGGCGCTGCTGAAGTCTCGCGCGATGACCGGCGACATGGAACTGGCGAACGAGTACATCGCGGCGGTCAAGCCGATGGTGTGGAAGGCCGCCGAGCGTCCCGACTTCGTGCCCGAGGTACAGAAGATGCGACGCCGCGTCGAATCGCTGGTCCCGGAGGGGGAGCGCGAGCGCAATCTCAAACTCGGACAGGGAAGTTTGCGCGACGTCGAGTTCGCGGTGCAGCTGCTGCAGATGGTCCACGGCCGCGTCGACGAGGAACTCCGGGTGATGCCGACGGTCGACGCGCTCGCGGCACTGACCGCGGGCGGTTACGTCGGGCGCGACGACGGCGCCAATCTCAGTGCCTCGTACCAGTTCCTGCGACTGCTCGAACATAGGTTGCAGCTGCAGAAGTTGAAGCGGACCCACCTGCTCCCGAAGCCCGACGACACCGAGGGGCTGCGCTGGCTGGCACGGGCGGCCCACATCCGTCGCGAGGGTGAGCTCGACGCGACCGGCGTGCTGCGCGAACAGATCAAGCACCAGACCCTCCGCGTCCGACGGTTGCACCAGAAGTTGTTCTACCGTCCGCTGCTGGAGGCGGTCACCCGTTTCCGGCCCGACGAGTTGACCCTGAGCGACGAGTCTGCCGAGAGGCGTCTGGCCGCATTGGGTTACGCCATGCCCGACCGCGCGCTCAGTCACATCCGGGCGCTGTCGAACGCACCCGGGCGTCGCGGCCAGATCCAGCTGCTCATCCTGCCGCAGCTGCTCGAACACATCGGTGACACACCGGATCCCGACGCCGGTCTGCTCAACTACCGGCGGCTGTGCGAGGCGCTCGAGGACAAGGACTGGTTCCTGCGTCTGCTCCGCGACGACGGGGTGGTCGCCGAACGGCTGATGAAGGTGCTCGGCACCTCCGAGTTCATCGCGAACATGCTGATGCGCTCGCCCGAGGTGATCCACCAGTATTCCGACGGTCCCGACGGGCCGAAACTGTGCGCCATCCGGCCCGAGGACGTGGCCAAGGGGCTCATCGCCTCGACCGTGCGCCAAGAGGACATGAAACGTGCGGTCGCCGTGGCGCGTTCGCACCGTCGTGCCGAACTCGTCCGGGTCGCGTCGGCCGACGTGCTCGGTCTGATGGACGTGCCGACGGTGTGCAAGGCGCTGTCGAGCGTGTGGTCCGCGGTCCTCAATGCTGCACTCACCGTGGCGATCGACATCTCCGAACGCGATCGCGGGAAGCCCGCACCCGCACGTATCGCCGTGATCGGCATGGGCCGGCTCGGTGGCGGCGAACTCGGGTACGGCTCGGACGCCGACGTGCTGTTCGTGTGCCAGCCCAACCGCGACGCCGACGAATCCGAGGCCGTCCGGTGGTCGCAGACCATTGCCGAAACCGTCCGTTCGGCCCTCGGCAGCCCGAGCGCCGACCCGCCGCTCGAGGTCGACACCGGACTGCGTCCCGAGGGGCGCAACGGCCCGGTCGTGCGAACCCTGGCCGCCTACTCCGCGTACTACGCCCAGTGGGCGCAGCCGTGGGAGGTGCAGGCGCTGCTGCGCGCGCACCAGGTCGCCGGCGACGAGGCGCTGGGCATCGACTTCCTGCACATGATCGATCACGTGCGGTATCCGGCCGGGGGTGTCAGCAACGAGGCCGTCAAGGAGATCCGGCGCATCAAGGCCCGCGTCGACGCCGAACGACTGCCGCGTGGAGCCGATCCGGCGACCCACACGAAGCTGGGCCGTGGCGGTCTCGCCGACATCGAGTGGACCGTGCAGTTGCTGCAGCTGCGCTACGCCCACCGCTACCGCAGTCTCCACAACACCTCGACCCTCGAGTCGCTCGATGCGATCGGTGCCGCGGAGTTGTTGTCGGAGAACGATGTGGCGCTGCTCAAGAATGCGTGGATCACCGCGACCAAGGCGCGCAACGCCCTCGTGCTGGTGCGGGGCAAGCCCGTCGATCAGTTGCCGGGTCCGGGCAAACAGCTGCGTCAGATCGCGTTTGCGGCCGGCTGGCCCCAGGACCAGGCGTCGGAGTTCCTGGAGAATTACCTGCGGGTGACGCGCCGGGCGAAGGCCGTGGTGCTCAAGGTCTTCGGCGCGTAGTCGCGCTTCTGTTGTACGGGGGGACAGGTGAAGAGATTCCTGTGGGTGCCGGCGTACATCGTCGGCTGGGCGATGCTGGCCGGGGTGGTGCTGGCGGTGTGGCTGCACTTCTATCCCTCGCGCGGGAACGTTGCGCTGTATCTGACGAGCGGGGTGGCCTTCGCGCTCGTCCCGGCGCTGGTCGCCATCGCGATCTTCGCGGCGTTGCGCCGCTGGTTCATGCTGGCGATCGCGATCGTCGTATCCGGCGTGCTGGCCTACACCCAGATCCCGCTGGTCGTCCCGGCGAGCGCCCCGCAGGGCGAGGAGTTCACCGTCGTGTCCGCCAATCTGCTCTTCGGCGGCGGTGACATCGGTGCGCTGGAAAAGATCGTGGCCGAGGCCGATCCCGACATGCTTTCGCTGCAGGAGGTGACTCCCGAAGCGCTGCAACGGATTCGCGGCGGCAAGATCGCGCGTCTCCTGCCCAACGAGTTCGCCATCCCGTACTCGTACGCGGCGGGCACCGCGTTGTTCACCAGGGCGACCCTGTCGGATCGGTTCAACATCCCCGACACCATCCTCCACAACCTGCAGGTGCGCACCGACCTGCCCGGCGCACCCGGTACGCACGTGCTGGCCATTCACCCGGCCGCACCGCTGTGGGGGGAGAAGGACGGCTGGTTCCACGACATGGGCATCCTGGCCGACCACTTCGCGAAACTGCCCGCGGGGCGGGTGGTCGCCATCGGCGACTTCAACTCCACCTGGAACCACGCGACCTACCGCAAGCTGCTGACCAACGGGCTCGTCGACGGGACGGACGTGGCAGGCGCGGGCTTCCTGCCGACGTATCCGACGGACACGAGGCTCGGCAACCGTCCGCTCGTCGCCATCGATCGGGTCATCCTGCGCGGATTCGTGGCCACGTCGATGGACAGTCACTACCTGCCAGGTTCCGATCACCGGGCGCTGGTGGTATCACTGATTGCATCATGAGCGCCAGCATCTCCGGTCCCGACACCGCGGGCCCCAGCATTTCCCAACGGCTCCGCGAGGCGACCGCCGTCGCGCACCAGCAGGCCGAGACGGCTCCCTTCATCGACGACCTGATGTCGGGCCGCCTCGACAGCGGCGAGTACCAAAAACTGGCTGTGCAGCTGTACTTCGTCTACGAGGCCCTCGAAGCCGTCGGCGACGACCTGGCCGACGATCCGATCGCCGGAGCCGTGATCGACGACAAGCTGCGTCGGCTCCCGAGGCTCGGTGCCGATCTGGCGTCGTTCGGCGTCGACCCGAGTTCGTTCACCCCGCTGCCGGCCGTCGCCCGGTACGTCGAGGCCATCGAGGCCACGCGAGATGACCCGGCTCGCTATGTGGCACACCACTACACGCGATACCTGGGCGACCTGAGCGGGGGACTGGTCGTGGCCCATCGAATGCGCGAGCACTACGGTGTCGACGCTTCGGCGCTGAGTTTCTACACCTTCGACGAGATCGAGAAACTCAAGCGCTACAAGGATTCCTATCGCGCTCGGCTCGACGCCCTGCCGCTCGACGCCGCTGCCGTGGAACGGCTCGTCGACGAAGCGGTTGCCGCGTTCGGCCACAATCAGGCCGTCTTCGGCGACCTCGACTCGGCCAGCGCCGCCTGACAGCGGAAGTACCTGTTGGGGTTCAGTTCACCTGGAGCTTGACGGTGCGGTCCAGCACGACCTCGTGGAGGTCGTCGTTGCCCTTGACCAATTCGATGCGCAACTGATTGTTGTCGAGTCGGCTGGTGGTGCGAACCACGCGCGGGGTGCCCTCGAGGCTGATGCGGTCACCGGGGACAAGGTCTTCGACATACACATCTCTGGTCATGCGACCAAACTAAGGCCCTACCCTGTGGTACGGCAGAGCAAGAAGTCACATTTGTGCGACACATCACAAAACCCCTTGTTCAGACCCGCGCAATGAGACGTTCGATTCCGTCGAGTGTCACCGTGAGTTCGAGATCCGGTTCCGCGGAGAAGAAGTCGTCGGAGTTCTGCATCGCGGCGTCGTTCTGCATCGCGGCGTCGGCGAACGCCGCGGCGAGCAAATACGCAGACGCCATCGCAGACGACGAACGCCCCGTCCGCGAGAACGCGGACGGGGCGTCGTAACAGAGTGCTTGGATCAGCAGTCGTAGTACAGCGAGAACTCGTACGGGTGCGGACGGATCTGCACCGGCTCGATCTCGTTCTCACGCTTCAGCGCGATCCAGGTCTCGATGAGGTCCTCGGTGAACACGCCACCGGCGGTGAGGTACTCGTGATCCTCTTCGAGGCGGTCGATGACAGCGGCGAGCGAGGTCGGCGCCTGCGGGATCGACTTGGCCTCCTCCGGCGGGAGCTCGTAGAGGTCCTTGTCGACCGGCTCGTGCGGCTCGATCTTGTTCTTGATGCCGTCCAGGCCGGCCATCATCATCGCGGCGAACGCCAGGTACGGGTTGCCCGAGCTGTCCGGGCAACGGAACTCGAGGCGCTTGGCCTTCGGGTTGTTGCCGGTGATCGGGATACGCACACAGGCCGAACGGTTGCGCTGGCTGTAGACCAGGTTGATCGGGGCCTCGTAGCCCGGGACCAGACGCTTGTAGGAGTTGACCGTCGGGTTGGTGAACGCCAGCAGCGACGGGGCGTGGTGCAGGATGCCGCCGATGTAGTAGCGAGCCAGATCCGACAGGCCTGCGTAGCCGGCCTCGTCGTGGAACAGGGGCTTGCCGTCCTTCCACAGCGACTGGTGGGCGTGCATGCCCGAGCCGTTGTCACCGAAGAGCGGCTTCGGCATGAAGGTGACCGACTTGCCGTTCTGCCATGCGGTGTTCTTGATGATGTACTTGAACAGCTGCACGTCATCGGCCGCGTGGAGCAGCGTGTTGAACTTGTAGTTGATCTCCGCCTGACCTGCAGTGCCGACCTCGTGGTGGCCGCGCTCGAGCTCGAAGCCCGAGTTCTGCAGGTTGGTCGACATCTCGTCGCGCAGGTCGACGTAGTGGTCGTATGGAGCAACCGGGAAGTAGCCACCCTTGGGGCGGACCTTGTAGCCCAGGTTGGGGCTGCCGTCGGGATCGCTCGGCGAGGCGGTGTTCCACCAGCCCGACTCCGACTCGATCTCGTAGAAGGTGCCGTTCATCTCCGAGCCGAAGGACACCGAGTCGAAGATGTAGAACTCGGCCTCGGCGCCGAAGAAGCAGGTGTCGGCGATGCCGGTCGAGGCCAGGTAGTCCTCGGCCTTGCGCGCGACGTTACGCGGGTCGCGGCTGTAGGCCTCACGGGTGAACGGGTCGTGGACGAAGAAGCTGATGTTCATCGTCTTCGCCTTGCGGAAAGGATCGATCCGCGCGGTGGCCGGGTCGGGCAGCAGCATCATGTCCGACTCGTTGATCGACTGGAAGCCGCGCACCGACGAACCGTCGAATGCCAGACCGTCCTCGAACACGCTCTCGTCGAACGCCGAAGCGGGGATCGAGAAGTGCTGCATGACACCGGGCAGGTCGCAGAATCGGATGTCGACGTACTCGACACCTTCCTTCTTGATGCCCTCGAGTAGTTCTTCTTTACTGCTGTACACCGTGCGGTGACTCCTTCGTGATCGGGTGGTCAGTGGTACTGACACGCCACACACATCCGCCGCCGAGAAACAGCAGCGGATCTCAGCGGCAACCGTATGGAGGCGAAGTTGCCCAGGCGTCAAGTCCGTGTTTCCCCCGTGTTACACACCGGTGTTCTTGGCAACACACGGCTCATACCTCGGTGAACGCACTCGGCGGATCCCACCCTAGCCCGCTGCGGGCACCGGGGCGGGCGGTAGGGGTAACGGCCCCGACTACGATGGACCCAACGAACGCCGTGGTCGTCGACGGCGAGCCACGGTCGCGAGAGGAGTCATCACGATGGGACGAGTAACCGGTTCCTGGCTGTCGGGACCGCAGATCGGTCCCGGCGACGGCGTCGACAACGATTTCCGCGGTCAGGACCTCGGTCTGCCCGCGTCCGGACCCGGCTCGCTGGCCACCGGGTGGCCGCGCGTGGCAGGCCTGCTCGTCGACTGGCTGATCGCCGGTGGGCTCGCGATCCTGTTCGTCGGATTCGAGTCGTCGGTCCTGGGCACCACCCAGCTCGGCATCTGGTTCGTGATGGGAATCTTCGCGGTCTCGCTGTTCGGCTTCACCCCCGGCCAGTTCGTCGTCGGGATGCGCGTGGCCCGTGTCGACTTCGGGCCCGAGCGCAACGCCGCCGAAGCCGCCGGCAAGGAGAGCCCCGCGTCCGTCGGCATCGTGCGGGCCTTCTTCCGCCAGTTGCTGATGGTGTTCCTGGTGCCGGCCCTGATCAACGACTACAACGGCCGCGCCCTGCACGACCGCGCGACGGGCACGGCGATCGTCCGGACGCGCTGAGCGTTCGGTAAACCCACCACGAATCCGTAAAGCCACCGCCCGTGCGGGCGGTGGCTTTACGGAACAAGGGTGGGTTTGCGAATCAGCCGCGACGACGCGCGGTGCGCTGCATGCTCTTCATCTTCGCGTTGCCGGGCAGCGGGCCCTTGGGCATACCGGGACCGGGAGCCTTGCTGCTGAGCGCGGCGAGACGGCCCTCGAGGGTTTCCATGCGCTTGCGGTCGATGTTGCTGGGCAGCTTGTTGATGTGACGCTCGAGCTTGGACAGCGGGACCTGGCCGTCGTCGTTGCCGACCATGATCTCGTAGATCGGGGTGTCGCCGACGACGCGGGCGGCCTTCTTCTTCTCCTGGTTCAGCAGGGACTTCACGCGGGTCGGGGAGCCCTCACCGACGAGGATCACGCCCGGCTTGCCGATGACCCGGTGCACGGCGTCGAGGTGCGAGGTGCCCGAGACGGCCTGCGCGACGCGCCACTGGCCGCGCATGTTGCCCAGCGCCCATCCGGCGGCACCGGGCTGGCCCTCGGCCTTGGTGTAGACGTTCTTCTGCACACGACGGCCGAACAGGATGAACGCACCGAGCACACCCAGCACGAGGCCGAGCGGGATCAGCAGCCATGGCGAGCCCAGCAGGAAGCCGAGCGCGGTGAACACGGCGATGGACAGCACGATCACACCCACCATGTAGGGGATGAGTCGCTTGTCTTCCTTGCGCTGCATCTGGAACGCCTGCCACAACTGCTGGCGCCGTTCCTTCGATGCAGCCTTGCGGGCCTGCTTCTTAGCGGCCTTTGCTTCCTTGCTCACGGACTGCGCCTTTGCCATACGGCCAGTTTACGTCCGGTCGTCAGGTGACCTGCCGCATGGTCGGCAGGCGGGGTGCGGATGCGGTCAGCGCGCGAGGCGAGCCATCAGGCTGGACGCCTCCTGGCTGGCGGAACCCTCGGCAGCGAGGTGTGCCAGGGCGGGCGAGATCTCGCGGCCGTGATGGGCCATGGCCTGCGCGTACAGGCGGCCGGCGCGATAGGACGACCGCACCAGCGGTCCGGCCATGACTCCGGCGAAGCCGATCTCCTGGGCGAACTCGGAGTGGTCGACGAACTCCTCCGGCTTGACCCACCGCTCGACGGGATGGTGCCGCGGCGAGGGACGCAGGTACTGGGTGATCGTCAAGATGTCGCAACCGGCCTCGTGCAGGTCGATGATGGCCGACTGCACCTCTTCGGGGGTCTCGCCCATGCCGAGGATCAGGTTCGACTTCGTCACCAGGCCGAAATCGCGAGCGGCGGTGATGACCTCGAGGGAGCGCTCGTACCGGAACGCCGGACGGATGCGCTTGAAGATGCGGGGCACCGTCTCGAGGTTGTGGGCGAGCACCTCCGGCCGGGCATCGAAGACCTCGGCCAGCAGGTCGGGCTTGGCGTGGAAATCCGGGATCAGGTTCTCGACGCCGGTACCGGGGTTGAGGCGGTGGATGGCGCGGACGGTCTCGGCGTAGAGCCACGCACCCTCGTCGGGCAGGTCGTCGCGGGCGACTCCGGTGATCGTCGAGTAGCGCAGACCCATGGCCTGGACGCTCTCGGCGACGCGCCGCGGCTCGTCACGGTCGAGTGCGGCGGGCTTGCCGGTGTCGATCTGGCAGAAGTCGCAGCGTCGGGTGCACTGCTCGCCGCCGATGAGGAAGGTGGCCTCGCGGTCTTCCCAGCATTCGTAGATGTTGGGGCAGCCCGCCTCCTCGCAGACGGTGTGTAGGCCCTCGCGCTTGACGAGTCCCTTGAGTTCGGTGAACTCCGGGCCCATCGTCGCGCGGGTCTTGATCCAGCTGGGCTTGCGCTCGATCGGGGTCTGCGCGTTACGCACCTCCAGGCGCAGCAGTTTGCGGCCCTCGGGAGCGGGCGAAGCGGGAGCGGTGGTCTTCGGTGCGGTAGCCGAGGCCGGGGGTGTGGCGTCGGGGGCACCGGGTCCGGGGGTGAGGGGGGACGCGGTCACCGAACCGATCCTACGCTCGCCGTCGTGGGCCTCTCGGAGGCCGTCGGAGCGGCCTCCCGCGGGGTGTCCAGGGCGTCGAGCACGGCGGCCGCGACGGTGTCGAGCAGGGAGGCCACCGAGATCGGTTGTGCCAGTTCACGGGACAGCGAGGTGACGCCGGCGTCGGCGATCCCGCACGGCACGATGGCCTCGAAGGCCGACATGTCGGGGTCGATGTTGAGGGCGAACCCGTGCAGCGCGACGCCGCGCGCGACGCGGATGCCGATCTGGCCGAGCTTTCGTTCACCCGCGTCGTCGTCGATCCACACGCCCGAGCGTCCCTCGACGCGACCGGTGGTGACGCCGAGGTCCGCGCACACGGAGATGAGAGCACTTTCGAGGCGTCGCACGTACTCGACGACGTCGAGCGGTTCGGCGAGCTTCACGATCGGGTAGCCGACGAGCTGTCCCGGTCCGTGCCAGGTGATGCGGCCGCCGCGGTCGACGTCGATGACGGGTGCGCCGTTGGTGGGGCGATCGGCGTCCTCGGTGCGTTTGCCCGCGGTGTAGGTCGACGGGTGTTCGAGCAGGAGTAGGACGTCGTGGTCGAGCGTGCCGTCGGCGCGCTCGGTCGCGAGCCGGTGCTGCATGTCGTAGGCGTCGCGGTAGTCGACGGTGCCCAGGCGCCGGACCTCGACAGGTGCCGAGTCGGCGCGGACGGAACGATGGGTCATGATGCCGGCTTCGTCGCGTAGGTCAGGGCCTCGCGGATTTCGGGGTGGTTGAACGTGAATCCGTGGTCGGTGAGCACGCGGGGTTCAACGCGTTGACTGAACAGAATCATTTCCTCGGCCATCTCGCCGCCGACGCGGCGTGCCACGAACTCGGGCACCTGCATCACGGCGGGGCGGTGCACGGCCTTGCCGAGTGCCTTGCAGAACTCGCCGAAGGGCAGCGATCCGGGAGCACTCAGGTTGACCGGGCCGGCGATGTCGGGGGAGTCGAGGAGGAACTCGATCGCCCGCACCTCGTCGATGAGGCTGATCCAGGAGAAGTACTGCTTGCCGTTGCCGATCGGACCGCCGAGCCCGAGCTTGAACAGCGGGCGGAGCTTGCCGAGCAGACCGCCCTGCGAGCTGAGGACCGGCGCGGTCCGGAGCAGGACGACGCGGGTGTCGGGGCCGGCGTTGGTGGTCGCGGCCTTCTCCCAGTCGACGACCAGCTCGGCGAGGAAACCCTTACCGGGACCGTCGGTTTCGACCGCGGCCCGGGTTCCGGTGTCGCCGTAGAAGCCGGTGGCGCTGGCGCTGATGAAGGTCGGGATGCCGAGATCGCGCACGGCCTCGGCGAGCACCTCGGTCGGAGTGATGCGGGAGTCGCGCAGCTCCTGCTTGAATCGGCCGGTCCACCGGCCGTTACCGACGCCGACCCCGCCGAGCGAGACCACCGCATCGACGCCCTCGAGGCTCTCCGGCGGCATCCCGATGGTCTCGGGATCCCAGCTGAACTCGTCGTCGGCGAGCGCCTCGCGGCGGACCAGACGGATGACCGTGTGGCCCGCCGCGCGCAGCGAGTTGACCAGGGCGTTCCCGATGAGGCCCTGTGATCCTGCGACGGCTATACGCATCGAACGCCTCGACGTCGTCGGGTGCCTAGAGGCCCAGGTCCGCGGCGAACGAGGCCTCTTCGAGGCGCTTCTTCACGGTGGTGAGGAAGCGGCCCGCGTCGGCGCCGTCGATGAGGCGGTGATCGTAGGTCAGCGGCAGGTACGACATCGACCGCACCGCGATCGACTCCGAACCGTCCTCGTCGGTGATGACGACCGGACGCTTGACGATCGCACCGGTACCCAGCATCGCCGCCTGCGGCGGGACCAGGATCGGGGTGTCGAACAGGGCGCCCTGGCTACCGATGTTGGTGATGGTGAAGGTGCCGCCGGCGAGCTCGTCGGGCTTGAGGCCGTTGGAGCGTGCACGCGCGGCGATGTCGGCGATGGCGCGGGCGAGGCCGGCCACCGACAGGTCGTCGGCGTTGTGGATGACCGGCGACAGCAGACCCTGTGGGGTGTCGACGGCGATGCCGAGGTGCACCTTGTCGTAGTAGGTGATCTCCTTGGCGTCCTCGTCGATCGACGCGTTGACGTTCGGGTGCGCCTTCAGAGCCTCGACGACCGCCTTGGCGATGAACGGCAGGAAGGTCAGGTTGACACCCTCGGACGCCTTGAAGTTTTCCTTGGCCGCCTTGCGCAGGCTGACGATCTTGCTCATGTCGACCTCGAACACCTGCGTGAGCTGAGCGGACTGCTGCAGCGACTCGCGGGTCTTCTTGGCGGTGATCTGGCGGATCCGGTTGATCTTCTGGGTGGTCCCGCGCAACTCGGCGAGCTCCGGACGGATCTCCGGCGATGCCGACGACGACGAAGAAGATGCGGCGGCGGCCGGCTCTGCCTTCTGCTCCGGGGCGGCGGCCGGCTTCTCGGCGGCCTCGGCCGCGGCCAGCACGTCCTGCTTGCGGATGCGGCCACCGACGCCGGTGCCCTTGATCGAGTTCAGGTCGATGTTGTTCTCCGCGGCCAGCTTGCGCACCAGCGGGGTCACGTACGGCGTCGACTCGACGGTCGGCGGGTTCGACTTCGCCGGGGCCTCGGCCTTCGGCTCTTCCTTGGGCTCGGGCTCGGGCTCCGGTTCCGGCTCGGGCTCTTCCTTCGGTTCTTCCTTGGCCTCCGGCTCGGGCTCGGGCTCCGGCTCGGGCTCCGACTCCTTCTCGGCCGGCGCGGCCGAGGCGTCACCGATGACGGCCAGCTTGCCGCCGACCTCGACGACGTCGTCCTCCTGGGCGAGGATCTCGAGCAGGGTGCCGGCAACCGGCGAGGGGATCTCGGTGTCGACCTTGTCGGTGGAGACCTCGAGCAGCGGTTCGTCCGCGGCGACCTCGTCACCGACGGCCTTGAGCCAGTTGGTCACCGTGCCCTCGGTGACGGACTCGCCGAGCTCCGGCATGAGGACGTCGGTGCCCTCGGCCGAACCGGAACCGGTATCGGCGGTGGGCTTCTCGGCGGGTGCCTCTTCTTCGGTGGACGGCTCCTCGGCCGCCTCCTCGGGCTCGGGCTCCGGAGCGGCCTCGGTGGGCTCGTCGCCCCCGGCCGAATCGTCCGAGCCGGAATCGTCGGAACCGGAATCGTCGGCGTCGCCGATCAGTGCGAGTTCGCCACCGACCTCGACGACGTCGTCCTCCTGGGCGATGATCTTCGTCAGCACGCCCGACGTCGGGGCCGGGATCTCCGTGTCGACCTTGTCGGTCGACACCTCGAGCAAGGGCTCGTCGGCCTCAACGGTGTCGCCCTCCTCCTTCAGCCACCGGGTGACTGTCCCCTCGGTGACACTTTCACCAAGGGCGGGCATCTGGACGGAGAAGGCCATCGTTGTGAACTCCTGAACTCGACGTGGTGGTCTGTAGGGGGTGGCCCGTCGGTGTGTGCTCCGTGGGCACGGGGGTGGGAAGCGGTCAGGGGACCGCCGAGATGGGTGGCGGGTCAGCCACTCATCCCCGCGGATCACCCTACCCGTACGCCGCTCCGCCGACCGGATTCGGCTCGTACTCGCGGGTAACGATTCTCAACCGGCGACGGCATGACATCTCAGCCGTTGGTTGCGATGTCCTCGAGGACTGCCGCGATGGTGCGGACGGGTACGCCCGTGCCGCCCTTGGTGGTGTAGCCCCACGGTCCGCCGGTGTTGAACGCCGGTCCGGCGATGTCGATGTGGGCCCACTGCACGTCCTCCGGGACGAACTCCTTGAGGAAGATGCCCGCGGCGAGCATGCCGCCCCAGCGGTGCGGGGTGACGTTGGCGAGATCTGCGACCCGGGACTTGAGGTCCGCGCGCAGCTCGGCGGGCAGCGGCATCGCCCATGCGTTCTCGCCGACGTCGGCCGACCGGGCGGCGACGCGGTCGCGGAACTCGTCGGTGCCCATGACACCCGGGGTGCGGGTGCCGAGCGCGACCATCTGCGCGCCGGTCAGGGTCGCGGTGTCGATGAGGTAGTCGGGGTCGTCCTCGGCCGCGCGCACGATCGCGTCGGCGAGGATCAGCCGGCCCTCGGCGTCGGTGTTGAGGACCTCGACCGTCCGTCCGCCGTACTGGGTCAGCACGTCGCCGGGACGCTGGGCCGTCGACGACGGCATGTTCTCGGCCATCGGCACGGTCGCGGTGACCGAGACGTCGAGGTCGAGCCGGGCGGCCAGGATGGTCGCGGCGATGACCGCGGCTGCACCGCCCATGTCCGAGGTCATCTGGTCCATGTTCGCGGCCGGCTTGATGGAGATGCCGCCGGTGTCGAAGGTGATGCCCTTGCCGACGAGGGCGACCTTCTTGGTCGCCTTCTTGCCCGTGTGGGTCAGGCGCACCAGGCGGGGGAGACGTGAGGAGCCCTTGCCGACGCCGATGATGCCGCCGTAACCCTGGGCCTCGAGTTCCTTGTCGTCGAGGATCTCGACCTTCAGGCCGGCCTTCGAGCCGAGCGTGCGGGCGCGGGCCGCGAACTCCTCGGGGAACAGGTGGCTCGGCGGGGTGTTGACGAAGTCGCGGGCGATGGCGACGGAGTCCGCGACCGCGATCGCGCGGTCGAGGTCAGCCTTGGCCTCCTTGGACTTCGACTCCACCAGCAGTGTGATGTGTTGCGGCGGTGTCTTCTTCGGCTTCGACGACTCGGAGCGGAACTCGTCGAACCGGTACGCGCCGAGGAACAGGCCCTCGGCGGCGGCGGCGAGGTCGACCGACGAGAGGGTGGTCGCCACCGACTCGAGGCCGTCGAGTTCGCGGGCGACGATGCCGGCAGCCTGACGAACCTGGTCGGCGTCGTCGAGGTTGTCGGCGTCGCCGAGACCGACCGCGACGACGAGGTCGACGGGCAGCGCCTCGGGTGCCGCGAGGCGGGTGACCTCGCCGTGCTTACCAGTGGCGCCGAGGGCCGTCAGTGCGGCGGTGATCGTCGCGGCCTGGGCGTCGTCGAGCACGCCGTCGCCGATGGCGAGCGTCGGTTCGGCGGTGGATTCACCCTTGCCGTCGGCCTTCTCGTCGCCGTCCGGCGCACTGATCAGGCCGATGACCAGGGCGGTGTCGCCCTTGCCGATCGAGGTGGACAGGTCGAATTCGGGGCCGCGTACGCGGTCGACGGTGTCGTTCTTGCTCATCCGCTCAACTCTGCCACAGCGCGCCGGATGTCGACGGTGACCGCGGGACCGGCCCGCCCGGCGGGTGCGGCCCGATACCGTATGGGCCATGAGTGAACTCCTCGCCGGGCCCATCGCCGACCGTCACGCAGCACTCGGTGCGAGTTTCGCCGAGTTCGGCGGCTGGAACATGCCGGTTGCTTATGCGGGCACCGTCGCCGAGCACACCGCGGTCCGTGAGTCGGTGGCGATCTTCGACGTCAGCCACCTCGGCAAGGCGCTGGTGTCGGGTCCCGGCGCCGCCGCGTTCGTGAACTCGACCCTCACCAACGATCTCGGCAAGATCGGTCCCGGGAAGGCGCAGTACACGCTGTGCTGCAACGAATCCGGTGGTGTCGTCGACGACCTCATCACCTATCTGGTGAGCGATGACGAGGTGTTCCTGGTCCCCAACGCGGCGAACACCGCGGCCGTCGTCGCGCAGATGACGGCCGTGGCGCCGGAGGGGATCTCGATCACCGACCAGCACCGCGACTTCGCGGTCCTCGCCGTGCAGGGGCCGCGCTCGCCGGAGGTCCTCACCGGACTCGGCCTGCCCGCCGACATGGAGTACATGGCATTCGCCGATGCCGAGCTGTCCACCGCCGACGGCGACAAGCCGGTCCGCGTGTGCCGCACCGGATACACCGGCGAACGCGGTTACGAGATCCTGCCCCGCTGGGACGACGCCGGCGCCGTCTTCGACGTGCTGCTCGAGGCGATCACCGCGGCGGGTGGGAAGGCCGCCGGCCTGGGTGCCCGCGACACCCTGCGCACCGAGATGGGTTACGCCCTGCACGGTCACGAACTCAACTCGGAGATCACCCCGGTGGAGGCGCGGTCGAGCTGGGCGGTCGGCTGGGACAAGCCGTCGTTCTTCGGCCGCGACGCCCTGCTCGCCGAGAAGGAGGCGGGCCCGGCGCGTCGTCTCTACGGACTGAAGGCGACCGGCCGTGGTGTGCCGCGCGCCGACTGCGCGGTCAAGCTCGGGGACACCCGGATCGGGGTGTGCACCTCCGGGACGTTCTCGCCGACCCTCAAGCAGGGAATCGCGCTCGCGCTGCTGGATACCGCCTCGGGCGTCAAGAAGGGCGATCAGGTGGTCGTCGACGTGCGCGGACGGGATCTCGCCTGCGAGGTCGTCATCCCGCCGTTCGTGCCCTCGCACGTGTGACCGCGGTGTGCCGCAGGTCCATGGGCCCGCCTCGCACGCATCGGACGGGCGCGGAAATGCTTTTGCGGCCAGCGGTACCATGGGCCGCATGACCTTGGAGTTCAACCGTACCGAGCATCCCCATCCGGTGTCGGAGAACCGTCGGGCGGAGATTCTCACCGCCCCGGGATTCGGCCGCTACTTCACCGACAACATGGTGATGGTGGACTACGACGCGGACAAGGGTTGGCACAACGCGCAGGTACGGCCGTACGGACCGATCGCCCTCGATCCCTCGGCGATGGTGCTGCACTACGGTCAAGAGGTCTTCGAAGGTCTCAAGGCCTACCGTCAGCCCAACGGGTCGATCGCCGCCTTCCGCCCGGAGGCCAACGCGGAGCGGATGCAGCGCAGCGCCGAGCGTCTCGCCATGCCGGCGCTCCCGGTCGAGGACTTCATCGAGTCGCTCAAGGCGCTGCTCGACGCCGACAACGCGTGGGTTCCGCCGTCAGGCGGTGAGGAGGCGCTGTACCTGCGGCCCTTCATGTTCGCCTCGCAGGCGGGCCTCGGCGTCAATGCGCCGTCGTCGCAGTACATCTACTCCGTCATCGCCTCGCCGGCCGGCGCCTACTTCTCGGGCGGCATCAAGCCCGTCAGCGTGTGGCTGTCCACCGAGTACGTGCGCGCCGCGCCCGGTGGCACCGGCTTCGCCAAGTGCGGCGGCAACTACGCCGCGGCCTTCCTGGCGCAGCGTCAGGCCACCGAGCAGGGTTGCGACCAGGTCGTGTGGCTCGACGCCATCGAACGCCGCTACATCGAGGAGATGGGCGGCATGAACCTGTTCTTCGTGTTCGGCTCCGGCGCCGACGCCCGCCTCGTGACCCCGGAACTCTCGGGTTCGCTTCTCCCCGGCATCACCCGCTCGTCGCTGCTGACGCTGGCCACCGACGCCGGTTTCGCGGTCGAGGAGCGCAAGATCACCACCGAGGAGCTCCGCAAGGGTGTCGCCTCGGGAGACATCACCGAGGTCTTCGCCTGTGGCACCGCCGCGGTGATCACCCCGGTCGGTCACGTCAAGGGTGTGGGCGAGGACTACACGATCAACAACGGTCAGACCGGTGAGGTCACCCAGGCCCTCCGCGACACCCTCACGGGCATCCAGCGCGGCACCTTCGCCGATACCCACGGGTGGATGACGGAGCTGTACCGGGCCTGAGTCCGACCGCAGCACAGACGTTTCTGGCGCCACGATCCGCTGATCGTGGCGCCAGAACCATTCTGGGCGGCGATTCAGATGAGCAGGCCGACGAGGGCGAGGGCGACACCGAGTTCGATGGTCGCCCCCAGCACGTCGCCGTTGAGACCGCCCATGCGTCGCGCGCAGTGCCGCGTGAAGACCCACGCGAACACCACGACCGCGAGAACGACGACGAGCGCCTGTACCACCGCGGCGGCGTCGAATCCATTGTCGCGCAATCCGATCGGGACCGTGGCTACGGCGGCGAGAAGACCCCACACCGAGATCGACAACCGCTGCGTGCCGGCGACGAGGGCGCCGAAGCCGTTCGGATGAGCCGGGGAGATCGATCGCCGGGTACCGACCACAGCTCCCAGCCGTCCCAGGGCAATGGCGAAAGCGAGCTCGTACCAACGGGATTCGCTGACGAGGCCGGTCGACCCGGCGGCCTGTACGCCCAGTGTGAGCACCAGGGTCGCGACGCCGAACGGACCGACCGTGCCGCTGCGCATGACCTCGGCGATCCGCTCCGGCGGTCCGTAACAACCGAGTCCGTCGGCGGTGTCGGCCAGGCCGTCGAGATGCATTCCCCGCGTGAGCGCCGCGGTCAGGACGACGACGAGAGCGCCGATGAGTGCGGTGGGGAGGTCGGTGAACGACACCCCGAACGCGAGGGCCGCCGCTGCGGCACCCACCACGATGCCGACGACGGGGAGTGCGGACATCACCGCACCGCCCACCGCGCGATCCGGTGTCTCCTCCGCATCGGCCCCCGTACCGACGGGGAGGACGGTCATCCAGCTCAACGCGGTCCGGACCGCCCGCAGCGGCGACGTCATCGCGCGACCGGACATGTCGTGGGTGTCAGGACGACTCGGCGGCTTCGGGAACGGCCGCGTCGTCGCGGTCGGTCACCCCGGCCTCGGCGAAGGTCGCCATCGAGATGAGGATGTCGGCGGCCGACTGCACGACCGGCAGCGCCAGGACCGCGCCACTGCCCTCGCCGAGGCGCATCGACAGGTCGAGGACCGGTTCGAGATCGAGGTGATCGAGCGCGATCTGATGCGCGGGCTCCACCGAGCGGTGCCCGGCGATCCACCAGCGCATGGCGCCGGGTGCGAGTTCGTTGGCGACCATCGCGGCCGCGGTGATCACGACGCCGTCGAGGATGACGGGCGTGCGCCGGAGCGCGGCCTGCGCGAGGAAACCCGCGGTGGCCGTCAGGTCGGCGCCACCGACGGCGGCGAGGAGGGCGAGCGGGTCGTGCACGACCTTGCGGGCCCGGCGCATGCCGTCGCGGATCGCGGCGGTCTTCCGCATCCAGCCGTGGTCGTCGACACCTGTTCCGCGCCCGACGATCTCGACCGGCTCGCGTCGCGTGAGCGCACCGATCAGGACGGTTGCCGGGGTGGTGTTGCCGATGCCCATCTCGCCGGCGATCAGCAGGTCGCTGCCGGAGTCGATGAGCCGATCGGCGATCGCCCGGCCGGCGGCCAGCGCCGCGCGGGCCTCGGCGAGGGTGATCGAGTCGGTGGTGCGTAGATCCTCGCTGCTGCGGCGGACTTTGAACGTCGAGAGATGGGGAGATGTGTCGGCGTCGACGGACATGTCCACGACCATCACCGTGGCTCCGACACGAGCGGCCATCACGTTGACCGCGGCGCCACCCGAGGAGATGTTGGCGACCATCTGCGCGGTGACCTCGGGCGGGAACGCCGACACACCGCCGCGCGCGACGCCGTGATCGCCGGCGAAGACGGCGACGCTCGGCGAGGTGATCGGCGCGGGCGGGCACTGCCCCTGGCACGCGGAGATCCAGACCCCGATCTCCTCGAGGCGTCCCAGCGAACCCGGCGGCTTGGTCAGCGTCTTCTGGCGCTCGCGGGCCTCGAAGGCGACCGCCTCGCTCGGGGGCGTGATCGGTCCGAAGACCTCGGCGTCGGTGGGATCGGGGAGCTCGGCGGCGGTCGTGACGGGTGTGGGCTCGTCGACAGGTCCGGGCGTGACCGGGGCGGGAGTCGCCACCGGTGCCGTCGGGACCGGCGCGACGGCGGGTGCGGGTGCCGCGGAAACCGTTGCACCGGTGTGGTCTTCGGCAGACGGGTCGGCGGGCAGGTCGAGTACGCGGCCGGCGACCACGAGAGACACCCGGTCGCACGCCTGTGCCACCGCCGAGTTCAGAGTGCCCAGCAGGTCCTGGAACAACCGGCCCGCCGGCGTCGGGGGAACCAGCGAGAGCCCGACCTCGGAACTGATCAGCACCACGTCGGCGTTCATCGCCCGCAGCGAGTCGCAGAGTTCGGTGATGTCGGCGTCGAGGTCGATCCCCGAACCCGATTCCCAGCCGTCGACGGCGTCGATCCGCGCGGTGAGCCAGCTGCCGAGGTCGTCGACCAGGGCCGGGATGTCGGGTGCCGCGCGGAGGGCCTCGGCGAGGTCGGTGGTCTCGATTGTCGTGTAGCGGGCGTCCCGACGCTGCCTGTGCGTGTTGACCCGCGCCGTCCACTCGGCGTCGGACGTGGTCACCGGACCGGTGGCCAGGTACCGGATCTGCTGATGCGCGCGGAGCAGCGACTCGCCGTGGGCGGATTTACCCGAACGCACACCGCCCAGGACGAGTGTGCGCGTAGCGCGATCGGCCATCGATCAGACTTCGTCGCCGCGCGACACCGAGGGCTTGGGCGCACGCATCTTCCGGAGCTGCATCGCACGGGTGAACGCGTACCAGCCGAGCTTGAAACCGCCGTCCTGCGAGTCGGGATAGCGTTCGGCCACACGGCGATTCACCAGACGGCCCAGGATGAAGCCGTCGACGGCCATCAGGACGACGAAGGCGACGAGGATCAGGTTGGTGAGCGCGGCTGCCTGCGGAACCATGAACATCAGCACGATCAGCAGGATCGCGAACGGCATGAACAGGCCTGCGAAGTTGCGGCGCGCGTCGACGATGTCGCGGGTGTAACGACGGACCGGGCCCTTGTCGCGAGGCATGAGGTAGGCCTCGTCGCCCTCCATCATCCGCTCGCGCTGCTCGAGGCGCTTGGCGCGGCGCTCCGCGGCGAGCTGCTTCTTCTCGTCCTTGGAGAGCGTGTTCTTCAGTTCCTTCTTGCGCGCGCGGGCCTCGGACCGGGTGGTCGGCGGCGGCGCGACGGGCCCACGGCGCTTCTCGGCCTCACGACGCTTGGGGGTCGGGCGGCCCTTTCCGGGGGTGGTCTTGCTGCCCTTGGCCGGCGCGGAGTCCTCGGTGGCCGCGTCGTCGGCGGCGTACGTGGTCACCGTGCTCTCGCCGGATTCCTCCGACGTCTCGTCCTTCTTCCATGGCAGCTTCACGCCTACGAGGGTAGGTGATCGTGGTCGCGGTCGAAACGCGTGGTCGTCGCTTTTCGGTGGACCCTCGCGGGCGCCCGAATCGGTCACCCTGCCGGGTGGCCACGGCGCTCCTATACTTCGTGCTCATGACCCGGGACGGAAGTCGGCGTTTGCGCATCCTGATCGCGCCGGACTCCTTCGGCGACACCATGTCCGCCGTCGTGGCCGCGAACGCCATCTCCCGCGGCTGGGCGGCCGCCCGGCCCGACGACTCCCTCGTCCGCGCACCGCAATCCGACGGCGGTCCGGGGTTCGTCGACGTCCTGGCCTCGCGATTCGGCACCCTCGTCACCGAGGACGTGCACGGTCCGCTCGGCGCGGGCGTCACCGCGCGCTGGCTCTTCGACGCCGCGTCGTCGACCGCATACGTCGAATGCGCCCAGGCCTGCGGTCTTCATCAACTGGGCGGCCGGCCGACCCCGCGGACCGCGGTCGCCGCCACCACACACGGTGTCGGCGAACTCGTCGCGGCGGCCCTGGCGCGCGGCGCACGACGCCTCGTCGTCGGACTCGGCGGCAGCTCCACCACCGACGGCGGCGCGGGACTCGTCGACGCCCTCGGCGGCCCGGAAGCGGCGCGCGAGCGACTCACCGGGGTCGAGATCGTCGTGGCCTCGGATGTGGAGAATCCGCTGCTCGGTGCGCTGGGTGCGGCCACGGTGTTCGGGCCGCAGAAGGGCGCCGACCCCGAGACCGTCGAACTCCTCGAGAAGCGGCTCACCGAGTGGTCGGTCACACTGAACGAGCTCGCCGGACGGGACATCACCGCCGACGCCGGTGCGGGTGCCGCGGGCGGGCTCGGCGCCGCGCTTCTCGCCCTGGGCGGTGGTCGCGTGTCCGGGGCGACCGTCGTCGCCGACGCCACCGACCTGACCGACGACGTCGCGGCCGCCGACCTCGTCATCACCGGCGAGGGCAAGTTCGACGCCCAGACACTCCGCGGGAAGGTCGTATCGGCCCTGCACCACGCCGCGTCGACATCGGGCGCAGGGGGTGCCGGCGCGCGGACCCTGGTACTCGCGGGACAGGTCGCGCTGTCCCCGGCCGAGGTCGAGGAGGCCGGGATCGCGGGTGCGCACGCCATCGTCGACGTCGCCGGTTCGGTCGAGGTCGCGATGAGCGACGCCGAGAACCAGCTCGTGAAGCTTGCGGAGGCGGTTGCCGGCTCTTTCGCAAGGTGATTTTCTCCTGCCGGTCGGGCAGGCGACGAGCGTGCGACGAGCCGCATGGAAACCAGGTCCGAATAGGCGGGAATAGTCCTGGAAGGAGTACGGTTGTACGCACGGGCACAACCGGTCGACCTCCCGGCGAGCGGGGTGTTTCCCGATCATGCGCGGGCAGAGGGCTCCGCGACGTGATCGGACCACGTCACACCGGGACCACACCACTACAGGAGCATCAATGACCGTGCAGAACGAAACGAGCACTGCCACCGGCATCATCCTGAGCGACGCAGCCGCCGCCAAGGCCAAGGCACTGCTCGAGCAGGAAGGTCGCGACGACCTCGCGCTGCGCATCGCCGTGCAGCCGGGTGGATGCGCTGGTCTGCGCTACCAGCTCTTCTTCGACGATCGCACCCTCGACGGCGACATCACCTCGGACTTCGGCGGCGTCACGCTGGCCGTCGACCGCATGAGTGCTCCCTACGTCCAGGGCGCCACCATCGACTTCGTCGACACCATCGAGAAGCAGGGCTTCACCATCGACAACCCGAACGCCACCGGCAGCTGCGCCTGCGGTGACTCGTTCAACTGAGTCGAACACGTCTTCCGACACCGGCCGTATCCCGATTCGGGATGCGGCCGGTGTCGTGTGTCGGGGGAGTGGGTAGCGTGGACAGCTGTCCGACCAACCAACCGAAGGGCTGAGAACGCCAGTGGCAATCGTTGTATGCGGCTCCATCGCAACCGACCATCTGATGAAGTTCCCCGGAAAGTTCTCCGAGCAGCTGCTCGGCGATCACCTCGAGCACATCTCTCTCAGCTTCCTCGTGGAGGACCTCGTCGTCCGGCGCGGCGGCGTCGGGGGCAACATCTGCTACGCCATGGGCCAGCTCGGCGGTAACCCCGTGCTCGTCGGCGCGGTCGGCTCGGACTTCCACGACTACCGCAAGTGGCTCGAGTCCAACGGCGTCGACTGCCGTGGCGTCCGGGTCTCCGAGACCCATCACACCGCTCGCTTCATGTGCACCACCGACGAGACGATGGCGCAGCTCGCCACGTTCTACGCGGGCGCCATGAGTGAGAGTCGCGACATCTCGCTGGCCGACGTCATCGCCGAGACCGGGACGCCGGAACTCGTGCTGATCGGCGCCGACGACCCGGCGGGCATGCTCAGCCACACCGAGGCCTGCCGTGCCGCCGGTATCCCGTTCGCCGCCGATCCCAGCCAGCAGCTCGCCCGCCTCGACGGCGAACAGGCCCGGACGCTCATCGAAGGTGCCGACTACCTGTTCACCAACGAGTACGAGTGGGGCCTGCTGCGCCAGAAGACCGGCCTGTCCGAGACGCAGGTCGCCGAGATGGTCGGCGTGCGCGTCACCACCCTCGGCAAGGACGGCGTCGAGATCGTCGAGCGCGACGGTACGAGCATCCACGTCGGGGTGGTCCCGGAGACCGAGAAGGTCGACCCGACGGGCGTCGGCGACGGGTTCCGCGCCGGCTTCCTGTCCGCGCTGTCCAAGGGGCTCGGCTTCGAGCGCGCCGCTCAGGTCGGCTCGATGGTCGCCGTGCTGGTGCTCGAGACGGTGTCGACGCAGGACTGGTCCTGGGACATCGAGTCCGCACTCGCCCGTATCGAGGGTGCATACGGTGCCGAGGCCGCGGCGGAGATCAAAGCCGCCTTCTGAGAACCTCTTTCGGAACGGGTGGCGCGGGCTTCGGCCTGTGCCACCCGTTTTCGTCGTTTCCGCCGGCGGTGACCGGTCTGACATTGCCGTCGTGATCGACGGTGTGCCAACGTGGAGGCAGAGTCCGTTCTACTGGACTCCCGGACGAGGGGTGCTGTACCCGGTGTGCGACAAGACGGCCCGCAGGGAGGCTGTCATGTCATGGTTGATCCTGGTGCTGTCCGGTGTCTTCGAGGCCGTCTGGGCCACCGCGCTCGGCAAGTCCGAGGGATTCACCAAGCTCGCGCCGTCCGTGGTCTTCTTCGTGGCACTCGCCATCAGCATGGCCGGTCTGGCATACGCGATGCGCGACCTGCCGGTGGGTACCGCCTACGCGGTCTGGGTCGGCATCGGCGCGGTGCTGACCGTCGTCTACGCGATGTTGACCGGTGAGCAACCCGTTTCGCTGATTCAGGCGCTGTGCCTGGTGATGATCGTCGGTGGCGTGGTCGGCCTCAAACTGGCCCACTGACGCGTTCTCCGGGGCGCTTTTCGGCGAGGCGCGGTACTAGAGGCGGACCGGGTACGTGTGGTCGACGATGTCCGGCACGATCGTGCCCTCGACGAAGATCCCGTGCCAGATCATGAAGATCAGCACCGTCCACAGACGACGGCTGTTGTCCACCACGCCTTCCCGGTGCTCGTTGAGCATCGCGATGACCGCGTTCTTGTCGAAGATGTGGTCGGTCTGGCTCTTGACGATCGTGTCGTGGGCCCAGTCGTACATCTCGGTGCCGGCGAGCCAATGGCGGATCGGGACCGGGAAGCCGAGCTTCTTGCGGTGCAAGACGTGCGCCGGGACGATCTGCTCGAGCGCCTTGCGCAGGGCGTACTTGGTGGTGCCGTGCGCGATCTTCTCGTCGTGGGGGAGGCGCTCGGCGACCGCGAAGACCTCGGGGTCGAGGAACGGAACGCGGAGCTCGAGGGAGTTGGCCATCGTGATCTTGTCGGCCTTCACCAGGATGTCGCCGCGCAGCCACGTGAAGAGATCGAGGTGCTGCATGCGGGCCACCGGGTCCCAGCCCTCGCTCATCGCGTAGATCGGGGCGGTGACGTCGGTGTGGGTCCAATCGGGGCGGTAGTCGCGCAGCACCGCGCGGAGCCGCGCATCGTCGAAGCTGCGGGCGTTGCCGTAGTAGCGCTCCTCGAGGGTGAGCGAACCGCGGTGCAGCAGGCTCTTGCCGCGGGTGCCCTCCGGGATGCGGTCGGAGATCTTGCCGGCCGCCCGGCGCAGCGGGCGGGGGAGACGGTCGAACGCCGCGAGGGAGAGCGGTTCCTTGTAGATGGTGTAGCCGCCGAACAGTTCGTCGGCGCCCTCACCCGACAGCACGACCTTGACGTGCTTGCGTGCCTCGGCCGCGACGAAGTAGAGCGGGACCAGGGCGGGGTCGGCGACCGGGTCGTCGAGGTACCACACGATCGAGGGCAGCGCCTCGATGAACTCCGACGGTCCGACGACCTTCACCACGTGCTTCGCGCCGATCGCCTCCGCCGACTCGGCGGCGACGTCGACCTCCGAATAGCCCTCGCGCTCGAAGCCGGTGGTGAAGGTGATCAGGTCGGGGTTGTGGCGGATCGCCAGCGCGGCGATGGCCGTCGAGTCGATGCCGCCAGACAGGAACGAGCCGACGGTCACATCGGCACGCATGTGCTTGGCGACCGAGTCCGCCAGGACGTCGGCGATCTCGTCGTAGCGCTTCTGACGTGTGGCGTCGGTGAACGGCTTCACGCCGAACTGCGGCGTGAAGTAGCGGCGGATCGACAGCGGGCCGCCGGGGGAGGCGGTCGCGTGGCAACCCGACTCGAGCCGGCGGATCGACGCGTGAATGGTCTCGGGTTCGGGGACGTACTGCAGCACGGTGTAGTGCTCGACGGCCCGCGGGTCCAGGTCCTTCGACAGGCCCACGCGTTCGATGAGCTCGAGGAGTGACTTCTTCTCGCTGCCGAAGACGAGTCCGCCCGGACCCGACGCGACGAACAGCGGCTTGATGCCGAACGGATCACGCGCGAGGAACAGCGAGCGATTCTCGGTATCCCAGATGGCGAACGCGAACATGCCGCGGAGACGGCGCACGGCGTCGGGACCCCAGTGGTGAAAAGCTGCGACGATGGCTTCGCCGTCGCCCTCGGTGCGGAAGATCGCACCCTCGTCCTTGGTGAGCTCGGCGCGGATCTCCAGGTAGTTGTAGATCTCGCCGTTGAAGACCAGGGCGTACCGGTTCGGGTTCTCCGGCGGGCCCCAGCGCAGCGGCTGGTGGGAGTGCTCGATGTCGATGATCGACAGGCGGTTGAAGCCGAAGACGATGTTCTCGTCGTGCCAGGTGCCGGGCTCGTCGGGGCCGCGATGCCGCATGCAGTGCGAGGCCACCGCCACCGCGTCGACGACCTCGGCGGCCGTCCGGTCGGAAGTCAGAAGGCCGAGCAGACCACACACGTTGGCTTCTCCCCAATCTCGTCGCGAGCACAGGTCCCGACGGGCGTCGGGTCGCGTCCGAGTATGCCTGAGCCACCAGCGGGATTCCGACCTGGAGGGCTCGGACACGACCGGATCAAACCCCAATCACGAAAGCTTCTCCCGGTTGGTCTACGCTGCGTAGTACTAGGTGCAAGGCTCTCGTCGTGTGTCCACGGCGGGTACTTGCCCTTGCAGGTCATGTGGCATGCACTCACTGCGGCGCGAGGGCGCCGGTGAGCGAGCAGGAAGGCGTGAAATTGGCACACGGTGGACGGCCCCGAGCGCGGCGTGTCTCATCCGCGTCGCAGACGATGAAGCGACTGGGAATCGTCGTCGCTCTCGGACTCGGCGCACTGCTGATGTCGGGATGTGACGCCAATGAGGCGATGCGTTTCGGTTGGCCCGAGGGCGTCACGCCCCAGGGTAAGAAGATGGTCGATCTCTGGACCTGGTCCGTCATCGCCGCACTCGTGATGGGCATTCTGGTCTGGGCCCTGATCTTCTGGACGATCACGTTCCATCGTGCGAACGACGCCAAGAAGGGCGTCTTCCCGCGTCAGACGGCGTACAACGTCCCGTTGGAGCTCACCTATACGGCCATCCCGTTCGTCATCATCGCGGTGCTGTTCTACTTCACCGTGATCGTGCAGAACGACGTCGAGGGCAAGAACGACGACTCCAAGGTCGTGGTCGATGTCACGGCGTTCCAGTGGAACTGGAAGTTCGGTTACAACAAGGTCATCTTCAGCGACGGATCGACCTACGACGGCTTCGAGGCCGCGGGTAACCCGTTCCAGGTCCAGGAGCAGGCCGGCAAGGCCGTCGCCGAGCCCGAGGTCGAGGGTGAGCACGGTGGCGAGCTGCCCGGCCCCGCCGGCGGCCGTGACGACGACATCCGCGACTACCTGAAGTTCGACAAGATCGAGACCCTCGGATCGTCGACGGAGATCCCCGTCCTGGTGCTTCCGACCGGCAAGCGCATCGAGTTCAACATCGCCTCGGCCGACGTCGTCCACTCGTTCTGGGTACCGGAGTTCCTGTACAAGCGCGACGTGATGCCGTTCCCGAAGGAGAACTCGACCGACCCGATCTTCCAGATCGGCTCGATCGACCGGACCGGAGCATTCGTCGGTCGCTGCGCCGAGATGTGCGGCACCTACCACTCGATGATGAACTTCGAGGTCCGCGCGGTCTCTCCCGAGGACTTCGACAGCTACATCCGTTTCCGTCAGTCGAACCCCGAGGCCACCAACGCCGAGGCGCTCGCGTCGATCTGCCAGGCTCCGGAAGCCGTCACCACGGTTCCCTTCGACAGCCGCCGCAAGTCCGACGGTTCGGTGACCGCATCCGGCAACCCGGATGACCCGACCCTCGCCAACTGCACCAAGAAGGAGAGCTGACGATGAAGATCGAAGCCCGACTCTTCGAGATGTTGACAGCCTTCTTCGCGCTGACCGGTGTCGCGTACACCCTCTTCACCGCGTTCACCAGCAAGGGCATCGAGTGGGTCGGCGTCGTCGGCCTGTTCTTCGCAGCGGGCCTGACGCTCATCGCCGGCACGTTCTTCCGGTTCGTGTCGCGGCGCGTCGAGATCCGCCCCGAGGACTACGAAGATGCCGAGATCGAGGACGGCGCCGGCGAGCTGGGCTTCTTCAGCCCGCATTCCTGGTGGCCCATCCTGATCGCCCTCGGCGCCTCCACCTTCGCCGTCGGCTTCGCCTCCGGCAACTGGTGGCTCGCGATCTTCGCGGCCGTGGCGATCATGGGTGCTGCCGCCGGTCTCGTCTTCGAGTACCACGTCGGTCCCGAGAAGCACTGAGCGCTCGCAAGAACCAGTACAGACGACGCCCCACCTCCAGGGTGGGGCGTCGTCTTTTTGTCTGTGTCAGCGGCTTTGGGGGACCGTCGGATCATCGGCGCACGGGACGTACACCTTGAGTCTGCGGTAGTCCACACGAAAGTGGGCGTCGGTGAAGCTGTCCTCGACCTCACCGTCGTGGGACACGGCCACCGGGCCGCCGACGGCGGTGAACCGGAATTCGGGGACCTGCATCTCGTGGTACAGCCGGGAGCGCTCGAGACGGCCGGCAGCGAGAGATCCCAAGAGCCGCAGAGTCGCCCAGCGGTGACCGGTCTCCAGGATCCGGACGTCGAGCAGGCCGTCGTCGAGCCGTAGGCGCCGCGTGGGGAGGAATCCCGTGGGCTGGTAGATCGAGTTGCCGATCAGGAACAGGGAGACGTCGAGGATCCGTCCGTCGACCTCGATGCAGACGTGGGCGTCCTGGCGGATCACCCGGAAGATCGCGGTGGCGGTGGCGAGCGGACGGCTGATGCGATGCCGGAGACGCTCCCTGATTCGCACGAAATGCGGGTACGCGCCGATGCTCGCCGTGTTCAGGATCAGCCGGGAGTCGTTGAGCCACACCGCGTCGACCCGGGACACCGAACCGGTGGCGATGGCACCGACGGTGTCCTCGACCGTGCCACAACCGATGTCGCGCGCGAAGTGGTTGAAGGTACCGGCCGGGAACACCGCGAGCGGCAGGTCCGCGTCGATGGCCGCGCGCGCCGCACAGGCGGCCGTGCCGTCTCCGCCGGCGACGCCGAGGATCGACGCGTGCGCCGCGGCTTCGGCGAATACCGTTGCGACGTCGTCATCTTCGCCGAGCTCGACGATCTCGACCGCGGGAAGGGCGTCCCGGATGTCATCCAGAACCCGACGACCCCGTCCGTCCGACGAGGCAGGGTTCACGACCACGACGAGACCGGCGCCGTCCGGGCGCGGCTCCGCCTCGACGACCGTCGGGTCGGCGAGAGATATCGACGGGCGGGTGATCGGGGGTACGACCCGGGTTCCCAGTGTCGCGACCGTGGCACCGATTCCGAGCCCGACCACGACATCACCGGGGTAGTGGGCGCCGGTCGCGACGCGGGAGAGTCCGACGAGGCCGGCCAGCGCCGACAGCAGCAGACCTGCGGGCGGACTCTCGACAGCCACCCCCACCGCGAAGGCTGCGGCGCTGGCGGAGTGTCCGGAGGGAAACGAGCTCGACGTCGGTTGCCGACGTCCGCGACGAGGGACCGGAATGAGCCCCGGAGAAGGACGTGCACGGCGTCGAATCCGCTTGGCGCCCTGATTGGTCACGAGACTGGTGACGGCCAGCGAGGCCACTCCTCGGGCGGCTCCCCGCTGGAGTGACGGCCGGCCGGAGACGGCCAGACCGGCTGCGATCGCCATCCAGAGTTTCGAGTGGTCGGCAGCATGGGTCAGCACCGGCATCGTCTTGTCCAGCAGCGGGCTCGGCGACCGGGCGATCGTGTCGTAGATCTCGGCGTCGAGAGTGCCCATCCCGCGGGTGATCTGGGACAGGCCGGAACCACGATGTCGTAACCGGCGCATGGTGTCCACCGTGCCACATCCGCGCCGTGTCCGTCGGAGCCGACGGGCCCGGCATGGTGGGGGAGGGGAGCGGGACAAAACAGCGGGCCGCCGTGCACCTGATGGTGCGCGACGGCCCGCTGTCTCGTGTGGTTACTACTCGTCGAAGGGATTGCCACCCTTGGCCTGGAGATCGCGAAGAGCCTTGCGCTCCGCAGCCTCGAGCTCGTGCTCGACCTCGACGTGGCGCAACTGCTCCTCCGGCGGGTCGGCGGTCAGGATCGAACCCGTACCCGGGGCACCCGCGGAGCCGAGCTTGTTCATCCGCTTCGGCAGTGCGGCACCCTCGTAGGGGAGCGGGATCGGGTGACCGTGGCTGTCGACCGGGCCGAGCGGCTGGTGCAGCTCGATGTACTCACCCTGCGGCAGGCGCTTGATGATGCCGGTCTCGATGCCGTGTGCCAGGACCTCGCGGTCGCTGCGCTGCAGCGAGATCGCCCAGCGGTATGCGATGAAGTACACCAGCGGCGGCAGGATGATCAGACCGATTCGACCGATCCACGTCGTCGCGTTGAGCGAGATGTGGAACTTGAACGCGATGATGTCGTTCATGCACGCCAGCGTCAGCAGGATGTAGAACGAGAACGCCATCGCACCGATCGCGGTACGCACCGGGGTGTCACGCGGACGCTGCAGCAGGTTGTGGTGAGCGTCGTCGCCGGTGAGCCTCTTCTCGATCCACGGGTAGGCGAACATCAGACCGAACATGATGGTCATGATCAGGACGACCCAGTTCGACATCACCACGGTGTAGTTGCCGAGGTACAGCTCCCATGCCGGGAACAGACGGATCAAACCGTCGGTCCATTGCATGTAGATGTCCGGCTGCGAGCCTGCTGACACCTGTGCCGGGTTGTACGGGCCGATGTTCCAGACCGGGTTGATCTGGAATATGCCGGCCATGATGGCCAGCACACCGGTGACGAAGGCGAACATCGCGCCGGCCTTGGCCGCGAACACCGGCATGATCCGGACACCGACGACGTTCTTCTCGGTGCGGCCGGGGCCGGGGAACTGCGTGTGCTTCTGGTACCAGACGAGCGCCAGGTGAGCGCCGATCAGAGCCAGGATGATGCCCGGGAAGAGCAGGATGTGCAGCACGTACAGGCGCGGGATGATGATGTCGCCGGGGAAGTCCCCGCCGAACAGCGCCCAGTGAATCCAGGTACCGACGACCGGGATGCCGAGGACGATGCCGCTCATCGCGGCGCGGACGCCGGTGCCCGAGAGCAGGTCGTCGGGGAGCGAGTAGCCGAAGAAGCCCTCGAACATGGCCAGGATCAGCAGCAGGCAGCCGATGATCCAGTTGGCCTCACGCGGCCGGCGGAACGCACCGGTGAAGAAGATGCGCGCCATGTGGATGATGATCGACGCGGCGAACAGCAGTGCTGCCCAGTGGTGGATCTGGCGGACGAACAGGCCACCGCGAACCTCGAAGGAGAGGTCCAGGGTGGTCTCGTACGCCTTGGTCATCATGACGCCGTTGAGCGGCTGGTACGCGCCGTCGTAGACGACCTGCGTCATCGACGGATCGAAGAACAGCGAGAGATAGACACCCGAGATCAGCAGGATGATGAAGCTGTAGAGCGCGATCTCACCCAGCATGAACGACCAATGGGTGGGGAACACCTTGTTGATCTGGCGACGCATACCCGCGGCGAGGTGATACCGCGAGTCCACTTCCTCGGCTTGTGTGCCGAGACGGTCTGCGATGGTCATGACTTACGCTCCCAGAATGCCGGTCCGACGGGCTCGATGAAGTCGCCTGCCGCAACGAGGTAACCCTCGTTGTTCACCGTGATCGGCAGCTGTGCGAGAGCGCGGGCAGCCGGTCCGAAGATCGGCTTGGCGTACTCGAGCGCGTCGAACTGCGACTGGTGGCAGGGACACAGGATGCGATTGCTCCGCTGCTCGTACAGCGAGGCGGGGCAACCGAGGTGGCTGCAGACCTTGGTGAAGGCGAAGTAGTCACCGTAGTTGAAGCTCTCCTGACCCTGGCGCTTGATGGCGCGGGCCGCGTCCTCGGGACGCAGGCGGATGAGCATGACGGGGTTGCGGACCTCGTGCAGGCTCTCCATCAGCGCGTGACGGGAGTGCTCGGTCTCGCCGAACCCGTTGGAACGACGCCACGGGAAGACGGTCTCCATGCCGCCGGCGTCGAGATCCTCGGGACGGACCAGGGCGACCTGGTACGGATTGCCCGTGTCGCGACGCAGGTAGATCGTCTCGTTGGGGTCGGCCTTCGAGTTGTAGATCGGCGACCAGCCCGAGTGCCACAGGGGAGAGTTCTCCCGCTCGGCCCACGGGTTCTTGATGAAGCCACCGAGGAAGGCGACGAGACCGGTCAGCGCGAAGGCGCCCAGACCGAAACCGGCCGAACCGATGAGCATCTTGCGACGACCCAGGGTCGAGGTGGTGCCGGTGTCCTGCAGGAGTCCGACGATCGTCTTCTTGTCGATCTCGGCCGAACCGCCGTCGTGGCGGTCCTGGACGGAGATCTCCGACGGGATGAACTTCTTGGTGATCAGGATCATCGCGATGCCGATGGCGAGCACCGAGAGACCGAACGTCGCGCCGAGAAGCGGCGTGTTGAACGTGTACCACCAGTAGTTCGGGTCGTCCGGAAGGGCGAATTCCCAATGGTTGAACAGGAAGATGCCCAGGCAGGCGAGGGCGGAGATGCCGGCGATCGTGAACCAGATCGCGACCTGGCGCTCGGCGCGCTTCTCGACCTTCGTACCCGGCTCGGGGTACCGCTCGGCCCGATGGATGATCTCGACACCGTCGAGATTGGTACCGAGTTTGACGAGCTCCTCGGTGCTCATCTGCTCCAGTTCGTCCCTCGACGGGACGTCCTTGTCACTGCCGCTCATGCTCGAGATCCCATCCACATGGCGCCTGCGACGATGGCGATGACGCCGACAAACCACATCACCATGCCCTCGCTGACCGGCCCGAAGCCGCCCAGTCCGAGTCCGCCGCTGGGCTGGGCCTCGGTCACGTACTTGACGTAGGCGATGATGTCTTTCTTTTCCTCCGGATTCAGCTGCCGGTTCGAGAACTTGGGCATGTTCTGCGGGCCGGTCAGCATCGCGGTGTAGATCTGCGCCTCGTCGACTCCGTCGAGCACGGGTGCGTACTTACCCGAGGACAGGGCGCCGCCACGACCGGTGAAGTTGTGGCAGGACGCGCAGTTGAGGCGGAACAGCTCACTGCCTCGACCGATGCTGTCGCCGCGGAGTGAACTCGAGGCGACCTCGCCGTTGGCGTCACGCGGGACCTGCGGTCCGCCGCCCTCGGCCTGGATGAAGGCGCCGAGCTGGTCGATCTGTTCGGTGGTGAACTTGGCGGGCTTGCGCTGCGCCTGTGCCTCACCACGCGCGGCCGGCATACGGCCGGTCGACACCTGGAAGTACACGGCGGCATCGCCGACGCCGAGCAGTGCGGGACCACGATCGACGACACCTTGGAGGTTGGCGCCGTGACAGGTGATGCACGAGGTCTCGTAGAGCTTGCGGCCGTCGTTGATCATCGCGGCGTTGCTCTCGTCGGCCACCGCGACCTGGGGGTCGGGGGTGAGAACCGAGGCGAGCACACCGGCCATGACCAGACCGGCCAGCAGCACGATGGTACCGCTTGCGCGGCGACGGAGCTTGCGTCGGGCCTTGGCGCGGCGGGTGTCGGTGCCGCTGTCCGACGGTCGCGGTGGAGATGAACTCATCTGTGACTCTCTACTAAGCGGGACGGAGTGGAGATCTAGAGCGAGCTGCGCTCTGAGGTGGCGGATCGCGCGTCGCGCGGGGTCGACGGGGTCATCGGATGAAGTAGATCGTGACGAACAGTCCGATCCAGACGATGTCGACGAAGTGCCAGTAGTAGGAGACAACGATTGCGGCGGTTGCCTGCGCCGGGGTGAACTTCGAGAGCTTGGTGCGGATGAGCAGGTAGACGAAGGCGATCAGTCCGCCAATGACGTGGAGGCCGTGGAAGCCTGTCGTCATGTAGAAGACCGAGCCGTACGCATCCGAGGCCAGGGTCGTGCCGTGGCCGACGAGCACGGTGTACTCGTACGCCTGACCGAGGACGAAGATCGTGCCCATGATGAGGGTGATCACGTACCAGCGGCGGAGGCCGAAGACGTCACCGCGCTCAGCGGCGAAGACGCCCATCTGGCAGGTCACCGACGAGAGGATCAGCACCGTCGTCACCGGGATGGCGAGGGCGAGATTCAACTCGGTCGGTGGCGGCGGCCACCCGACGGCGGAGTTGGCCCGGGCGACGAAGTACATCGCGAAGAGGCCAGCGAAGAACATGAGCTCACTGGACAGCCAGACGATCGTGCCGACGCTGACCATGTTGGGCCGGTTCAGCGAGTGCACGCGCGAGGTTATCGCAGTCCCTGAGGTACCTACAGCGCTTGTCACATGTGAAGTATGACGGTTCGTAGTAAGCGGTGGCCACCCGGGTCGGATATTGGGTTCGCCTTTTTATTCCGCTGCAGGTCGGGGGCCATGTCATGTCGTCTCCGGCGTGTCCGCACACCCTCTCCGACGCTCTGTTCCCGTCCATGACGCGGTGGCTACGGTGAGTTCATGTCGAGTTCGGATTCCTCCGGTCCCCGCGACCTCAACGGGCGGGTCGTCGCCCGGGGTCGCCTGGCGCGCCTGCGATCCCGGCTGCGGGGCGGTGGCGGCACCGGCCCGCTCGGGCTCGCCGACGACGTGGTGGTCGTCGCCGGCTCGGACGACGACGCGATCGCCTCGTCGACGGCCCTCGACGCGTCGTCGTGGCGGGCCGAGGAAGAGGTCATCCTCCGCCACGATCTGGAGGTGCCCGCGGATCGGCTCGCCGACGCCGCCGCGGTGGCCGCTCTCGACGGGTACGAGGTGGTCGACGACGAGCGTTGGGGGCCGCGGCCGCAGACCGTCGACGATCGGCTCGAGGTTCTCGTCTTGGCGCGGGTCCAGTTGCTCGACGCCATGCATCTGTCCCAGGAACGGTCCCGGATGGCGAGTCTGGGCTCCCGCCACGGCGGAATCGCACGACGATGGTCCGTACTGCAGCGTCCGCCGGGCGGGGCGGGGCACTAGGCTCTCTGCCTGTGAGTACCGCACAGTCTGCCTTCACCTGGCCGCAGATCCTCGGCAAGATCACCGATCGCATCGACCTGTCCGCCGAAGAGGCGGGGTGGGCGATGAACGAGATCATGACCGACAGCGCCAGCGGCGCCCAGATCGCCGCCTTCGGTGTCGGCGTGAAGATGAAGGGCGCGGCGCCCGGCGAACTCGTCGGGCTGGCGCAGGCGATGCTCGACCATGCGACGCTCGTCGAGGTGAGCCGTCCGGCGGTCGACGTGGTCGGCACCGGCGGCGACCGGTCGCACACCGTCAACATCTCCACGATGACCTCGATCGTGATCGCGGCCGCCGGAGTCCCGGTCGTGAAGCACGGGAACCGCGCGGCGTCGTCGAAGAGCGGCGGTGCCGACGTACTCGAGGCGCTCGGGGTGGACATCACCCTGTCGGCCGACGCGGTCGCGCAGTGTGTGGAGGAACTGGGCATCGGGTTCTGCTTCGCGCCGGTGTTCCACCCGGCCTTCCGGTTCACGGGGCCGCCGCGCAAGGAGATCGGCATCCCGACCGTGTTCAACGTGCTCGGACCGCTGACGAATCCGGCCCGGCCCACCTCCGGCCTCATCGGCTGCGCCTTCGCCGACCTCGCCCCGGTTCTCGCCAGCGCGTTCGCCGATCGCGGCGGCTCGGCTCTGGTGGTGCGCGGCGACGACGGCCTCGACGAACTCACCACGACCACCACCTCGACGGTGTGGCAGGTCGTCGGCGGCCAGGTGTCCCAGCTCAGCATCGACCCGGCCGATCTCGGCATCGCTCGCGTGGAGCTGTCCGCGCTGCAGGGCGGCGATGCGGTCGCGAACGCTGCTATCGCGCGCGAATTGTTCTCGGGGACAACAGGTCCCGTACGCGACGCGGTGTTGCTGAACTCCGCCGGCGCGATCGTGGCGTTCGAACAGCAGGGCCCGATGACCTCGGTCGAGCTGACCGAGGCGCTCGGCGCCGCCAAGGATCGCGCCGCCGACGCCATCGACTCGGGTGCGGCGGCGGCGCTGCTCGACCGATGGGCCGCGCTCAGCACTCAGCTGGGGGCGGCCGCCCGCGGTTAGTTCTCGCCGATCGAGAAGCCACCCTCCACGTCCGAGCTGGAGTAGCTGCGGAACGCGATGTGGGTGGCGGACTTGAGCACTCCGGGCAGTCGGTTGATCTGCCCGGTCACCACGGATGCGATGTGCTCGTGATCGCGGACGCGGATCTTCGCGATGAGGTCGACGTCGCCCGCGCAGGAGTACACCTCTTCGACGCCGGCGATGTCGGCCACGGCCTGAGCGGTCTCCGGGATCTGGTGGATGTCGGCCTGGATGAGGACGATGGCAGTGATCATGGCGCAAGCCTAGTGGCCACGAGCTCGCGGATCGGCGAGTGCTGCGCCGCCCGTGGTGTCCGGTGCACAACGGCGCGGGCTACGGAGCGGGCGTCTCGCGCGGATTGTGACCAGCCGCGCCGGCGTTCGGCGCAACCCGCCGGGAGTGCCACGGGATCAGTGGTGGACACGATGCGGGCCCCGGGTTCGGTCATCCACCGATAGATCAGTGCGACCTCCTCGGCCGGGGCTCCGCGCAGCGGCCCGGGCTCGGGGATGACCGTCTCGGCGGCGGCGACGAGAGCGTCGACGACCGGCATGGGGGAGACGCCCCGCCGTGCACGCCCGGCCGCCGCGAGCCGTCCGTGACGGACGACGGCGAAATGCCAGCCGCGCTCCTCATCGGGACGGGCGACGACGATTTCGGCGATCGCGCACAGTGCGGCCAGCCGCTGACACCGCGCCAGGGCGTCGATGGTCAGCGCGAGCCGGTCGCGATGGCGGGCGGCGGTCTCGAACATCTGCGCCTCGGAGAGTTCGGCGAGGCGCGCGGTCAGCTCGTCGAGGAGGTCGTCGGTCTCCCCGCGCATCAGCCGGCGGGCCGCGGTCACGCGCGGCAGGTAATCCGGGACGGTCTGGGGTTGCGCCGCGGCGGCATGGCATCCCCCGGGCTGACGGACGCCATCGGGAGTGGGGCACCAGTGGTACCCGGTGGCGCCGAGGCGCTTGGTGCACGTGCGCAGTCCGGCGGCCGCGGCGATCACGTCGGCCACCGTCGCCGCGTTGTTGCGGTTGCCCACCGGACCGATGGATTCGTCGGTGGGCGTGCGGCTCACCTTGAGGCGCGGGAAGCGCTCCTCGGTGAGCGTCACCCACCATCCCTTGTGGGGCTGCGTCGAACGCCGGTTGTAGGCCGGCGCGTGGGCAGCGAGCAATCGCAGCTCGCGGACGGCCGCCTCGAGCGCGTGAGAACACTCGACGACGTCGACGCGCTCGGCCAGCAGGACCATCTCGGTGATGCGGCGTCGGGGATCGCTGCCGGAGAAATAGGAACGGACGCGGCGTCGGAGGTCCACCGCGGTGCCGACATAGAGGACCTCGTTCGACGGTCCGCGGAAGAGATAGACGCCCGGCCGCGCGGGCACACGGTCGGCCATCTGACGTTTGGCCCGCAGGCGCGGATCGGTGCGCGGCAGATAGGAGGTGAGTTCCCCGACCGTCGAGATGCCCTGATTCCCGACGCGCTCGAGGAGACGGTGGAAGACCTCGACGGTGGCGCGGGCGTCGTCCAGGGCCCGGTGGGTCGGACGGACCGAGACGTCGAAGAGTTCGGCGAGTGCGCTCAGCTTGACCGTGGGCGCCTCGTCGCGGGGCAGGATGCGACGGGCCATCGTCACGGTGCAGAGGCTGAGGCTGAACGGCCAGTCCAGGTGGAGCCGGAGGGCGTTCTGCCGCAGGAACCCCATGTCGAAGCGCGCGTTGTGGGCGACCAGGATCGCGCCGCGGGCGAACTCGAGGAACGAGGGCAGCACAGATTCGATCCGGGGGGCGTCGGTGACCATCGCCGTCGTGATCCCCGTGAGCGTGACGATCTGCGGAGGGATGGGCCGGCCGGGATCGACGAGGGTGGCGAACTCGCCGATCACCTCGCCGCCGCGGATCTTCACCGCGCCGATCTCGGTGATGCGGTCGCCTGCGGGATTCGAGCCGGTGGTCTCGAGGTCGACGACGACGAGCGTGGTGTCGAACAGAGCGCGATCGCTGAACTCGCTCGACATGGCGTCGCCGCCGGTGGCCTGGTCGGCGGCCTCGAGATCCGCGAAGGTCAGCTGTCCCGAGATCACCTGTCCTGCGGCTGCACCGCCACCATCCCTGCGCGTCACGAGGCGAACATTAGTTCGACGCACCGACACGGCGGATGTGACACCCCGATCGTTCGTTCCGTTTCGGTCCCGGGGCCGCGGCGCGGACGTACGCCGACGTCACCTGTTACTCGTGTGACGCATGTGTCGAACACTGTGCGAGCGAGTTTGTCGGTGGTGGTCCCTAGTCTCCATCTCGAAGTGAGAGATCGACGCCGACGGCGCCGAAATCGCCCGCCGTGACCCGCCCGATCCGGAGTTCAAACGCCTCCGGCGGCCAGATGAGATGGAGATCACACGATGCATGTCGACTGCGCAACCTGCCCGGCCCGCCCCGTCGCCTGTGACGGGTGCATGATGACCGTGCTTTTCGGTGGCCCGAACTGGGACGATGCACCCGTTGAAGGTGGAGCTTCGGTAACGGTGCAGGCCCTCGACGACGATGCGGAACTGGACCTCGCGATCGATGTGTTGCAGTCGGCTGCAATGGTCACCAGTGCCGCTGCACGATCTGCAAGAACCGATAAAACTGCACGTCAGAAGCCATTTCGCGTCATCTCGTCGACCGAACTCCGGGCGGGCTGAGAAGCGGTGGCGAACTGCGTGTCCGGTGCCTAGTGGACACAGCGCCGACGATTTCGTAACCTTTCTGAGACCTTTGCGGAGCGTCCCGCTTCAACAGAAGTGGTCCGCACAAGTCACCGCTCAATCGCCCTCACGGGCGAACCGGGGAACCACTTACTTCGGGCAGCGCGGCCAGGGATGTCGGTACTGACACGACCAGCTGAGACTGTCCCGATCGGGGTGAATCGCGTCAACGCGCAAACGTGTCCTTCTGGGATACGGCTGTGCCGAAAACGCGTAGGGCCACTCTTCCGGCCCGAACCCGACAGCTAACTCGGTCGGCGGTACAGGGAGAAACTGAAGGAGAACTCGCTTCGTGGCCAAACATCGTTTGGAACAGCCCAATCGTGGGAGCACGGTTGCCAAGAAGGCGGTGATCGCTGGATCGATCACGCTCGGTTCGCTCGCTGCCGCGGCCGGCCCTGCTCTTGCAGCCCCGGTCCACACCCCGCTCGGTACCTTCGAGATCCCGGCACTGCCCGGTGAGCAGAAGGCCCCGGAAGCGGCCCCGGCACCCAAGCCCGTCGCGAAGTCGCCGGCTGCCACGGTCGAGATCCCCAACGTCGGCCAGTTCACCATCCCGGGTATCGGTCAGAACCAGATCCCGCAGCAGTTCCGTCCGCATGGTGGCGCCCCCCTCGGGCAGCCTCAGCTGACCGCCGGCCAGAAGGCCGTCAAGGCTGCGGAGAGCAAGATCGGCTCGCCGTACTCGTACGGTTCGGCCGGCCCCAACGCCTTCGACTGTTCGGGTCTCGTCTACTGGTCCTACAAGCAGGCCGGCAAGAACATCCCCCGTGACAGCTACGGCCAGCTCGGTGGCGGGCGCGCGGTCTCCTACAGCGAGGCCAAGCCGGGCGACGTGATGATCTTCAACGGTGGCGGCCATGCCGGCATCTACGTCGGAAACGGACAGTTCGTCCACTCCTCGACCTACGGCACGCCCGTGAAGCGTGACGCGGTCAAGGAATGGCAGCTCACCGGTATCCGGCGGTACTGAGACCAACTGAACAAGAGCATCAGGAGAGGGCGGGTCGCGAGCTTTGTGCGATCCGCCCGATCCAGTCTCGGGGGCCATCGGGGGAACTTAGGGTGGTCCGCGGGGGAGGAACGAAGCGGTAGAGGAGTGACTGGACCGTGCTTTCCGGGGAGGGACTAGTGAACGCGATGCGTCTGCGCGCTCGATCGGGCCCGATGATGCTCGCCTTGTGTCTGCTGGCGGCGATCGTGACCGTCGTCCCGCTGACGACCGGCGGCGTCGGGCAGGCCCAGGCCGCGCCCGCGCGATCGGCGGATCAGCTTCTCGATCGATACAAACAGCTCGGCACCGAGGCCGAGAAGACCACCGAGGCGATGCACAACGCCAAGATCGAGTACGACAAGCAGCGCTCGATCGTTGCGCAGGCCAAGCGGGCCGCGGCCGACGCCCAGCGCAAACTCGACATCAGCCGTGAGCAGCTCGCCTCCTACCAGGCCAGGGTCGACGCCATCGTGCGCGCCAGCTACCAGGGCGCCCGCGTCAGCGGTCTCTACGCGGTGATGGTCAGCGACTCGCCCCAGGCGCTGCTCGACCAGATGTCGGGACTCGACATGATCTCGCGGCAGGCCGCTTCCGACCTGACCGCCATCAAGAAGGTCCGCGCCCGCACCGCGGCCGCCAAGAAGGACGCCGACCAGACCGCACTCGCGGCGTCGGAGGCCGTCTCGCGCGCCGAACGGGTCCGCGGAGACCTCCAGACCAAGCAGGCCGACCTGCAGATGCAGGCGATCCAGATCCGCGCGATCTACCAGTCGATGACCGGCAAGCAGCTCGCCGCCCTCCTCGGTCCGAAGTTCGACTTCGACCCGCGGATCGTCCCCAAGGGCACCGCCGCCGCACTCGTCGCGGTCCAAGCCGCGCTGACGCGCATCGGCGATCCCTACGTGTGGGGCGCGACCGGCCCGAGCTCGTTCGACTGCTCGGGTCTGATGGTGTGGGCCTACAAGCAGGCCGGCAAGACCCTCCCGCGGTCGAGTGAGGCGCAGTTGGCCGGCGGTCAGCCGGTGTCCCGCGAGGACCTCAAGGCCGGCGACCTGGTCATCTACTACCCGGACGCCCACCACGTCGGGATGTACGTCGGTGACGGATACGTCATCCACGCCTCGACCTTCGGTGTCCCGGTCAAGGTCGTCCCGCTCGACGAGGCCGGTCCGTTCAACTCCGGCCGTCGGTTCTAGACTCCACTGGTGGTTTCACTCCGCGGGCGTTGGCGCCCGACGCTCGCGTCCGCGGTCGTGCTGCTCATCGGTGTGACCACCGGATGCGGCGGCCAGGAGCCGTCCGCGGCCGACGGGTCGATCTCCCGTGGCAGCCCCTCGACGACGTCGACCCCGGCCAATCCCTACGAACAACAGCGTGCCGAGGGCGTGACGCGCCTGCTGGACGACCTCACCGCGACGATCACCTCCGGGGAGGTGCAGAAGATCGGGTCGCTGCTCGACGAGGCGGCGACCCCGGCGTTCGAGAATCGCTGGGTCACCGCGGCGGAGAACTTCCGTCCCCGGCAGTTTGTCCGCGGAGACTCCGACGGTCGGTTGCAGTTCGCCCGTTTCCGCTACCAGCTGGCCCCCACGGAGGAGGCCGAGGCACTGGTACCCGCCGAAGTCCAAGGCCTTCTCGACGCGAACGGTAGTTCGGACGCCTGGGTGGCGCCGGTGGAGCTGCGCTACGCCCTCGGTGGTGAACGCGCACCCGGTGTCGACGAACCCGAGGTCGTCGTGACGACCCAGTTCGTGGTCGCCCGCTACGGCGACGAGTGGAAGCTCGTCGGCGACACGGGGGCACTCGGCGGGGAGCCGACCCCGCCCCAGCTGTGGGAACTGCCCGGACTGTCTGTCTCCGACGCCGCCACCGCCGGCGGGACGTCGGTGATCGCCCGCTATCTCCGCACCAGCCCGGCTTCGGCGAACCTGCGCAAGCTGCTGCCCGACGCCGTCGACGCGGTGACCGCTTTCTGGGGAGAGTCCTGGGATCGGCGCGCCGTGCTCGTGACCACCTCCGACCAGGACGAGTTCGCCGCCCTGGTCGGGCAAGGCGGCGCGATAGGTGCGGCGGCCGCGGCGACCGTCTACAGCCGGGTGGATTTCCCTCGGCGCACCGCCATCGGCCAGCGCGTGGTCTTCACCCCGGCCGCCGATGATCTGGCCCCGCCGACGCTCGCCGTCGTGTTGCGTCACGAACTCACGCATGTTGCGGCCCGCGCGCAAACGGCTCTCGACGCCCCCCTCTGGATCACCGAGGGAGTGGCCGAATATGTCGGCCGCAAGGGCACATATCGCCGCCTCGCGGACGCTGCGCCCGACCTGACCGAGACGGTCCGGGCGGGAAACACTCCCACCGCGCTGCCGGACGATGCTGCCTTCGCGATGGACGGCCCGACCTCGCAGCTCGCCTACCAGAGCGCATGGTCGATGGCCGCGTACGTCGCCGATCGTTACGGGGAGGAGCGCCTGAAGCGGTTCTATCTCGGGGTCGCGGCGACCGCCGACCCGGCTCGCCAGGATGCGGCCATCCGGGCCGCGCTCGGTGTCAGCCGCTACGAGCTCATCACCGGATGGGGTAAATGGCTCGACGGGCAGGTCGGCTGATGGCGCGAACCCTGTTGATCACCAATGACTTTCCGCCCCGACCGGGCGGTATCCAGTCGTACCTGCAGAACCTGGTCGATCTCCTCCCGCCGGAGGACATCGTCGTCTATGCGCCGCGGTGGCGCGGCCGATCGCACATCGACTTCGACGCCGAGGCGCCCTACCGGGTGTACCGCCATCGCACGACGCTGATGTTGCCGACCCCGTTTGTCGCCCGGCGTGCAGCGGAGATCGTTCGGCGCGAGCAGATCTCGACGGTCTGGTTCGGGGCGGCCGCGCCGCTGGCCGTCCTCGCGCCCGCGATGCGGCGCGCTGGTGCACAGCGCATCCTCGCGAGCACCCATGGTCACGAAGTCGGCTGGTCGATGCTCCCCGTTGCGCGTCAGGTCCTGGGCCACATCGGTCGCCACACCGACGTCATCACCTTCGTCAGCCGGTACACCCGAGGTCGATTCGCGTCGGCCTTCGGTGCGCACGCGGCACTGGAATACCTGCCGCCCGGCGTCGACGTCGCGCGGTTCTCGCCCGATCCTGTTCTGCGGCAGAAGTTCCGGGACCGCCACGAACTGGGGGACCGGCCGACGATCCTGTGCCTGTCGCGCCTCGTGCCGCGCAAGGGACAGGACGTGCTGATCCGGGCGCTGCCGCTCATCCGTCGAACGATGCCCGACGCCGTCCTGGTGATCGTCGGCGGAGGGCCGTACGCGGAGAAGCTGCATGCACTGGCGACGCGGACCGGTGTCGAGGACCAGGTGATCTTCACGGGATCGGTTCCGGCCGAGGAACTCTCGGCGTACCACAACATCGCCGACGTCTTCGCGATGCCGTCCCGCACGCGCGGGGGAGGACTCGACGTCGAAGGACTCGGGATCGTCTACCTCGAGGCGTCGGCCACAGGCGTGCCGGTGGTCGCCGGCCTGTCCGGCGGCGCGCCGGAGACGGTCGTCGAGGGTGTCACCGGCACGACGGTCGACGGCACCGACGTCGACGCCGTCGCGATGGCGATCCTGTCGATCCTGGGCGACCGGGCCACTGCCGCCGAGATGGGTGCCGCGGGACGACGTTTCGTCGTCGACAACTGGCAGTGGAGTCAGATGGCCGCCCGGTTGCGCCAATTGCTCTGAGGCACTGAGCCCCTGGGCCTCTTGGCTGCTGAAATGCACCCCTGAAAAGCGCCCCCGGTTTCCGCCCCGCGTCGAGAACCGCCCCCGAAAAGCGCCCCCGGTTTCCGCGCGGCGTCGAGAACCGCCCCCGAAAAGTGCCCTCCACAGCACTGCCGGCATATCACTCGCGGTGCGGCGCTGGAGGGCGGAGATCAGGGGCGCTTCTCGGGCCGGGGCGGATTCGAGGGGCGGAAATCGGGGGCGCTTCTCGGGCCGGGGCGGATTCGAGGGGCGGAAATCGGGGGCGCTTCTCGGGCCGGGGCGGATTCGAGGGGCGCTTTTCAGCGGGCCGACGCCTGGCCAGGCCGGTCCGTCGCCGAATTACGCCTCGGTCGACACCTGTACGACGATCTTCCCGCGCACGTGCCCGGACTGGCTGCGCTCGTGGGCGGCGGAAGCGTCGGCCAGGTCGAAGACCTCGGCGATCTCCGGCTCGAGCTCGCCCGCGTCGCCGAGCCGGGCCAGAGCGGCGAGATCCGCGGAGTCGGGGCGGACCCAGACGTACTCGCCCCCGAACTCGTCACGCGCCCGAGCATCGGTGATGGAGGCGACGGTACCGCCGTCGCGCAGCACGCCCGGCACCGAGTCGAGTGCGTCACCACCGACATAGTCGAGGACGACGTCGACGCCGTCGGGAGCGAGCTCACGTACGCGTTCGGCCAGGCCATCGCCGTACGTGGTGGGCTCGGCGCCGAGGGCTCGGAGGTAGTCGTGATTGGCTCCCGAGGCGGTGCCGATCACCCGTGCGCCCAGAGACCGCGCGATCTGGACCGCGAACGATCCGACGCCGCCCGCGGCGGCATGAACCAGCACGGTGTGGCCCGACTGCACGCCGGCCCGTCGAATGGTCTGATACGCCGTCAGTCCGGCGAGCGGAACGGCCGCGGCCTCCTCGAACGTCCAGGCGGCCGGCTTGTGTGCGAGTGTCCGGACCGGTGCGGAGACGAGATCGGCGAACGCACCGCCGGCGACCTCGCCGCCGACGAGGTCCTTACGGACGTAACCGAACACCTCGTCGCCGACCTGGAACTCCGGTGTGTCCAGCCCGACCTGTTCGACGACGCCCGCCACATCCCAACCCGGAACCACCGGGAACACGGTGTCCAGGACCTCGGCGAGGTGCCCCTCCCGGATCTTCCAATCCACCGGGTTGACACTCGATGCGCGCACTCGGACCAGTACGGAGTCGGGACCGACCTTGGGGGTGGGGAGATCGGTGATCTCCAGGACATCAGGGCCGCCGAATCGGCTGTAGGTGATCGCTCGCATGGTGGCACCAACGGGTGCCCGGACGTATTGATTCCATGACCCGCCCGCGAGTGCCGGGAACCGATCGCGCCGACACCCGGCCCAGACGGCGGCGCCGGGACGCGACGCCGCGGCTCACCGCTGGTAGATCGCCTCGATGTCGACCGAGAACTTCTCGACGACCACGTTGCGCTTCACCTTCAGGGTCGGCGTCATCTCGCCGGTCTCCTCGGTGAAGTCCGACGGCAGGATGCGGAACTTCTTGATCCCCTCAGCGCTCGAGACGGTCTTGTTGGCCGAGTCGACGGCCGCCTGGACCTCGGCGAGGAGTTCGGCATCGTCGATGAGATCGGCGACGGTGGCGTCGGCGGGCTTGCCGTTGCGCTCCCTCCACGCCGGGAAGGCCTCCGGGTCGATGGTGATGAGCGCGGCCACGAACGGTTTCGCATCCCCGACGACCATCGCCTGCGAGATGAGGGCGTTGGCGCGGATGACGTCCTCGAGCCCGGCGGGGGAGACGTTCTTGCCGCCCGCGGTCACGATGAGTTCCTTCTTACGGCCGGTGATGGTGATGAAACCCTCGGCGTCGACGGTGCCGAGATCGCCGGTGTGGAACCAGCCGTCGACGATCGCGGAGGCCGTCGCCTCCGGGTTCTGCCAGTACTCGGAGAACACGACCCCGCCCTTGAGGAGGATCTCGCCGTCCTCGCCGACGCGGACGGCGTTGCCCGACAACGGCTTTCCGACGGTGCCGATCTTCCACGCCGACGGGGTGTTCACGCTGAACGCGGCCGTCGTCTCGGTGAGGCCGTAGCCCTCGAACACCGGGATGCCGACGCCGGAGAAGAAATGGCCCAAGCGCGCGCCGAGCGGGCCGCCGCCGGAGATCGCCATGCCGCACTCGCCGCCAAGGGCGGTGCGCAGCTTCTTGTAGACCAGTGCATCGAACACGGCGTGCTTGAGTTTGAGTGCCAGACCGATCTGGCCCTGTTCGCGCGCCTCGGAGTAGGAGATCGCGGTCTCCGCGGCGGCGTCGAAGATCTTGCCCTTGCCCCCATCGTGGGCCTTCTGACGCGCAGAGTTGTAGACCTTCTCGAACACTCGCGGCACGGAGAGGATCAGAGACGGTTTGAAAACCGCGAACTCGTCCACGAGGGTCTTGATGTCACTGGTGTGCCCGACCTCGAAGCCGGCCTCGATCGCGACGAGGGTTATCGCGCGGGCGAGCACGTGCGCGAGCGGCAGGAACATCAGCAGGCGCTTCTGGTCGAGCTTGATGAGGTCGTCGAGGAGGTCGCCGGCGAGGACGGCACGCACCTCGGAGAGCATGTTCGCGTGGGTCAGCTCGCATCCCTTGGGGCGGCCGGTGGTGCCCGAGGTGTAGATCAGGGTGGCCGGGTCGCCGGAGCCGAGGGTCGAACGGCGCTTGATGACCTCGTCGTCGTGGACCTCGGCACCGGCGGCGACGAGTTCGTCGAGCGCGCCGGGCGCGTCGGAGCGGTCGATTTGGAAGACCGTGACCGGCTCGGTGAGCGAGTCGATGGATTCGAAGGCGGCACGGTGGCCGTCGTCCTCGAGGATGATCGCGACGGCGCCGGAATCGCGCACGATCCACTCGATCTGGCTCGCCGAGGACGAGTCGTAGATCGGCACGGTGATCGCGCCGGCCGACCAGATGGCGAAGTCGAAGAGATTCCACTCGAGGCGGGTGCGGGAGAGGAGGGCGACGCGGTCGCCCGGGTTGACGCCGGAGGCGATCAGACCCTTGGCGATCGACGAGATGCGTGCTGCGGCATCGGCAGCGGTGATGGGCGTCCACTCGCCGCCCTGCTTCTGGCGGAACACGACGTGCTGAGGTGATCGCTGTGCCAGGTCGAAAATGATGTTCGTGCAGTTCTCGTCATCGGCGATCGAGAACTTCGCAGGCACGCTGTACTCACTCATCGCGGTTTCCCTCCAGTAGATGCCGTTGTGCCGATCGTATCCCTGCCGGGAAACGCGACGTCCACCCCACCGCCGTTCGGGTGCACTACCCTGCGCCCACACGAGTATGTGAAGCTAGTGGGCGTGACGAGCATCCAGGTGGCCGACGAGGTCTTCGTCGCCGCGGCACCACGCCTGGCCGCAGCCGTGGTCGGCGACCCCGCCAACTGGCGGCGATGGTGGCCAGACCTGCGTCTGGCGGTCACCGAAGACCGTGCGGAGCAAGGGGTCCGGTGGCGGGTCGACGGGCCGGTGGCCGGGACGATGGAGATCTGGAACGAAGCGGTCCTCGACGGCTTCATCCTCCATTACTTCCTCCACGCCGAACCGGCAGGCCCTCTGCCCGGTGAACGGGGAGACGACCCTCGCGCCCGCGCCGACGCGCTGGCGGAGGAGAACAAGCGCCGCCGCGTGGCGGGCAAGGACATGTCCTTCGACGTGAAGCGACTCCTCGAGGACGGTCGCCACGTCGGCGGGCCCGCGGTCGCGGCGCCGGCGGAGGCCGTGTGATGGCCGATCACACCGAACGCGACATCGTCATCGGCGCCGACGCCGAGGACATTCTCGCCGTCATCTCTGATTTCGAGCACTACCCGGACTGGGTCACCGCGGCGCGCGAGGTCGAGGTGCTGCGCACCGACGACGCCGGGCGTGCGCTCGAGGTGCGCTTCGTGCTCGACGCCGGTGTCCTGCAGGACACGTATGTGCTTGCCTACGAGTGGGATTCGGACGGGACCTCGGTCTCGTGGCGGCTGGTCTCCAGCGATCTGCAGAAGGACCAGCGCGGTCGCTACAGTCTGACCCAGCAGGTTCCGGGTTCGACCAAGGTCACCTATGAGCTCATGGTCGATCTGCAGGTACCGATGATCGGACAGCTGAAACGCCGTGCGGAGAAGGCGATCACCGAGGCCGCGCTGCACGACCTGAAGAAGAGGGTCGAAGGCTGATCGATCTCACCCCCATACATGTGGTGCTCGGTCCGGGAGGCTCCGGCGTCTCCGCTGTCGCCGCCGCGGCGGCCTCCCAGCGGCCCAGCGCTCCTCGGGATTCCCGTCATGCCGTCACCCGGCCGGAGCAGCACACGCTGCTCATCACCATCGACCGCTGGTCGCCGGTACACGACTGGGCCCGGGTCTACCGGCAGCCCGGTGAGCCGGTGGCGGTGTCGAAGTTCCTGCACCTGCTGACCCTCGACCGACTGGATCTGACCGAGCGCACCTGGTCGGCGTTCGTCGACCTCCTCGAGCACACCGCGGGCCGCAGCAAGGCCGTCCTGCCCGGGGTGGGGACCCTCGCCGGCATCGACGCCGCGGAGCTCACCTCGCTTCCGGGTATCGACGACTTCCTGCTGCTGCGGCGCATCCGCGACGAGGCGACGAGCGGTCGGTGGCAACGGATCATCGTCGACTGTTCGGGGTGTGGCGACCCGCTGCAGTTCCTGCGCGGGGGATCTGTCCTGAGTCAGGCGCTCAACCGTTTCTGGCCGCGGCACCGCCGCCTCGCGACGGCGTCCGAGCGGCCGGTGATGGCCCAGCTGACCGCCGCTGTCGACGCCATCGACCGCGACTGTGCCGATGTCGCAGAGCTGTTCGCCGACGCGCATGCGGTTGCCGTCCATCTGGTGCTCGGCTCCGACGACCGTGCCCGCCGCCTCGCGGATCACTATGTCGCCGGGGCCGACGTCATGGGACTGCCGCTGACGTCGGTCCAGGTGAACCGTGGCGTGGGTGCGGAGTCCCCCGAGGACCTCGCCGCACACGTCGAGGCGTTGCTCGACGGCCCCGACGGTTGCCGCGGCGTAAGGGTGGCCCTGGTGGACCGGTCCGCCGAGACGATCGATCGCATGGCCCGGCTGCGCAAGCTCGCGGTCCGGCTGCCCGATCCGCACGGCATCGCGCGCGGCTCGGCCGCGTCGGTCGTGGAGACCGTCGCCGGGACCGAGACCGCCTTCCGGTTGTCGTGGCCGCAACGCCTGCCCGAACCGGATTCGCTGGCCCTCGGGCGCAGCGGCGACGACCTGCTCGTGACGATCTCCGGCTTCCGCCATCCGGTGCGTCTGCCGTCGGTGTTGCGCCGGTGCACCGTCGTCGACGCGGCGTGGGAGGACGGGCGGTTGACCGTCGGCTTCGTCCCCGACCCCGCGGTCTGGCCGCGCCGGTAGTCGGCGTCGCACGGCCGCCGGGTAGGTTCGAAGACCGCCCGGCTTGTGGAGAACACAGACTCGTGGAGATCACACGGTCGGCGGCCACACGGTACGGTGCTGGGACGCCCGTCCACCCAGGGTGGCGGGAGCCAGCGGCATGAGGCCTCCGGGTACCAGCGGCGAGGGGAGAGAACGCGAATGGGCACGGACGAGGGGACGTCACGGGGTGACGGGCCCGGTCGTGACGACCGCGGTGCTGCGCAGGGCGATCCGGTCCGGGACCTCTTACTCGGGTTGGCCGGTCAGATCGACGCGCTGGCAGCTCTCTTCGCAGGTGGTCGGCAGGAAGCGACCGCCGCGGCCTCCGGGTATGCCGCCGCGTTCGGCACCGACGGACCCGTCGGTCATGCGCTGGCCGGTGCGTCGGGGGAGATCAGCACGCTGCTGAGTGAGATCGGTGACCTCGTCGCCCGGCTCCTCGCGGCGGTCATCACCGTCCTCGAGGCCATCGCCGAAGCATTGCGGTCAGCCCCCAGCATGGTCTCCGAACCCCGGCACTACGAGCCGATCGCGGTCCGGATCGGCACCTCCCGACGCTCCGACGCACACAGCGGACCCGACGAGGAGCAGTGATGGGTGAGCTGACGATCGGGATCGACATCGGCGGCACCAGCGTGCGGGCGTCGGTGGTCGACGACCGCGGCACGATGCTCGACACCCTGCGCGCCCAGACCCCGTCGACGGTCGAGGCCCTCGAACACTGTCTGGACCGTCTCGTCGGCGAGCTGACCTCGCGCTGGGACGCGAAGGCCGTCGGGCTCGCGATCGCCGGCTTCCTCACCACCGACCGCAGCATCGTCCGGTTCGCACCCCACCTGCCGTGGCGTGAGGCCCCCGTGGCCGAGGACATGACCCGACGCGTCGGCATCCCGGTGTTCGCCGAACACGACGCCAACGCGGCGGCCGTCGCGGAGGTGCGGTTCGGTGCCGCCGCCCGCGGGCACAACACCGTGGTGCTGGCCATCGGTACCGGTATCGGCGCCGGGTTCGTGATCGACGGCGAGATCTACCGCGGGAGCTACGGCGTCGCACCGGAACTCGGACATCTCACGATCGTCCCCGACGGGCGCGCCTGCGCCTGCGGCAAACGCGGTTGCTGGGAACGGTATTGCAGCGGAACGGCTCTGGTCGACACGGTGGTCGAACTGCTGGCCGACGGTGCGCCCGTGAACGGCGACTGGGGACGCAGCCAACTCGCCGCCGACGTGGCCGCCGACCCCGGTTCACTGACCGGACGCCGGGTCGCGGGTGCGGCCGCCGACGGCGACGCGGTGGCCCTGGCGGCCTTCGCCCGCTTCGCGACCTCCCTGGGGCAGGGGCTGGCGATGATCGCCGACATCTTCGACCCCGACCTGATCGTGCTGGCCGGTGGCGTCGGCGCGGCGTCGGGTCTGTTCCTCGACGAGGCCCGCGAACACTACGCGCGTCAGGTCACCGGTGCCGGCCACCGTCAGCTCGCCCGCATCCGCGGCACCCAGCTCGGCGAGACGGCCGGCGTCGTCGGCGCGGCCGAGGTTGCGCGCCAAGGACTTCGGGCTGCGACGAGTCAGTCTGCGCCGCCGTCGGCCGCCCGCTGACCAAACCGGAGAGGTCGGTACGGTCCGACGCAGGTATGGTCTTGATGTCGGGACCAAGGGGTGAGGGGTTCGGGCAGTGGGGGTCCGATGTCGACAGCGACGTCGGGTCGAGTTCGTGGCGCGGCGAGGAGAGTCTCATGTGGTACTGGGCGTTCAAGTACATCTTCCTGGGACCGATCCTCCGTGTCCTCGGTCGCCCGACCATCGAAGGGCATGAGAACATCCCGACCGACGGGCCCGCGATCCTCGCGAGCAACCACCTGGCGGTGATGGACAGCTTCTTCCTGCCGCTGATGGTCGACCGCCGCATCTACTTCCTCGCCAAGAGCGAATACTTCACCGGCACCGGACTCAAGGGTGCATTCCAGCGGTGGTTCTTCACCGCGGTCGGACAGATCCCCATCGACCGGTCGGGCGCTGCCGCCGCCGAGGGCGCCCTCACCGCAGCCCGCCGCCAGCTCGACAGCGGCAAGCTGATGGGCATGTACCCGGAGGGCACCCGCTCACCCGACGGCCGCCTGTACAAGGGCAAGACCGGGCTCGCACGTCTGGCCATGGACACCGGCGTGCCGGTCATCCCGGTCGCCATGATCGACACCCACAAGTTCAACCCGCCCGGGTCCGTCCTCCCGCGCCCCACCAAGGTGACCGTGCGCATCGGCAAGCCCCTCGACTTCTCCCGCTTCGAGGGCATGGAGGGCAACCGCTACATCGAGCGCGCCGTCACCGACGAGATCATGTACGAGCTCATGCAGCTCTCCGGCCAGCAGTACGTCGACGTCTACGCCGCGAGCCTCAAGAACAAGGCGCCGGCGGTCGAGTCGCCGGCCGCCGACGCTGCCTGAGCAGGGATACGGTTCGGCCCTGCGAGGCTCGCTGCGCTCGCACCTCAGGGAGCGAGGGGGGCGCTGCGCTCGCACCTCAGGGAGCGAGGGGCGCTCGCGCTGAGGGAACAACAGAGCGAGCCGGCTATCCCGCTTCGCCCACGCGCGCCTCGTCGAGGACGACGCACAGCTCGGGAATCCAGTCGCGATCGGCGGGGACGACGTCGTCGAGGTCGAGCCGGCGCAGTTCGTCGGCCGTGAACCACTGCATGTCAAGGTGTTCCAGCGCGACCGGGGTGCCGCCGCGGAGGTGTGCCCGGTAGGCGTGGAGGACGAGGCCGTTGGGCAGGGTCACCGGCTTCCCGACACCGTCGCCCGCCTCGACCTCGGCGCCGAGCTCTTCACGAATCTCCCGGGCGAGGGCGGCCGCGTGGGTCTCGCCCGATTCGACTCGGCCGCCGGGCAGTTCCCACTTGCCGGCGAGGTCGGCCGGATGGGCGCGCTGGGCGAGCAGCACCCGACCGCCGTCGACGATGGCCGCGGCCACCACGTCCTTCGGACGGTCGTCGGTCTCCGCGGCGCCGCGCGCGGAGCGGGTCGCGATCAACCAACCCATCGTGACGAACGTGGCGATCGTCCAGGCCGCGCCGAACACGGCCTCGACGGCGGCAGGCGGCACGGGGCCGTATTCGATGAGGACGCGCAGGATCCACGGGATGCCGAGGCCGGCGACCACGAGCCACAGACCGAGGATCGCGCGGGCACCGGGGCGTCGAGCGCCTGCACCGTGCACCAGCCAGATGCCCAGCGGAACGACCCAGACCCAGTGGTGGACCCAGGAGATGGGCGAGATCAGCAGTCCGAAGAACTGCACGACGAGCAGGACGCCGAGCGCGTCGGACACCGCGCGCCAGGTGAACACGACCACCACGGTGGCGACCAGGACGCCGAGGAACCAGATCCAGCCGGTACCGACGTCGAAGCCGACGAACCGCGACAGCGTCCCGCGCAGACTCTGGTTGATGACCGCCTCGACGGGGCCGATCCGTTCGGCGTCCCCGAAGAGGGTGCCGTAGTAGGTCCGGGTGACCTCCGGGAAGAGCAGCAGACAGCCGAGGACGGTGAAGACGAAGGCGAACGCCGCCGACAGCGCGCCCCACGGCTTGCGGACGACGAGGTACCAGAGGCCGCTGATCGCCGGGGTGAGCTTGATGCCGGCCATCAGACCGATCAGCGCTCCACCCGCGAGCACACCGCGTTCGCTCGGGGTCCCGTCGGCGCGGCGTGCCCAGGAGATCGCCAGCAGGGTGCCGAGCATGAGGAAGACGTTGATCTGGCCGTAGTCCAGGGTCACCCGGACCGGTTCGCACCAGATGGCCGGTGCGGTCCACAGCGCGGCGAGCGCGTGGACGTCGGTGGTGCGGCCGCAGAGTCGGAGCGAGAGGACCACGCACGCGTAGAGGGCCGCGAAGGTCGCGAGCTGCCAGCCGATCGCCACGACGTCCCACGGGATCAGCGACAGGGGATAGAGGACCACCGCGGCGAACGGCGGATAGGTGAAGGGGAGCGCGAAGTCCGTCTCACCGGAATAGGTGAACAAATAGAGCGACCCGTCGGCGAGACCCGCCGAACCGTCGCGGTAAACGTGCAGGTCCACGAAGTTCCTGCCGTTCACGGTCAGCGTGTCCCAGACGAGCCGCGCGATGATCGACGCCGCCAGGAGAGCGGTCGCCAGCACAGACCTGGAGCGCACGAATTACCAGGGTAGCCAGCAAAGGACGGCAATGGCGAAACGTGACTCGTCCGGGCGCGTATCCGCGCCCCATCTCGCCGCGCGTCGAGGCCGTCCGGGGCGGGTGTGAATACTGTCCCCATGCGGTTCTTCTACGACTCGGAGTTCATCGAGGACGGAAACACCATCGAGCTGGTCTCGATCGGGGTCGTCGGCGAGGACGGCCGTGAGTTCTACGCGGTGTCCACCGAGTTCGACCCCGGCCGCGCCGGTGACTGGGTCCGGGCCAACGTGCTGCCCAAGCTTCCTTCGCCGTCGTCGCCGGTCTGGAAGGACCGTCGCCGGATTCGCGAGGACCTCCTCGAGTTCCTCACCGCGGACGGGACCGACATCGAACTGTGGGCGTGGATCGGCGCCTACGACCACGTCGTCCTGTGCCAGATGTGGGGTCCGATGACCGCGCTGCCCCGTCCCATCCCGCGTTTCACCCGCGAACTCCGCCAGCACTGGGAGGCCGCCGGACGTCCCGCACTCCCGCCGGCACCGTCCGACGCCCACGACGCACTGAGCGACGCGCGGCACAACCTGCGCCGGTGGCAGGCGATCGAGAAGGCCCGTCTCGACTCGCGTGGCTGACCCGGCGTAAATCGCCGGGGAGTCTGCTTTACGCTGGACCAGTGGTGAACTGGACCGTAGACGTTCCTATCGACGAACTCCCCGAACTGCCGCCGCTGCCCGGTGGGCTCCAGGAGCGTTTCGACGACGCGATGAGCCGCCCCGCGCTGCAACAGCCGAGCTGGCCCGCCGAGGAAGCACGCAAGATCCGCACCGTCCTGGAGTCGGTGCCGCCGATCTGCATGCCCGCCGAGGTGCAGTCGCTGTCGGCGCAGCTGGCCGACGTGGCCGAGGGCCGCGCCTTCCTGCTGCAGGGCGGTGACTGCGCGGAGACCTTCGCCGACAACACCGAACCCCACATCAAGGCCAACATCCGCACGCTGCTGCAGATGGCCGTCGTCCTCACCTACGGCGCGAGTATGCCGGTGGTCAAGGTCGCGCGTATCGCCGGCCAGTACGCCAAGCCGCGGTCGTCGAACGTCGACGCCCTGGGCCTGCCGTCCTACCGCGGCGACATGGTCAACGGGTTCCCGGCCGACGAGGCCGTGCGCCAGCACGATCCGTCGCGTCTGGTGCGCGCCTATGCGAATGCGGCCGCGGCCATGAACCTGGTCCGGGCACTCACCCAGGCCGAGGCCGACCTGCACCGCGTCCACGACTGGAACCGCGAGTTCGTGCGGACCTCGCCCGCCGGCGCCCGCTACGAGGCACTGGCCTCGGAGATCGACCGCGGCCTGCGGTTCATGGACGCCTGTGGCGTCACCGACTCGAGCCTCCACTCCGCGTCGATCTTCGCCTCGCACGAGGCGCTCGTCCTCGACTACGAGCGCGCCATGCTGCGCCTCGCCGACGCCCCGAACAAGGACGCGCAGGAAAAGGTCCTCTACGACCTGTCCGCACACTTCCTGTGGATCGGTGAACGCACCCGCCAGCTCGACGGCGCGCACATCGCCTTCGCCGAACTGATCAACAACCCGATCGGTGTGAAGATCGGTCCGACGACGACGCCCGAGCAGGCCGTCGAATACGTCGAGCGTCTCGATCCGCACAACGTCCCCGGCCGCCTGACCCTCGTGGCCCGCATGGGCAACGGCAAGGTGCGCGAGGTGCTCCCGGCGATCGTCGCCGCCGTCGAGGCGACCGGACACAAGGTCATCTGGCAGTGCGACCCCATGCACGGCAACACCCACGAAGCGTCGACCGGCTTCAAGACGCGTCACTTCGACCGCATCGTCGACGAGGTGCAGGGCTTCTTCGAGGTCCACCGCGCGCTCGGCAGCCACCCCGGTGGCGTGCACGTCGAGCTGACCGGTGAGGACGTCACCGAATGTCTCGGTGGCGCACAGGAGATCTCGGATCTCGACCTCGCCGGCCGCTACGAGACCGCCTGCGACCCGCGCCTCAACACCCAGCAGTCGCTGGAGCTGGCATTCCTCGTCGCGGAGATGCTGCGCGGCTGAGGTTCAGCCGATCGTGAGATAGGTGCTGCCGACCCAGAACCCGGCAGCACCGAGGCCCACGGCGAGCAACAGCACCAGGAGAATCCACAGGAACGCGCCCAGTCGCCCGCCTCCGCTCAGGTCGGGTTCGAGCGGGTCCTGGTCGCGCGCGGCGACGACGCCTCGGCCCCGTGAATCCGCCCGGTTCTCGCGCCCACGCGCGGGCGCGGGCCGATCATCCGCGTCGCCGACCCCGGCGACCGGGCGGACCGGTGCCGCGGGGGAATCCGGCGACGACGATCCGGGCTCGTAGGGCCCCGGAGCCGACTGGACCCGGGTGTCGTGGCCGACCGCACCGGCTGCGTGGTAGCGCGACTTCATCTCTCGCTCACGGGACCGCTTCGGCGCGGGCACCGTGAAGGGCGGCAGGTCGAGGTCGTCGGCGACCGCGAGCAGCGCATGCTGCATCTCGAAACCGTCGGCGAAGCGGTCGGCCGGATTGCGTTCCGTCGCGCGCAGCACGATCTCGTCGAACTCCGCGGGGACGCCGGCGATCACGTCACCCGGGGCGGGGACGTCGTAGGTGAGTCGCTGGTAGGCCAGTGACAGCGGCGAGTCCCCGTGGAAAGGGGTTCGGCCGGTGAGCAATTCGAACATCATCACGCCCATGGAGTAGACGTCGCTACGGGCGTCGGCGTGGGTGGACTCGACCTGTTCGGGGGACAGGTAGGCGGCGGTGCCGAGGATGACGCTGGCCGAGGTGACCCCTGCCTCGGCGACGGCGCGTACGAGACCGAAGTCGGCGACCTTGACCTCGCCGGCGTCGGAGATCAGCACGTTCTCCGGCTTGACGTCGCGGTGAACGAGGCCCGCGGCATGCGCCGTCCCGAGGCCGCCGAGCACGGGTTCGGCGACGGCGACCACCGCATGCGGCGGCATCGGACCTCGTTCGCGGAGGAGCTCACGAAGGCTGCCGCCGTCGACGAGTTCCATGACCAGGAAGGCGATGCCGTTGTCGATGCCCTGGTCGTAGACCGCGACGAGACCCGGGTGTTTGAGGCCGGCGACCGCACGCGCCTCGAACTCGAAGCGGCGCAGGAACTGCGGGTCGCCCGAGTACCGGGAGTCCATCACCTTGACCGCGACCTCGCGTCCGAGCCGGAGGTCGACACCGAGGTAGACCGCCGACATTCCGCCCCGCGCGATGGGGGCGTCGATGCGATACCGGTCCTCGAGGACGGTCCCGAGCATCGGGTCGACGGAGGAGTTCACCCCGCTGAATCTACCTGCAGGACCAGACCGTCGGCGTCATCACCGCGTGTGACCCACCCCCGGGTGTCGGCGGTCGCGACACCGCGCGCGGAGATCGACGGTTTCATCGTGCCCGGATGTACCGCTACGCTTCTCCCCGTGGGTTCCATTCCGTTGTCGCCTGACACCCTGTCCGCTGATGTCGAGATGCTGTCGGTCGACGAGGTCGCCGACCGGCTCGCGGTGTCAACCAACCGGGTGCGCACACTCATCCGCGACCACAACCTGCTCGCCGTCTCCCGCGGTGGGCATCCGGTCATTCCGGCGGTGTTCTTCGACGACGAGGGCGTCGTCAAACACTTCTACGGTCTCGTCGGGGTCCTGCTCGACGGCGGTTTCACCCGCGACGAGGCGATGAACTGGTTGTTCACCGTGCACGAAGACCTCGACCTGTATCCGGCCGCGGCGCTGCACACCGACTCCGCCCGCGAGGTCATCCGCCGGGCGCAGGCTCAGGCTTTCTGACCTCGCCGGCCGCTGGTTCCTCCGGTGCGCCGGTCCGGTCCGCGCCCCACGCCCATCGGCCGAACCGGCCGAGCCGCAAGGGGTCCGGACGCAGCAGCGACCAGGCGGCGAGTCCCGCGAGCAGGAACGCCAGCGTGAGTTCGAAGGGCTTGTAGAAGACGATCGCGTCGTCCGGCTGGAACACGATGAGCATGAACGTCGACGCTCCGACCACGGTCGCGCGCGCCCACGGCGGGAGGGTGAACGCCACCGCGATCGCCAGCGCCCACGTGTAATACCAGGGGAGCGTGGACGGCTCGAGCAGGAGCACGGCCAGCATCGCCCACGCCATCCCGGCGACCGCATCCCTCTCGTTGCGCCGGTGACGCCACCACAGGGCGACGAGGGTGATCGCGAGGACCACGGACCCGATCGCGCGCGTGATCTCCAGCACCGGTTGCAGATTGAGTGCGACGAACGGTGCGGCGACCAGCGTGACGAGATGCGCGACGAAGGTCGGGATGGTGAACCAGTTGATGATCACGTCGGCCCAGCCCAGTCCTGTCAGCCAGCCCAATCCCAGGCCCACCAGCAGGGTCCAGAGTCCGAACACCGCAACCGAGATGCCGACGATCGCGGCGAAGACGCCGACGACGTCGCGGGCGGTCACCTGCCGGCGGGAGCGTATGTGGGACAGCCAGATCCAGAGCACGAACGGCACCGCGATCCCGGCGGTGATCTTGATCGACACGGCGAGCGCGAGGACCGCGGTGCCGGCGACGTGCCGTCCGCTGACGACCAGGACGACACCGGTGGTCAGCACGCCGGCCATCAGGAGTTCGACGTGGGGTCCCGCGACGAGATGGATGAGGACCATCGGATTGAACAGCGCCAGCCACAGTCCCGCCTGCGGCGAGGCGCCGAAATGGCGTGCGAGTCGCGGGATCGCCCACAGCGACAAGAACAGTCCGGGTAGGAGGACGAGTCGCACCGCGAGGATGCCCGCGACGACGTGGTCGCCGGTCACCTCGGTGACGACGCGCAGCAGACCCATGGTGAACGGCCCGTACGGCGCCGTGGTGGTGGCCCAGACCGTGGCCATGCTGTCGACGAGCGGGCCCGGATGGTGGGCCGGACCGTCGGCGTAGGGGTTGAACCCGGCACCGAACACCGCCCCCTGCGCGAGGTAGGCGTAGACGTCGCGGCTGTAGACCGGCACGGCCACGAGCAGCGGCGCCGCCCAGACGAGCAGCCATCGCTGCAGGGTCCGGACGGACGGGGAGTCCGCGGCCCCCCGGGCGGTCCGACGGCCGAGCCGGACCCAGGCGAACACCATGAGGAAGACGCCGAGCCAGAAGAAGGTACCGAAGAGGTTCTTGCCGTGACCGTAGGTGATCCAGCTGAGTCCCAGGTCGGCGAGTGTCGTCGTGTTGCGGGGCGGGTCGCCGACGCCGAAACTGCCCACGCACACCAGAATCGCGCCGATTGCGCCGGTGATCAGATCGCCGCGTGCGGTCCGGTCAGCGAGGTCCGGGCGAGTGGGCGTCGGAGTCGATGCCTTCACGCGGGAGTTCACGCCTCGCGATGCGCGGTCCGGTGGGCGACCGCGGTGAGTTCGCTGCGGATGTCGTCGCCGATGTCGGCGGTGTCCAGTGCGCCGAGGGCGGCGCCGAGGAGGTCGTCGATCTGGCCCTCCATCTCGGCGACCGCGCCGACGTCGACGAGAAGCGCTCGCGCGGAGCCGAGTTCGTCCTCGTCGAGCGGGCGACCGATGAAGTCCCGCAAGCGGTTCCCGAGGGCGGGGTCGGAGTCGTCGGCGCGTCGTAGGGCGGTGGCCAGGAGAGCCGTGCGCTTGCCCGAGACCAGGTCGTCACCCGACGGCTTGCCGGTCCGCTCGGGGTTGCCGAAGACGCCGAGCTGATCGTCGCGCAACTGGAAGGCGATACCGAGGTCGTGCCCGATCTTCCGCAGCGTCGCGACCAGAATCTCCGACGCCCCGGCGAGACGTGCCCCGAGCTCGAGCGGGCGGGCCACCGTATAGGCGGCGGTCTTGAACTCCATCACGCGATACGCGGCGGCTGCCGAGTCGTCGCCGCTGGCCTCGTTCACGATGTCGAGGAACTGGCCGCCGAGCACCTCGGTGCGCATCGCCGCCCAGGTGGCGCCGACGGCCGGCGGGAGAGCGCGGTACCGGGAGGTGTCCGAAACCCCCGGCCGATGATCGTGCACGAGGTCGTCGGCCCACGCGAGCGCGAGGTCTCCGGCCAGGATCGCCGCGGCCACCCCGTGGCCGGCGGCGTCGCCGGCCCAGGAGGCGGCGGCATGCCGCGACTGGAAGACACGGTGCAGCGTCGGGTGCCCGCGCCGGGTGTCGGACTGATCGATGATGTCGTCGTGGATCAGGGCGCACGCCTGCACGAGTTCGAGGGCCGCACCCACCCGCAGGGCGTCGCTGGCCTCACGGCCGACGCTCGACGCCGCGTCGGAGTCGGCGCGACCCGATTCGGTCATACCGCACCGCCATCCGGCGAAGGCGAAGACCGGCCGGATGCGCTTGCCGCCCTGCAGGACGAAGTCGCGGACCAGTTCGGCCGCGGTGCCGACCACCGGGGCGATCTCGGCCGCGGCGGGGACCGCGACGTCGAAGAAACTGCGCAATTCGGTCTCGACGGCCGCCGGGACCGCATCGAGCGAGGTCGGCGTGGGGGAGGCGGAGGTCACCCTGCCAGGCTATGCGAATCGCTATCTACACTGTTCGGGTGACCCCAACCGCTCCGGCACCCTCGATCGTCGAACGCCTGTCCGCCCCGCACCGTGGACCGGTGCCGTTCTCCGTCGAGTTCATGCCCCCGCGCGACGCCGAAGGCGAAGCCCGGCTGTGGCGCGCGGTGCGGATCTTCGAGCGGTTGTCCCCGGCCTTCGTGTCGATGACCTACGGTGCCGGCGGTTCGACGCGCGACCGCACGGTCCGCATCACCGGCGAGCTCGCCGCCCAGACCACCCTGCTGCCGGTGGCGCACCTGACCGCGGTCAACCACAGTATCGCCGAACTGCGCGCACTCGTCGGCGCGTACGCCGATCAGGGCATCGCGAACATCCTCGCGTTGCGCGGCGACCCGCCGGGCGATCCGCTCGGCGAGTGGATCGCCCATCCCGAGGGCGTCGAATACGCCGAGGAGCTGGTCCATCTCATCGACACCCTCGGCGACTTCCACGTCGGGGTGGCGTCGTTCCCGGAGGGCCATCACCGTGCCCCCGACCTCGAGCACGACACCCGCAACCTGGTGAACAAGCTCCGCGCGGGTGCCGAGTACTCGATCACCCAGATGTTCTTCGACGTCGAGGACTACCTGCGTCTGCGCGACCGGGTGCAGGCCGCCGACCCCGAGCAGGGTGCCAAGCCGATCATCCCGGGCATCATGCCGGTGACGTCGCTGGCCAGCATCAAGCGCATGGCCGAGCTGTCCGGTTCGGTGATCCCGCCGAAGGTGGTGGAGCGATTCACCAAGGCCGCGGGCGATGGTCCCGAGGAGGATCGTGCGACGGTTCGCGCCGTCGGCATCGACTTCGCCACCGAGACCGCGGAACGGCTCATCGCCGAGGGCGCACCGTGCCTGCACTTCTGCAGCCTCAACTTCGCCAAGGCGACTTCAGAGGTACTCGGCCGCCTCGGCGTGGACGTCGACGCCGCGCTCCACGTCCCCGCCTGACCCTGGAACCTGGCTGTTCGGGTCCTAACTCTTCTCGGGCGCTGTCGAGGCCTTCGGGTCAGCGGCCGCCGAGAGTCCCTCACCCGACAGGGTCGACGGTGCGGTGTTGGTGGCGACCGGTCGTCCCGGGCGCGGGCCGCGGTACCGCTTCGCATAGGCGAGCCGCGCGATGATCAGCACCGCGATGAGACACACGATGGCGACGAACCAGGACCAGCTGCTGACCGCGGCGGTCGCGGGATCCGGGTAGGTGGCATCGGCGGTGAAGTCCGACGGCTCGCCCGGAGCCGGGGTCCAGGTGACCGTCGACTCGCCGACCTGGTCGCCGTTGGTCGCCGTCACCGGCCCGCCGAAGGTGACCGTCAGCTGGACGAAGTCGCGACCCGGGATGAGTTCGGACAGGTCGGTGTCACCGCGGAAACGAACCACCTCGCCGCTGCGCTTGGCGGTGAGGTCCATCGTCAGCGAGGTGTCGCCGTAGGCGTCGGCGATGATGTCGCCGAGCTGGCCGAACTGGCCGGCGGTGAGATCGGAGAAACTCGCGCGGCTGCCCACGCGGGTGACCGCCTCCTCGCCGTTCCCGGCGTCCCCGCTGCGGTCATCGCGGTCGGCGGACCCCGATGGGGCAGCCGACTCCTCGGGTGTCTCCTTGTACTCGGTCACCGAGACCTGCCCCATCATCGACTCGGGGAGATCCAGCTGCGGAGCGCCACGGGGATTGTCCGGTGACGTCGCGACGATGACACTGCCCGAATACCGATCGCCCACCGTCGTCGAACGCTCCAGGCAGCCGGCCATCAGCGGCGACAGAAGGAGAGTCACGACCGCCACCGCCAGCGGCATCAGCCGGCGGGGTCGGGACTGACCGCGGGAGGACTTCGGTGCACCCTGCTCGGGAATCGACAATCGCACGCTGCTCATCGTGCCAGACACTCAGCTGAACAAACGTCTCCTACGCAGTGCGGCGTGCCCGGCGATGTAACCGCTCGCGCCCGTCACCCCGCCGCCCGGGTGGGTCGACGCCCCGGCCAGGAACAGTCCGTCGGCGCCGGGGACGCGATGGCCCGCCAGGTCGGGGGTCGGTCGCCACATGAACATCTGGTCGATCGACATCTCGACATGCATGATGTTGCCGCCGATCAGGCCCAGCTCGGACTCGAGATCCTCGGGGGTCTGGATGTACCGGTGTGCGATGGACTCCGCGAAACCCGGTGCATGACGGTCGACTTCGTCGCAGACCGCGGCCGCCGCCTGTGCCCCCAGCGTCGACCAGTCGCCCCCGGCGTCGCTTGCGCCCGCCGTTGATCGAGCACCGGCGAGCCGATAGGGGTGCCACTGTGCCCACAGGTTGATCGCGTGCCTGCCCTCCGGGGCGAGGGTGGGGTCGATCGCCGAGAAGCTCATCGCCACCACCGCGGGCCGCGGCGGTAGTGCACCGACCGCCGCAGCGGCGTGCGCACGGATCAGGTGCGCACGGTCGGTGACCAGCAGGCCGAGTGCCGAGTGGACGCCGTGGACGGGCAGGTCGTCGGGGAGGTCGCGGTAGACGGGCAGCGCGGTCGTGCCGAGACGCACCGCCATCCCGATCCCGCTGCCGACGACGATGTCGCGTCGCCAGCGGTCGATGGTCCCGGCGTCGAAACCGCCCGCCGCCAGCAGGTCCAGGGTCGCCAGCACGTGGCAGGCGTTGATCACGGTCGGTGTGCACCGACGCTCGCCGGATTCGGTCTGCACCCGCCAGTGGTCACCGCACCGGGTGATCGAGACGGCCGGGTCCCCGCACACGATCCGGCCGCCGTCGGCGCCGATGCGGTGGACGAGCGCATCGGTCAGCGCACCGCTGCCGCCGATCGCGCGGCCGGGCGGGATGAGATGCATCAGGGCGGCGAACCCGACCATCGGCGCGGTGCCGGGTGCGTTCATCGGCGGTCCCGACTGCGCACCGAACCAGGCGAGCCCGGCCTTGAGCTGTTCGGAGTCGAAGTATCGGTCGAGGAGCGAGTCGCCGGACGCCATGAGTTCGGCGGTGAGATTCAGCATCGCGCCGCTGCGGCGTCCGATCAGGCCGGTGCGTTCGGTGGTGGCCGTCGAACCGAGACCGGCGAACGCCCGCCCGAACTGTCCCATCGACGCGGGTCGGTAGAAGACGTCCATGACGGCCCGCGCGCGCGGCGTCCAGGTCTCGACGAACTGCCGGTATGCCGCGGCATCCTTTGCGCCGCAAGATCGTTCGATGGAGACGCACGTGGCGTCGAGATCGGTGCGGAAAACGATCGCCGGGGCCGTGTCGGTCGCCGGCACGAAGGCCCAGGGGTCGCAGTCGACGTACCGGAGTCCGTGCGAGGCGAGGTCGAGGTCGTCGAGAACGGGGGAGTGCCGGATCATCAGGTGCGCCGAGGAACCGCGATCGATGCGGTGCCCCGGGAAACGTTCGACGGTCGACACCGCCCCGCCGGGGATGTCGTCGCGTTCGAAGACCTCGACGTCGCGACCGGCCTTCGCGAGGTAGGCCGCGGCGATCAGGCCGTTGTGGCCGCCGCCGACGACCACCGCGTCGCGCCGCTCCCCGTGCCCGCTCATGCGTGTTCCGTGCCGTGCGCTGTCGTCTTTGTCTGTGCCATGCCCTCTATCTTCCGGATGGTGGGGGACCGGGGGGCGGCGGTTGCAGATTCAGCGGCAACGGACGGCCGAGGAACGCGAACGGACGGGGGTCGCCGGTGAAGGTGAAATGCCGGAGCACGTCCGTGAAGCCCATCCGCCGGTACAGCGACCACGCCCGGTTCTGTTCGGCGGGGATCTCCGGCGTAGACAGGAGGACATGACGTTCGGGCCGCTCGGCGAGGAGCCGTGCCAGCAGCAACTGTCCGATGCCGCGTCCCTGTGCGGTGGGATGAACGTGGAGCTCGGTCAGCTCGAAGTAGTCCCGGGCGATCATCTCGATGTCCGCGGGCGAGCGTCCGGTCTGCCGCAGCCCGAGCCGGAGCTGCTGATTCCACCACTGTCCGGTCGCGCCGGTGTAGCCGTACGCGATGCCGACCAGGACGTCGTCGGGACCCGTACCCACCGGCGGTCCGACCCGGCGACGGGACGTCGGCATCGACTGCGCCTCGTGCGGGGGCAGGGTGGCGACCGCGCCGATCGCGCGCCAGCCCGGCCGGGCGATGTGCTCGCGCCACAGGGACGCTCGATGCATCTCGGTCCCGCGGGGATATCCCATCGCGGTCACGTAGACGTCGAGAGCGGGCTCCAGCCACACGCGGGAGTCCTGACCACTGAGGTTCACCAGCCGGAGCGTCAACGTCGGGTCGCTTCCGGGTTCACCGAGCGGGCCCGCACCGCCCCGGCCATGCGTTCTCCGACCATCTGGCGTGACTGTCCTCTCGGTACGGCGGACTCCGCGGAATCGGGTCGCGGGACCCGGTGTTGAAGAAGGATGCGGGCGCGGACCCACGCCTTGAAGAGACGCGCGCCGCTAGCTATATTGAACGTGTCGAACGGGTGTTCGATGAATGTGCCTCCGCAAGCTGTTCGCGTTCATCCCGACGACATGACGGTCCGGTGGCGGACGAGGGAAGCGTCTGCCACCGGACACCGTCGCCAGCGAGTGAGGAGGATGCCATGCCCGGACGGCCCACATCCCGCCGGTCCGCCCCCGTCGACCCGGTGATGGTCGGACGTGCGCGCGACCTCCTCCAGCGCGCCCATCTCCTCCTCGACAACGCCGACGGCGTCTCCGACGACGCCGAGCGATTTCGGCAGTTCTATCTCGTCGCCCTCCGTGCGGCAGGCGCCGCGCTCGCGATCGGCGAGCCGGCCGGCCCCGCCCGTCGCAAGACGTCGAACGCCTGGACCCGCATCGGAGTTGTCGCTCCCGACCTCGCCCCGCTGGCCGCGCGCTTCGCCACGCTGTCGCCCGTCCGGATGAAGATCGAGTCGGGGATCATCCGAACACTCGACCCCGACAGTGTCGCCGGCATGCGACTCCTCGTCCTTGATTTCCTCCGCCGGGTCGAGACCTTGGTCATTGCTTACGAGCAAGGCAAATTCGGGACAGAGGAGCCCCAAATCGGGCGAACTGCGTGAGGCCGGACACACATTCGGCGTTCCGTTGTCGTTCCGGTATGTGCATCCGGACCAACAACAGCGAGTAATGGTGGTCGCGGCTGATTTCACCTCGTATCATGGGAGAATAAGGCGCAGACGCCTCACCGGTCGCGGTTGACCGTCGTCGGCGTCGCGGATCAGGGAGAAGGAGGGTCGGTGCCACTTTCGGAGCACGAGCAACGCATGCTCGAACAGATCGAGAGCGCTCTGTACGCGGAAGACCCCAAGTTTGCGTCCAGTGTCAAGCGTCGTCGGCTGGGTAAGTCGAGTGGCCGTCGTCGCCTACAGGCGGTGGCCATCTTCGTCGTCGGCCTCGTGATGCTCGTCGGCGGTCTCATCGTCAAGATCGACATCGGGGGATTCCCGATCGTCAGCCTCCTCGGCTTCCTGGTGATGTTCGGCGCCGGTCTCTTCGCCCTCTGGGGTGACGACCTCGCCGACTCCGCGACGTCCGCGCCGCGTGCCGGAGGCAAGAAGCAGTCCGGGTCGTCCGGCTCCAAGCGCAAGCTGTCGGAGCGGATGGAAGAACGATTCAACCGTCGGTTCGAGCAGGAGTAGATCCCCGGCCGGCCTGAAGGCCACGACTCATCCGGAGCCGCGCACCCAGTGGGTGCGCGGCTCTTTCGTATGTGCGATCCAGCGCGCTCCCGGCCGTGCGCCCCAGTCGCCCCACCGTCACCCACTCCCGGGCCCCACCTTCCCCCACCGGGGGTCCCCACTTTGCTCCACTTATGACGGAACTGCTGGTCGCACGGGTATCTGGCACCTCAGGAAACACGTCTGCCACACGCTCCGGGAGGTGTAGACGCGCGTTTGCGCACGGGACACGCACGAAGTTCCACACATTCTGCCCGCTTGAACTGGGGATTTGCTGAACGTGGGAGATCGTGTGGGCCTCTGGGGTGGAAAGTGGAGGAAAGTGGGGTACTGTGGCAGCACTGGGTGAGGCGATCCGGAGCGCGGAACCCAGGGGCAGGAGGTGTCGACATGTCTGTGCGATTCGTCGGCACCTACACGCCCAAATTGGACGACAAAGGGCGACTCACGTTGCCCGCGAAGTTCCGCGATGCACTGGCAGGAGGGGTAGTGGTCACCAAAGGCCAAGACCACAGCTTGTCGGTGTATCGGACCGAAGAGTTCGATGCGATCGCGGCGAGGATCGTCGAGGCGTCACGCAACGACCCTGACCTGCGTGCGTTTCAGAGGACCTTCTTCGCCGGTTCGGAAGAACAGCGACCGGACGGCCAGGGCAGGATCAGCCTGTCCTCCGACCATCGCATCTATGCGGGACTGTCCAAGGAGTGCGTGGTGTTCGGCAGCTTCGATCACCTCGAGATCTGGGATTCGGCCGCATGGGACGAGTACCAGACGCAGCACGAGGAGAACTTCTCGGCAGCCAACTCGGCCGCGTTGAACGCGGTCTTGTAGCCGAGAGGGGACGGGGCTGAGCGGTACTCGGGCTTCGGGTGGCACGAGGCCCCGATCCGGTCCGACCCTGGCGTACTTCCCCAACGCCAGGTACGGAATCGGATCGGGACCTCGCTCCATCCGGGGCGCGGCCCGACGGTGATCCGCCGTCCCGCCCGCGACATGACACTCCTCCGACAAGTCCTTCGCACCGAAACGCCGACTCTGCCGACCGACATGGCCGACACGCCGATGGGGGCCCTCCGTGGATGACACTGGTGACGACACTCGCCGCTCGGGCGAGTTCGGCCACATCCCGGTCATGGGCCGGCGGATCGTCGAATTGCTCACCCCGGCACTGGAATCAGAAGACCGGCGGGTGTTCCTGGATGCGACGCTCGGCGCCGGTGGGCACAGCGAACTCATCCTGAACACATTCCCCAACGTGCACCTCGTCGGCATCGACCGCGACGCCTCCGCCCTGGACATCGCGCGACGCAGGCTCGCGCCGCACGCGGACCGGATATCCCTGCACCAGGCCACCTTCCACGAGATCGCCGACGTCCTCGACGACGCCGGTGAGGAATCCATCGACGCCGCGCTGTTCGACCTCGGCGTCTCGTCGATGCAGCTCGACCAGGCCGGCCGGGGATTCGCCTACTCGGTCGACGCGCCCCTGGACATGCGGATGAACTCCGACGACCCCGTCACCGCGGCGGACGTCCTCAACACCTACGGTCACGGCGAGTTGGCCCGTGTGCTCTCCGAATACGGGGAGGAGCGCTTCGCCGGCAAGATCGCCTCGGCGGTCCTGCGTGAGCGCGAGAAAGAACCCTTCACGACGAGTGCGCGCCTCGTCGAACTGCTCTACGCCACCATCCCGGCGGCGACACGGCGTACCGGCGGCCACCCGGCCAAGCGAACATTCCAGGCCCTGCGTATCGAGGTCAACCACGAACTCGACGTCCTCCGTGAGGCGTTGCCGACCGCGCTGTCGGTGCTCACGGTCGGCGGTCGTGTCGCGGTGATGAGCTACCAGTCGCTCGAGGACCGGATCGTCAAGCGGGAGTTCGCAGCTCGTACGACCTCGACCTCCCCGCCCGGCCTGCCCGTCGAGTTGCCGGGCACCGCCGCGGAGTTCCGCCTCGTGACCCGTGGCGCCGAGCGTCCCGACGACGAGGAACTGTCCATCAATCCGCGATCGGCACCGGTGCGAGTCCGGGCGGTCGAACGAGTCGAGAAGAAGGGCTGATCATGACGATCCTGCACGACGCCCCTCGTCGTCCCGGCTCCGGCCGTTCCGACGACAAGCGTTCCGGCACAGCCCGTTCCGGAGCAACCCGCTCCGACGCCGGGCGGTCGGATGCCGAGCGTGACAGTCGGCGGTCGCGGCGTGCACGCATCGAATCCGAGCGCGCGACCCGTTCGCGGGCTGCCCAACGCGCGCTGGACCGGCGCCACAAGCGCATGGCCACCGGTGCGAGCGCACCGCGCGCGGCCCGCGGCGGGCTGTCGATGTCCGGTGTCTCGCTCCGGGAACGGTTGCAGCACACACCTTTCGTGGTCCCGGTCATCGCGCTGCTCGTCCTGGGCCTCGGTCTGAGCCTGTGGCTGTCGACCAAGTCGGCCCAGGACTCCTACAAGCTCGGCATCGAGCGGACGGAGAACCAGTCGCTCATCGACCAGCGCGACGCGCTCAAGCGGACCTACGAATCCGGCAACTCGGCGCCGGAACTGTCCCGTGAGGCAACCCGTCTGGGCATGATCCCGTCGGACAATCCGGCACGGATGATCGTCGACGACCCGCGCCGGCCCCGAATCGTCGGGAAACCCGCACCGGCATCGGGGAAGCCGATGGCCGACCTCAACCCCGAACTGAAACCCGACCCCACCGAGACCATCGACCCGCGCAAGGTGGACGATTCGATCGGCCTGGGCGGTGGCGCCGTCGGCGCCCCCAACCCGCCGGCCGAGCAGACCCCGGGCCAACAGGCCCCGGCCCCCTCGGCCCCGGGACAGTCCGCGCCGTCTCCGCAACCCGTTCCGGCTCAACCCGATCCGGCCCCCGGGCAGGGGGAGGGTTCGTCGGCGCCGACCGAGTCGGGGTCCACACCCCAGCCCTCGACCCCGGTCCCGGCGCCGAATGTCGTGCCCCGGACGTGAGGTGCCCGCGGGTCGTGGGGACTGTCACAGTGCGCCCACCGATCTGCAACCCGCCGACGCCAAATCCCTGTCACGACCTTGAAGCGGTGAACAATTGACGACCATGACACGTGCGACCTTCGAGCGACTCGGCCACGCGCCGTCTCGCCCGGGACGTCGCCCGGGCCAGGGATCCCGCGCGACCGCAGGCGGCCCGGGTGGCCGCGGACCGGGTAAGGGCGGCCCGCGGAACAGCGGGGGACTGCACAGCTTCGGTTTCCGGACCAAGGTGTTCGGTGTCGTCGTGCTGCTCGTGGTCCTCGCGGTCGCGGGGAGGATGATCGTCGTCCACACCATCCAGGCCGGGTCCATCTCGGCCGAGGCCGCCCAGCAGCGCGAGTACACCCAGGTCCTGACGGCCAAGCGTGGTTCCATCCTCGACCGCAACGGTCGCCCGCTGGCCTACACCGACGAAGCCCGGTCACTGACGTTCCTGCCCAAGGCGGTTCGCAAGTCGATCGACGAGGAGCACCGCAAGAACGACGAACTGCCCGGCGTCGACGAGCGGCTCAAGGAGATCGCCAAGGGTGTGTCGGTCGCACTCGGCGGCTCGATCAGCGAAGAAGACCTCCTCGAGAAGATCACCGGTGACGAACCCTTCGTGTACCTCGCCCGGGCGGTCAGCCCCGACGTCGCCAAACGCATCACCGAGGAGTTCCCCGAGGTCGGCGCCGACCCGGAGAGCATCCGGCTCTATCCCGGTGGTTCGCTGGCGGCCAACGTCATCGGCGACGTCAACTACGACGGCAACGGTCTCATCGGTCTGGAGGCCTCGCTCGACGCGATCCTGTCCGGTACCGACGGTTCCCGTACCTACGACCGCGGATCGGACGGCGCGATCATCCCGGGCAGCACCCGCAACGTGCACCCGGCGATCAACGGTTCCACCGTCCGCCTGACCCTCGACTCCGACACCCAGTGGTTCGTCCAGAGCCAGGTCATGAAGGCCAAACAGGCATCCGGCGCGCGGGGCGCCTCGGCCGTGGTACTCGACGCCAGGACCGGCGAGGTACTGGCGATGGCGAACGACGGCACCTTCAACGCCTCGCTCCCACTGTCGGATCAGCCGAAGGCCGAGCTCGGCAATCCGTCGGTCACCTCACCGTTCGAGCCCGGCTCGGTCAACAAGCTCGTCGCGGCGTCCGCCGCCATCGAATACGGCCTCACCCGGCCGGACACGGTCCACCGGGTGCCCGGCAGCATCCAGATGTCCGGCGTCACCGTCCGCGACGCCTGGGAGCACGGCGTCGAGCCGTACACGACCACCGGCATCTTCGGTAAGTCGTCGAACGTGGGCACGCTGATGCTCGCCAAGCGCATCGGCGAGGAACGCTTCGCCGACATGCTCAAGCGTTTCGGGCTCGGCCAGCGCACCGGCGTCGGACTCCCGGCCGAGAGTGCCGGCGAGGTGCCGGCACTGAGCCAGTGGTCGGGCGGTTCATTCGCCAACCTGCCCATCGGACAGGGTCTTTCGATGACGCTGCTGCAGATGACCGCGATGTACCAGGCGATCGCCAACGACGGTCTGCGTATCCCGCCGCGCATCCTCGCCGGCGAGGAGCGCGACGGCAGCACCCCGGAGGGACGCGCTCGTCCCGAACCGGTCCGCGTCGTCAGCGAGGAGACCGCCCGGACGGTCCGCGACATGTTCCGGTCGGTGGTGCAGGACGATCCGATGGGCGTGCAGATGGGTACCGGCACCAAGGCCGCCGTCAGCGGCTACCAGGTCTCCGGAAAGACGGGTACCGCCCAGCAGGTCGACCCGTCGTGTGGCTGCTACTCGAACTCGCGCTACAACATCACCTTCGCCGGGATCGCCCCGGCCGACGCGCCGCGCTACGTCATCGGGATCATGCTCGACAACCCACGTCGCAGCTCCGACGGCACCGGAGGCCAGTCCGCCGGACCGCTCTTCTCGACCATCGCGTCGTGGATGCTGCAGCGCGCCCAGGTCCCGCTGTCCCCGCCGACGCCGAGGTTGACCCTCACCGCGAACTGATCACGACCGGAGGGGTCGGCGCACCGCATCCCGGACGCCGATCCCGGGGTCGGTATCGTGAGTGCAATTCTGCGCCGAACACGAACCCAGGCCCCGGTAACCAGACCGCAGGTATCCAGACCACCAGCACCACCAGCACACCGACCGAGAACACCCGAGGAGGCGAACACATGACGTCTCGTGGTTCCTCGCACAAGGGATCGGCCGGCAGGCGCAAGGGGAGGAAGGTCGCCGGTCGTCCGCGCGAGATCGCGCCGACGTCCGTGACGGTCCTGTCGACGGCCACCGGCGCCCGGCTCGACCTCGTCGGCGGCGCCGATCGCGACACCAGCGTCCAGGGCGTGACCCTGCGTGCCCAGGACGTTCAGCCCGGCGATCTGTTCGCGGCCCTGCCCGGTGCGGCCACCCACGGTGCGCGGTTCGCCGACCAGGCGGTCGCCGCCGGGGCGACCGCGATCCTGACCGATCCGGCCGGCCGCGCCGAACTCAGCCGCGTCCTGCCGCCCGAGACCGCCGTCGCGGTCCTCATCCACCCCGCCCCGCGGACCGTGCTGGGCAGCGTCAGTGCCCGTGTCTACGGCAACCCTTCGCAGCGGCTGAAGCTGATCGGGATCACCGGCACGTCGGGCAAGACCACCACGTCGTATCTCGTCGAGGCCGCCCTGCTCGCCGCCGGGCACTCGGTGGGGCTCATCGGAACCGTCGAGACCCGCGTCAACGGCGTCGCGCAGCCGAGCTCGCTGACGACACCGGAGGCCCCGACCCTGCAGGCGCTGCTGGCGTCGATGCTCGAGGACGGCGTCGACGTCGTCGTCATGGAGGTGTCCAGCCACGCGCTGTCGCTGGGGCGCGTCGACGGCGCGCACGTCGCTATCGGTGCCTTCACGAACCTCTCGCAGGACCATCTGGACTTCCACCAGACGATGCGCGCCTACTTCGACGCCAAAGCGCAGCTGTTCGTGCCGTCGTCGCCGAACCACGCGGTACGCGCCGTGGTGTGCGTCGACGACGAGTGGGGGCAGCGGATGGCCGATCTCGCCCGCCGGCCCGGCGAGGCGGCGCACCTGCAGCCGGTGACGGTGTCGACCGGTCCGACGCCCGCACACTGGCACGCGGGACCGTCGGATCTCACCGGCGACGGCACCTCCCACACGCCGATCACCGAACCCGACGGCGACCACGTCCTCGTCATGCCTCTCCCGGGCCGCTACAACGTGGCCAACGGCCTGCTGGCGGTCGCCGTGGCCCATGCCGCGGGTGTGCCGATCTCCACCGCACTCGACGCGGTCGCGTCGGTGAGCGTGCCGGGACGTCTGCAGCGGGTCGATCGCGGACAGCCGTTCCTCGCGCTGGTCGACTACGCCCACAAACCCGGTGCCGTCGAGGCCGTGCTCGCGACCCTGCGCGGGCAGCTCGGTGAGGGACCCGGCCGCGTGGCCATCGTGGTCGGTGCCGGCGGCGACCGTGATGCCGGCAAGCGTCCGCTGATGGGGGAGGCCGCCGCACGCGGTGCCGAACTCGTCATCGTCACCGACGACAACCCGAGGTCGGAGGAACCGGCCGCCATCCGGTCCGAGGTTCTCGCCGGCGCCCGCGGCGTCGACGCCGCCGAACGCCCGGCAGGTGCCGAGCCGGTGCGCGAGGTCGGGGACCGCGCGGCCGCGATCGCCGAGGCCGTCGCGTGGGCACGGCCCGGCGACATCGTGCTGGTCGCGGGCAAGGGACATGAGGCCGGGCAGGAGATCAACGGCGTGAAGAATCCGTTCGACGACCGTGACGTCGTCGCACAAGCGCTGGAGTCGTCGACCCCACAGAGCGCATCCACCGATTCGGTGGCCGCGGAGGGTGATCGATGACCGGACCGTTCGTCACGGTGATCCGCGGGGATGCGCCGGTGACGGTCGACGACGCACGTCTGCTCATCCGCCGACTCGCCGAGCACGCCGGAGCGATGCGTGGCAGCGCCGCGGTGGATCGGCCGCGGACCTGGGCCATCATCGCCGAGGTCGCCACCCCCGAGGGGACGCCGGAGAACCAGCGTGTCGTCGAACACGATCTCCTCGGACGTCTGGCCGTCCGGTTGGCCGTCGACAAGACTCTCTGCGTGGGCGACTCCAGATCTGTCCACGCCCTGCACCAGGGCGCCGTCATGGAGGGGTCGTGGGGCGACGAGGCGCGCATCGTCGACTCGGTCGAAGCCGCCGCGGCACTCGTCGACACCGACCCGGACTGGCGGCCCGCCGCCGGCGATGTCATCCTCCTCGCGGCCGCGAGCGCCGAACTCGACTCGGTGGTCACGGCGTGGGGTGCGGGCTGCGGCTGGCAGATCCGCGAGGAGACGGACGCCGGTCCCGGCGACGAGGGGACCGAATCATGAGGGCGCGCGACGAGGCGCGTCGGCCGAGAACACCGAACAGAGTCGGAGACAAGAGCGTGGCGGGGAACGGACGAGCGAACACGAGGACAGCACGATGACCCAGATCCTCCTCGCGGGTGCGATCGCGATCGCGGTGTCGATCCTGCTGACCCCCGTGCTCATCAAGGTGTTCTCCCGTCAGGGATTCGGCCAGGAGATCCGGGTCGAGGGCCCCGAGAGCCACCAGACCAAGCGCGGCACACCGTCGATGGGCGGCGTCGCGATCCTCGCCGCACTGTGGGCGGGGTACTTCGGTTCGCACCTGGTCGGCCTGTTCACCGACGGCGGCAACGGACCCACCGCGTCGGGTCTGCTCGTGTTGGGCCTCGCGACGGCGCTCGGCATCGTCGGCTTCCTCGACGACATCATCAAGATCCGCAAGCACCGCAACCTGGGACTGAACAAGACCGCGAAGTCGATCGGGCAGTTCATCGCCGCGATCCTGTTCGGCATCCTGGTGCTGCAGTTCCGCAACGACTACGGCCTCACCCCGGCCAGCACCCACCTCAGCTATGTGCGCGACATCGACGCCATCGGCCTGGGCGCGGTGGTCTTCGTGGTGTTCTGCTGGCTGGTGGTCGCCGCCTGGTCCAACGCGGTGAACTTCACCGACGGACTCGACGGTCTGGCCGCCGGCTCGATGGCGATGGTCCTCGGGTCCTACGTCCTCGTGACGTTCTTCCAGTTCGTCAACGCCTGCGCCGGCGGTGCCAAGCCGCCCAGCGACATCCCGACCGGGTGCTACCAGGTCCGCGATCCCCTCGACCTCGCGATCATCGCGGTGGCCGGCGGCGGTGCCTGCCTCGGCTTCCTGTGGTGGAACGCCGCACCGGCGAAGATCTTCATGGGTGACACCGGCTCGCTGGCGCTCGGCGGCATGCTCGCCGGCCTGTCCATCACGACCCGTACCGAACTCCTCGCGGTCGTCATCGGCGCGTTGTTCGTCGCCGAGATCATGTCGGTGGTCATCCAGATCGCCTTCTTCCGGACCACCGGCCGCCGTGTGTTCCGGATGGCGCCCTTCCACCACCACTTCGAACTGGGCGGGTGGGCCGAGACGACGGTGATCATCAGGTTCTGGCTGCTCACGGCCATCGCCTGTGCGCTGGGACTGTCGCTCTTCTACGGCGAGTTCCTGGCCACCAATGGCTGATCCGCTCGCCGAGAGCCCCGCGTCTGCCGGCGATTCGCTGGGGTTGACCGGGGAGACCGTGGTGATCGGCGGTGCGGGCACCGCCGGGATGTCGGCGGCGCGGTATCTCATCACCCGCGACGTCCGCATCCTGCTCGCCGACGACCGGTTCGCTGCACGCGATGCCGACGCCGCCGGCCGGGAGGCGGCGATCGCCGCCGTCCCCGGGGTCGCGGACCTGATCGCGCAGGGCGCGGAGGCGGTCGCGATCTCCGATCTGCTCGCCGACCCGTCGTGGACCGGCGACACCGCGGTCGTGATCGTCTCGCCCGGATTCGCACCCACCCACGACCTCGTCGCGCAGGCCGCGGCGGGCGGTGTGCCGGTGTGGGGTGAGGTCGAGTTGGCCTGGCGGGTCGACGCCGCTGGTCTGCTCGGTGAGCCGCGCACCTGGCTGGTCGTCACCGGCACCAACGGCAAGACCACGACCACCTCGATGCTCGCCGACATCGTCGAGCGCTCCGGCCGTGCCGGCGCGGCCTGCGGCAACATCGGTCTGCCGGTCCTCGACGCCATGCGCGCGACGCCCCGCGTCGACGTGCTGTGCGCCGAGTTGTCGTCGTTCCAGCTGCACTGGGCGCCGTCGGTCACCCCGGCGGCCGGGGTGGTGCTCAACGTCGCCGAGGACCATCTCGACTGGCACGGCACCTTCGACGCCTATGCGCTGGCCAAGGCGGGTGCGCTGCGCGGCGACATCGCGGTCGTCGGCCTCGACGACGCGGTCGCGTCGGGTCTGCCGGGCGCGGGACGCCGGGTCGGCTTCACGCTGAACCCGCCGCAGGACGGTCAGCTCGGCGTCGAGAACGGGCAACTCGTCGACCGCGCCTTCGGTGCGGGTCGTCTGCTGTCCGCCGGCGTCGTGCATCCGGCCGGTCCGTCGGGTGTCTCCGACGCTCTCGCCGCCGCCGCACTCGCACTGTCGATCGGAGTCGAGCGCGACGCCGTCGAGGCCGCGCTCACCGATTTCCGGCCCGCCGCCCACCGCGGCGAGGTCGTGGCGACGCGCGACGGCATCCGCTTCGTCGATGACTCCAAGGCCACCAACCCGCATGCCGCCCAGGCCGCGGTCGCCGCGTACGACCGTGTGGTGCTGATAGCGGGCGGCCTGCTCAAGGGTGCGTCGATGGACGGGATGCTCACCGCGGTCGGCCATCGGCTCGCCGGAGTGGTCGCCATCGGCCGGGATCGGGAACTGGTCGTCGAAGCGATCGCGCGACACGCCCCAGAAGTCCCAACAGTCACAGTATTCACAGGGGACGATGGCACGGTGAACGTGCAACGCCAGGGTCAGACCGCACCCGTCCTCTCGTCGATCCCGAACTCGTCGACTCGAGCCTCGGGATCAGACCCCGCCGTCGCCGTGATGGACCGGGCGGTCGCCGAGGCGTGGGAGCTCGCCGCGGCGAGCGACCCGAAGCCCGACGCGGTGCTCCTCGCACCCGCCGCGGCGTCGCTGGACATGTTCGCCGGTTACGGCCGGCGCGGTGACGCGTTCGCGCACGCCGCACAGGACATCGCCGGCACCTCCACCTCGCGGTGAGTCGCGTGAGCAGCGACAAGACCGCGGCTGACGAGAGCGCGGTCGACGACGAGAACACGTTCGACGACTCGTTGGATGACGTGACGGACGAGCACTCGGACGAGAGCAGGGCGGCCACCGTACGGCGGAAGGCGTCGGAAGGTGCGGCCGCGCTGTCGAAGCCGGCCGCCGAGGTCTCCGCGGCGGCCTCGACCGCCGCGTCGGTGACGGCCTCGCTGCCGGCCCTGCTCGTCGAGGCCGTGCGCAACCTCCTGGCGCGGCCGCTGGCCTCTTACCAGCTGGTCCTCACGATGGCGTTCATGCTGACGGCCTTCGGTCTGGTCATGGTGCTGTCGGCGTCGTCGGTCGAGGGGTACTCGCAAGAGGGATCGGCGTACGGACTGTTCACGACCCAGGTCATCTTCGCCGGACTCGGCCTCATCGTCTTCTACCTGATGCTGCGGGTCCCCATCCGCCTGCTCCGGCGCTTCGCCGCGCCGTCGATGGCCATCGCCATCCTCCTGCTCGGACTGGTGCTCATCCCCGGCATCGGCACGCTCAGCCAGGGCGCGCGACGCTGGTTCGTCATCTCCGGTGTGTCGGTGCAACCCTCGGAGCTGGTCAAGGTGGCGCTCTGTATCTGGGGTGCGCACCTGCTGGCCTCGCGGCGTCGGGACAACGCCTCGATCAAAGAGCTCCTGATCCCGCTGGTCCCGGTCGCGATGCTGGTCTGCGTGCTGATCATCCTCGAGCCCAATCTCTCGACGACGATCACCATCGCGATCATCGTCGGCGCGATGCTCTGGTTCGCCGGGCTGCCGATCAAGGTGTTCTCGGCGTTCGCCGTCTCCGGTGTGGCCCTCGCGGTGATCCTCGCGCTCGCCGAGGGCTACCGCTCACAGCGCGTGATGAGCTTCCTCGGCGGCATCGACGACCCGCAGGGCGCCGGCTACCAGGCGCGCCAGGCGACCTACGCACTGGCCAACGGCGGCGTCTTCGGTGTGGGTCTCGGCCAGTCGAGCGCCAAGTGGAACTATCTGCCCAACGCGCACAACGACTTCATCTTCGCCATCATCGGCGAGGAACTCGGCCTCCTCGGCGGTCTGCTGGTGGTGTTCCTGTTCGTGCTGCTGGGCTACATCGGCTTCCGCATCGCGCACCGTTCCACCGACCCGTTCCTGCGCCTGATGACCGCGACCATCACCGTGCTGATCCTCGCGCAGGCGTTCATCAACATCGGCTACGTCATCGGCCTGCTACCGGTCACCGGTATCCAGCTGCCACTCATCTCGGCGGGCGGTACGTCGACGCTGACCGTGCTCGCGATGCTCGGGCTCCTCGCCAACGCCGCACGACACGAACCCGAGGCCGTCGCGGCCCTCACCACCGGGTCGCAGGGCCGACTGGCCCGGATCCTGCGGCTCCCGACGCCGGTGGCCTACCGGCAAACGCGGGCGGAGACCCTGCGCGATCGGCTCGACCGGCGTCGCTCGGCGGGCGAACGGTCCGGCGGCCGTACGGCCGTACGTGCCGGTGCTTCGGGACGGGCGGGAGCGTCCGGTCGGACAGGACCGTCGGGTCGTCGCGGACGACCGGCCGAGCCTGCGCCGAGCCGGGGCCGGTTCACCATGCCGTGGAAACGGGCGAAGGCCGCCGAACCTGCACCTGCGCGTGGTGCGTCCGCACGGCGTCCGGCAACGGCAGGTCGCACCCGACCTGCGCCGTCGACACGAGCAGGCGTCGACTACCGTGGCGGGTATCCCGGCGCCGGCAGTGCACGTCGCTCGGCGTCACCGGGATGGCGGGCGGGCGCGCATCAGCCGCGTACGCCGAGGTCCGCCGAGCCCGGGCGCGATCGGCCGACACACGGCCGCGCGGGACGCCGCTGACGGCTCCCGCGGCAGGCGATGCCCCGCGTGGGACAGACGTGCGGAGTGGCTGGAGATGGAGTGACAGAGCCGGTGAGTTCGGGTGCAGCACAATCTGATACGACCGGAGGCCCGGGCGGGCGGCCGTTGTCGGTGGTGGTCGCGGGCGGTGGTACCGCCGGACACATCGAACCCGCGCTCGCCGTGGCCGACGCGATCACCCGCATCGACCCGACGGCCCGCGTCACCGCACTCGGGACCAGCCGCGGCCTGGAGGTCGACCTGGTGCCCGAACGCGGATACGACCTTCGGCTGATCCCGCCGGTCCCGTTGCCGCGGAAACCCGGGATGGACCTCGCCAAGACTCCCGGCCGCCTGGTGTCCTCGGTCGCCGCGACCCGCAAGGTGCTCGCCGACGTGGATGCCGACGTCGTCATCGGCTTCGGCGGGTACGTGTCCGTGCCGGCCTACCTCGCCGCGCAGATGCACCTGCGCGGACGCAACCGCATCCCGATCGTCATCCACGAGGCGAATGCCTCGGCGGGCATCGCCAACAAGGTGGGCGCCCGCTTCGCCGACCGAATCCTGGCCGCCGTCGACGGTTCCGGCCTCGACGCGACCGTCGTCGGCATGCCGGTCCGCGGTGTCCTCACCGAGCTGGACCGGCCTGCTCTGCGGGCCAAGGCGCGACACTACTTCGGTCTCGACGAGGACGCCCCGACCCTGCTCGTCTTCGGTGGATCCCAAGGCGCGCAACGCATCAACGCCGCGGTTTCGGGTGCGGCCGAAGCCCTCGCAAAGGCGGGCATCGGTGTCCTGCACGCCTACGGGCCCAAGAACTCGATCGATCCGGTGATCGTCGAGGGCGCCCCGCCGTACCGCGGCGTCGGCTACCTCAAGCGGATGGATCTCGCCTACGCCGCGGCCGACCTGGTGATGTGCCGGTCCGGTGCGATGACCGTCGCCGAGGTGTCGGCCACCGGTCTGCCCGCCGTCTACGTCCCGCTGCCACACGGCAACGGCGAACAACGCCTCAACGCGCTACCGGTCGTCGAGGCCGGTGGCGGACTCATCGTCGAGGACTCGGCGGTCAGCGCGGAGTGGGTGGCACGCGAGGTGCCGGCCCTCCTGCAGGACGCGGAGCGACTGCAGAAGATGTCCGCGGCGGCCGCGGGCACGGGCCATCGTGACGCCGCGGCGGCCGTCGCCGACGCCGCTCTCGAACTCGCTCGCGGATTCCGCGCGGGCCGGGGCCCGGTCCGCAAGGCGTTTCGTTCCCGCCGATCGGCCGGCGAGCAGTGACAATTGGACGGGACCGGGTCGGACGGGACACGGCCGGCGAGACGACCGGAGAAGGCGTGGGAGGTGACGACATGAGCGAGGGGACGACCGTGGGAACCGGAGGACTGCCGCCGCAGCTGGCCCGCGTGCACATGGTCGGCATCGGCGGCGCCGGCATGTCCGGACTGGCGCGCATCCTGCTCGCCCGCGGCGGCCAGGTGTCCGGATCGGACGCGAAGAACAGCCGCGGCATCCTCGAACTCCGCACGCGTGGCGCCCGTGTCCAGGTGGGACACGATCCGTCGGCGCTCGACCAGATCCCGGGCGGCCCGTCGGTGGTGGTCACCACCCACGCCGCCATCCCCAAGACCAACCCCGAGCTGGTGGCCGCCCGCTCGCGGGGCATCCCGATCCTGCTGCGCCCGCGCGTGCTCGCCCAGCTCATGGAGGGCGACCGGACGATGCTGCTCGCCGGGACCCATGGCAAGACCTCGACCACCTCGATGGCCGTCGTCGCCCTTCAGCACGCCGGCAGCGATCCGTCGTTCGCGATCGGCGGCGAGCTCAACGAATCCGGCACCAACGCCCATCACGGCGGCGACCCGGTCTTCGTGGCCGAGGCCGACGAGAGCGACGGTTCGCTGCTCGAGTACACGCCCGACGTCGTCGCCGTCACCAACATCGACGCCGACCATCTCGACTTCTTCGGCTCGATCGAGGCCTACGTCGACGTGTTCGACAAGTTCACCGAACGCATCCGGACCGGCGGCACCCTCGTGGTCTGCCTCGACGATCCCGGATCGGCCGCACTCGCCGGACGCGTCCGCGGCGATCTCGCCGAGCGCGGGGTCGCGGTCCTCGGCTACGGCCGCGGCACCCATGCGGGCCTCGCGCCCGGCGTGCCCAACGTGGCGACCCTGCTGTCGTGGGAGCCGCGGGCCGCCGGGGGAGCGGCACGGGTCCGCTTCACCGCGCCGGTGACCGGTCCCGCCGACGAGACCGGCACGGTCGTCGAACGTGAACTCATCCTCCCGCTCCCGGGAGAGCACATGGCGCTCAACGCGATCGCCGCGGTGATCGGCGCCGTCCGCGTCAACGCCGCGCAGACCGCCGACGCCGCGGGTGCCCTCGACGGAATCCTCGCGGGCATCGGTGCGTTCGGCGGGGTCCATCGTCGCTTCGAGTTCCGCGGCCGCCGGGGCGGCGTCGAGGTCATCGACGACTACGCCCACCATCCGACCGAGGTGCGCTCGGTGCTGTCCGCGGCGCAGGCCATGATGGCCGCGCGGGCCGGCCCCGACGCGCCGCGCGGTCGCGTCATCGCGGTCTTCCAGCCCCACCTGTACTCGCGCACGGTCGAGTTCGCCGACGAGTTCGCCACCGCCCTCGACCTCGCCGACACCGTGGTCGTCGCCGACGTCTACGGCGCCCGCGAGGCACCGATACCGGGTGTCAGCGGCCGGACGATCGCCGACAAGCTGACCCGCCCGTCGGTGTTCGCGCCGGACCTGTCGCGGCTGGCCGGTCAGGTCGCCGGCCTGGCGCGACCCGGTGACCTCGTGTTGACCCTGGGTGCGGGCGACATCACCATGCAGGGTCCCGAGATCCTCGCCGCGCTCGGTGCGGACACCGGGACCGAGCGCACGACGCACGCGAACGGTGAGGGCCCCGGCGACGGGGGCCTCACGGGACGGGTCTCGTGATCCGCTGGCCGACCCGCCGCCGGTCCCGCCTGATCCTCGGCACCCTGATGGTCGTCGCCGCGGGGGTCGGGCTGGTCCTGATCGCCTATCTGACCCCGCTGATGTCGGTACGCAGCACCGACATCTTGGACAACGGCTCGGTCCCGGCCGACGAGATCCTCCGCGTCGCAGCCGTCCCCCAGGGGACACCGCTTCTCCAGGTGGACACCCGCGCCGTCGCGCAGCGGGTCGCCACCATCCCGTCCGTCGAATCCGTCCGCGTCCAGCGGTCCTACCCCTCGTCGCTGACCATCACCGTCGTCGAGCGGGTGCCGGTGGTGATCGTGACGAGCGGGGACGAGGTCCACGTCCTCGACCGGTCGGGGGTGTCCTTCCTGCACTACGTCCGCGCCCAGGGCGTGCCGCCGGAGGTGCTCAAGCTCCCGGTTCTCGAGACCCCGAACCCGGGCCCGGCCGACCCCACCACCCGGGAGGCGATCACCGCGGTCGCCGGACTGCCGGAATCGCTGGCGCGACAGGTCATCCGGGTGTCGGCGAACTCTCCGGTCGACATCGAGTTCCTCCTCACCGAGGACCGCCGGGTCATCTGGGGCGACAGCGATCGGGGAGCGGAGAAGGCGCGAACCCTCACGTATCTGCTGAGCCGGGACGCCAAGATGTACAACGTCTCGAGCCCTGAGTTCCCGGCCTACAAGTGATGGTGTCGGCCCGCGGCCGCCGGCACGGGCCGGGAACGACGCCAGATTCGTTGAAGATCTGAGAAATTCACCGAATTTCGGCGCGACTTCCCGACACGCCGGGCGCTGTTGTGGATACCGGGGCCCGGGATGCCTAGCGTCATCTCCACAACGAACTACTTGACATAACTCTAAATCTATGGTTCAGGTTTAGGGTTTTGTCAGCACTTAGCCGCTGACACATCAGCACCGGAACGCGCTGAGAGATCAGCAACGGAACATCGAGCACGACCCATTACGAGGAAGGCGAGCGCATGACGCCACCGCACAACTACCTGGCCGTCATCAAGGTCGTCGGCATCGGCGGCGGCGGCGTGAATGCCGTCAACCGCATGATCGAGCAGGGACTCAAGGGAGTCGAGTTCATCGCGATCAACACCGACGCGCAGGCCCTGCTGATGAGCGACGCCGACGTCAAGCTCGATGTCGGTCGCGACTCCACCCGTGGCCTGGGTGCCGGCGCCGACCCCGAGGTCGGCCGCCGTGCCGCCGAGGACGCCCGCGACGAGATCGAGGAGCTCCTCAAGGGTGCCGACATGGTCTTCGTGACCGCGGGCGAGGGTGGCGGCACCGGCACCGGTGGTGCACCGGTCGTCGCGCAGATCGCCCGGAAGCTCGGTGCTCTCACCGTCGGCGTGGTCACCCGCCCGTTCTCCTTCGAGGGCAAGCGTCGCGGCGGACAGGCCGAAGCGGGCATCACCGCGCTGCGGGAGTCCTGCGACACCCTCATCGTGATCCCGAACGACCGCCTGCTCCAGCTCGGCGACGCGCAGGTGAGCCTCATGGACGCGTTCCGCAGCGCCGACGAGGTCCTCCTCAACGGTGTCCAGGGGATCACCGACCTCATCACCACCCCTGGTCTGATCAACGTCGACTTCGCCGACGTCAAGGGCGTCATGAGCGACGCGGGCAGCGCACTCATGGGCATCGGCTCGTCCCGAGGTGAGGACCGTGCCAAGAAGGCGGCCGAGTCGGCGATCAACTCGCCGCTGCTCGAGGCGTCGATGGAAGGCGCTCGGGGCGTGCTGATCTCGATCGCCGGCGGCAGCGACCTCGGTCTCTTCGAGATCCACAACGCGGCCACCCAGGTCCAGGAGGCGGCCCACGAGGACGCCAACATCATCTTCGGCACCGTGATCGACGACAACCTCGGCGACGAGGTCCGAGTGACCGTCATCGCCGCCGGTTTCGACGGCGGCACCCCGAAGAAGCGGTCCGACGTGCCCGCTGCGGCCGCCGGCCGTTCGGCTGTCGGACAGGGACAAGCCGGCGCGGTCTCGGCGCCGCCGAAGAGCGATCCGCTCTTCGGTGACATCCCCAAGGGGTCGGGTGATCCCTTCGGTGGTGAGCGTGAGCCGGAGCCCCCGCGTCGCAACACCGTGCATCTCGACGACGACGACGTCGACGTGCCGTCCTTCATGAAGCGCTGACCCGCATGCGGGTGCGTCGTGTGGTCACCACGCGTGCCGGCGGCGTCTCGGTGGCACCGTATGACTCGTTCAATCTCGGTGACCATGTCGGAGACGACCCGGAAGCGGTGTCCGCCAACAGGAATCGTCTGGCCGAGCAGATCGGGTTGCCCGCGTCCTCGGTCGTCTGGATGGAACAGATCCACAGCCGCAACGTGACGGTCGTCGACGGTCCGGTCCCCGAACCGGTTCCGGCGACCGATGCTCTGGTGACGACCACACCGGGCCTCGCGCTCGCCGTGCTGTCGGCCGACTGCGTGCCGGTGCTCCTCAGCGACGACGAGGCCGGCGTGATCGCCGGTGTCCATGCCGGGCGCGTCGGGGCACGCATCGGCATCGTGCGCGAGACCCTGAAGGTGATGGTCGAACTCGGTGCGCGCATCGAGTCGATCGGAGCGTTTCTCGGCCCGGCGGCGTCCGGTGAGCAGTACGAGGTGCCCCCGGCGATGCAGGCCGACGTCGAGAAGCATCTGCCCGGGAGTGCGAGTCGCACGAAGAAGGGCACGACGGGCCTCGACCTCCGTTCCGGTCTGCGCCGCCAGCTCCTCGAGGCCGGGGTCGCCGGGGTCGCCGTCGACCCGCGCTGCACGATCTCGGACCTGAGTCTCTTCAGCCACCGGCGCGGCGCACCGACCGGCCGCCTGGCATCGGTGATCTGGATGGACGACGAGAGTGCGCCGGACGGCGAGTAGACCCCCGGTGCTCCACGCGGAGAATGATGGGGGACATGAGCGATTCTCTCGATGACGCACGCACCGCCGAGCTGTCCGAGCGACTCGAAGCCGTACGCGGGCGGCTCGACGCGGCCGTCGCGGCCGCGGGCCGACCCACCGGGGCGTGTGCGCTCCTGGTGGTGACGAAATACTTCCCGGCCGACGACGTCCGCCGGTTGCTGAACCTGGGCGTCCGATCGTTCGGCGAGTCCCGTGAGCCGGAGGCCGGACGCAAGGTCGCCGAGGTCCTCGCCGATTGGACACCCGAGGATTCCACCGACGTCCCGGTGTTCGACATGATCGGGACCGTCCAGTCGAAGAAGGCCCGTTCCATCGCGCGTTGGGCGCGTGCGGTGCACTCGGTGGATCGTCCGAAGGTGGTCGAGGCCCTGGGCCGGGCCGCGCGAGCCGCGCTCGACGAGGGGGAGCGGACCGCGCGTCTCGGGGTGCTGCTGCAGGTGAGTCTCGACGGGGACCCGCAGCGAGGCGGCGTCGTCGAGGCGGATCTTCCCGCACTCGCCGAGCAGGTGTCGAGCGAGGACTCTCTGCAGTTGCGCGGACTGATGGTCATCGCCCCACTCACCGGTGAGCGGAAGTACTGGATGGCCGAATCCGCTCGTATCCACAACGCTTTTCGCGATCGGTACGCCGACGCCGTCGAACTGTCGGCGGGTATGTCCGGTGACATGGAAGAGGCGGTTGCAGCCGGCTCGACATGTGTGCGTGTCGGAACCGCGATCATGGGCGATCGGCCGCTACTCTCTCAGTAATCACATTGGTAACAACAGAACCAAGTGGCACAACAAGCGCAAATATCTCAACAAGCACAGTGACATCAGATGCACCATCCGGCACGGCTGCACACCGGCGTCGCACGACAGAGAGGCCGACAATGACCACGATGCAGAAGTTCAAGGCTTATTTCGGCATGGTGCCGCCCAGCGAGTACGAGGACGACTACCTCGAGGACGGCTCCGCGCTGCGTGTCCCGTCGCGTGAGCGTGCCTACCGTGACGACTACTACGGTGACGGCTCCTACGACCCCGGTTACGAGCCCTCCCTGCGCGACCCCGGCTTCCGCGAGGCCGGCTACCGCGACGAGATGGCCTACGACGACCGTCATTTCGACGGCGGATACGAACTCGCCGGCGACTTCGCCCCCGAGTTCGCCTACGCCGGACCGCGTCCGACGCCCGAGGCCCCGATGCGTTCCGCTGCGCGCCTCGAACCGCTGCAGCGTTCGTCGAGTGCCGCCCTGCGTGCCGCCTCGTCGCGCCCGGCCGGCCCCGAGCACCGCGAGCTCGAGCGCGTCTTCGCCGACGGTCCGCTGCAGAAGATCACCACCTTGCGTCCCTCGGACTACAGCGAGGCCCGCACCATCGGTGAGCGTTTCCGCGACGGCAACCCGGTCATCATGGACCTCGTCGACATGACCAACGACGACGCCAAGCGCCTCGTCGACTTCGCCGCGGGCCTGGCCTTCGCTCTGCGCGGCTCCTTCGACAAGGTGGCCACCAAGGTCTTCCTGCTGTCGCCGGCCGACGTCGACGTGTCGCCCGAGGACCGCCGCAAGATCGCCGAGACCGGCTTCTACAACCACTCCTGATGCAGGTGGGCACCCTCGGTTCGCACCGGCCGGTGCTCTTCAGGCAATCTTGACGCGTGGCTGCGATTTTGTTGGGTGTCCTGTACTACATCCTGTTGGTCTTCTGGTTGCTTCTCCTCGGCCGGCTCGTCGTCGAGCTGGTGCGGACGTTCGCCCGCGAGTGGCGACCCACCGGGGTGGCGGTCGTGATCATCGAGACGGTATTCACTCTGACCGATCCGCCGATCAAGGCGCTGCGGCGGGTCCTGCCGCCGATCCCGCTCGGTCCGATCCGCCTGGATCTGTCGCTGATGATCGTCATGCTCGTCGTCATCATCGCCATGAACGTCGTGAACGGTCTCCGCGCCGACGCGGTCGCCGATTCGCTGGCCACCGCTCTGGTTCTCACCCGCTCCTGATCCGCCGACGCGTTGCGCACCGGGACCCCTGTGACCCGGGTACCTTGAGGTACGCAGATGGACTACCGTTGGTTGTCGTCTTCGGATGCCCTGCCCGTTCGGAGGAGTTTCGATCGGGCTGAGCATCCAACAGTGCGACCTACGGTTCGCATGTGACAGGATTGGACGCCAGTTACAGTTTTTGACTGGTATGAATAGTTAGTGACAACCTGTATTGGTCGAACGACTCACGTCGCGCGATCGGGGTTGGACGGCACGCCAACTGAACACAAGCTTCACCACAGACACGAGGGGAACCGACATGCGGCTGACTCCAGCTGATGTGCACAACGTCGCGTTCAGCAAACCGCCTATCGGTAAGCGCGGCTACAACGAGGATGAGGTCGATCAGTTCCTCGATTTCGTCGAGGCCGAGCTCGCCCGGCTGATCGAAGAGAACACCGACCTGAAGCAGCGCGTCGAGGAGCTCGAGGGTGAGCTCGCCGACGCCCGCTCGGGTGCCGGCGCCGCCCCCGCAGAGGAGCGGACCCAGATGTTCGCCAAGCCGCCGGTCCAGGAGCAGCCCGCTCCCGTCCAGCAGCCCGCCGCGCCTGTGGTCAACGACGACGCCAACGTCCGTGCCGCCCGCGTCCTCGCGCTCGCGCAGGACACCGCGGACCGCCTCACCGGCAGTGCCCGCGCCGACGCCGACGCGATGCTGGCCGACGCGCAGACCCGCGCCGACACGCTGGTCTCGGAGGCGCAGAGCAAGTCCGACGCCATGCTCGCCGACGCGCGCCAGCGTTCGGAGGCCATCCTGGCCGACGCCCAGACTCGCTCCGAGGCGCAGCTGCGCCAGGCACAGGAGCGCGCGGACGCGCTCCAGAGCGACGCCGAGCGCAAGCACAGCGAGATCATGGGCACGATCAACCAGCAGCGCGGCGTGCTCGAGGGACGGATCGAACAGCTCAAGACCTTCGAGCGTGAGTACCGCACCCGCCTGAAGACCTACCTCGAGTCGCAGCTCGAAGAGCTGCAGCAGCGCGGCAGCGCGGCACCGGTCGAGGGTGGTCGTCCCGACCAGTCGTTCTCGAACGATCCGGGCAGCGGCGGTTTCAGCAGCTACTCGCCGAGCTGACCTCCGCGCCGGACATGCACCCTAGGCTGGTGATGTGCTGACCTTGGCCCTGGGCGCGACCCTCGTCGGGTTCGTGCTGCTCATCCTCGGTCTCATCACCGGGACCGTGTGGCTCGCCGTCGCCTGCATCGTCATCTGTCTCCTCGGCCTGGCCTTCCTGCTCGTCGATGTGTTCTCGGGGCGCAACCGGGATTCCGGCCGATCGCTGGAAGACATGGTCCCCGGAGCCGGACGCGATGAGGACGACGACGATCGCGATGCCGACGAGCCCCGAACACGCCGGTACCCGACGGCGATGCCGTCTGCGCAGGTTTCCGATGCCGACGAAGAGACGGCCGCCTACGAGCGGCCCTCCTTTGAACCCGGTATGGCCGCACCGTCGGGACCGACGCCGTCTCGGCCGACGGTGCCCGAGAGCCGCCCGGCACCAGCGCGTCGCGAGGGCAACCTCGAGGACTACCTGCGGTCGGTCGGCGAGCCGGTCGGCCCGCCGAACGCCGGTCCGACACCCGCACCCGGTCAGGCGCCCCCAGGTCAGACACCGCCCGGTCGGGGTGCGCCGGGCAGACCGCCTCGCGAGCCGTACCAGGCGCCGGGTCCGCAGCAGACCGGCGGTCAGCCACCGCGGCCGAACCCGCCGAGGTCGCCGCAGTCCGGACCGTTCCAATCAGGTCAGTCCCAGCCGGGTCCGCGTCCTCCGCAGTACGGGAACCCGCCGTCGGATCCCCAGCCGCAGGGGGAGCAGTCCGAGTCCCCGGAACCGAGGCCGGGTCGGCGTCGTGCGCCGGATTTCGATCCGCTCGACCCGAACTGGCGTCCACCGCTCGACTGATCTCCCGTTCTCGACCCCGCACCGCCCGGACAGGCGATACCGATTCGCCTGTCCGGGCGGTGCGTCGTTACACTGGTTGACGCGTTGATCCGGCCATCACCGGGGAGCACCCGGAAGAACAGAGCACGACGCTCCCAGTAGAACCGGGCGGGCGTGGCCCGTCACAGCCACGGGACCGTACGGGGAGACCCGCGCGATCCGATGAGTGGCGCCGGAGTGCCGGCGCAAGCGGGGTGGTACCGCGCAGACCTGACGGTGTGCGTCCCCGTGCCGAGGAGAGACATCACCAGGCACGAGGAGACGAGCCGTGACCGACACGAACGAGACGGGCGCGAACGCGACCGGCCGTGTGTACCCCAAAGTCGACATGACGGGTGGGACGGGCCGCAGCGCCCCCGATTTCCCGTCCGTGGAGCAGCACGTCCTGGAGTACTGGGATGCCGACTCGACCTTCGCCGCGTCCATCGAGAACCGTGCCGATGCCGAGGAGTTCGTCTTCTACGACGGCCCGCCCTTCGCCAACGGCCTCCCGCACTACGGCCATCTCCTGACCGGCTACGTCAAGGATGTGGTCCCCCGGTACCAGACCATGCGTGGCAAGAAGGTCGATCGTCGATTCGGCTGGGACACACACGGTCTGCCCGCCGAACTCGAGGCCGAACGCCAGCTCGGGATCACCGACAAGTCGGAGATCGAGAAGATGGGCATGGAGAAGTTCAACGAGTACTGCCGTGACTCGGTTCTCCGTTACACCGGTGAGTGGCGCGACTACGTGACCCGCCAGGCGCGCTGGGTGGACTTCGACAACGACTACAAGACGCTCGACCTCGACTTCATGGAGTCGGTCATGTGGGCGTTCAAGGCCCTCTACGACAAGGGTCTGATCTACCAGGGCTACCGCGTGCTGCCCTACAGCTGGTACGAGCAGACGCCGCTGAGCAACCAGGAGTCCAAGCTCGACGACGCCTATCGCATGCGCCAGGACCCGGCGGTCACCGTGCGGATGCCGCTGTCGGTGACCGAGGGTCCGCTGGCCGCACTCGACGGTGTCAACGCGCTGATCTGGACCACCACGCCCTGGACCCTGCCGTCGAACCTCGCGATCGCGGTCAACCCCGAGGTCACCTACGTGCACGTCAAGGCCGCCGACGGGCAGCAGTACCTGCTGGCCGAGGCGCTGCTGGGTGCGTACGCCAAGGAGATCGCCGAACCCGAGGTGATCGGTACCCATCTGGGCAAGGACCTCGAGAACCTCTCCTACACACCGCCGTTCGACTTCTTCGTCGGACACCCGAACGCACACCGAGTGCTGCTCGGCGACTACGTCACCACCGAGAGCGGTACCGGCGTCGTCCACCTCGCACCGGCCTTCGGTGAAGAGGACATGGACCTCGCGACCGCCAACGGCATCGAGGTCGTCCAGCCGCTCGATCCGGGCGGCCGCTTCACCTCGCAGGTCCCGCCGTACGAGGGCCAGATGGTCTTCGACGCCAACCCGGTCATCATCAAGGACCTCAAGGCGGCGGGCCGCATCCTGCGCCACGAGACCATCGAGCACTCCTACCCGCATTCGTGGCGGTCGGGACAGCCGCTGATCTACATGGCGGTGCCGTCGTGGTTCGTCGCCGTCACCCAGTTCCGCGACCGCATGGTGGAGCTGAACAAGCAGATCACCTGGGTGCCCGAGCACATCCGCGACGGCCAGTTCGGCAAGTGGCTCGAGGGTGCGCGCGACTGGAACATCAGCCGCAACCGCTACTGGGGCGCGCCGATCCCGGTGTGGATCTCGGACAACCCGGAGTACCCGCGCATCGACGTCTACGGTTCGCTCGACGAGCTCGAGCGCGACTTCGGCGTGCGCCCGGACAACCTGCACCGGCCCCACATCGACGAGCTGACCCGCCCGAACCCGGACGACCCGACCGGGCAGTCGACCATGCGTCGTGTGCCCGAGGTCCTCGACTGCTGGTTCGAGTCCGGGTCGATGCCGTATGCCCAGGTGCACTACCCGTTCGAGAACCGCGACTGGTTCGACGGCGGCGACTCCGCGTCGGCGCCCGCGCACAACCCGGGCGATTTCATCGTCGAGTACAACGGTCAGACGCGCGGCTGGTTCTACACCATGCACGTGCTGGCGACCGCGCTCTTCGACCGTCCGGCGTTCAAAACCGTTGCTGCACACGGCATCGTGCTGGGTGACGACGGGCAGAAGATGTCCAAGTCCAAGCGCAACTACCCGGATGTCAACGAGGTCTTCGACCGCGACGGCTCCGATGCGATGCGCTGGTTCCTGATGGCCTCGCCGATCCTGCGCGGCGGCAACCTCGTCGTCACCGAGCGCGGCATCCGCGAGGGTGTCCGCCAGGCACTGCTGCCACTGTGGAACGCCTACAGCTTCCTGCAGTTGTACGCAGATCGTCCGGCGACGTGGCGGACCGACTCGCAGAACGTCCTGGATCGCTACATCCTGGCGAAGCTCGCGACCACCCGCGACACGATGACCGAGGCGCTCGACACCTACGACATCGCCGGTGCGTGCGACGCGTTCCGCGAGTTCGTCGAGTCGCTGACCAACTGGTACGTGCGCCGGTCGCGTGCACGGTTCTGGGCCGGTCAGGAAGAGGACACCGACGCCTTCGACACCCTGTACACGGTGCTCGAGGTGGCATCGCGGCTCGCGTCACCGCTGCTGCCGCTGGCGACCGAGGCCATCTGGCGCGGTCTCACCGGTGGCCGTTCGGTGCACCTGACCGACTGGCCGACCGCCGACGAGCTGCCGGCCGACGCCGACCTGGTCGCGGCCATGGACGAGGTGCAGGCGGTCTGCTCGGTCGCGTCGAGCGTGCGCAAGGCCAACAAGCTGCGCGTCCGCCTGCCGCTGCCCGGTCTGACCGTGGCCTCGCCGACCGCGGCCGCACTCGAGCCGTACGTCGACCTGGTCAAGGACGAGATGAACGTCAAGTCCGTCTCGCTGGCCACCGACGCCAGCGAGTACGGCCGCTACGAGATCGCGGTCAACGCACGCGCGGCGGGTCCGCGCCTGGGCAAGGACGTCCAGCGCGCGATCAAGGCCGTGAAGTCCGGCAATTGGTCGGTGGGTACCGGTGCCGACGGCGCCGAGGTCGTCATCGCCGACGGCATCGAGCTCCACGACGGCGAGTACAGCCGCAAGCTGGTGGCGGTCGAACCGGACTCCACCGCCGAGCTGCCCGGGGGCAAGGGCCTCGTCGTGCTCGACACCACGGTGACCCCCGAGCTCGAGGCCGAGGGCTGGGCCAAGGACCGCGTGCGCGAACTGCAGGATGCGCGCCGCAACCTCGACCTGGACGTCTCCGACCGCATCACGGTGCGCCTCGTCGTGCCGGCCGAGCGTCTCGAGTGGGCGCAGACGCACGCGGGCCTCGTCGCCGGTGAGGTCCTCGCCGTGGAGTTCGACGTCACGGCCGACGGTGCGCCGGGCGCCATCGAGCTCGGCGACGGCGTCACCGCCGACGTCGCGAAGGTCGGCTGACCAGCTACTTCGTAGTAGCTGTCACATTTCTGCCGCCGTCGGTGTCTCGAGGATGACCACCTCGAACACCGACGGAAGGCAGAACGATGAGCACCACCGACATCACGCAGGAAATCCAGACGGTCGCACGGACGCATGTGGTCGTGCTCGGCGCCGGCTACGCGGGGGCCATGGCGGCCAACCGGCTGCGGCGCAACCCCGCCGTGGACGTCACGGTCGTGAACCCGCAGCCGTTCTTCGTGCAGCGCATCCGGTTGCACCAGTTCATCGCACGGACCGGTGAGCCGCAGGTCGGATTCGACGACGTGCTCGGTGACGGCCTCGACGTCGTGGTCGACACCGCCACCCGGATCGACGCCGGCGCACGACGCGTACACCTCGCGTCGGGGACCCACCTCGACTACGACTACGTGATCTACGCGATCGGGAGCCGGCTCCACCTGCCGCCGATCCCGGGCGCCGCGGAACATGCGCTGTCGGCCTCGGATTGGGCTGCAGCACAACAACTCCGGGAACGCGTCGATGCCCTGGACGCCGGCGCGCCGGTGGTTGTCGTCGGCGGCGGCCTCACCGGGGTGGAGCTCGCCGGCGAACTCGCCGAACGCGGCTTCGCGGTGACGCTCGCCGGTGGCGGTGTCATCGCCCCGTCGGTGGGTGAGCGTGGCCACCGGGCCACCCTCCGGCAACTCGAACGACTCGGCGTCGACGTCCTGGAGGATGCGCAGGTCACCGGGGTCCACGCGTCGCGGGTGATCGTCGAGACCGGCGGGCGTGAGCTGGTGTTGCCCAGTGCGGCAACGGTGTTCGCCACCGGTTTCCAGGCCCCGGAGCTGGCTGCGGACAGTGGCCTGACCACTGACGGAATCGGCCGTCTGCAGACGGATGAGAGCCTGACGAGCGTCGACGACGCCCGGATCGTGGGCGCGGGAGATGCGGTCGCGGTCGAGGGCGTCAGACTCCGGATGAGCTGCCAGGCGGCTCAGCCGCTGGGTGCGCAGGCCGCCGAGTCCGTCCTCGCCCGGATCGCCGGTGACCGGCCGATCCCGGTCGACCAGGCTTTCGTCGCACAGTGCACGAGCATCGGTCGCCACGCGGCCACCCTCCAGTTCACCCGGCGGGACGACTCGCCCGCGCGAGCGGTGGTGACAGGTCGTCTCGCAGCTCTGGCCAAGGAGCTGGTGTGCCGCGGTACCGTGTGGAACATTCGACGCGAGGCCGCGCATCCCGGCGCATTCGGCTGGCTGCGCGGTCGCGAGGTGACCGCCGAGCGTGAACCGGTTCTGCAGTGACCGGCTCGCCGACGAGAGGCAGGGCCCCGGTGAGCAGCAGCGACTCCCAGACAAGCGAGAGCGACCGGCGGGCAGCGCGTTTCGCCGAGTTGCGGCCGCTGCTGTTCACCGTCGCCTACGAGATCGTCGGGACGGCGGCCGACGCCGACGACGTACTGCAGGACAGTTACCTGCGGTGGGCGGAGGTCGACGACACCGACATCGCGGACGCCAAGGCGTATCTCGCGAAGATCGTCACGCGCCAGGCACTCAACGTGCTGAGGTCACGGTCGCGGCGACGCGAGGAGTACGTCGGACCGTGGCTGCCCGAGCCGATCCTGACCGACGAACGCGACCTCGCCGACGACGTGGTGCTCGCGGAGTCGGTGTCCACGGCGATGCTGATCGTGCTGGAGTCGCTGAGCCCGGATGAGCGCGCGGTGTTCGTCCTCCGCGAGGTGTTCGGCTTCTCCTACAACGAGGTCGGCGACATGCTCGCCAAGCCGGCCGCCACGGTGCGCCAGATCGGGCACCGAGCCCGGAACCACGTCGAGGCGCGTCGCCCCCGGTTCGACCCGGTGGATTCCGAACGTGCGGTCGCGGTGGTGGACGCGTTCCTCTCGGCCGCGCAGTCCGGTGACGTCGAGAGGTTGCTGACGATGCTGGCACCCGAGGTCGAGTTCACCGCGGACAGCGACGGAAAGGTGACCGCGGTGCGTCACCCGATCCACGGCGCGCCGGCCGTGGCGCGTCTGCTGACCGGCTTCGCCCGGCTCGGGAAGGGCATGGACTACCGCCTTGAACCGGCGGTCTTCAACAACCAGTCGGGAGTGGCGATCTACATCGAGGGCGAGTTGGCGGGCACGTTCACCCTGCACATCGTCGACGGCGTCATCGAGCAGATCTACGCCATGCGCAACCCGGACAAGCTGGCCGGCGTGGAGGAGCGGCGGACTGTCGCGCGCTGAGCGCTCAGGCGAACAGGCTCGACAGCGTCAGCTCGATCTGCGACCGGAACAACTCGGCGGGGTGCGCGAAGGTGTCCTTGCCGTACTGGCCGAAGGCCTCCAGGCTGATCGCGCCGACGAGGGCTGCCCAGAGGGTCGTCGACGCGGCCAGCACGGCGTCGGGGGCGTCGATGCCGAACTCGTCGCGGATGGCGGCCATGTCGCCGGCGACCCCGGTTGTGGGTGTGGGCAGGTCGTCGCGGATCAGGCCCTCGGCGTGTGCGGCCGCGCACTCGCGCAGGAGCAGGGCCGGGATGCGCGTGCCCGGCACCATCGTCTCCTCGCCCGGTGCGGCATAACCGGGGACGGGGCTGCCGTAGAGGAGTGCCCAGCGGGCGGGGTCGTCGAGTGCCCAGTCCCGGGCGGCCTCCGCGGCGGCGAGCACGCGTTCGCGACGGCGGCTGGGCTCGATGGCCGAGACCGCCGCGTCGATCGCGTCGCCGACGTCGTTGTAGGCCTCCACGAGCAGCATGGTGAGCAGGTCGTCGCGACTGGGGACGTACCGGTAGACGGCCGATGACACGACGCCCATCTCTCGGGCGATCGCGCGCAGCGATAGTCCGGCTGCGCCGTGGGTGGCCAGGTGCTCGCGCCCGAGTCGGCGGATCTCGTCGGTCATCATCGCGCGGTTCTCCGCGCGGCTTCGTCCGGTCGCCATGGATCGATCCTTCCACATTTCGAGAGCAGTGCTCTTGATTTCTTGCGCTTCCGGGTGCACACTCAAAACCGAGAGCGGTGCTCTCGATAATTTTCCATCCGCCACGAAAGGGTCACGACCATGACCGGTACCACCCACTACCGCGCTCCCGAGGGGTTCGACAACGTCTTCAACCGCACCGTTCGCTGGCTCGCCGACCACGGCGTCAACCTCGCCGGCGCGCAGAACCTCACCGTTCCCGGCCGCCGGACCGGCAAGCTGCAGACCGTCCCCGTCAACGTCCTGCGATTCGACGGCGGGGACTACCTCGTCTCGCCGCGCGGCAACACCCAGTGGGCCCGGAACGCACGCGCCGCCGAGACCGTCGAACTCCGGCGCGGTCGTAGTCGGACCGTGGTGGCCCTCACCGAGGTCGACGCCGACCGGCGCCCGCCGATCATCGGCGAATACCTGCGCAAGTGGGGCTGGGAGGTCGGCCGCTTCCTGCCGGAAGGGCTCGACGCCAAGCCGTCCGACGCCGACCTCGCCGCACACGCCGGATCGATCCCGGTCTTCGCGATCACATCCGCCGACTAGCGGGTTTCGCCGGCACGTCTGCTCACTAGACTCGGACGGGTGGTGCGCCCCGATTCCGACTCGACGATCGCGGACGGATCATCCGTACCCGAACGGTGGGTGACCGGCGGAGGGTCGGGCGGGGCGCCGGCCGGTGCCGATTCCGAACGCGGCGCACGCTGGGTGATGCATCTCGACATGGACGCCTTCTTCGCCTCGGTCGAACAACTCACCCGTCCGACGCTGCGTGGTCGCCCGGTGCTCGTGGGCGGTTCCGGAGGTCGGGGAGTGGTGGCCGGAGCGAGCTACGAGGCCCGGGTGTTCGGTGCCAGGTCGGCGATGCCGATGCATCAGGCCCGACGCCTCATCGGCCCGACCGGCGTCGTGGTGCCCCCTCGCGGCGCGGTCTACGGCAAGGTCAGCAAGCGGGTGTTCCGGCTTGTGCGCGAAGCGGTTCCGGTGATCGAGACGCTCTCCTTCGACGAGGCGTTCGCAGAACCGGCCGAACTCGCCGGGGCCACCGTGGCGCAGGCGCGCGAGTTCGCCGAGCAGGTGCGCGCCCGCATCCGCACCGAGTGCGGGCTCGCCGCGTCGGTCGGCTTCGGCAGCGGCAAGCAGCTCGCCAAGATCGCCTCGGGAATGGCGAAACCCGATGGCGTGATGGTGATCCCGCCGTCGGGCGAGATCGAGTTCCTGCACGGACTGCCGGTGCGCAAGCTGTGGGGGATCGGCCCGGTCTCGGGTGATCGCCTCGCACGCCTGGGAATCGACACCATCGGAGACCTCGCGCGGATGTCGACCGTCGAGGTCGCCTCGGTGCTCGGCGCCACCGTCGGACCTGCACTGCACCGGCTCGCCCAGGGCGTCGACGACCGGCCGGTCGCCGAACGCGCCTCGGCCAAACAGATCAGCGCCGAGTCGACGTTCGCCGAGGACATCGTCGACCTCGACGAACTACGCAAGGCGATCCGCAAGGCCGCCACCGACGCACATCGTCGGCTGCTCAAGGACGGACGCGGCGCGCGCACGGTGGTGCTGAAGCTCAAACGCTCCGACATGTCGATCCTCACCCGGTCGGCGACCACCGCCGCGGCCACCACCGACTTCGACGACCTCGAGCGAACGGCCCAGCGTCTGGCCCTCGACCCGCGCACCGTCGGAGCGATACGTCTTGTGGGCGTGGGGTTCTCCGGTCTCAGTGCGGTGCAGCAGTACGCGCTGTTCGACGACCTGGACGCCTCGCCGGACGAGACGACCCACCACGACACCGCTTCCGCGGGTGGCGCATCGGGATCGTCATCGGAATCCGGCGGCATCGTGGAGGTGTCGGAGACCGTCCACGATCCCACCGCCGACACCGAGTCGCCCGAAGCCGTGCGCTTCGCCCCGGGCGGCAACCCGCTGAGCCGCGCGCCGTTCGCCCCGGGCGCCGACGTGACCCACCCCGAGTTCGGTCACGGCTGGGTGCAGGGGAGTGGGCACGGCGTCGTCACCGTCCGCTTCGAGACCCGCACCACCGGCCCCGGGCGCACCCGCACCTTCGGCGTCGACGATCCCGATCTACGGCCCGCCGACCCGCTCGACAGCCTCGAGTGGGACCTTGGCGCCGACGACGAGTGAACGTCGCGGGAGCGCCAGTGCCACATCACTTCCCGGATGCGGAGAAGAACTCGGCGATCGTCTCGGGACTCGCCTTGGCGGTGAGCAGTGCGATCAGTGCCATGCGGGCCTGCGGCGCACGCAGCCACGGCGACACGATCGCGCCGGCGCGATGCAGATCGACGGCGCCCCCGCCGCCGCCGTAGGTCGCCGACACCTCGCCGTAGGGCACCCGGCTCGTCACCACGACGGTCACGCCGTGGGTGACGGCGAGCGCGACCTCGGCGGTGATGTCCGGGTGGGTGTTCCCCGAGCCCGTCGCGGCGAGCACGATGCCCGCGGCGTTCTGCGCGACCGCCGCCGCTATCAGACCGGGGGACACCCCGGGATACAGCGCGAAGAGGTCGACCCGGGCGGTCCGGCCGAGCGGGATCTCGTCGGTCAGCACCGGACGCGGCAGATCGGTGCGCACCGAGTCGAAGGCGACAGCGTCGGACGTCGACACCTTGAACAGCCCGCGCGCCGGCAGGATGCGACCGCCGGCCGCCACCAGGACGCCGCGGCCCCGATTCTCGGGATCGCCGACCGCGGCCAGTGCGGCGGCCAGGTTGCGCGGACCGTCCGCATCGGGGCGGTCGGCCGGCAACTGGGCGCCGGTGAACACGACCGGCCGCGAGTCGACACAGTAGAGATCGGCGAGGAACGCCGTCTCCTCCATCGTGTCGGTGCCGTGGGTGACCACGACTCCGGCGACCTCCGGGTCGGCGAGGGCGTCGGCGATCCCCCGCACCACCGCGAGTTGGTCGGCCACGGTCATCGCCGAACTGTCCACCGACATCAGATCGACGGTGCGGACGGCTTCCATCCCGGCGTTCCCGGCCCCGGTGTTCGAGGCTGCTGACAGCAGGTCGTCGGCGCCGAGCGCGGGCACGGCACCGTCGGTCGTGGTCTGCGCGGCGATGGTGCCGCCGGTGGTGATCAGCACGGTCGTCGACGGACCGGGCGGGGGAGAAGCGGACATGGTCGTCAAGCCTCACGGCAGGCCGCCGAACCGTCAAGCCTCGAGCGGCGCGGCGTGGAACCGGGATCATCCGCCTGCGTTTGGCATAGTGGTGTGGGTTGTCGCCGGGCCCGACCCGGCAGACCCCATCGGCGAGTCATGGGAGAGCGCCACGGCGCGCCCACGTCCACAGACATAGTGAGGGAGATCGTTGAAGTATCGGAAGTTTCTTGGCGCGACCATGATCGCGGCCGCATTGATGACCGGTGTCGCAGCCTGCGGTGGCGACGACAGCGACGCACCGCCCGCCCCGACCCTGACCAGCACCGCGGATGCCGGTGCCGGTGCCGCCGGTGGTGACACCGAGTCCGAGATCACCAACGACAGCAAGCCGCCGTCGATCGCGGCTCTCAACGAGCTCGTGGACACCGCCGTCGACCCGAAGATCCCGAGCAAGGACAAGATCGTCCTCGTCGAGGGTTCGGAGAAGGACCCGGCCATCTTCGAGGAGCTGGTCAACGCCCGCGCGGAGAACTCCGACGTCGACTGGGTCCTGGTGAACCCGGTCATCAGCGCCGGCCCGAACAAGGCCCGCGTCAAGGTTCGCATCGAGACCGCCGGCAACCCGCCGACCAACGCCGAGTCGACCATCGTCTTCGACGACGGCCGCTGGAAGCTCTCCAACCAGACCGTGTGCAACCTGCTCGGCCTCTACCAGGTCAAGAGCGCGATGTGCACCCCGGCGAGCTAGCCGGACCGTTCGGCTGACCCCGGAGAACCGGGTTGTCCTCACCGCCAGGTGACGGACAACCCGGTTTTCTGTACCAGGGGACGCGACGGGTCGGCCCCGACGAGTTCCCGCGCACCGGTGTAGGTCAGCTGACCGCCGACCGGCAGGCCGCGTGACAGGTCGATCTCGACCGTCCCGCCGCCCTCGGAACTGAAGCGGCTGATGGTGAGGGTGTCGCTGCCGCCCGGGATGGCGAAGACGGAGTTCACCGGGGTCTCCTCGGCGGAGAACTGGATGGTGAGACGGTTGCCGTCCCACGCCGACAGACGCGCGTCGATCGTCTGCGTGACCGTCGCGGCGGCTGAGATGACACGTTCGGTGCGCCATCGCGCACCCACCGCGATCGGTTCGGTCGGCAGTGCGATGGAGGTGTTCAACGCCGTCACCAGGGACTGCTCGACTGCCAGGCGCGCTTCCTGGCCCGCCTGCTCGGGCGGGGCGAGACGCAACGCGACCGGCGCGAGTCCGGGCCCGGTGGTCAGGCCGGCCTTCGTGCCCGCCATCGCCGGCAGTTGTCCGTTGAGGGACGCGTCCGGAGACGTCACGGTGCCCAGTTCGAGTTCCAGCTCCGATTTCTCGGCGCACGAGAACCGGGCGGTCATCGGGGTCTCGACGGTCTCGGCGTCCGTCGACCCCGGTGAGGCGACGTCGGAGGTCGTCACGAGCGTCACCGTCTGAGCCGACGTGGTGTCGGGAGCGGGAGCGGCCACGCGACGCTCGCCCTCACCCGGGTCGACCAGGGTGACCGTGGCCCCCGCGATCGGCACCGGCGCCGCTCCGGCCGCACGGGAGGGCGATTCGTTCGCGCAACCGGCAGCCGTCGCCGAACTGGCGCCCGGGGCGTCGTCGGACTCCGACGAGCACCCCGCGACCAGCACGGATACCGCCGCGATGACGGCGCACGAGGACACAACGGACCGGAGGAGACGACGATGCGAGGACACGGGTAGCCAGCGTATTCGACCGGTCGTGGACAATGAGGCTGTGGATGACCAACCCCTGACGGATTCCGGCAACGCGGATCCGCACGGCGCCGATTCTCCGGACGCCGACCGCGATCGAGTCCGATCGGACGACGCAACCCCCGCACGACGCTTCTCCCAGATGACCGCAGCCGTTCTCGGCGTCGCGCTCGTCGTCATCGGGCTGGACCTGCTGACCAAGGTGATCGCCGTCGCGACGCTCGACCCGCAGCGCCCGATCAAGATCATCGGCGACGTCGTCACCCTCCGACTCGTGCGCAACAGCGGCGCCGCCTTCTCACTGGCCTCGGGATACACCTGGGTGCTGACGATCATCGCGCTGGTCGTCGTGGCCGTCATCGTCCGCTACAGCAGCAGGCTGAAGTCCTGGGGCTGGGCGATCGGTCTGGCTCTCGTGCTCGGCGGGGCGATCGGTAACCTGATCGACCGCATCTTCCGCGCCCCGGCACCGCTCCAGGGTCACGTCGTCGACTTCGTCTCGGTCGGCTGGTGGCCGGTGTTCAACGTGGCGGATTCCGCCGTGGTCTGCGGGGCGATCCTGCTGGTGGCTCTGTCGGCGCTGGGTTTCGACTATGACGGCAGCCGCACCGGGTGGGCGGCCCGCCGGAACAGGCACGACGACGACGGCGAAGACGGGGGCAGTACCCATGCGTGAATCACGTGTCGTGCCTGTACCCGACGGACTCGACGGCATGCGCGTCGACGCCGGGGTCTCCCGCATGCTGGGTCTGTCGCGGACGGTCGTGGCGACCCTCGCCGAGGAAGGCGACGTCATGGTCGACGGGGTCGTCGTCGGCAAGTCGCACAAGCTCGCCGCGGGGACCCTCCTGCACGTCACCTTGCCCGAGCCCGACGAGCCGCTGCGGGTCGAACCGACGCCGGTCGAGGACCTCGAGGTCATCTACCACGACTCCGACATCGTGGTCGTCGACAAGCCGGTCGGTGTGGCCGCGCACCCCTCGCTCGGTTGGAGCGGGCCCACCGTCATCGGCGCGCTGGCCGCCGCCGGCTTCCGGATCTCGACCTCCGGCGCCCATGAGCGCCAGGGGATCGTCCACCGGCTCGACGTCGGGACGTCCGGCGTCATGGTCGTCGCCGTGTCCGAACGCGCCTACACGTTGCTGAAGCGGGCATTCAAACAGCGGACCGTCCACAAGGGCTACCACGCCCTCGTCCAGGGGCACCTCGATCCGCCGTCGGGCACGATCGACGCGCCGATCGGCCGTCACCGCGGCAACGACTGGAAGTTCGCGGTGACCGCGAACGGCAAGCCGAGCATCACCCACTACGACACCCTCGAGATGTTCGCCGCGGCGTCGCTGATCGACGTCCACCTCGAAACCGGTCGGACACATCAGATCCGCGTCCACTTCTCGGCGCTGCACCATCCGTGCTGCGGTGACCCGACCTACGGTGCCGACCCGGTCCTGGCCAAGAAACTCGGTCTCGAACGGCAGTGGCTGCACGCTCGGACACTGCGCTTCGCCCACCCCGCGGACGGGCGCATGGTCGAGTTCAGCTCGGAGTATCCCGACGATCTCCAGCACGCGCTCGACGTGCTGCGCGACACCTGACCGACTTGCCGGATCCGTGCCGGTGGTGGCGGCATTCGTTCGGTCGTCAACCGGCGACATCACCGGGCAACTCGCCTAGATTGAGAGGGTGTTCGAGCCTGGAACGGTGATCGCCGGGTACCGCGTCGAGCGACTCCTCGGCAGCGGTGGAATGGGCGCTGTCTTCCTCGCGCGGCACCCCGAGCTCCCCAGGTACGACGCCCTGAAAGTCCTGAAGGACTCGGCGGGCCTGACCGACAACAACTTCCGTCGCCGGTTCCTCCGGGAAGCGGAGGTGGCGGCGACGCTGGACCACCCCAACATCGTCACCGTCTTCAACCGTGGCCGGGCGACGGTCCCCGTCGCGTCGAAATCCGGTCAGTCCGACCTGCTCTGGATCGCGATGCAGTACGTGCCGGGCACCGACTGTGCCCGCGAACTGCACAGCATCGGACGGTTCGCGCCGCCGCGGGTCGCCCACATCGTCTCGCAGGTCGCCCGCGGCATCGACCATGCCAACCGCCGTGGCCTCACCCATCGCGACGTCAAACCCGGCAACATCCTGCTCGCCGAGGTCGACGAGGACTCGCCGGTCGATGAGCAGCGGGTGCTGCTGACCGACTTCGGCGTCGCCAAGATCTCCGACGAGACCGAGGCGCTCACGTCGGTCGGCACCGTCCTCGCGACCCTGTCCTACGCCTCACCCGAACAGCTCATGGGGCGGACGCTCGACGGCCGCAGCGATCAGTACTCCCTGGCGGCCTCCACCTTCCATCTGCTCACCGGCTGGGTGCCGTTCGACGACCGCGACACCGGGGCGGTCATCGGCGCACACCTCAAGGAGCCGGTGCCGCGGGCGTCCGAGCTCGTACCCGGACTGCCGTCGGGGGTCGACGCGGTGATCTCGAGGGCCATGGCGAAGACGCCCGAGGAGCGGTTCGCGAACTGCCGCGAGTTCGCCGAGGCGCTGACGGCGAGTGTCCGGCCGGTGCAACCGTCGCCGGTACCCGACGCCGGAGCCGTCACCGTACGCGGACCCTCACCCCGGCCGGTCCTCCGGAACCATCCCGCCTCGACGCCGGCGGCCCGTCGACCGGGTCCGCCCACATCTCCGCCCCCGGGACGTCCGGTGTACCGCGGACCGTCACCGACCCCGCCCGGCGGGGAGGCAACTCGGCGGGCCGCACCGCGCCAGACCCCGGGACGCCCCGTCCCGGACAGGCGGCAAGAACGGCAGGCACCATCGCGTCCGGCGACCGGCGCGGACCCCGCCGTCTGGCAACACCCGCCGTCCGGCCCGCACCGCCAGACCAACGACCACCTCCGCGCCGCGGGGTCGGGTCCGATGGGCCGCCCCCCGAGCGGCCCACCGTTCCCGGGCGGGACCGTGTCCTCCGGTGGTCCCACTCGGTCGGGTTCGAACCGCCTGCCCCTGGTGCTGGCCGGGGTGGCAGCCGTGCTGCTGATCCTGATCGTCCTCGTGTTCGTCGTGGCCCTGTAGTTCGTCTGATGCTGCAGCCCGCGAGGTGGGCGTGCGCGAGGCGCACATGGTGTCACAGCCGCCCCATTCGTCACGGCCCGGAGTGCCTTCCGGTGGGTGTCGGTGCGCGCGCCTAAAGTAGACCCGGACTCGGCGACCGGCGTGCGCACGATCAGCGCGCGAAACGACCACGGACACAGCAACCAGCGAGCACAGCAACCAGCGAGCACAGAAGAGGCACAGTGACGGACTCGTTTGTTCACCTGCACAACCACACCGAGTACTCGATGCTCGACGGTGCGGCCAAGGTGTCACCGTTGTTCGCCGAGGCCAAACGGCTGGGCATGACCGCGATCGGCATGACCGACCACGGGAACATGTTCGGTGCCAGCGAGTTCTACAACACCGCGATCAAGAACGACATCAAGCCGATCATCGGTATCGAGGCCTACATCGCACCCGGTTCGCGGTTCGACACCAAACGTGTCCAGTGGGGTTCGCGCGAACAGAAGAGCGACGACGTCTCGGGTTCGGGTGCCTACACGCACATGACGATGGTCGCCGAGAACGCGACCGGTCTGCGGAACCTGTTCAAGCTGTCCTCGCTCGCCTCCATCGAGGGGCAGCTCGGCAAGTGGTCCCGTATGGACGCCGACCTGATCGCCGAATACGCCGAGGGCATCATCGCGACCACCGGCTGCCCGTCGGGTGAGGTGCAGACCCGTCTGCGCCTGGGTCACGACCGCGAAGCCCTCGAGGCCGCGGCGAAGTGGCAGGAGATCTTCGGCAAGGAGAACTTCTACCTCGAGCTGATGGAGCACGGCCTCGAGATCGAGCGCCGCGTGCGCGACGGTCTCCTCGACATCGGCCGCAAGCTCGGCATCAAGCCGATCGTCACCAACGACTGCCACTACGTCACCAAGGAGCATGCCGCCGCCCACGAGGCGCTGCTGTGCGTGCAGACCGGCAAGACTCTGTCCGACCCCACCCGCTTCAAGTTCGACGGCGACGGCTACTACCTGAAGTCGGCCGCGGAAATGCGCGAGCAGTGGGACTCGGTGGTCCCGGGCGCATGTGACAACACGCTCGAGATCGGCGAGCGCGTCCAGTCCTACAAAGAAGTCTTCACCCACCGCGACCGCATGCCGGTCTTCCCGGTGCCCGACGGCGAGACCCAGCAGACCTTCCTGCGCAAGGAGGTCGCGAAGGGTCTCCGGGAGCGTCGTTTCGCCGGTACCGAGGTGCCGCAGGAGTACCTCGATCGCGCCAACTACGAGCTCGACGTCATCATCCAGATGGGTTTCCCGGCCTACTTCCTGGTGGTCGGCGACCTGATCCGCCACGCCCTCGAGGTCGGCATCCGCGTCGGCCCGGGCCGTGGTTCGGCGGCCGGTTCGCTCGTCGCCTGGGCGCTGGGCATCACCAACATCGACCCCATCCCGCACGGACTGCTGTTCGAGCGATTCCTCAACCCCGAGCGTGTGTCGATGCCCGATATCGACATCGACTTCGACGACCGCCGTCGTGGCGAGATGGTCCGCTACGCGACCGAGCGGTGGGGCAGCGACAAGGTCGCCCAGGTCATCACCTTCGGAACCATCAAGACCAAGGCCGCCATCAAGGACTCCGCCCGAGTCCAGTTCGGCCAGCCGGGTTTCGCGATCGCCGACCGCATCACCAAGGCGTTGCCGCCGCCCATCATGGCCAAGGACATCCCGGTCTGGGGCATCACCAACCCCGAGCACGAGCGCTATGGCGAGGCCACCGAGGTCCGCACGCTCATCGAGACCGACCCGGATGTCAAGAAGATCTACGACACGGCACTCGGCCTCGAGGGCCTGATCCGCAACGCCGGTGTCCACGCCTGTGCCGTGATCATGTCGTCGGAGCCGCTGACCGACGCGATCCCGGTGTGGAAACGTGCGCAGGACGGCGCGATCATCACCGGCTGGGACTACCCGTCGTGCGAGGCCATCGGCCTGCTGAAGATGGACTTCCTGGGTCTGCGCAACCTCACCGTCATCGGTGACGCCCTGGAGAACATCAAGCTCAACCGCGGGATCGACCTGGACCTCGACTCGCTGCCGCTGGAGGACGAGAAGACCTACGAGCTGCTCGCCCGCGGCGACACGCTCGGCGTGTTCCAGCTCGACGGCGCGGCCATGCGCGAACTCCTGAAGATGATGCAGCCCACCGGGTTCGAGGACATCGTCGCCGTCCTGGCGCTGTACCGACCCGGTCCGATGGGTGTGAACGCCCACACCGACTACGCCAAGCGCAAGAACGGTCTCCAGGAGATCCGGCCGATCCACCCGGAGCTCGAGGAGCCGCTGAAGGAGATCCTCTCCGAGACCTACGGTCTGATCGTCTACCAAGAGCAGATCATGCAGATCGCGCAGAAGGTCGCCGGGTACTCGCTCGGACAAGCAGACCTGCTCCGTCGCGCGATGGGCAAGAAGAAGAAGGAGATCCTCGACGAGGCCTACGACGGCTTCGCGGAGGGTATGCGCAACAACGGCTTCTCGCAGGCGGCGATCACCGCCCTGTGGGACACGGTGTTGCCGTTCGCCGGCTACGCGTTCAACAAATCGCACGCCGCGGGCTACGGTCTCGTCTCCTTCTGGACCGCCTACCTGAAGGCGAACTATCCCGCCGAGTACATGGCCGGTCTGCTCACCTCGGTCGGCGACGACAAGGACAAGGCGGCGATCTACCTCGCCGACTGCCGCAAGCTCGGTATCACCGTCCTCCCGCCGGACGTCAACGAGTCGCAGCGCAACTTCGCGGCCGTCGGTGCCGACATCCGCTTCGGTCTCGCCGCCATCCGCAACGTCGGGTCGGGCGTCGTCGGGTCGATCATCAACGCGCGCGAGGAGAAGGGGAAGTTCACCAGCTTCTCCGACTACCTCGGCAAGATCGATGTCACCGCCTGCAACAAGAAGGTGACGGAATCGCTGATCAAGGCGGGCGCCTTCGACTCTCTCGGCCATCCGCGCAAGGGCTTGTTCCTCGTGCACGCCGAAGCCGTCGAATCGGTGATCGGCACCAAGAAGGCCGAGGCGATCGGACAGTTCGACCTCTTCGGCGATGCCGGCGGAGCCGACGACTCGATGGCCGAGGTCTTCGCCGTCAAGGTCCCCGAGGAGGAGTGGGACACCAAGCACAAGCTCGCGATCGAGCGGGAGATGCTGGGCCTCTACGTCTCCGGGCATCCGCTGGCCGGCGTCGAACACGCCATCGCCGCGCACACCGACACCTCGATCACGTCGCTGCTGGAAGGCAACATCTCCGACGGTGCGCAGATCACGATCGGCGGCATCATCTCGTCGGTGACGCGCCGGGTGAACAAGAAGGGCGAGCCGTGGGCCGCGGTCACCCTCGAAGACATGGTCGGTGGTGTCGAGGTCTACTTCTTCCCGCGCGCCTACGTCGCGTACGGGATGGACATCGTGGCCGACAACATCGTGCTGATCAAGGCCCGCGTGAACCTGCGCGAAGACAGCATGATGATCTCCGCCAACGACCTCGCCGTCCCCGACCTGGAGACCGCCGGCGCGACCAAGCCGGTCGCACTCACGCTGTCCGCCCGACTCTGCACCCCGGATCGGGTGCAGGCGCTCAAGCAGGTGCTGACCCGACATCCGGGTATGGCCGACGTGCACGTCACGCTGGTCAGCGACAAGCGGCAGACGCAGCTCAAGCTGACCGAGTCCCTGCGGGTCGCGCCGAGTTCCGCGCTGATGGGCGACCTGAAAGCACTGCTCGGACCCAGTTGTCTGGGCTGATTCCTGGGCGACCATCACCATGGTTTCGCCCCGCCGAACATTTCTCTTCGACAGGCGCTATACTCGACGGCACGTCCAGTCACGCCCAGCCGTCGAGGGGAGTGTTCGCAGATGACCACGATGATCGGCATCAACGCGCACCGTCCGGTTCGGCGTGCGCAGCGCACGGTCGAGGTCTTCGGCGTCGAGTGGCCGGCCCACAAGGCCCACGCGGTCCTCGCAGGTGTCGCCACCGCCGTCGTGACCCTGCTGATCTTCGGATCGTTGCAGGCCACTGCGTGGGTGACGGCGGTGGCGGTCCTCGCGGTGTGGTGGGGTGAGCGCTACCTGCCCGGGAACGCGGCGGTCGCGCCCCGATCGAACCCGCCCGGGATCTCGTAGATCCGTCCGTCGAATCCGGCCCGGTACAGACGTCCGGCCGCGAACCCGCGGTCGCCGCGACCGTAGGAGAGCACGCTCGACGTCGGCAGTCCGCTCGCCAGCACGCAGTAGCGTCCGGGCGAGGTGATCCGGACGATCTCACCGGTCGCGTTGAACGGCACAACGGGCCGGTCACGTGAATCGAGCGTCAGCCCATCGGGGGTCGACGGTGCACCCACGCCGAGCAGGCTCTGCACCACGCGCGGATTCGTCGTCGAGATCCGGCTGACACCCGTGTTCACGAAGGTGCGCGAGACGTAGAGCCAGCGGTCGTCGCGGCTCAGGACCGCGCCGTTGGCACTCGGCAGCGCGCCCCACGCGGCGCTCACCGCCCCGCCCGGTGAGACCCGTCCGATGAGATTGCCGAAGTCGTTGGTGGCGTACACGTTTCCGCTCGCGGCCACATCCATCCCGTTCGCGGCCGACAGCCCGGTCACCCACGGCCGAAACGCGCGGGTGTTGACATCCAGGCGCCCGATGGACGCGTGGCGTAGCGCGTCACCGACGAAGACGCGGGGATCGGCTCCGTAACCGACCAGCAGGGTTCCACCCGGAGTCCAGGCGAGCGCGCCCGCACCGCTACCGCCGGGAACTCGCGCGATCGGGACCGCAGGTGCACCAGGGCCGTTCAGCCGATACACGCGACCCGAGATGAGGTCGGTGGTGTAGAGGCGTCCGCCGGCGTCGACGGTGAGGCCTTCGAGCGCGGCGCCCGGAACGACGCCGACGAGTCGGGCGGGGGCGGCACCCGGACACGACGGCGCAGCCGAGGCGGGCGCCGGACCGATGGCGGTGGCCAGACCCAGCGCCATGGCCGCGGACGCCGCGCCGGCGGCGATCCGGGTGAGGCGAGAGGTACGCCGGGACCGGCGCGGAGATGGATGGCGAGATGTCATGACTGCTCCCTGTTCAGGTGGCGGGTCGTACGTGCCTTCTCCTCGCGCGGCCCTGCATACCGTCCGCGTGCGACGAGCGACGTCGCGAACATACCCACCTGCGGGGTGGGGCAACCCCGGAATGAGGCCGACCGCAGCGGCCGAGCACACCGACCTTGCCGAAATCGATGTACCCGGGCGCCTCGAACGATCTCGCGCAGTGAGACCATGGCAGTCGTGAGTACGCACCACGTCCCCGTTCACCAGCACGGTCCGGCACTGAGTCTCGACGCCATCGAGGCGGCGTCGGAGCGAATCGCCGACGCCGTGGCGCGTACCCCGCTCGAGGCCTGCCCGCGACTGTCGGGGTCGGGTGCCCAGATCTACCTCAAGCGCGAGGATCTGCAGACCGTACGCTCCTACAAGATCCGCGGCGCGTACAACGTGATGGCCCAACTCTCGGCCGAGGAGCTGTCCCGCGGTGTGGTGGCGGCCAGTGCCGGAAACCACGCCCAGGGCGTCGCTTTCGCGTGCAAGAGCATGAAGGTGCCCGGACGGATCTACGTCCCGACCACCACCCCGAAGCAGAAGCGCGACCGGATCGCATGGCACGGCGGCGATTTCGTTGAGCTGAAGGCGATCGGGGAGACCTACGACGCCGCGGCGGCGGCCGCGCAGGCCGATGTGATGAGCACCGGCTCCGCATGGATTCACGCCTTCGACGACCCGCGGACCGCGGCTGGGCAGGGAACCATCGCGCGCGAGATCGTCGAACAGCTGGGCCGCGTGCCCGACGTCGTCGTCGCGCCCGTCGGTGGCGGCGGTTGTCTGGCCGGCATGGCCACCTATCTGCGCGGACTCTCCGACGAGGTGACGATCATCGGCATCGAACCGACCGGCGCCGTGTCGTTGAGTGCGGCGCTGGTCAACGGCGGGCCGATCACCCTCGACGAGATCGACCCCTTCGTCGACGGCGCGGCCGTGAAGCGGATCGGCACCATCGGCCACCGGGTGATGTCCGAACTCGGCGCGAGCGTCAGTGATCACCCGATGCTCGCCGGCATCTCCGCGACCCCCGCTGCGCAGATCATCGACGACGGTCCGGTGTCTCCGACCCCCGGGACGGCGCACATCACGCACGTCGACGAGGGCGCCATCTGCTCGGCGATGCTGGAGCTGTACCAGAACGAGGGCATCATCGCCGAACCGGCCGGAGCACTGGCGGTCGCCGCATTGGACAAGCTGCGACTGCCCGACGACACGGTCGTCGTGTGTCTGGTGTCCGGCGGCAACAACGATGTCTCCCGCTACGGCGAGATCATCGAACGCTCACTGGTGCATCGGGGCCTGAAGCACTACTTCCTGGTCGACTTCCCGCAGGAGCCCGGCGCGCTGCGTCGCTTCCTCGACGAGGTCTTGGGACCCGACGACGACATCACCCTCTTCGAATACGTCAAGCGCAACAACCGCGAGACCGGTGCCGCACTGGTGGGTGTCGAGCTCGGCAGCCCCGACGGCCTCGGTGCCCTGATGGACCGGATGGCGCGCTCGCGCCTGCACTGTGAGCGCCTCGAGCCCGGTTCGCCGGCCTACGAGTATCTGACCTGATCTACCGCAGCCCGACGATCACGTTATGGCCGGGCGACACACCGTCGGCCGGTTGCTCCCAAGCCAGCCGGATGTCGAGCGGCCAGGGGAGTGACACGGGCGCGTCGCCGGGGACGCACACCACCGACCACTCGCCGCGGTGCATCGCGAACCAGCCTGCCGCCTCGTCGAATTCGGCGTCGACGGAGGAGAACGCCGGATCATGCAGGGCTGCTTCGGTTTTCCGGAGCGCGATCAGTGACCGGTAGAAGTCGAGCACGCGGGCGTGGTCGGGCCGGGCCGGCTCCGACCAGTCCAGCTTCGACCGCTCGAAGGTCTCCGGGTCCTGCGGGTCGGGCACATCGCCACTGTCCCAACCGTGCTCGGCGAACTCCGCCTTCCGGCCCTCCGCGGTCGCCCGGCCCAGTTCCGGTTCGGGGTGGGAGGTGAAGAACTGGAACGGCGTTGCGGCGGCCCACTCCTCGCCCATGAACAGCATCGGGGTGAACGGGGACAACAGGATCAGGGCGGCCTTGATCGCGAGCTGTCCGCCGTCCAGGTTGGCGCTCGGCCGGTCGCCGATCGCGCGATTGCCCACCTGATCGTGGGTGCACGTGTAGGCCAGCAGCGACGACGCGGGCACCCGATCGGTCGGGATCGGCCGGCCGTGGCAGCGCCGCCGGAACGACGAGTAGGTGCCGTCGTGGAAGAACCCGCCCGTCAGGACCTTTGCGAGACACTCGAAACTGCCGAAGTCGGCGTAGTAGCCCTGTCGTTCACCCGAGACGAGGGTGTGGACGGCGTGATGGATGTCGTCGTCCCACTGGGCGGCCAGCCCGAGACCGCCGGCCGACCGCGGCAGGAACAACCGCGGGTCGTTCAGATCGCTCTCCGCGATCAGCGACAGCGGACGCCCGAGTTCGGCCGACAGTGCATCCGTCGCGGCGGCCAGTTCCTCGAGGATGTGGACCGCACGATGGTCGGCGAGGGCGTGGACGGCGTCGAGTCGTAGTCCGTCGACGTGGAACTCGGTGAACCAGCGCAGTGCGGTGCCGGCGATGAACGCCCGTACCTCGTCGGAGTCGGGTCCGGACAGGTTGACCGACGATCCCCACGACGTCGTGCCTTCGCTGAGATAGGGCCCGAAGTCAGGCAGATAGTTGCCCGACGGGCCCAGATGGTTGTAGACGACGTCGAGGACGACGCCGAGCCCCTTGGCGTGGCACGCGTCCACGAACCGGGCGAGTGCCGCCGGGCCGCCGTAGGTTTCCTGCACGGCGTACCATCCGACTCCGTCGTAACCCCAGTTATGGGTGCCGTTGAAAGCGTTGACCGGCATCAGTTCGACGAGATCGACGCCGAGATCGACCAGGTGGTCGAGCCTTTCGATCGCGGAGTCGAGAGTGCCTGCCGGGGTGAAGGTCCCGAGGTGGAGTTCGTAGATCACCGCGCCGTGCACATCGCGGCCCGTCCAGCCGGCGTCGCTCCACGACGAGTCGTCGACGGTGAACAGCGCCGACATCTCGTGGACGCCTTCGGGTTGACGGACCGAGCGCGGATCGGGACGCACCGGTCCACCGTCGATCGAGAACCCGTAGCGGAGGTCCGGACCGGTTTCGATCGCGGAGTCCGCGGGGACCCGCCACCACCCTCCCGCGTCGGCGGACAACGGTACCGACCGTGAACGGGAGTCCGAACCTCCGGATCGTACGACGAGGTCCACCCTGTCCGCCTCTGGGGCCCACACTCGTATCTCGTTCACCGAGGTCGGCGGTTGAAACGGAGCTGCATTGGAACGAAGTGGGGGGTTCTGTTCCCGTTGGTCGGCCGACCAAGTTGTGGTGCTCTGGTCGGTCGCGGACATCGTCGGGGAGTTGCTCACATCATGCAAGGTATGTCGGGGTCACCGAAGTCGCACCGCGCGATACTGTGAGGCCGCACACACTCGAAGATGAGAGTGGGGTATATTACGGCGACGCTCATGCCCATGGGGGCACCTCGAGCAGATCAGCCTAGCGGTTCGGGAGTTTGAGACAACACCGACGCACGGCGACCTGACGGCCGGTGAACGGGTAAGCCGAGACGCAAGGGTAGGGATTGAGCACAGACGCAGTCACCTCGGATGACGAGGAGGTCGGTCGGAAGAGACCGGGTGCGGTTCGGTCGTGGTTCGACAAACATGTCGTCGCGTCCTTCGACACCTTCGGACGCCAGCTGGGCATGTTCGTCGAGGTGTTCCGTACGCTCTTCGTCGACCTCTTCAAGCGGCGTTTCCCATTCGGTGAGTTCATCCGACAGTGCGCCTTCATGGCGAGCACCTCGGTGTTCCCGACCCTGCTCGTCGCCATCCCGATCGGCGTCATCGTGTCGATCCAGGTGTCCAACATCGCCGGCCAGGTCGGCGCGACGTCGTTCTCCGGCGCGGCCACCGGCCTCGGCGTCATCCGTCAGGGTGCGCCCCTGGTCACCTCGCTGCTCCTCGCGGGCGCGGTCGGTTCGGCCATCGCGGCCGACCTCGGTTCCCGCACCATCCGCGACGAGATCGACGCCATGAAGGTGATGGGCGTCAACCCCATCGAGCGTCTGATCTCGCCGCGTCTGCTCGCCACGATGGTGGTCAGTTTCCTGCTCTGCGGCTTCGTCTGCTTCGTCGGCTTCATCACCGGTTACGTCTTCAACGTGTACTTCCAGGGCGGTACGCCAGGCAGTTACACGGGCACCTTTGCGTCCTTTGCGACGACCGCGGACCTGATGTTCGCGTTGGCCAAGGCCGTCATATTCGGCGCGATCGTGGCGATCGTCGCCTGCGATCGCGGCCTCTCGACAAAGGGTGGTCCCGCCGGCGTCGCCAACTCGGTGAACGCCGCGGTGGTCAACTCCGTCCTGCTCCTGTTCACCGTGAACGTGATCCTCACGCAGCTGTTCGCGATCCTCTTCCCGGCGAAGATGGTGTGAGATGACCGCGTCACGGTATGTGCCACCCGCGCTGAAACCCCTGGAGGCCGCCAAGGCCGTCTATCGCGGTCCGCGCGACGCCCTCGCGGCGATGGGGCATCTCATCACCTTCCTCGTCCGCTCGATCGGCGCGGTCCCGCTGGCCTTCCGGCACTACAGCAAAGAAGTCTGGCGCCTGCTCGCCGACGTCGCGTGGGGCAACGGCGCGATCGTCGTGGGCGGCGGCACGGTCGGCGTCATGGTGATCCTCGGGATCATGGGCGGTGCGACCGTCGGCATCGAGGGTTACACCGCGCTGAACCTGCTCGGCATGTCGCCGGTGACCGGTGGTCTGTCGGCGTTCGCGACGACGCGTGAGATCGCCCCGCTGCTCGCGGCGACGGCGTTCACCGCGCAATCGGGTTGCCGCTTCACGGCCCAGCTCGGTTCGATGCGCATCGCCGAGGAGATCGACGCCCTCGAGGCGATCGCCATCCGGCCGCTGCCGTACCTGGTCACCACCCGCATGCTGGCCGCGGTCATCGCGATCGTCCCGCTGTACTCGGTGTCGCTGGCCGCCAACTACCTTGCGTGCCAGTTCATGTTCATGCTCCAGAGCGGCCAGGGCGAGGGCACCTACCTCTACTACTTCAACCAGTTCATCGTGTCCTGGGACATGGTGTTCTCGTTCATCAAGGTGATCGTCTTCGTGCTGCTGACGACGTTCATCCAGTGCTACTACGGATACTTCGCCGCTGGGGGACCCGAAGGTGTGGGAATTGCTGCCGGACATGCCATCCGGCTCGCGATCATCGTGATCGTGTTCGCGAACCTGGTCATGACACTCGTGTTCTGGGGCACCTCGCCCGGAATCAAGATCTCGGGATGAGGGAGCGCCGGTGAACATCGCAACCGACGGGCGTAACCCCTCGCTGATGCAATTCGTGCTGCGCGGCATCGCCTTCCTGCTGGTGCTGCTGGTGATCTTCGTGCTGCTGTTCATGCGGTACCAGGGAACCTTCAGCAAAACGGTGGGTGTGACCGCCGACCTCGTCGACATCGGTGACGGTCTGACGTCGGGCGCCGACGTCCGGTACAACGGCCTCATCGTCGGCTCGGTGAAGTCCATCTCGGTCGGCGATTCCGGCGACCGGGTCGACGCCGCGAAGGTGATCAAGAAGGTCGAGATCGACATCGTGCCCGCGCAGGCCGAGGGCATCCCGGCGTCGGTGACCGCACGGACCGTGCCGTCGAACCTGTTCGGCGTCAACTCCGTCGAACTCGTCCGACCCGCCGAGCCGGGTACCGAACGACTGTCGTCGGGTGACTCCATCCCCGCCGACACGTCGCTCGAGACGATCAAGCTGCAGGACGCGCAGAACGAGTTGAATGCCATCCTCGACGCGGTGCCGCCGGAGGAACTCGCCCAGGTACTCGGCGTCGTCGCCGACGCCCTCAAGGGCGGCGGATCGGTGTTCGGCTCGTTCGTCGGCGTGCTGCGGACCTACTTCGACGCGATCAACGCACAGTTCCCGCCGGGTGCACCCCCGGGATTCGACAACTTCGACGCCGCGATCAGCGGTCTCGCGGAGTCCTCGCCGGAACTGCTCGACGCCCTGGGGCGCAGCGTGATCCCGGCGGTGACCATCGCCGAGAAGCAGCGTGACCTCGCGGCGCTGCTGTCCGGCAACCAGGGACTGCTCGACCAGCTACAGCTGATGTTCGCCCGCAACGGCAACGGCGGTCAGCGACTCGTCACCGACCTGAACCGCATGCTCGGCGCCACCGTGCTCGAACCGAACTCGTTGCCGCAGGCGGTCATCGCGCTGAACAACCTGGCGGCTCGGGTGCTCACGGTCTTCACCGGGACGAACGGACACGTCCAGCTCAACATCGGCGTCAGCTTCGGTGCCTTCGTCCGCTACACGCGTCAGAACTGTCCGGTGTACAACGGCGGCCCGTACGGCACGCTGCGCGGGCCGGGTTGCGTGGGGCCGGGAACCGGTACCGGACCGACGATGTCGGGTCCGCTGCGGATCTATCCGTCCGACGGCATGCGCAAGAACCGTCCGGTGGGCATGGTGACCACCGACGCCGACAACAAGACCCTCGGCGCAGTGCTGCGCCGGGCGCCGTCGGCCGCCGACACGATCATGCTCGGACCGCTGGTCCAGTCCATCGACGCACGTGACGCTGCCACTGATCAGGGAGGGGGACGATGAGCGCGGCCTCGGATTCGATCCGCAAACCGTTGATCGGCTTCACGATCTTCGGTCTCGTCGCGTTGCTCGTGACGTATGTGATCTTCTCGACCCTAGAACGATCGGTGTCGGGATCGACCAACAACTACACGACGTTCTTCACCGACGCCTCGGGACTCGCCGCCGGCGACGACGTCCGCATGGCGGGCGTCCGCGTCGGGCGCGTCGACAAGATCGAACTCGACAACGGGCGCGCCCGAGTCGAATTCGAGGTGCAGAACGACCAACAGGTCTACACCAACACGCGCGGTGCGATCCGCTATCAGAACCTCATCGGTCAGCGGTATCTCAATCTGACCCTGGTCGAGGGCCGCGACAGCAAGCCGCTGGCGCCCGGGTCGACGCTGGAGTTGCCGTCCGAGGACTCCTTCGACGTCACCAAGCTCCTCGCCGGATTCCAGCCGGTGTTCGAGACCCTCGACGCCGAGCAGGTCAACGCATTGTCGCAGGGTCTCCTCGAGGCTTTCCAGGGCAATTCGGTCTCGTTGAGCTACACCGTCGCCGAGGTGGGCCGGCTGGCCGAGGACACCGCCAACCGCGACATCGTGATCGGCGCGATCATCAACAACCTGAGCACCGTCATGCGTGACCTGTCCCGTCAGGGCGGTCAGCTCGGCACCGTGATCGAGTCGATGTCCGATCTGATCGCGAACCTCAACTCGAACTCGGCGGCGTTCGGCAGCGCGGTCTCCGACATCGGCCGCACGGCAGACGGTTTCGCCGACGTCCTGAGCCGCAGCCGGGGCAGCCTCGCCGCCGCCGCGACCAACGGGCGGATTGCCACCAGGACGCTCATCGAGAACGGCTCCAAGCTCGACCGGATGGCCGTCGACGCGCCGATCTTCCTCGGCCACTTCCCGCTGGTACTCGGAGAGGGTGCATACCTGAACATCTATGCCTGCGACCTCGACGTCGCGATCGGTGATGTCCTGCTGCCGCCGGGGATCTTCAACAAGATCGGTGGCACTAATCATTCGGTGGTGTGCCGATGAGCTGGTTCCGCAAGAAGTTCCGCAGCAACACCCGCGTCTGGTACGGCGTGATCGGGGCGGTCGTCATCGTCGCACTTCTGCTGGGCGTGACGGCGCTGGCCGGTGCGCATCTCGGGAAGAAGACGCTCACCGCCGACTTCGCCCAGGCCGGCGGAATCCGGCCGGGGGACAAGGTGCGCGTCGCCGGCATCGACGTCGGGGAGGTCACCGAAACCGAACTCGCCGGCCAGCACGTCGCGCTCACCATGAAGGTCGACACCGACGTCAAGGTGACGAAGAACGGCATGGCCGAGATCAAGATGTCGACGCTGCTCGGTCAGCGCTACGTCGATGTGTCGCTGGGCGATTCGCCCGAGGAAGCACCCGACGGCCACATCGAGCGGACCGCGGTGCCCTACGACCTGAACCGCACCATCGAAGCGGGTGCACCGATCCTGACCGGTATCGACGACCAGACCCTCTCGCAGAGCATCCGCACACTCAATCGTCAGCTCGCCGGTGTCCCCGCGATCACCGAGCCGACGTTCGAGGCCCTGACGCAGATGTCGGAGGTCATCACCAACCGCAAGGACCAGATCAATCAATTGATCGCCGACACCAAGACGATCACGAACATCGTCAACGACAACCAGGCGCAACTGGCGGTGATCGTCGGCCAGGGACGCGACCTGACCCAGAAGATCGTGGCCCGTGAGGAACTGGTGACACGCCTGCTCGACGGCATCGCCGAACTCACCGAACAGGCCAGTGCGGTGGCAGGGGAGAACGCCAACCAGTTCGCCCCGATCATGGCGAACCTCAACACCATCACGCAGGGGCTGGAGAAGAACCGCAACAACCTGCGCAAGCTACTGGAAATCCTCCCCGTGACGGCTCGTCTGACCAACAACGTCATCGGCGACGGCCCCTACGCGAACAGTTACCTGCCCTGGGGCATCTTCCCCGACAACTGGCTGTGCCTCGCCCGGGTGGTGGACGGATGCTGAATCCGCAGAAGCTGCGTCGTTCGACGCTCCTCGTGTGCATCTCCCTGCTCGGCATCGTGGGACTCTCGGGGTGTTCGATGATCCCGGGCAGCTGGAAGGCCGCCTTCGGGCAGGCGATCGAGGTCACCGCCTACTTCGACAACGTCGCCGGCCTCTACGTCAGCAACGACGTCGCGGTCCTCGGCATGCCGGTCGGTCAGGTGACCGCCGTTGAGCCGCAGGGCGACCGGGTCAAGGTCACCATGACCATCGACAACGATGTGCCGGTGCCTGCCGACGCGACGGCGGCCATCGTCAACACCTCCATCGTGACCACGCGCCACGTCGAGCTGACCCCGGCCTACGAGGGCGGACCCAAGCTCGAGGACGGCTCGGTGCTGAAGGAGACGAAGGCCCCGGTCTCGGTCGGTGAACTGTTCGACGCCATCGACGGTCTCGTCGTGGGCCTGAAGGGGGAGGGCCCGGGTCCGGGACCTCTCGCGGACATGATCGACATCACCTCGGGCATCGCCACGGGCAACGGCGAGGAAATCCGTGCCGCCCTTGATCAGCTCGGCCAGGCGTCGAACGTGATCTCGGGCAACAGTGACGCGCTCGTCGACATCATCGAGACCATCGAGGGACTCACCACCACGCTGGTGAAGAACTACCCGAAGATGACGGCCTTCTCGAAGTCGGTCAACGAGGTGTCCCAGCTGCTCGGCGCGCAGTCGCCCGGTCTCGTGGCGACCATGCGCAACCTGAACCAGAGCCTGCAGAACACGACGGCGTTCCTGCAGAACAACACCAACACGATCTCGGTCTCCTTCGACCGCCTCGCCGCGCTGACCGCCAACCTGAGCGACTACTCGCGGCAGGTTGTGGAGACCATCGACGTCGGTCCGCTGCTGTTCCAGAACCTGAGCAATTCGATCTCCGCCGAGCAGGGCGCCTGGCGTGCACAGGTGCTGCTCGACAAGTCGCTCCTCGACAACGAGTTGCTCGCCAAGTTCTGCGACGCGATCAACCTGCAGAAGGACGGCTGTCGCACCGGCAAGCTGAAGGACTTCGGTCCGGACATGGGCATCTACTCCGCGATGCTGGAGCTGACGAAATGAGAGCGGTGACAAGCGCTTCCCTTGGTCGCACGGTCGCTGAACCGACACGTGGCCGTTCCCGCATGCGACGCGGCGCGGTGACGGCGGTGCTGCTCAGCGCTCTGATGGGGCTCACCGGCTGTGGCCTGTTGCCCGGCCTCACCGTCGAGCAGATCCCGCTGCCGGCCCCCGGTGGCATCGGTGACTCCATCCGGCTGACGGCGAATTTCGACAACGCCCTGAATCTGCCGACACGCGCCAAGGTGAAGCTCAACGGCACCGACGTGGGGCAGGTCGACACCATTGTCGCCAAGGACTACTCGGCGATCGTCACCATGGACGTCAGCAAGAAGACCGAACTGCCCGTGGGCACGGGTGCCGAACTCCGGCAGGCGACTCCGCTGGGCGACGTGTTCGTGGCGTTGCTGCCGCCGCCCACTGCCACGAAGGGCTTCATGGTCGATGGAGACACCCTGACCGGTCCCACCTCCGCGGCGTCGACCGTCGAGGATCTGCTCATCAGCATGAGCGGCGTGGTCGACAGCGGATCGCTGAACTCGCTCACGGTCATCCTCACCGAACTGAGCGCGGCCGTCGCGACCAATCCGACGGACCTCAACGGTGCGATCCGCGGTCTGACGACCGGCATCCGCAAACTCAATCAGAGTTCGGCGCAGGTCGACAGGTCGCTGGAGAACACCCGAATCCTGACCGGTCAGCTGGCGGACGGCCGAGCACAGATCATGGCCTCGATCAACAAACTGGGCCCCGCGCTTCAGTCGCTGAACGGCCAGATCGGCTCCATCCTGACCTCGCTGGACAAGGCCCAGCAGGTGACCGCGGCAACCAACGACTTCCTGCGCACCGATCAGGACAACCTCGTGGAGATGCTCGGGCATCTGTCGACGGTGCTGGCCGGTCTGCGGCAGGCCGCCGGCCCGCTTGGGTCGCTGGCCGACAACCTGCACACGTTGACCCCCAAGTGGATCAAGTCCACGCCGGGTAGCGCGGCTGCGGTGTCGGCAAAGGTGTACTGGCTGAACCCGGGCGTCGGGTTCGACTCGGCGAGCAGGCTTCCCGAGCTCGAGGACGTCGATTCGGGCTCGGCAGCGCTCCAGCAGACGCTCACGCGGCTGCTCGCCCGACTCACCGGAACCAAGGGGTGCTGCGGATGAGCGGCGTATTCGGTTTCCTCCGCAAGCATTCCGTACTCGCCGGCAACATCGGGCTCGTCCTGGTCATGGTCGTCGGGCTCGGCTACCTGTCGCTCGGCACGTTGCGGTGGGAGCCGTTGGCGGGCAAGTACAAGCTGACCATCGAGTTCCCGATCTCCGGCGGCCTGCAGGAGACCTCGGGGGTCACCCTTCGCGGGGCGCGTATCGGCGAGGTCGACACCATTCGCGTGGAGCCGGATTCGGTGACGGTGAAGGTCTCGGTCGACGACCGGTACAAGATCAACCGCAACACCCAGGTCTCCGCGCTGGGGTTGTCGGCGGCCGGCGAGCAGTACGTCGACTTCCAACCGACCACCACCGACGGCCCGTACCTCGAAGACGGCGACGTGATCGAGGCCGGGCAGACCAAGGTCACCGTGCCGTTCTCCGATCTCCTCGAGTCCTCGCTGGAACTCATCCAGCAGATCGATCCGGCGCAACTGCGCTCGGCCGTGGACAACCTGAAGATCGCGCTGTACTCCGAGGACGGCTCCAACGATCTCGAGGTGCTGTTCGACTCGGGCGGAACGATCTTCGCCCGGCTCTACACCGCATTGCCCGAGACGACGAAGCTGATCCAGAATGCGGGCACCATCTTCAAGACGACCGCCGACATCCAGCCCGACTTCGGGACCACGGTGTCGGGGCTGAGCGACCTGATCAACGCCGCCGCGGCCTCCGACAAGGAGCTGCGCACGCTGCTCGACCGCGGCCCGTCGCAGATGACCAGCCTCGCCGGTTCGATCAACCAGCTGACCGACCCGGTGACCGACGTGATGAAGCAGTTCCTCGACATCGCCGAGCAGGGCGCGCTGCGTGCACCGGCCCTCGCGACGCTGATGCCATCGATCCGGGATGCGAGCATCAAGAGCCTCACCATGTTCCACGACGGCGCGTGGTGGACGTTCGGTTCGGTGTATCCGCGACCGAGCTGCAACTACCCGGTCACCCCGCGTCGGCCGACCCAAGTCCTCGAGCTGACCATCCCGACCAATCTGTACTGTGTGACCGAGGATCCGAACCAGCAGATCCGTGGTTCGGCCAACGCACCACGACCGCCGGGCGACGACACCGCAGGGCCCCCACCGGGTTACGACCCGAACGCCCGCACGGTGCCGCTCGACAAATGACGACCAGACAAGTTGCGTGACCTGTAGATGACAGACCCTGAGAAGCCAGATCACGAGAAGCACGTGTCCGACGAGGAGACCAGCACCGAGAAGGTCGGCACCGAGAAACCCGTTGCGGATGCCACTGCCACTCCGCGCGGAAAGTCGGCGCGTCGCAGCGGTTCCGGTCCTGTGGGGCCCGAGCCTGCGACCGCGCCCGAGCCGCAGCCCGCGACCGGTAAGGAGTTCTCGCTGACGGTCACCGCGAGCGGGATCAAGCGCGCACTCGGTGCGTTCCTGGTCATCGCCCTGATCGCGGCTGTCGGGTTCCTCGGCTGGCGGACGTACACCTTGCAGAGCGAGGCGACCGCCTTCGCCGACGCCAAGACCGCCTCGGCGGATTTCGTCACCAAGCTGGTGACGACCCTCAACGCCGACAATGCGGGCAACTCCAAGGAACTGCTCGGTCCGCTGTCGACCGGGGAGCTGCGCAAGCGTCTCGAGCAGGAGCGCGCCGACACCGAGCAGAATGTCGAGGCCCTCAAGATCGAGGTGTCCTCGAAGATCAGTGTCGTCGCGGTCGAGACGGTGGAGACCGACTCCGCCAAGACGGTCGTGATGGCCGAGGTGACCGGCCGAAGCGTCAAACTACCCACCGGCGGAACCAGTCTCATGGTGTTCCGGCTCGACCTGGACAAGGAGGACGGCAAGTGGCTGGTCTCCAAGGTCGACGGCCCGCCCGGTAGCCCCAGCGGTCAGATCGACCCGTCGCAGTCGTTGCCGGGTGCCGGCGGTGCTCCCGCGCCGCAGCCGAGTCCCGCGCCGGCCCCCAACCCGGGCGGCTAGCCCGAGAGCTCAGTCGCGGACGAGGATCGCCACCGGGTGGTCGGTCCTCGCCGCGGCGAGATCGACGGTGTCGGAATGGGTGACGCCGGTGCGGACATCACGCCAGCGAGTGCCGCGCGGCAACTCGATGACGGTGTCGGCCGCCGATTCGGGTTTGAGGCTGTGGGTGAACCGCGCGGCGATCACGACGATCTCGGGTGCGTCGTCGGAGCCGCGGCCGAAGGCGATGGCGTGATCGGAGGCCGGACCGTCGACCGGCAGGCGGTGGTACGTGCTCGATGCACCGAATGCCTCCGGGTGCCCGGCGCGGACACCGAGCGCGGTACGCACGAGTTCGGCCTTCGGATGTTCCAGGGACCGAGCGAAATCCACCGGCCGTCGGTTGTCCGGGTCGACGAGTGAGTCGTCCCACCATTCGGTGCCCTGATAGATGTCGGGGACGCCGGGTCCGAGGAGTGCGATCGCCTTGCGGGCGAGGGTCTCCTGCCGCCAGGCGGAGGAGGTCCGGGCGACCAGATCGCTGACCGCGGTCGCGATCGGATCGGTGGTCACCTGGTGGATCCAGCGCTCGATCGCCGTTTCGAAGTCCTCGTCGATCTCGGTCCACGTGGTGCGGAGTCCGGCCTCACGCGAGGCCTTGCGGGCGTACTCGACGAGGCGCGCACGCAACTCATCCGTGACCTCGCCATCGGCCGGCCAGACACCGAAGATGTTCTGCAGCAGGAAGTAGCACGTCAGGTTGTCCGGGATCTCGGTCCCCAGCCAGACGCGTTCGATGACCAGCGACCATCGTTCGGGCACCTGCGAGAGGAGTGCGATCCGGGCGCGGACGTCCTCGCCCCGCTTGGTGTCGTGCGTCGACGTCGCGGTCATCGCCAGCGGCCAGCGACGGGCGCGTTGGGCGTTGTGATCGTGGAATTCGTTGAGCGACACCGCCGGATTCGCCGGATCGCCGCCCACCTCCTGAGCCGACACCAACCGCGCGGTGCGGTAGAAGAGGCTGTCCTCGACGCTCTTCGCCGTCACCGCGCCACAGGTCTGCGCCAGGCGTGAGGTCGCGGCACCGGGACTCCGGGTGGCGCGCATGATGGCATCGAGTGCTCGTGTCAGCGAGGGGTTCGCGGCGGCGATCCGTACGGCGGTCGTTTCCAGGCGCGGCCGCAGGGACGGATAGTCGGCGCGGTACACCCCGAGGGCGGCGATGAGTTCGGCGCAGGCGTCGGCGATGGATTCGGAGTCGGCGGCCGGGTCGGAATGGGTGATCGTCCGGACGAGTCGTCGCAGTTCGGTGGGGAAGGACTCGCGCAGCGTCGTCAGCTTGCGCTGGTGCTCCACCGACGCGAACCACTGCGCGTCGCCGGTGTCGCCGGTGAGGTGCTCGTTGAGTTCGGTGAGTTGCACGACGCCAGACGGTGCGACGAACAGCCCGTCGATGATCCGCATCTGGTCGTAGCCGGTGGTGCCCTCGACGGGCAGCGTCGGTTCGAGGGGCTCGTCCGGGGCGAGGATCTTCTCGATGTAGATCAGCCGGTCGTCGCCGACGTCGTGGCGGAGATTGCGGAGGTACTGCTGGGGGTCCCAGAGTCCGTCCGGATGATCGACGCGCACGCCGTCGATGAGGTCCTCGGCGATGAGCTCCCGCAGCCACCCGTGGGTGGCGTCGTAGACCGCGGGGTCCTCCTGCCGGAGGCCGGCGAGTTCGTTGACGGTGAAGAACCGGCGGTACCCGATCAGCCCGCTGTTCCACGGCACGAGCTTGTAGTGCTGGCGCGCATGGACTTCCGCGGCGGTCCCGTCCGCGGTCCCGGGGGCGATCGGGAAGGCGTGGTCGTAGTACCGCAGGTTGCCCTGCTCGTCGATCTCGAGCGGACTCAGGTCGCCGTCGGCGGCGACGACCGGCAGCGCGATCTTCCCGTCGGCGCCGTTGTCGTCGCTGAGGTCGACGTCGAAGTACGAGGCGTATTGCGACCGGTGGCCGTGACGGAGCAGGTCGGCGAACCACGGGTTGGCGAGCGCATCCGCCACACCGGTGTGGTTGGGGACGATGTCGATGATGATGCCGAGCCCGCGATCGGTTGCCGCGCGGCGGAGTTCACGCAGACCGTCGATGCCCCCGAGGACATCGGACACGGCGGGCGGCGGAAGCCAGTCGTAGCCGTGGGTGGACCCGGCCGCGGCCGTGCCGATGGGGGACAGGTAGACGTGACTGACCCCCAGGTCGACGAGGTGATCCAGCGTCGCGGTGACATCGGCGAACCCGAAGTCGCCGTTGAGTTGGAACCTGTAGGTGGCCCGCGGTGTCGGTCGTGTGCTCATCGAGGCGGTGCCCAAGGTCAGGACGTCTTCCGCAGGACGAGCACGGACCGGCCGCCGACCGTCACCGAATCTCGGCAGGCGGCGGTCAGATCCGAGTCGCCGGTCGGATGGGTGGTGTCGAGTTCACCGACCCACTCGAGGCCGTATTGTTCCGGCGGTAGATGGAAGTCGATGGGTTCGTAGTGGGCGTTGAAGCAGATGAAGAACGAGTCGTCGACGACCCATTCACCCCGTTCGTCCTTCTCGCCGAGCCCCTTTCCGTTCAGGAACACCGCGAGACTCTTGCCGAAGCCGCTGTCCCAGTCCGCGGACGTCATCTCCACACCGGCGGGTGTGAGCCACGCGATGTCGAGGGACTGATCGCCCCACCGGATCGGCTTGCCGCCGAAGAAGCGTCGACGGCGGAACACCGGATGCGCGGTCCGCAGCGCGATGGCCTTGCGGGTGAACTCCAGCAGATCGGCGTTCTCCTCGGCGAGAGACCAGTCCACCCAGGACAATTCGGAGTCCTGGCAGTACACGTTGTTGTTGCCCTGCTGGGTGCGGCCGATCTCGTCACCGTGGGCCAGCATCGGCGTGCCCTGCGACAGGAAGAGCGTCGCCAGGATGTTGCGCTGTTGCCGGGCACGCAGGGCGTTGATCTCGGGATCGTCCGTCGGGCCCTCGACGCCACAGTTCCAGGATCGGTTGTGGCTCTCGCCGTCGCGGTTGTCCTCACCGTTGGCCATGTTGTGTTTCTCGTTGTACGACACCAGGTCGCGCAGCGTGAAGCCGTCGTGGGCGATGACGAAGTTGATGCTCGCGAGTGGCCGCCGGCCGGTCGCCGCGTAGAGGTCCGACGACCCGGTGAGCCGGGAGGCGAACTCGCCCAGCGTCGACGGCTCGCCGCGCCAGTAGTCGCGCACCGTGTCGCGGTACTTCCCGTTCCACTCGGTCCACAACGGCGGGAAGTTGCCGACCTGATAACCGCCCTCGCCGATGTCCCACGGCTCGGCGATCAGCTTGACCTGGCTCACGACCGGATCCTGTTGCACCAGATCGAAGAACGCCGAGAGGCGGTCGACGTCGTGGAGTTCGCGGGCCAGCGTGGAGGCGAGGTCGAAGCGGAATCCGTCGACGTGCATCTCCAGGATCCAGTAGCGCAGCGAGTCCATGATCAGCTGCAGCGTGTGCGGATGCCGGCCGTTGAGGCTGTTGCCGGTACCCGTGTAGTCCATGTACATCTCGGGCTCGCCGTCGACGAGGCGGTAGTAGGCCGCGTTGTCGATGCCGCGGAAGCAGACCGTCGGACCCAGGTGGTTGCCCTCGGCGGTGTGGTTGTAGACCACGTCGAGGATGACCTCGATGCCCGCGTTGTGGAATTCGCGGACCATCGCCTTGAACTCGGTGACCGCGCTGGCGGGTTGATCCGGGGTCGACGAGTACTCGATGTGCGGCGCGAGGAATCCGAAGGTGTTGTATCCCCAGTAGTTTCGCAACCCCTGGTCGCGGAGGGTGAAATCCTGCATGAACTGGTGGACCGGCATCAGTTCGATCGCGGTGACACCCAGCGACTTCAGGTGATCGATGATCACCGGATGGCAGAGGCCCGCGTAGGTGCCGCGTAGGTTCTCGGGCACGCCGGGATGGGTGGCGGTCATGCCCTTGACGTGGGCCTCGTAGATGACCGTCTGGTGGTAGGGGCGATTGGGCGAGCGGTCGTTCTGCCAGTCGAAATACGGGTTGATGACCACCGAGACCATCGTGTGCCCGAGCGAGTCGAGCCCGGGCATCGGGTGCTCGGGAGCGGGCGGGTTCTCCGGAAGAGGTTCGAGTTCAACCGTTTCCGCATCGTCGGTGGCCTCGGCGACCTCGCCGTCGGTGGCCTCGGGTGCGGCCTCGTCCTCTGCCGCGTCGACCTCCGAAGCGTCGGCGTCCGCCACAGGTTCCTCGGTGGGGTCCTCGGGCGGGCCCTCCGCGTCGTCGGGCGTCGGCAGGGGGTAGGAGAACAGTGAGGCGTCACCGTCGAAGTCGCCGTGGAAAGCCTTGCCGTACGGGTCGAGAAGCAGCTTGCTCGGGTCGCATCGCAGTCCGCGGGAGGGGTCGTAGGGGCCGTGCACGCGGAAGCCGTAGAACTGTCCCGGCACCACGTTCGGCAGGTAGCAGTGCCAGCAGTAGCCGTCGACCTCTTCGAGACGGATGCGACGTTCCTTGCCGTCCCGGTCGATGAGGCACAGCTCGACGGCTTCGGCGACCTCGGAGAACAGCGAGAAGTTGGTTCCCGCACCGTCGTAGGTCGCCCCGAGCGGGTACGGGGTGCCCGGCCACACCGGGATCGGTGCGGGTTCGGGTTCGACGAGTGCGTCGGCCTGGACCGGGTCGTCCGGCATGGGGAGCGGCGGGGTGTCGCTCGTACCCGGATCCGGTTGTTCACCCGCGGTTGGCGAAGCGGTACTGCCCACCTTCGGAGACGACGTCATGGGTTGACCCTAGTCGTGTTGTGTCAGGTGGTCATCTCGGAGAGCGAAACGTCCGCCCGGAGCGGCCGGTCCGCCCGGCGGCTTATACGCGACACCGGAAGGAATGTGAAAGACGCAGGTCACGGCACCTGCGGGCCGGTCCAGGGCAGTTGGGCCTCCATCTGCCGGCCGAGCTCGTCGGTGAGACTCCGGACAAACGTGGCCGAGAGGTGATGGGGGTCCTTGTAGACGGTGATGTTGCCGATGATCGCCGGGCAGAAGTCGTCGGTGCAGATGCCGTTCGACATGTCCAGCGGGTGGAAGTCGGGGCGGGTGGCGGCGAGCTCGAGCGCCGGGTCCTCGGGTGCGAGGACGGCGGCACGTCGCGAACCGCAGCTCTCCGCGTCGCCGCCGTCGGCGAGGCAGATGGGCGTGTCGATGGTGCCCTTGCCGTTCTTCGGCCACGGCGTGTCCCGCATGCCGAACACCGGGACGCCGGCACCGAGGAAGCGATCGAAGATCGGGGTGTAGTCCGGCGGCACCCAGTCGCCGGGTTGGTAGTCGCGCGGTCGCGTCGAGTTGGTGAACACCGCGTCGGGTTTGTCGGCGATGACCTGTTCGATGACACGCTGGCCCCAGTCGTAACACTCGGGGTAGGGGACGCCGCGCTGTTTGGGGACCTCGTTGGTCGACAGCGGACAACCCATCTTCAGGTAGGTCTTGACCTTGAACCCGTTGCGCTTGCCGAGGGTGTCGAGCGCGGAGATCCACATCTCCGCGTGCGAGCCGCCGGCCAGTGCGATCGTGCGGGTGGCGTTCGGGTCGCCGTACACACCGACATGGATCTCGTTGTCGGTGAAGTCGCTCATGTATCCGTCGGTGGAGGTCTCCGGGTAGTCCTGGATGACTTCCAGCGCCGACGGTTGGGGATCGAGGGCGGGGACCGGCCACCCGTCGAGCAGGGCACGCGCACCCGGGTACGACCGCGGGTCGAGGTTCTTGGTGTCGACGACGATGTTGTCGACGTGGTTCTCCCACACCTTGATGGCGACGCCGGCCACCACGCTGCCGAGCAGCAGGATCGCCGTCACCACCGACGTGTAGGACAGCCACCGCGACCGTCCCGCGCGGTTGCCCCGGGGGAGGGCCGCCCGGTCACCGCCGCGGAGCGGGTCCTCGATGTAGCGCTTGGTGAGCCAGGCGAGACCGATCGACACCCCGAGGATGCCGACTCCCTCGAGGAAGTTCGCGTGGTTCTTGTCCCGCCAGGTGAGGTAGAAGATCAGCAGGGGCCAGTGCCACAGGTACAGCGAGTAGGCGATGGTGCCCAGCCACACCGGCCAGGTACTCGCCAGCATGCGGTTGGCGGCCGGCATCCCGTCCGGGGCGGCATGCGAACCGCGCGGCGCCTTCTGCAATGCGGTCGCGCCCGCCCAGATGATGATCAGCGTCGCCCCGACCGGAACGAGTGCCATCGGGCCCGGGTACTCGGCGACGCCGTCGATCCAGAACCCGCAGCTGACGATCAGCGCGAGGGCCGCGACGGTGGCGACGTTGCGCAGCCAGTTGGGGACGCGGAGGCTCGGCAGCCAGATCGCCAGCAGCCCACCGGCCAGCGGCTCCCACAGCCGCGAGAGCGTGGAGTAGTAGTTGTACGGCTGGTTGATGGCCATGCCGCGATGTGCCCACCAGAACGATCCCAGCGCGACCACGAAGACCGCGGCGCCGACCAGGAATCTGATGACCCGCGGGTCGGCGAACGGGCGCGCGAAGTGTGCGAGCAGCTTGAGGACGCCGGCGAACGCCAGGGCGACGAGCAGGGTCAGCAGGAAGAACTGTCCCTGCATCGACATCGACCAGATGTGCTGCAGGGGACTGTTGGCCGAACTCGCGGCCAGGTAGTCCTGGGAGTTCAGAGCCAGGTACCAGTTCTGGTAGTAGAGGGCGCTGGCCACGACCTCGTTGCCGATGTTGGCCCAGCGGGTCTGCGGCAGGACCACGACGGTGAGCACCGTGACCGCGAGGAGCACGGTGATCAGTGCGGGCAGCAGTCGCTTCAGTAGTCGCTTCAGTCGCGGCCACGGATCGAGGGTGTCGCGGAAGGTGACGTTCGGCTTCTGCGCGTAGATCGCATGCCGGAGGAGCGAACCGAGGAAGAAGTATCCCGACAGGGTGAGGAAGACGTCGACGCCGCCGGAGACCTTCCCGAACCACACGTGGAAACAGGCCACGAGGGTGATCGCGATGCCGCGCAGTCCGTCGAGGTCGGTGCGGTAGGCAGGGGTCGTCGGCGTCGAGGGGGCCGACTCCGGCGCCACTACTCGAGTCGTCGATGCCACAGAGAAGTCTTTCGGGTCGGGAACGGTTTCGGCCGGGTAGCAATGTACCCGCAGAAGCTGTGAATTCCTGAGTCGTGACGGTCGCGACACCCGGTGGAGTTGGTCACGGGGCGCAGGAATGTCAGCGACGCGCTCGGGTGCGGGCCCCGTCGAGGATGATCGTCAGTCCGTCGACGAACTCGCCGGTGAAGTCGCGGCCCGACGGTTCGATGACGCCGAGGCGTTCCATCTGTGCGCGGGTCTGTTCCTCGATGGTCAGGCCGATGACGAGCTGACAGATCGCGACGCCGGCGGCCTCCGCGTCACGCAGCGAGAGCCCGCCGGAATGTCCGGCCGCGACGATGTCTGCGGCGATGGCCTTGGTGGACAGGCCGCTGGCCCAGCTCGACGACACGACCTCGGCGCTGTCGGGCACCTCCAGCAGGGCCGCGCGCATCCCGGTGGCGAGCAGCCGCAGCCGCTCGTCCCACCGCAGATCGGCGGCGGGGATCGTCACCGCGCCCAGGATGTCGTCGGCCAGAGCGGCCAGCAGGGTCTGTTTGTTGGGGAAATGCCAGTACAGGGCGTTGGGGCGAACCCCGAGCTCCGTGGCGAGCCGGCGCATCGACAGGTCGGCCAGGCTGTGCTCGCGCAGGATGTCGCGGGCGGCGCGGAGGACGTCGGTGCGGCTGTTGCTCACGCGGTCAGCGTAGTGACCCCGATCGGGCCGCCCGACGCGAGCCACCTGTACACCGTCCAGGCTCTCCCTGTACGGTGTTCAGGAATCCTGGACGGTGTCCAGGCGATCCGGGGAGAGCAGGAGGAGTGCGTCGTGGACCAGGCCGAGGTCAGCCGCGTCGACGCCGAGCACATCTGGCATCCCTACGGGGCACTGCCCGCAACGACCGAACCCCTGGTGGTCGCGTCGGCGTCGGGGGTTCACCTGGAGCTGGCCGACGGACGATCGGTGGTCGACGGCATGAGTTCGTGGTGGGCCGCGATCCACGGTTACCGGCACCCGCGCCTCGACGCCGCGGCCGCCGTCCAGATGGGGCGCATGTCGCATGTCATGTTCGGTGGCCTCACCCACGAACCCGCCGCGCGGCTCGCGCAACTCCTCGTCGAACTCACCCCCGAACCGTTGCAGAAGGTGTTCTTCTGCGATTCGGGATCGGTCTCGGTCGAGGTCGCGGCGAAGATGGCATTGCAGTACTGGCGGAGCCGCGGGGAGACGCAGCGCACCCGTCTGCTGACCTGGCGCGGTGGCTACCACGGGGACACCTTCACCCCGATGAGCGTCTGCGACCCCGACGGCGGCATGCACGCGATGTGGTCGGCGGTGCTCGCACGGCAGGTCTTCGTCGACGCACCTCCGGCCGACTTCCGACCGGAGTACGTGGCCACCCTGGAGGACGCGGTCCGCGAGCACCGCGACGAGCTCGCCGCCGTCATCGTCGAACCGGTCGTCCAGGGCGCCGGCGGTATGCGCTTCCACGACCCTGCATATCTGTCCGCCCTGCGCGACATCTGCGACCGTCACGGCGTCCTGCTGATCTTCGACGAGATCGCCACCGGCTTCGGCCGGACCGGAACCCTCTTCGCCGCCGACGCCGCGCGGGTCGCCCCCGACATCATGTGTGTCGGCAAGGCGCTCACCGGCGGATACATGACGCTCGCGGCGACACTCTGCACGTCCCATCTCGCCGAGGTCATCAGCGCGGGGGAGGCCGGCGGACTCGCCCACGGCCCGACGTTCATGGCCAACCCGCTCGCCTGCGCGGTGGCCGTCGCCGCGATCGAGCTGCTGCTGGAGACGCCCTGGGCCGAGCGCGTGGCGGAGATCGGTGCGGGCCTCGCCGAGGGGCTGGCGCCGTTGCGGGACCTCGACGGCATTGTCGACGTCCGCGTACACGGTGCGATCGGCGTCGTCGAACTCGACCGTCCCGTCGACATGCCGGCGGCCACCGCGGCCGCGATCGACGCCGGCGCGTGGCTGCGGCCCTTCCGCAACCTCGTCTACACGATGCCGCCGTTCATCTGCACGCCCGAGGACGTCGCGACGATCGTCCGCGGAATCTCCGCAGCCGTGCGTGCCACGCTCGGCGAAACATCCTCTGCATCTTCCGAACTCGTGGGGGCGCGATCATGACGATCACCTCGGGACAGCCGGTGGCCGGCCAGGATGTCACCTCGGGTGAGGTCGGACTCGCCTGGCTCGCCCGTGCCGCACGTGATCGTGCCGAGGCCGGCCTGCATCGCGAGCCGCATGTCCGACGAGCCGGTGCCGACGCCGTCAATCTCGGCTCGAACGACTACCTCGGACTGTCGACGCACCCCGACGTCATCGCCGGTGCGCAGGCCGCGGCCGCGCAGTGGGGTGGCGGGTCGACGGCGTCGAGGCTCGTCGTCGGCACCACCGCGGCCCATGTCGACCTCGAGAACGAACTGGCCGATTTCCTTGGTTTTCCTGCAGCACTAACCTTTTCGTCTGGCTATCTCGCCAACGTCGGTGCGGTGACCGCACTCGCCGGACGCGGCGATTTGATTGTCAGTGACACCGGGTCGCATGCGTCGCTGATCGACGGGTGCCGCCTGTCTCGGGCACGCGTGGTGGTCGTCGACCGCGGCGATCACGAGGCAGTACGGGCCGCGCTTGCCGCGCGCACCGAGGAACGTGCTCTCGTGGTCACCGACTCGGTGTACAGCATCGACGGTGAGCCGGCCCCGGTCGCCGACCTGTACGCCGCGGCCCGCGCGCACGGTGCGGTGCTGCTCGTCGATGAGGCCCACGCCGTCGGCGTTCGCGGTCCCGGTGGACGCGGGCTCGTTGCCGAACAGGGACTTTCCGGTGCGCCGGATCTGGTGGTCACCACGGTCTTGTCCAAGTCCTTCGGGGCGCAGGGTGGGGTGGTCCTCGGACCGGAGATCCTCCGGTCGCACCTGATCGACTGCGCGCGCCCGTTCATCTTCGACACCGGACTGAATCCGGCGGCGGTCGGCGCGGCTCGTGCCGCACTACGAGTACTGCGGGCCTACCCCGCGCTGCCGGACCGGTTGCGGGACAACGCTCGCCACCTGGCGCGCGCTTGCGGCGTCGACGAGCCTGCCGCCGCCGTCATCTCGATCATCGTCGGCGATCCGCAGCGAGCCGTCGACGCGGCCGCGGCCTGCCGTGATCGCGGAGTCCTAGTCGGGTGCTTCCGCCCGCCGTCGGTCCCGCCGGGCACATCCCGCCTGCGGATCACCGTCCGCGCCGACCTCGACGCCGCGACTCTCGACCACGTCGCCGAGGTCGTCGACGCCGCGCTACGTGAGGTGGGTGCCCGATGAACGCACAGCCATCTCCGGCCCGAGGTCGCGTCCTTGCCGTCACCGGTACCTCGACCGACGTCGGCAAGACGGTCGTCACCGCCGCCCTCGCCGCTGCGGGACGCATGGACACCGTCGCCATCTGCAAACCCGTCCAAACCGGCGTCGCCCCAACCGAACCCGGCGACCTCGCCGAAGTCGTGCGCCTGGCGGGGGACGTGAGTGCGGTCGAGTCCTATCGCTACCCCGAGCCGCTCGCACCGGACACCGCGGCGCGGCGTGCGGGTATGCCGCTCGCCGATCCGTCGGTGATCGTGCGCGCGGTCGACGACCTCGCGGCCACCCACGACCTCACCCTCGTCGAAGGGGCCGGTGGGGTCCTGGTGCGGCTGGGGGAGTCCGCGACGATCCTCGACATCGCCGCCGAGACCCTCGTGCCCGACACAGGCGACGGCGTCGTCATCGTCGTGGCTCCCGGCCTCGGTGCCCTCAACCACGCCGAGCTGACCGTGAATGCGGTGCGCGCACGGGGACTCCGGCCGGCGGGGCTCGTGATCGGCTGGTGGCCGGAGGAGCCCGACCTCGCCATGCGCTGCAACCGATCCGACCTGCCGCGGATCACCGGTGTCCCGGTGGTGGGTGTGCTGCCCGCCGGGGCTGCCTCCCTCGATCCCGCGGAGTTCCGTCGAACCGCCCCGACGTGGTTCGACCCCGACTGGCTGGCCGGATCACTCACCAGTCGTCGGGCCTCGTTCGCCCACACCCCGTAGCTCGATCCAGCCCGCCCGAACCGATTCCAGTACAAGGAGTTCAGCCCCGTGACACAGGCAACCGTCGACACCGCCCACGACGCACAGACGTCCGATGACATCCTCGCCATCGCCCGCGAACAGGTACTCGAGCGTGGTGAACCGCTCGACCGTGAGCAGGTCCTGGCCGTGCTGCGCCTGGACGACGATCGCCTGACCGAGCTGCTTCAGCTCGCCCACGACGTGCGCATGAAGTGGTGCGGTCCGGAGGTCGAGGTCGAGGGCATCATCTCGTTGAAGACCGGTGGCTGCCCGGAGGACTGTCACTTCTGCTCGCAGTCGGGACTTTTCGCCTCGCCGGTGCGCAGCGCCTGGATCGACATCCCGTCGCTGGTGGAGGCCGCCAAGCAGACCGCCAAGACCGGTGCGACCGAGTTCTGCATCGTCGCCGCCGTCCGTGGCCCCGACGAGCGTCTGCTGAGCCAGGTCGCCGCCGGCATCGAGGCGATCCGCAACGAGGTCGACATCCAGATCGCCTGCAGCCTCGGGATGCTCACCCAGGAGCAGGTCGACCAGCTCCGCGACATGGGTGTGCACCGCTACAACCACAACCTCGAGACCGCGCGCAGTCACTTCCCGAACGTCGTCACGACGCATACGTGGGAGGAGCGTTGGGACACGCTGCGCATGGTGCGCGAAGCGGGCATGGAGGTGTGCTGCGGCGGCATCCTCGGCATGGGGGAGAGCCTCGAGCAGCGCGCCGAGTTCGCCGCCGACCTGGCCGCACTCGAGCCCGACGAGGTGCCGCTGAACTTTCTCAACCCCCGCCCGGGTACGCCCTTCGGTGACCTCGAGGTGCTCCCGGCGTCCGAGGCACTGAAGTCGGTGGCCGCCTTCCGCCTCGCCCTGCCGCGCACCATCCTGCGCTTCGCCGGCGGTCGCGAGATCACCCTGGGCGACCTCGGGGCCAAGCAGGGCATCCTCGGCGGCATCAATGCCGTCATCGTCGGCAACTACCTGACGACGCTCGGCCGGCCTGCGGAGGACGACCTCGACCTCCTCAGCGATCTGTCGATGCCGATCAAGTCGCTCAACGACACGATCTGACCTCTCCGCCACTCCCGACCTTCCCAGACGATCGGTAGCGTGTTCTCTCATGATCGACACCGTCCCGGGGCCGCTCGCCGAACCGTGCAGGTTCGGCGTGTACACCGGCCTCGAACTGGAACTGCAGGCACCCGACGCCATCCCGCCGGCCGCGCGACTGGGGCTTGAACCGCCGCGTTTCTGCGGACAGTGCGGACGTCGCATGGTCGTGCAGGTCCGTCCCGACGGCTGGAGCGCACGATGCTCCCGCCACGGGACGGTCGACTCGGCCGAACTGGGTCGTCGGTGAGCGGTCCGGTGTCCGGACGGCGTCCCGCCCGGCCGGTCACGACCCTGCTCACCGTGACCGCGGTGGTGATCGTGCTCGGCGGGGTCGCCGGCGGGATCTGGGCGCTGGTTACGCCGCCGACCACCGGCGTCGTCCTGAAGGGTCTGACTCGCGACGGCATCTCGACCGATTTCGACGGTGTCGGTGCCTTCGCGCTGATCATGTTCACCTACGGCGGCATCGCCGCACTGGTCGCGTGGGCTGCGGCGCGGCCGTGGCGAGGCGTCACCGGTTTCCTGGTGCCGGCCGCCGGCACGGTGGCCGGCTCCGCGCTCGGCGCGCAGGTCGGAATGTGGCTGGCGGGCTTCCGGTTCGACGATGACCTCGCCGGACTTCCGCTGGAGTCGGTCTACCGCGTGGTGCCCGAACTCTGGCTCGACGGCGGTACACGCGCCGGACACAGCGCGCCCTGGACGCTGCTCATCTGCGCGCCGTTCGCGTGTGCGCTCGTCTACCTGGTCTGCGTCTTGTCCTCACGCACAGCAGATCTCGGCGTCGGGGATCTCGACGACGAGCACCCCGCCGACGATCCTCCCGGGTCGGCGGTGACATCGGCGGTCACATCGGCGGACGCAGCGTCGCGAACTCATCTGTGACGCGTAACTCGTTGTCGGCGAAGGCATAGAGCGCCGGCGGCCGCCCGCCGGACCGGCCCGTCTTGCCGACGGTACCGGTGGACACCACCACGGCGCGTCGGCTCAGGATGCGCAGCAGGTTGGTCGTATCCACCGGGTAACCGAGTGCGGCGCAATAGATCTCCGACAGCTCCGACATCGGGAACTGCTTCGGTGCCAGCGCGAAAGCGATGTTGGTGTAGGAGAGTTTGGCCGCCAGTCGATGCCGGGCGGTGTCGATGATCTCGGCGTGGTCGAAGGCCACCGGCGGCAACGCGTCGACGGCGAACCAGGCCGCCCCCTCGGGCAGGGTCACCGGGCTGTCCGAGCGGACGAGACCCATGTAGGTCGACGCGATCGTGCGGACTCCGGGAACGCGTGCCGGATCGGAGAAGACCGACAGTTGCTCGAGGTGAGCGATGTCGCGGACGTCCATCGTGTCGGCGACGAGGCGTCGCGCGACGACCGACAACGTCTCGTCGCCGGCGACATCGCCGCCCGGCAGTGACCAGCGGCCGGGTTCGGTGGCGGTGCGGGAGAGCAGGACGCAGAGCGCGGCGTGGACGTCGCAGCCGTCCGCGGAAGGCGGGGTGCGGACCTGGAAGACGACGCTGAGGACCTCGACCCGTAGACCGGTCGCGTTGTCCGACGCTTGTGAGCCGTCGGAACTGGAGGGATCGGACCCGGCGGCTGGCATGGCGTCGATTGTATGGCCCCCGACGCCGCGTGATCAGCGAACCTTCGACGTCAACACGCGTGCCGCGCCGTCGGTGACCGCGATGGTGTGTTCGCTGTGCGCACCGCGAGAGCCGTCGAACGATCGGATCGTCCAGCCGTCGGCGTCGAACTTGATGCGGTCGGTGCCGAGCGTGAACCAGGGTTCGAGCGCCAGTGTCAGCCCGGGCCGCAGTTTCATTCCGCGACCGGCCTTGCCGATGTTCGCCACATGCGGGTCCTCGTGCATGGTGCGCCCGAGGCCGTGGCCGCCGAACTCCGTGTTGACGCGGTATCCGTAGGACTTGGCGACGGTTCCGATCGCGGCGGAGATGTCGCCGAGCCGGGCGTCGGGGCGGGCGGCGTCGATGGCCGCCGCCAGGGCCTCCTCGGTCGCCCGGACGAGACGCTGATCCTCCGGGCGGGGTGTGCCGACGATGACGCTGCGGGCGGAATCGGCGACCCAGCCGTCGATCGAGACCGCGATGTCCATGGACAGCAGGTCGCCGTCGGCCAGGACGTAGTCGTGGGGGAGGCCGTGCAGGACCGCATCGTTCACCGACAGGCAGATGACGTTGCGGAAGGGGCCGTGGCCGAACGAGGGCGAGTAGTCCCAGTAGCAGGATTTCGCGCCGCGATCGGCGATGAGGTCGCGGGCGCGCTGCTCGAGGTCGAGGAGATTGACCCCGACGTCGGCCCGTTCCGCGAGGTCGGCGAGCAGGTCCGCGATGAACGCGCCGGTCACCGCCATGGCGTCGGCCTCGGACGGTGACTTCAGCTCGACCATTCCCATTTCCCCTTCGCTGACGATGGCGGTATAGAAATACCGGACTCTCGGTATATGTATACCGCATCGGCTAGGATCGTGGGCATGGTCCGCAACCCGTTGACGCCGGAACAGATCGACGCCGGCCGCCGTCTGGGCGCCCGGCTGCGCGAACTCCGTGGCGCCCGTCCTCTCGGTGAGGTGGCCGTCAGCGCGGGGATCTCCCCGGAGACGCTGCGCAAGATCGAGACGGGCCGCATGCCGACGCCCGCGTTCGCCACCATCGCCGCGCTCGCTCGGTCGCTGAACACCTCGCTCGACGACCTGGCGGCGGTGCATGACGACACCGTCCTCGACGCCGAGGTGGCGCGCGCCGGGTGACGCCGCGTCCGTCGGGCCTCACCTACGCGGAGGTCGGTGCGACGGCCGGAGAGCTGCCGGCGGGTTATCACCATCTGCGGCGATCGCGCGTGATCGGTGCGGGCGAGGGATGTTTCACCACCGCCGCAGACCGAATCCTGAACTGGGACATGCACCGTCGCGCCGGGATCGGCGTCGACGCCTCCACTCCTGCTGCCGAAGTCGGTGCCACGGTGTCGATGCGTCTGGGCGTGGGCCCCGTGCGGATCTCTGCCGCGTGTCGGGTCATCGAGGTGATCGATTCGGGGTCGATCGATTCGGGGGCTGAGCGCGGCTTCGCCTACGGGACCCTGCCCGGTCACCCGGAGATCGGGGAGGAGCGGTTCTGGGTTCAGCGACTCCCGGACGACTCCGTGGTCGCGCACATCGTCGCGTTCTCGAGACCGGGCCGCTGGTTCACGCGACTCGGTGGCCCGATCGGGCGGGTGGCGCAGTCGCGGATCGCCGAGCGGTACCTCGACGCCCTGATGTGCTCCTGACCGGTCGGCCTGCTCTGGCGCGAGGGACGACGGGAATGAACCGGGTGTGGTGAATGTTACGATGCATAGCGTTTTCGACCATGAGTCGAAAACCCTGCCTCGGACACACGGCCCGTGCTCCGGGGACACCGATGACCCGGTGGTCGTAGACGTCCGCCGGGACAGCCAGAGGAGTGGCAATGAGCATCACCAGTGATCGCCCGGCGGCCGTGACCGCGCCAGCTGTTTCGGGTTCAGCGCTCATGGATGCCGAATGGTTCGACGCACCGGGCGGCTACACCGGTGTCGAACCGACTCAGGAGTGGGCGGACGAGGTCCGACGCCTCGCGCGTGCCCGCAACGCGACCCTGCTCGCACACAACTACCAACTTCCCGCCATCCAGGACGTCGCCGACCACGTCGGTGACTCGCTGGCCCTGTCGCGAATCGCGGCGGAGGTCGACTCCGACGAGATCATCTTCTGCGGTGTCCACTTCATGGCGGAGACCGCCAAGATCCTCAGCCCCGAGAAGCGTGTCCTCATCCCGGACGAGCGCGCCGGCTGCTCGCTGGCCGACTCGATCACCGCCGACGAGTTGCGCGCCTGGAAGGCCGAGTTCCCCGATGCGCTCGTGGTGTCGTATGTGAACACCACGGCAGAGGTGAAGGGCCTGACCGACATCTGCTGCACCTCGTCGAACGCCGTCGACGTCGTCGCCTCGATCGATCCCGATCGCGATGTGCTGTTCCTCCCGGACCAGTTCCTCGGTGCGCACGTCAAGCGCGAGACCGGCCGCGACAACATCCACATCTGGGCGGGCGAGTGCCACGTGCACGCCGGCATCAACGGTGACGAACTGGCCGACCAGGCCGCGTCGCACCCCGATGCCGACCTGTTCATCCACCCCGAATGCGGTTGCGCCACTTCGGCTCTCTATCTGGCGGGCGAGGGTGCGGTGCCCGAGGATCGCGTGAAGATCCTCTCGACCGGCGGCATGCTCGACGCTGCCCGTGAGACCGGCGCCAAGCAGGTTCTCGTCGCCACCGAGATCGGCATGCTGCACCAGCTGCGCAAGGCCGCACCGGGCGTCGACTTCCAGGCCGTGAACGACCGCGCGTCGTGCCCCTACATGAAGATGATCACCCCGGCTGCGCTGCTGCGCTGCCTGCGTGAGGGTCGCGACGAGGTGTTCGTCGACACCGACGTCGCGGAGAAGGCTCGCAAGAGCGTCGAGCGGATGATCGCGATCGGTAACCCGGGGTCGGGCGAGTGACCGGAAGCTCTGCGGTGAGTGAGGGTTTCATCGGTCAGGCTTCGGTCGGCGGTGCACTGGATCTGGTCGTCGACGATGAGATCCGTGCGCTGATCCGAACCGCACTCGACGAGGATCTGCGGTACGGCCCCGACGTCACCACCACGTCGACGGTCCCCGCCGGCGCTGTCGTCGACGCCGCGATCGTCAGCCGTGCACATGGCGTGATCGCCGGTGTGCCGGTGGTGGTCGCGGTGTTCGACGAGGTCATCGGTCCGGGCAACTTCGAGGTGACCGACGCCGTCGCAGACGGCAGCGTCGTCGAACCCGGCGATGTCGTCCTGCGCGTCCACGCTCCGACGGCCGCACTCCTGACGGCCGAACGCACCGCGCTGAACCTGATCTGCCATCTGTCGGGGATCGCCACCGCGACCCGTGCATGGGTCGATGCGGTGGCCGGTACCCCCGCCCAGATCCGCGACTCCCGAAAGACGCTTCCCGGGTTGCGATTGCTGCAGAAGTATGCGGTGCGTGCAGGTGGGGGAGTCAACCACCGCATGGGCCTCGGCGACGCCGGCCTGATCAAGGACAACCACGTCGTGGCGGCCGGTTCGGTCGCGGCTGCGTTGGAGGCTGTCCGCGCGGCGGCGCCGGGTCTGCCCGTCGAGGTCGAGGTCGACTCGCTTGCCCAGCTCGACGAGGTGCTTCCCCTCGAGCCGCAGCTGGTACTGCTCGACAACTTCGAGCCGTGGGAAACCCAGATGGCCGTGCAGCGACGCAACACCCACTCGCCGCAGACCAAGCTGGAGAGCTCCGGTGGTCTGACGCTCGACGTTGCCGAGGACTACGCCCGCACGGGCGTCGACTACCTGGCCGTCGGTGCACTCACCCATTCGGTCACGGTGCTCGACCTCGGGCTGGACATCCCCGCGCCGTAGTCTGACGACGTCAGTCCGCGGCGTCATAGGCCTCACTGAGCCACCGGCGGACCTCCTCGTCCACCTCCGCGGCCCCACGCACCTCCAGGTGGTGCATCCACACGCGCGGTGAGGGGTGCGCGACTTCCTTGAAGCGGGCAGAGTCGATGCGGTGCGGAAGGGCGATCGACAACACCGCTGGTACTTCGGATCGCAGGTACAGGCCGGGACGCCACACGAAGGCGAAACCGGTCCGACGTCGAAAGTTGACTTGGCTCTTCGTAACTCGGACGGTGATGTCGTCTCCCAGTTCATGAATGGCGTCCTCGACCGCACGGTGGATCGACAGGCCCACCGGCGAGCCTGCAAAGAAGTCCTCGACCTTGTGCGGGGTGTCCATGGTCATTCTGGCTCCAGAATCGCACGGAATCCTCGACGACGGTCCACCACCTTCTTCACGACCGCGATTCTCACCGGTGCGGGTAGGCGGCGGCGAGGAGTATCGAGGCGAGGGTGGCTTCGGCGTCGGAGGCGTTGCGGAGGTCGATGATCTGGCGCAGGTGAAGGCGCGTTTCAGCGCCGGACTCCGGTTCGGGTCCGTGGATCTCGTTGCGTACCTGTTTGAGTTGTTCGGCGAATCGGCGGGGTATGTCGGGTCGGCGGTTGATGCGTTCGGGGTTGGGTGGTGCGCCGGGTTCGGCGTTCAACCGCCAGGCGCAGCGGCCTTCGTCGGGACCTTCACGGACCATGCGGGTGGTGTAGCCGCCGGGTTCATTGCTGACCATCCGATTGTGTTTCGGGCACGCCGGTGCGAGGTCGGTGATGTCGGTGAGTCCACCGAGACCCCAATCCAGTTGCGCGTGGTGCATTTCCACGTGCGCGGCGGATACGCCGCAGTCGGGGGTGGAACAGACCTCGCCGTCGGGTCGGGCGAAGGACACGAGGCGCTGTTCGCGGGTGGCCAACCTCTTGCCGCGTCCGAAGTAGAGCGGGATTGCGGTGGCGTCTTTGAACACCGCCAGCCAGGGTTGGGTGTCGGCGGCCAGGTTGACGAGGTCGGTGATCGGGATCAGGGTGCCGGTCGCGGTGGTGGCGAACCCGGCTTCGCGTCGTAGGTCGTTGACGTCGGCTTTGATGATCAGCTGGATGGGTAACCCGCGGTGGCTCTTACCCAGGAGTCCGTCGTCGAACACGGCTTTCAGGAGTGCGTTGAGGGCGTCGTGGTTGAGCTGGGCGGGGGTGCGGTCGTCGCGTGCGGCTGCGGCTTCGACCGCCTCGGGGTCGGCGTCCTCGATGGAACCGTGGGGGGAGTCGGGGTCGTCGGGGTTGTTCATGCCGGGTTTGGCCCAGACGGCGAGCAGCATGGTGATGCGGGCGAGGAGTTCGGGGGTGAGGTTGGCGGTCATCTTGGCGGTGCCGTCGGCGCGTTGCCGGTTGACCGACAGATTGCGGCGACGTTTGCGGTCGGTGTCGTCGGTCAGTGTGCCGTCTGGGTCGAGGTGGGCCAGTAGTCGTGCACCGAGGGCGGTGATGTCGGCGGGGGTGTGGTCGACGGCGATCTCGGCCATCTGTCGTTCGGCGGCGACTTTCACGTCGTGGTCGACGGCGTGTGGGATCTGGTCGAGGACGTCGAGTACTGCCCGGACGTGGGAGGTGCTGACCTTGCCGTCGGCCAATGCCTCTGCCAGAGCGGGGCGTTCGGGTTCGAGTGGTTCGCCGGTCGGGCTGAGGTGGGTGGCGGTCGCGTGGCGTTGTTTGGTGCGGCGCATGGGGTCGGCCATGCGTAGGCGGTGGGTCATGAACTGGGTGATGCTGCGGTGGCCGGTCTGGTGGGGTAGGTCGCGGTCGGCGATCTCGATGATCTGTCGGTCGCCGGCGAAAGTGAGTCGGGCGATGGCCTGTTCGGTTCCGGCGGCGACGTCGATGAGTTCGGCATCGGAGCACTGCGTCAGATCGACGGCCTGGAGTTCGGTGGTGATCCGGTGCAGTTCCTGCACGAGTTCGGAGGGGCGGGCCGACGGAGTGCCGTCGGTGGTCGAGATTTCGGTCAAGACGGTCACCCCCGATGCCGTGTTCGAATATACATTCGACTGTACCCGGAATCACGCTGCGGTGCAACGCTTGTCGAAATCAGGTAGGTGGCCGACGTTTGTCGGAGGTGTGTGCTATCGGGTCTCCCTCGGCGGGCCGGGTGTCGTCGAACCTCGCAACGAAAATCGGCTCTTACTATATACCGGTAGGGGGTATATAGTCGGTCGCATGAGTGCTACAGCGATCCATCCCGGGCACGACACGGGTACGCACGAAGGTCACCAGCACGCTGGTGGCGAACACGGCGGTCATGCCGACCACGTCGGCCGGTTCCGCCGACTGTTCTGGATCATGGTGGTACTGGCCATCCCGACGGTGGCGTTCAACGAGATGTTCGCCCACCTGATCGGATACTCGCTGCCTCACCCCGGGTGGGTCATGTGGATCTCGCCGGTACTGGGCACGGTCATCTACTTCTGGGGCGGCCGGCCGTTCCTCGCCGGTGCCGTCGGGGAGATCCGGTCCCGCCGGCCGGGGATGATGCTGCTCATCGGGCTGGCCATCACTGTCGCATTCGTGGCGTCGTGGGGCGCGAGTCTGGGGTTGTTGTCCGGTGAGCTGAACTTCTGGTGGGAGCTGGCGCTCCTTGTCGCGATCATGCTCCTGGGACATTGGGTCGAGATGCGTGCGCTGGCCCAGACGACATCGGCCATCGACTCGCTGGCGGCCTTGCTGCCCGATGAGGCGGAGAAGGTCGACGGCGCCGGAACGGTCACCGTCGCCGTCTCCGAGCTGGAGGTGGGCGACGTAGTACTGGTTCGGCCGGGTGCATCGATCCCGGCCGACGGTGACGTCGTCGACGGTACGGCGGATGTGGACGAGTCGATGATCACCGGTGAGTCGCGCCCGGTACGACGATCGGTCGGGGATCGCGTGATCGCCGGGACCGTCGCTACCGATTCCGCGGTTCGTGTCCGGGTCACCGCGATCGGTGATGACACCGCGCTGGCCGGGATCGAACGGCTCGTCGCCCGAGCGCAGGCGTCGACGTCGCGTGCCCAACGTCTTGCCGACCGCGCCGCCGGGTGGCTCTTCTGGTTTGCCCTCGCCGCGGCAGCTGTCACGGCAGTCGTCTGGACCTCGGTGGGAATGCCTGACTCCGCGGTGGTCCGGGTGATCACTGTCCTCGTCATCGCCTGCCCGCACGCTCTCGGTCTTGCCATCCCGTTGGTGGTTTCGATCGCGACGGAGCGCGCGGCGCGAGGGGGAGTGCTGATCTCCGACCGGCTCGCCCTCGAGACCATGCGGTCGGTCGACGCCGTCCTCTTCGACAAGACCGGGACGCTGACCCGTGGAGCTCCGACGGTCCGTTCCGTCGAACCAGCGGGCGGCCGCACGGCGGACGAGGTCCTGGTGCTGGCCGCGTCGGCCGAGGCGGACAGCGAGCATCCACTCGCCGTCGCAATAGTCGAGGCCGCCCGGGGGCGGGGACTGGAGGTGCCGGCGGCGCAGGACTTCACCTCCTCACCGGCGGTGGGTGTCTCGGCGAGAGTGGACGGAGTGCACATTGCGGTGGGCGGGCCGAGGTTGCTCGACAGCCAGGGTGTTGCAGAGCTGTCGATCGCGGGCACCTGGCGCGATGAGGGCGCGATCATCCTGCACGTCGTCGCCGACGGTGAGGTCGTCGGAGCGCTGGCGTTGACCGATGAGGTGCGACCGGAGTCGCGCGAAGCGATCGACGGCCTTCGGCGCCGTGGGGTCGAAGCGGTGATGGTCACCGGAGACGCGCGAGCGGTGGCCGAGGATGTGGCTCGCGAGCTGCGGATCGACCGCGTCTACGCAGGTGTCCGGCCAGAGGACAAGGCCGACAAGGTGGCCGAGCTGCAGCGCGAGGGTAAGCGGGTCGCGATGGTCGGTGACGGGGTGAATGATGCGCCGGCGCTCGCGCAGGCGGACGTCGGGATCGCCATCGGCGCCGGTACCGACGTCGCCATCGCCTCCGCGGGCGTGATCCTGGCGTCCTCGGACCCGCGGTCGGTGCTCTCGGTGATCGAGTTGTCGCGGGCGAGCTACCGGAAGATGGTGCAGAACCTGTGGTGGGCGGCCGGGTACAACCTGATCTCCGTTCCACTCGCGGCCGGTGTGTTGGCGCCGATCGGATTCGTGTTGCCGATGAGCGTCGGCGCGATCCTGATGTCGGTGTCGACGGTGGTCGTCGCGCTCAACGCCCAGTTACTCCGTCGGCTCGATCTGTCCCCCGATCGGCAAGCGTCACGGTGACTGCGATCGGGTGACCTGACGCCTGGTCTGCCCGAGGGCTCGGACCCGCTGTCTCCCGGCGGTTCCGGGCCGTCGCCGTGTCTGCGGAGGGCCTCTCAAGGTTCGTGATCGAGAACGGCTACGTCACGCTGGTGATCTCACTCACACAGGATCATTTGTCCAACATGGCCCTACCTGCGATGTTATCTGAAATACACTGCACCACAACATGTTTCAGTTTCCTATATGAAACAGGGTTCTACGGGTCTTGAAAGTATTCTCTGGGATTCTTTGAAATCGTCCCGTAATAGTGGAAGTTTCATATCTACTGCTAAGTAACAACAATGTGGAAAGGGGGGTCGAAAGACCCTCTCCGTCCGCACCTGTTGTTCCGTCTCCCCAACGATGTGAAGATTTGTGACATCCCCTCATGAAATACTCTTCCTCTGCGCGTAAGCGGCTCTTCAGGATTGACGGTGCGTGAAACAGGTTCTATCGACCACAAGATGTAGGTCGGATTTGCGGGTGTGAGCCGCGTGATGTGGGTGGGTCCTGTGGTGTGAAGATGAAAGCTCCTACACACTCATCCGAACACTCACAGGACCCATGACGCAGCGTAGCGCTATTGCCGACACGATTTGCCGCACCATCGAGTTGGGGGTGACGATCACCGATGCCGCCGTCGACGGCCAGGACCGTACCCACCTGTTCTGCCAGCTCCTGGACCCGAAGAACATGTGCCCGTCCTGCGGGCAGGCCGGGCAGTTGCGTGATCATGTCGACCGTGAGGTCGCCGATCTGCCGATCGTCGGGCATCCGACCCGGCTGCACCTGACGGTGCCCCGCTACACGTGCGGCAACGACGCCTGCGCGACGTCGGTGTTCCGGGCCGACCTGGGCGCGATCGTGGCCCCGCGTGCGCAGGTCACCCGCCGCACCACGACCTGGATCATGCGGTCGATGATCTGCGACAAGATGTCGGTCACCGCGGCGGCGGCCGCGGTGGGGTTGAGCTGGAACACCGTCAACACCCTGGCGTGTGAGGCGGCGAAGACGCTGGCCGCCGCACCCGCACGCCTGGCCGGCGTCCGCATATTAGGCGTGGATGAACACAAGTGGAAACATGTTCGCGGCCAGGGTGATCCGAGTTTCGTGACGGTACTGGTCGACCTGACCCCAATCGTGGACGGTACCGGTCCGGCCCGGTTGTTGGATATGGTCGCCGGGCGCTCCAAAGCCGCGTTGAAGGACTGGCTCGACGCGCGTGATCCGGCGTTCCGCGACCGTATCCGGGTGGTCACGATGGACGGGTTCACCGGCTACCGCACCGCCACCGCCGAATCCCTCGACAAGGCACGGGCAGTGATGGACCCCTTCCACGTCGTACACCTCGCCGCAGAGAAACTCACCCTGTGTCGTCAACGCGTGCAACAGGATACGTGCGGACATCGAGGCCGCAGCGGGGATCCGCTCTACGGCATCCGCCGCACCCTGCTGACCCGGATCGGGCTGCTCACCGACACACAGAAAACCCGCCTACGCACGGGCCTGGACGCCCGGGAGGAGCACGTGGCGGTGGCCATCACCTACGCGATCTATCAGGACCTGATCGACGCTTACGACAAGTCCAACAAGCGGGACGGGAAGATCGCGATGTACAAGCTGCTCAAACGTATCCATACCGGCCTACCCGCAGGTCTCGCCGAGGTGGCGCAACTCGGACGGTCGTTGTGGGTCCGACGTGCCGAGATCCTGGCCTACTTCGACACCGGCGCCTCCAACGGCCCGGTCGAAGCCATCAACGGGCGCCTCGAGCACCTCCGGGGTATCGCACTCGGGTTCCGCAACCTCAAGCACTACATCTTGCGGTCACTCATCCACTCCGGCCAACTCGCAGAAAGCCTGAATGCACTCTGAATTAGGAAGAGCCGCGTAAGCCCCGACACGCGTGCGACAGAACCGGCAAAGCGTCTCAGTTCGTCGGTTTTCGATCTGCTCGTCAATGGGCAATTGGTCTGGGTGGAATAGCGCTCACTGCGAGTGTCGCGGCAACCGCATTCGGAGGGGCTGGTGCCGGCGTCGCCGCTCCGCCTCCGACGGTTTCGACCTTCAATCTCTTCATTCCCGGGACCTGGGAAACGGATGCGGCCGCTGACCCGACCCACGCCACCGGAGCGCTGGCGGGGGTGGCCGACTCGATCTCGCGGACGCATGGCGACTCGGCGACCATCTACTTCCTGCCTTACATGGCGCGGGCCTTCGACAACGGGCGGACGTACGGGGACAGCAAGGCCACCGCGATCGCGAACGCGTCGAAGGTCCTCGCCGACCGGGCGGAAGCCGATCCCGATCTGAAGTTCACGATCAGTGGCTACAGCCAGGGTGCGGACGCGGCGGGAGATCTCGCCGCGGCGATCGGCAACGGCGACGGCCCGATCCCGGCGGACAAGGTGCTGGCAGTCGGCCTACTCGCCGACCCCGGTAACGGAACGGCTGGTCAGAAGACCGTCGGCCCGAAGCCGCGCGGCATCGGGATCGCCGACCCGCGACCCGAGGGGATGGGGAAGCTGTCCGGGAAGGTCACGAGCATCTGTGCACCCTCCGACCTCTACTGCTCCATCGACAAGCGGCGCCATCCCGTCCTGGGCAAGATCGGCACCGTCCTCAGTGAGGGGGCGGAGGAGGTGGCGGAAGCCGTCGAGACCGCCATCGACGTCGTCGGCGCGATCGCCAGGATCGACTATGCCGGTCTGGGTGCAGATATCGGTAACTACGCGAAGCTCGTCGTGGATGAAGTGGGTCGGAGTGCGATCGCATGGCTGGGCGTCTGGCTGGCGGACACCATCAACAAGGCCGGCTCGAAGGTGGAAGGTGACTCGGACTAGGCCGCTGCCGACGTGTGCCAATAGCTGTTGTCGAAATACCAATGACCATTGTCGTAAATTTCGGGACATTAACGATCTTGGTCGAATGTCCATTTGGATCTGTAGTTCAAACGGCCGACAGATACGACACGGATGTAATCAGAATTCTGGAACAAATGACCTAGAGGTGGTGAGTCACTTCACACGGCTAATCTCGAAAAACAGGTAACAAAAAATCCGAAACAATCTAAATTACTCGTGAGTAGCAATGAGCTACGCCCCCGCAGAATGATGGACGGAAGATGACCAACAACCAGACCCCCACCAGCGCCCCCCTGACCGACGAAGAGCGCAACCGCAAGAGCCGCAAGCGCAAGGCCATCCTCGCCTCCGGTGCAGTCCTCGGCGTTGGCGCTGTGGTCACCCTCGCCGCGTGGAACGACACCGTGTTCGGTTCCGGAACATTCGGTATCGGCGAGAGCGCTTGGAACGTGCAGGCCAGTACCGTGTCGGATACGGAGGGGTTCGCGGAGTATGCGGACAGCGCCGCCCCCGGCGTCATCTCGTTCCCAGTGGTCGCGGGTGTGAACCCGGTCAACCTGATGCCCGGGCAGACCACCAAGGGCAGCTTCTGGCTCAAAGAGACCAAGGGCAAGATGGACGCCGACATCACCATCCAGGCTCCTGCGAACGCGACCAACACTCTTGCCCAGGCGCTCTACGTGACCATCAAGGACGGGTCCACCACCCTGGTGAACAACCAGCAGCTGAGTAGCAGCGGCGTCGCAACGACATTCCGGGTCACCAAGAACACGGCCAAGAAGATCGACTTCGAGGTGACGTTGCCGGCCAGCGCCAATCCCAACAACATCCTCGACACGAGTGTCACCCCGCGCTGGGAGATGAGGGCACAGAGCGTCGACAACCCGTGAGTCGTCCTCGATCCGGCGGCAAAGCCTCCTTCCCATCCCCGGGCGCCGCCGGATCGAGGGTTCACGCGACCCGCAGAGTTGTGCTGCCTGCCAACCGAATCCGCACCCCTAGACCTCAGAGAGACGGCGCGATGACGACGACCTCGAGTCCCTGCACCGACCGACCCGACGCGAATGGGTCCGGCATTCGGGATTCGTGGACGGTGACCGCACCGATGAGGGTCGTGGCACCTGCCCCGCGGGTGGTCTGGACGTCGGCTCCGGCGGGCCACGTTCCGGCGTCGGAGGCCCCGACCCTGCCGATTCCGATCGTGCCGTCACCGCCGGTTGTGGACGCGGCCACTGCCGAACCGGCGCCCGTCGAATCGCACGTGGCGACGCCGGCGACGCGGTCGCTGGGCAGTCGGCTCGTCGACTGGGGGCTGAACATCCTCGCAGTGTTCGGCGTGTTGTGTATTGCGCTGACAGTCCTCGCCTTCGTGGGCAACTACACGATCATCATGTTCAAGACAGGTTCGATGGATCCCACCATCCCGCAAGGATCCATCGCTGTCGTGCACGAGATCCCTGCGACCGAGGTGAAGGTCGGAGATGTCATCACCGTCGACCGTGGGATCGGTCTGAAGCCGATCACTCATCGGGCGATCGCGGTGAAGCGACTCGGCGGCGGCGAGGCCCTCATCGAGATGCAGGGCGATGCCAATCCGAACCCCGACCCGGAGCCCTACCGCGTGAGCCAGGTGCGCAAAGTCGTCTGGCATGCACCGGGTCTCGCAAAGCAGATCGTCTGGTTGTCGAATCCCTACGTTCTGGGGGCCATCACCCTCGGTGCGGCACTCCTCGTCCTCTGGGCGTTCTGGCCGAAGTCGACGACCGGTCGCCGCCGGGACGAGCACAACGAACCCTCTCGTTCTTGAACCCAGTTCCTCCGCAACTCATAGAGATACACGGCAAGCATGAACCTCACCAAGCGCAGCAAGATCCTGATCGCCGTCATCGGCATGATTGCGGTACTCGGCGTGGTCGCGCAGGCGACCGGCGTGCTCGCGGCGTGGAATGACAAGGTCTGGGGGAGTTCCACATTCCGTCTCGCTCCGGCCACTGACGGGTACGCCCGGTCGATCACCGCGCACACAAAGAACCAGCGGTTGATCAGCGGTGACACATGGGACGCCACGACTGCCACGCATACGTTTGCCAACCCGGGGACCACGGTGACCCCCGGTGCAACCACCTTCACCTCCAGGTACAGCGGGAGTGGCTTCTTCGGTGTGGGCATGGTCGCTGCGCGAGGGCGGTCGGAGGCGACGCTGACCCGCACCGCCGGCAACATTTCGGCATCCGCGACCTCAACGGCGCGGGACCTGAGGGCGTCCCCCACGCCGAACTGGTTGAATCCGTTCAGCTCGACCGTGTCGGTCCTGGACACGAAGGAGAACATCTACACGGCTGCGGTCAACTGCACTTCATCGAACTACGGCGAAACGGTCACACCCACGGCCACAGCTCCGACCGGCGGTGACATCTATATCGGCATCGGCTCAAACAACAATTACGCAATGCCCCCGCCGAACGGGTCGAGGTCCTTCACCGACAACGCGGTGGGGTACCGGGTAGAGGGGACGTTCCGCAGCATCGTTGCCACTACCGCGAAGACCGCTCTGTCGACGCTGATCCTGGACCTCGATATCCAGAACCTCTTGTGGCCGCACTCGACCGTCTGGACCGTCAGTATCCAGTTCGTCCGCGCCGAATGTGGTATCGGGGTTGCGCTTCCGGATGCAGGATCTTCTGTCCAGGCTGCGGGCGCGGCACGGATGGCGGCACGCCTCGCGCCGTCCTCGGAGAGCGCCACGCCGTCGGAGTCCGCGGAGAGTTCGGCCGCCGAGAGCTCCGAGAGTTCGGAATCGGAGTCCTCGAGCTCCGAGAGTTCCGAGAACTCCGAGAGTTCCGAGTCCGAGAGCTCCTCGTCGGCAAGCTCTTCCGAGAGCGAAGCCGCCGAAACCCCGGCGCTGAAGCAAGGTCCGACGACCCCGACCGACGTCGACGTCGGGGAGCAGTTCCCGGTGATCGCCACCGATGGCACCGACCTCGGTACGGCGACGATCCAGAAGGTCGGGTCCACCGCTCCCTCGGACGGTGCACGGGCGACAGTTGCGGTGAAGATGGCGGTGACCACGTCGGACACCGGGGGTGACGGCCGGTTGTCATCGATCGCCTGGGATGACTTCGCCCCGATGGTCGGGGGAGTGCAACAGGCATCAGGGCAGGCGACAACCGAGGGAGCGCAATTGCCGGATCAGCTGGTACCGGGGCAGACCTACACCGGTTGGGTGGCGTTCACCGCGCCGAGCGCCGCCGGTAAGGCGATGTGGAAGCCCGCGGGCACAGCCGGATTCACGTTCGTCCTGCCGGACCCGGAGGTGCCGGTGACCTCGACGACGACGTCCGCACCCGCACCCGTCGCGAACGCGCCGGAGACCAGTGAACCGGAAGCGGCCCCGACCGACGACGCGCCCGCGGCCGAGGCGCCTGCAGTCGAGGCCGAGGACTCCGACCCGGTGCCCACTCCCGAGAAGAAGAGCCGGTCGCGATCGAGTTCGGACGAGTCCTCGGCGGACTCCTCCGCGGACGACGAGTAACCGGTCTCTCGTCGTCAGGAGTCCTGCGTCAACCCGGCGAGAATGCTTGCGAGATAGTCGTCTTCGGCCTCGTTGCCGGGCAGCTCGAGCGCGCGACGGTAGGCGGCCGCTGCGCCGTCGTGATCGTCGAGTTCCGCGAGTGTCAGTGCCCGCGCCACATGGAACGGGCGATACCGGTCGAGCGAGGGGTTCGACGCCAACCGGTTGAGCATCTCGATCCCGCGTGACGGTCCGAACGCCCGTCCGACGGAGACGGCCCGGCCGATCCGCACGACCGGGCCGGGATCGTGCGCTTCCAACAGGCGGTAGAGAACCGCGATCTGCGCCCAGTCGGTGTCATCGGCGGTCCGCGCCTCCGCATGAACCGCGGCGATCGCTGCCTGGATCGTGTAGGCACCCGCGTCACGTTGTGCAGCAGCGGATTCGGCGAGTGCGGTGCCCTCTCTCACCATTGCCGTGACCCAGAGGGTCCGGTCCTGGTCGGACAGTGGGATCGGCCGGCCGTCGGGGTCCACCCGTGCGGGCCGCCGAGATTCGGTGAGCAACAGCAGAGCGAGGAGCCCGGCGGTCTCGGCGCAGGGGAGCAGGACATACAGAGTCCGCGCCAGCGCGATGGCCTCGGCGGTGATGTCGTCGCGGATGTGTGAGCTACCCGTCGACCGTGCGTAACCCTCCGAATACACCAGGTACACAACACGTAGGACGCCCCCGAGGCGGTCCGGTAGGTCGTCGGCACGCGGCGGATGGAACGGCACGCCGAGTGCCTTGATCCGCTTCTTCGCGCGCACGAGTCGCTGCTGTGCGGTCGGAACCGGGATCAGGAGTGCGTGCGCGACCTCGGGTGTGGTCAGCCCGGCGACGAACCGCAACATGAGCGCGATCCGGTCCTCGATCCGCAGAACCGGGTGGGTACACGCGAAGTACATGCCGAGGCGTTCGTCGGGCAATGCCGGATGCGTGATGTCGGCGGGGTCGCCGAAGTCCGCCGGAACGGGCGCGCGGTCCGAATCGGTCTGCAGCTGCCCGAGTTTCCCGGCGAGGACGTTCTCCCGCCGCAGTTCGTCGAGCACCCGACGTTTCGCGGTCGTCGTGAGCCACGCCTCTGGTGACTCGGGGACACCTGTCTGCGGCCAGGTGACCAGGGCCTGCGCCAGAGCGTCCTGCAGGGCGTCCTCGGCGCGATCGAGATCACCGAATCGTCTGGTGAGGGTGGCGATGACACGAGTGCGGATGCCGCGATCGATCGTGGCAACCGCTCGACGGGCCACGAGAGGCGCGCCCGCCGAGCGGTCCGGTGTTCCGGTCACGGCTCAGTACGGCGCGAGCGGCCGGATCTCCACGTGCCCACCCGGTGCCGAACCGGGACTACGGCGAGCCCACTCGATCGCCTCGTCGATGTCGGCGACGTCGATGACGTAGACGCCGCCGACGAACTCGCGAACCTCCGCGAACGGACCCGACGACGCCACGACGCGCTCGCCCGTGCCATTCGTGTGCACGACGGCGCGTTCGTCCTCGAGAGCGAAAGAGCTGACCACGACGCCGGCTTCGGTGATCTCCTGGTCGAACGCGAAGAACTCCTCGGGCGTCGCTCCGCCTTCTTCGCCGCATGCCGGGTCGTCGACGTGTCCCATGAGCAGCAGTGCGTATTTCATCGTTCCTCCAGTCATCTGCCGCCGGACCGGAGTGGTCCGACACCATGGTGACGTACGGGCGGACGCGATATCGACAGCCGCCGGAACTTCTCGTCGGAAACGAAAAATGGGAGGCCCGAAATTCGGACCTCCCACTCATCGGGGTGGATGACGGGACTCGAACCCGCGACAGCCAGGATCACAACCTGGTGCTCTACCAACTGAACTACATCCACCATCGGCATCCGACACCCGGGCTTTCGCGCCTGGTCTCAGAGCCAAGAACACTCTAGCGGGTAGATGCCGCAGAACTCCAATCGATTATCTGACCTGCGTTTTCAGGCGGGCCCGAGATCCTTGACGATGTTCGCGAGCGCATCGACGTCGGGGCCGGGAGCCGGCACGAAGGCGGCTGCACGGTAATAACGGAGCTCGCGGATCGATTCACGGATGTCGGCGAGGGCACGATGGGCGAGGCCCTTGTCGGGCTGGCCGAAGTACACCTTCGGGAACCAGCGGCGGCACAGTTCCTTGATCGAACTGACGTCGACCATCCGATAGTGCAGGTAGGCGTCGAGTTCGGGCATGTCGCGGGCGATGAAGCCGCGGTCGGTGGCGATCGAGTTGCCGGCCAGCGGGACGGCACCGGGCGACGTCACGTGCTTGCGGATGTAGTCGAGCACCATCTTCTCGGCCTCGGCGAGGGTGACGGTGGACGCGCGTACCTCTTCGGTGAGACCGGAATCGGCATGCATCTTGGTCACGACGTCGGGCATCGACGCGAGAGCCGCGTCGTCGGCGTGGATGACGACGTCGACGCCGTCACCCAGGATGTTGAGGTCACCGTCGGTGACCAGGGCCGCGATCTCGATCAACTTGTCCGACTCGAGTCGGAGGCCGGTCATCTCGCAATCGATCCACACCAGTTTGTCCTGCACCCGACAACCTTAGCCAACCGTCACGACGAGCCCGCGTCAGACGGAGAACAGGGGCACCTCGCGGGCTATTGTGTCCCTCGTGACCGAAGCCCTCAGCCCTGCTCAGACCATCGCCGCCGGCTACGCCTTCACCTCCACCTCGCTCGAACTGGGGACGGTGTCGGTGGACGGTCAGGTCGACGCGACCGCCTCGGTGCGCATCCCGCTCGCGATGATGAATCGGCACGGCCTCGTCGCCGGTGCCACGGGCACCGGCAAGACCAAGACCCTGCAATTGCTGGCCGAACAGCTCTCCGCCAATGGTGTGCCGGTGGTGATGGCCGACATCAAGGGAGACCTGTCGGGGCTGAGCCGCGAGGGCGTCAGCAACGACAAGATCGTCGAACGCGCACAGCAGACCGGCGATTCCTGGCAGCCCGCCTCTCATCCTGTCGAGTTCGTCTCGCTCGGTGACACCGGCATCGGCGTGCCCATCCGCGCGACCATCACGTCCTTCGGCCCGATCCTTCTCTCCAAGGTGTTGGGCCTCAACGACACCCAGGAATCGACCCTCGGATTGATCTTCCACTGGGCGGACAAGAAGGGTCTGCCGCTGCTCGACCTGAAGGACCTACGGTCGGTGATCGCCTTCCTCACCGGCGACGAGGGCAAGGAAGAGCTCAAGAACATCGGCGGGGTCTCGCGCCAGACCGCGGGCGTGATCCTGCGTTCCCTGACCAATCTCGAGGCCGACGGCGGCGACACGTTCTTCGGTGAGCCCGAGGTCGAGCCCGCCGACCTCATCCGCCTCGCCGCCGACGGTCGCGGCATCATCACGCTCTTCGAGCTCGGCGCCCAGGCCGCCCGGCCTGCTCTGTTCTCCACTTTCCTGATGTGGATTCTGGCCGACCTCTTCGAGTTCCTGCCCGAGGTCGGCGATGTCGACAAGCCGAAGCTGGTCTTCATCTTCGACGAGTCGCATCTGCTGTTCGACGACGCGTCGAAGGCGTTCATCGACCAGGTCGTGCAGACGGTCAAGCTGATCCGCTCGAAGGGTGTGGGCGTCTTCTTCTGCTCGCAGCTGCCCACCGACATCCCCAACGAGGTGCTGTCGCAGCTCGGCGCCCGCATCCAGCATGCGTTGCGTGCCTTCACACCTGACGATCAGAAGGCGCTGAAGAAGACGGTCAAGACGTACCCGGTGTCGGAGATCTACGAGCTCGAGCAGGTCCTCACCTCGCTGGGCACCGGTGAGGCCGTGGTGACGGTGCTGTCGGAGAAGGGTGCGCCGACCCCGGTCGCCTGGACGGTCGTGCGTCCGCCGCGTTCGTCGATGGATGCCATCGGGGCGGAGGCGATCACCGCCGCCGCCGAGGCGAGTCCGCTGTATGCGAAGTACGGGCAGTCGATCGACCGCGAGTCGGCCTACGAGATGCTCGCCGCCAACATGCTGTCGCCCGGCGAATCCGCCGACGCGCCCGCACCGGCTCCGGTTCCCGTCCCGGCTCCGAAACGTAGTCCGGCACCGAAGCCCGTCCCCGAGGAGCCGGGCATCATCACCGAGGTGCTGACCAGCAAGCCGGTGCAGAGCTTCCTGCGGTCGGCGGCCAGCGCCGCGGGACGCGAGTTCAGTCGCGCGATCTTCGGTACGGGGCGGCGTCGGAAGCGGTGAGAAGTGTTCGGCGCCGGGCTACTCGGCGCTGAACTTTCGGTAGAACCCGCCGACGATCGGCGCGACGACGGCGCGCGGGGTGTACCCGCCGGCCACCGACATGGCCTTGGACAGGGTTCCGGGGACGACACGCATCTTGTTGTGCGCCAGGGCATCCAGACTCATCTCGGCGACCTTCGCGGATGAATGCCAGAGAAAGTCGGGGACGACCTTGTCCACGATCGACGCCTCGTCGGGCGACGGTGTGTGCGTGCGGACCGGGCCGGGAGCCAGAAGCGTGACGTGGACGCCCTGTGCCGAGACCTCACCGCGCAGCGATTCGCTGAACGTGTTGACGAAGGCCTTCGACGCGGCATAGGTGGCGTTGTTCGGGATCGGCATGTTGCCGGCTGCCGACCCCACCATGAGGATGCCGCCGGAACCGCGCTTCACCATCTGGGGGAGGACAGCGAGGGTGAGATCGTGAACGGCGTTGACGTTCAGCAGGACCTGGGACTTCTCGTAGTCGGCGTCGAGTTCGGCGACGGGGCCGAAGGTGGCGATGCCGGCGTTGTTACAGAGGATCGAGATCTCGCGTCCGGCGAACTCGGCGGCAAGGACCTCGACCTTGGTCGGGTCGGACAGGTCGACCGCGCGAACCTCGACCGCGACCCGATGGGCGGTCCGCAGTTCGCCGGCGAGCTCTTCGAGGAGCTCACCGCGACGGGCGACGAGGACGACCGAGTGGCCACGGGCGGCCAGCGCCCGGGCGAGCTCGCGACCGATACCGGAGGAGGCCCCGGTGACGACGGCGCGGGCGTTTTCTGAAGGCGGCGGTACCGGCATGGGAGCAATCGTAGCGGCCGCTGCGCCCCGGCCCGAGAAGAGCCGGAGCGCAGCGACAGTTGGGTCGAGAGGTCAGTCGATACCGGCGGCGACCTCGGTGCCCTGCCGGATCGCGCGCTTGGCGTCGAGTTCGCCCGCGTAGTCGGCGCCGCCGATCACGTGGGTGGTGACACCGGCGAGGGTCAGCGGATCGATGAGATCGCGCACCGATTCCTGGCCCGCGCAGATGACCACGTTGTCGACCTCGAGGACCCGGGTCTCCGTCACGTTGCCCTCGTCGTCGCGGAAGCTGAGGTGCAGACCCTGATCGTCGATCTTGTCGTAGGTCGCGCCACTGATCTGCTCGACGCCCTTCATCTTCATCGTGGCGCGGTGCACCCAGCCGGTCGTCTTGCCGAGCGACTTGCCCTGCTTACCGGACTTGCGCTGCACCATGTAGACCTGACGCACCGGCGGCAGGGGGCGGGGCTTGGTGACGAAACCGGGCTTCTCCGGATCGTCGGTGACGCCCCATTCCTGTTCCCATTCCTTCAGATTCAGCGTCGGCGACTCGTCGGTGGTGAGGAACTCGCTGATGTCGAAGCCGATACCTCCGGCACCGATGACGGCGACCCGCTTGCCGATCTCGCGATGACCGAGGACGGCGTCGGCGTACGACATCGCCATCGGGTGGTCGACGCCGGGGAAGCTCGGGATGCGCGGCACCACGCCGGTGGCGACGATGACGTCGTCGAACTTCTCGGCGATGAGCGTGTCGGCGTCGACCCGGGTGTTGAGTCGGACGTCGACGCCGAGGACCTCGAGCTTGCGGGTGAAGTAGCGGATCGTCTCGTTGAACTCCTCCTTGCCCGGGATGCGGGCGGCGATGGAGAACTGGCCGCCGATGGACTTGCCACCTTCGAACAGCGTCACCTTGTGGCCGCGTTCGGCGCTCGAGACGGCAGCCGACAGGCCGGCCGGCCCGGCACCGACGACGGCGACCCGCTTGGCCTTGCGCGTCGGGCTGAGGATCAGCGTGGTCTCACGTCCCGCACGCGGGTTCACCAGGCACGACACCTTCTTACCGACGAAGGCGTGGTCGAGGCAGGCCTGGTTGCAGCCGATGCAGGTGTTGATCTCGTCGGCGCGACCCTCGCGGGCCTTGTTGGCCAGGTGGGGATCGGCGAGGAACGGACGGGCCATCTGGATGGCGTCGACGCGGCCGTTGGTGAGGATCTCCTCGGCGAACTCCGCGGTGTTGATGCGGTTGGCGGCGATCAGCGGGATCGACACCTCGTCGCGGAGACGCTCGGTGAACTTCACGAAGGCGCCGCGGGGGACCGAGGTCACGATCGTGGGGACCTGGGCCTCATGCCAGCCGATGTCGGTGTTGATCGCATCGACGCCGTGCTCCTCGGCCTTGCGTGCCATCAGGGCGATCTCGTCCCAGGTCTGGCCCTTGCGGATCAGGTCGGCGACGGACTGACGCAGGATGATCGGGAAGTCGCGGGGAACCTGACGGCGGATCTCCTTGATGACCTCGACGAGGAAGCGCTGCCGGTTCTCGGTGTTGCCGCCCCACTTGTCGGTGCGGTCGTTGGTGTGCGGGCACAGGAACTGGTTGATCAGATACCCCTCGCCGCCCATGATCTCGATGGCGTCGTACCCGGCCTTGCGTGCCAGCTTCGCCGACTGGCCGAAGGTCTTGATGACGTGCCAGATGATCGGCTCGGTCATCCGCAGGTGCTTGAACGGATGGATCGGCGACGGATCCTTACCCGGCGCGACCTTGAACGGGGTGTACCCGTAACGGCCGGCGTGGATGAGCTGCATGGCGATCTTGCCGCCCTCGTCGTGCACGGCCTTGGTGACGCGCTGATGACGCTTCCAGTCGAGGGCGTTGGTCATCTTGCCGCCGGCGAAGGCGAGCAGGCCGGTGCGGCTGGTGCCGAAACCGCCCGTGATAATCAGTCCCGCACCGCCTTTCGCGCGCTCGGCGAAGTACGCGGCGAGCTTGTCGGTGTCCCAGAGGCGATCCTCGAGACCCGTGTGCATCGACCCCATCACCAGACGGTTCTCGATGGTCATGCCGCCGATCTGCAGCGGCGTGAACAGGTGCGGGTAATGCGGGTTGGGTTGTGCCGTGTGGGCTGACATGGCGCGACCTTTCATCTCGGTGTCGTGGTGACGCTGTGTGCGTGCAATGCTCTGTCTGGGTGGTGGTTCCGTGCCGTCACGGGTGTCGCTGGTTCATCCCGGCGAGTTCGCGTTCGAGTGCGGGAATGACCTCGTCGCACCACTCGATGTAGCCCTCCTCCTGCCGGATGCCGCCGCGCAGCACGAGGTACTGGTGGAGCTTGCGGCCGGTCAGGGTGTCGGGCTCGGGGTAGTAGTCCGCCTGGAATCCCTTGAACAACGTCAGTTGTGCGACGTGCTCGTCGCGGTGGGCCTTGAGCTCGCCGATGATGGCGGCGAGGTCGCCGAACTCGGCGGCGCGGAGTTTGACGCCGATGTCGCTGCGGAGTGACTGCCGTGGTGTGGGGCTCATCGCCCACTGCGCCAGCGCATCTCGGCCTGAGTCGGAGATGGTGTAGACCTTCTTGTCCGGGCGGCCGTCCTGGCTGATCGACTCGACACTCACCAGGCCGTCGTCGAGGAGCTTCTTGAGCGTCCGATAGATCTGCTGGTGGGTGGCCGACCAGAAGTAACCGATCGACCGGTCGAATTGCTGACCGATCTCGTAACCCGTGCCGGGTCGCTCCGCCAGCGACACCAGAATCGCATGTTCGAGCGCCATGTGAGCACGCTAACACCGCAACAGTGCACTATGCAACAAGGTGCTTATGAGTCTTGTTGCATATGCGCCGTGCAAGCACCGGGGTAAGGGGAGCGGGCAAGCCGTGAGTGCCGCAAACTGTTGCGCATGACTGAACCGGGGACGAGATCCCAGAACCTGCTGTCGTGGAAACTCACGACGAACACCGTGGTGGCACCGGAGGAACGGCTGACCTGGCCGCGGACTGTGAGCATCGGTTTGCAGCATGTGGTCGCGATGTTCGGCGCGACCTTCCTGGTGCCGGTCCTCACCGGGTTCCCGCCGTCGACGACCCTGCTGTTCTCGGGTATCGGCACCATCCTGTTCCTGCTGATCACCCGTAACCGTCTCCCCAGCTATCTGGGCTCGAGTTTCGCGATCATCGCGCCGGTGACGGCGGCGGTCGCCTCCGACGGGGCATCGTCGGCGCTCGGTGGCCTGGTCGCGGTCGGTGCGCTGCTCGTCATCATCGGTCTGATCAGTCATTTCGCCGGCGTGAAGTGGATCGAGACGCTGATGCCGCCGGTCGTGACCGGTGCGATCGTGGCACTGATCGGCCTGAACCTGGCCCCGGCCGCGAAGAACAACTTCGTCGCGGACCCCGTCCTCGCGACCATCGTTCTGGTCCTGCTCGTCGCCTCGGCGGTGCTGTTCCGCGGGCTGCTCGGTCGTCTGGCGATCTTCCTCAGCGTCGCGTTCGGCTATGTGCTGGCGCTCGTCCTCGACTGGATCGACTCCGACAACGACTACATCGACACCTCCGGTATCGCCGACGCCGCGTGGGTCGGCCTGCCCGACTTCCAGACCCCGACCTTCGATCTCGGTGTCCTGCCGCTGTTCCTTCCCGTCGTCCTGGTCCTCGTCGTCGAGAACATCGGTCACGTGAAGTCGGTCGCGATGATGACCGGCAGGGACTACGACGACACGATGGGCCGCGCGCTCGCCGCGGACGGTCTGGCGACGATGCTCGCCGGCAGCGGTGGCGGTTCGGCGACGACCACGTACGCCGAGAACATCGGCGTGATGTCGGCGACCAAGGTCTACTCGACCGCGGCCTACTGGGTGGCCGGTGCGGCCGCGATCCTGCTCGGCCTGTCGCCGAAGATCGGTGCGGTGATCGCCGCCATCCCGCCGGGCGTCCTCGGCGGTGTCACGACAGCCCTCTACGGCCTCGTCGGCATCATCGGCGTGCAGATCTGGGTCAGCAACAAGGTCGACTTCTCCAAGCCGATCAACCAGTTCACCGCCGCGATCCCGCTCATCATCGGCATCGCCGACTACACCTGGCAGATCGGCGATCTCGTGTTCGCCGGTATCTCGCTGGGCTCGGTTGCCGCCCTGGTCATCTACCACTCGATGCGGATCATCGGTGGCTGGCGCGGGACGGTGGTTCCCGACAAGTCCTGAACGGGTTGGTCGTCACCACGGGAGTTTCAGCGGGATGTCCGGGATCGGCCCCGGTAGGTCGATGTCTCCGTCGGCGCGGTCGTTGAACAGATACAGCCACCACAGCGGTGCGGGTGCGCCGAGCGGTGGTGGCGGGAGTTCGGGGACGTCGGGTTTGCGCGCGACGTACAGGTCGGGTTGCTGACCGGTGATGACCTTCACCATGTTCCGGAAGGCCGTCGAGTGCGGGTCGTTCCAGTAGCCGCCGTGGGTCTTGATCCCGCTGTCGTATGTGCGTTCGTCGATCTGGACCGTACCGGTGTCGAGACGCGTCACCCCGGGTGCGGAGTCGGGGTCGGAGCCATGCGGGTTCCCGGGTAGGGACTGCGCGTAGTGGATCGGGTCGCCGGGAAATGTCAGTGAATACCGTTCGACGCCGCCGGGGTGCGGTAGATCGTGCACCCCGGTGCCGGCCGACGACGCGTAGATGACGCGGTCCGGCGTCAGGCCCAGCTGCTCGGCGGTGCCGACCACCACCCCGCCATAGGAGTGGCCGATGTAGGTGGTGCTCGCGCCGGGTGCGTGGCGGGCGATCTCGGCGTCGAGTTCGGTTCCGAACAGCTCGAGCCGATGTGCCATGGCGTCGGCGAAGGACGGACTGGTGGCCGCGCGGAGATCCAAAGGCAGATCGCCGTCGAGGTAGAGGAACACCGGGCCGTTGGTCTGGTCGGCGAGCTGGGCTGCGGCGCGGCGGTTGTCGCCGCCGGCGGTGTCGAGGGTGGTCCCGGTGCCAGGGACGTACGTGGTGGCGTTCCGGGTGTCAGGACGCAGCGATCCGATCATCTCGACGACACGTCCCTGCCGTGTGTTCACGAAGGTGATGAACTGCCGTTCGCGCCCGGCATGCGGCGCCAACATGTCCCGCAACGTCCGGGCACGACGACCCTCGCTTCGGCCGGCCTGGATCTCGTCGACCAGGGCGTTGCGGATGTTGATCTCGTTGGCCTGGATGCGAAGGTCGAAGGGAACGCCCGGAAGGTTGCCCAGCACATGCGGATTCGCCTGGATGAGGCGTCGTGTGTCGTCGGGTGCCATCTGTTCGAGGATGTCGCGGACCTGGTCGGGAGTGAGTGACTCGAGCACTCGGACGGCAGCGTCGGCGTCCACGACCTGATCTCCGGGAAGCGTCACATCGGATTGTCCGTCGACCAGTGACGCGAGGTCGGTCGCGAGCCCGTCGAGTCGGGAGCCGTAGCGTTCGTCGAGACCGTCGACGGCGGCCAGACCGGACTCGATCGAGCCGCTGAACTCGGCGGCCGCCGTGACCCGGCCGGGATCGGGATGGGTGACCGTGCCGTCGTCGGCGACGCGAAAACCTGCGCCGGTTGCGGCGTCGACGAGACGCAACACGTGCTCGCGCGCATATGCGAGATCGGTCCCGGCGTCGGATGCTTCGTCGGCGACCATCTGCAGGGCGTTGCGGACCTCGCCGGCGTGGTCGTGCTCCTGCCGGATACGGTCGTGTGCGGCGGCACGGGTGCGTCCACGCCACGAGTCGGATGACTCGAATGCCGTCCGGGCGCGGTCGATTCCGGTGTCGAGAGATTCGGCCGCGGTCGATGCGGCCGATCCCGCGTCGGCGAAGGACTGCGGATTCCAGGCGCGCAGCGCCGAGATCGTGGGGCGCATCAGCGGCCCCGCAGTGCTTCGAACGTCGCGGCAGCTCGGGCGTCCGTCGAGGTCGTCGTCGCTTCGAAGGTGGCCAGGATCTCGCTCATCGCGATGAGGCGGTCGCCGATCGACTGGACGGCGCGACGGGCAGGTCCGGCGGTGTCGCGGAGTGCACGGGCCACCCGACTCGATGAGCCCCGGGCGTCGCCGAGGGTCGCGGTATCGATCGCGTGGATGGCGATGCCGTTGGCGCGCCACGATCTGACGACCGCCTCGATCTCGTCCGGCGAAATCCCGAAAACATCCTTCTCCGAGTCGTTTCTGCGATCAGATCGGGGAAACCACTGGGGGACGAGCGGAACGGGTGAGGGAATGGGGAACGGGAATGGCATGATCCTCCGTCACTCTTCGAGGACTGCGACCACCCGGAGAGGTGGTGCGATTCTTGGACGCGCCGCGCGCCTCGCCGGTTCCGAAAACCGCTTCTCCGCGACCACGCGCGGGGGCTACGTTGGGGGCACTCGACACAGGACATGGGAGCCGCCGATGCCGCAGCAGGCTTGGCGTACGAGGGCGGAACGGCCCGACGACGTCGCGTGTGTCCACGAGATCAATGCGGACGCCTTTCCCACGTCGGAGGAAGCCGAGCTGGTCGACGCGCTCCGCGCCGACCCGGCCTGGCTCGACGGGCTCTCCATCGTTTCCGTCGATGCCGACGATCGTCCGGTTGGTTTCGCGCTGCTGACACGCTGTCACGTCGACGATGCCCCCGCGTTGTGCCTCGCACCGTGTGCCGTGGCCACCTCATACCAGCGGACCGGGGCGGGTTCGGCCGCGATCATCGCCGCCCTCGACGCGGCGCGCGACATGGGGGAGAGCACCGTCGTCGTGCTGGGCCACCCCGACTACTACCCGCGCTTCGGTTTCCGACGAGCCGTCGACCATGGCATCCGGCTCAGCATCGAGGTGCCCGAAGAGGCGTTGATGGTACTCAGCCTCGACGGCACCGACGTCCCGTCCGGGACGGTGCGCTACGCGGCGCCGTTCGGCATCTGATGCTGACGGTGCGCCCTCCGGGATCTCACTCGAACTCAGTGGGCGCACACCGACCGGAGGTCGGCAGGGATGTGACGGTGCCCCCGGCAGGACTCGAACCTGCGACCTAGGGATTAGAAGGCCCTTGCTCTATCCACCTGAGCTACGGAGGCGTGCTCGGCGCAGTCGTGGCACGAGGACACGGGGCGTCGGGCACATGGAGTTTACGACATGCCCTCGAGCTCGCCGCGGATGTGCCCCAGACCACGGCGGTACCAGGTCGGAGGGTGTGGCGTCGGCCCCCGGACCTACAGTTGAGGAATGACCCGCTCGACGACGTCCGCCACGCCGGATCAGAATCGCGACGCGATGGCCGAACCGCGCGGCGTCGTCACCGCGGTCCTCTGGGCGTCGGGATGGCTCGCCGCGATCGTCGCCATCGCCGTCACCGCCATCTCCGCGTCCACCGCGCTCAAGCTGACCGGCGTCCCCGATCCCGGGCCGCTCACCACCTACGGCCTGCCGACCCTGACCGCGATCGGTGAGTTCGCGGCCGCGATCGCGCTGGGCTGCGCGGTGTTCGCCGCCTTCTTCGTGCCGCCGCAGTCCGACAACGTGCTCGACGTCGGCGGCTATCGCGCCATCCGGATCGCGGCGTCGTCGGCGCTGGTGTGGTCGGTGTGCGCGCTTCTGCTGATGCCGCTGTCGGCGTCGGAGGTCAGCGGATCACCGCTGTCGGAGGCGATCAAACCGGCCAACCTGATCAACGCATACGGTCAGGTCGCCGAGGTGCGCACCTGGTTCTGGACGGCGGTGTTCGCGCTGGTCGCCGCGATCATCGCGCGGACGATCCTCAAGTGGGGGCCGACCGTCGCGGTCATCGCGTTCACGATCTTCAGCCTGATGCCGTCGGCACTGGCCGGGCATTCGTCGTCGGGCGGCAACCACGACATCGCCACCAACAGCCTCATCCTGCACCTGATCGGCGCGACACTGTGGCTCGGCGGGCTCGCCGCGGTGGTCGTCTACGCGCTCGCGTCCGGGCGGTGGCGGGGACTGGCGGTCCGACGCTTCTCGCGCGTCGCGTTCTGGTGCATCATCGTCGTCGGCTTCAGCGGCGTGATCAACGCCGCCGTGCGCGTGCCCCTCGATCAGCTCTTCTCCGACACCTACGGGCGTCTCGTGATGGCGAAGGTGGCGGCACTCGTCGTCCTCGGCGCGCTCGGTGCGTGGCACCGGCGAGTGACCATCGCCCAGCTCGAGTCGGAGGAGCGGCCGTCGCTGTTCGTGCGATTCGGTCTTGTCGAGCTGGCCGTGTTCGCGGCGACCTTCGGTCTGGCGGTCGGCCTGAGCCGGACCCCGCCGCCGGCCCTCGACACCGCGAACGTCTCACCGGTCGAGAACGCCATCGGCTACGACATCGACGGTCCGCCGACCTTCGTCCGGTTCTTCACCGAGTGGCGATTCGACCTGATCTTCGGTCTCGCCGCCATCGTCCTGGCAGTGGTGTACATCCGCGGCGTCGTGCGACTGAAGCGACGCGGCGACGACTGGCCGATCGGCCGCACCTTCGCGTGGCTTCTCGGATGTCTGCTGCTGCTCCTGGCGACCTCGTCGGGTCTCGGCCGGTATGCACCGGCGATGTTCAGCGTCCACATGATCGCCCACATGCTGATGTCGATGATGATCCCGGTCCTGCTGGTCCTGGGTGGTCCGGTGACGCTGGCGCTGCGCGCCCTCCCGCCGGCGGGTCGCGGCAACCCTCCCGGACCCCGCGAGTGGATTCAGGCGGGTGTGCACTCGGGGCCGTCGCGCTTCCTGACGCACCCGCTGATCGCGGCCATCATGTTCGTCGGCAGCTTCTACATCCTCTACCTCGGCGGGCTGTACGAGTCGGTGGTCGAGTACCACGCGGCTCACCTGCTGATGAACCTGCACTTCCTGCTCAGCGGATACCTGTTCTACTGGCTCGTCATCGGCATCGACCCCGCACCGCGACAGGTCAAACCGGTCGCCAAACTCGGCATCGTCCTCGGGTCGCTGCCGTTCCACGCCTTCTTCGGCGTGGCACTGATGATGACCACGGCCGTCATCGCCGAGAACTACTACCGCGGACTCAATCTGCCGTGGACCTACAACCTGTTCGACGACCAGCGCGCCGGAGGCGGAATCGCCTGGGCGGCAGGCGAGATCCCGCTCGTCGTCATCATGCTGGCCCTGCTGGTCCAATGGCAGCGCAGCGACACCCGGCAGGCGAAGCGCTACGACCGCAACGCGGCCCGCGACCATGACGCCGAGCTCGAGAACTACAACGACATGCTCAAGGAGCTCAACAAACGCGGCTGAGCTCCAACAGGATTCAGCTCGATCCCGTCGAGACCGCGCAGACGGACTCACCGGCCTGGGCCAGGGCGGCGACGTGCAGCGGGTCGAAACCGGCGCCGGCGGCGGATCGAGCACTCGACACGGCCAGTTCCGGCGGGCAGCGCAGGGTCGTCACGACGTCGCGTGAGGCCGCGAGTTCGTCGACGATCGCCACGTTGAACTCGTTGATCGCCGCGCGGACCGGACCGAGATCCGGTGTCGCGGGCGGAGCTGTCGGCCCGGGCAACTCCCACAGGGCGAACAACCCTCGTTGGACCGTCTTGCTCGCCTCGATCTGATCCCGGAACACGTTGCGTACGTAGGCGGGGTCGAGGTCCCGGTCGAGAGCGAGCTGAGACACGGTGTCGAGGACGACCTGTTCACGCGCGGGATCGTCGATGGCGGCGCCCGATGCCCACTTCGACGCGGCCACCGCGTCGGCCAGCGCGAGGCGCCCGGCGACCGCGTCGGTCAAGCCCGACAAAGCAGGGGACGGCGCCGCCGCAGACAGAGGTGGCGTGGACAAGGGTGGCGCGACCAACGTCGAGGCCGCCATCAGACCCACCAGGAACCCTCGCAGTCGCATATCGCGATCCTATGGGCGGAACGCCAGAGGTACCGGCGATCTGTGGGTAAACCTCGGAGAGTTCTCCACAGCCCGATCAGGTCCCCGTCTCGGACGCACGCCGGGGGAGATGCTGATGCGGCCACACTTCCCGTGGCCGACACCAGTAGGAGACGACCATGTTTGAGACGTACACGACCGTCATCGGAACCGTTGTGTCCGAGCCCCGCCGACGCCAGACCACCACCGGCGAGGACGTGATCTCGTTCCGCGTGGCCTGCACCTCGCGCCGCATCGACAAGCGCAGCGGCGAATGGGTGGACGGACCGACGCTGTATCTGACGGTGAGCTGCTGGCGCCGACTCCTCGCCGGCGTCGGCCTCGCCATCGCGAAGGGGAGGCCCGTCATGGCGCACGGTCAGATCAAGACCAACGAGTACCCGACGGCCGACGGGTCGCGCCGCTCCGACCTCGAGATGACCGCCGTCGCCGTGGGACTCGACCTGAGTCGCTGCATCGTCACCTACCGCGGCACGCCGTCGTCGGAGCGAGACGTCGCGGCCGCACTTCCGGTCGCCGCCGCAGACAAGGCGGAAACCCAGACGGCCGCGTGAGGGTCACGCGGTCCGGTTGCGGACCAGCCGCCAAAGGTTGTGTCCGTCGGAGCGGCGGTAGGACAACTCGTCGAGGACCTTGACGGCGATGGCGAGTCCGCGTCCTCGTTCGGCGACATCGTCGGGCAGGCTCACGGTGTCGAGGTCGACGCGAGCCGGGTGGCCGTCATCGCGGTAGCGTGCCTCGATTCGGTCAGCGGTCACCTCGACCTCGAGTCGGAGCCGCACGGTGCTCCCGTCACGGGCGTGCTCGATGATGTTTGCGCCGATCTCGGCCAGGGCGAGTTCGAACTGGAGGGCGTCCATGTCGTCGACAGAGCAGTCGCGCAACAGATCCGCGAGCAACCCGTGGATGTGTTCGAGGGTGCCGTCGGACGTGACCTCCTCGAGAACACGCGTTCCCGTCCGCTCGGTCATGACGGTGACCCGGCGAATCTCATCCGACGGTCTCCGCGGCCGGGCCGAACGCGGAGTCCGCGGACTCGTGCACGCGCAGAACCCGATTGAGGTTGGTCAACTCCAGGACGGTGACGACCTGTTCGGTGGGAGCCGCGATCCGCAGATCTCCACCGGCCTGCCGCGCCACCTTCAGCCCGGAGACGAGCGCTCCGAGACCGGACGAGTCGATGAAGTCGGTCCCGGACAGGTCGACGACGATCCGGGGCGATCCGGCGCCGACGAGCTCGTGCAACTGATCGCGCAGCTTGGGGGCCGCGACCATGTTGAGCCGGCCGGCGGGGGTGATCGCCACGGCATCACCGTTCACGGCGCGGGTTGCGAAGGTCGTCATCATGGCCTTTCGTCTGTGGAGCTGTCGGCGGCGGAGTCGTTCGCGGTGGTACCGGCCGCAGTGGTCTCGTCGTGACCGCGGTAGCGGACCGCCATGATGACGACGCTGAGGATCACCAGATCGAACAGTACCCAGAACAGGTTGACGCCCACGCCCAGAACGGAGATCGCGCCCCGCCACAACTGCACGATGCCGATCACCGACGCCACGACGAGGAGGGCCATCGCGGCGAGTTGTGGACGGACGAGGTGCCACGGCAACGCGTCCTGGGACTGCTTCGTCTTCGGCGTGACCGCGAAGCCCAAGGGCCGGTTCAGGTAGACGTTGCGGAACGCCGTGGTGCAGGCCCGGATCTAGACCGGGAACAGCGCGAGACTGTACTGCTGCCCGCGCCAGGTCGGGGTGCCTCTGGCCACCACGAGGAACAGCACCTGGTTGATCACCAGGAACGGGATGAGGCGGAGGAAGAAGTCCCAGCTGTAGGCCTGGACGGGGAGAACTCCCAGTACGAGGTACACCACCGGGGCGGCGATGTAGGCGATCGCCGCGAAGCCGGCCAGGTAGCTCCACATCGTCGCCCAGTACATGAGTCGCTGGGCGACGGTCAGCCCCTTCTGGACCAGCGGGTTCTCTCGCAGCATCACCTGGATGGTGCCCTGAGCCCACCGAAGGCGTTGGGTGAGCATCGTTTTCAGGTCCTCGGGAGCCAGTCCGTAGGCGAGGTTCTCATGATGGTAGGCGGAGTTCCATCCCAGGGCATGCAGCCGCATACAGGTGGCCATGTCCTCGGTGACCGAGATCGTCGCGAGGGGCAACATCGGTTGCGCCTCATCGGATCTGCCGACGTCGACCGCCGCGACCAGCGCACGGATCGACTCGATGGCGCCGAGCGGGGACCACTCGCGATCGGCCAGAACCGCCAGTGCGTCGAAGTCGAGTGCCCCGGCGCCGGCTTCCCGCTCGCCGAACTCGGTGAGGGCCTCGATCGCCTCCAGATCAGCGCGCATCGCCTCGACATCGGCGTCGACCAGTCCGCGGGCGGCCTCGTCGACCCGCGCCTGGAATCGGTACGTGATGTCGGCCAGCGGTTCCCGGTTCTTCAGCTGCGTCCGCGCCTCCTTGACCGCGGCATCCACCCGGTCGAGTGCGGCGAGTGCCGGGGCGTTGTCGCGGACGCGACGCCTGGTTTTGCGGAGCACGGTCCGCGCGGTGCGCAGGGCACGGTCGACGCCATCCTCGACGGCGGTGACGTATTGCGTGATCCCGAGCTGCATCAACGCTTCCCGTCGCAGCACGGCGTTGGAGCCGCAGAAGAAGGCCGCGTTCCAACCGTCCTTTCCCTGCTGGATCGGCCCGTAGAAGAGGGGTGCCTGCGATCCGAGCGGGTCCGAGGGCGGCACATTGACGAAGTACTGCGGGGTCTGGACCAGGGCCATCTTCTCGTCGTGGAAGTAGCCGAGCGTGCGGTCGAGGATCTGAGGTTCGGGAACCTGGTCGGCGTCGAGGATCAGGATGAACTCGCCCTCGGTCTGCATCAGCGCGTTGTTGAGGTTGCCCGCCTTCGCATGTCGCGGTTTGTCCAGCCAGTTCGACGACCGGGTCAGGTAACCGACGCGGGCCGCGTGCGCGGCCTCGGCGAGTTCGGCGCGGTCACCGTCGTCGAGAATCCAGGTGGTGTGCGGGTAGGTGATGGCCCTGGCGGCGAGCGCGGTCTTCATCACGAGGTCGATCGGTTCGTTGTAGGTGGTGATGAAGACGTCGACCGTCGCGTCCGCGGGTGGCGGTGGAGGGTCGGGACGGTGCTGCAGTTTCCACATGGTGAGCCCGAACAGCAGCGAGTCGATGAGGCTGTAGGTCTCGGCGACGACCAGCGGTACGGCAATCCACCATGCCTCCCAGTTCACCGAGGCCAGCCAGCGCCACACGATGTAGTTGAGTCCGAGCACGGCGGCCACGACGATGAGCAGCCGCAACCACGGTGACGGGGCGGTCCGCGCGAGGGTGGACTCCTCGAGGCTCTCGCTCATCCGGCATCGTCCCGCCGGATCGCGACGAGCGTGACATCGTCGACCGGAGGAAGACTGGCCACCAGTTCCTCGACCTTCCTCCGCACCGCGGCGGGAGTGCTTGTGCCGGAGAGTATTCGGAGCAGTTCGAACGCGTCGCCGCCGGCAACGAGGTCGAGGAGACCGTCCGAGGCGATCACGAGCATGTCGCCGGGGCCGAGATCGACTGCGGCCGACCGCCAGGTGTCCTCCGGCAGGATGCCGATGGGGAGTCCGCCGCCGTGCAGGACGGTGCAGTGGCCGTCGGAGCGGCGTACGGTCGCCAGGCCGTGCCCACCGTCGACGTAGTCGATGTGACCGTCTCGGGTCCGCAGCCGCGCGTGGAAGAGCGTCGCGAAGGTCTCGGTGCCCGCGAAGTCCTCGGCGAGCTGCCCCGCCACCGTCTCGACCACCTCGCCGAGATCGTGTTCTGGGGTATCCACGCAGACAGCATCGAAAGCGCGTGAGGCAGCGCGCATCGCCGACCGCACGGTCGCGGTGAGGATCGCCGCTCCCAGACCTTTGCCCATGACGTCGGCGACGGTGAACACGAGTCCGTCGTTGCAGGGGTAGTGGTCGTAGAAGTCGCCGCCCACGGCGAACGCGGGGAGGCACATCGTCTCGATGGAGTAGCCGGGCACGATACCGAGCGGTGGGGGGAGCAACTGACGTTGCACCTTCGCGGCGCGTTCGAGATCGTCGGAGTTCTCGATCTCGCGTTGCGCCCAGGCCGCCAGCTCGCGGAACGCGGCCAACTGGTCGGCGGTCAGCTGCCGGGGCCGGGTGTCGTAGACGCAGAAGGTGCCCACCGGGTGACCGCCCGGACCGTACAACGGATACCCGGCGTAGAAACGGATTCCGCCCTCCCCGCTGATCTGGGGTATCTCGGCGAAGAACGGGATCGTCGAGACGTCCTCGATGACGAGCGCCGGGTCGGCAGGGCGCGTGTAGGCCCGCGCGACCGTCACCTGGCACACGGTCTGCTCGCGTGGCTGGTTCTGCAGTTCGATGCCGTCGACCGCCTTGAACCATTGCCGATCCCGATCGAGGAGAGACACCGTCGACATCGGTACACCGAACACCGCCTTGGCCATGCGGGTGATCTGCGCAAACCGGTCCTCGGGCTCGGAGTCGAGCAGGTTGAGCTGCTGCACCGACCGCAGACGCGCTTCTTCGACGTCGGGATCGATCCGCGCGTGTGTCTCGTCCACCGCGACCTGACCCGGACTGTCCGCCTCGACCCCCGTCACCGCTCGATTCCCTTCACCGCAATCCCACTTCCTCTAGTGCGCGTGCCATTGCCTGGCCCGCCTCCGGCGAGCTGGTCAGACCCCAGTCCGCTTCCTTGTCGTGGTCGAACCAGACGAAACCCGTGACCCCGTCGGCTTCGTCGAGGTAGTCGACGAGATCTGCGATCCAGTCGGCCTTCGAACCGCCGGCCTCGGCGCAACCGACCTCGGTGACGAGGATCGGTTTGTCGGGCGCGAGTTCGCGCAGCTGGTCGAGAGAGGGCCCGAAGAGGTCGTTCGGCGACGTCCATCGGTGGCCGGGTACCGAGCCCCAGTTGTAGCCGTCGACGCCGAGGACATCGACGTAGTCGGCGCCGGGGTACCAGCGGGACAGGGGAGCGTCGGAGATGGGCACATTCGGCGCCCACACCCACTTCACGTTCACCGCGTTCTTCGACGCGAAAAGGTCGTGGACGTGGCGCCACGCCGCGACGTACAGCTCGGGTGGCGTCCCACCCGCGGGACTCCACGGGTACCAGTCGCCGTTGGGTTCGTGGGCGAACCTCAGATAGACGGTCGAACCCCAGGCGACGAGCTCGTCGGCCCAGCGGTACAGGTAGTCGTCGTGCGTTCCGGCAACGATCGAGGACATCGAGAACGCGGCACGATCGTAGGTGCCGTCGCCGACATGCCGCCAGGGCTCCCAGGTGACGATCGGCTCGGCCCCTGCGCCGATCACCGCGTTCAGCGCCGCGATCGGTGGGATGGCGGTGAAGTCCTCGAAGAACATGTTGATGGTCGGAGAGACCCCGGTCAGCGCGGTGACGCCGGCGACCTCCGCGGGCTCGAGCGGGCCGCTCGGCGTCGTGATGCCGAACCGCAGACATGAGCCTGCCGGACCGTACAGCGGCGAGATGGTCGGAGGACACTGCCGGGGCTCGGCCGCACAGGCGCCGACGGCACCCATCGACGTGACGATCACGCCCACGACCACCGTCAGCACCGTCCACCTACCAACCGAGCGCATGACACTCCCATCGCTCACCCCGGCGCCGCACTTGTGCTCGCCCGGCGCCACAACTCACACACCCGTCGTCGGCCCACGCCGACGCGAACCATTCTCGCGACAAACCGTGCGTCGCGCCCGGCATCCGGCCAAATGCGCGGCCCGGTCCGGGCGGAGCGGGTCACCGGGCGACGGGCCCGCCGGGGCCGACCACTAGGCTGGGGCCTATGTATGCGCACCGACCGTGCGTGCGCCAGAGCATCTCCAATTGCTGACATCTACCCGCATCGAGCAGGTCCGAAGGAGTTTTCACGTGGCTGAGTTCATCTACACCATGAAGAAGGTGCGCAAGGCGCACGGCGACAAGGTCATCCTCGACGACGTCACCATGTCCTTCTACCCGGGCGCCAAGATCGGCGTCGTCGGTCCCAACGGTGCAGGTAAGTCGTCGATCCTGAAGATCATGGCGGGCCTCGATCAGCCGTCGAACGGTGAGGCCTTTCTCGACCCGGACGCCACCGTCGGCATCCTCCTCCAGGAGCCCCCGCTCAACGAGGAGAAGACGGTCAAGGAGAACGTCGAAGAGGGCATGGGCGAGATCAAGGTCAAGCTCGACCGCTTCAACGAGATCGCCGAACAGCTCGCCACCGACTACTCCGACGAGCTGATGGAAGAGATGGGCAAACTCCAGGAGGACCTGGACAACGCCGACGCCTGGGACCTCGACTCGCAGCTCGAGCAGGCCATGGACGCCCTGCGCTGCCCGCCCGCCGACTCGCCGGTCACCCACCTGTCCGGTGGTGAGCGACGCCGCGTCGCACTGTGCAAGTTGCTGTTGCAGAAGCCCGACCTGCTGCTCCTCGACGAGCCCACCAACCACCTCGACGCCGAGTCGGTGCTGTGGCTCGAGCAGTTCCTCGCCTCCTACCCGGGCGCCGTCCTTGCCGTGACCCACGACCGGTACTTCCTCGACCACGTCGCCGGCTGGATCTGTGAGGTCGACCGCGGCAAGCTGCACCCCTACGAGGGCAACTACTCCACCTACCTCGAGAAGAAGGCCGAGCGTCTCGAGGTCCAGGGCAAGAAGGACCAGAAGCTGCAGAAGCGCCTCAAGGAAGAGCTCGCCTGGGTCCGTTCGGGTTCCAAGGCCCGCCAGACCAAGAACAAGGCCCGCCTGGCCCGCTACGAGGAGATGGCCGCGGAGGCCGAGAAGACGCGGAAGCTCGACTTCGAGGAGATCCAGATCCCGACGCCGCCCCGTCTCGGCGATGTGGTGGTCGAGGTCTCCCACCTCGACAAGGGCTTCGAGGGCCGCGTCCTCATCAAGGACCTGTCCTTCACGCTGCCGCGCAACGGCATCGTCGGCGTCATCGGCCCCAACGGTGTCGGTAAGACCACGCTGTTCAAGACCATCGTCGGTCTCGAGGAGCCCGACTCGGGCACCGTCAAGGTCGGCGAGACGGTCAAGTTGAGCTACGTCGACCAGACGCGCGCCAACATCGACCCCAAGAAGAACGTGTGGGAGGTCGTCTCCGACGGACTCGACTTCATCGAGGTCGGGCAGAACGAGATGCCGTCGCGCGCCTACGTCAGCGCCTTCGGTTTCAAGGGCCCGGATCAGCAGAAGAAGGCCGAGGTGCTCTCCGGTGGTGAGCGCAACCGCCTGAACCTCGCACTGACCCTGAAAGAGGGCGGCAACCTGATCCTGCTCGACGAGCCGACCAACGACCTCGACGTCGAGACCCTGGGATCGCTGGAGAACGCGCTCGAGAACTTCCCCGGCTGTGCCGTGGTCATCAGCCACGACCGCTGGTTCCTGGACCGCACCTGTACCCACATCCTGGCGTGGGAGGGCAACGTCGAAGAAGGAAAGTGGTTCTGGTTCGAGGGCAACTTCGAGGCATATGAAGCGAACAAGATCGAGCGACTCGGCGCCGACGCGGCACGCCCGCACCGGGTGACCCACCGCAAACTCACCCGCGATTAATACCGGCCCGTCCGGCACGGGTGACTAGCATCGGCGATGTGACCTCACTCGTGCCGGACGCGGTGAACCACTACTTCAAGTCCCGGGCCGAAGGCTCCGGGGCGGACGGCGCCGCCGAGCAGGTGGTGCGTCACCTTGACGTCGCGACCCGGCGCGATCCCGGCCAGGCACTGGTCGACGTCGCCGTCGACGAGGGCGGCGCGGTCGAGATCGTCGTCGTCAACGACGACATGCCGATGCTCGTGGAGGCGGTGCTGGCGACCGTCGAGGCACACGACCTCTCCATCGACCGCATGGACCATCCGGTCATGCCGGTGCAACGCGACACCGACGGCCGGCTCGAGGCGATCGATGACGGGCCCGGCGCCGTCTGGGAGTCCTGGATCTTCGTCGGCGGGCTCGCCGGACATCCCGGCGTCGACCCGGATGTGCTCCGATCGGACCTCCTCGAGGTCGTGTTCCGGGTGGGCGACGTCGACCACGACGCCGCCCGGATGCGGTCGCGGATGACATCCTGTGCCGCCGACCTGTCGGTGGCACCGGTGCGCGAGTCCACCGGCATCCGCAACACCGACCGCTACGAGTACGCCAAACTCCTCGAATGGTTCGCCGGGAACCATTTCCACCCCCTCGGCTACACCCGGGTGGGCACCGACGGCGCCGGGGACGGCGACGAGCGGCTCGGTGTCTGGCGCACCGACTCCATCAACCGGGACTTCCCGTCGGTGACCACGCGGCCACTGCTCCCACGAGCGAGTCGGATCTTCGTCGCCACCGGCATCCAACGGTCGAATTTCCCTGTGCTGCTGCAGGTCCCGGCCTTCGATTCGCACGGCAACTACGACGGTGAGCACCGGTTCCTCGGCACGCTGACCTCTTCCGGTCTGCACCAGACAGTGCTCGACGTCCCGGTGTTGCGCACCAAGGTGCACGACGTGCTCGCGCGCGCCGGCGTCGACGAGGACTCCTTCGCCGGACAGTCCATGATCGAGCTGCTGCAGAACTATCCGGTGGTGGAGATGTTCGCCTCCACCACCGACGAGCTCGCCCGTCGTGTCACCGAGATGCTCGACGCGGTCGCGACCCGGTCGTTGCGCCTGTTCGTGCGTACCAGTCTCGACGGCAAGACCGCGGTCGCCCTCATCTACCTGCCCCGGGACCGCTACAACACCCAGAATCGACTCGCCCTCGAACGTGCCTTGATAGATGAATTGCAGGGCAGCGCACTGGAATACACGGCCCGTGTGAGTGAGATGCCGCTCGCGCTCCTGCAGGTGCTGGTGCGTATCGAGCCGGGCGCCGCATCCGAACTCGGATCGGTGGACACCGGATCGCCCGCGCACGCACGGATGCAGGCGGCGCTCGCGGCGGCGATCCGAGGATGGGACGAGCGTGTCCGGGAACTCGCCGCGAACCTCGGCGACCGCTCCGGATCGGTCTCGGGTGGACCGGAACTCCTTCTGCGGCAACTGCCCTCACTCTCCGACGACTACAAGGAACTCCGCGAACCCCAGGACGCCCTCGCGGATCTGATCCACGTCGTCTCCCTCGAGCCGGGCGCGTTGGCGGTGACACTCGACGCCACCGAGGAGCGCGGGCCGGGCGACCACCACCGCTGGCGGTTCACCCTCTACCTGTGCGGGGAGTCGGCGACCCTCACCGATGTCCTGCCGGTGCTGCACAGTCTCGGCCTCGATGTTCTCGAAGAACATCCGTACGAGATCCGGCGGTCCGACGACACCGTCTGCTGGGCCTACGAGTTCATCGTGCAGCTCGCCGCCGGGATGTCGGTGGACCTCGACAATGCCGACGACCTCGAAGAGCGCTTCACCGAGGCGTTCCGTCAGATCTGGCTCGCCGCAGCGGAAGTCGACGACTACAACGAGCTGATCATCCGTTGCGGACTGGACTGGCGGTCGGCGGCGATGCTGCGCGCGTACGGGCAGTACCTGAGGCAGTGCGGATTCTCCTACAGCACCGCCCATGTCGCGAATGTGCTGGGCCGTCATCTGCAGATCACGCGCGGGCTCGTCGAATTGTTCGTGACCTCCTTCGACCCGGCCGCCGCCGACCCCGAACGGCGCGAGCGGGTGAGTGGACAACTCCGCGCCGACATCGGCACGGTGCTGAGTCTCGACGCCGATCGCATCGTGTCGGCCTTCGCCGCGGTCATGGCCGCGACGTCTCGGACCAATTACTTCGTCACGACCGGTGAACGGGATCTCGAGCACCGTCCGGTCATCTCGTTCAAGCTCCGGCCTCGCGATATCCCGCAGACCCCCGAACCCCGTCCGTTGCACGAGATCTTCGTCTACTCGCCCCGTGTGGAGGGCGTCCATCTGAGGTTCGGCGCAGTGGCACGCGGCGGGCTGCGCTGGTCGGACCGCAAGGAGGATTTCCGCACCGAGATCCTCGGTCTGGTGAAGGCACAGGCCGTCAAGAACGCCGTCATCGTCCCCCTCGGCGCGAAGGGCGGCTTCGTCGTCAAGCGTCCGCCGGCGCCGACCGGGGACGCCGCAGCCGACCGGGATGCGCAGCGCGAGGAGGGTATCGCCTGCTACCGGCAGTTCATCTCCGGTCTGCTGGACATCACCGACAACATCGATCGCTCGACCGGGGAGGTCATCCCGGCGCGGGGTGTGGTCCGGCTCGACGAGGACGACACCTATCTGGTCGTGGCGGCCGACAAGGGCACCGCGGCGTTCTCCGACATCGCCAACGAGGTGTCACAGTCCTACGGCTTCTGGCTCGGTGACGCGTTCGCCTCGGGCGGCTCGGCCGGATACGACCACAAGGCCATGGGCATCACCGCGCGCGGTGCCTGGGAGTCGGTCAAACGGCATTTCCGGGAGATGGGCGTCGACACCCAGTCGCAGGACTTCACCGTCGTCGGGATCGGTGACATGAGCGGGGACGTGTTCGGCAACGGGATGCTGCTCAGCGAGCACATCCGGCTCGTCGCCGCCTTCGACCACCGGCACATCTTCGTCGACCCGGACCCCGTCGCCGACCGGTCCTACCTCGAACGCCGACGCCTGTTCGAGCTGCCGCGATCGTCGTGGGCCGACTACGACACCGATCTGATCGGCGAGGGCGGAGGGGTGTGGTCGCGGGACCGCAAGTCGATCCCCGTCAGCGCGGAGATGGCGGCAGCGCTCGGTATCGCGGAGGGCGTCGACGAACTCTCGCCGCCCGAACTGATCCGAGCTATCTTGCTCGCGCCCGTCGACCTGCTCTGGAACGGCGGCATCGGCACATACATCAAGGCGTCGACGGAGAACCACGGGGACGTCGGCGACAAGTCGAACGACGCGATCCGCGTCGACGGTGATCAGGTGCGTGCCAAGGTGATCGGGGAGGGCGGCAACCTCGGCGTCACCGAACGGGGACGGATCGAGTTCGATCTCGCGGGTGGCCGGATCAACACCGACGCACTCGACAACTCGGCCGGAGTCGACTGTTCCGACCACGAGGTCAACATCAAGATCCTGCTCGACTCCGCGGTGTCGGGCGGTGCGCTGGAGACCGACGACCGGGACCCGCTGCTCGAGTCGATGACCGATGACGTAGCCGATCTCGTTCTCGCCGACAACATCTCACAGAACTCCGAGTTGGGTTTCTGCCGCACCTTCGAACTCACGCGCGTGGAGGTCCACGCCCGGATGCTCGACCAGCTGTCACGCGAACGCGGCGTCGACCTCAAACTGGAAGCCCTCCCGCAGGCCCGCGAACTCCGCAAGCGGTTCGACGGTGAGCTGCAGCGCGGGCTGACCTCACCGGAGTTCGCGACCCTGATGGCGCACGTCAAACTCGAGGCGAAGTCGGACCTGCTGGCCAGTGACCTCCCCGACAACGACGTGTTCGCCGCACGCGTGGCCCGCTACTTCCCGGAGGCCCTGCGCGAGACGTACCGCGAACAGATCAACTCCCACCGGCTACGCCGCCAGATCGTCACGACGACCCTCGTCAACGACGTCATCGGTCACGCCGGGATGACGCATCTGTTCCGGTTGAGCGAGGGCACCGGGTGCACCACCGAAGAAGGTGTCCGCGCCTACGTCGTGTCCAACGAGATCTTCGGCATGAGCGACGTCTTCGAGAGCATCCGGCACGCACCGGCACCGGCCGAGGTCGTCGACGGAATGATGCTCTACGCCCGACGGCTGCTGTTCCGGGCGTCGCGGTGGCTGCTCGCGTTCCGTCCCCAGCCGCTCGCCATGGCCGCCGAGATCACCCGCTACTCCGATCGGGTCACCCGGCTGTCCGCGGCCGTCGACGGCTGGCTGGGGGAGAGCTCCGCGAAAGACATCTCCGACCGGGTACACGCGTACGTCGACGAGGGGGTCCCCGACGACCTCGCCCGGACGGTGGCCGTCAGCCTCCACCGGTTCTGCCTGCTCGACATCATCGACGCCGCCGAGATCTCCGATCGCGATCCCGAGGAGGTCGGCGACCTCTACTTCGCGGTGATGGAGCACTTCGGACTCGAGGAACTGCTGACGGCGGTGTCGAACCTGGACTACGGCGACCGCTGGCACGCGCTCGCCCGGCTGGCGCTGCGCGACGACATGCACGGCGCGCTACGGGCGCTCACCCTCAAGATCCTCGAGGTCAGCGAACCCGACGAGTCGAGCGACGAGAAGATCGCCGAATGGGAGTCCTCCCAGTCGAACCGGCTCAGCCGCGTGCGCAGCGTCCTCGGAGAGATCGAGGAGACCGGGACCCTCGACCTCGCGACGCTGTCGGTCGCCGCGCGACAGCTCCGCAGTGTCATCCGCTGAATCCCTTTCGGCCCCTGATCCGTTTCGGCCCCTGATCCGTTTCGGCCACGCCGACCCGATGCCCGGGCCTAGCCTGGGCACATGACGCGCACGGCACCGCGAATCTGCCCACTCTGCGAGGCAACCTGCGGGTTGTCCCTCGTCGTCGACACCCACGGCGGCCCGATCGAGGAACACGCCGAGGCGGACGGGCATTTGCGTGAACACGTGACCGGTGCCCGCGGCGACGCCGACGACGTGTTCAGCCACGGCTACATCTGTCCGAAGGGGGCGAGCTTCCCTCAGCTCGACAACGATCCCGACCGTCTCGAACGTCCACTGGTCACACGGGACGGACGGTTCGTCGAGGTCGGCTGGGACGAGGCGCTCGACGAAGCCGTCACCCGTCTGCGCGCGGTCATCGACACCCACGGCGGATCGTCGGTCGGTTTCTATCTCGGCAACCCGTCGGCGCACACCATCGCGGGCACCATGTACGCGCCGCTGCTCGCGCGTGCGATCGGAACCCGCAACGTGTTCAGCGCCGGCACCCTCGACCAGATGCCCAAGCAGGCGGCGTCGGGATACCTCTTCGGTCACGCCGGGACCTTTGCCGTCCCCGACCTCGACCGCACCGATCACCTGGTGATCGTCGGCGCGAATCCCGTTGTCTCCAACGGGAGCATGGCCACCGCCGCTAACTTCCCCGGCAAGCTGAACGCCCTCCGGCATCGCGGCGGGCGGCTCACGGTCATCGACCCGGCGCGTACCCGCACCGCCCGGCTCGCCGACACCCACCTCGCGCCACGGCCGGGAACCGATGCCGCGTTGCTGGCCGCCATCGTCACCTGCCTGTTCGACGAGGGACTGGTCGCCGACGACCTCGGCGGTATCGCGACCCACGTGCAGGGCGTCGACGAATTGCGCAGGGAGATAGGTGATCTCACGCCCGAGCGGGTGGCGCCGTACTGCGATGTCCCGGCCGAGGACATCCGCGGGCTCGCCCGTGCGATCGCGTCGGCACCGTCGGCGGCGGTCTACGGCCGTCTGGGTACCACCGTCGTCGAGTTCGGCACCCTCGGTAGCTGGCTCATCGACGTCGTGAACGTCCTCACCGGCAACCTCGATCGGCCGGGCGGAGTGATGTTCCCGACGGCGCCGACCGCCCCCGCACCGCGTCCGGCACGCCCGGGCCGGGGTTTCCGGACCGGCCGCTGGCGCAGCCGGGTGTCGGGACATCCGGAGGTCGCGGGGGAGTTGCCCGCCGTCGCGATGGCCGAAGAGTTCGAGACACCCGGCGAGGGGCAGTTGCGGGCACTGGTCACGGTCGCGGGCAACCCCGTCCTGTCGGCACCCAACGGCGGCCGCCTGGCCGCCGCACTCGACGCCGCCGACGTCGTCGTGTGCGTCGACCCGTATCTGAACGAGACCACCCGGCACGCCGATGTCATCCTGCCGCCCCCACGTCCGTCCCAGAGTCCGCACTTCGACGCGATCCTCAACAACCTCGCCGTGCGGGCGAACGCCCGCTATTCGCCGCGGGTGCTGCCGCTTCCCGACGGTCGGCCCGACGAGATCGACATCGTGTGTCGCCTGATCCTCGGTCTGTCCGGGGCGGGCATCGACGCCGATACGGGCCTGGTCGACGAGCAGGTCATCGCCGCGACCTTGTCCAAGGAGGTGACCGACCCGCATTCGTCTGTCGCCGGCCGGGACGTCGAGACGCTGGTGGCGATGCTGCCCGATGCGCCGGGCCATCAGCGCCGCCTGGACATGATGCTGCGTCTCGGCGCCTACGGTGACGGTTTCGGTGCGCGGGAGGGCCTCACGTTCGCCGATGTCCTGGCAGCCCCGCACGGCATCGACCTGGGTCCGATGTGCCCGCGTCTGCCCGGCGTGCTCCGTACCGCGTCGGGGAAGGTCGAGTTGGCGCCGGATCCGCTGATCGGGGACCTCGCCCGGCTGCGCGCCGCGGTCCACGCCGAACATGCGACAGGCGATCCGTCGCTCCTCCTCGTGGGGCGCCGGCACCTGCGGTCCAACAACAGCTGGATGCACAACCTGCCCGCACTCACCGGCGGCACCAATCGGTGCACCCTGCAGATGCACCCGGACGACGCCGCGCGGCTCGGCATCGACGGCGTCGCGACGATCCGCGGAGCGGGCGGGTCACTGACCGTCCCCGTGGAGATCACCTCCGACATCAAGCCGGGCGTCGCGTCGATGCCGCACGGCTGGGGTCACGACGACGCGGAGACCCGACTCTCCGTGGCGGCCGCCGAACCCGGGGTCAACGTGAACTTCCTCAACGACGGGACACGGATCGACCCGCTCTCGGGGACAGTCGTCCTCAACGGCCTGCGGGTCGTGGTCGGCCCCGCCTGAGCCCGTGCGGTCGTCGCCCGTCCGGAGCGCCGGGGCCCGTCGTGCGTAGGGTTGACTCCGCGACGCCCGGCGTCGTACCAGCAGATCCGGATCGACAGGGGATGGAACGCACGTGCTCAACGAGGACTCGGGGACCGCGACGGCCGACGGCTACGTGGTGAAGGTCCCGGTGCGATGGTCGGACATGGACGTCTATCAGCACATCAACCACGCCCGGATGGTCACGCTGCTCGAAGAGGCGCGCATCCCGTGGCTGTTCCTCGACGGCCGGCCCACCGCGCCGCTGCGGGACGGCTGCCTGGTGGCCGACCTGCACGTGAAATACCAGGCCCAGCTGCGGCACTCGGAGGGCCCGATCGAGGTCACCATGTACGTCCAGCGGCTGCGTGCCGTCGACTTCACCGTCGGGTACGAGGTCCGCGCGGCCGGGACGGATCCCGCGGCGAAACCGGCGGTCGTCGCCAGCACCCAGCTCGTCGCCTTCGACGTCGCCGGGCAGCGCATCGCACGACTCACCCCGGAGCAGAAGGACTACCTGAACTCCTTCCGCCGCGGCGACGAGACGTCGACGAAGCAGCGCTGATGGAACGATTCATCCAGATCGCGGAGTCCGATCGCTCCAACGCGTCGGCGTTTCTCGCCCATGCCCAGCGGCTCGACGACGCCGCGGTCGTGCGCGTCGTGGCGCGTCCCGACGGACTCGTCGCGCTCTGGACCCACACAGGGTTCGAGGTGCTCGCGACCCGCGCGGTCTCCGGACGGGTGGCGCCTGCCGACATCGTCTGCGACGCCGCGTCGCTGCACTCCGCGCTGGCCGCGTCTTCCGCAGGCGCACAGATCGATCCCGGGTTCTCCCTCGACTCTGCCTGGCGCGGTGCACTTCCCGCATCCGCCGGTTATCGCCACGTCGACGACGTGCCCGCGCGCAGCATCGTCGGCCTGGCGCGCAACGGTGCCCGCGTGGCGCGCGAGGAGGGAAGTGCTCACGGACCGGCCACCGGCGTGCTCGACCAGGACGTGCTGGAGGTCTCGACCGAGGACGGCGCGCTGCGCGCGGCCGTCACCATGCGGTCGCTCTTCGCCCTCACCGGAATGGGTTTCATCCGCGACCGCGACGGGCGCGCGGTCACCGAGAGCTCACCGGTCGAGGACATCGACGCTGCCGAACCCGTCCGGATCCGCTTGTCGGCGGCCTGGATTCGGGTCGACGCCCGGTACGGCTCGGTGTACCAGCGGCGTCACCGCGATCTGTCGGTGACGGTTCTCTAGACCAGCCAGGCGGCGGCGTCGGGCGGCAGCATGCCGTCGGCCAGCGGCGAGCTGATCAGCAGGAGTTCGCCCGGCGGCAGCGGAACCGGGACCTCGCCCGCGTTCAGCGCGCAGATCAAGAAGCCCTCCGACCGCCGGAATGCCAGGCAGCCCTCGGGTGCTTCGTACCAGTCGATCGAGTCACCGGCGAATTCCGGGCGGTCGTAACGCAATTCGATGGCCGCCCGGTACAGCGACAGCATCGAGCCCACGTCCTCGAGTTGCGCCTCGGCGGTCAGCGATCGCCACGACTCCGGCATCGGCAACCAGGTGTCGGCCGACGTGCTGAAACCGAACGGCGGCTCGGTGCCCTGCCAGGGCAGCGGAACCCGGCATCCGTCGCGGCCGCGTTCGGTGTGACCCGACCGCTCCCACACCGGATCCTGGAGGACCTCCTCGGGCAGGTCGTCGACGTTGGGCAGGCCGAGTTCGGAACCGTTGTAGAGAAAGATCGAACCAGGCAGGGCCATTTCGACGACGAGCATCGCCCGCGCACGGCGCGTCCCGCGTGCGAGGTCGAGATCACCGGTCGCGGGGTCGACGGGGGCGTACCGCGTCACCTCTCGTTCGACGTCATGGTTAGACAGCGTCCACGTGGGCGTCCCGGACACCGACAGGACCGCGTCGAGAGAGTTCTCGATGGCCTCCCGGATCGCCTCGGGTTCGAAGGGAGCCTTGGCGAGTCGGAAGTTGAAACCCAGATGCAGTTCGTCGGGGCGCAGGTACTCGGCGAACCTCTCGTTGTCGTTCACCCAGATCTCGCCGACGTTCGCGGCGCCCGGGTACTCGTCGAGGACCTTGCGGATCTTGCGGTGGATGTCGTGCACCGCATAGTTGTTGAACCGCGGATCGTCGTCGTCGTTGGAGAGCAGCGCGGTGTTGGTCAGGTCCATGTCGGGCAGGTCGGCGGGCTTGGCCATCCCGTGCGCGACGTCGATCCGGAAACCGTCGACGCCGCGATCCAGCCAGAACCGCAGTGTCTTCTCGAGATCGTCGAAGACCTCGGGGTTCTCCCAGTTCAGGTCGGGCTGCTCGGCGGCGAAGATGTGGAGGTACCACTGGCCGGGGCTGCCGTCGGCCTCGGTGACACGGGTCCACGACGGTCCGCCGAAGATGCTGTGCCAGTTGTTCGGTGGCTCGTCGCCGTTCTCGCCGCGCCCGTCCCGGAAGATGTACCGTTCGCGCTCCGGACTACCCGGGCCCGCGGCGAGAGCGGCCCGGAACCACTCGTGCTGATCGCTGGTGTGATTGGGGACGAGGTCCATCGTCACCCGGATGTCGCGTGCGTGGGCCTCGGCGATGAGGGCGTCGAAGGTGGCGAGATCGCCGAAGAGCGGGTCGATGTCGCGCGGATCGGCGACGTCGTAACCGTGGTCGGCCATCGGGGAGGTCATGATCGGGCTGAGCCAGATCGCGTCGATGCCCAGCAGTTCGAGATATCCGAGCTTGCCGATGACACCGGCGAGATCGCCGACGCCGTCGCCGTTCGCGTCGCAGAACGACCGCGGGTAGATCTGGTAGAAGACCGCGGACTTCCACCAGGTGGTGTCGGTCGGGTCCAGCTGCGGCACCACGACGGACGCCGGTTCGTCTCGTGCGGCGGCGGTTTCGGCGCCCGGATCGTATTCGGCGCCCGGATCGAGTTCGGCATCTGCCTCGGCCTCGATGGCCTCGTCGTCGAGGGCATCCGGATCGGTTGCCGCGGATTCGATCTCGGGGGTGTCTCCCGACAAGTCACTCACGTTGCCCTCGGTACCCGTGGTCTCCGGTACGTCGGTGTGTGCGCCGTCGGTCTGACCCCCGTCAGATGGCTCGGCGGGGACAACACCTGGTGTCTCATCGCTCACCGTGGTCATTCTGCCCTACCTGAGTTTTCGGCGAGAAATACTGGTCAATCGGCGAGTCGTGGGCGTGTCGAAACTGCGGGTGGCGAAAGGCGGAAGGTTTGCGCGGCTCTCAGATCGGCGAGTTCATCATCGACTGCGCGGCCATCTCCATGTAGTCGACGAGTGCCTGGCGGTGTGGCGGGTCCAGGGTCTCGTCGTCGATCGAGGCGATCGCGGTGTGCATGCAGCGCAGCCAGGCGTCGCGCTCGATCGGGCCGACGCGGTAGGGGTTGTGGCGCATGCGCAGTCTCGGATGGCCGCGCTCGTCGGAGTAGGTCCGCGGACCGCCCCAGTACTGCTCGAGGAACATCCGCAGCCGTCGCTCGGCGGGGCCGAGATCCTCCTCGGGGTACAGCGGGCGGAGCACCTCGTCCTTCGCCACCTCGGTGTAGAAGACCTCGGTGAGCCGTCGGAACGTCTCCGCGCCGCCGATCTCCTCGTAGAAGCTCCGCGGGGCCGGGTCGGGGGAGTTGCCGGATTCGCCAGTCACAGCCGCCATTGTCCCTACGACCGAGGGGCGCCTCAACGTCGCGTGCCGCCGGCGGGGCCCTGCCGAGGTGCCGTGCAGCGGGTTTTCCCTGCACGAGGTCGGCGTCCGTGGTGAACTTGTGCAGGTCAACCAGTTCGAGCAGGGCCGGCGGGAGGTCGAATGACGCACCGGTCACACCACCAGACGGGCGAGGTGACGAGACTGCACGGCGGTGCGGCCTCGCCGGCGGCCGGGTCGCGGTCGTGGACACGCCGCCGGGTGCTGCTGCTCAATGCCACCTACGAGCCGCTGAGCGCGGTCACCATCCGCCGCGCCGTCGTCCTGATCCTGCGTGGACGCGCCGACATGGTCCACGCCGACGAGTCCGGGGGAGCGTTCCACTCGGCCGCGACGGCGGTGCCGGTGCCGACGGTGATCCGGCTGCGGAACTACGTGCGGGTTCCGTACCGCGCGTCCGTGCCGATGACCCGGGCGGCGCTGATGCACCGCGACCGGTTCCGCTGCGGGTACTGCCGCAAGCCCGCCACCACCATCGACCACGTCGTGCCGCGCAGCCGGGGCGGGGCCCACAACTGGGAGAACTGCGTCGCCTGCTGCGCGTCGTGCAATCACCGCAAGGCCGACCGGCTGATCACCGAGTTGGGTTGGACGCTGCGGAACCGGCCGGTCGCCCCGAAAGGCCGGCACTGGGGGCTCATCGCCGCCGTCAAGGACATCGATCCGGCCTGGATGCAGTACATCGACGCGGGCGCCGCGTGAGGCGCCGGAAGGCGCCGCGAAATGTCCTTCGGAAGGCCGCTCGGCGACCGTCTACGACGCGCTGTAGGGGTCGCTGCACCGGTCGGTGTGATGTGGGCTAGATTGATCAACGATGACCTGTGCCGACAACCGGCCTGGTCCGGCGCGACCATCGAAAGGGTGACATGGACAGCCTGATCGTCCCCATCGGAGTGCCAGTCACGATCGTGACGGTGCTCTTTGTCGTGCTCTGCGTTGTCGCGATGGTGTTCTCCGGCGGGGTCAAGTACCCGGAGGTCAAGGAGTACACCCTCGATCAGCAATGGGAGCATGCTCCGCTTCTCTTCAGTGCCACCGACATCGAACCGATGGCACTTCCGCGGCACGCGGAACCCGGCGACGTTGATGGGAGCTCGGCAAGTGGCAAGTGGTGAGGTTTCGCACGCGAACGTGAGTGCAGAGGTCGCGGCCCGCTCGGCCGCCGAACTTCCGCTGGGCACCGTGATCACCAACAGCGGACGCATCTCGGCGGCCCGCTACCCTGGTGACGCCCCGACGACGCCGCCCTTCAGCAAGAAGGATCTGATCGCTCTCGACGACACCCTGAAGGCCGCGAGCGAGAAGGCTCTCGTGCGTTTCTCGGTCTACATCGGCGATCTCGACGGTGACCTCGACGCGAGCGCCCGTGCCGTCCTGGCGAAGGCTCCCGAGCCTGCCCACGGCACCCTGATCGCGGTGTCGCCGAACACGCGCGACGTCGTCATCGTCTCCGGCAGCGAGGTGTCGAGTCGTGTCAACGACCGTGTCGCCGCACTCGGTGTGACCGCTGCGGTCACCGGTTTCCGTCAGGGCAACCTGATCGACGGCCTCATCGCGTCGCTGCGCGTGATGGCGACCGCTGCCGCCGCAGGTTAGTCCCGCAGACCACGAAGAAGGCCGCCCCACCTGCCGGTGGGGCGGCCTCTTTCGTGTTCGCGGAAGGCCGGGCCTGCTCAGGACCGCGGGGCAGAGCCCTCGAGCACCTTCTCGTGTGCCCCGGTCCCGGCCGACTCGAGCTCGTCGTCGACCATGTTGGACTCGTCGAACGGAATGCGACCCGCCAGCACCTCGTCGACCTGGTGCTTGTCCACCGTCTTGGTCCAGGAACCGACCAGCAGCGTCGCCACCGCATTGCCGGAGAAGTTGGTGACCGCACGCGCCTCGGACATGAACCGGTCGATACCGACGATCACTCCCACACCCTCGAGCATGTCCGGCCGGTGCGCCTGGAGACCGGCGGCGAGGGTCGCCAGTCCGGCGCCGCTGACGCCGGCGGCGCCCTTCGACGCGATGATCATGAACGCGAGCAGACCGATCTGCTCGCCGACCGAGAGCGGGTCGCCCATCGCATCGGCGATGAAGATCGACGCCATCGTCAGGTAGATGGCGGTGCCGTCGAGGTTGAACGAGTACCCGGTCGGCACCACGACACCGACGGTCGTCTTCTCGACGCCGAGGTGTTCCATCTTGGCGATGAGCCGCGGCAGGGCCGACTCCGACGACGACGTCGCGAAGATCAGCAGGTACTCGCGGGCCAGATACCGCACGAGCCGGAATATCGAGACCCCGGCGATCGTCCGGAGCAGGACCCCGAGCACTCCGAACACGAAGACCAGGCAGGTGAGGTAGAAGGCGAGCATCAGGGTCAGAAGCTGTTGCACGGCAGCCCAACCGGTCTGGCCCACGACGTTCGCGATGGCGCCGAACGCGCCGATCGGCGCGACCCACAGGACCATGGTCAGCACCTTGAAGACCAGCTTCTGGAAGTAGGAGACCGCGGTCAGGATCGGCTCGCCGGTGCGTCCCATCGCCTGGATCGCGAAGCCGACCAGGAGTGCGACGAACAACGCCTGCAGCACACTGCCGTCGGTGAGGGCCGAGAGCATCGACTCCGGGATGATCCCCTGGATGAAGTCCATGGTTCCGCCCGACTCGTGCGCCTCCTTCGCGAGTTCCTCACCCTTGCCCGACATCGACGAGATGTTCAGCCCCTCGCCGGGCTGGATGAGGTTGCCGACGACCAGACCGATTGCCAGCGCGACCGTCGACATGATGAGGAAGTAGACGAACGCGAGACCGCCGACCTTGCCGACCGTCGCGGCCTTGCGGACCGATCCGATGCCCAGCACGATCGTGCAGAAGATGACCGGGGCGATCATCATCTTGATGAGGCTGACGAACATGGTGCCCAGGACACCGAGTTCCTTGCCGACCTCGGGTGCCACGAGACCGACGACCACGCCGGCGACCACCGCGATGATGACCGCGATGTACAGCCAGTGCGTGCGGTCGCGCTTGGCCCGTGGGGCCTCGACCGCCTCGTCACCGGCCTTGGGATCTGCGTTCATCGGCGGTTCTCTCCTCGTGTACCGGGAACATGGGTGGTCAGGATTGTGAACCGACGTGGTGATGACCGTCACGATTCTGTTCATTACGTTCACCGAGGCCGGGGGAATAGCCCGATATGGGGCTTTGCCGAGAACGAACGTCGGAAGACGAGGCTCGAAAGACAGATGAAAGGCCGAGCATGCGGTGGTATCCGCGGACGCTGGCCGGCCAGGTGGCGGCGCTCGCGCTGACCGTGGTGACGGTGGTGGTCGTGGCGGGCAGTGTGCTCGCGGCGATCGACGCCCGGGTCGACGGGGACCGGGCCGCCCGCGACGAGGTCACCGCGGTGGCGGTCAGCCTCGCGCAGGCGCCCTCGACGGTGTCCGCACTCACCTCGCCGGACCCGAGCGCGATTCTTCAGCCGGTCACCGACCGGATCCGGCGGGAGACGGGCATCGCCTTCATCACCGTGCTGGGTCCCGACCGGACGCGCTATACCCACACCGACCCGTACCTGATCGGGGCGCTCTATATCGGCAGCATCGATGCTGCGCTCCGTGGCGAGACGATCACCGAGACCTACACGGGCACCCTCGGTCCGTCCATCCGGACGATCACGCCGGTCCGGGGCCCCGACGGCCGGATCATCGGCATGGTGGCAGCCGGTATCACCCAGCGGTCCCTGACGTCGACCTGGCGCGGGGAGCTCCCTCGGATCGCCGTCACCGCCGTTGCGGCCCTGCTGACCGCGGCCGCCGGGGTCTGGTGGATCCGGCGACGACTGTTGCGGCAGACCGGCGGCCTGGCCCCGGGCGACCTGCGACTGATGTACGACCACCACGACGCGGTGCTCCACGCGATCCGCGAGGGACTGATCGTCGTCGAGGCCGGCCGGCCGGCCGGCGCTGGTCAATGCCGAGGCGCAACGTCTGCTGGGCATCGGAACAGACACGCCCGCAGGCGATCTGCCGGACTTCCTGACCCGCGGCGACGGGGTGTCCGACGAGTTGCACGCCGAGGGCGGACGGGTGCTGCTGGTCAGTCGGTCGCCGGTGTCCGGACGACGCGGCTCGTCGGTCGTCACGATCCGCGACCGGACCGAACTGGCCGAGGCGATGGGAGAGTTGGATTCGATGACCCGATTCGCCGAGGCGCTCCGCTCCCAGGCGCACGAGTCGGCGAACCGGCTCCACACCCTGGTCGCACTGGTGGAGATGGGGCGGTCGGAAGAGGCGGTCCGACTGGCGACCACCGAACTCGAACTGTCCCAACACCTCATCGACCGGATGACCCAGGCGGTCGCCGAACCGGCGCTGGTCGCGTTGCTCCTGGGTAAGAGTGCGCAGGCGGCCGAACGGGGAATCGCATTCTCGCTCACCGAGGATTCGCAGTTGAGTGACGACGCCACCCAGATCCTGTCACCGCGCGAGCTGATCACCGTCGTGGGGAACCTCGTCGACAACGCCCTCGATGCCTGCGATCCGGGCGACCCGTGGGTGGAGGTCGGGGTCGTCGGGGACCACGAGGCGCTCGAGATCGTCGTCGCCGACAGCGGACCCGGGATGGACGACGAACTGTTCGGCCGCGCGACTGCGCGCGGTTACTCCACCAAATCCGGTGGCGACGACGCCGGACGCGGACTGGGTCTGGCCCTCGTCGCGCAAGTGGTCTCCCGGCACCACGGGTCGTTGATCGCCCAGAACACCTACGGTTCGGTGGTCACTGTGCGCATCCGGGCGGTGTCGTCAGAGGCGGGGAGACCCGATGATCCGCGTACTGATCGTCGAGGACGAACCGGTGATCGCCGAGGCGCACCGCGACTACCTCGCGCGCATCGGCGGATTCGAGATCGTGGGCGCGGTCACCACCGCGCAGGAGGCGTTACGCGCCGCGCGGGCACACGGCGTCGACCTGGTGCTGCTCGACCTCGGTCTGCCCGACGCCCGCGGCACCGACCTCGCCTCCGCGCTCTCCGGGGTGCGCCCGGCCCCTGACGTCATCGCCATCACCGCGCAACGCGACCTGCCGACCGTGCGCGACGCGATGTCGCGCGGGGTGCTGCTCTACTTGCTCAAACCGTTCACGTTCGCGGCCTTCCGCGAGAAGATCGAGCAGTACCTGCGGTACCGGGAGGCGTTGACCGGCGAGGCGGAGGCGGTCAGCCAGCGCGACGTCGACCGAGCACTGGCCGAGTTGCGTTCCGGCGACTTCCGGCGGTCGGCGAAGAAGGGTTCCGCACCGCAGACCGAGGATGCGGTGTGCCGGGCCGTGCGGGACAGCGCCGACGGGCTCACCGCGTCGGAAGTCGCTCGCGCACTGGGATCTTCGCGGGTCACCGCATGGCGCTACCTGGAACGACTCGCCGACGACGGCGTCCTCGACCGCGACACCCAGTACGGTTCGGCGGGACGGCCACAGGTGCGGTATCGGTGGAGGCGGGCCCGTCGGTGACCGCCATCGGTACGCGGAGATGGCGCTGGTACTGGACAGACGGCGTAGACTGAAACTCATCGGGCTGCACGCCGAGGGAATCACCGTTGGCGGCCCCGGTCACTTCGGCCGCATCCAGACGGCGACCGAGTCAGGCGAATGCCATGATCACCACCACTCGAATTCTCGACTCGCTTCCGCGCAGCCGCCTCTTCGGGCACATACGCGACTATCACCGCGCCCGACCGGGTCACTCATCGAGGCCTCAGACCATCGTGAGCGGAATCCAAGAGCAGGATTCGCGCGATGTGCCGGGCGACCTCCTCGCCGAATGGGATGTCCAGTTCCATCCCGCGACCAGCGCCGAAACGAACGAAGCGAACGAAGTCGTCGGTGACGTCCTCGCTTGCCGGACCCTCCGGCGGGCCCGCCATTCACGGACCGAGGTTCTCGATGCCGACTCGCACCCGGTGATTCTGCTCGCCACAGATGTTCTCAAGGTCCGTGCCGGGGACGTCTGGGAAAAGGTGACGAGCACTGTCGAGGGTGGCGGAACCCTGTCAGATGTCCTGTTCGAAAACCAGAGACGGGAACCCTGATGTCCACACGCCTCGATCTGCCTCCCATTGCCCGCCGGCTCAACGAGCGACTTCTCGCGCGCTCCCGGGCCGGCCGAACCGATGACGACACCGCGGCCATGGTCGGTGACCTGCGTTCTCTGATCGTCGACGCGGTGACCGAGCTGGAGAATGACATGATCATCAGCAATAGCCGATCTCGCAGTGCCGCAACGCAATCGACTGATTCTGCGGTCCCCTCCGACTCGTCGGGAGCCGGAACAACCCGGCGGTCCCGGAACCGAGAAGAGAGCTGATGTCGTGACAGTCATCATCGGAGTCATCATCCTGGTCGCCGCGGTGATCGCGACGGCGGCCGGATTTCTCGCCAACAACGGCAGCGCGAACGGCCTCGCACCTGACAGCTTCGCCGTCTTCGGCTACCACGTGAGTAGCAGGGCATGAACGCGCCGACCACGCACCCGCCTCGTCAGTTGCGGTTGCGGCTCAAGCCGGCCGATTCGGTCCGGGGGTCGGTCGATGGCGCGTGGTGGCCGCGATCCCGGGACCTGGCAACGGAACTCCCGGATATCGCGCAAGCACTCGACACCCGGTTGCCGCGGCTCGAACGGGTGGGCTACCGGATCGCCGACTGGGATGCCGCGCCGGACCGGAAGATTGCGGTCGACGGCCGGTCGGTGCACTTGGAGGGCTTCACCACGTGGCCGCCCGGGGTCGTTCGATTCTCTTGTCCGAGTGGGACACTCACGCTTGCCGTACTCGGTCCTGACACTGACTCGGATGCAGCGCACGAGACGATGATGCGTGCCGCCGAGCGGACCAACACCCAGTCGGCGGAGACTCTCATCGCGTCGGCGGCCGCTGTCGACGGACACCGGACCGGTCACGCCCCACCGGCGTGGGACACCCACGAGAAGCCTGCACCGATCGGCTGATCGGGCGCAGACTCGAGGTGAGCCGATGGGGCGGAGCCGGTCGCTAGATCTCAGCCCTGCGCGTCGAACTCGCGTGCCCGCAGCGAACGTGCCACGCCGTCACGGCCTTCGGAGATCAGCCGCTTGAGGGCAGGCGGATGATCACCCGCGACGAACTCCTCGGCGAGGTCGAGGGCCTGTTGCGTCATCGCCCAGCTCGGGTAGAGGCCGATGACGACGGTCTGGGCGACCTCGCTCGAACGGCGTGCCCACACCTCGGGGATCGCCTCGAAGTACTTCTCGACGTAGGGCTCGAGCAGCTCGCCCTGGCCGGGACGCGCAAAGCCCTCGATCATGGTGCGGGTGTAGATGTTCGACAGCGAATCGTCGTCGATCGCCTGCGACCACGTGTCGGCCTTGGCCTCGGGGAGCGGTCGCGACGAACGTGCCGCGGCGGCCTGCCGGGTGCCGGTGGCGGTGTTGTCGCGCTGGGCCTCGGCGTCGATGGTCGGGGTCGAACCCGCGTCGGCATCTATCGCACCGGCGGTCGCCAACGCGCGCACCAGCTTCCAGCGCAGGTCGGTGTCGACGGCCAGGCCGCCCAGACCCTGCTCGGCCGGGTCCCCTCCATCGAGAAGTGCCCGTGCCACGTCGATCTGGTCGTCGTTGAGCTTGCCGGCCAGCCAGGTGTTGACGAAGGCGAGCTGGTGGTCGGAGCCCGCATCGGCGCCCCGGGCGAGTTCCAGCAGGCGCGCGCTGAACGCGGGCCGGCCGGTCGAGGACACCCAGGTGGGGTCGGCGTAGGACTCGATCGCGGTGGTCGCCTGCATCAGAACACGCTGCACCACACCGATCTCGGTCTCCGACGCGATCCCGCGCTGCACGAGTTCGACGAAGTCGCGGGCACGCATCTCGGCCTGACGGGTCATCTCCCAGGCCGCCGACCACACGAGGGTGCGCGGCATGGAGTCGGTGATGTCGCCGATGCGGGCGGTCGCGGTCGCCAGCGACTCGGGGTCGATGCGGATCGACGCGTAGGTGAGGTCACCGTCGTTGAGCAGCACCAGGTCTCCGCGGTGCACGCCGACGAGTCCGGGCACGTCGGTGCGCTCACCCTCGACGTCGAGTTCCACGCTGTGGGTCTGTTCGATGGCACCGGAACCGTTGTCGGCGTAGATGCCGACGCGGAGCCGGTGCACGCGGGTCTCGCCGGCGCCCGGCGCGGCGCCGTCCTGGACGATGGTGAACCGGGTGAACGCCCCGGACTCGTCGACCTCGAAGTCGGGTCGCATGACGTTGATGCCGGTGGTGCGCAGCCACTGGTCGCCCCAGTCCGACAGATCACGACCGGACGACTTCTCCAGTGCGCCCAGCAGATCGGAGAACGTCGCGTTGCCGAACTTGTGGGCGGCGAAGTAGTCGCGCAGACCCGCGAGGAAATCGTCCACACCGACATAGGCGACGAGTTGTTTGAGCACCGAGGCGCCCTTGGCGTAGGTGATGCCGTCGAAGTTGACCTCGACGGCGGCGATGTCGGGGATGTCCGCGGCGACCGGGTGGGTCGAGGGCAGCTGATCCTGCCGGTACGCCCAGGACTTCTCGACGTTGGCGAACGTCGTCCAGGCGTTGGTGTACTCGGTGGCCTCGGACTGGCAGAGAACCGAGGCGAAGGTGGCGAAGGACTCGTTGAGCCACAGGTCATCCCACCACTGCATGGTGACGAGGTCGCCGAACCACATGTGCGCCATCTCGTGCAGCACGGTCTCGGCGCGACGCTCATAGAGGTACTTGGTGACGCGCGACCGGAAGACATAGTCCTCCAGGAAGGTCACCGCGCCGGCGTTCTCCATCGCGCCCGCGTTGAACTCGGGCACGAACAGCTGGTCGTACTTACCGAAGGCGTAGGGGATGCCGAAGTTCTTGTGGTAGAAGGCAAATCCCTGCTTGGTCTCGGTGAAGAGCCGATCGGCGTCCATGTGCTCGGCCAGCGAGGCGCGGCAGTAGATGCCCAGGGGGATGTCGCCGTGGTCGTCGGAGTAGACGTCGGTCCACTCGGCGTACGGCCCGGCGATCAGCGCGACGAGGTAGGTGCTCATCGGCGCGGTCTCGCGGAAGCGATGGACACCCGGCTCGGCGGCGGCGGTCTCGACGTGTGCCGCGTTGGAGATGACCTTCCAGTCCTCCGGCGCCGTGACCGTGAGCGTGTAGGTGGCCTTGAGGTCGGGCTGGTCGAAGCAGGCGAACATGCGCTTGGCGTCGGCGGTTTCGAACTGCGAGTACAGGTACACCGATTCGTCGGACTGGTCGACGAAACGGTGCAGTCCCTCACCGGTGTTCGAATAGGCGCAGTCGGCCACCACGGTGAGGGTGTTCTCCGCTGCCAGCCCGGGCAGGGTGATGCCGACGGATTCGTCGAAGCCGGAGACGTCGAGGTCGACGCCGTTGAGCGTCGCCGAGTGCAGCGTCGGCGCGACGAGGTCGATGAAGGTCTCGGCGCCCTCGGTCGCGGTGAACGTGACCGTCGTGGTGGATCGGAACGTCTCGGTGCCTGAGGCGCCCTTCCCGGCGGTGCCGGGCGCACCGTTCCCGTCGGTGAGGTCGAGTTCGATCTGGTAGTTCGACACGTCGACGATCGCGGCGCGTTCGCGGGCCTGGTCTCTGGTGAGGTTCGGGGCAGTCACGCAGGCCAGCTTATCGAGAAGGGCGGTGCTCAGCCGTCCGACAGCAGATCGGCGGGCTGCAGGATCGCTGTCGCGAGGGCGGCGAGCGCTGCGGAGATCCCCGGTCGTGCGCGCAGTTCCGGCACTTGCACGATGTCGCCGGACACCCCGATGAACGCGCGGGTGAGACCTGCGGCGTCGCTCTCGGACAGCTCGGGCGACCGGGCGCGGATGGCGACGGCCCATTCGGCGATGTACGCGCGCTGGGCGGCACGCAGCGCATTCTGGTCGGCCTCGGGCAGGTAGACGAGGTCGCGGGTGAAGATGGGGATGATCCGTCCGTGCACACCGAGCGATTGCCGCACGTGCAGTGAGATGAGCACGTCGAGGGCGTCGCGGGGCTCGACGCCGTCGAGGGCGTGGGTCGTGAGGAAGAGAACGCCTTCGAGGGCGCGGACCAGGATCGCTCGCAAGACCTCGGTCTTGCCCGGGATCTGTTGGTAGAAGGTGGCGACCGAGATGTCGGCCGCCCGCGCGATGTCGTCGATCCGGACGTCGTGGAATCCCCGCTCGGCGAACAGGGCGGTGGCCGCGTCGAGGATGCGCTCGTGCCGATCGGCGGGGCGTCGGGTGGCCGGCGTCGGGGGTGAGGCATCGGGTCCGGGCGCGGGCAGCTGGCAGCCGACGATCGACCGGGCGACGGCCCGCTGGATCTGCATCACGTGCGCCGGCGGCATCGTCCCGCGGATCACCGAGGTGTTGGAGTACAGGCTCAGGACGGCGAATCCGAGCAGACGGGCGTCGACGGCCGGTAGGTCGGGTCTCACAGCGGCGACCTTGTCGGCGATGTAGTCGCCGAACTTCGTGAAATAGACCCGCATGTCGGCGAGCTGGGCGGGGTGCAGGTGCCGTTGCTCGCGGCGCCAGAGGATCGACACGTCGTGGTTGGTGGTCTGGTCGCCGAGACGATCGAGAAACCGCCACAGCTGGGCCTGCGGCGTCTCGCCGTATGCGTCGGCCTCGCGGACCAGATCGTCCACCAGATCGACCTGGGTCAGCAGCGCCTGTACGAGGATGTCGTGCTTTCCGGGGAAGTGGCGGTACACCGCGGGCCCGGTGAGACCTACCGCGGCACCGATCTGTTCGATGCTGACGTTGCGGTACCCGGCATCCTGGAAGAGGGTCGTCGCCGCCCGGACGATCTGCTCGGCCCGGAGGCCCCTGGGGTTCGCCCGCCCGCCCGCCGGACCGGGACCGGAGTCCGGATCGTGAGGCGTCGACGACATGGACGTTTCCTTCCCGAGAACGGTGGCGGATCCGCGCGGTGACCCTCTCAACGAACGGTAACCGGATCCGGCGCAGAATTTCGCCGCTCACATCACAAACCGGGAACAGCCAGGCCCGTGCCGATGTTGAGCACGGTTGACGGTGCCGCCGGTACGGTCGAGATCGATCACCACTTCTGAGAGGACGTCGACGATGTCAGATCAGGGCCAGTCCACCACCGATCGGGTCGACTTCTGGTTCGATCCGCTCTGCCCGTGGTGCTGGATCACCTCCCGGTGGATCCTCGAGGCCGAGAAGGTCCGGCCGATCGACGTGAACTTCCACATCATGAGCCTGGCCGTCCTCAACGAGGGCAAGGACATCCCCGACGAGTACCGCGAGGCACTGAAGAACGCGTGGCGGCCGGTCCGGGTGATCGCCGCCGCGGCCGCGGGGAAGGGCGACGAGATCCTCGCATCGCTCTACGCCGCGATGGGCACCCGCATCCACAACGAGGGGATCGAGGACTTCGACGAGGTCATCGCGGGCGCGCTCGCCGAACTCGGGCTCGACGCCTCGCTGGCGGAGGCTGCGGACTCCGAGGAGTTCGACGAGGCCATCCGCACGAGTCATCACGAGGGCATGGACAAGGTCGGCGACGACGTCGGTACCCCGACGATCCATGTGAACGGCGTCGCCTTCTTCGGCCCGGTGCTGTCGCGCATCCCGCGCGGCGAGGACGCCGGCAAGGTCTGGGACGGCGCGCTCGCACTCGCGTCCTACCCGCACTTCTACGAGCTCAAGCGCAGCCGCACCGAGGAACCCCAGTTCGACTGAACCACAGTCTGATTCGCCTCCCGCGAAGCCGCTGCGTCGAACCTCCGCTCAGAACCTGGGCGGGGGTTCGATGCCGTTCGGGAGCGAACCGGGCGGGACCGTCGCCGGGTGCGCCGGTGGTGGCACGGCCACGACGTTGCCGCTGCCGATGTCGCGCACGATCTGGCGCGGCCGCAGCAGCATCGCGCCGGCCCGGGTCCGGTTGCGGAGCGCGGCCGCGCGCCAGGTGAGGACCGGATGGGTCGAGACCGCGTTGACCAGATGCACGAAGAATCCGCGTTCGTGGGTGGCGCGGTCGGCGAACTGGTCGAAATCGACCGCGGACAGCATGTACTTCCCGGCGGCCAGGACACCGATCGCCCCCGGTGCGCCCACCGGTTTCGCGTAGTAGCCGTAGTTGTCGGCGCTGTACTCCTGTGCTCGCGAGAGGGCGCCGCCGAGCAGCGGGATGCTCGTCCCGAGGACCGTCGCCAACTGACGCCAGTACGACGTGTGACCGGCTGCGATGTGTCCGACCTCGTGGCCGATGATGAACTCCAGCGCCTCCGGGCTGCGGGCGGCACCGCCGACCTCGAACAGGTCGGAGTAGACCACGACGAATCGCCGGAACCCGTGGCCGGAGGCGAAGGCATTGATCTGCCCGTTGCCGAGTACGACGTAGGCGTCCGGCACGTACTCCAGACCGAAGCGCGCGGCGGCCGCGACCACCATCCGATGGCCCTCCGGGAACTGGGTGGGCGTCATCTGCACACCGTTCACCCGCGGCGTCGCATAGGTGAGACCGCGGATCACGAACAGCACCAACGGAAAGGCCAACGCGCCCAACAGAAGCTGGTTCACCATGCCGAGTGCGACGAGGATGATGATCGCCGCGTAGAGCACCGTCGTGGTCAGGATGACGAGGATCAGGACGGGGATCTCCCAGGGATGCAGTTGCGGACGCACGGCGAAGCGGGCCGCTCGCAGCCAGTGTCGTGACGGATCGGGAGCTGTTTCTGGGAGGGGATCGACGACCCCGGGCACGTTCGGGATCGGGTTCATCGACGCTCGGGGGATGGGCGCAGGCGTGTCCACGCCCTCAATCTATAGTGGCGCCATGCGTGTCTATCTCGGTGCCGACCATGCCGGATTCGAACTCAAGAACCAGATCGCCGACCATCTGAAGGCGAACGGCCACGAGGTGGTGGACTGCGGCGCCCACGTCTACGACGCCCTCGACGACTACCCGGCCTTCTGCATCGACGCCGCGGCTCGGACCGTGGCCGATCCCGGCAGCCTGGGCATCGTGCTCGGCGGTAGCGGCAACGGCGAGCAGATCGCGGCCAACAAGGTGCCCGGTGCCCGCTGCGCACTGGCCTGGAGCGTGGAGACCGCGCAGCTCGCCCGCCAGCACAACAACGCCCAGCTGATCGGCATCGGAGGGCGCATGCACTCGACCGAGGAAGCCCTCGCCATTGTCGACGCCTTCCTGGCCACTTCGTGGTCGGAGGAGCCGCGTCACCAGCGCCGCATCGACATCCTCGCCGAGTACGAGCGCACCGGCGTGGCTCCCGAGGTCCCGCAGCCGCCGGCCTGACCGGTGCCCGAGGGCCACACCCTGCACCGGCTCGCCCGCCGGCAGCAGCGACTCTTCGGAGGTCGCCGGGTCCGGGTGAGCAGCCCTCAGGGGCGATTCGCCGACGGCGCGGCCGCCGTGGACGGGATGACCTTCCACGCTGCGGAGGCGTGGGGCAAACACCTGCTGCACCGCTATCGCGACGGTCGGACCGAGCGGATGGTGCACATCCACCTCGGCCTCTACGGTGCCTTCACCGAGCTGACCGCACCGTTGCCCGAACCGGTCGGACAGGTTCGGCTGCGCATCGAGAGCGAGGAGACCGGTACCGATCTGCGCGGGCCGACGGCGTGTGAGCTCTACCACCCCGTCGACCTCGACGCGCTGATCGCCCGTCTGGGTCCCGACCCCCTCCGCCGCGACGCCGACCCGGAGCGCGCCTGGGCGGCGATCTCCCGGTCCTCGCGTCCGATCGGCGCGCTGCTGATGGACCAGAAGGTCATCGCGGGCATCGGGAACGTGTATCGCGCCGAGGTCCTCTTCCGTGCCGGAATCGACCCCATGCGGCCCGGAAAACGCCTTCTCCGAACCGAATTCGACGAGATGTGGCTCGACCTGGTGGCACTGATGAAGGTCGGTGTGCGCCACGGACGGATCCATGTGATCCGTCCCGAGGACGACCACGGGGCGCCGGCGTATGCCGCGAACCGTCCGCGGACCTATGTCTACCGCCGGGCGGGAGAACCGTGTCGGATCTGTGGCACCCCGGTCCTGCTCGCCGAACTCGAGGCCCGGAAGCTCTACTGGTGTCCGGTTTGCCAGGAGTGACGATCCCCTCAGTTGATGTATGGATAGGCGAACCTCAGTAACATCGCGGTAGTTCTGGATGCATGGCATCCGCGTCGCAATCTGTGGGGGTAAGCGTGTCGATCGCCGAGGAAGCCCGTGTCCATGCCGGTCTGATCTCGCGCGGGGAGGTGTCGCCGCTGAAGGACGTGCCGTTCCACGGTGCATCCGACGCGCCGATCACCCGACGCGTCCTCACCGGCGGTGATCTGTTCCCCGAGGCCGAGAAGCGCGTCGTCGCCCACGAGATGCGAGCCGTCTCGGCCGCGACCCGGGACTACTGCGAACCCCACGTGCACGACTGCCCCGAGATCAACATCCTGCTCTCGCTCGACCACCTGGTCTATGAGATCACCCTGGGCGACGAGTCGTACGTGGTGGAGGCGCCGGCGAGCATCTACATCCCGGCCGGCCTGACCCACAGCGCGAACGTGATCGAGGGGAGCGGGTTCTTCATCGCGATCATCGAAACCGCGGACTACGTCGCCAAGCCGCCGCCCGGCGCCACCTTCTGACGTCCGTTCGTCGCGAGCTCCCGCCGCCGATCTCAGCGAACCCACAGCGTCGTCTGACGTCCGCTCACATGTGCGGTCGTCACGATGGATGAGGTGTACAGCGACGAGCAGACCCTGCACGACGTCCTCGGCGACGCCGACCAGCCGGAGATCACTGTCCTCGTGGTCGGCGGAACCGGTGAGTCGTACCCGGGTGATGTCCGCACCGAGGTGACCGGACTCCTCGCGGGGGTGACCGACGAACTCGACGATCGATTCTCCAGTCGCTGGGTCGCCTATCCGGCCAGTTACGGCCCGGCGCCCCGTCCCGGTGGCATGAGCTTCGCCGACAGTGTGGCGATCGGCGCCCGGCGGTTGTCCGAACTGCTCGAGCGGACCACGGGGCCGGTGGCGCTGCTGGGATACTCGCAAGGGGCCGTGGTGATCCGGGCGGCGCTCGCCGAGCTGGGGACACGCCGTCATCACGTCGTCGGGCGAGTGATGGGCGTCGGACTCGTCGCGGACCCGCACCAGCCGCCGGGCGTCGTACCCGGTTGTGACGGATGGGGTGTCGCGGGTCCCGGTGAACAGCTACCGACGGGCCTGCCCGTGGTGTGGGTGGGCGCCCCCGACGACATGATCTGCAACGCGCGTGCCGATTCCCTCGTCCGCGACATCGCCGACCTGACACGGGCGATGACCTTCGCCGCGCTGGGGCGTTGGGGACGCAGCGCATTCGAGGTGCTGCGCCGCAACGCCTTCCAGAACGCCCGCCGCACCGCGGTGCGCCCGTCGCAGTGGCGGCGAGACGTCCACCGACTCGCATCGGCGTGGTGGGAGATCCGCTGCTACCTGCCGTCGATGATGCGGTTCCTCGGTGTCGCGTGGACGAATTCGCCGGGCGGACGCCACACCTCGTACCGGCACGAGCCGTACCGGCGCGGTTCCGTGACCGATCCCGCATCGACCGCATGCCAGGTGATCGCGGGCTGGTTGCAGGTGCAGGCGACGTTCACAACAGCCGCTGCTGATCCCGCGGACGACATCCGCGCTGCGTGACGAGTCACCGCTTCGACGACGAAGGCCGGTCACCGTGACGGTGACCGGCCTTCGAGGTCGGATGTCGCGGAGGTCAGTCGCCCTGGAACTGGCCGCCGATGGTGTTACGGACCACGATCGGGGTTCCGCGCGGGACGTTGTCGTAGACCCACTTGCCGAACTCGGTGGTGACGTTGATGCAGCCGTGGCTCACATTGCTGTTGCCCTGCTGCGCGACGGACCACGGTGCCGCATGGATGAAGATGCCGTCCCACGACATGCGGGTCGCGTACTCGACGTAGGTGCGGTAACCCTCGGCGGAGTCGACTGGCACACCGTACGTGGACGAGTCCATGTACATGTCGCGGTACTTCTCCTTGGTGTAGTAGACACCGTTCGGGGTCGGGTGCTTGTCCGAACCCATCGAGATCGGCATGGTCTTGACGACCTCGCCGTTCTTCCACCAGGTGATGGTGTGGGTGTTGTCGTCGGCCAGGGCGATGTACCCGGTCGGGGTCTTCACGTTCGGGATGGCCGGACCCGCGGGCTTCTCCGGGGTGGTGCTGCTCGACGGCGGCTCCGGGGCCTTCGGGGTGCTCGGTGCCGGCGGCGTCGGCAGGCCGGGGATCACGGGGATCTCGACCGGCGGCAGGCCCGGGATCACGGTGACGGGTGCAGCGTTCGCAACGCCGGGGAGGGCGAGAGCCATGGCCAGGACGCCGACGACGATCCCGCTGAGGCGTCGAGTGGAGCGTCGACGAGACCGCGAGGTCGGCACTTTGTTGGTCTGCACTAGTCGTACCTTCGGTTCGATGAATATCTCGCGCATTACATCTGAAAGCGCTAATCCATCGTTACACAACCGTTGTCTAGCGGCCAAGGAGTGCGGACGTCTCATCGGCGCCACGATCGCGAACGGTGGGTGCGAGCTGGCAAAAGCCGTGGTGAACGCATCGACCATAGCTCGTGTGACGGTAGTCACACTCGGATGACATACTGCGCCGATCATCTCATTGGCGTACATCATCGCCCCAGTTGTGGCGATGTCAACAGGATCGGTTGTCCCACTGGGGCGTCGGGGATCAGGCAGGTTGCGGGTGCTCCGTGCGCACGTGTCGCACGGGCTGCGCACATGCCTCGTCGCGACAGACGAGCATGACGTCGACGCGTTCGAGTCCCGTCTCGGATTCGGTGACGTCCCTGCGTATATAGAGCGGCGCGCCGCAGGTCTGACACTTTCGCTGGGTTTTCGTGTGTGAAGAGGGCATGCACCCACCCTACGCGAGTGTGTCGTGGGTCACAGCTGGGTTTCGGCTTCGCGAACTGCTCAAACATGGCTGCCGGGCGGAGGAACGTATATGTCGGCACCCGGGAAGGAGAGGGCGCGTGCACGAGAGTGCACGCAGGTCGGGAGACATTTCCGCGCGGAGGGGGGTGCTGACGTCTGCGAATGGAAGACCGAGAGCAATGAACCGACCCTTGACCACCTTGACGTTCGCTGTCGCCACCGCCACCGCCGGGCTTTTCGGTGGCGCGGCACTTGCGAGCGCCGACGCACCATGCACGATGCCCATCGCCAACGGGCAGACAGCTCCGTGTCCGCCACCCGTGATCAGTACTGGTCCTGGGGATGATATTCCCGCGCCCTATAGTGACGAACCCTCCGGTCTAGCGCCAGCGCCCCAGCCTCCGGTGGTTTACGTACCTCCGGAGTTGTACGGCGAGTTCGTTTATTGAGTGGTTCGGAGTGACGTTGCGGCCAGGCGCAAACGGTCGCCTGGCCATGGCCCATACTGGAAACCTGGGGCCTACATAGCGGTCAATGTTGCCCGTTTGGTGGCGATTGTCAGTAGAAACGGCCGAGCCCGTGTCTCCGTAATCTGAGGACGTGGGCTCGGCCGTTTTCGGTGGAGCGGGTGACGGGAATCGAACCCGCGTAGCTAGTTTGGAAGACTAGGGCTCTACCATTGAGCTACACCCGCGTGCGATGAGTGACTGTACATGGCGGCGCGCCGGATTTCGAAATCGGGATGGGTGGCGGTGCGTCCGGCACCCGTTGGTCGCGTCGCAACAGGCGCCACGTACTATCTTCTGTTGGCCCTGATGCGCGGTCGGCCGTGAGGCCTCCACCGCGTGCGCAGGACCGCGGGATGTGGCGCAGCTTGGTAGCGCATCCGCTTTGGGAGCGGAGGGTCGCAGGTTCAAATCCTGTCATCCCGACTTGTCGATGTGACCGTGTGGGTCACGGGGGCACACCACCCGAAACCGAACTTTCATCACCACCGCAGATATAAGGAGCAGTAGGCGTGAAGAGCACTGTCGAGCAACTCACCCCGACCCGAGTGAAGCTCAATGTCGAGGTCCCGTTCGAGGAGCTGTCCGCAGACTTCGACCGGGCATACCGGTCGTTGGCCCAGCAGATCCGGATCCCCGGCTTCCGTCCGGGCAAGGCGCCCGCCAAGCTGATCGAGGCCCGCGTCGGTCGCGACTCGGTCCTGGCGCAGGTCGTCAACGACGCCATCCCCGCCAAGTACTCGGAGGCCGTCGCCGAAACCGAGACCAAGGCCATCGGCCAGCCGGAGATCGATCTGTCGGAGCTGAAGTACGGCGAATCCGTCACCTTCACCGCCGAGGTCGACGTCCGCCCGGAGATCACCCTGCCCGACTACTCGACCCTCTCGGTCGAGGTCGACGCCATCGAGATCGACGAGGCCGCGGTCGACGAGCAGCTCGAGGGCCTGCGCGCCCGCTTCGGCACCCTCAAGGGTGTCGAGCGCGGCATCGAGAACGGCGACTTCGTGTCCATCGACCTCGAGGCCACCGTCGACGGCGAGCCCGTCGAGGAGGCCACCACTGAGGGCCTGTCCCACGAGGTCGGCTCCGGCCAGCTCATCGACGGACTCGACGATGCCCTCATCGGCCTGAAGGCCGGCGAGAGCAAGGAGTTCACCACCAAGCTCGTCGCCGGCGACCACGCCGGTGAAGAGGCACTGGTCAAGGTCACCGTGCAGTCGGTCAAGGAGCGCGAGCTCCCCGAGGTCGACGACGAGTTCGCCCAGATGGCCAGCGAGTTCGACACCGTCGAGGAGCTGCGTGCGAGCCTGGCCGAGCGCGTCGAGCAGTCGGCGAAGCTAGAGCAGGCCAACAAGATCCGCGACGCCGTGCTCGAGAAGCTGATCGAGACCGTCGAGGTCCCGTTGCCGGAGAAGGTCGTCGCCGAGGAGATCGAGGGTCAGCAGCACCAGATCATCCACGCTCTCGGTCACGACGACGAGCAGGTCGCGAAGTTCCTCGAGGTGCAGGGCAAGACCCGCGAGGAGTGGGACGCCGAGGCGCGCGAGGAGGCCGAGAAGTCGGTCAAGCAGCAGCTGCTCCTCGACGCGATCGCCGATCAGCAGGAGACCGAGGTCAGCCAGGACGAGCTGACCCAGCAGATCATCTTCACCGCGCAGCGCTACGGCATGCAGCCTCAGGAGTTCATCCAGCAGCTGACACAGGCCAATCAGGTGGGCGCGGTCTACGCCGACGTCCGTCGCGGCAAGTCGCTGGCCGGCATCGTCGGCGAGTTCACCGTCACCGACACCAAGGGCGCGACCGTCGACACCGCCGAGTTCTTCGGCGGCAACGACGAGGACGCCGAGTCGGACGAGGCGGCCGACGCCGACAACTGAGTCGACCCGGAACCTCACCACGCATCACCGATCGCCGGTCCCCGTTCGCGGGGGCCGGCGATCGGCGTCGGGTGCACCGTTCTGCATTCGCCGTTCACTGTGACGACCCGTTCTGCTCTCAGCGAATAGACGTGTCCTCGGGAGTGCCGGTGGGTGTGGATTGGTTAGTGTCGGTGAGGACGCCATCAGAGAAGAGAACATGTGCGACGCCCGAGACGGCGCGCACAGGTCATGACAACAAGGCAAAGGTAGGAACCCGTGAGTGAGCCGACCATCCACACACCCTCGATGAGTTCGGGTGTGGCTGGGTTGAACCTGACCGATTCGGTGTTCGAGCGTCTGCTGCGCGAACGCATCATCTTCCTGGGCACCCAGGTCGACGATGACATCGCCAACCGGCTGTGCGCACAGATCCTGCTGCTCGCCGCCGAGGACCCCACCAAGGACATCCACCTCTACATCAACTCGCCTGGTGGCTCGGTCACCGCGGGCATGGCCATCTTCGACACCATGCAACTCGCCGAGTGCGACGTCGCCACCTACGCGATGGGCATGGCGGCATCCATGGGCCAGTTCCTCCTCGCGGCCGGCACCAAGGGCAAGCGCCATGCCCTGCCGCACGCGCGGATCATGATGCACCAGCCGTCGGCGGGTATCGGCGGCACCGCGGCCGACATCGCCATCCAGGCCGAGCAGTTCGCGCTCACCAAGAAAGAGATGAACAAGCTCAACGCCGAGTTCAGCGGTCAGCCGCTCGAGAAGATCGAGGCCGATGCCGACCGCGACAAGTGGTTCACCGCAGAAGAGGCCAAGGAGTACGGCTTCGTCGACAAGGTGATCTCGCGTCCGGGTCAGTGACCCGGTCGATCGCGCGATCCAGCCACCCTCGAGCCACACCTACTCATTTGGAGCAACAGATGACCAACTCCCTTTCCCTGGACGGCATGCCCGCCGAGGTCGCCGCCGGTATCCCCGCGTCGGCGTTGGCGCTCAAGAACATCGAGGCGCGCTACATCCTGCCGTCGTTCATCGAGCACACCCCCAACGGTCAGCGCCAGTACGATCCGTACGCCAAGCTGTTCGAGGAGCGCATCGTCTTCGTCGGTACGCCGATCGACCAGGTCGTGTCCAACGATGTGATGGCGCAGCTGCTCGTCCTCGAATCGCAGGACCCGGATCGCGACATCACCATGTACATCAACTCGCCCGGCGGCAGCGTGCCCGACATGCTCGCCATCTACGACACGATGCAGTACGTCCACTGCGACATCGTGACCGTGTGCCTCGGCGAGGCGGCCTCGGCCGCGGCGATCCTGCTCGCCGGTGGAACCCCGGGTAAGCGTGCGGCCCTGCCGAACGCGACCGTGCTGATCCACCAGCCGCGCACCGGCGGTGCCTACCAGGGTCAGGTCTCCGACCTCGAGATCCAGGCCGCCGAGATCGAGCGCATCCGCGACCGGCTCGACGAGATCCTGTCCAATCACACCGGCCAGGACAAGGCGAAGATCCGCAAGGACACCGATCGCGACAACATCCTGACCGCTCACGCGGCCAAGGAATACGGAATCATCGACGAGGTCTTCGAATACCGCAAGAAGTCGATGAAGAAGTCCTAGCGACAACCCACAACCAGCACAGAAGTCGCGGGGATTTTCTGTCGCGACATTTGGCCTTATCGGTCGAAGTTCGAGCGGTGCGCGGGTACCGTCGGGTTACTGGGCATTCGGAGGTCGTCAGATCATCCGTGCCCGACTGCGCGCGACGCGACGGACCACGACGACAGTCCGGCAACGAGGAAGTAGGTACTACGCGAGATGGCACGAATCGGAGACGGTGGCGACCTGCTCAAGTGCTCTTTCTGCGGGAAGAGTCAGAAGCAGGTGAAGAAGCTCATCGCCGGCCCAGGCGTGTACATCTGCGATGAGTGCATCGACCTGTGCAACGAGATCATCGAGGAGGAGCTCGCCGAGAACGGCGACGTGAAACTCGACGAACTCCCGAAGCCCGCGGAGATCCGCGACTTCCTCGAGAAGTACGTCATCGGTCAGGACACGGCCAAGCGCACGCTCGCGGTGGCCGTCTACAACCACTACAAGCGCATCCAGGCGGGGGAGAAGAAGGACTCCCGCACGGGTGAGACCGTCGAACTGATGAAGTCGAACATCCTCATGCTCGGCCCGACCGGTTGTGGCAAGACGTACCTCGCGCAGACGCTGGCCAAGATGCTGAACGTGCCGTTCGCCATCGCCGACGCCACCGCCCTCACCGAGGCCGGCTACGTGGGTGAGGATGTCGAGAACATCCTGCTGAAGCTGATCCAGGCCGCCGACTACGACGTCAAGCGCGCCGAGACCGGCATCATCTACATCGACGAGGTCGACAAGATCGCCCGCAAGAGCGAGAACCCGTCGATCACTCGGGACGTGTCCGGTGAGGGCGTGCAGCAGGCGCTGCTGAAGATCCTCGAGGGCACTCAGGCATCGGTGCCGCCGCAGGGTGGTCGCAAGCACCCGCATCAGGAATTCATCCAGATCGACACCACCAACGTGCTGTTCATCGTGGCGGGTGCGTTCGCGGGTCTCGAGAAGATCGTGTCCGAGCGAATCGGCAAGCGCGGCTTGGGGTTCGGCAACGATGTGGCGAGCAAGGACGAGGTCGACACCACCGATCAGTTTGCCGACGTCATGCCGGAGGACCTGATCAAGTTCGGGCTGATCCCCGAGTTCATCGGCCGTCTGCCGGTCGTCGCCTCGGTCACCAACCTCGACAAGGACTCGCTGGTGAGCATCCTGTCGGAGCCGAAGAACGCACTGGTGAAGCAGTACACCCGCCTGTTCGATATGGACAACGTCGAACTCGAGTTCACCCAGGACGCCCTCGAGGCGGTCGCCGACCAGGCGATTCATCGCGGCACCGGTGCTCGTGGTCTGCGCGCCATCATGGAAGAGGTACTGCTGCCGGTCATGTACGACATCCCGAGCCGCGACGACGTCGAGAAGGTCGTCGTCACCGGTGAGACGGTGCGCGACAACGTGTTGCCGACCATCGTGCCGCGCAAGGCCTCCAACGACGAGCGCCGCGACAAGACCGCCTGACGCGATCTCTTCGTAGACGACGAGAATCCCCGCCCGGATCGCCGGGCGGGGATTCTGTTCTCTCGCCTGAGGTCCGGCGGGTCAGGCCGGTTCGAGCCGGATGACCACGGCCTTGGACACCGGGGTGTTGGATTCCTTCGCCACCGAGCCCAGCGGCACCAGCGGGTTGGTCTCCGGGTAATAGGCGGCCGCGTTGCCCTGCGGGGTGTCGTACGCGACGATCTCGAAGCCGCGCACGCGACGCACTTCGAGGCCGTTCTCGCCCTCGAACTCCGACACGATGTCCACGCGCTGGCCGTCGTGCAGTCCGAGTGCGGAGAGGTCCGCGGGACTGACCATGACCACATGCCGGTTGCCCTTGATCCCGCGGTAGCGGTCGTCGTGGCCGTAGACGGTGGTGTTGTACTGATCGTGGCTGCGCAGCGTCTGCAGGATGAGACGCCCCTCCGGGATGTGCACCCATTCGAGCGGATACGTCGCGAAGTTGGCCTTGCCGTTCGGGGTGTCGAAGGTCCGGTCGTCGCGGGGTGGATGCGGCAGGACGAAACCGTCGCTGCGCCGGACACGGATGTTGAAGTCCTCGAACCCCGGGATCACCCGTTCGATGCGATCGCGGATCGCGTCGTAGTTCCCCTTGAGTTCCTGCCACGGAACCGGATGATCGGCGCCGAGGGCGGCGGTGGCCAGGTCGCAGACGATGGCGACCTCGCTGCGCAGGTCGGCCGACACCGGCGGCAGCGAGCCCCGGGACAGGTGCACCACCGACATCGAGTCCTCGACCGAGACACGTTGGGCCACACCGTTGATGACGTCCCGGTCGGTCCGTCCGAGCGTCGGCAGGATGAGCGCCGCGCGACCGGTGACGGTATGCGATTCGTTGAGCTTGGTCGACACCTGCACGGTCAGGGCGCAGCGACGCAGCGCGTCTGCGGTGGCCTCGGTGTCGGGGGTGGCGGAGACGAAGTTGCCGCCCATCCCCATGAAGACCCGCACCTTGCCCGCGGCCATCGCGTTGATCGCCGCGACGGTGTCGTACCCGTGCTCGCGCGGGCTGACGATCCCGAACTCGGCATCCTGTGCGGCGAGGAAGGATTCGGGCATCTTCTCGAAGATGCCCATCGTGCGGTCGCCCTGGACGTTGGAATGGCCTCGCACCGGGCACAGTCCGGCCCCGACCTTGCCGATCATGCCGCGCAGCAACAGCACATTGGTGCCCTCGGCGATCGTCGCGACCGCGTGACGGTGCTGGGTGAGTCCCATCGCCCAGCACAGCACGATGCGCTGCGAGGTACGTACGGCGTCGGCGAGGTCGACGATCTGGGCTCTCGTCAGTCCCGTGATGGCGGCGACCTCGTCGATGTCGACGTCGTCGAGCAGGGCGAGGTAGTCCTCGGTGCCGGCGCACGACCCGGTGAGGAACTCGTGGTCGAAGACGGTGCCGGGGTTCGCCTGCTCGGCGTCGCGTAGCAGTCGGGCGACGCCCCGGAACAGGGCCATGTCCGAGCCGAGCCGGACCTGGAGGAAGTCGTCGGCGAGTTTGGTGCCCTCACCGATGACGCCGCCGATCTTCTGCGGGTCCTTGAACCGCATCAGGCCCGCCTCGGGCAGCGGGTTGATCGCGACGATCCGCGCCCCGTTGTTCTTGGCCTTCTCGAGGGTGGCCAGCATCCGTGGATGGTTGGTGCCGGGATTCTGGCCGGCGATGAGGATGAGGTCGGCGGCCTCGAGGTCGGGAACGGTCACCGACCCCTTGCCGATGCCGATGGACGTACCGAGCGCGGCGCCCGACGATTCGTGGCACATGTTCGAGCAGTCGGGGAGGTTGTTGGTCCCGAGGCTGCGTGCGAGCAGCTGGTAGACGAAGGCGGCCTCGTTGCTGGTCCGCCCGGAGGTGTAGAAGACGGCCTCGTCGGGGGAGGCCATCGCGGCGAACTCGTCGGCGATGATGCGGTTGGCGTCGTCCCAGCTCACCGGGCGGTAGTGGGTGTCGCCGGGGGCGAGATACATCGGATGCGCCAGCCGGCCCTGCTGCGAGAGCCAGTAGCCGCTGCGGGTGGCGAGGTCCTCGACGCTGTGGGCGGCGAAGAACTCGGGGGTCACCGAGCGCTTGGTGGCCTCCTCGGCGACGGCCTTCGCGCCGTTCTCGCAGAACTCGGCGTGTTTGCGGTGGCCGGGGGTCTCCGGCCAGGCGCAGCCGGGACAGTCGAATCCGTCGCGCTGGTTGAGTTTGACGAGCGTCTGCGCGGTCCGCACCGGGCCCATCTGCTCGAGTCCGCGCTTGAGCGCCACGGCCACCGCGGGTACGCCGGCGGCCCAGGTCTTCACATGCTTGCGGTGGACATCGGTGGGCTCGTCGACGCGGGGGCCACCATCGGGGGTATGGCTCATGATGTCCATCTTGCCTCGTCGAGGTGATGGATCACGCACACTGGGTGTTGTGACTCAAGACACGGGATCAGACGGTTCGAAACTGGCGGCGATCGTTCTGGCCGGCGGGCGTTCGCGGCGGATGGGCAGCGACAAGGCGGCACTGGACTGGGAGGGTGAGCCGATGCTCGCCCGCGTGGTGCGGGTCGTCGCGCAACGGTGCGATCCGGTGCTCGTCGTGGCCGGTGCGACGTCGGCGGCGTTCCGCGGCATCGACGACATCCGGGACCGCGCGGCACCCGGCATCGACCGGTCCAGGGTGCACTGGGTGACCGATGAGCAGGAAGGGGCCGGCCCGCTGGGCGGGCTGGTGGCAGGCCTGGCCAAGGCCGCGGCCGACGGCGCCGACCTCGCTTTCGTGTGCGCCACCGACATGCCGCTGATCGCGCCCGAGCTCATCGACGAACTCCGACTGGGGCTCACCGACTCCACTCAGGCGGTGATCGCGCGCGACGCGCAGCGCGACCACCCGATGGCCGGGATCTACCGGACCGACGCGGGACCGGTGATCGCCGATCTGGTGGCCGGTGGTGAGCGCCGGATGCTCGGTGCGGTCGAGGCACTCAACACTCACCGCGTGGGCGTGTCCGACCCCGAGTGGCTCGTGAACGTGAACGCGCCCGAGGACCTGCATCGTCTGCGTGTGACGACGGGCTGAGCGCAGTTGAACGCCGGCCGAGGAGTTCAGTCGCCGGTGGGCGTCCGCGGCGTTGCCGTGGCGTATCGGCTCGGCGAGCCGGTCGACGTGACCCGGCTCCTGCTGTTCCTCACGTCGCCGGAGGCGTCGTTCATCACGGGGGCGGAGTACGTCATCGACGGCGGACTCCTCCTCGGTCCGGCACTTCAGGCCGAGACCGCATGAACCCGTCCGCGAGTGAGGACCGGGGCGAGGTCACACCCGGCGGAAACATAGAATGGCGGCCGTGACATCACTCGACCCGACATCCGCGCCGCCCGAGAACGAGTTGCCGAAATCCTGGGACCCCGCCCAGCAAGAGGCGACGCTCTACCAGGGCTGGGTCGATGCCGGCTACTTCACCGCCGACGCGAAGAGTGACAAGCCCCCGTTCTCGATCGTGATCCCGCCGCCCAATGTCAACGGGTCGCTGCACATGGGTCACGCCTACGAGCACGTCCTCATGGACGCGTTGTCGCGTCGTCGCCGGATGCAGGGCTACGAGGTGCTGTGGCTGCCCGGCATGGACCATGCCGCGATCGCCATGCAGACGATGGTCGAGCGCAAGCTGGCCGCCGAGGGCAAGACCCGCGACGACCTCGGCCGCGAGGCCTTCATCGAGCGCGTCTGGGCCGAGAAGGCCGAGATCGGCGGCAACATCGGTGAACAGATGCGCCGGCTCGGCGACAGCGTCGACTGGTCGCGCGAGCGCTTCACGATGGACGAGGGTCTGTCGCGTGCGGTGCACACGGTCTTCAAGAAGATGTTCGACGACGGGTTGATCTATCAGGCGGAGCGCCTGGTCAACTGGTCGCCGGTCCTCAAGACGGCGGTCAGCGACATCGAGGTCAGCTACGCCGACGTCGAGGGCGAACTCGTCAGCTTCCGTTACGGCTCGCTCGACGACTCCGAACCCCACATCGTGGTCGCCACGACGCGTCTGGAGACCATGCTCGGCGACACCGCGATCGCCGTGCACCCCGACGACGAGCGGTACAGGCACCTGATCGGCACCGAACTGCCGCACCCGTTCCTCGACCGGAACATCCCGATCGTCGCCGACGACTACGTCGACCCCGAATTCGGCAGCGGCGCAGTCAAGATCACCCCGGCGCACGACCCCAACGACTTCGCGCTCGGCCAGCGGCACAACCTGCCGATGCCGACGATCATGGACGAATCGGCCCGGATCGCCGACACCGGAACGCAATTCGACGGAATGGACCGTTTCGAGGCGCGCGTCAAGGTCCGCGAGGCGCTCGCCGAGCAGGGCCGCATCGTCAAGGAGGTGCGCCCGTATCTGCACAGCGTCGGACACTCCGAGCGCACCGGTGAGCCGATCGAACCGCGCCTGTCGATGCAGTGGTGGGTCGACGTCTCGTCGCTGGCGAAGTCCGCCGGCGACGCCGTCCGAGACGGCTCGACCGTGATCCATCCGAAGTCGATGGAGCCGCGCTGGTTCGGTTGGGTCGACGACATGCACGACTGGTGCATCTCGCGGCAGCTGTGGTGGGGCCATCGCATCCCGATCTGGTACGGCCCCGACGGCGAGGTCGTCTGCGTCGGACCCGACGAGAAGGCGCCGGAGGGTTACGTCCAGGAGACCGACGTCCTCGACACCTGGTTCTCCTCGGGCCTGTGGCCGTTCTCCACGATGGGCTGGCCGGATGAGACCGACGATCTCGAGAAGTTCTATCCCACTTCGGTTCTCGTCACCGGATACGACATCCTGTTCTTCTGGGTGGCGCGGATGATGATGTTCGGCACCTACGTCGGCAAGGACCTGGGCCCGGGCCGCGAGATCCCGTTCCACAACCTGTTCCTCCACGGCTTGGTCCGCGACGAGCACGGCCGCAAGATGTCGAAGTCGAAGGGCAACGGCATCGACCCACTCGACTGGGTGGAGCGCTTCGGCGCGGACGCACTGCGCTTCACGCTGGCGCGCGGCGCCAACCCGGGTGCCGACATCTCGGTGGGCGAGGACCATGCCCAGTCGTCGCGGAACTTCGCGACCAAGCTGTACAACGCGACGAAGTTCGCGCTGATGAACGGCGCCAAGGTTGCCGAGCTGCCCGCCGCGGAGGCACTGACCGACGCCGACCGCTGGATTCTCCGGCGCCTCGGCGAGGTGCTCGCCGAGGTCGACGCCGGTTTCGAGTCCTACGAGTTCTCCAAGGCGTGCGAGTCGCTCTACCACTTCGCCTGGGACGAGGTGTGCGACTGGTACCTCGAGCTGGCCAAGGTCCAGTTCGCCGAGAACGACGAGAAGCGTTCGGAGACGACCTCCATCGTGCTCGGCGCGGTCCTCGAGCCGCTGCTGCGGGCGCTGTCGCCGGTGATGCCGTTCGTCACCGAGGTGCTCTGGAAGACGCTCACCGGGGGCGAGTCGCTGGTGATCGCCGAGTGGCCGACGCCGTCCGGGCAGGACTGGTCCGCCGATTCGGCGGCCCGTGTCGCCGACCTGCAGCGACTCATCACCGAGGTCCGCCGCTTCCGCAGCGACCAGGGACTCCGCCCCGGTCAGCGGGTGGCCGCACAGTTCGACGGACTGGGGGAGTCGGGCATCGAGCCGCTGCTGCCCTATGTGCAGTCGCTGGCACGTCTCGATCCCGCCGGGCCCGGCTTCGGGGCCACCGCGACCATCGAGGTCCGGCTGTCCGTCGCGACCGTCACCGTCGCGATCGACACGTCGGGAACCGTGGACGTCGAGGCCGAGCGGAAGCGTCTCACCAAGGACCTGGCGGTCGCCGAGAAGGAGCTGGCGACCACCTCGGCCAAGCTCGGCAACGAGCAGTTCCTGTCCAAGGCCCCCGACCACGTGGTCAGCAAGATCCGTGATCGCCAGCGGATCGCGACCGAAGAGGTCGGGCGTCTGAACGCGAAACTGGCGAGTCTGGCCGGCGGCGCGTGAGCGACGAGACCGGCTTCCCCGAAGAGGATCCCGCCGTCGTCGGCGAGGATCCGCTGGGATTGTCGGAACTGCTCGACTCGGAGGAGCGGGCGGCGGACGCCGAGACCGACCGCCCACCGCTGACCGTCCACGACAGCGCCGACGATCTCGCCGAACTCGCCGAGGTCGAGGCCGAACTCGACACCCGCTGGCCCGAGACCAGGATCGAACCGTCGCTGACACGTATCGCGGCGCTCATGGATCTGCTCGGCTCGCCGCAGCACAGTTATCCGGCGATCCACGTCGCGGGCACCAACGGCAAGACGTCGGTGACGCGGATGATCGATGCGCTGATGACCGCGCTGCACCGGCGGACCGGACGCATCACCAGCCCGCACCTCCAGCGCGTCACCGAGCGGATCTCGGTGGACGGCAAGCCGATTCGTGCCCGGACCTACATCGACACCTACCGCGAGCTCGAGCCGTACATCACGATGGTCGACGACAGCTCGACCGCGGCCGGCGGGCCGCGCATGAGCAAGTTCGAGGTGCTGACCGCGATGGCCTATGCGGTGTTCGCCGAGGCGCCGGTCGACGTCGCGGTGGTCGAGACCGGCATGGGCGGACGCTGGGACGCCACCAACGTCATCGACGGCATCGTCTCGGTCATCACGCCGATCGCCATGGACCACGCCGACTATCTCGGTGACACGCTCTCCGCCATCGCGGGGGAGAAGGCCGGCATCATCAAGCCCGGTGAGCCGGATGCCGTCGGTGCCGTCGACCCGGTCACGATCATCGCCGAGCAGAACCCCGAGGTCATGGAGGTGCTGCTGCGCGCGGCGGTCGATGCGGGCACGGTCGTGGCCCGTCAGGGTTCGGAGTTCGCGGTCCTCGGATCGGCCACCGCCGTCGGTGGCCAGATGCTCACGATTCAGGGGTTGGGCGGCGTCTACGACGAGGTGTTCCTCCCGCTGCACGGTGCGCATCAGGCCGCCAACGCGTCGCTGGCGCTCGCCGCGGTCGAGGCGTTCTTCGGTGCCGGTCAGGACCGTCAGCTCGACATCGACGCGATCCGGAGCGGATTCGCCACGGTCGGTAATCCCGGCCGCCTCGAGCGGCTCCGCAGCGCGCCGACGGTCTTCGCCGACGCCGCGCACAATCCGCACGGCGCGAACGCACTGGCCCAGGCGCTGGCCGAGGAGTTCGACTTCCGGCGCCTCATCGGCGTGGTCGGCGTGCTCGGTGACAAGGACGCACGGGGACTGCTCGAGGCGCTCGAGCCGGTGCTCGACACCGTCGTCGTCACCAACAACGGTTCGCCGCGTGCCCTCGACGCCGAGACGCTCGCGGAGTACGCGACCGAGGTGTTCGGCGAGGAACGGGTCGTCGTCCAGCCGTTCCTGCCCGACGCCGTCGAAGAAGCCATCGCCCTCGCGGAGGAAGCCGAGGGCCAACGAGTCTCGGGTGCGGGCGTCGTCATCACCGGCTCGGTCGTGACCGCCGGTGCCGCGCGCACCCTGTTCGGTAAGGAACCCTCATGACCCGGTACACCCCACCCGCCAACGACCCGTGGAAGGGCCTGCGCGGGGTGATGGCCGGGACGATGATCCTCGAGGTCATCGTCGTCATCCTGGCGTTCCCCATCGTCTGGCGTCTCGGCGGCGGTCTGACCTGGGTGTCCGGCGGATACCTGATCCTCCTCGTGCTCGCGATGATCGTGGCCGCCGGGATGCAGGGCCGCCCGTATGCGCTCAAACTCGACCTCGCCCTACAGGTGGCGGTGATCGCCGGTGGTGTCTTCCATTGGTCCATCGCCGCGGTCGGCGTGGTCTTCGGGTCGGTTTGGCTCTACATCGTCTACATCAAGCGGGATGTGGAGAAGCGCGTCGAAATGGGCATGCTCCCCGGTCAGGAACCGATCGACTGACCGGCCCCCACCTGGGTGGTCAACGCTGTCGGAGACCACGGTTTGGTGGTCGCAAGACCTGTGGCCGGACCGTTATCGGCGAAGCGGAGCGGACTGCGGGAGTTGCTGCAACAATGGCGCAAGCCGAGGGGGAGCGGACCGGTTCCCGCCCGGCTTCCTTTTCATCGCGACCCGCAATCGCAGCGCCATCCAACGTGAGGACGTACGTGCAGTTCCTGTTTTCCCGGACACCCGCCGGTATCGATCGCCCCCGCACCTCCGCCCGTCTCGGCCGCACGGCCGGAACGGCGCTGCTCGGGGCGGCCGCCTTCGCGCTGAGCGCTCCCGCCGTCGCGTCGGCGGAACCCGCGCCCCAGCAGACGCCCCCGGCGCTCGAGGCGTTCGCGGTGCCCGAGGCAGGCGCGCCGGTCCCCGTCTCGCAGGGTGAGTTCAGCTACGTCGCGACCCATGCCATCACCAAGCGCGCAGCGGGGATGAAGGCGCCTGAGGCCATCGCGACCATGCCGGTGCCCGCCCAGTACCGTCCGGCGAATCTCGCTCTGGCGCAACAGTTCGACCTCGCTCTCGCCGGTGCGCTCGCGTCACCCGGTGGGTGTCTGCAGATCGTCGTCGACCCGCAGGCGCGCTCCGGCAGCCTGTTCAACTACGGGTTCTTCCCGGTCGCCGGTGAGTACTGCTCCTGACCGTCGGAATCCTCCGGCCGGTCGATAAGGTGTCAGTCGTGACTGAACGCACTCTCGTACTCATCAAGCCGGACGGCGTCGAACGCTCGCTCGTCGGCGACATCATCAGCCGTATCGAGCGCAAGGGGCTCACCCTCGTCGCTCTCGAGCTCAAGACCGCAAGCGACGAGGTCGCCCGCGGCCACTACGCCGAACACGCGGACAAGCCCTTCTTCCCCTCGCTGCTGGAGTTCATCACCTCCGGTCCGCTGGTCGCCGCCGTCCTGGAGGGTCCGCGCGCCATCGCGGCCTTCCGCCAGATCGCCGGCGGCACCGATCCCGTGGAGAAGGCAGTGCCCGGCACCATCCGCGGCGACCTCGCCCTGAACACGCAGTACAACCTGGTCCACGGCTCGGACTCCCCGGAATCGGCCGAGCGTGAGATCGCCATCTGGTTCCCCGAACTCGCTGGCTGACCGGGGTCACCTCGGTTCGACTCGGTTCGACGCGCGTGTCAAACGCGCATACTTTGCGGTCATCCGACCCCCGTGTGGGATACTTGCAGGGTTATCGCCGACACACTTTGTCGACGATGGCCGGATGACGCGCCTTGGTTCGGCGCGTCGCGGTGCGGCAGTCTCGCACCGCGACGCCCACAACCACAGCTGACCCCGCCGAGGTTCGTACTGCTGCCAGCAGCCGAACACTCAGGCTTCGCCCTGTGCCCGGTGTCGTGGAAGGCGCCCGGGATGCGGTCATCGACACAGCAAGAGCGTTCTCTGCTGAACCGACACTCGGCTCAGCGTGATGACGCGCAGACCACACAACACCGGCCATACGTGGACCGGGACACAGAGCAGACCCTCGCGTGGCCGCGTCAGCCCGACGCGCCCGGGGGTTCGAGGAGACTGAGTGACCGACAACGGGTCACCGGCTGACGCGAACGCAGCGCCAGAACCGGTGGAAGAATTTCCCAGCAAACTTCGTGTGCACGCACTGGCCCGCTTCCTGGGGCTGACGAGTCGGCAGGTGCTTGCGCACCTGGCCAATCTCGGGGTGCAGACACGCAGCCCCCAATCGAGCGTCGACCGTGAGTTGGCGCAGGCCGTGGCCGAACGGGTGCGGGCGAACGTCGATGCGGACGAGCCTGGCGTGACGCCGGCCGCCGCCGAGGAGGTCGCCCCCGAGGCGGCAGCCGACGTAGCCGCGACGACGGCAGAACCGGTCGCCGAGGAACCGGCCGCCCAGGAGCCCGCCCCCGAGGCGGAGGCCCCGAAGGCCGACGAACCGCCGAGCCTGTTCTCGGCCGCCTCGACGCGATACGACGAGCCGGTTGCCACGCCCGCCGCCGAGTCCGACGCGTCCTACGGCACCCAGCCGTTGTTCCTGCAGCCGCAGGCCCCGGCCGACAAGCCGAAGGCAACCCGCGCGGCCAAGCAGGCGGAGAAGACCGAGCAGGTCGACAAGCCCGCGAAGGCCGACGACTCGGACAAGCCGGAGGTAGCGTCGTCCACCGACGCCGATTCCGGCGCGACGACTCAGGAAGCCAAGGCACCCGAGACGAAGGTTGCCGAGACGAAGATTGCCGAGACGAAGGCTCCCGAAGCGGAGACCGTCGACTCGGATGTCTCCGACGAGACCGGCGCGGAGAACACCGACAGCTCCGACTCCGAGAGCGGTGACAACTCCGACACCGACGACTCGGGATCGGGTCGTAGCCGTCGTCGGCGTCGCGGACGTCGTGGTCGCGGCCGCGGTCGCGGTGACCAGGGCGGTGACGGCGAGTCGGGCGATGCCTCGGACGACGACGACACCGACGACACCGACGACAAGGCCGAGGACACGACCCCCGACGTCGACTCCTCGACCGAGTCCGGCGAGACGACGACGGACGAGGCTGCAGACGATTCGAAGTCGGACGAGCCGACTTCTCGCCGCCGACGCCGTCGTCGGTCGGGGTCGGACACCTCGGAGGAGGCCGACCGCAAGGACTCTGCCTCCGACGACTCGTCGAAGGGCGAGTCGAAGGACGACGATTCCGATGACGACTCGGACGACAACGACGACGAGTCCGGTGACGATTCGGGTGAGGCGTCCTCGACCCGCCGCCGGCGTCGGCGTCGCCGCCGCAAGGGCGGGGGAGAGCCCGACGAGGGTTCGCCGGACGATCCGCCGAACACCGTCGTCCACGAGCGTGAACCCCGCAGCAAGCGGGCGCGCGACGAGGTGCAGGGCATCTCCGGTTCGACGCGACTCGAGGCCAAGCGTCAGCGCCGCCGCGACGGCCGCGACGCCGGTCGCCGGCGTCCGCCGATCCTGACCGAGTCGGAGTTCCTGGCCCGTCGTGAGGCCGTGGACCGCGTGATGGTGGTGCGCGAGCGCAGCGCCAACAGCAGCATCACCGACAGCGACGGCCACGACCATGCCGCGGTGGAGGACTACACCCAGGTCGCGGTCCTCGAGGACGGTGTCCTCGTCGAACACTTCGTCACCACGGCGACGTCGTCGTCGATGGTCGGCAACATCTACCTCGGCCGCGTCCAGAACGTGCTGCCCGGCATGGAGGCGGCCTTCGTCGACATCGGTCGCGGTCGCAACGGCGTGTTGTACGCCGGCGAGGTCAACTGGGACGCCGCCGGACTCGACGGCGGCTCGCGGAAGATCGAGCAGGCGCTCAAGCCCGGCGACCACGTGCTTGTACAGGTCAGCAAGGACCCGGTGGGACACAAGGGTGCCCGCCTGACCACGCAGATCTCGCTGGCCGGCCGGTACCTCGTCTACGTGCCCGGCGGGTCGTCGACCGGTATCAGCCGCAAGCTGCCCGACGTCGAGCGCAAGCGTCTCAAGCAGATCCTGTCGAAGCTGGTCCCCGAGGACGCCGGCGTGATCATCCGCACCGCCTCCGAGGGAGTGAGCGCCGAGGAGCTCGGTGCCGACATCGCCCGCCTCGAGGCGAAGTGGAAGTCGATCGAGGAGTCGGTCGAGAGCGTCAAGAAGTCCGGCTCCGGCGCGCCGAAGGCCCTCTACGAGGAGCCCGACCTGCTGGTCCGCGTGGTTCGCGACCTGTTCAACGAGGATTTCAAGAAGCTCGTCGTCGAGGGCGACAAGGCGTGGAACCTCGTCGAGGGCTACGTCAGCTCGGTTGCGCCCGACCTCATGGAGCGGGTGGAGAAGTTCAGCAAGCCGCATGCGGATGCCCCGGACTCGTTTGTGGTCCACCGCATCGACGAGCAGCTCGCGAAGGCGCTCGACCGCAAGGTGTGGCTGCCCTCGGGCGGCACGCTGATCATCGAGCACACCGAGGCGATGACGGTCGTTGACGTCAACACCGGCAAGTTCACCGGTTCGGGCGGAAACCTCGAGGAGACGGTCACCCGTAACAACCTCGAGGCGGCCGAGGAGATCGTGCGGCAGATGCGTCTGCGCGACATCGGCGGCATGATCATCGTCGACTTCATCGACATGGTCCTCGAGTCGAACCGGGACCTGGTGCTGCGTCGACTCACCGAGGCGCTGGCGCGGGACCGCACCCGTCACCAGGTGTCCGAGGTGACCTCGCTCGGCCTGGTCCAGATGACCCGCAAGCGTCTCGGAACCGGTCTGCTCGAAGCATTCTCGACCCCGTGCACCTCGTGTGGCGGGCGTGGACTCATCGTGCACGCGAATCCGGTCGAGGTGCGCGGCGACGATTCGGCGAAGTCGGACGGCGCGGGCTCCAAGCGTTCGCGCCGCGGCAAGAAGAAGTCGGAGGCCCCCGCCGAGGTGGCGGCGCCCAAGGCGGCTCCTCCGGCGATCCCGCCGCACAAGCCCGCCGCCGAGCACCCGTTGTTCCGGGCGATGGCCGCGAATCACCACGACGACGAACATCCCGAGGGCGAGCACCACGAGGGTGAGCACGTCGAGGTCGAGCAGGCTGTCGCGACTGCCGCCGAGACCCCGCCGGAGACGGAGCCAGCGCAGGCCCAGGAACCCACCAGGGCTGACGAACCCACCAAGGCCGACGAACCCACCAAGGTGGAAGAACCCGCCGAGGCTGCGGAACCGGCCGCGTCGACCGACGGCCAGGCGCCTGCGGCGAAGCGTCGCCGACGGGTGGTCCGGCGTCCGGCGCAGACGACGACCGCACCGGAGAACGTGGTGATGACGGCCGTGGACGCGGCTCCGGAAGCGCCCAAGACCACCTTCGGTCCCGTCTCCACGGGAGAGCCGGTGGTTGCGGTGCGTCGACGCCCACGGAAGCGGACGGCGGGCAGGCCCGCCGGACCGCCGCCGGCAGAAAGCTGAGGTCCGAGGTGAGGGACCGGCGGGGCGAGTTTGACCCGGCCGCCGCCGTTCCCGTAACCTTGGAAAGTCGCCTCCCGCGGAGGGTCTGCGCTGTTCTGCGTGCCACGTGCACCGGCAGCGGCGCGAATCCCGTGGCAGGCCCTCTGGTGTGATCTACAGCCACTCCCGGTCAGCTGACTGGGTCGACTGCGGCCCGCACCGGCATGCACACAACGAACGCCTTCGAGAGCGCCTCGGCGCTGGCGAAGGGCCCGACCAGACGAGTAAGAGGAAGAACTTCGATGGCAACGTACGCGATCGTCAAGACCGGCGGTAAGCAGTACAAGGTCGCTGAGGGCGACATTGTCAAGGTCGAGAAGATCGACGGAGAGATCGGCGCCACGGTGAGCCTGCCGGTCGCGCTTGTCGTCGACGGATCGAACCTGACCACCGACGCCGACAAGCTGGCCAAGATCTCGGTCACCGGCGAGGTCGTGGAGCACGTCAAGGGCCCCAAGATCCGCATTCACAAGTTCAAGAACAAGACCGGCTACCACAAGCGCCAGGGTCACCGTCAGAAGCTGACGGTCCTGAAGGTCACCGGCATCAAGTAGTTCGACAAGCTTCGCGAAGACCTCAGGAGGACTGACACATGGCACATAAGAAGGGCGCATCCAGCTCCCGCAACGGTCGCGATTCCAATGCCCAGCGACTCGGCGTGAAGCGCTTCGGTGGCCAGCAGGTGAGCGCAGGAGAGATCCTCGTTCGTCAGCGTGGCACCAAGTTCCACCCCGGCGTGAACGTCGGTCGCGGTGGCGACGACACCCTGTTCGCGCTCGCCGCGGGCGCGGTGGAGTTCGGCAGCAAGCGTGGCCGCAAGACGGTCAACATCGTCCCGGAAACCGCTCAGGTCTGACCCGAGCACTCCGGCACGACAAGCCTTTTCGCAGGGCGGGCAGGGTCATCACGTACCCGGCCCGCTCTGTTCTTTTTTGACGGAAGAAGGATTCGATGTCACGGTTCGTCGACCGCGTGACCATTCACGTCGCGGCGGGCAACGGTGGCCACGGTTGCGCCTCGGTTCACCGGGAGAAGTTCAAACCTCTCGGCGGCCCGGACGGCGGCAACGGCGGTAACGGCGGGTCGGTGCGACTCGTCGTCGACCCGCAGGTGCACACCCTGCTCGATTTCCACTTCCGTCCGCATGCCAAGGCGGGCAACGGCAAGCCCGGCGCCGGTGACAACCGCGACGGTGCCATGGGTGAGGACCTGGTCCTCAACGTGCCCGACGGTACGGTCGTCCTCGACGAGAACGGCACGATCCTCGCCGACCTCGTCGGCACCGGTACGACCTTCGAAGCCGCTCAGGGTGGCCGCGGTGGTCTCGGCAACGCCTCGCTCGCGTCGAAAGCCCGTAAGGCTCCCGGGTTCGCACTCCTGGGTGAGGAGGGCCAGCAGCGTTCGCTCGTCCTCGAGCTGAAGTCGGTGGCCGACGTCGGCCTCGTCGGCTTCCCGTCGGCGGGCAAGTCGTCGCTGGTGTCGGTGCTGTCGGCGGCCAAGCCGAAGATCGCCGACTACCCGTTCACCACGCTCGTGCCGAACCTCGGTGTGGTCCAGACCGCCGGTGACGTGTTCACCATCGCCGATGTGCCGGGTCTGATCCCGGGCGCCTCGACCGGTCGTGGTCTCGGCCTGGAGTTCCTGCGCCATCTCGAGCGGTGTGCTGTCCTCGCGCACGTCGTCGACTGCGCGACCCTCGAGCCCGGACGCGACCCGGTGTCCGACATCGACGCCCTCGAAGCCGAACTCGCCGCCTACAAGCCGGCACTCGACGCCGATCACGGTCTCGGTGACCTGGCCGAGCGGCCGCGTGTGGTGATCCTCAACAAGGTGGACGTCCCCGACGCCGCCGAACTCGCCGATCTCGTGGAACCCGAACTCGCCGAACGCGGTTGGCCCGTGTTCCGGATCTCGGCAGTGGCCCACGAGGGTCTGCGGGAACTGACCTTCGCGCTGGCGAAGATGGTCCGCGAGTACCGGGAAGCCCAGCCCGCCAAGACACCTCGCCGGGCGATCATCCGTCCGAAGGCCGTCGACGACACCGGTTTCACCATCGTCCGCGACCCCGAGATCGAGGGCGGCTTCATCGTCTACGGCACGCGGCCGGAGCGCTGGATCGCCCAGACGCAGTTCGACAACGACGAGGCCGTCGGTTACCTGGCCGATCGTCTCAACCGCCTCGGCGTCGAGGACGAACTGGTGAAGATGGGTGCCGAACCCGGCGCCCCGGTCACCATAGGTGCGGTCACCTTCGACTGGGAGCCGAGCACGCCGATGGGCGACGACGTCCCGGTCACCGGGCGTGGCACCGACATCCGACTCGACCGCAACGACCGTGTGGGTGCCGCCGAACGCAAGCAGGCCCGCCGGTTGCGGCGCGGACTGCCCGTCGAGGACGGAGAGCAGGACCAGTCGTGACCGCGAAGGTCGGCATCGAGGTGCGCGGCGTGCGGGAACAGATCGCGCACGCGCGCAGCGTGGTGGTGAAGATCGGCTCGTCGGCGCTGACCGACCTGGCCGAGGGACTCGACCGGGACCGGCTCGACGCCCTGGCGGACGCGCTCGAGGCGCGGATGCGCGCCGGCTCCGACGTCATCGTCGTGTCGTCGGGTGCGATCGGCGCGGGCATCGCCCCGCTCGGTCTCAAGAAGCGTCCGACCGACCTCGCCACCAAGCAGGCCGCGGCCAGCGTCGGACAGCTCGCCCTGGCGCACGCATGGGGTACTTCCTTCGCTCGGTACGGTCGCACCGTCGGGCAGGTCCTGCTGACCGCCGACGACATCTCGAACCGCTCGCATCACGCCAATGCCCAACGCACACTTGACCGTCTGCGGTCGCTCGGTGCGGTTGCCGTGGTCAACGAGAACGACACGGTCGCGACCAACGAGATCCGGTTCGGCGACAACGACCGGCTCGCCGCGCTCGTCGCCCACCTCAGCGGGGCGGACGCCCTGGTGCTCCTCTCCGACGTCGACGGCCTGTACGACGGCGACCCGCGCAAGGTCGGCGTGGACGGTCGGCGGGCGCGTCTGATCCCTGAGGTGAACGGGCCCGAGGACCTCGACGGCGTCATCGCCGGATCCGGGGGAACGCTCGGCACCGGCGGGATGGCCTCGAAGCTCGCCGCGGCCCGTCTGTCCGCGGACGCCGGTGTCCCGGTTCTGCTCGCCGCCGCGTCGTCCGCCGCGCAGGCGCTGGCCGATGCCTCGGTGGGCACGGTGTTCGCTGCCCGCGAGGAGCGGTTGTCCGCACGTCGCTTCTGGGTGCGTCACGCCGCCGACGCGCGGGGGAGGATCGTCCTCGACGACGGTGCGGTGGCAGCCGTATCCCGCAGGCGCCGTTCGCTTCTCGCAGCCGGCGTGGTCGGCGTCGAGGGCCGGTTCTTCGACGGCGACGTCGTCGAGCTGGTGGACCAGCGGGGCGTCGTGAAGGCGCGCGGGGTGGCATCCTATGACTTCGACGACATCACGTCGATGATCGGCCGTCAGACCGACGAACTCCCGCCCGAACTGCAGCGTCCCGTGGTGCACGCCGACGACCTCGTCGTCGTCTCGCGCTGAGCGTTGCCCGCTCGCGGACCTAGCGGTTCGCGAGCGCCGGTAGCACCACCCCGGCCCGGTGGTCGATCTTGAGCGATGCCAGCTCGTCGGCGCGGGTGTGGCCGCGATTGACGATGATCAACGGTTTGCCGGCGCGATGCGCCCTCCGAGCGAACCGAAGGCCCGACATGACCGTCAGCGACGATCCGACCACGAGTAGGGCATCCGCCTCGTCAACCGCCGAGAATGATTGCTCGACAAGAGGTTTGGGAACCGTCTCGCCGAAGTAGACGATGTCGGGTTTGAGGATGCCGCCGCAGTGCGGGCAGTCGATCATCCGGAAGTCCGTGGTGTCGGCGAGCATCGCGTCGGCGTCTGGCGCCACCTCGATGGCCCCACGCCCAGCCACGCGTTCGGCGAATCCGGTGTTGATCTCCTCGAGCTGTTGCGCGAGACGGTGCCGGGAGATCCGCCAGTCACACCGCAGGCAGCGCACGCGGCCGTAGCAGCCGTGCAGCTCCAGCACGCCCCTCGTCCCGGCCTTGGTGTGCAGCATGTCGACGTTCTGGGTGATCACCGCGGACACCCGGCCCTGGTCCTGCAGGCCGGTGAGTGCGAGGTGTGCCGGGTTGGGGAGGGCGGCGTCCATGTGGCGCCAGCCGACGTGGTTGCGTGCCCAGTAGTGCCGCCGGAACTCGGGGGAGGACAGGAACATCTCCAGGGTCATCGGCGTGCGCGGCGGCGACCCCGGGCTGCGGTAGTCGGGAATGCCCGAGTCGGTGGAGATGCCGGCGCCGGTCAGGACCGCGGTTCGGCGTCCGGCCAGGATGTCCGACGCGAGATCGATACGCTCGGCGACGTCGTCGTCGAGCGGTGTGTGGTCGGCCGGGGCGTGGCCGAGCTGAAGACGAGTGCGCACCCTGCCCAGGATAGGCGCGACTCAGACCGCGTCGACCTGGTCCAGCGCCGCGGTGGTCTGCGCGACAAACCATCGTTCCCACCGGTCGGGGGTCCACCCCCGATCTCCGACGAGGCGGAGCCAGGCGGTGCGCGAGGCGAGCATCCACATCGAGTCCACGTGCTCGTCGGCCGGCTCTTCTCCGAGGATCAGCGTGAGCGCCCAGCGCACCTCGGCCCAGCGGGTCTGTTCACGCTGGTCCCGCAGGATCGCCGCGTCGTCGTCGGTGACCGCGGCCTGGTCGAGAACGTGCTGGATGGCGGCCGACCGGAGGTGCGCGGCACTGAGCCAGCTCGCGGCAGCCCGGATGCGTGTGGCTCGATCGCCGTGTCCCATCGCCTGGTATTCAGTGGTCTCGCGGACCGGAACGGTCTCGTCGCGGCGCAGTGCCGAGACGATGCACGCGTCGAGCAGGTCGAGTTTGTCGGCGAACTGCCGGTAGACGGTGGGCCGTGTCAGCCCGGCGCGGGCCGCGACGGCGGCCATCGTCGTCGTCACCCAGCCTTCCTGGCAGAACATGGTGGTGGCGGTGTCGATGACCAGGGCGCGATTCTCGCGGGCGCGTGTCATTCGTAAAGCCGACGAGTAGGACCTGACCACGGGGATCAGTCTAGACATAATTCGAAATACACGGTGTAATGCCAATTATGGGTGACCCGCTCCGGGTGACCACCACGGGCGGGAGCGGCCATGACCGAATTCGATGTACCGACGCGTTTGGGGCGCATACGCGTTCGCGACGTCGGCGAGGGGCCGCCGGCGGTCCTGTGGCACAGCATGTTCGTCGATTCGGGTAGCTGGGATCGGATCGTTCCCGGGCTCGCGGGCCGACGACGGCTGTTCATCGTCGACGCCCCGTGGTGCGGTGCGAGCGAGAAGTCAGCCGCCGCCGCCGACATCGAGGCGTGTGCGGATGCCGCGCGGGAGATCATCGCGACGGTGGGGGATGTGTGCGGTGCCGAGGCCGTCGACTGGGTGGGCAACGCGTGGGGCGGTCACGTCGGCATGCATCTGGCCGCCGTCGAGCCGGAGCGGATCAACACACTGGTCGCGATGAGTGCGCCGACCCGTCCGATCGACCGGGCACTGCGGCGCCGGATCGGACTCCTGTTGCCGATGTACCGCGTCATCGGTGCGCGAGGCCCGGTGTGGTCGGCGATCTCGACCACGCTGTTCACCGACCGGACACGCAGCGACGATCCGGAGGCGATCGCGGTGTTGCGGCGCGGACTCCGGGCTTCCGGGCGGTCGATGATCCCGGCCATCCGCACAGCCATTCTGAACCGCGCGGACCTCACGTGGGCGGCTGCGCGGATCACCTGTCCGGTGCTGTTCGTGACGACCGACGACCGCGGCGAGTGGACACCCGAGGAGGCCCGCGAGGTCGCGGCCACCATGCTCGATGCCCGTGAGGTCACCATCCGGGAGGCCCGGGTGATCCCGGCTCTCGAGCAGCCGGGCCAGACCGTTGACGCGGTGCTGGACTTCTGGGCGCAGAAGGCAGAAGAATCGCCACTCCCGGCGACAACCGCTGATAGCTAGCGATTGTCACCGGAAGTGGCGATCCTGGTGGGTCTTCTCAGGGGGCCGATCAGGAGGCCGCGGTCTCCTCGATGGCATCCTCGGCATGCTTGCCGGTCGGCTGCGGGACGGCGACCAGGGGGTACACGCCGTTCTCGTCGTGGACCTCGGTGCCGACCACCGGGGGATTGAACACGCACAGCATGCGCATCTGCGTGTCGGCGGTGACCGTGTGGCGTTCGTGGCCGTCCAGCAGATACATCGTGCCGGGGGCCAGGGGATGGGTCTCACCGGTCTCCCGGTTGAGCAGGGTGCCGGTGCCCTCGACGAGCCAGACGGCCTCGATGTGGTTGGCGTAGTGGAACTCGTTGACGCTGCCGGCTTCGATGGTGGTCTCGTGGAACGAGAACCCCACACCGTCGCCGCCGAGGACGATTCGCTTGGAGCGCCAGTGGCCGTCGGCCACGTCACGCTCGGTTCCGGTGATCTCTTCGGTGGTTCGGACGATCATCCGATCACCTCCTTGACTGCGTCGGAAAGGATGGACAGGCCGCGGTCGAGGTCCTCGCGCGAGATGGTCAGCGGCGGGAGCAGCTTGACGACCTCGTCGGACGGACCCGACGTCTCGGCCAGCAAACCTGCGCCGAAGGCCAGCGCGCAGACCTTGCCTGCTGCCGTGTGGTCCTCGAACGCCAGGCCGCGGACCATGCCGCGACCGCGCGTCGAGATTCCCTCGTAGCGGTTGCAGAGGTCGGAGAAGACCTCGTGGATGCGCTCACCCTTTGCGTGGATGTCACGGCTCAGGGTGTCGTCGGACCAGTAGGCCTCGATGGCCTTGGCGGCGGTGACGAACGCGGGGTTGTTGCCGCGGAAGGTTCCGTTGTGCTCCCCGGGGGTCCAGACGTCGAGCTCCGGCTTGAACAGCGTCAGGGCGAACGGCAGACCGTAGCCGCTGATCGACTTCGACAGGGTGACGATGTCGGGCTTGATGCCGGCTTCCTCGAAGGAGAAGAACTCGCCGGTGCGGCCGCAACCCATCTGGACGTCGTCGACGATGAGCAGGATGTCGCGGCGCTCACACAGGTCGGCCAGGGCGCGCAGCCATTCGGCGCGTGCGACGTTGACGCCGCCCTCGCCCTGCACGGTCTCGACGATGACTGCGGCGGGGCGGTTGAGGCCACTGCCCGAGTCGTCGAGGACGCGCTCGAACCAGGCGAAGTCTTCCATGACGCCGCCGAAGTAGTTGTCGAACGGCATCGGGGTCGCATGGACCAGGGGGATGCCGGCGCCGGCACGCTTCATCGAGTTGCCGGTCACCGACAGCGAGCCCAGCGTCATGCCGTGGAAGGCGTTGGTGAAGCTGATGATCGACTCGCGCCCGGTCACCTTGCGGGCCAGCTTGAGTGCCGACTCGACGGCATTGGTGCCCGTCGGTCCGGGGAACTGGATCTTGTAGTCGAGTCCGCGGGGCTCGAGAATGTGCTTGGTGAACTTCTCGATGAAGTTGCCCTTGGCGACGGTGGCCATGTCCAGTCCATGGGTGATGCCGTCGGACTGGATGTACTCGATCAGAGCTTTCTTGAGCACGTCGTTGTTGTGGCCGTAGTTCAGCGAACCTGCGCCGGCGAAGAAGTCCAGGTACTCCCGACCGTTCTGGTCGGTGATGTAGGAGCCCTTGGCGGTGGTGAAGACCGCCGGCCAGTTGCGGCAGTAGCTGCGGACCTCGGACTCGTGCGTGGTGAACACAGAGTCGTCGAAAGTCTTGTCGAGAACAGGGGTGGTGTCGAGAAGTTGCATGACCTGCTTCCTTCTTCCTGGTATAACCGCGCTACAGCTATGTGAGCGCAGGAGTTCCGGTGCGGTTCGACGACCGCTTGTACCCAGAACTCGGAAATTTATGCCGGTTGTCGGCAACTTTTTCTGACTAGTGCCAACGACGTTGGGGCACTGCGTATTTCGATGGTGATCGGACTTACAACCCTCGACACGGGTGTGCCGGGATCACGCGCGAGCGCTCAGGGCTCGGGGATCTCCGGTTCGAGCATGTAGAGATCCTCGGGCTCGTGCGAGTCCGGAAAAGTGTTGGCGGCGAACAGGTCACGGCGCTCGAAACGGAGACCGCGGGCCTTCGCGACCGACTCGAACAGTCGCTGCGACGGGATGTTGTCGGGACTGATCGTGGTGTGCATCGCCACCATTCCGTGGCGGTTCGCACGATCGAACAGGTGATGCAGCATGGACGCGGCGACGCCGTGTCCACGCATCGAATCGTCCACGGCGACCTGCCACACCATGAGTGTGGAGGGGTCGCTCTGGCGGCGATATCCGGTGACGAAACCGACCGGACGGCCGTCTACTTCGGCGACGATCGAGGTGTCGGCGAAGTCGTGGCACCACAAGACGTAGGAGTACGAAGAGTTGACGTCGAGAACCTTTGAGTCCGAGGCGATTTCCCAGAGGCGGGTACCGTCGGCGACAGTCGGCATCCGATAGTCGACGGTGAGGACAGTTGTTGGGGCCGTTCCTGCTTGTGAAGGGCTCATAACGCTCTCGACGTTAACAACGGGTATCCGGGAAGTCACCCACCAGCGGAAATTGCCCCAACGAACCCCTACCTTCTACCTGATCAGACATGCAATGTGAAGTGAGTCACAAGAGTGTCACCCACGCGTCGATTCGGGGGTTCCCGGGGGAGCAGAATGGCCCCATGACGAGGATCATCGCCGGCGAGCTACGGGGTCGACGGCTCCGCGTTCCGGACGAGGGAACTCGTCCCACTTCCGACCGCGTGCGGGAGTCGGTCTTCAACATGCTCGACGCCCGATTCGATCTCGGCGGGCTCTGGGTCCTCGATCTGTACGCCGGGTCCGGGGCCCTCGGCATCGAGGCGGTCTCGCGTGGTGCGGCCGGCGCGACGTTCGTCGATTCCGCACGGAAGGCCGCCACCGTCATCGGCGCGAATGTGAAGGCCTGCGGGATCGCCTCGTCGGCCACCGTACTGACACGACCGGTGTCCGCCTACCTGTCCTCGCCGCCCGAGCGGAGATACGACCTCGTGTTCTCCGACCCGCCGTACGCGGTCGATGCGGCCGCACTGTCCGAGGATCTGACCAAGCTGGCCGCGTCCCGGCTCGCCGACGGCGCGCTGGTGGTGGTGGAGCGCTCGGCGCGCTCGACCGGTGACATCTGGCCCCGCGACTTCGAGGTCGTCGTCGACAAGAACTACGGCGACACCCGCGTCGAGGTCGGGGAGTTCATCGGCTCCTGACGCGCCTGATGTGTGGGGCCGGACGGTAAGTTCAGGCCATGACGACGGCAGTGTGTCCCGGTTCCTTCGATCCCTTCACCCTCGGCCACCGCTATGTGGTCGAACGCGCCGCGGCGTGTTTCGACGAGGTGGTCATCACCGTGGTGGTCAATCCGAACAAGCGAGGCATGTTCGGTGTCGACGAGCGGATCGCGCTCATCGAGGAGGACTGCGCGGATCTGCCCGGCGTGCGGGTCGATCGCTGGGAAGGCCTTCTCGTCGACTATCTGAAGCAGGAGTCGATCCACACCATCGTCAAGGGCCTGCGTTCGGCGGTCGACTTCGACTACGAGGTCCCGATGGCCCAGATGAACCGCGCACTCGCCGACGTCGAGACGGTCTTTCTGCTCACCGACCCCCGGTTCGCGCATGTGTCCAGCTCGCTCGTCAAAGAGGTGGCCAAGCTCGGCGGTGACGTCACGCCCTTCCTGTCGCCGCACATCCACAAGAACCTGACCGCGAAGCTCACCGGGGAGCGTTCCGTCTAGGACCCACCTGCGGGAATTGCGACACACCCCACGCGCTTCACTAATCACAGGCGCAACATTCGGCACAATAGTCACAGATTCACCAACTGTTGCAAACAGGCAAGCGCCGGATTGGGGTGGCTGTGTACCGGGTATTTGAGGCTCTCGACGAACTCGTGGCGATTGTCGAGGAGGCGCGGAGTGTGCCGATGACCGCGGGCTGTGTCGTGCCGCGCGGTGACGTGCTCGAACTCCTCGACGACATCAAGGACTCCATCCCGGGCGAACTCGACGACGCGCAGGACGTCCTCGATCAGCGCGACACCCTCATCGGCGATGCGCGCGAGCACGCCGAGACGACGGTGGCCAAGGCCGACTCCGAGTCCGAGGCCGTGCTGGCGCACGCCCGCGCCGAGGCCGACCGCATCCTGTCCGAGGCCAAGGCGCAGGCCGACCGCATGGTCGACGAGGCGAGCTCGCACTCGCACTCGCTCGTCGAGGACGCCACCGAGGAGGCGCGCCGGCTGCAGACCAGTGCCGCCCGCGAGTTCGAGGCCGTCACCGGTCGCGCCCGCGCCGAGGCGCAGCGCACCGTCGATGCGGCGAACAACACCTACGACAAGTCGGTGGCGGACGGCATCGCCGAGCAGCAGCGCCTGGTGTCGGAGACCGAGGTCGTCGGTGCGGCCAAGTCCGAGGCCGAACGCATCATCGACGCGGCCCACGCGGAGGCGGATCGCCTGCGCGGCGACTGCGACGTGTACGTGGACGAGAAGCTGGCCCAGTTCGAGGAGATCCTCACCGGCACACTGCGTTCGGTGAACCGTGGACGTCACCAGCTGCGCACCGGTGCGGGCATGCACGACTACGTCGAATACCCCCGCAGCGTCGACGAAGCGACCCGCAACTCCTACGACCGCGACCAGGGATCCCCGCTGGCGGTGTGACCTGCCCGACGGCCGATCCGGCGCATACCGTGGCGTCAGTCGATGATTCGCGATCGCGAGCGTATGGTGCAGTTTGTGTCTGATCATGCTGTGACATCAGAAGCGTCGCACGGTCCCGATTCGGCGTCGCGTCGCGATCCCTTCGTCCTCGACGTCCGGCCGCTGGGTCGGCGCCCGGGCACCATGTCCGAGGTGCACCGGACGGTCACGACCCCCGACAAGCTCGGGGTCGAGATGATCGGCATTCCCGCCGGCTCGGACGTCGACCTCGATCTCCGGCTCGAATCGGTGAGCGAGGGAATCCTGGTGACCGGCACCGCGTGCGGTGAGACGGAGGGGCAGTGCTCGCGCTGCCTCGAGCCGATCGACGGCACGGTGACGGTGTTCCTCACCGAACTGTTCGCCTACCCGGACAGTGTGACGGAGCAGACCACCGAGGAAGACGACGTGCACCGCATCGTCGACGACCGCATCGATCTCGAGCAGTCGATCATCGACGCCGTCGCTCTGGAACTGCCGATGTCGCCGCTGTGTTCGGAGGACTGCCCCGGGCTCTGCCAGGTGTGCGGCATCCGGCTGGCGGTGACCGAGCCGGGGCACGCGCACGAGCTGATCGATCCCCGCTGGGCCGGTCTCGCGAACAAGTTCTCCGAACTCGCAGAAGACGGGAACCCGGACGACCAGGAAAGTCGTGACTGAAAGCACACGTGAGGAGGGTCGGCGGGCGCTGCTCGCCGCACTCGACACCGACATCCCCGAAGACCTTCTGACGCTGGCGCTCACGCACCGCTCGTACGCCTACGAGCACGGCGGTCTGCCGACCAACGAGCGCCTCGAGTTCCTCGGTGACTCCGTCCTGGGCGTGGTGATCACCGAGCGCCTGTACCTGCATTTCCCCGACCGTCCCGAGGGTGAACTCGCGAAGATCCGTGCGAGCGTGGTCAACATGCACGCGCTCGCCGACGTGGCACGCGGTCTCGGCGACGAGGGTGGCCTGGGCAAGTACCTGTATCTCGGCCGTGGCGAGGAGATGACGGGCGGTCGAGACAAGGACTCGATCCTCGCCGACGGTCTCGAATCCCTGTTCGGCGCGGTGTTTCTCAGCCACGGCCTGGAGACCTCGCAGCGGATCATCCTGCGCCTCTTCGACGAACGCATCGAGAAGGCCGGACAGCTCGGCGCCGGTCTGGACTGGAAGACCTCGCTGCAGGAGCTGAGCTCCGAACGCGGCTATGGCCCACCGCAGTACCAGATCTCGTCCACCGGCCCGGATCACAACAAAGAGTTCACCGCGATCGCGATGATCGCGGGGGAGAACCTCGGCGAGGGCGTCGGACGCACCAAGAAAGAGGCCGAGCAGCAGGCGGCGGCCCACGCGTGGAAGGCGCTCACCGAACGCGCCGAAGCGTCGTCGTGACAACAGCGTCGTGACAACAACTCTTCATGCCTGAACTACCCGAGGTCGAGACCGTCCGCATGGGTCTCGAGAAGCATCTGACCGGACGGACCGTGACCGCGGTCGAGGTGCTGCATCCGCGTGCCGCCCGCCGCCACGTCGGCGGCGAGCCCGACCTGATCGGTCGCCTCGCGGGCAAACACGTTACCGGAGTGCGGCGTCGCGGCAAGTACATGTGGATCGACGTCGCCGACGACACCGACCGTGCCGCCCTCGTCGTGCATCTCGGCATGAGCGGGCAGATGCTCATCGCCCGCGACGGGGCGCCCGACCACACCCATCTCCGCATCCGCGCACACCTCGACGACGACAACGAACTGCGGTTCGTCGATCAGCGGACCTTCGGAGGTTGGCATCTCGACGACTATGCGGTCTCCGATGACGCGGCCGACATTCCGGTGTCGGTGGCGCACATCGCTCCCGACCCGTTCGATCCGGCCTTCGACGCGGCGGCCGTCGTGAACCGTATGCGCGCCAAGCACTCCGAGATCAAGCGCGTCCTGCTCGACCAGACCGTCATCTCCGGCGTCGGCAACATCTACGCCGACGAGGCACTGTGGCGGGCCCGACTTCACGGTGCGCGTGTCGCCGAGACGATCTCGCGCAAAAAGCTGCTCGAACTGATCGAGGCGGCCACTGCGGTGATGACCGAGGCGGTGGAGGTCGGGGGCACCTCCTTCGACGCGCTGTACGTCAACGTCAACGGCCAGTCGGGGTACTTCGAACGCTCCCTCAACGCCTACGGGCGTGAGGGGCAGCCGTGCCGGCGATGCGGGGCGATCATGCGCCGGGAATCTTTCATGAACCGCAGCTCTTACTTTTGCCCGAAGTGCCAGACTGCTCCACGGCGTCGCACACGTTGAGTCCGTAGTGCTCCCTGCGCTTACGTGCGGAGCGTGACCGCGGCGAAGCCGCTGTGCAGGCATCGACGAGTCCGGTGAAGGCTTCGAGCGTTCCGCGGAACGCTCGAAGAGCCTTGGCCAGCTGTTTTGTCGGTGGGCGCCGCTAAGTTGTTCGTATATCCGTTCGAACAGCTGGGGGCTTGGGGTGTCTGTTTCGGTGCTGCACGGTGAGAATGTGTCGTCGATGTTCGATGGCGCGGATCCGGCGTCCTTGTCCGATGACGTGTTGGAAAGCAGAGTGCTGGGTTATGCCGCGCAGATCACCGCGCTCACGGCCGAGTTCTTGTCTCTGGTGGCGGAATTGGATGAGCGGGAGTCGTGGCCGGGTGTGCATTCGCTCGCGCACTGGCTCTCGTGGAAGGCGGGTGTCTCTAAACGCACAGCGCAGGAGCAGGTACGGGTGGCGAAGGCTCTGACGGAGTTGCCGTTGATTCGGCAGGCGTTCGGTGCGGGGCGGTTGTCGTATTCGAAGGTGCGGGCGTTGACGCGGGTCGCGACCGCGTTGCGGGAGAAGGAACTGGTGAATCTGGCGTTGTCGTGTACGGCGTCGCAACTGGAGCGGGCGGTCCGTGCGATAGGACAGATCGACCGGGATCGTGGCATCGAGTCGGAGAATCGCCCACCGGTGGAGTCGACAGGCCGGTGGAAGTGGAATGCGGATGGCTCCTTGTCTGTGTCGCTGACGCTGTCTCCGCTAGACGGTGCCCGGCTTCTTGCCGGTGCGGTCCGGGCAGAGTACGAACGCACCCGGACCTGCGACGATGCGGATCTGTCCGCGGTGTCGAGCGTTCCGCGGAACGCTGCAAGCGAGTTGGAAACCGTGGATGGGGAACCGGACTCCGAGGTCAAACCGGCGAATCGTCGGGACCTGTGGCGAAATGTGCCGTCGAATCTGGCGCCGGCGTTGGTGGCCATGGCAGACATGGTGCACGAGGGGATCGCGATGCCTGATCTCGCACCGGGAGCCGAGATCCTGATACATACCGACGAGGGTGGGCAGCAGGCACACCTTGATGACGGGCCGGCACTGTCGGAGGCTGAGTTGGACGAGGCGCACTGCGGTGCTGCGGTTCGGAAGGCGTTGTCCAGCAGGGTTTCCGGAGCGCCGGGGAAGTTGGCGTTGCTGGGGTTGGGGCGTAAGTCGCGGACGCCGAACAAGGCACTCGTCAGGGCGTTGTTCGTGAGAGACCGGTGCTGTCAGATGCCCGGCTGTGAACGCACACGGCATCTGCACGCCCATCACGTGGTGTTCTGGTCGGCCGGTGGGGAGACCGAGTTGGACAATCTGATCTTGTTGTGTGGAAGCTGTCACCGTGCGTTGCATCGGGGTGAGTTCAGTATCACCGGGCATGGGTCGCAACGGTTTTCGTTCCACCGGCCGGGCGGTTCAGTGATCGACGTGAGTCCCGCGACACACGTGCCGGGGCAATGGTCGCCTGATGCGCGGGTGGCCGCGGATTCGACGGTGCCCGTGGGCGGCGGCAAGCTCGACCTCGGGTATGCGACCGAGGTGATCCACGCGGTGCGGGAATGGAAAGAACGCAACGCAAGCCGAGAGGCGGGAGCTGCCTGACGACGTCGGGCACGACCGGTTCGGGAATTCGTCCTGATCCACGGCTCTTACTATGGTCAGCGGTGCCAGCGCCGCCCCGCCGCCTGAGAGGACTCATCCCAGCATGACGATCGAACAGAACACAGCCACTCCGGCCCAGCCCGCGGAGCCCGCGCACACCGACCTCTGGGTCGAGCGCACCGGGACCCGGCTCTATACCGGCCGCAGCTCGCGCGGTGCCGAGGTGCTGATCGGCTCGCAGGATGTCGAGGGTGTCTTCACGCCGGGCGAGCTGCTGAAGATCGCGCTGGCGGCCTGCACGGGCATGTCGTCGGACCGTCCGCTGTCGCGCCGCCTCGGCGACGACTACGACGCCACGATCCGGGTCAGCGGTGACGCCGACCGTGAGAACGAGGTGTACCCGCGGATCTCCGAGATCCTCGAGGTCGACCTCTCCGAACTCGACCCCGACGCCGCGCAGCGCCTGCTCGTCGTCGTCGAGCGCGCCATCGACGCGGTGTGCACGGTCGGCCGCACCATCAAGGCCGGCGCCGAGGTCGACCTGAAGATCGAGACGGACTGACACCATGACCACCGACCGGGTCCGACTGTCGGCGTTCGTGCACGGCCACGTCCAGGGTGTGGGCTTCCGATGGTGGACGCGGTCGCGGGCCCTGGAGCTCGGTCTGGTCGGCTACGCGTCCAATCAGGCCGACGGACGGGTGCACGTCGTGGCCGAGGGGCCCCGCGACACAGTGGCGGCGTTGCTCGACGCGCTCCGGTCCGGAGAGACCCCGGGCCGGGTGGATCTGGTCGTCGACAGTCTCGAGTCGGCACGCGGAGACCTGACCGGCTTCCTCGAACGGTGAGCGCTGAACGGTGAGCGTTGCCCGAAACGCATCGCGATGGTGAGTACTCTGTACCGTCGTGCACCTCAAAAGCCTGACCCTGAAGGGCTTCAAGTCGTTCGCCTCGGCGACGACCCTGCGCTTCGAGCCGGGTATCACGTGCGTCGTCGGTCCCAACGGCTCGGGTAAGTCCAACGTCGTCGACGCCCTGACCTGGGTCATGGGCGAACAGGGCGCCAAGGCGCTGCGCGGCGGGAAGATGCAGGACGTGATCTTCGCCGGCACCTCCGGACGTCCGCCGCTGGGGCGTGCGGAGGTCACGCTGACCATCGACAACGCCGACGGTGCGCTGCCCATCGAATACTCCGAGGTCTCGATCACCCGCCGCATGTTCCGTGACGGCGCCGGCGAGTACGAGATCAACGGCAGCACCTGCCGCCTCATGGACGTGCAGGAACTGCTCTCCGACTCCGGTATCGGCCGCGAGATGCACGTCATCGTCGGCCAGGGCCGCCTGTCGGCGATCCTGGAGTCGCGTCCCGAGGACCGTCGCGCGTTCATCGAGGAGGCCGCCGGCGTCCTCAAACACCGCAAACGCAAGGAAAAAGCGGTCCGCAAGCTCGACGCGATGCAGGCCAACCTGGCGCGCCTCACCGACCTCACCGCCGAGCTACGGCGTCAGCTCAAGCCGCTCGGCCGACAGGCCGAGGTCGCCCGCCGGGCGCAGACCGTGCAGGCCGATCTCCGCGACGCCCGGCTGCGCCTCGCCGCCGACGACCTGGTGATCCGCCGAGCCGAGATGGCCGAACACGCCGCCGTCGAGGACGAGGTCCGGCGCCGCCAGGACGAGGTGGCCGAGCAACTCGACGAGGCCAACGCGCAGGTCGCCGAACACGAACAGCATCTCGCCGAGGTCACCCCGGCCGCCGCGGCGGCGAGCCGCGCCTGGTTCCGGCTGTCGGCGCTGGCCGAACGCGTCGACGCGACCCGCCGGGTCGCCGCCGAACGCAGCCGCTACCTCAGCGAGACCGCCACCGAGGCCACCGGACCCGATCCCGAGGAACTCGAGGAACAGGCCCTCGAAGCCGCCGAACTCGAGGCCGAACTGACCGAGGGCGTCGAGATCGCCGCCGAACAGCTCGAGACGGCACGCGAGGTGCTCCGCGAGCGCGAATCGATCGCCGAGGCCGCGGAAGCGGCACACCTGGCCGCCGTCCAGGCCATCGCCGACCGTCGGGAGGGTCTGGCCCGTCTGGAGGGCCAGGTCGACAACCTGCGGACGCGGTCGGAATCGGTCGACGCCGAGGCCGACCGCTTGACCGCTGCCATCGCCCACGCCACCGAGCGTGCGGAAAATGCTGCCTCACAACAAGATTCGGCGGCGAGCGAACTCGCGCAGCTGGAATCCTCCGAGCAGGCCCTCGACGAACACCACGAACGGTGCGTCGCCGCGCTGAACCTGTCCAACGAACGCGCCGCGACCCTGCAGGCCGAGCACCGCGAAGCCGAGCAGTCCATCGCCTCGCTGTCGGCGCGCGTGGAAGCCCTCGCCATGGGTCTCGAGCGCAACGACGGCGGTGCCTGGCTGCTCGACAACGCGCCCGACGGGTTACTCGGACCGATGTCGGAACTGCTCACCGTCGAGCCCGGTTTCGAGACCGCGATCGCCGGCGCCCTCGGCCCCGCGGTCGACGGCATCGTCACCGTTGACGGCATGGCGGCCATCCGTGCGCTCGAGGCACTCAAATCCGGCGACGGGGGACGGGCCGCGCTGATCTGCGGCGGCCTCACCGAATCCGTCCGATCACGAGACCTCGACCTTCCCGACGGTGCCCGGTGGGCGGCTTCGGCGGTGACCTGCGGGCCGGAGATCCGCAACGCGATCGACACCGTCCTCGCCGACACCGTCGTCGTCGACGATCCGGCCCAGGGACTCGAGATCGCCCGTCGCCACGGCGTGCGCGTGGTCACCCACGCCGGCGACCGCATCGGCCCCGCGTCGATCGAGGGTGGCTCGTCGCGTCGCCCGTCGACGCTCGAGGTGCAGTCGGCCATCGACGCCGCGACCGAGGAACTCGCCGCCACCCGCCGCCGCGTCGAAGAGCTGGAGGCGGCACTCGACGGTGCTCTCACCGAACAGCGCGAACGCCGCGAAGCGGCGGAGGAAGCGCTCGCCGCGCTGCACGAATCGGATTCCAGTGTCGGCGCCGCCTACGAGCAGATGGCCCGGCTCGGCCACGAGATCCGCACCGCCCGTGCGGAGGCCGATCGCTTCACGCGTCAACGCAACCTCTTGGAAAAGGGGCGCGCCGAGACCCTGGAATCCCTGCACGAACTCGAGGAACGGTTGCGGCTGGCCCGCGACGAGTCGGATTCCGGACCGGAGATGGCGGCCGACGACTCCGAGCGGTCCACGGCCGCGGCAGCGGTCGGGATCGCCCGCGGCACCGAGATGGAGGCCCGTCTGGCACTGCGCACCGCCGAGGAACGTCTCGCCTCGGTGCGTGGGAAGGCCGACTCGTTGCGTCGAGCCGCCCAGCGTGAGCGGGAAGCACGGGAACGGGCGCGTCGTCAGGACGAGATCCGCCGGCAGGCCGCGGGTGTCGCGGCGGCGGTCGAGCGGGCCGGTGCCCGGGTCGCCGAACGTCTCGCGGCGGCGGTCGCGTCGGCGCAGGCGGGTCGCGACGAACTCGAGGAGATCCGGATCGCGCGGTCGGCGACTCTCGACGAGCTGCGCGTGCGGGCCGGTGAACTGACCACCACGCTGAACTCGTTGCGCGACACCGTGCATCGCGACGAGGTGGCCCGCGCCCAGGTGGCACTGCGCATCGAGCAGCTCGAGGAGCAGATCCTCGAGACGTTCGCGATGTCACCCGACGACCTGATCGCCGAATACGGTCCCGACGTACCGATGCCGCCCTCGGCACTGGAGATGCAGGAGTACGAGGAGGCCAAGGCGCGTGGCGACCAGGTGGTGGCCCCGGCGCCGATGCCGTACGACCGCGCCACCCAGGAGGCGCGCGCGAAGAAGGCGCAGAAGGACCTCAACACCCTCGGCCGGGTCAACCCGCTCGCGCTCGAGGAGTTCGCGGCGCTGGAGGAGCGCTACAACTTCCTGTCCTCGCAGCTCGAGGACATCAAGGCCGCCCGCAAGGACCTGCTCGACGTCATCGAGGAGGTGGACGCCCGCATCCTGCAGGTGTTCACCGAGGCCTACGCCGATGTCGAGCGAGAGTTCGGCCAGGTCTTCCAGACGCTGTTCCCCGGCGGTGAGGGCCGCCTGGTGCTGACCGAGCCCAACGACATGCTCACCACCGGCATCGAGGTGGAGGCCCGGCCGCCGGGTAAGAAGGTGAAGAGGCTGTCGCTGCTGTCGGGCGGGGAGAAGTCCCTGACCGCGGTCGCGATGCTCGTGGCGATCTTCCGCGCCCGCCCGTCGCCGTTCTACGTCATGGACGAGGTCGAGGCGGCGCTCGACGACACCAACCTGCGCCGACTCATCAAGCTGTTCGAGCAGTTGCGGGAGAAATCGCAGCTGATCGTCATCACACATCAGAAGCCCACGATGCAGATCGCCGACGCCCTCTACGGCGTCAGCATGCGCGGGGACGGCATCACGACCGTCATCTCGCAGCGCATGCGCGGCGTGAACATGCCCGTGGCTCAACAGGAGGACACCAGCCAGTGAACACCGGAATCATCATCGGGATCGTCATCGCGGTGGTCGTCATCGCCGCGCTGATCGTGCTCGGACTGGTGCTGGCGCGTCGTCGTCGCATCTCGCTGTCCGACACCACGACGCAGCCGGAGATCGTCGACGGCACCACGCGTCAGGTCGACCGGTCCGGGGGATACCAGGCGGGGTCGGGCTTCAGTTTCAGTCGCGGCGACACAGCCCTGGCCGAACCGCCGGCGCGCAAGCCGGAACCGCAGCCCAAGACGGAGCCCCAGCCCAAGCCCGAGCCGCCCGTCCAGCCGGCCGGCGAGCGTACCGACGTCGACGGCCAGCCCACGGTCGGGGACGACGCCGCGGTCCCGCGTGACTCCCACCGCCGCGGGATCACCGAGGTGCCCCTCCCGGATGTGATCGAACCGGCCGAGGCGGAGCCGGAGACTGTCGAGCCGGAGACGACCGAGCCGGAGGCGAAGGTCGCAGAACCGGAAACCACCGAGCCGGAGGCGCCGGAGGCAGCCCAGGCCCCGGCGGTCGAGACTCCGGCGGTCGAGGAGCCGGTGGTCGAACCTCCAGTGACCACAGCGCCCGACGATGCGTCGGGTGCGGTGGCGGCACCGCCGCGCGAGGAGATCGCGCCGACTGCGGGGCGTCTGGGCAAGCTGCGCGGACGGCTGTCGCGGTCGCAGGGTGCGATCGGCAAGAGCGTGCTCGGTCTGCTCGGCGCGGGTGACCTCGACGAGGACAGCTGGGAGGAGATCGAGGACACCCTGCTGATGGCCGACCTCGGTACGGCCACCACCATGACCGTCGTCGAGAACCTCCGTACGGAACTGGCCGCCAACCCGGTGAAGAACGCGGGGGAGGCGCGGGCTCTCCTGAAACGGGTGCTCGTCGAGCAGCTCGATCCGACCCTGGACCGGTCGATCCGCGCGCTGCCGCATGCGGGGCGTCCGGCCGTCGTGCTGGTGGTCGGGGTCAACGGCACCGGAAAGACCACGACCACCGGCAAGCTGGCCCGTGTTCTCGTCGCCGACGGGCGTCGCGTACTGCTGGGGGCCGCCGACACCTTCCGTGCGGCCGCCGCCGATCAGCTGCAGACCTGGGGTGAGCGGGTCGGAGCGGAGATCGTGCGCGGCAAGGAGCAGGCCGATCCGGCCGCCGTGGCGTTCGACGCGGTCGACCGCGGGATCGCCACGGGTGTCGACGTCGTCATGATCGACACCGCGGGCCGACTGCACACCAAGACCGGCCTGATGGACGAGCTGGGCAAGGTCAAGCGAGTGGTGGAGAAGAAGGCGCCCGTCGACGAGGTGCTGCTCGTGCTCGACGCCACCGTCGGCCAGAACGGTCTGATGCAGGCGCGGGTGTTCGCCGAGGTCGTCGACATCACCGGCGTGGTGCTGACCAAGCTCGACGGCACGGCCAAGGGCGGCATCGTCTTCCATGTCCAGAAGGAGCTCGGGGTGCCGGTGAAACTGGTGGGTCTGGGCGAGGGCGCGGACGATCTGGCACCGTTCGAGCCGGAGGCGTTCGTCGACGCACTGCTGTGAAGTCGATTCACGATCGGCAAACCGGGGCGCAGTAGTGCCGGGATGAAACTGAGACAGGCCTCAGAGGCAACCTCGTATTTTACCTGAGCGAAATATAAATCGTTCATCGGGTTACGTGCCCGAAACGTCAAGGCACCACTGCCGAAACCGAGTGCCGACAAAGTCTTGGGAGGCGCCGAGCCGTCGGCGCATCCTGAGGAGGTTTTCACAGTGGTTTTGGCTCAGTTGCCAAACGAATCGTTTGGTCCGATCGACACGGGCAACACGGCATTCATGCTTGTGTCGGCCGCGCTTGTGTTGCTGATGACCCCAGGTCTCGCGTTCTTCTACGGGGGGTTGGCGCGCGGCAAGTCCGTCCTGAACATGATGATGATGTCGTTCGGTGCGTTGGCGTCGATCAGCGTCGTCTACGTCCTGTGGGGCTTCTCGATGTCGTTCAGCGACGGCATCACCGGTAAGAGCGATATTCTCGGTCTCTTCGCCAACCCGTTCGCGCTGTTCGGCTCAGATCAGCTCATGAGCACGATCGGCGAGGGAGACACCGAGCAGTACGTCACTGCCGGACTGTCGGTGCCCGCCGTCATCTTCATGGGATTCCAGCTGACCTTCGCGGTCATCACCGTCGCCCTCATCTCCGGTGCGCTCGCCGAGCGCGTCAAGTTCTCGACCTGGATGGTCTTCACCGTCATCTGGTCGACGATCGTCTACTTCCCGCTGTCCCACATGGTGTGGGGCGGACTCGTCGGTGGTGGCGGACTCCTCGGCGCCGGCGAGGACAGCATCGCGGCGAAACTGTTCGGAACCACCGACGGTGAGGCGAATGTCGCACCGATCGACTTCGCGGGTGGCACCGTCGTGCACATCAACGCCGGTATCGCGGCGCTGGTGCTGGTCCTCATCATCGGCAAGCGAGTCGGCTTCGGTCGCACCGCCTACCGCCCGCACAACATCCCGTTCGTGATGCTCGGCGCGGCACTCCTGTGGTTCGGCTGGTTCGGTTTCAACGTCGGGTCCGAGCTGGGTGCCGACCTTCTCGCCGGCCAGGTGTGGGTCAACACGACCGCAGCGACCGCCGCCGCGATCATCGGCTGGCTCGCAGTCGAACTCATCCGCGACAAGCACGCCACCAGCGTCGGCGCCGCGTCGGGCATCGTGGCCGGCCTGGTCGCGATCACCCCGGCCTGTGGTGCGCTGACCCCGGTCGGCTCGCTGATCCTGGGTGTCATCGCCGGTGCTCTGGCTGCCCTCGCCATCGGCATGAAGAACAAGTTCGGCTACGACGACTCGCTCGACGTCGTCGGCGTCCACCTGGTCGCCGGCCTGTGGGGCACCCTCGCCATCGGTCTCCTGGGCAAGGACGTCGGTCTCCTCTGGGGTGGCGATTACAAGCAGCTCGTGGTGCAGGCGGTCATCGCCTTCTTCGCGCTGGCCTTCACCGCTGTGCTCACCGCGATCATCGCCTTCGCCCTCAAGCCGCTCGGCTGGCGTGTCAGCGATGAGGACGAGAAGAGCGGCATCGACGAGGCAGAACACGCCGAGACTGCCTACGAGCTGGCATGACGCTCACGCCAAATCGCTACTACGCTGACACCCGTGGAGAGGGATAACAAATGAAGCTGATCACTGCAATCGTCAAGCCGTTCACGCTCGAGGACGTCAAAGCCGGCCTGGAGCAGGCGGGAATCCTGGGTATGACCGTCAGCGAGGTCCAGGGTTACGGACGCCAGAAGGGCCACACCGAGGTCTACCGCGGCGCCGAGTACTCGGTCGACTTCGTGCCGAAGGTCCGCGTCGAGGTCGTCGTCGACGACTCGGCCGTGGACAAGGTCGTCGACGTGATCGTCGAGGCCGCCCGTACCGGCAAGATCGGTGACGGCAAGGTGTGGGTCTCGCCGGTCGAGTCGGTGGTGCGCGTCCGCACCGGCGAGCGCGGCGGCGACGCTCTGTAAGTGAGCTCGTGCCCTTTCTGAACCCCAGCGCGGCCCCGCGTCCGACGACGAGTCGGGCGCGGGGCCGCACCGTTCAACCCCCGAGACCGAGGAGCCTCCCGTAGCCGCCACCGACCTGGCCAAGACCCGCCGGCAGCTCACCGAGTCGAGCCGGAACGGGAAACTCGACGCACCGGCGCTCCGCCAGGTGCTCGTCGACCTGCACGAGTTCTGGCTCACCAGCAAGGGCGCCGAGCTCGGCATCAAGTCCCACAGCGGATTCGCGATCGTCGCGGTCGGCGGTCTGGGACGCGGCGAACTGCTGCCGTACTCCGACCTCGACCTGATCCTGCTGCACGACGACATGCCCGTCGAGCGGGTGTCCGAGGTCGCCGACGGGCTCTGGTATCCGTTGTGGGACGCCAACATTCCCCTTGACCACAGCGTCCGGACCGTGCCGCAGGCGCTGCAGGTCGCAGGCGAGGACGTGACCGCCGCCCTCGGCCTGCTCGAGGCCCGCCACATCGCAGGCGACGAGGACCTGTCGAGCCTGCTGATCGGTGGCGTACGCCAGCAGTGGCGCAACGACATCCGTAATCGTTTCCCCGACGTGGTCGCCCATGCGCAGGATCGCTGGCGTCGTGCCGGCGACATCGCGCACCGCGCGGAACCCGACCTGAAGAACGGTCGAGGAGGGCTGCGCGACGTCCAGCTCCTCGGTGCCCTGGCGATCGCCCAGCTCACCGACGGAATGGCGAATCTGCGGCCGGATTCCCCCGGCGCCGGACCGCAGGTCGCGTACGAGCGTCTCCTCGACATCCGGACCGAGCTGCACCGCATAGCTGGTCGCCCGCGCGAGCAGGTCCGCGCCCAGGACGCCGACGAGATCGGTGCCGCGCTGCGGATCGGGGACCGGTTCGACCTGGCGCGCGTCATCAGCGACTCCGCCCGAACCATCAGCTATTCCATCGACGTCGGTCTGCGGACCGCGGGGAATGCTCTCCCGCGTCGCGGGCTGGCCAAGCTGCGCCGTTCACCGCTGCGTCGGCCGCTCGACGAGGGCGTGGTCGAGCACAACGGTGAGATCGTGTTGGCGCGCAACGCGATTCCGAGCAAGGACCCCGGACTCATCCTCCGGGTGGCCGCCGCGTCGGCGCGGACGGGTCTGCCGATCAGCGCATCGACCCTGAGCCGACTGGCCGACTACGCACCGGAACTGCGGGAGCCGTGGCCGGCCGAGGCGTTGAGCGACCTGCTGGTCCTGCTCAGCTCGGGTCACCACATGGTCGACCCGATCGAGGCGCTCGACCGCACCGGACTGTGGGGCAGACTGCTCCCGGAATGGGGTGCGGTTCGCGACCTCCCGCCGCGCGACGCGATCCACACCTGGACAGTCGACCGTCACCTCGTGGAGACGGCGGCATATGCGAGTTCGATGACGACGCGGGTCTCGCGGCCCGATCTCCTCGTTCTCGGCGCGCTCATCCACGACCTCGGGAAGGGGCGCGGCGCCGACCACAGCATCGTCGGCGCCGAGCTCGCCGTCCAGATCGGCAATCGCTTCGGCCTGTGGCCGCAGGATGTGACGATCCTGTCCGACATGGTGCGGCACCACCTGCTGCTGCCGCAGGTCGCGACGCGCCGCGACCTCGACGACCCGGCCACCGCCGAATTCGTCGCCACCACCCTGGGTCACAACCGGGTGCTGCTGGAACTCCTTGCGGCACTGGCCGAAGCGGATTCGCTGGCAACGGGTCCCGGCGTGTGGGGAGAATGGAAGGCCTCACTCATCGGCGAGCTCGTCCGGCGGTCCATGCGCCACATCGACGGCATCCCGCCCGCGGTGCCCGAGCCGCTCACCCCCGAGCAGTTGGCGATCGCCGCCGAGGGGGACTACGCGGTCCGGCTCGTCCGCGCCGACGGTCAGCACACCTACGACGTCACGATGGTGGCACCGGACCAGCCCGGTCTGCTGTCGAAGATGGCCGGGGTGCTCGCGCTCGGCGGTCTGCGCTCGCACAAGGCCTGCGCCCAGAGCGTCGACGGCAAGGCGATCAACTCCTTCATCGTCGTGCCGATGTTCGGCAGTCCGCCCGACGCGGGTCTGCTCCGCCAGCAGCTCATCGCCGCGGTGAACGGCAAGCTCGACGTCCTCGCGCGTCTCGACGCGCGCGAGCGGGATTCGCCGATACCCACGATCGCCACGGTCAGCACTCTCCCTGGGACGATGGTGAGCCTCGGGGCGAGTGCCGGCAGCACCGACCCCGACGTCGACGGCGCAGGTCATCCGAAGAACGCCGTGCCTGCGCTGTTCGCGGTCGCGCCGCCCCGGGTGACCTGGCTCGATGCCCCGGAGCCCGACGCCGCCGAGGGGGCGGTGGTGCTCGAGGTCCGGTCCGACGACCGGATCGGGTTGCTGAGCCGAGTGAGTTCGGTGCTGGAGACGTTCGGTGCCGACATCCGGTGGGCGAAGGTCTCGACCCTGGGTGCGACCGTCGTCGACATCTTCAGCCTGCGGTTGGCCCCGAATGCCGAAACCGCCGACACCGAGCAGTTGCGTGCGACGATCACCGACGCGATCATCGCGGTGTGCCCGCCGCCGCAGCCCAAGCGTGACGAGGAGGACGGCCCGCAGACGCCCGGCGGGACGGGACGGTCCGGAGTGCCGATCTCCTAAATGGAATGACCGGGGAACCACATGGAAGGATGGGACCCATGTTCGATTCCCTCTCCGACCGGTTGACCGGTGCCCTGAAGGACCTCCGCGGCAAGGGGCGGCTCTCCGATGCCGACATCGACCGCACCTGCCGCGAGATCCGGCTCGCCCTGCTCGAGGCCGACGTCTCGCTGCCGGTGGTGCGCGCCTTCATCGCGCGGATCAAGGAACGGGCGAAGGGTGCGGAGGTCTCCGCGGCGCTGAACCCGGCCCAGACGGTCGTCAAGATCGTCAACGAGGAACTCATCGGCATCCTCGGCGGCGAGACCCGCCGGGTGCGGTTCGCGAAGAACCCGCCCACGGTCATCATGTTGGCCGGTCTGCAGGGCGCCGGTAAGACGACCCTCGCCGGCAAGCTGGGCAACTGGCTCAAGCAGCAGGGACACACGCCGCTGCTGGTGGCCTGTGACCTCCAGCGTCCGGGCGCGGTCTCGCAGCTGCAGATCGTCGGCGAGCGTGCGGGCGTGCCGGTCTTCGCGCCGCACCCCGGCACGGGCGTCGGCGGCGAGGGAACACTCGGCGTCACCTCCGGCGACCCGGTCTCGGTCGCCCGAGCCGGTGTCGAGGAGGCGAAGGCCAAGCACTACGACGTCGTCGTCATCGACACCGCGGGCCGCCTCGGTATCGACGCCGAGCTTATGAAGCAGGCCTCCGACATCCGCGACGCCACCACGCCCGACGAAGTGCTGTTCGTCGTCGACGCGATGATCGGTCAGGACGCGGTCACCACCGCCGAGGCCTTCGCCGACGGCGTCGGTTTCACCGGTGTCGTGCTGACCAAACTCGACGGCGACGCCCGCGGCGGTGCCGCCCTGTCGGTACGCGAGGTCACCGGTCAGCCGATCATGTTCGCGTCCTCCGGCGAGAAGCTCGAGGACTTCGACGTTTTCCACCCCGACCGCATGGCCAGCCGGATCCTCGGCATGGGCGACGTGCTCAGCCTCATCGAGCAGGCCGAGCAGCACTGGGACGCCGAGCAGGCCGAGGCCGCCGCGGCCAAGATCACGCAGGGTGAGCTGACCCTCGAGGACTTCCTCGAACAGATGCTGATGATCCGCAAGATGGGGCCCATCGGCAACATCCTGGGCATGCTCCCCGGCGCGGGCCAGATGAAGGACGCGCTGTCGCAGGTCGACGACAAGCAGCTCGACCGGGTCCAGGCGATCATCCGCGGCATGACCCCCGCCGAGCGGGACAACCCGAAGATCATCAACGCCTCGCGCCGCCTGCGTATCGCCAACGGTTCGGGCGTGACCGTCAGTGAGGTCAACCAGCTCGTCGACCGCTTTTTCGAGGCCCGCAAGATGATGGCCCAGATGTCGGGGCGCATGGGCATGGGCGGGATGAACCGGAAGTCCAACCGCAAGGGCAAGAAGGGGAAGAAGGGCAAGGGACGCGGTCCCACGCCGCCGAAGGTGCGCGGTGGCTTCCCGGGGATGCCGGGTGGTATGCCCGCCGGCTTCCCGGACCTGTCCAACATGCCCGCCGGACTCGACCAGCTGCCGCCGGGCCTCGAGGGCATCGACGTCTCCCAGTTCCAGCCCAAGAAGAAGAAGTAGCCGATGGGTGGCACGGCGGTGGGTGACACGGCCCGCCACTACCGCGGCACCGATCCGCTCACCGGCGAACCGATCGAGTTCTGGGTGTCCGGTGAGACCATCAGCCACACGGCCATCGCCGATGCCGAGACCGCTGTCGACGGCGGCTGGATTCTGCCCGGTCTCGTCGACGCCCACAATCACGTCGGCATCGCACCCGGCCTCGGCGTCGACATCGAGCAGGCCCGCGGTTTCGCGTACGCCGACGCCCGGGCCGGGACGCTCCTGATCCGCGAGGTCGGCTCACCGCTCGACACCCACCCGCTCGACGATGATCCGGCGTGTCCGCGGTTCATCCGCTCCGGCAAGCACATCGCCCGGCCCAAGCGCTATCTGCGCGACTACGGAGTCGACCTCGACGACCCAGACGAGCTGGCCGCCGAGGTGGCACGCCAGGCGCGGGCCGGCGATGGCTGGGTGAAGATCGTGGGGGACTGGATCGACCGCGACGCCGGCGACCTCGCGCCGCTGTGGACGCGGGACCAGATCGAGGCCGCCGTCGCCGTCGCACACGAACACGGCGCCCGGATCACCGCGCACGTCTTCGGCACCGACGCCCTCGTCGACCTCATCGGAGCCGGTGTCGACTGCATCGAACACGGCACCGGGCTCACCGCCGATCTGATCGATCAGCTCGTCGAACGCTCGATCGCGTTGGTGCCCACCATGATCCAGGTGGAGAACTTCCCGGGCATCGCCGACGGCGCCGAGCGGTTCCCGACCTACGCCGCCCACATGCGCCGGTTGCACGCCGACGCGCCGAAGGTGTTCGAATCCGCCCGCGAGGCCGGGGTCGCGATCTTCGCCGGGACCGACGCCGGCGGGTTCGTCGAGCACGGGCGCATCGTCGACGAGATCGAGGCGCTCTCGAAGGTCGGTCTGGGCAACGCCGGGGCGATCGCAGCAGCGTCCGTGCAACCTCGACAGTGGCTCGGCGCCGACCTCCTGGCCGACGGCGACCGCGCCGATTTCGTGGTCTACGGCGAGAACCCTTGCGATGACCTGGGGGTCCTGCGTCATCCGCAGGCAGTGGTGTCGTCGGGCCGAAACATTCTGTGAGCAACGCCACAAGGTGACTGCTGGTTGCGTTTACCTACTGCCGCGTAAGGTAGCAACCGCGTTGCACAGGTTCGTAAGGGGCGAACCGATCAGCTCAGTGCAGACCCCGCCGAAACCGGGGGTGAAAACGGGGTTTCGGTGAGGGTCGCGCAAGCCTGGGGGCCGAATTCATCGGTAGGCAAGTGGCGTTGGCGACGTACGGCATGTGGTTGTTCTCGCGGGGTGGACAACCACATGCCGGATTTCTTTCCGGAGCCTCTGGTCTGGCAGAATGGCTCGACGGTTCGTCGGATGCGGTCACGGCCGCCCGACGGTCACACCGAAACAGACGCAAAACCGGGTCCACCATTCCGGGTGGGTCGCAGAATTGCGCAGTGACCACACGAAAGTAGAAGAAGACATGGCTGTCAAGATCAAGCTCACGCGGCTCGGCAAGATCCGCAACCCGCAGTACCGCATCGTCGTCGCCGACGCTCGGACCCGCCGCAACGGCCGGGTGATCGAGACCATCGGCAAGTACCACCCGAAGGAAGAGCCCTCGCTGATCGAGGTCGACTCCGAGCGCGCCCAGTACTGGCTGGGTGTCGGCGCACAGCCGACCGAGCCTGTGGCCGCGATCCTCAAGGTCACCGGTGACTGGCAGAAGTTCAAGGGCCTGCCGGGCGCCGAGGGCACCCTGAAGACCGCCGAGGCGAAGCCGTCCAAGCTCGACGTGTTCAACGCTGCGCTCGCCGCCGCCGAGAACGAGCCGGTCGCCGCGGCCACCACCCCGAAGAAGAAGGCCGCCAAGAAGGACGAGGCCCCGGCAGAGGAAGCTGCCGCCGAGGCTCCTGCCGCCGAGGGTGACGCGTGAGCGCTGTGGTCGCCGACGCGGTCGAGCATCTCGTCCGCGGAATCGTCTCGAACCCTGACGACGTCCGGGTCGACCTCGTCACCGGTCGTCGCGGCCGGCTCGTCGAGGTCCACGTGAGCCCCGACGATCTGGGTAAGGTCATCGGCCGCAACGGTCGGACGGCCACCGCCCTGCGCACCCTCGTCTCCGGTATCGGCGGACGCGGCATGCGCGTCGACATCGTCGACACCGACCGCTGACGGCCGACTCGCAGGACGAACGCATCGTGGATCTCGTCGTCGGACGCGTCGTGAAGTCGCACGGCATTCGTGGCGAACTCGTCGTCGACGTCCGTACCGACGAACCCGAACTGCGTTTCGCTCGCGGCTCGGTGCTGCGCGGCCGACTGCCGCGCGGTGGCGGAGAACGTGGATTCACCGTGACAGCCGCCCGGGAACACTCCGGGCGGCTGTTGGTGTCTCTCGAGGGCGTCGCCGGACGCGATGCGGCCGACGCCCTGCGCGGCACCCTGTTTCTCATCGACTCCTCGGAGGTCGAACCGTCCGACGATCCGGACGAGTTCTACGACCATGAACTCGAAGGCGTCCCCGTGCAGCTCACCGACGGAACCGAGGTGGGCGTCGTCGAATCGGTGCTGCACATGCCGGGCGGCGAACTGTTGTCGGTGCGCACCCCCGACAGACGTGAGGTCCTCATCCCGTTCGTGCGGCAGATCGTCCCGACGGTGACCCGCGAACTCATCGTGATCGACCCGCCCGAGGGTCTCCTCGATCCGGACTCGGCCGACGGCGCGCAGTGATGCGCCTCGACATCGTCTCGATCTTCCCCGAATATCTCGATCCGCTCCGGGTTGCATTGCTGGGCAAGGCAATCGACGCCGGCCGCATCAGCGTCGACGTCCACGACCTGCGCGACTGGACACACGATGTGCACCGCAGCGTCGACGACTCGCCGTACGGCGGCGGACCCGGCATGGTCATGAAGCCCGAGGTGTGGGGGCCGTGTCTCGACGACGTGTGCCCCGACGGCGCGCTTCTCGTCGTCCCGACCCCGGCCGGTGTGCCGTTCACCCAGGCGACCGCTCAGCGGTGGAGCGCCGAGAGACATCTCGTCTTCGCCTGCGGCCGCTATGAGGGCATCGACCAGCGTGTCTTCGACGACGCGGCGCGCCGGGTGCGTGTCGAAGAGGTGTCTCTCGGCGACTTCGTCCTCATCGGCGGCGAGGTCGCGGTCATGGCGATGATCGAGGCGACGGTCCGGCTGATCGACGGTGTCCTCGGGAATCCTCGCTCGCACCAAGAGGATTCGTTCTCCGACGGGCTCCTCGAAGGGCCAAGCTACACGCGCCCGGTGAGCTGGCGCGGGCTCGACGTCCCGCCGGTGCTGCTCAGCGGCGATCATGCGAAGGTCGCGCGGTGGCGGCACGAGCAGGCTCTCGAACGGACCCGTGCCCGCCGGCCGGATCTTCTCGCCGAGCCTGTGAATCCCCACGATGGCCCCGAGTCCGATCCCCGCTAGGATTCGGCACAACTCGAGCGCACGGGGGAGGGCAGATGCAGGGCTATGAGGCCATGGTCGCCGAACTCGACCGTCAACGTGCCGAACTCGCGCAGACCCGTGCCGCGCTGTCGGCGTTGACCTCCCGTGCGATCAGTCGCGACCGGCTCGTCGCCGTCACCGTCAATGCACGCGGCCTCGCCGTCGACATCTCGATCGATCCCACCGCGTTGCGTCGCTACCGTGCGGATCAGCTCTCCGAACTCCTCACCACCCTCATCGCCGAAGCCGATCATGCGCTGAGTACCCGGCGCAGTGAACTTCTCGCTGCCGCAACGGGTTCCGGAGTGGACTACGCCGACGCCCGTCTCGACACCGCCCGGACCACCCGATGACGGCCGGAGGGCGCCGGAACCGGATCGCCGCGGACGTGGGCACCGCGGCGGATCTGTCCGCGCGCCTGGCCAACGCCGAGGCGCGGCTGGGTACGGTGCACTCCGAACTCGTCGAACTGCTCGCCGACATCGACACCGCGGTCGGGGTCGGGGAGGGGGCGATGGCCTTCCGCCGGGGTTTCGGTCCCGCGAGCATCGAGTCGAGTGACCTGCTGCGGACCGCGGTCGCGCGCCTCGCCGAACATCGGCGGGCGCTGACCTCCGGCGTCGAGTCACTCGCCGCCGCCGATGCCGACGCCGCAGCCGCCTTCGAACCCGGTGACCCGCGGTGAACTCTGCGCCCCGACAGATCGCGGACGAACTCGCACCGGGTGTGTGGCCGGGCGCGGACCCGATGTCGCTCCGTGAGGCCGCACGACGGGCACGCGCCCTCGCCGAATCCGTGGAACGGGTGACCGACGTGGTCGTCTCGGCCACCGCCGCGTACTCATCGCCGGCCGCCGGCGGCGCGGCCGTCGAGGGGGAGTTCGGCGACGCCGTCGTCGACGGGCTGGCCGAGGTCACCGGCGCCGGACCACAGTCCCTGCCCCACGTCGCCGAACGGCTTCGCGCCATGGCCGCGTCATTGGACACCTATGCCGATGTCGTCGTGGAGACCGAGCAGCAGCTGACGACGATCGCCCTCGTCGCCGACCGTGACCGGCATCGTGCGGAGGTCTTCGCCGAGGTCGGGGACGATTCGTGGCGGGTGAGTGCGGCAAGCGCCGGACGTCTGGCCCTGACGGCTGCCGGCGACGACTACACCCAACGGTCCGAGGAGGCCGGACAATCCGCCGGCGGAACCCCGCCCGCGGCGACCAGCGGGATGATGCCGTTCGCCCCGATGGGTGCGATGGGCGGTGCCGGAGCGATGGCCGCGGGCCTGGGTGCCGCAGTGGGCGCCGCCGCGTCGGGCGCCGACCGGGACACCGCCGGGGGAGACCTCACCTGGTTGCGCCGCCGCGCCGACGCCCTGCAGTCGACGGTGCCGCCGACCATCGCGGGCTGGTTCCGGACCGCGGTCGGCGTCGGCGTCGGAGCCCGTGGGCGCCGCGTGGTCGTCGTCGGGACCAACGATCCGCAGCCATACCAACGCGCGGGGCTCGAACTAGCCGACGACGAGGCGCTGACCGCGAACGGGCGCGCACCCGAACTCGCGATCGTCGAACACATGACGAGCTCGGGGATCACGTGCACGGCGATCGCCGCAGCCACCCCGATGGACTCGGCCACCGTGTCGGCGCTGCGGGCCGCCGACGTGGTCGCGATGGCGCCCGGTTCACAGCGCTGACCGGCGATTTCGTCCGACCGGGGTGTCTCTGGCACAATAGTCGGGTTGCCTGTCCCGTGTGACGGGCACCGACGACTCGGAGTATGAACCGGTCCGAAGCCGCAAGGCCCGCCAGGTTCCTCTGCTCAACGTTCACGCCAGAATAGGACCCAACCAATGAACACGCTCGACTTCCTCGACAAGCAGTCCCTTCGCGACGATGTCCCGGAGTTCGGCCCCGGCGACACCCTCGACGTCCACGTCAAGGTCATCGAGGGCAGCAAGGAACGCGTCCAGGTGTTCAAGGGTGTCGTGATCCGTCGCCAGGGTGGCGGCGTCCGCGAGACCTTCACCGTCCGCAAGGTGTCCTTCGGCGTCGGCGTTGAGCGCACCTTCCCGGTGCACAGCCCGAACATCGCCAAGATCGACGTCCTCACCCGCGGTGACGTCCGTCGCGCCAAGCTCTACTACCTGCGTGATCTGCGCGGCAAGGCCGCAAAGATCAAGGAAAAGCGCTGACGCGTCTACCCTGACGAGGTGGCCGACACACAGCGACCCAGCGACGATCGCGACCTTGACACCGAAGGCAACGACGGTGAGAAGCGTCCCTGGCGGTTGAAGTCCGATCCGGACGAGGCCGAGGACGGCAATCGCAAGTCGGGTTCCGGCTCGTTCTTGCGCGAGGTCGCGATCATCGTGGGGTGCGTCCTGCTCCTCACCTGGCTGCTGCAGACCTTCATCGGCCGGCAGTACGTCATCCCGTCGGAGTCGATGGAGTCGACTCTGATCGGTTGCGACGGGTGCACCAATGATCGCATCGTCATCGACAAGTTGGTCTACCGCTTCGGTGACCCCGAGCCCGGTGACGTCGTCGTCTTCAAGGGACCGTCGGAATCATGGAACGGTGCCTGGGTGTCCCCGCGCTCGACCAACCCGGTCATGCACAAGATGCAGGATGCGCTGTCGTGGTTCGGTTTCGCACCGCCCGACGAGAACAATCTGGTCAAGCGCGTGATCGCGACCGGCGGGCAGACCATCGAGTGCCGCAACGACGAGGGTGTCGGCGTGAAGGTCGACGGCAAGCCGTTGCGCGAGCCGTACATCAACATGGAGCTGCAGCGCGAGACCCTGGCGGCCTTCGGGCCCGCTTCCGGGGTCAGCGACGAGCTGCCGCCGTGCCTCGGCCCCGACTTCGGTCCGATCAAGGTGCCCGAGGGCAACGTGTGGGTGATGGGCGACAACCGCCTCAACTCGCAGGACTCGCGGTACCACGTCGACGACCAGTACCAGGGCACCGTTCCGGTCAGCGACATTCGCGGCAAGGTCCGGACCATCATCTATCCCTTCTCGCGGATCGGTGGTGTCGGGTCGATCAATCCTCAGCAATGACCGTGTGGGGATTGCAGACACCATGAGCCGCTGGCCACCGCGTTCGCCCGTCCGTCGGGCAGCCGGACTGCGGACCTTCGAGTTCGCGCTCCACCGGCAGGGCCTCGGCCCGGTCGCGGGGGTCGACGAGGCCGGTCGCGGTGCGTGCGCCGGGCCGCTGGTGGTCGCGGCATGCGTGCTGAAACCGACGCAGCTGGCCTCCCTCGCCGACCTCGACGACTCCAAGCGGCTCACCGAGAAGACCCGTGAGACGCTGTACCAGTCGGTGACCCGGTACGCGCACGCCTGGAGCGCGGTGATCATCGACGCCGCCGAGATCGACCGGATCGGCATCCATGTCGCGAACATCGAGGGGATGCGCCGAGCGGTCGCCGCACTCGACGTGACTCCCGGATACGTGCTGTCCGACGGATTCGTGGTCCCCGGTCTGACCGCGCCGTCACTCCCCGTGATCGGCGGTGACGGGGCCGCGGCCTGCATCGCGGCCGCGAGCATCATCGCGAAGGTGACGCGGGATCGGATCATGGTCGCGATGGACGCCGACCTGCCCGGCTATGATTTCGCGATCCACAAGGGATACAGCACTGCTCTTCACATGTCCCGCATCGATGCGGCGGGACCGTCACCACAACACCGCATGTCGTACCGGAACGTCGCGGCACGAGTGGTCTCCAGCGCAAACGACGACAGAGATAGGCTTACAGGATGAGTGCTGAGGATCTCGAGAAGTACGAAACCGAGATGGAACTCTCTCTGTACCGCGAGTACAAGGACATTGTCGGCCAGTTCACCTATGTGGTGGAGACCGAGCGGCGCTTCTACCTTGCCAACGCGGTCGAGATGATTCCCCGCAACACCGACGGCGAGGTGTACTTCGAGCTTCGGATGAGTGACGCCTGGGTCTGGGACATGTACCGGCCGGCGCGTTTCGTCAAGCAGGTTCGGGTGATCACCTTCAAGGACGTCAACATCGAAGAGCTCGAGAAGCCGGAGCTGCGGCTTCCCGACGAGCCCTGAACTCTCATGGGGTGATCCGGCCACCCTGTGCGTGGTGGGGTGGTTCTCCACAGATTCGGCCGCGGCGGGTGTGTTCCCGCCGCGGCCGAGTCGTGTTCGGGGAACCTTCAGCGCATGAGCAATCGCCGCGCGCACGTGGGCAAGCTGGGGGAGGACATCGCCGCCGAGTTCGTCGGCTCACTCGGTTGGGTTGTGCTGGAGCGCAACTGGCGCAACCGGTATGGCGAGCTCGACCTGATCGCCGTCGACCCGCAAGACCGGGCCGGTCCCACGCTGGTGGTCGTCGAGGTGAAGACGCGTGCCAGCCGCACCTTCGACGACGCCGTGATGGCCGTGACCCCGGACAAGCTCGCCCGGATGCGCCGGCTCGCCCGGACCTGGCTCACGGGGCAGGAACGACGATGGCATCAGATCCGGTTCGACGTCATCAGCGTGCAATTGGATGGCTTCACTCCCGACGACGCCGCGGCGGTGCGTGTGAGGCACCACCGCGGAGTCCACGAGTGAGTCTTCGAAGCGTGGGCTACAACTTGCCGAGGTCGGAGCGGATCAGCATGACGTTGTAGTCGCTCCAGCGGGAGGCGTTGAAGTACAACTCTTTTCCCGTGCCCGTCAGTGCCGGCGAGCTCGGCAACATCATCGGTCCGTAGACCACCGGGTTGCCGGGGGCCACGATGTTGCGCGGCGAGCTCCATGGGCCTTCCGGATGGTCCGCGGTGCGGAGCCGGATCCCGTTGTCCCCGTCGAGCATGAGGTATTTGTTCAGGGAGGGGCTCCACGCCACGGACAGTTCGCTGACCGGCTGGCGGACGACGACCCCTTCGGTGTCATGGATCTTGCTGATGTCGTCAACCCATCCGATCCGCTCGCCCGACCAATACTCGTAGTTGTCCAGGTTGCGGATGTCGCCGGGTTCGAACCGCGCCAGGAATGCGGCGCCGAAACGGCCGTTGGGCGTACCGAACTGGTAGACGTACTTCGCTTCGTTGGCGGTGTCGGGGCGTCCGCGCATGTACGCGTTCTGCTGGAACTTTCCGTTGTTGACGTCGATCGCGCGGAGGTTGCCGGGGAGGGCGAGGTCGATCGGCGCGTTGATGAGGATGGTGTCAGGGTCGCTGTTCCACGTCTGACCGTTGTCGTCGGAGTAGGCGATACCCGAGTAGTTGGTGATCCAGTTGCCTGCCGAGCCCCAGGACCGCACCGACATGTAGTTGATGTACTGCCGGAATCCGTTGCCGTGGGGGAGCGAGATGGCCGCGGTGGGGATCGTGGTGACCTCGATGTTCGCGATGCCCAGCGAGGGGATGAGTTCCTCGGCGTAGTTCGCTCGACCCCTGATCACGGTGCCCGAGTTCACGTCGCCGGCGACGCCGTCGGGGATGGTGATCTTCCCGTCGGTGAAGTCGTCGTCGTTCGTGCGCAGCAGGACGTTGTGCCGCCATTCCTGACCGGCGACACTGCAATTGCCGAAGGTGTCGCCGAACGCCATCAACGTCTGCCCCCGGCCGTTGTCCCAGGCGATGCCGAGGTCGGTGCCGCTGATGCCGAAGCGGTCGTAGGTGTCGTTGTTGCTGCGCGGCCCGGTGACCCAGCTGAGAACCTTCGAGATGTTCCCGTTGTAGACGGGGAGCGGGCCCTGCGGCCCACGCTCGGGGCTGGTGGAACTTCCGGACGAACCCGAGGAACCGAACAAGCCGGACCCCGCACCGGGGTTGCCGCACGGTGCGGCCTCGGCGACGCCGGTACCGGCGGTCAGGACGATCGCGGAGGTACCGAGTGCGAAAGCTCCCGCCAGCGCCAGTCGGACACCCTTGGTGAAACGGCTGGGCACTAAGACCTCCGTGTGACAGGTGTTGCTGAAGTTGTGGACGTGACTATTGTTACTAGAGTTGTGTCACAGAAGGCCCCGAGATGGGTCACGATCCGGTGTCAGCGGATGAGGTGCCGCTTCTCCGACTCGGTGCGCGACTGCCAGCCGACGCGTTCGAGTTCTGGAATGTCGTTCTTCTGTTCGGGATATCCGACGCAGAGGTAGGCCACGAGCTTCCAGGTGGACGGGACCGCGAGGGCGGCGGCCACCTCGTCGGGCTCGAGGATGGACACCCACCCGATGCCGACGCCACGGGCCCGAGCCGCCAGCCACATCGTGGTGATTGCTGTGACGACGGAGTACTCGAGTGTCTCCGGCACGGTCTGGCGACCCAAGCCGTGGCCCTGGTCGGCATCGGGCTCGCAGAACACGGCCAGGTGGACCGGAGCGTCGTCGAGGCCGGCGAGTTTGAGTGACGAGTACAGCTGTCCGCGTTCGCCGGTGTACCCGTCGAGCGCTTCGGCGTTGCAGCGGACGAAGCTGTCGCGCACGGCCTCCCGCGCCGACCTGGTCTGCACCTCGACCCACCGCCAGGGCTGACTGTTGCCGACGGACGGTGAGAGCTCTGCCGCTTCGAGGATCTCGGGGAGGAGATGCGGTTCGAGCCGTTCGCGACTGAACCGGCGGACGTCGCGTCGCCAGCGGAAGAGTCGGTCGAGGTCGTCGACGAACGCGTCGTCGAAAGTTCCGTCACTCATCGGTTGTCGAGCCTAGCGAGGGCGATCGATCAGAACGGCGCCGGTCCGTCGATTTGCTCGCGGCGTTCGCGTTCGCGCCGGTTACGGGCACGTTCGGCTCGCCGCCGGGCGTGCTTCGCGGCGGTTCGGTTGTTCGGTGGCGGGGTGTCGTCACCGGTGATGACCCGCGGGGTGGGTGGGGCCTGGGCGGGTTGCTCGAAGCGGATGCGGCGCAGGTTGGGGAAGAGGTCTTCCAGGGTTTCGGCGTCACCGCGGATGCGGTATCCCTCGGGGGTGATGAACTCGGTGACCAGGCGGCCGTCTTCGTCGCGGTACTGGACGTCGATCCAGTCGCCGAAGGTCTTGTGCAGGTGCCCGTACCGGCATTTGGCGTTCAGGTTCTCACTGGAAGTCAGTCCGCCGCGCGTCGGGCATTGACGGTCGAACTCGGCGACGTGGTCGAGGTCGCAGTCGAAGGACGACCGCTCACAACCCGGTTCGGTGCAGTAACCGTCGCGGATGCGGACGAAGTCGGCGCAGGCGATGGTAGGACGATAGGGATCAGACGGTTGGGAGCCCGGGTATACGACGATCTCCGCCGAGGCCGTGCGCTTCCCGGCGGGGTCTGTCGCAGTATCGGTGACTGGTGAATCGACTCGTGGGCGTTCGTGTTCGGTGGCGACACGTGTCGGTGCGGTACGGACCGGAGTCACCGATTTGATCGTCGCGTCGGGCCGGTTGGCGAGATCACGGACGTGTTCGTCGGAGATGACGCCGTGGCCGTCGATCCAGCCGATCCCGGGTGCGCCGTTCAGGGTCGCAGGATCGGTGACGGCATGGATGACGATCTCGCTGCGCACCGACGCGACAGCCGCCCCGGGTTCGGGCACCTCGGCCGCGCAGTCCTCACGATCGCAGCAGCACTCGAACGGTGTGCTGGTCAGGAGGGCGAACGTCGCGTCGGAGGTGCGTTGCCCGACGGTGCGGCCGTCGTGTTCGCACACCGAGTCCGCGAGTGCGCGGACGGCTTTGGCGGCGATGCGGGTGTTTTCCGCGGACATGACCGCGGAGAACACGCCGGTGCCGTCGTCGAGGATGTCGATCCACATGCCCCGGTTGTCGAGGGCTTCTTTGCGGCGTTCGCGTACCAGGTCGGGGTCGTGGCGGAACACCAGGCGGTCGACCATGTCTCGCAGGCGTGCGCGGCTCCACGCGCCCTTCTTGGTGCGGAGGTTGGCGGCGATGTCGGCGTCGAGGATCGGGATGATCGACGAGTCGGCGGGGATGAGTGCGGTGCGGGATGCGATCACCTGCAGCTGCCAACGGGTCGTGATGCCATCGCGCAGGGTGTCGAGTACCTCGGGCAGGTTCTCGTGCAGGGTGATGGTTTCGTCGATGAGGATCTCGGCTTGGCGTCGTGTCAAAGACAACTGGCGCGACACCCGCTGGACGCACTCGGCCTCACCGGTGACGACGATCCCGCCGTCGAAGGTGTTGCCGGTGGTTATGCAGCGTTCGGCGATCGCGTGGACCGTCCGATAGCGGATCCAGTGTTCGTGTGATTCGCGGCATTGGGACGCTTTGAGTTCGTCCATGAGGGAGTACATGTCGGCGTCGTAGGGGTGGGCAGGGTCGATCCCGGCGAAAACCTCGCCAGTTGGATCGTTACGTTGCCCCGACACTCTGCCCCCAGAAGTGTTGCAGTGCCGGCCCGGTCGGGCGGCTCACCTGCTGATAACCAATGTAAACCCGGCCACCGACAAGATTCGATTCTGATCCACAGCCGTCGGTCAAGTCCCAGGTAGTGGTGTAACTCGTTTCTGATCCTTCGTCGGGCTTTCAGGCAGGCAGTTCGATCAGCGGGTCGGTAGTGGCCTCCGGTGTTGTGGTGGTGTCGGTGGTCAGGGTCAGTCGACATCGGGTGAGGACCTCGAGGCCGAGGTATCGGCGGCCTTCGGCCCACTCGTCGGTCTGCTCGGCCAGGACCGCGCCGATGAGTCGGATGATGGCGTCACGGTTGGGGAAGATACCCACAACGTCAGTGCGGCGGCGGATCTCGCGGTTGAGTCGTTCGGTGGGGTTGTTAGACCAGATCTGTCGCCACACGTCATCGGGGAAGCCTGTGAAGGCCAACAGGTCCTCTCGAGCGTCACCGAGATGGTCAGCAACCTTGGGGAGTCTGCCTTCGGTGTATTCCAGGAGTCGGTCGAACTGCTCGTGCACCGCGGTGGCGGTGGGCTGGTCATACACGCTGTGCAGCATCGCTTTGACCGCCGGCCACATGGACTTGGGGCACACCGCCATCAGGTTGGCCGCGTAGTGGGTACGGCACCGTTGCCACACGGCGCCGGGCAGGTTCGCCGCGATCGCCTCGACCAGTCCGGCATGGGCATCAGAGGTCACCAGACGCACCCCGCCCAGCCCGCGGGCGACCAGATCGGCGAAGAAGGTGTTCCAGGAGGCTTTGGTTTCGCTGGTCGCTACTTGCATGCCCAACACCTCGCGGTGGCCATCGCCGTTGACACCGGTGGCCAGCAGGACAACGGCTTTGACGACCTGCTTGTTCTCGCGGACTTTGATCGTCAGGGCATCTGCGGTGACGAAGGTGAACGGCCCGACCTCGTCGAGGCGACGATGGCGGAATGCTGTGACCTGTTCGTCGAGGTCGGTGGCCATGCGTGAGACCTGTGACTTCGACAGTGAGTCGATGCCGAGTGTCTTGACCAGTTTGTCCATCCGGCGGGTCGAGACTCCGGCCAGGTAGCAGTCGGCCACGACGGTGATCAGTGCTGACTCAGCCCGCTTGCGGCGTTCGAGGAGCCACTCGGGAAAGTAGCTGCCCGAACGTAGCTTCGGAATGGCGACGTCGACGGTGCCGACGCGGGTATCCAGTGGCCGGTGGCGGTAGCCGTTGCGGCGGTTGGTGCGCTCTGATGTGTGTTGGTTCCATTCGGCTCCGCAGACCGCGTCGGCATCGGCCGATAGCAGCGCGTTGATCATGGTTTGCAGCAGCTCACGCATCAGATCTGGTGACGCGTCTGCGAGGGCTTGGCCAAGAAGGCCTGCAGGGTCGACAATGTGGGGTGCGGTCATCGCGATGACTCCTCGAGGATTCTGTGGAAGGTTGACTCGAAGGACACGCGGTGGCCGCTCTGCATCCGTTAACGACACGACGTCGATAACGAACTCGGCCACCGAGTTACACCACTCTATGGGGCACTACTCAGCCGTCTCCTCGTTACGGAGTTGTGCATCAACGGTATTCACCGAGCCGGAGTCGGAGAAAACCGCTCGACTCGGAGGTATGCAGGCGCGACAATTGCCCGATGTCCGAGTACGAGAAGGTCACACGCTTCGAGGTCATCGATCACACGACCGGTGGTCGCGGTCGCGTCTACAGCAGGCATGACGTCTCGATCGAACTGAGCTATCAGGACGACGGCCGGACGCTCAAGGTCTTCGTCGACGATCCCAAGTCATAGTCCGGGGCGATGGACAACCCGTCTTCCTTCCACAGATAGCGCGTCGGGGAGTCGCTACGCCGTTTCAATCCGCGATTCCCGAAGAGACTGACTCGCATGTTGGGGCAAACACAGTCGGTGGGGCTCAATGCCTTTGCGGCGCGGGTCGTTGACGTGCAGGCGAGCGTCGGGTCGGGGTTACCGGGTTTCGCGGTGACCGGTAACCCGGACCCGTCGGTGCGTGAGGCGCGCGACCGGGTGCGGGCGGCGGTCAAGAACTCGGGGTTCAAATTCCCCGACCTGAAGGTGACGGTGGCGTTGTCGCCGGCGGACATGCCGAAGGTCGGTTCGGGTTTCGATCTGTCCATGGCAGTCGCGATTCTTGCTGCGACAGAACAGGTGTCGTCGGAGAAGCTGACGTCGACGATCTTCCTCGGTGAGCTCGGGCTCGACGGGAACGTCCGGCCGATCCGGGGAGTACTGCCCGCGGTGATCGCCGCCCGTCAGGCGGGTTATCGACGTGCGGTGGTGCCGATCGAGACCGTGGCCGAGGCGACGCTGGTCGAGGGGGTGGACGTCGGGGGAGCGTCGAGTCTCAAGGAGGTGGCCGCCTGGCTCGCCGGTGACCTCGTACTGGACAACTTTCAGCGGACGCCGCCCACGAAGCCGCCGCCGATACCGGACATGGCCGACGTGGTGGGTCAGCACGAGGCGCGGCATGCACTCGAGATCGCAGCGGCAGGAGCACATCACGTTCTCATGACCGGGTCGCCCGGCATCGGGAAGACCATGCTCGCACGTCGGCTCCCGGGCATACTGCCACCGCTGGGCATCGAGGACTCGCTAGAAGTGACGGCGATCCACTCGCTGGTCGGGGAGTTGTCGCCGGGACGCCCGCTGATCACCGAGCCGCCGTTCGTCGCGCCGCACCACAGTTCCTCGACGACGGCGCTGCTCGGCGGCGGAACCGGATTCGCCCGGCCGGGCGCGGTCTCCAAGGCACACCGGGGCGTCTTGTTCCTCGACGAATGCGCCGAGATGAGCGCGAAAGTCCTCGAATCCCTGCGGGAACCCCTGGAAGACGGCGAGGTGCGGGTGCCGCGGCGGGACGGCGTCGCGTCGTACCCGGCGCGGTTCCAGCTCATCCTCGCCGCGAATCCGTGCCCATGCGCACCCGCGCACGATGTCGACTGTGTATGCACCGCAGTCGTGCGACGCCGGTACCTCGGCAAGCTGTCGGGGCCGCTGCTCGACCGTGTCGACATCCGCGTCCGCATGGATCCGCCGGGCAACGCCGCGCTGATGAGCGGGACGGGGGAGTCGAGTGCCGAGGTCCGTGCCCGGGTCACCGCGGCGCGTGCGGCAGCGGTCGAGCGATGGTCCGAGTTCGGCTGGCGAACCAACGCCGAGGTGCCGGGAGCCGCACTCCGGCAGAAGTTCCGGCTCCCGCCCGATGTTCTCCGGCCCATCGAATTGTTTCTCCGCGACGGGCGCGTGACGGCCCGTGGCGCCGACCGCGCGCTGCGACTGGCCTGGACCCTGAGCGATCTACGCGGCACTGATCAACCCGTCGAAGATGATGTCGCGCAAGCACTTCTGTACCGAGACCGAGGAGCAACGTGGTGAGTGGCAAGTACCCGGCGGAGATGACGGCATGGGCGTACCTGGCGCGCGTGGCCGAGCCGCCGTGTGCGGACGTGATCGCGCTGGTGGATCAGGTCGGTCCGGTGGACGCAGCATCGGCGATCCGCAACCGGGCTGTCCCGGACGGTCACGAACCGGTCCTGGCCGCGACGGCAGCCCGACACGAATCCGACCGTGCGACCGAGGATCTCGACGCGGCCGCCGCGATCGGTGCACGGCTGGTCACCAGATCCGATCCGGAGTGGCCGGCCTGGGCGCTCCTCGCCCTCGGCCAGGCCGACACCGCCGCACGCGGCGGCGAGCCACTGGCGCTCTGGGTGCGTGGCCCCGCCCGGCTCGACGACCTCGCCACCGCATCGGTCGCGCTCATCGGGTCCCGCGCGGCGTCGCCGTACGGCGGGCACGTCACGCAGATGTTGGCATCGGGGCTCTCGGGCGAGGGCTTCGCGGTGATCTCCGGTGGCGCCTTCGGCATAGACGGGGTGGCGCACCGCGCCGTCGTCGCGGCCGGTGGGGTGACCGCGGCCGTGATGGCCTGTGGTATCGACCGCGACTATCCGGCTGCGCACTCCGCGCTGTTGGCGGAGATCGCCCGGACCGGCGCGATCATCAGCGAGTACCCGCCGGGCACGACCGCCGCCAAACATCGCTTTCTCACCCGTAACCGGCTGGTCGCGTCACTGTCGGGTGCGACCGTCGTCGTAGAGGCCGGCAGACGTTCGGGCGCGGCGAACACGGCCGCCTGGGCGCGGAAACTCGGCCGACCGCTGGGTGCGGTGCCCGGGCCGGTGACGTCGGCGACGTCGGTCGGGTGTCATCGGATGATCGCCGACGGACTGGCGGTGCTGGTCTCCGACGTCGCGTCGGCGGTGAACCTCGTCCGGCCCGACGGCGGGGGAGACATCGGTCGGGGGAGGGCGAAACCGACCGACGGGCTCAGCGCCGAGCAGTTGCGCGTGCACGACGCGATTCCGGGTAGGGGTGGCGTGGGTATTCAGGAGATCGCCTTCGCGGCGGGGCTCGAGGTGCCGGCCGTCCGGGCGGCGTTGGCACGGCTGGACATCGACGGGCTGGTGGAAAACGTCGGCGGTCAGTGGCGACTGGCCACCGGGTGACTCACTTGCGCGTCAGGATGTCGAGGAAGATACGCAGATCGTCGGCCGTTGCCTCGCCGAGCCGTCCGTGAGCGTGCACGAAGCCGATACCTGCGTAGAGCAGCGTGGTGGCGCGGGCGTGGGCCTCGGCCTCGTCGAAGCCGAGTTCCCGCATCGCCTGATGGGAGATCTGGAAGATCTGTCCGTCGAGCTCGGCGATCGAGTCGGCGATCGACCCGTCGGTCTCTGCCCACCGGCGCATCGCGGCTTCCATCCGCCAGCGCCGGGGATCGGAGATGAGCCCTGCCATACCCTCTATCCGCTCGACCGGAGGGAGCTCCTCGAGGTTCGCGAGCCGGGTGACGGCCGCGGCCTGGACCTTCCGGCAGTGGTCGGCGAGCTCGGACTTCATCGTCGCGATGTCGGTGAAGTGCCAGTAGAAGCTGCCCTTGGTGACCCCGAGCCGGGAGCTGAGCCGCGAGATCTTCAGCCCGCCGATGCCGTCCTCGAGCAGGACCTCCACGGCCGCGTCGAGCCAGTCGTCGGCCCCGAGACGCGATCCGCGGACGGGAGCGCTGTCTTCTACGGGCTGGGGTTCCACTGGTTGGTCCGGCATGGAATCGCCTCTGGTCGGGGTCTCGCGACGTCTGATCTCAAGAATTGCGAACTCTCGGATCACATCGCTTGATCGTGAGAAAACCTTACAAAGGGCCACCAGTGCCTTCCCCGGACGAGCCCGCAGCGGCTCTTAGGCTCACCTAAGTTGAAGGCGTAAGGTGAACGCGACAAGGAGGTCCCATGGCCAAGCGTGTGAACACGATGACGGTGCTCCGTCGCGAGCAGATCAGCCCGCACTTCGTCCGCCTGTACCTCGGTGGCGAGGGTTTCGACGACTTCCAGGCGGCGGTCGGTACATCCGGTGACCCCGACACGGACATGTACGTGAAGTTCATCTTCGCGCCGGAGGGCGTGACCTACCCGGAGCCGTTCGACCTCCAGGAAGTCCGGACGACACTCCCGCCCGAACAGCAACCGGTCCTGCGCACCTACACGGTTCGCCGCGTCGACCCGCAGGCTCGTGAGATCCTCGTCGACTTCGTCGTCCACGGCGACGAGGGCATCGCCGGCCCGTGGGCAGCATCGGTGGAGCCGGGCGAGACCGTTCGGTTCATCGGCCCGGGCAGCGGATACCGGCCCAAGTCCGACGCCGCGTGGCATCTCCTCGCGGCCGACGAGGCCGGACTGCCCGCCGTGGCCGCGGCACTCGAGGCGCTGCCCGCCGACGCGATCGCCAAGGTGTTCATCGAGGTCGCCGGACCCGAGGACGAACTCGACCTCATCGCACCCCCGGGTGCGGAGATCGTCTGGGTCCACCGCGGTGGAGCGGCCGGCGAGGTCGACGACTCGGTCGCCGGCGACAACGCGCCCCTCATCGCCGCCGTCCGCAACGCGGAATGGCTCGACGGCGAACCCCACGTCTTCATCCACGGTGAGGCGCAGGCCGTCATGCACAACCTGCGCAGCTACATTCGCAAGGAACGCAAGGTCAGTCCGGCCAACGCCTCGATCTCCGGGTACTGGCGCCGCGGCCGCACGGAAGAGGGCTTCCGGACATGGAAGGCCGAACTGCGCGCCGCCGAGGAAGGAGCGCCGGCCGGCCGGCAGCCGAGTACGTAGGCATCGATCCGGCCACGGCACCGCGTGTGGGGTTGCACCCGCTCCAGTCGCGCGCTGTGCTGACGGGCATGCTCGACGACTTCGCCGATCACCTGCGCCTGGAGAAGGGTCGCAGTGAACACACCATCCGCGCCTATGTCGGTGGTGCACGTGCGCTGCTGTCGTTCGCGGGTGCCCGGGGAATCGCTGCGGCCGACATCGACCTCGCCCTCCTGCGTGCCTGGCTGGCCGAACTGACGCGGCGCGGCGCCGCCCGCACGACGATCGCGCGGCAGGTCTCCGCGGCGAAGACCTTCTGCGCGTGGGCGGTTCGCGAGGGCATCATGGCCGCCGACCCCTCACAGCGACTCAAGGCCCCGAAGGCCCATCGCACACTGCCGGCCGTCCTCGCGCCCGGCCAGGCCGACGCCGCGATCGGTGCGACCGCACAGGATCGTGACCCCGACGACCCGATCTCACTCCGGGACAGGTTGATCCTGGAGTTGTTGTACGCCAGCGGGATTCGCGTCGGCGAACTGTGCGGGCTGGACATCGACGACATCGACACGGGGCGTCGAATCCTGCGCGTGATCGGCAAGGGCGACAAGGAACGGTCCGTGCCCTACGGCGAACCCGCGGCCAAGGCCATCGACGACTGGTTGCGACAGGGGCGTCCCGCACTGGCCACCGACACCTCGGGAGCTGCACTGCTACTGGGAGCACGTGGCGGCCGGCTCGACCAGCGGATGGCACGGTCGGTGGTGTCCGGCGCGGTCCAGGCCGCCGGAGGCCCGGCGATGGGGCCGCACGGCCTCCGGCACAGCGCCGCGACCCATCTCCTCGAAGGTGGCGCCGACCTACGGGTCGTACAGGAACTGCTCGGACACTCCTCGCTGGCGACGACGCAGATCTACACCCATGTGAGCGTCGAACGCCTCCGCGCAGTGCACCGTCAGGCGCATCCCCGGGCCTGATCAGGGTTCTCCGGCGTTCAGCGGTTTGAGCCGCACCCGCACGGCCCCGAGCAGACCCAGGGGATTCAGGTACTCGGCGTCGCGCCCCACCCCGCGTCGAGCGCCCCAGTGCAGGCACGTGAGCGTCGGACATCCGGGATGCCCAGCGACGAGTGTGCCGATCGTGTCGCCCCGGGACACGGGGTCGCCCTCGCCGACGGTGGCCTCGACGGGCTCATAGGTGGTGATCAGCCCGTCCGGATGCTGCACCGAGACCACCGGCCGACCCGCCACCCGGCCGGCGAACCGCACACGACCGGCACCCGCCGTGGATACCGCGACACCGGGTACGGCCGCCAGGTCGACGCCCCGGTGCCCCGGCTGCCACCGTTTCTCCGGCGCATCGAAGCCGGTCACGACGGTGGGACGGGGCGGCAGCGGCGCTGAATAGGGACGAGGCGCGGCGGTAACCTGGGGCGGCGTCGAGTACAGCACGACCAGGAACAAGGACGCCGCCAACGCGGTGCGGGAACCCGAGGTCTGCATTCCTGTTGGACGCACCGGAACGCGATCCGGATCCGTCGCCGGGCAGGGGACCGGAGCGTTTTGGTTTTCGCTGGTCGACGCGCGTAAACTCTGGTCCGCACCTCATCGGTTGTTGATGGGGTGACTTCGCGCGCCTGCGACAACACGCCGAATGTGCAGTCCCGACCCGGTCATCGACCGAAATCGGGTGACATCCGCCGGCAGGCGCCAGGGTCGACACCAACCCGGTGCCGACAGACAACTGCGACAAAAGGAAATCTCATGGCTGTCGTGACCATGAAGCAGCTGCTTGACAGCGGCGCACACTTCGGGCACCAGACCCGCCGTTGGAACCCGAAGATGAAGCGATTCATCTTCACCGACCGCAACGGCATCTACATCATCGATCTGCAGCAGACGCTGACCTACATCGACAAGGCCTACGAGTTCGTCAAGGAGACCGTCGCCCACGGCGGCACCATCCTCTTCGTCGGCACCAAGAAGCAGGCTCAGGAGTCCATCGCCGCTGAGGCCACCCGCGTCGGGATGCCTTACGTCAACCAGCGTTGGCTCGGCGGCATGCTCACCAACTTCAACACCGTGCACAAGCGTCTCCAGCGCATGAAGGAGCTGGAGACCATGGAGCAGACCGGTGGCTTCGAGGGTCGCACCAAGAAGGAGATCTTGATGCTGACCCGCGAGAAGAACAAGCTCGAGCGCACGCTCGGCGGTATCCGCGACATGGCCAAGGTTCCCTCGGCCGTGTGGGTCGTCGACACCAACAAGGAGCACATCGCCGTCGGTGAGGCTCGCAAGCTGAACATCCCGGTCATCGCGATCCTGGACACCAACTGCGACCCCGACCTCGTCGACTACCCGATCCCGGGCAACGACGACGCCATCCGTTCGGCTGCTCTGCTGACCCGCGTCGTGGCCTCGGCCGTCGCCGAGGGCCTGCAGGCCCGCGCCGGTGCTGCCGGTGGCGACGCCAAGCCGGAGGCAGCCGCAGGCGAGCCGCTCGCCGAGTGGGAGCAGGAACTGCTGACCCAGGCCGCCGCTCCGGCCGGTGGCGAAGCAGCCACCGACGCGCCGGCTGCCCAGTAACACCTGCCGCAGCAATTCGGTCCCACCACACTCTTTCGAAGGAGGCTCGCCAACGATGGCGAACTACACCGCAGCCGACGTGAAGCGACTTCGCGACCTCACCGGTTCTGGAATGCTGGACTGCAAGAACGCGCTGGCCAACAACGACGGTGATTTCGACAAGGCCGTCGAGGAGCTGCGCATCAAGGGCGCCAAGGACGTGGGCAAGCGCGCTGAGCGCTCCACCGCCGAGGGCCTGGTCGCCGCCAAGGGCGGTGCGCTGATCGAGATCAACTCCGAGACCGACTTCGTCGCCAAGAACGACGAGTTCCAGAAGCTCGCCGATGACATCGTCACCGCCGCCGCCGAGGCCAAGACCAACGATGTCGAGGAGCTGAAGAAGGCTGCTCTCGGCAGCGGCACGGTCGACGAGGCCATCGCCGCGCTCTCGGCCAAGATCGGCGAGAAGCTCGAGCTCCGTCGCGTCGTCTTCTACGACGGCCCGGTCGCCGTGTACCTGCACAAGCGTGCTTCGGACCTCCCGCCCGCCGTCGGCGTGCTGGTGTCCTACACCGGTGAGGGCGAGGGTGCCGAAGAGGCCGCTCGCGGCGCCGCCATGCAGGTCGCAGCTCTCAAGGCCAAGTACGCCACTCGCGAAGAGGTCCCCGCGGACGTCGTCGAGAACGAGCGTCGTATCGCCGAGCAGACCGCCAAGGAGGAGGGCAAGCCGGAGCAGGCTCTGCCCAAGATCGTGGAGGGTCGGGTCAACGGCTTCTACAAGGACGTCGTGCTGCTCGACCAGCCGTCGGTCCAGGATTCGAAGAAGACCGTCAAGGCGCTGCTCGACGAGGCCGGTGTGACCGTCAACGGCTTCACCCGCTTCGAGGTCGGACAGGCCTGATCGCCTCCGGGGTCTCCCCGGACGACGACTCGACCGCCCCGTCTCCCATCGTGGAGGCGGGGCGGTTGTCGTTGCGCCGCAACACGAATGTCAGACCGCCGACGCCGATGGCGAGTGCGGCCAGCACCCACAGCGTCGTGCGGAACGCGTCCAGGAAGGTGCGCGCGGTGACGGCCCGCGCCGCCTCCTGCGTGTAAGGCTGCGCGTCGGCGGCGATCGCCGCGACGGCGCTGTTCGCCGGGGTGTCCGCGCATCCCGGGACCGGTCGCTCCGGATGCGGTGAGGTGAGCTGTTGCGACGCACACCAGGCGAACCGGTCGGCGACGGTCGGCCGGAACATCGGGTCGACCGGCGAATCCTCCAGGGCGACGGCGAGTTCGGCGCGTACCGCGGGCACACTGGTGTCGGTCTGCCCGGCCACCTGGCCGAAGAAGAACATCGTCACCAGCGCCAGGCCGATCGACGCCCCTATCTGCTGCACGGTGGGGATCGTGCCGCTGGCCGACCCGACCGTTTCCGGCGAGGTGTCGGAGAGGATGACCGCCTGAAGGGGTGCGACGAACAATCCCGTGCCCACCCCGCCGAGTACCAGGGGAGCCAGGATCGCGCCCACCGGAAGGATTTCCGACGCCGGGTCGAGGGTCATCGCGATCCATGCGAACGCCACCCCGACGGTGACCACACCGCCGAGCAGCACCCGGGGCGCGCCCATCCGGGCGACGGCCCACGGCGACGCGACCGACCCCACGGCTGCCCCGCCGGCGAACGGCAATGCGAGAAGTCCGGTGTCCAGTGCCGAGTACCCGAGACCGAACTGCGCGGAAATCGACACGGTGAAGAAGAATCCCGCGAAGACACTGAAGAACAACAGCGACATGGCGAGCCCGGCCGTGAACCGGCGCGAGGAGAAGAGCGTCATGCGTAGCAACGGCGTCCCGCCCTGTGCGGTAAGGCGTTTCTGCTGCCAGACGAAGGCCGCCGACAGGACGACGGCGGCGCCGAGCATGATCCACAGCGGTGCCGGCCACTGTTGTTCCCGGCCCACGGCCAGCGGGTACAGCAGCAGGAACAGCGCGGAGGCCGAGAGCATCATCCCGACGATGTCCGGCCGGTCCGGATCAGGGTCGAGGGCAGCGGGGAGTCGACGCCACGCCAGCACGCAGGCGAGTATGCCGAGCGGGAGGTTGACGAAGAAGATGGTGCGCCAACCCCATCCGGCGACGTCGGCGTGCACCAGCAGTCCGCCGACGACGGGACCGAGGATCGCGGCGAGTCCGGCGACCGCGCCGTAGATCCCGAAGACCAGGCCGTCGCGCTCCCTGGAGAACAGGGCGGCGATCAGGGCCAGCGTCTGGGCCGACATCAGCGCAGCACTGACTCCCTGCGCACCGCGGAACACGATGAGCATCACCGGATCCGTTGCGAGACCGCACAACATCGAGGTGGCGGTGAACGCGACCATCGCGATCACGAACAGACGTCGACGCCCATACCGGCCGCCGAGAGTGGCCGCGGTGAGCAGGGTGCACGCGAACGACAAGGTGTACACCGTCAGCACGAGGAGCTGCTGTGAGGTCGATGCACCGAGGTCGACAGTGAGATCGGGCAGCGCGATGTTGACGATGGTCGTGTCCAGCATCTGCATGAACACGCCCAGCAGGCACCCGGCGAGGGCGAGCCACGCCGGGCCCACCGTCACGATGTGAGTGCGGGCAACGACGGTCGGTAGTCACCCTGGTCGGCCACCGCGCTGATGACCTCGACGAAGCGTTCGACGTAGCGCTGCACCGACTCCCGGGCGATGTCGGTGTTCGGGTAGAGGAACGTGATCGAGGTGGTGGTGGGGAACCGGTTGACCCACATGTAGACCTCCTCGCTGCTCCCGCGGTTGCCGAAGAGGCAACCGTTCCCGGCCTCGAAGATCTCCACGCCCGGCAACTTGCGCACGTCGACGTAGGAGATCATCGGCACCGACCAGCCCGGCTTGACGCTGATCCCGTCCGCGGGTTCGGCGAGTTCCAGTACCCGGTGGAAAGAGATGTCGGTCAGCTCTTTTCCGGCGGCGTAGCTCTGCGCGGCCAGCGGTGCGAGGCTGCGGAACGTCGTCGTGTCGTCGACCGTCAACGAAACCGGGATGAGGCTGGTGAACCAGCCCACCGAGTTCATCTCCTCGGCACCGGACCGGGTGCTCTTCGGCGTCATGCCGAAATAGTCGTTCTTGCCGGTGAATTCGGCGTAGACCAGTGCGGCGGTGGCCATGATCCCGGCGATCACGTTGGAACCGAGTTCACGGCAGACGTCCTCGAAGCGCTGGGCGGCGGCCTCGTCGAACACCGTCGCGTTCATGAGCGCACTCCTCGTGTACCCCTCGGTGTCCGTGCCGAGGGGGAGCGGGAAGCTCGGCAGTCGGCCCTCGTTGGCCCGGACCAGGTCGATCCACCGTTCGACGTGGGGTGAGTGACGGGTGAGCTGCCGCGAGATGGCGCGCTCACGTGCGCAGTAGTCGATATAGCTTCCGACGGGCGGTAGTTCGGCGCCGGCGTCGAAGGCGGCGTTCATGTAGAGCGTCATGAGCTCCAGGCAGGTGGATGCCTGGGAGATGCCGTCGGTGTTGAGGTGGTCGACGGCCGCATAGATCGTGAAGCCGCCCTCCCATTCGATCGCACCGAAGGTGAAGCAGTCCCAGTTGAACGGTCCCGAGGTCTCTTCCTGTACGAGCGTACAAAGACGCTCGGCGTCGAGATCGCCGTGATCGACAGGCACCATCTCGATGTCCTCGGTCGGCACGAGGTGACGAAGCACCGAACCGTCGTCCTCCATGGAGAACCACGAACGGAAGCTGTCGTGACGCCGGACGAACTGGTTGACCGCAGTGGTCATCGCATCGACGTCCAGCGGGGCGTTGACGTCGAACGCCATGAGGCACAACCGGGCGAACCGGAACCCCGCAGATTCGTTGCGCCACGCAACCTTCAGGTATTCCTCTTGCTGATGCGAGGCGGGGACGGGGTGGACGGGCGCGTGGCCGGCAGCGGTAACCGAGGCGAGCGAGGCCACCCAACTCGTCAGGTGACCGGGGCGAGGCTCCCACTCCTCGATCAGTCCGAACTTAATCATGGTGTGACCACCTCTTTGCTGAAGGGGATTTTCTTACGGGCGAACCAATTTGGTTACGCGCGTTGTCATTCGGTTGACTTACATGTTTGGACGATCGCACGGACGGTACCCGAGATTGGGGTCGCCGGAACAGGCTTCCGGCGAAAGTGTCGCTTATGCGTGAGAATGCCCGGATTCCTGGACATTTGACCACAGTGGACACCGTTGAGATTGTCCGGCAGACTGCCTCCGCATCGATGTGATGCGGCTCGCATCGGCGGTTGTGCTGCAGGAAAGCGGAGTGGATGAAGAAACAGGGTCTCACGGTGGGTCTCGTCGCGCTGTCGGTGCTGGCGATGGTGGTCGGTTTGTCGGGTCATGCTGCGGCGGAACCGAATCCGGCGTCGATCGTCGCCGAACGCGTGCAGCCTGCGGGCGAGATCGACCTGGCGGTGCGATCGACGGCCATGCGAACGACGATGACAGTGAAAGTGCTTCCTGCCAAGGGGGATCGACCCGCTCCCACCCTGTACCTGCTGAACGGCGCCGCCGGTGGTGACGGCGGTAGCAGCTGGTTCGACCGCACCGACATCCGGACGTACTTCGCCGATCAGCACGTCAACGTGGTCGTCCCCATGGGCGGCGCCGCGAGCTACTTCACCGATTGGCAACGGCCGGATCCCGTCCTCGGGGTGCAAAAATGGGCCACGTTTCTCACCAAAGAGCTGCCCGCCGTGATCGACCGTCGTCTCGACGCCAACGGCCGCAACGCGGTCGCCGGGATCTCGATGGCCGGCACCTCGGTGTTCCAGCTCTCGCTGCACGCGCCCGAACTGTACGAGGCGCTCGGTTCGTTCAGCGGGTGCGCGCAGACGAGCGATCCGCTGGGTCAGGCCGTGGTGCGCATGGTCGTGGAGGGGCGCGGCCACGGCAACACCCTCAACATGTGGGGGCCGCCGACGAGTCCGGCGTGGCGCGCCAACGATCCCTTCGTGCATGCGGAGTCGTTCCGCGGCAAGTCGATCTACGTGTCCAACGGTTCCGGTGCGCCGGGGCGTTACGACACGATCGACGGGCCGGGCATCGACGGCAACGGTTCCAAGCTCTTCGACCAGCTCGCCGTGGGCGCGGTGATCGAGACCGCCACGGCGGAGTGCACCCGCAATCTGCAGCGCCGGATGCGGGAGCTCGGGGTGCCGGCGACCTTCCATCTGTACGAGGGCGGCACCCACTCATGGCCGTACTGGCAGGACGAACTGCACCGCGCCTGGCCCCAGTTCCGCGCGGCACTCGCCGGGTGACCCCCGACGACCTCGTCGTCTTCGTCGATGCCGACGTCGTCGACCCTGAACCGGAGGATGTCTCCCGGATGCTCGGCCCGCTGCTCACCACCCCGGGCCTGCAGCTGGTCAAGGGGTACCGCCGGGATCCGGCCGGTGGCGGTCGTGTCACGGAGTTGCTGGTGCGGCCCCTGGTCGCGTCGCTGTGTCCCGAGCTGGCGGGGATCATCCAACCGATCGGCGGTGACCTCGCCGGGACACGCGACCTGCTGACGTCGATCCCGTTCGCGCCCGGCCACGGCGTCGACATCGGCATCCTCCTCGACACCGTCGCGGAGTTCGGGACAGATGCCGTCGGTCAGGTCGATCTGGGCGTCCGGGAATCGCGGAGTCGCCCGCTGGTGGAGCTCGGCCCGGTGGCGCGCCAGATCGTCGCCACCCTGCTCGAACGGCTCGGGATCGAGGACTCGCAGGCCCCCCTGGCACAGTTTCTGCCCGACGGCGACGGGTATCGGTGTGTGCGGACGTTTCCGATGCCGGCCCGGGCCGAGGAGTACGCGTGTCGCGAGTCGCATTCGGTGAGGACGTAACATAGTCCACCGAACCGACGAGTGAGGAAGCGAATGAGCGAAGCGCCCGATCCCACCCCATCCGATCTCAAGAAGGCCGAGCGTTCCGGATTCAAACGAGTCCTGTTGAAGCTGGGCGGTGAGATGTTCGGCGGGGGAGAGGTCGGTCTGGACCCGGACGTCGTGGCGACCGTGGCCGATCAGATCGCCGACGTCGTGAACTCCGGCGTCCAGGTGGCCGTCGTCATCGGCGGCGGCAACTTCTTCCGCGGGGCCGAACTGCAGCAGCGCGGCCTCGACCGCAGCCGCTCGGATTACATGGGCATGCTCGGCACCGTGATGAATTGCCTTGCTCTGCAAGACTTCCTGGAGAAGCGCGGCATCAGCACCCGCGTGCAGACCGCCATCACCATGGGCCAGGTCGCCGAGCCGTACCTGCCGCTGCGCGCCCAGCGCCACCTCGAGAAGGGGCGCGTGGTCATCTTCGGCGCCGGCATGGGCATGCCGTACTTCTCCACCGACACCACCGCGGCCCAGCGTGCGCTGGAGATCAAGGCGGAGGTGGTCCTCATGGCCAAGGCCGTCGACGGTGTCTACGACGCCGACCCGCGGACCGATCCGAACGCCAGGCTATTCACCGAGATCACCCACCGCGAGGTCCTCGACAAGGAACTCAAGGTCGCCGACGCGACCGCCTTCAGTCTGTGTATGGACAACAAGATGCCGATCTTGGTGTTCAATTTGCTCCAACAGGGCAACATCGCCAGGGCGGTGGCCGGTGACCGGATCGGCACGCTGGTCAGCACCTAGCAGCCCGCGACCCCACGAGAACACGGCCCGCACGAGAACCGGCCTGCCAGGCCCTACGGAACGGAACAAGGACGAAGATGATCGACGACGCGCTGCTCGACGCCGAGGAGAAGATGGAGAAGGCGGTCAACGTCGCCAAGGAGGACATGGGCTCCATCCGCACCGGACGTGCGAACCCGGCCATGTTCAACAGGATCAACATCGAGTACTACGGCTCCATGACCCCGGTGACGCAGGTCGCGTCGATCAACACGCCCGAGCCGCGCCTGGTCGTCATCAAGCCGTACGAGGCGTCGACGCTCCGTGACATCGAGACCGCGATCCGCAACTCCGATCTCGGCGTGAACCCGACCAACGACGGCACGATCATCCGCGTCGCCATCCCGCAGCTCACCGAGGAGCGTCGCCGCGACCTGGTGAAGCAGGCCAAGGGCAAGGGTGAGGACGCGAAGGTCGCCATCCGCAACGTGCGCCGCAAGGCCGCCGACGAGCTCAAGCGCATCCAGAAGGACGGCGAGGCGGGCGAGGACGAGGTCACCCGTGCCGAGAAGGAACTCGACAAGACCACGGCCACGTATGTGCATCAGATCGACGAATTGGTGAAGCACAAAGAAGACGAATTGCTCGAGGTGTGAGCGAGAAGGCATCCGACCCCGAGAACAAGATCGGCCCCGAGAAGAAGTCACGGGCAGGTCGTGACCTGCCGGCCGCCATCGCGGTCGGAGGCACTCTCGGCGTCAGCATCATCCTGATCCTGCTGTTCGCGCCGATGCTCTGGTACGTCCTCGTCGCGGTCGCCTTCGCGATCGCGACCTGGGAGGTCACCAAGCGGCTGCAGACCGCGGGGTACAACGTCGCGTTCTGGCCGCTGCTCATCGGCGGTCAGGCCATCATCTGGGTCAGCTGGCCGTACGGGCCCACCGGCGTGCTGGTCGCGTTCGTCGCGACCGTGCTGGTGTCGATGGTGTGGAAACTGCTCGCCCAGGGCATCTCGAACGCACCGGAGAACTACCTCAAGGACCTCGCCCTCACGGTGTTCGTGCTGGCCTGGCTACCGCTCCTGGCGTCTTTCGGCGTCCACCTCGTCACGCAGGAGGACGGCGCCGCCCGGGTCGCGACCCTCATGGTGGTCGTCGTCTGCTCCGACGTCGGCGGATACGCCGCCGGTGTCATGTTCGGCAGACACCCGATGGCACCGGCGATCAGCCCCAAGAAGTCCTGGGAGGGTCTCGTCGGTTCGCTGCTCGTCGGCACGATCGGCGCGGTCGGCTGCATCACGTTCCTGATCGGCAGCCACTGGTGGATCGGTCTGATCCTCGGACCCGTGCTGGTCGTGTGCGCAACGCTCGGTGACCTGGTGGAGTCGCAGGTCAAGCGTGATCTCGGCATCAAGGACATGGGCACGCTGCTGCCGGGCCACGGCGGCATCATGGATCGCCTCGACAGCCTGCTGCCCTCGGCGTTCGTGGTGTGGGCGGTGCTGACGGCTCTGCTGTAGGGAGCCCGACCTACCCGGCGGCCCTCTTCAGCGCCCGACGCAGCTGCAACATGCGCAGACCGCCGATGATGGCGACGATCAACGCACCCGCGATCGCGGCGATCAGCAGGCTCACCCCGAGCGGGAGGTTGACCTCCCAAAAGATCAGCTCGATCCGCTGACTCTCCAGGTTCTGCACGATGAACACCAGCAGCAGGACCAGGATGATCGCGCCGATGACGACGCCGAACCAGGTCGCGCGGGTGCGGGTGTGCTCGACGTCGGCGACGGTCTGGCGCAGACGGTCGCGCTCGGCCAGCACGGCGTCGTGATCATCCGCGGCCGGTACCGGGGTCACGGGTGCGGGCTCGGGGACGGGCACGGCGTCATGAGCGGGGTGGGGCTCGCCCTGCGAACCCCACTGGGGGACCGGATTCCCGGTTCGTCGGCGATCGGGTGTGGTCATGGGTTCATCATGACATGCGACAATGGCCCGATGACCTCATTACCGCTGGTGTTCGACGCGCCCAAACGTGGGCTGCCGCCGACACACTTCGCCGACCTCGACGCCGCCGGCCGCGTCGCGGCGCTGGCCGAATTGGGTCTCCCGAAGTTCCGGGCCGATCAGCTGGCCCGGCAGTACTACGCGCGCCTCAACGGCGACGTCGAGGAGATGACCGATCTGCCCGCGGCCTCCCGCGACGCCGTGCGAGAAAAGCTCTTCCCGCAGCTCCTCACGCCGGTGCGGCACATCTCGTGCGACGACGACTCGACCCGCAAAACCCTGTGGCGCCTGCACGACGGCACTCTCCTCGAGAGCGTGCTGATGCGCTACACCGAGCGCAACACGCTGTGCATCTCCAGTCAGGCCGGCTGCGGCATGGCCTGCCCGTTCTGCGCCACCGGACAGGGTGGCCTCGACCGCAACCTGTCGACCGCCGAGATCGTCGACCAGGTGCGGGCCGCGGCGCGTGCCCTGCGCGACGGAGAACTCGGCGAGCCGGGACGCCTGTCGAACGTCGTGTTCATGGGCATGGGCGAGCCGCTCGCGAACTACAAGCGCGTCGTCAGTGCCGTCCGCCAGATCACCTCGCCGGCACCCGACGGGCTCGGGATCTCGGCGCGATCGGTGACCGTCTCGACCGTCGGTCTCGCCCCGTCGATCCGGCGTCTCGCCGATGAGGGCCTCGCGGTCACGCTCGCGGTGTCCCTGCACACCCCCGACGACGAACTGCGCGACACCCTCGTGCCGGTCAACAACCGTTGGTCGGTGGCCGAGGTGCTGGAGGCCGCGCGCTACTACGCCGACACCACCGGACGCCGCGTCTCCATCGAGTACGCGCTGATCCGCGACGTCAACGACCAGCCCTGGCGGGCCGACATGCTGGGACAGAAGCTGCACAAGGCGCTCGGCTCCCTCGTGCACGTGAACCTCATCCCGCTCAACCCCACACCGGGCTCGGAGTGGGATGCCAGTCCCAAGCCGGTGGAACGGGAGTTCGTGCGCCGCGTCCGCGAACAGGGCGTGTCCTGCACGGTGCGCGACACCCGCGGGCAGGAGATCGCCGCGGCCTGCGGCCAGCTCGCCGCCGAAGAGCGCTAGCCCGCAGGAGGCTGTAAACACGAAAAACGCTGAACGGCAAAGCCGTTCAGCGTTTTTCGAATGTCTGGGTCAGGGGTGCGTCAGGACCACTTGCCGCGGTTCATCCACCAGCCGCGCACCACGAAGTACAGGACTCCGACCGCGAAGGCGATGAGCCAGAGGTCCTCGACGTGGCCGGTGTGGTTGCCGATCATCATGAGCAGCAGGAAGGCCGCGAAGAAGATGGCGGCACCGTAGAAGGTCTTCGTCGCCGATCCGAACCAGCCGAAACGAGCCGACGGTGCATCGGCGGGCTCACGACGCCAGCCGGTGTCGATGACGTCGGCGTGTCCGCCAGTGTGCTCCACATCGGTGCTTGCCACAGCCACTCCTCACAGCGCGGGTCGTCAGAGGTCTGACGAACGGTAGTAGTTCTCGATCAGCATAGCGGCACGGTGATCTCGCCGACCGAGCCCGGTGGGTGATTCGGTGACAGAATGCGGCACATGTCTTCGTCCGAGTTCCGCGCCGGCCCGGGTGCGGGCCGTTCCCTGGCCGACTACCGCGCCGAGGCCTATCCCCGCGACATGGTCGGATACGGTGCCACGCCACCGAATCCGCAGTGGCCCGGCGACGCGAAGATCGCCGTCCAGTTCGTTCTCAACTACGAGGAGGGCGGCGAGAACAACGTGCTCGAGAACGACCGCGGCAGTGAGACCTTCCTGTCGGAGATGGTCGGCGCCCAGCCTTTCCCGAACCGGCACATGAGCATGGAGAGCATGTACGAGTACGGCTCGCGGGCCGGGGTGTGGCGGGTCCTGCGCGCCTTCGACCGCCGCGGGTTGCCGCTGACGATCTTCGCGGTCTCCCAGGCGATGGCCCGTAACCCCGAGGTGGCGGCGGCCTTCGTCGATCGCGGCCACGAGATCGCGTGCCACGGCTACCGGTGGCTCAACTATCAGCTGATCGACCCCGAGGTCGAACGTGATCACATGCGCGCAGGCATCGAACTGCTCACCGAGATCACCGGTGAACGCCCACGCGGCTGGTACACCGGCCGGGACTCACCCAACACGCGGCGCCTCGTCGTCGAACAGGGCGGATTCACCTACGACTCCGACAGTTACGCCGACGATCTGCCGTATTGGGTGAAGGTCCCGCGCGGCGACGAACTCGTCGATCACCTGGTCGTGCCCTACACCCTCGACACCAACGACATGCGGTTCTCCTCGCCCGGCGGCTTTCCGTCGGGGGAGCAGTTCTTCGCGCATCTGCGCGATGCCTTCGACGTGCTCTACCGCGAGGGCGTCGAGGGTGCGCCGAAGATGCTGTCCGTCGGACTGCACTGCCGGCTCGTGGGCCGGCCGGCACGGCTGGCGGCTCTCGAGCGGTTCCTCGACCACATCCAGTCCCACGACGACGTGTGGATCACCCGCCGGATCGACATCGCCGAACACTGGCGGAAGGTGCACCCGGCCGGCTGACACAATGGACAACGTGCCCACACGTGTCTTGATCCTCGGTTCGACCGGCTCCATCGGCGTTCAGGCGCTCGAGGTGATCGCCGAACATCCCGACCGCTTCGAGGTCGCCGGTCTCGGCGCGGGTGGCGGGAACCTCGACCGGCTGGCCGATCAGGCCGCGGCCTTCGGGGTCCCCGCATCTCGGCTGGCCGTCGCCGACGAGGCTCGCGCCGCCGAGCTCGCCGAACGACTCGGAGCGCCGGTTCTCGGTGGCACCGAAGCCATGTGCGACCTGATCGATGCGGTCGCCGCCGACGGCGGAACCGATGTGGTGCTGAACGCCGTGGTCGGTTCGATCGGCCTGGCGCCCTCGCTCGCCGCGCTGCGGACGGGTGCGCGTCTCGCGCTCGCGAACAAGGAGTCCCTCGTCGCCGGCGGGTCGCTCGTCCTCGATGCGGCGGCTCCCGACCAGATCGTCCCCGTCGACTCCGAGCATTCGGCCATTGCCCAGTGTCTGCGCGCCGGAACCGCCGCCGAGGTGGACCGCTTGGTCCTCACCGCGTCGGGCGGACCGTTCCGCGGCTGGTCGGCCGAACAGCTCCACAACGTCACCCCCGAGCAGGCCGGGCGCCATCCCACCTGGTCGATGGGCCCGATGATCACCCTCAACTCGGCGACCCTGGTCAACAAGGCCCTCGAGGTCATCGAGGCGCACCTGCTCTTCGACGTCGACTACGACCACATCGACGTCACCGTCCATCCGCAGTCGATCGTGCACTCGATGGTGACCTTCGTCGACGGCGCGACCGTCGCCAAGGCGTCGCCGCCGTCGATGAAGCTGCCCATCGCGCTGGCACTGGGCTGGCCGGATCGTGTCCCCGGATCGTCGACCGCGTGCGACTTCTCCACCGCCTCGGCGTGGACGTTCGAGCCCGTCGACGACAAGGTCTTCCCGGCGATCGAGCTCGCCCGGGAGGCGGGACGGGGTGGCGGGAGTCTCACCGCGGTGTACAACGCCGCGAACGAGGCGGCCGCCGCGGGCTTCTTCGCAGGTACGATCCGTTTTCCGCGGATCGTCGAGATCATCGGTGAGGTGCTCGGCGAGGCGGATCAGTGGCGAGTCGAGCCAGGTACTGTGGAGGAGGTCTTCGCCGCCGATCGGTGGGCCCGGGAGCGCGCCGCACAGCTGGTCGCCGCCTCGTCGTGATCGGTGCGCATCGTGATCTGGATGGAGTGAGTACGTGAGTTTCGCGATCGGTGTCACGCTCTTCGCGGTGGCGCTGTTGCTGTCGGTCGCCTGGCATGAGTGCGGTCACATGTGGGCCGCACAGGCAACCGGCATGAAGGTCCGTCGCTACTTCGTTGGCTTCGGGCCGACGATCTGGTCGACGCGCCGCGGCGAGACCGAGTACGGACTCAAGGCGATCCCGCTCGGCGGCTTCTGCGACATCGCGGGCATGACCCCGCACGAGGAGCTCACCGCCGACGAGCAGGACCGGGCGATGTACAAGCAGAAGGCCTGGAAACGCCTCGTCGTGCTGTTCGCCGGTCCCGCGCAGAACTTCATCCTCGGCTTCGTCCTGATCATCATCGTCGGCCTCACCTTCGGGCTGCCCGATCTCAGCCCGCCGCCGACCCCGGCGAAGGTCGCCGAGACCCAGTGCGTGTCGTCGACGATCACCATCGCCGACGGCGAGCAGACCAACTCGCCCTGCACCGGCGGCGGACCTGCGGCCGCCGCGGGTCTGCGCCCGGGCGACGAGATCGTGGCCATCAACGGGACACCCGTCGGCAAGGCCGCGGACCTGACCCCGGTCATCCGTGAGTCCACGGGCCCGGTGGTCCTCACCGTCGACCGCGCCGGTGAACGCCTCGACCTGACGATGACGCCCGAGCCGGTCACCGTCACCGCCAAGCGCGCCGACGGCACCACCGAGAGCGTGTCCTACAACATGGTCGGCATCGCCTACGACGCCCCGCCGGCGATCAAGGACTTCAGCGGCCTCGACGTGATCCCGGGTGCTTTCGTCTTCACCGGCGACCTGATCAAGGAGACCTGGAACGCGCTCCTGTCGCTGCCCACCAAGATCGGTGCACTGTGGACCGCGGTGACCGGTGGCGAGCGCGCGCTCGACACCCCGGTCAGCGTCTACGGTGCCTCGGTGCTCGGCGGCCAGGCGGTCGAACGCGGCCTGTGGGACATGTTCTGGATGCTGCTGATCAGCATCAACTTCTTCCTCGGCCTGTTCAACCTGGTCCCGCTGCTGCCGCTGGACGGCGGACACATGGCGATCGTCGGCTATGAGAAGGGCCGCGACACCGTCCGTCGCTGGTTCGGCCGGGCCCCCGGCGCGGCAGTCGACTACTACAAGCTGCTCCCGATCACCTACGCCGCGGTGGTGGTGATGGCCGGCTTCATGGTGCTCACCCTCACCGCCGACATCGTCAACCCGATCAATCCGTGGTGACCTCCCACAACGAATTCCCACCAGACACCCGACACACCCACACCCGAATCCCAGAGGTGAATGCGATGAACGCCCCGACTCCTGCCAACGCCGTGCCGATCGGGCTCGGCATGCCGGCCGGACCCCCGCCGGTGCTGGCCCCGCGCCGCAAGACCCGGCAGCTGTTCGTCGGCTCGGTCGGCGTCGGCAGTGACCACCCCATCTCGGTGCAGTCGATGACGACCACCAAGACCCACGACATCAACGCGACCCTGCAGCAGATCGCGGAACTCACCGCGTCGGGCTGCGACATCGTGCGCGTGGCCTGCCCGCGACCCGAGGACGCCGAGGCGCTGCCGATCATCGCGAAGAAGTCCAAGATCCCGGTCATCGCCGACATCCACTTCCAGCCGAAGTACATCTTCGCCGCGATCGACGCGGGGTGTGCGGCGGTGCGCGTGAACCCGGGCAACATCAAGGAATTCGACGGCCGCGTGAAAGAGGTCGCGAAAGCCGCCGGGGACGCGGGCATCCCGATCCGCATCGGCGTGAACGCGGGCTCCCTGGACAAGCGCATCCTGCAGAAGTACGGCAAGGCGACGCCCGAGGCGCTCGTCGAGTCGGCGCTGTGGGAGGCGGGTCTGTTCGAGGAGCACGGCTTCGGGGACATCAAGATCTCGGTCAAGCACAACGACCCGGTGATCATGGTCGAGGCCTACCGCCAGCTGGCCGCCCAGTGCGACTACCCGCTGCATCTCGGCGTCACCGAGGCCGGTCCGGCGTTCCAGGGCACCATCAAGTCGGCCGTGGCCTTCGGTGCACTGCTGAGCGAGGGCATCGGCGACACCATCCGCGTGTCGCTGTCGGCGCCGCCGGCCGAGGAGATCAAGGTCGGCGACCAGATCCTGCAGTCGCTCAACCTGCGTCCCCGCAAGCTCGAGATCGTGTCGTGCCCGTCGTGTGGCCGTGCCCAGGTCGACGTCTACAAGCTGGCCGACGAGGTGACCGCCGGCCTCGAGGGCATGGAGGTCCCGCTGCGTGTCGCCGTCATGGGCTGCGTGGTCAACGGACCGGGTGAGGCCCGCGAGGCCGACCTCGGCGTCGCCTCCGGAAACGGCAAGGGTCAGATCTTCGTCAAGGGCGAGGTCATCAAGACCGTGCCGGAGGCGCAGATCGTGGAGACATTGATCGAAGAAGCGCTGCGGATTGCCGAGGAATCAGGGGAAACTGGAGACGGCACGCACGTCGGCCCGCCGGTGGTCACCGTCTCCTAGGGTCCGCGACCCGAACCGAACGGGCGCTGTCGCGAGTCCCCATGGGGAAGTGAGGAGCGGTGGTGCTGAAGCTACTGGGCGACAAACCGCTCGGCGCGCGTGACTCGGCGGCCGTCGAACGCGTCCTCATGTCCGACCCGGTGGCGATGTGCATGGTCGCCGCGAGGTTCGAAACCCACGGCATCAACCCGCGCCTGCTCGGCGGTGAACTCTGGACCGCGCACGATCCGTCGACGTCGCTGTGCTTCTCCGGCGCCAACCTGATCCCGCTGATCGGGTCCGCCGACGACCTCGACTACTTCTCCGATCGCGCGGTCGCCGCACCCCGCGCCTGCTCGTCGATCGTCGGCCGCGCCGACCTGGTGTTGCCGATGTGGCAGCAGATCGAGCCCGTTTGGGGTCCGGCGCGAGAGGTGCGTCCGGTCCAGCCGCTGCTGGTCCTGTCCGGGAATCCGGCGGTCCCGTCGGATCCGGCCGTGCGGCTGGTGACCCTCGACGATCTCGACGCCTACATGCCGGCCGCGGTCGACATGTTCATCGGTGAGGTCGGCGTCGACCCGACGGCCGGCGACGGCGGACGTTCGTATCGCAGACGGCTGGCGTCGCTGATCTCGGCGCAACGTGTCTTCGCGCGTTTCGACGGTCCCGATGTCGTGTTCAAGGCGGAGATCGGGTCGCTGTCCCGGCGCGTCGGCCAGATCCAGGGTGTGTGGGTGTCGCCGGACCGACGCGGTGAGGGTCTGGGCCTGGGTGGCACCGCGGCCGTCGCCGAGGCGGTCGCCGCCCACGGACGACTTCCGAGCCTGTACGTCAACAGCTTCAACGAGACCGCCCGTGCGGTGTACGACCGTATCGGGTTCACCGAGGTCGGTACCTTCGCGACCGTCCTCGTCGACTGAACGGATCTCCGGGCGACGTCACACCGTGGCCTCCCGCGTGGCTTCCCGGGATCGGCCCGTCGCGGCCCTAGACTCGACCGCGATGTGGCGCACGCGAACTCGATGGACCCCGGCGGTGATCGTCGCGGTCTGTGCTGTCGTGATCACCGCGACCGCCGCCTGCTCGTCCGCGGAGGACGACGGCCCGCGCCGGGCCGCAGAACGATTCCTCGAGGCGTACTCGCAACAGGAACTCGACGCCGCGGCCGCCCTCACCGACGTGCCGCAGACCTCCCGCTCGGCGATGGAGTCGGCGTGGTCGGGACTCGCCGCGGAAGAGCTCGAGGCGAAAGCCGGCCGGGTCCGCGTCACCGGTGACACCGCCGAGGTGCAGGTCGACTACACCTGGGCGCTGCCGCGCGGTCGTGACTGGTCGTACGACGCGACGCTGCGCCTGGGCCGATCCGACTCCGGCTGGGCGGTGCGCTGGGCGTCGACCGCGGTCCATCCGAAACTCGGCGCCGACCAACGACTCTCGCTGCAGATCATCGAGGCGCCCCGGGCGACGGTGAACGAGGCCGACGGTTCGGAGGTCATGGTCAACGGCACTGTCGTCGGCGTGAACTTCGACCCGGAGAAGGCCACCGAACTGGGGGCCTCGGTCGCGTCCTCGGTCACGAGCGCGGTCGCCGTGCTGCGTCGGTTCAACCGCGACCTCGACGAGCAGCTGATCACCGAACAGGTCACCTCGAACGGTCAGCAGTATCCACTGGCCCGCCTCACCCACGCCCAGTTCGACCGGCTGCGCGACCAGCTCGCGATCCCCGGCGTCGTCACCAACGAACAGGCCGAGCTGGTCCCCAAGGACCCGAAGTTCGCGCCGGCGCTGCTGACCGAGGTCAAGAAGGTCGTCGACGGCGAGGTCGCCGGACGTGCCGGCTGGCGGGTGGTCTCGGTGAACCCCAACGGACTCGACGCCGACGTGCTGGCCGACCACGACGCCGACCCGTCGCCCGCCGTGTCGCTCAGCCTGTCGCGGACCGTGCAGAACGCCGCTCAGCGAGCGGTCAACGCCGCCAACAGGTTCCAGGTCGCGATGGTCGTCGTGCAGCCGTCCACCGGCCGAATCCTCGCCGTCGCACAGAACCCCAACGCCGACCGGCAGGGTCCGATCGCGACGACCGGCCTGTACCCGCCCGGTTCGACCTTCAAGATGGTCACCGCGGCTGCCGCCATCAACCGCAAGATGGCCGGACCCGACACCACCGTCGGCTGCCCGGGGGAGATCCAGATCGGTCCGCGCCTGATCCCGAACTACAACGGCTTCTCGCTCGGCACGGTGTCGATGCTGCAGGCGTTCGCCGCGTCCTGCAACACCACGTTCGCCAAGCTCGCCAGCCAGATGGGTCCGTCGGACCTCGCCCACGCCGCCGCGGCGATGGGGATCGGTCAGCGGTACTCGATCGCCGGCGTCGACGCGGTGTCCGGGTCGGTGCCCATCGAGAACGAACTGGTCGCACGCAGCGAGGACGGCTTCGGCCAGGGCAAGGTGCTGGTGTCACCCCTCGGCCTGGCGCTCGTCGCCGCAACCGTCGCCAACGGTTCCAAAGCCCCGGTGCCGCAACTGATCCTGGACAAGCCCACCGAAATCGAGGGGCCGACCCCGACGATGCCGCCGGAGGTCTACCAGCAACTGCGGCCGATGATGCGCGCGGTCATCACCAGCGGTACCGCGTCGGTCATCGACGGTCGTGGAGCGGTGTTCGGCAAGACCGGTGAGGCCGAATTCGCCGGCGGATCACACGCCTGGTTCGCCGGCTACCGCGGCGACATCGCCTTCGCGACGCTCGTCGTCCGCGGTGGCGACTCGAACAACGCGGTCGCCGTCACCCGCGACTTCTTCGACGGGCTGGGCCCGGGGTACGCGATCCGTACGCCCTAGCTGCGTTCGGGCAGGATCACCCGGCGCCCGCCGTGGTCGATGACCTCGACCGGATGGTCGTAGGTGCGGCTCAGCAGTTCGGCCGTCATCACCTCGTCGGTGGAACCGATGGCGAGCAGCTCACCGTGTTTCATCACCGCGATGCGGTCGGCGTAAGCCGCGGCGAGGGTCAGGTCGTGCACGACGAGCAGCACGGCGTTTCCGGCATCGCGGTGGATGCGCAGGATCTCGAGGACCTGTTCCTGGTGGTGGATGTCGAGGGCGGCGGTCGGCTCGTCGAGCATCATCACGGGGGTGTCCTGGGCCAGCGCCCGCGCCAGCGACACCCGCGCCTGCTGTCCGCCGGACAGCTGGGCGAAGGGGCGGTCGACGATGTCGGAGAGTTCGCACAGGTCGACGGCGTCGGCGATGACCGCGGGGGAGTCGGCGGCCCGCGGGGTCCGCAACCAGGGATAGCGGCCCATGGCGACGACCTCGGCAACGGTGAACGGGGTGTCCACGCGGTTCTGCTGGGTGACCACGCTGCGGTGTCGTGCGAGCTCGCGGAGCGAGGTGGTCGACACGTCCCGTCCGTCGATGGTCACGCGACCGCTCTTCGGGGGACGCGTGCCCGACAACACCGACAGCAGCGTCGATTTGCCGCATCCGTTTGGGCCGACCAGCGCGACGAGTTCGCCGGCATGGACCTCCAGGGACACACCGCGGACGACCTCACGGCCGCCGAGCTCGACCCGGACGCTCTCGGCGGCGATGCCCGGCGTACCCGGGGGTTGCACGACGGCGGTCACCAGCCCGCTCCCGCACGACGGCTGCGGCGCAGCAGAATGAAGAAGACCGGCCCGCCGATCAGTGCGGTGAACATGCCGAGGGGGAGGTCGGCGTCGCCGAGTATCGTGCGGGCCGCGAGGTCGGCGCCGGTGATGACCAGCGCCCCACCGATCACGCTGGTGGGCAGCAGGATCGAGTGTTTGGGGCCGACGATGAGTCGCATCACGTGCGGGACCACGAGGCCGACGAAGGCGATGATCCCGGCGAAGGCGACGGCCGCGGCGGTGAGGATCGCGGTCAGCACGATCGCCTGACGTCGAACCGATTCCACGTTGACGCCGAGCGACGCCGCCTGGATCTCACCGAGGGCGAGCAAGTCGAGTTTGTGGACCAGCAGTACGCAGGCGGCGACGCCCACGACCACGAGTGGCGCCACCACCCAGATCTCGCTCCAGGTGCGTCCGGCCAGCGAACCGAGCTGCCAGAAGATGATCTGCTCGCGGGCGGCGGTGGAGGCGACGAAGGTCAGGAAGGCGATGACGCCCGCGGCGAACGCGTTCACCGCGATACCGGTCAGCACCAGCATGATCGCCGACGACGATCCGTCGCGCAGCGAGAGCAGGTAGACCGCGGCGGCGGTGACGAGTCCGAAGAGGAAGGCCGCGCCGGCCAGCGCCCAGTTCCCGGCGGCCCCACCGGCTCCCGCCGATCCACCCGCGAGGACGATCACCAGGCAGGCGCCGATGGCCGACCCGGAGGACACCCCGATGATGCTCGGCTCGGCGAGCGGATTGGCGAGGACGCCCTGCAGCAGGCACCCCGCGGCGCCGAGTGCGGCACCGACGAACAGTCCGAGCACGATGCGCGGGAACCGGACGTTCCAGAGCGCCCCTTCGCCGTTGGGATGTGAGGGCAGCGGCCCGATCTCGAGGTGGAAGTGGTGCGCGATGCTGCCGAGCACCTCCAACGGTGGGATCTCCACCTGACCGATCCCGGCGGAGACGATCGCGAGCGTCGCGGTCGCGAGAAGCATCACGGCGACGACGACGGTGTTGCGCATCCGGTGCGAGCGGGCGGCGACTGGTGCCGCGGCGTCGGTCCTGGTCTCGGCGGTCGGGATGCTCACGTGTAGATCGCCTTCGCCAGCGCCGAGAGGACGAGTCCGACATCGGGGCCGAAGGCCAGGATCTTGCTCTCGTCCATCTGCACGACGCGGCGGTTGCGGCCCGCCTCGGTGTCGGCGATCCCGGGAAGCGTCAGCACCCCGTCGGGTCCGCCGACGGTGTCGGCGCCCTGGGTCATGACGATGAGGACGTCGGGGTCGGCGGTGATCATCGACTCGGCGGTGACGGCGGTGAACGCACCGGTGAGCCGGGCCGCCTCACCGGCGTCCCGGCCGCCGAGTTCGGCGATCAGATCGTCGGCGCCCGAACCGGGACCGGCGAGGAGCAGGAGATTGCGGCCGCGGATGTAGAGGAAGGCCATCGTCGGGTCGCCGGAGGGGTCGGGGACGAGATCGCGGGCCGCCTCGATCTGCGCATCGGTGCGGTCGACGAGCTTCTCACCCGCCTCGGGAACGCCGAGTGCCTTGGCGACCGACCGCATCAACGTGTCGTTGGACGCGAGGTCGCGAGTGGCGGGGAACACCACGACGGTGACCCCGGAGTCGCGGATCTGGTCCACCGCGGTCACCGGTACCGTCGACTCGCTGACCAGCAGGACCGTCGGTGCAAGGGCCAGAACGGATTCGGCGTTGAGGATGTGCCCGCGGTTCGTCACCACCGGGAGTCCGATCGCGGACGGGAAGGCCGTCGAGGTGTCGCGGCCGACGACCCGCGAGCCCATGCCGAGAGCGAAGACGATGCTGCCGAGGGTGCCGCTGACGTCGACGGCGATGATCCGGCTGGTGTCGGTCACCGTCACCGGTCCGTAGCGAACGGAATCGACGGTGACCGGCAGTGCCGATCTCGGATCGTCGGCGACGGGTGTCACGTCGTTTCCGTCGAGGGCGGCCGTCTGCGGCCCGTTGCGAAGGTGCGCACCGGGGGAGTGCCGGTCCTGTTCGATCGGGGTGACGAAGCACGCCGAGACGGTCACCATGGTGAGGACCACCACCAGCAAGGCCCGCACCGATCTGATCGACGCGCCCACCGTCACCACCTTCGAATCGGTTTCCGACGCCCAGTTGCGTGGAAGTCTTAGGGCGAGCTTAGTTGTCGCGAGCTTGCCGTCCGCGCGCCGGTCCTCCTCGGACGGGCGGATAAAGTGGTTCGCATGCCAGTTCGCAGTGTCCTGACCCCCGGTACCCCGACGCCGATCCGGACCGTGCCCGACTCCATCGAGCGGCCGGAATACGTGTGGAAACCCACCGTGAACGAGGGCCACGAACCCTGGGTGCAGACGCCGGAGACCATCGAGAAGATGCGCCTCGCCGGCAAGATCGCCGCGAATGCGCTCGCCGAGGCCGGCAAGGCCGTCGCACCCGGCGTGACGACCGATGAACTGGACCGGATCGCGCACGAGTACATGGTCGACCACGGCGCCTACCCGTCGACGCTGGGCTACAAGGACTTCCCCAAGTCCTGCTGCACCTCGCTCAACGAGGTGATCTGTCACGGCATCCCGGACTCGACCGTCATCGCCGACGGCGACATCGTCAACATCGATGTCACCGCCTACATCGACGGCGTGCACGGCGACACCAACGCGACCTTCCTCGCCGGGGACGTCGAGCAGGAGGTCGTGGATCTCGTCGAGCGCACCCGTACCGCCACCGAGCGGGCGATCAAGGCGGTCAAGCCGGGACGCGAACTCAACGTCGTCGGTCGCGTCATCGAGGCGTACGCGAATCGCTTCGGCTACAGCGTCGTCCGCGACTTCACCGGGCACGGCATCGGCGAGACCTTCCACAACGGGCTCGTGGTGCTGCACTACGACGAGCCCAACGTCGACACCGTCCTCGAACCCGGCATGGTGTTCACCATCGAGCCGATGATCAACCTCGGCGGCCTCGCCTGGGAGATGTGGGACGACGGCTGGACCGTGGTGACCGCCGACCGGAAGTGGACCGCGCAGTTCGAACACACCCTCGTGGTCACCGAGGACGGCGCAGAGATCCTGACCCTGCCGGACGCCTGATCGGCATTCCCCTGACTAGGCCGGGAAGCGCACGGGCTGCGGCTCGTTGCTGGTCGTCGTGGTCCCGTTGCCGAGCTGTCCCTTGCCGTTGAGTCCCCAGCAGTACATCTCGGCGCCCGCGACCGCGCACACGTTGGCCGAGCCGGTGGTCACCTGGGTGACGCCCGACAGCCCGTTGATCCGGCTCGGTGCGTGGTCGGGGAGCGTGCTCCGCGAACCCCAGCAGTAGGCGGAACCACTCGCCGCGGCGCAGGCGGCGTAACCCGCGGTGGAGACCTGTGTCGCGCCCCGCACATCGATCGGGGTCGGTCGCTGTCGGCTGACCTCGGTGCCGTCGCCGAGTTGACCGGAACCGTTCTCGCCCCAGCAGAACACGGTCCCCGAGCCGCCGGAACCGTTCGCCACCGCGCACGTCGAATAGAGGCTCGTGCTGATCGAGGAGGGGGAGTCCAGGTCGAGCCTGGTCGGGGTGGGCCGGTTGGTGGTGGTGCCATCGCCGACCTGCCCGTCGGCGTTGTTGCCCCAGCAGTAGGCGGAGCCCGCGGCGATGGCACAGGTCGTCGTGTGCGAGGTCGAGACCGCTGTGACATCGGACAGACCCGAGACCCGCGTCGGTGTGGGGATGGTGGGGTCGGTGCCCGCACCGGTCTGCCCGTTGAGATTGTTACCCCAGCAGTAGAGGTCGCCGGAGCTGACCGCGCAGGTGGTGAGGCCGACGGCCACCGCGCTCACGTCGGTCAGGCCGGACACCTTGGTCGGCAGCGTGACGTTCTGGCCGGTCGGCCCGGCACCCTGGCCCCAGCAGTAGAGGTCGCCCGAGGCGATCGCGCAGGTTCTACCGAGGCCGCCCATGCCGACCGCCGACACGTCCTCGAGACCGGACACCTTCTCCGGGCGCGCCCGGTCCGTCGTCGAACCGTCGCCGAGGGTGCCGTACAGGTTTCCGCCCCAGCAGAACAGCTCGCCGCCACGCACCGCGCAGGTGCTGTCGCCGCTCGAGGCGATGGACTCGAAGTCGCCCGAACCCGTTGTGGCACTGGTCGATCCGGCGGACGAACGCGAAGGCGTCGAGGTCCCTGAGGTCGTGGTCGCCGGGGCGTCGTCGGAGCCGACCAGGACGATCGCGGTGATCACGAGCGCCAGGACGAGGACGAAGACACCGGCGCCGACGCCGACGAGGAGTCCGGTGCGCTTCTCGGACGGTGCCGGGGTGAAGCCGCCGGCGAAGACCGGGGCCGGGGTGTGTGGCCGGTGCGGGTGGTAGCCCGGTGGCGGGAGCGGGGGGCGCTGCCGGGTAGGCGGGTGTTGCCGAGCCGGAGGGTGATGGCCGACGCGTGGCGGAAACGCCGGGGCCGGCGTGGTAGGCGCCGCACGACGCGGGCCCGCGGCCGCCGCCTGCTCGAGTGCCCGCGCGAAGTCCGTGCACGAGGCGAACCGGTCGCCGGGCTGCTTGGCCAGCGCCCGGGCGAAGACCGGATCGAGATGCGCCAGAGCCGGATCGTGGTCCGACGGCCGGGGCACGGGGGAGTTCACGTGACCCGAGATGAGTGCCATCGGCGTCGTGCCCGGGAACGGCTGACGGCCGGTGAGCAGCTGGAAGACGGTGCAGGCCAGGGCGTACTGGTCCGAGGCGGGGATCGCGGCCTCGCCGGTGAGCAGCTCGGGGGCGGCGTAGGCCAGGGTGCCGACGAACAGGTTGGTCGCGGTCATCTTGTTGCCGTCGACCAGTCGGGCGATACCGAAGTCGAGAACCGTGACGCGGGTGATGCGGCCGTCCGGTCCGCGGGCGACGACGATGTTCGCCGGCTTGATGTCGCGGTGGATGACCCGCTGACCATGCGCGTAGTCGAGAGCGTCGGCGACGCGACCGGCGATGGTGACGACCTCGTCGACGGGCATCGGGCCGGCGCCGGTGAGGTCTTTGCCGTCGAGGTAGGTCATCGAGAACCACGGGCTGCCGTGCTCGACGCCGTGGGTGAAGACGGTGACGATGCCCGGGTGATCGAGGGCCGCCGCTGTCCGGGCCTCGTTGCGGAACCGCTCGTGGAAGCTGGGGTCCGCAGGATTCGGCGAGATGATCTTCAGGGCCTCGCGACGGCCCAGTGTCGGGTGTTCGACGAGCCAGACCTGGCCCATCCCGCCGCGCCCGAGCAGGGAGACCACGCGATACCCGGCGAACACCGATCCGGGTTCCACGATCTCCACGCCCGACGACCCCCCTGTCCCGACCTGCTCGCACAGGCCCTCCCGACCACGCCCTCGCAGGCGTTGCCGTCACTGTAACCAGCCGGAGCGGCCGGCGAGGCAAGTGGTGCGTCGTGTGAACGACCCCACCACTACGCTGTCGTGGTGGCCGATCTCGGTGGTGCGTTGCTCGTGGGCGGGACCAGTAGTGACGCCGGTAAGAGTCTCCTCGTCGCAGGTCTCTGTCGTGCTCTCGCGCGCGACGGCGTCCGGGTCGCGCCGTTCAAGGCGCAGAACATGTCCAACAACTCGGTGGTGACGCTCGACGGCGGTGAGATCGGCCGCGCCCAGGCCCTGCAGGCCTTCGCCTGCGGGCTCGAACCCTCGACGCGGTTCAATCCTGTTCTGCTGAAACCCGGCAGCGACCGGCGCTCCCATGTCGTGCTGCGAGGGCGCCCGGCCGGGGACGTCGGTGCCCGGGACTACATGGCCTGGCGGTCCCGGCTGAGGGAGGTCGTCACCGAGGAGCTCGCCGCGCTCCGCCGCGACTTCGACGTCGTGCTCTGTGAGGGAGCGGGTTCGGTCGCCGAGATCAACCTCCGCCGCAACGACATCGCCAACATGGGGCTCGCGCAGGCCGCACGGCTCCCGGTGCTGCTGGTCACCGACATCGACCGCGGTGGCTCGTTGGCCTCGCTGTTCGGCACCACCGCGATCCTCGAACCCGCAGACCAGGCGCTGATCGCGGGCTACGTCGTCAACAAGTTCCGGGGCGACCCGAGCATCCTCGAACCCGGGCTCCGGCAGGTCGAGGAGATCACCGGCCGCCCGACCCTCGGTGTCCTGCCGTTCGCCGACGACCTGTGGCTCGACGCCGAGGACTCCCTGGCGGCGCCCGTCGGCCGGCGGGTCGGACCGCCGCTGAACCCGGCCGGTCCGGGCGCGCGGCTCCGCGTCGCCGCGATCCGGTTGCCCCGCATCTCCAACTCCACCGACGTCGAGGCGCTCGCCTGCGAACCGGGCGTCGACGTGACCTGGGTCGACGACCCGGGCAGTGTCGCCGCCGCCGACCTGGTGGTGATCCCGGGAACCCGTGCCACGGTCTCCGACCTCGCCTGGATGCGCGACCGCGGGATCGCCGACGCGGTCACCGCCCGCGCGGCCCGGGGCGCCCCGGTCGTCGCCATCTGCGGGGGTTTCCAGATGCTGGCCCGCACCATCGACGACGCGATCGAATCCGGTCGTGGCCGCGTCGACGGCCTCGGTGTGTTCGATCTCGACATCTCCTTCGCCACCGACAAGACGTTGCGTCAGGTCAGCGGCACCAGCCGCGGTGGAGAGGTGATCAGCGGTTACGAGATCCACCACGGGCGGGTCGTCGGGTCGCGGGAGGACACCTGGATCGTGGACGACGCCGCGGGTCCCGAAGGTGCGGTGCGAGGCGCGATCCGTGGGACGCACTGGCACGGACTGCTGGCCAACGACGCCTTTCGGCGTCGGCTGCTCACCGAGGTGGCCGCCGAGGCCGGTGTGCCGGACTTCCGGGTCGCGGGCGACACCGAGGTGGAGGCGATCCGGCGGCGACAGGTCGACACGATGGCCGACCTGGTCAGCGAGCATCTCGACATGGACGCGGTGATGCATCTCATCGAGGACGGTCCGCCCGTGTCGGCGCCCGTCATCCGCCATCACCTGGACCCCGACACCGGTTCGGCGCAGACGCTATCGTGGCCCAATGACTGAAGATCAGCGTCAGGTGACCGTCAACGGCCTCACCTTCGACGTCCGGATCGGGGGACCGGAACGGGGCCCGTGGGTCCTGCTGCTTCACGGATTCCCGGTGGACGGATCCTGCTACGACGCGGTGCTCCCGCGACTCCACGAATCGGGCCTGCGGACGTTGGTCCTGAACCAGCGCGGCTACAGCCCCGGCGCACGACCCGAGGCCGTCGAGGACTATCACCTCAGCCACCTGGTGTCGGATGTGATCGCCGTGCTCGACGAACTGAAGGTCGGGTACGCGATCCTCGTCGGGCACGACTGGGGCGGCATCGTCGCGTGGCATCTCGCGGGCAAGTACCCCGACCGGTTCACCGGTCTGGTGGTCGCCAGCACCGGCCACCCGTCGGCGATGCGGGATGCACTCGCGGCGAGCGATCAGCGCGAACGATCGTCCTACATCCTCGATTTCGTCGCCGACGGCGCCGAGGAGACACTCCTCGCCGACGACGGCGCCAAGCTGCGCGCGGCCGGGGTCACCGCCGAGGAGCTCGCCCCGCTGCGCGAACCGGGCGCCCTGCGGGCTGCAGTGAACTGGTACCGGGCCAACTTCGTCGGCGACATCAAGGGCACCATGGCGTGCCCGCCGGTGGAGATCCCGACGACGCTCGTCTGGAGCGACGCCGACGCCGCGCTCGGCCGTGAGCAGGCGCAGGGCAGCGGCCGGTACGCCTACTCCGACTTCCGGTTCTGCGAACTGGCCGGCGTCGACCACTGGATTCCGCAGAACGCTCCCGCCGAACTGGCCAGCGAGATCGCCCTGCGGTCGACGGTGTTCTAGATCGCCACTAGATCTCCAGACCCAACAGCGCGTTCTCGAGCACCTCGGGCATCGCCGGGTGGATCCAGTACTGCCCCTTGGCGACCTCGAGGGCGGTCTGGCCGAACGACATCGCCTGGATGACCGGCTGGATGACGGTCGGGGCCTGCGGGCCGATGATGTGCGTGCCGAGGATCTTGCCGGTGCCGCGTTCGGCGATCACCTTGCAGAAACCGGTGGTGTCCTCCATCGCCCAGCCGTAGGCGACGTCACCGTAGGCCTGGACCTTGACCGTGATGTCGTATCCGGCGTCGCGGGCCTCGTCTTCGGTCAGCCCCACCGAGGCGATCTGCGGGTGTGTGAAGACGGCCGCCGGGACGAACCGGTGGTCGAACTCGACGAGATCGTCTGCATCCCAGCCCTTCAGCAGGTTGGCCTGCACCACCCGCTCCTCGTGGTTGGCGACGTGCTTGAGCTGGTACGGCGAGCTGACGTCACCGAGCGCCCACACCCCGCGCGCGTCGGTCCGGCCGTGGATGTCGCAGCGCACCCGGCCCTCCTCGTCGAGTTCGATGCCGACCGAGGAGAGGTTGAGGCGGTCGCCGTTGGGCTTCCGGCCGGTGGCGACGAGCAGGACGTCGGCCTCCAGGTGCGTCCCGTCGTCGAACTGCAGGCGGACACCGCCGTCGGGCAGGTCCTCCGCACCGGTGATGCCGGTGTCGAGGTGGACGTCCCACTTCTCCTTGGCCACCTCGGTGAAACGGTTCGAGATGTCGGCATCCTGCTTGCGTAACAGCGCGGGGCCGCGGGCGATGATCGACACCCGGGAGCCGAGAGCGCCGAAGACGTGCGCGAATTCAGCTGCGATGTAACCGCTTCCGACGATGACGAGTCGCTCGGGCAGTTCCGGCAGACGCATCACGTCGTTGTTGGTGTAGTACGTCACGCCGGAATCGGCGATGACCGGTGGGATGACCGCGCGCGAGCCGGCGGCCAGGACGACCTCACGGGCGAGAACCGTTTCGCCGTCGGCGGTGACGAGACGGTAGAGGCTGTCCTCGTCCCGGCCGTCGAACTCGACATGGGAGCTGTAGACGGTGATGTTCTCGCACCGGTCGACGCGATACTCCTTGCCGCCCTCGGAGATCGGGTCGATCCGCCCGAAGACGCGCTCGACGATGCCGGGCCAGTCCACCGAGTCGACCTTGGCGTGGACCCCGAGACGCGCGCCCTGCGTGGCGATCTCGGCGACCTCCGCCGCGTAGACGAACATCTTGGTCGGGATGCAGCCGACGTTGAGGCAGGTGCCGCCGTACACGCCTTCCTCGAAGATGGCGATCGTCGTGTCGGCATAGCGCTCGTCGGGGATGGAGTTGCCGCTGCCGGAGCCGATGATGGCCAGGTCGACGACCTGCGTGGCGGTCATAGGGTGCTCTCTTTTCTGCTGGTTTCCGAGGATTCGGTCGCGGGCCGGATGGTGCGTGCGAGCCAGTCGTCGACCTCGCGATACGCGTGCTCACGGGCATGCGGCACGGAGAGGAACACGTCGTGGCGGGCGTCGGGGATGGGGACGGTCGACACGCGCCCGCCGAGACACCCGCTCCAGCGGGCGATCTGGCGGACGTCGAGGACGGCGTCGGCGCGATCGGTCGACGCCGAGTAGGTCTTCGCGAAATGGGTCTTGTCCGAACGCAACACGAGCGCCGGCGTGCCGACGTCGATGCCGCGGTGCAGACGTCGTTGCGCGCTCCGGACCGCGTTCAGGAACCCGAAGGTGACCGGGAAACCGCCCATCGGTTTGAGGGCGAGGTCGTAACTCCACTCGCCGTGCGCACTCTCGTGAAGACTCTCGCCGTAGGCCGAGGAGAGTTCCTGCGGGATCACGCGGGTGGGTTGCACCGCGGCCACCGCCTTGATCAGCATCGTCACCGGCAGCGTCCGCAGGACGGCGTCGCCCTGGAGATCCAGCCACGGCGAGTTGAGCAGCAGGCCGTCGACGAGCCCGTGCCGGGCCGGGTCCTGCTCGCGCAGCCGGTCGAGCCACAGCGCGGTGATCAGGCCACCCGTCGAATGCCCGGCGATGATCGTGCGGGTGTCCGCACCCACCTCCTCGGCGATCAGCTCGAGCGCGAGGCCGAGTTCCTCGTCGTATCGAGCGAGGTCCGTCGTGAAGTGGGCGGTGTGGTGGCTCTCCCGCGACCGTCCGCACTTACGCAGGTCGATCGCGTAGAACGCGTAGCCGCGGGCGGTGAAGAAATCGGCCAGCGGCTCGTGGAAGAAGTAGTCGGTGAAGCCGTGGACATAGAGCACCGCGCCGGCCACGGGCCGCGGACCGGCGATCCGCGCACCCGCCTCGGCGCGGCGGATCAGGGTCGCGGTGACGGGTGATTCCCCGTCCGGATCGTCGCCCAGCGGGATGGTGCGGAGTTGGTAGTGGTCCAGGAAGCGGTCGGGTTGCCAGCCGGTGCCTGCGGATACGCTCACAGCAGCCAGCTTAGTGACCCGTCTGCTCGGGCAGGGGACGCCGCGGAAGTGTCACGGATGCCACAGTTGAGCAGGTCGATTCTGTGACAGGACGTGCCATGCTGGACAATGGCCGATGTAGAGATCGTTGATCAGGTTGAAGTGGAGTCCAGGTGTCGAAAACGGTGATCAAGACCGACGTGGCGTTGGTGGGTGCAGGCATCATGAGTGCCACCCTGGGAGCGCTGCTCCGTCAGCTGCAGCCCGATTGGTCGATCAGCCTGTTCGAACGGCTCGACGCCGCTGCGGCGGAGAGCAGCGACCCGTGGAACAACGCGGGCACCGGGCACTCGGCGCTGTGTGAGCTCAACTACACGCCCAAGACCGCCGACGGCGACGTCGACATCACCAAGGCGCTCAACATCAACGAGCAGTTCCAGGTGTCGCGTCAGTTCTGGGCACATGCGGTCGACAAGGGCATCCTCGGCGATCCCTCGGAGTTCATCAACCCGATCCCGCACGTCGCCTTCACCCACGGCGACGCCGGCGTGAAGTACCTGCGCAAGCGCTACGACAACCTCGCAGGACAGACCCTGTTCGAGGGCATGGAGTTCATCGACGATCCCGCCGAGTTCACCAAGCGTCTCCCGCTGATGTCGGCCGGTCGCGACTTCTCCGACCCGGTCGCGCTGAACTGGTTCGACCAGGGCACCGACGTAGACTTCGGCGCGCTGACCCAGCAGCTGCTCAACTATGTCGCGCAGGGCGCCGACATCTACTTCGGTCACTCGGTGACCAACCTGTCCAAGCAGTCCGACGGCAGCTGGATCGTCAAGGTCCGCAACGGCCGCACCGGCGACGTCCTGAAAGTCCATGCGAAGTTCGTCTTCGTCGGCGCCGGCGGCGGTGCGCTGCACCTGCTGCAGAAGTCGGGCATCAAGGAGGCCAAGGGCTTCGGTGGCTTCCCGGTCTCGGGCGAGTTCTTCCGCTGCACCAACCCCGACCTCATCGGTGAGCACCAGGCCAAGGTCTACGGCCAGGCCGCCGTCGGCGCACCGCCGATGTCGGTGCCGCACCTCGACACCCGTGTGATCAACCACAAGCCGGGCCTGCTGTTCGGCCCGTACGCCGGCTGGTCGCCCAAGTTCCTCAAGTCGGGAAAGATCACCGACCTGCCCGCCTCGATCAAGCCCGGCAACCTGCTGCCGATGGTCTCGATCGCGCCGCAGGAGTTCGGCCTGCTCAAGTACCTCATCAGCGAGCTCGCCGCGAACAAGGCCGACCGCGTCAACACGCTGTCGGAGTTCGTGCCGCGTGCGCTCGGAGCCGACTGGGAGCTCATCACCGCAGGTCAGCGCGTCCAGGTCATCCGCAAGACCGGCGTCGGCGGCAAGCTCGAGTTCGGTACGGCCGTGGTGACCTCCGAGGACGGCACCATGTCCGGCCTGCTCGGTGCGTCCCCGGGTGCCTCGACCGCGGTTCCGGCGATGCTCTCGGTGCTCGAGAAGTGCTTCCCGGCCGAATACGCCGGCTGGTCGCCGAAGCTCACCGAGATCATCCCGTCGTTCGGTCAGACGCTCAACGACAACCGTGACCTGTACCGACAGGTGTGGGATTGGACCAACAAGTCCCTGCGGCTGACCGGTCGCGATGCGAGCACCGTCCAGACCGGCGCGCTCGCCCCCGCCACCGCAGGGTGATCCCGGGCGGTCATCTGTGCTAACCACGACACATGAGTCCTGAACCGCAGCACGACCGGCGCCCGCAGGTACACCGCAGTACGTCTGCCGAGATCGACGCGGCCACGCTGTACCGGCTCCTGCGGCTCCGGGTCGATGTGTTCGTCGTGGAGCAGGCCTGTCCGTACCCGGAGATCGACGGCCGTGACCTCGAGCCGACGACGCGTCAGTTCTGGATCACCGAGAGCGGCGAACCCGACGACGACGCCGTGCTGGCGACCCTGCGACTCCTCGAAGAGCCGCCGGGGCCGGACGGTGGGACCGTCTACCGGATCGGGCGTGCCTGCACGGCACGGGCGCATCGCGGCCATGGGCTGGTCGCCCGGCTCCTGACGGTTGCGCTCGACGAGGTCGGGGACCGACCCTGCCGGATCGAGGCGCAGGCCTACCTCACCGAGATGTACGGCAAGTTCGGTTTCGTCGCCGAGGGCGACGAGTACCTCGAAGATGGGATCCCGCACGTGTCGATGCTCCGATCCGGTCCGCGATGACCGACGTCCCGGAACCGGCCCCGGTCCGCTATCCGTTCAGCGCGGTCGTCGGACAGGAACAGCTCAAGCTGGCCCTGGTTCTCTCCGCCATCTCGCCGAGCATCGGCGGCGTCCTGATCCGCGGTGAGAAGGGCACGGCGAAGTCCACCATCGTGCGCGGGCTCGGTCCGTTGATCGGCGGCGACGATGGCTCCGGGCGTGTCGTCGAACTGCCGATCGGTGCGACCGAGGACCGCGTGATCGGTTCCCTCGACCTCACCTCCGTACTGCGCGACGGTCGTGCGGAGTTCACCCCCGGGCTGCTCGCCCGCGCCCATCGGGGCGTCCTCTACATCGACGAGGTCAACCTGCTCGCCGACCATCTCGTCGACGTCCTGCTCGATGCCGCCGCGAGTGGACGCGTCACCATCGAGCGTGACGGTGTATCCCACACGCAGGCAGCGAATTTCGTGCTCGTCGGCACCATGAATCCGGAGGAGGGGGAGCTGCGCCCGCAGCTGCTCGACCGCTTCGGGCTGGCGGTCGACGTCGCCGCGGGCAAGGATCTCGACGAACGTGTCGAGGTCATCCGGCGGCGGATGGCGTTCGACGCCGACCCGGACGGGTTCGCGGCCGAGTACCTCGAAACCGAACATGAACTGGCACAACGGATTCATGCGGCCCGGGAAGCGGTGAGCGGAGTCGAGATCCCGACGCGCGAACTGCGCCGCATCGCCGGCATCTGCGCCCACCTCGACGTCGACGGACTCCGCGGCGACATCGTCGTCGCGCGCACCGCCGCCGCACACGCGGCTTGGCGCGGGGCTCCGACGGTGGACGAGGAGGACGTGCGGGCCGCCGTCGAACTCGCCCTGCCGCACCGCAGGCGCCGCAACCCCTTCGACGAGTCCGGTCTCTCGAACGACCAGCTCGACGACGCCATGTCGGCCGGCCAGGACGCCGCCGGCCCCGGCTCTCCCGACTCCCCGGACGACGATCCGACACCGCCGGAGGGTGGACCGGGCGGCGGTGCCCCGGAGCCGGGGGAGTCCTCGGATTCCGCTGCGGCGCCGGAAAACGCCGACGCACCGGAAGATTCGCAGTCTGGGTCGCAGTCGGCCCCCGGACCGGCGTTCGGTGCGGCCCCGACGCCGACCGGACATCGGGTTCGCGCGCTCCGCGTGACCGGGGTCGGGGACGGAGACCCCGGCCGCCGGTCGAAAGCGCGGAGCCGGCGCGGGCACACGACCCACGCCGTCGACTTCGCCGACGGCCGGCCGGTGCACCTGTTCGCCACCGTCCTCGCCGCGGCGGGCCGGGCACCGCAGTCGTCGGTCCGGATCGCCGCGCCCGACCTTCGCGCCGCCGAGCGCATCGGCCAGGAATCCAATCTCGTCGTCTTCGTGGTGGATCTGAGCGGATCGATGACCGCCCGCCGTCGGCTCACCGCGGTCGCGGAACTGTGCGTCGAGATGCTGCGGGATTCCTACACGCGTCGTGATCGGGTCGCGGTGGTCGTCGCACGCGGCGGTACCGCCACGCTGGCAGTGCCGCCCACCAAGTCGGTGGACATCGCGGTGCGCCGCCTCGCCGAGATCCGTACCGGTGGCCGGACGCCACTGGCCGAGGGGCTGACCCTGGCCGGCGACGTCGTCGAACGCTGTCGCCGCACCGAACCGAATCGTCGGCCGCTCGTCGTCGTCCTCACCGACGGTCGCGCCACCTCCGGCCGGGATGCCCCGGCACGGGCGCGGCTCGCGGCGTCGGCGATCCGGCGCCGGGGGATCGAGTCGGTGGTCGTCGACTGCGAGCAGGGGATGGTGCGGCTCGGCCTCGCCGCCGACCTCGCCTCCCACCTCGGCGCCGAGTTGCTGACCATGGACGAGCTGTCCGCGACCGCGCTGACCCGCGGTGCGGCCTGATACCGGTTACTGAAGGAGACATCCAGTGCCCCAAGGGGTTCCCGCCTCGGTTCCCGACGACGGCCTGACCACCCGCCAGCGCCGGAACCAGCCCGTGCTGGCCGTCCACACCGGCGACGGCAAGGGGAAATCCACCGCTGCCTTCGGCATGGCCATGCGCGCGTGGAACGCCGGTCTGCGGGTCGCGGTCTTCCAGTTCGTGAAGAGCGCCAAGTGGAAGGTCGGGGAGGAGTCGGCGTTGCTGGCTCTCGGCCAGTGCCACATCGACACCGGCGCCGGCGGTCCGGTGGAGTGGCACAAGATGGGCCAGGGATGGTCGTGGTTGCGGGCCAACACCGAGCACGCCGACGACCATGCCGCCGCGGCGCGCGCCGGCTGGGCCGAGATCGCTCGTCGGCTCGACGCCGGCGAACACGACTTCTACGTGCTCGACGAGTTCACCTACCCGCTCGACTGGGGCTGGGTCGAGACCGACGAGGTCATCGAGACGCTCGCCCGGCGCCCCGGACGTCAGCACGTCGTCATCACCGGCCGTCGCGCACCGCAGGCGCTCGTCGACGCCGCCGATCTCGTGACCGAGATGCGCAAGATCGCTCATCCGATGGATGCCGGCCGCAAGGGCCAGAAGGGCATCGAGTGGTGACCATGTCCCGTGCGACACCGGCGGTCGTGATCGCTGCCCCGTCCTCGGGCAGCGGTAAGACGACGGTGACGACAGGACTCATCGGCGCGTTGCGCGCGGCCGGTCACCGGGTCGCCCCGTTCAAGGTCGGTCCCGACTACATCGACCCTGGCTACCACGCCGTCGCCGCCGGGCGCCCGGGCCGCAACCTGGACCCGAACCTGGTGGGCGAGGACCTGATCGCACCACTGTTCGCCCACGGTTCGGCCGGCGCCGACATCGCCGTCGTCGAGGGTGTGATGGGGCTGTTCGACGGCCGCATCACCAGCGACGACCCCGACGCCGCCGGCACCGACGCGCTCGGTATCGGTTCGACCGCACACGTCGCGTCGATCATCGGTGCACCCGTGGTGCTGGTCGTCGACGCAGGTGGGCACAGTCAGTCACTCGCCGCGGTGCTGCACGGGTTCCTGTCCTACGACTCGTCGGTCCACATCGCCGGCGTCATCCTCAACCGGGTCGGCTCGCCGCGGCACGAGATGGTGCTGCGCCAGGCGTGCGCCCGCGTCGGCGTCCCGGTCTTCGGCGTGCTGCGTCGCGACCCGTCGCTGACCGTGCCGTCCCGACACCTCGGACTCATCCCCGCTGCCGAGCGCAGCGCCGACGCGGTCGCTGCCGTCGCGTCGATGACCGCTCACCTCCGCGACGCACTCGACCTGCCGGCGATCGTGGCCGCGGCTCGGCAGCGTCGGATCCCCGACGTCGCGCAATGGTCGCCGGCCGAGGCCCTCGCTCCCTTTCTCGACGGCACACCCGCCTCGGCTACGCGGCCCGTCGTCGCGGTCGCCGGCGGAGCGGCGTTCACCTTCGGCTACGCCGAACACGCCGAGATGCTGCAGGCCGCGGGCGCCGAGGTCGTCGCGTTCGACCCGCTGTGCGACCGGCTTCCGCCGGACACCGCCTGCGTCGTGATCGGCGGCGGCTTCCCGGAGGAACACGCCGAGGAACTCGGCGCCAACCACGAACTGCGGGCCGACCTGCGTGCACACGCGGCCGCGGGCCTGCCGATCCACGCCGAATGCGCCGGTCTGGTCTACCTGGCCGACCGCCTCGACGACCGCCCGATGAGCGGAGTCCTCGACATCACCGGCAGCTTCGGACCGAAGCTGACTCTCGGCTACCGCGACGCCGTCGCCGTCGGCGACTCGGTGCTGTTCCGCGCCGGCGAGCGCGTCACCGGGCACGAATTCCACCGCAGCACCGTGCAAGTCGGGGACACGACGTCGCCCGCGTGGGCGTGGCGCGACGTCGAGGGGCGGCCAGCCATCGACGGCGTCGTCACCGATGCGGTCCACGCGTCGTATCTGCACCTGCACCCGGCGGCCATCCCGGAGGCGCTGTACCGCTTCGTGTCCCGAGTAGGCTCCTCGTCGTGGACGATGCCGACAAACTCCTCGACGCGGGCTCGCCCATGACGGCACGCCGACTCCGCGAGACCCTCGACGCCCTGGCGACCCACGGCGCGGACGACCCCGAACTGTTGCGCCAGCTGCTCGAGGCCGTGCTCGTGGTCGGTCAGGGCGTCGAACTCGACCGTGCCCTGCAGCGCATCGTCGAGGTGGCCGCCGGTCTGGTGGACGCGCAGTACGGCGCGCTGGGGGTCCGCGGTCCCGACGGCGGACTGAGCGAGTTCGTCCACATCGGGATCACCGAGGCGCAGCGGTCGACGATGGGTCACCTGCCGGTCGGCCGTGGCGTGCTGGGGCTGCTGATCGACGACCCGCGGCTGCACCGCATCCACGACCTCGGGTCGCATCCGACCTCGGTCGGGTTCCCGCCCAACCACCCGCCGATGCGTACCTTCCTCGGTGCTCCGATCCTGGTGCGCGGGGAGGTCTTCGGCAGTATCTACCTCACCGAGAAGCGTTCGGCCGACGACTTCTCCGAGGTCGACGAGACGGTGGTCGCGGTGCTCGCGGTGGCCGCCGGTATCGCCATCGACAACGCCGGACTCTTCGAACGGGCCCGCACCCGACACCAGTGGATGCAGGTGCTGGCGCGGCGCGGGTCGGAGCCGCTCGCCGGTATCGCCCTGTCGGACACCATGTCCCGGATGTGTGTCGACGTCGCCGACCTGGTGGGTGCGGTCGACGTCTTCCTCCTCACCGAACTCGACGGCAAGGTGGAGCTGCGCGGTCACACGGGAGAGCCGATCGACATCGACAGCTTCACCGCACCGCATGCGAACGCGATCACCGTCCTGCGCGCCGGAACCATCGCGCCGTCGCTGGTGCGTCGGGGCGCCCGCTGGACGACCGTGCAGCCGCTGCAGCGGGCCTCGGGCGCCTTCGGCTGGATGATCATCACCCACCGCAACCGCCCGTACTGGGATTCCGAGGAGATCGCCGGACTGGCCGGCGTCGCCGAAATCGCCTCATTGGCCGTCGTCTACGCCGAGCAGCAGCAGATCGCCCGCGACCTCGAGGTGCTCGAGGACCGCCACCGCATCGCGCGCGACCTGCACGACCACGTGATCCAGCGACTGTTCGCCGTGGGCATGTCGGTGCAGACGCTTCTGGCCGGGTCGACCGATCCCGCCGCCGCCAGCGCGCGGCTCGAACAGATCATGACCGACCTCGATCGCACGATCGCGCAGATCCGGACGTCGATCTTCGACCTGCAGACGGTCACCGCCGGTGCCGACGGGTCGACCCTGCGGCGCCGCGTCCTCGACATCGTTTCCGAACTGTCCGGGCACGCGTCGATCTCGCCGAGCGTCCAGTTCGACGGCCCCGTGGACACCGTGGTGCCGGACACGCTGGGACCCCATATCGACGCGGTGCTGCGCGAAGGGCTGAGCAACGCGCTGCGGCACGCGCAGGCCGAACACATCGCCGTCGCGGTCCGTGCCGACGACGTGCTGACGGTCGAGATCACCGACGACGGGGTCGGTATCGGCACCGACGTCACCTATCGCGGGCTGGAGAACCTGACCCGCCGCGCCGAGGAATGCGACGGGACGTTCAGTGTCGTGACCCGCCCGCGCGGCAACCGCGAGGAGGGCGGGACGACGCTGACCTGGTCGGTACCCCTGACCGGCTAGTTCCTGCCGTCACGCAGCTTGGTCGCCATCACCGCGACCTGGGTGCGGCGCTGCATGTCCAGCTTGCCGAGGATGCGGGACACGTAGTTCTTGATCGTCTTCTCCGCCAAGAACATCCGCTCGGCGATCTGGCGGTTCGTCAGACCCTCGCCGATGAGGTTGAACACCTCGCGTTCCTGATGGGTCAGCTCGGCCAGCGGGTCCTTCTCCTCCTGCCTGCCGTCGCGCAGCTTCGCCAGCAGGGCGGCGGTCGACCGGTCGTCGAGCAGCGAACCACCCTGTCCGACGGTGCGGACCGCGGCCACGAGGTTGTGGCCGAGGATCTGCTTGAGCACGAAGCCCGACGCTCCGGCGAGCACCGCGGCGAGCAGGGCGTCGTCGTCGGCGTAACTCGTCAGCATCAGGCACTTCACGTCCGGCTCGGCGGCACGGACATCGCGGCAGAGTTCGACACCGTTGCCGTCGGGCAACCGGACGTCGAGCACGGCGACGTCGGGCTTGGTCGCGAGGATGCCGACGAGGGCCTCACCGACCGATGCCGCCTCACCGACGACCTCGATGTCGTCTGCGGTGCCGAGGAGGTCGCGGAGTCCGCGTCGGACGAGTTCGTGGTCGTCGACGAGGTAGACGCGAACCGGTGTGGGGGTCGAATCGTCAGCCATGATCTGAACGTACCGGACCTTCTCAGCTGCGAGAACTCACAACCGGGCGTTGTGTCGGCCGCGACCGGGTCCCGGCCATATTCGCGACGTCTGCCCCCATCGAAGCGGGACTTTCTCCCCACGAGCAACACCCGCCCCGACGCGCACAGTGGTTGTCGACGGATTCTCGATCCGCCTGTCCCACCCGACCTTCGGACCAGGAGAGCACGTGACCACCCTCATCGGACCCCCGGTACTGACCAACAGCGGGATGACCGGATCGGACCTGCTGCGCGAACTGCTACCCGTGTGCGAGACCGAGGTGGAGCGTCACATGCGGATGACCAAGGACTGGCATCCGCACGATTACGTGCCGTGGGACTCCGGCCGCAACTTCGCGATGCTCGGCGGCGTCGACTGGGACCCGGAACAGTCGCAGCTGTCGGAGACCGCCAAGGCCGCGATGATCACCAACCTGCTCACCGAGGACAACCTGCCGTCGTACCACCGGGTCATCGCCCAGAACTTCAGTCTCGACGACGCGTGGGGCTGGTGGGTCGGCCGGTGGACCGCCGAGGAGAACCGCCACTCGGTGGTCATGCGCGACTACCTCGTCGTCACCCGCGGTGTAGACCCGGTCGAGCTCGAAGAGATCCGCATGGCCCACATGACGTCGGGCTTCAACCCGCTGCCCGAGGACGACGGACAGCGCGACCACAGCTTCGACATGCTCTATGCCGTCGCCTATGTCAGCTTCCAGGAACTCGCCACCCGCGTCTCGCACCGCAACACCGGAAAGGCCTGCGGCGACCCGATCGCCGACCGCATGCTGCAGCGCGTGGCGGCCGACGAGAACCTGCACATGCTCTTCTACCGCAACATCGTCGCCGGCGCCCTCGACCTGGTGCCCGACCAGACGATGGCCGCGATCTACGCGATCGTCTCCAACTTCCAGATGCCCGGCGCCACCATGCCGAACTTCCGGCGCAACGCGGTGCTCATCGCCAAGGGAGGCATCTACGACCTGCCGCAGCACATGTCCGAGGTGGTCATGCCGGTGCTGCGTAAGTGGCGCATCTTCGAACGCGAGGACTTCGGTCCGCTCGGTGAGCACTACCGCGAACAGCTCGCCGCCTTCCTCGAGGACATGAACGTCAAGGTCGAGAAGTTCGAGGCCTCGCGCGAGCGTGCCCTGCAGCGCGAGCGGGCCCGGGGTCGCGCATGACGATCACACAGCCGGCGCGGGTGGACTGCGATCGCGGTTTCGCCACGGCGATCTCGATGGCCGAGGCGGCCGCCGACCGGAACCCGGCGTGGTGGAACGAGATCCGCATGAGCGCCGACGACGCGCTCGACGCCTCCTACTGCAGTTCCAAGCTGCTCGGGGCGCTGTTGCAGTCGGCCGCGCACCGGCTCGGTGTGCCGGCCGCCGACGTCTGGGCCCACATCCGCCGTACCGGGGAACTGCCGCTCTAGACCGGGCCGGCGGGCAGCTGTAGATCACACCGGCGGGCGCCGGGGACGTGGCGGCCACCCGGTAGTGTTCCGTCACATGTCTGGTCACTACCTCGTGGGCCTCGATCTCGCGGGCCGCAGGGTGGTCGTCGTCGGCGGCGGTTCCGTCGCACAGCGGCGGCTGCCGAACCTCATCGCGGCCGGAGCCGACGTCCACGTCATCGCCATCGACCCGACGCCGGCCGTCGAATCGTTCCAGGGCATCACCGTGACCCGCCGCGCGTACGCCGACGGCGACCTCGAAGGTGCCTGGTACGTCATGGCCTGCACCGACGATCCGACGGTCAACGCGGCGGTCGTCGCCGAGGCCGAGCGCCGCCACACCTTCTGCGTGCGCGCCGACGACGCACAGTACGGAACCGCGGTCACCCCGGCGTCCGCCCGGCACCGCGACGTCCAGTTCGGCGTCCTCGCCGGTGGCGACCACAAGCTGTCGGCCGCGTTGCGCGCCGCGATCAGCCGCGCCTTGGCCGAGGGCTCGCTGACCGTCGACGACGTCGAGCCGCACGCCCCGGGTGTCGCGCTGGTCGGCGGCGGTCCCGGAGATCCCGACCTCATCACCGTGCGGGGTCAGCGACTGCTCGCCGAGGCCGACGTCGTCGTCGCCGACCGTCTCGCGCCGGCCGAACTGCTCGAATCACTCGGCCCGCAGGTCGAGATCATCGACGCCGCCAAGGTTCCCTACGGCCGCGCGATGAAGCAGGAGGCCATCAACGACGTCCTCGTGGCGCGCGCCAAGGAGGGCAAGTTCGTCGTCCGGCTCAAGGGCGGCGACCCCTATGTCTACGGTCGCGGCTTCGAGGAGCTGCAGGCCTGCGTCGCCGCCGGTGTACCGGTCACCGTGGTGCCGGGCATCAGCAGCTCGATCGCCGCACCCGCGTCGGCCGGCATCCCGGTGACCCACCGCGGCGTCACCCACGAGGTGGTCATCGCCTCCGGTCACGTCCCGCCAGGGCACCCCGACTCGCTGATCGACTGGTCGGCGATGGGCAAGCTGCGCGGCACGCTCGTGCTGATGATGGCCGTCGAACGCGTCGACGTCTTCGCCGATGCCCTCCTCGAGGGCGGCCGGCCCGCCGACACCCCGGTCGCCATGATCGAGAACGGATCGCTGCCGACACAGCGACTGCTGCGGACCGATCTCGCGCATGCCGCCGAGGTCGCCGAGGCCGAGGGGTTGCGACCGCCGGCCATCGTCGTCATCGGCCAGGTGGCCGCGTTCACCGAAGGCGCCTGAGCCGCACGATCCGGGACACCGAACCAACAGGGATTGGCACATCGGCGCGCTCGGCCGGTACCGTCGTGCCTTATGTCGAATCCCGGATCCGTGCACGCTGGAACTGTGGACACCTCCCAGTTCCGTCCGGTCTTCGGACTGCCGATCCTGGTGCTGTCCGGAATGCAGCTGCTCATGGTGCTCGACGGCACCGTCGCGGCGCTGGCCCTCCCACGGATTCGCGACGCCCTCAGCCTCTCCGAGTCGAGCGCCAACTGGGTCATCTCAAGCTACGTCCTGGCCTTCGGCGGACTGATGCTGCTCGGTGGCCGCCTCGGCGACACCTTCGGCCGCAAGCGGATGTTCATCGTCGGCGTCGTGGCCTTCACCTTGACCTCACTCCTGTGCGGTCTCGCGTGGAACGAGGGGAGCCTGATCGTCGGCCGAGCGCTGCAGGGGGCGTCGGCCGCGATCGCCGCCCCGACCGCGATGGCCCTGGTCGCGACCACGTTCGCGCCGGGCAAACCCCGCAGCCAGGCCTTCGCCATCTATGCGGCGATGACCGGCGTCGGCTCGGTCGCCGGCCTGATCCTGGGCGGCGTGCTGACCGAGGTGTCGTGGCGACTCGTATTCCTCATCAACGTGCCCATCGGCCTGGTCGTCGTGATCGGGGCGATCATCGCGCTGCGCGAATCGCAGGGTGAGCGTCTGCCGCTCGACGTCCCCGGCGCGGTGCTCGGCACCCTCGGCTGCACCCTGCTGGTGCTCGGCGTCAACGAGGGTCCCAACGGTTGGGGTTCGCCCGTCGTCATCGGCTCGTTCGTGCTCGGCGTGCTGGCGCTCATCGCCTTCGTGGTGGTCGAGCGCCGCGCCGCCAACCCGATCCTGCCGTTCTCGCTGTTCGACAACACCTCCCGCGTCGCGGCGCTCGGGGCGATCCTGTTCGCCAGCATGATCATGATGTGCATGGCGGTCTTCATCTCGCTGTACCTGCAGGGAATCCTGAAGTACTCGCCGATCCAGAGCGGTCTCGCCGTCGTGCCCTTCGCCTTCGGACTCGGCATCGCCGCGGCGATCGCGTCGAAGCTCGCGCTGATGATCCAGCCGCGCTGGCTGGTCTTGGTCGGCGGCGCGGTCATCCTCGCCGGCTGCTTCTACGCCTCGTCGATCGCCACTGACGCCCCCGATTACTTCCCGGGGATCTTCCTGCCGGTCATCGTGATCGGCTTCGGCGTGGGCCTCGCCGTCATCCCGCTGACCCTGTCGGTGGTGGCCGGAGTCGGACCCAACGAGATCGGTCCGCTGACCGCGCTCGCGCAGGTCGCGCAGAACCTCGGCGGTGCGGTCGGCCTCGTCGTCGTCGGTGCGATGGTGACGTCGCGGGCGCTGTCCAAGGGCGGTACCACCGCACCCGTCGAGACGATGAACCCGGCACAGCTGGCCGCGCAGGCAGAGGGCTACGGCCTCGCGTTCGCGGCCTGCGCCGGCATCGCGGTCATCGCTGCGATCGTCGTGCTGTTCATGCGGTTCACCCCGGAACAGGTCGCCGAGGGGCAGGCCGCCCAGGAAGCAGCCGACGCGGGCGTCGAGTGATCAGTCGGTGATGACGACGATCTGGTCGGGTGCGGCGATCTCGACGCGCTGACCGGCGTCGGACAGGACCGCGGCCAGACCGTCGATGTCGCGCACGTTGCGTCGTGTGCGCACCAGTTCGCGCGCCATCAGGCCCTTGTAGTGCTTGTTGAAGTGACTCACGACCTTGCGTGAGCCGTCGGGCTGTTCGGTCATCACCGTCGCGGTGACCGCACCCTTGACCGGACCGAGATGCTGGTACACCCCCGAGCGCAGGTCCACCACGAAGTCCTCCACCGCGTCGAGCGCGGGGGACAGCTCCGGCTTCCAGATCGACGCCAGCGTCGGCATGCCGGGCAGCTTCGATCCACCCGACAGCCGGTAGGCGGGAATCGCGTCGGCGGCACGCACCACACCGAACAGGGCCGAGCCGATGGCCAGTCGTTCGGCGGCCTTGGTCTTGCCAGCCTTGGTGAGCGAGGCGTGGTCGAGGGCGTCGTAGAGGACGCCGGTGTAGCGCTCGATGGCCGGCCGGGTGGGGGAGAGCCACAGGTCGGCGTTGCGGTCCACCTCGGAGAGTTGGGTGGCGCCCAGGCCGAGTGCCTTGCGGCTGGCGTCGAGGTCGCCTGCGAGGTCGACGATGGCCTCGCCGATCCGTTTGCGGACAGGATTCAGCTCGGGAAACGACAGGCTGTCGAGATCGAGGGGAGCCCCGTGCCCACCGTCGGATTTGGTCTCGGAGGGAGGGAGGATGACGAGCACCGGAACACCATAACTAAGCTGGTTTGTCGTGATCACACGCATGTCGACCCTGTTCCTGCGGACCCTGCGCGACGACCCGGCCGATGCCGAGGTGCCCAGCCACAAGTTGCTGGTGAGAGCGGGCTACGTCCGCCGCGTCGCGCCCGGCGTCTACTCCTGGCTCCCGCTGGGTCTGCGCGTGCTCAAGGCCATCGAGAAGGTGGTGCGCGAGGAGATGAACGCGATCGGCGGCCAGGAGATCCTGCTGCCGGCGCTGCTGCCGCGCGAACCGTACGAGGCCACCAACCGCTGGACCGAGTACGGCGACGCCCTGTTCCGCCTCAAGGACCGCAAGGGTGCCGACATGCTCCTCGGACCCACGCACGAGGAGCTCTTCGCCACCCTGGTCAAGGGCGAGTACTCGTCCTACAAGGACATGCCGGTCATCCTGTACCAGATCCAGACCAAGTACCGCGACGAGGAGCGTCCGCGCGCGGGCATCCTCCGCGGCCGCGAGTTCGTGATGAAGGACGCCTACTCCTTCGACCTCGACGACGACGGCCTCAAGAAGGCCTACAACCTGCACCGCGAGGCCTACCAGAAGATCTTCGAGCGCCTGCAGATCAAGTACGTCATCGTCTCCGCCACCTCGGGCGCGATGGGTGGCAGCGCCTCCGAGGAGTTCTTGGCCGAGTCCGAGGTCGGCGAGGACACCTTCGTGCGATGCCTGGAGTCGGGTTACGCGGCCAACGTCGAGGCGGTCGTCACGCATGCGCCCGACCCGAAGCCGATCGACGGCCTGCCCGAGGCGGTCGTGCGCGACACCCCGGGTACCGAGACCATCGCGAGCCTGGTCGAGTGGGCCAATGCGAACCTCGACGGCGAGTACACCGCCGCCGACACCCTCAAGAACGTGATGGTGAAACTTCATGCGCCGGGCAAGGATCCCGAGATCGTCGGCGTCGGTGTGCCCGGCGACCGCGAGGTGGACCTCAAGCGTCTCGAGGCCTCCGTCTCGCCGGCCGAGGTCGAACTGCTCACCGACGCGGACTTCGCCGCCAACCCGTTCCTGGTGAAGGGGTACATCGGTCCGAAGGCCTTGCAGGCCAACGGTGTCCGCTACCTCGTCGACCCCCGCGTGGTCGACGGGACCTCGTGGATCACCGGAGCCGACGAACCCGGCCGCCACACATTCGGGCTGGTCGCCGGCCGTGACTTCACCCCGGACGGCACGATCGAGGCCGCCGAGGTGCGCGACGGCGACCCGTCGCCGGACGGTGCGGGAAAGCTGGTGAGCGCCAAGGGGATCGAGATCGGACACATCTTCCAGCTCGGGCAGAAGTACACCGACGCCTTCGAGGTCGACGTGCTCGGTGAGAACGGCAAGCCGGTCCGGTTGACCCAGGGCTCCTACGGAGTCGGTGTGTCACGTCTGGTGGCGGTCATCGCCGAACAGTCGCACGACGACAAGGGGCTGCGCTGGCCGAAGACCGTGGCGCCGTTCGCGGTTCACCTGGTCATCGCCAACAAGGACGAGGCCGCGATCGCCGGTGCCGAGCAGCTCGCCGCTGACCTCGACGCCGCCGGACTCGAGGTGCTCCTCGACGACCGCAAGGCCTCGCCCGGCGTGAAGTTCAAGGACGCCGAGCTCCTCGGCATGCCGACGGTCGTGGTCGTCGGACGCGGTTATGCCAACGGCACCATCGAGATCCGCGACCGGTTCACCGGGGAGGCCGCCGAGGTGGCCGTCGACGGCGCAGTGGACGCGGTCGTCGCCGCGGCGCGCGGCTGAGACTCAGCCCCTGCTCTTGATCAACCCGAGACAGGAGACCCCGGGAACGCGACCGTGACCGGGGTTTCCTGTAGCAGTGCACGCCACGTGGCGGCGCGGACCGCAGAATCCGACAGACCGTCGACGCCGATCCGGCGACCCGGCTCGTCGTCGGCCTGCTCGAGCAACGCCCGGTATGCGGTGGTGCAGTCGACCTCTGCCGCGAGGGCTGCCCGAGCGGCGGTCTCGGGGTCGGTGACCTCCACCGGAAGCGTGTAACCGGCCGCGGCCAGCGGCGGTGTGCCACCGGCGGCGGTGATGGCCCGGTCGATCTCGTCCCGGCGGGCGCGGTGCTCGGCGGCGTAGTCGCCGACCATGCGTCGGCGCGCGGCCGCGACGAATGCGGTGATCACCCCGTAGGTGAAGATCGCGGCGTTCTCGGCGTCGGCGGCGACGACGAGCGGATCGCCGGTGTCGGCCGCCGGGGAGGGGACGGGGCTGGTCATGCCAGTTGCACCTCTCGCATCGAGGTCACGGCGGCCGCGACCGATCCGGCCAGACCGGCCGGGTATCCGGACAGGGAGATCGCCACATCGCGCGCCTCGCCGGAGGACTGCTCGAGTCCGGCGCGCAGGCCCACCAGGGTCGGCGGTCCGCCCGGTGCGGGTGCCGCTGAGGGGGCCGGTTCGTCGATGGTGGCCGCGACGCCCTGGTCCAGCCGGATGATCTCCTCACGCAGCGCCCGTGCGTGCTCGGCGCGTTGGTCTGCGACAACGGCGAGGGCAGCGGCATATCGCGGCTCGGCGCCGGCGAGTGATCGGGCACTCTTCTCGTCGCCGAGAGCACTGCGCACGAGCGGTACCAGCCGCTCGGCGGTCCTGGCCTCCTCCGACGGTCCGGTGCTGCAGCCCGACACGCCGACGGCACCCAGGCCGGCCACCGCGACCCCTGCCACGAGTCCTCCGCGCAGCACGGTGCGCCGATCCAATGTGGTCACGCGACACATGATGCCAGCCGCGAAACGAAGGTGGTCGGGGCATGCCTCCGGATCCACTAGGATGTGTCGGAGCAACTTCGTGCGAGACCCTGCACGGCCCGACAACTGAAGACGAGGGGAGTGGCATGCCGATCAGCCCGCCGCAGGTGAGTGAACTCGTCGAAAAGCTTGTCGTAGAGCAAGGTTTCGACCTCGAAGACGTCATCGTCCACCGACGCGACGGCCAGGACGAACTGACGATCGTCGTCGATCGCGACGGCGGCAGCGATCTCGACGTTCTCGCCGATCTGTCCAACCGGATCTCCGAGGTCCTCGACGCGGCACCGGAACTCGCCGACGAGGACCCCTATGTCCTCGAGGTGACCTCGCCCGGCGTCGATCGTCCCCTGACCCTCCCGCGGCACTGGCGTCGCAACACCGGACGCCGCGTCGCCGTCGACGTCGCCCCGGTCGAGGGGAGCGAGGAGCGGACCCTCACCGGCCGCATCGGCAAGCTCGACGAGACCAGCGTCGAGATCGTGATGAACCACCGCGGACGGATCGCGGTCGAGACGATCCCGCTCGAGGCCGTGACGAGAGCGGTCGTGCAGGTCGACTTCTCGCAGCCGAGCATCGCCGAACTCGAACTCTGCGGCCTCGACGCCGACGAGATCGAGCGCCGCCGGACGCGCGACCGCACGCAACTGAACAACTGAACAGCAGTGACAAGTGAACAGCGGCGACAAGTGAATAGGAGCAAGACCCCATGAACATCGACATCGGCGCACTGCGCATGATTGAGGCCGACAAGGGCATCTCGATCGAGACGGTCATCACCGCCATCGAGACCGCCCTGCTGACCGCCTACCGTCACACCGACGGCTTCGCGCCGCATGCGCGTGTCGACATCAACCGCAAGTCCGGTGCAGTCCGCGTGATGGCACAGGAACTCGACCAGAACGGTGACGTCGTCCACGAGTGGGACGACACCCCCGAGGGCTTCGGCCGGATCGCGGCCACCACCGCACGCCAGGTCATCCTGCAGCGCCTCCGCGACGCCGAGAACGAGAAGAACTTCGGCGACCTGGTGGCACACGAGGGCGAGATCGTCGGCGGCGTGGTGCAGCAGGACTCCCGCGCCAACGCCCGCGGCATGGTCGTGGTGCAGATCGGCAGCGATGCCAACAGCACCGAGGGCGTCATCCCGCCCGCCGAGCAGGTACCCGGCGAGGTCTACACCCACGGCGACCGCATCAAGTGCTACGTCGTCGGCGTCAGCCGCGGCCCCCGCGGACCGCAGATCACGCTGTCGCGTACCCACCCGAACCTGGTCCGCAAGCTGTTCTCGCTCGAGGTGCCCGAGATCGAGGACGGTTCGGTGGAGATCGTCGCGGTCGCCCGCGAGGCCGGCCACCGGTCCAAGATCGCCGTGCACACCGGTGTCGCCGGGCTCAACGCCAAGGGCGCGTGCATCGGCCCGATGGGTCAGCGTGTGCGCAACGTCATGAGCGAACTGGCCGGCGAGAAGATCGACATCATCGACTTCGATTCCGATCCCGGTGTGTTCGTCGGGAATGCTCTGTCCCCGGCGAAGGTTGTATCGGTCACCGTGGTCGACGAGGCCGCGAAGGCGGCGCGGGTCGTCGTGCCGGACTATCAGCTCTCCCTCGCCATCGGCAAGGAAGGGCAGAACGCCCGTCTGGCCGCCCGGCTGACCGGTTGGCGGATCGACATCCGCTCCGACGCAGCCCCCGCGGTCGAGGGGGGACCCGAGTGACATGAGTGGCAGCCGATTGTTCGCAACCCGCCCGGTCGCGCTAGACTGATCGATGGTTCAGCGATCCGCCCCCCGCACGTCAACCAATCACAGGCCGGTACGGATGTGTATCGGTTGCCGGCAACGGGCAGAGGCCACCGAGTTGGTTCGTGTCGTCGCGCAGCAGCGTGACGACGCCCCAGTGCTCGTGGCCGATCCCGCGAAGACCATGCCGGGACGTGGCGCTTGGTTGCATGCGAGGGCGGAGTGCATCTCCGTCGCGACGCGACGCAGGGCCTTCGCCGCGGCACTCCGGACCCCCGGTCTGACCGCGGACCCGGACGATCTCGCCGAACAGCTCGGCGTGATCACCCACTAAAGATGGCTCCTCGGAGCCGGAACAGGTTGCAGAAGACATGAGCACACCGTGAAGTCCCCACGATGAGCATGTACCGGACATAAATCGAGGCCGTAGCGGGTTAGCCGCTTGGCCTCCAGCAAAGGAGAGCAGTGGCAGGCAAAGCCCGCGTGCACGAACTGGCCAAAGAGCTCGGTGTGACGAGCAAGCAGGTGCTCGAGCGCCTGAAGGAACAGGGCGAGTTCGTCAAATCGGCGTCGTCGACGGTAGAGGCCCCAGTGGCCCGTCGACTGCGTGAATCATTCCCCGGCAAGGACGGGGGAGCCAAGGACGGCGGATCGTCGTCGGCACCCGCTCCTCGCCAGTCGGCCAAGCCCGGACCCAAGCCGTCCGGCGCGCCGAAGCCCGGTGCCGCCCCGGCAGCGCCGGCCGAGCGTCCCGCCCCGGGACCCCAGACCAGCGCACCCAAGCCGGGCGGCCCCAAGCCGGGTGGCCCGAAGCCGGGTCCCGCCCCGGTCGAGACACCCGCACCGGCGGCGGCCGAGCGTCCGAGCACGGCCCCGACCCCCGGCGCACCCAAGCCCGCGGCACCGGCACCTGCGGCAGCTCAGGCGCCCGCCGCCTCGGCAGCACCCACGCCGCCGACCAAGGCGCCGGGTCCTCGTCCCGGCCCCAAGCCCGGCCCGCGTGCTCCGCGTGTCGGCAACAACCCGTACTCGTCGGCCCCGGCTCCCGCGCCGCGCCCGGCGGCTCGTCCCGGCCCCGGCCAGGGCGGTCCGCGTCCCGGTGGCGGCCGTCCCGGACCTGCCGGTCAGGGTGGCCCCCGCCCCGGTGGCGGTCGGCCCGCTCCCGGTCAGGGCGGTCCGCGTCCCAACCCGGGCAACATGCCCCCTCGTCCCAGCCCCGGCGCGATGCCCTCGCGTGCGGCACGTCCTGACGCCCGACCGGGTGGTCGCGGCGGCGGTGCCGGTGGTGGCCGTGGCGGAGGCGGCGGCGGTTACCGCGGCGGACCCGGCGGTGGCGGCGGCGCTCCCGGCGCACCCGCCGGTGGTGGCTTCCGCGGTCGTCCCGGTGGCGGCGGCGGTCGTGGCCGCGGCGGTGCAGCCGGTGCGTTCGGTCGTCCCGGTGGCGCTCCCCGCAAGGGTCGCAAGTCGAAGCGGGCAAAACGCGCCGAGTACGAGAGCATGCAAGCTCCGTCCGTCGGTGGCGTCCGTCTGCCGCGCGGCAACGGCGAGACAATCCGTCTCGCCCGTGGTGCCTCGCTGTCCGACTTCGCCGACAAGATCGACGCCAACCCGGCATCGCTGGTCCAGGCGCTGTTCAACCTCGGCGAGATGGTGACGGCGACCGAGTCGGTCAACGACGAGACGCTCGAGCTGCTCGGCTCGGAGATGAACTACCGTGTCCAGGTCGTCAGCCCGGAGGACGAGGACCGCGAGCTGCTCGACAGCTTCGACCTCACCTACGGCGAGGACGAGGGCGGCGAGGACGACCTCGCACAGCGTCCGCCGGTGGTCACCGTCATGGGCCACGTCGATCACGGTAAGACCCGATTGCTCGACACGATCCGTAAGGCCAACGTCCGCGAGGGCGAGGCCGGCGGCATCACGCAGCACATCGGTGCCTACCAGGTGAACACCCACCTCAACGGTGAGGATCGCCTGATCACCTTCATCGACACCCCGGGTCACGAGGCGTTCACCGCCATGCGTGCCCGCGGTGCGAAGGCCACCGACATCGCGATCCTCGTGGTCGCGGCCGACGACGGTGTCATGCCGCAGACGGTGGAGGCGGTCAACCACGCCCAGGCGGCAGATGTGCCGATCGTGGTCGCGGTGAACAAGATCGACAAGGAAGGCGCCGATCCGCAGAAGATCCGCGGACAGCTGACCGAATACGGTCTGGTGCCCGAGGAGTACGGCGGCGACGCCATGTTCGTCGACATCTCGGCCAAGCAGGGCGAGAACATCGACGCACTGCTCGAAGCCGTGCTGCTCACCGCGGACGCATCGCTCGACCTGCGTGCCAACCCGGACATGGACGCCCAGGGTGTCGCCATCGAGGCGCACCTCGACCGCGGCCGTGGCCCGGTGGCGACCGTGCTGGTACAGCGCGGCACGCTCCGCGTCGGCGACTCGATCGTCGCCGGTGACGCCTACGGTCGTGTCCGTCGCATGGTCGACGAGCACGGCGAGGACGTCCCCGAGGCGCTGCCGTCGCGACCGGTCCAGGTCATCGGTTTCACCTCGGTCCCCGGCGCAGGCGACAACCTGCTCGTGGTCGAGGAGGACCGCATCGCCCGGCAGATCGCCGACCGCCGCAATGCGCGCAAGCGCAACGCGCTGGCCGCGCGCAGCCGCAAGCGGATCAGCCTGGAAGACCTGGATTCGGCTCTCAAGGAGACCAGCCAGCTCAACCTCATCCTCAAGGGTGACAACTCGGGCACGGTCGAAGCCCTCGAAGAGGCCCTGCTGGGCATCGAGATGGGCGACGAGGTGTCGCTGCGCATCATCGACCGCGGTGTCGGTGGCGTCACCGAGACCAACGTCAACCTGGCGGCGGCCTCGGATGCGATCATCATCGGCTTCAACGTCCGTGCGGAGGGCAAGGCCACCGAGCTGGCCAACCGCGAGGGCGTCGACATCCGGTACTACTCGGTGATCTACCAGGCCATCGACGAGATCGAGAGCGCGCTCAAGGGCATGCTCAAGCCGATCTACGAAGAGGTGGAGCTCGGCCGCGCCGAGATCCGCGCCATCTTCAAGTCGTCGAAGATCGGCAACATCGCCGGTTGCCTCGTCCAGTCGGGCATCATGCGCCGCAACGCCAAGGCGCGCCTGCTGCGTGACAACGTCGTGGTCGCCGAGAACCTCACCGTGTCGTCGCTCAAGCGCGAGAAGGACGATGCCACCGAGGTTCGCGAAGGCTACGAATGTGGTCTCACGCTGACCTACTCGGACATCAAGGTGGACGACGTGATCGAGACCTACGAGCTGCGGGAGAAGCCGCGCGACTGATGCGCGTCAGCTTCTGAGCTCTCTCGACCCACGTCCGTGCGCGTCGGCCCGACACCGGGCCGGCGCGCACGGCACCGCTCACGGAAGGACTCCCGATGGCTGATCCAGCACGGGCACAACGTCTGGCCAAGCGGATCTCGACGATCGTCGCGTCGGCGATCGCCACCGAGATCAAGGACCCGCGCCTGGCCTACGTGACGGTCACCGACACCCGCGTGACCAACGATCTGCACGACGCGACCGTCTACTACACGGTGATGGGCGAATCCATCGACGCCGACCCCGACTACGAGGCGGCGGCCGCGGGACTGGCCAAGGCGACCGGCGTGCTCCGGTCCAAGGTCGGCGCCGGCACCGGCGTCCGCTTCACCCCGACCCTGCGCTTCATGCTCGACACGGTTCCAGACGCGGCCCGTCAGATGGAGGAGCTCGTCGCGCGCGCCCGCGCCAACGACGAGCTCGTCGCGCGGCGGGCGGCCGAGGCATCACCGGCCGGTGACGCCGATCCCTACCGCTCGGCAGACGACGCCGGCGACGACGAGTGAACGCTTCGGCGAGTGCGGCGATCGCCGCAGAGCTGGCGTCCGCGTCGGCGGTGACCATCTGCTGTCACATCCGACCGGATGCGGACACCATCGGCAGCGGTCTCGCACTGGGACTGGCCCTCGACCGGCGCGGCGTCGACGTCGAGGTGTCCTATCCCGGTTCCGAGCAGCTGCCGGCCTCCCTCGGCGGGTTGCCCGGCAGCAAACTCCTGTGTTCCCCGAACCAGGTGGTCGGGCACCCACTGGTGGTGTCGGTCGACGCCGCGAACCTCGAGCGCCTCGACTCGCTGGGCGAGGTCTTCACCGCGGCCGACACGTCGATCACCATCGACCATCATGCGTCGAATCCCGGTTTCGGTGACCTCGACCTGATCGATCCCGCTGCCGACTGCACGTCGGTCCTGGTGCTCGACGTACTCGACGAGCTCGGGGTCGAACTCGACGCCGACATCGCCACCTGCATCTACGCCGGGCTGACCACCGACACCGGTTCCTTCCGCTGGGCCCGGCCGCAGTCCTTCCGGATCGCGGCGCGCCTGCTGGAGACCGGCGTCGACGCACGCCGGTGGAGCCGCATCCTCTTCGACTCCCACCCGTTCGAGTGGTTCGCCATGATGTCCGGCGTCCTCGCCTCGGCGAAGCTGGTCCCGTCGGCGTGCAACGGCGAGGGACTCGTCTACGCGATCGTCGACCAGAAGGCCCTCGCCGGCATGAGCTGGGAGGAGTCCGAGAGCGTCGTCGACACCATCCGGACCGCCCGCGACGCCGAGGTGGCGGCGGTGTTCAAGGAGAGCGAACCGCAGGTGTGGACGGTGTCGCTGCGGTCCAAGGAGGTCGTCGACCTCGTCCCGATCGCCCGCGCCCATGGAGGCGGCGGGCATCGTCAGGCCTCCGGCTACAGCGACACCGGCACCGCCGATGAGGTGGTCGCGAGGTTGCTGGAGTCGCTCTGAGCGACACCCGCGACGAGGCCGCGACATCTGACGAGACAGGTGTCGCCCGTATCGCGACGCTGACCGTCTCGGCGCTCGCGGTCCTCATCGCTCCACCCCTCTACCTGCTCCTCGACCTCGCGGTCGTCGGCCGCCTCGGTGGCGAGCAGCTCGCCGCGCTCGGTGTCGGCACGCTGGTGCTCTCGATCGTCAGCACCCAGCTCACCTTCCTGTCGTACGGCACGACGGCCCGCTCGGCGCGCAGGTTCGGTGCGGGTGACCGTGCCGGCGCGGTGCGCGAGGGCGTGCAGGCCAGCTGGATCGCGGTCGCCGTCGGCGTGGTGATCGTGGCGGTCTCCTATCCGCTCGCGCCGATGGTCATGCGGCTCCTCGTCGGGGCGTCGTCGCCGGAGTCGGCCGCGGTGGCCGCCGATGCCGCGCACTGGATGCGCATCGCGATGTTCGGGGTGCCGCTGATCCTGCTGTCGATGGCCGGCAACGGCTGGATGCGCGGTGTGCAGGAGACGCGCCGGCCCGTGGTCTACGTGGTGATCGGGCTGTCCCTCGCGGCCGTTCTCGTGGTCGGCCTCGTGCACGGCATCGGGCCATTTCCGCGGCTCGGCCTCCCGGGCAGCGCCGTCGCGAACGTGATCGGCCAAGGCGTCACGGGCGTGCTGTTCGCGGTGCGGGTGATCCGCGAGGCGGGCTCGTCACCGGAATCGAAGGGGTTCCGCCCCGACCGGACGATCATCGTCGCGCAGCTGGCGATGGCACGCGATCTCATCGTGCGCAGCCTGTCGTTCCAGATCTGCTTCGTCTCGGCCGCCGCGGTGGCCGCCCGATTCGGCGTCGCGCAGGTCGCGGCGCATCAGCTCGTACTGCAGCTCTGGGAGTTCATGGCGCTGTTCCTCGACTCGGTGGCGATCGCCGCGCAGGCGCTCGTCGGCGCCGCGCTCGGGGGCGGCCGCCTCAAGGTCGCCGACACCGTGGCGCGCCGCGTGACCGGGGTGTCGGTGGTCGCCGCGACCGCGATGGCCGCGGTCTTCGCGGCCGGCGCGACGCTCATCCCGCGCGTCTTCACCTCCGACGACGCCGTGCTCGACGCCATCGGTGTGCCGTGGTGGTTCTTCGTCGGCATGCTGCCGATCGCCGGCGTGGTCTTCGCCCTCGACGGCGTGCTGCTCGGCAGCGGCGATGCCGCCTTCCTCCGCACTGCGACCCTGACCGGCGCGCTCGTCGGGTTCCTGCCGCTGATCTGGCTGTCGCTGATCTTCGACTGGGGACTGGCCGGGGTGTGGTCGGGCCTGGTGGTCTTCATGGTCGTCCGCCTCGCGACCGTCGTGTGGCGCATCCGCTCCGGCCGCTGGCGGCAGACGGGAGCCGTACCCGCCTGACCCTCAGCGCTCGTCCCGGTTGTCGCCGGGGGTTCCGTCGCCGCGGGGCCGTCGGATCTGCGTCGTCCGGAAGCTCGGGTCGTCGGGTCGCCGTTGCGGCTGGGCGAGCGGGGGCGGCGGTGGCCGGTACCGCTCGGTCTCCCGCAGATCCGTCTGGCCGGCCTGCGTCCGGTAGAGCTGGGTGGTCCGGAAGCTCTCCACGTTCGGCGTGGTCGACGGCGTGCTCGTCGCGGGCGATCGGCGGGTGGCGAGGCCGATCGCGTCGCACGCCCACAGGACGAGGACGGCCGCGACGCCGAACATGGTCTCGAACGCGATCACGCCGATCCAGTAATGCAGGGGCAGGGCGACCTCGGTGGCCGTGAGGTCGACGCCGAAATCCGGTTGGTGATAGTAGGTGGCCCAGGTCCCCAGGGCGACCAGCCCGGCGGCCGGGAGCAGACCCACCCAGGTCATGGCCGTCTGTCGCCGGGCGATCGACCACACGAGGATCAGGCCGGTGAGCAGCATCGCGGTCGCGGCCATCGAGGCGAGCCGGAACACCTCCGACGACCAGTCCTGGGTGACCGAGAGATCGAGGTAGAACGGGAGCAGCGCGAGTCGCTCCAACCCGACGAACAGCAACCCGAGCAGTACTGCAACGGTGACCCGCCATCCCGACCGCGCCCACGCCGCGGTGATCACCACGAAGATCACCAGGACGCCCGCGCTCAGGCCGTACTGCGTCCACCGCTCGGTGGTGTCGCCGACGGCGAATGCCGTCACCTGCGCGACGAGGTAGGCGAGCAGGATCAGGGAGCTCACGACGACCTGGACCCACCAGGGTCCGCGACTGCCCGGGAGGCGTGATCCGCTCGGGGCGACGGGTGCGCCGTACACCGCTCGATCGTCCCACGCCGACCCGCCCCGGGCACGGTGGAATCACGACCTCTGGCACGATGGATCCTCGTGGCAACTTTGTGGGCGATCAGCGATCTGCACGTCGCCCATCGGGGCAACGAGCACATCATCGACGAGATCCGGCCGACGTCGTCGGCGGACTGGCTCATCGTGGCCGGTGACGTCGCCGAACGCACCGACGACATCGTCGACACCCTGCGCCGCCTCCGGACCCGTTTCCACACGGTTATCTGGGTCCCGGGCAACCACGAGTTGTACACCACGGCCAAGGACCCGCTGCAGGTGTTCGGTGTGGCCCGCTACGACTATCTCGTGCAGGCGTGCCGCGACATCGGCGTGGTGACCCCCGAGGACATCTACCCGCTGTTCGACCCGGGCGACGGCAGCGATCCGGTCCGCGTCGTCCCGATGTTCCTGCTGTACGACTACACGTTCCGGCCGGAGGGCACCGCCAATAAACTCACCGCGCTGGCGCTCGCGCGCGAGCGCAACGTGGTGGCCACGGATGAGTTCCTGCTCTCGCCCGAGCCGTTCCCGACCCGCGACGCCTGGGGTCGTGCGCGGATCGAGATCACGCGTCGCCGGCTGCAGGCCCTCGACCCGTCGGAGAAGACGGTCCTGATCAACCACTGGCCGTTGCGCCGCGAACCGTGTGATGCGCTCATCTACCCGGAGTTCGCACTGTGGTGCGGCAGCGAGCTGACCGCGCACTGGCACACCGAGTTCAACGCCGCGTGCTGTGTCTACGGGCACCTGCACATCCCGCGCACCACCTGGTACGACGGCATCCGGTTCGAGGAGGTGTCGGTCGGCTATCCCCGCGAGTGGAAGCGGCGCGGCCTGCCGAACCCGTTGATGCGCAACATCGTGCCGGGTGACGGCCTCGGCGAGTCCGACCTCCCCGAGCACGGGGTGCGGTTCGACCTGCCGCCCGACTACGCCGAGCGTGCCGCGGAATTCCGGGCACGGGTGGAGCAGAGGCAGGCAGAGCGCCGGACGCGACAGGCGGAACGGCAAGAACGAAAGGGCGAGCAGTGATCGAACAACTCCTCCCATCCGGGGTCGCCTCGGCGGAGGCGTTCGACGATCCGCCCGGACTGATCGCGATGCCCGCCGAGCAGGCGCTCATCGGCAAGGCCGTGGAGAAGCGTCGCCGCGAGTTCACCACCGTCCGGCACTGTGCCCGGCAGGCGCTGGGTCAGCTGGGTTACGACCCGGTGCCGATCCTCAAGGGCGACAAGGGCGCCCCCATCTGGCCCGCGGGCATCGTCGGCAGCCTGACCCACTGCGACGGATACCGCGCCGCGATCGTCGCCCACGCGATGGGGGTTCGATCCCTCGGCATGGACGCCGAACCGCACGACGCGCTGCCCGACGGCGTCCTCGAGCACACCAGCCTGCCCGCCGAGCGAGAGGTCCTCGCGACCCGGCCGGCCGGACTGCACTGGGACCGCCTGCTGTTCTGCGCCAAGGAGGCCACCTACAAGGCCTGGTTCCCGATCACCAAGCGGTGGCTGGGATTCGAGGACGCCCTCATCACCTTCGAACAGACCGCGGATACGTCCGGGACGTTCGTCTCGCGCATCCTGATCGACCCGGCCGCCTCCGACGGCGGTGCTCCGGTGATCGAGTTCCACGGCCGCTGGCTCGTCGAACGGGGCATCATCACCACGACGATCGCGATGGTCTGACATGGCCGACGCAACCATCGAGAAGGCCGGCCTGCTCATCGTCGACAAGCAGGCCGGGATCACCAGCCACGACGTCGTGTCGCGGTGCCGCAAGATCTTCGACACCCGCCGGGTCGGCCACGCCGGCACCCTGGACCCGATGGCCACCGGCGTTCTGGTCGTCGGGATCGAGAGGGCGACAAAGCTTCTCGGCCTGCTGTCGTTGACCACCAAGTCCTACACGGCGACCATCCGGCTGGGCGCCTCGACCACCACCGACGACCGCGAGGGGGAGATCCTCACCACCGCGGACGCCTCCGGTGTGACCGACGACGAGATCGCCTCGGGCGTCGCCGATCTCACCGGCGACATCCAGCAGGTCCCGGCGAAGGTGTCGGCGATCAAGGTCGACGGCCGGCGAGCGCACGCCCTGGTCCGCACCGCCGCCGACTTCGACCTCGAAGCCCGCCCGGTCACCGTGTCGCGATTCGACGTGCTCGCCACCCGACGCGACGGTGACACCGACAACGGCACCCCGGGCGTGGTGGATCTCGATGTCGCGGTGGACTGTTCGTCGGGTACCTACATCCGGTCCCTGGCCCGTGACCTCGGCGCCGCACTGGGGGTCGGGGGACACCTCACCGCACTCCGACGCACCGCGGTCGGACCCTTCACCCTTGAACACGCCCGCACGCTCGACGAGGTCCGCGAGGACGGCCGCGTCAGCCTCGACATCGACGAGGCCGTGAAGCTGTCCTTCCCGCGCCGCGACATCAGCGACGACGAGGCCGAATCCATCAGCCAGGGACGGTGGCTCGAGCCGATCGGCATGAAGGGCGTCTACGTGGTCGTCGACCCGCACGAGCAGGCCATCGCGCTGATCCAGGAGAAGGGCAAGCGGGCGAGTTCGGTGATGGTGGTACGACCCGCGACCCTGCGTTAGCGCGGGACGACGAAGATCGCGCGGGCGGCGATGTCGCCCAGGTCGATCGGCGCCGCGTCGTCGAGGGACACCGAGATGGTGCCGGCGAACGGCCGCTTCTCGGCGACGGTCACCACGCGGTCGAGGGCCACGCCCACCTCGTCGAAGTAGCGCAGCATCTCCGGATCGGTGTCGGAGATGCGTGCGATGCATCCCGACGCCCCGACCTCGAGGTCGGCGAGCAGCGCCGCGGCGGGAGTGGGGATCGAACCGTCGAGTGCGGGGATCGGGTCGCCGTGCGGATCCCGGTCGGGGAAGCCGAGTTTGGCGTCGAGCCGGGCCATCAGGCGGTCGGACACCGCGTGCTCGAGGATCTCGGCCTCGTCGTGCACCTCGTCCCAGCGGTAGCCGAGTTCACGGACGAGGAAGGTCTCGATGAGACGGTGGCGCCGCACCATGAGGATCGCGGCCTCGCGGCCGTGATCGGTGAGTGTCACCGCGCCGTAGGGCTCGTGGGAGACCAGACCCTGGTCGGCGAGCTTGCGGATGGCCTCCGACGCGGTGGACGGGGACACTCCGAGGGACTGGGCCAGCAGCTTGGTGGTGACCTTGACGTCCTCCCACTCCTGGCTGGTCCAGATGACCTTCAGATAGTCCTGGGTGACCTGTGACAGCTCGGTCACCGGACGGTCTGATCGCCATGGCATGGATCGAGCTTAGCGTCCCCTTGTCGCCTCGCCGACACCTCGTCGTCGGCATCGTGTCCGCTCGTAGGCGTGTGGCGGTGGTGGTTTGGAACTGGTGCTCCCCGTAGGCTGGTCGCGTGTTGCGATGGCGAGGTCTTGATGACATCCCCGCGGACTGGGGACGGTGCGTGGTCACCATCGGTGTCTTCGACGGTGTGCACCGTGGGCATGCCGAACTGATCCATGCCGCCACGAAGGCGGCGAAGGAACACGGGGTGCCCTCCGTGCTGATGACCTTCGACCCGCATCCGTCGGAGGTCGTGCGGCCGGGATCCCATCCGCCGCAACTGACCACGCTGACGCGACGGGCAGAACTGGCCGAGGAGCTCGGGATCGACGTCTTCTGCGTCATGCCGTTCACCCCGGAGCTCGCGGCCCGCTCGCCCAAGGACTTCGCCCACGACATCCTCGTGGAGACACTGCATGCCGCCGACGTGGTGGTGGGGGACAACTTCACCTTCGGACGCAAGGCCGCCGGCGATGTCGCGAAACTGACCGAGCTCGGCGCCAAGTTCGGCTTCGAGGTGCAGGCCATCTCGCTGTTCGGCGAACACGCGGTGACCTACTCGTCGACCTACATCCGGTCCTGCGTCGCCGCCGGCGACATGGACCGCGCCGCCGAGGCCCTGGGCCGCCCGCATCGGGTGGAGGGCGTCGTCGTCCGCGGTGACGGTCGCGGACGCGATCTCGGCTATCCGACCGCCAACGTCGCGCCGCCGATGTACGCCGCGATCCCGGCCGACGGCGTGTACGCGGCCTGGTTCACGATCCTCGGCGTCGGCCCGGCCGTCGGTGAGGTCGTCCCGGGGGAGCGCTATCAGGCCGCGGTGTCGGTGGGCACCAACCCGACCTTCTCCGGACGCACCCGCACGGTCGAGGCCTTCGTCCTCGACAAGAACGCCGACCTCTACGGCCAGCACGTCGCCGTCGACTTCGTCCACCGCATCCGCGGCATGGTCCAGTTCGACGGGATCGACGCCCTCATCGACGAGATGGGGAACGACGTCGCCAAGACCAGGGAGATCCTGGCGGCGGCCGAGACATCGTGAGCGCTCTCGGCAGGAGTCCCGCTCAGACGTCGGCGATCGCCGCGGCCCTCGCGTCGGTCGTGCTCGGCCTGGTGGTCGTGGCCGCGACGTTCATGCAATGGGTGGACCTCGCCGCGGTGGGACTCGCACCGCTCAACCCGAACGGTTTCGGCGTCCACGACGGGCGCTACGCGCAGACGCTCGGAACCCAGCTGACGCTCGGGTGGTTCACCGTCACCCTCGGTCTGCTGATCATCGTCGGTGGTCTCGCCGCCCTCTACGGCCTCGTGCGCCGGGTGGGTGCACCCCACCCGGGTTTCGCCACGGTCGCCGGGGCAGGTGTCGGCGTCGTCGTCATGGCCGGGGCGGTACCCGTGCGGCCCCTCGGGCTGACGCTGCCGCTGGGGCAGATCGGGGCGACATCGGCGGCCGCCGACGTCGGTGAACCGACCGTCGGCTTGTTCCTGATGCTCGCCGCGGCCCTGACCTCCGTTGTTCTCGGACTGATCGGCGTCTCGCTGACCGGGCGAGGCGCCGAGCGTCAACCGGCCCGACGCCTGCTCGCCATCGCGATCGTCGTCGGTGCGGTCATCGGCGTGGTCGCCGTCGCCCTGGTGTGGTGGTGGCTCGGCCGTGACGCGGCCATCAGCATCCATGGACTCGGGCCGGTCCCGCACGGATTTGGGGCGGGACCACTCCGGCAGGTAGCCTGATCAGTCGGTGTTGCTGCAGTCCGCGGTGGCGCACCAGATGTATCTGAGACGCGGCACTGAGAAACAGGAGTATCTCCATGGCTTTGACTGTCGAGCAGAAGAAGGAAATCCTCAGCGAGTACGGTCTGCACGAGACCGACACCGGTTCGCCCGAGGCCCAGGTCGCTCTGCTGACCAAGCGCATCGTCGACCTCACCGAGCACCTCAAGCAGCACAAGCACGACCACCACAGCCGCCGCGGTCTGCTGCTGCTCGTCGGCCGTCGTCGTCGCCTGCTGAAGTACGTCGCCAAGGTCGACATCAACCGCTACCGTTCGCTCATCGAGCGCCTCGGCCTGCGTCGCTGATCGCGGACCGCGACAACAGACTCACCACCGGCCATCTCCCGAACGGGAGGTGGCCGGTTTGTCATATTGAGGTATTGACAGGGCGCGGTGATAGGCTGACAACGGATCGTTGCCGTGAACTGATGGCAGTGCGTGACGACGAGCCAGATCGGTCCTCGGTAGTGGCCGCCGGAACAATGGTTCCGGCCGCTTCGATCGAAGGCCGTCTGAGCACTCAACCGGGCGCGAAACGTCGCGCCATTCACCCGCTGCCGTATTTTCTCGGCGCGTTCTGGGTCGGTCCGATCCGCGCGTGCGACGAGCTCCACAGCACGACTGCACCGGCATTCGGTGCACGCTGCGCACCTCGCGATGACCACCCTCAACCGCACAAGCGGCCATCTCTGCGTGGCCGCGCATCACGACGGCCGCTAACGGCAGCCGCTACGAAGGGATTCCACCCCACATGACAGATGTGAACACCACCGAAGAATTCACCGACGAGTACGACGACGCCATCACCGAGGCCACCGCGATCATCGACAACGGGAGCTTCGGCACCCGCACGATCCGCTTCGAGACCGGACGCCTCGCCCTGCAGGCCGCCGGCTCGGTGACCGCGTACCTCGACGACGAGAACATGCTGCTCTCGACCACCACCGCGTCGAAGCACCCGAAGGAGCACTTCGACTTCTTCCCGCTGACCGTGGACGTCGAGGAGCGGATGTACGCCGCCGGCCGCATCCCCGGATCGTTCTTCCGTCGTGAGGGCCGTCCGTCGACCGACGCGATCCTCACCTGCCGTCTGATCGACCGCCCGCTGCGCCCGTCCTTCGTCGACGGCCTCCGCAACGAGATCCAGGTCGTCGTGACCGTGCTGTCGCTCGACCCGAACGACCTCTACGACGTCGTGGCCATCAACGCCGCGTCGGCGTCGACCCAGCTCGCGGGTCTGCCGTTCTCCGGCCCGGTGGGCGGCGTGCGTGTCGCGCTCATCCCGACCGAGGAGAACAAGGCCGGCCAGTGGGTGGCGTTCCCGACCGTCGAACAGCTCGAGGGCGCCGTGTTCGACATGGTCGTCGCGGGCCGTATCGTCAGCGGTGAAGGCGATTCCGCCGACGTCGCGATCATGATGGTCGAGGCCGAGGCCACCGACAACGTCATCGACCTGATCGCCGGCGGTGCCCAGGCGCCGACCGAGGCGATCGTCGCCGAGGGCCTCGAAGCCGCCAAGCCGTTCATCGCCCGCCTCTGCGAGGCACAGAAGTCGCTGGCCGCAGCCGCTGCCAAGGACACCGGGGAGTTCCCGCTGTACCCGCCGTACCAGGACGACGTCTACGAGGCCGTCGCCGCCGCCGCGACCGAGCGCCTCTCGGAGATCCTCACGATCCCCGGCAAGCAGGAGCGCGACGACAAGACCGACGAGCTCAAGGCCGACATCCTCGCCCAGCTCGGCGAGCAGTTCGAGGGTCGTGAGAAGGAGATCGGCGGCGCCTACCGTTCGCTGACCAAGAAGCTGGTGCGCCAGCGCATCCTGACCGACCACTTCCGCATCGACGGTCGTGGCATCACCGACATCCGCGCACTCTCCGCCGAGGTCGGCGTGATCCCGCGCGCCCACGGCAGTGCGCTGTTCGAGCGTGGCGAGACCCAGATCATGGGCATCACCACACTCGACATGGTGAAGATGGCGCAGCAGATCGACTCGCTCGGACCCGAGACGTCCAAGCGGTACATGCACCACTACAACTTCCCGCCGTACTCGACCGGTGAGACCGGCCGCGTCGGTTCGCCCAAGCGTCGCGAAATCGGGCACGGAGCGCTCGCCGAGCGTGCCCTCATGCCGGTGCTCCCGAGCGTCGAGGACTTCCCGTACGCGATCCGTCAGGTCTCGGAGGCCCTGGGCTCCAACGGTTCCACCTCGATGGGTTCGGTCTGCGCCTCGACCATGTCGCTGCTCAACGCCGGTGTGCCGCTGCGCGCCCCGGTCGCCGGCATCGCCATGGGCCTGGTCTCCGACACCGTCGACGGCGAGACCCGCTATGTCGCACTGACCGACATCCTCGGCGCCGAGGATGCCTTCGGCGACATGGACTTCAAGGTCGCGGGCACGAAGGACTTCGTGACCGCTCTGCAGCTCGACACCAAGCTCGACGGCATCCCGTCGCCGGTGCTCGCGGGTGCGCTCAGCCAGGCCAAGGACGCCCGGCTGACCATCCTCGACGTCATGGCCGAGGCCATCGACGAGCCCGACGAGATGAGCCCGTTCGCACCGCGGATCACCACCATCAAGATCCCGATGGACAAGATCGGCGAGCTGATCGGCCCCAAGGGCAAGACGATCAACGGCATCACCGAGGAGACCGGCGCCAACATCTCCATCGAGGACGACGGCACCGTGTTCGTCGGCGCCTCCGATGGCGTGAAGGCACAGGCTGCGATCGACCGCATCAACGCGATCGCCAACCCGCAGCTGCCCAAGGTCGGCGAGCGCTTCCTCGGCACCGTCGTCAAGACCACCGCGTTCGGTGCGTTCGTGTCGCTGCTGCCGGGTCGCGACGGCCTGGTGCACATCTCGAAGCTCGGTAAGGGCAAGCGCGTCAACAAGGTCGAGGACGTCGTGAACGTGGGCTCCAAGCTCCGCGTGGAGATCGCCGACATCGACGAGCGCGGCAAGATCAGCCTCGTCCCGGTCGACGAAGAGGCCGACAAGGCAGAGGCCGCAGCCGCCGAAGCGGCCACCGCCGACGCCTGAGCCGTTCTGAACTGAGGTACCCCATCGGGCCCGCCGTCCATCCGGACGACGGGCCCGATGTTCGTCCTCTTCGGCCTAAGATCTTCAGAGATGAACGGTCCGCCTGACCAGCTGACGGTCGCGCACCGCCGCGACGCCGCGCGCACACCCGCGTCGCGCACCGTGGCCGACCTGCTGCGAACCGCGCCGGTGATCGGACGGGCCGACATGACCGTGCGTCAGGCCGCGACGCTGATGACCGAGCGCGACCAGGACTACGTCGTGATCCCGCAGCCCGGCCACGGTCTCGGGCTGCTCACCGACGCCGACATCCGGGCGCGCGTCGTCGCCGCCGGACGAAGCCTCGACACCCCGGTGGGGGAGGTCGTCGACGGTCCGGCGTTCGTCGTCGACGCCCGGACGTCGGCGATCGACGCCCTCACCGAGCTCGTCGACCGCGACCTCACGGTGATCCCGGTACGCGACGCCGACGGCACCGTCCTCGGCGTTGTCGGCGCGAATGATTTCGTCGCCGACCCGGCCGGTTCGAGCATGCCGCTGCGCGAACAGATCTCACGGTCGCAGACGGTGGAGGAACTACAGGGACACGCGCAACGCATCCCGCAACTGGTCGCCGATCTCGTGCGGCGCGATCGACCGGCACACGAGATCACCCAGGTCGCCTCCCTCATCGTCGACGCCGTCGTGCTGCGGGGGCTGCGGCTGGTCGTCGACTCCCGTCCCGACGTCGATCCCGCCGCGTACACCTGGTTGTCGCTCGGCAGCAATGCGCGTCGGGAGCCGGTGCTGAGTTCGGATGTCGACTCCGCGGTCGTGTTCGACGACTCGCTGGGAGGGTCCGAGCTCGACGGCTACCGTGGGGCTTTCGCGGAGCTCGACGACCTGTTGCGCGGTGCCGGCCTGACCGTGGACACCAAGGGCGCCGTCGCGTCGAAGCCGTTGTTCTCGCGGACCCGCAGCCAGTGGCAGACGGCGGCACGCGGGTGGATCGACACGCCGCTGGAAGACAAGGGGATGATCTTCACGTCGCTGATCCTCGACGGCCGGCCGCTGGCCGGGCCGCGTCGTGGTTCGGCGGCACCGACGCCGGGAGTCGAGATGATCGGCGCCCTGCGCGCCGACCCGCGCACCATGCGGTTGCTGCTCGAGGAGTCGTTGTCGACCAAGGCGCGACTGCGCTCGATGCGCGACGTCCTGACCCGGCGCCCGGGGGCGTTCGACGTCAAGGCCAATGCGCTGACGCCGCTGATCAACATCGCCCGCTGGGTGGCGTTGAGCGTCGAATCCACCGAGGTGAACACACGCGCGCGTCTCCAGGCGGCGTCGGGCAGCGCCTTGCTCACCGACGACGATGCGACGACGCTGACGGAGGTGTTCGACGTCCTGCAACGGGTGCGGTTGCGGTATCAGGTCGCGCAGTTCGATCGCGGCGAGACACCGACGGACGTGCTGGAGATGGGGCGGCTGTCGCCGCTGGACCGGAGCCTGGTGGCGCAGGCGGTGCGAGAGATCGCCGGTGTCCAGCGCAGAATGGCGGGTATGAGCCACTACCAGGTGAACTGAGATGCCATGTGCCTGATCCTCTTCGCGTGGAACGCACATCCCGAGCATCGGCTGATCGTCGCGGCCAACCGCGACGAGTACCACCGGCGGCGCACGTATGCGCTGTCCCGGTGGGATGACCTGCCGATCATCGCCGGACGCGACGCCCTCGCCGGCGGCACCTGGATGGGTGTGTCCGCCGACGTCCCCGGCCGGGTCGCGATGGTGACGAATGTGCGGGTCGGTCCGCCCGAACGCGCCGGGGTCCGCTCGCGCGGGCAGTTGCCGGTGGACTTCCTTGACGGCGACGAGGACCCGAAGGTGTTCGCCGATCGCGTCGTGGAACAGGCCGCCGACTACGACCCGGTGAACCTGCTCATCGGTGATGCCACGGATCTGTGGTGGGTGACGAATCGACCGGCTCCGCACGCCGAGCGGGTGGCCGACGGCGTGCACGGCGTGTCCAACGGTGCGCTCGACAACGACTGGCCGAAGGTCGCCGACGGCACTGCTGCACTCCGTGACCTGATCTCCGCCGGCGCCTCCGACGACGACTACTTCGCGATGCTGGCCGACCAGGACCGCCCCGACCCGGTGCGGCTGCCCGACACCGGCGTCGGAGCCGAGTTCGAGGCGGCCCTGTCGTCGAAGTTCATCAACATCCCGGGATACGGGACGCGGGCGTCGACCCTGCTGCGCATCGGTCACGACGGCCACGGCGCGATCGTCGAACGCCGCTACGGGTACCGCGGGAAGCGGCGGGGAACCACCCGCATCGCCTTCTGAACGCGGGTGGCCGCGCTGATCAGTTGTGTGCGAACGGCATCGCCGCGACGGGGAGACCGAGCGCCTCGCCGACCTCGGCGGTGAACAGCTCGCCGCGATGGGTGCTCAGACCCGATGCCAGTGCCGGATCGGTGTCGCAGGCCTTCTTCCAGCCCTGATCCGCCAGGCGCAGCACGTAGGGGAGGGTCGCCCCGGTGAGCGCGTGCGTGGATGTGCGGGCGACGGTGCCGGGCATGTTGGCCACGCAGTAGAAGGTGGTGTCGTGCACGGTGAAGGTGGGGTCGGCGTGGGTCGTGGGATGCGAATCCTCGAAGCAACCGCCCTGGTCGATCGCGATGTCGACGAGAACCGCACCCGACTTCATCTGCGCGACAAGGCTGTTGGGCACCAGGACCGGCGCCTTGGCGCCCGGGACGAGGACGGCGCCGATGACCAGGTCGGCCTTCTTGACCGCGTCGTCGAGCGCGAGCTTGGTGCTGTAGCGGGTGTGGACGCGGCCGGCGAACCGGGCGTCGATCGCGCGGAGCTTGGCGATGTCGAGGTCGAAGACGGTGACCTGGGCGCCCATGCCGACGGCGATCGTTGCCGCGTTGATGCCGCTGACCCCGCCGCCGATGACGACGACCTCGGCCGGCTCGGTGCCGGGGACGCCGCCCATGAGGACGCCGCGGCCACCCTCGGACTTCATCAGGTGATAGGCGCCGACCTGAGGTGCGAGCCGTCCGGCGACCTCACTCATCGGCGCGAGAAGGGGGAGCGCGCCGTCTGCGGTGCGGACCATCTCGTAGGCGATGGACGTGGTGCCGGAGGCGAGTAGCGCATCGGTGCACTCCTTGCCGGCGGCCAGGTGGAGGTAGGTGAAGATCGTCTGGCCCGCGCGCATGAGGTCGAACTCGGCGGCGATCGGTTCCTTGACCTTGAGCAGCAGATCGGCCTGGTCCCAGACCTCGGCGGCGGTGCCGAGGATCTGCGCGCCGGCGGCCTTGTAGTCGTTGTCGGTGATGGCCGACCCCTCACCGGCTCCCGCCTGGACGATGACGTCGTGGCCGCGGTGGTGCAGCTCGGCGACGCCCGCCGGGGTGACGGCGACGCGGTACTCGTGGTTCTTGATCTCGGTGGGGACGCCGACGCGCATCATGCTCCCTCTCTTGTCGAAGTTTGTGCAGAGAACCTGTCCTCAGGGTGAAGGAACTTCAGAAGTGACACAATGTGCGTGAAGAAGATTCTTGGCCAGCCGAATCTGACGAAGATGTTTCTATCGAGGAGGGTTCGATGCCTGCCGCACCGAAGGATGTTCAGCCCGGAGAGCTCGACGCGACGGACCGTGAACTGCTGAAGCTCCTGCAGTCCGACGCGCGCATGCCCAACAGTGAGCTGGCACAACGCGTGGGGATCGCTGCGTCGACGTGTCACGGCCGCATGCGCAGGCTCGTCGAACTCGGTGTCATCCGTGGTTTCTTCGCCGACGTCGATCCCGCCGCCGTCGGTCGCCCGCTGCGCGCGATGGTGGCGGTCAGTCTCCAGTCCGATGCGCGTGGGCAGATCCGGCGCTTCGTCGGCGAGATCGCCGCCTACGACGAGGTGATCGACGTGTTCTTCCTCGCCGGCGCCGACGACTACATGCTCCACGTGGCCACGGCCGACACCGAGACGCTGCGCCAGTTCGTCGAGCGGCTCAACAGCCGTCGCGAGGTCGCGGGCACCACCACGTCGCTGGTCTTCGAGCATCGCCGCGGCGATGCGCCGATCTATTGAGAATGTCCTCGCCACTAGACTGAGACCCGTTGGCACGTCGAGATCGAAGAGGGTGGACATGAGCGGTATCACGGTGGGCGTCCTGGGCAGTCAGGGCAAGGTCGGGCAGGCGATCGTCACGGCGGTCGAGAAGGCCGACGACCTCACCTACACCGTGGGCGTGGACAAGGGAGACTCGCTGGAGTTCTTCTCCGACACCGACACCCAGGTCGTCGTCGACTTCACCCACCCCGACGTCGTGATGGACAACCTCAAGTACCTCATCGCCAACGGGATTCACGCCGTCGTCGGTACCACCGGTTTCACCGAGGAACGCCTCGAGACCGTCCGCGGCTGGCTCGCCGAGAACCCGAAGGTCGGCGTGCTGATCGCCCCGAACTTCGCGATCGGCGCCGTCCTGTCGATGCGTTTCGCCGCGCAGGCCGCCAAGTACTACGACTCGGTCGAGGTCGTCGAACTGCACCACCCGCAGAAGGCCGACGCCCCGTCGGGCACCGCTTACCGAACCGCCGAACTGATCGGCCGCGCACGTGCTGAGGCGGGCGTCGGACCGAGCCCCGATGCGACCACCTCCGAACTCGACGGTGCACGAGGGGCCGTGGTCGACGGTGTGCACGTCCATTCGGTGCGCCTGGCCGGCCTCGTCGCCCACCAGGAAGTGCTACTGGGGACCGAGGGCGAGACGCTCACCATCCGCCACGACTCGCTCGACCGGTCGTCGTTCGCGCCCGGTGTGCTCCTCGGGGTGCGCAGCATCGCGGACCGTCCGGGTCTGACCATCGGACTCGAAGAACTGATGGACCTCTGATCACCATGGTCGATGACGGCACTCACGACGACGGCACCCACACCGGCGACACCGAGGGCGGCGCGCCGCAGCTGGGGCCGAAGAAGAAGGACGCGCGACCGATCATCTGGATGATCGGGTTCCTCGTCGTCGCGCTGATCGTCTACTTCGTGCTGCTCGGCTGGCGCGGGTTCCAGCTGATCGCCGCGGGGACCGCAGCGGGAATCGGTCTGGGGCTCGGCGTCATCGCCCTGCCGCTGATCGGCGCCTGGCTCATCTACGCGACACTCCGCGCGGGCCTGGAACACCAGAAACTCGCCGCGATCATGGCCGAGGAGGGTCGCGAGCTCGACATCTCGAACCTTCCGCACCGCGCCTCCGGCCGCATGGAACGCGGCGCCGCCGACGAGCTGTTCGCCCAGGTCAAGGCCGAGTGGGAGGCCGATCCGAACGACTGGCGGAACACATACCGCATCGCCCGCGCCTACGACTACGCCGGCGACCGCCCCCGAGCCCGCGCGATGATGAAACGCGCGGTCGCGCAGTTTCACGGCCGCGAGCAGTAGGGACCCGGGAGGGCCAGATGGTTCTGCTCGAGGGTGCGAACGCGGCTGATAGGTTGCTGGCGTTCGCGGGGAGGTCGTGATGTCCGACGATGCCAAGCGACTCCTGATCGTTCACCACACGCCGTCGCCCCACTGCCAGGAGATGTTCGAGGCCGTCATCTCCGGTGCGACGGACCCGGAGATAGAAGGCGTCGAGGTGGTCCGTCGAGCCGCGCTGGCGGTGACCGCGAGCGACTTCCTGGAGGCCGACGGTTACATCCTCGGCACCCCCGCCAACCTCGGATACATCAGTGGCGCACTGAAACACGCCTTCGACGTCAGCTACTACCAGATCCTCGACTCGACGCAGGGTCGCCCGTTCGGTGCGTACTTCCACGGCAACCAGGGAACCGAGGGCGCGGAGAAGGCCCTCACCTCCATCACCACCGGCCTCGGCTGGGTGAAATCCGCTGAGTACGTGGTGGTTTCGGAGAAGCCGACCAAAGTCGACCGCGAAGCGTGCTGGGAGTTGGGCGCGACGGTTGCGGCGCAGCTCATGGGCTAGTGTCCTCGGCCGCGTCCCCTGGGCCGGCGGCTTCGTTCCTTTTCGCCTCGATCAACCCCCGTCGTCCATTGGCGCCGTGTGTTCCGCGGAACACTTGCGAGTCTGTGACCTGCAGAATTGTCGGTGCCCGGCGATAGCTTGTTCGTATACCTGTTCGAACTGGCTGGGGGGTCGGGATGTCTGTTACCGCGTTACGTGCCGAGGGTGTGTCGTCGATGTTCGATGGCGCGGATCCGAAGTCGTTGTCGGACGAGGTGCTCGAGGTTCGGGTGCTCGGTTACGCCGCACAGATCACAGCGTTGACGGCAGATTTTCTTGATTTGGTGGCGGAGTTGGATGAGCGGGAGTCGTGGCGGGGGCCGGGGATTCACTCACTGGCGCACTGGCTTTCCTGGAAGGCGGGGATTGCGCCGCGGACGGCGCACGAACAGGTGCGGGTCGCGAAGGCATTGCGCGAGCTCCCGCTGATCCGGCAGCACTTCAGCGAAGGTCGGCTGACGTATTCCAAGGTGCGAGCGTTGACGCGGGTGGCCACGCCGATGCGGGAGCCGGAGTTGGTGAATCTGGCGTTGTCGTGCACGGCGTCGCAGCTGGAGAAGGCGGTGCGGGCGATGCGGCAGATCGACCGGGGCTACAGCGATGGTGGGGAGTTGACGCCGCCGGCGGAGTCGTCGGCTCGGTGGAAGTGGAATGCGGATGGATCGTTGTCGGTGTCGATGACACTGACGCCTCTTGATGGGGCGCGGTTTCTGGCGGGGACGGTGCGGGCGGAGTATGAACGCACCCGCACGATGGGCGATCCGGACCTGCCGAGTGTTCCGCGGAACACTCCCGGCGAACTGGAAACCGAATCCGGGGAGACGGATTCGGAGGTGAAGCCGGCGAATCGTCGGGATCTGTGGCGAAACGTACCGTCAAATATTGCTGCGGCGGTGGTGGCGATGGCCGATGCGGTGCATGAGGGAATCGCGATGCCCGACCTCGCTCCCGGGGCCGAGATCTTGATCCATGTCGGAGATGGGGCGGAGCATGCGCACCTGGATGACGGTCCGGCGCTCTCGGAGGCCGAGGTCGAGGAAGCGACGTGTGGTGCGTCGTTGCGGGAAGCGTTGTCCCGCCGGGTGGCGGGGAGTCCGGGGAAGCGGGCGTTGTTGGGGTTGGGGCGCAAGCAGCGGGCTCCGTCCAAGGCGATGATTCGGGCGTTGTTCCTGCGGGATCGGTGTTGTCAGACGCCGGGATGTGGGCGGACGCGGCATCTGCATGCGCATCATGTGGTGTTCTGGTCGGCCGGTGGGGAGACCGAGTTGGACAACCTGATTCTGTTGTGCGGCTCGTGTCATCGAGCATTGCATCGGGGCGAGTTTGCGATCAAGGGACTTGGGCAGCAACGGTTTTCGTTCCATATGTCCGATGGTTCGGTGATTCGGGCGAGTCCACCGACAGGCGCGTCCGGACAATGGCGACCGGACGGACGGATTGCCGCGGGTGCGACGGTGCCGATCGGTGGCGGGAAGCTCGATCTCGGGTACGCCACCGAGGTGATCTACGCGGTGTGGGAATGGAAGGAGCGCCAGGCGACGGCCAATCCTGCGGCTGCTTGATTCCGGCCGGCCCGCCCAGGGTGCAGAGCGTTCCGCGGAACGCTCGTGACGCCGATTGTCCGGTGCGCTGTTAAGCTCTCTCCCGGAGTGCCGGGAAGTCTGGTCGGCTGCGTGTTTGTCGTTGGTCGTGATCCGCGGTCGGCGGCGACGCGTACGTTGCCGCACCACTGAGGACGACCATGCACTCACTTCAGCACCCTGAACCGAAACCACGCCTGTTCGCGCGAGGCTCCTGGCCGGAGACCTCCCGCATCACCGACATCCTCCGCAAGGAAACCGTCGGCGGGATGCTCCTCCTCGTTGCCACCGTGGCGGCGTTGGCGTGGGCGAACTCCCCATGGTCGGCGGCGTACTTCGATCTCGCCGATGTTCGAGTCGGTACCGACGCCCTCGGCCTGCACCTCGACCTCACCCTCGCCACCTGGGCGGCCGACGGCCTCCTCGCGATCTTCTTCTTCATCGTCGGCCTGGAGTTGAAGCGAGAATTCGTCGCCGGCGACCTGCGTGACCCCGCCCGGGCCGCGCTGCCGGTGGTCGCCGCCATCGGGGGCATGGCGGTACCGGCCGTCATCTTCGTCGCATTCACCGCACGAGCCGGCGACGGCGCAGTACAGGGGTGGGCCATCCCGACGGCCACCGACATCGCCTTCGCGGTCGCGGTGCTGGCGGTGATCTCCACACATCTGCCCGCGGCGCTGCGTACCTTCCTCCTGACCCTGGCAGTGGTCGACGACCTGCTCGCGATCACCGTCATCGCGGTGTTCTACAGCGACACGATCAACGGCTCGGCTCTGGCGCTCGCGCTCCTGCCACTCGCGGCGTTCGCGATCTGTGTACAGCGGGGGATACGCGCCTGGTGGATCCTGCTTCCGCTCGCGGTGCTGACATGGGCGTTCGTCCACGAGTCAGGAGTGCACGCAACCGTCGCGGGGGTGTTGCTCGGGTTCACCGTCCCGGTCCTGCACCGGATATCCGACGACTCGGCCAAGCCAGGTCTCGCCGAACAGTTCGAGCACCGGATCAGGCCCCTCTCAGCAGGTTTCGCGGTCCCGGTGTTCGCCTTCTTCGCCGCAGGCGTCGCCATCGGCGGGCTCGACGGTCTCCGCGACGCCCTCGGCGATCCCATCGCGCTCGGCATCGTCTTCGGGCTCGTCATCGGCAAGGTGGTGGGGATCGTCGGCACCAGCGCCCTGCTGGCCACCTTCACCCGCGCATCGCTCGACGCCGACGTGCGGTGGATCGACGTGGTCGGCGTCGCGATGCTGGCCGGAATCGGATTCACGGTGTCGCTACTCATCGGTGACCTCGCCTACGAATCGGGCACCGAACGCGACGAGCTGGTGAAGATCGGGGTCCTGGCCGGCTCCCTCATCTCCGCGTCGGCGGCCGCGGTTCTCCTTCGCCTACGAAATCGTCACTACCGCGCAGTCGCTCGCGAAGAGTCGCGTGACGACGACCACGACGGAATACCCGACGTCTACCAGCGAGAGCAGTGACATGCAGCAGACCGGACTCGGCGTGATCAACGTTCCCGAACGCGCACAGAATCCAGTACGTGCGATCGGTATACGCGTCGCCATCGCCGTCGGCGTCATCTCGATCGCGACGGCGGTGGTCTACGTCGACCGGGATGCCTACAGCCACGCACTGGATGCTCCACTCACACTCCTGGACTGTCTGTACTACGTCACCGTGTCGCTCTCGACCACAGGTTACGGCGACATCGCTCCCATGACCCCGGGAGCTCGAGTCGTCAACGTTCTCGTGGTCACGCCGCTGCGCGTCCTGTTCCTGGTGGTGCTGATCGGGACGACTCTCGAGGTGCTGACCGAACGGTCTCGTCGGGCGTGGCGGATTCAACGGTGGCGGCACAACCTGCGCGACCATCACGTGATCGTCGGCTTCGGCACCAAAGGTCGAAGTGCGGCCCGCGCGCTCATCGACGCCGGCGTGGACACCGCGAGTCTCGTGGTGGTCGACAGCGACCCGAATGCGCTCGACGCCGCGGAATCGCTCAACCTGGTGGCTGTTCGTGGAGACGCCACACGGAGTGAGGTCCTCAAGCTGGCCGAGGCCGGCGCGGCCCGTGCCATCCTCATCGCTGTTCACAGCGACGCGACAGCCGTCCTGATCACCCTTACCGCCCGCCAGCTCAGTCCCGGGGCCAACATCGCGGGTGTGGTCCGCGACGCGCAGAACGTGTCGCTGCTGCGCCGATCGGGTGCCGACACCGTCGTCGTCTCCGCGGCGACCGCGGGGCGCCTCATGGGAATCGCGACTCGGACACCACATGTCGTCGAGGTGGTGGATGACCTGTTGACTCCGGGAACACGGCTGTCGATGGTCGACAGGCCCGAGGACCGTTGACCGCGGCAATGTTCCGCGGAACACCTACCTGGGGGTCAGCTTGATGATCGGCAGTTCTCGATCGGTCTTCTCCTGATACCCGGCGAACCGCTCGTTCTTGCTGATCTGATTCCAGGCCTGGGCGCGTTCGTCGCCGTGGAGCTGCTGGGCGCGGACCTCGACGGTCTTGCCGCCCACCTCGATCCGGGCCTTCTCGGGGTTCGCTTTCAAATTGTGGTACCAACCGGGGTTGTTCACGGCTCCGTTCGCCGACGCCACGATCAGCCAGCTGCCGTCGGGGCCCGGGAACCAGGCGAGCGGGGTGGCCCGCTCCTGACCGCTCTTGCGGCCGACGGTCGTCAGCACGAGCGCATTCATCCCGCCGAACTGTCCCTTGCGGCGGATCATCGGCGCGACGACCTTGTTCACGATGCGCATGAAGGGGCCCTTCGGCACCCGGCCGCCGCGCGTACCCGCCGAGGTCTCGAAACTCATCGTCGAACTCTCCTTCGCCAGATGGTCTCAGTGTGCGCCTCCCGAGTGTTCCGCGGAACACTTCGGACCTGCCAGATCGGGCTCCGCACTACTCGACGTCGGCGAGGAGCCTGCTCACCTCGTACTGCCGCACCAGGAACGCCTTCTCGTCGAGCTTCTTGCGGCGCATCCAGGAGGTGACCTCGGAATTGCACTTGCTGGCATTGCACGAACCGCAGCACGGGACGACGTTGGTCACGGTGTAGCGGCCGCCCCGCGAGATCGCCAGCATGCAGTCGCGCTGGAGGGCGACGCCGTCCGCGCCGCAGTACGCGCACCCACCCCAGGCCTCCTGGAGTGCGAGCCACTGGGTGTCGGTGAGGTCGTTGTCGCGGGAGGCGACGCGCTTGCGACGCCGCTTGGCATAGCGGTTGGCGCGGGTGGTGCTGCGAGTGGCCACGGGAGGAGGATACCCCCGACGCCACATGCGTCACTGCAGTCACAGCAGGTGGTTGCCGCGTGTCGTGCGGGCGGCGACGTGTCGGGGGCTTTGCCTAGACTGACACCCGTGAGTACGGCCATCCGCGACATCTCATCGACCGGGACGATCCCCACTCCTTACGAGGACCTGCTGCGCCTCGTGCTCGAGACGGGCACCCCGAAGGCGGACCGCACCGGCACGGGCACAAGAAGTCTCTTCGGGCATCAGCTGCGCTACGACCTCGCCGAGGGCTTTCCGCTGATCACCACCAAGAAGGTGCACCTCAAGTCGATCATCTACGAGCTCCTCTGGTTTCTGCGCGGCGACTCCAACGTCCGCTGGCTCCAGGAGCGCGGCGTGACGATCTGGGACGAGTGGGCCGACACGAACGGTGAGCTCGGACCGGTGTACGGCGTCCAGTGGCGCAGCTGGCCGACTCCGTCAGGGGAGCAGATCGACCAGATCTCCGCAGCTCTCGAGATGCTCAAGACCAATCCGGATTCACGACGCAACATCGTGTCGGCGTGGAACGTGGGGGAGATCCCGCAGATGGCGCTGCCGCCCTGCCACGCGTTCTTCCAGTTCTACGTCGCCGACGGCAAGCTCTCCTGCCAGCTCTACCAGCGCTCGGCCGACCTGTTCCTCGGCGTGCCGTTCAACATCGCGTCGTACGCGCTGCTGACCCACATGATGGCGCAGCAGGCGGGCCTCGAGGTCGGCGAGTTCGTGTGGACCGGCGGCGACTGCCACATCTACGACAACCACCTCGACCAGGTGAACCTGCAGCTCTCGCGCGAATCCTACCCGTATCCGAAACTCGAGCTACGCAAGCGGGATTCGATCTTCGACTACGAGTACGACGACATCGAGATCGTCGGCTACCAGTCGCATCCCGGGATCAAGGCGCCGGTGGCGGTGTGACCCGCCGAGTCCGGCTCGTCTGGGCGCAGGGCCGCGAGGTCACCGGTGAAGGGGCCGCGATCGGACGGGACAACACCATCCCCTGGCGCGTCCCCGAGGACATGGCCCGGTTCAAGGAGAAGACCCTCGGCAACCCGGTCGTCATGGGCCGCAAGACGTGGGATTCCCTGCCACCGAAGTTCCGGCCGTTGCCGGGCCGCACCAACATCGTGGTGACACGCAATCCGGACTGGTCCGCCGACGGTGCGGTGGTGGCCCGATCCGTCGAGGAGGCGTTGGCTCTCGCCGACGGCGACACCGTCGGTGTCATCGGCGGTGGCGAGATCTATCGGGCGGCAATGCAGTTCGCGACCGAACTCTGCCTCACCGAGATCGACGTCGACGTCCCCGGAGCCGACGCGTTCGCGCCGGAGATCGGGCCGGAATGGACGGTGGCCGACAAGGGGGAGTGGCGGACCTCGACCACCGGTACGCCCTACCGCTTCATCGACTACACCCGCTGATGGCGCCGGAACGGCTGTCTCCGGCTCAGGCGCGTCGAACCGCGCTGGCGGCACAGGGTTTCGCCGATCGCGCACCGTCGGGCACCCCGACCATGGCTCACCTCAAGCGCGTCGTCGGCCGGACGGGTCTGCTCCAGATGGACTCGGTCAACATCGTCGCGCGGGCGCACTTCATGCCGCTGTACAGCCGGCTCGGTCCCTATGACCCCGACCTCCTCCATCGCGCCGCGTGGCAGCCGACGAGGGGCCGACGGCTCCTCGTCGAGTACTGGGCTCACGAGGCCGCACTCATCCCGGTCGAGGACTGGCCGCTGTTCCGTTGGCGCATGGACGAATTCGCCGACGGGCGGTACCGACACACGCGTGAGGTCATGCGCCGCAACAAAAGTCTCGCCGCGGACGTCCGCAGCGTGATCGAGGAGACCGGTGCCGCGATGCCGCGGACCATCGAGGAGAAGCTCGGCATCGAACGCGAGCCGGGCACGGCGGGGAGCTGGTGGCAGCGCGGCGAGGTCAAGCACCTGTGCGAGGCGATGTTTGCCGCAGGCGACCTGTCGGCGGTGCGGAACGGCAACTTCATGCGCCACTACGACCTCACCGAACGGGTCGTGGGCGCCGACATCGCCGCGCAGCGTCCGGATCGCGCGCAGGCACACCGGGATCTTCTCGCCCGGGCCGCGCGTTCACTCGGCGTCGCGACCGTCGCCGACCTCGCCGACTACTACCGCATCAAACCTGCCGACGCCCGGCCGGCCGTTGCCGGCCTGGTGGATTCGGGTGTGCTGCACGAGGTCTCGGTGGACGGATGGCGCGACCCCGCCTATCTCGCCGACGGTGCGCCGATGCCGCGACGCATCGACACCTCGGCGATCCTCTCGCCGTTCGACCCGCTCGTGTTCTTCCGGCCGCGAGCCGAGCGCCTCTTCGACTTCCACTACCGCATCGAGATCTACGTCCCCGAGCACAAACGCATCCACGGTTATTACGTGCTGCCCTATCTGCTGGGCACCGACATCGCCGCACGCGTCGACCTCAAGGCCGACCGCAGGTCCCGAACCCTGTTGGTACTCGGTGCCTTCTGTGAGTCCGGGCACGATCGCGGCACCGTCGCCGAACGATTGGCCGCCGACCTGCGGACTTTCGCGCGGTGGCTCGACCTCGACGACGTGTCGGTCGGCACGAAGGGTGACCTCGCGCGCGATCTCCGAGTCGTGATGGGATGCTGAGCACCGGGAGAACGCGAACCAGCGGAACAAACATCCGGGGACCAGAAGGAGAGTAGCGACGATGACCGTGTCGTATGAAGGCAACGACTACCGCTTGGTGATGTTCGACCTCGACGACACACTTGCCCCCTCGAAGAGCCCGCTCGATGACCAGATGGTGGACCTGCTCCATCGGATGCTCGACGTGAGCCTCGGGTGCATCATCTCCGGCGGCAACTTCACCCAGTTCGAGAAGCAGGTCCTCGCGCGCCTCGGCACCTTCGACTCCGTCGGCAACCTCCATCTGATGCCCACCTGCGGCACCCAGTACGTCCGTTGGGCGGGCAGCGAGTGGGAGACCGTCTACGCCGAGTACCTGACCGACGATGAGAAGAAGCGCACGCTCGACGTCCTCGAGACCGGTGCCAAGGCGCTCGGCATCTGGGAGAGCGAGACCTGGGGCGAGATCCTGGAGGACCGCGGCAGCCAGATCACCTTCAGTGCGCTCGGGCAGAAGGCCCCGGTCGACGCCAAGGCCGCCTGGGACCCGGATGGCGCGAAGAAGGAGTCGCTGCGCGCCTACGCTGCCGAACGTCTGCCCGACCTCGAGGTCCGCAGTGGCGGTTCGACGTCGGTCGACGTCACCAAGAAGGGCATCGACAAGGCGTACGGCGCGCTCAAGCTGATGGACATCCTCGGCCTGACCACTTCCGACATCCTGTTCTTCGGCGACCGCCTCGACGAGGGTGGCAACGACTACCCGGTCAAGGCACTCGGCATCACCTCGATCGCCGTGCACGGCTGGCCCGACACCCACGCCAAGCTGTCGGCGATCCTGGATCAGAGCTAGACCGCGGGTCGCCCGACCGGCTGGACCCGCTGCGTTCCGCTGCGCACCCGGAAGGACTTGGCGTAATACTGCCCCGAACGCGGGTTGGTCTTGTCGTTGAGGAAATACCAGTCCATCTGGGTGGCGGACGGCGTGACGGTCAGCACCGAGTATCCATGCGAGTCCAACTCGCAGTAGCGGATGTGGTGATTGGCGGCCCCGAACGCGGCCGCGATCGTCGGACCGGCGGTGTTCTCCGGCACGTTGAACATCTCGTCGATGTTGGTCGACGTCACCGATGTCCCGACCAGTTCTGTCGCGATGGTTCCGGCGCCGGGATAGTTCGCGACGTCGACGGGGATGTCACAGGCCCACGACGAGTGGATGTCGCCGGTGATGAACACGACGTTGTCGACGCCGTTGCTCGTGATCGAGTCGAGCAGACGCCGGCGGTCGGCGGCGTAGCCGTCCCACTGATCGGCGTTGTAGGGGATGCCTTCCCGCGGAACGCCGAGCAGCTCGGTGACCGCGCCGGTGGTCTGCGGGTCGAGCGGCGGGATCAGCACCGGCGTGATCATCACCGGGTTGCCGACGATCCGCCACCGGGTCTCCGACGACGCGAGTCCGTTGGTCAGCCACGACATCTGGGCGCGGCCCATCATCGTGCGGGCGGGATCGTCGATGCGTGACGACACCGCGTCGACCTGGAGGTCGCGGTAGGAACGCAGATCCAGCATCGACAGCTCGAGCAGCTTTCCGAACCTGAGTCGGCGGTACAGATGTCGGCCCTGCGGGTCGACGCCCGGTCGGATCGGCATCCACTCGGAGTAGGCGCGCAGGGCCGCGCTGCGGCGCACGATCCACGAGCCCTCGCCGGGCTGATGGTTCTCCGCGCCGTCCCGCCAGCTGTCGTTCGACGACTCGTGGTCGTCCCAGATGCAGATGAACGGCGTCGACCGGTGCAGTGCGGTGAGGTCGGGATCGGTCTTGTACTGCCCGTGGCGGGTTCGGTAGTCGCGCAGTGTGCGGATCTCGTGGCGCGGGTCGTGGATGCGGACCGCGCCGGTCTTCCCGGTGTACCGGCCGGTTTGGTACTCGTAGTAGTAATCGCCCAGGTGCACCACGGCGTCGAGGTCCGGCTGGTTGTTCAGATGCCGGTAGGCCGAGAAGTACCCGGCCTCCCAGTTGGCGCAGGACACGACGCCGAAGCGGACCCGCGCGACGTCGGCCCCGGTCGCGGGAGCGGTGCGGGTGTGGCCGACCGGCGAGGCGGCCCCGGCGGCCGGTCCGGACGTCACGGTGAACCGGTAGTGGTAGGTCGTCCGCGGACTCAGCCCGGTGGCGTCGACCTTGACGGTGAAGTCCTTCTCGGCCGACGTCTGCTCGACCCCGGAACCGACGATCGCACCGAAACCCGCGTCCCGAGCGATCTCCCAGCGGACCGAACATGGTTGTCCCACACCGGAACCCGGTGTCGATGCGGGGGACTGGGTGATGCGGGTCCACAGGATGACCGCGTCGGGCAGCGGGTCGCCGGAGGCCACGCCGTGAGCGAAGACGTTTCGCGGGGCGGCTTGCGCCGAGCCGGATTCGGCGACGGCGGGCAAGGTGAGGGCGGCGCCGGTGACGACCGCACCGGTTCGCAGGAAAGTCCGTCGGGTGGACTCATGCCGAGTGGACACATAGGGACCTTACCCACCGTGGACCGCGACTTCAGGCCGAATCCACGCCCCGTGGAGCGGTGGGGGACAATCGGGGCACACAAACGTCGAACGGAGGGGACTGCGTGTCCGAGTTGGTGCCACTGAAGGTGCAGATGGTCGCCATGACCCAGTTCACCCCGCCCGAGGACGTGCCGTGGAGCACGGATGCCGAGGGCGGCGAGGCGCTCGTCGAGTTCGCGGGCCGCGCCTGCTACCAGAGCTGGGACAAGCCCAACCCGCGTACCGCCACCAACGCCGGCTACCTCCGACACATCCTCGAGGTCGGGCACCTGTCGCTGCTCGAGCACGCCTCGGTGACCTTCTACATCTCCGGCATCTCGCGCTCGTGCACCCACGAGCTGATCCGCCACCGGCACTTCTCCTATTCGCAGCTGTCGCAGCGGTTCGTGCCCGAACACGACTCCAACGTCGTGGCGCCGCCGGCGATCGTCGGCGACGAGCACCTCGAGGAGCTCTTCACCGCCGCCACCGACGCGAGTCGCGAGGCCTACACCGAACTCCTCGATGCGCTGGAGGCGAAGTTCGCCGACGTGCCGAACGCGATCCTGCGCCGCAAGCAGGCACGTCAGGCGGCACGATCGGTGCTGCCGAACGCCACCGAGACCAAGATCGTCGTGACCGGCAACTACCGGGCGTGGCGGCACTTCGTCGGCATGCGCGCCACCGAGCACGCCGACGTCGAGATCCGGCAGCTCGCCGTCGAATGTTTGAGGCAGTTGATGCAGGTGGCGCCCACGGTTTTCGGCGATTTCGAGATCGGCACGCTCGCCGACGGCACCGAGGTCGCGACCTCACCGTTCGTGCTGGAAGGGTGAGACCCGTCACGGATACGGAGGCGGTAGCCTTTAGCACCATGAACGCAGTCCAGGAACCGCTGCACGAGCATCCCTTCGGGACGAACGTGGTGGCGATGGTGACCCCCTTCCGTCCCGACGGAAGTCTCGATCTGGACAAGGCCGCCGTCCTGGCCGACCACCTCGTGTCGAAGGGTTGCGACGGGCTTGTCGTGTCGGGCACCACCGGCGAATCGCCGACCACCACCGTGCCCGAGAAGCTCGACCTGCTGCGCGTCGTGCTGGACGCCGTGGGCGACCGCGCCCGGATCACCCAGGGTGCCGGTAGCTACGACACCGCCGAGAGCGTGCGGTTCGCCATCGAATCGGAGAAGATCGGCGCCCACGGTCTGCTCGTGGTGACCCCGTACTACTCCAAGCCTCCCCAGGCCGGCCTCCTCGCGCACTTCCGGACCGTCGCCGACGCCACCGCACTTCCCGTGCTGCTCTACGACATCCCGCCGCGCTCGGTCGTGCCCATCGCCAACGAGACGATGCTGGCGCTGGCCGAACACCCGAACATCCGCGGCGTCAAGGACGCCAAGGGCGACCTGCACTCGGCCGCCGGCCTCATCGCCACCACCAAGCTCGAATACCTGTCGGGCGAGGACGCACTCAACCTGCCGTGGCTGTCGATCGGTGCCACCGGTTTCGTCAGCGTGATCGGGCACCTCGTTCCGGATCGCCTGCGCGAGATGCAGATCGCGGTGGAGAAGGGGGATCTCGCCACGGCGCGGACCCTCAACACGTCGATGCTTCCGCTCGTCAACGCCATGGGACGCCTCGGAGGTGTCACGATGGTGAAGGCGGCGCTGCGCATTCTCGGACTCGAGGTGGGCGATCCGCGCCTGCCCCAGGTGCCGGCCTCCGGGCCTCAGATCGAGGAGCTGATCGTGGATCTACGTGCGGCAGGTGTTCTCGCCTGATGTCCGACAACACCGGCACTGACACCAACGGTCCCGAAGCACGGACCACGCGCCCCCGACGCCGTGCCGCCTCCCGTAAGGCCGGACCGCCGAGTACGCCGCCGGTGGAAGCGGTCCCGGTCGACACGGTTCCGGCCACCACCGCGCCCGACGCGGGCCCGGCTCGCCAGGCCCCCGCGAAGGCCGAGACCGCACCCAGGCATTCCGCCAAGCAGAAGTCCGGTTCGTCGTCCGGTGGCCGGCGCGGCCGGCACGAACGCGGCGGCGACTCTCGCGGTCGCCGCAACGAGCAGGCGACCCCGGCGCCGGTCGATCGCCTCGGCACCCCGCGCCGCCTGCCCAAGGGTGGACTGCGGATCGTCGCGCTCGGCGGTATCGGCGAGATCGGCCGCAACATGACCGTCTTCGAGTACGACGGACGTCTGCTGATCGTCGACTGCGGTGTGCTGTTCCCCGAGGACCAGCAGCCCGGCGTCGACCTGATCCTGCCGGACTTCCGCTACATCGAAGACCGCATGGACGACGTCGACGCGGTGATCCTCACCCACGGCCACGAGGACCACATCGGCGCGATCCCGTTCCTGCTGCGGCTGCGCAGCGACATCCCCGTCGTCGGCTCGAAATTCACGCTCGCCCTCGTCGAGGCCAAGTGCCGGGAACACCGCCTGCGGCCCCAGCTCGTCGAGGTCACCGAGGGGGAGCGGACCGACCACGGCCCGTTCGAGTGCGAGTACTTCGCCGTCAACCACTCGATCCCAGACGCCCTCGCGGTCGCGATCCGCACCCCCGCGGGTCTCGCGCTGCACACCGGAGACATCAAGCTCGACCAGCTGCCCCTCGACGGTCGGCTCACCGACCTCGCCGGCTTCAGCCGCCTCGGCGACGAGGGCGTGGACCTGTTCCTCGTCGACTCGACCAATGCCGAGGTCCCCGGCTTCGTCACCCCCGAACGCGAGATCGGCGGCGTGCTCGACCAGGTCATCGGCAAGGCCAGGCAGCGTGTCATCGTCGCGTCCTTCGCCAGCCACGTGCACCGCATCCAGCAGATCATCGACGTCGCGCACACCCACAATCGGCGCGTCTGCTTCGTCGGCCGGTCGATGGTGCGCAACATGCAGATCGCGCAGGACCTGAACTACCTGTCGGTGCCGGACGGTGTCGTCGTCGACCTCGACACCGCCGCGACGCTTCCCGACCACCGCATCGTGCTGATCTCCACCGGTTCGCAGGGCGAGCCGTTGTCGGCGCTGTCGCGGATGGCGCGCGGCGAGCACCGCCAGATCAACATCCGCGCCGACGACCTCGTCGTGCTGGCGTCGTCGCTGATCCCGGGCAACGAGAACTCGGTCTTCGCCGTGGTCAACGGTCTGGCCAAGCGCGGTGCCACCGTGATCACGCAGCAGAGCGCGAAGGTGCACGTGTCCGGCCACGCCTCGGCCGGCGAGTTGCTCTACCTGTACAACGCGGTGCGCCCGTCGAACGTGATGCCGGTGCACGGCGAATGGCGTCATCTGCGCGCGAACGCCGCACTCGCGGTCGCGACCGGCGTGCCGGAGGACCGCGTCGTGCTGGCCGAGGACGGTGTGGTGGTCGACCTCGTCGACGGCCGCGCCGACATCGTCGGCCGCGTCCCGGTCGGACACGTCTACGTCGACGGACTGTCCGTCGGCGACGTCGGCGAGTCGACCCTGTCCGAGCGTCTCGTGCTCGGCGAGGGCGGCTTCATCGCGATCACCGTCGCCATCGATGCCACGACGGGTCGCGCGGTCAGCTCGCCGGAGGTCTCCGGCAGAGGCTTCTCCGACGACCCGGACGCGCTCAAGTCGGCCGCCGACCTGGTCAACCAGGTCCTCGACTCGCTGGCTGCCGAGGGCGTCAACGACGCGCATCGCATCGCGCAGGGAATCCGGCGCGCCGTGGGCCGCTGGGTCTCCGACGTCTACCGTCGCCGGCCGATGATCGTGCCGACGGTGCTCGCCGTGGGCGCCGACTAGTTCTCGCTACTGTGGGCTGGGTGACCGGTGCACAGGAGGAACGAGCGGCTCTCGTCGAGACCATGAAGAAAGTGGGCCCGGACGCGCCCACCCTCTGTGAAGGTTGGACCACCCGCGATCTGTTGGCTCATCTCGTCGTCCGCGAACGACGCCCCGACACCGGGCCGGGCATCCTGATCCCGGCCTTCGCCGGCTACACCGAGAAGGTGAGGACCAAGGCCGCCCGGCGGGACTTCGACGAACTACTCGACGAACTCGCATCCGGGCCGCCGGTCTACTCACCGTTCAAACTCGTCGACCGGTTCGCCAATCTCGCCGAGATGTTCGTCCACCACGAGGACGTGCTGCGTGGGGGAGCGGACCCGGCGGGGCGCTGGACGCCGCGAATGCTGTCGCCCGAACTCGAGGCCGAGCTGCGCGGTCCGGCCACGTCGATGGCGAAGATGACCCTCAAGAAGATCCCCGCGCGCGTCACCCTGCGCACGACCGCCGGCGAGGACCTCGTCACCGTCGGCTCCGGGAAAGAAGTCGTGGTCACGGGATCGATCGGCGAACTCGTCCTGTTCGCGTTCGGACGCGCCCCCGTCGCAGTCACCTTCGACGGCGATCCGAGCGCGATCGCCGCGGTTCGTGACAGTTCTCACGGCCTGTAGGGCGTGTCCCGATGCGGGCGGGTAACAACTTCGACACGTCGCCGTTATCAGTGTTGCCCGTGTGACTGAAGTGAACAGAGCCGACTAGTCTGTCGGTATGGCTTCGAAGGCAAGCACGGGTACGCGCACGTCCGCGTCGAAGGCATCCGGCACACGGTCGGGTGGCACGAGCACCGGACGGTCGACCGGGTCGGCGGCACGTTCCGGCGCGAGCCGGTCAGGCAAGAGCACTGCGAACAGCCGCGGGGCGAGCAAGTCGTCGACCCGTGCCGGTTCCGCACGGTCCGGTGCGGGCAAGTCCGGGTCCTCGCGCACGTCGAGCCGATCCACGAGCACCGGGTCCCGCAGCCGGCAGTCCGCCACCGCGACACCGCGTCGCCGGAACACCTCCGCGTCGGCCGAATCGGTCGATCTGCACCGCCGTTCGGTGGCCGCCGCCGGCGCCTCCGCGGTCGGGAAGGGGATCGGCGCAGGCTGGTCGCTGTTCGCCCGCGGTGTCGGCAGCGCGGCTCGCGTGGGTTCGGGCGTCGGCCGTGGGCCGCGGACCGAGTCGCGACCGTTCGACGACGATGATCTCGAGCTGAATGCCGTCGACGCCGACTACGACGACGAGATCGACGCCGATGGTGCGCCCGGTCCGCGTGGACCGGCTCCGCGCGGTCAGGGACACAGTCATCGCCGCGACGGTGTTGCTCTGGGACTGCTCGCGCTGGGTCTGTTGTTCGCGGCCAGTGTCTGGTTCGGGGCCGCCGGACCCGTCGGCGCATTCATCGAGGCGCTGATCCGCGCGATCGTCGGCTCGGCGGCGGTCGTGGTGCCGGTGGCGCTCGTCGTGGTCGCGATCATGCTGATGCGACGCCCCGCGGCACCCGAACGACGTGGCCGCTATCTCGGCGGCGGGTCCCTCGTCGTGCTGCCGCTGCTGGGCATCATGCATCTCATCGCCGGTGCACCGCTGGATCTGCCGGGCCGATCGTCGGCGGCGGGTTTCGTCGGTTTCGCCATCGGCACGCCGCTCACCACGGGCGTCACCGCCTGGGTGTCCGTCCCGATCCTGTTGCTGTGCATGGCCTTCGGCGTCCTGATCCTCAGTGGACGCACGGTGCGTGAGGTCGTCGACGCCGCCGCCGGATATCTCGGACTGGGTGTGCCCGGTGCCGACGACGCGCCGTGGGAGAGCGACCTCGACTGGGACGAGGACGCGGAGAACTACGAGGAGCCCGACTTCGGCGATCCCGCGGCGGACGACGCCGACGATGACGCCTTCGGCTCCCGCGCGACATGTCGCTCGTACTCGTCGAACCCGTACGACAACTACCCGCCCGACGAGACCCCGTCGCGGCCGGTGAGCCGATCGCGCCGCAAGCCGGCCAAGGTCGCCGAGGAGCCGATCGAGGAAGCGGTCACCGAGAACTTCGCCGACGCCTACACCGAGCCGTTCGGCGACAACGCCGCCGACGAGCAGATGACCGAGGTCATCGAGCCACCGGCCCGCCCGGCCACTGCGCGTCGTACGACGCCGGCCGCGCGTCCGGCGCCCAAGCCGGCACCCGCACCGGAGCCGGAACCAGAGCTCGACGACGAGGCGTTCGCACCCTCGGAACCGGCAGCCGAGGGTGACTACATCCTGCCGCCCCCGCACCTGCTGCTCGAGGGCGATCCGCCGAAGGCCGGCACCAGCGCCAACGACGAGATGATCGACCGGATGACCGGCGTGCTCGAACAGTTCAAGATCGACGCGGCCGTCACCGGCTACACCCGCGGACCGACGGTCACCCGTTACGAGGTCGAGCTCGGACCGGGCGTGAAGGTCGAGAAGATCACCGCGCTCCAGCGCAACATCGCCTACGCCGCGGCGACCGACAACGTCCGTCTGCTCGCGCCGATCCCGGGCAAGTCCGCGGTCGGTATCGAGGTGCCCAACGCCGACCGCGAGATGGTTCGCCTGGCCGACGTCCTCAGCGCGCCGTCGACCCGCAAGGACAAGCATCCGCTCGTCATCGGTCTCGGCAAGGACATCGAGGGTGACTTCGTCAGCGCGAACCTGGCGAAGATGCCGCACCTGCTCGTCGCCGGTTCGACCGGCTCGGGTAAGTCGAGCTTCGTCAACTCGATGCTGGTGTCGCTGCTCAGCCGTGCCACCCCCGAGCAGGTCCGGATGATCCTCATCGACCCGAAGATGGTGGAGCTCACCCCGTACGAGGGCATCCCACACCTGATCACCCCCATCATCACGCAGCCCAAGAAGGCTGCCGCCGCCCTCGCGTGGCTGGTGGAGGAGATGGAACAGCGCTACCAGGACATGAAGGCCTCGCGGGTTCGCCACATCGACGACTTCAACACGAAGGTGCGTTCCGGCGAGATCACCACCCCGCTCGGCAGCGAGCGGGTGTACAAGCCGTACCCGTACATCCTCGCGATCGTCGACGAGCTGGCCGACCTGATGATGACCGCACCGCGCGACGTCGAAGAGGCGATCGTGCGCATCACCCAGAAGGCGCGCGCGGCCGGCATCCACCTGGTGCTCGCGACCCAGCGTCCGTCGGTCGACGTGGTCACCGGTCTGATCAAGACCAACGTGCCGTCTCGCCTCGCCTTCGCCACGTCGTCGCTGACCGACTCGCGAGTCATCCTCGACCAGCCCGGCGCCGAGAAACTCATCGGCATGGGCGACGGACTGTTCCTGCCGATGGGCGCCAACAAGCCCATCCGCATGCAGGGCGCCTACATCTCCGACGAGGAGATCGCGGCCGTCGTCGACTTCGCCAAGGAGCAGGCCGAGCCCGAGTACACCGAGGGCGTCACCGCGGCCAAGGCCGGCGAGAAGAAGGACATCGACAGCGACATCGGCAACGACCTCGACGACCTGCTGCAGGCGATCGAACTCGTCGTCTCCAGCCAGTTCGGTTCGACGTCGATGCTGCAGCGCAAGCTACGCGTCGGCTTCGCCAAGGCCGGCCGTCTGATGGATCTCATGGAAACCCGCGGCGTCGTCGGACCGAGTGAGGGCTCCAAGGCGCGCGAGGTGCTCGTGAAGCCCGACGACCTCGCCGGGGTCATCGCCTCCATCACCGGCGGCGGGGACGACGAGTCGGCCGAGGGCTGAGGAGCGTCTGAACAGGGATTTCCGCGGCCGCCTACCGGTATCCGGTAGGCTGGCCGCCAGATCCATGAGGGGAGTATCCCCGACGCGGCGTCTCCGTCAGTACGGTGCCGATCCGCGGTGATGCCGATCATCACCGCCTCGGTGACCCGGAGCGTCGGCCCCCGATTCCCGGGTGGGAGAGACCTCTGGCTCGTCAGCTGATGCTGCCTGCTGGAGGACTACAGTGGACGTTTCCTTATCCCTATGGCTGATCACCGTTGCGGTGATCCTCGGATTGTTCGTGTTCGACTTCTTCTCACACGTGCGCGTGCCCCATGCGCCGTCACTCAAGGAGTCGGGAACCTGGTCGGCGGTCTACATCTCGCTCGCCATTGCCTTCGGTGCCTTCGTCTGGTGGAAATGGGGCGGAACGTTCGGCGGCGAGTACTTCGCCGGGTACGTCACCGAGAAGGCGCTCTCGGTGGACAACCTGTTCGTCTTCGTCATCATCATGGCGAAGTTCGCGGTGCCGCCGGAGTACCAACAGAAGGTGCTGCTGCTCGGCATCGTGATGGCGCTCGGCATGCGCGCCGTCTTCATCGCCGTCGGTGCGGCCGCCATCAACGCCTACAGCTGGGTGTTCTACCTGTTCGGGGCCTTCCTGATCTTCACCGCGGTCAAGCTGCTCCGCGAGAGCGACGACCCCGTCGAACACGAGGAGCAGCGGGAGACCCGGCTCGAACGCTTCGTCAAGCGGTTCCTGCGCACGCATGACTCCTACGACCGCGACAAGCTCTTCACCCGCGTCAACGGCAAGCGGCTCGCGACGCCGATGCTGATGGTGCTCATCGTCATCGGCTTCACCGACTTGCTGTTCGCCCTCGACTCGATCCCGGCGATCTACGGCCTGACCTCCGAGCCGTACCTGGTGTTCACCGCCAACGCCTTCGCGCTGATGGGCCTGCGCCAGCTGTACTTCCTGCTCGGCGGACTGCTCGACCGGCTCGTGTACCTCTCGATCGGCCTGTCGATCATCCTGGCGTTCATCGGCACCAAACTGGTCCTGCACGCCCTGCACGAGAACACGCTGTCCTTCGTCAACGGTGGCGAGCACGTGAGCGTCCCGGAGATCTCGACGCCGCTGTCGCTGTCGGTGATCCTGGGTGTCCTCGTCGTCACCACCGTCGCGAGTCTGGTGAAGAGCAGGTCAGGGGCTGACAAGGATCAGGCGGAGACCTGACGCGACTCGTCAGAACGGTCCGAAGACCTGGTTCCACTCGTCGATCCGCACGGCGTCGACGGCCTCGTGAGCCTGGAACGGGTCGTTGGCGAGGAAGGCCTCGGCGGCCTCGAGGTCGGCCGCGCTGATGATGATCAGCGCGCCCGACCCGTCCGGGTACGGCCCGGCGAGGAGCACGTTGCCCGCCTTGTTCTCCTCGCCGAGCCACTCCCGATGCAGCGGACGGTGCTGGTCGCGGAGTGCGGCCTTGGCCGGACGGTAGGTGTACTGGACGGCGAAAAAGGGCATCTGCTCACTCCTGGGAGATGGTGGCCAGCATCCTGGTGTTCCCCAGGGTGTTGGGTTTGACGTAACTCAGGTCCAGGAACTCGGCGACACCGGTGTCGTAGGAGCGGCACATCTCCTCGAACACCTCACGCGTGACCGGGGTGCCCTGGATCTCGCTGAACCCGTGCTTGGCGAAGAAGCTCGTCTCGAAGGTCAGCACGAAGACGCGGGACAGTTCGAGTTCGCGGGCGATCTCCATCAACCGGCCGACGATCTTGTGACCGATCCCGCGACCGGAGAACGTGGGGTCGACCGCGACCGTGCGGACCTCACCGAGATCGGCCCACAGCACGTGAAGGGCCCCGCAGCCCACGACCTCCCCGTCGAGTTCGCCGACCCAGAACTCCTGCACCGACTCGTACAGGGTGACGAGGTTCTTCTCCAGGAGGATCTTGCCCGCGTACTCGTCGATCAGTTCCTTGATGCGCGGCACGTCCGAGGCACGCGCGCGTCGCACCACGACATCGCCAGTAGTCGATTCGGGCGCAACGGGATCCGCCGTGGATTCGGGTTCGGCGGGCTCCGGGGAGACGGGGGACATGGGACATCACCTTAGTCCTGTACGGACATGCGCATCGGCCCGGTTTACCTTCTGCGCGGCGTGGGCCGATACCCTGTGAGCGTGCGTATGAGAATTCCCGTGTATCGCGGAACCCGTCCGCGCCCGGGGGTGTGCTCATGACCGATCGCATTCGGCGGGCCGTCGACGAAAAAGGTATCGCGAATGTGGGCCGCGGGCCGGATCACATCACCGATCCGGTCGACCCGGTCCCGGTGGTCAACATCGCGAACGCACTCACCGTCTTCCGGATCCTCCTGGTCCCGGTGTTCCTGACGGCCCTGTTCATGGAGTCCGGTGAATCCACGCTGTGGCGCACGGTGGCCACGGTCGTCTTTGCGGTCGCGGCCCTCACCGATCGGTACGACGGGCGCATCGCCCGGCAGCGCGGCCTGATCACCGACTTCGGCAAGATGGCCGACCCGATCGCCGACAAGGCCCTCATCGGCGGTGCGCTCGTCGGGCTCTCGATCCTCGGCATCCTGCCCTGGTGGGTCACCGCGGTCATCATCGCGCGCGAACTGTGGGTCACGGCGCTGCGCTTCTGGGTGCTGCGCCACAAGGTGATCCCCGCCAGCCGCGGCGGGAAACTCAAAACCCTGCTGCAGGCGGTCGCGATCGGTCTGTACCTCGCGCCGCTCGGCGGGGGATGGCAGATCGCCGCCGGGATCCTGATGGGTCTCGCGGTGGTCGTGACCATCTACACCGGGCTCGACTACACCTGGCAGGCGATCAAGGTCCGCTCCGGCGGGTCCGGCACCGGCACCCCCGATCCGGGGTCGGCGCCGCAGGCGCGACGGGCCGTCGGAGGAACCGGCGCGGGCCGCTGAGTTCGACTACTGTCGGGGGAACCGCGGCCGGGGAACGATCCGGCCGCGTGAGGCGTTGGCTGAGGAGTGAACAGGGAGAGGAGACTCGATGGCGATGCTCTTACGTGAGGCGCTCGGCGACAGCCTTCGTCGGGTCCGCACGCAGCAAGGTCGGACCCTTCGTGAGGTGTCCACCGGTGCACGCGTGAGTCTCGGTTACCTCTCCGAGGTCGAGCGCGGTCAGAAGGAGGCCTCGAGCGAACTGCTCGCGGCCATCTGCGACGCACTCGACGTGGAGATCGCCGACCTCCTCCTCGACGTCGGGCACGCGATGCGTCCCGCCGAGACGGTGGCCCCCGAGGTCGCCGAGGCCGGTCTCACCGCGACCAAGGTGGTCATCCCCGCGCCTGCCGGACGCCGCGACGCGACCGCGCTGGCCGCGGCCTGAACGCGCAGCCACTAGATTGGTCTGCACAGTCCTCAAACCCTTGAATGGAGTGACGTAGAGCATGGCGAACCCGTTCGTGAAGTTGTGGCGCTACCTGACGGCACTCGGTAACGCGAAGATCGACGAACACGCCGACCCGAAGGTCCAGATCCAGCAGGCGATCGAAGATGCTCAGCGTCAGCATCAGGCGTTGTCGCAGCAGGCCGCCTCGGTCATCGGCAACCAGCGACAGCTCGAGATGAAGCTGAACCGGCAGCTCGAGGACATCGAACGCCTGCAGGCCAACACCCGTCAGGCGCTGACGCTCGCCGATCAGGCCGCGGCCGCCGGGGACACCCACAAGGCCACCGAGTACACGAACGCCGCCGAGGCGTTCGCGGCCCAGCTGGTGACCGCTGAGCAGAGCGTCGAGGACCTCAAGTCGCTGCACGATCAGTCGCTTCAGGCTGCCGACCAGGCCAAGAAGGCCGTCGAGCGCAATGCGATGATCCTCCAGCAGAAGCTCGCCGAGCGCTCCAAGCTGCTCAGCCAGCTCGAGCAGGCGAAGATGCAGGAGCAGGTCAGCGCGTCGCTCAACCAGATGAGCGAGCTGTCGGTGCCCGGCAACACCCCGAGCCTCGACCAGGTGCGAGACAAGATCGAGCGCCGCTACGCCAATGCCCTCGGCTCGGCCGAACTGGCGAAGAACTCGGTCCAGGGCCGGATGCAGGAGGTCGAGCAGGCCGGCATCCAGATGGCCGGTCACTCCCGCCTCGAGCAGATCCGCGCCAGCATGCGCGGCGACGCCCTGCCGTCCGCCGGAGCGACCGCACCGCCGCTGCAGAAGGGGCAGCCGGCGACGCAGGCCACCCCGCCGACCACCGAGCCGCCCGCGCAGAACTGATCCGCGGCGCGTGCATGTCGCACTTGTCGCGGGTTCTGATGCAGGACATGCCTTTCCGGCCTTCGCCCTCGCCGAGCGGTTCGTCGAGGCGGGGCACCGGGCGACGGTCTACACCGGACTGAACTGGGCGGATGCCGCGCGTCGTCGTGGCATCGACATCGCCGAACTCCCGGGTCTCGCGGCCACGGATGTCGACGACGACGCCGACGCCGGGGACAAACTCGGCGCCCGTGCGGCGCGGATGGCGCAGCTGCTGGCACCCGTGCTGTCCGAGTCCGGCGCCGAACTCGTCGTCTCCGATGTCATCACCGTGTGCGGGGGATGGGCGGCGCAGCTGAACGGCCTGCCATGGATCGAGCTCTCGCCACATCCGCTGTACCTGCCGTCCCGCGGACTACCGCCGATCGGTTCGGGTCTCGCCCCGGGAACCGGGTTTCGTGGTCGCGTCCGGGATGCGCTGATGCGTGCCGCGACCGCGACCTCCATCCGCAAGGGCGAACGGCAGCGTGCCGCTGCGCGGGCGTCGATCGGTCTGCCCGCCGCCGACGAAGGCCCGAGTGCGCGATTCGTGGCCACCCTGCCCGGCCTCGAGGTGGCACGGCCCGACTGGCCCGCCGACACCCATCTGATCGGCCCACTACTGTGGGAACCCACCGACGACCTCTTCGACCGCCCCGCCGGTGACGAGCCGCTGGTGGTACTCGCGCCGTCCACGGCCGAGACCGGCGCCGCCGACATGGTCGGTGTGGTGCTCGAGGCGCTGTCCGAGCCGGTTCTCGGACGGCGTGTCCGGGTGGTGGTCTCCGGGCTGCATCGGCCGACGGCCGAGGACCTGGCCCGCTTCGGCGGCGGCGTACCCGCCCCGATCACCGCGGGACTGGGACGGCAGGACGAGGTGCTGGCCCATGCCCGGGTACTCATCTGCGGCTCCGGGCACGGCATCCTCGCCAAGGCGATGACCGCCGGGGTGCCGGTGGTCGCGGTACCGGGCGGCGGCGATCAGTGGGAGCTGGCGAACCGTCTCCAGCGCGCGGGTGCCGGCCGGTGGGTCCGCCCGCTCACCGTCGTCGCCGTCGCCGACGCCGTCCGCGCGGTCCTCGACGATCCCGCACACGCCCGCTGCGCCGAGCGGATCGGGGAGAGCGGCACCGACACCGTCGACCCGGTGGTGGTGGCCGAACGTAGGGTGGGGCTGTGCGCCTGACCGAGTTCAACGAACTGATGACCACCGAATTCGGTGTGACACGGGCGGATTCGATCCTCGTCGACCATGTGCTCACCGAGTTCGCCGGCCGCACCGGCGCCCAGGCGATCGACGACGGGATCGACCCCCGCGATGTCTGGGTGGCGATCTGCCGCGACTTCGACGTGCCGCGACAGCGGTGGTGACACGCCCCGCGTGTCGCACTTGCCATCGAACACCTGTTCGTTCATCCTGGTGATCAGACGGAACCGTACGGACCGCCGCCGCGTCTGAAGTATCGGGACCGAGGAGAAGAATGGGTCGCCGGGAGCGCCGCCAAGACTTGTCGGACCCACGCGATACCTTTCAGACATGAACGCCCGGACCGCACCGACCACCCGCCGGAAATCCGGCTCACAACCGAGGAGAACTCCGATGGCATCTGCGCCTCAAGACCGTGAGAAGGCCCTCGATCTGGCCCTCGCCCAGATCGACAAGAACTTCGGCAAGGGTTCGGTCATGCGTCTCGGTGAGGAGACTCGTCAGCCGATCGAGGTCATCCCGACCGGCTCGATCGCACTCGACGTCGCCCTCGGTATCGGTGGTCTGCCCCGCGGCCGCGTCGTCGAGATCTACGGTCCGGAATCCTCGGGTAAGACCACGGTGGCGCTGCACGCCGTCGCGAATGCCCAGGCCCAGGGCGGCATCGCCGCCTTCATCGACGCCGAGCACGCTCTCGACCCCGACTACGCCGCCAAGCTCGGTGTCGACACCGACGCGCTGCTGGTGTCCCAGCCCGACACCGGTGAGCAGGCTCTCGAGATCGCCGACATGCTGATCCGTTCGGGCGCTCTGGACATCCTGGTCATCGACTCGGTGGCCGCACTGGTGCCCAAGGCCGAGATCGAGGGCGAGATGGGCGACAGCCACGTCGGCCTGCAGGCCCGCCTGATGAGCCAGGCGCTGCGCAAGATGACCGGTGCGCTCAGCCAGTCCAAGACCACCGCGATCTTCATCAACCAGCTGCGTGAGAAGATCGGCGTCATGTTCGGTACGCCCGAGACCACCACGGGCGGTAAGGCTCTCAAGTTCTACTCGTCGGTGCGCCTCGACGTCCGGCGCATCGAGACCCTCAAGGACGGGACCGATGCCGTCGGTAACCGCACCCGCGTGAAGGTCGTCAAGAACAAGGTCGCGCCGCCGTTCAAGCAGGCCGAGTTCGACATCCTCTACGGTCACGGCATCAGCAAGGAGGGCTCGCTGATCGACATGGGTGTCGCCGAGGGCTTCATCCGCAAGTCCGGCTCGTGGTTCACCTACGAGGGCGATCAGCTCGGCCAGGGCAAGGAGAACGCCCGCAAGTTCCTGCTCGAGAACCTCGACATCCGCGACGAAATCGAGAAGAAGATCAAGGAGAAGCTCGGCGTCGGCGCCACCGTCGACGCCGACGACGTCGCCCCGGCGCCAGTCGAATTCTGATCGGTCCCGCCTGATCCGATATGAACGAGGCATCAAGCCCCGAACGGACGGACCCCGAGCGGACGCAGAAAAAGGGACCCAGTGCATGGGACTCCGCACTGCGGCTGCTCGGGGTCCGTGCGCGTTCACGGCACGAGATGCGGGAGAGGTTGACCCGCAAGGGATTCGACGCCGACACCGTCGACGAGGTGATGGCACGGCTCGACAAGCACCAGCTGCTCGACGACACCGATTTCGCCGCGGAGTGGGTGCGTTCCCGACACCTGAACTCGGGTAAGGGACGTGTGGCGCTCCGTCACGAACTGCGCACCAAGGGGATCTCGGAGTCGATCATCGCCGAGACCCTGGCCGACATCGATCCCGATGACGAACGCGGGGTCGCGGCGGGACTCGTCGAGCGAAAACTGACGCCGTCGGTCGTCGAACGCGTCGTCGCCGATCGTGCCGAGCGCGAGAAGACGCTGCGCCGGCTGGTCGCATTCCTTGTGCGGCGCGGTTATTCGCAGTCGCTGGCCTTCGACGTGGTGGGGGAGGCGCTCGGCGCGTTGGACGACGCCTGACGCCTCCCCGTCACGGGATCACTCGGATCAGAGCAGGTTCTCCGACGCGGCCTGCTCGGTCTTCTCCGGGTCCGCGGGCTCGGTCGCCCGACGCCCCTGACGCAGCCGTCGTTCGACGTAGGTCGCCAGGTTCGACAGCCCGAAGTTGATGAGGATCATGATGATCGCCACCACGATCAGCGCCGGGATGTAGTTGCCGTAGCGCGAGGCCGACAGCAGACCGCTGCGCACGACCTCCGAGTAGCCGATGATGTATCCGAGCGCGCTGTCCTTCAGGGCCACCACCATCTGCGAGATCAGTGCCGGCATCATCGCGGTGATCGCCTGGGGGAGCAGCACGATCCTCATCATCTGGCTCTTCCGCAGACCCAGCGCCATCGACGCCTCGGTCTGGCCCTTCGGCAGCGAGTTGATGCCCGAGCGCAGGATCTCGGCCATCACCGACCCGTTGTAGAGCGTGAGGCCGGTGACCACGGCGGCGAACGCCAGCATCGACGACGGGAAGATGCCGTAGATGGCGAACAAGAACCAGGTGAACACCATCAGGATCAGCACCGGGATCGCGCGGAACACCTCGACGAACACGCCTGAGATGGCACGCACCCAGAGATGATCCGACAGCCGGCCGATGCCGAGGACGGCACCGAGGATCAGCGACAGCACGATCGAGACGGCGGCCGCCGCGAGCGTGCGCCACAGGCCGGGCAGGATGTAGCCGGTCCAGGTGGACCAGGTGACGAACGGGCTCCACTTCTCGCCGGTGAACTGCTCGTTGGCAGCGAGCACGGTGATCACGTAGATCGCGATCGCCGCGAGGATCGCGATGAACAGGATCGCTGTCAGGCGGTTCCGGGTTCGTGCGCGTGGGCCGGGGGCGTCGTACAGGACAGTCGATTCGGCGCTCATCGTTTCACCGCCAGTCGCTTGGCGAGGTAGCCGAAGACGGCTCCCTCGGTGAGGGTGATGATCATGAAGCCCACGGCGATGACGCCGAAGATCACGAACAGCTGGTCGGAGAAGGTCTCGATCTCGGTCTTCATGAGGGCCGCGGCCTCGGCGACGCCGATGACCGAGGCGACCGTGGTGTTCTTCGTCAGCGCGATCAGCACGCTGCCCATCGGGCCGATGACCGCTCGGATGGCCTGCGGCAGCACGATGATCCCGAACACCTGGGTGAAGGGCATGCCCAGCGACCGCGCTGCCTCCGCCTGCCCGAGGGGCACGGTGTTGAAGCCGGAGCGCTGCGTCTCACAGACGAACGTCGACGTGTAGAGGACGAACGCGAGCACCGCGAGCCAGAAATTGTTGGACTTGATCGTCGGCGCGAAGGTCAGCCCCAGGTTCTGGTACAGGCCGATCGCGCAGAACAGCACGACGAGCGTCAACGGGGTGTTGCGGACGACGTTGACGTAGACCCCGGCGAAGGCGCGCATCACCGGGACGGGGGACACCCGCATCGCGGCGAGGATCGTGCCCCAGACCAGCGAGCCGATCGCCGAATAGAAGGTCAACTGGATGGTCACCCAGAAGGCGGGCCACAGCTGGGGGCCCATGCTCTCCCACAGAGAGGCGTCATTCATCGATTACTCCTCTCACTCGAGTCCGGGCGGGCACGGCGTGGACGGTGAATCGAGGAACTCGAGGTCACCGGGGTCCGGCAGGTAGGGGAACTTGGAACCGGGACGGTCCGCGCGGGCGATGATCTCGTCCACGTACTCGTTGCCGAGTGCTTCGCGGAGGTCGGCGTTCCAGGGCGACTCGATGCCCTCGGCCGGGGTCAGCATGGTGTCGAGGGCCTTGTTGATCGCCTCGACCGCGGCGGTGTCGCCGAGTGCGACACCCACGCCGTAGCGTTCGGTCGAGAACGGGCTGCCCGCCGTCTTCAGCGCGTCCTTGACGCACGCGTCCTTGAGGTACGTCATCTCGACGAGCTTGAACTCGTCCTTCCAGAAGTTGGAGTAGCCGGCGAGGATCGCCTCGTCGGTCGTCAGCGCGTCGACCTTGCCGCGGCGGAGCGCCTCGACGCAGGCCGAGTAGGAGTCGTACTCCTGCAGCTGCACGGTCGGCAGCTGCGCCTTCACGTTCTGCGCCGACGTCGAGCCGGTGACCGAACAGAGCTTCTTTCCGTTGTCGAGGTCGGCCAGCTCGGAGATCGAGTTGTCGTCGTCACGCACCATCAGGCCCTGGTAGGTCTGCAGGTAGGGGCCGCCGAACGACACCTTCTTGGAACGGCTGGCGTTGATCGAGTAGGTGGCGGCGATCAGGTCGACCTCGCCGTTGTCGATCATCGCCTCGCGGCGGGCCGACGGCGTCTCGCGCCAGGTGATCTCCGGGTGATCGACGCCGAGGTCGTCCGCGATGGAGTTGACCACGTAGGTGGCGACCGACGCGTCGAAGCCGGTGACGTTGCCGTCCGGCTCGTACAGGCCGAGGCCGGGCTGGTCGAACTTGACGCCCAGGACGACCGCTCCGTCACGGATCGAGCTGAGCAGGTTGCGGGGTTCGGTGCTGCCGCAGCCCGACAGGAGTCCGGCCAGCAGTGCCCCGATCACGACGACCAGTCCGGCGCCACGCCATCGGGACACCTGCGGGCGTACTCGGTGTGTTTCCTGACTCATCCGCATCTCAGTGCCCCAGGATCTTGCCGAGGAAATCGCGTGCTCGGTCGGTCTTGGGGTCGGTGAAGAAGGTGTCGGGTTCGGCGTCCTCGATGATCGCGCCGTCGGCCATGAAGATCACCCGGTCGGCGGCCTTGCGGGCGAAGCCCATCTCGTGGGTGACCACGAGCATCGTCATGCCCTCTTTGGCCAGGGCGACCATGACGTCGAGGACCTCGTTGACCATCTCGGGGTCGAGCGCCGAGGTCGGCTCGTCGAACAACATGACCTTCGGATCCATGGCGAGGGAGCGGGCGATGGCGACGCGCTGTTGCTGGCCGCCGGACAGCTGGGCGGGGTACTTGTCCTTCTGGCTGGCGATGCCGACCCGCTCGAGCAGTTCCAGCGCCCGCTTGCCGGCGTCGGCCTTGGACTTCTTGCGCACCTTCGTCGGTGCGAGGGTGACGTTCTCGAGGATCGTCTTGTGGGAGAACAGATTGAAGGACTGGAACACCATGCCGACGTCGGCGCGGAGTCGAGCGAGGTCCTTGCCCTCGGCGGGCAGGAGCTGACCCTCGACCCGGATCTCACCCTCGTCGATCGGTTCGAGGCGGTTGATCGTCCGGCAGAGAGTGGACTTGCCCGATCCGGACGGACCGAGGACCACGACCACCTGTCCGGCGGGAACCTCGAGGTCGATGTCCTTGAGGACGTGCAGCGAACCGAAGTGCTTCTGCACCCCGCGCATCGCGATCATCGGCTGGGACCCGGGGTCCGCGGACTTGCTCGGCGAAACGGTCATTGGAGAACCCTAACCAAATTCGTGCCGAGGAGCGGTACCGGTCACGCAACGTCGGCGATTTGCGTCGGCACCGTACCCTGGTAGGAGTGAGTATCGAGTTGTCGGATCGGCCTGACCAGGCTGCATCAGCCCCAGGCCCCCTCGGCGATCAAGCACCCCGCAGCTACCAGGTTCGAACCTACGGCTGCCAGATGAACGTCCACGACTCCGAACGCATCTCCGGGCTCCTCGAGGACGCGGGTTATGTGCGTGCCGGCGAGGACGACGACGCCGATCTGGTGGTGTTCAACACGTGTGCCATCCGCGAGAACGCCGACAACAAGCTCTACGGCAACCTGTCGCACCTGGCCCCGGTGAAATCCCAGCGGCCCGGCATGCAGATCGCCGTCGGCGGTTGCCTCGCGCAGAAGGACAAGGACACCGTCATCGCCAAGGCGCCGTGGGTCGACGTCGTGTTCGGCACCCACAACATCGGCTCGCTGCCGGCGCTGCTCGACCGTGCCCGTCACAACGAGGAGGCGCAGGTCGAGATCCTCGACTCCCTGGAGCGCTTCCCGTCGACGCTGCCCGCCAAGCGCGACTCGGCCTACTCCGGTTGGGTGTCGGTGTCGGTGGGCTGCAACAACACTTGCACCTTCTGCATCGTGCCGTCGCTGCGCGGCAAGGAGGTCGACCGCCGACCCGGTGACGTGCTCGCCGAGGTCCGGGCACTCGTCGACCAGGGTGTCGTCGAGGTGACGCTGCTCGGTCAGAACGTCAACGCCTATGGCATGTCCTTCGCCGATCCGGACCAGCCGCGCAACCGCGGCGCCTTCGCCGAACTGCTGCGTGCCTGCGGCGACATCGAAGGACTCGAACGGGTCCGGTTCACCTCGCCGCATCCCGCCGAGTTCACCGACGACGTCATCGAGGCAATGGCCGAGACCCCCAACGTGTGCCCGCAGCTGCACATGCCGCTGCAGTCCGGCTCCGACCGCATCCTGAAGGCGATGCGACGCAGCTACCGCCAGACCAGGTTCCTCGGCATCCTCGACAAGGTCCGCGCGGCGATGCCTCATGCGGCGATCACCACCGACATCATCGTCGGGTTCCCGGGGGAGACCGAGGAGGACTTCCAGGCGACCCTCGACGTCGTGGAACGCGCCCGGTTCTCCAGCGCCTTCACCTTCCAGTACTCGCCGCGCCCGGGAACCCCGGCCGCGACGATGCCCGACCAGGTGCCCGCCGACGTCGTCGGTGAGCGCTACCAGCGACTCATCGCGCTGCAGGAACGAATCTGCCTGTCCGAGAACGAATCCCTGACCGGCACCGAGGTGGAACTGCTCGTCGTCGCCGACGAGGGACGCAAGTCCGCCGAGACCCGGCGGATGACCGGTCGCGCGCGGGACGGACGCCTGGTGCACTTCGCGCCCGGCGACACCGCGGGCATCCGACCCGGCGACGTGATCCACACCGTGGTCACCGCGGCCGCGCCGCACCACCTGATCGCCGACGCCGGGGTGCTCTCGCACCGCCGCACGCGCGCCGGCGACGCCCACGAGCAGAGCCGCACGCCCACGACCGCCCCCGTCGGAGTCGGCCTCGGCCTGCCGACGATTGGTCCCCCCGTACCCACCCCCGCCACCGCCGCTGCACCCGCGTCCGCCGGATGCGGCTCCTGCGGCTAGAGCGCGCGCCACACCAGACCCACTCGTGAGAAGAGGCGATGACATGTCCGAGAACCCGGACCGCACACCCGGCGCTTCCGACCGGGACGCGTTGAAGGAATACGAACAGGACCTGAGGAAGGCCGAGCGCAAGGTCGCCGGTGAGATCGACCCCGGCGCACGCGCGGTGGTCGTGGCCATCGCCGTATTGCTGGCCATGGTGTCGCTGGTCCTGCCGCACACCGGCTCGGTCACCGGCCTCGAGGTGCTGTCCTTCGCGCCGGAGGCCGCAGCCGAACGAGTCACCATCGTGTCGAAGATCTTCGTCTACCTGGTGGCGATCTTCGGCATCGTGGTCTCGATGCTCGCGCTGCTGACCCGCCGGTGGATTCTGGCGTGGATCGCCTTGTGCGGCTGTGCGATCGCCTGCGTGGCCGGAATGCTCGCCTGGTGGTCGCGCAACACCCCCGGCGTCGGTGGCGTGGAGCCTCCGTCGGGTGTGGGCATCGGACTGGTCCTCGGCTGGATCTCGGTCTTCGTCCTGACCTTCCACTGGTCACGCGTGGTGTGGGCGCGCTCGTCCTACCAACTGGCGATGGAGGCCGAGCGTCGCCGCCAGGCTGCCGAGCAGGAAGCCTATGCCTCGGCGCTCTACCACAAGGACCCCGAACAGCCGAAGTAGTCGGCGGCCCGGGGTCCTCGGGTCGTTGTAGCGGGTTCGCTCAGCGGTCGGTGACGGCGCTGTGGGCGGCCTCGGCCCACTCGCGCCACTGCGCGGCCTGCTCGCGCAGCGACGCCGCCTCACGGTCCTTGCCCTTCTCCACAGCCTTGCGGGCCTGCTCCTCGAACTGCGCGGCGCGGTCGGCGAACTGGGCGGCACGCGCCTGGGCCTCCGGGTCGGTGCGCTGCCACTGGGCGTCCTCGGCGTCGCGGATGCGCTTCTCGATCGCTCGTGCGCGTCCCTCCAGCGAGTGCATCTGATCGCGCGGGACCTTGCCGATCTCGTCCCACTTGTCGCGGAACGCCCGGAACTCACGACGCGCCGCGTCGAGGTCGGCGGCCGGGTCGATGGCCTTCTCGGCGGCCTCGAGCAGCGCGATCTTGGCGGTCGCGTTGGCCGCGAACTCGGCGTCGCGTTCGGAGGTCGCGGCGTTGCGGGCGTTGAAGAAGACGTCCTGAGCGGCCTTGAACCGCTGCCAGAGTGCCTCGTCGGTGTCGCGGGGCGCGCGGCCGGCGGCCTTCCACTCACCCAGGAGTTCGCGGAACCTGGCCGAGGTGGGACCCCAGTCGGTCGACGAGGACAGTTCCTCGGCGCGGGCGATCAGCGCTTCCTTGCGTTCCTTGGCCCCGGCGCGCTCGCGGTCGAGCTCGGCGAAGTGGGCACCACGGCGGCGGTTGAAGGCATCGCGTGCCTTCGCGTAGCGCTTCCACAGGGCGTCATCGGTCTTGCGATCGATACCCTTGATGGTCTTCCACTCGTCGAGGATCTCGCGGAGTCGATCGCCGGCACCCTTCCAGTTGGTGGCCTCGGCGCCGATCTGTTCGGCCTCGGTGGCAAGGGTCTCCTTGCGGGCGATGGCGGTGGCGCGGGTCTTCTCACGCTCGGCGCGCAGCGACTCGGCGACCTCGTCGGCGGAACCGACGATGGCCTCCAGTCGACGCTGTAGCGCGGCGACATCGCCGATGACGTGGGCGTCGGGCAGGTCGTCGAGCAGGTGCTTGGCGGCTGCCTGGGCCTTGCGCGGGTCACCGGACCGTGCACTGAGACGTTCCTCGAGGATCTCGACCTCGGTGGCGAGGTCGTCGAAGCGGCGCGCGAAGTGGGCCAGACCCTCTTCGACGGTGCCGGCCTGCCACTGGCCGATCTCGCGCTCGCCGTCGGCGGTCTTGAGCCACACCACACCGGAGGAGTCGATGCGACCGTACCGGTGCGGGTCGCCGGCACTGATGTGCGTGATGACGGGTTCGTGCGGACCGGGTCGTGGGCCCGGCTTGGGACGCGGACCGGGTTTGGGGCCGGGCGTCGGGACCGGAGTGCTCGTCTGCGGCGCCTCGGTGGCCGTGGAGGGATCGGTCGGGTGGGTCATCTGCACATGTCCTGCCGCTCAGTGGTGCCGCGCGTCACGGCTGCCGGTCGCTGGGTCGGTTGTCGCGGGGCATCGTAACGCCCCGTCGACAGCCGACAGTACGGATCCATTCAAGCAGTTCAGGCGCGTGAATGTGGCGTGCGCGGCGAGTTGTCGGAATCCGTGTCGGGGTTCGGGCGTCGGTCGCGATGTCTGGTTCGACTAGCGTCGTGGTGTGCTTGCGGCCGTCGTCTTCGTACCGAGTGCCCCGTTGCTGGTACCCGAATTGGCCGGTCCGTCGGCGTTCGACACCGAACCCGTGCGATCGGCGGTGCGGGATGCCCTTGCCGACGCGGCGTCGACCGGGATCGATCGCTGGGTCGTGGTCGGCGCCTCCGACGACCCGGTGACCGGACCGGTGGAGGAGTCGGGGTCGGGCGGTTTCGCCCGGTACGGGGTCGACGTCCGGGTGAGCGTGAGCGATCGGACCGGTCGTCGGATGAGTCTGTCCGCCCTGATCGGAGCCTGGCTGCGTGAGTGGGCGGCGCTGGGACCGACGAGCATGTCGATCGTCGGCCGGGCGACGACGCCAGCCGAGTGCGCGGTCATCGGTGCGGATCTCGGCGCACGGCTGAGGAAGTCGCCGGAGCGGATCGGACTCCTGGTCGTCGGCGACGGCTCGACCGCGCTGACCCCCAAGGCGCCGGGCGGTGGCCGACGGGATTCCGCGGTTGCCCTCAACGACTCGATCGTCGCGGCGATCGCCGCCGCCGACACCGCTGCCCTCCTGGACCTCGACGACGCGCCCTGCGACACGGAGGGAGTCGGCGGCCGGGTCGCATGGCAGGTCGCCGCCGCCGCGGTCGACCACTCCGGTTCCGGCGTCGTCGCGAAGACGAGGTACGCCGAAGCCCCGTTCGGGGTCGGCTACGTCGTCGGCACGTGGACCGTCACCGGTGACCGTTCATGAGCGACCACCCGGCCCTGCGGCCGATCATGGTCGTCGGCCCGACCGCGTGCGGGAAGTCCGACCTCGCCCTCGACCTGGCCGAGCGGCTGGGCGGGGAGATCGTCAACATCGACGCGATGCAGCAGTACCGCGGCATGGACATCGGCACGGCCAAGGTCCCGGTCGCCGAACGCCGCGGCATCCCGCACCACCAGATCGACGTCCTCGACGTGACCGAGGTGGCCACCGTCGCCCGGTACCAGCAGGCCGCGGCCGCCGACGTGGAGCGACTCCTCGCCGCAGGTCGCGTCCCGGTCATCGTCGGCGGTTCGATGATGTACGTCCAGGGGCTGCTCGACAACTGGCAGTTCCCGGCGACCGACCCCGAGGTCCGCGGCCGGTACGAGGAGATGCTCGCCGAACGCGGCGTCGCCGAGATGCACCGGCTGCTGGCGTCGGTCGACCCCGCCGCGGCCGCAACGATTCTCGACACCGACGGCCGGCGCATCGTCCGCGCACTGGAGGTCGTAGAACTGACCGGGCAACCGTTCGCGGCGTCGCAGCCGACGATCGGCGAACCCCGGTGGGGGACCGTGATCCTCGCGCTCGACCGGGAGACCGCCGAACTCGACGACCGGATCGCGCGTCGTACCCGGCTGATGTTCGAGACCGGGCTGGCCGACGAGGTCGAGACCCTGTGCGCCGGCGGACTGCGGGAGGGGCGCACGGCCTCGCAGGCGATCGGCTACAAGCAGGTGCTCGCCGCCCTCGACGGTGAGTACGACATGGCCCAGGCCGAGGAACTCACCTTCATCGGCACCCGCCGGTACGTGCGCAGGCAGCGGTCGTGGTTCCGCCGCGATCACCGCGCCGTCTGGCTCGACGCCGCCGCCCCCGACCTCGCCGACCGCGCCCTCGCCGCCGCCGCTGTCTGAAGTCACCGGCGCCGGACGCTCTGCGCGAGAAGTAGTCTGGTGCGCGTGAGTTCTCATCAGACGGGTCTGCGCTTCGTCAAGGGCCACGGCACCCAGAACGACTTCGTCGTGCTCGCCGATCCGGCCGCCGAGCTGTCGCTCGACGCCGAGATGGTCGCGGCACTGTGCGACCGGCAGCGGGGCATCGGTGCCGACGGTCTGCTGCGCGTGGCGCGCACGGGTGCGCTCGTCGAACGCGGCGTCCTCGATGCACTGCCGGACGGCGTCGCGGCCGACGATTGGTTCATGGACTACCGCAACGGCGACGGCTCGATCGCCGAGATGTGCGGCAACGGCGTCCGGGTCTTCGCCCACTTCGTCCGCGCGACCGGACTCACCGACACCGACACCTTCACCGTGGGCTCGCGTGCCGGAGCCCGGCCCGTGACCATCCACTCCTTCGACGACGTGCACGCCGAGGTCACCGTGGAGACGGGTGTCGCCCGCCTCGACGGCACCTCGGTCGTGCGCATCGGCGACGACATCTATCCGGGTGTCAAGGTCGACGTCGGGAACCCGCACCTGGCGTGCGTGGTCGCCGACCTCACCGCCGACGGCCTCGCGGCTGTCGACTTCACCGCCGGCGTGGTCATCGAGGCCGACGGCTTCCCGAACGGGGCCAACGTCGAGCTGCTCACCCCGCCGGTCGAGGACGTCGACGGACGTCTGTACGCGCGGATGCGGGTCTTCGAACGCGGCGTCGGAGAGACGCGTAGCTGCGGAACGGGCCTGGTCGCGGCCACGCGCGCCGCCCTCGACGCGCGCGGCCAGGACACCGGCGAGCTGCGCATCGGCATCCCGGGCGGCGAGGTCACCGTGACGATCCGGACCGACGGCTCGACCCTGCGTGGCCCGTCGATGCTGGTCGCCGACGGCGTCCTGCGACCGGGCTGGGACCGCTGAGCCGATAATCACGTGCTCGGCGGGGGCGGGGCGTGAGACCATGGACCCCGTATGACCGAATCATCAGCACAGATCCTGTCCGACGCGGACCTCGACGATCGCCCCGGTGACCCCCACCGCGACGACGATCCGACCGTCGGCGAACTCCAACTCTCCGAGCGTGCGTCACTCCAGCGCGTCGCCGGGCTCTCCACCGAACTCACCGACGTCACCGAGGTCGAGTACCGGCAGCTCCGCCTCGAGAAGGTGGTCCTCGTCGGTGTCTGGACCGAGGGCAGCGCCGCGTCGGCCGAGGCCAACATGGCCGAGCTCGCCGCCCTGGCGGAGACCGCCGGTTCGCAGGTGCTCGACGCGTTGATACAGCGCCGTTCGAAGCCGGACTCGGCGACCTACATCGGTAGCGGCAAGGCCGAGGAACTCCGCGAGATCGTCCTGGCGACCGGGGCCGACACCGTCATCTGCGACGGTGAGCTCACGCCCGCCCAGCTGACCGCGCTGGAGAAGGTCGTCAAGGTCAAGGTCATCGACCGGACCGCCCTGATCCTCGACATCTTCGCCCAGCACGCCACGTCCCGAGAGGGCAAGGCGCAGGTCTCGCTGGCGCAGATGGAATACATGCTGCCGCGCCTGCGTGGTTGGGGTGAGTCGATGTCCCGGCAGGCCGGTGGCCGTGCCGGCAGCAACGGCGGTGTGGGTCTGCGTGGGCCCGGTGAGACCAAGATCGAGACCGACCGCCGGCGCATCCGTGAGCGGATGGCCAAGCTGCGCCGCGAGATCCGCGACATGAAGAAGGCGCGCACCACCAAGCGTGCGGCGCGCAACCGTTCGGCCATCCCGTCGATCACCGTCGCCGGCTACACCAACGCCGGCAAGTCGAGCCTGGTCAACGCGATGACCGGCGCCGGTGTGCTCGTCCAGGACGCGCTGTTCGCGACCCTCGACCCGACGACGCGCCGGGCCACCCTCGACGACGGGCGGGCCGTGGTCTTCACCGACACGGTCGGTTTCGTCCGCCACCTGCCGACCCAGCTCGTCGAGGCGTTCCGGTCGACGCTGGAGGAGGTCGTCGACGCCGATCTGCTCCTGCACGTGGTCGACGGATCGGATCCGTTCCCGATGGAACAGATCTCGGCGGTACGTCAGGTCATCAGCGAGGTCGTCGCCGAGGAGAAGGCGGAGGCGCCGCCGGAACTGCTGGTGATCAACAAGATCGACGCGATCGACGGTAACCGGCTCACCGAGCTGCGCGGCGCGGTCGGCGCCGACGCGGTGTTCGTCTCGGCACGCACCGGCGAGGGACTGCCCGAACTGTTCGACCGGGTCCGCGAGTTCGTGGGCCGCGAAGACGTCGAGCTCACCATCGAGGTGCCGTTCTCCCGCGGCGACATCGTCTCCCGGATCCACAGCGAGGGCGAGGTCCTCACCTCCGAGCACACCGAGTCGGGTACCACCATGAAGGTCCGCGTCCCGGCCGCTTTCGCGGGCGAGATCGCGGACCTCGAGGTCTAGCTGTCAGTCGGCATCCAGGTCGGTTTCGACGAGGGTGACGATCTTGTCGAGCGCCGCCTGGTCCTCGGCGGTCACCACGACCCGGGTGCCCTTCTCGGCGCCGAGCGTCATGATCATCAGCGCGGAACCGGCGTCGACCGGGTCGCCGCCCTCGAGTCCGAGGGTCACGGTGCTGCCGGTGTCGGCGACGGCCTCGGCGATGATCGTGGCCGGCCGGGCGTGCAGGCCGACGGCCGATCCGACGGTGACGGTGGTGCTGGGCATGGTGCCTCCTGTGTTGGCGATTGCTTGTCGGTTGGTGGTTGTGCGTGGCGATGTGGTCGCGCGTCGGGGTCTGGACTTCAGGCTGCCACGGCCTCGAGATCGGCCGCGGCGATCTCGCGGGTCCGGCCGAACTGCTTCGCCGCGATCACCACGACCGCGCTCAGGACGGTGCCGGCGAGCAGGGCCACGAGGAACAGCACCCAGCTGTTCATGGCGAAGAAGACGAAGATGCCGCCGTGCGGGGCGCGGAGCTCGACACCGAATGCCATGATCAGTGCGCCGGACAGGGCGCCGCCGGCCATCATCGACGGGATGACTCGGAACGGGTCGGCCGCGGCGAACGGGATGGCGCCCTCGGAGATGAACGACGCCCCGAGAAGCCATGCGGCCTTGCCGTTCTCGCGTTCGGGTTCGGTGAACAGGCCGGGACGCAACACCGTTGCGAGCGCCAGGGAGAGCGGCGGGACCATGCCGGCACACATGACGGCGGCCATGATCTGGAACTGTGCGGGACCGGCGGTCGCGGCATCGGCGATACCGGCGGTGGCGAACAGGTAGGCGGTCTTGTTGACCGGGCCGCCGAGGTCGAAGCACATCATCAGACCGAGCACGATGCCCAGGACGACGGCCGATCCGCCGGACATGCTCTCGAGTCCGGAGTTCATCTGCTCGGTCAGCCAGGCGAGCGGCTTGCCGAGAACCAGGTAGAGCAGACCGCCGACGATCAGGCTGCCGAACAACGGGATGACCACGACGGGCATCAGTCCACGGGCCCACTGCGGCACGGGGAGTCGCGAGATCCACAGGCACGCGGCACCGGCGATGAGGCCGCCGATGAGTGCGCCGATGAAGCTCGCGCCGACTGCGAGGGACACGATGCCCGCGACGAAACCGGGTGCGATGCCGGGACGATCGGCGATCGCAAAGGAGATGTACCCGGCCAGGACCGGGACGGCGAGTCCCATCACCCCCGACCCGATCGCGAAACTGACCGCGCCGAGGTACTGGAGGAGACCCCCGGAGGGGAGATCCCAGAGGCTGTTGTTCAGGGCGATGAAGGCGGCGTCGTTGAGGGAACCGCCGGCATCGAGCGTGCTGTTGGCGATCTCGTAGCCCGCGAGCAGGAAGCCCAGCGCGATGAGCAGACCGCCCGCCGCGACGAACGGGATCATGTAGCTGACACCGGTCATGAGTGCCTGACGGGTGCGCCCGGCCAGTCCGACGCCGGATGAACCCGCCTCGGCGGACTCGGTGCCGCCGTCGTCGGTCACGCGAGCCGCATCCGGATTCCGTCCGGCCGCAACGGCTTCGGCGATCATCGTGTCGGGTTCGTTGATGGCGCGCTTGACGCCCGAGGCGATCACCGGCTTGCCGTGGAAGCGGCCCTTGCCCTTGACCCCGATGTCGGTGGCGAAGATGACGGCGTCGGCGGACGCGATGACCTCGGGATCGAACGGTGTGGTGGCCGAGGAGCCCTGCGTCTCCACCGCGAAGTCGACCCCGGCCCGTTCGGCAGCGTACTTCAGTGCGTCCGCGGCCATGTAGGTGTGCGCGATCCCGGTGGGGCAGGCGGTGATCGCGAGGATGCGCGGCCGGTTCTCGGAGACCGTCTCGCTGCGCTTCTCGGTGGCGGCCGGGGTCTCCCTCGCCGCCGGGGCTGCCGGGGGAGTGGCGGCCTTCCCGGCGTCGGGATCGATGGCCGCGGTGACCAGTTCGATGACGCGGTCGTCGGTCTCGGCCTCGCGGAGGCTCGCCACGAAGTCGGGGCGGACGAGCGAGCGCGCCAGGGAACTCAGCAGTTTCATGTGCGCGGCCGCACCGCCCTCGGGGGCGGCGATGAGGAAGACGAGATCCGCCGGACCGTCGGCTGCGCCGAAGTCGACCTTGCGGGACAGGCGCGCCATGGCGAGGCTCGCCGACGTCACCGATGCGGTGCGGGCGTGCGGGATCGCGATGCCACCGGGTAGTCCGGTGGCGGACTTGGCCTCTCGCTCGAGTGCCGCCCGGGCCAGGTCGGCGGGATCGGTGGTCCGTCCGGCCGCGGCCAGAGCATCGGCGAGAGTGGTGATGACGGCGGCGGGGTCGGCGCCGGCGTCGACGTCGAGACTCACCGTCTGCGCGGTGATGATCTGCTCGGTCATGGGATGTCCTTCGGCAATGTGGGTCGGGGGTTTGTGGGGGTCCTGTGGGCGCGGGATCGGCTTCATCTCATCGGCCGGCCCCGGAGAGTTCCGTGATCGTGACCCCGGACAGGTCGAGATGATCGGGAGTGGGGGAGGCAGTGCCGGCGAGCGCGGCGGCCGCCGAACCGTAGGCGACGGCGGAGCGGAGACATTCCGGAGCCGACGCACCGCGCGTCTGGGCGATGAGGAAGCCGGCCAGGGACGAGTCGCCCGCGCCGACGGTGCTGCGCGGGACGATCGGCGGTGGGGTCGCGCACCAAGTGCCCGCAGCGGTGACGAGGACGGCGCCCCGCGCCCCCAGCGTCGCCAGGACGCTGCCGCCGATCTGCTCGACAAGGGCCTGCGAGGCGGTCACGACCGGCCGGAGATCGTTGCGCGACAGGGAATCACGGAGCTCGGCGGCATCGGCGCCGGTGAGTTCGGCGAGTTCGTCCTCGTTGGGTTTGATCAGGTCGACACGTCCTGCCGCGGCTGCGCGCAACGGTGCTCCCGAGGTGTCCACGGCCACGCGGCATCCGGCGGTGACCAGCGCGTCGGCGACCGTCCGGTACCAGTGCTCCGGCACGCCGGGTGGAAGTGATCCACACAGCGTGACCCACTCCGCGCCGTTCGCGTGGGTGCGGATCAGAGTGGACAGCGACTCGAGCTGAGCTGCTGTCAGGGTCACGCCCGGGGCGTTGATCTTCGTGGTGGTGCCGTCGGATTCGGCGATGGTGACGTTGGAACGGACCTCGCCGTCGACGGGGACGGCGTCGTAGGGGAGTCCGAGGTCGTCGAGCGCGGCGAGCAGGGGGTCGCCGGTGCGAGCGGGCAGCAGGGCCCGTGTCGAGAGACCGGCGGCGGCGACGGTGCGGGCGACGTTGACGCCCTTGCCGCCCGGTTCGGCGCGGACGACGCCGGCCCGCTGGACCTCGCCGCGTCGCAGCGGGGTGGCGAGTTCGAGGGTGCGGTCGACGCTGGGATTGGCGGTGACGGTGAGGATCACGCGATCACGACCTCGACGCCGCGGGCGGACAGTGCGGCCGAGAACTGCGGATCGATGCCGGAATCGGTGATGAGAACGTCGATGTCGTCGATGCCGGCGAAACCGGACAGCTCCTCGCGCTCCATCTTCGAACTGTCGGCGAGGACGACGACGCGGCGGGCTGCGGCGACCATCGCCGCCTTCACCGCCGCCTCGTCGGGATCGGGGGTGGACAGACCGTGCGCCTCGCTCAGGCCGTTGGTGCCGATGAACGCGGTCGTCACGCGGAGTCGGCCGAGCGCGGCGACCGTTTCGGCGCCGACCGTCGCCTGCGTGAGTCCGCGGACGCGACCGCCGAGGGAGTGGAGACCGTCGGCATGGCGTCCGGCGAGCAGCCCGGCGATCGGGAGGCTGTTGGTGATCAGTGTGAGATCGCGGTCGCGCGGCATGGCCTCGGCGGCCCGGAAGGTGGTGGTGCCGGCGTCGAAGAGCACCGATCCGCCGTCGGGCGGGAGGAAACGAAGCGCGGCACGGCCGATCGCGGCCTTCTGCTCGGTCTGTTCCGTCTCGCGCTCGTCGATGCCGAGTTCACCGATCACGCGCAGGACCTCGGGGCGGACGGCACCGCCGTGGACTCGCTGCAGGTGCCCGGCACGTTCGAGCACCGCGAGGTCGCGGCGGACCGTCTCACTGGTCACGTCGAACTTCGCGGCGAGCTCGGCGACCGAGGCGCGTCCTGCGACGCGTACCTCCTCGGCGATGGCCTGCTGTCTCTCCTCGGCGTACACACCGGCTCCGTTCTGATCGTTCCCGTGGCGCTGATCGGGTCGTCCAATGTGGGAACATGCGGCTTTGCGTGTTGTAGTAATTGTGTTTACGCCTGTTTGTGTTGACAAGTCAAGAAGAATTTGTAACCGTGGTCACATGACGCAGATTCTGACGGGGACGCCGGTTGTCGGTGGTGTGGCTCTCGGGCCCGCACTCTGGCCGGGACGCCGACCCGACCACTCCGCAGAGGCACTGGGCGCAGGCGTCGAGATCGCCGAGGACCGTCGCGCCGACGAGGCCGAACGGTTCACCGCCGCGGCGGCCGCGGTCGCCGCGCGCCTACGTGAGCGTGCATCGCAGAACACCGGCGTCGCCGCCGAGGTGCTCACCGCAACGGCCGGACTCGCGGAGGACCGCGGCTGGATCGGTGCCGCCTCGGGTCTGATCGCCAAGGGCGCCTCGGCGCCGTCGGCCGCCGTCGCCGCCACCGAACAGTTCGCCGCCGTGTTCACCAAGCTCGGTGGGCTCATGGCCGAGCGCGTCACCGATCTCAACGACGTCCGCGACCGCGTCCTCGCCGAACTCCTGGGCCTCCCCGAGCCCGGCGTGCCCACGCCGGACGTGCCCTCGGTCCTCCTCGCCGACGACCTCGCGCCCGCCGACACCGCGGGGCTCGATCCCGCCACCACCATCGCGCTGGTCACCCGCCTGGGCGGGCCCACCAGCCACACCGCGATCATCGCCCGGCAGCTCGGCATCCCGTGTGTCGTCGCGGTCCCCGGTCTCGCCGGGATCGACTCGGGCACGGTGATACTCGTGGACGGCACGACAGGCGAGATCGTCGTGCAACCCGACAACGCCGCCGCGCGGGCCCGTGTCGACGAGTACACGCGTCAGGCCGCACGGGTCGCCGGCTGGTCGGGCCCGGGTCGCACCGCCGACGGTGTGGAGGTGGCGATCCTGGCCAACGTCGCCGACGGATCGTCGGCCCGTGCGGCCACCGATCATCCGGTGGAGGGCGTCGGACTGTTCCGCACCGAACTGGCCTTCCTCGAACGCGCCGACGAGCCGTCGGTGGAGGAACAGGCGGACATCTATCGCGAGGTGCTCGACGCGTTCGGCGGCCGCAAGGTCGTCATCCGTACCCTCGACGCCGGCTCGGACAAGCCGCTGCGCTTCGTGTACCAGCCCGAGGAGGCCAACCCGGCCCTCGGTGTGCGCGGCGACCGGATCGCCTTGGCACACCCCGAGATCCGTGCCCATCAGCTCGACGCGATCGCGCGCGCCGCGGAGGGTTCCGAGACGAGCCCCTGGGTCATGGCGCCGATGATCGCCTCACCGGCCGAGGCGGCCGCCTTCGCCGCTCAGGTACGGGAACGCGGACTGGTCGCCGGGGTGATGATCGAGGTCCCCGCCGCCGCGATCCTCGCGCCGGCGATCCTGGCCGAGGTCGACTTCGTCTCGATCGGCACCAACGACCTCACGCAGTACACGATGGCCGCCGACCGGATGTCGGCCGATCTCGCATCGCTGACCGATCCGTGGCAGCCGGCGGTCCTGCACCTCATCGCGACGGTCGCGCGGGCCGGACGGGACCAGGGGAAACCGGTGGGCGTGTGCGGCGAGGCCGCGGCGGACCCGATCCTCGCCTGTGTGCTCGTCGGGTTGGGTGTCACCTCGCTGTCGAGTGCTCCGGTGGCGGCCGCCGCGGTCGGTGCCCGCCTCGGCGGCGTCTCACGGTCGACCTGCGAGAACGCGGCGACAGCCGCGCTCGCCACCACCGATCCGGCTGCGGCGCGCGCGGCTGCCGCCGCGGTTCTCGAGAACGAAGAGGTCAGATACGCCGCATCACGGTGACGACCTTGCCGAGGATCACGGCCTCGTCGCCCGGGATCGGGTCGAACAGCTCGTTGTGCGGCATCAGCCAGACATGACCCTTCTGGCGCTTGAAGGTCTTGACCGTGGCCTCGCCGTCGATCATCGCGGCCACGATGTCGCCGTTGTCGGCCACGTTCTGCTGGCGCACGACCACCCAGTCGCCGTCGCAGATCGCGGCGTCGATCATCGACTCGCCGACGACCTTCAGCAGGAACAGCGAACCCTCGCCGACGAGCTCGCGGGGGAGCGGGAAGACGTCCTCGACGGCTTCTTCCGCGAGGATCGGGCCGCCTGCGGCGATCCGGCCGAGCACCGGCACGAAGGTGGGCTCGGGTAGCGCACCACCGGTCGGTGAGGTGGGCGTCGGCGGCTCACTCGGTGCGATGTTGACCGCTCGCGGACGATTCGCGTCGCGCTTGAGGAGGCCCTTGCGTTCGAGCGTCCGCAGTTGGTGGGCGACGGAGGAGGTCGACGTGAGACCCACCTCGTCACCGATCTCGCGGATGCTCGGCGGGTAACCGCGCTCGCGCACGGATCTGCGGATCACCTCGAGAACTCCGCGCTGCCGCGGCGTCAGCGAGGCCTCGGCCGCCGCCATGTCTGCCGGGGCGACGGGCTCGTCGGCGCCCCGCGCTCCGGTGCGCTTACCGCCGTCATCGCTCATGATCGGGTTCCTCTCGATTCCGAACGTGCTGGTAGATCGCTTGTCTGACGACGACCCTAGCCGAGAATGCCGACCGCATCAAACATTTGTTCGACGTGTTGCGAGACAAGTGTCGGCGTGCCGTGCTACAAATCGAACATCAGTTCATCGAACAGATGATCGACAATCGAACAGTTCGAACGCCGACGACGCAGCCGGAGCACGGACAAGCGTTCGACCGGAAACACGGAGGGCATCATGCGCACCGCCACTCTCATCGACCCCGACCGCTCCACCGATTCGGTCCGTGGTGACGTCCTGGAGCGTCCGCGCCCGATGCGCCGCGGCGACGGCCGCCGGCCCGTCGACGGGCGTCCGGTGCCGGAGTCGGCGGTCCGGGTCCGCCGGGTCGCCTCCACCCGGTGCGCCTCGCCGGTCGGTATGCGGGGTCGTGCACCGGTCGTACCCGTCTCGCGTGTTGCGCATACCGCGCCCTCGGCCGTCATCCGGCGGCGTCGGCGCACGGCGACGGCAATTCTCGCCGGCGTCGGGCTCGCTCTGGCCGTGTGGGTCATCGCGGTCGTCGGTCAGAACTACGCCGCGACGGTCACACCTTCTTCGGTCGGCACCGAGGTCGTACACGTGCGGTCGGGCGACTCGCTGAGCACCATCGCATCGCGCGTCGCCCCCGAGATGCCGCGTGAGGCGGTCGTCGACGAGATCATCCAGCTGAACGACCTCCCGTCGAGCGGGCTGCGCGTCGGTCAGCCGCTGCTCGCCCCCCGGTACCACTGAGCACGGGCGGTATCCTCGATGTCACAGGGACCGGCCGACTACCGGCCTGGCATGCGGCGCGGCTGCACCAGAGTGTCCCGTGACCTGCGTGAGGATACGATGCGCTGCCCCTTCTGCAAGAACGACGACACCAAGGTCATCGACTCGCGTGTCGCTGATGAGGGGCAGGCCATCCGGCGCCGCCGCTCCTGCGTGGAGTGCGGGCGACGCTTCTCGACCGTGGAGAGCGCGGTGCTCGCGGTGGTCAAACGCAACGGCGTCACCGAACCGTTCAGTCGCGAGAAGGTGATGAGGGGCGTCCGGCGCGCATGCCAGGGACGCCACGTCGCCGAGGACGCATTGGCGCAGCTCGCCCAGCAGGTCGAGGACACCGTACGTGCCAGTGGATCGGCCGAGATCCCCAGCAACGAGGTCGGTCTCGCGATCCTCAAGCCGCTGCGCGACCTCGACGAGGTCGCCTACCTGCGGTTCGCGTCGGTCTATCGCTCGTTCGACTCCGTCGAGGACTTCCAGCGCGAGATCGACGACCTCCGAGCCGCCTCAGCCGAGTCGGTCAAGAGTTCGTAGGACCCGCTTCTCCGACACCGGGTACGCGGTGCCGAGCCGTTCGGCGAACAATCCCACCCGCAGCTCCTCGACGAGCCACTGGGCCTCGTCGTTGACGTGCGCCTTCCGGTGGTCGGGCACCTGAGTCAGTCGTTGCGCCCACCGCTCGGTCACCCGGTCGACGACGGCTACTCCGGCCTGATCCCGGGCCGCCGATGCGGGGAGCGCCGACAGGCGGGCCTCGGCGGCCGCGAGGTAGCGCGGCACATTCTCCAGATGTCGTCGTGCGGTGGCGGCGACGAATCCGTCGAAGACGAGATTGTCCAGCTGTTCGGCGACGTCATCGGCCGCGAGTGAACCGGCATGTCGGTCGATCGCGGCACGGACCGGTGCCACCCAACCGAGGGATTCGACGGCGAGAGAGAAGTAGTCCGGTGCCGACTCGGTGATCCGTGGACGCAACTTCTCGGTGAGCACGCGGAATGTCTCGGGAGAGCGCACCGCCGACAGGGTGCCGGCGTCGAGGCCCGCCACGACATCGCGGATGGCGCGACGTGTGCAGTCGGCCAGCAACGCATCGAGATCCGGGTAGGGGCTCTGGCTCAGCGCGAGTCGACCCGCGGCCCCGAGGGAACCGGCCACGCGGCGGTGCAGGGGCGGGATCGCCAGGTCGAGGAGCGCGACGATTCCTCTCGCCGCCAATCGATCACGGGTCTGCTCCGACGCGGCGTCGATCACGACCACCCCGCGCGTGCGTCCGGCGTCGTCGGTGATCGCGTCGATGGTCGGGTAACGGGTGAGGCGTTGTCCGGCGATGTCGACGGTCCGCTGTGCGGCGAGAGTGCCGATGCCCTCGTCGGTCCAGGCGCGATACAGGGTGCGCTTCACCGTCTTCGACGCTGCCGGGGTGGCCGCGCGCTGCAGTTCGGCGATGGAATCGGCTCGCGCGGTGATCTCCCCGGCGTCGTCGGCGACCGCGAAATGCATCCGTAGGTGGGCCGGAATCCGGTCGACGTCGAAATCGCCTGCGGTGACCGTCATCTGCGTGATCGTGGTGAGCTCGCGAGCGAGCCCGACCGTGAGTGGCTCGCTCCGTGGGGTGAGGCGGGCCAGTGCCAGTTCGGCGAAACGCTGTGCCGGCGACATCGACTTGCGTAGCTGCTTCGGCAACGACTTCACCAGTGCGGTGGCCAGTTCCGTCCGCATGCCGGGCACCGACCAGTCGAAACCCGCCGGGCGCACGTGGGGGAGCAGTGCGCGCGGGATCATCACGGTGACACCGTCATCGGGGGTGCCGGGCTCGAACCGGTAGCGGAGTTCGAGTCGGGTGTCGCCCTGCTGCCAGGCGCCCGGATAGTCGGTGGGGGCGGCTTCGGTACTCGCCGCGACGTCCTCCGGCTTGAGATCGAGCAGAGCCGCATCGGAGCGCCGCGCCTTCTTCCACCACGTGTCGAAGTGCCGTGCGGAGGTGACCTCGGCGCCCACCCGCTTGTCGTAGAACTCGAACAGCTGGTCCTCGGTGATCACCAGTCCGCGTGTGCGCATACGGTTCTCGACGTCGGAGGCGGCCTCGAGCAGTGCGCGGTTGCGTTCGAAGAACGGGTGCTGCGTGCGCCAGTCGCCCTCGACGAGGGCGTGGCGGATGAACAGTTCGCGTGAGACGACCGGGTCGATGGGGCCGTAGTCGACGCGACGACGCGCGACGAGGGTGACGCCGTAGAGGGTGACCCGCTCGTAGGCCATCGCGGCACCGCGCTTGGACGACCAGTGCGGTTCGCTGTGCGTGCGCTTGACCAGATCGCCGGCCAGCTTCTCCGCCCACAGCGGGTCGATGCCGGCGACCGTGTGCGCGAACAGTCGCGAGGTCTCGAGGACCTCGGCGGCCATGATGAACGGCGGCGGCTTCTTGGCGAGCGGGGACGCCGGGAAGATCATCAGCGTCGTGTTGCGCGCCCCGGTGAACTCGCGGCCCTCGGTGTTGCGCGCCGCGATGTTGGAGAGCAGTCCTGACAGGATCGCGCGATGGACCGCATCGGCGTCGACCTCGGGCAGGTCGGAACCGGCCGGACTCACCGGCCAGTCGAGATCCTTGACGATCTCGGTGAGCTGGCGATGCAGGTCCCGCCATTCCCGGATTCGCAGGAAGTGCAGGAACTCCCGTTCGCACATCCGACGGAACTTGCTGCTGGACAGCTCCTTGCGCTGTTCGTCGAGGTAGCGCCACAGCTCGACGTAGGACAGGAAGTCCGACTGCGGCACGACGAAGCGCCGGTGCGAGGCGTCGGTGGCCTCGCGATGTTCGGCCGGACGCTCGCGGGGGTCGGGCAGGGACATCGCGGAGGCGATGACCAGCAGGTGGTCGAGGCAGCCGAGTTCGCGACCCGCGATCAGCATCCGCGCGATCCGCGGATCCACCGGGATCCGGGACATCGAGCGCCCGACGGGGGTGAGGCGCGGCGGGCCGCCCTCACGGCTCACGGTGATCGCCCCGAGTTCGGTGAGCACGCCCATGCCGTCGCGGATGGCGCGCTCGTCGGGCGGCTGGACGAACGGGAAGTCCGCGATCTCACCGAGTTTCAGCGAGGTCATCTGGAGGATGACGGCGGCGAGGTTGGTACGCAGGATCTCCGGGTCGGTGAACGCGGGCCGGGCGTCGAAGTCGTTCTCGCTGTAGAGCCGAATGCACACACCGGGGGCGACGCGACCGCACCGGCCGGCGCGCTGGCGGGCGCTGGCCTGCGAAACCGGTTCGATGGGAAGGCGATTGACCTTGGTGCGGGTCGAGTACCGGCTGATACGAGCGGTGCCGGTGTCGATGACGTAGCGGATGCCGGGGACCGTCACCGATGTCTCGGCGACGTTGGTGGCCAGCACGATGCGGCGACCGTTCGACGGGGCGAAGACCTTCTGCTGGTCGGCGATCGACAACCGCGCGAACAGCGGGACGATCTCCGCGCCGCCGTTGCGGCCCGTTCCCGTCCGGCGCTTCAACGCATCCGCGGTCTCGCGGATGTCGCGTTCGGTGGGGAGGAAGACCAGGATGTCGCCGCGGCCGCCGGCCCACAGTTCGTCGATCGCGGCGTCGATGCCCTGGATCTGGTCGAGGTCGGCGTGTTCGCCGCCGCCGGTGTCGTCGCCGCTGTCGGGGCGCTCCTGCAGACTCAACGGCCGGTAACGGACCTCGACGGGGTAGGTGCGACCCGACACCTCGATGACCGGGACCGACATCTCGGGTGTGCTGAAATGCCGTGCGAAGCGGGCGGGTTCGATCGTCGCCGAGGTGATGATCACCTTCAGGTCCGGTCGTTGCGGTAGCAGCCGTCGCAGATAGCCGAGGATGAAATCGATGTTGAGGCTGCGCTCGTGGGCCTCGTCGATGATGAGGGTGTCGTAGCGCCGCAGCATCGGATCGGTGGCGATCTCGCGGAGCAGGATGCCGTCGGTCATCACGCGGATCAGGGTGTCGGCGCCCGAGCGGTCGGTGAACCGGACCGAATAGCCGACCGCGTCACCGAGTTCGGTGTCGGTCTCGTCGGCGATGCGCTTGGCCACCGAGCTCGCCGCGATACGACGCGGCTGCGTGTGGCCGATGGTGCCGCGGATGCCCCGGCCGAGTTCGAGGCAGATCTTCGGCAGCTGCGTGGTCTTGCCGGAACCGGTCTCACCGGCCACGACCACGACCTGGTGGTCCCGGATCGCGGCGGCGATCTCCTCGCGGGCGGCCGAGACGGGGAGTTCGTCGGGGAAGCGCAGCACCGGCACCGTGGCCCGGCGACGGTCGAGGCGGTGCCGGGCCTTCTCGACGTCGGCGACGAGCTGTTCCCATCTGTGCGGATCGGGGGTGCGGCCGAGTTTGTCGACCCGGCGGCGCAGACGGTGGGCGTCGACGATCGCGACCGCGTCGAGCGACCGCAGCAGTTCGGAACGGGAGATGCCGGGCTGAGGATCTCGCGGGGCTGGATCTGAGGACTCGACCGACATGATGACTCCAGGATATGGGTCGATGCCGGGGGCGCTCACCTCGCCCGGCATCATGGTGGGCATGTCTGAAACTTCTGGTGCTCTGTGGCACGGCTTCGCCGACATGGGTGCGGTGACCGCGAGTGGCCCCTTCGTCGTGACCAAGGGTGAGGGGACCCGTATCTGGGACCGCGAGGGCAAGGAATACATCGACGCGACCGCCGGTCTGTGGTTCACCAACGTGGGCCACGGGCGTACCGAGATCGCCGACGCGGTGTCGCGTCAGCTCGGCACCATCGCGCACTACTCCAACTTCGGGGACATCGCGAGCGACGTCACGCTGCAGCTCGCCGACGAGCTCGCCGCGATCGCGCCGGTGCCCGGGTCGAAGATCTTCTTCACCTCGGGCGGCAGCGACTCGATCGACACCGCGGTCAAGCTGGCCCGCCGCTACTGGGTGGAGCAGGGCAAGCCCGCCAAGCGCGTCGTCATCAGCCGCACCAAGGCCTATCACGGCATGCACGCCGCCGGTACGTCGCTGGCGGGCATCCCGCTCAACCACGACGGCTACGGCGAACTCATGCACGACGTGCAGAACGTCGACTGGGATGACGCGAAGAGCCTGCTCGGTCTGATCGAGCGGGTCGGCGCCGAGAACATCGCCGCGTTCTTCTGCGAGCCGATCATCGGCGCCGGTGGCATCTACCTGCCGCCGGCCGGATACCTGGACGAGGTCCGTGCGATCTGCCGCGACCACGACATCCTGTTCGTCGTCGACGAGGTCGTCACCGGCTTCGGCCGTATCGCCGGCAACTCGTGGTTCGCCTCGGCACGTTTCGACCTGCAGCCGGACATGATCACCACCGCCAAGGGGCTCACCTCGGGCTACGTGCCGATGGGTGCGGTCTTCATCGCGCCGCGCCTCGCCGAACCGTTCTTCGCCGGCGGCGTCTGGTGGCGCCACGGCTACACCTACGGCGGTCATGCCGCGGCCGCGGCCGCCGCACTGGCCAACCTCGAGATCATCCGCCGGGAGGACCTGCTCGCGGAGGCCACCCGACTCGAGGGCGACCTCGCGGTGGCCCTGTCCCCGCTGGCCGACCTCGACGCGGTGGCCGAGGTGCGCACCGGGCTCGGTGCGGTCACCGCGGTGCAGCTCGCCGATCCGGCGACGGCGCCGGCCACGGTGGTGAAGCTGCGTGAGCACGGCGTCAGCACACGCGCCGCCGGGCAGGGTGCGCTGCAGATCTCGCCCTCGTTCGTCATGACGACCGACGAGGTCGGCGAGATGGCCGACCGCATCCGTGCCGCGCTGAGCTGACGGCCCGAACACTGTCGAACAACACGAAGCCCGGCTGCCGAAAGGCAGCCGGGCTTCGTCGTGTTGCCTGGATCAGGCGTTCGCGAGCACCTCGGTGGTGGCGATGGCCTGGGCCACACCGGTCACGATCGAGGCGACCTTGAGGGCCTCGAAGATGGCCTCGCGGTCGACGCCGGCCTCACGCAGGGTGTTCTCGTGGGCGGCGACGCAGTGTCCGCAGCCGTTGATCGAGGACACGGCGAACGACCACAGCTCGAACGCGGCCTTGTCGACACCCGGGTTGCCGATGATGTTCATCCGCAGGCCGGGACGCAGGTCGTCGTACTTGCCGTCGAGGAAGCCGCGACCGCGGTAGAACACGTTGTTCATACCCATGATCGACGCGGCACCGAGTGCGGCGTTGTAGGCCTCGGCCGACAGGTTGTCAGCGGCCTCGTCGGCGATCTCGCTGAGCACCTTGGCGCTCTTGGTGGCAGCGGCGGTCGACAGCAGGGTTCCCCACAGCTGCTCCTCGTTCAGCGCGGTGGTGCGGCTGATCGAACCGAGGTTGAGCTTGAGGTCCTTCGCGTACTCCGGAAGGGCTTCCTTGAGATTGTCGATGCTCATCTTGATCTCCTTCTCTAGACGCCCGAGGACATGAGCTCGCCGGCGTCGATCGTCGGGTCACCCTTCTTCCAGTTGCAGGCGCACAGCTCGTCGGACTGCAGGGCGTCGAGGACGCGCAGCACCTCGTCGACGTTGCGGCCCACGGAACCGGCGGTGACCGACACGAACTGGATCTCGTTGTTCGGGTCGATGATGAAGGTGGCGCGATCGGCGACCCCGTCGGCGTTGAGAACGCCTGCAGCGGTGGCCAGCTCACGCTTCAGATCGCTCATCATCGGGAACGGCAGGGTCTTCAGGTCCTCGTGCTGTGCACGCCACTGGAAGTGGACGAACTCGTTGTCGACCGAGGCGCCGAGCACCTGGGTGTCACGATCGGCGAACTCGTCGTTCAGCTTGCCGAACGCGGCGATCTCGGTCGGGCACACGAAGGTGAAGTCCTTCGGCCAGAAGAAGACGACGCGCCACTGGCCGGGGTGGTCGTCGGAGGTGACGGTGGTGAAGTAGTCATCGGGCTGCTGGGCGTTGACCTTGCTGAGGTCGCCACCGATCACGGCGGTGAGGTTGTAGGCGGGGAACTGGTCACCGATGGTGAGCAGGGCCATGTATCGCTCCTTCAGCTGAGGGGGTGTACCGGAATTGCGCGCGAAAGACTTTCGCGACGTACGAGTACTATCGTGCCGGAAATTCGACAAAAGCGAAACGTGATTAGTAGCACTACACTGATAGCCATGCCCGATAAAACTTATCAGCCCACCATCGCCGGTCTGCGCGCGTTCGTGGCGCTCGCCCAGCGCAGACACTTCGGGTCCGCCGCCGCGGACCTGGGAGTGAGCCAGCCGTCGCTGTCGCAGGCCCTGTCGGCGCTCGAGACGGGTCTCGGGGTGACGCTCGTCGAACGGACGACGCGCCGGGTGCTGCTGACCCAGGACGGCGAGGAACTGCTGCCGCGGGCGATCGCGGCCGTGGACGCCGTCGACGAGTTCACCGCGGCGGCCGCGGGTGCCGGTCAGCCGCTGCACGGGGCGATCCGGCTGGGAGTCATCCCGACGGTCGCGCCCTACGTGCTGCCCGCGGTGCTGCGCGGACTCGCCGAGAGGCTTCCGGACCTGCGGCCCCGCGTCGTCGAGGAACAGACCGGGCGGCTCGTCGAACAGCTGCGGGGCGGCACGCTCGACGTGGCGCTCCTGGCGCTGCCGCTCGACGTGCCCGGAATCGCCGAGATACCGCTCTACCGTGAGGATTTCGTCCTCGCCCTGCCGGCCGGGCACGCTCTTGCCGGCAAACGACGGGTGGACCCGAGCGCATTGGCCGACCTGCCGTTGCTGCTGCTCGACGAGGGGCACTGCCTGCGGGACCAGGCGCTGGAGGTGTGTGCTCTCGCTGGGGTCCGGCCCGACCTGGGGCAGACGCGCGCGGCATCGCTGACGACGGCCGTGCACTGCGTCGTGGGCGGGCTCGGGGTGACCCTCATCCCGCAGACGGCGGTCGCGTCGGAGACGGCTTCGGGGGACCTGGCGATCGCCACCTTCGCCTCGCCGCGACCGGGGCGGCGGATCGGGGTCGTCTTCCGCCGGTCCGCACGCCACGACGACGCGTATCGACAGCTCGCGACGATCATCGGGGAGATCGTCGCCGACACCGGCGCCGTCACGCCGGTGTGAGGGTCAGACCTCCGCGGCCTGGGCGGCGAGTGCCTCCCACTCGTCGACGAGACTCGAGTCGACCTCGCGGACCATGGTGCCGAGATCGGCCACGATCTGTTCGATCTCCGGCGTCACCGCACTGGTCGGAACGCCCTGGCGGAGAACCCGATAGCAGTCGGACAGGTAGCGCAGCACCACGCCCTCGCTGCGGGCGAGACCGTAGGCGGAGATCAGCTCGGTGAAGGTCATCGCCTTCTCCAGCATCTCGCGGAGCACCGACTTCGGGTTGGGTGGGAACGACGCCACCCAGGGGTGACCGCGCCGGTAGATCTCGAAGGCGCCGAAGATCTCCTCGAAGAGCGGCTGCGGCCAGGTAATGTCCTCCAGCCGCGTCATCCGTTCCTCGTACTCGATGCCGTCGGCCTTCATCTCGGCGATCGCGGCGTCCCGGGCGACCTTGCGCTGGGCGAGCAGCAACGGTCGCGGGTTCTCCAGCGTCGACTCGAGAACGGAGATGACATCGAGGGCGTACGTGGAGGATTCGGGGTCGAGGATCTCGAACGTGGCCATCGCGAACGCGGACAGCGGGTTGGTCAGCGCGAAGTTCTCCGGCATGTCCACGCTGAGCGCGATGTGCCGGCCGGTCTCGTCCGGTTGGTCGAGCTGCACGACGATGCCGGCATCGCGCAGGCCGCGATAGAGCTCGATGGTGTGCTTGATGTGGCGCAGCTGCCGATCTCGCGGTTCGTGGTTGTCCTCGAGCAGGTGCCGGATGGCGGCGAAACAGTCGCCGGGACGGCCGAGGACCTCGAGCAGCATCGCGGTGGTCATCTGGAAGTGCGACCGCAGCGGCTCGTCGGGCGCGTCGATCAGCTGGGTGAAGGTCTTCTCGCCCCACGACACGAATCCCTCGGGAGGCTTGCGGCGCACCAGTTTCCGCAGCTTCTTCGGATCGTCGCCGGCCTTGGCGACGGCGCGGGCGTTCTCCACGTCGTGCTCGGGTGCCTGAGCCACCACATACCCGACGGTGTCGAAGCCGGCGCGGCCGGCGCGGCCCGCGATCTGATGGAACTCCCGCGCCCGGAGGCGACGGACGCGGCGACCGTCGTACTTGCTCAACCCGGCGAACAGCACCGTGCGGATCGGCACGTTGATGCCCACGCCCAGCGTGTCGGTGCCGGCGATCACCTTCAGGAGTCCCTGCTGCGCAAGACGTTCGACGAGGCGACGGTAGCGGGGGAGCATCCCGGCGTGGTGGACGCCGACACCCGAGCGAAGCAGCTTCGACAGGGTGTTGCCGAAGCCGGTGGAGAAGCGGAAGTCGCCGATCGCCTCGGCGATGGCGGCCTTCTCCTCCTTGTCGCAGATCTTGACGCTCAGGAGCGCCTGGGCGCGTTCGACCGCGGCGGCCTGGGTGAAGTGCACCACGTAGATCGGGGCGCGACCGCGGTCGACGAGATCGGCGATGGTCTCGTGGATCGGGGTCATCGCATAGTCGTGGACGAGCGGCACGGGCCGCTGGGCGCCGGTGACCTCGACCGTGTCGCGGCCGGTGCGGCGCGCGAGATCGTCGACGAAGAACGAGACGTCACCGAGCGTTGCCGACATCAGCAGGAACTGCGTGGAGGGCAGCTCGATGAGCGGGACCTGCCACGCCCAGCCGCGGTCGGGTTCGCCGTAGTAGTGGAACTCGTCGGCGACGAGCGTGCCGATGTCGCTGTCGCCACCGGCGGCGAGGGCCAGGTTCGCGACGATCTCGGCGGTGGCGCAGACGATCGGCGCATCCGGGTTGACCGACGCGTCACCGGTCAGCAGACCGACCTGGTCGGCGCCGAACATCCCGCACAGTTCGAAGAACTTCTCGCTGACGAGGGCCTTGATCGGCGCGGTGTAGAAGGCCCGCTCGCCCCGGCAGCGCGCGAAATACAGTGCGCCGGCGGCCACGAGCGACTTGCCCGAACCGGTCGGGGTCGCCAGGATGACGTGGCTGCCGGCGAGCAGCTCGAGCAGGGCCTCTTCCTGGTGTTCGTACAGGTCGAGGCCACGATCGGTCCACCACTGTGTGTAGGTGTCGAGCGCCTGGTCCTCATCGTCGACGGGCACCAGGGCCGTCGGGCTCGCGGTCAGATCGACGATCGCGGTCCCTCGTCTCCGGGCTCATCGTCCTTCGGGGTCTGCTCGGCTGCCTGCTCGGCGAGGAACCGTTCGAGTTCGGCGCCCAGTTCGTCGCCGCTGGGCAGCGACTCCTCGGCGGCGAGCAGCGACGCGCGCTCCTCGGCGGCCTGGGTGAAGGTGTCGTACTGCGTCTCCAATGCGGCGACGACCGACTCGATCTCGGAGTTGCCCTCGACCTCGGTGTCGACCTGGGCGCGCACCTTCTCGGCGGCGCTCTCGAGCGCGGCGAGCGGCAGGTCGAGACCGGCCAGTTCGGCGACCGCGGACAACAGTCGCGCAGAGGCCGCCGGGTAGTTGGTCTGCGCCAGGTAGTGCGGCACGTGGACCGACAGGCCGGAGGCCCGGTAGTCGTGCTCACCCATCCGCAGTTCGAGCAGCATCGAGGCGCTCGCGGGCAGCTTCATCGCCGAACCCCAGCGCGGGAGGTCGCCGAGGGCGTCGGGGTCGCTCCCGTGCGCGGTGATCGACGGCGGACGCGTGTGCGGCACGGCCATCGGGATGGCGTTGAGTCCGATCACATCGGTGACGCCCAGCCGGTCGGACAGGCGGCGCACCGCGTCGACGAACTGCTCCCAGCGCAGATCGGGTTCGGCGCCGGCCAGCAGCAGGAAGCCCTTCCCCGAGTTGTCGCGGATCGCGTGCAGGGTCAGCGCCGGCATCTCGACCTCGGTGAAGGTCTCACCGCTGAACGAGATCGTCGGGCGGCGGGAGCGGTAGTCCATCAGCTCGTCGGACGAGAACGTCGCGACCAGTTCCGACTCCAGGCTGTCCCGGAGGTGGGCGGCCGCGAGAGCGACGGCGTGGCCGGCGTCGGCGAACCCCTCGAGAGCATGGATCAGAACGGGGCCCGTGCCGTCGGCGCGGGTGACCTTCGGAGCGGGAAAGGCGAGTTCGTACAGCGCGTCGTTCCGCGCGGGTTGCTCGTCCACGTCATCCCTCCTTGTACGTGGCGGCCGTGACACAGCACGGCCGGATTCTCGTCATATGTCCCATTGTCTCGCACCTCCGGTCGCGGTTGGGCACCGGCGTCCGGCGAGACACCGAATATGTAACGACATAGCCGCGCCAGGGATTCCCTCGTCGGGTGTGTCACCCGCACGGGCGGGCTCTCGCGGTGGCACAGTAGATCGCTGTGACCCCGGCAACCGCTGCACCCCCTACGTCCTCCGGACGCCGCCTGCCCGTGCTCGTGCTGGCCGCCGCCTGCGTCTTTTTCGCCGGTGGTGTCCTCTCGGCGTGTTCGATCGCGGGTGACGCCCAGTCGGCGAACCCGGACCTCTCGTCGAGGTCGGTGCTGGCCTCGGACTTCCCGGGTGGACCGGCGAGCCCGATCCCGCCCCAGGCGGTGGCCAACGCACTGGCCGACGTGACCGGCAGCCCGGCGCCGGGGCAGGGGGCCGACACCGAGGTCTCACCGGCCGACTGCGCACCTGCCCCGGTCTCCGCCGACGGCGCCGTCGCCTTCCTCGGCCCCGGCACCGCGGAACGCTCGACCCTGACCATCGTCGTCGCCCACGTCGACACCCCGCTCGCCGAGGTCGTGCAGCGCGCCGAGAGGTGCCCGGAACTGACGACGACCACCTTCGGGGCGTCGTCGACGGTGACCACCGAGGTCCTGCCCGCCCCGCCCGCACGGGACGGCGTCGAGACCGCGACCATCCGCCGCACCATCGTCACCGGCGGTGGTACCGCACCGGTCACCACCAGCTCGCTCGCATTGACAGGCCAGCGCGACGGGGTCCGTGTGTACGCCGAATATCGTTGGCCCGCAGCAGGTCCGGTGCCCGCCGAGGATTCGGCTGCGCTCGACGAGCTGTTCACCAAGGCGGTGTCGGCCGCCTTCGGCTGAGACGACCACGGCCTGTGGACGGGCCGCCGCGGTTGTCCACAGGTCAGCCGGCGCGCCGTCGAGGCGCCCTCACGCGGCCGATGCTTCGTGCATGCCCGCCTTCGCGTCCTCCCGTTCCGTCCGTGACCCCATCGACCCGACGACGCTGCTGACGGCGATACCGGCGTTGCTCGGCTTCATCCCGGAACGCTCGATCATCGTGGTCGCCTTCGCGCCCGACCGGGGGATCTCGGCCACCATGCGCCACGATCTCGCCCTCGACGACGCCGGCGAACCGACATCCGAGCTGTCCACTGTGCTCGCGGGACTCGGGGCGATCACCCACTCCTACGGCGCCGACGAGGTCGTGGCGATCATCGCCGACAACCGCTATCCGGCGGACAGTCCTCGGTATCGACGGGTGCTCGCGATCGCCGACCGCCACTTCGACGCCATCGGGGGTGTCGCCGCCGGATTCGCTCTGTCCGCCTTCGATGCCGGGGCGGCGTGGTCGGTGATCTGGTGTCCCGACGGGCAAGCGTGGTCGGTCGACGTCCTCGACGACCGCGAGGGCGTCCTCGACGATCCGCAGACCTGTCCGACCGCCATCGCCGAGGCGGTGAAATCCGGCCGGCGCATCCTGCCGCGCCGGTCGGAGATGCGGGCCATGCTCGAACCGGTCGCCGGGGAGTGCAGCGCCGGACGGCCCTGCCCGGACTGCACCCGCGGCGTCGTTCCACTCGGGCGGGCGATGTCCGACGCGCAGCTGCTGGACCTCACGATCGGATCGGTCGCCGACGGCGGGGGACCGCTGGACTGCGCGGAGGTCGCCGTGCTGGAACAGGCCGTCCGACGACCTCAGGTCCGCGACGCCGCGCTGGCGCTCGCCGTCACCGACCTACGAGAAGACGCCGAATCGGTGTGGCGAGAACTCACACGCCGCCTGGCCGGACCCGGCCGTGCCGGAGCGGCCACCCTCCTGGCACATCTGCACTACATCGGCGGGGAAGGGGCGTACGCCGGAGTCGCACTCGACGTCGCCCTCGAAGCCGACCCGGACGCGAACCTGGCCCGACTCCTCGACACCGCCCTGCGGGCCGGCGTCCGGCCGACGATGCTGTGGGAGATGATCGACGGTTCCTACGGCACCGCCCGGGAACTCGGGGTCCAGATGCCAGAGATCACCCGGCGCGCCGCCGGGTGATCTCCGAGATTTTGTGGTGCCGGCCTCGTTGGGCCAGATCGCTGCCGCGTCAGACCTTCTCCACGACCTTCTCGACGAAGACCGAATGCGCCATGTCGGCGGAGAGCTCCAGGCCCTCGTGTCCGGGGGTGTTGATCGTGATGGTGCCGGCGACGTTGGTCACGGTCACGCGGGCGTTCGGAACCACGCCGGCCTCCCGCAGATGCGAGATGAGACCCACGTCGGACTGTGCGTGCTCGGACAGTCGCCGCACGATGACCGCCACGGTGTCGCCTGCGGGCAGATCCGCGATCCGGGTCGCACCGTCGTCGGTCGAGGACACCTCGACGCCGAGCAGATCCAGACCCGGGATCGGGTTGCCGTAGGGCGAGGTCGTCGGGTACTCGAGCACGGCGAGCAGACGACGCTCGACGTTCTCGCTCATCACGTGCTCCCAGCGGCAGGCCTCCTCGTGGACCTGGTCCCAGGGCATGCCGATGACGTCGACCAGGAGCCGCTCGGCCAGGCGGTGCTTGCGCATGACCGCGACGGCCAGCGACCGGCCGCGCTCGGTCAGTTCGAGATGGCGGTCGCCCGCGACGCGCAGAAGTCCGTCGCGTTCCATCCGGGCGACGGTCTGGGAGACGGTCGGGCCGCTTTGGTCCAGGCGCTCGGCGATACGCGCCCGCAGCGGCACGATCCCCTCTTCCTCGAGGTCGTAGATCGTCCGCAGATACATCTCGGTGGTGTCAACCAGATCGTTCACTGTGCCCAATCCCTTTCGTCCCCGCCAAGATTACCCTGTTCGCCCACGGTGACAGCCCTCTCACGAGGCCGCGGCACATGGCGACGACCCCGACCGTACCCACATGTGGTCGAACCGACATCGTCCACCCGCCCGCCAGGTGAACCACTAGCCTGAACCTGTGACCGACACTTCCACGACGGCCGTCATCTGGAGCGAGGACTTCCTGTCCTACCGGTGGGCCCACACCCACCCGATGAATCCCGTGAGGCTCGCGCTGACGATGACCCTCGCCCAGAGCCTCGGGGTGCTCGACGACGTCGAGACGGTGCCGCCGCAGGCCATCGACGACGACGCCCTCACCGCGGTGCACACCCGCGACTACATCGACGCCGTCCGCGCGGTGGGTTCCGGCACCGCGTCGCTGTCGGGTCCGCTGCTCGAGCGGCTGTTCGGACTGGGCGACGCGGACAACCCGGTGTTCGCCGGGATGCACGAGGCCGCCCGGCTCCTCGTCGGCGGTACCCTCGCCGCCGCGCAGACCGTGGCGTCGGGTGCCGCGACCCGCGCGGTCAACATCGGCGGTGGCATGCACCACGCGATGAAGGCCCGGGCCGCCGGGTTCTGCATCTACAACGACTGCGCGATCGCGATCCGATACCTGCTGGACAAAGGCTTCGACCGGATCGCCTACATCGACGTCGACGCCCACCACGGCGACGGCGTCCAGGTGGAGTTCGCGGCGGACCCGCGCGTGATGACCGTCTCGCTGCACCAGCATCCCGCGACGCTGTGGCCGGGGACGGGCTGGCCGACCGAGGTCGGCGACGGCGACGCGCAGGGGAGTGCGGTCAACCTCGCGCTGATGCCCAACACCGAGGATCGCCTGTGGCTGCGGGCATTCCATGCCGTCGTGCCGTCACTGATCGCCGGGTTCAAACCGCAGATCATCGTCAGTCAGTGCGGCGCCGACAGTCATCGCGCCGATCCCCTCACCGACCTGTCGCTCACCGTCGAGGGGCAGCGCGCGGCGATGATCGCGATGCGTGATCTCGCCGACAAATACTGTGAGGGACGGTGGATCGCGGTCGGCGGTGGTGGCTACGGCGTCGTCAACGTGGTGCCGCGCAGCTGGACCCACCTGCTCGGCGTCGCTCTCGACCGGGAGATCGACCCGACCACGACCATCGACGAATCCTGGTGCGCCACAGCCGAACAGATCTCCACCCAGGTGCACTCCGACTATGCCCGGCCGCCGGTCGGGGTGATGGGCGACGGCGGCGACGTCGACTATCAGCCGTGGGACGGCGATGCGGGTCAGGAGCCATTCGAGGGGGTGAGTGCAACGGCACAGCGACAGACCGATCGCGCGATCCTGGCGACCCGCCGCGCGGTGTACCCTCTGCACGGTCTCGACCCGGAGGATCCCCGTGACTGATCAGGACGTGTCGTCCACCCCAGAGCAAACGCCGACCACGCCGGAAACACTGGCCGATCAGCCCGAACCCCGTGGCGCGTGGGACTATCCGCGACACTGGATCGCCGACGTGCTGGCCTCCGACGGCGGGGTCGTGCACCTGCGTCCGATCGTCCCCGACGACGCCGAGCGGATCGTCGCCTTCCATTCCAAGCTCTCCGAACGCACCCGCTACATGCGGTACTTCGGCCCGACACCGACGCTGCCGCCCCGCGAGGTCGCCCGGATGACGACCGTCGACCATCAGCAGCGCGTGGCGATCGTGGCGGTGCTCGGCGGCGAGATCATCGCCGTCGGCATCTACGAGGGACTCGCCTTCGACGGCAAGCCGGAATCGGCCGAGGTCGCCTTCGTCGTGGCCGACGAACACCAGGGCCGCGGTCTCGGACCGATCCTGCTCGAACACCTCGCCGGCGCCGCGGCCGAGAACGGTTTCACCCGCTTCGAGGCCGAGGTGCTCAGCGAGAACCCGAACATGGTCGCCGTGTTCCGCGACGCCGGCTACCAACTCGCCCGCAGCTTCGACGGCTCGACGGTGCACGTGGAGTTCCTGATCGACCCGACCGAGGCGCTCCTGTCGGTGCGCAACGCCCGCGAGAACGCGTCGGAGGCCCGCAGCGTCGCGAACCTGCTGCGCCCCACCTCGGTCGCGGTCATCGGTGCGTCGACCGATCCGAACAAGGTCGGCAACGCGTTGCTGGCCAACATCATCGCCGGCGGGTTCACCGGTCCGGTCTTCCCGGTGAACGGACCGGCCCGCGTCGAGGAGGAGCCCGGTATCGACGCGCAGCGGCTCGGTCGCATGACGAGCCCGAGCCGGAAGCGAACCCGCGAACGGCCGCCGTCGGTCCGCGGCATCCGTGCCTACGAGACGGTGCGTGACATCCCGGACCCGGTGGATCTCGCGGTGGTCGCGGTCCCGGCGTCCCGGGTCGACGACGTCCTCGACGACTGTCTGGTGAAGGGTGTGCGGACGCTGGTCGTCGTGTCGGCGGGTTTCGGTGACTCCGGCGAGGAGGAGGGCCTCGAGAACGAGCGTCGCCTCGTCGCGCAGGTCCGCGAACACGGCATGCGGCTCGTCGGGCCGAACGCGCTCGGCGTGGCCAACAACGACGCCGGGATCGCGCTCAACGCCACACTTGCACCGCGGATCCCGGCTGCCGGCCGGGTCGGGTTCTTCTGCCAGTCCGGTGCGCTGGGCATCGCGATCCTCGACACCGCTGCCCGGCGGCAGATCGGGTTGTCGACCTTCGTCTCGGCGGGCAACCGTGCCGACGTCTCCGGCAACGACCTGCTGCAGTACTGGGACAGCGACGCCTCGACCGACGTGATCCTGCTCTACCTGGAGAGCTTCGGTAACCCGCGCAAGTTCGCGCGCATCTCGCGGCGGGTGTCGCGGGCCAAGCCGATCGTCGCGGTGAAGTCGGGCAGGGGAGCGATGAGCCCGGTCCGTGCGGCCCGGTCGACGGCCAACTTCGACGACCAGATCGCGCGCATGATGCTCGAACAGGCCGGTGTCATCCAGGTCGAGACGATCCCCGAGTTGTTCGACTGCGCGGCGTTGTTCGCCTATCAGCCGCTACCGCGCGGACCCCGCGTGCGGATCATCGGCAACTCGTCGGTGCTGGGCAGTCTCGCCGCCGACCAGGCACGCAACGGCGGCCTCGAGGTCGTCGACAACATCGACCTCGGTGCGGGGGCGTCGGAGGAACTGTTCGAAGATGCCGTCTCGGCGGCCATGACCGACACCGGCGTGGACGCGATCATCGTCGTCTTCGTGCCGCCGGTGGCGGTGGACGCCGACTGGCACGCCCGCGCACTCATGGCCGCGGCCAACACGCCGGGTGCCGATGGCGAGAAGCCGATCGTCACGACGTTCCTCGCCGTCGACGGCATCCCGCCGGGTCTCACCAAACCCGGCCCGAACGGTATGCCCGAACGCGGGTCCATCCCGTCATATGCCAGCCCGGAGCGCGCCGCGGCGTCATTGGCCCGTGCGTGGCAGTACGCGAAGTGGAAGTTGCGGCCGGAGTCGGCGATCCACCGGGCCGAGGGCACCGACCCCGAGGCGGCCCGTATGTACGTCCGCGAGGCGATGGACTCGGACGGGCAGTCGTCGGACCGTCTCCTCGGCCAGGTCGAGTCGGCGAGACTGCTGCGCTGGTACGGCGTCTCGGTCGTCCCGTTCCGTGAGGTCAGGACGATGCACGAGGCGTCGGCCGCAGCGCGGGAACTCGGCTTCCCGGTGGCGGTGAAGGCCACCTCGCCCAAGTGGCGGGGTCGTCTCGACCGTGAGGGTGCCCGGCTCGACCTGCCCGACGCGACGGCGGTCGTCAACGCGTTCGCCGAGCTGAGCGAACTCACCGGCGATCACGTCCTGCATGTCCAGAAGATGGCCCCGAAGGGCGTCGGCACGGTCATCCGCGTCCGCGACGACGAGTCGTTCGGGTCGGTGATCTCGTTCGGGTTGTCCGGGCGGACCTTCGACCTGCTCGGGGACCACGGCTACCGGGCGATCCCGCTCACCGAACCCGACGCCCGTGAACTGATCGACGAACCGCGTTCGGCGCCGCTCCTCTCCGGGTATCGAGGTGAGGAACCGGCCGACAAGGAGGCACTCGTCGACCTGTTGCTGCGGATCTCCACACTCGTCGACGACATCCCCGAGGTGCGCGACGTGCTCTGCGACCCGATCCTCGTGTCGGTCGAGGGCGCCTCGGTGCTCAACGCCCAGATACGAGTCGGCCCGGTGCCCGGAAGACGGGACACCGGACCGAGACGGCTCAGCTAGGAGACCGGAAGCGTCAGCTGGCGTAGGCGCGCAGGCGCTCGGCACGATCGCCGGCGCGCAGCTTGCCCATGACCTCGCGCTCGATCTGACGCACGCGCTCGCGCGACAGTCCGAACATGCGGCCGATCTGATCGAGGGTGCGCGGCTGGCCGTCGTCGAGGCCGTAGCGCATCCGGATGACCTGCTGCTCACGCTCGTCGAGGGTTGCGAGGACCGCCCGGATGTCGGAGTGCAGGAGACCGGCGATGACGGCGTTCTCGGCGGAGGTGGCCTCGGCGTCCTCGATGAAGTCGCCCAGCGGCGCCTCCTCGTCACTGCCGACCGGCATGTCGAGGCTCACCGGGTCGCGGCTGTGGTCGAGGAGGTCGGCGATCTTCTCGGCCGGGATGCCCGACTCGTTGGCCAGTTCCTCGTCGGTGGCCTCGCGGCCGAGCTGCTGGTGGAGCTCACGCTTGATGCGGGCGAGCTTGTTCACCTGCTCGACGAGATGGACGGGGAGCCGGATCGTGCGGCTCTGGTCGGCCATGCCGCGGGTGATGGCCTGACGAATCCACCATGTGGCGTACGTCGAGAACTTGAAGCCCTTGGCGTAGTCGAACTTCTCCATGGCGCGGATCAGACCCAGGTTGCCCTCCTGGATGAGATCCAGGAGCGGCATGCCGCGACCGGTGTAACGCTTGGCCAGCGAGACGACGAGACGGAGATTCGCCTCGAGCAGGTGGGCGCGTGCCGCCTCACCCTCGCGGACGATGGTCGCCAGGTCACGCTTCTTGGTGGCCGAGAGGCGCTTCTTGGTTGCCAGGACGTGCTTGGCGTAGAGGCCGGCCTCGATCTGCTTGGCGAGTTCGACCTCCTGCTCTGCGTTGAGGAGAGCGGTGCGTCCGATCCCGTTGAGGTAGACGCGGACGAGGTCCGCGGCCGGCGACTGGGCGTCGAGATCCTGCTCCGTCATCGCCGGGCGGGTGCCCGGGGCGGCGGGATCGGCGAAACCTGTGGTCGGGGTCGAACGTGCAACTGTCGAGCGTGACATGCGGCCTCCTGACTTGAATGCGTTCACTGGGTCCAACGTCCATGTGATGGCGATAGTTCCCGAAAGTCATTCGGCGCAAACCCGAAGGAGGCTTGGTGACCTGCGAAGACTTTCGCCGATTCGCAGGAGCGGCTGAGAAGTTGCTGAGATGTCGAACTCGGGGGAACCGCGAGCGCGTCAGTCGTCGGGATCGACGACGTGCCCCTCGACGGTTCCCCGGTCGAGTTGCTGATCGGTGTGCGAGAGGGCGGGCGGGCCGACGACGTGATGGTCGGCGCCGTACTTATAGTGCGGTACCTCGCCGCGCTTGCGGGGCGGGCGGTCGTTGGCGATCAGCACGGCCATCCACGGCAGCGGGATGGAGATGGCGACGATGGCCAGGGCGAGGAGTCCGGAGCCGGTGATCGAGTAGGCGATGCCGGCGACTATCAGTGCGGGGACGCGGAATGCCATCATGATCAGGTACTTGCGGACCCGGGCCTTCTGCTGCGCTTCGAGCGAGTCCTGGGCGTCGGTGATCAGGAAGGTCTCGGCGGGCACGGCCGGGTGTTCCGACCTGCCGAATCGTCTCGAGTCCTCGTGGTGGTCGTGCGGCTGACGGCCGGTCGCGCCCATGGAATCCCTTTGTTCGAACACCCTCTCCACTGTCCCACTTTCGGTTGCTCATTGCACTGACGGATTCCGGGCACCTGACGGCTGCCGCGGAGCAGCCTGTGCTTCGGGTTCCCCGGTGACGCACAATAGAGCAATGGCAACTGAAACCATCGAACGCCCCGATCTCGACGAGTGGACCGACACCGAGACCGACGAGAGGTCCGACGCCGACGCCACCGACAGCAGTGACGACGACCGGCCCAAGTTCTTCCACTACGTCAAGAAGGACAAGATCGCGGAGAGCGCCGTGATGGGCAGCCATGTGGTCGCGCTCTGCGGCGAGACCTTCCCGGTGACCCGTGCGGCCAAGCCGGGTTCGCCGGTGTGCCCGAAGTGCAAGAAGATCTACGCCAAGCTGCGCAAGTAGCGAGGGGGTCGCCGGGACCGGTCAGTCGCTCTCGCGGTCGCGCGTGGGACGTCGGATCGGTCCCGACGACAACCGGTCGGGAATCGTCTTGAGCTGGCCGGTGAAGTCGGAGGTCTGCGAGTTGACCCAGTGCCGGACCTGGGTCGTCGTGGACGCCTTGGCCGGCCAGAACTGTTGCACCGCCGCGTTGAACTCGGCCCCGATGACGATGCCGAAGCCGAGCGAGAAGGTGAACAGCAGGAAGGCGATCGGTGTCGCCAGCGCCCCGTAGGACACGCCCGCCTCGGTGATCTTCGTCAGGTAGATGCGCAGCACATAGCTGGCGACCCAGAAGAACACGCCCGCGACGATCGCGCCGCCGATGAGCCGGTGCCACGGCAGCGGATTGGGCAGGGCCAGGTGGTAGAGCGTGGTGAGCACGAACAGCAGGAGCACCGCGACGAACGGGAAATAGCCGAAGTCGATGAGTGTGGTCACGAACGACCCCCACGACTCCGGGACGATCGCCCGCAGATAGTTCGGTCCGAGTGCGACCAGCGGCAGCAGGAACACCGCCACGAACAGGAAGCCGACGTAGAGGAACAGCGCGAAGAACCGCTGCCACACCGGATGCCGGACCTCGTGCTGATCGTGCGCCTTGGCGATGGAGGCGATGAAACACGACATCGCCGACGAGCCGGCCCACAGCGACAGGATGAAGCCGACCGACATGAGTCCGATGCGGCCCCGTCCCAGGACGCTGTCCACGGTCGGGGTGATCAGGTCGTCGACGACCGTCTCGGTGAAGGTGCGCTGCGCGAACTCGATGATGCGGTCGTAGACGATGTCGACGGTGCCGGGTCCGAACCAGCCCGCGACGTAACCGACCGAGCCGAGGAGCCCGAGCAGCAGCGGGGGCAGCGAAAGCGCCTGCCAGAACGCGGCCTGCGCCGCCCAGCCGATGATCCCGTCGTCCCAGGACTTCACGATCGTCCGCCACACCACCCGGTGCATGTTGGGTAGGACCGGGGGACCGGGTTCGTTCTCGGCGTCGTCCGAATCCGAAGCCGCCTTCGCGCCGTTCGCCGGGACGGGCTCGTCGACTCCCTCGGGCTTCTCCGGCCGGTCGTGCACGACCGCGACGTCACGGGAGGCGGGTGCGGTGACGCCGGGGACGTCGGTGTCACCGGCGAGCGGGGCCGGCCGGCGCGGCGTCCGGATCGTCGTGTCGAGCGGTGCGGTCACCGCGCTCGACGGATTCGGGCGCACGGCAGTCACCGGCGACGTCGCGTCGTCGGTCAGTGGCACCGGATTCCTCTTTCGCGTTGTGATGAGTTCAATATCCCCGATCGAAGGCCGTAAAGGGTACCCGGGTCACCAGGCGCGTCGTTCGGAGCGACCACACGGTGATGCCCGCGTCGGTGTCGGCGAGCCGCGGCGAGGGGGTGTCGCGATGCGGGTGCGGGGGCGGCCCGGCGGTACGATTGCCGGGTCCCCTTCGGCGCGGGTCCTCCCAACGCGAGGGGTCATTTCATGCCCGGTAGGGAATCCGTACGCCGTCAGGAGCAACACACACGTGACGTCCGCCGAACCCTCCACCAGCAGTGCCGATGCGTCGGGAACCGCCGCTCCCAATCTCGGGTCGCTCCGTGCCTGGCAGCGCCGTGCGCTGACCAAGTACCTGACGCGCAGGCCGAAGGACTTCCTCGCGGTGGCGACGCCCGGCGCCGGCAAGACGACGTTCGGCCTGCGTGTCGCCCGCGAACTGCTCGACGATCGGACTGTCGAACAGATCACCGTCGTGGCACCCACCGAGCACCTCAAGCACCAGTGGGCCGAGGCGGCCGCGCGCGTGGGTATCGCCCTGGACTCGCACTTCTCGAACTCGGCCGGACAGACCAGCTCCGACTACAACGGCGTCGTCCTCACCTACGCCCAGGTGGCCGCGCACCCGACCAAGCACCGGGTCCGCACCGAGAACCGCCGCACCCTGGTCATCCTCGACGAGATCCACCACGGCGGCGACGCCAAGTCGTGGGGTGATGCGATCCGCGAGGCCTTCGACGACGCGGAACGCCGCCTGCTGCTCACCGGTACGCCGTTCCGCTCCGACGACTCGCCGATCCCGTTCGTCGTCTACGAGGCCGAGGCCGGCGGACACCAGCGCTCCAAGGCCGACCACACCTACGGCTACGCCGACGCGCTGAAGGACGGCGTCGTCCGTCCGGTGGTGTTCCTGGCGTACTCCGGCGAGGCGTGCTGGCGGACCAGCGCCGGCGAGGAGTTCACCGCGCGTCTCGGTGAGCCGTTGTCGGCCGAGCACACCGCGCGCGCCTGGCGGACCGCCCTCGACCCGCACGGTGATTGGATTCCGGCGGTCCTCACCGCCGCGCACACCCGACTCGGCCAGCTGCGTGCCAGCGGGATGCCCGATGCCGGCGGCCTGGTCATCGCGACCGACCAGTCGACCGCCCGCGACTACGCCGAACTGCTCACCGCCATCACCGGCAAGCAACCGACTCTGGTCCTCTCCGACGACCCCAAGTCCTCCTCCCGGATCGCCGAGTTCTCCGCGTCGAAAGACGAGTGGATGATCGCGGTGCGCATGGTGTCCGAGGGCGTCGACGTGCCGCGGCTCGCGGTCGGCGTCTACGCCACCAGCTCGTCGACCCCGCTGTTCTTCGCGCAGGCGATCGGTCGCTTCGTGCGATCGCGGCGCCCCGGCGAGACCGCGAGCGTGTTCCTGCCGTCGGTTCCCGTGCTGCTCGACCTCGCCAGCCAGATGGAGGCTCAGCGCGACCACGTCCTCGGCAAGCCGCACCGCGAGAGCGACGGCCTCGACGACCAGCTGCTCATCGACGCGAACAAGCAGAAGGACGAACCGGGGGAGGACGAGCCGGCGTTCCAGTCGCTGCACGCCGACGCCGAACTCGACCAGGTGATCTTCGACGGAGCGTCGTTCGGCACCGCCACCTTCGCCGGCAGCGATGAGGAATCGGACTACCTCGGCCTGCCCGGACTCCTCGACGCCGATCAGGTGCGCGCTCTGCTGCAGAAGCGCCAGGCCGAACAGGTCGTCGCCCGGTCGACCCCGGCGGCCGAGCCCAAGTCGGAAACCCCTGATCCCGGTCGTGCGCCCGGTACCACCGGGGAGAACCTGCACGCGCTGCGCAAGGAACTCAACACCCTGGTCGCCATGCACCACCACCGCACCGGGAAGCCCCACGGCATGGTGCACAACGAGCTCCGAACCCGGCTGGGTGGTCCGCCGACCGCGATGGCCACCGCCGAGCAGCTCAAAGAACGTATCGCCGCGCTGCGGACGTGGCGCTGAGCGCCCTCGGGGACCCGAACATGAGAGAACCCGGCCGGATGTTCCGGCCGGGTTCTCTCATCGTCTGTGGCTCGCCCGTCAGGCCATGACGAGTGTCAGACCAGTTCGCCCTCGGCTTCGACCACGGTGGCGCTGAGCTCCACCAGTCGGGCTTCGTGCTCGTTGAAGTGATGACGGCAGAAGAGAAGCTCGCCGCCCTTGGGCAGGACGGCACGTACCTTGGCTGCGGCACCGCAGCGATCACAGCGATCGGCGGCGGTGAGCGGTAGGTAGATCGGGGCTGTGGTGGTGGCGATGTCAGTCATTGTTCCTCCGTCCCGGTCCGGCGCCGGTGTCCGGACGCCTTCCCTTCGAGCCGACACATCCGGGCGATGCGTCAAACCTCACTCTGTCAGACGCTCGGCGGCTTCGTATTGTTCCGGCAGGTGCTATCGGTGTGTCGTCACTCACCGTTAACCCCAGGCAACAATCCGACAACGTCTCCCGGAATCAGCCGTCCGGGGTCGGCGACCGGTTTTCCGGAGTGCGGAACTAGTCCAGGTAATCCCGGAGAACCTGCGACCGCGACGGGTGGCGCAGCTTCGACATCGTCTTGGACTCGATCTGACGGATGCGCTCACGCGTGACGCCGTAGACCTGACCGATCTCGTCGAGGGTGCGGGGCTGGCCGTCGGTGAGACCGAAGCGCAGACGCACCACGCCCGCCTCTCGCTCGGACAGCGTCTCGAGGACCGACTGCAGCTGATCCTGCAGGAGGGTGAAGCTCACCGCGTCGACCGCGACGACCGCCTCGGAGTCCTCGATGAAGTCGCCGAGCTGGCTGTCGCCCTCGTCGCCGATGGTCTGGTCCAGCGAGATGGGCTCCCGGGCGTACTGCTGGATCTCCAGCACCTTCTCCGGGGTGATGTCCATCTCCTTGGCGAGTTCCTCGGGAGTCGGCTCGCGGCCGAGGTCCTGGAGGAGTTCGCGCTGGATGCGACCGAGCTTGTTGATGACCTCGACCATGTGCACCGGGATACGGATCGTGCGGGCCTGGTCGGCCATGGCCCGGGTGATCGCCTGACGGATCCACCAGGTGGCGTACGTCGAGAACTTGTAACCCTTGGTGTAGTCGAACTTCTCGACCGCGCGGATCAGACCGAGGTTGCCCTCCTGGATCAGATCCAGGAACGCCATGCCGCGGCCGGTGTACCGCTTGGCCAGCGAGACGACGAGTCGGAGGTTCGCCTCGAGCAGGTGGTTCTTGGCGCGGTTGCCGTCGCGGGAGATCCAGTTCAGGTCGCGCTTCTGCGCGGTGCTGATCTTCTCGCCGGAATCCATCATCCGACGGAGACGCTCGGTGGCGAACAGGCCGGCCTCGATGCGCTTGGCGAGCTCGACCTCCTCTTCGGCGTTGAGGAGGGCGACCTTGCCGATCTGCTTGAGGTAGGCGCGCACGCTGTCGGCGGAAGCGGTGAGCTCGGCGTCCTTGCGGGCCTGGCGGAGTGCCTCCGACTCCTCTTCGTCCCAGACGAAGTCACCGGACTTGGCGGCGGCGTCGGTCTTGGTCGGCTCCTTTGCCGCGGTCTTGGCGCCGGCGGGTGCCGCCTCGGCCTCCTCGGACTCGTCCGCGTCGTCGGAGTCCTCGGTCTCGTCCTCGTCGTCGACCTCGATGTCGTCGATCTCCACGTCCTCGAGCTCGCCGTCGGCGACGTCGATGTCGTCGATCGAGTTCGGGTCATCGGGCTCGGCGTCGGCGACACCCTCGGCGGAAGTGGCCTTCTTGGCTGCCTTCTTGGGGGCTGCCTTCTTGGTGGCCTTCTTCGCTGCTGCCTTCTTCGCGGGCGCCTTCTTGGCAGCGGTCTTCTTCGCAGCCTTCTTGGCGGTCCGCTTGGCCGGGGTTTCGGTCGAGGCGGTGGTCGACTGGGTCTCGTCGGCCTCGGCGTCCCCCTGGCGGGTCTTGATGGCTGCCACGTACAACCTTTCGAACTTCTCTTCAGCGGAGTCTTTGTCGGGTCCCGTGAGACGTGACACGGCAGCACGAGCCGCCGTGGACAAGGGCTTGGTTTCTCGGTTCAGATGACCGGTGACGACCATTGTAACGACATCGGCTCGCCCGATGTGACAAAGCCCTGGTCAATCGACGCGGCGGCCTAGGTTTTGATGCCCTGTGAGACCGCCATCGCCGCGCCCACGATACCGGCGGTGTTCAGCAGCGTGGCGGGCACGACCGGGGTCTTGTTGGTGAGCAGGGGAATCCACTTGTCGGCCTTGCGGCTGATGCCGCCGCCGGCGATGAACAGCTTGGGCCAGAACAGCGCCTCGTAGGCCTTGAGGACGTCGGACACCTTCTCGGTCCATTTCTCGTAGGACCAGTCCTTCTCCTCCTTGATCCGCGACGACGCCTGGTGCTCGGCCTCCTTCTTGCCGACCTGCATGTGACCCAGCTCGGTGTTGGGCACGAGGTTGCCGTTGATGAGGATCGCCGAGCCGATGCCGGTGCCGAACGTCAGCAGCATCACCACGCCGTCGACGCCCTTGCCCGCGCCGTAGGCGTCCTCGGCCATCCCGGCCGCGTCGGCGTCGTTGAGCACCGAGACCGCGCGCCCGCCGAGGTGGCGGCTGAACAGCTCGTAGACGTCGGTGCCGATCCACGCCTTGTCGATGTTCGCGGCGGTCCGCATGATGCCCTCGGTGACCACGCCCGGCAGGGTGATGCCGACCGGACCGGCCCAGTCGAAGTGGGCGACGACCTCGGCGACCGCGGCGGCGACCGCCTCCGGGGTGGCCGGCTGCGGGGTGAGCACCTTGAATCGCTCGCCGACGAGTTCGCCGGTGTCGAGATCCACGATGCCGCCCTTGATCCCGGAGCCGCCGACGTCGACGCCGAAGCCCGGATTCCTGGGGGTCGGCGAGCTGTCGGTGGCGGGCGTGTCGGTCATGGCGGAGTCCCCTTCGGCGGCCGGCGGTGATCGACATCAGGCTATCGGCGCCCGCCGCCGCACGCGCGGCATCCCTCCAGATGCGTTGCTTCGCCTCACCGGTGCGCGGTCCCGGCCGCCGATGTGCTGACATGGAACACGTGGATCAGACAATTCCGGTGGACGAACTGGCCGCCATCGCGGTGGACGTGGCGCAGGAGGCGGCCGCCCACGTGCGACGCCGCCGACCCGAATTGTTCGGTGCGACACCGGCACTTAACCCGGTGTCGACCAAGTCGACGGTGAGCCCGGTGTCGACGAAGTCGACGGAAACCGATCCGGTCACCGTCGCCGACACCGAGACCGAACGCCTCATCCGGCAGCTCCTGCACCAGGCGAGGCCCGACGACGAGGTCCTGGGGGAGGAGCACGGCGGGAGTCGTGCCGTCCCGTCCGGTGTGCGCTGGGTGGTCGACCCCATCGACGGCACGGTCAACTTCATGTACGGCGTCCCCGCCTATGCGGTGTCGCTGGCGGCGCAGGTCGACGGCCGCTCGGTCGCCGGTGTCGTCGTCGACGTGGCGCGCGAGGTCGTCTACGGGGCCGCTCTGGGCGGCGGTGCCTGGGTCGCCGACGGTGACGGCGACCGAGTGCCGCTGCGCTGCAATCCTGTCGACCGTGCGGAACTCGCCCTCGTGGCAACGGGTTTCGGTTACGCAGCCGACCGTCGGCGCGCGCAGGGACGGATCGTCGCGGAGCTGCTCCCGAAGGTGCGGGACATCCGGCGGATCGGTGCCGCGGCGCTCGATCTGTGCATGGTGGCCTCCGGCGCGGTCGACGCCCATTACGAACACGGCCTGAGTCCCTGGGACTGGGCTGCGGGCGGTCTCATCGCCGCCGAGGCGGGTGCGGTCGTGGTGACCCCGCCGCCGGACTCCCGGGCGGACGAGGGGCACATCACCGTGGCCGTCGCACCGGGTATCGCCGACGAGTTCCTCGGACTGCTGGACGAGGTCGGGGCGCGGGAACCGCTGGTCTAGGACGAACTCAGCACGGGGCCGAGTGGACCGCCTTCACCAGGGCGGGATCGGCACCGGTCTCGGGGTTGGTGGGATCGGCCGACCGCAGCGCCTCGAGCGCCGCCTGCGCGTCCTGGGAGAGCTCACCACCCGAGTGGTAGGTACCGAGTGCGACGTCGACCGCGGTACCCCGGCGTCCGTCGTCGACGAGCTGCGCGCAGGGGAACGCCAGCCAGGCGGCCGCGGCGGAGGCGCGGCCCGCAGGACCGAACCGGATCTGCGCGACGCAGTTGAGATCCCGGTTGACGTAGACGGGATCGTCGGCGAACGGGGTGTCGACGGCCGGCGTGAAGCCCTGGGCCGCGAGGTCCTCGGACACCGATCGGGCAGCGCCTCGTTCCTCGGAGGCGTTGAGGACGCGGACCTGGAAGGTCGACAGGGCGGCGGGTGCGACCTCCAGCATCTCGTCGCGGGGGACCGGGGTGAGGGCCGGCGGCTCCGCCGGCTCCGGCGCGCCGGCCTCCGTGGCGGTTGCCGGGGACGGCTGATTACAAGCCGTGGGAACCGATTCGCTGTCGTCGCTGCCGAGCACGACCGCCCAGACGATCACGCCGAGGACCATGAGGACCACCACCGTGATGATCGCCGGGGCATACCGGCGGCGCGGGTACGGGCGGCCCTGTTCGTCGGTCGGGTAGCCGGTCGTAATCTTCGAGACCACCGTGGAACGACTCCTCACTGGGGAAACTCACGAGCGGGTGTACTGCACCGGGAACGACGCCCCGCGCGATCTCCGCAACACTCTAGAGGGTCGATCGCGCCGCGGGTGCGAGCCTCGCCGCCGGTGCCGTGTCGTGACCTCTCCTACGGGCCCGACCTGCGTCAAACGCCCGATTTCGGACAAATTCGCGGTGCCGCATTGACGATTGACTGGACGTGGTCTATTCTTCGGGCGCTCGCGCTTCCAGACTCGGGGTGCAGCCGACATCGAACCGTGACCGAAGTCACACAATACGCCGGATTCTCGGGAACGAATTGCGCTCGAGCCGGTGTTGTAGTGACCCCACCGGCTAGACAATCCCGGCGGAGTCGTGCGCACACCCCTGGTGACGGCCGAGCCGGAACCGAGAGCGCCCCCTCACACTCGCAACAAGTAAGGCACACAATGGCTACTGATTACGACGCGCCACGACGCACCGAGGCCGAGGACCTCAACGAAGACTCGCTCGAGGAGCTGAAGGCCCGTCGGAGCGAGGCGCAGTCCGCGGCGGTCGACGTCGACGAGAGCGACACCGCGGAGTCCTTCGAACTGCCCGGGGCCGATCTCTCCGGTGAAGAACTGTCGGTCCGGGTCATCCCGAAGCAGGCCGACGAATTCACTTGTACCAGCTGCTTTCTCGTCTACCACCGTAGCCGGTTGGCCGAGGAGAACGGCAACTCGCTGATCTGCGTCGACTGCGCGTGAGTTCCGCGGATCACCCGCGGATGAGCACGACGAGTCCCTGACAGACAGGGCCTGACGAAGAAGGGGCCGCGCCATCAGGCGCGGCCCCTTCGTCGTGTCCGGTGTGACGTCCCGGTGTCGTCAGGCGGTCGTCGACGGGCGATCCGCGGCGGCGTCCGGGATGTCGAGCGCTGCCAGCAGCTCGGCCGGGCGACGGGTGGACACCAGCCAGTACGGGGTCGGGTCGTCGGGATCGTCGAGGACGATGAGGACCATGGTTTTCACCCAGAAGCGGTGCACCAGGTAGGCGGCGGGGTCGAGCTGCCGGCCGAGGGCGGCGCTCTTGGCGGTCGCCGGGATCGAGGCGCCGCGCGCGACGACGGCCCGCGGCAGACGCGCACGATGCGCCTGCAGTTCGCGGTCGGCGGTCACCCGGACGCGGGTGCGGCCCATCGACCACAGCACCAGGACACCGAGGATGGCGGTGACGACATAGCCGATCACGCTCCACTTGCTGCCGTGGGCGGACAACTGGATCTCGTAGCCCACCACGCCGGTCACGACGGCGGCGGCCAGCCACCACCACCACGGCACGTGCAGGCGCTCGTCGAACAGGTCCGCGGACCCGGAGTCGCGGCGCGTCGCCGGATTCTCCGACGTGCCGCCGGTGTTGTCAGGCGATTGAGGTGCGGTCACGTTGACCAGCGTAGTCTGCGTGCGTGACCCCAGATCTCCCCCCTCTGCCGCCCATCGCGGTCCGTCGACTCGACCCCGATCTGCCGTTGCCCACCCGGGCTCATCCCGGGGATGCGGGCGTCGACCTGTGCTCGACGATCGACCTGGAGCTGCCCGCGGGACGCCGGCAGCTGGTCGGCACCGGGATCGCGATCGCGCTGCCGTTCGGCACCGTCGGGCTGATCCATCCGCGCTCCGGGCTGGCCGCCCGCGCCGGCCTGTCCATCGTGAACACGCCCGGCACGATCGACGCGGGGTATCGCGGGGAGATCAAGGTCTGCCTGATCAATCTCGACCCCGAGCAGTCCATCACCATCTCGCGCGGTGACCGGATCGCGCAGCTGATCGTGCAGCGCGTCGAGCTGCCCGACTTCGTGGAGGTCGACGAACTCGACGACACCAGCCGCGGCGACGGCGGATACGGGTCCAGCGGCGGCCACGCCGTCCTGGGCTGAGCGCGACACGCCGGGCGTCGTCTGCCCCCGCGTCGATTAATCTTCAACACGAATGCGGATCAACGAGGAGTAGGCGATGACGAATAACGGTTCGGACGAACTGCGGGTCGGACAGGCACTGGGCCCCTACGACATCGACGCCCTCGCGACGGAGACGAGCGAGCTGGAGAACTCCCATCTCGACCTGGGTTCCGTGCTCGTGCCGGTGGTCGAGGGCGGGCAGGTGACCGTCGAGATGTCGGAGACCCACCAGCCCCAGAACGTCTACCTGGTCACCCCGATCGGCCGGATCTCGGTGAGTGCCTTCGCGGCGCCCAAGTCGCCGGGGATGTGGCGTGAGGTGGTCCGCGAACTGGCCGAGTCGCTGCGCGACGGCGGTGCGGCCACCAGCATCGAGGACGGCCACTGGGGCCGTGAGGTCGTGGCCGAGGTCGAGGGCGGCACGCACCGCTTCATCGGCGTCGACGGCCCGCGGTGGCTCGTGCGCTGTGTCGGCAGCGGTCCGTCGGAGAGCGCCGAGGATCTCGCGCGCCTGAGCCGGGCCGTGCTGGCCGAGACCGTCGTGCGTCGCGGTTCCGAGCCGCACCCGCCGCGCGAACCCCTCCCGATCGTGCTGCCGCCGGTGCTCGCCGACCAGGTGGCCGCCGCGCAACAGCAGATCTTCGCCGAGGCGGAGGCGGAGGCAGGGGCCGCGTCGCAGGCCCAGGCGCCCGCCCCCGAGGTCCCGGCCGCCGACGAATCGGACGGGGTTGCCGGGGGAGCACTGGACCAGGTCGCACACGCCACCGTCTACGGCGAGAACTCCTACACCGAGACCCCGGCCGAGGGCGGGTCGGGTGGACATGACGACCCGTCGGTCACCGCCGACCCGGACCCCGAGGACGACGCTCCGTTGCCGCCGTCGTCGGGCTCGGCGATGCAGCGCTTCTTCCGTCGGCGCTGATCCCGCTGCGGCCCGGCCGACGGCTCGACGCGTAGGTATGCATCGAGGCAACTCGCACCGAGCAGCGCGGGATCACGGCCCCACCCCTCGAGGGTGACCTCGACCAGCGCCGAATGCGGTGCTGCGTCCTCCCAGGCTCGGGCAACGGCGATCGGATGGATCGCGTCGTCGGGCGCCGCGACGAGTGCCAGCGGAACGGTGAGCCCGGCTATCCGTGCGGGTGTCGGGGCGCAGTAGCGCGCCGCGTCACGCAGCTGACCGATGACCTCGGGGTGCAGTCTGCGCCAGGAACGGGACAGCTCCTCGGCCAGCCAGTCCGGACTGCTCGCCGCCATCTCGGCGACCGTCGCCTCCAGTCCGTTTCGTTCCATCGCGTCGGCGGTCGCCCGTGCGCTCGCGGCGGCGAGCGCGGAGTCGGCGTCCCCGCTCCAGGCCGGTAGGGCCGCGAACACGCCCGCACAACGTCCGACGTGGTCGGCGAGGGCCCATTCGAGGGCGATCGCGGCGCCGATCGACACTCCTCCGACCAGAACGCAGTCGTGCTCGGCCGCCGCGCGGTCGAGGCCTCGACGGTGTCCGTCGACGAGAGCCGACGTCGGCTCGAGTGCCACCAGCTCCACCCCGAGCGTCGCGGCGGCGTGACCGAAGGCACGTGTGACGTGGTCGGCATCGGAACCGGTCCCGGGAATCACCACCAGCGCGGTGGGTTTTCGTGTTTGCGGACTGTCCACGACGGCATCAACTGTCATTCGGATGCGAGGCACCCAGAGATCATCCCTTAGGGTGTCCCGGGACTGCGGGTGCGCCCCAGTCGTCCACGTTGTCACCGGAGGGTGCCGGGTCTACGCTGGCGGACAGCCACCGATCATTCGTTCGGTGGCCACGGACGCTACGGCGGAAGCCCTGGCGCCGGTTGAAATCCATTGGGAGGTTGGGATGCCCACAGCTGGTTATCTCAAGCGACTGACCCGCCGACTCACCGAAGACCTCGGGGACGTCGACGCGGAGCGAATCGCCGAGGAGTCGAAGGCGACGGGCGCACAACGCGCGTCGGACTGCACCCGCGGCGAGGAGGTCACCATGCACGGCGAGCTGCGCGCGGTGGAGACCTGTTCACGCACGGCCAAGGCCGGCGTGAAGGCGGAGTTCTTCGACGGCTCCGACATCGTCATGCTGAAGTGGCTGGGCCGCAATCGCATCGCCGGCATCGAACCCGGCCGCAAGGTGACCGTGCGGGGCCGACTCGCCCTGCAGGACGGCCACAAGGTGATCTACAACCCCTACTACGAGCTGCAGGGCAGCGACGACGAGTGACACCCACGAGTGACACCGGCAGGTCGGACGACGAGTCCGCCGACCACGACGTCGAGCAGGAACCGGGCCTCGAGCCGGCCCCCACGGTGCTGGAACAGATCGGCGGCGTCTCCGGCCTGATCTACTCGACCGTCCCGGTCGTCGTGTTCGTCCCCGTCAACTCGTTCTTCGGCCTCACGGCCGCCATCGTCGCCGCGCTCACCGCCGCGGCCCTCGTCTTCGGAGTGCGGCTCGTCCGCCGCGAAGGGCTCTCCCCGGCGATCTCCGGCCTTCTCGGCGTGGCGATCTGTGTCTTCATCGCCAACCGGGTGGGGGACGCCAAGGGATACTTCCTCTTCGGGATCTGGACCACCCTCGCCTATGCGATCGTGTTCGTGATCTCCATCGTCGTGCGCTGGCCGCTGATCGGTGTCGCCTGGCACCTCGTCAACGGGCAGGGGACCGCCTGGCGCAAGCATCGTCGGACGTTGCGCGCCTACGACATCGCCACCGCCCTGTGGGCCCTGGTCTTCGCGGCGCGGTATCTCGCCCAGTCCGAGCTCTACGACCTCGGTGCCACCGGATGGCTGGCCTTCACCCGGATCGCGATGGGATGGCCGCTCACGGCTCTCGCGGTGCTCGCGACGGTCCTGCTCGTCCGCCGCGCGGTCCGCGAGGAAGAGACCGTCAGCGCGTGATCGTCAGCGTGTGATCTGCATGGCGTCGTAGAGGGCAGGTTCGGCCTCCGACGGGGCGATGAAGATCAGCTCGTCGCCGCCCTCGATCGGGTCGTCGCTCTGCGGCACGATGACGCGCCCGCCCCGCAGGATCGTGACCAGAGCCACGTCGCGCGGGAGTTCGAGCTTGCGTACCGGCTTGCCCGCCATCGGGGTGTTCGACGGCAGGGTGAGTTCGACGAGGTTCGCCTGTCCCTGGCGAAAGGTCATGAGGCGGACCAGGTCACCCACCGATACCGCCTCCTCGACCAGGGAGGCCAGCAGGCGCGGGGTCGACACGGCGACGTCGACGCCCCAGTCCTCACCGAAGAGCCACTCGTTGCGCGGGTCGTTGACCCGCGCGACGACGCGGTTGATCGCGAACTCGGTCTTGGCCAGCAGGCTCACGACCAGATTGGCCTTGTCGTCGCCGGTCGCGGCGATCATCACGTCGAAGGTCTGCAACTGCGCGTCTTCGAGTTTCGCGAGTTCGCAGGCGTCGGCGAGGATCCACTTGGCGCCCGCCACCGAGTCCGGGTCGATGTGGTCGGCCTTGCGCTCGAACAGCGTGACGTCGTGCGAGTTGACCAGGAGTTCGCGGGCGATCGAGCGCCCGACCGCGCCGGCTCCGGCGATGGCGACCTTCACAGGATGACTCCTCGGTGTTCGGGGCTCTGGTGTTCCGGGGTGTTCAGGACTCGGCCTGGGTGAACGGTCCCGCGGCGATGCTGCGCGCGTCGGCCAGGTGGTCGAGCAGGACGGCGCCGTAGACCACGTCGTCCTGCTGGAGAACGGTTTTGGACTCGGGCAGGATCGGCCGGCCGACCCGGTTGAGGAAGGCCACGCGAGCGCCGGTCTGCTCCTGGAACTTGGCGACCGACACCCCGATCCACGACTCGTCGACGTCGATCTCGGCGACGGCCAGGGAACCGGACGGGTCACGCCACTCGGCCGTCGCGGTCTCGCCGAGCGCGGAGACGAAACGTTCGGTCGTCCACGGCACGGTCGCGACGGTCGGAATGCCCAGACGCTCGTACACCTCGGCACGCTTGGCATCGTAGATGCGGGCGACGACGCGCTCGACGTCGAAGGTCTCCCGGGCCACGCGGGCGGCGATGATGTTGGAGTTGTCGCCGGAGGACACCGCGGCGAAGGCGTCGGCGTGCTCGATCCCGGACTTGACGAGGATGTCCCGGTCGAAGCCCACGCCGGTGATCGTGCGGCCCGCGAAATCGGTGGACAGCCGGGCGAACGAGGACGGGTCCCGGTCGATGATCGCGACGTCGTGTCCGCGTTTCTGCATCGCCATCGCGAGCGACGATCCGACGCGCCCGCAACCCATGATGACTACCTGCACGACATTCCTCTCCCGACGCGACCTGCGTGCCGCGAGTCGAACCTACCCGCCACGACGCGGACGCTCTAGGGTTGCCTGGTGTCCACCGTCTCCAAGGTGTCCGTCGCGACGAAGCGCCTCCTGCTCGGCAGGCCCTTCCGCAGCGACAAGCTGGGTCACACTCTGCTCCCCAAACGGATCGCCCTCCCGGTTTTCGCGTCCGACGCGATGAGCTCGGTGGCCTACGCGCCCCAGGAGATCTTCCTCGTCCTGTCGGTGGCCGGTATCACCGCGCTCGCGTTCACCCCCTGGGTCGCCGTCGCCGTCGCGGTGGTCCTCGCGGTCGTGGTCGCCAGCTATCGGCAGAACGTGCACGCATATCCGTCGGGTGGTGGCGATTACGAGGTCGCCACCGTCAACCTGGGCCCCAACGCCGGCCTGACGGTCGGCAGCGCTCTCCTCGTCGACTACGTGCTGACGGTTGCGGTGTCGGTGACGTCGGCGGCGGAGAACATCGGTTCGGCCGTGCCGTTCGTCAACGAGCACAAGGTCTGGTTCTGCGTCGGCGCGATCCTGATCCTGGCGGCGGTGAACCTCCGCGGCATCAAGGAATCCGGTGCGTTCCTGGCCATCCCGACCTACGCCTTCATCGTCGGCGTGCTGGGCATGCTCGTCTGGGGGTTCACCGAGATCTTCGTCCTCGGCGAGGAGATCCGTTCGGAGACGGCCGACTTCGGTATCGTCGCCGACCAGGACAACCTCACCGGACTGGCGCTGGTCTTCCTCGTCGCGCGCTCGTTCTCCTCCGGATGTGCCGCGCTGACAGGGGTCGAGGCCATCAGCAACGGTGTCCCCGCGTTCCGGAAACCCAAGTCCCGCAACGCCGCGACCACCCTCCTCATGCTCGGCGCATTCTCGATCACCCTGCTGCTGGGCATCGTCATGCTCGCCCAGGAGATCGGCGCGAAGTACGTGATGGACCCGTCGAAGGACCTCGTCGGTGCCCCCGAGGGCTACCAGCAGAAGGCGATGATCGCGCAGCTGGCTCACGCGGTCTTCGACTCGTTCCCGGCCGGTTTCTTCTTCGTCGCGGTGGCCACCGCGCTGATCCTGTTGCTGGCCGCGAACACGGCGTTCAACGGTTTCCCGGTGCTCGGTTCGGTCCTGGCGCAGGATCGATACCTGCCGCGACAGTTGCACACCCGTGGCGACCGCCTCGCGTTCAGCAACGGCATCCTGTTCCTGGCGGCCGCGGCGATAGTCTTCGTGGTCGCGTTCGGGGCGCAGGTGACGGCGCTGATCCAGCTCTACATCGTCGGCGTGTTCGTCTCGTTCACGTTGAGTCAGACCGGCATGGTGCGGCACTGGACACGACTGCTGCGCACCGAGACCGACCCCAGTGCCCGGCGGCGGATGATGCAGTCGCGGGTGGTGAACTCGGTCGGCCTGGTGATGACGGCCACGGTCCTGGTGGTGGTGCTGATCACGAAGTTCACCGCCGGTGCCTGGATCGCGGTGCTCGCCATGGTCTCGATCTTCGTGCTGATGAAGCTGATCCACCACCATTACGCGTCGGTTCAGCGCGAGCTCGACCGGGCCGAGACCGACGACGAGGGCGTGCTGCCCAGCCGGACGCATTCGATCGTTCTCGTGTCGAGTCTGCACATGGCCTCCAAGAGGGCCGTGCGCTACGCCCGGGCGACGAGACCGGACGTCCTGGAGGCGATCACGGTGAACGTCGACGACCGGGACACCCGTAAACTCGTCTCCGAGTGGGAGGCCAGCGACATCACGGTCCCGCTCAAGGTCATCGCCTCCCCGTATCGCGAGATCACCCGGCCGGTCATCGATTACGTGCGACGCATCCGCCGTGAGTCCCCGCGCGACGTGGTGACCGTGTTCATACCCGAATACGTCGTCGGACACTGGTGGGAGCAGATCCTGCACAATCAATCCGCGCTGCGGCTCAAGGGACGCCTGCTGTTCGAACCCGGGGTGATGGTGACCTCGGTGCCCTGGCAGCTCACGTCGTCGGACCGCCGCAAGGAGACCAAGAGGTACTGGGCGCCGGGTGAGACCCGCCGCGCCCTGGGCGAATCGGAGCGCACACTGTGACACCCCCGGCACCGACGCGGCGCGTCGAGGTCACCGTCGATCGTCCCGCGAACGGTGGGGAGGCGGTCGGACGTGCCGACGGTCGGGTCCTGTTCGTGCGCGGCGCGATTCCGGGCGAACGCGTGGTCGCCGAGATCACCGACGACCGCCACGACTCGTACTGGCGTGCCGAGGCCGTCGAGATCCTCGACGAGTCCCCTCATCGGGTTCCGGTGGTGTGCCCGGCGGCGGCCGGGGGAGCGGGATGCTGCGATCTCGGGCACATCGAGCCGGGGCACGCGCGCGACCTGAAACAGGCCGTGCTGCTCGACGTCCTGAGCCGGATCGGCCACCTCGACGAGGCGACGATCGCCGGCACCGACCTCGCGACGCGGGGGGTCGACCGGTTGCCGGGAACCGACACCGGCTGGCGCATCAGGACACGGCTGGCCGTCGACGGACGGGGTCGCGCCGGACAGCACGCGTTCCGCGGTTCCGCGGTGATCCACGACGTCTGCGTGCAGCCGGCGCCGGGAATGGTCGACGACCTCGCCGGCCGCCGGTTCACCCCGCACGCCGAACTGGCCGTGGTCCTCGACGCCGACGGCACCCGCCACATCACCGAACTCGCACCCGTCGCCGAGGTCCGGCACGGTGACGCCCGACGCCGCGCACAGCAAAACCGTCGCCGCCGCTCCCGACCCCGCGCACAGGTGGTCGTCGAGGGCGCCGAGTCCGCGGTGCATCGCGTCGGTGACCGGTCGTGGGACATCCCGGTGACCGGGTTCTGGCAGGCGCACCGCGCCGCGCCGCAGACCTACGCCGACACCGTCGTCGGCTTTGTTCGAGACCATCTCGGCACCGGCCCGCGGGTCGCATGGGACCTCTACGGCGGCGCCGGGGTCTTCGCCGGCGCGTTGCTCGACCACCACCGAACGGGCCTCGAGGAGGTCCACATCGTCGACTCCGACGCGGGCGCACTGGCGGCCGCGGCCCGGACCTTCGACGCCGACGGCGATCGCGTGGTCACTCATCAGGGTGAGGTGGCGGCCCGGGTCCACGACCTCGGGGCGGCGCCCGACGTCGTCGTCCTCGACCCGCCGCGCACCGGCGCCGGCGAGCGGGTCGTCGAGGCGATCGCGGCCGCCGAACCGGCCGTGGTGGTGCACGTCGGCTGTGATGCCGCCCGCTTCGCACGTGATCTCGGTCTCTTTGCCCGTGCCGGATATCGCGTCGCGCAGGTGCGCGGCTTCGACGCGTTCCCGCTCACGCACCATGTCGAGGCCATCGCGTGCCTGGTTCCGGTCTGAGCTCCACCCGCCGAGTGAGGTCGTCGACCATCCGAGGGGCGGGGTCGTGCCGAATGCTTCCGTAGACTGACGGGTTATGAGCCGGGGGGTTTCTCCCGGAATCGCGAACCGGGGTTCCCGGGGGCATCACGTGATGGAGGAAACGATGGGTGTGCTCGACCGGATCAGCTCGCCGGCCGATCTGCGGTCACTGTCGGAAGCGGAGATGGAGACTCTCGCCTCCGAGATCCGGACGTTCTTGATCGAGAAGGTGGCGGCGACCGGCGGTCATCTCGGCCCCAATCTCGGCGTGGTCGAACTGACCCTCGGAATCCACCGGGTCTTCGACTCGCCGCACGATCCGATCCTCTTCGACACCGGCCACCAGTGCTACGTCCACAAGATCGTGACCGGCCGCAAAGACGGCTTCGATCATCTGCGCCAGCGCGGCGGTCTGACCGGCTACCAGGAGCGCGCCGAATCCGAGCACGACTGGGTCGAGTCCTCCCACGCCTCGGCCGCGCTGTCCTACGCCGACGGCCTGGCCAAGTCCTTCGAGCTGACCGGACAGAACGACCGCACCGTGGTCGCGGTGGTCGGCGACGGCGCGCTCACCGGCGGCATGTGCTGGGAGGCGATCAACAACATCGCCGCCTGCAACCGTCCCGTGGTGATCGTCGTCAACGACAACGGCCGGTCCTACGCCCCGACCATCGGCGGTCTCGCGAGCCACCTGTCGGGTTTGCGCCTGCAGCCCGGCTACGAGAAGTTCCTCGACGAGAGCCGCCGCGTCGTCAAGCAGATGCCCGTGGTCGGCGAACCCGCCTACGCGGTCCTCCACGGCATGAAGAGCGGTCTCAAGGACCTGCTCGCACCCCAGGCGATGTTCACCGACCTCGGTCTCAAGTACGTCGGCCCCGTCGACGGACACGACATCAACGCCGTCGAGTCGGCACTGCGGCACGCCCACGACTTCGGCGGACCGGTCATCGTGCACACCGTCACCCGAAAGGGCATGGGCTACGCCCACGCCGAGAACCACGTCGCCGACCAGATGCACGCCACCGGCATCATCGACCCCGTCACCGGGCGACCCACCAGCGTCGCACCGCAGGACTGGACCAAGGTCTTCTCGGCCGCGCTGCTCGACGCCGGCGCCAACCGCCCCGACGTCGTAGCGATCACCGCGGCCATGCCCGGCCCCACCGGCCTGACGCCGTTCGGCGAGCGCTACCCGGACCGCATGTTCGACGTCGGTATCGCCGAACAGCATGCGATGACCTCGGCGGCCGGCCTGGCTCTCGGCGGCCTGCATCCGGTCGTCGCCATCTACTCGACCTTCCTCAACCGCGCCTTCGACCAGCTCCTGATGGACGTCGCGCTGCTGAAGCAGCCGGTCACCCTCGTCCTCGACCGGTCGGGCATCACGGGGCCCGACGGCCCGAGCCACCACGGCATGTGGGATCTCTCGCTCATGGCGATGGTCCCCGGTCTGCAGGTCGCCGCGCCTCGGGACGCGGTCCGGCTGCGCGAGGAGTTCGACGAGGCGCTCGGCACCGACGACGGCCCGACCGCCCTCCGCTTCTCCAAAGGTGCTGTCCCCGAAGACATCCGCGCGGTCGAACGTCTCGACGACGGGGTCGACGTGCTTCACCGCAGCGATCGCGATCTCGGCCCGGCCTCCGGTGACGTGCTCATCGTGGCGGTCGGTGCCTTCTGCAGCCTCGCCGTCGACACCGCCGAACGTCTCGGGCAGCAGGGCATCGAGGCCACGGTCATCGACCCGCGCTGGGTGCTGCCCGTGCCGACCTCGGTGGTCGAGGTCGCCCGTCGTCACCGCCTGGTCGTCACCCTCGAGGACGGCTGCGTCAGCGGCGGAGTGGGATCGGCTGTCGCGGGAGCACTCTCGGCGGCCGAGGTGACTGTTCCGGTGCAGATCAAGGGAATCCCGCAGGCGTTCATCGAACATGCCTCGCGCGGGGAGATCCTCGGCGACCTCGGTCTGACCGCCCAGGATCTCGCGCGCTCGATCACCGCGACGGTGTCGGGCATGCAGGCCGGTCCGGCGCTGGAGCGCCAGATCGAGAGCCCCGCGGATCCCGCACAGAGTCGCGCCGAGGACTGATGCCTCAGGTCGGCGCCGGAGGTCGGCGCCGACCTGTGACCATCGATCTCAGCGCAGGGTGGCCAGATTCGAGATCGACTTGTGCACATCGGATTCCAGCACCCTGGCGACGAGACGCCCGACGGGTCCGTTGAGCAGACCGCCGGACACGTCGGCGGACAGGTCGAAGTGCGAGCCGTCGACGATCTCGTCGACCTTCATCGCGAGGTCGATGTCGATCCCGCCGCGGCCCGTGCCGGACAGTGCGATCAACCGTGGTTCGTCGTACTGGATGACGGTCCAGTGGATGACGTTGCGGAACCCCTTCACCTTGATCAGCGACGAGACCTTCGTCCCCTCGGTGATCGAGTCGGGGACCGGGGACTTCCACCCGCCGAAGATGGTCATCCACTCGTCGAAGCGCGAGAGGTTGCCGGCGAGTGCCCAGGCTGCGCCCGGGTCGAGGTCAGAGTCGATGCCGACGGAGACTGTGGCCACTGAGTGCTCCCATTCCGTGAGGTCGTGCCTGTTGCGAGGTCGTGCCTGTCGGAGGGTCTCTTACCCAACTCGGAGCGGGGCTACTCCGACGATGTGGTCTCGGTCGTCCCGGCCTCGCGCAACGCCTCGGTCAACGCTTCCACGCTGAGCTGCCGCTGCCACGGACGAGCTCCGGCGGCGGTGAGGTGTGCGTCCATCGCCTCGGTGGTGACGGGCTCGGCCAGTCCGTCCCAGCACAGCTGGCGGACGACGTCCGGGGCGAGGATGTTCTCCACCGGGAGGGTGTGGTGCTCGGCGACCTCTTTGAGCGCCGGGCGGACCTTCTGCATCCGCGCCGCGGCCTCCGGGTTGCGCTGTTCCCAGCGGCTCACCGGGGGAAGCCCGGGGCCGGTGGTCTTGCGGGCCGGCAACTCGCTGTCGGGGAGTTCGCGGGCCCGTTGCAGGGCGCTGAGCCAGATCCCGGCCTGGCGACGCTGGCGGGGGCCACCGAAGACCGGCAGGCGGGTCAGTTCGCTGTTCGATTTCGGGTCGACGGTCGCGGCGTTGACGATCGCGGTGTCGGGCAGGACGCGGCCCGGAGCGACGTCCCGGCGCTCCGCCAATTCTTCGCGCGCCGTCCACAATTCGCGGACCGCCGCGAGTGCACGAGCCGACTTCACGGTGTGGATGTTGGAGGTCTTGCGCCAGCGGTCGGTGCGCGGGGGGGCCGGCGGGCGGGACAGCACGTAGGCGAACTCCTCGCGGGCCCAGCCGTCCTTGCCGGACTCGGCCAGTGCCGCGTCCATCGCGTCCCGGAGTTCGACGAGCACCTCGACGTCGAGGGCGGCGTAGTTCAGCCAGTCGTCGGGGAGCGGTCGTCGTGACCAGTCCGCCGCGCCGTGACCCTTGAGCAGGCCGAGCCCGAGGAACTGGGCGACCATCGCGGCGAGGTTCACCTTGGCGAGGCCGAGCAGGCGCCCGGCGAGCTCGGTGTCGTACAGCTCGACGCATTCGAAGCCGAGCTCGCGTAGGCAGGGGAGATCCTGATCGGCGGCGTGCAGCACCCACTCGGGCCCGCGTAGCGCGTCGATCACCGGGGCGAGTGCCTCGGGATCGGCGATCGGGTCGAGCAGGAAGCTGCCCGAGCCGCGTCGTTTGATCTGGATCAGGTAGGCGCGCTGGGAGTAGCGGTAACCGGAGGCGCGTTCGGTGTCGACGGCGATGGGTCCCTCGCCCGCGGCGAGTGCTCGCGCGGCGTCGGCGAACTCCGCCGCGGTCGAGAGCACCGGCGGGACACCGCCGGCGGGGGCGAGCAACGGCTCGACCTCGGGGGCTTCGTCCCCTGGGGGGGTGTTCTCGGCTGCTCGGTTCTCGGGTGGTGTGTCCACAGTGCTCACGTCGCGCCGAGTTGGGTCACGCCCGTCGGCGGGAGGCCGGCAGCCGACGACAGAACCTCGCAGAACGCCTCGAGGTGTCCGTTGAGACCCTCGGCGGTCAGCGCGGTCCACGACGCCCGGACCTCGAGCTGGTGGGCGCGCGGCGGTCCGGCGATGTCGCCGTAGCGCACCGACGTCGTCGACGTCACGGTGCCGCCGAGGGCGGTCACCTCGATGCGGTGTGCGGTGCCGTTGGGGGAGGCGGGGGTGCTGCTCTCGCCGACCGGCACGCCGAGGGCGTCGGACAGCCAGCTCCAGGCGACCTCGGGCAGCAGCGGGTCCATCGCCAGGGCGGCCTCGACCTCTGCCTGCAGGTAGGCGACGAGGCGGATCGTCCCGTTCCAGGCGTCCTGGCCGGCCGGGTCGTACAACAGGATCAGCCGTCCGAAGGCGGTGCCCTGAGAATCGGTGGGGACGACGTCGGGGTCGTCCGGCGGGCGCACCTCGGCGCCGACCGCATAGCTGTACGGCGCCAGCCGCTGCGGCGGGCGGATGGGGCCGACCTCGATCTCACGGCGGACGCGGGCAGCATGCAGCGACTCCACCGCCGCGCGGAAATCAGCAGGCTCGTCCGGAGCTCCCGAGGAAGTCACCGTTCGACCGTAGGTGTGTCGTGCCTGGCAGCGGCGGAGGCGCGCCGAGTCACCGGCCCCAGAAATGGGGACGCGGACCGGGAAGGGTGGCGCGAGGCGACCCGGGGCGGGTCAGATCGCCGAACATGGCAGAGTAAGCGGTGATGTCGAACGTAACTGGTACCCGGGTCCATCGGTCGCACCTGCCGCTCGTCGCCGCGGCCACGGGTGGGACCCCGTCACGCCGTCCGGTGTGGTTCATGCGGCAGGCGGGCCGATCGCTGCCCGAGTACCGCGCCATCCGCGCGAACCACGGCATGCTCGAATCCTGCTTCGACGCCGAGCTGGTCTGCGAGATCACCATGCAGCCGGTGCGTCGTCATGACGTCGACGCCGCGATCCTGTTCTCCGACATCGTCGTCCCGCTCAAGGCCGCGGGCATCGACCTCGACATCGTCGCGGGCACCGGTCCGGTGATCGCCGAACCTGTGCGGTCGGCGGACGCCGTCTCCCGCATCCCGCGCCTGGAACCCGCCTCGGTCGGCGCGATCTCCCGCGCCATCGAACTGTTGCTCGCCGAACTCGGCGACACCGCGCTGATCGGTTTCGCGGGTGCACCGTTCACCCTCGCGTCGTACCTGATCGAGGGCGGACCGAGCCGCAACTACGAGCGCACCAAGGCGATGATGCACGGCGACCCGGAGACCTGGGCCGAGCTGATGGCCCGCCTCGCCGACATCACCATCGTCTTCCTGCAGGTCCAGCTCGAGGCCGGCGTCGACGCCATCCAGCTCTTCGACTCCTGGGCGGGCATGCTGTCGGCAGCCGACTACCAGCGTTTCGTGGCACCGCACAGCGCCCGCGTCCTCGCCGAGGTCGCCGGATACGGCGTTCCGCGCATCCACTTCGGTGTCGGGACGGGTGAACTGCTCGCGCCCATGGCCCATGTCGGGGCCGACGTCATCGGCGTCGACTGGCGGGTGCCGCTCGACGAGGCCGTCCGTCGCGTGGGCCCCGGCAAGGCCGTCCAGGGCAACCTCGACCCGACGATGCTCTTCGCGGGACCGGAGGTCGTCGACAGCGAGGTGCGTCGTGTGGTCGCCGACGGTGACCGGGCGCTCGCGGCCGGCGCGATCGGCCACATCTTCAACCTCGGACACGGCGTGCTGCCGGGCACCGACCCGGACGTCCTCACCCGCGTCGTCGAACTGATCCACAGCCTCTGATGGCTGCCCGGCGCCGGATCGCGGTCGTCGGCGGAGGTGTCTCCGGCCTGACGGCGGCGTACCGGCTGCGTCGCGAACTCGGCGCCGACGCGCAGATCGACGTCCTCGAGGCGAGCGAGCGGCTCGGCGGCATCCTGCACACCACGACGGTCGGTGGCCAGTCGGTCGACGTCGGGGCCGAGGCGTTCATCGTCCGACGACCCGAAGCGCTCGGCCTGGTCCACGAACTCGGTCTGGGGGACCGGGTCGTGTCACCGACCGGCCGGCGTCCGTCGGTGTGGTCCGGCGGCCGCCTGCACCCACTGCCGGCCCCGGCGCTCATGGGAATCCCCGCGACCCCCGAGGCGGTCGCCGATCTCGCCGACCCCGCCGACCTGGAACTCCTCCGCACCGAGCCGCATCGTCCCTGGAGTTGGGACGCGTCCGCGGACCCGACGGTCGGGGACCTCGTCGCCGACCGTTTCGGTCCGTCCGTGGTCGCCCGCAGCGTCGATCCCATGCTGGGCGGCGTCTACTCGAGCCTCGCCGCCGACATCGGTCTGCGTGAGGCGCTCCCGGCCCTCGTGGCGCGTCTCGACGGTGGTGCGCCCAACCTGACCGCGGCCGTTTCCGGCCTCGTCGCCGACGCCACCGGTTCGGGTCCCGTGTTCGGCACTCTTGTGGGTGGCTACCGGATCCTGCTCGACGCGCTCCGGTCCGCCGCGGCCGTCGAACCCGAACTCTGCTCGTACGTCCGCGGCCTGGAGCCGACCGCCACCGGCTGGACGCTCGATGTCGCCGGCGGTGCCCGCGAGGACATCCGGGACTACGACGGTGTCATCCTCGCGATCCCCGCGTGGCAGGCCGGGCATCTCCTGCGCGGTTCGCTACCCGACTTCGCCGCCCCGCTACGTGCGGTCCGGGGTGCGTCGTCGGTCGTGGTGTCGATCGCGCTGGCCCCTGGGACGCCGGTACCCGATCACTCCGGCGTTCTCGTCGGGACCGGGGACAGTCTGCGCGCAAAGGCGTTCACGCTCAGCTCACAGAAGTGGGGACACCTGTCGCACGACGACGCGCCGGTGTCGGTGCGGGCGTCGTTCGGCCGGTTCGGCGCCCCGGTACCGAGCGTCGACGAAGAACCCGGTGTCGACGACCGGCTGCGGACCGAGGCCCTCGAGGATCTCGACGAGGTGTGCCGGGCCGCCGGCGTGGCACCCGCATCGCCGAACGTCGTCGACACCTACGTGCAGCGTTGGACCAACGGCCTGCCCGTCTACGGTCCCGGACACCTGGCCACGATGGCGCAGGTCGCCGCGTCCCGTCCGCGTCGGCTCGCGCTCGCCGGGTCGTCGTATGCGGGGGTCGGTGTCCCGGCCTGCATCGGCCAGGCCGGACGCGCCGTGTCGGCTCTGCTGACCGACCTGACCTGACTGTTCGTCCCGCCGGACACGGTGGCACCATGTCAGTCATGGCCCGCTTGGATTATGCAGAACTCAATTCCACGATCCGCTACCTGATGTTCTCGGTGTTCGCCGTTCGCCCCGGCGAGCTCGGCACCGACCGGGACCAGGCCAAGTCGGATGCCGCCGACTTCTTCAAGTCCCTCGAGGACACCGGCGTCGTGGTCCGCGGCGTGTACGACGTGTCGGGTCTCCGCGCCGACGCCGACTTCATGATCTGGTGGCATGCCGCCGGCGTCGAGTCCATCCAGGCCGCCTACGCGAAGTTCCGGCGCGAGACCGTCCTCGGCCGTGCCTGCAACCCGGTGTGGAGCAACGTGGCGCTGCACCGTCCCGCGGAGTTCAACAAGAGCCACATCCCGGCCTTCCTCGCCGGTGAGGAAGCGGGCAACTACATCTGCGTGTACCCGTTCGTGCGATCCTACGAGTGGTACCTGCTGCCCGACGAGGAGCGTCGCAAGATGCTCGCCGACCACGGCAAGGCCGCCCGCGAGTACAAGGACGTCCGCGCCAACACGGTGTCGTCGTTCGCCCTCGGCGACTACGAGTGGCTGCTGGCCTTCGAGGCACCGGAACTGCATCGCATCGTCGATCTGATGCGTGACCTGCGCGCCACCGAGGCCCGTATGCATGTTCGGGAGGAGACGCCGTTCTTCACCGGGCCGCGCGTCGAGGTCTCGGCGCTCATCGACGCCCTGCCCTGACCGAGAGACCTCCAGCAGGGGCACCCGCGATCACCGCGGGTGCCCCTGCTTTTTGTGGGGAGTGACCTGTGTCGCCCGGTTAGATGAAAAGCGGACAAAACTCCTGCGGATCAGATCACGGTGAGCGAAAGGTGAATGGAGCCTCAAGAAGAGGTAACGAATTGCTCTCGATCTGGAGGAAGCACATGGTCCGAATCGCTCCCGCGGCCCGGGTTGTCGCCGGCCTGATGTTCTCGGCGGCGCTCGCCGGTGGCGTCGCAACCGCGAATGCCGAACCGTGCAAGATGAATCTCGCCAACGGTCAGCACGCTCCCTGCGCGCCTGAAGTCATCTCGCATGTACCCGGCGACCCGGGCGGCGGCAACGACCCGGCATCCGATCCGGCGTCGTTCGAGCATGTGCTGGTGGAGCCGGCTTGGCCCATTGTCGAGGAGTCGACCGAACCCGAGCGGTCGCCCGCGGTGTGATGGCCCAGTTGCCTACCGTTGAAGGGGGCACCCGCGGACACCGCGGGTGCCCCCTTTTTCTGGGTGGAGTTTCCCGATTCTTCTTGAATATGGCTGTGGCACAAGCGACTTGGTCGACCGACCCAGGTCGCCGCAAAGGGTGAAAAACGGACAAAACGCCATAAGTTCTGTTATGACGGGAGTGTGAGCTTCGTCTCACGAGGGACACAGCACCGTTTTACCCGACGTGAAGGAACCCCCATGACCCATCTCGTCCCCGCGGTCCGCATCATCGCAGCACTGATGTTCTCGGCTGCACTGGCCGGCGGCGTCGCGACCGCGAACGCTCCGATCCTGGCTCGTTCGAACACACGCCGCTGGACCGGATCTCGCCTGTCGCGGCTCCGCCCGTAGAGGAGCCGGTCGACGACCACCAGATCGACATCCCGCAGCCCGAGGAGAAGGACCCGGACAAGGAGAAGGAAGAGAAGGCGCAGAAGGAGAAGGAAGAGCGGGAGGCCAAGGAAAAGGAAGAGCGGGAGGCGAAGGAAAAGGAGCAGAAGGAGAAGGAGCAGAACGGCTAGTCCTGCTCCCTCCGAACCTGCTGTGCTACAGCGCTACTCGGCCGGCTCGAGTTTCAGGCTGATCGAGTTGATGCAGTAGCGCAGGTCGGTGGGGGTGTCGTAGCCCTCGCCGGCGAACACATGCCCCAGGTGACTCTTGCAGTTCGCGCAGAGCACCTCGACCCGCTTCATGCCGAGCGAGTTGTCCTCGACCTCGATGATCTTGTCGCCGGCGAGGGGTGAGAAGAACGACGGCCAGCCGCAGTGGGATTCGAATTTCTGCTCGCTGCGGAACAACTCCGTGTCGCACGCCCGGCAGCGGTAGACGCCGACCGTCTTGGTATCGGTGTACTCACCGGTGAAGGGTGCTTCGGTGCCGGCCTGGCGCAGGACACGGTACTCGGCCGGGGTCAGGCGCTGCTTCCACTCCTCGTCGGTGAGTGTCGCGAGGTTCTCGGTCTCGGGCATGCTGTCGGTCATGGGTTCCACGTTAGCGCGGCATGCACCTCGGTAGCGCGGCGCGCGGCGGCGCTACTTCGAGAGCGACAGCGAGTCGTCGGACTTCGCCGTCGGCGCCGGGGGAGCGTCGGTCTCCGACCGCATCACCACGTCCTCACCGGCGACGCCGTCGGCGCCGGGGGAGCGTCGGTCTCCGACCGCATCACCACGTCCTCACCGGCGACGCCGTCGGATCGCATGTCGAGCCAGCGGAACAGCAGCGAGCAGAACACCGCGATCATGAGCAGCGACCATCCCCAGGTCACCTTGTTGTACTCGACCATCCAGCCGAAGGCCGTCCACCGCTGCGAGTAGAAGCTGTCGAACGTCATGCAGCCGTACACGCCGAGCCAGGCAGGCCAGTTCCGCATCGCCGACCCCGGAAGCAACACCGTCATCAGCAGCGGGAACAGCAGCATCGAGTAGTAGCCCTGGCCGAGCGAACCCACCAGGAACGCGGTGCCCAGCAGCACGCCCGACGATGTCGCGAGCCACAGCAGCTCGTTGGTCTTGCGGTAGTAACGGTAGAGGAACCACAGGGAGAACGCGGCCATCACCACGAAGGCGGCGCGCAACAGCAGCACCAGCCACGGCGAGACCCCGAAGTAGGCGCCGTTGCCGGCGATCGAGCTGTTGTAGTAGTCGCGGGCCTCGCCGAGGTAGGGAACAGTCCGGCTGATGAATGCGTCGGCGTCGACCGAGAGCGGCCAGGCGACCGCGGTCAGCACGAGGGGGACCACGACGGCGAAGACGAACACCCGCCACTGCCGGTTGAGCAGGGGGAGAAGCATCAGTGGAGCCAGAATCGGTTTCACCGCGATCGTCAGGCCCATCGGGACACCGGCCCACCAGTCGTGCCGTGAGCGCATCAGCATGAGGAATGCGATCATGCCGAGAAGGACGAACGAGTTGAAGTTCGTGAAGATCAGGGTGTGCGAGACGGTTTCGGTGAAGAAGAACACGAACAGGACCGTCGGCATCACCCAGGAGTTCAGGGCGTACCCGAACATCCGGGTCAACAGGTAGGCGGAGATCAGCAGTGCCACCACGCTGACCGCGATGAACGCCCAGCGGGCACGTTCGTAGTCGATGATCGCCACCGGCGCCATCAGCAGGGTGCCCGACGGCGGGTACAGGTAGTGCGGGTCGACGGTGGCGTAGTTCTCGCCGTAGACCGGCAGGTTGTTCAGGAAGTTGTAGGCGGCGGCGTACACCGGCTTGAAGTCGTCGGTGCGGTCGCCGTTGACACCCAGGAACACCGAGCGGTGCACGACCATGAACAGGCTGATCGGCCACAGGATCATCGGGATGATCCGCTGCGCACTCATCTGGGGATAGAGATACCTGTCGAGATTCGCCACCCGCGCACCGTACTACGGGTGGCCTCCGGCTCTCCGCAGAACCCTCCGGGCCAGCACCGATCCGCCTCGGGTCAGGTGGGGCAACCGCGCTGGGTGGGTCCTCCGAGAGGGGTCTTCTTCACGTATTCGACCGCCACCTGGGCAGCACAGACGCTGCGACCCAGGACCGAGAAGCCCAGTCCGTCCCAGCTGACGGTGACGGGCTCGGCCCCGGCGTTCATGAACAGCGGGACGAGTGTGTTCGCGCCGTTGCCGCCGTTCACCGGGTCCCGTGTGCCGTTGAGGACCAGCGGGTCGGCGGGCAGTGACGACGGGGGACGGACGGCGGTGCCCGACGCCCAGCCGTTGCAGCGGACCAGCGACAGCGCGCTGTCGGAGCCGGTCAGCGGACTCTGCTTGGTCCAGGCCTCGACGAGGCCGGGGATCTCGTTCTGACCCACCGGGCCGGTGACGTCGTTGCAGCGCGAGACCAGGGCGCCGTCGGTCGTCCGTAGGGCTGCGGCCCGGTCGGCCAGCCGGACCAGCTCACCGGTGTCGCCGCGGTCGGCGGCGGTGATGGCTCGGGACAGGTCGAGCAGTGCCTCGGGGCGATCCGAGGCGACGGCGAGCGTGGTGGTGATGGCGTTGAGAGCGGTGGTGTCCGACAGTCCGTCCAGGCGTCCGGCGCGCGCCTTGGTGAGCAGACCGGTCATCACCCGCACTCCGTTGGTGCCGAGCGTGCAACCGTCCAGCGTCGAGCATCGCTGCGCGAATCCCTGCAGCGCGGTCTGCACACCCTGGGCGCGCAGGAGCGCGCGATCGCGGGCGTTCGCGCCGAAGGGCGTCGGGGTGTCGAGGATGATGCGTCCCGCGCGGCCGCCGTAGAGGGAGGAGTACGCGAGGACGACGTCGGAGCCCTCACCGACGCCGATGAGACCCAGGTGCTCGACGCCCCACCGCTGCCGGAGTGTCTCGAGGTCGGCCGCGGCGAACTGTGCGCCGAAGTTGAGTTGGTAGGGCGTCAGTGTCTCGGTACAGCCGTCCGAGGCCGACGACGCGGCCGCGGCGAGCCGCGAGATGCGTGCCTGGGTGGTGGTCCCGCGCGTGGTGAGCCCGTTGTCGGCGATCGTGCTCCGCTCGAGCCGGGTCATGCAGTCGAGGTCCCCGCTCTGGGGGATGCCGCGATGGTCGACGGCCACCACGGGGTGGGCGTCGACGAAGGCCCGGCCCGGACCGGACGACATCACCATCAGCGTCCGCGACGACGGGAGATCCGATCCCGAGGTGAGGACGAGCGGCGGCGCGTCGGCGGGCGTCGCCGCGGTGCGGGCCCGGGTCGCCGCGATCCGCACGACCTCACCGTCGGGCTTGTTCCGGTCGACAGGGGAGTCGAACTCCGCGCATTCGATGGTCACCCCGGCCGGACGGGCGACCCCGTAGCGTCCGGCCGTCCCTGCCGCACAGTCCGACCACTCGAGGTCGGACTTCGGTACGGCGAGCGCCGGCGCCGGGGGCGGTGCGGACGACGAGGGTGCGGGACCCTGACCGCCGCCGCCACCGGGGATGAGTTCGGGGCCCCGGTCGGGGCCCACGGCGCACGACGACACGAGGATCGCGACGATCACACCCAGGACTGCCGTGACGGCGTGCGCTCTTCGCATGTCCGCGAGCGTAGTCAACGACGCCGGGCGACGGTCGTGCAGTGATCCGTTCGGTCAGTGGATGGACGACCGGCCGTGACGCAGCCAGCGCGTGAAGACGTAACCGTCGTCGTCGGTGATGATCGCGGCCGGTGACATCCCCTTGAGGGTGGCGGTGTCCTCCCCGTCCTCGGTGCGGGTGACGATGCGTCCCGCGCGCCCGCCGGCCAGATGGGGGCTGGTCGTCAGGCACAGTTCGTCGAGCAGGTCGTCGGCGATGATCGAACCGAGCAGGCTCGGGCCGCCCTCGCAGAGCACCCGCGGCCGGCCCCGCTTCCCGCACGTCTCGATCAGTGTCGACGTCTCGACGTCGTCCTCGCCGCAGTCGATCAGGGTGGCACCGGCGTCGACGAGCGCGGCGCGACGATCCGCGGGGGCCGACGCGCAGGTGAGTACGACGGTGTCGGGGTGACTCAGCGGCGGGTAATCCGGCGGGATCGAGAGCGACCGCGACACCAGGGCGAGCGCGGGCGCGGGTGTCTGTCCGTTCTCCTCCCGGAGGTCCGCGAACGCCTCGTCGGGTTGCGGTTGGCGGTATCCCTCGGTGGTCGCCGTCCCGGCGCCGACGAGGATGACGTCGGCGAGTCCGCGCAAGACCCGGAAGACGGTCTTGTCTCCGTCGCCGCCGAGGCCGCCCGACTTCCCGTCGTGGGTGGCGGCGCCGTCGATCGAGGCCACCATGTTGGCCCGCACGAAGGGGGCCGCGGCGCCGGGCCCCTCCGACGGCCGTGGTGGATAGCGGTAGTGCTCGGCCAGCCGGAGCAGAATGTCGTTCCCCGTCTGATCGGACTCCGCGGATGTGACCTGGGTCGCTTTCTGCAGGTGGAACATGCATCCATCATTCCGCGGATGGCTACTCTCCACACATGGCGGCCCGACTTTGCGATCGCAACCCTGCGACCTCGCCGGACGCACTCATCGACGAGATGGTGCCTCCGTCGACCTTCGACGAGGTGAGTTTCGACTCCTACATTCCCGATCCGAAGGAGCCCTCGCAGGCCCAGGCGGTCGCGAAAGCGCGCGACTTCGTCGCGCGGGCGTCGAAGGCGCGCTCGGGGAAGAAGGGGCTCTTCTCGCGCAAGGCCCCCGCGCAGGGCATCGGGCTGTACCTCGACGGCGGGTTCGGCGTCGGCAAGACCCACCTCCTCGCCTCGATCTACCACTCCATGCCCGAGCCGAAGTCGTTCGCGACCTTCGTCGAGGTCACCCACGTGGTGGGTGCGCTCGGCTTCGTGAACGCGGTGGAACGGCTGTCGAAGCACACGGTGCTCTGCATCGACGAGTTCGAACTCGACGATCCCGGTGACACGATGCTGGTGTCCCGACTGCTCACCGAGCTCACCGCCAAGGGTGTGTCGGTGGTCGCCACCTCGAACACCCTGCCCGGCCAGCTCGGCGAGGGCCGCTTCGCAGCGCAGGACTTCCTGCGCGAGATCCGCAAGCTCTCGGCGGTGTTCGAGACCATCCGCGTCGACGGCCCCGACTATCGTCACCGCGACCTGCCGCCGGCCCCGGACCCACGCACGGAGTCCGAGCTGGCCGACATCGCCGACTCCACCGAGGGCGCGACCCTCGACGAATTCGATGCACTGTGCGATCACCTGAGCACGCTGCATCCGTCCAAGTACAAGGACCTCGTCGACGGCGTCTCGCTGGTCTGCATCAACGGTGTCCACCCTGCGAAGGACCAGTCGGTGGCCCTGCGGCTCGTGGTGCTCGCCGACCGCCTCTACGACGCGCACATCCCGGTGACGGTGTCCGGCGCCAAGCTCGACGAGATCTTCACCGACGAGATGCTCGCCGGTGGTTACCGCAAGAAGTATCTGCGCGCGACGTCGCGCCTGCTGGCCCTGTCGCGGTTCGCCGAATCTGCTGCCTGAGAGGTCTTACAGCTTCTGTGTGAACACGTAGTCGTGTTCGACGCTGCCCCCGAGGTCGAAGGTCCGCACCCCGGCGCGGGTGAAACCCGTTTTGGCGTAGAACTTCTGGGCCCGTTCGTTGAGCTGGTTCACCCCGAGCCAGACGACGACGCTCCCGCGGTCTCGGGCACGATCGAGCGCCGCTTCCATGAGCGCACGCGACGGGCTGAGACCGGGACGCGCATGATGGTCGGGGAGTACGTACATCTTCGACACCTCGCTCGCCGGCCGCTCCGGGACTATCTCGGCGACAACGGGATTCGACGGATCGCCGTGCAGCACCAGTCCATAGCCGATGACCGGGCCGTCATCGCCGTCCCGGACGACGAGCACGTCGGCGTCCGGGTCGGCGATGTAGCCGCGAAAGTTCTTCTCACCGAGATTGGTCGCGATGAACTGGGCGATGTCCTCGGCCGCGGCGTGCGGCGGGCACGCCAGGGGGAAGGTCGCGCCGGCGACCTCGGCCACCGACGCCGCCCGGTCGGGATCGGTGAGGAGTTCGACGGTCGCCGCGGGATGAGTCGGCGTCATGACCGCGAATCGGCCGACGACAGCGGACGATCCGGGTCCGCGGTCCAGGCGTTCATCGACCCGTCGTACACCGCGACATCGTCGCGACCGAGTGCCTTCAGCGCAAATGCCGCTGCGGTGGCGGCGATCCCGCCGCCGCAGTAGGTGACCGGGCGCACCGTCGGGTCGAGGGCATTGACCAGCAGCACCGACGATTCGGCGGTCGCCGTGACGACCTCGTCGGTCGACGCGATCCGCTCCGGGCGGCGGTGTGCGGTGAAAGTGGCTGCCGGATGGGTGGATTCACCGGTCTCGGTGGGGAGCCCCGCTGCCACCCAGGCGTTGTACCCGCCGTCGAGGACGACGACGTCGTCGAAGCCCTCGAGGCCGAACTGCCACCACAGTCGCGTCGCCCAGATGCCGTTGACCGTGTCGTAGACGACGACGGTCGAGTCGTTGCCGATCCCGGCCGCGCCGACCGCCGCGGCGAAGTTCTCCGACGACGCCGCTGCGAACGGGGCCTCGCCATTCGGATCGGACAACTCGGTGATCTGGTCGAGGAACACCGCACCGGGCAGGTGCCCCTGCAGGTAGGTGTCGCGGCCGGAGCGGACGTGCGCGCCGTCGGCGTCGAAGCTCAGGTGGACCGTCGCGTCGACGATGCGCAGACGTCCCTCGCCGAGGCGCTTCTGCAGTTCGTTCGGGGTGATGAGCGGTGCGGGGGTCATGCCTGACACGGTAGTCCCGCCGTGCCTGCGCCGGTTCTCAGGGATCGAGCGGTTCGGCCGTCATCGGTTCGGTGTGGAAGTCGGCGAGATCGACGTGGCGGGTCTTGGCCCAGTAGTCGACGATCCGCCACGGCAGCACCGCCACGACCCGACCGTCGGGGTTGCGGTACCAGTTGGTCATCGCGGGATGCGTCCACACCATCTGTGCGTGCGCGCGGTCGACGGCGTCGTTGTACTCGTCGGTGACGTCGCGTCGCACCTCGAGGGCACCGAGCCGGCGCTCGATCATGGCGCGGATGGCGTCGCAGACGTAGCGCACCTGGTACTCGAGGATGCTGATGAAGCTGCCCCCGTGTCCCAGTGCGGTGTTGGGGCCGGTGAGGATGAACAGGTTGGGGAAGTCCGGCGCAGTGATGCCGAGGTAGGCGTACGCGTCGTGATCGCCCCAGGCCTCGACCGTCGTCTTGCCGCTGCGACCGACGACGTCCATCGGGTACAGGTAGCGGTCGCTGTGGAAGCCGGTCGCGAACACGATGATGTCGAAGTCGTGTGCCCGGCCGGTGCTGTCGACGAGACCGGTCTCGGTGACGGAGTCCACGCCGTGCCCCACCAGCTCGACGTCGGGCTGCCGCAACATGCGAAACCAGCCGTTGTCCAACAGCATTCGTTTGCCGAAGGGCGGGTAGTCCGGCGTCGACAGCTCGACGAGATCGTCGCGGTCGCCGAGCTCGCTGCGCATGTACCGCAGGTAGAACTCGCGGTGACCGTGATTCACGGCGTTGATCGACGCGGTGGGTTCGGGCCATTCGGGGTCGACGTGCAGGGTGGAGTGGACCTTGTCGTTGAAGATCCAGGACAGCCGCGCGCGGTACCACTCCCGGTAGCCGGGCAGGTTGTTCATCAGCCAGTGCACGCTGTCGCCGACCGGCGCGAAGTAGTCGTCGTTGGGGGCGATCCACTGCGGCGACCGCTGAAAGATCGTCAGCGATCCGACCTTGTCGACGATGGCGGGGCCGATCTGCATCGCCGACGCACCGGAGCCGACGATGGCGACGCGTTTGCCGGCCAGGGCGCCGGGCTCGTCGAGTTCGGTGGGCCAGTGGGCGGAGTGGAACATCTTGCCGGTGAAGGTGTCCATGCCGGCGAGCGCGGGGAGCTTGGGCCGGTTGAGGATGCCGACCGCGCTGATCAGGATGCGTGAGGTGAGGGTGCTCTCGTTTCCGTCCCGGTCGCGGACCCGGACGACCCACTGCTGGGCGGCGGAGTCGTAGGCCGCGGAGAGGACCTCGGTGCCGAATCGGACGCGGTCGCGCACCGCGTGGCGGTCGGCGAAGGCCTGCAGATAGCCCTGGACCTCGTCGCGCTTGCCGAAGTGGGTGGACCAGTCGTGGTCGAACGACGAGATCGAGTACAGGTAGCTCGGGGTGTCGACGCCGGCGCCCGGGTACTGGTTCTCGTACCAGGAGCCGCCGACCTCGTCGTTCTTCTCCAGGACGGTGTGCTCGATGCCGGCGTCGGCGAGCTGGGTGGAGATCAGCATCCCGGCCACGCCGGCGCCGATGACCAGGGCGTTCATCGTTGAGCCGAGCTCGTCGGGCAGCGCTGGCAGGTGGGTGCCGCGCAGGTCGCCCCGCACGATCTCGCTCATCATCGGCGCGAACTCCGGTGCCACCGGTTCGCCGGCTGTGAAGGACATCAGTGCGGCGACGAGTTCCTCGTCGGCCGGCACGCGTGCCGGTGAGCCCTGCTCGTACCAGTCCTCGAGGGCGTCGACGACGGCGTCGCGGATCTCGGCCTGCACGTCCTCGGGCAGGCCGCCGGTCGAGTTGTCGTCCATGCCGCGGCTACGGGTCGGACGGTAGCGGTCGGCCAGCCAGCGGCGATCCCCGGTCATCTCCACCAGCACGGCGAGCAGCGTCGGGATGTTGCCCGCGTCGACCGCGGTCCGGATCTCCGAGGGGGCCGGACGCGTCGCCGGGCGGGTGGAAACTGAAGTCATAGCTGCAACTAACCACTGTTAGTCCCGTTTCGTCAACAGGAGGAAAGTCTCGATTTCTGATGCTTGACTGCCGCTATCTCGTATGGAACTGTGTCCCCAGTCATACTAACAACGGTTAGTGATCACGGAGGTTGACATGGAACTCAGCGAGGCAATGCGCACCACGGGCACATGCCGCTACTTCAGCGACAAGCCTGTCGAGGACGAGGTGTTCTACCGGGCGTTCGACGACGCGCGCTTCGGTCCGCAAGGCGGAAACCGCGAGCCGGTCCGCTGGGTCGTCGTCCGTGATGACGTCACCAAGAAGGCACTCGCCGACCTCTACCTGCCCTACTGGGAGCCGTACTACAACTCGATCCTCGAGGGCTCCAAGAAGGTCGGCGCCGTCCCGAAGACCATCGAGAGCGCCAACTACTTCGCCCATCACCTCGCCGAGGTGCCCGCCCTCGTCGTGGTGTGCGCCGAGGCGGAAGGGCTGCATCCCACCGACCACGAACTCGGCCGGCTCAGCGTCGTCGGCGGCGCGTCGATCTACCCGAGCGTGCAGAACCTGACCCTTGCGCTGCGGCAGCAGGGCGTCGCCACCGCACTCACCACTCTGCTGTGTGCGGCCGAGAACGAGGTCAAGGAACTGCTCGGCATCCCGGACGAGTACATCACCGCGGCACACATCGCGGTCGGCTACCCGCGCAACGGTTTCCCGCGCAAGCTCACCCGCAGCCCGGTCGAGGAGATCGCCTTCCTCGACCGGTTCGACAATCGGATGTTCGCGTGAGTGCCCCAGCCGTGACGGACGACCGCAAGCTCACCCGAACCCAGACGTCGCCGCTCGGACGCGCGACGATCGGTGATCAGCTCCGCAGGCTCTCGCGGTCGCAGGGCGACAAGCCCGCGATCATCGCCTACGACGCGGCCGGCGGCCGCACGTCGACCAGCTACGGCGACCTCGATCGCATGGCCAACCGCGTTGCCCACGTCCTCGTCGACCTCGGCGTCCGGCGCGGCGACCGAGTCGCGGTGATGAGCCGCAACCGCGTCGAGACCGTCGCGTCGTACTACGGCGCGCTGAAGGTCGGCGCGGCATACTCCGGTGTCAGCCCGATGTTCCGCGAGAAGGAGATCGCCCAGCAGCTGGGTCATCTCGAGCCCGCGGTCCTCGTCGTCGAACGTGACCTGGCACCTCTGGCCGGTCCGATCGCCGACAGCCTCGGCGTCTCGGTTCTCGTCGTCGGGGAGTCGGGATCGGATTCGTGGAACTCCTTCGACGAGCTGGTCGGGCAGGCTGACGACGCCGAACCCGACTGTGACGTCGACGAACACGATCTGGCGATGATCGTCTACACCAGCGGTACCGAGTCGACCCCCAAGGGTGTCGAGATCGCGCACCGCAACTACCTGATCTCCACCGCACCCGCGTACACCTGGGGTCTGCGTTGTCAGAACGACGACGTCTGGCTGTACGTCATGCCGTTCCACACGATCGCGGGTATCGGATCGCTGACCTCGCTGACCCTGCTCGGCGCCACGCTCGTGCTACCGGCCGCGGTCGACCCGGCGACGTCGCTGCGGATGATCCGCGACGAGAAGATCTCGGTGCTCGCCCAGACCCCGACCTTCTTCATCGCCCTCGCCAACCACGCCGACTTCGGACCCGACACCGTCGGGACGGTCCGCCGGTGTCTGACCTACGGCGGTCAGGTGTCGCCGCATGCCGTCGACGCATGGGCCACCGCCACGCCGGAATCGGTGTGGGGCACCTACTGGGGCCAGTCCGAACTCACCCAGCTGGGCTCGGTCGGGTGGTTCAAGCGGCTCGAGGACGTGCCCGGACAGGACCCGACGTGGATCGGCAAGCCGGTGGGCCATCTCGAGGTGCGCGTGGTCGACGCCGACGGCAACGAGGCCGAAGAGGGTGAACTCCTCTGTCGTACACCGTCGGTCATGCTCGGCTATCACAAGGACCCGGAGAAGACCGCGCAGGTCCTCGAAGGCGGTTGGGTGCACACCGGCGACATCGTGCGCATCGACGACGAGGGCAACATGTTCTTCCGCGACCGGCGCAAGGACATGATCAAGACCGGCGGATACAACGTCGCCTCCCAGGAGGTCGAGCGTGTGCTGCAGGCGCATCCCGACGTCGAACGGGCCGCGGTCGTCGGCCTGCCCGATCCGTACTGGTCCGAGGCCGTCACCGGTTTCGTCGTGCTGCGTGCGGGTACCTCGGTGTCCGCGGAGGACATCCGCGAGTACTGCCGCACCGACCTGGCGTCGTACAAGGTCCCCAAGGCGGTGCACATCGTCGACGAACTGCCGACCGACGCCCAGGGCAAGTTGCTCAAGCGTGAGTTGAGGAGAGCCCATGGAACCCCTCAGGGCTGACGCCGCCGAGGCCGCCGTCTCGAAAGCGGCGGTGGCGGAAGAGCGTCCGCGGACCCGCCGGGACGAGATCGTGGAGGCCGCCGCACGGTATTTCGCCGAGCACGGTTACGCGAACGCGGGGATGCGCGACATCGCCGAGGCCGTCGGCATGCGAGGTGCGAGCCTCTACAACCACTTCCACTCGAAAGAGGAGATCCTCTACGCCATCGCGTTGCGGATGACCGAGGACCCGCAGCAGGATCTGCTGGTGCTCGACGGCGAGGGCGGCCCGGTCCAGCGCCTCACCGGCCTGGTGGAGGCGCATGTCCGGAGGCTCGCGCGGTACCGGGTGGAACACCTTGTGGCGCTGCGGGAACTGTCCGCCCTGACGCCTGAACACCGCCGGGCGGTCACCGACTACCGCAAGTACTACCAGCGGCGCATCCGCGACGTGATCGAGGCGGGCGCCCGCATGGGCGTGTTCGAGGTGCGCGATGCCCATCAGTCCGCGATCGCGGTGCTCGACCTGATGAACGGCATCAGCTGGTGGCTGCGCGACGAGCACGATGTCGACCAGTTGGTCAGCGACTACGTCGATTTCACGATCCGCGGCGTCCTGCACCACCAGGCGGGTTCGTGAGCGGTCCGCTCGCCGGCGTGCGCGTGGTCGAGATGCCGGGCCTGGGTCCGACACCGCACGCCGCGATGATGCTCGCCGACCTCGGCGCCGACGTCATCCGGATCCGACGCCCCGGCCCCGAGACCCCGGGTCCCGACGGCATCGTCGACGCGGACGCCGGTCTCTACCGGTCCCGGCGCAGCGTCGAGGCCGATCTCAAGGACCCCGCCGACCTGAACCGCATCCGCGAGATGATCCGGCGCGCGGACATCCTCATCGAGGGTTTCCGGCCGGGCGTGATGGAACGCCTCGGCCTCGGACCCGAGATCTGTGACGATGCAACGCAACTCGTGTACGCCCGCATGACCGGGTGGGGTCAGGACGGCGACCGCGCGATGCTCGCCGGACACGACATCAACTACCTGGCCGTGACCGGCGTGCTCGAGGCGATGGGCCCGGCCGGATCACCACCCGTACCGCCGCTGTCCCTGGCCGGTGATTTCGGCGGGGGATCGATGCTGCTCGTGGTCGGCGTACTGGCCGCGCTGCACGACCGGTCGCGGACCGGACGCGGGCAGGTCGTCGACGCCGCGATGGTCGACGGTGCCGGTCTGCTCGCCCAACTGCAGTGGTCGTGGAAGGCCGCCGGTCGCTGGGTGTCCCGATCGGAGGGCAACCTGCTCGACGGTTCCGCCCCCTTCTATGCGACCTACGAGTGTGCGGACGGCCGCTTCGTCGCCGTCGGCGCGCTCGAGGAGAAGTTCTGGCGCAACCTGATCGGCACGCTCGGTCTGGCCGACCTGCCCGACCGCTGGGACCGCGCGCACTGGCCGGTCATCTCCGCCGCGCTCGCCGCCCGGTTCGCCGCGCGCACCCGTGATGAGTGGGCCGCTGAGTTCGCCGGCGTCGACGCGTGCCTCACCCCGGTGCTCGACTTCGACGAGGCGGCCGCCGATCCCGTTGCGCAGCAACGCGTCAGCTACGTCACGGTCGATGACGCCGTGCAGCCCGCACCCGCTCCGCGGTTCTCGCGAACCGTACTGCCCACGCCGTCAGGGAGTTCGACCGCAGACCTGACGCAGATCCTCGATCAATGGTCGACCGATTCACCTGTGGAGGTGTCGTGAGTTTCACCAGCCCGTTCCCCGACGTCGAGATCCCCGAGGTCAGCGTCCACGAATTCCTGTTCGGTTCGATCGCCGACGACGAGCTCGGGCGTACCGCTCTGGTGGACCCGAAGTCCGGTGCGGTGACGTCGTATCGAGAGCTGATCACTCAGATCGACGCGGTCGCCGGCTGGCTGGCGTCGCGGGGGATCGGGGTGGGCGACGTGGTGGGCATCCTCTCGCCCAACATCCCGGCGTTCGCGTCGGTCTTCCATGGCATCCTGCGGGCCGGGGCCACGGCGACGACGATCAACGCGCTGTTCACCGCGTCCGAGATCGCCAAGCAGCTCCGCGATTCCGGTGCCACGATGCTGGTCACGATCTCGCCGATGGCTGCTCAGGCGAAGGCCGCCGTCGCCGAGGTCGGGCTGGATGACACGAGCCTCGTCGTCCTCGACGGTGAGGGGCAGGACGCCTCGGCTCACCCGAAAGCCGCCGACATGCTCGGCGCCCGATTGCCCGCGCCTCAGGTGTCCTTCGACCCGGCCACCCATGTGGCGGTGTTGCCCTACAGTTCCGGGACCACCGGCAATCCGAAGGGTGTCGCGCTCTCACACCGGAACCTGGTCGCCAATGTCGCCCAGCTGAAGCCGTTGCAGGGCATGACCGCCGACGACGTGGTGATCGCGGTGCTGCCGTTCTTCCACATCTACGGCATGACCGTGTTGCTGAACGCGGCGCTGTTCAACCGGTCCTCGCTGGTCGTCATGCCCAAGTTCGACCTCGTGGAGTTCTTGGAGAACATCCAGGACCACAAGGTGACGATGGCCTACATCGCGCCGCCGGTCGCCGTCGCCCTGGCGAAGCATCCGATCGTGGACGACTACGACCTGTCGTCGCTGCACACGATGATGTCGGGCGCGGCTCCGCTCGACGACGAGCTGGGCCAGGCGGTCGCCAAGCGTCTGGACCTGCACATGCTGCAGGGCTACGGCATGAGCGAGTTGTCCCCGGTGTCGCACATCATCCCCTTCGACACCCAGGCCACGCTGGGACGTGAGGATCCGCCGCTGTCGTCGACGGGCTGGCCGGTGCCGAACACCGTGAACAAGGTCGTCGACCCGGCCACCGGTGAGGACATCCCCCTCCCGCAGGAAGGGCTCTCGGAGCCGGGTGAGCTGTGGGTGAAGGGGCCGAACGTCATGCTCGGCTACCTCAACAACGAGCAGGCCACCGCCGACACGATCGACGCCGACGGCTTCCTGCACACCGGTGACATGGCGCAGGTCGATCCGACGGGGTGTGTCTACATCGTCGACCGGCTCAAGGAGCTCATCAAGTACAAGGGCTACCAGGTGCCGCCGGCCGAGTTGGAGGCCCTGCTCCTGACGCACGAGAAGATCGCGGACTCGGCGGTCATCGGTGTGATCGATGCGGAGTCGGGGGAGGAGATCCCGAAGGCGTTCGTCGTCCGGCAGCCCGAGGCCGAGCTCACCGCCGACGAGGTGATGGAGTTCGTGGCGTCGAAGGTGGCCCCGCACAAGAAGGTTCGTGCGGTGGAGTTCATCGAGGCGATCCCGAAGTCGGCGTCGGGCAAGATTCTCCGTAAGGATCTGCGCAAGTAGGAGAGCGGAGCAGCGTCTATCCCAGGTCGCGCCTGCCGAAGCCGACGACTCCGAGGATCACGGCAAACAGTGCGAGCGCCGTGACCCCGAGGATGCCTCCCGCCCCCACACTGTCGAGCGGGGCCTGCGGCAGATGCTGGAACGGTGATGCGGCGCGGGTCCATTCGGGCAGGTTGAACGATTCGGCGAGGATCTCGGCGACCAGGCAGTACGCGAAGTACGTCCAGGCGATGATCGCGGCCGCTCGGGGCACGAAGCCGATGCCGGCCACGGCGACCGCGAGGATCAACCAGACCGCCGGGACGTACACCGCTGCCGCGGCGAGAAGGCGTGGGATCTGACCGGGATCGCCGATGGTGAGGCCGTAGGCCAGCCCTTCGCCCACCGCGCCGGCCGCCAGGACGGCGGCGCTGCCGACGAGTGCCATCGTGATGTGGCCGCCGAACCAGTAGAGCCGGTTGGTGTTCGCGGCGACGAGCGACTCCGCCCGGTCGGCGGTTTCCTCACGGCGTGCCCGCAAGGCGCTGTTCACCCCGTATCCGGCCGACATCAGGGCGGCGATCGTGAGCGTGAGTGCGAGGTAGGCGTCCACGGCGTCCTCGGCGCCGCCGGGCAGGAACTCCGCGATCTGAGGGTTGTTCTCCATGAAGTCGGTGATCGCGTCGCCGAACGAGCCGTAGGCGGCCGATAGGACGAACACGCCTGTCGCCCAGGCGGCGATCGACCCGCGGTGCAGACGCCACGCCAGACCCGTCGTCGTATGCAACAGCCACGACGCCTCTGCGCGCCCGGCCCGGTTGCCGAAGATCCCGGCGCCGAAATCGCGGTGCTCGGAGACCGCCACGGCGGCTGCGATGGTCAGCGTCGCTGCCACGAGTGGAAGCAGGATCGGCCACCACCTGTCGTCGACGTACGGGTACGTGCGCTGACCCCAGCCGATGGGGGAGAGCCACGACATCGCTCCGTTGCCGACATCACCGATCGCCCGCAGCACATACGCCAGCCCGAGCATCGCGGTGATCGAACCGTAGACGCTGCGGGGATTCTCGAAGATCTGCGCGGCCAGTGCCGTCAGTGTCGCGAAGGTGAGGCCCACTCCGGCCAGTGCCGCGCCGAAGAGTACGGAACCGCCGAGCGGGAGGCCGGTGGCGACGGCGGTGATCACGACGGCGACCCCGGCGGCAAGATTCGCGACGGCCGCAAGAGTCAATGCGGTCGCGACCGGCGCATCGCGGCCGACCCGCGTCGAGCGGAGGAGTTCGGCGCGACCGTTCTCCTCGTCGGTACGCGTGTGGCGACCGACGAGAAACATCGACATGAGTCCGAGAACGATGGCGGCATAGCCGAATATCTCGAACACGACCTCGCCGCCGATGGTGGCGAGCAGCTGCTCCGGGCCGCCGAGCGCGATCACCGCGGGACTTCCGCCGATGGTCTCGCGGAGGGCGGCCAGCTTGGCCGGGGTGTCGTAGAGGTTCTGGCTGGCGACGGCCTGGAATCCCACCAGGGCGGCGGTACCGCCGATCCACGCCACGAGCGCGGCTCGTTCGCGCCGAACGTAGAACTTCAGAAGTGTTCGGAGCCCGGTGGCGTCCGCAGTCCGTCCGGCGCCACGTACCGTGTTCCGCTCCGCGACCTGCACCATCTCGATCTCCGCCATCGGATCTCCTCAGGCCCCGGTCGCCCGGGTGCCGGTTCCGTAGTGCCGGAGGAAGATGTCCTCCAGCGTCGGCGGGGCGCTGGTCAGATCGCGGACACCCAGGGTCGCGAGTTCGCGCACCACGGTGTCCAGGGCGGCGGCGTCGACGGTGCAGCGGATGCGGTGTCCGTCGCGGATCAGGTCGTGCACGCCGGGGACCGCGTCGAGCGTCGAGGGATCGTGGGCGGTCTCGGCACTGATCTCGAGCCGACCGAGGTGGCGCAGCTCCGACAGTGATCCGCTGTCCACCGTCCGCCCGGCCCGGATGAGGGTGACCCGGTCGCAGAGCGCCTCGACCTGGGCCAGGATGTGACTCGACAGCAGAACGGTGCGACCGTTCCGGCGTTCCTCCTGGATGCACCGCTGGAACTCGGCCTCCTTGAGCGGATCCAGACCGGACGTCGGCTCGTCGAGCAGGAGCAGTTCGGCGTCGGAGGCCAGAGCGGCGATCAAGGCGACCTTCTGCCGGTTGCCCTTCGAATAGGTCCGGGCCTTCTTCCGCGGGTCGAGTTCGAATCGCTCGATCAATTCGTCACGACGACGCCGGTCACGGTCACCGCGGAGGTTGCACAGGAGATCGATGACCTCTCCGCCGGTCACGCCCGGCCACAGATTCACCTCTCCGGGTACATACGCGATGCGGCCGTGCAGATTCACGTTGTCGCGCCACGGATCTCGGTCCAGGACGCGGACGACGCCCGAATCCGCGCGCAGCAATCCGAGCAGAACACGGATGGTGGTGGTCTTGCCGGAGCCGTTGGGTCCCAGGAATCCGTGGACCTCGCCCTCGGTGACGGTCAGGTCGAAGGCGTCGAGGGCCCTGACATGGTCGAACGACTTGGTCAGCTCCTGGATCGCGATCGCGGGCACATTCCCAGACTAAGACCGTCGGGCGCCCCGATCGCGGGGCCGAAAGTCACCTGATTCCGGCCCCGCGAACATGGCGATGAACTCAGCTGGAACCGAAGAGACCGTCGAGCGAGCCGCCTCCGGAGCCGGCGCAACCGGTCACGGTCACGGTGTGCCACTCACGGTTCCCGATCCATTCGCCCCCGCCTTCACCGTTGTTCCCGGGCGGGCCGAGGACCATCCGGTACTTCACCGTGTGTGTCGCGGCGTCCGGATTGGGGAGCGGCGGATTGTAGGAGTCGCTCAGATTCTTCAGATCTTTGGTGTACGTGGCTGTGGACACGCTGCGGTTGCTCACCATCCACCGGTTCTGCTCGGTGTTCTCACCTTCGGTTGCGATGTCGTCCGGCCACCGCGGGGCATCGTTGACCGTCGTGTGCATCCCACCGGTCCGTCCGACCTTGAAGTCGGCATAGTCGACGTCGCGCAGCGGTTCGTCGTCGATCTGCCAGTCGATCGTGTAGCTCGTGACGTTGGTGGTGTTCTTGATGGTGAACTCCACCTTGCAGTTTCCCTGGTTCTCGGCCCAGAACTGGACAGGACCTGTCCGCTGACCGTTGTCGGCTGCCTGCGCGACACCGGGTGCGATGGAGAGCGCCAACCCCCCGGCGGCGACCGTCGCCAGTCCGGTAACGATGGTCCGTTTGATCAATTGCCTCACCCATTTCGTCTTGTCCCGACCTGTTCGGGACGCTATGGACGGGTCAAATGTCCAATGGTGAGATCTGGATCACATGGCACGAATTTGCCGTCGCTGGGCACGTGCAAGTCACAGAAAAGCCCCGGTCCGGGGACCGGGGCTTTTCTTCCTACGAGCGGATGACGGGATTCGAACCCGCGACCCTCACCTTGGCAAGGTGATGCACTACCAGCTGCGCTACATCCGCATGCTCACGAGCGATGGCACTGCCCGCGTGGCCAAGAGAAAGCCCCGGTCGGGGACCGGGGCTGACTTCTCTCGTGGTGCGCGATACAAGGATTGAACTTGTGACCTCTTCCGTGTCAGGGAAGCGCTCTCCCACTGAGCTAATCGCGCGGGACTGTGTTGAGTTGTGATGCGTGGAGGTGGCGACGGGAATCGAACCCGTGTACACGGCTTTGCAGGCCGTTGCCTCACCACTCGGCCACACCACCAGATGCGAGGTCGACTCGCGCCGAGCGGATGACGGGATTCGAACCCGCGACCCTCACCTTGGCAAGGTGATGCGCTACCAGCTGCGCTACATCCGCATGCCCACGAGCGATCTTGTGGATCTTGCTGCTCGCGGTGCGAAGAGAAACTTACGCGATCGATTCCGGACTTTACAAATCGGCAGGTCAGACGCTTGACGAACGGCGAATTCCCAGCGTGTGATTCCCGGTGGCTGCCGAATCGGACGTCTGTGACGTGGCGCACGTCCGTGATTTGGGAACTCTGCGCAAGCCGTGTAATCTTCTGGCTCGTGCGCAGGCGCCCCTGTCACAGACATCAGGCGCCCGACACGGTCCCGTGGCTCAGTGGAAGAGCGTCCCGTTCACACCGGGAAGGTCGCTGGTTCGATCCCAGCCGGGACCACAGAGAAAAGCCCCGCCGAGTCTCGGCGGGGCTTTCTGCGTGCTGGGTGCTGTTTCGACGCGAATCGGCAACGACTCGCGCACCGTCGGCGATTCTCGTGATCTGGATCACAGCTCGGGCGTAGTCTCGCCCGCGTGTCCGCACCGACCGTCCACTCCCGTTCCATCCCGACGTGGGCGATCGTGCTGGCGGGGATCGCGGCTCTCGGCGTGATCGCCTGGCACATCAGCGCTTTCCCGATCACCAATCCGTTCTACGGGCTGTTCGAGAACGCGACCGATGTCCGCGTCTACCGTGCCGGCGCCGACGCCGTGCTCGACTCGCGCCCCCTCTACGACGCCCCGGTCCTGTGGCGCCTGCACTTCACGTATCCGCCGTTCGCGGCGATCGCCTTCGTGCCGCTCGCCGTGCTGGGTGCCGGGTTCGCCGACATCATCTGGTGGGCAACCGGTTTCGCCGCACTCGTCGCGGTGGTGGCGCTGGGCACGCGCAGCCTGGGCTACCGGTTGGGTGCCCGCCTCATCGTGTTCGCCGCCCTGTTCTCGATCGCGGTCACCGCGCTCGAACCCGTGCGGACCACCATCTGGCTCGGCCAGATCAATCTCGTCGTGATGGCGCTTGTCCTCACCGACCTGGTCTTCCTGCGCGTCGATTCGCGGTGGCGGGGGATCGCGCTCGGGATCGCCGCCGGACTCAAGCTGATGCCGCTGTTCGCGGTTTTCTATCTGGTCGTCACGCGGCAGTGGCGTGCGGCGGCCACCGCGATCGCCACCTTCGGCGCCACGGTCGCGATCGGATTCCTCGTCATCGGGTCGGATGCCCGGACGTACTGGACTCGTCACCTGTTCGAGTCCGCCCGCATCGGCCGTGCCGATTCGCCTGCCAACCAGTCGGTCCGCGGCTTCGGTTCGCAGATGCTGGCACACCTCGACGTCCGGCGTTTCAGCCATCCGGGACCGGGCGGGCCGGTGTTCGAGGCGCCGTCGTGGCTGTGGGTGCCCGCGGCACTGGTGGTCGCGGTACTGGGCCTGTGGGCCGCGGTCGTCGCCCGGCGGATGTCGCAGCCGCTCCTGGCCGCGACGATCGTGGGGATGACGATGTGCGCGGTGTCGCCGTTCGCATGGGGGCACCACTGGGTGTGGTGCGTACCGCTGCTGCTGGTGACCCTCGATCTCGCCCTGCGGCATGGGTCGCGTCAGACCTGGTGGTACTGGCTCGCCCCGACCGGTGTCGTCGCGCTCACCTTCACCTGGTGGCGGCACTGGTGGGACAGCGGGACTTACCTGACTTCTGATCACGCGATCTCGCTGGGGCTGTTCATGATGCCGCGAAGTCCCGGCCTGGGCGTGGGCGGCCATGTACTGGCCGTGATCTACGCCGGTTGCTACCCGCTGCTGCTCGCCGTCACCGTGGTGGCGACTCTGGTCGGACACTCGGTCGCGCGGCGTCGTGCCGAGGCGCGGACGCCGGCACGAGATGACGTCATCGCGGTTGCGTAGCGGGATCGTCGGCGCCGAGCCCGCCCGTCTCACCGAAGTACCCGAGCCGGAGCAGGTCGGTGATCTCACTGATCAGCGGCATCCGCGGGTTGGTGCGGTTGCTCAGATCACCGAAGGCGGTCATCGCCAGCTGTGGCAGCGCGTCGAGGAACTCGGCTTCGGGCACGCCGATCTCGGCGAGTGTGCGTGGCATTCCCAACCTGCGCAACAGATCGTCCACGCCCTGGAACAGCCGGCGCCGGCTCTCGGCCGGTTCGCGGCCGCCGAAGACGACCCGACCCAGTTGCGCATACTTGTCCGGCGCGACGTACGCCGAATAGCCCGGCGCGGGCATGAACTTGGTCGGCACGGAGGCGTTGTAGCGCAGAGTGTGCGGTAGGAACACACCGTTGACCCGACCGTGCGCGATATTGAACCTGGCGCCGACGGCATGGGCGAGAGCGTGATTGGTCCCCACGAACGCGTTCGAGAAGGCCAAACCCGCGAGAGTGGCCGCGTTGGCCATGTCGGTTCGGGCCGCGAGGTCGGCCGGATCGTCGTACGCACGGGGCAGCGCGTCGAAGATCAGTCGGGCGGCCTGGACGCAGAACGCGTCGGTGTACGGGGAGGCGAAGATCGAGGCGACGGCTTCCAGCGCATGGGTGAGCGCATCGATGCCGGTGTCGACGGTCAGCGTGCGCGGCATGGAAAGGGTCAGGGTCGGGTCCACGATCGCCATGTCCGGGACGAGCGAGTAATCGACGAGAGTCTCCTTGCGGCCCGCTACGGTCAGCACCGCGGCCGGCGACACCTCGGAACCGGTGCCGGCGGTGGTGGGAATCGCGACCAGTCGCAGTGTGTGCGGGTCCTGGGGGTACTCCGCGATCCGCTTGCGGGGATCGAGGAACGGCAGCGTCAACTCCGCAAGGTCGGTCTCAGGGTGCTCGTAGAAGAGCCGGATCGCCTTGGCGGCGTCGATCACCGACCCGCCTCCGACGGCGATGAGCAGATCCGGCCGCTGACCTTGCAGCACCGCGACGCCCCGCCGGATCGTCGCTTCATCCGGTTCCGGCTCGACCTCGGCGAAGACCCTGACGTGTTGGGCGCGCAGGTGGGCACGCAGCTCGTCGACCACGCCGCGTTCTTCGCTCAGGACATCGGTGACGACCACGACATCCGTACACGGGACGTCGCGGAGATTGTCCAGTGCGCCGGCGTTGAAGAAGGTGTTCGCGGGCACGCGGAACCACTGGGACGGGGACCGTCGACGGGCCACGGTCTTGATGTTCAGTAACTGCAGGTAGTTCACGTTCTCGGTGGTGCTCGACCCGCCCCAGGTGCCGCAGCCCAGCGAGAAGGTGGGCGCGAGGTCGTTGTAGATCCCGCCCAGCGCCCCGACTGCGGTGGGTGCGTTGACGAGAATCCGCCCGGTGCGTACGGCGGCACTGAAGGCGTCGACGACCGACTCGTCGGCGGTATAGACGGCCGAGGTGTGGCCGAGGCCGCCGTGCTCGGTGACCAGGACCGCGGCGTCGATCCCGTGCTGCACGTCGCGGGCGCGGACGAGTCCGAGGACGGGCATCAGCTTCTCCTGCACCAGCGGGTGGATCGCGAGCTCGTCCAGATCCGACGGAAGTGGCGCCAGCAGCACCTTCACCGCGGGGTCGACGGTGAAACCGGCTCGGGCGGCCAACTCGGGAGCCTGCTGGCCGAGCGCGCCGAGGTTGACCTTGTCGCCGTCGCCGAACGCGAAGTCGGCGATGGCCGTCGCCTGCTCGTCGGTGAGCAGGTGAGCGCCCATCCGACGGAACTCTGCAACCGTGGCGTCGTAGATCGCGTCGTCGACGATGCAGGTCTGTTCGGCGGGGCAGATGACGGAGGCATCGAAGGTCTTGGAGATCAGGATGTCGACGACGGCGGCCTTGATGTCGGCGGTTCGGTGCAGGTAGATCGGTGCGTTGCCGGGGCCGACGCCGAGCCCTGGTTTGCCGGCTGCGTTGGCGAGTGCGACGATCTTCTGTCCACCGGTGACCCAGATGAAGTCGACGAGCCGGTGCCGGAACAGGTAGTGGGTGACCTCATGGGCGGCGTCGGGAATCACCTGCAGGGCGCCGGGGGGCATGCCGGCCGCCTCGGCTGCCTCGCGCAGGATCGCCACCGTCCGTTCGCAGGAATGCGCCGCCACCGGTGAGGGGCGAAAGATGATGGCATTGCGGGTCTTTGCCGCGATGATCGCCTTGTACAGCACCGTCGACGTGGGATTGGTGACCGGAGTGATCGCGAGGACGACGCCGATCGGCTCGGCCACGCGCGCGACATCGCGTTCGGCGTCCTCCTCGATCACGCCCACCGACTTCTTGTCCTTGAGGTGGTCGTAGAGGAACTCCGTGGCGATGTAGTTCTTGACGACCTTGTCCTCGAAGACCCCGAAGCCGGTCTCCTCGATCGCCACCGCGGCGAGTTCGGCGGCGGCCCTCACCCCGGCCCGTGCCATGGCCGCGACGATCGCGTCGACCCGTTGCTGATCCAGCGTGCGGAACTCCGTCGCGGCGGCCGCGGCCCTCTCGACCGCGGCGTCGACATCGGTCAGATCGAGTGTTGGTGCTTCGGCGTTCTCGCGGATGGTCGACATTCGATATCACCTCGAACCGGTGTGTCGTCGCGCTTTCAGAAGATACGCGGCCGTGTTCGCGCACGTTACTCGCGACCGTGGGGACACGGGCCCCTTTGGGTCTTCCCCGGCACGATCTTCGACCCGGTGTGCGCCGGCAGTCGGGTTTGCCGGCATCAGCCGTCCGGGTTCTGAGCCAGGAAGTCCGCGAGTTCCCGACGCACCCGTTCGCTCTGACCGAGCAACAGGTGTCCACCGGAGTCGAGGCTGACCAGTCGCGCGCCGGGAATCCTCGACGCCGCCTCGGCGGCCGCGGAATACGACGTCAGTGGATCATCCACGGCGTGGACGATGAGCGTCGGGACAGCGATCTCCTCGAGTGGGTACGTGTTGATCTCGGGGTCGGCGACATATGCGTCGAAGACCGCACCCCGCCTGCGTAAGCCGATGGGGAAGATCGCGTTCGACAACTCCGTCAGGACGTGGCGCTGGGCGGGGGAACGTGGGAAACCCCTGGGCACACCCAGTAGGCGGAAGAACGCCGGGCGGGCGAAGTGCTTCAGCCACCACATCGCCGGATCGTTGTAGAACGATCGAGCCCATCGTGGCGGGATGCGTGTCGTCCGGCTGCCCGGGAAGCTGCCCGAGATGACGACCAGATGCCGGACCCGTCCGGGATGTCGAAGCGCGAACCGGACCGCGGCGCTCGTGCCGGCCGAGAGCCCGACGGCGTCCACCTCGTGATACCCGAGGTGGTCGAGCAATTCCGCGAATGCATCTGCCTGGTCGTCGACCGAGGCACCGTCGGGCATCATCGATCCCAGGTAGCCGAAGCGCGACGGCGCGATGATCCGGCTGTCCGCCACCAGGTCGCGCATCGACAGCAGTCCGCCATCGCAGCCCTGAAAGATGCCGTGGCTCACCAACAGTGGGTCTCCGGCGCCGCGTCCCGCGTAATCGATCGCACCGAACCGCGACTCGACCATGTGTCGGGGGGTCGACCCGATCCGTTTGCGAGCTGCGACCAGGTCGCGGACATAGGCGACACGGACGAGTCCGGCCACCGTCGCGACGACGGCGGCGACGATCAGGCGGAGTACGCGCACTCTCACCGGGGTTCGGCGACGGAGAGATCTCGATCTCATGAGAACTCGACCGTTTGTCCGGGGGCGAGTTGCACGAACGAGTCGCGACACTGGACATCGATCGGGTCGACGTCTCGTTGCTCGGAGGTCACCTCGACGCCGCTGCCGCTGACGGTCAGCTTCAGCCGGTGTCGCCGGTAGTAGATGCGAAACGACAGTGCGCCCAGCGATCGCGGCCACCGGGGATTGAGGATCAGCCGGTCGTTGCGGAGTTCGAGGCCGGTGAAGCACCGCTGCAACAGGTCGATGCTGCCGCACATGGCCGCCAGGTGGATGCCCTCCGACGTCGTGCCGCCCTGGATGTCGGTGATGTCGGCGTCGAGCACCTGCTCGAAGAACTTCACCGCGTGCTCGCGGTCGGCTCGGGCGAGGACCCACGAATGGACCACCGAACTCAGCGTCGAACCGTGCGAGGTCCGCGCCATGTAGTAGTCGATGGTGTGCGGAATCATTTCGGCCGGTAGCCCATAACCCAAGTCCTCCAACAGTTCCCGTAGCTCCTCCGCGGACAGCAGATAGAACAGCATGAGGACGTCGGCCTGCTTGGACACCTTGTACCGGGTCACATCGTCGTTCTCGGCCTCGAGGATGCGGTCGAGGCGTTGGATGCTCCCGTACCGGGCGCGGTAGGCCTCCCAGTCCAGTTCTTCGAGCCGGTCGTAGCCTTCGAACTGGCTGATCGTCCCGTCGTGGAAGGGCACGAACATCCGGCGGGTGAGGGACCGCCACAGTTCGAGCTCGGGTTCCCGCAGCCCGAGGTCGACGAGCAGATTCACGCGGTCCCGCTGCGGGATCGTCGCGAGTGCGTCGAGGGCGCGACGGATCACCCACACCGCCATGACGTTGGTGTACGCGTTGTTGTCGATCCCGTCGTAGGGCGCGTCCGGATAGCCGGCATGGAACTCGTCGGGTCCGATGACCCCGCGGATCACGTAGCGGTCGCGGTCGGGGTCGTACTCCGCGAGGTCGGCCCAGAAGCGTGCGATCTCGACGAGCATCTCGGCGCCGGGCCCGATCAGGAAGTCGAGGTCGTGCGTGATCTGGAAGTACTGCCAGACGTTGTAGGCGATCGCCAGGCCGACGTGATGCTGGCGCGCGCTCGGGTCCGGGTTCCACCGGCCCGAACGCGGGTTGAGATGCAGCTTCTGGCTCTCCTCGCGGCCGTCGCTGCCGGATTGCCAGGGGTACATCGCGCCGCGGTGGCCGGCGTCGCGGGCGGCGATCCGGGCCTCGTCGAGCCGGCGGTAGCGGTAGCGGAGCAGCGCTTCGGCCAGGCGGGGGAGTCGGGGGGTGACGACCGGGAGGACATACATCTCGTCCCAGAAGATGTGTCCGCGGTAGGCCTCTCCGTGCAGTCCGCGTGCGGGGATCCCCACATCGGTGTCCACGGTGTTGTGCGAGACCACCTGCAACATGTGCAGCATGTGGAACCGGATCGCCCGCTGCGGGTCGGGTTGGTCCTCGAGGTCGATCCGGCACAGATCCCACAGCCGCACACAGGCACGAGCGTGGTCGGCGAGCAGGCCGTGAAACCGTCCGAGCCGCGTCAGACCGTCGGCGGCGGCCATTCCCGGCTCGGAGATGCCGCGGTCGCGGGAGGTGTAGAGCGTCACGACCTTCTCGACGACGACCTCCTCACCGGCGGTGACGTCGACGGTGAGGAGATGTCCGATCCGACCGTGGTCGGAGACGAGGTCGCGGTGCGCGGGCAACTGTTCGTTCCCGCGCCACACCGTGGTCCGGGCCGCCATCGCGATCTGGACCCGCGACTGGTTGGTCTGCACCCGCAGCAGCACGGAATCCGGTGTGGGTGCGCTGGTCTCGTGCGCGGTCAGGTGCCGGCCGGCGAGTTCGCGGTAGCGATCGACCCCCGTGTTGGCGACCTCCCCGTCGAGAACCGAGGAGAACTCCACCCGGCCCGACCAGTCCTCGGCGAGGACGCTCGTCTCCAGGGCGCACACATGGGGCCGGTCCATCGACACGAAACGACGCTGCCGGAGCTTGGTGGTGCGTCCGTGCGCATCGCGGAATCGGATGTCACGGATCAGAACCGCGCGGCGCAGGTCGAGAATCTGACGGAACGCCAGGATCTCGACCGCGTCGATGTCGAAGTTCTCGCCGTCGTCGATCCGGAAGGTCAGCGGCAGCCAGTTCGGGAGGTTGACCAGGCTCTCGTTCTCCACCATGCCGGCCGGGAGATCGTCGCTGAGCCGGTTGTAGACGCCGGCGGCGTAGGTGCCCGGATAGTGGATCGCGCCGGCCACCGACTCCGGCGCGGCGCCACGCGTCGCGAAACAGCCGTTCCCGACCGTGCACAGGGCTTCCCGGAGTTTCTCCGCGCCCGGGTCGTAGTGGTCGTAGATCAGCGACCAGGCGCTCGAGGGTTGGGCGGCCTGTGCGACCAGGTCGACGACCCGGCGCAGCAGCGCAGGGACGGCCGCGGGCGACTCGACGGCGAACTGCGCGGCCGTGCGACGGTCGCGGTTCTCGTCGGCGCACACCACCACGCCGAGCCCGTCGGTGGCCACCCGGTCGAACGCATCCTCGTCGGGCAGATCGTCGCCGAAGTAGATCGGGATCGACTCGTCGTCGGCCGCGCCGACCTGATGGAGTATCCAGTCCACCGCTCGGCCCTTGTCCCAGTCGACATCCGGACGCAGCTCGAGCACCTTGCGGCCGGGAAGCGCCCGCAATCCGTGCCGGACTCCGATCTCGCGGGCTCCCGCGACGATCTCGTCGGCCAGGTCGGGGGCCGCGTTGCGGTAGTGCACCGCGACGCTGAACTGTTTGGATTCCACCAGGACTCCGGCCGAGTCGGCGAACCGCTGCCGGAGATCGGCGGTCGCGGCGGTCACCTCCGAGGTGGACGCCCGCGCGACGTCGTTGACGCGATGCTCGCCGTCCGGGCCGACGAGCTCGAGTCCATGACACCCGGCGTACCAGAGACCGGGAATGCCGACGCGCTGCCGGATGTCGGGCAGATCGCGTCCGCTGATGATCGCCACCGGGCACAGTTCCGACAGCCGGCTCAGTGCCTCGCCCGCACCGTCGACGAGGGTCGCCGCCGCCGGGTCGTTGACGATCTCCGACAGCGTCCCGTCGAAATCGAGGAAGACCACGGGTCGGCGCGCGACCGCGATGGCGTTCAGATGCTCCAGGTAGGTGACGGCGTCCGGCATCGTGGCGATCCGCGCGCCGCCGAGACGCGTTCTGATGTCTGCGGGGTGCTCGAGGACGGCATCGGCACCGTGACGCCGGAGTTCGTCGGCCGATGCGGTGCCGTCCACGCCGATCACCAGGGCGAACGCGCCGCTTCGAGCCGCGGCCACGCCGGCCGTGGAGGACTCGACGGCAACACATCGTGCCGGTGACACCCCGAGGCTCCCGGCCACGTGCCGGAGGGCGCCGCGGTCGGGCGGGCCGACCAGGGCCGGCAGATCACCCATACCCGCGGCGTCGAGCAGGGCGGGCAGGTCGCGATGCGACGAGTGCACCCCGCACGCGATGCCGAACCCCCGCAGCCGGTGGACGAGTGCCCCGGTGGATCGGAGCAGTGCCGAGTCGGCCTCGAGATCGACCGAATCGAGACCGAAGACCACGCCGTCGTGCAGGCGTGCGTCGATAGTGACCGTTCGCATCGTCCCCATCTGCTCAGCATGAACGCGTGCCCGGGCTTACACGCCGGACTTCGGTAGCCTGGTCCCGACTTTTGACATTGACGGGTCCGACGTAGGGGGAACATGGCGGAGTCGTGGTGGAAGCGCATGCGGGTCCGAGCGCGTCATCGCCGGTACGTAGTGCGTTCCGACCCGCGCTGGCATCGCATCTATCGCATCGGCGTCGCCGTCGTCGGCACGATCGTGCTGCTCTGCGGCATCGTCGCCATCCCATACCCGGGCCCCGGCTGGCTCATCGTGTTCCTCGGCCTCGGGATTCTGGCGTCGGAGTTCGAGTGGGCCCATCGCGTGCTGAAGTTCGCGCGAGCGAGGTACGACGCCTGGATGGAGTGGATCGGCCGGCAGCACTGGTCGGTGCAATCCGTGTTCTGGATCGGCACCTTCGCCATCGTCGTGGGAACGCTCTGGCTCCTGGGAGCACTGCACACGGCGGCCGGATGGGTGAACCTCGACTACCAGTGGCTCGCCAGCCCCATCTTCTCCTGATCGCCCTTCCCGGGCCGCGCCGCGCGCCGGGAGAGGAGGGGTACGGCCGGTCGGGATGACACGCGGATACCATCGGAGTCGCAAACGTCCGCCGACTCCACGCGAACTCAGCGTGTCCGAACCCATTCGAGGAGCGTCCCGTGCCCGACGACGTCCAGGTGACCAGCCCAGCCACGATCCGTGTGCCGGCTGGAACTACCGCGGGCACCGCACTCCGTGACCACGACCTGCCCAACAAGGGCCCCGAGGCGATCGTCGTCGTCCGCGACGCCGCCGGCGACCTTCGTGACCTGTCCTGGGCGCCCGCCGAGGACGCCGAGGTCGAGCCGGTGGCGGCCAACACCGAGGCCGGACGCAGCGTCATCCGGCATTCGTGCGCGCACGTGCTCGCGCAGGCGGTCCAGGATCTGTTCCCCGACGCCAAGCTGGGCATCGGACCGCCCATCAAGGACGGCTTCTACTACGACTTCGATGTCGCCGAACCCTTCACGCCCGAGGACATCAAGGCCCTCGAGAAGAAGATGAAGCAGATCATCAAGTCCGGTCAGCGTTTCTCGCGCCGCGTCTATGAATCCAAGGACGAGGCACGCGCCGAACTGGCGAACGAGCCGTTCAAGCTCGAACTGATCGACGACAAGGGTGCCGCCGACGACGCCGAGGTCATGGAGGTCGGCGGCGGAGAGCTGTCCGTCTACGACAACCTCAATCCGCGAACCGGTGAACGCATCTGGTGCGACCTGTGCCGCGGGCCGCATGTGCCGACCACCAAGTACATCGCCGCGTTCAAGTTGACCCGGTCGTCGGCCGCTTACTGGCGCGGTGACCAGGACAACGCCGACCTCCAGCGGGTGTACGGCACCGCGTGGGAGTCCGCCGAGGCCCTCGACACCCATCTCGAGCTGCTCGCCGAGGCGGAGAAGCGCGACCACCGCAAGCTGGGTGCCGAACTCGACCTGTTCAGCTTCCCCGACGAGCTCGGCTCGGGCCTGCCGGTCTTCCATCCCAAGGGCGGCATCATTCGCAAGGAGATGGAGGACTACTCACGGGCACGGCACGTGGCCGCGGGGTATGAGTTCGTCAACACGCCGCACATCACCAAGGGACACCTCTACGAGGTCTCCGGTCACCTCGACTGGTACCGCGACGGGATGTTCCCGCCCATGCACGTCGACGCCGAGATCGACGAGAACGGCGAGGTGCGCAAGCCCGGCCAGGACTACTACCTGAAGCCGATGAACTGCCCGATGCACAATCTGATCTTCCGGGGCCGCGGACGTTCGTATCGTGAACTGCCGCTGCGCATGTTCGAGTTCGGGTCGGTCTACCGCTACGAGAAGTCCGGCGTGATCCACGGCCTCACCCGGGTGCGCGGCATGACGCAGGACGACGCGCACATCTACTGCACGCGCGAGCAGATGCGCGACGAGCTGACGTCGATCCTCAACTTCGTCCTCGGCCTCCTCAAGGACTACGGCCTGGACGACTTCTACCTCGAACTGTCGACCAAGGACCCGAAGAAGTTCGTCGGCTCCGACGAGGTGTGGGTAGAGGCGACCAACACGCTCGCCGAGGTGGCCGAGGCCTCGGGTCTCGACCTCGTGCCCGATCCGGGCGGCGCCGCGTTCTACGGACCCAAGATCTCGGTGCAGGCCAAGGATGCGCTCGGCCGCACGTGGCAGATGTCGACGATCCAGCTCGACTTCAACCTGCCGGAGCGGTTCGAACTGGAGTACACCGGCCCGGACGGCACCAAACAGCGTCCGGTGATGATCCACCGCGCCCTGTTCGGCTCCATCGAGCGGTTCTTCGGTGTGCTCACCGAGCACTACGCGGGCGCCTTCCCGGCCTGGCTCTCGCCGGTCCAGGTCATGGGCATCCCGGTCGCCGACGCGTTCGCCGGTCACCTGCAGGGCGTCGTCGACGCGCTGCGTGCCGCGGGTGTCCGCGCCGAGGTCGACCACTCCGACGACCGCATGCAGAAGAAGATCCGCAACCACACCACCGGCAAGGTGTCGTTCATGCTGCTCGCCGGCGAACGCGACGTCGAGGCGCATGCGGTGAGCTTCCGGTTCCGCGACGGGTCCCAGATCAACGGTGTCCCGGTGGGTGCCGCGATCGCGGCGATCACCGACTGGGTGGGCGCCCGGCGCAACGAGTCGCCGACCAAGGAGCTTCTGGAGGCGAAGCTCGGCACCGTGGGGGCCGTCGATGGCTGAGGCACCGGGCGAGATCCGCGACGAGGGCGTCGGCGTCGGTGCTCGTCTGGAGCGGCTGTGGAGTCCGCACCGGATGACCTACATCGCCGACCCGCAGCCGGCGGCCAAGACCGGGCACCCCTTCCTCGACATCCCGACGATGTCGGACGAGGACGGGCTGATCGTCGCACGCGGCGAGTCGGTGTATGCGGTGCTCAACCTGTACCCGTACAACCCCGGGCACACGATGGTGGTCCCGTACCGCCAGGTCGCCGACCTCGAGGATCTGACGCCCGCCGAGTCGGCCGAGCTGATGACCTTCACGCAGCGGACGATCCGCACGATCAAGGCGGTCTCCAACCCGAACGCCTTCAACGTGGGACTCAACCTGGGCTATGCCGCGGGCGGCTCGCTCTCCGAGCACCTGCACCAGCACATCGTGCCCCGCTGGATGGGCGACGCGAACTTCATCACGATCGTCGGCGAGACCAAGGTGATGCCGCAGTTGCTGCGCGACACCCGGGGACTGCTCGCCGAGGCGTGGCAGCGTCTCGATGACTGAGGGGGGAGGAGCTCGCGGATGCTGAGCATTCTGGGTCGGGCGTCGGTCTCCAAGGTGACGTTGCCGATGGGGCGGGCGCTGCTGCGTACCGGGCTCACGCCGGACATCATGACCGTGATCGGGACCGTGGCGACCGTGGCGGCCGCGCTCACGCTGTTCCCGATGGGCTACCTGTTCGCGGGCACCCTGGTGATCTGGCTGTTCGTCATGTTCGACATGCTCGACGGTGCGATGGCCCGTGCCCGCGGCGGCGGAACCCGCTTCGGGGCCGTCCTCGACGCCACGTGCGACCGCATCGCCGACGGGGCGATCTTCGCCGGCCTCGTGTGGTGGTGCACCATCACCGAACCCCACCGCCTGCTTCTGATCGCGACCCTCATCTGCCTGGTCACCTCGCAGGTGATCTCGTACGCGAAGGCCCGCGCCGAGGCCAGCGGCCTCTACGGCGACGGCGGTCTCATCGAGCGCCCCGACCGCCTGATCATCGTGCTCGTCGGTACCGGCCTCACCGGTCTCGGCCTGCCCTGGGCGGTACACGTGGCGATGTGGCTGCTCGCCGTCGGCAGCGTGATCACCGTGGGCCAGCGCATGTGGTCGATCTCCAACTCACCGGGTGCGCGGGATCTGATCCCGCTCCAGGCAGAAACCGAAGCCGCCGATCCCGACGCGGACGGCCCGACGACCCCGCCCACCGGGTCACGATGACCGACATCGCCGCACTCGCCGCCGACCTGGGGTACCGGGCCGGCTGGGCCGCGGTCCGGTACGCACCGGAAAGCGCCGCCCGCATCGTGTTCGACCGCGCCGGTGGGTTCGCGGGACGCCGCAACGGCGGTCCGGATCAGTTGCGCCGCAACCTGGCCCGCGTGATCGGGGTCGCCGACCCCGCCGACGTGCCCGACGAGCTGGTCGCGGATGCGGTGCGTTCCTACGCGCGGTACTGGTGTGAGGCCTTCCGGCTGCCCGCCCAGGACCGCGCCGCGGCGGCCTCGACCGGAACCCTGCCCGCCGCCGATCACGCCCGCCTCGACGCCGCGGTCTCGCGCGGTAAGGGTGTGGTGCTGGCCCTGCCGCACACCGGCAACTGGGACATGGCCGGCGTCTGGCTCGTCCAGCACTACGGGAAGTTCGCGACGGTCGCCGAACGGCTCGAACCGGAGTCGCTGTTCAACCGGTTCGTGGAGTACCGGGAGTCGCTCGGCTTCGAGATCTTCCCGCTCAGCGGTGGTGAACAGCCCCCGTTCGGAGTGCTCGCCGACCGCCTGCGGGCCGGCGGCATCGTCTGCCTGCTGGGGGAGCGCGACCTCGCGCGCCACGGCGTCCCGGTCACCTTCTTCGGGGAGCGCACCCGGATGCCGGCCGGATCGGCGATGCTGGCGATCGAGACCGGCGCAGCCCTGTTCCCGGCCCACCACTGGTTCGAGGAGGCGCCCTACTCGTCGATGAGCGTCGGCGAGGAGATCGATGTCTCCGGCGGCGTGGAGACGGCCACCCAGGCGCTCGCCGACGCGTTCGCCGAGAACATCGCCGCACATCCTGCCGACTGGCACATGCTGCAACCGCTCTGGGAAGCCGACTGGACCGATCGGCAGAGGGCACGGATGAACGAAACCGGGGGAGCCGCATGAGAATCGGGATGATTTGCCCTTATTCGTTCGACGTCCCCGGCGGTGTGCAGGCGCACGTCACCGAACTCGCCCACGTCTTCATCGACCGCGGTCACGAGGTGAGCGTCCTCGCCCCGGCGTCGCGCCGCACCGAACTGCCCGAGTACGTGGTGCGCGTGGGCCCGTCGTTGGCCCTCCCGTACAACGGGTCGGTGTCGCGGGTGAACTTCAGTCCCAAAGGGTATCTGCGACTGCGTCGTTGGATCGCGGAGAACGGCTTCGACGTCCTGCACGTCCACGAACCCAACTCACCGTCGATCTCCATGCTCTCGCTGATGGTGGCCTCCGGACCAATCGTCACGACCTTCCACACGGCGACATCGAAGTCGTTGTGGCTCAGCGCTTTTCAGGGCATCCTGCGCCCGTATCACGAACGCATCGCCGGCAAGATCGCCGTCTCCGAACTCGCCCGGCGCTGGCAGATGGAGTCGCTGGGCTCCGATGCGGTGGAGATCCCCAACGGCATCAACGTCGCCGGCTTCGCCAACGCCGAACCGCTCGACGGCTACCCGCATCCCGGCCGCACGATCCTGTTCCTCGGCCGCTTCGATGAACCCCGCAAGGGCATCGACATCCTGATGCGCGCGCTGCCGTCCGTGGTGGAGAAGTTCCCGGACGTGCGCGTCCTGGTCGTCGGCGGCGGCAACCAGGCCGCGCTGCGCCGGCGCGCGGGAAGCCTCGCCGATCACCTCGTCTTCCTGGGGCAGGTCGACGACGCGACCAAGGCGCGCGCCCTGGCCTCCGCCGACGTCTACTGCGCCCCCAACCTCGGCGGCGAGAGCTTCGGCATCGTCCTCGTCGAGGCGATGGCCGCCGGTGCCGCGGTGATCGCCAGCTCGCTGAACGCCTTCCGGCGCGTCCTCGACGACGGCCGGGCGGGCAAGCTCGTCGACACCGGTTCCCCGGATCAGCTCGCGGCGGGCATCATCTCGCTGCTCTCCGACGACGAGGCGCGCGAGCAGCTGGTCGCCCGGGGACGTGTCCGCGCCGACAAGTACGACTGGTCCCGCGTGGCCGACCAGATCCTCCGCGTCTACGACACCGTGACCGTCGGTGCCGGACCGGTGGTGGTGTCCGACTGATGGCGACCTGGATCGTCCTCGGGGTCGTCGCGGTCCTGCTGGCCGCCGGCTGGGCCTATCACACCGCCAACCGCCTCGACCGCCTCAACGTGCGCGTCGACCTCGCCCGGCAGTCCCTCTACGCGAGTCTCGACCGACGGGCCGTCGTCGTGCGTGCCATCGCCGCGGAACTGCCGGGATCCGAGCTGGCCGCACTGGCGGACCGGGCGGAACGAGCAGCCCCCGAGGCTCGTGAGGACGCGGAGAACGCGCTGTCGTCGGCGCTGGCCCGCGCCGACGCCTCCGGACGGTCTCCGGCGCTGGTCATCGAGCTCGCCGACGCCGAGACACGGGTGATGATGGCCCGTCGGTTCTACAACGACGCGGTGCGCGACACCCGTGCCCTCGCCGAGCGACGACTGGTCCGGTGGTTGCGTCTGGGCGGCCGCGCGTCGCCGCCGACGTACTTCGAGATCATCGAGCGCGTCTCACCGGGCCGGGGCGAGTGATCCTGACACCAGGGCGTTCACCGGGCTGACCTAGACTGGTTCCACGCTGCCGCGGGGTCCGCTGAAGGGGGATCGGCTGCGGCACGCCGAGACAGCGACATGAGGAGAAATCAGTGAGTCACAACGGCGCGACCGTTCCCGAGGTCGGACAGGGCACTGCCCGTGTCAAGCGGGGAATGGCCGAGATGCTCAAGGGCGGCGTGATCATGGACGTGGTCACCCCCGAGCAGGCGAAGATCGCCGAGGACGCCGGCGCGGTGGCCGTGATGGCTCTCGAGCGCGTGCCCGCCGACATCCGCGCCCAGGGCGGCGTCTCGCGGATGAGCGATCCGGACATGATCGACGGCATCATCTCCGCGGTGTCCATCCCCGTGATGGCCAAGGCGCGTATCGGGCACTTCGTCGAGGCGCAGATCCTGCAGAGCCTGGGCGTGGACTACGTCGACGAGTCCGAGGTGCTGACCCCGGCCGACTACTCCAACCACATCGACAAGTGGGCGTTCACCGTGCCGTTCGTCTGCGGTGCGACCAACCTGGGTGAGGCGCTGCGTCGGATCACCGAGGGTGCGGCGATGATCCGCTCCAAGGGCGAGGCCGGCACCGGTGACGTGTCCAACGCCACCACCCACATGCGCAAGATCCGCGACGAGATCCGTCGCCTGACGTCGCTGCCGAAGGATGAGTTGTACGTCGCGGCAAAGGAACTGCAGGCTCCCTACGACCTGGTGGTCGAGGTCGCCGAGGCCGGCAAGCTGCCGGTGACGCTGTTCACCGCCGGCGGTATCGCCACCCCGGCCGATGCGGCGATGATGATGCAGCTCGGCGCCGAGGGCGTCTTCGTGGGCTCGGGGATCTTCAAGTCCGGCAACCCGGCTCAGCGTGCGGCCGCGATCGTGCAGGCCACCACCTTCCACGACGACCCCGACGTGCTGGCCAAGGTCTCGCGCGGCCTGGGCGAGGCGATGGTCGGCATCAACGTCGACGACATCCCGCAGCCGCACCGCCTGGCCGAGCGCGGCTGGTGACCCCCACCGCCGGAACGCCCCCGTTCAACACGCCGGAGACCGAACAGTCGACATGCGTGGCGAGCCGGGGGTGTTCCGGCGGTAGGATCTGCTGATCATGGATGCGGCGACCATCGTTCGGGATGCCTCGGTCTCGGGCACACACATCGTGGGTGAATTGCGGCTCGAGTGGTCGGCGGCGTGCAACGTCGGCCGGGTCCGCGAGACCAACGAGGATGCCGCACTGGCACTGCCGGGCATGTACCTCATCGCCGACGGCATGGGCGGTCACGACAGCGGCGAACTCGCCAGCGAGGCCGCACTGCTCACGCTTTCCGCGGCCACCAGCGCCGGCGAACTGAACGCCACCAAACTCCAGCTCGACGATCTGCTGGTGGCGGCTCAGCGCCGCATCGGCGAGATCGACACCGAGACCGACCGCCGGGCGGGCACCACCGCCACCGGTGCCGTGCTCGTCACCTACGAACAGAGCCCGCACTGGCTGGTCCTCAACATCGGCGACTCGCGCACCTACCGGTACCAGAACGGTTCGCTGCAGCAACTGACCACAGACCACTCACAGGTCCAGGAATTCATCGACGCGGGCTTCCTGACGCCGGAGCAGGCGCGAACCGACCCGCGGCGCAACGTCATCACCCGTGCCCTCGGTGCCGGGATGGTCGATCCCGTCCCGGATTTCTTCAACACCCCGGCCTTCGCGGGCGATGTCCTGCTCCTCTGTACCGACGGGCTCACCGGTGAGCTGCCCGACGAGGAGATCGGCGACATCCTCGCCAACGCGTCGACCTCCGACGAAGCGGCCGAACGTCTCGTCGATGCGGCGCTCGCACTCGGCGCCCACGACAACGTCACCGTCATCGTGGTGACCGTGCACGAGTCGGTTCCGACCCTGACGATGCCTGCTCTCGACGGCGCCGCCGAGGGAAAGTCCACCGACGAGGCGACGGTCTCAGACCCCAACTGATGGAGGTGATCTGGTGAACACAGGTCACGATCCCTCGGTCTACGACCCCTCGGACGCCGCCGACACCGGGCTCGACGACGGTGCGACCTACGTCGAGTACTGCGGTGAACGAACCGCGCTCGACGCCGACCGGCGTTTCTTCATCGGCCGTGAGGCCGATCTGTCGATCGACGACAACCCGTATCTCCACCGCCGATTCCTGGTGGTGCACAACGAGAACGGGCTGTGGTGGCTCACCAACCTGGGCACCCACCTGTCGGCGAGCGTGTCGGCCGGTGATGTCGGCTTCTCGGCCACCCTCGGTCCGGGGGCCCGCATGCCGCTGGTGTTCGGCGAGACCACCATCGTGTTCACCGCCGGCCCCACCACCTACGAGCTGAGTGTGTTCGCCCGTGCGCCGCAGGTGAAGTCGGTGACCCGCCCGGAGTTCAGCGGCGGCCACACCACTCAGGGCGTGCCGACCCTGACCGAGAGCCAGAAGCTGCTCATCGTCGTACTGGCGGAGGAGATCCTGCGCCGCGAGGGGACCGGCGCCTCGTCGATCCCGTCCTCGGCCCAGGCCGCCCGACGCCTCGGCTGGCCGCTGACCAAGTTCAACCGCAAGCTCGACAACGTCTGCGACAAGCTCGATCAGCTCGGCGTCAGCGGGATGCGCGGCGGCGGCGGCAAACTCGCGAGCAACCGCCGCACCAAGCTCGTCGAGTACGCGGTGTCCTCGCGCATCGTGACCCGAGAGGACCTCCCGCTGATCGACGCGGAGGCCGCGCGGAACGCCGCAGGCTGACCGGGGTCCTCTGACCTGCGGTTATGGCATGGGTAGTTCTCCCCATGCGGTGGGGAGTTCTCCCCATCGACCGGGGCGCGAAACGCCTATAATCTTCAACTCATCGCCGGCGAAGACCCGGCACAGACCACCCGGTTCGATGAGTGAAGAGGAAGCACACATGACTGCGATCGCCCACCAGGCCCCCCAGCACCTGCGCCAGATCAACGCTCGACGCGACGCCGAGGCGCAGGCCCGTCGCCAGGAGGCACTGGCCCGTCTCGCGGCCCGCCGGATGCCGCTCCCCGGGCAGGTCTCCCGTCAGAACCAGCCCGGCCTCGGTCTCCGCGCCGGGCACCCGCACCTGCACCGCGTCGCCTCGCCGATGCCGGCGCCCGAAACCGCGGTGACCGTTCAGGCGTCCACCGGTCGCGCCAAGCCCAATCTCACCTCCCGCGAGGTCGAGGTGCTGCGGACCTGGATGCTCGTCGACTCCAAGCCCGCCGTCGCCCAGGAGCTCTACATCTCCCTCGGCACGGTCAACACCCACCTGACCCGCATCCGCGCCAAGTACGCCGAGATCGGTCGCCCGGCCCCCACCAAGGCCTCGCTCGTGGCCCGCGCCATCCAGGACGGGATCATGACGCTCGACGAGCTGTAGAGGCTGACATCGGGATGGGTTGCCCGGTGCGGGATACTGGTCGGCGTGGCAGCCATCGAGGACATACTCCAGGTCGAGCAGATCGAGACCGACATCTACCGGGGTGGTGCTTTCCCCAGCCACCTCCAGCGCACCTTCGGCGGCCAGGTCGCCGGTCAGGCGCTGATGTCGGCGACGCGAACGGTCGACGCCGACCATTACGTCCACTCGCTGCACGGATACTTCCTGCGACCCGGCGATCCCGACATCCCGGCGGTGTTCCTCGTCGACCGGATCCGCGACGGGCGGTCCTTCGTCACCCGGCGGGTCACCGGGATCCAGCGTGGTGAGGCGATCTTCACGATGTCGGCGTCGTTCCACGTCCGGACCGACCAGGGCTACGAGCACCAGGACCGCATGCCGCCGGTGCCGGACCCCGAGGAACTCACCGACCGCCTCGACGAGCTGGGCGAGGAAGAGCGCGCGGTGTTCAAGGAATGGCGAAACTTCGACCTCCGCATCGTGCCGCCCGAGAAGATGGTCACCTCCCCGTATCTCGCTGCGCAGCAACGGGTCTGGTTCCGGTATCGGCACCAGCTGCCCGACGACACGGTGTTCCACGTGGGGACGCTCGCCTACATGAGCGACATGACCCTGCTCGGGTCGTCGCGCGTGCCGCACCCCGAGTCCAACCCGCAGGTCGCCTCCCTCGACCACGCGATGTGGTTCATGCGCCCGTTCCGCGCCGACGACTGGCTGCTCTATGACCAGACGTCGCCGTCCGCGGACGGCGGACGTGCCCTGACGCAGGGCCGGATCTTCGACCGGCAGGGACGCATGGTCGCGGCGGTCACGCAGGAGGGGCTCGCCCGCACCGGACGCCAGATGCCCGAGGACCAGCACGCCCGGACCGATCGGTGAGCGCCGGATCGCGACCGCGGATCGGGGTTCTCGCACTCCAGGGTGACGTGCGCGAACACGTCCACGCCCTCGAGGCCAGCGGCGCCGACGCACTGCCCATCCGCAGGCGGTCCGAGCTCGACGAGATCGACGGCATCGTCATCCCCGGCGGGGAGTCGACGACGATGAGCAAGCTGCTGGGCATCTTCGATCTCTTCGACCCGCTCGCCGAGCGACTCTCGGACGGGCTGCCCGCCTACGGCTCCTGCGCGGGCATGATCATGCTCGCCTCCACGATCCTCGACACCCGTCCCGACGCGCGCCACCTCGACGCCCTCGACATCACGGTGCGGCGCAACGCCTTCGGCCGTCAGGTGGAGAGTTTCGAGACCGATCTCGACTTCGTCGGCATCACCGATCGAGCCGGTGCGCAGCCGATGCGGGCGGTCTTCATCCGGGCGCCCTGGGTCGAATCGATCTCACCCGACGTGGAGGTCCTCGCCCGGGTCCCGGAGGGGCCGGCCGAGGGTCGGATCGTCGCCGTACGTCAGGGAAATGTGCTCGCGACGTCGTTCCATCCGGAGGTCACCGGCGACCGACGCGTACATGAATACTTCGTGCAGATGGTGCGTCGGTAAGATCGTGCCGAACCAGCGACAGTGCAAGCGCCTGCGGCAGCAGTCGGCAGGCTTGAGGATCGTCGGATGCGGGGCCACGGGCCCGGCATGCGTTCCGCGGGTGACCACCCGCTGCGCACCGGCACCGGGAAAGGATGCGACGACATGAGCGGCCATTCCAAATGGGCCACCACCAAGCACAAGAAGGCGGTCATCGACGCCAAGCGCGGGAAGATGTTCGCCAAGCTCATCAAGAACATCGAGGTGGCGGCACGAACCGGCGGTGGTGACCCGGCCGGCAACCCCACCCTCTTCGACGCCATCCAGAAGGCGAAGAAGTCGTCGGTGCCCAACGACAACATCGAACGCGCCCGCAAGCGCGGCGGTGGTGAAGAGGCGGGCGGCGCCGATTGGCAGACCATCATGTACGAGGGCTACGGCCCCAACGGCGTGGCGATCCTGATCGAGTGCCTCACCGACAACCGGAACCGTGCGGCCGGCGAGGTCCGCACGGCGATGACCCGCAACGGCGGCAACATGGCCGACCCGGGTTCGGTGTCGTACCTGTTCACCCGCAAGGGCGTCGTCACCCTCGAGAAGAACGGCCAGTCCGAGGACGACGTCCTGATGGCCGTGCTCGACGCCGGTGCCGAAGAGGTCACCGACCTCGGCGACACCTTCGAGATCGTCAGCGAACCGACCGATCTGATCGCGGTGCGCAGCGCCCTGCAGGAAGCCGGCATCGACTACGACTCCGCCGAGGCCAGCTTCCGCGCATCGGTGGAGGTCGCCCTCGACGCCGACGGTGCGCGCAAGGTCTTCAAGCTGATCGACGCGCTCGAGGACTCCGACGACGTGCAGAACGTCTACAGCAACGTCGACATCAGCGACGAGGTCCTTGCCGAGCTCGAGAACGACTGAGGCTCGCCGCCCTCGCGGGGGCGTGTTGATCATCGGAGTTGTCCGCTCTCCCCGATAGGATCTCGAACAGTTGTTCGTAACATCGTTCGGATGCCTGGGAGGGTACGAGTGCGCGTCATGGGCGTCGATCCGGGTCTCACGCGGTGCGGCATAGCGCTGGTGGAGTCGGGTCGCGGAAGGTCGGTGACCGCACTCGACGTGGACGTGGTGCGCACGCCGAGCGACATGGATCTGGCCGAGCGGCTGCTCGCGATCTACACCTCGGCGTGCCACTGGCTCGACGTCCACCAGCCCGATGTGGTGGCCATCGAGCGTGTGTTCGCGCAGAACCAGGTCTCGACCGCGATGGGCACAGCCCAGGCCGGCGGCGTGATCGCGCTTGCGGCGAGTCAGCGTGACGTGCCCGTCCGGTTCCACACGCCGTCGGAGGTCAAGGCCGCCGTCACCGGCAGCGGTCGGGCGGACAAGGCCCAGGTGACCGCGATGGTGACGCGGATTCTCGGCATGCAGACCAAGCCGAAGCCGGCCGACGCCGCGGACGCTCTCGCGCTCGCGATCTGTCACTGCTGGCGCGGACCCATGATGGAGCGGATGGCAGCCGCGCAGAAACAGGCCGATGCGGCCGCCGCGAAGCATCGCCAGCGGCTCGCCCAGGCACGAGAGGGGAGTCGCGCATGATCGCGTCAGTCCGCGGTCCGGTTCTCGAGATCGCCCTCGATCACGCCGTGATCGACTGTGCGGGAGTCGGTTACCGGGTTCTGGCGACCCCGGTCACGTTGTCCCGTCTTCGCCGCGGCGACGAGGCCACGCTGTTGACCTCGATGATCGTCCGCGAGGACTCGATGACGCTGTACGGGTTCACCGAACCCGACGCCCGCGCGCTGTTCGCGCTGCTGCAGACGGTCACCGGCGTCGGTCCGCGGCTGGCGATGGCGACCCTCGCGGTCCTCGAACCCGACGCGTTGCGTCGTGCGCTGGCCGACTCCGACACCAAGGCACTGACGTCGGTGCCCGGCATCGGCAAGCGGGTCGCCGAAAGACTCTGCGTCGAACTGCGCGACAAGGTGGACCGTCCGACGGCCGACACGGCCACCGGCAGCGTTCCCGCAGTCGGAATCCGCGATCAGGTGGCCGAGGCGCTCGTCGGACTCGGCTTCACCGCTGCCCCCGCAGAGAAGGCGGTCACCGCGGTCCTCGCCGAGAACCCCGACGCCGATGCGTCGACCGTGCTCCGCCGGTCGCTGGCGATGCTGGGCAAGGCTTCGTGATGACCGGCGATCCCGACGACCTCGAGGATCGCGAGGTCAACGCGACACCGGTCCGGTCCGACGGCGATCTCGACGCAGGCCTGCGTCCGCGGTCGCTGGCCGATTTCATCGGTCAGCCGCGCGTCTGCGAGCAGCTCGAACTCGTCCTCCACGGGGCCAAGGGCCGCGGCGGGACCCCCGACCACATCCTGCTGTCCGGTCCTCCGGGACTCGGCAAGACCTCGCTCGCCATGATCATCGCGTCCGAGATGGGTGCGGCGATCCGGGTGACATCGGGTCCGGCACTCGAACGCGCCGGGGACCTCGCCGCCATGCTGTCGAACCTCGTCGAGGGCGACGTGCTGTTCATCGACGAGATCCACCGCATCGCCCGGCCCGCCGAGGAGATGCTGTATCTCGCGATGGAGGACTTCCGCGTCGACGTCGTGGTCGGCAAGGGCCCGGGTGCCACCTCGATCCCACTCGACGTCGCCCCGTTCACCCTGGTCGGCGCCACCACCCGTTCCGGCTCGCTGACCGGCCCGCTGCGCGACCGCTTCGGGTTCACCGCGCACATGGAGTTCTACGACCCCGCCGAACTCGTCCGGGTGCTCAACCGGTCCGCGGGCATCCTCGGCATGGAGCTGCGGCCCGACGCCTCCGAGGAGATCGCGCGCCGGTCACGCGGCACGCCCCGAATCGCCAACCGCCTGCTCCGACGCGTCCGCGACTACGCCGAGGTCCGCGGCGACGGCTCGATCACCGTCGACGTCGCCCGCGCCGCCCTCAAGGTCTACGACGTCGACGAACTCGGTTTCGACCGACTCGACCGCGCCGTCCTCGACGCCCTGATCCGGGCGTTCGGCGGGGGACCGGTGGGGGTGTCGACGCTGGCCGTGGCGGTCGGCGAGGAGCCCGCGACCGTCGAAGAGGTCTGCGAGCCGTTCCTGGTCCGGGCCGGGATGATCGCCCGCACCCCACGTGGCCGAGTCGCCACCGCGGCGGCGTGGCATCACCTCGGCCTGACGCCGCCCGCCGGCGCGATGAACGCCTCGTTCGGCGCCCGCCCCCGCGACGTCGGGGGCGAGTCCCTGTTCGGCGAACTCTGACCCGACCCGCGTGCGGAACCCCGGTGTGACGCGGGGCACCACCTGCAGGGATGCTCTCTCCGGTGGACGTGGCACACTGTGTGGAGCACAGCGTGACCATCTGACGCCTCTCGCCGTTCGGCGCGGGGCGGTGGTGCACGCGGTACAACCCGAAACACAAAGGACTGACTCTCACCCATGGACGCTCTGCTCTTCCCCCTCTTGCTGGCACTGCTCGCCGGCTTCATGTTCTTGTCGATGCGGAAGCAGAAGAAGCGCGCGGCCGAGATGCAGGACATGCAGAACTCGGTGTCGACGGGTACGCGCATCCAGCTGACCTCGGGCCTGTTCGGCACCGTCATCGATGCGGCGTCGTCCGACTTCGTCGACGTGGAGATCGCCACCGGTGTGGTCACCCGCTGGAACCGTCTCGCGATCATGCGCGTCATCCCCACCGACGAGGCCGCCGCGACCTACCCGGGCCACACCGCTCCGGAAGCCGACTACAGCGACTACGCCGACGACTCGGACTCGGTCAGCCTCGACAAGCCGTCGTCCGACGACGCGCGCGACACCGACAAGTAATCCCGGAGCAGCGCCGCGCCGGCGATCGGCGTGGCGCCTCCTGCCCACCTCCCGCGCATCGCCTGTCTTGCTGAGGTCTGCGTGCCCCGCTGCCATCGCGGCGCGCGCACGCAGACCTTCGGAGTCGGTGGGTCATGCGGTCAGAGTGCCCTCGGCCGGTTGACGTTCCCAAAGGAGACCTGAACAGCTGTGACAAGTCCTCGCTCGACCGCAAAGGCGGACAAGCCCGCCGGCAAGCGGTCGCGACCGAGTCGAGAGATCCCACCGTGGCGTCCGCTCGTGGCCTTCCTCGCTCTGCTCGCCGTCGTGTACGGGTTGATCTACTTCACCGGTCCCCGGACGCTCGAGCCCAAACTGGGTATCGACCTGCAGGGCGGAACCCGGGTGACGCTGACCGCGCGCACCGAGGACGGCAAGGAGCCGACCCGCCAGCAGCTCGACCAGGCCAAGCAGATCATCGAGCAGCGTGTGAACGGCCTCGGCGTGTCCGGTTCCGAGGTCGTCGTCACCGGCAACAACCTCGTGATCACGGTTCCCGGTGAGGACGGCGCGCAGGCCAAGTCGCTGAGTCAGACCGCGCGTCTGTATGTGCGGCCGGTCGTCGGCGCCACGGCGGCGACCCCGCAGCCGCCCAAGCCGGAGAACCAGGACGAGGACCAGGGCAACGCGATGCCCACCGAGGTGGCCGCGGCGGCGATCGCCGAACAGCGCAAGATCCGTCAAGCGCCCGGCGATGCCAAGCAGGAGCAGCTGGTCCCGCTGCAGGAGCAGATGGCGAAGATGGACTGTTCGCCGACCGCCAACGACCCGCTCCGCGGCAACGATCTGCCCGATCAGTACCTGGTGGCGTGTTCCACCGACGGTAAGGAGGTCTACCTCCTCGGTCCGCAGATCATCGACGGCCGCGACATCAAGGACGCGTCCGCCGGCACCGATCCGCAGACCGGCGAATGGGTCGTCACCCTCGAGTTCAAGGGCAAGGCCGCGGACTTCTGGCCCAAGTACACCGCCCAGGAAGCGCCCAACCGCACGCAGACCGCGTTCACCCTCGACTCGGCCGTCGTCTCCGCACCGGCCATCAACGAGCCGATCCCCGGCGGCCAGACCCGCATCAGCGGCAGCAGCGCCGACCCGTTCACCGAGAAATCGTCCAACGAACTCGCGAACGTGCTCAAGTACGGCTCACTGCCGCTGTCGTTCAACGCCTCCGACGCCGAAACCGTCTCCGCGACACTGGGTCTCTCGTCGCTGAAGGCGGGCCTGCTCGCCGGTGCGATCGGCCTCGTCGCGGTGTTGATCTACGCACTGGCCTACTACCGCATGCTCGGCATCCTGACGATGCTGTCGCTGGTCCTCGCCGGAGCGATGGTCTACGGCATCATCGTCCTGCTCGGCCGCTGGATCGGATTCACCCTCGACCTCGCGGGCATCGCCGGTCTGATCATCGGTATCGGTATGACCGCGGACTCGTTCGTCGTCTACTTCGAACGCATCAAGGACGAGATGCGCGAGGGTCGGAGTTTCCGCTCGGCCGTGCCACGCGGTTGGGCGAGTGCCCGCCGCACCATCTGGTCGGGCAACGCGGTCAGCTTCATCGCCGCCTCGGTGATCTACATCCTCGCGATCGGTGAGGTGCGCGGCTTCGCGTTCACCCTGGGACTCACCACGATCCTCGACGTCATGGTCGTGTTCCTGGTGACCCACCCGCTGGTGGTCTACGCGAGCCGGTCGTCGTTCCTGTCCAAGCCGAGCGTCAACGGCCTCGGCGCGGTCAGCGAGGTGGCTCGCGAGCGCAAGGTCGCGGCCCGCCGCCAGGCCGAGGCCGCCGGCGTCGAAGCTGCTCGTGTCGACGCGTCCACGAGCGAGAAGGGGACTGTGCGATGACCCGTCCGGACAACCCGAACAAGGACCCGCGGGAGACCGGCAACACTGCGGTCGTCGAACCGCCGTCACCGTCCTCCGGTACCGATGCGGACTTCGTCTCCGACAACAGCCGCGGCTTCTTCGCCCGCCTGTACACCGGTACCGGCGCCTTCGAGATCGTCGGCAAGCGCAAGATGTGGTACATCGTCACCGCGGTGATCATGCTGATCTGCCTGGCGTCCATCGCGATCCGCGGCTTCACCTTCGGCATCGACTTCGAGGGCGGCACCCAGATGTCGGTGCCGGTCGCCTCGTCGGAGATCACCGCCGACTCGGTCGAGAAGGTCGTCACCGAGGCCCTCGGCGAGGAGCCCGAATCGGTCCAGACCGCCGGCGCCGGCAACAGCGCCACCGTGCAGGTGCGCACCGAGACCCTCGACCTGGCCCAGGCCGAGGCGGTGACCCGCGCGCTGACCGAGGAGTTCGGTCCCGCCCTGACGGCCTCCGAGGTCAGCATCTCCGACGTCAGCTCCACCTGGGGCCGCGAGATCACCGAGAAGATGGTCATCGCGCTCGCGGTGTTCCTCGTCATCGTGTTCGTCTACATCGCGGTCCGGTTCGACCGGGAGATGTCGATCGCGGCGATGGCGTCGTTGGTCTTCGACATCGTCGCCACCGCGGGTGTCTACTCGCTGGTCGGCTGGGAGGTCACCCCGGCCACGGTGATCGGTCTGCTGACCATCCTCGGCTTCTCGCTCTACGACACGGTCGTCGTGTTCGACAAGGTGCAGGAGAACACCCGCTCGGTGCTGCAGACATCCCGCCGGACCTACGGGGAGCAGGCGAACCTGGCGGTCAACCAGACGCTGATGCGGTCGATCAACACGACCATCATCTCGGTCCTGCCGATCATCGCGCTGATGGTCGTGGCGGTCTGGCTCCTCGGCGTCGGCACGCTGAAGGATCTCGGCCTGATCCAGCTCGTCGGCGTCGTGGTCGGCACGTACTCCTCGATCTTCCTGGCCTCACCGCTGCTGGTGACGCTGAAGGAACGCCGCGACGACGTGTCCCGGCACACCGCCAAGGTGCTGAACCGTCGCGCCGGGATCGAGTCGGGTGTGGCACCGAGCGCCGGCGCCCGCCCGGTGCGCCGACGCCGGGGCGCGGCCGACACGGATGACGCCGACCGGGTACCGACCGGCAAACGCCGTCGCAACCGCTAGTCTCACCCACGTGATCGTCAGGCACCGGGAGTTCATCAGGGCCCTGAGCCTGCTCGTCGGGATCGTCACGGGCGCGAGCGTCCTGACGGCCTGCGGCGACGACGGGCCGCCGACCATCGACTACGTGGTCGATGCCCATGTGACCAGCTACAACGCGAACACCGTCGACGGCAACGCCGACGGTGTGCTCATGGCGACCAGCCGACTGCTGCCTGGCTTCAGCCTGCTCGGACCCCAGGGGCAGGTCATCCCGGACCGCGACGTCGGCACCGTGACCCCGATCCCGGGACGGGCGCCGGCGCTGCGCTACGAGTTCACGCCCGAGGCGGCCTTCACCGACGAGGTCGCGCTCGACTGCGACGACCTGGTGCTGGCGTGGGCAGCGATGAGCGGACGCTTCCCGGGCTTCACGCCGGCGACGACCGCCGGGTACCGCGACATCGAGAAGGTGGAGTGCTCGCCCGGCGAGAAGTCGGCGACGGTCACGTTCGCGCAGGGGCGTGAATACCGCAACTGGCTGTCGTTGTTCGGCGCGGGCACGTTGCTCCCGGCGCACATCGTGGCCCGCGACGCCGGACTCGCCAACGTCGTCGACGCCATCCGCGCGATGGACCGCGGCGCGCTGGCCCGTATCGCCACGGCCTGGAACACCGGCTTCGACCTGACCTTCGGTCCGGTCGACCACGCCCGGTTCCCGTCTTCCGGGCCATACCGCATCGACCGCTACTCGCGGTCGGGCGGACTGGTCCTGATCCCCAACGAATCATGGTGGGGGAACAAGCCCGAGACCTCGCGCATCGTGATCTGGGGCCGCGGAACCGATTCCACGCGACGGCTGCCCGACGGCAAGTTCGACGTCGTCGACGTCACCGCGGGCATCGTCGAGGGCGATCTCGCCGGGACGTCCGGACCCGACGGACCGGCCTCACCCGCCCGGGCGATCGGGGTCGAACAGATCGTGCTCGCCGGCAAGGGTGTCTTCGGGGACGTGCGGATGCGGCAGGCGTTCGCCTCGTGCGTGCCGCGCGCCGACCTCGCCCGCGACTTCTCCGGTGGCGCCGCCGTGTGGAATCTGCGTGTCCTCGCGCCCGCCGACAACCTCGCGGGACCGATGAACCCCGAGTTCGGACGCGCCTACCAGAGTCCCGACCTCGAGCGGGCACGGAACCTGCTGCGCGCCGCGACCGGTCAGGGCGCGGCGGACGGGACCACGACCACCGCGAGTCTGCAACCGCGTCGCGTCCGCATCGGCTACGTGGCGCCGACCCTGCGCTGGCAGCAGATGGTCGCGGCCATCGCGGCGTCGTGCCGGGAGGCCGGCTTCGTGGTCGAGGACGTCGCCACACCCGACGTGCAGCCGCGCTCACTCGGCAAGGACGTCGACGCGGTGATCATGGCCAGTGGCGACTCCTTCGCCGCAGCCGGTGCCGCCGACCCGAGCCGTGATGCCTACTCGTTGCGCGGCGGCGACCCGCTCAATCTCTCCGGAACCCGGGATCAGCAGGTCAGTCGCGGGATCGATCAGTTCGCGGTCACGGTGTCCGAACCCGACCGGCTCCGGCTGGCCCGCTCGATCGAGAACGCGAGCTGGTCGTCGATGCCGTCGATACCCCTGTTCGCGTCGCCGCGTATCCGGCAGTGGAAGGATCAGGTGGGTGGTGTCGCAGCGGGACTCAGTCGCGCCGGCACCGGATGGAACATGGATCGATGGACGATCCGCCAGTGACGGCAAGTGACAGGGGAGTTCTGATGGGCGGCGTGGTACCCGAACGGACCGCGGATGCGGTGACACGTGCCCAGGCGGCGATCGCCCGGCACACCCGGCTCGTCGACGACTTCCCGAGCCCCGGGATCGCCTTCAAGGACCTGACCCCGGTCCTCGCCGATCCCGAGGGGTTGTCCGCGATCGTCACCGCGCTGACCCACGGTTGCACCGAGATCGACCTCGTCGCCGGTATCGACGCCCGCGGGTTCCTCCTCGGTGGTGCGGTCGCCCGTGAACTCGAGGTCGGGGTCCTCGCGGTGCGCAAGGGCGGCAAGCTGCCGCCTCCGGTTCATGCTGTCACCTACAGCCTCGAGTACGGCTCGGCGACCCTGGAGATCCCGGCCGACGGCCTCGACCTGACCGGGCAGCGTGTGCTGCTCGTCGATGACGTCCTGGCCACCGGCGGTACGGCGGTCGCTGCGGCGGATCTGCTCAACCGCACCGGGGCGAGCGTCGTCGGTGTCGCGGTGATCATGGAGCTCGTCGGGCTCGGCGGGCGCGACACGATCGCCGGCGGCCTCGGCCCGCACGTACCGGTCCACTCGGTGGCGCTCGACTGACCGTCGGGGATCTAGACTCGGAAAGACCACGACAGACGGAGGAGGACCGGTTATGCCCGATGAATCCGGCACGGCTCAGCACTCCGTGACTCCCGCGGCCGACGCCTCGGACGACGCCGTCGGCGCACCGACCTCGACATCGGCCTCGGCCTCGACCTCCCCGTCCGCCTCGCGGCGTGTCCGCGCCCGTCTGGCCCGCCGGATGACGGCGACGCGCAGCCAGGTCCGGCCGGTGCTCGAGCCGCTGGTCACCCTGCATCGCGAGATCTACCCGAAGGCCGACGTCGCCCTGCTGCAGCGGGCCTACGACGTCGCCGAGGAGCGTCACAGCGGGCAGAAGCGCAAGTCCGGTGACCCGTACATCACCCATCCGCTGGCGGTCGCGACGATCCTCGCCGACCTCGGCATGGACACCACGACCCTGATCGCCGCGCTGCTGCACGACACGGTCGAGGACACCGGTTATTCGCTGCAGGCGCTCGAACGCGACTTCGGGCAGGAAGTGGCGCACCTCGTCGACGGCGTGACCAAACTCGACAAGGTCGCGCTGGGCAGTGCGGCCGAGGCCGAGACGATCCGCAAGATGATCATCGCGATGGCGCGTGACCCGCGCGTCCTCGTGATCAAGGTCGCCGACCGGCTGCACAACATGCGGACGATGCGTTTCCTCCCGCCGGAGAAGCAGGCGCGCAAAGCCCGCGAGACGCTGGAAGTCATTGCGCCGCTTGCTCATCGACTCGGTATGGCGACGGTCAAGTGGGAACTCGAGGACCTCTCGTTCGCCATCCTGCACCCCAAGCGCTACGAGGAGATCGTGCGCCTGGTCGCCGACCGCGCCCCGTCGCGCGACACCTACCTCGCGCGGGTGCGGGCCGACATCAACAACGCGTTGTCCGCGGCGCGAATCCAGGCAACCGTCGAAGGCCGACCCAAGCACTACTGGTCGATCTACCAGAAGATGATCGTCAAGGGCCGCGACTTCGACGACATCCACGACCTCGTCGGCATGCGCATCCTCTGCGAGGAGGACCGCGACTGCTACGCCGCCGTCGGCGTCGTCCACTCGCTGTGGCAGCCGATGGCCGGACGCTTCAAGGACTACATCGCGCAGCCGCGGTTCGGCGTCTATCAGTCGTTGCACACCACCGTGATCGGGCCCGAGGGCAAGCCGCTCGAAGTCCAGATCCGCACGCACGAGATGCACCGCACCGCCGAGTTCGGCATCGCCGCGCACTGGCGCTACAAGGAGAGCGGTTATCGGAAGTCGGGCAAGAAGTCCGACACCGCCGAGATCGACGACATGGCCTGGATGCGCCAGCTGCTCGACTGGCAGCGTGAGGCCGCCGACCCCGGCGAGTTCCTGGAGTCGCTGCGGTACGACCTCGCCGTCCGCGAGATCTTCGTCTTCACGCCGAAGGGCGACGTGGTCACGCTGCCCGCCGGGTCGACGCCGGTCGACTTCGCCTACGCCGTCCACACCGAGGTCGGGCACCGCTGCATCGGTGCCCGCGTCAACGGCCGGCTGGTCGCCCTCGAACGCAAGCTCGAGAACGGCGAGGTGGTGGAGGTGTTCACCTCCAAGGCGCCGACCGCCGGGCCGTCGAAGGACTGGCAGACGTTCGTGGTGTCGCCGCGGGCCAAGGCCAAGATCCGCCAGTGGTTCGCCAAGGAACGGCGCGAGGAGGCCCTCGAGACCGGTAAGGACGCGATCGCCAAGGAGGTCCGTCGCGGCGGACTTCCGTTGCAGCGCTTGCTGTCCGCGGAGTCGATGGCGGCGATCGCGAAGGAGCTGCGGTACAACGACGTCACCGCGCTGTATGCCGCGGTGGGCGAGAACCACGTCTCCGCACGGCATGTCGTCAACCGCCTCGTCGCATCCCTCGGTGGCATCGAGGATGCGGAGGAGGCCCTCGCGGAACGGTCCACCCCGTCGACGATGCCGACCCGCTCACGTCAGGACGGAGACGCCGGCGTGGTCGTCGACGGCGTCGACAACGTGGTGATCAAACTCGCCAAATGCTGTACGCCCGTACCGGGTGACGACATCATGGGCTTCGTCACCCGTGGCGGCGGCATCAGCGTGCACCGGACCGACTGCACCAACGCGACGTCGCTGCAGCAGCAGTCCGAACGCATCCTCGACGTCTCGTGGGCGCCGTCCCCGGAATCGGTGTTCCTCGTGGCGATCCAGGTCGAGGCACTCGACCGCCACCGACTGCTGTCCGACGTCACCAAGGTGCTCGCCGACGAACGCGTGAACATCCTGTCGGCGTCGGTGACCACCAGCCGCGACCGAGTCGCCATCAGCAAGTTCACCTTCGAGATGGGCGACCCCAAGCATCTGGGTCACGTGCTGAACGTGGTCCGCAATGTGGAGGGCGTCTACGACGTCTACCGCGTCACCTCGGCTGCCTGACCGTAACGACAGCAGCGGTTTTCGCTAGTCGATGACCGCGGTTTCGATCGTCACCGGGAGCTTCGGCTTACCGTCGCCCGGCTGGCTGCCGGCGGGGCCGGGGGTGATCCCGCCCTCGTAGACCTTGTCCAGGACCGCGAGTCCGGGCTCGTCGACCTTGCCCACGATGGAGTAGTCGGGACCCAGTTCGCTGTCGTCGATGACGATGAACAGCTGGCTCGACCCGGTGTTGGGGTTCTGGCCGCCCTGGCTGCTGTTGGCGATGGCCACGGTGCCGCGCGGGTAGACGACGGGCTGCGATCCGCTCATGGGATCGGGCTGTCCGACCTTCTTCAGGTCGGTCGGCGGCTCGTCGGGGCTGGTCCAGCCCGGACCGCTCATGCCGGTGCCGGTCGGGTCGCCGCACTGCAGGATCTTCAGCTTGTCGCTGGTGGTCATGCGGTGGCAGGTCGTGTCGTCGTAGAACTTGTTCTCGATCAGCGAGGTGACCGCGGCGACGTTGCAGGGGGCGCCGTCACGTTCCAGGGTGATCGGCAGAACACCCTGGGTGGTCGTGAAGGTGGCCTGCTCGGTACCGGACTTCAGGACCTTGTCGTCGGGCTTCGGGGACTTGCGTTCGTTCTTCGCCGCCGCCTTCAGCTCGTCGAGTTCGGCCTGGTACTGCGGCCGCTGATCGGCGGGCACGTTGTCGGGCACCTGGTCGGGAAGCTGGTCGAACCGGCTCGGGGAGTCCTCGAACGCACAACTGGTCCAGCGTGCGGCCTCGCGGTCGTCCATGATCTTCTTCACCACGACGGCGGTCACGCCGGCGACGACGGCGACCACGACGGCGGTCGAGACCGAGGCGATGACGATCTTCCGCTTCCGACGGGCGAGGCGTTCGGTTTCGAGGCGTTCCTCGAGCTTCCGCTTCGCTGCCTCGCGGCGCTCCTCATTGGTGGTCACGCGGGTGGATCCTCCTGAATCTCGGCATAGTCGTGCCGACAATCTGCGCGGATGTCACTTACTCGAGAGGCAAGTCTGCCAGTTGTACCTGAGAACAGCGTTCAGCGGGTGTTGGAGTGGGGTGTCGACGCCGGGGAATCGGTGCGTGGAGAACCGGCTGTCGGTCGCCGTGGGCAGCTAGGACACAATGGAGGGACCCGCGACCCTCGAGGAGTGCCATGCTGATCACCGGATTCCCCGCCGGCATGTTCCAGACGAACTGCTACGTCGTGGCGGCCGAACCCGGGTCGGATGCGGTGATCATCGACCCCGGCCAGGACGCCGCGCCCCGCGTGCGTGAACTGCTCACCGAGAACGATCTCACCCCGGTCGCCGTCCTGCTCACCCATGGCCACCTGGACCACACCTGGAACGCCACGCAGCTGTGCGACGAGTACTCCATCCCCGCCTACATCCATGCCGCCGACCGGCCGATGCTCACCGATCCCGGCCTGGGCATCGGACGCGCGCTGGGCGCGATGATCGGCGACGAGAAGTTTCGCGAGCCGGAGAAGGTCATCGAGTTCTCCGACGGAGAACCGGTCGAGCTCGCCGGCATCCACTTCTCGGTGGACCTCGCACCCGGCCACACCCAGGGATCGGTCCTGCTGGGCATCGAGGTGACCGTGCCGGGGGAGTCCCCGTCCGACACCCCGACGAGGGTGCAGGTCCGTTTCGCCGGCGACGTCCTCTTCGCCGGCTCCATCGGCCGCACCGACCTGCCCGGCGGCAGCCATCAGCAGCTGCTCGACTCCATCGCGGCGAAGCTGCTGCCGCTGCCGGACGACACCCTGGTTCTCCCCGGCCACGGGCCGCAGACCACCATCGCGCAGGAACGTGCCACCAACCCCTTCCTGGCCGGCCTGCGGGCTCCGGGAACCGACACCACCATCGCGACTGATCGACCGAAGGGACGACACGGACTGTGAGCGGAGCATTTCAGGCACCCCGGGGCATCCCGGACTACTTCCCGCCGAACTCGGCGGATTTCCGGAAGGTGCGGGACACGCTCACCGACGCGGCGCGTCGTGCGGGATACGGGCACATCGAGCTGCCGATCTTCGAGGACACCGCGCTGTTCGCCCGCGGCGTCGGCGAATCGACCGACGTCGTCAGCAAGGAGATGTACACCTTCAACGACCGCGGTGACCGGTCGGTGACGCTGCGCCCCGAGGGCACCGCGGGTGTGGTGCGCGCGGTCATCCAGCACGGCCTCGACCGTGGACAGCTGCCGGTCAAGGTCTGTTACGCGGGTCCGTTCTTCCGCTATGAGAAGCCGCAGACCGGTCGCTACCGCCAGCTGCAGCAGGTCGGCGTCGAGGCCATCGGCGTCGACGACCCGGCACTCGACGCCGAGGTCGTGGCCGTCGCCGACGAGGGGTACAAGCGTCTCGGACTGTCCGGCTACCGCCTCGAGATCACCTCGCTCGGCGACGACGCGAGCCGCCCTTGCTACCGGGAGGCGTTGCAGGATTTCCTCTTCAAGCTCGACCTCGACGAGGCGACCCGAAAGCGTGCCGAGATCAACCCGCTGCGCGTGCTCGACGACAAGCGCCCGGAGATCAAGGAGGCGACCGCGAACGCGCCGCTGCTGATCGACTACCTGTCCGATGAGGCGAAGGCCCACTTCGACCTCGTGCTGGCCAACCTGGACCGGCTCGGCGTGGCCTACGAGATCAACCCGCGACTCGTGCGCGGCCTGGACTACTACACCAAGACCACCTTCGAGTTCGTCCACGACGGCCTCGGTGCACAGTCGGGCATCGGTGGCGGCGGCCGGTACGACGGCCTCATGCGCCAGCTCGGCGCCAAACAGGACCTCTCGGGTATCGGCTTCGGCATCGGCGTCGACCGCACGATGCTGGCCCTCGAGGCCGAGGGAGTCGCGGGCACGCAGGCGGCGCGCTGTCAGGTCTTCGGTGTCCCGCTCGGTGCGGACGCCAAGGCCGAACTGGTCGGTGTCGCAGGCGCATTGCGCGCGGCCGGGCTCAGCGTCGACCTCGCCTACGGCGACCGCGGACTCAAGGGCGCGATGAAGGCCGCCGACCGGTCCGGTGCGCGGCTGGCGCTGGTGCTCGGCGAGAACGAGCTGGCCGAACGCCAGGTCGAGGTCAAGGACCTGAGCAACGGTGAGCAGCACCGTATCTCACTCGATGACGTCGTCGTCGAGGTCACCCGGCTGCTTGGCTGACGTCCGCGCGACGCGCTTTTCAGACGTCGTTGTCGGGGCCGGTCATCTCCTCGGCCAGGACGTCAAGTGACACCCCGCCCAAGGCCAGTGCGCGGGTGTGGAAGTCCTTGAGCGTCCACTCCGGGTGGGCGCTGAGGGCGGCGTGCCGGGTCTGTTCCCAGACTCGTTGTCCCAGTGCATAGGACGGTGCCTGGCCGGGCCAGCCGAGGTATCGGTCGAGTTCGAAACGCAGCACCGAGTGGTCCATGGCCACCGAGGCGGTCAGGAACTCCCACGCCTTGTCGGCATCCCAGATCCCGCCGCCCAGGGACTCCGGTGCGGGCAGACGGCAGTGCACGCCGATGTCGACGACCACGCGTGCCGCGCGTAGCCGCTGTGAGTCGAGCATGCCCATGCGGTCGCCCGGGTCCTCGAGCCAACCCAGTTCGTCCATCAGCCGCTCGGCGTAGAGCGCCCAGCCCTCACCGTGCCCGGAGGTGAACGACGCCAGCTTGCGCCAGGTGTTCAGGTCGGGATCGACGATGGCCGAACCGAGTTGGAGGTGATGGCCGGGGACGCCCTCGTGGTAGACGGTCGTCTTCTCCTGCCAGGTGTGGAAGACGGTCTGATCGTCGGGGACCGCCCACCACATGCGGCCCGGCCGGGACAGGTCGGCGGTCGGCTGGGTGTAGTAGATGATCCCGGTCGACGACGGCGCGAGGCGGCATTCGAGCCGGGACAGGCGGGCGGGGACGTCGAAATGCCGGCCGGCGAGTCCGGTGACGGCAGCGTCGGAGGTCTCCTGCATCCAGTCGACGAACTCGTGGCGGTCGTGGATCTGGTACTGCGGCTGGCGATCCAGCCAGGCGAGTGCCTCGTCGACGGCGCGGCCGGGGAGAAGTGACTCGGCGATCTCGTGCTGTTCGGCGACGATCTGCTCGAGGCGGGTCAGCGCCCAGGCGTAGGCGTCCTCGGGGTCGGCGTCGGCACCGAGGTACGCCGGCAGGTGGAGCAGGTAGCGATCCCGGCCCACCGCGTCGTCGTCGACGGAGGCCGGCAGGACCTCGGTCTCGAGATAGTTGGCGAACGTGCCGAACGCGGTGCGGGCCGCGTCGAGGGCGGTGCCGAGCGTGCCGGCGAGTGCCGGGTCGGCGGCGATGGACGCGGTGTTGTCGGTGATTGCGTCGGTGGCCGAATCGGCTTGTCGCACCACGGCCGCCACCTGTCGGCGCGCAACCGGGGGGCCGTGCCGCAGGCGGTGCGCCAGCCCGTCGACGGCGCGGTTCAGCGCACCCGGGATCGCGGTGAGGCGGGCGAGGAACACCTCGCGGTCGGTCCGGGTGTCGGTGGGCATCAGATCGAAGATGTCCCGCATCGCCTGCAGCGGCGAGGCGATGACATTGCACTCGCCGATGTGCTCACCGGCGTCGGCGAGGGCGAGTTCACGACGCAGCGACGCAGACATCGTCGCGACCGTCACCCGGTCGACGGCGTCGACGACGGGTGCTTTCGCAAGTGCCGTCAGGGTGTCGGCGGCGACCGCGGCCCGCTCGGCACATGCCTGCGCGGAGAAGTCGGTCAGGGCATCGTCGTGGTCGCCGTGGCCGATCTCGGTACCGAGCAGGGGATCGAGCTCACACAGTCGATCCAGGTGCGCCTCGGCGATCGCATCCACCTCGGTGCGTTCGCGCGGGCTCGTGGGGGTCGCGGCGGTGGGGGTCATCTCGAGGTCGCGTCAGAGATCGTTGGTCGCGAAGGTGTCGCACCGGTTGGGGTCACCGGACCGGTACCCGATGCCGAACCACTTCGCGCGTTGCGTGGCCGATCCGTGCGTCCAACCCTCCGGGTTGGAACCCGGGCCCTGGATGGTGTCGTCGCCGATTGCCTTGGCGGTCTGGATGACCGAGGAGATCTGCTGCTCGGAGATCGGGGCGAGCAACGCGTCGGGGCCGTTGTCGGCGTGGTACGCCCAGACACCGGCGAGGCAGTCGGCCTGCAGCTCCACGCGCACCGAACCCGACCGCGGTCCCTGCGAGCCCATCCGCTGCCCCTTGGCCAGGGCGCCGGTCAGGTTCTGGATGTGGTGTCCGTACTCGTGGGCCACCACGTACTCCTGGGCGAGCGGCCCGTCGCTGCCACCCATGCGGCGCAGCTGGGTGAAGAAGGACGGATCGAAGTACGCGGTGCTGTCCGCGGGGCAGTAGAACGGCCCGGTCGCCGCACTGGCCGCGCCGCACCCGGTGTCGACCGAGTCGGCGAAGATGACCGTCTTCGGCGGCTGGTAGCCGGGCATGAGCTCCGACCACACCTCGTCGAGGCTGACGGTGGTCGCCTTGATCCGGCAGATGGTGTTCTCGTTCGCCATCTCCCAGGTGCAGGAGTCGAGCTGCTGCTGGATCTCGGCGGCACCCGACGAGGTGCCCTGCTGAGGGGCCTGGCTGCCGAGGAGTTCACCGGGGTTCACGCCGAACAGCAGCGCCACGATCGTGATGATGAGACCCGCACCACCGCCGAGCGCGATCCGCCCGACACCGCCACCGCCGCCGCCGGAGACGTTGCCGGTGTCGATCGATCCGCTGCCTTGGAATGTCACGCGGTCATTCTGGCACGCCGCGGTGCGCGGACCGGGCATCTCCGGGTGGCCGGGTTCAGGACACCGACGCCGATGCGGCACGATGGGTACCTGGCCTGCGTTTCCACCGGGTCACGAACAAGCCGACACAAACAACGCCTCCGTCGCCGCCCGCGAGACCGGGCCGGCCGCACGACGTTGGGAAGGACTCTCAGTGCTCCGCACGCATTCCGCAGGTTCGCTGCGCCGGGCCGACGCGTCGCAGACCGTCACCGTCGCCGGTTGGGTCGCGCGCCGACGCGACCACGGCGGTGTGGTGTTCATCGACCTGCGCGACTCCACCGGCCTGGTTCAGGTGGTCTTCCGCGAGGAGTCGGTCGCCGCGGCCGCCCACCGCCTGCGCGCCGAGTACTGCGTCGCCGTCACCGGCGTGGTCGAGGTCCGTCCCGAGGGCAGCGAGAACCCCAACCTGAGCTCCGGCGAGATCGAGATCAACGCCGTCGAACTCGAGGTGCTCAACGAGTCGGCGCCGCTGCCGTTCCAGCTCGACGAGTCGCCGGGCGAAGAGGCGCGGCTGCGTCACCGCTACCTCGACCTCCGCCGCGCGGGTCCGAGCGCCGCCCTGCGCCTGCGGTCGAAGGCCAACGCCGCCGCCCGCGGTGTCCTCGCCGCCCACGACTTCGTGGAGATCGAGACCCCGACGCTGACCCGCTCGACGCCCGAGGGCGCCCGTGACTTCCTGGTGCCCGCGCGCCTGCAGCCCGGCACCTTCTACGCCCTGCCGCAGAGCCCGCAGCTGTTCAAGCAGCTGCTGATGGTCGCAGGCATGGAGCGCTACTACCAGATCGCGCGTTGCTACCGCGACGAGGATTTCCGCGCCGACCGCCAGCCCGAGTTCACCCAGCTCGACATCGAGATGAGCTTCGTCGACCAGGACGACGTCATCGCGGTCGCCGAGGAGATCCTGGTGGCGCTGTGGAAGCTGATCGGCGTCGACATCTCGACCCCGATCCCGCGCATGACCTATGCCGACGCGATGCGTCGCTACGGCTCGGACAAGCCGGATCTGCGATTCGACATCGAACTCGTCGAGTGCGCCGAGTATTTCGCGAACACCCCGTTCCGCGTCTTCCAGGCCCCGTACGTCGGTGCCGTCGTCATGCCGGGCGGGGCGTCGCAGCCGCGTCGTCAGCTCGACGCCTGGCAGGAATGGGCCAAGCAGCGCGGCGCCCGGGGTCTCGCGTACGTGCTCATCGCCGAGGACGGCACGCTGTCCGGCCCGGTCGCCAAGAACCTGTCGGAGGAGGAGCGCGCCGGTCTGGCCGCCCATGTCGGCGCGAAGCCGGGCGACTGCGTCTTCTTCGGAGCCGGCGAGGTCAAGCCGACCCGCGCCCTGCTCGGTGCGGCGCGCGGCGAGATCGCCTCGAAGCTCGGTCTCATCAAGCAGGATGACTGGGCGTTCGTGTGGGTCGTCGACGCACCGATGTTCGAACCGACCGCCGACGCCACCGCGTCCGGTGACGTCGCACTCGGACATTCGGCCTGGACCGCGGTGCACCACGCGTTCACCTCGCCCAAGCCGGAGTCGATGGAGAAGCTCGACACCGATCCGGGCGAGGCACTGGCCTACGCCTACGACATCGTCTGCAACGGCAACGAGATCGGCGGCGGCTCGATCCGTATCCATCAGCGTGACGTCCAGGAACGCGTCTTCGAGATCATGGGCATCGGGCACGATGAGGCGCAGGAGAAGTTCGGTTTCCTCCTCGACGCCTTCGCCTACGGCGCCCCGCCGCACGGCGGCATCGCCTTCGGCTGGGATCGCATCACCGCGCTGCTCGCCGGTGAGTCCTCCATCCGCGAGGTCATCGCCTTCCCGAAGTCCGGCGGCGGCGTCGACCCGCTGACCGATGCACCCGCGGCGATCACCCCGCAGCAGCGCAAGGAGTCGGGCATCGACGCCAAGCCGGCACCGCGCGGCGGAGCCGAGCGGGCCGATGGCGCCCCCGAGAAGGCGGCCGAGCAGAAGGCAGCAGCCGACAAGTAGATCCCCAGAGAACGAAAAGCGGTGGCCGAGCGTGAGTTCGGCCACCGCTGTCGTCTGTGCGCGATCGCCGACGGGCGGCCGCTGGGCATCTGTGGTGTGATCACTCCCATGTCTGCGAGCGCGTGCAATCCGGAGGTACGCCGGTGACGATCAAGGTGGCCCTCGAGCACCGGACGAGCTACTCCTTCGATCGCCCGACGAAGATCTACCCGCACGTGGTCCGGCTGCGCCCGGCACCACATTCGCGGACGCCGATCGAGGCGTACTCGCTGAAGGTCGAGCCGGGGGAGCACTTCCTCAACTGGCAGCAGGACGCGTTCAGCAACTACCTCGCGCGGCTGGTGTTCCCGGAACCCTCGACCACGCTGAGCATCACCGTCAGCCTCGTGGCCGACCTGACCGCGATCAACCCCTTCGACTTCTTCATCGAGGACCGGGCCGAGCACTACGGGTTCGAGTACCCGGAGGAGCTGCGCCGCGACCTGGAGATCTTCCTGCGCCCGGTCGGTGTCGGCGAGGGCGAATTCGCCGGTGCGCCGGTGCATCCGGAGGTCGCCGCGTTCGCCGCGAAGCACAAGCCGGTCGGCAGGACACGCGTCATCGACTTCCTGGTGGCGCTGAACAGCGCGGTACGCGAGGCGGTCGGCTACACCGTGCGTCTCGAGGCGGGTGTGCAGACACCCGAGTTCACGCTGTCGAGTGCGATCGGTTCCTGTCGTGACTCCGCCTGGCTGCTCGTGGCCCTGCTGCGCGAACTCGGTCTCGCGGCGCGGTTCGTGTCCGGCTATCTCGTGCAGCTGACCTCCGACATCAAGTCGCTCGACGGCCCGTCGGGTCCCGACGCCGACTTCACCGACCTCCACGCGTGGACCGAGGTGTACCTGCCCGGTGCCGGCTGGGTCGGATTGGACCCGACCTCCGGCCTGTTCGCGGGGGAGGGACACATCCCGCTCGCGGCGACACCGCATCCGGTGGGCGCCGCACCGATCACCGGCGCGACCGGCCCCTGCCACGCCACGCTCGATTTCTCCAACACCGTCACGCGCTTCCACGAGGATCCGCGCGTCACCCTGCCGTACACGCCCGAGCAGTGGGATCGCGTCGTCGACCTGGGTGCGCTCGTCGACGAACGCATGGAGCGCAACGACGTGCGTCTCACGATGGGTGGCGAGCCGACCTTCGTCTCCATCGACAACCAGACCGCGCCCGAGTGGAACACCGCCGCCGACGGCCCGCACAAACGGCTTCTGGCGTCCCGGCTCGCCGAGCGTCTCAAGGCGGCCTACGCGCCGCAGGGCCTCATCCAGCGGAGCCAGGGCAAGTGGTATCCCGGAGAACCGTTGCCGCGCTGGCAGATCGAGATCATGTGGCGTGCCGACGGCGAGCCGGTCTGGCGTGATCCGGACCTGCTCGCCGACCCGTGGTCGACGCCGGAACAATGCGCGTCGGCGATCGAGACCGAGACCTACGGTGCCCACCCGGACAAGACCGTCGACGCCGAGCCCGCACAGAAGCTGCTGACCGCCTTCGCGACCGACCTCGGCCTGCCCACCGACCAGGTGATGCCGGCCTACGAGGACCCGCTGGTGCGCATGCGCGAGCTGGCCGCCATGCCGCCCGGAGACCCGGGCGACGACCCGACCCTGCCCACGGCCCGGAAGTTCGCCCAGTCGGAGTTCGACGTCGACCTGGAGACCCTGCAGGACGGCGACGAGGAGGAGCTGGCGCCCGAGAAGGACTCGGTGGCGCGACGCCGTTCACTGCTGGCCCGGCTCGACGCCGCGGTCGACGACCCCAGCGCCTACGTCCTGCCGCTGAACCGGTCGGAGGACCGGACCGCCTGGCAGAGCGCGGTGTGGTCCCTGCGACGCGGCCGCATCGTCCTCACCCCGGGCACCTCGCCGGCGGGTCTCCGTCTGCCGCTGAACTCGTTGTCGTGGGGGCCGGCGCCGACCATGTTCGAGGCCGACCCGACGGCGCGACGCGAAGCACTTCCGGCCGACCCGGCAGAAGCACTCGGCCACTCCGTACGCGCGGTGGACCCGTCCGAGTTCCTGCCGCGCACGGCGGTGGTCGCCGAGGTCCGCGACGGCGTGACCTATGTGTTCATGCCGCCCACCTCGACCGGCGAGGAGTTCCTCGCCCTCATCGAACTCGTCGAGGGCGCCGCCGCGGCGACGTCGACCCCGGTTGTCATCGAAGGCTATGGGCCGCCGTCGGATCCGCGTCTCACGTCACTGTCGGTGACCCCCGACCCCGGCGTCATCGAGGTCAACATCCAGCCGACGGCGAGCTTCGCCGAACAGTCCGAACTGCTCGAGTCCCTCTACGACCACGCCCGCCAGGTCCGGCTCGGCACCGAGAGCTTCGACCTCGACGGCAGTCACGGCGGCACCGGCGGCGGTAACCACATCACGCTCGGCGGGACGACGCCGGCCGACTCGCCGATGCTGCGCCGCCCCGACCTGCTGGCGTCGATGCTGACCTACTGGCAGCGACACCCGTCGCTGTCGTATCTGTTCTCCGGCCGCTTCATCGGCACCACCTCGCAGGCGCCGCGCGTCGACGAGGGCCGGGAATCGGCGCTCTACGAACTCGAGATCGCCCTCGCCGAGATCGACCGGCTCGCCGCCACGGTCGCGGACCCGCGTGGGACCGGCCCCAAGGGCGCCCACAGCGCCGACGAGCCCGATACGAACGCACCCAATCCGTGGGTCACCGACCGTGCGCTGCGGCATCTGCTCACCGACATCACCGGCAACACCCACCGCGCCGAGTTCTGCATCGACAAGCTGTACAGTCCTGACTCGGTCCGCGGCCGTCTCGGCCTGCTGGAACTGCGCGCCTTCGAGATGCCGCCGCATCACCGGATGGCGATGGTCCAGTCGCTGCTCGTACGCAGTCTGGTGTCGTGGTTCTGGGAGAAGCCCTACCGCGCCCGGCTCATCCGCCACGGCGGCGACCTGCACGGCAAACATCTGTTGCCGCACTACGTCATCGAGGACATCGCGCTCGTCGCCGAGGAGCTCCGTGAGGCGGGCTACCCGTTCGAGACCGCCTGGCTCGACCCGTTCACCGAGTTCCGTTTCCCGCGTCTGGGAACCGTGCAGATCCGTGATCAGGAAGTGGAACTCCGCGGTGCCATCGAACCCTGGAACACGCTGGGGGAGGAGTCGACCGGAACCGGCACCGCCCGGTACGTCGATTCCTCCGTCGAGCGGGTCCAGGTGCGTGTCCTCGGCGGCGAGGACGACCGGTACCTGTTGACCTGCAACGGTTTCCCCATCCCGCTTCGGTCCACCGGCCGCACCGGCGAACGGGTCGCCGGCATCCGGTTCCGGGCCTGGCAGCCCCCGAGCGCTCTGCACCCGTCGATCAGCATCGACACCCCGCTGACCTTCGACCTCGTCGACACCGTCAACGGCCGGTCGGTGGGCGGTGCGACCTACCACGTCGTCCACCCGGGTGGTCGCGCCTACGACCGCCCGCCGGTGAACGCCGTCGAGGCCGAATCGCGTCGCAACGGGCGCTTCGAGGCGTCGGGTCACACCACCGGCACCGTCGACGTCGGATTGCTCCGGGAACGACAGGCCCGGCAGGCCATCGACTTCGGGGTCCCCGGGATCCTCGATCTACGGCGGGCACGTACAGTTCTCCGGTGACCTCTCCACCGGGCAACGCTTCCGCGGTGTTCGATGCATCCACGGTTTTCGACCGTTACCGTGACGAGGGTTACACGCTCTTCGACGTCGCCGGAACCGGCGATCCCGACCTCGTTTCCGGGGCCCACTACGACGAGCTCCTCGACTCCGCCGGCATGGTCCGTCCCGCGTGGGAAGACCTTGTGCGGCTGTATCAGCGGCGCGGTGACAGCCGCCTGCGCGAGTCCGCGGACCGGCTCGCCGCGGCCGTCCGGGACGACGGCGTGGTCTACAACGAGTTCGACGGTCAGACCACCCACACCCGCGACTGGGACATCGATGCGGTGCCGCTCCTCGTCGACGGCGTCGAGTGGGCCGAGCTGGAGAAGGCGATCACGCAGCGCTCGATGCTGCTCGATCTGCTGCTGCGCGATCTCTACCGCGATCAGAAGACCATCACCTCCGGTCTCGTGGCGCCGGAGATGGTCTTCGGGCACCCCGGTTACATCCGCAAGGCGGCGCGCCTCGAGGTCGCCGGACCCCATGCCCTGTTCCTGCACGCGGTCGACATCTCGCGGTCCGCCGACGGTCGGTTCGTGGTCTACCGCGACCGCACCCAGGCCCCGTCGGGCATCGGTTTCTCGATCGTCGGCCGGCGCCTGCTGACCAAGGCCCTCCCGCAGCTCTTCCAGGCGTGCGCGCCGCGCCCGGTGACCGGTTTCGCCGGGACGATGCGCCTCGCGCTCGCCGAGTACGCCCCACCCGGTGTCGACGATCCGACGGTCGCCGTGCTCAGCCCCGGCAGCATGTCCGAGACCGCCTTCGACCAGGCGTATCTCGCGTCGGCGCTCGGCTACCCGCTGGTCGAGGGTGCGGACCTCACCGTGCGCGACGGCGCGGTCTACATGCGCTCTCTCGGCAGGTACAAGCGGGTCGACGTCCTGCTGCGCCGGGTCGACGCCGCCTATGCCGACCCGCTCGATCTGCGGACCGACTCCCGGCTCGGCGTCGCCGGTCTCGTCGAGGCGATCTCGCGCGGCAACGTCACGGTGCTGAACACGCTCGGTTCCGGTGTTCTCGAGAACCCCGCCCTGCACACGGTGCTCGAACGACTCGCACCCGTCCTGCTCGACGAGGAGCTCGCGCTCGGCTCGGTCAGCACCTACTGGGCCGGAGATGACCTGGAGCGCAGCAAGATCCAGAGCCGCGTCGGATCGCTTGTGCTCACCAACACCCGGACTGGCGAGGAGTTCGTCGGCCCGCTGCTCGACGCGCGGACCCGGGCCGAGGTCGTCGCGCGGATCGACGCGCAGACCTGGCGATGGGTCGGACACGAACTCGACGCCTACTCGGTGGCGCCGACCGTCACCACCGGGACACGACCCGGACGCCACACCACCGCGCTGCGCGCCGCACCCGTGTCGATTCGCGCGTTCAGCGTCGCCCAGGGTCCCACCTACGCCGTGATGCCCGGCGGCCTCGGCGCCGTCCTGGCCGACGGCGTCGAAGGGGCCGCCCACCACGTCGTGTCGGCCAAGGACGTCTGGGTCACCAGTACCGAGGTCGGCGGACATGTGTCGCGTCGTTCGGAGACCCGCGTCGAACCGGCCGGTGAGGTCATCCCGGAGGCGGGGCGTCCCGTCTCGCTCGAGTACTCCGAGGTCGCGGCCGCCGCGAGTCCGCGTGTGCTCGCCGACCTGTTCTGGCTCGGCCGCTACGCCGAACGCACCGAGCAGGTCACCCGCCTCGCGAAGGTCTCCCGCCAGCGCTATCAGGACTTCCAGTACCGGCCGTGGATGTCGGGTACCCCGGCGGTGCCCCTGCTGCTCCATGTGGTCACGACGATCACGGGGACCGACGGCTACCTCGACACCGCGGATCTGGTGCTGTCGGGCACCGACCGGCAGCCCTCGCCGGAACAGGTCAACGAGGCCATCGAGAAGATCGCCGACCTGACCGTGGCCCGGTCGATCCCGGGTTCGGTTGCCTACTCGGTCGACCGCCTCGTCGGCGCCGCGCGCGCCGTTCGCGACCAGATGTCGACCAGCACGTGGATGGTCCTGGCGCCCGTCGAGCGGGTCGTCGCGAGTACCGCGCGTCTGGTCTCCCGGTCGCGGGCGGATTCCGCCGACGCGGGCACCGAGGGTCTGGGCGACGCCGCCCTCGACCTCGGTCCGGACCTCGCGCGGGCGCACGAGGAGATCCTGCACGGTGTTCTCGCCCTGACCGGACTCCAGGAGGAGTCGATGGTCCACGACCCGGGCTGGATGTTCATGGACCTCGGTCGACGCATCGAGCGCGCGATCACCCTCGCCGACCTCACCCGGGCGATGTTCACGCAGGCCCACGACACCGACACCGAACAGGCGCTGCTTGAGTCGTACCTCGCCGCCAACGAGTCCTCGGTGATCTACCGGCGCCGCAACCGCGGTCTGTACCGCTTCTCGAGTGTCGCCGAGCTGCTGCTGTTCGACCCGACCAACCCGCGTTCGATGATCTTCCAGCTCGAGAAGATGAACCACGACCTGACCTCGGTCCCCGAACCGCTGCGCTCGGCCGGGGCCGAGCGAGGGGTGCAGGACATGATCGCCGAACTGCGCCGGAGCGGTCCGGCCGACCTCGCCGGCGTCGACTCGCAGGGTCGGCGGACCGACCTCGCCGACCTGATGACCACACTGCGAACCGGTTCCCGTGAACTGTCCGACCTGCTCAGCAGGACCCGCTTCGCCGTGCCGCGCCAGGCGCAGCCGATCTGGGGCGGGGGTGAGATGTGAGCACCCGCGTCTACCGGGTCATGCACCGGACCCGGTACACCTACAACGACGACGTGTCCTCGTCGTACGGCCGTTGCTACCTGACCCCGCGCGACCTGCCGGGACAGCGGGTGCTCTCGGCCACCGTCGACATCGAACCAGAGCCCGACGACCGGTCGACGGGCATCGACGTCTACGGCAACAACGACAGCTACTTCCACGTCCGCACTTCCCATCGGGAACTGACGGTGACCGCGCGCTCGGTCGTCGAGGTCGACGGCGTCGACCAGGGCATGATCATCGGTCCCGCGGCGCGCGCACCCTGGGAGTCGGCGCGCCCGGCGGTGGCCGGTAGTCGCGAGGCCGCGCTCGCCGCCGAGTTCGTCATCGATCTCGATCCGCCGGAGATCACCGCGTCGGTACGCGACTATGCGTCCCGGGTGTTCACCCCGGGACGACCGCTGATCGAGGCCGTCACCGACCTCACCACCCGGATCTTCGACGACTTCACCTACCGCTCGGGATCGACGGCGATCTCGACGAGGGTCGACACGGTGATGCAGCGGCGCGAGGGTGTCTGCCAGGACTTCGCCCGGGTCGCGATCGCGTGTCTGCGCTCGGTCGGACTCGCCGCCCGCTACGAGTCCGGGTATCTGGCGACCGATCCGCCACCGGGCAAGGAGAAGATCTTCGGCGCCGACGCGAGCCATGCGTGGGCGGCGGTGTGGATGCCCGACGGCCGCTGGCTGCCGTTCGACCCGACCAACGACAAACTGGTCGACGAACGCCACGTCACCCTCGCCTGGGGCCGCGACTACGACGACGTCCCGCCGCTGCGCGGGGTCATCTACACCGACTCGACCAAGAGCCACATCGACGTCTCGGTCGACGTCAGTCCGGTCGAGGACGAATCACCCGACCCGGCCGGCGCGACCCCTCCGGTTGTGTCCACCGAGGGCGCAACCCGGCACGAATTGTGAGCCGGTCCGCTAAACCCCTGGGAGGCACCGGAATCGGCGCGTCTGAATCGTCATTCACCAATCCCGAGGTCGTACAGAAGGATGAACACCGGTGTTGCAACACAGTTGCAACGGGTACCTTGGGATACGACATGACGGTCATTACTGAAAGCCGCATCACCAGCGTGGTGCGGGCGGCAGAGGCGCTGCTGTCACACCGCGCCGGTTCCTCCGTAGTCCTCGACGACCCGGAGGACCTCGGTGGTAGCGGCCGTACGACGGTGGTTCGGGTGAGGGTGGCGCAGAACCCCCTCAGCCTGGACCGTTCGCTGGTGATCAAGGCGCTGCCCGAGCACGAGGACCCGCAGGCGTTCCACCGGGAGATCGCCTCGTACAAGTACGCCACCGCGCTCCCGAACGAGTCGCGGCCGGGTCCGCAGCTCATCGCCTCTGACCCCGACCTGCGCCTGATGGTGCTCTCCGACCTCGGGCACGGCCGCTCGATGCTGGAGTACCTCGACGGCGTCGACCCGGTGGAGACCTCCCGCGCGGTGAGTGCCTGGGGCCAGGCCCTGGGCCGCATGCACGCCGCCACCGTCGGCGGCGAGATCGACTTCGACGCCCTGGTCCGCCGCGGCAGGTCGGGCACCGAGGGACGTGACATCCTCCGGGACGAGGCCCGACGCTCCGTCGAGGCACTGGCCGGACACGCCGCCGCGCTCGGCGTGCAGGTGCCGGACCGCGTCATCGAGGCCCTCGAGACCGCGGCCGCCCTGTTCGACGATGGTGAGCACCGCGCATTCAGTCCGTCGGACGTGGGCCCCGAGAACATCATGATCAACGACGACGGCGTGCAGTTCATGGACTACGAGTGGGGCGGTTTCCGCGACGCCACCCTCGACATCGCGTACGCCGTGGTGACCATGACCGCCCAGCTGCCCGCGCGCGCCGCGGCACGTGCCACCGACCTCGAGGTGTCGATGGTCGACGCCTGGCGGTCGGAGGTGAACCCGATCTGGCCGGCCCTCGCGCACGAACGCGAGATGCAGCGCAAGGTGCTCGTCGCCCGGCTGCTGTGGGTGTGGCTGTCGACCGCGTGGATGCTGCCCGCCGACACCGACCTCATCGCCACGGAGAACGCGGTCGGTGCGGATTCCGACGCGAGCCTCGAGATGACCCCGTTCGACCCCGAACTGCAGGGCTCCGCCGCTGGCACCCCGACCGAGAGCACCGGCGGATTCACCCACGACTGGGCACTGCACACGAACGATCCGCGTGTACTCGTGTCCCGCTGGACCGACCTCGCGGCCGCCGCCGGTCGCGCCGGTGAGGACGCGATCGCCGACTTCGCGACTGCAACGGGTCTCGCGTTGCAGCGCATCTGGATGGCCTGATCGGCTCGTGGACGGATTGTTCGACCCGCCCGTGGATCCCCGGGCCGGAGCCGGTGGGCCGACGCCCGGTGCAGACGGCTTGACCGCGGCACCGAAACCGACGGCACCGCTCGCGGTCCGCATGCGTCCGCAGACCCTCGACGAGATCGTCGGCCAACAGCACCTGCTCGGCGACGGCTCGCCGCTGCGTCGCCTGATCAGCGGCGTGGGCGCGGCGTCGGTGCTGCTCTACGGCCCGCCCGGCACCGGCAAGACGACGATGGCGTCGCTGATCGCCCGCGCCACCGGCGGCCGGTTCGAGGCGTTGTCCGCCCTGTCGGCGGGAGTCAAAGAGGTGCGCGCCGTCATCGACGTCGCCCGGCGCCGGCTCATCGACGGTCAGCAGACCGTCCTGTTCATCGACGAGGTCCACCGCTTCTCCAAGACCCAGCAGGACGCTCTGCTCGACGCGGTCGAGAACCGGATCGTGCTGCTCGTGGCGGCGACCACCGAGAACCCGTCGTTCTCCGTCGTCGCACCCCTGCTGTCACGGTCCCTCGTGTTGCAGTTGCGGTCGCTGACCGACGACGACATCCGTGAGGTCCTCACCCGGGCCGTCGCCGACCCGCGGGGCCTCGACGGGCAGGTCGAGGTGACCGAGGCCGCCTACGACCACCTGGTCGCGGTCGCCGGCGGCGATGCCCGGCGGGCCCTCACCGCGCTCGAGGCCAGCGCCGACTCGGCCACCCACGTCGACCTCGCCGACGTCGAGACCGCGATCGACCGCGCGGCGGTGCGCTACGACCGCGACGGCGACCAGCACTACGATGTGACCAGCGCGTTCATCAAATCGATCCGCGGCTCCGACGTCGACGCCGCCGTGCACTACCTGGCGCGCATGATCGCGGCGGGGGAGGACCCGCGCTTCATCGCCCGGCGCCTGATGATCCACGCGAGCGAGGACATCGGCATGGCCGATCCCACCGCGCTGCAGACCGCGGTCGCCGCCGCCCAGGTGGTCAACCTCGTCGGCATGCCGGAGGCCAAACTGGCCCTGACCCAGGCGACCATCCACCTGGCGACCGCACCGAAGTCGGCCGGCGTGGTCTCGGCGATCGGCGCCGCACTCGCCGACGTCGAGGCGGGCAAGGCCCGGGCGGTGCCCGCCCACCTGCGCGACAGCCATTACGCCGGTGCCAAGAAACTAGGCAACGCTGTCGCCTACCGGTACCCGCACGACCATCCCGACGGCGTGGTGCCCCAGCAGTACCCGCCCGACGAACTCGTCGGCGTCGACTACTACGAGCCCACCGATCACGGGCTCGAACGTGAGATCGGGCCGCGCGTGGCACGCCTGAGATCCATCGTCCGGGGTGCCGTCACACGTCGCCGATCCCGCTGATCACGTCGGATGTGCCGGGGTATGACGCCCGGGACCGGTTCCGCGACGCGCCGACGGTACTCTGGGATGTCGCGACAACCAACGGCGAGGACGAGACCAACAGTGCAGACGCATGACATCCGGAAGCGTTTTCTGGACCACTTCATCAAGGCCGGCCACACCGAGGTGCCCAGTGCCTCGCTGCTGCTCGACGACCCCAACCTGCTGTTCGTCAACGCCGGCATGGTTCCGTTCAAGCCGTACTTCCTGGGCGAGCAGACCCCGCCGTACGACCGCGCGACCAGCGTCCAGAAGTGTGTCCGCACCCTCGACATCGACGAGGTCGGCATCACCACCCGCCACAACACCTTCTTCCAGATGGCGGGCAACTTCTCCTTCGGCGACTACTTCAAGCGCGAGGCCATCAACTTCGCCTGGACCCTGCTGACCAACAGCGTCTCCGACGGCGGCTACGGCATCGACCCGCAGAAGCTGTGGCCCACCGTCTATCTCGACGACGACGAGGCCGAGGCCATCTGGCGCGACGAGATCGGCGTGCCCGCCGAGCGCATCCAGCGTCGCGGCCTGAAGGACAACTACTGGTCGATGGGCGTCCCCGGCCCCTGCGGTCCGTGCTCGGAGATCTTCTACGACCGCGGCCCCGACTACGGCGTCGAGGGCGGCCCGGAGGCCGACGAGGACCGCTACATCGAGATCTGGAATCTCGTGTTCATGCAGAACGTCCGCGGTCCGGGCGGCGGCAAGGACAACTACGAGATCCTCGGGCCCCTGCCGAAGAAGAACATCGACACCGGCATGGGTGTCGAGCGCGTCGCCTGCATCCTGCAGGGCGTCGACAACGTCTACGAGACCGACCTGCTCAAGCCGATCATCGACCTGGCCGCCGAGCTCACCGGCCGCGCCTACGGCGCCGGTTCGCATGCCGACGACGTGCGCTTCCGCGTGATCGCCGACCACGCCCGCACCTCGGCGATGCTGATCGGCGACGGCGTGCTGCCCGGCAACGACGGCCGCGGCTACGTGCTGCGTCGCCTCCTGCGCCGCGTCGTGCGGTCGATGCGGCTGTTGGGAGCGGGGGACAACCAGGCGACCATGGGCACGATCATCGGCAAGGTCATCGACCTGATGGCCCCGTCGTACCCGGAGCTCGAGACCAGGCGTGCCGACATCGTGAAGGTCGCGGTGGGCGAGGAGACCTCCTTCGCCAAGACCCTCGCCGCGGGCTCCAAGCTCTTCGCCGACGCCGCGACCGCCACCAAGAAGTCCGCGAGCACCACCATCACCGGGGCCGACGCGTTCACCCTGCACGACACCTACGGCTTCCCGATCGACCTCACGCTCGAGATGGCGGCCGAGGCCGGGCTGGAGGTCGACCAGGAGGGCTTCACCGCCCTGATGGCCGAGCAGAAGCAGCGCGCCAAGGCCGACGCGACCGCCCGCAAGACCGGGCACGCCGACCTGAGCGTGTACCGCGACTTCCTCGACCGCGGACCCACCGAGTTCACCGGCTTCGACGAACTCGTCTCCGAGGCACGCGTTCTCGGTCTCGTCGCCGACGGCGCCCGGGTGCCCGTGGCGACGGCCGGGCAGGAACTCACCGTGGTGCTCAACCGCACGCCGCTCTACGCCGAGTCGGGCGGCCAGATGGCCGACGTCGGCACCATCACCACCGGTTCCGGTGTGCGCCTGTCCGTCACCGATGTGCAGAAGGTCGGGAAGTCGGTGTGGCTGCACAAGGTCCGCGTGGACGAGGGCGAGATCGAGGAGGGCGACGAGGTGCTCGCCGCCGTCGACACCGCCTGGCGTCACGGCGCCACGCAGGGCCATTCGGGCACCCACATGGTGCACGCCGCGCTGCGCGAGGTCCTCGGACCCGGTGCGACACAGGCGGGTTCGCTCAACCGCCCGGGTTACCTGCGCTTCGACTTCAACGCCAGCGGCCCGGTGACCGAGTCGCAGCGTCGGGAGATCGAGGAGATCTCCAACGCCGCGGTCGAAGCCAACTATCAGGTCAACACCTTCGAGACCGGACTCGACGAGGCCAAGGCGATGGGTGCGATGGCACTCTTCGGTGAGAACTACGGCGACGTCGTACGTGTCGTCGAGATCGGTGGCCCGTTCTCGATGGAACTGTGCGGTGGCACGCATGTCGTGTCGTCGTCGCAGATCGGTCCGATCACCCTCATCGGCGAGTCCTCCGTCGGTTCCGGTGTGCGTCGCGTCGAGGCCTACGTCGGTATGGATTCGTTCCGCTTCCTGTCCAAGGAGCGTGCTCTGCTCGCCGGTCTGGCGTCGTCGCTGAAGGTGCCGTCCGAGGAAGTGCCCGGCCGCGTCGAGCAGCTCGTCACCAAGCTGCGCGATGCCGAGAAGGAACTCGCCCGGGTGCGTGCCGAGCAGGCGCAGGCGGCCGTGTCGGGTCTCCTCGACACCGCGACCACCGTGGGTTCCACGCTCGTGGTCGAGGGGCGTGTCCCAGGACTCGACGCCAACGGACTGCGTTCGGTCGTCACCGATCTGCGGGGCCGGGTCGCCGACCGCCAGGCCGTGATAGCCCTGTTCTCGCCGAGCGGCGACGGACCGGATGCCAAGGTGCCGTTCGTGATCGCCACGACCGCCGCGGCCCGCGACGCCGGGATCAAGGCCGGTGATCTGGTCAAGGAGGTGGCGCCGCTCGTCGGTGGCCGCGGTGGTGGCAAGCCCGACCTCGCCCAGGGCTCGGGAACCGAACCCGGCGGGATCGACGCCGCCCTGTCGCGTATCCGCGAGTTCGTCGGCTGATGCCCATCGACCAGGATCCGCGCCTGCAACGAGGCCGCCGCCTCGGTATCGACGTCGGGAGCGTCCGGATCGGTGTCGCGGTCTGCGACCCCGACGGGATTCTCGCCACACCGGTGGAGACTGTCCGTCGAACACCCTCTGCCACAACCGATCTCGATCGGATCGTGGAACTGGTCGCCGAATACGGGGCGATCGGCGTCGTCATCGGGCTGCCGAAGACGCTGAAGAACACCACCGGGGTCGCGGCGGAGACCGCACGCGCCTTCGGTGATCGACTCGCCGAGCGGATCGCGCCGGCCGAGGTGCATTGGCAGGACGAACGATTCACCACCGTGACCGCGCAGCAGGCGCTGCACGCGAGCGGCCGGACGGTGAAGTCATCACGAGGAGTCATCGACCAAGCCGCGGCGGTCGCTATCCTTCAGGGATGGCTGGATGCGCGACGGTGAGTCCGATGATCCCTCGACAGAGTCGGGAGGGGAGCCGGCGGTGACCGAAGAACGGCGTCGCACGCGACACCGGGACAGCCAGGGACGCCGTGCCGACGCGCACCAAAGCGGTGCCGAGGGTATGGATCCGGAGCGTCTGCGGTACTTCACGCAGCCCGGCGAGGGTGCGTCACACACCCGGCATCGTCGCCGGCGTGCAGCCCCGCCCGCGCAGCCCGGCGAGCCCACGCCCCCGGCCCAGAGTGGCCGGCCGGGTGGGTTTCCGGGACGTGCGCAGCCCGTCCGGATTCCGCCGGGCGGTCAACCCCCGCAGCCGCCGCGTGCACAGCAGGCACCTCCGCCGCCGGCCCCCCCGCGCCGGCCCGAACCGGAATACGTCGAACCCCGGTACGACGACCATGAGTTCAGTGACGTCGACGCCCAGCCCGCGTACGACGAGCCCACCTACGACGAGCCTGCGTACGGCGAGCCCGCACACCCCGAGCCCGTGGCGACGACGCCGCGTGGACCGCGTGCGCGCGACGAGGACGACTGGTGGCCGGGTGCCGACGACGCGGAGCCGGCCGCGGCGCCACGACGCCCGCGCCGACGCAACCGGGAGAACCAGAAGAAGCGTCGCGTGGTGCTGGCACTCGCCATCGTGTTCATGCTCGCCCTCGTCGGCGGCGTCGGCTACTACGGTCTGCGTTCCATGGGAGTCCTGGAGTCGCGCAAGGACTACACCAACACCGCCGGTGCCAGCGACGTGATCGTCGACATCCCGGAGAACTCGACCCTGTCCGACTTCGGCCGGATCCTGGTCGACGCCGATGTCGTGGGCAGCGTGCGCGCCTTCATCGACGCCGCGGACGGTCAGCCCATGTCCGGCGGCCTCTACAAGATGCGGACCCAGATCCCGGCATCGACCGCAGTGGAGATGCTCACCGACGACAGCGCCCAGCACCGCGTCGGACGGGTGGTGATCCCGCCGGGTCTGCAGCTCGACTCCAAGACCGGCATCGACGGCAAGATCACGCCGGGCATCTTCCAGCTGATCCAGGACGCGACGGCGACCGAGGTCAACGGTCAGCCCGAGGGTGTCACCGTGGCCCAGCTCGAAGAGGCGGCCGCCACCTCGACCCCCGAGGCCCTCGGGGTGCCGGACTGGGCGAAGGAGAACGTGGCGTCGATGACCGGCGACCACCGCCGCGTCGAGGGCCTGATCGCGCCCGCCACCTGGGAACGCGTCGAACCCGATCACACCGCGGTGCAGATCCTCAACGAGATGATCTCCAAGAGCGCGGTGATGTTCGATCAGTGGGGTCTGGTGGACAACAACAAGTCCGGACTGTCGCCCTACGAGACGCTGATCGCCGCGTCGATCGTCGAACGCGAGGTCCGGCACGTCGAAGATGCGCCGAAGGTCGCCCGCGTCATCCGCAACCGGCTCGACGAGGATCAGCGGCTCGAGATGGACTCGACGCAGAACTACACCGCCGCCGTCACCAACATCGATGTGCACGGTGAGGCCTACAAGGCGGACAACGAGTGGAACACCTACCGCTACAAGGGTCTTCCGCCGACCCCGATCGCGGCCGTCGGTGTCCCGGCACTCGAGGCGATGCTCGACCCGGCTCCGGGTTCGTGGTTGTACTTCGTCACCGTCGACACCGCGGGCACCACGCTGTTCGCGAACACCTTCGAGGAACACAAGCGCAACCGCACTGTCGCCTGCAAGAACAAGCTCGTGTCGACGGGATGCCAGTGAGCCGTTCGCCGTACGGTGACCGTCGCCGGGCGGCGGTCCTCGGTTCGCCGATCGCGCATTCCAAGTCGCCTGCCGTCCACCTGGCCGCCTACCGGGCGCTCGGTCTCGACGGCTGGACCTACGACCGGATCGAGTGCACGGCCGATCGGCTGCCCGAGATCGTCTCCGGCGCGGCACCGGAGTTCATCGGGTTCTCGGTGACCATGCCGAACAAGCTGGCCGCCCTGGACTTCGCGACCGAACGGACCGAGCGGGCCGAACTCGTCGGATCGGCGAACACGCTCGTCCGCGTCGACGACGGCTGGCGGGCCGACTGCACCGACATCGACGGCATGACGGGAGCGCTGGCCGAACTCGGCGTCGACACCGACATCGCCGCGGGGGCCGCACCCGACGCGGTCGTGGTCGGCGCGGGCGGCACGGCGCTGCCGACCGTCATGGCGCTCGCCGAGGTCGGCGTCTCGACGATCTCGGTCGTCGCGCGCGACGCCGGCCGGGCCGCGTCCGTCCTGGAGTTGTGCGAGCGCCTCGGCATCACCGGTGAGGTCGTCCCCTTCGACGCCGGGACTGTGCTCGAAAACCGTTGCCGCGCTGCGTCTGTGGTGGTGTCGACGGTGCCCGCACCGGCCGCCGGGACGCTCGCGCCCGCAATCGCCCACGCGGGCAAGGTCGTCGACGTGATCTACGACCCCTGGCCGACGCCGCTGGCGGCCACCGTCGAGGCGTCCGGTGGAGTGGTCATCGGGGGACTGGTCATGCTGCTGAACCAGGCCTTCCGTCAGGTCGAGCTGTTCACCGGGCTCCCGGCACCCCGCGAGGCGATGACGCAGGTGCTCATACCCAACGCCTGAGGCTGTGGAGACCGTCCGCGATCCTGCCCGGATGCGCGCGATGCTCGGCACATGGCCGAACCCGCGATCCTGCTCTGGTTGCTCACGATCGCCGTCACCGACGCACGCACCCGGCGCATCCCCAATGCGATGGTCTGGCCAGGACTCTGCGCGGTGGCTGTCGTCGCCGTCGCCCAGCCCGCCGTGGGGCTCGCCGCAGCGGCTGCCGCGACGCCGTACCTGCTGACGTTCACGGCCGGGTGGTGCGGCGGCGGTGACGTGAAGCTCGCCTTCGCCTGCGGCGGTCTCGCGCTGCGCTGGGACACCGCGATGATCATGGTGGCGTGCGCCTCCCTCGTGGCGCTGATGATCTCCGTGGTGAGCATCGGGCGTCGCGGATCGACGGGGGGACACGCACATGCCCCGGCGCTCGTCGGCGCGCTGATCGTCGTGTCCGATCTGGCCTGACGGCGCCCGCCCCACGACCGCTGTCGGGGAGTTGTGGGGCACATGGAACAATTGATCACTGTGCTGCGCTGGATAACTGCCGGAGAATCCCACGGGCCCGCCTTGGTCGCCCTCGTCGAGGGCATGGTCGCCGGGGTCGAGGTGACCTCGTCGGACATCGCCGAACAGCTCGCCCGCCGTCGCCTCGGCTACGGCCGCGGCGCGCGGATGAAGTTCGAGGCCGACAAGGTCACCGTGATCGGTGGCGTACGCCACGGTCGCACGATGGGTGGTCCGGTGGCGATCGAGATCGGCAACACCGAATGGCCCAAGTGGGAGACCGTCATGTCGGCCGACCCGGTCGATCCCGCCGAACTCGAGGGCAGCGCACGCAACGCGCCGCTGACCCGTCCGCGTCCCGGCCACGCCGACTACTCGGGCATGCTCAAGTACGGCTTCGACGACGCCCGTCCGGTCCTCGAACGCGCCAGCGCCCGCGAGACCGCGGCACGCGTCGCCGCCGGCACCGTCGCCCGCAACTTCCTGCGTCAGGTCTTCGGCATCGAGGTCGTCTCGCACGTCATCTCGATCGGCGCCAGTGATCCCTACGTCGGCCCGCCGCCCCGCTACAGCGACCTCGAGGCCATCGACGCCAGCCCGGTCCGCGCTTTCGACGCCGCCGCCGAGAAGTCGATGATCGACGAGATCGAAGCCGCCAAGAAGGACGGCGACACCCTCGGCGGCGTCGTGGAGATCGTCGCCACCGGAGTGCCCGTCGGCCTCGGCTCGCATGTCAGCGGTGAGACCCGCCTCGACGCACGTCTGGCCGCCGCCCTCATGGGCATCCAGGCCATCAAGGGCGTCGAGGTCGGCGACGGCTTCACCACCGCCCGCCGCCGCGGCAGCGAGGCCCACGACGAGATGGTCCCCGGACCCGACGGCGTGCTGCGCTCCACCAACCGTGCAGGCGGCCTCGAAGGCGGCATGACCAACGGCGAGGACCTGCGCGTCCGCATCGCCATGAAGCCGATCTCGACGGTGCCGCGCGCCCTGTCGACGGTCGACATGGAGACGGGGGAGACCGCCAGCGCGATCCACCAGCGCTCCGACGTGTGCGCCGTGCCCGCGGCCGGTGTGGTCGCCGAGGCCATGGTGGCGCTCGTCGTCGCCCAGGCGGCACTGGACAAGTTCGGCGGCGACTCGGTCGCCGAGACCGCCACCAACCTCGGCGCCTACCTGACTGCCGTCCACGCGCGCCCGCCGCGCCCATGACCCAGACGCCGACCCCCACACGGGCGACCACAGGGCGCCGACCCAGCGCCGTGCTGATCGGCTTCATGGGCGCCGGCAAGTCGACCGTCGGGCGACTGCTCGCCGACCGGCTCGGGGTCGACTTCGTCGACACCGACATCGAACTGGTCCGGCGTACGGGGCGCTCCATCCCGGAGATCTTCGAATCCGACGGGGTCGACGGCTTCCGCACGATCGAGGAGAACGTCGTCTGCGACGTCCTCGACAATCACGGCGGGGTGGTCTCGCTCGGCGGGGGCGCGGTCACCACGGCGGGTGTCCGCGACGCATTGGCCGACCAGCGGGTGGTCTACCTGCGCGTCAGCCCCGAACGCGGCTATGAGCGGGTGTCCGGCACCGACCGCCCGCTGCTCGCCACCGAGGACCCGGCCGCCCGCTACGCGGAACTGCTCGCCGAGCGCACCGACATCTACTCGTCGGTGTGCACCTTCGAGGTCGACGCCGACGCCGCCCCGGACGCCGTCGCCGACGCCATCGTCGCCGAACTCGCCCGCGAACTCGACGTGAGGACACCAGAATGACCGACATCGAACCCGTTGCGATCCGCGTCAACGCGGGTGCGCCCTATGACGTCACGATCGGCCGCGGGCTGCTCGGCGAGGTCGCCGAGGCCGCCGCCGGCGCCGACCGCATCGCGATCCTGTATCAGCCGCCGCTGAACAAGACCGCCGAGCAGATCCGGGAGTTCTTGGCGGACAAGGGCTTCGACGCCCACCGCATCGAGATCCCGGACGCCGAGGCGGGCAAGGACCTCTCGGTCGCCGCCTTCTGCTGGGAGGTCTTCGGCCGGATCGGTCTCAAGCGCAACGACAAGGTCATCAGCCTCGGCGGCGGTGCCGCGACCGACGTCTCCGGATTCGTCGCGGCCACCTGGATGCGCGGCATCGGCGTCATCCACGTCCCGACCACGCTGCTGGCGATGGTCGACGCCGCGGTGGGCGGCAAGACCGGCATCAACACCGAGGCGGGCAAGAACCTCGTCGGCTCGTTCCACGAACCCGACGCGGTCCTGATCGACATCGGCACCCTCGAGACCGTGCCGCGCAACGAGATCGTCGCCGGGCTCGCCGAGGTCATCAAGACCGGTTTCATCGCGGATCCGACCATCCTCGACATCATCGAGGCCGACCCGGAGGCCGCGCTCGACCCCACCAGCCCGGTCCTCCCGGATCTGATCCGCCGGTCGGTGCAGGTGAAGGCAGACGTCGTGTCAGCGGATCTCAAGGAGTCCTCACTGCGCGAGATCCTCAACTACGGCCACACCCTGGGCCACGCGATCGAACGCCGGGAGCGCTACCGCTGGCGTCACGGCGCCGCGGTGTCGGTGGGCCTGGTGTTCGCAGCCGAGCTTGCGCGCCTGGCCGGGCGTCTCGACGACGCGACCGCCGACCGTCACAAGTCGGTGCTCGAACTCGTCGGCCTGCCGACGACCTACGATCCCGATGCCTTCGCCGACCTGCTCGAGGGGATGGCGGGGGACAAGAAGAACCGTTCCGGTGTGCTGCGGTTCGTCGTGCTCGACGGGCTGGCCAAGCCGGGCCGTCTCGAGGGACCTGATCCGGGCCTCCTCGCCGCCGCCTACTCGGCCGTCGCCGGCGGGGCGGGCAAGAGCACGTCGGTCCTGCTCTAGCCGCTACTCGGCCAGAAACGAGCGAACCGGCTCTACTGCGCGGTCGCGTCGGCGTGACGGTCCTCGTGGACCGACCAGTCGTCCTCGGGGGCGCCCTTGTTCTGGTCGCGGCGGATCAGCCAGCGGCCGATGGCCGCACCGACGAACGCCGGGACGAACACCAGCAGCGCGGTGAACGAGGCGCCGGCGATCAGCTCGACGAACAGGCCGGCCTGGCCGATGCCGGCGAGGACCGTGTTGCCGAGGATCCAGGAGATCAGTCCGGCGATCACACCGGCCATGACACCCGCCTTCAGCCAGCGGACGGTGAGGTCCTCGTAGTCGTCCGGATCGGGGTTGGCGCGGGCATCACGGATGCCGTCGAAACCGCCCCAGACCAAGGCGATGAGGACGACCGCCGCGATGGTGACGGTGCGCCACACGGTGGAGTTCAGCGGGGCCTCGACCACCGCGACACCGAGCAGGATCCGGGCGAGGACGTGAACGGCGGTCATCGTCAGACCGCGTACCAACCACGAAGACATGCGCGTCATACTACGCATCTGTGCCGTGATCGCCGACACACCCGGTCGATCCGGCCGGTCCAGCGTGCCGGGTTCGCACTGTGCGTCGTCCCGCCGTAGCGTTGCCCGGGTGCCGATCATCCACGACACAGCAGCCCGGCGAGACCGGCTGCGGAGCCAGTTACGTGAGCGTCCCGACGCCGAGCAGGTGTCGGCGTTCGTGGTCTCCGACCTCGTCAACGTCCGCTATCTGACCGGCTTCACGGGGTCCAACGCGGCGGTTCTCATCGACGTGTCCGATCCCGCGGGGGACCGGATCGCCACCGACGGCCGCTACCTCACCCAGGTCGCCGCGCAGGTGCCGGACGTCGAGTCCGTCATCGAACGGGCCTGCGTGCCGGCGCTGGTCGTCCACGCGCGAACCGCGGGTGCGTCGCGGATCGGCTTCGAGGCCGACGCCGAGACCGTCGCAGGCCACCGTGCCCTGACCGCATCGACCGAGGACTCCGGTGTCGAACTGGTCGGCCTCACCGGCGTCGTGCAGGCGCTGCGTTCGGTCAAGGACGCGGGGGAGATCGCGCTGCTGCGTGCCGCCTGCGCGATCGGAGACGCCGCACTCGCCCAGATCATCGCCGACGGCGTCCTGCGTGCCGGCACCACCGAACGTCAGGCCGCCCGTGCGCTGGAGTTCGAGATGTACCGCCTCGGCGCCGACGGCATCGCGTTCGAGACCATCGTGGCCGCCGGTGCGCATTCGGCGATCCCGCATCACCGGCCCACGCACACCGCACTGGCCGACGGCGATCTCGTGAAGATCGACTTCGGTGCAGTCGTCGGCGGGTACCACTCCGACATGACCCGCACCTTCGTGTTGCGTCGCGCTGCGGACTGGCAACGCGACATCTACGACCTCGTCGCCGCCGCGCAGGCCGCCGGACGGGCGGCTCTGCGCCCGGGTGCGGATCTACGGCAGGTGGACGCCGCCGCGCGCGACGTCATCGACGAGGCGGGGCACGGCGACCACTACGTGCACGGCCTCGGCCACGGCGTGGGCCTCGAGATCCACGAAGCGCCGGGAATCGGCAAACTCGCTGCGGGTACACTGCCATGCGGTGCTGCGGTCACCGTGGAGCCCGGTGTGTACCTACCCGGATGGGGTGGGGTCAGGATCGAGGACACCCTGGTCGTCACACAAGGCGACCCGGAACTGTTGACCACCACCGACAAGACATTCACCGTCATCTGACTGCAAGGGAAGAAACACCACATGGCGACCACCGCCGATTTCAAGAACGGCCTCGTGCTGCGCATGGACGACCAGCTCTGGCAGATCCAGGAGTTCCAGCACGTCAAGCCGGGCAAGGGCCCCGCGTTCGTGCGCACCAAGATCAAGAACGTGCTGAGCGGCAAGACCGTCGACAAGACCTTCAACGCCGGCGTCAAGGTCGAGACCGCCACCGTCGACCGTCGGGACATGACCTTCCTGTACAACGACGGCACCGACTACGTCTTCATGGACGCACAGGACTACGAGCAGTTCTCGCTGCCGCCGGCCGTCGTCGGCGACGGCGCACGCTTCCTGCTCGAGAACATGACCGTCCAGGTCTCGCTCAACGAGGGCAACCCGCTGTTCGTCGAACTCCCGGTCACCGTCGAGCTCGTCGTCGCCCAGACCGACCCGGGTCTGCAGGGTGACCGCTCCACCGGCGGCACCAAGCCCGCCACGCTGGAGACCGGTGCCGAGATCCAGGTGCCCCTGTTCATCAACACCGGTGACAAGCTCAAGGTCGACTCGCGTGACGGCAGCTACCTCGGCCGCGTCAACTCCTGACCTGTGAAACAACCCGGAACCCGACACAAGGCGCGGCGGCGCGCGGTCGACCTTCTCTTCGAGGCCGAGGCCAAGAAGGTCAGCCCCGCGCAGCTCGTCGCCGAACGCCGTGAGTACGTCCGCAGCGACGAGAGCGTCGGCTCGATCCACGACTACACCGCCACGGTGATCAACGGTCTCGCCGACGATCAGGACCAGATCGACGCGGTCATCTCCTCCCATCTGCGGGAGTGGACGCTGGAGCGTCTGCCCGCCGTCGACCGCGCCATCATGCGCCTGGCGACCTGGGAGCTGTTCAACTCGCTCGACGTCGACACCATCGTGGTGGTCGACGAGGCGGTGGAGCTCGCCAAGGAGCTGTCCACCGACGACTCGCCGGCCTTCGTCAACGGAGTGCTCGCCAAGATCGCCGAGCTCGCGCCGCAGGTCCGAGCCGCCGCGTCCGCCGAGCCGCGGCCGTCGGGTGACCCCGAGTAGTACCGAAGATCTCATGCCATCGGTCCCGGTCGCGTTCGCGACCGGGACCGATTGCTGTGGCGCAGGTCGCGGGAATTCGTCTGTCTCGCGACGCGGTGTAAAGTGTCGCAAGACAGACATCCTTTAACGATCCGTCCTGCGAGGCGGAGAAGGAGGTCGGCTTTGGCCAGCCCCGCCCCCAGGGTGCTGCTCGATGCCGCTGACGTGTCGCGCACGATTGCCCGTGTCGCACACCAGGTGATCGAGAAGACAGCTCTGGACTCGCCTGACGCCCCGCGCGTCGTTCTCATCGGAATCCCCACTCGCGGAACATCTCTCGCGACCCGATTGGGTTCCAAGATCGGCGAGTTCGCCAATGTCGAGGTGCCGGTCGGCTACCTCGACATCACCCTCTACCGCGACGATCTGCGCGGCAAGCCCCATCGCCCACTCGAACGGACAATGGTCCCGGCCGGTGGCGTCGACGGCGCGATCGTGATCCTCGTCGACGACGTGCTCTACTCCGGACGCACGGTCCGCGCCGCGCTCGACGCGCTGCGTGATCTCGGTCGCCCCGCCGCGGTTCAGCTCGCGGTGCTGGTGGATCGCGGCCACCGCGAATTGCCGCTGCGCGCCGACTATGTCGGCAAGAACATCCCCACCGCTCGAGACGAGCAGGTGTCGGTGCACCTCACCGAACACGACGGGATCGACCAGGTCGTCCTGAGTTCCGGCGCCGATGTCGTTGCCGCCGAGGGTGATTCGTGATGCGGCATCTGCTCTCCACGCAGGATCTCAGCCGCGACGAGGCCACCGCGCTCCTCGATGACGCCGAGCGCTTCGAGCAGGCACTGACGGGCCGCGAGGTCCGCAAGCTCCCGACGCTGCGCGGCCGGACCGTCATGACGGTGTTCTACGAGAACTCGACCCGCACCCGCGTCTCCTTCGAGGTCGCCGGCAAGTGGATGAGCGCCGACGTCATCAACGTCAGCGCGTCGAGTTCCTCGGTGGGCAAAGGCGAATCGCTGCGGGACACGGTCAAGACCCTGCACGCCGCCGGCGCCGACGCGCTGATCGTCCGCCACCCCGCCTCGGGTGCGCCCGCCCAGATCGCCGACTGGACCACCGATTCCGACGGTGAGGGCCCGGCGATCATCAATGCCGGTGATGGCACGCACGAACATCCGACGCAGGCCCTGCTCGACGCGCTCACCCTGCGCCAGCGGCTCGGGTCGCTGGACGGGCGTCGCATCGCGATCGTCGGCGACGTCGTGCACTCGCGCGTCGCGCGGTCCAACGCGCACCTGCTGTCGACCCTCGGTGCCGAGGTCGTCCTCGTCGCCCCGCCGACCCTGCTCCCGGCGGGAGTGGGCGAGTGGCCGGTCACCGTCTCGGGCAACCTCGACGCCGAACTGCCCGCCGTCGACGCGGTGATGATGCTGCGCGTGCAGGCCGAGCGGATGAACGGCGGGTTCTTCCCGAGCCCCCGCGAGTACGCGGTTCGCTTCGGTCTCAACGACCGCCGCCTGGCGATGCTCTCCGACGACGCGGTGGTCCTGCACCCCGGCCCGATGCTGCGCGGCATGGAGATCGGCTGGTCGGTCGCCGACTCGCCGAAGGCCACCGTCCTCGACCAGGTCCGCAACGGCGTGCACGTCCGCATGGCGGTGCTCTTCCGCCTCCTCGTCGGCTCCGATTCGGCGGGAGCCCAGCTGTGACACCGAGTACGCCCACCCCCAGCACGTCAGGAGTTCGCAAGTGACCGCCCCGGCAACCGGAACCGTCCTGCTCGGTGATGTTCGCCCCTACGGCGAAGGTGAGCCGGTCGACGTTCTCGTCGTCGACGGCGTGATCACCGAGATCGGCCCCGAACTGTCCGCACCCGCGGGCGCCGAGCGCATCGAGGGCAAGGGCGGGGTGCTGCTGCCCGGTTTCGTCGACCTCCACACGCATCTGCGCGAACCCGGCCGCGAGGACACCGAGACCATCCGGTCCGGCTCCGAGGCCGCCGCCCTGGGCGGGTACACCGCGGTCTTCGCGATGGCCAACACCAGCCCGGTCGCCGACAACTCGACCGTCACCGACAACGTATGGCGCTCCGGCCGCGAGGTCGGCCTCGTCGACGTCTACCCGGTGGGTGCGGTCACCGTCGGACTCGAGGGCCGCCAGCTCGCCGAGATGGGCATGATGAACGCCGGCGCCGCGGGCGTCCGGATGTTCAGCGACGACGGCAAATGCGTCGACGACCCGCTGCTCATGCGCCGCGCCCTGGAGTACGCGACCGGACTCGGTGTGCTCATCGCGCAGCACGCCGAGGAGCCGCGCCTGACCGTCGGTGCCGTCGCCAACGAGGGCCCCACCGCATCCCGCCTGGGCCTCGCCGGCTGGCCACGCGCCGCCGAGGAGTCGATCGTCATCCGCGACGCGCTGCTCGCCCGCGACGCCGGCGCCCGCATCCACATCTGCCACGCCTCGACCGAGGGCACCGTCGAGCTGCTGCGCTGGGCCAAGGACCAGGGGATCGCGATCACCGCCGAGGTGACCCCGCATCACCTGCTCCTCGACGACTCGAGACTCGAAACCTACGACCCGGTCAACAAGGTCAATCCGCCGCTGCGCGAGGTTCGCGACACCGAAGCCCTGCGTCGGGCGTTGGCCGATGGGATCGTCGACTGTGTGGCCACCGACCATGCGCCGCACGCCGCGCAGGAGAAGTGCTGCGAGTTCGCCCAGGCCAAGCCGGGCATGCTCGGGCTGCAGACCGCCCTGCCGATCGTCGTCGAGACCCTGGTCAAGCCGGGACTCCTCGACTGGCGCGGCGTCGCACGGGTGATGAGCGAACGGCCCGCGCAGATCGTCGAGTTGACCGATCAGGGCCTCCCGATCGAGGTCGGTGAGCCGGCCAACCTCACCGTCGTCGACCCGGACTCCTCGTGGGTGGTCCGCGGCGACGAACTGGCCAGCCTGTCGCGCAACACCCCGTTCGAGGAGATGACGATGCCGGCGAGCATCACCGCCACCGTCCTGCGCGGCGTGGTCACCACCCGCGAGGGCCGGGTGACCCGATGAACCTCCGGGCCCGACGCGGCCTCATCCCCGGCATCCTCGTGCTCGTCGTGGTCGCCTCGGTGATCGGCACCGTGCTCGGCTACGGCAGGTTCGTGTTCAACGCGTGGTTCATCGGCGTGTGCGTGCTCATCGTGCTCGGCCTGCTGTCGATGTTCTACCTGCTGATCACCGGCAACAAGAAGAAGCAGGCGGCGCAGGCCGAGCTGATCGGCGAACTTCCGCCCACCCCGGCCGATCTCGGGGCGGAGCAGCGCGGCCCCGACACCGGCCTCTACCTCGGTTCCACGATGGCACCGAGTTGGCAGAACCGCGTCGCCGTCGGGGACATCTCCGATCGCGCGTCGGCGACGATCGCCGAGTTCGCCGCGGGCATCCTGATCACCCGTCAGGGTGCAAGCGACATCTGGATTCCGCGTGAGGCGATCACGGCGGTCCGCACCGAGCGCGGCATCGCGGGCAAGGTCATGAGCGCCGACGGTGTCCTGGTGATCCGGTGGGTCCTGCCCAGCGGCACCGAGATCGACTCGGGAATCCGCGCAGACGACAAATCGATCTATCCCGGTTGGGTGAATGCCTTTGCCGGGCAGCATGACAGTGGACAGGGGACACAGGAATGAACACAGCGGTCTTGGTGCTGGAGAACGGCCAGGTGTTCACCGGCCGGAGCTTCGGCGCAGTGGGCGAGACCCTCGGTGAAGCGGTGTTCTGCACCGCGATGACCGGCTACCAGGAGACCCTGACCGACCCGAGTTACCACCGGCAGATCGTCGTGGCCACCGCGCCGCAGATCGGCAACACCGGCTGGAACACCGAGGACGGCGAGAGCACCGGCAGCGCGGGCAGCACCGGGGTCGACGGCGACTCCGGCAAGATCTGGGTGGCCGGATACGCGGTGCGCAATCCCACGCGTCGCGTCTCGAACTGGCGCGCCACCACCTCCCTCGAGGACGAACTCGTCAAACAGGGGATCGTCGGCATCGGCGGGATCGACACCCGCACCGTGGTCCGCATCCTCCGCGACCACGGCTCGATGAAGGCCGGCATCTTCTCCGGACCGGCACTGGCCGACACCGACGAACTCGTCGGCCGGGTGCGCAACCAGCCGGACATGAAGGGCGCCAAGCTCGCCGACGAGGTCACCACCACCGACGGCTACATCGTCGAGCCGGTCGGCCAGCACCGGTTCACCGTCGCGGCCATCGACCTCGGGATCAAGACCAACACCCCGCGCATGTTCGCCGAGCGCGGCGTCCGCACCCATGTGCTGCCGGCGAACGTCGCCCTCGACGCGATCGCCGACCTCAAGCCAGACGGTGTCTTCCTGTCGAACGGGCCCGGTGACCCGGCGACCGCCGACGACGTCGTCGAGCTCACCCGCGGCGTTCTCGGCCGGGATCTGCCGCTGTTCGGCATCTGCTTCGGCAACCAGATCCTGGGCCGGGCCCTCGGCCGGTCCACCTACAAGATGAAGTTCGGGCACCGGGGCATCAACATCCCGGTTGTCGACCACGCCACCGGCAAGGTCTCGATCACCTCGCAGAACCACGGCTTCGCACTCGAGGGTGAGGCGGGGGAGGAGTTCGACTCCGACTTCGGCCGCGCGCGGGTCAGCCACGTCTGCGCCAACGACGGCACCGTGGAGGGTCTCGAGCTGCTCTCCGGCCGCGCCTTCTCCGTGCAGTACCACCCGGAGGCGGCCGCCGGGCCCCACGACGCCGCGTATCTGTTCGACAAGTTCGTCACCCTGCTCGAGGGTGACCGTGCGCAAGGAGCGAGTGCCTGATGCCGCGCCGCGAAGACATCAACCACGTCCTGGTCATCGGCTCCGGCCCGATCGTCATCGGCCAGGCCTGTGAATTCGACTACTCGGGCACCCAGGCCTGTCGCGTGCTCAAGGCCGAGGGCCTGCGCGTCAGCCTGGTGAACTCCAACCCGGCGACGATCATGACCGACCCGGAGTTCGCCGACGCCACCTACATCGAGCCCATCACCGCCGAGTTCGTCGAGAAGGTGATCGAGGCCGAGCGCGACGCCGGTCATCCCATCGACGCGGTGCTCGCCACCCTCGGCGGGCAGACCGCGCTGAACACCGCGGTCGCACTGCACGATCGCGGCTCGCTGGAGAAGTACGGCATCGAGCTGATCGGCGCCGACTTCGACGCCATCCAGCGCGGCGAGGACCGCCAGATGTTCAAGGACATCGTGGAGAAGGTCGGCGGCGAGAGCGCCCGTTCCCGTGTCTGCCACACCATGGACGAGGTCCGCGAGACCGTCGCCGAGCTCGGCTTCCCGGTCGTCGTGCGCCCGTCGTTCACCATGGGCGGCCTCGGTTCGGGCATGGCCTACAACGACGAGGACCTCGACCGCATCGCCGGTGGCGGACTCGCCGCCTCGCCGACCGCCAACGTCCTCATCGAGGAGTCGATCCTCGGCTGGAAGGAATACGAACTCGAGCTGATGCGCGACAACCGCGACAACGTCGTGGTCGTCTGCTCCATCGAGAACCTCGACCCGGTCGGCGTGCACACCGGCGACTCGGTGACCGTCGCCCCGGCGATGACCCTCACCGACCGCGAGTACCAGATCATGCGCGACCTCTCGATCGACATCCTGCGCGAGGTCGGCGTCGACACCGGCGGCTGCAACATCCAGTTCGCCCAGGACCCGCGCGACGGCCGCCTCGTCGTGATCGAGATGAACCCGCGTGTGTCGCGGTCGTCGGCCCTGGCGTCGAAGGCGACCGGCTTCCCGATCGCCAAGATCGCCGCGAAGCTGGCCATCGGCTACAGCCTCGACGAGATCGTCAACGACATCACCAAGGAGACCCCGGCCTGTTTCGAGCCCACGCTCGACTACGTCGTGGTCAAGGCGCCGCGGTTCGCGTTCGAGAAGTTCCCGGGCGCCGACGACACGCTGACCACCACGATGAAGTCGGTGGGCGAGGCCATGAGTCTCGGCCGCAGTTTCGCCGAGGCGCTCGGCAAGGTCATGCGTTCGCTGGAGACCAAGGCCGGTGGCTTCTGGGTGGAGGCCGACCGGCCCGACCCCAAGACCGTCGATCTGCCCGCGCTGCTCGAGGAGATCAGGACGCCGAAGGACGGGCGTCTGTACAAGCTGATGCTGGCCTTCGACGCCGGCGCCACGATCGAGGAGCTCTACGAGGCCACCGCGATCGACCCGTGGTTCCTGGCCGAGATCGGCGGCATCGCCGCGCTCGGAGCGGAGATCCGCGACGCCGACACCCTCGACGAGGCGCTGTTGCGCGAGGCGAAGTCGAACGGCTTCTCCGACCGTCAGATCGCTGCCCTCCGTCCGGAGTTCGAGGACGAGGCCGCCGTGCGCGCGCATCGTCTGTCGCTCGGTGTGCGCCCGGTCTTCAAGACCGTCGACACCTGTGCGGCCGAGTTCGAGGCGAAGACGCCGTACCACTACTCGACCTATGAGCTCGATCCCGCGGCGACCAGCGAGATCGCACCGCAGCCGGATCGGCCGAAGGTGCTCATCCTCGGTTCGGGCCCCAACCGCATCGGTCAGGGCATCGAGTTCGACTACTCGTGTGTCCACGCCGCGCTCACCCTGAGCGAGGCCGGGTACGAGACCGTGATGGTCAACTGCAACCCGGAGACCGTCTCGACCGACTACGACACCGCGGATCGTCTGTACTTCGAGCCGCTGACCTTCGAGGACGTGCTCGAGGTCTACTACGCCGAATCCCAGTCGGGCACCGTGGCCGGCGTCATCGTGCAGCTCGGCGGCCAGACCCCGCTGGGTCTCGCACGCCGCCTCGAGGAGGCGGGTGTCCCGATCGTCGGCACCAGCCCGGCCGCCATCGACCTCGCCGAGGATCGTGGCGAGTTCGGCAAGGTGCTCACCGGGGCCGGCCTGCCGGCCCCGGCATTCGGTACCGCGACCAGCTTCGCCGAAGCCCGCGACACCGCCGCCCGCATCGGCTACCCGGTGCTGGTGCGTCCGTCGTACGTCCTGGGCGGCCGCGGCATGGAGATCGTGTACGACGAGAAGTCCCTGGAGGACTACATCTCTCGTGCCACCGAACTGACCCCCGACCACCCGGTGCTGGTCGACCGCTTCCTCGAGGACGCGGTGGAGATCGACGTCGACGCCATGTGTGACGGCGACGAGGTCTACATCGGCGGCGTGATGGAGCACATCGAGGAGGCCGGTATCCACTCCGGCGACTCCGCGTGTGCGCTGCCGCCGGTCACCCTCGGCCGCGCCGACCTGGAGATGGTCCGCACCTCCACCGAGGCGCTCGCCAAGGGCATCGGCGTGAAGGGTCTGCTCAATGTGCAGTACGCGCTCAAGGACGACGTCCTCTATGTGCTGGAGGCGAATCCGCGCGCGAGCCGGACGGTCCCGTTCGTCTCCAAGGCGACCGCGGTGCCGCTGGCCAAGGCCTGTGCCCGCGTGATGCTCGGCTCGTCGATCGCCGAACTGCGCGAGCAGGGCATCCTGCCGAAGACCGGAGACGGCGGCGAGGCTCCCGCGACCGCGCCGATCTCGGTGAAGGAAGCGGTCCTGCCGTTCAACCGGTTCCGTCGCCACGACGGCAGCGGTGTCGACAACCTGCTCAGCCCCGAGATGAAGTCGACCGGTGAGGTCATGGGCATCGACGCCGACTTCGGTCGCGCGTTCGCGAAGTCGCAGACCGCCGCGTACGGTTCGCTGCCGACCAGCGGCAAGATCTTCGTCTCGGTTGCCAACAAGGACAAGCGCGCGCTGATCTTCCCGGTCAAGCATCTCGCCGACCTCGGCTTCGAGATCCTGGCGACCGAGGGCACCGCGGATGTGCTGCGCCGCAACGGCATCAAGTGTGAGACCGTGCTCAAGCACTTCGAGGCCGCCGAGGGACAGCGCACGGTTGTGGACATCATCCGCGCCGGTGAGGTCACCATGGTGATCAACACCCCGTACGGCAACTCCGGCCCGCGCGTCGACGGGTACGAGATCCGCAGTGCGGCAGTCTCGGTCAACATCCCGTGCATCACCACGGTGCAGGGTGCCAGCGCCGCGGTCCAGGGCATCGAGGCCGCGATCAACGGCGACGTCGCGGTGCGCTCGATCCAGCGACGCCACGCGGACATGGCCGGCCGGTCATGACGGTGGTGTCGGCATGATGGGGGCGTCCGGTTTCGGCGCCCGCTACCGGCAGGTGACGGCCGAACGCGGACGCCTGTGCGCGGGCATCGACCCGCACGCGGCGCTGCTGACCGACTGGGGTCTGGACGTGTCCGTCGACGGGTTGTCGCGCTTCGCCGACATCTGCGTCGAGGCGCTGGCCCCGTCGGCGGCGGTGATCAAGCCGCAGGTGGCCTTCTTCGAGCCGTTCGGCGCCGCGGGTTTCGCGGTGCTCGAACGGGTCGTCGCGGGTTGCCGCGAGGCGGGTGCCCTGGTGATCGCCGACGCCAAGCGCGGTGACATCGGCTCGACCATGTCCGCCTACGCGCAGGCCTGGTTGGCCGACGCCTCGCCGCTCTGCGCCGACTCGGTGACCGCCTCGCCCTACCTCGGGTACGAATCACTGCGTCCAGCACTGGATCTGGCTCGTGCGGGGCAGCGCGGCGTGTTCGTCCTGGCACGAACCTCGAACCCGGAGGGCGGCGACGTGCAGAAGGCGATGGCAGGGGAGCGGACGGTCGCCCAGTCCATCGTCGACGCCGCTGCGGCCGAGAACGCCGACGGCACGGCCACCGTGGGTCTCGTCGTGGGCGCGACCCGCGAACACGGACTCGACCTCGCCGGCCTGAACGGCCCCATCCTGGCACCCGGCCTGGGTGCTCAGGGCGCCACCGCCGAGGACCTGAAGGTGGTCTTCGACGATGCCGACCCGGCCTGGGTGTTGCCGGCGAGCTCGCGTGGCGTGCTGCGGGCAGGTCCCGACGTCGCCGCTCTACGGGACGCGTTCATGCAGGCGCGCGACGAGGTCGAGGCCGCGCTGGGCTGAGACGACGCGGGCCCGGCGCTACGCCGGGGAAGCGCGCGACACGCTCGAAACGCGATCGAATTCCGGACGAATCTGGTCACATCACTCCAGTCACATCCGTCTCAGCAAGTGAATCACGCGATCGCGTGTCTTTCGCATTGCTACCGACCTGCGCGGATGGCGTCATCGCCGTGACCTGCAGGTTCCTGGTAAAACCCGTAGTCAGAGCGCTGCAACACTGAGTGAAGGGTTGAAGGGCCGGAGCGGACTGCTGCAGTGCACTACAACATGAGAAAACACCGCGAAAACGGGGGGTCGCGCTCGCAAATGCCTGCTCACGTCGGTACGGTCGCATTCGCCGCCAACAATCGGTGGTGCCGGACGGGTACCCCACCCGACCGCATCGTTGCGAAGACGACGCAGCGCCGCCAGTGTGGCAACAGCCGTCGGACGCCTCAGGGCGGACGATGACAGTCCCAATCAAGAACGAAAGACGGAGGAACCCGTGGCCCTTCCCCAGTTGACTGACGAGCAGCGCGCCGCTGCGTTGGAGAAGGCAGCTGCCGCTCGTCGCGTCCGCGCGGAGCTCAAGGAGCGCCTGAAGCGCGGTGGCACCGATCTCCAGCAGGTGCTCAAGGATGCCGAGAACGACGAGATCCTGGGCAAGATGAAGGTCTCGGCACTGCTCGAGGCCCTTCCCAAGGTCGGCAAGGTCAAGGCTCAGGAGATCATGACCGAGCTGGAGATCGCCCCGACCCGCCGCCTGCGCGGTCTCGGCGACCGTCAGCGCAAGGCTCTGCTCGAGAAGTTCAGCTCCTGAGCGTGAGCATCGCAACCGAACACGGCAGCGTGATGAGCTCGTGGGACCGGCGGTGACCAACCGGCCGGATACCGCGGGAGCCGCACGCACGAGGGGTCGACTGATTGTCTTGGTCGGCCCCTCGGCCGTCGGCAAGTCCACCGTGGTCGCCAAGGTGCGCGCCGCGTTGCCCGACCTGTACTTCAGCGTCTCGGCGACCACCCGCGCACCGCGCCCCGGTGAGGTCGACGGCCGCGACTACCACTTCGTGTCCGCCGAGGACTTCGACAAGATGATCGCCGGTGACGAGCTCCTGGAGTGGGCTGAGATCCACGGTGGCCTGCAGCGATCGGGTACACCGCTCGCGCCCGTCCTCGCGGCTCTGGAGGCCGGCAAGCCCGTTCTGGTGGAGGTCGACCTCGTCGGTGCGCGCAACGTCGTCACCCGACTGCCCGAGGCGACCACCGTCTTCCTCGCGCCGCCGAGCTGGGACGAACTGGTCGCCCGGCTGACCGGCCGCGGCACCGAGAGTCCCGAGGCGATCGAGCGCCGGCTGGCCACCGCGAAGGTCGAGATGGCCGCCAAAGACGAGTTCGACCACGTCATCGTGAACAGCGAAGTCGACCGAGCGGCCTCCGACTTGGTATCCTTGCTGGTCGGACCTGAGCAGGCCACCGCGCCCGCGACCTGACCAGCCTCTCTGACATCCCAGACCTCGACGCAGGAGTTTGTGTGACCACCCCGACCAATTTCGACATCACCGAGATCGCCGACGCACCGGCATACGACACGCCGCTGGGTATCACCAATCCGCCGATCGACGATCTCCTCGAGCGCGCCTCGTCGAAGTACGCCCTCGTCATCTACGCGGCCAAGCGTGCCCGCCAGATCAACGACTACTACAACCAGCTCGGCGACGGCATCCTCGAGTACGTCGGCCCGCTGGTCGAGCCGGGCCTCCAGGAGAAGCCGCTGTCGATCGCGATGCGCGAGATCCACTCCGACCTGCTCGAGCACACCGAGGGCGAATAGTCTCGACGTCGGGATGACCACACCGACCAAGCCGCGACGCCGAATCCTCATCGGCGTCGGTGGAGGTATCGCCGCATACAAGGTGTGCTCGGTGATCCGCCACTTCACCGAGTCCGGGCACGAGGTCCGCGTCGTGCCGACCCCCGCCGCACTCAAGTTCGTCGGCAAGGCGACCTTCGAGGCACTCAGCGGTAACCCGGTCAGCACCACCGTCTTCGACGACGTCGACGAGGTCGCGCACGTGCGTCTGGGCCAGGGCGCCGACCTCGTGATCATCGCCCCGGCGACCGCGGACCTCATGGCCCGCGCCGCCCAGGGCCGCGCCGACGATCTGCTCACCGCATCGCTGCTCACCGTGCGGTGCCCGGTGCTGTTCGTGCCGGCCATGCACACCGAGATGTGGGAGCACCCGGCCACTCAGGCCAACATCGCGACGCTGCGCGAGCAGGGCTCGACGGTCATGACCCCGGCGTCGGGTCGGCTCACCGGCACCGACTCCGGCCGCGGCCGTCTACCGGACCCGCAGGAGATCGCGCTCACCGGCGAGCTTCTCCTCGATCGCGCCGACGCCCTGCCCTACGATCTCGCCGGTGTCCGCGTGCTCATCAGCGCCGGCGGCACCCGCGAACCTCTCGATCCCGTGCGTTACCTGGGCAATCACAGCTCCGGCAAGCAGGGATTCGCGCTGGCCCGTGCGGCCGCGCAGCGCGGTGCGAGCGTCACCGTCGTCGCCGGTTCGACCGCTGATCCGGGCGATCCCGCCGGCGTGCAGATCGTGCGGATATCGACGGCTCAGGAACTCTCCGAGGAGATGACCAAGCGCGCGGCCGACGCCGACGTCGTCATCATGGCCGCCGCCGTCGCCGACTTCCGGCCGATCGCGGTGGCCGACGCGAAGATCAAGAAGGGCGATCAGGGTCCGGCCCCGATCGAGCTCACCACCAACCCCGACATCCTCCGCGGCCTGGTCGATGCGCGGGACGACGGTCGGATTCCGTCCGAGACCGTCATCGTCGGCTTCGCGGCCGAGACCGGGGACGAGACCGGCGGGGTCCTCGACCACGGTCGCGCCAAGCTCGCCCGCAAGGGTTGCGACCTGCTCGTGGTGAACGCCGTCGGTGACGGCAAGGCGTTCGGCACCGAGGACAACACCGGGTGGCTGCTTTCCGCCAAAGGTGACGAGACCGCTCTGCCCTTCGGATCGAAAACACTCATGTCGAGTCGGATACTTGACGAAGTGCGACAACTGGTGCCTGATGGTCGGGGGGCCTGAGCGGCACCGTAGTTTTGAAAGTGACTCCACCGGCCACACCGACCGGCCGACACCTGCCAAACGGCGCCGGACACATCCGCGCGCGAGATCTCGAGAGGATCTGATGACCACCTCGTCACGCCTGTTCACGAGCGAATCCGTCACCGAGGGACATCCCGACAAGATCTGTGACGCGATCAGCGACTCGATCCTCGACGCCATCCTCACCGACGACCCGAACGCGCGGGTCGCGGTCGAGACGCTGGTGACCACCGGCCAGGTCCACGTCGCGGGTGAGGTCACCACCACCGCCTACGCCGACATCCCCAAGATCGTCCGGGACAAGGTCCTCGAGATCGGTTACGACTCCTCGACCAAGGGCTTCGACGGCGCGTCGTGCGGCGTCAACGTCGCCATCGGTGCGCAGTCCCCGGACATCGCCGGTGGCGTCTTCGACTCGCACGAGAGCCGCAGTGGCATCTCCGAGGACGAGATCGACAAGCAGGGTGCGGGCGACCAGGGCCTGATGTTCGGTTACGCCACCAACGAGACCCCGGAGCTCATGCCGGTGCCGATCGCCCTCGCGCACCGGCTGTCGCGACGACTCACCGAGGTCCGCAAGAACGGCACGCTGCCGTACCTGCGTCCCGACGGCAAGACGCAGGTCACCATCGAGTACGACGGCGACACCCCGGTCCGGCTCGACACCGTGGTGCTCTCGACCCAGCACGCCGCCGACATCGACCTCGACAACCTCCTCGCCCCCGACATCAAGAAGCACGTCGTCGACGCGGTGCTCGCCGAGATCGGCCTGCCGTCCCTCGACACCTCCGATTACCGTCTGCTGGTCAACCCGACGGGCAAGTTCGTCCTCGGCGGCCCGATGGGCGATGCCGGACTGACCGGCCGCAAGATCATCGTCGACACCTACGGCGGCATGGCCCGCCACGGCGGCGGCGCCTTCTCCGGCAAGGACCCGTCGAAGGTCGACCGCAGCGCCGCGTATGCGATGCGCTGGGTCGCCAAGAATGCGGTGGCGGCAGGCCTGGCCGACCGCATCGAGGTCCAGGTGGCCTACGCGATCGGCAAGGCCGCACCGGTCGGCCTGTTCGTCGAGACCTTCGGCACCGAGCACGTCGACCCGGCGGTCATCGAGCGCGTCATCAAGGAGAACTTCGACCTGCGTCCGCTCGCGATCATCCGCGACCTGGACCTGCTGCGTCCGATCTACGGTCCGACCGCCGCGTACGGCCACTTCGGCCGCACCGACGTCGATCTCCCGTGGGAGCGGACCGACCGCGCGGACAAGCTGCGCGCGGCCGCCGGTCTCTGACCGGCGAAGGGCGCAGTCCCTGCCCCCGAAAGGCGCACGGGTCCCGGCTGATTCGCTGCCGGTGGCACGTGTGCTGCCCATTCTCGGACTCGCACACCTCGACCGACCGTTCGACTACCTGATCGACTCCGATCAGGATGCGACGGCGGTCCCGGGGGTGCGGGTCCGCGTTCGGTTCGCCGGTCGGCTGATCGACGGGTTCCTGCTCGACCGCATCGAGAAGAGCGATCACCCCGGCAAGCTGGGTTGGCTCGATCGTGTCGTCTCGGCCGAGCCTGTCCTGTCGTCGGAACTGGCATCGCTGTGCCGCGCCGTCGCCGATCGCTACGCCGGCACCATGGGAGATGTTGTCCGGCTGGCAATTCCGCCGCGCCATGCGCGGACCGAGAAAGAGACGACACCCGAACCGACGACCGTCGTCGAGGCGCCGGACCTCGAGGCGTGGCGACGCTATCCGCTGGCCGGGTCGTTCTTCGAGGCGATCGCCGGGGACGGTCACCCGCGAGCGGCGTGGCAGGCCCTGCCGGGCGAGGACTGGCCCCGACGACTCGCCGAACTGGCTGCGGCGACCCTGGCGGCCGGGCGCGGCTGCATCATCGTCGTGCCCGACCAGCGCGACCTCGACCGGGTGTGGGCGGAATGCGAACCACTCATCGGCGATCAGGGAGTCGCGCTGGCGGCCGGACTCGGACCCACCGCCCGGTACCGGCGCTGGCTCGCCGCACGACGCGGGGCGGCGAAACTCGTGATCGGCACGCGCAGTGCGGTGTTCGCGCCCGTCACCGACCTCGGTCTGGTCGTCGTCTGGGATGACGGCGACGACAGCATGGCCGATCCCCGTGCGCCGTACCCGCACCCGCGTGAGGTCGCGGTGCTGCGGTCGCACCAGGAACGCTGCGCATTGGTCCTCGGCGGCTTCGCCCGAACCGCGGAGGCTCAGGCGCTCGTCGCATCGGGGTGGGCACACGACCTCGTCGCCGATCGTCCGCTCGTTCGTCACCGCAGCCCGCGCGTGCAGGCCATCTCCGACGACGACCGGCAGATCGCCCGCGATCCGATGGCGAGGTCCGCGCGAATCCCCGAGGTCGCCTTCGACGCAGCCCGTTCGGCGTTCGCCGCCGGCCGGCCGGTGGTGTTCAGCGTGCCGCGTCGCGGCTACGTGCCGTCGCTGGCGTGTACCCGGTGTCGCGAGCATGCTCGGTGTCGCGGCTGCAACGGACCGCTGCAGATGGACGGAAACCAGCGTCTGAGTTGCCGGTGGTGTGGTCGCCCGGAGCCGACCTTCCGCTGTCCCGAGTGTGGCAACACGAAAGTGCGGGCCACGGTCACCGGCGCTCGACGCACCGCCGAGGAACTGGGGCGCGCCTTCGCCGGTGTGCCGGTCCACACCAGCGGTGGCGACTCCATCATCGACGAGATCGAACCGGGCGCACGGCTCGTCGTCGCCACACCGGGTGCCGAACCGGTCGCACCCGACGGCTATGGCGCAGCGATCGTCGTCGACACCTGGGCACAACTCGACCGCGCCGACCTGCGCGCGGAGGAACACGCCGTCCGACGCTGGATGGCCCTGGCCGGCATGGTCCGGCCCCACGGCGAGGGCGGCCGCGTGGTGATCGTCGCCGACTCGACTCTCGCGCCGGTTCAGGCGCTGATCCGTTGGGACCCCGTCGGATTCGCCTCCATTCAGTTGAGTGAACGCGTGGAACTGGGTTTCCCGCCGGCGGTCACGATGGCCTCGGTCGACGGTCCCACGCAGGTCATCACCGACTTCGTCGAACACCTCGAGCTGCCCGAGGGCTCGGACGTTCTCGGACCGGTGCCGCTTCCGCCGGGGGTGCGGCCGCCCGCCGGTAGCGCCGAATGGGAGGCCGCTGCGGACGACGAGATGGACCGCATCCTGGTGCGGTTGCCGCGCAAGCACGGACGACTCCTCGCCCAGGCTCTCGCCGCCGGGCAGGCGCGGCGCAACACGCACCGGCAGACCGGGCCGATCCGGGTCCAGGTGGACCCGCCTACGATCGGATGAATGCGCATCGTTTTCGCCGGCACCCCAGAGGTGGCCGTGCCGTCGTTGCAGGCCCTGCTCGACTCGCCGTCGCATGAGGTCGTCGGCGTCATCACCCGGCCCGACGCGGTGTCGGGGCGCGGCCGCAAGGTCGTGCGGTCACCGATCGGCGTCCTCGCCGACGAGCACGGCCTCGAGGTGATCACCCCGCGCCGCATGTCCGAACCCGACGTCGCCGAGACGTTGCGACGCTGGGCGCCGGACTGTGCGGCCGTGGTCGCCTACGGAGGCCTCGTGCCCGAGGATCTGCTGGCGCTCCCGACCCATGGCTGGATCAACCTGCACTTCTCGGTGTTGCCCGCGTGGCGTGGGGCGGCGCCGGTGCAGGCCGCGATCGCCGCGGGGGACGAGGTGACCGGTGCCAGCACCTTCCGGCTGGAGAAGGGTCTCGACACCGGTCCGGTGTTCGGCATCCTGGCCGAGACCATCCGGCCCACCGACACCAGCGGCGACCTGCTCGCACGTCTCGCCGACGCCGGGTCCGGCCTGCTCGTCAACACGCTCGACGGCATCGAGGCCGGGGAACTCACCCCCGAACCGCAACCCTCGACCGGCGTCAGCCACGCGCCGAAGGTCGAGGTCGAGGATGCGCGCATCCGCTGGGATCTGCCCGCGCACATCATCGATCGCCTCATCCGCGCCTACACGCCGGCGCCGGGTTCGTGGACGAGTCTCGACGACGCACGGATCAAGGTGGGCCCGGTGCGGCCCGTCGCCGAGGACGACGCGTCATTGCCGGACTCGGTTCGGGCCGAACCGCTGGCCCCGGGTGCGATCGCGGTGACCAAGAAAGCGGTGCTCGTCGGGACCGGTTCCACGCCGGTGAAACTCGGCACGGTACAACCGCCGGGGAAGAAGCCGATGCCTGCCGCGGACTGGGCCCGTGGCGCACGACTGACCGATGGGACGGTACTGGGATGAGTGGGGATCGAAAGTTACGGCAGAAGGACCTCGACCCGGCGCGCGTCGCGGCGCGGGACACGCTGCGCGCGGTTCGTGAGCGGGACGCCTACGCGAACCTGGTTCTCCCGAAGATGCTGCGGGACCGAAAGATCGAGGGTCGCGATGCGGCTTTCGCCACCGAGCTCGCCTACGGCACCGCCCGTGCCCAGGGCCTTCTCGATGCCGTCATCGCCGCGGCGGCCAAGCGGCCCGTCGACGAGATCGACGGCCCGGTGCTCGATGTGCTGCGATTGGGTGCCTACCAGTTGCTGCGCACCCGCGTGGGTTCCCATGCTGCGGTGTCGACGTCGGTGGACCTGGTCCGTTCCGAGAACGGGATGGGCCCCTCGGGTTTCGCGAATGCCGTGCTGCGCAAGGTCTCGCAGAAGGACGAGGAGATGTGGGTCGACGAGCTCGCACCGTCGCCCGCCGAGGATCTCGTCGGCTATCTGGCCTTCCAGTACGCGCACCCTCGCTGGATCGCCGAGGTCTTCCGGGACGCGCTGGGCGGTTCGGCCGGTCAGTTGCAGGCGGCGCTCGCCGCCGACGACGAACGGCCGCCTGTCCACCTGGTTGCCCGGCCCGGTTACATCACCGCCGAGGAACTGGCGCTGACCAGCGGGGGAGAGGAAGGCAACTTCTCTCCCTATTGCGTGTACCTGCCCAGCGGTGATCCCGGCGACGTGGAGGCGATCCGCGAGGGCTACGCGGGTGTGCAGGACGAGGGCAGCCAGCTGATCGCGCGGGCGGTCACGGTCGCCGAGGTCGCCGACGACTCCGGCCGCTGGCTCGACATGTGTGCCGGGCCCGGCGGAAAGGCCGCGCTGATCGGTGCGCTCGCCGAGATCGATGCTGCCTGCCTCGACGCGGTCGAGGTGTCGAAGCATCGCGCGGAGCTGATCCGGAAGGTCGTGAACGATCTGCCGGTGACCATCCACGTCGCCGATGCACGATCGAGTGGCCTCGAACCGGGATACGACCGCATCCTGCTCGACGCTCCGTGTTCCGGTCTGGGCTCGCTGCGCCGTCGCCCCGAATCCCGTTGGCGCCGAACCGCTGCAGACGTCGAGGAGCTCGTCGTGCTGCAGAAGGAGTTGCTGACCGAGGCGTTGAGGTTGGTCAAACCCGGTGGCGTGGTGGCGTATTCGACGTGCTCGCCGCATCCCGCCGAGACCACCGCGGTGGTCGCCGACGTGCTGGCATCGGTGGACGGGGCCCGTCAGCTCGATGCCCGCCCACTGGTGACCGTCGGCAAGCTCGGGCCGGAGCTGCTCGGCGACGGCCCACACGTGCAGCTGTGGCCGCACATCCACGGCACGGACGCGATGTTTCTGGCGGCGCTCACTCGGGACTGAACGGTTCAGTTCCCGTCTGAGCCCGGGACCGCCGCGACACCTTCGTAGTCGGTGACCGTGGCTTGGCCGACCGATGGTGATCCTTATTGCCGGGCCCCGTTCTCCACCAGTTCGGCGAGTGCGGCGGTCACCGAGCCCCAGCCGTCGTAGAAGCCGAGGTTGTCGTGACGGTTGCGGTCGGACGGATTGCCATGGCGCACAACGACGTTGTATTCGGTCCCGTCCGCGTGGTCGGTGAGGGTGATCTCCGCGGTCATGGGGACGGGTGCGGGCGCGGACGGTCGCCAGGAGCTGTCGATGGCGTTGGTGAACACAAGGCGCTCGTTGGGTTCGGCGACGAGGAAGGCGGCGTCCATGTGCGGGACGAAGGTCGTGCCGTCGTCGCTCATCTGGGTGACCAACGCGCCGCCGGGGCGCGGTTCGAGCCGGTCGACGCGGGTGATCGTCGGGGATGGCGTCCACCACTTCGCGAACTGTTCGGGTTGCGTCCAGGCATCCCAGATCCGTTGGCGCGGTGCGCGGATGATGCGGTGCAGGGTGAGATCCAGTTCGGGGTCGATCATGATGTCTCCTCGGGTTCGGTGACGAAGGCTTCGAGTCGGTCGGTGCGTTCGGTCCAGACGGTGCGCTGGTGTTCGAGCCAGGTCTGCAGTCGTCGCAGGCGTCGGCGGTCGAGCGTGCACATGCGGGTGCGCCCGGTCTTCTTGGTCATGACCAGTCCGCTGTCCTCGAGGACCTTCAGATGCTTCATGAACGACGGAAGGGTCATGGGGAAGGGGTCGGCGAGTTCGCCGACGCTCGCGGGTCCCCGCCCGAGACGTTCGACGACGGCGCGGCGGGTCGGGTCCGACAATGCGCCGAAGATCTCGTCGAGAGTCGCCGTATGGTTTGCCATGTGACTAAGTGTCGCACGGCTCGTCACTTAACTCAATGGTTAAGTGAAGGATCGTCTTCGGGTTGTGGAAAACTTCGGCGGAGCTGGCGATATCGGCGTACTATCGAATGTATGTACGAATCACCCTCGGGCGGAACATCGGGTCTGTCGACGGACGGTCTACGTGCCCTCCAAGGCCTCCTCGCCGGGATGCCTGCAGGCGTCGACGAGGCCGAGTCGGTGCGGCGGCTGACGCTGCTCGAGGAGATCAAGTCGGCCTGCACTGCGGTCCAGGTGCGTGAGACCGCGAATCTCGACCGGCTACGTGCCGACGATGAGGCTGCACGGAATGTTCCGCAGAAGCGGCGGGGCCGGGGACTCGCCGCCGAAGTCGGGCTGGCACGGAAGGTCTCACCGAAGAAGGGGAGTCAGTACCTCGGGTTCGCTCGTGCTCTGGCACACGAGATGCCGCATACGATGGCAGCACTCACAGACGGTGTACTGACCGAATGGCGTGCCACCATTCTCGTTCGCGAAACCGCTTTTCTGACTCGCGAATCGCGCGAGGAGATCGATCGGCGGGTGTGCGGTGACCGTGCGGAACTGGTGGGTGTGTCCGACCGCGAGATCGAATCGACGGCGAAGCGTCACGCCTACGAACTCGAGCCGGCGGCAGTGGTCGCGCGAAAGGCCAAGGCCGAGAAGGATCGGCGGGTTAGCGTGCGGCCGGCGCCGGATCTGATGACCCAACTCTCGGCGTTGTTGCCGATGACACAGGGAATCTCCGTATATGCCTCGCTCAAGAAGCACGCCGACTCCATACTCGGTGCCGACGATCGCACGCATGCGCAGATCATGGCCGACACGCTGGTCGAACGTGTCACCGGCCGATCCGCAGCGGAACCGGTTCCGGTGTCGGTAGACATGATCATGTCCGACGAGTGCCTGTTCGGGCTCAACGATTCGGCGGCCGAAGTGAAGGGGTACGGACCGATTCCGGCAGCAGTGGCACGGGAACTCGTCGCCGCGTCGGTGTCGCCCGATGGTGAGACCGCCTCGACGATGCGTCGTATCTATGCACGTCCGTCGGATGGCGCACTGGTGGCGATGGAGTCGAAATCGCGAACCTTCCCGGCCGCGCTCGCACACTTCGTCCGACTCCGAGACCAACGCTGCCGAACTCCGTACTGCGGTGCGCCCATCGCGGAGATCGACCACGCGAAACCACATCGCCACGATGGCCCGACCAGCGAGGCCAACGCCGACGGCATCTGCGTCATCCACAATCGGGCCAAAGAGGCCGACGGCTGGGACTACTCGGTCCGCATGGCCGGTGACATCCGGGTCATCGACGTCATCACCCCGACCGGTGCCCGTCATCGGAGCACCGCACCACCGGCGATCGGGCACCAAAGTCCTGACCGCAGCGTCGTCGAGACGAAGCTGCTGCAGCTGCTCGCGGTCGCCTGAGCGGTGCCGGCGCCGGGTAACGTCCAACGGCGTGACGATCCGCCCTTTGATTCGGCCGGCGACTCCGGCTGACGTCGACGCTGCCGCAGATACTCTCGGCCAGGCCTTCGCCGACTACCCGTTCACCCGGCACACAGTCGACTCGCATGATCATGGCGACCGAGTGCGGTCGTTGCAGCGGCTGTTCCTCGCCGAGATCGGCATGCGGTGCGGACGTGTTTGGGTATCGGACGACCTTGCCGCCGTGGCGGTGTGGATCACACCGTCCTCGAGTGGCCTTGACGAGGCGTTCGGCGACATCGCATCTCGAGTCGTAGACCTCTACGGCGACAGAGCGGAGATCGCAGCGCGGGCCGACGAGGCAACTGCCGGTCTTCGGCCGGCCGAACCTGTCTGGCATCTGGCCACGGTGGGGGTCGCGCCGCATTCACAGGGGCGAGGGCTCGGTGCAGCTGTGCTCGAGCCGGGGCTAGCGGCCGCGCAGTTGGAAGGGCACGTCGCCTACCTGGAGACCTCGTCCCCGGCGAACGTCTCGTTCTATGAACGACTCGGGTTCGAGGTGGCCGGGAAGGTGTCTTTGCCCGACGACGGCCCGGAGGTGTGGGCGATGACTTGTGGAAGGTGAATCCCGCATCTCCTTGTCTCCTACTAAGTTGTCCGAGGGGAGTGGTGTCAGGACGCTGGCGCCGGGAACGGGGGACTCACAGTGACTTATCGCCTGGAAGCCGAGAAGTGTGTGATCGAGGGCGTCGGCAAGACGTTGGCCGGGTGTTCGGACGCCACGCGGGCGCTCTGGTCGGGCAGCGCGGGATTCGCTGACGCAGCTGCCGCGATGCCTGGATCAGCGTTCAGCGCCGCTTGTGCCGGCAAGGACGATGTCATTCGTACCCTTCTTGGACGCGCGGCCGCTCGCATGGACGCGGTGTCGCAGACGTGCTATCAGGTTGCCACCGAGTTCGCCGATACCGATGGAGAGTTGGCGAGCGGTTTCCGAGCCATTTCCGTGTTCTGATGAGCCGACCGACTCGATCGACGGTCAACAGCTGGGATGTGATGGTCCTGCTCCAGTCCGCGAGCTCGCTGGAGACAACAGCTGAGAACCTACGAACCCAGACCAAGACGATGGCCGACGCACCGATGAACGTGACGGGCTGGTCGGGCGAATCCAGGCGCGCGTGCGAAGACCGTACGACGTCTGACCGAGACGAGATCAACAAGCTCGGCACCGAACTCAGCGCGGCCGCAAGGGTGCTGCACGACACCGCCGCCGCGATCAGCCCCAATCGCAGCACTGCGCTGACGAAAGCGCTCGGCCTTGAACTCGACAAGTTCAGCGTCTCGGACGACTGGACCGTGCGCGACGCTCGTGACTACGCGTCAGAGTTGGGCGGAGTGGAGGCCGGAAGCGCGGCCGAACAGTCGATCCTGAATGATCAGGCCACACGTGCAGAAGAGGCGAAGACAGCGACGCTGTCGCTACAGTCGCTCGCGGACGAGATCGGGGAAGACGACCGGAACGGTGCACGCGCGCTGAATGTGGTCTTCGGCAATGCAGAGATCAATGCTCCGCTCAGCTCGAGCTTTTCCGCAGGACAAGCAAGCCGCGATGTCCAGGCGATCCTGAGCGGGACTGCGACACCGGAGCAGAAGGAACGCTTCTACCGTGCGACCAGTCTGACGCCCGAGCAGCGAGCGGAACTGGCACGCGGCGAAGAAGCGGTCATCTCGAAAGAACAGTTCGATTACCTGAAGGCCATATACACGCCCAATTGGGGTCAGAGCGCGGAGGGTTCCGCGCCCTACTCCCTCGACGCGTTGAAGCGTTTCGGCGACGAATACAGTGGTGCGGAAGGCCTGAAGCTCAAGAACGCGCTCGGTGACGGTATCTACATGCTCGGCAATCCGAGCCTGCGGACCGCCCAGCAGATCGAGCCGGCGTTCCTTGCTGGGCCGCTGCAGCAGATGGGATTGGCGCCGGGGCCGAAGTTCGTAGGCGGCGGGATACATCAGCTATCCACGCCTGTCCGTGAGGTGTTGACCAGTCCTGCATCGAGCAAAGGTCAACTTAGCCTGCCCGATGCCTCCGCGCATTCAGGCGGCGACAAGCTGATCAATGATCTGAAGACTTACAAGGATCTCAAGTCCTTGATGGACATCATTGAAAATAGGTCCGACGACGGCGAAGGCACCTACGGTTCGAAGTCGGTGCAACTGGGCAGCGATGTCGATCGAGCGCTGATAGCTCGCGCTGGTGAGATCGCCAGTGGTACACAGGAAATGTACGTCACCGACCTCAGGACTATGGGGCACAGCAACATTTCGAAGCATGAGGTCGAAGATCTCCTCATACGAATGCTGGACGTTAGCGGGTCTGACCATATTGCGGTGCATGATGCGGTAATGGCTTCCACTGGGAAGGCTGCTGGCGGACCAGCATTGCTCGCGTACGACATCGATGGCAATCAGGGTTCTCTGAAAGATGCGGAAACGCTGAAGAATCTCATGACCTTCGATTGGACAGACGGCGCTGGTCATAAGGACGCGGGCGTCAATCGGCTGTTCAACTGGATGCCCGGCGCTGCTTATGGCGACGAGGCATCGTCTGTGGAGCAGTTGATGGATAACGAGCGTGCTGGAAAGATTGCTACAGAGCTAACCAAGTACTTTGGTGCGAACAAGGATTCGTTGATCGATATCAGTGCTGATGACAAGCGGGCATTGGGTGAACTGAACCCAGAGCTTGCACGGACACTCGCTGCCGCTATCGGTCCGCACACGGCGGTGATGGGCGGTGCGGACGCGGGTCTCTTTGGATCGTCGGGTGTATCGGAGGTAACCGGAGCAGAACTGAAGGCAATGTTCCAGATTCTAAATTCAGACGCTGAGGCTGGAAAAATAGTGAATTCGCTGACCGCGCTTCAGATCGACATCCTTCAGGAGGAGTTTGGTAGAGACCACAATGACTACGGTCTTGGTGAGATCGCCGGCCGCATAGAGGGGGCGATGATCGGTGGGCTGGATTCACACATCCAAGAGACATTCGAAGATAAACGCTATGAAGCAGCTAAGGATGCTGCTCGGGCGGGAGCGCTCTTCGAGAGCGCTACGGCCCTCCTGAAGGTGACCGGCTTGAATCCGGTGGTCAGCGCACTGATCGACGGGACCGCGGCGGAAGTCAAGTTGGAACTCTTCGGACTACCCAAAGATCCCGACACGATAATCACCGACGAAGATACTGCAAAACTACGCCATGATGTCTATAACTCGGAGATTCAGCCCAACGCCAAGTATGTGCAGGTCCTTGAAGGGTATTTCAGGACCCACACGGATCTGGTCGATCAACCTGAATTTCGGAAATTGTTTGTCGGGCAGGAGGTCGATTTCGAAGAGATGAGACGAACCGGAGAAATGCCACCAGTGTCTCACGATAGCGCCGCAGCTACGTACATCCAGCAGTTACTTGAGTCTGACATGAGTTCCTTCGTGAACCGTCATAATGAGAATCACCACCATGCATACGGTCAGAAGTAGTCTGGTGCTTAAAGGCCACGGTTTTCTGACTGGGGTGTTGTGTACTCTGCTCACGCTTTGTGTCGCGTGCGGACCATCTCCGAACACCGGTGGTGATTCGACAAGTTCGTCGCAGCCGTCGGTGGCGGATCGGTTGCCTCCGAGGCTGCAGACCTCGTATCGATGGTTCGAAACTGATGTCCTTGACCTGGCGAGTTCGGAAGGAACGTTTGTACGCGCTTACACGGAGTCGTTCGAGTTGTCTTTTGAGGGCCAGTCTCCGCAATGGGGCTATCCCGGATTTGTCGAGGCCTCGCCGTCAGACATCGACGAGAAGGTCACATTCGTGCCCAGTGAGAGTTCGCACAATGATGTGGTGAGCACTTTGTTCTTCCGTCCACTGCGCCGAGTGGACGATGGTCCGAATGTGCGCATTGTGTTGTGCCGTAGTGAGATCTTCTCGATCGCTCCCAGTGCCCGGGGCGGCGGTTCGCAGGAGTGGCGAAACGTGCACGCGCAATGGGGATTTCCTGTCACGATCGATCTCACGAAGTCCGGTGACGTTCTGCCACCCGCAGACCAAGCGGGCCCGGCGCCGGCGCCGTACCGTTCGGTGTTCGGCAGTTGGAAGGTGACGGATTTCGAGAGGCTCGGAGTCCGGCCGGAGAACTCTGCAGACATTGTCGCGTGCGACGCGTTGCCTGACAATCCTGACATTCCACGGATCGACATGTACTCCGGTCCAGACCCGGTGCCGACGCTTCCGTCTTACCCCGGGTGGCCGGCCAACGGAGTCTGAGACACCCGGACGCTTTCGTCGGCACCGACCCTCTCGCCCTACACTTGTCCACCATGTGCACCGCTGGTAACGCGCCGATGATCGCCCCGTCCATCTTGTCCGCGGACTTCGCGAATCTCGCCGACGAGGCGGCTGCTGTTGCCAAGCCCGGTGCCACCCGCGCCGACTGGCTGCACGTCGACGTCATGGACAACCACTTCGTGCCGAACCTGACGCTGGGTCTGCCGATTGTGGAGAGCCTGCTGAAGGCGACCGACATCCCGCTCGACTGTCACCTGATGATCGACAACCCCGACCGCTGGGCGCCGCCGTACGCCGAGGCCGGCGCCCACAACGTCACGTTCCATGCGGAGGCCACCGACAATCCGATCGCCGTGGCCCGCGACATCCGTGCTGCCGGCGCGAAGGCCGGTCTGTCGATCAAGCCGGGCACCGCGCTCGAGCCCTACCTGGAGATCCTCCGCGACTTCGACACCCTGCTGATCATGAGCGTCGAGCCGGGCTTCGGTGGCCAGAAGTTCATGCCCGAGGTCCTCGAGAAGGCCCGCGCCATCCGGAAGTTCATCGACGCCGAGGACCTGACGCTGCTCGTCGAGATCGACGGTGGCATCAACGCCGACACGATCGAAGAGGCCGCCGAGGCGGGAATCGACTGCTTCGTCGCCGGATCGGCCGTCTACGGTGCCGCCGACCCCGGCCAGGCCGTCGCCGCCCTGCGGGAGTCCGCCGCGACCGCACGCGCCCACAGCGACATCTGACCCGCCACATGGACATCGTCGCCGCCATGGACCGCGCCGTCGAGGCGTCGTTTGCGGCCATGGGTGTCAGCTCGCCCAATCCGCCTGTCGGAGCGGTGATCCTGACCGCCGACGGCACCGTCGCCGGTGTCGGCGCGACCCAACCGCCGGGCGGCCCGCACGCCGAGGTCATGGCCTTGCGCGCAGCGGGTGAAGCCGCGCGGGGCGGTACCGCGATCGTCACGCTCGAACCCTGCAACCACACCGGACGCACCGGGCCGTGCTCGCAGGCGCTCATCGAGGCCGGCGTCGTCGAGGTCCACTACGCGGTCAGCGATCCCAACCCCGTCGCCGCGGGTGGCGCCGACACTCTTCGGGCCGCCGGCATCCGGGTGACCGGGGGAGTCGCGGTCGACGCCGTGGAGAACGGTCCGCTGCGTCCGTGGCTCACCCGTCAGCGGCTCGGGCGGCCGATGGTCACCGCCAAGATCGCGGCGGGCATCGACGGCCGGATCGTCGCACCCGACGGCACCAGCCAGTGGATCACCGGGCCGGCGGCCCGCGACCACGCCCACCAGCAGCGCTCACGCCTCGACGCCATCGTCATCGGCACCGGCACGGCCCTCGCCGACAACCCGACCCTCACCGCCCGCACCGCCGATGGCGGGCTGTACCCGCACCAGCCGGCACGTGTGGTGCTCGGGCACCGCGACCTGCCTGCCGATGCCAACGTCCGCGGCGACACCGGAGGACCGCTGGTCTGCGTCGACTCCCACCACCCGGCCGACGTCCTCTCCGCCCTGCCCGACGCGCTCTGGGTCCTGGTGGAGGGCGGCCCGCACATCCTCGGCGCCTTCTTCGCCGCCGACCTCGTCGACGAGGTCCACGCCTACGTCGCGCCGATGGTCCTGGGCGCCGGACGCAGTTCCGTCGAGATCCCGGGAGTCACCACTCTGGACGACGCCAGACGGTTCGAAACCCGCGAGGTCACGACGCTCGGAAGTGACATCTTGATCGCACTCGACCGCTCATCGCGGGCATCGGCGCAGGACTGAGCGGGGCGAGATGCACGACACACCGGCGGCGATCTGTTTCGCTCAGCGAAATTCCAATGCGACTCCGTTCTCGCGTCGTGCTAGCGTCGATACCACCAGTTCTCGGGGCGGGGTGAGATTCCCCACCGGCGGTGATGAGGGTGCTACGGACATGCACCTTCCAGCCCGCGAGCGCCTGTCGGAAGACAGGGACAGCAGATTCGGTGAGAATCCGAAGCCGACGGTCATAGTCCGGATGCGAGAGAACAGGCGACACAGTGCCGCCCTGTCTGCTCCGAGCGAGCAGGAGGAGTGCGTGTTCACCGGAATCGTGGAGGAACTCGGCGTCATCGCCGACCGCGAGGATCTCTCTGATGCAGCCCGCTTCACCGTGCGGGGACCCATCGTCACCGCCGATGCCGGCCACGGCGACTCCATCGCGGTCAACGGCGTGTGTCTGACCGTCGTCGACCTCCGACCGGGCGAGTTCACCGTCGACGTGATGGGCGAGACGCTTCGTCGCAGCTCCCTGTCCGACCTCGCCGCGGGCAGCACCGTCAATCTCGAACGCGCCATGCCCGCGAACGGGCGTTTCGGCGGCCACATCGTGCAGGGCCACGTCGACGGGACCGGTCGCGTCCTGTCCGTGAGCCCCTCGGAGAACTGGACCGTCGTGCGCATCGGCGTGCCGGCGAAGCTCACCCGGTACCTCGTCGAGAAGGGTTCGATCACCGTCGACGGTGTGTCGCTGACCGTCTCGTCCGTCGGCGGATCGGGTGACGACTCGTGGTTCGAGATCTCCCTGATCCCCACCACCCTCAACGAGACCAACCTCGGTGCCACCAAGCCCGGCACCGTGGTCAACCTCGAGGTCGACGTGATCGCGAAGTACGTCGAACGTCTGCACCTCGGAAACACCCAACATGTCCCTGCGCTTGATGTCACCGGGACGAAATGAGGACAGCGGGCGAAATGAGCACAACGAGTGAGGTTCTGATGAGCGAATCGCCGCGTGATGGTGACGACGCGACCACCGACGAACGAGTCCGGCTCGACTCGATCGAACGGGCCATCGCCGACATCGCCGCCGGCAAGGCGGTCGTCGTGGTCGACGACGAGGACCGGGAGAACGAGGGCGACCTGATCTTCGCGGCCGAGAAGGCCACCCCGGAGCTCGTCGCCTTCATGGTCCGCTACACCTCGGGCTACCTGTGCGTCCCGCTCGACGGCGACGCCTGCGACCGCCTCGGTCTGCCCCCGATGTACTCGATGAACCAGGACAAGCACGGCACCGCCTACACCGTGACCGTCGACGCCCGTGAGGGCATCGGCACCGGTATCAGCGCCTCGGACCGCGCCACCACCATGCGTCTGCTCGCCGACCCGGAGGCCACCGCCGGTGACTTCACGCGTCCCGGCCACGTCGTCCCGTTGCGCGCCAAGGAGGGCGGCGTGCTGCGTCGTCCCGGCCACACCGAGGCCGCCGTCGACCTGGCCCGGCTCGCCGATCTCGCGCCGGCCGGCGTCATCTGCGAGATCGTCAGCCAGAAGGACGTGGGCTCGATGGCCCGCTCCGACGAGCTGCGCGTCTTCGCCGACGAGCACGACCTCGCCATGATCTCGATCGCCGACCTCATCGCGTGGCGTCGTCGCCACGAGAAGCATGTCGTTCGCGTCGCCGATGCCCGGATTCCGACCCGTCACGGCGACTTCCGCGCAGTCGGCTACTCCAGCGTCTACGACGACGTCGAGCACGTCGCCCTGGTGAAGGGCGACGTCTCCAGCGACGACGGACACGACGTCCTCGTCCGCGTGCACTCGGAGTGCCTGACCGGCGACGTCTTCGGCTCGCTGCGCTGCGACTGCGGTCCGCAGCTCGACGCCGCGATGGAGATGGTGGCCGAAGAAGGCCGCGGCATCATCCTGTACATGCGCGGCCATGAGGGTCGCGGCATCGGCCTGCTGCACAAGCTGCAGGCCTATCAGCTGCAGGACGCCGGCGCCGACACCGTCGACGCAAACCTGGAACTGGGTCTGCCCGCCGACTCCCGCGACTACGGTCTCGGCGCCCAGATCCTCGTCGATCTCGGGGTGTCGTCGATGCGTCTGCTGACCAACAACCCGGCCAAGCGCGTCGGTCTCGACGGTTACGGCCTGCACATCGTCGACCGGGTGCCGATGCCGGTGCGCGCCAACGCCGAGAACCTGCGCTACCTTCGCACCAAGCGCGACCGGATGGGACACGACCTCGTGGGTCTCGACGATCACGCACATACCGGCGACGACGCATCTGAAGGAGCCCCTGCATGAGTGGTCACGGAGAACCGACCCTCGAACTCGCCGATGCCGGCAAGCTCCGGCTGGCGATCGTGTCGTCGCAGTGGCACGAGAAGATCTGTGGCGCACTGCTCGACGGCGCGGTCCGCGCGGCCCACGAGAACGGTGTCACCGAGCCGACCATCGTGCAGGTCGCGGGCGCCATCGAGTTGCCGGTCATCGTGCAGGCGCTGGCCCGCACCCACGACGCCGTCGTCGCGCTCGGCGTCGTGATCAAGGGTGAGACACCGCATTTCGATTACGTGTGCGACGCGGTGACCGCGGGTCTGACCCGCGTCTCGCTCGACGAGTCGACCCCGGTCGGCAACGGTGTGCTGACCACGCTCACCGAGGAGCAGGCCATCGCCCGCGCGGGCTTACCCGGTTCGACCGAGGACAAGGGCGCGCAGGCGACCGTCGCCGCACTGGCGTCGGCCCTGACCCTACGCGCGCTGGCACGCGGTGAGGCCCTGCCGAGCACGGTCGGAGGAGCATCGGCGTGACCTCCCCTCGATGGGACCTGGTCTATCGGCCGCGCAAGCTGCCCCGCTGGGCGATCGTCGCGGCCGTGATCGTGATGGCCATCCACATCACCTTCGGGCTGCTGCTGACGATCGAGGACGTCGGGGTCCGCAACCTCGGCAGCTCCGACCAGGTCGCGATCATCCTCATCGGTGTTCTCTTCACCGGCGCCATCCTGCTGCTGACCCGTCCGCGGCTGCGGGTGGGCGCCGAGGGTGTCGAGGTGCGCAACCTGGTGCCCACTCGACTCTTCACCTGGGACCAGGTACTCGGACTGACCTACCCGGAAAAAGGCTTCGGCGCCTGGCTGCTGTTCCCGTCCGACGAACACATCACCGTGCTGGCTGTGCAGGCGAACGACGGTCCGCAGGCCGTCGAGGCGATGGCCCGGTTCCGCGAGCTCGAAGAGCGCTATCGCGGGACCGTCCGACCCGCCAACTAGCCTGGAACACGTGGCCGACCCGACTACCTACCGTCCTGCTCCCGGAACCATCCCGACCGATCCCGGGGTGTACAAGTTCCGTGACGAGCACGGTCGTGTCATCTACGTGGGCAAGGCCAAGAACCTCCGGTCGCGTCTGACGTCGTACTTCGCCGACATCGCCTCGCTGCACCCGCGCACCCGTCAGATGGTGACGACGGCGGCGTCGGTGGAGTGGACCGTCGTGGGCACCGAGGTCGAGGCACTTCAGCTCGAATACAACTGGATCAAGGAATTCGATCCGCGGTTCAACGTCCGCTATCGCGACGACAAGAGCTACCCGATGCTCGCCGTGACCCTCAACGAGGCGTACCCGCGGCTGTTCGTCTACCGCGGACCCCGCCGCCGTGGCGTGCGCTACTTCGGGCCGTACGCGCATGCGTGGGCGATCCGCGAGACCGTCGACCTGCTGACGCGGGTGTTCCCGGCGCGCACCTGCTCGGCGGGCGTGTTCAAGCGGCACCGCCAGATCGACCGGCCGTGTCTGCTCGGCTACATCGACAAGTGCTCCGCGCCCTGTATCGGCCGGGTCGACGCCGAGGAACACCGCGAGATCGTCGAGGACTTCTGCGACTTCCTCGCCGGCCGCACCGACCTGCTGATCCGCAAGCTCGAACGTGACATGTCCGCTGCGGCCGAGGATCTCGATTTCGAACGCGCGGCCCGCCTGCGCGACGACATCGGCGCCCTCCGACGCGCCATGGAGAAGCAGGCCGTGGTTCTCGGCGACGGCACCACCGCCGACGTCGTCGCGATCGCCGGAGACGACCTCGAGGTGTCGGTACAGGTCTTCCACGTGCGCGACGGGCGCGTCCGCGGTCAGCGCGGGTGGGTCGTCGAACGCAGTGACAACGGGACCGACGGCGACGTCATCGGCGAGTTCATCACCCAGTTCTACGGTGCGCAGGTCGATTTCGACGCCACCGTCGACGTCGGTGCGGACCGCGCACACGGCGAGTCCGTTCCGCGCGAGGTCCTGGTCCCCGAATTGCCGGCCGACACAGCCGAACTCGAGGAGTGGCTGAGCGGGCTGCGGGGGAGCAGGGTCACCTTGCGGGTGCCCCAGCGCGGCGACAAGAAGGCGCTGTTCGAGACCGTCGCCCGGAACGCGGGGGAGGCGCTCACCCAGCACAAGCTCCGACGCGCCGGTGACCTCACCACCCGGTCGGCCGCCCTCACCGAACTGCAGGAGAACCTGATGCTCGACCAGGCGCCGCTGCGCATCGAGTGCGTCGACATATCGCATGTGCAGGGCACCGACGTCGTGGCTTCTCTCGTCGTCTTCGAGGACGGTCTGCCGCGCAAGTCCGACTACCGCCACTACGCGATCCGCCATGCCGCCGGCGACGGCCACTCCGACGACGTCGCATCGATCGCCGAGGTCACCCGCCGCCGCTTCCTCCGGCATCGCGCCGACCGTGACGCACCGCCGCCCGAGTCGGGGGAGGTCGACGCCGAACCGCAGACCTCTGCGCAGCCACGAAAGTTCGCGTACCCGCCCAATCTGTTCGTCGTCGACGGCGGTGCGCCTCAGGTGCATGCCGCGGCGGCGGTTCTCGACGAGCTCGGTGTCACCGACGTCTCGGTGATCGGACTCGCCAAACGCCTCGAGGAGGTGTGGGTGCCCGGTGAGGACGACCCGATGATCCTGCCGCGAAGCAGCCAGGCGCTGTTCCTGCTGCAGCGTGTGCGCGACGAGGCACACCGGTTCGCCATCACCTTCCACCGCAGCAAGCGCAGCAAGAGGATGACCGCCTCGGCGCTCGACGGCATCCCGGGTCTGGGGAAGACACGACGCACCGCGCTGGTGACCCACTTCGGGTCGGTTGCGCGCCTGCGTGAGGCATCCTTGGAGGAGATCGCCCAGGTGCCGGGGATCGGACTGACCACGGCGCGTGCGGTGCAGGACGCGCTCGGCGGTGACACCGTTGTCGAGACGGTGCCCGAGTCCGAGGTGGAGCCGGAGTCCGAAGTGGTGCCGGTGGAGACGGTGGTGTCCGAGACGGTGAACGAAGCAGAGATGACGGTGGTGACCGGTGACGCGGGACGGGGTGTCGATGAATGAGCGGGCCGAGGCCGGACACGACGAGCAGCTGACCGGAGGCGTCCGGAACGGTGAGGTGCCGAACGAACTCACCGTCCTGTTCGTCACCGGCATGTCCGGTGCGGGCCGGTCCACAGCGGCCAACGTGCTGGAGGACGACGGCTGGTACGTCGCGGACAACGTTCCGCCGTCGCTGATCTCGACGATGGTCGGGATGGTGCGGGAGAGCGACCCGACGATCACCCGTCTCGCGATGGTGTTGCGCGCATCCGGCCCCGACCTCGCCCACGAACTCGAACAGCTGCGGGACAACCTCGAGGAGTCGGGGATTCGTACCCGGCTGCTGTACCTCGACGCGAGCGAGGAGGCGCTGGTCCGTCGCTTCGAGCAGGTGCGTCGCCGACACCCGTTGCAGGGCAAGGAAACTCTCATCGAGGGCATCGCCCGGGAACGCGCGATCCTGGCGCCGATCAAGAACGTCGCCGACCTCGTCGTGGAGACCTCGGCGCTGACCGCGGCCAAGCTCCGCTCCGTGGTGGAGGGTGTGTCGCCGGGAGACACCGAACCGCGGCTGAGCATCGCGGTGCAGTCCTTCGGCTTCAAGTACGGACTGCCCATCGACTCCGATCTCGTCGCCGACGTGCGGTTCCTGCCCAACCCCCACTGGATCGACGAGCTGCGCGACCACAACGGGCAGGAGGCGCCGGTCCGCGACTACGTCCTCGGCCAGCCCGACGCCGGTGACTTCCTCGACCTGTACACCGACCTGGTGTCCATCGTCGGTCGTGGCTACCTGCGAGAAGGTAAGCGCTACATGACGATCAGCGTCGGCTGCACCGGCGGTAAACATCGAAGTGTCGCCATCTCCGAGGAGCTCGCACGGCGTCTCCGCAAGGCCGTCGACGACTCCGGCGTGGCCACCTACGACGTGCGCGTGATGCACCGCGATCTGGGGCGCGAATGACCCAGGAGATCGTCGACCCCAAGATCGTCGCGCTGGGTGGCGGCCACGGCCTGTACGCGACGCTGACCGCGATGCGTTACCTGAGTACCGACATCACCGCGGTGGTGACGGTCGCCGACGACGGGGGATCGTCGGGCCGCCTGCGTGCCGAACTCGGCCTCATCCCGCCGGGAGACCTGCGAATGGCCCTGGCCGCGTTGATGTCCGCGCCCAAGGCGCTCGAGGACTTCCAGACCGCGGGTGACCCCGACACCCGTCGACGCCACGAACTGTGGGCCGAGGTGCTGCAGCACCGCTTCGGCGGTCGCGGCGCGCTCGCCGGACACCCCATCGGCAATCTGATGCTCGCGGGGCTCACCGAGGTCCTCGGTGACGCGGTGGCCGCGCTGCAGGAACTCCGGTCGATGTTCGGGATCGTCGGGCAGGTGCTGCCCATGTCGACCGTCCCGCTCGACATCGAGGCCGACGTGTCAGGACTCGAGGCGGACCCGCGCATCAGCCGGGAGATCCGCGGACAGGTCGCGGTGGCGACGACGCCCGGCAAGGTGCGTCGCGTGCGGCTGATCCCCGAGGAACCGCCCGCCTGCGAGAGTGCCGTCGGGGCAATCGAATCCGCCGATCTGGTGATGCTCGGACCCGGCTCCTGGTTCTCCAGCGTGATCCCGCACGTGCTGGTGCCCGAGCAACTCAAGGCGTTGCAGCGCACCGCCGCCCGCAAGGTGCTGGTGGTCAACCTCGCACCCGAACCGGGGGAGACCCCGGGGTTCTCGGTGGAGCGGCATCTGCACGTCCTGCACGCCCACGCCGACACCTTCCGCGTCGACAACGTCCTGGTCGACGCGTCGTCGGTGCCCGCCGGACGCGAACGCGAGCATCTCGTGCGCGCGGCCGGACTCTTCGGCGCCGAACTGAACGTCGGCGATGTCGCGGTACCCGGCCGCCAGGTCCATGACCCGGCGAAAGTCGCCGCCGTGGTGAACGAACTGTGCGAAGGTGAATCGAACCGTTACGCTGACCGGGCCGACGCCTGACCCAGGCGATGATTCGGCGTTTTCTTTCAGGGACGTGTGGGCAGTTGACAGGAGGACAGGGACCGGTGGCGATGACGGCAGCGGTGAAAGACGAGCTGAGTCGCCTGACGGTGACCCAGGTGAGTTGCCGGAGAGCCGAGGTGTCGGCCCTGCTGCGTTTCGCCGGCGGCCTGCACATCGTGGCGGGCCGCGTCGTCGTGGAGGCCGAGGTCGACATGGGCAATGTCGCGCGGCGCCTACGACGCGAGATCCACGACCTGTTCGGCTACGGCTCCGACGTCCACGTCCTGCGAAGCGGCGGCCTGCGCAAGTCGGCCCGCTACATCGTGCGCATCACCAAGGACGGCGAAGGACTCGCCCGGCAGACCGGCTTGCTCGATCTGCGTGGCCGGCCGGTGCGCGGCCTCCCGGCCCAGGTGGTCGGCGGTAGCGTCGCCGACGCCGAAGCCGCTTGGCGCGGTGCGTTTCTCGCCCACGGTTCGTTGACCGAACCAGGACGCTCGTCGGCGCTCGAGGTCAGCTGCCCCGGACCCGAGGCCGCGTTGGCGCTCGTCGGCGCCGCCCGTCGCCTCGGTGTGACCGCGAAGGCGCGCGAGGTCCGCGGCGCCGACCGCGTCGTCATCCGCGACGGCGAGGCCATCGGCGCGCTGCTCACCCGGATGGGCGCCCACGACACCCGCCTGGTCTGGGAGGAACGCCGCATGCGCCGCGAGGTGCGCGCGACCGCGAACCGCCTCGCCAACTTCGACGACGCCAACCTCCGGCGCTCGGCCCGCGCGGCAGTGGCTGCGGCCGCCCGCGTCGAACGCGCCCTGGAGATCCTCGGTGACGAGGTCCCCGACCATCTCATCGCGGCCGGACAGCTGCGCATCACCCATCGGCAGGCCTCTCTGGAGGAGCTCGGCCAGCTCGCCGACCCGCCGATGACCAAGGACGCCGTCGCCGGACGCATCCGCCGGCTGTTGTCGATGGCTGACAAGAAAGCTCGCCAGGACGGCATCCCGGACACCGAATCGGCGGTCACCTCAGAGCTGCTCGACGAGGCCTAGGGACCTGCGGTGTGCCGGACCGAACCCGGCCTACTAGGCTGAAGTCGACGTGTGCGGACCGGGGGTCACCCCTGTGTGCCATCGGTGACCGCTCACGGCGCGGCCAGCAGGGCTTGACCCACAGGCCTGACCATGAATACCGCTAAGGAGCACAACTGTGACTGTTCGGGTAGGCGTCAACGGATTCGGCCGGATCGGCCGCAACTTCTTCCGTGCCGTCGAAGCGCAAAAGGCTTTGGGCACCACTGACATCGAGATCGTCGCGGTCAACGACCTCACCGACAACGCGACTCTCGCGCACCTGCTGAAGTTCGACTCGATCCTCGGCCGTCTGCCCGAAGACGTCAGCCTCGAAGGCGACGACACCATCGTGGTGGGCGACAAGAAGATCAAGGCGCTCGAGGTCAAGGAAGGCCCCGCAGCCATCCCGTGGGGCGACCTGGGCGTGGACGTCGTCGTCGAGTCGACCGGCATCTTCACCGCACGCGCCAAGGCCCAGGGCCACCTGGACGCCGGCGCCAAGAAGGTCATCATCTCGGCCCCCGCCTCGGATGAGGACATCACCATCGTCATGGGCGTCAACGACGACAAGTACGACGGCAGCCAGAACATCATCTCCAACGCCTCGTGCACCACGAACTGCCTCGGCCCGCTGGCCAAGGTCCTCAACGACGAGTTCGGCATCGTCAAGGGCCTCATGACCACGATCCACGCCTACACCCAGGATCAGAACCTGCAGGACGGCCCGCACAAGGACCTGCGCCGCGCACGTGGTGCCGCGATCAACATCGTGCCGACCTCGACCGGTGCCGCCAAGGCCATCGGCCTGGTCCTCCCGGAGCTGAAGGGCAAGCTCGACGGTTACGCCCTGCGCGTGCCGATCCCCACCGGCTCGGTCACCGACCTCACCGCGCAGCTGGCCAAGCAGGCCACCGCCGAGGAGATCAACGCCGCGCTCAAGGCCGCCGCCGAGGGTCCGCTCAAGGGCATCCTCAAGTACTACGACGCCCCGATCGTCTCCTCCGACATCGTCACCGACCCGCACAGCTCGCTGTTCGACGCCGGCCTGACCAAGGTCATCGACGATCAGGCCAAGGTCGTGTCCTGGTACGACAACGAGTGGGGCTACTCGAACCGCCTCGTCGACCTCATCGGACTCGTCAGCAAGTCTCTCTAGTCCACTCGTCGTACAACGAAAGAGGAGTCAACGCCTCATGGGTGTTCCCACTCTGAAGAACCTTCTGGAAGAGGGTGTTTCGGGTCGCGGAGTGCTGGTCCGTTCGGATTTCAACGTCCCGCTCGACGGGTCGACGATCACCGATCCGGGTCGCATCCTCGCCTCGCTGCCCACCCTCAACGCGCTGATCGACGCCGGCGCCAAGGTGATCATCACCGCCCACCTGGGTCGGCCGAAGGGCGAGCCGGATCCGAAGTTCTCGCTCGCGCCCGTCGCGGCGCGGCTCGGCGAAGAACTCGGTCGCAACGTGCAGCTCGCCGGTGACGTCGTCGGCACCGACGCGCTCGCCCGCGCCGAGGGTCTCACCGACGGTGACGTCCTGCTCCTGGAGAACATCCGCTTCGATCCGCGGGAGACCTCCAAGGACGACGCCGAGCGCGAGAAGCTGGCCAAGGCCCTCGTCGAACTCGTCGGCGAGGACGGCGCGTTCGTCTCGGACGGCTTCGGAGTGGTCCACCGCAAGCAGGCATCGGTCTACGACGTCGCCAAGCTGCTCCCGCACTACGCGGGAGAGCTGGTGGCGGCCGAGGTCGACGTCCTGTCGAAGCTCACCGAAGAGGTGACCCGTCCCTACGCGGTCGTCCTCGGTGGCTCGAAGGTCTCCGACAAGCTCGGGGTCATCGAGGCGTTGGCTCCCAAGGTCGACACGCTCGTCATCGGTGGCGGCATGGCCTTCACCTTCCTGGCCGCACAGGGCCATTCGGTGGGCACCTCGCTGCTGCAGGAAGACCAGATCGACGTCTGCAAGAGCCTGCTCGAGCGCTTCGGCGACGTCATCCACCTGCCGGTCGACGTCGTGGTGGCCGACAAGTTCGCCGCCGACGCGGAGGCGAAGACCGTCGCCGCCGACGCCATCCCGGACGGCTGGATGGGTCTCGACATCGGACCGGAGTCGGTGAAGCGATTCACCGCGGTCCTCTCGGGCGCCCAGACGATCTTCTGGAACGGTCCGTCCGGCGTCTTCGAGTTCGAGAAATTCTCGGCCGGCACCCGCGGTGTCGCCGAGGCCATCGCCGGTGCGACCGACAACGGTGCGTTCACCGTGGTCGGTGGCGGCGACTCGGCTGCCGCGGTGCGGACCCTGGGTCTGCCCGACTCGGACTTCTCGCACATCTCCACCGGAGGTGGCGCATCGCTGGAGTACCTCGAAGGCAAGGAACTCCCCGGACTGAAGGTGCTGGAGAGCTGAGCCATGGCAACTCGTAAACCGCTCATCGCGGGCAACTGGAAGATGAACCTGAACCACCTCGAGGCCATCGCGCTGGTTCAGAAGATCGCCTTCGCCCTGCCGGCGAAGTACTTCGACAAGGTCGACGTGACGGTGATCCCGCCGTTCACCGACATCCGCAGCGTGCAGACCGTCGTCGACGGCGACAAGCTGCTGCTCACCTACGGTGCGCAGGATCTGTCGCAGCACGACTCGGGTGCCTACACCGGGGAGATCAGCGGCGCCTTCCTCGCGAAGCTCGGCTGTACCTTCGTCGTCGTCGGCCACTCGGAGCGACGCACCCTGCACGGTGAGACCGACGAGATCGTGCTGGCCAAGACCAAGGCCGCGCTCAAGCACGAACTCACCCCGATCGTCTGCATCGGCGAGGGTCTCGAGATCCGCGAGGCCGGCGAGCACGTCGCGTACAACGTGGCGCAGCTCAAGGGTTCGCTGGCGGGCCTGTCGGCCGCCGAGATCGCCAAGACCGTCATCGCCTACGAGCCGGTCTGGGCCATCGGCACCGGTCGCGTGGCCAGTGCCGCCGACGCCCAGGAGGTCTGCAAGGCCATCCGCGAGACCCTCGCGGAGATCGCCGACGCGGAGACCGCGGCCTCGGTCCGCATCCTCTACGGCGGTTCGGTGAACGCCAAGAACGTCGGCGACATCGTCGGCCAGACCGACGTCGACGGAGCTCTCGTCGGCGGCGCGTCGTTGAAGTCCGACGAGTTCGCGACGCTGTCGGCGATCGCCGCGGGTGGCCCCTTGCCCTGACGGGTCACACCCACGCGTACACTGTGGCAGGTTGGTGTCGATTTGCGTCGGCACCACCTGCCACAGCTGTTTCTCCAGGTGTTTACGGAAGGGCGTTTCGACTCGTGACTGTGCAAGGTGCACTCGACATCGGATTGATCGTGACCAGCGTTCTGCTGATCGTGCTCGTCCTGCTGCACCGCGGCAAGGGTGGCGGTCTGTCGTCCCTGTTCGGCGGCGGTGTCCAGTCCAGCCTGTCGGGTTCGAGCGTCGTCGAACGCAACCTCGACCGGTTGACCATCTTCGTCGGCCTCATCTGGGTGATCTTCATCGTCGGCGTGGGCGTCGACATCAAACTTTCCTGAGTTGGTTTCTGCTCTGGACCTCGGGCGACGCGTGATACGCGTCGCCCGTCGCTTTCCCCGGGATGCCGGACTCCCCTGATCTCGGGATACTTGACGGCATGAGTGAAACCGCCCCCGCCAAGGGAGCCCCGGCCTCGCGTCCGTCCATCTCGATCGTCGACCACATCGTCGTCGACGACGAGGGCCGTGCACTCACCGAACCATTACGCGAGGACATCCGTCTGCTCGGCGGCATCCTCGGCGAGGTCGTCGCCGAGCATTCCGGCACGGATGTCTTCGATCTCGTCGAGTCCGCCCGGGTCGCCGCTTTCGGCGTGCGCCGCAACGAGATCGACCGCAACGAGCTCGCCGACATGTTCGTCGACCTCGACGTCGCCACCGCGGTACCCGTCATCCGCGCCTTCAGCCATTTCGCGCTGCTGGCCAATCTGGCCGAGGACATCCACCGCGAACGCCGCCGCGCCATCCACGTGCGGGCCGGTGACCCGCCGCAGAAGTCCAGCCTGGCCGCCACCTACCGTCAGCTCGCCGACGCCGGACTCGGCGACGAGGAGGTCGGCAAGGCACTCGCCGACGCCAACGTCGTCCCGGTCATCACCGCCCACCCGACCGAGACGCGGCGTCGCACGGTGTTCGAGGCGCAGAACCGCATCACCGAGCTCATGCGCTTCCGCGGTCGCACCGAACTGACCCCCGACGAGGACGCCGAGGTCACCGAGGCGATCCGGCGCCAGATCCTCACGCTGTGGCAGACCGCTCTCATCCGTCTCGAGCGGCTGACCATCCAGGACGAGATCCGTTCGGGCCTGCGCTACTACGACGCCTCGTTCTTCGAGGTGGTGCCGGCGATCAACACCTCGGTGCGAGCCGCGCTGCGGTCGGCGTACCCGGACGCGGGTCTCGCCGACGAGCCGATGATCCGCATGGGGTCCTGGATCGGCGGCGACCGGGACGGCAACCCGTTCGTCACCGCCGAGGTCGTCACCCTGGCCACCACGCTGGCCGCCGCGACCGCAGTCGGGCACCACCTCGCCGAACTCGAGAACCTCGCGCAGGAACTGAGTATGTCGGCGCGACTGATCACCGGCACCGAGCCGCTGCTGGCACTCGCCGGCGCCGATGCCGACGACCCCGGTGTCGACGAGCCGTTCCGGCTCGCGCTGCGGCACATCAGGTCCCGTCTGGCGGCGACGGCGAGGGGCATGTTCGACGACGACTTCCTCTCATCGAGCGACCTCTTCCTCGTCGACGGCAAGTCGCCGTATCACGACGCATCGGAACTCCTCGCCGACCTGGACGTCATCGACGCCGCGCTGCGGGTCAACAACGACGCCACTATCGCCGACGACCGCCTCTTGTCGCTCCGGGAGTCGGTGCGTACCTTCGGTTTCCATCTGTCCGGACTCGACCTGCGGCAGAACTCCGACATGCACGAGGAGGTCGTCGCCGAACTCCTGGCGTGGGCCGGCGTGCACGCCGACTACGCCTCGCTGGGGGAGGAGGAGCGCGTCGAGATCCTGTCCGCCGAGCTGCAACGCCGTCGTCCGCTGACCAGTCCCGACGCGGAACTGAGCGAACTGGCGACCAAGGAACTCGGGATCGTGCGGGCTGCTGCGAAGGCGGTCGCGACGTTCGGACCGGAAGCGGTGCCGAACTACATCATCAGCATGTGCACCTCGGTGAGTGACATGCTCGAGGCCCTGATCCTGCTGAAGGAGGCCGGTCTCTACGATCCTGGTGCGGCGGGGGAGAACGCGCCGCGCTCGACCGTCCGCGTCGTACCGCTGTTCGAGACGATCGAGGATCTGCAGCAGGGCGCCACAACGCTGCTCGCCGTTCTCGACGTGCCGTTCTACCGGGCGCTCGTGGAGTCCCAGCACGGCATGCAGGAGATCATGCTCGGCTACTCCGACTCCAACAAGGACGGCGGTTACATGGCCGCCAACTGGGCGCTGTACCGCGCCGAACTCGACCTCGTCGAGGCGGCGTCTCGGTCGGGAATCCGGTTGCGGCTCTTCCACGGTCGCGGTGGCACCGTCGGTCGCGGTGGAGGTCCCAGCTACGATGCGATCCTCGCCCAGCCGCCGGGTGCGGTCCAGGGATCGTTGCGGATCACCGAGCAGGGCGAGATCATCGCAGCCAAGTACGCCGAACCGGTGACCGCCCGCCGCAACCTGGAGACGCTGCTGGCCGCGACCATCGAGTCGTCGTTGCTCGACGTCGAAGGTCTCGGCGACGAATCGGAGTCGGCCTACGAGATCATGGACGACATCGCGGCCAGGGCACGTGCGGCGTACAGCCGTCTGGTGCACGAGACACCGGGATTCGTCGAGTACTTCACCACGTCGACGCCGCTGTCGGAGATCGGCGCCCTCAACATCGGCAGCCGCCCGGCGTCACGCAAGCAGACCGAGAAGATCTCGGATCTCCGAGCGATCCCGTGGGTGCTGTCGTGGACGCAATCACGCGTGATGCTGCCGGGCTGGTACGGCACCGGGTCCGCGTTCGAGGAGTGGGTCGGCGACGATCCCACCCGCCTCGAGGCCCTGCAGCAATACTACGAGAAGTGGCCGTTCTTCCGCACCGTCATGTCCAACATGGCGCAGGTGCTGGCCAAGTCCGACATGGGTCTTGCCGAGCGCTACGCACAGCTGGTTCCCGACGAGCAACTGCGCGACAAGGTGTTCGGCATGATCGTCGACGAGCACGAGCGCACGATCGCCATGTGCGCCGAGATCACCGGCACCGACGACCTGTTGCACGACAACGCAGCCCTGAAACGTTCGGTCTACAACCGTTTTCCGTATCTCGAGCCCCTCAACCTGCTGCAGGTGGAGCTGCTTCGCCGGTTCCGTGCGGGGGAGGACACCCCGCTGGTGCGCCGCGGTATCCAGCTCACCATGAACGGTCTGGCGACGGCGCTGCGGAACTCGGGTTAGCCCGGAGTGGCTGTGCTCAGCCGTAGTGGCAGACGTAGCTGACGGGGTCGGTGACCTCGATGTCGAACGAGGAGTTGCCGGGCACCGGGAACGAGTCGCCTGCGCCGTAGGAGGTCCAGTCCTCGCTGCCGGCGAGCCGCACCCGGCAGGCGCCGCTGTGGAGTTCCATGATCTCGGGTGCGCCGGTGCCGAAGTTCAGTGTCGCGGGCAGGATCACACCGGCCGATTTACGGGTGCCGTCGGCGAGGTGGAACGTGTGGCTCACGCACTTGCCGTCGAAGTAGACGTTGGCGCGAGGGTCGAGGGTCACGTTCGCGTAGGTCGAGGTATCGGTCACGAGCATCGAGCCTAGCGTGAGCCCGGAATCACTTGAGCCGGGAGGCCGCGTCCTCGTCGAGGAACCAGATGGTCTCTTCGGTGCCGTGGGCGCCGGCGCAGGGCCAGTCCGCCGGGTCGGCACCGTTGTGGGCAGCGGCGACGGCCTCGGCCTTGTCGGCGCCGGCGACGAGGAACCAGACGTTGCGCGACCGGTTGACCACGGGCAGCGTCAAGGTGATCCGACACGGCGGCGGCTTGGGCGAATCCTCCACGGCGACAACCGACTTCTCGGTTTCCGCGGTGGCCGCGGTGTGCGGGAAGAGTGAGTTGATGTGGCCTTCGCCGCCCATTCCCAGAAGGTGAAGATCGAACTCCGGGGCAATGCCGTCAGAGGAGCGGCCGGCCAGGGTTGCCGCGTAATCGGCTGCGGCGGCGTCGATGTCGTCGCCGAACGGGCCGTCGGACGGGGCCATCGGGAAGACCCGCGACGGGTCGACCGGCACCTTGTCGAGCAGGGCTTCGCGGGCCTGTCCGGAGTTGCGTTCCGGGTCGCCGGCCGGTACGAATCGGTCGTCGCCCCAGTACAGGTCGACTCGCGACCAGTCGATCGTGCCGCTGTCGGCGGCCAGGGCCGACAGAATGCCGATCCCGTTGCTGCCGCCGGTCAGGACGATGCTCGCGACGTCGCGTTCGGCCTGTGCGCGGGTCACCAGGTCGATGAAGCGAGCGGCCGCGGTCACGACCAGTTCCTGCTTGGACTCGAAGACCAGCGTCTCGTTGGCCACGTCTTTCACTCTTTTCCGTCGGATGCGGCTGAATCGCTCTGCTGTGCGGCGTGTTCGACAGCGGCTCGCATGTCGGCGCGGAGGAGTGCCTCCTGCTCCGGTGAGATCCGCTCCACGTCGGCGACACCGGCCAACGCCGAGGCGTACACCTCGTCGACGTCGAGACGGCGCAACTCCTCGGCGATGCACACCGGCAGCGAGCGCGGCGTCATCGCGATCTTCCCGTCCGGCTTGCCGGGTGCGGTCAGGACGGCGTTGTTGCTCTCGTCGACGGCCAGCACGGTGTCGCCGTCGGTCCGGACGAGTCGAACCTCGAAGCTGCCGGTGAACCTGCGCGTGGGGACGCCCAGCGCGGACCGCAGCCAGCCGGCGAGCAGGTCGATGGCCGGACTGCGATCGGGTCCGGTCACATCGATCTCGAGGACCGGGGTGAACGGAGGACGATCGAGTGCCGAAGCGAGGATCGCCCGCCACGGGGTGAGCTGGGTCCAGGCGATGTCGGTGTCACCGGGCGAGTACCCGGCGAGACGACGTTTGAGGACGGTGTTCAGGCCGGGGTCGCGATTGGCGTCCATGATCCGGCGGCGGCCCAGCGTGCCGAGCGGATCGGATGCCGGCCGCGCGGGACCGATACTCGGCCACCAGGTGACCACCGGGGTGTCCGGCAGCAGGAAGGGGATCACCACTGCGTGTGCGTGGTCGGCCATGTCGCCGGCCAGAGACAGCACGATGACCTCCGACGCGCCGGCATCGCCGCCGACGCGGATCTCGGCGTCCATCCGCGAACGCGCATGGCGCACACCGCGGGAGACGACGATGACGCGGCTGGGATGCTCGCGGCTCGCGGCGATCGCGGCCTCGATGGCGCCTTCGGTGGGTTCGTCGTGTTCGGCACAGACGACCAGCGTGAGCACGCGACCGCTGTTGACCGAACCCTCGGTCTCGTGGAGCGTGACCAGTCGCTTGGCGACTTCCCGGCTCGACGTGTCGGGCAGGTTGACGATCATGGACGCCTCCACTGTCGGCCATGGCGTGCGAGCATCTCGTCTGCGGACGCCGGACCCCAGGTTCCTGCCTCGTACGCTTCCGGCCGGCCGTTCTGGGCCCAGTGGTCGAGCACCGGATCGAGGATCTTCCAGGACAATTCGACTTCCTCGTTGACGGGGAAGAGTGACGGTTCCCCGAGCAGCACGTCGAGGATCAACCGTTCGTAGGCCTCCGGGGACGCCTCGGTGAACGCGGTGCCGTAACTGAAGTCCATGTTCACGTCGCGGACTTCCATGCTCGATGCGGGCACCTTGGAGCCGAACCGGAGCGTCATCCCCTCGTCGGGCTGAACGCGGATCACCAGCACGTTCTGGCTGAGTTCCTCGGTCATCGTCTGATCGAAGGGCAGATGCGGCGCCCGTTTGAAGACCAGCGCGATCTCGGTGACGCGCCGGCCGAGGCGCTTGCCGGTACGCAGGTAGAAGGGGACACCCGCCCAGCGGCGGGAGTCGACCTCCAGGGCGATCGCGGCGAAGGTCTCGGTCGTGGAGTCCTTGGCGAAGCCGGACTCCTCTTTGAGGCCGCGAACCTTCTCGCTGCCCTGCCAGCCGGCGGTGTACTGACCCCGAGCCGTGTTCTCCGACAGCGGCTCGATGTTGCGGGTGGCGGCGAGAACCTTGGCCTTCTCGGCCTGTAACTGCTTGGGCTCGAAAGAGATCGGCTCTTCCATCGCCACCAGCGCCATCAGCTGCAGCAGATGGTTCTGGATGACGTCGCGCGCCGCCCCGATGCCGTCGTAGTAGCCGGCCCGGCCACCGAGACCGATGTCCTCGGCCATGGTGATCTGGACATGGTCGACGTAGTGCGAACTCCACAGCGGATCGAACAGCTGATTGGCGAAGCGCAGCGCCAGGATGTTCTGCACCGTCTCCTTGCCGAGGTAGTGGTCGATGCGGAACACCGACGACTCCGGGAAGACGTTGTTGACGATGGCGTTGAGTTCACGGGCCGAGCCGAGGTCGTGACCGAAGGGCTTCTCGATGACCACCCGGCGCCAGCTGTCGCCGGTCTGTGCTGCGAGCCCGCTGCGCTCGAGCTGTTCACACACCGTCGGGAACGCCCCGGGCGGGATCGACAGGTAGAAGGCGTGATTGCCGTCCGTACCGCGTTCGTTGTCGAGCGACTTGAGGGTGTCGCGCAACTTGTCGAAGGCGGCGTCGTCGTCGAAATTGCCCTGCACGAAGCGGAAGCCCTCGGCGAGGCGCTCCCACACCTCCTCACGGAAGCCCGTGCGGGCGTGTTCCCGCACGGCGTCGTGCACGACCGCCCCGAAATCCTCGTCGGTCCAGTCCCGCCGGGCGAACCCGACGAGAGCGAACGACGGGGGGAGGAGTCCGCGGTTGGCGAGGTCGTAGACCGCAGGCATCAACTTCTTGCGTGCCAGGTCTCCGGTGACGCCGAAGATGACCAGACTGCACGGTCCCGCGATACGCGGGAGCCGCTTGTCCCGTGGGTCACGGAGCGGATTGGTCCAGGAGTCGGGTCCTACAGCATCGGGTCCCACTGAATCCCCGCCGACGGCCACTGTGGGATCAGCCCTTGATCGCCGCGGACAACTGCTCGGCGGTCGCGTTGAGCAGATCGTTCCACGCGTCCTCGAACTTGCTCACGCCCTCGTCCTCGAGGACCTTGAAGACATCGACCGTGTCGACGCCGAGCGCCGCGATCTTGTCGAAGACCTCCTGCGACTCCTGCGCGAGACCGATGATCGAGCCGGTGTTCACCCAACCGTGGTCGGCGAAGGCGTCCATCGTCTTGCCCGGCATGGTGTTGACCGTGTTGGGTGCGACGAGCTCGCTGACGTACAGGGTGTCGGGGTAGTCCGGGTTCTTCACGCCGGTCGACGCCCAGAGCGCGCGCTGCGGACGGGCGCCGTGGGCGAGCAGATCGGGGAAGCGCGACTCGACCTCGAACACCTGCTGGTAGGCCGAGTAGGCCAGGCGGGCGTTGGCCAGTGCCGCCTTGCCCTTGAGCTCCATCGCCTCCGGGGTGCCGATGGCGTCGAGACGCTTGTCGATCTCGGTGTCGACGCGCGAGACGAAGAACGACGCCACCGAGTGGATGTTCGACAGGTCGTGGCCGGCTTCCGCGGCGGCGTCGAGGCCGTCGAGGTAGGCGTCCATGACGTCCTTGTAGCGCTCCACCGAGAAGATCAGCGTCACGTTGACGCTGATGCCCTCGGCGATGACCTTGGTGATCGCCGGGAGCCCGGCCGTGGTGGCCGGGATCTTGATCAGCAGGTTCGGGCGGTCGACGATCTTCCACAGCTCGATCGCCTGGGCGACCGTGCCGTCGGTGTCGTGGGCCAGGCGCGGGTCGACCTCGATCGACACCCGGCCGTCGACGCCGTCGGACTCCTCGTACACCGGTGCGAGCACGTCGCAGGCGTTGCGGACGTCGTCGGTGGTCACCGTGCGGATGGTGCCGTCGACATCGGCGCCACGCGCGGCCAGTTCGGTGACCTGCGCGTTGTAGGCGGTGCCCTTCGACAGCGCCGCTTGGAAGATCGACGGGTTGGTGGTCACACCGACCACCGACTTGGTCGAGATCAATTCGGCGAGTTCGCCGGAGCCGATCAGGTCACGGGACAGGTCGTCCAGCCACACCGAGACTCCGGCGGCGGACAGTTCGGCGAGCTTCTCGTTCTGGGTCACGATCTCTCTCCTTGGGTTGGTCAGCCGGCGACGACGCGCTCGGCGGCCGACGTGACGGCCTCTGCGGTGATCCCGAACTTGGTGAAGAGCACCTTGTAGTCGGCCGAGGCACCGAAGTGCTCGATGCTGACGATCTCGCCACCGGCGCCGACGATGCGGTACCACGGCATCGCGATGCCGGCCTCGACGGCGACACGCGGAACCGACGGCGGGAGCACGTGGTCCTGGTACCCCTTGGGCTGCTCGTCGAACCACTCGACACAGGGCATGGACACGACGCGGGCCTTGATTCCCTTGTCGGCCAGCGCCTTCTGTGCTTCGACGGCCAGGTACACCTCGGAGCCCGTGCCGATCAGCACGACCTGCGGATCGCCCTCGGAATCGCTGAGGATGTAGCCGCCGTTGGCGACGCCCTGCGCCGAGGTGCCCTCGAGGATCGGGAGGTTCTGCCGGGTGAGCGCCAGGCCGACCGGGTGGTTGCGCCGGGTCAGCAGGTGCGCCCACGCGTAGGCGGTCTCGTTCGCGTCGGCGGGACGCACGACGTCGAGATTAGGGATCGCCCGCAGCGCCGCCAGGTGCTCGATCGGCTGGTGGGTCGGGCCGTCCTCGCCGAGACCGATCGAGTCATGGGTCCAGACGTAGATCGGGTCGATCTCCATCAGCGCCGCCAGACGGACGGCCGGACGCATGTAGTCGGCGAACTGCAGGAAGGTGCCGCCGTAGGCGCGGGTCGGTCCGTGCAGGGCGATGCCCGACAGGATCGAACCCATCGCGTGCTCGCGGACACCGAAGTGCAGGGTGCGGCCGTACGGGTTGGCCGACCACTTCTTGGTGCTGATCGACGTCGGGCCGAACGAGGGCTCGCCGTCCATCGTGGTGTTGTTCGAGCCGGCGAGGTCGGCAGAACCGCCCCACAGCTCGGGCAGCACGGGCGCGAGGGCGCCGAGCACCTTGCCCGAGGCGCTGCGCGTCGCCACGTCCTTGTCGCCGACGTTCCAGCTCGGCAGGTTCTCGGTCCAGCCCTCGGGGAGCTCGTGGGCGGTCAGGCGATCGAACAGCGCCTTCTGCTCGGGGTTCTTCTCAGCCCATGCGTCGAAGGACGCCGTCCAGGCCTTGCGCTGCTCGGCGCCGCGCTCGACGAGCTTGCGGGTGTGCGCGATGACCTCGTCGGTGACCTCGAAGTTCTTCTCCGGGTCGAAGCCGAGAATCTTCTTGGTCGCGGCGATCTCCTCGTCACCGAGCGCCGCGCCGTGGGCCGCGCCGGTGTTCATGAGGTTGGGTGCCGGGAAGCCGATGATGGTGCGGAGGCAGATGATCGACGGACGGTCGACGACCTCCTGGGCGGCCTTGATCGCGGCCTCGATGGCCACGACGTCCTCGCCGCCTTCGACGGTCTGCACGTGCCAGCCGTAGGCCTCGTAGCGCTTGGCGACGTCCTCGGACAGGGCGATGTCGGTGTCGTCCTCGATCGAGATCTGGTTCTGGTCGTAGAACACGATCAGGTTGCCGAGCTGCTGGGTGCCGGCGAGCGAGCTGGCCTCAGAGGTCACGCCCTCCTCGATGTCACCGTCGGAGGCGACCACGTAGATGTAGTGGTCGAACGGGCTCTCGCCGACGCCGGCATCCGGGTCGAACAGGCCGCGCTCGCGGCGGGCGGCCATCGCCATGCCGACCGATGAGGCGAGACCCTGGCCCAGCGGGCCGGTGGTGATCTCCACACCGCGGGTGTGGCGGAACTCCGGGTGACCGGGGGTCAGCGAATCCCAGGTCCGCAGCGCCTCGATGTCGGAGAGCTCGAGGCCGAAGCCACCCAGGTAGAGCTGGATGTAGAGGGTCAGGCTCGAATGCCCGCAGGACAGCACGAAGCGGTCGCGGCCGGCCCAGTCGGTGTCGGTGGGGTCGTGACGCATCACGCGCTGGAACAGCGTGTAGGCCAACGGTGCGAGGCTCATGGCGGTACCCGGATGACCACTGCCACACTTCTGCACCGCGTCGGCGGCCAGCAGGCGGGCCGTGTCGACGGCACGCGTGTCGAGGTCGGTCCAGTCGTCCGGATGGCGGGGGGTGGTCAGTGCGCGGATCTCGTCTGTGTCGGCCACGATGGTGATTGTCTCCTGTGCCTGCTCGGGTTTTCGGCGCGTTCGGGTCCAGAGTAATCGGCCAGGAGCACGGCCTGCGCGCCGACCGAAAGTTACCGGTCGGTTCGTCGATCGGTGCCGGTCACGGGACCGGCCACGAGGCGATTACGGTTCGCGAAGGCAAACGTCTACCATGCTCTGTAGTAGCCCGCGGCGATCTGTGCGGGCAGACGAGGAGTGTTCGTGAGGATAGGGGAGCGTGTGAGCGGAGACCGTCCCGCCGCATCCCACTCGACCGACACCGCATCACAGCAGGTTTCGACCGAGCCGGTCATGCCGGCGGATCTGACGTGGGCCGGACGTGTGCGCGCGACGGTGCTTGCGTATGTCGCGCTGACCAAGCCGCGGGTCATCGAGCTGCTGCTGGTCGCGACGATCCCGGTGATGCTGCAGGCCGATCGCGGTCACGTCGACATCGCTGTCATCGCCTTCACCCTGATCGGTGGATGGCTCGGTGCCGGCAGCGCGAACACCCTCAACATGGTGGTCGACGCCGACATCGACAAGAAGATGAAGCGCACCGAACGGCGGCCCCTGGCCCGTCGGGCGGTCGCCACGCGCAGTGCGCTGATCTTCGGCCTGGTGCTCTGGGCCGCGTCGTTCGCGGTGCTGTACTTCGCCGCGAACCTGCTGTCGTCTCTGCTCGTCTCGGCGACGATCATCTTCTACGTCGGCGTCTACACGATGATCCTCAAGCGCCGCACCTGGCAGAACGTGGTGTGGGGCGGCGCCGCCGGTTGCATGCCGACGCTGGTCGGCTGGGCGGCCGTCACCGGCTCGATCAGCTGGCAGCCGATCGTGCTGTTCCTGGTCATCTTCTTCTGGACTCCGCCGCACACCTGGGCGCTCGCGATGCGCTACAAGGAGGACTACAAGGCGGCCGGCGTGCCGATGCTCCCGGTCATCGCGACCGAGGAACGCGTCACGCGTCAGATGCTGATCTACACCTGGCTGACCGTCATCAGCTCCCTCGCACTGATCCCGGCCACCAGCTGGATCTACACGGTGATCGCCCTCCTCGCCGGCGCCTGGTTCCTCGAGCGGGTCACCAAGCTCTACCGCGACACCAAGCGCGGCGCCGAGGTGAAGCCCCTCAAGGTGTTCCTGCAGTCCAACGAGTACCTGGCGATCGTCTTCTGCGGCCTCGCGATCGACGCGGTCGTCGGCATGCAGACGATCTCCTCGTACTTCTGATCCGGTCGTTCAGATCCCTCAGGAATCCGCCGGCAGCAGCACGGTCGCACCCGTGGTCTTGCGTGCCTCCAGGTCCGCGTGGGCCTGCGCGGCGTCGGCCAGCCGGTATCGCTGACCCACCCGCACGTCCACGTCGCCGTCTCCGATCGCCTCGAAGTACTCGCTTGCCCGCCAGTTCAGTTCCTCCGGCGTCGCGGTGAAATGCGCGAGGGTGGGTCGGGTCACCGACAACGAACCGGCCGGGTTGAGGCGCTGCAGATCGAACGGCGGCACCGGTCCGCTGGAGGCACCGAACAGCACGATGATGCCGCGGACGGCCGTGGCGGCCAGCGACTGCTCGAAGGTGTCGGCGCCGACCCCGTCGTAGACCACCGCAACACCGCGACCGTCGGTCATCTCCCGGACGCGCGCGGCGAGGTCGTCCCCGTAGCGCAGGACGTGGTCGGCCCCGGCCTCCCGGGACAACTGCTCCTTCTCCTCCGAGGACACCGTCGTGATGACCCGCAGACCGTGGCGCTTGGCCATCTGGGTCAGGATCAGCCCGACCCCGCCGGCCCCGGCGTGGATCAGCACCGTGTCCTCCGGATGCGGGTGTGCGCTGCCGTCGAGCAGGTAGTGCGCGGTGAGCCCGCGGAGCAGCGACGATCCGGCGACCGCGTCGTCGATGCCGTCGGGGACGACGACCGCCTGCGCGGCGGGCACCGCCACGAGTTCGGCATACGACGCGGGCGCCGCACACCATGCGACCCGCTGACCCACTTCGAGGGCGGACACGTCGGAGCCCAGGGAGACGATCTCGCCGGCCCCCTCGGTGCCCGGGATGTACGGCGGGGTCGAAGGATAGAGACCGCGGCGGAGGTAGGTGTCGATGTAGTTGACGCCCACCGCCGAGGTTCGGACGATCACCTCGTCGGCGGCCGGGATCGGGTCGTCGACGGTTCCGAAGGTCAGGACGTCCGGACCGCCGTGGCGGGTCACCTGTATCGCACGCACGACACCCGTTGTACACGGGGAACGCGCCGGACGTGACGCCCATCCCGGTATCGGGATCGGCCGAGGCCCACCGGTATGCTGAGCGTCATGACTGACAGTGCCGCCACCGACACCACAGCCACGCCGACCGTCCAGGCACCGGGCGATGTCGTCGCCTCGGTGAAGAAGTTCGTCGCGCGCGAGGGCGGGAGCGCCAAGGTCGTCCTGCAGGCGATCGGTGCGGCCGGCGTCCGGATCACGCTCGTCGGTGACGCCGGAGGCGTCCTCGGTGACCGCGTCGTCGCCGACCTCGTGACCGCGCAGGCAGTCGTCGACGCCGTCGACGGACTCGAGATCGCCGAGTGGGATCGCGATCTCACCTCCGAGACCACCGTCAAGCCGTCGCATTACCGCAAGATGGCCGGCTGGGTGGCCCGCCAGAAGCGCTTCCCGAAGGCGCGCAACCGCGCGATCCTCTGACGCGACGGTCCGACCCCGAACCAGAGACGACCCCCGGCGCGATCGCCGGGGGTCGTCGTCGTTCGTGACGCGTGGTCAGGCCGCGTCGACGTGCGGCTGATCGGTCCCCCGGGCGACCAGCACCTGCCAGGTCGCGCCGATGAGGAGCAGCGCACTGCCGAACATGTGCGCGATGACCAGCGCGACGGGCAGATCGGTGAAGAACTGGACGAAGCCGATCACACCCTGCAGGACGAGCAGGCCCACGAAGACCAGTGCCGAGCGCTGCTGGGGACGCGCGAAGACGCGGGCGTAGATGAGTGCGGCCAGACCCAGGCCGACGAGTACGAACACCGCATCTGCGTGGAGCTGGGTGGCGTTGTCGGGGTCGAGTCCGTTGCGGGGGGCGTCGGCGTCGCCGGCGTGGGGGCCGGAACCCGTCACCACTGTGCCGAGGTAGATGGTCACCCAGGTGACCGCGTACAGCAGCCACGCCAGGTAGACGCCCAGTCGCCGGGTCGCCATCCCCGGGGTGTCGGTGTCGGCGGGTGCGGGTTCGGCCGGGGTCGGATACGGGCGCATCCGGAAGACCAGGACGGTCGCCGCCGACACCAGGATCATCGACAGGATGAAGTGCAGCGCCACGACCCACGGATTGAGGTCGGTGAGGACGGTGATGCCGCCGATCACGCCCTGGAACGGGATACCGAGAGCGATCAGGGTCACGAGCCACTTGTCGCGGCGGGCCGATCCGACGTAGCGGAGCACGGCGATCCAGGCGGCGATCGCGATGATGATGAGGACCCATGTCAGCATCCGGTTGCCGAACTCGATCGCGCCGTGGATGCCGAGTTCGCCGTGCGGGACGAAGGAATCGTCGGTGCAGCGCGGCCAGGTGGGACAACCGAGTCCCGAACCCGTCACGCGGACGGCGCCGCCGGTGGCGACGATCCCGACGTTGGAGACCAGCAGCGCCATCGCCCAGCGGTGTACGAAGCGGATCGTCGGTCGGCCGAATCCCGGGATGGACCGCCAGAAACCGCCCACCTGTCGATTGCCCCCCTCGGTAGTCGCCCTGTCGGGGTCCGCCCCGTCGGGTCGTGTCGAAGTCTGCGACGTCGTCATCGGAATCGGAACCACCTCACTGCCAAGGTGCCGGCCACTGCGGCCCACACCAGCAAGACGCCCACCCCGAAGGCGTCGAACGAACCACGTGCGGCCATTTCCAGGGCCTCACTGAGCGCACCCGAGGGGATACACCGTGCGAAGGTGTGCACGGCGCCGGGAACGTTGGAATCGACGACCACGAGGCTGCCGAGTCCGATGAACGCGAACCAGAGCAGGTTCGCCAGGGCCAGGACGACCTCCGCCTTGAGCGTGCCGCCGAGGAGCAGCCCGAGGGCCGCGAAGCAGGCGGTGCCGACGATGATCACCAGCGCGCCGATGAGCAGTCCGACCGCGTCGGGCCGCCACCCGAAGGCGAGTCCGATGGCGCCGAGGATGACCGACTGCAGGGCCACCACGATCAGCACTGCGACCGACTTGCCGACGATGATGCCCCACCGGGGAATCGGTGTGGCGCCCAGTCTTTTCAGGGCCCCGTACCGGCGGTCGAAACCGACGGCGATGGCCTGGCCGGTGAAGGCGGTCGACATCACGGCGACCGTCAGGATCGCGGGGACGAAGAGCGTGGCGCGCTCGGCCGGGCCGTCGCCGAAGGTCGTGTTGATCGGCAGCAGGCACAGCCCGATGAGCAGCGTGATCGGGATGAACATGGTGAGCAACAACTGTTCACCGTTGCGGAGCAGGAGCTTGAGCTCGAGGGTCGACTGCGCGGTGATCATCGCCGGCAGGGACGCCGGACGCGGCGCCGGACGGAACATGCCCTCGGGGAAGAGTCCCGTGCCGGGAGCGGGGGAGTTCACTGCGGGGGAGTTCACTGTCGTAGGGCCCGTCCGGTCAGGTCGAGGAAGACGTCTTCGAGACTGCGGGTCTCGACACGGAGATCGGTGGCGAGGACGTTGATCTTCGCGCACCAGGCGGTCACCGTCGCGAGAACCTGCGGCGTCATCGGGCCGATGACGAGGTACGAGCCGGGGTTCGCCTCGGTGCAGTGATAGCCCTCGGGAAGTGCGAGCGTGAGCATCGACAGGTCGAGCCCGCGGGGCGCGGTGAACCGCAACTCGTTCTCGGCGCCGGTGCTCGTGAGGTCGGCGGGGGTCCCGGCGGCGACCGCGCGGCCGTGATCGATGATCACGACCTGGTCGGCGAGTTCCTCCGCCTCGTCCATCAGATGCGTGGTGAGCAGGACGGCCACGCCGTCGGCGCGGAGGCGGTCGACGAGTTCCCACACGACGAGACGCGCGTGGGCGTCGAGGCCGGCGGTCGGCTCGTCGAGGAACACCAGTTCAGGACGGCCGACGATCGCGCAGGCGAGCGCGAGGCGCTGCTGTTGTCCGCCGGAGAGGCGTCGGTACGACGTGCGGCGGACGTCGGCGAGACCGAGTGCGTCGATGAGGAATTCGGGGTCGATCGGGTCGGCCGAGTAGGCGGCGACGAGCCGCAACATCTCCTCGGCGCGGGCGCCCGGGTAGGCGCCGCCGCCCTGCAGCATCACACCGACGCGGCGTCGGAGGGCGTCGTTGTCGACGATCGGATCGAGCCCGAGAACCCGGACGGTGCCGGCGTCGGGGGCGGTGAAGCCCTCGCAGATCTCGACGGTCGTGGTCTTGCCCGCACCGTTCGGTCCGAGGAGGGCGAGGATCTGTCCGCGCTCCACGGTCAGATCGAGCCGATCGACGGCGGTACGGTCACCGAAGGTCTTGACCAGCCCGCGTACCTCGACCGCTGGGGATGCGACGGGGTCGCTCGGCGGACGATCGTTCATTCGATCGTCATCGCTGATCTGCCGAGGGGTCGTGCTGCGCACACAGGTCAGACTAGGCGCTCGGACCCCGCGGACGAAAAACGCCGTTCGCGGGTGCGGTGGGGGATCGTCATGGCGTCGGGGCGTTCTCGGCCGGTTCCGGGGACTCCTCCGGTGCCCCGGTTCTGCGACGACGCCATCGGCGCGGCGAACGGTCCTCGAAGAAGAGTGCGGTGAGTGCTGCGACCATGATCACACCGGCCAGAAGCCCCTGTGCGAGAACGACTCCGCTGGTGTTGGAGCTCGTGGGCATCACGACGATGGCGATGATCGCGGATGCCGCGATGGTCGAGATCCGGAACCACGCTCCCGTCGCCCACGCCGCGAGCGGGATCACCGCCCAGAGGAGATACCAGGCCTGGACGAACGGGAAGAACAGGATGAATGTGGCCATTGACACACCGAGTGCGCCGAGGGGGTGCAGGCGTCCGCCAAGGGTCGCGAGCATCCACCGGATGATGAACAGACCCGCGACGAGCTGACCGATCGGGCGTGCGACGTCGAGGATCGCCTGGGTGTGCTCTCCAAGTCCGAGCGTCACACCGATCCGACCCGTCGTCACCCCGAGCAGCGTCGGCATCGACATCCACGACCGGACGATCTCGCCGGTGGAGAGCGTGCCCGTCCAGCCGAATCCGAGCCCGGTGGCCAGCGAGATACCAACCATCACGATGCCCAGGACGACCACGTAGAACGCCGCGGAGACTCCGAGGGCGTACACGGACCATTTCGATCGGGTCCACCATTCGCGGATCGGCGCGTGCCGCAGAGCCGGCAGCGTGGCGCCCCAACGCATCGCCAGGGCGATCCCGACGAAACCGAGCGCGAGCATGGAGGCGACCTTGATCATCGCCGACGCCGCGATCACCGCGCCGCCTGCGATCAATATCCAGCCGGCACTTGTGGGTATCAGCGTTCCCGGCTTCCGTAACCGGTCGACGCCGTAGATGGCGCGGAAGCTCAGCTCGAGGCCGACGAGCATCAGGCCGAGCATGAGTGCCTCGTTGTGGATGCCGCCCACCAGATGCAGGATCACCAGCGGGTTCATCGCACCGAGCCACAGGGCGGCGACCGAGGACACCCCGCAGCGCTTCGCGAGACGCGGCAACGCCCACACGATGAGCGCGACACCGATCAGTGCGACGATGCGGTGCAGGAAGATCGCCGCGGTGATGTTCGCCCCGGTGATATTGGTGATGCCCTCGCCGATCCACAGGAACAGCGGTCCGTAGGGCGCGGGGGTGTCGCGCCAGAGGTTGGGCACGGATCGGGTGAGGATGTGATCGACCCCGAGGCCGCGGACGGGACTGACCGAGTACGGGTCCATGCCGCGGAAGGCGATCGCGCTCTGGGCGAGATAGGAGTAGACGTCCTTGCTCAGCAGCGGGGGAGCCAGCACGATCGGCGTGATCCACAGCATGAGCGTCCGGTCGGCCTGGCGTCGGCTCATCCGCCGTTCCGGACTGCGTCCGTGACGGACCTCGACGCTGAAGCGGCCGACCGCGAAGCGGCCGATCAGAAGCCAGGCGACCACGAGAGTGATGGTGCCGCCGATGGAGAGGGCGAGCGCGGTCCCGAACATCCGCGATGGCAGCGACAGCACGCGCATGCCGGCGACCGGGTTCTGCAGTACGGGCACCGCGCCGGTGCCGAGCGCGCCGATCAGGATCAGAACCGAACCGGTGGCTCCGAACAGCTTGATGCGGCGGAGGCGACGGGTCTCCGCGGCGTTGAGGGGGCCGACCTCGCGCTCGTCGTCGTGTAGTCGGGCGATGGCCTTGCCGTAGTCGCCGCGCTGCTCGGTGGCGTCGCCGTCGGTTCCGGCGGGACGCTGTTTACGCAGTCCGAGGTAGTCGAGTACGGCGAGCAGGTGATTCCACACGAGTCCGAAGAAGTCCGGCACGCGGCGGCCAGCTGTGGTTTCGGGCACACGACGACTGTAATCGGCGGCGCCCGATACCTCGCGACCACCCTTTATCCGGACAATCACGACACCGCTGACGAACTCGGACGCAGCGCTAAGGGCACCCTTGCTGGCAGGGCGGAATCAATTACGTCACACTCGTGTTGTGAAAACCATGCGGAACGATGTTGTGCTGCCCTCGGGCGGCGGCGATGCCGTGCCCTCCGCTGGTACGGCAACCACTCGCGCGCCCCTCGGTGCCGATGCGCACCACGATGGTCAGACGCGTGATGCGGTGGTGAACCTGCTCGTCGAGGACGGCCCGCTGACCGCGAGCGAGATCGGTGAGCGCCTCGGTATCTCCGCCGCCGGAGTGCGTCGTCACCTCGACGCGCTCACCAGTGCCGGGGACATCGAGGTCGCCTCGACCGGGTTCGGTCAGCGTCGCGGTCGTGGACGCGGTCGACCGGCGAAGTGGTTCCAGCTCACGGCGGAGGGGCGCGGCAAGATGCGCCACGCCTACGACGACCTCGCCGGTGCCGCGATGCGCAAGCTCCGTGACCTCGGTGGCCACGACGCCGTCGCCGAGTTCGCGCGGGAACGTGTCGAACGGATCGTCGCCGACGTGTCGCCGAGCGCCGACCCGGTCACGGTCTCCGACACGGTCGAGGAGATCGCCGACGCGTTGACCAGCGCGGGATACGCGACCAACACCCGGCAGGTCGGCAACGGCATCCAGATCTGCCAGCACCACTGCCCGGTGGCGCACGTCGCCACCGAGTTCCCCGAACTCTGTGAGGCCGAGACCGCGGTCTTCACCGAGCTGCTCGGCACGCATGTGCAGCGCCTGGCCACCATCGCCAACGGTGACTGCGCCTGCACCACCCACGTGCCGATCCACCCGCCGCCGGAGGCTCCACCGTCTCCCCGGCACGGAACCTCACAGACACTGCCCACGACAACCCGAAAGGCCACGCGATGACCGTCACCGATCCGGCCGCCACCACGCCGACCGCCCCGGCTCCCCTCACGCAGGAAGAGACGATTGCCGCGCTCGGCAAGTACGGCTACGGCTGGGCCGACTCCGACGTGGCCGGCGCCAGCGCCAGGCGCGGACTGTCCCCGGCGGTCGTCGCCGACATCTCGGCCAAGAAGAGCGAACCCGAGTGGATGCTCGAGCAGCGACTCAAGGCACTGAAGATCTTCGACAAGAAGCCGATGCCGCACTGGGGCGCCGGACTCGAGGGCATCGACTTCGACAACATCAAGTACTTCGTGCGGTCCAGCGAGAAGCAGGCCGCCACGTGGGAAGACCTGCCCGAGGACATCAAAAACACCTACGACAAGCTCGGAATCCCCGAGGCGGAGAAGCAGCGCCTGGTCTCCGGTGTCGCCGCCCAGTACGAGTCAGAGGTCGTGTACCACTCGATCCGTGAGGATCTCGAGAAGCAGGGCGTGATCTTCCTCGACACCGACACCGCGCTCAAGGAGCACCCGGAGATCTTCCAGGAGTACTTCGGTTCGGTCATCCCGGCCGGCGACAACAAGTTCTCCGCGCTGAACACCGCGGTCTGGTCCGGTGGCTCGTTCATCTACGTCCCGCCCGGCGTCCACGTCGACATCCCGCTCCAGGCCTACTTCCGGATCAACACCGAGAACATGGGTCAGTTCGAGCGCACGCTGATCATCGTCGACGAGGGTGCTTACGTGCACTACGTCGAGGGTTGTACCGCGCCGATCTACAAGACCGACTCGCTGCACTCCGCGGTCGTCGAGATCATCGTGAAGAAGGGCGGCCGCTGCCGCTACACGACCATCCAGAACTGGTCGAACAACGTCTACAACCTGGTGACCAAGCGCGCCAAGGCCGAGGCCGGCGCCACCATGGAGTGGGTCGACGGCAACATCGGCTCGAAGGTCACCATGAAGTACCCGGCGGTCTGGCTGACCGGTGAACACGCGAAGGGCGAGGTCCTCTCGGTCGCCTTCGCCGGCCCCGGCCAGCACCAGGACACCGGCTCCAAGATGGTCCACCTCGCACCGAACACCTCGAGCAACATCATCTCGAAGTCGGTGGCCCGCGGTGGTGGCCGCGCTTCCTACCGCGGCCTGATCAAGGTCAACAACGGAGCGCACGGCAGCCGTTCGACGGTGAAATGCGATGCGCTGCTGGTCGACACCATCTCCCGCAGTGATACCTACCCCTACGTCGACATCCGCGAGGACGACGTGACGATGGGGCACGAGGCGACCGTCTCGAAGGTCAGCGACGATCAGCTCTTCTACCTGATGAGCCGTGGTCTGACCGAGGACGAGGCGATGGCCATGGTGGTCCGCGGCTTCGTCGAGCCGATCGCCAAGGAACTCCCGATGGAATACGCGCTCGAGCTCAACCGCCTGATCGAGCTTCAGATGGAAGGAGCCGTCGGCTGATGGCCGATCCGACACTCCCGGTTTCGACACCGGGATCGCATTCGCCTGTCGTCAACAAGGGTGAACTGTTCACCTCGTTCGACGTCAACGCCTTCGAGGTGCCCAGCCCTCGCGAAGAGGCCTGGCGCTTCACCCCGTTCCGCCGACTGCGCGGTCTGCACGACGGTTCCGCGCAGCGGACCGGCGAGGCCACCGTGGATGTTTCCGGAGTCGCCGACGGCGTCACGGTGGAGACCGTGGGTCGCGAGGACGAGCGCCTCGGCCAGGGCGGCGTGCCCTTCGACCGGGTTGCCGCACAGGCGTACTCGTCGTTCACCCAGGCCACGGTCGTCACCGTCGGCCGCGAGGTCGAGCTGTCCGAGCCGGTCACCATCACGATCACCGGACCCGGTGAGGGCGAGACCGCCTTCGGTCACACCCAGGTCAGGCTAGAGCCCTTCGCCCGCGCCGTCGTGGTGCTGGACCAGAAGGGCGGCGGAACCTTCGCCGAGAACGTCGAGTTCGTCGTCGGCGACAGTGCCGCGCTCACCGTCGTCAACGTCCACGACTGGGATGACGATGCCGTGCACGTCGTCACCCATCACGTGCGCACCGGCCGCGACGCCGTGGTCCGCCACTTCGCGGTCAGCTTCGGCGGCAACCTCGTTCGGCTCTCGCCGATCGTCCACTACGACGCGCCGGGCGGCGACGTCGAGATGTGGGGTCTGTACTTCGCCGACGCCGGACAGCATCTCGAGCAGCGTCTGCTCGTCGACCACAGCCAGCCCAATTGCCGCTCGAACGTGGTGTACAAGGGTGCGCTGCAGGGCGATACGACCGGCGACCGGTCGCGTGAGGCGCACACCGTCTGGATCGGCGACGTGCTGATCCGCGCCGAGGCCGAGGGAACCGACACCTTCGAGCTCAACCGCAACCTGGTGCTCACCGACAACGCCCGCGCCGACTCGGTGCCGAACCTCGAGATCGAGACCGGTGAGATCGTCGGTGCCGGCCACGCCAGTGCCACCGGACGTTTCGACGACGAGCAGCTGTTCTACCTGCAGGCTCGCGGCATCCCCGAGGACCAGGCGCGCCGTCTGGTCATCCGCGGATTCTTCGGCGAGGTGATCGCCAAGATCGGTGTGCCCGAGCTCCGCGAGCGTCTGTCCGCCGCCGTCGAGCGCGAGCTCGAACTCTCCGGCGCCTGACCAGCGTCCGCGCCTGACTCAAACCTCCCACAGCCTGTTAGAGAGAACTCAGAACATGACCACACTGGAAATCCGTGACCTGCACGTCGACGTCGCCCAGACCGACGCCGACGCCGAGCCCATCCACATCCTCAAGGGTGTCGACCTGACCGTGAAGTCCGATGAGACGCACGCGATCATGGGCCCCAACGGTTCGGGCAAGTCGACGCTCTCCTACGCGATCGCCGGCCACCCCAAGTACGAGGTCACCTCCGGTTCGATCACCCTCGACGGCGAGAACGTCCTGGAGATGAGCGTCGACGAGCGTGCTCGTGCAGGCCTGTTCCTGGCCATGCAGTATCCGGTCGAGGTGCCCGGCGTCTCGATGTCGAACTTCCTGCGCACCGCCGCCACCGCCGTCCGCGGCGAGGCACCGAAGCTGCGTCACTGGGTCAAGGAGACCAAGGAGGCGATGACCGCTCTCGAGATCGACCCGTCGTTCTCCGAGCGGAGCGTCAACGAGGGCTTCTCCGGTGGTGAGAAGAAGCGCCACGAGATCCTCCAGCTCGACCTGCTCAAGCCGAAGATCGCCATCCTCGACGAGACCGACTCGGGCCTCGACGTCGACGCGCTCCGAGTCGTCAGCGAGGGTGTCAACCGGTACAAGGAACGCGACAACGGCGGCGTCCTGCTGATCACGCACTACACACGCATCCTCCGCTACATCAAGCCCGACTACGTCCACGTCTTCGTCAACGGACGCGTCGTCGAGTCCGGCGGCCCGGAGCTGGCCGATGTGCTCGAGGAGAACGGTTACGAGCGCTTCACCTCGGCGGCCAAGGCCGGCTGAACCAACACCCCTGGAGGTGCACGCACGTGACACTCTCACCTGAGACAACAACTGCGGCAGCCGCTCTCGACGTCGAGGCGCTGCGCGCGGACTTCCCGATCCTGTCGCGCACCGTTCGTGACGAGAAGCCGTTGGTGTACCTCGACTCCGGGGCCACCTCGCAACGTCCCGTCCAGGTGCTCGACGCCGAGCGGTACTTCCTGACCCACCACAATGCCGCGGTGCACCGGGGAGCCCACCAGCTCGCCGAAGAGGCCACCGACGCCTATGAGGACGCGCGCGAGGTCATCGCCGGGTTCGTCGGGGCGTCGTCGGACCAGCTCGTCTTCACCAAGAACGCCACCGAGGCGCTCAACCTGGTGACCTACACGCTCGGTGACCCGCGCTCGACGTCGGTTCTCGGCGGTTCGGCACTCGGTCCCGGCGACACGGTGGTGATCACCGAACTCGAGCATCACGCGAATCTGGTTCCGTGGCAGGAACTCTGCCGTCGGACCGGCGCGACACTGCGCTGGTACGGCGTGACCGACGACGGTCGGATCGACGTGGACTCGCTGACCCTCGACGAGTCGGTGAAGGTCATCGCGTTCACCCATCAGTCGAACGTCACCGGTGCGGTCGCCGATGTCGGAGAACTCGTCTCCCGTGCGCGGGCCGTCGGCGCGCTCGTCGTCCTCGACGCGTGCCAGTCGGTGCCGCACATGCCGGTCGACTTCACCGCGCTGGACGTCGATTTCGCCGCCTTCTCCGGGCACAAGATGTTCGGCCCGAGTGGTGTCGGCGCGCTGTACGGCAAGAGTGAACTCCTGGAGGCGTTGCCGCCGTTCATCACCGGTGGATCGATGATCGAGACCGTCACGATGGAGGCGTCGACCTACGCGCCGCCGCCTCAGCGTTTCGAGGCGGGCGTGCCGATGACGTCGCAGGTCGTGGGCCTCGGTGCCGCGGTGCGCTACCTGCAGACCATCGGTATGGAAGCCGTTGCCGCCCATGAGCATGCACTCGTCGAGTACGCGCTCACGCGGCTCGGCGAGATCGACGGTCTGCGCATCATCGGGCCGGCCACCGCGGAGAACCGCGGGGGAGCGGTGTCCTTCCTCGTCGACGGCATCCACGCCCACGACCTCGGGCAGATCCTCGACGACGAGGGTGTCGCCATCCGCGTCGGCCATCACTGCGCATGGCCGCTGCACCGCCGGTTCGGTGTGGCCGCGACCGCACGCGCATCGTTCGCCGTCTACAACACGCCTGCCGAGGTCGACGCGCTGGCCGCAGCAATCATCAAGGCGCAGAAGTTCTTCGGGGTGAACTGAGCATGCGTATGGAGCAGATGTACCAGGAAGTGATCCTGGACCACTACAAACATCCGCACGGTCGGGGACTGCGCGAGCCGTTCGGGACCGAGGTCCACCACGTCAATCCGACGTGCGGCGACGAGGTGACCCTGCGCGTCGCCGTCTCCGCGGACGGCAGCACGATCGACGACGTGTCCTACGACGGGCAGGGATGCTCGATCTCCCAGGCCTCGACGTCGGTGCTGCACGATCTGATCGTCGGGCAGTCGGTCGGCGAGGCTCTCGCCACCGTCGAGTCGTTCAACGCGATGATGACCTCCCGCGGTAAGGATCCGGGGGATGAGGACGTCATCGGCGACGGCATCGCCTTCACCGGCGTCAGCAAGTACCCGGCGCGCGTGAAGTGCGCCCTCCTCGGCTGGATGGCGTTCAAGGACGCTCTCTCCCAGACGGTGGACAGCCACGACACCGACAGCCACGAGAAAGAAGCGGAGTCAGCATGAGTGACGAGACAGCCACCGAGAACCCGACCGCGACGGACACCACCGCCGCCGGCACTCCGGCCGCCCCGGCGACCTCGCTGCCGGCCCTCGAAGACGTCGAAGAGGCGATGCGCGACGTCGTCGACCCCGAGCTGGGGATCAACGTCGTCGACCTCGGACTCGTCTACGGCATCGAGGTGACCGACGAGGCCGTCGCGAAGATCGACATGACCCTCACGTCGGCGGCGTGTCCGCTGACCGACGTCATCGAGGATCAGTCGCGCGGCGCCCTGGTCGGCAGCGGTCTGTGTACCGACCTCGAGATCAACTGGGTCTGGCTGCCGCCGTGGGGCCCGGACAAGATCACCGACGACGGCCGGGAGCAGCTGCGCGCGCTCGGATTCACCGTCTAGAACGCTTCGCTACATCGATCCGACCGCCGTCGAGGCGGCCGGATCGATCGCTTTGGCGACGATCACCTCGTGAACGGTGGGCATGCTGTGCGCGTCGCTGACTCGGCGTGAACAGGCGGTGGACCAGATCTTCTCGAGGATTCCGACGTAGGCCCTGGCGTGGACGATGTCGGCGAAATCGAGTTCGATCGTGACCTCGGTCGCGGCCTCTCCGTTCGTGGCCCGCGAGAGGGGCGTTGACGGGCCTGACCAGTCGAGGGCGGGAGGTGCTCGGCCGTGTCTGCGCAGGTATGGACAACAGGTCGATCGCCGCCGCGGTGTCCGTCTCCGAGCACACGGTGCACGACCACGTGAAGTCGATCCTCCGCAAGACCGCGTGCGGCAATCGGACGATTCTGATCGCCCGCATCGCGGGCTGAGCGTCTCCGGTGCGGGGGGGGAGTAGAACCGAAGATGTGAACCGGTTCGAATCACGCGTCGAGCGGATGATCCGCGAGGCGGCCGAACGCGGCGAGTTCGACGACCTGCCGGGTGCCGGCAAACCGCTCGACCTGTCGGACAGCGACGACCCCGATTGGTGGGTCAAGCGCAAGATCCGTGACGAGAACCTGGATTCCTCGGCCCTCCTCCCGGCGCCGCTCCAATTGCGCCGGGAGGCACAGGATTTCCCGGAGTCGCTGCGCGACATCGCCGACGAGACCGCAGTCCGCGACATCCTCACCGACTTCAATCGGCGTGTACGAGAAGCACACCTGGCGTCACGTCGGATCGCGATGCCGCACAGCGTCGTCGCCCACACCATCGACATCGACGACATGGTCCGGCAGTGGCGCGCCCGACGGCGCTGACCGTCACCCTCTGCGAGGGTCGTTCCCCGCCCAGTCCGGCGTGGACATGGCCCCGCGGGCCACGACGGCCCGCGTGCGCATGTCGACGGCCCGGATGACCCGGGTCATCGCGCCCATCGTCCCGGTCAGGTCGTCGCGCCGGCTGAGGTAGCTGCGCTGCGCTTCGATCGGCATCGCGAAGAACGCCTCGAAGAACGCGATCGTCTGGGTGGGGCTGAGTCGCAACAGGACGCTGAGTCCGCGCAGACGGAGATTGTGGACGGCGCGTGCCGAGGAAGGCCACAGCTCGGGCATCGGGTCCCGCCCCGCGGCCAGCGCGGCGACGACGTCGTCGACGCACATCAGTGAGTAGGCGACGCTGTAGCCGGTTGTCGGATTCTTGAAACCGCCTGCGGCACCGAACCGGAACGTCGGATCCCGCCACGGCTGCGGCGACGACCCCGTCATCGGGAACGCCACCCGTTCGGCCCGGCGGACACCCGACGGAAGCCCGCCGAGCCGGACGTCGAGCCGACGCTTCAACTCGTCGAGACCAAGTGCCGGCAGGCCGACCAGACAGGTCTCCTCCAGGAGGTACTCGTCGTCGCCGAGCGGCACCACATAGAGGAACGACGGCAGCGCCCGGCGGTCGACGATTCCGCCGCGCCAGTCCATCAGCAGCGCCTCGTGGTCTTCGAGAAAAGGTGCGGCGGTGGCCTTGTCGACGACGATGCCGTAGGCGGTCTGCCGGGGCGCCTCGTCGGTGAGCGCCCCCCGGCAGTCGACCACCACGTCGCCGGTCAGGACCCGACCGGACTTGAGATGTACTCGCGCCCCGTCGACCTCGGTCACCCGGTCGGTGACGATGTCCGCTCCGTCGAGTGTCAGGGAGCGTTGCAGACCGGGGGTGTCGAACACCGTGTAACCGCGGTCCACTTCATCGAGAGCGGTGCCGGCTACGCCGACGCGATCGAGGCGGGCGGCGAACGCCGCCGGGTCGAGCCAGTCGGGGAGCTCGTCGGACCAGCAGGCGAAGGTGGACTGCCAGACGCGGTCGGGGTGGGTGTCGACGACGGTCACCGGTACCGCGGCGGCGAGCAGCCGATGGGCCAGGGCACGCCCGGCCGGTCCCGCACCCAGAACGATCACTCCGCCGGCCATGCCCTCGATCCTGCCACGAACCGGCGAGAGCCTCCTTCTCGCTAGGCGCCGCCCGTGGCCAGCGTGCCGCCGTCCACGGCGAGGGTCTCGCCGGTGATCCAGGCCGCCTCATCGCTGGCCAGGAAGGCGACCGCGCGGGCGACGTCCTCGGGTTCGCCGATGCGCTTCATCGGATATGCCGCGGCGGCGCGGGCCTCGTTCTCGCCCGCGATCAATCCGGAGGCGAACTTCGTGCGCACGATCGCGGGCGCGATCGCGTTCACCCGGATGTTCGGGCCCAGCTCCCACGCCAGTTCCGCGGTGAGCCGGATCAACGCCGCCTTCGACGTGCCGTAGGCCGCGATCACACCGGTCGACCGGAGACCGGCGACGGAGGAGATGTTGACCACCGCGCCGCCGGTGTCCTTCATGCCCGCCCGGTAGGCCTCCTGGACGAAGCCGAGGGCGGCGACGACGTTGGTGTCGAAGGTCTTGCGGTAGGCGTCCAGATCGGCGTCCATCAGTGGTCCGGCGAGCGGGGCGATCCCGGTGTTGTTGACCAGGATGTGGATTCCCCCGCCCTGCTCGACAGCCGCCGCGACCGCACCCGCCCGGTCGTCGGCGTCCCCGGTGTTGGCGGCGAACGCGGTCACCGCCGCCGACGGCACGGCCTCCCGGATACGCTCGGCGGCCTCGGAGAGCGGCTCCGCCTTACGGCTCGTGATGACGACGGAGGCGCCGCGTCGGGCGAGCTCGGTGGCGATGGCCTCACCGATGCCCCGGCTGGCGCCGGTGACCAGAGCGGAACGCCCCGTCAGGTCGGACGTCTGGGGGAACGAGGACTGGGGAATCGTTGTGGATTGCGTCACGTCTGCCACCGTATCGGTCCACCGTGTCGCCGTGGGGCGACTCCGCGGCGTGGTCTGCGACCCTTTCGTGGACAAACCAGTGGACGCGCGCCGGTAGACTGGTCCGTCGTGATCACCGCGACCGACCTGGAGGTACGAGCGGGCGCTCGGACCCTGTTATCGGCGCCCGGCGACGCCCTCCGTATCCAGCCCGGCGACCGGATCGGCCTCGTGGGCCGCAACGGCGCCGGCAAGACCACGACTCTGCGCATCCTGGCGGGGGAGACCGAGCCCTATGCCGGCACCGTCCGGCGCTCGGGTGAACTCGGCTACCTGCCCCAGGATCCCAAAGAGGGCGATCTGGAGGTCCTCGCCAAGGACCGTGTTCTGTCGGCACGCGGACTCGACGAGATCCTGCGCGACATGGAGAAGCAGCAGGCGCGGATGGCCGAGGCCGCCGATGACAAGCTGCGCGACAAGGCCGTCGCCCGTTATGGACGTCTCGAGGAGCGCTTCGCCGCGCTCGGCGGTTACATCGCCGAATCCGAGGCTGCCCGCATCTGCAACAGCCTGGGTCTTCCGGACCGCGTGCTGAACCAGCCGCTGCGTACCCTCTCGGGTGGCCAGCGTCGTCGCATCGAGCTCGCTCGCATCCTGTTCGCCGCCTCGGACGGCTCCGGGAAGTCCGACACGACGCTCCTGCTCGACGAACCGACCAACCACCTCGACGCCGATTCGATCGCGTGGCTGCGCAGCTTCCTGATGAACCACGAGGGCGGGTTGGTCGTGATCAGTCACGACGTCGAGCTGCTCGCCGACGTCGTGAACCGCGTGTGGTTCCTCGACGCCGTACGCGGCGAGGCCGACATCTACAACATGAGCTGGAAGCGCTACCTCGACGCGCGCGCCACCGACGAACAGCGTCGCCGCCGCGAACGCGCCAACGCCGAGAAGAAGGCCTCCGCACTGCGTGCCCAGGCCGCGAAGCTCGGCGCCAAGGCCACCAAGGCGACCGCCGCCCAGAACATGCTCAAGCGCGCCGAACGCATGATCGACTCGCTCGACGAGGAGCGGGTGGCCGATCGCACCGCGCGGATCCGATTCCCGGAACCGGCCACCTGCGGCAAGACACCACTCATGGCCTCGGGACTGTCGAAGAGCTATGGCTCCCTGGAGATCTTCACCGGCGTCGACCTCGCCATCGACAAGGGCAGTCGCGTCGTCGTCCTCGGACTCAACGGTGCGGGTAAGACCACGCTCCTGAAAATGCTCGCGGGCGTGGAGAAGCCGGACACCGGACAACTCGAACCCGGTTACGGCCTGAAGGTCGGCTACTTCGCGCAGGAACACGACACCCTCGACGACCAGGCCACGGTGTGGGAGAACATCCGCCACGCCGCGCCGGATGCGGGTGAGCAGGACCTGCGGGGACTGTTGGGCGCGTTCATGTTCAGCGGTGCGCAACTCGACCAGCCCGCCGGCACCCTGTCCGGTGGTGAGAAGACCCGTCTCACCCTGGCCGGTCTGGTGTCGTCGGCCGCCAACGTGCTGCTCCTCGACGAACCGACGAACAACCTCGATCCGGTGTCACGCGAACAGGTGCTCGACGCCCTGCGCAGCTACACCGGGGCCGTGGTCCTCGTGACCCACGACCCCGGCGCCGCCGCGGCACTCGATCCGCAGCGGGTGATCCTCCTGCCCGACGGCACCGAGGACCACTGGAGCGACGAGTACCAGGAGATCATCGAGCTCGCCTGACCCCCTTGCTGGCTGATTGAAAGAAGCGACACAATCCTCGCTGCCTGAGGTGCGAGGAGCGCAAGCGACGAGCCACGAAGGCCTGGTGAGACGACGTCGCCAGACCCTTCGTGGCTCGCTCCGCTCGCACCTCAGGGAGCGGTGGCGCGGCAGCTCCCTGAGGGATCGTGAACTAGCCTGCGGGCCAGTACTTCTTGCGCAGTTCGCCCTTGACCAGCTTGCCGGTCGGTGTGCGCGGCAGCTCGTCGACGAAGTCCACCGACCGCGGTGCCTTGTAGGCGGCGATGCTGTCCTTGGTGAACGCGATGAGCTCATCGGCCAGTTCGTCGGAGGGCTCACGACCATCGGCGAGCTGGACACACGCCTTGACGACCTCACCGAGATCCGGGTCGGGAACACCGATCACCGCGACGTCGAAGACCGCCGGATGGTTGATGAGGACGTTCTCGGCCTCCTGCGGGTAGATGTTCACGCCGCCGGAGATGATCATGAAGGCCTTGCGATCGGTGAGGTACAGGTAGCCCTCGTCGTCGACGTAGCCCACATCGCCTGTGGTGGACCAGTTCTCGTGTTCCGGGTGCTGGGCCTTGCGGGTCTTCTCCGGATCGTTGTGGTACCGGAAGGCGACGTCCTCGCGTTCGAAGAAGACCTGTCCGACCTCGCCGACCGGGAGTTCCTTGCCGTCCTCGTCGCAGATGTGGACCACGCCGAGCAGCGGCTTGCCGACCGAACCCGGGTGGTCGAGGGCCTCCTGCGGCCCGATGAAGGTGGCGCCGGCGGCCTCGGTGGACGCGTAGTACTCGTGGATGACTGGACCCCACCACTCGATCATCGCCTTCTTCACCTCGACCGGGCAGGGCGCCGCGGCGTGGACGGCGATCTTGAGGCTGCTGACGTCGTAGGAGTTGCGGACCTCCTCGGGGAGCTTCAGCATGCGGATGAACATGGTGGGTACCCACTGGCTGTGGGTCACCTTGTGGTTCTGGATCGCCGCGAGTGCGGCCTCCGGCTCGAAGCGGTCGAGCATGACCACCGTGCCGCCGACCGAGTTGGTCATGCCGCAATAGCGCAGCGGCGCAGCGTGATACAGGGGAGCGGGGGACAGATACACCGACGAGTCGTCGAACCCGTACATCGGCGCGAAGATGGCTGTGTACATGTCGGGGACCTGATCCACCTGGCCGTCGGGCATCGGGGTCTTGATGCCCTTGGGGCGGCCGGTGGTGCCCGAGGAGTAGAGCATGTCGGTACCGCGCGGCTGATCGGCGCGAGGTTCCGCGGACGCGTTGGCCAGGACCTTGTCGTAGCTGTCGAAGCCCTCGAGGTCACCGCCCCACACGAGACGACGGCCGGTGCCGGTGAGGGCCTCGACCTCGCCCGACCGCGAGACGGCGTCGGCGACCGAGGCGCCGGCGAACAGCACCTGGGCGTTGCAGTCGTCGAGGATGTAGTTGGTCTCGGCCGCGGTGAGGTGGCTGTTGACCGCGGTCACGTACAGGCCGCTGCGCAGTGCCGCCCAGTACACCTCGAAGACATGGAGATCGTTGGCGGACACCACCGCAATGGTGTCGCCGCGCTCGAGACCCAGCGACTCCAGGTAGTTGGCGAGCCGCGTCGAGTTCTCGTCGAGCTGACGGTAGGTCAGCTGTTCGCCGGTGGCGGCACGGATGACGGCGGGCTTGTCCGGAGTGGACTTGGCGAAGACTCCAGGGAACAAGGGTGCACTCCTCAGACGAAGGGAACGTTCACCCCGAACGTCCGTTATCTAACGATCGTTCGGGGTGTTGTGTGTCACAGTACCCTAGGCCTCCCGGCCGATCTCACTGCCTTGTGAGGACGACCCGAGTTGTGCTCAGTGGTTCGCCAGGAACCGATCCATCGTGCGTTCGGCGAGTGCCGTGATCGTCAGCGCCGGGTTCACCAGGCCCACGGCACCCGGTACGAACGAGCCGTCGACGACGTAGAGGTTGCCGTAACCGCGGACCGCCCCGTCCATCGATGCCGCGTCTCCCATCACGACGCCACCGAGCCCGTGGTACGTACCCGCCGAACCGAATCCGACGGCGCGGGTGTAGATCGGGACGCCGTTCGCGGGACGGCCGTGGCGTGCCTCGGTGCGCTGGTGGAACTTCCCGACGAAGGCGGCCGCCTGGCGGTCGACCTTGTTGCGTCCCTCCGGAAACGGATAGTTCAGCTTCGCCGTCCGGCTCGCGTGGTCGAAGTCGACCGTGCCGCGTTCGTCGGTGTGGGTCTGTACGAGGTGGGTGGTCCCGGCCTTGCCCAGGGGCGCCGGAAGCGGAGTGGCCTGATAGACCATCGACATCGGCGTCTCGGTGAGACGGTCCTCGTAGATTCGCGCGTACCCCGGTCCGCCCTGGACCAGTCCGAAATCGTCGGACGGGTTGGTGCGGATCATCAGGAAGTCGCCATTGGTCCCGAACCCGTCGCCGATACGGGGGGAGAGCCGGGGCAGAGTGCCTCTCGCCCGGGCCTCGACGAGCATGCGGGTGGTGTGGAACGAACCCGCCGCCACGAAGAGGTGATCGGCTTCGGCGGTTACCGTCCGGATGGTGCGACCCTGCTCGTCGCGGACCCGGACGGTGACGACGAATCCCGCCCGGCGTGCGCGCGGTCGGATGTCGAAGACCTCGTGCATCGGCTTGATGGTGACGTTGCCCGTCCGCTCGGCGGCGGCGAGGTAGGTCCGGTCGGTCGACTTCTTGGCGCCGCTGTTCACGCCGTAGCTCAACTCGCCGACGATGACCGACGGGCGTTTACGGCCCGCCATCTCGGCGCGCACGATGTCCCAGTCGATCGCGAAATCGAAGAAGTGCGGGGTGGCGCCGTAACGCGCGATCACCTTCAGCCAGGACCTGGGCCCGACATAGTTGGGGTGCCTGAGGATGTCGGCCGGCATCGGTGAGACGCCGAGGGTCCTCTTGGCGCGCGGATAGTAGGTCGAGAGGAGCTCGGAGTAGTTCGCCGCGGCCGGGAAGATGTGCTCGAAGTCCTGACGCCGGGGGACCGGGGTGAAGGATCCGAAAACCAGCGAACCGCCGCCGACGCCGGCCCCTTAGACCGCCTCGATGCCGTTGCCGACCACGTGGTCCAGCACGCCCGGGTAGGGCTCGACGGGGATGGCCGTGGCGCTGTTCGCGCCGGCTCTGTTGCCGAACCAGGCGGCGCGTTTGTCGGGGCTGGAGAAGGCGGCGAAGGTATCGCCGTCGGGGCGGATCGGCCAGCGGCGGCCACGTTCGAACACTGTGGTCGTGAAACCGGCCTCTCCCAGCCGCAGCGCTGCGACCGACCCGCCGCTGGAACCCTAGCTGACCAACTAAGGTAAGGAAGGCCTTACCGATCACCGATGGTGTGGGATGAATCACCACGTACCGGTCAAACACTACAAGCGACCGCCCTGCGCCTGGGGATCGCCTGGGTGGCGGATCGTGTTCGGCGAATACACTCGCGCCAATGGGGGCTTCGCTGGAGATCGATGTGGACCGCAGCAGTGTGGCGATGGGCGATGACGTCGAGTCCCACGCGCGTCGGATGACACTCACTGCCGGTACGGCACTGAGTGTCGTCCTCGAAGCGGCCGCACCCGAGGTCGGTTCCCGTGGTTGGTCCTGGTTGGCGGTCGTCGACGAGCTGGTCGTCGCCGTCTGGTCTGTCGACCACGGCGTACAGATGCTCGTCGACGATCTTCCGGTGACCGCGGACAACGTGCCGCGCCAGATCTTCTACCGGTACTTCCGGCAGATCGATCCGGCGTGGTTGCACCGTCGTCTCGCCGACGGCGCCGAAGCGCACTTCACCGATCTCGAACGCGAGTACCGCCCGATCGGCGACCGACGGCGCGAAGAGGAGGAGCGCCGTCGGGAGCGGGAGATCCGAGCGCGGTGTCTCACGGTCGTATGCGCGGCGGCGTTGCACGAACTCGGCGCCGTATTCGACCTGCACAACGATCGGATGGCACGGTTCGATCTGTTCGGATCATCGTGGCGGGTCCGGCGGTCCGACACCATGACCGTCACCGACTGCGGACAGAACAGATTCCTGTCATCGATCCGACCCGCCGCGGTTGCCGAATGCTGGCTGGTCGCTGCGGTGGGACAGCGGGCGCGACAGGTCCGGGGCCTGCCCCCGGTCCCGGATGACCCCGTAGTGCCGGCGCCGGATCTGAAGCCCATGGGCGCGGGCGTGTTCGGGGAGCCGAGGTGGACGACAAGCGGCGAACCGGTCGTCCAGCTCACGGGGGACGACGCGGTTCGTGCCTATCGGTTGTCGGCGGGCCGGTCGATGACAGAGATCGTTCGGCTGCTGACTGCGGGTTGAGCCAGGTCAGTCCTTGGCCCGCACCGATTCCTCGACGAGGTCGAGGACCTCGTGCAGGTCGTCGGTGGGCTGACCCGACGCCAGTCGGGTGATCAGTCCGTCGAGAACGAGGTCGAGGTACTTCAACAGGACGTCGGTGGGGACGTCGTCGCGGAGGCGCCCGGCCTGGCGGCCTCGTTCGAGACGCCTGAGGGTGGCTTGTTCGAGTTCGGCCGACCGGGCCATCCACTCAGCCCGGAAGCTGTTGTCGGTACGCAACTTTCGCGCGATCTCGAGGCGAGTGCCGAGCCAGTCGAAATCCTCCGGCCGCGTGAGCATGTCACGCATGACCTGCACCAGACCCTCTTCGGCGGCGACATCCGCCATCCGCTCGGCGTCCTCATGCGCGAGCGCGAGGAAGAGCGCCTCCTTGTCCCGGTAGTGGTGGAAGATCGCGCCACGGGACAGGCCCGTGGACTCCTCGATCCTCTTGACGGTCGCACCGTCGTATCCGTACTCCGCGAAGCAATGCCGCGCGCCGTCGAGAATCTCCCGACGACGCGCGGCAAGGCGGTCATCACTGACCTTGGGCACGTCGCGTGCTCCTTGTCAGCCGTTGATCATGTTCCGCAGCACGTACTGCAGGATGCCTCCGTTGCGGTAGTAATCGGCTTCGCCGGGGGTGTCGATGCGGACCTTCGCATCGAACTCCACCTTCGAGCCGTCCTCCTTGGTGGCGGTGACGTGCACGGTCTTCGGGGTCTTGCCCTCGTTGAGTTCCTCGATACCGGCGATGTCGAAGGTCTCCGTGCCGTCGAGGCCCAGCGACTTGTGCGACTCACCCTCGGGGAACTGCAGCGGGATGACGCCCATGCCGATCAGGTTCGAGCGGTGGATGCGCTCGAAGCTCTCGGTGATGACCGCCTTGACGCCCAGCAGGCTGGTGCCCTTGGCCGCCCAGTCGCGCGACGAACCGGTGCCGTACTCCTTGCCGCCGAGGACGACGAGCGGGATGTTCTGCTCGGCGTAGTTCTGCGCGGCGTCGTAGATGAACGACTGCGGTGCACCCTCCTGGGTGAAGTCGCGGGTGTAACCACCGGACACACCGTCGAGCAGCTGGTTCTGCAGGCGGATGTTGCCGAAGGTCGAGCGGATCATCACCTCGTGGTTGCCACGACGGGCGCCCAGCGAGTTGTAGTCCTTGCGAGCCACACCGTTGGCGTCGAGGTACTGCGCGGCGGGGGTGCCGGGCTTGATCGTCGACGCGGGGGAGATGTGGTCGGTGGTCACCGAGTCGCCGAGCTTTGCGAGGACGCGAGCGCCCTTGATGTCGGAGACGGGCGACGGCTCGAGCTGCATGCCCTCGAAGTACGGAGGCTTCCGCACGTAGGTGGACTTCTCGTCCCACTCGAAGGTCTTGCCCGACGGGGTGGGCAGGTTCTGCCAGCGCTCGTCGCCCTTGAAGACGTCGGCGTAGTCGGCGGCGTACTGCTCCGGCGAGATCGACGAGGCGATGGTCGCCTCGATCTCCTCGTTGGTCGGCCAGATGTCCTTGAGGAAGACGTCGTTGCCGTCGGTGTCCTTGCCCAGCGGGTCGTTCTCGAAGTCGAAGTCCATCGTGCCGGCGAGGGCGTAGGCGATGACCAGCGGCGGCGACGCCAGGTAGTTCATCTTCACGTCGGGGTTGATGCGACCCTCGAAGTTACGGTTGCCCGAGAGCACCGCGGTGGCGGTCAGGTCGTTGTCGTTGATCGCCTTCGAGATCTCCTCGGGCAGCGGACCCGAGTTGCCGATGCAGGTGGTGCAGCCGTAGCCGACCAGGTAGAAGCCGAGCTTCTCCAGGTAGGGCCACAGACCGGCCTTCTCGTAGTAGCCGGTGACGACCTGCGAACCGGGAGCCATCGAGGTCTTGACCCACGGCTTGGAGGTCAGGCCCTTCTCGACCGCCTTCTTGGCGAGCAGCGCGGCGCCGAGCATGACCGACGGGTTGGAGGTGTTGGTGCAGCTGGTGATCGACGCGATGGTCACGATGCCGTGGTCGAGGATCATCGAGCCGCGCTCTTCGGAGTCCACGCGCACCGGGTTGGTCGGGCGGCCCTCGGCGCCGTTGGCGGCCGAGTGCAGGGGCTCCGCGTCATCGTCGGCGAAGGTCAGCGTGGCGGGGTCGGAGGCCGGGAAGGTCTCCTCGACGGCCTCGTCGAGCTTGGTGTGAGCCGGGCTGTTGCCGTTCTCGACGTAGTTGTGGATGTCCTTGCGGAAGGCGTTCTTGGCGTCCCACAGTTCGATGCGGTCCTGCGGGCGCTTGGGACCGGCGATCGACGGGACGACTTCGGCGAGATCGAGCTCGAGGTACTCCGAGTACACGGCCTCCTCGGCGTCCTTCTCCAGCCACATGCCCTGTTCTTTGGCGTAGGCCTCCACGAGGGCGAGCGTCTCCTCGCTGCGGCCGGTGAGCCGCAGGTACTTCACGGTCTCTTCGTCGATGGGGAACATCGCACAGGTCGAACCGAACTCGGGGCTCATGTTGCCGATGGTGGCGCGGTTGGCCAGCGGCACCTCGGCGACGCCGTTGCCGTAGAACTCGACGAACTTGCCGACCACACCGTGCTTGCGGAGCATCTCGGTGATGGTGAGGACCACGTCGGTCGCGGTCACGCCGGGCTTGGTGGAACCGGTCAGCTTGAAGCCGACCACGCGGGGGATGAGCATCGAGACCGGCTGGCCGAGCATCGCGGCCTCGGCCTCGATACCGCCGACGCCCCAGCCCAGGACGCCGAGACCGTTCTCCATCGTGGTGTGCGAGTCGGTGCCGATGCAGGTGTCGGGGTAGGCGACGCCGTCACGGACCATGATCGAACGCGCGAGGTGCTCGATGTTGACCTGGTGGACGATGCCGGTGCCCGGCGGAACGACGCGGAAGTCGTCGAAGGCGCCCTGGCCCCAGCGGAGGAACTTGTAGCGCTCCTCGTTGCGCTGGTACTCGATCTCGACGTTGCGCTCGAAGGCCTGGGCGTTGCCGAAGGCCTCGATGATCACGGAGTGGTCGATGACCATCTCGGCGGGCGCGAGCGGGTTGACCTTGTCCGGGTCACCGCCGAGCTCCTTGACGGCGTCGCGCATCGTGGTGAGGTCCACGATGCAGGGCACGCCGGTGAAGTCCTGCATGATCACGCGGGCCGGCGTGAACTGGATCTCGATGCTCGGTTCGGCACTCGGATCCCAGTTCGCCAGGGCCTCGATGTGTTCCTTGGTGATGTTGGCGCCGTCCTCGGTACGGAGGAGGTTCTCGGTCAGCACCTTGAGGGCGTAGGGGAGTTTCTCGGCGCCCTTGACGGCGTTCAGGCGGTAGATCTCGTAGCTGTTGTCGCCGACGTCCAGCGTGCCGCGGGCGCCGAAGGAATTGATACTCACGTCTAAATCCACTCTCCTCGTGTACCGACGGGCTGCGTCGGCAATGCTCGATGAATTTCTGAACCCGGCGGGCTGCACCGGTGCCATCGGATGTCCGCGAGGCGACCCGCGACAACATCGTCCAGTCTAACAGTACGTGCGTACTGTCCAAGCGGGGTGTCGACGACACGCCGTCGACGACTCACGCTGTGGGCGAATACCCGGACGAGACCATTGTGTCGTACCGTGCAGGTCGAAGTCCGGCGAGCGTCCGCTTTGCTCGCCGCGGGGTGTTACCGACAGACAGGGGTGAGGACAGATGGGTCCCGAGCCGACGATGATGGTGCTGGCCGCACCCGCGGAGAACACCGAACTCACCGGGCTCGTCGGCGTCGACATGGCGCAACTGTCGCGCGACATCGCCGACGACGGGGTCGCCGGCGCCACGCCTGAGCAGGTCCCGGCGATGCTCGAGGTCATCGAGTACGCCAAGAGTAAGGGCCAGGACTTCAGCTTCGTGGTCGTCGACCAGGTCCAGCCTCGGTTCAGCCTCTACCGCGACATCGCCAATCAACTCCAGGAGCAGGTCGGCGGCACCGTCATCGTCCTCGGACCGAACTCGGTGGGCAGCTCCTCGCCGGAGTTCAGCCGCGTCATCCAGGAGCAGGCGACGCAGAACCTGACCCTGACCGACCCGCCCGGGGCGGCCCGGCAGATGGTCGACTCGATGACCGATTCGCACATCGATTGGACCGTCGTCGGTCTGCTCCTCATCCTCGTCGTCGTCCTCGGTGCGGTCGGTGCGCGATTCCGCACGCGGCGCGCCCGCGCGGCGGCCGTGACCGGTGCGCTCGGTCCCGTGACCCCCACCGGGGCGGGTACCGCGTCGTCCGACGACGCGGACGCCCCTCGCGACGCGACCCCGGCCGACTCGTCGGCCTCCACCTGACCTCTCATCTGGTCGTACCCGGGCGTCGCTGACGACCGCTTCCCGCGGTACGGCGGCGCCGGCGTCGTCGTGTGGCGCCCGATCCGGTTCGTCTACCGGTTTGTTGCGAATTCGAGACCTGGGCCATGGTGGTGAACTATCTGCAGTTCACAGCATTTTCCCAGGTAATCACCTCTTTGTAATTCATAATTTCCGGTTTTCTCGTGTGGTTGATGTGACGTACGGTTCTGATGTCGCATGTGTGACCTGTGTTTCCTGCAGGGGCGGATGCGACGAATGTTCAGGGTGTGGTCGGGGCGGCCCACAGCGGCCGTTCGATCGACATCCGGGGATCGGACAGGTCCTCGGAAGGAACCGCGAGGAGTTCAGGTGAGGCGACTTAGAACAGGTGCGTCCTGGCCGGCGCGCGTCACGGCGGCCATGGCTGCCGTTCTCATCTGTGCGGTCGGCGCCGGTCATGCCGTCGCGACCCCGAAGAAGGCGCCCGAGTCGCCGGTGAGCGGGCTGATCAACGAGATCGCCTCGGTGAACCAGGACATCGCCGACCTCGACGAGGCACTCGCGGTCCGGCAGGAGAACGTCAACCGCGCGATTGTCGACTTTCAGAACTCGCTCGCCCAGCGGCGGCTGGCGACCGTCGCCGCCCGCGGCGCGCGCACCGAGCTCGACCGCGCCGGCCAGGCCGTCACCGAGGCGCAGAAGGCCTTCGACAACTTCGTCCGACTCGCGTATCAGCAGGGCCCGGAGCAGGGTTCGATGTCGAACTACGTCGCGTCCCCGGACCCCCAGGCGGTCCTCGACCGGATGAAGCTTCTCGACCAGGTCGGCAAGAAGCAGCAGGAGACCATCCGTCGTCTCCAGGTCGCCCGCAACCAGAAGGCCAACCGCCTCGCCGCGGTCGAGGCGACCCGGCGGCAGGCGGCGTTCGCCGCCAAGAGCGCCGATCAGCGCAAGCGTGACGCACTGAGCGCGGTCACCGAGGCCAAGACCGCCATCGCCGACCAGCAGGAGCGCAAGTCCTCGCTGGTCGCCAAGCGTGATCGCGTGCAGAAGAAGATCGACTCGATCCGCGGATACGTGCCCAAGAAGCAGGCCGCCGGACCGTCGACCCGTGACCTGCTGAAGAACATCTTCCCGGCGGCCCCGACCCTCCCGGACCTGCCGACGACCAACGTCTCCGACAACGAACTGCTCGCGATCGCGGCGCGTGCCGCCGCCCGGATCGCCGTCGACGTGGGTTCCGCGGCTCTCGGCATGGGCCTCGACATGGGTTCGCAGATGCTCTCGACGATCATCGGCGAGCAGCGGCTTCCGCAGTCCGAACTCCTCAACGAGCTCGGCCTCGGAGGCATGGACCTCACCGGCAGCAGCGGCAACGACAGCCTGAGCTCCCGGCTGGGTTCGGGAAGCCTCGGCTCCCTGTTCGGCGGCTCCGGCGGCGGTGGCGGCTCCGGCGGCATGGTGCGGCCGGGTCTGCGCGGCCCACAGGCGGTCGAGATCGTCGTCAACCGTGCACTGTCGCAGCTGGGCGTCACCTATGCCTGGGGTGGAGGCGACGTCAACGGTCCGACGCAGGGCATCCGCGACGGCGGCGTCGCCGACAGCTACGGCGACTACCGCAAGGTCGGCTTCGACTGCTCGGGTCTGATGATCTACGCCTTCGCCGGTGTCGGCATCGAACTGCCGCACTACACGGGCTACCAGTACACCTCGGGACCGCACTTCCCGCTCTCGCAGATGCGTCGCGGCGACATGATCTTCTACGGCCCGAACGCGAGCCAGCACGTAGCGCTCTACCTCGGTGACAACAAGATGGTCGAGGCCCCGCAGTCCGGCTCCGTCGTCAAGGTGTCGCCCCTGCGCACCAACGGTGCGATGCCCAACGTGGTCCGGCTGCTCTGAGAACGTCCGAACGACGGGCCGCGCATCTTCTTGGCGCCTTTTCAGTTCGCACGGCTAGGCTGGCACAAGCACGCGGGGGTGTCTTCGGCCCCGATGTGGCCACACCAGTGAGCAGCAGAGTTCAGACGAACAGGAGCACGGGTTGACCGAATCGCACTCCCTCGACAAGGCGGCCACGGGGGACCCGGCCGCGGCAGGCGCCGACTCGTCGGTGCTGAGCGACGCCGACGTCGCCCTGCTCGAGCGGGCCATCTACGAGGTCAAGCGCGTCATCGTCGGTCAGGACCAGCTCGTCGAGCGGATTCTCGTGGGCCTGCTCGCCCGTGGCCACATCCTCCTCGAAGGTGTCCCGGGTGTCGCGAAGACGCTCGCGGTGGAGACCTTCGCCAAGGTCGTCGGCGGTTCTTTCTCCCGTGTGCAGTTCACCCCCGACCTGGTGCCCACCGACCTCATCGGTACGCGTATCTACCGCCAGGGCCGTGAGGAGTTCGACACCGAACTCGGTCCGGTCGTCGCGAACTTCCTCCTCGCCGACGAGATCAACCGCGCGCCCGCCAAGGTGCAGTCCGCGCTCCTGGAGGTCATGGCCGAGCGGCACGTGTCGATCGGCGGCAAGACCTACGCGATGCCCGACCCGTTCCTCGTGATGGCGACGCAGAACCCCATCGAGAACGAAGGTGTCTACCCGCTGCCCGAAGCGCAGCGCGACCGCTTCCTGTTCAAGGTGCTCGTCGACTACCCGTCGGTCGAGGAAGAGCGGGAGATCGTCTACCGGATGGGCAACGTCCCGCCGACGGCCTCGCAGGTCCTCGACCCCGCGGCGATGCTGCGTCTGCAGAAGACCGCCGCGAACGTCTTCGTCCACCACGCGCTCGTCGACTACGTCGTTCGCGTCATCAACGCGACGCGCCGTCCGGCCGAGCTCGGTCTCTCCGACGTCGCGTCGTGGCTGTCCTACGGTGCCTCGCCGCGTGCGACGCTCGGCATCGTGGCCGCGGCTCGTGCGCTCGCGCTGGTCCGTGGACGCGACTACGTCATCCCGCAGGACATCGTCGAGATCATGCCCGATGTCCTCCGCCACCGCCTGGTGTTGTCCTACGACGCCCTGGCCGACGAGATCGACGCCGATCAGGTGATCACCCGGGTGCTGCAGACCGTCGGACTCCCGCAGGTCGGTGCGCAACCGGTGCAGTCGTCGTACCCGGCGGCACCTCAGGGCCAGGGGCAGGCCGGCGCGCCCCGGGCCGGTGCGTCCCAACCGGCCACTCAGGGCGCCAACGGCTATGCCGGACAGCAGGTTCCGCAGGGTTCCGGTCCCGTGAACCCGAATGCGCGGTATGGCGGCTAATCGCGACCTGCCGAGCCTCGGTGCCGGGCTGCTCGAGGAGCCCCAGCTCACCGCGGCTCTGAAGATGTTGGAGCTCACCGTTCGTCGCAAGCTCGACGGCGTGCTGCAGGGCGAGCACCTCGGACTCATCCCCGGCCCGGGTTCGGAACCGGGGGAGGCGCGTACCTACCAGCCGGGCGACGACGTCCGTCGGATGGAGTGGTCGGTCACCGCCCGCACCACCCAGCCGCATGTGCGCCAGATGATCGCCGACCGCGAGCTCGAGACGTGGCTCGTCGTCGACGCGTCGGCGAGCCTCGACTTCGGCACCGTCGGGTGTACCAAGCGCGACCTCGCAGTGGCCGCGGCCGCGGCGATCGTGCACCTCACCACCGGCGGCGGCAACCGGCACGGGGCGCTCGTGGTGACCGGTGACGACGTCGTCCGGGTGCCCGCGCGAGCCGGACGCGCCCACGCCCAGAACCTCCTCAAGGCGATCGCGACGACGCACCGCAGTGCGCCCGGCGTCCGCGGCGATCTCAAGGCCGGTATCGAGGCGCTGCGCCGTCCGCAGCGGCGCCGCGGTCTCGCGGTCGTGATCAGCGACTTCCTCGGGCCGATCGACTGGGAACGCTCGCTGCGTGCCATCGGCGCCCACCACGAGCTGCTGGCGGTCGAGGTGCTGGACCCGCGCGACCTCGAGCTGCCGGCGATCGGCGAGGTCACCCTGGCCGACGCCGAGTCGGGGGAGATCCACGACGTGACCGTCACCGAGGACCTGCAACGCGACTTCGCCGCCGCCGCCCGCGCCCATCAGCAGCGCGTGCACCGGACGCTGCGCAGTTGCGGAGGAGCGACGCTGTCACTCCGCACCGACCGCGAGTGGATCACCGACACCGTCAAGTTCATCGCCCGGCGACGACGCGGCCTCGCCGCCGGGGTGGGGTAGCCCATGCTGTCCAGCCCCTTCTGGTTGTTGCTGCTGCTCGTCGTGGCCCTACTCGGTGCTGCGTACGTGTACATGTTGCGTCGCCGCAGGCAGCGGGCGCTGACCTTCGCGAACCTCGATCTCCTGAAGTCCGTCGCTCCCGCCGACCGCAACCGGCTGCGCCACGTGCCGATCGCGCTGCTGATCATCTCGCTGATCCTGTTGACGGTGGCTCTGTCCGGACCGCAGGCCGACCGCAAGGTCCCGCGCAACAAGGCGACGGTGATCCTCGTGATGGACGTGTCCCGGTCGATGAACGCGACCGACGTCTCGCCGTCACGCATCAAAGCCGCGCAAGAGGCGGCGAAGAAGTTCGCCGACGAGCTGACCGAGGGCATCAACCTCGGCCTGATCTCCTTCGCGGGCACCGCGGCGAGTCTGGTCTCGCCGACCCCGGACCACAACGCGACCAAGGTCGCCGTCGACAAGCTGAGACTCGACGACAAGACGGCGACCGGCGAGGGCATCTTCGCGGCCTTGCAGCAGATCAGCACGCTCAACGCCGTTCTCGGCGGCGGAGAGGCGGCCCCGCCGGCGCGGGTCGTGCTCCTGTCGGACGGCAAGGAGACCGTGCCCGACGATCCCGACGACCCGCGCGGCGCCTTCACCGCGGCACGGAAGGCCAAGGAGGAGAAGATCCCGGTCTCCACGATCTCCTTCGGCACCCGGACGGGCACCGTCGAACTCGAGGGTGATCGCGTGCCGGTCCCCGTCGACGACGATTCGCTGCGCAAGATCGCGAACCTCTCCGGCGGAGACTTCTTCACCGCGGCGAGTCTCGACGAGCTCAACAAGGTCTACGAGAAACTGCAGAACGAGATCGGCTACGAGACACGACGCGGGGACAACTCGAAGCCGTGGCTGATCGCGGGTACGTTGTTCGCGCTGGTCTCGGCGTTTGCAGCCCTCGCGATCAACCGCAGGCTGCCCTGACCCGACCCCGGGCCCGGGCCACCGGCAGCCACGTCCGACGACCACCGCGACGCCGACCCAAACAGAACGGATAGGTTAGACACCCATGACGGCATCCAGCAACGAAGCGCAGAACCCTTCCCGTTCGGTCCTGGTGACCGGCGGCAATCGCGGGATCGGCCTCGCCGTGGCCCAGCGCCTGGCCGCCGACGGCCACAAGGTCGCGGTCACGCACCGCGGCTCCGGCGCCCCCGAGGGACTGTTCGGCGTGAAGTGCGACGTCACCGACTCCGAGTCGGTCGACGCGGCCTTCGCCGAGGTCGAGGCCCACCAGGGTCCGGTGGAGATCCTCGTGGCCAACGCGGGCACCACCGACAACATGCTGCTCATGCGACTGTCCGAGGAGTCCTTCGAGAAGGTCCTCGACGCCAACCTCACCGGCGCTTTCCGCTGCGCGAAGCGCGCCACCAAGGGAATGCAGCGCGCCAAGTGGGGCCGCATGATCTTCCTCGGCTCGGTCGTCGCGATGTCGGGTATCCCCGGCCAGGTCAACTACGCGGCGTCCAAGGCCGGTCTCATCGGCATGGCGCGTTCGATCGCCCGTGAGATCGGATCGCGCAACATCACGTCCAACGTCGTCGCGCCGGGCTTCATCGAGACCGACATGACCGCGGCCATGGAGGATCGCTACATCGAGATGGCCAAGCAGGCCATCCCGCTGGGCCGTACCGGCAAGCCGGAGGACGTCGCCGCCGCGATCAGCTTCCTCGCCTCCGACGAGGGCGGCTACATCTCCGGCGCGGTCATCCCGGTCGACGGCGGCATGGGCATGGGCCACTGACCCTGCGGGTCACCACCGCCCGTCGGCCACACCACATCTCAATCAACGTCGATCTCAGGAGCACATCTTCGTGAGCGGAATCCTGGACGGGAAGACCGTCCTCATCACGGGCATCATCACCGATGCGTCGATCGCCTTCCACGCGGCCGCCATGGCGCAGGAGCAGGGCGCGACGGTGATCATCACCGGTATCCCGGAGCGGCTTCGGCTGATCGACCGGATCGCCAAGCGCCTGCCGAAGGAGGTGCCGCCGGCCATCGGTCTCGACGTCACCAGCGAGGAGGACCTCGAGTCGCTCGCCGGCAAGATCCGCGAGATCGCCCCGCAGGGCATCGACGGTGTTATGCACTCGATCGCGTTCGCACCGCGCACCCTGATGGGCCCGGAGGCCAAGCCGTTCCTCGAGGGCCCAGGCCCGGACGCCGCCAAGGCGTTCGAGATCTCGGCCTGGAGCTATGCGTCGCTGGCCCGCGCCGTGCTGCCGGTCATGAACGAGGGCGGCTCCATCGTGGGTATGGACTTCGACCCGCGCACCGCCATGCCGTACTACAACTGGATGGGCGTGGCCAAGGCCGCCCTCGAGTCGGTGAACCGGTACGTGGCGCGAGAAGTGGGCAACGCCAAGAACATCCGCTCCAACCTGGTCGCCGCCGGACCCATCAAGACCCTCGCGGCCAAGGCCATCGCCGGCACCGCGACCGATGACGCCAAGCAGCTCAACATGCTCAACGAGTACTGGGACGGCGCGTCGCCCATCGGCTGGGACGTCGACGACCCGACCGTGGTCGCCAAGTCGGTCTGTGCGCTGCTGAGCGACTGGCTGCCCGGCACCACCGGTTCCATCGTCTACGTCGACGGCGGCGCCAGCCACAACACCTGGTTCCCGGAGGGCATGACCTCCGGGTCGTGAGCCCGGGGAGAGACGCCGTGGAGACCGCCTTCGATTCCGTCCTGTTCCTGTCCTTCGGTGGTCCCGAGGGCCCCGACGAGGTCATGCCCTTCCTGGAGAACGTGACCCGGGGCCGGGGTATCCCGCGCGAACGCCTGGAATCGGTGGCGGAACACTATCTGCACTTCGGCGGGGTGTCGCCGATCAACAGGTTGAACCTGGACATGATCGACGGCCTCCGCGCCGATCTGGCACGCCGCGGTCTCGATCTGCCGGTGTACTTCGGCAATCGCAACTGGCACCCCCTGGCCGAGGACACCCTGGCCGAGATGTACCGGGCCGGGCATCGTCGCATCCTGGTCTTCCCGACATCCGCCTGGGGTGGCTACTCGGGGTGCCGTCAGTACCACGAGGACATCGACCGGTCCCTCAAGGCACTCGCCGATCGTGAGCCCGGGTCCACGACGCCCGAGGGTGCCGTGGTGCTCCGCAAACTGCCGCAGTACTGGTCGCATCCGGCATTCACCGCGGCCGGAGCCGACGCCGTCCGTCGCGCCATCGAGAAGCTCGGCGAGTCCGAGGACCCGGTGCGGCTGGTGTTCACCGCGCACTCCGTCCCGAGCTCGGCCGACGCCGCGTCCGGACCGGCTGCCGAGGGCGGTGGTCTCTACTCGCGCCAGGTGATGGCCGCGTCGCAGGCCGTTGCCGACGCACTCGGCGTCGACGACTTCGACCAGGTCTGGCAGTCGCGGTCGGGCCCCCCGCAGATCCCGTGGCTCGAACCGGACATCTGCGATCACCTGGAAGAACTTGCGGCGCAGGGTGTTCGCCGGGTTGTGGTCTATCCCGTCGGATTCATCTCCGATCACCTCGAGGTGATCTGGGACCTCGACAACGAGGCAGCCGAGACGGCGCAGCGACTCGGGATGGACTACGTGCGGGCCGACACCGTCGGCACTGATCTGCGCTTCGTCGAGATGATCGGCGAAATCGTGGAGAACTACGTCGGCGGCGTCGGCGATCTCGCTGCGATGGGCTGCGGCGACAACGGTCGGGTGTGTCGAGACCGTTGCTGTGTGCCCGCCGCACGGCCGTCGCGGCCGTCGGCCCACGCATCTGACGGCACGTAGAGACAGCTGATCTCAAGCCCATTGTTAACGATCGTTTCGATGAGTTCGTTGAATCATTCGCGATGATAACAATCGGATAACAGGAGTCGTCATATATGGCTCCGTTGTTCGACAGATGACATTCTGTGGATACGCTGCCTCCCCCCGGGCAGCGATTACCAGAGAGAGAGAAATCTGCAATGGCAGATGGACCAATCGAATTGGACGGCGAGATTCTCGGACCGATCCTGGACACCCTGATCACCGGCTCGCTCGAGGAAGAAACGCCGACCGTGTGAGAAGTCTTCTCGGGTGGGCCGCGTCGATGGCGCGGCCCACCCGTGGTTTTCTGCGTCGTTTCCGGCATGTCGCACCGGGGAATGCGAGCTGATGCGAGCTGCGATGACTGATGAACAGTACGAATCGATCGAAACGGTCACACTCACCGGCGACGATCTCGACCCGGTCATCGAGCTGCTCGCAGACGGTCTCGACGAGATTCCGTTGTACTCGTGGCTGCTCGGGGAACACATGGCCGACCGCTCTCTGCGGAAATGGTTGGCGGAAATCCTCGTGCGACCATTGCTGAACGTGAAATGCGTCGTCGGTGCCCGGCGCGGCGTACGTCTCGTCGGATTGCTGGTGTTCCAGCCGCACGACGCCGATCTGGCCGTCGACGGCAAGCCGCCGCTGACGCCGGCCGACTTCGCCGCGGTCGCGACCGTCCCCGGGGTGCGCGAACGCATCGCTTAGCTGTTGACCAGTTCGAAGCTCGCGCCTCCGGCGGACGACGCGGTCAACCTCCGGATCGGGGTCGTGGCGCAATCCGAACGCGGCGGCCGGGCCACGATCGGCATGATGCGCGAGATCGAACGGTTCTGTACGGCGGCATCGCGTCCGTACTACGCATGGACGGGTTCGGAGACTCTGCGTCGCTACTACACCGAGGTCTGGGGTGCCAACGAGTTCGCAGTCGAGGACTGGAACGGCATCACGATGTACGGCCTCGTCTCCGACCGGCCACCGCGGCGCCGGACCTGGTCCGAGCCGATCTGACACGTACCGCTCGCAGATCAGCGGCGGAGCAGCTCACCGATCGTGTGATTGACCGCGGCCGCCCGTGCGGTCCGGGTGAGCGTCTGCAACCCGCGCAGGGCGGAGTCGCCCGAATCCCATTGCCCCGCAGTGTCGCCGATCTCGATGCGGCGGGCGCCCGCCAGATCGACGATCGCCTCGACCTGGGCGGCGGTGTCGATCAGGCGCGTCGAGCGGGTGTCGAGCGCATGTGGGGGCAGGGCGACGCGATGCCGGGCGGTGAGGGCCGCGAGTTCCTTGCGGAGGTCGCCGGCGTCGACCGACCGGCGTCCGCCGAGCCCGCCGATGATCGACGCGGCATCGCGAACGGCTTGCCGGAGATCGTATTCCAGGTCACCGGCGGACGGCCCGGACGACACGAGGTGGGCGAGGTCCAGCCGATCCGCATACCGGAAGGTCGTCCACCGGCACGTCACGTACGGGGGATCGACGCCGAGAGTGGAAAACTCGGGGACGAGTGCGAGGGTACCGGCCGTGTCGGAGTCGTCGACGAGGAGTACCTCACCGGCGACCAGCGCTTTCGCTGTCGCGGGATGCGGTGGCAGGCCCTGCGGATCGCCGGTGGAGGGCAGGCGCACCATCAGCTGCCGGGCCGGTTTCAGGGAACCCAGCAGGTTCACCATGCCGTTCCCGGATCCCGTTGCGGACGTGGACTGTTCGGTCGACACCTCATGCCGGTCGGCTGATTCGGCGAGCGCCTCGATCACGTCGTCGGGGGAGCAGCGGCCGGTGAGCCACGCCGCTGCCCACGCGCCCAGGGCGCAGGTCGGCCACGCGACGGTGGAGGGGAGGATGTCGCTGCGATTCATCAAGGAACAACGATACCGCCGGCCCCGGAACGGGCGCCGGGCGTGGCTACCCGCCGCCGGGGGCCCGGGCGCTTACGGTGTTGGGCGCAGATGTCCAGGAACCGAAGAGGTGGAACGCGATGGATGACCGGTACGGGCGCGATGTGCTGTCTCAGCCACGCCGGACCAAGCCGCGTCCGGTGGAGGTCGCGGCCGAACGTGACCTGGTCGTGGAGGACGCCGCCACCGGTTTCTGCGGTGCCGTCGTCGGGCTCGAGAAGAGCTACGCCGGTGACCTGGTGCGCCTCGAGGACCGGCACGGCCGGACCCGCGTGTTCCTGATGAACCCCGGCGCCTTCCTGATCGACGGCCGCACCGTGACCCTCGTCAAGCCGCGCACGCGCGGCCCCCAGAAACCGGCGACGACGGCGTCCGGTTCGCGCGCCGCGCCGCGCACCCGCGCGCGCACCGCACGTGCCAGCCGGATCTTCGTCGAGGGCGTGCACGATGCGACGTTGCTCGAACGGGTGTGGGGCGACGACCTGCGGGCCGAGGGCGTGGTCGTGGTGAGCCTCGACGGTCTCGACAACCTCGACGAGGCGCTCGCCGAGTTCCAGCCCGCGCCGCATCGTCGCGCGGGCGTTCTCGTCGACCATCTCGTGGCCGGTTCGAAAGAGGCCCACCTCACCGCAGAGGTCGGCGAGCACGTGCTGGTGTGCGGGCATCCCTACATCGACGTCTGGGAGGCGGTGAAGCCCGCCTCGGTCAAGATCCGGGCCTGGCCGACGATCCCGCGCGGCACCGACTGGAAGACCGGGGTGTGTGCCGAGCTCGGCTGGGGCGACCCGCGGGACGGCTGGCGCCGGGTGCTGGGCGGGGTCAGCAGCTTCCGCGACCTCGAAGTGCCACTCCTGCGATCGGTGGAGGAACTGATCGACTTCGTCACCGCGGCCGAAGAGGCCGGTTAGCGTCGGATCCGCGCGCTCGCGCATCGAACGCGCCGAGGCTGCTCGGACATCTCTGGCAGACTGGACACATGAGCGCCCTGCTGTGGTTGGCGGCCGCGATCGTCCTGGTGGTCGCGGAGATGTTCGGTGGCGAACTGGTGCTGCTCATGTTGGCCGGTGGTGCCTTGGCCGCGGCCGGTGTGGATTTCGTGTGGGAGCCGCCCCTCTGGGTGGACGGCCTGGTGTTCGCCGCGGTGTCGATGCTGCTGCTCGTCGCGGTGCGCCCGGTTGCCAAGCGCCACATGCTCAATCGCCCCTCTGTACTGATGAACACCGAGGCCCTGGAGGGGCAGCCGGCGGTCGTCACCGAGACGGTCGACGGCGACGACGGCCGCGTGAAGATCGGCGGTGACATCTGGTCGGCGCGGTCGGTCGATCCCGCACAGGTGCTCGAACCCGGAACCCATGTGACCGTCGTCGAGATCGACGGTGCGACCGCGGTGGTGTGGCACGTCTGATAGCTCGACCCGACCTGCTCGACGGTTCGCGAGAAAGGTGAATTGTGGACGATTTCCAGATCTTCGGCCTGGTGGTGGTGGTACTGCTGGTCCTGCTCGTGGCGGTGGTACTGGTCAAATCGGTGGCCCTGATCCCGCAGGCGGAGGCCGCGGTGATCGAACGTCTCGGCCGCTACACGCGCACCGTGTCAGGGCAGTTGACGCTGCTGCTGCCGTTCATCGACCGGATTCGCGCGCGGGTCGACATCCGTGAACGAGTCGTGTCCTTCCCGCCGCAACCGGTGATCACCGAGGACAACCTCACCCTGTCCATCGACACTGTCGTCTACTTCCAGGTGACCAATCCGCGGTCGGCCGTCTACGAGATCGACAACTACATCGCCGGCGTCGAGCAGCTCACCATCACCACCCTGCGCAACGTGGTCGGCGGTATGACCCTCGAAGAGACCCTGACCTCTCGCGACTCCATCAACGGGCAGCTGCGCGGAGTGCTCGACGAGGCGACCGGCCGTTGGGGCCTGCGTGTCGCCCGCGTCGAACTCAAGTCGATCATGCCTCCGCCGTCGATCCAGGAGTCGATGGAGAAGCAGATGAAGGCCGATCGCGAGAAGCGCGCGACGATCCTGGCCGCAGAAGGTCAGCGTGAGTCGGCGATCAAGACCGCCGAGGGCAACAAGCAGTCGCAGATCCTCGCCGCCGAGGGTGCCAAGCAGGCCGCGATCCTCGCCGCCGAGGCGGAGCGGCAGTCGCGCATCCTGCGTGCCCAGGGTGATCGTGCGGCGGCCTACCTGAACGCGCAGGGCGAGGCGAAGGCCATCGAGAAGACCTTCGCGGCGATCAAGGCGGCCAAGCCGACCCCGGAACTCCTTGCCTACCAATACCTCCAGCAGTTGCCGGAGATGGCGAAGGGGGAGGGCAGCAAGGTCTGGGTGGTGCCCTCCGATTTCGGTTCGGCGCTCCAGGGTTTCGCGAAGTCCTTCGGCATCCAGGGCGACGACGGGGTGTTCCGGTACGAGCCGACCGACTCGCCGCCCTCACAGGTCGACGAGTCGGAGACCGAGGACTGGTTCTCGCTGGCATCCGATCCCAAGGTCGCGCAGGCCGTTGCCGAGGCCGAGGCGGTGGCCCGCAAACCCGTCGCCCCCGAGATCGGCACCGGTGTGGGCCGGTCGTCACGTCATGCGTCGCTCGGCGCCGCGATCGAGGAGACCGGAACCACCCCGGGTTAGACCGGCCGTCAGGTGGTGACCAGGTGTGCGATCCCGGCGAGGCCGATCGCCCAGAGCACCGAGGCGAAGGTGCCCATGATGAACTGCTCCGACGCCTGCGGCGCACGTAGTTCGGGATAGCGCGCGAGGCTCTTCACCGCCAGGATGATCGCCAGACCCTCCGGCCATCCGGCCATCAGCGTCGTGACGACGGCCAGCCGCTCGAGATGACCGATGACGCGGCCGCCCCGGAGTGGTCCTACCTCGTTCGGGTCGGACTGTTCGGTATCTGCGTCGTCCGGGGTCTCGGTGTCATCGGGGCTCTCCGGGTCAGGCGTCGGCGTCGGGTTCGCCCGGACACCACCCAGTTTGAGGACCGCCCGCACCACCGGGCCACCACCCGTGACCGCAGCCACGGCCGCGATCACCGTCGCCGCCGCGGCGGGGAACCCGGCTGCGGGTCCGGCGGTGGCGGCGACGACCGCCGTCGCCCCGGCGAGTCCCAGCAGAATCGTGAGTCCGACGGCGTGGACGATCGTCGCCGACGGCGGCACGGTGAGACCGTCGAGTGCGCGGTCACGCATGAGCCGCTCCACCCCGAGCCACCCCACAGGTGCGATGGCGGTCAGCACGAGCAGGACGAGGGCGATCCCGGTCATCGCGCGACCTCCCCGTCCGGCGCCTGCTCGACGGCGTGGAGGCGGTCGGCCTCGGCGAGTGCATCGGCGAGGAGGTCCAGCGAATCGGGTTCCAGATCCCAGCCGGCGGCGCGGAGTCGTTGGCTCATGGCCTGGGGTGAGATGTCGAGGACGCCCGCCGCGTCGGCCTGGGTGAGTCCTCGCCGCATGAGTGCCACCGCCTCGATGCCGGCAGCGCTTCGGGTGGCGACGATGTCGCTGATCAGCCGGCCGGCGGTTTGTGCGTGGCGGCACCATCGGGCATCGGGGCCGCGTACACACAGCGGTATGCGTTGCCGCTTGGCCGCCTCGACCGCGTCCCGGGCGTAGAGGAAAGCGGCTCCGCGGCCTGCGCGGGTCGAGGCGGGGAGCGGCTGTTCGACGTCGCCGGTTCCGATGCCGACGCTCCAGTGACCGTCGGCGGTCAGTTCGACGGCGAGCTGTGCGAGGGTCACCGGGTCGTCGAGGACGCCTTGGATCTCGTCGCCCGCGGTGCGCTCGAAGGGGCGAACCGAGTCGATGGTGCGCAGCCGGTCGAGCACGGCTTCGACGCGATCGATGTCGGTGCGGCTGCCGCGCTGGTCGACGGTCATGACGAACATCACACAAGCCTACTGGCTTGATCAGGACTGATCAAGCCTTTTGGCTGGACCGATCAATCATCAGAACTTGATTCGTCCTTCTCAAGTCCGGGAGGTTGAGGGATTCCGGTGGTCACCGGCAACCGAGCGTCGAGGACCAGTCCGGCGATCCCGACCGCGAAGAGTGCTCCGCTGATCAGAAGCTGCGCGGGGTTGGTGTCGCCGGTCAGCGAATCGCCGAGCATCACCACCGCCGCGGTTCCGGGGGCCATGCCGATGATGCTCGCCACGGTGAACGGCAGTGGCCGTACCGAAGACAAGGCCGAGCAGTAGTTGGCGACGGAGAACGGACAGGCCGCGATCAGGCGGAGCGAGCCGACGGCCAGCCAACCGCGCCGTTCCAGGCGGTACTCGACGGCCTTGACGACCGGCTTCTTGAGAAACGGTCGCACCCGGTCGCGGCCGAGCACACGCACGAGTCCGAAGGCCGCGACCGCCGCGATCGACGACGCGATCATCGCGCCCACGAAGCCGACGACGGGGCCGAAGAAGATCCCGGACATGACGGTGAAGGTCGAGCGGGGGATCGGGGCGATCGTGACAACGGCGTACGCCGTGAAGAACAGCCACGGAAAGGCCGGACCGAGGTCGTCGCCCCAGGCGCGGACGCTGCCGATCGAGGGGAGCGGGATGAAGTAGGAGCCGAGCAGGACCAGGGCCACGACCGCCGCTGCGACGAGTGCGCGCCGGACGACCCGCCGGTCGAAGGTGACGCGGCGTCGGCTGCCCGTCGCGTCGGGTGTCACCTCGGTGGCGGGAGCAGGCTCGGGCACCCGGACACTCTACTCCGGACTGCACGGGGCGCCTCGACGTCGCGACCTGCTCGCACCCGTTGCGTGGTCCATTTCACGCCGACCTCGGTGATGGGCCGAGCGAGCGATCGGCTAAGGTCGTGTACGCGCTCGCACAGAGCATTCACGGAGGTGTGCTTCCCCACATGCCACAGCAAACTGACCAGCCCAAACCCGAGTCAGATCTCGACGGCGCCTACCAGGCGTGGTCGAAGGCCGCCGCGGCCGTTCTGGCGAAATCGCGTCGGGTGGACGTCGACGAGCTCCCGGATACACCGGAGGCCCTGCTCTCGACCGACACCGCCGACGGGCTGACCATCCGGCCGCTGTACACACGTCGCGACGAGACGACCGAACCCGGCCTGCCGGGCCGGTTCCCGTTCGTCCGCGGCGCCGATCCCGCCCGTGACGTGACCACCGGGTGGCGCGTCACCGAGCGGTTCGGCGACGACGAGACCCCGGCCGAGGACGTCAACGAACTCGTTCTCGAGGCGATGACCAACGGCACCAGCGGACTCTGGCTGTCCGTCGGCAAGCCCGGTGGCGGTCTCGGTGTCACCGACCTCGCCACCGTCCTGCGCGGCGTCTACCTCGACCTCGTGCCGGTGACGCTCGACGCCGGCACCGCGGGCATCGCCGCCGCCCGGGAACTGCTGGCGCTCAAGGAGAAGGCGCAGGCCGCACCGGTCGCCGCCGATCCCACCGCGGCGACCACGCATTCCTTCGGGCTCTCGCCGCTGACCGCGGCGTTCTCCGGCCGGGCCACGGTCGACGCCGACGAGGCCACGGCGCTTGCCGCGTCGAACCTCCCCGTCGGGGTCCGGACCTTCCGCGTCGACGGCAGCGACTTCGCAACCGCAGGTGCCGACAACGGCCTCGAACTCGCCCTCGTGGTGGCCGCCGCGGTGGCGCACCTGCGTGACCTGACCGCCGCCGGCCTGTCCGCCGAGGCGGCCCTGAACCAGATCACCTTCGGTGTCTCGGCCGACGACGACCAGTTCGCGACGATCGCCAAGTTCCGTGCGCTGCGCAAGATCTGGGCCCGTGTGGCCGAGGTCGTCGGTGCACCCGACGCCGGTGGGGCGATCACCCACGGCGTCACGGACCTGTCGATGTACTCCCAGCGTGACCCGTGGGTCAACATGCTGCGCAGCACCATCGCCGCCTTCGGCGCGGGTGTCGGCGGCGCCGACCAGCTGACGGTCCTGGCCTACGACGCGACGATCCCGACCGACAAGCGCACCTCGAGTGCGTCCTTCTCACGCCGCATCGCCCGCAACACCCAGCTGCTGCTGCTCGAGGAGTCCAACATCGGACGAGTCCTCGATCCGGCCGGCGGTTCGTGGTTCGTCGAGTCGCTGACCGACGACCTCGCCGCCAACGCCTGGGCCGTCTTCACCGAGGTCGAGGCCGCCGGTGGCTACCGCGCCGCCCTGGACAACGGCTGGATCGCCGAGAAGGTCGAGGCCTCGCTGGCCCGCCGCGACGCCGAGGTCGCGCACCGTCGCATCTCGGTCACCGGTGTCAACGAGTTCCCGAACATCGACGAGCGGGCCCTCTCCGACGCCCAGGGCGTCCCGGCGTCGAACGTGACCGACGTGGTCACCGGAACCCCGAAGCTGGCCCGTGTCGGCCGTGCCTTCGAAGCACTGCGCGACCGGTCCGATGTGGTGCTCGCCGAGCAGGGTACGCGCCCGTCGGTCCTGCTCATCCCGCTGGGCAGCGTCGCCGAACACAACGGTCGCACCACGTTCGTGGCCAACCTGCTGGGTGCCGGCGGCATCACCGTCGTCAACCCGGGTCCGCTGACCGCCGACAGGATCGGCGACGCGGTTGCCGGTGCGAACACCCCGATCGCGGTCATCTGCGGCACCAAGGCCCGCTACGCCGACGAAGGTCCGGCGGCCCTCGCCGCCGCCCGCGCGGCCGGTCTCGCGAAGGTCCTGCTCGCCGGCCCGGACCGGGAATGGCCCGAGTCCGGCGATCGTCCGGACGGTTCGCTGCGTGTCGGCATCGACGCGGTGAGCACGCTCTCCGAACTCCTCGATCAGCTTCTCTCAACCTCGGGAGCGACGGCATGACCCAGACCGAACCCAAACTGTCACAATCCAACTCGGGCCGGTCGATCCCGAGCTTCGCCGGGGTCGAGCTCACCGACGGAACGACGGCGGCAGCAGCCGGACCGGGCGCGCCCGTCACCGAGGAACTGGCGTCGGCGCACGGCTACTCGGTCGACCAGGTCACCTGGAACACCCCCGAGCAGATCGACGTCGCGCCGGTGTACACCCGCACCGACCGGAACGCGATCCTCGACGACGCCGAGCACCCGTACCCGCTCGACTCGGTTCCGGGTGAGGCGCCGTTCATCCGTGGCCCGTACCCGACGATGTACGTGAACCAGCCGTGGACGATCCGCCAGTACGCGGGCTTCTCGACCGCCGCCGAGTCCAACGCCTTCTACCGCCGCAACCTCGCGGCCGGCCAGAAGGGTCTGTCGGTGGCCTTCGACCTCGCAACCCACCGCGGCTACGACTCCGACCACCCGCGCGTCGCCGGCGACGTCGGCATGGCCGGTGTGGCGATCGACTCGATTCTCGACATGCGTCAGCTCTTCGACGGCATCGACCTGGGCAACGTCTCGGTGTCTATGACGATGAACGGTGCGGTGCTGCCGATCCTGGCGCTCTACGTCGTGGCGGCCGAGGAGCAGGGAGTGCCGCCGGAGAAGCTGGCGGGGACCATCCAGAACGACATCCTCAAAGAGTTCATGGTCCGCAACACCTACATCTATCCGCCGAAGCCGTCGATGCGGATCATCTCGAACATCTTCGAATACACCAGCCAGAAGATGCCGAAGTTCAACTCGATCTCGATCTCCGGCTACCACATCCAGGAAGCCGGCGCGACCGCCGACCTGGAGCTGGCCTACACGCTGGCCGACGGCGTCGAGTACATCCGCGCCGGTCTCGAGGCCGGTCTCGACATCGACAAGTTCGCTCCGCGTCTGTCCTTCTTCTGGGGCATCGGCATGAACTTCTTCATGGAGGTGGCCAAGCTGCGCGCGGCGCGTCTCCTGTGGAGCGAGCTCGTCGCCGAGTTCGGTCCGAAGAACGCCAAATCGCTGTCGCTGCGCACGCATTCGCAGACCTCGGGCTGGTCGCTGACCGCGCAGGACGTGTTCAACAACGTGGCCCGCACCTGTGTCGAGGCGATGGCGGCGACCCAGGGTCACACCCAGTCGCTGCACACCAACGCGCTCGACGAGGCGATCGCCCTGCCGACCGACTTCTCGGCCCGTATCGCGCGCAACACCCAGCTGCTGCTGCAGCAGGAGTCGGGTACCACCCGCCCGATCGACCCGTGGGCCGGCTCGAACTACGTCGAGACGCTGACCCACCAGCTGGCGCAGAAGGCGCGCAAGCACATCCGCGAGGTCGAAGAGGCCGGCGGCATGACGCAGGCCATCAACGAGGGTCTGCCGAAGCTGCGCATCGAGGAGGCCGCGGCCCGCACCCAGGCCCGTATCGACTCGGGTCAGCAGCCGCTGATCGGCGTGAACAAGTACCAGGTGGCCGACGACGAGGAGATCGAGGTCCTCAAGGTCGAGAACTCCAAGGTGCGCGCCGAGCAGCTCGAGAAGCTCAACACCCTTCGCAAGCAGCGTGATTCCGCTGCGGTCGAGGCGGCCCTGGCCGACCTGACCCGCGCCGCGGCGTCGTCGGAGGGTGGCATGGAGAACAACCTGATGGCCCTGGCCATCGAGGCTGCGCGTCATCAGGCGACGGTCGGGGAGATCTCCGAGGCGCTCGAGAAGGTCTATGGTCGCCATCAGGCCGAGATCAAGACGATCAGCGGGGTGTACCGACATGAGGCAGGCGAGGTGAGCAACATCGACGCGGCCATCGAGGCAGTGCGCCAGTTCGCCGAGGCCGAGGGCCGCCAGCCGCGCGTGCTGGTCGCCAAGATGGGTCAGGACGGCCACGACCGCGGCCAGAAGGTCATCGCGACGGCGTTCGCCGACCTCGGCTTCGACGTCGACGTGGGCCCGCTGTTCGCCACGCCGGAGGAGGTGGCCGCCCAGGCCGCCGACAACGACGTGCACGTGGTGGGTGTGTCCTCGCTGGCAGCCGGTCACCTCACCTTGGTTCCCGCCCTGCGGGAGGCGCTCAAGGAAGTGGGGCGCGAGGACATCATGATCGTCGTCGGCGGTGTCATCCCGCCGGGCGATTTCGCCGAGCTCTACGAGGCCGGCGCCGCCGCGATCTTCCCGCCCGGATCGGTCATCGCCGACTCGGCCGTGGAGCTCATCGGCAAGCTCGCCGACACCCTCGGCCTGGAGCTGCCCGGGGTGGCCGCGAACTGATGGCGGACAGTCCTCGGCGTCGGGTCGACGTCGACGCGTTGGCCGATGCCGTCCTGGCCGATCGCCGCGCCGACCTGGCGCGCGCGATCACCCTGGTGGAATCCAAGCGCCCCGATCATCGGGCCGCCGCCCAGGAATTGCTGCTGAAGCTGACCCCGCACGCGGGCAACTCGTTCCGGGTCGGCATCACCGGCGTTCCGGGCGTTGGCAAGTCGACGACCATCGAAGCGCTCGGCATGCACCTGGTCGAGCTCGGGCACAAGGTGGCGGTTCTCGCCGTCGACCCCAGTTCGACACGCACCCGCGGGTCGATCCTCGGTGACAAGACCCGTATGGGCCGCCTGTCGACGGAGAAGAACGCCTACATCCGGCCGTCGCCGACGTCGGGCACGCTCGGCGGTGTGGCCAAGGCGACCCGTGAGTCGATCGTGCTCGTGGAGGCCGCCGGCTTCGACGTCGTGCTCGTGGAGACCGTCGGCGTCGGGCAGTCCGAGGTCACCGTCGCCAACATGGTCGACACCTTCACCTTCCTGACGCTGGCCCGCACCGGGGATTCGTTGCAGGGCATCAAGAAGGGCGTCCTGGAACTCGCCGACGTGGTCGTGGTGAACAAGGCCGACGGCAAGCACCTCAACGAGGCGAAGGGTGCGGCGCGCGAACTTCGCAACGCGCTCGGGCTGATCTATCCGCACGACGCCCTGTGGACGCCGCCGGTCCTGACGATGAGCGCGATCGAGAAGACCGGCGTCGACGAGTTCTGGAACACGGTCGTCAAGCACAACCAGACCCTCAGGGAGGCCGGCGAGTTCACCGCCCGCCGCAACCAGCAGCAGATCGACTGGACGTGGTCGATGGTCCACGACATCGTGCTCAGCAGGCTCGCGGAGTCGCCCAGCGTCCGCGACATCCGCGACGAGGTCGAGGACGAGCTGCGCGAAGGTGTGTTGACGCCGGCACTCGCCGCGCAGCGCATCGTCGACGCTTTCGACAACAGGTAGGTGAAGTCGGCGATCTGAGCCGAGTCGCCTCACGGTTCGACCCTATGCGGGTGCGTGCCTGAGGTTTCGGACGAAGGCGCCGATCGTCTCGATCAGGTCGTGGAAGACGGCGTCGAGGTCGGTGGCGGTGGCGATCCGGGCGTTCGGGCCGAGCGGCGACATCCAGCGTTCGTCGGCGACCGTCATGCCGCGGGTGAGGGTGCCGACGAGTTCGACGTCGACCCGCGCCGGGATGGTCGTGACGAGGTCGGGGTTCAAGGCCACCATCGCCGCGAACGGGTCGTGGAGGTGGGCGATGTAACCCTCGTCGTGGTCGTGGTGGAACTCGAAGTAGAAGCGCAGGGCGTCGGTGAGGTGCCGGATGATCTCGTTGTCCGCGACCGAGCGCAGACCCCGTTCGTCGCCCGGGTCAGGGCGTTCCAGGGGCGAACTCCCCGCTGCGGCGGACAGGCGCACCACGTGGCCGGGGGTCAGCACGACCTGTTCGGTGAGATCCAGCGCGCACACGATGGGCTCCGGCGCGCCGTCGGTACCGAATGCGGCGAAGACCTCGGCGGCGGCCTCCGGGTCGACGGCGACGTTCCACTCCGAGGTCGGCGTCGTGTTGCCGTGGGTGTGGAAGGCCCCGCCCATGATCACGAGGCGGTGGAGGCGGGCGGGCAGTGCGGGGTCCCGGCGGATCGCGGTCGCCAGCGAGGTGAGCGGACCGGTCACCAGCCCGACCAGTTCTCCGTCGTGCGTGCGCGACGCCTCGATCCACGCATCCGGGGCGTCGAGGTGGCTCGGCGTGCTGGTCGGGGTGGGCAGCGCCGCGTGACCGACCCCCAGCGGTCCGTGCGTGTCCTCGGTCGTCATGAGTTCGGCGACGAGCGGCGCGGCCGGCCCGACGTGCACGGGGACCTCCGGGCGGCCGCAGAGTTCGAGCCAGGCGAGGTTGTTGGTGGTGACCACGTCGACGGGGACGTTGCCGGCCGTCGAGGCGATGCCGACGAGGTCGACGTCGGCGCGCGCCAGCAGGTAGAGAAGTGCGACCGAGTCGTCGATGCCGGTGTCGCAGTCGAAGAACAGGCGCTGGGTCACGTCACAATTGTGCCCGGTGTGCGGAGGGGAGCGGCGCGTCGCCCCGGGTATCCCTAGTATCCGACGCAGGAAGCCGGGGCGGATCGCCGTCGGCGCGGCCGCGGAGGAACGCACATGTACACACCACGACGTCCATTCGCGGTCCTCGGGGTGTGCGCAGCGCTCGTCCTGTCCGCCTGTGGCGGCGGCGAGGAAAACGGAGATGGTACGGCGGTACCGGTTCCGCCCGACCCGGTCCTCACCCCGGTCGTTGGGTCGGTGATGTTCGCTCCGACGCCGTTCGCCGGGTCGGACGGCTCCGATCACCTCGTCTACGAGGTGTCGCTGACCAACTTCATGCGCACCCCGGTGACCATCACCGGCGTCAAGGCGCTCGACGCAGGGGCGGACGGTACCCCCGAGCTGCTCGGCCTCGACCAGGCCGATGTCGGGGAACGGCTCAAGCCCACCGGGGCGCCCTCCGTCCCGCCGAGACCCGGTGCGCCCGAGGGATACTCGGACGTGCTCGCACCGGGGCAGAACGGCGTCCTGTTCCTGCATCTGGAGTTCGAGGGAGCGGCGCCGACGAAGCTCGTCCACGAGATCTCGGTCCGTGCCGACGGGGCGCCGCCGGAGATGCGGGAGACCACCGAGCGGATCGCGGAGGTCGAGGTGAACGACGGTGTTGTCCCCGTCCTGGGTCCGCCCCTGATCGGCGAGCACTACATCGCCGCCGACGCCTGCTGCGACGCGGTCCGGCACACGCGCGCGATCCTGCCGTTGGACGGCGCTCCCGTCGTCGCCCAGCGATACGCGGTGGACTGGGAGCAGGCCGGACCCGACGGCAAGATCTTCGTCGGTGAGGCCAGGAACCCGGCGAGCTACCGGATCTTCGGCGACGACGTGCTCGCCGTCGCCGACGGCTCCGTCGTCGCCAGCCGCAACGACCTGCCCGAACAGGTACCGGGGGAGTTCCCCGCGAACCTGCCGATCGCCGAGGCCGACGGCAACAACCTCGTCCTCGACATCGGCGACGGGTTCTTCGTGAACTACGCCCATATGCAACCCGGTTCGGTGCGATTCGAGCCGGGGGACCGGGTACGACGCGGCGAGGTCATCGGCAAGGTCGGCAACACCGGCAACTCGGTCGCACCCCACCTGCACGTCCACGTCATGAACGGGCCGTCGTTCCTGATGTCCCAGGGTGTGCCGAGTGTCACCGACCTGTTCACGATCACCGGCCGAGTGGCCGGCACCGCCGCCTTCGACGCCTCGGAGGGCACCGGTGTACCGCTCGAGATGGCGCCCGGTGTGACCGTCTCCACACAGCAGGACCGGATGATCCTCGATCAGAACGTCGTCACCTTCCGCGCAGGCTGACAACGGTTTTCGGCGTCGACACCGACGCTCTCGGGTCGATCCCGACTGGACAACGAATTCAACGTCCGTACGGTCGGGGTCATGACCATTCAGAACCTGGCCTTCGAATGGACCGAGACGAATCGCGAATGGATCATCGAGAATCCGATCCGCATCGCGGCCTACATCCTGGCCGCACTCGTCGTGCGTTTCGCCATTCACCGCACCATCGACCGGGCGACCCGTCCACGCTCGCGGGACGGTGAGAAGCCGCGTGGAGCGACCCTCATGCGCGGTCTGCGGCCCAAGACGGTGACGACCGAACGCAGCGCCCAGATCGCCGCCCGGCGCGCGCAGCGGGCCGCCACCATCGGTTCGGTGTTGAAGTCGACGGTGTCGATCGTGTTGCTCGTCTGGGTGGTGCTGTCGGTGCTGAGTGTCCTCGGCGTGAACATCGCGCCGTTCATCGCCTCGGCCGGAATCGTCGGTCTGGCGATCGGCTTCGGTGCCCAGAATCTGGTCCGCGACTTCGTCACCGGGGTGTTCATGCTCCTCGAGGACCAGTACGGGGTCGGCGACATCGTCGACCTCGGCGAGGCCATCGGCGAGGTGGAGACCGTGGGTCTGCGCGTCACCACGCTCCGCGACATCGACGGCACCCTCTGGTATGTCCGCAACGGCGAGATCGCCCGCGTCGGCAACATGAGCCAGGAGTTCGCGGTCGCACGCGTCGACACCCCGGTTGCGCCGGGCGCCGACATCGACAAGGCGCAGCGGGTCGCCGCCGAGGCGGCACGTCTGGCTGTCGAGGAGGACGACACCGACATCCTCGGAGCCATCGAGATGCTCGGTGTGCAGGAGGTGTCCCCGGATCAGGTCGTCCTGCGCCTGACGGTCAAGACCAAGCCGAACGGGCAGTGGGCCGTGCAGCGCCGGCTGCGACGCGCCATCCTGCAGGCCTTCGTGGAGAACTCCATCGCCCTGCCGTACTCGCGCGCCTGGGGTTCGTTGCTGGAGACCGCCGGCACCTGACCTCCGATCAGGGTGAACCAACGAGAAAACCCCCGGCCGGAGCCGGGGGTTTTCTCGTTGTTCTGCGGTGTCCGAGGGGGGACTTGAACCCCCACGTCCGTTAATAGGACACTAGCACCTCAAGCTAGCGCGTCTGCCATTCCGCCACTCGGACTTGCTTTGCTGCGTTGCTCCGGTGGGGATTTCTCCCCGCCATCTCGCGGCAGCGGGATAACACTAACCGAGGTTGCCCGTGTATCCCAAATCCCGTAGGAGTGAGGGGTGTCTTCACAGTCTGCGACCACTGAAGTAGTCGATCTCGTCAGCCGGTTGATCCGGTTCGACACCTCCAACACGGGGGAGCCGGAAACCACGAAAGGCGAGGAAGAGTGCGCCAAATGGGTGGCGCAGCAACTCGAGGAAGTGGGATACACCACACAGTACGTCGAATCGGGTCGTCCGGGCCGAGGGAACGTCTTCGCACGGCTCGCGGGACCTCCCGATTCCGACCGTGGTGCGCTCCTGATCCACGCCCATCTCGACGTGGTGCCGGCCGAACCGGCGGACTGGAGCGTCCACCCGTTCTCCGGAGCGGTCAAGGACGGCTACATCTGGGGACGCGGTGCGGTCGACATGAAGGACATGGCCGGCATGGCGCTCGCGCTGGCCCGCCAGTTCAAGCGCGACGGTACGGTCCCGCCGCGGGAGATCGTCTTCGCCTTCCTCGCCGACGAGGAGGCCGGCGGCGCCTGGGGCGCCCACTGGCTCGTCGAGAACCGCCCCGACCTGTTCGAGGGGATCACCGAGGCGGTCGGCGAGGTGGGTGGCTTTTCCCTGACCGTCGACCGACCGGACGGCACCCAGAAGCGCCTGTACCTCGTCGAGACGGCGGAGAAGGGCCTGGGCTGGATGCGACTCACCGCAGAGGCCCGTGCAGGTCACGGCTCATTCCTGCACGCCGACAACGCGGTGACCGAGGTGGCCGAGGCCGTGGCACGGATCGGTCGGCACACCTTCCCGCTCGTGATGACGGAGTCGGTGAGTCAGTTCCTCGCCGAGGTGAGCGTCGAGACCGGACTGGACTTCAGCCCCGACGCACCCGATCTGGAGACGTCGCTGTTCAAGCTCGGCAATCTCGCCCGCATCATCGGCGCGACGCTGCGCGACACCGCCAACCCGACCATGCTCAAGGCCGGATACAAGGCCAACGTCATCCCGCAGAAAGCCGAAGCCGTCATCGACTGCCGCGTGCTGCCCGGACGGCAGAAGGCCTTCGAGAAGGAGATCGACGAGCTCATCGGGCCCAATGTGACCCGTGAGTGGATCACCCACCTCGATTCGTATGAAACGACGTTCGACGGCGACCTCGTCGACGCCATGAACAACGCCATCCTCGCCCACGACGAGCTGGGAAAGACGGTGCCCTACATGCTCTCCGGCGGCACCGACGCCAAGGCGTTCGCCAAGCTGGGGATCCGGTGCTTCGGCTTCGCGCCGCTGCAACTGCCGCCCGACCTCGACTTCGCGGCGCTCTTCCACGGAGTCGACGAGCGGGTGCCGGTCGACGCGGTTCTGTTCGGCACCAAGGTGTTCGAACACTTCCTGCTCCACAGCTGAACGCTCACATAGAGTGTTGGACAGATCGTTCCGATGCGCGAAACGTCAGAAAGGTGAACACATGTCGTCCTTCGACCCGTACTCCCCGCTACCGAGTCTGCCCGGTTTCACGCTGACCTCGGAAAGCCTCACCGACGGCTCGCCGCTGGCCAACGGTCAGGTGAGCGGAATCATGGGCGCGGGTGGAGATGACCTGTCACCGCAGCTGAGCTGGTCCGGATTCCCCGCGGAGACCAAGTCTTTCGCGGTCACCGTCTACGACCCCGACGCACCCACCGCGTCCGGATTCTGGCACTGGGCCGTCGCCGACATCCCTGTGTCGGTCACCAGCCTGCGCGAGGGCGCCGGTGATGAGGACGGCTCGGGCCTGCCCGACGGTGCCGTGACGCTCACCAACGACGCCTCGCTGCGCCGCTACATCGGTGCCGCACCGCCTCCCGGTCACGGCCCGCACCGCTACTTCGTCGTCGTGCACGCCGTCGACACCGAGTCGCTGAACCTGCCCGAGGCGGCCACCCCGGCCTACCTCGGTTTCAACCTGTTCTCCCACGCGATCGCCCGTGCGACCCTGGTCGGCACCTACGAACAGCCCGGCGAGAACGTCTGAGAAGCAGAACAACGACAATGGCGTCCCGACCACTGGAGGTCGGGACGCCTTTGTTGTCAGAGCAATTCGCTAGGGCTGCTGGGCGGCGGCGCAACCCACCGCGTCGGAGATCGACGCGAACCCGCCTGCTCGGACCCGCTCGGCGAGACCGGAGTGCAACTCGTACAGCCACAGCGGTCCGCCGTAGATGAACCCGGTGTAGACCTGGAGCAGATCGGCGCCGGCGCAGATACGTTCCCAGGCCTGGTCGACGGTCTCGATGCCGCCGACACTGACAATCGCGATCTTCCCGCCCACGCGGTTGTAGAGCCGCTTGAGGACGGCGAGCGACCGGTCGGCCAACGGGGCACCGGACAGTCCGCCCGCACCGATTTCGCGCACCTCGGCGTCCGGAGTCCGCAGACCTTCGCGGCCGATGGTGGTGTTGGTCGCGACGATGCCGGCCAGTCCGAGCTCGACGGCGAGGTCGGCGACCGCGTCGATGTCGTCGTCGACGAGATCGGGTGCGATCTTCACCAGGACCGGGACGTGGACCTCCGCCTGCACCGCGGCGAGGATCGGCCGCAGCGAGTCGACAGCCTGCAGGTCACGCAGGCCGGGGGTGTTGGGTGAGCTCACGTTGACCACGACGAAGTCGGCGAGCGGCCCGAGGAGGCCCGCGGAGAGCCGGTAGTCGTCGATGGCCTCGTCGAGCGGAACCACCTTGGTCTTGCCGATGTTGGCGCCGATCGGGGCGGACACCGGACCGTGCCGGACCACTTTGAGATGTTCGGCGGCGACGTACGCACCGGGGTTGTTGAAGCCCATCCGGTTGATGAGGGCACGGTCGGCGGGGAGCCGGAACAGGCGCGGCCGGGGATTGCCGGGCTGTCCCTGGCCGGTGATGGTGCCGATCTCGGCGAAGCCGAAACCGATTTGCCCCCAGGCGTTCACGGCGTCGGCGGTCTTGTCGAAACCGGCCGCCAGGCCGATGGGCACCGGGAAATCCACACCGAACACACGGCTACGCAGGACCGGATCGTGGTGGGCCAGCAGCTTGGCCACCGGGAAGGAGAGGACGGAGAACCGGCTCACCGCGCGCAGCAGCACGAAGACGATGTGGTGGATGCGTTCCGGCGGCAGCAGGAACATCAGCTTGAGCAGCAGGGGATAGCACCGCCGGTTGAGTGCGATCAGCACCCTGGTGGCGGTTCGTGCGGTCAGCATGCCTGGGCGCTCCGGGGATCGTGGTCGCTGGAACGGTTCTCGTCGAGCGCGCGGGCCCCGCGCGGCGGACGTTTGCGCTTGAGCAGGATCTTGCGTGTGCCGTCGGAGTAGAGGCGGACCCGCGACAGCTCCCAGCCGCCGAACTCGGCCTCGAGCGCGAGACGCATCGACGCGGTCACCCGGGTGACGTCCGGCGGCAGCTTCAGCAGGATGTACTCGACGTCCTCCGAGGTGACCTCCCAGCCGGCGGGGTACTGCGCGCCGACGCGGGCGAAGGTCCGTGAATGCCGCGTGTGGGGCCGTCGGTCAGAAGTCATCGATCACCGACCGGGCTCGACCGCTGTGACACCGAGTGGTGTGCCGGGCGGCGGCACGACCTGGAGTTTGCCGTCGCGTGCCGAGAGGACATAGACGGTGCCCGCATCGTCGACGGTGATGGTGTCCGGCTGGACAACAGACGCGAACCGCTGCTTCTCGGTCGGCTCGCCGTCGGCCAGGTCATACGCAACCACCTCGTTGTTCCCGGTTGTCGACACCCAGAGCAGGTTTCGGGTGTCGTCGTAGTCTACGGCGTACGGGCCGTCGGCCACCGGGTAGCGGAATCGCATGACCAGCGGTGACCCGTAGAATCCGAGGATCTCGCCGTCGCGGGTGTTCGCGACCAGGATGCGGCCGAAACGGTCGACCGTCGAGTTGGTGGCGCCGTTGCCGGCACGCAGCGCGGGCCCGGGTTCGCCGGACCCCGGGTCGATCGGGGTCACCGACGACTGTGCACGGTCGAGGACGACGACCTGGCCGTCGAGGCCCTCGGCCGATGCCGGGGCCGCGGTGAGCGAGTCCACACGGACGAACTCGCGTAGGTCGTGCTTCTTCTGGAACTCACCGTTCTCGGACCCGGCGTCGTAGATCAGGACCCGGCCGTCGGCGGTTCCCACGACGATCTCGCCGGACGCGGCGCGCACGACCGCGGTCGGTTCGTCGGTGTCGATTCCGGTGGTACGGGCCCGGCCCTCGGCATCGACGACGACCAGCGAACCCGGTCCGACACCGAGGTAGCCGCCGTCGGTGTCCGCGGCGAGCGCGGTCAGGCCCGGCACCTGGATCGGGGTGGGTGGCGCGGTCATCGTGGCGGCGTCGAAGCGGAGCAGTCGGCTGCCGTCCGGCGAGACTACGGCGACCGTGCGACCCGAGGAGGCGAGTGCCCGGGAGCCGGCGGGTGCGGGGACCGTCAGGCCGGCCGGCTCGGAGGTCGCGGGCGCCTCGACCGCGGTCGCCGGAGCGACGGTCGGGACGTCGGGGGTGCCGGATTCGTCGGACCCGCATGCCGTGATCATCGCCACACCCACGGCGAGGGTCGCCGCCGCGGCGACCGGGCGCCGCAACCGTGCGAGACCTCTCGGGGGCTGGTGACGGGGGCGCGGTCGTCGAGACGAGTGCATGGACCCATCTTGCGTGACCGGTCGCGCGCGATGCTCAGGCGGGTCGACGCGTGTCGCCGAGCCGGGTCGGCGGGCGGGTCGCCGCGTAGCATCGGGCGCCGTGACCGACACCATGACCTGGACCCAGTCGATCGTCCTCGGGGCGCTGCAGGGTCTCACCGAGTTCCTGCCGATCTCGTCGTCCGGGCATCTCCGTATCGCCTCGGAACTGATGTTCGGCGAGGACGCCGGGGCGTCGTTCACCGCGGTCACCCAGCTCGGCACCGAGGCGGCCGTACTGTTGTTCTTCGCCAAGGACATCGTCCGCATCATCGCGGCCTGGTTCCGTGGCCTGTTCCACGCGGAGGAGCGCAGCCTCGACTACCGCATCGGCTGGTATGTGATCCTCGCGACCATCCCGATCGGCATCATCGGCTTCGTCCTCAAGGACCAGATACGCACCACCGGCCGCAACCTGTGGCTGGTGGCGATCATGCTGATCGTCTTCGCCGGTGTCTTCTGGCTGGCCGAACGCTACGGCAAGAAGCAGCGCCCGCTCGAGAAGCTGACGCTGCGCGACGGTCTGGTGATGGGCGGCGCACAGTGCATGGCCTTGATCCCCGGGGTCTCCCGATCGGGTGCGACCGCCAGCGCGGGTCTGTTCCTCGGCCTCGAACGCGAGGCCGCGTTCCGGTTCTCGTTCCTGCTGGCCATCCCCGCGGTGACGGCCTCCGGCCTGTTCAGCCTCCCGGACGCGTTCAATCCGAGCGGCGAGGGCATGGAGGCCACCGGGCCCCAGTTGCTGGTCGCGACGATCGTCGCGTTCATCGTCGGATATGCCGCCATCGCCTGGTTGCTGAAGTTCGTCAGCAATCACTCGATGAACTGGTTCGGCGCTTACCGCGTGGTCCTCGGTGTCTTCCTGATCATCCTGCTGTCCACCGGCGCCATCTCCGCGACCTGACGTTCGCGGCGGTCCTCGTCGTGTGCGGGTCGCCTGCGCACATGCCTATGGTTGTGGCATGACCGTGATCCTTCTCCGGCACGGCCGTTCGACGGCGAACACCTCGGGTGTGCTCGCCGGTCGTAGCCCCGGAGTCCACCTCGACGACCGGGGCCGTGAACAGGCCGACGACCTCGTGAGCCGCCTCGGCGACCACCTCGCCGAGATCAGGGCGATCGTGCGTTCGCCGCTCGACCGCTGTGCGGAGACCGTCGCACCGCTACTCGCCGCACTCGGCACCAACGGCGACCGCCCGCCGGAGGTCGTCGTCGACGACCTCGCCGAGGTCGACTACGGCGGCTGGACCGGACGTTCGATCTCCGAGCTGCTCTCCGAGCCGCTCTGGAAGGTCGTGCAGCAGCAGCCGTCGGCCGCGGTCTTCCCCGACGGCGAGGGTCTCGCCGACGTCCAGGCGCGGGCGGTGCGCGCCATCCGCGAACTCGACCGCGTCTACGGCGGGCCGGACGGTTCCGGGGTGTGGGTCGCGTGTTCGCACGGCGACGTCATCAAGTCGATCGTCGCCGACGCCATGGGCAGCCATCTCGACGCCTTCCAGCGCATCGTCGTCGAACCGGCGTCGATCAGCGTGATCCGCTACGCCTCGTCGCGTCCGTACGTGCACACCGTCAACAACACCCAGAAGCTCTCGATACCGACCCCGCGTCCGCCCACCGGCGACGACCAGCAGTCCTCCGACGACGCCGTCGTGGGCGGGGACACCGGTGCCACTGCGACGATCCCGGCGACATCGGGATAATGAACTCAACAATCAAGGAGGTGTGATGTCCCGAGCGATCCACGTGTTCCGCAGCCCGGACCGGTTCGTCGCCGGCACGATCGGGCAACCCGGTGACCGCACGTTCTACCTCCAGGCCGTCCACGAGACCCGCATCATCAGCGTGATGCTCGAGAAGCAGCAGGTCCAGATCCTCGCGGACCGGATCGGTGCGCTGCTCGACGAGATCCATCGCCGGTTCGGGACGCCGATCCCGCCGGTGACCGATCGGGTCGGCGACCTGAGCCCGCTCGTCATGCCCGTCGACGCCGAGTTCCGGGTCGGCACCATGGGATTGGGCTGGGACGCCGAGTCCGAGGCCGTCGTCGTGGAACTCCTCGCCATCACCGAAGGGGAGTTCGACGAGAGCGTCGTACTCGACGACACCGACGAGGGACCCGACGCGGTGCGTGTGTTCCTGACCACCACGGCCGCACGGGAATTCGCCGCCCGGTCGTCGAAGGTGATCTCGGCCGGCCGCCAGCCGTGCCCGCTGTGCAGCGAACCGCTCGACCCCGAAGGCCACCTGTGCGTTCGCACCAACGGCTACAAGCGTGATGCGCAGCTGAGCAAGTCGATCGACTTCATCGACCCCGAGGTGTTCAACAGCCTTGCGGCGCAAACCGATCCGAGCTTCCTCGTCGACGAGGACGACGACGACCCGGAGGATCCTGACGACGAGGATCCGGGCACGTCCGGACCCTCGCAGGCGTGAGACAGGGGCACGGTCGTTGACGACGGAGGCCGCGAGTCCGCAACCCGAGCCCTCGGACCCGGTGCCGACTGAGGTGTCATCGCTCGACATCCTCCGCGACGGTGAGCTGGCCATCCTCGGCCGGATTCCGTCGGCGAGCAACGCCACCCTGGTGTGCGACGCCGTGCTCGACGAACAGTCGGTCCGCTGCGTGTACAAGCCGATCCGCGGCGAGGTCCCGCTCTGGGACTTCCCGGACGGCACGTTGGCCGGCCGCGAGGTCGCGTCGTACCTGATCTCGGAGGCCCTCGGCTGGGGTGCCATCCCGACGACCATCCACCGGGACGGGCCGGTCGGTCCGGGGATGGTCCAGCGCTGGGTCCAGACGCCGGACAACACCGAACACCCGCCCGTCGAGAACCAGCCGCGGATCGACCTGGTGGACCTGTGCCCGGTCGACACGGTGCCGACCGGCTTCTTCGCCGTCCTGCAGGCCTACGACCCGTACGGCGAACCCGTCGTGCTCGTCCACGCCGACGACCCGAGACTCCAGCGCCTGGCGGTGCTAGACGTCGTCCTGAACAACGCCGACCGGAAGGGCGGCCACGTCCTCGAGGGTCTCGACGGCGGTGTCTACGGCATCGACCACGGCATCTGCCTGCACTCCGAAGACAAGCTCCGGACCGTCCTGTGGGGTTGGGCGGGGGAGAAGGTGCCCGGACACCTGGTCGCCGACGTTGCCGAACTTGCGGAGAAGCTGGAGACCGACGGGTGCACGCTGCGCGACGAGCTGCAGCGTCACATCACCGCCGACGAGGTCGACGCACTCACGGTCCGGGCGGTCGTCATCGCCGAGAGCGAGACCATGCCACTCCCGCCGGGGCACCGGACGATCCCGTGGCCACCGTTCTGACGTCATACTGTGATCCGCGTCGCCGGCCCACGCAGGCTGGGACCGGGCCGTGAACACCTCGCGGTCCGTGGGCAATACAGTGGACGGCATGCAGTCGTGGCCCGATGTGGAACTTCCGGAGGTACCCGGCGAGGGGCCTGCCCTTCGTCTCTATGACACCGCCGACCGTGCGGTGCGTCCGGTGACCCCCGGACGGACCGCCACCATGTACGTCTGCGGGATCACCCCGTACGACGCCACCCACCTCGGCCATGCCGCCACGTATCTGACCTTCGATCAGGTGAACCGCGTCCTGCGGGACCAGGGACACGACGTGCACTACGTGCAGAACGTCACCGACGTCGACGACCCGCTGTTCGAGCGCGCCGACCGCGACGGAGTCGACTGGCGCGACCTCGGCGCGCGGGAGACCCAGCTCTTCCGCGATGACATGACCGCCCTACGCGTGCTGCCGCCGCGCGACTACATCGGTGCCGTCGAGTCGATCGGCGAGGTCATCGAGGTCGTCGAGAAGCTGCTCGCCTCGGGTGCCGCCTACACCGTCGACGATGCGGAGTACCCCGACGTCTACTTCCGGACCGACGCCACCGAGCAGTTCGGCTACGAGTCCGGCTACGACCGGGAGACCATGGCGCGGTTCTTCGCCGAGCGCGGCGGCGACCCCGACCGTGCCGGCAAGCGTGACCCGCTCGACGCCCTTCTGTGGCGTGCGAAGCGGGAGGGCGAGCCTTCGTGGGACTCGCCGTTCGGTCCGGGACGTCCGGGCTGGCACATCGAATGCTCGGCGATCGCACTGAACCGGCTCGGTATCGAGTTCGACATCCAGGGCGGCGGCAACGACCTGATCTTCCCGCACCACGAGTTCTCGGCCGCCCACGGTGAGGCGCTCACCGATTCGCGACGCTTCGCCCGCCACTACGTGCACACCGGCATGGTCGGCCTCGACGGCGAGAAGATGTCGAAGAGCCGCGGCAACCTGGTGTTCGTGTCGGTTCTGCGACGCGAGGGCGTCGACCCGGCCGCGATCCGTCTGGCGCTGCTCGCCGACCACTACCGCGGCGACCGCATGTGGACCCAGTCGGTGCTCGACACCGCCGTCGAACGTCTCGACCGGTGGCGTACCGCGTTCGCCGCACCCACCGGACCCGACGCGGCAGATGTGATCGCGCGTGTCCGCCAGCATCTCGCCGACGATCTCGACACCCCGAAAGCGCTTGCCGCAGTGGACGCCTGGTGCGCCGATGTGCGCAGCGGCATCGGCTCGTCGGCGGCGGCGCCCGCGACACTCGCGGCCGCGGTCGACGCGCTGCTCGGCATCCCGGCGACCCGTCAGGACTGATCCGGTCGCCGGCGTTCTCCGGATGCCGGCAAACGTCGGGCGGGTTGTACGGGGCGAACAGTGAGTGGCCGCTCTGGGTACAGTGCTCTCGTGGCGCGCGTGCAAGAGATCAGACCAGACACCGACTCCGGGGTGTTCACCGTGGTCACCCGGACATCCACCTACCTGCTCGACTTCGGGGAGATGACGCTGTTGCGTGCTCCCGGTGTCGGCGGCACGGACAGCGAGGACTGGACCGTCAGTCGGCTGCGCCGTGATTCGGAGGACATCCCGCTGCTCGGGGTGAAGTCCTGCCGGCTCGGCGAATCGGCTCAGTTCTGGGTGCGGGCCGCTGACGATCCCGACGTCCGGACGTGGCGGATCACCACGCCGGTCGTCTCCATCGAGAAGATCGGCTGACCCGGGCCGTCGCTCACCTGATCCGTCCGCTCAGGGCGTTGATCGAGTCGACGAACAGCGCCGGACGCTGCCGATGGATGTCGTGCCCGGCCGGGATCCGGTCGACGAGTAGGCAGTCCGGCATCAGGACGTGGGCACGACGTGCGTCGTCGTGTGTCATCGCCCCGAGCAGAACGCCGTCCTGCTCGTGCACGGTCGCGTGCAGCAGCGTCGCGGGTGCGCGGACCCTCGTGAGGGTCTCGGTCTGGTCGAAGCCGTCGAACCACGTGTTGTCGTAGAACGTCTCGCCGTAGCGGAGGTCGTAGTCGCCGGTGCCGTCCTGCAGGCAGGCGGTCAGGGCGAGGGCCCGGTTCATCGTCGGCGGCAGCCACCAGAGACGCGGGATGCGGTGCGGATCGCGGTCGAGCCGGCGCTCCACCGGGTCGCGGACCAGACGCGTCCAGCCCTTGTCGCCGAACAGCGTTCGTAGGTGACTGTGGCGCACCCAGTGGCGCGTCCAGGTCATCGACGCGTCGTGGCGGGTGGCCAGGAACTCGTGCATGGGCCGGAAGCCGTCGAGCCATGCGAAGGTGCCCGGTGCGCGGTCGGGTTCGGTGGCGAAGAACGGTGCGTCCTCGATGAGGACGGCGCGGACCAGGTCGGGGGAGTCGGCTGCCAGGCGTGCGGCGAGGAGCCCGCCCGACGAGTGCCCGGCCACCACCGCGGGCGATCCGACGACCGACTCGATGAACCAGGTGAGTGCCGTGGTCTGCCGTAGAGCCGGATAGTGCGCCGGATCCTTGGTGGACCCACCGTGCCCGAAGCAGTCCACCGCGAAGACGTGCCAGTTGTCCGACAGCGCGCCGAGCACGGACGCGTAGTCGGTCCAGGAGACCTGCTGTCCGGGGATGAGGAGGAGCGGCGCGCCGCCCGGTGGGCCCTCGCCGTAGCCGATCACCGCGCCGTCGGGCATGGTGACCGACCGTGAGGTCACCCCGCTCGAGGCGAGGAGGGACGACTCCCGGCGATCATAGGTGAGGTTGCGGGTCACAAACGTGGCGGCGCAGGCCGACACGACGGACATGCTCACCGCACCCACGGCAGCGGCGCGGCTCGCCGCTGCCTTTCGGGGAGCGGTCACGCGCTGAACGGCCCCTGGCCGCGACGCTTCAGATATCGCTCGAACTCGGCGGCCAGGGCGTCGCCGTCGATCTTCGCCATCACCTCGTCCGGATCCATCTCGGCGTCGCCGCGTTCCTCGAGCCCGCGGACGTAGTCGGCGATCTCCTCGTCGTCCTCGGTCATCTCGGTGACCGCGCGTTCCCACTCCTCGGCCTGCTCGGGCAGGGTGCCGAGCGGGACCTCGATGTCGAGGACCTCCTCGACGCGTGTCAGCAGCGCGACGGTGGCCTTCGGGTTGGGCGGGGTCGACACGTAGTGCGGCACCGCGGCCCAGAAGGACACGGCGGGCAGGCCTGCCTGCACGAAGAGGTCCTGCAGCACGCCGGTGATGCCCGTAGGGCCCTCGTAGCGGCTCTCCGCGAGGTTGTACCGGGCCGCCGACTCACTGCTGTAGGCCGTCCCGGTGACCGGCACCGGGCGGGTGTGCGGGGTGTCGGCGAGCAGTGCGCCCAGCATGACGGTGGTCTCGACCTCGAGCTCCTGGGCCAGATCGACGATCTCGGCGCAGAACGCGCGCCACCGCATGTTCGGTTCGATGCCGCGGACCAGCACGATGTCGCGGTCGGCGCCGCGCGGACTGCAGTACGAGATCGACGTCGTCGGCCATTCGATACGCCTGGTCACGCCGTCCACCTGCTTGACCGTGGGACGGTTGACCTGGAAGTCGTAGTATTCATCAGAGTCGATGTCGGCGAGCGGACGAGCGTCCCACTCGAGGGCGAGGTGCTCGACGGCGCTGCTGGCGGCGTCCCCGGCGTCGTTCCATCCCTCGAAGGCCGCGAGCAGAATGGGTCTGCGCAGCTGGGGGAGGTTCGACATCTGCTCAGCGTTCACCGAACCAGCCTACGACCGAACACGCAGAGAGGGCGAACTACGCTGTCAACCATGTCCTTCGAAAACTCCGGCCATCGACCGAGCGACTTCGACACGACGTTCCTGTCGTCGATGTCGCGGCGCGTGCTGATCGGAGACGGGGCGATGGGCACGATGCTCCAGGCCGCGGACCTCACCCTCGACGATTTCCACAACCTCGAGGGCTGCAACGAGATCCTCAACGACACCCGGCCCGACGTCCTCGAAGGCATCCATCGCGCCTACTTCGAGGCCGGGGCCGACGCCGTGGAGACCAACACGTTCGGCTGCAACCTGTCGAACCTCGGCGACTACGACATCGCCGACCGCATCCGCGAGCTGGCCTACAAGGGCACGGCGATCGCACGCGGCGTCGCCGACGAGATGGGTCCGTCCGCCGACGGCACCGGCCGTTACGTCCTCGGCTCGATGGGTCCCGGCACCAAATTGCCGAGCCTCGGCCACACGACGTTCGCCACGATCCGCGACGCCTACCAGGAATGCGTCATCGGCATGCTCGAGGGTGGCGCCGACGCGGTGCTCATCGAGACCTCGCAGGACCTGCTGCAGGTGAAGGCCGCGGTGATCGCGGCGCAGCGCGCCATGGATCGGGTGGGTCGCCGGATCCCGATCATCAGCCACGTCACGGTCGAGACGACCGGCACGATGCTGCTGGGTTCGGAGATCGGTGCCGCGCTGGCGGCGATCGAGCCGCTGGGCGTCGACCTCATCGGTTTGAACTGCGCCACCGGTCCGGCGGAGATGAGCGAGCACCTGCGCTACCTGTCGAAGCATGCGCGCATCCCGGTGTCGGTCATGCCGAACGCCGGCCTGCCCGTCCTCGGGGCGAACGGTGCCGAGTACCCGCTGACGCCGGAGGAACTGGCCGAGTCGATGGCCCAGTTCGTCGGCGAGTTCGGACTGTCCTTCGTCGGCGGCTGCTGCGGCACCACACCGGAGCACATCCGCCAGGTCGCCGAGGCGGTCGCGCAGGTCACCCCCGCGACGCGTACGCCCGAGCACGAGTCGGAGACGTCGTCGCTCTACACCGCGGTTCCCTTCGATCAGGACGCGAGCTTCCTGGTCATCGGTGAGCGCACGAACACCAACGGCTCCAAGGCATTTCGTGAGGCCATGATCGCCGAGGACTACCAGAGGTGCCTCGACATCGCCAAGGACCAGACGCGCGACGGCGCGCACATGCTCGACCTCAACGTCGACTACGTCGGTCGTGACGGCGCGGCGGACATGACCGCTCTCGCGAGCCGCTTCGCGACGTCGTCGACGCTGCCGATCATGCTCGACTCGACCGAGCCGGAGGTGATCCGCGCGGGTCTCGAGGCGCTCGGCGGTCGTTGCGCGGTCAACTCGGTGAACTACGAGGACGGTGACGGTCCGGATTCGCGGTTCAACAAGATCATGCAACTCGTGGTGGAACACGGTGCGGCTGTCGTCGCCCTGACCATCGACGAGGAGGGGCAGGCGCGGACCGCGGACTGGAAGGTCAGCGTCGCCGAGCGCCTCATCGCCGACATCACCGGCAACTGGGGTCTCGCCGAGGAAGACATCATCATCGACGCCCTCACCTTCCCGATCTCCACGGGTCAGGAGGAGGTCCGGCGCGACGGCATCGAGACGATCGAGGCCATCCGCCGGCTGCACGAGACGCATCCCGACGTGCACTTCACGCTGGGCATCTCCAATATCTCGTTCGGCCTGAACCCGGCTGCTCGGCAGGTGCTGAACTCGGTGTTCCTGCACGAGTGCGTGCAGGCCGGCCTCGACACCGCGATCGTGCACGCGTCGAAGATCCTGCCGATGGCGCGCATCCCGGAGGAGCACCGTCAGGTCGCGCTGGATCTGGTCTACGACCGCCGGCGCGAGGGTTACGACCCGCTGCAGAAGCTGATGGAGCTGTTCGAGGGTGTCTCGGCGGCGTCGGCTCGCGAGTCGCGCGCCCAGGAACTGGCCAAGCTGCCACTGTTCGAGCGGCTGGAACGACGCATCGTCGACGGTGAGCGCAACGGCCTGACCGACGATCTCGACGAGGCGATGACCCAGGTCCCGCCGCTGTCGATCATCAACGACACCCTGCTGTCGGGGATGAAGACCGTCGGCGAACTCTTCGGCTCGGGTCAGATGCAGCTGCCGTTCGTGCTGCAGTCCGCCGAGGTCATGAAAGCGGCTGTGGCGCACCTCGAACCGCACATGGAGGCGACCGGTGAGGACGGCAAGGGCCGTATCGTGCTGGCGACCGTCAAGGGCGACGTGCACGACATCGGCAAGAACCTCGTCGACATCATCCTGTCCAACAACGGGTATGAGGTCGTCAACATCGGCATCAAGCAGCCGATCGCGACCATCCTCGACGTCGCCGCCGACAAGAGGGTCGACGTCATCGGCATGTCGGGTCTGCTGGTGAAGTCGACCGTCGTCATGAAGGAGAACCTCGAAGAGATCAACACGCGGGGCCTCGCCGACGAGTACCCGGTCCTGCTCGGTGGTGCGGCGCTGACGCGCTCCTATGTCGAGAACGATCTGTCGGACGTCTACGAGGGCGACGTGCACTATGCGCGTGACGCTTTCGAGGGCCTGCGACTGATGGACGACATCATGGCGCGCAAGCGCGGTGGCGGCCCCGACCCCGACAGCGACGAGGCCAAGGCCGAGGCGGCCAAGACCGCCGAGCGCAAGGCACGCCATGAGCGGTCCAAGCGCATCGCCGCGAAGCGCAAGGCCGCCGAGGAACCCGTCGAGGTGCCGTCGCGTTCGGACGTGGCCGCCGACAACGAGATCCCGACCCCGCCCTTCTGGGGTTCGCGCATCGTCAAGGGCGTGCCGATCGCCGACTATCTGCAGCTGCTCGACGAGCGTGCGCTGTTCCTCGGCCAGTGGGGTCTGCGTGGCGCCCGCGGTGGTGACGGCCCCTCGTACGAGGAGCTCGTCGAGTCCGAGGGCCGGCCGCGTCTGCGCTACTGGATCGATCGGCTCGCGACCGAGAACATCCTGCAGCACGCCGCGGTCGTCTACGGCTACTACCCGGCGGTCAGCGAGGGTGACACCGTTCACGTGCTGACCGAGCCGGATCCCGATGCGCCGGTGCGGTTCAGCTTCTCGTTCCCGCGCCAGCAGCGGTCGAGGTTCCTGTGCATCGCCGACTTCATCCAGTCACGCGAGGCCGCGAAGGCCGCCGGCCGGGTCGATGTCATGCCGTTCCAGCTCGTCACGATGGGGCAGCCGATCGCCGACTTCGCGAACAAGCTGTTCGCCGAGGACGCGTACCGCGACTACCTCGAGGTGCACGGCATCGGTGTGCAGTTGACCGAGGCGCTCGCCGAGTACTGGCATCAGCGCGTGCGCAGCGAGCTGAAGTTCGGTGACCGGTCGATGGACAGCGAGGATCCCGAGCACGCACAGGGCTTCTTCGACCTCGAATATCGTGGTGCGCGTTTCTCGTTCGGTTACGGCGCCTGCCCGGATCTCGAGGACCGCGCGAAGATGATCGAGCTCCTCGAGCCGGAGCGGATCGGTGTCCAGTTGTCGGAGGAACTGCAGCTTCATCCGGAGCAGTCCACGGATGCGTTCGTGCTGCACCATCCGGAAGCCAAGTACTTCAACACCTGAGTCTTCACCACGATCGGAGGGGCGATGGGCGGGTCGGGAGTGATCGAACGGCCGCAGGGACCGGTCCGGATCATCGGGATCGACCGTCCCGACCGCCGCAACGCCGTGGATCGGGCGACCGCCGATGCCCTGGCCGACGCGTTTCGTCGGTTCGACGCCGACGAAACCGCCTCGGTGGCCGTGCTCTACGGCGAGGGCGGGACGTTCTGCGCCGGAGCCGATCTCAAGGCCATCGCCGACGGAACCCCCAACCGGGTGGAGTTCGACGGTGACGGCCCGATGGGCCCGACCCGGATGCGGTTGTCCAAACCGGTGATCGCGGCGATCTCCGGTCACGCGGTCGCCGGTGGCCTCGAACTCGCGCTGTGGGCCGACATGCGCGTCGTCGAGGAGGATGCTGTCTTCGGCGTCTTCTGCCGGCGCTGGGGCGTTCCGCTGATCGACGGTGGGACGGTGCGGCTTCCTCGGTTGATCGGGGAGAGCCGCGCGATCGACCTGATCCTCACCGGGCGCGCGGTGGCCGCGGACGAGGCGCTGCAGATCGGACTCGCGAATCGGGTCGTACCGTGCGGGACATCCCTCGACGCCGCCGTCGAGCTCGCGACCCAGATCGCACAGTTCCCGCAGACGTGCCTTCGCCAGGATCGTCTGTCTGTCCTCGAGCAGCCGGGCATGGACACCGACGCCGCCATGGTCAACGAGCTGCGCCATGGGATGGTGTCACTTGCCTCCGACACCGTCGCAGGAGCCGCGCGATTCGCCGACGGCGCGGGCCGTCATGGTCAGGGCATCACCTCTGCTCCCTGATCCGAAAGAACGCGACATAGCCCTCGCTGCCTGAGGTGCGAGGAGCGCAAGCGACGAGCCACGAAGGCTCACAGACCATTCGGCGTCACCCGCGCGGGTACGCCGCGGCGAGGAGTATCGAGGCGAGGGTGGCTTCGGCGTCGGAGGCGTTGCGGAGGTCGATGATCTGGCGCATCTCGAAGCGCGGTTGATCGCCGGACTCGGGTTTGGGTCCGTGGATTTCGGTGCGCACCTGTTTCAGTTGTTCAGCGAATCGGCGGGGTATGTCGGGTCGCCGGTTGATGCGTTCGGGGTTGGGTGGTGCGCCGGGTTCGGCGTTGAGCCGCCAGGCGCAGCGGCCTTCGTCGGGTCCGTCCCGAACCATGCGGGTGGTGTACTGGCCGGGCTGGTCGCCGACCATGCGGTTGTGTTTGGGACAGGCGGGGGCGAGGTCGGTGATGTCGGTGAGTCCGCCAAGGCCCCAATCCAGTTGGGCGTGGTGTATTTCCACGTGTGCGGCGGCTATGCCGCAGTCGGGGGTGGAGCAGCTTTCGCCGTCGGGTCTGGCGAAGGACACCAGGCGTTGTTCGCGGGTGGCCAACCTTTTGCCGCGGCCGAAGTAGAGCGGGACGGCGGTGGCGTCTTTGAATACCGCCAGCCAGGGTTGGGTGTCAGCGGCGAGTTTGATGAGGTCGGTGATGGGGATGAGGGTGCCGGTGGCGGTGGTGGCGAAACCGGCTTCGCGGACCAGGTCGTCGAGGTCGGCCTTGATGATCAATTGCGTGGGTAGTCCGCGGTGGCTCTTGCCCAGCAGGCCGTCGTCGAGGACAGCTTTGAGGAGGGCGTTGAAGGCGTCGTGATTGAGTTGGGCGGGGGTGCGGGTATCGCGTTCGGCAGCCGCCTCGACTGCTTCCGGATCGGCATCCTCGACTGAGCCACAGGGTGATTCGGGGTCATCCGGATTGTTCATGCCGGGTTTGGCCCACACGGCAAGCAACATGGTGACGCGCGCAAGCAGTTCGGGTGTGAGGTTGGCGGTCATTTTCGCGGTGCCGTCGGCGCGCTGGCGGTTCACGTACAGCTGGCGGCGGCGTTTGCGGTCGGTGTCGTCGGCGAGTGTGCCGTCGGGGTCCACGAGTGCCAGCAAGCGCGCCCCGAGGGCGGCGATGTCGGCGGGGGTGTGGTCGACGGCGATCTCGGCCATCTGTCGTTCGGCGGCGACTTTCACGTCGTGGTCGACGGCGTGGGGGATCTGGTCGAGGACGTCGAGCACGGCGTGCACGTGGGCAGATCCGACACGTCCGTCGGCGAAGGCTTCGGCCAGGGTGGGGTGCTGGGGTGGGAGTGGTTCGCCGGTGAGGCTGGGAAAGGTTGCGGTCGCTGACATCTGGTCGCGGCGCCGCATGGGGTGGGCGACGCGTAGGCGGTGGGTCATGAACTGGATGACGCTGCGGTGGCCGGTTTTGCGGGGCAGGTCGCGTTCGGTGGCTTCGACGATCTGTCGGTCACCGGCGAAACCCAGTCGAGCGATGGCTCGTTCGGTCTCGGCCGCGACATCGACGAGTGCGGCATCTGAGCACTGCGTGAGATCGACGGCCTGCAGTTCGGTCGTGATCCGGTGGAGTTCACCCACCAGTTCCTCGGCACGCGAGATGGGCTCGTCGGCGACGTCCACCTGCGAGGTATCCCTCATGGCGGTCACCCCCGACACCTGGTGCGAAATGTATGTTCGACAATACCCGCGATTGTGTTGTCGTGCAACGAATATCGTCGGTTCTTCCGGTCGCCAAGACTGTCGGTGCGGTGTGGTAACGCGGCTACCGTCCGACCTGTCAATCGGGCGAACTCAGCTCGTCAGCTCCTCGGTCAACTGCGGCACGATCTGCTTCTTCCGCGAGACGATGCCCTTGCCGAAGGCGTGTCCGTCGGCAACCGTGATCCCGAGCGCACGCTCGACGGCGTCGACGGGTTCGCCGACCACCAAAAGATCGGAGTCGCAATCGATCACATCGGTGATCAATAGGAGGAACAGATCGTGACCCGCGGTCTCCTTCTCGGCGGACATCGCCTCGAAGAACTCGTCTCGGCGGGCGAGGACGGCGTCGGCGTCGACGGTGGTCAGCTGGGCCACGCGCACGCTGGCCGATCCCATCGAGAAGGTCTTGGCGTCGAGTCCGATGATCGACGACGCCGGTTGGTCACCGAGGTCCGTTCCGGCGCGGAGTAATCGGTTCCCGTAGTCCACGAGGTCGACGCCGGCGATCGTCGCGAGCTCCTCGGCGGCGATGCGATCGGAGTCGGTGGTCGTGGGGGAGTTCAGCAGGAGGGTGTCGGAGATGATCGCCGACAACATGATCCCGGCGGTGTCGGCGGGGATCTCGACCTCGCTCTCCGCGTACATGCGGGTGAGGATCGAACACGTACATCCGACCGGCTCGACTCGCATGTACAGCGGCGCGGCGGTCTCGAAGTTGGCGATGCGGTGATGGTCGATCACCTTGCGGACGGTGACGTCGGCGATGTCGGCGACGCTCTGCTGGCGTTCGTTGTGGTCGACGAGCATCACGTCGTGGGGGCTCGCGTGCTCGATGACGCGCGGCGCCGCGAGGCCGAAGTGGTCGAGCGCAAAGGCCGTCTCCGGGCCGGGTGAGCCGAGGGCGACGGCTTCCGCGTCAACTCCGAGTGCCTGTTCGAGCCGTGCCAGGCCGATCGCGGACCCGATCGCGTCCGTGTCGGGATTGCGGTGTCCGATGACGAGGATCTTCGACATGCGACTCAGCTTTCGCTCGACGTTGCTGCATCCCAGCGTACGGCGGAGCTCCGACGTTGCATGATTGCCGCAGAGATAGTTGTAAAACTACAATCGTTTTATGTCGACAACGGACGACCACGTACGCTCGCAGACCACCACCGAGGTGTGGTTCGCGATGAACAGCCTCGTGCGGGATCAAGAGAAGCAGTCGCGTGCCCGCATCAGCGAGGTCATCGACATCCCGTTCAGCCGGTTCCGCGCGCTCCGCCGTGTCGCCGTGCGGCCGATGACGCAGCGAGACCTCGCGGAGCGAATGGGTGTGGATGCATCGGCCATGAGCGGCATCGTCAATGATCTCGTCGCCCGCGGGCTCGTGACCCGGGAGGCCGACGCCGACGACGGCCGGTGTAAGCGCGTCACGATCACCGACGCCGGCCGCCGGGTGATGGACGAGGTGACCGCGAACCCCGCGACTGCGCCCGAGATGTTCGCCGCGCTCGACGAGGCGCAGCTCCAGCAGCTCGCGGAATTGCTCGATCTCCTCCGCGCGGCGGCCGAGTCGTGAACGCCGCACGCGCTGCGCTGCGCGCTCGATCGGCCGACGGCACCCTGACGCGGCGGGACCGGCTCGTCATCCTCGCCACCTGCTGCCTGAGCCTGTTCATCGTCGGCCTCGACGTGTCGGCGGTGAATGTCGCGTTGCCGTCGATCAGTTCGGACCTCGGCGCGACGCCGGCGCAGCTGCAGTGGGTCCTCGACGCGTATGCGCTGGTGATCGCGAGCCTGCTGATCTTCGGCGGATCGCTCGGAGATCGCCTGGGCCGCAAGCGGATCTTCCAGGTCGGCCTGGTGACCTTCGGCGTCGCGTCGGTGTTGTGTTCGCTGGCACCGACACCGGAGGTCCTCATCGGGGCACGCATGTTGCAGGCCGTCGGCGGCGCGATGCTCAACCCGGTCGCGCTGTCGATCGTCACCAACGTCTTCGTCGATCCTCGCGAGCGTGCGCAGGCGATCGGACTGTGGGGCACCGCGTTCGGCATGAGCCTGGCATTCGGGCCGGTCGTCGGTGGGGCCCTCGTCTCCGGGATCGGGTGGGAGGCGATCTTCTGGCTCAACGTTCCGGTCTGCCTGCTCGCCCTCGGACTGACGATGCGATTCGTCCCGGAGTCGAGGGCCGAGCACGCTCGCCGCGCGGACCCGGTCGGACAGGTGTTGATCCTGACCCTCCTCGCCACCCTCACCTTCGCCATCATCGAGGGACGCCCCCAGGGGTGGACGTCACCGGGAGTGCTCACGTGTTTCGCCGTGTCGGCCGGCGCGTTCGTCGCGATGATCGCGTACGAGAGTCGCCGCGAGGAGCCGCTTCTCGACCCGCGATTCTTCCGGAGCGCGCCGTTCTCGAGCTCGGTCGCATGCGCGGTCATCGCCTTCGCCGCCACCGGGGGCTTCCTGTTCCTCAACACCTTGTACCTGCAGGAGGTTCGTGAGATGTCGCCGCTGCACGCGGGACTCATGACCTTGCCGATGGCGGCGGCGTCGGTGGTCTGCGCGCCCATCGCCGGTCGGCTCGTGGGCGATCGGGGAGCCCGGACACCGATGGTGATCGGAGGAGTCGGGATGGTGGCGGGCGCCCTGATGCTCACCGGCCTCGGCAACGACACCTCCCTCGTCTACGTCGGCGGCGCATATCTGGTCTTCGGGCTCGGCTTCGGGTTCCTCAACGCACCGATCACCAACGGGGCGGTCTCGGGGATGCCCCGAACGCAGGCGGGTCTGGCGTCGGCGATGGCCTCGACCGGCCGCCAGGTCGGCACCGCGCTCGGTGTCGCGGTGTTCGGCGCGGTGGCGTTCGCCGGAATCGATGGGTCGGTCGCCGACGGGCTCGCCGCCGCCGCCCGCCCGGTGTGGCTGATCATGGCGCTGTGTGGCGCTACGGTCCTCGTTCTCGCCTTCGTCTCGACGGGGGCGTGGGCCCGTGGAACGGCTGCCCGCACACGCGAGCGGATCGAGTCCACGTCGGGGACCTGGGTGCCCTGACCTACCCCGGTCGGCGCTGAGCGTCGGCTTCGGTGGCTGCCCGTGCACCGGTTGCCTGCGAGGCCCACCACTCCGCGATCCGTTGCGCGACGACGTCGGGCGTACGGACCCAGCCGATGTGCGTCGTGTTGCCGCCCGCCGGGCATCGTGCGTCGTCGTAGCGCCAGTGGGTGATCGACTCCGGCGAGAACGCGGCGTCGAACGCTGATGCCGCACCGTCGGTGACGATCTCGTCGTCATCGAGCCGGATGGCCAGGGTCGGTGTCTCGATCGAGCCGTCGAGGGCGAACGGCGCCCTACCGGTGAGGACCATACGTGCCCACTGCCGCATCAGCGTTCGGGCCGTGGGGCCGCCGAAACCCTGCCGGGGCCAATGGCCGACGGCACCCGATACGGGCCCGACGGCCACGGCGATCGCGCCCAGGGCCAGACCGCGGAGCCCGTAGTGGCGTACCGCCGGCACCGACGCGCCCACTGCGACGATCCCGTCGGGCGTGTGATCCGACGACTGGGCGACCATCGCGGCGAGTTGCGCACCGAGGCTGTGCCCGACCACGACGACCCGCGTGCCCGGGACGTCGGCCCTGGTGCCGGCGATCGCATCGGCGAGGTCGGCGGCCTCGTCCACGTAGGACCAGTCGGCGGTGTGGGAGGGCGGGGTTGCACCTTCCTCGACACCGCGGCGCGCGACGACGCGGACATCGAGCCCGTATCCCGTCAGTGCCTCCGTCAGCCGTCGGTAGACCCGCGCCGGCACGGCCATCGCCGGGGAGATCAGGATGGCGGTCGGCCGATCTGTGCTGGTCTGGGTCATGGCCCAAGAGTGACGCATCGCCGACGCCGGCACCACTACCTACCAGGTAGTGGTTTGATCTCGGCCCTATCCGGATATCGCCGGGGTGCTGTGATCGAAGATTCCGACCGAAAGGCGAGCCACCGATGTCCGACGTGACCGATTTCTCCGAGACGTGCGCGCAACTGGCCGACGCGATCGTGGAGCAGGGTGTGCACGTCGCGGTCGCGGAGTCGCTGACCGGCGGCAACCTCGCGAGCGAGCTGAGCAAGGCCCCGCAGGCGGGGGACTGGTTCCGCGGCAGCGTCATCGCCTACCACGAGGACGTGAAGTTCGGCCTGCTCGAGGTGCCCGAAGGGCCCGTCGTCAGCGAGACGGCCGCACGCGCCATGGTGGCCACCACCGCGCGACTGTTCGACGCCGAGATCGTCGTCGCGGTGACCGGCGAGGCGGGGCCGGAACCCGACGAGGCCGCACCGGGAACCGTATGGTTCGGACTCGACCATCGCGGCCGGGTCTCCGCGACCCGCAAGGAGTTCGACGGCGAGCCCGAAGACGTTCTCGCCCAGACCATCGCGTACTCACTCGAACTGATCGAGAGCTGTCTACGATGACCCCATGACCGTCGAGGTGGGAACTCTGCTGCAGCAGTGGCGGTCTCGCCGGTCCATCAGTCAGCTCGACCTCGCCTACGAGGTCGGGGTCTCGCCGAAGCACCTCAGCTTCGTCGAGACGGGTAAGTCCCGCCCGAGTCCGGGGCTGCTTCACGCGCTGGCCGAACGTCTCGACATCCCTCTGCGCGAACGTAATTCGCTCCTCCTCGCGGCCGGTCACGCACCGCGCTACAGCGAGGAGCCCCTCGACTCGGAGACGATGACCCGCGTGCGCGGCGAGGTCAAGAGACTGCTCGACGCGCACAACCCCAACATCGGGATGGCCCTCGACCGCGCGTGGAACGTCGTGTTGGCCAACGACACCGCGATGCGGCTCCTGTCCCTGCTCCCGGACGAGCTCCAAGCCAGGCCGGTCAACCTGTTCCGGGTGTCGCTGCACCCCGACGGCTTCGCGCGGATGACGCACAACCTCGACGAGTGGGCCTCCTACCTGCTCGACCTCCTTCGTCGGATGGTGCGCATCACCGGCGACGAACGACTCGCCGAGCTCGAACGCGAGGTGTCGTCGTATCCGACCGTGTCCGGTCTGAACGGCGGGCAGGTGTCGGGCAGGTCGCGAGAGGTGGGTTCGCTGCTGGTGCCGTTCGAGCTGGAACTCGGCGACGAGGTCTTGTCCTTCTTCAGCACCCTGACCACCTTCGGTTCACCCCGCGATGTCACGCTCGAAGAGCTGACGATCGAGCTTTTCTACCCGGCCGACGAGCCGACGGAACGATGGGTTGCGATGATGCAGAGGTGACCGACTCCGCTGATCCCGCATTCCGACTCCCCGCCGCCGTCCTCTGGGACATGGACGGCACGCTGCTCGACTCCGAGCCGATCTGGGAGATAGCGATGTCCGAGCTGGCGGCGCTCCATGGCATCGCGATGACCCCGCACCTGCGCGAATCGACGCTCGGCAACTCCCTGCCCGACGCGCTGGCGAAGGTCCACGACGCCGCGGGTCTGTCGCCCGAGGTCCGGGATCCCGCCGCGGATGGACGGTGGACGCTGGACCGGGTGACCGAACTCTTCCAGGAGGGTCTCCCGTGGCGACCCGGCGCACTCGAGGCGCTGGAACTGATCGCCTGCGCCGGTATCCCGATGGCGCTGGTCACCAATACGGTGCGTGAGGCAGCCGATGTGGCCCTGGAGACGATCGGCCGTCATCGCTTCGCGACCACGGTCTGCGGCGACGAGGTCGCCGTCGGCAAACCCGCTCCCGACCCGTACATGCGCGCCGCCGAACTGCTCGGATTGCCGACCGCGGAATGCCTGGCGGTGGAGGATTCCCCGACCGGCGCTCAGGCCGCGACGGCGGCCGGATGTCTCACCCTCGTCGTCGAATCCGCGGCACCGGTGGAACCCGGACCGTTGCGGGTGTTTCGACGCTCTCTGGTCGGATTGGGACTCGACGACGTCACCGAGGCATGGACCGGCGGTCTCACGCGTACCGCGACATGCCAAAATGAGGAATCGTGAAGACATTCGAGGAGCTGTTCGCCGAACTCAGCGACAAGGCCGAGAACCGCCCCGCGGGGTCGGGCACGGTCGCCGCGCTCGACTCGGGTGTGCACACCCTGGGCAAGAAGATCATCGAAGAAGCCGGCGAGGTGTGGCTCGCCGCCGAGCACGAGTCCGACGACTCGCTCGGCGAGGAGATCTCCCAGCTCATCTACTGGCTGCAGGTGATGATGATCAAACGGGGCCTCAAGCCGGAGGACGTGTACCGACATCTGTGACCGGAAGCCCCGGTCGCCGACACACAACCTCCCGCTCAGCTGAGCACAACCCCACGAAAAGGACATCGAGATGCTGCGAGTGGCTGTACCCAACAAGGGTGCGCTCTCCGAATCCGCGTCGGCCATTCTCTCCGAGGCCGGCTACCGCAAACGATCCGACTCCAAGGATCTGACGGTTCTCGACAACAACAACGACGTCGAGTTCTTCTTCCTCCGTCCCAAGGACATCGCCATCTACGTCGGGTCGGGACGCCTCGACCTCGGCATCACCGGCCGAGACCTCGCCGGCGACTCGGGAGCCCAGGTCCACGAGCAGCTCGCGATGGGCTTCGGCACGTCGACCTTCCGCTACGCGGCCCCGGCCGACCAGGAGTGGACCGTCGCCGACCTCGCCGGCAAGCGCGTCGCGACGTCGTACCCGAACCTGGTGCGCGACGACCTCGCCGGGCGCGGCATCACCGCCGACATCATCCGGCTCGACGGCGCGGTCGAGATCTCCATCCAGCTCGGGGTGGCCGACGCGATCGCCGACGTCGTCGGTTCCGGACGCACGCTGCGCCAGCACGGGCTGGCTGCCTTCGGCGAGTCGCTGTGCGACTCCGAGGCCGTGCTGATCTCCCGGCGCGACGCCGATCTCACCAAAGCCGAGAAGCAGTTCATCGCGCGCGTTCAGGGCGTCGTCTTCGGACAGCAGTACGTGATGATCGACTACGACTGCCCCAAGTCGCTCCTCGACAAAGCAACGGCGATCACCCCGGGCCTCGAGTCCCCGACGGTCGCCCCGATGGCAGATCCCGATTGGGTCGCCGTCCGCGCGATGGTTCCGCGCAAGGACCACCAGAACCTGATGGACGAGCTCTCCGAGCTCGGCGCGAAGGCGATCCTCGCCACCGACATCCGGTCCTGCCGGTTCTGACCCTTCGAGACGGCCGTCGCAGGCTCCGGCCTCCTCAGGGAGCAGAAGAGGGGCACCCTCATCCAAGATGGGAGTGCCCCTTTTTCTGCCTGATCCGAAAGAACGCAACGCACCCAGGTCCGCTGCCTGAGGTGCGAGGAGCGTAAGCGACGAGCCACGAAGGCCTGGTGGGGACCTCGCGAGACCATCGTGCGTTTGCCGCTAGCCGACGGCGTTGAGCAAGACCGTCTGCGCCGACCGGCCGATGTAGCCGGAGGTGTCGTACAGGTCGCCGAGGGTCGCGCCGAAACCGTCGGGTCCGGCGACCATGTTGGCGTCGATGCCGACCCACGGCCCGCTCGGTACCCGCGTCAGATGCACGGTGGTGTCGGTGTTCATCCAGGACCAGCGGTCCGGGCGCAGTCTCGTACCCACACCGTTGGCGACGTCGATCACGATGAACATGGCCTCGAGGTCCGAGGTCTTCTCGCCCTCGACCAGCGGGAGGGCCGCGCGCAGCCACACCGCCGGGGTCTCGCCGTAGCGGCCCTCGGTGCGTGCCGATTCGACGGTTCCGATGAACCCGAGCGTTCCCCAGCTCACTGCTTCGCCGCTGTCGTCGGGGAACCCGATCTGGCTCGGCAGCTCGTCGGGCAGCGGGGTCAGGGGAGCGGGACCGTTGGCGATCTCGCTGGTGTCCGCGCCGCGGATGCGCCAGCCCACCGACTTCGCGGCCGTGCGGAACGAGCCGTCGGCCCGCTGCACCTCGAGCTCGGTCTCGACGAGACAGATCTGCCTACCCGGGCGGATCACTCGAGCGTGAATCCGGTTGACGCCCAGCCCGATCGGGCCGAGGATCTCGGTCGTCACGCGGGTGAAGTGCTGTGAGGGATCCGGGTCGCAGCGCAGCAACGACCGCATCAGCAGCGCCGACGGCGGGCCGCCGTGCTGCATGGTCGGCGACCAGACGCTCAGGGTGGCGTCGGTCGGCTGGAAGTACTCATATCGCGCCGACGGGTCGCCGGCCGGGCTGGTGCCGTCGGACGCCGGGGCGTCGACGGGAACGTAGTACGAACTCTCCACGTGTCCAGCCTATGTGCATCTACATAATCGGGCGTCTCGGGGTGTGCCTCAGGCGACGAACCCGGGCGGCGGACCGGGGTAGGGCGGGATCTCGCCGCCGAACTCCGGGCACCGCGACTGGTGTTCGCAGAACCGGCACATCCGGGACTTCCGCGGCCGGAAGTCCCCGGAGGCGACGCCGGTGCGGATGGCCTGCCAGATCGCGCGCAGCGTCCGCTCGAAGCGGAGCAGCTCGTCGTGATCGGGGTGGTAGATCAGCTGCTGGCCGTCGGACAGGTACATCAGTTGCAGCCGGGCCGGCACGACGCCGCGCGTCCGCAGGATCGCCAGCGCATAGAACTTCATCTGGAACAGCGCCTTGGCCTCGTAGGCCTCGCCGGGGGAGCGTCCGGTCTTGTAGTCGACGACGCGGATCTCGCCGGTCGGTGCGACGTCGATACGGTCGATGAAGCCGCGCATCAGCATGTCGTCGGCCTCGATCTCGACGTGTTCCTCCACCGAGTCGGCATCGAAGGCGGTGGGGTTCTCCATCGTGTAGTACGTCGCGATGAGCTTGTGTGCACCGGCGATGAACGCCGCCTGACTGCCCTCGTCGATCACCCGCGCGAGCTGCGGGTCCTCCTCGCACAGCGCCGCCCAGGCCCCCTCGACGAGCAGCTCTGCCGAATCCTGGGTGCGGAGCTCGGCAGGCATGTCGAAGAGGTTCTCGAGTGCCGCATGGACGACGGTGCCGCGGGTCTGTGCGGCGGTCGGCGTCTCCGGGAAACGGTCGATGGCGCGGAACCGGTACAGGAGCGGGCATTGCTTGAAGTCCGCCGCCCGCGACGGAGACAGGGCCAGGGGGCGTCCGACGATCCCGCGCGCCCCCTCCGACGGGGGCGGCTCCGGCGCGGGGGTCGCGCTGGCGGAGGGGTTGTCGGTGCCGGTCATCGTGCTCACATCTCGCAGACTAGGCCGCAGCCCCGACACTCTGCCGGTCCGACACCCACCTGCGGTCGGGTATCGTCCTCACGGCCCACCGGACTCCCGACCACCACCTTCTCCGCCAGCGCGGAGGCGTCGGCTCCGTCCCGTTCACGAGAGGAAGCACCCAGTGCCCACCACCGGACCGTTCGCCGTCGGCGACCGGGTTCAACTGACCGATGCCAAGGGCCGAAAGTTCACGGTGCTCCTCGAAGAGGGCAAGCAGTTCCACACCCACCGCGGCGCCATCTCGCACGACGATCTCATCGGCTCGCCCGAGGGCAGCGTCGTCTCGGCCACCAGCGGCACCCAGTACCTCGCGTTGCGGCCGCTGCTCGTCGACTACGTGCTCTCGATGCCGCGCGGTGCCCAGGTCATCTACCCCAAGGACGCCGCGCAGATCGTCCTCGAGGGCGACATCTTCCCGGGCGCCCGCGTTTTGGAGGCCGGCGCCGGATCCGGCGCGCTGACGTGTTCACTGCTCCGCGCCGTCGGCACCGAGGGCGAGGTGAACTCCTGCGAGATCCGCGAGGATCACGCCGAGCATGCGATCCGCAACGTCGAGACCTTCTTCGGTGGCCGCCCGGACAACTGGAACATCGTCGTCGACGATCTCGCGAACGTCGACCAGGACGAACGCTTCGACCGCGTCGTCCTCGACATGCTCGCGCCGTGGGAGCCCCTCGACGTGGTGCGCACCGTGTTGAGACCAGGCGGGGTCCTGACCATTTATGTGGCGACCGTCACCCAGCTCTCGCGCGTGATCGAGGCGCTGCGCGAGCAGGAGTGCTGGACCGAGCCGCGCGCCTGGGAGACCCTGCTGCGCGAGTGGTCGGCCGTCGGCCTGGCTGTTCGTCCCGAGCACAAAATGCAAGGCCACACTGCGTTTCTCATCACCGCCCGCCGGCTCGCCGACGGCACCACCACGTTGCGTCCGCAGCGTCGGCCGACGAAGGGCTGAGTTCGGCTGGTCCGCATTGGCCGCAAGATCGTGATTCCGTTGCGAACGCGCACATTTAACACACCGTCAACACCGCCATCTGGTGGGTGAAGGGCGATTCTGCGTCCGTGCCGGTAGCGTAGGGATACGGCGCGAGCATTCCGATCGTGGGATCGGGTGATCGCCGGGGAGAGGAGTCAGCAATGACCGAATCTGACCGCCATGACGCCACCGGGGACCGTGCGGTCCCCGAGAGCGCGAGTGCACCCGACGAGGGCTTCACCCCTGCCTACACCCCGCCTCTCGCGCGGAGTGGTTCCGAACGCCCGTCGTTCGGACGCCAGGCAGACACCGATAGCCTCCAGGAACGCGTCGACAGCCTCACGGCGCGCAACGCGAAGCTGCTCGACACGCTCAAAGAAGCGCGCCAGCAACTCGTCGCCTTGCGCGAGGAGGTCGACCGTCTCGGTCAGCCGCCGAGCGGCTACGGGGTCCTGCTCGAGGTGTACCCCGACGCGACCGTCGACGTGTTCACCTCCGGTCGCAAGATGCGGCTCACCTGCTCGCCGAACATCGACACCGAGACCTTGACCAAGGGCCAGACGCTGCGTCTGAACGAGGCCCTGACCATCGTCGAGGCCTTGGCGTTCGACACGGTCGGCGAGATCAGCACTCTGCGCGAGGTTCTCGGGGACGGCAAGCGGGCGCTGGTCGTCGGTCATGCCGACGAGGAGCGCGTCGTGTGGTTGGCCGAGCCGTTGCTGGGCGAGGTCGACGCGGAGGACGGCAAGCGCCGCAAGCTGCGTCCGGGCGACTCGCTGCTCATCGACACCAAGGCCGGGTTCGCCTTCGAGCGGGTGCCCAAGGCCGAGGTCGAGGACCTCGTCCTCGAAGAGGTGCCGGACGTCGGGTACGAGGACATCGGTGGTCTCGGCCGGCAGATCGAACAGATCCGCGACGCCGTCGAACTGCCGTTCCTGCACAAGGACCTGTTCCGCGACTACCAGTTGCGGCCGCCGAAGGGCGTGCTGCTCTACGGTCCGCCCGGTTGTGGTAAGACGCTCATCGCCAAGGCCGTCGCGAACTCCCTTGCCAAGAAGATCGCGATGTCCCGCGGAGACGACGCCAAGGAGGCGAAGTCCTACTTCCTCAACATCAAGGGCCCCGAGCTGCTGAACAAGTTCGTCGGTGAGACCGAGCGTCACATCCGGCTGATCTTCCAGCGCGCCCGGGAGAAGGCGTCCGAGGGCACCCCGGTCATCGTGTTCTTCGACGAGATGGACTCGATCTTCCGCACCCGCGGCTCCGGTGTCTCCTCCGACGTCGAGACCACGGTCGTGCCGCAGCTGCTCAGCGAGATCGACGGTGTGGAGGGCCTCGAGAACGTCATCGTGATCGGTGCGTCGAACCGCGAGGACATGATCGACCCCGCGATCCTGCGTCCCGGCCGCCTCGACGTGAAGATCAAGATCGAGCGTCCCGACGCCGAGTCGGCGATCGACATCTTCTCGAAGTACCTCACCGAGGAACTGCCGATCCACGCCGACGACATCGGCGAGTTCGGCGGAGATCGCACGGCCTGCATCAAGGCGATGATCGAGAAGGTCGTCGAGCGGATGTACGCAGAGAGCGAGGACAACCGGTTCCTCGAGGTCACCTACGCCAACGGCGACAAGGAGATCATGTACTTCAAGGACTTCAACTCGGGCGCGATGATCCAGAACGTCGTCGACCGTGCGAAGAAGTACGCGATCAAGTCGCAGCTCGACACCGGTGCCCCGGGTCTGCGTGTGCAGCACCTCTTCGATTCGATCCTCGACGAGTTCGCGGAGAACGAAGATCTGCCCAACACCACCAACCCGGACGACTGGGCTCGCATCTCGGGCAAGAAGGGCGAGCGGATCGTTTACATCCGCACGCTGGTCACCGGCAAGTCCTCCGGGGCGAGCCGCGCCATCGACACCGAGACGAACACCGGGCAATACCTGTAGCACGCGCCTCATCCAGCAGACGACCGACTCCCCAGGGGGTCGGTCGTCTGCTGTACAGAACGGCATGAAAACCGTCGTCAAGCACTAAAGTTGGCGGCGATGAACAGTACATCGATGGCTCGCGGTCGGGTGATCGTCGACGGTGGGGCGCCTCATCCGCTGGGCGAATCCCCGCGCATCACCCTGGGCAGGGAACCCGACAACGACATCGTGATCAATCATCCGATGGTGTCGCGTCGGCATCTCGCCATCGAGTGGCGCGGGGCTGCGTGGTATCTCGTCGACATCGGTAGCACCAACGGCTTTTTCGCCGGCGGACGACGCCTGGCCGAGCTCATGGTCGCCGGCCCGACGCAGGTCCGGCTCGGCGACGTGAGTACCGGTCCGATAGTCGACCTGGTGATCGATCCGACCGCCTACCCGCCACCGCCGAGCGGTCAGATGCCGTCCGCACCCGCCCGTCCGGGTCCGTTCCCGCCGGGGCCACGGTCAGCGGGTTTCGCCGCCCCCGGCCACCCGGGACCGAACATGCCGCAGTCGGGCCGCATCCCGTCACGATCCTCGGGCGGACCCTCGCGCGCCGGTGCGCCGGAACCGATGCCCGCCGAGCTGCGCGACGCCCCGCATCTGCAGGCGCTGAAACAGAACGTCTCGGCGGTCTACCGGCTTCCGGGAGCACCGACTCCGCCCGAGCGCGAGTCGATCTCGCTGCGCGGTGTGCAGCGCATCGGCCGCACACCGGACAACGACATCGTCGTCAGCGACGTCCTCGCCTCCCGCCACCACGCGCAGGTGTCGAGCCGCGGCGGCGTCCTGGTCATCGACGACCTCGGCAGCGTCAACGGCACCTTCGTCAACGGCCGCCGGGTCAACAACGCGCCGCTGTCCGACGGTGACGTGGTCACGATCGGCAACAGCGACTTCGTGGTGTCCGGCGGCACGCTCATGCGCGGCCAGGAGAGCGCGGCGGTCGCCGACGGTCTCCACGTGCACGGGGTCAGCCTCATCGTCGACGGTGGTAAGCGGCTTCTCGCCGACGTCGACTTCAGCGCGAGTCCCGGCACGCTCACCGCGGTGATCGGCCCGTCCGGCGCCGGCAAGTCGACCGTGTCGAAGATCGCCGCGGGCCTGAACTCGCCGACGAGCGGCCTGGTCACCTTCGAGAGTCGCAACGTCCACGCCGAATACGACGCCCTCCGCACCCGAATCGGGATGGTCCCGCAGAAGGATGTGCTCCACCACAAGCTCACGCTCCGGCAGGCCCTGCGCTACGCGGCCGAGCTGCGACTGCCGCCGGACCTGTCGAAAGAAGACCGCGACCGGGTCATCGACGGCGTCCTCGGCGAACTCCAACTGACCGAGCACGTCGACACCCGCGTCGAGAAGCTCTCCGGCGGACAGCAGAAGCGTGCATCGGTCGCGATGGAGCTGCTCACCGGTCCATCGCTGCTGATCCTCGACGAGCCGACTTCGGGTCTCGACCCGGCCCTCGACCGCCAGGTGATGGCGACCCTGCGGCGCCTCGCCGACGCCGGCCGCGTCGTCCTCGTGGTCACCCACTCGCTGACGTACCTGTCGATGTGCGACCAGGTGCTGCTGCTCGCCCCGGGCGGCAAGACCTCGTTCTGCGGTGCGCCGGCGCAGGTCGAACAGGAGATGGGGACCTCCGACTGGGCGGAGATCTTCGCCTATGTCGCCGACCAGCCCGACGCCGCGTACACGCGCTACCTCGAACGGCATCGGCGTGCTCCGAATCCACCGCCGCCGCAACGTCCTCCGGGCCCGCCGATACCGGTGCCGCACACCAGCTTCACCAGACAGGCGTCGACCATCGCCCGACGCCAGGTACGGCTCGTCTTCGCCGACATCGGCTATCTGGTGTTCCTGGTGTTGCTGCCGGTGGTCCTCGGACTGCTGACGCTGGTCATCCCGGGGTCGAGTGGTTTCGCCCGACTCGAGGTGATCCCGAACGCGCCGCCACCCAAAGACGGCGCGGAGGCGATCCAGATCCTGGTGGTCCTCGTCGTGGGTGCCGCGTTCATGGGAGCGGCTCTGACGGTGCGCGACCTCGTCGGTGAGCGCGACATCTTCGAGCGGGAGAGAGCCGTCGGATTGCGTCCCGGCGCTTACCTGTTCGCGAAGATCGTGGTCTTCTTCATCGCCGCGATCCTGCAGACGATCATCATGGTCGGCATCACCTTCGCCGGTCGCGGGCTACCCGACTTCGGCGGCCCGATCCTGCCCCCGCCGCTGGCCCTGCTGTTCGCCGTCGCCGTGCTCGCCTGTGTGAGCACCCTTGTCGGACTCGCGATCTCGTCGGCGGTGAAATCCAACGAACAGGTGATGCCGCCGCTGGTCATCGTGGTGATGGTGCAGCTCGTCTTCTGCGGCGGCCTGTTCAAGCTGGACGGTGTCGGCCTGCAGCAACTGTCGTGGATCTTCCCCTCGTTCTGGGGTTACGTCACCGCCGCCGGCAGTGTCGACCTGTACAACATCAACGTCGCCGCACCCCAGCGGATCACGTTGTGGGAGACCTCGATCGCCCACAGCGCCATCGCCTACTCGGTGCTCGCCTTCATCAGCATCCTGCTGCTGGCCTTCACCTACTCACGGTTGCGGCTGAAGAAGCGCTGAGCCAGCCGCACCCGACCGGTAGACGTCAACTCGACCGGCAGACGTCGATCGAGGTCTGGCGGTCGGGGCTGAGGTTCGGCAGTCGGGCCGAGCTCGTACGGCCTTCGCCTATCCCGCCGCATCGCCCGACGCCACCGGATACCGGACGAGTCCGAGTTCCGCGTCGTGCGAGAGCTGTTCGTGGCGGGGGAGTACGCGCACCGTGTAGCCGAGGTGGCCCGACGCCGGCGGGGTGGCCAGCACCGAGAAGATCACGCGACCCGACGCATCTCGTTCGGCGGCCGGGCTCATGTCGGTGATCGCGGGGTCGACGATGTCGCCGTCGTCGGTCACGCGGCCCAGCACGAGTTGGACACGGAGACTGTCGGGGTCGAGTTCGCCGACCGCCACGTGGGCGGACACGCGGAGACCGTCGTTCTCGCTCTCCTCGTCCACACCCGCGACGACGACCGAGCCCCAACCGGTCTCGATCTCCCGACGATAGACGGCGAGGTCACGGGCGCCGGCATGATCGTCGGCGCACGCGGCGACGTAGGCCGCCGCGGCGGGGCAGTACAGCTCGGTGGTGTAGTCGCGAACCATGCGCGAGGCGAGGACTTGGGGGCCCAGACGGGTGAGCGTGTGGCGCATCATCTCCACCCACCGCGTCGGCAGCCCGTTCTCGTCCCGCTGATAGAACAGCGGGATCACCGTGTCCTCGAGGAGTGCGTAGAGAGCTTCGGCCTCGAGGTCGTCGCGCCGGTTCTCGTCCTCGACTCCCTCGGCCGACGGGATGGCCCAACCGTTGTCGTCGTCGGCCATCTCGTCCCACCAGCCGTCCAGGATGGACAGGTTGAGGCCGCCGTTGAGCGCCGACTTCATCCCCGACGTCCCGCACGCCTCCATCGGCCGCACCGGGTTGTTCAGCCACACGTCGCAGCCGGCGTAGATGTGGCGGGCCATCGAGATGTCGTAGTCGGGCAGGAACACGATGCGGTCGCGCAACTGCGGGTCCTCGGCGAAACGCACCACCTGCTGGATGAGCGCCTTGCCACCGTCGTCCGCCGGATGCGCCTTGCCCGCGATGACGAGCTGCACCGGCCGGTCCGGGTCGGTGAGGATGCGGCGCATGCGGTCCGGGTCGCGCAGCATGAGCGTGAGCCGCTTGTACGTTGCTGCGCGACGGGCGAATCCGATCGTCAGCACGCCCGGGTCGAAGAGGTCGGCGGTCCAACCGAGTTCGGCGTCGGTGAAGCCACGCTCGCGTCCGCTCGCATGCGCCCGGCGCCGGACCTCGGCGACGAGCTCGGCCCGCAGCGATTCGTGGGTCGACCAGATCGTCTCGGCGGGCAGCCCGGCGTAGACCTCGGGCGCGGAATCCTCGTCACTCGAGGCGAAGTCACGCCACACCTTCGCCACCCAGGTTGGGCCGTGCACGCCGTTGGTCACCGCGCCGATCGGCACGTCCGCGGCGTCGAAGCCGGGCCACAGGTCGGCGAACATCTCCCGGCTCACCTCGCCGTGCAGCTGCGAGACGCCGTTGCTGCGCTGGCCGAGCCGAAAGCCCATGTGCGCCATGTTGAACACGCCCGGATCGGCCTCGTCGCCGAGCTCGGCGATGGTCGACGCGGGCAGGCCGGGCAGCAGTCGCGAGGTCCCGGAGGCGTCGGCGTCGAGGTACCGGTTCACCAGATCGGTGGGGAAGCGGTCGATCCCCGCCGGCACCGGGGTGTGCGTGGTGAAGATGTTCGACGCCCGGACCACGGCCTCGGCGGTGTCGAAGTCGAGCCCGGCGGCCACGTACTCCCGGATGCGTTCGGTGCCCAGGAATCCGGCGTGGCCCTCGTTCATGTGGAACACCGTCGGCTCGTCCCGGCCGGTCGCCCGCACATAGGCGCGTAGCGCGCGCACCCCGCCGATGCCGAGGAGGATCTCCTGCAGGATGCGATGCTCCTGGTCGCCGCCGTAGAGCCGGTCGGTGACGCCGCGCAACTGGTCGTCGGTGTTGGCTGCGATGTCGGAGTCGAGGAGCAGCAACGGGATCCGGCCGACGCTGGCAACCCACACCTGTGCAGACAGGGTCCGGCCGTCGGGCATGGAGATCTCGACGACGACGGGCGCGTCCCGGTCGGTGAGGAGGGTCAGCGGCAGATCCCGCGGGTCGTTGACCGGATATCGCTCCACCTGCCGGCCGTCGTGGTCGAGGCCCTGGCGGAAGTAGCCGGACCGGTAGAACAGTCCGACGCCGATCAGCGGGAGCCCGAGGTCCGAGGCGGCCTTCAGGTGATCGCCGGCGAGGATGCCGAGCCCGCCGGAGTAGATGGGCAGCACCTCGGAGACGCCGAACTCCATGGAGAAGTACGCGATCCCGGGCGGGACCGGATGGGTCTGCGCGTACCCGCCGAACCACTGCGGCGCATCGAGGTACTCCTCGAGACTCGCGTGCGCCGCCGAGACCCGCGCGCGGAAGTCCCCGTCGGCCGCCAGCTCGGTCAGCCGGGCCGGGTCGACGTCGGCGAGCACCCGCAACGGATCACCCGTCGCCTCCCACCGCTCGGCGTCGATCGTGGCGAACAACTCCTGGGTCGGCGGGTTCCACACCCAGCGCAGGTTGTGCGACAGGGGACCGAGGGCGGCGAGTTCGGGAGGCAGCGGCACCCGAACGGTGAACCGGCGGAAAGCTTTCACGGCGACGACGGTACTGGTGCCGGGCCCGCCCTGCGAGCGGGACGCTGCGAGCCTCTCCGCATCACCCTCTACCCTCGAAGCATGCAGCGAATCATCGGTACCGAGGTCGAGTACGGAATCTCCGCGCCCGGCGACCCGACCGCGAATCCGATCATGACCTCCACGCAGGCCGTTCTCGCCTATGCGGCGGCCGCCGGCGTGCCCCGCGCCAAGCGCACGCGCTGGGATTACGAGGTCGAGTCCCCGCTCCGCGACGCCCGCGGATTCGACCTCGGCCGCGGTTCCGGACCGGCTCCGATCATCGACGCCGACGAGATCGGCGCGGCCAACATGATCCTCACCAACGGCGCCCGCCTGTACGTCGACCACGCCCATCCGGAGTACTCCGCACCCGAGGTGACCGACCCGATGGACGCGGTCATCTGGGACAAGGCGGGCGAACGCGTCATGGAGGCCGCCGCACGCCACGTGGCGAGCGTTCCGGGTGCGCCCAAGCTGCAGCTCTACAAGAACAACATCGACGGCAAGGGCGCCTCGTACGGCACCCACGAGAACTACCTGATGGCCCGCGAGACCCCGTTCACCGCGGTCATCGCGGGTCTGACCACGTTCTTCGCCTCGCGTCAGGTCATCACCGGCTCGGGTCGCGTGGGCATCGGCCAGTCGGGCGACGAGGCGGGCTTCCAGCTCTCGCAGCGCTCGGACTACATCGAGGTCGAGGTCGGTCTCGAGACCACCCTCAAGCGCGGCATCATCAACACCCGCGATGAGCCCCACGCCGACCCTGAGCGCTACCGCCGGCTGCATGTCATCATCGGCGACGCCAACCTGGCCGAGACCGCGACCTACCTCAAGGTCGGGACCACCGCGCTGGTCCTCGACCTCATCGAGGCGGGCGTCGACTTCTCCGACATCGAGCTCGCCCGCCCGGTCCAGGCCGTGCACACCATCAGTCACGACCCGACCCTGACCGCTACCGTCGCACTCACCGACGGCCGCGAGCTCACCGGCCTGGCCCTGCAGCGCGAGTACCTCGAACGCTGCATGAAGTTCCACGAGCAGGAGCACGCCGACGACGAGCGGGCCAAGCACGTCCTCGAGACGTGGGCGGATGTGCTCGACCGCCTCGAGCGCGATCCGATGGAATGCTCCGACATCCTCGACTGGCCGGCCAAGTTGCGAATCCTGGAGGGCTTCCGCCAGCGTGAGGGCCTGTCCTGGTCGGCCCCGCGCCTGCAGCTCATCGACCTGCAGTACTCCGACGTCCGCCTCGACAAGGGTCTCTACAACCGCCTCGTCGCGCGCGGCTCGATGAAGCGTCTGGTCGACGAGAACGACGTGCTCGCCGCGATCCACGAGCCGCCGCGCAACACCCGCGCCTATTTCCGCGGCGAATGTCTCCGTCGTTTCGGGGCAGATGTCGCCGCGGCCAGCTGGGATTCGGTCATCTTCGACCTCGGCGGGGACTCCCTCGTCCGCATCCCGACGCTCGAGCCGCTGCGCGGGACGCAGGCCCACGTGGGCAAGCTTCTCGATTCGGTCAACTCCGCCGCCGAACTGGTCGACCAGCTGACGACCTGACACGCGCGGGGCATGTGCTTTGTTCCGCCCCAGTTGTCGCCGCCACAGGTAGTGTGGGACCACACGATTCCGAGGCCGATTCACCAGGGATCAGCGCCCGGCGGAAGCCGGTGAGATCCCAGGGGTCGCAAGACCCGATGGTGGTCGGTCGCGGGTAGCCCGCCAAGGGGCGATCGGTTTCAAGGAGGCAGCAGATGGCGCAGGAACAGACCAAGCGTGGTGGCGGCGGCGACGATGAGGGCGTCGGCCCCGATTCCGGTGCCGGACAGGAACGTCGCGAGAAGCTGGCCGAGGACACCGACGACCTGCTCGACGAGATCGATGACGTGCTCGAGGAGAACGCCGAGGACTTCGTGCGTGCTTACGTGCAGAAGGGCGGCCAGTGAGCGACAGGTTCGGATCACTGCCCCCTTTTTCACAATTTCGTACGGGTTCTGCTCTCGGCGCGGACATCTCGTCGTTCACCGAGTTCCTGCGGTTGCACGCGCCGGAGCAGCTTCCGCAGGCTCAGGTTGATCGCGTGGGTTCGTTCGCCGGGGGCGCAGACGGCGCCGGAGACATCCCGCACGGCACGACGATAGTCGCCGTGTCGTATCCGGGTGGGGTCGTGCTCGCCGGTGACCGGCGGGCCACGATGGGCAACCTGATCGCCACGCGCGACGTCAAGAAGGTCTACATCACCGACGAGTACTCGGCGGCCGGCATCGCCGGCACCGCGGGTATCGCGATCGAGATGGTCCGGCTCTTCGCCGTCGAACTCGAGCACTACGAGAAGATCGAGGGTGTCCCGCTCACCCTCGACGGCAAGGTCAGCCGGCTCGCGAACATGGTGCGCGGCAACCTCGGCGCGGCCCTGCAGGGTCTCGCCGCGATCCCTCTTCTCGTGGGCTACGACATCGACCACGACGACCCGACCGAACGCGGCCGGATCTTCAGCTTCGACGTGGCGGGTGACCGTCACGAGGAGTTCGGCGGCTACACGGCCATCGGTTCCGGATCGGTGTTCGCGAAGTCGTCGCTGAAGAAGCTCTACCGCTCGGACCTGACCGCCGACGAGGCGATCGCCATCGCGGTCGAGTCGCTCTACGACGCCGCCGACGACGATTCGGCGACCGGCGGACCGGACCTGGTCCGCAAGATCTTCCCGATGGCCGCGGTCGTCGACGCACAAGGTGCACGGGAGGTGGACGCGGCCGAGATCGAGAGTGCGGCGCGGGCCGTCGTCGAACGCCGTGCCGCCGAGCACGAGGGAGGTGCCCGATGACCTTCCCGTATTACGCCAGTGCCGAGCAGATCATGCGCGATCGCTCGGAGCTCGCGCGCAAGGGCATCGCACGCGGGCGGTCCGTGGTGATCCTGACCTATGCCGACGGGGTGCTGTTCGTCGCGGAGAACCCGTCGAACACCCTGCGGAAGACGAGCGAGATCTACGACCGCATCGGCTTCGCCGCGGTGGGCAAGTACAACGAGTTCGAGAGCCTGCGCAAGGCGGGAATCCAGCTCGCCGACATGCGGGGCTACAGCTACGACCGCGCCGACGTGTCCGGTCTGTCCCTGGCCAACACCTACGCCAATGCCCTGGGCAGCGTCTTCACCGAGCAGGCCAAGCCGTTCGAGGTGGAGCTGTGCGTGGCCGAGGTCGCCCGGGCGGGCAAGCCGAAACCGTCTCAGCTGTACCGCATCTCCTACGACGGGTCGATCACCGACGAGACCCGGTTCCTGGTGATGGGCGGCGCGACCGAACCGATCGCGGCGGCTCTCAAGGAGAGCTATGCCCCCGACATGGCGCTCGCCGAGGCGATCGGGGTCGCGGTCAAGGCGCTCGCCACCCCGGCCGACTCCGGCAACGGCGCCCCGGCGTCGCCGCGCGAGCTGACCGCCGGCGACCTCGAGGTCGCGATTCTCGACCGCAACCGGCCGCGACGGGCGTTCAAGCGCCTGACCTCGGCCGCGGTCGAGGAGCTCCTGCCGACCGCCGGGACCCCGGCCGCCGACGCGTCGGCGCCGGATGCCCCGGCGGACGACACCACCTCCGGCGGGGACACTTCCGGCGGATCGGACTAGAACGCGACGACTCGCGGTCGGCCTGGCGCTTCTGCCCGGTCGGCCGCGGGTCCCGCGAGTAGGGTTGGTCAAGTGCAGCGACGAATCATGGGCATCGAGACCGAGTTCGGTGTCACATGCACCTTCCACGGTCATCGGCGGCTGAGTCCTGACGAGGTCGCCCGGTACCTCTTCCGTCGCGTCGTGTCATGGGGTCGTTCCTCGAACGTCTTCCTGCAGAACGGCGCACGCCTGTACCTCGACGTCGGATCGCACCCCGAATACGCGACCGCCGAGTGTGACAGCCTGATCCAGCTGATCAACCACGACCGCGCCGGCGAACTGGTCCTCGAGGACCTGCTCGTCGACGCCGAGCAGCGTCTTGCCGACGAGGGGATCGGCGGCGACATCTACCTGTTCAAGAACAACACCGACTCCGCGGGCAACTCCTACGGCTGCCACGAGAACTACCTCGTCGTGCGGGCGGGGGAGTTCTCCCGGATCTCCGACGTCCTCCTGCCGTTCCTGGTGACCCGGCAGCTGATCTGCGGCGCAGGCAAGGTGCTGCAGACCCCGAAGGCCGCCACCTTCTGCCTCTCGCAGCGCGCCGAGCACATCTGGGAGGGCGTCTCCTCGGCCACCACCCGCTCGCGCCCGATCATCAACACCCGCGACGAGCCGCACGCCGACGCCGAGAAGTACCGGCGCCTGCACGTCATCGTCGGCGACTCGAACATGTCCGAGATGACGACCCTGCTGAAGGTCGGCTCGGCGGCGCTGGTGCTCGAGATGATCGAGGCCGGCGTGGCGTTCCGGGATTTCGCCCTGGACAATCCGATCCGCGCCATCCGCGAGGTCAGCCACGATCCCACCGGCCGGCGTCCCGTGCGTCTCGCCGGCGGACGGCAGGCCAGTGCCCTCGACATCCAGCGCGAGTACCACGCCCGCGCGGTCGAGCACCTCACCAACCGCCGTCCCGACCCCGAGATGGACATGGTCGTCGACCTGTGGGGCCGCATGCTCGACGCGGTCGAGGCCGACGACTTCGCGAAGGTCGACACCGAGATCGACTGGGTCATCAAACGAAAGCTGTTTCAGCGCTACCAGGACAAGTATTCGATGGAGCTGTCGGACCCGAAGATCGCGCAGCTCGACCTCGCCTTCCACGACATCAAGCGCGGCCGCGGTGTGTTCGACGTCCTGATGCGCAAGGGGCTCGTGGCCCGTGCGACCACCGACGAGGCCATCAAGACCGCCGTCAACGAGCCGCCGCAGACCACCCGTGCCAAGCTCCGTGGTGACTTCATCTCGGCGGCGCAGAAGGCGGGACGCGACTTCACGGTCGACTGGGTGCACCTCAAGCTGAACGACCAGGCCCAGCGCACCGTGCTGTGCAAGGACCCGTTCCGCAGCGTCGACGAGCGGGTCGACCGGCTGATCGCATCCATGTGAGCGAGCCTCCGCACCGCCTGATCGGCAAGGATCTAACCTGACGCAGTGGCCACTCCCAAAGTCGAGCGACTGCTCAATCTGGTGATCTGTCTGCTGTGGACGAAGCAGTACGTCACCGCCGACTACATCCGACGCAACGTCGCCGGTTACCAGGACGGCGACAAGTCCGACGAGGCATTCAACCGGATGTTCGAGCGGGACAAGAACGAACTGCGCGACCTCGGCATCCCGCTGGTCACCGGACGTTCGCCGATGGCGGCGGGCGCCGAGGGATACCGCATCGACCGTGACACCTACGAGCTGCCCGAGATCTCCCTGGACTCCGACGAGGCCGCCGCGATCGCCATGGCCGCCGCGCTCTGGGACACCCCGGAGGTCTCCACGCTGTCGCAGACCGCGATCCTCAAGCTGCGCGCCGCGGGCCTCGACGTCCGCTCGGAGGACGACCTCGGCTTCACCGCCGGCGGGTCGACGCGGTCGATGGGTTCGGAGCAGGTCATCGCCGGACTCCTCGGCGCGATCCAGGTCAAGCGCGCCGTCGAGTTCACCCACCGGTCGTCGGCGACCGCGACCCCGGCCGTCCGTCGGGTCGAGCCCTGGGGTGTGGTGTCCCACCACGGCCGCTGGTACGTCGTCGGACACGACCTCGACCGGGCCGCCACCCGCACGTTCCGCCTGTCGCGGATCTCGACGGTGACGCCGGTCGGACCCGCCGATGCCGTCGACGTGCCCGTCGGCACGGACCTCCAGCAGATCGTCTCCGCGGCGGTCGATTCCGCGGCGGGCACCGACGGTCGCACCGCGCGCATCTGGGTGGCCGCGGGCCGGGCCGCCGGACTCCGCCGGGCCGCGACCACCTCCGAACCCGCTGACCTCGACGGTGAGGCGGGCGACGTGCTGACCCTCGACATCCATTCGCTGTCGGCGGTGGCGCGCATGGCGCTGGGCGTGGGCCGGGACGCGGTCGTCCTCGATCCGCCAGAGCTGCGCGACCTCGTGATCGCCGGTCTGGACCGGCTGGCGGGGGTGAGCGCCTGATGGCCGGTGCACAACCGTCGCGCCTCAACCGGCTGCTGGCGATGGTCCCGTATTTCCAGGCTCGGCGCGGCATCTCGATCGAGCAGGCCGCGCGCGAACTCGGCGTCACCCAGACGCAGCTCACCAAGGACCTCGAGTTGCTGTTCGTGTGCGGGCTCCCGGGTTACTACCCCGACGACCTGATCGAGCTCGAGTTCAGCGAGGGCTTCGTCAGCGTCGGGTTCACCGCGGGCATGGACCGTCCGTTGCGGCTCACGACCGTGGAGGCCAGCACCCTGCTCGTGGCACTGCGTGCCCTTGTGGAGACGCCCGGTGTGGTCGACGTGACCGCCGCGCGGCGTGCCATCGCCAAGATCGAGGAGGCGGTCGGGGCGACCGTCGTGCCGGGTCTGTCCTCCGGCGCGGAGTCCGAGGCATCGCCGGGGGAGAACCCGACCTTCACCACCGTCCGCGAAGCCGTGCGTCGAGGACGTGCGCTCCAGCTGAGCTACTACTCGGCGAGCCGGGACAGCGTCACCGACCGTGTCGTCGACCCGATCCGGCTGCAGGTGATGGACCAGCACACCTACCTCGAAGCCTGGTGTCGCATGGCCGAGGGCGTGCGGTTGTTCCGCTTCGACCGCATCGACACCGCCGTCGAACTGGACGAACCGAGCAACCCGCCGGCCGAGGCCGAGTCGTCGTCGCAGTCGGTACTCGTCCCGGAGAACCCCGATCTGCCGGCGGTCGAACTCGAGATCGATCCCGACCACCTGTGGATTCTCGACTACTACCCGGTGGAGCCGACCACCTCGATCGACGACCGCCATCCGGATGAACCGGTCCGCGCCCGCATGGTCTACGGCTCACCCGAGTGGCTGACCCGTTTCCTGCTCGGCTTCGGCGGCTCGGTCCGCGTCGTCGACGATCAGAAGGTCGCGGCGGCGGTCGTCGAATCGGCGGCGAGTGCGCGCGAGCGCTACCGCTGAACCGGGCGGTCCACCGGCCTCAGACAACTCGGGTAGCATTGGACACGGTCTGGATTCGATCTGAAGGGTGATCTCATGGGCTTCACTTCGTGGTGGCACTGGGCGATTGTCGCCGTCGTGCTGCTGATCCTGTTCGGCTCGAAGAAGCTGCCGGACGCCGCCCGAGGTCTCGGACAGTCGCTGCGCATCTTCAAGAGCGAGGTCAAGGAGATGCAGAAGGACGACAAGCCTGCCGACACGGCACCGGCATCTCCCGACGCCCCGCAGCGGGAACTCCCGTCGGCTGACAACACCCAGCCGGGCACGTCGTCGAACGCCGACACCAAGAAATCGGCTTAGGGGCGCGTCGGAGAATCCGAGTGCGCATCCCCTTCGACCCCCGACACCGCAAGCGCAAACTCAATCCCGACGGCACGATGTCGTTGGTCGAGCATCTCTATGAGTTGCGCACACGCATGGTCATCTCGCTGTTGGCGATCGTGGCCACCACGATTCTCGGGTTCATCTGGTACAGCCACGGCTTCCTGGGCATCCCGTCGCTCGGCGACATGCTGCGCGGACCGTACTGCGACCTGCCGCCCTCCGCCCGTGCGACGCTGACCGCCGACGATTCCTGCCGTCTCCTCGCGACCGGCCCGTTCGACCAGTTCATGCTGCGACTCAAGGTCGCGCTCACCGCCGGTGTGGTCCTGGCATGCCCGGTGTGGATCTATCAGACCTGGCAGTTCATCACCCCCGGCCTGCATCAGAACGAACGCCGCTACGGCATCGCCTTCGTCACCGTCGCGACCACGCTCTTCGTCGCCGGCGCGGTTCTGGCCTATCTGGTGGTGGCGAAGGCCTTCGACTTCCTGTTGACCGTCGGCAATGAGGTCCAGGTCACCGCCCTCGCCGGTGACCAGTACTTCGGGTTCATGATCAACGTCCTGGTCATCTTCGGTGTCAGCTTCGAATTGCCCCTGCTGATCATCGCGCTCAATCTCGTCGGTGTCCTGACCTACGACCGGCTCAAGAAGTGGCGCCGCGGCCTGATCTTCGCGGTCTTCGTGTTCGCCGCCATCGTCACCCCGGGCCAGGACCCGTTCACCATGCTGGCCCTGGCCTGCGCGCTGACCGTGCTGCTGGAGTTCTCCATCCAGTTCGCGCGCATCGCCGACAAACGACGCGGCAGGCGGGCACCGAGCTGGGCCGGACTCTCCGATGACGAGGCCAGCCCGCTGCCTCCGACCCGCCCGGTCTCGTCGCCGTCGCCGGTCGCGACCTCGGCCGCGGGCACCTCGAACGCCACCCGGACCTCGACACGGGCACACGAGACATTCGACGACGTCCTGTGAGTCAACTCGACGCGTTCACGTCGCGGCTGGACTTCGGACTCGATCCGTTCCAGCGCCGTGCCTGCGAGGCCCTCGAAGCCGGTCACGGCGTGCTGGTCTGCGCACCGACCGGCGCGGGCAAGACCATCGTCGGCGAATTCGCGGTCCACCTCGCTCTCGCCGGCGGGACCAAGTGCTTCTACACGACCCCGATCAAGGCGCTGAGCAACCAGAAATATGCCGACCTCGCCGCCGTTCACGGCCATGAGTCGGTCGGACTGCTCACCGGCGACAGCTCCATCAACCCGGATGCGCCGATCGTCGTGATGACGACCGAGGTCGTGCGCAACATGATCTACGCCGAATCCCGCGCGCTCGACGGGCTGTCGCATGTGGTGATGGACGAGGTGCACTTCCTCGCCGATCGCTTCCGCGGAGCGGTCTGGGAAGAGGTGATCCTGCACCTCGAGCCGTCCGTGCGTGTGGTGAGCCTGTCCGCGACCGTCAGCAACGCCGAGGAGTTCGGCGACTGGATCCAGACCGTCCGTGGCGACACCTCCGTCATCGTCGACGAGCACCGGCCGGTCCCGCTGTCTCAGCACATGCTGGTCGGCCAACGGATGTTCGACCTCTTCGGCCCGGCCGATCGCGATCCCGCGGACCGGAAGGGGTCGCGTCCGCGGGTCAATCCCGAACTCAAGCGGCACATCCGTCACCGCATCCTGCTCGCCGAGGACGAGCGTGATTCGTCCCGGGGCCGAGGCCGGGGAGGTGGCGGGGGACAGCCGCGCCGACGCGACGGCCGCGGTCCACTGCTCTCGCGCCCGAATCTCGTCGGTCGCCTCGACCGTGAGGGTCTGTTGCCCGCGATCGGGTTCATCTTCTCCCGTGCCGGTTGCGACGCCGCCCTGGCTCAGTGTCTGCGGTCGGGTATCGCGCTGCTGACACCCGAGGAGGCCGCCGAGGTCGACGCCGTCGTCGACCGGCGCCTCACCGAACTCTCGCCCAGCGACGCCGACGTGCTGGGCGTGCAGGAGTGGCGCGAAGGTCTCCGCCGAGGCCTGGCGTCGCATCACGCCGGGATGCTCCCGACCTTCCGCCACGCCGTCGAGGAGCTTTTCGTCCGTGGGCTCGTCCGCATGGTGTTCGCCACGGAGACACTGGCTCTCGGGATCAACATGCCGGCCCGGTCGGTGGTCCTCGAACGTCTGGTGAAGTACAACGGCGAGTCGCACGTCGACCTCACCCCCGGCGAGTTCACCCAGCTGACCGGCCGCGCCGGACGCCGCGGGATCGACGTCGAGGGCCATGCCGTCGTGGTGTGGACACCCGAGGTCGTCCCCGAGGAGGTCGCCGGACTCGCGGGTGCCCGCACCTTCCCGCTTCGCAGCTCCTTCTCGCCGGAATACAACATGGCGGTCAACCTGCTCGGCCGGCTCGGTCTCGACGGGGCCCGTGAACTCCTGCACCGATCGTTCGCCCAGTTCCAGGCCGACCGCTCGGTGGTCGGGCTGGCCCGCAAGCTCCACGAATCGCAGCGGGCGCTGCGCAAGCTCGACGGCGAGCTGGCCCGCGCCGCCGAGGCCCGGGGTCTGGAACCCGGGGGAGTCGACGCCACCGGGGCACCGGCAGCGGGCGAGACCGAGGCGTACGCCGGGTTCCTCGGCTACGTCACGCTCCGCGAGGAGATCCGCCGTCGAGAACGAGACCTGAAGTACCGCAAGCGGATCAACACCGAGGATGCAATCGTCGCCGACCTGGCCGCGCTCAAACGGGGTCACGTCATCGGGGTGCCCGTCGGACGCCACCGGGGTCTCGCGGTGATCGTCGAACCGGCCACCCAGGCAGCAGATCCCAAGCCGCTGGTGGTCACCGAGGACGCCTGGTGCGGACGTATCGGGCTGCGTGACTTCGTCAATCCGCCCGAGGTCCTCGGCAACATGCGGTTGCCGAAGAACGCCGACCGCCGGACCGGACGCGGCCGCCGCGACCTCGCGTCTGCACTGCGGTCGACCGGGATAGAGATGCCCCGGGGGCGCTCCAAGAAGCGCGCCGACGCCGCCGATGACCCAGAGCTGGCCCAGATGCGTCGCACGCTGCGTGCCCATCCCGCGCATCAGATCCCGAACGGCGACGAGCTGTTCCGTCTCGCCGAGAAGCGCAACCGTCTGCTGCGCGACATCGTCACCGCCGAACGCAGCATCGGTGAGCGAACCTCGACGCTCGGTGTCACCTTCGACCACATCGTCGGTGTCCTCAGCGAGCTCGGGTACGTCGAACGCGTCCGCGAGGCCTCCGAATCGACCGGCCACAACATGCGGGTGACCGAGTCGGGCAAGCTGCTGGCCCGCATCTACAGCGAGAGCGATCTCGTGGTGACCGAGTGCATTCGCGCGGGCGTGTGGGACGACCTCTCGCCGGCCGACCTGGCCGCCGTCGTCGCCGCACTCGTCTACGAGAGCCGTCGCGACAGCTACGGCGGGGTCGATGCGCTGCCCGGCAGCACCTCGCTGCGTACTGCGATGGCCGCGACCGTGGACATCTGGTCGAAGGTGACGGCGGTCGAGTCGCGCCACCGGGTCAGTCCCACCCGGGAGCCGGACACCGGTTTCTCGCTCGCGGTGGCGACCTGGGCGTCGGGCCGATCGCTCAGCGAGGCACTGCTCCTCGCGGGCGAACGCGGTCAGCTGCTCTCACCTGGCGACTTCGTCCGGTGGAATCGTCAGGTCATCGACCTCCTGGAACAGATCCGGCTCTGCGTCGGCACCGACACCCGCCTGGGCGGCACCGCACGATCCGCGGTCAAGGCGATCCGCCGGGGAGTGGTGGCCGCCGAACTCGGTTGAGCCCGTCGGTTCACCAGACGACGCTGCGGGCCACCCTGCTCGCGGTTGCCTGATTGTCGTGTGTGCCTGAGGTAACGTTCATCCCGCATTCGGTGTCAGGGAGGGATGTCCCGGCACTGTCGCGTGACGTCACAGTTCGCCGACACCTCGTCGAGGTGGGAGCCGAGTGGGAGGGGACTCATGACCGACCCGAACAACCCGAATCCGTCCCAGCCCCAGCAGGGCCAGCCCGGCTCCGGCGACAAGACCGAGATCGTGAACACGGGCGGTTCCCAGGAGGGCGGCTCGCAGGCCGACCCCACGACGATGGCGCCCAACCCCGGTTACGGACAGCCCCAGCAGGATCCGTACCAGGCGAATCCCTACCAGCAGAACCCCTACCAGCAGGCTCCCGGATACGCGCCCGGAGCGCAGGCACCGGGCCAGCCGGCCCAGAACCAGCCGACACAGGTCGGGTACCCCGGGGCGCAGCCCGGCCAGTACGGGCAACCCGGTGGTCAGCCCGCCTACGGTGCCCCGAACCAGGGTGCGCCCAACTACGGCGGACCCGCGCAGCCCTACGGTCAGCAGCCCGACCCCGCACAGTACGGTGCCGGACAGTACGGTGCCGGACAGTACGGTGCCGGTCAGTACGGTGCGCCCGGCCAGTACGGTCAGCAGCCCTACGGTCAGCCGCAGCAGACCCCGGGCGCCTACGGCCAGAACCAGTTCGGCGGACCCGACCAGTTCAGCGGCATGGCGACGCCCAAGTCGAACAAGACGCTTCGGACGCTGCTGTTCGCCGGTGGCGGTGCGCTGATCGTGATCGCCGCGATCATCCTCATCACCGCCTTCGTCGCCCCCGGCTGGGCCCCGAAGAACCTCGACCAGCAGGCAGCCCAGGACGGCGTGCAGCAGATCCTCACCGAGGACTATCAGGCCAGCGATGTCAGCAATGTGAAGTGCCCGTCCGGCCAGCGCGTCAAGGAGGGGTCGTCGTTCACCTGCTCGGTGACCGTCGGCGGACAGGACCAGCAGGTCACCGTCACCTTCATCGACGACGAGGGTCGCTACGAGGTCTCGCGTCCCAGCTGACACGAGACCGCGCTGATCAGGCCTTGGGCCAGCCCAGCGCCTTCGACAACCGGCCCACCGACGCCCCTATGCCCAGCTCCTCGACGAGCGCGGCCAGGGCCTCGGGGTCGGCCGGTTCCGACGGCAGCAGATCCGGGCCGCTGTCGATGGTCTCCGCGTCGGTGCGCACCGAGACGACGGTGCGGGCCGCCTCCAGGTAGTCCTCGGCGGCGAGCAGCGCCTTGCGTGCCCGCGTCGGGACCTTCGACGACGAGTCCCGGGCGGCCGCTTCGAGCGCGTCCAGGCTGCCGTACTCGCTGATCAGTTTCGCCGCGGTCTTCTCGCCGATGCCCGGTACACCGGGGAGGCCGTCCGACGGGTCGCCGCGCAGCATCGACATCTCCGCGTAGCCGATCCCGGCGCGATCGGCGGGTACGCCGTACTTCTCGCCGACCTCGACCGGCCCCATCATCTCCGCCTTCGCCAGTCCGCGCCCGACGTAGAGCACCCGCACCGGGACCGGATCATCGGAGACCACCTGCAGCAGGTCGCGGTCACCGCTGACGACGATCACCGGATGCTCCGCCTCCTCCCAGGCGAGTGTTCCGATGACATCGTCGGCCTCGCAGCCGATCGCCCCCGAGGTCGCGATCCCCGCAGCGGCAAGGACATTCATGATCATGTCGACCTGCGGCGTCAGTGCGTCGGGCACTTCTTCGACGTCGATGGTCTCCGTGCCCGTGGCGTCGGTCGCACCGTCCTCGACCGCGACGCGGTGCGCCTTGTAGGTCGGGATGAGGGCGGTACGGAACTCGGGACGCCAGTCGAGGTCGAGGCACACGACGAGCCGCGTCGGGTGTTCGCGTGTCACGAGATTCGCGATCGTGTCGATGAATCCCCGGACCGCGTTGACCGGTCGCCCGTCGGGGCTGGTCATCTTCTCGGGCAGGGCGTAGAACGACCGGAACCACAGGCTCGCACCGTCGAGCAGCATCAACGAATCCGTCACCTCCACACTCTCGCATTGACGGTGTCGCCGCGTCACCACGACCCGCACACCCGGCGGTAGTCTTCGACCATGGCTGCCACATCGACCACCGCCGGCCCGGCGGCACCGCTGTTCGATCCCGAGGTGTACCGCGAACGCATGCGACGCGCCGCGGAACTCACCCGCGACGCCGGCCTCGACGCGCTGGTGGTGGCGCCCGGTCCCGACCTGCGATATCTCGTGGGCTCGCGCGCCGACACCTTCGAACGCCTCACCGCACTCGTCATCCCCGCAGCGGGGGACCCGAAACTCGTCATCGCGCGCCTCGAGGTGCCGTCGTTGTCCGCCTCGGCGGTCGGCGACCTCGGCATCGAGGTGGCCGACTGGGTCGACGGCGACGACGCGCACGGTCTCGCCCTCTCCGGTCTGCCGTCGAATCCGACCATCGCGGTGTCGGATTCGATGCCCGCCCTGCACGTGATCCCGCTGGCCCGGCACACCGGCGCCACCCCGCAACTCGCCACCGCCGTGCTGCGTGAACTCCGAATGCTCAAGGACGACGCGGAGATCGAGGCCCTGCGTCGTGCCGGCGCGGCCATCGACCGCGTCCATGCCCGGATGGGTGAATGGCTCAAGCCCGGACGCACCGAGCGGGAGGTCTCCGACGACATCGCGGCGGCGATCCTCGAGGAGGGCCACACCGAGGCCGCGTTCATCATCGTCGGTTCCGGACCCAACGGCGCCGACCCGCATCACGAGTTCTCCGACCGGGTCATCGAACGGTCCGACATCGTCGTCATCGACATCGGCGGACCGGTCGAACCCGGTTACAACTCCGACTCGACCCGCACCTACTGTTTCGAACCGCCCGCCGCCGACGTCGCCGACGCGTACGCCGCCCTGCACGAGGCGCAGCGGACTGCAATCGCCGCCGTACGTCCCGGAGTCACCGCCGCCTCCATCGACGCAGCCGCCCGCGACCTGCTCCGCGAACGCGGCCTCGCCGAGGCGTTCATCCACCGCACCGGACACGGCATCGGCCTCTCGGTCCACGAGGAGCCCTACATCGTGAACGGCAACGACATCACCCTGCGCCCCGGCATGGCCTTCAGCGTGGAGCCCGGGGTGTACTTCTCCGGCCGCTGGGGTGCCCGCATCGAGGACATCGTCGTGGTCACCGAGGACGGCTGCGAGTCCTTCAACAACCGCCCGCACCAGCTGGTGCAGCTGTAGCTACCCCAGCAACGACGCCGACCCGAGCACCCGGGACACGCTGATCTCGATGACCACACGTCGAGGGTTGGGCTTCGGCTGCCGGTACCGCTGTGCGTAGCGCTGCTCCGCCTCGTGCACGCGTTCCGGTTCGCGGCTGACCCGCGCCGGACCCTCGAGGGTGAGCCAGCGGGGACCGTCGACGTTCGTCACCGCCGCGTAGCCGCCGCGCTCGACGTTGCGCACCTTCTGGCTGCCGTCGAAGGTGATCACCCGCGCCAGCCCGGCTTCGGGGTCCCAGGTGAAGCCCACGGCCACCGAATGCGGTGTCCCATCGGCCCGCAGCGTCGTGAGGGTGCCGAGATGGCGTTCGGTCAGGAACTCGAGTGCGGCGGGGCCGATGTCGGCAGCGGTACGTGACATGTCTGCCACGCTAGCGCCGGTGGGGTGACTTCGACGTGTCGGGGCTGGTGCGATACTGCTGTGCATGGCGTCTGAGACATCTGCGGGTTCGCTGGTCCTGTTCGGCGGCCGCAGTGAGATCGGTGTGGCCACCGCTCAGCGTTTGGCCGACGGGCGGACGGTGGTCCTCGCGGCCCGTCGGCCCGACGATCTCGCCGATCAGACCGCACTGCTTCTCGAGGCGGGCGCGACCGCCGTACACACCGTCGGCTTCGATGCCGACGACACCGACACCCACCCCGGGCTGATCGCGTCCCTGCTCGACGACTTCGGCCCGATCGGTATCGCGATCGTCGCGTTCGGGATCCTCGGTGACCAGACGCGCGCGGAAGCCGATGTCGCGCATGCCCTGCAGATCGCGCACACGGACTACTACGCCCAGGTCAGTGTGCTGATACCGCTTGCCGCCGCCCTGCGCGCACAGGGGTCCGGCACGATGATCGTCTTCTCCTCGGTCGCAGGGATCCGCGTGCGCCGGGCCAACTTCGTCTACGGCTCCACCAAGGCCGGGCTCGACGGCTTCGCCAGCGGTATGGCGGATTCGCTGCACGGCACCGGCGTCCGGCTGCTCCTCGCCCGACCCGGTTTCGTGATCGGCGCGATGACCAAGGAACTGATGGAGTCCGGGGTGAAACCCGCACCGTTCTCGAAGACTCCGGACCAGGTCGCCGATGCCGTCGCCCGCGCGTATCGCAAGGGGCATGGTGAGGTTTGGATCCCGTCGGTGTTGCGCCCGATGTTCTTCGGCATGCGTCTGCTCCCTCGCGCGGTGTGGCGGAGACTGCCCCGATGAGTTCCACACCGTCGAATTCGGGTGTTCCGCCGCGCTTCGTGGTCGTCGGCATCGGCGCCGATGGTTGGCGCGGTCTCGGCGACGCCGCACGCGACGAACTGCGTGGTGCCCACGTGATCTACGGGGCGAGAAGGCAACTCGCACTCCTCGACGACGCCGGGCACGAGCTCACCGGCACGCGTGAGGTGTGGCGCTCGCCGATGTCGTCGCATCTCGCCGAAGTCCTCGAGAACGCCACCGGCCGTGTACACATCCTCGCCAGCGGCGATCCGATGTTCCACGGCGTCGGCGCCAGCATCGTCGCGCGGGTCGGGCCCGATCAAGTGCGGGTCGTCCCCACGGTGTCCAGCGCGAGTCTGGCGTGCGCGCGTCTCGGCTGGGACCTTGCGACGACCAGGATCGTCAGTGCCGTCACCGCCGACCCCGAGGTGGTCCTCACCGAGGTCACCGGCGGCGGACGTCTCCTCGTTCTCAGTCGGAACGAGATGACACCCGCTTCCGTGGCAGGACTGCTCTCGCAGAACGGATTCGGCGATTCGTCGATGACTGTCCTCGAACAGCTCGGTGGACCGGACGAGCGCATCCGTTCCTCGACCGCGGAATCCTGGGCACCTTCACCCGTGGACCCGCTCAACATCGTGGCCGTCGACTGCGTCGGACCACGTCGCAGCCGGATGCCCGGCCGCGACGACGACACCTACGACCACGACGGCCAGATCACCAAGTCCACGATCCGCGCGATCACTGTCGCCGCTCTCGAACCGGCCGGGGCGCAGCTCCTCTGGGACATCGGCTCAGGATCCGGAAGTGTGGCCATCGAATGGTTGCGCGCCGACGACCGGGGACGGGCGGTCGCCTTCGAGCAGAACGCGGACCGGGCGGAGCGGCTCACCGCCAACGCTCGCCGGCACGGCGTCGGTCATCGCCTGACGCTGCGCGGCGCCGCACCCGAAGCCCTTTCCGACGCACCGCCTCCCGACGCGGTGTTCATCGGCGGCGGCCTCGACGAGAAGGTCCTCACCTCCGCGTGGAACGCACTGCGACCGTCCGGACGGATCGTCGTCAACGCCGTCACCGTGGAGAACCAGGAGATCCTGGTCCGCTGGCATGCGGAACGCGGCGGCACCCTTCGGCGCCTGTCCGTGGAAACAGTCGCACCCCTGGGGACGATGAGCACCTGGCGGCCCGCGCTGCCGATCGTCCAGTGGGCCGCAACCAGAGACGACACAGCAGACAAGGCGGGATCGACGACATGACCGTCTATTTCATCGGCGCCGGGCCCGGCGCTCCCGACCTGATCACGCTGCGTGGCGCTCGGCTGCTGGGGGAGTGCCGCACCTGCCTGTATGCCGGGTCACTGGTACCCGGCGACATGCTCGAGTTGTGCCCCGACGACGCCGTCCTCGTCGACACGGCGCGAATGCCGTTGCCCGACATCGTCGATCACATCGTCGCCGCCCACGAACGCGGACACGACGTCGCCCGTCTCCACTCCGGTGACCTCTCGATCTACTCGGCATTGGCAGAGCAGCAACGCGAACTGCGTGCACGGGGCATTCCGTACGAGATCGTGCCCGGGGTACCCGCGTTCGCCGCCGCGGCCGCTGCTCTCGACACCGAACTCACCGTCCCCGGAGTGGGGCAGAGCCTGCTCATCACCCGGGTGTCGACGCTGTCGACCGACATGCCCCACGGCGAGGACCTGGCGAACCTCGCCGCAACCGGTGTGACACTCGCCCTCCATCTCGCCGCACACCGTGCCGGACAGATCGTCGAGGCGCTCGCACCGCACTACGGATCGGAATGTCCCACGGCGACCGTCGCTTTCGCGAGCCGACCGAACCAGCAGGTGGTGCGCTGTGCACTGAGCCGTCTACCGGAGACCCTGGACGCCGCCGACATCCGCAAGACCGCGATCATCTTCGTCGGTCGCGTGCTCGACGCCATGACGCATCCCGAGGTCACCGACAGTTACCTGTACTCCCACGCGCGAATGACGAAACTCCGCGAGACACCGCACCCATGACCGATGAACAGATCCTCATCCTCGGCGGCACCGGGGAGGCACGAGCACTGGCGGCGTCCCTGACCGAGACCGGGAGGTCGGTCATCAGTTCACTCGCGGGCCGCGTGGACAATCCGCGCCTCCCGGTGGGCCCGGTCCGCATCGGCGGCTTCGGAGGAGTCGACGGCCTGCGGGAGTGGCTGCTCAGCAACCGGATTCAGGCCGTCATCGACGCCACGCATCCGTTTGCGGCGACCATCACCCGGAACGCGGCGCAGGCCGCGTCGGAAGCGGGGGTGCCGCTGCTCCGGCTGCGTCGTGAATTCTGGGTCCCGTCCGACGCCGACCGCTGGATCCGCGTACCGGATCTCGCCACCGCTGCCGACGAGGTACGGCACCGCGGCAACCGGGTGTTGCTGACCACGGGTCGCCAGGACGTCGGCGAGTTCGCCGGCATCGACGACGTCTGGTTCCTGATCCGGGTCGTCGATCCGCCGACCGCGGAACTCCCTGCGCACCACGAGATCCTGCGGTCCCGCGGACCGTACGACTACGACTCGGAGCTCGCCCTGCTGCGTGACCACCGGATCGACCTGCTGGTCACCAAGAACAGCGGGGGATCGCTGACGAAGGCGAAACTCGACGCCGCCGCGACGATGGGGATCGACGTGATCGTCGTCGACCGTCCGATCGAGCCCGACGTCCCGGCGGTGTCAGAGGTCGCTGCCGCCCAGGCTTGGCTCGAGCGGCTGCTCGGCTGAGAGCTGTTCCGGTTCCTCGGTGGGAGTGTGCCGGCGCGGGGTGAACACCAGCGGGCCCCCGGCGCGGGACACCGCTCGGGTCGCCGACGAACCGATGATGAGCAACGTGCGCATGTCGACCACTTCGGGGTCGAGGCCGGCCACGGTCGTCGTGGTCAGTGACTGCTCCGGACCGCCCACATCGCGACCGAGGACGACGACCCGGTCGGATGAAACCGTCTGCAGCAGTGTGTGTTTGAGGGCCCCGACCTGCCACGACCGGCTGGCCGAACCCGGGTTGTAGATCGCGATGACCAGGTCGGCGGCCAAGGCGGCACGGATGCGGCGCTCGATCACCGACCACGGCTTGAGCCGGTCGGACAGCGAGATCACCGCGAAGTCGTGACCGAGCGGCGCACCGACGGCCGCCGCGACGGCGGTCGCCGCCGTGATCCCCGGAACCACGCGCACCCGAACGTCATGCCACTGCGGTTCGGCGGCCACCTCGGTCACCGCGGCCGCCATCGCGAATACGCCCGGATCGCCCGATGACACGACCGCCACGCGAGCACCGCGTCGGGCGAGATCGAGAGCGAACTCGGCACGCTCGGACTCGACCCGGTTGTCGCTCGCATGGACGCGCTGGCCCGGTCTCGGGGTCACCCGCTTGAGGTAGGTTGTGTACCCGACCAGGTCGGTGGCCGTGGCGAGTTCGGTGCGCACCTCGGGCGTCGTCCAGCTGTCGTGTCCCGGGCCGAGGCCGACGACTACGAGCTCGCCGGGTACCGGCTCCGGCTCGAAACGCGGGTTGTTGCGTCGCCCCGGCACCACGAGAATCGAGAAGTACGGCACCTCGGCGGGATTCACGTCCGAGGCCGGAAGCACTCGTTCGACGGTGGTCGAGGCACGTTCGACATAAAAGGCCTCATCGAGGCGGCCGGCCTCCCGCAATGCTTCCCGCACCCGTTCGAAGGTGCGGCCCAGCTTCATCACCACGACGGCGTCGGCCGAACGGAAACGGAACAGCAGCTCTTCCGTCGATGCCGTACCCGGGACGACCGTCAAGGTCTCGTCGCCCTCCACCAGCGGAACACCGGTGGCCGCCGACGCCGCGCTCACCGACGTCACACCCGGCACGATCTCCGCATCGAAGTGCGGGGACAGCCGCTTGTGCATGTGCATGTAGGAGCTGTAGAAGAGCGGATCCCCCTCGGCGAGAAGGACGACGTCCCGGCCCGCGCGCAGGTGGACGGCGAGCCGTTCCGCGCTCTCGGCGTAGAAGTCGTCGAGTGCACCCTGATACCCGCCGGGATGGTCGGTGGTCTCGGTGGTGACCGGGTACATGAGACGCTCTTCGGTCTGGTCTTCGCGCAGATAGGGTTCGGCGACCGACCGCGCGATGCTGTTGCCGTGGCGCGCACAGTGATACGCGACCACGTCGGCGGTGCTGATCACCCGCGCGGCCTTGACCGTCATCAGTTCGCTGTCGCCGGGCCCGAGGCCGATTCCCCAGAGCTTGCCGGGCCGCTGATCATCGTTGACTGCAGGCACATTCACTCCTGAGGGGTGGCGAGCGCGTTGACGGCGGCGGCGGTGATCGCCGACCCACCACGACGACCGGTGACGGTGATGAACTCGAGATCGGTGCGGGCAGCGAGGGCCTCGCACGACTCCGCGGCGCCGACGAAACCGACGGGCGCGCCGACGATCGCGGCCGGGCGGGGTGCGCCCTCGTCGATCATGTCGAGCAGGGCGAACAACGCGGTCGGGGCATTGCCGATCGCGACGACCGCGCCCTCGAGGCGTGGCAACCAGAACTGCAGGGCAGCAGCGGTTCTCGTGGTGCCCATCTCCTCGGCCAGAGCGGGGAGACCCGGTTCGGAGAGATGGCACAGCACCTCGTTGTCGGCGGGCAGACGCTTGCGGGTGATGCCGGACGCCACCATCGACGCGTCGCAGAGGATCGGTGCTCCGGCCTCGAGTGCCCCGCGGGCCGCGCGTACGACGCCGGGTGTCGCGATGACGTCGCGTGTGAGATCGGTCTGTCCGCAGGCGTGGATCATCCGGACGACCACGGTCGACACGTCGGAGCCGAAGGCGGACAAGTCCGACTCGGCCCGAATCGTCGCAAAGGACTGGCGGTAGATCGCGGCGCCGTCGCGCAGGTACTCGGTCATGATGCGCACGAGCCTAGCGGCGACGCCGGTCGTACCCGCCGTCGGGCGTGGCCTGCACCGACAGGTGTGTACCGGCGGGGGAGCCGCAGCGACGCTCGCACCCCACCCAGTGTTCGCGATCGCCTACCGGGAGGCCGGCCTCGACATGGGCGAGCAGGTCCTCGCGCACCGGGGCGTTGGCCGATCCGCAGCCCGGGGCGCCCACACAACAGCTGAGCCGTGCCCACGGCGAGTTCGCGTCGAAGATCAGGCCCATCGGTGCGAGCACCCGCACCACGGTCTCGGCAACGCCTTCACCGAGGTCACAGATCAGGATCTCCCGGTCCGGGGTGAAGACCACCGGCGACTCCACCGCGCCGATGAACTCGGCGAGGCGCGCGGGCAGGCGGCCGAGTTCGACGACCGAGCCGAGCAGTACCGATCCGTCGTCCTGGTCGAACCAGCCCACGATCGGCTCCACCGGGGCCGCTACGTCGTCTTCGTCGGATTCGACGGTGGGGGCCAGGTTCTCGGCGACGAGCCGCTCCAGGCGGTGGCGGTCCTCGGCGCCGAGATCGCGGACGCGCCAGGCGCCGGGCGCCACCGCGTTCAGACCGGCGGCCACCGAGATGAGTGCCTCGACGATCCCGGGCACACCTCCGACCGATCCGACCGCGACGCCGCCGACCAGGATGTCGGCGACCACAGGTTCGGCCGAGCGCGCCACGGCACACGCGTCGGCGCCTCGGCGCCGGATGTCGCCGCGACCGTCGTCGACCCCGAACAGGAAGCGTCCCGAGATCGAGGTGGCCGCGGGATCGGCGCGCAGCGCGTCGTCGAGTGCCGCTGTCAGCGGACCTGCGTCGATGACACCGCCGATGCGGCCGGTCAGCGGGCTGACCTCGATGTTCCGGACCTTGTCGTGCGACGAGCTGGGCGCGAGGCCGGCGCTCACCACGGCGTCGGCCACGGCCTCGACGTCGGCGATCCCGCGCAGCTGCAGGTTCCCGCGCGCGGTGAGTTCGAGGAAGCCGTCGGCGTGAGCAGCCGCAGCCTGGGCGAGGGTGGTGAGCTGATCAGCGCGGATCCGGCCTCCGGGAAGCCGGATCCGGGCCAGTGCGCCGTCCTGCGCCTCGTGCGTGCTGAACACGCCGGGGCAACGATCCGCGGATTCCCGGATCGCCGTGCCGGGAGCGGGTTCAGCCGCTTCAGTCATCCCACCAGCCTACGACCGGACCAGGTGACGACTCCGCCGACCGGTCGCCGTAGGCTGAGACCCAACCGCGAGCGGGCTGAAGCCGGTGAGATTCCGGCGCGGTCGCGCCACTGTGAAGGGTCCCGGTAGACGCCGGTGCCCCAGCCAGACCAGTCCCTCGCACACACCCGACACTCCGGGCGCGACAACCCGGCGAGGAGACACGATGATCCTGCTGTTCTCGACCTCGGACACCGATCTGCTGACCGCGGCGGCCGCCGGCGAGGCGAACCCGGAAGTGGGGTTCCGCGGCGCGAATCCCGCACGACTGCTCATCGACGAGATCCCGGCACTGGCCGCCGACGCCGACCTGATCGTCGTCCGCATCCTCGGTGGAACGCGTGCCTGGGAAGAGGGACTCGCCGCGGTCGAGGCGACCGGCAAACCGCTGGTGGTGTGTTCCGGCGAGCAGCAACCGGACCCGGACCTGATGGCCCATTCGACGGTGCCGGCCGGTGTGGCCGCCCAGGCCCACGACTACCTCGCCGCCGGCGGCGTCGCGAACATCGTCAACCTGCATCATTTCCTCTCCGACACCGTGCTGTTCACCGGATACGGCTTCGAGCCGCCGCAGCAGACCCCGGCGTGGGGAATCCTGGAGCGCGCGCAGCGGGAGAATTCCGATGCACCAACCATCGCGGTGCTCTATTACCGCGCCCAGCACCTCGCCGGGAACACCCGCTACATCGACGCGCTCTGCAGCGCCATCGAGGAGCGAGGCGCCCGGGCGCTGCCGATCTTCTGTGCGTCCCTGCGTACCGCTCCCGACGACCTGATCGAGCTGCTCGGCACGGTCGACGCTCTCGTGGTCACGGTCCTGGCGGCCGGCGGCGCGACCCCGGCGACCGCATCGGCCGGCGGCGACGACGAGGCGTGGAACATCGAACGGCTTGCCGCACTCGACATCCCGATCCTGCAGGGCCTGTGCCTCACGGGTTCCCGGGCGGACTGGGAGGCGAGCGACGACGGTCTCTCACCGCTCGATGTCGCAACGCAGGTGGCGGTGCCGGAGTTCGACGGCCGGATCATCACCGTCCCGTTCTCCTTCAAGGAATTCGACGACGACGGCCTTCCCTGGTATCGGCCGGATCCCGAGCGCTGCGCCCGCGTGGCGGGCATCGCGGTGTCGCATGCACAGCTGCGCCGAATTCCGGCCGCCGACAAGCGCATCGCCGTCATGCTGTCGGCGTATCCCACGAAGCACGCCCGCATCGGCAACGCCGTCGGCCTCGACACCCCTCGGAGTCTGCTGCGTCTGCTCTCGGCCCTGCGCGCGGCCGGTTACGACATCGGACCGGAATCCGGTCCCGGTGCGATACCCGGTTTGGCAGAAGACGATTCGGATGCGCTGATCCACGAGATCATCGCGACGGGCGGTCAGGACCCGGATTGGCTGACCGAGGAAACCCTCGCCGCCAACCCGATCCGCCTGCCCGCCGCGGAGTACCGCGACTGGTTCGAGACGCTGCCGGAAGAACTGCGCAACGGCGTCGTCGAACACTGGGGCGAGGCACCCGGCGAGCTGTTCGTCGACCGGTCGAACAATCCCGACGGCGACATCGTCATCGCTGCACTGACTTTCGGCAACATCGCGATCATGGTGCAGCCGCCGCGCGGGTTCGGCGAGAACCCGGTGGCGATCTACCACGACCCCGACCTGCCGCCGTCGCATCACTATCTGGCGTCGTACCGGTGGATCGCCGCCCGACACGCAACGGGGCAGGCCGGTTTCGGTGCGGACGCGATCGTGCACGTCGGAAAGCACGGCAACCTCGAATGGCTGCCGGGCAAGAACCTCGGCATGTCCGCCAACTGCGGAACCGACGCCGCCCTGGGCGATCTCCCGCTCATCTACCCGTTCCTCGTCAACGACCCGGGGGAGGGGACCCAGGCCAAGCGCCGGGCCCACGCGGTGCTCGTCGATCACCTGATCCCGCCGATGGCGCGCGCCGAGTCCTACGGCGACATCGCCCGCCTCGAGCAGCTGCTCGACGAACACGCGAACATCTCCGCCCTCGACCCGGCGAAGCTTCCGGCGATCCGCCAGCAGATCTGGACGCTGCTCACCGCGGCGAAGATGGACCACGACCTCGGACTGGCCGAACGCCCGGACGAAGAGGTCTTCGACGACATGCTCCTGCACGTCGACGGCTGGCTGTGCGAGATCAAGGACGTCCAGATCCGCGACGGCCTCCACGTCCTCGGCGAGGCCCCCCGCGACGACGCCGAGGTCGACCTCGTCCTCGCGATGCTGCGCGCCCGTCAGCTGTGGGGCGGAACGTCGGCGTTGCCCGGACTCCGTGAGGCACTGGGCCTTGTCGAGGACGGCACCGCCGAACGCGGGACCGTCGACACCGTCGAGGCGCAGGCCCGTGAACTCGTCGCCGCATGTGCCAAGGACGACTGGTCGGAGGCTGCCGTCGCCGAGGCCACCGCCGGATTGCCCGACGCGGTCGCCGACGTCCTGCGTTTCGCCGCCGGCGAAGTCGTCCCGCGTCTGCGGCAGACCACGGGGGAGGTGCCTCGCGTGCTGCACGCCCTCGACGGCGGCTTCATCCCCGCCGGCCCCAGTGGCTCTCCGCTGCGCGGACTGATCAACGTGCTGCCGACCGGCCGCAACTTCTACTCCGTCGACCCGAAGGCCGTGCCTTCGCGGCTGGCGTGGGAGACCGGACGCGCGATGGCCGACTCACTGCTGGAACGCTATGTCGCCGACCACGGCCACCACCCGGCGTCGGTCGGCCTGTCGGTGTGGGGGACCAGCGCGATGCGCACGTCCGGTGACGACGTCGCCGAGGTCCTCGCACTGCTCGGCGTCATGCCGGTGTGGGACGAGATGTCACGCCGCGTCGTCGATCTCGAACTCATCGACCTCGCCGAACTGGGCCGTCCGCGTATCGACGTCACGGTCCGGATCTCCGGGTTCTTCCGCGACGCCTTCCCCCACGTGGTGGCGATGCTCGACGACGCGGTCGCCCTCGCCGCCTCAGCCGACGAGCCCGACGACCAGAACTTCGTCGCCGCCCACGTCCGCGCCTCGATGGCCGATCACGGCGACCGTCGCCGCGCCGTCACCCGGGTCTTCGGTTCCAAGCCCGGAACCTACGGCGCAGGGATCCTGCAGCTCATCGACTCCCGCGACTGGCGCAGCGACGAGGACCTGGCGCGGGTCTACACCGAGTGGGGCGGCTATGCCTACGGGCGCGGACTCGACGGCGTGCCCGCGGTCGACGACATGCGCGCGGCCTACAAGCGGATCGCGGTGGCCGCGAAGAACACCGACACCCGCGAACACGACATCGCCGACTCCGACGACTACTTCCAGTACCACGGCGGCATGGTCGCGACCGTCCGCGCGCTCACCGGAACGGCACCCGAGGCGTACATCGGTGACAGCACCCGGCCCGACTCCGTTCGCACCCGGACGCTCTCGGAGGAGACCGCCCGCGTGTTCCGCGCAAGAGTCGTCAACCCGCGCTGGATCTCGGCGATGCAGCGCCACGGCTACAAGGGCGCCTTCGAGATGGCCGCGACCGTCGACTACCTCTTCGGTTACGACGCCACCACCGACGTCGTCGCCGACTGGATGTACGAGAAGCTCACCGAGTCCTACGTCCTCGACGAGACCAACCAGGAGTTCATGCAGCAGTCCAACCCGTGGGCACTGCACGGCATCGCCGAACGACTGTTGGAAGCCGTCGAACGTGACATGTGGCACGAACCGCCCGCCGACCTCCTCGATCAGCTGCGCAACGTCTACCTGCAGACCGAGGGCGACATCGAGGCCCGCGGCGAAGACTGAACCCCGGGAGAAAAATCGCCCCGTCGTTCGTTAACCTGCCAGACCCTGACGTCGAGGGTGCCCACAAGGCACCGAAAGACAGGTGAGACGACCATGGCACTCCGCTACTTCGCCGTGTACGCGCTGCTGGAGATCGCCGCCTTCGTGGCGATGGCGGTATGGCTCGGGTTCGGCTGGGCCGTGCTGATCAGCATCGCGGCCGGCGTCCTGGGGTTCCTGACGCTGCGCTGGCAGGGCCGCAAGGTGTTCGGCGAGTTGCGCCGCGCCGCCAACAACGAGGTCGACGCACGGGCGCCGCTGGCCGACACCGCGCTGGTCGCCGCCTCGACGATCCTGCTGGTCATCCCGGGTGTCGTCTCGACTCTCGCCGGCATCCTGCTGCTGTTCCCGCCGACCCGCAAGGTGTTGCGCCCGGTCGTGGTGGCCGTGGGCGCGAAGCGGATGGCGACCGCGATGGACCGCGCGGGCCTGTACGCAACCGGCGTCTACGGCAGCCGAATCCGCGCTGGCGGCGTCCCCGGTGGTGGGACCGTCGTCGACGGCGTGGTTGTGGAGTCCGACACCCCCGGAACCGGCTTCGGCCCAGGAACCACACCGATGACCACCCCGCAGCTGCCGCCCACGCGCTGACCTGGGCACGCCCCGCCCGACCCCTCCCGGCCACATTCACTCACGGCAAGGCAGACTGAACGATCGTGGCAACCCAACTGCTTCTCGGCGGTGCCGTGTACTCGGCGGCCGCCCCCGACGCGACCGCGATGGCCATCACCGATGGGGTGGTGGTGTGGGTCGGTACCGATGACATCGGCCGGGCTCTCCACCCGGATGCGGAGATCGTCGACCTGAACGGGCTCTTCGTCAGCCCGGGTTTCGTCGACTCGCACGTGCACCTCACGTCGACCGGTCTCTCGCTCGACGGTCTCACCCTCAACGAGGCGACGAGCCGGACGCACTGCCTGCGTCTCGTCGGGAAGGCGGTGGCCGACGACGCCGCCGCCGGCCACGACGAGGGCGACCTGCTCTGGGGTCTCGGCTGGGACGACTCGACCTGGGAGGGCCCCGAACCCGAGGACGGCCGGTTCCCGACGACCAGCGAACTCGACGCCGTGGTCGGTGGCCGCCCGGTGTACCTGGCCCGCGTCGACGAACACTCCGCGGTCGCCTCGACGGCACTCCGTCGTCTCGTCCCGGAACTCGCGGGCGCCGTCGGCTACCACCCGGAGGAGCCGCTTGTCGCCGAGGCGCATCATCTCGTCCGCGGTGCGGCCCGCCTCCTCGTCACCGCCGCACATCGTGAACGGGCGCAGCGTCGTGCGCTCGACGTGGCCGCCGCGCACGGTGTCGTCGCCGTCCACGAGAACGGCGGCCCCGACATCAGCGGTATGGACGACTTCCTGGCCATCGCCGACCTCGACCACCCCGTCGAGATCCGCCGCTACTGGGGACAGACCGTCACCGACGCCGACCACGCGGCCGAGCTGATGACCATCACCCGCGCCCACGCCCTCGGCGGCGACCTCTTCATCGACGGCGCGATCGGGTCGCACACCGCGTGGCTCAACGAGCCGTACACCGACGCCCCGGACACCCGCGGCATCAGCTACCTCGACATGGAGACGATCCGCGATCATCTCCGCGGCTGCACACTGGCCGGTATCCAGTCCGGTTTCCACGTCATCGGTGATGCCGCCACCGGTGCCGTCGTCGCCGCGCTCACCGAACTCGCCGACGAGCTGGGCACCCCGGCGATCGCCCGCTGCGCCCACCGGCTCGAGCACGCCGAGATGGTCACCGCCCGCGACGCGGAGGTCCTGGCGCGCTGCGGCGTCATCGCCAGCATGCAACCGCACTTCGACGCCGAATGGGGCGGCGAAGGCGACCTCTACGACGCCCGACTCGGCAAGGCCCGCGCCGCAACGCTCAACGACTTCGCGATGCTCGCGAAAACCGGTGTGGCACTCTCGTTCTCGTCTGACGCTCCGGTCACGCCGATCGATCCCTGGTCGACGATCCGGGCCGCCGTGCACCATCATCAGCCGACCAACGCGATCTCCGCACGCGGCGCCTTCGCAGCGGCAACCCGCGGCGGCTGGCGCGCCGGCGGCATCAACGACGGTCTCACCGGCACCCTGACACCCGGCGCGCCAGCGAGCTACGCCGTCTGGGAGGTCGACGACCTCGTCGTCGCCGGCTCCCACGAGAAGGTGCAGCGCTGGTCCACCGACCCGCGTTCCCGTGTGCCCGCCCTGCCGGACGTCTCCCCGGGAGCCGAACTGCCGCGGTGCGTCCGGACCGTCCACCGCGGACAGGTCCTGTACGACCGGGCCGTCGGGTGAACGCCACCGACACGATGACGTCCGCCGAGGAGACCGAGGCGCGTTCGCGTCGCTTCACCCTGACCTGGGACTGGAGTCTCCGCACCCTGGCCGCGATCGTCGCCGGTCTGGCGATGTGGGCGGCCTTCCCGCCCCGCAACTGGTGGTTCCTCGCGGTCTTCGGGCTCGGCGTGCTGTTCTCCGCCCTGTACGTGCGGCGCCCGCGGGTGCGCACGGGTGCATGGGTCGGCTTCGTCTTCGGGCTCGCCTTCTTCATCCCGCTGCTGCCGTGGATCGGCGTCTACGTCGGGCCGCTGCCGTGGCTCGCATTGTCGGTGCTGCTGTCCGGGTACCTCGCCCTGTTCGGCGCGATCGCCACCCTGACCATGCGACTCCCGGTCCCGCCGGTCTGGTTCATGGTCTCCTGGGTGCTCGTCGAAGCCCTGCGATCGGCGTTCCCGTTCGGCGGGTTCCCGTGGGGGAGAGCCGCTTTCAGTCAAGTCGACGGCCCACTGCTACCACTGGCCTCCGTGCTGGGCGCCCCCGGGCTGTCCGCCGGCGTGGCGCTGTTCGGCGCGTCGGTCGCCTGGATGCTGGTCATCCTGGTCTCCGCCTATCGCCGATCCGCCCGATCGGCGGCGGCGCTCACCGGTGACCAGCCCTCGGGTTTCGTGCGGGTCGCGACCCTCGCCGTCGCCATCGCGCTGCTCGCGCCTGTGGCGGCGATCGCCCTCACACCGGCCACCATCGACCGCACCATCTCGTCGGAGTCGGTGCACATCGGGGCGGTCCAGGGCAACGTGCCCCGACTCGGCCTGGACTTCAACGCACAGCGTCGTGCCGTGCTCGACAACCATGTGCGCACCACCATCGGCTACGCCCAGGCGATCGATGCCGGCCTCGCCGCCCCGCCCGATTTCGTGCTGTGGCCGGAGAACGCCTCGGACATCTCGCCGCTGGACAACGCCGACGCCGCCGCGGAGATCACCGCCGCCTCCGAGGCGGTCGGCGCCCCGATCCTCGTCGGCACCCTGATCCGCAACTCCGACGGCCGCCCCACGAACTCGGTGCTCGTCTGGGACGGCGCGAAGGGACCGGTCGACCGCTACGACAAACACATCGTGCAGCCGTTCGGCGAATACCTGCCCTGGCGCCCGTTCTTCCGTCTCTTCTCGTCGTATGCGGACATGGCCGGCAACTTCAAGCCGGGCACCGGTCCCACCGTCGTGGACGTGCCCGGCCGCTCGGGTGAGGTCACGGTGGGTGTCGCGACCTGCTGGGAGGTCGCCTTCGACCGTGCGGCGCGCCAGTCGATCCGCGACGGGGCGCAGATGCTCTTCGTCCCCACCAACAACGCGACCTTCGGCCGCACCGAGATGACATACCAGCAGCTGGCGATGTCGCAGGTGCGCGCCGTCGAACACGGACGTGCCGTGGTCGTCGCCGCGACCAGCGGTGTGAGCGCGATCATCGACGCCGACGGCTCGATCACCGAACAATCCGGCGTCTTCTCCTCGGACGTACTGACCAGCACCCTCCCGCTGCACAACGGAACGACCCTCGCGACCCGCCTCGGGATGTGGCCCGAGGCCCTCGCGATCGTCGTGGCGGTGGGTGGTCTTTTGTTTGCGCTGGCCTCGCGTACTAGGTTCACACTCAAGCCACGCAGGGACGCCGCACGGGCGTCCGGTGACATTTAAGGAGCTCGATGGCATCGGGGATTGACGCCTCGGCAGGACAGCGGCAGTCAGGCGACGCGCCGCAGCCGGTGGTCGGCGCCGACGGAGCGGGCGCACTGGTCGTCGTGCCGACGTTCAACGAGCGCGACAACCTGCCGGTGATCGTCGAACGCCTCCAGGCCGCCCTGCCCGGCGTGCACCTGCTGGTGGTCGACGACTCCAGTCCGGACGGCACCGGCGAGGTCGCCGAGAAGCTGGCCCGCCAGGACGCCGAGGCACACGCCGAGAAGGGCGAGGAGTCGGGTCGCATCCACGTGCTGCACCGCGAGGAGAAGGACGGCCTCGGCAAGGCCTACCTTGCCGGTTTCGCGTGGGGCCTGAGCCGCGACTACCCGGTCATCGTCGAGATGGACGCCGACGGCAGTCACGCCCCCGAACAGCTGCACCGCCTGTTCGACGCCATCAACGACGGCGCCGACCTCGTGATCGGATCCCGGTACGTTCCCGGCGGCAAGCTGGTGAACTGGCCCAAGCACCGTGAGTTCCTCTCGCGCGGCGCCAACACCTACGCCCGCGTCGCTCTCGGCGCCAAGGTGCACGACATCACCGCCGGCTTCCGCGCCTACCGGCGCAGCGTGCTGGAGAAGATCCAGCTCGACACGGTCGAGTCGGCCGGTTACTGCTTCCAGATCGACCTGGCCTGGCGGACCGTGCGGGCCGGGTTCGATGTCCGCGAGGTGCCGATCACGTTCACCGAACGTGAGCTGGGCGTGTCCAAGATGAGTGGTGGCGTCATGTCGGAGGCCTTCACGATGGTCGCGCGCTGGGGCATCCAGAGCCGCCTCGAGCGCCTGGGCCTCGTCAAGAACTCCTAGCTCGGCATACACATACAGACCGGCCCGGCAGGTGTTCCTGCCGGGCCGGTCTGTATGTCAAGCGGTCGGGCTCAGTGCGAGATGCCCTTGCGACGTTGTTTCAGGAGGTCGAGGCGCTCGTTGAGAAGCACCTCGAGCTCTTCCTCGCTGCGACGCTCGAGCAGCATGTCCCAGTGGGTGCGCGGCGGCTTCGTCTTCTTCTCCTCGGGCTCTGCGCCCTCGAGGATCGTGCCTTCCATACCGTTCTTGCACGGCCACTTCGACGGCACCTCGGCGTCGTCGGCGAAAGGCACGTCGAAGATCTCACCGTTGTCGGTGCGGTACTGGACGATGCGACGTGGCGCGAGGTCGTGGTCGCGATCGGTCTCGTAGCTCACCGCGCCGAGGCGGCTACCCCGAAGTACTCGATCTGCCATGAAGGGTTCCTCTCAAAGCTTCGTCAGATTCTCAGTTTGCCGGATCTATCAGCTGTGTTCACGCGGCGTTCACCATCGAACGCAGCCAACTGAGTCGTCAACAGGAACATTCTACGCGCATTCCTCCCGGTGGCTCGCCACCGCCGACGACCCGTGTTGCCGGTGGCGGCTGCCGGACGTGCCGTGCCGGTCTCCGGGCGTCCGATCGGGGTACCGTCTCCGATGTGGAACAGGTCTCCCATCACCGGCGCCGCCCGTACAACTGTGCCTGGTGCGGCTCGATGATGGTCGACTCCGAACTCGGCCGGCGCCGCAAGTATTGCAAGCGTTCGTGCAGGCAGCGCGCCTATGAGCAGAGAACGCTCCTCGAGGGCACGTCCATTCCCGCCGACGCCGTGATCCTGTCCGCGGCCGAGGCCGCGGACTTCGGGGACCGGATGTTCGCCCTTCGCTGCGCCGCGGAGGACCTCGGCACCGCGGTCGCCGAACGCGCCGACCACGATGTCCTGGCAGAGCTGACCGACACCCTGCTCGAACTCGCGAAGGAAGCCGAGAAGCTGCGGTGATCACGCGCATCTTCGGCCTGTCCGCCGTCGTCTCGGTGGCGGCGCTGATCGTCGCCTATCTCTACCTCGGCTGGACCGGGCTCGCGCTGTGCGCCATCCTCGGCGTGCTCGAGGTGTCGCTGTCGTTCGACAACGCCGTCATCAACGCGACCATCCTCGAGCGGATGTCGGAGTTCTGGCAGCGCATGTTCCTGACCGTGGGCGTGCTCATCGCGGTCTTCGGGATGCGTCTGCTGTTCCCGCTGTTGATCGTCTGGATCACCGGCGGCCTGAATCCGGCCGAGGCGCTGCGGTTGGCCACCAACCCACCGCCGGAGGGGCAGACCCACTTCGCCGACGGCCAACCCAGCTACGAGACGATCCTCACCGAGGCGCATCCGCAGATCGCCGCGTTCGGTGGCATGTTCCTGTTGCTGCTGTTCCTGAACTTCGTGCTGACCGAGCGGGAGCGCACCTGGCTGACGTGGCTCGAGCGCCCACTGGCCAAGATCGGCAAGCTCGACCAGCTACCGGTCGTGCTCGCGTCGACCGGCCTCGTGCTCTGCGCGGAGTACCTCGCGTCCGACGACATCAGGGCCACCGTCCTGATCGCCGGGATCCTCGGCATGGTCACCTACATCACCGTCGACGGACTCAGTTCGCTGTTCATGTCCGACGGTCCGGAACACGACGAGCCGGGTCCGACCCGAGCGACCAGGGCGACCGGCAAGGCCGCGTTCTTCCTCTTCCTCTACCTCGAGGTGCTCGACGCGTCCTTCTCCTTCGACGGCGTGATCGGCGCGTTCGCGATCACCTCTGACCCGATCATCATCGCGCTCGGCCTCGGTTTCATCGGCGCGATGTTCGTCCGGTCCATCACGATCTACCTCGTGCGTACAGGCACGCTGGGGGAGTACCGGTATCTCGAGCACGGAGCGCACTGGGCGATCGGCGCGCTCGCCGTCATCCTCCTTCTGGGCGTGGAATTCCATATCGACGAGATCGTCACCGGCCTCGTCGGAGTGGCGTTCATCGGTGCCTCGCTCGCGAGCAGCATCCGGGCGAATCGACGCGACTCACGACGCCCGAAAACCCCGTCTTCGGTGAACGCCTGATGCCCCGATCGGAAGCGTTCGACGGGAATTCATGACCTTCCGGTGAACGTTCTGAGACACATTCGAATCACCCTGGGTCACTTACTCCCGACTGTCGGTCGACAGGTGTACAAAGGACTCCGTCGGTGACGTGCGTCACGCACGATCCCCGGGATTGCGCGACCGGGGCGAGGTGCCCCGGCACTACTTCGCAAACAGCACGCAGTTGGAGGTGGAATGAACGACAGGCAGCAGCAGATGATCCAGTTCGAGAAGTACTGGTACCCGCTGGGCGGTGGGTCGTCGAAGCAGATCATCGAGGAATTCGGGCTGTCTGATCGAGATTTCTTCACCGAGCTCAACCGGATCGTCGACGCCGATCCGCCGGAGGCCCTGAGCGCCGCCGAGCTACGCCGTATGCGTGAGGTCATCCGCCGTCGTCTGTGGATGGCCCGCTAGTCACGCGCCGGGCGCGGTTCTGCCGACGATCCGCGGTGAGGGGATAATCGATCCGTGCCCTTCTCCGACGACGATCTCGAATCGTTCTACCGCGAGATCGAGGCGCGGACGGCTTTCCACGAGCTGATGCACCGGCGCCCCGCGGCGCGAGCGGAGCGTCGGATCGAGACAGCCGAGTGTCCGACACCGGACAAGCTTCCCTTCTCGTCGCCGGCCGATGCGCTCGACGGCATCGACCGCATCAAGCGGCGAGCGCTGGGCACCCTGTCACTCCGCTACTACGAGTGCATGTGCGGTGCCTGGCACATCACCAGCTCGGCGCGGCTGACGTACCGACCCACCCCGCCGGGACCCCGTAGGCGGAAGGGTAAGAAGAAGCGGTGATCCCGCCGAACCCGTTCCCGACCGCGATCGTCGAACTCGCCTGCGCCGACCCCGCACTCGCCGCCCGTACTCACGCGAGCCTTCTCGGTCTCTCCGGTACGCCCGATGCCGATTCGCCGGCAGTGGTTCTCGGGAACACCGAGCTCCGGTTGCGTCAGGCACCCGCCGGGGATGCTGATGCCGAAGCCGATCACCGGGTGTATTTCACGGCCGACGACCTCCCGGCGATGCACCGGCTGCTGGTCCGACGCGGCTTCCCCGTGGTCGAGTCGACGCTCGGGGTGTTCGGCGAGACGGCCCCGCTCGGTGTCGCCGCCCGTGAGGCCGTGGGGGAGTCGACACATGCCGGGGACGTGACGGGGATGGACCACCTCGTCTTCACCTGCGACAACCGCGATCGGGCGGTCGCGCTGTTCGGCGGCGTGTTCGGCCTGGACTTCCGGCTCGACCAGCCGATCGGCGACAACGCCCGGCAGCTGTTCTTCCGCGCCGCTGACCTCATCGTCGAGGTCGTCACCGCCGCGACCTCGACCGAGCCGCCGACCCCCGCTGCGACCTCGCTGTGGGGTGTCGCCTGGCGGTCCACCGACGTCGAGGTGACCCACGCGCGTCTGTCGTCTGCGGGTTTGGCACTCAGTGAGATCCGTACGGGCCGCAAGAAAGGCACCCGCATCTTCACCGTCCGAGAACGCGCCCTCGGCACCCGCACGGTCATCATCGGTCCTGCTTGAGTGCCGAAACCTGGGTTTTCGGCGCCCCCTGCGCTAATCTGACTACGAATGTTGTCGAAAGACACGCTGTCGAAAACGACGTTGGGGGCACCATGACCGCGGTACACGACGAACCGACGACCGCCGCACTCGAGGACACCGATCGCCTGATCAACCACCGTGACGACGAGATCGAGCTGATCCCGCCGGATTCGCTGACTTCGCAGCTCACCGGGCTCTACACGTTCCTGCCGATCAACGGTGCCGCGTTCGTGATGCAGGTGATGCATCCGGTGATCGGCGATGTCGTCGACAAGTACTCGGTGTTCCGCACGGACCCGGTCGGGCGGGCGATCCGGTCCGCCGACTCGGTGCTGCGCTGGACCTACGGCGGTCAGGAAGCCATCGCCGAGGGGCACCGCCTGCGGAAGCTGCACCAGCCGCTGCAGATGCGCAACGCCGAGGGCAAGCACATCAGTGCGCTCAACCCGGAGGCCTACGCGTGGGTCATCGCGACCGCATTCCCGACGATGACCACGGCCGCGCCGCTCGTCCTCGGCCGTGAGTTCACACTCGAGGAGCGCACGGAACTACTCCGCGACAACCGTCGCATCGCGAAGATCGTCCAGGTCCCGATGAAGGGCTACCCGGAGACCCTCGAGGAGTTCGAGGAGTACTTCGACGACTTCGTCGAGAACAAGCTGGTCCGTCACCCGGTGGCGATCGAACTCATCGAGCAGATGCGTGCCGCCCCGCCGGTGCCGAAGACCGTTCCCAAGGCGCTGCGCCCGGCCGTCAAGAAGGTAGCCGCCACCGCGTCGGTCCCGTTCCAGGATTTCAACTACCTCACGACCGTCGGCGTCATGGATCCGCGCGTGCGCGAGATCCTCGGGCTGACGTGGACCAACGAGGAGCAGCGCCACCTCGAGAAGATCCACCGTCGCCTGCGGTTCGCCTACCGCACCCTGCCCGAGCGTGCGACCTACTTCCCGCTGGCCTACCACGCCCGTCGCCACCACGACGCGATCCAGGCCATGAAGAATCGCGAGAAGCAGAGCGCCGCTTACCAATACGCCGCCAAGTAGCTCCGCTCACGGGTCGCTCACGATCTCCGTTCCCGCTCACGCGGAAATCGTGAGCCGGTACAGAGATGATGAGCGGTTCGGCTCAGCCTTGATCCACCGACCGCATATGCGGCTGCGCTCCCATCGGGGTGAGGGTCGGGAAGGCGGATGTAGGCGTGACGGTATCGCCGGTCTGCCCGGCTTTTTCACTGGGGTCCTTGGTCGGGGCCGCTGGGGCCGGTGGTCAGTTAGCGGTCGCTGGTGGGCTGGTCGCGGAGGTGAACAGGGCTTGCCAGGCCGAGGCCCAGGGCCAGTCGGTGGGCAGGTGCAGGGTCAGTCGTCGTGCGGAGGAGGCGATGCGGGCGGGGATGTTGATCAGGTGGGTGCCGATGGTGGCCCAGCGGGCACGGGCATGTCGGGGTGAGGCCGCGGCGCCGGCAGCGCGGGCGAGGTTGAAGGCGATGACGGCATGGGCGAGCCAGGCGGCGTTGGCCGCGTATTTCCCTGAGGGCAGATGCGCCAGCGGCCCGTTCTTCAGTTCGGCGATGACCTGCTCGACGATGGCGTGATCGCGGTGATGGGCGTCGGCGTCGATCATCGGCAGGGTCGAGTTGGTGATGAACCCGTGGTGACGGTAGGTGGTGAACAACTCGTCTTGGCCATCGGCGCTGGCCGGGTTGAGGCGTTTGACGCGCCGCACGATCAACCGGCAGGTCACGTGGTCGCGTTTGCGGCGTGAGGTGAAGATCGTGACCGGGGTTTCGGCGACTTCGGCATCGGAAATCCAGCGCTGCTCGGCCTCGTCGTAGACGGCGTTGGTGTACTCGATCGGGGTCCATGCCGCCTCGTCGATGGCGGCGATCGCCGCGGTGATCTGTGGGTTGTGGCGGGCGGTGACCGAGAACCAGATGCCGGCCCGGATGGCGGCGGCGATGAAGGCGTGGCAGTAGTAGGCCGAATCCGCGCGGGCCAGGATCTGTCCGGTCACTCCGGCGGCGCGGGCGGTGTTGGCCGCCAGGGTGAGCAGGCGGCCGGAGCCGGTGTGGGAAGCGACGTTGCCGCGGCGGAGCCGGGCCCGGGCGATCACCGGTGCCGTCGTCGGGGTCGACAGTACGGCGAGCTGGGCGTTGAGGCCACGGACCTTGGAGTAGCCGAACGCAGCCGCCTGTTTGGCGTAGCCGTGGACTTCGCGGATGGTGTCGTCGATATCCAGAAATGCCAGCTCACCGGCCTCACCGAGGAGCGCCGGAACGGTTGCGGTCAGGCCGGCCAGGAGCCGGGTGGCCACGGCGTCGAGTTGCTGGACATGGCCGTGAGTGAACGAGCGCAGGTAGGTGCCCAAGGTCGAGGGTGCCCGTATCCCGGCGAAGAGCCGGTTCATCGCGCCGTGGCGGAGCAGGTCGAGGTCGTCGATGCTGTCGGCGCCGGCGAGCACGCCGGCCACGATGCTGGTCGACTTGAGGACCGGGTTGGGGCACTCCACGCTCAGGTGCCGCTCGCAGAGCTGGTGGAGGCCGGCGGTCTCGGCCAGGCGCATCACCGGGACCAGACCCGCCGCCGACACCAGGTTCGGGTCATCGAAAACTGGGGTGAGAGTGTGAGATGCTTTCATCTGCGAGATGCTCCTGTTTGGGCCGGAATTGTTGTTGTGGTAACTCCAATTCTCCAGCCCACCAGGGGCTCTCGCGTTCTACGACACGCTCAATCCCTCACATCATCGGTGGATCCAGGCTCAGAGACCGAGGACCCCGACGACGTACTCGCCGATCGCCAGGCACGAGGTGATGCCTGGCGACTCGATGCCGAACAGGTTGACCAGCCCGGCGTGCCCGTGTGTGGCCGGCCCGTGGATGGTGAAGTCCGCGGTCGCCTCGCCGGGGCCGCTGGTCTTGGGTCGGATTCCTGCGTATGCGGGAGTCAGTGTGCCCGAGGGCAATCCGGGCCAGTAGCGGCGGATCGACTCCTCGAACCCGGCCAGGCGTGTCTCGTCGACCGAGTAGTCGAGCTGCTCGCCGTCAACCCACTCCACGTCCGGGCCGAAGCGCGCCGCACCGGCGAGGTCCATGGTGAAGTGCACGCCCAGTCCGCCGTCGACCGGCACGGGATAGACCAGGTGCTCGAATGGTGCTCGTGCACCGGACAATCCGAAATAGTTGCCCTTCGCCAGGTGGCGCGGCGGGATCGGACCGTCGAACCCGTCCAGGGAGCGGGCAACGTCCCACGCACCCAGCCCGGCGCAGTTCACGAGCATCTTCGCCGACGCCGAGCCGGCCTCCGCAGTGTCGACGGTGACTCCGCCGCTGTCGACGTGCCCGCCGATCACCCTGCTGCGCAACGCCACTGCGCCGCCTGCGGACTCGAGGTCCCGTCGCAGAGCCCGGACCGTGCCGTCGACGTCGACGATCCCGGTCGACGGCGACAGCAGCGCGGCCACACCGTGCACATCTGGTTCCAGTTCGTGCAGTTCGGCACCGTCGATCCGTCGCAGATCGGCGACACCGTTCGTCAGTCCGTGCCGGAGCAGTACGTCGAGCCGGTCGGTCTGGGCGTCGTCGGTGGCCACGATCAGCTTGCCCGGGCGACGCCAGGAGACGCCGTGCTCGTCGCAGTACCGGGTGAGGAGTTCACGACCCCGCACGCACAACCGCGCCTTCAGACTGCCCTCGGGATAGTAGATCCCTGCGTGGATGACCTCCGAACTCCGCGAGGTCGTCTGCGTACCGACCGAGTCGGCCGCCTCGACGACGATCACCTCGCGCCCGGTCGAAGCCAGCGCATGAGCCACGGCCAGACCCACGATGCCGCCGCCCACCACCAGGCAATCGGTCCGTTCCACCGGGTTCTCCCTTCTCCTCGCCCATCCGATCATCCCGGTACAGATCGAGGTCTCGGGCACACTGGGCTGATGCGGCACTCTGATGTTCTCGCGATCGTGCAGGCCGGTGGGCGTGGTTCCCGGATGGAGGTGTTGACCGATCGACGGGCCAAACCGGCCCTGCCGTTCGCGGGGAACTATCAACTCATCGACTTCCCGCTGTCGAACCTGCACCACAGTCACGTCGACGACGTCTGGCTGTGCGTCCAGTACGAGGCGGAGACGCTGACCCAACTGGTCGCCGGCGGGCGCCCCTGGGACCTCGACCGCACGAGCGGCGGACTGCGGATCGTCATTCCCGAGCAGACCGACGCCCCGGAGACCGAGGACGGCTTCGCCACCGGCAACGCCGACCTTCTCTACCGGATCCGCGACCGCATTGCCGAACACGGACCGGCCGAGGTGATCGTCATGAGCGCCGACCACGTCTACGATTTCGACTTCCGCGACGCCCTCGACACCCACCGCAGCCGCGGCGCCGAATGCACCATCGTCACCACGACCTGTTCGCTGGAGGAGGCGTCCCAGCACGCCACGGTCACCTCCCGCCGCGACGGCACCGTCCGCGAGTTCCGCTACAAGCCCGACCGTGCGACGACCCGCACGATCGCCACCGAGATCTTCATCTACGACCCGCAGGTGCTCATCGAAGGACTCGAAGGCCTGGTGCGCGAGACGACGGTGGGTTCGGCCGAGGACGACACCGGGCTCGGCGACTTCGGCGAACACCTCGTGCCGTGGTTCGTCGACCGCGGAAAGACGGTTGCGCACGCGATGTCGGGGTACTGGATCGACGCCGGCCGGCCGGAGACCTACCTGCAGGCACATCGGGATCTGATCGACGGCAGGATCGACGTCTTCCGCGCCGAGCGACCGGTCCTGACGAACCAGCCGCAGCGCGCCGCGGCCCGGATAGAAACCGGGGCGGTCGTCGAGGACAGCCTCGTCAGCAGCGGCGCCCACGTGTGCGGAACCGTGCGACGCAGCGTCCTCGGACCGGGCGTGGTGGTGGAGAAGGGGGCCACCGTCGTCGACTCGGTTGTCTTCGCGGACTCCGTGATCGGCACCGGGGCGTCCGTGTCGTGGTCGATCCTCGACGAACGGGTCCGGGTGGGGCCGCGGGCGACGATCGGTGGCCATCCCCGAACCCGGCCGGTGCCGACCGAGAAGATCACGCTCGTGGGGATGGACACTCAGATCCTCCGGGGAGCGAAGGTCGCTCTCGGCGACCGCGTCGAATGTCACCGCCGGATCCGCTGACTGATAGCGTCGCGCGGGTGATCGAGACCGCGCGTACCTGGCGAGACCACGACCCGGATCCGGCGACCCGCGCCGAACTCGCCGGCCTCATCGAGGCAGCCGAATCCGGAGACGCCGCGGCCGCCGCCGATCTCGACTCCCGATTCCGCGGCCCGCTGACCTTCGGTACCGCAGGGCTGCGAGGCGAGGTCGGGGCGGGGGAGACCCGCATGAACGTCGCGGTGGTCACCCGCGCCACGTACGGCCTCGGCCGCCACCTCATCGAGACCGTCGGGCCCGATGCGCGCGCCGTCATCGGTTGCGATGCCCGGTACGGTTCCGATGCTTTCCTTGACGCCGCCGCCGAAGTCCTTGCCGCACAGGGCGTCACCGTGATGACGCTCCCTCGTCGGCTACCGACGCCGGTGACCGCGTACGCCACCCGCGCGCTCGACTGCGATGCCGGGGTGATGATCACCGCGTCGCACAATCCGCCTGCCGACAATGGCTACAAGGTGTACCTCGGTGGCCGCGCCACCGACTCTGCCGGTCGTGGCGTCCAGATCGTCCCGCCCGCCGACGAGCAGATCGCCGCCTTCATCGACTCCGCGCCGCCGGCTGACGAGATCACCCGCGACGCCGCCTCGGTCGTCGCCCTCGACGGTACGACTCTCGAGGCGTACATCGACCGGGCCGCCGCACTCCGGCCCGGCACCGGCCCCAGCCCGGTGCGCGTCGTCCTGACCCCGATGCACGGCGTCGGCGGTTCGACGGCACTCGCCGTGCTGAGCGCTGCAGGCGTCACCGACGTCCACGTCGTCGACGACCAGTTCTCTCCCGACCCCGATTTCCCGACCATCCCCTTCCCGAACCCGGAAGAACCCGGAGCCCTCGACCGTGCTCTCGATCTCGCCCGCCACGTCGACGCACATGTGGTGATCGCCCTCGATCCGGACGCCGACCGCTGCTCGGTCGCCACCCCCACCGACAGCGGCTGGCGGCAGCTCACCGGCGACGAGATCGGTTGGCTGCTGGGCGAACAGGCCGCCCGCGACGCCGGTCGCAACGGGAACACGCTCGCCTGCTCGATCGTGTCGAGCCGGCTGCTGGGGAAGATCGCCGCCCATCACGGACTTCGGTTCGCCGCGACCCTCACCGGCTTCAAATGGATTGCCCGGACACCGGATCTACGGTTCGGCTACGAGGAGGCCATCGGGTACTGCACCGATCCGGACTCTGTGCGGGACAAGGACGGGATCTCCGCGATGGTCCGGGTCATCGGTCTCGTCGAAGAACTCGCCGCCGCCGGACGCACGCTCGTCGACCTCCTCGACGACCTTGCACGCCGCCACGGCCTGCACGCGACCGCCCCGCTGACGATTCGCGTCGACGACGTCGCCGAGATCGGACAGATGATGGACCGGTTACGCACCACGACGATCGACGCACTCGCCGGCTCCCAGGTCGTCGAGGTCCTCGACCTCGCCACGGGTTCCGGCGACCTTCCGCCCACCGATGCACTCGTCCTCCGCACGGCCACCGACGACCGGGTCATCGTGCGGCCGTCGGGGACCGAACCGAAGCTGAAGTGCTACCTCGAGGTCGTCCTCGATTGTGCGGACACCGAGGTCCCGCACGTCCGCGCCGCCGAACGGCTCCAGGAGCTCAGCGCCGACATCGCCGCAGTTCTGCGCGGCTGAGTGGGTCCCGCGCGCCGGTTGACGATCTACGATCGACGGGTGCCCCGATCCGATTCCGACCAGCAGTTACGTGACCTGACCCTGCTCCGACAGGTCCGTGACCGGATCGACCGTGAGTACGCGCAGCCGCTCGACGTCGAGGCGCTGGCGCGGGGCGTCAACATGTCGGCCGGGCATCTGAGCCGTCAGTTCCGTCAGACCTATGGTGAGTCGCCGTACTCCTACCTGATGACCCGCCGCATCGAGCGGGCGATGACGCTGCTGCGCCGGGGCGATCTCAGCGTCACCGAGGTGTGTTTCGAGGTCGGCTGTTCGTCCCTCGGGACGTTCAGCACACGGTTCACCGAGCTCGTCGGGGTACCGCCGACGGTGTATCGCGAGCAGTCCGCCGATGCCACCGACGGAATCCCTGCGTGCATGGCCAAGAACATCACCAGACCGATCAGGAATCGAGAAGCGCAGCGGGGGTGAGGATGCCTAGCCTGACATCCATGAACATCAGCATCCAGTACGCATTCCTCCCACACACCGATGGCGAAGCAGCTCTCGGCTTCTACCGCGACATCCTCGGCTTCGAGGTCCGCAAGGACGTCGGATACGAGGGCATGCGTTGGCTGACGGTCGGCCCGCCGAATCAGCCGGGCACGTCGATCGTGCTGTACCCGCCGGCCGCCGAACCGGGCATCACGGACGCCGAACGGCAGACCATCCTCGAGTTGGTCGCCAAGGGCAGCTACGGCGCGCTCACCCTCGCCACCGAGGACCTCGACGGACTGTTCGAGAAGCTGCAGGCCAGTGGCGTCGACATCGTGCAGGAGCCGATGGACCAGCCCTACGGCGTCCGCGACGCCGCGGTGCGGGACCCTTCCGGCAACCTGATCCGTATCGACCAGGCGGCCTGAAAGGTGTGCGGCGCCGGTCGATTGCCGCCACGTGAAGCGCTCGCCGGGGGAGTTGCCGAATCGCCGATGACTCTCCTGGTTGGATCGAGTCAGACCAGTACGCCAACGGAAATCCTGCCCGACCACGACGATGGCTGCGCACCGAGACGCGCCGCCGCGATGGAGACACGATGAGCCCTGCCTCGCGCACGAAGTCGACGCCCCGATCCGCCCCGGTCGACGAGTACGACACCCATCCTGCCGACACCCACGACCGCATCCGGGTGCACGGGGCCCGCGAGAACAACCTCAAGAACGTCGACGTCGAGCTGCTCAAACGGCGGCTGACCGTGTTCACGGGTGTGTCGGGGTCCGGTAAGAGCTCTCTGGTCTTCAGCACGATCGCCGCCGAATCGCAGCGTCTGATCAATGAGACGTACAGCGCCTTCGTGCAGGGCTTCATGCCGTCGATGGCCCGGCCCGATGTCGACGTCCTCGAAGGACTCACCACGGCGATCATCGTCGACCAGGAACGCATGGGCGCGAACGTGCGGTCGACGGTCGGCACCGCTACCGACGCGAACGCGATGCTGCGAATCCTGTTCAGCCGCTTGGGGAAACCGCATATCGGTTCGCCGCAGGCGTTCTCGTTCAACGTCGCGTCGATCAGCGGCGCGGGTGCGGTCACCGTCGAGAAGGGCGGCCAGAAGGTCAAGGAGCGCCGCAGCTTCTCGGTCACCGGCGGCATGTGTCCGCGCTGTGAGGGCCGCGGCGATGTCTCCGACTTCGACCTGACCGCGCTCTACGACTCGTCGAAATCACTCAACGAGGGCGCCCTGACGATCCCCGGTTACACGATGGACGGCTGGTACGGGCGGATCTACCGGGGCTGCGGCTACTTCGACCCCGACAAGCCGATCGCCAAGTACACCAAGAAGCAGCTCAACGACCTGCTTTACAAGGAACCGACGCGAATCAAGGTCGACGGCATCAACGTCACCTTCGAGGGTCTGATCCCCAAGATCCAGAAGTCGATGCTGAGCAAGGACCGCGAGGCGATGCAGCCGCACATCCGCGCCTTCGTCGACCGCGCCATCACCTTCCAGACCTGCCCGGACTGTGAGGGCACCCGACTCACCGCCGAGGCCCGGTCGTCGAAGATCAATGGCATCTCCATCGCCGACGCCTGCTCGATGCAGATCAGCGATCTGGCGCAATGGGTCGCCGAACTCGACGAACCGTCGGCGGCGCCCCTGATCAAGTCGCTCCGCGAACATCTCGACGCATTCGTGGACATCGGCCTGGGCTATCTGTCCCTCGACCGCCCGGCGGGAACGCTGTCGGGCGGTGAAGCCCAGCGCACCAAGCTGATCCGTCACCTCGGATCGTCACTCACCGACGTCACCTACGTCTTCGACGAGCCGTCGATCGGATTGCACCCTCATGACATCGCGCGCATGAACGACCTCCTCCGGGCCCTACGCGACAAGGGCAACACGGTGCTCGTCGTCGAGCACAAGCCCGAGGTCATCGCCATCGCCGACCGCGTCGTCGACCTCGGTCCGCGAGCCGGCACCGACGGCGGCGAGATCGTCTTCGAGGGCACGGTCGAAGAACTCCGCGCCGCCGACACCCTGACCGGCCGTCACCTCGACGACCGCGCGTCGGTCAAACCCGACGTCCGCACACCCAGCGGTGCTTTCGAGATCCGCGGCGCGAACATGCACAACCTGCAGAACGTCGACGTCGACATCCCGCTCGGTGTCCTGGTCGTGCTGACCGGCGTCGCGGGGTCGGGCAAGAGTTCGCTGATCACCTCGTCGGTCGCCGGCGCCGACGGCGTGGTCTCGATCGATCAGACGGCGATCAAGGGTTCGCGACGCTCCAACCCGGCCACCTACACCGGACTGCTCGAACCGATCCGCAAGGCGTTCGCCAAGGCCAACGGCGTCAAACCGGCTCTGTTCAGCGCCAATTCGGAGGGCGCCTGCCCGAACTGCAACGGCGCGGGTGTCGTGTACTCCGACCTCGCCATGATGGCCGGCGTCGCGGCCCCGTGTGAGGTGTGCGAGGGCAGGCGTTTCCAGGCCGAGGTCCTCGAATACACCCTCGGCGGCCGCAACATCAGTGAGGTCCTCGAGATGTCGGTGGCGCAGGCCGAGGAATTCTTCGCCGATGGTGACGCCAAACTGATTGCAGCGCACAAGATCCTGCGTCGCATGGTCGATGTCGGACTCGGCTACATCAAGGTCGGTCAGCCGCTGACGACCCTGTCCGGCGGCGAACGCCAGCGTCTGAAGCTGGCGACGCACATGGGGGAGAAGGGGGACGTCTACATCCTCGACGAGCCGACAACCGGCCTGCACCTCGCCGACGTCGAACAGCTCCTCGGGCTGCTCGACCGGCTCGTCGACTCGGGTAAGTCGGTGATCGTCATCGAGCATCACCAGGCGGTGATGGCGCACGCGGACTGGATCATCGATCTGGGCCCCGGTGCCGGCCACGACGGCGGTCAGATCGTTTTCGAGGGGACTCCGGCGGACATCGTCGCCGATCGATCCACCCTGACCGGACAGCATCTGGCCGAGTACGTCGGAGCCTGATTGCCCGGCGTTCCGTCCTGCCCAGCGCAACTGCCGGGCAGGACGGAGCCCGTGGGCTCGCAGTGTTCACACTGTGTACTTGTCAAAGATCGAATGCGGTCCCGGCTCTGTGCTCGTATGCCGGGTGCGAGAAGGTGCTACGCGAAAGCTGGCGTCATGCGGCGTCGTCGAGGCGCATGGTGCGGCGGTTGTAGGCGGGGCAGGGCCGACGCTGTGGGTCGATCTCGACGGGCGGGACGAGCCACGGGTGTCGATCGAATCCCATGACGACGTCCCATCCGTGGTGATGAACCTGGGTATGGCAGCGCTGACACAGCAGGCAGCCATTGTCGAGATCGGTGTTTCCGCCGTCACTCCAGTGCTCGACGTGGTGCACCTGCGTATGAGACGGCGGTGCACCGCATTTGATGCAGAACTCATCGCGGATGATGATCGCTCGTCGCAGATGCGCTGGGAACAGTCGCTGGTCTCGGCCCATCTGCAGTGGCACGGTCTCGGCGTCGATGACGATCTCGGACACCGAGCCGTCGCATGACACTTGTCGCGCGGTCGAGTGTGTGACCGAGCCTGTCCACGGCAGCGCGGCGGGATCCTCACCGTTCGCCGGGATCGTCAGCACGATCTGGGTGCGTGGCGACCCCGCGCTGTCGACGGACGCGCCGAGAGCTGCCTGGTCCAGTAGTAGTTCGAAAGCGTCGGCCCGGCGTTGTTCGGCCGATCGTCGATCGTCCGCGCCGTCCGGCTCTGGGCGAGGTGCCGCACGCTCGTCGATCATCGCTGCGAACTTCTCACCGATCACCTGCGTGACATTGGCGCGGATGTCGATCCGAGCGTCATCCGTCACGCTGTGATTGAGCGTGTTCAATGAGCGATCGTCGGGTGCGGGAACGCCCGTGTCCACTGACTCGGCGACGTCGTTGCCGATCCGCCGGGCGAAGGTCTGGACCTCGGCGGGCGTCGCTCCCGAGAGGGCTTGGCTGACGAGCTGGGACTCGAATTCGGCCCGATCACCGTCGGAGAGGTCGTCAGGCGAGCGTTTCTCGATGAGTGCGACCCCGCTGACGACGGCGTCGACGACCTCGACCGACAGTCGCCCATCCGCAGCGTGTCCGACCACCTTGCCGAGGCCGTACAGGCCAGCGAGGATGCGCATGAGCCGGGAAGCTGCGGATGGTGGGAATCCCATCTCGATCAGCAGTCGCTTGGTGGTGGAACCGGATCTTTCCGCCAACTGACTCTGTCCGAGTTGCGCTGTGTGACAGACGATCTTGTGGTCGACGACGTTGCGCATCTGTCGCAATGAATCGATTTCTTCGAATGTTGCTCTCCCAGAGGGGTCGTCAACCGGAGGGGTGATCGCGATGAGCTGGTCGAGGAGGGAGTCGAGCTTTGCCATGACCCCAATGTACTCAAACATACGTTCGGGTACCAGGTTTCTCCACAGCCGTTCGGAACGTCAGAAACGCGGAGTTGCAATATCTTTCACATTCGTTAACTGCATCGTCGTCTCTGGTGATCAACAGTCACAGGCGTTACGCAATGCGGACGAAGAGGGGTGGGTTTGTCTTTCTTCTTGGCTCATTCTCTTCTGGCTGCTCGGTGACGAGGTGGACTCGCAGAACAATCCGGTCGACCGAGGCGACCGCCCGGCGTCCATCTCACACGCACCCAAGGTGCTTGTGAGATCACCGTTACGCAGCTCTTGCGGCACGACATTCCGGACGCAACGCCGCAGCGGCAGGGTCTGTGCATGGACAAGCAACTCTTGGAAGAAAGCCTGACCCTCGTCGATCTACCCGATTCCGGTCTCACCGTCCGGTTCTACGAGATCCTCTTCGAGCGCTATCCCGGCGTGAAGCCGATGTTCCAGCGGGACACCCGCGTCCAGGCTGAGATGCTGCGCACCGCCGTCGTCTCGGTCCTCGACCATCTCGAGGACGCGGCGTGGCTGACGACCAACCTGCACGCCCTCGGCAAGCGGCATGCGAGCCTCGGCGTCACCAGGCCGATGTACAGCGCGGTCGCCGAATGCATGATCGCCGCCATGGGTGAGATCGGCGGTGAGTCGTGGACGCCGGCGATGACCTCGGCGTGGGAGGAAGCGTTGGGCGCGGTCGCCACGATCATGCTCGACGGCTATCCCGACGAAGCCACGTCGGAGACCGCTGAAGAATCCGGCGCTGCCTGAGCCCTGAACACACAACCACCTCAGCGGGGTCGCCGCCGCCCCCGCTGACTCTCAGTTCCACCGCGATACGATCCCGCTCGGAAGAGAGGGCTCGTGACAGTTGTGGACATTCCCCGGTCGGTGATCGATCGCTATCTCCGTTCGGCGTGGGCGCGAAGGCTGACGCTCGTCGTCTTCCTCGTCAGTGCGGCGATCGCGATCTTCGTACTCCCGAACCATCCGCCGGTGCCCTATCGCATCGATTTCGACGTCTATCGCATGGGCGGCCGCGTCTTCCTCGACGGCGGTGACCTCTACGGCACCCTTCCGACGCTCGGCGGCGGCTCCTATCTGCCGTTCACCTATCCACCCCTGGCGGCGGCCTTGTTCTCCGTGTTCACCGTCGTCCCGTTGGGACTGGGTCAAGCGCTGTTCACCGCTGCGACCATCGCCTGCCTGCTGGTGGTCTGCCGGATCGTGGTGGCCCACCTGACCGACCGCTCGTCGTCGGATCTCTGGTGGCTGGCGACCGCCGCGACCACCATCGGCCTGTGGCTCGAACCGGTCCGCGACACTCTGAACTTCGGGCAGATCAACATCGTGTTGATGACCCTCGTCGTCGTCGACGCCCTGCTCGGGCGAGGGCGTTGGTGGCGCGGCCTGCTGGTCGGTCTGGCCATCTCGATCAAGCTCACCCCGGCGGTCTTCCTGCTGCTGTTCTTCCTCCGACGCGACTGGCGAGCACTCGTCGTCGGCGCGGTGTCGGCCGTCGCCTATGCCGGCATCGGGTATCTGCTGGCGGCCGACGACTCCGTCACCTACTGGACATCCACCCTGTTCGACACCGAACGCATCGGTAGTCCGCAATTCGCCAACAACCAGTCGGTGAAGGGCGAGGTGGCCCGACTCGGCTTCGAGTCGGAGCTCATCTGGTTCGGCGCGGCTCTCGTCGTCGGACTGCTCATCGCGTGGTCGGCGTGGCGCCTGCTGTCCGCGTCGGAGGCCTCTGCGAATGGTCGCGACGAGACGCTCGAGGTCGCGGCCGTGATGACCGTCGCCTTCGCCTGGCTGTTCTGCTCACCGGTCGCCTGGGACCACAGCTGGGTCTGGATCGTGCCGCTGCTCCTGGTGCTGATCGCACTGGCCGCACGCCTGGAGGCGTCGAGAATCTGGTGGTGGATGGTCGGCACCGGGCTGATCATCTTCGCCTACGCCCCGCATCAGCACGTCCCGCAGCGCTACGACGCCGAGCTGTCGTGGGCCTGGTGGCAGCACGTCATCGGGTCGTCGTACCTGGTCTGGGGACTGGTCGTGATCGTCTCCTTCGGCGTGCTCGCACCACGCCTGGCCTCGAACTCTGTCGGTGAAATCGTGAATAGCCGAGGGAACTGAGCGGCTGACACAGACTCGCCTCTTGAAACAACTGTCAAAATCCGTTCCAATGGTGCATAGTGACCTAAGGCACAACGGATCAACGGGGAGTGGCAAGGACATGGCTAGTCGGAAGAAGCAGATGCAGACCGCGCTCGGCAAGCTGAGCAGCATGTACCCGAGCAAAGAGCGCCCGCTGGCCGAGCCACCTGCGGGTTCAGGCCTCAAGCCGGTCATGGGTGATCCCGGTATCCCGTACCTGGGCAACACCCTTCAGGCCCTCGCGGACCCGCTGCAGTCGGCGATGGACCGCTTCGAGCGGTACGGCCAGGTGTCCTGGTCGGGTGCCCTCGGCATGAACATGGTGACCCTCGTCGGCCCCGACGCCATCGAGGCCGTGTGGATGAACCGCAACAAGGCGTTCTCCAGCGAGCTCGGCTGGGAGCCGATGATCGGTCCGTTCTTCCGCCGTGGCGTCATGCTCATGGACTTCGACGAGCACATGCAGCACCGCCGCATCATGCAGCAGGCCTTCAGTCGCCCGCGCCTGAACGGCTATCTGGACATCATGACCCCGCACATCGAGAAGACCCTCGCCAACTGGCAGGTGGGCAAGGGCTTCCACATGTACTCCAACACCAAGGACCTGACGCTCTCGCTTGCCACCGAGGTCTTCATGGGTGCGCACGTGAGCGAAGCCGAGGCGCATCGCCTCGAGAAGGCCTTCGAGGCCGCGGTCCGTGGCGGTCAGGCGATGGTCCGCAAGGATGTCGGCAACTGGACCTGGGCGCAGGGACTCCGCGGCCGCGAGGTCCTGCAGGAGTACTTCCGCTCCGAGATCCCGCTGCGCCGCGGCAGCGACGCCGACGACCTGTTCACCGTCCTCTGCAACAGCGAGAGCGACGAGGGTGAGACCTTCACCGACGAGGACATCGTCAACCACATGATTTTCGTGATGATGGCCGCGCATGACACGTCCACCATTGCGCTGTCGATGCTGACCTACTTCCTGGGTCGCCATCCGGAGTGGCAGCAGCGTCTGCGCGAGGAGTCGCTGGCCCTCAACAAGCCGACGATCGACTACGACGACGTCGACAAGCTCCCCAGCATGGAACTCGCCTTCAAGGAGACCCTGCGCCTCAACGCCCCCGTCGGCATGCTCTTCCGGATGGCGATCGAGGACACCGAGATCTGCGGCCACTACATTCCGAAGGGCACCCTGCTGGCCATCCACCCCTGGGCGACCATGCTGCGCAAGGAATGGTGGCCGAACCCCACCCATTTCGACCCCGAGCGCTTCTCGGCCGAGCGTCGCGAGGACAAGGTCCACCGCTTCGCCTGGGCCCCGTTCGGCGGCGGCGCACACAAGTGCATCGGCCTGTACTTCGGTGGCATGGAGGTGAAGTCGATCCTGCACCAGATGCTGCAGCGCTTCGAGTGGACCGTCCCGGCCGGCTACAAGCCCGAACTCACCTACGGCACCGGACCCACCCCGGCCGACGGTCTGCCGATCGACATCCGGCACCGCGCGCTGTAACGAGCGAGTTCTTCCGTCCAGCACGAGGCTCCGCAAACCGGTCGACTTCAACCCGACCTGCAGACTTCGATCGACGTCTGCCGGTCGAGTTGAGGTTCGGCAGTCGGAAACGAGGAGCGGTCGACGCCACCACTCGCTCCCTGAGGTGCGAGGAGCGATAGCGACGAGCCACGAAGGGCTGGTGACCAAACGGCCACCAGCCCTTCGTATTTCGTTCTAGATCCCTAAGACGCCGCGAGAATTCCGATCTCGAAGATGAGCGTGTCGCCGGGCTCGATCCCGGCGCTCGGCTGTCCCTGGGCGTAACCGTCGGCCGACGTCATCGCGACGCCTACCTTGGAACCGACCTTCTGCCCGGCGATCGCCTTGCTGAAGCCGGGGATCACGCCGTTCAGCGGGAAGTCGACGGGAGTGCCGCTCTGGTAGGCGCTGTCGAACTCCTCGCCGTTGCGTCCGTTGACGCCGACGTAGCAGACGGTGACCGATGCGGTCTCGGCGACGACGGGCCCGTCGCCCTCGACGAGGGTTTCGACCACGGTCTGATCGACGCTGAACGGCGACTGGACGGTGATCTTCGGCGCCTCGTTCTCGGTGGCGGCGACCATCTCCATCTCGCCGGTGGCGCCCTTCAAGGTCCACTGCGGCTCGGCGCCGTCCTTGGCCGACGCGGTGGGGCAGCTGGTCGGAGCCGAACCGGTGTCGGTGCTGCCGGCTGCGGCGGTACCGGTGGCTTCGGTTGTGCCGGAATCGGAATCGGAGTCGGAGCTACAGCCGGCCACCGCGAGGACGAGGGCCGCGCCGAGCGCGAGCGTCGCATTCTTCATGTTCACCCTGGTCACGCTACCCGAGCGGCCGGTGATCACCGACCATCATGCTCGGCGACGAGCCGGGCCGCACGAGCGAGGTCGGCGCGGATCGCCCGCGCCGCCGGCCACCGGTTCACCGCCAGCAGGGGCACGCCGATGGCAGGCACCGTCAACGTCGCCACGGCGTGGACATCCGTGCCGCCGTCGGATCGTTCCTCGAAGCCCAACGTCAGTACTGCGTCGACCGATCGCCATCCACCGACTTCCCGCCACAACCGATGCGGCTCGCAGTCGGTGACCTCCATCCGCGGACCGACCCCGGGCACGACGGTGACGTCGGTCCAACTGGTCCCGACGTCACCCGCCCGGTCGCCGATCACACGGAGATCGTCGATGCGCCGCAGACTCGACTGCCATGCGGGCCGATTGCTCGGGTCGGTGAGGTAGTCGAACGTGTCCGTGACAGGCGTCGGGAAGGCGACGACGTCGTCGAGGATCGTGAACCGGGCGGGGGACAGCATCAGCTGATGAGGCCGGCGAGCTGATCGATCTCCTCGATGGTGCGCGGGGAGACCAGCATCGTGGTGACACCGCACGACTCCCAGACCTTGATCTGCTCGCGGACGTGGTCGAGGTCGCCGACGATGGCCGAGTCCTCGACGACGGCGTCGGGAATGATCTGCGCCGCTTCCTCTTTGCGGTTCGAACGGAACAGCTTGGTCACCTCGTCGACGACGTCGGAATACCCCATGCGGCGATACACCTCGGCGTGGAAGTTGGTGTCCTCACTGCCCATTCCGCCCATGTACAGCGCGAGGAACGGCTTGATGGCGGCGTAGGTCGCGGCCCGGTCGTCGGTGATGACGATCTGGGCGGTCGCGATGATCTCGAAGTCGTCGCGACTGCGGCGGGCACCCGGCTTGGCGAATCCCTCGTCGAGCCAGGCGTTGTAGGTGTCGGCCATGCGCGGTGTGTAGAACAGTGGCAGCCAACCGTCGGCGATCTCGGCTGCGAGTGCGACGTTCTTGGGCCCCTCGGCGCCGAGCATGACCGGGATGTCGGCACGCAACGGATGCGTGATCGGCTTGAGCGGCTTACCCAGTCCCGACGCGCCCTCGCCGTTGTACGGCAGAGGATAGTGCGGCCCGGCGCTGGTGACCGGCGCCTCCCGCGCCCAGACCTGACGCATGATGTCGATGTACTCGCGCGTGCGGCCGAGCGGTTTGGCGAACTTCTGCCCGTACCACCCTTCGACGACCTGCGGCCCGGACACGCCGAGTCCGACGATGTGCCGTCCACCGGACAGGTGGTCGAGGGTCAACGCCGCCATCGCACAGGCGGTCGGCGTACGGGCCGAGAGTTGCAGCACCGAGGTGCCCAACCGTACGCGGGTCGTCGACGACCCGAGCCAGGCGAGCGGGGTGTAGGCATCCGACCCCCACGCCTCGGCGGTGAAGATCGAGTCGAAGCCGGCCTGTTCGGCGGCGGTGACGAGATCGGCGTGACCGGCCGGCGGCTGCGCGGACCAATATCCGAGTTGCAGACCGAGTTTCATGCGTTGGCCCCGCCTGCCGTCTCGGCGGCCGCTTCGGCCGCGATCTGGTCGAACTGTGCGCCCATGGCCTCGGCGAGGGCCTGCGCACCCGACAGTGGCCGGACCATCACCATGAAGTCGTCGATCTTCCCGTCGTCGTCGACGTGGATGAAGTCGCAGCCGGTGACAGCCTTGCCGTTGACGGTGGCCTCGAAGACCAGCGCCGAATCCCGACCGCCCTCGTCGTTGATCTCCCGGACGTAGCGGAAGTCGGTGAAGACGCGCAGCACGCCCCGCAGGATCGCCGAGGTGATCGCCTTACCCGGGTACGGCTTGAACGCGACCGGGCTGGTGAAGACGACGTCGTCGGCGAGCAGATCCTGCATCGCCTGCGCGTCACGTGCCTCGACGGCCTCTCGGAACTGCTTCATGCATGTCCTCCTCATCCACGGCGGGGGCGCCGTTGTGCGTACTTCTCCGCTCGACGCTAACCGATCTCCGACGCCGCGCGGGAGCCATCAACACGACGAGCGCCACCGCCAGCACCGCGATGCCCGCCCAACCGCTCGCGGTGATCGATTCCGACAGCACGACGACCGCCAGCACTGTGGCGACCGCCGGTTCGATGAGGGTGATGGTGGTGGCGGTCGAACTGTCGATCCGTCCCAGCCCGCGGCTGAACAGCACGTAACCGAGGAACTGAGGCACGACGATCAAATAGGCGAGGACGCCGAGGCTTTCCGGGTGATCGATCACCGACGGCACACAGACCGCGACCACCGGCAGCAACAGCACCCCGCCCAGTCCCATGACGCCACCGGCCGACGCCCCGCGGGCGAGCCCCTGGTTCATCAGGCGTCGCATCGCCCACGAGAAACCCGCGTAGGTCGCGCCCGCTCCCAGCCCGAGTACGACACCCCAGGCCGACGCGGTGCTGCCGGTGACCGAGTCACCATGCGACGACTCGCTGCGCGACAACGCCAGCGCGACACTGCCGGCGATGCCCAGCGCGCACGCGACGCACCACCGCGTCGTCAACGCCCGACCCTCCGCCACCCGTTCGATCACCGCCGAGAACAACGGCGCCGACGCCAGCGACACCACGGTGCCCAGCGCCACGCCACCGATCCGCATCGAGCCGTAGAAGCACAGCGGGTAGATCGCCACGCACACGCCGCCCGCCAGCACCGTCGGCCACCGCTGCACCAACGACGGCCACCCGGCACGCACCGCGCGAGAATTGATCGCACCCTGCAGCAATCCGCCGCCCGACATCGCGACGGCACCGATCGTGACCGCGCTGAGCGCGGGAGCCAAGGCGGCGACCGTTCCCGACGTGCCCCACAGAAACGCCGTCAGAATGACGGCGGCAATCCCGGCACGTTCAGCCGCACGCGGATGGGTCATGTGCGCGTGGGCATCGGATGCCGGGCGTAGAACTCGAGATGACGACGCGCCGCGTCCTTCCACGTCAACGACGCGGCCAACGACCGGCCGGCGTCGACGCGCGTCGGGTCGGGCGTGAACGCGTCCGCCAGCGCCTCGGCGAGCTCGGGCACCGTCGACGCGTAGGAAACCGTGTCGCCGAACACCTCCCGGAGAATGGGCAGCTCACGCGTCACCACCGGCCGCCCCGCGGACAGCGCCTCCATCGCGGCCAGTCCGAACCCTTCCTTGACCGATGGGAACGCGAACACCCGACTGGCCGCGACCAGCGACGGCAGCTCGTCGTCGGGCACATTGCCGAGGACGATCGGTTCGACGTCCAGTTCGGCTCGGCGACGATCGAAGTCAGCACGGTAGTCCCGATAGTCGAACAGCGTCTCCCCACCGGCGAAGACGAGCGACAGCTCCGGATGCCGTTCACGCAGCATCGCATACGCGTTGAGCAGGTCGATGCTGCCCTTGCGCGGCTCGATCCCACCGACGGCCAGCACGTACTCGCCGAGTTTGCCGGTCCACTGGGCGCGCGCCTCAACAGCTTCCGATACATCCGACGCCGCATCGGCAAACCGTTCGTACGCAACCCCATTGGGGATCACGTCCGGTGTCAGCCCCCAGCCGTGCTCAACCTCGTCGGCGACCGCCCGTGACACACAGATCCGCGCATACGGATTCACGACGGCCTTCTCGTGGCATTCGACGAGAATCGGCGTCGTGAACTGATCGAGGTGATGGATCGTGCGGATACACGTGCCGACGGCGTTCGCGCTGATGCAGTCCTGAGCGTGCACGATGTCGTAGGCGCTTGCGTCGAAGGCGTCGCGCAGGGTGTCGATGGACCGCACGATGCGGTCGGTGATCGTCTCGTTCTCCCGGTCGGCGAACGGCACGAGCCGCAGCGATACCGCCGGATCCACCGCGCGGAAGAACCCCTCATCACCGCCGCGGGCCAGCGACCAGACCGTCACGTCGACGCCGAGTCGCGCCATCGCCTCGGCCAGGTTCAGCGTGTGGACCACGCCGCCACGGGGTTTGGTGGAGTAGGTCAGCAGTGCGACGCGGAGTGAGGGGGAGTCCACACCGGTCATGATAGGTCCGCGATCGACCCGGCTTGACGTCTCGCGCTGCGGTAGGTGTCCGGGCGCAGTTCGGCGAGGTGGCTCAGCACGCGGCGGGCACGGTCGATCTCCGCGTCGACGTCGACGGTGACGCCGGCCAGTCCACCCTTGGACCGTGTGGTGGCGAGGATGTCGCCGCCGGGTCCGACGACCTTGGCCTGTCCGAGGAATCGCAGCGACCCCATCACGCCGGTCTGGTTCGACGAGACCACGAACACCTGGTTCTCGGCGGCGCGGGCGCAGTCGTAGAGGTCGAAGAGTCGTGACTGGCGGTCGGCGGGCAGCCGGGCGGCGCGGTCGGTCACGCTCGCCGGCCACGCGGACAGGGCAGCGATGATCCGCGCACCGTCGAGGGCGAGAGTGCGGCCCGATTCCGGAAACGTCTTGTCGTAGTCGATGAGCATGCCGATCCGGCCGACCGGGGTGTCGAACGCACGGAACTCGTCACCGGCCGCGTAGGCCAGGGACTCACCGGCGGGCTGGTGAACCTTTCGGTGCGAGCCGAGAATCCCGTCCCCGGACACGCACACCGCCGTGTTGAAATGCTTGTCGCCGTCGGCCTCGGTGTAACCGATACAAACCGTGGTGTCGCCTGCGGCGGCAATGATGGCGGCCAGTTCGGGTCCGTCGGGATCCAGCGCCGGAGGCAGCTCGTCGGGGTCGGGATTGCGCAGGTCGCCGAGGTAACCGCCGAGGGTGGCGTCCGGGAAGACGAGCAGGTCGACGCCATCGCGCGCGGCTGCTTCGACGATGCCGACGGCCTTGGACACACCGCGCTCCACGTCGCGGCCGAAGTGCGCGGCGAGAGCACCGAGGGTGGCAGTGCTCATGGTCGAACAGTACCGGCCGGGAGCCGACGAGAAGCGTGAAGCCGGGGTCCGATCACGCGGCCCCCAGCCCGGTGACCGTGGAGGCCACGGCGACGGTCACCGCACCGTCGGGCCACCGCAGTCGCACACCGGGTTCCGAGGTGAGACGCCCACAGTCCGCGACCGTGAGAGCGTCCGGCGCAGGCACACCGGTACGACGACCCGGCCGGTCCGTACTTAGCATTGCGTACCCGGGGAAGCAGGTCAGCCACGCGCCCATCGACGCGTCGTTCGGCCGCGGCACGGCGGTGGCGTTGAGTTCGGCTCCGGTGCCCGACGCCTCGGCGAGCATGCCCAGGGTCCCGGCGATCCCGGCCATGCTCACGTCCTTCGCCGACGCCGGTCCGACCTTCGCCAGATGACCTGCCATCGCACACAATTCGTCGCTGCTGCGTGAGCTCGTCGAGTCCCACTGGCGGTCGTGATAGCCCGGTCGCCACGACCCGCCGAGGTCTGCGTGCAGCGTCACCGTGTCGCCGACCGCGCCGCCACCGGCCCGCAGGGGACTGCTGGTGGTCCCCAACGCTGTCACCGACAGCGACGACGGCACGCCGACCTGGGTGTGACCGCCGAGAACCGGGGTCTGCCAGGCTCGTGCGGCTGCGGAGATCCCGCGGATGATGCGGGTCAGATGCGAGGTCGTGGGTGCGCCGACGGCGTCGAGCAGCCCGATCGGTCTCGCACCCATCGCGGACAGGTCGTTGATGTTGACCAGCACCGAACACCATCCGGCCCATTCGGGGTCGCGTTCGATCATCGACGGGATGATGGCATCGCAGGCTGCGATCACGTCGGTGCCGGGTAGCGGCACGCCGTCGTCGCCGCGGAATCCGGCTGCCCCGAGTCCGCCGTCCTGGTCGGCAAACGGTGCAAGTGCCTCCGCGAGGACTGCTTTGGTGCCGTCGACGGTCCGCTGGATCCTATGGATGGGCCACCGCATCTCCCGGTGCGCCTGACCCGCGATCACCGGACCGGCCCCGCAGTCATCCCAGCCGAGCCGCCGGAACATCCGCGCGTAGCGGTCCTGCACCGTCGCGTCGAAACGTAACGCGCCCTGCTGTTCGATGTGCGCACACGCGGCGCGCACGAGCGCTGGACCGATCCCGGCTGCGTGCCCGGGGTCGGCGACCACGAGCCGGCTGCCGAACCACCAGCCGATGTCCTCGGTGTCCGACGATCCGTTCCAGCGCACGGGCGCGACGCGAACCCCGCCGGCGATGGTCCCGTCCGCCAATGTCGCGACGAGGACCACCGTGCGCGGGTCGTCGTCGGTGTCATCGAGGTCGGTATGCGCGAAAAGCTCTTGTTGTTCGACGAATTCGCGGTGTCGCATCGCCCGGTAGGCGGCATGTTCGACGGCGGTGTCGGCGACCGTGATCAGGAAGTCCGGCCGTGCGGCGACGCGGCGTCGACCGGCGAGGATCGACAGTTCACCGCCGACAACGTCTGTGCTGGTTGTCCTCATTCAGCCACCCACCGTCGGCAGGATGCTGCACGCTCCGCATGCCGCGCATCCGGCCCGCTGATCCGCTCCCGCCATCCCGATCAGGGTGAGATGGCGCGCGACGTCGCGGCTGATCTTCTCCACGATGGCCGGGTCGGGTGCCGGCGCATCGTCGACGTCGACGGCGAGCGTTCCCGCGTGGCGCCGGAACGGTACGATGAACGGGTAGACGCCCATGTCGGCGAGTTCTTTGGCGCCGGTGATCATCTCGTCGGTGTCCTCACCGAGTCCGACGAGCAGGTACGTCGACACCTGGTTGCGTCCGAAGACGCGGACGGCCTCGGTCCACGCCTCGCGATACTCGGCCATCGAGACCGACGACTTGCCCGGCATCCACCGGCGCCGGACGTCGTCGTCGAGGGATTCGACGTGGATGCCGATCGCATCGGCGCCCGCCTCCCGCAGCTCGGTCAGGACCGCGAGGTCGGCAGGTGGTTCGCACTGGACCTGGATCGGAAGGTGGGGGACCGCGGCCTTGATCGTGCGGACGCACCGCGCGAGGTGGCGGGCCCCACGGTCGCGACCCCCGGTGGTGCCGGTGGTCATCACCATCTGGGTGATGCCGTCGAGTTCGACTGCGGCGCGGGCGACCTCGGCCAGTTGCTCCGGCTTCTTCACCGCGATCGTCGACCCCGACCGCAGCGACTCCTCGATCGAGCAGAACCGGCACCGCTCAGATTCGTCGTAGCGGATGCACGTCTGCACCACCGTCGTCGCCAGGACATTGCGCCCGTGTAGGCGGGCGATCTTCTCGTAGCTGATCCCGTCGGCAGTCTGCAGGTCGTAGAACCGGGGCCGCCCGATTGCCTCGACCTCGATGCCGACGTCCACCCCGTCGTATAGCACGCGCTGGCCGTCGAAAACGAACGGACTCTGCGGGTTCCGCGGTATCGCGGCGTGCAGGCCGTCGACCATCAGGTGGCCGTCGTCGCTCGGTCCGGCCCCGCCGGTCCGCTGCACCGGCGGTTCACCCCGAATCCCGAGCAATGCCAGGTCAACTCGTGTGGATACCGTCATGGGTACTCCTCTCCTTGAGGAAATCGATGTGCTCGCCCCTCGCTCCCTGAGGTGCGAGGAGCGCTAGCGACGAGCCACGAAGGGTTGGTGACCCGCGCTTCGAAGTCGACGAGTCTTTGCCCGCTCCCTGAGGTGCGACGAGCGTTAGCGATGCCCCCTCGCTCCCTGAGGTGCGAGGAGCGCTAGCGACGAGCCACGAAGGGCGGGCGACGACCGCATCCCGCTCAGCCATCTACTGCGCCGCCGCCAACCGCGGGCGGTTCTCACCCAGAACACCGACGATGTGCTCCGCGACATACTCCGCGTCCCGGTCGATCCCGAGGAACCGTCCCGATCCCCAGGTGTGCATCCATGGCAACCCGACGAAGCTGAGTCCGGGCACCTCGGTGATCCCGCGCGTCTGCATCGGGCGACCCCCGCCGTCGAAGGCGCTGGCCTCGATCCACCGGTAGTCGGGTCGGTACCCGATGGCCCAGATGATCGACGTGACGCCGGCGGCCGTCAGATCCAACTCCACGGGGTCGACCTCCGGAGTCCACACCGGTTCGTACCGTGAGGGTTCCGGCGCCTCGATCCCCAGCGAGTCGATGTGGCGGTCGATGTCGGCGCAGATGGAGTTGTAGGTGGCGTCGGCCTTGTCCAGTGCGTCGGTGAGTGTCGGCGCGAACCGCAGCGTCGAATCCTTGCCGTCGGTGAGCAGGCCGTAGAGCTGCATGCCCTCGACGGCGAAGCGTCGGAGGTCGATGTCGCGGCCACCGTCGCGGCCGGTGACGTAGTGGTTGGTCTTCTCCTGCGCGGCACGACCTCCCGGGTACTCCTGCGTCGGAGTGTCGTAGAGCCCCATGTCCGAGAGCCACGTCATGCAGTCGCGTCCCCGGTAGAACCGCGCGACCCTCGGCGCGTTGCCGATCGCGAGGTGAACCTGTCGGCCGGCCAGGTGTAGGTCTTCGGCGATCTGCGTGCCTGACTGCCCCGACCCGACGACGAGCACCGCGCCCTCGGGCAGCTGCTCCGGGTTGAAGTACTCCTCGGAGTGGATCTGATGGACGGCCGGGTCGAGCGCCGACGCGAACGCCGGGATCACCGGCAGCGGGTAACCGCCGGTCGCGATCACCGCCTGGTCGCACGTCACGGCGCGAACGCCGTCCGGCCCGTCGAGGGTCACCTCGAACCGGTCAGCACCCAGACGCTGCAGTCGGGTCACTCGCGTGTGCTCGATGAGTGGCGGGTCGAAGGTCTGCAACCACCCGGTCAGCCATTCCACAACCTCGTCGCGGGTCATGAACCCGTCCGGATCGGGACCGTCGTAGGCGTACCCAGGCAGTCGGCAATGCCAGTTGGGTGTCACCAGAGTGAAGTTGTCCCAACGCTTGTCGGCCCACGCATGGACCGCGGTCTCTGCTTCGACGACGACGTGCTCGACCCCGGCCTCACCGAGGTACCAGCTGACCGAAAGGCCGGCCTGGCCGCCGCCGATGACGACGACCGGAACATGTGTGTTCATGAGCGCTCCCGAAGGTCGGTGGTGTGGGCGGGTAGCGGCGGGTACATCGAGACCACCTCGACCTCCGCCGAATCCGGATGCCGCGCAGCATCGTCGGCGATCTCCTCGGCGGATGCGGCGGCCGAGGTGCACGCGAAACCGTATTTCGCCCGCACGCGTGCGCTCGCCTCCTCGAGTGCGGTGGTGGCCCGCGCCCGGAAGTCGTCGACGCGGTACGACCCCGGTGCAAGGTGGTCGTGCAGCACGAGGCTGGGGGAGTAGTACTGGCGGAACTGCCCGTCGGGCCAGCGCACCTGGACGGTCATCTCAGGCATGAGCGAGGTCCCGCCAGGCGAGGTCGTCGGCGGTCTCCGGTTCGGTGAGCAGGCCGTACTTGTCGGGCTGACGGTCCCGGAGATGGAACATGCCGGCGCGCATCGCGGTGAAGCTCTCGCAGATGTCCACCTCGGCGACGGCGAGTCCGCTGCCGAGAAGGGTCGTGTCGAGGATGTTGCCGCCCGGGTCGACGATCTTGGCGTTGCCGACGTAGCGCAATGATCCGAACGTCCCGCTCTGGTTCGACGCCACCCAGAACACCTGGTTCTCCAGGGCGCGAGCGGCGTCGAAGAGGTTGAATCGGTAGGTCCAGCGGTCCTCTTGAAGGTTCTCGGCGGTCGCGGTGCGCGCCGCCGGCCAGGCCGACAGGCTGGCGATGATCTCCGCGCCCTGGAGCGCCATGATGCGGGCGGCCTCGGGAAAGGCCTTGTCGTAACAGATTTGGAGTCCGACACGTCCGATCGGGGTGTCGAAGACGCCATATCCCTCGCCCGACGAGTACGACATGTTCTCGCCGAGCGGCTGGTGGACCTTGCGGTAACTGCCGTAGATCCGGTGGCCGTCGAGAACGGCGGCCGCGTTGTAGCGGGTCTCGCCGTCCTCTCCGAGTTCACAGAACCCGATCGCCACCACCAGATCTCCGACGATGGACTGCACCCGCGCGATCTCGGGTCCATCGAGGGAGATCGCCGGTGGCAGCGACCGTGCACTGTTCTTACGGGTGTCGCCGTGGTTGCCCAGCGACGACAGGTATCCGCCGATCGCCGCCTCCGGGAAGACCAGGAAGTCGACGCCGCGGGCCCGCGCCTCGACGACGTACTGTTCAATTGTTGCGTAGTTCTGTTCGAGATCGCGGGTGAAGTTCGCCGCGACGGATCCGATGGTGGTCATAGGATGTCCCAGGGTCGGTGATGCGGAAAGTGTGGTGGCCTAGACCATGTACGTCGAGTTGATGATCGCGCCCTTGCGTGCGTAGTGGATGATCGCGTCCTGGACGTCGAGCGGATGCGCCGGGATGACACCCTCGATCAGGTCCTCCTCGCGGCCGCCGTGCAGTGCGAGACCGAAGCGGCAGCAGAACACGGTGCCGCCCTCGGAGATGAAGGTCTCGAGCGCGTTGTTGATGTTCTGCTCACCGGGGAATCCGGAGTCACCGGTCGTCGGAAAGCCGCGCGTGGCAAGGCAATTGATGGCTCCGGGACCGTAGAAGTACATCGCCGATTCGAAGCCCTTGCGCAGGGCGCGGGTCGCCTGCAGGACCGCGACGAACGACACCGACGACTCGTGCGCGATGCCGTGTACCAGCGTGAAGTACGTTTCACCGTCCTCGGCCTGGTAGTCCGGGAAGATCTTGGTCCCGCCGTAGATGTTGGACCCCTTGGGAAGTGAGGGATGCGGGATCTCCGCCAGCGACGCGGCGATGTTCTCGGTGATGGTTTCGTCGAAAGAGGGCACAAGGACTCCTGGATGGCGAGACGACGGCGCCTGGCGGCTCGGCGTGTGAGACGAATGCGGATCGGGCATCATTGCCCAAGAGCGGTGGATCGGAAGATTTCGATCGCATCGAGTAGCTGATTGCTACGAGAACCAGTTCACCCCTCGACGATTACCGGGTGGTTACCGCTGGAATAAATGGATGGCCGGTCTGCGTAACACGTCGCTCGACGCGCGCCCGGCCCTCAACCGCTCGTCAGGACGGCGGGATGGTCCGGCAATGAAAATGTCCGACGAACCGGTCGGGTCGGGGGTCTGACCGGTTCATCGGACGTAAGTCAGCATATCCTCTGCGTCGCCGCAGGTCGAGCGCGGGATCCGCAATTCTGTGACCTGTTTCTCACGGATTCCGGACGAACCCGACCTCTACGGCTCCGTAACCGTCGTTCGCCGTCGTCCACCTGGACGACACCGATCCCGTCCGACGTGTCGCACCATCTCGCCGAACGACGAGGCGCAAGCTGGACCCATGCTCACTGCGATCCTCTACGGACTCGTGACTGCGGTACCCATCGCGATCGGAGCCGCGATCGGTCTCCGGTGGGATCTCCCGGCGCGCGTCCTGGCAACGCTGATGGCGTTCGGTGCGGGCACGATGATCGCCGCGGTGTCCACCGAACTGTTCCAGCCGGCGTTCACACAGGCCGGGATCGGCCTCGCCGGGGCCGCGCTGTGCCTCGGCACCGCGGTGTACGTGATCGCCGATCATGTCGTCGAGACCAAACTCGGCTCCCGCGCCATAGGTCCGGCGCTCATGCTGGGTGTCTTTCTCGACGGCGTGCCCGAGAACAGCGCGCTGGGCGTCTCGCTCACCGCGGGCGGCTCGCTGGTGCTGGTGGTGGCGATCGCCGTCGGCAACGTCCCGGAGGCGGTCAGCGGGGCGTCGTTGATGCGACGCGAACACGACATGTCACCGCGCGACGCGCTCGTGATGTGGGTGGTGACCGCCGCGATCCTCATCGCGGTGACCGTCGGCGGTTACGCAGTCTCCGACGCCATCTCGCCGACCGCGATCAGCGTCGTCCAGGCCTTCGCCGGCGGCGCAACGCTCGGTGTCCTCGCCAACGGCCTGATGCCCGAGGCCTATAGAGAAGGCGGCTGGTGGGTCGGCCTGGCCACTGCGGGCGGCTTCCTGCTCGCGTTCGTCCTGGGGTGAGCCGACGACCTCAGTGCGTCTGCGTCGCGTCCGGGTCGCTGGCGACGTGGCCTTGAGCAAGGTCATGGAGCGACCGGAACACCCGCTTCGACGCCTCGGCCCATGGCATGAGGATCGGGAACACATGGAACATGCCGGGTTCCTCGATGGCGTGCGTGGGCACCTCGGCCTTTTCCAGTCGCTGGGCGAACTCCCGGATCCCGTCGCGGAACATCTCGTCCTTGCCCCAGCACACGAACGTCGGCGGGAACCAGTCCGGGTCCGGGTCGGCGTGGATGATCGAGACGCGGGCATCGTTCGGCTGCACGCCATGGAGGTACGGCGTCACCGGGATGTTCCACGGCAGCACGTCGTACTGGGCGTTCTCGGTGATCGACGGGTGGTCGAGGTCGAGATCGATCTCGGGGGAGAACAACGCCATCGCACCGGGCTTGGGTAGACCCTGCTCGTGCAGGTGCGCCACGAGCGACGCGGCGAGCCCACCACCGCCGGAGTCGCCCGCGACGATGATGTGTTCCGGGCTCACCCCACGGCCCAGGAGTGCCTGGTAGACATCCGCGGCGTCGAGAACCCCGGCGGGAAAAGGGAATTCGGGTGCCATCCGATAGTCGGCGATGAAGACCTCGAACCCGGTGATCCGCACCAGCGACGACGCGAACGCCGAATACATGATCGGCGACGTCCCGATGTACCCGCCGCCGTGCAGGTACAGGATGGTCGCGCCGATCTCCTGCTTCTCCTCGTCCTCGTCGACGTAGGCGTCGGTACTCGCCTTCGCGCGACACCACAGGCCGGGGACGCCGCCGATGGTGTCGTCGGTGAGTTCGACGCCGTCGGTCAATTCGACGAACGGTGGCATCACCACGCGGCAGATCTCGTCGAGGATCTTCTCCATCGACCGGAATTCCTCGATCGGCAGACCCATCGAGTAACCCATGAACGTACGGATGGACTGCCGGGTGACAGACTGGCCGATGTTGTCCAACAGCCCCGACGGTCCCGACCACGGCCTCTTGAACGGCACGCGCGCGAGTCCACCGAGCATGCTCGACGCCAGGCCGGCGACGGCCAGCGCCGTCAGCGGTCCGGACGCGGTCTCGACCTCGGGACGATCAGCCATCACCATGACGCTCAGGGTAGCGAGGTGGGTCACCGGCGGCCGAACACACGACCACCGGACTGGGGTGCCGTCGCGGGGACGTGGCAGACTGTCGCGGGTCCTGTAGTCCCCGAGATCCCAGTGAGGCGGCGATGGAGATTTCTGCCTACCCGGCTCAGCGCGAGGCCGGGCGTCCTGCCGCGCCGCCCGAATCGGTGCAGGTCACGCTGGGTGATGCCCTGGAAGCGAACCGTGCGCTGCAGAAGTCGGCGGCGGTCAAGCTGTTCGCCGCGAACAACTCGGCTCTCTACGTCACCTTGATGGAGCGTCACCTCGACTACGGCACCAAGATGTCGGAGGTCGAGCTGACGATGCGGCTCGAACGCGACCTCGCCGAACTCGACCTCACCGACGATCAGCCCACCGGACTGGAACTGGTCAAACTGTGGGCCCGTCAGGGCTGGCTGCACCGCGTCACCGACACCACCGACCCCGACGCCCCCAACCTCTGCCACCTGACCAGCGAAGCCCGCTCGGTCCTGGACTTCATGCGCCGCCAGCGCCGCGAGGACTCCATCGCCACCGGCGGCTCGATCACCGGCATCGCCGCCGAACTCCGCCGCGTCGCCGGACAGGTCAGCAACGATCCCGAGACCATCCGCCTCGAGCTCGAGGCGCAGATGTCCGACCTCGACGCCGAGCTCGCCGACCTCGAGGCCGGCCGCCGCCCGCCGGTCGATCTGCGCGTCGCCGAGGACTCCGCCCGCGCCATCGGCTACCAGATGGAGCAGATCATCTCCGACATCGGCCAGTACGGCACGATGCTCGACCGCATCACCACCGCGTTGCTCGACGACCCGGGCGACTCCGACCTCGCCTACCGTGACCGTCAGCGCCAGCTCTTCGACGACTATGAGGCCCTGCTGCAGTCGTCGCAGTCGGCGTCGTACCAGGCGTTCAGCCAGATGATCCAGGACCCGGAGCGTCGCGCCCGCCTCAAGGTCGACATCGACACCATCATCGAGAACTTCCCCGGCATGGACGCCGGCCTGCGGTCGGTGATGGACAACTTCTTCGGTCTGGTCACCCAGCAGATGGCCGAGGTCGGCCGCACCCGCCAGCGCTGTGCCCGTCGTATCCGACGCTTCGTCGCGTCGGGAACCCTCGAGCAGAGCCGCGGTCTCGCGCGTCAGCTCAACGACGCCCTGGCCACCGCCAACGACCTGCTCAAGTCCTCGCTCGCGGACCGTCGCCTCGGCTACGAGCTACCGCTGGCCGCCCCGACCCTCAACTCGATCGGCCGCCTCGCCTTCGAGATCCGCGAACACGTCCCGCCCGCCCCGGCCCTGCCCGCCGGTGGCGCCGACGCCGACCTGACAGCGTTCGCTTCGATGACCGGCCAGGTCGACACCGTCGAACTCACCGAGACCGTGAACAACGCCGTCGCCGCCGGACCAGTGCCGCTCACCGACGTCATCGAGGGCCTCGACGAGGCGTACCTCGCGCACGTCATCGTGCTGTGGTCCTGGGCCCAGAAGCAGGCCGCGGAAGGGGAGAAGGTGCCGATGACCACCGTGCGCTTCCGGTCCCTCCTCGGGGAGGACCACGCCATCGAAGTCCCCGACCTCACCTTCACCGAACCGATTCCGACTGCGGAGGTCGACGCCGAATGACCAATTCTTCGCTCCCCGAAGCGCAAACGGACCCCTCGCTCCCCGAGGAAGCGCACCCCCCGCTCCCTGAGGAGGGCGCCGACCCTTCGCTCCCTGAGGTGCGAGCGCAGGCCGACCCCTCGCTCCCTGAGGTGCAAGCGCAGTCCGACCCCCCGCTCCCTGAGGTGCGAGCGCAGCGAGCCACGAAGGGCCCCGAGGTGCAAGACGAAGCCGACCCCCCGCTCCCTGAGGAGGGCGCCGACCCCTCGCTCCCTGAGGTGCGAGCGCAGCGAGCCACGAAGGGCCCCGAGGTGCAAGACGAAGCCGACCCCTCGCTCCCTGAGGTGCGAGCGCAGCGAGCCACGAAGGGCCCCACCGCAACCCCCGACGAATTCGCCGGCTTCGACGATCTCCCCACCGTCGCGAATCGAGCCGCATCGCACACACCAACCGCACCCCGCTTCGACGGCGACGTCAGCGAGATGCCCGACCGTGCCTGCTGGGCGCTGCAGAACCTGCTGGCCCGCCGCTACGTCAGCGGTGACCGGCAGCCGCAGCTGTGGTCGTGGGTGTCCGAGTATCAGGACGTCCTGCGAATCCGCCTGTCCGAGCTCGACCTTCGCCTCCGCCTCGTCGACGAGCTGCAGGTCGCCTTCGTCGAGCAGGCCGGCTACGAATCCCGGTGGGGCCGCCGCATTCTCAAGCGTGAGACCGTCCACACCTACGACGCGATCCTCGCGCTGCATCTGGCCAAGTACATCCGCGCCGCCCGCGACGAGGATGCGCTGATCACCCGCGAGGAGATCCACGAGCTCTTCGCCGGTGTCACCAACACCATCGACCGCGACCTCGCGCTCTTCGACAAGCGCATCGAACGCGCCATCGACAAGATGGAAGAGCTCGAGTTCCTGCGCAAGCAGCGCGACGACGCGGACACGTTCACCGTGAGCCCGGTGATCTCCGCGGTGATGACGGCATCGGTGATCACCGATCTGCAGCGGCAGTTCGAGCAGTTCATCGGTTCCGGCGACACGGGGGAGGAGCCGCCCGAGGGCGCGGCCGACGAACCCACCCAGCCCGACGACGCCGAGGATGCGTACGGCGACGACGAAGGAGAAGACTGGTGAGCGTCGACCAGTACCACCTGTCCCGGCTGCAGCTGATCAACTGGGGCGTGTTCGACGGGTATCACTCGATCCCGTTCAGCTCCAACGGTTCCCTGATCACCGGGTCGTCGGGTTCGGGTAAGTCGTCGTTGCTCGACGCCATCTCGCTGGCGTTCCTGCCCGACCACCGCCGCAACTTCAACGCCTCAGGCGACGCCACCGCGGCCGGCTCGTCGAGCGGCAAGCGCACCGTCGGCAAGTATGTGCGTGGCGCGTGGGGCGAGCGGCGCGACGGCACCAACGCCCACCGCGAGATCATGTACCTGCGCGGCACCGGCCCGGCGTGGGCGGCCATCGCGGTCACCTACACCTCCACCTCCGGTACCGCCATCACCGGTTTGGTCCTCAAGTGGCTGGCCGCGGGCAAGATGACCGACGCGCACAGCTCGTACTTCATCTACGACGGCGACGCCGACATCGTCGACGCCTGCAACGAGTGGGCCGCCGCCAACTACAACTCGGCCAAGTTCCGCGACCGCGGCTGGCGCGGCGGACCCGGCGAGGGCAAGTACCTCTCGACGCTGTACTCGCTCATCGGCATCCGCGGCTCCGACGCCGCGCAGCAGCTCCTCGGAAAAGCCAAGTCGCTCAAGAGCGTCGGCGGTCTCGCACAGTTCGTCCGGGAATTCATGCTCGACGCCCCGACCAGCATCGTCGGCATCTCCGACGCCCTCGAGCAGATCGACCCGCTCGTCGAGGCCCGTGAGCTGCTCGACGTCGCGCGCCGCAAGCGCACCATCCTCGGCAACATCGAGGAAGTCCACGAGCGGTACGCGAGCGAGTCGGCCACCTTCTCCGTCCTCGACACCATCGACAGCACCACGATCCGCAGCTACGTCAACAATCTGCGGATCCGCAACGCGCAGCCCGAGGTCGCCGACCTCGACGACCAGATCACCCGCCTCGACGGCGATCTCGCCGCGCTGACCACCCAACACGACCAGCTGCGCCAGGACCACAGCCTCCTGCTGGCCCGCATCGCCACCTCCACCGGCGACCTCGCACCGCTGCGCGAACAACTCGGCGGCGCACAGAAGCTCAGCACCGAGGTCACCGCTCGCCGCAACGCCTACGAGGACAAGGTCTCCGCGCTCGGCTTCAGCCCGCCGACCAACGCCGAGGGCTTCTGGTCGCTGCGTGAGGAACTGATCGAGGAGGCCACCAAGATCGACGGTCAGCTCGAAGCCGGCCGCGCCCATTACGCCGAGGCACTGGCCCGCGAGGTCGCCGCCCGCAGCCGCCGCGACACCGCCCAGGAAGAACTCGGCCGCGTCGAACAGGCCGGTTCCGCGCTGCCGCGCACCGAACACGAGATGCGCCGTGTCATCGCCCACGCGCTCCAGATCGACGAGTCTGAGCTTAAGTACGTCGCCGAACTCGTCGAACTCGATCCCGACGATGAACGCTGGCGCCTGGCCGTCGAGAAGGTCCTGCGCAACGCCGGCCTGCGGCTCCTCGTGCCCGACAAACACTTCCGCTCCGCCCTGCGCTTCGTGAACTCGCACGATATGCGCGGCCGAATCCAGCTGCACCAGGCCGAGACCCGCCCGATGCCCGACGTCGAGCCGGGCACCCTTGCGTCCAAGCTGCGTTCCGTCGACCCCGGCCACCCGTGTGCCGCCGAGGCGATGACAGTTCTCTCGAAGCTCGGCAACCACATGTGCGTCGACAACCCGGGGGAGTTCTCGCAGTACGCCAAGGCGGTCACCGACCAGGGTCTGCGCAAGGACTCGGCCAAGCTCGCCGTCAAGGACGACCGCCAACAGCTCCGCCGCTCGCAGTACATCTTCGTCGGCGACGTCGAATCCAAGATCACCGCGCTGCGCGACGAACTCGCCTACGAGGAACGCGTTTTCGAGGACGCCCGCGAGGACTGCGCCGAACTCGACCGCGAACGTTCCGCCAAGGAACGACGCCGCGACGCCTACCGCCGTGTGTGTGAGCAGTTCACGCAGTGGAACGAGATCGATGTCGACTCCGTCGACGACCGCGTTGACCAGCTCACCGACCAGTATGACCTCCTCATCGAGGAGAACCCCGACGTCGAGGCGCTGCAGCGCAAGGCCGAAGACCTGTGGGAGCAGGTACGTCACGCGATCTCGCAGGCCGCGCTGGTCAAGGACAAGATCGCCCGCCAGGACGAGCGTCGCACGCAGCTGCTCGATCTCATCGACCGGCTCAAGCCCGAAGACGTTCCAGCGCAGGCGGAGAAGACCCTCGACGGCTTCCGCGAGGACCTCTCGGCGACCCTCGACGTGCTCAACCCCGAGCCATACCGGCAGGAGATCGTCAAGGCCGCCGGCCGCGAACGCGACCGCATGCGCTCGGATGCTCGACGATCCCGCGACGAGCTGGCCCGGATCCTCGACACCTACGACGAGGAATTCCCCGACGCCATCCCCAACGACAGCGACGACTTCGACGAACGCATCCACGACTACGTCGCCGTCTGCCGCCGCATCGACGAACGCGAGCTGCCGTCGGCCTACGAGCGGATGCGCCGCTTGATCACCGAGCAGGCACCTGGCGCGATCCTGGGTCTGCACATGGCCGCCGACGCCGAGGAACGGCGCATCGTCGAGCAGATCGAGCGCGTCAACACCGGCCTGGGTGCGGTGGCGTTCAACCGCGGCACCCGCCTACGGCTGGTACCTGGTCGCAAGAAGCTTGCCGCGGTCGAGGAGTTGACCGAGAAGGCCCGGCAGATCTCCAACCGTGCAACGGCGGTCAGCTTCGGTGACGAGCAGGCCATCCTCGAGCAGTACTCCGACATCCTGCTGCTGCGCGAACGTCTCGCCGGCAACACCCCGGAGGACCGCCAGTGGACGCGCGACGCCCTGGACGTGCGCAACCGCTTCGACTTCTACTGCGAGGAACACGACGCCGAGTCCGGCGAAACCATCCGCACCTACTCCAACGCCGGCGACAACTCCGGTGGCGAGCAGGAGAAGCTGATGGCTTTCTGTCTCGCGGGCGCGCTGAGCTTCAACCTGGCCAGCCCGCACGGCAACGACAACCGGCCGATCTTCGCCCAGCTGATGCTCGACGAGGCGTTCTCCAAGTCCGACCCACAGTTCGCCCAGCAGGCGCTATCGGCGTTCCGCAAGTTCGGGTTCCAGCTGATCATCGTCGCCACGGTGCAGAACACCAGCACGATCCAGCCGTACGTGGACAACGTAATGATGGTGTCGAAGACGGAAGTCGGGCCGGAGCTGCGGCCGGTTGCGACGGCGACATCGACGACGATCAAGGCGTTCTCGGAGTTGCGGCGGTCGGGGAGTCAGTTGGTGGTCTAAGGGGCACCGACCCCCGCCGAATGATGGGATCTCGGTGCGAAGTTGACTCCACGTGTTGCCGACTCGATTTGTCGGAACGACGAGGTGCTGACCGTTCCGGGGCGTAGTTAGTCGAGCAAGTAACGCAGAAGGCGGGTTCGGATAGTTGGTCGACGGCGTCGGTGGTGTCGGGCCATGCTCGAGCCGTTCTTTGACCATCGGTGGTTGGAGAAACCTTGGGGCCCCTGCCCTGAACCTCAAAGTGTTGTTACGTTCTCCGGCGGAGGGCGGTTTACCAGTTGTGGGATGGCTGAGAATGAGTAGCCAGGAGCTGTCCCTGATGCCAGGCTTCCAATCGCACCCCCGGATACTTCCCAAGGCGCGATCTATGAAGTAGATCGCTACTGAAATCGGACTTGTGGAGGAAACGCACCCAATATCTGGTGTAGCTTTGATGGAATCTAAAGTCTGTCTTCTGGAGATGCCTACGTAAGTCTTCGAAGTTCTCCGCACCCGAGATGTAGGCGCGTATTTCCACGTAGTCGGGTTTGAGTGGTGCGGCTGCGTCGGGTAGACAACTCCAGGGCGCACGCGTCACGACTCCTGCGAGTTGAACCCTCTGGTGATCAGCATCGGGCCAGAATGGAGATCGATCTCGGCGGGTAGTAATCACATCGAGATACCGTCTGGGACGGCTCACAGCGACGTAAAATAATCGCCTTTCCGCAGCAGTTAGCGTCTCGATATCATCGCCGAAGACTTGGAACAAGACCCATGTCGGATGAATCAACGGATAATTACGGCCGTCGACGTCCAAGAGGATAACGGCGTCCGACTCTTGACCTTTGAACCCGTGCGTTGAGCTGAATATCAGGCTGCTTGGCTCGGTGACGTTTAGACGCTCGCGTATAAAGCCCCCGAGATCGCCTATTGTATAGAAGGTGTGATCAGTATTATCGATGCGAACTCTGTATCGTCGTCGAGCAACTCGGGCCAGCACCGCAACGCTCCGACCATACCGCAGATGACTTGTGATCAGGCGAATTAGGCTCGGCGTAAGATGATCAAATTGGCCGAAAGTATCTTCCTCAAGGGCGGAAGGGGAGAACAAATCCATCGAAAATTCCCTGATCTCACCGGAGTTGTCGGAAAATCCTCGCGCCTCGAACCCTTGGCCGGCCATGACAGTGTTTCCTAGACGTACGAGGTCATTTGTTGATCTCCGGTTTATGGACAGCTTCATACGCTGACCCCCGGTGAACAGATCCTCGAAACTTCGAAAGTATTCGGTTGTCGATCCGGCAAACTCATTGATGGCCTGCCACTCATCACCTACTGCCGTAACCTGGGCGCCGCCTGTTACAGAGACTATTTCGCGAAGTAATCGGTAAAACATCATAGAGAAGTCTTGAAACTCGTCAACAACCAGAAACCGGAGCCCTCGTAGATCGCCATCGATCACGCCCGCGCTTCCAAACTGCGTCACACCGGCGCGTATGCAATCCACAGCACGCCAAATCAGACCGGTGAAATCTTCCTTTCTGTCATTGATCAAACGGATCTCGTACCTGTCCAAGATGCGTGCACCCAGATCAATGAACATGTTCAAGTGGGGATCGGAAACTGCGACCTCTTGCCAATTGGCGTGGAGATCTTTCGAATCCCACCGGCGCTGTCGCGCCCGTCCTATCATGGTCGTTACTGTGTCGGTGAATCGGCCGATTGCCCTCTTCTTGATACGACGCCAGATCTGATCATCCGTGAGCTGATTTGGTCGCGCTCCGGCCTCCTCTAGATTCGAAAGAAGTCGAGTCCTAAATGAAGGGTCTTTAACGTCATACGCGTTGTACTCAAGGAACGTAAACTCGGGTCGACCTTTCCAGTATTTTCTCTTCTCAGCCGAGAGTCTGTCGTAGTCCGCTTCGCCTGTCAGTCCAAAATATTCTATAACAATTGATGTCTTGCCGTCATGATCGCACACTGTAAAATCCGGCTTGTAATTGAACCCATCCCAACGGTGATCGCGTTCATAGAAGTACGTCAAGTCATTCTCGGCCATAATATTGGCGATCAACTTCTCGCCGTATGACCGGACGAACTCGCCATTTATAGTTTCGCTCTGAAGGTGTTGCCGACGATACTCCACTTGATCGCTATGGCTGAGGTTATCTCCGCGTTGTGCGATCGATTCCCAGTCCATCCGAAAGTATGCAAGCATTATCTGCCGAACCTCTTCCTGAGATTCGGGGACTGAGATGAATTCGTCGATTACATCCTGGACCAAGCGGCTCAGTGGCCGAATGCTATCGGACTGGTCAAAAACCAGATTTTCGCTTGGGTGGACGAGGCGATATGCCAACGCATGGAAGGTCATGACGTGCGGTATTCGTCCACCAGGTAGGAGTTTTTCGAGTCTGTCCCGCATCTCTGCAGCCGCAGCGGCGTTGAACGCGAGCATCAAGATTTCGGACGGATCTACGGACGTCGCCTTGATTAGGAATACGGCGCGAGCAACGATTGTGGCAGTCTTCCCGCTCCCTGCACGAGCTTCGACCAGTGAGTGGCTCGATATGGCGCCGATCACCGCCGCCTGTTCTGGGTTCGGAATGTACTTTCGGGCGTCGCCTGAAGCTGTGCCCAGGTGGTGGCGACACCAATCCGTTACGAAATCGGAGACGAGATTTTGGTATTCTGCGCTGCTTACAAGGCTGTTCTTGTCGTTTAGTCGCCACCAACCGTGAGCGCCGAAGAAGTCGCGGGAGAACTCAGCTTTTAGCGAGCTGATCAGCGAGCTCTTCTGCTGTTCCCGCTTGGCGACTTCGGCTAGAACCTTGGCATGCGCAGCGGCTTCTTCTTGCTCTGCGGCTCGCTGGGCCGCCATGAATTCGGCGCGCTCGGCCGCCTCCGCTTCGCGCTGTGCACGAGCGAGCTCCTCAGCACGTGCTCGCTGCTCGTCTTGGTGTTTCACCAGATCCTCAACGCGGCGCTGGTCCACGCGGTCAACCAGCTCGGCTAGATTTCGCCAGTCAGACTCGTCCAGCACTGCCCGAAGGCGGCGCAAAAGATCCTGTTCTACGGGAGACCGGCCGGCCCGTGCCCCATTGGCCTCGACGTTCGGTAGGAAGGTGTGCAAGTACCAGAGAGGCCGTTCTTGCCAGTCGTTCCACAGCGCTCTCAACTCGACGAGTAGCTCGGCTGCGCTGGCTTGCATAGCCGGAATAGTAGCCGCAATGTGCGTCGGCGTCGGGTCGCCAGGCGTTCGGCGGCGTGGTCTTCAGTAAGCTCTTTGCGTGCGGTGTGAGCCGAGATGGACCGTAACCCGACTACGGGGAGATCCGGAGCCGACACCGCCAGATCGCGCTCCGGACGATCGACAACGACTACAACGAGGTGCCGTTTTCTGTTCGGCATGCGACTTTCCGGGCGCCAAGATCCATGTAGGAGGCTCAAGGCGGTGCGAAAGGCAGATACCGATTCCGACGCGTGGGAGTCGCTCGACCAGAATGTCTGCTCCGGCCATTCTTAAGCCACCGTCCGCAAGATCGCAGTCAAGGTCTTTAATGACTACGGCGACGAAGTACCCCGGGCGACAGAGAGATCCCTCAGATGGCCCCTTCCTTCTCGGAGTGGCCTTCTGTCTCGCCGGCGCGCTGAGCTTCAACCTAGCCAGTCCGCACGGCAACGACAACCGGCCCATCTTCGCCCAGCTGATGCTCGACGAGACGTTCTCCAAATCCGACCCGCAGTTCGCCCAGCAAGCGCTATCGGCGTTCCGCAAGTTCGGGTTTCAGCTGATCATCGTCGCCACGGCCCAGAACGCCAGCACAATCCAGCCGTACGTGGACAACGTGGTGATGGTGTCGAAGACCGAGGTCGGGCCGGAGCTCGACGACTATCAAGGCGTTCTCGGAGTTGCGGCGGTCGGGGAGTCAGCTGTCGGTGTAGGGGAGTCCCGGACCGGAGAAGCTGACACCCGCCGAGTGGCACGAGCGCAACGCAGAAATGATCCCGTGCATTGCGGCTGGATCGGTCGGTACGACGAGGTCCGTGACGTTGGGACGTGGACGCTGTTCGAGCGCGTTCTCCTCGTGTCGCTCGCCGGCCCGTTAGCTGAGATGTGCGAGGCGCTCGAGGTTTGCGGCCGAGTCACGTCATCGGTGACGATTTTCAGTGGGACTACGTCCGTAAGTGTCTGACTCTGACGAGACCCGCGTCGACACTCACTGGTTCTCCCTGCGGCTCGGCGCGCGATCGTCGTCTTTGGCACCCTCGTGCCGGTTGACGGCGTCCACAATCGCGAGGATCTGCGGGTACTCGACGGCGAAGTCGTCGTATGCGCCGCCATGCCGATGCGCCCGTGCAAGGTAGAACGTCCAGCCGCGAAGTAGGTCAACGCCGGCCCATTCAGGAATGTTTCCATTGCGATCAAACGCGCGCTGGAGAGGTAAGGTGAGTTCATAGAGATGTCGTGGACCGTTGCCTGCCAACCGCTCATACCCGTTGTATGAGTGTGCCCATTCTATGAGGAGCTGGTCGTAACTCGTGGTCATGCTTATTCCTCGGCTTATATCAGATTCGCCAGCTCGACGCCGTGTGGAAGTTCGTGCGCCAACGAGTGAGTACCCGAAAGTCTGTCGTATTCCAGTCACTCATCTTCCGCAGTGCTTGTTCGGCGAGCAAACAGTTGTGGGCCTCCCGATATCGCCCGGAGACTCGTCCTTTTCGCATGCGATCGAGCGCGAAGCGAGCAACCGCGAGACGCACCTCGGGGAGGTCGTCATGACATTGATGAAGCTGTCAACCGATCGGAACCGGAGGACTTCTTCGTTCGGACCGCCACCGGCGTGCGCAGGGCCGGTCTTCTTCACTCCTAGTCTGCGAAGCTTCAGCCACGTGAGCCTGCGTGGCAAGAACTGGTAGTCAGCACCTACGCTGATCTCGGTTCTGTTCCCTCCTAAGTCAGTAGCCCAGAACATCTCGAGGTAGCCCATGTTGAGGGTCACCAGACGATGTTTCGACCAGCCCGGCAAGCAAGTCAGACTCCAGTACTCGCTTTCGGTCTCCACCGGGAACGGCGTGCATGCGGCGAGATAAAGACTCAACGCATCGACGAGTCCTGGAGCACTTGGCAGCTTCATGAATTTCTGAAACTGTTTCGTCGCCCGAGCGGTCGCGGACGCTGAATCGTCTTTTCGTGCAGGCTGAGTTGCGTTCGCGCCAACTGGGTCGGCAAACCACTCCTGTTGGCGTGCTACGGAAATGTCTTCGTCGAAGACGGAATCGCCATAGATGATCGCACTGTGCTCGCGGTTGAACACTGTGAAGCCTGCGGCGAGGGCGTGGTGGATGAGTTCACGCTCGATCTCACGGAGCTTCTCCCGCGTGCCGGCGTTCGCGCGGTACCAGAAGCGCTGGATATTTGCCGCGTCATAGTTCTTCACGTGCTGTCGCAGACGTTTGGTTACCGAGTCATTTGAGATCCCGATGTACACCTCGTGATTGGCGCTCTCCCACATGTACAAGCCGACCGGCTTACCCTTGTGGGCCTTCGCGAGCTTGATCAGCGCGTTGTTGGACATCTCCTGCGCTGGGCCAAACCCGCGCTTGTGTGCCCAAGTCGCAACTCGCGGATCCGGGGTCCAAGACGCAATCAAAGTATTCGGAAGGTCTGCCACGCAAGAAGATTAGAGCAGTCTGGCCTCATATGGATGGACGGTGCCACCTCATGTGTCACTTGTGACGGTTTCCGGTGCTCGCTACTTCACGCTCCTGCTCTGATCGTCTGACCGATTCGCAACAACCTTCCTGTCTTCACCGCTAAAGCGATGCAGGCGGCGAGGCGCTCGGTTGTGCCCTGAGTCAGCCGGCGCTGTCCGAACTTGCCTATCGTCTCGCGCATCAGTGCCTCTTCATCGAGGCCGCGGGGCCCGCACGACGCGGCCATCGCGTTGATGATCTCCTCTGGGGCAATCTCTGACAGGGGCCGGGTCACACCAACTGAGGTGGAGCGAAAGCCACGCCACGTGTCCCGGTCGAGCTGTTCGGGCCATGCGAAACTTCCCAACTGGGTCCCATGAATCAGTGCACGCGGCACACAGTCGAGGATGAAGTCCTTACGTGTGGCGCGGAGGCGGTCGTAGCCGAAGCGCTGACCAATGCTTCGCGCCAGCCGATCTAGCTCGATCGGACCCTCGATGGACACGGTTTCACGTACGGCAGCGGTGATCGTTCGCCGAACCGACTGGGAGTTGACGCGGTCAAGGTCCTCGCGAGAGCCAAGTGTGGTCGTCGGGGATTGCATGTACTTTGCGCCCTTGCGATCCCAATCATGTCCGATATCTGCGGTGGTGACTGGCTGGGGGTCGTCCGTCGTGAGACTCGCAATGAGACGTGGTGACTCGCTCGTTGCCTCCGACGACTCGTGTCAACGGCCAGTTTGATGTCCCCGCTGGTGGCCAGGTAAAAGTCCCCACCCTGTGCGGGATGTTTTAGGTGGGTGGTACCTCCGTTCGGTGTGTCATGCGGTAGGAGTCGCCGTCGGTGATGACGATGGTGGCGTGGTGCAGTAGCCGGTCGAGGATGCTGGCGGCGGTGGTGTGTTCGGGCAGGAAGCGTCCCCATTGTTCGAAGGGCCAGTGACTGGCGATCGCGAGAGAGCGGCGTTCGTAGGCGCCGGCGACGAGCCTGAACAGCAGTTGGGTGCCGGTGTCGTCGAGCGGGGCGAATCCGATCTCGTCGAGGATGAGCAGATCTTGGCGCAGCAGGGTGTCGATGGTTTTACCGACGGTGTTGTCGGCCAGCCCGCGATACAGGGTCTCCACGAGGTCGGCGGCGGTGAAGTACCGCACTTTGTGTCCGGCGTGCACTGCGGCGATCCCCAACCCGATCAGGGTGTGACTCTTGCCAGTCCCGGCCGGGCCAATCAAGGCCAGGTTGTGTTGGGCCCGAACCCATTCCAGTGAGGACAGGTATTCGAAGGTGTTGGCCGGGATGGACGATGCGGCCACGTCGAACGATTCCAGGGTTTTGGTGAGCGGGAACCCGGCAGCTTTGAGTCGGTTGCGGATGTTGGAGGCGTCACGGGCGGCGATCTCGGCTTCGACCAGGGTTCGCAGTACTTCTTCGGGTGTCCATCGCTGAGTTTTCGCGGTGTGCAGCACCTCGGGTGCGGTGCGGCGGATCGAGGCCAGTTTCAATCGGCGTAGCGCGTGGTCGAGGTCGGCCGGTAGTGGCGGCACTGTTTGGGGTGCAACTGGTTTCGATGTTGTGGTGGTCATGACACCTCTTTGTCGCCGGCGCCGAGCTTGTAGGCATCCAGCGAGCGGGTGGGCGCGGTAGGCAGGTGGCCGAGCAGTGCTGTGCCGGCCGGTCGCGGGTTGGGGGTGCCGGCTCCGGCATCGAGGATCGAACGCACATCGGCGGCCTTGAACCGTCGGAACGCCACCGCCCTGGTCAGGGCGGTGAGTACCTGTTGATGGCCGTGGGAGGCGACTAGTCCGAGGATGTCATCGAGTTCACCGCCCAGGCGGGTATTACCGATCGCCGCAGCACCGACCAGGAACTGCTCAGCGACCTCACCGAGATCGCAGAACTGTTTCTCTACCGCAGTTTTGGGTCGTGGTGCACGACTGGGCGGTGTGCGTGGCCCCCCGTAGTGGTCGTCGTTGAGGACGACCTCTCCGGGTGCGGCCAGCAGATGTTCGGCAACCATCTCACCGGAGGCGGGTTCGGCGATCAGGAGCCGCTCACCGTCCTGGATGAGGGTCACGGTGGTGCCGATGAGCCGGTTGGGTACCGAGTAGCGGGCCGAGGCGTACCGGATACAGGACAGGCGGTCGACCTTACGAGTGACCGGTGGCGGACCGACCTGAGCCCGCAGAGACGGCAACGCCGACAACACTTCTCGTTCGATCACAAGTTGGTCGGCGGGAACGCATAGTGTGTCGCTGTGGCGGCGGGTGTTGACCTCGGTACACCAGTCCCGCGCGGCCCGGTTCGCTGCGTGCACATCCAGCTGCACGTCGTCGCAACCGGCGGCGATCTTGGCTTCGGTCCACAACGGTTGCGCCAGATCCGACTGCGCGTACCCGCACAGGTTTTCCACGATCCCTTTCGACTCTGGATCGGCGCCGTGACAGAAGTCCGGGGCGAACCCGTAGTGGGTGGCAAACCGCACATACGTGGGGGTCGGTACGACGACGTTGGCGACGACTCCGCCCTTGAGGCAACCCATCCGATCCGCGAGCACCTTGCTGGGCACTCCACCGATCTCCTCCAACGCCTCAGCAATGAATTCGAGGGTAGTGGTGGCTGTTTCGTTGGTGGCGAACCGAACGAAACGCCACCGCGAGAACGCCAGCACCGCGCAGAACATGTGCAGCCCGCCGATCACGGCCCAATCGATGACCAGATAGTCACCCGGCGCCCACACTGCCGGGCGACGGCCACGGTGATGGTCACGGCGCCACTGTGTCTTCTCGTGCGCGACCAGCCGGCGGAAGTTGCGGGACGACCCCTCATATCCTGCCGCTCGCGCTACTGGCAGCAGACGTTTGGCGGTGATCCGACCGTGTGAGCGTTCGACTCGCTCAGCGACCAGCTCGGCCACCGCATCGTAGTTGCGGGCCCGTTCCTTGCGGTCGGGTGGCTGATCGTCGGCCTCGAACCGGTCGACCACACGTTTGACGGTCTTGTGGGTGGTGCCGCACACCTCGGCTGCGGCGCGATAGCTTCCGAGTTCTCGGTAAGCAGAAATGATGTCCATACGGTCCTTCGCAGACTTCAATGGAACTCCCGGGCGGTGATGGTGATCGGTTGGCACCTTCACCGTCATCGCCTGGGCCTTCAGTTCCGGGTCGACACGACGAACACAGGGTGGGGACTTTTATCTGGCCACCAACGGGGACCTCGACCTGGCCACCAGTGGGGACTTTCTCATGGCCATGGACAGTGGCCACGGTCCGCATCACCTGACGCGGCAAGGGGGGAGTGGCCCAAGTTCACCGGCGTGTCACCGGCAACCTGGATGCCTCGATGGCGCCCACCGAAACAATCGGCGATGCCTGTGTAGTGACCCTCATCTCAGGTGAGTAGCGCGACGCGCGGTCCAGACTCTGAGGGGGACCCATTCGATGGTCCAGTCGCTATGCGGCTTGGGGTTGGTGGGTCGTGGTCCACTGTAGGGCGAACTCGGCGGGGGTGAGTCCGTGGTGGGCCGAATGGGGTCGGTTGGCGTTGTAGTCGATCCTCCAGTCTTCGATGATGACCCGGGCTTCGCGCAGGGAGTCAAAGCGCCAGGAGTTGAGCAGCTCGTCGCGCAGGCGGCCGTTGAACGATTCGATCCAGGCGTTCTGCCACGGGGAGCCGGGGTCGATGAATAGTGATCCGGTGCCGTTGAATCGGCACCAGTCGTTGACGGCGTGAGCGACGAATTCCGGTCCGTTGTCGAACCGCACGTAGCACGGTGGACCATGTATCAGGGCCAGGCGGTCGAGAACGTCAACCACGCCATCGGCGTTGATGACGCGGTCGACGTGGATCGCCAGGGCTTCGCGGGTGAACTCGTCGATCACGTTGAGCATTTTGATGGTTCGGCCGTCGGCGGTGGTGTCGAATTGGAAGTCCATCGCCCAGATCACGTTCGGCCGGATTGGGCACATCGCCCCAACCGCGGTCCCGATTCCGGTGAGCCGTTTCTTCCTGCGGCGCTGGGGAACTCGCAGCCCCTCCTCGCGCCACAGGCGGCGGATGCGTTTGTTGTTGACCGTGAAGCCCGCTTTGCGCGCGGCGATCGCGGCGCGTCGCCAGCCCCAGCGGGGCCGGTCGGTGGAAAACCCACGTAGCCAGGACCGCAGCTCGGCTTCCTCCGCGGTGATCGGCGCTGGGTGCAGTCGCATCGTGGAGCGGTGGATGCCCACCACAGCACATGCTCGCCGCTCAGATACCCCGAACCGCTCACGCAGCATCGTCACGGCGCTGCGCTTGCGGTTCGGGGTCAGAAGTTTCCCGACGAAACCTCCTTGAGCATGTCGATATCGAGGGCCTGGTTGGCGACCAACTTCTTGAGCCGAGCGTTCTCAGCTTCGAGTTCTTTGAGGCGTTTGACGTCATTGGCCTTCATGCCCCCGTACTGGGCCACCCAGCGATGCCAGGTCGACTCTGTGACCTCCAGATGCCGGCACACCTCAGCCAACTCCTGCCCGGTCCCGAGGAGCTTGCTGCCCTCGGCCAGCTTGCGGATGATCTGATCCGGCGTATGCCGCCGGCGCTTGCTACCTGCCATGTCGTCATCGATTCTTCCTGCCCAAACACTCGGGCAACAGAGTCGCACAACAACTGGACCACTACGAAGGGCCCACCTCAACTCCACGAATGTGTCGGCCCTTCATGGCAGGCTATTAGCGGTTGCCTGTGCGACACCTTAACCGATATCGACGGTTGCTAGATTAGGATCCAGATGGGGCTAAACGCATACCAGGCGAAGTATTACGCCTACGAGCTTCAGCGTTCCTATGCGAACGATCACGTCGGCAAAATTGCAGGCCTTCTTTTCGATGCCCAGGTCGAGCCCAAGCCTCATCAGATCGATGCGGCGCTTTTTGCGCTTCAGACCCCGTACCTCAACGGCGTCATTCTTGCCGACGAAGTCGGCCTCGGGAAGACGATCGAAGCCGGAATCGTCATCACACAGTACTGGGCTGAGCGCAAGCGTCGGATTCTGATCATCGCGCCTTCCAGTCTCCGACAGCAGTGGCAACAGGAGCTCATGGAGAAGTTCCTGATCCCCAGTCAGCTGCTCGATCCAAAGTTCAAGGACGAACAACTCGCGCGAACGGCTGCTCAAGGCGCAGAGGTGCTGATCTGCTCCTACGAGTTCGCGCTCCGCCACGAGACGAGTCTGCTCCGTGAATGGGATCTGGTGATCTGTGATGAAGCCCACCGGCTCCGCAACCATTACACCGGCCGAAACAAGGCCCCCGAGTCGATCAGCCACATCGTTAGAGGTTCTGGAAAGACCATCCTGCTCACAGCAACCCCGCTCCAGAACCGCCTCGAAGAGCTTTACGGGCTCGTCAGTGTGTTTGATCCCGACTACTTCTACTCACTCGACGCGTTTCGCGAGCGCTACGTTAAGGCCAAGGGCCTAGGCGACAACGACGACCTAGTCGAGCGTGTTGCCGGTATCTGTAAGCGCACGTTGCGTCGTGACGCCGAGAAGTACATCCACTTCACCAAGCGCCTGCCGTTGACGGTCGAGTTCATGCCCAGCCCTGCCGAGATCGAGCTCTACGAGAAGGTCAACGACTACCTGCAGCGAGACGAGTTGTTCGCGTTCTCGAACTCCCAGCGCCACTTGACCGCTTTGATTCTTCGCAAGCGTCTTGGATCGAGTACGTACGCAACGGCCAGTACGCTCGAACGCATTGCAGACCGGCTCGACGCGGAGGTAGAGGCAGGAATTCGTCGAGACAGCCGAGGCGGGTTGCTGCTTGCCGATTTCGATACCGACGACCTGACTGATGAAGAGGTCGAAGAGTTCGAAACAAGCGCAGCGTCCACGGAATGTGGCCCGGCTGCCGGGGCGAAGCTCGACAACAAAACACTTGAAGCGATGCGGGCTGAGGTTGACGAACTCCGCAGCTACGCGGCTCTCGCGCGGTCAATCGCGGTCAACCAGAAAGCCGTGAAGCTCGCCGAAGCTTTAGATCGAGGGTTTGAACGGCTCAAGGAACTTGGGGCGCCCCAGAAGGCCATCATCTTCACCGACTCCACCAAGACTCAGGAATACATCTTCCGCACACTGACCGAAGCGGGCCGCGGCGAGGGGCTCGTCCTCTTCAACGGTAGCAACAACTCGCCCGCGGCCAACGGGATCTACCGTGATTGGCTAGAAGCCAACCAGGACGGCGACGTCATCACCGGAATCCCGGCAGCAGACCGACGCAAGGCGCTTGTGGACTACTTCCGCGATCAGGGCACGATTATGATTGCTACTGAAGCAGCCGCAGAGGGTATTAATCTCCAGTTCTGCTCAATGCTGGTCAATTACGACCTTCCCTGGAACCCTCAACGTGTTGAGCAGCGTATCGGTCGTGTGCATCGCTTCGGTCAGAAGTTCGATGTCGTCGTCGCCAACTTCGCGAACAAGGGCAACGCAGCCGAGGCCCGCATCCTTGAGCTGCTCGCCAATAAATTCCACCTCTTCAAAGGTGTCTTCGGAGCTTCCGACGAAGTGCTCGGCTCCATCGAGGACGGCTTCGATTTCGAGAAAACCATCAACCGAATCTTAAGCAACTCTCGCAGTGATGCGGACATTAATAGAGCGTTTAAGGAACTCGAGAAGCAGTACGCAGGCGAGATCAGTTCGGAGATGGCGGCCGCCAAGTCCAAGGTGTTCGACAACCTCGACCCCAACGTTCAAGACCGCCTTAAGTCCTACGACGCCCAGTCCGGGGCCGTGCTCAACAAGTTTGAACGCTTGTTACTCGCGATCACTAAGCGCCAGCTGGCCGGCTACGCAGACTTCGAGGGCGACGGACGGCATTTCGTCCTGCACGATTCACCGGTCAACGACGCGCCGACGGGTCGCTACTATTTCAAGTCCGAACCACTCGACAACGCCCACCAGTACCGATTCTCCGGACCGCTCGCTACTTACGTCGTCGAGTCCGCCACTGCCGTCGACACCCCCGCCAGGGAACTTACATTCAGCCTCAGCAACTCCGAGCGCGTCAGCACCGCAGTTAGGGAACTCGTTGGTACGTCGGGTGAGCTTGCGGTTAAGCTCGTCACCTTCAGCATGAAAGCCAGGAACGACGACATCAGCGAGTCCTACATGCTTGCCGGAGCCGTGACCGATGAAGGTCAGTGGCTCGACCACGAGTACGCCGCCGACCTGCTCGATCTGGCCTGCATCGACGAAGGCGCCGAGGTCAGCATCGACGACAACAAATTTGAGCCGTACCTTGCCGAGCGTCGCGCCCACCTTGAGCGGGAGGTGCAGGGCCGAAACTCTCGCTACTACGACCAACAAGAAGAGTTGCTCTACCGCAACCTGCAGGATCGCCGTGCCGAGTCCGAAGGCAAGATCCGAGAGTACAAGGCTAAGGAGAAGGAAGCCCGCAAGAACGCGCGCGGCAACGACGATCCGATGCAGCAGCTCAAGTTCAAGAAGGAAGCCCGCAAGTGGGCCGAGCGCGCGGAGGACGAGGACGAAGAGGCTCGCGTCGCGCGCAGAAAGATGCGCGAGGAAGCCGACCACTACCTCGAGCTGATCGAGCAAGCGCTAAAGGGCACACAGACCATCGAGCACCTGTTCAACATCCGCTGGAAGGTGGTGACCTGATGAGAACCGCCACCGCGACAACACCGAACGACTAACCCATACGGGAACAACCGAGGAACCAGCAATGAGCAACGACAAACTAAAGGACATCTACGAAACGCCGAGCGGCACGCCCGACTTTAAGACGGAGCTCGCCGCGCAGCTCTCGGAGCTGTTTCCTGAGGCCATCGCGGATGGCAAGGTCGACGTCGAGAAGCTGAAGGAACTCCTTGGTGACGACGCTGGTGACGACCGGGAACGGTTCGGCCTGTTCTGGGCTGGCAAGAAGCGGGCGCTTCGAGCGGCGCAAGAGCCGACCACGGCGACGCTGAAGCCCGATTACGAGAACAGCAAGGACTGGGACACGACTAAGAACGTGTTCATTGAGGGCGACAACCTCGAAGTCCTCAAGATCTTGCAGAAGCACTACCACGGCAAGATCAAGATGATCTACATCGACCCGCCGTATAACACAGGCAAGGACTTCGTCTACCCCGATAACTACAGGGAAGGACTTGCGACGTACCTGGAGTGGACTCGACAGGTCAACGAAGAAGGCAAGAAGGTTAGGACGAACTCGGATTCCGAGGGGAGGTTCCATTCGAACTGGCTCAACATGATGTACCCGCGATTGAAGCTTGCCCGAAATCTTCTGACGCAGGACGGGGTTGTCGCTGTCTCAATCAATGATGTCGAAGTTGCGAATCTAAAGCATGTGATGGACCAGGTGTTCGGGTCGGAGAACTTTGTTGCCACCGTGGTCTGGAAAAACGCCACAGACAACAACCCGACACGGGTCGCGATCGAGCACGAATACATAGTAATTTACGCCCGGCGCATCGCCTCCAGTTCGGCTGTATGGAAGAGCTCTGATAGTGCAGCTCGGGATCTGCTTATGTCGGTGGGTGCCGACCTCGTTCGAGAATATGATGATCAAGCCGAATTGTCTGCCGCCTATACCAATTGGTTTCGCGAGCACCGTTCAGTGCTCGGCCCGCTTGATCGCTACAAATACATCGACCGTGACGGTGTATATACCGGAAGCCAATCAGTCCATAACCCCGGAAAAGAGGGTTACCGCTACGATGTGATTCATCCAGTGACAGGAAAAGCTTGCACTCAGCCGCTGTTGGGCTATCGATTTCCTGAGCAAACGATGCGCGATCTGCTTACCGAAGGCCGCGTGCTTTTCGGTGAGGACGAAACCAAGATCATCGAGCTCAAGGTCTACGCCAAGGATTACAAGCAGAAGTTCCCTAGCGTCATTGAGCTTGACGGTCGACTTGGCGCGAATGAACTTAGAACGTTGTTTCCTGGGTCCAAGAAGGTCTTCACAAACCCCAAGCCTGTTTCGCTAATTCGTGAGGTGATGTCATTCATTGTTGAAGATGGCGACACCGTTCTCGATTTCTTCGCCGGGTCGGGAACCAGCGCTCACGCGGTAATGGCGATGAACGCGGCGGATGGCGGTAGCCGTCGTTTTATACAGGTTCAACTACCTGAGCCGACGCCCGAGCCTTCCGATGCCAGGTCGGCGGGCCTCACGACGATTTCGGCGATCACACGTCGACGAATCGATCTTGCTGGCGACCAGATTCGTGCCGCCCGTCCGGAGCTATCAGGGGGTCGCGAAGTCTCGCTTGATGTCGGATACCGGGGCTACACGCTGACCGACACTAACTTCGCGAAATGGCAAGTATCTGGCCAAGTTGAACCTAGCGCGCTTGAGCAGCACCTCCTCGACCTTCGCGACAGCGCAGACGACACTGCAGCTCCTGATTCGCTGCTCACCGAACTCTTGCTCAAGCAAGGCTACTCGTTGACCGAACAGATTCGTGACGCCGAGGTTGATGGTCTCAAGCTGAAGTCGGTCGGTAACGGACTCGTCCTCGCCTATCTCCACGAGCACACCAAGCCGACGTTGCAGCAGCTGCGATCCGTCCTCGACAGTCCGGAGCTCGCGAGGTTCATCATCTTGGAGGATGCCTTCAAGGGCGACGACGAGCTGAAGACGAACCTTGTGCAGGAGGCGAAGACGCGCGGCGTGGAATTGTGGACGGCGTAAGCGATGGAGTTCAAGTTTGATCCTAAGCAGCCGTATCAGCAGGAAGCGATCGCTTCGGTCGTTGACCTGTTCGAGGGGCAACCTGCCGACGCTGATGTACTGGAAACGAAGCTAGAGAACGCGCTTCCGACACCAGGCGGGCAGCAGGCTCTCGACATCGCAGCTGAGGTTGGCGCCGTTGGCAACAACTTGTTGCTCGATGACGAGGCGTTGTTGCAGAACTTGCAGGCCGTACAGGACAGGAATGGCCTCGAGGTCGTGGCTGAGCTCGCGAATGGTGCCCTCGACTTTGACGTCGAGATGGAGACCGGCACGGGAAAAACGTACGTCTATCTTCGGACGATCTTTGAGCTCGCGCAGAAGTACAACTTCCGTAAGTTTGTGATCCTCGTGCCCAGCACCCCGATCAAGGAAGGTGTGACCACCAGCATAAAGCTGATGACGAAGCACTTCCAGGACCTCTACGCCGAGCCATTCGACGCCACTGTCTACAGCGGTTCGACCGCTGAGGAAGTGCAGTCGTTCGCCACCAGCACCAGCGTGCAGATAATGGTGATGAGCATTCACGCGCTTCGCGGTGACAAAAACTCTCGCGTCATTCACCAGAACCGCGACAAGCTTAACGGTCTACGCCCGATCGACTACTTGAAGGCTACCCACCCGGTGGTCATCATGGACGAGCCACAGAACATGGAATCGCTGCTTAGCCAGTCGGCGGTTGGGGAACTCGACCCGCTTTGCACGCTGCGCTTTTCTGCCACACATCGGAAGACGCGCAACGTCGTCTATCGACTGGACCCTGTGGATGCCCACGACCTCGGCCTTGTGAAGCAGATCGTTGTGGCAGAGGCAGTCCAGCAAGGCGCCGACGCTGCCCCGTATGTGAAGCTCGAATCCGTTCGCAACGACAAAGGCTTCGTGGCGCGGATGGAGCTGGCGGTCCGCAAGGAGTCCGACGGCTCGATCGAGCGCAAGTCGGTCAACGTCAAGAATGGTCAAGACCTGGCGCTTGTCACGAAGAACTCAGCCTATGAAGGCTGGCGTCTCAACGAATTCAGCATCGAGCCCGAATGTGTGGAAGTCTTTCCGCACGGATGGTTGAACGCGGGTGAGTCCATCGGCGGCTCAAACAACTCGATTTACCGCGAAATGATTCGAGAGACGATCCGCGAGCACCTCCGCAAGGAGACGATGCTTCGGCCGCATGGCATCAAGGTTCTCAGTCTGTTTTTCGTGGACAAGGTCGCTAGTTTCCTTGGCGATGGGCACGACAACAGCACCGCTGATGGTGATTTCGTGAAGTGGTTCGACGAACTGCTGGTTGAGGAGCGAGCTAAGAACCGACAGTGGGCAGAGATGCTTCCGCTCGACCCCGTGGATTATCGACGAGCGTATTTCTCGGTCCTCAAGGGAAAGAAAGGACAGAACGACACATTCAAGGACACCAGTGGCACGACCAAGGCTGACGACGACGCGTACGAACTCATTATGCGCAACAAGGCGCAACTGCTCGATCAAGCCGAGCCGGTAAGGTTCATCTTCAGTCACTCAGCACTGCGGGAAGGTTGGGACAACCCGAACGTATTCCAGATCTGTGCCCTCCGCGAGATGGGCGAGGCTGCGGAGCGACGGCAGACGATTGGGCGTGGACTTCGTCTACCGGTCAACCAGGCGGGCGAGCGCGTCCCTGATCGAGGTATCGCCCAGCTGACCGTTGTGGCGAATGAGTCTTATCGCGAGTTCGCCGACAGCCTCCAAAGGGAGTACCGCGAGTCCGGAGTCAGTATTGGCCTTGTCCGGGTGGGCGAGTTCGCCAAGATCACGACCGTTGACGAGAAGACGGGGGAGGAAGAGCGGCTTGGGTTTGCTGGATCGAAGTTGATCTGGGACGAGTTGGTGGAGCGACGCTTCCTCGACAAGGAAGGCAAGGTCACTGCCAACTTCCGACCCGAGACGCTCGGGTTCACGCTGGGCCCCAAGCCGGACTTCATCTGGCCCGAGGACGACATGATCCAGATCATGCTCGACTGCCGGATTGAGCGGATGGTCAAGACTCAGCGCAAGCGCGTCGCGCGCAGGCTCAACAAGGAGATCTACACTTCCCCTTGGTTCGAGGATTTCTGGCGAACCATCTCGAAGCGCACCACCTACAGGGTGTCTCTCGACCGCGAGCAAATCATCGCGGAGGCCGTGAAGAAGATTGAGGCGGAGCCGGTGATTCAGCCACTTCGCGTCCAGGTGACTCGCGCTGGTGTAAAGCTGGTTCGCGGTGGTACCAAGACCAGCGAGACTGCGACCCGCTCGGCTGAGCTAGCCGGGGCGTATCAACTTCCTGACATTATCAGCGAGTTACAGGAAACAACGTCGCTGACGCGCAAGACCCTGGTTGACATACTCACCCGCTCCGGCCGGCTGGACGAGTTCATTAGGAACCCGAACGACTTCATCACAATGGTGAAGCGCAACCTGCTCAACGTCGTCGCTGCCTCCGTTCAAGAGGGCGTACAGTACGAAAAGGTCGGTGGATATGTCTACGAACTGCGCGAGCTCCAGGCAGACGGCGCCGAAGCTCGTGACCTATTCATGGATCGTGTTTATGCGACCAAATCGTTTGAGGACAGCAACGCTAACGGCAAGACTGACTTCAATTACATTCAGATCGACTCCGACGGAGCCGAAGCGCCTGAGCGAAAATTCGCCGAGTTGCTCGACTCTCGCGAAGACGTGAGATTCTTCATGAAACTCCCCGGCAAGTTCAAGATCGAGACGCCCGTCGGTCCTTACAACCCAGACTGGGCGATCATCAAGCATGAGGATGGTGGGAACCGGATCTACATGATCCGCGAAACCAAGAGCACACTTGACGAGTCAAAGCGTCGCCCGACCGAGAACGCCAAAATTGGGGCTGCGGCCGAGCACTTCAAGCAGCTGGGCGTTGGTTCGGCCGACGTTCCTGGCTACGCCGTGAGCGTGCCAGGGAGCTGGAACCTCTGACGTCAAGCGCCCCGTACTGCTCGAAGGCATCCAACCGGATGCCCACGAGCAGTACGGGGTGGCATGTCCCCGCGTGAAATTTCGTCGGTGGATTCTACCGATCTATGCGGTGGTACCGCCCTTACCGCGGACTTGTCGGCGCGATCGAGTCCCGTGGCTGGGTGTGTGTCATTGATGGCGTGGGCGCTTCGTCGGACCGGTTCGAAAGTGGTTGACGGCCAATCGTAGGGCGTTCTGTCAACTCGGCACTCTCATCAATCTTGACGATGGCCGGTGAATCCTTAGGAGAGTCGACTGGGACTGCATCGGCCAAGCCGGCAACACCAAGAATAATCGCCGCGCTCGCGAGACCTAAGAAGCCAATCCGATAGAACCACACCAGCTTCCCTTCAGACCGCAACTTCTCGCCTCTGTTTACCTTCCTAGTGAAGGTACGTATGACGTTCGGACGGTCGATTGGGCTACCCGCAGAGATGGCTTTGGTCAGCGCGGCATCAGGCAAGCCGCACTCTTCGATCTTCGCTTCGATCTTGTGCCCCTGCAGGACCGACGCTATGAGGAGCGGGTGGTACCAGTACCTATCCACAAAGTAGAAGGCGTACCAAAGGATGATCCCTACCCCAAGGATCAGAGCCCCCGCGAGTGCGTGGCCGTTGTTGACGGAGAGGCCAGCTGCGCCCACTGAGAACGTCGCGGCGGTCAGGGCAAGACCTCGAATTCGCCACTCGATGTCGTTAAAGTGTTGTTGAACAGTGACGGTATGCTTCCACATTTCGACGTAGAGCGTGGCACGGTCCTTATCCGTAATGTTCGTTGGTGCAGGCGGCGCGTTTGGGTCTGGCGAAGGGGGCCCGGATCCAGTCATGGTTCAGTTCAGAAGCTCCTTGAGCGAAGCAAACTCGTCTATCGTGTGAGACGGGGTAATCTCGCAGTTGGAACGTAGCGCTTGCTCTCGGTCAACGTCCGCCTGCGTCCAATGTGTGACGGCCTGGAGAAGGCTGTAATCATGGCGCCCTTGTGCCTCGCCGTACACCGCATGTACATCCGTTACGCCGATGTGCTGAGCCATCGCGATGTCTTTCATGAGACTGTCTCCGACGTAGATCACTTCGTTCGGTTTGGCGTCTTCGTTCTCTAAGATCGACCGAAGGACGTCCGGGTTCGGCTTAAACGCCCCAATAGGTGTCGATTGATGCTCAGTGTATTTCAAGCCGTAGGACTCGGGATCGAGCGTGCGAAGATCCTCTATGGTGACTCCCGCGGGGACGTCGTGGTCAGGAGCTGAGTAGAGAACGTCGATTACTCCATCGAGCTCCGTGTGCTTGATCCTCCACTCGGTCCAGTAGGCAATCGACTCGGTATAAGCGACGATGCGTACCCCATCGCCCTTCAAATCAGTTAATGTCTCCATGACCCCGGGATAGAGCAACGTACTCTTCTTGCGTGCCCGATTGAGAGCGTGGATCGCGTCGTCATACGCCTCCAACGGTGCAGCGGACCCGGCCGCCTCGATGAGCGACGGAACCTCGTTGAGTAGGTACGAGTACTCGGTGGTACCCCGTTTTTGGTGTATCGCGCGGATTTCGGGGAGCAAGGTCTCTCGCGCCACCCCGCTCTGCTCGACTAAAGCGTCCAACATGGCAGAGAACGATGTGTGCCACGCTTCAAACCAGTCCCACAGAGTGTTGTCGAGGTCGGTGACGAGAAGTCGTGGAGCGGAACGCATGGTTTAACACTATCCCTTGGGTCCGACAAGCAGGTACGACTTGGGACCTCGAAGTGGTGCGGCGAGTGGCGTATTCGCGGGCACCGCTGTGGTAGCGAAGCTGCACGATCACGGCGGTATGCAGTGCCTAATTGGCGCGTCGATCTCCACCGCGGTGTAGGCGGTGTGAGGTTCCCCCCGAACCGTAGAGGCATCGATAATGAGGAGCACGATGCCAGAGAAGCGGAAGAAGTACGACCGGGAGTTTCGTGATGGGGCGGTCCGGATCGTCGAGGAGACAGGTAAGCCGATCGCCCAGGTCGCTCGAGACCTGGGGGTCAACGAGGGCACCTTGGGTAACTGGGTCAACCGGGCGCGCGCCGAGCGGGAGGGCCGCGGCGAGCTGACCGTTGATGACGCTGCTGAGCTCAAACGGTTGCGTGACGAGGTCGCCGAGCTGCGCATGGAGCGTGATGTCCTCAAGCGATCAGTGGTCCTGTGGGTGAAGGAGGCGACGAAGTGAGCGTGGCACGCTTTATCGCCGACCAGAGGACCAACTATCGGGTGCCACACGCGGTGTCCTGCCGGCTGCTCGGGGTCAGCGAGGCGTGGTTCTACAAATGGCATAAGCGGACCCAATCGCCGGGTGCGGCAACGGGTTTGCACACCACCCGCGACTATCGCCGGGACACCATCGACCGGGCCGTGGCGGTGGCGTTCGACAAGGCCCGCGGCCTGCACGGGTCACCGCGCCTGCATGCGGATCTGCGTGCTGACGGGTGGACGGTGACCGAGAAGACTGTCGCTGATTCGATGTGTCGTCAGGGCCTGGTCGCGCGGCGGATCCGCCGGCGCAACGGGCTGACCCGTCAGGACAAGACCGCCCCGAAGTTCCCCGATTTGTTGGGTCGCGATTTCACCGCACAGTGCCCCGATCAGCGGTGGGTCGGCGACATCACCGAGATCCCGACCGCGGCGGGCAAGCTGTATCTGGCCACGGTCATCGACCTCTACAGTCGCCGCCTGCTGGGGGCGGCCACCAGTCGTCACCCGGATGCAGCGTTGGCGTGTGCGGCGATCGAGATGGCGGTCGCCACGCGGGGCGGTATGCAGGCGATATGGCGTGATGACGATGCGCAGAAGCTGATTTTCCACACCGATCGTGGGTCGACGTACACCGCGAAACGGTTCACCAGGCTGTGCCAGAAGATGGGTATCCGGCAGTCGATGGGCCGGGTCGGATCGTGTTTCGACAACGCCGCAGCGGAGGCATTCTTCTCTTCTTTGGAGTGGGAAGTGTTGTCACGCAACGAGTTCCATACTATCATGGAGGCGCAGGCGGTCGTGTTGGAGTGGTGCTACGGCTTCTACAATCACCAGCGTCGCCACAGCGCGATCGGGATGATGAGTCCGGTCGACTACGAGAACACCGCAGTCACCGAGCCCGAAGCCGCATAGAGGAGTCCTCCACGATTCCGGGGGAACCACAGTGGCGGTGGGTCTCGCCTGAGGATGCGGGACTGGTATCGGCGGACGGGTCGGTGGGTGTACGACCTGATGTGTCAGTTTCCGGCGGTTTCATGATGCCGGGGTGTCGGTGGGTGTGACAAGTGCTTGGCGGTCTTTGAGGCGGTAGCTGGGGCCGTTGATGGTGACGACGTCGCAGTGGTGCAGGAGTCGGTCGAGGATGGCGGTGGCCAGGACGTCGTCGCCGAGGACGGTGCCCCATTCGGTGAAGTGTTTGTTGCTGGTGATGGTGGAGCCTTTCTCGTATCGGCGGCTGATGAGTTGGAAGAACATGCTGGCTTCGTCGCGGTCGAGGGGCAGGTAGCCGACTTCGTCGATCACTAGCAGTGAGGGGCGCATGAGGTTGGCGAAGTGTCGGGGTAGGCGGCGGGCGGCGTCGGCTGTCTTGAGTTTGCGGACGAGGTCGTCGAGGGTGGTGAAGTAGATGGATTTGCCGGCTTGGCAGGCCGCGACGGCCAGGCCGACGGCGATGTGGGTTTTGCCGACTCGGGGTGGGCCCAGAAGTGCGATATTGCCTGCGCCGGTGAGGAATTCCAGGGCGCGAGGTCCCTGATGCGTCGTGGTGGGAGGCCGGGTTAAAAGGTGTAGTCGAACTCGTCGAGGGTCTTGTGGTGTGGCAGGCCGGAGAGTTTGAGGGCGTTGCGGAATCGGCGTGATTCTCGGACCGCGACTTCTTCGGCGAGGAGGTGATCGATGAAGTCGAGGTAGCCCATCTGGGCTTGATCGGCGCGGGCGGCGGCTTCGGTGATGGATTCGGCGGTGTGGGTCAGGCCGAGTCGGGCGGCGTTGTCGATGATGCGGGTGGTGGTCAGTGAACTCATGGACGTTGTGTCCTCAGATGTTAATAGTGTTGTAGCGCTGCAGATTAGGATGTTCAGACCGGCTAGATGGCGGCATAGTCGGTCAGCGGGCGCTGAGCGACGTGGACGTGCCCGACGAGCTCGGCGACTCTGGCGTGCAGCACAGACACCTCCGCCTGCGTAGCGGTTGCCGCGGCGGGGTCTGCGGTGGCCGTGGTCGTGGAGCGGGTGTGCCCGTCAGGCAGACCGTCCCAATGGGAGTCATCGACGATCCAGGCCCCGCGAACGGCTGATCGGGGATGCACCGCGAGCATGTGAGCGCCTCAGTATCGAGGGCGCAGATCGCGACCCGGTCCACACCAGCGCGGACCTGCACATACTGTCCTCGGTGAACTTGTTGGGCAGGAACCGAATACAGAGATGGTTCGAACGAGGCCAGGCAGTCACGGCCGACCCGGCGTAGGTGGGTGTCAACCACCAGATAGGGCTGTGCCGGGCGCGGGGTGAGGGCGGCGTGATCGGCAACGGCGCGTTCGCCGATCACCTTGACGTGGGTGCGATGGGGTTTGGCCGCGGCGGATGGGTACCCAGTCGGCGAACGCGCCGTCGGCCTCGTCCAGATCGTGAAACGCGCGGCCGGCGGTCACGTGGTCACGCACGATCTTGACTTGACGTTCCACTTTGCCCTTACCGGTGGGCCGATAGACGGCCAGTACGTCGATATCGAAGCCGTAGTGGCCGGAGAACGCTACCGCCGCCGAATGCAGCGGTACGGCGTGACCAGGGCGGACGTGGCGGCCCACGACGGTTTCGGTGCGGTCGTAGACGATGGTGGCCGGTACCCCGCCGAAGTGGTCGAACGCCCGGATGTGCGAGCCCAAGAACGCGGCGGCGTCCATGCAATGGGTGTAGCAGCAGAACGGATCCCGCGAGTACGAGAGCACCATGTGGAACGAGTACACCTTGCGGCCGATCCCGAACAGATCGCCTTCATCACCCCAATGATTTGGGCTTGCGCGTCGGGCACGGTCTCGAACCGGCGATGTAACCCTCCCAGCCCGGACTGCTCGACGCCGAGTTCATCACGGATGACCGGACGTTCTGTGCGGCAATAGATTTTGACTCGTTGATAGTTGACCGTCACCGGATGCTCGCTTGCGAGGCGTTCGTGAATCACCGAGGCCGGCAGATCCACATCAGCACGCAGCATGTCAGCGCGGCCACCTCATCAGTGATCGCCCGTGGTTGTGTCCCGGCCCGCGAGGTGCCCCGCGGTGGATGTGGGGGTGCGTCCTCGGCGAGGTAACGGCGCACCGTGCGCCAGTCACAACTGACCTCACGGGCGATCTCGGCATAGGAGCCACCAGCCTCATGCAGGACTTTGAAACGACGGATATTCATCCAAGACTCTCAATCTAGGATCATGGAAAGGGCCACCCTTCGGGGTCGGGACCGCTGCACGGATAGGTGACATCTGATCTGGCTTGCCTTCGGGCGGTCGGGAAGGATGTAGCTGTGCCTAAGCCGTACCCTCAAGAGTTCCGTGACGATGTGGTCCGGGTGGCCCGTGATCGTGGTGAAGGCGTCACGATCGAGCAGGTTGCCAAGGACTTCGGGGTGCACCCGATGACGCTGCACAAGTGGATGCGACGTGCTGACATCGATGAGGGCCGCAGCCCTGGTGGGACCTCGACCGAGTCCGCTGAACTGCGCGAGGCCCGCAAGAGGATCCGGCTACTGGAGCAGGAGAACGAGGTGCTGCGTCGGGCGGCGGCGTATCTGTCGCAGGCGAACCTGCCGGGAAAAGGCTCTACCCGCTCGTAAAGGAGCTCGCCGCCGACGGGATTCCCGTCGCAGTGTCGTGCCGGGTTCTCAAGCTCTCTCGCCAGCCCTACTACCGGTGGTTGGCTGCTCCGGTCACCGATGCCGAGCTGACCGCGGCGTATCGGGCAAACGTTCTGTTCGATGCCCACCGCGAGGATCCGGAATTCGGGTACCGGTTCCTAGCTGGTGAAGCGTCCACCGTGGGCGAGTCGATGGCCGAGCGGACCGCATGGCGGATCTGCCGTGACAACGCCTGGTGGTCGGTGTTTGGTAAGAAGCGAGGCCGTAACGGCCGACGATCGGGGCCACCAGTCCATGACGATCTGGTCCAGCGAGACTTCACTGCCGAGGCGCCAAATCGTCTGTGGCTGACCGATATCACCGAACATAGCACCGGCGAGGGCAAGCTCTATCTGTGTGCAATCAAGGACGTCTACTCCGGGCGGATCGTCGGTTACAGCATCGATTCGCGGATGAAGTCCCGACTGGCCGTGGCGGCATTGCACAGTGCTGTCGCGCGTCGTGATGGGGTCGCCGGGTGCATCGTTCACTCCGATCGAGGATCGCAGTTCCGATCGCGTAAATTCGTACACGCCTTGAACACCCATGGCCTAACAGGGTCGATGGGCAAAGTAGGAGCCTGCGGCGACAACGCGGCGATGGAGAGTTTCTTCGCGCTTCTACAACGCAACGTCCTCGACCGCCAACGCTGGGACACCAGCGAACAGCTGAGGATCGCGATCGTCACCTGGATCGAACGGACCTATCACCGCCGGCGCCGCCAAGCCCGCCTTGGCCGGTTGACGCCTGTCGAGTTCGAAGCAATGATCAACACCGCCGCTGCCGCGGCATGACACCCCAACTGTCACCTATCCGTGCAGCAGTCCCGGTCGAGTTCGGCGAGGTCATTGACCAGCCACCGTGGTCCCGGGTGATCCTCCTCAAAGCCGCGGCGACGAGGACCGGATCGACATCGACGCCGACCACGTCATGACCCACGGCCGCCAGATGGCCGGCGGTGCATCCGGCTTCAAGGATGCGTCAACCGCGGGCGGCCATGGCGTCGATGAAGCGGGCCTCACCGACCACGGCCTTCCCCCACTCTCCATGGTGCGGAAACGCTCGACGTTCCACTGGCAGTGTCCCGGATCGTCGGCGGCCTTCTGTATCCAGATGCTCTGCTCGACCATGTTCGTGATTGTCCCAGAGCGACGCTGTGCGTCGACGCATTCACGCGTTCGGCGAGGACCCGCTTTCGTACGTCTCCCGCGAATTGAACTTACGCAAACCAGGATCAGGACTTCCGAGACTCCGACACCGTCAGGGGTTCGAGTGTGTCGAGATACAAGGTCGCGAGGACGGCCGAGTTGCCTGCCACTCCGCGGAGATGGTCGGTCTCCGAGGAGTTCACCACGTCATCTACCGCGTGTTCCAGCTCATCGATGGCGCCGACACGATCGAACCACGCCCGCTTGTCCTCGCGTTTCTGCACCCCGTCCACAACTTCGCGGTACTCGGCGAAGGCCTGCACTCGCCGCAACAGACCATCTGCGCGACTGTCGAGCACGCGTGCTTTCTCGACGTAGACACCCACCACGTCGTCGTCCTTCGCGAGATGTCCGGCTGGCGGTTCGCCCAGGAGCTCACGCTGATCACGTAACAGCGCGGCGCTGGCGGTGATGGCCGAGACCTGAGCGGCCAGGTCTATGCGAACGTTGTGTTCGTCGAAGAAGTCGAGGCGCCAGGCAGGGTAGGCGTGGATGCGCGCTGCGATCAGCCCCGCAACATAAGCGAACCGACCAACGAGGTCATCGCGCATTCCCTCCAATTCGGCTCGTTCCGTCTTGTTGAGGTCGTACACCCGGTCAAGACGTGCCTCGCGAGTCTCGTCGGTCTCCTCATGCTCGGGCGGATCGACAAACGGAAGCCAGCCTAGTCCGACGGCCCGATTGCGAAGCGTGAAATCCCGCCCTGACCAAACGTCAAGCGCGAGAACAACATGGCCCGCCGCGCGCCCCTCCGGAATCTGATCAACCAGGGCGATGCTCTCCAAGACCTTCGCTCGCAGCGCATCACAGGCCTCATTACGTTGCGCACGGGCGGCGAAGAGTTCCTCATTGAGCGCCAGAACAGGTGACCTCCGCCTACTCGGCTTGGCGTCGGACTTCCGGGTCTTCTGTGGACGCGGCCACGCGAACGACGCCGTCGAAGCGAGGACAACAGCACACAGTAGGAGCACAGCCACGGCCTTCATGACGAACCCAATGCCACATGTCGCAACGCGCCCCGCAGGTCGCGCGCGGTCTTCTCCCAGCCCCGCGCCTCGTGGAGGCAGGCCTCGGCTTCGTCGGTATCACCCGTGGCGAGCGCATCGTCTGCGCTGTTGCGCCAGTTGATCATCTGTTCCTCGACGATCCGGATGTACCGCAGTATGGCCGCACCGTCGTCGTCGCATATCCGTGCGACGTCTTCTGGTGACAGCGGGTGGTCGCCGTCTGCGTCGAGTTGGATGAGGATCATGATGGGAGTCGGCAACTCCTCGTCATCGTCGTCCTCGTCCGTAGCCGCGGGTTCCCATGCGAAGGTGCCGCCGACGTCCTGAGCGATATCGGCACCGTCGGTCATCACCGACTCGAACTCGGTGAGGCACCGAATCAGGTGGGCTTCTACCGGCGGATCTGCGTAGAGAATTGCCCGCACACGGATGGTGTCGCCCACGAGAAAAAACTTGAGAGTCGGATGAATTCTGTTGAGCATCTGCACGACGAATCCCGCGTAATCGGTCTTGACGATGTCGTGCACCAGCGGCGCGAACACGTGGATCGCTTTCTCGTCCTCGACAGCCTTGATATAGGCGGCGCCCGTGTCGAACTGGATAGGGAAGTCGCCGTCGTCGTCATTGACCGCCTCATGACCCACCATCGGTTCGAGAGCAGAACTGATCCAGATCTGCAGATCCGACAACGACAGATTCTCTTCGGCCACCTTCATCCCCTTGTCCTCGTGCCTCGCGGCTCAAGCCCCATCGTGGCGCACCGGACGACCACATGGTCGACATTGCCCGGGCACGTCCCATTCCGGGCCGGCCGGGGTAGCACGGGCTTCGGGACTGTGGACTACACCTCGTCGATGGCGTCGAGCCTGTGCGTGCAGCCGACCACGGAACCCGGCACCACACAAAGCCGATGATCGCATCGGCCACCGACAAGGTGGATCATCGTCGGATCAGCAACCTGCCGACAGCCCAAGGCCAGGGACGGTTTCGGACCAACATTGAGGGGATTGTCGATGTCCAAGGCGGTCCGGCGATGATCTCTTGTAGTGCGCTTGACCGCTCCACTTAGCGATCTCGAGCCTTCGTGGGCCCACCCACTGTGCGGTATCTACGCGGGCCGCAGAACCGCCACCAGGAACTCCGAGTCCGCCGTGAACGGCCGCACATCCCATGATGACAACAGCAGATCCTGAGCGAATCCCGCGGCGACTGCGTCGTCGAGGAACTCGTCGAACGCATAGTCTCGCCCGGCACCAAACCCGAGCACCGCTCGTCCGTCCTCCCGAAGATGCGCACGCAACCGCTCGAGCACCGTCACGCGGGTACTCGGCGCGAGAAACGCCATCACGTTGCCGGCCGAGACGATGATGTCGAACGGTTCCTCGATGCCGTGCGCCGGTAGGTCCAGCTCGGCCAGATCGCCGACCAACCATCGGGGTCCGGGATGGTCTTCCTCCGCTGCCTCGATGAGCACCGGGTCGACGTCGACGCCGACCACGTCGTGCCCGACCTCGGCCAGATATCCACCGACACGTCCCGGACCGCACCCTGCGTCGAGGATGCGGGATCCGCGCGCGGCCATCGCGTCGATGAGTCGAGCCTCACCGACCAGGTCGTCGCCCTTCGCCGCCATGGCGCGGAAGCGCTCGACGTACCAGGTGGAGTGATCGGGATTCGCTGCGACCTGTTGCATCCAGATGCTCTGTTCGACCATGCCGCCCATTGTCCCAGAGGCCGCGACGCACCTACGTGGGTGCGCCGCTCCGGCCGGTCACCCGCGCGTGGCCGTGGTCCCCAGATTGACCTCCAGCACGGTCCCCGTAGTGAGGCCAGGATCGTCGACAAAGTACAGGACCGCGCGGGTGACGTCCTCGGGTTCGAGCCACGGCACACCCAGCGGGCCGAGACCGGCGAACACCGACCGCGCGTCGTCGGGCGTGGGGTCGTCGAGGTCTGGCCGGAACCGCCTCAAGGTGGTCGGGTTCATGACCATCGGAGTATTCACCGACGTCGGGCACACCACGTTGGCGGTGATGCCGTACGCGCCGACCTCCAGGGCGACCGACTTGATGAAGCCGATGATGCCCCACTTGGTGGCCGCGTAGTGCGAAAGATCGCGCATGCCACCGCGTCCCGCACCCGACGACACTCCGACGATCCGACCTCGCCCAGTCGCCTTCATCGCTCCGACCGCGGCGCGCACGCAGTGGAACGTCCCGGTCAGGTTGGTGTCGACGATGTCGGCCCACTGGTCGTCACCGATCTCCTCGACCGGCGTGAAGGCGCAAACGCCGGCGTTGGCGACGAGGATGTCGAGCCGACCGTGCTGGGCCATGATCGCTTCAACAAGCACGGTGACTGCCGCAGCGTCACGCACGTCCAACCGCGTTGCCGTGGCCCGGCCGCCGTCGGCGACGATCTCAGCGACCGTCGTAGCCAGCTCCTCTTCGGTGGCCATCGGATAGGGGACCGTCGGCACCTGCCGGGCGATGTCACTGACGATGACGTGGGCTCCCGCTGCCGCCAACGCGCGAGCGTGGGCGCGTCCCTGGCCGCGCGCGGCGCCCGTGACCCAAGCGACCTGCCCGGTCAGGTCGGTCATCGTCCCTGCCCGAAGCCGTACACGCCGAGTGCGTTTCGGCGATAGAACCGGTCCTGTTCGTCCGCGGGCTCGTCACCGATGATCGTGTTCAGGGAGTCGACGAGATCCACGTAGCGGCCGCCGATGTGCTCGATCGGGATATTGCTGCCGAAGATCACCCGGTCCCAGCCGAACGCGTCGACGACGGGTTCCACCCATGGGCGCAGAGTCTCCGCGGACAGGACGCCAGTGGTCATGCCGAGCCCGGAGATCTTGCACGACGCCGACGTCTTCTCGGCACAGGTCGTGATGGCACGACGCCACGCGGTCCACGCCTCAGTGTCGGTCGCGGTGGGCCACCCCGTGTGCTCCAGGACGACCGAGAGGTTCGGAAAGTCTGCGAGCGTCCGCAACCAGCCGTCCATGGTCTCCGGGTGGGCGGTGAGGTCGAAGACCAGGTCGTGGTCGTCGAGCCAGCGCAGCACGGTGCGCGCCGCCTGCGAGTCCGGTTCGAAGCCGTAGAGCACGCGGACTCCTCGGAACTCCGGCGTGATCGCGGCCTGGGCGTCGAGGTCGGCGCAGATGTCCTGCGCGCTCAGCGTCGGGTCGACGGATCCGACGAAGCGCATGTCCGCTCCGCGGTCGGCGGCCACCTTCGACACCCACCGCAACTCGTCGAGGTACGCACGCGGCGCGGTCACCGCCGAGACGTGCACGTACTGCTCGACCGGGAACCCGCCGGCCGCCGCCGCGTAGTCGTCGAGACCGAAGTCGGAGTAGAGGTCGGGCTTGCCGACATCCTCGGCGAAAGCTTGCAAACCCGGGTACCAGGGATGGTTCAGGTCCCACAGGTGAAGGTGGGCGTCGACGACATGTTGAGGCATGGACTCATCGTCGACGCCGCGCGCGAAAACGACCAACACCCGTTGCCTATCGATCTAGCATCACAGGATGCTAGATGTGTCGTTGCGTGAGCTCGAGTACGTCGTCGCCGTGCACCGCGAACGCAACTTCACCCGCGCCGCACAGCAGCTGCACATGGCGCAGCCGGCCCTGAGTCAGGCCATCCTCCGTCTGGAACGACGCCTCGGAGTGCGTCTGTTCGACAGGACGAGTCGTCGGGTCGAACCGACGCCGGCCGGACACAACCTCGCGGTCGACGCTCTCGACATCATCGACCGCGTCGGTGCGGCCATCGCGCGAACGGCCGCACCTCGTCGTGCCGTCACCGTGCACATCAGCGAGCCCGCGCTCGAAACCCCACGCAGGCTGATGGCCGCGTTACGCTCCGCCGACCCCGCATTGTCCATACACCTCACGACGCTGCCCCGGTCGCTGACCGGCGACGACGCCAGGGGAGCGCAACTGTCGTTGACCATCGGTGCACCCATCCACGCGGCGGGGGCGCGAAGCACGCCGCTGCGTGCCGAACGCGTCGGCGCGCTGATGGACGTGAGACACCCTTTGGCACAGCAGAATTCGGTGACCGGAGGCGACCTCGAACGTTTACCGGTGGTGTCCATCGACGATCAGCTCAGCCAGTGGAACCGGTGGATCGCACAGTGGGCAACGAGTCAGGGCCGACACCCCAGATGGACGACGTCGGCGGTGTTCGGCATTGTCGCCGGCAGCGACATGGTCACCGACGGCGAGAGTCTGTTCGTGTGCCTGGAGTCGGTGGCCGCAGACGTCGGTGACGACTTCCGGTGGCTCCCGTTGGCGCCCACCGCGACCGCATCGTGGTTTCTCAATTGGATGGATGCGCAATCGGGTTCGCCGGAAGTACGCGACTGTGTCAGTGGCGCAGCCGCATTCGCCGAGGAATGTGGGTGGATAGCAGGCGGGAACCTGCCCGGTGGGTGAAGCGCTATGCGGTACCCGCACGCACGAGGTGTGCCCGCAACGATCCTCCGTCGTCCGACACCCATCCACGTTCATGCGCATAGGCGACCATCGCCTCGAACTGCCGGCCGTCGAATCCCTCGGACGCAGCCAACAGTACGGTGAGAGCGCCGATGTGAATCCACGCATGGTCGCCCTCGATCTCACCGAGGCGGGAGTCCTTGAGCTGCTTCGCGATGTCGGCGGCGGTGAGGCTTGCAGCGGCTTCGACCTGAAACCGGCGGTAGTCCGTGGCCTCGAGCACTTCGACCCGCCCGGGCTGGACGGTTACGTACACGACGAAAGACCTCCAGGTGTCAGGTGGCGTCGAGGATCGGGGAGTGGGTGCCGAAGATGCGACCGTGGTAGGTCAGCGGTGGCGACTCCTCACGAATGACGTGCCGCACGGCGCCGACGATGATCGTGTGATCGCCGCCGGCGACGAAACGTTCGGCGGCGCAACTCATCCAGATCACCGCGCCATTGAGAGCGGGGAGCGTCTGAGTGGTCGCCCACCCGATGCCGTCGAACTTGTCGTGACCCTTCCGCGCGAAGGCAAGCGCGACGTCGGACTGATGCGCGCCGAGTACGTTGACAGCGAAGTTCCCGTGCGCGCGGATCACGCCGAGGAGTTCCGAGTTCTGGTCGAGCGCGATGGTCACCATCGGCGGTTCCATCGACAATGACATGAACGCGCTGACGGTGGTGCCGTGCGGCCGGTCGCCGTCGAAGGCCGTGACGACGGCGACCGGGGAACACACGTGAGCCATCGCGTCGCGGAATGACGCTTGAAGCGAATCGGCGGCTGTTGTGTTGGAGGGCATCGTTGTTCAGCCCTTCGATGCCAGTTCCTGCTCGTACTTGCGCGTCATGTGGTCGACGGCCTCCAGCTGCTTCGCAGCATGGCCCTCTCGCACAGCGCGCGCGTGCTCAGCGGCGTCGAGCGTCGCCTGCGCCTGTCCCTGGAAGTGCGGGAACACTTCCTGGGCGAAGAGTTCCGCGGAACGCTTGGTGTCCTGCGGGTTCGCCCAATCGTGGCCCATCTGCAGCAGGCAGCCGAAACCTTGGGACTGATCCCACAGACGCTGGACCTGGGCCCGGGCCTGTTCTGGGGTGCCGATGACGCCGATGCCTGCTTCGTTGATGAAGTCGATCATCTCCGTCAGTTTGCTTCCGGAGACGGCCATCTGGGGGAACGCGGCGACGTGTTGGAAGTAGTCGAACCACTGCTCGATGCCGTACTCGACCTGGCGGTACGCCTCGGCCTCGGTCTCGGCGATGTGGAAAGGTCCGGCGAGGGTCCACTTGCTGCGGTCGACGGTCACGTTGTTGGCCGCAGCGCGTTCCTCCATGACGTTCCAGTGGTGGCCGAGGGCGTCGAATCCATCGGCGGAGAGTGTCGCGCCGATGGACAGCAGGCCGAGTCCGTGGGTGCCGGCGAGTCGCGGCCCGGTTGGCGACGCCACTGCGGCGACCACTACGTCGATGCCGTCGGCCGAGTAGGGCGCCAGCTGGAGCTTGGCGTCGTACAGCTCGTGCGTGCGGGTCTTCGCGGACACCGTCTCGCCACGGAGGAGTCGCACGACGATGTCGAGGTTCTCCTGCAGGAGTTCTCGGGTGTCGGTGGGGTTGAGGCCGATCATCGCGGAGTCGGTGGGCAGGGAGCCCGGCCCGACGCCGAAGATGGTGCGGCCGCGCGTGAGGTGGTCGAGCTGCATGATGCGGTCAGCCGCCCACAGGGGGTTGTGGTAGGACAGCGAGGTAACGCCGGTGCCGAACCGGATGCGCTTCGCCCGCTGCGAGGCGGCGGCGATCATGATCTCCGGCGAGGCGATGATCTCGCTGCCGGCCGAGTGATGCTCGCCGAACCAGGCTTCGTCGTAGCCGAGGTGGTCGAGGTGTTCGACCAGGTCGAGGTCGCGTTCCAAGGCGGCGGTGGGGTTGCGGCCGGGTGCGTGGAACGGCGCCATGAAGTATCCGAAGCGAAGCCTGCTCATGCGAGTCTCCTGTCGATCTGTCGGCCGGCGGTCTGTCGGCCACGACGAAAGACTAGAGAGAGTGTGACTGACGCCACAGTGCACGAAAGTGGACGGTTTGCTTTGGGCCTGCTGCCGCAGCGCCCGTTGCATGGCGTTGCATGTGCTCCACATCACAATTGAACCGGTACAGTTCAGGGATCGCGTCCGGAGGAAGGAGCACGGGATTGGCCAGTCAGTCGGTCGTGCTACCCGTCGATGAGTACGAGCGGGTCTTCGCCATCTTGGATGCATGCTCGCAGGCAGAAACTCTCGAGGCGTTCAAGAACGTCTTGATGGGTGCGCTGCACGAGCACTACAACTGTCTGAACACGACGTTCTTCACCGGCCCGACCTTTGTCACCGCGTTTTCGGATCCCAACCCCGTGGTCACGGGGCGGATCATGCCGGTGATCGACGAGTATCAAGCACGGTGGTATCCGAAGGACGTCTTCGCGTCCGCGCAGTCGCGGGCGGCGTTGTCGAAGAACCCGGCGATCTCGGCGGACAAGCTCGGCGGACTCGCCAGCGACTCCGTCAGTTATCTACAAGACTTCCTGTATCGCAAGCAGTTACACAGTGCATCCGTGATGCATCTCGACCTCGCGAACGATTGCCACGGGCTGGTCGGGTTGTTCGACTCAGAGGGTAGGCAACCGGACCGTCTGCGGTTGCATGCCATGGGGCTGCTGTCCCGGCAGCTGTCGAACCTGGCGAAATTGCTTCCCGGGGAGCCGCTCCCGTCGTGGCGGGAGTGTCTGTCGCCGCGGCAGATTGAGCTGGCTGAGCTCGTCGCCGATGGGCATACCAATGAGGAGATTGCGTCGATACTCAACCTGGGGGTCGACACCGTGAAGAAGTACGTCAGCCGGGTGTTCTTGGCTACTCGAGTCCGCAACCGGGCGGAGTTGGTGAAGTTGGTTTACGTCAGTTCGACGGATCGGTAGGAAGGCGAGTCGCTTACCTACGTGACGAGGAGCCGCAGGTCTGTCGACATCGGTGACGCGGGCCATTGACAGACTCCACCCCGAAACCGTTCAAAACCGCTGTAATACACGGACTTTGCACCCGGGGGCTCTGGACCGTATCCACGACCGAGCCATGGTCGCCGCTTGCATTCCTGTACCGGAGCATTAGACGGAGGTCGTCTCGCCTACTCTGGTATTTCGTCGATGGTCGCGCGGAGAAAGTCGGCCGCGGATGCGCACACGGCGTCCAAAGTTGGCGGGTTTTGCTCGATCAGGACGACGTTTGTTATCACCACAGACTTTCCGGACTGAACGTACGCCGCGCAGTCTGACGGAGCTGTGGATCCGATGCTTACTCGACGACCTTTGATCTCGATATCGGGGTGCCATGTCGTGGAGGAGTAGTCCTCCTTGTGTGCAGAAAGACCGCCCTGCGGCTGGTCTAGATTCCCAACGAACTGCGACATGAATGACAGCTCGTTATTCAAGTAGCTCCACTGGCAGCCGCGGGCTGTTTGAAAGTTCGACCCGGCGACGTCGCTTACCGACTCCACATTAAGTCCGAAGCGTCGAATAACTTCTTCGGACACCTGGGTGCAAGGCTCGTAGGAAGTCCCGTCGTTATTGCTACTCCAGCGATCTGGAAACTCGGTGTCGAACGGAAGCCGTCGCCCAGCATCGTCCGTTTGTCGAATTCCGGTTGCCGTTGACGAGTCGGGAACAGGTGAAGCTGTTGGGACAGGCGAGCCTGTAATGCCGCAGGCGGACAACCCGATTCCAACCAGAATGGTGCCCACAGGTACAACCGCTGAAGTGATCTTCCTACTCTTACGGTTCAAGATTGACGGCACCTCGAGCGTCAGTGTCTTCGAACTCCGAGGCGGCAGAGCGGCATTGTTCACTCAGTGCCTTCGCTTGCAGCGTTTGGTCGGTCAGCTGTGCCGAGAGTGACTCGATCACAGATCGAACAGCCCTAGTTACATCCCGACCTTCTGTGCATTCTCCCAGCTTGTTTGTCCGACCTGCGCCTGCTAGAAGACGTTTCGCTTTCGCTAACTCCACAGCGGCGTCGCCGGCAACTGCCGCTCGCCGCTCCCACAGTGCCCGCTCCGAGCGCAGCAAATACTCGTCCCCATGCGGACTTACCGGCATCGCCGGAGCAGGCTTAGGCAACAACGAGTCGTCTGAGAACGGTGTCGTCACAAGTCCCCCTCACGCTCGCGCGCCCCGACGGCGCCCCACCCTCGCCGAACAGACTAGCGTGGTCCGCCGATTCCGCCATCTAATCCCGATCGCTGTGGACGCCGAACACGGAGATCCCCACCGAAGCCAACCTCGTCGAGCAACTCCTCGGACTCGCTGCGACTGCACTGCCCGGGGAACACCAGCAGGGCGTGGGTGTGGGCCCTCGAGTCCAGCCCGGTGGCCCACCAATCGAGGACCCACTACTACCGCCGACGCCCGCGCTTCCGGTTCGCGAGGTGGTACGAGTCCCGCGACATCTTCGACGCGTATCCCGCACCCTCGACCCTCGCCTGGGCACCCAGCACCTCGATGCTCCGCAGCTCCTCCTCGATCGCCATGAACTCCTCGGGCGAAGCGAGCGCCGACGCCCGTCGAAGCTGAGACGCCGACTCCTCCAGAAGTGCCTCAGCCGCACCCAGGTCGCCGGACTCGTACGCCTTCGACGCTTCGAGCTTCGCCGCCTGCCCCTCTTGGTACAGGCGCTCGGACTCCACCTTCGGGTCCGGCACACGACCCGAAGCCTCGTCGCCCGGCACCACATTCACCGAAATCGGTAGCGACACCGTGTGTTCGGTGAGCGTCGAGGTCTCGACGTACCGCAACTCGAGCGTCGCGATCTGCGCCAGACCCAGTGCGGCGAGGCCGTCGACCTTCATCCGCAGCAACAGCTTGCGCTCTTCGAGCGCGTAGAAGTCGCCGAGCTCGATCATCACCTCGCCGTCGGCGGTCTGGTGTGCCGGCAGGTCGTTGTACAGCGACAACTCCTGCACCTGCGGGACGAAACGCACGGTCAGTGTCACCACCTGCGCCGACTTCGCCAGCAAACCCTCGACCTCGCCGGCGATCGCCGCACCCGCCGCATCCGGGTTGTCAGCGAACACGTGGTTGCCGTTGCCGGCGCGCGCCATCGCCGACAGCAACGTCTCGTCATAGCCCCGCCCGTAACCGAGCGTGGACGTGACGATCCCGTCGCCAGCGGCCTTCGACGTGACGCTCGCGAACTTGTCGACCTCGGTGATCCCGCGGTTCACGTGACCGTCGCTGATGATCAGCACCGTCCCGCCCTGGATCCCGGCCGCCTTGGCGCTACGCCGCAGCTCCCGCAGCCCGAGCAGGTAGCCCGACGACAGATCCGTGCAGCCACCGGCGACGATCGACCCGATCGCGTCCACCGCGCGCTGCTTGTCCGACAGGGGAGCGGCCGGCACGACCACCTGCGCGTCGTCGTCGAAGGTGACCACGCCGAACGCATCCGACGGATCCAGCTGCGCGACAACGCCGGCCAGCGCCTTCTTCGCACCCTCGAGCGGGCTGCCGGACATCGACCCGCTCCGGTCGAGCACCACCTGCACAGCAGTAGGGGTGCGTGTGGTCTCGGGTCCCGCGGGAGCCTGCAGTTCCAGCAGAACGGTCACTTCATCGGCAGTCTCGTGGGCCACCATCTCGACGTCCAGAGCAGCGGAGAGTTTCATCATTCTTCCTTCCTCCGTCTCGGCATCCGATCGAGACGGCGACTTTGCGCGAATCTGAGAATAGATCTTTGCGCAGACATTCGCATAATCTTTTGTTCGTGGCCACTGGTTCGACGACGCTCACTGACTACCCACGACCGAACGTGGCCGTCGACATCGCAGTCCTCACGGTCTCCGACGGCGCGCTGAACGTGGTGATCCAGCGCGACGAGCAGGGGAGGGCCGCGTTGCCGGGGCGGTTCGTCCGGGAGCGGCGCACCGTCGAGGAGACGGTGCGCGAGGTGCTCGAACTGAAACTGGGGCTCTCGCCCGATCACGTCCGCCCGCACCTGCTGGCGGTCTTCAGTGATCCTGACCGGGATCCTCGCGGGTGGACGATCTCGGTCGCGCATGCTGTGGCCCTGCCGGCCGTCGAATTGTCCGACGTCACGGGCGAACTCGCGCCCGTGACACCAACGGGGCAGCTGGCATCAGGGGAGCAGGTCCTTTACGACCACGCCGAGATCATTGCAGCGGCCACCGACAAACTCCGCGAACGCTACGAAGACCAGCCCGACCCGGACAATCTCCTGCGGCCGCCGTACACGCTGTCGGAGCTGCGGGAACTGCACGAGGCGATACTCGGTCGACGCCTCATGCGGGACTCGTTCAACCGGCGCGCGCAACCATTGCTCGCACCGCAACTCGACGCAGAAGGAAAACCCGCCACTCGTGTTGGCGGTGGACGCCCGGCCCGCTTGTACGCAAAAGACGCACCGCCGACCGCGACCTTCGGGTGGCGATTACCCAGCCCGAGGCCCGACACTCAGTAGCGGCGCCGCGGCCTCGCCTGAGCGACGCTTCAGGTTCCACAGCGTCGTGCAACCACTGAACAAAGGAATTCGATGACGGACTCCACGGACTCGTTGCGTCGTGCTCTCGGTCTTCACGACGCGGTGCTGGTGGGGCTCGGGGCGATGCTCGGTGCGGGAATTTTCGTAGCGCTTGCGCCGGCGGCAGCCGCTGCCGGATCGTGGTTGCTCGTGGGCCTCGCGATCGCGGGCGTCGTTGCGTATTGCAACGCAACATCTTCCGCCCGGTTGGCGGCTCTCTACCCGGTCTCGGGTGGCACCTACGTGTACGGCCGGGAGCGCCTCGGCGAGTTCTGGGGCTACCTCGCCGGGTGGGCGTTCGTCATCGGCAAGACCGCGTCGTGTGCGGCGATGGCGCTGACGGTCGGGGTCTACGCGTGGCCGGAGCACGCGCACGCCGTGGCTGTTGCCGCCGTGGTCGCCTTGACCGCGGTGAACTACGCGGGAGTGCAGAAAGCAGCGTGGCTGACGCGGATCATCGTCGCGTTCGTCCTGGCGGTGCTGGCCGCGGTCGCGGTGTCCGCGTTCACGTCGGACGTCGCCAGTCCCGACCGTCTGTCGCTGAGTTCTGACGCCGGCGTGCTCGGCGTGCTGCAGGCGGCGGGCCTGCTGTTCTTCGCCTTCGCGGGCTACGCGAGGATCGCGACGCTGGGCGAGGAGGTCCGCGACCCCGCCCGCACCATTCCTCGTGCGATCGGCATCTCCCTAGGTCTGACTCTCGTGGTCTACGCGCTGGTCGCGACCGCGGCCCTCAGCATTCTCGGATCCGACGAACTCGGCGACGCCGCTGCCCCGTTGACGACGGTCGCGGAAACCGCGGGCGTCGACTGGCTGGTCCCGGTGGTCCGCGTCGGCGCGGCGGTCGCTGCGATCGGGTCCCTGCTCGCGCTCATCCTGGGTGTCTCGAGGACCGTGCTCGCGATGTCCCGGGACGGTCATCTGCCGCGGGCGCTGGCCGCCGTCCACACTCGGACGCAGGTTCCGCATCGCGCCGAGTTGGTGGTCGGGGCGGTGGTGGCGGGGGTCGCCGCGACCGCGGATGTCCGCGCGGCCATCGGGTTCTCGTCGTTCGGTGTGCTGCTTTATTACGCGGTCGCCAACGCGTCGGCGTTCACGCTGACCCGCGAGGAGAACCGTCCCGCGCGCGCCATCCCGGTGGTGGGTGTCATCGGGTGCGTGGTGGTGGCGTTCACGTTGCCGCTCACCTCCGTGCTGGCCGGGATGGCCGTGTTAGCAGTCGGAGCCGGCGTGTACGCGATTCGCAGTACACGCCGGCTCCGACGTTAGGGCTCAGGAAGAAGCGTCCGTCACGGGTGGACGCCGCGCTGGTTCAGCCACACCTGCGGGTTGATTTTCTTGCCGTTGGCATCCCAGACCTCGTAGTGCAGGTGGGGGCCGGTGGACTGGCCGCGGTTGCCGACGGTGGCGATCTTCTGACCGGCGGTCACATGCTGCCCGGGACGGACGAAGCTCTGGTCGACGTGGCCGAAGACACCGGTGGTGCCGTCGTCCTGCTTGACGCGGACCCACTGGCCGAAGCCCGAGGCCGGTCCGGACTCGAGGACGACGCCGTCGGTGACGGCGTAGATGGGGGTACCGATCTTGTTGGCGATGTCGACTCCGTTGTGGTTGGTGCCCCAACGCGGGCCGTAGCCTGAGGTCACGGTGCCGCTGACGGGTTTGACCGCCTTGCGGATGCCGGGGTGGCCGGGAACGCCGGGGGTGAACGCCGACGGCGGGAGCACGTCGCGAGCGATCTTGTCCAGCTCGGGCGGCAGGACCAGACCGGCGGGCATCTTCACGCTCTCCGGCAGCGCGACCTTCGGCAGTGCGGGGGCGGGCTGTGCAGCTGCCTGGGCGGCCGTACCGGCGGTCAGTCCGACGGCACCGACGAATGCGGTGAGTGCGCCGACTCGGACCGCTTTGCCTACAGTGGACGGTGCGGTTGAACGATGCCGTCCGGGTCGGCGGCTACGGGGGGTCGAGTCGAGCAACGCGTGGAGCGAGTTGTGGGCATTCAGTCGGTGTCGAGGCACAGCTTTTCCGTCTCAGGTTAGGTAACAGTTCGGTCTCAGCGAGGACACGGCGAGGTTACCCACAGAGACTTAAGCAGAGCCTGAGAAGGGCCACTCAAAGTGGGCGAGGTCACGAGAACGTCCTGTTAGCCCCGGATTCCTAGATCCGTGAGTGCGACAAGTCGGACAAATAGCGACCAGGACTTCGACGGACGTATCGGTTCGGGTACGTCGTCGAACACGGATCCTTGAACGGCCGCGAACCCGATCGCCGGACAGCCGTCGGCACGGAATTGGCGAGTCCGGTGCCTCGTGGGGCGCGTGTATGGGTCCGCCCTGTGGACAGCCGCCGTGAGGATCGGGTCCGGGTGAATTAGCATCATCCGGCACGGGGTTGACTGTCGGGGATTCGATGACTGTCACGTATGCGGGGGAGGTACGCGCGTACCTGTCCGGGTTCGGCGACCCGCCGAAGCTGTACGACGCATTGCGTGAGGCGCGCCTGGCGGTGCCGCTCGACGTCCACGGCCGCTTCTTCACCCTGACCCAGAGCGGCATTGCGTGGATGCTCGCGTTCACGACGCCACAGCGTCTGCGCGACTTCGCCGACCTCACCGACCGCGATCCGGCCGAGATCACCTACGTCGACCTCGCAGGCCAACAACTGATCGACGAGGTGCTCGACAAAGCTCCCGAGCCGACAGGCCTCGTCGTCGACCCTTCGACGTCGGAGATGATGACGTTCCCGCCCACCAAGGAACTGACACCTCACTGCTTCTACGACGACGAAGGTGAGATCGTCCGATGACCGACAACCTGGGCGTCACTCCGGCGGATCTGGAGAAGGCGAGCACGGGAATCAACGGGGTGATCGACGGTCTCGGCCAGACCGGCGTCGGCTCCGGATACTCCGCCGGCCTGGGTCGCGGGTACGGGGACCTCGACCTCGACGGCAAGACCATCGGTCACGCCGACCCGAAGTCGGGGCTCGAAGAGTATTGCGATCGCTGGGAATGGGGCGTGCGGGCCCTGGTGACCGGCGCCGCTGAAGTGTCGCGGGGCCTGGGGCTGGGAGCCAGTCACTATGAGCGCGAGGAAGAGTGGGCGGCCAACCAGCTCAAGGATTGGACGATGGATCTCATCGGCGACCCCAACCTGACCGCCGAGCAGAGCAAGGACATGTCCTGGAGTGATCTCTGGGACCACAACCGCAACGCCGTGACGAACCCGCAGTGGGCCCAGACCCCCGAGGAGATGCAGCGCCACAAGGAGTTCTTCGGCGCCACCGGTGCCACGTTCCTCGACGACATGGGGACGATTGGGAAGCACGCCGTCAACCCGGTGTCGTCGGTCACCGACACGATCGACGGATTCCAGGAGAACGGCTTCACCGCTGACGCCCCAGCCGATCCCGATCCTGCCGTACCGAACGGCAATCAATGACCGAGGCAGCCTGAATGGGCATGTTCGACTTCCTCGAGGGCGGCAAGGAGTTCCTCGGGGAAGTGGTCGACGGCGCCACCGACCTCCTCGGCAGCGGCTTGCGCACCGTCGGCCTCGACAAGATCGCGGCCACGGTCGAGGACTTCGGCGACGACGTCGCCAACTCCCTGGGAGCGATGCCCGACGAGCTGGAGCTCGAGCGCACCAACAATCCCAAGGAATTGGTCCTCGGTGACCCGGCCGGGATCCGGGAACTCGCTGGGAAATTCACCGGTTTCGCCGGCAACTTCACCAGCGCCGGGGAGGGGCTACGCGGAATCTCGGCCGGCGACTGGACCGGGGATGGTGCGCAGGGCTTCGGCGACGCCATCGGAAGCCAGGTGCCGAAATGGTTCGCGGCGGCCGAGGCGGCGTCGAAAGCCGCTGCCGCGCTGACGAGCTGGGCCGGCGTTGTCGAGTTCGCCCAGCAGAAGGCGGCCGAGGCGGTCCGTGTGTGGGAGGAGGGTAAGCGCAAGCAGGCCGAGTGGGACGAGAAGCGGAGACAGTACAACTCCGAACTCGACGACTACCAGAACAACCGCCGCGACACCCCGCCCGTTCACCCGGGACCAGATCCCTGGCCGGGATACCGGGAAGAGGCGCGTCGAATACTGAAAATCGGCCGGGACCAACGCAATTCAGCGGCGCCTGGCACGAAGGCGGAACTCAGCGGCGCAGCGAACCTCGCACCGCCGATGCCCTCCGCGTTCGAGCAGGCGCAGATGAGTGCGAAGGACATCGGCACAGCCGGTTTCACCGCCTTCAACCATTTCGAAGCGGGCATGATCGGATCGGTGACCGAGGTCGTCAAAGCCCTCAACATGCTGAACCCGACCAACATCTACAACGTCACCAACCCCCACCAATACGCGCGCAACACCGCGGGCATGGTTGCCGGCCTCGTGCATCAGGTGGCACACCCCGATGAGTTCGTCCGCGGGTTCATCGGCTCCGGATGGTCGGGTGACCCGTCGCAGGCCCTCGGTAACCTGACCGGCAACATCCTGATGACGGTCGCGCCCGGCCCGAAGGGGACCGCGGCACTCACCGCGGGCCTCAAGACCACGCGGCATCTCCCGACGCCGGATTCGCCGACACCGTCCTCGCCGACGCCGCGCATCGATCCGGTGTCGCGCGAGACCGGACCGTCGCCGATCGCCCCGCAACCGTCCACGCCCGACATAACGCCCGCAAGTCACAGTGCCACACCGTCATCCGACCTTCTTGGCAGTGACGGACCTGATCTGCCGATCACGCACGACGGCCCGCCGGTACCGCAGGTCGATGGCTCGACGACGAGTGCCCAGCCCGACGTGCCTTCACCGTCCTCGGTTCCAGATCAGGGGACTCCGGCCGGTGGGGCCGTCGATTCGTCGCCCACCCCGACACCGGACGCACCACCGGCACGTCCCGACGCTCCACCGACATCACCGGATCAACCCGTCGGCGGCGCCTTCGACGGCTCTCCACCGGTCGGAACCCACACCGACGGACCCGCACCCACCTCGACACCCGAGCAAACGACGCCCCGCGGAGACGGACCGGACCCGACGTCCTCCGATCCGGTCGACGGCACCCCGAACTCTCGGCCCCTGGGAGACGACGACCCGCCCGGACCCGACCGCGGTGAGACGACCACGCCGACGGGGCTCGGCGCAGCTGACACCAGCTCGCCGTCCACGACGCCACACGCCCCGATCGACCAGAACGATGCGCCCAGCGTCGACCGCCACGACCCGCCGTCGACGACACCGGACGGCGACGCCGCGCAGCCGAACCCGGTCCGGGCCGACGACACCGGTGCCACCGACCGCGACGGTGCCCCGGTCACCGGCACACCGGAACCGACTCCGTCCAAGTCCGATGGAGACGGCCCCGGACACGGCCCGGCCCGCACCGACGAGCCCACCGGTCAGCACCCGCCGAAGGCGGCCGACGATCGCCCAGGGACGGCGGCTCCGCGCACCGACTCCGACGCACCGGGGTCGGCCAGACCCACGCCCGTGGCGCCGCACGCCGACGCTCCGGCGACTGGTCCCCACCCGGGAGTCGACACCCCGTCCCGTAGCCCGTCGAACGATTCGCCGACCACCCCGGTCGCGCCGGTCACCGGACCTCACACGGGACCGACGCCACACAGCACCCCCGACGCCGGACAGTCGAAACCGGCCAACGCACCAGTCAACCCGGCCACACCGAACAGGCCTGATGCGCCTGCGGCACCGCCGCGTACACCCGATTCCACTCCCGACCGCACCCCACCCGCCCGGGCCACACCCGAGGCGGTCCCTCCGCGTGACGGTGCCCGACCGGCACCGTCGAACCTCCACCACGCGCCCGAACCCGCTGTCCGGCACACGCCCGACCGCGACCCGGGGACTCCCGCGACCACACGGATCACCCCGGACGACCGGCCGATCCCGGCGGCGCTGTTCCCGGACCGACCGGCCGCACCGGACCGATCACCCACCGCGAACCCACGTCCTACGACGCCGGATCCCGACTCGTCACCGCGCCATCCCGGCCAACCGAACGGTCCTCATTCGGACACGCCCGATATCGACCACGACACCCGGGAACCCCACGACCCGGCGAACCCCGGCAGAACCGACGACCACGCGCCGGACCGGGCGGACACCAGCGAGGGCAACGAGGCGCCGACCCAATGCCGCAGCAACGGCGAACCGGTCAACGTTGCATCGGGGGAGTACTTCCTGCCGCTGACCGACGTCGAGTTGCCGGGCGTACTCCCGGTGCACCTAACGCATCGTCATCGCTCGAGGTATCGATGGGGCCGCTGGATGGGCCCGACCACACCGTCGACCTTCGACGCGCGGGCGATCGCCGGCGACGACCTCGTCACCATCGTCGACGCCGACGGCACGATGACGAACTTCCCCAAGCCCGAAGGCGATTCGGTGTCGCGCAGTGTCAACGCGACCGACTGGGAGCTACGGACCACCCCGACCGGCGGCTATCAGGTCACCCACGTTCGCGACCGCCTGAGCTGGTTCTTCGTCCCGATCCCCGAACTCACCGGGATCGATGTGCGTGCCGGAAGCATTGCGGTGTCGGCGATGACCGACCGCCACCAGAACCGGATCGAGTTCATCTTCGACGAGCGCGGACGGCCCACGGCGGTGGAACACTCGGCCGGTTACAGGATCGACGTACAGTGTGACGGCGCGCGGATTCTCGGCTACCGCCTCACTGCGGGACTGGACGGCGTACCCGTCGATCAGCAGCTCTGCACCTTCGACTACCACCAGGGAAACCTCGCGGTGTCGACGAATGCGGTCGGCGCCACAACGTATTTCGGCTACGACGATGCCGCCCGTATGACCTGGTGGCGGGACTCGCTGGGTATGGAGTACTGGAACGCCTACGACGATCTCGGGCGGGTGACCATTCAGTCCGGGATGGACGGGGTCTGGTCGGGGCGGTTCGACTATCACTTGCGTCCCGACGGCAACGGGTCGTACACCACCTATCGCGATGCCTTCGGTGCGACGACGGTCTACGGCATTGACACCGATGGTCGGGTGCGTCAGGAATCCGATCCCGGCGGGCGGATCATCGCCACCGACTACAACGCCAACCGTCAGCCGCTGTCGATCACCAGCCCAGGCGGTGCGCGTACGGTGCTGCGCTACAACGCGTTCGGCGATGTCGAGCAGGTCACGGCACCAGACGGGAAGGTCACCGACGTCGTCTACGCGGGGCCCGGTCGTCCGGAACGGATCGTCGAACCGGGCGGCATCACGACGCGAATCGGCTACGACGAGGACGGTTCGCCGACCAGCGTCGTCGACAATGCCGGTGCGGAGACCAGCTACACGTACGACGAGCACGGGGCGCTGAAGTCGCACACTGATCCTGACGGCGTCGTCGTGCGATACCGCAACAACGCTGCCGGCCTCCCGGTCACGATCTCAGACACGCTCGGTAACACCACACGAATCAGCTACGACGGATTGGGGCGTCCGACCGAGGTCGTCGATGCCGAGGACGCACAGACCGTGGTGACCTACGACGCGATGGGCAACCGGACGAGTGTCACGGCACCGGATGGCGGCCAGTCGCGGTGGGAGTACGACGGCGAAGGCAACTGCATCGCGTACACCGATCCTGTCGGTGCGGTGACCCGTTGGGAGTACGGGCATTACGACCTGCCGGTCGCACGTATCGACGCCGACGGGTCGCGCACCGAGTTCAGCTACGACGCCACACGTCGGCTGGTGGCGGTCACCAACCCCGACGACCTGGTGTGGACCTACACCTACAACGCCGACGGCACGCTGGCGTCGGAGACCGACTTCAACAACGCAACAACGAGCTACACCTACGACGACGAGGGTCGGCTGGCGTCACGCACGAACGCTGCCGGGCAGACGGTGTTCTTCACCTACGACGCTGCCGGACGACTGATCGGCGACCTGACTGCTGATCCGGTCAATGCTGACCTCGACGGGGAGACAACGGAATACAGCTTCGATGCGGCGGGGCGACTGGACGCAGCAACCGGTGTCTTCGGACGCTGGCACACGAGTTACACGGCCGCGGGTTTACCGCAGCTCACCGGTGTTCACGACGGTCGGAGCGACTGGATCATCGAGTCCGCCTGGACCGGCGCCGGACGCCTGGCGTCGCTGACGTCGCCGACCGGCGTAAGCACGCGGTACGGCTACGACCCGCGGGGTGTCCTCGGCTTCCTGTCCACTGCGGGACGCTCCTGCGACATCACCACCAGCCCGACCGGACGGGAACAGCGGCGGCGCTTCGAAGGCGCAGCGATCGATTCGACGTGGGATCCGGTGGGACGTCTCACCGGACGTTCCGTCATCGCTGTTGCTGAGCGCCCGGCGGCGCTGAACCTCGGACTTGGTGCAGCGGGCGTGGGGGAGAGGCGGCCCGACCGAACGGTCGCGGCCGCGGAGTACAGCTACCGTTCCGACGGGATTCTCACCGCGTCGACGTCGACACTGGCTGCCGGTCGGACTGACTATCGGGTCGACGTGCTCGGGCGGGTCGTCGAGGCCGCCAGTCCTGCCGGGACCGAACAGTTCTCGTACGCCGCCACGGGCAACATCACCGACTACGTATCCACAGGGGTGAGCAGCAGTAGCCCGGAGGTGCGTGGCGCTACCGACCCGCTGCTCCCTGAGGTGCGAGGCGCCAGCCGAGCCTCGAAGGGCACGAAGGGCCGCCGCCATTACTCCGGCACTCTCCTCGTGGACGACGGTCGCACGTCCTACCGCTACGACGCTGCGGGTCGCGTCATCTCGATGAGTCGTCGCCGACTGTCACGCAAACCAGATGTGTGGCACTACGCCTGGGATGCCCACGATCATCTGCGGTCGGTGACCACGTCGGACGGGACGGTGTGGACCTACACCTACGACCACGTGGGACGGCGACTGTCGAAGACCGATCAGTCGACTGGTGAAACCACGCGCTTCCATTGGCACGGGGAGCACCTCGTCGAGCAGACCGACCCCATGCCCGACGACGATCAGTGGTTGCAGGCCACAACCTGGGCCTACTCGCCGGCCGCGTACGCACCGCTGGCGCAGACAACTACTTCTGAGCCGATTGGCCTCACCGACGTCGACTCCTCCGAAGGAGCAGGCCAGGACCGTGAGTTCAGTCTCAACCTCGGCAACGACACTGCTGCTGTGCCACCCTCGGCGCGCCGATGGACACAGTCCGAGATTGATCGTGAGTTCTTCGCGATCGTCACCGACCAGATCGCCTCGCCGACCGCGCTGGTTGACCCGGGCAGCGGGGAGATCGCCGGCCGATCAGTCCGGACCCTCTACGGCGAAACCGCATGGACGGGCGTATCGACCCCTTGGTCTTACCCAGGCCAGTACCTCGATCTCGAGACTGGGCTGCACTACAACCGGCATCGCTACTACCACCCGGACACCGGGCGCTACCTGAGTCCCGACCCGCTCGGTCTGGCGCCGGCACCGAATCCGCACACTTACCCAACCAACCCCGCTATAACCTGCGATCCGTTTGGGCTGATGCCCTGTTCCGGTGACGAGATCGTCGACACGTACGGACCCCTCAATCCTGGCCCACTACCCGAACAGACGCGTGACTCCTTCCGTGGGGCGATCTACACCGAGAAAGTGACGACCGAACCGATGACCTTGTATCGAGTTGGAACCGCGGGAGAAGGGCCATTCGGGAAGTTCTGGACACGAGTTGAACCACTCGGACCGATTCAAGCGCGGATCGACAGTGCCCTGAATCCCTTGTGGGGCAATAAAGCCACGGCCGTGACGACGATCGAAGTACCTGAGGGGGACCCATTCGATGGTCCAGTCGCTATGCGGCTTGGGGTTGGTGGGTCGTGGTCCACTGTAGGGCGAACTCGGCGGGGGTGAGTCCGTGGTGGGCCGAATGGGGTCGGTTGGCGTTGTAGTCGATCCTCCAGTCTTCGATGATGACCCGGGCTTCGCGCAGGGAGTCAAAGCGCCAGGAGTTGAGCAGCTCGTCGCGCAGGCGGCCGTTGAACGATTCGATCCAGGCGTTCTGCCACGGGGAGCCGGGGTCGATGAATAGTGATCCGGTGCCGTTGAATCGGCACCAGTCGTTGACGGCGTGAGCGACGAATTCCGGTCCGTTGTCGAACCGCACGTAGCACGGTGGACCATGTATCAGGGCCAGGCGGTCGAGAACGTCAACCACGCCATCGGCGTTGATGACGCGGTCGACGTGGATCGCCAGGGCTTCGCGGGTGAACTCGTCGATCACGTTGAGCATTTTGATGGTTCGGCCGTCGGCGGTGGTGTCGAATTGGAAGTCCATCGCCCAGATCACGTTCGGCCGGATTGGGCACATCGCCCCAACCGCGGTCCCGATTCCGGTGAGCCGTTTCTTCCTGCGGCGCTGGGGAACTCGCAGCCCCTCCTCGCGCCACAGGCGGCGGATGCGTTTGTTGTTGACCGTGAAGCCCGCTTTGCGCGCGGCGATCGCGGCGCGTCGCCAGCCCCAGCGGGGCCGGTCGGTGGAAAACCCACGTAGCCAGGACCGCAGCTCGGCTTCCTCCGCGGTGATCGGCGCTGGGTGCAGTCGCATCGTGGAGCGGTGGATGCCCACCACAGCACATGCTCGCCGCTCAGATACCCCGAACCGCTCACGCAGCATCGTCACGGCGCTGCGCTTGCGGTTCGGGGTCAGAAGTTTCCCGACGAAACCTCCTTGAGCATGTCGATATCGAGGGCCTGGTTGGCGACCAACTTCTTGAGCCGAGCGTTCTCAGCTTCGAGTTCTTTGAGGCGTTTGACGTCATTGGCCTTCATGCCCCCGTACTGGGCCACCCAGCGATGCCAGGTCGACTCTGTGACCTCCAGATGCCGGCACACCTCAGCCAACTCCTGCCCGGTCCCGAGGAGCTTGTTGCCCTCGGCCAGCTTGCGGATGATCTGATCCGGCGTATGCCGCCGGCGCTTGCTACCTGCCATGTCGTCGTCGATTCTTCCTGCCCAAACACTCGGGCAACAGAGTCGCACAACAACTGGACCACTACGAAGGGCCCACCTCATACCCGCCGGTGTCCGGTACTTCGAGGGATTTGTCGCACCGCAAGACGTGTACGCTGGCGGCGTGCTGCTCGGAGGTGGAAATCAGATTGTCTTCCGCCCCGACATGAGGATCCCCAGCGAGTGGCTCCGGGTATCAGCAAGGCCATTCTGAGAACAGGATCGAACGGGTGAACAGAGAATTATGTGAGCTTTCCAGGACCGCACTGATCTATTTCTTTGAGACGTACTCAGAGTCGACCGTCATCTATCTTGAGTTGCCTGACACACCAAACTGGAAGGCTCTCGACAATTACTTCTATCTTGGAGATGTTCAGGTCATTGACGACACATCAGTTCGTGCCGACCTTGGCTACAGTTGGAGTGTTTCGCTCACGCCTTCCAAGGTAGAAATCGGTAGCGACTTGTTCGATTTGACCATCTCAGGAACCGACCTACACCTGGAGTCATCAACAATCCACCGGGTGTATCGCGAAGGTTGGGTTCGCTTCTTCGTCATTCCGAACACAGACATCACCAATGCCGCACGGGACGCGCATGGCACAAATCTACGCGAACTTCAGTCAGAGATCTCTGACGGCGAGGATTGATGCTCCGGCCAAGCGCCATACATGAACCCATTGTCCTCAGTCCGCTGCGTCGGAATCGCCCACCGGAACAGACGGGACCCTATGGTGACAACATGAAGCCCGACCGCACTGACCGCCTCGACAACCTTGTCCGCATCGAATCCATCAAGCAACTCAAGCACCGCTACTGGCGCGCGTGCGATGCCAAGGACGTCCACGGCTTTCGCAGGTGTTTCATTACCCAGGGAGCACGCGTCGACTACGGCCCGCTGGGCACCTTCGACGATGCGGAGCCGATGGCGAAGATTTTCGAGCAGGTCGCTCTCCACAAGGTCGACGGATAGTACGTCATCTTCGACATGCACCACGGCTTCCATCCCGACATAACCCTGACGTCGGAGACCACGGCGACCGGGCGCTGGACCCTGAAGTTCCGACAGGTGAATCTGATCGACCGCACCGAGACGGTCATGACGGGGGAGTACGACGACGAGTACGTCGTCGAGGACGACGAGTGGAGGATGGCTGCCAGCACCCTCACCGAACGGTGGTCTCTCCGACGACCACTCGATGACGACGCCACGGTGCATGCGGGGACGTTCGCCGACCCGGCCTGAACAGGCCTCAGGCCGGTTGCCGGACCATCACCGCCAGCCGCTCGAGGGTCTCCGTCATACCCTGTCGCAGATCGGTCTTGCGGTCTTTGAGTCCGTAGAGTGTGCCGATCAGGAACCACCCGAAGGCATTGAGCGGCTTGGTCACTTCGTACGATCAGTGACGGTCGTGCCGGTGGCGTCGGGCTCGAACTGGTAGCCCCACCGCAGGATCCCGCCGATCCACTCCGTCCGTTCGAAGGCGAACACACGCCCACGATCTGCGACCGTGATAACGGGTTTGTTGAACCAGTCCGGTCCGCGGCCGGCGCTGTTGCGGGCCCGGAATCGCGCTCCGACGGCGGGACTGGTCGCCCCGTCGAGCCACCTCACATCCGCTATCTCCGAGGACAACTCGGGTGTGCGCGTGACGTCGGAGACGATGTCGTACAACTCTTCGGGGCTCGCGTCGATGTGGCGCGACACCGAGTCGCTGGTGAGATCCTGACGCATGATGGTCCTTCCTGAGTGCCCCGAGGCTCGCTCAGGGCGAATAGTGACGCACCCACATCTGCAGGGCGTCATCGAGTAGTCCTGTGTACGAACCGGTTTCGTAGGTCGCTCCCGGTTCATTCGACATCTGTTGCGAACCGATGCCCGAGACGACCGACGTGAGGAGGCGCAGGGCATCCTCGGAATCGACACCGGGGCTCAATTCACCGCGTGCGACAGCAGTCGCCAGATCCTCACGAGCCTGATCGACGATCGCCCGCGCCGGAGCGAACGCCGCCTCGCTCGGCTCGAAACCGGGAACCGGTCGCCAGAACAACAGCGCCGCCAGGCCCGGTTCGGTCATCGACCAGCGGATGATCGCCCGTGACTGTTCGAGCAGTTGATCCAACCCGGGCTCACGGCTGAGTCGTGCGTCATCGACGTACCGACTCAGCTCGACATTTCCCATCTCGAACAGCCTGTCGTACAGGGCATTCAGCGACGGGAAGTACTTGTAGAGCGACGGGGGGCGCATCTGCATGCGTCGGGCGATCTCGGAGATGGAGACTGCTCCCACACCCTGCTCGTCGATGATGTTGCGAGCGTGGCCGAGTGCCTCATCGATCGTCGACTGCCGACGATCGGTCCTGCGCGCTGAGCTATAGGCTGTAGCCACAGCTACAGGGTATAGCTGTTGCCGGCCGGAGACAATGCCTACGCCGCAGAAACTCATGTTCGTGGCACCGTGGAACCATGACCAACCCCCAGCACACGCCCGACGGCCACTACGTGGTGATCAACGGCCGCAAGTGGCGTGCGACGGATCCGCTCATCCCGGACGAACGACGGTCCGAACTCCAGTCGATCCTGATGGCGTGGCGACGGGATGTGAAACGCACGAAGGGTGCACCGGAATCCCGTGCGGGCGTCCAGGCTGCGAAAGTCGCCTTGGGGGAGCGTGGCACTCCTTGGTGGGAGCAGACCGACGACGAGCGTCGTGTGCGCTGGGAAACCGAGGTGCCGCGACCGGGCGACGGGTGACCCTCAGCGCGGAACGATCGATTCGGCCGCGTATCGCCCTGCGCGTTCAAAGGTTTCGGTGATGTCGAGGTCGGGGTCGATCCGCCAGTAGCGCATCGTCGACAGGTAGATCGCCGCTACCATCTGGGCCAGGAACTCCACCGGATGATCGGTGCGCAGATCGCCTTGTTCCAGGCCGGGCTCCAACAGGCGCCGCACCTGCGCGGTGAACAGGTGGCTGCGCTCGCTCAGTCCCTCCGACGCCGTCGCCAGTCGCTCGATCTCCCCGGTCACAACACGCATGTAGTCGGGATCGGCCATCGACGACTGGGCGAAGTCGATGAAGACTCCGACCACCCGGTCGTGGGTGCTGACCGGCCGTCGCAGCATCGAGTCGACGACCCGCCCGAAGACGCCCATGAGTTCGGCGTACAGCGTACTGACGAGGTCGTCCTTGCTGGGGAAGTAGTTGAAGAAGGTTGCCCGGGAGACCTCGGCGCGTTCCGCGATCTCCTCGACGGTCGCATCGGTGCCTCGCGTCGCGAGAAGTTCACGAGCGGCGGAAAGCAGCCGATCGCGCGTCTGCTGCTTGTTCCGTTCACGACGTCCGACGTGCGCAACCTCGGTCATCGGTGTGCCTCCGTCGGGTCGTCGAGCGGCCGGGTGGCGCCCTAGGGACCAATTCTTACATTCGGCCACCGATTTCTGGATGGTGGTCTAACTTTTGCCTTGAAGTCCAGTGTGATGTGGGACACGGTGACCTCGATACGCGGCGTCCTCGCTGCGCTCGGTCGACGCTACTCGGCCAGCGGGGTGGGGCGGCGGTGGTGATCGCGATTGCCGCCACTCGGCCGGCAGGGTGGAGCGGCGGTGGTGATCCCGGTTGCTGCCACTCGGCCGGCAGGGCTAGGGCGGCGGTGATCGTGTCGCTCGGCTAGCGGGGGCGGGGTGGCAGCCTCGCGGGAATCAGGTGACGCCACTCGGACGGAATGACGTGTGCCGGCACCGGCCACCCGGTCGACAGGGGTGGCGTCAGTTGTCGTGTTTGTCGTACGCGCGCATCTGTAAAACACTGTGCTGCACTAGAACTGAAGCCCACCGCACTTTCCCGAAAGCACTCATACCCGACATCATCCGGGTTTACAGTCACCACGACGCCGACCACAGCTCACCTCCTGCTCGCGCAACATCATCAGGCGGGCGTCAACTCCTATCGAAGGGATCGCAGTTGAAATCACCAGTTGCACTCAAACGCGTCGCACGTACGACCGCCGTCCTCGGCTGCGCGAGCGTCCTGACTCTCGGCGCCCTCACGGCCTGCGCCGACGACAGTTCCGAGAGTTCGAGCGCCGGGGAGACCAGCTCGCTGCCCAGCAACGCGGCAACCGGCGACCCGGTCAAGATCGGCTTCATCACGCCCGAAGGCGGTGCGGTGACGACGCCGATGGTGCGCGAAGGTGGCGAAGCGGCCGTCGAGTACCTCAACAACAACGGTGGCGGAATCGGCGGGCACAAGATCGACCTCGTGGTGTGCAAGCAGCAGGAGGAGCCCGCCTCGGCGACCAAGTGCGCCAACCAGATGGTTGAGGAGAAGGTTTCGGTCGTCGTGTCGCCGCTTGGTGCTCAGGGTGCCGTGATGCTGCCGATCGTCGCCGGCGCCGGGATCCCCTACGTCGCTCAGGCTCCGGTCTCGCAGGCCGAGATGGCCACACCCGGCTCGTTCATGCTCTCCGGCGGCATCGTCGCGGTGCTCGCCGGCCAGGCCGCCACCGCTGCCAAGGACGGCCTCAAGAAGGTCACCCTCATCATCGGCGACTCCGGCGACGCCGCCGCGTCCGTCAAAGCTCTTGGTGATCCGATGTTCCAGCGCGCCGGCGTGGCACTCAACGTCGTCACGATCCCGACCGGCGCCGCCGACGTGACCCCGCAGATCACCGCCGGTCTCGCCGACAACCCCGACGCCGTCAGCATCCTCGGCGACACCCGCCAGTGCATCTCGGTGCTCAAGACTCTGCAGACCGTCGCACCAGACGCCACCAAGTACCTGATTGCCAGCTGCCTCGACAAGCCTGTCCTCGACGCCGTCGGCAACGAGGCCGTCGCCGGATCCAAGGCGTTCACCACCGTCAACCTCAGCTCCGACGACCCGAGCGTCACCCAGTATCGCAGCGTCATGGCGCAGTACGCCCCCGACACCGATCCCGCCGGTCTGGCCTACATCGGCTACCAGGTCGTCGCCGCACTCGGTGAACTCAACGGCCTCGAGGGAGCCGTCGACGCCCAGACGTTCAAGAACGCGCTGTCCGAGGCCAAGGACGTTCCGCTCCCTGCCGCCCCGGGCATCACGTTCACCTGCAACGGCCAAGCCTTCCCGCCGCTGACGTCCCTGTGCAGCAAGGCGATCCTGGTCAGCGACGTGACCTCGGACGCCAAGCTCGAGAACACCGTCGTCACCAACAACTGATTCCGACCAGATCGGGGCCACACTCCGGCGTGGCCCCGATCGAGGAGTTCCATGACTGACCATCTAGCGTTCCTGGTTCTCGGCCTCGGCAACGGGGCCGTCTTCGCCGCACTCGGTCTTGCCCTGGTGATGACCTTCAAGAGCTCCGGCGTGGTCAACTTCGCCACCGGCGCGGTGGCCCTGTACGCCGCCTACACCTACGCTTTCCTGCGTCAGGGTGAACTCCTCAACCCCATACCCGGCTTCCCGACGACCATCTCGCTGGGTTCGGATGTGGGAGTCGCTGTCGCCGTGCTGATCTCCGTGGTGATCGCCGCGATCCTCGGCATCATCCTCTACCTGCTCGTCTTCCGGCCGATGCGCGCCGCACCGGCTCTGGCCAAGGCGGTCGCGGCTATCGGGCTGATGCTGGTCATCCAGGCGCTCATCGCCCTGCGCGTAGGAGAGAACACCCCCAGCGTCGGCCCGATCTTCAAGGTCGACACCTTCAAGATCGGCTCCAGTGCGGTGCCCACCGACCGGCTGCTGCTCGCCGTCGTCATCGTCGGGCTCGCCATCTGCGCCGGACTCGTGTTGCGCTACACCCGCTTCGGCGTCGCTACAGAGGCGGCCGCCGAATCCGAGAAGGGTGCACTCGTCACCGGTCTCTCCCCGGACCGTATCGCCATCGCCAACTGGGCATTGTCATCGGCGACCGCAGGCCTGGGCGGCGTGCTCATCGCCCCGATCGTGCCCCTCAATCCGGTCGCCTACACGATGTTCATCGTGCCGGCACTGGCCGCGGCGCTGGTCGGCAACTTCACCGCGATCTCGGTGACGGTCGGCGCGGGACTCGTCATCGGCATGCTCCAGTCGGAGGCCACCAAACTCCAGGCGACCTGGGACTGGATGCCCGACGCCGGTGTCGCAGAGGCGGTTCCACTGATCCTGATCATCGCGTTCCTCCTCATCCGCGGTCAACCGCTGCCCGGACGCGGAGCAGTCATCCGCCAGGACCTCGGCCGCTCACCTCGTCCCGAACATCTGCTGGTCCCCGGGATCATCGGCGTCGTCGTCGCCGTCATCGCCCTGCTCGCCACGTCCGGCTCTCTCCGTCTGGCGGTGATCGCCACGATGATCTACGGGATCATCGCGCTCTCCCAGGTCGTGGTCACCGGGTACGCCGGGCAGGTGTCGCTGGCCCAACTGACCCTGGCGGGCGTGGGAGCGTACGCGCTGAGCAGGCTGACCGAGGACCTCAACCTGCCGTTCCCGCTCGCACCTCTTCTCGCCGCCTGCGCTGCGATGGTCATCGGCGTGATCGTGGGGCTGCCGGCCCTCCGAGTGCGTGGCCTGCCGCTCATGGTCGCGACCCTCGCCCTGGCGGTCTTCTGCGAGGCATTCTGGTTCCGCAACCCGTCCCTGAACGGCGGTCTGCAAGGCGCACCGGTCGATTCGCCGTCGATCTTCGGCATCGACCTCGGCATCGGTGCGGGCGAGGGCTATCCGCGTCTCGCGTTCGGCATCCTGTGCCTCGTCGTCCTGACGGTCGTCGCCTACGGCGTCGCGGCGCTGCGACGAAGTGGGCTGGGCGCGTCGATGCTCGCGGTCCGCGCCAACGAACGGTCCGCGGCCGCAGCCGGTATCAACGTCGGCGTCACCAAACTGTTCGCCTTCGCGATCGCCTCCTTCCTGGCCGGACTCGGGGGCGCGCTGCTCGCGTATCAGCAGACCCTGGCCACCGCCGGGACATACGCCGTGTTCGCCGGCATCGGCCTGTTCGCGGTGACCTATGTCGCGGGCGTCACCTCGATCTCCGGGGCGATCCTGGCCGGCGTCATCGCACCCGGCGGCGTGATGTACTTCGCCGTCGACAAATACGCATCCTTCGGCGACTACTACATGCTCGTCAGCGGCATCCTGTTGGTGCTCACCGTCGTCACCAACCCCGACGGCCTGGTCGGCTATCTCCACACGTTGCCGTACCCGGGTCGACGCACCGCACGGCCCGCCGCCGAGCACCCGGTGGAACCACCTGCAACGCCGGTTGCCGATACACCCGCGCCGCCAACCGGCTCGGTCATCCTCTCCATCCGCGACGTCACCGTTCGCTACGGCGCGGTCACCGCCGTCCGCGACGTCGGCTTCGACGTCCGGGCCGGCGAGATCGTGGGACTGATCGGACCGAACGGTGCCGGCAAGACCACGTTGATCGACGCCATCAGCGGCTTCGCACCTGCCGACGGCACGGTGTCGCTCGACGGCGCGTCCATCGACGGTCTGGCGCCACACCGTCGCAGCCGCGCGGGACTCGGCCGCACCTTCCAGGACATCGAGCTCTACGGCGAACTGTCGGTGGCCGAAAACCTGGCCATCGCGGCACAGCGCGCACCCGGCGACACGTCGGACAACGTGCGAAAGGTGTTGCAGATGCTCGAGATCGATCACCTTTGCGAGGTCCCGGCCGCCGACCTCTCACAGGGACAGCGCCAGTTGGTCGCGGTCGCACGGGTGCTCGCCGGTCAACCGAGGGTCGCGCTCCTCGACGAGCCGGCGGCCGGACTCGACAGCACCGAGAGCCGATGGCTGGGTGACCGGTTGAGAGCGGCTCGCGCACATGGGGTCTCGATGGTCCTTGTCGATCACGACATGGACCTCGTGCTGAGCCTCTGCGATCGGGTGATCGTGCTCGACCTCGGCGCCGTTATCGCCGACGGCACCCCCGATGAGATACGCACGTCACCGGCCGTCGTCGGGGCCTATCTGGGCACCCCGTCGTCGGCGATGGCAGCTGAACCCGAACCAATGAAGGAGATGTCGTGACGGTGCTGGAATGCCACGGCCTCGACGCCGGATACAGCCGAGGGAACCCGTGTGTTCACGGCCTCGAGCTGTCCGTGAACGCGGGTGAGATCGTCGCCCTGCTGGGACCGAACGGTGCCGGGAAGACAACTCTGCTGACGACCCTGGCAGGATTGATGCCGCGTCTCGGTGGTGAGGTCACGGTCGCCGGACAGTCGGTGCGTCCGGGCGACGCGCGCGCGGCGGTCCGTGCCGGACTTGTCCTCGTGCCCGACGACCGGGCGCTGTTCCGCCGCCTGACCACCCGACAGAACCTGCACCTGGCAACACGTCTGCGGGGACGGGCGCGTGCTGAGGCCGTCGACAACGTGCTCGGCCACTTCCCGTCGCTGACCAAACGACTGACGGTGGCGGCCGGGGACCTGTCCGGCGGAGAGCAGCAGATGCTGGCCATCGCCCGTGCACTGCTGCAGAACCCGAAGGTGCTGCTGATCGACGAACTGAGCATGGGCCTCGCACCCATCGTCGTCGAATCGATCCTGCCCGTTCTGCGCGACGTCGCCGATACCGAGAAGACCGCGGTGATCCTCGTCGAACAGCACGTGCGGCTGGCTCTCGGCATCGCCGACCGTGCCGTGGTCCTTGTCCATGGCGAAGTCGGCCTGGAGGATTCGGCCTCGGCGCTCGCGACCGACATCGAGCGGATCGAGGAGGCCTACCTTGGGACGGCACGCGCCTAGACGCCCACGGAAGCGCGTCGCCGACTCGTCGACCGTCGCGCCAGAGGGCCTCGGCTCAGGCGGTGTCGGACTGCGGCCGGTAGATCGCATCGGTGATCCGGTTGGCGATGTCGGCATGGGTGAGAAACCGGGCGGGGGACAGGAGCTCGGCGCACACCGAGCTGACCATGAACTCGACGGCGGCCTCGGGGCTGGGGGACAGGTATCGGGCAACCGGTGATTCGGTGATGAACGCCAGCGCGCGGTCGGTGACGATGTCGATCAGTGTCGGGTGGCCCTCGCGCCGGATCAGCCAGGGGGTCAACGACGCCGCGTCGTACCGTAGAGCGGCCTGGACCAGCTCGTTGTTGGCGTTGTAGTCGAGCACCTCGCGGACGAGCATGTAGATCGTGTCCCGCGGATCGTCGGCAAACCGCAGACGGCTCAACATGACCCGCTCGAGTGCATCCAACTCGGAGGAGACGATGGCCGAGATCAACTGATCGCGGGATGCGTACCGGCGATAGATGGTGGCCCGGCTGATGCCGGCCTCCTTGGCGACCGCGGCCAGCGTGAGCGCACCGACACCGACACGACGCGCGACCGCGCGCGCCGCACTCGTGAGGTCTTCGCCGCTCGACATTCCGCCATCCTAGATCACCCCATGTGAAACACCCTTGCGGAATTTGTCTCAAGCGTGAGACTCTTGAGCCATGTCTGTATCAGTCCCGACCCGGGCGCCTTCACGTGAGACCGGTGGAGAATCCCCGTGGGATTCTCAGCACGAAGAGTTCGACTACGAGATCGACGACATCGAGGGTCAGATCCCGTCCTCCCTGCGTGGCGTCCTCTTCCGCATCGGACCCGGTCGCTTCGAGATCGGTGGACATCCGATGACCCACATCTTCGACGGCGACGGCATGGTGTCCCGTTTCGACATCTCGCCCGACTGCGTCCACTACCGCAATCGCTATGTCCGTACACGTAGCTTCAAGCGCGCCAACGAGACCCAACTGCCGCCGAAAGGGTTCAACACCCAACGCGTCGGCGGGCCGCTGGCCAACGCGCTGAAGTTTCCCGAGAATCTCTCCAACACCAGCGTTCTCGTCCACGACGACGTGCTCTACACGCTGTGGGAAGGCGGACGACCGCACCGCCTCGACGCCGAGACGCTCGAGACGTACGGCAGCGAATCCTTCGACGGCGCCCTCAAACGCATCGGTGCGTTCTCCGCACACCCCAAGATCGACCCGAACACCGGTGACGTCTTCAACTTCGGACTCGACTTCTTCCCGAGGCCGATGATCCGCTGCTACCGGCTCGACAAGTCCAAACGCCTGCACAACGTCGGCACGGTGCCGATCCCCAAGCTCGGTTTCGTGCACGACTTCGCGCTCACCGAACGTCACCTGGTCTTCGTGCTCGGACCGCTGGTCGTCAGCCGGCCCATCCCGGTCGCATTGGGGATGCGCCCGTTCGGTGAGGCGCTCTCGTACAAACCGGAGTTGGGCACGACCATCGTCCTCGTACCGCGTGACGGTGGGAAGGCCACACGCATCGAGACGGATTCGCTGTTCCACTTCCATGTGGCGAACGCCTACGAAGCCGGACCCGAGACCGTCGTCGACATCGTCGCCCACGACGCGACCGGCGGATGGACGCAGTGGAACAACTACCTGTGCAACTTCCGCGACAAGGCCGGACCCGCATTCGGCGGAACCCTCACCAGGCTGCGGATCAACCGCAACACCGAAGCCGTTGTGCGTGATCCGCTCAACGAACTCGGATGCGAGTTCCCGCAGGTGGATTCGCGGTTCGTGACCACCGCTCACCGCTACACGTACTTGGCGGAGGCCGCCGTACGCGGGGGCGACCCTGATTCGATCACGACCGTCGACACGACGACCGGAGCGCAGGATCGCTACACCACGCCGGGCAACACCGTGTGCGAGCCCCTGTTCGCCGAGGATCCCGAGAACCCGGGCGAGGGTCGCGGCTGGTTGCTCAGCCTCGAACACCGGCCGTCGGACAAGCGATCCCGGTTGATCGTGTTGAACGCCGAACGCCCGAGCGCGGGCCCGGTCGCCATCGCCACGCTCCGGCATCACGTGCCGATGACGTTTCATGGGGCGTACAAGGCGGCCACGTCGGAATAGTCCGATGCACTTGGGGATACCACTCCTGATGTCTGAGGTGCGAGGAGCGTGAGCGACGAGCCACGAAGACCTGGTGAGGTACGGTCGCCGGCCCTTCGTGGCTCCTCGCTATCGCTCGTCGCACCTCAGGGAGCGAGTGGGGTTGCCGGACTTCGTTCGTCGCACCGCAGGGAGCGAGTGGGCCTACATCCGTCGAAATGAAGTCGCGGGCGACTTCGATGCGGCTCAACGACTTCGATCGAGGTCGTGCAGCCGGGTTGAGTTCGCACGCGACATCAATCCGGTTGCGCGCCGCTACCCCTCGAGATAACTCGCGCGCGGCTTTCATCGCTTCGATCCGGCGTCGTAACAACTGTTCCGCGGCGTTCCGGTCGTAGTCGCATTCCCAGGTGATGTTGTCGACTCCCACCGCGTAGCGGTGTCGATGCCGTGCTGGTCTTCGATGAAGCACCCGAACATGTGCTTGCGAAACAGATCCGACAGTCGGACCGTCTGATTGATGAGCTTGTCCAGCGACCAGGCGCACGACACGTTCTCGGTCAGCGTCGACCGTCGACGAGGATCGCGGCCACCTTGATGTCACGGTGTGTGACCAAGGATTGCGGCGGGGGTGGCCCCCGGACGACGCCGGTAACCCTCGAACATGATGAGCGGGAGCGACGCGGACGCAAGATGATCTCGCCGGGCCGACCGTCGCGGCACCTCGTCGCCCTGGTCGTCGACAATGGCGGGCTTCAGTCCATCACGTCCCGGACACGGGTGGTCTCGTGTCCGGCGAGGAGCGCCTGGTTGGAGTTCTTCATGTGACGCTGCCAGTGGGCTGCGGCCTCGGCGCCGTCGCCGGCGCGGACGAGGTCGACGAGCTTCTGGTAGGAGCGGATGAGCTTGGTGTACTGCGCGCGCGGCATCGGGTCGTCGTCGATGGTGTTGGCGATGTGGCGCTCGGCGATCTCGCTGAGCATGCCCGCGATCATTTCCATTGCCGAGTTACCGGACAGCTCGACAATCCGGCGGTGGAACCAGACCGATGCCTGGGCCATGGTGCCGTTCTCGAAGGCCTCGTCGAGTTCGTTGTCGATGATCGCCTGGAGTTCGTCGAACGCATTGGTGTCACCGGTCTCCGCGAGCATCTCCGCGGCTGCGGGTTCGATGACCTCGCGGGCCCGCATGACTTCGGCGACCGTGGTCCCGGACAGCTCCAGCAACAGTCCTGCCGGACGCGCGACGATCTCGGGGCCGGGGACACGGATCCGGGCACCAGTACGCGAACCGCGACGCACCTCGACCAGCCGCTCGGACTCGAGGACGCGGACCGCTTCACGCAGCGTCGGGCGGCTCACCTGGAAGTGCGCCATGAGATCGGCTTCGTGCGGGAGGAAATCGCCGTCCTTGAGCCGACCGTCGACGATCATCCGACGCAGGGTGCGTGCCACCAGCTCAGCGGTCTTGGGGGACCGGATCGCACCGCTCGTGGTCGCGGGGACCATCATGGGAGCCAGGTTGACGGGCTTGGTCATGAGTACCTTCCTCGTGCTTGACCACCGACGCTCCCGAGGTGAGGGCGGCGGCCGAACCGGATCTGATCCCCGGGCCGATCTGATACACCCAGTTGTCAAACCCAGTGATACAAGTCGATTCTACGCAACCGCGGCGAGCTGGTCGGCGGCAGAACCGATCGCAGCATCGTTGACATGCAAGCGTGCGCTTGCCTATCGTCAGGTGTGGCAGACGTATTCCATGCTCTCGACGATCCGACGCGGCGTGCGATCCTCGACGAACTCGCCGACCGTGACGGTCAGACGCTGTTCGAGATCTGCGGACGACTCACCACGAAGCGGGGCTTGAGCCTGACCCGCCAGGCCATCTCGCAGCATCTGGGCGTTCTCGAGGCCGCCGGGCTGGTTCACACAGCGAAGCGCGGACGCGCCAAGTTCCACTACTTTGATCCGGCACCACTGGCGGACATCGCCAGACGGTGGCCGGTGACACGAAAGGCATGACATGAGAATCACGTTGACCTCGATCTTCGTCGACGACCAGCGCAAGGCGCTGAGTTTCTACACCGACGTACTGGGCTTCACCAAACATCACGACATCCCGATGGGGGAGAACACGTGGTGGCTCACCGTGAGGTCGCCCGAAGCGCCCGAGAGCGCCGAACTCCTACTGGAGCCGGCCGGGCATCCGGCGGTGAAGCCCTACCGGGATGCGCTCGTCGAAGACGGGATCCCGTTGGCGCAGTTCACCGTCGACGACGTCGAGGCCGAGTACCGGCGACTCAGGGAACAAGGCGTCGTCTTCACCCAGGAACCGACCGACATCGGCACTGCGGTGGTGGCCGTCTTCGACGACACCTGCGGAAACCTGATCCAGATCGCCGCGATCAAGGACGCCTGATCGGCATCCGCGCGGTCACACCCCGACGAGCGGCTTGGTCAGCGGCGGGATCTCGACGACCCGTGCTCGCAGCGCGTCGGGGTCGCCCTGGAACGTGGCAACCCACCATCCGATGTTCGGCGCCTTCCGTCGCCGACCGTCTTGATCGGACTCCCACCGGGTCAGCGCGGGTTCGGCAATCAGCAGCGGGGTCGCCGGGTCCTTCTCGATCTCGAGCCGGCGTCGCTGGAGTCGATGCCGAATGGTGGTGCCGTGCAGTCGGAATGGCCCGATCGCGAGTTTGGCCAGGTTGACGATCTGGTACGCGGCGTTCATCGACCTGTTGGCGGCATACTCGGGGCACGCCGGATCGACCGGTTGCCGGATGGCGGTGAACCGGTCATAGGAAAACTCGAGACCACGCAGCGTCGCCTCCCGCACCATCCAGGCCAAGGTCAGCTCGGACGGTTCGACGATCTCGAGGCCACCGCCGATGTCGGAGTGGACACCCTCGAACCAGACCTGTTTCACGTCCGTCTGCGTGTTGTCGGCCTTTTCCCAGACACACGGATCGAAGGTCAGGCGGCACTCGTCGATCGCCAGCGCCTGCCGGGCGACGTCGACCTTCTTTCCAAGATGCACATCGTGGAACTTGTGCTTGTGCCGCGTGATTCCGGGTACGCCGAGAGCGCCCACGGTGTCGAACACCCCGATGAAGGCGATGGGCACCTCGCGTCCGAGGGCCGGGAACTTCTTCTTGTCCCGGTACAGCTCCAAGGCCTTCTCGAACAAGTTGCTGGTGGAGTCCTCGGCCAACTGGCGTGGCGTGATCAGACCGACCTTGCCGATCATCCCGGCCAGACTCCGCGCGGTATACGCGCCCCGACTGAACCCGAACACGAAGATCTCGTCATCGGGCTCGTAGTTGAGGACGAGAAACCGGTACGCGTCAAGAAGATTCGCGTCCAGACCACGACCGAAGGCGCCCCCGAAGACGCGGTCGGACCACGAGGAACCCGTACCGACCCCATTGACGTAGTGGACGAGTTGGACCGCGCCGTCGACGGCGTCGGTCTTCACGGCGCGAGCGATCTTCTCCACGTTGGAGATCCGCGGATCCTTGGCCGATTTCCAGGTGCCATCGCAGCAGATGATCAGTCGTTTCCTCATGTCGGCCCCCTTGGCTTCGACGGCTCCGACACATCGACGGTAACGCCGCAGACCGGTACCCGCAGCCCGGGTCAGTCGTACGGTTCACTGGTCTGATGAGCAACCTCGCGTCTCGACTGATGGGCGCCGCACTCGCCGCAGGCGCCGCCGCGTCTGCCGTGCTCGGAGTCGGTTCGGCGGCGGCAGCGCCCACGGTCCTTGCCCCAGGGACACAAGGCCTGGCTCCCGGCCTCGCCGCGTCGTACACGCTCGCCTCGAACGAGGCTCGGACGCAGGGTGTTCCGATCTGGATCACCTCGGGGAAGCGGTCGGATGCCGAGCAACGGCAGCTCTGGCGGAACGCGATCGCCACCTATGGCAGTCCCGAGGCCGCCAGACGCTGGGTCCTGCCCGCCGAAGAGTCACCGCACGTTCGCGGCGAGGCGGTCGACGTCGGCCCGTGGGACGGTGCGGCCTGGCTCGAACGCAACGGTCACCTGTGGGGGCTGTGCCGGACCTTCGTCAACGAGTGGTGGCATTTCGAACTCGCGACCACACCGGGGACTCCGTGTCCGCCGATGTGGCCGGATGCCGCGGTCCGGGCGGATCGGCGCGGAATCTGATCGAACGGTCGTAGGCTGTCGATCGACGGGTCGCACGCTCGTCATCTCCTCACACGGACCGAGAGCCGGTCCTGGTGATCAGGAGGTCGACCATGCACTACTCAATCTTGTTGCACTACCCCGAGCACGACGCCTCGACGCTCGGCGAGGAAGCCATCCAGGCCGGGCAGGCCGCATTCTCGGCGTACACCCGTGCGCTGCAGGACGCCGGAGTCCTCGTGACTGCCGAAGTGCTACGGCATTCGTCCGCCACCACGACGATCCGGAAGGTCGGCGGCGAGCTCGTCGTCCAGGACGGGCCCTTCGCAGACACCAAGGAGCAACTCGGCGGAACGATCGTCATCGATGTCGATGACCTGGATGCCGCCATCGACTGGGCAAGTCAGGCGCCTCCGATCGACTGGGGTGTCATCGAGATCCGTCCCGGTGCCACTTACACCGTGAACGGGGCCTGGACCCCCAACGGATGATGCCGTACCGATGACCCGGGACGGGGCGCACGCCGCCGCCGATCATGCCGCACGCGAGTCGTATTCGCGGCTGGTAGCGCTTCTCGCCGCCGCATCCGGCGACCTCGCACTCGCCGAGGACGCGTTGTCGACCGCCTTCGAACGCGCGCTGAGCACGTGGCCCGAGCACGGCACGCCGGAGAAACCGACCGCGTGGCTGCTATCCGTTGCCCGCAACCACCAGCGTGATGTCTGGAAATCCGCCGCATACCGGAAGTCGGTCGACTTCGACGATCGGGCCGACAACGTCGGGGAGGCAGTAGTGACACCCATCGACGACCTCGACCCCGATGCGATCGGCGACAAACGACTCGAGCTGCTGTTCACGTGTGCACACCCGGCGATCGACCCGGCCATCCGGACACCGCTGATGTTGCAGGCGGTGCTCGGATTCGAGGCAGCCGATGTCGCCGCGGCGTTCGCGGTGGCCCCCGCGACGATGGCGCAACGTCTCGTACGCGCGAAGCGACGTATCCGGGACGCCCGCATCCCGTTCGTCGTTCCCGGCCGCGCGGCCATGCCGGCACGTCTGTCCGCCGTTCTCGAGGCGATCTACGGGTGCTTCGCAATCGCCTGGGACGATCCGGCCGGCTCCGGTACCGACGCCGTCGACTCGATGGCCGGGGAGGCGCTGTATCTGGCGGTGACGCTCGCCGACCTCCTCGATGATGAGCCCGAGGCGTGGGGCCTGGCCGCTCTCATCGCCCTCTCGTCGGCACGCGTCCCTGCCCGCACCGGATCGTTCGTCCCGCTGGAGGAACAGGACCCAGAACTGTGGAACGGAGACCTGATCCGCGACGGCGAAGCGATGCTCCGGCGTGCCGCCGCCCTCGGCGCTCCGATGGGACGGTTCCAGCTCGAGGCCGCGATGCAGTCGGTTCACAACGACCGCGCACGCACCGGCGTCGTCGACTGGGACGCTCTGCGGACATTGTCGGCCGCCCTCGTCATCGTCACCCCGACCGTGGGTGCACAGGTGGCTCACGCCGCGATCGTGGGGCGCGCGGGGTCACCAGCCGAAGGTCTGGCTCTGCTCGACCGACTCGAAGCAGAGCACGATCTCGACGACTTCCAGCCGTTTCACGCCACACGAGCGGATCTCCTCTCCCGCACCGGGTCTGCGGCGGCCGCACGGCACCACTTCGAGCGTGCCGCAGTGCTGTCGCGTGACCCGCGTGTCCGCGACTGGTTACGCCGCCGTGTGGACCACTTGTGCTGATGCGATTCACGCCGCAGCGGACGCCGGCGCAACGGACGAGGCCGGGGTCATAGGAGTCGACTAACCCTGCCATAGGTGCAAATCATCGGCCGCACAGCGCTTTCCGCAGGCTCACGGCCTAGGGTGATGACTCGGAACGACAAGTCGGACAACGGGTGTCCGCCACCGTAGGGAGGCCGTAATGACCGCAATCGCCGAGGTCATCCCCGACCTGACCTCCGAGCCCTATCGCTCACGCCGCAATCACTGGAACAACCAGGTCTGCCGGCACGCGCTGATGACCCCCGCCGAGCCCGCGATCACCTACCTCGACGAGACCCGCACGTGGAAGCAGATCGAGGACCGGTCCCGTGCCTTCGCCGCGGCGTTGAGTCGACGCGGTGTGGGATTCGGCGACCGGGTCATGATGGCGCTGCTCAACCGCACCGAATACGCCGAGGCGATTCTGGGAGCGACCCTGATCGGGGCGATCGCGGTGCCCGTCAACATCCGCATGAGTCCCGCCGAGCTCGCCTACCTCATGACCGACAGCGGCGCGGCCGTCGTCGTCACAGAGACGGCGCTGACCGGCGTCGTCGATGCCGCACGCGCCCTGGACGGCGGCACGAACACGGTGATCGTCGTCGGCGAGAGCGACACACCCGAACATCTCTCGTTCGAGGACCTCGTCGCCGAGGACCCGTCGGACCTTCCGCTGGTAGACGTCCCCGAGGACGCCGTCGCGATCATCATGTACACCTCGGGCACCACCGGCCGGCCCAAGGGCGCGATGCTCACCCATCAGAACTTCCAGTCGCAGGCCGTCACGTCGATCTCCACCACGAATCCACGGACCGGTGACGTGGCGTCGATCGTCCCGCCGATGTTCCACATCGCCGGCCTCGCCACCTTCGCGATGGTCTTCTACCGCGGCATCCGCGCGGTCATCCATCCGCTCGGTTCCTTCGACCCCGACGCCATGCTCGACACCCTCGAGCGGGAGGGATCGACCTCGGTGTTCATGGTGCCCGCGCAGTGGCAGGCGGTCTGCGCCGCGCAACGGGCGCGCCCCCGGGAACTCCGGTTGCGTCACCTCAGCTGGGGCGGGGCCCCGGCGTCGGACACCGTCCTCGACGCCATCAACGAAACGTTCCCCGGAGTTCTCAACATGACGTCGTTCGGGCAAACCGAGATGTCGCCGGTGACCTGCATCCTGGAGGGCAAGGACGCCCTGCGGATGATCGGATCGATCGGCAAGGTGGTGCCCGCGGTGACCGCGCGCATCGTCGACCCGCTGATGAACGACGTCGCGCCCGGCGAGGTGGGGGAGATCGTCTATCGCGGCCCGACCCTGATGAAGGGGTACTGGAACAAGCCTGAGGAGACCGCCGAGGCGTTCCGCGGCGGCTGGTTCCACTCCGGCGACCTGGTCCGCCAAGACGAGGACGGATTCCTCTTCGTGGTCGACCGCGCCAAGGACATGGTGATCTCCGGCGGCGAGAACATCTACTGCGCCGAGGTCGAGAACGTCCTCTACGGCCACCCGAGTGTCGCCGAAGCCGCGGTCATCGGCCGGGCGGACCAGAAATGGGGCGAGGTGCCCGTCGCCGTCGTCGTCCTCGCCGAGGGCGTCGGCAATCTGACCCTGGCCCAGCTGGAGCCTCATCTGAACGAGCACCTGGCGCGGTTCAAGCACCCAAAGACCTCGTCATCGTCGGCGAACTGCCGCGCAACGCCGGGGGCAAGGTCACGAAACCCGTGCTGCGCCAGCGCTTCGGCAGCAAGGACGCCGGTCTGTCCGACTGACCCGGCGAAATCTCGCGAGCTACCCGGTGAGTCTGCGTAGGGTGTGACGCAGACAACAATGTCGACCATCGCACGATCGACACGGGAGCCAGTGAATGACTGCAACCACCGAAGCCGCCGCCGACCTGACCACCGAGCCCTACCGGTCACGCCGCAACCACTGGAACAACCAGGTTCACCGACATGCGCTGATGACGCCGGACAACGTGGCGATCACCTACCTGGACAAGTCCACGACGTGGAAGCAACTCGATGACCGGTCACGGGCGTTCGGTACGGCGCTCAGCCGACTCGGTGTGCAGTTCGGCGATCGCATCCTGATGGTGCTGCTCAACCGGACCGAATACGTCGAGGCCGTCCTGGGTGCGACGCTGATCGGCGCCATCCCGGTTCCGGTGAACATCCGGATGAGCCCGGCCGAGGTCGCCTACCTCGTCGCCGACAGCGGCGCCAAAGTCATCGTGACCGAGAAGCTCCTCGCGCCGCTGGCCGATGCCGTGAGTGCGTCCACCGGCGGGATCGACACCCTGATCGTCGCCGACGGCAGCGAGAACCCGCAGCATCTGGAGTACGAAGGCCTCCTCGCCGAGGGCGACGCGGACCTGCCGGCGGTCGATGTCCCCGAAGACACCGTCGCGGCGATCATGTACACCTCGGGCACCACCGGAAAGCCCAAGGGCGCCATGCTGACCCACCAGAACTTCCATGCGCAGGCGGTGACCACGATGGCCACCACCGCGTCGGCCGATGCCGACGACGTGGCGTCGGTGGTCCCGCCGATGTTCCACATCGCCGGCCTGGCCGCGTTCGCCCCGGTCTTCTACCGCGGCATCCGCGCCGTCATCCACCCGCTCGGCGCCTTCGACCCCGACGCCATGCTCGACACCCTCGAAAGAGAAGGCACCACCTCGGTGTTCATGGTGCCCGCCCAGTGGCAAGCGGTGTGCGCAGCCCAGAAGGCGCGACCGCGAAAGCTCCGCCTGCGCAACATCAGCTGGGGTGCCGCCCCGGCGTCGGACACCGTCCTCAACGCGATGGGCGAGGCCTTCCCCGACGCGCTCAACATGACCGCGTTCGGACAGACCGAGATGTCCCCGGTGACGACGATCCTGGAGGGGAAGGACGCACTGCGCAAACAGGGTTCGATCGGCAAGGTGGTGCCCGCGGTGACCGCGCGAATCGTCGACCCGCTGATGAACGACGTGAAGCCCGGCGAGGTGGGGGAGATCGTCTACCGCGGGCCCAACCTGATGAAGGGCTACTGGAACAAGCCCGAAGCCACCGCGGAAGCGTTCCGCGGCGGCTGGTTCCATTCCGGCGATCTCGTGCGCGAGGACGAGGACGGGTTTCTCTACGTCGTCGACCGCGCGAAGGACATGATCATCTCCGGCGGCGAGAACATCTACTGCGCCGAGGTCGAGAACGTCCTCTACGGCCACCCGGCGATCATGGAGGCCGCCATCATCGGTCGCGCACACGAGAAGTGGGGCGAGGTGCCGGTCGCCGTCGTGGTCCTGGCCGACGGCGTCACCGATCTGACCCTGGCCGACCTGGAGGCCCACCTCAACGAGAACCTGGCACGGTTCAAGCACCCCAAGGATCTCGTCATCATCGACGAGCTTCCGCGCAACGCGGGTGGCAAGGTCGTGAAGCCGAAACTGCGCGAGACCTATGGCAGCAAGGATGCCGGGCTGGCCGACTGACCACAATCGCCCTCGAACGATCAACCCGCCGCCTCGAAGAGGTGGCGGGTTGATCTTGTCAGCGGCGGGTCAGCCCGACCATCACTTCTTCTTCTTGTCTTTCTTGGGGCGGGTCGCCGCGAGCTCCCGGCCACGCCGCCGGTAGCGCCAGATGAACCAGCCGACGGCGATCGCGAGGATGACGCCGATGATCACGCCCCACGCGGTGGCGGCGCGGAAACCGGGTGCGTCGACGTCGAAGATGCGTTCACCCGCGTGTGCACCGTTGCCGCCGCCGATGACGACGGTCAGCGTCAGCAGGTTGGGGATCGCCACGATGACGCCGACCACGGCGAACGCGATGGCGGGGACATTTCGCATGCGGCTGCGACTCAGGAACGCGAACGTGAACAGCAGCAGCGGCACGAAGGTGCAGACGACACCGAGGACGAGGCCGGTCCAGACACCGCTGGCCATCGACCCGTCGACCCGGCGACCGATCTGTCCGGCCCACCACCGCGGCAGGAACGCCTCGAGGATGAAGTACGTGATCACCAGCAGGGCGGCGATGATCAGGCCGATCACGACCTTCTTGACGATCGTGTTCGCACGTTCGGCAGCCGTCGGTTTCAGTGACGTGTCGGTCGTCCCCGGCGTAGCCGGCGGTGTCGAGCCTGCCGTCGTACCCGGCAGTGTCGAGCCTGCCGGTGTCGACGCGGGCGGGACCGGCGAGGTGTGCGACCCGGGCGGCGGACCGGCCGGATCTGACGAATGGGCCGAGAACTGCTCGTTACTCATGAGGCCGAGTGTAGGCGCGAAAGATGACCTTTCAGGTGCGACGCCGCCGAGGATCGGCAGACGTCGGCGGACCGGTGTCGCGAATCCCGCCGTAGATTCCACGCCGCACGACCCACGGCTGCAGCACCGCGTCCACCGACCATGCGGGAAATCGGAATGCCCGGCCGTTCGGCGCGAACACCTGGAGGCCGTCGTGCTGCGCGCCGAGAACCGATCCCCACCGTCGCCGGGGTGGCACATAGCTCCGCGCACGGTCGGGGCGACCCGACAGGTCCCCGCGGATGTTGTGGGCGAGAATCCGGTCGGCTCGGTTGCGAGCCGAGCTCCGGAGTGCGTCGGTCGCGGCGATGTCCCCGACGGCATAGACGAACCCGTGTCCGGGCACCCGCAGTTCCGGTGTCACGCGCACGAACCCGCCCGGATCGAGGAGGTCCGGTGGCAGCCACTCCGAGTTCGGTATCACCCGACCGATCGCCCAGAGCACCGCGTCCGCCCGCACCGGCTCCTGCCCGGTGGTCCAGCGCACGGGTCCGCTGGTGATCTCGTCGCAGGCGAAGCCATCTGGTACCTGCGCGCGGTGTCCGCCATGCACTCCTACGCCGAGCCCGCGCAGCCGCGTCGACACGTTCTGCCAGGTTCGCCGGTGGTGACGGGGTAGCGCGCGGTCGCCGGGGTGGTAGAGCTCGATCCGCTTGCCCGGCCACGTCGCGGCCAGGTTCGCCGCCGCGCTCACCGCGGCGGCACCGCCGCCGATCACCGCGATCGAATCCGCCTCCGCCAGGCGGTGATGCGCTGCGGCGAGGTCCCGGTCGACGTCGGCAGGAGACTGTAGGACCGGGCGCCGCCAGAAGCCGTTGCGGACCCCGGTTGCGATGACCAGGGCGTCGAACGGTTCGACGTGCTCGGTTCCGTCGGCGTCGGTGACCGTGACCGTTCGTCCGTCGAGATCAGCCGCGGTCAGTGATCCGTGGACCGTGCGGACGCGGTCCAGCTTGCGGAACCGATCGAATGGGATCCGGTAGTCGCGGGCCCAGGTGTCGGGTCGGCTGAGGCGGAGTCCGAGTTCTTGACCGCTGACCAGCCCGGGCTTCGACGAGATCCCGACGACGTCGGCGTGCCCGGACAGATGGATCGCGGTGAGGATTCCTGTGTCACCGAGGCCGGCGATGACGACGCGGGGTCGGGTCATCCGGGGACGTGCTCGGTCGATTGCGGTGGTCGGGCACCGCGCGGCGGGCGGGGTACGAACAGCGATACCCGGTCGACGACATCGGCGTAACCGGGACGTCGAGACAGGCTGCGCTGCTCCATCATCGGAATGCTGGCGCCGAGGAACATCGCCAGCATCACCACGACACCCAGGAGCAACCACCACCAGTCAGAGGGTGATGCGGCGATGCCGAACAAGGCCATCGCAACCCAGAAGGAGAACTCGCCGAAGTAGTTCGGGTGTCGGGACCACGACCACACACCGGTGTCCAGGACCGCTCCCGGTGTGCGTTGTGCCGTGAAACGACGCAACTGGGCGTCGGCGGCCGATTCGAGGCCGATGGCGGCGAACCCCACGGCCGCGGCCAGTGCGGTCAGCCAGACGATCGTCGAATCCGAATGGGTCACCGCGACATACACCGGGACCATGCCCAGGAACACCTGGATGGTGGGAATGACGTGGATGGCGAACAGGTCGACGACGATCGCGGCACCACCGGCGCGCTGCTTGAGCAGTCCGTACCGCCAGTCCTCGTGGTCCAGACCCGGCCACCCGGTCGCCCAGTTGGCGGTCAGCCTGATCGCCCAGATCCCGACGACGACGGCGATGACCCAGCAGTGCACGGCATCGACGCCGACATCGCCTGCAGCCCACCAGTACACGAGCAGCACGGGCGGAATGACGCTCCAGTAGGCGTCGTACATGCTTGAGTTCGAGTACCAGCGGCTGAAGCCGAAGATCACAAGAGTCGCCCAGAGGTCGGCGACGAGGGTGTCGAGCCACAGATGACCGGTGTCGGGTCCCGACCACAGCCACGCGGCGGCGACCCCCAGTGCCACCACGTAGGCGATGACAACACGCACGAACGACGCTGTCCGGCTCACGGTGTCTCGTCCCTACCGTCGGCGGATCACAGTTGTTTCTCGATGGACCCGACCAGTTTCTCGGGTTTGGTGGCCGGTGCGAATCGTTCGACGACGACACCGTCGCGATTGACCAGGAACTTGGTGAAGTTCCACTTGATCCGCCCGCCGAACACCCCCGACTTCTGCGTGCGCAGCCACTCGAAGAGAGGGTGGGCGTCGGGTCCGTTCACGTCGACCTTCGCAAACATCGGGAACGTGACGTCGTAGGTCAGCGAGCAGAAGTTCTTGATCTCTTCTTCGTTGCCGGGCTCCTGATGGGCGAACTGGTCGCACGGGAAGCCGAGGACCCGCAATCCCTGATCCTGGTAGTCGCGATGCAGCGTCTCGAGCCCTTGGTATTGCGGCGTGAAGCCGCACTTCGACGCGGTGTTCACGATCAGCAATGGGTCGCCCCGGAACGTCGAGAGGTCGACGGGGTTGCCGTCGATCCCGGTCGCGGTGAAGTCATACGCGGAAGTCATGTCGCCACGCTACTTCCGGTCGGCCCAGAACAGCACGCATTGAACCGAACCCGCAGGCTACGAGCGTCAGTCGCCGAATCGTTCGGTACGGATCCGGGCTGGGTCGTGGCCGGCGTCGACCATCCACGTCGCACAGCCCTCGACGAACCTGTTCGGTCCGCAGATGTAGACGGTCGGCGACTTCGACGGGTTCATGGTGAGCGCGGCCAGCTCTTCCGAGTCGAGGCGCCCTGCTGGTCTCTGCGAACCTGCGGGTGCGACGCGTGTATGGACCAGATGGAGATCCATGCGGCGGTGCTCCAGGAGCTGCCGGATCTCGTCGCGGTAGTAGACGCGTTCGGGGCTGCGCACCGAGTAGACCAGGGAGAAGGGCGTGAGCGGTGCGTCGACCTCGCGGCTCCGGATCATCGACATGAGTGGCGCGACCCCGGATCCGCCGCCGATCAGCTGCACCGGGCGGTCGTCGCCGGAGGCCCAGGTGAAGTACCAGCCGTGTGGGCCGCTGATCTCCAGCGGGTCGCCGACCTCCACGACGTCGACCAGGTAGGGGGACACCTCGCCGTCGTCGAGACGTTCGACGGTGACCTCGATCGATCGGGTCTCCCGGGCGTCCGACACCGAGTAGGTGCGGGCGGTGGAGTAGCCGTCCTCTGCGGTGAGTCGGATGTCGACATGCTGGCCGGGTAGCACGAGGACGGGTTCGGGGAGAGCCAGCCGCAGGGTGCGTGCGGACGGGGTGATGTCGACGACGGAGGTGACCGTGGTGAGCAGCCAATCGGTCACGAGTACCGCTGCTCACGCCAGGGGTCGCCGTACATGTGATACCCGCGTTCCTCCCAGAAACCCGGCGTGTCGTCGGGCATGAACCGAAGGCGCCGAACCCATTTCGCGCTCTTCCAGAAATACAGGTGGGGGACCAGAAGCCGGGCGGGCCCGCCGTGTTCGGGTGCCAGGGGCTCGCCGTCGTAGGTGTCGGCGATCCAGCCCTGTCCGCCGGTCAGGTCGGCGAGCGGGACGTTGGTGGTGTACCCGCCGTGGCAATGCGCCATGACGTACGGTGCCGGTTCGAAGGGCAGCGCACCGACCAGGGTGTCGAAGGAAACCCCGCGCCAGCGCGTCGCGAACTTCGACCACCTTGTGACGCAATGGATGTCGGTCGTGATCTCCTCGTGGGACAGCGCCTGGAACTGTTCCCAGGTGAACGTCGTCGCACGGTGTTCGGCGGACTGCACGGCGAGCGACCATTTGTCCAGGGGCACCGATGGAGTGGGCTCGGCCGACAACACCGGGAAATCGAGGGTCGTGTACTGGCCCGGTGGAAGGCGGCGGGCATCGCGGTCGCGGCGGCCCACGAAGCCTCGGTTGACGATCGCCATGGTCGCGGAGTCTACGCGCAGCTGAACGGGACGGCTGTGTGGCGAGGTTTGGCGGAACATCGACCGTGGGCATTCCGGGACATGGCGATCAACAAGAACGACACCGTCCGCTGGAACACCTCGCAGGGTCAGACCGAGGGGACCGCGGAGGAGAAGCGAACCAAGGAGTTCACGTTCGAGGGGCAGAAATTCAAAGCCAGTGAGGACGAACCCTATTGGATCGTGAAGTCGTCGAAGACGGGCGCCAAGGCAGCCCACAAGGAGTCGTCATTGAGCAAGAAGTAGACGGTGCGATACCGCCGAACGTGCGGTTTAGCGGCAGTCGCTCACGTTTCGGGCCTACCTCACCGGCTGCTGTGCAACGCTTATGGCGATCGCCGAATCTGGAGGTTTGCCATGCCCACCGGAGTATCCGACGCCACCGGGCGGCCACCTGCTGATCTCGCCGTCGACGTCCGTAAGCTGCACAAGTCCTTCGGCAGTTTCGAGGCCCTTCGCGGACTCGATCTCGAGGTCCGCCGCGGTGAGGTCCACGGGTTCCTCGGCCCCAACGGTGCCGGCAAGTCGACGACGATCCGCGTCCTCCTGGGCTTGCTGCGTGCCAACGCGGGTGAGGTGCGACTGCTCGGCGGGGATCCGTGGCGCGACGTCGTCGAACTGCATCGCCGACTGGCGTATGTGCCCGGCGACGTCTCGCTGTGGCCGTCGATGACCGGCGGCGAGATGATCGATCTCCTCGGTTCGATGCGTGGTGGGCTCGATGAGGACCGACGCGCCGACCTCGTCGAACGTTTCGAGCTCGACACCGCCAAGCGTGGCCGCCAGTACTCGAAAGGCAACCGCCAGAAGGTGGCGATCGTCGCCGCCCTCGCGTCGGACGTCGAACTGCTCATCCTCGACGAGCCGACATCGGGCCTGGACCCGTTGATGGAGAACGTCTTCCAGGAGGTCGTCGGGGAGGCCAAGGCGCGTGGCACGACCGTCCTGCTGTCGAGTCACATCCTCGCCGAGGTCGAATCCCTCGCCGACCGTGTGAGCATCATCCGCGACGGCGTCATCGTCGAGACCGGCACGCTGACCGAGCTGCGCGGTCACACCCGGACCGCGGTGCGCGCCGAACTCGACACCGTCCCGGCCGCCGATCGGCTCACCGACTTCCACGATGTGGACGTCGACGGTCACCGTCTCAGCGCGACAGTCGATTCCGATCGGATCGGCGCGGCGATGGAGGTGTTGACGGCGAGCGGGCTGCGGTCACTCACCGTCGAACCACCTTCTCTCGAGAGTCTGTTCCTGCGGCTCTACGACAGCGACAGTGACGGGGTCCGCGTCTCCGACAACCCGGCGGCAGGGGAGTGACCAGCGCGATGGCGTCTTCCTCGACGGTCGGAACCCGACCACTGCTCCATGCCTCACTCCGTCACGAGGGCCGGTCTTTCGCGCCGTGGATTCTGCTACCCACCGCGTTGTCGGTGTCGTCGGTGCTCATCTATCCCTGGTTGTTCTCCGACGCGCTGGAACGTAAGGCGTTCGCGGCCACGATCGGGGCGAATCCGGCTCTGGGACTGATCTTCGGGCCCGCCTACGACCTGTCGACCACCGACGGGTTCAACGCGTGGCGCAGTCTCGCGCTCGGCGGGTTCATCGCCGCACTGGGCGCGATCTTCATCGTCGTCAAAGCCAGCCGCGGCCAAGAGGATTCGGGGCAGGCGGAACTGCTGGCCTCCGGCGTCTCGGGCCGGTCGTCGCGACTCCTGACGGCCGTGGTCATGGCGGTGATCTGTTCGGCCGCGATCGGCATCGTCTCGTGCGTGCTGACCGGATTGTGCGGAGGAGACTGGGCGTCCTCGGCGTTGCTCGCCGCCGGGTTCACGGTCTCCGGATGGATGTTCGCTGCCGTCGCCGCGGTCAGTTCGCAGATAGGGGCCGACGCCCGTGCGGCGACGACGATCTCGGTGTCGTTGCTCGGGATCCTGTTCGTCCTGCGAGGTTTCCTCTTCTCGATCAGCGCACCGGTGTGGACGTCGTGGATCAATCCGCTCGGCTGGATCGAGGAGACCCGGCCGGCATCGGGCAACCACTGGTGGCCGTTGCTCATCGGCGTCGCGTTCGCGGTCGTCGTCGCGGTCGTCGGTTTCGCATTGCAGTCGTCTCGCGATTTCGGTCAGGGTCTGATCCCGTCCCGTCCAGGGCCGCCGCGGGGGAGCGCCGGTACACCTCTGAGCCTGGCGATTCGTCTCAACCGCGCACCGATCGTGTCGTGGGCGGTGGCATTCCTCGGTCTCGGTGTCGTCTTCGGGTATTTCACCCGGTCGGTGAAGGACCTGCTGACGAGCAACCCGGCGATGGCGTCGATCTTCGCCTCCGGTGCCGCATCCCCGGCCGACCTGATCTCCGCGTTCGTCACCACCATCCTGAGCATCGTCGGCATCATCGTCTCGGTCGCCGGCGTGCAGATCGTCAACCGCGTGCGTACCGAGGAATTGGATGACCGAGCCGAGCCCGTGCTGGCGACGGCTGTCCACCGGCTCCGGTACCTCGCCACGAATGTCGGTGTCGCACTGCTGGCGACGGCGGCGTTCCTGATGATCGCTGGTGTCGTGGTGGGTGTCTTCGCGTCGACCGCGGATATCGGGATCACCTTCGGTGACGCCCTCCTGCAGGCGGTCGCAACCATCCCGGCAGCGTGGACGGTCATCGCTTTCGCGGTCGCCATACTCGGTGCCCGCCCGGCGGCCCGTCCGGCGATCTGGTTGGGCGTGCTCGTCTCGTTCGTGATGACGGTGCTTGGCCCCAGTTTCAAACTGCCCGACTGGGCGCTCGGTTTCAGTCCGTTCCACCATGTACCCGACGTCGTCGTCACCGACCCCGACGGGTGGGGGCTGGTGTGGATCGGCCTCGTCGCTCTCGGATTTCTTGCGATCGGTTTCGTCGGGTTCCGACGACGCGACATCCCGTGAGGTCGCTCAGATCCGTATGACGTTGAACCCGGAATCCGGGTTCAACGTCATACGGAAGATTCGGGTGGCCGACTAGTCACGCACGATCGCGCAACGTGATCAGTTCTGTCCGAGGGCCGCCGCGAGGCGACGCCACTGCTCGCGCGGGAAACCGCGGTGATCCTTCTGCAGGACCTGGACACACACGTGATCGGCGCCGGCAGATCGGTGCTCGTCGATGCGGGACAGGATCGCCGACTCGTCACCCCAGACGATCAGCGCGTCGAACAGCCGGTCGCTGACCGTGGTGAGGTCCTCGTCGGTGAAGCCGAGGCGACGAAGGTTGTTGGCGTAGTTCGGCATGGCGAGGTAACCCGTGAGCCACTTGGTGCCGATCGACCGTGCCTCGTCACGGTCCTCGGCGAAGATGGCGGTCTGCTCGGGCGCGAGGAGCGGCTCGGTGCCGAGGGTCTCACGGGCGGTCGCGGTGTGGTCCGGCGTCACCAGGTAGGGATGCGCACCGAGAGTCCGGTCAGCGGCCAGACCGAGCATCTTCGGCCCGAGGGCCGCGAGAACCCGGCTGTCGGCCGGGACCGGCTGCGGCGCCGAATCGAGTCCGTCGAGGAAGGCGCGGGTGGTCGCGAGCGGCTTCCGGTAGCGACCGGCCTCCTGCGCGTCGATCAGCGGCGCGTGGCTTATGCCCAGCCCGAGCAGGAAGCGTGAACCGAACTCGTCGGCGAAACTCGCGTGCGCAGCCGCGACGTCGTGCGGCTCGTGCATCCACATGTTGAGGATGCCCGTCGCGACCACGGTCTTCTTGGTGGCACCGAGCAGGTTGCGCACCGAATCGAGAACCGGGCCACCGACGTCGGGGATCCAGAGGGCGGTGAAGCCCAACTCGTCGAGCTCGGCCGCGGCTTCCGCGGCCTCCCCGGCGTCTCCGTACCGTAGTGGTGAACTCCAGATTCCTACCCCATCGAGATTCATGCTCTCGACACTACCGACGGCCTCGGCGATCGAGCGCGAATGCCGGGTTCATGCCGTCTCAGATGCTCCCGGCGCCGTCTGGGCGAGGCGGGCGTCGAGGGACGAGGTCAGCTGCCGGAAGATTCCTATGCCCACCGCACCGACCACGATGACGACGATCCCGGTCACCGTGCTGAACTCGTCGGTGAGCAATCCCGCGATCCCGATCGCCAAGACGAAGATCGGTACCCAGTCGAAGAGGTGGAGCATGCTCTGCGGTTTCTCGTCGGCGTCCCAACCCTCGCGGACCGCGGCGCGATACGTGGCGAAGTCGGGATAGAACTCGGTGAACGCGATGGCGAACACGGTACCGCCGATCTGGATGATCCAGCCCGTCCAGAAGTCGTTCGGATCATCGAGGACGAGGTCACCGACAGCACCGGACACCGCGGCGACGCCGAAGCCGACGACCCACGCCCACGTGATGACGTAGTTGATCCGGAGGAACAGCGGGCTGTCCCAGACCTCCTCGTCGGTGGACTCGCGCGCGTACTGCAGGGTGAACGGTTGGCGGATCAGGATCGAGCCCAAGGCGAACGCGACCAGCGCGATGTTGGTCATCTCGCCGCCCCACTTCTCCAGCCAGTCGATGACGCTCTCCGAGGCGAAGAGAGCCAGGGCGGCCATCGTCCCGAAGTAGGCGACGTCGAAGACCTCGAGAAGCTTGATCTTGGAGCCGCGTCGATGTCCGCCCACGACGAGCAGCAATGACAACACGAATGCCGACGCCGCGGCTTCCTCGAAGCGACCCGGACCGGTGAGCAGCGCCATCAGGATCCATGGCGACATCCCTGCGAAGGGGGAGTTCAGGAATGCGGTGAGGACGCGCCGCGCCCCCGTCGTCTGCACTGTGCTCACCGTCGGCTGATCGGCCGCCGGTTTGTCCGGCGAGTTGGTCATGCCTGAATTGTGCGGCTTCGCTGCGGTTTTCCGCAGGAAACTCGGTAGATCCGCGGAACATCGTCGCGCTCGATCAGCTCTGGGGCGCGATCACCACCGCCGAATTGTGGCCGCCCATGCCCAGCGAGGTCTTCAGTGTGGGTCCCGCTGCAAGCGGCGTGAGGCCGTCCAGCAGTTGCGGGATCCCGTCGGAAACCCTGGGTGTCGCCGGGACCTGGCCGCGGTCGTATCCGAGAATCGACGCGGCCAGCTCGACCGCACCCGCCGCACCCTGGCAGTGCCCGGCAAGGGGTTTGACGGAGAACACCTCGCTGTTGGGCAGCATCGTCTCGGCGATTGTCGCCTCGGCGCGGTCACACTGCCGGGTACCGGGACCGTGTGCGTTGAGGTACCGGATCTCGTCACCGGCGACACCGGCGGTCGAGAGGGCCTGTTCCACGCAGCCCACCACATTGGTGAGCTGGGGATCGATCGACGTGACGTGATAGGCGTCGTGGGACATGGCCCCGCCCAACACATCTGCGTAACCGTCGGTCTCGGCGTTGGTCATCGTGAACGCGATGGCCGCTTCGCCGAAGGTGAAGCCCCGGCTGCCTTCCTGGAACGGACGGCAGGCGTCGAGTGCGTCGGTGTCGGTGATGGCGACGCCGAGTTGAACGAACATCCCGACCACCTCCGGCTTGGCCGACAGATCCGTTGCGACGACGAGGACGTCGTCGACGAGATCGGCGTCGAGCCACGACTTCGCGGTAACGATCGCCGCCGAACCCGAGGTGCACATCGCCGACACGTTCAACGCCGGACCGTGAAAGCCGTACTCCTGCATCAGCAACGACACCGGCGTGGACGGTGTCACCGACAGATACTGCCGACCGGTGTACTGCCCGACGCCGGAAGTCACCATCGGATACATCTCGAGATCACCGAGCACACACGCATGAACCAAACCGACACGCGAACCCGGGCGCCAACCGCGTTCGGTCGCATCCTCGATGGCCTCCCGCGCCGCACTTCGCATCGCACGCGCGAAGCGGGTGCTCCCGTCGGCCTGGTCGCCGCCCTCCGGCACGCGCACGATCCACCCCGGACCGCCGTCGTCTCCGGAACCGAATCCGAAACCCTCGTGCAATGCGGCCGCCGACTTGCCGGAGATGAGGCCACTCCACAGCGCCTCTCGCCCCCAGCCGTATCCGGTCACGGCCCCCACACCCGAAATAGTCGATCGCTGATTCGTCATTGGTGAATCCTCTTCATGGATTTGGAATTGTCGGCAGTTCTGCCAGGTGATCCGACCGAACGCCACCTCAAGAATCCCCCGGAAAGCGGCATTCGACTCATTTCGCGACGGGCGGGGTCGCCAATTCGACTTTCGCACGACTCGGCGGCGTTTTAGCCCACCCCGCGCCCCCTTTTTGGGGGATCATGTACACCGGGGGTCGGAACAGGGCGGGGGAGGGACTGACGCAGTGCCGGAATCGACGCCTACGGACGGTGGCCACAGCGATCTCGTCGCACCTCATGCCGAGCCCATGACCCGATCCAGCGACGCTGCGGTGGCCGAACGCTATCGTCTCCTCCTCGAACTGAGCCCGGACGCGATCGCCGTGCACCAGCACGGCGTCATCGTGTACGTGAACTCGGCCGCGCTCGACTTCGCCAGGGTCACCGACCGGGACGAGATGCTCGGCCGCCCGATCACCGACTTCGTCCACCCCGATGAACTCCCACAGATGATCGAGCGGATCGTCAGCATGGGCGACGAAGCCGGTGCGGCGACGTACCCGGAAGAAGTCGTGATGGTCGACGCCCACGGGGTGTCGCGACCGATGGAGGTCACCTCCGTACGCACCGTCTGGCACGACGAACCCGCATACCAGGTGATCTTGCGGGACATCACCGCGCAGAAGGCCATCGAGGCGGCGCTTCGACGGCAGGCGGCACTGCTCGACCATGTCAGCAACGCCGTGATCGCCGTCGACCGGAACATGACGGTGCGGTCGTGGAATCCGGCGGCCGAGCAGATGTACGGCATCACCGCCGGCGACGCCGTGGGGCGCGAGCTGGGTTCGGTCACCGGCGGCGATCTCGACGTCGAGGCCGCCGTGGCCCTGGGCGGCACCGTCGACCAGCTTCACCGCCGCGCCGACAACGACCGGACATTTCTCGCCCACATCTCGGTGACGTCGATGGACGACGGCTTCCTGATCGTCGCCGAACCCACCCGTAGACCGCTGATCGAACGCCTGGGCACCATCCTCGCCGCCCTCCACCAGGCGGTCATCGTGGTGCGGGCGGACGGCGGGATCGAACTCGCGAATCCCGCCGCCGCGACCATGCTCGGCCCGCACGGCGTTCCCGGTTCGTTCGTTCACGATCTGCCGCTCGACTTCGTCGGCGGAGAGTCACCGATCGTCCGCTGCCTGCGGACGCGGACCGCGATCACCGACGCCACGGCGACGATCAGCACACCGGGCGGCGAACGGTGGTTGTCGTGCAGCTGCCGGCCGATCGACGACGACACCGCGGAAGCGGTCGTGCTGGTGTCCTTCGCCGACATCACCGAGCGCTACCGCGAACGCACCCGGCTCGCGTGGGACGCGGTCCACGATCCGCTGACCCGGCTGTACAACAGGGCCGGGATCCTCAACGAGATCGAGTCACACCTGAATGCACTCGCCGAACACGAAACGGGTTGCGTGGCGATCTATTACATCGATCTCGACAACTTCAAACTGGTCAACGACTCGCTCGGTCACGCCGTCGGCGACGAGGTGTTGCACACCGTCGCCCAACGGCTCGCGGGTGCGACGCCCCGGGAGGGCGCGGTGGGCCGGATCGGGGGTGACGAGTTCGTCCTGGTCACCACCCACACCGGAGCGAACACGCCCGCGGAGATCGAGCGCCGGATCGAGTCGATACGCGCCGCGATCCGGCCGCCGTTGAGTGTGACCGACCGCAGCGAACCCCTGACGGTGCGGGTGAGCATCGGCGTCGCCACCGTTGCGGCCGGCGACCGCTACACCCCGACAGACCTCCTTCGCGACGCCGATATTGCTCTGTATCAGGCGCGCAAGGTATCGCGAGAACCCTACGTCCAATTTCGGACCCATCACCGAGAGGAGCTCCAGCGCCGCCAACGCATCGAGGAGGAACTCCGTCGCGCACTGACCTCCGACCCTTCCCAGCTGGAGATCCACTATCAGCCGATCGTGTCCACCGATAGCGGAACACTCGTCGCACTCGAAGCCCTCCTGCGGTGGAACCACCCCGAACTCGGTTCGATCCCTCCGACCGAGTTCATCCCTCTGGCAGAGCAATCCACGCTCATCGACAAGGTCGGCGCCCACGTCCTGGCCACGGCCTGCGCCGAGGTGGCCGGAACACCTCAGTTGCGGCAGGTCATGTTGTGCGTCAACGTATCCCGACGCGAACTCACCAACGGGAGGTTTCTACGCCGTCTTCGTGAGACGTGTGAGCAGACCGGCATGAATCCTCGCTCCCTCTGCCTCGAGATCACCGAGAGCGCACTCGCGCCGCTGGAGAGCGACCTGTTGAACCTGCTTCGCGACATCCGGACCCTCGGCGTCAGCATCTCGCTCGACGACTTCGGCACCGGCGCTTCCTCGCTCAGTGAGCTCTACCGACTGCCGGTGGGCATCCTGAAGACGGCCAAGGCCTTTGTCGACGCCCTCGGGGAGAACCCGAACGCCCGTACGATCCTCGCGGGCATCGTCGACGTCGCACACGCGGTGGGTGTCCGCGTGATCGCCGAGGGTGTCGAGACCCCTACCCAGGCAGCCACGATCGCGGCCGTCGGGTGCGATTTCGCGCAGGGGTATCACTATGGACGGCCGAAACCGCTCGCCGAGATCGTGGCCGGGAATTTGGCGATCTCGACCACGACCGCAACGCAGCCCGACGCCTGACCAGTCGATTCAGACCAGATCGATACCGACGCGTGTTCGGATGTGCGCCGCCTGACCTCACCCCGCGAGTAGATTGGGCGCGAAAACGTCGGAGACGACGACCATGCAACCGGACAGCGAGGTCACGGACATGCCCCAGGATTCGTGCTGCACCACACCGGCGATCGGGGTCATGTGATGGCCGACGCGCAACAACGCGAGATCGCCGAACAACACACCGCGAAGGTCATCGGCGTCACCGTCGCCGCGGCCGTCGGTGGTTTCCTCTTCGGTTTCGACAGTTCCGTGGTCAACGGCGCCGTCGACTCGATCGAATCGAATTTCGGTCTGGGCAAACTGATGACGGGTTTTGCCGTCGCGATCGCCCTGCTGGGCTGTGCACTCGGCGCATGGTTCGCCGGACGACTGGCCGACGTCTGGGGCCGCAAGCGGGTGATGTTGCTCGGCTCCGCACTGTTCATCATCTCGGCGATCGGGACCGCCTACACGCAGACGATCCCGGACCTGCTGCTCTGGCGCGTCCTCGGCGGAATCGGCATCGGCATCGCGTCGGTGATCGCTCCGGCATACATCTCCGAGATCGCACCCGCCCGCTATCGCGGTGCGCTCGCCTCGATGCAGCAGCTCGCCATCACCATGGGCATCTTCGCCGCTCTGCTGTCGGACGCCATCCTGGCCGACACCGCCGGCAGCGCATCGAACGACCTCTGGTGGGGTCTGGAAGCCTGGCGATGGATGTTCCTCGTTGGCGTGGTGCCCGCCGTCGTCTACGGCGTGCTCGCGTTGCTGATCCCCGAATCGCCGCGATACCTGGTGGGCCGCAACCGCGATGAGGAAGCCGCACGCATCCTCCAGACGGTGACCGGAGAGAACAACCCGCTCGACCGGGTCAAGGAGATCAAGCTCACCGTCAAGCGCGAGTCCAAGACGTCGATCAAGGACATCACCGGGCCGTCGTTCGGGCTTCATCCGCTGGTGTGGGTCGGCATCTGGCTCGCGGTCTTCCAGCAGTTCGTCGGCATCAACGCGATCTTCTACTACTCGACGACGCTGTGGCAGTCGGTGGGATTCTCCGAGAGCGACTCGTTCAAGACGTCGGTGATCACGGCGGTCATCAACGTCGCCATGACCTTCGTGGCGATCCTGTTCGTCGACCGAATCGGTCGTCGGAAGCTGCTGCTGGCCGGGTCCGTGGGCATGTTCATCGGCCTGCTGATGGCGTGCGTCGCGTTCACCCAGCAGATCGGTGAGGGTGAGAACATCTCGCTGCCGGACCCGTGGGGTGTGATCGCACTGGTCGGCGCGAACCTGTTCGTCGTCGCGTTCGCCGCGACCTGGGGTCCGGTGATGTGGGTGATGCTGGGGGAGATGTTCCCGAACCGCATCCGTGGTGTCGCGCTCGGCGTCTGTACCGCGGTGAACTGGCTCGCCAACTTCACCATCTCGATGCTGTTCCCGCCGATGACCGAGGCCGTCGGACTCGGAATCATCTACGGGTTCTTCGCCTTCTGCGCCGCCGCGTCCTTCATCTACGTCTTCAAGAAGGTCGAGGAGACCAAGGGGCTGGAACTCGAGGACATGGATTCGGTGGCCGAGTCCCGTCTGTCCCGGGTCACCGCTGCCCGCGGAACGCGCGATCAGGCATGACGACAGGAGCATCGGCCCGTGGCTGACCTTCGTGACCTCGCGGTGCCGGTCGTCGGGGCGCCGATGGCCGGCGGGCCGACCACGCCTGAGCTCGTGGTCGCCGTCAGCACCGCCGGCGGGCTCGGCCAATTGGCCGCCGGTTATCTTTCGCCCGAGCGCGTCGCGGCGGACATCGCCGCCGTACGCGCCGGCGGCGTCGACACCTTCGGGGTCAACATCTTCGTCCCCGAAACCGAGCCGGTGGACCGGGACGCCGTGGCCCGTTACCGCGACCGTCTGCTCGACTACGCCGCCTCGCTCGACGTGGAGTTGCCCACCATCGAGGAGCTCGGGGATGACGACGACCACTTCGACGCCAAGATCGCGCTGATGTGCGACGAGCGAATCCCGTTCGTCTCCTTCGCCTTCGGCTGCCCACCGGCGGACGCGGTCGCCGAACTACGACGACACGGATGCAGCGTCGGGGTCACGGTCACCACCGCAGACGACGCGGTTCTCGCCGCCGACGCCGGAGCCGACTGGCTCTGCGCGCAGGGACCCGACGCCGGCGGCCATCGATCTGTCTTCGACCGCCGGACCGAACCACCCACCCAGCCCCTCGACGACCTCGTCGAGGAGGTTCGTGCCCGCGTCGCAGTTCCGCTGGTGGCGGCCGGGGGAGTCGCGACTCGCGATCGAGCCGACCGGCTGCGGTCATCCGGGGCGGCCGCCGTCCAGGTGGGCACGCTGCTACTGCGTACCCGGGAGGCCGGCACCAAGCCGGCACACGCCGACGCCCTGGCCGATCCGGCGCGTACCGAGACTGTGGTGACCCGAGCGTTCAGCGGACGTTCCGCGCGAGCGCTGCGAAACCGCTTCACCGACGAGTTCTCCGAGGCCGCGGTCGCCGAGTACCCGGCGGTCAACAAGCTCACCGGCGGCATCCGACGCGCAGCCGCCACCGATCCCGACGGCATCAACCTCTGGGCCGGGACCGGATTCCGCGAAGCCGTCGTCGAGTCCGCGACGGAAACGATCCGCCGTCTAGGCTGATCCATGTCGCGCCCGCCGCCGCGCCGTGGCGCCTAGACTCGTGGCACGACCCGAGGGGACGCCATGAGCGAGCCTGCGATGCAACAGTGGCCGGAACCGGACTCCGAAAGTCCAGCCGACCGACCGCGATCGACGATGCCACGATCTGACCTCTAGAACGCTCGATGGCCCGCCGGACAGTCACGAAGTCCCCCGATCCCCCTGCCCGGGAGATCGCGGAAGATCTGAGCGCGGCCGGTTTCACCGACGCCCGGATCGCGGGTCGTGGCGGCTTCGGAGTCGTCTATCGGTGCCGACAGCCCGCGCTCGACCGTGAGGTGGCGGTCAAGGTGCTGCGGACCGGTGGCGACGAGACCGATCGAGTGCGGTTCCTCCGCGAACAGCAGGCGATGGGACGCCTGTCGGGTCACCCCAACATCGTCCACATCCTCGAGGCGGGCGTTACGCGATCGGGATTCCCGTTCATCGTCATGCCTTTTCACGTCCGCGGATCGCTCGACACCCGACTCCGGCGACAGGGACGCTGCGATGTAGCCGACGTCATCGACCTGGGTATCAAGATGGCCGGGGCCCTGGAGACCTCGCACCGAGCCGACGTCCTGCACCGGGACCTCAAACCCTCGAACATCCTGCTCACCGAGTACGGGCAACCACAGCTGACGGACTTCGGCATCGCCCGCCACGCCGATCGGGACGACACCAGCCGCGGGCTGGTCCTCGGAACCCCCGCCTACACCGCAGCGGAGGTGCTGCGGGGCGACTCGCCGTCGGTGGCCTCGGACGTGTACGGACTCGGCGCCACTCTGTACGCGGCGCTTGCCGGTCGACCGGCGTACGGACGCCGCAAGAACGAGGACCTGGTCGCCCAGCTCTTGCGGATCACCACCGATCCGCTCCCGGACCTGCGCGTACAGGGTGTGGCGGAGCCCGTGTGGACCGTCATCGCGCGGTCGGTGTCCCGCACACCGGCGGACCGCTATGCAACCGCACTCGAGTTCGGCGAGGCACTGCGGCGGGCCGGCCTCGAACTCGGCCTCCCCGTTGCCGACGTGCCCGTTCCGCTCCTCGCCGGCATCAACGGTCCTACGCGCACCGACGCCGACTCGTCCATCGACACCTCGGGGTATCTCCATCTGGGCACGCCCGGCAACGGATCGGATGCCGGGTGCCCTCCCGTCGTCGCCACCAGATACCGGCCACCGGTCATGGCCCACGCCACGGTTCCGCGCATCCGACTGCTCGAGCGACTCGCCACCGACAACCGAACCCGCCTGATCCTGATCCACGGACCCGCCGGGTACGGGAAGACCGTTCTGGCCATCCAGTACGTCCAGGCGGCCGAGGCCTCCGGCGGCAAGACCGCGTGGTTGGCGATCGACGAGGACGACAACACCCCCGCGTGGTTCCTGTCCCACCTCGTCGACGCCATCAGCGTGACACTTCCCGGCCTCGGGACCGAGCTCACCCGCACCTTGGAGGAGTACGGCGAGGGCGCCGAGCGATACGTGCTGACCACGCTGATCAATCGAGCCCACACAACCGACGAGCACATCCGGGTCGTGCTCGACGACTGGCACCGGATCACCAACCCGGCGAGCCGGGCGATCGCGCGGTTCCTGATCGACAACGGCTGCCATCACCTGCAGCTCGTCGTCACCAGCCGGACTCGTCTGCATCTGCCGCTCAGTCGCCTCCGGGTGAAGCACGAACTGATCGAAATAGACTCTACGGCATTGCGTTTCGACATCGACGAGTCGCGGGAACTACTCATCGGGGGCACCGGGTTGTCGATCGACGACACCGATGTCGCCGAGCTGGAGGAGACCACCGACGGGTGGGTGGCGGCCCTGCAACTGGCGTCGCTGGCGCTTCGCGAGCACGATGATCCCCGCGCCGCCATTCGTCAGTTCTCGGCGAATCACCGCGAGCTGGGGGACTACCTCGCCGAGAACGTCCTCGACAGTCTCGACCCGGATCTGCTCGACTTCCTGCTGGCGACGTCGGTCGGTGAGCGCATCTGCGCATCTCTCGCGACCGCGTTGACCGGTCGACGACGCGCGCAGAGCGTGCTCGAGGACATCGAGGAACGCGATTTGTTCCTCACCAGGCTCGACCCCGAAGGACAGTGGTTCCGCTATCACCACCTGTTTGCCGAGTTCCTGCGTCGCCGGCTCGAGAAGCAGGAGCCGGACCGCTGCGACGAGCTCCATCGGCGGGCTGCCAGGTGGTTCGCCGAACGGCGCATGTTCAGTGCAGCCGTCGACCACCATCTCGCTGCCGGCGACGAATCCGAGGCGATCGAACTGGTCGAACGCGAGGGCTACGACATGCTCGAGCAGTCCAAGATGATCACCGTGCTCGGCCTCGCCGCGAAGCTCCCGCTCACGGCCCGTAGGCAGCGGCCCGACCTGCAACTGATGATCGCCTGGGCTCACGCGCTCCTGCACCACCGGGCGCCGGCCAACGCAGCACTGGCCTACATCGACGCAGCCCTACCGCCCGGGCCCGACACAGACGAAGACGTCGCCGACATACGCGCGGAGACGGCACTCATCCGTGCCGCGATGACCGTTCTCGACGACCAACTCGACGGCATCGACGAAGCCGTCGAGGCGTGCGTGGTGCGCGCCGACAACCTCCGCCCGTGGGTTCTGTCCGGTGTCGCCGCCATTGGATCGTTCCGCGAGGTCCAGCGGTTCGCCTACGACGAGGCACGAGACTGGCAGCGTTGGGCGCGTCCGCACCATCGGCGGACGAAAGGGCCGTTCAGCGTCATCTACGGATACATCCTCGACGGCGTGGCGACGCGGGAACAGCTCGATTTCGACTCTGCCGAGGCGGCGTTCCGGCACGCGATGAGCCTTGCCCGCGCCTCCGACGAGGACCGGTCCTACGGGTCTCGCCTCAGCGGCGCACTACTCGGGGAGTTGCTCTACGAGCGCGGTCAGGTCGAGGAGGCAGTGCAGCTCCTCGACGACACCTACAACCTGGGCGCCGAGGGTGGCATCGTGGAGATCATGCTTGCCACCCATGTCGTCGGCGCACGCGCGAAACACGCTCTCGGACAGGATGATCAGGCTGCCGAACGCCTGGACACCGGGGATCGGCTCGCACAGGCGCTGCACCTGCCGCGGATGGCGGCGCACATCACCGCCGAGCGCCTCCGTTCCGGAATCGGCGCGTCGGCGCTGTCCGCGGACTCGTTTCCGGCCGAGATGCCACACGACTTTCCCGACGGGATCGTCCAGGTCACCGCCGAGAAGACCGAGGAGGCTGCCATCCGGGCACTGCTGGCCGTCGGCGCCGACGACGCCCACCGCGCCGCGTGCCGCCGCGCACACGCCCTCACCGCGTCGATCGACACGAAGGCCCGACCCAGAGCGGCACTCAAGGCCCGACTGTTGCTGACCGAATGCGTCGCCGCGAGTGGATCTGCTTCTGAGGCGGAAGAACTCCTGCTTCCGATCCTCGATCGTTGTGCGCGTCTGGGTCTCGTGCAACCCGTGCTCGACGCGGGACCCGCTGTGCGACAGCTCGTCCGTAGACTCGGCACGACCGGCCGCGGGGACGTCGATCCGGCGGTGGTTCCGTTCCTGGAAAGATTGCACGCGCCTCGTGCGGAGTGATCGGCCGACACTGCCCGTGCCGGTGGCAGTACGGATCGCGCGGGACGAGTTCAGTGCGGGTCAAGCCGATTGAGCGTTGCGACGACCTCGGCGTAGTCCCCTCGGGACTCGGCATGACGTAGGAACTTCACCCGGTCGACCTGAATCTCGGTGGCGTCCGGCTGCGTGTCGATGAGTTCGATGACCTCGGTCACGAAATCGTCGAGGGGCATGGCGAACTCGCTGTCGCGCTGTCCCGGCATCAAATCCGTGCGGACCGCGGGCGGTACGAGCTCGACGATCTCGACTGTGGTTCCGTCGAACTGCAGTCGGAGAGACTCGCTGAGCATGTGGATGGCCGCCTTGGTGGCGTTGTACGTCGGCGTGACGCGCAGCGGGGTGAACGCCAGACCCGACGATACCGTCATGATCGTGGCGTGCGGACGTGTCTGCAGATGCTCGATGAAGGCGCCGATCAGCCGGATCGGCCCGAGTAGGTTCGTCGTCACGGTGGCCTCCGCGGTCGCGAGGAATCCGGCGGGGGAGGTCCAGTCCTCGACCCGCATGATGCCGGCCATCGTGACCAGGACGTTGAGGTCAGGATGTTCGGCGATGACCGAAGCGGCCGCGGCGTCGATGCTGCCGGGGTCGGCGGTGTCGATGGCCACGGTGTGGATGTCGGGATGTTCGGTACGGATCTGTTCGAGGAGTTCGGTGCGCCGACCGCCGACGATGACGGTGTTGCCCTTCTGTTGGAGGCGGAGTGCCAGAGCGAGTCCGATGCCGCTGGTGGCGCCGGGGATGAAGATGGTGTTTCCGGTGATGTTCATGCATTCGAGTGTTCGTCGAAGCCGGCCGGACATCCAGAGTGCGCTCATCGGGGGATCGGCGATCCCTGGCTGAGGCGTCGGCGTGCGCGCAATACTGCACAGATGGATCGTGACGCGCTCGCCGGCTTCCTCGTCAGTCGGCGGAACAACCTCCAGCCCTCGGATGTGGGGCTGGTGACCGGTGCGCGGCGTCGGACCGCGGGCCTGCGGCGCGAAGAGATCGCGCAGCTCGCGACGATGTCGACCGACTATTACACCCGTTTGGAACAGCGTCGTGGGCCACAACCGAGTACCCAGATGCTCGCGGCGCTGGCTCGTGCCCTGCGGTTGACGCCGGACGAACGCGACTACATGTATCGCGTCGCCGGGCACAGTGCTCCCGATCGCGTCGTCGGTTCCGACTACATCGCCCCCGGTCTGCTCCGAGTTCTCGACCGCCTCACCGGCACCCCGGCGCTGATCCTCTCCGCGCTGGGCGAGACGCTGGTTCAGAACGATTCGGCCCGAGCCCTGTTCGGCGATGTCAGCCACCTGACCGGTTTCGAGCGCAGCGCCATCTACCGGTGGTTACCCAACCCGATGTCGAGCGGCGCCGCTACCCGGAGGACGATCACGACCGCCAGAGCCGCGCGCAGGTCGCGTCATTGCGAGCGGCCTACGGCGTGATGGGAGCGCGATCGCGCGCGGGGGAGATGGTGCGCGAACTGTGCCGCCGGAGTGAGGAATTCGCCGCGCTGTGGGAGACACACCTGGTCAGTCGGCGATTCGAGGACCACAAGACCCTCATCCATCCCGAGCTGGGACCCATCGAGGTCGACTGCCAGGCTCTGTTCACCGAGGACGAGGCCCAGGTACTTCTCGTCCTCACCGCCGCTCCGCGAACCGATGCCGCGGAGAAGATCGAACTGCTCAACGTCCTGGGGACGCAGCAGTTGAATCCGAGTCGCGAATGACCCTCAGCGCGAACCGGACTCGGTGTCGTTGATCCGCCGTCCGATCGCCGACACCTGCCGTAGTTGGGTGCGGGTCAGACGGTCGACGACCAGCCGCCGCACATTGGCGACATAACCGGGTGCCGTGGCCACCACTTTCTCCCATCCCGCCGCTGTCAGCACGGCGTTGGTGAAGCGTCCGTCCTCCGGACACTGGTAGCGGCGGACCCATTCGCGCTTCTCCAGCCGGCTCACCACATGGGAGAGCCGTGAGAGGGAGCCGTAGGACATCTCGGCGAGCTCGCTCATCCGTAATGTGTGATCGGGCGCCTCGGAAAGCGCAGCGAGGACCTCGTATTCGAAGTGGGTGAGCTGAGCGTCGCGGAGCAGCTGTGCGTCGAGGGCATGGGGGAGCCGGGCCAGCGCCGTGGCCACCTGGATCCAGGCGTCCATCTCCTCGTCGTCGAGCCACTCGGGCTCTTGCTCTCCGGACACCCGGGCAGTCTATCGGATCGATTCACTTGAAGCTTCACTTGACTCTTCAACTCAATCCACTTAGGTTCGTCAATTGACACGTCAAGTCATCCCTCTCGAATCCAAGGCGGTTTCCATGTCCAATCCCATCGTCCGTAGCGTGGGAATCCTCCTCGCACGCATCGCGATCGGCGTCGTGTTCCTGGCCCACGGCCTGCAGAAGTTCCAGCAGAACGGCTGGGCCGGACCCAAGGCCGGGTTCGAGATGATGGACGTTCCGCTGCCTGCGGTCTCGGCGTTCCTGGTCACGTGGCTCGAGATCCTGGGCGGCATCGCACTGATCGTCGGCGTATTCACCCCGATCGTCGCGCTGCTGTTCGTGCTCGACATGCTGGGCGCGGTGTTCATCACCCACATCGACAACGGGCTCTGGGCATCGGACGGCGGCTACGAGTTCGTCCTGACCCTCGGCGCCGGCGCGCTCCTCCTCGCGGTCGTAGGCGCAGGCCGGTTCAGCGTCGACGCGGCTCTGGGTACCAAGCTGCCCTGGCTCGCCGTCGACAGCGGTCGACCGGCGGCGACGGTCGGCTCCGCCAACTGACCCCACGCACACCCGATTTCGGACCCGCAGCCCACGGCTGCGGGTCCGTACCGTTCTCGGGGCGGCTTCGCGCAAACGCCTCTCCACCGATGAAGGAGTCCTGTTCAACTGAGCGCAGTGCACTGAGACTCTGCAGTATTGGTCAAGCGACCTTCTCACACGGCGGCTTATACCATGTCTGAATCGACATGTCTCGGTAATCCGTGATTTTGCCCATGTGCATCTGTGCTTATCCTGGGGAACGTGACCCCCTCAGTAGGTAGTTCCGTGCCATCGGGACGTATTCGCAACACCGCGTTCGCGTCGAAGGTGATGTCCGCCGACGACGCCGTGAAGTACATACAGCCGGACGACACCGTGGCGATCAGCGGTTTTGCCAGTGCCGGAACCCCGAAGGTCGTCATCCCGGCCCTCGCCGACAAGATCAAGAACACCCGGGCGAACGGCTCGAACTTCACGATCAACCTGTTGACGGGCGCCTCGGTCTCGACCGAAACCGAACGTCTCCTCACCGAGGTCGACGGCATCGCGCTGCGCATGCCGTACCAGTCGGAGAGCACCGCCCGCAAGCGGATCAACGACGGCCGGATGGACTACGTCGACATCCACCTGTCCCACGTGGCGCAGCAGGTCTGGGTGGGCTACTACGGCCAGGTCGACGTCGCCGTCGTCGAGGTTTCCGGAATCACCGAATCGGGGGAGCTGATTCCGGCCGCGTCCATCGGCAACAACAAGACCTGGCTCGACGTCGCGAAGAAGGTGATCCTCGAGGTCAACTCGTGGATTCCCGAGGCCGTCGAGGGCATGCACGACGTCTACTACGGCACCGCACTGCCGCCGCACCGCAAGCCGATCCCGCTGACCCGGGTGCAGGATCGAATCGGGCAGCCGACGTTCCGGGTCGACCCGGCCAAGGTCGTCGCGGTCGTGGAGACCAACCAACGCGACAGCGCCAGCCCGGTGACCCCGCCCGACGCGATCAGTGAGGCGATCGCCGGTCACGTCCTCGAGTTCTTCGACTACGAGGTCCGCAACGGTCGGCTGCCCGCCGACACACTGCTGCCTCTGCAGGCCGGCATCGGCAACGTCGCCAACGCCGTCCTCGGCGGTCTGGACCGCGGCCCTTACAAAGGTCTGACCTGCTACTCGGAGGTCATCCAGGACAGCATGTTGCGGCTGATCAAGGACGGGACCGTCGCACACGCGTCGTCGACCGCTCTGGCACTCAGCGAGGCCGGCATCGAGGAGCTGACGGCCAACGTCGACTTCTACCGGAACCACATCACCCTGCGTCCGCAGGAGATCAGCAACCATCCCGAGGTCGTTCGTCGTCTCGGCGTGATCGCGATGAACGGCATGCTCGAGGCCGACATCTACGGCAACGTGAACTCGACGCACGTGATGGGCACCAAGATCATGAACGGCATCGGCGGTTCGGGCGATTTCGCGCGCAACGGCTACGTGTCGCTGTTCATGAGCCCGTCCACGGCGAAGGACGGTGCGATCTCGTCGATCGTCCCGATGACGCCGCACGTCGACCACACCGAACACGACTGCCAGGTGCTGGTCACCGAACAGGGACTGGCGGACCTGCGTGGGCTGTCACCCCGACGCCGTGCCCGGCTGGTCATCGAGAAGTGTGCGCACCCGGAGTTCCGGCCGATGCTGAACGACTACTTCGCCCGCGCCGAGGCGATGCCCGCGGCCGGCCAGACCCCGCACATCCTCGACGAGGCGTTCAGCTTCCACCAGCGGTTCCTGGACACCGGCTCGATGCGCTGAGTGGTCAGCTCGGTTCGTCGCCGCGCTGACCGTCCGGGGAGCTCTCGCCGTTCGTCCGGCCCTCACGAGGGTTGTCGAAGGTCACGTCGATCTCCTGGAACCCCTTGTTCCGCTGCGCCCGAACCTGCGCCGCATACGCGGCTTCGTCGCCCTCGGTGAGGATGACGTTGTCGGTGAACGGCGTCAGCAGCGACCGCGGGTACAGGTGGTCCACGCGGACGGCGTTCGCCTCGAGGCAGAACACCAGCACGATCGTGGTCACGTAGAGGAACGCGAGCAGGCCGAGAACGATCGCGAAGACACCGTTCGTCGAACTCGCATTGGCGATGACGCGCCCGACGTACACCGCGCCGAAGGTCTGAATCGCCTGCCAGCATGCTGCGGCCGCGAGCGCGCCGGGGAGCACGTCGCGCACGGACAGGGCGCGAGCAGTGCCGAACCGGAACGCCACGATGAACACACACGTGCTCAGCACCACCGAGCCGAGGATCGCGAACCACCGTCCGACAACGCCGAGCTCGATGCCGGCGGCGATGCCGTTGACCACGGTCAGTCCGATGACGGCGAGGCCGACCGTCGACAGCAGGACCAGGCCGCGCAGGCGCACGAAGATCGGATCCGGTCGTTCGTTGCGGGGGACGGCCCAGATGGTGTTCATCGCATTCTGGGCCGCGACGGCGACTCCCAGACCGCCGTACAGCGAGACCAGGACACTGATGATGAGCGCCGGGATCCCGCCGCTGAGTTTCTCGGGCTCGCCGAGTTGGCTGCCGATCACCGGGATCTGACTCATCGCCGAGTCGAGGATGCGCTCCTGCAAAGCCGGATTGTCGGCGAGCACGATGCCCAGGATCGTCGAGAACAGCAGCAGCAGCGGGAACAGCGAGATGAACGCGTAGTAAGTGCACAGGGCGGCCAGATAGGCGCCCTGGTCGTCGACGAACTTGTAGATCACCGCGAGCGGGAACCCGGTCGCCGGGTGTCGTCGCTGGAAGTCGTCGATCCGTTCCGACAGCGACACCCGCTCACCTTCTGCTCGTCGTTCAGCCGGTCCTACCGGCACCGCCCGGGCGGCGGGTGTGCTGACTGTATCCCGGCCGACAGCCGATCAGCCGTAGCCCGGTCCGTACCGCACTGAATTCGATCTGTGCCTCAGTGAAACGGATCCACGGCTGGTACACCGAGCTTGCGCAGCGGCCACCCGAGCCGCCAGTAGGCAAGTCCGACGACCCCGTGCGGAAAGAAGCGGCACGTGGTGGTGACCTCGGTGCGTGCAGGCTTCTGGCCGAGGTCACGAAGTGCGTACTCGACGAACCCGTTGCCGCGCGAGTTCTCGCTGACCTGGACGCGGAGGAACTCCGGTTGCTTCTCCGCGATTACGCGTCCCCTCCGTTCGAGCGAGTCCCAGATGTCGTCGGGTGTGCCGTTCTGGACGGTTGCGGACGTCGACTCGAACACCTCCTCGCCGGCCCAGTCCGGGTCGGTCGGGATGGGTTCGGCTGCGGGGGTGTCAGCGTTCGCGTTCGCCCACGTCGCGGCCTCTGAGCCGCGTTCGGCGCGGCTCAGCGTCTCGGCGACCGCTCGGCGGTACGGGGTCAGGCCACCCGGCGGGCGGGGGATGATCGAGTCGATGTCGCGGTTCCGGCAGACGGCGTCGCACTCGAGCGACTCGATCAGCGGTCGCGCGATCTTCCCTCGGATCGGGGTCACCAGGCGGACCCAGCGGCTCGCCACCGACGGCGTGAGGAACGGGAGGACGACCATTTTGCGCGGACGAAGACCGGCGACCTGCGCGTAGACCTGCATCATGTCGCCGTACTCGAGGACGTCCGGACCGCCGATGTCCCACGTCCGTGACTCCGGGACCTCCGCGGTCGCCGCCTCGACCAGGTAGTACAGCGCGTCGGAAGCGGCTATGGGCTGGATCTTGTTGCTCACCCAGCGCGGCGTCGTCATCGCCGGGAGCCGCTCGGTGAGGTGGCGGATGAGTTCGAACGATGCCGACCCGGACCCGATGAGCGTCCCGGCCTGCAGTGCGACGGTCTCGATCGACGAGTCGATGAGGATGTCGCCGACCTCGGCTCGCGATGCCAGATGTTCGGAGAGATCGGTGCCCTCGGGGTGCAACCCGCCGAGGTAGACGATCCGGGACACGCCGCACGCCTGTGCTGCTGCCACGACGTTCTCTGCGGAGCGTCGTTCCTCGGCCGCAAAATCCGCGTCGTTGCTCATCGAGTGCACGAGGTGATAAACGACGTCGACGCCGCGGAAGGCAGCGAGAAGCGAGTCCCGGTCGGAGAGATCACCTTTCACGACCTCGGCACGTGAGTCGTTCGTCCACGGCGCGTCGGACAGCTTCGACGGCGTCCGGGCCAGCGCGCGGACACGGTGCCCACGTTCGAGCAACCGGGGTGCCAGACGGCCTCCCACATAGCCGGTGGCTCCGGTGACCAGACAGGTTCGCGCTTCGTTCACATGACTCCTCTGTACCTTCGGGCGGTACCCCTCAGGCTAGGAGTGGAAACGTCGACCGCGGCCCGGTCGCCGGGTGTCGGTGCCGGATCGTTCCCTACGGCCACAGGTTGATAACGCGTGGCGGTGCCGGGTCAGGCGTCGCGCTCTTCGAGGGGTGAGTTCACGAACCAGAGGCTCTCTTCGTGCAGACGTTCACTCCGCCAACCGGTCTCGGTGCGGACCATCGAGTGGTGATAGTTGCCGCCGCAGGTGCTGAGCTCGGTCATCCCCACGAACTGCATGGGGTTGTAGAACATCGCCCGGATCTGTGCGCGGTCGCCTTCGAAGGAGTACTCGATGTTCGTGATGAAGTGTTGGCTGACGGTGACGAACGCGAAGTTCTCCTCGAGCCATGCGGCGATCTCGTCCCGACTCCCGGCCCGTCCGGCCGGAGCCGAGGTGTAGTCGACCGTGGCGTCCGCGGTGAACACGGAGCGCCACAGATCCCAGTCCTTGGTGTCGACCGCGCGGGCGTATCGGTAGAGGACGTCGGCGATCTCGAACCGGTCGGCGATCTCCTGGGTGTTCACGTCTCTCCGATCAGTTAGTTCTTCGGCAGGGCGGCAGCTTTGGCGTTCAGCCACCTCAGCGCCTCGAGTTCGGACACCAAGCCCACGCCGTGGCCGAGGAACGTACCCGGCAACAACACCGGCAGATGCATCGTCTCGACGGTGACGTCGGCCCCCTTGGCACGCCAGGACCGCACCATGCGATCAGTGCCGCGGGGATCGACCACGTCGTCGCCGCGGTTCTGGCTGACCAGGACCGGCATCCGCGGGGCGACCCCGCCGAGTCGTTGATCGTTCACCGCCGTCAGCCACGGCTCCTTGCGCAGATGCGCCGCGATCGGCCGGCCGTCCTTGGTGTAGAAGGTCGTCGGCACGAACGGAAGCATCCTCATCACGTCGAACACGCAGTACGAGTTGACATCTCGCAGCACACTCCGACCGAGCGGGTTGAACGCGGCGAGGAACTTCGCGCGATGCTCGGGGTACGCGGCGATGAAACCGTTGACGACCCACCCGACGCCACCTCCGAGCAGGCTTCCGTCCCCGAGTCGCGCAAGGTCCGCGAGATCTGGTGCGGGGGCACCCGCGAAAGCGGCGAAGATCGGGAGTTCCGGCGCGTATGTGCCGGCCAGTTCGGCGGCGGAGCCGGCTGCGAACCCGCCTTCGGAGTAGCCCCACAGCGCGACCGGGGCTTTGGAGCTCACACCGAACTTCGGATTCCGCGCCACACGGGCCATGTCCAGCATCGATGTCCCGAGCGACCTACGGTTCAGGTAGGGGTGATCGCCGGGCGTGCCGAGTCCTTCGTAGTCGGTCAGCGCCACCGCGTAGCCATTGGCGAGCAACGCTCCGATCGCCATTTCCTCGTAGGCCTGTCCGTACCGCAGCAGACGTGACGGTGCGCACTGGTCGCCGGCACCGATGGTCCCTGAACCGACCACCACGACCGGACGCTCACCGCGCCCGGCCCACGGGGGACCAGGACGCTGCCGGTCACGGCCGTCGGACGGTTCCGAGCGCCGGTGCTCGCATACATGACCGTGGTGGTGCGGGCGTCGATGTTCGCGCCGGTGAACGGGATGACAGCCGCGTACGACGGCGCCGATCGGATCAGCGATCCGGGACGGGCGTCGAAGCCCGACGGCGGGTTGTAGAACCCGGCATACGGGTCCGCCGACGCGGGACCGATTCCGGCGAGTGTGGCGGTGGCGGCCACCGCGCAGGTGGCGAGGAGGGCACGTCGACGAAGACGACCACCTCTCGGAAAGCGTGCGCGAGACTGTTCGCGCACGAGAGGACGTCGACCCTGACCCCCGATGAACATGTTCTAATTAGTTGGATAGATCACGTCCCGTGTCAACCGTCTGGAGAAAATCTCCCAAGGGCGGCGCGCGTCTCCGACCCGGCGGCGTGGGGCTCGATGCGGGGTGTCCGTTTCTCCTTCGACACGATCCTGCACAGCCCGCGACAGACGATGGCGCGCATCGTGTCCGTGCTCGTCGACGCTGCCATGCGGTGTCGGACACCAGGCTGTTTGCTCGGGGAAACGTCACGGTCGGGAGGCTGCGACGGCCGACTCCGGTGCAAATGGAGTAGGGCTGGGGGTGTACAAAAGGACCCGGTTCATCTGCGACCCCCGAAAGGATCGAGCAATGTCAGTGGTGTCGTACGTGATCGCCGGGTCCGAGGCGACCGGAGGCGCGGGAATCCAGGCCGACCTGCGCACTTTCGCCCAGCTCGGCACCTACGGCGTCGGAACCGTCACCTGCATCGTGTCCTTCGATCCGAAGGCCGGCTGGGGCCATCGTTTCGTGCCGGTGGACGCCGGCGTCATCGCCGACCAGATCGAGGCGGCCACGGTCGCGCACGAGCCCGAGGTCGTCAAGATCGGCATGCTCGGCACGCCCGCGACCATCTCGACGGTTGCCGAGGCACTGGCATCCCGGACCTGGCGGCACGTGGTCGTCGACCCCGTCCTGATCTGCAAGGGTCAGGAGCCCGGTGCGGCTCTCGACACCGACAATGCCCTGCGCTCGGAGATCCTCCCGCTGGCCACCGTGGTCACGCCCAACCTGTTCGAGGCCGCGACCCTCGCCGGCATGGACGAACTGGCCAGTGTCGACGACCTCGCCGAAGCGGCTCGCCGGATCGCCGATCTCGGGCCGAAGTGTGTCGTCGTCAAGGGCGGGGTCGGACTCGCCGGTGACGAAGCGGTGGACGTGGTCTTCGACGGCACCGACATCACCATCCTCCGCGCACCCAAGGTGGGCGACGAGCGCGTGTCCGGTGCGGGTTGCGTGTTCGCCGCCGCGACCACCGCCGGACTGACCAAGGGCGCCGACGTCCTCGACGCGGTGCGCGCGGCCAAAGAATTCACCCACCGCGGGATCGTCGGTCGCATCAGCTCGACCGCCCCGTTCGACGCCGTCTGGCACGGACAGCAGTAGCACTCCGCGCTGTGCGGTAAACCCACCCTTTATCGGCACAATCACCTTTACGTTGGAGTACGTCCGGGGCGGTCGCCTCGGACGCTCGTCCGCGGTTCGGGGCGTGGCTCGACAATCACCTGTGTGCCCTCGGTGGCTCGGCGTGGAAGGCCACCCCGGACCGTGACGGGTCGTTTCGGCCGCTGATTGAGAAGTGTTCGCGAACTTGTCGCTGTGTAAAGGTGCGCCGGCGAAACAACCCCTGACGAGGTCAACAGGTTCGAGCAGAGAGGTTCATGTGGTCGAAACAATCTGGGTAGGAATCGATGTCGGCCGTCACGCACACCACGCCGCCGCTGTGGACGACGCGGGGACGGTGCTGTGGTCACGTCGGGTACCGAACGATCAGGCGGCCATCGAAGCGATTGTGGACCAGGCGTGCCGTGTCGAATCGGTGGTGTGGGCGATCGACATGACCGCGCCGGAATCGGCCCTCCTCCGAGGGGTGTTGTCCCGCCGCGGCCAACACATTCGCTATGTACCTGGTCGCGTTGTGCACAGCATGACCGGCGCTTTCGCCGGCGAAGGCAAAACCGACGCCCGCGACGCGGTGGTGATCGCCCAGACCGCGCGCCTGCGTGGTGATCTCGCGACGGTCGCGGTCCCTGATGACGTCGCGATCGAACTCGACCTGTTGACCGGGCATCGCCGCGACTTGGTCACCGAACGCACACGAGGCATCAATCGACTGCGCGGCCTGCTGACCCGCATCTTCCCCGGTCTCGAACGGTGCTTCGACTACTCGACGTTGACTGGTTTGGCGTTCGTCACCCGCTTCACCACACCGTCGGCGATTGATGGGGTCTCCGACGAGGAGATTTACGACCACCTACGCGGTCAAGGAGTCCGCCGGCCGACCATCCCGAAGATGATCAGCAAGGCGCGTGCCGCCGCGGCCGCGCAGACCGTCGCTCTGCCTGGTGAGGCGACCACGGCATTGCTGGTGCAGCAGGCGGCTACCTCGCTGATGGCGCTCACTCGCCAGATCACCTACCTGGATAAACAGATCGCCGAGGTGTTCCGCCGAGACCGCCACGCCCGGATTCTTGAATCCGTACCCGGTATCGGCACCCGAAGTGGTGCCGAACTCATCGCGTTCACTGGTGGCGACCTCACGTCGTTCGGCTCGGCTGCCAAACTGGCTGCCTACGCCGGTCTTGCTCCCGTCCCGCATGATTCAGGTAACCGGCGGGGCACATTGCGTAGACCGCAGCGCTACCACCGGGGTCTGCGGAAGGTGTTCTACATGGCCGCACTCAACAGCTCGCAACGCGACGGACCATCACGGGAGTTCTACCAGCGCAAACGACGCGAGAACCGCTCTCACGTGCATGCGCTCATCTCGCTGGCCAGACGGTTGATTGATGTTGTGTGGGCACTCATCCGTGATGGCCGAGAATGGACTCCGAGGGGCGCCGGCCCGCCCATCGCGGAGGCTGCCGCCTAGCCCCTGAGATCATTCAGACGCCGCTGCACGCACCGCCGCGGTGAGGTCGTCGATCGTGTTCGGTTGTAGCCGATTCTCGTCGAGGAAGAATGTGGGGGTGCCTTGGACCCCGAGAGCCAGACCGTCAGCGACGTCGGCGCGGATCCGTTCGAGCGTGGCCGGGCTGTTGTAGACCGTGTCGAAGGCCGCCATATCGAGATCGAGGTCGACGGCGAAGCTACGGAACAGGTCGTCAGCGGGGACTTGCTGTTCGCCCCAATGGGTTTGGGTGGTGAACATGCGCTGGTACATCTGCTCGAACCGCCCCTGCTGGGCGGCGGCTTCGACCGCGCGAGCAGCACGTTCGGCGTTGAAGTGTCCGGGCATCGGAAAGTAGCGGACGACGAACGTAACGCGGTCGCCGTAGGTTCGCCGCAGATCCTCGATGACCGGGTAGATGGCTCCGCAGGCTTCGCACTCGAAGTCCAGGAACTCGACGAATTGCGCCCGGCTCTGCGCAGGCGACGTCAGCCGATGACTGTCGGGCCGGGCCACCAGATCAGACACCGCGGCGGTATCGGACGGGGCGGGTGTGGAAGTGTCCTGATCGACGAGGACGGCGACTCCGATACCGACGATAATGGTTACGAAGAACGCCCACGCGAACTTGGTTGGTCTGGTCATACGTTCAACATAGAGGCGATGTCGGCGGGAATGAGGATCGGTCTCATCAGGCCGGGGGTTGCCTTCGGGGTAGCGCCCGGAATGTATGAACCTGATGTCTGTTCTCAGTCTTCATGGGTGCGCGCTACAAGCGGATCAGATTCTGTATCCGGCAGCGAGGAGTCTCTGGCGTTTCCTCTGGGAGCGGACCATCGAGACTCCGGGCAGACGGTGAGCCGGGCAGTGACCAGCGCGGCCAGCCGGGCCCTGCGCCGGATCGGGGGGGTCAGCGCTCGGGTGAATGCTGCGCTCGTTCGTCGGGACTCCTGAATGCGGTGAGGGTGATCAAGATGGCAGCGCCGCCGACGATGAATGTGTCAGCGAGGTTGAACGTTGGCCACCAACCGGTGTGGAGATAGTCAGTGACCACTCCGTCGGGGAACCGATCGATGAGATTGGCGCTTGCCCCGCCGAGGATCGCTGCTAACCCCAGCCGCCCGAGGTGCCCGGTGCCTGGCGCCATCCGCCAGGAGGTGACCGCGACGATGAAGGTGATGATTCCGGTGACTGTGGGCAGCACCCATGCCGGGGCATCGGCGGCGATCGAAAACGCCGCGCCCGGATTGAATGCCAGCCGCAGCTGCACCGGCCCCGTTCCGATGACTGCGCCGTCCGCGAGCGCGCTTGTGGCCCATGCCTTGACGGCCAGATCGGTGGCCGCGAGTCCGACAGCGACGGCCAGCAGCCCGCACCGCCGTGTGAGGCGTACGCGGCGGTGCGCCACCGGAACCGCGGTGATCACTGCCCGACCGTCACTACGGACGGAGTCCGCTGGCCAGTTCCGGTCCTCGCCCGGGCTAGCGCTTTGACCCGGCCGGCGCGGACTCCGTTGGCGATGACGACGATCTCGGCGAGTTCGTGGACGGCGACGACGGCGGCGAGGCCGAGTATCCCGAACAGCGCGAGAGGGATGAGGATCGCGATCAGGGCGAGGGACAGGCCGACGTTCTGCAGCATGATCTTCCGGGCGCGGCGGGCGTGATCGAGTGCCTGCGGGAGGGTGCGGAGGTCTTCGCCCATGAGGGCGACGTCGGCGGTTTCGATCGCTACGTCCGATCCCATTGCGCCCATGGCGATGCCGAGGTCGGCGGTGGCCAGGGCGGGAGCGTCGTTGATGCCGTCGCCGACCATCGCGGTGAACGAGTTCGTTCGGAGGTCGCCGATGATGCGGGCCTTGTCTTCGGGGCGGAGGTCGGCGTGTACGTCGTCGATGCCGGCGATCTTCGCCAGCGCGTTGGCGGTGGCGGTGTTGTCGCCGGTGAGCATCGCGACCGTGGCGCCGATGCGGTGCAGGTGCTCGATTACCGCGCCGGCTTCGGGGCGAAGCTCGTCACGGACGGCGACCGCGCCGATGACCTGACCGTCGTGTTCGATCAGGACGGCGGTGGCGCCGTCGGCCTGCATGGCCGCGACCCGCTCATCGAGCGGGCCGGGCTCGATCCAGTCGGGACGGCCCAGCCGCGCGGGCCGTCCGTCGACGAGGCCGGTCAGGCCGGCCCCGGGAACAGCCTGCACATCGCGCGCGGCGGTGGTCTCGCCGTGGGCGGCGAGGATCGCGCGGGCGAGCGGGTGTTCGCTGTGCGCTTCCAGCGCCGCGGCGACGGCGAGCACCCGCTCCTGGCCCGGAGTGCGGTCGCCCAGGCTGCTCCCGGTGCTAGGAGCAGCGGTGTCGGTGGGGGTGGTGGCGATGTCGACGACGGTGGGCCGGTTCGCGGTCAGAGTGCCGGTCTTGTCGAGGGCGACGGTGCGGACCCGGCCGAGGGCTTCGAGGGCGGCACCTCCTTTGACCAGGACGCCGATCTTGCTGGCGGCGCCGATCGCCGCGACCACGGTCACCGGCACAGAGATCGCCAGCGCACACGGCGACGCGGCGACGAGCACGACCAGGGCCCGTTCGATCCACGTGGCCGGGTCACCGAGCAGGGAGCCGAGGATCGCAATGGCGGCGGCGAAGATCATGATCGCCGGTACCAGGGGCTTGGCGATCCGGTCGGCGAGGCGTTGCGCGTCGCCCTTGCGGGACTGTTCGGCCTCGACGATCTGCACGATCTTGGCCAGCGAGTTGTTCTCCGCCGTGCTGGTGACATGCACGATCAGGGCGCCGGTGCTGTTGATCGACCCGGCGTAGACCTGCGTGCCGGGTCCGGCTTCGACAGGCACGGATTCGCCGGTGATCGCCGAAACATCCAGTGCGGTGCGGCCTTCGGTGATGGTGCCGTCGGTGGCGATCCGCTCGCCGGGTTTGACCAACATCTGGTCCCCGACGGCCAATTCCGCCGGGGAGACGGTGACCGGGGTGCCGTCGCGGAGCACGGTCGCGGAGTCCGGGACCAGATTTAGTAGCGCCCGCAGCCCGCGGCGGGTGCGGGCGACGGCGTACTCCTCAAGGCCTTCGCTGATGGAGAACAGCACAGCGAGCATCGCGGCTTCGCCGACCTCGCCGAGGATCACCGCGCCGACCGCAGCAATCGTCATCAGGGTGCCGACGCCAATTTTGCCCTTCGCCAACCGGCTCAGGGTCGAGGGGACGAATGTCCACGCCCCGATCAGCAGCGCCACCCACTCCAGGGCGAGCGCGACCGGTTCGGGGCCGCCGGACCAGCTGGTGATGTACGCGGCGAGCAGGAACACCGCGGCCGCGGCGGCAGCCTGCAGCTCCCGCACCTGCCACCAGTGCTCCGGAGCCTGCTCGTCCTCACTGGCCGGTTCGTCGTGCCCGCATCCGCATGCGTCGCTCATCGCCGCACCCCCGCCTTCGTGTCGCCCGTTGTGCAGCAGGAGGTGGTGGCGTCGGTGCCGTAGTTCGGGCACAACACAACCGCGTTTCCGGTCGCTGCCAGGAGGGTTTCGGCGGCGGCGAGCACGTCCATCAGCTCCGGTCGGGCCAGGCTGTAGAACACCTGCCGCCCCTGCGGGCGGCCTTCGACGAGCCCACAGTCCCGTAAGCACGCCACGTGCGCGGAGACCGTCGATTGCGCCAACCCCAGCTCCGCCATCAGATCCGCCACCCGGGCCTCGCCACCGTGCGCGAGGCGGGTTGCGATTGCCAGACGGGTCCCATCGGAGAGGCTGTGGAACAACGCCACCGCGGGATCGAGGTCCGCCCCAGTCGCCACCGAGCACTCATTCATCGTCATATGACGATGATAGCGGCATTGTGTGCTGTAATCGAATCATCACGAAGAAGTGGCAGCAGGCGCGGCCGGGCGAGATGGTGGGAGCTGTTGGTATGCCGTCGATGTCGACGATCGAGTCTCTGTTCTGCCGCAGCGCACCGTGGCAGGCGGCCACCGGCAGGTGGGTACTCCCGTGGGCGCTGCAAGGCATCCATCCCCGAGGCCGGGTCCTTGAAATCGGTGGCGGCGCCGGCGCGATGACCGAACAGATCCTCACCACCAACCCCGACGAACTCGTGGATGTGACCGTCACCGACTTCGACCCGGTCATGGTCGCCGCCGCCAGCGATCGGCTGCAGGGTTTCGGGGCCCGCGCTCACGCCCAGGTCGCCGACGCCACAGCCCTGCCGTTCGAGGACGGAAGCTTCGACACCGTCGTCTCGTTCATCATGTTGCACCACGTCATCGACTGGGAACGCGCACTCGCCGAGGCCGCCCGAGTGCTCGCGCCCGGCGGAATGCTGGTCGGCTACGACCTGCTCGGCAGCGCACCGGCGCGGCTGCTGCACAACCTCGAAGGGGCACCGCACCGGTTCATCCCCCGTGGCGAACTCCGCCTGCGCCTGACGTCTTTGCCTCTGACCGACATCACGGTCCGCGAGAACCCTGCGCTCGCCCGGTTCCGTGCCCGCCGTGCTGGTGACCGATGACCACGCCACCACTGCACGGGCATCACCATGGCCCTCCCTCGGACGAGCTCGCCGAGCTCGAGCAGCGTGACGTCGCGGTGGCGTTCGTCGACCTCGCCGGATACAGCGTGTTCACCGAGTTCTGCGGCGACCAGGAAGCCGCAGAACTGGCCATACGGTTGGCCTCTCAGACCTGGCAGGCAGGCTCTACGACCGGGCACGCGGCTGGTCAAGGCCATCGGCGATGCGGTGATGCTCACCGCCGACGCCCCCCAAGTGATCCTCGCCACGATCACCGCCCCCGCGGCCGCGGCCGCCGGTCAAGACGGATTCATCGCCCTACGCGCCGGGATCGATCCACTACGGCAGCGCAGTCGTCCGCGACGGAGACCTGTTCGGGCACGCGGTCAGCGTCGCCGCCCGCATCACCGCCCTCGCTGGCGCCGGCCACGCCGTGATCACCGATCCGATCTGCCCGCCACCAGCCGAGCTGGATTGCTCGCCATGCTCGCTGACCTGCTGAAAGACACCGGAGTTGGCCTGCCAAAAGGACACCCGGATAAGGCTCGCTCAGTTCGTGCCGTCGCCGTTCAACAGCAACCCGTCGTAGCGCTGAGAACGTTGCGTAGTGCTTCCAACGAGTCCGGTTGCGCTCGGTAGTAGACGTTCATGCCGCGGCGCTCGGGGGTGACCATGCCGGCTTTGCGGGGCTGCCCCAGGTGGTGACTGGTGGTGGCTTCGGTGAGGCCGACCGCGGTCGCGAGGTCGCAGGTGCAGGTCCCGTCACCGGTGTCGGTAAGCAGGATTGAGACGAGCTTGATCCGAACGGGATCGGCAAGCGCCTTGAGCCGCAACGCGATCTGCAGCGCGGTGTCGTCATCGAGCGGTGCCGCCGATACCGGTGCGCAGCAGATCGGGGCGCTGATGTCGACCATCGGCAAGGGCTTCGGCATGACCAGATCGTACGCCCCTACTTGACATATGTCGAAAAGGTGGGCACGCTGCAGAGTGACCGCAGTTCGATATATGTCTCACAGGTGAAGGTGATGGTCATGTCCCGTATGCAGTTGGCGCTCAACGTCGATGATCTCGATACCGCGATCGAGTTCTACTCCAAGCTGTTCAACACCACCCCGGCCAAACGCAAGCCGGGATACGCCAATTTCGCGGTCGTCGAGCCGCCGCTGAAACTGGTGCTGCTAGAGAACCCCGGCCAGGGCGGCACGATCAACCACCTCGGCGTCGAGGTCGAATCGAGCGAGAAGGTGCACGCCGAGATCGCCAGGCTGTCCGGGGAGGGCCTGTTCACGCAGGAGGAGATCAACTCCACCTGTTGTTTCGCAACCCAGGACAAGGTCTGGGTGACCGGCCCGGCGAACGAGAAGTGGGAGGTCTACACCGTGCTCGCCGACTCCGACACCTTCGGCACCAGCCCGAAACTGTTGGAACAGAACGCCGCCGCCGACGACGCCGAGCAGGGTTCGGTGTGCTGCGGTGGCAGCGCCGCCGAACCGGCCGAAGCGCGCACGGCCTGCTGCTGAGCCCGACGTTCAGCCCGCGCTCCCGCCTACCGCGCGATGCGGTCGGCGAGGGCGCGGATCCGGGCGGTGATGTCGTCGCGGATCAACCGCATCCGTTCGATGCCGTCGATGCCCCGTTCGGAGGGTTCGTCGGTGTTCCACACCTCGAGGGCGACGCCGTCGGGTGGGGTGACGTCGGCGGTGCCGACCACCACGACGAGATCTGCAGTTTGCATCAGTTCGTCGGTGAGTTGGCGCGGCTGATGTCCGTCCACGGTGGCGCCGACTTCGGCGAGCACCTGGGCGGACAGGTCGTTGACCTGGCCGCCGATCTTCGCGCTGGTGCCGGCCGAGGATGGGGTGATCCGGGCGGTGACTGTCGGTGTGAGATGTTCGGCCATCACCGATTTGCCGCGATTGGACACGCACACGAACAGCACCTGCGGTGTCGTGCTCACCGGCCGACCTGCTGGTCGGCGGGTACGAGTTCGTCGAGGAGGTCCTCGACGAGTCCGCGGATCTGATCGCGGATCGGGCGGACCGCGTCAATGCCTTGGCCGGCTGGGTCGTCGAGGGCCCAGTCGCGGTACCTGACGCCGGGGAATACTGGACATGCATCGCCACAGCCCATGGTGATCACCACGTCGGAGGATTCGACCGTGTCGGGGGTGAGGATCTTCGGTGACTGCGCGGAGATGTCGATACCGACTTCGGCCATCGCCGCGACAGCGGCGGGATTGATTGAGTCGGCGGGAGCAGATCCGGCGGAGCGGACCTCGACACTGCCCTGGCTCAGAGCGGTGAGGAACCCCGCGGCCATCTGTGAGCGGCCAGCATTGTGGACGCACACGAACAGCACGCTAGGTCGAGAGGAAGACATGAAACACAGGCCCTTTCAGCTGTGGAGGAAAGCTCGGAAAGTCACACACGGTCGGCCGTGAGCTCGGCAAGGAGCTCGCGAACCCGGGCATCAAGGTCATCGCGGATGGCGCGAACCTCGCCTAGTGGACGGCCTTCAGGATCGGAGACCGTCCAGTCGAGATACCGCTTACCGGGATAGATCGGACACGCGTCGCCGCAACCCATCGCTACGACCACGTCGGCGGCGGCGACCACATCGTCGGTTAGCGGTTTGGGGTACTGCGTACCCAAGTCGACGCCGATCTCGCTCCTTGCTTCGACGACGGTCGGGTTGATCGAGTGCGCGGGTGTTGACCCGGCTGAGCGCACGTGTACCCGCCCAGCGGCGTGATGGGTCAACAATCCTGCGGCCATCTGCGAGCGGCCGGCGTTCTGCACGCAGATGAAGAGAACCTCGGGCACATCCTTGGGCACCGCGCCCTCAGCCTGGGCGAGGGCGCGTAACCGATCAGCCGCGAACCGGCCCGCCAAGGTCGTCAGATGCGTATGCACCCGGGAGGTACGCCGTAACACGGTGTAGGACTCGAAGACACAGCGTTCTACCGTCTGGCGAGACACCACCCCTTCGTACTTGGCGGCCAAGTCGGCGGCGGTACGGGCCAACACGGTATGAGGCATCAACAGTTCGGGCTGCTCGCGGTGTTCACCGCGACGTAGGTGTTCGTCCAACGCATTCTCAGACATCGCGAGCAGGCTCCTTCGACACATCTAGGCTAGTAGCAGTGGGAGTTGTGAAGCGTTTCCGCAACGCCAGGGACACATAGACGAGGGCGACGAGAACCGGGACCTCGATCAGTGGCCCGATGACCCCGGCGAGAGCCTGGCCGGAGGTCGCACCATAGGTCGCGATCGCGACGGCGATGGCGAGTTCGAAGTTGTTGCCGGCGGCGGTGAACGCCAGCGTGGTGGTCCGTGCGTAACCCAGCCCCATCGCGGCGCCGAGGACGAATCCGCCACCCCACATCACCGCGAAGTAGATCAGCAGCGGCAGCGCGATCCGCACGACGTCCCACGGGTGAGAGGTGATCTGCTCCCCCTGCAAGGCGAACAGGATGACGATGGTGAACAGCAGACCGTAGAGGGCCCACGGCCCCAATCGCGGGAGGAACGAGGATTCGTACCATTCGCGGCCTCTGGCCCGTTCGCCGATGCGGCGGGTGAGATAGCCGGCGATCAACGGGATTCCGAGGAAGATCAGCACCGACTTCGCGATCTGCCACGGCGAGGTGTCGATGGTCGTCTGTTCCAGGCCGAGCCATCCGGGTAGCACCGAAAGGTAGAACCAGCCCAGCACGGCGAACATGATCACCTGGAACACCGAGTTCAGTGCGACGAGGACGGCAGCCGCCTCGCGGTCGCCGCACGCCAGGTCGTTCCAGATGATGACCATCGCGATACAGCGCGCCAGACCGACGATGATCAGTCCGGTCCGGTATTCCGGTAGGTCCGGGAGCAGAAGCCAGGCCAGCGCGAACATCAACGCGGGTCCGACGATCCAGTTCAGCAGGAGCGATCCCAGGAGCAGGCGACGATCGCCAGTGACCGAGTCGAGTCGGTCGTAGCGCACCTTGGCCAGCACCGGATACATCATGATCAGCAGTCCGAGAGCGATTGGCAGCGAGATGCCGTCGATCTCCACGGCCGCCAGGGCGTCACCCAGGCCGGGAACGGTGCGGCCCAGCATCAGGCCCGCGACCATTGCTGCGCCGATCCACACCGGCAGGAACCGGTCGAGCATCGACAACTTCGCCGCGACCGCGGTGTCGGTGGTGGTCACTGGTCGGCCTCGCACGAACGAGTTTCCCCCACAACCATGGCGAGATCGCCCAGCAGGACCGACAGTTGTTGCAGTGCTTCGGTGTTCACACGGTAGTACACCCAGGTCGCGCGGCGTTCGCTCGTCACCAGACCCGCCTGACGCAGCACCTTGAGATGATGCGAGATCGTCGGCTGCGACAGCTCGAACGGCCCGGAGATGTCGCACACGCACGCCTCACCTCCCGGATGCGCGGCGACCTCCGACAGCAACCGCAGCCGAACCGGATCCGCGAGCGCCTTCAGCAGCGGGGTAACCGCTCCGGTCTCGTCACCACTCAGGCCGCGGCCTGGCAAGAGAAGCAAGTTCTTATTCGACACCCGTCAATATTGACATACATCGATTCAACGGGACAAGGCCCTCCGATACCCGGGAGCGCACTTGCGTTCCCGCATTGAGATCCACCTTGATGGGGGGTGCGTTTGCCGAAAAGTGGTGGGCTTGTCGGAGCTGGCATCCTGGAGACAGCACCACGTCGGACAGCCAGGAGTGAACAGTGACCGCACCAGACCGCGTCGACGTCCTCATCATCGGAGCCGGGATCTCGGGCATCGGGGCCGCCCGCTACCTACGGACCAAGCGTCCGTCGAAGACGTTCACCATTGTCGAGGCTCGTGCAGCCGCCGGCGGAACCTGGGACCTCTTCCGTTACCCGGGCATCCGCTCGGACTCGGACCTGCACACCTTCGGCTACGAGTTCAAGCCGTGGACCGACAAGCAGGCGATCGCCGACGCCCCGCGAATTCTCGACTACCTCCACGAGACGATCGAGGAGAACGACCTCACCGGCCACATCCGGTACCACCACAAGGTCATGGCCGCCGCCTGGTCCTCCGACGACGCACGGTGGCTCGTCGACCTCGAGCGCACCGACACCGGGGAGCGGACGCAGATCAGCGCGCGGTGGATCTTCTGCGGTTCGGGCTATTACGACTACGACGAGGGATTCAGTCCCGACTTCGCCGGCGAGGACCGCTTCCGCGGTCAGATCGTGCACCCGCAGCACTGGCCGGAGGATCTCGACTACGCCGGGAAGCGGGTCGTGGTGATCGGAAGCGGTGCGACGGCCGTGACGCTGCTGCCCGCAATGGCCGAGGAGGCCGCGCACGTGACGATGCTGCAGCGCACGCCGACCTACGTCATCCCGTTGCCGCGTGAAGACGCAATTGCCAACTCGCTGAAGAAGATCTTCGGCGACGAGCGGGGATATGCGCTCACTCGGCAGAAGAACGTCGCGCAGCAGCGAATCCTGTTCGAACTGTGTCAGCGGTTCCCCCAGGTGGCGCGACGAATGATCCGGAAGATCAACAAGTCTCAACTCCCGGAGGACTTTCCGGTCGACGTCCACTTCAACCCGCCCTACGACCCGTGGGATCAGCGCCTGTGCGTGGTGCCCGACGCTGATCTCTTCCGCACCATCCGGTCGGGCAAGGCGTCGATCGTCACCGACCGGATCACGTCGTTCACCGAGACCGGCATCCTCCTGCGGAGTGGCGCCGAACTCGAAGCCGACATCATCGTCACCGCAACGGGACTCAACATCAAGATCATCGGCGGCATCGACCTCACCGTCGACGGCAACCCGGTCTCGCTACCGGACACCGTCGTCTACCGCGGGATCATGCTGTCCGATGTGCCGAACTTCGCACTGGCCATCGGGTACACCAACGCATCCTGGACACTGAAGATCGGGTTGCTGTGCCAGTACTTCTGTAAGTTGCTCGGGTACATGGACTCTCACGGTCACGACGCGGTGTGGCCGGTAGCCGACCCGGGCATGCCCACCCGGCCGTTGCTCGACTTCGGCGCCGGGTACGTCCAGCGCGCTCTCGACACCCTGCCGAAACAGGGACCGCACACCCCGTGGGTGATGTCGATGAGCTACTACGCCGATCGTCGCCTGTTCAAAGGCGATGTCGCCGACGAGAATCTACGGTTTGCGCAGGCGCGGCAACCGGAGGTTCTCACGTAGGAAACACGGACAGAACGACATACCTCGCCGGCTTCACCTGTCGGGCAAGCGAAACAATCAGTCGAACTCTAAGTCCTTCGCGGCCTCTCGCCGGTTCAGTCGCTGGGCGACGACACCCACCCCGAAGCCGTGCAACACGACGCTCGCCAGGACCGTCACGGTCATCGCATACAGCGTCTCGTTGGCGACCATGCCGTCGAGTTCGTTGAAAGCAAGGAGACCGAAGACGATCGACGCGGTTCCGCGTGGCCCGAGGACGCCGATCAGAAGTCGATCACGTGGGCCGATGTCGGTGCGCAGCAGCGCGAGGTAGACGGGAACGATCCGGAGGACGGTCAGCGCGGCGAGGGCCAGAACGACGATCTGCCAGACGAACCCGAGTTCGAAGACCAGCACGGCGGCACAGCCGAAGACGAACCACATCGTGAGGGCCGCGAGCGCACTGACATCGTCGGCGAGGCGCAGTTGCTCGTCGCCCGGACCGTCGGCCCGTGCCGCCTTGTAGGCGATACCGCAGAGGAATGCCGCCACGAAGCCGTTGCCGCCGAGTTGCACCGAACATCCGTAGGCGAGGATCGGGATGAGGACGAGGCTGATCCGGATGGACTGTTCGGTGGCGAGCCCGCGGCGAATGGTGAAGTTCGTCAGTCGCGCGGCGAGGAGTCCGATGACGCTGCCCGCCAACACCGCCGACAGCGCAGACGGCACCGCCTGTTCGAGTGCTTCGGCGGGGGAGGAGGCGTGCTTGTGGTCGCCTGCGAGCGTCAGGGCGAAGATGAAGAGCGGCGCGATGATGCCGTCGTTGTAACCGCTCTCGATGTTCAGCAGGTGTCGCACCCGCGTGGGGAACCGCCGATCACGTACCAGCGACGAGGCGGGCGTCAGGTCCGTCGGGGTCACCACGCAGGCGATCAGCAGCGCGACGCCGACCGCCATCGACGGCAGGAGCGCGACACCCAGCAGGGTCGCCAGTGCGACCGACAGCGGCATCGCAATGAGCAACAGCCGCAGAGATGTTCGACGTTCACCGGCGAAGTAGCCGCCTCGCACCTCGATGGCGTCGACGAACAACAGGAGAGCCAGGATCAGTTCGACGAAGGGTTCGGCTGCGTCGGTGTCGAGTGCGTTGCCGATGGAGTTGTTCGTGGTCAGCCCGATCACGAGGCCGGCGACCACCATCACGATGGCCCCGGAGATCTGGAGCCGCGACAACCGGCCCGCGACGAGGGTCCACCCGACGATCACCACGATCGCGATCAGTGCGGGAGTCATCGACCTCGCCCACGTGACAGCATTGTCGGATCTTATCCCGGCCGGCCGCGCTGATCAGGTAGGTCGCAGCGAGATCAGTGCACGTGAGGCAGCTTCGCCACGTCGTGAATCCATGAAGTCGGCTCGCTCCGGACAGCCGTTGCACACGGGTGGACGCGGATAGGCTGACGTGCATGGAGTTCGAGGACATCTTCACCGCGGTGGCGGTCGCATTCGAAGCGCTCGGCGCACTGGCCATGATCACCGGCTTCATCATCGCGCTCGTCCTCGGTGCGCGGTCGTTGTCCCGCAGGGAATCCGGCAGCGAAGCCTTCTCGATCCTCCGGACAACCCTGGGCTCGGCCATCCTCCTCGGTCTCGAGATCCTCGTCGCCGCAGACCTCATCCGCACGATCACCTCGAAGCCCTCGATCGAGGACGCACTGATCCTCGGGATCATCGTGGTGATCCGGACGGTGCTGTCGATGTCCATTCAGATCGAGATCGAGGGCACTCTGCCGTGGCGGCGGGCGGTGCTGACCAACGGCGGTCAGTTGCTGAGCAAGGCGGTGGCACGTGACGCGGCCGCGAGTCGGGCGGTCGAAGAATCGTGATCGGCTGATCGACAACGCGTTCGGACGCCTACCAGATGCGCCTCGGGATGAGGAGTCAGCCGGTGACCCGGAATTGACGGCGATAACTGGTCGGCGACGTCGCGAACGTCGCCGCGAAGTTCTGTCGCATCGTCACGCTGCTGCCGAAGCCGCATCGTTCGGCGATGGTGTCCATTCCGACGTCGGTGGTCTCGAGGAGAACCCGGGCACGATCGAGGCGTTGCCGAAGGATCCACTGCGCGGGCGTCGTTCCGGTGACCATCTTGAAGTTCCGCACGAAGCTCCGGGTACTCATGGCGGCCCGGGAGGCGAGATGTTGCACGGTGAGCGAGTCGTCGAGATGCTGCGCGGCCCACTCCATGAGTTCGCCGATCGGGTTGCCTGTTGCCGTCACCGGGACGGGCTGTCGGGTGTATTGCGCCTGACCGCCGTCCCGGTGCGGCGCGACGACCAGGCGGCGGGCGACGTCGTTGGCGACGTCGGCACCCAACCGTTCGCGGACGAGGTGCAGGCAGGCGTCGATCGCCGACGCCGTGCCCGCTGACGTCAAGACGTCACCGTGGTCCACGTACAGTACGAGTGAGTCGAGCGGGATGTCGTTGTGGCGCTTGCGTAACGCGTCCATCGCCGCCCAGTGGGTCACCGCCGAACGTCCAGACAGCAGGCCGGCGTCGGCGACCGGGATCGCGCCGAGACACAGCCCGACGATGACCGCGCCACGGTCGTGGCCGTCGATGAGGATCTGGCGGAGAGAGGCGTCGAGCGGCGGGAGATCCTCGGGCCAGGACGGCACGACGATCATGTCTGCATCTGCGGCAGCCTACGGTCCCACAAGACCGGAGATCTTGTACCCCTCGCCGACGCCGACCTCGCCGCCGGCCGCACTCCACAAGACAGTGGTCCACGATGATCCCGGGTCCGTTCTCGCGGTCTCACCGAAGACCAGCTGCGGTGCGGCGAGATGGAACATCGAGATGCCGTCGAAGACATAGACTGCGATTCGCATTGGCCAGATCCCATCGAAAGTAGGCATTCGTGCCACTCCCGACCGTACTCTGCGACGACGCATAGTGAGGTGGTCGGTCGACACCCCCGGCCGCCGACAGATGGGAGACCCGACCATGACCACGATCCGCCGCGCACTGATCCTCGTCGACGTCCAGAACCAGTACTTCGACGGCCCGCTGGCCATTCAGTACCCGCCTCGAGACATGAGCGTGCAGAACATCGTCCGACTCATCGACCACGCGAAGGAGCAGGGCATCCCGGTGGTGGCCGTTCAGCACACGTACCCGGCCGACGCGCCGGCGTTCGCGGAGGGGTCGCGATCGTGGGAACTGCACCCGGACGTCGCCTCGCGGGCGACACCGTCGTGGAAGCGGGTGCGCAAGATCCACGGCAGCGTGTTCGCCGGGACCGACCTGGCGGAGTGGCTGCGGGCGCAGGACGTGAACACGGTGACGTTCGCCGGCTACATGACGAACAACTGCGACCTGGCCTCGGCCGCGGGCGCCGAGGAACTGGGCATCGCCGCCGAGGTGGTCTCCGACGCAACCGGCGCCATCCACATCGCGAACGCCGCCGGGAAGGCCTCGGCCGAGCAGGCTCACAACACGCTGATGGCGATCCTCCACTCCAACTTCGCCGCGGTCGCCACCACCGATCAATGGATCGACGCCAGCGCCGGTGGGGCCCCGCTCGACAAAGACGATCTGGCGTCCTCAGCCGTGGAAGGGCAGCGGGCATTCGGCGCCTGACGAGCGCGGTTTTATATGCCGACCGTCATAGAGTAGCGTGCAGTGCGTTATAGCGGTCGTCATAGTCGCGTGAGGAAGAGTCCTGCCATGCCCACACTCGCCGAACTCGTCTCGGGTTTCGATCCGACCTCGGAATTCGTCGTCCCCACCCAGTGGACGCAGGGTCGTACCGCTTACGGCGGGCTGACCGCTGCCATGTCGGTACTCGCCGCGCAGCTGACCGAGGGTAAGCCGCTACCGCCACTGAAGTCGGCACAGTTCCTGCTCAGCGCGCCGGTCGTCGACGCCGCGACGTTCACCGCCCGCCGACTCCGCGAAGGGCGATCAGCCTCGAGCGTCGCCGTCGAAACCGTGAGCGGGGGACAGATCGCCGCGCACGCGTCGCTGATCTTCGCGCAGCCGCGTCCGAGTGCGATCAGCCATGACCTCGTCGGCGCTCCCGAGGTTCCGGCACCCGAGGATTGTGGGCCGTTCGGCGACGCCTCGGCGCCCCTTCGTCCGGCGTTCGTCGACAACGTCGAGATGGTTCGGGCGGGTGGGACCGTCCCGCTGGGTGACGACGGGGACCCGCGGTTCCTCGCCTGGGTGCGGCATCGCGGTGCCGAGGGAGTGGATCCGACGATCGCGCTGGTCGCCCTCGCCGACGCCCTGCCGCCGGCGACCACGGCGGCGTTCACCGAGTGGGCGCCGATCAGCACGATGAGCTGGTCGCTGCACATCTGCACCGACGACCTGCCGAAGCCGACGGACTGGATGCTCCTGGAATCGTCGAGCACCTTCACGCGCGACGGCTACTCCCATCAGTCGATGACCCTGTGGGACAGTGCATCGCGTCCGATCATCCAGGCCTCACAGACGGTTGCGCTGTTCGCCTGACGAAGCCCGCAGAAGTGCGGCGTTCAGCCGCCGTGGGATTCCCTGAGGGCTCGGCCCTTCTCGATGTCTTCCTGGTGGATCTTCTCGTTCTTGTCCGAGACGGTGGTGTCGCGAGGGGGAAGCTGTAGCCGCTCTTCGGCAGCCATACCCGCCTGAAGCTGACGACCACGCTCGAGTTCGGCGTCGAACTCCGCGCCGAAGAGCAGGGCCAGATTGGTCAGCCACAACCACAGCAGGAAGACGATCACACCCGCCAGCGCGCCGTAGGTCTTGTTGTAGCTGCCGAAATTCGAGACGTAGAGAGCGAACGCCGCCGAGGCCACGATCCAGGTGACGATCGCCAGGACTGCGCCCGCACTGATCCACCGGAACTTCGGTTGTTTCACATTCGGTGTCGCCCAGTACAAGACAGCGACGATCACCACCACGAAGACCAGCACCACCGGCCAGCGCACGATGTTCCACACAGTCAGAGCGGTGCTGCCCAGACCGATCGCATCGCCGATGGAACGTGCGATCGGTCCACTGACCGCGAGCATCAGCGCCACAGCAGCGGCGAGGATCAGGGCCACCAGCGTCACCAGCAGCATGGCGGGCCGCAGCTTCCAGATCGGACGGCCTTCATCGACCTCGTACATGCGGTTCATCGCACGACCGAATGCGCCGACATATCCCGACGCCGACCACAGAGCGCCGGCGAGACCGATCACGAGGGCGAGGCCTGCACTCGGCGCGGACACGAGTTGTTCGACGGGTGCACGCAGCGTGTCCACCGCATCCGACGGGCCCAGGTCTTCGACCATCGTCAGCACCGCGTCAACCGTCTTCTCTCCCTGTCCGAAGACACCGAGCAGCGAGACCATGGCGAGCAGTGCGGGGAACAGTGACAGCACCGAGTAATAGGTGAGCGCGGCCGCCAGGTCGGTGCATTGATCACGGGAGAACTCGCGGGCCGTCTTTCGCAGCACGAACATCAGCGACGGCTTGGTGAGGTCGGTGGGCGATTCGGGCTTACGTGGATCGTCTGGATCGGCGAGAGTCGGGTCGTCTTCGACGTCCCGGCCGGCCTTGTCCATGGTCTGCTCGTCCTTGCTCATACCCCGGTGTAGCCGCCGGGTTCGCAGACCAAACTCTCCATGCCTTGACCAGGCGGGACGGGGGAGCGCGCCCGGTGGCGGTCAGCCCGCGGAGGCGACCACACGTGACAGCGCGAGCTCGAGGCCGGCGATGCGCGCGTTCTCCTCGGCCTCGACCTTGAGCTCGGCCGCGATATCGGCGAAGGCATCGAGGGCAGGATTCACACCGACGAGCGTGAACTGACGTTTGACGATCCGGAGGTCGAGTCCCCAGACATCCTCCAGGACGCGGCGCAGCCACGGCGTCGAGTGGTCCCAGCCGTCCCTCGGCGTTCCCGGGTCGTAGTTGCCGCCCTGGGTCGTGACCAGCACCGCGGGCTTGCCACGCAGCGCGGCCGGGTCGACGCCGATCCGCGGATCGGTAGCTGCGAGGTCGTACCAGCCCTTGAAGTGTTGGGAAACACCGAAGTTGTAGAGCGGAACGGTGAGCAGCAACGCCTCGGCCCCGATGACCTCATCCGCGATCTCGGCGGCGAGGGCGACTGCCTCGCGTTGCGCAGCGTCGCGGTCGGCCGGCGGGACCGTTCCGGCGATCACGGCATCGCGCCACACAGTCGCGGAAACGGGATCGGTCGACAGATCTCGGCGTGTGACCGTCGAGTCCGGGTGAGCGCTGGTCCATTCGCGCTCGACGAGGTCGCCGAGGGCGCGGCTCGACGACGTGGAGGGGAGGATGCTGGCATCCAGACGGAACAGAGACATTCGAACTCCTCGGGAGCAACTAGGTATTTAGAAGTGACTACTCACAAGGTAGTACCGTCGTCGTCGAAGCGCCACCGGGCGACTAGGATGTGGTCGATGTCCGATATTTCCGCGACCGGCCACGCGCCGCGCACATGCGACGATGCGTTGCGTCGTGCGTTCGGCTTCCTGGGCAAGCGGTGGAACGGCATTCTCATCGCAACGCTGATGAACGGACCGGCGGGGTTCGCCGAATTGCGTTGCGCCGTCGGAGGAATAAGCGATTCGGTGCTGTCCGGCCGACTCTCGGAACTGACCGCGGCCAATCTGGTGGAACGCCTGGTGGATCCCGGACCGCCGGTGTCGGTGTCCTATCAGCTCACCGAGTCGGGGCGCGCACTCATGCCGGCACTGACCGCCCTCACCGCTTGGGCTTGGGAGAATCTGCCGCCGTCGGTGGCGGAGTAACTCGACGGATCAGACTGCGATCCGACACACTTCGTCGACCACACCCTGCAGGTCGCCCTGGATCATCCTCGTCAGCGCGGCAGGCGTCTCGTCCTTGAAGCCGGTCAGGTCGACCGGATCCCCGAAGGTCACCATCGGTCGGGCCCGATCGCTCTCCGATGAGTAGGCGATACCGGCGGACACGAGCGTGACGTCGACGCCCGCTTTCAACGCACGGTAGGCGATGTGGCCGATCCCGGTTCCGAGCTTCTGCAACCGGGTCACGTCACCCTCGTTGCAGGTCCCCTCGGGGAAGACGGCGATGCTGTCGCCGCCGACCATTCGCTCGACGCAGACGCCGAACATCTGGCGACCGGCCTCCGCGGCAGCCCGGACACCGTGGTCCTTCTGACGGAAGACCGGAATGCCGCCCAGGGTGTCGATCTTGCGTCGCTGCTCCGGGTCCTCGAAGAGTTCGTCTTTCGCCAGCACGCGCAGGTGACCGATGCGGGGACGAAGCGGTGAGCGGAAGCCTGCCGCCGCCAACACCAGCGGATCGCGCTCGGACACATGGTTGGCCGCGACCAGTAACGGTTTGCCGCTGCGGACCGCGCGAACCAGACGATCGCGGGCGGTGAACCCCACGACGGGCCTGATCTTGGCGGCGAGCACCCCGTACATCAACTTCGCGCGTACGCGATCCTGCTGGTGATCGAGGTAATGCGCGTATACGGCCTCAGACCGGGTGAGCTCCACATCCACGTAAGTTACGGTACCGTAGGTAAGTTGTCATGCCCAAGGAACGGCGAAACCAGTCTGTCTGTGGACGACGAAGAACAGCAGGTGGGGGGCTTGAGTCCATGCCGGGGCGATGTTCAGTCAGGCACCACGACGGCTCGACCACGTAGGTCATTGGCGGCCAATCGCCGGTAGGCCTCGACCCCGTCATCGAGCGAGAACCGTTCGACCGCCACCTCTAGGACACCGTCTCGTGCGAGGTCGAGAACCTCGATGAGCTCGTCGCGTGCTCCCCAGTACGGCGCGCGCACCGACACCTCGTAGGGCTGGGTGAAGAAGCCGACCTTCGCCGCGGCGACCATGTCGCCGATGCCCACGATCACCACGTCACCCATGGTCCCGACGACGCCCATCGCGATGTCGAGAGTGGGTTGCAGGCCGACGAAGTCGAAGACTGCGGTCGCACCGTCGTTCCCGGTGATCCTGCGGACGCCCGCGACGGCATCGGCGTCGGAGAGCACCACCTCGTGGGCCCCGACCTCGCGCGCGAACTCGAGCTTCTCGTCGCTCACGTCGAGGGCGATCACTCGCGACGGAGTCAGGTGCCGAAGCAGTTGGATCCCGACATGCCCGAGACCACCGGCTCCGATGACCACTGCCGTGGTGCCACCGACCAGCTTCGGAAGCGAGGGTTTGATCGCGTGGTAGGGCGTGAGGCCGGCATCGGTGAGAGGGACTGCATCCACCGGATCGAGGTCGCCGAGGGGCACCAGGTGGCGCGCATTGTCGACGAGCAGGTACTCGGCCATCGCGCCCGGGTTGCCCAAACCCGGTGGTGCGATGCCCAGTTCGCCGGCTCGGCTGCAGTAGTTCTCCAAGCCGCGGGAGCAGAAGTGGCAGACGCCGCAACCCCAGGCTCCGTACACGGCCACCGAGATGCCCTCGGAGATACCGGTGACGCCGGTGCCCACCTCGGCGACCACGCCGGCTCCTTCATGGCCGAGCGTCATCGGAAGGGGATAGGGGAATCCTTCTTCGGGCAGGTTGAGGACGAAGTCGTCCGAATGGCAGGCGCCGGCTGCCGTCACCTTCAGGAGCACCTGTCCGGGACCCGGCGAGGGTTTGTCGACCTCACGCAGCTCCGGCAGTTTGCCCGGCTGGATGACCTGAATAGCCTTCATGCGCATACCTTTCGATCCGGCGGATGGTGGACCCGCCTTCCGGTCTACTCGGTCGGTCGCAAAGCCATGCGTCTTCCGTCGAACTCGGCACAATCCGCTCGGCGTGGCAACTTCCTGTTCACCACCGGCGGGATGGGTTCCGTGCCGCGCATCGCACGCATTGCCGGGCCGCGGGGAGGACCTCGAGTCGCTCGGGGTCGATGACCTCGCCGCACGTCTCGCAGCGGCCGTACGCTCCGCGACCGACGCGCTCGAGAGCAGCGTCGATCTCGTCCAGACGAACCCGCGATCGTTCGAGCTGGGCGACCAACTGGCCACGCTCGACGGCGAGTGTCGTCCCCTCCGGATCGTGTTCATCGTCGGAGGCGGCGTCCGCGGTCGACTCGATGACGGCGGCCAGACTCGCAGACAGTGATTCGATGAGCGTCGCGGTTCTCTCGCGCTCGGCGATCAGCGATGCTTCCGATTGGTTCGGGCCGGAGTTCGGGTCGGAGTGGATCACGTTGACCGAGCCCAGGTCTGTGGTCGACTCACGGCTCAAGTTGTACGCCGCAGGTACGACGTTCTCGGTCACGCATGAACGTCGCGGAGACCGACGGCGCCGCGCAACCCTGAACAGTTGACGCACCCCACGCAGCCGACACAGGCCGTGCAGCGGACGCAGCCGACACATCCAGCGCACCGCCGGCACAGCAGACAGGCCACGACACCGACACTGCCGGCGACCCCGAAACTGATTGCGGTGGCGACACTTCCGGCGACGAGCAGGCTGGCCATCGTCGCCGCCGAACCCGTGACGATCGCGCTCGCGACCGTAGCCGCCGAGGAACTGACACCGGCGCTGGCCACCGTGCCGGCCGACCCGGCGACGGCAGCGCTCGCGACGGTGCCGGCCGAACCGGCCACCGCCAGGCTCGACGTGGTCGCGATCGAGCCGGCGACCGCGGTCGAGTTCACGGTCGAGGGTGATTCGACGACAGAAGCCTCATCGCGGGTGAGTGTCCACATGATGTCCATGGTCGCGCAGTCGGAACACGCACGCAGGGGGTTCGGGGGCAACTCACCGGTGTCCCGCGGAACACTCCCGACACTCAGGTCCCGCAGAACGTCTGGAACGACGAGTTGAACTCGTCCGAAGCAGGCGCGGTGTACTTGACCCATTCGACGCGCCGCTCGAACGGGTGCGTCACGACGTCGAGTAACTCCTCGAACGGCGCGAGGTCACCCTCGTGCGCGGCGCGGAGGGCGGCGTCGACCATGTGGTTGCGTGGGATGTAGAGCGGGTTGACCTGATCCATCGCGTCTGCGGTGGTGTCGTCGTCCCGGCCGTGATCGGCGAGCGTCTCGCGCCATCGTGCGAGCCAGGGCGCCGAGACCTCCCGTGGGAGGAGTAGGTCGAGCGGAGCCGTTCGTCCGCGGAGTTCGTCGGCGAGCGCCCGGAAGGCCCCGGTCCAGTCGGCGCGGTGTTCTGCCATCAGGGCCAGCAGGTCGTCGATCAATGCGTGGTCGACAAAGGTATCGGCCAGCCCCAACTTGGCGGACAGACCTTCGTTGAGGTGCTGCTCGTACAGACCGTCGAAGGTGGACAGCGTGGCGGTCGCGATGGCGATCGCCTCGTCCGGCGTGGGGCTGATCAGCAAGAGAAGCGCTTCGGCGAACCGTGCAAGGTTCCATTTCAGGACGGCGGGCTGGTTCCCGAAGGCGTAACGCCCGCCCTGATCGATCGAGCTGAACACCGCTGCCGGATCGAAGGCGTCGACGAATGCGCACGGCCCGTAGTCGATGGTCTCGCCGGAGATGGTGGTGTTGTCGGTGTTCATGACACCGTGCACGAACCCGACGAGCATCCACTGGGCGACGAGGCGGGCCTGACGGTCGACAACGCCCTCCAGCAGCTTCGCGTAGCGGTTCCCACCACCGGTGGTCGGCAGATCGGATAGGTCGGGGTAGTGGCGAGCAATCGCATAGTCGGCGAGGGGTTGCAGGATGTCGCCGTTGCGGGCGGCGAACTCGAAGGTACCGACCCTCAGGTGACTCGCTGCGACGCGCGCGAGCACGGCTCCGGGCTCGACACCGGTGCGGTGAACGCCGCGACCCGTCGCCACCACCGACAGTGACCGGGTGGTGGGCACGCCGAGAGCGTGCATGGCTTCGCTGACCAGGTATTCGCGGAGCATCGGTCCGACGACCGCGAAACCGTCTCCTCCTCGCGAGAACGGCGTCGGACCAGAGCCCTTCAACTGCATGTCGACGCGGTGACCCTCGACGTCGAGCAGTTCACCCAGCAGAAGTGCCCGCCCGTCGCCGAGCAGTGGGGCGTATCCGCCGAACTGATGTCCGGAGTACGCCGTCGCCACCGGTTGCCCGTCGGCGGGCACGGCTGCGCCGGCCAGGATCGCGACCCCGTCGTCGGAGCGCAAGGCCTCGACGTCCAACCCCAACGACGATGCGAGCTGTTCGTTCACGACGAGGAGCTGCGGATCGGGCACGTCGGCTCCCCGCCATTCGACGGTGAGCGGCGTCAGCTCATCGACGAAAGTGCTCTCGAAGCCGGTGATCGCGTCGGACGTGCGGGCGGGGGAGTCGGTGGCAGCCACTCTTCGAGCGTAACCACTCGTCGCGCTGCCCGACTTTCGCTGATGTCTACAGTGCGATGGCGGCGCCGCAGATGCCGCAGGCCTCGAACTCGCGCCGTCCCCAGCGCGCGATCGGGATGAAGAACACGGTGAACTGCTTGAACTCCCGCATCCGGGTCCACTGGGTGGTGTTGTGACAACGGGGGCACGTACGGGTCTGTCCTGCGCCGAGTTGCTGCTGCTTGGGGCCGTATCCGAAGAGGAAGAACACTCCGTCATCGTATGCACGACCGCGACCGGCCCGTCCGGACTGGATCGAGACCCGGCACCCGTCAGTCGCACGCGTGTGCGAACATGGACGCGTGAGCTCGCAGAAGAGGACCGGCCTGACCGCCGTTGACCTGGAATCTCTGTCCGCCGCACTCGCGGCCGGCAAGCGCGTGACCGTCTACCTCCGTGACCCGATGCCGTCCCTCGGACTCGACGCCGGGACTTCGGCGCGGGTTCTGTCCGTCGACGGTTCGACGGTGACGGTGCGGCCCAAGGGCGTCGACGATCAGTTGCCCTTCGAGGCCGACGAACTGCAGCGCGCACGTTCCGCCTCAGCACCCGCGAAGGCAGCCCCACGGTCGCCCAGGACCGCCCCTGCCGACCCGACACCGTCGGTACGCCCTGCGCCGACACCGAAAGCAGCTGCAGTGGAACCGAAGCCGACGCCCGAGCCCACTACGCGTCCGGAGCCCGCACCGCCGCGATCGGCCGCGCCGAAGTCTGCTCCGGCGAAAGCTGCTCGACGGTCGAAGAACTCGACAGCGGCGGTGAGCGTGACCATCACGTCAGCGGGTGAGAGCCTCTGGACGGTGTCGGTGGCGCACGGGACCAAGAAGGGAAAGCCTGCTGAGGTGACCGCTGACCGCGTGGCCCGCGCGATGCAGGAACTCGGCGACGACGCAGCGATCACGGCCGTCGACGAGGTCATCGAATCCGCGCGCGAGGCCGCGCAGAGGAAGATCGAGGAGCTGACGCGCGAACTCGAGAACGCACGAGCAGCGCTCGCTCACCTCGACGTCGGGCCCGCCGAGAGCTGACTCGAGTTCATCCGGCCGGCGGGGCGAAGAACTCCAGCGCGATGTTGTCCGGGTCCCGGAACGATATCCCTGATCCGTAGTGGGCGTGCTTGATGCCGCTGTGCGCGATTCCGGCCTTGTCCAGACGGGCAACCCATTCTTCGAGTTCGGGCCGAGTGCAGGCGAATGCGACATGGTCCAGTCCGACGTTCCGCTCGTCGAAACCGTCAGCATCCGACCCGCTCGAACTATGGGTGTGGAGTCCGAAAAGCGTTCCGCCGGCGAGTGCGAAGACCGTGTGATGGAAGTTGCCGGATTCCTCGTCCTCGTCCAAGACCGGTTTGGCGTCGAACAGGGTCTGGTACCAAGCGGTACTCGCAGCAAGGTCACTCACGGTGATCGCGACGTGGGTGAGAGCGGGAAATGCAGGCATCGGATGCCTCCTCCCAGGAAGGGCGCCGGATGGGAACTCTGGACGCACCGACCAGTTTATCGCCGCAGCCAGAGTTCAGGCCTCAGTCCGGGTCGGTGAACCGAGGTTCCCGGCGGGCCAGGCCGGCGTGCACGGCCTCGAGCTGGTTCGGTGAACCGATCAGCTCGACCTGCAGTGTGCTCTCCAGCAGCAGCGCGGCCGATGGGTCGGTACCGGTCCAGGTCTCGTCGTAGAGGCGCTTCGCGGCGCGCACCGCGTGGGGCGACTTCGCCGCGATCTGGTGGGCGAGGTCCAGGGCGCGGGCGAGCGGGTCGTCGGCCGTGCCGGTGACCAGCCCGAGCTCGTGGGCCTCGGCTCCCGAGAGCACACGACCGGTGAAGGTGAGTTCTTTGGCCACGTCGGCCCGAAGGAGGCGCGGGAGCGTCTGGGTCATACCCATATCCGGCACCAGGCCCCACTTCACCTCCATGATGGACAGTCGTGCGTCGGGGGTCGCGTAGCGGATGTCGGCGCCGAGCGCGATCTGCAGGCCACCTCCGAAGCAGTTGCCATGGATCGCGGTGATCACCGGCGCCGGCACGTGACCCCAATCGAGAGACACCCGCTGCGCCTGGTTTCCGCGGTCGGCGTCGTCTCGATCCAGCAGAGAGTCGGCGAGCCCATCGCCGCCGAGTGATGAGATGTCGAGGCCGGAACAGAAGCTCTTCCCGGCTCCGTGGACGACGACCGCCCGCACTCGACGATCCGCCGCCAGGTCGCCCGTCACCGCGAGCAACGCGTCGAACATCGCGGGGTCCAAGGCGTTGTGCTTGTCCGCCCGATTGAGCGTGACCGTCGCGACGCCCGCATCGTCGACATCGAGCAGAATCCGTTGTTCCGTCATCGTCTTCACCACCTCGCCGTGTGTCGTCGGCCGTGCGATGGGCCCGGCCACGTACTCCGAGCGCTTACACTACGGCGGTGGCGGAATCAGTCTGGGAGTTCACCGAATCCGATGGTTCGGTCGTCGTGCACACCGATGTGGGCGGGCGGGCGGCACGCACCGGCCACCGACTGACGATCGCGATGCGCACCTGGTCGGCGTCGGTGACACTGACCGACGACCTCGTGCCGACGAACCTGAGCGCCACGATCGCGGTGGACTCGATGCACGTGGAATCCGGGGAAGGTGGACTCACCCCGATGACCGGTGCCGAGCGGTCACTGGCCCGCATGAACGCCCTGAAGTCCATGGGCGCCGACAAGTACCCCGAGATCACCTATGCGGCAGATACATTCAGCACTACGGACGGTGGTTACCGAGCCGACGGAGTGCTGACGATCCACGGTCGGTCACACCCGCATGGGCTGGACCTGCAGGTCGTCGAGACCGCCGATGGTTGGCAGATCTCGACCGAGTCCACCATCACTCAGAGCGACTTCGGGATCAAACCGTATTCGCTGATGATGGGCACGCTGAAGGTCGTCGACGACGTCCGCGTCGTCGTCGAGGTGGCCCGCACTCGCTGACCAGCGGTGGCCGCGCGCCTGACTTGGCTCCGGTGCGAGTGCGTTCCGGTCGGTACGCTCGATGGTGCGCGATTTGTCCGCCAGGTCCGTCAGCCCTCGCGGGCTTGCGCCGGACGAGCCCGTCGGACACGCACGAGCTGGAGAGAACCATGGAAGCACTGATCCTGATCGCCGTCATCGTCCTGATCGTCGTCGGGGTGGTGGTGATCGCTCAGCAGCGCTCGGGCACCAACGCGGCCCGAAACCTGGACGACGCGAAGGCCGACGCCCGACAGGCGATCGAACGGCTCGGCGGGCAGGTGTTCATGCTGATCGGCGACGGCCCGGCGTCGAAGCAGGCTCTCGCCGACGCGGGCGAGCGCTATACCGCGGCGGGGTCGCAGATCGAGCAGGCCAACTCACCCGCGCAGGCGCGCCTGGCCAAGCAGACCGCCATCGAAGGCCTGTACTACATCCGCGCGGCGCGGATCGCGATGAACCTCGATCCCGGTCCCGCCATCCCCGAACTCGAGGGCCGGCAGAGGGCGGGCAAGGTCACCGAGGATCGGAAGGTCGAGTTCGAAGGACGCCAGGTCGAGGCGTCGCCCAACCCGTCTGATCGGACGCCGAACTACTACCCGGGTGGCCGTGTCGCCGGGCGGCCGGTTCCGGCCGGCTGGTACTCCGAGCCCTGGTGGCGGCCGGCGCTCGTGGCGGGCGCCTGGGGTGTCGGATCGATGTTCCTGTTCTCCGCGATGTTCTCCGGCATGGCCGGCGTCCCGTACGACGCCCAGGGCTTCGAGAGTGGCATCGGCGATGGATCCGACATGGGAGCCATCGACGGTGGCGCCGGAGGCGACGACTTAAGCGGGGGTGCCCCCGGCGGCGATGGCGGTTTCGGCGGAGACGGTGGTTTCGGTGGAGACGGCGGCGGTTTCGGTGATTTCGGTGGCGGAGGATTCGACTTCTGATCGACCTGAGGGGCATCGAAAACCGCGGTGTGTAGCCATCTTCGAGATGTCCTCCACCGGCAACGACCGCTCGGCGACTCGTGGTTCGATGTGCGGGTTTTGCGGCACGGTCCGCTCAACGGCGAAGAGGTCTCAGTACCTGGAATGGGCATAGACGTACAGCAAATGGAGCATCTTCGCATCCGCATGATGAGCCGGATGCAGCTCCTCCGCGACACAGACTAGAGCCGGCCTTGTCGACCCACTCGTAGCTTCCACCCTCGAACCCACTGGTCAGCGCACCGGCTATGGGTCAATCGCCCGTCCTTCGATTTTGGTGACACAGGTCACTCGACGCCCATATAGTTACCCAATGCCACTTAGTCATCTAAGTGACAGAGGACGGCGGCGCCGTTCCTGATCCCCAATTGAAAAGGACACACCGATGAAACCGTTCAGAGGCTCGCGCGTCGCCAAAGTGGTGGCCGCATCGTTCGCGGTGGTCGCGCTCAGTGCGACAGCTGCATGTGGCAGCGACGACAGCGGTGACGGCTCCGCGTCGGAGAGCGTCGCCGCACCGGAGGGTTCCTTCCCTGGGACTGCGGCCAGTGGCGAGCCGGTGAAGATCGGTCTCATCAACAACGAGGGCGGACAGGCCATCTCGATGCCCGAGAACCGGGAATCGGCCGAAGCCGTCGTCCAGTACGCCAACGAGAACCTCGGCGGAATCGGTGGCCGGCCCATCGAACTGGTCATCTGCAAGCAAGGTGAAGACGCCAATCAGGCCCGAGACTGTGCCAACAAGATGGTGGAGGCCAAGGTCTCTGCCGTCCTCATGACCAGTAGCGGCCAGGGCAATTCGATGGTCCCGATCATTACCGGGGCCGGCATTCCCTACGTTTCCGCAGCGGGTCAGGCATCGTCGGAGCTGACCACCGACGGCGCGTTCATGTGGACCGCAGGCCTGCCCGGCGCGCTCACCTCGATGGCGAAGTACTCCGCCAACCAGGGCATGAAGAACGTCACGGCCTACGTCATCGACGTCCCGGCAGCGACCGCCGGTGTCCAGGCGATGGGCGCCCCCGCCTTCCAGGCCGCGGGAGTCAACCTCAAGGTCGTTCCGATCCCGCCGGGCACCCCGGACGCCACTCCGCAGGTGAGCGCGGGCCTCGGCGACAACCCCGACGGTGTGGTCGTCATCGGTGAATCCACCCTCTGCACATCGGTGTTCAAGGCACTGGGCACGGTATCGACGACGGCCGAGAAGATGACCATCCAGCCGTGCTCCGATCCGGCCGTGGTGGAAGCGGTCGGCAACCAGAACCTCAACGGCACCAAGGTCTTCACCGCCTCGGTCATCAACGCCGACGATCCCGAGACGCAGCTCTACAAGGCGATCATGGCCAAGTACGCGCCCGACACCGACATCGAAGGATTCGCGATCATCGGTTACCAGGGCATGCTCGGCCTGGTCCGCGCAACCGAGTCGGTCCAGGGGACGGACACGTCGCCGGCCGCGTTGACCGCCGCGATCAAGTCCGCCAAGGACGTTGTCCTGCCGGCCGGTTACGGTCTCAAGTTCACCTGCGACGGCAAGGCGATGCCCGGCATGGTCTCGGTGTGCGGCAGCGGAGGAATCGTCGAGACCTTCGAAAACGGCGAGCTCGTCGACCCCCAGCTCGTCTGACCTGACGAACGTTCACCACACCCGCACGATCATCCGGAAGTCGGTAGATGACCCAAGATATTCAGTTCTTGCTCCTAGGGCTCGGCAACGGCGCTGTCTACGCAGCATTGGCACTGGCCCTGGTCATGACCTATCGGAGTTCGGGTGTGGTGAACTTCGCCACCGGTGCCATCGCGCTGTACATCGCGTACACGTACGCGTACCTGCGCGACGGCGAGCTTCTCATCCCGATCCCGGGGTTCCCCAAGACAATTGATCTCGGGGGACCCCTGGGATTGGCACCCGCCATGGTGATCGCACTCCTGATCGCCGCCGGCCTCGGCGCCCTTCTCTATCTCTGCGTGTTCCGAATGCTCAGGACCGCACCAGCCACGGCCAAGGCGGTCGCCTCGATCGCCGTGATGTTGGTGATCCAGGCTCTGCTCGCCGCCCGGGTGGGCACCAGCCCGGTGTCGGTGGATGCGATCCTGCCCACCGACATCATCGAGATCGGAGACATCCGCGTTCCCGCCGATCGCGTGTGGATCGCGGCACTGGTCGTCGTGCTGACGGTGCTGTTGATCCTCGCCTTCCGCCTGACCCGATTCGGTCTGGCCACCCGGGCAGCCGCCGAATCGGAGAAGGGCGCAATCGTCGCGGGCCTGTCACCCGAGCGCATCGCCTACGCCAACTGGGCACTGTCGACGATGATCGCAGGTCTGGCAGGCATCCTGATCGCCCCGATCGTCCCGCTGATCCCGGTGTCCTACACGCTCTTCATCGTGCCGGCCCTCGCCGCGGCGCTGGTCGGCAACTTCTCCGCGATCGGTCCGGCGGTCGCCGCCGGTCTGGGAATCGGTGTCTTGCAGTCGGAGATGACACATCTCCAGGCATCCGTCAGCTGGATGCCACAGTCCGGGATGGCCGAGCTCATACCCCTGGCGATGATCCTGATCTTCCTGGTGGTGCGCGGCAAACCCCTGCCGACCCGTGGTGCCATCATCCAGAACACTCTGGGCGCCGCACCGCGACCACGAAACCTGTTGATCCCCGCCATCGTCGGTATCGTGGTCGCCCTCGGGTTCCTGATCTTCACCGAGGGCAGTATCCGAGGCGCGGTCATCGTCACCTTCACGGTGGCGATCATCGCCCTGTCGCAAGTGGTGGTCACCGGGTTCGCCGGTCAGATCTCGTTGGCGCAGTTGACCCTTGCGGGAGTCGCCGCGTACACGATGTCGCGCCTGACCACCGATTGGGGCGTTCCGTTCCCGATCGCGCCGGTGTTGGCGGCTCTGGTGGCGACGGTGGTGGGTGTCGTCGTCGGACTCCCGGCACTGCGGATCCGGGGCTTGCCGGTCGCGGTCGTGACGCTCAGTCTCGCGGTGTTCCTGGAGGCGTTCTGGTTCCGCAACAACGAGTTCAACGGTGGGATCGACGGGGCGGTCGTCCAGGATCCGTCGCTGTTCGGTCTCGACCTCGGCATCGGCTCCGGAAGTACCTATCCCAACATCGCATTCGGCATCCTGTGTCTGATCGTCCTGACGCTGGTCGGCCTGGGCGTCGCCCGGCTGCGGACCAGTCGTCTGGGTGCCTCGATGCTGGCCGTTCGCGCCAACGAACGCTCCGCCGCCGCCGCCGGGGTCAACGTGTCACGAACAAAACTGGTGGCCTTCGCAATCGGCGCGTTCATCGCCGGGATCGGCGGCTCCCTCATGGCCTATCAACAGACGGTGGTGGTTCCCGAATCCTATGCCGCCATCGCCGGAATCGGCATGTTCGCACTGGTGTACCTGGCCGGCGTCACCTGCGTCTCCGGCGGCGTCCTCGCGGGCATCATGGGCGCCGGCGGCATCCTGTTCGTGCTGCTCGATCGCGCGGTCAACCTGGGCACCTACTACCACGTCATCACCGGCGTGCTCCTGGTCATCACCATCATCGCCAACCCCGAGGGCATCATCTCCGAGGTCCACAAGGCGACGAACTGGTTGCGCAACAGAATCTTCGGCAACCGCAAGGAAACCGATGCCGACCTCGACCTCGCACTCTCGTCCGGGACCGACACGACGGTCGAAGGGTTTTCGCGCGCACCGGGAGAGGTCATCCTGTCGTCGAAGGGGATCGGCGTCCGATACGGCGGGGTCACCGCCGTCGAGAACGTGTCGTTCGACGTCCGCGTCGGCGAGATCATCGGCCTGATCGGCCCCAATGGAGCCGGAAAGACCACCTTCATCGACGCCATCAGTGGCTTCGCCGACGCCACCGGCAGTGTCAGCCTGGACGGCGACAGCCTCGACGGGCAGCGCCCTTACCAACGGAGCCGTCGCGGCCTGGGTCGCACATTTCAGGGCATCGAACTCTACGACGACCTGTCGGTCCGGGAGAACGTCGCGGTGGGCGCCACGGCCGCTCGACACCGTCCGAACACAGCAACGCTGGGCGACGACGACCTGGAGCGGCTCTTCGAGCTGTTGCATCTCACCCCGGTGGTGGACCGGCAGGTGAAGGAACTCTCGCAGGGGCAGCGGCAACTCGTCTCGGTCGCCCGCGCACTCGCCGGACGACCTCGAGTGGTCCTGCTCGACGAACCGGCTGCCGGCCTCGACAGCACCGAGAGCGTCTGGCTCGGACACCGCCTGCGTGCGATCCGCGATGCGGGGGTGACCGTCGTGATGATCGACCATGACATGGAACTGGTTCTCGCAGTGTGCGATCGGATCGTCGTCCTCGACCTGGGAAAGGTGATCGCGATCGGCACACCCGACGAGATCCGCACCGACCCCGCTGTCGCCAGCGCCTACCTCGGCGCCACCCACAGCGGTGAGGAGCTGAAAGCATGAGCCACGTACTCACCTGCACAGGTCTGGACGCCGGGTACACCGGCCGCCCGTGTGTCCGCGGATTCGATCTCGAACTCGCGGCCGGGGAAGTGCTGGCACTCCTCGGGCCGAACGGGGCGGGCAAGACGACGGTGCTGATGACACTGGCCGGGTTGCTGCCGAGCCTGGCCGGCGAGGTGTCCATCGACGGTCACAAGGTGAAGTCCGGACACGCACGGAGCGCCGCGAAGGCCGGACTGGTGTTGGTTCCCGACGACCGTTCGTTGTTCACCTCGCTCACCGTCGAGGAGAACCTGCGGCTCTCCGTCCGGTCTCGGCGTTCCTGGCCGACGGAACGGGACACCATTGTGGAGACCTTCCCCCAGCTCGCCGACCGGCTCAAGGTGGCCGCCGGTGCACTCTCCGGAGGCGAGCAGCAGATGCTCGCGATCGGACGGGCTCTCGTTCAGCACCCCAAGGTCCTGCTGATCGACGAACTCAGCATGGGCCTGGCGCCGGTCATCGTCGAACGCCTGCTGCCTATCGTCCGCGCCGTCGCCGACAACACCGGCACCGCAGTGATTCTCGTGGAACAGCACGTGCAACTCGCCCTTGGTGTCGCGGATACCGCGATGGTCATGCGGCACGGAAATCAGGTACTGCAGGGCAATGCGTCGGAGCTGGCCGCGACACCCGAGGTGATCGAGAACGCGTACATGGGTGAGGCGTTCGCTGGACCCTGACATCGCGGTGGTGTGCCACACGCCACGACTACGGGGCGGACGTCCGCGGCTGTGACCTGCGAGGACCATCGTTCTGCGGTGTCGAAACCGGGGCCTCGGCCGTGTCCGTACAGAGGTCGTTGTCAGCCAGTTTCCTGCGCTGCGCGCCGGCGAGGATCCGTCAGGAACGAAGGTGCATCGAGGTGTCGCCGACGTGGGTGATGTCGCCGTAGTCGCGACTCGCGAAGTGCCACTCACCGTCGTCGACAACGAAAGTGTCATGGTGTCGGCCGATCATGACGACGTACTCTCCGTCCGGCCCGTGCTCCACCACCGTGTACGCTGCCCGCACCGACCCGGTTGCCGGAGACGAACACTTCCGCTCGGCCGAAGAGCTCTGCGACACCTGTGAGGTCACCGCCATCCAAGCGTTGAACGTAACTGCGCAGCAGGGCCGTGATGGCCGAAGTCGGAGATCCCATCAGCCGTGGACTCGGACGGCCAGCGACCGGAGGCGGCGGACGAGAAGGCTTCGCTCCCAATGAGGATCGGCGGTGTCGACGGTGGGGATCCGAGCAGTTCGGCGACAACCGCCATCGGCAAACGTTGGGCGACGGCGGCGACCCAGTCGATCCGGCCGTCGCGGAGCCCTTCGGACCACAAGCGCTCGACGGTGACGTCGATGAACGGTTCGAGTGCACGAACCCGCTTGGCCACCAACGACGGCATGACCATCGCACGGTGGGCTTTGTGACTCGGGTCGTCGACCGTGGCCAACACATGGATGGGGGAGCCCAACTCGGCTATCGGGTACTCCTCGACCTTGCCGCCCTCTTTCCACACCATCGTCGCGGTGAGGTTGGAGGAGAAATCTTCGGGCCGTGCTACCCCCTCGGCGATCGCATCCCATCCCGTGACGAGATAGAAGTTCGAGTCACCGACACGGCTGACAGGAGCGGCTCGGGTCAGAGCGGACAGTTCTGGATACGGATCGTCAAGATCATGCACGCCACAAGGGTGTATGCCGTTGACCCGCGCACCTAGCAGTGTCGGCAGGGTCGATACGATCACGGCATCGATCCGACCTGCGATTGTCTCAACGTGACGCTTCGAACTGCGGTTTGTCTCTGGGTCGTGGTGTCATGTCGTCTCACGGTGAGATCACGCTGACGGCTGCCGACATCGACCGGAACCGGGCCCGGGCTGGAGAAGGCCAGTCGGCGACGGGCTCGATCGACTGCCGCAGCGGTCGTCCAGCGACTCAGGTCAGCCGTGTCACCGGTTGGCCGGGGTGATCGCGCTATGCGGTCGCCTTGTTGCGAACCGACGCGAGTTGAGACGCGATCGGTATGTCGAGATCGGCAAGTGCATCGCGATCGACCGGCAGGCCCTGTGTCAGAACACGTTTGCTGAACATGAACTCTTGCGGACGATTGACGCAGTCGGCTGCGATCAGTTCTCCCGCTCGCAGGTAGAAGCAGGCGAACTCGCGGTCCGACGTCGGGTCCCCGCGGAGTACGACGCTGTCGTACCCGGTGTTGAGTCCGGCGATCTGCAGCTTGAGGTCGTATTGGTCTGACCAGAACCACGGAAGAGCCGAGATCGTCGCCTCCTTGCCGCACATGGTGGCGGCGGCGACCTTGGCCTGCTCACCGGCGCTCGGCACCGACTCGAGTCGCGTCTTCCCGTACCGCTCATCGTGATACGCGACGCAGTCTCCGGCCGCGGTGATGTGGGGGTCGCTCGTGCGGCCGTGCGCATCGACGATGATGCCGTCGTCGACGGCGAGCCCGGCTTCGTGCGCGAGCTCGATGTTCGGCCGGACACCGATCCCGACGATCACGAAATCCGCAGGGACAGTCTCGCCGTCGGCGAGGCGTACCCCCGTCACGCGATCTGTGTCGTCGTCGCCCTCGAAGCCGACGACGGTCGCACCGGTCCGGATATGAACGCCCTCTGCTTCGTGGATTCGACGGAAGTAGTCGGAGACCTCCGGAGCGGTGACCCGCTGCAGGACACGGTCGGCCGCCTCCACGACGGTGACAGAGAGACCCAGTTTGCGCAGCGATGCCGCTGTCTCGAGTCCGATGTATCCGCCGCCCACGATGACGGCGCGCTTGCTGCCGGGAACATCGGCGCGGATCGCCTCGACGTCCTCGGCCGTCCGAAGGTAGTACACGCCGCCGAGGTCGGCTCCCGGAATCCGTAGGCGCACTGGGCGAGCACCGGTACACAGGGCGAGCCGGTCGTAGTACACCGACTCGCCATTCGTCAGGACGACGCGCTGTTCGGCGCGGTCGATGCGTTCCACTCGAGCACGACGAACCTCGATGTCCTGCTTGTCGTAGAACTCGGTGCCGCGGATCAGCAGGTCGTCGATCCCGACGGTGTCCGCCAGGTACGTCTTCGACATCGGCGGACGGTGATACGGCAGGTACGGCTCGTCGCCGACCAGGACGACCTCGCCGTCCCACCCCGACGACCGAAGCTGCGCACTCAGTTGGGCGCCGGCATGGCTGGCCCCGACGACGACCGCACGCCCCGTGGTCATGACCGTGTCTTCGGCGTGAGTTCGACCATCAGCTTGCTGTAACCACGGACGAAGTTGGACTGCACGTACTCGGGTTCCTCGATGACCTTGATGTCATCGAAGCGCTGCAGCAGTTCTTCCCAGAGGATGCGCAGCTGCAGTTCGGCGAGACGGTTGCCCATGCACCGGTGCACACCGAAACCGAATGCCATGTGGTTGCGGGCGTTCGGCCGGTCGATGATGAGTTCGTCGGGGCTGTCGAACTTGGTCTCGTCCCGGTTGCCCGAGGCGTACCACATCACCAGCTTGTCGCCCTTGCGGATGAATTGGCCGTTGAGAATCGCATCCTTCTTCGCGACCCGTCGCATGTACGCGAGCGGGGTCTGCCAGCGGATGATCTCCGACACCATGTTCGGGATCAGGCTCGGATCAGCCTTGAGCTTCTCGAACTCGGCGGGGAACTTGTTCAGTGCGTAGACACCGCCCGACATCGAGTTGCGCGTGGTGTCGTTTCCGCCGACGATCAGCAGCGTCAGGTTGCCGATGAACTCCATCGGACGCTTCACTAGGTCGGCGGTCTTCGGATCGGACTGCAGCATGCTGATGAGGTCGAATCCGGGTGCCTCGCCGGCGGCGCGTCGTGCGGCCTTGTCGTGCCACAGCGCGCTGAAGGCACGGGTCATCTCCAGGGCTGCCGCGTACACCTCGTCGGGATCGCTGGCGCCGCCGGTGGCCTCTTCGCTGCCGGACGCGAGATCGGACCAGCGGACGAGACTGCGCCGCTGCTCGTACGGGAAGTCGAGGATGGTCGCCAGGGTCCGGGCGGTGATCTCGACCGAAACGCGATCGACCCAGTTGAACGGTTCGCCGACGGGAAGGTTGTCGAGAACCTCGCACACGCGTTCCCGGATCAGCCCCGCCATCTCCTTGAGGTTCTTCGGGGCGACGACGCCCTGGACGGCGCGACGCTGCTCGTCATGCCGCGGCGGGTCCATCGCGATGAACATCTCGACGTCGAGGCCCGGTGGGGGAGTGCCGATCACGATGAAGGGTTCGGCCGAGAAGGTCTCGTGGTCCTTGTCGACTGTCATGATGTCGTCGTAGCGGGTGATCGACCAGAACGGGCCGAACCGGCTTTCCGGCTGATAGTGGACCGGCGCCTCGGCGCGGAGGCGAGCGAAGTAGGGAACCCACTGCCCCTGCCGGTACATGAACGGGTTGCTCATGTCGATCTCGTCCAGACCGACTTCGTTGACCGGCGGGATAGGCTGCTCCACATAGGTTTCCGGCCGCGACTCGCCGAGCAGGCGAGCACGCGTCTTGTGGAAGAGCTGGAGGCCCTGAACCTGACGGTCCAGCGGGATGTTCGCCTGCACCGTCTCAACGACGCGGTCGAGGATCTGCATCAGTGGTTCTCCGATCGGTTCAGAACTGGAATTCGGGAAGATTGACGATGAGGCCGTCGTGCTCGGCGTTCAGCGCGATCTGGCACGACAGACGCGACGTCGCCTGGCAGTCGGGATTCATCTCGAGCATCTGCTCTTCGGCGACAGTGCGGCTGCCGGCCGCGGCGGCCCACTGCTGCTCGACGATGACGTGGCAGGTGCCGCAGGCGGCGTCGCCCCCGCAGTCACCGTCGATTCCCGACACGCCGTTGTCGGTCGCTACTTGCATCAGGTTCTGTCCCTCGACGAACGGGACCTCCTGCTTTTCGCCGTCGTGGGTGACGAAGGTGACGCTGGCCATGACTTCCTCCTCGGGTTGGGCTGCCCCCGGTGTGACGATTGCCACGTGTTGGCGCTGTCAACATGAGAATGGCCCACGATGTTGTCCTTGTCAACATCCGTTGGCACACATGTTGCCCGTGTCGCGTTCACCCAGGTAGGAGGACTGCACACGCGTCGGTAGAGTGACCGCCATGGCATCGGAGCGCAGCACCTACCACCACGGCAACCTTCGCAATGCCCTCATCGACGAGGCGTGGGAGCTGGCCCGCACCAGCGCGCCAGAGAAGGTGACCGTCCGCGAGGCGGCGCGTCGCGCCGGCGTTTCCCACAACGCTGCCTACCGGCATTTCGCGGACCGCCAGGAGCTGATGACGTCGATCGCCGATCGTGCCCTCGCAACACTCGCCGACTTGATGCGCGAGCGGATCGCGACGGTTCCCGACGACCAGGCCCCCGGGGAGGTCGCACGATCCCGGTTCCGGGAGACCGCACGTGCCTATGCCCTCTTCGCGATCGACGAACCGCATCTGTTCCAGGTGGCGTTCCACGCCGAGTTCTCGCGACCGGGTGTCAATCCGGACGTGTCCGCGCGCCGCGACGGCCCGTACGCCATCCTGCACAGCGTCCTCGACGAGATGGTGGCAGTCGGGGAGATCCCGCCGGAACGCCGCCCGGACTCCGAGATCGTCTGTTGGGCAGCGGTTCACGGATTCGCCGAACTCTGCATCAAGGGACCGCTGGGGTTGTTACCCGAAGCCGAGCGCGAGAACTACTTCGAGCGACTCATCGGCACGATTCTGCACGGACTGAAGGCCCCGCTCGGCTGACCCGTGAACTTCTGCGTCGCACGACGTTTCGACACTTCTCCACGGATTGCCCACCACCGGTGTTGAGCTGACGTATGTTCACCTGAACCCAATGCCGAGGGATTCGGGTATCTCCGCACGGGCGAGTCCGCAGCAAACGCCGCTCCGGAACGATCGAATACCGTGGAAGAGGTACCGGATGTCAACGAGAGGTCGTCGGTGTCGTACGACGCGCCTGATCGCCGCCATAGCCGTCAGCGGTCTGGCAATTGTCAGCTCTGCGTGCAACCAAGAATCCGACGCGAGCACAGGGGAGTCGCTGCAGATTGTGCTGGGTTCGCCTCCACAGGCGTCGCAGATCCCATTGGTCTACGGCGTCGACCACTACGGCGGGGACCTCGGGCTGAACCTCAGCGTCGAACAGAACGTCACGATCACCGACACGCACACCGACGCGGTGAAGACCTTGTCCGACGCCGATGCCGAGGTCCTGGCGACGTCGTTCTCCGCGATTCTCGATGCGCGGAAACGGGGCGAGGACCTCAAGGTGTTCTGCCCGTACGTCAGCATGGACGACTTCGTTCTGGCCGGCGCGAACGGTGTGAACACGGCCGGCAGCTGTTCGAGACGTCGACCCGCGTGGGCATCGACAGCCCGGGCGGCGCCGGCGCCATCGTCCTCAACGCGCTGTTGAGCGGCATCGGCGAGCCCCGGGACGTCCACGAGATCCCGAATCCGAAGATCATCGAAAGCTCAAGCGCCCGAACCGAAGCGTGGGCTACAGGACAGCTCGACGCCACCGTCATCCACGACACGCAGTACGACGCCGCCCACTCAACGGTGAACCGGCCGGTCCTGATCGCCACCCTTTACGAGAACGCCCCCGGTTTCATCAAGGTGGCCCAAGCCGCCGAGGCCGACTGGCTCGTACAGAACCGTGAACTGGCCGCGCAGTACTGCGCCACCACGCTGCGGGCGATGAAGGAACTGAAGAGCGACTTCGCCGTCTTCCGGGCTGCGGTCGGCGAGTACGTCGAAGAACCGCCGTCCGAACAGTCACTCAGAGAGCTCTACGACCTCATCCAGAAGTACCCGTTCTGGACAGCAGACGGCGGGCTCTCCGACGAGAGTGTGGAATTCATGATCGACATCGCTACCGAGTCGGGCGTCCTGACCGGACCGATGAATGCCGCCGATGTCGTCGACCGGGAGACTCTGCGTAGGGCCGTCGAACTCGCGAACACGCCGTCGACGGGGTAGTACTCACTTCCTGCCTGAGGGCACGTCGTTGCGGTCGGAGTCGGGCCCGGGCGCTTGGCGTTCCTGCTCGACCAGTTCCTTGGTCCGGAGCAGGCGCAAGGCCGTCACCAGCACGATGCCGCCGATGATGTTGAACACGACGGTGTACCAGAACCATGACAACCACCCGACGACGGTGACCCCGCCGCCGACCTGGATCGCTCCGAAGATGAGCAGCGAGTCGAGGACGGAGTGGAACAGCTTAGACCCGCCAGCAGAAACGCTGTTCCGACAGTCGCCGCGATCTTGGCCGGGTCGGACGACGTGCCCTGCTGCATCCGGGTCAGGAGAGTCATGACGGCTCCACCGAGTACCGCCAGACAAATGCTCTGCAACGACAGCGGGGCGTCGGCGAAGTGGTGTGCCGACTCCGACAGGGTCTCGTTCCATTCCGGAAACGATCGCGTGATCAGCCACATGATGACCCAACCTCCGGAAGGTTGGCGAGCAGTGTGCCGACCCAGAGCTTGATCAGCTGAAGAACAGACCCCTTACGCGCCACCACCGCGGCGATGGGCATCAGGAAGTCCTCGGTGAACAGCTCGCTGTGCGCGAGGTATATCGCGATGAGTCCGATGCTGAAGGCGAGGCCTCCCAGGAGGTGGCTGCCGGTTTCGTGGACGACGGCCAGCATCGCCATGACGCCGAGTCCGACCTCCAGCCCACCGAAGAAGCCGGTGATGAGAACTGTGCGCACCGCCCGGTACAGGCGTTCGGTGCCCTCGGTCTCGACTTCGTCGAAGCTCTCCTCGAGTTGCTGTTCGAGGGGGCCGTCCGCGCGACCGGCCGCGCGTCGGTCGTCCTCGTGGTCCCGCTGGTTCGCAGTCATCGCCATTCCTCTCGGAACGCGGGGCAGGCGCCACGCACCGCCCCTGCGCGGTCCCGCGCTGCTGCAGGTGCGACCCGAATGCTACGCGTCGTCGACGACTACGCAGGGGAACCGACCGATGCACGGCCGGTGTGCGTTGATGACGGTCGGTGGGCGGGCTCAGGTACGAGGAGACCGAACAGGTTGCGACTCATTGTTTCCGGCCGACGAAACCCCCAGCGGTTGGGGTCAGGCCGGCTCCAGCGCCCGGTTCGCCTTCTCCAGAGCGGCGAGCGTACGCAGGACGGAATCCCGCTTCGCGGTCAGGTCCGACACCTTGGCCTTGCCGCTCAAGCCGGAGTCCTTCTGCGCGATCGCCAAGCGTTCCTCGATCTCCGCGAGCTGCGCCAGCAGGTTCTCGGCGCGGCTCATGAGCTCGGCGCGGTCGGGGCGGGTGACTCCGGACTTGTCATTCTGCGTCCTGGTCGCAGGCGCCTTGGTGCTCGCCTTCGGAGCGGTGGTCGTGGTGCGGGTCGTGACGCGCTGCCCGGTTCGAGACTTGGTACGGGGAGGTGTGTGCGAGCGGGTCTGGTTGAGCAGCGCCCGGGCCTCGCGAGCGGCCACCCGGTGTTCGTGTTCTTCCTCGTCCTCCGAGGCGAGCGATCCACCCAGGGGCCGCAGACCGTACAAACCGACGAACTCGCGGGCCACAGCAATGGTCTGTTCTGCAGTGCGGCAGCGCCCGCACCGCGGCTCACCACGGAACTCGGCGATGTCCCCGGTGGACGAGCACCACACGCATACGCGCGAAGTGAGGTCGGTCATGAAAGCATCGTCAGCAGCGGAATTCACGTGAGAAAAGACTACGGCACATGGCTTTTCGATCTGCAGCGGGGTTGCACCCTCAGTCCGACGGATGCCGCGACGGATGTTCCTCTGAGGACGTCGCCGCCCCGATGACCTCAGCAAAGTAGGCGTCGAGCCGGTCGAACAGTCCGAGGAAGGCCTCGACGTGGCGGTCACCCGGGTCCGCGTAGCCCGCGATCGCCATTCAAGCAGGCACGCCCAGCAACCTCTCAGGTCACTTCATCTAGCCGTCCAGGATTCGTGCATCACTGCCGGTGAGTTGGTCGCGTGAGGTGTCCTTGAGCGCGACTCCGGATCTCCCGAGTTTGCGAGCGCCGTCGACCAGGGCCGCGGTGATCGCGGCGGCGGTTGTGTAGTCGAGGCCGTCGGGCGGGTGGATGTTGGAGATGCAGTTGCGGTCTGCGTCACTGCGTCCGGCTCGCGGGAGATGGGTGAGGTAGATACCGAGACTGTCGGCGACCGATAGGCCGGGGCGTTCGCCGATGATCATGATCATCGTCTGGGCGCGGAGGGCTTCGACGAGGTGGTCGCCGAGGGCGACGCGCGCTTGGGTTGCGATCACCGGGGGAGCGAGGGAGTAGCGCGGGGCGAGGGTGTCGAGGAGCGCTTCGAGCAATCCTCGTCCGTGGTCGGCGAGCGCACGCGGTGAGAGTCCGTCGGCGAGCACGATGGCGAGGTCGGCTCCGGTGTCGGGCAGGTGAGACAGATCCGCGGGCCGTCGCCCGAGATCTGGTCGCCGCAGGTACTCACTTCGGGAGCCGGCCTCGCTGTGCACATGGAGTGCTGGCTCGATGTCGAGATCACTGATCTGATCGTTGAGGTCGGCCACGTCGAGCGGTTCGTGCACGGCGTCGCGGGCTGCGGAGTGGGCAGCCTTGAACTCGAGTACTCGACGCGAGGGGAGTGAATTCCCGGCCCGGCCCAATCCGATCCGTGCTCGGGTGGTCAGTCGCAGTCCAGCCCAATGGTCCTCGGCCGGTTGGCGGGCGTTCATCGGGCCGCACTCAGTGCACGCAGGGGAGAGTCGAGCACGTCGACGGGCAGGATGCGTCCGTCGGTGTCGGCCATACCGAGTCCGGCCAGCCAGGCCTCGAATTCCGGAGCGGGACGGAGGCCGAGTGCCTGACGCACGTAGAGCGCGTCGTGGAAGGACAGGCTTTGATAGCCGAGCATGACGTCGTCGGCGCCAGGGACGGCGATGACAAACGCGGCGCCGGCGACACCGAGCAGGGTCAGCAGAGTGTCCATGTCGTCTTGGTCTGCTTCGGCATGGTTGGTGTAGCAGACGTCGACACCCATCGGGAGACCGAGGATCTTCCCGCAGAAGTGGTCTTCGAGACCGGCGCGAATGATCTGTTTCCCGTCGTAGAGGTATTCGGGTCCGATGAAGCCGACGACGGTGTTGATCAGGAGAGGTTCGAGGTCACGCGCCACGGCATACGCACGGGTTTCCAGTGTTTGCTGATCGACGGGTTTGCCGCCGGTGCCGAGATGCGCATTCGCCGACAGCGCGGATCCCTGCCCGGTCTCGAGGTACATGACGTTGTCACCGACGGTGCCGCGGTGCAGAGAGTGGCCCGCTTCGTTGGCTTCTCGCAACATCGCGATGTCGACTCCGAAACTGCGGTTGGCGCCCTCGGTTCCAGCGATCGATTGGAAGACCAGGTCGACCGGTACCCCTTTCTCGATCAGGTCCACAGTGGTGGTGACGTGTGACAGAACGCAGGATTGCGTCGGGATCTGAAAGCGTTGTCGGATGTCGTCGAGCAGGTACAGCAGCTCCGAGGTCGCGTGCGGCGAGTCGGTAGCCGGGTTGATGCCGATCACCGCGTCTCCGCATCCCATCAACAATCCGTCCAGAGTCGCCGCCGCGATGCCGCGAGGATCGTCGGTGGGGTGGTTGGGTTGCAGTCGGGTGCTGATGCGTCCCGGCAGGCCGACTGTGGTGCGGAAAGCTGCGGTGACGGTCGCGGCTGAGGCAACCAGGATCAGGTCCTGGTTGCGCATGATCTTCGATACGGCGGCAACCATTTCGGGGGTCAAACCTGCTGCCACAGCGGCAATTCGAGCGGCACCGTCGTCGCGAACCGCGGTTTCGAGGAACCAGTCACGCAGTCCGCCGACGGTCAGGTGCGCGATCGACTGGAACGCCACCCGGTCGTGGGTGTCGATGATCAGTCGGGTGACCTCATCGGTCTCATACGGAACGACCTGTTCTTCGAGGAAGGTCGTCAAGGGTAGATCTGCGAGTTGCCATGCCGCAGCGGCGCGTTCGGCATCGGACTCGGCAGCACACCCGGCGAGTTCATCGCCGGAGCGGCGGGGGGTGGCCTTGGCCATCAGTTCGACGAGTCCGTCGAAGGTGTAGGTCGTGCCCGAGATCGACTGGGTGTAGATCATCGTAGGTCGTCCTCCGCTTCGGCGAGCGCTGCGAATTCCTCGTCGGGCGAGTTCGCGACGAGCCGGTGTCGGCTGTACAGGGCGAAGTAGAGCATGAACAGGGCGAACACTCCGAGGCAGCACAAGGCTGCCACCACGTCGACGAGGAAAGTCGCGATGACCGCGATGACTGCGACGACGAGTGCGAAGCCCGTGGTCGCGACGCCGCCGGGGGTGCGGTACGGGCGCTTCATATCTGGTTCGCGGCGCCGTAGAACGATGTGGCTGACCATGATCAACACATAGCTCGAGGCGGCACCGAAGACAGCCATGTTCAACAGGAGGTCGCCTTTGCCGGTGAGCGACAGCAGGAAGCCGATGATCCCGGGCACGATCAGCGCTAGCGTGGGGGCCTTGCGTCGGTTGGTCACCGACAACACCGTCGGCAGGTAACCAGCTCGTGAGAGTGCGAACAGCTGGCGCGAGTAGGCATAGATGATCGAGAAGAAGCTCGCGACCAGACCGGCAAGCCCGATGTAGTTGACCACCTTGGCCATCGACGAATCACCCAGTGCCTCGACCAGCGGATTTCCCGACTCCGACATCGGACCTGCACCACCTGCGCCGGTCGTCAGGAACAGCACGGTGACACAGGTGATGAGAAGGACGCTGATCGCAGCGATGATGCCCCGCGGAACGTTTCGTTCGGGGTCGGCGGTCTCTTCGGCCGCCAGCGGTACACCTTCGATCGCCAGGAAGAACCAGATCGCGAACGGAATGGCCGCCCAGATCCCGATGTAACCGAACGGCAGGAACGACGACGACCCGGCTGCGTCCGTGGGTGCGATGTCGGTGAGGTTGCCGATCTCGAAGTGGCCGATGGCAGTGATCGCAAAGATGACCAGACCGACCAACGCGATGGCAGTGATCGCGAACATCACCTTCAACGCCTCGCCTGCGCCGGACAGATGGATTCCGATGAAGATCATGTACACGACCAGATAGACCCACCAGCCGTCGGTGATACCGAACAGGTTCAACGACTCGACGTAGGCGCCGATGAACGTCGCGATCGCTGCCGGCGCGATCGAATACTCGATCAGAATCGCCGTGCCCGTGGCGAATCCGCCCCATGGACCGAGTGCCCGGCGGGCGAACGTGTAACCACCTCCAGCCGCTGGAAGAGCCGAGGACAGCTCAGCCATCCCCAGCACCAGGCACAAGTACATCGCGGCGATGATGACCGCGGCGATCGCCAGGCCGCCGAAGCCGCCGTGTCCGAGGCCGAAGTTCCATCCCGAATAGTCGCCGGAGACCACGTAACTCACACCCAGACCGGCGAGCAGCAGCCACCCGGCGGTGCCGCCCTTGAGTTGACGCTTCGCCAGATAGTCCGCCGATTCTGCGTGACTGTCCACGCCACCGGTGTGGTGCGAACTCTTCGATTCGTCGATAGCCAAACCGGCCTCCTCGGGAGAAGGACCTAGACCCAGTTATCCAGGCCACACTGGTCCGTGAACGTGACGCCTGACATTAAGGCGGGCAACGTTGCAACCGAGTTGGCCAGGGTTGCGCACTGCCCGAACGGGCAGGGCCCGTCCCAGGGTGCGAGCCGCGAGACGTCGGACACGGACCAGCCCGATCGCCGCACCGGGCGAGCAGGTACTCGAGGCGGCCCCTCAGCGCAGTGCGGCCACGACCTGGTCGGCCATCGCCCGCTGACCGAGTGCATTGGCGTGCATCGCCGGGAAGCTGACCGCACCCAACGTCGGCTCGACCCATCGCCGATCGCCCGCGCAGGCGTCGTGGCCTGCGGAGACCTTGGTCATGTCCACATAGGTTGCGCGCGTGGCTGCGGCGGCGCGGCGCATGGCGTCATTGAGGGCGGCGAAGGCCCGGTGTAGGTATTCGGTGTCTCCGGGCGTCGTGAGCAGAGACGCCGAGCAGAGCGCCGAGCCCACCGCCGGGAAGATCTGCGGATACCCCACGAGAAGGACGCGGGCTCGCGGCGCGGCGCGTTTGATGATGCGCAACGCGTTCACGAGGTCGGGGTAGGTCGCGGAGTTGATCCTGTCGACAAACGAGGTGCCGAACTTGTCGCGGCACGGGGTGGCCGACAGCGGCGCCGCCAGCCAGGCCTGCTGGCAAGCCGAGGTCGAGAAGCTGAAGAGCCCGTTGTTGTTCGCGCCGATCGTCAAGGTGATCAAGCGGGTGGCCGACCCCACCGCGGTGATCTGCGGTCCCTGCCACAAGTGTTGCGCCTGGGTCAGGTCTTCGGTCGACGCGCCTGAGCAACTGACGTCGGCGACCGAGAGCCCGCGTCTCTCCGCGACGAGATGGGAGTAGTTGACCAGCGAGTTCGAACAGAACATTGCCGCATTCGTCGCCTGGGGGAATACCGATGCGCCTGCGCTGTAGCTGTCACCGAGATTGACGTACGGGTATCCGTCCGCTGCCCGGGCCCCGCCGGCGTGGGCGAGTCCGCAGACGAGGGCGAGGGCGGTGGCCGCCGCGGTCAGCACGGTTCGAATGCCGAGGCGCCGGCGTAGGTCACGGCCGTACGGCAAGGGCATTCGGGCACTCCAGATCGTGGTGCTCAAGTTACTGATGGTGCTGATGAGACTAACACGGACGGAGAATTGCCTAAGTTGCAGCCGTCGATTCAACGGGCCTGCATTTGTCGCGTGTGACGATTCTCTTTTTGGTCGAATCGGGTCAGGACCTTTCGAGGTCATGCCGATGACCTTCGACTCCGGCTTGTCGGCGGTGGCGGGGCGAGGATGAGTGGAGTCGAGGGGAACTGCTGCCGCAGGCTGTGCAGGGTAGGAGACAAACCATGACTGATTCAGTGACCGATGCGACCGCACCGATTGTCGTCGGGGTAGACGGTTCGGACTCCGCTTTGATGGCGGTGAGGTGGGCGGCCGGTGCTGCAGTTCGGGAGCGACGACCCCTGCGGCTGATCTCTGCGGTGGGGATCGTGCCGGGCGCGTACGCGCCGACCGCGACGTTGACGTCCCCGGCAGTGGTCGAGGCGATGCACGCGGGCGCGGCGCGGGCCATCGAGGCCGCGACTCAGGTCGTCGCAGATGTCGACCCTGACGTGGACGTTGCAGGCAAGACTGTGAGCGGGTCGGCCATGCTGACGCTTCGTCACGCGTCCGCGTGGGCGCACATGCTCGTGCTGGGCAGGCGTGGTCTCGGCGGAGTGCGCGGACTGCTCCTCGGATCGGTCAGCACCGACGCCGCCGCGCATGCGGAGTGCCCTGTTGTGGTTGTGGGCGGGCCGGCGCCCACGACCGGCCCCGTGGTCGTCGGTGTCGACGGGTCGCCTACCTCGACTGCGGCGATCGCCCATGCGTTCCGTCAAGCTGACCTGTTGAACACATCTTTGCTCGGGGTGCACGCATATGGAGGGTCTTCGGGCGCAGCGTTCTACGGCGCAGACCAGAGGACCCTTCGACAGTTCGAGGACGAAGCCGAAGAACTGTTGGGTGAACAACTGGCCGGGTATCCCGAGGACTACCCCGATGTGCAGATCGAGCGTCACGTCGGCATCGCCTCACCTGCCGAAGAAATCTTCGATGCGGCTCAGACCGCGCAGCTCGTCTTCGTCGGGACCCGCGGACACGGGGGTATTCGGGGATTGCTGTTGGGGTCGACGAGTCGCGCCGTGGTGCAAGTGGCGCCGTGCCCGGTGATGGTGGTGCACCGCAAGCCCTGACCCGTGACCGGGTTGCTCACTCAGAAACAGGTGTTCCCGGAGGTGGAGCGAGTCACCGATCCTGTGCGGGCTCGCCGCGAGAGCGCCGTGACGGTTCCGGCGACGCGAGTGCGAAGTAGCTCTGTTCCTCTTGGGAGAAGTGAAGTCGCAGTAGCGCGTGCAGTCCGTAGAGGGTGGCGATCACGTCTCGTCGTTGATCAGATGTGATGTGCCCGTACCGGTCTGCGCGTAGCCGGTGGGCGTGCACTCGTCGCGCCAGCCGGTCGATTTCGACGTGCATGCGGCTCATCGTCACGGTTGCCTCCTTGCTTCCCAGCGGCTTCGCGAGAGCAGGGTAGAGGAGTGCCTCCTCAGCGTGCTCGTGGGGCAGGATCGTCGATTCCAACAAGTCGTCGGCCGCACGCAGGCGGGCCAGTGCTCCAGTTTCGTCTGCGGGGAAGTCCGGGCTTGCGATCTTCGCGGCGGCGTCGGCCAGCATTGTGAGCTTCGCTCGCAGCGTGTCGTGTTCGTCGGCGAATCTATGCAGCAGCACATCAGTCGATCTGTCGATGCGCGTCGCCGAGCGCGGTGCCGACAGCGCGCGCAGTGCGTTGAGAATGACCACGACGTCGATGGCTTCTTGAAGCAGCGCGCCAGCTGTCGGCGGTAACCATCCGAACGCCGCCACGGCCATCGCAGCGAGGGACATGGCCATACCTGCCCCCGCGCTCTGCAAGGCGATGCGCCGTGAACGTCGTGCGATCTCCATCGCGGTGGCCAGGGGTTCGATGCCGTCGGTGGTGACAACGATGTCGGCGGTTGCTGTGCTGGCGGTTGATCCACGGGCTCCCAGGGCCACGCCGACGCTGGCGCTTGCCAGTGCCGGCGCGTCATTGATGCCGTCGCCGACCATCACCGTCACGGCTGAGCGTCTTTCAGCCTCGACGTGGGCGACCTTGTCGGCGGGTGTGAGATCGGCGCACACTTCGTCGATGCCGAGAAGTGTGCCGACCTCGAGAGCGGTGGCGGCGTGATCTCCGGTGAGCAGGACGATCTTGGTCACCCCGGCAGCGCGCAGACGCCGAAGCGTTCGGGGGGCATCCGGGCGAATCGGGTCGCTCATCGCGATGGCGCCGGCCGGGCAGCTGTCGAGCGTGATCCACGCGACCGCTGCGCCGTCCAGTTCGCCGGCGCGGACCACCGCCTGCGCCCAGTCGGCGTCCGGTGGTGTTCGTGCACCGACGTCGACGAGTCTGTTCTCGACGACACCGGAAACCCCTGTGCCTGCCGATTCGTGTACCTCGCGCGGCACGGTCAGCTGGAGGTTGCGTCGTCCGGCCTCGCCGACGATGGCGGTGGCGAAGACGTGCGGCGACACCTGTTCGACCGATGCCGCGAACCGTAGGACCTCGTCGGCGTCGTAGCCAGGGGCAGCGGTGACTTCGACGTGTTCCGGACGGCCGGTGGTCAAGGTGCCGGTTTTGTCGACCATGAGCGTGTGAGCGTTTCCGAGGCTTTCGAGGGCGCCGCCGTCTCGGATGATGACGCCACTCGGGACGACCGGGACAGGCCGGCTACGATCGCGATGGGCGCGGCGAGCAACAAGGGGCACGGGGTGGCCGGGACCTATGTCATCCCGGTAGGCACCTTTGCCCACCTGGGACAGCGTCGACACCGGACCGAACGCCACCGGTCGTCGGCACCGTGGCGGTTACTCCGACACTTTATGAGCCGCACGGTCGTACAGGCGGTCGACGTCGCCGGCACGACAGGGTTCTGTACCCGGGGTGAGCATGGCCGCGGCGCCGGCCGCGGCGCCGTAGCGAACACCCTCGACCAACGACCACCCCCGGGCGAGGGCCACGGTGATGGCGGCAACCATGCTGTCGCCGGAGCCGACGCCGGTCCCGACGTCGGCCGGCACCGGCACGCCGGCGACGCCGTGGACCTCATCGGCGGTGACAACCAGAGCTCCGGCCGCACCCTGCGACACGACAACAACCTGACTGATGTTGCGGCCGATGAGTTCTCGCGCTGCTGCGACCTGCGAAGCGCGGTCTGGTAATGGTGCACCCACGCAGTCCCGCAGTTCGCGCACGCTCGGTTTGACCAGATAAGCGCCGGTGACCCAGGGGAGTGCTGCACCGTTGGTATCCACCACGAGGGTGCATTGGTGGTGACGAGAAATCCGTGCCACCGCGGCGAAGAATCCCGGCGAGCAACCCGGAGGCAGGCTGCCGCTGACCACGAGGTGTGTCGCCGTCGCGGCACAGTCGTCGATGGCGCTCAGGCAGCGGAGTTCGTCGTCGAGTTCCAGGTGGGGACCGGGCAGCACGAACCGGTAGCACTGCCCGTCGTGCTCATCGACGATGACCAGCGACTCCCGGGTGGGTTCATCGACGCGAACCGGGCGTAGATCGAGTCCGTCCGCTTCCAACAGTGACTCCACTCGTTGCCCGGTATACCCTCCGCTGACGATGACCGCCGTCGTGGTGGCACCGAGCCCAAGCGCGGCACGGGCCACGTTGATCCCGCCGCCGCCCGGGTCGTAGCGCGGATGCCCGCACCGCATCTTTTCGGTGTCCATCAGTCGCGGAACCGTGGAGTGGATATCCAGGGCGGGGTTCATGGTCACGGTGAGAATGTGCGGCACGGCGATCCTCTCCGGAGAGTGGCAGCGGTCGGACACCGCTCCGATCACACAAACTCTGCTCCGGTTTCGAACCCGCCGAAAAGAGCACTTCGGCCCAGAGACGCACCGACTTTCCCGCGTCCGGAAGGCTTCGGTCCTCAAGCAGAGGACAAACGACCGTGTTTCCACCGGCCGGACGTGAGCGAGGATGGACACAGATCTTCGGCTCGGGGAGGTGCGCGTGCAATCGAACCCAACTCCCAGCCATCTGTCACAGTTCGGCGGCGCACAGTCCATCGAGGTTCGTGAGACCCATACCGGCATCGTTCTGCTGTGCGGTGAGCGGGCGTTGAAGGCGAAGAAGCCGGTGGTCACCGACTTCCTCGATTTCGGGTCCGTGGACAAGCGGGAGGACGCCTGTCGCCGGGAGCTCCGTCTGAACCGGCGACTGGCGCCAGAGGCCTACCTCGGCGTCGGACACCTGTGCACCCCCGGGCAGGCACCGGAGCCGCTCGTGGTGATGGTCCGGTTACCGGAGAAGTACAAACTCGCGCACCTGCTCACGGCATATGGCGACGACGGCGATCACGCTGTCGCCGGCGAGATCGAACGTCTTGCCGTTCGTATCGCACGATTTCATCAGAACGCGAGCCGCAGCCTCGAGATCTCGCGCCGGTGCACCTCGTCGGCGATCTGGGAACGGTGGCGCACGAATCTCGATGAGATCCGAGAACTCGGCCCACCGAACCCGGACAGTGACCTGCTGGACGAGGTCGGTCTTCTTGCCCAGCAGTTCCTTGCCGGTCGCACCACGCTCTTCGACGAGCGGATCGCCGCCGGCCGGGTGGTGGACGGACACGGCGATCTGTTAACCGAGGACACCTTCTGCATGCCGGATGGTCCGCTCGTGCTCGACTGCCTTGATTTCGACAGCCGTCTACGCAGCGTGGACGGTGTCGACGACATCGCGTTCTTGGCGATGGACATCGAGTATCGCGGTCACCGGCGGCTGGCCGATGTATTGGTGTCGACCTACCTGGCCGAAGCAAGAGACTCGGCACCCAGATCACTCATCGATCACTACGTCGCCTACCGCGCGATCGTCCGGGCAAAGGTCGACTTGATCCGGGTCGCCCAGGGCGAAGCTGGGGCGGAGGGCCGGGCGTTGTCTCATTTGTTGTTGGGGCGCGACCGCCTGGGGAGCGCGCAGGTGCGGCTGGGTCTGATAGGTGGGCTACCGGGCACGGGCAAGACCACGGTGTCCCGAGCGCTGGCCGACGAGGTCGGAGCGAAACTACTGTCCAGCGACGAGGTCCGCCACGAACTACATCGTGCCGGTGCCATCGCGGGCGGGGCCGGCGAATTCGGCACCGGCCTCTACTCTGACGCGAACACCCGCATTGTTTACGCGACACTGCTGTCTCGCGCGACACACCACTTGGAGCGAGGTGAGTCGGTCATCCTCGACGCGTCATGGACCGACCCCGGGTTCCGTCTTCTCGCTCATGCCGTGGCCGACAGTTGTCATGCTGCGGCCATCGACATGCGGTGTGTGGTCGACCCGCACGAGGCCGAACGACGAATCATGCAACGTCCCGACGCGCATCATTCCGATGCCACTCCGGCCATTGCCGCTGCCATGGCCGCCAGGTTCGAGGACCAGTGGCCGGATGCGCTCTCCATCGACACCGGTGGTTCCGTTCACGGCGCCGTGGACTGCGCGATGCGACGGTGGTGGCGGTGAACTCGGCCACGATCAATGAACCAACTCTGTCGACTGTGTCCGACTCTCCGACGGCACGTCACCTCGGCGTCGCGCCCACCGATAGAGCTCGTCGGCGCCCCACACCACAAACGGCATGGGCAACAACCAGACCAGAAGATGCGCTGGAGGTGTCGTCGTCCCGAAGAGGTCCTGAAGCGGCGGAACGGTGATCACGACGATCACGAAAGCAAGCTCGAACAGGAACCCCCACAGCAACAGTCGATTGCTGGTCACACCGATCGAACGAAGTGACGCACGTTGGGTCCGCGATGCCATCGCCGTGCCGAACTGACATGCGACGATGCCCAGGAAGGTCATGGTTGTGGCCAGTTGCCAGGTGTCGTGCATCGGGCCACTGGCCACCGAGTCACCGAATCGCCACCCGCCTTCCACGAGGGTGCCGAGAAACACTGCGACCACAAGGACCGTCGAGACGCCGCCGAGAAGTCCCCACGCACGCGCCAACAGTTCTCGGTCGATGACGTTCTGAGACCGACGGCGCGGCGCGCGGTGCATGAGGCCCGGTTCTGCTTGTTCGCGACCCAACGCAAGGGCGGGCAGGGTCTCGGTGCCCAGGTCGATGGCGAGGATCTGCATGACTGTCAGCGGTAGCGGAATAGCGCCCCCGGACAGCGCATACATCAGGAATGGCACGACCTCGGGCGTGGCGTGAGCAAAAATGTAGACGATGAATTTACGGACGTTGTCATAGACGCGTCGGCCGGCGGCCACCGCCGTGACGATCGTGGCGAAGTTGTCGTCGGTCAGCACCATGGTCGCTGCTTCCCGTGCGACGTCGGTGCCGTTGCGGCCCATGGCAACACCGATGTCCGATCTGCGAAGGGCGGGAGCATCGTTGACGCCATCTCCGGTCATGGCCACCACCTCGCCCAGGTCTCGAAGTGCGTCGGTGATGCGCAGTTTGGCCTCGGGAGAGGTGCGGGCGAAGACGAGTTCGGTGGGGTGCCCCAAGATCTCGTCGAGTTCGGTCTCGGGCATCGCGTCCAGATCAGGTCCGGTGATCACCTCCAGCCCGCGGTGAGCGCCGATCCCGACTCCTTCGGCGATACCACGTGCGGTCAGCGCGTGGTCGCCGGTCACCACCATGATCCTGATCCCCGCGCGGTGGCACATCGCGACGGCGTCCCGCACACCGTTCAGCGGTGGGTCCATCATCGCAACGATCGCGTCGAGTCGCAGTTCTTGCTCGGCACCGTCCCGGTCGATGGTGTGGACCTGCTCTTCGTCGAGTGGTCGGGAGGCCACAGCGAGCAAGCGCAGACCCTGACTCGCCCAACGGGTGACGAGCTCACGAAGAGCCGTGCGGTCTTCCGCGGCAAGATGCCGATCGGCGATGAAGGTGCACCGCTCGAGGACTTCCTCGGGTGCACCTTTGACGTTGACCATTCCGCCGTTGGCGGTGGGGACGATCGTCGACATCCGACGCAGCGCGGGATCGAAGGCGAACGACCGGCGACCGTCGTTCGATTCGCCGGCGCGCGGGGGCACGACCCCGATCGAGGACGCTGCTCGTAGGAGGGCGAGTTCGGTTGGGTCACCGAACTCCGTCACCCCACCGGAGTCATCGACATCGATTGTTGCGGTGCAACAATCGACCATGATCTGCGCCGCGGTCCGAACGGATTCAGTTGGCGGAGATCGGACAGGGAGCGTGACGACACCGTCGGGAGTCCACATCTGGGTGACCGTCATCCGGTTCTGGGTGAGTGTGCCCGTTTTGTCGGTGCAGATGACCGTTGTCGACCCGAGCGTCTCCACCGCGGAGATCCGTTTCACCAGCGCGCCACTGCGCGCGAGGATGCGGACGCCCAGAGCCAAAGCGAGCGTGATGGTGGGCAGGAGTCCCTCGGGGACGTTGGCGACGAGCAGTCCGATTGCGAAGTTCACCGAATCGCGCAGGGACAGACCCGCAAACACAGTTCCGAGCGGAATGAACGCGATTCCCATTGCCACTGCCACAGCTGCGATGAGCCACGCCACGCGTTTGACCTGATGTTCCAGCGGACTCTCGTCATGCCCGACTCGTTGGGACAGGGAGGCGATGTGGCCGAGTTCCGTGTGCATTCCGGTCGCGAACACGACCGCGCGCCCATCGCCGCCCACCACGTTGGTGCCGCTGAAGACGATGTCGGTGGCCTCGACGATGGGCCCACTGCTGGCGGCCAGCTGGGTCTGCAGGTGAACCGGGACCGACTCGCCGGTCAGGGTCGAGAGGTCGACTTCGACGGAACCGGCGATCAGTCGCGCGTCAGCGGACACCCGGTCGCCCTCGGCGAGGTGTATCACATCGCCCGGTACCAACTCCGAGGCCGGGATCACGACCTCCGGCTGCTGGCGAATCACCCTAGTCGTCAGCGGGATGATGTCGGTCAATGCCTCCACGGCCCGTTCGGCGTGGCGTTCCTGAATGAACGCGAACGCGGCATTGATCACGATGACCACGACGATGGCTACGGACAGCGGACCAGATCCGCTGATCCAGGCCAACAGTGCGGCCACCCACAACAACAATGCAAGCGGGTGGGTCAGCTGTCGCAGCAGTTGACCCATCCAGGAGCCCCCGCGCGATCTCGTCAGCACGTTGGCCCCGTGAATCAGGCGACGTCGCTCAACTTCGCGCGCGGACAACCCGTCCGGCGAAGACCCGAGGTCCCGGAGCAGTTGCTGGATGTCTTCCTGCGGATCGATATCCGGCTCGTCTGGTGGTGAACTCATCGTCTTCCGGTGTCAGTGATGACTGCCGAGGTCGAGTTCGCGCCATTGCCTGTCCCACATGCGTGCACGATGTCGATCGGCGAATGTACGGACGGTCAGTATGAGCCCCCACCAGCTCAGGGCGGTGACCAGCGCGACACCGCATCCGGTCCCGATCCCCTGCAATACCGCATCTGAAGTGGTCGCCGGAGGAACCGCGACCGCGCCGGAGTCATCGAGCCAGATCTGGCGTGTTCGGCCGACGCGGTCAAGTGGCTCGTGGTCGACCGCGGCGGTGACCCGGTGCCCGTCGGAATCGGGCCACGCGACTGCTGTCCTATCGTCGTTGCGGTTGGGCGGACCGATCACCTTGGCACTTACCGGGTACCTCGGAGCCTGATCGTCGAGGCTCGCCTTGCGGGCGGCATAGGTGTCGCCGCCAGCCGTCAACGCGATCAACAGACCTGCCAGCGATCCGAGTGAAACTATCAGTAAGAGTGCACTTTCCAGACGATCGACCGGTCGTACCAGCCTGTTCGACGAGGCATGCATGAAGCGCCAGGCGTGCAGCTCGCGACACAGGAACCGCAACATCACTGACCTCCTCGATGGATCGATTCGTCTGACTCACTGCTGACGACAAACCGCGACGCTCGGCGGGGTTGATGCCCAAACCGTATCGCTCAGCCCATCACGGGTGCCTGCCGAACCGAAGTCTGGCCATCAGCGCGCGGTGCAGTCAGTAGTGCCGCTGATCTACGCAGGAGTCCCGATCGCGGCCTGCGAGGCCGACTGTTGATCATCGAAGCCCACCTCCGTTGTTGGAGCGTTCTTCGTTACAGCGTGCCCCCGAATGCGGTCATCACGTCAGGGACGGAAGTCACTTATCAACGGATCGCGATCCTGCCCGAACCGAGATCAGGACCTCCAGATCTACGAACCAGGTTGATGCCGTGCGGCAGTGTCGCCGGCCCGGCGTCCGAAGAAGCTGAACCGCCCCGGGTCTGTCGGAGGCTCTCGAACCTGTGAAGGATGGAGAGCATGGCAGCACCACGCAAGTACAGTGAGGAACTCAAGGACCGGGCCACCCGGATGGCATGTGAAGCGCGACGAGATCCCGATTCGTCGAGAGGTGCGATCAAGCGGATCGCCGATCAGCTCGGAGTCCATCCCGAGGCGTTGCGCAATTGGGTTCGTCAGGCCGAGATCGACGGTGGGGTCCGCCCGGGCACTACGAGTGAGGACGCTGACCGCATCGCGGCGTTGGAGCGGGAGAACCGTGAACTGCGGCGAGCGAACACGATCTTGAAGCAGGCTTCGGCTTTCTTTGCGGCGGAGATCGACCGCCCACAGCGCTGATCGTGGAGTTCGTCGCGGCTCACCGCGATGAACACGGAGTCGATCCGATCTGTGCGGCATTGCGCGATACGTCCGCCCAGATCGCTCCGTCCACGGTACGAGCCCACCTGAGCCCCCAGAAGACCGAGGCGCCTCGTGTGGTGCGTGACCGGGAGCTCCTTACCCAGGTCCGCGCGGTGCATGCCGACAACCTCGGCGTCTACGGTGCCCGCAAGGTGCATGCCCAATTGCGCAGACAGGGCCATAGTGTTGCCCGCTGCACCGTCGAGCGATTGATGAAAGCCGATGGGCTGCAAGGGATAGCGAGACTCAAGACACGCAAGACCACGCGCAGCGAGGGAGCTGAAACACCCCGGCCGGCTGACCGGGTCAACCGTCAGTTCACCGCGGCGGCACCGAACGCGTTGTGGGTGGCGGACCTGACCTACATCCGCACCCACTCGGGCTGGGTGTACGCGGCGTTCGTCCTGGACGTGTTCTCGCGGATGGTCGTCGGCTGGCAGGTCTCGACCACCATGCACACCGACCTCGCCCTCGACGCCCTGAACATGGGATTGTGGGCACGGTCGCGTGCGGGCCACGACGTGGCCGGGCTGATCCACCACTCCGACCGCGGAGTGCAATACCGAGCCATCCGCTACACCGAACGACTGGCCGAAGCCGAAGCGGTGACATCTGTTGGCTCCAAAGGGGATTCATACGACAACGCGATGGCTGAGGCGTTCAACTCGCTGTTCAAAGCCGAATGCATCCGTAACCCCGTGATGCGCCCGCGAGGCGGCTGGGCAGGTGTGGGCGAGGTCGAGATCGCCGTCGCTGAGTACGTCGAATGGTTCAACCACCGCCGCCTGCACGGCGAGATCGGACACGTCCCACCCGTCGAGTACGAGAGCGCCTACTGGTCGACCCACACCGTCACCAGCTACCGTGAGAACCCGGTCCCCGCAAACGCTGGAACCAACTAACCGAGCCTCCAGCAAACCCGGGGCGATTCACTACGCCCTCCTCGCCGAACTCTTCGCGCTCCCGACGACCGCGACCGCGACGCATCGGCGGCGGGTGCCGGCTTGCGTGACTCTCGGATGGAACTCCGTTCACGCCAGGCTTGAGCCAGCATTTGTCGACGCCGCACGGGAACGGTTCGCGACACTGCTGAGCGAAGCACTCGCAGTGAGCGAAACCCGGTTCGACGTCCTGTGGCAGGAGTTCGAAACGCTTCGCGCTACCGGGCAAATCCTCACCCACCTGACTGACGACCACATCGCTTCGCTGCGCACGGCAGAGGTGCAATGGGAACACCTCTCGGACCAACCAGCTAGCGACGATAAGGCAGCAGCACACATGGAACTAGACCGGGAACGGGCGGCCATCGCACGGCTCGCGGGCGACACTTCCGATCGCTATCCGCACATCGAAGTGGTTGACGAGAGCAACGCAGAAGGCGACCGTTGGGTCTCTCCTGTAGCGCAGCGACTTAACGACAACCCCGACCGGCTCGTCCCTCTGCAATCGCTCGGCATCGACGTCCCAGGGAATAGAAAACCTCAGGCGTTGACGATCGCGCTCGCGGGTGCGCAGAAGTACTTCGGCCTTTGCGCGAATCAAGTGGTGAACACACAGATTGTCTGGCCGGGCATAGCGACTGTGCTGCCGCGCAGAATTTGGATTGACCGATCAAGGCCAGACGCAATGCACCTATAAACCGAGGTGACGCATCAGTGTTCGTACCCAGCGCCGGGCCGTCGGCCATGGCTGCTCGGAACGCCGAACGGCGGGCGGCGGTAGGTCGTTGGGGTAGCGCCCGCAGCCGGGGACTGCCGAGACATGCCGCGGCCAGCGATCCGGGCCGCGCGCTGCGCATCGGTCTCACGCTCGGCCGCGGCGGCTTGGGGTGGTGTGAGTGGTTCGGCGATCCTCGCGAACACCGGGACCATGGTGTCGGGTACGGGCTCGAACGCGCCGCGGTCGGGGTGGGAGAGCATGGCGGCGTTGACCCACTGTTGCGGTGTGACGCGGCCGTAGTCGAGTCGGTAGCCGGCATCGGCGGCGAGTTGGGACATGAACACCTTGGCCGCGCGGCCGTTGCCTTCTCGGTAGGGGTGGCTCATGTTGATCGAGGCGTAGACGGTGGCGGCCTCGACGGCGAACCCACCGTGGTCCAGGTCGGTCCAGTCGACGGCGGCGATGTGGTCGCGGGCGTGGTCGAGGTACCGGCCGATCTGGTTCGGCTCAGCAAACGGCAGGCCGTCTTTGCTCAGCGGATAGGTGCGCGGAACGCCGGCCCACTCATAGATCGGGGAGAACAACGCGGCGTGGATGGCGTGCAAATGCTCGGCGTCGTAGGTGCGGGCGATCGGGATCTGCCCGTCAACGATCATCGCTTCGCGGTGCGCAGTGATCGTGTATTCGGCCGCGGCGAGCGCGTCGGGATCGGTGATGCCGAGTTTGTTGGCCAACACGGTGGTGCCAGGGATGAACGTGGCGTCCCAGTCCTCCTGTGCGGTCACTCAACCTCACCTTCCAGACACGCCGACGGCACCACCTCGACGAGGCGGTGCCGTCGTGAACAACTCCACAGTTTGTGCGCGGTCAGCCGAGGGCGTGTGCCGCTCGTGAGCCTGTCGCCATGGCGACGGCTTCGGCGATCACTTCGGCGTCGGTCAGTTCGCCGCGCGCCGACCGAGTGAGCAGGTCCACGTCGGCGCGTTGCGGGTCCCACCCCTCAAGGACGTTGTTGTCGATTGCCTGCACGACACCACGGACCTGGGTGTCGGTGAGACCGGCGAACAACTCCGGCCAGCGGGTGATCCATCGTGACTCGATCATCGCCGCACCTGCCTTTCCTGGATGTCTCGTCGTACTCAGTTTACCGATCATCGGCTCTCCCACGGTGGAGACGCTTCTCCCGACCTCGGGGGGCGTGATCAGAACAGCGCGATTTGGTCGCGGGCGGCGAGTTCGGCGGCACGCTGGTGGGCTTGGTCGGCGGCGCGTTTGACGGTGGCCTCGGGTAGGGCGAGGTCGTGGGCGATGTCGGCCCAGCTGCGGCCGTGCTCGCGCATGTCGGCGGCGAGGTCGCCGATTTCGCGGTCCTGGGCGTCGGGGTCGTCGTCAGTCATCACGGCGTGGTCTTTCCGTTCAGATGCGGGCGAGGGTGTCGCGGATGGCGAGCCACCGGGTTTCGGCGGCCTGCTGGTGTCCGGTGAGGGCCGTCCAGTGGCCCGCGAGTTCGGCGGTGGGGCGTTCGGCGGTCACGTGGGTCATGCGGGCCAGCAAGGCTCGGTAGCCGCGGCGGTACCAGCCGTCGATGAGGGCAGCGGCGAGGTGGGGTAGGTCGGCGCTGTCGGCGACGGGGCGGCCGTGCCGCGGGGAAGCGATCTCGAGCATGACGCTGCGAGTGCGGGTAGTCAGTCCTCGATCGGCAAACCGCGCATTGACCAGCACCGGTGTGGCGGGGCTACCTTCGTCGAGCAACGCAACGACGGTGTCGAACACGTCCTGGTGCACAGCACTGAGGAACATCACACTGCCGGCGGGAAGCACCGTGGTGGTGGTGCCGGCGTCGCGGTCGGCGCGCGACCCGATCAACGCTTCGACGACGTGGCGGGCTCGGGTCGGTGGTGCCCACAACAGTGCGGTGAGCATGTCCAGCTCCAGGGCGAGGGTGTTGTCGACCTCGGCGGTGTCGTCCCCGATGGTGCCGGTGAGGGTGAGGTCGTCTGCGGCGGTGACGGTTTCCAGTTCGGGCAGCGGTTCGATCGCGGTGGCCGGCGGCTGCGGCACATCGCAGGGTGTGACCTCGGGTTTGTCGGCCATGACGATCACCTGCTGTCTCCTCGTGCGTGTCGGTGGTTTAGGCGACGTCGCTGCGGACGCCGGTGAGGTCTTCGTACGCCCACTGTTCGCATTGGGCGGCCAGTTCGGCGAGGTCGGCGCCGTAGCGGGGGTCACCTTCGGCGTAGGCCCGTTCAGACTTGGCCCAATAGGCCACGGCACGCTGCGCGTAGTCAATGGAAGGCATGAGTCTCGGCCCCTTTCCCAGTCACGCGGCCGTAGAAACTGGTGGAAGGTCATTGTTTGGGTGGTCGTTATTCATGGTCTTGGCCTTTCTGGTTGGTGGTCATGGTTGGCGGGCGAGGAGGTACTCGGCGTTGTCGCGTTTGGAGATTGTGGCCCAGTTGGTCGTGGTGTTGATGTGCAATCCGAGTTGGGTGGCTACGACGGCGGCTGGTAGCTCGCTGGTCAGGGTGGCTAGGGCGTGGTTGCGGTGGGCTTTGGTGATGCCTATCGCGGCGAGCTTGCGGTGCAGGGTGGTCGGATGCATGGGGTGGTGGGGCCGGGCGCCGGGGAATAGGTAGTGGCCGGATCGGTCTGGTGTTGTTGTGCGGGCGTCGTTTTCGGTTGCTGCGGCGAGTTGGTGCAGCAGCGCGGCGACGGGTATGGGTAGGCCGATGGGGTGTGTGGCCAGGCGTAGCTGGGTGGTCGTCGCGGTGATGGTGATGTCCGCGGTGGTGAGTTGGTGGATTCTGCTGATGTAGGCGCCGTAGAGCAGGACCAGCAGACCGGCGACTCGGGTGGCGAGGTCGGAGGTCGGGGAGCCGTTGACCAGTGACGTGATGAGGCGTGTGTGATCGTCGGCGGCGGCGATATCGGCGCTATGACCGGTAGGTGGTGTTCCGATGATGATGTCGGTGACGATGTCTCGGCGTTTAAGCCAGGCGATGAACGCGGCGAGTCTGCGGGTGCGGTCGCGGTTGCCGGCAGTCCATGCCTCGGTGATGGGTTGGGTGAGATTGCTGATCGCGATGCCGAGATCGCCGAGGTGTGCCAGGAATCGGATAGCGGTCCTGATCTGTTCGCGTGCTGCTGCGTCGGCGTAGGTGGTGAATGTGTGGCCGCGGTGTGCGCGGCGGCGTGCTGCTCGTAGGACTGACCAGTGGCCGTAGGCCACGATCAGTGTTCGGTGGTGGTGGGGGAGTGTGTCGGCGGTTTCGGTCAGCCAGGTGCCGAGTCGTTCGATGTGTTCGTCTCGGTGTGTGAGGATGCCGGTCTCGACGAGGAGGGCGCGCAGGAAGTGACGGCCCTGACTGGGCGGGAGCGCGTCCACATCGGCGTGGGTGAGCTCGGTGTGTTGTGCGCGGTTGCCCAGCTGGGTCAGCCACGTGCGAGTGTGTGGTCGCATCAGCCACCGCATGGTGGAGGCCGGATCACCTCGTTCGCTCAGTAGTTGAGGTAGCCGCGTGAGGTCTGGATGATCGGTGGCGAGTAGATCGGTGACCAGTCGGGTGATCGAACAGGGCAGGCAGGTTGCGGTGAAGTGGTGTGGCCCAGCGGTTCCGCAGTGTCGGCACAGATAGTCTCGTGTCCCGGCACACGGCCCGCAGATTCGTTCGTTGTCCAGTTGTGCGGTGAGGACTTTGGTGTGGCCGCATCGGGCGCAGGGGGCGGGGTTGCGGAGTTCCCGTTTGTAGCAGGGCAGGCAGACTGGGCCCACGGGCCAGTGGGTGTGCACCGGGCGTTGCAGGGTGCACACTCCGCAGGTGTGCAAGGGCGCAACGAAACAGCTCTTACACAGGTTGTCGATGCCGTCTTGGGATCGGGCTGCGACGGGCCGGCGCTCACCGCATTGCCCGCAGATGCGGTGAGGTGGGGTGTAACAGCGTTGGCATAGTGGTCCGCGGTCGGTGGTCTTCTTGGCATGATCGAGTCGGCCGCAGGACACGCACAGGTGTTTGGGCCGAGCGCAGTTGCTGCACAGCGCTGAACCGGCGGGGGTGCGCTTCGATGGGTAACGCAGGCGGCCACACTGGGCGCAGTCTTCGAATCGGCGGGGGTCGCGGCGGTAGCAGGATCGGCATAGCCCGCCATCATCGGTGCGGGTGACCCGTGCGGCGCGTCGACCGCACTTATCGCAGTTGTGCTGCGGTGCAGGGGCGCTCATTCTGGAGTCTCGGTGGGTCGGGTGATGGTGGTGCGTCGTCGGGGTGCCGTTGCTCGGATAGCACGCCGCCCGGCCGCCGCGGCCTTGGTGGCTGTGGCGGTTTCGGTGATGGCAGGTTCGATGAGGTCGTTGGGGGTGCAGTCGAGGATGTCGCACAGCGCGATCAGGGTGTCCATGCTCATCCGCTGGGGGTGGCCGGTCACCAGGCGGTAGACCTGTTCACGGGAAAGTGTGATGCCACGTTCGGCGAGGTGCGGTTGCAGATCGGTGGTCGCGAACATGCCCTGGGCAGCCATCTTCGCGCGCAGATGCCAGTGGTAGTCCAGGTGTTTCATGACTAATCTCCCTGCAGAGCCGAACCGTAGCGGGCGGCGACCGCACGGGTCAGTAGCCGATTGCGGTACTCGTTGGACACCCCGATGTAGACCGCGGTGGTCGCGGAGAACGAGTGACCGACCTGCTCTTGGATGAACCGCTCGGGGTAGTCGAACTCCACCAGGTGGGTGACGTAGGAATGGCGCAGGCAGTGCAGCTGCAGTAGCGGGTCCAGGCCTGCGGCATCGCGCGTCTTGGCGAACACCGCGCCGGTCGCGCGGGTGCTGATCCGGGTGCCCCGTTCAGTCAGCCACAAACCAGGTGCCCGTCCGTTGCCCAGCTGGGGCCGGACTTCGTCGATGTAGTGTTCCAAAACTTCTGTGATCCAACCCATCTCCGGCACGGTGAGCACACTGCGCCGTTTACTCGGCCCGCCACGACTGGCTTTGCCGTGGCGCACGGTGACCGATCCGAATCGGCCGAACTGTGGGAGTTTCGGGTTGGAGCGCAGGTCTACCAGATCGCAGAGAGCGGCTTCACGGCGTCGCAGGCCATAGGCGTAACAGAACTTGAGCAGGGCCGCGTCACGCATCGCCGAGAGCACACCCTTGCGGTGCAGAGCGTGGATCCGGTCGACCCGGGCATCAGCGGTGTCGAACAGCGTCTGCACCTCGTCATAGGTCAACGGTCGCCGGCCCGGATCGCCCTCGTACTCGCCGACATGGACAATCGAGTTGTCGTCGTGGAAGACCTCCTGCGGCACGGTTCCGAACAGTTCAGAACACTCCTGCACCCACCCGTTTCGTGGATCGCGCAGGTACTCGCCGAACATCTTCAACTCAACCTCGTAGCTCCGTAACGTCGACAGCCGCAGCGGTTTCGGCCCGGACCGCAATGCGCTGATCCACGCCTCGCCCTCAGCTGGGGTCCACTGCCACGGATACAGATTGGTGAACTCTGCAAACCTCCGGACCAGCCGGGTCCTATTGCCGATCGTCGACTCACGCAGAAACCTCGCTCGCTGCTGGCGTTCCCAGCCTGTCAGCATCGCGTCGAACACCGCCGGTTTCGGATCGAGATGGACCACCCCATGCGACGACCACACCCGGCCGGCGCCACCGTTGTCAGCACCCATAGACAATGTTGTATCAGATGCAACATTGATGCACCGAGTCTGCCACGCTGGCCAACATTGGGACAACGGAGGTCGCCGCACCATCCTTGCCCCCTCACCAGCCACAACAGTCATGGTCACATCGCCCTTATGATGCAACTGACGACAACGATGCTTCTTTGCCGAGCGCTTTGATGTGGTCAGGGCGGAAACCTGACCAGTGCTCACTGCCGGCAACCACGACCGGCGCTTGCAGGTAGCCCAGGCTCATCACGTAGTCGCGGGCGGCGTCGTCGGTGCTGATGTCGACCACCTGGTAGTCGAGGCCCTGCTTGTCGAGGGCTTTGTAGGTGGCGTGGCACTGCACGCACGCGGGCTTGGTGTAGACGGTGATCGTGGTGGTCTCGCTCATGGTGGGGGATCCCTTCTCTGGTGTCGTCGCGTGGGGTGTACTCTCGTCATCGATTGTACCTCTTATTACGTTGTAGCGCAACGGATTTGCGCACTTCAGAGCATGTTCTGAGGGTGTCTGGTGGTGGTGCTTTTCCTGATATTCGCCGTCACCTAATCGGAGCGGCTACGCCGCGCTGTGACGCCCTTCGGGCGCAGTTGGGCGCCATGAGAATTCGGCAATGCAGGCAAATCCCGGGGTGACGTTTTGTGTCGGCTATTCACTGAGCGCCGTTGGCACGGTGCCCGTTTCGGCTGTGGTGTGGGATCGGGGAGGGAAGAGGGCTGCATCTGGGGGGTCTGCCGCTCTTCCCTCCCAACCCCTGAGGGGTGGCAGGTCAGGCGGTGGTTGTTTCGGGGGTGTCGCTCGGCGTGCGGTGGCCTTGGATCTCGGCGTAGGGCACGGTGTGGCGGATCAGGCGGCCGCCGAAGGGTGCTGGCGTGTGCACGCTGACGGTCTTCTTGTTCACGCGGAGCACGGGCACCCAGCCGTGATGGCGGAGTTTGACCAGGTCGCCGGCGGTGATGGTGTCGGGGCTGTAGTCGCCGGCCTGTCCGTCGGCGATCTGGGCGGCGCGGATGGTGTGCCAGTAGGTGATCTGATCGGCACGCTCGGCCATGCGGGCGATGATGCGTTCACGGTGGTCGCCGGTCGCGGCCGTGGTGGTCTCGACGTGTTTGACGCCTCGGCTGTCGGTGAACAGGGTTCGGGTGTGTCCGTCGAGGGCGCGTTGATCGGCGCGCTGCTCAGCTTCGAGTTTGCCGATCCGGTTTGCGACGGTCACCGGGTTGTAGCGGTGCTCGGTGGTGTGCGCTGCGGCTGCGGCTTTGTTCGTGGCGTGGGTGCTGGCCTGCTCGGCGGCCACAGCTTTGCCGAGTGCGGTGTGAGCGCGGTCGATCGCGCGACGGTGCCGACGCTCGCTGTGATGTCCCACTTTCACCGGCTCGCCTCCTGGGGGGAGCGCGGCGGCGGCCTGCTGTTCGGCGGTCCATGCGGCTTCGGCGTCGGCGGCGCGACGCTGCGCCTTGTTCTCGAGGGCGGCGACGCGGGCGGCTTGTCGGGCGGCGCGGTCGGCTTCGGCCTGGGCCGGGTCGCGGTGGGCGCGGTCGATGTCGAGGGTGACGGTGTGGCCGGCGTTCTCGAGGGCGCGGGCTGCGCGGAGGATCTTCGGTTCGTTGGGTTGGCGGTCGCGGCTGGATGCGATGCCCATCATGGCGAGGCTGCGGAACCAGCGAAAACCGTTCGCGCGCAGTATCTCGTAGGTGCCGTCTCCTCGGATCATGCCGTCGGCGAGGGTGCCGTCGGCGGCCGTGTGGCTGATGGTGATTGCGGTCATGGGTGTGCCCTTTCAGGTTCGGGTGTGGGGTGGTTACTGGGTGTGGTTGGGGCGGTGGCGGTCGATGTCGGGCCAGCGGCCGGGTAGTAGTCCCTCGGTGATGTCGCCGGGTTGGCTGGCGAGAGTCGCGGCGGTGGCGAAGATGGCCCAGAGTTGCGGGCCGGGGTGGCGGTGCTCGGCGATTTCGTGGGCGATGACGGCCTGCTGCCAGCTCATCCAGGCGTTGGGGGAACCGTGCAGGTCCGGGGTGAGGTAGGGGTTGCTGACGGCGGCGGCTCGACGTGCGGCGGCGCATGCTGCGGGGTAGGTCGCGATGATGGTGCGTTCGCGGCGTGGGTGGTGCTGGGTGAGGGTGTTGAGGGTCCAGGCGAGTAGGTCGACGTCGAGCAGCATTCGGTGGCCGTAGCGGCGGCGGGTGTCGGCGGCGAGGTTCGCGGCGGTCCAGAGGATGCCGGCGCGGGTAGCGGCGTAGTCGGCGGGTACGGCGGCCGGGCTGTAGGCGCCGGTGCTGGTGGTCAAGGTTGCGGTCATCGTGGGTGTTCCGTTTCTGGTGTGGTGATCGGTTGCGGCTCGGGGCTTTCGGGTGCCGGCCGAGCCGCAACCGACGTGGTGGGGTGTTCAGATGGGGAAGTCGTGGACTTTCACCTGTCGGGGTGCCTCGAGGTCGGCGATCTCGGGCAGGGTGGCGGTGCGGTGTCCGGCGGCGGTGCGGCCGGTGAGGGTGAAACCGTGCACGCCGGGGGTGACGGGGGCGAGGTACCAGCTGGTGCCGGTGGGCATGCCGGGGAACGCGGGCACGTATTCGGTGCGGCTGACGCCGGTGTTCGGGTTGGTGGTGGTCACTTCGGTTGCCCAGGTGACCGAGACGAGCGCGAACAGCGGTGCGTCGTGGTCGGTGGCTGCTTCGGCGTTGCCGGTGGTGAGTGGTTCGACGGCGGTTCCGGCGGCGGGGTGGCCGGGGAAGGAGTCGACGCGGCCGATGATGCGGGCGGTGGTGCCGTCGCTGAGGGTCACGGCGATGGTGGTTAGGGCTGCTCGGCTGGTGGTCATCGTTGATGCTCCTTCGGGTTCGGGTGGTCAGTGGGTGTGGAAGTCGCGGCGGGCGGCGGCGCGGTCCTGGCGGTTGGCCTGGCGCTTGGCGGCGCGAATGGTGTGGGGGTTCTGGTGTGCGCGCGATGCGCGGGTGAACACGTCGCGCTGGGTGCCGTTGCGGGTCTGGCGGGCCATCGGGGTTCCCTTCTGCGGGCGGCTGGTTTGTTTGACACCTGCCATCTCGTTGCCGGCGGGAGGCCGGTGCAAGGGTGTTCACAGCGACAAAAGTTGCCCGGGCCGCAGGCCTGGAACCCGTAGGGCGGGAAAGTTTTTCGCGGCCCTTGTCGCCGCGCCGACCAGAGGTAAGAGACTGGGAGGGGGCAACAAACCCCCGTCGTGTGCGGCGCACGCCGCACACAGATCGAGTCCGGCCGCCAGGCCGGTCGATGTGGCAGTGCCGGGCGATGAGCTCGGCCAACAGGGCTGTTCGGCGTAGCCGATCCGCTGCGCCGGCCGCTACCGTGACGGGTATGTCTGCTGTGGAACGTGCTCTGGTGGAGCTGTGGGTGCCGTTGCCCTCTGAGGTGCAGGCGGTTGTCGAGGGTCGGCCCCGCGACCTCGCCCCGGCGGTGGACCTCTGGTGGCGTGACGCGATGCCGCCGGGGGTGGAGGCTCAGATCCTCTGACCTGAGCCTCCCGTCACCGGTTAGGCGAAGTCCTCGGGGGTGGGGAAGTGGCCACCAAACAGCTCGTCGACCGTGCCGGCGTCGGGGATCACGTCGCGCAGCTTGCCGGGGGTGACGCCTGCGCGTAGTGCGTTGTCGAGCAGCTGCGCGAGGCTCGGCAGCCCTCCGGTGGTCTCGGTGATGTGGTCGAAGATGATTCCGGTCATGGCGCCGTTGCCGCTGAGGTAGTGGCAGGTGGCGGCCAAAGTGAGCACGTTCGCCCGGTCGCGGCCGCGCAGGGGCCGGGACAGTTCGGTGAACACTGCGGCAGCGGTGCGCGGGTTATAGGCGGCGGTACGCAGCAACGCATCCCGGTAGACGAGGTGCTTTCGAATCATGACGGCGACCTGGGCAGACAGTTCGCTCGGGACCTCGGTGGGCCAGTGCACCATTGCCGAAACGATGGCTTTGGCCGCGAGCTCGGGGTGCAGCTCGATTCCGAGTGCGACACAGGCTTTCGACCGCGCGTGGGATCGGTTCATCCCCTTCCTGGCATTCCCGCCAGAACTGCGCAAAGTGACGGCGCAGCCGTCAGTCCCACTGCTGCACAGCCAAACAGCCAGCAAGACGGCTCGACGCAACCACACCGGACGTAACCCCGCAGTCGGGGATCTCAATGCGCGAATGCAAACTGACATGCGGAGCGCGGCGAGGCTGCCGGTGCGCTGGTGTAGCGACTCAGCTGGCGGCCGCTGCTATCCCAGCATGAACACGATGACCACGTGCAGCAATTCAAGGTCATCGGCCGCGTACCGCGCGGCAGCTTTGGCGCGCTGGGGAGCGTGATATGTCTTGCGTCGTCACGGCGCTGTCGATGATCGTGGGGCACTTGTCCTTGGCTTCATCGACAGGCGGTGTTGTCGTGCGACCATTGGTAATGGCTGCACTCGTCTAGCCATGCTCTTAGCCGACCCTGGATACGATCTCAGCCGAACTGGATACGACGAGTTTGCCCTAGTCCCAGAAACTTTGACGCGGTCTAGACATCACCTTCCCTTGGCAACGATCAACTCGTCCAGACATGCCTGGCATCCTGTCCAGCAGGAACCCTTCGTGCCATCAGCTCGGCACTCACCCGGAATGGGAAGACACGGCACTCGCAATCTCTCTCCAGGTCTATGGGCCGATGCGGCGTCAGTCTGTCCGCGTGAAGTTGGTGAAGAAGTCATCGATTGTTGATACGTCGGCATACCGTCGGAAATGAGCGACGTCGACCTTGACGAAGACACCGCTAGAGGTGAAATACGTTTGAGCATCTAACGATCCAGCGGCCGCGATGTGCAGTAGACGATCCGACTCGTGGTCAATCCAGGCAGTGAGGCGCATGGGAGTGTGGAGAGGGACCGGCCGGCGATATTCGACGGTCAGAGTGCGGGTCACCGCGGGGGTCCGCGCGATCCACAGGGTGAAACCCATGATGTCGTCGCAGGCGGCCGAGATCGCGCCACCGTGTGCCAACCCTGGCGCGCCGACGTGTTTCTCGTCGAAGGTGTGATCGGCGTACACCCGCTCGCCGCTCCGGTAGACCTCAAGTTGAAGTCCGTGGGGGTTGTCGCTTCCGCAGCCCATGCACTGGGACGAGTGCGCCGGCAGTCTTGCTTCGGAGGTCATCTCTGATCGTTGTCCTTGTCTGAGCCCGCTACCTACGCAGCAGGGTGTGGGATCGATGAGGTGTGGGGAACCGGCCCCAAACACGGCTGCCCATGGACACTATAGGTAATACCGCTAGTACCTGATACTGTCCATTACGCACACTCGCATGAGTGGCATAGACCACACGCCTAGGGGGAGGAGATAGCCATCACCAGTAGAGCTGGCGCCAACCACATCCTGGACGGCGCTGCCACTTTTGGTAACACAGTCGGCTTGGCTGGCCAGGCCCTGCGGTGGGTAGCGGTAGACATTGCTACGGGACGGTTTCCGTTTCGCGAAGCCGTATCGCAGACTTGGTTCGTTATTGTCGTGACGACTCTGCCCGCGATTCTGGTAGCTGTGCCATTCGGTGTCATCGTGTCGGTACAAGTGGGAAGCCTCACTCAGCAAGTTGGGGCCACGTCAATTGCTGGCGCCGCTGGGGGCCTCGGGATCATTCAACAGGGAGCGCCCATCGTTACCGCCCTTCTACTCGGGGGCGCGGCCGGATCAGCGATTGCCTCTGATTTGGGCGCTCGAACGATTCGCGAAGAAATTGCCGCCATGGAGACACTCGGACTCAACCCCACCAGGCGCGTCGTAGCACCTCGGTTCGTATCTGTGTTGATCACTGCGCCGATGCTCTGCATGCTGATCGTCTTCACCGGGCTGCTGGCGGGCTACGCCATCAGCGTCGATGTCCAAGGCATCACACCCGGCAGCTATGTCGCATCGTTCGCGTCGTTCGCATCGGTAACCGACATCGTTGTCGCTCTATGCAAATCGCTTGTGTTCGGACTTGTCGTGGTGACGATTGCTTGTCACCGCGGGCTGTCGACGAAGGGCGGCCCTAAAGGCGTCGCAACCTCGGTCAATGCCACCGTAGTGCTGGGTGTCGTCGCGTGCTTCGTGATCAATGTCTTTATCACGCAACTAACAACCATGTTCGTCCCCCAAACCATTGGATGAGAAACGCCTCGTGACCACCGTTCCCTCCCGGAGGTTCTCCGCCGCCACCCGGCCGGTCGGTGCCGTGATCGCGCCCGTTGCACAAGTACCTGAACGTTTGGGGCACGTCGCGACCTTTGTGATCGCCGCGGTCCTCGGCATCCGCCATGTCATCACCACATACCGGCGCCAAACCCTGCTCTACATACAAGAATTCGCCTGGGGTAGAGGTGCAGTCTTGGTCGGTGGTGGAACGGCCATCGTCCTCGCCATCCTCGGCATCGCCGTCGGCGCCTCAATCGGTATCCAGGGTTACGCCTCGCTGGACCTCGTAGGGATGGGTTCACTGACTGGATTCATCTCTTCCTACGCTAACACCCGAGAGCTTGCGCCAATGATCGCTGCGATCGGGTTCGCAGCACAAGCCGGCTGCCGGTTGACAGCTGAGATAGGCTCGATGCGCATTTCCGAGGAGATCGACGCTCTCGAGGCTATGGCGGTACGTCCCATTCCCTTCGTCGTCAGCACTCGCGTAGTGGCGTCGATCACGACCGTGATTCCTTTGTACATCATCGCGCTTATTCTCGGATTCGCGGCCGCTAAGCTCGTCGTCACACAGGTACACGGCCAATCCGGCGGCACTTATGATTTCTATTTCGACCAGTTCCTCAAACCTCAGGACCTTATCTTCTCGCTCATCAAAGTTCTTGTATTTGTCGTTTCCGTAGTGATTATCCATAGCTATCAGGGCTACTTCGCCACAGGCGGAGCTGAGGGGGTAGGCCGGGCGTCCGGCCGAGCGATCCGCACGAGCCTCATCGTCATCGTCGTGGAGGACATGATTCTGACACTTCTGATGTGGGGATTCGATTCCGGCGTACGGATTTCTGGGTAGGGGGGTTCAGTGGCTGTCTTTCATGATCCGTCCGGGCGCGAACCATCGCACGGGAACCTGGTCCTTCGGGGGGTCGCCCTCTTAATCCTCGGCGCGATAGCTGCCTACTTACTGATAAGTGACGCTAACGGTGACTTCAGCGATCACACGTCGTTGACCATCAACACCGACGCGATAGGCGACGGATTGAAGGGGGGATCGGAGGTGAAGTACCTTGGGTTCACCGTGGGCGAGGTCTCGAGCATCTCGGTTCGAGACCGTGGCGCGACGGTCAAAATCAACTTCACCGGTTCCGGCAACGACCTAGATCTCCGGCAGGGCATGACGGTGAATTACACTTCGGCAAACGCACTGGGACCGACGGCACTGGAAATCGTAGATCCTGGACACGGACCGCCCATCGGTTCCGGCGAGAGTGTCTACGTAAGCAGGTTGCAATCTGAACAGACCTCGGTGTCAACACTTGTTCGCAAGATCTCCACGCTGGTCGAGGCACTGGACCAGCCCTCGTTTGAAGCGGTGTTGAGGTTCATCGTCGAGGACTCGCAGGCAATTGCTGATAGCGGAAAACTCGTATTCCAGATCGCGAAGCTCACGCGGGATGTCCAGAAACGGCCGGTCGGGGAGGACCTAGAAATTGCAGCCAATCTGTCCACCGGAGTGGCCGACTTCATGACGCCGTTCGTCCCTGGCGTCTTGAAGAACGTCGATATCGCTGACTTTTTCGCCACTCAACAAAACATCGATCGCACGAAAAGCAATCTCGGCGACACGGGAAAGGTTCTGTTCGGTGCACTCGGCGGACTGCTCGACAAGAATTACCCGGCCCTGAGTGCGCTGTTAGACGTCGGCCTTGACCTAGCGCGGCCCGTCGCCAGATCCGCCTCGGGGCTCGTTCGCACGGTGTACACGATCCCGCAGATCCTCGACGGCATCGATAAAGCCTTGCCGAAATTCGGCGACCGAGTCCAGCTCCAGCTAGCACTGGTGGTTCAGACCTCACCTGCTCTACAAAACGCATTGAGAATGGGGGGGCCCACGGGATGACTCTGAGGTCTCTGACACCCACAATCATTAAGATCACCGCGTTTACCGCTGTCATCGGCGTCCTTACATATGTCATCATCGCCATTCTGCAGCCGACCAACGAAGGATCCTCGAGTTCGCAGCGTTCCGCGGTTTTTGCCGACGCTTCCGGACTCAAGCCCCGCGACGGGGTACGACTCGCTGGAGTGAAGGTGGGATATGTAACGGCTGTCGACCTGAAGGGATCAACAGCGATCGTCCATTTCCAACTTGACGACGGCGTCTCGATTACCCCCGCGACGACTGCCGCCGTCCGTTACCAAAACCTGCTGGGACAACGGTATGTGGAGCTCATCAATGCCGGACAAGGCGCCGACCAGGACTCGATCACACAGGTGGCACTTGACAAGACCGTCCCGTCCTTCGACGTATCGACACTATTCAACAGTTTCAAACCAGTATTCGATACATTGAATACAGCCGAGATCAATGAGCTTCAGTCGAACCTGCTACGGGTCGCCCAGGGGGACGGTCGAGGTATCGCACCAGTCATGAAGCAAGTCGCGAACATCACCAATTACGGGAACCAGCGTTCAGAGATCATCACCAACATTGTGACGAGCCTGGGACAGGTGTCTGATCAGTTGATGGGGCGCTCCGCCGAACTGGTCGAGCTGATAGACAAATTGGGGTCAATCGTCGATGCGTTCAGCCGCGTGAGCGATCGCCTGAGGGCCTCGCTGCGGGAGGTCAACCGTTCGATGGCGAAGACTGTGCTCTCCGGTGAGCAGATCGAGTCGACCTACGACACCAGCTTCGCGGCCATTTATCAGAGATTGGTGCGGGAGCCAGGGGATACAGAAAGCTTACTGAACGGTGCCGTTCTCCTGAAGCCACTCCTGGACGCCCTGGAAGCTACATCCAAAGCGACACCTTCGTCCTCGGCGGCAGGGTGCGCCCGAGGAGTGCTCGACCTACCGAGAACAGCGCAGATCGCCCTGATGGGTCAACGACTGGTGGTGTGCCAGTGACCCGCTTCTTCGATAACCGTCCGCATCACCGCCCGCAGCGTCGGCGCGACCTCATCCTGGCGGGAGTCGTTACGATGGTCACGGTGGCCGGCCTCGTCGTGGCGGGTGCTGTGTACATTTCACCGCCCGGACAAACTATCTACAGTGCCAAGTTAGTCAATACCGGCGGATTGGAAGCCGGCGACCAGGTACGTATCGCAGGGATCAGGAAAGGCAAGGTCGCGTCAGTCGACCTGACCGGAACGTTCATCACCGTGCGATTCCGGCTGGATGACTCGATTGCCGTTCGGTCGGACGCGACGGCGAACGTCCGTCTCATCACCCCTATCGGTGGACGTGTATTGGACCTCGACCCAGGTTCAGGCCCGCCGGCCCTCGACGGTGCAATCCCACTGGAGCAGACAAGCAGCACCTACGACATTTCCAGCACGCTTGAGACAACCACACCGGTGTTCCGTGACGTGCGTGGTGTTGATCTACGGCGCACAGCGGCGCTGCTACAGAATGCTTTCTCCGACGGAAACACCAATATCCCTGATGCCCTGCAAAACGCGAGCAGCCTGATGGACCTACTGCAACGTCAGTACGCACAACTCGACAAGACGATGACGTTGTCCGATGAGTACGTCGCCGCCCTCGCAAACCGCAAGCAGGTACTCGTGGACTTCCTCCGCCAGCTCAGCTTCCTCGCCCGCACCCTTGGACCAGACATCGCCAACGTCCAGAGCGGATTCGATTATCTGCGCCGTCTTTTCAAGCTACTGACCCGACCGCTTGTCGCGTACCGCGACGGAATAGAACCATCGGTACAACAGTTCAAGAACCTTCTAAACAAGGTGTCGGCCCAGATGCCCGCCTACGCAAACGCGCTGACCCAGGTCGATCAGATCACCAGACGACTGAGCATTCTTCTCGACGCTCCAGAGGTCGGTCCAGCGAGTCCTGAACCGACTGTCCGCATCTGCATCCCGAGTGGTGATCAAAAATGCTGACAGAGCGGATGCGTCAGCATCTGATCCCGATCGCCACCATCGTCACACTGGCAGTAGTGATCGCGGCCGTAGGAATCAACTATGCGACAGCCGACGACGACACGCGGCCACTATGTGCGGAGTTTTCCGACGCATCAGGTCTGTACGAAGGCAACTCCGTCGCGATGCTCGGCAAGAAGGTGGGCAGGGTCGTAGGCATTCACGAGGAGGGCCAGAGGGGCGTGCGTGTCGACATGCGGATCGACAAGACCGTGCCGCTTCCCGCGGATGTGGGGGCCACCCTTGTGTCCACCTCGATTGTCACCGAAAGACAAATCGAGTTCACCCATCCCTATCGCGGCGGAGAGCATTACGAGTCGGCTAAGTGCATACCACTGAACAAAACCAGGACTCCACTGGGGATTAGTCAAACGCTCGACGCGATCAGCACTCTCTCTGATGAACTCGTCAAGGACGGCGGGCGTAACACCGATGCGATTCTCCAAGCGCTCACGCTCGTCTCCAAGAACATGGAGGGAACCCAGGGCGATATCTCTGGCATTCTCAAGGACTCGGCCACGCTGATCAACGATCCGACCCGGCGTGATGGTCAGATACGCAGAATTGTAGCCAACCTCGCGACCTTAACCGGTGTTGCCACCGAGAACAGTGCTGAGGTGACCCAGCTGTTCGACAACTTCGTCGGCGCAATCGAGGTGATTGTTGCTTTCGGCCAAACATTCGGCGCCGCAACAGAGTACGCAGGTACCTTCGTCCCCATCCTGTCGCGATTGGCGTCCGACTTCGGTCCACCGATCTTCGCAATTGGTGATGCTGCGGTCCCTCTCCTCGCGCAAGTAGGCAAGCAAGAGAACATCCTGGCGACCGTCGCCGCTCGAACGGCTGACCTCATCGTCAAGCATCCGGATGCGAAGTCGATCCTGCGGGCATTCGCCGTGTCTGTCCCACTGCAGACCTTAAAAACGGCGTGTACCTCTCCCGCCGTCAACGGCGTCTGCAGGACGGGTAACGAAGTGGCGATGATCGCTAACTTGATCGGAGGGCAATCTAAATGATGACCTACGGCTACCTTCGTCGTGTCACGGCCGCGATCGTGACGCTGTTCGCAGCGACCATCGCCCTCGCCGCCTGCAGCATCAACGCCGACAACCCGCCGACCATCGGCGGATCATCCGCCCGAGACGGCTACGACATCGAGATCGAGTTCACGAGTGCTCTGAACTTGCCTGCCCGTGCCAAAGTCCTCTCTCGAGGGATTGACGTCGGTGCCGTCACCAGCGTCACGTACGACGGAGGCCACGCGCTGGTTGCCGCCCGAATTGATAAAGACGCCCAACTGCCGGAAGATTCGCGCGCGGAACTCCGCCAAGACACTCTCCTGGGCGAGATTTATGTGGCCATCCTTCCCCCCGCACAGCAGTCCACCCAAGCCTTGCTGCACGCGGGATCGGTAATACCTCTCTCACGCACCGAACCGGCTGCCAACGTCGAGGACGTGATGCGGGGGATGGCTAATGTACTGGGCGGGGGTGAACTCGATAAAATCCATACCGCGATATCGACACTGAACTCGACCTTTCCGAGTGACCCCGCCCAATTCGATACGCTTTACCGCACGACGTTGCGCACCGTGTCTGAGGTGTCCGCCAACACCGACAAACTCGACGTAGTCCTGCAGTCGGCCGATCGCACACTGAAAGTGATCCTGGCCGACCCGTCAGGTACTGACCGAATGTTGACCAAGGGGGGAGTGAACTTCTATGGTCTGGGCTATTCGCTAATTGACGTCGCGCTACTTATCGCCAACCTGCGCGACTTCGCAGTATCTGCCGGCCGTATCGTCGACCCTGAGTATTCCCGCATCAAGGAAACGGTAGGAGCGATCGCGCCGGTAATCGCGTCCATCGCGTACTCGGACATCTACTCCAAGGATGTTTCCGACAAGGCGACGCGTGTAATACGCGAGAAGCTCATCCCATTCGTCAGCTCGCCAGATATCAACGTTTCCGACGTGTCTATCGACGGCCAAGATCTAGCCCGACGTGATGCCGGGTCGTTCATTAACGTATTGCGAGCGATCGGAATGATGCCATGATCCGCAGCACCGTCGTATCCCTGGTTGCCCTTGTCGTCGTCTTCCTCGTCGGAGCAACATACCTGACCATCGACGTGGCACGAATAAACCCGTTCCGCTCCGACTACACGATCTCGGCCATACTCAAGAGCTCGGGCGGCCTGCTCGACACATCGCCGGTGATGCTAGAGGGGGTGCCGGCGGGCAAGGTGACATCTATTCGCGTCACAGATAATCAGCTCGCCGTCGACATGTCCATCGACTCCGGCTACAAGATCCCTCGCGGCAGTGTCATGACGATCCAGAACCTCTCGGTCGCGGGAGAGCAATACATCAACTTCATCCCACCGGATACCACCACCAGTGAGTACTTGCGTAGTGGGGACCTAGTGCCCGCCAGCGCCATCCACGTGTCGCAATCCGTTCCCCAGGTGCTCGCGAAAATGTCGGCAGTGGCCGACGCGCTCGATCCAGCATCGATTCAGACCATCAACGAAACGATCTCCGCGGCAGTCGACGGCCGGCAAAAGGACCTCGACACGATCGGAGACATGATGCACCGCCTCGTGGACTTCGTCGGTGACGACGGTGCGGTCCGTACCACCGCGGACAATGCCGAGTTCCTCCTGGGCCTCATGTCGAACGTGGGCGGTGTGCTCAGTACCGCGTCGGTCCGGACCCCGGATGCCGTCGACGGTTTGGCGAGAATCCAACGTGCGTTCATCGTTTTCACCTCTACGTCCTACGACAAATGGCCACCAATCCTGAAGCTAGTGGAAAAGCTCAGCGGTTACATCCAGATACTTCAGCCCGACATTGTCGCCATCACCCGCGCGGTCAAACCGGCGACGGCGAAAGTCGCAGACACATACGTCGACTTCGGATCGATCGGTGATCTCCTGGCGCGAACATTCCCCGCGTCCCATCGGGGACAGGCGCAAATCCCGATCGCCGTCACGCCATCACCCCGCTGACGCCCGATGTCTCCCCCTACTCCAGCATTTACAGAAGGCAGCAAATGACCGCACACGACAACGGATCAGAATCCGAGGACAGCGGCACTGAAAATGAGCTGACTACGGCTTCCGATAAGGCAGACCGCGGCGACGCCACTAGTGCCACAGAACCTGCGACGTCACAGGACGTTTCCGCCTCGGACGAGGCAAGCCCCCCGACGTCCGAGGCCGAGCAGCGCTGGGGATCAGCACGCCTCCAGGTGGTGGCCGTCGGTGCTCTCGTGGTAGTACTCGCGGTGCTGGCCGGACTCTTTGCTTACCTCTACATTGACATGCGGCAAGCAAAGACGTCCCTGGAGGACGCCGCCACACAACGAGCGCAGGCAGCGCAGGCAGCATCGGACTACACCACAAAGTCGCTCACGTACAGCTACCAAAACACCGGCGCATTCTTTACCGAAGTGAAAGAGAATGCCAGCGATGCGTTGGTCAAGCGATACGACGATGTCGAACCCACCCTGACCCAAATCATGAAACAGGCCAAGGTCCAAGCGTCGGGACGCGTACTGGCGACCAGCGTCACCGGCAGCGCCAGCGAGAACCGGGGGGAATACACGGTGCTGGTCTTCGCCACCCAGAAGACCCAGAATGTTCAGAACCCTCAGCCGAGCGAACTCCCCACACTGTTGAAAGTCGTCGTGCTGAAGACCGATAACGGCTGGCAGATCCAGGATTACGGACCTGCCGAATGATCCAGCGTCCGCCGCGAAAGGAGAGTTAGATGAAAAGCACCATGCAGGAGGTGCCGATGACAGTGTCATCGATACTGCGCCACGTCGCAACCAATCACACTGTTAGGCAGGTGATTACCTATTCCGTGAACGGCTCTGCCCGGTATGCGACCTACGGCGATCTTGAAGAGCGATGCGCACGTCTGGCGAATGCTCTGCGTCGGGTCGGCGTGGTCGGCGACGACCGCGTGGCAACGATGCTGTGGAACAACCAGGAGCACCTCGAAGCGTACGCTGCGGTACCCGCGATGGGCGCGGTGCTGCATACGCTGAACATCCGGTTGTCACCGGCTCAGCTGCAGTTCATCGCGAACCACGCCGAAGACAAGGTCATTATCGTGGACGGGTCGCTGGTGCCGTTGTTGGCGGCGGTCCTACCGGGCTTGGCGACGGTTCGGGTTGTGTTCGTTACCGGCGACGGCGACACCTCCCCGCTCGACGGGCACGGCGTGACCGTGATGCGATATCATGACGCGCTCGCAGCGGAATCCCCAGTGTTCTCTTGGGTCGATCCCGACGAGCGGTCGGCTGCGGGTATGTGTTATACGAGCGGCACTACAGGCGATCCCAAGGGGGTCGTCTACAGTCATCGCTCGGTGTTTCTGCACTCCATGGCAGCGTGTACCGGTAACGCTCTGGCGATCGCAGAAGCCGATCGTGTACTTCCCGTCGTGCCGATGTTTCATGCCAGCGCCTGGGGTCTGCCCTACGCGTCGCTGATGGCCGGCGCGGACTTGCTGATGCCTGATCGATACCTTCAAGCAGCGCCGCTCGCTGACATGATCCAACAACATCGCCCCACGAAGGCAGGAGCAGTACCGACAATCTGGAACGATCTTCTTCAGTACGGTATCGCGAATCCGGGTGTCGACTTGTCATCAATCGACCTTGTCGCCTGTGGTGGAGCTCCCGTGCCGCAGTCGTTGATCGAAGGGTTTGCGGACCGCTTCGGCGTACAGATTATCCAGGCGTGGGGTATGACTGAGACGTCCCCGCTTGCAGCGGTAGGTCGGCCTCCCGCCGGGATCAGCCCCACAAAGGAATTGTCTTACCGCAAGCGACAGGGACGGGCAATTTGCGGGGTGGAGATGCGCCTCATCGACGAGGACGGTCTGCCTGTTCCCCGTGACGACAAGTCCGTCGGTGAACTCGAAGTGCGGGGTCCGTGGGTCACAGGCAGCTACTACCGGCTCGAGGACGCCGAGAGGTTTCGGGATGGCTGGTTGCGGACCGGAGACGTGGGACACATCAGCCCGGACGGGTACCTGACGCTGACTGATCGATCCAAGGACGTCATCAAGTCAGGGGGCGAATGGATCTCGTCTGTGGAGCTCGAGAACTGGATCATGTCGCACCCAGATGTCGCTGAGGCCGCGGTTGTCGCGATGCCCGACCCCAGATGGCAGGAAACAGCTCTCGCCGTGGTGGTTCCGGCTCCGGGTCGCAAGGTGTCGGCTGACACGCTCCACAAGTGGTGCTTAGAAACTTGCCCGGAAGAAATCCCGCACTGGTGGATCCCGAAGAACTGGACGTTCGTGGAGCAGGTGCCGCGTACGAGCGTGGGCAAGTTCGACAAGAAGATGTTACGCGCACAACATGAGCAGGGCGAGCTGCTCGTTGTATCGAAGAACTAGCGACGCACAGGCTTGGCTTCACGTCACACTGGCTGAGATAGGACACCGCCGAGATAGGGCGCAGATGTGCCCACCGACGCCGTTAGCGTTCGGTGGGCACTCATTCTTTTGACAAGCTCTTTTGGAGCGATGCGTCTGCCGATGGACACCTCCTTGATGGCACAGCACCGTCGCTCGCACCAGCGTTAAGCTGGGCAAGTCGTCGCGTTGTCCCCACACAACTGCATGGTCGCCGCCCGCAGGGCCGCCGAATCCAGGATGCGCAACAGCACTTGACGGCGCTCATCGAAATTCCCCAGTGATGCTCACTTAAATTCCCCACCCGTGTGGCTCCGCCAGCGAGGGCGGGCCTCCCGAGATGCTGATGGTCTCTGACCACGCATCAGCTCCAGGGAGGCCCGCTTTCTCATGTTGACATGGGAGGACGATGTGGAAGTACACGCACTACGCAAACGGGGGTGGTCGATCTCGGCGATCGCCCGCCATACCGGACATGACCGCAAGACGATCCGGGCGTATCTGACCGGGGCGCGCTCACCGGGGCTGTCAACGGCCAGTTTGATGTCCCCGCTGGTGGCCAGGTAAAAGTCCCCACCCTGTGCGGGATGTTTTAGGTGGGTGGTACTGAGGGGGACCCATTCGATGGTCCAGTCGCTATGCGGCTTGGGGTTGGTGGGTCGTGGTCCACTGTAGGGCGAACTCGGCGGGGGTGAGTCCGTGGTGGGCCGAATGGGGTCGGTTGGCGTTGTAGTCGATCCTCCAGTCTTCGATGATGACCCGGGCTTCGCGCAGGGAGTCAAAGCGCCAGGAGTTGAGCAGCTCGTCGCGCAGGCGGCCGTTGAACGATTCGATCCAGGCGTTCTGCCACGGGGAGCCGGGGTCGATGAATAGTGATCCGGTGCCGTTGAATCGGCACCAGTCGTTGACGGCGTGAGCGACGAATTCCGGTCCGTTGTCGAACCGCACGTAGCACGGTGGACCATGTATCAGGGCCAGGCGGTCGAGAACGTCAACCACGCCATCGGCGTTGATGACGCGGTCGACGTGGATCGCCAGGGCTTCGCGGGTGAACTCGTCGATCACGTTGAGCATTTTGATGGTTCGGCCGTCGGCGGTGGTGTCGAATTGGAAGTCCATCGCCCAGATCACGTTCGGCCGGATTGGGCACATCGCCCCAACCGCGGTCCCGATTCCGGTGAGCCGTTTCTTCCTGCGGCGCTGGGGAACTCGCAGCCCCTCCTCGCGCCACAGGCGGCGGATGCGTTTGTTGTTGACCGTGAAGCCCGCTTTGCGCGCGGCGATCGCGGCGCGTCGCCAGCCCCAGCGGGGCCGGTCGGTGGAAAACCCACGTAGCCAGGACCGCAGCTCGGCTTCCTCCGCGGTGATCGGCGCTGGGTGCAGTCGCATCGTGGAGCGGTGGATGCCCACCACAGCACATGCTCGCCGCTCAGATACCCCGAACCGCTCACGCAGCATCGTCACGGCGCTGCGCTTGCGGTTCGGGGTCAGAAGTTTCCCGACGAAACCTCCTTGAGCATGTCGATATCGAGGGCCTGGTTGGCGACCAACTTCTTGAGCCGAGCGTTCTCAGCTTCGAGTTCTTTGAGGCGTTTGACGTCATTGGCCTTCATGCCCCCGTACTGGGCCACCCAGCGATGCCAGGTCGACTCTGTGACCTCCAGATGCCGGCACACCTCAGCCAACTCCTGCCCGGTCCCGAGGAGCTTGTTGCCCTCGGCCAGCTTGCGGATGATCTGATCCGGCGTATGCCGCCGGCGCTTGCTACCTGCCATGTCGTCGTCGATTCTTCCTGCCCAAACACTCGGGCAACAGAGTCGCACAACAACTGGACCACTACGAAGGGCCCACCTCAGTACCTCCGTTCGGTGTGTCATGCGGTAGGAGTCGCCGTCGGTGATGACGATGGTGGCGTGGTGTAGGAGTCGGTCGAGGATGCTGGCGGCGGTGGTGTGTTCGGGCAGGAAGCGTCCCCATTGTTCGAAGGGCCAGTGACTGGCGATCGCGAGAGAGCGGCGTTCGTAGGCGCCGGCGACGAGCCTGAATAGCAGTTGGGTGCCGGTGTCGTCGAGCGGGGCGAATCCGATCTCGTCGAGGATGAGCAGATCTTGGCGCAGCAGGGTGTCGATGGTTTTGCCGACGGTGTTGTCGGCCAGCCCGCGATACAGGGTCTCCACGAGGTCGGCGGCGGTGAAGTACCGCACTTTGTGTCCGGCGTGCACTGCGGCGATCCCCAGCCCGATCAGGGTGTGACTCTTGCCAGTCCCGGCTGGGCCGATCAAGGCCAGGTTGTGTTGGGCCCGAACCCATTCCAGCGAGGACAGGTATTCGAAGGTGTTGGCCGGGATGGACGATGCGGCCACGTCGAACGATTCCAGGGTTTTGGTGAGCGGGAACCCGGCAGCTTTGAGTCGGTTGCGGATGTTGGAGGCATCACGAGCGGCGATCTCGGCTTCGACCAGGGTCCGCAGTACTTCTTCGGGTGTCCACCGCTGAGTTTTCGCGGTGAGCAGCACCTCGGGTGCGGTGCGGCGGATCGAGGCCAGTTTCAATCGGCGTAGCGCGTGGTCGAGGTCGGCCGGTAGTGGCGGCACTGTTTGGGGTGCAACTGATGTCGATGTTGTGGTTGGTCATGACACCTCCTTGTCGCCGGCGCCGAGCTTGTAGGCATCCAGCGAGCGGGTGGGCGCGGTAGGCAGATGCCCGAGCAGTGCTGTGCCGGCCGGTCGCGGGTTGGGGGTGCCGGCTCCGGCATCGAGGATCGAACGCACATCGGCGGCCTTGAACCGTCGGAACGCCACCGCCCTGGTCAGAGCGGTGAGCACCTGTTGATGGCCGTGGGAGGTGACCAGGCCGAGGATGTCATCGAGTTCACCGCCCAGGCGGGTGTTGCCGATCGCCGCGGCACCGACCAGGAACTGCTCAGCAACCTCACCGAGAGCGCAGAACTGTTTCTCCACCGCAGTTTTGGGTCGTGGTGCACGACTGGGCGGTGTGCGTGGCCCCCCGTAGTGGTCGTCGTTGAGGACGACCTCTCCGGGTGCGGCCAGCAGATGTTCGGCAACCATCTCACCGGAGGCGGGTTCGGCGATCAGGAGCCGCTCACCGTCCTGGATGAGGGTCACGGTGGTGCCGATGAGCCGGTTGGGTACCGAGTAGCGGGCCGAGGCGTACCGGATACACGAGAGGCGATCGACCTTACGGGTGACCGGCGGTGGACCGACTTGGGCCCGCAGAGATGGCAACTTCGACAGCACTTCTCGTTCCACATCGAGTTGCTCAGCAGGCACGCACAGTGTGTCGCTGTGGCGGCGGGTGTTGACCTCGACACACCAGTCCCGCGCGGCCCGGTTCGCTGCGTGCACATCCAGCTGCACGTCGTCACGACCTGCGGCGATCTTGGCTTCGGTCCACAACGGTTGCGCCAGATCCGACTGCGCGTACCCGCACAGGTTTTCCACGATCCCTTTCGATTCCGGATCGGCGCCGTGACAGAAGTCCGGGGCGAACCCGTAGTGGGTGGCAAACCGCACATACGTGGGGGTCGGTACGACGACGTTGGCGACGACCCCACCTTTGAGGCAGCCCATCCGATCAGCGAGTACCTTGTTGGGTACTCCACCGATCTCTTCCAACGCCTCGGCGATGAATCCGAGTGTGGTGGTGGATGTTTCGTTGGTGGCGAACCGAACGAACCGCCAGCGTGAGAACGCCAACACCGCGCAGAACATGTGTAGCCCGCCGATCACGGCCCAATCGATGACCAGGTAGTCACCCGGAGCCCACACTGCCGGGCGACGCCCACGATGATGGTCACGGCGCCACTGTGTTTTCTCCTGAGCGACGAGACGACGGAAGTTGCGGGCCGAGCCTGCATAACCCGCCGCTCGCGCTACTGATAGCAGACGTTTCGCGGTGATCCGGCCGCGCGACCGCTCGACTCGCTCAGCGACCAGCTCGGCAACGGTGTCGTAGTTGCGGGCCCGTACCATGCGATCTGGTGGTTGATCGTCGGCCTCGAACCGGTCGACCACACGCTTGACGGTCTTGTGGGTGGTGCCGCACACCTCGGCGGCGGCGCGATAGCTTCCGAGTTCTCGGTAAGCAGAAATGATGTCCATACGGTCCTTCGCAGACTTCAATGGAACTCCCAGGCGGTGACAGTGATCGGTTGGCACCTTCACCGTCATCGCCTGGGCCCTCAGTTCCGGGTCGACACGACGAACACAGGGTGGGGACTTTTATCTGGCCACCAGCGGGGACCTCGACCTGGCCACCAGTGGGGACTTTCTCATGGCCATGGACAGGGGCAGCGTAAGAAGCCGGATGAGGATCCGTTCGAACCGTTCGTCGTGTACGTGACCGCACGCCTGGCCGAGGATCCGCATTTGTGGGCGCGCACGCTGTGCGATGAACTCGAGGAGCTCGGTTACAGCCAGTCGTATCAAACCCTTGACTCGTCAGATCCGGGCTCGTGGTCTGCGCCCGACGTGTGAGCAGTGCGCCTCCGCCATCCACCGACCGAACGCGGTAATCGAGCACCCGCCGGGTGAAGAGACACAATGGGATTGGCTGGAACTACCCAATCCGCCGACCTGCTGGGGGTGGGGATCGACGGCGTACTTGTTCGTCGGATCGTTGGCGCACTCCGGGCGCTAGCGCGGCTATCTGGCACCGAATATGACCCGCCCACACGTGGTCGCCGGCCTCGATCGCATCACCCGCCGACTCGGTGGGGTGACGAAGGTGTGGCGGTTCGACCGGATGGCCACGGTCTGCCATCCGGCCAGCGGCGCGCTGACCTCGGAGTTCGCCGCAGTGGCCAAGCATTACGGTGTTGCGGTGGCGATCTGCCCACCACGACGAGGTAACCGCAAAGGTGTCGTCGAATCAGCCAATCGTGTTGCTGCTCAACGGTGGTGGCGCACCGTGGGCGATGACATCACTGTCGAACAGGCCCAAGCGAGTCTGGACAAGTTCTGTCGTACCCGCTCGGATGTGCGAATGCGCCGCACCCGTGATGGCCGCTACAACGTCGCCACCATCGCCCAACGCGAACCACTGTCTCCAGCACCGGCCACGCCGTTTCCGGCGTTGGTGAGCGAAGCCAGGACGGCGTCTCGTCAAGCGCTCGTCGCCTGGCGTGGAAACCAGTACTCGGTGCCCCCGGAGTTGGCGATGGCTGAGGTGACGGTGACCGAACGCCTCGGCGCGGGCCATATCGACATCGCCACCACCTCGGGGATCGTGATCGCCCGCCACCGCCTCGCCGCACCCGGAACCGGCGCCCAGATACGCGACCACGGCCATGTTGTCGCCCTCGACCAAGCAGCCATGGCTGCTGCGGTCACCGGCGGCAGGCCGCACCGCCGCAAGGAACGCATCCCACCCGGGCAACACGCTCGCGAGGCCGCAGAACGACTGCGCCACAACACAACAACGACAGCAAACCCATCGGTTGATGCCGGACCATCGGTCATCGATATGAGCGTCTACGAACGCGCCGCACAGAACAGGACCCAACTGCCATGACCACCCACACCACCATGCCCGTGAGGTGGGCCCTTCGTAGTGGTCCAGTTGTTGTGCGACTCTGTTGCCCGAGTGTTTGGGCAGGAAGAATCGACGACGACATGGCAGGTAGCAAGCGCCGGCGGCATACGCCGGATCAGATCATCCGCAAGCTGGCCGAGGGCAACAAGCTCCTCGGGACCGGGCAGGAGTTGGCTGAGGTGTGCCGGCATCTGGAGGTCACAGAGTCGACCTGGCATCGCTGGGTGGCCCAGTACGGGGGCATGAAGGCCAATGACGTCAAACGCCTCAAAGAACTCGAAGCTGAGAACGCTCGGCTCAAGAAGTTGGTCGCCAACCAGGCCCTCGATATCGACATGCTCAAGGAGGTTTCGTCGGGAAACTTCTGACCCCGAACCGCAAGCGCAGCGCCGTGACGATGCTGCGTGAGCGGTTCGGGGTATCTGAGCGGCGAGCATGTGCTGTGGTGGGCATCCACCGCTCCACGATGCGACTGCACCCAGCGCCGATCACCGCGGAGGAAGCCGAGCTGCGGTCCTGGCTACGTGGGTTTTCCACCGACCGGCCCCGCTGGGGCTGGCGACGCGCCGCGATCGCCGCGCGCAAAGCGGGCTTCACGGTCAACAACAAACGCATCCGCCGCCTGTGGCGCGAGGAGGGGCTGCGAGTTCCCCAGCGCCGCAGGAAGAAACGGCTCACCGGAATCGGGACCGCGGTTGGGGCGATGTGCCCAATCCGGCCGAACGTGATCTGGGCGATGGACTTCCAATTCGACACCACCGCCGACGGCCGAACCATCAAAATGCTCAACGTGATCGACGAGTTCACCCGCGAAGCCCTGGCGATCCACGTCGACCGCGTCATCAACGCCGATGGCGTGGTTGACGTTCTCGACCGCCTGGCCCTGATACATGGTCCACCGTGCTACGTGCGGTTCGACAACGGACCGGAATTCGTCGCTCACGCCGTCAACGACTGGTGCCGATTCAACGGCACCGGATCACTATTCATCGACCCCGGCTCCCCGTGGCAGAACGCCTGGATCGAATCGTTCAACGGCCGCCTGCGCGACGAGCTGCTCAACTCCTGGCGCTTTGACTCCCTGCGCGAAGCCCGGGTCATCATCGAAGACTGGAGGATCGACTACAACGCCAACCGACCCCATTCGGCCCACCACGGACTCACCCCCGCCGAGTTCGCCCTACAGTGGACCACGACCCACCAACCCCAAGCCGCATAGCGACTGGACCATCGAATGGGTCCCCCTCACCCGAGCCGCAGAGTCAGGCGGCGGTCTCGACCTATCAGAAGTTGCGGGGCCACCTCGCCGTACTCAAACTCGACGCGGCCGCCGAAGCGTTGCCCTCGGTACTGCAGACCGCTGGCGACGAAGAGTGGTCGATGACCCAGATGCTCGAACATCTCCTAGAGATCGAGGTCTGCGCGACCGAAGCCCGCCGCCTGGCCGGCCGGTTGCGGTTCGCGTGCCTACCGACCCCGGCCACCCTCGACGGCTTCGACTACGACGCCGCACCCGGCGTGGACCGCCACCTCATCCGGGAACTGGGCACCTGCGCCTACCTGGAATCAGCGACCAACGTGCTGCTCATCGGACCGCCCGGCACCGGCAAAACCCACCTCGCAGTCGGACTCGCGCGCGCCGCGGTACACGTCGGCTACCGCACCTACGTGACCACCGCCGCCGATCTGGCTGCCCGCTGCCACAAAGCGGCCATCGAGGGCCGGTGGGCCACCTGCATGCGGTTCTTCGCCGGGCCCACCCTGCTGGTGATCGATGAACTCGGATACCTTCCACTACCCGCCGAGGCTGCGTCGGCACTGTTTCAGGTTGTGGCGCAACACTATTTGAAAACAAGCATCGTGATCACCACCAACAGATCCGTAGCTGAATGGGGTGAAGTCCTCGGCGATACCACCGTCGCCGCGGCTATGCTCGACCGGCTGCTGCACCGCTCGGTCGTGCTCAAACTCGACGGAGACTCCTACCGCCTACGCGACCACCACGCCCGCTCCCAGAACCAGCGCACCGCGACCACACCGACCCGGCGAACGCTAGAGTAGAAGCCGCCTCCGGGTGGGGAATTTCAATGAGCACACCTGGGGAAGATCGATGAGCCTTGTCACACTAGCATTGAGTACCAACACAACTCGTCTATCGCCGGCGAGTGTGCCGCGACATGTACTACCTCGCTCCTAATCTGTTGGGGCAACACCGGGACCGGTTGCCCCAACAGATAGTGGTCGGGATGGTCGGGATGTTCAGGGACCGACGCAAGTCAGATCCCCAGGGGTCCGCCCGCGCGTCGTCTTCTGTGATGGTCCCGGGGCGTGCGGGGAACGGTCGATGTGACCCGGCCACCAGCTCGCATTGCCCAGCAACACGGCCAATGCCGGGACTACTAAGGTCCGCACCAGGAACGTGTCGAGAAGCAGACCGACACCGATGATGAACCCGATCTGCACCATCACATCGATGGAACCGACCATCAGTCCGAACATGCTGGCAGCGAAGATCAACCCGGCCGAGGTGATCACTGACCCGGTGTAGGCGACTGTACGCATTACGCCAACCCGCACGCTCGCCCTCGTCTCCTCTCTCAGTCGTGAGACCAGCAACATGTTGTAGTCAGCGCCCACCGCCACCAAAACAATGAATGACACCAGTGGAGCTGGCCAGGCAATCCCGGCACCGAACATATGTTGGAGTACAAGCACACCGATACCGAGCGCCGCCATGTAGTTCAAGACGACGGTTGCAAGAAGGTACACCGGCGCAACGACGGCCCGCAGCAGCAGCATCAGAATCAGACCCACGATGAGAAGGGTGGCAATGCCAAGCAGTTTGAAATCGTGCGACAACAGCCGCTGGACGTCGGCGTTGATCGCAGGAAAGCCCGCGACCGAAGCGCGTCCGCCCTCCAGCGTGGTGTTCGGCATTGCGTTCTCGGCGACGCTGGACAGCTCGTTCGCGAGCTTCATTGCCTCGGCAGAGTATGGGTCGTAGGCGGTCTGTATCGCATAGCGCACGGTTTTCCCGTCGGGCGAGATGAACTGTCGAGCGACCTGACTGAACTGCTGGTCCTTGAACGCATCCGCGGGGAGATAGAAGCCGGTTGCCGAATCAGAATCGCCGACCTCGCGGGCAGGAGCCCGAAGCTGTGCGGCGACCTGTGCCAGTCCACCGAGTAACTGAAGGTTGCTGTCCACCAAAGCCCCGACTCCATTCGACAACTGACGTGCGCCGTCGGCGAGAACGCCGACGCCGGACTCGAGTTGCGACACCCTGTTCCCGAGGTTCTGCCCACCGATCGTCTGTAGTGCAGAATCCAGCGTTTGAAAAGAACGCTGAAGCTGTGCCATGTCGGTAGAGCCTGGCGCACTCACGCGGCCGAGCTGCGCGGTAAAGTCAGCCACCCTCGCGAGCGACTGATCATCCGCGAGTGCCCGGATGTCGGCCGTCTGCGCGCGCAGTGCCGAGCACTCCGCGATCTGCTGACACCACGGAGCGTCCAATGCGGACAATGCCGGCGCGATCGCATCTGCCGCAGACTGGGCCCGACGGGCGAGTTGAGACAGCTCAGGCGCTTGCTGGGAGAACTGCTGAAGCGTTGGAGCAGCGCTCGCGAGCTGGTTCACCAACGGCCGATACTCGTCGAGTTGTGGGCCAAAGGACGACACCTCGTCGAGCAACCCCGACAGCGGAGCGAGATTGGAGGAGATCTGCTCTTCTAGCTGTGCCAGGCCTCCGGCTAGCTGCTCTGATCCGGTCTTAAGGACGGCCAGATCACCCTTGCGGGCCTGTACATCTCCGGTCTCCTCGGTGATCTTGGTACCGATCTGATCGTTCTGCCAAGACAATTGCGCCTGCTGTAGCTTCTCACCGGTCGGGCGCGTCACGCCAATGACCCTGGTCACGCCGGGAATCTGCGCGACGCGGGATGCCAACTGGTCGAGGTCGGCAAGGCCTTGAGCCGTGCGCATGTCGTTCTCGGACTCCACCACCAAGAATTCCGAGATAATGATGTCTTTCGGGAAGTGGCGGTTGAGCAGCGCGTAGCCTTCGTTGCTCCCTGTGTCAGTTGGCTGCCCCTCGCGATCGTCGTAGGTGATCTGAATTGTTGCGGCTACCAGGGCGAGGCCGATCAACGCGACCACACTGATCGCCAGCAGAGGTACCGGCCGCCGGATAACCATGACTCCGACTCTTCTCCAGTAATCCCGCGTCAGGTCACGGCGGGGAAGGCCGGCACCTCTCTTGGCGGCGAAGGAGAGCACGGGGGGCAACAATGTAACCGTTGCCAAGAATGCGAATGCTATGGCGATTGCGCAGGCCGGACCTAATGTGTTGAACACACTGAGATTGGCGAAGGCCATAGCCAGGAAGGCTAGGGCCACAGTGCCCGCCGATGCGAGAACCACGCGGCCGATAGTTGCATTCGCGTGGGCAATAGCGGCATCAGGAGAGTTGCCTGCTCGAATACCCTCATGATAGCGGCTTATGAGGAACACCGAATAGTCAACTCCGGCACCGAAGATGATGACGGTCATGAACATCGAGGTGAACTGGGATACCGGCATGCCCAGCTCGCCTAGTCCAGATAGAACTCCGCGACCTACGGCCAAACTCATGCCCACGACAAGCAGCGGCATCAGCGCGGTGAACACCGAACGGTAGACGACGAGGAGGATCACGGCGATCAGCAGCACGGTGGCGACAGTGATCAGGACCAGATCCGACTCGCCCACGGCGAGTTGGTCGCTAAATGTCGCGGGTGGGCCTGTCACACGGACTCTCGTCTCAGTGTCGCGAAAGATTCTCTCCGCGGTGTCGCGTACCGCTGCGACCGCCTCCGCGGTATCGGGTCCCCCGAGTGTGCCGGTCACTCCCACGGGCAGATACCAGGCTTGCTTGTCTTTGCTGAGAGCCTGACTCGCAGTGAGGGGATCGCTCAGCAGGTCTCGGACGGCGATGACGTGCTTGTCGTCCGCCCGCAGGGTGTCGACAAGCACGTGGTATCGATCGCGGGTGTTGTCGGACAGGCCTGCACTGTTCTCCATCACTACGAATACTGTGGTCTTGGCGCCGCGCTCGTCGAAAGCGGCGCCCATACGGTCCAAGGTCTGAAAAGACGGGACTCCGGCCGGGATCGGATCCACAGATTGTTCCCGTATCACTGACTCCAGTTGAGGAAAGAGAAGGCCTAAGCCGATGGCGGCGCCGAGCCAGACCAGCGTCACAATCCCTTTGCGGCGGAGGGTAAACCATGCAACCCGCTCAAGGGTCGGACTGTATTCGCCGAGTTTCTCGCCCCCTCTCGACGGGCGGGTTCGAATGGGAGACGAACTCACCATGTGAAATTTCCTCTCGACCTGAAGTGGGCGACCCAATCGTGCGCACCCGTTATGCGAACGTCCGTGCGGCGGTGGATGGTTGTCACTTGCGGTGGTGCTCGGCCATGTCTTCGACCTCCTCGAGAGTGGTGGGCAGGTGGTATGGGGGGGTGCTCTTACCTGAGATGCGGTATCGGCCCCAGAAGTCGGGATCCCCGACGACACACTCCGCTCGGCCCTCGGGGGTCGTAAATACAGCGATCGCGCGGGCGCCCTTCAGGAGCTCGTCGAGCTCATCATTCTTCTGAATCCGGCCATACCAGGTGTAGAGGCCGTTCAGCGGCTGGAAATAGCCTTTGATCTTCGCTTCGACATGGATCTCCGTCCCGCGGCACACCAGGGTTCCTTCGCCGGAGTAGTCGAGGTCATGGTCGTCAGACATGCAGCCCTACCTTCTTCGCATTGAGCGTTGACAAATAACGCGGTTCGTGGATACTAGCAGTACCAGATACTGCGAGTAATGGGTACTGGGCGCCAGGCCCCGACTCCCAGCCTTGAACGACCGAGGAGAAGACATGACCGTGCAGGATGCCCATATCAAGCCCGACTTTTCACAGGAGGGCATGGCCCGGGTGAACGGGCGCAAGCCCGTCGACATGGAACGATCTGCAGGTCGTCTGTTGCGGTCTTCCGCGGAGAAGTTCTACGACGCGGAGATCGACATCGACTGGGAGTCGCCCTGGGAGGAAGGCAAGTACTTTCTGCCAGAGCACCGGGTGTCGCTATACGGCACCAAACTATGGAACAAGATGACCGAGGAGCAGCGTCGCGAGCTGGGACGCCACGAGATCGTGAGCATCCTCAGTTTCGGCATCTACGCAGAGAACCTCTTGAGTTCGGCGCTCCTGCGCATGTCGGCAAAGGGGGCCCTAACCGATCAGAAGTCCCTATACGCGCTAACAGAAATCGGCGATGAGTCCCGCCATTCCACTATGTTCGCGCGCCTCATTAACAAAACAGGCGTGCCCCCTTACAAGCTCCCTAAGGGCTTCTTGAGCTTCGCAAAGATCCTGCATTTCGTCCCGCTCGGACCGTCGGTGTCCGGAGCCACGCTGCTGATCGAGGAAATCCTGGACCGCGCCCAGCGCGAGGCGATGAACGACCCCAGTATGCAGCCTCAGCTTCGCCAGCTCATGAAGATCCATGTCCTCGAGGAAGCCCGTCACATTACCTTTGCGCGACTGGAGATGATCGAAGGCATGCAGCGTCGACGTAAGGCGACGCGCGCTTGGCACCGAGGGGTGCTTGCCGTCATCGCGAACCTGGCGTACCCGCTGCTCATTAATCCGAAAGTGTACCCCGCAGTGGGAATTAGCCGCTGGCGTGGCGTATGGGCACAACAAACCAGCCCAAACTATCGGACCAACCTGCAGTTCATGTCGGAGCCCATGATTCGGTTCTTCCATGAGGCGGGAATGCTGGAAGGCAAGTTCACAATGGCCATGTGGCGCGCGACGCGGAGCCTTCCCGACGATCTCCGCTGATCTCCGTTCACGCGGCCGAGCCGTCACGGTCGACATCAGTTAGACCTGTGCGGAGCATTCTCGATGGCTTCGCGATCACTTCCGCCTCAACAGATCACCCGCTGCCACTGTGCGCAGGTGATGTGTTGTGCCAACGAACCCACGAGGGAGAAAGCATAAACATGGCATCTTCAACTACCCGGCGCGCCTCGCGCGCCGCCGCCAAAACCGACTCAACCGACGACCCGATTTCGACCAAGATTCTGATCATCGGAAGCGGGTTCTCTGGTCTCGGGATGGCCGCACAGCTAAGACGTCGCGGGTACAGCGACTTTCTAATCCTGGAGAAGGCAAGCTCCGTCGGTGGAACCTGGCGCGACAATACCTATCCGGGCTGTGCATGTGACGTCCCGTCGCTGATGTACTCGTACTCATTCGAAAGTCGAGGTAGCTGGTCGAAGGTGTGGTCGTCACAACCAGAAATTGAGCGGTATCTACAAGACGTCGCGGACAAGCGCGGCGTGACACAAAAGATTCATTTCGGTCAGAAGTTGGTTTCCGGATACTGGAGCGAGTCAGAGTCGCGGTGGCACCTGCGTACTGAGTCCGGACGTGAGTACATTGCTCAGTTCGTAGTTTCAGGAGTCGGTGCGCTGCATATCCCCAATTTTCCCGAAATTTCGGGGATTGAGGACTTTAAAGGCGAAGCGTTTCACTCCGCACAGTGGGATCATTCGGTGGATCTGGAGGGCAAGCGTGTCGCCGTGATCGGCACTGGTGCCAGCGCTATCCAGTTTGTGCCGTTCGTACAGAAGGAGGCCATGTCCCTCAAGGTCTTCCAGCGAACCCCTGCCTGGGTCCTACCCCGCAAGAATTTCACCGTTCCGCCGGCCCTGCGGACTCTTCTGAGCAGACTCCCGATTGCACGTCGTATCGCCAGGTGGTCGGTGTACTGGGGTGCGGAGAGCCTAGCCTTCGGCCTCAACGGTCACTCCAACCTTATGCGGCCAATCGAACGGGTCGCTCGGTGGAACATTGAACGCTCCATCTCTGATCCGGCACTACGCAAGAAACTGACCCCGTCATATCGCATCGGCTGTAAGCGAATTCTGGGGTCAAACGACTATTACCCTGCACTTGCGGCGCCCAACACCACCGTCATCAGCGATCGGATTGAGAGGGTCACCGCTGATTCCATCATCACCTCAGACGGCGTCGAGCACCTCATCGACGTAATTATTTATGCGACCGGTTTTCACGTGACTGATGGTTTCGATCAGCTCGCCCTGAAAGGTGCCACTGGCGAGGATCTCCCGTCCCACTGGCATCAGACGGGGATTAACACGCACCTGGGCATCACGACCGAGGGTTTTCCCAACCTGTTTTTCCTCCTCGGACCCAACACGGGCCTCGGCCACAACTCAGTGGTGTTCATGATCGAGCAACAGATCAAATACATCATGAAGGCCATCGACACAGTAGAAAGCCGAGGCGCTGAGAAGGTTGACGTACGCCCGTCCGTGCAAGAACAGTTCAACACCGACATCCAGCGGAAGCTGGCCAAGGGAGTGTGGACCAACGGCGGCTGCACGAGTTGGTATCTCGACTCGCAGGGCGTCAACCGGACCGTGTGGCCGGGCTTCACATGGCAGTACTGGCGCGCCACAAAAGATTTCGACCCCGCCGAGTACGACATCGCCTGAGCCCGAACGCACGGAGAGACACGATTCGTAGAAATGGTGAGACGACAGTGAGCAATTCTGACCGGCATGATTACACAGGCAAGGTGGCAGTGATCACCGGTGCCGCGTCAGGGATCGGTCGGTCTCTGGCACTCCAGTTGGCGGAGCGAGGTGCCGCACTGGCACTGTCCGACATTGATGAGATGCACTTGAAGGAGACTGCAGAACTTTGCCGCACCACGTATGCGGCGACGGTAACCGCCGCCGTACTAGACGTTGCGGACCGCAGTGCGTTTCAGGACTATGCCGACGGAGTGCGGTCAGAGTCGGGCCACGTCGACATGGTGTTCAACAACGCCGGCGTGGCCTTGGGCGTCGACGTGGTCGACATGACCTGGGAAGACTTCGACTGGCTCATGGGCATCAACTTTGGCGGAGTCGTTAACGGGTCGAAGGCGTTTCTGCCTCACCTGATCGCGTCCGGGGACGGACATCTCATTAACACGTCGAGCGTCTTCGGCTTGATCGGAATCCCCAGCCAGAGCGCATACAATGCCGCGAAATTCGGCGTCAGAGGCTTCACCGAGGCGCTCCGACAGGAGATGAAAATCAGTCGATACCCGGTCACAGTGACATGTGTGCACCCGGGGGGTGTAAAAACCAACATCGTCAACAATGCCCGAGGCGTTTCCGCCATGGGGGCAGACACCGCGACTGTCGCCTCGCTGTTCGACAGGATCGCACGAAGCACCCCGGATAAAGCAGCGGCGACAATCCTCAAAGGTATGGACAAGAAGAAGGCACGAGTGTTGATCGGTGCGGACGCCCGCGGTTTCGACTTCGTGGCACGGGTGATCGGTCCCCGCTACCAGGACATCGCGGCGCCACTGACACGGGCGGGTTACGCGGTCGCACGTAGACAGGGGATCCTCAAGTGACCGTCGAACCCGATGCACGTCCGGCTGCCGCAGCCCGCTCACGCACCTTGCGCGTCTCAGAAGTGACCCAGGAAACGAAAGACTCCGTCACCATTTCGTTCGAGATCCCCGATGCCATGGTCGAGGAGTTCAAGCATGTCCCAGGGCAATTCATCACCGTGAAGATCCCATCTGATCGGACCGGTCATGTCGCACGATGCTACTCGTTGAGCAGCTCGCCTCACGTCGAGGACTTCCGTCTCGAGATCGGGATCAAGCGGACGGAGAACGGTTACGCATCGAACTGGCTGTGCGACAACGCGATGACGGGAATGGAGTTGACCGTCCTCCCGCCGTCGGGGCACTTCACGGCTAAGAATCTCGACGTCGATTTTCTATTCTTTGCAGGAGGAAGTGGGATCACTCCGGTCTTGTCGCTGATTAAGTCGGCGCTTGTGTGCGGCGGGGGCGAAGTCACACTGTTCTACGCGAATCGCGATGCCGAGTCGATCATGTACGAGGGCCAACTGGCGCAGATCGCCTCCGAGTTCCCCGAGCGTTTCACGGTCTTCCACTGGTTGGAGTCGGCTATGGGGATTCCGGCACCTGAGGATGTCGAATCCGCCATACGTGAGCACCGCGGTGCACAGATCTACACCTGTGGTCCGGCGCCGTTCATGGATCTGGTTCAGAAGTCGGCGGAGGCCTGCGGTGTCGAGCACGCCTCGGTACATCGAGAAGTCTTTCAGTCACTGACCGGAGATCCATTCGAGACAGCCACGATGCGTCAGCTCAGTGACGACGATGGTGTGGCGACCGCCACGGTCTATCTGAATGGGCAGTCCATCACGACTGAGTGGCCGCGCAACACTCCGTTGCTCGACGTGCTATTGGCCCAAGGTCACAATGCCCCGTACTCCTGCCGAGAAGGGGCCTGCAGCGCGTGCGTATGCAAGCTGGTTGAGGGTGATGTAGAAATGGCACAAAACCACATCCTCGTTGAAGATGACATTGCCGACGGTGAACGGCTTGCGTGTCAGGCACTTCCGCTGACGGATGCAGTCACGGTGAGCTTCGATGACCTCTGAGATAGCGAGCGAGTCGCGAGGATCGCGGCACCTCGAGGTCCTCTCCTCCGACGGAACCAGGTTGTTCGCCCAGGAATTCGGCCCGGGCCGGGATGCTCCACTTCTAGTCTTTAGTCACGGCTGGGCCTGTCAGGGGCGTTTCTGGCGGCCACAGATCGAACAGTTCGCGGCGACGCATAGGGTAGTGGTCTACGACCAACGCGGACACGGGTGGAGCGACCGGGGCCGGGTACCGTTCTCGGCGAGACTTCTGGCCGATGACTTGGAGGCCGTAGTTCGGGCGGTAGCCACTCCCACCGACAAGGCTGTCGTGGTCGGACACAGCATGGGAGGTATGTCCATCATGAGCTGGGCAGCTGAGTACCCAGCCTCGGTGTCGGAGCTGGCCCGCGGAGTAGTACTGGCAAGCACCGGGCCATCACAGTTGGTGGATCGGTCAACGTTACTCAAAGTTCCCCGCCAGCTACGACCGAGACTTGAACGGGCCTTCGCGGCTAGTCTTGCGGTCGCGGGACCCGAGATGCAGGACACGCGTTTGTCTCGCCGCCTGATTCGTTACGGAACCCTGGGCCCGGGCGCGACTGTCGAGGTAATCGATGAGTGCGCCGACATCGTGTTGCGATGCCCACCACAGGTGCGGGGGATGTGGGGTGCGGTTTTGGCGACAATCGACGTCAGCAGGGGTGTTGACTCGCTGACAGTGCCGGCGGCGGTCATCGTGGGCGATGCCGACAGACTGACCCCGGCGGCCCATTCGGTGGATCTCGCAGCGCGACTGGGTCGGCAGGGCGTTCTATTTGAATTCACTCTTCTCGACAAGGTCGGTCACATGTCCAACCTAGAGGCCGTTGAAGACTTCAATTCAGCTGTGGCCAGGTTAGACAGATCCGCCTGAAGCTCGTCTCATCAACCAATGCCTCGGCCACGCGGGCGCCACGTGCTCACCGGCGCGACGAGTCGTCCATCCTGATAACCTAGGAGGCCATGTCTGTAGTCCGTCGAATCTCCGCGGCCCCGGTGAAAGTGCAGCGTCGTGTGCGCGACGCACGAAGCACGCGTTGGGACGACCACCGCGCTGTCGTTAAGGCTGAACTCGTCGACGCGGCTATACGCGCGATCGAAAAGTTCGGCGATGCTGTGAGCATGGACGATTTTGCGGAAGAGGCAGGTGCGTCGAAACCTAAGCTCTACCGCCATTTCGGTGACAGAGCTGGGCTCTATTCCGCCGTGGCAGCACGTCTGGGTTCGATGATGTGGGAGTCAGCGCAGTCAACTCTGCTCTCCGGACAGGAAGACAGCTCCGTTGACGAGCTTTTCCGTTCAGCGATCTCTGCATACGTATCCTTGGTCGACGACCATCCGGCGGTCGTCCGTTTCCTCATGACGAATCACATGTTCCAGTACTCTGAGTCCGGCGAGGGAGGGGCCGCAGATCAGCTGAGATCGGCAATGGAGATTATTTCTGACGAGTTCGCTCGTGGCCTCCGAGAGGTCGGCGCCGACGAGTCCCTCGTCGCCGTAGCAGTGGCCTCTATCCTAGGGGCTGGTCTATCAGCGACCCAGTGGTGGATCGATCACGGTCGGCAGAATGGAATGAGCAGGGACTTGTTTGCCGCGCACCTGTGCCAGACCTCGTGGGGGATTATTGACGGCGCTGCGGCCACGGTGGGCGTTCGCTTTCATAGAGACAGGCCCTTCGGAGACCCTGCATTCGCCACTCGCGTCGACCCCGTCTAATCACCCCGCACGAGTGGTCCGCCTGTTGTCACGCACGTGGCACGACAGCTCACTCAAAACGATGTGTATCCCACAAGTCCTGACTGCGGTGTGTGGAAAGTCGGCCTTCAACAGCATCGAAGATTGGTGTCGTCCGCCAATTTGTCTCCCCGCGATGGCCACACCGTGCACTACGCGATCCAAACAAGATTAATGCACCAGCCGGGGGCAGAGATGCTGTCATGACAGGCGGGAGCGGGAATGAACCGCAGTCGTGCATCCGGTCAGACGCGAGTGGGCATCGTTCGAACGAATTCGCTGGCGGTGTCAACGGCCAGTTTGATGTCCCCGCTGGTGGCCAGGTAAAAGTCCCCACCCTGTGCGGGATGTTTTAGGTGGGTGGTACCTCCGTTCGGTGTGTCATGCGGTAGGAGTCGCCGTCGGTGATGACGATGGTGGCGTGGTGTAGGAGTCGGTCGAGGATGCTGGCGGCGGTGGTGTGTTCGGGCAGGAAGCGTCCCCATTGTTCGAAGGGCCAGTGACTGGCGATCGCGAGAGAGCGGCGTTCGTAGGCGCCGGCGACGAGCCTGAATAGCAGTTGGGTGCCGGTGTCGTCGAGCGGGGCGAATCCGATCTCGTCGAGGATGAGCAGATCTTGGCGCAGCAGGGTGTCGATGGTTTTGCCGACGGTGTTGTCGGCCAGCCCGCGATACAGGGTCTCCACGAGGTCGGCGGCGGTGAAGTACCGCACTTTGTGTCCGGCGTGCACTGCGGCGATCCCCAGCCCGATCAGGGTGTGACTCTTGCCAGTCCCGGCTGGGCCGATCAAGGCCAGGTTGTGTTGGGCCCGAACCCATTCCAGCGAGGACAGGTATTCGAAGGTGTTGGCCGGGATGGACGATGCGGCCACGTCGAACGATTCCAGGGTTTTGGTGAGCGGGAACCCGGCAGCTTTGAGTCGGTTGCGGATGTTGGAGGCATCACGAGCGGCGATCTCGGCTTCGACCAGGGTCCGCAGTACTTCTTCGGGTGTCCACCGCTGAGTTTTCGCGGTGAGCAGCACCTCGGGTGCGGTGCGGCGGATCGAGGCCAGTTTCAATCGGCGTAGCGCGTGGTCGAGGTCGGCCGGTAGTGGCGGCACTGTTTGGGGTGCAACTGATGTCGATGTTGTGGTGGTCATGACACCTCCTTGTCGCCGGCGCCGAGCTTGTAGGCATCCAGCGAGCGGGTGGGCGCGGTAGGCAGATGCCCGAGCAGTGCTGTGCCGGCCGGTCGCGGGTTGGGGGTGCCGGCTCCGGCATCGAGGATCGAACGCACATCGGCGGCCTTGAACCGTCGGAACGCCACCGCCCTGGTCAGAGCGGTGAGCACCTGTTGATGGCCGTGGGAGGTGACCAGGCCGAGGATGTCATCGAGTTCACCGCCCAGGCGGGTGTTGCCGATCGCCGCGGCACCGACCAGGAACTGCTCAGCAACCTCACCGAGAGCGCAGAACTGTTTCTCCACCGCAGTTTTGGGTCGTGGTGCACGACTGGGCGGTGTGCGTGGCCCCCCGTAGTGGTCGTCGTTGAGGACGACCTCTCCGGGTGCGGCCAGCAGATGTTCGGCAACCATCTCACCGGAGGCGGGTTCGGCGATCAGGAGCCGCTCACCGTCCTGGATGAGGGTCACGGTGGTGCCGATGAGCCGGTTGGGTACCGAGTAGCGGGCCGAGGCGTACCGGATACACGAGAGGCGATCGACCTTACGGGTGACCGGCGGTGGACCGACTTGGGCCCGCAGAGATGGCAACTTCGACAGCACTTCTCGTTCCACATCGAGTTGCTCAGCAGGCACGCACAGTGTGTCGCTGTGGCGGCGGGTGTTGACCTCGACACACCAGTCCCGCGCGGCCCGGTTCGCTGCGTGCACATCCAGCTGCACGTCGTCACGACCTGCGGCGATCTTGGCTTCGGTCCACAACGGTTGCGCCAGATCCGACTGCGCGTACCCGCACAGGTTTTCCACGATCCCTTTCGATTCCGGATCGGCGCCGTGACAGAAGTCCGGGGCGAACCCGTAGTGGGTGGCAAACCGCACATACGTGGGGGTCGGTACGACGACGTTGGCGACGACCCCACCTTTGAGGCAGCCCATCCGATCAGCGAGTACCTTGTTGGGTACTCCACCGATCTCTTCCAACGCCTCGGCGATGAATCCGAGTGTGGTGGTGGATGTTTCGTTGGTGGCGAACCGAACGAACCGCCAGCGTGAGAACGCCAACACCGCGCAGAACATGTGTAGCCCGCCGATCACGGCCCAATCGATGACCAGGTAGTCACCCGGAGCCCACACTGCCGGGCGACGCCCACGATGATGGTCACGGCGCCACTGTGTTTTCTCCTGAGCGACGAGACGACGGAAGTTGCGGGCCGAGCCTGCATAACCCGCCGCTCGCGCTACTGATAGCAGACGTTTCGCGGTGATCCGGCCGCGCGACCGCTCGACTCGCTCAGCGACCAGCTCGGCAACGGTGTCGTAGTTGCGGGCCCGTACCATGCGATCTGGTGGTTGATCGTCGGCCTCGAACCGGTCGACCACACGCTTGACGGTCTTGTGGGTGGTGCCGCACACCTCGGCGGCGGCGCGATAGCTTCCGAGTTCTCGGTAAGCAGAAATGATGTCCATACGGTCCTTCGCAGACTTCAATGGAACTCCCAGGCGGTGACAGTGATCGGTTGGCACCTTCACCGTCATCGCCTGGGCCCTCAGTTCCGGGTCGACACGACGAACACAGGGTGGGGACTTTTATCTGGCCACCAGCGGGGACCTCGACCTGGCCACCAGTGGGGACTTTCTCATGGCCATGGACAGGCGGTCTGCAAAGCCGGCGCGGATGAATCCCCTCGTGTCTCCGACTGTGATGCCCATCTTGGGTGCCGGTTTCTCAGCGACGCGATGGTGGATCGATCAGGACGATCTAGATCGGTGAGTCACCGCGTGAGCTGTCGACTGCTCACCTGCTCAGTGTCAAGGACTTGGCGGCACGTTCCAGTGACATCGCAAGATCCGCCTCGAACTCAGGCAAAGCCGCAGCAAGACCGATCACGCAACGGAGCCGATCGGGTGCGGTCGAGTCCTTCTGCACCGCTGCACGTGCGATTGCCGTCCACCTCGTGGCCGCTCGATGGGCCGCACCGGCCAGGTCACCGGTTGCTTGATCGCCGGTGCGGTCTCGGCGTCGGGGGCGGTGTAGATCGGTTTAATCGCCCGAGCGACGTCTTTGCGGTCTTTGTAGTTCACGAACCGCATCGAGTTGCGGATCAGATGCACCACACAGGTTTGCACGGTGGCCAGCGGCCAGGTCGCCTCGATCGCTTCGGGGAATCCGGTGAGCCCGTCACAGCACACGATCAGCACGTCCTTGACGCCGCGGTTGGCCAGATTCGCACACACCCCGGCCCAGAACTTGGCGCCTTCTTCGGCCTGTATCCAGATTCCCAGCACATGCTTGACGCCGGCCATATCGACGCCAATAGCAATGTGGGCGTGCTTGTTTCGGACATGGGCGCCGTCTTTGACCTTCACCACCAGGGCGTCAAGGTAGATGACGGGATACAACGGCTCCAGCGGCCGGTTCTGCCATTCATCGACCGCGTCGAGGACCTCGTCGCAGATCTTCGAGATCGTCTCGTGCGAGAGATCGGTGCCGATCGTGGAGGCCAAATGGTGTTGGATGTCGCGCAACGTCATGCCGCCGGCGTAGAGCGAGATGATGATGTCGTCGAGGCCGCCGAGGCGGCGCGAGCCCTTCGGGACCAGCCGCGGGGTGAACGTGCCGTCACGGTCACGAGGAATGTTCAGCTCGACCGGCCCGGCCTCCGAGGCCACCGTTTTCGGGCTCGACCCGTTACGGGCGTTGGGCAACTCCCGCCCGGCCGGATCGCCCTTGGCATAGCCGAGGTGATCGGTCAGCTCGGCCTTCAGACCGCGTTCGAGGGCCAGTTTGATCAGACCTGGGATCAACCCGCCTTCGCCGGTGATCTGGACCTGGCCGGTATCGATCTGGGCGAGCAGCTCATCGACCATGCCCGAGGCCTGTAATGCCTCGGCGACTTCCGCGGTCGAGCGCGGCTCGGCCAGTTCAGGCAACTGCTCGTCGTCGTGGCCCTGCTGCTTGTCGTCTAACGCCATGCTCATAGATCTTCCTCTCACTGATGAGCACTGGACTTACACAGACCATCTGACACCCCCGATCATCACTGCCGACCGGTACCGGGAGAACGCCAACGTCATCACCAGGACCGGAAGAATGCCGAACTGGCCATGGCCCAATGGGATTCGATAATCGGGGAACCACAGGTCCCACTGCGAGCACCCGCCGGGCCGATAGACCACACGATCAGCCGGATCCGATCGAAGAACGCCGACACCACTGGTGCCGTAACCCGTTCGAGGACGCGTGCTGCGGCTTCAAGAACAGTCACCTCCACTCCCAGAGCACGTAGTGAAGCGGCCGTTTCCAGACCGATGTAGCCACCCCCGACGATGACGACTCTCCGGCCCTGTACGGCCGCAGCACGGATGGCCTCAACGTCGGACGCAGTGCGCAGAGAATGGACGCCTGCGAGTTCAGCGCCGGGCACCGGCAGTTGGCGGGCACGCGCGCCCGTGCAGATGGCCAGCCGGGAGTAGGTGACTACGTTCCCGCTGCCCATGGTGACGGAGCGTGCATCGCGGTCGATCGCTATCACAGTCTCGGCGTCGAGCTCGATGCTCTGTTGCTCGTAGAACTGCCGTCCGCGGATCGCGAAATCATCGAGTTCCGAGGTACCAGCCAGGTACGCCTTCGACAAGGGCGGGCGCTGGTAGGGCAACCTGCCTTCATCGTCGATGAGCAGGATGTCGCCATCCCACTTCTCCTTGCGGAGATTGCCCGCGAGCTGAGCGCCCGCGTGGCTGGCGCCGACGATGACCGCGCGATTTGCTGTCACGAATCCTCCTTGGGTGTCAGGCGCACCATCATCTTGCTGATACCGCGAACAAAATTCGACTGGACGTACTCGGGGGTGCCCACCACTTCGATGTTGTCGAAACGCTGCAGGAGTTCCTCCCAGAGGATGCGAAGCTGGAGCTCGGCGAGCCGGTTGCCCATGCATCGGTGCACGCCGAATCCGAAAGCGATGTGGTTACGGGCGTTGGAGCGGTCGACGATGAGCTCGTCGGGGCGTTCGAACACGCGCTCGTCGCGATTTCCAGACGCGTACCACATCACGACTTTGTCGCCCTTGCGGATGAACTGACCGTTGATCATCACGTCGGTCTTGGCGATGCGCCGCATATATGCCAAGGGCGTCTGCCACCGGATAATCTCCGACACCGCGTTGGGGACGAGGTCGTGATTGGCCTTGAGCTTCGCGAACTGGTCGGGGAACTCGTTGAGCGCCAGGACTCCGCCGCTCATGGAGTTCCGGGTGGTGTCGTTGCCCCCGACGATCAGTAGCACCAGATTTCCAAGGAATTCCATCGGGCGATCGTCGAGGAGATTCTTGGTGTCGTCGTTGCTCTGCAGCATGGTGATCAAATCGAAGCCGGGCTCCTCTCCGGCCGCGGTCCGTGCGGCTTTGTCCCGCCACAGGGCGCTGAGACCCTGCGCCATGGCCACCATTTCGCGAAACACCTCGTCGTTGTCTGAGGGTCCGCCGTTGGCCTGCTCCATCGAGGTGACGAGGTCGGACCACTCGACCAACCTGTGACGTTGCTCGTAGGGAAATCGAGCAGGGTGGCGAGCATGCGTGCGGTCAGTTCGATCGACACGTTCTTGACCCAGTCGAACGGTTCGTTGCTCGGCAGACCGTCGAGAACGTCCTTGACGCGGGAGCGGATGAGCCCCTCCATCTCGCGCAAGTTCTTTGGGGCGACGACTCCTTGGACGGCGGCTCGCTGCTGATCGTGCCGGGGGGGATCCATCGCGATGAACATTGCGATGTCCATGAATCGCGGCGGCCTACCGATGATGATAAATGGCTCGGCGGAGAACGCCTTATGGTTCTTATCGACAGCGATGATGTCGGCGTGGCGGGTGATTGACCAGAACGGACCGAAGGGACTGTGCGCCTGGTAGTGCACGGGCGCCTCATTGCGGACGCGCTCAAAGTACGAGCGCCATTTGCCCTGGCGGTAGAGGAACGGGTTGCTCAGATCGATGTCGAGAAGATCGACCTCGTCGACGGGGGGGATCGGTGTCTCAGTGAACATCGTCTGCCCATCGGTACGCGTGACCACTCGCCGCGTCTTGTCGTACAGATGCGCACCGCGGATCTGCAGATCGATCGGAATGAGGGACTGCGCCTTCTGTGTGACCGTGGCTGCGATGTTCATGCGATGCTCCTGTGGGCTGTCCGGGGTCAGAGTTGAAATTCGGGGAGGCGGACCGCCAGGCCGTCCCATTCGTCGGACGCCACCATCTGGCACGACAGTCGGGAATTCGCTTCGCGTTCCGGGTGCATACTGAGCATCTCCTCCTCGACCTCGGTGCAAAGGCCGACGGTGTCAATCCACGCCGCGTCGACGATGACATGGCAGGTCCCGCAGGCCGCCTCACCGCCGCAGTCCCCGTCGATTCCCGGAACCGCCTCGTCCACTGCGGTTTGCATCAATGACTTGCCAGGCGTCAGCGTGGCGGGATAGTTGTCTCCGTCATGGGTGACATAGGTGATCGTGGCCATGGCCGCCTCCTTGATCGTGAGTGCTTCCTCGAGTCTGGACGCATCGGGTTCACCCAATCCATGGTCCAACGTCGCAATGAGTTGTTAATTTGGCTCACTGTGATCCCTCCTCTTGAACCTGGGGTGCCCCCCTTGGCGTTCGCGCAGCTCCTCGACTGCGGTGCGCTGGGGGAGGAGGAGACCCGAGCGTTCAGCCGAATCATGATCAGGGAGCACGTCGACCTCAGATCGCTGATACAGCGAGAGGCGCAAGTGCCGGTGCGGTGGTTTCGTGAGGTCTACCCAAATATGGGACCCCGCGACGGATTTCGGCTGGGTGTCGCGTTCGCCGAACACGCCCAGCTAACTTCTTTCGGCCCACTGAGCCTGCCGCTGGTCAGCGCTGGGTCTGTCGCTGAAATCGTTGAGCTGCTTCGATTCCTGCCCTTGATCACAACCGCGCTGAGCGCAGATTTTCACCATGGCGACACTGGTCTGACCATCACTCTTGCTGGGCGCACCGACAGCGCCGGTACTGACTGCTTCGCCGTCACCTACGGGGGCCTGGCCGTACTACGCCTGGTGGAGATACTTGCCGGTGCTGTCCCGTCGGTGGAATTACACCTGACCTGCCCAGCACCGACCGCGCCGCCAAACGAAGGGGACGTCGCGCACCGGCTTGTCTTTGATGCACCGGCATCGTTCGTGCAGATTCCGGCTCACGTGCTCCATGAGGTGTGCCGCTTCTCGGACCCCGTCGCCTACCGGGTCGGTATCGCTGAACTGCGACGTGTTTTCAACCAGCGGCACAGTAGCTCATATACGCAGCTCGTCCGCGCTCAGTTCGAGACAGGCCCTGCTCGAATCGACAGCAATCAGATCGCCGGAGAGCTGGCGGTCTCAGTGAGTACGCTCAAGCGCCACCTCCAGGCCGAAGGCACCACATTGCGTCGCCTGCGGCAGGAGTTCATGAGGGAGCGTGCCATCGTCCGCCTCTTGGATGATCCCAGAGTAGGAGTTGGTCAAATCGCCGCCGAACTGGGGTACTGCGATGTTGCGAGCTTCTCCCACGCGTTCACACGTTGGGTCGGCTGCTCTCCGTCGCACTTCCGACACACCCGTGCGGGTCAACAACGTCGACAATCGGCAGCCCCTGACGTTGTCAGTCCGGGCGTAGAAAATTGACAAAGAAGCTGTCGACAATAGACGAATCTGCATACCGCTGGAAGTGCGCCAAATCCACTTTCGCGAACTCGCCAACAGCAGAGAAGAAGACCTGTTGCTCGATCGTCCCGGTCGCTTCGATGTGTAGCAGGTGATCGGCGCTCTCAACTATCCACGCGGTGAGCCGCACAGGTACGTGCAGAGGCACCGGCCGACGGTACCTGACGGTAAGTGTGCGGGTGACCGCGGGGGTGCCGGCAAGATGCAGGGTGAAACCCATGATGTCGTCGCACGCTGCTGAGATAGCCCCACCGTGCGCCAAACCCGGTCCGCCCACCTGCTTTTCGGTAAATGAATGATTGGCGTAAACCTGGTCATCGTCGCGGTAGGCCACAAGTTGCAGGCCGCTACAGTTCTCAGGCCCGCAGCCCATGCAGTGAGGGGAGTGCGCGGGCAGTTTGATGGGTGCTGTCATGGGGGGATCATCCTTGGTCGCCGCTCATCTTAGTAGCGAAGCGCTACAGACGGTACTGTTGACGACAGTGCCACAGTCGTGGCGCCACTCATAAGGCCCCCCCTCGAGCCTTCCATCGGTACCGCCACTGGCTGTTTCGTTCTGTTACCGACGGTATTGTTGTGGAGTCAGAGGTTCTTGATTTTGGTTTCATAGGGAGTGGCCAGGGTGGAAACCATCGATTCCGACGATGTTGACCCGAGGCGGGTTCGGTCGCGCCAGCGTTTGTTGGATGCCGCTGTGACCTTGCTGAACAGCGGCGGGGTCGAAGCCGTTACCGTGGAGGCGGTCACTCGACTGTCTCGTGTTGCTCGCACTACCTTGTATCGTCACTTCGAGAGCTCCACAGATCTGGTGGCGGCTGCTTTCGAGCGGTTGTTACCCCAGGCCGAGACCCCCGCGATGACGACGTCGATCCGCGATGACCTGCTAAAGCTGATGCAGCGGCAAGCTGAACTAATCGAGCAGGCACCGCTGCAGTTGACGACGCTGGCATGGTTGGCAATGCTTCCCGAACAACCCGGGCAATCCGAGCAATCCGACGGGGAGCAGAACGCGCTCGCGCCACTGCGCCGTCGAGTCGTCGAGCAGTATCGAGAGCCATTCGATCGAGTTTTAACGACCGATGTGGCCACGGCTGAGCTCGACAACTTCGATCTGACCATGGCAGTCACTCAGCTGGCAGGCCCCCTTATCTTTGCCAAGCTCACGGGTATTCGGTCGATGACCGTTGGCGATCTCGAACAACTTGTCGACGATTTCCTCACGGCCCACCGGCGGCACCAAATTACCTAACCCCCTTCCACATCCACGCTACTGCTAGTACCGTAACGCTACTGCCGGTTTCAGAAGCGGGCTGGGTCGAGGGTGAGGTGCTGCGTATGGTGGTCCAACGTCCGAGTGATGGGCGCTTGACGGCGCGCCGGTTGGTGGAGCGCAGCGAGTACAGCACAACACTGGGACGGTTGGCGCGGTTCACCTTGGCGCACAGACCTCTCGTCATCGGGGTGTGGGTGGCCGTGGGTGTCGTCTTGGCGATTCTGTTTCCCCAGTTGGAGACGGTGGTGCGGCAGCAGTCGGTTGATCCGATCCCTGCTGGGGTTCCATCGTTTCGAGCACTCGATCAGATGGGTGGCGCGTTCGGCGAGAAGGGCGCCAAGACCACTGTTCTCGTGACCATGGAGAATCCGAATGGGTTCACCGACGTGGCGCGGGAGCGCTACGACATGCTCGTTCTGCAGTTGCGCGAAAATTTCGACGATGTGCAGTCGGTGCGGGATTTGCTTTCCGATCCGACGACGGCCGGTCAGGCGTTGAGTGAGGATGGGCAAGCCTGGTACCTGCCTGTCGGGGTAGCTGGAACATTGGGGGGGCCAACGGCCACTCATGCTGTGGAGACCGTGCGCCAAACCGCGCATCGCGTGTTTGAGGGTACTGGCACCACTGTTCATGTCACCGGGCCGACGGCCACTTTCAGTGATCAGATCGTGAGTGCTGAAAGCGATTTAGTCGTGATCACTCTGGCGACGGTGGCGCTTATCGCGATCATTCTGTTGGTCGTTTACCGATCGCTGTTCACCGCGCTGGTGCCATTGTTGGTGATCGGCGTCAGCCTCGGCGTGGGCCGTGGCATCTTGTCCGCGCTCGGCGAGCTCGGTATGCCGGTGTCGCAGTTCACCGTCGCGTTCATGACCGTCATTCTGCTTGGAGCAGGGGTCGACTACTCAGTCTTCTTCATCAGTCGCTATCACGAACGGCTGCGCCAGGGCGCCACCACTGAGGTTGCTCTCGTGGACGCGACAGCAACCATTGGACGGGTCATCCTGGCTTCAGCTGCCACGGTGGCACTGGCCTTTTTGGCGATGGTATTTGGTCAGCTCAGCGTGTTCTCCACCTTGGGTCCGGCATGCGCGATCGCCATCCTCATCGGATTCCTCGCCACGATCACCCTGTTACCACCGGTGTTGCTGTGGGCGGCACGATTCGGCTGGGGCGCACCCCGACGAGATCTGACGCGGAAGTACTGGAATCGCGTCGCCGTGCTCGTCGTTCGGCGTCCTGTGCCGCTGCTGGCACTGACCTTGGTCGGGCTGGTCGTGCTCAGCGTCTTCGCGATGGGCATCCAGATCACCTTCGACGATCGTGAGGGGCAACCCGCGACAACCGACAGCAACGAAGGCTACGCGTTGCTCGACCGTCATTTCCCTCAAGACGTCACTATCACTGAGTTCCTCGTTGTAGATGCGCCGATTGATCTCCGTACTGCCAGCGGGCTGGCCGATCTTGAGCAGATGGCCTCACGTGTATCCCAGATCCCAGGAGTGACTCGAGTCATCGGCGTTACACGTCCCACCGGGGACAAGCTCGAGCAAGCTGAGTTGTCCTGGCAGAACGGCCAGATCGGGAACCGGTTGACGAGTGCGGTCGACGATGGCCAGAACCGCCGAGGTGACCTCGAGCAGCTACGTACAGGCGCATTTCAACTCGCTGACGGGCTTACTCAGCTCGACACCCAGGTACGCACCAACTTGGCACCGCTGGCCGGCATCCTCGATCAGGCGAGCACAACTGGGCAACAGATTCAGCAGTACCAGCCACTACTACGCCAACTCGCCGCCTCCGCACCAGCACTCGATCGCGCTTCTCAGAATGCCCCACAGCTGGCCGCGCTCACTCGCCAAACATCTGCAGCCCTGGCAACAGTGACCTCGATCCTGCCAATCCTCGATAATGCGCCCTGGTGCACCCAAGTCCCGCAGTGCGAAGCTTTCCGCGCGCAGACCCGCAATCTCGACGCCGCGCTGAACAACGGACCCCTCGACCAGCTCACCACGCTGTCAACACAACTCGCGCAGTTGGATACACCGATCGCAACGATCACCGATCAACTCACTTCCACCGCCAACTCCCTGGGCTCCACGCTGGGAAGCATCAACAGCCAAGACCTTCCCGGCAAGCTCACCCAACTGCAAACAGGTATCAGTCAACTCGCGGCGGGATCACGACAGCTGGCCGCCGGTGTGTCCGCGCTGATCGACAGCAACCTGCAACAACTCGCCGGGATGGCCGCGCTAGCCACACAGCTACAAACCTCCGCCCGCGAGACCTCCGGAACAGACTCCGCAACCGGCTTCTACCTCCCACCTCAGGCCAACTCAGACCGCCGTTTCGTCGATGTCGCTCGCCAGTTCGTCTCGCCCGACGGCCATACCGTGCGTTACGCAATACAAACCAGCTTCGACCCCTACAGCACCGAGGCCATGCAGCTGGCTGCCACAATCACCGATGTCGCACGCGCCGCGAGACCGAACACAACCCTGCAGGACTCCAACATCGCGATAGCCGGGTTCCCCGCCATCAACGCCGATCTGCAACGTCTACTCGCCGATGACTTTCGACTCCTAGCGTTGGCCACCCTCGCTATCGTCGGCCTGATCCTGATCCTCCTGCTCCGCGCACTCATCGCGCCGCTATACCTTCTGGGCACCGTCGTTCTCAACTACACCGCGGCACTGGGTATCGGCGTCCTGATCTTTCAACACATTCTCAAAACCGATATCGCCTGGCCCGTGCCACTACTGGCCTTCATAGTCCTCGTCGCGGTTGGCGCCGACTACAACATGCTTCTCATCTCTCGCCTACGCGAAGAATCCCAAAACAACATCCGCATCGGGGTCCTGCGAACCGTCACCAACACCGGATCGGTCATCACCTCGGCCGGACTCATCTTCGCTGCCAGCATGTTCGGACTCATGGCCGGATCCATCTCGATCATGACCCAGGTCGGACTCATCATCGGCATTGGTCTCTTGCTCGACACCTTCATTGTGCGCACCATCGTCGTGCCCACCATCGCCACAATTGTCGGTAGAGCAAGCTGGTGGCCGAGTACCCGAACCGACACGCGTCCAGCATCCCGCTAGCAACACATCTAACGAATCTGACCGGCCCAGCCAGTCATCCAGCCATCGCGCCTACCTCATCGACTGACACCCGCTCGACGGTCGGGCGCGGCACCACACCCGACCCACGTGCGAGCGCCCCTCGCGTCGTTGACGCTGGTAGAACTCACAGGAGGGCCCGTCGCGTTGCGAGGTGTTCAGTGCCGCCATGTAGAACACCTTGCGCAGACCGCGGGGGTAACGCTGCGGTCTGCGCAAGGCGCCGCGCCGGTTGCCTGAATGATGCGGCACCGGCGCTAGGCCGGCGTAGGCGAAACACCTTGGTCATCTGTTTGTCCAGCTCGGCGATCTGGCGAGTGAGCGCCATCCGGGAGGTCACCGCCGTGCTGCAGCAGTGCCGTGGTCACCTCACCAGGCAAGGTCAAGGTCTGCGAGGCCGCGGCGGCGCGCCTTGCTGATCCAGATCACCTTTTCGCCTTTGCGGACGTGGCGGCCGAGTTTGAGCCACTTGTTGCATCCGGCGATCTGGGAGGCGTCGGGGCGCTGGGCGAGGATGAACATCAGGTTGTTGAGGCTGTAGGCGTGAAACGTGGTGGCGTAATCCAAGAATGCGGCCCATTCAGCGGTGTCGGTGAGTGCGGCGACTGTGTCGGTAATGGTGACGTGCAGTTGCGCGGCGAGTTCGCGGTGTGCGGCGGCGCGGTCTTCGCGGCTGGTGGTGGCGGTACGGGCCTGGGTGGGTGCCTCCCTGCGGTGTCGGCCTCGGCGGGCCGGTGCTTTGCGTGACACCTGCCATCGCGTTGCCAGGCGGGAGGCCGGTGCAACGGTGTTCACAACGCCAAATGATGCCCGGGCCGCAGGTCTGTAACCCGTAGGGCGGGCCAGTTTTTCGCGGCCCTTGTCGCCGCGCCGACCAGAGGTAAGAGACTGGTGGGGGTCAGCAAAGCAACCCCAGTTCAGGTGGGTGCGGCGTAGCCGCTCCGCTGATCTGTCGTTCGGTCTCGGGCCGACTGGTCGAGTAGTCCAGTAGTCGAGTAGTCGAGGACGACACAGACCTCGGGCCGGGGCCGCCGTGGTGGCGACCCCGACCGCTGCCCGGTCAGAGGGTCCAGCGTCCCGGGGTGATGTGGGCTTCGAGGCCGGCGATCCGGGCGGCGATGCCTGCGGCGTCGGCGAGGATGGGCCAGGGCTCGGTGAGTACCTGCTGCCAGGCGGCCCAGTCGTCGTTGGTCCCGATCGTGGCGGCCAGCCGGGGTGGCAGTCGGCGGCGACCATCGTGGCGAGCTCGATGGCGGCGGTGCCCCGTCGGGCTGTGGTCTGCCCGGCGGCGATGATGTGGAGTCCGGCGTCGTGGATGGGGTCAACCGTCTCGGGGTTGGTGGCGGCGAGGTCGGCTGCTGCCCAGAGGATGCGGGCGACGCTGCCCTCGGCGGCGGCGGTGACGGTGTGAGCGATGTAATCCATGAGGAGTCCCTTCGTTGTGGTCCGGCCGGTGTGGCGGACGTCGAGAGACCTGGGGGACCGGCGGGGGTTGGCCGTCAACCCCGAAGAGGCAGGCGCGCCGGAAGCCACTTTCGTCGTACGAGCGTAGCGAGTGAAAGTGGTTGGAGCGCACGAGCGGAGCGCAGCGGAGAACGGGCGGTAGCCGCCTGGTGCGCGGTTCAGCCGGTGATCTGTCGGCAGTCGCGGCATTCCCACTGGCCGGGCGATGAGGACACACAGGCGGCGTTGTTCGAACAGCCAGCACGTTTGGCCGGGTTTGGGCTGCTCGCCTTGGCCTCGACGGCACGCAGCCGGTCGGCGGCTGCCTCGAGGCGGACGTTGGCCTGGGCGCGATATGCGGTGCGTATCGCCTGGTCGCGGGTGGTTTGGTCGTCGGCGGTCATCGGTTGCCCGTCGGGGTTGTGGCGCAGCATCGGGCCGAAGTCGCGGCGGCATTGGCCGCAGGGGGTGGCCTTGGGTGTCGGGGGTTCGCGCAGCCGGGTAGGGCGCAGCGGGGAAACAGTTCGCCGGCGATGGTCATGGTGATGGTGCGATGGTCATGGTGATGGTGATGGTGTCACCTGTTCGGGGTAGTCCGGTCGGGGGTTGGTGGGCCGCGACCGCGAGGGTCGCGGCCCACCGTGAGGGGTCTAGTCGAGCGGCACGTCGGCGGCGTCTTTCTCCCCGGCGATGACGTGCTCGACGTCGGAGAGGGTGTAGCCGGTGACCTCGACCAGGAATCGCAGGTAGTCGGCGCGAGCGCGGACGTAGCTGCCGAGGTAGTCCCGGTCGGTCACGTTGCGCCAGGCGTCTTTCCACATGTGCGCCTCCCGGGACGCCAGAGCGATCCCGAGTCCGACGATCTGGGCGCGGTCAGCGGTGCTGGCCTGCTCCAACAGGTCGGCGGGCTGGCCACCGAGGATCGTCGCGGCGATCTCGGCGGCGTTGCCCTGCATGCTGTTCGCGCCGAACATGTCGTGATGGGCGTGCATCGAGGTCGCGATGAACGTCGCGACCTTCGGGGCGCTGCCCTTGGGCAGGGTTTTGCGGGCCAGCCACGCGGTCAGCTTCTCGATCCGCACCTCGCGGGCGGTCGCGCTGGCGGCGTTGAGGACTCGCACCCGGCGACGTTCCTGCTTCTGCGCCTCCTTCTCGGCGGCGCTGACCTCGCCGGAGGTGGCCGCATTGCTCGGGGTGCTGTAGCTGTAGGCACGCTCGGTGAGTCCGAGGTCGTCGCTGCCCAGCACATACCAGGTGGTTTCGACCTCGCGGGTGACGTGGCGGGTCAGCGTGCGCGGGTCGAGCAACCCGTCCTCTGGCTGGTCGTCGGCGGGAGCGTCTTCGTCGCCGTCGAGCAGGTCGAAGTCGATGACGTGTTCGGGAACCTCGTTGCCCTCGGCGTCGGTCCACGATTCGGTGTCATCGGCCCACACATAGGCCAGACGGTTCTCGACCGGCATGTCCTCGATCCGGGCTGCAGCACCGTCGGCGGTCTCCAACCGGTCGATCCTGCGGGCCTGGTTGTAGCTGGGTTGGCGGGTCACCGCAGCGATCCCCTCAGCCGCGTAGGCCGCGACCTGGGCCAGCAGGGCGGGCCGCTCGTCAGCCTCGGCCAGTACCTTGGCCTGGAACTCGAACCGTCCGCTGTGTGCGGCGGTGATGAGCCATTGCTGGGCCTCGGGGTCGTGGTCGTAGGCCGCCAGCGTCGCCGACTGCTCCAACGTCAGCCCTGCACCTTGGTCGAGCAGGTCGAGGGTGGTCGCCGACTTCGCGACCGCCAGGGTGTGGTCCACGTCCTTCTTCTTGGTGCGGGTGGCCTTGGCGATCTTGGTCGCCGACATCCCGGCCAACGCCAGCTGCTCGATCGCGGCCACCCGGTCTGATGCACGCAGTTCTTCGCGCTCGAAACTGGTGAGCTGGTCCAAGATTCGGTCCACGGTCAGCGCTTTGTCGTCGGCGTCGGTCGCGACGGGCACGACGTAGACCGGGACGCTGGCCAGACCGGCCTCCCGGGCGGCGAGGGTGCGGCGCTGCCCGTCCCGCACGCGCACCTGCCCGTCGATCTCGACGGCCAGGATCGGCTGCCGGACACCCTCGCGGACCGAGTCGATGAACTCAGGCGTGAGGGTGGTTTCGGCTTCGGTGCGGATGTTGGTGTCGATGACCAGATCGGCCGGGGCGAGGTGGCGCAGCTCGCCGGTCGCTGCGGTGGTTGTGTTGTATGTCATGGGGTTTCTCCCTTACTGTGGTGGGTGAGACCCCGGCCAGCTAGTCCCTGGCCGGGTTTTCTGTTGTCCGCGTGCCGGTTTGCGACGCGGAAGCTCTTCTAAAGGTCGCCGGACTGTTCCCAGTCGTCCAGTGCGTCGGCGGCGGCGTCGGCGGGGGACCAGTCGTCGTCGTAGACCTCGCGCCATCCCCAATCGGGGAAGTCGCGGTGGTCGAATCCTGCGGTGCGCTCGCGGATGATGCGGTCAACGGCGTACAGCCACACCGCGCACTCGCGGTCACCGTCGACCTCTTCAATGCGATGGGGTTCGTGCGCGGCGATCTGATCGGCGAAAGCGTCGACCTTGGCGGGGTCTTTGGTGGCGATCCAAGCATTCATTGTGAGGTTCCTTTCGCAGGTCAGGGGCTAGTCGTGGGTGAAGATGCGGCCTGGACCGAGCTGGTCGAGTCCGCAGGCTTCGCACAGCCAGTAGCCGGGCGGGTCGATGTCGTCGGCGGGCACCAGGTAGCCGTGATCGGCCATGAACGCCAGGACCTCGGCGGCGTTGTCGGTGTCGAGGCCGCTCATGTCTCCGTAGGCGACAGCGACAGCGCAGCTGGTGCACAGCTGGTAGACGGTGGTGGCGATGTTCATGGTGACCCTCCCGTTGTGAGTGCTGGTTTGCGTTTGCACCGGCCATCTCTTTGCCGAAGCGATTGGGCCGCAAGGGTGTTCACAGTGAAAAAGTCATCCGGGCCGCAGGCCTGAAACCCGCAGGGCGGATTAGTTTTTCACGACCCTTGCGGCACGGGAGTGGAGGTAAGAGAATGCGGCGATGCAACGCAAACCAACTGCGCCCGAAGGGCGTCACAGCGCGGCGTAGCCGCTCCGATTAGGTGACGGCGAAGCCTGGCAGACAGACCTCGGCCTGCACCCGCCGGGCACCCTTCTGTGGGAGGTGAGCACGCCGGACGGAACCAGGCAGCAGAGGTGATTGTGCGGGAGCTGCGCCGAGTCCGGTAGGGCTTGGTGTCGCGGCAGCTCTAGTCTTCGTCGTCCTGGCGGGTGAGTATCTGCTGCCAGGCAGCGCAGTCGTCGTCTGACCTCACAGACCTGTGAAGCAAGTACCCCCGGAGGCCAGTGGCTTCCGGGGGTATCGGGTGGGAGATTAGTGTCAGGGCTACTACGGGATTTGGACGTAGTAGGAGACGCCCTTATTCGGGTTAGGGTGGGTGGTGAAGGACATGAGGTTGATGCCCTGCCCAACGCCTTTGAGGTTCACGCGAACTGGTGCTTGCGGCCGCGGGCCGAGGTTCATCGGTACGACTTTTTCGCGGTACTGGATGCCTGACCAGTAGCCGATCGCGACGTTGACTTTGCAGGAGGGGTTGCGTCCCCAGGCGGGTTGGGTGCCGGTGAATCCGCGTGAGGTGAGGGAGATGGTGGCCTGGCCTCGTTTGGCGGGGTTGGTGTCGATTCCGACGTGGATGGCTCCGTGGCAGAAGGCGTTGTTGCCCATGACCCAGATGTCGTCTCCGAGGACGCCGAGTCGTGGTGCTGGGGCGGCCGATGCCGTCGAAGGGACTGCCAGTAGCAGTGTCGACAGTGCTGCGACGGTGACCAGAGCCCGAGTGGAGATCGTCTTCATTGTCATGCGCCGCACACTACTGCAGGTGTTCGTCAACTTTGCCGATGACGACTTCGGAGCTCGGTGGCCTCGCGTGCTGTATGTGTAATCGGTTGCGGTATAGGAACTTTTAGATTGAGTGCGCGGAGGCGCTTGTGTCCATGCGCAAAGACGGGCGGCAGAGCTTGGACATCTCGGGCCGACCTGTGCAGCCAATGTGCACCTGCGGACACACCTGGGCACAGGACTGTCCGTGCGGTCAATCACGATCTGCAACCATCGGCCGTTGCCGAGCGGACGATAGATCTGCAAGAAGGGAGGATCGATCCCGCTCGGTTCCTGGCTGGCACCGCCCTCAGTCGTTCGTGGGGTCGACGGCGCGGAGGGCTTCTTGAACGGAGTCGAACATGTCTACGTGTTCAGTGGGAAGAGCGATCGGATCGCTTTCGAAGTACGTGCCGTACCCATGAGCTGTCACGGTGTACGTGACTGTAACTGTGTCAGCAGGGTCTCGCGCGACCAGGACCACGTCGTTTCCGTTGTGGCGCCACGGCGGATGGGGCCGAAGTTCCGGTAGGTCGATCGTGACCACGAGGTCACCGGCCTCGTTGTGATCCCAGGAGATTGGATATCCAGCCGGATTGATTCTCGGGAAGTTCTGTACGACATGACCAAAGGGACCCGCTGGGGGTTCCCAGGATGGGTCTTTCAGTCTCTCCCATTTGAATGTGTCAATCGCGGCATACTCCAGTCCTCGCGCTCCATGAAAAGTGAGGATGATCTGAACATTGTTGAGGAAAGACTTTTCCTGGTTCGTGATCTCGAAATGGAGTGCCGGCCAAGCGATCGCGGCCAGATAGTCTTGACATTGACCCCACCGGGAGGTCAGTTCCTCCCGCAGTGTGTTAACGCGGCGGGCAATCTCGTCGTCGCTCATCGGCGGTTGGGTATGTGGTTCGGACAAACCCAGGCCCAAGGCTTCGAGAAGTCCTGGCGTCATGGCGGTCTGTACTCGCTGTGGCTTCTTACTGCGTTCGATCAATTTGTCACGCTGTTTGATTAAAGCCTCACGTTCGATCTCAATCAGGCTTTCGAGAACCTGGTCGGAAAAGTCGAACGTTCGGGCGACGCCGACTACTTCTGCTGAGACAAGGATGGGGGGCGGGCCTGCGGAGATGTCTAGGTACTGTTCACGCACCGGAGACATTCGGGGGCGGTCGAGGATAGTTGCCAGTCGCTCGAGGTGGATCAGGTCGATGTCGATGTCCGGATCGAGACCGCGGAGGGTTTCACGATCTGCTAGTCGGAGTTCCTGGTTGGTGACGAAGACCAGGCCGGTGAGTCCTGGAACCTTCTTCTTGGCTGCCGCGATGTCGCTGGCTAGCTTGTCGGTGATGGTCTTGATGGTCTGCTGGTCCCGGGGAAAGTAGACCGCCATGACCCATGTCGCGCCGTCCTTCTTGACTAGGGCGTCAGCACCCCCGTCCTTGCCGCCAAGTGGATGGGAAGGGTCGATACTCTCGTACCCTTCTTCATCGAGGACCAGCGCAGCCAGACGCTCGGACGGAGTCTGCCCCGCTGTCCATTTCAGCAACCGGTGCCAGGTCTCGTCGAATCTCGTCACCCACAAAGGATAGAGCGACTATCTAGCTGTGAACGTCGGTGTTCTTGTGCTGCTGACAGCGATCAGGATGGGATGGATGGGGTCGTAGAGCTGGTCGATAGCCTGATCGAGTGTGTTCCCGGGGTCGTTCACGGCATCCTCTCCTTCGTTCAGCTATGCAGTGCCACAGTCAGTTAGGTGCGATAGGCGTGGGCGCGGTGGTCGATTCTGACAACGACGATGGTGTGGTTGGGGTCGTCGATGCGGAGCAGGATCCGATAGTCACCTCGGCGGGCGCTGTGAAGGTCGGTGAGGTCGTCGCGTAGCGGCTTGCTAAGTCGGTGAGGGTTCTCGGCGAGGGGCCCGGAGATGAATTCGATGACGGCGTGAACGATCCGGGATGGGAGTCGCCCGAGGTCGCGGCGGGCTGGGGAGGCGACCTCGACCCGGTACGGGCCGGACGAGTCTGGCGGAGCGTCGCTCATTTCGGCGGCATGCCGTGTTCGGCGCGCAGGTCGTCGATGGAGACGGTGTGGCCGGCGGCGTATTCGGTGTCGGCGGTAGCGACGTCGTCGCGGACACCGGCACGTGAGAGCCAGTAGATCGTCTCGTGGAGCGATTCGAGGTCGTCGGCCGACATCAGCACCGCGGCGGGTTTGCCGTGCTTGGTGATCGTGATGATGTCGTGCGTGGTTTCGGCGCTGTCGATGAGCGCTGAGAGCTTGTCTTTGGCTTCGCCGAGTGGCACTGTCGTCATGCGTCCAGTGTAGCCGATACACTGGCCCGTCACTAGCCAGACTTTTAGCCGATAATAGTTATTATGTCAAGTAGTCGGTAGCGAGTTGCATCATCCGCGAACTCGAGGTCATGCTCCGATTCGTCCAGTCACTCCTCGTCGACCCCGGCGACCCTCCTCGTTCGCCAGAGGAACTACGCGCATTCCTGCATCGTTGGGTTGGAACGGCCATTGAGGCGAAGATCCCGACGTCCTAGTCGGCTCGCCGATGGCCCGATCAAAGACATTCCCGCAGAGGGGGCTTCACCTCTCTGGACCCAACGCGCCGAAAACACTGTGCTCGCAGTCGTGGCCGACTCCGGCACAGCACCCACGGCACATCAAGCGACGGCCGACGCCGTGATCGCAGCGTCTCTGGCCAACATTGCTGTCGCTCAAGCGACTCTGGCGGCGGCGCGGGCAGCCGGGATACCGACGCCCACGCCCAACCGACGAGCCATGAGCCGAATCGCCGCACTCAGGTTCACCGACTCCCTCCCAGGGCTGGGCCGCGACGTCATTGCCGAAATACGTCACATAGTCGCCGGGCAACCGCGTTCGATACTGCTGCGTATCACCATCACCCTGGCTCTGAGCGCGGCGCTGTTGGTGAGTTACCACACTCTGGGATGGAGACGGGACGACGACGCCGCATCACTGACCCTGTATGTGTTCTCGGTGATCGTCGGAAGCGTGGTGTGCACCAACGCTCTGTGCTTCGAAGCCAGCCGAGTACGCCGCCGCCTGGCAGGTGGTCAACGCCTTTGGCAATTGCTGATCGTCAAGAATCTCGCAATGGCGGTCCTGGTGACGGCGGCCGGCACGCCGGTGATGGCCGTGCTCTCCCTCACCGCCGGCACCAACCCCATCGCGATGGTCGACCAGTTCATCACGATGGTCTTCATCTGGCTGGGAGTGGGCAACGTACTCTCGGTGGTCTTCCCCCTACGCCAAGAGCCCTTCTCGGCTCGTCTGCGAGACGGCACCTGGGTCCCGTATCTGCTGTCCTTCGCACTGCCCTACGGGATCGGGCTCACGGTCAACCTCATGATCTACTGGCGGCTCTGGGCCCGCCACAGCGCCGGCGACCACATCACCGGCGGCAACACCACAGCCTTCGTCGTGGTCGTCGCCAGCGCACTGAGCAGCTGGATACTACTGACACTCCTCGCGGTCGCCTGCAGTCACAATCCACGAATACGCCAACTCCTCTCCCAAGAAATGGTCGAATACCAGGCCCAGCGCACGCGACCCTGACACCACGGCCCGTCCCCTATTCCAGACGCGCCGCGATCCGTTCGATGCGCGGCAACGCAAAGGCCATTACCGGCAGATACGCCGCTGCCCAGACCGGCGCGCCGAAGCTGAGAACGCAGCCGCCCGCCATCGGAATCACCTCGTGCCGCGTCGCGTTCACACCTGCCACCCTCCAGGCCCACAACCGTCCATCCACGAACTCGGTGACCTCGAAAGGCAGCGGCACCCCAGCGATAGTCGTGATCGTCCCGCGTGCCCCGGACGCCAACTCGACGTCTCCGTTCACGCGTGCCCCTGTGACAGTGGGCCCCCATCTCGGCCAGGCGTTCACATCGGTGATCGCTGCCCACACCGCTTCGGGGGGCAGGTTCATCCGCAATTCGGTCGTCGGCATGCCGTGGCGGAACGAAGTGCGGACCCGCAGAGCCGACATCAGCGACGCTGGAGTCGCCGGACAACTCATCGTTCGGCCCGACCGAACAGCTCCCGCGCCCAGTCGACGTCTTGCAGCAGCCGTTTCCACCCCCGCGGTGCAGGACTGCCGTGGTCGAAGGTGTTACGCAACATCGAACCATCGTCGCAGAACGTGGTCGGGACGGCACTCGTCGCCACTCCCGGACGTGGCCGTCCATCTGGGTTGCGCGAGTAGGGTGCGCCTGTGAACGAGCGCCCCGGGTTGTCTACGTGAGTGCCGGCCAAACCTGACGACGAACCGATCGCGCCCAGGCGTCGTCACCGCGATCCCGGGAGGACCCGCACAGACTACGCGCGATTCAACGTGTCCCGGATCAGGGAGCCTGTTTCCACCAGGCGACGACATACAGCGCGAGCGACGCGACGAGACCACCGAGGACCCAGAGAACCACCGAGTAGTCGACCCATGATCCGAACGGGGGCGAACCGGGGAAGATGTTGCGCAGGGGTAGCACGGCAAACAGCATCACCGCGAACCAGGTCACCATCGGAGGCTGAAACGCCTTGCGGTGGCGGACCGTCTGGATCGAGACGAACAGGGTGCAGATCGGCAGAACGACCAGCATCGCGCACAACGCGAGATCAAAGGCCAGCGAGGCGGCCGCCCTGGACGAGGTGACCGGGAACGCCTTTCCGCCGGCGACGGTGTCCCCGGCTTTGATGTCCCAGCCGATCAGCGAGTCGACCAGCACGACCTCTGTCGGCAACGCGGCATCGTTCGGACCGAACGCCTGTACCGTCACCGACTCCGCGACGTATCTGTCGAACGGCCAGAGCCGGATGTCGCCGTCGCTGTACAACGACACCGGCAGAACCCCGGGGCGTGTACCGGCGGGGAACGTCAGCTCGGTGTCGGAGACCGTCGGCGAAACGTCTACGGTCAGATCCTGTTTGAGGTCGCCTCGACCATCGAGCAGATCACCACCGGCATCGATCGAGACGGTGCCGGCCACCTCGAAGTCGGCGCCGTTGACCGTGTTGATATCGAGGTACACCACGACGCCGTTCGCCACTGGTCTACTTGCTTCCGCACCGTCATCGGTTCCACCTTTGGCGTAGACCACCAGGACGGAGACATAGGCGATCATCAGGCCGACCACGATCGCCAGCGCCACAACCCACGAGAATCTTTTACCGGTCTCCGCCATACTCCAGCCTCCACGCTCATCACCCGTTCGGCGGCCGTAAGCAGGCGCCGGCTGCCGGAAAGTCTATGGGTGCACGCCAATACCGTTCCGGGCCGGGTGGAATTCGGAATGCAGAGCACGTCAGCAGCAGCAACCGACTATTCCGGGCAAGATCCCGCGGCGGGCGCAGCGGTTCCGAGGAGGCGTCCCAGTGGCACACTGGTCGGAACGCACTACTTCCGACGAAGCGAGCACGCGTGAGGAGTTCACAATGGTCATCGCAGGTTTGGTACTCGCCGCGGTCGCGGGGCTCCTCCACGTCCTCATCTTCTATCTGGAATCCATCGCCTGGACGAGCGAGCGCGCCCGCGCGACGTTCGGCACCGGGACGGTGGAGGAAGCGACAGTTCAGAAGGAACTCGCTTTCAACCAGGGGTTCTACAACCTGTTCCTCGCGATCGCGGTGTTCGTCGGAATCGTGTTGTACGCCATTGGATCTGACGCCGTCGGGGCGACGCTGGTCTTCACGGGCACCGCGTCGATGGTCGCTGCGGCATTGGTTCTGGCGCTGTCGAGCCCCGACAAGATCGCGGCCGCACTCAAGCAGGGCGTGGTTCCCTCGCTCGCAGTGATCGCGCTCGCCGTCGGCCTGATCGTCTGAACCCGGCGAACTCCTCGCCTACGCAGCCGCCGCTCACTTCAGGCCCGACGGAACGACCTTGCCGTTGACCGTCACGATGACGTCGCCGGCTGCTGTGTTCTCCGAGATGGTGCCGTACTCGAAAGTCGCCACTTCGAGGTCACCGTCGGTGGTCACGTCGCTCGTGGGCACACCGAGCGGCCCGGCCGAGCCGTTCTTGCCGGTGAGTAACGGCACGCCGTCCGGGGCACGTTCGGTATTCCATGCATCCCGGATCTTTCCCGAGGTGACGATATACGCGGGTGTCCCGGGGTTGGCGTTCTTCGCGATGATCACGCCGCGTTGGAATTGCTGGTACACGACGCCGCTGTCTCGGGTTCCGGCATTGTGATCCCCGGTCAGCGGTATGCCGATGGCCCGCTTCTGGGCGTCGGTCGCCGCCGCGTATTTGACTGCGAGCGGGCCGACCAGAGTCACCGCGACGTCGTCCACCCCCGTGATCGTCACCGTAGCGGGCGTCCCCGGGGTGCTGGTCTCCGCAACCGTCCGATCGTCGGCGTCTGACGGGGAGACGGAAGCCTCGGCCGATGATGCCTTCGATGACGTGTCGTTCGCGTCGGCACCACCGCAGCCGGCAGCGATCAGCGCGACGACGAACATTCCAGCAGCAAGGTTGGCAAGACGGAGAGCCACACGCGTCATGTTTTCCTCTCGGACATCGACACGTAGCGAATCCGGTACGCGCGAACCAGTGTCGTGTCGGAGTCTAGCGGCTCGACGCCCCACGTCGGCAGGTCCTCATCGTAGGCGGACACGATTCGATGCCATGTCACCAGGTGAGACGTTTTCGATGCAATGTCCCAAATCGGTCATGACAGGTCGCCAGACCTGCTCCAATGGCGATGAGAGCAATGACTCGTCGACGGTGACTGAGAGGTCGGGATGGCGCACTACTACCCAGAACTGGCGGAGCGGGTCGCACGGCAGGCCGACGAGTTGCCCGAGCTGTATGGCGACTTCGACTTCGACACGACCCCGGAACGTTTCACCACCGACCCCGATGTCGAGTCTGCGCTGCCGCGTCGATTGGGCGATCGCAGCAAGTATTTGAACGACCCGCGTCTGATGGAACTGGTCCACACATCGACATTTCTGGCCGACGTGCCCGCCGATCGGGTGGCTGCACTGTCTGCGCAGTATCCGGTCTCCGAACTCGTGAGTCTCGTTCGACGCGTATGCCGCTCGGGCGCGGAGAATGTTCCGGACGCTCCCCCGGAGATCGGCGAACTCATCGCCGTGATGCAGGAGAAGCCCGACTGGATCGACTTCGATCTCATCGACGACGGCGCCGCATACTCCCGTCTGTATGCCGCGCTCGTGTCACCCTTCATGACCCGGGGCGCATTCCTCGCGACCTTCACCAACAGCTATGCGGCGCTGCCGATGACGATCACCGGCGCGCTGTCGGGCACCCGAGCCGCACACCGTGTCAACGAGACCACCGCCTACTTCGCGGTCACGGCGCTACCGGGCGGTCTCAGGCGTTTCGGTCCGGGCTTCGAGGCGACCGTGATGGTGCGCCTGATGCATTCGATGGTCCGGTTCAACGCATTGCAGCGTACCGGCCACGGCAACAGCAGGAAACGAACTTGGGACACCAGGATCTACGGCCTGCCGGTCCCCCAGATCGACCAGTTCCCCGCAGGCATGATCGGCCCTTATCAGAAGGCAGACAAGGCAGTCAGGGCCAACCGTGAACTCCCCTACGACGAGCGGGCGATGGTCGAGTTCCATCGCTACCGCGGGTTCCTGCTCGGACTCCCCGAGGAACTGCTGCCCGGTTCCGCGCAGGAGATCGTCGACCTGTTCAACGCGCGGGCCGCAACCCTGCGCCACGGCTACGACGACGACTGCCGCAAACTCGTCAGCTCCACGATGGACGCCTACCTGCGCCCGTCGGAGAGCCCCTTCGACCGTGTAGCCGACGCCGTCGAAAAGAGCTACAGCAAGCTCGCTTTCGCGGCCGCCTTCTGCGAGGGAAACCTCAGGAAGGCTGCCGACATGGGTGTCGACCTCTCGATCGCCGACCTCGCGCGTGCAGCCGCGACCGCGCCGTGGTTGACCGGCCGGTTCGCCGCGGTCCGCATCGCCGGCAAACTCCCGGTTCTGCAGAATCTCGCCGATCAATACCTCACCGAACTCGTCAGGAGGCGCCTCGACGACTACGGAATCCCTGAGTACACAACCGATTCCCGTGAATACGCACACTGACGGACCCGTGCACAGGGCGGCCGGTCAGCGGTGCCGGGGCGACCGATACCGGACGACTTGCAGAGGCTTCATCGCCAGAGCACCGGGGGCACCCCTTCGGCCGTCAGACTTCCGCCGCCGGCGCGCCACAGTCGGCCATCTCGAGAACCGGTACCAACAAAACCGAAGTCAGGCGAGCTTCAGGACTGCCGGTTCCGCACGCGGGAGTTGGTCGGGACATGGCGTCGTGGCGCCGGCCTCCGACGCCGTGTCGAGCGAGTCGCGTCGCCGATTGCCGCCGGGATACTCCATGCGGCGCTGGAAACGATCCATGCCGACAGTGAACACCGTGAGCCCCACTGGGGCGAACAGTCCCACGATGAGTGCGACCATGCGTCGTTCCTCCTGGTGTTCCGATACGTTGACCGGGAGGGAATATAGCCATTCGTTCGTATCGGTAAACATCGCATCGCCGTCGTCGGCGACCGAAGGTCACCACAGCCCGGCGGCGCGGGTCAGCGGGGGTCGATTCGGAACACCCCACAGCGTCCCGCAACGGCGGCGAAAGCGTCCGGGGTGACGTCGGTGACCACGCCGGCATCCTTCATCATCTTCGGTCCGTCACTGCCCGACAGTTCAGGCCAGGCGCGGAGCACCGGCACCGCCTGGTCGGCGGGCAGTTCGACAAGACGGACATCGGTCACGTCCCCGCGAATCGACAGCTGCGCCAGCCCGTCGGCGGCGCGGACGTTGCGAGCCCAGTCGGCCCCGGGGAATCCTTCGAGGAGGTATCGGCCCCCGTCCACGGCGACGACGGTCAGCGGCGTCCGCCGAGGCTTCCCGCTCTTTCTGCCGGGCACGATCAGGACCGGCAACTCCTTCATCCCACCGAAGCGTTGCAGGAACAGGAACACCTTGTTCATCGGCTTGAGCCAGCGCGGCGGCGTGACAGTTCGCGGTGACGTGGGCATGCTCGCTCCTTCCGGCGCCTTACTCCGTACACCGTACTAGGTTTACGGCGGCGGGTACACCGGCGGTCAGCGCTGCACGTCGATGACGAGTCGCGTCGGGTTGGTCAGCACGTCGACGGTGAAAGGAGCTCCGCGTTCCGACACCCCGATGAAAGACTGTGTGACACCTTCGAATACGAGCGCGCCCCGCACCTCCACCACCGACCCGCCTGGCTGTGCACGAATCGGATCGGGACCGGCATACGGCTCGACCCCGCTGTCGAAGGGGTACGCCGACCCGGTGATCTGGACTTCCAGGATCGCTCCACCCGCGACATCGACCGGGAAGCCGCTTCCGTCCTGGAGCGCCTCGTCGACATAGGCGACGCGCCAACCGGGCCGGCCGCTGCCCCCGAGCTCGTAGACGACCCGATCGAATCCGTCGTGCGAGCCGGTACGGATGTCGGTGACGGTTAGTCGAGCGCCCTCACCTGCGGGCGCGGTCTTCGGACCGGCGCTCTCGCCATCGGTCGGCACATCGGACGCCGTCGAACCGGTCTCGGACGGCGGCGTCGACGTCACCGTCTCGGTCACCGTCGGGGCGACACCGACGTCACTGTCACGCTCACCGTCGGCAGCCGAACAGCCCGCAACGACGAGAGCAGCGGCGACCAGGACCACCGCGGCGCGCACACGCATCATGAGCGCCCACGCTACCCGGGGATCAGGGCCAGAAGATGGTGCCGTTCTGGAAGTCCTGGGCAAAGCGGCTGCCGATGCGGTACTCGCCGCCGAGCGGAACGCCGTAGTACCCCTTCGCGGCCCCCTGCGCGCGCCACTTCTGCAAGATCCCGCCCCAGACGATCTGGGCGCCGCCGTTCTTGGACCAGGTGATCGTGCCGCCCTGGAAGTCGCTGGTCCGCCCCTTGCCCGACTTGTACTCGTTGGTCGTGGGGAAGCCCAGCGCGCCGCGCTCGGCGCCGATCTTCTGCCAGCGAGTCCGGATCGCGCCGCCGACCTGATGAGCCGTTCCGGCGTCGACCGTCGGGTGCCAGTAGAACGACACGTCGCGGGAAAAGGTCTGGTACCGGCCACGCTTGGCGGACGCCCGTTCGGGACCGGTCGGTGCGCCCCACTTCCAGAAACCGCCGGTCTTGGAGTAGGCCTCCTCGATCTTCCCGCCGACGACGATCCCGTTGATCACCCGATCGGCCTGGGCGTTCGGAGCGAGAACGACGAGAGACATCGCGGTGGCCAGGATCGCCAGTCCCACCGAGGCAAACCGCGACCGGTTACGGCCGGCGGCGGGGCGGGTGTCACGTGAGGCGCGTCGAATCAGGGACGAGAGACCAGACATGGGCGTGATCATACGGATGCAACGGGTACATCGTTAGGGCAGCTCACGAGCGTCGTCACGAATCAGTCGCATGGCGGGGATCACAGCGGGTAACAGAGCAACTGCTCTGTTACCGTTTTCTCGTGCCCCGGCCCAGAACTCATGACCTCGAGCAGTTGCTCGATGCCGCCGAGGCGCTGGCGGTCCAATCGGGCGCTGCTGCAGTCACGGTGCGAGCCCTCTCAGAGTCGACGGCAGTGTCCAACGGTGCGATCTATCACGCCTTCGGCTCGCGAGCGGGTCTCGTCGGGCGGGTATGGCTGCGCGCCGCACAGCGTTTCCTGACCGCGCAACGCGAGGCAGTGGAGGCGACCCTCGACTCCGGGCGGGGCCGGGACATCGCCGTCGAGGCGGTCGTCGTTGCCGCCGACGCCCCGGCGCGCTTCGCTCTCGATCAGCCCCTGTCCGGGCGATTCCTGCTCACCGTGGACCGAAGCGAACTACTCGGGGACGCCGATCTACCCGACGATCTGGCCGATGAACTCCGGGACCTCGATCAAGCTCTCGTCGACCTGTTCCGGACGCTGGCGCACGCGGTCTGGGGACGCACCGACCGCCAGACGGTGGAGGTCATCAGAGATTGCGTCGTCGAGCTCCCGACCGCCCTCCTTCTCCGCGGCCGACGTACCGCCGACGCCGCGGTCCGCGAACGCCTCGCCGCGGCCGTCCGCGCCGTGCTGTCACTCGCCCCTCCTGGAACCAACTGATCAGCCGCTGCGACAACAACTCTCCACGGACAAGGAACCGAACATGACCGCAACACTGGAATTCCACGACGACATCGCAGTCCTGATCCTCGGCGAGGACGAAAACCGTTTCTCCCCCCGCTTTCTCGAGTCAGTCAGCACCCATCTCGACAAGGTCGAATCCGACGCCCGCGGTCTGGTGACCGTGGGCTCGGGCAAGTTCTACTCCAACGGACTCGACCTCGACTGGCTCCTCGCCAACGGCGACAAGGCCGACTCCTACGTCGGACAGGTGCAGGAACTCTTCGCCCGGCTGTTGAACTTCCCGCTGCCGACAGTGGCCGGGGTCAACGGTCATGCGTTCGGCGCCGGCGCCATGTTCGCCCTCGCTCACGACTATCGCGTGATGCGTGAAGATCGTGGCTACTACTGCTTCCCCGAGGTCGACATCCGAATCCCGTTCACCCCCGGCATGGCTGCGCTCATCCAGGCCAAGCTGACACCCCAGGCCGCACTGACCGCCATGACCACCGGACACCGTTACGCCGGACCGGAAGCGGTCGCAGTCGGACTGGCCGACTCGGTGGCCGACGAGCACGCCATCGTCTCCAGCGCGCTCGATCGGCTCAAGCCGCTCGTCGGCAAGGACTCGAACACCCTCGGCGCCATCAAGTCCACGATGTTCCGCTCGGTCACCGAAGTGTTGCGTGAGGGCCACACACACTGACCTGTCCGAGGCCCTCGCTGTTCGCGCACCCGTTCACCGCGTAGGCCGACCGGAGGACGTTTCTGCGTTTTGCGTCGTTCGTGACCGTCGCTGTCTAGGTTTGACTGACCTGAGCGGCGGAGGCCAGATGAGCAATCAGTCATCCCACAGTGATGCGAACGAGGTGTCCGCCGAGTTCGGTTACACCCCAGAGCTCAAACGCACGCTCGGCTCGTTCCAGGTGTTCGCCGTATCGTTCGCGTTCATCTCCGTCGCCGTCGGGATCTTCGGCACCTACGGCATGTTGCTGAACAACGCGGGCCCGGTGGGCATCTGGACCTGGCTGATCGCGCTGGCCGGTCAGATGCTGGTGGCGTTGGTCATCGCCCAGTTCGCCGCCCGCATCCCGCTCAGTGGATCGTCGTACCAGTGGGCGTCTCGGCTCGCCAACCCGCGCGTGGGTTGGATTTTCGGCTGGCTGACCTTCTGCTACCTCGTTGTGGGACTCATGGCAATCGACTTCGCGATGGCCAGCCAGTGCCTGATGCCATTGTTCAACATGACCCCCGACGAGCAGACCGCCCGCATCCTCACCGTCGTGATTCTGCTGGTGCAGGCGGCGCTCGCGATCGCATCGACCCGACTCGTCGGGCTGATCAACTCGCTGGCAGTGGGCGTCGAGGTGACGATCGTGGTGGTGCTGGTGGTCGCGCTGCTGGTGGCGGTCGCCGTGACCGGCGACGGTTCGGCCGCCAACCTCGGATCACGTGGCGTCGCAGCGGATTCAACAGAATACTTCGCCTTCGGCGGCGGCTTGATGGCCGTGATGATCGTCGGCCTGGCAACACTGGTGGGCTTCGACTCCGCGGCGAACATGGCTGAGGAGGCCAAGGATCCGCACCGCACGGTGCCGCGGGCCATCGTCGGCTCGGTCGCAGCGGCCGGAATCCTGGGAATGCTGTTCCTCATCGGACTGACCGTGGCGATCGACGACATCACCAAGGTGACCGCGTCGGAATCGCCGGTGGCGACCATCATGCGGGATCAGTTCGGAGCTCCGATGGAGCGAATCCTGTTGGTGGTGATCGCGATCGCATTCTTCGGCGGCGGACTGGTGTCGCTGACGTCGTGTGCACGCATGGTGTTCGCGATGTCGCGTGACGGGCGGTTCCCGGCGCATCAGGTGATGCGACGGGTCAACAAGCGGTCCCAGACCCCGATCCCGGCCACCGTGCTCCCGTTGGTCATCGGGATCGTCGTGATGATCGTGCTGCCGGGCGACGCGCTGATCGAACTCATCACCGCGGGCACTCTTTTCCCCGCGATCACCTACGGACTCGTCGTCATTCTCTATCTGGCCGTCCGCAAACGCCTGGACCGCAAGCGCGGTGCCTTCGACCTCGGTCGGTTCGAGTTGCCGGTGGCCGTGGCCGCCCTGGTGTGGTCGGTGTGTGCTGTCGTCATCCTGCTCTCCCCCATCGACGCGACCGTCCCCATGATCATCGTGGGCGGGCTGATCCTGGTCGGCTGTCTGTATTTCGGCTTTATGCTGATGTTCCGGCGGGAAGTCCTCGACAGCGAACCCGGACAGGACGTGTTCTCCGACACCGACCGTCGTACCGACCCCGACCCTCAGGACGCCGAGGTCTGATCCGACCGGGCGCCCGCGGTTTCGGTCACGATTTCCCCACCCCGAAACCGCCGCCGGCATGATTGAATTCGGCGTGCGCGTACATCATTTGATCGCAACAGCCGCAGCGGCTGTGTTCGTCGCCGGATCCGCCGGATGTTCCACCGATTCCGGCGAATCCCCGCAGCCCCCGTCCACGGCGGCACCCGAGACCACCCACGCGCCCACCGCAGCTCCGCCGGTCCCACAGGGTTCCGACGGAATCGACATCGAACGCATCGAGTATCTCGATCCCGCCGACGCCGACCCGGCCGAGAACTGGGCCAACCTGTACCTACCCACGGGCGACCACGAGGACGGAACCGTTCCTCTCGTCACCATCATTCACGGCGGCGGCTGGGAGAGTCGCGCCGGCGCAGAGCAGTTCGACGACATGGCCCGTGATCTCGCCGCCCGCGGACTCGCCGTCTACAACGTCGAGTATCGCCGCGTAGGCACGGGCGGCGGCTGGCCGACGACCTTCCACGACGTGGCCCGCGCACTGGACCACGTACCCGCGATTGCCGAGGCACATCCTCAACTCAGCATCGACGACGAGCTGGTGATCGGCCACAGTGCCGGTGCGCAATTGGCCGTCTGGGCAGGCACGCGACACCGCCTCGACGACGATGAAGTGGGCTCACGTCCGGCATTCGGCCCATCCCGAGTGGTTTCCATCTCCGGCCCCTTGGACATGCGCTACGCCGTGAACCACGGCAACGGACGGGTCATCAAGCAGATCCTCGGCGGCACACCGGAACAGGTGCCCGATCGGTACGCATCGGTGGACCCGATCCAGAACCTGGATCCCGCAATGCCGGTGATCCTCTTCCACGGTCTCGCCGACGACGACGTCGACCCGGACAACTCGCGGCACTACACCGCCGCAGTCCGGGCGGCGGGCGGCAGCGCCGAGTTGCACCTGGTGGCCGGCGAAACCCACACCTCGCTGGTGCATCGACGATCTCCTGCGTACGAGCAGATCCTGGACCGCCTCTCCGTCGTGGCCACGACCGACCTCGACAGGCTTCGCAGCGAGTAGGGCTCGACCGATCTGGCCGACCCTTCGCCCCCGGGTGCGCGAGTAGGGTTGTCCCCCGGGCAGTCCTGAGGTCACGAGGACCGCAGATATGACCGGGAGGTGCAGATGGCCGCAGAATCGACCCGGCGCGGTCGAGGTAGGCCACCGGGACCCCCGGTCGACCTCGACGCGCGACGGGAGATGTTGCTCGACGCCGCAGAGGCGACCATCCGCCAGTCCGGCGCCGCGGTCGGGCTCGCGGAAGTCGCCAAAGCTGCCGGCCTCACCCGCTCCGCGGTGTACGCGGCGTTCAACGACCGCGATGGGGTGGTCGACGCGCTCGCAACCAGACATGCACGACGGATCGTCGAGCGACTCACCTCGGTCGTCGGCGGAACCGCCGATCCCGCCGAACAGACGCGCGCCGCCATCGACATCCTGGCCGCCTGGTTCGACGACGAACCCCAGCTGGCCCACCTACTGACCGGACGACTCGATCAGACGGCCGAGAACACTCCCGGTGCCATCGTCGAAACCGTCGCAGACATCCTGCGAGCCGGTTTCCGGGCGCGCGGCGCAGACGACTCCCCCGCCGAACCTTGGGCATACGCCCTCGTCGGAGCGGTTTCCTCGGCCGTCGGATGGTGGTCACGAACGCGAAGCATCCCTCGTGCCGACCTCGTCGACCACTTGCATCGACTCATCTGGTCAGGCTTCGAAGGCGCGGGAGGCGCAGCACCGAGCAGCAGACCTTGACCGACGCGCACCTAAAAGACACACTGTATTTTATGACCTCGGTGTGGACAGTCAGTCCCGAACGCGCAGCCGCCATCACCGGTGCGCGCAACTGGACGGACGTGAGAGCCGAGCATCCCGAGGCGGTCGACGCGATGGCCGACGGCCTGATGCTCGGCGACGCCGCAGCCGATGCGGTGATCGCGGAGATGTATTCCGGCCGGGGTTGGGCATGGTCGGACATCACCGCGGCCCTCGACAGCCCCACCGAGATCTCCGATGCGCCACCCGCACTGCGTCATTTCCTCGAGGTGGCGACGGACCTTCCCTCCTGGTTCGATCCCGCCCTCGCGCGTGCGGGTGCCGAGGCCTGGTGGCGCTTCGGGTCACTCCAGTCGAGCACGTTGTACCAGTCACTGATCTACGGATACCGGGCACGCGGATTCACCCGGCCGCTGGTCGCCACGGGCCGCTTGACCGAGGGCACCTGGGATCGCGTCGTCGCCACCGGCCGATGGGTCACCCTGGCCACCGCCCCGGGGATGATGGATCCCGGCGAACCCGGATGGTCGGAGACGCTACGAATCCGGCTGGTGCATGCGATGGTTCGGCATCACCTCCACATGCACGGCCACTGGGACGACGAGCAGTGGGGCGTCCCGATCAATCAGACCTACTCCCAATTGACCATTACCGCAGGTTTCCTCGTCTTGCCGCTGCGAGTCGCCAAAGACTTCGGAATCCATTACACGCGCGCTGACATGGAAGCGATGACCCACCTCTGGAGGTGGGTCGGCTGGGTGATGGGAATCGAGGACCACCGACTCCCCCGCAACTTCGGCGACGCTCGCCGCACCGATCGGATCGCGCAGGACTTCCGCCTGGAACCGCCGCCGGAGTCCAGGGAACTCGTCAAAGCGCTTCTCGACGACGGCTATCGCACCAACCTCGGACTACCTGGTCCACTGAACGACATCGTCCACGTCCTGTCGCGTCCGTTCCTACGGACTCTGTTCGAATCGGTGTCCGCGAGATGGGTCGACGACGAGGTCGCCACCGCAATGGGTTTGCGCTCCACACCGATGCACCACCTCGTGACCCTGGCTCGGCCGGCAATCCGGTCCAGGGAGATCGCACGCTGGTTCGGTCTGCTCGGCTCTGAGCACGCGGTGGCCCGCCGCGAACTCCGTTTCGTCACCTCGAGATTGGGGCTCGACCTCCGCCGTATCGCCTCGAACCGTTATGACTCCGCTGACAAAGGACACCTGGAGACCGTTGCATGACCGCCACTTTCACCCTCCGGCAGAACCTCGACTGCACCCCGGAGGCCGCCTGGCATCTACTCACCGACCCTGACCAGATGTGCCGGTGGTCGACCGCGCCGATCACTCCTATCTCACTCGGCCCGCAGGATCGTCCCGACACCGCCGGTGCGCTGCGGATGGTCACGCTCCCCGGCGGAAGGATCCGGCTCCGCGAAGTCGTCGAGTACGCAGAGTTCCCACGAACTTTCCGTTACCGGGTCTACGACGGGGGTCCGCTGCTGGTGGAACATCGGGGCGAGCAGCGCGTCGTCGAGACCTCGGAGGGTGTCGAGGTGCAGTGGACGGTGGACATGACGCTCTTCCCCCGTCCGTTGTCGCATCTGATGGCTTGGCAGATCCGACGCGAGGTGCAGCGCTCGCTGACGGAGATGGAGTCGCTGGCCCGAGACCTCGACACGGCGACGCTGACCTCTCCGGACGAACTTCCCCGGAGGACCGCTCACAACCTGGACGACCTCGTCTCCTCAGCCCTCGAGATCCGTGTGTTGCAGCAGGAGATCGCCGACGAGCTTGCCGGCGCGGACGACCCCAAGCAGTGGTTCGCCAGGGTCTATCAGTACGTCACCGAAACCATGATCGAGGCGGCCACCGGAAGACTGGAACTCGGCCTCACACACCCTGATTGGGTCCTCGCCCTGATCCCGGTCTTCCACCGGTACTACGCCGGCAACCTCGACGCCTACCGCAACGGGGGTGTAGTCGAGGACGCATGGCAGGGCGCGTGGTCGACGTGCGAGATCGTCGATCCGGACCGGCCGCACGAGCCGGTCGTGAAAGGACTCCTCGCGGGAGTGGCCGCGCACATCGACGCCGACCTACCGCGTGCGCTGGCCGCGCTTCACCTGGACCGATACCCCGACCGTGACCTTCGCGAGTTCCGTCCCGATTACCTGCGACTCGCACCGGTGTTCACCGTCGCCTCCGACCGTTTGCTCGCGGATCTACCCCGTAGTCACAAGCCGTGGTGGACGAGTATCGCCGGCCGGGTCAACACCGGGATGCGCGACTCACTCCTGGCCAGGACGGGATACGACGTGTCCCGCCACCGGGTTCAAGCGTTCGAAGCGGCAGTGCAACGAGCGTCGTCGCAAACCGGGCCGTCCTAGTCGCGCTCACGTACTACTGGGCCGACATCGCCGAACTCCTGCCGGCTCTGGCGCTTCTGGTCACCTGGCGGTCGGACCACTGCGGATTCGCCGAACGCTCGAGGTCACGAACCCTCCCGGGGTCGTCGCCGCTACGACGCCGCCCGAACTGCGGGCCTCAGCGACCGGTACCCGCCGTCAACTCCGGTTCGGTGGGTCGAAAGGGCTGGACGATCTCGGTTCGCCAGCCCGCCGGATCGGTGGAGGGATCACTGAAGTAGACCTCCCAGGGATCGCCGGCCTTCCCGCCGTGCTCGTTCACCCACGTCTCCAGAGCCTTGTACGCCGGCTCCATCGCGTCGTAGGGTCCGGCGTGGGTGGTGACGGCGACCTGCCCGCCCGGTAGTTCGGAGGGCCCGACGTCGCCGACCGGGTCGATCGGCGACGTCGTGGGAAACCCTGCCTCGATCTCGAATCGGCCTTCACCGAGCATGCGATAGCGAGCGAAGGGCGGCCCGGTGGGACCCGCCTGACGTTCCGACAGCACGCGATCGATGTCCCCGTAGGTCTTGTTCAGCCAGGGCCCGATCTCCTCGACTGCCATCGTGGACCTCGCAACGGCTGTCACCTGGGCGGTCCGGGACTCCTCATGCACTTCATAGTCCTGCATTCTCACAGAATCGCTCTGCGGAGCCCCCTGTCACAGGGCCATTGGTCAACTGTTCGGGAGGTCTTGTCGACTTCGATCGCCAACGAGGACCTCAGCGACATCCCCCGGACACTCGAAATCCCGTACACCAACTGAAAATTCGGTGGGACCGAGCCCGGCCCCGCGTCACCGTTCCGACCGTTTGCGACCGGCGTCAGAACCCTCCGATGGCAGCGCCGCCGAGGACAACAGCGACAGCTTCTCCGCAAGACGTCGTGCGAGCCCACAGCTCGCGGAACCACGGGCTCACCAGGGACGATTCGCCCACCAACTCGACGAACCGTGGGTCGCCGACGTCGGTTCCTGGGGTTACGCTGAGGCATGGTCTTCCAACGCGACGTCGCACCGGGAATCCATCGCCTCGAACACGCGTACACCAACCAGTACCTGGTCGAGGACGGCGACCGACTCGTGATCGTCGACGCCGGACTGCCCCGCTCCTACGGTCCCCTGGTCGACGCGATCCACCATCTGGGCCACGACGTCGATGCGGTGTCTGCATTGATCGTCACCCACGGGCATTTCGATCATGTGGGCACCGCACGACGCCTGGCCAAACAGTGGCGCATCCCGGTCCACATCCATCGCGACGATGTGTGGCTCGCCGCTCATCCCTATCGGTACGCGCACCAGAACGCCACGCGCGTCGGAGTTCCGCTGCGCAACCCGCCGTCGTGGAAATTGCTCAGTCGCATGGCCTTTGCCGGAGCCTTCAGGGTCCGCGGAATAGACGAAGCCCATGTGTCCGCCTTCGCCGACAACGGCGAGCTCCCGGGAGGGGCCGAGGTGATCCCGACGCCCGGGCACACCTTCGGCCACGTATCCCTCTACTTTCCCGACCGCGATGCGGTCATCGCCGGCGACGCATTGGTCACCCTCGATCCGTATACCGGGGCGCACGGGCCCCGGCTGATCGCCGGGTCGGCAACCGCCGACTTCGAGCGGAACCGTGACTCACTCGACGCACTCGCCGCCACCGGCGCGAAGTCCGTCCTGCCCGGGCATGGCGTCCCGTGGCACCACGGTGTGGCGGCGGCCGTCGAGCGCGCACGCCACACCGACAGTTGACACCGACCGGCGCCTGCGCGACTCAGCCGAGGCGTTCGTAGATCGTCGCGTTCGCGAGACCGCCTGCCTCACACATCGTCTGGAGCAGGAATCGTCCGCCCCGCTGTTCCAGCGCGTTCAGCCCGGTGGTCGCCAGGCGGGCACCGCTGGCTCCCAGCGGGTGACCGAGTGCGATCGCCCCGCCGTTGACGTTCACCTTGTCGAGGTCGACGCCGAGCTCCTGTGCCCAGGCCAGGACAACCGGAGCGAAGGCCTCGTTGACCTCGAACAGGTCGATGTCGGCGAGGTCGAGTCCGCTGCGCGCGAGTACCTTTCGGGTCGCCGGGATGATCGCGGTGAGCATGAGGAGCGGATCGTCGCCGGCGACCGCGATGGTGTGGATCCGTGCCCGCGGCCGCAACCCGAGCTCCGCCGCCTTCTCCTCGCTCATGACGAGGACGGCGGCCGAACCATCGCTGATCTGGCTGGCACTGGCGGCGGTGATCCTCCAGTCGATCTCGGGGAATCGCCGCGCGATCGCCTCGTCGTAATAGGCGGGCCGCAGGGCGGCCAGACTCTCGAGGGTGCCGCCCAACCGGATCCCCTCGTCGGCGGTCAGACCGGAGATCGGTGCGAGCTCGTCGTCGAACATCCCGTTTTTGGTCGCCTGCGCCGCCAATTCGTGTGACCGAAGGGAGAATTCGTCGATCGCGGTGCGGGCGATTCCCCACCGGGCGGCGATGAGTTCCGCGGAGATCCCCTGCCCGACGAGCCCGTCGGGATAGCGCTCGTCGAACGCGACACCGTTCAGGTCCGACGTCCCGGCCGCGGCCGAACCCATCGGCACCCGTGACATCGATTCGACCCCTGCGGCCACGACCACGTCGTAGGTGCCCGCGATGATCCCCTGGGCGGCGAATGCGATCGCCTGCTGACCGCTGCCGCACTGGCGGTCGATCGACACACCGGGCACCGACTCCGGAAGACCTGCTGCCAGCAGGGCGCGCCGTGCGATGTTGAAACTCTGCTCACCCACCTGACTGACGACTCCGGTGATCACGTCGTCGATCTCGGCCGGATCGAGGCCAGTACGGTCGACGATCGCCCGGAGGCTGTGTGCGAGTAAGTCGACCGGATGGACGTCGTGGAGCCCGCCCGACGGCTTCCCCTTGCCGATCGGCGTGCGTACCGCGTCCACGATGACTGCAGTTGCCATGTCTGACCTCCATCGGTGTCGGATCGTCGACGACGATCCCCGTGTGGCTGACTTTTGTCTGCCATAGTCAGAGGTCTACGCCCTGACTATGGACTTGTCAAGTCAGGGTAGGATGGAGCACATGATGAAGCTGGTGGGACCGCTCGCGGAACGAGATCGGTGGGAGGCGACGCATTGCTCGATCGCCAAGGCGGTCGAGCTGGTCGGTACCCGATCAGCGATCCTGATCCTGCGCGAGGCGTTCTACGGCGCGACCCGGTTCGACCAGTTCGCCCGCCGGGTCGGCATCACCGATGCGGTCGCGTCGGCCCGGTTGAAAGAGCTGACCGAGGCGGGCGTCTTCTCGAAGGTCCCCTATCAGGAGCCTGGCCAGCGGGTCCGTTACGAGTATCTGCTCACCGACATGGGCCGCGACCTGTTCCCGGTCGTCATGTCGCTGATGCAGTGGGGAAACGAGCATCTCCAGCCCGACGGCGCACCGCTCACGATCACCGACGCATCCCGGAATCCGGTTCGCGTCGGGGTGGTGACCGGCGAGCAGAAGACCCTCGACCCCGAGGATGTCGAGGTGAGGGTCAACCGCTCGCGGCGATGAGTACCCGATCACGGATTCGTCGGAAGACGAATCCACCTGCTAGTCTCGGGCTCACGTTCACGCGGTGCTGTAACCCGCTTGTCGAACCAGAGGCCGGGGCGCTTACAGGAACCCCCGGTCTTGTCCAAACTTCCGCGGGTTCCGGCGAACTACTTCGCTGCCGTGCGCCGCAGCTTGGTGTTGACGAATTCGCCCAGGCCCCAACGTCCGAGTTCGCGGCCGTAGCCCGACCGCTTGACGCCGCCGAGCGGCAGACCCGGCAGCGTGGTGCCGTGCTCGTTCACGTAGGCCATACCCACTTCGAGTCGGTCGGCGACCTCCTCGGCTTTCGCGGTGTCGGTGCTCCACACCGAACCGCTCAGACCGAACTCGACGTCATTCGCCAATGCGACGGCCTCGTCGGCCGAGGACACCTTGTAGACCATGGCCACCGGGCCGAAGATCTCCTCGGCGTAGGCATCCATGTCCGGAGTGATATCGGTCAGCACGGTCGGCTGGAAAAAGGCACCGTCACGATCGAGCGCGGCGCCGCCGGTCCGCAGCGTCGCACCCTGGTCCACCGCGGTCTTGACCTGGTCGGCGACGGTGTCGCGTGCCGAGATCGACGACAGCGGTCCCATGCGCGTCGACGAATCGCCCGGGTCCCCCACCGTCGTCGCCTCGAACTTCTCGACCAGCCCTTGCACGAAGTCGTCGTAGAGCTCGTCGAGCACGATGAATCGCTTCGGCGAGTTGCAGGCCTGGCCCGCGTTGGACAGCCGGGCCCGCGCGGCGATCGTAGTGGTCCGGGCCATGTCAGCGGAGTCGAGCAGGATGAACGGGTCCGAGCCGCCCAGCTCGAGGACCGACTTCTTGAGATTCTCGGCGGCGACCTTGGCCACCGCGGCGCCGGCACCCTCACTGCCGGTCAACGACACCCCGCGGATGGCCGGATGCGCCAAGAGCTCCGCGACCTGGTCGCTGCTCGCGTACACGTTCGCATACACGTCCTGCGGCACCCCGGCATCGTGCAGGATCTCCGCCATCAACGCCGACGACGCCGCGCAGATCGACGCATGCTTGAGGACGATCGTGTTGCCGGCCAGCAGGTTCGGAGCTGCGAACCGGGCCACCTGGTAGTACGGGTAGTTCCACGGCATCACACCGAGCAGCGGCCCGATCGGCGCCGTCTGCACGATCGACGACTCGGCGCCCTGCGGATCGAGTTCCTCGCTGACCAGCAGGTCCGGGCCATGGTCGGCGTACCAGCGATAGATGTCGGCGGCGAGCTGCACTTCACCTGCCGCCTCCTTGGCCGGTTTGCCCATCTCGGTCGTGATCGTCGACGCCAGCTCGTCCGCACGCTGCTCGTACAGATCCGCGGTCCGGGACAGGATGGCCGCACGCTCCGCGACCTCGGTGCGCCGCCAGCTCTCGAAAGCTTCGAGCGACCGTGCCGCGAGCCCGTCGATCTCGTTGTCGGCGAGACCGGGGAACTCCCGGTCGGTGACGCCAGTGGTGGGATTCGCGGTGACGTAGGTGCTCACTGAGAACCGTCCTTCCGATGTCGGTGGTTCAGATCGGCCGCGTTGATGAGCCCACTCGATGGGGCCGGCCCTGGTCACGAACGGGTACCCGCGCGATCTCGACGCAAACACGAGCACCAGGGTCCACTCCAGACGGTCGTGCTAGTCCGTTCGGACGATATTCGGCGAAGCTCAGGTGGCGGACACGCGGACACTCGTCCAATACCTCGGCGGGTCGGCGGCGTCTAGTACATGATTGAGCGGATATCGCCGACGCGGAGCGTGGGGGCGCACCGTCGGAAAGCAGTAGGGGGAGAAATGTCGATCTGGCAGAGAGCCGTCGTACTCGCGTGCGTGGGCGTCGTCGTCATGACCGCGAGCCTGGCCGTCCGAGGATCGGTCGCCGCGGCGCCGAGCACTACGCCGAGTCGTGAGGTGACGCGCGTGCTGTCGGTGTCGCCGACGACGCCCACGCGTTCGACCGTGACGGTCTACTCGGCCGCCATGGAGCGACCCGTTCGGGTGAGCGTGCTGCTCCCCCGAGATCGTGAGAAGCCCCGCCCGACTCTGTACCTTCTCGACGGGATCGACGGCGGCATCTACACCAACTACACGCAGAGCGGCTGGACGTTCCAGACCGACATCGTGAAGTTCATGGAAGACAAACCGGTCAACGTCGTCATGCCCATCGGCGGCATGGCCGCGTACTACACCGACTGGCAGAAGACCGATCCTGTTCTGGGACGGAACAAATGGGAGACGTTCCTGACCGAGGAACTGCCCCCGCTGATGGACAAGCGCTTCAACGGCAACGGTCGCAATGTCATCGGCGGACTGTCGATGGGCGCTCTGGGCGCGATGTCGATCGCCGTCCGCCATCCCGACCTCTATCGCGGTGTCGCGGCGTTCAGCGGTTGCCTCGACCAGGGTTCACCCGAATACCGTCAGGCCACGGCCGCGTCGGTGTCGACCCGCGGCGGTAACCCCGACAACATGTGGGGACCGGTGGGCCACTCGACGTGGGACGACCACAACCCGGCCGCTCATGTGGAGGTACTGAAGGGCAAGCCGATGTACGTCGCCGTCGGCAACGGATTGCCCGATCCATCGCTTGGCATCGCCGGCCTCGCCTCCCCGGTGGGCGGTGTTCTCGAAGGTGTCGTTCTCCAGTGCACGCAGAGTTTCAAGCGTCGGGCCGACGCGGCGGGCGTGAAGGTCACCTACGACTTCAGGTCCGGACTGCACTCCTGGGGCTACTGGAACCAAGACCTCCACCGTGCGTGGCCGACCATCGCCAAGGGCCTCGGCGTCCGACGCTGACCGTATCCGACCAGCGCCGTGCGTGGGACGTGCTCCTCGCGCCCCGTCCCACGCACAGGTGCGCCTATCCGGCGGTGAGGGCCGCGGCTCGTCGGGATCGGCTGCGGACCGGCCGGTGCACTCCCGCCGGCGCTTCCTGGATGTCGAGCGTCCGGCGAGCCACGTCGAGGTGATGGCGGGCGATCCCCAACGCGGCGTGGTAGCCGACCCGGAACTCACTGTCATCGGGGTCGGCGGCCCACCGACCCTCTCGCTCGAGCCGGTCTGCCAGTCCCTGGATGATGTCGAAGTCCCGGCGCAGACCCCCTGAGTACACAGCTGCGCCGACGAACGCGTCGGGACGGAGAGACTCGGTCGTGATCTCGTCGAGGACGCAGACACGTGCAAACGTCATGCCCGCCCGGAATCCGCGAAGGAGCTCCGACTGCGGCCGCTCGACCGCGGCCAGCGTCGAGAAACGGTCGTGGAGATACGTGAGAACCTCTGCGAGGCGCGTGTTCTGATCCACGTCATCCCACATTCTTCCGTTTTCGGATGATCGAGCTGTCTTCACTCGCACGCTTCTTCTCGCGTCGCAATTTCAACTCTTGGCGGCGTTTTTTCGAACTGGAATTCTTCTCTGCCATGATTCCTCGCTGACATGAATGATGAAGTGGGGTTGGGCACCCACTCACCTCCGTGACCATAGCCCAGAAAAAATAAAAGTCCAGTCGCCGAATCTGCTGCTGAACAGCAGATCTCACAGACCGGTCGCCCGGGGTCGGCGCCGACTGGCTTTTATATTTTTTTCGGCTAGAGTCCGTGACACCGGCCCGACAGGCCGGTTTTCAGTGAAAGGGAGAGTCGCCGTGCAAGCGGTTGTCATGGAATGTCGTATCCGAGTCTGCGCATCGAAGAGTCGGGTGAGGAAATTTCTCGACCAGGCGTCGTCGCGCGCATTCAACGCTTTTCCGAAATCGGTGAAGTCTTCGCTTGTCGTCGAGGATTCCGACTCTCTGCTCCTGCGCCGGCAGTGGCATCGGGAAAACGATGTCGACGACTTCGGCGTGCCGGTGGGCAAGGACGCCTGTTTCGCGTTCGCGGATCCGTCGGGCCGGCTCACCGCATCGAAGTTGGAAAGCCTGTCGCGGGACATTCTCGGCGATCTCGAGCTCGATCCGTGGGACTCGAGTTCGGGGGTCGGATCGCCCGCGGGCGGGGCAGCCGAGTCGGTGCCCTGGATTCTGACCCTCAGCACCGACCTGGACCACATCGCGCGTGCGGAGATCGCGGCACGCCATCCGATGCTCGAGCTCCGCGCGAGGCCCCTGATCGCGACGTCCTGACCGGGACGTCAACACTCTCTTGCCACTGAAGCAGAGGAAGCAACGATGACCACCGCAACACCTGCCCCGAGGGCCCGCCTGACCCGACATCTGCTGGAGCGCGAACTGGCCGCCGAGATCCGCGATCGAGCCGTCGTCAGTGCCGAGGTCCTCGATCACCGCGCCGCCGGCGATCTGGACAACAACGACGCCTACCACCGCGCCCTGGCGCGCCTCGAGACCCTCGACCGGCATCTCGCACAGCTGTATGCCGCCCTGTCCACGGCAGACGCCGAACCGGCAGCGGACGGCACCGTGCAGGTCGGCTCGGTCGTCACGGTCGTCTTCGATGACGATCCGACCGACGTCACCACCTTCCTGGTGGGACCTCCGGAGCAGTATGCCCTGCTGGGGATGGACGTCTGTTCACCCGACTCACCGCTCGGACGTGCGGTGCTGGGCGCCGACGTCGGCGATGTTCGGACCTATCGGCTGCCCAACGGGCAGGAGAGCACGGTAGCGGTGAAAGACCACCGGATCGAGCTTCTCTGACGCAGCGTGGCCGTGTGCTCGCGGTCGCGCCCGTCCGGCGGCGCCCCGATGAGGGCCGGCGCACGACCGGCAGAGGTCTCGTCGAGCGACCTTCGGCCGTCCGCGCTTCCGACTCGGAACCCGACGGCGACTGCCGATGTCCTCGTCATCGGACGACCGGGCGCGTTGACCACCAGGCTGTGCCGAACCCTCCGCAACCACGGGTTGAGCATCGAGGTCGTGGACCTCGGGTTCGATGGCCCGGGGGTTCGCGATGACCGCTACGACCCTGTCCCGGCGCGGCGCATACCGGTCGGGGCGAGGTCGTGCATCGCCGTGCTGGGTCGCGCGCCACGGCCGCGGCGCAGATGGTGGGACTGGCGTGGCCGTCGGCTCGAACGGCGGCAGGAGGACGAACTGACAGACGCCGTGCTGACTGCCGCGTCCAACGCCCGCAGGCTCGGTTTGCTCGTGGTCGCCGAGGCATCAACACCGGGTGAGACCGAGGTCGCACGAGAGCGTGCCCGACACGTCGCGCGTGTCGCAGGCTACGAGGCCGCCGTCAATGGAAACGCTCTGACCTCGGCTTTCTATCTTGTGACGAGCGCGTCGGATTGCGCCCCCGAGAACTTCCCGGCGATCGTCGCCTGGGCGCGGCGCCGAGTGGATTTATAGATACTTCCTGCCGCTCGATAGGCTGCGGGGTGGTGACCCGGTTCAGGGTGCACCGGCGTTCCCTGGAGAAATCGAAAAGGAAGTGGTGGCCACCGTGGTCGTGCTCGACGAGAAGATCAGCGATCTGTACGAACAGGTGATTACCCGCAATCCCGGGGAGGCCGAGTTCCATCAGGCCGTTCGTGAGGTCTTCGACAGCCTCGGACCCGTCCTGGCCAAGCACCCGCACTACGCCGACGCCGGCATCATCAAGCGTCTGACCGAACCGGAGCGGCAGATCATCTTCCGCGTGCCGTGGATCGACGACCAGAACCAGGTACAGGTCAACCGCGGATTCCGCGTCGAGTTCAACTCGGCGCTCGGCCCCTACAAGGGCGGCCTCCGCTTCCACCCCAGCGTCTACCTCGGCGTGGTCAAGTTCCTCGGCTTCGAGCAGATCTTCAAGAACGCACTGACCGGCCTGCCGATCGGTGGCGGCAAGGGTGGCTCGGACTTCGACCCCAAGGGCAAGTCGGATCTCGAGATCATGCGGTTCTGCCAGTCCTTCATGACCGAGCTCTACCGCCACATCGGTGAGTACACCGACGTTCCCGCCGGTGACATCGGCGTGGGCGGCCGCGAGATCGGTTACCTGTTCGGCCAGTACAAGCGCATCACCAACCGATACGAGTCCGGTGTCCTGACCGGCAAGGGACTCGCCTGGGGCGGGTCGCAGGTGCGCACCGAGGCCACCGGCTACGGCGCGGTCTTCTTCGTTCGCGACATGCTCGCCGCAGTGGACGACAAACTCGACGGCAAGACGGTTGTCGTGTCCGGCTCGGGGAACGTCGCCATCTATGCCATCGAGAAGATCCAGCAGCTCGGTGGCCGCGTCGTCGCCTGCTCGGACTCGAGCGGTTACGTCGTCGACGAAGCGGGCATCGACCTGGAACTCCTCAAGGAGATCAAGAACGTCCAGCGGGGTCGCATCGGCGACTACGTGAACGCCCGCCCCTCGGCGCGGTTCGTCACCAAAGGCTCGCTGTGGAACGTGCCCACAGACATCGCGATCCCGTGCGCGACGCAGAACGAACTGAACGGCGCCGACGCCGCACAGCTGGTCAAGAACGGGGTCCGCATCGTCGCCGAGGGCGCGAACATGCCCTGCACCCCCGAGGCCGTACGCATCTTCGGCGAAGCGGGCGTCAGCTTCGCGCCCGGTAAGGCGGCGAACGCCGGCGGCGTGGCCACGAGCGCACTCGAGATGCAGCAGAATGCATCTCGCGACTCGTGGAGCTTCGGCTACACCGAGGAGCGCCTCTCCGAGATCATGACCTCCATCCACGATCACTGCCTGCACACCGCCGAGGAGTACGGCGCTCCCGGCAACTACGTGATGGGCGCGAACATCGCGGGCTTCACCCAGGTGGCCGATGCGATGCTGGCTCTCGGTCTGATCTGACCCGGACCGGCCGCTGGTTCGCGAGCTCACCCGCGAACCGGCGGCTTCTTCGACGGCGCTGTCGGCCGCGCGGACTATTGACACCTCGGTGACCACGGGTTTCACTTGGCCAACTCACAGGTCGGCGCGATTGGCAGGTCCCACATGCACATCGAGGTCTCTCCACTTCACCGTCACCCCGTCGCGCGGCTGCGATCCGGGCCCGTTGCCGTGGTCCTCGCAATGGTCGCGGCGCTCGCCCTCACCGTCGGCATCGCCCCGAGAGCAGCGGCGGCCCCGGGGAGTACAACCGGTTTCGACCTTCCGTTCTCGGGCGCTCCGGCCTTCGAGCGCGTCGCGCCACCCAAGCTCACCGACCCGTCGCAATTGAACCGACCACTCGGTCCCGCGGCCGCCGATCGGGTGGCCGCCGCCATCGGTTTGTCGCCGAAAGATGCACTGTCCGAACAGCAGTACCGTGCACTCCTCACCGGCGGCGGTATCGGCGGCAGCCGCGACGCCGCCAAGATCATCGACGCCTGCCTGCTCATCCTGACGAACACCACCGGTCGCCCGATGTTCGGCGACTCCGTCGTCGGCAGCTACGGCCTGTACGTCGACGCGCAGGGCATGCTGCAGAGTCCCGCGAACGCGAGTGCGCCCACGCGACAGGTCAATTCGCTGATCGCCCCCGGGGGCTACGTCGGTACGTGGCTGCGGAACAACGGAGCGACCGACAGCCTGATTGCGCTCTATCGGTCGGCGTACACCATCGAGGTCCCATTCGGCTTTGTCGCGCAACAGATGTCGGGAACCGCGCAGCTGGTGACGAACACCAAGGCCGGGTTGACGAGCACCGTCGGCATGTCGATGGCTCCCCCGCTCTGGATCGTGAACTTCGCGCTGCTCTACATCGTCAAACCGTCGCTGGCTGCCGCGATGCCCGCCTACTGGGCGCCCATCCCGCAGCCGGTGGCCGCCGCGATCACGGCGAGTCCCGACGGCCAGGTGCCCTACAGCAAGTACGCCTCGTACTTCGAGTGAGTCGGTTCGCCAGTACTCGAACCGCAGTACGCCGACGGGTACTCAATTCGTAGTAGATGTGCCCGCGTTCGCGATGAGGGTCGTGGCGACCTCCCGGCCGAGCGTCGACTTCCGTAACGGGTTGTCCCGCAGACGCATCGCGAGTTCGCCGGTGACGACGACGAGGATCTGTTCGGCGAGGTGGTCCGGGTCCGCGCACGGCACTCGTGCGGCGAGATCGCGCAGCGTCTCGCGCATGTAGTCGGTGTCGCGCGAGACCGCCTCGGCGATCTCGGCCGGCGGGTCGGACATCTCGGCCGCGGTTCCGAGAAACGCGCACCATCGCGCGCCGTCCGGCCGCGCGGCGAACTCGTCGATGGCGTCGAAGATGGCGAGCAGTCGGCCCTCGCCGTCGGCCGCGGCGGCGATCGCGCTCCCCCATGTCTCGCGCCAGCGTTCGTGTCGTCGTTCGAGCGAGGCGGCGACGAGCGCCTCCTTGCTGCGGTAACCCCTGTACAGCGTCGCGGCCGACACACCCGCACGCGCGAGGATGGCGTCGACGGGTGTCGTCTCGATTCCACGCGAGAACACCAGGTCATCAACTGCGTCGAGCAGTTTCTCCTCGGAGCTCTTGCGCACCGGCATGGCCATCAGCCTAGTATCGAAAATATGAAACGAGCGTTTTCGTTTGGTCTGGATCGCGAATGGCTGGTCATCGTGACCGGTATCGCGTTCATCGCCGCGACCTACGGGCTGGTGCGACTCGCCTATGGACTGTTCCTGCCCGACATCCAGACAGACCTGGCCCTCGACTCGGCCGGGGCGGGATACATCTCCGCGGGATCGTCGCTGGTCTACTGCCTGGCCGCGCTGTGCGGATTCCTCTTCGGACGACAGTGCCCGCGCATGTTGATCGTCGTCGCCACGGCGACCGCGGCCGGCGGTGTCTGGGGTATGGCCGCAGCGGCGCATCTGGTTGTCTTCGGACTCTGTGCCGTGATCGCGTCGGTCGGGGCAGGCCTGGCGTCGCCCGCGATGGTGAGTGTCGTCAGGCGCAACATCGACGCGAAGCGCATCGATCGGGCGCAGTCGATGGTCAATTCCGGCACCGGCCCCGGCCTTGTCGGCGCCGGCTTGCTGGCGCTGCTGTTCCTCCCCGGATGGCGACTCACCTGGGCCGTCATCGGCGTGATCACCGTGCTCATCGCGATCGCTCTCCTGACGGCCGACCGGCCCGATCCCGCCGATCGGAACGAGCAAGGAAATGCCATGTCCGCGGACTGGGTCCGTCGTCACCGAACGGCACTGACCGCCGCAGTCCTGTTGGGCGTGGCGTCGAGCGCCATGTGGACGTACGGCCGCGCGATCCTCGTCGACAGCGGCGGGTCGTCGCAGAGCGGCACGATCATCGCGTGGATCATAATCGGGTTCGGCGGTGCCGCCGTGGCAGGAACCGCGATTCCGCTGGCGAAGTGGACTGCGACGTGTGCGTGGACCCTCAGCTGCTCGACCATGACGGCCGGTATCCTCCTCGTCGCTGCCGCCCCTGGACAGATGGCGGTCGCGCTCGTCGGATGCCTCCTGTTCGGGTGGGGGTTCACCTCGTCGACGTCGGCACTCATCGCCTGGACCTCGACCATCGACGCCACTCGGTCCGCGGCCGGCACCGCACTCCTGTTCATCGCGATGGTGTTCGGGCAGGCCGTGGGCGCCACCGCCCTCGGCGCCATCATCACCGCCGCGGGTTATGGCGCCGCATTCGTGGTAGCCGCGGCGATCGCGGCGATGTCGATCGCCGTGTCGACACTCGCGCGGACAGACCGACGAGCAGAAGCAGACGAGCCGGATGCGTCGTTCGACTCGGTACGTGCGCCGTCACGCGAACCAGGACAACAGCTTTCCGCGGGACCAGCACCGGCCGAGCGCGTCGCCGGCGAACTCGGAGCGCAGCAGTGTCATTGACGGCTCGAAGACCGTGACGCCGATGATGCTATGTCCCGAGGCCGGGCGGTCCCCGAGCGTCGGTACGGTCGGCGCGACACCGACTCCCTCGACGGACACCCAGGCCACTCTCCGCACGGCGGAAGCCTCCCCCACCGCGTAGACGAAGCGGCGTAGCCTCTCCGGGGTGAACCGCGACAGCGACCACGTCGTGAGAACGACGGGCAGCGCACGGTCCGGGACACGTGCGACCGCTTCTGACAGCGTCGTGACCGGATTTCCCGAAATGCGTTCCGGCGAACTCGATTCCGCCAGACCGATCTCGGCCTCGAGAACAGACCAGTCCTCGATGACCTGCCGGATCCGGTCGCGGTCGCCGGGGTCTCGGGCGTCGAGCGGCGAACGGTCGAGGATCATCCGTGCATCGACCTCCGGCAGTGGCGTTCTCGGCACTCGACCGCCGCCCACCACCGAGCAGTCCACCTGTACCGGCGACGATGCGTCACCCAGATGTTGATCGTCGCCATAGGAGATCCCCACGCGGTCGACGTTGAGATTCAGTCCGAGGGGCCGTCCGACGTCGATCAGGCCGATGTACTCGGCGTCGCAGCGTCGGGAGGCCTCGGCGATGGCCGGATAGAGCACCGCATACCGTCCCGCGTGGTCCGCGGACCGCTTGATCACAGTCAGACCTCCTGGCGCGCGACCATCTCCGTGATCCAGACCGGCGCGTAGGGCGAGATGCATCCCGGCGACGTCGGATAGTCCTCGAGCACCCTCAGTCGCTCCCCGATTCCGATTGCGCGAGTGCGGAGTTCGGAATGCTCGATGCCGATCGTCGCCAGGCAGGTGTTCATCGCCCACTGCAGGCGTTGGGGAGCGTCCTTCATCCGCGCCTCGATGGTGTCGAGGAGCTCGACGAGGTCCAGACCGTCGGGCTTCTTGGCCACTCGCTCGGTCGTGAGGGCCCAACCCGCGCTGAGCGCCGCCTCATCGGCGTCGTCCATCCACGCGAGGCGCAGCTCCTCCTTGTGCCCGCTCTTCTTCACCACGTAGTTGACCAGCCAGTCGTGCACCTTGGGGCGTCCGGCTTCGCGGACCATCGTGTCGAGCTGCGCGGCGTCGAAGGCCTTCGGCCGGCAGATGAGCAGCGCGACCAGCCGAGCTGCCGTGTCGCCGGTGGCCCACAGCGCCAGCGCCAGATCTTGTTGGGTCTTGAGTCGTTTGGCGACGGCCCGCAATCTGGTCAGGTTCACACCGTGGTCGTCGCCGTGCGTCTCGTTGACCGTACGGATCCTCGGGTCCTCGAGATCGGCCAGCTCGGCGAGTACCTCGGCAACAGTCGCGTCCAGGTCGGTACTGCTCGTCATCGATCTCCACCTCGTCGTCGCCCCGGCACGTCCGTTCGTCAGCCTAGGACGCGGACGTCCGGACTCGATCGCATCCCACGTCACCAGAGACCGACCCGACCGAGGGCCGAGAGGCTTACGCTGGGTCGCATGGCCTTGATGCTCGGACCGATCCTGCGGCACGTCGACGAGACATCCGCGTTGGTCTGGGTCCAAACCGAGGCACCGGCAGAGGTCGAGATCCTCGGCAGCCGAACACACACCTTCGAGGTTCTCGGCAACCACTACGCCCTGGTCGAGATCACCGGACTGATCCCGGACACCACGACCGAGTACACGGTGACCATCGATGGTTCCCAGGAGTGGCCGCTACCGGATTCGACCTTTCCGGCCAGCGTCATCCGCACCCGTGGCCCCGCGTCCGCCCATCATCACCGGTTCGTCTTCGGATCCTGCCGGTACCCCCGGGCCGAGGACCCGAAGATCGACCGGAAACTCGGCCTCGACGCGTTGGACTGCTACGCCGTTCGCATGCGCCACCTGCCCGTCGCAGCGTGGCCGGACACGCTCATCCTGCTCGGCGACCAGGTTTACGCCGACGAACTGACCCCACAGGTCAAGGAGAGACTCGAGTCGACCAGGACCGCGACGGCCGGCCCGTCCGACGAGGTGGTGAGCTTTCAGGAGTACGAAGGTCTCTACCGGCACACCTGGGGCGACCCGGAGATCCGCTGGGTCCTGTCCACCGTCCCGACCGCGATGATCTTCGACGATCACGACATTCGCGACGACTGGAACACCTCGGACACCTGGCGCCGCGAGATGGACGACAAACCGTGGTGGCGTGACCGGATCCGGGCCGGACTCGCGTCGTACTGGGTGTACCAGCATCTGGGCAACCTGTCGCCTGCCGAACTGGCCGCCTCCGCGGACTACCGCACGGTGAAGGAGATCGACGGGGACTGCTGGCCGTATCTGCTCGACCTCGCCGACCGTGCCGACGCCGAAACCGACGGCGTCAAGGGGATTCGGTTCAGCTTCCGATGGGACCTCGGTGCGACCCGTCTGACGATGATCGACTCGCGCAACGGCCGCATCCTCGCCGACGGCGCACGGAAGATGCTGGGTGACACCGAATTCGAGTGGGTCGAACGCCAGGTGAACGACGACATCGAGTCGGTGGACCACCTGGTGCTCGGGTCGTCGTTACCGTGGCTGCTCCCGCCCGTCCTCAGCGACGTCGAGACTCTCGACGAGATCGGGGCCCGGCACGACGGCTGGGTCGGCAGCCTGGCCGAGAAGATCCGGCAGGGCGCCGATCTGGAGCACTGGCCGGCCTTCTTCGATTCCTTCACCCGGCTGAGCCGGATGATCAGCGGTGTCGCCGGGCGCGGCAACGGGACGGCCGGACCGGCGACCGTCAGCGTCTTGTCGGGCGACGTCCACCACAGCTACGCCGCACGAGCCGAATTCGACGAGCCCACGAGCGCGGCCGTGTTTCAGCTGGCGTGCTCGCCGGTGCACAACGCCATACCCCCATACATGAAAAGCGTGTTCCGCCTTGGCTGGTCGCCGCGCATCGCGCAGGTCGTCCGACGCTGGGCGAGCTTCCGCGGTTCACCGGAGCTCCCGGTCCGATGGCACAGCGAGGTCGGCCCGTTGTTCGGCAACACCATCGCATCCCTGATCGTCGACGGCCGGGACGCGCGGGTCACCTTCGAGCAACCCGACCTGAACGGCACCCTGCGTCTGGCGGGCGACATACCGCTGACGGGCCGGGAATCGGTAGAGAACGTGGGGACATAGCACCGTCGTTCTCTACGAAATGCGGTCAGTCCAAGCAGAATTCGTTGCCCTCGGGGTCCAGCATGACGATGTGCCCGGCGCTGAGCGGGGGTTCGGGTTCGACTCGTCGGACCCGCGTCGCCCCCAGCGCGACGAGTCGTGCCGCCTCGGCCTCGTGGGACGCCATGCGTTCGTCGCCTGCCTGGCCCGGAGCCGACCGGACGTCGAGGTGCACCCGGTTCTTCGCGGTCTTGCCCTCCGGAACGCGCTGGAAGAAGATCCGCGGACCCCGACCGTCGGGGTCGATCACCGCCGACGCATCGTTTCGGCGTTCCTCCGGGATGCCCATCGCCTCCAGTGCGGCGTCCCAGGTGCCGAATCCCGCAGGCGGCGCCTGGATCCGGTACCCGAGCACCTCGGCCCAGAACGCCGCGAGGGCCGCGGGATCAGCACAGTCGAATGTCACCTGGATCTCTCTGGTCATGTCTCCACTGTGGCCTACATCGAGGACAACCACGGTCCTCATCGCAAGGAAGCCCAGGCGTGGATCAGCGAAGCCGCTCGCCGTACACCCGCTTGACCGACATCACCATCAACACGCGCCGATCCGACACCATCACGCTGCGGTACTCATCCCAGTCCGGGTGCTGGCCGGCGGCCTTCCGGTAGTAGTCGACCAGTGCCTCCACCTCGGGGCCGTGGGGATCGGCGCCCGGCCCGATCAGCGTGACATCGCCCTCTGCGGTCGCCCAGGTGTAACGGTCGGGTCCGGTGACCTCGAGCGCCGCGCGCGGATCGCGGCGGAGGTTGACCGTCTTGGCCCGTCCCTCGGTCATCGACACGTAGATCGTGTCCGCGTCGCGGTCGTAGAACGGGGTCACCGGCGAAAGCTGCGGCAGGCCGGAGGACTTGATGGTGGCGAGAACGCCGAGACGTGATTCGGCGAGAAGGTCGCGCGGGTCGTACTCAGAGGTGGTCATGGTCTGGGCAACTGCCCTCGGTCGGCGACTATTCCGGCGCGACGGACGCACCGGACCCGGCGCGGAACCCGGACATCGGACCACGAGGGCCTATACCTTCATACGGTGTTCACGATCGGAATAGTGGCGGCATCGCTTGCCGCGGTGGCCTATGGACTGTCGACGGTCCTTCGCGCACTCGGCGCCCGGAACGCCGCCGGACCCGACGCCGCCGGTGTCACGGCCAAGGGCGGGCCGTCGTTGCGTTCGACGCTCGACACCTTCCGCGACCCGGCCTTCCTCGTCGGCACCCTCATGGTGGTCCTCGGTTTCGCCGGTGGCGCCGTCGCCGCACGACTGCTCCCGCTCTTCCTCGCACAGACGATTGTCGCCGGGAACCTGATCGTCACCGCGCTTCTCGGCAGCGTCCTGCTCGGGACCAAGCTGCGTGGCCGGGACCTGGCCGCGATGGGCATCGTCGTCGCTTCACTCTGCATGCTCGGCGCGTCGGCGTCGCATGAGGCCGCGACCGCCCACGACATGGCCTTCCACTGGGCTCTGTTCATCGTGTCGACGGTGGTCGCGGTCGTGGGCCTGATCGTCGTGCACCTCCTCGGAAGGCGCGGCGCGATCCTCGCGGGGGCGCTCGCCGGCGCGATGTACGGAGCCCTCGCGGTGGCGGTGCGCGTTCTCGACGGCGTGCACCCATTCGACCCCGCGGCGCTGCTGACCGATCCGGCGGCCTGGACCATCGCCCTCGCCGGCGCCCTTGCGTTCTACGTGCAGACGGTCGCGCTCCAGCTCGGTCCGGTCAACGCCGTCACCGCCGTTCTGGTGGTGGGCGAGGTCGGCATTCCGTCGGTGATCGGTGTGCTGTTCCTCGGTGACCGCGCCGTCGACGGACTCGGGTGGCTCGCCTACGTCGGTTTCGTCGGTGCGATCGCGGGCGCCTTCGCGGTCGCGTGGCTCACCTCCCAACCCGACGGCAACGACGCGCAGCGCGGAGTTGCCGCAGGTTCGACCTCCTGACATTGCAACATTCTTCTCTATTTGTGTCTTTGGCCGTAGGATCGGCGACATGGACGTGCGCGAGATCCTGACCACCATTCCCACCGACACCGCCGAGGCACTCGAGCTGTTCGACTCCTGCGACGCGATCGACCCGGAGTTCATGATCGGCACCTGGCGTGGCGCGGAGCTGCCGACGGGCCATCCCCTCGACGGCTTCCTCGCCGCCAGCGGATGGTGGGGCAAGCAGTTCGTCGACGCCGAGACCGTCCACCCGCTGCTCTTCCCCACCCGCGACCACACCGCGCTCTGGGCGATGAACCCGGCGATCGCCTTCAGCGGGCTCTCCGTCGCGGAGAAGACTCCTCAGGTCAAGGCCATGTCGTTCGCGACACCGATCGCTGCCACCCGACTGCTGAGCCAGACCCGCAAGGCGCGCGCACGGCTGCGCACCACTCGCTATCGCGGCACCGACACCGCAACCATGGTCTACGACCAGTTGCCGATCAACGATGTCTTCCACCGCATCTCCGACGACGCGGTGATCGGCGCCATGGATCTCAAGGGTTCGCCGGCACCATACTTCTTCGCACTTCGACGCGACGATTCGTTGCGGTTGATCTGAACACTCAGAGATCGGCGAGCGCCGCTCTCAGCGTGTTCGCCTCGGAGACCGCGTCGCGGAGTGCGAGCTTGGCCTCCGATCGGCCCTGCTCGGCGGTCGACAATCGCTGACGCGCGAAGCGCAGTGAGTCCTCGACGCGGGACAACTGCTCGCGGAGTTCCCGTGCCCGAGAGACGAGTTCGTCGACCTCCGCGGACGCCTCGTCCACCGCGGAGGACGCGTCGCCGAGACCTTCGCGCGCGGACTGCTCGTCGTCCTCGGCCCGGGCGATCCGGGCCTCGAGTTCACGCCTGGTCTGGTCGTCCTCATCTGTACTCCCGGCCTCGTCGGCCGACTCCTCGCCGACATCCTCCGGGCCGGCACCGCGACCATGCCCGGCAGCGCGCTTCGACTCGGCCGGCGGGTCGGGAACGACGAAGACCCCTGCGGGGCCGAAACCGCTGTACTCCGCAGAGGTGACGAGGCGTCCGCGTCGGAGATCGTCCAGGATCTCGGCGTCGGCGATCGCGGCGCGCAGCGTCGTCGCGACCTCGCGAACCGCGCTGTCGGACAGCTGCACTCCGAGCGAGGAGGCGGTGCCGGCCACGCCGTCGGCGGAGTCGTTGATCAACTCCTGGCGCCGACGGGACAGTTCGCGCATCGTGTCGACCGCCGAACGCCGTTGCGCCGCAGACAGGTCCGCGGCCAGCGAGGTGACCTGGTCGCAGTCGTCGGGATTCGCGCGCACCCACTGGTTGATCGCCCAGGCGGCCTGCGTCGGCCTGCGCAACTTCGAGATGTCCTTGGCCAGAGAGGTTTCGCCATCGGCCTTGACCTCCTTGGCGATCTCGTTTCGTCGCTTCACGAACAGGTCCGGCGTCAGGCCGTAGAGTTCGTCGACGGTTTCGTCGTACCGGGACATCACATCACCCGCGACCGGCAGGATGTCGCTTCCACATGAGCCGATCGTACGTCTCCGACTGCCCGTCATCCGACACATCACGGCGGCCTAAACTTGAACAGTTCCAGAAATGGGTGCATACTCGTCCACATGCTCACCGACGACGACTGCGCCACCCGGCTGCGCTCGGCTCGACTCCGCGTCACCCGCCCGCGGGTCGCGGTCATGCGTGCGGTGCATGCACACCCCCATGCCGACACCGACACCGTGCTCGGCTCCACGAGAGCCGAACTCGCCGACGTCTCCCAGCAGACCGTCTATGACGTGTTGGCCGCGTTGACATCTGCCGGTCTCATCCGGCGGATCCAGCCGTCGGGGCACGTGGCTCGCTACGAGTCCCGGATCGGCGACAACCACCACCACGTGGTCTGCCGCTCGTGCGGTGCGATCGGGGACGTCGACTGTGCCGTCGGCGCAGCTCCGTGCCTGACCGCGTCCAACGACCAGGGCTTCGTCATCGACGAGGCCGAGGTCGTCTACTGGGGCCTCTGTCCCGACTGCCAGGCCTGAACCACCGAAGATCCGACCACACCTGACCGCCCGGTCCACATCTGTGGACCGGGCGGGATCAAGGCTGCGCCCAGCCACCATCACCATTTCCCGAAAGGAATGACATGGCGCAACAACACCCGCCGATCGCCGAGGCCAACACGCAACCGCCCGCCGGCGGTTGCCCGGTCATGCACGGCCAGGCCAAGCAGCCCACCGAGGGCGGCGGAAACCGTGACTGGTGGCCGAACCAGTTGAATCTCAAGATACTGCAGCACAATCCGGATGTCGTGAACCCGCTCGACGCCGACTTCGACCACGACGAGGCCCTCAAGGGCCTCGATGTCGAGGCCCTCAAGGCAGACCTGATCGCCCTGATGACCGATTCGCAGGACTGGTGGCCCGCGGACTTCGGCCACTACGGCGGCCTGATGGTGCGCATGTCGTGGCACGCGGCGGGCACCTACCGCGTCCGGGACGGACGCGGTGGCGCCGGGGCCGGTATGCAGCGCTTCGCGCCGCTCAACAGCTGGCCGGACAATGCCAACCTCGACAAGGCGCGTCGTCTGCTGTGGCCGATCAAGAAGAAGTACGGCCAGGCCGTCTCGTGGGCCGACCTGCTGGTCTTCGCCGGGAACGTCGCACTCGAGTCGATGGGATTCGAGGCCGCGGGCTTCGCCTTCGGCCGCGTCGACGAGTGGGAACCCGATGACGTCTACTGGGGTCCCGAACTCGAATGGCTGGCCGATCAGCGGTACTCCGGTGACCGCGAACTCGAGAAGCCGCTGGCCGCTGTGCAGATGGGTCTCATCTACGTCAATCCCGAAGGACCCGAAGGTAATCCGGACGTCCTGGGATCGGCCGCCGACATCCGGGACACCTTCGCCCGGATGGCGATGAACGACGTCGAGACCGCGGCACTCATCGTCGGCGGTCACACTTTCGGCAAGACGCACGGCGCCGGGGATGCGAGCCAGGTCGGTCCCGAGCCGGAGGCCGCCGCACTCGAGGACGCCGGTCTCGGCTGGCGGAGCTCGCACGGCGAGGGCAACGGTGCCGACACCATCACGAGTGGTCTCGAGGTGACCTGGAACCCGACCCCGACCCAGTGGGACAACGCCTTCCTGGAGACCCTCTACGGCTACGAGTGGGAGCTGTACAAGAGCCCGGCGGGCGCCAACCAGTGGCGTCCCAAGGACGGCGCCGGCGTGGGCACCGTGCCGATGGCCTTCGGTGACGGCAAGACCCACCCGTCGATGCTGACCAGCGACCTCGCACTCCGTTATGACCCCGAGTACGGGAAGATCACCCGCCGCTGGCTGGATCACCCGGAGGAGCTCGCCGAGGAGTTCGCCAAGGCCTGGTTCAAGCTGCTCCACCGCGACATGGGACCCGCGATCCGCTACCGCGGACCGCTGGTTCCCGACGTCACCTACGACTGGCAGGACAACGTGCCGGTGCACGAGGGACCGCTCGTCTCCGAGGCAGACATCGCCGCACTGAAGGTTGCGCTACTCGGGTCGGGCCTGTCGGTCTCGCAGCTGGTGAAGACCGCATGGGCGGCCGCATCGTCGTTCCGCGGCAGCGACTTCCGCGGCGGCGCCAACGGAGGTCGCCTCCGTCTGCAACCGCAGGCGAGCTGGGAGGCCAACGAGCCCACCGAACTCGCCGACATCGTCGCGACGCTGGAGGGCATCGCCGAGTCGTTCACCGGTGAGGCGGGCGCGAAGATCTCCTTCGCCGACCTCGTCGTCCTCGGTGGCGTCGCCGCCATCGAGAAGGCAGCTCGCGATGCGGGAGTCGACGTCACCGTGCCGTTCACGCCGGGCCGCACCGACGTGGCGCAGGACGACATCGACGTCGACTCGTTCGCATACCTCGAGCCCACCGCGGACGGTTTCCGCAACTACCTCGGCAGTGACAACGGCAAGCGGGGTGCCTCACAGCCGGCCGAGTTCACGCTGCTCGACCGGGCGAATCTGCTCACCGTGAGCGCGCCGGAGATGACCGCCCTCATCGGCGGCCTGCGCGTGCTCGGTGCCAATTACCAGAACTCGGCACTCGGTGTGCTCACCGACAAGCCGGGCGTGCTGACGAACGACTACTTCGTCAACCTGCTCGACATGTCCACCAAGTGGTCGAAGACCGACGACGAGAACGTCTTCGTCGGCACCGACCGCGCAACCGGTGAACAGACCTGGACCGGCAGCCGCGTCGACCTGGCGTTCAGCTCGAACTCGCAGCTGCGCGCCCTGGCCGAGGTGTACGCCTCCGACGACGCCGAGGAGAAGTTCGTCAAGGACTTCGTCGCGGCGTGGGACAAGGTCATGAACCTGGACCGGTTCGACGTCTGAGCCGATCCGTCGGTCAGCTGACTCGCTGATCGCCTCTCACACGACGATGCGGTGGTATCCGACCCGGGTGTCACCGCATCGTCGTCTCCGAGGAACGCAGTCGTTCCGCGCGGCACGATCGCGAATTCGGAACTATGCTGGCGCTTTCCTCGAGGTGGCGGATGACCGTCGTGACAGAAGGAGATCGCGATGTCCGGCGAGCACAAATCCCTGGGGCACATCCGACTGACCTCGCACAGCGGCGGAGTCGACGCCCCGCCCATCCACTGGGGGGCACCCACCGCGGCCGAGCGCGGGCCGGTCATCGGGACGACCGGAGTTCGCGCTCACCGCAACGTGATCGGCACCCACAGCGGGTCGTACAGCGTCTACCGTGCGCTGGCGGTGGCCGCCGGTGCGCTGGCCCGCGACCATCGCGCGGATCTGACCAACACCTCCCCGACCGACCACATCGGACCGTATCCGCAATGGGGAGATCCGAAGGCGATCGTCTCGCTCGATCCCTGGGGAGCGACGGTCGCCGAGAGCTTCCCCGACAAGATCGCCGCCGGCTACGACATCCGACCGACCATCGCGGTCACCAAGGCGCACGTCATCCTCCCCGAGATCGCCGAGGCCATCGAGAAGGGGCGGCTCGTCCCCGACGGCAAGCTGCTGCTCCCGAGCGGCGCCGCCCTCGTCACCAAGGCCGCGGTCGAGCCGGTGTGGCATCTGCCCGGTGTCGCCGAGCGCTTCGGCTGTTCCGAGGCCGAGCTGCGGCGGGTGCTGTTCGAGGAAACCGGGGGCATGTATCCCGAACTCGTCACGCGATCGGACCTGGAGGTCTTCCTGCCACCCATCGGCGGCCAGACCGTCTACGTCTTCGGCGATGCCCGTGATCTCGCCGATCCATCGGTCGAGCTGACCGCCCGCGTCCACGACGAGTGCAACGGCTCGGACGTGTTCGGTTCGGACATCTGCACCTGTCGCCCGTACCTCACGCACGCGATCGAGGAGTGCATCCGCGGCACCCAGCGCGGAGGCGTGGGCCTGGTCGCCTACTCCCGCAAGGAAGGGCGCGCACTGGGCGAGGTGACGAAGTTCCTCGTCTACAACGCCCGCAAGCGACAGGAAGGCGGCGACACCGCCGACCAGTACTTCGCCCGCACGGAATGTGTTGCCGGAGTTCAGGACATGCGCTTCCAGGAACTCATGCCCGATGTGCTGCACTGGTTCGGGATCACCAAGATCCACCGGCTCGTCTCGATGAGCAACATGAAGTACGACGCGATCACCGGCTCGGGCATCGAGGTCGGCGAGCGGGTCAACATCCCCGATGAGCTGGTCCCGGCCGATGCCCGTGTGGAGATCGACGCCAAGATGGCCGCCGGCTACTTCACCCCGGGACCCGTGCCCGACGCCGAGGCGTTGCGAAAGGTCAAGGGCCGGGGGCTCGAGTGAGCGGCACCGTGCGGAACGGCACCGCCGACCGGTCCGCGGGGACACCCGACAATGACGTCGCCGCGGCCGCGCTGCTGCGAACGAGCACCGCGGTTCGCGAGCGTTCGCGCCGGCTCCTCGAGCGTGCCCGCGACGGCCGGTCCCCCTGGTTCACAGTTCACGACGATGCCCTCGGTGTCGCTGCGGACATCGTCGTCGAGACGACCCGCGGTCGCTATCCCGACGGCACGATCCCATTCCACAGTCGCTGGCGCCATTTCGAGGCCGGCGGCGTCGACCGGCTCGGAGCGCTTCGTGACGCACTACCGTCGACGAACTCCCCCGACCACACCCGTGCACTCATCGACGTCGTCCTGGTCAGCGTGCTCCTGGACGCCGGGGCCGGTCCCGAGTGGTCCTATCGTGAGGAGTCGAGCGGCCTGGTCCTGACCCGCTCGGAAGGACTCGGCGTCGCCAGCTGGCAGGCGTTCACCGCCGGGTCGTTCTCCGACGATGCGGCGCAACCCCTCCGCGTCGACGCGGCCGGCCTCCGGGCGGTGACGATCGAGAGTTTGGGCGGCGCCTTCCAGGTCTCCCCCACCAATCCGCTCACCGGATTGGCGGGTCGCGTCGAACTGTTGCGTCGGCTGGGCGACGTCCTCGCCGATGAGCCGACGGTGTTCGGCCCCGACGGCCGGCCCGGACGGCTGTTCGATCACCTGACCGCGGACGGTCGCGGAACGGTGACCGCTGCCGAGATCCTCGGCGCCGTGCTGACTCACCTCGGCCCGATCTGGCCGTCGGACAACAGGATCGGGTCCGTGCCGCTGGGCGATTGCTGGCCTCACCGCGCAGTGACCGGACCGGGTCTCACCGCCGGGTGGATCCCGTTCCACAAGCTGTCCCAGTGGCTGACCTACTCGCTGCTGGAACCGTTCCTCTGGTCCGGCGTCGAGGTCACCGGCCTCGACGAGCTGACGGGTCTCCCCGAGTACCGCAACGGTGGACTCTTCCTCGACACCGGCGTGCTCACACTTCGGGACGAGGACTGGGCCGACGTCGAATGGGAGGTCGGCGACCAGATCGTCATCGAATGGCGTGCCCTCACCGTCGCCCTGCTCGACGAGATCGCCGGACTCGTCCGCGAACGGCTCGGGACCGACGCGGCGACGATGCCGCTGGCCTGCATCCTCGAGGGCGGAACCTGGGCGGCCGGCCGGGTCCTGGCCACCCGCCTGCGGAACGGGCTGCCGCCCTTGTCGATCCGCAGCACCGGAACCGTCTTCTGAGAACCACGATAGGGGAACCCATGGGCACCGTCGCCGTCATCGACCATCCACTGGTGCAGCACAAGCTCACCCTGATGCGCCGGAAAGACACGTCCACCAACGACTTCCGGCGCCTGCTGAACGAGATCTCCACCCTCATGGCCTACGACGTGCTGCGGGACATCCCCATGCACGAGATCACCATCGACACACCGCTGGAGACCACCACGGCGAGCGTGATCGACGGCAAGAAGCTGGTGTTCGCGGCGGTCCTGCGTGCCGGCGCCGGGATCGCCGACGGCATGCTCACCGTCGTACCGGGCGCGCGGGTCGGCCACATCGGCCTCTATCGCGACCCCAAGACGATGGTCGTGGTCGAGTACTACTTCAAGATGCCGCCGGATTTGGACGAGCGCGATGTAGTGATCGTCGATCCCTCTCTCGCGACCGGCTTTTCGGCGGTCGCGGCGATCGACCGGATCAAGGAGTACGCGCCGCGATCGATCAAGTTCATGTGCCTCGTCGCCTGTCCGGAAGGCATCGACGTCCTGCACCGGGCACATCCCGAGGTTCCCGTCTACACCGCCGGGATCGACCGCGAACTCGACGCCGACGGATTCATCCGACCCGGCCTCGGGGATGTGGGTGATCGGGTCTTCGGGACGGCGTGAGCGCACGCCGGTCAGGAGACCTGCCACGCCACCGCGGCACCGATCGCGCCGGTCGCGTTGAGGGCCCAGTGCAAGGCGATGGGGGCGAGGAGACTCGTGGTGCGCTGCCGTAGCCAACCGAGAACGAAGCCCGCGAGGCCGGTCGCGACAACCGCACCAGCGATCCCGGCGACCTGCGCGACGGTGCCCGACCCGAGGGTGTCGCTGAGTCCTTCGTTTCCCTCGGTGAGTCCCGTCGAGGACAGGATGTGCCACAGTCCGAAGGCGACGGCGCCGTAGACAAGGGTCCCGGTCGGACCGCACAACCGGCCGAGGGTTCCCTGCAGGACGCCGCGGAACATCAGTTCCTCGGGGATGGCGGTCTGTAGCGGGATGACGACGAACGCGGCCAGCAACGCCTCGGATGTGTCGTCGTAGCGGTCCGAGAGGAAGAAGTCACGGGTCGCCGGGATCGCGACGGCGGTCGACACGATCGCCGCCACGACGATCACCGAGGCGACGGCGAACGGGACACCCGCGCGCAGTTCGGCGCGGCTCAGTCCCAGTTCGCGCCAGTCGAGTCCGCCGAGCCGCGCTATGAGCAGCAAGAGGATCGCCGCCACCGGGATGATCAGCACCGCGAACACGCCACTCGAGCGGTGAGCCGCGACGTTGACCGCGATCAGGGCCGCGACGATCACGACGAGCAGAGCCACGTCGTGGCGTCGGGACGGTGCGGTCATCCGTCGAGTGTCGCGCAGTACCGCGGCCCGTGGCGCCGATCGACGCCCGGTGGCCCAGAATGGTGCCGTGCCCGACACCGTCCGCGTTCCCGAACGTCTCGAACGACATCAGGTCGCGCTGTATCTCCTCGCGATCGGCGCGGGGCTGGCGTTCGGGCTGACGGTGCCGGCGGCGGCCGAGTCGATGGACGTGGCGGTCACCCCGTTGCTGGCCGCTCTCCTCTTCGCCACCTTCCTCCAGGTCAGGGCGACAGATCTCGTTGCCTCGCTGCGGGACCGAAGGTTTCTGGCGGTGGTGCTGGCGGTGAACTTCGTTCTCGTGCCGCTCGTGGTCTGGGCGTTGTCTCCCCTTCTACCGGCTGATGACGCCATCCGGATTGGTGCGCTGCTGGTGCTGTTGTGTCCGTGCGTCGACTACGTCGTCGTCTTCGCCGGTCTCGCCGGGGGTGACCGGCAGCGCCTGCTCGCGGCGACGCCGCTGCTGTTGGTCGCCCAGATCCTCATCGTCCCGGTGTATCTGACACTCCTGCTCGGCGAGGACCGGGCAGCGATCGATCCGGAGCCGTTCCTGTGGGCGTTCGCGGTTCTGATCGCCCTCCCCCTGGTCTTGGCCTGGCTCTCGCAGGCATGGGCCGTCCGGAGCGATGTCGGGCGTCGTACCGGCGACGCGGTGTCGGTGACGATGGTCCCGCTGATGATGGCGGTGCTTGTCACCGCTGTCGGATCGCAGGTCCCGCGGATCGATTCCCGTTTCGACGACATCGCCGGCGTCATCCCGGTCTACGTCCTGTTCCTGATCCTCATGGCGATCGTCGGGCTCGGCGTCGCCCGCGCCCTTCACCTCTCACCGGCGTCCGGGACAGCCGTCGTGTTCTCTGGCGCGACCCGCAATTCGCTCGTGGTGCTCCCGCTGGCACTGGCGCTTCCGGTCGGCGCCGAGCTGGCCGCGGCGACGGTGATCACCCAGACGCTCGTCGAGCTGATCGGGATGGTGCTCCTCGTGTGGGCGTTCAGCCGTGCGGCACGTCGGGGCGCTCTCAGACCACTCCGGCGTCGTGCATGAGGATCGCGACCTGGACGCGGTTCGAGGCGTCGAGCTTGGTGAAGATGTGCGAGATGTGCGCCTTGACCGTCGCGAGGCTCATGTAGAGCCGGTCGGCGATCTCCGCGTTCGACGCCCCCCGCGCGAGTTCGACGGCGACGTCGTGCTCCCGGGCGGTGAGCGACTCGATACGGGTTGTGGCAGAGAATGATCGGGCTCCCCCGCCGTCAACAACCTGCTTGATCAACGCGGCGGTGACCGAGGGACTCAGCGCGGGTTGCCCGGCGAGCACGTTGTGGATGGCTGCGACGATCTGGTCGGGCGCGGTGTCCTTGAGGAGAAAGCCGTCGGCGCCCATGGCGAGCGCGCGTACCACGAAGTCGTCGGCGTCGAAGGTGGTCAGCACGATCACCGCCGGCGGCGCCGGCAGTGCCTTGAATCGTCCGGTGGCCTCGATGCCGTCGAGAACCGGCATGCGCAGGTCCATCAGGATCAGGTCGACCGGATCGTCGCGATGGCTGTCGAGGGCTTCCTGCCCGTTGCCTGCTTCGGCGACGATGTCGAGCTCGGCGTCGCCCCCGAGGAGGAGCCGGAGTCCCGATCGGACGAGCGGGTCGTCGTCGACGATCATGATGCGTGCGGTCATGACTGCCACGGTAGCCAGACGTGCAGCAAGAATCTCTTGTCGTCGCTGACGGTCGCCGACTGCCGCCCACCGTGCAGGCCGACGCGCTCGGCGAGTCCGACCAGGCCGTAACCCGGGGCGGGTGAGGCGGCTCCGGCCGTCAGCGGCAACGGGTTCTCGACGAGGAGATCGACGCCGTGGTCGGGGCCACCGCGGATGTGCATCGTGACCGGCGCGCTCGGAGAGTGTCTGCGGGCGTTGGTCAGGGCCTCCTGCACACACCGATAGAGCGTGCGGGCGATAGTCGGAGGCAGTGCGGCGGGGTCGATCTCGCATCGCGCGTCGACCCGCATTCCGAGCCGCTGCGCCTCGTCGACGAGCGCCATCAGCTCAGGCGCATTCTGTGGTTCCTCCGGCGCGGCGTCGCCCGGGCCCTCCCGTAGGACGCCGAGGACCTCGCGCAGCTCGGTGAGCGCGAGATGTGAGGTCTCCTGGATCGTGCGTGCCGTCTCACGCACCTGCTCACCGGTCAGGTCCGTTCGGTAGGCCAATGCCCCGGCCGACATGCTCATCGCCGAGATCCGGTGGGCGAGAATGTCGTGCATCTCGCGCGCGATGCGCGCACGTTCCAGCGATCGCGCCTGCTGCACCTTGGCCTGCTGCTCGGCTTCCGACGCGAGCGCCCTGGCCTGCCAGCTCGCGAGGAGTTCCCGCCGCGAACCGATGTACATGCCCCAGGACACCATCGCCGCGGTGAGTGCGGCAATGACGGCGTAGACCACGAGCGCCGGGTCGTCTTCCTCGGCGGGGGTTGAGAAGAACTGCGACGCGACCACATTCGCGACCACGCACAGCAGCGTCAGCGGGATGATCTCGACCCATCGCCGGCGGGTCGCCATCGACACCAGCGAGAGAGTCGCCGGCCCGAGCGACGTCGTCGACACGATCCCCGCGAGGTTGGTGAACACGGTCACCGCAACGGGATACCGACGCCGCCACCAGACCGCCGAGTACGACGCCACCCCGAGTGCGAGGTCGGCGAAAAACCACCAGCGCACCTCGTTCCACAGGTATCCGGCGCGGGTGCTGAACACGGCCGCGGAGACCAGCAGCATGAGTGCGAGTCGCCACGCGTGACCGGCCCACGTGAGCGGGGGTTGGTACTGCTCGGGTTTCACAGTCGCTCACGCTAGTCGGACAGTTCGGGCGCGACCTCCGACCATCGGATACGACGCGTCTACGACTTTCGGCTGATGTACCCGTGAACCGGCGACCGATGTGGGCGACCACCTGCCCCGACAACCATGAGACCCATGATCACAGTGCAGAACCTCACCAAACGATACGGCGAGCACGTCGCGGTCGACGACGTCTCGTTCACCTGTCGGCCCGGGCAGGTCACCGGCTTCCTCGGCCCGAATGGTGCCGGCAAGTCGACGACCATGCGCATCATCGCCGGGCTCACGCCGGCCAGCGCTGGGGTCGCGCACCTCTACGGCGTCGACTACCGGACCATCCCGAACCCGGCCACGCAGGTCGGCGTTCTGCTCGACGCCTCTGCGCAGCACGCCGGACGGACCGGCGCCGAGATCCTTCGTCTGGCCGCGATGACGATGGGGATCAGCGGCGACCGGGTCGAGGAGATGCTCGAGAAGGTGAGTCTCACACCAGAGGAGGCGGGCCGTCGGGTGCGCAACTACTCCCTCGGAATGCGCCAGCGCCTCGGTATCGCCGCCGCGCTGCTCGGTGACCCGAAGATCCTCATCCTCGACGAACCGGCCAACGGCCTCGACCCCGCCGGTATCCACTGGATGCGAACTCTGTTGCGCAACTATGCCGATCGTGGCGGCACGGTCCTGCTGTCCTCGCATCTGCTCCACGAGATCGAGATCATCGCCGACGACATCGTCGTCATCGGCAACGGGCGGATCGTCGCGCAGGGGCCAAAGGCAGAACTGCTGGCCGGCGCCGGATCGCGCGTCCGCTCGCTCGATGACGAGGCCCTGCTGCGAGCACTGACCGCAGCTCAGATCGTGGCCCGTCCCAACACATCCGGAGGACTCGACGTCGACGCAGACCCGGTCGACGTCGGCCGCGCCGCGGCGGCGGTCGGTGTCGTCCTCACCGAGTTACGTCCCGCCGACGGTGCACAACTCGAAGCCATGTTCCTGCAGCTGACCTCCGACACGCAGCGCGAGCAGCCCACCCTCGAAGGAGCCCTCCGATGACCGTCGCCGACTTCCGCGCACCCCTCCCGACCACCGGCGGGATCGACGTCGACCGCCCCGGTATCCCGTTCGGGCGCCTCGTCGGAGTCGAACTCCGCAAGCTCGTCGACACCCGGGCCGGCTTCTGGTTGACCGCGTCGATCGGCGTCATCGCCGCGGTCATCATGGTCGCGATGCTCATCGCCAACCGCAACGATCCCGAGAACCTCAACCTCGGCGAGTTCTTCGGGCTGATGAACATCCCCACCGCGATCATCCTGCCGATCCTCGCGATCCTGCTGGTCACCGGCGAATGGAGCCAACGCACCGCGCTCACGACCTTCACGCTAGAACCCCGCCGGGAACGGATCATCGGCGCGAAACTCGTCGCGTCGTTGATCACCGGAGTGGCCGCGGTCGCGGTGGCACTGGTCCTCGGGATCATCGGGAACAGCATCGCCGCCATCGCCTTCGCCGACCCGGCCGGCGCCTGGGGACTGGGCGTGGCCGGATTCGTCAATTCCTTTGTCATCCAGGCATTCGGTCTGCTGCTCGGATTCGGTTTCGCCGCCCTGTTCCTCAACACCCCGGGAGCCGTCGTCGCCTACTTCGCGCTCCCCACGGCCTTGTCGGTGGTCAGCGAACTGGTCCCGTGGTTCAAGGACAACCTCGGGCAGTGGGTCGACACGACGCTGACCCACATGCCCTTCCAGTCCGGGGAGTGGGCCACCGGCGGCGAGTGGGCGCGGCTGCTGGTGTCCGGCCTGATCTGGATCGCGCTCCCCCTCGGCATCGGGCTGGTTCGCGTGATGCGGTCCGAGGTGAAGTAGGGCATCTCGACCGAACCGGGCACGGACGACCACCACCGGCGGTAACCGTGCGGGAGCAGTATTGGGCCGAAGTGGGCACACGCCATGTCGCCGACCGTCATCCGCTGCTAGGTTTGCCGGGTTCTCGAGAAAAGAGGAACCCACGTGTCGTCGTCGACCCCTGCCACCGACCCGGGTATCGAGCCCCCTGCCGAACCTGCCGCCGAACCGGTCGCGGAGGCGCCGGCCCCTGCCGAGGGCGGTGCCGATGACGCCCGCCCGGGGTGGTGGCGGCGGCGCCTCGACCGCTTCTCCTGCGTCGGCCTGAGTGTGGCATTGGTGTTCCTGTGGTTGTCGATGACACCGTCGCTGCTTCCCCGAGGCGCACTGTTCCAGGGTGTCGTCAGCGGCGCGTCGGCGGCGCTCGGATACTCGCTCGGCGTGTTCTTCTCGTGGCTGATCCGATTCATGATCTCCCGCGACAAGCCCTGGCCCGCCCTGATGCACCGGGTCTGGGTGGCGCTCGGCCTCGCCGCGATCGCCGGCACCCTGGTCATGCTCGTGATGTTCCAGCGGTGGCAGGATCAGATCCGCACCATGATGGACGTCGACCTGTTGTCCTGGACCGCATACCCGCAGATCGCGGTCATCTTCATCGTGGTCTTCTTCCTGCTCATGCTGATCGGCCAGGCGTGGGGCGACGGCGTCGTCTGGCTGGTCCGCAAGATCAACCACGTTGCCCCGCCGCGTATCTCCGCGGTCGCGGCGATCGTCGTCGCGATCCTCGTCACCGTCTTCGTGCTCAACGGCGTGGTCGCGAACTACGGTATGAAAGCTCTGAACTCGTCGTTCGCCGCGGTCAACGACGAGACCACCGCCGACTCCACGCCGCCGACGTCGCCGCTGCGGTCCGGTGGTCCGGGCTCGCTGGTGACCTGGGATTCACTCGGACGTCAGGGCCGGATCTTCGTCTCGGTCGGTCCGACCGTCGAGGAGCTGTCGGCGTTCAACGGCACCCCCGCGATGGAGCCGATCCGCGCCTACGTCGGCCTCGGCTCGGGAGACGACCTGCGCGCCAACGCGAAACTCGCCGCCGAAGAACTCGAACGCACCGGTGGGCTGCAACGGCAGGTCGTCGCGGTCGCCTCGACCACGGGCACCGGCTGGATCAACCAGGCGACAGTCGACTCCCTCGAGTACATGTACAACGGCGACACCGCCACGGTCAGCATGCAGTACTCCTATCTACCCAGCTGGCTGTCGTTCCTCGTCGACAAGGAGCGGGCGCGCCAAGCCGGTCAGGCCTTGTTCGAGGCCGTCTCCGAACGGGTCCGTGCGATCCCGGAGGCCCAGCGGCCCAAGCTGGTGGTCTTCGGCGAGAGTCTCGGTTCGTTCGCCGCCGAGTCGGCCTTCGGCACGATTCCGTCCCTCAACGCCCGGACCGACGGCGCGTTGTTCGTCGGCCCGACGTTCAACAACTCGCTGTGGGTCGACACAACCACCAACCGCGACCCCGGCACGCCCGAGTGGCAACCGGTCTACGAGGACGGTCGGCAGGTCCGCTTCATCGCCGACGCTCCGGATCTGTACAACGCCAAGGGCGAGTGGGTCCCGGGCCGCGCGGTCTACCTGCAGCATGCCTCCGACCCGATCTCGTGGTGGTCGCCGCGCCTGATCCTCCGCGAGCCCGACTGGCTCAACGAAGCGCGTGGACGGGACGTCCTGCCGGCGATGCACTGGATTCCCTTCGTGACCTTCCTGCAGGTCAGCGCCGACATGGCGGTGTCGACCGGGGTTCCCGACGGCCACGGCCACTTCTACCTGGCCGCGATCCCGGCGGCGTGGGCAGAGATCCTGCAGCCCCCGGGTTGGACACCGGAGAAGACCGAGAAGCTCATCCCCTTGCTCAGCCGCGACTGAGCAGGAAAGCCGACCGCAGCAAGAACGGTCGGGTCAGATCGGTGTCCGGCGTTCCATACTCGATGCGTGACCTCGACTCCCAGCGACCGGACCTCCGGCGACCGTGATCGACTGCGCGAGTTGCTCGACGCCGTACTGGCCGACAAGCACTCGAGTCTGGACGAGATGGCAGGCGGCGCGTTCTCGTCGCCGTTCCACTTCTCCCGGCTGGTGAGCCGGGGTGTGGGCGAGTCGCCGGTGGCGCTGCGTCGACGGGTGCTCCTGGAGCGTGCCGCCTGGCTGCTGCAACACGGCCGGACGGTCACCGAGGTCGCCTTCGACTCCGGCTACGAGTCCGTCGACGGGTTCGCCCGGGCCTTCACACGCGCCTTCGGACACAGCCCAGGACGAGCGGCGTCGACCACCACGCCGGCCGAGCACAGCCACTGGCTACCCGCGCCCAACGGCATCCACTTCCACTCGCCCACAGTGCTCTACGTCGACAGCGGCACCCCCACCACGGAGAGTGCCGGCGACGTCCTGATGCTCATGGTGCGACACGACCTCGACGACGTCGGGGTCCTGCTCGACGCCGCCAAGGGAATCGACGACGACGAGTGGAACCGGAGACTGCTTCCCGGCCACGAACCGCTGCACTGGAACGGACCGGAAGAGTCACTCGCGCAGGTGATGTCACATCTCGTCGTCGACAAGCAGCCGTGGCTGGCAACAATCGAGGGCGCCGACATGCCGCCCGACCCGCCGGTGGATCTGCCCACCCTCGTCGAACTGCACCGCGAACTGACTCCCCGCTGGCTGGCGCTGATCCGCGACATCGACCGCCGCAACGCCTGGCAGGACCGCGTCATCGATGCATTGTGCGACCCGCCCGAATCGTTTCTGCTCTCCCAGATCGTCGCGCACGTACTGACCTTCTCCGCGCATCGTCGTCAACTCGCGCGGTGGATGCTGCGCGCGGCCGGCGTCGACGTCGCGGCACTCGACCCCGACCCGATCATGTGGCACCGCAAGCACTCCGGAGGTTTCTAGATGTCCTTCCGCTACTACACCGCGACCACGCTCGACGGCTATCTCGCCGACGACCACGACAGCCTCGACTGGCTTCTGACCCAACCGCTCGAAGAGGGCGGTCCGATGAACTACGACGACTTCTACGCCGGGATCGGCGCCGCGGTCATGGGGTACACCACCTACCGGTGGCTGCTCGACAACGAACTCGCCGACGGCAAACCGTGGCCGTACGAGATCCCGTCCTTCGTGTTCACCCATCGGACGATCACCCCGGTGGCCGACTCCATCACCGTCATCGACGGGAATCCCGCCGACCACCGCGATCTGTTGACCGAAGCAGCGGGTGGCCAGGACGTGTGGGTCGTCGGCGGAGGTGATCTCGCCGCCCAGTTCGCCGAGGCCGGGATGCTCGACGACATGATCGTCTCGATCGCGCCGGTCACCCTCGGGTCCGGACGCCCGCTCTTTCCGCGACGCTACGATCTCGAACTGCAGGAGTTCGCCCGCAACGGCGCTTTCCTCTGTGCGCGTTACTCACTGGTCGGTGCGCGCACACCGCTCACCGAGTACTGATGCCCTACGCGCGGCACGAGGGTACTCAGCCCTCGCCGACCGACTTGCGCAACACGTCGGACACCTCACCGCGGGCCCACTTGGGCAGGATGAAGATCCCCTCGGCCTCGGCGCTGACCTTGCCGTCGCGCGTGATCGCGCCGGTGACAAAGGTTTTCACGCCCTCGACCCGGTCGACCCGCGCCTCACCACGGATCCGGCCGAGCGGCGTCGCGCTGCGATACCGGACGTTGAGAGTGCCGGTCATTCCCGGGACACCCTGGAACTCGGCGGTCGAACCGAGCAGCTGATCGAGTATCAGTGCCAGGACACCACCGTGGACGAGTCCGGCCGGACCCTCGTAGGCGGCCCCGAGTTCGACCTCGGTCCAACTGAACTCGGGCTCGTGATGCAGCTCGACGGGCGGTGCGATCGGATTGCGCCGCCCCAGAACGGCATTGCCCCACGAGCGTTTGGTGCCGTCGGAGTTGAACCGGATGCCGTAGGCGCCGGGCAGCTGGTCCTTACGGAGGATCTCGGTGGCGGCCTCGATGAGCCGGCGCGCCTCGGCGATGTCGGCCTCGCCGACCTCGGTTCGCACGGTCGCGTCGATCAGTTCGCGCACGGTCCCGGCGATCGACGACGCGAGCTCGGAACGATGCGCGAGCTCCTCGGGGCCGATGTCCTCCTGGATGTATCCGCTCATGAGTGTCATCTAACAGGGCGCCGCCGGTAGTCCGCCCATCGGACGTCCTGACTGCCGAGTAAGCTCGCTCGCATGACAGAGCAAGCCTGGAATGAACGCGACTGGACCGCGTTCGACGTCACCGTTGCCGACCACATCGCCGAGGTCGCGCTGACCGGCCCCGGCAAGGGCAACGCGATGGGCCCCGACTTCTGGCGCGAGCTCCCCGAGCTCTTCGGCCACATCGACACCGATCCCGAGGTGCGCGCCGTCGTGCTGACCGGAGCCGGCAAGCATTTCTCCTTCGGACTCGACCTCGTCGCGATGGGCGGCACCCTGGCCACCGTCCTGGCCGACAACGCCAAGGCCGCCGCGCGGACCGAGTTCCTGGAGTCGCTGCGCAAGCTGCAGGCCGGGATCACCGCGGTCGCGGACTGCCGCAAGCCGGTCGTCGCCGCAGTCTCGGGTTGGTGCATCGGCGGCGGAGTCGACCTGATCTGCGCCGCCGACGTCCGCTACGCGAGCGCCGACGCAAAGTTCAGCATCCGTGAGGTCAAGGTCGGCATGGTCGCCGACGTGGGCACTCTCGCCCGCATGCCGTACATCATCGGCGACGGCCACATGCGTGAACTGGCGCTGACGGGCAAGGACATCGACGCCGCACGTGCCGAGAAGATCGGACTGGTCAACGACGTCGCCGACGATCAGGACGCCGTGCTCGCACTCGCTCGCGCGACCGCACGGGAGATCGCCGACAACCCGCCGCTCGTCGTCCACGGCATCAAGGACGTGCTCGACCACTCCCGCAGCGCGGCCGTGCACGACAGCCTGCGCTACGTCGCGGCCTGGAACTCGGCATTCCTCCCCAGCGAGGATCTGTCCGAGGCCATCACCGCCGTCTTCGAGAAGCGCAAGCCGGAGTTCAAGGGGCGCTGACCTCACCGCCCGCTTCGGTGGACCTCGGCGGCCAGCGGGTGCGATTCGTCGAGCCCGGCCAGCAACCGCACACCGTCGAGGGGTTGCCCGTACGGCGCCCCGATGTCCACACCGGGCGCAGCGTCGCCGACCACTTCGACGAATCGCCCGCGGAGTCGGTCGTTGGCGGTCATCACCGAGCCCATCCAACTGATCCGCGCCTTCTCGCCGGGCCGGTGACCACTGCGATCCAGCGCGGTGAGCGCCGACCCGGCGAGTTCGTCCGCGGCGTCGTCGATGATCCCCTGTGCGACCGCGTCACCATCCCGTGCGGCCGCATCCACGGCCCGGGCGAATCCGGCCACCCGCGCCACGCGGTCCGGATCTCCCTGCACGACCATGTACAACTCGTCGAGCGGGCCGAAGACCTCGGCGGCCCGATCTCGTAGAACCGTCGCGCTCCCCCGTCCGTCGAAAGCACGCAGCGCGGCATCGATCCCGGCTCGTCCGATCCAATAGGCGCTGCCCGCGTCACCGAACAGATGGCCCCAGCCGTCCACCCGGTGGACCCCGGCGGGTCCGACGCCGAGTGTCACGACGCCGGTACCTACCGCGGTGACCACGCCGAACCCGTCCCGGTTCGCGGCCAGGTAGGCGGTGACCGAATCGTGTGCCAGCGCAACCGACGTCACCCCGAGGTCGGCGACCGCGGCAAGCAACGCCGACGGGCGCGCAGCCTGAGGAGTGAGTCCGGAGACCCCGGCGGCCATCGACCACGTGGCCTCCGGTATGCCGGCGTCGTGGAGGGCTCGCGCGATCTGTTCGACGACGGGCTGGTCCGTGCGGATCGGTCCGAGCTCGCGGTCGTCGGTTCCGGCCGGCGTTTCGACACGCAGACGCGTTCCCGTCTGCCCGCCGTCGATGAGGATGCGTCCCGTCGTGTGACCGCCCATGACGTGCACGCTATCCGGCACCCTGCCGACGCGACGACGATGTCATGTCACACTAGGCGGATGAAGGTGCGGCGCAGCCTCGCGATCAAGATCGGTTCGATCCCCTGGATGCCTCGGTTTCTCCCGCAGATCGTGGTGGGTGACAACGCCATTCAGACCGTCACCGGTCAACGGATGACCCTGCTCGACATCGCCGATCTCCCGAACATCACCATCCGGGTGACAGGTCGAAAGACCGGCGCCATCCGGACCACCCAACTCCTCGCGGTTCCCGACGGCGACGACTGGCTGATCGCGGGCTCCTACTTCGGTGGGCCGAAAATGCCTGCGTGGGTGTACAACATCCGGGCCGCCGACACGATCGAGATCGTCGTCGCCGGAGTGGTGTCCGTCGCGGTCCCGACCGAACTCGAGGGAGCCGACCGCGACGCGGCGTGGCAGAAGCTGCGCACGGTGTGGCCGAATTTCGACCTGTACGAGAAGCGCACCGATCGCCGGATCCCGGTGTTCCGACTCCGCCCTGCACCGCCGGCCGGGTAGGTCCGCCGCGTCGGGGTCAGGTCGCCGGTTCGGCGGTGAACGACGGTGTGCCGGCGGTGAGGTCGACTTCCCCGATGAGGTACTGGATGTCGGTCGTCTCGACGCGGGGTCCGTTCCGGTCGTAGTCCGGCGTGTAGGCCACCCGCCATTCGACCGCACCCGCGACGTCGACCGTGCCGAGGTCCTTCTCGTCCGGCATCGAACCGGTTCTCGCATCGGGGCGTCGGAGGAGGTACCGCAGACCGGACAGGTCTCGTGGGGCGGTCCATCGCACGCTGCCGTCGACCGCGGACCGGAACAGCCGCTGCGTGCAGCCGGGGACGTCGGCTCCGGCGTCGGCGCGGGTCGAGGCCGCGCATCGGGTGAGCTGTGCCGAGACGGCGTCGCTGACCGCCGACACCCCGGTGGGACTGAGCTCGGCGACCACCTGAACCGTCATCGGCGCGCGCGGACCGGTGGGCGGTCCGTCGGCGGGACGTCCGACGAAGTCGGTGTCCCGGGAACCCCATCGCTGCGGCCCCGGAAAGAGGAAGACGGTCTCCCCGGCCTTCACCTGCGCTCCGAACAACGTCGGGCTCGGCACCAGCAGCGACTCGATGCGCACCTTCACCGCGCCGTCGACCACCGCCCAGCCGTCCCCGGCCCGCGTCACCCTGATGGGCATGCCGACCTCACGTGCCCCGAGCCGATACCGCGCCTGGACCGTCTGTGCGAACTCCCCTGGATCGTCGACCTCGATGTCGGAGATCGGCGCTTCGGCGCGCTGCTGACGCAACACCCCGTCGGAGAGAAACCGGGCGTCCGGGCGCGATTCGACGACGGCAAGGGCCGCCGAGGCGTCGGCGTCGGCGAGCGCGGTGAGATAGGTCCGGACGGCACCGGCGGGCGTGCGGGCCCGCTCGTCCTCGCGTGACAATCCCACGAGGAGAGCGGACACCAGCACGACCGCCAGGACCAACGCCCCGACTCCGATGGTGATCGTCCACCTCCGCCGGGTCATTCCGGGCGACCCACCCGGGGCGTCGGGAATCCGATCAGGAATCCGAACCGGCCGCGAACGACTCGGTGAGGCTGCCCGCGAGCAGCTTCGCGAACTCCGCGGGATCCTCGAGTTCGCCGCCCTCCGCGATCACGGCCATGCCGTAGACGAGCTTCGCGGTCGGCACCAGCTTGTCGTGGTCGCCGTTCGCGTACGCCTTGTTGAGTGCCTCGACCAGCGGGTGATCGGGGTTGAGTTCGAGCGCCCGCTTGGACTTCGGGAACTGCTGTCCCGAGGCCCGGTACAGCTTCTCCAGCTGGGGTGACATCGAGAACGTGTCCCCCACGAGGCAGGCCGGGGACTCGGTCAGGCGCGACGACAGCCGGGTCTCGCTGACGTCGTCGGACAGCGTGGTGGTCAACCACGACAGCAGGTCGGCGTAGGCCTTCTCCCGCTCGTCCTTCGACGTGTCGTCGGAGTCCTCGTCGTCGGCGTCGAGATCGACCGCACCCTTGGCGATCGACTGGAACGACTTGCCGTCGAACTCGGCACCGGCCGAGACCCACATCTCGTCGACCGGGTCGGACAGGACGAGGACCTCGATCCCCTTGGCGCGGAACGCCTCCATGTGCGGGGAGTTGACTATCTGCTGCCGGGACTCGCCGGTCATGTAGTAGATCGTGTCCTGACCGCTCTTCATCCGGGCGATGTAGTCGGCCAGCGTCGTGAGCTCCTCCTCCGAGTGGGTGCTCGCGAAGGACGACGCCTTGAGCAGCGCGTCGCGGTTGTCCGGGTCGTTGACGAGGCCTTCCTTGAAGACGCGACCGAAACCGTCCCAGAAGGTGCGGTAGTCGTCGGGCCGGCTGTCGCGCATCTCGGTGACCGTCGAGATGACCTTCTTGGTGAGGCGACGACGGATCGCGCGGATCTGCCGGTCCTGCTGCAGGATCTCGCGGGACACGTTGAGCGAGAGGTCCGCGGCGTCGACGACACCCTTGACGAAGCGCAGGTACTCCGGCATCAGCTCGGCGCAGTCGTCCATGATGAACACGCGCTTGACGTAGAGGTGGATGCCGACCTTGCTGTCGCGCATGAACAGGTCGAACGGCGGCTGAGTCGGGATGAACAACAGCGCCTGGTACTCGAAGGTGCCCTCGGCCTGCAGGGTTATGGTCTCCAGCGGCGCGTCCCAAGCGTGGGACACATGCCGGTAGAACTCGTGGTACTCCTCCTCGGAGACCTCCGACCGCGACTTGGCCCAGAGGGCCTTCATCGAGTTGATGGTCTCGGCCTCGATGACCGTCTTGGTCTCGGGAGCCTTGTCGTCCTCGGCGGACTCCGATTCGGACTCGGGCTTCTCGACGGGCACCGTCTTCTCGACGTCCATGCGGATCGGCCACGCGATGAAGTCCGAGTAGCGCTTGACCAGCTGACGGAGCTTGGACTTGTCGGCGTAGTCGTACAGGTGGTCCTCGGTGTCGGCCGGCTTCAGTGCCAGGGTGACGGAGGTGCCCTGCGGGGCGTCCGGTACGTCGTCGATCGTGTAGGTGCCATCGCCGGTCGACTCCCAGCGGGTTCCGGTGGTCTCGCCGGCCTTGCGCGTCACCAGGGTGACCTTCTCGGCGACCATGAACGTCGAGTAGAAGCCGATGCCGAACTGTCCGATCAGTTCCTCGGCGGCGGCGTCCGAGACACCTTTCTCGCGTGCCTCGGCCAGCGAACGGCGCAGTTCCGCGGTGCCCGAGCGGGCGAGCGTGCCGATCAGTCCGACGACCTCGTCGCGGGTCATGCCGATGCCGTTGTCGGCGACGACCAGGGTGCGCTTCTCCGCATCCGGGACGAGCGTGATGTGCAGGTCGGAGGTGTCGACGTCGAGGTCCTTGTCGAGCAACGACTCCAGGCGCAGCTTGTCGAGCGCATCGGATGCGTTCGAGATCAGCTCACGCAGGAAACTGTCCTTGTTGGAGTAGATCGAGTGGACCATGAGATCCAGCAGCTGCCGGGTCTCCGCCTGGAACTCATGAACTTCGGGCTGAGCGCTCATCGCAAACCTCCATGTTCTGTTCTCGTGTGTTCGGTAGTCACGTGTTCAGTTGTGGACGTGGCGTTTCGGTGCTGGGTCCGGTGTCGGACGCGGGTCCGGGCGCGACACGTCGTGACGGACACCGACTTTACCGAGCGCCGGTGTGGCTACCCTGGGTCGGGGACCGACTACCCCGGTTGCGGATGGTGCCCGAGTGAGCGCCGTCCGCGGGGAACGATCAGGAAGCCAGGTGGATGGGTACGCCTCGACTGCTGCTGGTGCATGCACACCCCGACGACGAGTCGCTGTGGACCGGCGGACTCACCGCCCGTCACGTCGACGCCGGCGGTGAGGCCGACCTGGTCATGTGCACCTGGGCCGAGGGCACGGTCCGGCACCGGGAGCTGACCGACGCCGTCGACATCCTCGGCATGCCCCGCCCACCGATCATGCTCGGCTACGCCGACGACCGGCGGCCCGAATCGGCACCGGACGCCCCCCGGCTGTGCGCGGCGTCCTTCGACGAACAGGTCCGGGCGTTGACCGCCCACATCCGCGAGCTCCAGCCGGACATCGTCGTCACCTACGACGCCCTCGGCATCTACGGTCACCCCGACCACGTTCACGCCCACCGGCTGGCGTGCGCCGCCGCCGACGCCGCGGCCTCGACGAAGCTCTACCACCGGGCCGGGCCCGCCTGGCGGGTCCGCTCGCTGTACTTCGCGACGATCCCCGAGTGGATGATGGACCTGCTCGCCCCCAGCCTCTTTCCCGAGATCCCCCGCGATCAGCTGCCCGGCACACCGGATTCCGAGATCGACGTGACCGTCGACGTGTCGGATCTGGCGGCACGCAAGAAGGCGGGGGTCACCGCACACCGGTCGGAGGTCGACCGCAGCCGCGCGATCGCCGGATTCCTGTCGTTGCCCGACGACGTCCAGCACAAGCTGCTGAGCGTCGAGTGCTACCAGCGCCGCGACCTGGTGCCGGGTGGGTGTGAGCTGATTTGAGGGTCAGATCGCGCTGAGCGTCGACCGCAACCCGCTGGCCCGCTGCACGCGTCGGTTGACGGCCGCGGTGAGCACGTCGGCGGTGCCGACGATGCGCACCCGGCTCCGCGCGCGGGTGATCGCGGTGTAGAGGAGCTCGCGGGTCAGCAGTTCCGAGCCGGCCGGCGGCAGGACGACGGTCACCTGATCGAACTGGCTGCCCTGACTGCGGTGGATCGTCATCGCGTGGACCGACACCACGTCGGCGAGCTGGGTCGGGTGAAGCAACCGGACCTCACCGCCGCGCCGGAACGCCACCCGGACCGCATCCGACGAGCCGGGACGATTCGCGGGCTGCGGCTCCGTGTCCGGGCCGGCGATGACGACACCGGTGTCACCGTTGAAGGTCGAGGTCTGGCGATCGTTCGCCGTCACCAGGATGGGTTGTCCCACATACCAACCCATGTGTTCGGCCTCGGTTGTGCCCAGCCAGTCGGTGATCCGCGTCGTCCATCCGCGAACGCCCCACGAGCCCTCGCGGTGCGCACACAGGACCCGGTGAGAGTCGAGGGCGTCCAGGGCTCCCGCCGCGTCGCCCCGGCGAGCCGCGGTGCGCAGGCCACGGCCCCACGACAGGATGTCGCCGGCCACCCCGTCGAGGTCGTCGGGGGCGACCAGTTCGACGTCGCCGATCTCCGGTGAGGTGACCAGTTCCAGGACCGCATCGGGATCGCCGGCGTTGACGGCGGCCGCGACCTGCGAGATGCCGCCACCGAACCGGAACTGCCGCCGGAGGGTGATGACGCCGTCGGCCATGCGTGCCACGTCGTCGGGATCGAGATCCTCGGCGGCGGGATCGAGGCCCACGGCGTCGAACGCCTGCGTCGGTGTCGTCGGCGACCCGTCTGTTTCGGCGGTTGCCGGGACGTCGGTTCGTTCGACGAGATCGGCCAGTACGGCGCCCGCCTCCACCGAGGCCAACTGGTGCGGATCGCCGACGAACACGACCCGTGCGTCGGGACGAACCGCGTCGAGCAGCCGGCTCATGGCCGTCATCGACAGCATCGACGTCTCGTCGACGACGATGACGTCGTGCGGCAGGGTGCGCCCGCGTCCGTACCGGGGATTCGAACCGGGGCGCCAGCCGAGCAGAGAGTGCAGGGTGACCGCGTGGGCGGTGACCGGGAGGGTGGATTCGGCCTCGACGGAGGCCTGGAGCTGTGCAGCGGCTCGCCCGGTGGGTGCGCAGAGTCCGATGCGGAGGCCGGGTCCCTGGAGACGGTCGAGGACGGCGAGGATACGGGCGACGGTGTAGGTCTTGCCCGTTCCCGGACCACCGGCGAGGACCGTCGTCCAGCGGGTCGCCGCGACCGCGGCGGCAAGCTTCTGGAGGGCGCCGTCGTCGGGCGAGGAGTAGACCGCCGCGATGGCCTCGCGGAGTGCCGCCGTGTCCACGGAGGGTGCGGTCCGAGACCGCCGGTCGAGGATCTCCCGAATCGTCTGTTCCTGCCGGAAGTACTTCTGCAGGTAGACGAGCGGGCCGTCGACCGAGTCGCGAACCACCAGCGGGCACAACGGTCCGGCGTCGCTCCCGGCGACGAGCGGACTCGCCGCCAACGCGTCGAGAAGGTCGCCGGGCGAGGGCATCTCGATCTCCGCGGTGTCCTCCCCCGCCGCCAGCTCCCCGATCCGGTCGAGGGCGAGGCAGGTGGAGCCGAGGCGGACGGCGCGAACGGCGAGAGCCGCACCGAGACGGGCGTCGTCGGACACGGATTCGCCACACATCCGGACCAAGCGGTCGGTGATGTGCAGATCCGCAGCGGCGAGAAGGCCCGCGGCGTTCCAGTCGGCGAGCGTGCCCGTCGCCGAGTCGACACGCTGGACATCGGGTGTGCTCATCGGATCTTCCCTCCGGTACCGGCGCTCGACTCCGCACCGGCCAGTGCGTCGGACAGGTCGACGACGAGCCCGGCGGGCAGCATCCACTCGAAGACACCGCAGCCGGGCGGGGTGTCGGGCCCGGCCATGCCGCGCACGAAGTGGTACTGCACCGGTCCGAGATGCCGGGCCGGCTCGTAGTCCGGCACCCGCCAGCGCAGATACCGATGCAGCGCAACCGAATACAGCATGGCCTGGAGCGGATAGTGGGCAGCGATCATCTCGCCCGCCATGGCCTCGGCGTCGAAGTCCTCCACCACCAGGTCACCCGGTCGGATGCGGTTGGTCTTGTAGTCGACGATCACGTAGCGGCCGTCGGGGATCCTCAGCACCGAGTCGATACTGCCGGTGAGGAATCCGCGGAGGCGGCGGCCCGGCACCGCACGCAGGTGGTCGGCGTAAGCGCGCAACGGGTCCGACTCCGGCAGATGCTCTTCCATCAGGTCGGCGAGACGGTCCAGGGTCGTGCCGCCGTCGGATGCCGCCTCGCCCGCAGGGCCGAGCGGCAGTTCGAAATCGAGTTCGGCCAGGCGATCACGAGGGTCGATGCTCCAGAGATTCCCGAAACCGAGGGGCGTGGTGAGCACACCGATCAGGGCGGCGACGAGCCGGTCGGGGTCGATGTCGCCGGCGAGCGCGCCGAGTGCTCGCGAACAGAGCTCGCGGACATGGGCGTCGATCTCGGGCGCCGAGGTGTCGACGTATTCGAGAACCTCGTGGACGAGGGTTCCGAAGGCCGCACCGAACGGCAGACCGTTCATCAGCGATGGCATCCCGTGACGCATTGTGGCCGAATCGGTTTCAACATCCTCGGCGACGTCGCCGGGAAGTGCGACGGGTTCGTCGTCGAGGATGTCGGTCACCTCGTCGTCGGGTTCGCTGCCGGTCTCGACGACCGAGGTCGACGGCCCACCGGGTGAACCGTGCGCCCCGTGGGCGACATCGGCGGTGAGGGCCGAGTACGAGGTGCGACGCCAGTCCTGGTCGATCCGACGGTCGAAGTGCGCGATGTCCAGGGCGGCGGGGTTGTCTCCGTCGCCTGCGGCCGGAGGCACGGTGTCCGTGTCGAGTCGGCCGGCCGGTTCGACGGAGATCGACGGGTCCCGCTCGGCGAGGGTGCGCATGATGCCCACACAGTCGGCATCGGCCTCGGGGATCGGCACCTCTCCGGCGACCGTCCATTCCGGGTCCCCCGTCGAGGACCGAATGGCGTTCTCGCGACCGAAGATCAACCGATGCAGCGGTCCGGTCGTGGTGTTCCGCGATGGCGCCCACCAGGCCACGACCTGTGACTGGGCGCGGGTGAGCGCGACGTAGAGCAGACGCAGATCCTCGCCCGCGACCTCGTCGGCGTAGCGACGGCGTCGCGCGGCCCGGTCCGGTGCCTGCTGGCCGCCCACGTCGAGCCGACGGGTTCCCGATTCGTCGTGGTAGGTGATGTTGCCGCGGTCGTTGACCCAGGTGCCGTCCCACCCGTAGGGCACGTAGACGATCGGGAACTGCAACCCCTTGCTCGCGTGGACGGTCATGATCTGGACGGCCTGGGTGTCGCGGTCGAGGCGTCGGCTCTGGTCCTCGTAACGTTGCCGCGACGAGGTGTCGGTGATCCGTTCGGTCAGCCACTCGACGAGTGCGCTCAGCCCTTCACCGGTCTCGACGACGTGTTTGTTGCACAGCGCCGACACCTGGATGAGGTCGGTGAGGGTGCGTTCGCCGTTCTCGACCGTGAGAACGCGCGCCGCCACCTCGTGCGCGTCGAACAGGCGCTGGGCCATCGCGGCGAATCCGCCCTGCGCGAAAACCCGCGCGAGCATGGACAATTCGGCACCGAGTTCGGCAATCTCGGGCTCCGCGGCGGTCGCCACCCGTTCGGTGGACCACCCGAAGAGCGTGGTCAGGGCAGCGATGCGCACCCGGTCCGAGCGGGACGGTTGTTCGACGGCACGCAGCACCCACAGCCAATGCTGGGCAGCCGATGTCGAGAAGACGTTGACACCCGACCCGATCACCGAGTTGATGCCGCGCTCGGCGAGCTCTCGCTGCAGCGGTTCGATGGTGCTGTTGAGGCGCACGAGGACCGCGATGTCGCCGGGGTCGACCGGCCGGGACACACCGTTCAGGTCGATATGGTCGCCCACGGCCAGGACGTTGGCGATGTCGTCGGCGACGTCGGCGGCGATGCGTGACCGCACCTCCTTTACGCCGGGGAGGTTGAACGAGTTGAGGGCGCCGAAATCCCGGCGCAGGAACGCCCGGAGTCGGAACGGTGGGCGGCCTTCGAGCCGGCTGCCGGCGAAGGCGGCCTGGACCGGGCGCGCCACGATCTCCGGATGCCCTAGTGTCGCTTCGCCGTACAGGTGCTGAAGGGCTCCCACGAGTGCACCGTCAGAGCGACGGTTCACGTCGAGCGCTTTCAGCGTGTCGGCGGACGACACCGCGGCGAGGTAGCTGAGCACCTCGGCACCACGGAACCCGTAGATCGACTGCTTCGGGTCGCCGACGAGGATCATCCGACGATGGCCGTGGAAACAGCGGCGGAGGATGTCCCACTGCAGCGGATCGGTGTCCTGGAACTCGTCGACGAGCACCACGGAGAAGGTGTCGCGAATCCGTTGGCACGCACGGTCGCCGACCACGTCGTCGTTGACGATCCGGTGCAGGATCGCCTGGAGGTCGTCGTACGTGCGCACGCGGGCATCCCGCTTGCGGGTCTCGACGTGCTGCCGGACCGCCTTGGCGAAGCTCACCCGGCGCGCGGCGACATGGTCCAGGGCCGGCCCGTCGGCGAGTGCGCGCTCGTCCGGGGCGAGTGCCACCGACGCCTGGCGGACGGCGTCGCGCGCGATCTCCCGTGCCTCGGCGAAGCTGAACTCCGGTGAGTCACTGGCCCAGAAGCCGCGCAGGTAGAGGTCGAGCGCGACCTCCTCGGTGAGTTCATCGACTTCTTCGACGATGGAGTAGACGAGCTCTCGTTCGCCGAGGAAGCCCAGTGCCTCCAGCATCCGGTTGCAGAACGTGTGCGTGGTGGCGATCGTCGAGGCGTCGAAGTCGCTCAGTGCGCGGGCGAGGTTCCCGCGGCGCGTGCGGACGTCCTCCGGTGTGCCGCTCGCCAGCTGTCGTAGCAGTGCGTCGTCGTCGGCCTGCGCGGGCCCGGACAGGACCTCGGCGGGATCGGCGAGGGCGTCGAGCAGTTCACGCACACGGGCGCGCATCCGTTCCCGGAGTTCGGCGGTCGCCGCCCGGCTGAAGGTGACGAGCAGCATCTCCGAGATCGGTACGCCGTCGGCGAGATACCGGGCCGCGAGCCCGACGATCGCATAGGTCTTCCCCGTCCCGGCACTCGCCTCCAGAACCGTCGTGTGCTCCGGCAGTCCGGCGGTGATGTCGAAGGGTTCCGGGCGTCTCATGTGCCCTCCCGGTGTTGGCCGACGGGAACCCAGACCGCGCGGGCCAGCCCGGTGAACAGCGGTTCGTCCTCTGCCAGAGCGAGTTCCACCCCGCCGAGGACGCGGTCGGCCGGTGCCGGCTCCTCGAGCAGGACGTCGAACTCGACGTCGGCCAGGACATCGCCGCCGAAGGCCAGCTTGAGATACCGGTCGTGGCGAGGACCGAAGGTGTCGTCGAAGACCTTGCGCGCACTGTTCAGTGCCCAGTGGCTCCGTCGACCGGGCCCGTCGTTGTCGACGAAGGTGAACGCCGGTTCCAGCGGCAGCGGCAGCGGGCGGCGCAGACCCTCGTCCCGCAGCCTCACGAGCTGATCGAGCAGCGGTACCGGATCCTCCGGGCGCCGGAGCGTGAGCGTGGTGGTCCCGCCCCCTCGGGCTGCGCGACCGACCGATACCGCGGAACCGACCCGTGCCGCGCCGGCATTGCCCTGGGTCGCGGCCGCCGCGACGGCGAGCAGCGTGATCCAGGCGCTCAGCTGCTGTTTGGCCTTGAGGCGCGAGTACGTGGCGCGGACGAGGCGGGCCTGTCCGCCGCCGGTGAAGACGTCGCCGACCGTACCGTGCACGCGTCGCCCGTCCGGCAGTGTGACGAGGATGTCGAGGGTCTCCGGCGATCCCGGACGCAGCGGTGCGACGACGCCGTGCAGCCGGGTGACCGCACGCGAGATGGCCTGCAGTTCGCGGGTGCCGAAGGCGAAGGGCGGCAACGTACCCCGTCGGAGTTCGGCGGCCTCACAGTCGCCGAGGGGCACACCCGACAGCATCCGGGTGAGGAAACGGTCGCCGATCCCCCACTTGTCGAGCGGGTCGAGCTCGACGTCGAGCTGGTCGTCGTGCGGTGTCTCGTCGTCGGGAATCCGGGCGCCCAGCCGTTGGCGGACGAAAGCGGTGATCGGGTCGACGTGGAAGTCGATGAGCGACGCGAGGTCGATGTCGGCGAGCTCGGGCGTCGGTTCGGGCGCGGGGAGGGCCTCCCGGGCGGCGGGAACGACCGGGTCGGCCGGTCCGCGCAGGGCCTTGGCCCCCGCGAGCAATGACGCGTCGTGGCTGAACGGTCCGGCGATGCCGGGGACGCCGCCGTCGATGAAGTTGCGGGCGTCGAAGCCGTGCAGGGAATGTCGCCGCACGATCGTCGGCCGGTCCGGGCCGGTGAGACCGTCGAGGATGTCGATCAGTTCGCTGACCACCACCGCGGGTGGGATGTGCCGGCCCGACACGGGGTCGGCGCCGCTGTAGAAGACGAGCAGATTGTCCCGCGCCGCGCCGATCGCGTCGAGGAAGCACTGCCGGTCCTCGTCCCGCGGATTACGTTCCCCTACGAGCGGATCGACGCCGAGCACGTCGTCCCCGTCGATGCGCTGTACGCGCGGGAACACCTCGGCATCGATACCGAGCAGCACGATGACGCGGTGGGGCACCGAACGCATCGGGACCATCGTGCACACGGTGAGCTCACCGGTCCGGAAGTTCGACCGGGTGGGACGTCCCGCGATCAGGGCGGACAGCAGGTCGCGTACGTCGGCGAGACGAAGCACCTCCTCGGTGGTGCCGAAAGCGTCCTCGAGCATCCGGATAGCCTGTGCGCGTTGCCAGTCGTCGGCGGGTGCGGTCGCGGTGAGCGACCCGACCGCCTCGACGAGCGTCTCGGCCCACCGATGAGCGGGTGCGGTCGTGGTCAGCTCCGCGAGTACGCGCCCGAGGCGATCGAGGAACTCGTCGAGCCGGCCGACCAGGTCGATACCGGTGCTCTCCACACCCGCGAGAGGTAGTGCGGTGCCGAGCCATTCGTCGTCGGTCTCCTCGGCGACCACCCCGAGCGCGATGCGGTCGAGACCGGCGTCGAAGGTGCCCTGGCGGAAACGTTCGAGACCGAACCGGGCACGTTCGGCCGTGCCGAGTCCCCAGCGGACATTGCTGTGGCCCAACCATTCCCGGACCAGGTCCAGGTCGTCGTCGGTCATCGCGAACCGCGTCCGGACGGGTTCGGTCCCGAGCAGATCGAGGACGTCGCCCGCGGTGACCCGGCCGGCCGCGAGTTCGACCACGCCGACGACGGTGTCGATGACCGGGTTCACGTGACGCACACCGCGATCGGCGAGGCGAACCCGGAGATCGAAGGCGGGGTGCGGCAACCCGGCCTGTCCGAAGGCACCCCGGATCAACGGCGCGAAGGTCTCGACGTCGGGGCACATGATCAGGACGTCGCGGGGTTCGAGGGTCGGGTCGTCGGCGAAGAGGTGCAGCAACCGGTCGCGCAGCACCTCGATCTGCCGTTCGGGACCGTGGCACGCGTGGACCTCGACCGACCCGTCGTCGGTGAGTTCGGCAGACGGTGCCGCGCCGGGGTCGGCGTCGTCGCGGATACCCGACTGGAGTCCACCGAGCAACGTGTCGGGCAGCGGCGTGTGCGGCTGATGACGGACGTCGCGGTCGACGATGTCGCCCAGCCGCAGCTGCAGTTCCTGGAGGTCGCGGGACAGCCCGGCCAGCAACGGGTTCCGGAGTTCGGGGACCGGACGTTCGCGCCGGCGCGGCGGGACGCTCACGCCGGCCGCTCCCCCGGCGGACCCTCCCCCGGCGGCGGCTCCGAGTTCGTCCCACAGACGGGGACTCGCGTGCGGGACGAACAGATGGACGTCGTGGTGCACGCTCACCGCGGAGATGATGTTCCGGAACGACTCGGTGATCCGCGTGGGGCCGAACACCGAGAAGCGGTCGGGAAGGTCGGCGACCCCGGGGTCGGACCGTAGACGGTCACACACCTCGCCCAGGACCTCGGCCGGATGGGGCTGTCCGATCTCGGCTCGCACCGCACGCCAGAACCCCGCCTGGCAGGCCAGGTCGTCCCGCAGCGGCCCACCCGCCCCGTCGAGATCGTCGCCCGCCGCCCAGCCGGCGATCATCGACGGACGGGATCGTCCGTATCGCTCGAAGAGCTCGGCCAGATGTCGCGCGGTCGCGTAACGGCGGCCGATCCGGGGTGACGCGTCGTCGCCCGCACCGACGTGACGGGCGATCACCGTCAGCTCGGGGTCATCGATCCGTTCATCGAGGACTCGGAGCACCGGCCAGGTCAATTCCGCAGCGCGCCAGGGATTCCCGGTCGACAACGGGGTGTCGGTCGCGAAGCGGTCACCGGTGAGGACCGCCGCCGAGATCGCGTCCGACAGCCGTCCCGGACCGGTGAAATCGATGTTGGCCGCGATGCCGTCGGACAGCTCGGGACCGGAACCGAGCCGGCGGGCGAGGTGCTGGGCGAGCCAGCGTTCGACACCGGCCGCCGGTACCGAGATGATCTCGGTACGCATCGGATCGTCGAGCGGCGTGGCCAGCACCTCGGCCAACGTGTCGGCCAGGGTGTCGGTGCGCTCGGCGCGATGAAGGATCAGCACCAGGCTCGGTCAGCCGGCGGTGTTCGCGCGTGCCGAATGGAACTTCACCGGTTCGCCCAGGCTGTTGAGGAGGACCTCCCGCAGCTGATCCGGAATCGGCGTCGGCCGGCCCACCGCCGGGTCGACGACCACCAGCGTCGTCTCCGCCGTCGCGCAGAGGACGCCCTCCTTGTCGAACAGGCGCAGCGCCATCGTGAACGACGATCGACCGACCCGCCCGATGCACGAACGCACGGTCACGGGGTGGGTCGAGTAGTGGACGGGTGCGGAGAACTCGATGTCCTGGCGTGCCACGAGGAAGGAGAATTTCCGCGGCCCGTCGGGAATCCACTCGTGGAAGGAACGCACACGCGCCTCCTCGAAGAGGCGGGAGATCTGCACGTTGTTGATGTGATTGTTGATGTCCATGTCGCCCCATCGGAGATGGACGGGGATCTCGAGGACATAGTCCGGTGCAGATCGTTCAGAGGCCACGGCAACAACCATAACGGCGGGACACGCCCGCTGCGTACTGCGGTACCGACCGTGTCGAGACCGTAGACTCGCCTCCGGGGAAACGGCAGAGATGCGCAGGCAGGCAGTCGCCGCCCGCGTCTCCGCCACGGTGCGTCCGCGCGATTCGCGGGCTCAAGTCGGGCAGTGAGGGGCCTCGGGTGAACATCGACACGGCACGGGCACGTCTGCGCCCGGTGTCTGCGATGGACATCGACGACCTCGTCCACCTCGACAGCGATCCCGAGGTCATGCGTTTCGTCAGCGGCGGCACCCCGACCCCCCGGGCGGTCATCGAGGACTGGGTGGTGCCCCGGGCCGAGTCCGAGCGCCGGATGTACGGGACCGGCACCTGGGTGCTCTGCGATCCCGCCACCGACGCATTCCTCGGCTGGGCGTCGCTGCGTACTCCGCGTCACAGCCGACGCCCCGAACTCGAACTCAGCTACCGCATCCGCCGGACGGTCTGGGGACGCGGCCTGGCCACCGAGGCCGCATTCGCCCTGATGGCATTCGCCTTCGACCATCTCGACACCGAACGCGTCTTCGCCGGCACCGTCGCGGGCAACATGCCCTCGCGGCGCGTCATGGAGAAACTCGGCATGACGCTGTCGGGAATCCACGTGGGCGAGGAAACCGTTGGAGCAGGCATGCACACGCATCCGCTCCATCTCGGTCCCGACCGGTACGAGGTCGAGTACCAGATCCTCAAGACCGAGTGGCAGCGACGATCTCTGCGCTGGTCATCGGCCAGCGATCTGACAGCCTGACCCCTGTGGCGACACCGTCCGCACGGCCGTGACCGCGCTCAGGGCGTCGCGCCACGCCGTCCTGGTCGCGCCCGGTCGCGCATCATTGACTACCGTTGTGGGCAAGTACGGTTTTGCCTCGATCCCCGTCACGTGGTTCGGCCACGTCACGACACGAATCCACACGGTACCGAAGCACAAACCGTCCCCCATCGAGCGAGAAGGAGATGTCTGGAGATGAGCAGCCCCGCCGTCCAGGCCCCCGCTGTAGCGGCCACCGACCGCAGGAAAGTGGTCATCATCGGCTCCGGCTTCGGCGGATTGTTCGCCGCCCAGCGTCTGGCGAAGGCCGACGTCGACGTGACGCTGATCGCCAAGACCACCCACCATCTCTTCCAGCCGATGCTCTACCAGGTTGCGACGGGCATCGTCGCCGAGGGTGAGATCGCCCCGGCGACCCGCGTCGTCCTGCGCAAGCAGAAGAACACCTCGGTACTCATGGGCGACGTCTTCGACATCGACCTCGAGGCCAAGACGGTCTCCTCGCGACTCCTCGAGCGCATCACGGTCACGCCGTACGACGACCTGATCGTCGCGGCCGGCGCCGATCAGTCGTACTTCGGCAACGACCACTTCGCCGAGTACGCGCCGGGTATGAAGACCATCGACCACGCCCTCGAACTGCGCGGCCGTATCCTCGGCGCCTTCGAGCAGGCCGAGCTGTCCCACGACCCCGCCGAGCGCGCCAAGCTGCTCACCTTCGTGGTCGTCGGTGCGGGACCGACCGGTGTCGAGCTCGCCGGCCAGATCGCCGAGATGAGCGACAAGACCCTCAAGGGCGCGTTCCGCAACATCGATCCGACCGAGGCGCGGGTCATCCTCCTCGACGCCGCCCCGGCAGTGCTGCCGCCGTTCGGGCCGAAGCTCGGCGGCAAGGCCGCAGCCCGCCTGGAGAAGATGGGCGTGGAGATCCAGCTCAACGCGATGGTCGTCGACGTCGACTACGACGGCTTAGTCGTCAAGGAGAAGGACGGCACCACCCGTCGCATCGAGTCGCAGTGCAAGGTGTGGTCGGCCGGTGTGCAGGCCAGCCCGCTCGGCCAGCAGCTCGCCGAACAGTCCGGCGTCGAACTCGACCGCGCCGGCCGCGTGAAGGTCGGACCGGATCTGACGATCCCGGGTCACCCCGAGGTCTTCGTCGTCGGCGACATGATGGCCGTCGACGGCGTGCCCGGTGTCGCGCAGGGCGCCATCCAGGGCGGCCGCTACGCCGCGGACGCGATCAAGGCCGAGCTGAAGGGCCAGACGCCGGACCAGCGCAAGCCGTTCAGCTACTGGGACAAGGGTTCGATGGCCACCATCTCGCGGTACTCCGCGGTGATGCAGGTTCCGGTCCCGGGCTTCAAGAAGCCCTTCGAGACCGAGGGCTACTTCGCGTGGCTCGGCTGGCTCGCGCTGCACCTCGTGTACCTCGTCGGGTTCCGCAACCGACTGAACACACTGATCAACTGGTTCTTCGCCTTCACCACCCGAGGCCGTTCACAGCTCGCCGTCACCGAACAGCAGGTGTACGCGCGCACCGCGATCGGACAGTTGTCGGCGCTGGAGAAGCAGGCCGCAGAAGGCAACGGCAGCGGACCCGATGCCGAGGCCGCCGAGACCGACTCCGGAACGGTCGACTCGAAGGCCACCGACGCCTCGGGATCGGTACCGACAGAAGGCAAGGACGCTGTGGGCAAGCAGTCCGAAGCGGCCAGCTGACGCCAAGACCGGCAGACCCGCAACAGCGCTGGTTCCCTATCCGCTGGGGACCAGCGCTGTTGCGTCGAGGGCATCGGTGAGGCGGCGAGTGGCCGTCACCGACGAGCCGAGCGCACTGGTGAGGGTCGCTTCGCCGACCAGCCGTAGGCGGGCCGCGAACTCGCTCGGGTGCACGTCCTCGGCGCGATCGTCCGGATAGCGGAAGACACTGCTCATCGCACGATGGCCGATCGCGGCGGCCGGTGTCGACGCGCCCAGCGCCACGCGATGTGCCAGCCACACCTCTCCGCCGACCGCCACCCGTAGACCTCCGGTCCAGGCGCCGGTGCGGTCGCGCTCGATCCGGTCGAGATCCGTGGTGGTCGCCCCGTCTATCTGCACGGATCGGCCGATCTGGACGTGTTCGTACAGATCGAGGACCGCGGACGGATCGAGGGCGGCGACGATGTCCGAGGTGTGGATCGCGCCGCCGGCGACCACGGTCGGTTGCGGATCGAGGCGCAGGCGGCCACCCGCACCCACCTCGATCTCCCATCTCGCCCGGGAGTCCAGGTGGTCTCGTGCGGGCAGGGCGATCGTGGCGGCGACACTGCCGACGCTCAGATGCGCTCCGGGCTCCACGCGAATGCGGACCACGATCTCGTCACCACCCAGCGGTGTGGCCGCGGTGCCGATCAGCTGGGCGTGGCCGGGTGAGGTCACCCGGACGGCGAGACCACCCGTCGCGCGGTGCCGCACACCGCGGTCGGCGGTCGCAACGATCTCGACGTCGGTGCGCATCGCTACCTGGCCGTCACGGGCGCGGCGAGCTGCTCGCGCACCCAGGCCAGCACATCGGTCGCCGCCGGATCGTCGGTCAGCGAGATCATCGCCGTCGGACGCCCCTCGCGAACCTTGTCGGCATCGCGACGCATGACCCCGAGGTCGGCGTTGACGCGCTCGGCGAGATCGGTCTTGTTGATCACCAGCAGATCCGAGAAGGTGACGCCCGGACCGCCCTTGCGCGGGACCTTGTCGCCGCCGGCCACGTCGATCACGAAGATCTGGACGTCGATGAGGCCCGTCGAGAACGTCGCGGTGAGGTTGTCACCACCGGACTCGACCAGAATGAGGTCGAGCGGCGGGTTCGCCTCGACGAGGTCGTCGATGGCATCGAGGTTCGCGGTGATGTCGTCGCGGATCGCGGTGTGCGGGCATCCGCCGGTCTGCACGGCGGTGATCCGCTCGTCGGGCAGAACCGCGTTGCGGCGGAGGAAGTCCGCATCCTCGGTGGTGTAGATGTCGTTGGTCAGCACGGCCACCGACAGCTCGTCGCGCAGCTGGCGGCAGAGTGCCGCGACGAGGGCGGTCTTGCCGGACCCGACGGGACCGCCGACGCCGATGCGCAGCGCCTCACCGGGTTCACGCTTCCGGCGGGGCCGGTCGTGGTCGTGGCTGTGGGGCTGCCCGTCGATGAGATGCGGGGGCATCGTTGACTCCTCTTGGTCGGACCCACAAGTCAGGTACCTGCGGGTTGTTCAGGACATGAAGAGCGGCATCGGTTGCCGCTCATGACGTTCGGCGAAGATGTCGAGGACCGGGTCCGACGTTTCGGCGAGGCCCACCGCCGCCTCGGCCGCGACGCGTTCACATTCGGCGCCGAGATCGGCGATCATGATCGACACATCCGCCGGGTCCAGGGCGAGCAGGCGCTGGCCGGCGGTCGCCGACCCGCTCATCGTCGTGTACACGAGGACCAGTGCGGTGTGGAATCCGGACAGCGACGACGCCGCGCCGATCGATCCGCTGATCACCGGCAGATGTGTCGTCGGCCGATGCGCCGACCAGTCGTGGTCGGGGAACATCCGGCGCGCGAGCCGGACCATCCCGCGACCCTGCGCGAGCGAGGCCTTCCGGGCCGCGGCCGACGGGGTGCGGGCGTCCATCTCTCGTTGCGCCGCGCCGACTTCGATCACGCCGTCGGCGACCGCGGCGGCGACCGATGCCGCGACGAGACCGCTCGTCGTCACGCGGCGGTACAGGAAGTCGGCGAGATCGGCTGCCGTACGGATGAATCCGTCGGCAATCGCCTGCTCGACACCACCGGAGTGCACGTGCCCGCCGACCGGCAGCCGGGAGTCGGCCAGCGACAACATCATCGCCAACGGGGCGGGCGCGGGCGAGGACGGCGGCGGTTCCGGACGGTCGGACATCAGAACAGGAAATACCGCTGTGCCATCGGGAGTTCGGACACCGGTTCGGCATCCCACACCTCGCCGTCGACCTTCACCGTGAACGTGTCGGGGTCGACCTCGATCGTCGGGCACGCGTCGTTGTTCACCATGTCGGCCTTGCCGACGCCTCGGGTGTTCTCGACCGGGACCAGACGACGATCGACGCCGATCCGTTCGGCGAGGTCGGGGTCCGCGCCGGGGGCGACGAAACTCACCGATGTCGCGGCCGCCACTTTCGGTGCGGCACCGAACATCGGGCGAGGCAGGACCGGCTGCGGGGTGGGGATCGACGCGTTCGCGTCGCCCATCGCGGCCCACGCGATCGCGCCGCCCTTGATCACCAGATCGGGCCGGACGCCGAAGAATGCCGGATCCCAGAGGACCAGGTCGGCCAGCTTGCCGACCTCGACTGACCCGATCTCGTCGTCGAAGCCGTGCGCGACGGCCGGGCAGATCGTGTACTTGGCGATGTACCGCCGGGCCCGGTTGTTGTCGGCGCGACCGTCACCGGGAAGCGCACCGCGCTTGCGCTTCATGACGTGTGCGGTCTGCCAGGTGCGCAGGACCACCTCGCCGATGCGTCCCATCGCCTGCGAGTCCGAGCCGATCATCGAGATCGCGCCGAGGTCGTGGAGCAGGTCCTCGGCGGCGATGGTCGACGGCCGGATCCGGCTCTCCGCGAAGGCCAGGTCCTCCGGGACCGTCGGGTTGAGGTGGTGGCACACCATCAGCATGTCGAGGTGTTCGTCGAGGGTGTTCACGGTGTGCGGTCGCGTCGGATTCGTCGACGACGGAAGCACATTGGGATATGCCGCGACCGTGATGATGTCGGGCGCGTGGCCGCCGCCGGCACCTTCGGTGTGGTACGCGTGGATGCTGCGGCCGGCGATCGCGCCGAGCGTGCTCTCCACGAAGCCCGCCTCGTTCAGGGTGTCGGAGTGGAGTGCGACCTGCACCCCGGTCTCGTCGGCGACCCGCAGGCAGGCGTCGATCGCGGCGGGGGTGCTCCCCCAGTCCTCGTGCAACTTGAAACCCGAGGCGCCCGCGCGGATCTGCTCGTGCATGGCCGCGGCGCTGACCGTGTTGCCCTTGCCCAGCAGGGCGATGTTCATCGGCCAGTGGTCGGTGGCGGCGAGGATCGACGCGAGGTGCCAGGCGCCCGGCGTGACGGTGGTCGCCTTGCTGCCCTCGGCCGGACCGGTACCGCCGCCGATCAGCGTCGTGATGCCGTTGCCGAGTGCCTCGTCCATGATCTGCGGGCAGATGAAGTGCACGTGGCAGTCGATGGCGCCGGCGGTGACGATCTTGCCGTTGCCGGCGATGATCTCGGTCGACGGTCCGATGACGAGGTCGGGGTGGATGCCGTCCATCGTGTCGGGGTTGCCGGCCTTGCCCATCGCGACGATGCGTCCGCCGCGAATTCCCAGGTCCGCCTTGATGATTCCCCAGTGATCGAGAATGACGACGCCGGTGATGATCGTGTCGGGCACCCCGTCGGCGCGGGTCGCCCGGCTCTGGCCCATCGACTCACGGATCACCTTGCCGCCGCCGAAGACCGCCTCCTCGCCCGCACGGCCGGGTCCGCCCGAGAGGTCGTCGGTGACCTCGATGAGCAGATCGGTGTCGGCGAGTCGGATCCGGTCGCCGGTCGTCGGACCGAAGAGCTGCGCGTAGCGGTCGCGTCCGAGTGTCGCCATGTCACTTGCTCCCGTCGGCGTCGGTCGTGGGCGCCGGCGAGCCCACCGGCCCGCATTCACCCGGCGGATCCATCGAGATCCCGTACACCTCACGGGTTCCCCCGAGCGGGACGAGACCGACGGTCATCTCGATCCCCGGCTCGAACCGCACGGCGGTGCCGGCCGGGATGTCGAGGCGCCGTCCGTGCGCGAGCGCGCGATCGAAGTCGAGGGCGGCGTTGGACTGGGGGAAATGGACGTGGCTGCCGACCTGCACCGGGCGATCACCGGAGTTGACGACGCTCAACTCGACGACGTCCGCGCCGGCGTTCAACTCGATCGTGCCCTCGGCGGGGATCACCTCGCCCGGGACGAGCGAGGAGCGTGTGGCAGTGGGTGGCGTAGCCGACATCTCGGCCTCTCTTCGACAGCTGGAGATCGGTTGGCGGAGCGGAGTTCAAGCGATCGGGTCGTGGACGGTCACCAGCTTGGTGCCGTCCGGGAACGTCGCCTCGACCTGGACGTCGTGCAGCATCTCGGGCACGCCGTCCATCACGTCGTCGCGTCCGAGCACCTCACGACCGGAGGTCATGAGCTCGGCCACCGACCTACCGTCGCGGGCGCCCTCCAGAACGTGATCGGTGATGAGCGCGACCGCCTCAGGGTGATTGAGCTTCAGGCCGCGCGCCTGCCGCCGTCGCGCGAGCTCGGCCGCATACGAGATCAACAGCCGTTCTTGTTCATGCGGCGACAGTCGCACCGAGTTCGCTCCTCGCAGATGGCCGACCGGGTGGTCGTCGTTGATGGCAGTGGAGACATCCTGCCACGCCGAGGAGGCCTCGGCTCGCCGACGGCCACCGGGTTCGCCGGTGATCGCGAGATCAGTACTCCGGCGGTGAGACCGTGACCACTCGGACCGGGATTCGCGAGACGAACTCCGACCGGTTACCGGGCTTCGATGTTCTGGAGTCGCACCTGGGTCCTGGCGAGCAGCGTGCCATCCTGATCAACCATGTCGACGGCCCACAGCTGCTGACGCCGACCGCGGTGGATCGGCGTCGACGTCGCGGTGACCGTGCCGGCGCTGACGGACTTGAGGAAGTCGGTGTTGTTGTTGACGCCGACCGCGTGACCGCCGATGCCGGTCTCCTGCAGCCAGATGAATCCGCTCATGCTCGCCACGCTCTCACCGATCGCGCAGTAGACGCCGCCGTGGACGATCCCGAACGGCTGATGGTGACTCTCGGTGATCTCCATGGTGGCGACGATCCGATCCGGACCCGCCTCGACGACCTCGAGTCCGAGCACGCCGTCGAGTCCCTTGCCGAAGGAGTTCCGGAGGATCTCGTCCGCACTGTTCGCAGTCATGGCGTCAACATTGGCACGGCCGTCCGGCGTTCGCGATACCGACCCGGGAACACCGATGCCGGCCCCGGCGTTGTCTGTCCAGTGAAAGCGGAAGGCCCCGCACCTCGATGAGATGCGGGACCCTCCGTGACGTGAACCGGGGGTCTCTGCAGCCCTCAGTACTCTCGCGCGGTCCGACGTGACACTTAATGTAGGCTAGCCTTACCAACGTGTCAAGGGCTCGGGCGTAAGGCCACGTGAAAGGCGAAATCGCCTCCGCGGACGCGACAACCAGATGAAGACGTGAGCCGAGGGCGCACAACGGAAGGCACAGCAGTAAAATGCGAAAGATGAATGGGCTAGGCGACCTCGAGCGCGCGGTGATGGACACGTTGTGGGCGGGCTCCGAACCGAAGACCGTCCGGCAGGTGCATGCCGAACTGTCCCAGGATCGATCCCTCGCCTACACGACGGTCATGACCGTTCTGCAGCGTCTCGCGAAGAAGAACCTGGTGACACAGATCCGCGACGACCGCGCACACAAGTACGTCCCCACCCACCCCCGCGAGGACCTGGTCGCGAGTCTGATGGTCGACGCACTCAGCGAGGCCGACGCGCCCGGATCGCGGCACGCAGCCCTCGTCTCGTTCGTCGGACGGGTCGGTGCCGACGAAGCCGCGGCGCTCCGCCACGCTCTCGATGAACTCGAAGCCGCACGAGGAACCCGCGACACCGGTTAGATTCGCGGCACAACCCCCAACAGCCCACCCCTGAGGAAGCCCACCGGATGACCGCCCTGCTCTTCGGCATCGTCAGCCTGGTGCTCGCCGGACCCGTACCCGAGGCATTATCTCGGGCGCAGTGGCCGATCCGAGCGCCACGCGCGGCGATGACGCTGTGGCAGGCCATCGCACTCGCCGCCGTGTCGTCGGCGTTCAGCTGTGGCCTGGCGATCGCCGCCAACCTCCTGGTGATCGGGGCCGACGGCACGCCGACGACGCATCCGCTCCGCGAGATCGACCGCCTCGGCCTCCCCCTGTGGCTGACCTGCGTGGGCGTTTTCATCCTCACCCTGCTGGTCGGCGCCCGCCTCTTCTACACGACCATCCGCGTCGGACTGCGCACCCGCGCCCGTCGCAAGGCCCACCGCCAGCTGATCGACATCCTCGATCGCTGCGACCGGACCGACGCCGATGACCCCCTCTACGCCCGCGACGTCCGCATGATCGACGTCGAGCAGCCGCTCGCCTACTGCCTCCCCGGTCTGCGCCAGCGCGTCGTCGTCAGCGAGGGTGTCGTCCACCGGCTGACGCGCGACGAGCTCATCGCCGTCATCGCCCACGAACGCGCACATCTACGGGCCCGACACGACCTCGTGCTCGAGGCCTTCATCGCGCTGCACGAGGCCTTCCCGCGGTTCGTCCGTTCCAGGTCCGCTCTCGGCGCCGCCGAACTGCTCGTCGAAGCGCTCGCCGACGACCAGGCCGTCCGAGCCACCGCACCGACGACCCTCGGCCGCGCGCTCGTCGCCTGCGCCGACGCGGTGGCCCCCCGCGGTGCGATGGCGGTCGGCGGGCCGACCACGCTCACCCGCGTCCACCGCCTGCGCGACGACCGCCCCGCCCACTGGATCGCGGTCGGCGCCTACGCGACTGCCGCTGTCATCCTGGTGCTGCCGACCCTCGCGGTCGCGATCCCCTGGCTCACCGAGCTCAACCGCCTGATGTCGGCTTTCTGAGTCCGCCAACCCCCGACCGGTTGAACACCTTCCGCGCGCGGCCCGAATGGTGAGGCAGATCGCCGGATCGGATCGTGAGGCAATAGGCTGTCGGACATGAACAACGTCGAGGCATCGTCACCGTCCGGGAAAGCTCAGATCGGCGTCACCGGTCTGGCCGTCATGGGTTCGAACATCGCGCGTAACTTCGCCCGCAACGGGTACACGGTCGCGCTGCACAACCGCAGCATCGCCAAGACCGACGCACTGCTCGAGAACCACGGCAGCGACGGCAATTTCATCCGCACCGAGACGGTCGCGGAGTTCGTCGCCGCACTCGAGCGCCCGCGCCGCGTGCTGATCATGGTCAAGGCCGGCGACGCCACCGACGCGGTGATCAACGAGCTCGCCGACGCGATGGAGCCCGGCGACATCATCATCGACGGCGGTAACGCCCTCTACACCGACACCATCCGCCGCGAGGCGGCGATGTCGGCGCGTGGACTGAACTTCGTCGGCGCCGGCATCTCCGGTGGTGAGGAAGGCGCCCTCAACGGCCCCTCGATCATGCCCGGCGGACCCGCCGAGTCGTACAAATCACTCGGCCCGCTGCTCGAGTCGATCGCCGCCCAGGTCGACGGCGAACCCTGCTGCACCCACATCGGTCCCGACGGCAGCGGCCACTTCGTCAAGATGGTCCACAACGGCATCGAGTACGCCGACATGCAGCTCATCGGCGAGGCCTACGACCTGATGCGCAAGGCCCTCGACATGCCCGTCGCCGAGATCGCCGACGTCTTCCGCGAGTGGAACGGGACCGAACTCGAGAGCTACCTCATCGAGATCACCGCCGACGTGCTCAGCCAGGTCGACGCCGAGACCGGCAAGCCGCTCGTCGACGTCATCGTCGACGCCGCCGGCCAGAAGGGCACCGGCCGCTGGACCGTGAAGTCCGCGCTCGACCTGGGCATCCCGACCACCGGCATCGCCGAGGCCGTCTTCGCCCGCGCCCTGTCCAGCGCCACCGACCAGCGCGTCGCCGCCCGCGGCCTGTCGTCGGGCAACCTCGGGGACGCGCCCACCGACAAGGCGCAGTTCATCGCCGACATCAAGACCGCGCTGTATGCCTCCAAGGTCGTCGCCTACGCCCAGGGCTTCGACCAGATCGCCGCCGGCAGCGCCGAATACGGTTGGAACGTCGACCGCGGATCGCTGGCCACCATCTGGCGCGGCGGCTGCATCATCCGCGCGCAGTTCCTCAACCGCATCCGCGAGGCCTACGCCGACGATCCCGAGCTGCCCAGCCTGCTCCTCGCCCCCTACTTCCGCGAAGCGGTCGAGGTCGGCATCGACAGCTGGCGCCGCGTCGTCGCCACCGCCACCCTGCTCGGCATCCCGGTGCCGGCCTTCGCCTCGTCGCTGTCGTACTACGACGCCCTGCGCGCCGAGCGCCTGCCGGCCGCCCTCACCCAGGGCCTGCGCGACTTCTTCGGCGCCCACACCTACAAGCGCGTGGACAAGGAAGGCACCTTCCACACGCTGTGGAGCGGCGACCGCTCGGAAGTGACCGAATAGGAGCCTGCGAGAACCGGTGCGATTCATCGAAGGCCATCGGCCGACCCACGACCTGACCTACGACGATGTCTTCATCGTCCCCAACAGGTCTGATGTCAGTTCGCGATTCGATGTCGACCTGTCGACCTCGGACGGCAGCGGGACCACCATCCCGATCGTCGTGGCGAACATGACGGCGGTCGCGGGCAAGCGCATGGCCGAGACGGTCGCGCGCCGCGGCGGACTCGTGGTCCTCCCGCAGGATCTTCCCATCGAGGCCGTCGCGTCGTCGATCGCGTTCGTGAAATCGCGCCACCTCGTGGCCGACACCCCGGTCACGCTCACCCCGTCGGATTCGGTGTCCGATGCGGTCGCGTTGATCCCCAAGCGATCCCACGGCGTCGCGGTCGTCGTCGAGGACGGACGCCCGGTGGGTGTCGTCACCGAGAAGCGGTGCCGCGACGTCGACCGCTTCGCCCGGGTCCGCGAGGTCCTCGACCCCGACATCGTCACCCTGCCCGTCGACACCCCGCCCCGCGAGGTGTTCGACGCGCTCGGCGACCTCCACCTCGGCGTCGCCGTGCTCGTCGACGCCGACGGCAAGCTGGCGGGTCTCCTGAACCGCGTGGGCGCGCTGCGCCACGCGATCTACGAACCGAACGTCGACGCGTCCGGCAAGCTGCGGATCGCCGCGGCCGTCGGGATCAACGGCGACGTGGTCGGCAAGGCCCGCGCGCTCGTCGCGGCCGGTGCCGATGTGCTCGTCATGGACACCGCGCACGGGCATCAGGAGAAGATGCTGACCGCACTGAAGTCGGTCGCCGATGCGGGACTCGGTGTCCCGATCGCGGCGGGCAACGTGGTCTCCGCGGAGGGCACCCTCGACCTCATCGCCGCCGGCGCGTCGATCATCAAGGTCGGCGTCGGCCCGGGCGCGATGTGCACCACCCGGATGATGACCGGCGTGGGTCGGCCGCAGTTCTCCGCGGTGGCCGAATGTGCCGGGGTCGCAGCGAGTCACGGTGCGTCGGTGTGGGCCGACGGCGGTGTCCGTCATCCGCGCGACATCGCCCTGGCGCTGGCGGCCGGTGCGTCGAACGTGATGGTGGGCTCGTGGTTCGCGGGCACCCACGAATCACCCGGCGATCTCCTCGAGGACGAGCAGGGCCCGTACAAGGTGAGTTTCGGTATGGCGTCGAAGCGGGCGGTGGCCGCGCGGTCGACCGGCGACAGCCCGTACGACCGTGCCCGCAAGAGTCTCTTCGAGGAGGGCATCTCGTCGTCCCGGATCCGGCTCGATCCCGATCGTCCCGGCGTCGAGGACCTCATCGACCACATCTGTTCCGGGATTCGCAGCACCGCAACCTATACGGGGGCCAGGAACCTGCGGGAACTGCACGACAAGGTCGTCCTCGGAGTCCAGTCGCCCGCCGGTTTCGCCGAAGGGCGTCCCCTGCCGGGCGGGTGGTGACGTGGAGATCCTGCTTCTCGTCGCCAGCCTGATCGGCTTCATCGCCCTCACGCTGGGCACGGCGCTGTTCGTCGCTGCCGAGTTCTCGTTGACCGCCTTGGAACGCTCGACGATCTCGGCGGACGTGGCCAAGCGCGGGGACCGGCGCGCACGGCTGGTGCAGCGCGCGCATTCGACGCTGTCGTTCCAGTTGTCCGGCGCCCAGCTCGGCATCACGATCACCACGCTGATCACCGGCTACATCGCCGAACCCGTCCTCGCCCGCATCATCAAGCCGCCGCTGGAAGCGGCCGGGGTGAGTCCCTCGGTCGCCTCGGCGACGTCGCTGATCCTCGCTCTCGTCATCGCCACGTCGCTGTCGATGGTCCTGGGTGAGCTGATCCCGAAGAATCTCGCGATCGCCAAGTCGCTGGCCGTCGCCCGTGCCACATCGGGTCCGATGACGGCGTTCTCCGCGGTCTTCCGCTGGGCGATCAACGGACTCAACGGCACCGCGAACTGGATCGTCCGCCGGTTGGGCATCGAACCGACCGACGAGCTCGCCTCGGCCCGCTCACCGCAGGAACTCGTGTCGCTGGTCCGCAACTCGGCCCGGCGCGGCGCGCTCGACGAGCAGACCGCCACGCTGGTGGACCGTTCGCTGCGCTTCGGTGAGCTGACCGCCGAGGATCTGATGACGCCGCGAGTCACCATCGACACCCTCGACCGCGAGGACACCGTCCGCGATCTCGTGATGGCGTCGTCGCGCACCGGGCACTCGCGTTTCCCCGTCGTCGTCGACGGTGACCTCGACGACCTCGTCGGCGTGGTCCACATCAAGCAGGCGTTCACCATCCCGCCCGAGCGTCAGGCCACCACGCGCGTCACCTCGATCGCACGCAGCGTGCCGCGCGTCCCCGCCAGCCTCGACGGCGACGCTCTGATGCAACGCATCCGCGCCGACGGCATGGAGCTGTGCGTCGTCATCGACGAATACGGCGGGACCGCGGGCATCGTCACCACCGAGGACCTCATCGAGGAGATCCTCGGCGACGTCACCGACGAACACGACGACGAGCGCGCCGACGTCGCGATCGACGGCAACGGCTATCTCTGTGCGGGGCTGCTGCGCATCGACGAGCTCTACGACGCGACCGGCTATCACGCCCCCGACGGTCCGTACGACACGCTCGGCGGCCTGATCATGTACTGCCTCGGACGCATTCCCACGGTCGACGACGTCGTCGACCTGCCCCGCCGCTCCCCGGTCGGCGACGGCGACGACGAATCCCCCGAGATGCCCGAAGCCCGCGACGACATCACCTGGCGGGCCACCGTCGCCCAGATGGACGGCCGACGCATCGACGTCGTCGCATTGCGACCGGCCCCCGCCGGCGACTCCCTCGGCGACGAGCCACGAGACACGGAGGCCGGAGATGGGTGACCTCTGGGCTGTCGTCCTCGCCTTCGCACTGCTGGGCGGCAACGCCTTCTTCGTCGGCGCCGAGTTCTCGCTGATCTCGGCGCGCCGCGACCGGCTCGAGGCGTTGGCCGAGAGCGGCAAGAGTCGTGCACGAACCGTCATCAAGGCCGGTGAGAACCTGTCGCTGATGCTGGCCGGCGCCCAGCTGGGCATCACGATCTGTTCGATCCTGCTCGGCCGCGTCGGCGAACCCGCGGTCGCGCACCTCATCGAGAAACCGCTGGAACTCGCGCACGTGCCGCACGCGCTGCTGCACCCGATCTCGTTCGCCATCGCGTTGTCGCTGGTGGTGGTGCTGCACATCCTGCTGGGTGAGATGGTGCCGAAGAACATCGCCCTCGCGGGACCCGAGTCGGCGGCGATGCTGCTGGTCCCGGTGCACCTGATGTTCATCCGCCTGGTGCGTCCGCTCATCTCCTTCTACAACTGGCTCGCCAACATCTCGCTGCGCCTGATGCGCGTGGAACCGAAGGACGAACTCGAGTCCACGGTGTCGCTGGGCGAGCTGGCGCAGATGCTCGGCGAGTCCAAGCAGGAAGGTCTCATCGATGCCGAGGAACACGAGCGCCTCACCCGCGCTCTGCAGTCCATCGGCCGCACCGTCGCCGAGGTGATGATCCCCCTCGAGAAGATGCGCAGCGTCAAGGTCCAGGTGTCGGCGACCGGCGGGATCGGCCCGACGCTCGGCGCGGTCGAGAAGGCCGTCAGCGAGACCGGGTTCTCCCGCTTCCCGGTCCGCGGATCCGACGGCACGTTCACCGGTTACCTGCATCTGAAGGACGTCCTCGACGAGATCCTCGACGAGCACATCGGCCCGGACACCATCATCGGTGTCGACAAGATCCGCCCGCTGCCGGTCATCGCGTCCAACACACCCCTCGACGAGGCGACCACCGTGCTGCGCCGCACCAGCTCGCACCTGGGCGCCGTCGTTGACGACAACGGCCGCACGATCGGCATCGTCCCGCTCGCCGACCTCGTCGAGGAGTTCGTCGGCAACGTCCGGGACGAGACCCACCGGGTGTGACGACCGTGACCGCGCACGTGGAAGAGCAGACCGTGTTGACGGGCCGCGAGTGGCGGGCCCGGCGCGACGAGCATCAGGGACGCGTCGACGCGCTCATCGGTCCGTACCTGGAGGCGCGCCGCAAGGGCGGCAAGCATCCCGTCGTCGACTTCCTGTTCACCTACTACTCGTCGCGGCCGTCCCATGTGCTGCGCTGGCATCCGGGCTTCGGCGTGCGTCTCGAGGACGCCGACGAGTTCCTGCCCCTGCGCGGCTACGAACGTGCCGACTCCGGTGTGCACGTGGGCATCGACTACGTCCGACGCCGCCGCGACGCACTGCAGGCCACGGTGGATCTGCTCGACGCCACCGCCGCGCGTCCGGCCCGGCTGGGCTGCTTCGGGCTCCACGAGTGGGCCATGGTCTACCGCACCGACGAGACCCGGCACGACATCCCCTTGCGTCTGGGTGCCGCCGGCACCGACCGGGTCGTCGAACAGATGCCGTTGCGCTGCACGCACTTCGACGCGTACCGCTTCTTCACCGAGCCGGCGCGGCCGCGCAACGAGAACGAGCTGAACCGTGCGTCGCAGATCGACCACGAACAGCCGGGGTGCCTGCACGCGACCATGGACCTCTACCGGTACTGCTTCACCCTGGCGCCGCTGTTGCCCGCCGACCTCACCGTCGACTGCTTCGAACTGGCGCTGCGCGCTCGTGACCTCGACATGCGTGCGAGTCCGTACGACCTGCGCCACCTGGGATATGAGCCGGTCCCGATCGAGACCCCCGCCGGACGAGCCGAATACGTCCGGGAACAATCGGCCATCGCCGACGCCGGAACACAACTCCGCGCGGAGGTGTTGGGACGGTGTACGCACCTGGCCGAGATCGCTCGCCACGCCTAAACAGGACGCCTGTACGGTTCAGCGTTACCGGCTAGTAGCATGGATGTCGTCTTCATTCGCTCGAGAAAGGCAATCATGTCGGACCGGATCACCGTCAACGGGTTGCAGGTCGCTTCCGTCCTGTACGACTTCATCAACAACGAGGCGTTGCCCGGTACCGGTGTAGAGGCCGACGCCTTCTGGTCGGGTGCGGCATCGGTGATCGCCGACCTCGCCCCGCGCAACCGTGAGCTGCTCGCCGTCCGCGACGATCTGCAGACCAAGATCGACGCCTGGCACCGCGATCACCAGGGCGCCGACCTCACCCCGGGCTCTGCGGATTTCGACGCCTACAAGTCCTTCCTGACCGAGATCGGTTACCTCGCCGAGGTCCCGGCCGACTTCCAGATCACCACCGGCAATGTGGACCGCGAGATCGCCGAGACCGCCGGTCCGCAGCTGGTCGTGCCGGTCCTCAACGCACGGTTCGCGCTGAACGCCTCCAACGCCCGCTGGGGTTCGCTCTACGACGCCCTGTACGGCACCGACGCGATCCCGGAGACCGACGGCGCCGAGAAGGGTTCGTCGTACAACAAGGTGCGCGGTGACAAGGTCATCGCCTACGCCAAGGACTTCCTGGACAAGGCGGTCCCGCTCGAGCAGTGCAGCTACACCGACGTGCGGTCCTTCGCCGTTCAGGACGGCGCCCTGCAGGTGACCCTCGACGGGGGCGCGACCTCGACGCTGGCCGATCCGGCCGCCTTCGTCGGCTACCGCGGCGACGCCGGCTCACCGTCCTCGATCCTGCTTCGCAACAACGGTCTTCACCTCGACATCGAGATCGATCCCTCCTCGCCGATCGGTTCCACCGATCCGGCCGGCATCAAGGACGTCGTCGTCGAGTCCGCGATCACCACGATCATGGACTTCGAGGACTCGGTCGCCGCGGTCGACGCCGAGGACAAGGTCACCGGCTACCGCAACTGGCTGGGCCTGAACAAGGGCGATCTGTCCGAAGAGGTCACCAAGGGTGGCAAGACCTTCACCCGTGTGCTCAACGGCAACCGCGAGTACACCGCTCCCGACGGCACCGGCTTCGACCTCCACGGCCGTTCGCTGCTGTTCGTGCGCAACGTCGGTCACCTGATGACCAACGACGCGATCCTCGACGCCGAGGGCAATGAGGTTCCCGAGGGCATCCTCGACGGCCTGGTCACCTCGCTGATCGGCATCCACGGCCTGAGCGCAGAGGGTCTGCAGAACTCGCGGACCGGTTCGGTCTACATCGTGAAGCCGAAGATGCACGGCCCCGACGAGGTCGCCTTCACCGTCGAGCTGTTCGGTCGCGTCGAGCAGGTGCTCGGCCTGCCCGCCAACACGCTCAAGGTCGGCATCATGGACGAGGAACGCCGCACCACGGTCAACCTGAAGGCATGTATCAAGGCCGCCTCGGAGCGCGTGGTGTTCATCAACACCGGCTTCCTCGACCGCACCGGCGACGAGATCCACACCTCCATGGAGGCCGGCGCCATGGTGCGCAAGGCCGAGATGAAAAAGCAGAAGTGGATCGCGGCGTACGAGGACTTCAACGTCGACACCGGCCTGCACGCCGGCCTGCAGCACAAGGCGCAGATCGGCAAGGGCATGTGGGCCATGCCGGACCTGATGGCCGACATGCTCGAGCAGAAGATCGGTCACCCCAAGGCCGGCGCCACCACCGCATGGGTGCCCTCGCCGACCGCCGCGACCCTGCACGCGCTGCACTACCACCAGGTCGACGTCTTCGAACGTCAGGACGAGATCGCCAAGCGCGACCCGGCGTCGGTCGACGACATCCTCACCGTGCCGCTGGCCGCGAAGACCGACTGGTCCGACGAGGAGAAGCAGCAGGAACTCGACAACAACTGCCAGTCGATCCTGGGCTACGTGGTCCGCTGGATCGATGCCGGCGTCGGCTGCTCGAAGGTGCCCGACATCCACGACGTCGCACTGATGGAGGACCGCGCCACCCTGCGTATCTCCAGCCAGCTGCTGGCGAACTGGCTGCGCCACGGCATCGTCTCCGAGGCCGACATCGTCGCATCGCTCGAGCGGATGGCCCCGGTCGTCGACCGCCAGAACGCCGGCGACAAGGCCTACAAGCCGATGGCCCCGGACTTCGACTCCAACATCGCCTTCCAGGCGGCCAAGGAGCTGATCCTCGAGGGCACGACGCAGCCCAGCGGCTACACCGAGCCGATCCTGCATCGCCGTCGCCGCGAGTACAAGGCCGCCAACGCGGCCGGCTGACACCTCGGTCACGACGCACTGATACGACCGTGCCGGTCCCCGGTGGACCGGCACGGCGTATCGTCGTACCCTGCGCTGCACATCGACCGGGTGGAGCCCGGGGACAGCACGCTCAGAGCAGGGAGGGCATCGGCGTTGGCACATCATCGGAACCGCGGCGAGAGTATCCGCAACCGTGGCGTCAGCCGAGGTGTCGTCTTCGCACTGCTGTCGATTCTGCTCGTCGCCGCCATCGTGGTCACCTGGCGCGACCTCGGTGACCGCATCAACCGGCAGGCCGACGACGCCGCCGCCCAATGCGTCGAGGGCGCCACGTCGGTGCCGATCATCGCCGACCCCGACATCGCACCCGGGCTCGCCGCGATCGCGACCTCCTTCACGAACACGAAACCGGTGGTCCGCGACCACTGCGTCACCATCGCCGTCCGGCCCGGCGACGCGAAGATCACCCTCGACGGCCTGACCGGGAAGTGGGACGCCGAGTCGATGGGTGCCTACCCCGCTGCCTGGGTGCCGCAGTCGTCGGTGTGGTCGGCGGATCTGGCCACGGCCAAACCCGATCTGATCGAGGGCAACTCCCGTTCACTCGTCTCGACACCGGTCGTTCTCGCGGTCTCGCCCGAACTCGCCAAGGCCGCCGGCGACCAACTCGACTGGTCGCAGATCCCGCTCCTGCAACAACGCGACGCCTCGCTCACCGAGTTCGGCCTGCAGGGCTGGGGCTCGTTGCGCATGGCGATGCCGATCGGCGCCCAGTCCGATGCCAGTGCACTGGCGGCGCAGGCCGTCGCCACCCGCGTGACACGGACGACCGGCCCGCTGACCACCGCCGACGCCGAGTCGCCGCGGGTGACCTCCAGCGTGAAGGCGATGCTCGGCGGCGCGCCGCTCTCGCCCGATGGAACCCCGCAGGGCGCGGCCACCGCGATCGCCAATGCCGCCGACCCGGCCAAAGCCGAGATCCACGCCGTGCCGATCACCGAGCAGCGGCTGTACCAGATCACCAAGACCGACCAGCCCGCGCGGCTGTCAGAGGTGATCCCGTCCGGACCGACGCCGATCGCGGACTACCCGATCATCCGTCTCTCCGGCCCGGAGGTCGGAGACGTCGCGGCCGACGCGGTCGCGGACTTCATCTCCTACGCATCACAGCCCGAACAGCTGAAGCTGCTCACCGAACTCGGCTTCCGCGGCGACGCCCCGATGCCGTCGGCCACCGCCACGGTCACCTTCCCGCGAACCCGCGATCCGATGCCCACGCCGGAGGACGGCGCGATCGTCGCCATCAACCGCGTCGTCTACGGACCGACGAGTGTGCCGGCGAGCTCTGCGGTCTCGCCGGCACCTTCGGGAACCGCGGGCGGGTAGCCCTCAGCTGCTGTAGGCCTCGATCGGCGCGCAGCTGCACACCAGGTTGCGGTCGCCGTACACGCCGTCGATACGACGCACCGAGGGCCACACCTTGGCCCGGGCACCGGCCGACGGGAGTCCCTGCGGGTAGACCGCGATCTCTCGCGAGTACGGGTGGTCCCACTCGCCCACCAGCGCCTCGGCGGTGTGCGGTGCCCCGCGCAGCGGGTTGTCGTCGACCGGCCACTCGCCGCTGCCGACCCGGTCGATCTCCTCGCGGATGGCGATCATGGCGTCGCAGAACGCGTCGATCTCGTCGAGATTCTCGCTCTCGGTGGGCTCGACCATCAACGTGCCGGCCACCGGGAAGCTCATGGTCGGCGCGTGGAAACCATAGTCGGCCAGGCGCTTTGCCACATCGTCGACCGAAACGCCGGTCTCCTTGGTGATCGCCCTCAGGTCGAGAATGCACTCGTGCGCGACGAAGCCGCCCTCGCCGGTGTAGAGCACCGGGTAGTGGTCGCCGAGCCGCTTGGCGACGTAGTTCGCCGCGGTGATGGCCGTCAGCGTCGCCCGGCGTAGACCGGCCGCACCCATCATCGCGATGTAGGCGTAGGTGATCGGCAGGATCGTCGCCGAACCGTACGGTGCCGCGGCGATGGTCGCGGTGCCGGGCAATTCGTCGGCGAGGGGGTGCCCGGGCAGGAACGGTGCGAGGTGCTCGCGTACCGCAACCGGACCCACGCCCGGGCCGCCGCCGCCGTGCGGGATGCAGAAGGTCTTGTGCAGGTTCAGGTGGCTGACGTCGCCGCCGAAATGACCCGGACGTGCCACGCCGACCAGGGCGTTGAGGTTGGCACCGTCGACGTAGACCTGGCCGCCGGCGTCGTGGACGGCACCGCAGATGTCGCGGATGTCGTGCTCGAAAACGCCGTGCGTCGACGGGTAGGTGATCATGATGGCCGCGATCCGGCCCTCGTTCGCGGCGATCTTCGCGCGCAGATCCTCGAGATCGACGTCGCCGTTCTCCCGGCAGCCGACCACGACGACGCGCATGCCCGCCATGACCGCCGACGCGGCGTTGGTGCCGTGGGCGCTCGACGGGATCAGGCAGATGTCGCGGTCGAGGTCGCCCCGGCTGCGGTGGTACCCCCGGATCGCGAGCAGTCCGGCGAACTCGCCCTGCGACCCCGCGTTCGGCTGCAGGCTCACGCGGTCGTAGCCGGTGACGGCGACGAGCCAGTCCTCGAGGGTGGAGATCAGCTCGCGGATGCCGACGGTGTCCTCCACCGGCGCGAACGGGTGGAGACCGGCGAACCCGGGCCAGGTGATGGGTTCCATCTCCGTGGTCGCGTTGAGCTTCATGGTGCAGGAGCCGAGCGGAATCATGCTGCGGTCGAGCGCGATGTCCTTGTCGGACAAGGCCCGCAGGTAGCGCAGCATCGCCGTCTCGGTGCGGTACCGGTTGAACGCCGGGTGCGTCAGGTACTCGCTGGTGCGGTTCTCGATGGGCTGGGCGAAGTCGAGCGGTTGCACACCGGCGGCGCCGAACGCCCGCAGTACACCGTCGAGGTCGGCCTCGGCGGTGGTCTCGTCGCAGGCGATGGAGACGGTGTCGGTGTCGACGCGGCGGAGGTTGATGCCCTCGCGGCGAGCCTGGGCGATGATCACATCGGCCTGGCCGGGAGCACGGACCTCGACGGTGTCGAAGAACGAGCCGTGTGCGACCGAGAAGCCGCCCGCCGCCAGCGAGTTCGCCAGGCGGACCGCGGCGTCGTGGGTGCGGCGCGCGATGGCCCGGAGCCCCTCCGGTCCGTGGTATGACGCGTACATCGCGGCCATCACGGCGAGCAGAACCTGCGCCGTACAGATGTTGCTGGTGGCCTTCTCACGGCGAATGTGTTGCTCACGGGTCTGCAAGGCCAGGCGGTAGGCGAGGTTGCCGTCGGAGTCCTTGGAGATGCCGACCAGTCGCCCCGGCAGCTGGCGGGCGTGCTTCGAACCGACCGCGAGGTAACCGGCGTGCGGACCGCCGAAGCCCATCGGCACGCCGAAACGCTGCGTGGTGCCGAAGCACGCATCCGCGCCCTGCTCCCCCGGCGGCGTGATGAGCGTCAGTGCGAGGAGGTCGCCACCGACCGCGACCAGGGCGCCACGTTCGTGCGCGGCGGCGATGATCGGAGCGGCGTCGACGATGCGGCCCGACGCGCCGGGCACCTGCAGGATGACGCCGAAGAAGTCGCCGTCGGGCAGGCCGTGGTCCGGCCGCTCCGGATCCAGCGACGCCTCGACGACCTCGATGCCGAGCGGCTCGGCGCGGGTCTCGATCACCGCGCGGGTCTGCGGGAAGAGATCGGCGTCGACGACGACACGTGGCGACTTGGACTTGCCGGCGCGCCGAAGCAACGTCATCGCCTCGGCGGCCGCGGTGGCCTCGTCGAGCATCGACGCGTTCGCCACCTCCATGCCGGTGAGGTCGGCGACCATGGTCTGGAAGTTCAGCAGCGCCTCGAGGCGTCCCTGGCTGATCTCCGGCTGGTACGGCGTGTACGCGGTGTACCAGGCCGGGTTCTCCAGGACGTTGCGCAGGATGACGCCGGGCGTGTGGGTGCCGTAGTAGCCGAGGCCGATCATCGAACGGGCCACGGTGTTACGGGCCGCGAGCCCGCTGAGCTCGGCGAGCACCTCGCTCTCACTCTGCGGCTGCGGCAGTGCGCCCAGCACGTTCGAGTCGAGTTCGTCCGCGATGACCGCGGGGATGGCGCGATGGGCCAGTTCGTCGAGCGACGACACACCGATCACCGAGAGCATGCGCTGCGTCTCGTCGGGGTCGGGTCCGACGTGGCGGTCCACGAAGGTGACTGGCGCTGACGACGGGTCGGCTGAGGGCATGATGAGGGCAACCTCTCGCAGGCGCCGGCGCGGTGCCGGCAGGCTCGCCCTCCCCCTCTGTCATGTCGCCGGCCGGTGGCCGGGAGGACGCCTGAGAGATTCGGTGCCACGCGACGTTGCGTGACGACCTTTCACCGTGGGCGGACGACTGATCGTCACTTTCCAGAGACGCCGTCACCACCACGGTCCGGGTGCCTGAGAGTTTGACGGAGAGGTGTTGCTCCTTCGGCGGTCACCCGTACTGCTCGGTGACGCTCTCCCGTGGCGTAGCGACGCGCGCACCAGTGTACGCAGGTCGTTGCCGTGTTGGTCCAGACGACATCGCGAGAGTCGTGAGGATCACGTGACGGGATGCTGTGAGGGGCGGTGCTAACCGGTGCGACGGGTGCGGCTCTTGCGTCGCGCCGCGAGCTCGTCCTCGGGTGCCGTCTCGCTGACGCCGCCGTCGGCGCGTTCCCCCGGGAAATCGGCGATGGTGCCGGTCAGCTCGCGCATCGCACCGCTGACCGCGATGCCGAACACTCCCTGCCCACCCTGGAGGAGGTCGACCACCTCTTCGGCGGAGGTGCATTCGTAGACGGTCGTGCCGTCGGAGAACAGGGTGATCTTCGCCAGATCCTCGACGCCACGCTTGCGGAGGTGGTCGACGGCGACACGGATGTTCTGCAGCGAGATGCCGGTGTCGAGCAGTCGCTTGACGATCTTGAGGACGAGGATGTCCTTGAACGAGTACAGACGCTGGCTGCCCGAGCCGGCGGCGCCGCGGATCGACGGGACGACCAGCGAGGTGCGAGCCCAGTAGTCGAGCTGGCGGTAGGTGATGCCGGCGATCTGGCAGGCACTCGGCACGCGGTAGCCGACGAGCTCGTCGGGCACGGTGTCGTCGGGGAAGAGACCCGGTGCGATCTCCTCGAGGCTGCCCTGGGTCGGGCCCGCGGGGCGATCGGACACAGCGTGGTCGGGTGACGGGTCGCTCGACGTCACTTCACTGTCGACCGGACGATCGCCCACTTGATGTCTCCCTCGCAAAGCTCGGACCGGATGCCGCATCACATGCCTGACATCCACGTCCACAGTACGCGGTCCAGGCCCTGCTCGGGTCAGCCGATCACATCTTCATCGGCCCGTGAGTGGTGCTCGATGTCGGGTTTGACGCTATGCCGCGCGGGACACCGGATCAACGCGACGCGCCATGTGGCTCAACCTCAAGTTGAGATTGAGACAAACGGTGACCTCTCGGTTGCCGTTCCGTGACCGGGTACAGCCTCAGGCGCCGCTGGCCTTGAAATCGTCGGGCGAGACGTTGTCGAGGAATTCCTTGAACTTCTCGACCTCGTCCTCTTTGGTCCCGTCGACCGACTCGGCGGTGGCGTCCTCGGGCTCCTCTTCCGGGATCAGCAGACCGGCCTCGACGAGGACCTCTTCGTCGGCGATGATCGGCACCTCGGCACGCATCGCGACGGCGATGGAATCCGACGGCCGCGCGGACACCCGGAGATCGCCCGAGAAGATCATCTCGGCATAGAAGGTGCCCTCTTGCATGTCGACGATGCGCACCTCGAGGAGCGTCTGGCCGAACTCGCGGATGAGGTTCACGATCAGGTCGTGGGTCAGCGGACGGGGCGGCTCGATCCCCTTCTGACGCAAGGCGATCGACGCGGCCTCACTCTGTCCGATCCAGATCGGCAGGTAACGCTCGCCGTCGACCTCACGGAGTAGGAGCACGGGCTGACTCTGCGGGGGCTCGACCCTGATGCCCACCACACGCATCTCGCTCATCTCGCACCTCCCAGACGCCTCGTAGGGCGATCGATTGATGACCTCGACGCTACACCGCTCAGGCGATACACGGCGGCCGACTCGCTGCTGCGCGACACGATCATTCCGGCCCGATGAGGACCCCGGGGAACGCGGAGTGTGCTGGTCGAGGAAGAGTTCAGTCGAGCACGTCGCGGACGGCCGACTTGACCAACTGCGTGTGCAGGGTCACCGACAGCGCCGCGATCTCGCGCACGAGTTCCTCGGCGCGGTCTCGCGCACCGGTCCCCTTGCCCTTGGCTATGGGGTTGGCGATCTGGGCGACCAGACCGGCCTCCCGGTCCGCGGACACCTTGAAGGCACGCAGATGGCGCGTCTCGAGGCCATAGCTGGCCAGCGCCGCGGCGGCCTCGACGAGGCGCACCGCGTCCTCGTCGAAGAAGCCGGCCGGTCCGGGGGTCAGCAGTCCGTTGCGCTGCAGCTCGGTCACGAACGCCGAGTCGACGCCCGTGCGCTCGATCAGCGTATCCCGGGACACCCGACCGGCGCGCGCGCCGAAATCGGTTGCGGGGGCCACGGTGCCGCGGGCCGTGGACAACGCCACGGTCCCGCCGGAACCGAAGCCACCGTTCCCGTTGTCGATCGCGTCGAGCTGTTCCTTGATGACCTTCAGCGGGAGATACCGGTCCCGCTGGGCGGTCAGTACGAAGCGCAACCGTTCACAGTCGGCTTCGCTGAATCGCCGATAGCCGGACGGCGCCCGCTCCGGGGTCACCAGACCCTCCGATTCCAGGAACCGGATCTTCGAGATCGTGATGTCTGGGAAGTCATCACGCAACTGGGCGAGGACCGTGCCGATGGACATCGATCCCTCGCCGCGGGAGGCTGTGGACGCCGTCACGACGTATCAGGCGTCGGCTTCGTCGCGTGGTCCGCTGAGGAAGACCAGACGGAACTTGCCGATCTGGACTTCGTCGCCGTTGCTCAGCGATGCGGTGTCGACGGGCTCCCGGTTGACGTAGGTGCCGTTGAGGCTGCCCACGTCGACGACCTGAAACTCGTTGTCGCCGAGACGGAATTCCGCGTGACGACGGCTGACCGTCACATCGTCGAGGAAGATGTCGCTGTCGGGATGCCGACCTGCGGAGGTCGTCGGCTGGTCGAGGAGGAACCGCGATCCCGCGTTGGGTCCCCGCTTCACGACAAGCAGCGCGGTCCCGGGAGCGAGTCGCTCGACTCCCGTCTCGGCCGGCTCACTCGAGGTGCTGGTTCCGGCATCGAGTTCATTGATGAACTCCTCCCGGAACACCGAGGTGGTCTCCACCGGCGCCTCGAAGTCCCTGTCGTTTTCGCTCACCACTTCTCCTTCGTCGTCGTCAGTGCAATCGCACTGTCAGTGCACACCGCACTGTTCGGCCAGCCGCACTGTCCGGCCGTCCACGTCTCCGGTCCCGATCGCGGTCTCGCGTCGGCTCGGAGTCGGCTCTCGCACGATGGCCGGTTGAATCTACATGACATGTGCGGACGGGTAGATCTCGGTGCATGATCGCGAAGTTGGTTCACGTCACGCCTCTTTCCCACTGCCGTAACCGTACCGGTCATGTCGATCGCACCGGCGAGCGAGTCGACTCCGGCACGGTCGATCATATCGTCACCGGGGCGATCAGCCAGGTCGATCAGAGCCACCGGGGCGTATCGGCGGGAAGTCCTACCCTTCGATGACGGCGCGGTAGCCCGCGGCGTCGAGAACATCACCCAGTTGCTCGTCGAGGGTCGCCTCGTCGGCGGCCTCGATCTCCACCAGCCAGCCCTCACCGTACGGGTCCGAATTGACCAGTTCCGGTGAGGCGTCCAGTGCGTCGTTGACCGCGCTGACGGTACCGGTCAACGGCCCGAAGATGTCGGAGACACTCTTGGTCGACTCGACCTCGGCGAAGGACTCGCCGACGGTGACCTCTGCACCGGAGTCGGGCAGCTGCACGAACACCACGTCGCCGAGCGCATCCTGCGCGAAGTCGGTGATGCCGATGCGCACGGCCGTCGGCCCGATCTTCTCGATCCACTCATGTTCTGCGGTATAGCGCAGGTCTTCTGGCACTTTGCTGTCGGTCACAAGGGCCCCTTTCGTTCCCGTCAGACTCTACTGTCTGGGGAGGTGTCGGCCTGACGGCGCGACGGCATGTGTCGCATCACCAGGATCGTCTGATACCAGTACAGGACGAAGGACCACAGGTAGAGCCCCACGCCCCAGATCATGAACGCCCACCCGATCGGGTAGGCGAAGCCGCTCACCGCATCGATCTGTCCGGCGAGCAGCCACGGGAACGCGCTCATCAGCGCGAAGGTCGCCGCCTTGCCGATGTAGAGCACCGGGAGTGCGAACACACCGCGCGAGCGCAGCAGCGGTGCCGTGGCGAACAGCAGTACGTCGCGCCCGATGATGATGCCGATGAGCCACCACGGGATGAACTCCCGCACGCCGAAGGCCAGCGGGATGATCACGATGTACAGCCGGTCGGCCGCCGGGTCGAGCAGGGCCCCGATCCGCGAGGACTGATCGAGCAGCCGCGCGAGTTTCCCGTCGAGCCAGTCGGAGACCCCGGAGAAGATCAACACCGCGAACGCCCACCCGTCGGCCTTCTCGACGAGCAGCAGCCAGAGGAAGACCGGGATGAGGACGAGCCGAAGCACGCTGAGCGCGTTCGGCACCGTCACGATCCGGTCCGGAGCCGGCGTGGGTGCCGCCTCCGGTTCGGTCACCGGAAGATCCCGATGATGCCCTGCAGCGTCTTCGCCCCGCCGGAGGAGAAGAGGTTGTCGTGGACCATGTAGGTCCACGTCGTCGTCGAGCGGTGCAGATCCGAGGAACCGAGGTCGACTCCGTCCGCGGTGATCTCGGCCTCCCGGAACGTCTCCCGTGCCTTCTCGAGCGCCTTGGCGGGCAGATCGGAGAACTCCGCGAGGATCATCCGGTGGAACTCGTCGAGCGGGCTCTCCTTACCCAACGACCGCAGATGGATGCTCGCCCGGACATCGGAGACGAACGCGAGATGGTCTGCCCACGCACGGTCGAGGTGGTAGAGCACGATCTCGCGGGCCGCCTGGCTCAGCACCTCTCGCGGCACGGTCTCGGTGGCGGCCTTCGACGTTTCGTCCGACTTCTCCGCGTCGCCCGACGTCGTGGGCTTCTCCCCCGTCAGTTCGGCGTAGCGCTCCGGTTCGAGTTCGGCGAGCTCGTCGAGCGCGGTGTCGGTGGTGAGGATCTTCATGCGCCGGTCGACGATGATGTCGCGCTGCTGGTTGACGAGCTTGTTGTAGCGCCAGGTGTTGGCGTGCAACTCCAGGCGGACGCCCTCGGCGATCCGCTGCGCCTGCTCGATGAGGTCGATGCCCTTGCTGCCCATCGAGCCGTCCTCGTTGGGCGACACCGGATCACGCTTGAACGCGAGGTTCTTGGTGACGACCGGGTCCTCGAGGCTGGAGAAGAAGACCGACGTGCCGGGGTCGCCCTGGCGTCCGGCGCGACCCCGCAACTGGCTGTCGAGACGCTCGGTGTCGTGCCGTCCGGTGCCGACCACGCACAGTCCACCGAGCTCGACGACCGCGTCGCGGGCGGCGGCGTCGTCGGCCGAGCCGCCCAGCCGGATGTCGGTACCACGACCGGCCATCTGCGTCGAGACCGTCACCGCGTTCAGCGCGCCGGCCTCGGCGATGATCTTCGCCTCCTGCGCGTCGTTCTTGGCGTTGAGGACCACCGACGACACACCCGCCTTCTCGAGGAAGTACGCGAGCTCCTCGGACTCGGCGACGTCGTGGGTGCCGATGAGGACCGGCTGGCCGGTCTCGTGGATCTCCTTGACGTAGGCCACGATCGCCTCGACCTTGTTGGCCTTGGTGTCGTAGACCCGGTCGGGCAGATCGGTGCGGATGTTCTCGGTGTTCGGCGGGATCTGCGACACCCGGAGGTCGTAGAACTGCCGGAACTGCTCTCCGGCGGCGAGCGCCGTACCGGTCATGCCGCACACCTTCGGGTAGCGGCCGATGAGCGCCTGCACCGTGATGGTGTCGATGACCTCGCCCGAGTCGGTCTGGGCGAGCCCCTCCTTGAGTTCGACGGCCGCCTGGACGCCGTCCGGCCAACGCTGCAGCTGGGCCACGCGGCCGCGCGAGGCGTTGATCAGGTGGACCCCGCCGTCGCGGACGATGTAATGGATGTCGCGTTCCAGCAGGTAGTGGGCGTGCATCGCGATGCTGACGTGCACGAGCGTGGAGCCGACGTGTTCCTCGCTGTAGAGGTTGATCCCGCCGAGTTCCTCCTCGACGAAGGCCGCGCCCTCGTCGGTGAGCGTCACGTTGCGGCCCTCGGCGTCGACCTCGTAGTGCTTCTTCTTCATCCGCGACACCACGTCGTGGATGGCCTGGTCGGGAACCTCGGTCTCGGTCGATCCGGCCAGCACCAGCGGCACGAGTGCCTCGTCGACGAGCACCGAGTCGGCCTCGTCGATGATCGCGACGTCGGGCTTGGGTGAGACGAGGTCGGCCTCGGACAGGGCCAGCTGGTCGCGGAGGACGTCGAATCCGATCTCGTTGACCGAACCGTAGGTGACGTCGCCGGCGTAGGCGCGTCGACGCTCCTCGCGGCTGGAGTTCTCCGAGATGGCATGCACCGCAATGCCGAAGACGTCGAAGAGCGGCTTCATCCACTCGGCGTCGCGGGTGGCGAGGTAGTCGTTGACCGAGATGACATGGACCTGGTGTCCTTCGAGGACATACCCGATCGCGGCGATCGCACCGGCGAGCGTCTTGCCCTCACCGGTGGCCATCTCGACGATGTCGCCCTCGAGGAGACGCAGCGCGCCCTGCAGCTGGACGTCGAAGGGGCGCAGGTTGATCGAGCGGTCCGCGGCCTCCCGGACGAGCGCCAGGAACTTCGCCCGGTCGCCGGGCTTGGACCCGATGTCGAGCTTCTCGGCCTCACCGACGAAGGCGTCGTCGGCGAGTTCGGCTGCCCAATCGGTGTGGGTCTCGGCCTCCTTGATCACACTCAGCGACTTCGACTGGTTGCGAGTCGACTGGGCGCCCAGAAGTCGCCACATGCTGTTGCTCAGCTTTCCCACCGAAACACTTCTCCTGATCGTTTCCCGGCCACCTACACGACCCGTCGGGCCTCGCGGCGCCGTCAGGTCAGCAACAACGGTACGCGGCCCCTGGTAGCGCAGGGTCGGCGACATTATGATCAGTCCACCGATTTCGCCCCTGACGCATTTCGCCCCTGCTCCCCTCACCCTAGGACGGCTGATGAGCGCGACCCTCTCGAGCAGGACACGCCTACGTCTGGTCCGGGCCGTCCTGGCCGGGTTGCTGGTGGCGACCGGTATCGGGCTCGGCGCGTTCAACGCCTGGTGGGTCGCCTTGTCCTTCGGTGTTCCGCTGGTCTTCCTGGGGATCGCGATCAGTCCGCGCGCGTCGCGGGTGTCCGAGCTGCCGGAGTTCCGGCGCGGTGTCACGCGAGACGCACCGCAGATCGAGGTCGGGGCGCTCACGCGCAGCAGCCTCGGGGCCGAGGACATGCAGCCGACGATGGTGACCGCGACCGTCAACCCGCCGAATGACACCGCCTACGAGGCGCGATGGATCACCTCGATGAGCAAGGGGCATTTCCAGGCGCTGGCGTCGAGCCCGTTCACGACGCTGCCGCCCGACCAGTTGCCGCCGCGCGATCAGACCGACACCCCCGAGTTCGACGACCACCCCGGCCGGTGGGCGGTCATCTATCCCGCGGTGACCCTCGTGACGGCCGTCGCCCTGCTCTTCGGTGTCGCCGAGAGCTGGACGATCTCGGTCCCGTCGATGCCGTCCTTCGGTTCGGCCGTCGACATCGACGACGCCGACGACGCCGAGGCCACACTCGCCGAGCGCCACCAACGACTCCTCGACGAGATCGTCGACTACCTCGGACCCGGCGCGACCCGAAATCTGTTGCGCCTGAGCTACAATCTCGATTCGACCTCCGATCAGGCCATCGTGTTCGATCCCACGAACGGCCGCGCGACGAACATCAACGTCTGGGACGGGGGTTCCAATGCGTCGGCGACCCGCACCATGGACCGGGCGGACAAGACCTTCGACGCGGCCTCGATCAACCCGGGTTCGCTGGGCGACATCGTCGGGTCCATGCACGCCGAGGTCACGCCCATCGTGCCGGATGCCCAACTCGACGGATTCGAGATCCGACGTCCGGCGGCGAACGAGCCCGTCGTCCTCACCGGTTCGTTCGATCCCGGTGACGCTTTCATCCACGACGTCGAGATCGAGGCGCGCTCCGACGGCACCGTCGCGACGTTCTTCGACCCCGCGGACTTCGACACCGCTTTCGCGGTGGGCCGCGCCGCGCTGCCGCTCGCCGGCATCGCCCCTAACGCAGCGGCCCTCGACCAGTTCGTGATCCGCGGTATCGCCGACAACACCCCGATCATCAGCGCCAGCAGCATCCAGAACAGTGGCGGTGTCCTGATGCAGTACCGGACATCCACCAGTGACGGGCAGATCGTCATCGTGCCGGGCAAGTTCCCGGCGGTCAGCGGCGTCGAGGGAAGCTACCGGCCCGACGGTTTCTCCATCGACGCGATCTCACCGCGATTGTTCGACCGTGTGCGCGACGACGCGATGAAGCGCGGTTCGGTCCCCGACTACGATCACGGGGCCGTCGCCATCGATGTCATCGAGCCGCATCTCCGCGACGACACGGCCTTCGTGATCCGCATCGAGATGGCGCGGGTCGACGCGTCGAAGGGCATGTATTCACTCGACGGACAGTTCATCAAGGCCGCGCACTACTGACTCGGCACCGGCCGGACTCCGAGTGGGACGGCGCCGTCGACCCGAGGTCACCAGCGATCGCGATGGATGACGGTCTCCGGGTCATACCGGCTGACCGGTCCGAAACGTCCTCGCGGCCAGCCGATCGGGACGATCGCGAACGTCTTGACCCGCCGCGGTATCCCCGCATGATTCCTCCCGAGATCGTCGACGGGTCACGCGTTGGACTTGCCGGCCTCCAGCGCGCGACGCGTGACGGCGCTCAGTTCCGCGACCGCCGCCTCCGGCGGATGCAGGACCCCGCGGTCGGTCATCGTCGTGACGATGTCGCGAACCCGGCCGTAGTACGTCGCCTGCTCTGCCGGGGTGCTGCTCGCCTCGGCATGGTTGTACAGCTTGAGTGCGGTGTCGAGGGCGTTCTGGTCGGCGGGTTCGAGGTAGCCGGCCCCGATGCGTCGTCCGTGCTTCTCACAGGCGATCCAGGCACGCCGCAGGGCAGCCACCGACTGTTGGTAGGCGTCGGCGCGACCGCGATTGCCCGGGTAGGAGTCGGTGCGCAGGGCGGTGGCCTCGTCGAGCGCGAGATGGAAGGTCTGGGTCTGATCGACGGTCACGTCGGTGACCGCGGGATACTTCAACAGCAGCGCCGGATCGAGCTCATAGCTCCCGTACGCGCTGAGCACCTCGTCGTGGCGCCGCGTCGCTTCCTCCCACAACCGCTCGGCGGCCTCGTCCGATCCCGCGTCGGCGATGCGAGGCCGGCGCAGATCGACGGGTGAGTGCTCGTCGTTCGAGGGGTCGTGGTCGGGCGGCACCGTCGCCACCGACGCCTTCTCCTTCGGCGGAGCGGCCTTCTTTTCCGTCGAAACACGTTGCGGCGCATGGACTCGTAGCCTGTCGATCACCGCGGACGCTGCCGGATCGCCCTCGATGATCGCGACCCGCCAGAAGTCGGGGTCGAGATCTTCGTCGGCTCCGGTGCCGGCGCGCGGTTGTTCTCGCGCGAAGGTCAGCTTGAGGTACTTCTGTCCGAAGACGGTGAGGTGCTGGGCCCGCCGGCCGGTCATCGGCGAGGTCTCGTCCGCCGGTCCGCCGATCGCGAACGAGCGCAGCGCGCTCAGGGGGTAGGACACCAGCGTGCGGTCCTCGTTGCCGAAGTAGACGGTGTCGTCGTCGACGGTCAGCAGCACCGCTCCGCGCTCGCCCAGTCGGCCGTATGCAGCCGCGAACAGCGACAAGGCGAGCAGTCCGGCGACCACTGCGGAGATGAGCAGACCGTCGACGCCGGCGATGTTCAGCCCGACGAGCGCGATCATCGCGACCATCATGACGATCCACGCGGCACCCGCGGAGTTGTGGTGGCGCCCCGTCAGATATTCGGTTCGGCAGGTCACCGGAACCACATCTCACCTCCGATGGCCATATCGCATCCCCCATCCGGTCGGCTACCGTAGTGAACGTGAGCCTCGGGGATCGCCGACAGACGGCACGCGTACTCCACCCAGCCCGCGAACATCGCATCAGCTTACGCATTGTTGCGCTGGTCAGCGCGGTGTTGTTCGTGTCGGGTCTCGGTGCGTTCGCCGCCGGTCGGGGTGACGCCGCGCCTGCGGTTCCGCCCTTCGTCGGCAAGTCCTACTCGTCGACGGCGGTGACCGGCCCCGAGATCCCCGGCGGCGGCCCCCTCCAGTTGACCTTCACCGCCGCCAACCGCATCTCGCTGTTCGCCGGCTGCAACCGTCACGTCGGTGAGATGACCGTGGAGGGATCGGTGCTGCGCGTCGGCTCGCTCGCCTCGACGATGATGGCGTGCCCCGGTCCACGCGCCGGCGCCGACGAGTGGATCACCGCGCTCACCCGAGAGCCCCTCACCTGGTACTCGGCGGGCCACGCACTCGTACTCTCCGGACCGGGAACCCAGGTCCTCCTGATGGAAAAGTACTCGTGAGACGTTCCGCACCGGCTGTCGTCACCGTGACCGGTGCGGCCGGGAGCATCGGGTACGCCAGCGTCTTCCGGATCGCCGCCGGCGCCATGCTCGGCCACGACCAGCCCATCGCCCTCCGACTCCTCGAGCTGCCCCAGGCGGTCCCGGCCGCCGTGGGAACCGCGATGGAACTCGACGACGGCGCGTTCGGTCTGCTGAAGTCCGTGGACGTCTTCGACGACCCGCGCAAGGCATTCGACGGTGCGAGTTTCGCTCTGCTCGTCGGCGCTCGCCCACGGTCCAAGGGCATGGAACGCGCGGATCTGCTCGCGGCCAACTCCGACATCTTCGCGTTACAGGGAGCGGTCATCAACGAGGTTGCCGCCGACGACGTCCGGGTGATCGTCGTGGGCAATCCCGCGAACACCAACGCCGCGGTGGCCGCTGCCCACGCTCCCGAGGTGCCACCCCAACGGTTCACCGCGCTGACCCGCCTCGACCACAACCGCGCGATCGCCCAGCTGTCCCATCGCGCCGGGGTCGAGGTCGGCGAGATCAGCCGGGTCACCATCTGGGGCAACCACTCGGCGACGCAGTACCCCGACATCTTCCATGCACGCGTCGGCGGCCGGAGCGGCGCCGACCTCGCCGCGGACCGCGAATGGCTCGTCGACGACTTCATCCCGACCGTCGCACGTCGGGGCACCGCGATCATCGAGGCGCGCGGCTCGTCCTCGGCGGCGTCGGCGGCCAACGCGACCATCGATCACGTCCGTGACTGGGTGCTCGGAACCCCCGCCGACGACTGGACGTCCACCGCACTCCCGTCACCGGGCGTGTACGGCGTGCCCGAGGGCATTGTCTGCTCGTTCCCGGTGCGCTCGGTCGACGGACAATGGGAGATCGTCGAAGGACTCGAGATCAACGGGTTCTCCCGGGCACGCATCGACGCTTCGGTCGCGGAACTCGAAGCCGAACGCGTCGCTGCTCTGACCTCCTGATCGCCTCCGCAGCCCGTAGTCTCTTCCCATGGCGAAGAAGGACAAGCAGAGGCCTCAGAAGATTCCGAACAATGTCTACGAGGCCGAGCTGTTCCGGCTGCAGACCGAGCTGGTCAAGCTCCAGGAATGGGTGCGCGAGACCGGCGCTCGCGTGGTGGTGGTCTTCGAGGGCCGCGACGCCGCGGGCAAGGGCGGCACCATCAAGCGGATCACCCAATATCTGAGTCCTCGCATCGCACGCGTCGCCGCGCTGCCCGCGCCGACCGATCGTGAACGCGGGCAGTGGTACTACCAACGCTACGTCGCGCATCTCCCGGCGCCGGGTGAGATCGTGCTGTTCGACCGGTCCTGGTACAACCGTGCCGGAGTCGAGAAGGTCATGGGATTCTGCACGCCCGAGGAACACACCCGATTCCTGCGGCAGACGCCGATCTTCGAGCAGATGCTCATCGACGACGGCATCATCCTGCGCAAGTACTGGTTCTCCGTCTCCGACGACGAACAGCTCAAGCGGTTCCGGCAGCGGATGAAAGATCCGGTGCGACAGTGGAAATTGAGCCCGATGGACCTCGAGTCGGTGTACCGCTGGGAGGACTACTCGCGCGCCAAGGACGAGATGATGGTGCACACCGACACCGCCCTGAGCCCTTGGTACGTCGTCGAATCCGACGTGAAGAAGCACGCGCGGCTCAACATGATCTCGCACCTGCTCGACAACATCGAGTACGGCGAGGTACCCCGCCCCGAGGTGACGTTGCCGAAGAAACCGATCCAGTCGGGCAACTATCACCGGCCGCCGCGATCGCTGTCCAAGTACGTTCCCGACCACGTGGCGACGCTGATCCGCACCGACCACTGATCGCGTTCTGATGTGGATCGGGTTCGCCGAGTTCGACTATCGCCTCGGTGACGTGCACTCGCTGAAACAAAAACGGTCCATCGTCCGGCCGATCGTCGCCGAACTCCGACGACGGTTCTCGGTGTCTGCGGCCGAGGTCGGTCACCTCGACATGCATCGGCGCGCGGTGATCGGCACGAGCGTGGTGGCGGCCGACCGGACCCACGTCGTCGATGTGCTCGATGCGGTCGAGCGGTCCGCCGCCAACCATCCCGAGGTGGAGCTCCTCTCGGTGCGGCGTCGGATCCTCAACTCAGAAGACCTCTGAGACCCGGCCGAAGGTCCGGCTGAGAAGCGCCCCCGGAATCCGCCCTCCAGAAGCCGACGGACGCTGGGTCGCCCGTGGCACTGTCCAGGGTCGTTTTCGGGCAGATTTCGGCGACGCCCGCTCAGACCACGCCGGCCGCGACCGCTGCCTCCCGATACGCGGCGGCCAGCGAGTCGACGGTCTCGTGCGCGTTGAGTCCGCTGGGGTTCGGGACCACCCAGAGCTGGGCCCCGTCCCAGGTCTCATCCTGGCGACCCGACACCGCGTCGCGACGCCCGAAGGCGCTGCGGTAGGCGGTGATCCCGGCGACCGCCACCACTCGTGGCCGGATCTCACGCACACGTTCCCGCAGCCGACGACCCCCGTCTTGAAACTCCTCGACCGTGAGTTCCGCGGCGGTCGCGGTCGCCCGGGCGACGACGTTCGTGATGCCGACTCCTCGTCCGGTCAGCAACTCGGCGTCGGCCTCGGACATGCCGCGGGACGCGTCGATGATCCGGTCGACGATCCCGGCGCGTGCCAGCGCGGGATAGAAGCGGTTGCCGGGGCGCGCGAAATGGGCGCCGGTGGCGGCGGTCCACAGGCCGGGGTTGATCCCGACGAACAGCAATCGACAGTCGTCACCGACGAGGTCGTCGACGGTGCGATCCCGGAACTCGAGGAGTTCGGCCCTGGTGAATCCCATCCCCCGAGGCTAGACGTCAGTCGAAGGTCCCCTCGGCCTCGTGCCGTCCGGCGACGCAGAACTGGTTGCCGTCGGGGTCGGCCAGCGTCACCCAGCCGAAACCGGGCATCTCACGGTCGGCGATCTTCGTCGCGCCGGCGGCGATGAGTCGTTCGACCTCGGTTTCGCGATCTTCGGTCGTGAGGTCGAGGTGGATGCGGTTCTTCCCCGGGGTCGGGTCGTCGACCTGCTGGAATGCGAGGAGCGGTGCCCCCTCTTCGAGGGAGACGACGACGAAGAACCCCTCGTTCTCCTGGATGATCCGGCCACCGAGGGCCTCGGCCCACCACGTGGCGAGCGGCATCGGCTGAAGGGTGTCGACGGTGATCATGCCCACTGTGAGAGTCATGCGGACAAAGGTATCGCCGCCCACCGACATCTGGCGTCCGCGTCTGTCGGACGAAGGACCGGTCCTGGTCCTCAACCCCTCCCTCGAGGGGTTGTGGAGCATTACACTCACGCTGATGCTCGGACTCTCGTACACGGTCTTGGGCGGGCTCGGCGCCCAGATCGGTTCCGATCCCGTCGAACTCGGCACCCGCAAGCAGCGGGCCACACTCGCGCAGCTCGTCCTCGCCGAGGGTGCACCGCTACGTGCCGACCGGCTGATCGAGGGCATCTGGGGCGACTCACCACCCGACCGCGCCGAAGTGTCGCTGCAGTCCTACATCTCGGGGTTGCGCAAGGCCCTCGAACCCGACCGTAAGCCGCGTAGTCCCTCGACCGTGCTGCTCACCCACGGAACCGGCTACAGCCTGCCGACGACCCCTGACCAGGTCGACCTGCGCCGGCTGACCACGGACCTGGCCTCGGCGCGAACCCTGATGCAGCAGGGCGACACCGCCGCCGCGGCCCCACTCCTGCAGAAGGTACTCGAGTCCTACCGGCCGATCCTCCCGGAGTTCGAGGGACTGGCATTCCGCGACGAGGCCGCCGACCATCTCGACCGCATGCTCGGCGCGGCGCGGGAGATGTCCTTCGAGGCGCGGATGGCCGCGGGCGACCATCATCTCCTCGTCACCGAACTCGACGGCGCCGTCAAGAGATCGCCGCTCGACGAAGGACTGTGGGTTCTGCTCGCCACCGCGCTGTACCGGCTCGGACGGCAGTCCGATGCGCTCGGCGCGATCGCCGGCGCCCGACGCATCCTCGCCGACGAGATCGGTGTCGACCCGGGCCCACGACTCCGTGAGCTCGAACGCGACATCCTCGATCACGCACCGCACCTCGATGCACCGGCAGCGTCGCGCAGGTCCGTCACCGCTGCAACCGGTTCCCTGAGCACCGATGCCGTGGAACCCACCGCGGCGACACACGCCCCCGAACCTCTCGACGACGCGCCGACGCTGGTCGGGCGAACCGACGAACTGGCCGCGCTGCACCGCGCCGTCCTCGCCTCGATGGCCGGGCACGGCGGGGTCGTCGTGGTGGAAGGCGAACCGGGTGCGGGCAAGACGGCCCTGATCGACGAGGCGGGACGGCGAGCGGCCGGGGCCGCCGACCTACGGGTGTTGTGGGGACGGTGCGTGGACGATCCTGCGGCACCGTCGATGTGGCCGTGGGTGCAGATCCTCGGCACGGTACTTCCCCAGCTCGATCCGGCCGACCGGGAACGACTCCTCGACAGCTCGCTGGGCCGAATGGTCACCGAGGGCGTCAACGTCATCCCGCCACCGCGTCAGATGCCAGACGCCGCAGCACGTTTCCAGTTCTACGACCAGGCCGCCGACCTCCTCGACGGCGTCGCCGAGACGACCAAGCTGATCATCGTCCTCGACGACCTCCAGTGGGCGGACGGCGCCTCGCTGGAACTGTTCGCACACATGGCCTCTCGTCGGACAGCGGGCGTCACGTTCTTCGCCTCGCTGCGGTCGCCGACCCACCGGCCGGTCGTCGCCTCGACCCTCGCCACACTGGCGCGGCTCCCCGAGCACCGCCGTATCCACGTCGGCCCCCTCCGCGGGGACGACATCTCCGAGCTGATCCGCCGCGAGACGCAACAGTGGCCGGAGGTCGCGACCGTCAGTTCGATCGAGCGACGCACCGGCGGCAACGCCTTCTTCGTCCGCGAACTGGCACGCATCCTCGCCGATCGGGGCTCGATCGCGGGCAATGCCGTGCCATCCGGGGTGCGTGACGTAGTTCGCCAGCGACTGCTCGGATTATCCCCGGAGACAACCGAACTCCTCGACATCGCCGCCCTCATCGGCACCCGGGTGGATCTGGTGTTGCTCGCGACCGCGGCCGGACGACCGGTGGACGAGGCGCTCGACACCCTCGAACCCGCCTCCGCCGCCGGGGTCGTCGACCTCGGACCCGCCGACCCGTTCGGATTCAGCTTCAGCCACGACATCATCCGCGAGGCGATCGCCGACGGGATTCCGTCGATGCGCGCGCGGCGTATCCACCTCGCCATCGCCGATGCGCTCGCCGGCAACTCCTCGCCGCATGCGGTCAGCCGGGTCGCGCGCCATCTCTGGTCGGCGGGTCCGCTCGCCGACCGGGAGCGCACGACCAGCGCGCTGCTGACCGCAGGTGACATCGCTCTGCGCACCTACGACTTCGACGGCGCGAAGCGCCATTTCGGCGACGCGTCGACCCTGGCACGGGCCACCGGCGACCAGCAGGCCGAGCTCCGCGCGATCGCCACCCAACTCGCCGGCGAGGTCTCCGTACACGGCTACTTCGCCGCCGATCCCGACCTTCAAGAACGCGCCCGCACGCTGGCCACCACGCTCGGCGACCGGCGGCTGCTGGCCTCCCTCGACTATGCGCGCTGTGCCGCGCACATCCAGGTCGCCGACGCGCACACCGGACACCGGCTCGCGAACGACCTACGCGTCCGCGCCGAACGGTCCGACGATCCCGTCGTCGTCCACCTCGGCATGCAGGCCGCCGGGATCGACGAGTTCACCCGCGGCAATTACGGTGCGGCTCATCGCATCCTGGAGACCTACGGGCCGCTCGACGACGTCGATGGGCTCCGCGACGACCAGCTCACGATGGCACGCGGCTTCCGGGCCTGGGCCGCCACGGTCCACCTCGGCCGGGATGCCGGCCGCACACTGTTCGCAAGCATCACCGACGCACGCCCCGACCCCAGGTCCCGGCTGGGCACCGCCATCTTCGCGGTCGGCGCGGCGGCGACGATCGGCGATGCGGAGTGGGCGCTCCACGCTGGACAGATCATCGACTCCGAGAGTGCGGGCCCGCTCGCCTATCTGCGTCGCGGCGGCGAACGCATGTACTGGTGGGCACGCGCCATGGCCGGCGACATCGACGACGCCCTGGTCCGCATCGACCGGTTGGAGACGGGTGACGCCGGCCCCGACCGACCCGGCAACGCCGACCGGCCGCGCACCGGCGACGGATTCTGGCTCGGACTGCATGCCGAGATACTGGTCACCGCCGGCAAGCTGACCGACGCGGCCGCCCTCCTGGATCAAGCCGACGACTTCGCCGAACGGACCGGGGAACACTACGGGGACGCACACCGTCTTCTCGTTCGCGCCCGCTACGAGTACGCCAACGGTCGCCCGGCGTCGACGTTCGGCACGACCCTCGGACGGGCTCGCGCCACCGCCGTGGCGCAAGAGGCAAAAGCGCTGGTCGAACGGGTCGACGCCGTCGCCTCGGCATGGGGCGTCTCCCCGACCGCGTAGGCCCCAAGTCCGCCTCAAGTCGCCCTCAAGAACCGTCGGTGAATCTGGTCTGACGAACCCGGCCTGCCCGGAACCAGACCGAACGCCCGGCGAAGCCGGCCACACCCGAGGACTCACCGTATGACCGCGACTCCCACCTCACCGACCGGCCGCCCCGAACGGCTGATCGTCCGCACCCGCACCTCGGTGCTCGCACAACTGCGTGACCGGATCGCCGGCGCGGTCCTCGGCCCCGGGGACGCGGGCTTCCGCGAGGCACGCGCCGGATTCAACCGACTCGTCATCCACCGCCCGTCGGTCATCGCCGTTCCCGAGAATCACTTCGACGTCGTCGAGGCCGTGCGGTTCGCCGCCGAGGAGGATCTGCGGATCACGGTCCAGGCCACCGGTCACGGGACCGGGGTGGCGGCCGATGGCGGCCTGCTCATCAACACGTCCCGGCTCACCGCGGTGGCCGTCGACCCTGTCACCAGGACCGCTCGCGTCGCCGCCGGCGCCACCTGGAAGGCGGTGCTCGACGCCGCGGTTCCGTACGGCCTTGCGCCGCTGGTGGGTTCGGCAAGCATCGTCGGCGCGATCGGCTACACCCTCGGCGGCGGTTTCGGTTGGCTCGGCCGACGGTTCGGGCTGGCGTCGGACTCCGTGCTCTCCTTCGATCTCGTGATCCCCGACGGGACGCCGATCCGCGTCAGCGACGCGAGTTTCCCGCACATCTTCTGGGCTCTGAAGGGCGGGGGTGCCGGCAGCCTCGGTGTGGTCACCTCGATGGAGATCGCCCTCGCCGATGTGAGCACGGTGTACGCGGGCAACCTCTTCTACCCGGCCGCCGAGGCCGAGGAGATCATACGTCGGTTCCGCGACTGGGCACCGGCTCAGCCGGAAGCCCTGACCTCGGCCGTCACCATCCTGAATCTGCCGCCCACCGACGACGTCCCGGAACCGCTGCGCGGCGGCAGTTTCGCAGTGGTGCGCGGATGCTGGTCCGGAGACCTCGCCACCGGCCGGGCGATCGTCGACGGGTGGCGGAACTGGCGGACACCCCTGGTCGACATGTGGGACGAGATGCCCTTCGCCGCAACGGACGCGATCAGCATGGACCCCACCGAGCCGATGCCGGTCATGGTCACCACTGAGTGGTTCGACGATCTGCACGACGAGGCGATCGACATCATCGCCGGATGCGCTCGTCCGGCCCCGGGCTCGGCACCGCTCATCATGTCCGCCGAGATCCGTCACGCCGGCGGCGCGATCGCCCGAGGTGCGGCGCACGCCGCCAACGACCGGGCACGCTCCGGACGGTTCCTCCTCGAACTGATCTCGATGGTCCCCGACCCCCAGGTGGCGCTCGCCGTCGAATCGACCCAGCGCGTTACCCGCACCGAACTCGCGCCCTACGTCACCGGCGCCACGTATCTGAACTTCACCTCGGGTGCCGAGCGCGCCGGCCGCGCCGCCGACGCCTACAGCGCCGAGCACCGCCGTCGGCTGCTGGAGATCAAGGCGACGCTCGACCCGTACGACCGGTTCTGTCACGGCGACATCGGCTGACGCGGGCCGTCGATCGAACACCGGTCAGCGCGGATGGTCGAGCAGGCCGAGAAACCGCTTCGCAGCAGGATTGGTCGGTCCTCCGGTCCTCGACAACAACGCCAGGGACCGAGTGGCCGGCGGGGTCGTCTCCAATGGAACGGCCACCACCAGGTTCGCCGCGTGCGCCACCGGAGCCGGTACGACGGCAACACCGAGACCATGGTGGACGAGATCGACCAACCGACCCATGTCACCGACACGACAGGTGATCTCGCGCTGGACGCGCGCGGCGGAGAACAGGTCCGCCACAACGGTCTGCAGTCCGGGACCGGCCTCGAAGTCGATGAAGCCGTGCTCGGCGAGTTCGTCCAGGTCGACGCTGCGTTTCACCGAGATCGGGTGGTCGGGGCCCGCTATCGCGACGAGCGACTCGTCGTATCTCGCCACCTCCGTCAGGGAGGTGTGCAGTGGCGTCGCGTCGAGAGCCACGAATGCCAGATCCAGTTCCCCTTCGATCAGCGCTTCGATGAGTTGGGTGGTGGTCGCCTCGCGGAGTCGCATCTGCACCATCGGATGGTGACGATGGAACAGCGCCATCGTCGCGGGAAGGTCGATCGCGGTGAAGGTCTGCACGGTTCCGATGTCGATCGTTCCCGCATCGACGCCGGTGATGGATTCCACCGCCAGGCGCGCAGCGGCGACCTCACCGATGATCCGCCTAGCGTGATCACGTAACGCCACGCCCGCGTCGGTGAGCAGCACCCGTCGTGTGGTTCTCTCGAAAAGCTCTGCGGACAACTGCCGCTCCAGAGAGCGAATCGAGGAGCTGAGCGCCGACTGCGACATGTGCACGAGAGCTGCTGCGCGAGTGAAGTTTCCCTCGTCTGCAACCACCAGGAAGTGCTCTAACTGCCGGAGTTCCATCGACGGATGGTATCCAGCACGCCATCCATCGGTCCAGTCGCTTGGAACGATCAAGTCTATCTGTTGGACAGCTGAAAAGGGCCTCGGCAACGATCGGTGCATGTCACTCTCCACGACGGCAGCACACTCGCTGAGTCGGCGATCCGTTCTCCTGATGGCACTCGCATCCGGACTCGTCGTCGCCAACAGCTACTACGCGCAACCCATCGTCGCCCTGATCGCGAACGATCTCGATGCTTCGACCACGAGCGTGGGACTTGTCGTGACGGCGAGCCAGATCGGTTATGCGATCGGTCTGGCCCTGCTCGTGCCGCTCGGCGATCTACTGGATCGGCGCAAGTTGCTGTGGGCGATGCTGATTGTCACCGGCGTGTGTCTGGCCGTCATGGCGTGCGCGCCGTCCTGGCAGGTGCTCGCATCTGCTGCGGTCCTGGTCGGCACGGGCTCGGTCGTCGGCCAGCTTCTCGTCCCTCTCGCCGCGACACTTGCCGCGGAGGCCGAACGTGGGCGCGTCATCGGGAACGTGATGACCGGCCTGTTGCTCGGGATACTCCTGTCGCGGGTGGTCGCCGGTCTGATCGCGGAGGTGGCCGGCTGGCGTACGGTCTTTCTGACCGCCGCGGTCCTGATGGCGGTCGCGGGCATCGCCGTCGCCGCGCTGCCCACCAGTCCACCGACCACCGAGCTGACCTACGGCGCCTTGCTGCGATCGGTGGTCCACTTGGTGGCCGATGAGCCGGTGCTCCGCTGGAGGATCGGCTACGGCATGCTCACCTATGCGTCGTTCGGCGTGGTGTGGACCAGCATCGGATTCGTGCTCGCCGGACCACGATACGACTGGTCGGACGCCGGCATCGGGCTCTTCACGCTCACCGGGGTCGCCGGTGCACTTGCCGCACGAGGGGCCGGCCGAGGAGTCGACCGCGGATACGGACACCAACAGACCGGTCTCATGCTGGCTGTGACGGCAGCGAGTTTCCTGCTGCTGGCCGCCGGAGAGCGTTCCATCGTGGCGATGGGCCTCGGTGTCGCTCTCCTGGACCTCGGAATCCAGGGCACGCACATCACCAATCAGAGCGTGTTCTACCCATTGCGGCCGGATGCCCGGAGCCGGCTGAACACCGCATACATGACCACGTACTTCACCGCAGGATCGGTCGGCAGCATCCTGTCGGTTCTCGTCTTCGCATCGTTCGGCTGGTCGGCCGTCTGCGTCCTGGGCGCCGCGTTTCCGGTCACCGGAGTGGGACTGTGGTTCGTGGAGACCAGGTTTCGGCGGCGTGATCAACACCGTCGAGGGACATCGGATTTGCGCGACGGCGCCGACCGTGGGCTCATGGGCACATGAACGATCCGACGCCGTCCCGCCTCGACGTCCCGCTGCTCGTCGTCGACGGCGCGAACGTCGTCGGATCCGTGCCGGACGGTTGGTGGCGGGACCGCCGGGGTGCGGCGCAGCGGTTACGGGACCGGCTCGCGCAACTCGCCGAGCCCGGGCTCGACGTGTTGACCGGCCCGATCGAGGTGGTGCTCGTCGTGGAGGGAAGAGCGCGCGGGATCGCGTCGGTTCCCGCAGTGACGGTCGTCGAGGCCCCGGCGTCGGGCGACGACACGATCGTCGACGTCGTCGGCGACCACCCCCGCCGCCGTCGAGTGGTCGTCACCGCCGATCGCGAGCTGCGCGCCCGGGTCACCGAGCTGGGTGCCGAGATCCTCGGACCGTCGTCGATCCCGCGCTGAGTCCGCAACGATGCCGTGCCACATTTACCGAGTACCGCACCGGCATCGGTGGTCCAGCGAATAATCCGGTCCGGGAACACCGCACACGACCACCGACGAAGGGTCTCTGTATGAACGACGTCGACGTACTGATCGCGGGCGCGGGCCCGATCGGCCTGACCGCCGCCATCGAACTCCGCCGACGAGGTGTGCGGGTCCGGATCGTCGACCCGCTCCTCGAGCCTCCCCAGTACGCGAAAGCCGTTGGTATCCAACCCCGCACGCTCGAGGTGTTCGAGGGCATGGGGGTGCTCGAACCGATCTTGGACGCGGGCATGGAGATGCGCGGACAGTACGTGTTCGTCAACGGTGCCCAGGTGTCACGGATCGACCTGGTCACGCCGGCCGACGTGCCCTTCCGGTTCCACCTGCTGCCGCAGTACGCCACAGAGCGCGTCCTGCGGGACCGGCTCACCGACCTCGACGCCGAGGTCGAGCGCGGCGTCCGTGTCTCGGCGTTCGTGCAGGACGACGACGGGGTGACGGTCACCCTGACCGACGCGGCCGGCGTCGAGACCTCCGTTCGCGCGGGCTATCTGGTTGGCGCCGACGGTGCGCACAGCACGGTCCGCAAAGGTCTGGGCCTGAGCTTCGAGGGCGGAGCCTTCGCCGAGCAGTACATGCTGGGGGACGTGGCCGTGGACTGGTCGATGCCCCGCGGCTACGCGATCCGCGCGATGCACCAGGCCGCCGACGGCACGACCGACGATCTGCTCGTGTGCATTCCCCTGCCGGGACGGGGCCGATACCGCATGTCGATGCTCGTGCCCGACGAACTCGCGATCGGTCCGGCCTCCGGTGGCGACGGTGTCGCCCACGGTTTCGAGGGCACCCGCGCCCCCGAGCTGTCGCACATCCAGGCCGTCGTCGACCGGTTGTCGCCCGAGCCCGCGACCGTGTCCGATCTGCGGTGGTCGTCGGTGTTCCGCATCAGCCACCGGATCGTCGACTCCTACGGCCGCGGAAGGGTGTTCGTGGCCGGGGATGCCGCGCACATCCATCCACCGACCGGCGCTCAGGGCATGAACACCGGTGTGCAGGACGCTCACAACCTTGCGTGGAAGTTGGCTCTCGCCGTCGCCGGTGACGCGGCTCCCGGCCTGCTCGACAGCTATGACCTGGAACGACGCCCGGTCGGCGAAGAGGTCGTCGGACGGACGGTCCGCGATGCGCGGGAGGGTATCGGCTCCGACTCCAGCGATGTGGAGTTCGTGACGCGCCGTGAAGCCCAGCTGCTGATCTCGTATGCGGGCAGCCCGATCACCGCGGGTTCGACGGTCCCCTCCGTGCCGGCCGCACCGCGGGCGGGTGAACGGGCCCCGGATGCCGCCGGGCTCGGTCGTGATTCGGTGAATCATCCGCTCCGGCTGTACTCGTTGCTGAGCGGCGTCGACCACGCTCTCGTATTGTACGCCGACGCCACCGCGGGCGCCGAGGACGTGGCCGTGCTCGAGAGCCTCGCCGCCGAGGTGACCACGGCGGCCCGCGGGCACATGACCGTCCACGTGGTGGCCGCGCCGACCGCGCAGGTCGGCAGCACGGACCTGCCGCTGCTCCGCGACACCGAGAGCCGCTTCGCCGCCGGATACTGCCCGGACGGGTCGACGGCCTTCGTCATCCGTCCCGACGGCTATCTGGGTTACCGCGGGCCGCTGGCCGACACCGCCGCGGTCCTCTCCTACCTCCGGGCCACGTTCGCGTGAGCGTCTCAGCTGTCCGGGCCGCCGAGTGGCGCCGCCGGACCGCCGCCGTAATCTCTCACCATGACGAAATGGGGGCGGGTGGAGCGTGTTCGCTCGCTGGCGAGCCGGGTGGAGGCATCGGCGCGACGCCGGGCGAGTGAGTCCTCTGTCGCTCGCGCGCTGGGTTACGGCGAGGTCATCTACCTGATCGCACCGACCGGCCACCCGAACTACGGCGACGAGCTCATCGCGCGCACGTGGCTGCACCGTCTCGCGCGTATCCGCCCCCAGGCGACCGTGATCCTGGACTGTCACAGTCCCGGATCGGCGAGCGCGCTCATGGGCGACGCCCACTCCGATCTGCGCGTCGTCGACACACTGTGGCAACTCTCGAACCACGCCGCCGACACCGAACCCGACGCCCCGTGGTCATGGGTCGGACGGGCGGTCCTCGATGCCGGCCTGGCGCCACGTCTCACCGCCGGCATCGACCTCCTGCACTCGGCTACCACCATCCACCTGCTCGGCGGCGGATATGTGAACAGCGTGTGGCCGCACCACGTGTCGCTGCTCGTGGCGGCCGCCGCGGTCTCCGGCCGATCGGGGGCGAAGGTGGTGGCCACCGGGCAGGGCCTGATGCCGACGGTCGAGGAACCGGCGTGGACGGCTCTGGTCACGGCGCTGGGCGCGTTCGACATCGTCGACGTGCGCGACACCGCATCGGCGCAGGCGCTGGAGGGTGCGGTCGACGTGCGGCAGTCCGGGGACGATGCCTGGCTCGCGCTGCACCGGCCGCAACCGGCGGTCTACCGCGACGAGGTACCTGCCGAGACACCCGGGCAGGGCGGCGGCGTCGTGCTCTGCTTGCAGTCGGACCTCACCGAGAAGTTCACCGGGCCAAGCGGATCGGGCGTCGAAGCGCTCGCAGCATTCGTCCACGACACTCTCGACGCCTGGGAGGTCCCGGGATCGGCGGTCACTGTCGTCGAAGGAATCCCGGGTCACGACTACGAGGTGCCCTACCGTCTCGGCGCGCGACTCGACGGCGCGCGCATCATCACCTTCCGCGATGTCTGGTTCGGCGGGCTGCCCGCCGGGCAGGGCAGCACCTGGATCAGCACGCGTTTCCACCCGCACCTCATCGCGGCTGCGGCGGGAGACCCGGGCGTGGCGATCGTGCCGATGCCGGTCTACTACTCGACCAAGCATCGATCCCTCGTCGAGGCCGGATCGGCCTGGAGCGTCGTCGATTCCGGAGACACGATCCCCGATCGCCCCACCGCCGGCGGCTTCGGCACGACGGACCGCGCGCACGCCATCGAAGCCAAGGTCGCCACCGCACTCGACATCTATCCGGTGGCCCCGCTGTTCGCACACCGCGCCTGACACCTCCGACAGCGCGGAATCTGCGCCGGGATCGCCCGATGTGCCCGCTGTTCCGGCATCCGCGGGAGAGGATCACAAAATGACCCGTCGGCCCGCGCGCCCCACTGCCCTACGACTTCTGGTGTGCGGTGTGACCGCCGTGCTCGGCATCGCCGCCTGTTCGCCATCCCAGACGACTTCGGAGTCGTCGAGCACCACCCCGACCTCGGTGTCCGCCGAGAGCGGCGCGGCCTTCCAGCAGGTGCTCGACGACCTCCGATCATCCGGCGGATTCCCCGGCGTCATCGCTCGCGTCATCTCGCCGGCGGGCATCTGGACGGGCACGGCCGGCACTGCTGTCGAGGGCGAGGACCGGCCGATCACCGCCTCCGATCACACCCGCATCGGCTCGCTCACCAAGACGATGACCGCGACGATCCTGCTGCAACTCGTCCAGGACGGGCGGGTCTCGCTCGACGATCCGATCAGCGAGTACGTCCCCGACGCACCCAACGGGAACGCGACCGTCCGTCAGGTCGCGGACATGACCAGCGGCATCCCGTCCTACACCCTGTCCGACGCCTTCACACAGAGGTTCTTCGCCGATCCCGGATACGACTGGCCGCCAACCCAACTCGTCGACGCCGCGAGGTCGTTGCCGCCAGCATTCGCACCCGGGGCGGGCTGGCAGTACTCGAACACCAACTACGTTCTGCTAGGGCTGCTCATCGAAAGGGTTCTGCGGCAGCCGATTCGCGACGCCTTCGACGACCGGATCTTCCGTCCCCTGGGCATGAACGATTCGTCGTGGCCGGGCGGGTCCGTCGAGATCCCGGATCCGCACGTCGACGGCGTGACCAGCCAGGGGCAGCCGGCCGGCAAGACGGTCGACTCAACGAACTGGAACCCGTCCTTCGCCTTCACCGCGGGCGCGGTGATCTCGACCCTCGACGATCTGCAGCGGTGGGGTGACGCCTTGTTCACCGGCCGGGGCGTGCTCAATCCTTCGACACAGCAACTGCGGCGCGACTCGATCCTGACGTCTCCCCCGCCGAACACCGCGACCGCCGGCTACGGCATCGGTATCGGCAACCGGGACGGCTGGTGGGGGCATGACGGCGACTTCCCGGGCTTCAACTCGTCGCTGTTCCACGACTACGACTCCGACACGACGATCATCATCCTTGTCAACAGCGACGACGACATCACCGTCGACGGCAAGCAGGAGTCGCCGGTGTCGGCGATTCTCGCCGGTCTGATCTCCGCTCTGCCCTGAACCGCTGCGGCGTAGGGTCGTCGGCATGGCCAGAACCGTTGCGAAAGCCGATGCCGTCGACCGCGAAGCACTGCTGGAGTTCATCCGGCCACGCCACAAGATGATCCTCGGCACCGTCCGATCCAACGGCGGGCCACAGCTGTCCCCGGTCACCGGCGGAGTCGATGCCGACGGTCGGATCGTGATCTCGACCTACCCCGGCCGGGCGAAGGCCGCGAACCTCCGCAACACCCCCGTCGCGAGCGTCGTCGTGCTGTCCGACGAGTTCAACGGCGCCTGGGTCCAGGTCGACGGAGACGCCGAGGTCCTCGACATGCCGGACGCCGAGGATGCCCTCGTCGACTACTTCCGCAGCATTTCCGGAGAGCACCCGGACTGGGACGAGTACCGCGCCGCGATGCGTCTGCAGGGAAAGTCGCTGATCCGCGTCACCCCGACGCACTGGGGACCGATCGCCACCGGCGGATTCCCCGCCGATGTCGCCGCGAAGCTCGACGCGCAGGACGACTGAAGGTAGTCGCTTCAGATGACACATATTTGTGTCATCTCAGTCATGCGCGCACACTGTGATGCATGGCACTCGACGCCCAGCTGACGTTCGCCGATCACATGGCGCGGTTCTGTGCGCGCCGGTACAGCTATCCGCCGATGGTCGGACGCGTTCTCGGCTATCTGGCGGTGTGCGAGCCGCCCGCCCCGACGATCGCCGAACTGAGCGACGCCCTGCTGGCGAGTCGCTCGGCGATCACCAACGCCATCACGACGTTGGAGTCCGTGGGCCAGGTGAAGCGGTCGCGCGCGGCCGGTGAACGGATGGATCGCATCTCGATCGACATCACGTCGGCACGCGGCCTCGGGATGGACAACGCCGAGTACGAGGAACTGGGGGCGCTCGCACGCGAGGGACTCGAGGTCCTCCGCGACGCCCCGCCGGAACGTCGCGCGGTCCTGAGTGAGATCGCGACGTTCACCGAGTTCCTCACCAACCGCATCCCGGCCCTGTACGCCGAATGGCAGAAGGAACGCGAGGTGCTCATCGCGGCCGGCGAGATCCCGGCCTCCCCGCCGGAGGGCACACGGTCATGACCCACAGAGAGACCACCGGCGCCGAGATCCTCATCCGCGGACTGGCGAAAAGCTATGGCGAGCACCAGGTTCTGAGCGGTATCGATCTGACTGTTCCAGCCGGTTCGGTGACCGCACTGCTGGGGCCCAACGGTTCGGGCAAGACGACGACGGTGAGCATCGCCTCGACACTGTTCCCCGCCGACTCCGGCAGTGTGACCATCGACGGCCACGACACGGTGACCGATGCCCGCGCGGTGCGATCGATCATCGGAGTCACCGGCCAGTACGTCGCCATCGACGACCTGTTCACCGGCCGCGAGAACCTGACCCTCATGGCAGATCTCCGTCACCTCGGACGTGCGGCCGGCCGGCGGCGCGCAGACGATCTGCTCGAACAGTTCGACCTCACCGGCGCCGCGGACCGGGCGGTGTCGACCTACTCCGGCGGCATGCGCCGCCGCCTCGACCTCGCGATGACCCTCGTGTCCACCCCGCGCGTCATCTTCCTCGACGAGCCGACGACCGGGCTCGACCCGCGAAGCCGACGGGTGTTGTGGGACATCATCACCGGCCTCGCCGGAGACGGGGTCACGATCTTCCTCACCACCCAGTACCTGGAGGAAGCCGACCAGCTCGCCGATCGCATCGCCGTGCTCGATCACGGCCACATCGTCGCCGAGGGCACCGCCGCAGAGCTGAAGAGGCGGGTGCACGACTCCGAGGTACGGCTCGCGTTCGTCGACGACGCCGCCTTCGACTCGGCCCGGCGACTTCTCCCGTCCGCCCGGCCGATCGTCGAGTCACGGCGGCTCGACATCGCCACCGACGACACGGTGGCCACCATCCGCTCCACACTCAATCTGCTCGACGCCGCGGACGTGGAGGTTGCCGACGTCCACGTCCACACCCCCACCCTCGACGACGTCTTCTTCGCCCTCACCGGTGCGCCGGCCGAAGAACCCGTCCAGACCGACGCCGACACGTCCGGAGCCGCGAGATGAGCACACTCACCTATGCGGTGTCCGACTCCCGGGTCATGTTGCGCCGCAACCTCCGGCGCCTCGTCAAGTACCCGTCGCTGACCATCATGCTGGTGGGTCTGCCGGTTGTGTTCCTGCTGCTGTTCGTCTTCGTCTTCGGCGGGCAGCTCGGCGCCGGGATGACCACGTCCGGCGGGGCCACCGGGCGCGCCGCATACCTCGACTACGTCGTCCCCGGCATCATCCTGGTGACGATCGCGTCAGCCGTGCAAGGCTCGGCAATCGTCGTCGCGATGGACATGACCTCGGGGATCATCAACCGCTTCCGCACCATGGACATCGGACGGTCATCGGTGCTCGTCGGACATGTCCTGGCCAGCCTCATCCAGGCGCTGTTCAGCATCGCGGTCGTTCTCGCGGTGGCGATCGCCCTCGGCTTCCGCCCCACCGTCGACCCACTCGGGTGGCTCGGAGCCCTGGGCATCACCGGGTTGTTCTCGATTGCCCTGATCTGGCTCGCGATCTACCTGGGCCTCGCCGCGGACACCGTCGAAACCGCAAGCAACTCGCCGATGTTCCTCACGATCATGCCGTTTCTCAGCACCGGTTTCGTTCCCGCCGACTCGTTGCCCGTCGGCGTCAAACAGTTCGCCGAGTACCAGCCGTTCACCCCGGTGATCGAGGTTCTCCGAGGAGCCCTCACCGCCGCAACGGTTTCCACGAGCAGTGTGATCGCCGCGATCGCCTGGAGCCTGGGGATCGGCGCGGTATCGTACGGACTCGCCCTGCGCACCTACGAACGCCGGGCCATCACCTCCTAGCCGATGACCGGAGCGGAACCCTGTGAGCGACAAGGTCGACTTCAAGAAGACACTCGACTCCTACCGCGCCAGACGCGGCGAGTTCCGCATCCTCGAGGTCCCGGCTATGCGATACCTGATGATCGACGGCACGGGCGATCCCAACGACTCCCCTGATTTCGCCGCCGCGATCGAAACCCTGTATCCGGTCGCCTACAAGCTCAAGTTCGCGAGCAGCCGCGGACTCGCGCGTGACTACGTCGTCCCACCCCTCGAAGGCCGGTGGTGGGCCGAGGACCTGACCGTGTTCACCGACGCCCTCGACAAGACCAGGTGGAACTGGACACTCATGATCATGATCCCGGATTGGTTGCCCGACGACATGATCGACTCGGTGATCGAAACCGTCGGCGCGAAGAAACCGCCGCCCCGACTCGACGATCTACGCACCGCAATCCTCGACGAGGGACTCTGTGTGCAGACCCTGCACCTCGGTTCCTTCGACGACGAGGCGCCCGTCCTGGCACGGATGCACCACGAGTTCATCCCCGCCAACGGCCTGAGCATGAGCGGACACCACCACGAGATTTATTTCAGCGACTTTCGCAAGACCGCACCGGAGAAACTCCGCACGGTCCTGCGGCAGCCCGTCGAGAGGATTCAGCGATAGGGGTCAGTGACCTCACGCAGGCGCATCAACGACTTCTCCAGAGCCGCGAAGTCGTCGGCACCCAGGTGATCGCGCCACTCCTGTTCGATGGCCTCGACCTCCCGCGCCGCGATCTCACACAGCTCGACGCCACGGTCGCTGAGAGTCACCAGCCGGGCCCGGCGGTCCGACGGGTCGGGGACGCGGACGAGGTATCCCGCGGCTTCGAGCTGGTCAACGATGCCACCGGCGGTCTGCTTGGTGACGCCCGCCTGCTCGGCGAGGTCGGTCAGCCGCATCGGCTCGGGCGCGAGCCGTTGCACCACGCGACTCTGCGCGAGGGTGATGTCGTCGGCCCCGACGGCGGCGAGCCGTGCCATGACCCGCCGTTCGATGGACCGGTGGGCCACGAACATCAGGACGCCTAGGGCCGGTCGTTCGTCGGTCACGCCGTTGACTTTAGTACGGATTCCTGACTAATATGGTCAGGCACCCTGACTAATTCGGAACGGGAGCCCGTCATGGACAGTGACACCCTGTGGAAGCACATCGACGAGCAGCGGATCGACCTCGCCGCACTGATCGAATCCCTGTCCGAAGAACAACTCGCGACACCGTCGCTCTGTGCCGGATGGACGGTCCGCGACGTTGCAGTGCATCTCACCCAATCACACGCGGGCGCCCGCCAGGTCATCCCGGCAGCCGTTCGGTACGGCTTCCGGTTCAACACGATGATCCGCGAGATGGCCGTCCGCGATCAGACACCACCGCGCGAGGCCGCGGACAAACTCCGCGCGATGGTCGGCTCACGACGTCACCCGTTCGCGACCAACGAGCGGGCGCCCCTCATCGATTCCCTCCTCCACGGCCAGGACATCGCCGTTCCGCTCGGGATCGATCGACCGATGCCGGTCGACGCCGCCGCGGCCGCGGCACAGGAGATCTGGGATGTCGCCTTCCCGTTCTTCGCCCGACGCCGCAACCGCGGGCTCCGGTTCGAGGCCACCGACGTCGACTTCGCAGCCGGGTCGGGTCAGGTCGTCGAGGCTCCGATCCGCGACATCCTGATGTGCTTCAGCGGGCGCGTCCCGGCGAGTGCACCTCAGCCGTCCGATGGTTCGGACTCCGGTTCGCGCGCGGGCTGACTCCAGCTCGCCAGGATCGCGATCGCTTGGCGGGACGACGATCCCGGCTCGGTCGTGTAGATGTAGAGGGCCTGTTCGTTGTCTCCGGGCAACTCGAAGGTCTCGTAATCGACGGTGAGGTCGCCGACGACAGGGTGGACGAGTCGCTTCGAACCGAAGGTCCGCTGGTGGACCTGATGTTCCGACCACCACCGCCGGAACTCCGGACTCGACACCGACAGCTCCCCGACCAGTTCGATGAGGTCGCGATCCTCCGGCGCGCGTCCGGCCTCGAGCCGGAGCGCCTCTACTGCGTTGCGGGCCTGCACCTCCCACTCCACGAAGAGGCTGCGCGCATCGTCGGAGAGCAGCATCCAGCGGGCGTAGTTCCGTTCGCGTCCGGGCATGCGCTCGAAGTCGGCGAACAACGCACACGCCATCCGGTTGGCCGCCAGCACTTCGGTCCGGCGGCCGAGGACCAGCGCGGGATGCGCGTCGAGTGAGTCGAGCAACCGGCGCAGTCCGGGTCGCACGCGCTGCACCGCTGAACGCGACCGTACAGCCGCCCGCGAAGTCCGCGTCGCCGAGACGAGGTCATGCAGGTGGGTACGCCCCACGTCGTCGAGCCCGAGGGCACGCGCGACCGCGTCGATGACCTGCGTCGACGGGACGATGCGCCGGCCCTGCTCGAGACGCGTGTAGTAGTCGGTGGACACCCCGGCGGTCGGGGAGGCCGGCCTCTTGCGGATCGCGCGCGGCCCGAGCACGGCGGAGGAAATCCGCGAGTTCTCGATTCAGATCGGCCATGACCACATCATGCGCGTCCGGTGCGGACCGTGCCTGGGTCTCTCAATCCCAGGTTGCGCGGTCCTGGGTTCGACGTGATCAGTTATGACGTCCCACAGGGCCTTTCGCGGCGCGATTCTGGTGCCACCGGTTCGAGAGACGAGCCGGAGCACACAGGAGGCAATCATGAGCTACCCCACCGATCGTCCGGCCACCTGGTTCGTCACCGGCGCCTCGCGCGGCCTCGGCCTGGAGCTGGTCACGCAACTGCTGCAGCGCGGTGACAACGTCGCCGCCACCACACGCTCGACGGATCGACTGACCGAGGCCCTCGCCGGCATCGACACGAGTCACTTTCTCCCCCTGCAGGTGTCGCTCGCCGACGAAGCCGAGGTCACCGCTGCGGTCGCGGCCACGCACGATCGGTTCGGCGGCATCGACGTGGTGGTCAACAATGCGGGCTACGGCTTCCTCGCCGCAGTCGAGGAGGTCACCGACGCCGAGGCCCGCGACATGTTCGACGTTCAGATCTTCGGGGTCTGGAACGTGCTGCGGGCAACGCTCCCCCAGATGCGGGCACGCCGCGGTGGCCACATCATCAACGTGTCGTCGATCCTCGGCCTGACCACGTTCCCCGGTTGGGGCCTGTACAGCGCAGGCAAGTTCGCACTGGAGGGCCTCACCGAGTCGCTCGCCGCCGAGATCGCCGACTTCGACACTTCGGTCAACCTGATCGAACCCGGGTACCTGCGGACCGACTTCCTGCGTGCCACCTCGCTGGGTCTGCCCGGGTCCACAGTCGACGCCTATCCCGCCATCCGCGAGATGACCCGGGCACACCAGGCCATGCCCGGCACCCAGCTGGGCGATCCGGTCCGCGCCGCGGCGGCCATCATCACCGTCGCCGTGGAGGGCGACGCGCCGCTGCACCAGCTCCTGGGTTCGGGCTCACTCGAGTTCGCCGACGCCCGGCTGAACACTCTCCGGGCAGAGTTCGACGCCGCGAAGGACCTCGCGGTGACCTCGGATCACCAGGGCTGAGTCCATGGGACTTCGTTTCGGTGATGCGACCTCGACCGAGGACGCATCACCGAAATACTGTCTGCCGGCGAGCAGGCGTGGTGATCAGCTCGCCACGGCGTACTCCCACGCGTCGGCTCTGCGGTTGTAGGCGACCCGGATGATGACTCCGGGATCGAGTTGCGCGGCCAGCACCAGCGTCGGCACCAGCAGCTCGAGGGCGTATGCCGCAACCGGGTCCGCCGGCTCTTCGGGCACGACATCGGACCTGAGCAGATCGGCCCATCCTGCGGACTCCAGATATCCGAAGGCGGCCGCCACCAGATCCTCGACGGTCAGGTCGAGGTCGCGGACCATGATCGTCGTGGTGGCCTGGTGAGAGTTGAGTCCGCCGAACGCGCGGTCGCATCCGCAGGTCCGGGAATCGCACACCACCGACGGCAGCACGATCTCGCCCTCGACGGCGTGGCAGAAGTCATCCTCTCGGGTGGCACCGGAGGAGGTGGCGGTCAGGACTTTCATGAGCGACTCCCGTGTGTCGATTCACCTCGCAGAACACGAGGCCCACGCCGCCCGGCGTGGTGCGATCCACTGTGACGACGGACCCCGACGAGAAGCGTCGTGGCCGACGACGCCATCCACAGCCCGGCGGCATCCACAGGCGCCGGGGCTACCCCGCCAGCACAGGTCCGAGTCGTCGGGCGAGGTCGCCGAGTCCGTGGGATGACGACGAGACCCTGGGACGACGCGATCCTTGGAGAAGTTCTCGATGTCATGGGTTTCCGGGTGGAGTGGGGCCTGAAATCGTCGTAGCGCATCGAAACACTCACGGCGACGCCGGGATTGAGGCGTCCGCCGCTGAGGAGGTCGACGGAGTCCCTGCAGTGGTTCACCGCGCTGTGCCGGACAGCTGGTGTCATCGGCGAAACCGAACGCCACGCCGCGAATCATCGCGCACGAAAGTTGAACCAGGTCGGTACCGCTGGCGTCGCGTCTATAGTCGGGGTTCACACGGACTCGACCGAATGGATCGCCATGTCGACAACAGTCGCCGAGAGGATCGTCGAAGAGCTCGAACGTTCCGGAGTGCAGCGTGTATACGGGCTTCCGGGCGATTCCCTCAACGGTCTCACCGACGCCCTACGCAGCACCGAGGCCATCACCTGGGAGCATGTCCGCCACGAGGAAGCCGCTGCATTCGCTGCCTCCGCCGAGGCTGCTCTCACCGGCGAACTCGCAGTCTGCGTGGGCAGTTGCGGTCCCGGCAACCTCCACCTGATCAACGGACTCTTCGACGCCCATCGCAGCCGCGTCCCGGTGCTCGCCATCGCCGCCCACATCCCCGGCCCCGAGATCGGCAGCGGTTACTTCCAGGAGACCCACCCCGAACAGCTCTTCCGTGAGTGCAGCGCATTCTGCGAGATGGTCAGCACCCCCGACCAGATGCCGCGACTGCTCGATGTGGCGTTGCGGACCGCGGTCGAGCGACGCGACGTGGCGGTGCTCGTCATCCCCGGCGAGCTGTTCCTCAAGCCGTGCCCCAAACGCCGTGCGGGAGCCCCGATCCGGCAGGTTCGGCGCGTCGTGCGGCCCACCGATGCCGACCTGACGCGCACCGCGGACACCCTGAACGCCGCCCAGCGCGTCACCATCCTCGCGGGCGCCGGCGTGCAGGGCGCCCACGATGAGGTCGTCGAACTGGCCCGCACACTACAAGCACCGGTCGTGCATGCGTTGCGCGGCAAGGAGTTCATCGAGTACGACAATCCCTACGACGTCGGAATGACCGGGCTGCTGGGCTTTTCGTCGGGCTATCGCGCGATCGAGAAGTGCGACACCCTGCTGATGCTGGGCACCGACTTCCCGTACGAGCAGTTCTACCCGTCGAAGGCGACCATCATCCAGGTCGACATCCGCGGCGAGCAGATCGGCCGCCGGTGCCCGGTCGACGTACCGCTGGTCGGAGACGTCGGCGACACCGTGCGCGCGTTGATCCCGCTGGTCTCGACCGGCCGCGATCCGGAACATCTGACGTCCTCTCTCGCGCACTACACCAAGGCGCGTCGACGTCTGGACGAACTGGCCGACAACGACCGCAACCGGGCACCCATCCACCCGCAGTACCTCACCCGGCTGATCAGTGAGAAGGCCGGTGCGGATGCCGTGTTCATCCCCGACGTCGGCTCCCCGGTCGTGTGGGCGGCGCGCTATCTGGTGATGAACGGCGCCCGCCGCCTGATCGGTTCGTTCACCCATGGGTCGATGGCGAATGCGGTCTCGCAGGCCATCGGTGCGCAGACCGCCTTCCCCGGGCGCCAGGTCATCGCACTCGCCGGCGACGGCGGACTCGCGATGCTGCTCGGCGAGCTGTTGACCATCACCCAGAACAAACTGCCGGTGAAGATCGTCGTCTACAACAACTCCTCACTGAACTTCGTCGAGGTGGAGATGAAAGCGGCCGGGTTCGTCAACTACGGGACAGATCTGGAGAACCCCGACTTCGCGAAACTCGCCGAGGCCGTCGGGATACGCGGACGCAAGGTCGAGCAGCCCGACGATCTCGCCGGGGCCATCGACGAATTCCTGGCCCACGACGGACCGGCGCTACTCGATGTCACAACCGCCCGCCAGGAGCTCTCGATCCCGCCGACGGTAACTGCCGCCCAGGCCAAGGGATTCACGCTCTACGCCCTCCGCACCGTGTTGTCGGGCCGGGGCGACGAGCTGGTCGATCTCGCCGAGACCAACGTGTTCCGGCGACTGTTCGACTGACTGCCACCAGTTCTGGATACTCGGCAGGCCGTCTCAGTTCAGGTAGGCAGCATTCAGCAACACCGAGGCAATGGCGAGTTCGGCGGGTGACGCCTCCTGCCGATCGATGACCTGCCGTAGTTGTGGGCGTGGTGCATCGACGGACAACGGTTCGAGTTGTCCGTGGATGGCGTCACGAATGTCGGTGAGGACTTCGCGGAACCGTCCGGCTATGTCGGGTCGCCGGTTGATGCGTTCGGGGTTGGGTGGCGCCCCTGGTTCGGCGTTCAACTGCCAGACACATCTGCCTTCGTCGGCGCCGTCGGCGATCATCCGGGTCGAGTATTGACCGGGTTGGTCACCGACCATGTGGTGGTGGCGGGTGCAGGCCGGAGTGAGATTGTCGATGTCGGTGAATCCGCCATCACCCCAATCGGTGTGGGCGTGATGCATTTCCACGTGTGTGGTGGGCATGTCGCAGTCCGGGTTGGAGCACATCTCGCCGTCAGGTCTGGCAAACGAGACGAGCCGCTGTTCCATGGTGGCGAGTCGTTTGCCGCGTCCGAAGTACAGCGGGACCGCGGTGGCGTCTCTGAACACCGCCAACCAGGGCTGCACGTCGGCGCCGATGGCGATGAGGTCTGCGATGGGGATCAGGGTGCCGTCGGCGCTGGTGGCGGACCCGGTTTCGCGGATGAGGTCGTCGAGCTCGGCTTTGGCGATCAGCTGGACCGGCAGGCCTCGGTGGGTCTTGCCGAGCATTCCGTCGTCGAACACCGCTTCCAGCAGTGCGTTGAGGGCGTCGTGATTGCGCTGTGCGGGGGTGCGGTGGTCGCGGTCGGCTGCTGCCGCGACCACCTCGGGGTCGGCGTCCTCGATCGAACCGCACGGCGATTCGGGATCGGTGGGGTTGTTCATGCCCGGTCGGGCCCAGACGGCCAGGAAAGTCATGATCCGCGCCCGCGCCAGAGGGGTGAGGTTGGCGATGAGTTTGGAGGTCCCGTCGGCGCGTTGCCGGTTCACCTGCAGGTTGCGGCGGCGTACGCGGTCGTCGTGGTCGGTGAGGGTTCCGTCGGGGTCGAGGTGTGCCAGCAGTCGGGCACCGACCTGACCGATCTCGGCGGGCGTGAGCGTGGCGGCGTATTCGGCCAGGGTTTGCTCGGCGGCGGCGCGCACATCGTGTGGGACGGCATGTGGGATCTGGTCCACGACGTCCATCACCGCATGAACGTGGGCAGACCCCACCCGGCCGTCGGCCAATTCTCGGGCGAGCGTCGGCAGTTCGGGTTCGAGTGGTTGTCCGGTGGTGAGGTCGGTGTAGGTGGCGGTGGCTTTCACCTCGGCGTGGCGTCGGCCGGGGAAGGCGATCCGCAGGCGGTGTTGCATATACTGGATGATGCTGCGGTGACCGGTCTTTCGGGCCAGGCTGCGGTTCTCGACCTCGACGATCTGCTGGTTGCCGGCGTAGGTCAGGCGGGCGATCAGACGCTCGTTCTCGGCGGCCACCTGGTCGACCTCGACATCGGACAATCGAGAGAGGTCAACATTCTGCAACCGGTCGGTGAGGGCGTGCATCTGCTCGATGATCGCGACCGCGTCAGAGGGTGCCGGGTCGGCGGCGTCGACAGTTGCAGCAACGGCCACGACGGTCACCCCCAAGATTCCGCGGTTCGAATGCATGTTCGATGTTACGCACGAATCCGTCGTCACGCAGGAAAGCTCCACAGGCTTCACCAGCAGATCACCCGCACATCAACGTGTTGTTCCGGACGCGATTGCCAATCTTTCGAGCGCCTGCTCGATGTAGCCCGACCAGTCCTGCGCGGCAACCTGATTCACCGCCGACTCCCCGGCGAATGCGCTCGAGATGACCACGTCGGGAGCGAGGGTCGCCAGCAGATGCAGGCTCTCCGCGAGGGTATTCGCATTGCTGAACGGTAGGTATCCGGCGGCCCATTCCCCGGATGCGCTCAGATACAGGGTGTCCCCGGTGAACAGGTACCGAAGACCGTCATCACCAGGCACCAGATAGCACGTGCTGCCGGGCGTGTGCCCCGGAGTCGGGATCACCTCGACCCCGTTGTCGTCGACGTACCGTTCCGCGACCGCGATGTCCACGCGCGCAAAGCGGCCGATCCGCTCGACCTCGGGAGCGGGCGCGTGCAGCGTCGCCCCGAACCGGTCTTCGACACGACCGAGAATCGGGCCGGCCTCGTCCTGATGGGACAGGTACTGGTCGTCGACACCGCCCAGCTTCTCCAGATCGTCGAACTCGGCGTCCGATGCCATCGAGTAGAACAGCGCGTTGCGGTCGGACGTCCACAGATACGCATGGGTGGTGAGACCGGGGAACGGGTTGTCGGTCGTTGTCTCCCAGAGGTCGGGTAGCACCTGTCGCATCGGATCTCCTCGTTGAGTGGTGACGGCTCCGCCCCCACCGTGCAACTTCAAGTGAACTTCAGGTCAAGGGCGAACGTGCGCTGGTCAACCCTCGAGTGATACACATCATTCGATTCGTCTCAAACAGTTGGGGGTTCCCGTGTCCGCAGTGCTGCCGAGTCGACCGATCGACGACGCCCCCGGCTTCCCGAGGGCCGTCAGCTACGACGCCGCGATGTCGAACCGAAAGCTCCGGCGTACGCGCGCCCTCGTCCGCAAGGTCACCGGCAAGGACCTCTACCCCGAGCCCGAACACCTGCACACCTTCGCCGAGGACATGTTCCGCACCGATCCCGTGGCCGAGCGGTTCGTCGACGAGGTCTACGGCACGCTCGGCCCCGAAGCCGCGCGCACACTGCTGGACAAGGCCCTGACCGACGGACTCGACAGCGTCGAGAACCCGCCGCCCGCACTCGTCGAACTGTTCGAGGAGTTCGAGACCGTTCCCGACTGGGTCGATCCGCATCTCATCGCCGAGGGTGAGGCGATCTGGCGCCGCTGGGGTACCGGCCTGTTCAGTGTCGCCGGTGGGATCACTCTCGAGATGAACACCGAGGCCGCGGTCGCCAAGCCGTTGTCACTGGCAGGCGGATATGCCGGCGACAACGCGCTGCGCCGATTCCTGGAGACCTCCCGTTTCTGGATCGACGTGTCCCAGCCCGGCGCGCTGCTCACCCCGGGATCAGCCGGCCGGGCGACGGCGATGCGGGTCCGCGTGATGCATGTGTGGGTCCGACGCACCGTCGCGAAGCACCCCGAGTGGGACGTCGAACGGTGGGGCGAGCCGATCAGCCAGTCGTATCAGCTGCTGACCCTGCTCGGCGGCAGCGTCGTGCCGGCGTCGGCGCTGTGGCTGACCGGGGTCCAGACCACACCCCGAGAGATCCGGGTGCTGCTGCACTACCAGCGCTACCTCGGGCACCTCCTCGGCGTGCGGACCCAGTGGTTCCCCGAGACCATCGCCGACTCACTGCGATTGCTGGCCCTCGTCAACACCACCCGCAGCTACGACGCCGGCGCCGACGGCGCCGAACTCATCGAATCGTTCCCGGCCGCGTTCGCCAACGAGAGCGCGACGGGCCTCGAGCGCATCCGCGGCAAGTACAACGCCATGATGTACGCCGCCTACTCGACGATCTACATGATGCCGACGACGTGCTTCCGCTACGACATGCCCAACCCGATCCCGGGACTCGCACTGATCCTCCTGCGGTTGCCGGCCGTGACGCTCGTCGAGACGCTGCGCCGGATCTCCCCGACGTTCCGTCGGCTGCACGAGAAGGTGATGTGCCGGCACCGGGAGAACTGGCACGCCTGGCAGTCCTCGGGACGCCCCGCGGAGTTCGCGCACGGCAAGGGATTGCGACGGTGACCTTCCATCCGACACGGTCGAGTACGTGACAGGACACCGACCACGGTTTTGCCGACGGAACCCGCGCGATTAGCGTTGTCAAAATGACCCAACCCCCGATCACGGAACCGACGGCAGCCGGCGAGGCGCCAGACCTCGAGACGCGCGTCGGCCACTACTACGTCCTCGACGGCTCCTATGAGGTGGGACGCGAGAAGGTCCGCGAGTACGCCCGCGCGGTGCAGGACTACCACCCCGCCCACTGGGAGCCCGAAGCTGCTGCCGCACTCGGGTATTCGGGACTCGTCGCGCCGCTGACGTTCACCTCCATCCCGGCGATGGCGGCGAACCGCGAGCTGTTCGAGTCCGTGATCGTCGGCTACGACACCTACGTGCAGACCGAGCAGGCCTTCGAACAGCACCGGCCGATCGTCGCCGGCGACGAGCTCGTCACCGACGTCGAACTGTCGGGCGTGCGCAAGGTCGCGGGCCGCGAACTGATCACGGTGACCAACACCATGACCGACGCCGCGGGCGAGAAGGTGCACACGATGCACACCACCGTCGTGGGCGTGACCGCCGAAGAGGTCGATCCGGGCCTCAGCGCCGCGGTACGCAAGGTGATGATGCACGACGTCAACATCTTCAGCCACGAGGACACCCACCACCTGTACGAGAAGACCGTCCGGCCCGAAGGCGAGATCCGCGTCGCCGACGGCGCGACGCGCCCGTCCGGCGCCCGCTCCTTCGACGATCTGTCGGTCGGCGACGAACTGCCGATCCACACCGCCCGCATCTCCCGCGGCGACCTCGTCAACTACGGCGGTGTCGCCGGCGACGCCAACCCGATCCACTGGGACGAAGCCGTGGCCAGGCTCGCCGGCCTGCCCGACGTCATCGCCCACGGAATGTTCACCATGGGTCTCGGTGCAGCATTCGTCGCGTCGTGGTCCGGCGACCCCGGCGCTGTCACTCGCTACTCGGTCCGCCTGTCGCAGACCGTTCCCGTGTCGGCCGTCGACGGTGGCGAGATCGAGTTCAGCGGACGCATCAAGTCGCTGGACCCGGAGACCCGGACCGGCGTCGTCATCATCGTCGCGAAGTCGGGCGGCCGAAAGGTGTTCGGCCTCGCGACCATGAACATCCGCTTCTCCTGACGCCGGTTCCGCCCCTCATCGGAACCCGCTACTATCTGCATATGAATGCAGATAAGCATTCACCGAACGCCCACCCTCCCATCGCGGAGGACCAGGTGCGATTGGTGGTCGAGGTCTTCCGGATGCTTGCCGATCCGACCCGTATCCAACTGCTATGGGCGCTGGCCGACACCGAGATGTCGGTCAGCGAACTCGCAGAAGTGGTCGGCAAGCCCGGGCCTTCGGTGTCACAGCACCTCGCCAAGCTCCGGATGGCGCGGCTCGTCCGGACCCGACGCGCCGGGACCACCATCCACTACTCCCTAGAGAACGAGCACGTCCGACGGCTCGTCACCGATGCGGTCTTCAACGCCGAGCACGCCGGGCCGGGTGTGCCGCCGCACCATCGTGGTGACGCCGCTCTGCGCGCCGTCGATCACGACACCGAGCGGGAGGCCTGAGCGATGACGCACCTTCGCCGTGAACAGGATTCACACGATCACCCGCATGACCATGCCCACGGCCATTCGCACGACCACGGCCACTCGCACCGCCGCGGACTCGCCGGAGTCGTACGCGAGATCTTCGCGCCTCATTCCCACGACGCCGCCGACAGCCTCGACTCGGCGCTCGAATCGTCGCGAGCGGGTATCCGGGCCGTGAAGATCAGCCTGGTGGTCCTGGGCGTCACCGCGGTGGCGCAGGCCGGGATCGTCGCCGCATCGGGCTCGATAGCGCTGGCCGCGGACACGATTCACAACTTCTCGGATGCGCTCACCGCGCTACCGCTCTGGATCGCGTTCGCGATGGGCACCCGGCGTGCCACTCGCCGCTACACCTACGGGTTCGGACGGGTCGAGGACCTGGCCGGTCTGTTCGTCGTCGCGATGATCGCGCTGTCGGCCGTGATCGCCGGATACGAGGCCGTGGGCCGACTCGTCGATCCCCGCCCCATCGACCACGTCGGATGGGTGGCACTGGCCGGACTCGTCGGCTTCATCGGCAACGAGTGGGTGGCGCTCTACCGCATCCGGGTCGGCCGACGCATCGGCTCGGCCGCACTCGTCGCCGACGGACTCCATGCGCGCACAGACGGTTTCACGTCGCTGGCGGTGCTGCTCAGCGCAGCCGGCGTGGCACTCGGGATTCCACTCGCTGACCCGATCATCGGCCTGCTGATCACCGTCGCCATCCTCGCGGTGCTCCGCACGGCAGCGCGCGACGTCTTCCGCCGCCTCCTCGACGGCGTGGACCCGGCCCTGGTCGAGACCGCGGAGAGAACCCTCGCCGAACGTCCGGGAGTGCTCGCCGTCCGGAGCGTCCGCATGCGTTGGATCGGCCACCGTCTCCATGTCGACGCCGAACTCGACGTCGACCCGAACCTGCGGCTCATCGAGGTGCACACCATCGCGCAGGACGCCGAACACGAGCTGACCCATGCCGTTCCGAAGCTCACCAGTGCGCTGATCCACGCCTGTCCGGCACACGAGGATCGCTCCCACGACGAACACTCGGTCAGTACTCGCCCTTGACGACGAAGTACGAGCCGCGGACGGTGCCGGCGAGTGTCGAATTCTGCCGCGCGAACTCGAGCCTCGATTCGAGTTCTCCGGGCACGTCCGTGCCGTCGGACAGTGTGAAGCCGACGGCGCGTTTTGATAGCCGGGTCGATGCTGTACACGACGTTGATCGCGAGTCCCGAGTCGTAGAACACGTACGACACGTGGAGGCCGTCGACCTCGAAGTCGCTGACCTCGAGCGGACGTGAGGCGATCATCATGTCGCCCTGCGTGGAGACGTTCGTGAAATCGACGACGTGTCTCATGCCCACTCCCGCTTCGCTGACGCACACTCGGTGGCCACAACACCAGAGCCCCCGACGTCGTCGGGGGCTCTGGTGCCTGCGGGCTGCAGAAGGATCACTCCAGGATGAAGACCGGGATCTCTCGGTCGGTCTTGGTCTGGTACTCGGCGTAGGGAGGGAACGCCGCCACCGCGAGCTCCCACCAGTGAGCGCGCTCGTCGCCACTGATCTCGCGCGCGGTGAGTTCCTTGATCTCGGTGCCGTCCTGCACGGTGACGTGCGGGTTGGCCTTGACGTTGAAGTACCAGGCGGGATGTTCGGGGGCGCCGCCCTTGGAGGCGACCATCGCGTACTTGCCGTTCTCCTCCACCCGCATCAACGGGACGTACCGCTTCTTGCCGGACTTCGCACCGGTGGTGGTGAACAGGACGATCGGGCGGTCCATGACCTGGACCCCGTCGGTGGTGCCCTGCTCCAGGATCTTCTCGGTCTGCTCGCGGACCCAGCCTTCAGGACTCAATTCAGCGTTGGCACTCATGGGCTCGGAAACGCCGCAGAGTCCGCGCTTATTCCCGCGAGCACAGCTCCGGACACTGCCATGAATGTCGGGGTGGCCGGTTACCGTGGGTTCGCACGCTCGCGAAGGGCAGACCCATGACCTCACCTCGGGTAGACAGCGACCCCACGTCGACGGCCACCGTCTCGACTCCGGTCGGCCCGATCACGATCACCGGAAACGGACGGGCAATCGTTCGTGTCGCCTGGCGGGAGACACCCGAGCCAGGAGATGGGGCACCGACGGAACCACTCCTCGTCGAGGCGGTCGGTCAGCTCCACGCCTACTTCGACGGCTCGTCGACCACGTTCGATCTCCCGATCGATCTCTCCGGGGTGTCCGGAGCGGCCTGTGCGGTCCTGAACGCCCTCCACCGTGACGTCCCGTATGGCGCGACCGTCACCTACGGGGAGCTCGCGACAATGAGTGGCGCCGGCATCCCGGCGCGTAGCGTCGGCTCGATCATGGGCGTCAACCCGGTCCCCCTGCTGATCCCGTGCCACCGCGTCGTCGCGGGCGACGGCCTGGGCGGTTTCTCCGGCGGCCTCACCGGGGAAGGTCCGGCGACCAAACGATGGCTCCTCGAATTCGAAGGTGCGCTCCCGCCGACGCTGTTCTGAGCGGGGCGTGGTCTCACGCGATGGGCTCCCCGTCACCGATCGTCGGAACCGCGGCGAGCAGTTCCCGCGTGTAGGGATGCTCCGGGCTGCCGAAGACGCGATCGGCCTCGCCGTATTCGACGACCTCTCCCCCGCGCATCACCAGGATGTCGTCGGCGACGTGGTGGATGACCCCGAGATCGTGCGAGATGAAGACCAGCGAGACACCGGTTTCCACCTGCAACATCGCGAGCAGGTCGAGGATGCGGGCCTGGATCGAGACGTCGAGAGCCGACACCGGTTCGTCGCACACGATCACCGACGGTTCCGGAGCCAGCGCACGGGCGATGGCGACTCGTTGTCGCTGCCCGCCGGACAGGTGCAGCGGGTGACGCCGGCGGAACGCGTCCGACAGTCCGACGCTGTCGAGCAACTCGGAGATGCGGTCGTCGAGTGCTGTGCCGCGCAGATTCCGCGAACGCAGGCTGTCGCGCAGGATGCGTTCGACGTTCCAGCGGGGATCGAACGAGCTGAGCGGGTCCTGGTAGATGACGGAAATCTGGTGACGGTTCGCGCGTCGTCGGACATCGGACAATGCGCTCCACGGTCGCCCGTTCAGCTCGACGGTCCCGGTGTCCGGGGTCGTGAGCCCGAGGACCATGCGGGCGGTGGTCGTCTTGCCCGATCCGGATTCGCCGACGATGCCCAGTGTCTTACCGGGCAGGACGTCGAAACTCACGCCGCGCACCGCCGGTCGTGCCGTCTTGTCCTTGCTGTCGAACGACTTTCGGAGATCCCGGACACGCAGCGCGGGCGGCGCCTCGGTATGCGATGGCACGAGGGTCTCCGGGAGCGTCTCACCGCTCGTCAGGAGCGTGCCCTTGGAGGTGCGCGACGGCACCGACGCGAGCAAGCTCTTCGTGTAGTCGTGGGTGGGATTGCGCAGCACGTCGTCGGTGGAGCCGTACTCGACGATCTCACCGTGCCGCATCACCGCGACGCGGTCGGCGAGACGTGCGACGACCGCGAGGTCGTGGGAGATGAGGATGACGCCGTTGCCACGATCCTTGGCCTCGCCGAGGACGTCGAGGATCTGGGCCTGGACGGTGGCGTCGAGGGCGGTGGTCGGTTCGTCCGCGATGAGCAGCTTCGGGTCCTGCGCGAGAGCCGACGCGATCAGCGCGCGCTGACGGAGACCACCGGAGAGCTCGTGCGGGCGCTGCGCTGCACGGACTCCGGGCTCGGGAACCCCGACCAGGGTCAACAGTTCTTCGATCTTCTCGTCGCGTTCGGCGCGTCGGCGCGGTGATCGATTCCGGAAGAGACCGCCGCCACGGGAGTCTGAATGGGCGGTCAGGGCCTCCCCGATCTCGCTGCCGACGGTGCGCAGCTGATCCAGCGACACCAGGGCGTCCTGGAGGACGAATCCGATGTCCCGGCCGCGCAGACGGCGCCAGTCCCGGTCCTTGTACCCGAGCAGCGACCGACCGTCGAAAGCGATTGTCTCGGCGCTGATCCGGGCGCCCTCACCGGTGAGCCCGATGAGCGTGCGTGCGGTGACCGACTTGCCCGACCCGGATTCTCCGACGACCGCAAGGCATTCGCCGGCGCTCACCGAGAACGAGACGCCCCTGACCACCTCGCGGCCGCCGAAGGACACGTGCAGGTCCCGGATCTCGGCGAGTGGGGCCGTCGAGTCGTCGGTGCCGGTGGGGTCGGCGACGTCGTCGGTCCGGTCCTCGAGGGGAGTCGCGACTACGGTCATCGGGTGGTTCCTTCCAGACGGGCGCCGAGGTGGCGTCCCACGGTGGTGAATGCCAGGGCGGTGATCACGATGACGAGACCGGGGAAGATCTCGAGCCACCAGGCCACGGTGATGTAGGTGCGTCCGGCGTCGAGCAGGGCGCCCCACTCGGGCGACGGGGGCGCAACGCCGAGACCGAGGTAGGCCAGCCCCGACGCCCAGATGATCGCCTGACCGATACCCAGTGTCGCGGTGACGATCATCGGCCGCAGCGCGTTGGGAGCGATGTGCTGCAGGAGGATTCGCGTCCGCGAGTGCCCGAGCGCCGTCGCCGCCTCGATGTAGGCGGCATTGCGGACCGTCAGGACCTGGCCGCGGATGATCCGCGCATATCCCGGGGCGATGCCGATCCCGATCGCGAAGATCAGCGTGTACGGCCCTGGGCCGAACACCGAGGTCAGCAGGAGTCCGAGCAGGATCGTCGGGAAGGCGAACAGAACGTCGATCCACCGGTTCGCCAGGGCCTGTGCGATACGTCCCGAGAGTCCGGCCGTGATTCCCAGTGCCAACGCGAGGACGAGGGCCACGCCTACCGCACCGAGTCCGATGGCCAGCGACTGCCGGGTACCGAAGATGATGCGGCTCAGCAGGTCTCGCCCAGAAAGGTCGGTGCCGAACCAATGCGCCCAGGTCGGCGGCGACAGCGTGTCGTCGAGGTTGATGGCGAGCGGATCGTACGGCGCGATGAGTCCGGGCGCGACGACTGCCACGGCCAGCAGGACCAGCACACCGAGCGCGACGATCAGGGTGGGTGGCAGCGACCGCGGCCGCCGCGAGGTCGCCGGCAGTGCGGTGACCGTGCTGCGAGACGTCTTGATGGACGGTTTCTGGGTGGTGGTCACGGGACCTCGATCCGGGGGTCGATGACGGTGTACAGGAAGTCCACCAGCAGGTTGGCGACGGTGTAGATCGCGGCGACGAGCACGACGATGCCGCTGACCAGCGGGACGTCGCGAGAACTGGCGGCCGCGACGAGGGTCTGTCCGATGCCGGCCCGCGCGAACACGGTCTCGGCGATGACCGCACCCGAGAGCAGCGCCCCCATGGCCCAACCGGAGACCGTGACGGCGGGAATCACCGAGTGGCGCAGCACATGTCGGGCGCGAACCGACAGATCGCCGAGACCACGGCTCCGAGCGGTGAGAACGAAGGGCTGGTCGAGCGCCCGGGCGAACTCGTCGCGGGCGATGCTGCCGAGGAATCCGGCCAGCGGTATCGCCAGCGTGAGAACCGGGAGGACCAGACCGCGCAACGAGTCACCGCTCTCGACCGGGAACCAGGCGAGGTTGATCGCGAAGACCACCAGCAGGATCGAACCCAGCCAGTATTGCGGGAGCCCGGCGCTCACGGTCTCGAGCAGGGCGCCGAGCGCTCCGCCCGGACCGCGGCGGCCGGCGGTCAGCGTCGTGGTCACCAGGACAAGCAGCCAGGCCACGATCAGCGCACTGATGGTCAGCACCAGCGTGGGACCGAGCTGGGCGGCGATCACCTCGGTGACGGGTTCACTCAGCTGGTACGACGTCCCGAGGTCGCCGCGCAGCAGACCCTGTAGGTAGTGCAGGTACTGCTGCCAGATCGAGTCGGTGAACCCGAACTGGTCGTTGACCGGGCCCAGTTCGTCGGGGGTGCGTTCGCGGCTCTCCCCCGACGACAGGTTCAGCAGCAGCGTGGCGCGGTCACCGGGCGCGAGCACCTGGAGGAGGAACGTGATCGTCGCAGCCGCCCACAGCACGAACACGGCCGAGCCGAGTTTGCCGAACCACCGCAGCCACACCGCAGAACCCCCGCGGCGTCGACGTCGGGTCGGCTCGCCGGCCGACTCCGGGTCGATGATCGTCGTCTTGTCGACCTGTATGGTCATCGCACAAACCTCGCATCCGCGAACACCGGTTCACCTTGGGATTTCTCGACCCACACGTCGTGCAGTTTCGGGTTGACCGCGATCGAGGTCGTCTGTGTGTACAGGCCGATGGACAGTGCCTCGTCGCCGATCAGCTTCTGGGCCCTGCGGTAGAACTCGCGCTGCTCGGCCGGGTCTGCCGCACTGTTGGCCTTCTCGATGAAGCCCTGCAGGGTCGGATCGTTGTAGTAGGCCGTGTTGTGGGGATTCGGTGAATCCTCGAGTCGCTGGCGCCAGTTGATGTAGAGCAGCCCCGGGGTCGGACTCGTCCAGTAGCCGACGTAGGCGTCGTAGGTGGGCGCCTTGGCGTAGTTGCCGCCGAAGTATTCGCTCTGCGTCGCCGGGACGAGTTCGATGTCGAAGCCGACGTCGCGCGCCTGGTGGGCGATGTTCTGCAGGATCGCCGCGCCCTCGGGTCCGACGATGGCGTCGGCCGCGTACACCACGCGTGCGGTCAGACGGCGGCCGTCCTTGGTTCGGATGCCGTCGGAGTCGCGCGCGGTCCAACCTGCCTGGTCGAGCAGTGCATTCGCCTTCTCCGGATCACGGACGTAGGCGCCGGCGGCCGGGTCGTAGTCGGGGGTGCTCTGACTCAGCGCTCCGTTCGAGTTGAACGGGACGACGCCGAGAAATGCTGTCTCCACTGCCTTCTCGCGGTCGGCAGAGTAGGCGAACGCCTGACGCACCCGGACGTCGTCGAACGGTGCGTGATCGACGTTGAGCGTGATCGCGTTGGGGCGTCCCGGTGTCACGTACTGCCTGGTCTGGAACCGAGTTGTCGCGTCGGCCCAGTTGATGGCCGGGACGTTGTAGATGACGTCGGATGATCCGCTGGTCAGCGAGCCGTACCGTAACACCGGGTCCTTGAGGAACTTCCAGATCACCTTGTCGACATAGGCCGGTCCCTGGTGTTTCGCGTTGGCCGGCGCCGAGTTGTAGTTCGCGTTCCGCACGAAGGTGATGCTGCGGTTGCGATCCCAGCGTTCGATGATGAACGGCCCGGACCCGACGGGCTTCGAGCAGTTCTCCTTCTTCCCGCGCGCGAGCGCGGTCGGCGACTGAATCCCGAAGTAGCCCTGGGTCAGGACCGTGAGGAGCGGACTGTACGGCTGCTTGAGGTGCAGTACGTAGGTGTTGCGATCGCGAACCTCGCCACCGGCGTAGTACTGGCCGATATAGGCCATCACCGTTCCGTTGGGAGCGTCCGGATCGAGGTACTTGTCGAAATTGGTCTTCACCGCGGCCGCGTCGAGATCGGTCCCGTCGCTGAACCTCACGTCGGGCTTGAGGCGGAACGTGTAGGTCTTGCGGTCGGGCGAGATCTCCCAGCTCGTCGCCAGCCACGGCACCGGTGACCCGTTGTCGTCGAGTGAGACGAGGTTGTCGAGGTATTGCCTTGCGAGGTAGGCGTTCTGGACCCAGCCGCCGTGGATGCACGGCGGTTCCTGTTCGTGTCCGTACTCGATGACGCCGCCGTCGAGGTATTCACCGGCCGCTGCGGGCACGCCCGTCGACGTACCGTCTCCGGTGGCCGGGCGTTCGCCGCACGCCGACAGCAGCGCAGCGGCCGACAGGCCGACTGCCAGTAGGGTTCGAGTCCGTCTGGAACGGACAGATCTGAACACGCCAGGTACTCCTCGAGATCGAGAGTCGTGATTTCGACAGTGATGGAAAACAGAAGAACAAGTTCGGACCACGGGGGCCGGCGGGTCGGCGCCGGTGTCGCGGCACGTAGAAGCTGCAGAGGCGACCCGCGGTCAGCTCGTACGGTAGTGATCGGCGACGTCGACGTCAGGCTTTGGATTCACCCTGAGCACAAGGACGCACGAAGCGGGGGGCGTGAGTACCGTCATCCGGGTGTCAGAGCCAAAACCCTTGCGTTTCGCCGCATTTGTGATGAACACGACGTCCCACATCCTGCACGGGGCGTGGCGTGCTCCCGATGCGCGACAAACGGACTTCAACTCCCTCCAGCACTGGATCGACCTCGCAAAGACGTTGGAGGAAGCCAGATTCGACTTCATCTTCTTCGCCGACGTCGTCGGACTCTACGACGACTACCAGGGCGACTGGAAGAAGTTCGTCGACACCGGACTGCAGATCCCGAGCAACGATCCACTGGTTCTCGCCTCTGCGCTCGCGTCGCACACCGAGAACCTGGGCATCGCCATCACCAGTTCGATCCTGCAGGAACATCCCTTCGACTTCGCCCGCAAGATCTCCACGCTCGATCACGCCTCCAACGGACGTATCGCGTGGAACATCGTGACCAGCCTGTCCCAGAATGCCTGGCGCAACTTCGGATACGACGGCATCACCGCGCACGACGACCGGTATGCGTGGGCCGAGGAGTACGTCGACGTCGTCTACAAGCTCTGGGAGGGCAGCTGGGATGACGGCGCCCTGGTCCAGGACAGGATCCGCGGCATCCACGCCGACTTCGACAAGGTCCACAAGATCCACCACGTCGGCGACCGCTACCGCGTCGAGGGACCGCACCTGGTCGCCCCGTCGCCGCAGCGCACACCGGTGCTGTTCCAGGCCGGCTCGTCACCCACGGGCCGTCGGTTCGCCGCACGAAATGCCGAGGCGCAGTTCATCGTGTCGCCCACACCGCAAGCAGCCAAGGGACTCGTCGACGACACCCGTCGTCTGGCCGCCAGAGCCGGCCGCGATCCTCAGGACATCCAGTTCTTCCAGGGTCTTTCGTTCGTCATCGGGAGCACCGAGGAGGAGGCACGGCGAAAGGCGGCCGAGCTCGACGAGTACATCGACCCGAGCACGATCATCGCCCACTCGGCGGGTGGTCTCGGGTTCGATCTCGGGTTCTACGACCTCGACACCCCGATCGGCGAGATCAAGACCGAGGGCACGCAGAGCACCCTGCTGTGGCTGCGCGAGGCCGTACCCGATCGTGAGCCGACCGTCCGCGACCTGGCCGAACTGCGTAGCCGCAGCGGACGCGTCGTCGGCACGCCGGAGCAGATCGCCGATCGACTGGCGGAATGGCGCGACGCCGGCGTCGGGGGCATCAACGTCATCAACGCGACGATCCCGAACAGCTACATCGAGTTCGCCGAGCATGTCCTGCCGGTGCTGCGAGAGCGCGGACTTGCCCAGCACGAATACGCGCCGGGCACGAGCCGGCGCAAGCTGACCGGCCGGGACACCCTTCCGGACACGCATCCCGCCGCGGCGTACCGCGGCGCGTTCGCCGAGAAGGTCGAGGTGCCGGCATGAGTGTCCTGACCCGCGTCGTCTCCGATCGTTCGACGATCCTGTCCGAGATCGCAGCCGATGCCGCCGTGCGCGAACTGACCGGCATCGACCCGCACGCCCAGGTGCGATTGCTGAGTGAATCCGGTTTGACCGCTGTGACTCTCGACGAGTCGTCCGGCCCCGGTGCCGGCGCCCCCGAGCTGTTCGATTTCCTCATCGATCTCGCCCGTGCCGATCCGATCGTCGCCCACATCCTGCGGGCGCACTTCTGGTTCGTCGAGCAGATCCGCCGGTTCCCCGACGGCCCCGTCCGCGACCGCTGGGTCGCAGAGATCGCGGCGGGCAGGGTGTTCGGCAACGCGACCAGTGAACGCACCGGCAGCGCGGGTTCGCTCTCGTTCCAGACCGAACTGCGTGCCGTCGACGGCGGGTGGTTGCTGACCGGGGTCAAGTTCTACAGCACCGGCACCGCATTCTCGGACTACGTGTCGGTCACCGCGACGGTTCGCGGCGGCGAGTTCGACGGTCAGGTCGCTCGGATCGTCCTGCCCGTCGACCGCGACGGCGTCACCATCGTCGACGACTGGGACGGGATCGGACAGAACCGTACCGGTACCGGCACCACGACCTTGGACAGCGTCCGGGTGACCGCCGACGACATCCTGGCCTTCACCGACCCGGCGTCGACCGCCGCGATCGCCAACGACGGACCGTTCCTGCAGCTTTACCTACAGGCGCTGATCACCGGAATCCTGTTGTCGGTCAGCGACGATGCGACCGCGCTTCTGCGGTCACGGACGCGGACCTTCGACCATGCGCCCGCCGAGTCGCCGCGCCACGACCCCGTGCTGCTCGGCACCGTCGGTGAGATCGACGCGGCCGCCCACGTCGCGCGGGCCGCGGTCCTCGATGCCGCACGGACGATCGAGGAGGCGTTCGCGCCGGCACGCAGCGGCGTGATCGAGCCGGACCTGTTCGTCCGGGCATCCACGGCGGCCGCGCGAGTGAAGGTCCACGTCGACCGCGTCGGGTTGCGTGCTGCCGCCGATCTGTTCGACGTCGGCGGCGCGTCGTCGGCCAGCCGGGCCAAGAACCTGGATCGGCACTGGCGCAACATCCGCACGGTCACGCTGCACAACCCGACGTCATACAAGGCGATCGCGCTCGGTGACCTGCTGGTCAACGGCACTCCCCTCCCGGCGAACGGGTACTTCTGACATCTTGCCTGCAAGAGAGGGAACGGCAGCAACAATCCCTCGCTCCCTGAGGTGTGAGGAGCCATAGCGACGAACCTCGAAGGGCCTGGTGACATTCCGTCACCAGGCCCGTCGTGCTGTCACGCCGAGATGAGGTCGCGCGCGATGTCGATCAGGGTTCGACGACTTCGGCCGATGACGCTCAGCCGGATCCGCGTCGGCGACCGGGCCCGGATGCAGTCCAGCCCCCAAGGTCACGTCTCGAAACTTATGAGACGCCTATTTTGCGTCAGACGATCTCGAAATGGCTCCTATCGCGAGACTTTTGCAACCGACGTCTCGAATTCCCGGCGCGTCTCAGAATCAGTATCGAGACTTTTGAGATAGAGTCCCTCTCGTGACGGACCAAGCGAGAGGTGGCGCACCGGGGATGTCCCTCGGATACGCGCGCGAGACCCCGGGAGCGCACGCTCTCGGACCACAGATCGATGCACTGACCGAGGCGGGGGTGGATCCGGGTCGGATCTACACCGACGCCGCCGATCGGGCGCAGCCCGCGGACCGTCGGGCGGGGATGAACGCCTTACTCGACTATGCGAGAGCCGGTGACACGACGGTGGTCGTGGGCATCGACCGACTGGGCCGTAACATCCGCGAGGTCATGGCCATCTCACGTGAACTCGCGAAACGACGCATCGGTCTCCGCTCGTTGCGCGAGGGCATCGACACCGACGATCCGACCGGCGCGATGGTCGTCGGCGTCCTGGCTTCACTGGCCGAACTCGACGACCCCTCCCCCGCGCTCACCTCGGCGCGGCCACTGACGACGCGCCGGCGGTCGGAGTCGACGGTCGGACGGCCCCGCGTCCTCGACGACGAGCAGGTGCTCCGCGCCGAACAGATGCGTGCCGCAGGCGAATCCGTGCCGCGGATCGCCCAGGCGCTGGGGGTCAGCCGTGCGACGCTCTACCGCACGCTCGCCGAAAGGCGCACGGTCCGTTGACGAACCACGAGAACGAATTTCCCGAACTCGACATCGTCACCGAATACGGAGTCGTCACCCGGCTACCCACCTCCTTCCCGATCTACGATGCCGACCTCGACGAGCACCTCGATCCCGATCTGTTCCAGAAAGGATTCGAGGATGCGGAGGCCGCGCTGTGCGCTCTCCCGGCACCGTGGGCACGTCAGCTCGCGTCGTCGACCCTCGACTGCCCGCCCGACCCGGACGACGAGGAACCCAGCTACACCCGCGGCTACCGCGCGGCCCTGTACGGGCACCTGCGGCACGCCGGCAGGTGAGCATCGACGACACGGAGGACGCAATGGGCACGGGTTCACACGCCGAGGTGCAGCAGGACGACGGACGGTTCCGAGTCACCCGGTGGACCATCGAGCCGGGTGGAGCCATCCCCATGCACCGGCATGAGCACGACTACGTCGTCGTACCGCTCGTCGACGACACGATGTATGCCGTCGCACCGGACGGTTCGGAGATCGCCGCAGAACTCCGGATCGGCGAGAGCTACACCCGGATCGCCGGTGTCGAACACCGCGTGGAGAACCGGGGTTCGACGAACACGATTGTCTTCGTCGAGGTCGAGCGGCTCTGACGATCTCCCGGCGAAAGTCCGGCACACATCGCGCGGCGCTGCGAGTCGGTGCCGTGTCCCTCGACGCCGTATTCTTCAGGCGTGGTTCAGCTGACAGTGGGAAGCCATCGCGACGACGCGACGTCCGACGTCGTCCTCTCCGCACACAAGTTCAACCGGCACACCTTCTGGTGCGGCCAGAGCGGTTCGGGAAAGACCTACGCACTCGGGGTGGTGCTGGAGCAGTTGCTGCTGAACACGCGCCTGCCACTGCTCATCCTCGATCCGAACGCCGACTTCACCCGGCTTCCGGAGACGCGTGACACCACCGATCCCGAACTCGCCGCGGCCATCGCCGCATCGGACATCCAGGTGCTGCATTCGACACGACGCGATCTCCCGCAGTTGCGGGCGCGGTTCACCGATCTGCCGTTGACCGCGAAGGCCGCCGTCCTGCAGCTGGATCCGATCGCCGATCCCGACGAGTACAACGTCCTGCTGCACGCCGACGCCACCCTCAGCGGCGGCGCCGGCGACACACCCGACCAGAGCACCTACATCTCGGCGCTGCGGGCGTCCGACGATCCCGGTCACCAGCGACTGGCCAAGCGGATCGAGAATCTCCAGGTCCTCGACTGGGACCTGTGGGCTCGAGGCGAGGTCGCGGCCACCGACATCATCGACGAACGCCCCCAGGCGACCGTGCTCGACCTGGGCGGTTTCGCCCACCCGGCAGAACCCAAGGTGGCCGCCCTCTCCGCGCTCGAACACCTGTGGGCGCGTCGCGAAGAGCGGCGACCCGTGCTCATCGTGATCGACGAGGCCCACAACATCTGTCCTCCCGTCGCCACCAGCGCGGTCGAGCAGGCCCTCATCGACCGCGTCGTGCAGATCGCCGCCGAGGGACGCAAGTTCGGACTCTGGCTCCTCCTGTCGACGCAACGGCCGACGAAGATCCACCCCAACGTGCTGTCCCAGTGCGACAACCTGTGCCTGATGCGGATGAACGCGCCGCGCGATCTGGCCGAACTTGCCGACACCTTCGGGTTCGTCGGTGAACACATGCTGGCGGAGTCGCCCGAGTTCCGTCAGGGCGAAGCGCTCTTCGCGGGCGGGTTCATCACCACGCCCACCTTCACCCGGATGGGAGGCCGGATCACCGAAGAGGGCGGAGCCGACGTCGGGGTGCCGCTGCTCGCCTGAGCGTCTTCTCCCTCTGTCACACCGCGAGCGGCGCGCGATCGGAGCCGGATCCCGGGCCGTGACACAACGTTGCCGTCGGTGGAGGGTGGACGGGATCGTCGAGGACCGAGTGCGAAAAAACGGGCATCCAACCATCCGAACGGATGACGGTGACGGCAGTGTCGTTGGTGAATCGTGATCTCCTGGTGACGCTTACGCCCTCGTGGTGCGCATGGTCGGTGCGACCATGGACCGAGTCGGGGTTGCGGTTCGCGAGCGCGGACCGGGCGCAGTGTCAGTTCGGGCCCGCGTCGCGTTTCAGCGGTTCAAGTCGGCGGGCCGCACTTCCCTTCGGACAGTGCAAGGTGGTCGAGCGGTGAGCGAATCGACGGGCAACAACGGACAGACGGTGACCGAGGGCGACCTCGGCGAGCGCGAGCTCGCCGACCTCCGAGCGGAACTGGACACAATCGACAACCGGCTGCTCGACGATGTCCGCGCCCGGCTGGAGGTCTGCACTCGCATCGCGTACCTCAAGGAGCGCCACGCCATTCCCGTGATGCAGCCGCGCCGCGTCGGAGCGGTGCACGATCACGCCCACCGTTACGCCCTCGACCACGGACTCTCCCCACAGTTCCTGCACGACCTCTACGACCTGCTCATCTCGGAGACCTGCCGGGTGGAGGACCTCATCGTGGCGACCGATGAACTGCGGACGAACGGGGCTCCGGTCGCGCATGCGGGCCCTGATCGCGTCCTCGTCCAGCGGACAGCCGTGGACGGCGCCGCCGACGCCAGCGTGGACTGAGGCGGACGCGGTGCGGACACTTCTGATCGACAACTACGACTCGTTCACCTACAACCTCCATGCCCTGTTGACGGAGGTGAACGGCTCGGAGCCGGTGGTCGTCGCCAACGATGCGCCGTGGTCGTCGGTGAACCTGACGGCATTCGACAACGTGGTGGTCTCCCCCGGCCCGGGGCGTCCGGACTGCGCCCGCGACTTCGGGATCAGCGGGCGGGCCCTGACCGACAGCGGACTTCCCGTCCTCGGAGTCTGCCTGGGCCACCAGGGACTGTGTCACCTGTTCGGCAGTCCGGTTGTCTCGGCCCCGGAGCCTCGGCACGGACGGATCAGCGCGGTGCACCACGACGGGCAGGGCCTGTTCGATGGTCTTCCGTCCCCGTTCCGGGCAGTCAGGTACCACTCGCTGGCGGTCCTGGAGGTCCCGGACGGGTTGGAGGCCCAGGCGTGGTCGGACGACGGCGTCCTGATGGCGGTGCGTCATCGGAAACTCCCGCTGTGGGGGGTGCAGTTCCATCCGGAGTCGATCTGCACCGAGTACGGGCGGGAGCTGCTCTCGAACTTCGCCGCGGCCACCCCGGTGCGGATGCGGCGACCGATACCGGCGGCGCCGAGGAACACCTCCACGGAGCGGCCGGCCGAGGCGGCACCGATGAGGCCGGAACACGACTACCGGGTGCGGTCGGAGCGGGTGGACCGGGTCGTCGACCCGGCTGCGGTGTACGAGCGACTGTTCGCTGATGGACCGAACAGCTTTTGGCTCGACGGGTCGGCGGCCAACGAATCGGGGAGCCGGTTTTCCGTGATGGGTGACTGCTCGGGCCCGCGCGCCGAGTACGTGACCTACCGGATTCCGGAAATGACCGTGCGAGTGGAACATTCGGACGGGGCCGAGGAGGAGATCCGCAGCACCTTCTTCGACTATCTCGACGCCCGGCTACGGGAGCGGTCGGTCGCGCCCCGGCCGGATCTGCCATTCGGGTTCTGTCTCGGCTACGTCGGTTATCTCGGCTACGAACTCAAAGCGGACACCGGCGGCCAGTTGGCCCACGCATCTGAACAGGCCGATGCGGCACTGGTGTTCGCGGACCGGGCCGTCGTGATCGATCACGAACGCGGGTGCGCATACCTGCTCGCACTCGAACCGGTCGATGACGCGGAGCCCGGCACCGTGGACCCTGCGACCGCGCGGTGGTTGCGCGACACGGCGTCGGCCATCCGGGAGCTGCAGGATCATGCCTCCGAACCGATGGTCACCGCTCCCCCGCTGGTCCAGGAGTCGCACGAGGTGCCGATCGTGTTCCGGCACGACCACCCGACCTACCTGAGGCTCATCGAGCAGTGCTTGGCGGAGATCCGGTCCGGGGAGTCGTACGAGGTGTGCCTGACGAACTCGGCAACCGTGCACCGCGGCCTCGACCCGGTGTCCGGATACTCCTGCCTCCGCGAGATCAGCCCGATGCCCTACAGCGCGCTGCTCCAGTTCTCGGGGTTGTCGGTGCTCAGCGCATCCCCGGAACGGTTCCTGAAGGTGGGGGCAGATCGCACGGTGGAGTCGAAACCGATCAAGGGCACTCGGCCACGGTCCGCGGATCCCGTGCAGGACGAGGGGTTTCAGTATGACCTGCGACACAGCGAGAAGGACCGGGCGGAGAACCTGATGATCGTCGACCTGGTCCGCAACGACCTGTCGCGGGTCTGCGAGCCCGGCTCGGTGCACGTGCCGTCGTTGTTCGCCGTCGAAACCTATTCGCCGGTACACCAACTGGTGTCGACGGTGCGCGGAACGTTGCGCGCGGGTGTGTCCGCAGTGGACTGTGTGCGGGCGGCGTTCCCGGGCGGGTCGATGACCGGAGCGCCGAAGATCCGCACGATGGAGATCATCGACAAACTCGAGGCCGGTCCGCGGGGGGTGTACTCGGGGGCGATCGGCTACTTCTCACTGACCGGAACCGCCGACCTGTCGATCGTGATCCGCACGATGGTGGCCACCGAGTCCGAGGTGACGTTCGGGGTCGGTGGTGCGATCGTCGCGCTGTCGGATCCGGAGGACGAGTTCGAGGAGACGATGGTGAAGGCGCTGTCGATGCGACGCTGTCTGTCCGTCGCCGACGAGAGTGGACCGTGACCGGATCGCCCGCGCCCGAAGCCCGGTCGATCGTCGTCGCCGGCGGTGCCGGAGCCGTCGGGACGATGCTCGCCGATCGGTGGCGCGGTGACGGGAACACCGTGCACGTGCTCGACGCCCGCCACGGTGACGACATCCGATACCCCGACCGGGGGGCGGAGTCACGACTGCGGGAGGCCGATGTCGTGGTGCTTGCGGTCCCGGAGGGTGTGGCGTTGGAGGCCGTGAAGTCGGTGATCCCTCTGCTGAACGCGGCGGCGCTGCTGGTGGAGACGTTGTCGGTGAAGACGCGGTTCTCCTCGGCCGTCGCCGAACTCGACGGGGACGACGTCGACAGGGGCGGTCCGATCGTCGGGATCAACCCGATGTTCGCTCCGTCCCTCGGTCTTTCGGGCCGGGCGGTCGCGGTCGTCGTCCATCGTGACGGTCCGGGTGCGGATCGCTTGCGCGACGACCTGTCTCGGTGGGGCGCGCGGGTCGAGATCACGACCGCCGATCGGCACGACCGGGTGTGCGCGGCGGTGCAGGCCCTCACCCACGCGACGATCCTGGCGTTCGGGTGCGCGCTCGCCGACCTGGGAATCGATGCCGACGAGGCAGCCGCCCTGGCCACTCCGCCGTTCACGACGATGTCGGCACTACAGGCACGGATCACCGGCGGGACACCAGAGGTGTATCGGGACGTGCAGGCGTCAAACCCGTGTGCACCCGCCGCACGAGAGGCGTTGGCGCGGGCCGTGTGCCGGGTGTCCGCTGCGTCCGCGGGCGACACCGACGACTTCACGGCACTGCTCACCGAGGCCGGTGGTCCGTTGGGCGGCCACGCGGACGACTACGCGCGACTGTGTGCGCGGATGTTCGAGAGGCTGTTCACGTGACCGGCCACCTGCCCGAGCACGACGCGTCCGACCCGGTGGAGTCGGCGGTCATCGACGGCCTCGTGCGGAGCTGGCCACGGCGGGCGACGGTGCGGCGCACCGAACCCGAGCTCGACATACCGACGATGGACGACCTCTACGACGACACCCGCGAGGACTATCCCGAGGTGCTGCTCCCGTTCGCCGGGCATCCGAGCTGGGAGCGGCTCGACGAGGACGTCCGGACCCGGGTCCGGGCCTGGGCGTGGATCGCCTACAACAAGAACGTCGTCGACATCGAACAGGACGTCGTGACACCCGGTTTCGGGTTGCTGTTCCGGGACGTGTTCGGCACCGGCTTCTCTGATGCGGACCGGGCGGCGGTGGTGCAGTCGATGGTCGACGAGGAGTACCACACCCTGATGCACCTGAACGCGTCCGCGCTGACTCGTCGTCGTCGCGGCTGGGCACTACCGGACTCGACGTTGCCGGAGTCGTCGACCGCACGCGGGCACCGAGAGTCGTTCGCGCAGGCAGAGTCCCCGCGAGCAGCGGCGCTGACGACTCTGGCATACGCAACGGTCGCCGAGACCTCCATCGCCGACTACCTGAGCCTGATCGCCGGTGACCGGACGATCCAGCCCGTGCACCAGGCCACCATCGCGCTACACCGCCGCGACGAACGCGCTCACGCCTCGGTTGCGACCGAGATGATCGCGATGGTGCACGACAAGCTGGATTCGGACGACCGGAGCTTCCTGGCGCGCGCGCTGCGGGACGGCGTCGACGCGTTCACCGCCACCGATGGGGCCGTGTGGTCGGCGATTCTGGCCGCGGAGCAGGTCCCGGACGCAGATCAGATGCTGCGTGACGTCGCCGAGGACCCCGACCGCCGGCAATTCCTCCAGGACTGCAGCGCGATCGACCGCCTGCTCGGCCGGTTCGGCGAGCTGGAACATCGCTGACAGCCGGAGGCACAGACAACAATGGCCAGCACCTTCGGTGCTGGCCACTCTGTCGGGCTGACAGGATTTGAACCTGCGACCACTTGACCCCCAGACTCAATTTCGTTGTATGCCGGTGTTCTCCGGTGTCCAATCATCGCTGGTCAGCAACGATTCGGGTATATGGGCGGACGTCAGCGAACACACAGAAATCCGACGGCGTTGCTGTACCGGTTGCTGTACAGCGTCACCCCCTACTATCCCGTCAGCTTCCCGATGGCTTCGTAGTGGTGGAGTCGGCCGCGGACCATGTGTGCCTCGATGCTGCCCTCGACGTCGAACTGGCGTCCCTGCCACGTGATGCGGAGGTACGGGTCGTCCGGGTCGAAGTTCGCGGTCTTGGACATGGAGACCTGGTACCGCTGCACGACGGTCAGGCTGCCTTCGCCGATCTTCTGGTCGGTGTTCAAGGGCCACACGTCCGCGGGGACAGTCTGCTCGATCCATTCGTACTCGTCGTTGCCGTGGGCGTCCTCCCCGACCTTGACCGAGGTCGCCAGCGTCACGGTGTCATGGAAGATCACCCGGCCGCCTTCTTTCGGTACCTGTTGAGGACGAACAACTCCGCGAGGGTCCAGCCGTTGAAGCCGCCGTCGACTGTCACCGATCCGACGGTGGTGCCGAGTTGTTCGGGGTTGGCGACCAGGCGGGCGGTCGCGGTGATGATGACTGCCTCGATGTCGGGGTTCGGTTCCCCACCCTCGAATCCGACGCCGCGGGTGTAGGCGCGGGCCATCGCCGTGATGATGGGGACGTGCTGGCCGGCCAGGGCGACGAGTTCGGTGTCGCCACCCTGGCCGAGGAACGCGGCGATGTCTACGCCGGTCAGTGCCGGCATTACGGGGTTTCCGGTCCGAGGACTGCGACCGCTTCGGGGTGCAGCAGGCCGAGGTCGTAGCGGGTGACCACTCGCAGGCCAACCTGGTCGTATTCGGCGTACCGCTCGTTGAGGACGGTGACCGAGGGTGCAACGTCACGGGCGACTGCGACGGTCGACATGTCCGCGAGGACCGCGGTGCCGGCCGCGAGCTTGTTGGTGACGGTGGCAGGGATACCGAAGATCGTGGTGCCGGACTCTCGGGTCGGATCAGGCTCGAGGAGGTAGCGGTTCGACGTCGATGACTCCTTCACCTTGCGCAGGGCAGCGAAGTCCGCGCCGGAGATGAACCACCGATTGGGCGTGATCTCCTTCGCATTGAGAGAGGCGATGGCGTCGAGCATCGAGTCGGCGTCGGTCGGGTCGAACGTGCCGGTGGTGACGCCGGCCTGCTGGGTGAGGCCGGTGATGGTGTCGGCGGTGCCGGTGCCCTTGAGGAGGGCGTCGTCGAGGGCGTCGGAAACATCTTTGACGAGACGCTGTTTGAGTACGGCGTCGATACCGATCACGGCCTGCCGGACGAGTTCGTTGGTGTAGCGGAGGATGATCTTGATGCTCTTTCGCTCGTTGGGCATCAGGGTCATTTCGTCGAACTCGATCTCGCCGTCGTCGGGAATGAGTGCCCCTTCGGCGACGAAGGTGGGGTTGCTGCCGGAGACGAGTTTGGGGATGCGTAGCTGGCCGGCGGTGTCGAAGATGCGGGGGCCGGAGGCGAGGACGACACTGCCAGCTTCGAGGGGTTGGACGAGCAGGCTGGAGACCTGGTCTGCGAGGAGTTCGGAATTGGTTGCGGTGGTTTCGGCCACGGTGTGCTCCTGGGGAGTTGAAGGGAATGGTCACCTTCGCCACCAGGACGATTCAAGGGGACGTTCACCAGGAACGTCCCCTTGAGCATACCCCTAGGGGGTTTAACCTGATACTGCCTTGCGTGGACTACCACTGCTTGTGCTGACGCTGGAGACAAGCGAGAAGGCTTCCGCGAGGTCTCGGACGTAGGACGAAGCGCTAGTTTCCTCTGCCAATTCCTTGATCTTCGCGTACAGCGCGTCTGCTGCCTCATCCTTCAGTGACATCGAAATTCCTTTCAGCGTTGGCCGCGGAGTAGTGCGGTGAGGTCAACGCTAGCGGTCGACGGGGTTGCGCCTTGGCCGATCTCGCCGGTCACGCGGCGCGCTGCCAGATGCGGCTTGGCGGTGAGTAGTTCGTCGATCGCCGAAGTCAGTGACTCGGTGTCACTGAGATGGTCTTCGTCGAACGGTAGGTCGCTGGCGTCCTGGAGCCGGCCGGTCTGCTCGACAAGGGCGCGGTGCAGGCGGTGGGCGAGTTCGTCGGCACGCTGGGCTCGCTGACGGTACTTGCCGTTCTCTTGGCGCAGCTGCTCGACATAGGACCGCGGGAAGGTGTCAGGCTCCTCGTTTTCGGTGCCGTCACCGGAAACGTCGGGATCGGAGACGGGTTCGGGTTGAACCGCGGTTGCCGGGTCCTGCTGGGACCCCTCGGTGGTGTCGTCGGTCATCTGATCCCCTTCGCTCGCGCTGTTGTCCATGTTTCCTTGATCCCTTCTGCAATAACTGGTTTCGGGGTGCAGGTGCATCCCTTGTGTGTTTGGAATGGGTGTTCTGCCGGCCAGACGCGGCCTTCGCGCCACCACCAGGTGCAGAGTTGGCAGCACCCGGCCGATCGTTGACGCACCCACCCTCGGGTCTTGCCGTCCCGGATCATCGACTGCGAGTAGGACTTGGCGGCGGTCTCCAGCGGTTCGGCCCGACCCAACCGGCCGACGACCGCTTCGGACGCTGCAGTCGACGCGGCAACCTCGATGACCGTGGACGCTGCCTTGGTCAGTCGGTCGAGGTCGTCAGGTGGTGCGGTGTTCACCACCGCGGCTGGTGTTCCCAACTGCGCCATGACTTCGGCGGCGTAGGCCAGGTTCGCCAGTGCGTGGGCCTGCCCATTGGAGACGGTGATCGCGGAGGCAATCCACCGCACACATTCGTCGTGGGTGAGGTTGCCCGACAGGTACGCGGTGTAGGCGGCGATGACCTGTCGTTCGGATCTCTCCGACAAGGCGATGAGGGTGTCGCGGTAGGCCATCAGGACACCAGCTTCCCGAGGTCGACGGCCATCGCGTTCAGGGCGTCACCGCGGCGTGCGGCGGCGATCTCGGCAACCTCGGTGTCGGAGTAGCCGAGTCGCTTGAGCGCGTACGACGCCGGGAGCAGGCCAGCCTGGTGCAGCTTCACCACGGCGTCGGCCTCCTGGGCGATGGAGCGGGTAGCGGCGTCGGCCCACGTCACCCGAACATCAACCAGCTGAGGGTCGGCACCGTCACGGACACCGACAATCAGGCGGGCCACGTCTTCCCACGCTCGCCCGAACGCGGCCTGGCGAGCCTCGGCGCGGGCGGTGAGACTGGCCTCAGCTGCACGTAGGGCATCCGCCGATGCCGGGGTGTCCGACAACTGCCCGATGTAATGAGCCGGGAGTGCAGAGACCGCCATGATCTGACCGAGCAGCACGTCGACCGCCGACTGGTACCCGTCGAGCCTGGCACCCTCGAGCTGACCAAACTTCGCGGTGTCGTTCTCCGAGATCATGGCCCGGTCACCCTCCGGTATGGGGTTGACCGCTTCGCCCTCCTCGTTCTCTTCCAGCTCGATGCCAGTGGCCCACCGTCGCGGCCGGCCCACGAACTCGCTGGTGGTCATCATGTCGACCAAAACCTTGTTGAGCGCGTCGACCAGCGGGCGAAGGTCCTCGATCTCGGACACCCCGTCATCTAGGAGGCGGTCGGAGTTTTTCAGCTGCACAACCGGCACCACGCCGAGCGGGTTCGGAATCTCCTCGACGGTGCGGAAACCCTGCGTGGTGGCCCCGGTCTGCTCTGCCCGCAACCGGATCAGCAGGTCGTCGAGGAACACGGTCGCTTCGGTGGTGGTGGCGGTCTCCCACCTCTTCACCGCTGCCGTGATGCGGCGTGAACCCGGATCGGTGAGCACCCCGACCTGGGTGGCCGATTCGACGGTGACCTTCGGCCGGCCGAACGGGTCGGCCCACACCATCGCGTACGACGACCCGAGTAGTAGGGCTTCGCGGTGGGCGATACCAGACGTTTGGTCGAGATCGTTCCGAATCCAGTCCTCCCAGACGTCCGCGCCAGTGAAGCCGGTGACCCGCAACCTCTCGGCCAACGAGGTCACTGCCAGTCTTGGCAGGTTGGTGGCGAGGCGACCGAACCTGTCACCCAGAGCTTTCCGGGCCTCCGGGGACAGGAAAGCCAACGGCTGAGTGCCGGCGTAGTAGCGGTCGAGGTCAGCGAAACGGGCTGACGGTTCGTCGATCTTCTGCAACAGAGTGGTAAGTAGGTCAGTGTTCATGCTGCGAAACTCCTTGTCTTGGAACGCTTCTTGTGGGTTGCGCGCCAGGTGGCGCGACTATGGGCCATGACCAGGCACGCGGCGAGGTCGATCTTTCGAGCCGACTTTGATCGGCTCGCCTTGCTGAGGCGTATCCCGCGGACGTCCTCGACGATGACCGCGGCGCTGACGTGCTCGGCCAACGTCTTGTCTCCCGAGTGCGTCAGACGGGCGTTCGTGGCCGCCGAGAACAGATCCGTAGTGGCCGCGGTCAGGCGTGCCGGTGAGTGCGGAAACTCGACAACCGGCAGATTCTCCGATTCGAGGATCTGCAACGTCCGTGTCCAACGAAAAGGGTCTGCGACGATCTCCAACACCTTCCAGCGTCGGCACGCATCGCGGATGGTCTGCTCGACCTCAGCCACCGGCACCCGATAGCTCTCATCGTTCGCTGGCCGCTGCCAAACTTTGATCCGGTCGACGTGCGGTTCGGTTCCGACCGATGCCACCAGCAGCGCCGTCGTGTCATCAGAGAACGACCCGTCCAAGGCGATGACGACCTCGGCACCATCCGGCACCGGCTGGCCTGTTGACAGCCCCTCCCACACACCAGCCGGGAGGAATGCGCCATCGGTGTCGGTCGCGAACTGACAGAGACGCGCACGCCGGAACGTCGACTCCCTGGTCTTCGGTGGCAACAAGGCGACCAGAGCGTCACGGTGTAGAAAGTCGTCAAGAGCCGGATTCGCGAGCTCCCAACAATGTCGGCAATCCACTGGGTGATCCTCGAAACCCGCGGCCGAGAACTCCCGCCACACCAAACTCTTGTCATCGGGATGCTCGGCGGCATAATTGCGCAGATCCGCGAGCACCTGATCGTTGACCTTCGGACCAGGCGTGCCGATACACACCAGCGTCGAACGTTCCCTCTTACCCTGAGCCAACGTCAGCACCTCGTAGGCATCCCGGTTCGCCACACCAGCCTCGTCGAGGATCGCCAGCGTGTAGTCCAAACCCTCCAACGACGCCGGAGACGCCGGCAGGCAATGGAAATACGAGTCGGTCGTCGGCCAATACAGCCGATCCTTGAACACCTGCACCCGCGCCGACAACTCGTCGTCCAATTCGACCATTCGGCGGGCAATGTTGAAGACGATGCCGGCCTGGCGCTCGTCGACCGCAACCACCGCGACGACCGAGCCCTCCCCGTCAGTGAAGAACCGATACAGGCCATACGCGGCCACCAACGTCGACTTCCCCTGACCGCGGGGAAGCATCCAACCTGCCGTGCGCGGAGTCACCTCGGCGTCCTCAACCGAACCGATCAGATCCAGCTGCCAATCTCGCAGGCGCAGCGCCTTCTTAGCGTTCGTGCCCTTGGGTACCTTGATGAACTTCTCCGCGAACGACGCGAACCGCTTTGACCCCACTGACCTGGGCCGAAACGGCAGTGGAGAGTCGTCCACCTTCGCCTTCGGACCGGCCTTCACCGATACCCCCCAGGGGTGTGTAACGATCTCTGCGCCTTGCCTTCGGGTTTCGGTCCGCTTACGGTTACCCTATCCCCCCTGGTCACAGGCTTGGTTGTGCCTCTCGCTGCGCCTCTGGTCCGGTTGCAGGGTCCGCATACGACGTCGATGTCTTGGAGGCGGATGGGTTTGCCGGCGTTGTGTCGTCGCCATGCTTCGGGCGAGTGGTCGGCTTGTAGGTCGGTGGTGGTTCCGCAGTCGGTGCAGAACGGCTGGAGTCTGCGGGCTTTCGCTGACAACCGTCGCCACCGGCTGTCGTATCCGCGTTGGTGGGTGGTTTGGTGGTGGGCGTCGAGTCGGTGGTCGGGGCAGCGGGATTCGGGGCTGGGTTCACCGCAGGTGAGACAGGGCTTCACTTGGGGGCCTCGGCTCGGTCGGCGGCGAGGTCGGCGTAGAAGCGGTCGAGGGTCTCGTGGACGGCCAGCAGTTCGTCGGCGTCGTAGTCCAGGAGTCTGCCGAGCAGCTTGTGCAGCCGGTTCTGGGCGCGGACTCGGAGTCGGCGTTCTTCGGCGCGGCCGATGGGTGCTGCGTAGTTGGGCATGTCAGCAGGGCTGGTCATGGTGGTGTTCCTGTCTGTCTAAGAGGTCGTGAATGGTGTCGGCTAGTGCTCTGGCCTCGGTGCTGTTGAGCCAGTGGCCGGCGATGAGGATGCCGTCGCGGGCTGGGTCTCCGACGACGTAGAGGCAGGCGCGGAGACGGGCCATCAGTCGCCAACCTCACGGAGTCGCTCTTGGCGTAGGAGTTCTGCTCGGTCCCAGCGCCTTCCGGCACGGTGGGCTCTGGCTTCGCACGCCTCGAGCCAATCTGTGTACGCGTTCAACACTTCGGCCTCGAGCTCGACCCATGCTGCAAGCTCGGCACAGAGTTCGAGGGACCAGTACGGGTAGCCCGAGAGTTCGAGCAGGCTGCGACGAGCGGAGGCGTCGAGCTTGTCGCGTTCCTCCTGTGTCAGGTTGAACCAGAAGGCCAACCGAGGGTCGTCCTCATGTCTCATGGATTTCTCCTATCGTCCGGTTCGGTCGGCTCGTCCGGTCCGGCCGGTTTGGTCGGAGGGGTTAGGCCGAAGCCTCGGAAGGCAGGGCCGAAGTCGTCCACGCTGTAGCCGCGGGTCCGGTCACCCACTGTTGGCCGAGTGCTGTGGATGTTGTAGTTGCGCGTCAACATGCGACCAAGCCCCTGAGCGGTAAGTGCCTTCTCGAACTTTGATGCGGTACCCCACCTCTGCGGACTGGTGGCAGTGAGACGGGCAAGGAGGTCATCGGTACCAATGAATCGCTCGTCGTCCTGCCAGACTGCACGGATGTCTCGGAGTAGGGTCACGTGCCGCTTCTCGTGTGTAAGTCCCTCTGCCCGTTCGGCTTCCACACGCTTTACGTCGCGCTCGGCCAGGTCGTCAATAACGTCAGGCCACCGGCCACCCGCCGCTTCCGCGACGCGTTTGAGGGGTGACCACCGTTCCCTTGCGCGGCCTTTCACCGGGTCGGGCAACGCGGGGCGGTTTGTGCGGACCTGCTCGCGAACCTCGTCGGCCCATGCGGCGAGTTCCTGGCCCACGCCGCGGGCTTCCTCGTCGATGACTTCCCAGTCGGTTTCCTCGACACGTCCTTCGAGATCGGGGAGCAGGAGTACTCGGATGCACCGGCTCACCGTGTCGTCGGGCAAGTCTGGGCTGTTGCCGGCCATTGCGACGGGCGAGAAGGTAGGCATCTCGGAGACCTTCCAGTCACCTCCCTTCGCGGGGACCAGGACCGGGCGTGTGCCGCCCCGCTTGTACCCGGAGTTGAGGATCGCCATGAGGTCAGCGATGCCGTCCTTGTTCGGATCGAGACTGCGGTCGGCCTCGTCGATCAGCATCGTTCTGATGCCGTTGGCGAGGAGACGAGCCAGCATCGCAGGCGACGACACGGTCGCCATCTGCACCGGCCACACGCAGAGACGCTCGAGGTGTTCGAGGACGGTGGTCTTGCCTGACCCCGGCACCGGACTGTCGATAACAAGCCGCGGGGTCGTGTAGGTCTCCGCGACGAGGTGGGTGTGCGCGGCCCAGAGGGTGAGGAGGTCGAGATCGGCTGGTTCGACGGTGCAGATGTACCGGCCGAGGTGAGCCCGGACGGTTTCTAAGGGGGTCGGATAGAAACTGGCCGGACCGGACGAGCTGGCCGAACTGGACGGACGGGCGAGGATCTCGCGTGCGGTGGCCGAAAGATGAGGTTTCATCGGCACCACCGTCGAGGTGTCAACTGACCGAGGGCGGTGCAGGTCGAGTCGTCGTGGTTCCCAACGCATTCGCAGTGCTGCCAGGGGCAGACCTCTACGACGAGGCCGTGTGTTGGGCACTCGATGATCTGCGGCCAGCGGGGGCCAGTGCACCTGTGTGCCAGCGGGTCGCGGTACCAGGCACCGCAGTCTCCGCACTCGATCGGTGGTAGTCGGAGCGCGGCGTCTCGTCTGCGTCGGCGGGCTGCGCTATCGTCGTAGTAGGAGTGAGCGTTGTGGTTCTGACTTCTGGAGGCGGTTCCGTTGGTGGCGGGGCCGCCTTCGTCGTGAAGGGTCATCTGACCTCCGTCAGTGTGTGGATGTACTGGTCGATTGAATCGCCGGTTACGAAGCTGCGGCGACCGATGTTCACGCGTGTCACCTCTCCGTCCGCGATGAGTTTGTAGAGAGTCGAACGCGAGATTCCTCCCAGCGCGCTTTGCGCGTCAGCGATGGGGACTAGTTGGTTCATGTCACCTCCCTTCTTCTAGGTCGATGTTGTTTTCTTCTGTTACTCAATGGTTTTCGCTATGGAGTTCTCAAGGAACGGTGTCGGCTGGTGTTCGACGGTTGCCGTGAACGTGTGCCGGTGTCATTGACAGCGTGCCCTTTGTGATGTCTCATATCAACAAACCGATGTGTCAAAACAGCGACCGAAAGTTTGAGGCGGCTATGCACCAGCGAGAAACCGGAGATGGCGGACTCATCGAATGGGATGGGTGGGCCGACATCGTGGATATCGGCGGCAACCGTGGAGTTCCGGCCACGTTTAGCTTTTCGCATCCCGGCGGACCGGAACAGCCGGCTTTCAGGTTCGACTTCGGAGTACAGGACGGAATCCCTGTGTGCACCAATGCAACTGTGACGGCCAAAGAAGGAGTCCCGGTGCGCGGACGCGACCTGCGGATCGTTCGGCTCGACGACCTACTTGTGTCGGTCGTGCAAGCTGTCGCGTATCGGCGGGACCCTGACGACCCTCCGGGGCACTGGATGCGGGGCTACGGTCCCGGCGAGGACCTCCGCTACGGGGTAAGCAACCGTCGCGCGGCCGAGCGGGCGTTGGCGAAGCGCCGCAACCGTTCGCCGCGTAACTCGGTGGATTTGGAGTTAGTGGCACGCACATGGCTCGAGGCACCGAAGGACGGGCAGGAGGCTGCGCTTATGGCCGTGTTTGGGAAGTCGCGGTCAACAGTGCAGCGCTACAAGCGACAAGCGGTCGAAGAGGGGTATCTCACCGAGGACGAGGGTCGGCGCAAGTGAGTAAGAACGCGAACGGCGAGGGCAGCATCTACAAGCGGACCCGCAACGGCAAGGTCATCGGCTACGCGGGCGCACTCACCTACCTGGACGAGTCCGAGACGTCCAAGCGTCACACGGTGTACGGGCGTACGAGGGCTGAGGTCCGCGACAAGCTGAAAGCTGCGCGTGAACGCTTGGACGCTGGCGCACCAGTTCGTGACGCGAGCAGGACTGTGGGCGATTGGATGCGGCAGTGGAGGACGACGACGCTCGCAGCGTCAGATCGGAAAGAGTCGACCCGCGATCTGTACAGCAATCTGTCGCGCCGGCACCTCGAGACCGAGCCGTTCGGTGCGACCCGCCTGGACCGGTTGAAGCCGTCCGACATTGAGGGTCTGGTCCTGTCTATGCGTGCGCAGACGAAGGTGCGCGGGGGTGAGACGGTCCGGGCACTGTCGGACTCCACGATTCGGCAGGTGTACACCGTCCTGCGCGCTGGTCTTGATGGCGCGGTGCGTGACGGGCTGCTGGCGGTCAATCCTGCGGCGAAGGTGAAGCGTCCGGGAATTACTCGTCAGGAGGCGAAGCACTTGCCGGCCGATGCTGTGCAGCGGGTGCTGACCGCAGCGTCGTCGTCTCGCTATCACGCGGCGTTGGTGCTGATCGCAGCAACCGGGCTGCGCAAAGGTGAAGCTCTGGGGCTGTCGTGGGACCGGGTTGATCTTGATGCCGGGTCGTTGACGGTGCTTGCGACGCTAGGGCGGATCGGGAACCGGCTGGTGATCTCGGAGCCGAAGACGGCCAGGTCGCGGCGAACGGTGCCGCTGTCCCCTGCTGTCGTCGCGCTCTTGCGGCGGCACCGTGTGGCCCAGGCCGAGGAGCGGTTAAGGGCAGGCGATCAATGGCAGGACTCGGGGCTGGTGTTCACCACCGAGTTCGGTGGCCCTGTCGATCCGCGCAACTTGCTGCGGGTGTTGGAGGTGGCCGCGGCCGGGGCTGGTGTGGACAAGGTGGGTGTCCACACTTTGCGGCATTCCGCGGCGGTGGCGTGGCTGGAGTCGGGGGTGCACATCAAGGCGGTGGCCGATTTGCTCGGGCACTCGTCGATTGCGATTACCGGTGACGTGTACGGCCACACCAGTGATGACACGGCGCGGTCTGCTGTTGCCGGATTATCAGAGGTGCTGGGATTGTGACCGCGTTGCTGTATCGGTTGCTGTACATACCCCCGCTGGGTAGCAGAAAGGCGGCTCCGGATTTCTCCGAAACCGCCTCTGATCTGCTACTTACTCTGTCGGGCTGACAGGATTTGAACCTGCGACCACTTGACCCCCAGTCAAGTGCGCTACCAAACTGCGCCACAGCCCGTTGTCTCTGGACCTCTCGGTCTTTCGACTGCCCACCGGAGCGGGCGGATTAAAGACTAGCCGACGAGTGCTGTTCTGTACCAATCGCCTGGTCAGAGGAGGTGTTCCCCGACTCGTCGGCTGCCGACGGTCAGTTGGTCGAGGAACGCTTCTTGAACCAGATCCAGCCGCCGGTGACGATGAGCGCGCCGACGAGCGAACCGATGATGCCGCTGGCGTGGAGTTCGATGCCGTGACCGGTGATCAGGCTGATCAGCAACCCGCCGATGAAGGAGCCGACGACGCCGGCGACGAGCGCCAGACCCCAGTCGATACTCCACATGTTCTTGCCACCGATGATGAGCTGAGCCAGAGCACCGATGACCATTCCGAAGACGATGATTGCCAAGATGAGCACGAGAGGCAGTATCTCACAGCGCCTCCCACATCAGTCACAGCCGCACCAGGAACGCACAAACCCACCCTTTTTCGGTAAACGCTCCAGCCGAGGAGGCGGCGGGTTTACCGAAAAGAGGTGGGCTTGCGGAGGCGGTCAGCGCTTGCGGCGCTGCTCCCGCTTGTCGCGCACACGCACGTTGATGCGCACCGGTGAACCGTCGAAGTTGAACTCCTCGCGCAGACGACGCTCCAGGAAGCGGCGATAACCGGCCTCGAGGAAGCCGGTGGTGAACAGCACGAAGGTCGGCGGTCGCACCGACGCCTGGGTCGCGAACATCACGCGCGGCTGACGACCACCGCGCAGAGGCGGCGGGTTGGCCGCGATGACGTCCTTCAGCCAGCTGTTCAGGGGCCCGGTCGAGATGCGCTTGTCCCACGCCTCGAGCGCGCTCTCCATCGCGGGCACCAGCTTCTGCACCGAACGACCGGTCGACGCCGAGATGTTCACCCGACGCGCCCACGGCACGCGGGCGAGCTCGCGGTCGATCTCCTTGTCGAGCTGATAGCGACGATCCTCGTCGACCAGATCCCACTTGTTGAAGGCGATGACCAGGGCACGGCCGCTCTCGATGATGAGCGAGAGCACGCGCAGATCCTGCTCGGTGATCGGCTGCGAGGCATCGATCAGCAGGATCGCCACCTCGGCGGCGTCGAGGGCCGCCCGCGTGCGCAGCGAGGCGTAGTACTCGTGACCACTCGCGGTACGCACCTTGCGGCGCAGGCCTGCGGTGTCGACGAAATTCCAGACCTTGCCGCCCAGTTCGACGATCTCGTCGACCGGGTCGACGGTCGTACCGGCGACGTTGTCCACCACCGAACGCTCGGTGCCGGCCAGCTTGTTCAGCAGCGAGCTCTTGCCCACGTTCGGCTTGCCGACGAGTGCCACACGACGCGGGCCGCCCAGCACCGGGGTCTCGCGCGGAGTCGCGGGCAGCTTCTGCAAAATGACGTCGAGCAGGTCACCGGCACCACGGCCGTGCGCCGCCGACACCGGGTGCGGTTCACCGAGTCCCAGCGACCACAGGGCAGCCGTGTCGGCCTCCATCCGCTCGCTGTCGACCTTGTTGGCGCACAGGATCACCGGCGTCTTGGACCGGCGCAGAACGCGCGCCACGGCTTCGTCGGTCGCGGTGGCACCGACGGTCGCGTCGACGACCACGACGATCGCGTCGGCGGTCCGCATCGCGAGTTCGGCCTGGGCCGCGACGGCCTGCTGCAGGCCCTTCGCGTCGGGCTCCCAGCCGCCGGTGTCGACGACCGTGAAGCTGCGTCCGGACCAGCTCGCCGAGTAGGACACGCGGTCACGCGTGACACCCGGGATGTCCTCGACCACGGCCTCACGCCGGCCGAGGATTCGGTTGACGAGAGTGGACTTGCCCACGTTGGGGCGTCCGACGATCGCCAGCACCGGCATGTGCTCGACCTCGGCGGCGCCGTCGGCGCCCTCGATATCGGTCAGCTGCCAGTCGGATTCGTCCGACCAGATACCGTCTCCGGGCAATGCCGCCAGGTCGGTCTCGAAGTTGTCGCTCACCGTTCTGATACTCCGATCCGGGTCTCGACGAGGCCGCTCAGTTCGTCGAGCACCTCCATGAGGGTCTTGTCACTGGTGTCGACGACGACGGCGTCATCGGCGGCACGCAGCGGAGACACCGCGCGCGTCGAATCCAGATGGTCGCGGCGGTTCACGCTGTCCAGGACCGCTGCGTAATCGCTGTCGCGTCCCGCGGCCAGATTCTGCTTGTGCCGCCGGTCGGCTCGTGCCTCCGGCGTGGCGGTCAGGAAGATCTTGACGTCGGCCGCCGGGAACACCACGGTCCCGATGTCGCGACCCTCGACCACCACGAAGCGCCCCTGCGCGTTCTGTCGCTGCAGCGCAACGAGTTTGGTGCGCACCTCGGGAACCGCGGACACCGCCGACACCGCACTGGTGACATGGTCGGTCCGGATCGGCCCGGACACGTCGCGACCGTCGAGCAGCACCGTCGACGACCCGTCGCCGTTGGGGATCAGCTCGATGTCGACCGCGTCGACAACCCGGGCGATACCGGCCGGATCGTCAAGTGCCACACCGGCGTCGAGAACCGCCAAGGTCACCGCGCGGTACATCGCCCCGGTGTCGAGATAGCTGGCGCCGACCTTGTCGGCGAGCAGCTTCGACACCGACGACTTGCCCGTACCGGCCGGCCCGTCGATGGCGACGACGCGCGTCGTGCCAGCGGTCACAGTCCGACCGCCTTGTACAGGCCGCCGACCTCGTCGCTGCCGAGGACACGCAGGCTACCGGGTCGCTGCTCCCCCAGCGCGACCGTACCCACATGGGTGCGAACGAGTTTCGTGACCGGGAAACCGACCTCGTCCATCATGCGGCGCACGATGCGGTTGCGTCCCTCGTGCAGGGTGATGCGCACCAGCGACTGTCCCTCGTGGACCTCGATGACGGTGAACTTGTCGACCTTTACCGGGCCGTCTTCGAGTTCGATGCCCTCGCGCAGGTGACGAGCGATCCCGCGCGGCACCTCACCCTTCAGGGTCGCCAGGTAGGTCTTGGGCACCTCGAACGACGGGTGCATCAGCCGGTGGGCCAGCTCGCCGTCGTTGGTCAGGAGCAGCAGGCCCTCGGTGTCGGCATCGAGCCGGCCGACGTGGAACAGGCGCTGTCCGGCCATCACGCGTTCGGCGACCACGTCACCGACGCACGGCCGGCCCTGGTCGTCGGCCATGGTCGACTGCCAGCCCTTGGGCTTGTTGAAGGCGAGATACTGCTTGGTCTCGTCCATGATCACGCGCGCATCGTCGACGTGGATGATCGCGGTGTCGGGGTTGATGCGCAGACCCTGCTCGGTGACGACCTTGCCGTCGACCTTCACACGTCCGGCGGCGATCATCTCCTCGGCGCCGCGGCGCGAGGCCACACCCGCCTGTGCCAGGACCTTCTGGAGTCGGACACCGTCTGCGACGAATTCCGGCCCGTTGCCGCTCACCTGCTCCGGTGCCACCTGGTGGCGTGCGGGCCGGGCGTTGTTGAGCCGGATCTTCCCGACGTCGGCGTTGGGTTTCGACGACCCCTTGCGGTGCGTCTTCTTCGTTCGCGGTTGCTGTGCGGGGGCGCCCTTACGGCGTTTTCCCGGTGAGCCATCTCGGCCAGCGGAAGCCATTGTTCTCAATCCTGTGTTCGGCAGATCCATGCGGATCTAGTCATCGTTCAGGTCACCGTCGGTGACCAGTACCTTCGAGTCTGACGGCTGAGGTGACAATTTGGCGAATCGGGGATCCGACAACAACTCCTCGTCGAGGTCGTCGATGAGGTCGACGTCGGGCAGCAGCGGCGCCAGATCGGGCAGTTCGGACAGCGAGGCCAGGCCGAGCCGCTCCAGGAACATCTCGGTGGTCGCGTAGGTCGTGGCGTTGGTCTGCGGGTCCTGGCCGACCTCGTTGATCAGGCCGCGGGCGACGAGCGTCCGGATCACACCGTCGACGTTCACACCACGGATCGCGCTGACACGCGCACGCGTCACCGGCTGCCGGTAGGCGATCACCGCGAGCGTCTCCAGGGCCGCGCGCGTCAGCTTGGACCGCGCTCCGTCGAGCAGCAATCGCTCCACATACGGCGCGTAGTCGGCCCGCGTGTAGAAGCGCCAGCCGTCGCCGGCGAAACGCAGGTCGAAACCGCTGCGCGCCGCGGTGAACTCCGACGACATGGCATTGAGCATCTCGCGCACCCGTGTCCGGTCCTGGTCGACGGCATTGGCCAGCTCCTCGGTGGTCACCGGGGTGTCGACGACGAGCAGCACGGCCTCCAGCGCCGACCGCAGGGTTTCATCGTCGAGGACCTCGGCCTCGTCGGCCACCGCCTCGTCGTTCACGTCGTCCGCGTCGTCGATCGGTCCGTCGGTCATCCGTAGTCCTCTGCCTTGTCGATGCGCAGGTCGTCGATCTGGCGCTCACCGGTCCACATCACGGCGAGATCGCCGAGCGCCTCGGGTTGTTCGAAGGTAATGGCCTGCTCGCGGTAGAGCTCCAACAGACCCAGGAAGCTACCGACGATCTCCAGCCCACTCTCGCAGTCGGCGGTGAGATCGCGGAAGTGGACCCACTCCCCGACCGACGCGCTCAGCAAAGCCGCCATCCGCCGGGCCTGACCGGGCACCGACACCGACTGGACGTCGTGGAGATGGTCGAGTCCGACGGTCGGCACCGGCCGCGGGGTCAGCGCGGTCGCGGCCACCTGCACGAACCCGTTCGCGTCGACGCCGAGCGTGACCTCCGGCAGCAGGTCCTCGAACCGCTGCTCCAGCGAGACTGCGCGCGGATAACGTTGCAACGCAGCGGCTTCCAGCTCGCCGAACAACTGTGCCACCTGCTTGTACGCACGGTACTGGAGCAGTCGCGCGAACAGCAGGTCACGGGCTTCGAGGAGTGCGAGGTCCTCGGGGTCGTCGACCTCGCCCGACGGCAGCAGCCGTGCCGCCTTGAGATCGAGCAGCGTGGCCGCCACGACGAGGAACTCGGTGGTCTGGTCGAGCCCGACCTCCGGTCCGAGCTCGCGGGTGTAGGCGATGAAGTCGTCGGTAACCACGTGCAGCGCGACCTCGGTGACATCGAGCCGGTGCTGCGAGATCAGGTTCAGCAGCAGGTCGAACGGGCCCTCGAAGTTGCGGAGTTTGACGCGGAAACCGGATTCGGGGGCCTCGGATTCAGCCGCGTCGTCGTTCTCCGCGGGGGTGTCGCCGACCGGCTCCGACACCTCGACCGGAGCCGGCGCATCGGGTCCGTCCACCTCGGGTGCAGAAGGATCGGACACGGCCGGGTCGGTGTCGACGGTCATGCGCCCTTGAGGTTGCGCGCGATCACCTCGCGCGCCAGCGCCCGGTACGCCTTCGCGCCGGCCGAGCGGGGTGCCCAGGATGTGATCGGTTCACCGGCGACGCTCGTCTCCGGGAAACGGACCGTACGGGAGATCACGGTGTCGTAGACGGCCTCGCCGAACACCTCGACGACACGTGCCATCACCTCGCGGGAGTGCAGCGTGCGGGCGTCGAACATGGTGACGAGGATGCCGCCGAGGTCCAGGCGCGGGTTGAGACGGTCGCGCACCTTGTTGATCGTGTCGGTGAGCAGCGCCAGACCGCGCAGTGAGAAATACTCGCACTCCATCGGGATGAGCACGGTGTCCGAGCAGGCGAGGGCGTTCACGGTGAGCAGGCCCAGCGACGGCTGGCAGTCGATGAGCACCACGTCGTAGCGGTCCAGGACGGGGTGCAGCGCACGGCCCAGGGACTGTTCGCGCCCCACCTCGGTGACGAGCTGGATCTCCGCTGCCGAGAGGTCGATGTTGCTCGGCAGGAGGTCGAGTCCCTCGACGCGTGTCCGCATCAGCACCTCGTCGGTGGCCACCTGCGGCGGGACGAGGAGGTTGTAGACCGTCTGCTCGAGTTCGTGGTGCGGCACACCCAGACCCGCGGACAACGCACCCTGCGGGTCGAGGTCGACGAGCAGGACGCGACGGCCGTACTCGGCGAGCGCGGCACCGAGGTTGATGGTCGAGGTGGTCTTGCCGACCCCGCCCTTCTGGTTGCAGACGGCGATGACCGTCGCCGGACCGTGACGGTCGAGGGGTCGCGGTTCGGGAACCTCGCGATAGGGACGTCCGGTGGGGCCGATCTCGTCGGCCGCGTGGTGGTCGACCTCGTCGGCGTCATGACCCGGTGAGACCTGGATCCTGTACTGATCCCCCGCGGAGGTCACGACCGCGTCCCCGAACACTCGAGGCGGGTGCCAGACCGCGGTGCGCTCGGAGTGGTCACGTGCCCGCCGCTCCCTTCACTCTTCGGTGTCCGATGCGTGTCGGCCGGGCGGCGGATGCCGGTCCCTGGTCGACGACTCGTATCAGCCTAGGACATCGCGGACGTTCACCCGCGGTCGGCGCGCGGTCAGCGGGCACGCGGATGTGCGACGGCATAGACCTCACGCATCGTGTTCACCGTCACGAGTGTGTACACCTGCGTGGTGGTCACGGATGCGTGCCCGAGGAGCTCCTGGACGACGCGGACGTCGGCGCCGCCGTCGAGCAGATGCGTCGCGAAGCTGTGCCGCAACGTATGCGGGGAAACCGCCTTGTCCAGCCCGGCACGTTCGGCGGCGGTGACCAGTACCTGCCAGGCCGACTGCCGGGAGAGGCGCCCACCCCGGGCGTTGAGGAACAGGGCCGGCGTCGCCCGCGACACCAGCGCGGGACGACCGCGGACCAGGTAGGCGTCGATGGCGCCGATCGCCGGTCCGCCGAGCGGGACGAGACGTTCCTTGCCGCCCTTGCCCCGCAGACGCACCGCCCGAGTGTCGAGGTCGAGGTCGTCGATGTCGAGTGAGGTCGCCTCGGAGATGCGGGCTCCGCAGCTGTAGAGGAACTCCAGCAGGGCACGGTCGCGCAGGGCGCGGGGATGGTCTTCCGCGCCGGCGGCCTCCAGGATCGCCAGCACCTCGTCGACCGGTAGCGACTTCGGCAGACGCCGCGCCGGACGCGGCGGACGGACCGCATGCGCGACGTCGGTCGTGACGATCCCCTCCTCGACTGCGAACTTGTGAAAACGCCTCGTCGCCACCAGGGTTCGCGCAATCGAGCTGTCCGCGAGTGGCGTGAACCCGGCATCGGGATCACCTCGACGAAGATCGACGAGGAACTCGCGCACGTCCTCCTCGGCCACCGCGTCCAGCGACGCGATGTCGCGCGATTCGAGATACCGCTTGTACCGCTCGAGGTCCCGGCGATACGAGGACACCGTGTTGGCCGCCGCACCCCGTTCGACGGTGAGGTGATCGAGGAAACGCGAGATGTCGGCGGCGATCGTCACAGGCGACCCACCGCTCGGGTACTCACGGCTGGGGTACTCACGAGCGGCGCCGACGATCGCGAAGCGCGGTGGGTTCGTCGGTCCACGGCGCGTCGACGCCCCGTAGACCGGTCCCCGACCGTTCCGCCGCCGTGGCGGCCAGGATGCCCGCGACGCTCGTGGCGTTCACGATCTCCCCGGCCAGCACCATCGCGACGGCGTCGTCGAGCGGCACCCATTCGACCTCCAGGTCGGCTTCCTCGTCGACGCGCTCCGCCTCGTCGAGGTGATGCAGGTCCTCGGCGAGGTAGAGACGGAGCGCCTCGTCGGTGAACCCCGGCGACAACGCCAGGTCGACGAGCACGTGCCAGGTGCCGGCGGCCAGGTCGGCCTCCTCGGCCAGTTCGCGCTGCGCCGCCGTCAGCGGTGCCTCACCGTCCTGGTCGAGAAGGCCGGCAGGCAACTCGAGAAGTCGACGGCCGATCGGATGCCGGTACTGACGCACCATCGCGATCCGGCCGTTCTCGTCACGGGCGAGGACCGCCACCGCACCGAAGTGCTCGACGACCTCCCGCTCCGCGATACGTCCCCCGGGCATGGCCACGTCGTCGACGCGCAGCGTGATGATCGCCCCGTCGTAGACGGTGCGGGTGCCGGTGACGTCGAACTCGTGGCCACCCAAGCCCGTCAGCCCTCGGTGCCGGTCTGGTCGATCCCGGCGACCGGCTCGACGGTGACGTCGTTGACCGCCGCGACGGTGTCGGCGGGCGCGTCGTTCGACTCGTAGTCGTCACCGAGATCCACCGGAAGCCGTTCGGCTGCCTTGTATTTCAGTGCCGCCTCGATGAACGAGCGGAACAGCGGATGGGGACGGGTCGGCCGGCTCTTGAGCTCCGGGTGCGCCTGGGTGGCGACGAAGAACGGATGAACCGACTTCGGGTACTCGACGAACTCGACGAGGTGCCCGTCGGGCGAGGTGCCCGAGAAGACCAGACCCGAATCGGCGATCTTGTCGCGGTAGGCGTTGTTGACCTCGAAGCGGTGACGGTGACGCTCGGACACCTCACGGGAGCCGTAGGACTCGGCCACGACCGAACCCGCCTTCAGGACGGCGTCGTAGGCGCCGAGGCGCATCGTGCCGCCCAGGTCCGCCTCGCCGGCGACCGCGTCGGCCTGGTCGGCCATGGTCGAGATGACCGGATGCGGGGTGTCGGGATCGAACTCCGTCGAGCTGGCCTCGTCGAGACCCACCGAGCGTGCCGCCTCGATGACCACGCACTGGAGACCCAGGCACAGACCGAGCAGCGGGATGCCCCGGCGGCGTGCATACGAGATCGCGCCGACCTTGCCCTCGATGCCGCGGATGCCGAAGCCGCCGGGGATCAGGATCGCGTCGACGTCGCCGAGTGCGGCCTGCGCACCCGCCGGGGTGTCGCAGTCATCCGACGGCACCCATTTGATCTCGGTGCGCGCCTTCCAGGCGAACCCGCCGGCACGGATGGCCTCGGTGACCGACAGGTAGGCGTCGGGCAGGTCGACGTACTTGCCGACCAGCGCGACCCGCACCGTCTCGCGCGGCTCGTGGACGCGGTGGAGCAGCTCGCCCCAGACCGTCCAGTCGACATCGCGGAACGGCAGCCCGAGCTTGCGGACCACATAAGCGTCGAGGTGCTCGTTGTGCAGCACCTTGGGGATGTCGTAGATCGACGGCGCGTCGGGGGTCGAGATCACGCCGTCGAGCTCGACGTCGCACATCAGCGCGATCTTCTTCTTGAGTCCCTCGGGCACGTCGCGGTCGCAGCGCAGGATCAGCGCGTCGGGCTGGATACCGACGTTGCGCAGCGCGGCGACCGAATGCTGGGTCGGCTTGGTCTTCAGCTCACCAGACGGCGCGAGGTACGGGACCAGCGAGACGTGGAGGAAGAAGACGTTGTCGCGACCGACCTCGTGGCGCACCTGTCGCGCAGCCTCGATGAACGGGAGCGACTCGATGTCGCCGACCGTGCCACCGATCTCGGTGATGACGACGTCGGGAACCTCGCCGTCGGCGTCGGGCTCGCCCATGGCCAGCACACGGGACTTGAGCTCGTCGGTGATGTGCGGGATGACCTGCACGGTCTCACCGAGGTACTCGCCGCGTCGCTCCTTGGCGATGACCGTCGAATACACCTGTCCCGTGGTCACATTCGCCGACTGTGAGAGGTTGCGGTCCAGGAAGCGCTCGTAGTGTCCGACGTCGAGGTCGGTCTCGGCGCCGTCCTCGGTCACGAAGACCTCTCCGTGCTGGAACGGGTTCATCGTGCCGGGATCGACGTTCAGATAGGGATCGAGCTTCTGCATCGTGACCCGTAGGCCCCGAGAAGTGAGAAGTTGACCCAGGCTCGAGGCCGTGAGGCCCTTACCCAGTGAAGAAGCGACGCCACCAGTGACGAAGATGTGCTTGGTGTCGTGAACGTGTCGCAAAGGTCGCAAAAGCGTGTCTCCCGTCGGCCGAATCGGGGCGGATGCCCTGATTACCTACGGGACTCCAGGGTAACACCACTGTGCCGCCGCGCTGTACCGCCACACCGACGCGCGGCGTGGCGGTACTCACTCCGACGACGTGATCGGCTCGATTGCGGCGGTCCCGATGGTGTCAGGCGGCCGGCTTGCCGTCGGCCCCGACGGTGACCGCGGTGGCGCCGGCGCCGGTTCCGTAGGACCCGGTCGCACCCTTGCCCTCGGCGGCGAGCGCCAGGACGGTGGTGATCAGGCCGGTCGGCTGATCGACGTTGTCGACGGTGGACACGGCGTTGGTCAACGACGGGTCGGCGCGGACCACGGCGATAGGCGAGCCGCCGTTCGCCGAACCGGTCCGACCGACGAGCACTCCACCCACGCCACGGACGGATGCCGCCGCGGCCAGGCGTGCGACCACAGCACCCTGGGCGCCCGAGTCGGGGCCGAACTCGTCGCCGGTCACGACGACCATCAGATCGGCAGGCGTGACGGCGTTGTTGGCGTAGTCGATGAACCCACCGTCACGCAGGGCGGCCAACCCGGTCCGGCGGTCCGCGGACGACGCTGGGCGGGTCGTCTTCCCGGAGAGCACGAGTGTTCCGAGCAGGTCGCCGGCCCGGCTGCCCGAGTCGGTCAGCTCGGCACGCAGGATCGCTCCCGGCGGGATCGTCTGGTCAACGATGGTGCGCAGCTGCTCGGCGTTCTGGTCGCTCAGAAGGGACTCGGTCAGCGCGATCTGACCGGCGAAGCGCGCGCCGGCGCCCGAGATGTTCTCCTTCACGGCGTCCACGTCGGCCTCGGCCGCGTTCGGCGCGGTCACCACGAGAACCGACTGGCCGCGCAGAGTGTTGGCGATGAGCCGGGGCCCGATCGCCAGGTCGAAACTGTTGGCCGCGTTCAGTTTCGCGTTCAGGTCGTCGCGCTGGTTCTCGAGATCACCGATGCGGTCCCGGCTGGTGCCGGTCATCGAGTTCACGCGATCGCCGACGAACCCCGAGCCGAGGAACAGTCCGAGCGCCAATGCCAGGAATACCGCGACCAGTGAGATCGCATGCTGTCGTAGCGAAATCATCGCCTATCGGTTCCAGACCTCTCGTGCCCAGTCGAGCAGCGCATTCCACTGCGTGACAATCCAATCGGTGACGTCGGCGCCGGTGTTGGACAGCAGCAGCGCCGCGATCACGGCGACCAGTGCGGCCAGGACGACACATGCGATCGCGGCACCTGAGACGCGGCTGCGGTACAGCGTCGCAACGGCTTTCGCGTCGACGAGCTTCTGTCCGACCTTGAGGCGGGTCAGGAACATCGACGGGTTGCTCTCGCGACGCGAACGGTCGAAGAAGTCGTCGAGCGTGCCGGGGTAGCCGACGGTGACGATCAGGTCGGCACCGTGGTAGTCGGTCAGCAGCAGGGCGAGGTCTTCCGCGGAACCGGCCGCGGGGAAGGTGGTCGCACCGATACCGAGATCCTGGATGCGCTCGAGGCCTGCGGCGTGGCCATCGGTGTCGGCCGGAAGGACCAGCTGGGCACCGGATTTCAGCGTCGGGGTCTTGATGTTCTCCGGATCGCCGACGATGATCGCGGGCTTGTAGCCGGCCTTGGTCAGGGTGTCGGCACCGGTACCGACGCCGACCATCACCGGCTGGTACTCCTTGATGAACGGCTTGAGTGCGCGCAGATCTGCGGCTCGGTCGGCGCCTTCGCCGACGATGATCACGTGCCGGCCGGCGAGGTCGACGTCGATGTCCGGCACGCCGACACCGTCGATCAGCAACGGGGACTCGCTGCGGATGAACTCGATCGTGTTGCCCGAGAACGCTTCCAGATGATCGACGAGGCCCGCCTTGGCGCCGATCATGATGTCGGCGATGTCGCGCTCGTCGAGCTCGGTGCCCAGGGCCAGTCGACGCTCACCGACGAACAGGCGGTCGTCGTGGACGCGCACCTTGGCGCCGTCCTTGACACGCTTGAAGATCTCCGGACCCACATCGTCGAGGAGCACGATGCCGGAGGCGACGAGCACCTCCGGGCCGAGGTTCGGGTAGCGGCCGGTGATCGAGCGGGAGACGTTGACCACCGCGACCACGTTGGCCTCGACGAGGGCGTCGGCGGTGACGCGGTCGAGGTCGACCTCGTCGAGGATGGCGATGTCACCCGGGCCGACCCGACTGAGCAGCCGCTTGGTGTTCTTGTCGATCCTGGCGATACCGGTCACGCCAGGCAGTTCTTCGGTGTTACGCGCGAGCAGTGCAGGCATCTTCATGCCCGCAATGATTGACCGAGGACACGACGGAGCCCGGGAGGCGCGCCGTAACACGAGAAACTTTTGTCACACAAGCAACACGGGCACCAGCCCGTCCGAGGTCAGTGCGCGGCCCGTTCGGCCTCCGCGGTGGCCAGCAGTTCCTCGGCGTGGGCGCGTCCGGTGTCGGACTCCCCCAGGCCGGCGAGCATCCGTGCCAGTTCGGCGACGCGCTCGTCTCGGTCGAGAGTCCGCACACTGCTCGTGACCAGCGAACCCTTCTTGGACTTGCCGATGACGAGGTGGTTGTCGGCGAAGGCCGCGACCTGCGGCAGGTGGGTGACGACGATGACCTGATGAGCTCGGGCAAGCCGAGAGAGACGCTTGCCGATCTCCACGGCCGCACGACCGCCGACACCGGCGTCGACCTCGTCGAACACCATGACCGACCCTGACGTCGGCGCCGCGAGGACCACCTCGAGCGCGAGCATCACCCGCGACAGTTCACCGCCCGACGCCGACTTCGCGATCGGGAGCGGCGTGGCCCCGGGGTGCGCGACGAGCGCGAACTCCACCTTGTCGGCGCCGTCGGCACCGGCGTGGGCGCGGGTGCCGTCGATGGTGATTGCGAGTCGGTCCTCGGGTGAGGCGGGGTCAGGGCTGACGGAGACCGCCAGAGCAGAGTCGCCCATTGCGAGGCCCTTCAGCTCCTTGGACACCTTGTCCGCCATCGACGACGCCGCTTTGACGCGCAGCGTGTGAAGTCTGGTCGCGGCGGCCTCGACCTTCTCGAGCGCCGTGGCGGCCGCTGATTCGAGTTCCTCGATGGATGCCCGTGGGTCCTCGATCTCGGCGAGCCGGGCCTGCGCCTTGTGCCGCCAGTCGATGACGCCGTCGACGTCGGGTGCGTACTTGCGCACGAGCGACTTGAGTTCTGCCTGACGTGCCAGGAGTTTGTCGAGCTCGTCGGCGTCGGCCGGGAGGCTCGAGGTGAACGCGGTCAGTTCGGCACCGACGTCGGTGATCACGGTGAGCGCCTCGGAGACGCGTGGGACCAGTCCTCGCAGGGTGTCGTCGGCGGCGCCCTCGAGGAGGGTGCGCACGGCGCCCAACCCCTCGATGACCGACGATCCCGAGTCGCCGGCGACGATGTCGTGGGCCTGATCGGCGGCCCCGCGGATGGATTCGAGGTCGGACAGGCGCCGGATCGTGGCGGTGAGTTCCTCGTCCTCGCCCGGGACCGGGTCGACCGCGGCGATCTCGTCGATGCCGAAGCGGAGCCGGTCGGCTTCCTGGGCGAGCTCGCGGTAGTTGGCGCGACGGGCATCGAGTTCGTCGAGGATGTCGACCCACGCGGTCCGCGCCTTGCGGTAGGCGTCCAGCGCGGCTGTCGCCTTCGTCCCGCCGAACGTGTCGAGAGCTGCACGCTGATGCTCCGGGCGCAGCAGGCGCAGTTGATCGTTCTGACCATGAATGGCCAGGACGGCGGTGGTCAGCTGACCCATGACCCCGACGGGGACCGAGCGGCCACCCAGGTGAGCGCGGGAGCGTCCGTCGGCGCTGACCGAGCGCACCGCGATCACGGTGTCGTCGTCGTCGAGTTCGGCTCCGGTGGAGTCGAGGATGTCGGCGACCACCGGGTCCTTCTGCACACCCTCGGCGTTCGCCAGCCGGAAGCGACCTTCGACGATCGCCTTGGCGCTACCTGTTCGGACGCGGGTCGCGTCGGCGCGCGCACCCGACAGCAGGTGCAGGCTGGTGACGATCATCGTCTTCCCCGCGCCGGTCTCACCGGTCAGCACCGTGAAGCCCGGGTGGAAACGCGCCTGCGCCTCCTCGATGACACCGAGTCCGGTGATCGACAGTTCTTCGAGCACCCCTATGCCTGCCTCCCTCGCCATCCCGTGACCGGGAGGGCGAACTTGGTCACGAGCCGGTCGGCGAACGGATCGGAGTCGATCCGGATCCAGTTGACCGAACGATCGCTGCGTACGACCTCGACGCGGGCGCCGGCCGGCACGTCGAGTGCTCGACGGCCGTCGCACAGCGCCACCGCCGAGCGTCCGTTCTTGTCCACTTCCACGGCGATGCGCGACCGCGGGCTCGTCACCATGGGCCGAGCGAACAGCGCGTGGGCGTTGTTGGGCACCACGAGGATGGCCTCGAGGTCCGGCCACATCACCGGGCCGCCCGCGGAGAATGCGTAGGCCGTCGACCCGGTCGGGGTCGCGACCAGCACGCCGTCCGCGCCGAATGCCGATACCGGGCGACCATCGACCTCGGTGACGAGTTCGAGCACACCGTTCTTGCTGGTGTTGAGGATCGCGACCTCGTTGAGCGCCCAGCTGCTCGCCGTCGGCGGGTCGGGGTCGGCCGGGTCGACGATGTCGATCTCGAGCGTCATCCGCGGTTCGATGCGGTAGTCGCGGGCGATGAGCTGATTCATCACCTCGTCGACCTTGTGCGCCTCCGATTCGGCGAGGAAGCCGATGTGCCCGAGGTTGATGCCCAGCACGGGCACCCCCGCCGGACATGCCAACTCGGCGGCGCGGAGAAACGTCCCGTCGCCGCCGAGGACGATGACGAGCTCACATCCCTCGGCCGAGGCGGACTCGGCGGTGGTCACCTCGACCACGGCGCCCAGGGACCGGAGGTACTCGGGATCGACGGGTACGTTTCCGGGTCGCGACTGCTGATCGTCGCGGTTGCGGTAGATCACGTCATGATCGGGGGCGTCCCGGTCGAGGGTGTCGTGGTCGACGACGCGCAGCGCGACACCGGCGGCACCGCAGTGGCGGGCGATGGCCTCGATCGTCTCGAGGACGTTCTCGCGTCCGGTGTGGGCGACCACCAAGAACTCGCGGGCACCGGCGGACTCGGCTACCGAATCGTCGGTCACTGGTGGTTCCCTCCCAGAGAAGTGTGGTCGGACGTGTGTGGTCGAGCAGGAACGAGATGAGCAGGCGCCGGCCGATTCGGACTCAGCTCGGCCCCTCCGCGACCGCACGCTCGATCATGGAGCGGAGTTCGTCGGACGATGCCGACGGGTCGACCCTATCGCTCTCCCCCGACTCCTCGCCCGTCCGGCCACCGGGCTCGTTGCGCAGCCAGAGGAAGAACTCGACGTTGCCCGACGGGCCCGGCAGCGGACTGGCCACGACGCCACGGGTCACGAGCCCGAGTGCGGCCGCCTCTGTCGCCACCGCCAGCACGGCCTCGGCACGCAGAGCGGGGTCGCGCACGACGCCGCCGGAACCGACGCGGTCCTTGCCCACCTCGAACTGCGGCTTGACCATGGGCAGCAGATCGGCACCCGGCACCACGCAGCGCGCGAACGCCGGCAGGACGAGTCCCAACGAGATGAAGGACAGGTCGGCCACCACGACGTCCACCGGACCGCCGATCGCTTCCGGTTCGAGGTGCCGGACGTTGGTGCGGTCGTGTACGTGAACGCGGTCGTCGTTCTGCAGACGCCAGATCAGTTGTCCGTAACCGACGTCCACGGCGACGACCTCCCGGACGTCGCGACGCAGCAGGACATCGGTGAAGCCGCCGGTCGAGGCACCTGCATCGAGGCATCGGCGACCTGCCAGGGACAGCCCTTGGGGCTCGAACGCCTCGAGAGCACCGAGGAGTTTGTGGGCGCCGCGCGACGCCCAGTCGTCCTTCGGTGCTTCCACCACGACGATCGGGGTATCCCTGGTGACACCGGTCGCGGCCTTCGCCGCCACCGTTCCGTTGACCTTCACGACGCCGGCATCGACGAGTTCGCGCGCCTGCTCCCGGGATCGGGCCAGGCCACGCCGGACGAGTTCCGCGTCGAGTCGTGCTCTGGTGGCCATCGTCAGTGCCGCGTCCGGAGTCGGATCATCGGCGGTCCACCGCGTCGAGCGCCGCGGTGAGGGCGTCGTGAGCCTGCTCGAGGAGGTTGGCCTGACGCTCGAGGGCAGCGAGCGAGAAGGTGTCACCGACCGACTCCCGGAGATCGTCGACCTGCACGAGGAGCTCGGAGACGGTGGCCTCGACGTCGGGCAGGTCGAGTGCGGCGTCTGCGCCCGACGAGGGATTGTCGTCGAGTGCTGCCATCGGGTCGTACTGACGACGCGGCATGGCGCCCGGACCGGGTCGGGGCGCCATGCTGTTCGGTGTCGGAACGCTGCTCAGGCCCGAAGGACTGCTCTCGTCACTCGGATAAGTCATCGTCACCCACGCTAGCCGACGAGGGTGACACCCAGCGACGCCAGCTTGTCGCGCGCCGGGCCCTCGGCACGGATCCGCAGTTCCTCCGGATCAGCGGTGCCCGCATCGACCGCGGCCCAGGTGGCAGCTGCCAGAGCGGGAACGAGTCCGATCACGTCGCCCGAGCCGGAGACAGTCACGGTGGATGCCTCCACGCTCACGGTCCAGCCCGGCTGATCGGCCACGCGAACCGCGTCGATCTCGTCGAACACGCCGGCCAGATCTTCGATGACGTAGGTGGGACGCTGCTCCGGCGGTGCGGCCAGCAGGTCGGTGACCGTGCTGACGCCCGTGAGAACCAGTGCACTCTCGATGCCGACGGCGTGTGCGCCCTCGATGTCGGTGTCGAGACGGTCGCCCACGACGAGCGGTGAATTCGCCGCAGCACGGGCGATCGCGTCCGCCATCAGCGGGGCAGCCGGCTTGCCTGCGACGAGCGGCTCCTTGCCGGTGGCGTTACGCAGTGCGGCGACCATCGAACCGTTGCCGACGAGCAGACCGCGCTCGGACGGCAGTGTGGCGTCGACATTGGTGGCCACCCACAGGGCGCCGGCCCGGATCGCCAGCGCGGCCTCGGACAGCTGGGCCCAACCGGTGTCGGTGGAGTGTCCCTGGATGACGGCTGCGGGACGGTCGTCGGCACTGCGCGTGACGCCGATGCCGACCTCGCGCACCTCTTGCGCCAGCCCGTCGGTGCCGATGACCAGCGCCCGCGACCCCGGAGGGAGATGCTCGGACAGCAACCGCGCCCCCGACTGGGCACTGGTGACGACGAGGTCGTCGGTCGCATCGAAGCCGAGTTCACGAAGGTGGGCGGCGACCTCTGCGGGACGACGACTCGCATTGTTCGTCACGAAGAAGCGGGGGATGTCGAGCCGGTCGAGGGTGTCGACTGCGTTCGGCAGTGCCTGGTGGCCCGCGAAGACGGTTCCGTCGAGGTCCAGTAGCAGCGCATCGTATCGATCGACGAGTGCCTGCGACCCGGTACTGCCCTCTTCTATGTAGCTGGACGTCGCCGACAGATCGGCAGTGCCTTCCAGGCTGTCGATCGTGTCGGTGTCGGCCGGCTCCGAAGAGGCGACCCGTTCGGGTGCAGTAACCGGCTCAGGAGCAGCGATCGGCTCAGGTGCGGAGACCGGTTCAGGTGCAGCCACCGGCTCAGGAGCAGCAACGGACTCGGGAATCGCGCTCGTCTCGGCCGGAGCAGGCTTGGCAGTCACAGGCTCGGCAGTTACCGCCTCCGGCTTCGCCTGCTCGGAGGCCGCCGGAACCTCGGACACCGCGCTGTCGGCGAGAACGTCGACTCCGTCGACGTCCGGCTCGCCGTTCCCGACGGGTGTGTCGTCGTTCGCGAGCTCGGTCAGGCGGAACTCGGCGTCGGTGACGTCGTCGATGTCGGCGGCGGCCGCATTCATGAACCAGGTGATGGCCTCGTCCCGACGACCGGACGCGTACAGCGCCGATGCGTAGGCGTAGAACAGGCGTGCGGGACCGGTTCCCACCTGTCCCGGCTTGAGGTTCTCGGCCTGCAGCGTCACCACGGCCTTCTCCGGCTCGCCGAGGTCGATACGCGCACCGGCTTCGACTATGCGCATCTCGGTGGCTTCCTCACCGGTCAGCGCACGGCCCTCGTCCCCGCGGGCGATCTCGACGGCACGTTCCGGACGTCCCAGCCCACGCTCGCAGTCGGCGATGAGGGGCAGCAGCGCGTTGTTGCCGGTGATACGACGGGCAGCACGCAGTTCGGTGGCGGACTCCTGCCACTCGCCGGCGTTGTACGCGGCGATACCGGTGGTCTCCCGGACCACGCCGACACGGGACGCACGGCCTCGTGCGGCACGGGCATGCTCGAGGGCGAGAGCCGGCTCTTCGAGAAGTAGACGCGAGACCATCACCAGGTGTTTCGCGACGATCTCGGCATTCGCCTTGTCGAGGGTCAGCAGGTCGCGACGAACTTCCGGATCGAGATCCGACGCATTGAGGTCATCGGGTAGCGGCGGACCCTGCTGCCGTCGGCCACCGTCGCCGCGCTCACGCCCCGGACGGTCCGGGCGACGCCCCCGGCCCGAATCACCACGGCTGGAGTCGCCCTGGCCACGGGATCCCCGCTGACCTCGGGGGCCACCCTGGCCCCGCGACTCGCGCTGATCTCGCGTATCACGTTCACCGCGTCCGTCACGACGCGGACGATCACGATCACTCATAGCTGCCAATCTATGCCCTCGAACCTTGATGGGATGAGGTGGGCCCTTCGTAGTGGTCCAGTTGTTGTGCGACTCTGTTGCCCGAGTGTTTGGGCAGGAAGAATCGACGACGACATGGCAGGTAGCAAGCGCCGGCGGCATACGCCGGATCAGATCATCCGCAAGCTGGCCGAGGGCAACAAGCTCCTCGGGACCGGGCAGGAGTTGGCTGAGGTGTGCCGGCATCTGGAGGTCACAGAGTCGACCTGGCATCGCTGGGTGGCCCAGTACGGGGGCATGAAGGCCAATGACGTCAAACGCCTCAAAGAACTCGAAGCTGAGAACGCTCGGCTCAAGAAGTTGGTCGCCAACCAGGCCCTCGATATCGACATGCTCAAGGAGGTTTCGTCGGGAAACTTCTGACCCCGAACCGCAAGCGCAGCGCCGTGACGATGCTGCGTGAGCGGTTCGGGGTATCTGAGCGGCGAGCATGTGCTGTGGTGGGCATCCACCGCTCCACGATGCGACTGCACCCAGCGCCGATCACCGCGGAGGAAGCCGAGCTGCGGTCCTGGCTACGTGGGTTTTCCACCGACCGGCCCCGCTGGGGCTGGCGACGCGCCGCGATCGCCGCGCGCAAAGCGGGCTTCACGGTCAACAACAAACGCATCCGCCGCCTGTGGCGCGAGGAGGGGCTGCGAGTTCCCCAGCGCCGCAGGAAGAAACGGCTCACCGGAATCGGGACCGCGGTTGGGGCGATGTGCCCAATCCGGCCGAACGTGATCTGGGCGATGGACTTCCAATTCGACACCACCGCCGACGGCCGAACCATCAAAATGCTCAACGTGATCGACGAGTTCACCCGCGAAGCCCTGGCGATCCACGTCGACCGCGTCATCAACGCCGATGGCGTGGTTGACGTTCTCGACCGCCTGGCCCTGATACATGGTCCACCGTGCTACGTGCGGTTCGACAACGGACCGGAATTCGTCGCTCACGCCGTCAACGACTGGTGCCGATTCAACGGCACCGGATCACTATTCATCGACCCCGGCTCCCCGTGGCAGAACGCCTGGATCGAATCGTTCAACGGCCGCCTGCGCGACGAGCTGCTCAACTCCTGGCGCTTTGACTCCCTGCGCGAAGCCCGGGTCATCATCGAAGACTGGAGGATCGACTACAACGCCAACCGACCCCATTCGGCCCACCACGGACTCACCCCCGCCGAGTTCGCCCTACAGTGGACCACGACCCACCAACCCCAAGCCGCATAGCGACTGGACCATCGAATGGGTCCCCCTCAGGGAAGCATCGCCGGCCACGTCGAGACGACGTGCGCGAACGAGAAAAGCCCCGTATCCGACGAAAGAAATCATCGAATACGGGGCCCTTCTGAAATTGTGTTCGGCGGTGTCCTACTCTCCCACACTGATTAAGGTGCAGTACCATTGGCGCTGGAGGGCTTAGCTTCCGGGTTCGGAATGGGGCCGGGCGTTTCCCCTCCGCTATGGCCGCCGTAACTCTATAAAACAACCAACAAACCGGTTATTTGTTTGTTTGTGTGTTGTTTCAGAAGATGCATAGTGGATGCGAACACACCAAAAACATGTTGTTTTGGTGATGTTGTGGGTGTTGTTGGTAAGTCCTCGGCCGATTAGTACCAGTCACCTGAACACATTGCTGTGCGTACAGTTCTGGCCTATCAACCCCATGGTCTGTAGGGGGCCTTAACCCCGCAAAAGGGGGTGAGAAACCTCATCTTGGAACAGGCTTCCCGCTTAGATGCTTTCAGCGGTTATCCCTTCCGAACGTAGCTAACCAGCAGTGCCCCTGGCGGGACAACTGGCACACCAGAGGTTCGTCCGTCCCGGTCCTCTCGTACTAGGGACAGGTTTCCTCAAGTTTCTTACGCGCGCGGCGGATAGAGACCGAACTGTCTCACGACGTTCTAAACCCAGCTCGCGTGCCGCTTTAATGGGCGAACAGCCCAACCCTTGGGACCTACTCCAGCCCCAGGATGCGACGAGCCGACATCGAGGTGCCAAACCATCCCGTCGATATGGACTCTTGGGGAAGATCAGCCTGTTATCCCCGGGGTACCTTTTATCCGTTGAGCGACACCGCTTCCACTTGCCGGTGCCGGATCACTAGTCCCGACTTTCGTCCCTGCTCGACATGTACGTCTCACAGTCAAGCTCCCTTGTGCACTTACACTCAACACCTGATTGCCAACCAGGCTGAGGGAACCTTTGGGCGCCTCCGTTACTTTTTAGGAGGCAACCGCCCCAGTTAAACTACCCACCAGGCACTGTCCCTGAACCCGATCAGGGTCCGAGGTTAGAAGTCCAATACGATCAGAGTGGTATTTCAACAGCGACTCCATGAACACTGGCGTGCCCACTTCACAGTCTCCCACCTATCCTACACAAACCGAACCGAACACCAATACCAAGCTATAGTGAAGGTCCCGGGGTCTTTTCGTCCTGCCGCGCGTAACGAGCATCTTTACTCGTACTGCAATTTCGCCGAGTCTGTGGTTGAGACAGCAGAGAAGTCGTTACGCCATTCGTGCAGGTCGGAACTTACCCGACAAGGAATTTCGCTACCTTAGGATGGTTATAGTTACCACCGCCGTTTACTGGGGCTTAAATTCTCAGCTTCGCCACCCAAAGGTGACTAACCGGTCCTCTTAACCTTCCAGCACCGGGCAGGCGTCAGTCCGTATACATCGTCTTACGACTTCGCACGGACCTGTGTTTTTAGTAAACAGTCGCTTCTCTCTGGTCTCTGCGACCCACACCCGCTCAGAGAGTAAATCTCGTCACCGGTCTGGGTCCCCCTTCTCCCGAAGTTACGGGGGCATTTTGCCGAGTTCCTTAACCACAGTTCTCTCGATCGCCTTAGTATTCTCTACCTGACCACCTGTGTTGGTTTGGGGTACGGGCCGTGTACCAACTCACTAGAGGCTTTTCTCGGCAGCATAGGATCATGGAATTCGCCGCAACGGCTACGCATCACCTCTCAGGCTATATGTGTTCCGGATTTGCCTAGAACACGCCCTACAGGCTTACACCAGTACAACCACTGACTGGCCCCACTACCTTCCTGCGTCACCCCATCGCTTGCCTACTACCAGCCAAGGTCCCATGCATCACCCCACCCGGCACCCGAAGGCGCTCTTGGGGGATCTGGATGGTTAGTACAACTGATTCAGCATGGGCGCGGATACACGGGTACGGGAATATCAACCCGTTGTCCATCGACTACGCCTGTCGGCCTCGCCTTAGGTCCCGACTCACCCTGGGCGGATTAGCCTGGCCCAGGAACCCTTGGTCATTCGGCGGAAGAGTTTCTCACTCTTCTTTCGCTACTCATGCCTGCATTCTCACTCCCACACCCTCCACCACTAGATCACTCTGTGGCTTCCACGGATGCAGGACGCTCCCCTACCCACCCACACACCTGGTTGACACTCCGTAGAACATCAACGGGCTAACGTGTGAGTGCCGCGGCTTCGGCGGTGTACTTGAGCCCCGCTACATTGTCGGCGCAGGATCACTTGACCAGTGAGCTATTACGCACTCTTTCAAGGGTGGCTGCTTCTAAGCCAACCTCCTGGTTGTCTTCGCGACCCCACATCCTTTTCCACTTAGTACACGCTTAGGGGCCTTAGCCGGCGATCTGGGCTGTTTCCCTCTCGACTACGAACCTTATCGCCCGCAGTCTCACTGCCACACTCTCACTTACCGGCATTCGGAGTTTGGCTGACGTCAGTAACCCTGTGGGGCCCATCGGCCATCCAGTAGCTCTACCTCCGGTAAGAAACATGTGACGCTGCACCTAAATGCATTTCGGGGAGAACCAGCTATCACGGAGTTTGATTGGCCTTTCACCCCTACCCACAACTCATCCCCTCCATTTTCAACTGAAGTGGGTTCGGGCCTCCACGACGTCTTACCGTCGCTTCACCCTGGCCATGGGTAGATCACTCCGCTTCGGGTCTAGACCCGGCGACTCTTTCGCCCTATTCAGACTCGCTTTCGCTACGGCTACCCCACACGGGTTAACCTCGCCACCGAGCACTAACTCGCAGGCTCATTCTTCAAAAGGCACGCCATCACCCACCACAGTAAACTGTGCACAGGCTTTGACGGATTGTAAGCGTCCGGTTTCAGGTACTATTTCACTCCCCTCCCGGGGTACTTTTCACCTTTCCCTCACGGTACTTGTCCGCTATCGGTCACCAGGAAGTATTCAGGCTTACCGGGTGGTCCCGGCAGATTCACAGCAGATTCCACGAGCCCGCTGCTACTTGGGCATCCATCACGCAAGACCATGTGTTTTCAGCTACCGGACTCTCACCGTCTACGGCAGACCATTCCAGGCCACTTCACCTAACACACGATTTTCTGACTCACGCTTCCACAGGCAGATGGAAGAAGATGAACCCCACAACACCACACACACAACCCCTACCCGGTATCACATGCGCATGGTTTAGCCTCATCCGCTTTCGCTCGCCACTACTCACGGAATCACTTTTGTTTTCTCTTCCTATGGGTACTGAGATGTTTCACTTCCCCACGTTCCCTCCACACCCCCTATACATTCAGAGGTGGGTAACACGACATCACTCGTGCTGGGTTTCCCCATTCGGACACCCTCGGATCACAGCTCGTTTGACAACTCCCCGAGGACTATCGCGGCCTACCACGTCCTTCATCGGCTCCTGGTACCAAGGCATCCACCGAACGCCCTTACACACTTACAACAACACCTACAAACCACCCCCACCCCAAAAGAACGAGGATCGAATGTAGACATCACAAAACAAACAAATTTTTGCTAAATCACAGACCAACGTCAACGTTGATTTGAAATAAAGATGCTCGCATCCACTATGCACTTCTCAAACAACACACACCGTCTGACCGCCCACACCTCCGCGCCCCATCACAGGACACCTCACCAGCATGATTGACCGAACAGCTAGGTCAGAGACAACCCGACACACACCCGAAGGCATGCCGCGTGTTCTCTCAGAACCCCGATAGTGTGACGTGAACCCACCGGCCTCACAGCCAAGCGGTACCCCCAACATTCCGTCCTGTGACAGAACATCGAACAGGGCTGTCTGATGTTTCACCCTCGAACACACACCCACCGCACGGACATACGCCGGCAGAAATGGGTGATGTTGTGTGCTCCTTAGAAAGGAGGTGATCCAGCCGCACCTTCCGGTACGGCTACCTTGTTACGACTTCGTCCCAATCGCCGATCCCACCTTCGACAGCTCCCTCCCACAAGGGGTTAGGCCACCGGCTTCGGGTGTTACCGACTTTCATGACGTGACGGGCGGTGTGTACAAGGCCCGGGAACGTATTCACCGCAGCGTTGCTGATCTGCGATTACTAGCGACTCCGACTTCATGGGGTCGAGTTGCAGACCCCAATCCGAACTGAGACTGGCTTTAAGGGATTCGCTCCACCTCACGGTATCGCAGCCCTCTGTACCAGCCATTGTAGCATGTGTGAAGCCCTGGACATAAGGGGCATGATGACTTGACGTCATCCCCACCTTCCTCCGAGTTGACCCCGGCAGTCTCCTGCAAGTCCCCGGCATAACCCGCTGGCAATACAGGACAAGGGTTGCGCTCGTTGCGGGACTTAACCCAACATCTCACGACACGAGCTGACGACAGCCATGCACCACCTGTACACCAACCACAAGGGAACATGTATCTCTACATGCGTCTGGTGTATGTCAAACCCAGGTAAGGTTCTTCGCGTTGCATCGAATTAATCCACATGCTCCGCCGCTTGTGCGGGCCCCCGTCAATTCCTTTGAGTTTTAGCCTTGCGGCCGTACTCCCCAGGCGGGGTACTTAATGCGTTAGCTACGGCACGGAACTCGTGAAATGAGCCCCACACCTAGTACCCACCGTTTACGGCGTGGACTACCAGGGTATCTAATCCTGTTCGCTACCCACGCTTTCGCTCCTCAGCGTCAGTTACTACCCAGAGACCCGCCTTCGCCACCGGTGTTCCTCCTGATATCTGCGCATTTCACCGCTACACCAGGAATTCCAGTCTCCCCTGTAGTACTCAAGTCTGCCCGTATCGCCTGCACGCCTACAATTGAGTTGCAGAATTTCACAGACGACGCGACAAACCGCCTACGAGCTCTTTACGCCCAGTAATTCCGGACAACGCTCGCACCCTACGTATTACCGCGGCTGCTGGCACGTAGTTGGCCGGTGCTTCTTCTCCAGGTACCGTCACTTGCGCTTCGTCCCTGGTGAAAGAGGTTTACAACCCGAAGGCCGTCATCCCTCACGCGGCGTCGCTGCATCAGGCTTGCGCCCATTGTGCAATATTCCCCACTGCTGCCTCCCGTAGGAGTCTGGGCCGTGTCTCAGTCCCAGTGTGGCCGATCACCCTCTCAGGTCGGCTACCCGTCGTCGCCTTGGTAGGCCATTACCCCACCAACAAGCTGATAGGCCGCGGGCCCATCCTGAACCGCAAAAGCTTTCCACCCCAGAGCATGCACTCCAAGGTCATATCCGGTATTAGACCCAGTTTCCCAGGCTTATCCCAAAGTTCAGGGCAGATCACCCACGTGTTACTCACCCGTTCGCCACTCGAGTACCCAGCAAGCTGGGCCTTTCCGTTCGACTTGCATGTGTTAAGCACGCCGCCAGCGTTCGTCCTGAGCCAGGATCAAACTCTCCATGAAAAAATAGCGAAACAAAACCAACACCCAAAGGCGCCAGCGTTTCAACACAATCAGGAAAGCAAAACCTGACCAATCCAAAACTAGCAAAACATGTGACACCCAGACAAAGCCGAGCGCCACACAAAAAACAAACATCAACATCCATAAAGAATGCACGATGCCAACAATGGCATCAGACAATTCATCATCACACTATCGAGTTCTCAAAGAACACACACCCACCAGACGTCCTCGTGATGAGTCCGGCTCCGATGAGCTTTCCCAGAGCACGAGATGTACTCGTGATCTTGTTCTTGGGAGTGGCCCCGCACAGGCGGCCCGCGATTGGCTCGGGCACTTCAGGCTCCCCGGTGCTTGCGGCTCCGGGGCAGTTGCTCTCTGCGGTGCGTCGATTAAGTTACACAGCCGCGAACAACGCGTCAAATCCCCTGGTCAGAGGCTCAGCTTTGCTCCGGCAAAACTCTTCTTGCCTCGTCGCACGACCAACCAGCGACCATGAAGCAGGTCGGAGGCGGCCGGCTGCCACTCCGGATCTGTGATCTTGGTGTTGTTCACGTAGGCGCCGCCTTCGGACACCGCACGACGTGCGGCCTTGTTGCTCTCGGACAGTTTGGTGTCGACGAGCAACTGGATGATGGTGGGTCGCTTCTCCGAGTACTCGGCGATGACGGTCTCCCCCACGGCTGCTGCCAGCGTGGCCTCGTCGAGTTCGTCGAGCTCAGCACGTCCGAACAGTGCGTGGCTGGCGAGCTCGACGGCGCGAGTGTTCTCTTCCCCGTGGATCAGCGTGGTCATCTCGGCGGCCAGCTTCTTCTGCGCGAGGCGCAGGTGCGGCTTCTCCTCCGTCGCCTGCTCGAGGTCGGCGATCTCCTCACGACCGAGGAAGGTGAACCACCGCAGGTAGCGGATCACGTCTGCGTCGGCGGTGTTCACGAAGTACTGGTACCAGGCATACGGGCTGGTGAGTTCAGGATCGAGCCAAAGGCTCCCGCCGCCGGTGGACTTGCCGAACTTCTTGCCGTCCGACGAGGTCACGAGCGGCACGGTCAGCGCATGCAGCGACAATCCGTCGAGACGGCGTCCCAGGTCGACACCGCCGATGATGTTTCCCCACTGATCAGAGCCACCGATCTGCAGCAGGCAGCCGTACCGGCGGTTGAGCTCGACGAAGTCGTTGGACTGCAGGAGCAGGTAGCTGAACTCGGCGTAACTGATCCCGTCACCCTCCAGGCGCCGCTTCACGGTGTCCCGGGCCAGCATGACGTTCACCGAGAAGTGCTTGCCGAGGTCGCGGAGGAACTCGATGGCGGTGAGCTGTCCGGTCCAGTCGAGATTGTTGACGACGAGTGCACCGGTCGGCGATTCGTCGATGTCGACGAAGCGGCGCAGCTGCGCGTCGATCCGGCCGGCCCATTCGGCGACCGTGTCGGGAGCGTTCATGGTGCGCTCCCCCACCTCACGCGGATCACCGATGAGGCCGGTGGCGCCACCTGCGAGAACGATCGGTCGGTGACCGGCGAGCTGGAATCGCTTGAGGGTCAGCAGCGGCACGAGGTGGCCGGCATGGAGGCTCGCCGCCGTCGGGTCGAAGCCCGCGTACAGCGTGATGGGCCCGTCCGCCAAAGCCTCGCGCAGTGCGTCGAGGTCGGTGGACTGCGCGATCAGACCTCGCCAGCCGAGTTCGTCCAGGATGTCGACGGGAGCGTTCCCGGTCCGGACGGTTCCCTCGGTCGTGTTGGCGGTTCCCTCAGTCTCAGCACTCACCCCTCGATCTTGTCATCCATCGAGATCGGCGCTCGGACGAGGTGACACGTATGGGCGTCGAGACCGGTGCGTCGGGCTACTGCCCGGAGACCAGCCGTTCGTGCTCGGCGTCGTCGACCTTGCGTGCCTCGTCGATGAGCATGACGGGGATTCCGTCGGCATCGATCCGGTACGCGACGTGCAGCCGCGGGTTGTAGAGCTCGTCGCCGGCGTTGATCAGCGGGCCGTGGTCCTGCGGGCAGGCCAGCCGTTCGCGCACGATCGGGTCGATGGCCTCAGCGCGTGTCGTCACGCGGCTCAGCCTAGGGCATCGTCGACCGACGACCCGCCCCAGTCCAGCTTCTCGGCGATCGTCTTGGTGTACCGCCGGTAGCGCCCCTCCTCGTCGCGGTACCAGATCCGCGCTCCCGGCTTGGGCAGCCCTTCGGCCGCGAAGACGGTGCTCAACGGACGGTACGACGCGGAGTGCGGGATCTCGTCGACCACGCGGATGAGGTGCGGTCGGATCTCAGCAGGGAACTCCCCGAGTGCGATGCGCAGCTGGGTGACGGTGAGAGACTCGGGCTTGGCATCCGGGCGCAGGGTCAGTGTGGCAACGAGCACCTGGTGTCCGGGCTCCCCCACTCCGTAGGCGACGACCCGGTCGACGCCCTGCATCCGCGACAGCGCGTGGGTGATCGGCGGGATGAACGCGGGTCCGGCCTCGGTTCGGACCACCCGGTCGGTGGCGCCGAGGAAGTACAGGTCGCCGTCGGCATCGCGGACGAACAGGTGCCCCGAGACCTCCCACCGGTCGCGGCTGGTGAAGACGTCACGCAGCACCGTGCCGTTGGTGTCGAACTTGTGCCGGGCCTTGGCCAGCAGCAACCCGGGCTCGCCCACCTCGGCACGCCGGACGAATCCGGACTCGTCGATCAGAAGACGATCGTTTGCGATGTCGTAGGCCGCGACCTCGACCGGGTTGGTCTCCGGGAGCGGCCGCCCGACGGAGGACAATTTGTCGCCGGAGACGTTGGCCAGGATCGCCGAGCCATCGGCGGTCGCGAAGAACTCGAGGATCCGGGCGCGGGGGAAGCTGCTGCATACGTCTTCCCATAGACCCGCCGACATCCCGGAACCCATGAACAGCCGGATCGGGTTGTGCTGGTTGATCCGGAAGCGGGGATCGCGTACTACGTCGCCCAGCATCGACCAGGTGTAGGACACCACGGTGACGCCGTAGCGCTGCACCTCGGTCGCGAAGGTCTCCGGGTCGATGCCGTTGGACAACGCGATACGGGACCGGCCGACCACCGTCGCGCCGAGGGTCGTCAGCAGGCCGGAGGCATGGTGCAGGGGCGGCAGGCAGTACACGGTGTCGCGGTCGGAGAGCGCCGCCGCCGAGGCTGCACCGAACGCCGACATCGCGAATCGGTGGTTGGTCACCGGCCACGGCACGAGCTTCCCCCGGGCACGGCTGAACAGGATGAACGCGAGATCTCCCGCGAGACCGGGATCGGGCCGGTACCACGTGGGCAGGTCGACGGCGTTGGGGTCGATCTGCTCCATGTCGATGATCGTCGCGCCGTCGACACCGTCGATGGCGCGGGAGTCGCCACTGCCACCGCCGAGCACCAGCACCCGGTCCGACGCCGCGCCGGCGAGGTCCAGGTTGGTGGGGTCGGTGACGATGACCGAACTGTCGGCGAGACGCATCATCTCCCGCACGTCGGCGTCTGCGGCCAGCAGCACCGAGACGGCGCCGAGCCGGGCCAGGGCCGCGACCACGACCAGGGCGCTCGGGCGGGTGTCCATCAGGACGCCGATGTGCTGCCCCGGCCGCACGCCACAGTCGATGAGGCCGGCGACGACGTTGTTGATGCGGGTGTCGACCTGGGCGTGGGTGAGTACACGGTTCTCGAAGAGGAAGAGCTCGCTGTCACCGTGCTTCTTGGTGTTCTCGGCCATCAGCTTCGACAGCGAGATCCGGGTGCCGCTCTGGATCTGGCCCAGGCGCAGCAGGCGGGGCACCGTGCGCACCGACTCCGACGCGACGGCCCGCGACGTGCGCTGCAGCGAGTTGACCAGTGTGAGCAGTTCCCGGGAGGCCGCGGTGCCGGCGTCGGCGACCGACCCCACGCCGTGGGTGATGCGCGACGACAGGCTGACGCCACCGCCGTGCCCCGGCTCGACCAGCGACATCTCGTTGATGAGCTCCGGACGGGTCCCGTTGTCCGACAACCAGTTCACCCAGTCGGCCGTGGTGGGCCAGGTGTGCTGACCCGCCGTGGAACCGACCACCAGACCGAAGTGTCCGACCGGCAGGGTGGATTCGTAGACCTCGGCATCGGGTGCGGCGCGCACGATCCCGCGCACCGCGGCGGGCTGACCGATGTCGTCGGCCTCACCGACGAACGCCAGTACCGGGCAGGTGATCTCGGTGAGCGACACGAGGTCGCCGTTGATGACGAAGCCACCGGAGACCATGCGGTTGTGGGCGACGAACTGGCGCAGCAGTTCGGCGATCGCCGGGCCGGACCAGGCGACCCAGCCATCGGCCTCGAGGAACCGCCGCTGATCCTCACGCGGGAGCAGCGCCTCGCGGTCGTGGAGACGGCGGAGGAAGTCGATCCGGCTGCGCACGGTCTTGACCGGGTCGAGTAGCTGAAAGCCGGTGCGCGCCATCCAGTCCCGGATCCAGAGGTTCCGCACGAAGGACCGCTCGGCGAGGAACTCGGCGGCCGGCGCCACCAGACTAGCGGGTAATCCGAGGGGCAGCGCCGCCAGGACGTCCACCGGGCTGCCGAAGGTGATGACGCTCGCGATTCCCTTCGACCGCCGGTAGGCCGCGGTCTGGTAGGCGAACATGCCGCCTTGGGAGTACCCGGCGAGGTGGATGTCGCGGCCGGTCGCCTCGACGATCAGGTCGATCGCGTGGCTGATGGCCACCACGTGGTCGGCGAGGTTGCGCTCCATCCCGCCCTCTTCGGTGTCCGGGGACCCGAAGTCGATCACCCAGGGGGTGATGCCGTTGCGATGGAGGATGGACACCGCACCGTTGTGCTCGGTCACGTCATAGACGTTGGCGGACACCATCATCGGCGGCACGAGCACGATGTTCGGGCCGCTGGACGGCTCGTTCGGGAAGTACCGGCGCAGCCGGAACATCTTGTGGGTCTCGACGATCGCGAAGGGGGCCGGTTCGGTCCCGGTCTCGAGACCGCCGAAGCGGAGCACCTCGAGTCCGTTCTGAGCGGTCGCCACCACCCGGCTGACCACACCGCCCAGATCCGGGAGCCCGTCCAAACCCACCATCGCGTCGATTCCTCCCCGTTGTCAGCGAAACGTCCACCACCGACACGTCGGTGACACATGTCACTCTACCCACTCGGAAGTGGTTCTAGCCTCGTCCTCCGGGACCGGCGCCCCAGCGTGTCCGCAGGTCGGCCGACTGCGCCGACACCACGTCTATCTGACGTCGTACCTGATCGGGCGCGGTACCGCCATGCGCGTTGCGCGACTCGACCGAACCGCGCACCGTCAGCACCTCGCGGACCGCGGGGGTGAGCGAGGGGTTGATGCCGGTCAGCGTCTCGTCGTCGAGCTCATCGAGGCCGATGCCCCGCGACTCGGCCTCGCGGACACATGCTCCGGCGACCTCGTGGGCGACGCGGAAGGGCACACCCTGCCGGACCATCCACTCGGCGATGTCGGTGGCGAGGGTGAAGCCGGCCGGGGCCAGCTCCTCCATGCGGTCGGTGTGGAACTCGAGCGTCGCGACCAGTCCGGTGACGGCCGGCAGCAGCATCTCGAGCTGCGCGACCGCGTCGAAGACCGGTTCCTTGTCCTCCTGGAGGTCGCGGTTGTACGCCAGCGGCTGCGCCTTGAGCGTCGCGAGGAGACCCGTCAGGTCGCCGATCAGGCGGCCGGCCTTGCCGCGCATCAGCTCCGCGACGTCCGGGTTCTTCTTCTGCGGCATGATCGAGCTGCCCGTCGACCAGGCGTCGGCCAGCGTCACGTACCCGAATTCCGGTGTGCTCCAAATGATCACCTCTTCGGACAACCGGGAGAGGTCGACCGCGATCATCGCGAACACGAACGCCGCCTCGGCCGCGAAGTCGCGGGACGAGGTGGCATCGATGGAGTTCTCGGCCGGGGCGTCGAACCCGAGGTCGGCCGCGATGGCGGCCGGATCGAGACCCAGCGACGAACCGGCCAGGGCGCCGGAGCCGTACGGCGAGACCGCGGTTCGGCGGTCGGCGTCGGCGAGCCGGTCGATGTCGCGGAGCAACGGCTGCGCATGGGCGAGCAGGTGGTGGCCGAGCAGCACCGGCTGGGCCGCCTGTAGGTGCGTCTTACCGGGCATGATCGCGTCGGGATGCGCAGCCGCCTGGGCGGTCAGCGCGTCGACGACGTCGAGCAGTCCGAGGGCGACGCGGCGCATGGCGGCGCGCAGCCACATCCGGAACAGCGTGGCGACCTGGTCGTTGCGCGACCGGCCGGCTCGGAGTCGCCCGCCGAGCTCGGGGCCGACCCGTTCGATGAGGCCGCGCTCGAGCGCACCGTGGACGTCCTCGTCGGACTCCGCGGGACCGAAGGTCCCGTCGGCCACGTCGGCCGCCAGACGGTCGAGGCCGTCCAGCATGCCGGTCAGGTCGTCATCGGTGAGCAGCCCCGCCTTGTTGAGCACTCGGGCGTGGGCCTTGGATGCCTGGATGTCGAAAGGTGCCAGGGCCCAGTCGAAATGGGTCGACTTGCTCAGGGCAGCCATCGCCGCGGCCGGACCGCCGGCGAAACGGCCGCCCCAGAGCGAACCCTCGTTGGTCGTCCCGCCGGTCTGCTCGCCACTCACAGATTCAGGTCCCGCTTGGCCGAGATCTTGGAGGACAGGCCGTGCAGCTCGACGAAGCCACGGGCTGCCGACTGGTCGAAGCTGTCGCCCTCGTCGTAGGTCGCGAGATTGAAGTCGTAGAGCGACTCGGAGCTACGACGTCCGGTGGCGGCGATGTTGCCGCCGTGCAGGACCAGGCGGATCTCGCCGGAGACGTGCTGCTGGGTCGAGTCCACGAAGGCGTCGAGCGAACGCTTCAGCGGCGAGAACCAGAGACCGTCGTAGACCAGCTCGGCCCACTTGCGGTCGGTGCCGCGCTTGTAGCGGCCGAGCTCGCGCTCGATGGTGACGTGCTCGAGTTCCTCGTGGGCGCGGATCAGCACCATGGCGCCCGGGGCCTCGTAGACCTCGCGGCTCTTGATGCCGACGAGACGGTCCTCGACGACGTCGAGGCGTCCGACACCCTGCGCACCGGCGCGGCGGTTCAGCTCCTCGATGGCCTGCAGCACGGAGACCGGCCGGCCGTCGATGCTGACGGGGCGACCCTTGTCGAAGCCGATGATGACCTCGTCGGGGGTGTTCCAGTTGACGGTCGGGTCCTCGGTGTAGCTGTAGACGTCCTTCGTCGGTGCATTCCACAGGTCCTCGAGGAAGCCGGTCTCGACGGCACGACCCCACACGTTCTGGTCGATGGAGAACGGCGACTTCTTGGTCACGTTGATCGGGATGTTGTTCTCTTCGGCGAAGGCGATCGCCTTCTCGCGGGTCCACGCGTAGTCGCGAACCGGTGCGATGACCTCCAGATCGGGTGCGAGGGTGGCGAAGCCGACCTCGAAGCGGACCTGGTCGTTGCCCTTGCCGGTGCAGCCGTGGGCGACGACGGTGCCGCCGTGGTCGCGGGCGGCGGTCACGAGGTGCTTGGCGATCAGCGGACGCGACAGCGCCGAGACCAGCGGGTAGCGGTCCATGTAGAGGGCGTTCGAGGTGATCGCCGGGAGGCAGTACTCGTCGGCGAATTCGTCACGGGCGTCGACGACGACGGCTTCGACCGCGCCGCAGTCGAGGGCGCGCTGGCGGATGACGTCCATGTCCTCGCCGCCCTGCCCGAGGTCGAGAGCCACGGCGACGACCTCCTTGCCGGTCTCCTTCTGGATCCAGCTGATCGCGACCGAGGTGTCCAGGCCGCCCGAGTATGCGAGTACGACACGTTCTGCCATGAGGTGAAGCTCCTGTTCTAAGCGATGACCCGAGTCCATCATCGGCCCCGGGGTTCCGACCACACCGTCCGGGTCTCGGTTGGCGGTGTGTTCGGTTGCGGTACTTGTGCTGTCCGGCCGTCGGCGGGCGCGGCCGGTGGTTCTGCAGCGGAACGGGGCTACACGAGGCCCTCGATCCGTTTGGCGAGTTCGGCGCCGTCGAGCGGTTCGCGGGCGACGACGAAGATCGTGTCGTCACCGGCGATCGTGCCCACCACGTCGGGGAGCCGGGCGCGGTCGAGGGCGGCCGCCAGGTAGTGAGCGGCGCCCGGCGGCGTGCGCAGTACGGCGAGGTTGCCGCTGCTGTCGGTGGAGACCAGCAGTTCCGACACGAGGCGCGAGAGGCGATCGGTCCCGCCGGACACGCCGCGCACCGGCGATCCGTCCTCCGGCACCACGTACACACCCGCGCCGCCGTCGGCGGCCCGCAGCTTCACGGCCCCGAGCTCGTCGAGATCGCGCGACAGCGTGGCCTGGGTGGCATCGATCCCGTGCTGGGCCAGCAACCGCTGCAGCTCCGACTGGCTGCGCACCTGGTGGGTCGACAGGATGTCGATGATCCGCGCATGCCGGCCCGCTCGGGTCGCGGCGAGGCGGTTCTCCGCGGGTTCGGCTCCGGCGGTCACAACTCGTCCTGACTCTCTGGTGTCATCTCACTGGTGCTCCAGCAGCCAGATCAGCAGGGCCTTCTGCGCGTGCAGACGGTTCTCGGCCTCGTCGAAGACGACACTGCGCGGACCGTCGATGACCGATGCCGTGATCTCGTCGCCTCGATGCGCCGGCAGACAGTGCAGCACGATCGCATCGTCGGCGGCGTGGGCGAGCAACTCGTCGTTGATCTGGTACGGCCGGAAAGGTGCCGTGCGGTCCCTGCCGTCCTCCTCCTGACCCATCGACACCCAGGTGTCGGTGACCAGGACGTCGGCACCGGTGACGGCTTCGACGGGATCGGTCACGAGGTGTACCGATCCCCCGGTCTCCGCGGCACGACGCTCGGTGTCGGCGATGATCGCCGGATCTGGCTGGAAACCCTCGGGAGCACTGATCGTGACGTGCATCCCGGCGGTGACGCCGCCCAGGCCGAGCGAGTGGGCCATGTTGTTGGCGCCGTCGCCCAGATAGGTCATCTTCAGACCGCTGGGCGAACCCTTCTGCTCGATGATCGTCTGCAGGTCCGCGAGCACCTGGCACGGGTGGAACTCGTCCGACAGCGCGTTGACGACCGGCACGGTTGCCGTCGACGACAACGCCTCGAGGCGGTCCTGCCCGAAGGTGCGCCACACGACGGCGTCGACGAAGCGCGACAGCACGCGTCCGGTGTCCTCGAGGGTCTCCTCGCGGCCGAGCTGGGTGGTGCGACCGTCGACGACCACCGCGTGACCGCCGAGCTGGGCGATGCCCACCTCGAACGAGAAGCGCGTACGAGTCGAGTTCTTGTCGAAGATCACCCCGACCCCGCGGGGTCCCTCGAGCGGGCGGAAGGCGAACGGCTGGGCCTTCACCAGGGCGGCGAGGGCGAGCACCTCGGCCTGCTCGTCGGGGGTGAGGTCGTCGTCGCGTAGGAAGTGACGCGTCATGCCCTGTTTTCCTTGTTCACGAGGTCTCCCTTGTCGTTCTGGGCAGCGGTGTCGAGGATCGCCGGCAGCGCGCCGACGAAGGACTGTGCCTGTTCCTCGGTGATGATCAGCGGCGGTGCGAGCCGCAGCACGTCGGGTGCCGGTGCGTTGATGAGGAATCCGGCGTCGCGCGCCGCGGCCTCGGCGCGTCCGGACAGCGCCTCGGTCAGTTCGATACCGAGGAGCAGACCGGCGCCTCGCACGCCGGCGATCAGCGGGTGGTGGAGGTCCTCGATGCTGGTGGCGATCGTCTTCCCCACGGCGGCAACGTGATCGGTGAGGCCTTCGGACTCGATGACCCCGAGCACGGCGAGCGCGGCCGCCGCGGCGACGGGATTGCCACCGAAGGTCGTGCCGTGCTGGCCGGGTTCGAACAGCTCGGCGGCCGGGCCGGTGGCGATGCACGCACCGATCGGCAGTCCGCCGCCGAGGCCCTTGGCCAGTGTCATCACGTCGGGCACCACACCCACCTGTTGGTGGGCGAAGAAGGTCCCGGTCCGTGCGACGCCGGTCTGCACCTCGTCGAGGATCAGCAGCGCGCCGCGCTCGCTGGTGATGCGGCGGGCGGCGGCCAGATAGTCGGCGGGCGGGACGATCACGCCGGCCTCACCGAGGATCGGTTCGAGGATGACAGCGGCGGTCTGGTCGGTGACCGCGGCGTCGAGTGCCTCGGTGTCGCCGTAGGGCACGAACCGCACGCCCGGGGGCATCGGCTCGAACGGCGCACGCTTCGACGGCTGCCCGGTCATGGCGAGCGCACCCATGGTGCGGCCGTGGAAGGCCTTCTCGGCGGCCACGATCTCCGGCCGGCCGGTCCGGCGCGCGAGCTTGAAGGCGGCCTCGTTGGCCTCGGTGCCGGAGTTGCAGAAGAACGCGCGACCCGGGTGGCCGAAGCGGTCGAGCAGCTTCTCCGCGAGTTCGACGACGGGCGGCGAGATGTACAGGTTCGACACGTGCCCGAGCGTCTGCAACTGGGTGGTGACGGCCTCGACGATCGCGGGATGCGCGTGGCCGAGGGAGTTCACCGCGATCCCACCGAGCAGGTCGAGGTATCGCTTGCCGTCGGCATCGGTGACGTACGGCCCCGAACCGCCGACCAGGGCGATCGGCGGGGTGCCGTAGTTCTTCATCAGGGACTGGCCCCAACGCTGTTGCAGCGGTGCGGTCACTGGTCCTCCTCACGCGGGTCGACGACGGTGGTGCCGGTGGAGCTCTCGGTCAGCAATTGGGCCAGCACGGAATGGGCGACGCGGCCGTCGATCACATGGGCGCGTTCGACTCCCCCGGTCACCGCACGCAGGCAGGCCTCCATCTTCGGGACCATGCCGGAATCCAGCGAGGGCAGCAGTTCGGCCAGGGAATCGGTGTCGATCCGGGACACCAGCGACCCGCGGTCGGGCCAATCGGTGTACAGCCCTTCGACATCGGTGAGCATGACCAGCCGCGATGCGCCGAGCGCCTCGGCGAGCGCACCGGCCGCGGTGTCGGCGTTGATGTTGTGGACGACGCCGTCGCGGTCGGGGGCGATGGTCGAGACCACCGGGATGCGCCCTGCCGCAACGAGATCGAGCACCGCGGAGGTGTTCACCGAGGAGATGTCGCCGACGAGTCCGATGTCGGTGGCGACGCCGTCGACGAGAACCGTCCGCCGCGTTGCGGTGAACAGATGGGCGTCCTCACCGGTGATGCCGACGGCGTAAGGGCCGTGGGCGTTGATGAGACCGACCAGTTCACGACCGACCTGACCGAAGAGAACCATCCGGGCGACGTCCATCACCTCGGGTGTGGTGACCCGGAATCCTCCCTTGAATTCTCCTTGCAGGCCGAGCTTTTTCAGCATCGCCGAGATCTGCGGTCCGCCACCGTGCACGACGACCGGGTGCATCCCGCAGGCCCGGAGGAACACCATGTCCGCGGCGAACGCCTTCTTCAGCTCGTCGTCGACCATGGCGTTGCCGCCGTACTTGACGACGATCGTGGCGCCGGCGAGTTCCTGCAGCGCGGGAAGCGCTTCGGCGAGGACCTTCGCCTTCACGAGGCCGGCGGCCGGATCGATCTGGTGGGCACCGGAATCCGGTGTCGTGTCGCTCATGACGAGTACGCCGAGTTCTCTTCGACGTACGCGTGCGAGAGGTCCGTGGTCCGGACCGACGCCGAGGCGTCGCCGAGCTTCAGGTCGACGAGGACGTCGATGTCGGCACCGGAGAGGTCGACGTCGCGCGCTCCTTCGACGCCACAACCGTTCTCGCACACGGGGAATCCGTTGAACGACACGGCGATCACGTCCGGATCGATCCGGACCGGTGACGCGCCGACCGTGGCCAGCACCCGGCCCCAGTTGGGGTCGGAGCCGAACAGAGCGGTCTTGACCAGCGAGTCGCGGGCCACGAACCGGGCGACGACCAGGGCATCGTCCTCGGTCGGTGCGCCCGTGACGGTGATGGTGACCCGCTTGGTGACACCCTCCGCGTCGGCCTGCATCTGGGCGGCCAGGTCGTCGCAGACCGCGAAGACGGCCTCGTCGAGATCGGCCTGGTCGACCGGGATCTGGCTGGCACCCGAACTCAGCAGGAGCACGGTGTCGTTGGTGGACATGGAGCCGTCGATGTCGAGCCGGTCGAAGGTCCGCGCGGTCGCGCGACGCAGTGCGGTGTCGAGCTGTTCGGTGGTGGCCGCGGCGTCGGTGGTGAGCACCACGAGCATCGTCGCGAGCGAGGGCGCCATCATCCCCGCGCCCTTGCCCATGCCGCCGACGTTCCACCCCTGGGGATGGTGCAGCGCAGCCTGTTTCGGCACGGTGTCGGTGGTCATGATGGCGTATGCGGCGTCTGTGCCGCCGGTGAGTCCGCCGCCCATCTCCTGGACGATCTCGGTGACGCCGGCGAGGACCTTGTCCATCGGGAGGCGATCGCCGATGAGCCCGGTCGAGCAGACCGCCACCTCGACGGCGCCGGTGCTGGTCCCCCAGTTGCTCAACGCCTCCGCGACGGCCTCGGCCGTCTTGTGGCTGTCCTGGAATCCGCCGGGCCCGGTGCACGCGTTGGCGCCGCCCGAGTTGAGGATCACCGCGCGCAGCTTGCCGGTGGTGAGAACCTGCTGGGACCACAGGACGGGTGCGGCCTTGACCTGGTTGCTGGTGAAGACGCCGGCGGCCGAGTAATCCGGGCCCTCGTTGAACACGAGGGCGAGGTCGGGGTTGCCGGACACCTTGATACCGGCCGCGATCCCCGCAGCACGGAAGCCCAGCGGCGCGGTGACGCCCTGTTCGCGGACGAGCCGCGGGGTGTCGCCGGGGGCGCCGCCCTCGATGCGGTCCGGACCCGGTTGTGGGGCCTGGATTCCGGTTCCCTCGACGCCTGTCATGGTGCAACTCCCACGGTGCTCAGTCCCTCGTTCTCTGTCCAGCCCAGCGCCAGGTTCATCGACTGGACCGCGGCGCCGCCGGTCCCCTTGGTCAGGTTGTCCACGGCGCCGACGACCACGAGGGTCTGGGCGCGCTCGTCGACGGTCACCCCGAGCTGGACGGCGTTGGAACCGATGACCGAACCGGTGGCCGGCAGGCGGCCGTCCGGCAGGACATGGATGAATTCCTCATCGGCGTAGGCCTTTTCGTAGACCGCGCGGACCTCGTCGCCGGTCGCGGTGGTCCGTGCGGTGCACGTCGCGAGGATGCCCCGGGCCATCGGCGCGAGGATCGGGGTGAACGAGACGGTGACGGGCTGCTGCGCCGCCTCCGACAGTGCCTGCGAGATCTCCGGGGTGTGCCGGTGGACGCCGCCGACACCGTAGGCCCGGGCGGACCCGATGACCTCGGAGGCGAGCAGATCGACCTTCGGCGAACGCCCGGCACCCGACGCGCCGCTGACCGCGACCACGGTCACGTGCGGCTCGGCAAGGCCGGCCGCGATCGCCGGGAGCAGCGAAAGGATCGACACCGTCGGGTAGCAGCCCGGGACGGCGATCCGGCTGGCGTCCTTGAGGACCTCACGATTGCCGGGGAGCTCGGGCAGGCCGTACGGCCAGGTGCCTGCATGATCCCCGCCGTAGTAGGAGGTCCAGTCACCGGCATCGCGCAGCCGGAAGTCGGCGCCGCAGTCGATGATCAGCGTGGTCGGCGGCAGGGCGTCGGCGATGACGGCCGATGCACCGTGCGGCAGCCCCAGGAAGACCACGTCGTGGCCGCTCAGGATCTCCGGAGTGGTCTCCTCGAGAACCCGATCTGCCAGCGGCAACAGGTGCGGGTGGTGGGATCCGAGCGTGGTGCCGGCGTTGCCGCCGGCAGTCAGCGCACCGATCTGGAGCTCGCCGGATCGCAGACGTGGATGCCCGCACAGGAGTCGGAGGATCTCACCGCCCGCGTAGCCGCTCGCGCCGGCCACCGCGACCTTCACCTTGCTGGTTGAGCTTGTCGAAGCCATGCAATCATTATGCAGCAGCCTGCAAATCAATTCATAGACGGGGTGGAGTGGGTCGGCGGTCCGGCCCTCGTGTCAGCGGAGGCGGGCGCCCACTCGTTCGGCGGCGGCGTCGACCGCGGCCAGCTTCGCGGCGTTGGCCTCGTCCTCCGTGAGCGTGCGATCACTCGCGCGGAAGCGCAGCGAGAACGTCAGCGACTTGTTGCCGTCGCCGACCTGCTCGCCGGTGAAGACGTCGAACAGGGCAATGTCCTCGAGCAGCTCACCCGCGCCGTCGCGCAGCGCCGACCGGACCTCGGCGGCCGGCACATCGGCCGCGACCACCACGTTGACGTCCTGCAGGACGGCCGGGAACACCGACACCGCCGGAGCGGGCAGCACCTCGCGGAGCGGCAAGGCATCGATGTCGATCTCGACCGCGCACGCACGCTTGGGGAGGTGGGCGCGTTCGAGGACCGCCGGATGGAGCTCGCCGGCGTAGCCGACCGTGCGTCCGTCGACGGTCAGGCGGGCACAGCGGCCCGGATGCCACGGCCGGTGATCGGCGGCGGAGAGTTCAAGCTCCACCCCCGCAGCACGCGCGATCGTGCGAGCCGCCTCGAAGGCGTCGAGGTAGTCGGCGGCGCGTCCCGGACCCCACGGCCCCGCAGGGTCGCGCAAGCCGCTCAGAACGACACCGACGTGCAGCGGCTGATGCGGCAACGAGGCGTCGAGCGCCGCGATCTCCTCATCGGTGGGACGCTGCGTCACGTCGAGCGCGGGGACGGGTGCGACGTGGTCCCCGGCGATGACGATCTGGCCGATGGTGAACAACGACAGGTCCCGCTGGCCACGAGCGATGTTGCGCGCCGCCATCTCGAGCAGACCCGGCAGCAGCGTCGTGTTGAGTTCGGGCCGATCCGACTCGAGCGGGTTGAGCACCTTGACGGTCCGGCGGCGCTCGTCGTCGGCGGGCAGATCCCAGAGGTCGAAGACCCCGGCCGGCATGAACGGGTACGGGAGGACCTCGACATACCCGTCGAGGGCGAGGGTGCGTCCGACGCTGCGCCGACGACGCTGCTCCGGCGTCAGGCCGGTGCCGCCGGGTGCGCGCGGCACGACGGCGGGGATGTCCTCGAGACCTTCGAGACGCACGACCTCTTCAACGAGGTCGGCGCGCTGCTTGAGGTCGGGACGCCACGACGGCGGGACGACGTCGAGGGGGTCGGTGCCGGTGACCACGCAGCCGACCTCGGTGAGACGTGCGGCGGTGGTGCCGGCCGGATAGCCGATGCCTGCGACGCGGTCGGGCTCGTCGGCGGCGATGGTGATCGCCGATGGGAGCGGGGTCGCGACACGCGCCTCGGACAGCGGTGAGGAGATGGTCCCGCCGGCGATCTCGACGATGAGCTGGGCGGCCCGATCGGAGGCGACCGCGGTGATCTCCGGGTCGACGATGCGCTCGAAGCGCTTGCTGGCCTCGGAGGTCAACTTGTGGCGTTTGCCGGTGCGGAACACACGGACGGGGTCGAAGGTCGCAGACTCGAGCAGCACGGTGGTCGTCGAGTCACCCACCTCGGTGGCGCGGCCGCCCATGACGCCGGCGAGGGCGATGGGACCGGTCTCGTCGGCGATGACGACGTCCTCCGGGTCGAGCACGCGGTCTACCTCGTCGAGGGTGCGCAGCTTCTCCCCCGGCTTCGCCGAGCGGACGGTGACGGTGCCGGTGATGCGGTCTGCGTCGAAGGCGTGCAGCGGCTGGCCGAGTTCGATCATCACGTAGTTGGTGACGTCGACGATCGCCGAGATCGGCCGGATACCCGCGACCAGAAGGCGCTTCTGCATCCACCACGGCGAGATCGCCTTCGGGTCGACGCCGGTGATAACGCGCGCGGTGTAGCGGGTGGCGCCGGAGCCGTCCTCGATGGCGACGGGCCACGGAGTGCCCTCTGCGATCACATCGGCTTCAACGACACCCGGGTCGACGAAGGGCACCTCGAAGCTGCTTGCCAGCTCACGGCCGAGACCGCGGATCGAGAAGGCGTAACCGCGGTCCGGGGTGACGTTGACGTCGATCGCGGCGTCGTCGAGTCCGAGGACCTCACGGGCGTCGGCGCCGGGCTCGGCGGTGCCGGGGGCCAGCACCAGGATGCCGCTGTGGTCGTTGCCGATGCCTAGCTCGGAGACCGAGCAGATCATGCCGTCCGAGATGCGGCCGTAGGTCTTGCGCGAGGCGATCTCGAACGGGCCGGGCAGCACGACGCCGGGCAGTGCGGCGACGATCAGGTCACCCTCGGCGAAGTTCCGGGCGCCGCAGACGATCCCGCGCGGCTCCGCCTCGCCCACCTCGACGGTGCAGAAGCGGATCGGCTTCTTGAACTCGGTGAGCTCCTCGATCGTCTCCACGCGACCGATCACCAGCGGACCGGTGATCTCCGGGAACTTCTCGATGTCCTCGATCTCGAAACCGACGCGGACGAACCCCGCGTCGATCTCCTCGGTGGTCGCCGACCACTTCGGATCGCCCGAGCGCAGGACCTCGGTGTACCAGGACTGTGGTGCACGCACTGTGTATCAACTACTTTCGTCGCGTCGTGGAAGTCGAAGGATGCTCGCCGGGCCGGTCAGGCGGCCGGACCGAATGGGAGGGTGAACCGGATGTCGCCCTCGACCATGTCGCGCATGTCGGAGATGTCGTTGCGGAACTGCAGGGTGCGTTCCAGGCCCATGCCGAAGGCGAAGCCGGAGTAGACATCCGGGTCGATTCCGCTCGCGCGCAGCACGTTCGGGTTGACCATGCCGCAGCCGCCCCACTCGACCCAGCCGGGTCCGCCCTTCTTGGCCGGGAACCAGACGTCGACCTCTGCCGACGGTTCGGTGAACGGGAAGTACGACGCACGCATCCGCGTGGTGGTCTCCGGCCCGAACAGCGCGCGGGCGAAGGTCTCGAGGGTGCCGCGCAGGTTCGCCATGGTCAGACCCTTGTCGACGGCGAGTCCCTCGATCTGGTGGAACACCGGGGTGTGAGTGGCGTCGAGCTCGTCGGTGCGGAAGGTCCGACCCGGGCAGGCCACGTAGATCGGCACGTCGCGGTTGAGCATCGACCGCACCTGGACCGGCGAGGTGTGCGTGCGCAGCACCTGACGCGAGCCCTCGGGCGCGATGTAGAAGGTGTCCTGCATCGACCGCGCCGGATGATCCGGCAGAAAGTTGAGAGCGTCGAAGTTGTGGTGCTCGGTCTCGACCTCGGGTCCCTCGGCGATCTCCCAACCCATGGCAACGAAGACGTCGGCGACCTGCTCGGCGATGACGGTGATGGGATGGCGGGCGCCGACCGGGCGACGACCGCTGGGCAGCGTCACGTCGACCGACTCGGCGACGAGCACCGCCGCGTCACGTTCGGCCTCGAGGGTCGCAGTTCGCAGTTCCAGCGCCGCGGTCACCCGACCCCGAACCTGGTTCACGAGCTTGCCGGCCTCCGAACGCTGCTCCTTCGGCAGGCTGCCGAGGGCGCGACGGGCCAGTGCGATCGGCGATCGGTCGCCGAGATGCGCGGACTTCGCCGCGGACAGCTGCTCGAGATCGGCCGCCGCCTCGAAGGCCTCGACGGCCGACGTCGCCGCCGCCTCGAGGTCGTCGGGTCCGGGGAATACCGTTTCGTCGGCGGAAGTGGCCACGGTCGGCGAGCTCCTCATGCGTGGGTCGGTGGGTGGACGGCGTCGTCGTCACGCGGAGGGCGGGTCGGGCGCGGAGAACCGGCTCGAGGCGACCGTCAACGGCGGCGATGACTCCCATCGAGCGTAGTCGACCGCCGCGAGGCGCTGACCTGCAGGGAGGCGTCGTCGCCTGCAAGCGGGTCAACAACGGTGTCCCGCCGGCGCTCACCCGACTCGGACTGCTCCGGAATGTCGGCCCTCGCCGGGAGAGTGCGCCGCTCGGAAACCCGTCGCGACCACTGGTCGCTCCGGTAGCTTCGCCGTGTGGACGGCACCGATCCAACCGCACGAGTGGAGCCACCGACTGTCCGCGCTCCGAGACGATCGTCGACGAACTGGTCGCTGTTGATAGCTGCCGCAGCCGCGATCGCATTCGTAGGCCGAGGAACAGCACGCTTGCGTGACGCGTCCCTGTTCGCCGAGGACGGTCGGATCTTCTTGGCCGGGGCCCACAATTCGGGCCCTGCCGCACTTGCCGATCCGTACGCGGGATATCTCCACGTGGTCCCTCGTGCGATCGCAGCGATACTCGAACCCGCTGCGGTGACCAGTGCACCGGCCTTGTACGCGTCAGCAGCCCTGCTCGTGCACCTGTTGATGCTGACCCCGGCTCTGTCGAGACGGCTGGACTGGCTCGTGCCGGGAAAAGTTCTCCGCGCGGTCCTGTTCGCTTTGTTGTGCTTGATGCCGCCGATGTGGGAAGTGCTTGCGAACATCGCCAACCTGATCTTCGTCGGTGGCATTTGCCTGCTACTCCTGGTCGTCTCCGACGACCCGAGGACTCGCATCGCACGTGCCGCAGAGCTCCTCGCGGTAGGACTCCTGGGGTTGAGTGGACCCCTCATCGTCATATTCCTGCCGTGGTTCGTCTGGCGCTGGTGGCGAGTCGGCCGCACTCCGCACTCGACGCTAACGGCCGCCGTGGCCGCCACTGCCGCGGCCGTGCAACTGGTGACCTTCGTGCAATCCCACCGCGAAACGCGCGGCGGGGGCACTCCGTTCTTGTTGCTGAAGGCGATATACGAACGGGTGGGCGGAAGTTGGCTGTTCGGCGATGCTGACGTGTTCGGTCGTAACGCGTCTGTCTGGTTTGTCGGCGCCGCGATCCTGTGGTGTGCCGGAGTGTTGGCGTTGAGTGTGGTGGTTCTGCGCGGGGTGGCGCTGGCCCTGTGGGCGTTGGCAATTGCAGTGCTCGGCAGCGCGACGTTTGCATACGGGACCTGGATGACCGCGTCCTCGTTGGGACTCCAGCGCCATATCGTCGTCCCGGTGGCGACCTTGGTCGTTCTGATGGTCGCAGTGCTCGGTCGAGCATCAAGACGATGGCAGGCGTATGCGGCCTCCGTTCTGCTTGTGCTCGGAGGTGGAGCGATATGGCACGACTTCATGCCGGAGCCGTATGCGTACCGGCCCGATCTCGGCGTCCTGCAGGACTGTCTCGACAGCAGCGCGGCGATCTGCCGTCAACCGATCTTCAACGGCAGATGGGTGATGGTGCTGCGGAACTAGATCATTGATCGCCGAGGCCATCGGCATTGTCTCGAGATGGGCAGGTGCTCGCTCAACGCGATGGCGACGGATGCCCGAGCAGCGCTCTCGGACACGCTGAGACAAACGGTCCCGGCACCACCCCGTGCCGGGACCTTTGTCGAAAGAGCTACTTGCCGAAGCCGGCGCGCTTGAGGGCGTCGGCCATCGCACCGCTCGGTGCGGGCCTGCGATCGTTGCGGTTGTTGCCGCCCCCGCGGTTGCCCTGGTTGCCGCGACCGCCCTGACCGCGCTGTTCGTTGCGGCGCTGACCGCCACCGCGATTGGCGCCGTTGTCGCTGCGGGGCGCACGGGCGCCGCCCTTGCCACCGGCGTTGCCGGCTCCCGGCTCGTCGTCGAGGCGCAGGGACAGGCCGATCCGCTTGCGTTCGACGTCGACGTCCATGACCTTCACCTTGACGATGTCGCCGGACTTCACGACCTCGTGCGGATCGGAGACGAAGCGGTGGGCCATGGCCGAGACGTGGACCAGGCCGTCCTGGTGGACGCCCACGTCGACGAAGGCACCGAAGGCCGCCACGTTGGTGACCTGACCTTCCAGCACCATGCCGGGCGTGAGGTCGGAGACCTTCTCGATGCCGGCGGCGAAGGTTGCGGTCTTGAACTCCGGGCGCGGGTCGCGACCCGGCTTGTCGAGCTCGGCGATGATGTCGATGACGGTCGGACGACCGAAGGTCTCGTCGACGAAGTCGTCGGGACGCAGCTTGGTGAGGGTCGCGGTGTCGCCGATCAGCGAGCGGACGTCGGTGCCGACCTTGTCGAGAATCCGGGTGACGACCGGGTAGGCCTCCGGGTGCACGCTGGACGCGTCGAGCGGGTTGTCGCCGTCGGTGATCCGGAGGAAACCGGCACACTGCTCGAACGCCTTGGGTCCGAGGCGCGGGACATCGGTGATCTGCTTGCGGCTGCGGAAGGCGCCGTTCGAGTCACGATGGGCGACAATCGATTCCGCGAGACCGGCAGTGATGCCGGAGACGCGGGACAGCAGCGGCACCGACGCGGTGTTCACGTCCACGCCCACCGCGTTCACCGCATCCTCGACCACGGCGCCGAGCGACCGGGCGAGCAGCGTCTCGGAGACGTCGTGCTGGTACTGGCCGACGCCGATCGACTTGGGATCGATCTTCACCAGTTCCGCGAGCGGGTCCTGCAGGCGGCGGGCGATCGACACGGCGCCACGGATCGACACGTCGAGGTCGGGCAGTTCCTTCGAGGCGTACGCCGACGCCGAGTACACCGATGCCCCGGCCTCCGAGACCACGACGCTCGTCGGCGGCTTCTTACCGGAGTCCTTGATCGCGGCGATCAGTTCGCCGGCCAGGGCGTCGGTCTCCCGCGACGCGGTGCCGTTGCCGATCGCGATCAGATCGACGCCGTGCTTCTGGACGAGTGCACCCAGCACCGCCAGCGCACCGGCCTTGTCGCGACGCGGCTCGTGCGGATAGATGGTGGCCGTGTCGACGACCTTGCCGGTCTCGTTGACCACGGCCACCTTCACGCCGGTCCGCAGGCCGGGGTCGAGGCCCATCGTGGTGCGGGCGCCGGCCGGGGCGGCCAGGAGCAGGTCCTTGAGGTTGGTGGCGAAGACGGCCACCGCGTCGGCCTCGGCGGCCTGGCGCAGACGCATCCGGACGTCGAGCGAGAGTCCGACGAACAGCTTGGTGCGCCACGCCCAGCGGACGGCGTCGGCGAGCCAGCGGTCGGCGGGACGGCCCTGATCGGAGATCCCGAACCGGGCAGCGATGCGCTGCTCGTAGGGACCGGGTCCGGCCGGACGATCGGCCGCCTCGGGATCGGCGTCGAGGGTGACCGAGAGGATCTCCTCGCGTTCTCCGCGAAGCACCGCGAGCACCCGGTGCGACGGGATCGAGGTGAAGGGTTCGGAGAAGTCGAAGTAGTCGGCGAACTTGGCGCCGGCCGCCTCCTTGCCCTCGCGGACGGCAGTCCGCAGCACGCCGGTCTGCCACATCAGTTCACGCAGTTCACCGACCAGGTCGGCATCCTCGGCGAACCGCTCGACGGCGATCGCGCGGGCGCCGTCGAGCTGTTCGGCGGTGAAGGTCGACGGATCGGTGGGCGGATCCGACAGCAGCGCGTCGGCCACCGGCTCGTGCCCGGCCTCGCGGGCGATCTGGGCCTTGGTGCGGCGCTTGGGCTTGTACGGCAGGTAGATGTCCTCGAGGCGGGCCTTGGTGTCGGCCGCGAGGATTCGTGCGTCGAGTTCGGCGTCGAGCTTGCCCTGTGCGGCGATCGACTCGCGGACCGACTGACGCCGGGCCTCGAGGTCGCGCAGGTATCCGAGACGCTCGTCGAGGGTGCGCAGTTGGGTGTCGTCGAGACCGCCGGTGACCTCTTTGCGGTACCGGGCGACGAACGGGACGGTCGACCCGCCGTCGAGTAGTTCGATCGCGGCCCGGACCTGTCCGACGCCGACGCCGAGTTCGGTGGCGATCGCCGACGCGACGCGGGCGTTCACGACCGCGGGATCGGGGGTGGGCACGGTCTGCGGGGTCGCGGCATCCGATGGGGCGGGGACTGCGGGAGCGGACTCGGGCTGGGGCACGGACGCGGGTGACACGGTTTCTGACACGATCGCCGACCCTACCGGCCGCCTCGGACAGCTGTCAGCCGCGACCCACCGCATTGTGGACACGCGCACTCTCGTACAGACAGATCGCTGCCGCGGCGGCGACGTTGAGACTCTCCGCGCGACCGCGGATGGGGATGGACACCCGGTGGTCGGTGGCCGCCTGGATGTCGGCGGACAGGCCGTGGGCCTCGTTACCGAAGAGCCAGCCGACCCGGCCGGACAGCACCTCGGCGGCGTGATCGAGGTTCACCTCGCCGTCGGCGGCCGTCGCGAGCAGCGAGATGCCGGCGCCGGCGATGGCGTCGAGACCCTCGGTCAGGGCGCGCTGACGCACCACCGGCACGGTGAACACGCTCCCGGCGCTCGCGCGGACGCACTTGCCGTTGTGGGGATCGACGGCGTCACCGAGCAGCACGACCGCATCGGCGCCCATCGCGTCGGCGCATCGGATGAGGGTTCCGGCGTTGCCGGGTTCCCGCGGTTCGACGGCGATCGCGAGGAGCCGCGGCTCGTCGGCGAGGACGGCCTCGAGCGGCACGTCGAGGAGCGGGCAGACAGCGAAGATCCCGGGCGGGGTCGAGGTCTCCGCGAGCTTCGACGCCGCACGGGCGGAGATCACGAGAACCGGGACGCCGGCCGCCTCGGCGGCGGCGGTGATCCCCTGATGCCGGAGCTGGTCCTCGTCGGCGACCAGCACCACCTCGGCGCGGTCGACCGCGAGAGCCGAGGACACCGAGTTGGCCCCCTCGGCGAGGAAACGCCCCTGCTCACGCCGCTCGGCAGCGCGATGGAGCTTCGCATACGACACGACCCGCGAGGATCGCTCGGACAGGATCTCCGTCATCGGATCATCCCTCGGGCGACTCGCGGGTCGTGTGTGGTGTGGCGCAATCAGGCAGCCGGGGCGTTGACGTCGGCCGGCAGGGCCTTGCGGGCGACCTCGACCAGGCCGGTGAAGGCCTCGGGATCGGTCACCGCGATGTCGGCGAGCACCTTGCGGTCGACCTCGACACCAGCGGCCTTGAGGCCCTGGATGAAGCGGTTGTAGGTGATGTCGTTGGCGCGGGCCGCAGCGTTGATACGCGCGATCCACAGCTTCCGGAACTCACCCTTGCGGGCGCGACGGTCCCGGTAGGCATAGGTCATCGAGTGGAGCTGCTGCTCCTTGGCCTTGCGGTAGAGGCGCGACCGCTGGCCGCGGTAGCCCTTCGAGGCCTCGAGGGTGGACCGACGCTTCTTCTGGGCGTTCACTGCCCTTTTCACGCGTGCCATGTGTTAAATCCTTTTGCTTGTCAGAGGTCAGGGTTCGCGCGCGTCAGATGTTCAGCAGGCGCTTGATGCGAGGGGCGTCGTTCTCGCTGACGACGGTGGTGCCGTCGAGACGACGGGTGCGCTTGGAGGGCTTGTGCTCCAGCAGGTGGCGGCGGTTGGCCTTCTGACGGACGATCTTGCCGCTGCCGGTCACCTTGAATCGCTTCGCGGTGCCCTTGTGGGTCTTGCTCTTAGGCATGTCTTTCCTTCTGTCGGGCGAACTCCGGCAGCCGAACCTGATCAGGTCCGGCTGGAATCCGGGTTCACGTCTCGTGATCTCGACCGGGACGGGGCATGCACCCGCGTCCGGCCGAACGGCTCAGCTCTCGTCCGGCGCGTTCTTCGGGCCGCCGGAACGTTCGCGGCTCTCTTGCGCCTTCTGGCGGGTCTTCGCACCCTTGTGCGGGGCGAGGACCATCGTCATATTGCGACCGTCCTGCTTGGCCGAGGTCTCGACGAAGCCGTAGTCGGCGACATCGTTGCCCAGGCGCTGCAACAGGCGGTAGCCGAGCTCAGGACGGGACTGCTCGCGGCCGCGGAACATGATGGTCACCTTCACCTTTGACCCCGCCTCGAGGAACCGGACGACGTGACCCTTCTTGGTCTCGTAGTCGTGGTCGTCGATCTTGGGTCGGAGCTTCTGCTCCTTGATGACGGTCATCTGCTGATTGCGACGCGATTCGCGCTGCTTCTGGGCCGCTTCGTACTTGAACTTGCCGTAGTCCATGATCTTGCAGACCGGCGGACGGGCGTCCGGAGCCACCTCGACCAGGTCGAGGTCGGCCTCGTAAGCCAAGCGAAGCGCATCTTCAACACGCACGATGCCCACCTGCTCCGAGTTGGGTCCGACGAGTCGGACCTCAGGGACGCGGATGCGCTCGTTGATGCGGGTCTCAGTGCTGATGGGGCCTCCTAGTTCAATCCTGCAGTGGTAACCGTCGCGTCGTGGCGAGGGTCGTGTGCAGGAGAACGGCGCAAACCTCAGCAAACGAGCCCCGGGACAGATGTCCGCGGGGCTCCGATACCGACCGATTCATATACTGCGCACTAGGCACAGCACTGCTGATCTCTCGAGTCACATCGACGAGGATGAGATCTGCGACGATCGGCGTGAACCGGACCGTACAACTGCGGGAACTCGCCAGGCGAGGACTCGCGTCGAACGGTGGGAGCGGAACTCCACTTACGACCCCGGCGCATACCAGGGCGGTCGTGCTATGGGAGTCTAACATCCATGGCCGAGAACCCCAATTCGTCACAAGCACCGACACCCCAGGAGGGTGCGACGGGCAGTGGCGCCGACATCGATGATGCGGCACGCACTGACTTCGACAACGTCCGTGACCTGGGAGATATTCCGGCCATCGAGGTCATCACCCGGTCGATCGTGATGCTCATGAGTGCCGCCGCCGAGAAGTTGGGCCTGGCCGAGGGCACCCCGGAGGACCGGATCGACCTGCCCGAGGCCCGTACCCTCATCACCGCCCTGGCCGGCCTCGTCGATGCGTCGAAGGCCGACCTCGGCATCCATGCCGCCCCGATCCGCGACGGCCTCAAGGGCCTGCAGCTCGCCTTCCGTGAGGCCAGCGCATACCCGGACGAGCCCGGCGAAGGACCCGGCGAGAAGTACACCGGCCCGGTGAGGGCCCCGAAGAAGTAGGCGGACCTCGATACGCGGCGTCCTCGCTTCGCTCGGTCGTCGCTACTCGGCCGGCAGGGTTCTGCTGAACGAATCTGCTGCGGCGTCCTCGCTTCGCTCGGTCGTCCCTACTCGGCCGGCGGGGTTCTGCTGGTTGAGCAGGCGAGGAGCGTAGCGACGAGCCGTGTCGAAACCACTAACCTGGACTCATGACGAATCCCGGAGAGTCCGACGCACCGAACACGCCCCCGTCTGACGACGTCATCGACGCGGAGATCGTGCACACCGGTCCGGTGCCGGGAACCCTCCCCGATCCCGACTACACCGACAGCGGTGTCCCGACCTTCGACTTCGTCCGCGACAAGATCGAGAACCGGATCAATACCGCCATCGGCTCCCAGGATCTCGCCGAGGCGAGTGCCGAGGGTCAGAGCGTCGACGAGATGATGCGCAAGCGCGACGAGGCAGCGAAGAAGCGTCTCGAGGAGATCCGCAAGTCAATGGGCCAGTAGCCCAGCCGTACGCACAATCGCCTTTACGTTGGAGTACGTCCGGGGCGGTCGCCTCGGACGCTCGTCCGCGGTTCGGGGCGTGGCTCGACAATCACCTGTGTGCCCTCGGTGGCTCGGCGTGGAAGGCCACCCCGGACCGTGACGGGTCGTTTCGGCCGCTGATTGAGAAGTGTTCGCGAACTTGTCGCTGTGTAAAGGTGCGCCGGCGAAACAACCCCTGACGAGGTCAACAGGTTCGAGCAGAGAGGTTCATGTGGTCGAAACAATCTGGGTAGGAATCGATGTCGGCCGTCACGCACACCACGCCGCCGCTGTGGACGACGCGGGGACGGTGCTGTGGTCACGTCGGGTACCGAACGATCAGGCGGCCATCGAAGCGATTGTGGACCAGGCGTGCCGTGTCGAATCGGTGGTGTGGGCGATCGACATGACCGCGCCGGAATCGGCCCTCCTCCGAGGGGTGTTGTCCCGCCGCGGCCAACACATTCGCTATGTACCTGGTCGCGTTGTGCACAGCATGACCGGCGCTTTCGCCGGCGAAGGCAAAACCGACGCCCGCGACGCGGTGGTGATCGCCCAGACCGCGCGCCTGCGTGGTGATCTCGCGACGGTCGCGGTCCCTGATGACGTCGCGATCGAACTCGACCTGTTGACCGGGCATCGCCGCGACTTGGTCACCGAACGCACACGAGGCATCAATCGACTGCGCGGCCTGCTGACCCGCATCTTCCCCGGTCTCGAACGGTGCTTCGACTACTCGACGTTGACTGGTTTGGCGTTCGTCACCCGCTTCACCACACCGTCGGCGATTGATGGGGTCTCCGACGAGGAGATTTACGACCACCTACGCGGTCAAGGAGTCCGCCGGCCGACCATCCCGAAGATGATCAGCAAGGCGCGTGCCGCCGCGGCCGCGCAGACCGTCGCTCTGCCTGGTGAGGCGACCACGGCATTGCTGGTGCAGCAGGCGGCTACCTCGCTGATGGCGCTCACTCGCCAGATCACCTACCTGGATAAACAGATCGCCGAGGTGTTCCGCCGAGACCGCCACGCCCGGATTCTTGAATCCGTACCCGGTATCGGCACCCGAAGTGGTGCCGAACTCATCGCGTTCACTGGTGGCGACCTCACGTCGTTCGGCTCGGCTGCCAAACTGGCTGCCTACGCCGGTCTTGCTCCCGTCCCGCATGATTCAGGTAACCGGCGGGGCACATTGCGTAGACCGCAGCGCTACCACCGGGGTCTGCGGAAGGTGTTCTACATGGCCGCACTCAACAGCTCGCAACGCGACGGACCATCACGGGAGTTCTACCAGCGCAAACGACGCGAGAACCGCTCTCACGTGCATGCGCTCATCTCGCTGGCCAGACGGTTGATTGATGTTGTGTGGGCACTCATCCGTGATGGCCGAGAATGGACTCCGAGGGGCGCCGGCCCGCCCATCGCGGAGGCTGCCGCCTAGCCCCTGAGATCATTCAGACGCCGCTGCACGCACCGCCGCGGTGAGGTCGTCGATCGTGTTCGGTTGTAGCCGATTCTCGTCGAGGAAGAATGTGGGGGTGCCTTGGACCCCGAGAGCCAGACCGTCAGCGACGTCGGCGCGGATCCGTTCGAGCGTGGCCGGGCTGTTGTAGACCGTGTCGAAGGCCGCCATATCGAGATCGAGGTCGACGGCGAAGCTACGGAACAGGTCGTCAGCGGGGACTTGCTGTTCGCCCCAATGGGTTTGGGTGGTGAACATGCGCTGGTACATCTGCTCGAACCGCCCCTGCTGGGCGGCGGCTTCGACCGCGCGAGCAGCACGTTCGGCGTTGAAGTGTCCGGGCATCGGAAAGTAGCGGACGACGAACGTAACGCGGTCGCCGTAGGTTCGCCGCAGATCCTCGATGACCGGGTAGATGGCTCCGCAGGCTTCGCACTCGAAGTCCAGGAACTCGACGAATTGCGCCCGGCTCTGCGCAGGCGACGTCAGCCGATGACTGTCGGGCCGGGCCACCAGATCAGACACCGCGGCGGTATCGGACGGGGCGGGTGTGGAAGTGTCCTGATCGACGAGGACGGCGACTCCGATACCGACGATAATGGTTACGAAGAACGCCCACGCGAACTTGGTTGGTCTGGTCATACGTTCAACATAGAGGCGATGTCGGCGGGAATGAGGATCGGTCTCATCAGGCCGGGGGTTGCCTTCGGGGTAGCGCCCGGAATGTATGAACCTGATGTCTGTTCTCAGTCTTCATGGGTGCGCGCTACAAGCGGATCAGATTCTGTATCCGGCAGCGAGGAGTCTCTGGCGTTTCCTCTGGGAGCGGACCATCGAGACTCCGGGCAGACGGTGAGCCGGGCAGTGACCAGCGCGGCCAGCCGGGCCCTGCGCCGGATCGGGGGGGTCAGCGCTCGGGTGAATGCTGCGCTCGTTCGTCGGGACTCCTGAATGCGGTGAGGGTGATCAAGATGGCAGCGCCGCCGACGATGAATGTGTCAGCGAGGTTGAACGTTGGCCACCAACCGGTGTGGAGATAGTCAGTGACCACTCCGTCGGGGAACCGATCGATGAGATTGGCGCTTGCCCCGCCGAGGATCGCTGCTAACCCCAGCCGCCCGAGGTGCCCGGTGCCTGGCGCCATCCGCCAGGAGGTGACCGCGACGATGAAGGTGATGATTCCGGTGACTGTGGGCAGCACCCATGCCGGGGCATCGGCGGCGATCGAAAACGCCGCGCCCGGATTGAATGCCAGCCGCAGCTGCACCGGCCCCGTTCCGATGACTGCGCCGTCCGCGAGCGCGCTTGTGGCCCATGCCTTGACGGCCAGATCGGTGGCCGCGAGTCCGACAGCGACGGCCAGCAGCCCGCACCGCCGTGTGAGGCGTACGCGGCGGTGCGCCACCGGAACCGCGGTGATCACTGCCCGACCGTCACTACGGACGGAGTCCGCTGGCCAGTTCCGGTCCTCGCCCGGGCTAGCGCTTTGACCCGGCCGGCGCGGACTCCGTTGGCGATGACGACGATCTCGGCGAGTTCGTGGACGGCGACGACGGCGGCGAGGCCGAGTATCCCGAACAGCGCGAGAGGGATGAGGATCGCGATCAGGGCGAGGGACAGGCCGACGTTCTGCAGCATGATCTTCCGGGCGCGGCGGGCGTGATCGAGTGCCTGCGGGAGGGTGCGGAGGTCTTCGCCCATGAGGGCGACGTCGGCGGTTTCGATCGCTACGTCCGATCCCATTGCGCCCATGGCGATGCCGAGGTCGGCGGTGGCCAGGGCGGGAGCGTCGTTGATGCCGTCGCCGACCATCGCGGTGAACGAGTTCGTTCGGAGGTCGCCGATGATGCGGGCCTTGTCTTCGGGGCGGAGGTCGGCGTGTACGTCGTCGATGCCGGCGATCTTCGCCAGCGCGTTGGCGGTGGCGGTGTTGTCGCCGGTGAGCATCGCGACCGTGGCGCCGATGCGGTGCAGGTGCTCGATTACCGCGCCGGCTTCGGGGCGAAGCTCGTCACGGACGGCGACCGCGCCGATGACCTGACCGTCGTGTTCGATCAGGACGGCGGTGGCGCCGTCGGCCTGCATGGCCGCGACCCGCTCATCGAGCGGGCCGGGCTCGATCCAGTCGGGACGGCCCAGCCGCGCGGGCCGTCCGTCGACGAGGCCGGTCAGGCCGGCCCCGGGAACAGCCTGCACATCGCGCGCGGCGGTGGTCTCGCCGTGGGCGGCGAGGATCGCGCGGGCGAGCGGGTGTTCGCTGTGCGCTTCCAGCGCCGCGGCGACGGCGAGCACCCGCTCCTGGCCCGGAGTGCGGTCGCCCAGGCTGCTCCCGGTGCTAGGAGCAGCGGTGTCGGTGGGGGTGGTGGCGATGTCGACGACGGTGGGCCGGTTCGCGGTCAGAGTGCCGGTCTTGTCGAGGGCGACGGTGCGGACCCGGCCGAGGGCTTCGAGGGCGGCACCTCCTTTGACCAGGACGCCGATCTTGCTGGCGGCGCCGATCGCCGCGACCACGGTCACCGGCACAGAGATCGCCAGCGCACACGGCGACGCGGCGACGAGCACGACCAGGGCCCGTTCGATCCACGTGGCCGGGTCACCGAGCAGGGAGCCGAGGATCGCAATGGCGGCGGCGAAGATCATGATCGCCGGTACCAGGGGCTTGGCGATCCGGTCGGCGAGGCGTTGCGCGTCGCCCTTGCGGGACTGTTCGGCCTCGACGATCTGCACGATCTTGGCCAGCGAGTTGTTCTCCGCCGTGCTGGTGACATGCACGATCAGGGCGCCGGTGCTGTTGATCGACCCGGCGTAGACCTGCGTGCCGGGTCCGGCTTCGACAGGCACGGATTCGCCGGTGATCGCCGAAACATCCAGTGCGGTGCGGCCTTCGGTGATGGTGCCGTCGGTGGCGATCCGCTCGCCGGGTTTGACCAACATCTGGTCCCCGACGGCCAATTCCGCCGGGGAGACGGTGACCGGGGTGCCGTCGCGGAGCACGGTCGCGGAGTCCGGGACCAGATTTAGTAGCGCCCGCAGCCCGCGGCGGGTGCGGGCGACGGCGTACTCCTCAAGGCCTTCGCTGATGGAGAACAGCACAGCGAGCATCGCGGCTTCGCCGACCTCGCCGAGGATCACCGCGCCGACCGCAGCAATCGTCATCAGGGTGCCGACGCCAATTTTGCCCTTCGCCAACCGGCTCAGGGTCGAGGGGACGAATGTCCACGCCCCGATCAGCAGCGCCACCCACTCCAGGGCGAGCGCGACCGGTTCGGGGCCGCCGGACCAGCTGGTGATGTACGCGGCGAGCAGGAACACCGCGGCCGCGGCGGCAGCCTGCAGCTCCCGCACCTGCCACCAGTGCTCCGGAGCCTGCTCGTCCTCACTGGCCGGTTCGTCGTGCCCGCATCCGCATGCGTCGCTCATCGCCGCACCCCCGCCTTCGTGTCGCCCGTTGTGCAGCAGGAGGTGGTGGCGTCGGTGCCGTAGTTCGGGCACAACACAACCGCGTTTCCGGTCGCTGCCAGGAGGGTTTCGGCGGCGGCGAGCACGTCCATCAGCTCCGGTCGGGCCAGGCTGTAGAACACCTGCCGCCCCTGCGGGCGGCCTTCGACGAGCCCACAGTCCCGTAAGCACGCCACGTGCGCGGAGACCGTCGATTGCGCCAACCCCAGCTCCGCCATCAGATCCGCCACCCGGGCCTCGCCACCGTGCGCGAGGCGGGTTGCGATTGCCAGACGGGTCCCATCGGAGAGGCTGTGGAACAACGCCACCGCGGGATCGAGGTCCGCCCCAGTCGCCACCGAGCACTCATTCATCGTCATATGACGATGATAGCGGCATTGTGTGCTGTAATCGAATCATCACGAAGAAGTGGCAGCAGGCGCGGCCGGGCGAGATGGTGGGAGCTGTTGGTATGCCGTCGATGTCGACGATCGAGTCTCTGTTCTGCCGCAGCGCACCGTGGCAGGCGGCCACCGGCAGGTGGGTACTCCCGTGGGCGCTGCAAGGCATCCATCCCCGAGGCCGGGTCCTTGAAATCGGTGGCGGCGCCGGCGCGATGACCGAACAGATCCTCACCACCAACCCCGACGAACTCGTGGATGTGACCGTCACCGACTTCGACCCGGTCATGGTCGCCGCCGCCAGCGATCGGCTGCAGGGTTTCGGGGCCCGCGCTCACGCCCAGGTCGCCGACGCCACAGCCCTGCCGTTCGAGGACGGAAGCTTCGACACCGTCGTCTCGTTCATCATGTTGCACCACGTCATCGACTGGGAACGCGCACTCGCCGAGGCCGCCCGAGTGCTCGCGCCCGGCGGAATGCTGGTCGGCTACGACCTGCTCGGCAGCGCACCGGCGCGGCTGCTGCACAACCTCGAAGGGGCACCGCACCGGTTCATCCCCCGTGGCGAACTCCGCCTGCGCCTGACGTCTTTGCCTCTGACCGACATCACGGTCCGCGAGAACCCTGCGCTCGCCCGGTTCCGTGCCCGCCGTGCTGGTGACCGATGACCACGCCACCACTGCACGGGCATCACCATGGCCCTCCCTCGGACGAGCTCGCCGAGCTCGAGCAGCGTGACGTCGCGGTGGCGTTCGTCGACCTCGCCGGATACAGCGTGTTCACCGAGTTCTGCGGCGACCAGGAAGCCGCAGAACTGGCCATACGGTTGGCCTCTCAGACCTGGCAGGCAGGCTCTACGACCGGGCACGCGGCTGGTCAAGGCCATCGGCGATGCGGTGATGCTCACCGCCGACGCCCCCCAAGTGATCCTCGCCACGATCACCGCCCCCGCGGCCGCGGCCGCCGGTCAAGACGGATTCATCGCCCTACGCGCCGGGATCGATCCACTACGGCAGCGCAGTCGTCCGCGACGGAGACCTGTTCGGGCACGCGGTCAGCGTCGCCGCCCGCATCACCGCCCTCGCTGGCGCCGGCCACGCCGTGATCACCGATCCGATCTGCCCGCCACCAGCCGAGCTGGATTGCTCGCCATGCTCGCTGACCTGCTGAAAGACACCGGAGTTGGCCTGCCAAAAGGACACCCGGATAAGGCTCGCTCAGTTCGTGCCGTCGCCGTTCAACAGCAACCCGTCGTAGCGCTGAGAACGTTGCGTAGTGCTTCCAACGAGTCCGGTTGCGCTCGGTAGTAGACGTTCATGCCGCGGCGCTCGGGGGTGACCATGCCGGCTTTGCGGGGCTGCCCCAGGTGGTGACTGGTGGTGGCTTCGGTGAGGCCGACCGCGGTCGCGAGGTCGCAGGTGCAGGTCCCGTCACCGGTGTCGGTAAGCAGGATTGAGACGAGCTTGATCCGAACGGGATCGGCAAGCGCCTTGAGCCGCAACGCGATCTGCAGCGCGGTGTCGTCATCGAGCGGTGCCGCCGATACCGGTGCGCAGCAGATCGGGGCGCTGATGTCGACCATCGGCAAGGGCTTCGGCATGACCAGATCGTACGCCCCTACTTGACATATGTCGAAAAGGTGGGCACGCTGCAGAGTGACCGCAGTTCGATATATGTCTCACAGGTGAAGGTGATGGTCATGTCCCGTATGCAGTTGGCGCTCAACGTCGATGATCTCGATACCGCGATCGAGTTCTACTCCAAGCTGTTCAACACCACCCCGGCCAAACGCAAGCCGGGATACGCCAATTTCGCGGTCGTCGAGCCGCCGCTGAAACTGGTGCTGCTAGAGAACCCCGGCCAGGGCGGCACGATCAACCACCTCGGCGTCGAGGTCGAATCGAGCGAGAAGGTGCACGCCGAGATCGCCAGGCTGTCCGGGGAGGGCCTGTTCACGCAGGAGGAGATCAACTCCACCTGTTGTTTCGCAACCCAGGACAAGGTCTGGGTGACCGGCCCGGCGAACGAGAAGTGGGAGGTCTACACCGTGCTCGCCGACTCCGACACCTTCGGCACCAGCCCGAAACTGTTGGAACAGAACGCCGCCGCCGACGACGCCGAGCAGGGTTCGGTGTGCTGCGGTGGCAGCGCCGCCGAACCGGCCGAAGCGCGCACGGCCTGCTGCTGAGCCCGACGTTCAGCCCGCGCTCCCGCCTACCGCGCGATGCGGTCGGCGAGGGCGCGGATCCGGGCGGTGATGTCGTCGCGGATCAACCGCATCCGTTCGATGCCGTCGATGCCCCGTTCGGAGGGTTCGTCGGTGTTCCACACCTCGAGGGCGACGCCGTCGGGTGGGGTGACGTCGGCGGTGCCGACCACCACGACGAGATCTGCAGTTTGCATCAGTTCGTCGGTGAGTTGGCGCGGCTGATGTCCGTCCACGGTGGCGCCGACTTCGGCGAGCACCTGGGCGGACAGGTCGTTGACCTGGCCGCCGATCTTCGCGCTGGTGCCGGCCGAGGATGGGGTGATCCGGGCGGTGACTGTCGGTGTGAGATGTTCGGCCATCACCGATTTGCCGCGATTGGACACGCACACGAACAGCACCTGCGGTGTCGTGCTCACCGGCCGACCTGCTGGTCGGCGGGTACGAGTTCGTCGAGGAGGTCCTCGACGAGTCCGCGGATCTGATCGCGGATCGGGCGGACCGCGTCAATGCCTTGGCCGGCTGGGTCGTCGAGGGCCCAGTCGCGGTACCTGACGCCGGGGAATACTGGACATGCATCGCCACAGCCCATGGTGATCACCACGTCGGAGGATTCGACCGTGTCGGGGGTGAGGATCTTCGGTGACTGCGCGGAGATGTCGATACCGACTTCGGCCATCGCCGCGACAGCGGCGGGATTGATTGAGTCGGCGGGAGCAGATCCGGCGGAGCGGACCTCGACACTGCCCTGGCTCAGAGCGGTGAGGAACCCCGCGGCCATCTGTGAGCGGCCAGCATTGTGGACGCACACGAACAGCACGCTAGGTCGAGAGGAAGACATGAAACACAGGCCCTTTCAGCTGTGGAGGAAAGCTCGGAAAGTCACACACGGTCGGCCGTGAGCTCGGCAAGGAGCTCGCGAACCCGGGCATCAAGGTCATCGCGGATGGCGCGAACCTCGCCTAGTGGACGGCCTTCAGGATCGGAGACCGTCCAGTCGAGATACCGCTTACCGGGATAGATCGGACACGCGTCGCCGCAACCCATCGCTACGACCACGTCGGCGGCGGCGACCACATCGTCGGTTAGCGGTTTGGGGTACTGCGTACCCAAGTCGACGCCGATCTCGCTCCTTGCTTCGACGACGGTCGGGTTGATCGAGTGCGCGGGTGTTGACCCGGCTGAGCGCACGTGTACCCGCCCAGCGGCGTGATGGGTCAACAATCCTGCGGCCATCTGCGAGCGGCCGGCGTTCTGCACGCAGATGAAGAGAACCTCGGGCACATCCTTGGGCACCGCGCCCTCAGCCTGGGCGAGGGCGCGTAACCGATCAGCCGCGAACCGGCCCGCCAAGGTCGTCAGATGCGTATGCACCCGGGAGGTACGCCGTAACACGGTGTAGGACTCGAAGACACAGCGTTCTACCGTCTGGCGAGACACCACCCCTTCGTACTTGGCGGCCAAGTCGGCGGCGGTACGGGCCAACACGGTATGAGGCATCAACAGTTCGGGCTGCTCGCGGTGTTCACCGCGACGTAGGTGTTCGTCCAACGCATTCTCAGACATCGCGAGCAGGCTCCTTCGACACATCTAGGCTAGTAGCAGTGGGAGTTGTGAAGCGTTTCCGCAACGCCAGGGACACATAGACGAGGGCGACGAGAACCGGGACCTCGATCAGTGGCCCGATGACCCCGGCGAGAGCCTGGCCGGAGGTCGCACCATAGGTCGCGATCGCGACGGCGATGGCGAGTTCGAAGTTGTTGCCGGCGGCGGTGAACGCCAGCGTGGTGGTCCGTGCGTAACCCAGCCCCATCGCGGCGCCGAGGACGAATCCGCCACCCCACATCACCGCGAAGTAGATCAGCAGCGGCAGCGCGATCCGCACGACGTCCCACGGGTGAGAGGTGATCTGCTCCCCCTGCAAGGCGAACAGGATGACGATGGTGAACAGCAGACCGTAGAGGGCCCACGGCCCCAATCGCGGGAGGAACGAGGATTCGTACCATTCGCGGCCTCTGGCCCGTTCGCCGATGCGGCGGGTGAGATAGCCGGCGATCAACGGGATTCCGAGGAAGATCAGCACCGACTTCGCGATCTGCCACGGCGAGGTGTCGATGGTCGTCTGTTCCAGGCCGAGCCATCCGGGTAGCACCGAAAGGTAGAACCAGCCCAGCACGGCGAACATGATCACCTGGAACACCGAGTTCAGTGCGACGAGGACGGCAGCCGCCTCGCGGTCGCCGCACGCCAGGTCGTTCCAGATGATGACCATCGCGATACAGCGCGCCAGACCGACGATGATCAGTCCGGTCCGGTATTCCGGTAGGTCCGGGAGCAGAAGCCAGGCCAGCGCGAACATCAACGCGGGTCCGACGATCCAGTTCAGCAGGAGCGATCCCAGGAGCAGGCGACGATCGCCAGTGACCGAGTCGAGTCGGTCGTAGCGCACCTTGGCCAGCACCGGATACATCATGATCAGCAGTCCGAGAGCGATTGGCAGCGAGATGCCGTCGATCTCCACGGCCGCCAGGGCGTCACCCAGGCCGGGAACGGTGCGGCCCAGCATCAGGCCCGCGACCATTGCTGCGCCGATCCACACCGGCAGGAACCGGTCGAGCATCGACAACTTCGCCGCGACCGCGGTGTCGGTGGTGGTCACTGGTCGGCCTCGCACGAACGAGTTTCCCCCACAACCATGGCGAGATCGCCCAGCAGGACCGACAGTTGTTGCAGTGCTTCGGTGTTCACACGGTAGTACACCCAGGTCGCGCGGCGTTCGCTCGTCACCAGACCCGCCTGACGCAGCACCTTGAGATGATGCGAGATCGTCGGCTGCGACAGCTCGAACGGCCCGGAGATGTCGCACACGCACGCCTCACCTCCCGGATGCGCGGCGACCTCCGACAGCAACCGCAGCCGAACCGGATCCGCGAGCGCCTTCAGCAGCGGGGTAACCGCTCCGGTCTCGTCACCACTCAGGCCGCGGCCTGGCAAGAGAAGCAAGTTCTTATTCGACACCCGTCAATATTGACATACATCGATTCAACGGGACAAGGCCCTCCGATACCCGGGAGCGCACTTGCGTTCCCGCATTGAGATCCACTTTCGAGCAGAGGTGCTGGCTGAACCAGCGCTGCTGCAATGGAAGTGGCGATTCTGCTGTGCCTGTCAGCCCGCTGACGCGACCGTCTCGTCGACCTCGAGGATCTCGGCGAGGAACTTGCCGGTGTGGCTGCCCGGCGCGACCGCGATGTCCTCGGGCGTGCCCTCGGCGACGACCGTGCCGCCGCCGCTACCACCCTCGGGTCCCATGTCGATGACCCAGTCGGCCGTCTTGATGACGTCGAGGTTGTGCTCGATGGTGATGACCGTGTTGCCCTTGTCGACGAGGCCGTTGATCACCGCGAGGAGCTTCTTGATGTCCTCGAAGTGCAGGCCGGTGGTCGGCTCGTCGAGGATGTAGACCGTGCGTCCCATCGACCGCTTCTGCAGCTCTGCAGCCAGCTTCACGCGCTGCGCCTCGCCGCCCGACAGGGTCGGGGCCGGCTGTCCGAGGCGGACGTAACCGAGACCGACATCGTTGAGGGTCTTGAGGTAGCGATGGATCGAGGCGACCGGCTCGAAGAAGTCGGCGGCCTCCTCGATCGGCATGTCGAGCACCTCGGCGATGGTCTTGCCCTTGTAGTGGACCTCGAGGGTCTCCCGGTTGTAGCGGGCACCGTGGCAGACCTCGCACGGGACGTAGACGTCCGGCAGGAAGTTCATCTCGATCTTGATCGTGCCCTCGCCGGTGCAGGCCTCACAGCGGCCGCCCTTGACGTTGAACGAGAACCGGCCCGGCTGGTAGCCGCGCACCTTGGCCTCGGTGGTGGCCGCGAACAGTGTGCGGATCTTGTCGAAGACGCCGGTGTAGGTCGCCGGGTTGGATCGCGGGGTGCGTCCGATCGGCGACTGGTCGACCTGGACGAGCTTGTCGAGGTTGTCGAGTCCCTTGATCCGCGTGTGGCGGCCGGGCACCTGACGTGCGCCGTTGAGCTTGTTGGCGAGCACGGTCGCGAGGATGTCGTTGACCAGCGTCGACTTGCCGGAGCCGGACACACCGGTCACCGCCGTCATGACGCCGAGCGGGAACGACACCTCGATCCCGCGCAGGTTGTGCTCACGTGCACCGACGACGGTCAGCTGACGCTTGCGGTCGATCGGCCGGCGGATCTCCGGGACCGGGAGTGAATCCCGGCCCGAGAGGTACGCACCGGTCAGCGACTGGCGGTTCTTCAGCAGGTCCTTGTAGCTGCCGCTGTGCACGACGTGACCGCCGTGCTCACCGGCTCGGGGACCGATGTCGACGATCCAGTCGGCGGACCGGATGGTGTCCTCGTCGTGCTCGACGACGATCAGCGTGTTGCCCAGGTCGCGGAGTCGGGTGAGGGTCTCGATCAGTCGACGGTTGTCGCGCTGGTGCAGACCGATCGACGGCTCGTCGAGGACGTAGAGGACGCCCGCGAGTCCGGAGCCGATCTGCGTCGCGAGGCGGATGCGCTGGGCCTCGCCGCCCGACAGCGATCCGGCCGCACGCGACAGCGACAGGTACTCCAGTCCGACGTCGAGCAGGAAGCGGATACGTGCCTGGACCTCTTTGAGCACGCGGCCGGCGATCGCGGCCTGACGCTCGTCGAGGTGGAGGTTGTCGAGGAAGTTCGCGCAGTCGGCGACCGACAGCGCACAGACCTCGGCGATCGACTTCGGGCCGTACTCGGGATGGTCGAGGGTGACCGCGAGGATCTCCGGGCGCAGACGCGCACCCTGGCAGGCGGGGCACGGCACGTCGCGCATGTACCCCTCGTAGCGTTCCTTCATCTGCTCGGACTCGGTCTGGTCCATCCGCCGGGCGAGGAACGACATGACGCCCTCGAACTCGGTGTAGTACGAGCGGGTGCGTCCGTAGCGGTTGCGGAACTTCACGTGCACCTGGTGGTCGCTGCCGTTGAGCAACGCTCGACGAGCCTTGACCGGCAGCTTCTTCCACGGGGTGTTGATGTCGAAGCCCATCTGGTCGGCAAGACCCGACATCAGGCGCAGGAAGTAGTCGGCGTTGTGACCGGTCGACCACGGCGCGATCGCGCCCTCGGCGAGGCTCATCTCCGGGTCGGGCACGACGAGTTCTTCATCGACCTCCTTGCGGATCCCGAGGCCGTCGCACTCGGGGCAGGCACCGTAGGGCGAGTTGAACGAGAACGAGCGCGGCTCGAGGTCGTCTATCGCGATCGGGTGGGCGTTGGGGCACGCCATCTTCTCGGAGAACCGGCGCTCGCGATTCGGGTCGTCCTCTTCGAGGTCGACGAAGTCGAGCACGATGATGCCGTCGGCGAGACGCAGACCGGTTTCCACCGAATCGGTGAGACGCTGCTTGGCGCCGGCCTTGACGACGAGGCGGTCGACGACGACCTCGATGTCGTGCTTCTCCTGCTTCTTCAGCTTCGGCGGGTCGGTCAGCTGGTGGACGACGCCGTCGATGCGGGCGCGTGAGAAGCCCTGGGTCTGTAGTTCGGCGAAGAGGTCGACGAACTCGCCCTTACGGGTACGGACCACCGGTGCGAGAACCTGGAAGCGGGTGCCCTCCTCCATGGCGAGCACCTGGTCGACGATCTGCTGCGGCGTCTGCTTGGCGATCGCCTCGCCACAGATCGGACAGTGCGCCTTACCTGCACGGGCATACAGCAGACGGAGGTAGTCGTAGACCTCGGTGATGGTGCCGACCGTCGATCGCGGGTTGCGGTTGGTCGACTTCTGGTCGATGGACACCGCCGGTGACAGACCCTCGATGAAGTCGACGTCGGGCTTGTCCATCTGGCCCAGGAACTGCCGCGCGTAGGCCGACAGCGACTCGACGTAGCGGCGCTGCCCCTCGGCGAAGATCGTGTCGAAGGCGAGGGACGACTTGCCCGACCCCGACAACCCGGTGAACACGATGAGGCTGTCCCGAGGGAGGTCGACATCGATGCCGCGCAAATTGTGTTCGCGGGCACCTCGGACGATCAGACGATCAACCACTGCAGTCCTAACATTCTTTTCAACTCAGAGTCTTCTCAAACTCACCGGGGCGCACGGGTGGCGCATGGGCACCGTAACGACAGGCACCGACAATTCTGTTCCGCATGCGTAGGCCCGGATAGGATTCGAGGCCCGCGGGCCGGACGATCGGTCTCGCCATCCGCGCATACACCATCGGACCGATAGTCCACGATACCCGCGCCCCGACCACGCCCGACCGTCGCGAGCGTCACACACCCGCCGAGCGGTGTCATAGCCTTGTCGCATGACCTCAGCGACACCGATCAGCGACTCCTACACCGGCGATCTCTCCGAATCGAAGACCCCGCAGCGACGCACTCTGGACTCGGCCACCATCGTCAAACTGTCCGTCGGGTCGATGGACAACAACGTGTACGTGGTGACCTCGAAGGCCACCGGCGACCAGCTGATCATCGACGCCGCGAACGATGCGGACACGATCATCGCCACCCTCGACGCCATCGGCGGGAAGCCCGCACTGATCTTCACTACCCACCAGCACTTCGACCACGTGCAGGCGCTCGCCGCCGTCGCCGAACACACCGGTGTCCCCACCGCTGCCGGCCGGTTCGACGCCCCCGAGTTGCCGGTCACACCGGATCGTCTCGTCGACGACGGCGACGTGATCGAGGTCGGCGACCTGCGCTTCGAGGCCATCCATCTCGTCGGCCACACCCCGGGTTCCATCGCCCTGGCCCTGACCGACGGCGACACCGTCCATCTGTTCACCGGCGACTGTCTGTTCCCCGGCGGCATCGGCAAGACCTGGAAGTCCGAGGACTTCGACACCCTCATCGAGGACGTATCCACCAAGCTGTTCGACCGTTTCGGCGACTCGACCGTCGTCTACCCGGGACACGGGAAGGACACCACCCTCGGTGCCGAGCGTCCGTCTCTGCAGGAATGGCGCGAACGCGGCTGGTGACATCCGCAAAACCCACCTCTCCTCCGTAAACGCGCCCCCTCGTGCCGGGGTGGGTTTACGGAAAAGAGGCGGGTTTGCTTCAGGTTTGGGCATGGGTCTCTCCGGATATCTGACACCCGAAACGCTCTCCCGATCGTGACCTCGGTGCTCCCGAAGTTCCCGAACGGATCACGAAGAGTCGATTCACCTGCATGTATCCGGAGGGCGGGTAGCGTTGATCAGGCCACAAATGCGCTGTACCCCGACGGATCTCGAACCGCACTCGATCGAAGAAGGTTGTGACCGATGATTCTCCGCCGTATCGCCCGCCCGCTCCTTGCGTCTGCGTTCGTCGCCAGTGGCGTCGACGCCATTCGGAGCCCGAAACCGATCGCGCAGTCCGCGGCGCCGCTCGTCGACAAGGCGCGCACCGCACTGCCGCCGGAGGTCGCAGACAAGGTCCCGGAGAACACCGAGACCTTGGTGCAGATCAACGCCGCGGCACAGATCGGTGGCGGCATCCTGCTGGCGACCGGCAAATTCCCGCGCCTCGCCTCGGTCGTGCTGGCCGGAACCCTGATCCCGACGACGGCCGCCGGCACGGACTTCTGGAACGAGGCCGACCCGGTCCGCAAGGAAGCCCAGCGCGACGCGTTCATCAGGAACATCGGTCTCCTCGGCGGCGTTCTGCTGGCCGCGGTGGACACCGAGGGCAAGCCGTCGCTCGCGTGGCGTGGCAAGCAGAAGGCCAGTGCCGTCGCCGCGGCACTCCCGATCGGCTCCGCCGCCGGCCACTCCACCTGGGACACCCTCGTCGAGCGCGGCCATGAGGGCGCCGAGATCGTCGGCGAGCGGTCAGCTGAAGCCGGTGACCTTCTGAGCAAGGGTGCACACGTCCTGTCGGAGCGTTCCGCGGAGTGGACGGCCGAGGCCGCCGCCAAGTTCCGCGAGCACGCTCCTGAACTGGCCGAGTCCGCGCAGAAGCGGTCGCTCGAGATCGCGGAACGGGCCGCCGACACCGCGGCCGAGGTCGCCGACCGTCTGCGCGATCGTGCACCTGTGCTCGCCGACGCTGCCCTGGTCCGCTCGTCGACCCTGGCCGACGCCGCACTCGATCGATCGTCGGAACTGGCCGAGACCGCCCGCAAGCGGGGACCGAAGCTGGCCAAGCAGGCGCAGAAGCGCGCGAAGAAGGCCAAGAAGCAGGCGGCGAAGAACGCGCCGAAGTTCGCCGACGTGGCCCGCGACCGTTCGGCCGAGTTCGCCGACATCGCACGGGACCGCTCGGCCGAGTTCGCCGAACTCGCGCGCGCCCGGTCGGCCGAGCTCGCCGAGTCCGCCCGCCATCTCGCGGCCGCTGCCGAGGAGACCGCGGCGTACACCGCAGACGAGGGCCGCAAGCGCTGGCGCAAGGCGCGCGGCTGACCGTCCTGCCCGGTAGCCGGATGCGAGTACGACGCTGAGCACCACCGACCACCACACGGACGCGGCACACCCACCAGAGAACTATCCCTGGGTGTCCGCGTCCGTTGTGGTCGAGCGGGACCCGCCGACTGCTCCCCCACCCGGTACGCGTCTGGTGGTCGCGGTCGGCTCGAACGCGGCGTCGAGCGTGTTGCGCCGCAAGCTCGGTCACCTCGACCCCGCCGGCGTCCTGCATCTGACGCCGGTGCGGGTCGCCAACATCACAGTCGGCCATTCCGCACACGTCGCGGCACGTGGATACGTGCCCGCGGCACCCGTTCACACAGGTCACGGCTCGTTGGAGGCGGTGGCCGCCTGGCTCTCACCCCGGCAGACCGAGGCGCTGGATCTCACCGAACCCAACTACGATCGACGGACAGTGAACACGCACGACCATCCCCTCATTCTCGGTGAACCTCGGCTGCCCGCCGACGGTCCCGCCTCTCCGGACGAGTTCGACATCTACGTGTCGCGTCACGGAGTCCTGGCCGACCCCTCGGCCGGGACGCCATTGCCGTTCGGCAGCCAGGCGGGTGTCTTCGGGTGGCTGGCGCGGCATCTCGGCGACCCCGATCTACACGGCTCGGCGGCCGAGGTCTGCGCTCGCCTGGCGATCGCGGATCACGCGACCCGGGTCACTGGACTGATCAGAGCTGCCGGACTGTCACGGTCGGCGTGGCCCGTCAATGCGCGAGGAGTTGTGGCGTGACCGCACTGTCCCCCGACACCGACCCTCGGATCAGCGAGGAACAGGAACATCTCGACCGCGTCTACGGCCGTCTCGACCGGATGCGCCGGACCACGCAGCGCCGCCTGTCCTCGACCCTCAGCGAGCGCGGCGAAACCCCGCAGGCGCTCTCGGAGCGCGAGTCCTACGAGCGGATGTACAACGAGGACCTCGCGAAATTCGATGCCGCCGAACACAATCTGTACTTCGGGCGCCTCGACCTCGACGACGGCGAGATCCGGCGGATCGGCCGTATCGGTGTGCTCGACGACGGCCTGGGCGACGACGGTACTCACGACCACACCGCGACCGACGCGACGCTGCTGCTCGACTGGCGCGCACCACTCGCACGTCCCTTCTACCTGGCCACGCCGGCTGCCCCCGAGGATGTCGCCCGCCGTCGCCACATCCGCACCCGCAGCCGCAAGGTCCGCGGGGTCAGCGACGAATCGCTGACCGCAGGCGACGCCCTGCTCGACGACTTCGGTCACGGCGACGTCGTCAACGAATCCGCTCTCGTCGCCGCCCTCAACGCGGCGCGTACCGGCGAGATGACCGACATCGTCGAGACCATCCAGCGGGAGCAGGACCTCATCATCCGGTCGACGCACCGGGGCGTGACGGTCATCCAGGGCGGGCCGGGAACCGGCAAGACGGCCGTGGCGCTGCACCGCGCCGCCTACCTGCTCTACACGCATCGTGAGATCCTCTCGCGCAGCGGCATTCTCATCATCGGACCGAACGACGACTTCCTCAGCTACATCGGTCAGGTCTTGCCGTCCCTCGGCGAGTCCGGTGTCCTGCTCTCGACGATCGGCGACCTGTTCCCCGGTGTCCGGGCCCGCAGCGAGGACCCGCGGGTCACCACCGGCGTCAAGGGCGGCCTCCGGATGGTCGACGTCCTCAAACGTGCGGTGCGGGCCAAGCAGTCGTTGCCGTCCCGGCCGGAGCCGGTGGATTTCGACAGCTACCGGGTCGAGATCGACTCCGAACTGGTCAAGGCAGCACGGGCCAAGGCCCGTTCGACACGCCGCGCGCACAACCAGTCCCAGAACGCCTTCCTCAAGGCCGGTCTCGCCGAGCTCGCCCGACGTCATGCCTCGACCATCGGTTCCAGCCTGCTCGACGGTTCGCAGCTCCTGAGCCCCGCCGACATTGCCGACATCCGCGACGAGATGAGCCACGATCCCGACATCCGTGCGGCGCTGCTGAAGTTCTGGCCCACGCTGACGCCGCAGGACATGCTGCGCGAGTTGCTCACCGACGAGCGCGCCATTCGTAGGGCCACCCCCGGCTGGTCGGACGACGACCGGGCTGCGCTACTGCGGGAACCGCGCACCTTCTCGATCACCGGGGAGGACTTCTCCCCCGCCGATGTGCCACTACTGGACGAGCTGGCCGAACTCATCGGATACGGCACCGACGACGCCGAACGTGCCGAACGTGCACGCTGGCGGCGTCAGCTCGCCGAGGCGCAGGATGCTCTCGACATCCTGACCGGTTCGGCCCCACAGGATCTCGAGGACGAGCTCGATCCCGAGATCCTGATGGCCTACGACCTGATCGACGCCGAACAACTGGCGTCGCGTCAGACCGAGACCCGACGCGCCACCACCGCCGAACGCGCCTACGGCGACCGCACCTGGACCTTCGGTCATGTGATCGTCGACGAGGCGCAGGAGCTCTCGCCGATGGCATGGCGAATGGTGATGCGCCGCATCCCGAATCGGTGGATGACCATCATCGGTGACACCGCCCAGACCTCCGACGAAGCGGGCACCCGGTCGTGGGGTGAGGTCCTCGAGCCGTACGTCGCGAAACGCTGGCAGTTCAAGGAGTTGTCGGTGAACTACCGCACGCCCAGCGAGATCATGACCTACGCCGCTCGCGTCCTCGACGAGATCGGCAACGGCGAGACCGCGCCGACCTCGTTGCGCAGCAACGGTATCGAACCGGTGGCGATCGCGGTGGACGACACCGGTGACGCGGCGAACATCGCGGCCGGCGTGTTCCACGCCGTCGATCTCGCCGAACCCGACGGACTCACGGCCGTCGTCGTCCCCGACACGCTGGTCGATGTGGTGGCCGCCGCCCTGGACCCGGACGCGTTCGACGCGAAGGGTGTGGCAGCCCCGAAGGTCTACACGGTCCGGACCTGCAAGGGTCTCGAGTTCGACACCACGATCGTGGTCGAGCCCGCCGCGATCATCGCCCAGTCACCGCGCGGTCTCAGCGACCTGTATGTCGCGCTGACCCGTGCCACTCAGCGTCTGCTGGTCGTGCACGACGAGCCGCTGCCCGCGGTGCTGGCGGATCTGCCTGCCGTCACCGACGCCGCGACTCCGCGTCGCTGATCGCTGCGTCGATCCGCGGTCCGAACTCCGACAGGGCGTCGCTGCCGACGATGCCGAGATGGTCGGTGTCGATGTCGATCCGCGTGATGCCGCCGCCCAGGTAGGGCGCCCAGCGGTTCGGGCCTCCGTCCGCCGATTCCTCGGTGTCGCTGTCAGCGGCGACGATGAGCATGGTGTCGCCGTCGTACGGTCGTGGCCGGTGCGAGATCGTGCGCTCGGCAGAACTCGTCATACGCGTCAGCATCCGGTCGAAGGACTCCGCATCGAGCAGTCCGAGTCCGGTGACCTTGTCCCGGATCGCGGCGGCGATCGTCTCGGGCGCAACCGATCCCGCGTCGTCGGGGTCGACGAGCTCGTCGACGTCGATGACCTCACGCCAACCGCCGAGCAACTCCGAGGCCAGCTCTCGGGCGTCGATGTCCACCGACATCTCCCCGTCGTCCGTCCAGCTCGGCGCCAGCTCGACGTCGTCGGCCGGGTAGCTGTCGAGCAGACCCAGGAATCCGACGTCCTCGCCGCGCAACCGCAGTTCGACGGCCATCTCCTGTGCGATCAGGCCACCGATCGACCACCCCAGCAGATGGTATGGGCCCTCGGGAGCGATGCGTCGGATCTCGTCGACGTAGCGTACGGCGAGATCGTGCACCGTGGCGTCGGGGAGATCGCCGGCCACCACATACGGATCCTGGAGTCCGTACACCGGTCGGTCGTCGAGATACGGCGCCAGGCCACCGAACAACCACGCCAATCCATCGGCGGGATGCACACAGAACACCGGGTTCCGTGCACCCTCCCGACGCAGCGGTACGACGACGCCGCCGTTCGTCGGGTCGGATGCATCCGCGTCCACGGGTTCCGGTTCGAGGTGTGCGGCCAGCCGCGCGCCGAGGTCGCGAGGCGTCGGTCCGGCGAACACCCAGGCGACCTCGACCGGGATGCCCGTGCGACGACGGAGTTCGGCGACGAGACGGACCGCGGACAGTGACGTCCCACCGACGTCGAAGAATCCCTGGGCCGCGCTCGTGACCGCAACCCCGGTGACCGTGGACATGCACTCGGCGACGAGTTCCTCCCACTCCCCGGCCGGCGCCACCGGCTGCTCCGCGACGTGCGCCTCGTGACCGGCCTCCCGGATCACCGCCGACATCTTCGCGTGGTCCGGTCGTCCGTCGTCCCCGACCGGGATCTCGTCGACGATGGCCAGGACCGACGGGACACAATGCGGTGCAATGACTTCGATGGCAGCGCGACGAACATCGTCGGCGGTGATGTCGGCGCTGATGCCATCGCGGTCGACGCTCACCCACCCGTGGATCTCGATGCCGTCGTCGCTCGGGACAGCGACGACACTGCTCGCTCGCACACCGTCGAGTCCGGCTAGGGCCGTCTCGACCAGGTCGAGATCGACGCGCAGCCCGCCTCTCCGGACCTGACGGTCGAGCCGGCCGAGGACCTCGACCCGGGGTTCCGCGCCGTCATCCAGCCACCGTGCGAGCACACCGGTCGATGCGCCGGCGGTGCGCAGTTCACCGGGGATTCGGGCCGGCAGCGCCCGCCCGGAGGTGTCGACGACGACCGCGCCCGGCGCTCCCTCGATACCGAGCCGGCGACGATCGTCCTCGGTCACCAAGTCGATCTCACCCAGCAGGGTGGTGGTCGGTTCGTCCGCGGTGATCGCATCGATGATCCGCTCGAAGACATCGCGGAACACCGCGACCGTCTCCGGATCGAAGAGTGCTGCTGCGTAATCGATCTCGCCGGTGATGACGGCCCCGTCGGGGGTGGTCGTCTCCGCGAGCCCGAGGGTCAGGTCCACCTTGGCGGGCGGCGGCCCGGGATCGACGGGTTGCACGTGGAATCCGTCCGCGAACTCGGTCATAACCGCCAACTGATCGCTGTGTCCGGCCGAGGTGTCGGCAAGGTAGTTGATCATGACCTGGACGAGCGGGGCGTGCGCGGTGGACCGGACGGGCGTGAGGCGTTCGACGAGCGTCTCGAACGGGATGTCCGCGTGCGCGAAGGCCGCCGCATCGGTGTCGCGTACCTGATCGAGCAGATCGGCGACGGTGTCGTCGGCGCCGATCTCCGTCCGCAGGACGACGGTGTTGATGAACATGCCGATCATCCTCGTCGTCGCAGCCTGCCCTCGACCCGAGACCGCGGCACCGATACTCACGTCGTCGACGTCGGCGAGTCTGGCGAGCGCCGCGGCGAATGCGGCGTGGCACACCATGAACGGCGTCAGCCCGTGCGCCCGGGCGGTACGGGCGACCGCGGCGCTGCGTTCGGGCCCGAATTCGATCGGCAGTCGTGCGCCCCGGTGATCGATCACCGGTGGCCGCGGCCGGTCGGTCGGAAGGTCGAGGGCCGCGGGGATGCCGTCGAGCGCCGTCGACCAGTAGTCGAACTGGGCAGCCATCAGCGAGGTCGGGTCGTCGAGGTCGCCGAGAGTCGCGCGCTGCCAAAGCGTGTGGTCGACGTAACCCACCGGAAGCGGCTCCGGCGCGGGCAGATTCGTTCCCGACGTTCGCGCCTGGTACGCAACCATCAGTTCCCCGGTCAGGATCTGCAGGGATGCGGCGTCGCCGGCGATGTGGTGGATCACCACGACGACGCGGTATCCGCCGTCGACGGGCGCGATCGCGACCCGCACCGGGAGGTCGACGGTGACGTCGAATCCCTCGGCGCAGACCGCCATCGCGGCGTCGACATCGGCTGTCTCGTCCCACCGCAGGCGGGTTGCCACGTCGCTCGTGCCGAGCACGAGCTGTACCGGTGTCCCATCCACCGCCATCGGGTAGACGGTGCGCAACGGTTCGTGTCGGGCGATGACGTCGAGCAAGGCCTCGCGCAGCGCGGCGAGGTCCGGTTCGCCGAGCACATCGAAGGCGACGGGCATGTTGTACACCGGCGATGCCACATCGAACTGGTTGATGAACCAGATCCGTTGCTGCGCATACGACAGCGGGATCTGCGCGGGGCGCCGACGACGGCTCAACGGTTGCACCGACAGACGCCGCTGGGTCAGCGTACGCGCGAGCTCTCGTACAGTCGGTGCGCGGAAGATGTCACGGATGTCGATGTCCACCCCGAGACGTTCGGCGACGCCGGCCACGACACGCAGTGCGGCAAGCGAATGCCCGCCGAGGTCGAAGAACGACACTGTCACCGAGACCTCGTCGAGTGCCAGGACGTCGGCGAAGACCGCCGCCAGAGCGCGCTCGATTCCGTCGGCGGGCGGGACGAACTCGGCCGACACCGCGGCCGGAGCGGGCAGCGCACGACGGTCGAGCTTGCCGGTGGCGGTCAGCGGGACGTCGTCGAGGATCACCCACTGCGTCGGCCGCATGTACTGCGGCAGTGTCTCGACCACGCGGGCCCGAACCACATCGAGGTCGACGTCGCCGGCGAGATAACCGACCAGGACCTCGCCCGTCGGCCCGTTGCGGACGGTCGCCGCGGCGTGCGTGATGCCGTTGATCTGCGCCAGGATCGATTCGATCTCCGCCAGCTCGATGCGCTGTCCGCGGAGTTTCACCTGGAAGTCGGAGCGCCCGAGGTACTCGAGTTCACCTTCCGCATTCCATCGGACCAGGTCGCCGGTCCGGTACAGACGGGCGCCTGAACGGCCGGTGGGGTCGGCGACGAAGCGCTCGGCGGTGAGATCCGGTCGGGACGCGTAGCCGCGAGCCAGCTGCCCACCGCCGACATAGAGTTCGCCGACGACCCCGACCGGTGCGGGTTGCAGCCGGTCGTCGAGGACCCAGGTCGTGGTGTTCGCGATCGGCCGGCCGATCGGCACGGTCACCTCGTCGGTGCCGAGGCGGTGAGCGGTGACCTCGACCGCGGCCTCCGTGGGCCCGTACAGGTTGTCCATGTCCGCGTCCGGGACCAGCGCACCCAGCGCATGCGCGGTCGCCGCGGGCAGCGCCTCGCCGGAGGCGTGGATGCGCCGCAACGTCGCCAGGGCCGCGCGCCGCTCGGGGTTGTCGCCGACGTACTCGGCGAACGCCGCCATCATCGACGGCACGAAGTGGATCGACGTGATCCCCTGGCGCCTAACCTCGTCGAGGACGTAGGCCGGGTCGATGTGCCGACCGTCCTCGGCGATCACCAGCCTGGCGCCGGCCATCAGTGGCGCGAACAGTTCCGGCACCGACACGTCGAAGGTGGCCGGGGTCTTCAGCATCACGACGTCGTCGTCGCTCAATGGTTCCCGGATGTGCATCCAGGCGAGACGGTTCAGGACTGCCCGGTGACTGACCGTGACGCCCTTGGGTGTTCCCGTCGATCCGGAGGTGAACAGCGTGTACAGCGCGTTGTCGGGGTCGACCACCCGACGGAATGCGGCGCGGGACACCGCCGCGGCGTGGTCGTCGGCAACCGGGGTGTCGGCGTCGACCACCAGGACGTGCGGTGTGACACCGGCGAGGACCTCGGGTCGAGGGTCTGCGGCCAGGATCACCGAGATCGACGCCGCGTCGATCATCGCCGCGAGTCGCTCCGCGGGCGTTGCCGGGTCGATGACCACGTAGGCGCCACCGGCGGCGACCACGGCGTGGATCGCCAGGACGAGCTCGACCGAACGCGGGATGCACACGCCCACTGCGACATCCGGTCCCACGCCGTGGCCCGAAAGCCGCTGCGCGAGATCGGACACCCGGGTGGTGAACTCCGCGTAGGTCAGCGTCCGATCCCCCGCCACCAGAGCTATCGCGCCGGGGGTGCGTCGGGCCGCGGCGTCGACCGCCTCGGAGACCGTCGACCACGGCACGGACAGGTCCGGGCCGGAAACCAGTTCGGCGATCCGCGTGCGCTCGGCGTCGTCGGTCAGATCGATCTCGCCCACCGGCCGACCGTCGATTTCCGTACCGGTGAGAGTCTCGAGCACACGGATCAGCCGCGTGATCATCACCTCGATGGTCGACGCGTCGAACAGGTCTGTCGCGTAGACGATCTCGACCGGCCACGCACCCTGGGGGGCCACGCTGACCGCGACGGTCAGGTCGAGCTGAGTGGTCCCGGTGGACACCGCGAGAGGTTCCAGACGGAGTCCGCCGGGGGCCTCGGCTGCGTCGGCGGTCCCAGCAGTGCCCGTGGCGTGCAGCACCGACAGCATCACCTGGCTCAGCGGGGCGAAGGCCTCGGATCGCGCCGGGGACAGCCGGTCGACGAGGTAGTCGAACGGGACATCCGCGCGGGCGAGCGCGTTGACGTCGTCGACGCGGACGCGGTCGAGGAAGTCCCGGACATCGATCGCCGGGTCGACCTCCGTCCGCAGGACCAGGGTGTTGACGAACATGCCGACCAGGTCGTCGAGATGAGCGTGGCCGCGCCCGGCGACCGGCGTGCTGATCGCGATGTCGCGGCTCGCCGACAGGCGGGCGAGGAGGATCGCGAGCGCTGCGTGGATCGTCATGAAGTCGGTGATCCCGCGATCCCGGGACACCGCGGAGATCCGGGTGGCCAGGTCGGCCGGGATCTCCGCGGTGATACGGCCGCCACGCTGAGAGGCAACCGGCGGCCGTGGGCGATCTGTCGGCAACGGGAGGAGGTCGGGCAGGTCCGACAACCTGTTGACCCAGTACCCGACCTGCTTGCCGAGCACCGAGTCCGGGGCGTCGACATCGCCGAGGGTCTGCCGTTGCCACAGTGCGTGGTCAGCGAACTGGACCGGTAGCTCGGTGAACGCCGGCGGCCGTCCCTCGGCACGCGCGAGGTACGCCGTCCACAGGTCGGACAGCAACGGTCGCATCGACTCGCCGTCGGCCGCGATGTGATGGAGAAGGACGACGAGGAGGTGATCGTCACCGTCCGGGCCGTCGCCTCCTACTGCCAGTAGTCGCACGCGCAGCGGGATCTCGGTGGTGATGTCGAAACCGGGCTCACCGAGGAGCAGGGGCAGATCGTCGGCGGTGAGTGAATCGGCGGTCAGCGTGTCGGTTTCCCACCGCAGTGCCGCACGGGCATCGTCGACGTCCAGGATCCGTTGGAAGGGTTCACCCGCGTCGGCCGGGAAGACTGTGCGCAGGATCTCGTGCCGCGCGAGCACATCGACGACGGCGTTGCGCAGCGCCGACCGATCGAGCGGACCGCGTAGTCGTACGGCCAACGGGATGGTGTAGGCCGCCGACTCCGGTTCGAACCGGTTGAGGAACCAGATGCGTTGCTGCGCATACGACAACGGAATCCGGTCTGGGCGGTCGACGACGCGCACCAGTGGCGCCTGCGGCGGCTCCGAGTCGAAGGCGGTCTCGATACGGCGCGCGAGCCCGCGCACGGTCGGGGACTCGAAGACGTCGCGGACACCCAGGCGGACGCCGAACTGGTCTCCGGCACGCGCGCTCAGTCGGGTCGCGGCCAGCGAGTTCCCGCCGATGGCGAAGAAGTCTGCAGTGGCCGAGACCTTCTCGAGGTCGAGGATGTCGGCGACGATCGCGGCGAGGATTCGTTCGGTGTGACCCGACGGCGGTGTGTGGGCGTCGGTCGCGTCGGCGGTGTCGATCTCCGGCAATTGCCTGCGGTCGATCTTTCCGACCGGATTGCACGGAAGGTGCTCCAGGACCTGGAGTTTCGCCGGAATCATGTAGGGCGGCAGCTGCGCGGCGAGCTGTTCGCGGAGATCCGCGACGTCGAGGTCTCCATCCGGGTCGAGGGGCTCGACGTACCCTGCGAGCTCGGTGACAGGGTCTCCCACGCCGATGACGACCGCATTGCGCACGGCCGGGTGTGCGGTGAGCGTCGCCTCGATCTCACCGAGTTCGAGGCGCTGGCCGCGCAGCTTCACCTGGAAGTCGCTGCGCCCCACATAGGTCAGTTCGCCGGTGCGTGATCGGCGCACGAGGTCCCCGGTGCGGTACATGCGGCTGCCCGGTGATCCGAACGGAGCCGGCACGAAACGCTCCGCCGTGAGCGCCGGGCGGTCGTGGTAACCGCGGGCGAGCTCCCCGCCGGCGAGATACAGCTCTCCGACGACGCCGGGCGGCACCGGATGGAGCCGGCCGTCGAGGACGTACGCGGTGGCGCCGGGCACGGGACGTCCCAGCCGGACCGGTTCGTCGAGGCCGACCGCCGGTGAGGTGACGCTGATGATCGTCGTCTCGGTGGGTCCGTAACCGTTGTGGAAGGCGGTGTGCGCGGCCCAGCGGTCCTTCTCTGCGTCGGGGACGGCTTCGCCGCCGACGAGCACGTTGGTGAACGGCAACGACGCGGGGTCGGGTAGTGAGGCGGCCACGGAGGTCACCAGGAATGCGTGTGTCGTGCGATGCGTCGAGACGAAGTCGGCCAGTTCACGCCCACCGTAGATCTCCGGCGGGACGACGACGAGTGTGGCCGCGCTGCCGTAGGCGCCGAGGATCTCAAGGATCGCGGCGTCGAAGGCGGGTGAGCTGATACCCAGCCATCGGGCCTGCGGCCCCGAACCGTGACGGTCACGCAGCACTGCGGCCACGCCGGCCAGGCCCCGGTGGGTGACGAGCACACCCTTGGGCATCCCGGTCGAACCCGAGGTGAAGATCATGTACGCACCGTCGTCGGGGTACACCGGGCGCCGGATCGCGGGAGCCGGCCGAGGCGCTCGGGACCTCAGCTCGGCGGCCCGGTCGGCGTCGAGAAGCATCCAGTGCACCCCGGCCGACGTCTGCACCGAGCCGTCGGTGAGACCCACCTTGGCGCGTGCGCCTCCCACCACGCGGGCGATGCGATCCGCGGGATGGCGGGGATCGACCGGGCAGTACACCGCGCCGGTCTTGGCGATCGCCCACAGCGCGAGTTGTGCCCGTGCCGACCGTCCCAATGCGCACACGACGACGTCGTCCGGACCGACGCCGTGCTCGGTGAGTTCGGCGGCGAGATGCGAACTCGCGTGGTCCAGCTCGTCATACGTCCAGCTGCCGAGCTCGTCGATGACGGCGGGGTGGTCGCCGCGGGACCGGACGGCGGCGGCGAACAGTTCGGGCAGGGTCACGACGGCCGGGTCCGGGTCACCGGAGACCAGCGGCCCCGTGTCCTCGTCGATGGCGAGCAGATCGAGATCGCCGACCGGCGTCGCGGTGTCGGCGACCGCGTGGACGAGGAGGCCGACGAATCGGTAGGCCAGGCGCCGGGCGTCGGCATAGTCGTAGAGGTCGGTGGCGTAGGTGAGGGTGCCGCGCCAGGGTGCGCCCGCCGCCCCGTCGGTGCGCACCGCGACCGTGAGGTCGAACTTGGCAGAGTCGTCCGTCACGGGCACCGGACTGATGTCGAGGCTGGCGAGCTCGGTGGCCAGATCCGCGGGCATTGTTGCGGTGTCTGCGGTATCGGTGGTCGTCAGCAGGACCTGGACGAGCGGCGCGTACGACGCGGCCCGGGTGATCCCGAGCGCGTCGATCACCTCGTCGAACGGCACGTCGGCGTGTGCGAGGGCGTCGAGGTCGTCGTCGCGGATCTCGTGGAGGAGGTCCGCGAACCCGCCATCCGTCGCGACCCGGCTGCGCAGGGCGACGGTGTTGACGAACATGCCGATCAGGTCGTCGGTCTCGCCATCGCGGCCGGCGGTGGCGGTGCCGATGACGATGTCTCCGCTCCCGGAGAGGCGGCTCAGGAGTGCCGCGAGCGCGGCGTGCAGCACCATGAACGTCGTGGTCCCGGTGGCACGGGCGAGATCGGCGGCGGCCGACGCGGTGCGACCCGGAATCGTGAAGTCGACCGTGGCACCGCGGGTGTCGCGGGTCGACGGCCGCGGGTGTGTGGTCGGGAACTCGAGGAGCGCCGGAGCACCGGCGAGGCGGTCCGCCCACCACTGGCGTCGGGTGGCCGCGGTCGCGTCGCCCTGCCGGAGTTCCAGGACATGGTCGGCGTACTGGCGAGGCAAGGGCGCCCAGTCCGGTGCGCGGCCGTCACGTCGCGCGACATAGGCGGCGAGCAGGTCGCGGGCCAGGACCGGTCCCGACGCCCCGTCCGCTGCTATGTGGTGAATCGCAAGCACGAGCAATGCACCGTCGGCCGGGTCGCGGTGCAGACGTGCCCGCACCGGCAGGTCCCGGGTGAGGTCGTACGGCACCACGGTGACGGCCATCGCCTCGGCATCGGAATCGACCAGACGCCAATCGAAGTCGACGTCGTCGGCGATGACCTGGTGCGGTCGGCCGTCCGGCCCGAGAGGGTAGGTGGTCCGCAGGATCTCATGCCGCGCGATCACATCACCGATCGCGGACCGGACGTCGTCGGCGTCGACCTGCCCGCGGATACGGAATCCGAACGGGATGATGTACGAGGCGACGTCGGGTTCGTACTGGTTGATGAACCACAGGCGTCGTTGCGCACTGGAGAGCGGCAGGATGTCGGGACGCGGCGACGATGCCCTCTCGCCCACCTCCGGGCCGAGCGCCGCGGGATCGGCGCCGGAACGTTCGACGCGGGCGGCGAGGCCGCGAACGGTCGGCTCGTCGAAGACATCCCTCACGGTGACCGGGATGCCGAGCGTTCGTCCCAGTCGCGACGCGAGACGGGTTGCTGCCAACGAGTTCCCGCCGGCGTCGAAGAAGCTGGTGCCGGCCGAGACCTCGTCGACCCCGAGCACATCGGCGAAGACGTCGGCGACGGCGATCTCGGCGGGTGTCGACGGGGCGACGTACTCGTCGGCCGCGTACATCGGAAGCGGGAGTGCCTTGCGATCGATCTTGCCCGCGGTGTTCGACGGCATCTCGTCGAGGATCACCCAGGACGTCGGACGCATGTAGCCCGGCAGTTTCTCGGCAACGGTCCGGACGACATCGAGATCGACGTCGGCGCCGGTCAGATGAGCGACGAGCTGCTCGCCGGCGGGCAGTGCCATCACGGACGCCACCACCTGGGTCACGCCGGGTGCGGTCTGCAGGACCGACTCGATCTCCCCCAACTCGATCCGCTGCCCCCGCAACTTCACCTGAAAATCACTACGCCCCAAATACTCCAACTCACCAACACCAGACCACCGCACCCGATCACCCGTCCGATACAACCGCGAACCCCACCCACCAAACGGATCCGCCACAAACCGCTCCGCAGTCAACCCCGACCGCGACGCATACCCCCGAGCCACCTGCACCCCACCCAGATACAACTCACCCACCACACCCACCGGAACCGGCCGCAACCGCGAATCCAACACCCACACCGACACATTCGGCACCGCACGACCAATCGGCACCACCACCTCACCACCGCCGACCACATACGACGTCACATCCACCGCAGCCTCAGTCGGCCCATACAAATTCACCACCCGCACACCAGGCACCAACCCCCGCAACCCCTCCACACCCGCAACACCCAACGCCTCACCCGAACAGAACACCTGCCGCAACGACCCCAAACCCACACCACCCGAACCACCCAGCGCATCAACAAACACCGACAACATCGACGGCACAAAATGACACACCGACACACCAAACCGCTCCACCACCGACGCCACATACCACGGATCCCGATGCCCACCCGGCTCCGCCACCACCACCGAAGCACCAACCATCAACGGCCAGAACAACTCCCACACCGACACATCAAACGACACCGGCGTCTTCCACAACACCACATCATCACCAGTCACCCCGAACAACGACTGCATCCACCCCAACCGATTCACCACCGCCCCATGCGACACCGTCACACCCTTCGGCCGACCCGTCGACCCAGACGTGAACAACGTGTACACACCCACCAACGGCGACAACACCCCCACCTCATCCACCACCGCACCCAACTCCACACCACCATCAACACCCGAAACACCCGACCCCACACCACAATCCACCACCAACCGCTCCACACCAGAAGGCACCACCACCTCCTCAGACCCCCGCGTCAACACCACACCCACACCCGCCGTCGACAACATGTAACCCACCCGCTCCACCGGCGCATCCACCTCCACCGGCACATACCGCCCACCCACAACCACCACCGCATGCACCGCCACCAACAACTCCAACGACCGCGACATCACCACCCCAACAGCAGAATCCACCCCCACACCCACACCCAACAACCGCCGCGCAACCCCCGCCACCAAACCACCGAACTCCCCATACGACACCACCCGATCCCCACACCACACCGCCACCTGCGACCCCGACAACCCCACCCGCTCAGCCACCACCGAACCCACCGAACGACCACCCCACCCCAACTCCACCACCGCACCCCGCGACCAGTCCGCGATGGCGGCACGCTCGGTCGCGTCGGCGAGGTCGATGTCGCCGACCACCACCGTGTCGTCGGCGAGACCGGTGGTGAGGACGTCGACGATCCGCTCACCCAGACGGCGGACGGTGCGATCCTCGAAGAGGTCGGTGGCGTAGACGATCCGCCCGGACAGGGCGGTCAGGTCGCCGGCTGCGTCGCGTGCGGCCGTCATTCCGATCATGAGGTCGAATCGCGCGGCGGGAACACCCGCCTCGACGGGCGTGACCGTCAGGCCGGGCACCGAGATGTCGCCGATCGCGGACTGTTCCAGTGTCAGCATCACCTGGGCGAGGGGTGCGAACGCCTCGCTGCGGGTCGGGGCGAGTACCTCGACGAGGTGCTCGAAGGGGACGTCGGCAGCCGCGAACGCGTCGAGGTCGGTGTCGCGGACCTGCCCGATCACCTCGCCGAACGTGGCACCCGGGTCGACCTGGGTGCGCAAGACGACGGTGTTGACGAACATGCCGACCAGGGCATCGAGTTCGGCGCGACCACGACCTGCGACCGGCGTCGCGAGTGCGACGTCGGAGGAACCCGCGAGACGGGACAGCACGACCGCGACGGCGGCGTGCAGCACCATGAACGCGGTGACCCCATGGCGACGTGCGAACCCGTCGATCGACGACGCGAGTCCCTCGGGCACCCCGAATTCCACGACGGCACCGTGGAGCGATGCCACCGGCGGCCGCGGACGATCAGTCGGCAGTTCGAGTACATCGGGCAGGTCCGCGAGCTCCTCCTGCCACCACCGGGCCCGGCGACCGAGCGCAGAGTCCGGATCGTCCACCGACCCGAGGACGCGCTGTTGCCAGAGGGCGACATCCGCGTACTGGACGTCCAGCGGGGGGCGTTCGGGCGCATGTCCCGCCGTACGCGCGGCATAGGCGTGCAGCAGGTCGTCGACGAGCGGTCGCAGGGATTCACCGTCCGCCGCGATGTGATGGAGGACCACGACCAGGAGGTGGTCGTCGGACTCGGCGACGATCCCGGCACGGATCGGCAGGTCGCGGGTGACGTCGAAGCCAGTGGAGGCGAGGGTCTCGACGTCCTCGTCGCACCACCACTGGTCCACGGTCACCTCGTCGGCGGACGCGATGTCCTGCCAAGGCCTACCGTCGAGGTCCTGCGGGTACCGGGTGCGCAGCACCTCGTGCCGGGTGATCACGTCGGCGAGCGCGGCGCGCAGGGCCACGGTGTCGAGCCGACCGCGCAGCCGCATGGCGAACGGGATGTTGTAGGCGGGTGACGCCGGATCGAACTGGTTGATGAACCACATCCGCTGCTGCGCCGCCGACAGGGGCGGGCGCGACGGACGCGGGATCGATCCCAGGTCCGGGAGGTCATCGCCGGAAGGCGACGGCGCGACGACCGAATCATCACCGCGACGCTCGTCTACCCACTCAGCCATGGCACGGACGGACGGGGCGTCGAACAGTTCACGAACGGTGAACGGCAGCGAGAACATGTGCGAGAGCCGGGCGGCGACCCTGGTAGCGGACAACGAGTGCCCGCCGATCTCGAAGAAGCTGTCGGTGACCGACACCCGCTCGACGGCCTGGTCGAGGACGTCGGCGACGATCTCGACGATCAGGCGTTCGGTGTCCGAACCCGGCGCAACGATCTCACGCGGATTGAGCTCCGGTGCGGGAAGCGACTTTCGGTCGATCTTCCCGGATGTTCCGAGCGGCATGTCGTCGAGTACGACCACGGTGTCCGGCACCATGTACGGCGCGAGGCGACGTGCCGCATGTTCACGTACCTGCGCCACCTCGGCATCCCCGAAGACGTAGGCGACGAGGAGGTCGTCGCGCACCAGAACCGCGGCGGCGACGACGCCGGGTGCGGTCTGCAGCACCGACTCGATCTCCCCCAACTCGATCCGCTGCCCCCGCAACTTCACCTGAAAATCACTACGCCCCAAATACTCCAACTCACCAACACCAGACCACCGCACCCGATCACCCGTCCGATACAACCGCGAACCCCACCCACCAAACGGATCCGCCACAAACCGCTCCGCAGTCAACCCCGACCGCGACGCATACCCCCGAGCCACCTGCACCCCACCCAGATACAACTCACCCACCACACCCACCGGAACCGGCCGCAACCGCGAATCCAACACCCACACCGACACATTCGGCACCGCACGACCAATCGGCACCACCACCTCACCACCGCCGACCACATACGACGTCACATCCACCGCAGCCTCAGTCGGCCCATACAAATTCACCACCCGCACACCAGGCACCAACCCCCGCAACCCCTCCACACCCGCAACACCCAACGCCTCACCCGAACAGAACACCTGCCGCAACGACCCCAAACCCACACCACCCGAACCACCCAGCGCATCAACAAACACCGACAACATCGACGGCACAAAATGACACACCGACACACCAAACCGCTCCACCACCGACGCCACATACCACGGATCCCGATGCCCACCCGGCTCCGCCACCACCACCGAAGCACCAACCATCAACGGCCAGAACAACTCCCACACCGACACATCAAACGACACCGGCGTCTTCCACAACACCACATCATCACCAGTCACCCCGAACAACGACTGCATCCACCCCAACCGATTCACCACCGCCCCATGCGACACCGTCACACCCTTCGGCCGACCCGTCGACCCAGACGTGAACAACGTGTACACACCCACCAACGGCGACAACACCCCCACCTCATCCACCACCGCACCCAACTCCACACCACCATCAACACCCGAAACACCCGACCCCACACCACAATCCACCACCAACCGCTCCACACCAGAAGGCACCACCACCTCCTCAGACCCCCGCGTCAACACCACACCCACACCCGCCGTCGACAACATGTAACCCACCCGCTCCACCGGCGCATCCACCTCCACCGGCACATACCGCCCACCCACAACCACCACCGCATGCACCGCCACCAACAACTCCAACGACCGCGACATCACCACCCCAACAGCAGAATCCACCCCCACACCCACACCCAACAACCGCCGCGCAACCCCCGCCACCAAACCACCGAACTCCCCATACGACACCACCCGATCCCCACACCACACCGCCACCTGCGACCCCGACAACCCCACCCGCTCAGCCACCACCGAACCCACCGAACGACCACCCCACCCCAACTCCACCACCGCACCCCGCGACCACGTCTCGACCGTGCCGCGCATCTCCGCGGGCATCGGGTCGAGCGCCGCAACGGGCGTGTCGGGGTCGTCGGCGAGCAACTGCAGGAGATCGACCAGCGATGCCGCGATCACCTCGGCGACCTCGGCGTCGACGGCGGTCAGATTGGCCTTCACAGTGAGCGACAGCTCGTCGGCGTCCGGGGCGGCGATGAGCGCCAGCGGATAGTGGGTCGCGTCCGAGGTGGTCACGTCGCGGATCTCGAGCCCTGACGTGCGCGATCCCTCCAGCACGGTTCCCGTGTCGACTGGATAGGACTCGTAGACGACCAGGGTGTCGAAGAGCGCGGGATGCCCGGAGGCGCGGGTGATCTCGCCCAGACCGAGGAACTGGTGGTCGACGAGCCCGGTACGGGAAGCGTGGAGCGTCGTCACCAGATCGGCGACCGTCCGGTTCGGGTCGACGTCCGCGACGACGGGCACCGTGTTGATGAAGAGACCGATCATGGCGTCGGCCCCGTCGAGGTCGGCCGGCCGACCCGACACCGTCTCGCCGAAGACGACGCGTTGTTCTCCGGTCAGTCGCGACAGCAGGATCGACCAGGCCGCGTGGAGTGCGGTGCTCGTGGTGCTGCCGAGTTGCCGGACCCGTTCCTCCAGCCGGGCACGGCCGGCGGCGTCCAGGCGCGCGGCGATCTCGTACGGACGGCGCTCCTCCTGGCGGGCGCGGGCGGCGTGGTGGGGCGCGACCACGGTGGGCGTGACGTCGGCGAGAGTGTTCTGCCACGCAGTGAGGGCAGCGGCACGATCTCGGCGATCCAGCCACTCGAGGTAGGACTCCATGTCGGTGGCCGGGGTGACCGCGGGACGGCCGAGATGTGCGGCGAGGAGATCGGCGACGAGGATCGGCCCGGACCACCCGTCGAGGATGATGTGGTGCGCGGTGATCACGACGGTGTGTGCGGGACCGGCGATGCTGTGGTGCGCGACGGCGGTGAACCTGATCAGCGGCGGCGAATCGAGGTGGAACGGCCTGGTGCGATCCTCTTCGGCGAGTTCGGCGATGCGATCCGCCGCATCCGCGAGCTCTGCTGCCGTGAGGTCGATGCCGCGGAAGTCGGGGTCCGTCACCACCGCGTGATCCGCCGGCGGGATCACGACGACGGGTCGGCCCGACCCGGTCCGGGTGAACGCGGACCGCAGGACCCGTTGGCGCGCCAGCAGTTCGCGGATCGCCGGAAGCAACGCGGTCGGCGCGTGCTCACCGGCGAACTCGATGATCGATTGTGTGACATAGGGGTCGGTCGGATGCCCGGCGCCGTCGAACCCAGGGCCGTCGAACTCAGGGGTACCGGCGAGTCGTTCGGCCTCGTAGATCAACCCCTGTTGCAGCGGGGTCGGCGGCCAGATCGCCGGCGCGGTGTGGGAACGACCCGCCGAGTACCTCTCGACCAGATCGTCGATCTCGGTCTGCGAGACTCCCCCGCCGATGACGTCGGTCTCGCTGGGCCCCGGATCCCCCACCGATTCCACGTATGCGGTCAGCGAGGACAGTGCGGCATCCCATCGAGAGGCGATGTCGTCGAGGACGTCGCGACCGAGTACCGCTTCGGGCGCCGAGAGATCCAGTCGCAACGAGCGCCCGCGCGGGGACGGCACCGTCCCCATGGTTGCGGTGAGCGCGGCGAGAGCCGCCATGTCGCCGGTCACCGACGGCGGGAGCACCGGCGCGTCGCCGACCGGAAGGAACTCGGTGGCCGTCGTGTCGGCGTCGTCCTCCGAACCGGCCAGACTCCCCAGGTAATTGACGGTCACCGGCGGTAACGGGCGGTCACGGAGGGGCGACCCAGGCCGTGACCAGCGCAGCGGACCGAACGCGATGCCGTTGTCGGGCATGCGTTTCTGCCGGTCCTTGAGGGACTTGAGGATCGTCGCCAGGTCGCGTCCGGGTGAGGTCCCGGTCTCGGGGATCTCGACGCCGACCGGGACGAAGGAGGTGAACCAGCCGACGGTCTCGCTCAGGTCGGCGCCCGGGGCGACGGACTCCTCGCGCCCATGGTTCTCCAGGAGCACCGACACCGTGCGGGCGTCGTACCCGAGTCGACCGGCGGCCGTCCCGGTGGCGAGGGCGTAGGCGAGGGCCGCGGCGACCACGGTGTCGGCGCGGGCGCCGAACGCATCCGCGACCCGACCCAGCACGGACTCGGTGCGATCGGGTCCGACGACGTGGGTCGTGGAGACGGTGGTTCGCAACCGATCTCGGACGGGATCGAGCACCGAGTCGGACGACGGTGGCAGCTGTTCGGTCCACCAGTCGATCTCGTGCTCGCGGTCGGCGAGTTCGGACAACACCTGCGCCCACCGGCGGAAAGACGTCCCGTGGGCGGTGACCTGCGGCTGGTCGCCGCTGCGGTACTGCCACCAGGCGCGGGCCAGGCCGGACACGATGGTCGGCCACGACACCGCGTCGACGCCGAGGTGATGGATCGCGATCACCAACCGGCCGACCGTGTCCCGGCCGTCGGCGACCCGCACTCCCACGGCCGCGACGAGTCGTCCCCGTTCGGGTGAGAGGGCGCCGAGAGCACGTCGATGCGCCTCTCGCACCGCCTCACCGAGAGTGGCTGCCGCAGAACCGGTGGCCGGCCGCACCGGGTCGAGGATCTCGACCAGGACGTCGTGGGCGCTTCCGGCTCCGGCGATCACGACGGGATCGCCGTCCTCGCCGATCTGCAACGACGCGGTGAGCATCGGGTGCGCTGCCACCACCGCAGCGGTCACGGCGCGCAGGGCGTCTTCGTCGATGTCGGCCGGCAGGGTCAGCACCGTGCTCTGCGAGAAGTCGGCGATGTCGTCGAGCCCATCGGCGAGGTCGAGCATCCACGCCACGCCCGGCGTCGACGCGACCGGTCCGATGCCGCCGCCGGACAGCTCGTCGAGCACCGCGTCGGGTTCATGCCGGGACAGCTGCGCGAGGTCGCGGATCGTCGCGGCGCCGAACACGTCACGCGGGGTGAGACCGAAACCGGCGGCCCGCAGCATCGAGGTCAGGCGGATCGACGCGATCGAATCGCCGCCGAGAGCGAAGAACGAACTGGTCATCGGGACCTGTTCGACACCGAGGACGGCGGCGACGATCCCGGCGACGACGCGTTCGGTGTCCGTCACCGGCTCCGCATCGGACCCGGTGTGCACCAGCATGTCGAAAAGCGGCGCGGGAAGCGCCTTCCGGTCGAGCTTTCCGGCGCTACTGAGCGGCGCATCGGGCAGCGTGACCCACAGCGTGGGCCGCATGTAGGCGGGCAGCGAAGCCGCCACCGCCTCCCGCGCACGGCGGACGCTGTCGGCGCTCTCGGGTCCGATCAGGTACCCGACGAGATGCTCCGCGCCGCCCGGGGACCGCGCCAGGGTCACCGCGGCCTGCCGTACCCCGGAGACGGTCGCGAGCACGGACTCGATCTCGCCCAACTCGATCCGCTGGCCGCGGAGCTTCACCTGGAAGTCGCTGCGGCCCAGGTACTCCAGCTCGCCGGAGCGGTTGCGGCGGACCAGGTCCCCGGTGCGGTAGAGCCTGTCCCCTCGCCCGAACGGGTCGGCGACGAAACGGTCCGCGGTCAGATCGGCGCGCCCGGCATACCCCCGGGCCAGCTGGACACCGCCGAGATACAGTTCGCCGGCGACGCCGGTCGGTACCGGCCGTAGACGGTCGTCGAGGACGAGGCTCTGCGTGTTCCAGATCGGCCGGCCCATCGGCACCACCTCGCGGTGATCGCCGAGGGTGGCGGCGGTGACCTCCACCGCGGCCTCGGTCGGACCGAAGAGATTGTGGACCCGCACCCGGGGCAGGACGGCGCGCACCGCGGCGAGGGTGGCCGGCGCCAGCGCCTCGCCCGAGCAGTAGAGGTGTCGCAGGCTCCGCGGCACCCCGCCCCCCGTGTGGTCGAGGACCTCGACGAAGACCGTCAGCAACGACGGGACGAAGTGCACGGTGGAGACCTGCTCGTCGTCTATCAGCCGGGCGATGGCGTGTGGGTCGAGGTGTGCATCGTCGGGTGCGATGACCATCCGGGCGCCGGTGATCGGCGGGGTGAAGAGCTCGGGCACCGACACGTCGAAGGTCGCCGGCGTCTTCAACAGGACCGCGTCGTCAGGGCCGATGCCGAATTCCTGGATGCCCCAAAGCAATCGGTTCATCACGGCCCGGTGGGTCACGGTCACGCCCTTGGGCCGGCCGGTGGACCCGGAGGTGAACAGGGTGTAGGCGGCGTGGTCGGCCAGGAGCGGCGCCCGCCGTTCGGCGTCGGTGACCGGGGTGGTGTCGAGATCCACCGGGTCGGTGGAATCGACGACGATCACCCGGTTCACGACGCCGCCGATCGTCGTACCGTCCGCTTCATCGGGGCCTGCCGCGCCGGGTGCGACGAGACCGATGTCCGCTCGCGCGGTGTCGATCATGTAGCGCACCCGGTCCACCGGCGCATCGGTGGCCACCGGGACGTACTGGCCGCCCGCGGCGAGGACCGCGTGGATCGCGACCACCAGTTCGACCGATCGCGGTATACACACGGCGACACTGTCTTCCGGGCCGACGCCGGCGGCGATCAGCTCTCGCGCGACCACCGCCACCCGGGCGGCGAACTCCCGATGGGTGATCGACCGGCCGGCGCAGCGCAACGCGACCGCGTCCGGTGAGATCCGGGACCCGGCGACCACGGCATCCGCCAGTGTCTCCGGCAGCAGGGTCACGATGCGGCCGAGTCCGAGCTCGTACTGGGCTTGTTGCTGAGCCTCGGTGAGCAGCGGGATGTCCGCGACCGGCACGTCGAGGTCGTCGGCCAGAACGGTGAGGGTGGACTCCAGCGCGGCGGAGATCGTCTCCGCGGTCTCCTGGTCGAACAGAGCGGTGGCGTACGTGATCGACCCGGCGAGCGTCCCGTCGACGCCCTCGCGGGTACCGATGGTGAGGTCGAATTTCGCGGTGGTGTCGTCGATCTCGACGAACTCGGCGGTCAGGTCCCCCATGGTCGCGCCGGTCACGGCCGGCTCGGCACCGGCGGCGTGCACCAGCATCACCTGTGCCAGCGGCTCGACGTTCTCCGTGCGGGGCGGATCGACGGCGTCGACGACGCGCTCGAACGGCACCTCGGCGTGATCGAAGGCGGTCAGGTCGGCCAGCTTGACCCGGTCGAGGAGGGCCCCGCCGGTGAGCTGCGGATCCACGTCGACGCGCAGTACGACGGTGTTGACGAACATCCCGATCAGCTCGTCGAGGACGCGGTGCCCACGTCCCGCGACCGGGGTCGCGACCGCGATCTCGGCGGTCGACGTCAGCCGCGCCAGAACAGCCGCCACCGCGGTGTGCAGGACCATGAACAGCGTCGCACGCTGCTCGGAGGCGCGGCGGCGAAGACCGGCGACCACCGGCGCCGGCAACGACCACCGTACGGTCGCCGCACTGGGATCGGGTTCGACGGTGCGCGGCCGGTCCACGGGCAGCGGCAGGACATCCGGCAGCCCCCGCAACTGCTGCGTCCAGTAGGACAACTGGCGTGACATCTCCGAGTCCGGGTCGGCCGGATCTCCGAGCCGATGCCGTTGCCACACCGCGTAATCCGCGTACTGCAGGGTCAGCGGCGTCCACTGCGGAGCCTGGCCGCTGCGGCGTGCGTCGTAGGCCTCGACGACCTCGCGGGCGAGGATGGGCGCGGACTCGCCGTCGGCGGCGATGTGGTGGAGCGCGATCACGAGTACGTGATCGGTGTCCGTGGAGCTGAGGATCCGCGCACGCAGAGGGAGATCGCGGGTCACGTCGAACGGTTGTGAGATCGTGGCGGTGATCTCCTCGGCGACCAGGCTGTCCGGCGCGATCCCGGAGATGACGGTGTGTCCGACCGGGACCAGGCCGGGGTGAGACTTGCGCACCACCTGGATGGGTTCGGCTGCGTCTGTTGCTTCCGGATCGGTGGGATAGATCGTGCGGAGCACTTCGTGCCGCTCGGCCACGTCGTTGATCGCCTCGTGCATCGCGTCCACGTCGAGGTCGCCGTGCAGTCGCACGACGATGGGGATCACATATGCGGCAGAGCCCGGGTCGAACTGGTTGAGGAACCACATCCGCCGCTGGGCGTAGGACAACGGGACCGGTTCGGGTCGCGCCATCACGCCGGGCACGGGACCGGTTGCGCGACCATCGATCCCGCCGGTGTCGAGCAGCGTCGCGAGGGCCTCGACGGTCGGGGCCTCGAAGATCACCCGCACCCCGATCTCGACACCGAACTCCGCGCCGAGGCGGGCGACCACTCGGGTCGCGGACAGCGACGTACCGCCGAGATCGAAGAACGAGTCGAGCGCCGAGACGCCCGGGCCGCCGGCCGCGCCCTCCATGCCGAGGACCTCGGCGAAGACCGCCGCGACCGCGCGTTCGGTGTCGGTGCGCGGTTCGAGGTGGACGCCACTCGAGAACTCGGGTGCCGGCAGTGCGGCGCGGTCGAGTTTGCCGGTCGCCGCGAGGGGGATCTCGTCGAGCGGGACGATCGCGGTCGGCACCATGTGCGCAGGCAGATGCCGGGCCGCATGGGCGGTCAGCGCCGGCACGTCGACGGCCGCGCCGTCGCTGCCGTGGACCCAGGACACCAGCACGGTCTCACCCGACGTCGGGTGCGCGATGCCGGCGGTGGTCGAGAAGTCGACCGCGGCAGAGCTTTCCAGGACGGCGTCGATCTCGCCCGTCTCGATCCGGAATCCGCGGATCTTCACCTGGAAGTCGCTGCGGCCGAGGAAGTCGAGTTCCCATCGGCCGTCCCGGCGGCGCCGGCGGACGAGGTCACCGGTCCGGTACATCCGCTCACCCGGCCGCCCGAACGGTGCGGCGACGAACCGCTCGGCGGTCAGCGCGGTCTGGTTCAGGTAGCCGACGGCCAGCGCCGGGCCGACGAGATACAGCTCGCCCGCGACGCCGGGCGGGACCGGATGGAGTCGCGCGTCGAGGACGAGTACACCCACACCCGCGATGGGTCCGCCGATGGTGACGGGTTGTCCCGGACGCATCGCGGCGGAGGCGGTCGACCAGATCGTCGCCTCGGTGGGCCCGTAGAGGTTGTACATCGCACGCCCGTCCGACCAGGCGCGGACGAGCTCGGGTGAGCAGGCGTCGCCGGCGACGCACACCACCCGGAGGTCGGGGAACATCTCGGCGGCGGGCACCGTGGCCAGCGCACTCGGCGTGATCGTCAGGTGCGAGACGGACTCGTCGGCGATGACCGACGCCAGTTCGCGGCCGCCGGTGACCCCCGGCGGCACCACGACCATCGTCGAGGCCCCGGCAACCGCGACGAGGGTCTCGAACACCGAGGCGTCGAATCCCGGTGCGGCAAAACGCAGTACCCGTGACTCCGGGCTCAGGTCGAATCGGGACCGGGCGTCGGCGACCAGATCCGCGAGCCCGCGGTGCGAGACCGCGACGCCCTTGGGTCGCCCGGTCGAGCCCGAGGTGAAGATGATGTAGGCGGTGTCGTCGATCCGATCGTCGGGCACCGGGTTGTCGAGGGCAACCGGCTGCGATGCCCACCGGGTGGGATCGGTCAGGTCGACGAGGTCGTCGACGAGGAGCCAGGTCGTGCCGTCGTCGGCCTCGGCCCGTGCGTCCGAGGAGCCCGGCGCACCGGGCGCCGAACTCGTGACGCCGAGCGTCGCGGCCAGCGTGCCGGTCATGTAGCGGATGCGTTCGGCGGGCTGCGACGGGTCGATGAGACCGACCGCGGCGCCGGTGCGGACGATGGCCCAGAAGGCCACCGTGCCTAACAACGATCGCGGCACGGCCAGCGCGATCACCGCGCCCGGTCGTGCGCCCCGCGACCGCAGTTCCGCGGCGACCAGTCGTGTGGCGATGTCGAGTTCGGCGTAGGTCAGCGTGGTGTCACCGTCGGTGACCGCGACACCGTCGGGGTTGCGGGCCGCCGCGGCGTCGAACAGCCCGGGCAGCGTGACCTTCTTCTCGGCCAGGGCCGGTGAGCTCAGGAGAGCCGGGGCGTCGTCGGGCTCCCCGGTCGGGAGGTCACCGATCGGGGTCTGCGGCGATTCGACGACCGCATGCGCGATGGACAGCAGACGACGCGCCAGATCGGCGACGGTGTCGGGGTCGAACAGCGCCGTCGCATAGGTGATCACGACCGGGGTGTCCTCGTCGCGGGGTCGACCGGGCGGGTCGACAACGGTCACCTGCAGGTCGACCTTGGCGCTGGTGACCGGGGCCTCGAGTTCGGAGACGACCAGACCGGGGAGTTCGACCCTCGGCCGGTCGGTGTTCTGGAAGGCGAGCGCCACCTGGAACAGCGGCGGGTGTGCGGTGCTGCGGGCGGTCGTCACCTCCTCCACGACCGTCTCGAAGGGCAGGTCGGCGTGATCGAGTGCGGCGATGTCGGTCTCGCGGCAGGCCGCGAGGACCGTGGCGAAGTCCGCATCGCGGCGCAGGGGCGTGCGCAGCGCGAGGGTGTTCACGAACATCCCGATGAGGCCGTCGAGCCGACGGTCGCCGCGCCCCTCCACCGGTGTGCCGATCACCAGATCGGTGCTGCTTCCCGACCGCAGGAGGGTGACCGCGAGAAGCGCGTGCACGCACATGAACATGGTCGCGTCGTGCCGGTCGGCGAGTTCGCGCAGGCGTGACCAGGTCGACGCATCGATCACCGTCGACAGTTCCGCACCGCTCTCCTCGCGCAGAGCCGCCCGCGGGCGATCCAGCGGCAGATCGGTGAGTTCCGGGGCGTCGGCGAGTTGCGTTCTCCAGTAACCGAGTTGGCGTGCTGCAAGCGACTCGGGGTCGGTGAGATCACCGAGGATCTCGTGATGCCACACCGCATAGTCGGCGTAATGCACCGGCAGCGGGGACCATTCGGGCGCATGACCGGACTGCCGCGCCTGGTAGGCCTCGACGAAATCGGCCACCAGCGGCGCCATCGACCCACCGTCGCCGATGATGTGATGGACGACCAGGACGAGCACCCACTCGTCGTCGGCGACCCGGATGAGGCGCGCGCGCACCGGTGCTCCCCGCTCGAGGTCGAAGCCGCGCGTGACGATGTCGGCGACGGTCGCGGTCACCCCGGCAGACCCGGAGCCGCGCATGTCGATCGGCGGATCCACCCGCGCGTCGTGCCGGGCGGTGTCGGGATCGTCGACGATCTGCTGCGGAACGCCGTCGACGGCGACGAACCGCGTGCGCAACGTTTCATGGCGGGCGATCAGGTCATCGAGCGCCGCGGCCACCGAAGCCGGTTCCAGGCGTGGGCCGGGCAGATCGGCGGTGGTTCGCCCGCGCAGGCGCAAGACGGCCGGGATGAGATAGGCCGGTCCGCCCGGGTTCATGGTCTCCAGGAACCAGATCCGTCGCTGGGCAGGCGACAGCGGAAGCGGACCGGTCCGTTCCACCGGACGCAACGGCGGTCGCGTGGACTCCTGCCGGTCGCCCTCGGCGAGACGCGTGTCGATCGCCGCGGCGAGTGCGCGGACCGTGGGGGTCGTGAACAGATCGCGTGCCGCCACCGTGGTCCCGAAGTCCTCGGCGGCGCGTGCGGCGACGCGAGTCGCGGTGAGCGAGTTGCCGCCGAGGTCGAACAGTGATGCGGTGACACTGATCTCGGTCTCGCCGAGGATCTCCGCGAGGAGGGCGGCGAGCCGTTCCTCGGTGGGTGTGGCCGGTGGTTCGTGGGTTCCGGTGTCGTCGGTGGTGTCCGGTTCGGGCAGGACCGCGCGGTCGAGCTTGCCGTTGACCGTGAGCGGCAGCGCGTCGAGCCACACGAACAGGGTCGGCACCATGTACTCCGGCAGCGCGGCAGCGAGCCGGTCCCGGACGGTCGCCTCGTCCGGGGCTCTGCCGGCCGTGGGAACGAGGTAGCCGACGAGATGCTCGGTGTCGCCGCGCATCCGGATGTCGGCGCCGGCCGCGTCGATGCCGTCGATCGCGGACATCGCCGACTCGACCTCGCCGAGTTCGATGCGGAAACCGCGCAGCTTCACCTGTCCGTCGCGGCGGCCGACGAATTCGATCGATCCGTTGCGGGCGACACCGACGTCACCGGTCCGGTACATCCGACTGCCCGGCGGACCGAACGGGTCGGCGACGTAGCGTGTCGCCGTCAGACCGTGGCGTCGCAGGAAGCCCCGGGTGACCTGGAGGCCCGAGACGTACAGTTCCCCGGGCACGCCGTCGGGCAGCGGCGCGAGCCGGCCGTCGAGGACATGCACACGGGAACCCAGTAGCGGCCCACCGATGTCGGAAGCCGTTGCGGTCTCGACGAATTCGCGCGTCAGATCACGGCGCGTCATGTACACCGTGGTCTCGGTGGGCCCGTACATGTTGTTGAGCTGCGGACCGGGGACGTCGGCTCCCGGTCTGGTCGGCGAACCGTCGGCGATGCGGTCGGCCTGCCACTTGCGCACATGCTCGTAGTCGAGGAGCTCGCCCGAGAAGTGGAGTCGTCGAACCGTTTCCGGCAGTGCAGAGCCGTGGGGCGGGCGTACCGCCGCCGCGAACTGGTAGAAGGACGAGGGGGTGAAGTTGACGATCGTGACGCCTTCGCGGTCGAACACCTCGACCACGTCGTCCGGGGCACGGGTGGTGGCGTGGTCGAGCACGACGAGACGTCCCCCGGCGAGAAGTGCGGCCCAGAGCTCCCCCACCGATACGTCGAAGGCGTAGGAGTGGAACATCGACCACACGTCGTCGGGTGTGCTCTCGACCAGCGCGTCGAGCGCGACGACCAGCGAGATCACGTTGTCGTGGGTGACCACGACCCCCTTGGGCACCCCCGTCGAACCGGAGGTGTACATGACGTAGGCACTCGAGTGAGCCCCCACGCGTTCGGGAAGTCCCGTCACCGGGAGAGGTTCCGCCCAGGCCGTCAGATCGTCGGGTGTCGAGATGCGCGCGGGCATGTCCGACCACGCGGCCGCTGTCTCAGGGTCGGCGAGGACGAGCACCGGCGCGGCGTCGTCGACGATGGTGCGCAATCTCGCGATGGGATGCGTCCGGTCGAGCGGCAGGTATGCCGCACCGGTCTTGAGCACCGCGAGCAGCGCGACGATGAGGTCCGCCGACCTCGGCATCGCCACGCCGACCAGGGTTTCCGGCCCGGCGCCGGCGACGGCGAGCGCGCGGGCCAGTCGCTCCGTCCGGTCGTCGAGGTCGCGGTAGGTGATCGTTGCGCCGTGGAGATCGGTGAGGGCGACGGCGTCGGGGCGCCGGTGTGCCGACACCCGGAACAGGCCCGGGAGCGATTCGACATCGCCCGCGCCGAGGACATCGTCGATCCGCCGTTCCAGGTCGGCGAGGACCTCACCGGCTGTCGCCGCCAACTGTGCCGGAGTGGTCCCCGTCCGCGGCAGCAGAGCCGTGACCGTTGCGCGTAGCGCCGGGGTCGGGTCGACGCCGCGCGCGGCCAGGGTGGTCGCCGCGACCGTCACCCGGCGGTGGAACTCGCGGAACGTCACCGGCCCGTTGGCCCCGACCATCGCCTCGGCGTCGGCGGCGTGGGTCGCGGCGAAGGTGAGCCTGCGCAGCGCCGTCGGCTGTGTGGACCCCGCGGACGTGCGCGCCCCGACGCTGCGCGAAACCGAGGTGTCCGACGTCACGCGGGCTCCACCCGGTTCCGTCGTGGTTCACCGGGGATTGCGTCACCGGGCACTGCGTCGACGCGCCCGGACAGGGCGGTCGTCGCCGCGGTGCGGACGCACGCGAACACCTCGTCGATGGTCCGGTCGGCGTCGGCGAGGAGCGTGGTGACCGCGACCGTCAAGGCCTCCGACGGGTCCTCGTCCGGCACGGAGAACGCCATGGCCACCGAGGTGGCCTCGAGATCGGCGAACGTGACCGAGGGTGCCCCGGGGATGCCGATCACCGCATCCGGCGCCGTCGCCGCGACCGTGGACACGAGTTCGTGCAGCGGCTGCTCGGCGTCGACGATCTCGGCCGACTGCCCGTCGGCCCAGATCGACAGGTCGCCCACCGGCGTCCCCGGCCGGGCGGCGATGTCGATGAGCAGGTTCTGGTACCGCTCCGCGATCCGTTCGGCTCCGGCACGGTCGAAGAGGTCGGTGTCGTAGGCGATCTGGCCACCGAGCGCACCACCCCGGTCCACCCCGTCGAGGTCGTCGGGGTACACCATGATCTCGAGGTCGACCTTGGCCGCCAGAGACGACGACGGTCGCAGACGAACGGACAGACCGTCGAGGCTCATCGCGGGGATGTCGAGGTTCTGGTACGAGAGCATGACCGAGAACAGCGGGTTGTGCCGGCCCCGGCGAGCCGGTCCCTTCCCGACGCGGTTCAGGTGGTCGACGATCTGGTCGAAGGCGACGTCGGCGTGGGCGAGGTCGGTGACGTCCTCGGTCCGTACGCGTCGCAGCAGCTCGTCGAACGGTTCGTCGAGACGCAGACGGGTACGCAGCGGCACCGTGGTCGCGAGCATGCCGACCATGTCGGCGAGAGCGGGATCGTCGCGGCCCGCGAACGGCGTGCCGATCACGACGTCCTCGCGGCCGGAAAGCCGGCCGATCAACACGGCGAGCGCTGCGTGCATCACCACGAACTGCGTCGTGTTGTTCACGCGCGCAAGGTGTTTGAGCACCGTCGCGGTCTCCGGCGGGACACTCACGTCGACCACGTCTCCGCGGTGCCGGGGTTCCACGGGACGCGGCCGGTCCGTCGGGATCACGGCGGGTTCACGGACCGTCCCGAGGCGTTGCTCCCAGTACTCCAGCTGGGCCTGCTCCTCGGTGATTCCGCCGGACGCCTCGGACGACAGTCGCTCGGCGTGCCAGATCGCGTAGTCGGCGTACTGCACCCGCACCGGGTTCACGACCGCGGTCCAGGGACCCGCCTGCCCATCGATCCGGGCGCGGTAGGCGGTGGTGAGGTCGCGGGCCAGCGGCCGCAACGAACCGCCGTCGGCGTTGATGTGGTGCACCACGAAGACGAGGAGGTGACGGTCGGCGGCGAGCCGGAGGATCGCAGCACGGACCGCGTTGGGGCCGGTCAGATCGAAGCCCGGTTCGACGACGGCGGCGATCTCCTCCTCGACGCGGTCCGGGGTGGTGTCGACGAGGGCCACCCGGAAGCCGCGCAGGGCATCGGCGGCCGGGATGATGACCTGCACCGGACGCCCCTCGTGCAACGGGTAGCGCGTCCGGAGGGACTCGTGGCGGGCGATCACGTCGCCGAGCGCCCCGGTCAGGGCCGAGACGTCGAGTGGGCCGTCGAGTTCGAGGGTGAGCCCCACGTTGTACGCCGACGATGCCGGATCGATCTGGTTGAGCGACCAGAGTCCGCGTTGGACACCGGTCAGGTCGACCATGTGCGGCCGCTCCCGGGGTGTCAGAACCCTGCCCGCGCCGGTGGATTCGACCGTGCTCAGTGCGGCGACGAAGCTCGCCACCGTCGGGTTCTCGAACAGCAGCGCCAGCGGGACCCGCCGGTCGATGTGCTGCTCCACCCGATAGGTCACCTTGGTCGCCGACAGCGAACTGCCGCCCAGTTCGAAGAATCCGTCGTGCACACTGACCGTCTGGAGTCCGAGCACGTCGGCGAAGATCTGCGCCACGGCCGCCTCGAGACGGCTGCGGGGAGCGACGTATTCGCGTGCGGGCGAGATCTCGACGGCCGGCAGCGCGCGCCGGTCGACCTTGCCGGTCCGGGTCACCGGGAACTCGTCGAGCACCTGGACGGTGTGCGGGACGAGGTGCGCCGGCAGATGGGCTACCGCATGGTCGACGATCTGTTCGGGGGCGGGGTTGCGTCCCGGCACCCCCGTCACATAGGAGACCAGGACCGTGTCGCCCGCCGGCGTCGGCATCCCGACACTCACCGAGTGCTCGACGTCGGGGTGGGTGACCAGAACGGCGTCGACCTCCCCCGGCTCGACCCGCATGCCGCGGATCTTGATCTGGAAGTCGTTGCGGCCGTGGTAGATCAACTGGCCGTCGGCTGTCCACGAGACGAGATCGCCGGTGCGGTACATCCGGGTGCCGGCCCCGAAGGGGTCGGCGACGAACCGGCCCGCAGTCAGTCCCGCCCGTCCGTGGTACCCGCGTCCGAGCGCCCGCCCGGCGAGATAGAGTTCGCCCACGACGCCGGACGGCACCGGGCGCAGTCCCGCGTCGAGAACCCGTGCCCCGACGCCGGAGATAGGCCGGCCGATGGTCACCGGCGCCGTCGCGCGCAGCGGCGGGGAGAGCGTCACCCAGATCGTGGTCTCGGTGGGACCGTACAGGTTGAGCAGCGGTCTGCCATCGGCGTCCCATCGCTCGACGAGTTCCGGCGGGCAGTCCTCCCCCGCCACCATCATCGTCTCGACGCCGGGGATCTCCGCCGGATCGATCGTGGCGAGCGCCGTCGGAGTGGCGCAGGCGTGCGTGACCAGGTGCCGGGTGATGACGTCGGCGAGTTCGGGGCCGGCGAACACATCGGGCGGACTGATCACCAGTTCCGCGCCCGCACAGATCGCGAGGATGATCTCCCAGACCGCGACGTCGAACCCCGGTGCGGCGAGCTGCAGTACGCGGGACGCACGGGTCACACCGAGTCGGGTCTGCTGCTCGGCGACCATCTCCGCGAGGCCCGCGTGGGTGACCGCCGCCGCCTTCGGACGTCCGGTCGATCCGGAGGTGAAGAGCAGGTATGCGAGATCGTCGACGCGAGCGCCTCGGGTTCGGTCCGCGTCGGTGACCGGATGGTCGCGGCGTCCTGCGAGGTTCAGCTCCACCTCGAGGTCGTCGAGCAGCCACTCCTCGACACCGAGGTCACGCTGCTGCGGTGCGGCATCCGGGTCGGCGGCACGGTCGGCGACCACCACCGAGTCGACGGTGATCACGAGTGCGGCGCCGCTGTCGGCCAGCATCGCAACTCGGCGGCGCACCGGCAGCCGCGCGTCGATGATGACGAAGGCGGCGCCACTCATCGCCACGCCGAGCATGGTGAGGACCATCCGTGGGGATCGTGGAATGCTGACGGCGACCACATCTCCCGGACCGATGCCGCGGTCGGCGAGGAGGCGGGCCAACTGGTGGGTCGCGGTCGCCACCTCTGCCCAGGTGAGTCGCCCGGTACCGGCCCGGGCGTCACCCATCAGGGCGACGGCGGAGGGATTTGCCGACGCGATTCCCCGTGCGATGAGTTCGGCGAGGGTCGTCTCCTGCTGCGCGCCGCGAAACGGTGCGGCGAGTGCGCGGAGCGCGTCGGGCCCGAGCAGGTCGATCGAGGCGAGGGAACGGTCGGGCGCCGACACCATCTGGCTCAGGACCAGGCGCAACCGGCTCGCCATGTCGCGGATCGTCTGCTCATCGAACAGGTCGGTGGCATAGGCGAATTCGACCTCGTAGTCGTGAGTGCGCTCGGTCACCGAGACGGTGACGTCGTACTTCGCCGCCGGCACCCTCGCATCGAGCAGTTCCGCCGAGCCCGTCCACTGCGACAGCTCGGTCAACTGGTCGGGCTGCACGCTCAAGGCGACCTGGAACAGCGGCGAATGGGACGGCGACCGTTGCGGCGCGACGGCGTCGACGACGCGTTCGAAGGGGACGTCGGCGTGACTCAACGCCCGCGCGCAACGACGATGCGCCGAGGTCACGAGATCCCGCACGGTGTCGTCCGGGCGCAGCGAGGTGCGCAGGACGACGGTGTTGACGAACATGCCGACCAGTTCGGCAACCGCCGGGTCGTCGCGTCCGGCGACCGCGGTGCCGATGCTGACGTCGTCCACCGCGGCGAGCTTGCCGAGGGTGAGGGCCAGAGCCGACTGGAAGACGGCGAACGGCGTGACGGCGAGGGTCGTCGCGAGGCGGCGGAGCCCAGCCGACAGCTCGGCGTCCAGAGTGACGTCGAGGTGATCTCCCGCGCTGGACATCACCCGCGGGCGCGGGCGATCGGTGGGCAGTTGCAGAAGGTCGGGTGCGCCGTGGAGTTCGGTGCGCCAGAACTCGAGTCCCTCGACCAGCGCGGGCGACGGCCGTTCCGGGGTTCCGAGGACCTCGGCGCGTTCGACGGCGACATCGGCGTATTGCATCGGGAGCGGGGTGAACTCGGGTTGTTCCCCGGCGCGCCTGCTCTCGTAGGCCGTCATCAGGTCCCGGAGCAGCGGCCGCAACGAATGCCCGTCGGCCGCGATGTGGTGAAGGACGAGCACCACGACGTCGCCGCGAGGGTCCCCGGTGAGGAGGCGGAAGCGGAACGGGATCTCCTCGGCGAGATCGAATCCCACCTCGGTGATCGCGGAGATCGCCGCATCGAGACCCCGCTCACCGACATCGATCGGTTCGGAGTCGAACACGGCGCCCGCGGTCGCGGTGTCGAGGATGCGCTGTTCCGGTTCGCCGTCGACCGCCGGGAACACGGTACGCAGGATCTCGTGCCGGTCGAGGACGTCGAGCGCCGCGCGATGGAGCACCTCGGGATCCACCGCATGGGTGAGCCGAAGCGCACCGGACATGTTGTAGGTCGACTCGGTCGGGGACATGCGGTTGATGAACCACAGCCGGGTCTGCGCCTGGGACAACGGAATCCGCGCCGGGCGCGGTGGAAGGCGACGCTCCGGCGGTTCCGGCACGGTGTCCGCAACGACGGCGCGGGAAGCAAGGTCGGCGAGGTCGTCACTGTCGAAGACGTCGGTCAGGGCGATCGTCAGACCGTGTCCGATCCGGGCACGGGACACCATGCGGGCTGCGAGGAGTGAGTCGGCGCCGAGGGCGAAGAGATTGTCCGACAGGCTGACCCGTTCCCGGCCCAGGGCCTCGGCGACCATCGAGACGATCGCCTTCTCCGCCGGTGTCCGGGCCTCACGGAACTCCGTGGTCTTGTCCGTGAGGTCCGGGGCGGGCAACGCCGACTGGTCGAGCTTTCCGGAGCGGTTCGTCGGGAAGGCGTCGAGGAACACCACGGCGAGCGGCACCATGTGGCCGGGCAGCCGCCGGCGGCAGAAGGCGCGGACGGCGTCCGAGTCGGGGACCCCGGAGGTCCCGCGGACGTACGCCACGAGTACCGGCGCCGGTCCGAGATCTCGCCGAGCCACGACGACCACCGCGTCGACACCGGGCATCGTCGCGACCACCGATTCGACCTCGCCGAGCTCCACCCGTTGCCCGCGGATCTTCACCTGATGGTCGCTGCGACCCAGGTACTCGAGTTCTCCGTTCTGCGTCCACCGCACCAGGTCGCCGGTCCGGTACATCCGGGCACCCGGCTCACCCAACGGGTCGGCCACGAACCGGGAGGCGGTCTGCGCCATCGCGCCGAGGTAGCCGTTGGCCAGCTGCGGGCCCACCAGGCACAGCTCACCGGCGACGCCGACCGGGACCGGCCGCAGGCGGCGATCCAGAACGCGCACGACGGTGCCCGCCACCGGTCGCCCGATGGGCACGACGGTGTCGTCGGAAGTCACCCGATGGGACGTGACGTCGATGGCCGCCTCGGTGGGACCGTAGAGGTTGACCAGGCCGGCCGACGAGGTCCGGCGGAGGCGGCGAGCCAGCTGCGCCGACAGCGCCTCCCCGGAGGTGAAGACCCAGCGGGCCCGGTCGGGCAGCGACGTCGGCGTACCCGACCCGTTCTCGGTCTGACCCACGACGTCGAGATAGGCGTCGAGCATGGACGGGACGAAGTGCAGCACGGTGACCGCGGCCTCGTCGATGAGGCTCCGCAGGTACTCGGGGTCCCGGTGGCCGTCCGGTTCGGCGATGACCATCTGCGCACCGGTCTGCAGGGGCCACAACAGCTCCCACACCGACACGTCGAAGGTCGCCGGGGTCTTGTAGAGCACCGCATCGTCGGGGCCGATCGGATGATCTCGCTGCATCCATGCGAGGCGGTGCTCGAGCGCCGCGTGGTCGACCTCGACACCCTTGGGTACACCGGTCGAGCCGGACGTGAAGATCACGTACGCGGGCTGATGCGGCAACGGACGCGTGTGGAGGGGTGGCGCCTCGGCCCGGGGACCCGCCCCGGCGTTGATCGCGTCGATCCCACGGGCGGCGAGGAACGCCGCGTCGACGGTGACAGCAGGGCGGACGATCGCGGCGATCGCGCGGCGTCGTTCCTCCGGCTCCGCCGGATCGACGGGCACGTACACCGCCCCGAGGCCGACGGCCGCATAGATCGAGCACACCTGTTCGGGGGAGCGGTCGAGAGCGACGATCACCCGGTCCCCCGCGACGACTCCCTCGTCCGCGAACACGCGCGCGAATTCGCCCACCGCCAGCGACATCTCGCGGTAGGTCAGGCGCGAGTCCCCGAAGACGAGCGCGGTCGAATCCGGCGTTGCGACGACCTGTCGTGCGAAGGGGGCCAGGATGTGCTCCGCGGCGACATCGACCGCCGGGCCGCCGTCACCGAGCAGCTCGACCGCCGCCGGCTCACCGGGGATGAGCAGGTCCAGCGCCGCCACCGGACGATCCGGGGCGTCGACGAACTGCTCGAGCACGTGGAGCAGCCGCGCCCGGTGGGTGCCCAGTTCGTCGGGGTCGTACAGGGCCGGGTTGGCATGGAGGCCCACCTCCAGCGGCGCCTCGGGACCCGCGGCGAAGACGTTCATCACCAGGTCCTCGACCATGCCCGCGGACAGCATGTGATAGCTGACGTGCGCCCCGTCGATCTCGATCGGCTTGTCGAAGAGCAGTAGGTTCACGAGCGGACCGAAGGATGTGCCGGTCGCGTCACCGAAACCGGCTGCGGCGCGAATGTCCTCGGAGCGGTACCGCTGGTGCCGGAGAACCGCGGTGATCTCGGAGGTGACCGCGGCGACGACCTCCGCACAGGTCACCGCGCCCACCCCGTCGACGCGCAGCGGGAGCATGTTGGAGACCATGCCCATCGACTGTTTGATCCGGGCGGTCGTGCGGGCTGTGACCGGCAGGCTCAGCACGATGTCGTCGGCGCCCGACATCCGGGCGAGGAAGGTGGCGAAGGCCGCGGTGAGGACCGCGGCGACGGAGGCGTCGAGCTCTCGGGCGCGACACCGCAGACGGCTGTCGAGGTCGGCGTCGAGCATCCCTGCCGCGACCACCGTCTCGTTGCTGATGCCGGTAGTGGCCGGATGTGTGGCCAGCGACACCCGTTCGGGCAGTCCGGCGGCGCGTTGCGCCCAGAACGCGTGATCCTTCTCGTGGCGCGTGCTCTCGCGATAGGCGGCATCGTCGGCGATCACCTCGGCGAGTGTCGCGCGCCGAGGTGGGACGCGGGTCTCGGCCGCGACCGCTGCGTTGTAGCGCGCCACCGCTTCGTGCAGGCAGACGAGCGCGCCGTAACCGTCGAAGGCGATGTGATGACCGCGCATGTACCAATAGGTACGGTTGTCCGCCACCCGGATGAAGGCCGCGAAGCCGACCTGGTCGTTCAGCAGGTCGACCGGACGCTCATGATCCGCGCGCATCCAGTCGTCGGCCGCCGCGAGGGGATCGGGCCGGTCCCGGAGGTCCAGCTCGACCACGTCGAACGGCAGCGACTCGTCGATGTACTGCATCGGTGTGCCGTCGACCTCGGCGATCCGGGTGTAGGCGGTCTGGAGTTCCCGCGAGCCCTCGATGACGCCACGACGGAACAGCTCCCGGTCGAACGGACGACCGTCGTCGAGGATGTCCAGGTAATGCGCGATGGTGATCGAGTGGTCGTCGTCGAGGTTCTCGGCGAACCACATGGCACGTTGAGCCGCAGTGAGATCCAGCAGGTCGACCCCCCTCGTTCTGCTGCGCCCTCCCCGGCGCCCCTCCCCGTACCCAACTTGTGGGTTCCCCTCACTGAGGGGTGATGTGTCATCCATGCCTCGTCCGAACCAGTCGTCGGCGATTTGGTCGTCCGACGACGCCGCTGACCCGTCCCCCCGAGGCGTTCGTCGAACAGCCACGAATCATACGCTTTACATCTCTTTTGAGATCGAAAGTGATACAGCGCATCTCGCGCCTGAGAGGCGGATCACATCTTGCGGAGAACTCAAGTGACAGATGGGACCTCACAAGTCCCTGACGGCCACACTCTCAACTTGCGTCACCCCGGAAGCGCCGGGTTGCGGTTTGGATTCGGTTGTTCGACCGTCATCTGCCCGAAGGAAGGATTCGTTGCACGCGAGCGGTCCGCGGCGGGGCAAGATTGGGGACATGACGAGCGTGCAACTGGTCGAGGTCGGCCCCCGCGACGGGCTTCAGAACGAGCAGATCCTCCTGTCGATCGACGACAAGGTCGAGTTGATCTCGCGCAGTGTCGACGCCGGTGTCCGACGCGTCGAGGCGGTCAGTTTCGTCAATCCGAAGCGGGTTCCGCAGATGGCCGGCGCCGAGGAGGTCATGGCCCAGGTTCCGCGCGTCGACGGCGTCTCCTACATCGGTCTGGTCCTCAACCGCCGGGGTCTCGACCGTGCCCTCACCGCCGCCGTCGACGAGGTCAACGCGGTGGTTGTCGCGACCGAGGAGTTCAGCCGGCGGAATCAGGGCTGCAGCGTCGACGAGGGCATCGCCGCGGCGATCGACGTCGTACATGATGCCCGCGAGGCCGGACTACGGACGACGGTGACCATCGCGGTGTCGTTCGGCTGCCCGTTCTCCGGGGAGGTCGCCCCCGAGTGGATCGGCGAGATCATCGCGCGCCTGACCGACGGCGCGGCACCGGACGAGATCGCCCTCGCCGACACCATCGGCGTCGGCGTCCCGGCACAGGTGCGCACACTCGCCGACCTGGCGGCCGCACACGCACCGGGCATCCCTCAGCGCTGGCATTTCCACAACACCCGCAACACCGGCTACGCCAATGCGCTGACGGCCCTGGAATGCGGGGCCGGCGCTCTGGACGCGTCCATCGGCGGTTTCGGCGGTTGCCCGTTCGCCCCGGCCGCGACGGGCAACATCGCGTCGGAGGACCTGCTCTATGCGCTGGACCGGTCGAACGTCACGACCGGCGTCGACATGTACGGCCTGATCGAGGCCGCGGAATGGCTGGGCAGGTCCCTGGAAAAGAGTGTCCCCGCTCTCCTCGGGCGCGCCGGAGGTTTCCCGGACGCCCGCTGAGGCGGGGACGCTCGTTGCGTTCGTGTGCGGGTGACTAACCCGTGGTGTGCACGATCAGCACGTCACATGCCGACTTGCGTGCCACGTCGGCCGGAACCGATCCGAGCAGGCGCCCGGCGATCGAGTTCAGGCCGCGGTTACCGACGACGAGGAGGTCGGCCTTGACGTCGCTCACGAGCTGGAGCAGCGCGTCGACCGGAGCACCCTTGACGGGGCGCTGCACGACGGTGGCGGCTCCGGCCTTGGACGCACGTTCCTTCGCGGTCCGCAGGATCTCCTCGGTCGGCGTCGAGCCGGTGACCTGGTAGGCCTCGTCCTTGAGGATGTCGGCAGCCTCCCCTGCGCCACGCTCGTTGGGGAAGTATGCGCACGCGATCACCAACTGCGCGCCTTCGCCCGCGAGTGCCCCCGCACGTTCCACCGCCTTCATCGACGACTCCGAGCCGTCGGTCCCGACGACGATGGTCTCGTATGCGCTCATCCCAACCTCCGACATGAATTCGCCTCGCTGCCCATCAGCGAGGCGTCACCTACATCCCCCATATTGCAGGGTTCTTTCACCGGGACATTAGTTTGCCGCGGCGTGTCTGTCCGCCGATCGTGGTGATCGGCACATGGTCGCGCTGTTGTGTCTTCGGCGGGATTGCAGGTCACAGCCCTATTTGATGCCCGCCGCGTCCATTCCGCGGAGCTCCTTCTTCAGGTCGGCGATCTCGTCGCGCAGGCGGCCCGCCAGCTCGAACTGCAGGTCCCGGGCCGCGCTCATCATCTGATCGGTCAGCTGCGACACCAGGTCGGCCAGCTCGGCGCGCGGCATCGCCGAGACATCGCGCTTCTCGATCACGCCCGCACTGCCGGCCTTCGACACCTCACCCTGCGCCCGGCGGCCGCGGCTCGCGTTGCGTCCCGAACCGCCCACCGCGACGGCCTCGTCCTCGGCCTCGCGGTACACCTGGTCGAGGATGTCGGCGATCTTCTTGCGCAACGGCTTCGGGTCGATGCCGCGTTCCTTGTTGTAGGCGATCTGCTTCTCGCGGCGGCGCTCCGTCTCGTCGATCGCGTTGCGCATCGAGTCGGTGATCTTGTCTGCGTACATGTGCACCTCACCCGACACGTTGCGGGCCGCACGGCCGATCGTCTGGATCAGCGACGTGGTGCTGCGCAGGAATCCTTCCTTGTCCGCGTCGAGGATCGCGACCAGCGATACCTCCGGGAGGTCGAGACCCTCGCGGAGGAGGTTGATGCCGACGAGGACGTCGTAGTCACCCGACCGGAGCTGACGCAGCAACTCGACACGACGCAGGGTGTCGACCTCGGAGTGCAGGTACCGCACCCGGATGCCCAGTTCCAACAGATAGTCGGTGAGATCCTCGGCCATCTTCTTGGTGAGCGTCGTGACGAGGACGCGTTCGTCGCGTTCGGTGCGCTGCCGGATCTCGTGGACCAGGTCGTCGATCTGCCCCTTGGTCGGTTTGACCACGACCTGCGGGTCGACCAGGCCGGTCGGGCGGATCACCTGCTCGACGAACTCGCCGTTCGACTGACCGAGCTCGTAGGGTCCGGGCGTCGCCGACAGATAGACGGTCTGACCGATGCGGTCGACGAACTCGTCCCAGGTCAGCGGGCGGTTGTCCACCGCCGACGGAAGCCGGAAGCCGTATTCGACGAGATTGCGCTTGCGGGACATGTCACCCTCGTACATGCCGCCGATCTGCGGCACGGTCACATGCGACTCGTCGATGACCAGGAGGAAGTCCTCCGGGAAGTAGTCGATCAGCGTCGCCGGTGCACTCCCGGCCGAACGGCCGTCGATGTGGCGCGAGTAGTTCTCGATCCCCGAGCAGAATCCGACCTGCCGCATCATCTCGAGGTCGTAGGTGGTCCGCATCCGCAGGCGCTGCGCCTCGAGCAGCTTGCCCTTGCCCTCGAGTTCGGCGAGGCGTTCCTCGAGTTCCTTCTCGATCGACGCCATCGCCCGTTCCATCCGCTCCGGCCCCGCCACGTAGTGGGTGGCGGGAAAGATTCGCAGCGAGGCGACCTGACGGACCACGTCGCCGGTGAGCGGATGCAGGTAGTAGAGCGATTCGACCTCGTCGCCGAAGAACTCGATGCGCACCGCGAGTTCCTCGTAGGACGGGATGATCTCGACGGTGTCGCCGCGGACGCGGAAGGACCCGCGGGTGAACGCCGTGTCGTTGCGGGTGTACTGCACGTCGACGAGCAGCCTCAGCAGGGCGTCGCGATCGATCTCCTGCCCCACCTCGAGCTCGACCGAACGATCGAGGTACGACTGCGGCGTACCGAGGCCGTAGATGCAGGACACCGACGCCACCACCACGACGTCGCGACGGGAGAGCAGACTCGAGGTCGCCGAGTGGCGGAGTCGTTCGACGTCGTCGTTGATCGACGAGTCCTTCTCGATGTAGGTGTCGGTCTGCGCGATGTACGCCTCGGGTTGGTAGTAGTCGTAGTACGAGACGAAGTACTCGACGGCGTTGTTGGGCAGCATCTCGCGGAGTTCGTTCGCCAGCTGGGCGGCGAGCGTCTTGTTGGGTGCCATCACCAGCGTCGGACGCTGCACCTGCTCGATGAGCCAGGCAGTCGTCGCCGACTTACCGGTACCGGTGGCACCGAGGAGCACGATGTCCTTCTCCCCCGCCTGGATCCGTGCGGTCAGATCCTTGATCGCGGCGGGCTGGTCACCGGCGGGCTCGTACTCGCTGACCACCTCCAAGCGGGCTTCGGTGCGCTCGATCTCGCCGATCGGACGGAACTCGGAGTGCGCGAGCACTGGGCGTTCTGCTGCAAAAGCCATAGTGCCAGGGTAAACGCGCACTACGACACGAGTGTTCCCGCGCGGTCTGCGGCCCGCCGCACGACGCGCGCCCGGAGCAGCACGACGAACGAACCACCGGTATGGGCTGACCGGTCACCGCGCCCGACACGGCGTCCTCGACCAGCGCGAACGGGGCGAGCCGGACCACCCTCGCACCCGGTACCGGCGCCGTCACGTGCGACCTGCCGGGCACGTGTGACCTCGGTTCGGCCGCCGACAGCCTGAATCCCGACCATGCGCGGCCGTCGTCCCGCACATCGGGAACATCTCCGATGTTCACTCTGAGATCGGGTGCCGGCCGAACTACATTCGGGGGATGACGAGCAACAGCGGTCCCGTGACGACCGCGTCGGCCGCACCCCACTCGATGCACCCGCCCAAGCGGGAGGTCTTCGATGTGCCCGCCATGACGAACACCGACAACAAGGGATTCGTCCGGGAGGTCGAGGAATACCGCGTCACCGACTACGGCCTCTACATGTCGCGCTCCGCGCCCGGCCACCCGAGGTTCGACCATCTCGAATCATGGCTTCTCCCCTCATTGGGGTTGCGCGCCAACATCTTCCACTACCAGGGCGGCTTTCGGGCGAATCAGCGCCTCTACCTCGACATCGGGCGGTTCTCCGGCCCCGACGAGCGCGGCCGGTGGTACGCCGAGGACTGGTATCTCGACCTCGTCGACGTTCCGGGATCACCGCTGGAACTCATCGACGTCGACGAGGTCTTCGAAGCGCACCGGTGCGGACTCCTCGACAGCGACCAGTGCGTGCAGGCCGTCGAGATCGCGACCCGCGCGCTCGTCGGGGCCGCCGCGCACGGAAACGACGTACAGGCCTGGCTCGACGACGCGGCCGGCGGCGTGGTGTTCTTCCGAGACCACCGCCCCGATCACGGGTGGTGACCCGGTACGACCGCGCGCCGGTGTGCCGGCCCGACGTCGGACGACGGACTCAATAGGTGGGCAGCACGAAGCACGCGCCGTTCCGGATGAACTGCGGCAGTTGCACTCCCGTGCCCACGTTGACGGTCCGCGTCTTGACCACCCCGTCGAGTTTCGCGGTGAGCACGTAGCGTCCGGGGGCGGATGGTCGCCAGGTCGGCGTGACCTCGGCAGTGGTGGGCTTGGCGGTGTGGATCGTCACGGTGCGACCCGCCCGGGTGGACGTGACCTCGAGTGTCGACTTCGCCGACTTCGGATCGCCGACGATCACGGACAACTTGTAGGCGCATCCCGCACCGTAGAGTCCGTAGTTCGACGAGCCGTTCGCCGAGGAGCCGTAACCGGGCAGCGTGTCGACGGCGATCCCCTGCAGTGCCGCGTTCGCCGGGGCGGCACTCACCGCAGCGGCCGTGAGCGCCGCCCCGACGGCGATGCCGCCGACGACCGTACGCACGTGTTTCGAACTACCAGGACCCCACATATGTGCTCCTCACAGCGCTTTGCCGACTCGGTGATCCGCACCGGGATCGGTGCGTCGTCGCAAAGCTAACAGCGCGGAGCACACGATGTGGCCAATTCAGGCAACATTCGTAGTCAGTTTGTCGAGCCCCTCATGCGATCTCGATCCGCACGGTCGCAGGTCGCCCAGGATCGCAGGAACCGTGAACGCCGGGGCCGACGGGCGCGAACCCACCGTCGGCGAGGAGGTCGACGAGTTCTGCGGACGCGCCCTCGTCGCGGGCGGCGATCCGCAGCTCGACGTTTGCCGGATCGGTGATCTCGACGGCGGCCGCCCGCTCACCCGCGATCGCCCACAGCCGGTTGACCAGACGTGTCGCGGGACCGTTCGGATTCGGTTCGGCGGCAACGAGTTCGGGGACCGGATCGGCGACCCGACGCGCCCGGACGTTGGCCTCGAACGGTACGAGCCGATCGTCCCAGACCCGCGCGGCGGCAGCGGCGAGGTCATCGGCCGACCCGGAGTTGTCGAGCCAGACGTCGGCGACCGCACGGCGCTGCTCGTCAGTGGCCTGCGCCGCGATTCGAGCACGCGCGTCTGCTTCGTCGACCCCGCGCATCGTCGTGAGGCGATGCAGTCGGACGTCGGCGTCGGCGAACACGATCACCACGAGGTGGAAGAACGGCGCGGTGTGGTTCTCCACCAGCAGCGGGATGTCTTGGACGACGACGGCGTCGTCGGGCGCCGCCGCGAGCAGGTCCTGGGTGCGCGCGCCGATCAACGGGTGGGTGATCCCGTTGAGCGTCTTCCGTGACTCCTCGTCGACGAAGGCCTTGGCCGCGAGCGCCGGACGGTCGAGGCTGCCGTCGGCGGCGAGGATGTCCGAGCCGAAGGCCTCGACGAGCGCGGCGAGGCCCGCCGAGCCGGGTTCGACCACCTCGCGGGCGATCTTGTCGGCGTCGATGATGTATGCACCTCGATCGACGAAGGTCTTTGCCACGGTCGATTTGCCGGCGCCGATGCCACCGGTCAGTCCAAGCCTGATCACGCCACCAGTCTGGCAAACAGGCTCCTGTCCGGTGCACACCGGCGCCCCGTGTGTCGCGTCGCTTCAGCCGGTGACCGCGACGAGTTCGACGGTCTCGCGCGGCAGGGTGGACTCGGCGACCTTCTCCCCCGACTCCAGATCGATCGCGACGATCTTCTTCGACACCGGTTCACTGACGTACGCGATGCGATCCTGCACCACGACATTCGGCATCGGCGACTGCCATTCGTCGGGTTCGGTCCACTCCCCGATCGCCGGGATCCGGGCGGTGCGGTTGCCGGATCGTGCATCGAAGACGTGCAGCGCGCCGTCGGTCCCGAGGATCACCGCAGAGCCGCCGGGGCCACGTTCGAGCGACCGGAAGCTGTAGGAGGTCCCGAGATCGACCAGGCGGAGATCGCCGGTACGGGTGTCGGTGAGCGAGAAGCGCGTCGGCCGTTCGAGGTCGGCGTCCTCGTCACTCTTGTAATCCCCCAGCACGACCGGGGACCCGTGATCACCGGCCTGGTTGCCGATGCGGCCGTAAGGATCCGGGCTGGCCACCTTGCGGATGTCGTTGCCGTCGACGATGAGGATGCCGTTCTCACAGCCGAAGGTCAGGCGGCCGTCGGCCGCGGCGGCCTCGCCGTGGACGCCGGGACATTCGTCGTTGCGGGCGATCTCGTTCCGCTGCTTGTCCAGGATCGCAACGCCGCTCCGCGAATTCTCGTCGCCGCGTGTGACGACAACCGAACCGTCGCCGCGGAACACCGCCACACCGTGATGGGGTTGCGGGACCGTGAACGTGGTGGCCACCGGGTTGCCGCGGAGCAGTTCGGCGGGTTCGACGATGTCGACCTGTCCGGTGCCGTCGCTGAACAGGCTGATTCGTGAGTCGTGGACCACGACATGTCCGGGTTCCGCTCCACCGAAACGCATCTCGGTGAGCGAGGGCTCGGTCGTGTAGTGATGTCCGTGGTCGCCGTGCGCCTTCGTCCAGGTCCCGGCGTCGAGGACCCGGAACCCGTCGGCCTCGGAGACGAAGACGTGCCGCCCGTTGCCCGCGCTGTTCAGCCGGACGAATCCGTCGAGGGGAAGGTCGGCGACCTGATCGAGCGTCTTCGCGTCGAGCACGAGGATTCCGCCGTCGTAGCTGAGTGCGAGTCGTGGTGTCGCGCTTTGCTGTTCCGCGGGTCCGCGCGACGATTCGGCGGACGGGGTCGCCTGCTCGGGGTCGCCGCATGCGACGAGCGCGATGGAGGAGGCAGCGAGCAGCGCGAGGGAACGGGTCAGAGTTGTCCGTGGTGATAGCACTCGGACAGTCAACCGTCTAATGAAAATGATTGTCAACAATGCATGGTTGTCCGACCTCGGCGGGCGAGTTCAGCCGTCCCCGATGAACGGCGCCAACCCGTCGAGCAGTCGCGCCAGGCCGAAATCGAACACCTCGTCAGGAGCCCCTGGCGCCTGATGATGTTCGCCTGCAACGGTTCCCACTCGATCCGCGAGAGGGAACCCGCCTTTGGGGATCACCGCGTCGAGCTCGGGTGCGACGACCTCCCACCACTCGACGTCGGTCATGCCGCTGTTGGTCACCGCGGCGTCGGCAGCCAGGGCCTCCCGGGCGTTGCCGGTCACGAAGGCGGACAGGAGACCGAGGATGTGGTCACGGTCGAGGTCCGAGATGTCCAGCGGCTCGAGCAATTCGAGCTGCCGTTCGTAGCGGGCGAGACGACGCGGACCGAGAACCTGTCGCCACGGATTGGCGTCGATCAACCAGGGATGTGCCAGGTACTCGGCGCGCAGATGACGTGCGACCTGCGCGAGGGATTCCCGGACCGTCGATCCCGGCCCCGGCACCGGGTCGCCGGCGACATGGTCCACCATGAGCGCGACCAGGACGTCTCGGGTGGGCACGTAGGTGTAGAGAGTCATCGGACCGACGCCGAGCTCGGCGGCGAGTGCCCGCATCGACACCGCGGTCAGTCCACGCTCGTCGGCGAGGGTGACCGCCTTGCCGACGATCTCGTCGACGGTGACCCGTTGTCGCGGACCGCGTCTGGGTGTCTGCGGCTCCCCACGTCCACGCCAGAGCAGCCGAACGAGGGTTCGGGCATCGTCAGCGGTCGACACGTTGCACCCTTTCCGTACAGCGTACGAGATCAATACCGTACCCACCGGGTCTCGGCTGGTGTGGCAGGGACACGAAAAACCCTCCCGGGAAGTCCCGGGAGGGCTTTTCGTGTGCTCAGTGCAGATCTACTGCGGGAGCAGAGCTATCAGGCGTTGCCCGAGAGCTTCTCGCGCAGAGCGGCGAGCTGCTCGTCGCTCGCCAGCGAACCACCGGTGGACGAAGCACCACTGGTGTTCGCCGAGCCACCACGGCTCTCCGAAGCCGACGAGTAGTCGGTCGGGGCGTTGGCAGCCTCGGCTGCGGCGGCGGCGAACTTCTCCATCTGGGCGGTGTGCATCTTGTGGCGACGCTCGGCCTCGGCGTACCGGGCCTCCCATGCCTCACGCTGCTTCTCGTAGCCTTCGAGCCATTCGTTGGTCTCGGCGTCGAAGCCCTCGGGGAAGATGTAGTTGCCCTGCTCGTCGTAGCTGTCGGCCATGCCGTACTTCGAGGGGTCGAACTCCTCGGTGTAGTCCTCGTTGGCCTGCTTGAGGCTCAGCGAGATACGACGACGCTCGAGGTCGATGTCGATGACCTTGACCATCGCATCGTCGTTGACGGCGACAACCTGATCCGGCACCTCGACGTGGCGCTCGGCCAGCTCGGAGATGTGGACCAGACCCTCGATGCCCTCGTCGACGCGGACGAACGCACCGAACGGCACCAGCTTGGTGACCTTGCCCGGGACGATCTGACCGATCGCATGGGTACGGGCGAACTGACGCCACGGGTCTTCCTGAGTGGCCTTGAGCGACAGCGAAACACGCTCGCGGTCCAGATCGACGTCGAGGACCTCGACGGTGACCTCGTCGCCCACTGCGACGACCTCGGACGGGTGATCGATGTGCTTCCAGGACAGCTCGGAGACGTGGACCAGACCGTCGACGCCGCCGAGATCGACGAACGCACCGAAGTTGACGATCGAGGACACGACGCCCTTGCGGACCTGGCCCTTCTGCAGCTGGTGCAGGAACTCGCTGCGGACCTCGGACTGGGTCTGCTCGAGCCACGCACGACGCGACAGGACCACGTTGTTGCGGTTCTTGTCGAGCTCGATGATCTTGGCCTCGATCTCCTTGCCGATGTACGGCTGGAGGTCGCGGACGCGACGCATCTCCACGAGCGATGCCGGGAGGAAGCCGCGCAGGCCGATGTCCAGGATCAGGCCGCCCTTGACGACCTCGATGACGGTGCCCTTGACGGCCTCGTCCTTCTCCTTGAGCTCCTCGATGGTGCCCCAAGCCCGCTCGTACTGCGCACGCTTCTTGGAGAGGATCAGACGGCCTTCTTTGTCCTCCTTGGTGAGGACCAGGGCCTCGACCTCGTCACCGACGTTGACGACCTCGTTGGGGTCAACATCGTGCTTGATCGACAGTTCGCGAGAGGGAATGACGCCTTCGGTCTTGTAACCGATGTCGAGCAGAACCTCGTCCCGATCGACCTTGACGATGGTGCCTTCCACGATGTCGCCATCGTTGAAGTACTTGATCGTGGAGTCGATGGCGGCGAGAAAGTCCTCGGCAGTGCCAATGTCATTGATGGCTACTTGCGGCGAGGTGATCGTGGGGGACGACATATGTTGAGTTGCTCCGGACAGGTGTGTAGTAGGTACAGTTCTTGACGTATTGCGCGGCACAAAACCCCTGATCAGAAGCATTTCGACCGGAGCGTGCGCCTGTCGCGCGTCATCGAGCGCACGCGCGTTCTCAAAGCCTACTCCAGCGGCATTGTGCTGGGCAAATGCCCTTGAAACGGCCCCTCCGAGAGTCCCATGCGTTGCCCCTCCGCCGGGCCGCGGCGCGCTTCGCGATTTACGACCGCAGTGATTCGACGGCGTCGTCCCGGTCGCCGGCCGACAGCCTGTCGGTGGCCGGCACGGCCGCCGTGGATCTACCCGTTCGGACGACTCGCCCACTTCATCGAATGAACCCAGGGAAACCGTGCGGTGAAACTGGAAGAAATCACTGTAAGCCTGAACTGCGCAAACGAAGCGACAGCCGAAAGCACCACCGACGCGGAGGGCAGACTCGTCATTCACCTGTTGGCGATCGTGGGCTGAACCACCGGGTGCTGCACGCGTGCTCTGGTTGACTGCATCCGTGGCACATTCGATCGAGTTGTTACCCGACAACGACACCGACGCCTGGGTGCGGCGCCGCTGGTCAGCGCTCGCCGACGTCGGTCTTCCCAGTGCGCAGCGCGTGCGGTCGGACACCAACCGTCCGCACGTCACCCTGTTGGCGGCGCGCCACATCGCGTCCGCCGCCGACGCCGCCCTCGGTCCCGCCGGCCAACGTCTACCGATGAAGTGCATCATCGGGGCGCCCGTCGTGTTCGGTCACGGCTCCCGTCACACCCTTGCACTGCTCGTCGTACCCAGCACCGAGTTGCTGTCGCTCCACGCCCAGGTGGCCCGCACGGTTCGCGGCCACACCGTCGACCCTGACGACACCGAGGCGGGCGCGGAGAATCCGAGCACCTTCGCGCACGTCGATCCCGGCGCCTGGACCCCGCACATCACCCTCGCCCGGCGCCTGACGTCCGCGCAGGTCGGCGAAGCGCTCGTCGCGCTCGAATCGCTCGGCAAACCGGATCGGATGTGCACCTTCACCGCGTTGCGACGCTGGGACCCCGATGCCCGGACCGAACACGTTGTGGCCGGACGGGCGTGCTGAGCTGCACCGGAGCTGTGAGTCGAGTCGAAACCGCTCCGTGACCGGCTCGAGAGCCAACGCTGCCATCGTCACACCATGACGATCACATCCGACAGCACCACACCACCCGGTCACGGCACGCACAACCCGACCGTCGCCTCCTCGTCACCGAGCGCCGACGAGTTCGCCGAACGATTCCTCAACTCCACCCTGGCCACCGCAGAGACCATGAGCGTCTATCTCGGGGAGCGACTCGGCTGGTACCGGTGCCTCGTCGACCACGGTCCGCTGACCGCCGACGACCTCGCTTCCCGCACGGCCACCGATGCACGGTACGCCCGGGAATGGCTCGAGATGCAGGCGGCCTTCGGCATTCTCGACGCCGACCTGTCCGGCAGACCAACGACATTCGGTATCCCACCCGGCGTCGCCGAGGTCCTCACCGACACCTCCAGTCGTTCGTATCTGGGTGCGCTCCCCCGGATGTTCGCCGCCTCGTTCGGCCGGCTGTCCGAACTACTCTACGCCTACCGCACCGGCGGCGGTGTCAGCTGGGAACAGCTCGGGGCCGACGCGCGCGAATGCCAGGCCGCACTCAACAAGCCGTGGTTCGACGCCGATCTCGCACCCGCTCTCGCCGCCATCGACCATCTCCATCAACGACTGTCCCGACCGGGCGCGAAGATCGCCGACATCGGTTTCGGCGCCGGGCATTCGACGATCGCCCTCGCCCACGCCTACCCGGACGCGACATTCGTCGGTCTCGACGTCGACGCCGCATCGGTGCAGATGGCGCGGGACAACGCCGAGGCCGAGGGTCTCGGCGACCGGGTGCAGTTCCATCTCGCCGGCGGAGAAGAGGCCGTGGCACACGGACCGTTCGACGCCGCCTTCGCCTTCGAATGCCTCCACGACATGCCGCGGCCCGTCGAGGTTCTCGCCGCGACGCGGCAGGCCCTCGCACCCGGGGCGCCGATGATCGTCATGGACGAAGCGGTATCCGACGAATTCTCGGGCCCGGCAGACGAACTCGACAAACTCATGTACGGGTTCTCACTGTTCGTGTGTCTGCCCGACTCGATGAGTTCGCCGCCCTCGGTCGCCACCGGCACGGTGATGCGACCCGCCACCCTACGGTCCTACGCCGAGCAAGCCGGTTTCCGGAGCGTCGAGGTGCTGCCGATCGAGGACTTCGCCTTCTTCCGGTTCTACGAGCTCCGCACCGGCTGAAGAGACGGCCGACGCCGGGCAATATCATCACTAGATGCCCACGAAGGACGACGACCGCGAGAACTCGGAGACCACCGAGCAGGAGCCCTCTGTGCGGCCTCCACGCGTCCTGGGCGACGTCGACTCCGCGACGAGTGACCGGGCGAGTCGCTGGTGGTGGGACCACGACGCGGAGAACTACCACGACGAACACGGCGACTTCCTCGGCACGTACACCGGAGGCGGCGACTTCGTCTGGTGCCCAGAGGGCGTCCGCGAATCCGAGGCCGGACTCCTCGGCGAGATCGAGGATCGCACGATCCTCGAAATCGGTTGCGGCTCAGCGCCCTGCGCCCGCTGGCTCGCTGCTCACGGTGCACACGCCGTCGGTGTCGACCTGTCCCGGCGCATGCTCGGGATCGGTCTCGACGCCATGGAGGCCGACGAGGTGCGCGTGCCGCTGATCCAGGCGACCGCGGAGACCCTGCCCTTCGCCGACGAGTCCTTCGACACCGTGTGCTCGGCGTTCGGCGCGATCCCCTTCGTCGCGGACTCCGCCGGCGTCATGGCCGAGGTTGCTCGTGTCCTGAAGCCCGGCGGCCGTTGGGTTTTCGCGGTCAACCATCCGATGCGCTGGATGTTCCTCGATGATCCGGGACCCGAGGGCCTGACCGTACGAATCCCCTACTTCAACCGCACGCCTTACACCGAAACCGACCCGAGCGGGCAGATCACCTACGTCGAGCACCACCGCACCATCGGCGACCGGGTCCGCGAGCTACGTGCCGCCGGGTTCATCCTCGACGACATCATCGAACCCGAGTGGCCCGACGACCACGACCGTGAGTGGGGCCAGTGGAGCCCTTTCCGCGGACGCTACTTCCCCGGCACCGCGATCTTCTGCAGCCACAAGCCCGGATAGCCGCGGGTACGCCCGGCGTCTCAGAGCAACTTCGACAGGAACTCCCGTGTCCGCTCCTCCTGCGGGTTGGCGAGGAGTTCGCGTGGGTCGCCCTTCTCCACGACGACGCCGCCGTCCATGAAGACCAACTGGTCGGCGACCTCGCGCGCGAAGCCCATCTCGTGGGTCACGACCATCATGGTCATGCCGGATGCGGCGAGTTCACGCATCACCTTGAGGACGTCGCCGACGAGTTCGGGATCGAGTGCCGACGTCGGCTCGTCGAACAGCATGAGCTTCGGTTCCATCGCGAGGGCGCGCGCGATGGCGACGCGCTGCTGCTGACCGCCGGACAGCTGCGCCGGGTAGGCGTCGGCCCGGTCGGACAGGCCTACCCGCTCGAGCAGGTATTCGGCACGTTCGACGGCGGCGGCCCGCTGCTGCTTCTTCACCTGGATGGGCGCCTCGATCACGTTCTCGAGAGCGGTGCGGTGCGGGAACAGATTGAAGTGCTGGAACACCATGCCGATGTCACGGCGTTGCGTCGCAGCGTCTTTGGCACTCATCTCGTAGAGCTTGCCGTTGCGTTCGCGGTAGCCGATGAGGTCGCCGTCGACGTAGAGGCGGCCGGCGTTGACCACGTCGAGGTGGTTGACGCACCGGAGGAACGTCGACTTACCCGAACCGGACGGGCCGATGAGGCAGGTCACCTCGCCTCGCGCGACCTCGAGCGAGATCCCCTTGAGGACCTGGACCGATCCGAAGCTCTTGCACACCCGGTCGGCGAGGACCATCGGCGTCTCGGCGGAACTCATGCGTTCTCTCCCCCGGTCGTGCGGCCGGCTCCCGGTCCGTCCGGGATGTCGTCGGCCGCGGCGGCCTGCCCGTCGGCCATCGCCTTGAGCTGGCGTGCGGTCAGCGCCCGGGTGGCGCCCCGCGAGTAATGACGCTCCACGTAGTACTGGCCGACCATCAGGATGCTGGTGACGGCGAGGTACCAGGTCGAGGCGACGAGCAGCAGCGGGATCGGTTCGAAGTTGACGCCCGAGATGTCGCGCACGCGACCGTAGAGATCGAGGGTCAGCGGCACCGCCGCCACCAGACTCGTCGTCTTGAGCATGGAGATCAGCTCGTTGCCGGTGGGCGGGATGATCACCCGCATCGCCTGCGGCAGCACGGTGCGACGCATCGTCTGCGACCACGACATGCCCAGAGCGATCGACGCCTCGGACTGACCCTCACCGACCGACGACACGCCTGCGCGCACGATCTCGGCCATGTAGGCGGCCTCGTTGAGCCCGAGGCCGATGACCGCGAACAGGAATGCGGCATTGAGGGTTTGGATGTCGAAGGACGCGAACTGGTGGACGAACGGGATGCCGACGTCGATCTGCTTGTAGATCGCCGGGAACAGTCCCCAGAAAACGAGCTGCACGTAGACCGGCGTCCCGCGGAAGATCCACAGGTACACCCAGGCGGTGCCGCGCAACACCGGGTTCGGTGAGAGCCGCATGATGGCGAGCGCGACGCCGAGGACGATCGCGATGGTCATCGCCAGCACCGTCAGCGCCAGGGTGTATCCGACGCCGGACAGCACGCGCTGGTCGAACAGGTAATCGGCGTAGGTGCCCCACGCGTAGGCCTTGTTGGTGGCGGCTCCGTAGACGAAGAGCCCCGCCAGCGCGAGGATGATGACCGCGGCGATCCACTGGCCCGGTCTGCGGAGCGGTACCGCCTTGATCGGTTCCGGCTCGCCGGCCGTGGTGGTGGTGTCGGTCTGCGGTGAGGTCATCTCAACTCACCGCCCCGTTGATGACGGAGACATCGATCATGCCCTCCTGCAGGCCCCAGTTGGCCGCGATCTCTTCGTACTGCCCGTTGTCCATCAGGTACTGGACCGCCTTCTGCATCGCGGGTCCCAGCGGTGAGCCCTTGCGCACCGCCCATCCGTACGGCGCCGAGTCGAACAATTCGCCGGCGGCCTTCAGCTTTCCGTTGGTGCGTTTGATGGCGTACGCGGTGACCGGCGAGTCGGCCGACATCGCCTCGACCCGGCCGAGGATCAGGGCGTTGACCGCCTCGTCCTGGCTGTCGAACTTCACCTTGTCGATCGGTGGGAGACCCCTCGCGACGCATTCCGCGCTCTTGGCCGGGATCTCGTCGGTGTCCTCGTAGGTGGTGGTCTGTACCGCGACCCGCTTACCGCAGGCGTTCGACGGGTCGATGTCCTCGTCGGAGTCGGCGGCCTGCGCCCATTGCACGCCGGCGCTGTAATAGGTCACGAAGTCGACCTGCTTCTCGCGTTCGAGGGTGTCGGTGAACGACGACATCCCGACGTTGTACGTCCCGGCCTGCACCGACGGGATGATGGTGTCGAACTGCGATTCCTTGTACACCGGAGTCAGGCCGAGGACCTTGCCGACCGCATTCATGAGGTCGACGTCGTAGCCGATGATCTTGCCGTCCGGCCCCTTGAACTCGTTGGGCTGGTAGGGCACGTTGACTCCGACCACCAGGCGTCCGGTTCGTGCGATCTCGGGCGGGACGAGTGCCGCGATCTCCGGGACCTTCTCCACGTCCACGTTGATCGGGGTCACCTGGTTGGCGCGTTCCCGTTCCTCGTTGTTCACGCACCCGGTGAGCACGACCGCGAGCGCAAGGAACACGCCGAGCAGCCGGGCCACGCGCGACCGGACACGGCGTCGGTCAACCCGCGTCGAGGCCCGTTCCACAACACATCCCTTCGATGACGAACAGATCACCTGATCAGACCAACTCACTGTAGTTTGCGCCCGCCTCGCCGGCTGGCTACCGGATGTTCACGCACGTCTTCGCGCGCGTCATGCAGCCACGGTTCGCCGCGCCACCTCGTCGGCGAACTCGCTGGTCGATGACGTCCCACCCAGGTCAGCGGTCGCGATGGAGACCGCGAGGGTGTCGGCGACGGCGGAATCCATCCGGTCGGCCGCCGCGACGAGCGCCGGATCGTCGGTCATCAGCCCGTACCGCCGGAACCCCATCGACACCGACGCGATCATCGCGACCGGGTTCGCGACGCCCCGCCCGGCGATGTCGGGAGCTGCTCCATGAGTTGCCTGCGCCATCACCTGGGTCTCCGAGCAGTTCACCGAACCCGCGATGCCGAGCGAGCCGGCGAGTTCCCCGGCGAGGTCCGACAGGATGTCGCCGAAGAGGTTCTCGGTGACGACGACGTCGAAGTCGGCGGGGCGTCGGACGAGCAGCGCCGCCATGGCGTCGACGTGCTGTTCGGTCACCTCCACGTCGGGGAACTCCTCGCCGACCTCCCGGCATGCGTCGCGGAACAGGCCGGTCGTCAGGCGCAGCACGTTCGCCTTGTGCACGATGGTCACCCGGGCCGGGCGTCCCGAGACCGCGCGGTCGCGGGCGGCTTCGAAGGCGACCCGCGCGATGCGCTCACTGGCCGCGCGGGTCACGAGCCCCACTGCCAGCGCGACGTCGGGAGTCGGCATGAACTCACCGCTCCCGACCGCCATGTTGCGGTCGGCGTACAGGCCCTCGGAGTTCTCGCGGACGATCAGCACATCGATGTCGGGTGCGGTGGCGGGTACCCCCGAAAAGGCCTTGGCGGGACGGAGATTGGCGAACAGCCCGTACCGGGTGCGCAAAACCGCGCCCGGGGTGCGGCTGCTGTGCTCGGGCGGATACGACGCGGAATCGTGCGGTCCGACGATCCAGAGTCCCAGATCGTCGAGCGCCGACAATGTCGCGTCCGGCACCGGTTCGCCGTGGGACGCGATGGCGGCGGCGCCGAACGGGAGTTCGTCCCAGTCGATCCGCAAGTCCTCCGCCGCCGCAGCCGCGTCGGCGACCATGATGGCGGCGGGCACGACTTCCAGACCGATGCCGTCGCCGGTGAGAACGCCGACCCGCATGGGCGAGGAGACCATCAGTGGGCCGCGTCGTCCCAGGACCGACCGAACCCGACCGACACCTCGAGCGGGACCGACAGCGTGATGGCGTTGCCCATCTCCTCGCGCACCGCGGCTTCGACCGCGTCGCGCTCGCCGGCGGCCACCTCGACCACGAGTTCGTCGTGGACCTGCAGCAGCACCCGCGACGTCAGCTTCTCGGCGAGGAAACGCTTGTGCACGTTGATCATCGCGACCTTGATGATGTCGGCGGCGGTGCCCTGGATGGGTGCGTTGAGCGCCATCCGCTCCGCGGACTGGCGTCGTTGCCAGTTGTCGCTGTTCAGGTCGGGCAGGTAACGCCGGCGGCCGAACAGGGTCGCCGTGTACTCGTTGCGCCGGGCTTCGGCGACCACGTCGTGCAGGTAGTCCCGCACACCGCCGAACCGCGCGAAGTACGCTTCCATCTGGTCCTTGGCCTCCTCACGGCTGATCTTCAGCTGGGCCGCGAGCCCGAAGGCACTGAGGCCGTAGGCGAGTCCGTACGACATCGCCTTCACGCGGTGGCGCATCTCGGTGGTCACCTCGTCGATCGGCACCCCGAAGGCGCGCGATCCGACGAAGTTGTGCAGGTCCTCCCCGGTGTTGAAGGCCTCGATCAGCCCTTCGTCCTCCGACAGATGGGCCATGATCCGCATCTCGATCTGGCTGTAGTCGGCGGTCATCAGGCAGTCGTAGTTCACGCCCGAATCCTGATCCGTGCCCACGATGAAGCCGCGACGGATCTCGCGGCCGGCCTCGGTGCGGACCGGGATGTTCTGCAGGTTCGGTTCGGTCGACGACAGGCGGCCGGTCGCGGCGATGGTCTGGTTGAACGTCGTGTGGATGCGCCCGTCGTCGGCCACCGACTTCAGCAGACCGTCGACGGTGACCTTCAACCGCGTGGCGTCGCGATGCTCGAGAAGGTGTGCGAGGAAAGGATGTTCGGTCTTCTCGTACAACGACTGCAGCGCGTCTGCGTCGGTGGTGTAGCCGGTCTTGGTCTTCTTGGTCTTCGGCATGTCGAGCTTGTCGAAGAGCACGGTCTGCAGCTGCTTCGGCGAACCGAGGTTGATCTGTTCACCGATGACCTCGTAGGCCGACTCGGCGGCCGCTCGGATCCGGTCGTTGAACATCTGTGCCAGCGCATTGAAGTGATCGACGTCGACAGCTATGCCGGCGGCCTCGAGGTCGGCGAGGACGAACGACAGCGGCAACTCCATCTCGGTCAGCAGCGGCTTGGAGTCGATGCGGTCGAGTTCGGTGTCGAGGGTGTCGGCGAGCTCCTGCACTGCACGCGCCTCGAGCATGTGCTGTTCGGCGACCTTGCCCTCGGTGTCGTCGTCGAGCAGCGACATCTGGCCGTCGCCCGCCCCGGTGTCGGCGCGTAGCTCACGGCGCAGGTACCGCAGGGCGAGGTCGTCGAGATTGAAGGTCCGCTGCCCGGGGCGGACGAGGTACGCGGCCAGCGAGGTGTCGCTGGTGACGCCGTCGAGCTTCCACCCGCGCGAACGCAGCGCGTGTACCGCCCACTTGGCCTCGTGCACAGCCTTGAGCGCCTGCGGGTCGGCGAGCCAGTTGGCCAGGGCCGCATCGTCTTCCGGCGTCAGGGTGGTCACGTCGACATACGCCGACGAACCGTCGGCGGCCGCGATCGCCAGTCCGGTCGGGTCGGAGCCCACGACGACGTGCGGCGCGGTCACCGCGAGACCGGTCCGGCCCGTACGGGCGTGTTCGGTGAGCCATCCCGCGACCTCGCCGGCGCCGAGGACCGAGCCGTCGAGATCGAAGCCCGCCTCGGCCTCGGGCTCGACCGAGCTGAGGGTGGAGAACAGGCGGTCGCGCAGGACGCGGAACTCGAGGTCGTCGAAGAGCTGGTGGATGCGGTCGCGATCCCAGCCGACCATCGCGAGATCTTCGGGGCCCGCGGGCAGCTGCATGTCGCGGATGAGTTCGGTGAGCTGACGGTTGGTCTGCACCGAGGCGAGATTGGCGCGCAGCGCATCGCCGACCTTGCCCTTCACCTCGTCGACGTGATCGACGAGCGAGGCCAGCGATCCGTACTCGCGAATCCACTTCGACGCGGTCTTCTCCCCCACACCCGGAATGCCTGGGAGATTGTCGCTGGGGTCGCCGCGCAGGGCGGCGTAGTCGGGGTACTGGGCGGGGGTCAGACCGTACTTCTTCTCAACCTCTTCGGGGGTGAAGCGGGTGAGGTCCGAGACACCCTTGCGCGGGTAGAGCACGGTGGTCGACGGGTCGACCAGCTGCAGCGAGTCGCGGTCGCCGGTGACGATCAGGACCTTGAAGTCCTGTTCGCGCGCCTGGGTCGCGAGGGTCGCGATGATGTCGTCGGCCTCGAAGCCCTCGATCGCCATGACCGTGACACCCAGCGCGTCGAGGACCTCCTTGGTGAGGTCGACCTGCCCGTTGAACTCGTCGGGCGACTTGGAGCGCTGCGCCTTGTACTCCGGGAACATCTCCGAGCGGAACGTCTTCCGCGAGACGTCGAAGGCGGCGGCGATGTGGGTGGGTTCCTCGTCGCGCAGCAGATTGATCAGCATCGAGGTGAAGCCGTAGACCGCGTTGGTGGTCTGTCCGGTGGCCGTCTTGAAGTTCTCGGCCGGGAGCGCGAAGAACGCCCGATATGCCAGGGAATGCCCGTCGAGGAGCATGAGGACCGGTTGCTTGGTCTTGCCCTTGCTGCCGGTACGGGTAGCTGCCGGGGAACTCTGCGCTGGACTCACAGTCGCTGAGTCTAGTGATCCGTCCCGACACCCGGACCCGCCCCGCCCGGGGCGGTCGGACGGGTGGACGGTCAGGGGTCACATCGGCCGGTACATGGCCCAGACCCTGGGGCCGTCGAGCGGAAGTTCGAATTCCGCGGTGACCTGGAAACCGAACCGCTCGTACAGCGGGACATTGAGAGCGTTCGAGCTCTCGAGGTAGGCCGGTCCGTCGATCTGCTCGAGCCGGTGCTGCAACAGCGCCGTGCCGACGCCGGCCCCCTTGACCGGGGCGCCGATCTGTCCCAGATACCAATGCGGCTCTTTCGGACGATGCTTGGCGAACTCGGCCTCCAGCTTGATCCCGCGGCCGATCCGGGGCCCGAGAGTCCGAAGGAACTCCCAGGACGACACCAGCTGTGCCCTCGTCGAGATCTTGTGCCCGGGCGGATCCCAGGCGGCCGCGCCGACCGGCTGCCCGTCGCGCATCGCGAGATCGATCGTCGATCCCTTCCCGTGGATGTGGACGAGCAGAGTCCGGAACACCGCGCGGTGACGAGCGGTGTCCGGGTCCATCCACAGCGTCACGGGGTCGTCGGCGAACGCCTGCGCGAGCAGCGCACTCGCGAGTTCGACGTCTCTGGTCTGTGTGATGGTCACCGGCAGCATCCGACCAGGGTACGGCCCTGATGGGTACGCCAGCACCACATCGCATCGATCGAGCCCACCCTGCGTCGCCGCAGATGTAACTTCCGGGAAACGTCGTTGTCGTCACGTGGCGACGAAGCTGCGGCTAATGTCCCGCAGGGTGACCGGCCGCGCAGTGATCGGCCAGGTCATGGCCGATGGATGTCACTGGCGTACAGGTCCGCAAGGGAGGTACCACCCTCGATGACAGAGCCTGACCGGCAGGCCGCACTCGTGCCCGACGACCACACCGAACGGACTCACGCGCATCGCCCCGAGTGTCGGCCCGCCCGCCAGACCCGATCACCGTCCTGCCGCCCGCCATCCCGTCGGCGCCCATCGGCGTCGACGCGGCGCACCGCGCTGGCCGTCCTGCTGTTCGTCGCGGCGTCGATGCTGTGCGGGCTCTTCGGGACCCCGTCCGCCGACGCCGCCCCCGACGAGGTGCGGGTGTTCGGTGTCCTGCGGAACGGCGCCGAGAAGGTCGAGGGGGTGAAACTCGAGGCGAAGGACGCGTCAGGCACCGTCGTCGGGACGGCCACGTCGTCGGCGACCGGAGCCTGGTCGATCATGGTGCCGCCCGGGAGGTACACCGTCGTCGTCGACACCGACTCTCTCCCAGACGATGTGGAGGTCCAGAAGCCCGAGCTACCGGTCGATGTCAGTGGCGGAACGGCGCGGCCGGTCATCTTCTCGTTCGGTGAGGTGCGGACCGGTACGGAGGTCTCGGCGGTCGCCGAACTCACCCGTCTGGCCATCGACGGCATCCGTTTCGGTCTCATCATCGCCATCACCGGCGTCGGCCTCAGCCTGATCTTCGGGACGACCGGCCTCACCAACTTCTCGCACGGCGAGCTGGTGACCCTGGGAGCGGTGGTCGCGTGGGTGTTCAACGTGAAGGTCGGGCTACAGCTGATACCGGCGACGATCCTCGCGGTCATCGTCGGCGTCGGCATCGGCATCCTGAACGAGCTCGGTCTCTGGAGACCGCTGAGACGGCGACGAACCGGGCTGATCGCCATGCTCGTCGTGTCGATCGGCCTCGCCCTGGTGATGCGGTATCTGATCCTGATCTTCTTCTCCGACCGGGCCGAACCGTTCAACGACTACCAGGCACAGACGCAGATCGGCTCGGGTCCGTTCGCGATCACGCCGGTGAATCTGGCCTGCATCGTCATCTGTGTCGTGGTGCTCCTCGGCGTCGCTCTGTTGTTGCAGCGGACCAGGATCGGCAAGGCCATGCGTGCCGTCGCCGACAACAGGGACCTCGCCGAGTCGTCGGGGATCGACGTCGACCGCGTCATCCTGTTCGTGTGGGCGCTCGCCGGCGGCCTGGCGACACTCGGCGGCGTGATGTTCGCGCTCTCCGAACTCGGCGGCCGGGTGCAATGGGAGATGGGATTCAAGCTCCTGCTGCTGATGTTCGCGGGCATCACGCTCGGCGGACTCGGCACCGCCTACGGCGCCCTCCTCGGCTGCCTCATCGTCGGATTGCTCGTCCAGCTGTCGACCTACATCCTCAGCCCCGACCTGAAGTACATCGGCGGCCTGTTGATCCTGATCATCATCCTGACCATCCGGCCCCAGGGCATTCTCGGATCGCGAGCGAGGATCGGCTGACCCATGGACATCATCTCAGCGCTACAGATTGCGTTCGCACAGCTCATCGGCCCGTCGGCGATCTTCTACGCCCTACTGGCCATCGGCCTCAACCTGCACTTCGGCTATGCCGGGCTGCTCAACTTCGGCCAGATCGCCTTCGCCCTCCTCGGCGGATACGGCGTGGGCATCATGGCCGTCAACTACGACCAGCCGCTCTGGCTCGGCGCCATCGTGGGTATCGCCGCAGCCGGCATGCTCGCGGTGGTCCTCGGCATCCCGACACTTCGTCTGCGAGCGGACTATCTGGCGATCGTCACCATCGCCGCGTCGGAGATCCTCCGACTGGTGTTCCGGTCGACGTCGTCGGACGATTTCACCCACTCCACCAACGGGATCTACGGCTACGCGAGCGGTTTTTTCTCGATCAGCCCGTTCGACAACGGCAAGCAGTACTCGTTCTTCGGGGTCAAGTTCCTCGGCGGCGACCTGTGGTCGATGGTGGTGGGCTGGTCCGTCGTCCTGCTCCTGTGCCTCATGGTCTACCTGCTCGTCCACTCCCCCTGGGGTCGCGTGCTGAAGGCGGTGCGCGAGGACGAGGACGCCGCCCGATCGCTCGGCAAGAACGCCTATTCCTTCAAGATGCAGGCACTCATCCTCGGTGGCTGTATCGGCGGCCTCGCAGGCGTGTTCAACGCACTCGCGACGCAGTCGATCAACCCGGACTTCTACTCCACCGCCCAGACCTTCTTCGCCTACGGCGCACTCATTCTCGGCGGTGCGGCGACGGTGTTCGGACCGGTCCTCGGCGCGATGCTGTTCTGGTTCCTGCTGGCCATCCCCGACGCGCTGTTGCGCCAGGCCACGTCCGGCGACAACCCGATGCTGGACCTCTCGGCGCAGCAGGTCGGCGCGATCCGCTACGTGCTGCTGGGTCTGGCGATCATCCTGATGATGGTGTTCCGACCACAGGGACTCCTCGGCAACAAGAGGGAGGTGCAGCTCGATGCCTGATGACGGACGCCATTCGGCACACGACGACGAGCCCTCGACGCCGGTGGGCGACACCGGGATCGTCGTCGACGAGACCGGTCCCGACATCGCCGGTACGCGGGCGACGCGCCGCGATCTGACGACCCTGTCGGCGCCCGAGCGCTCGCGACTGTTCGCGGAGGTGTCACCCGAACCGGGATCGGCAAAGCCTGACCCGATCATCGTGGTGGACAACATCTCCCGCACCTTCGGCGGCATCAAGGCGGTCCAGGTCGACCACCTCGAGGTGCAACGCGGCGCGATCACCGGCCTCATCGGACCCAACGGTGCCGGCAAGACCACGTTCTTCAACCTGATCACCGGTTTCGACAAACCGGATTCGGGTACGTGGTCGCTCAACGGCGAATCCCTCGGCCGGATGGTCCCGCACCAGGTCGCACGCCGCGGCATGGTGCGCACCTTCCAGCTGACCAAGGCGCTGTCGAAGATGTCGGTGCTCGACAACGTCAAGCTCGGTGCCACCGGCCAGCGCGGCGAACACTTCCTCGCCGCCCTCGCCCCGTGGACCTGGCGCAAACAGGAAGCCGAGATCACCGAGCGCGCACACGAACTGCTGCGGCGGTTCAAGCTCGACGCCAAGGCGAACGACTTCGCGGGCTCGCTCTCGGGTGGGCAGCGCAAGTTGCTGGAAATGGCACGCGCGCTGATGACCGATCCCGAGATCGTGATGCTCGACGAGCCGATGGCCGGTGTGAACCCGGCCCTCACGCAGAGCTTGCTCGAACACATCAAGTCGCTGCGCGACGAGGGCGTGACGGTGGTCTTCGTCGAACACGACATGGACGTCATCCGCGACATCAGTGACTGGGTGGTGGTGATGGCCCAGGGCCAGATCATCGCCGAATCCCTGCCGGATCGCCTGGTCGACAACGAGGCCGTCGTCGACGCCTATCTCGGCGGTCACCACGACCAGGCACTGGAGTTCGACGACCAGGGTCAGCCCGTCGGTGCGACCGCGGTGCTCGCCGAGCAGGTCGAGGCAGCCATCGAGGCCACCCTCGAAGAAGGCGGCGACCTCTCCGAGCCGGTCGAGTTGCCGCCCGCCGATTCGGCCGGCGTCGACACGGACAAGAAGGAGACCGAGCGATGAGCCTGGGATCGGACGGCGGGTCGCTGACACCGGCACAGCGCGCGGCCACCCCCGACGAGCACCGCAAGCTCGCGACGAATGCGTTGCTGCGCGCCGACGACATCACCGCCGGCTATCTGCCGGGGATCAACATCCTCGAGGAGTGCAACTTCTTCCTGAACGACGGGGAGATCGTGGGCATCATCGGTCCGAACGGCGCCGGCAAGTCGACGCTGCTCAAGACCCTGTTCGGGCTGATCCCGGTCCGTAAGGGTTCGGTCACCCTGCGCGGCGACGACATCACCTCGGCCAAGGCACACGTCCTCGTCGACAAGGGTGTCGGATACGTCCCGCAGACACAGAATGTGTTCCCCGCGCTGACGATCGAGGAGAACCTCGAGATGGGCGTCTACCTGCGGCCGAAGACGTTCGCCAAGCGGTTCGAGTTCGTCTCCGAGCTGTTCCCGCTCCTGTCGGAGCGTCGGAAGATCAAGGCGGGCGCGCTGTCCGGCGGCGAACGGCAGATGGTCGCGATGGGCCGGGCCCTGATGATGGACCCGGCGGTCTTGCTGCTCGACGAGCCGTCGGCAGGCCTGTCCCCCATGTTCCAGGACGAGGTGTTCATCCGCTGCAAGGCGATCAACGCAACCGGCGTCTCGATCATCATGGTCGAGCAGAACGCCCGCCGCTGCCTCCAGATCTGCGACCGCGGTTACGTTCTCGACCAGGGTCGCAACGCCTACACCGACACCGGCAGCAACCTCGCCAAGGATCCCAAGATCATCGAGCTCTACCTGGGCACGCTGGCGGGCAGCTCGGAGAAGAAGACGTAGGCTTCGCTCACGGGATCCGTTGCCGCTCACGCGGGGACGGTGAGCGGCAACGGATTTCGTGCGCGGACACACAGAGACCCTCGGCTCGTGAGCCGAGGGTCTCTGGTCTTGTGTGACTACTGCGCGGCCACCGACACGTACTTGCGGGTCGGGGTCAGCAGCTTGTTGTCCCCGTCGAACTCGAGGACGCCGTAGGAGCCGACGCTGGGCTCACCGGCGGCGTTGAACGCCAGGTTCCCGGTCTTGCCGACGTAGGCGATCGTCTTGCCGCTCTTCAGCGCATCCAGGCACGCCTGGTACGAGTCGCAGTTCTCGTCGCCGTTGGTGACGCCGATGATGTTGGCGGCGATCGTGCGGCCGTCGGTCGACTTGGCTGCGGTCGCGGCGAGCGCACTCAGCACCGCGGCGTCGTAACTCTCGCCCGAGTAGTTGAAATCGATCAGCTTCGGATCGAGATCCTTGAGCGCGGACTGGAACTCACCGCTGGTCTGGGTGAGCGGAGTCGTGCCCTTCATACCCTTGAGCAGGCCGGAACCGACCGACTCGCCGAGTGCGTTACCCATGTTGCCGTCGACGCCGTAGACGAGCTTGCCGTCGCTCGGTCCGATGCCCACCTCGTGCATACGGGTGAGGATCTTGGCGCTCTCCTCGAACCCGATGAGCGCAACGCCGTCCGGGTTGAAGTTCTTCACCTGGTCGACCTCGGCGTTGAACGACTGGGCATTCGGGTCGTAAATGATCTTCTGGATCTGGTCGGCGGGCACACCGGCGGCCTCGAGGTCGCGAACGGTGTTGTCGGCCAGGCCCGTTCCGTACGGGTCGTTGAGGGCGAGGATGGACACACGCTGAACGCCGTCCTCGGCCATCGTCTGCGAGAGTGCCTGGGCCTGCAGGACATCGGCGGGAGCGGTACGGAAGTACTGTCCCTTGTCCTGGTAGCAGGTGAACTCGTCGGAGGTGTTGGCCGGCGAGAACATGACGGCGCCCGCGTTGGCGATCTTGTCGATGACCTTCAGCGACACCGACGACGACGCCGCACCGATGATCACCTGGGTGCCGGCGCTGAGCTCGCGGTCGACGGTGGCGTTGGCGGTGTCGGTGGTGGTGTCGCCGGAGTCACCGGTGACCAGCTCGACGGGCTTGTCGAGCACACCGCCGGCGGCGTTGATGTCCTTGATGGCCAGGTTGACACCGGCCACCATGGGCGGCCCCAGGAAGGCGAGGGAGCCGGTCTCGGGGAGCAGCGTGCCGATCTTCAGCGGAGCGGTGCTCTCGGGGCCCGGCGTGGCCTTCGGCGGGTTACAGGCCAGCTTCTGCGCGAGGCCCATGCCGGGGGGTGCGGGAGTGGACTCTACGGCCGCGCTGGCCGAGCCTCCGGAGCCTTCGTCGGAACCAGAGTCAGAGCTGCTGCAGCCGGCGACGACGAGCGCTGCCGCCGCAGTCATGACCACTGCCCCGCTCGTCAAAGAACGAAAGGACATCAATGCTCTCCTTGCGATTGGAGTTGTCACACGAGAGCGGTGCATCGAGATCGACGCATCCAACCGCGCCTCGCTGGGGAAAAGCTAGCGCGATCTTGTTGCCCCTGCGTAAAGACAGTGAAACTGACTTGCGCGCAGACGCATTGCGTCAAATCGACCTGTCCTTCGTCAGTTCGTCCCGAGGGTCTCCACGACGACCTGGGCCACGGCTTTCATCGTTGTCCGACGGTCCATCGCGGCACGCTGAATCCACTTGAACGCCTCGGGCTCGGAAAGGCCCTGTTTCTGCATGAGCAGACCTTTGGCGCGTTCGACGAGCTTGCGGGTCTCGAGCCGCTCGTTCATCGTCGCGACCTCGCGCTCCAGCAGTTTGAGCTCGTGATAGCGACTGACGGCCACCTCGATGGCCGGCACCAGATCGGCCTTGGTGAACGGTTTGACCAGGTAGGCCATCGCGCCGGCGTCGCGCGCCTTCTCGATGAAGTCCCGCTGGCTGAACGCGGTGAGCATGACGACCGGCGCCAGCCGCTTCTCCGCGATCTCCGTCGCCGCGTCGATGCCGTCGCGGATGGGCATCTTGATGTCCATGATGACCAGGTCGGGTTTCAGGGACTCCGTGAGCTCGACGGCGACCTGACCGTTGGGAGCCTCCCCCACGACGTCATAGCCCTCTTCGCGGAGCATCTCGATCAGATCCATACGGATCAGCGAGTCGTCCTCGGCCACCAGCACACGATGCGTCTTCGTCGTCTCACCAGTTGTCGTAGTCGCACTGTCGGTCACTGTCACCATCCCCTCCTCCACGCCATAGTCGAACAGAAGAGTACCGGTTGCCGGGCCGGTCGGCCGATCATCTAGAGTTGGCTCCTGCACGGGGCAACCCGCGCACTGGCCCCCGTAGCCCAATTGGCAGAGGCAACGGATTCAAAACCCGTCCAGTGTGAGTTCGAGTCTCACCGGGGGCACCAATAAATCGCAGGTCTGTGGAGTTCCACTCCGGTGACCGGTCGACGTCATCCCTGACACGCAGAACTCGATCGAAGTCTGCCGGTCGAGGTGAGGTTCGGGAGTGCCGATCACCTGCGGACCACACTCACCAGGACAACGCCGGTTCCTCGTCGCCGAGGACGATCTCGACCTCGCTGTGATGCACTGTTCGGACCCCGAACAACCGGTCGAGAAGCTCGCCAGGGCCCACGTCGGTGTGCGCTGCCCAGCGTCGGACACGGTGCCGTGCGCGCGACGACGTGACCGTTACCGAGGCCGGTGATCCGTCGAAGTCCACCGTCACCTGGCCGCATTCCCCCGGCCCGACCTGGGCCGTGAGCAGCGCGAGCGAATCAACGGAGAAGACCACGACGGTACCGGCGACCTCGACGACGAACCTGCACCGCGACAGCGTCGATGCGTCCGGACCACCGACCCGGATTCGCGAATCGTCCACGCCCAGTTGGATGAGCAAAGCGTCGGCATGTTCGCCGACAAGCCAGACAGCAGCATCCATCCCTCGCAACGCGCCGGCGACAGTACGCATCAGCGATGCCGCGGTGTGCCCCGCCGTCGACACGAGCACCACGATGTCCGGGATCGAGTACAGCAGGCCGGCAGTACGGGCCGCCGGATCGGTGATGAGCGGGGCGAGCGCGAGGGCTTCGGCGTTCTTCTTCGAGATCCGCTCGGGCACCGAACGTTCCGCCCAGTCGGGACCATCGTGCCAGGCCAGTGCGTCGGGTTCGTGCGCGAACACCGCGCCCATCATGAAGGCCCGGTTCGCGAATTCCCAGTCCTCACCGCCGTAGTGGACGAACGACGGGTCGAAGCCTCCGACGTCGTCGAACAATTGACGGCTGCAGGTCATCACCGCACTGATCAGATACTTGTAACCGTCCCAGCCCGGGTTCAGGAGGTTGGACGTGCGGTCGTACGCATCGACCAGCCATCCGGGTTCGCAGTCGTGCGAGGATTCGAGCGGCCGTTGTTCGGACAACCACCCCACCACCGAGTCCGGGGCGACCCGGCTCAGGTCGGCGTGCTTACGCCGCCCGACCACGAGTGCGTCGGGCGCCGCGGCGGGCAATCTGATCGACTGCCGGATGTAGTCGGGTGTCGGCACCGTGTCCGCGTCGAGGAAACACAGGACCGTACCGCTCGACGCCGCGACACCCAGATTGCGGGCGGCTGCCGCTCGGAAGCCGTTGTCCTCCTGCGTCACCACGGTGATGTCGAGTCGCGATGTCCACGCTCTCACGTCCGGCGAACACGTCGAGCCATCGTCGGCGACGACCACTTCGAGACGATCCGGCGGGTGGGTCTGGGCCGTCAACGCCTCGAGGACCAACGCGAGTTGGTGGGGTTGGTTGTAGTACGGGATCACGACACTCACCAGCGGCGTCGTCGAAGCCACGCCGACCAGGTCCCAGCGATTGTCGGCCACCACGGTTCGGCCGTCGCCGAGCCTCATGACGGTCATGCACTCCACCGCCGGACCAGTCGCTCGTGAGCCCGGCCGACGTCGGCGGCGGTGGGCGACGGCGTCACCGCCGGATCGATCCAGGTGCTCGCGGGATTCGCGAACGCGCTCTCGAGAGCGGTCCGCAGAGCAGCATCGTTGTTGGCGTGCATCGTCAGGACGCCCGGGGAACGAGCGGCGAGTTCATCGGTGTAGGCGGTGCTCGGGACCAGCGGTCGGCGCCCGGCGGAGATCCAGGAGTTGATCGACCCGGAGGCCGACATGTGCCGGTGATAGGCGGCCGGAACCGTGACCTCGGCCGACGCCCGGATCAGTTCGTCGTCGGTCAGGAACCCCGTGACCGTGCACCGCCGTCCCATCTCCGCGGCGACCTTGGCGAGTTCATCGGCCAGGTCTTCGTGGCCGGGTGACGGGGTGCCGAGCGCGACGAAACCGATGGACGGGTCGAGGCCGGACATAGCCTGCAGTGTCTCCAGGTGCCCCTTCCCGGGGTACAGGTAGCCGAGGACACCGACCGTCAGTTCCGCTGATTCCGAGGGCTTGTCGACGCGGACGGTGTCGAACATCAGCGGTATGACCTCGACGCCGATCGTCGCGTCGACGTACTCGGCGAAGAGCGACGCCTCGTGGTGACTCGACACGATCACTCCTGTCGCGGCCCGCGCCACCGCGCGATAGAAATCGGCACGTGCCTGCATCGCCGGTCCGTCCGAGGGCTGGGGCAGATCATGCAGGGTCACCGAGACCGGCCGGTCCAGTGCCGCGAACAGGGCGAGCACGCTGTCCCGGGCTTGCCGTGGCGTACGTCCGAACAGGCGATCGGTCACGTGCACGTGCACGAGCGCACACTCGTCCAGTCCTGATACGACACCGGCGCCGAGCGTGAGCACGTGCGCCAAACGATGATCCGCGCTCTCGGCGCGTACCGCATCGAAGACCGACTGCGCATATCGGACCACACCGTGTGAGCGGGGTCCGACCAGGAGATGCCCGATCGGCCCCGTCACGACAGGCCCAAGATCTCGATGAGGTCGGTGTAACGGTCCAACACTGCTCCGATGAACTCGGGATGGTCTGCGTACCAGTGCATCTGGCGACGGCGAACGTCGTCCTCGGTCAGCGCCACACCGTCGACGTCCCACGACGTCCGCGGGCACGCGTCGATCCCCAGCGCGTCGATCACCCGTCGCTCCAGGGGCGCTCGGATGTTGCCGAGCAGGTCGCGTGAGGGTGGGACCGGCGCCGACGCCCCGAGCGAGTCGAGGATCCGGCCGCCGAGGGCGAGCAACACTCGATTTCCAGGGTGGTTGATCGTGTGGGCGGCATCGGCCCCGAGGTCGAGCAGTGTGTCGGAGATCCCGACGTCACAGTGCCGCCGCTCGCGGACGGCGAGCTGATCCACACTCCATTGCGCTGCTTCCCGGATACGTTCGGCGGCGATGTCGACGTCCCATTCGTCGAAGCGGTCGCGACCGGCCACCACGGCGAGGGCCGTTCGCAGATCGTGGTACGGAACCGCCGCGGGTACTGCGGACGGCTGCGCTGGGTGTCGGGCGATGACCTGGAACGGAAACAATCCGCCGTAGCGGATGACCGGCCAGACGATGACGGACGCCGATGGCGCCAGGTCGGCCAGGTCCGAGGTTCCGATCGGAAATCCCCGGTACCCGGTACGCACCGGTTGGGAGACGATGATCGCTGCGCTGCTCATGAGGTCCTCGACCCGCGCCATGTCGGCGGACTCGAGTTCGTGGACCGGCGGGACGCGAACGGTACGGAACGGGAGGTCCGGAGAGCTGGACAGGACAATCCGCAAGGCCTCGGCCTGGCAGTTTCCCCAGACGACGAGTATCTTCCGGTCATCGTTCCGCGGAGCCTCGACGACGCCGTAGAACTCGCCGTAGTGCCGGGTCCGACCGTCGACCAGCTCCTCGTCACTCGTCCTCATACGAGCTCCGGAGTACGTCTGACGACGCGATGGGTCCCTGTCATCGAAGTACCGACTCCCCTCCTGATGGGCCCCTGGTCGGTACCCCTGCGCCGCTCGTGTATCCGTTTCGCCCGTTGACGAATCATCGACCAGGTCACACCAGAGGCACGACGAGTGTGACGGACTCGTCGAGAGCCGTCGGCGGTGTCACCCGATCAGTGCCGGGGACGTGACACCCGGGGTCGCCGGGTGAGCGCGAGAAGTGGCGCTAGCGTCGGAAGAGCTTGTTACCCAGCCATACCAGCGGGTCGTATTTGCGGTCGACGACCCGTTCCTTCATGGGGATGAGCGCGTTGTCGGTGATCTTGATGTGTTCCGGGCAGACGTCGGAGCAGCACTTGGTGATGTTGCAGAACCCGAGACCGTGCTCGTTCTGCGCGGTGTCGCGACGTTCGGCGACGTCGAGCGGGTGCATGTCGAGCTCGGCGATCCGCATCAGGTAGCGGGGGCCGGCGAAGGCTTCTTTGTTCTCCTCGTGGTCGCGGACGACGTGGCAGGTGTTCTGGCACAGGAAGCACTCGATGCACTTGCGGAACTCCTGCGACCGTTGCACGTCGACCTGCTTCATCCGGTACTCCCCCGGCCCAAGCCCGGGCGGCGGCGTGAACGACTGGATCTCGCGGGCCTTCGTGTAGTTGAACGAGACATCGGTGACGAGGTCACGGATGACCGGGAACGTGCGCATCGGGGTGACCGTGATGACCTCGTCCTCGGTGAACGTCGACATCCGGGTCATGCACAACAGCTTCGGACGTCCGTTCACCTCAGCGGAACACGACCCACATTTGCCCGCCTTGCAGTTCCAGCGCACGGCCAGGTCGGGAGCTTGGGTCGCCTGGAGGCGGTGGATGATGTCGAGCACCACCTCGCCGTCGTTGGCCTGCACCGTGTAATCCTCGAGACCACCGCCTTCGATGTCGCCTCGCCACACTCGGAACTTCGCGTCGTAACCCATGTCAGTCCTCCGACTGTCCCTCGGCTCGCTCGCCCCCGGCGCCGGGATGACCAGCGATTTCGGCTGCGGTGTAGTACTTTTCGATCTCTTCGAACTCGAAGAGCTCCAGCAGGTCCGGCCGCATCGGTTCCTGTTCTTCCTCGACGACCTCGACCTCCGGGACCGGTGAGTCGGTGCTCGTTTCTGCCGTGCAGACCAGCAGGGTGTTGCGCCAGGCCGAATCCATCGACGGGTGATCGTCGCGGGTGTGTCCGCCGCGACTCTCGGTGCGCATCAGTGCCGCCTTGGCGACACATTCGCTGACCAGGAGCATGTTCCGGAGATCGATCGCGAGATGCCACCCCGGATTGAACTGCCGATGCCCCTCGACCTGCATGCTGCCGAGCCGGTTCCGGAGGTCGGAGAGCACGCGGAGCGCCTCCTGCATCTCCGCTTCTTTGCGGATGATGCCGACGAGGTCGTTCATCGCCTGCTGCAGATCCATGTGCAGCGTGTACGGGTTCTCCGGCTTGCCGTCGGCGGGCGGATCGAACGGAGAGAGCGCGTATTCGGCCGCCCGGTCGATGTCGTCTTGCGCGATCTCGGGCCGGTTACCCAGCGACTCGACATACGACGCCGCGCCGAGCCCTGCTCGTCGACCGAACACGAGCAGATCGGACAGCGAGTTGCCGCCCAGTCGGTTCGACCCGTGCATACCGCCGGAACACTCGCCGGCGGCGAACAGTCCAGGCACGCGCGACGCCGCGGTGTCGGGATCGACCTCGATCCCACCCATCACGTAGTGGCAGGTCGGGCCGACCTCCATTGGCTCCTTCGTGATGTCCACGTCGGCAAGCTCTTTGAACTGGTGATGCATCGACGGAAGCCGCCGGATGATCTCCTCCGCCGGCATGCGGGACGCGATGTCGAGATAGACGCCACCGTGCTCGGTGCCGCGACCGGCCTTGACCTCCTCGTTGATCGCGCGGGCGACCTCGTCGCGCGGGAGGAGATCCGGTGTGCGGCGGGCGGAGTCGTTGTCCGCGAGCCACTCGTCGGCTTCCTTCTCCGTCTCCGCGTACTGACCCTTGAACACCGGCGGGATGTAGTCGAACATGAACCGCTTGCCGTCGGTGTTCTTGAGGACGCCGCCGTCACCGCGGACGCCTTCGGTCACGAGGATGCCCTTCACGCTGGGCGGCCACACCATCCCCGTCGGGTGGAACTGGACGAACTCCATGTTGATCAGGCTCGCGCCTGCGCGCAGGGCGAGCGCGTGCCCGTCGCCGGTGTACTCCCAGGAGTTCGACGTCACCTTGAACGACTTGCCGATACCGCCAGTAGCGACCACCACCGCAGGTGCCTCGAACACGATGAACCGGCCGGACTCGCGCCAGTACCCGAACGCACCGGCGATGGCGTCGCCGTCTTTCAGCAGCTCGGTGATGGTGCACTCGGCAAAGACCTTGATGCGGGACTCGTAGTCACCGGTGGCCGCGAAGTCCTCCTGCTGCAGCGAGACGATCTTCTGCTGCATGGTTCGGATGAGTTCCAGTCCGGTCCGGTCTCCGACGTGAGCCAGGCGCGGGTAGGTGTGGCCGCCGAAGTTGCGCTGTGCGATCCGGCCGTCAGCGGTCCGGTCGAACAGCGCCCCATAGGTTTCCAGTTCCCACACCCGGTCGGGCGCTTCCTTGGCATGCAGTTCGGCCATGCGCCAGTTGTTCAGGAACTTCCCGCCACGCATCGTGTCCTGGAAGTGCGTCGCCCAGTTGTCCTTCGCGTTCGCGTTACCCATCGACGCCGCGCAGCCACCTTCGGCCATCACGGTGTGTGCCTTGCCGAACAGCGACTTGCACACGACTGCGACCGAATAGCCCTTCTCACGAGCTTCGATGACCGCTCGCAGGCCGGCACCACCCGCACCGATCACAACGACGTCGTACTGGTAGCGTTCCGGTTCGGTCATCTAGCGCGACTCCCAACGTTGAAAACGGTTGCACAACAGTCGTTGCGACCTCGATCGATCAACCCACGAACCTCAGATCAGAGATGGTGTTGCTGGCCACCAGCATGATGTAGAAGTCGGTGAGCACGAGTGTGCCGAGCGTGATCCAGGCGAACTGCATGTGCCGGGTGTTCAACTTGGAGACCTGGGTCCAGATCCAGTACCGCACCGGATGATTCGAGAAATGCTTGAGCCGGCCGCCGGTCACGTGCCGACACGAATGGCAGGACACCGTATAGACCCAGAGCAGAACCACGTTGACCACGAGGATCACATTGCCCAGCCCCAGACCGAATCCGCCGTCCTTGGCGTGGAACGAGACGATGACGTCGTAACTGTTGATCACCGAGATGACCACGGCCGCATAGAAGAAGTACCGGTGCGAGTTCTGGATGATCAGCGGCAGCCGCGTCTCCCCCGTGTACTTGGTGTGGGGTTCGGCGACGGCGCATGCCGGCGGGGACAACCAGATCGACCGATAGTAGGCCTTGCGGTAGTAGTAGCAGGTCAACCGGAACCCGAGGAGGAACGGCAACGTGAGGAACGCCAGCGGAATCCACATCGGGAGTTCCGGGAACGGCGTCCCGAAATGACTCGATCCGGGCACGCACGACTCGCTCAGACACGGCGAGTAGAACGGCGTGAGGTAGTGATAATCCGCGACGTAGTAGGCACTCCGGACGAACGATCGCACGGTCGCATAGATGACGAACGCCGAGAGACCGATGACCGTCAGCAACGGCGACAGCCACCATCGGTCTGTCCGGAGGGTGCGCGCCGTCAGGCGCGCCCGTCTCGGGGAGAAGACCCCGGGTGATTCCCGCTCAGCCGCGGGCGCGCTCACTTCGTCCGCTCGCGCGAGTGGAACCCGAGCCCTTCGTCCTGGGCACCGAGCCACGCCGACTCGTCGGACTTGCTGTCCGGCACGTAGACCCGGGCCTGGCCCGGCTTCTGCTGCGGCTTCACCTTCGGCGGATGCTGCTCGAAGTCGTGCAGATCGATGTCGAGACGGTCGAGATCGTTGACCATCCGGCGGACACTGTCGGCGTCACCGTAGCGAGCCTTCAGGGTCACCAGCTGATGGCGCAGCGCCTGGATACTGTGATGGATTGCGTTGATCTCTGCATTTATCATGGCGATCCCTCCGGCCACTATGTGATGTTCCACACAGTACCGCCCGAGTATGGATCGTCAACGCTTTTCGTCGAACGTGTCGCGGGGCCGCTTTCGTGAGGCACTCCTGCCGCCCACCGGTGGCAGCACATCGCGATGTGGTCCCGACACGTTGCCCGGCACCGCCGAACTCTCGTTCTCGAAAGTGTTCGGGGACCGGGCGAAGCCCTGGTCGTCCATCGGCCACACCGCCGGTACGAACACCCTGCCGGTGACGCTGTCGGCGGAAGCGCACAACCAGCCACACAGGGAATGGGAGCCTTGATCCGTCCCATCCATGCTCGGGCCACGCGAGGAAGACACGGACGATGAGCGATGACGAAAACGCTCCGTCGGGCGAGCGTCCGCGCGCCGAACGACGCTGGACAGCCTCGGCATTCGTGCTCCTCTCGATGCTCATACCGTTCCTGCTGCCCTCACGCTATGCAGCGGGTACCAGCTGGCTCCTGCCCGCCATCGAAGGTGCGGTCCTGCTGGCCTTGGTCATCGTCGACCCGGGCCGCATAGACCGACCCGGACGCTGGGTGCGGGCACTGTCGATCGCGTTGGTCGTCGTGATCGCCGCGGGGGCAGCTTGGGCGGCCGGCCGGTTGGTGTGGGATCTGCTGCACGGCAATCCGGACACGACGGTGGCCAACGAGCTGCTTCTCTCGGGTGCGCTCGTGTGGATGCAGACCGTTCTGGCCTTCGGGTTCCTGTACTGGGAGCTCGACGGCGGCGGCCCCGTCAACAGGCATCTGCACCCACGACGGCATCCGGATCTCGCCTTTCCTCAACAGATCGAGCCGACTCTCGCACCAGCAGGGTGGCGACCCGTGTTCTTCGACTATCTGTACCTCGCTCTCACCAACGCGACGGCATTCAGCCCCACCGACGTGCTGCCACTCGCCCGGTGGATGAAGCTCGCGATGGCCGCGCAGTCGATCCTGTCGATCGTCGTGCTGAGCCTCGTCGTCGCCAATGCGGTCAATCTGCTCGGGTCGACCTAGGCGGGCTCCCGGATCACCCCGAAGTGGCGGACCGATCCGGAGAGCCCGGGCAGTTCTTTCGCCGAACTCCACGACGACAGCCCGTCGCTGCTGTCGGAGTAGAAGTACCGGCGCTGCTTGTACGCGTCGACGTACATGCGCCAGTTGCCGTTCGGGAGTTTGACCAGCGCCATGCCTTCGACGAAGCGACCGAAACTCCGCATCGGGACGAACCGGTAGGGACCGGTCAGCGACTTCGCGACCGCGTGTTCGATGACCTTCTTCGTCTCGTTTTTCGTGAACGCGTGGCACGTGGAGCCGACCTTCACCACGGTCGTGTCGATGTGGTCCGCACCGAGGCCGAGGATCGGCACCGGCGGACTCCACAGTCGCAGGCCGGGTTCGAGCGCCGTCATCACGTAGGGCACGAACCCTCCGCCCGTCGACATCGACAGGATGATGTTGACGCGACCACCCTCGACGAAGAACTCCGGCGCCCACGCCTTGGTGGTGAAGGGCGACAGCGACGGTCCGTCGCTCGAACCGGCCGACCCGAACGACAACGACCCCGACGAGGAGCCGAACACTCCCTTGCCATCGCCCGTGCCGGGCAGGAAAGCGCAACACAATGGAACCGGGTAGTCGTGCATGAACGCCCAGTTCACACGATCCCGGCTCCGCGCGAACCCGATGGTGTTCCGGCCGGTCGTATAGGCGACGTAGTACCAGCCGTCCGCACCGTGGAAGATGCTTGGATCGCGCACCACGCCTGATGGCGGACGGTAAGCACCAAAGCGGAGCGGCCGAAACCGGCTCGCATCCGTGGACTGGTACACGTCCATGTGACGGGAACTGGTGTTGGAGAACGCCACCATTGTGTATCGCCAGTTCGGCGCCGCCTCGGCGGTGCCCGCAGTTGCGACGAGCAGGCCCGCGAATACCAGCATCGCGACACAGACAGCACCGATGCGCCTCGACCGAGTGCGAATTCGCTGAGACAGCATCATCTGAGCAGTATCCGCGAAAGTGACTGTGGCGCGCGCAAATTTCCCCGATACAACTATCGAGACCCTTGGTGCCCCGAGATACGATCGCCGGGCGGAGCCGCTCTACACCATGACTCCGACTCCTCGCCGCGGCGTACCCGCGCGGGTGACATGCGTATGACGTTGTGCCCGGAAACCGGGCACAACGTCATACGGATCCAGTCCGGAGGCGGGGTCGACGCCGACGTAGGTCGCCTCCGAGGTCGGAAGTCCGCCCCAACCCGCGGCGCACCCGATGAGGTGGCGCACCGGGTCGACCTCCTCGCGGGTGCCGAAGGTGCGGTCGAACGAGTCGAGCCCCTTGGCCAGCTCCAACAGGGCGTTGCGGGTCGCGTCGAGGCTGGCGGTGTCGTAGTCCGGCGAGACGAACGCCTCCGCAGACCCCGACGTGATGGTCACCTGATTCTGCAGCTCGCCCACCACGGCAACGTCGGCAGCATCGGTCGGATCGACCAGGATCCGCACGGCGACGAGGACATACCGCGATCCGTACTGTTCCTGCGTCAGCGTGTGCTCGCCCGCAGCGTGGAGAACACCGCCGACATAGTGGTCCTCGTTCACGATCATCGCGGAGACATAGCGCTCGCCCGCGTCGGGCAGCGTGAGGACGGCAGGCTCGGCGAGGTCGACGACGGCGAAACTGTAGAGGGTGTCGCGGTTGAGCCGGATCACCGTCTGCTCGTCACTCGACGCCCGGATTCGCGCCATCGAAGCCTAGCTGGCGAGCTCGCCGGCCTCGGGTGTCGACACGGCGGCACGTCGCATTCCCGTGACGAACAGCACCAGACCGACGACGATCCAGGTGACAAGGGTCAGACCGGCGGTGAGACCGCCGGCTCCGCCGAAGTAGGCGGCCGAGCGGACCAGGGTTCCGGCCGCACCCGGCGGCAGGATCTGGCCGACGGTACCCAACCCGGACGGCAGCCATGCAGCCGAACCGGCGATACCGGCCAGCGGGTTGCCGAGGAACATCATGACCATCGCGCCGATGGTGAAACCCTTGGCACCGAACGCATTCTGCAGGCCCGCGAGCGGAATGGCCAGGGCGGCGATCCCGAGCGCGATCGAACCGGCGACGGCCCAGAACGTCGTGGACCACAGTCCCGTCTCGATGCTGCCGAACCCGAAGGTGAGCATGCTTGCGACCACGAAGCCACCGACGGCCGAGAAGGTGATCAGACCTGTCAGGTACCAGCCGTTGCTTCGCGGGAAGATCTTCCGGAACGCGACGACCGGCACGATACCGCCGAACACGAGCGGGAACGCGAGACCGCCGATGCCGATGCCGGTGGGGTCGCCCTCGGGCAGCGGGACGACGTCCTCGACCGTCACCTTCTCACCAGTTGCCTGCCCGACCGCCTGCGCGGTACCGGTGAGGCTCCCGCTGATCGACGCCGAGCCTGCGCTGGCAACCAGGGTGTGGACACCCGCCTCGTCGACCACGAAACCGCCGACCACCTCACGGTGCTCGATCGCGTCTCGCAACCCGGCCTCCGAGTCGTAGCGCTGTGGCTCGTACGCGTCGGGAGCCGCCGTGGCCAGGCTTCGCTCGAACGAACTGACCGCGGCCGGCGCACCGACCACACCGACCCGCAGATCGTGGGCACCGCTCTTCAGCGACGGCAGGATGAAGACCATCAGCAGGAGGATGAGGATGACGCCTAAACCGGCGGTCAGGCCCACCAGCATCACCATGGCCGGCGGCGTCTTCTTTCCCGAGGCAACCTTCTCCTCATTCGCCGTGATTCCCATCTCCGTGGATGTCATCGAACGTCCTCCAGACCTAAACCGGATGCTTTTCCTCCGCTATCTAGTGGATGATAGTCCTCCGGTTAGACTGGGGCTGTCAACACCGATGTGACGGACGAGTCACGGGGTCGAGAGGACGTGGACATGCGAGCAGATGCAGCGCGCCGTCGTCAGGCGATCGTCAAAGAGGCCCGTCGACTGTTCGCGGCACAGGGCGGCGGTGTCGCACTCGAGACCCTCGCCGAGGCTGCCGGGGTGGGGATCGCCACGCTCTATCGCAACTTCGAGTCCCGGCATGCGCTCGCTGACGAAGTGGCGCTCGCGATCCTGAACGACATCGGGCGCGCCGCCGACGAGGGTCTCACCCAGATCACCACCGCACCCGACGCCGCGTGGACGGCGTTCGTGAATCGGCTCGTCGAGTTGGATCTCGGCGCCCTGTCTGCAGCGTTGGCCGAGTACGTGACCGCTGCGGTCCGCACCACCCAGACCCAGACCCTGGCCCGCGTCGACGAACTGCTCGGTTCGGCCAAGAACGCAGAACTGGTCCGCGACGACCTCGACGCACTCGAGCTGATCGTCGGGATCGGCCTCATCACACGCCCTCAGCCCGAGGCCGTCGCGGCAGTGACCCCGAACCTCGTGCCGCGCCTGGTGTCCATCCTGTTGGCGGGTATGCGCCCGTCGTCCGACGACTGACCCGCCTCGCGCTCAGACCGTCCCGCGTGCGGCCCACGCAGTGGCCGAGACGATGAACCGCCCGTCGCCGAGACGCTTCCGCGCCACCGCCTCGAGTTCGCTTCGATCGGTGGCGTCGAGCGACTGCACATACTCGCCCGCCGGACCGATGCCGAAAGTGTAGGGCTCCCACCACTCCTCGAAACTCGGATGGACAACGTCGACGGTGATCGGCTCCTCGACGACGCTCCGCAGTCCGGCCATCGCGAAGAGTTCCGTGAGATGACCACGGTGCGCGCCGGACAGCAGCGCCTCATCCCGGGCGTCCGGCTCGAGCACGTGTACCGCATCCCAGAACGGGGCGAGCGCTCCGGTCGGCCCGTCCCACACGCAGGCCGCGACGGTCCCGCCCGGACGTGTCACGCGTGCCATCTGCGCGAGACCGCGAACCGGGTCCGTCATGAAATGAACCACCAACTGCGCGAGTACGTGGGTGAATTCGCCTGTGTCGTAGGGTAATTGCTCGGCAGTACCACGGCGCACGTCAACGTCGGGAAATCGTTCGCGACAGGCATCGACGAAGGGCGGGGACGGATCGATCGCGCTCACAGCAGCACCCAGTGTCAGCACGTGGGAGGTCAGCGCCCCGGGGCCACACCCGACGTCGAGGACATCCGAATCGGCACCGACCCCCGCGAAGGCGGTGAAGACCTCGGCGAGCGGATCGGCGTAGCGGCCCATGAAGCGTCCGTACGCCTCGGGCGGGACGGCGAAACCCACTCCTCCATGCTACGACTCACCGACCATTCGAACCTCATGCCAATCGATCTCGACCGGCCCGGGTCAGTACAGCTGGTCCTCGCGCCATCCTCGGGACGCTTCCCTCGATCACATGGTCCACATGTTTGGACGTCATCCGTTCATACCAAATGGAATCGGACATGCACATGCGCGATCGGAACGGTGCAACAATCACACCGCTCGAACCCGACAAAGCGCTCGGAGCCCACTAGGTGGCCGGGTGTGGTCATCGCGGCGACGGCAACGACCACATGCAGACGACGAAGTGGAGAGCGACCGATGAAGCGTTTCCGCCTGTTCGGCATCACGGCGTCGGCCATCGCCGTGCTCACGATCTCGTTCGGCACTGCCCATGGCGCGCCGGCACCTGCAGCGCCCTCACACTTGTCGATCGCCTCCGCGGACGGCACCTCCATCACGTCGAGCCTGCGGAACGCCACCTTCGTATCGGCCGGGAGCGAGCTGCGGGTCGTCGACCCGAACGGGCGGCTGCTCGAACGCGTCGCCCTGACCCTGCCCCTCAACGGGGCGACGGTGCCGCTGCGCACGCAGGTCAGCGCCGATCGCACCCAGGCGACCTTCACCCCGATCCTCACGCCGGAGGCTCGCACCGCGATCGCGGCGGGCGTTCGTCCCGCGTCGGCGAAGAAGGATCGCGCGTATCAACAGATGATCTGGCACATCAACAACGGCTGGAACCGCGGCGGCAACGTGACCACTGCAATCGGTGCGCTCACCGGCCTGATCATCGGCTGCCTCGTCATCGTCGGTTGCATCTGGGGCGCCGGGGTCGGCGCTGCCATCGGTGCGGCAATCGGCATCAGCAACGGCGATCCCGCCACCGCACAGTCGATCCTGAACTGGATCAACACCCCATGACAGAGGGGTAGCTCCCCTCGATTCCGGACGCGGCCCTTTCCCCCGCCGCCCCGGAGTTCCCCCAGGAAGATCCCTCGCGCCCTCCCCCGACAGAAACGCGCGAGGGATCTTCTTTGCAGAAGGGTACTTTACAAACCGAAACTTTTGTATAGACAACGCCCATTGTCTTGATCAGTGCCTGGCCCGGCGACCGTCCGTCCCGGTGAGCCGACAGGTGCCGGGCAGTGGCCCACCACCACCGAGCACGGCAAACTGGTGGCCATGACCATCGCCACCGACCTCGGACTCGCTCCTGGTCCCGCGACCCCACTCCCGCGCGTCCCGCTTGCGTGGTCCATGCAGCACAGCCGCAACATCCAGATGAACGGGTGGCCGGCGACGGCCGTGCGCTTCGACGTTGATGTCGACACCGGTAGCGCCGTTGACGCCGGGGGCGGGAGTGCACTGCGCGCCGAGATCTCGAACGCGCGGGTGCCGGTCGGCGCGGCAGGATGACGACACGTAATCACGGGCAGGACAGCGAGTCGCTGCTGCGCAGCTCGTTACTCGACGGGTTGCACGACCTTCTGACTGAGCGCGACTGGTCGGCGATCCGCATGTCGGATGTCGCCGCCGCCACCGGTGTGAGCCGACAAACCGTCTACAACGAGTTCGGGTCGAGATACGGCCTGGCACAGGGATATGCGGTCAGGTTGGCGAACCGCTTCGCAGGGCATGTCGCCGAATCTCTCGCCGACCACGTCGGCGATGTCACCGGCGCGCTGCGCACTGCGTTCACCGAGTACTTCACCGGCGTGGCCACCGATCCCCTGATCGCGTCACTGCTGTCCGGCGAGGCCAAGCCGGATCTGATGAAACTCATCACGACCGACGTGGCGCCGATCATCGCCACTGCGAGCGAGCGACTGTCGCAGGCATTTCGCGAGTCGACATGGTTGACCATGCCTGATTCCGACATCGAGCGGATCTCGCGCGCGATCACCCGCATGGCGCTGAGCTTCGTCGCGATGCCGCCGGAAGGCAACCGCGACGTCGCGGCCGACCTCGCCGAGATCATCGCCCCGGCCATCGAAGCCGCGCGAATCCGGGAGTGAGCCAGGGCCTGCAACGCACCGTCACCAGCCCTTCGTGGCTCGTCGCTGGCGCTCCTCACGCCTCAGGGAGCGGTGGCGCCTGGCCGCTGGCGCTCCTCGCACCTCAGGGAGCGGTGGTGACCGGTCGCTGGCGCTCCTCGCACCTCAGGGAGCGGTGGTGACCGGTCGCTGGCGCTCCTCGCACCTCAGGGAGCGGTGGTGACCGGCCGCTGGCGCTCCTCGCACCTCAGGGAGCGGTGGTGCCTGGCCGCTGGCGCTCCTCGCACGTCGGCAGCGTCGGCGTCTCGTCGCAGGGACGGATTTCAGCGCGTGGAAGTCAAGCGCGTCAGACGTTTTCCGGCTCCCCGCCGGAGCACACTGCGGTAGACCCGTTCGACCAGCGGGGTGCTCGCGTCCTCCGGGTCGACGAGCTCGTTCTCGGCGATGATCGAGGCCTCGTCATCGATGACCTCACGGTCGAAAAGTTCGAGTGTGCGGCCCGGGGTGGCCAGCGCCTCGATCGCGCCGACCAGCGAATCCTTCTCTCGCACAGCGTCGTCGAAGACCTCGGCATCGACGCCGAGGTGTTCCGACAGCAGCCGGGTCCGCATCGACGTGATGTTGACGCGGATGCGCGCATCGTCGGGGTGGTCGCGGCGGGCCTCGATCGCCACGTCGCATTCACTGTCGAAACCCAGCGATCGATTGTTGAGATTGGACGAACCGACGCGCAGCAGGATGTCGTCGATGACGAGCACCTTGGCGTGCACGTAGATCTCGTCGCCTTCCGAGGTCACCGGGTAGTAGGCGCGGAACCGGTCGTGGACGTCGGCACGCCACAGCATCCGGAGCAGTTTGTGCCGTGCGCCGTCCATGGCCAGCCGTTCGACCGGGCTGTCGGCGTGCCGTGGAAGGACCACGACGATCTCCGGGCCGTCGGGTTCGGCGAGTCGTTCGGCCAGTGCGTCTGCGATCTCGCGGGCCGCCAGGTACTGGCTCTCGATGTAGATCGTGCGCCGCGCAGCCGCGAAGGCCGCCTTGTAGAGCCGGCGGATCTCGTCGACCTCGTCACGATCGTTGTAGTGCGGGATGGTGCGGGCGACCCCGACCTCGCAGTCGGTGAACGTGACCCCGAGATCCTCGGGCCAGATGTCGGGACCGTCGGTGTCGACGAGTGGCGCCAGACGTTCACCGGTCGCCGCTTCCCAACGGTCGACGGCGACACCCGCGACGGCACGTGCCGCATCCCCGTCGAGCGCAACCGTCACGTCATGCCACGGACCATGCGGTTCGCCGTCAGGGTCGCGACGGAAGTCGTTGTGCGAGAGATGTTCCGAAGTATCCCAGCGGTCGACTGTCATGTCGATGCCACCGCAGAACGCGAACTGATCGTCGATGACGGCGATCTTCTGGTGATGTGCGGCCGACACCGGATGGGCGGCATCGATCCGGAAATGCAGTCGACGCCCGGTCAGCAGGTCCTGGACGAACGGCGGCGCCACACCGCGCAGCAGCCCGGTGAAGGCACCCGTGCTCCAGCGCAGCACGTAGATCTCGAGGCCCGGCCGGTTGGCGCCGAGCCATTTGAGGAACTCGCCGAGACGGTCTGGGACCTCTCCCTCCGGTGACCGTGGGTCCAGGCTGATGCGGGTGTCGACATCCCAGCCGATCAGGATGACTCGGCGTCGAGCCTGTAGCAGCGCCGACTTGGCGTGTAGGAAGTAGTCCGCCGCATCGACGATGCAGGCGACGCGGTCGGCGGTGGCGATCTCCCGACAGGTGTCCCCGGCACGCAGGATCGGCTCGTGCCCCGGTTCGTCAGTCATGTCGTCTTCCGCCCCGTTCGTCTCACGGTCGTGGTTCGCAGCCCCCGCCAGTCCGCCATTCTGCCAACAGCCGACGCTCGGCGCGGCACCGCACCATGTGTGGGTCCTTACACTCGTCGAGATGAGACCCGACTCGGCCAGTGACCTCGTGAAAAGCGGGGACCTCGTGAAAAGCGGGGACCTCGTGAAATGCAGGGACCTCCTCGAACGCCCGCCCCGTCGTCGACGCCGACCGATCGCCGTCGCCGCAGCGGTCGTCGTGGCCCTGCTGCTGGGCGCCGGTGCGATCGCCTGGCGCACCGTCCCCGAGCGGTGGCTACCGTGGGACACCGCGGAATTTCCCCAGGTCGACGCCACCCAACTGACGCCGACGCAGAACCAGATCGTCGAGTTGCTCCGCGCCGAGCACGCCGCGCAGCGTCCGGGGCCGTTCTACTCCGAAGGCGTCGACGAACCGTGGTGCGCGAACTTCGTCAGCTGGATCATGCGCGAGGCCGGGACACCGTTCGCCAACCCCCACTCGGGGCACTGGCGGATTCCGGGAGTGTTCACCCTGCAGGAGTATTTCGAGGACACCCGACGTTTCGAGCCGGTCGGTGACTACACGCCCCGCGTGGGCGACGTCGTGCTCTACGACCGGTCGTCGGCCCTGGGCCAACACACCAACATCGTGGTCGGGGTCGACGGCGACGAGGCCACGACGGTCGGGGGCAACGAGATGCGCAAGATCCGGGTACATGAACTGGACTGGCGGTCGGATGGCGGCGTCGTCGGGTTCGGACGCCTCGACCCGGGACCGGACGGCCGGTGATGAACGGCGACAGTCGGCACGTGTACCGCTCGCGCCCTCCGGCCGCTGTGCGACCAGCGCTGGCGGTGGCCCGCCACTTCACCGACGCCGCGCACCGCGCGTCACAGAAACCGTTCGACGGATCGCTCGATCTCCTGCCGCACACCGAGCTGCCGGGCCGCTTCGGGTGGAGCCACTACGGCCTCATGTTGCCGTCCTTGCCCGACCCACACCGGTACCTGAGCCTGATGGTGATGGCCGGCATGACCGGCCTCCACGCCTTCGACTTCCCGCAGGAGGCCACCCCCGACGACCCGCAGGACATCGTCGTCGCCTCCGCGTCGAGCGGGGCCGACAGCGCCTACGTGCGTGAGGTGCTCTCCATCCGACGCGACGGGCGGTTCGCCCCGGACCGCGCGGAGTTCGGCACACTGGCGTCGATCACCGGGACGCATCCGGAGTTCGACATCCGTATCCATGCCGGCGACCTGGACGCAACGCTGACGATGACGTGTCGGCCCAACCCCACCCGGTTCGTGAAATCGCCTGTCTGGCAGCATCTCGGCCACGTGGGACGCTACCGGGGTCAGGTGACGCACCGCGGTGCGACGACCGAGATCTCTGGAATGGGGAACCTCGAGTACGCGCGATCCATCAGTCCCTACGTCGTGCTCCGCCGGGCCACGAACCGCCAGATCCCGCTGGAGTGGTTCAGTTATCACGTCGTCGACCTACCCGGTGAACGCCAGATCCTGTTCACCCAGCTGGGGGTCTCCGGAAGCATCGTCGAGACCAACGTCATCCGTCGATCACTCGACGGCACAGTCGATCACAAGGTGCATGAGGGTTACCACCGCATCCTCGAGACGGACGACACCCCCACCGTCGACTCACACGGGAACGAGCAACTCCTCCCCCGCGTCTTCGAGTTCGGTTGCAGCGGCATCTCGGTCGTCGGAACATACGACTGTCCACCGCGATTCGCGATCGGACGGGGTTACATCTCCGGTTACGAGGCACGCGTGCGCGTCGACGGCGAGGAGTTCACCACGCGAGGATACGCCGAGCACATCGACGAACGACCTCACCGCCGCCGGAACGGGTCCGGCGCCGCGACGACAGGAATGCCATGAGCTTCGACGGATTCCCCGAAGCCGCTCTCGACTTCTACGACGATCTCGAGATCGACAACTCGAAGTTCTTCTGGGAGCAGCACAAAGAGATCTATCGCACCGCGGTCGCGGAACCGATGACGGCGCTCACCGAAGAACTCGCCGACGAGTTCGGCGCCGCCAAACTGTTCCGCCCGTACCGCGACGTGCGCTTCTCCAAGGACAAGTCGCCGTACAAGACGCACCAGGGTGCATTCGTTGCGGTGGCACCGGCCACCGGGTACTACATCCAGATCGGTGCACCCGGCGTCCGGGTCGGTGCCGGTTTCTACGAGGCCGGGCCGGCACGGCTCGCCGAGCTGCGCAAGGCCATCGACCACGACCGGCACGGACCCGAACTCGAGCGCATCGTCCGCAAACTCGCCAAGGCCGGATGGGAGATCGGCGGCGACCGCCTGAAGACCGCTCCCCGCGGCTACGACGCCGATCACCCGCGCATCGAACTCCTGCGCCACAAGTCGCTCTTCGCCGGCCGCGACTACGGCTTCGACGAGGTCATCCACACCCCGACACTCGTCGACCGCGTCCGTAAGGACTGGCGTGAGACCAACACGCTCGTCGACTGGATCGTCCGCCACGCCGCCACCTGAACGGTGAGCCACACGAACGACTTTCGCGCGACGCCGCGGCGCGTCGGGTGGGAGGGCCCGACGGACACGAATCGGTAGCGGTTCGCGATCTCGCCCCTGCCGCTCGGGTAGGGCTGTTCATACTGGCTGCGAGCCTGTGACGACGACGACGTCCACCGCGCCACGACCATATCGTTCTGCACCACCGTGACGAGCGTGAAATTCTTGTGCGGTGATGCCCGATTACGTGATGTCAGCTCGTGAGCGGAGGAGCTTTCGATGACCGATCATGTCCACCACGGTCACATCTTCCATCTGGCCGGCAGCCCCTTGATCACCGAAGCGTCCGACGCGCTCGTGGAGATCCCCGACGGCGCCCTGGCGATCGGGGCCGACGGCATGATCAAGTACTGCGGTGAGAAGTCCGGGCTACCAGCGGAGTTCGCCTCCGCTCGACGGCACGAGCATTCCGGCGGTTACCTGATCCCCGGTTTCGTCGACACGCACATCCACTTCCCGCAGACCTATGCGGGTGACTCCTACGGTGGCGGACAGCTTCTGGAGTGGCTGAACCTCTGCATCTTCCCGTCCGAATCGAAGTTCGTCGATCCCGAGTTCGCGCGAGCCGCGGCGGTCGAGTTCACCAAGCGACGGGTCGCGGCCGGGACGACCGCGATGATGGCGTTCGGGTCGGCGTTTCCCCACGCGCAGGACGCGCTGTTCGAGGAGACCCGCAAGGCGGGGCTGCGCCTGGTCTCCGGGCGCGGAATCCAGACCGTGGGCGGCGATACCGCGAAGCCACTGCTCACGTCGGAGGAGGACGCGATCCGCCTGACGAGGAACGAGATCGAGAAGTGGCACGCCGCCGACACCGGCGACCACCGAACAGCGCTCCTGCACGTCGCGATCGTCCCGAGGTTCTCGTTGTCGGTGACCACCCAGACACTGCAGAACCTCGGCGAGCTCTACGACGAGTACCGCGACCGGGGCGTCTACGTGCACACCCATCTCAACGAGAACGGCCGGCCCGGAACCGGCGAGATCGACACGACCAAGAACGTCTATCAGGTCGACTCGTATCTCGACACCTACGACGGGAAGTTCCTGCCGGGATCACAGGTCGGCGGCAAGAGCCTGCTCGGTCCGCGCACCATCCTCGCGCACTCCGTGCACTGCCAGGACTCCGAACTGGCGCGCATGGCCGAGACCGGGACGTCGATCTCGCATTGCCCGGTGTCGCAGCTGTTCCTCGGTTCCGGGACGATGCCGTGGAAACGCACGGTCGCGTCCGGGGTGAACATCTCCGCGGGAACCGATTTCGGGGGCGGTGACGAGTGGCTCATCCCCCGCGTACTCGGCGACGCCTTCAAGCAACACATCACCGAACCCGGCGAGGCGGGGGTGTCGATGCATCCGGCGGAAATGCTGTTCATCGGAACACTCGGCGGAGCGCGCGCACTCGACATGGAGAGTCGCTTCGGCAACTTCGACGAGGGCAAGGAGGCGGACTTCCTCGTCATCGAGCCGGCCGACGGCCTGAAAGCCACGCTGGAGAATGCGGTCCGCTCGGACGATCCCATGCTCGCCCGCGATCAGACCCTCTTCGGGCTGCTGATGGGTATTCGCGAATCCTCGGTCGCCGAGGTCTACGTCCAGGGCCGACGAGTGGTGGTGTAGCCGGCGCGATGGTTGTCACCCTGTCCGTCTTTCATCCCGCTTCGCAGGCGGGATTCGCCGACTGGGCGGCATTGCTCGCCGCGTCGGCGGCCGACACCGAGGGCTGCCTCGGCACCGACATCTCGACGGTGACCGATGGCCATTTCGAACCGGCGGTGGCGGCGACCTTCGTCGACGAGATGGCATGTGACCGGTGGGTCGACAGCGCCCGGCGCGCGGAAATCCTGCGCAAGGGACGCGATCTCGGTTGGCTGCCGTCGGCGCCGACGCTCGAACTCGTCGACGGCGAGGCTCCCCCGTCCGGAGTCGGCGCCTTCCGTCACGACATCCTCCCGGGCAGGTCCGACGAGTTCCTCCGCGCGCAGCGTGAACTGACCGACGCCGCATCGGAGTTCAGCGGATATGAAGGAACCGCCCTGTTCATCGACGACGCCACCGGGACCGCGCTGTCGGTGTTGCGCTTCCGCACCGCCCGGCAGCTATCGGCCTGGGTGTCATCTCGGGAACGCGGCGAAGCGCTCGACATCTTGCGATCGAGCCTCACCCACGACTTCGAGACGATGTCGGCGACCACCGCCTTCGGCACCACGGTGCGCACCGACAACGGCCGCTTCCGTCAGACGCCGAACTGGAAGTCGGCGATGATGGTCCTGTTGGTGCTGTACCCCACGGTGATGATTCTGTCCCGGTTCCTCGGACCGGTGCTCGACCGTATCGGAGCGGAACCATGGCTGGCACTGTGGCTGAGTCAGGTCGTGAGCGTCGGGTTGATGCAATGGTGGCTCATGCCGTGGGCGGCGAAACCGTTCCGCCGCTGGCTGGATCCGGTGGACGGCAATGGCCTGCGCAGCAATCTGGCCGGGGCCGTGACGATTCTGCTGCTCTACATCGTGTGCCTGGTGATCTTCGCCAACGTCACCTGGCTCCAGTTCTGGGATTACGTGGACAGCTGACTCAGCCGAGCACCCCGTCGAGATAGACCCACCGCCCGTCGTACCGGGTGAAACGGCTGCGTTCGTGGAGTGACCCTCGCTCGGAACCGGACTTGTAGTACGCGGTGAAGGTGACCTCCCCCTCGGTGTCGAACGGCGATCCACCGTCCGTCGACTCGACGTCCAAGCGGTACCAGCGCATCGCGTCGTCGAGTTCGAGGTCGTCCGGGCGGGTGTCGGGGTGCCAGCTGACCAACAGGTGGTTGCGGTCACCGAGGGCGAAAGCGGTGAAGCGCGAGCGCATCAGCGCCTCTGCGGTCGGCGCGGCGCGCTCACCGGCGAGGACGGGTCCGCAGCATTCGCCGAAGGGGAATCCGGACAGGCACGGGCACCTCGCGCCGGGATCTCGGTTTGCCGATTCGGTGTTCATTTTCCGCATCTTAGGGGTAGACAGAAACGAGATCACCCAAGAGGCGGTCCGGTTGCCCATGAGGTGACCGGGCCGACCCCAACGGAGGGAGAATCCTTGTCCGACAATGTTTATCGGGTCATCGAAGTGGTCGGTTCGGCCGCGACCGGCACCGACGACGCGATCCGGAACGCCATCGCCCGTGCATCGCAGACGGTCAACCATCTGGACTGGTTCGAGGTGACCGAGACCCGTGGTCACATCGAGGACGGACAGATCGCGCACTTCCAGGTCACCCTGAAAGTCGGCTTCAAGATCGAAGGCTCCTGACTCCGGAGCCCAGACGTACTAGCCCCTGGTGGCGGCGGTGAGGAATGCGCCGATCTCGCGCGCGACTGCCTGCGGTTCGTCGAGCATGGACAGCACCGCCGCGCCGGGGATCTCGGCATAGCGGCCCCGCGGCGCGAGTTCGGCGAGACGTGGTCCGTGCGCCGGTGGCATCACCCGGTTGTCGGGCGACCACAGCACGAGCACCTCTCCGCCGAACCCCCGCAATGCCTCGGTTTTCCGAACCAGCTCGGCGGGATCGAACGACGTCGTCGCGTACTTGGTGACGTCGCGCCGGATACGCGGGTCACGCAGGACCGGGTCCGTCCACCGGCGAATTCGTTCGTCGTCGACGGGCTTGTCGACCATCCATCCCCACAGCACCGGCAATCGCCGAAGCCACCCGACCCGCAGCTGGCGTGCCGCCAGGGTGATGCCCCCGGGCAGGCGCACCGCCAGGGTGGCCATCTTGCCGGGCAATCCGGGCGGGAAGTTCTCGAAGGCCTCGCACGGGAGAACCACCATCCTCGCGACACGCTCGTCCCGCCCGAGCGAGGTGAGGAACAGCGAACCGCCCCAGTCGGAATGAACGAGGGTCACGTCGCGCAGGTCGAGGGCGTCGAGGATGTCCGCGACCAGCCCGACCATCCCGTCCATCGAAAGGTCCGCGTCCTCGTTGAGGGGGATACGGTGCGACCCGAGGGGAAGGATCGGGCGGATGTAGCGAAACCCGTTCGGCAGCAACGGGATCACGTCGTCCCACACCGTGTGGTCCATGAGTAGGCCGTGCAGGAACACGACCGGCGGCCCATCCCCGTCCTCCGCGTACTCGACCGTGCCGGCCGGCGTTTCGATTCGCTGGAGAACACCCGACGCGGCGCTCGTCTTCCGGTTGAGCTCGGACATGGTGCACGCTCCTCACCTCGGACGGACGAGGCCGACCCGGCCCCTAGAATGATCATTCTAGAATCATTGTTCTAGAATGACCAGGGTGAAGACCGATGAGCGCATCGTGGTGGCGATGACCGAGCTCCTGCGCCGGCAGGGGTACGCCGCGACCGGGATCAAACAGGTCGTCGAGATGTCCGGTGCCCCCATCGGTTCGATCTATCACCACTTCAAAGGCGGCAAGCGGGACATCGCGGCCGCCGCACTCCGACAGTCCGGAACGGCCTACGGCGAGTTGGTCGGCATGCTCCTGGCTCCCTACGACGACCCCGCCGACGGGATCGAGGCGGCGTTCGTCGCCGCCGCGGAGACCATCGAACAGGGCGGGTGGCTGAATATGTGTCCCGTCGGGACCGTCGCCGGCGAGATCGCCGACGCCGAACCCGACCTCCGAGAGATCGCCGCCGAGGTCATGTCGTCGTGGATCGACACCGGCGCGGCCCTGTTCACGGCGCGCGGACTCCCCGAGGCGGACGCCCGCTCACTGATGACCGCGGCGGTGTCGGCGCTCGAGGGAGCGTTCATCGTCGCCCGCACCCAGCGCTCCACCGACGCCATCCTCGCCGCGGGACGGGCGATGGGCTGCTACGCGCGCGCGCTCGCCACACCGGCTCGGGCGGAACCGATCTCAGAGGCGGGCGAGGTACGTCGGTAGGGCGTCCTCGACGACGAGGGACTGCAACGCGAAGCGGAGCTGCGCCGAGACGTACCGGTCGAGGTCGTATCCGGGCGCGAAATGCCAGTGCTTGAGCGCCCATCCGTGCGCCAGCATCATCAGGTCGAAGACCACGAGGTCGGCGTCGACATCGAGGATGAGCCCGGCCTCGATGCCGGCGGTGACCGCGGCCCGCATCGGCGCGGAGGTCTCGACCTCGAGTTCCTTGATCCGCTCACGTCCCGCGGCGTCGAGCGTGCGGCTCTCCCGGTAGGTCAGCACGACGGCGTCGCGGTTCTCGTCGACGATGGTCGCGTATTGCCGGAATCCCGCGATCAACTGCTCGACGGGGTCGTCGCCGGCACGGTCCATGGCGGGCTGGAGCTGATCACGAAAGGCCTCGAGGATGTCGACGATCGCGGCGAGCAGGATCTCTTCCTTGCCGCCGAAGTACTTGTAGAACAGGCCGACGCTCACCTGCGCCTCCTCGGCGAGCGCCTGCATCGACATCTGGTGGAAGCCGGTGCGCTCCATGACCTTCACCGCGGCGTCGAGCAGCTGCCGGCGGCGCGTGGTGACGCGCACCGCGCGCACCGCCTCCTCGACGGCCAGGTCGGCCGACGACCTCGCCGTGGCGGGTTTCGCCATCGCAGTACTTCCTTCTGGTCGGCTGATGAACATCGATCCGAACCACCGGCCTGTGGATCAGGCGCGATGAATCAGGGTTCACTCACTGTACAAGTCCTACAGACCGAGGTCCTTGGCGACGATGGTCTTCATGATCTCGGTGGTGCCGCCGTAGATCGTCTGGATACGGGCGTCGACGAAGGCCCGCGACACCGGGTACTCGCGCATGTAGCCGTATCCGCCGTGCAGTTGCAGGCACCGGTCGGCGGTGCGCACCTGCAACTCGGTGGCCCACCACTTGAGTTTCGCGGCACGCGCCGGCGTCAGCTCCCCGGCCACGTGTTCGGCGATGCAGTCGTCGAGGAACGTGCGGGCGATGTCGAGTTCGGTCGCGAGCTCGGCGGCGACGAACTGGGTGTTCTGGAACGACGAGACCGGCGATCCGAACGCGGTGCGCTCCCGCACGTACTCCAGGGTGCGCGCGAAGGTGCCCTCAGCGGCCGCGACGGCACCGACGGCCAGCGACAGCCGTTCCTGCGGAAGGTTGCGGACGAGCTGATAGAAGCCCTCACCCTCCTCGCCCAGCCGGTTGGCCGCGGGGACGCGCATGTCCTCGAAGGAGAGTTCGCTGGTGTCCTGCGCGTGCAGGCCGATCTTGTCGAGTTTGCGACCCCGCACGAATCCGGGAGTGTCGGCCTCGACGACGAAAAGCGTGAGCCCCTTGTGCTTCTCGGAACTCGTCCGGGTGGCGACGACGAAGAGGTCGCCGTTGCGACCGTTGGAGATGAAGGTCTTCGCACCGTTGACGACGTAGTGGTCGCCGTCGCGGACGGCGGACGTGCGGATACCGGTGAGGTCGCTGCCCGCCCCGGGTTCGGTCATCGCGATCCCCAGCACGGTGTCGCCGCCGACCACTCCGGGCAGCCAGCGCGCCTTCTGCTCGTCGGTGGTCAGCTCGGTGAGATACGGCAGGACGACGTCGTTCTGCAGGGAGAAAGCGATGGCCTCGGCGGCGGCGCCGGTCCGCGCCACCTCGTCGATCAGGATCGCGTTGTATCGGAAGTCGTCGACCCCGGGACCACCGAACTGTTCGGGTACGGGAAAGCCGAGGAGCCCGTTCTTGCCCGCCTCGACGAAGAGGCCGCGATCCCACTGCCCGGCGTTCTCCCAGTCGGCGTGCGCAGGCGTGATCTGTTCGGCCACAAAGCGTCTGACCGTCTCACGGAAGTGCTTGTGTTCGAGCTCGTGGGTGAGTGAGGACATCGATTCTCCCGTTCGGGTGTGTCAGCCGTGGACGCGGTCGGTGGCCGGCGCGGCGAATGCGCCGTCGGTCATCTCCCGTGCAGCGGATTCGGCGGCCTTGTAGTGCAGCTTCTTCCCGGTCGCCGACACGGGTAGGGACTCGACGATGCGGTATGCGCGTGGCCGTTTGAAGCGCGACAGCATCGGATGTGTGCGGCAGTACGCGTCGAGATCCTCTGGCGTTGGCGCATCCCCGTCGGCGGGTACGATGTAGGCGACTACGAGACTTCCCCACTGCTCGTCGGGGACACCCACCACCAGCGAATCCGACACGCCCGGATGGCCGTTCAGCGCCTCCTCGACCTGGACCGGGTGGACGTTCTCGCCGCCGGACAGGAGCATGTCGTCCTTGCGTCCTACGATGGTGACGAACTCGCCCGAATCCCAGGTGGCCAGGTCGCCGATGTGCAGCCAGCTCCCGTTGTACTTCGCCCTCTCCTGCTGTGGGGAGTCGTAGTAGGCGGCCGCGCATTTGGGCGACCGAATGATGACCTCGCCGACTTCTTCACCGTCGCGGGCGACGACCTCATCCGGGCTCGCCAGATGGCCGTCGTCGTGGACGCGGACCACGCGGACGTCGTCGTCGATGCAGGCGCGGCCGGCGGTACCGGCGTGATCGGGCAGGTCGTCGGGACGCAGGAAGGTGTTCCAGAAACCCTCGGTGCTGCCGTAGCCGTTGAAGATCCGCGGGGTGAGCACCTCTTGGTAGCGCAGCGCCGCCTCACGTTCGAGCGGTGCGCCCATCGTGACGATGCCGCGCAGACTGGTGAGATCGCGCGGGTTCGCCGACTGTGCGCCGGCGAGCATCGCCAGGTTGGTCGGCGCACCGATCAGGAACGTCAGCCGGTACTTCTCCACCCAGTCGAGCGTCAGCTCCGGATCGAACGTGCGCATCGGGACGACCGAGGAACCCAGGTAGAACGACGGATTGGGCCCGGCGCAGTAGAGTCCGCCCCGGTGGAACCAGGGCGTCATGTTCAGCGTCCGGTCGTCCGGGGACAGAGGGAAGTGCATGATCACGTCGTGCGCCGAAAAGATCTCGATGGCCGAGTTCATCGGCACCGCCTTGGGCATCCCGGTCGTCCCTGATGTGTACAGCCGGGTGGTCTCGTCGAAGACGCCACGCGCGACGGTCGGCGCCGCACCGCCGGTGACGGGTAGGTCGTCGAAGCGGATGGAGCCGGGGACGAGTTCCCCGTCGCCGACTCCGACGAGCAGTTCCGGCGTGTGGTCGGCGAGCGCGACGGCCTCGTCGACCATCGCACCGATGGAGGCGTCGTAGACGTAGACCTTCGGCCGGCTGATGTCGAGGATGACAGCCGTCTCCCCGGCCGCGAGCCGGAAGTTCACCGGCGACCCGACCGCTCCGGCTGCCTGTGTCGCCAGGTAGAGCTGGGCGAACTCCGGGCCGTTGAGCAACTGGTAACCCACCACGTCGCCGTCGGTCACCCCGCGATCGGCGAGACCGGCCGCGAGTTCGTCCACCGCCGAACCGAGTTGGGCGTACGTCCACTGGCGGCCGGTGAGTGGGTCGATCATCGCGACCTCGCCGGCGTAGCGGCCGACGTTGCGGCGGAATCCGTTCAGGTAGGTGAACTCGTGCTCGAAGAAACTTCGGTACGCGTGCGCGTCGTAGACGTAACTCGTCTCGGGGGTCATGTCGATTCCCTCGGTTCTCTTCTCGGTCCGGGGTGGGTGGTGGCCGGTCAGCCGGCCATGGTGAGACCGCCGCTGACGCTGATCACCTGACCGGTGATGAACGACGCCGCGGGCGAGGCGAAGAACAGGACGGGTGCGGCCACCTCGTCGGGGCGAGCGAGCCTCCGGAACGGGATCGCCTTCACCAGAGCCTCTTTCAGCTTCTCCGGTTGTGCTTGGAAGAGCGGGGTGTCGGTCGGTCCGGGGCAGACCGCATTGACGGTGATCTGATAACGGGCCATCTCCCGCGCGAGCGACTTCGAAAGGGCGATGACGCCGCCCTTCGCGCCGGCGTAGATGGTCTCGCCCGCCGATCCGACGCGACCGGCGTCGGAGGCGAGGTTGACGACGCGGCCACCCTGCCAGCCGTCGGCCTTCGACGCCTCCACCATGCCGGGCAGGAACGCGCTGGCCATGTGCACGGGGCCGAGGTAGTTGATGGCCACCACCTTCTCGGCGAACTCGGTGGTGGCGTTCAGGAACTGGTCCGTGCGGTCCCAGCCGGCCGCGTTGACGAGAATGTCGGGGACACCGACCTCGGCGTTCACGGCGTCCCGCAGTTCGTCGACCTTCGCCCGGTCGGCGACGTCGACGGCCATCGGGATGATGGAACCGGCCTCCTCCGCGGTGCGCTTGGCGGCGTCGAGGTCGAGGTCGGCCGCGACCACCGTGGTGCCCTCTGCCGCGAAGCCGAGCGCGATGGCCTTGCCGATGCCGGACCCGGCTCCGGTCACGACGGCGATGTGCTTGTCACTCATGAGATTTCCTCTGTGCTGTCGCGGGGACGGTGATCAGGCACCGACGTACTGGTTGAACTGCGGCGCGCGCTTCTCCGCGAAGGCATTGGCTCCCTCGAGCCCTTCCGGGGAATGGGTGAAGAGGTCGAGCGCGCTCATCGCGAGATTCGACAGCCCGGCCTGGTGGTCGGTGTCGGCATTGAAGCTCTGCTTGAGGAAACGCAGCGTGGTGGGCGACTTCTCGGCGATCTCGGCGGCGATCTTCTTCGCCTCGTCGAGCAGGTCCGCGGCCGGGACGACCCAGTTGACCAGGCCCCACCGTTCGGCGGTCTCGGCGTCGTACTGCCGGCACAGGTACCAGATCTCCCGGGCCCGCTTCTCCCCCACCACACGAGCGAGGAAGGCCGAGCCGAACCCCGCGTCGAAGGAGCCGACCTTGGGCCCGGACTGACCGAAGCGTGCGGTGTCGGCGGCGATGGTGAGGTCGCACAGGACATGCAACACGTGACCACCGCCGATGGCGAGTCCGTTGACCGCGGCGATGACCGGCTTGGGGATGTCACGGATCGTCTTGTGCAGGTTGCCGATCTCGAACATGCCGCTCTCGCTGGGACCGTAATCACCGGTCTCCGCACGCTGTTTCACATCACCGCCCGTGCAGAACGCCTTCTCGCCGGCCCCGGTCAGGATCACCGCCTGCACGCCGTTGTCGGCCCAGGCACGTCGGAAGGCGTTGATCATCTCCTCGACCGTCTTGGCCCGGAAGGCGTTGTACCGATGCGGTCGGTTCATGGTGATGATCGCGGTGGGTCCCTCGACCGTGTAGTCGATGTCCTCGTAATCCATCCTGCTCACTCCTTGTGTGGGGAATCGCCCGGGGCACGTCCATGCGGGGCGTCTGCAGTGGTCAACGGCGTCTCGGGCGCCGCGGGGAGTCCACTCATGAACTGTGGTGTTGGTATGAGTGAACGTACATTCATCGTGTTTGCTGTGTCAAGGGTCACTGTCGGATCCATGCCGATCCGAGCGGTTCGTTCGCCATGCACACAGGGCCGGGCGAACCTAGACTTCGGGGACCATGAGATTCACCCAGACCATCTCCGGCACGACCTATGAGTTCGACGGCCTCGTCGAACTCATGGCGAAGGCCACACCCCGCCGCTCGGGTGACGAGCTGGCCGGCTGCGCCGCCACGTCGGATGCCGAACGTGCAGCTGCGGCATGGCAATTGGCCGATGTCCCGCTCTCGGACTTTCTCGTCGATCTCCTCGTCCCGTATGAGTCGGACGAGGTGACCCGGCTCATCGTCGACACCCACGATCGCGCGGCCTTCGACGAGATCTCGCACCTGACCGTCGGCGGGTTCCGCGACTGGCTGCTCGAGATCTCCACCCGCGCCGGCGCTGCCGAACGCATCGCCCGCATCTCCCCTGCTGTCACTCCCGAGATGGCGGCCGCGACATCGAAGATCATGCGCAACCAGGATCTGATCCTGGTTGCCTCGGCCATCCGGGTGACCTCGGCCTTCCGCACCACGATCGGACTCCCCGGCCGGATCGCCACCCGCCTGCAGCCCAACCACCCGACCGACGACCCGCGCGGAATCGCCGCAGCCACACTCGACGGCCTGCTGATGGGTTGTGGCGACGCGGTGATCGGGATCAACCCGGCGTCGGACTCACCACAGGCGACCGCCGACCTGCTGCACATGCTCGACGAGATCCGTCAGCGGTTCGAGATCCCGATGCAATCCTGCGTCCTCTCCCACGTCACCACCACCGTCGACCTGATCGGTCAGGACGTCCCGGTGGACCTCGTGTTCCAGTCCATCGCCGGAACCGAAGGAGCCAACACGGGATTCGGGGTGAATCTCTCGATCCTGCAGGAGGCCAACGAGGCCGGTCGGTCCCTGCGACGCGGCACGGTCGGCGACAACGTCATGTACCTGGAGACCGGTCAGGGGTCCGCATTGTCGGCGGGCGCCCACCTCGGCACCGGCGGCAAGCCCGTCGACCAGCAGACCCTCGAGACGAGGGCCTACGCGGTGGCGCGCGCACTGGACCCGTTGCTGATCAACACCGTCGTCGGGTTCATCGGCCCGGAATACCTCTACGACGGCAAACAGATCATCCGCGCCGGACTCGAAGATCACTTCTGCGGCAAGCTTCTCGGACTCCCGATGGGCGTCGACGTCTGCTACACCAACCATGCCGAGGCCGACCAGGACGACATGGACACCCTGCTCACGCTCCTCGGTGTCGCCGGTGCGGCGTTCGTGATCGCGGTGCCCGGCGCCGACGACGTCATGCTCGGCTACCAGAGCCTGGCGTTCCACGACGCGCTGTACGTCCGCCAGGCACTCGGGTTGCGCCCCGCGCCGGAGTTCGAGGCGTGGCTCGCCCGACTCGGCATGTCCGACGCCGACGGCCGAATCCTCCCGGTCGATCCGGCCTCCTCCCCGCTCCTGCCCCTGGCGGCCGGGCGATGAGCACCCCGGACCGGTCTCCGGTCTCCGACGGCGACGACGTCTGGGCCGCGATGCGGCGGACCACTCAGGCGCGCATCGGTTTGGGGCGCGCCGGGAACTCGTTGCCGTCGCGTCGCGTGCTGGAGTTCCAGGCTGCGCACGCGGCAGCGCGGGACGCCGTTCACGAACCCCTCGACGCCGAGGCCTTCGCCGAGTCGCTCGCCGACCTCGACCTCGGCGATCCGGTCGTCGTGACGAGCCGGGCGTCCGACCGAGGCGAGTACCTGCGCCGGCCCGATCTCGGCCGGATGCCGGAGGATCTGTCCGCCCTCACCGAGTGCGGCGCCGAGATCGGGATCGTCATCGCCGACGGCTTGTCGCCGCGCGCGGTCGTCGATCATGCTCACGGCCTCGTGGCCGCACTCCTCGACGCGTTCGAGGATCGCTACACCATCGCGCCGCCGGTGATCGCCACCCAGGCACGCGTCGCACTCGGCGACCACATCGGTGAGGCACTCGGCGCGACGACCCTCATCGTGATCATCGGTGAACGGCCGGGACTGTCGGTCGCCGACAGCCTCGGCATCTACCTGACCCATCTGCCCCGGCCCGGCCGCACCGACGCCGATCGCAACTGCATCTCCAACATCCACCCGCCAGACGGACTGCACTACGAGGTCGCCGCACGGATCACCACCGCACTGGTCGACGGCGCCCGCAAACTCGGCCGGTCGGGGGTGGCGCTCAAGGACACCTCCCGCCAGGCCGCCCTCGAAAACCTCGACGACGCAGACGAGCTCACCGTCGAGCCGTCCTGACCTGGTGCCCGGTCCCAACCCTCACATCCCGAGGATCTTGGCCTTCTGCGCGGCGAACTCGGCTTCGGTGAGGATGCCCTGCTGATACAGCGCACCGAGTTCCTTCAGAGCCGTGATCGTGTCCGTACTGCTCGACTGCGCCGGCGGTCGGGGCGGCTGTGGCGGGGGCGGCGACTCCGGGTACGGGGTCGGCGCGTACTGGGGTGGCGGGTACTGCTGAGCGGTCGGATCCTGCTGGGTGACGGTGCCCTGTTGTGCCCAGCGACTCGCCTGGCGTCGGGACACCCGATTGCTCACCGCCGTGGCGGTTCCGGAGATGACGGCCGTGCGGGCGACCCCGCGGATCAGACCTGGCATGACACCTGTCCCTTCATTCCTCGATCGCGTCGAGCGTCTCGAGCAGCGCGTCGACCGGGATCCGGCCCGACGCGACCACTCGCCCGCCGTTGTTGCGCAGGGCGGTGGCGAACGGCGCCGCCCACTGGTTCTCCCACACGAGAATCGCTGCGCTGGAACCGGGTTCCAGTGCGGCGGCGGCCTCGCGGATGTCGGTGTCGTCGAGAATCGACGTCGCCGCACCGTCGAAGATCGCGAATTCGGCGCCCAGCTCTCCGATCCCGAGCTCGGCGATGGTGCCGTCGGTCGCCTTCGACACGAAGACGATGTCGATGAGTCGCACGATCCCGCGGTCGATCAGGTCCATCAGGTAGGGCAACGCCTCACCCGTGGGCTGCGTCCCCGCCCACTCGACGACGACGTAGTCGACCGGACCGAGTTCGGGACCCGCCGAGTCGTCGTCGGCGGTCATGACCGCAGATCCACGACGGACCCACCCGGCTCCGATTCGTACAGTGCGCCGATCTCGGCTGCGTACTTGGCCGCGATCGGGTTGCGACGCAACTTCATCGTCGGGGTCAGCTCGTCGCCGCCCGGGTCCCACGCCGCCGGGACGATGGTGAATCGTTTCACCTGTTCGACGCGGGACAGCTTTCCGTTGCCGGTCCGGATCGCCGACGAGACCTCCTCCACGATCTCGGGATGCGTCGACAACTCGGCCAGGTCGGCGTTCGGCATGCTCAGCCTCTTGGCTCGTACCGCCACTGCCTCCGGGTCGAGGACCACGAGTGCGGACACATAGGGTTTCGAATCCCCGATCGCCGCGACCTGACCGATCAACGACGACGCCGCCTTCATCGCGTTCTCGATGTTGGTGGGTGACATGTTCTTTCCGGACTCGTTGATGATGAGTTCCTTCTTGCGGTCGACGATGATCACGTTGCCGTCGTCGTCGATCGTCGCGATATCCCCGGTGGACAGCCAACCGTCGGCGTCGATCGTCTCGGCCGTCTTCTCGGGTTGGTTGCGGTAGCCGCGCATCACGACGGGGCCGCGGACGAGCAGTTCACCGTCGTCGGCGAGCCTGACCTCCATCCCTCGTATCGGCGGGCCCACGGTGCCGATCTTCAGATTGTCCGGGGTGGTCATCGTCGAGACGCCGGTGGTCTCCGACATCCCCCAGACCTCCAGGATCGGAATCCCCAGCCCCAGGAAGAACTTCAGCACCTCTACCGGGATCGCCGCGGCTCCCGATCCCGCGAAGACCACCTCGTCGAGTCCGAGTGCGGCACGCACCTTGTGCAGGACCAGCTTGTCGGCGATTCCGTGCTGGACGCCGCCCAGAAGGCCGCTCCCCTTGCCGTCGATACGCGCCTGCGCGGTCGATGCGCCGACCCCGAAAGCCCAACCGGCGAGAGCCCTCTTGACCGGACTGGACTCCTCGGCGACCTTGGCCTCGATGCCGGCGCGGATCTTCTGCCACACCCGCGGAACCCCGAAGAAGAACGTCGGATGCACTTCGGGTAGAGCCGTCGCGACCTCGCGCGGATCGGGCACTGTGGTGATCTGTATCCCGCGCATCAGGTTCGCTGCATGCGACGACACCCGGTCGGCGATGTGGGCAGCCGGCAGATACGAGATCGAGCGGTCGTCGAATCCCACGTCGAGCTTCTCGGCGAGAGCCGCCATCTCCGCGACGATGTTGCGATGGGTGATCTCGACGCCCTTGGGCGGCCCAGTGGTGCCCGATGTGTAGATCAGGGTCGCGAGGTCCTCGGGTTCGACTGCCTGCCACGACGCGGCGAAGTCGAAACCCTCTGGCGGAGGCGTGCGTTCGACGTCGTCGAGTGAGATGGCGCCGTCGGCCACGCCGTCGACGACGACAATGCGTTCGACGCCGGTGTTCGCGGCGGTGATCACCGGCAGGAAGACCTGCTCGGTGATCACGATCTTGTTCTCGGCGTTGCCGAACAGGTACTCGATCTGGTCAGGGGCGCTGGTGTTGTAGATCGAGAACGGGACCGCACCGAGGTGGAGTGCCGCGGTGTCGACCAGATGGAACTCCGGCCGGTTGGTCAGCATGATGCCGACGGTGTCCCCGCGCCCCACGCCGAGGGCGGCGAGACCGCCGGCGATCGCCTCCACGCGGGTCGCGTACTGCGACCAGGTGAGCTGCTGGATGCCACCGACGGTACGGATCGCCACGGCGTCCGGACGGACGGTGACGGTCTGCTGGAACGCGGCCGGGAGCGTCGACACGTCGACGCCGGTCTCATGGGGAAAGGTGATCAGGTCTGCTGCGGTCATCTGGGCCCCTACTCGCCAGTGCGATGGTTGTGGTGCACATCACACTAGCGAGTAGTTGCAGCAGCAAGGATCGGTTCACGCAAACGCGACCCGGATCGACAACCTGCAGGTCAAGACCGTTTGTCAAGCGAAGGACTCGAGTCGATCGACGACAGCGTCCACGCCCCGCCACCGGTCAGTTCGAGCACTTCGGTGTGGTGCTGATCGGTGGTGCTGCGGTGGCTGACCGACACCAGGATCGTGTCCGGGAGTTCGGTGCGTACCAGTTGATACAGCGCGTACTCGAGGCCCTCGTCGACCGCCGAGGTCGCCTCATCCATGAACACCGCCTGCGGCTTCGTCAACAGGATTCGGGCGAACGCCACGCGCTGCTGCTCACCCGGCGACAGGACCTTGGCCCAGTCCTCCTCGTCGTACAGGCGGCCGGTCAGGTGCGGCAGGAAGACCTGCTCCAGAGCCTGTTTGATCGCCTCGTCACCGACATCGTCGGGCAGCGCCGGGTAGGCGACGGCTGTACGGAGGTCACCGAGCGGGATGTAGGGCATCTGGGACAGGAACAAGGTGTGCGCGTCCGGTGGACGGGAGAACTCACCATCGATGAACGGCCACAGGCCCGCGAGTCCGCGAAGCAAGGTGGTCTTACCCGAACCGGACCGGCCCTTGACGACGAGTGCGTCACCGGGGTCGAGCGAGATGTTGAGCGCGCGGATCAGTTCGTCGCCGGTCGGGGTCTTGACGCTGATATCGGCGAGACGAACAGCCCGGTCCCGATCCACGGTCGTGATCTCGGGCATGGCACGCGACTTCACGTCGGCATCGGCGAGCCCGTCGAGACGGATGATCGAGGCGCGCAGGCCGGTGAAGTCGTCGTACGCGGTCCGGAAGAACGACAACGCGTCGTGCATCTCGCCGAAGGCCGATGCGGTCTGCTGCATGTCGCCGAGTTTGATCTGCCCGTCGAAGAATCGTGGGATCTGAACAAGGTACGGGAACACCACCGCGAGCTGGCTGACGCTGAAGTTCCAGCCGACGAAGGCCATCTGGACGTGGATGATCTGCCAGTAGTTCTTGATGACCGCCGCGAAGCGTGACATCAGGCCGTTGTGCTCGACGCGTTCGCCGCGATAGAAGGCGATGTTCTCGGCCCCGTCGCGGACTCGGACGAGGGCGTAGCGGAAGTTCGCGGTGAGACGTTCCTGCCAGAAGTTGAGTCGGATGAGCGGGCGGCCGATGGCGAAGGCCACGACGCTGGTCACGAGCACGTACACCAGGACCAGCCACATCATCATCCGCGGGATCTCGACGCCGAGGAGCGTCACCGGGCCCGAGAGGTCCCACAGGATCTTCGAGAACGACGCGATCGAGGCGACCGCGGTCAGCACACCGTTGGTCGACGAGCCACCGCCACCCCAGAGCAGCGACGACCCGACCGAGGCGACGTTGGTGATGTCGGCCTGGATGCGCTGGTCGGGGTTGTCGACGCCGGGATGGATGTCGGTCGGCTTCTGCGACGGCTCCGACGTGCGGCGGAACCACTTCCGGCGCATGAGGCCCGAGCTCAGGTCGACGAAACGATTGCGATAGAAAGCACGCCCGTCCATCCAGTCCGCCGCCGCGCCGCCGGTCATCCAGCGGCGCAGGTTGATCTCGAAGGCTGCCCCGACGTAGATCTCGATCATCGTGCGCACGACGTGGACTGTGGCGAGGATGCCGAACACCGCCATCGAGTGCCAGAAGGCGTCCTTGCCCATCTGCAGCATCTCGGCCCCCTGCGGGCCGCCGGCCCCCAGTCCCTCGGCGGCGGTCTGGAGACCTGTGAACAGATCGTTGCTGAAGTAGGAGAACAGCACGGTGATCCGCACACCGAGCAGTGCGAGCACCGTGAGCAGCGCGGCCAGTCCCCAGGCCTTGAGACGGGTGCCGGGCTCGGTGAAGAAACCACCGATCACGCGCCACAGGGGTCGGCCCCATCGGCTGAAGCGAGCGAGCAGGAAGCCGATGACGAGCATCGCGACCGCGGAGATGCCGAATGCGATGGCCAGCCACTTCAGGCTGGCCCAGACCTCGTTGCCCCAGTCGATGCTGTACTCCACGCACACTCCCTACGCCTCGGATGTCGCAGCCGGGAATCCCGGCGACATCGCGGCCCGGCTGACTGCGGGGTGTCGAAAAAGGAATCGACACAACGTGTCCGGGCCCACCATTGATCCGGCGAAGTTTAACCCGGGGTTCACCGCCTGTCCGGACAACTGCCGCCCATGTCGCGGCGGGAGAACGGCGAAGACCCGGAGGATTCAGCCGAACGGCCGGAGGACCGCACCCTTCTGGAGGGCAGCGGTCGACACCGGTTGTGACAAGCTCTCGCCGACGCGGACGACATAGCCGGCATCGGTGTACTCCACGCCGTCGACCTCGAACGTCAGTTGGCAGCCCGTGTCGCTGCGGAGAAACCCGGTCAGCGAGGTCGTCGCAACCTCTCCGCCCGCGGCGTCGTAGACGAAGACCGGTGTCCCCCGGGCGATCTGTCCGCCGCCGGGCGCCGCAGCGACCTCTGTCGCGCAGTCGGCGACGACGCCGCCCTTCGCGGTGAAGGTCGGGGTGCGCAGCACACCCGACAGCAGGGCGCCGAGCGCGACGGCCGCGAACAGCACCATCGCGATCGTCGTACCCACGATGACCGGCACCCGGGTCCTGCGTTGCCACGTGCGGCGCGGCAGCGGAGGGCCCGGATCCAGCCACATCTCCTGGCCGATGGTCATGTCCGGTGCGTCACTTCTTCGGCGGAAAATACTTGATCAGTGCCTCCTGGACGACCGAGGTCGCGAGCGTGCCGTCGCGCGTCCAGAACCGTCCCGAGCCCATTCCGCGCGAACCGGTCGCCACCGGCGAACGCGTCGCGTACAGCAGCCAGTCGTCGAAGCGGAACTCGCGATGGAACCACATCGAGTGGTTGACGGTCGCGGCGAACAGCCGGTCGATGCCCCACGACAGTCCGTGCGTGGTGATGATCGAGTCGAGAACCGTGGTGTCCGAGGCGTAACACATTGCGGCGACGTGCATCACGGGATCGTCGGGCATCACGCCGTCGGCCTTCATCCACACCCGGTTGTCGGTGAGCTTGCGCCCCGCCTCCTTCGCCTTCCAGCTCGGGTCGTTGGCGAAGCGGATGTCGACGGGATGCAAGGCGTTCACGAAGGTCGCGATGCGGTCCTCGTAACCCTTGAAATGCTCACCGAGAGGCGGCAACTCCTCCGGGTAGGGCACCTGCGGGATCTCGACGGCGTGTTCGAGCCCGGCGGTGTTGTCCTGGAAGGCCACGAGCATCGTGAAGATCTCTTCGCCGTCCTGCTTGGCGGTGACCTGGCGATTGGCGAAGGACTTGCCGTCGCGGAATCGGTCGACGTGGTACTCCATCGGCTTGGTGACATCGCCACCACGGATGAAGTGGGCGTGCAGAGCGTGGATCGGCGGGTTGCCACGGGTAAGGCTGCGGGATGCGGCCACCACGCCCTGCCCGAGAAGCTGTCCACCGAAGGTCCGAGCGGTGACCTGCTCCGGGTGCTGCCCGATGAACACGTCCTCGTCGCGACGTTCGACGTCGAGCAGTGCCAGCAGCTTGCCGAGATCCCCGGCCTGTTCCACGGTCATGGCCTTCACCCTAGTGACAGACCGGGGCTCACACTCCTGGTGGTCTGCTCAACGCCTCCGGCGTCAGTGGTCTGCTCAACGCCTCCGGCGTCAGTGGTCTCCTTCAACGCCTCCGGCGTCAGTGGTCTGCTCAACGCCTCCGGCGTCAGTGGTCCTGCTCGCCGATGCGGTGGACGTGGATCATGTTCGTCGAGCCGACGGTGCCCGGCGGGGCGCCGGCCACGATGACCACCACGTCGCCCTCGGCCAGACGGCCGATGCGCAGCAGCTGGTGGTCGACCTGGTCGATCATGTGATCGGTGGTGTCGACGTGGTCGACGATGAAGGTCTCCGTGCCCCAGCTCAGGGCGAGCTGACTACGCACCTCCTGCGTCGGCGTGAAGGCCAGCAGCGGCAGGCGCGAGTGCAGCCGGGCGAGGCGTCGGACGGTGTCGCCGGACTGGGTGAACGCCACGAGCGCCTTGACCTCGAGGCGCTCACCGATGTCGCGCGCCGCGTACGAGATGACGCCGCGCTTGGTGCGGGGCACATGCGAGAGCGGTGGCACGTCGCGCGGGCCGGTCTCGACGGCCCGGCAGATGCGGTCCATCGTGCGGACGGTCTCGAGCGGGAACTTGCCCACCGACGTCTCGCCGGACAGCATGACCGCGTCCGCGCCGTCGAGGACCGCGTTCGCGACGTCGGAGGCCTCGGCGCGGGTGGGGCGCGAGTTCTCGATCATCGAGTCGAGCATCTGGGTCGCGACGATCACCGGCTTGGCGTTCTCGCGGGCCATCTGGATGGCCCGCTTCTGCACCAGCGGCACCTCCTCGAGCGGCAGCTCGACACCCAGGTCGCCGCGGGCGACCATGATCGCGTCGAACGCCAAGACGATGGCCTCGAGGTTCTCGATGGCCTCCGGCTTCTCCAGCTTCGCGATGACCGGAACCCGGCGACCCACGCGGTCCATGACCTCGTGGACGAGTTCGATGTCGGACGGGCTGCGCACGAACGACAACGCGACCAGGTCGACGCCCAGGTCGAGTGCGAACTCGAGGTCGGCGATGTCCTTCTCGGACAGTGCGGGCACCGAGACGCTCATACCCGGCATCGACAGACCCTTGTTGTTGCTGACCGGACCGCCCTCGGTGACGGTGCAGACCACGTCGTTGCCGTCGATCGAGGCGACGGTAAGTCCGACCTTGCCGTCGTCGACCAGGAGCCGGTCGCCGGGGTGCGCGTCCTCGGACAGGTTCTTGTAGGTGGTCGAGACGCGGTCGTGGGTGCCCTCGACATCGTCGACGGTGATCCGGACCTCCTCCCCCGTCTCCCAGACGGTGGCGCCGTCACAGCCGTCGAAACGGCCGAGCCGGATCTTGGGTCCCTGCAGGTCGGCGAGGATGCCGACGGCCTTCTCCGCAGCATCGGAGGCCTTGCGGACGCGCGCGTAGACGGCAGCATGGTCCTCATGCTTGCCGTGGCTGAAGTTCATCCGGGCCACATCCATACCGCTGGCGACGAGTTCCTTGAGCTTCTCGTCGCTGGAAGTGGCCGGACCCATGGTGCAGACAATCTTGGTTCGCCGAGTCACAACCTCACCTTAGTCCCGTCGGTGGTGCATCTCCACGCGCCGCCGAAGTCGTCACCCAGGGGTCATGTGGTGTTGTCGCTGGTGACAGCCCACTACTTTCCGGTACGGATTTCGCGTCACACGGACAGCCCGCGCGTGTTCTCCGTCATCGTCGCCGGAGCGGCGTTCGGCGACCGCGGACCCGTCAGCGCACCGACAGCGGCAGCGCTGCCGGACGAACCGGTGACGGAAGGTCGGATTCGCCGACGAGGAACTCGTCGACGGCCCGTGCCGTCGACCGCCCCTCGGCGATCGCCCATACCACCAGCGACGCGCCACGGTGGGCGTCACCACACACGAAAATGCCGGGAGCGTCGGTCTGCCAATCACTTCCACATGAGATGGCCCCACGCTTGTTGGGTTCGATCTCCAGACCCGACAGCAGTTCACCCCGTTCCACACCGGCGAATCCGATCGCGAAAAGCGCTAGTTCGCAAGGGATCTCGAACTCGTCACCAACCGGCCTGATCTCACGTCGGCCGTCGGCGTCACGCTGCACCTCGACCTCGGCGAGCACCATGGTGGTGACATTGCCCTCCACGTCGCCGAGGAAACGCTGCACGGCCACCTGGTACTTGCGCTCCCCGCCCTCGGCGTGCGCACTGGAGGTCCGCATGACCAGTGGCCAGGTGGGCCACGGTGATCGGCTGTCGTCGCGTTCGTCGGGCAGTTCGGGGTTGTAGTCGAGCTGGACCACCGACGCCGCACCCTGCCGGTGGGCGGTGCCCAGGCAGTCCGCACCGGTGTCGCCGCCGCCGATGATCACGACGTGCTTGCCGGCCGCGGTGATCGGCGAGGGGCCGTCGCCCTCGCATTCCCGGTTGGCGGGTACGAGGTGCTCCATCGCCAGGTGGACGCCGTTGAGTTCGCGGCCGGGCACCGGGTTGTCGCGGGCCTCCATCGCGCCGATGGCCAGGACGACGGCGTCGTGCCGGGCACGCAGGTCCTCCACCGTCAGGTCGGTGCCGACGTCACAACTGGTGACGAATTCGGTTCCCTCGGCGCGCATCTGGGCGATGCGACGATCGATGTCGGACTTCTGGAGCTTGTACTCCGGGATGCCGTAACGCAGCAGCCCGCCGAGGCGGTCGTCCCGCTCGTAGACGGTGACGTCGTGGCCCGCACGCGTGAGCTGTTGCGCCGCAGCGAGTCCCGCAGGACCGGAACCGACCACGCCCACCGACTTGCCGGTCTTGGACTCCGGCGGCTCGGGCCCGATGACGCCTTCGGCCCACGACTCGTAGGCGATGGTCTTCTCGATGCGTTTGATGGTGACGCTGCCACCGGTCTCGCGCTCGGAGATCGACAGGACGCAGGCGGCCTCGCACGGCGCCGGGCACACCATCCCGGTGAACTCGGGGAAGTTGTTGGTGGCGTGCAACCGGCTGCTCGCCGCATCCCACCGGCCGCGGCGGACCAGGTCGTTCCACTCCGGGATCAGATTGCCCAGCGGGCAGCCCGCGGTTCCGGAGTGGCAGAACGGGATACCGCAGTCCATACACCGGCGCGCCTGGGTGCTGACCTCCGCCAGAACCTTCGTCGGGTCGTCGGCGTGCACGTAGACGTCGTCCCAGTCCTGGACGCGCTCGGCGACCGGACGGTACTTCGCTTCTTTCTTCGGGACCTCCAGGAACCCGCGCGGATCAGCCACGTGCCGCCTCCATGATCGCTGAATCGACGTCGCGTCCCTCGGCCTCGGCCATCCGGGCCGCGTCCAGGACTCGCTTGTAATCGGTCGGCATGACCTTCGTGAACGCCAGGCAGCGTCGGGGCCAGTCCGCGAGGATCGACGCACCGATCGCCGAACCGGTGAGTTCGGCGTGCTTGGTGATGGCGTCCTTGAGCCAGGCCAGGTCGTCGGGGTCGGGGCGCATCAGTTTGACCATCGCCATGTTGACCTTGTCGCGGTCGAGGTCGTGCACGAAGGCGATGCCACCCGACATACCTGCCGCGAGGTTGCGTCCGGTCGGTCCGAGAATCACCACGCGCCCGCCGGTCATGTACTCGCAGGCATGGTCGCCCACTCCTTCGACGACCGCGGTCGCACCCGAGTTCCGCACCGAGAAGCGCTCACCCACGCGCCCGCGCAGGTACACCTCGCCCGACGTCGCGCCGTAGAGGATGGTGTTGCCTGCGATGACCTGGTCCTCGGCGACGAACCACGAGTCGGGATGCGGGGCGACGACGATCTTGCCGCCGCACAGCCCCTTGCCGACGTAGTCGTTGGTGTCGCCGCTGAGCCGGATCGTCACGCCCGGCGGCAGGAACGCGCCGAGCGACTGCCCGGCCGAACCCTCCAGTTTCACCACGATCGTGTCCTCGGCCAGGCCCTCGGCGCCGAAGCGACGGGTGACCTCGGCGCCGAGCAACGTGCCGACGGTCCGGTTCACGTTGCGCACCGGCAGTTCGAGCGTCACCGGGTGGGCGTCCTCCAGCGCCCCTTCGGCGAGCTGGATGAGCGTCTGGTCGAGCGCGCGGTCGAGTGCGTGGTACTGCTCCCGCACCCGCCGGCTCGGCCCCTTGCCCTCGACCTTGCGGAAGATCGGCGACAGATCAAGACCCTTCGACTTCCAGTGTGCGACAGCGGAATCGGTGTGCAGTCGCTGAGACTGACCGATCGCCTCATCGAGGGTGCGGTAACCCAGCTGCGCCAGGTGCTTCCGCACGTCCTCGGCGATGAACCGGAAGAAGTTGACCAGGTGGTCCACCTGGCCGGTGAAACGGGAACGGAGCTGCGGGTTCTGGGTCGCCACGCCGACCGGGCAGGTGTCGAGGTGACACACACGCATCATGATGCATCCGGCCACGATGAGCGGCGCGGTGGAGAAGCCGTATTCCTCGGCGCCGAGGAGGGCGGCCATGATGACGTCGCGTCCGGTGCGCAGCGCACCGTCGCACTGCACGGTGATGCGGTCGCGCAGACCGTTGAGCATGAGCGTCTGCTGGGCGTCGGCCAGGCCGATCTCCCAGGGAGTGCCCGCATGCTTGAGCGAGGTGAGCGGCGAGGCGCCGGTACCGCCGTCGTGGCCGGAGATGAGCACGACGTCGGCATGTGCCTTGGAGACGCCGGTCGCGACCGTGCCCACGCCGACCGCGCTGACCAGCTTGACGTGGATACGGGCCTGGGAGTTGGCGTTCTTCAGATCGTGGATCAGCTGGGCGAGGTCCTCGATCGAGTAGATGTCGTGGTGCGGCGGCGGTGAGATCAGCGCGACGCCGGGCGTCGAATGCCGGGTCTTGGCTATCCACGGGTACACCTTGTACGCCGGAAGCTGGCCACCCTCACCGGGTTTCGCACCCTGCGCCATCTTGATCTGGATATCGGTGGCGTTGATCAGGTAGTCGCTGGTGACACCGAAACGGCCGGACGCGACCTGCTTGACCGCGCTGCGTCGTTCCGGGTCGTAGAGACGGTCGACGTCCTCGCCGCCCTCCCCCGAGTTCGACCGGCCGCCGATCTTGTTCATCGCCATCGCGATGGTCTCGTGGGCTTCCGCGGAGATCGAGCCGTAGCTCATGGCGCCGGTGTTGAAGCGCTTCATGATCTCCTCGACCGGTTCCACCTCCGCGATCGGGATCGGTTCGCGCGCATCGAGATCGAACTCGAAGAGGCCGCGGAGCGTGCCGCCCTTGCGGGACAGCCGGTCGACCTCGTCGGAGTACTTCTGGAAGATCTCCGACCGCCCGCTCTTGGTGGCGTGCTGCAGCAGGAAGATCGTCTCCGGGGTGAACAGGTGCAGCTCGCCTTCCCGGCGGTACTGGTACTCGCCACCGACCTCGAGACGACGGTAGACCTGCTCGGTCGGGTTCTCGGGAAACGCGCGGTGATGCCTGATGCGGACTTCCTCGGCCAGTTCGTCGAGACCGACGCCCTCGATCCGCGACACCGTGCGGGTGAAGTACTCGCGCACCACCTCCGACGACAACCCCACGGCCTCGAAAGCCTGTGCGGCGGTGTAGGAGCTGATGGTCGAGATGCCCATCTTGCTCATCACCTTCAGCACGCCCTTGCCGAGCGCCTCGAGGTAGTTGCGGATGGCCTTCGACGGGGTGACACCGGTCAACTCGCCCTCGGCGATGAGGTCCTCGATCGTCTCCAGTGCCAGATACGGGTTGACCGCGGCCGCACCGAAACCGATGAGCGTCGCGATGTGGTGGACCTCGCGGGCGTCGCCGGATTCGACGACGAGCGCGACCCGGGTGCGCTCCTTGGTGCGCACCAGGTGATGGTGGACGGCCGAGATGGCCAGCAGCGACGGGATCGGTGCATGGTCTTTGTCGGTGAGACGGTCGGAGATGACGAGGGTGGTGTGGCCCTCGGCGATCGCCTGGCTCGCCCGCCGGCGCAGGTCCTCGAGGGCGACCCGGAGACCTTCTCCACCGTCGTCCACCTCGTACAGCGCACGCAGCACCTTGGCCGACAGGCCCGGGTGATCACCGTCGTCGTTGATGTGGACGAGCTTGGCGAGGTCGGCGTTGTCGAGGACCGGCCAGTGCAGCATGATCTGGCGGCACGACGCGGCGGTGGGGTCGAGCAGGTTCTGCTCCGGACCCATCACACGGCCCATCGAGGTGACGATCTCCTCGCGGATGGCGTCCAACGGCGGGTTGGTGACCTGCGCGAACAGTTCCACGAAGTAGTCGTAGAGCAGGCGGGAACGCCGCGACAGCACCGCGATCGGGGTGTCGGTGCCCATCGAACCCAGTGGTTCGTATCCCGAGGCGGCCATCGGGGTGAGCAGCACCCGCAGGTCTTCCTCGGTGTATCCGAAGGACTGCTGCCGGCGTACGACGGTGTCGTGGTTCGGCTGGAAGACCGGGCGTTCGGGCAGCGTGGCGATGTCGAGGAGCCCGGCGTGCAACCACTCGTCGTACGCCTCGGCGTGCATCAGTTCGCCCTTGATCTCCTCGTCCGGGATGATCCGGCCCGCGGTGGTGTCGACGAGGAACATGCGGCCCGGCTCGAGGCGCCCCTTGCTGATGATGTCGTCGACCGGGACGTCGAGAACGCCCGCCTCCGAGGCGAGGATGATCCGGCCGTCGCGGGTCTGCCACCAGCGTCCGGGACGCAGGCCGTTGCGGTCGAGGACCGCGCCGACGACGGTGCCGTCGGTGAAGGTGACGCACGCCGGACCGTCCCAGGCCTCCATCAGCGACGCGTTGAACTGCAGGAACGCGCGCCGCTTCGGGTCCATGTCGGGGACGTTCTCCCACGCCTCGGGAACCATCATCATGACCGCGTGGGGCACGCTCCGGCCGCCGAGATGCAGGAGTTCGAGCACCTCGTCGAGCGACGCCGAGTCCGAGGCCTCGGGGGTGCAGATGGGGAAGGCACGCTTGAGGTCGCCGGGTATGAGGTCGGTGTCGAGCAGCGCCTCCCGGGCGCGCATGCGGTTCCGATTGCCGCGAACCGTGTTGATCTCGCCGTTGTGGGCGACGAACCGGAACGGATGCGCGAGCGGCCACGACGGGAAGGTGTTGGTCGAGAACCGCGAATGGACGATCGCGATGGCGCTCTGGCACCGGTCGTCGCGCAGGTCCGCGTAGTAGAGCGGCAGCTGCATCGTGGTGAGCATGCCCTTGTAGACCATGGTGCGGCTCGACAGCGACGGGAAGTACAGGCCGGTGCCCGCCTGCTCGATCTCCGGGGTGACGCGCTCGGCCTGCTTGCGGAACGGATAGATGAAGCGGTCGACGGCGACGCCGCCGATACGCTCGGCGCCCGGCTCGGGGTCGACGGTGACGAACAGCTGCATCATGTACGGCATGCAGGCCACGGCGGTGCCGCCGATGTCGGCATGCTCGTGGTCGACCGGGACGTCGCGCCAGCCGAGGATCGTGATGCCCTCGTCGGCGGCGAGCGCCTCCACCCGGGCGATGGCCTGTCGGCGCAGTTCCTCGTCCATCGGCAGAAAGCAGGTACCCGCGGCATAGGTGTGCGAGCCGTCGGCGGCCGGCTCCGGAAGTTCGAAATCGACGGTGGCACGCAACAATTCGTCCGGCAGCTGGATCAGGATGCCTGCGCCGTCACCGCTGTTGGTCTCGGCTCCGGCAGCCCCGCGGTGCTCGAGATTCTCCAGCGCCAGGAGCCCGTCGGCAACGATCGAATGCGATCGGCGACCGTGGATGTCGGTGACCATCGCGACGCCGCACGAGTCGACCTCGGCCTCCGGGTCGTACAGGCCCTGCTTGGCCGGGAGCGCAGAAAACAGCATCACTACCTCCACTCGATCCGGAACGGATCGCTGCTGAGTGTCCACTGGGACAGCACTGGCCCGAGGAGTATTGCGCGGCGAGCGAGTGACCGTGCCGAGATCGGTACCGGGCTGAGTCGAACCGGGCGGTCGGAGATCGCGCGTCGTGAAGTTCGATCGTATCCGAACACCACCGAGCACGCGTGTGCTCGAAGGCTGTGATCCTCGCGACCGAGAACCGCCCCTGGACTCGACCCGGTGTGGACCTGCCGGCTACCTATCGTCGGCGGTTGCCTTCTGGAGGGTGGTTTTCAGCAGGCGGTTTTCGCGCTTACTTCCTGGCAGGGGCGGCCGAGGGTCAGGGCCGGCGGCGGCGACCGAATCGAGAAGCGACCCGGCGGCGGAGGCTGCTCGAGGCATCGGCCTGTCCGGCGTCGGTGGCCTGCACGTCGGCAGAGTCGGCTGCCGAAGACTCAGCATCGCCGGTTTCAGGGGCATCGGTTTCGACGGCAGAGGATTCCGGGTCGGATTCGACGACGCCGGTCGCTTGTTCCTCAGATTCCGCGACGCCGGTTGTCGCGTCCTCGGATTCGACGACCTGGCTTGCCGGGTCCTCGTTCTCGACGACGCTGTCGGCCTCATCGTCTTCGGCTGCATTGGCCGTCGCTGCGTCTACGGCCTCGGTGTCTGTTGCCTCTGCGTCGGTGGTTGCGTCATCCTCCGCCTCGGGTTCCGCGACCTCGGGTTCCGCGACCTCGGGTTCCGCGACCCCAGCGTCTGCGGACTCAGGTGCGCCAGACTCCCCCGCGTCAGAATCCACTGCCTCAGTCTCAACTGCGCCAGTGGCTGCTTCGGCTTCCTCGGTGACGGGTTCCTCGGTCTCGGTCTCCCCCGCCGCGGTTTCGTCGACCACCGGCTCGGCAGCGGGTTCATCATCCGAGACCTTCGCCGCTGCGGCAGGTTCGGCGGCGACACGGGTGGTCTCGACCTTGTCGGCCTCGGCGTCGAGCGCGTCCAGTGTGTCCACCTCGGCCGGCGGTTCCTGTCCTTCGGCGGCGTCGAGTTCGTCGAAGTCCTCGTCGTACCAGTCGTCCACGTATCCGGCGACGCCCTGTTCCTCGAGTTCGGCGGCACGTTCGGGGTGGTACATCTCCAGCCCCTGTTCGCGACCCTTGGGTGCGACGACGAAGTAGACGATCGCGCACACGAAAACGAGGGCCGCGGTGAAGAGGTTCGGGCGGATACCGGCGATGTCGTTGGCGACGGCGGCACGGTCGTCGCGCAGCATCTCGATGAAGAACCGGCCGAGGCAGTAGCCGGCGATGTACAGCGCGAACAGGCGACCGTGACCGATGCGGAACTTGCGGTCGATGACCACCAGGAGGACCACGATCAGGACGTTCCACAACAGTTCGTAGAGGAACGTCGGCTGGACGACGGCGACCACGACGCCGTTGGACTTGCCGTCTATCAGGCCCGCGTCGGCGTAACCGGCCTTGTTGACGCGCTCGTAGATCTCCAGACCCCACGGCAGTGTTGTCTCACGGCCGTACAGCTCCTGGTTGAAGTAGTTGCCGAGCCGACCGATGGCCTGGGCCAACAGGATCGGCGGGGCGATCGCATCGCCGAAGGCGGGCAGTCGGATGCCGCGGCGTCGGGCGCCGATCCAGGCACCGACCGCACCGAGCGCGACCGCGCCCCAGATTCCGAGACCACCGTCCCAGATCCGCAGGGCGTCGAGCGGCTCCTTGGGGGCGTCAGCGCCGAAATAGGTCTTCCAGTCGGTGATCAGGTGATAGAGACGCCCGCCGAGGAGACCGAACGGAACGGCCCAAATCGCGACGTCGAGGACCTCGCCTTCCTGTCCCCCACGTGCGACCCACCGGCGATTGCCCCACCAGACCGCGACGATGATCCCCGCGATGATGCACAGCGCGTACGCGCGCAGCGGGAACGGTCCGAGATCCCACACACCCTGAGGCGGACTGGGGATGTAGGCGAGCATCGTCGTGGTCGGCGCGTTCACGATGCAACCCTAACCGACCGGACACGTGTGCCCGTGCGGTGCGGTTGCCGCGTGGCCCGGATACAGACCTCGGGCAGCCTCTCGGCCCTACTCGACCAGCGGGTCAGACAGCCGCGTGACGCGAACGCACGCCCTCGGCGAGTTCGCCGACGAGGGAAGCCAGGCGGTCCTGGCCGGCCTTGGCGGCAGTCACCAGCGCCGAGCCGACGATGACGCCGTCGGAGTAGGACGCGATCTGGGCGGCCTGCTCACGGTTGCGGACACCGAGTCCGACGCCGATGGGGATGTCGGAGTATTCGCGGACGCGTGCACACAGCTCGGGAGCCATGTCCGACACCGCGTCGCGTGCTCCGGTGACGCCCATGGTGGATGCCGCATAGACGAATCCACGGGACGCGTCGACGGTCAGCGCGATGCGCTCGTTGGTCGACGACGGCGCGACGAGGTAGATGCGGTCGAGGCCATACTGATCGGAGGCGGCGTGCCACTGGGCGCCCTCTTCGGGAATCAGGTTCGGCGTGATGAGCCCGGCGCCGCCCGCGTCGGCGAGGTCTCGCGCGAAGTTCTCGACGCCGTACTGCAGTACCGGGTTCCAGTAGCTCATGACGACCGCGGCGCCACCGGCCGAGCTGATCGCCTCGACCGCGGTGAACACGTCGCGCACCCGCACCCCGTTGGTGAGGGCGAGATCGGCGGCCTCCTGGATCGTCGGACCGTCCATCACCGGGTCGGAGTAGGGCACGCCCACCTCGATGATGTCGCAACCGGCGTCGACCATCGTCCGGAACGAGGTCAGTGAACCCTCCAGCGTCGGATACCCCACGGGGAGATATCCGATGAGTGCGCTGCGGTTCTCCTCCCGACACTTCGCGAAGACGGGTCCGGTCTTCGAAGAGATCGTGTTTGCGCTCATGCCCGCTCTCCCGGCTGTCCGCTGGTGGCCTTTGCCTCGTCCTGCGACGGCGGCGGGTCGAAGAGGCCGAACCAGCGCGCGGCGGTGTCGACGTCCTTGTCGCCGCGACCGGAGAGGCTCACGACGATGATCGCGCCCTCGCCGAGTTCCTTGCCGAGCTCGAGTGCGCCGGCGACCGCGTGCGCGGACTCGATGGCGGGAATGATCCCCTCGCGGCGGCTCAGCAGCGCGAGCGCGTTCATCGCCTCGGTGTCGGTGATCGGTCGGTATTCGGCCCGGCCGGTGTCCTTGAGGTAGGCGTGCTCGGGGCCCACGCCCGGATAGTCGAGACCTGCGGAGATCGAGTGGGATTCGGTCGTCTGCCCGTCTTCGTCCTGCAGCAGGTACGAGTACGCACCCTGGAATGCACCCGGCGTGCCGCCGGTGAAAGTCGCTGCGTGACGGCCGGTCTCGACGCCGTCACCGGCCGCCTCGAAACCGACGAGACGAACGTCGGAGTCGTCGATGAACGGATGAAAGATACCGATGGCGTTGGACCCACCGCCCACACAGGCGGTCACGGCGTCGGGAAGGCGTCCGGCCTTGTCGAGGATCTGGGCACGTGCCTCCAGACCGACGACGCGCTGGAGATCACGGACCATCACCGGGAACGGGTGCGGGCCGGCGGCGGTGCCGAAGCAGTAATAGGTGTTGTGCGCGTTGGTGACCCAGTCACGCATGGCCTCGTTGATGGCATCCTTCAGCGTGGCCGAACCGTTGTCGACGGCGATGACCTCGGCGCCGAGCAGACGCATCCGGGCGACGTTGAGCGCCTGTCGGTCGGTGTCGACGCGACCCATGTAGATCACGCACTCGAGGCCCAGGAGCGCACATGCGGTGGCGGTGGCCACGCCGTGCTGGCCGGCGCCGGTCTCGGCGATGATGCGGTTCTTGCCCATCCGCTGGGCCAGAAGCGCCTGTCCGAGAACGTTGTTGATCTTGTGCGAGCCGGTGTGGTTGAGATCCTCGCGCTTGAGGAAGATGCGCGCCCCCCCGGCGTACTCGGCGAGACGCTTCGCTTCGTACAGCGGCGACGGACGTCCGGCGTAGTCACGCTGCAGACGGTCGAGTTCGTTCAGGAAGGCGTCGTCGTTGCGGATCTTGAAGAAGGTCGTGGTGACCTCGTCGATGACCGCCATCAGGGCTTCCGGCACATGCCGTCCGCCGTAGACGCCGAAGTGTCCACCCTCGTCGGGTTCGATCGACGTACGCGTCGTCAGGCCGGTGCTGGCCGGCGGGAGCACGGTCGCGGAAGAGTCGGGATGGGCCGAATCAGGATGGGCGGTCACTACATCTCACAGTCGATCGGGCCGACGACGACATGGACCGAACACGGCCCGAAGACGTATGTCAGCGAACTGGTTTCGGGCACGACGGGTGGGTACCCGCGGTGACCAGCTCACGCACGGCGGCGCGGGGGTCACCACTTGTCACGAGTCCCTCACCCACCAGGACGGCGTCGGCGCCCGCGCCGGCATAGGCCAGCAGGTCGGCAGTGCCGCGAACACCCGACTCCGCGATGCGGATGATCTCGGTCGGCAGGCCGGGGGCGATCCGCGAGAACGTATCCCGCTCGACCTGGAGGGTCTTGAGGTTGCGGGCGTTCACGCCGACGACCGACGCGCCGGCCTCGAGGGCGCGGTCGGCCTCTTCCTCGGTGTGCACCTCCACGAGGGCGGTCATGCCGAGGCTCTCGGTGCGGTCGAGCAGCGAGGCGAGGACGTTCTGTTCGAGGGCCGCGACGATCAGCAGGATGACGTCGGCGCCGTGGGCGCGGGCCTCGTGGATCTGGTACGGACCGACGATGAAGTCCTTGCGCAGGACCGGGATGTCGACCGCTGCGCGAACGGCGTCGAGATCGGCGAGCGAGCCGTGGAAGCGTCGCTCCTCGGTCAGCACGCTGATGATGCGGGCGCCGCCGTCTTCGTAGGCCTTGGCAAGCTCGGCTGGGTCGCCGATCGAGGCCAGCTCACCCTTCGACGGGCTCGCGCGCTTGACCTCCGCGATCACACCGATACCGGGCTGGCGGAGTGCGACCATGGCGTCCCGGGGAGCGGGAGCCTTCGCCGAGGCGGCCTTGACGGCAGCGAAGTCGGTCATCGCCTCACGTGCGGCGACGTCGGCTTTGACTCCCTCGATGATCGACTCGAGAACGTTGGGCATGCTCACAGCGACTCCGCTCCCTTCCGCTCGTCGTGTGGTCTCAGGGTAGACCGACAGTCGCGGCGACCTGTCGCCGGGTTGGCCGATTCTCCACAAAACGGGACCGGTCCTGGACTGTTGCGCATATCTCAGCCTGTCGTGTGCGTCTCAGCGAGGCGTCGGACCGGGGCACTGCTCGCCCGGAGGGTCAGCGCTCGTCCGGATCGGTGGGGTCGATGCCCGTGTCGAGCGCGTCCCACATCATGCGCTCGTTGGCGTCCGGGTCGTCGCCGGGCCGCCGGTCCTTTCCGCGGGTTCCGGCGTCGGCGTCGGCGTCGGCGTCGGCCGGGGTGTCACCGGCTTTCGCGGAGTCGGCCGCGGCCGCCCTCTTCCGCCGCTCGTAGTCGGCGAAGATCTCGGTCTCGAGCTCCTCGCGCCGGGCCGCGGGGGTCTTGTACTTGGACGACATCGTCGCACCCTTGGCGACCCGGAGCAGCACAACCGCGGCGGCGACCGCACACACCGTGCCGAGCAGGACCAGCGCGGCGGGCAACCACTGGGTGTCGGTGTAGAGCACGATGTACCGGTCCGGAATGTCCCCGGCGTCGGCGGCGTACTCGGAGTCGGCGCCACCGGCGATCAGGGAGATCGCCGGGAAGGCGGCGAGCACGCCACCGGCGGCGACGAGCAGCGCGACGAGGCGCAGACCCCAGCCGCGCACCGACAGCACCGCGGCGATGCCGGCGAGGTAGACCAGGGCGAGCGGCGTGAGCCACGGGCTCCAGTCCGATCCCTTCACGTCGAAGGCGCGCTGCGGTGAGAGGCCGTCCTCGGCCGAGACGGTGGCCCACGTCAGCCGGCTCGCGCCCCAGAACGCGGCGGCGGTGGCCAGCATCAGGACCGCCGCGATCATCTGCGGCCGTCGCGAGGACTTCGGCTTGGGCTGGGACGACTCAGGCTGGGACGACTCGGCCGGTTGGTCCGCGGATGTCACGCGATGTCTCCTGACGGGGTCTCCCCGACCCTGTTCATCGTCGACGCGGCGGCGACGGCGTTGAGCACCGCGGTTGCCTTGTTGCGCGCCTCGTTGTACTCGTACTCGGGCTCACTGTCGGCGACCACGCCGCCACCGGCCTGCACGTAGGCCTGGCCACGGGCGAGGAGCGCGGTGCGGATGGCGATCGCGGTGTCGGCGTTGCCGGCGAAGTCGAGGTAGCCGACGATGCCGCCGTAGAGGCCGCGCCGTGTCTTCTCGTGTTCGTCGATGAGCTCCATCGCGCGCACCTTGGGTGCGCCGGTGAGCGTGCCGGCCGGGAAGCAGGCGGTCACCGCGTCGAGTGCGTGCTTGTCCTCGCGCAGCGTTCCGGACACCGTCGACACCAGGTGCATGACGTGGCTGTACCGCTCGATGTGCCGGTAGTCGCTGACCTTCACCGTGCCGGGGACGCACACACGGCCGAGATCGTTGCGGCCGAGATCGACGAGCATGAGGTGTTCGGCGTTCTCCTTCTCGTCCTCGAGAAGGCCCTTGCCGAGCAGTTGATCCTCTTCTTCGGTGGCGCCGCGCCAGCGCGTCCCGGCGATGGGGTGTGTGGTCGCGATGCGGTCGGCGACGGTGACCAGCGCCTCCGGGCTGCTGCCGACGATCGTGAACGGTTTGCGGGCGATCGCGTCGGGAGCGGCGGTGTCGCTGTTCGCCTCGGTCCCCGGCATCCGCAGCAGGTACATGTACGGGCTGGGATTCGATGCCCGGAGCACGCGGTAGACGTCGAGCGGGTCGGCCTCGGTGTCCATCTCGAACCGCATCGACGGCACGACCTGGAAGGCCTCGCCCGCCTCGATCTCGCCGACGAGGCTCGTGACGATCTCGCTGTACTCCTCGAGCGTGCGCTGTGCGGTGAAGTCCGGAGTGGGCCGGTCGAAGGTCGAGACGGTCGACGACGCGGGTGCGGCGAGCGCCTCGGTCATCCGGTCCAGACGCGCCAGGGCGTCGGCGTAGGCCTCCTCGACGCGCTCGTCGGAACCGTCCCAGTTGACCGCGTTGGCGATCAGCGTGATCGTGCCCTCGTGATGATCGACGGCGGCGAGGTCGGTGGCCAGCACCATCATCATGTCCGGCAGGCCGAGGTCGTCGACGGTGGTCTCCGGGAGACGTTCGAGGCGCCGGACCATGTCGTAGGCCATGAACCCGACGAAGCCGCCGGTCAGCGGCGGCATGCCCGGCAGCGGGTCGGTTTTGAGCACGCGCAGCGACTCGGCCAGCACTTCGAGGGCCTCGCCGCCCTCGGGAGCGCCCACCGGCACCGAACCCCACCAGTGCGCCTGGCCGTCGACGACGGTCAGCGCCGAGGGTGCCCCGGCCCCGATGAAGGACCAGCGCGACCAGGAGCGGCCGTTCTCTGCCGACTCCAGCAGGAAGGTCCCGGGACGATCGCCGGCCAACTTGCGGTACGCCGACAGCGGTGTCTCCGAATCGGCGAGCACCTTGCGTGTCACCGGCACCACGCGATGGTCACGGGCGAGGTCGAGGAATTCCGCGAGGGACGTCGTGTGCGCCCCGGCCGCCGCGTTCACGCCGCTCATCCGAGGGGCTCGCCGCCGACGCCCCACTGAGTGCGCGGCACCTCGGTGATCGTGACCCAGACCGAATCCGGGTTCTTGCCGGTCGCCTTGGCGTACGCCTCGGTCACCGCCGCGATGGTCTCGCGCTTGACGCGGTCGGAGAGTCCGGGGGTCTGCGAGATCTGGATGAGGGGCATGCAACGTCACCGCCTTTCGGGTGTGATCACGATGGAAATCTACTGTGCGGAATCGACCGGCCGGGCGTCTGCTCCGAAAGACAGCGACTCGGTGTCGAAACAGCTGTGGTTCCCGGTGTGGCAGGCCGCGCCGACCTGGTCGACGACGAGCAACACCGTGTCGCCGTCGCAGTCGAGGCGCGCGTCGTGCACGTACTGGGTGTGACCGCTCGTCTCGCCCTTGACCCAGTACTCCTGGCGTGACCGCGAGTAGTAGGTCGCCTTGCGCGTGGCGAGGGTCCGTTCGAGAGCGGCGTCGTCCATCCACGCGACCATCAGGACGTCGCCGGTGGAGCGTTCCTGCGCGACCGCACTGAACAGTCCGTCGGCGTTGCGTTTGAGACGCGAGGCGAGCTCCGGATCGAGGGCCATCAGCGTTCTCCTGCCTGTGTCATCGGACGGTGATCCCGGCGTCGGCCATGGCGGCCTTCACCTCGTGGATGGTGAGTTCGCCGAAGTGGAAGACCGAGGCGGCCAGCACTGCGTCCGCGCCGGCCTGGACGGCGGGCGCGAAGTCCTCGACCTTGCCTGCACCGCCGCTGGCGATGACCGGGACCCGTACGGCCGCGCGCACCGCCCTGAGCATGCGCAGGTCGAAGCCCTGCTTGGTGCCGTCGGCGTCCATCGAGTTGAGCAGGATCTCACCGACACCGAGGTCCTGACCGCGCCGAGCCCACTCGACCGCGTCGATGCCGGTTCCCTGGCGGCCGCCGTGGGTGGTGACCTCCCAGCCGGACGGCGTCGGCTCCGAACCCTCCGGCACGGTCCGCGCGTCGACCGACAGGACGATGCACTGCGAGCCGAAACGTCGGCTCATCTCGCCGAGGACCTCGGGGCGTGCGATCGCGGCGGTGTTGACGCTGACCTTGTCCGCGCCCGCGCGCAGCATCATGTCGACGTCCTCGACGGTTCGGATGCCGCCGCCGACGGTCAGCGGGATGAACACCTGGTCGGCGGTCCGCTTGACGACGTCGATCATCGTGGAGCGTCCCGAGCTCGACGCGGTGACGTCGAGGAAGGTCAGCTCGTCGGCGCCTTCCCGGTCATAGCGCTCGGCCAGCTCGACGGGATCCCCGGCGTCGCGGAGGTTCTCGAAGTTGACGCCCTTCACGACCCGGCCGTCGTCGACGTCGAGGCACGGGATGACCCGCGTCGCCAGCGTCATCGTCGTGTCTCCTTCGTGTGCTCGTTCTTCATGGGATGCTCTCGTGCCTGTCTCATCGGTTGCCGGGGTGCTCATTCCGACCACTCCCCGACCGTTTGCTCGATCACTGCCATCAGACCCGCGTGCACGGTCGGCGTGCCCGCGACCAGTGACGGGGAGGCGACCGTCCAGCGCTCGCCCGCGATGTCGGAGGCGACCCCACCGGCCGCCCGGACCAGCGCGGCGCCCGCCGCGTTGTCCCACGGGTGCCGCCCGAAGGCGACGGCCCCGCCGAAGACGCCCGAGGCGGTGAACGCCATGTCGACGCCCGTGCTCCCCGTCATCCGGATACGGGCGACGCGGGAACTCAACGCGCGCAACAGATCTGCGCGTCGATCCCCCGCATAGCGACCGCGCCCGGCCGCGTTGAACGGCCCGAAGGCGACCGCGGCCTCCTCCAGCGGCGTGTCCGGCAGCGGCTCGGCGGCCTCGCCGTTGATCAGCAGCGGACCGTCGGCGTGAGCAGCGTACTTGCGGTCCAGCAGCGGCAGCCACGTCAGACCGAGGGTCGCCTCGCCGTCGACGACGAGCCCGAGCAGGATGCCGGTGAGCGGCATGCCTGCCGAGTAGTTGAAGGTCCCGTCGACCGGATCGAGCACCCACACCGGGCCGTCGACCGGATCGGCGCCGCCGAATTCCTCACCGTGGACCGGGATCTGCGTCCGGCCCTCGAGCTCGGCGGAGATCCGCCGTTCCAGGTCGAGGTCGACCTGGGTGGCGAAGTCCGTCCCGCCCTTGTGCACGGCACTTGGCGCACCCAGACCTTCGACGAAGGTCTCGACGGCTGCGTCGAGCACCGACCCCGCGGTGTCGAGCAACCGCGGGAGGTCGAGCGAGCTCTGGGTCGCGCTCATCAGACCCCGGCGACGGCCGTGAGTGCCTCGGGCAGGGTGAAGCGGCCGGCGTAGAGGGCCTTGCCGACGATCGCGCCCTCGACACCCTGGTCGACGAGGCCGGCGATGGCGACGAGGTCGTCGATGGCCGACACACCTCCGGAGGCGACGATCGGGGCGTCGGTGGCCGCGGCGACCTCGGCGAGCAGTTCGAGGTTCGGGCCCTTGAGGGTTCCGTCCTTGGACACGTCGGTCACCACGTAGCGCGAGCATCCGTCGCGGTTGAGACGCTCGAGGACCTCCCACAGGTCGCCGCCGTCGGTGACCCAGCCGCGGCCGCGCAGCCGGTAGGAGTCGCCGTCGCGTATGACGTCGAGGCCGACGGCGATGCGGTCACCGTGTTCGGCGATCGCGCGGGCGCACCATTCCGGGTTCTCCAGGGCTGCGGTGCCCAGGTTGACGCGGGTGCAGCCGGTCGCCAGCGCGGCGGCGAGCGAGTCGTCGTCGCGGATGCCGCCCGACAGCTCGACCTTCACGTCGAGTTCGCCGACGACCCCGGCGAGGAGCTCACGGTTGTCGCCGCGACCGAAGGCCGCATCGAGGTCGACGAGATGGATCCACTCCGCACCGTCGTTCTGCCACGCCAGCGCCGCATCGCGCGGCGAGCCGTAGGAGGTCTCGGTGCCGGCCGCGCCCTGGACGAGGCGGACCGCCTGCCCGTCGGCGACGTCGACGGCGGGAAGGAGTTCGAGGGTGCTACCCATGGGTGGAGTGTTCCTGTCTGTTCTCGGGTCGGGCTGTTGTGTGTCGAGCGGGTCAGGCGGGCGGGTGTCCGTCGCGGGCGGCGATCAGCTCCGCCCGCGCGCGGTTGACCATGCGGTTTGCCACGGTACCGATGGCCGCGATCATCGCGACCACTGCGGCCAGTGCGGCGACCAGACCTGCGAGCGGTGACCAGTTCGCCAGCAGGAGGATGAGCGGTATGCACGCCGCCAGGACCAGCACACCGGCGCCGAGAGCGTAGAACGCGAGCTTGGCGATCGAGAAACCGCTGCCCGCAGACGGGGTGTCGGGCGTGTTCCCGTCCGCTTCGCCGGCCGGCGTGCCGTCGGTCATGAGAGGCCCTTCACCCAGTTCTCCAGGAGTTGGGCACCGGCGTCCCCGGATTTCTCCGGGTGGAACTGCGTGGCCGAGAGCGGTCCGTTCTCGACCGCGGCCAGGAACCGTCCGCCGTGCTCGGCCCAGGTCAGCTTCGGAGCGTGCAGCGGCGAACCGACGTTGTCCATCTCCCAGGTCTGTGCGGCGTAGGAGTGCACGAAGTAGAACCGGGTGTCGGCGTCGAGGCCGTCGAACAGCACCGAGCCCTCGGGGGCCTCCACGGTGTTCCAGCCCATGTGCGGCAGGACCGGCGCGGGCAGCTGGGTGACGCTGCCGGGCCACTCACCGCAGCCGTCGGCCTCGACACCGAACTCCACGCCGCGTTCGAAGAGGATCTGCATGCCGACGCAGATGCCCAGCACCGGGCGTCCACCGGCGAGGCGGCGGCCGATGATCCGGTCGCCCTTCACCGCGCGCAGGCCTTCCATGCACGCGGCGAACGCACCCACACCCGGGACGACCAGGCCGGTCGCCTGCAGCGCGGTGTTGAAGTCGGAGGTCACCGTCACCTGGGCGCCGGTGCGTTCGAGTGCACGCTGCGCCGAGCGCAGGTTGCCCGAACCGTAGTCGAGGATCGTGACGTCGGTAGCGCTCACAGGGCTCCCTTCGTCGACGGGACGCCGCTGACCCGGGCGTCGTATTCGGTGGCCGTGCGCAGGGCACGCGCCACGGCCTTGAACTCGGCCTCGGTGATGTGGTGCTGGTCGCGGCCGTAGAGCACCCGCACGTGCAGGGCGATGCGGGCGTTGAGCGCGATCGACTCGAAGACGTGCCGGTTGATGATCGTCGAGTACGGCACACCCGGGTAGCCGCCGATCACCGCGGTGAGAAGGTGTTCCGGTTCACCGGTGTGCACGCAGTACGGACGCCCGGAGACGTCGACGACGGCCTGCGCGAGGGTCTCGTCCATCGGGATCCAGGCGTCGCCGAAGCGGCGGATGCCCCGCTTGTCCCCGAGCGCCTGACCGAGCGCCTGGCCGAGCACGATGGCGGTGTCCTCGATGGTGTGGTGACCCTCGACCTCGATGTCGCCCTCGGCCTTGACCGTCAGGTCGAAGCTGCCGTGCTGACCGAACGCCGTCAGCATGTGGTCGTAGAACGCGATGCCCGTGGAGATGTCGGTGAACCCGGTTCCGTCGAGGTTGAGTTCGACCGAGATCGACGATTCCTTGGTGGTCCGTTCGACCTTCGCGATGCGAGGCGCGGGGATGCTCACTGAGAGTTCTCCAGATCTGTGGTGGCGAGCGTGCGGCTGACGTCGAGGAATGCGTCGTTCTCGTGCGGGAGTCCGATGGTCACCCGCAGGTGGCCGGTGATCCCGACGTCCCGGATGAGGACACCGGCATCGAGGTAACGCTGCCACGACGCCGGCGCATCCCGGAAGCCGCCGAACAGGACGAAGTTCGAGTCCGACTCGACGACGCGGTAGCCGAAGCCGGTGAGCGCCGTCACCACACGTTCGCGTTCGGCGATGATCTTCGCGACACCGGCGAGGGTGTCGTCGCTGTGACGCAGTGCGGCGCGTGCGGCGGCCTGGGTCAGCACCGACAGGTGGTACGGCAGCCGGACGAGCTGGATCGCGTCGACGACCGCCGGCGCGGCGGCCAGGTAGCCGAGACGGCCACCGGCGAAGGCGAAGGCCTTCGACATGGTGCGGCTGACGACGACCTTGGCCGGGAACTCCTCGATCAGCTCGGTCGCACTCGGTGCGGACGAGAACTCGGCGTACGCCTCGTCGACGATCACGATGCCGGGTGCGGCCTCGACGATGCGTTGGAGGTCGGCGAGCGGGATCGAGCCACCGGTCGGGTTGTTCGGCGAGGTCACGAAGACCACGTCGGGTTCGCGGTTGGTCACCTCGGCGACGGCGTAGTCGATGTCGAGACCGAAGTCGGGCGACCGTGCCGCGACCAGCCAGGTGGTGTCGGTGCCGTCGGAGATGATCGGGTGCATCGAGTACGACGGCACGAAGCCGAGCGCGGAGCGCCCGGGACCACCGAACGCCTGCAGCAACTGCTGCAGGATCTCGTTGGAACCGTTTGCGGCCCACAGGTTTTCGACACCGAGCTGCACACCGGTCGCGCGGGTCAGGTATGCGGCGAGGTCGGTGCGCAACGCGACCGCGTCCCGATCCGGGTAGCGATGCAGTTCCGCGGCGGCCTCACGTGCCGACTCGGCGACGTCGTCGATCAGCGCCGGTGACGGCGGGTGCGGGTTCTCGTTGGTGTTGAGGATCACCGGCACCTTGAGTTGCGGTGCGCCATAAGCGGATTTGCCGCGCAGGTTCTCCCGCAGCGGCAGATCGTCGACGCTGATCTGCGATCCGGGGACCGAGCGCCCCGCCTCCGTCGTCACAGTCGCGTCCGATGCCGTCATGGGCGCACGCTTCCGGCGAAACGCTGCTTCACCGCGTCGCCGTGGCCGGGCAGGTCCTCGGCGTCGGCGAGGGTGACGACCTTGTCGGCGACCTCACGCAGGGCGGCCTCGTCGTAGTCGATGACGTGGACGCCCTTGAGGAAGGTCTGCACCGACAGGCCCGACGCGAAGCGCGCCGAACCCGAGGTCGGCAGAACGTGATTGGAGCCCGCACAGTAGTCGCCGAGGCTGACCGGCGCGTACGGACCGACGAAGATCGCGCCGGCGTTGTGGACACGGTCGGCGACCGCGGCGGCGTCGCGCGTCTGGATCTCGAGGTGTTCGGCGGCATAGGCGTCCACGACGGCGAGGCCGGCTTCGACGTCGTCGACCAGAACGATGCCCGACTGCTCCCCCGACAGCGCGGTGGTGACGCGCTCGCGGTGCTTGGTTGCGGCGACCTGCTGCTCGAGGGCGACATCGACGGCGTCGGCGAGTTCGGCGCTGTCGGTGACGAGCACCGAGGCGGCGAGGACGTCGTGCTCGGCCTGGCTGACGAGGTCGGAGGCGATGATGCCTGCGTCGGCCGAGTCGTCGGCGAGGATCGCGATCTCGGTGGGACCTGCCTCGGAGTCGATGCCGACCACGCTGCGGCACAGACGCTTGGCGGCGGTGACGTAGATGTTGCCCGGTCCGGTGATCAGGTCGACGGGGTCGAGGACTGCGCCCGGCTCGTCGGCGGCGTCGGTGTCGGTTCCGCCGTACGCGAGCAGCGCGACGCCCTGTGCGCCACCGACGGCCCACACCTCGTCGACGCCGAGGAGCGCACAGGCCGCGAGGATGGTCGGGTGCGGCCAGCCGCCGAAGTCCTTCTGCGGGGGCGACGCGACGACCAGCGAACCGACGCCGGCCTCCTGGGCCGGGACGACGTTCATGATCACCGACGACGGGTAGACCGCGTTGCCGCCGGGGACATAGAGGCCGACGCGGCGGACCGGAATCCACTTCTCGCTGACGACGCCGCCGTCGACGACCTGGGTGCGGGTGGTCTCCCGGCGCTGATCGGAGTGGACCTTGCGCGCACGGGTGATGGACTCGCGCAGCGCGTCGGCGACCTGTGCATCCAGACCGGCCAGCGCGTCGGCGATGACCTGAGCAGGCACACGCACCGAAGTCGGGCGGACACCGTCGAACTTCTCACCGAACTCCAGGGCCGCGGGCGTGCCGGTCTCGGCCACCGCATGCACCACCGGCGTCACCGTGTCGAGTACGGCATTGACGTCGGTACCCCCGCGGGGCAGCGCACGACGCAATTCGGCGAGCGTCGGAGTGCTACCGCGCAGGTCAGTTCGGGCGAGCATGATCTCTCCTGGTCGGTGCGGGAAATTACCCATCCAGGATACGGGTCGGTGGCCAGCGGGTTTCTGGTGCGGGTGATCACCGGCGTGTGGTGTGTCGGGCGCCACGCCGCTACGGCGCACGTCGGCGACCCGGGCGGTCCGGGACGCCGACGATGCGCCTGCGCCGTGTGTCAGGGGTTCTTGTCCCCCGAGGGGCGTTGGAACCAGGTCTCGAGGTCGAAGTCGGACTTGATGCTGCCCTGGTCGACGAGGAACGCCCTGGTGCCGGTGAGCAGCTCGACGACGTCCGCGGGGAACGGTTCCTCGGAATAACCGTCGGGGTTCGCCGCGGCACGGACCGGCGCCTCGGGAGCCTTCGAGTTGCCGAGTTCGAACCGCAGGTACTCCTCCCAGTGGGCCTTGGCGTACCTGACGGCGTCGGTGTGAAGCTTCTGCCACGTAGGTGCGAACCCGGGGTTCTTGGTGAGAAAGTCCTCGCTGCTGACGGTCACACCCGTGCCGGCGAGGTTCGGACGATCCCGGTAGACCGAATCGACCAGATGGAAGCCCTTGCCTTCGAACGTCTGCAACGCGACCGACGGGATGACGCCCGGCAGCGCCGCCGCGTCGATCTCCCCCGAGTTGAGTGGCGCCTCCTGATCTGCCGGGTACAGGTGGATCAGGTTCGCCGAGATCCCCTCCTCCGCCAGTTTGACTCAGTGTGATTCGGAAGCCCAGTCGCGCCGCCTGGCGTCACGATGCGCCGGAGCCCTCGCGAGCCGGACGGTCCGGCTCGGTGGTCATCTCGCCGCCCATTACCAGACGCCACCGACAATTCCCGCGATCGATCGATGTTCGATACGCGTTGCGCGGCAATGGGATTGCGAGTACAGTCGAACATACATTCGAACACGGCATCGGGGGGTGACCGTCTTGACCGAAATCTCGCAGACCGACGTCGGGCCGTCGACCCGCGCCTCCGAGCTCGTGCAGGAACTGCACCGGATCACCACCGAACTCCAGGCCGTCGATCTGGCGCAGTGTTCCGATGCCGAACTCATCGACGTCGCCGCCGGAACCGAACGCGCCATCGCCCGACTCACTTTCGCCGGCGACCGACAGATCATCGAGATCGCCGACCGCGACCTACCCCACAAGACCGGCCACCGCAGCATCACCCAGTTCATGACCCACCGCCTACGCATGGCCGACCCCATGCGCCGCACCAAACAACGCCACGCGACCGCCACCCACCTCAGCCCGACCGGCGAACCACTCGAACCCGAACGCCCCGCTCTGGCAGAGGCATTGGCCGACGGCAAGGTCAGCACCTCCCACGTCCGGGCAGTACTCGACGTCCTCGACCAGATCCCACACGCCACCGACCACGACGTGAAAGTCGCCGCCGAACGACAGATGGCCGAGATCGCCGTCGACCACACCCCCGCCGACATCACCGCCCTCGGTGCACGACTACTGGCCCACCTCGACCCCGACGGCACACTGACCGACGACACCGACCGCAAACGTCGCCGCAAACTGTCGGTCAACCGGCAACGCGCCGACGGCACCGCCAAGATGACCGCCAACCTCACCCCCGAACTCCTCGCCCGCATCACCATGCTGCTCGCCGTCTGGGCCAAACCCGGCATGAACAACCCCGACGACCCCGACTCCCCCCACGGTTCCATCGAGGACGCCGACCCCGAGGCGGTCGAAGCCGCAGCCGCACGCGACGACCGCACCCCCGCCCAGCTCAACCACGACGCCCTCAACGCACTCCTGAAAGCCGTGTTCGACGACGGACTCCTGGGTAAGAGCCACCGCGGGTTACCCATCCAGCTGATCATCAAAGCCGATCTCAACGACCTACGACGCGAAGCCGGGTTCGCCACCACCGCGACCGGCACCCTGATCCCGATCACCGACCTGATCAACCTGGCCGCCGACACCCAACCCTGGCTGGCGGTGTTCAAAGACGCCACCGCCGTCCCGCTGTACTTCGGCCGCGGCAAGAGGTTGGCCACCCGTGCACAACGTCTCGTGTCCTTCGCCCGACCCGACGGCGAGGTCTGTTCCACCCCCGACTGCGGCATATCCGCGGCGCACGTGGAAATGCACCACGCGCAACTGGATTGGGGTCTCGGTGGACTCACCGACATCACCGACCTCGCACCGGCGTGCCCGAAACACAACCGGATGGTCAGCAATGAACCCGGCGGCTACACCACCCGCATGGTCCGTGAAGGCCCCGACGAAGGCCGCTGCGCCTGGCGGTTGAACGCCGAACCCGGCGCACCACCCAACCCCGCACGCATCAACCGGCGACCCGACATCCCCCGACGATTCGCCGAACAACTCAACAAGGTGCGCACCGAGATCCACGGACCCGACGAGGAGTCCGGCGCTGAAACGCGCCTTCACCTGCGCGAGGTCATCGACCTCCGCAACGCCACCGATGCCGAAGCCACCCTCGCCTCGCTGCTCCTCGCCGCCGCCTACCCGACCCTCGCATCCGTATGACGTTGTGTCCGGAATGCGGGCACAACGTCATAAGGTTCAACCGCCTCACCTGCGACGAAATCCGGACCTCAACTACATGATCGTCGTGATGTTCCTCGCGCAGGCGGGCCGAGTGGAGCTCACCGTCGGCGACATCGCCCTCGGCATGGCCCTCGCGATCCTGCTGAACATGGGCACCATCACCGTGCCCGGCGGTTTCCCGGTGGTCGCGACCCTTCCTCGCCACGTCGCTCGACCTCATGCCCAGGCCCCACGACCTGCGGGTACTTGGACCTCAATGATCCCGAACCGGCTGCGGGCGTTGTTTTTCCGCAGTAGCGTCACGGACATGCCAGCATATTGGGTCATGTTCGTCGTCGCGCTGATCTCCTGCATCATCATCGGGGTCGGGTTCATCGTCGGCATCCCCGGCAACAAGGACTGATCGCCGGCCCCTCCTCTGCGGCCGCATCGAGAGTGCGCGCCGCAGGTCAACGTCGCGCGCACCACTTCGACACGCGCACAACTTCGACACGATCGCCACTTCTGGCGCATGAGCGCTGGTCACAGCCAGCGCTTGTGCGCCGGAGGTGGATCTCAATGCGGGAACGCAAGTGCGCTCCCGGGTATCGGAGGGCCTTGTCCCGTTGAATCGATGTATGTCAATATTGACGGGTGTCGAATAAGAACTTGCTTCTCTTGCCAGGCCGCGGCCTGAGTGGTGACGAGACCGGAGCGGTTACCCCGCTGCTGAAGGCGCTCGCGGATCCGGTTCGGCTGCGGTTGCTGTCGGAGGTCGCCGCGCATCCGGGAGGTGAGGCGTGCGTGTGCGACATCTCCGGGCCGTTCGAGCTGTCGCAGCCGACGATCTCGCATCATCTCAAGGTGCTGCGTCAGGCGGGTCTGGTGACGAGCGAACGCCGCGCGACCTGGGTGTACTACCGTGTGAACACCGAAGCACTGCAACAACTGTCGGTCCTGCTGGGCGATCTCGCCATGGTTGTGGGGGAAACTCGTTCGTGCGAGGCCGACCAGTGACCACCACCGACACCGCGGTCGCGGCGAAGTTGTCGATGCTCGACCGGTTCCTGCCGGTGTGGATCGGCGCAGCAATGGTCGCGGGCCTGATGCTGGGCCGCACCGTTCCCGGCCTGGGTGACGCCCTGGCGGCCGTGGAGATCGACGGCATCTCGCTGCCAATCGCTCTCGGACTGCTGATCATGATGTATCCGGTGCTGGCCAAGGTGCGCTACGACCGACTCGACTCGGTCACTGGCGATCGTCGCCTGCTCCTGGGATCGCTCCTGCTGAACTGGATCGTCGGACCCGCGTTGATGTTCGCGCTGGCCTGGCTTCTGCTCCCGGACCTACCGGAATACCGGACCGGACTGATCATCGTCGGTCTGGCGCGCTGTATCGCGATGGTCATCATCTGGAACGACCTGGCGTGCGGCGACCGCGAGGCGGCTGCCGTCCTCGTCGCACTGAACTCGGTGTTCCAGGTGATCATGTTCGCCGTGCTGGGCTGGTTCTACCTTTCGGTGCTACCCGGATGGCTCGGCCTGGAACAGACGACCATCGACACCTCGCCGTGGCAGATCGCGAAGTCGGTGCTGATCTTCCTCGGAATCCCGTTGATCGCCGGCTATCTCACCCGCCGCATCGGCGAACGGGCCAGAGGCCGCGAATGGTACGAATCCTCGTTCCTCCCGCGATTGGGGCCGTGGGCCCTCTACGGTCTGCTGTTCACCATCGTCATCCTGTTCGCCTTGCAGGGGGAGCAGATCACCTCTCACCCGTGGGACGTCGTGCGGATCGCGCTGCCGCTGCTGATCTACTTCGCGGTGATGTGGGGTGGCGGATTCGTCCTCGGCGCCGCGATGGGGCTGGGTTACGCACGGACCACCACGCTGGCGTTCACCGCCGCCGGCAACAACTTCGAACTCGCCATCGCCGTCGCGATCGCGACCTATGGTGCGACCTCCGGCCAGGCTCTCGCCGGGGTCATCGGGCCACTGATCGAGGTCCCGGTTCTCGTCGCCCTCGTCTATGTGTCCCTGGCGTTGCGGAAACGCTTCACAACTCCCACTGCTACTAGCCTAGATGTGTCGAAGGAGCCTGCTCGCGATGTCTGAGAATGCGTTGGACGAACACCTACGTCGCGGTGAACACCGCGAGCAGCCCGAACTGTTGATGCCTCATACCGTGTTGGCCCGTACCGCCGCCGACTTGGCCGCCAAGTACGAAGGGGTGGTGTCTCGCCAGACGGTAGAACGCTGTGTCTTCGAGTCCTACACCGTGTTACGGCGTACCTCCCGGGTGCATACGCATCTGACGACCTTGGCGGGCCGGTTCGCGGCTGATCGGTTACGCGCCCTCGCCCAGGCTGAGGGCGCGGTGCCCAAGGATGTGCCCGAGGTTCTCTTCATCTGCGTGCAGAACGCCGGCCGCTCGCAGATGGCCGCAGGATTGTTGACCCATCACGCCGCTGGGCGGGTACACGTGCGCTCAGCCGGGTCAACACCCGCGCACTCGATCAACCCGACCGTCGTCGAAGCAAGGAGCGAGATCGGCGTCGACTTGGGTACGCAGTACCCCAAACCGCTAACCGACGATGTGGTCGCCGCCGCCGACGTGGTCGTAGCGATGGGTTGCGGCGACGCGTGTCCGATCTATCCCGGTAAGCGGTATCTCGACTGGACGGTCTCCGATCCTGAAGGCCGTCCACTAGGCGAGGTTCGCGCCATCCGCGATGACCTTGATGCCCGGGTTCGCGAGCTCCTTGCCGAGCTCACGGCCGACCGTGTGTGACTTTCCGAGCTTTCCTCCACAGCTGAAAGGGCCTGTGTTTCATGTCTTCCTCTCGACCTAGCGTGCTGTTCGTGTGCGTCCACAATGCTGGCCGCTCACAGATGGCCGCGGGGTTCCTCACCGCTCTGAGCCAGGGCAGTGTCGAGGTCCGCTCCGCCGGATCTGCTCCCGCCGACTCAATCAATCCCGCCGCTGTCGCGGCGATGGCCGAAGTCGGTATCGACATCTCCGCGCAGTCACCGAAGATCCTCACCCCCGACACGGTCGAATCCTCCGACGTGGTGATCACCATGGGCTGTGGCGATGCATGTCCAGTATTCCCCGGCGTCAGGTACCGCGACTGGGCCCTCGACGACCCAGCCGGCCAAGGCATTGACGCGGTCCGCCCGATCCGCGATCAGATCCGCGGACTCGTCGAGGACCTCCTCGACGAACTCGTACCCGCCGACCAGCAGGTCGGCCGGTGAGCACGACACCGCAGGTGCTGTTCGTGTGCGTGTCCAATCGCGGCAAATCGGTGATGGCCGAACATCTCACACCGACAGTCACCGCCCGGATCACCCCATCCTCGGCCGGCACCAGCGCGAAGATCGGCGGCCAGGTCAACGACCTGTCCGCCCAGGTGCTCGCCGAAGTCGGCGCCACCGTGGACGGACATCAGCCGCGCCAACTCACCGACGAACTGATGCAAACTGCAGATCTCGTCGTGGTGGTCGGCACCGCCGACGTCACCCCACCCGACGGCGTCGCCCTCGAGGTGTGGAACACCGACGAACCCTCCGAACGGGGCATCGACGGCATCGAACGGATGCGGTTGATCCGCGACGACATCACCGCCCGGATCCGCGCCCTCGCCGACCGCATCGCGCGGTAGGCGGGAGCGCGGGCTGAACGTCGGGCTCAGCAGCAGGCCGTGCGCGCTTCGGCCGGTTCGGCGGCGCTGCCACCGCAGCACACCGAACCCTGCTCGGCGTCGTCGGCGGCGGCGTTCTGTTCCAACAGTTTCGGGCTGGTGCCGAAGGTGTCGGAGTCGGCGAGCACGGTGTAGACCTCCCACTTCTCGTTCGCCGGGCCGGTCACCCAGACCTTGTCCTGGGTTGCGAAACAACAGGTGGAGTTGATCTCCTCCTGCGTGAACAGGCCCTCCCCGGACAGCCTGGCGATCTCGGCGTGCACCTTCTCGCTCGATTCGACCTCGACGCCGAGGTGGTTGATCGTGCCGCCCTGGCCGGGGTTCTCTAGCAGCACCAGTTTCAGCGGCGGCTCGACGACCGCGAAATTGGCGTATCCCGGCTTGCGTTTGGCCGGGGTGGTGTTGAACAGCTTGGAGTAGAACTCGATCGCGGTATCGAGATCATCGACGTTGAGCGCCAACTGCATACGGGACATGACCATCACCTTCACCTGTGAGACATATATCGAACTGCGGTCACTCTGCAGCGTGCCCACCTTTTCGACATATGTCAAGTAGGGGCGTACGATCTGGTCATGCCGAAGCCCTTGCCGATGGTCGACATCAGCGCCCCGATCTGCTGCGCACCGGTATCGGCGGCACCGCTCGATGACGACACCGCGCTGCAGATCGCGTTGCGGCTCAAGGCGCTTGCCGATCCCGTTCGGATCAAGCTCGTCTCAATCCTGCTTACCGACACCGGTGACGGGACCTGCACCTGCGACCTCGCGACCGCGGTCGGCCTCACCGAAGCCACCACCAGTCACCACCTGGGGCAGCCCCGCAAAGCCGGCATGGTCACCCCCGAGCGCCGCGGCATGAACGTCTACTACCGAGCGCAACCGGACTCGTTGGAAGCACTACGCAACGTTCTCAGCGCTACGACGGGTTGCTGTTGAACGGCGACGGCACGAACTGAGCGAGCCTTATCCGGGTGTCCTTTTGGCAGGCCAACTCCGGTGTCTTTCAGCAGGTCAGCGAGCATGGCGAGCAATCCAGCTCGGCTGGTGGCGGGCAGATCGGATCGGTGATCACGGCGTGGCCGGCGCCAGCGAGGGCGGTGATGCGGGCGGCGACGCTGACCGCGTGCCCGAACAGGTCTCCGTCGCGGACGACTGCGCTGCCGTAGTGGATCGATCCCGGCGCGTAGGGCGATGAATCCGTCTTGACCGGCGGCCGCGGCCGCGGGGGCGGTGATCGTGGCGAGGATCACTTGGGGGGCGTCGGCGGTGAGCATCACCGCATCGCCGATGGCCTTGACCAGCCGCGTGCCCGGTCGTAGAGCCTGCCTGCCAGGTCTGAGAGGCCAACCGTATGGCCAGTTCTGCGGCTTCCTGGTCGCCGCAGAACTCGGTGAACACGCTGTATCCGGCGAGGTCGACGAACGCCACCGCGACGTCACGCTGCTCGAGCTCGGCGAGCTCGTCCGAGGGAGGGCCATGGTGATGCCCGTGCAGTGGTGGCGTGGTCATCGGTCACCAGCACGGCGGGCACGGAACCGGGCGAGCGCAGGGTTCTCGCGGACCGTGATGTCGGTCAGAGGCAAAGACGTCAGGCGCAGGCGGAGTTCGCCACGGGGGATGAACCGGTGCGGTGCCCCTTCGAGGTTGTGCAGCAGCCGCGCCGGTGCGCTGCCGAGCAGGTCGTAGCCGACCAGCATTCCGCCGGGCGCGAGCACTCGGGCGGCCTCGGCGAGTGCGCGTTCCCAGTCGATGACGTGGTGCAACATGATGAACGAGACGACGGTGTCGAAGCTTCCGTCCTCGAACGGCAGGGCTGTGGCGTCGGCGACCTGGGCGTGAGCGCGGGCCCCGAAACCCTGCAGCCGATCGCTGGCGGCGGCGACCATGACCGGGTCGAAGTCGGTGACGGTCACATCCACGAGTTCGTCGGGGTTGGTGGTGAGGATCTGTTCGGTCATCGCGCCGGCGCCGCCACCGATTTCAAGGACCCGGCCTCGGGGATGGATGCCTTGCAGCGCCCACGGGAGTACCCACCTGCCGGTGGCCGCCTGCCACGGTGCGCTGCGGCAGAACAGAGACTCGATCGTCGACATCGACGGCATACCAACAGCTCCCACCATCTCGCCCGGCCGCGCCTGCTGCCACTTCTTCGTGATGATTCGATTACAGCACACAATGCCGCTATCATCGTCATATGACGATGAATGAGTGCTCGGTGGCGACTGGGGCGGACCTCGATCCCGCGGTGGCGTTGTTCCACAGCCTCTCCGATGGGACCCGTCTGGCAATCGCAACCCGCCTCGCGCACGGTGGCGAGGCCCGGGTGGCGGATCTGATGGCGGAGCTGGGGTTGGCGCAATCGACGGTCTCCGCGCACGTGGCGTGCTTACGGGACTGTGGGCTCGTCGAAGGCCGCCCGCAGGGGCGGCAGGTGTTCTACAGCCTGGCCCGACCGGAGCTGATGGACGTGCTCGCCGCCGCCGAAACCCTCCTGGCAGCGACCGGAAACGCGGTTGTGTTGTGCCCGAACTACGGCACCGACGCCACCACCTCCTGCTGCACAACGGGCGACACGAAGGCGGGGGTGCGGCGATGAGCGACGCATGCGGATGCGGGCACGACGAACCGGCCAGTGAGGACGAGCAGGCTCCGGAGCACTGGTGGCAGGTGCGGGAGCTGCAGGCTGCCGCCGCGGCCGCGGTGTTCCTGCTCGCCGCGTACATCACCAGCTGGTCCGGCGGCCCCGAACCGGTCGCGCTCGCCCTGGAGTGGGTGGCGCTGCTGATCGGGGCGTGGACATTCGTCCCCTCGACCCTGAGCCGGTTGGCGAAGGGCAAAATTGGCGTCGGCACCCTGATGACGATTGCTGCGGTCGGCGCGGTGATCCTCGGCGAGGTCGGCGAAGCCGCGATGCTCGCTGTGCTGTTCTCCATCAGCGAAGGCCTTGAGGAGTACGCCGTCGCCCGCACCCGCCGCGGGCTGCGGGCGCTACTAAATCTGGTCCCGGACTCCGCGACCGTGCTCCGCGACGGCACCCCGGTCACCGTCTCCCCGGCGGAATTGGCCGTCGGGGACCAGATGTTGGTCAAACCCGGCGAGCGGATCGCCACCGACGGCACCATCACCGAAGGCCGCACCGCACTGGATGTTTCGGCGATCACCGGCGAATCCGTGCCTGTCGAAGCCGGACCCGGCACGCAGGTCTACGCCGGGTCGATCAACAGCACCGGCGCCCTGATCGTGCATGTCACCAGCACGGCGGAGAACAACTCGCTGGCCAAGATCGTGCAGATCGTCGAGGCCGAACAGTCCCGCAAGGGCGACGCGCAACGCCTCGCCGACCGGATCGCCAAGCCCCTGGTACCGGCGATCATGATCTTCGCCGCCGCCATTGCGATCCTCGGCTCCCTGCTCGGTGACCCGGCCACGTGGATCGAACGGGCCCTGGTCGTGCTCGTCGCCGCGTCGCCGTGTGCGCTGGCGATCTCTGTGCCGGTGACCGTGGTCGCGGCGATCGGCGCCGCCAGCAAGATCGGCGTCCTGGTCAAAGGAGGTGCCGCCCTCGAAGCCCTCGGCCGGGTCCGCACCGTCGCCCTCGACAAGACCGGCACTCTGACCGCGAACCGGCCCACCGTCGTCGACATCGCCACCACCCCCACCGACACCGCTGCTCCTAGCACCGGGAGCAGCCTGGGCGACCGCACTCCGGGCCAGGAGCGGGTGCTCGCCGTCGCCGCGGCGCTGGAAGCGCACAGCGAACACCCGCTCGCCCGCGCGATCCTCGCCGCCCACGGCGAGACCACCGCCGCGCGCGATGTGCAGGCTGTTCCCGGGGCCGGCCTGACCGGCCTCGTCGACGGACGGCCCGCGCGGCTGGGCCGTCCCGACTGGATCGAGCCCGGCCCGCTCGATGAGCGGGTCGCGGCCATGCAGGCCGACGGCGCCACCGCCGTCCTGATCGAACACGACGGTCAGGTCATCGGCGCGGTCGCCGTCCGTGACGAGCTTCGCCCCGAAGCCGGCGCGGTAATCGAGCACCTGCACCGCATCGGCGCCACGGTCGCGATGCTCACCGGCGACAACACCGCCACCGCCAACGCGCTGGCGAAGATCGCCGGCATCGACGACGTACACGCCGACCTCCGCCCCGAAGACAAGGCCCGCATCATCGGCGACCTCCGAACGAACTCGTTCACCGCGATGGTCGGCGACGGCATCAACGACGCTCCCGCCCTGGCCACCGCCGACCTCGGCATCGCCATGGGCGCAATGGGATCGGACGTAGCGATCGAAACCGCCGACGTCGCCCTCATGGGCGAAGACCTCCGCACCCTCCCGCAGGCACTCGATCACGCCCGCCGCGCCCGGAAGATCATGCTGCAGAACGTCGGCCTGTCCCTCGCCCTGATCGCGATCCTCATCCCTCTCGCGCTGTTCGGGATACTCGGCCTCGCCGCCGTCGTCGCCGTCCACGAACTCGCCGAGATCGTCGTCATCGCCAACGGAGTCCGCGCCGGCCGGGTCAAAGCGCTAGCCCGGGCGAGGACCGGAACTGGCCAGCGGACTCCGTCCGTAGTGACGGTCGGGCAGTGATCACCGCGGTTCCGGTGGCGCACCGCCGCGTACGCCTCACACGGCGGTGCGGGCTGCTGGCCGTCGCTGTCGGACTCGCGGCCACCGATCTGGCCGTCAAGGCATGGGCCACAAGCGCGCTCGCGGACGGCGCAGTCATCGGAACGGGGCCGGTGCAGCTGCGGCTGGCATTCAATCCGGGCGCGGCGTTTTCGATCGCCGCCGATGCCCCGGCATGGGTGCTGCCCACAGTCACCGGAATCATCACCTTCATCGTCGCGGTCACCTCCTGGCGGATGGCGCCAGGCACCGGGCACCTCGGGCGGCTGGGGTTAGCAGCGATCCTCGGCGGGGCAAGCGCCAATCTCATCGATCGGTTCCCCGACGGAGTGGTCACTGACTATCTCCACACCGGTTGGTGGCCAACGTTCAACCTCGCTGACACATTCATCGTCGGCGGCGCTGCCATCTTGATCACCCTCACCGCATTCAGGAGTCCCGACGAACGAGCGCAGCATTCACCCGAGCGCTGACCCCCCCGATCCGGCGCAGGGCCCGGCTGGCCGCGCTGGTCACTGCCCGGCTCACCGTCTGCCCGGAGTCTCGATGGTCCGCTCCCAGAGGAAACGCCAGAGACTCCTCGCTGCCGGATACAGAATCTGATCCGCTTGTAGCGCGCACCCATGAAGACTGAGAACAGACATCAGGTTCATACATTCCGGGCGCTACCCCGAAGGCAACCCCCGGCCTGATGAGACCGATCCTCATTCCCGCCGACATCGCCTCTATGTTGAACGTATGACCAGACCAACCAAGTTCGCGTGGGCGTTCTTCGTAACCATTATCGTCGGTATCGGAGTCGCCGTCCTCGTCGATCAGGACACTTCCACACCCGCCCCGTCCGATACCGCCGCGGTGTCTGATCTGGTGGCCCGGCCCGACAGTCATCGGCTGACGTCGCCTGCGCAGAGCCGGGCGCAATTCGTCGAGTTCCTGGACTTCGAGTGCGAAGCCTGCGGAGCCATCTACCCGGTCATCGAGGATCTGCGGCGAACCTACGGCGACCGCGTTACGTTCGTCGTCCGCTACTTTCCGATGCCCGGACACTTCAACGCCGAACGTGCTGCTCGCGCGGTCGAAGCCGCCGCCCAGCAGGGGCGGTTCGAGCAGATGTACCAGCGCATGTTCACCACCCAAACCCATTGGGGCGAACAGCAAGTCCCCGCTGACGACCTGTTCCGTAGCTTCGCCGTCGACCTCGATCTCGATATGGCGGCCTTCGACACGGTCTACAACAGCCCGGCCACGCTCGAACGGATCCGCGCCGACGTCGCTGACGGTCTGGCTCTCGGGGTCCAAGGCACCCCCACATTCTTCCTCGACGAGAATCGGCTACAACCGAACACGATCGACGACCTCACCGCGGCGGTGCGTGCAGCGGCGTCTGAATGATCTCAGGGGCTAGGCGGCAGCCTCCGCGATGGGCGGGCCGGCGCCCCTCGGAGTCCATTCTCGGCCATCACGGATGAGTGCCCACACAACATCAATCAACCGTCTGGCCAGCGAGATGAGCGCATGCACGTGAGAGCGGTTCTCGCGTCGTTTGCGCTGGTAGAACTCCCGTGATGGTCCGTCGCGTTGCGAGCTGTTGAGTGCGGCCATGTAGAACACCTTCCGCAGACCCCGGTGGTAGCGCTGCGGTCTACGCAATGTGCCCCGCCGGTTACCTGAATCATGCGGGACGGGAGCAAGACCGGCGTAGGCAGCCAGTTTGGCAGCCGAGCCGAACGACGTGAGGTCGCCACCAGTGAACGCGATGAGTTCGGCACCACTTCGGGTGCCGATACCGGGTACGGATTCAAGAATCCGGGCGTGGCGGTCTCGGCGGAACACCTCGGCGATCTGTTTATCCAGGTAGGTGATCTGGCGAGTGAGCGCCATCAGCGAGGTAGCCGCCTGCTGCACCAGCAATGCCGTGGTCGCCTCACCAGGCAGAGCGACGGTCTGCGCGGCCGCGGCGGCACGCGCCTTGCTGATCATCTTCGGGATGGTCGGCCGGCGGACTCCTTGACCGCGTAGGTGGTCGTAAATCTCCTCGTCGGAGACCCCATCAATCGCCGACGGTGTGGTGAAGCGGGTGACGAACGCCAAACCAGTCAACGTCGAGTAGTCGAAGCACCGTTCGAGACCGGGGAAGATGCGGGTCAGCAGGCCGCGCAGTCGATTGATGCCTCGTGTGCGTTCGGTGACCAAGTCGCGGCGATGCCCGGTCAACAGGTCGAGTTCGATCGCGACGTCATCAGGGACCGCGACCGTCGCGAGATCACCACGCAGGCGCGCGGTCTGGGCGATCACCACCGCGTCGCGGGCGTCGGTTTTGCCTTCGCCGGCGAAAGCGCCGGTCATGCTGTGCACAACGCGACCAGGTACATAGCGAATGTGTTGGCCGCGGCGGGACAACACCCCTCGGAGGAGGGCCGATTCCGGCGCGGTCATGTCGATCGCCCACACCACCGATTCGACACGGCACGCCTGGTCCACAATCGCTTCGATGGCCGCCTGATCGTTCGGTACCCGACGTGACCACAGCACCGTCCCCGCGTCGTCCACAGCGGCGGCGTGGTGTGCGTGACGGCCGACATCGATTCCTACCCAGATTGTTTCGACCACATGAACCTCTCTGCTCGAACCTGTTGACCTCGTCAGGGGTTGTTTCGCCGGCGCACCTTTACACAGCGACAAGTTCGCGAACACTTCTCAATCAGCGGCCGAAACGACCCGTCACGGTCCGGGGTGGCCTTCCACGCCGAGCCACCGAGGGCACACAGGTGATTGTCGAGCCACGCCCCGAACCGCGGACGAGCGTCCGAGGCGACCGCCCCGGACGTACTCCAACGTAAAGGCGATTGTGCGTTGATCGGGGTGTTGCGCCTCACACTCTCCTGTTACTCTCTCGATACTTCAGGTCATCTGACCTGAACATGTGGTCGATAGCCTCGCCATCACCACGAGATCGGGGGATCACATGGGTACACACCTCTCACGCAGACACTTCCTGGGCGGAACGCTGGCGGCAGCAGGCGCGTCGCTGGTCGGGTCGGGGCGGGTGTCGGCTGCGCCGACGGGGATCGTCGACGTCATCGTCGTCGGCGGAGGACTGGCCGGGCTCGCGGCTGCCAAGGCACTCAAGGCTGCCGGCGCGTCGGTGACCGTGCTCGAGGCCCGAGACCGTGCGGGCGGGCGCGTCCACAACATCTCCTCACCCAAGCTGGGCGCCACGCTCGACGCCGGAGCCGAATTCATCGGGCCCACACAGGGTCACATCGCCGGCCTCGCCCGTGAGTACGACGTCCGGACGCTGCGGACCTACAACGCCGGCGACAGCATCTTCGTCAGCCGCACCGGGACGACGCGGGTACCTGCCGCTCTGCCGATTCCCGCAGTGGCCGACCTCGTCCAAGCGGGTGCCGCGCTGGTCCGGGCCCAGGCCGACGCGCTGGCGGGCTTCCCCGTCGGCCAGCCGTGGAAGCACCCGAACGCCGCCTACCTGGACTCGATCACCTGGGGGCAGTACACCCACCAGATCGCCGACACCCAGACCGCGCGCGACCTCGTGCAGATAGCGATGTCGGCACCGCTGTCGGTCCGTCCCGACGAGGTCTCCGCGCTCTACTACCTCAACTACATCGCGGCATCCGGCGACGAGCAGAACCCGGGAACCCTCATCCGACTCCTGAGCACCGACGACGGCGCGCAGGAGCGACTGTTCGAAGGCGGCGCCGCCCTCATCCCGCTTCGGATGGCCCGCGAGCTCTCGGCGAACATGGTCTACAACGCGCCCGTCCGGTCGATCTCCTACACCGACGGCATCGCGACCGTCGCCGGCGACGCCGGCACCCATCGCGCGCGCCGCGTCATCGTCGCCATGTCCCCCGCCATCGCCGGCCAGATCGACTACCGCCCAGGACTTCCCGCCGCACGCACCGGCATCCACCGCGGCTACCGCATGGGTGCGGTCAGCAAGTTCGCGGCGCTCTACAAGCGGCCGTTCTGGCGCGACAAAGGTCTGTCGGGACAGGCCTACGGCGCTGGACGCCCCATCGACGTGACCTTCGAGAGCTACGCCGAGGGCAACCACATCCTGATGGGCTTCATCTCCGCCGACGCCATGCGCCGCCTCGATCACGCTCCCGAATCCACCCTGGTCAAGGAGTGCATCGCCAACTTCGTCGAGTACTTCGGTCCCGAGGCCGCCGACTTCGTCGACTACGGCGTGTTCAAGTGGGATCTCGAACCCTGGTCGCGCGGTGGGCCGGTCGCGGTGAGCCGACCGGGCACCCTCACCAAATACGGCACCGCACTCCGCGAGCCCGTCGGCCCCATCCACTGGGCCGGCACGGAGACCTCGGACTACTGGACGGGATACATGGACGGAGCGGTCCGCTCGGGGCGTCGTGCGGCACGGGAGATCCTCGGTGATCTCCGGTGACCGAGCTGACGTGAAGGTGCGCCGACCATGAGGATGCCTGTCGAGGAACGGCGAGAACTGCTGCTGGAGTCCGCATTCCGGGTGATCGCACGACGCGGGGTCGACGGCGCGACCACGCGCGCGATCTGCGCGGAGGCCGGCGTCACGCTGTCGACCTTCCACTACGTGTTCGCCACCCGCGACGAACTCCTCGAGGCACTCGTCGAACGCGGAACCGAGAAGGAGTTGACCGCGGTGGGCGCCGCGCTCGGCGAGGGCGCCCAGGACATCTCGCCGGGCCGGGCCGGCGTGGTGGCGATCCTGCAGAGCGCGCTCTCCGCCTACATCGACGGGGTACAGGCCGATCCCGACCGCGAGCAGGCCATGATCTCGCTGAACCAATACGCCAGGCAGACCGACGGACTCAGCGACCTCGGCGCACAGATGTACCTCCGGTACTACGAGGCGATCGCAGACGCGCTCGACGGTGTCGCCGCGGCCACCGGTACCGCCTGGGACCGCGCCTCCGCCGATCTCGCACCGCTCGTCCTCGCCGCCACTGACGGAATCACTCTGTCTTTCCTGAACATCCGCGACCGCGCGATCTGCGACCTCATCGCAGACGCCGTGGTCGCCAACCTGTCGACGCACATCGCCGACAACCCAGAGACCACCCAGGAGAAAGCTTGAAGGGGACACACCACGTGGACGTGACACGGAGACAACTGATCGCCGGTGCGGCGGTGACCGTTGCGGGCGGCGGTCTGGCGCTGAGCACGGCCGGTCGGGTCCCGGCCGCCCCCTCCGACTCGACGAACTACCTCGTCGGCTGCGGTATCGGTGACGTCACGGGCGCCGTTGCCGGACAGGGCATGATGGGCTACTCCAATCCGGAGCAGGTCGCGGCCGGCCTCCTCCAGCGATGCTGGGCGCGCGCCTACATCATCGTCGACCAGGCCACCGGCAAGCGCGTGGTCTTCCTGACCGCCGACATCGCCTGCCTCTTCGAGTCACACCACATGGGGCTGATGGAGAAGCTGAGCAAGCGTTTCGGTTCGCTCTACACCGAGGCGAACGTCAACCTGAACGCGCAGCACTCGCATGCCTCCTGCGGCGGGACCGCCTGGGACTACGCATATTCGCTCGCCGCTTTCGGATTCAAGAAGAACTCGTACGACGCCGAGGTCGACGGCATGTTCGCCGCCATCGTCCGCGCGCACGACAACCTGGCGCCCGGCACGATCACCATCGGTCGCGAGGAACTGCACAACGCCAGCGCGAACCGGTCCAGGGTCGCCTTCGACGCCAACCCGGCGTCGGAGAAGAAGTTGTTCCCCAACGCGATCGACCCGCAGGTCACCGTGCTGCGGCTTCGGCACGCGAGCGGGAGGGACGTCGGGGCCATCACCTGGTTCTCGACCCACGGCACCTCGCTGGCCGATCACAACGTGCTGATCGCCGGCGACAACAAGGGGTACGCCAGCTACCTGTGGGAGCGCACCCAGCCGGGCTTCGTCGCCGCCTTCCCGCAGACGAACTCGGGCGACATGACGCCCAACCTCTCCCTCGAGTGGTTCACACCGAGCGGCCCGACGACCGACAACAAGCGCAACTGCGAACTCATCGGTGAACGCCAGTACGTCGCCGGACGGCGCGCCTTCGAGGCCACCCGCCCGATGACCCGCGGCGGCGTCGACTCGATCACGCGCTACGTCGACATGTCCGCGGTGCGGGTCGCCGGAACCTACACGCCCGACGGGAAACCGGCGTCGACGACGCCGGCGATGATGGGTGCCGCCGCAGCGGCGACCAGCAGCGAGGACAACTACGAGCAGCCGCTCCCCCTCCTCGTCGAGGGCATGACCAATCCCCTCGTGGCCGCTCTCGGCGGCGACAAGAAGCCGCCGATCGCCCCGTGGATGCGGGACATGCAGGCGCCCAAGCTGATTCTCTTCCCTCTCGGACTCATGCCGCCGTCGGGCTGGATTCCGTCGGTGGTCCCGTTGCAGATCATGCGGATCGGGGAACTGGTGCTCGTCGCGGTGCCGGCCGAGGTGACCGTCGTCGCGGGACTCCGACTTCGTCAGGTCGTCGCCGACGAACTGCGCGTCGACATCGACAACGTGCTCATCCAGGGTTACGCGAACTCCTACACCCAGTACGTCACCACCCCGGAGGAGTACGACCTCCAGCAGTACGAGGGTGGCGAAACCCAGTACGGCCGCTACACATTGCCCGCGTACATGCAGGAGTTCGCGAAGCTCGCCGCCGCGATGGCATCGGGCCGCAGCCTGGGGCGCGGTCCGGCGCCCGTCGACAAGTCCGGCTTCCAGCCCGATCTGCTACCGCCGGTCCCCGCCGACCGCCCCATCCCGGGGCACGCCTACGGCGACGTCCTCCGCCAGCCGGGCGGGTCGTACCGTCCGGGGCAGCCCATCACCGTCGACTTCGTCGGCGCGCACCCCAACAACGACTTCCGGCATGGCGGAACGTATCTGGAGGTCCAGCGCCGCGAAGGTGATTCGTGGACGACGGTCGCCGACGACAACGACTGGTCGACCGAGTTCCGCTGGGCACGCCCACCCGGCAGCACCGACACCTCGCGCATCACGATCACCTGGCGACCGCCCGCCGGGACGTCGGGGACGTACCGGATCAAGTACGACGGCAACAGCCGCGACAGCAGCGGCAGGACCCGGCCGATCAGTGGTACATCGAGGACGTTCGAGGTGAGCTGAACCGCGGTCAGCGGATACGCGCTCGCATCAGTGCGACGTTGTAATCGGTCCAGGTCGACATGGTGAAGTACAGGTCCTCACCGCTCGACCACGGGTGCATGAAGCCGCCGTAGAGCTGGTCGTACCTCGACGAGTGGACGAGCTCGGCGGGCTCGGACCAGAGTCCTTGGGGTTCGCGGGCCTTGCGCAGCACGATCCCGCCGCGGAAGGCGTCGAGGTAGGTCAGCTGCCACCGCTTCGACTTCTCGTCGTAACGGGCCGACACCTCGCCGGCCGGTCCGGCGAAGATCACCGACGCGACGTTGCCGTCGCGTGCGGGGACCCAGCGACCGTCTCGCCAGTACTGGTAGGCGGTCTTGTTCAGTACGTGGTCGCGGTGGACCCGCGCGAGGCCGACCGAACCGATCCGCGAGTTGGGCGTGCCGAACATGTACACGTACTCGCCCTGGGGAACCATCGACGACACCTGGAACTGGCTGACGCCGAAGATGTTGTCCCATCGGGCGTACGGGTCCTTGGTCCACGTCGACCCGCCGTCGTCCGAGTACGCCAGCCCGCCGTGGTTGGTCAGCCACGTGCCGGGAATCTTGCCCCAGGTCCGCACCGACATGTAGGTCATGAACTGGCGGTCGCCGATCGCGAAACCCGAGGTCGGGATGACGGTGATCTCGTAGTGGTCGATGCGTCGCGCGCTGAGCAGTTCCGCGGCGTGGCATCGGCTGTCCTGGATCATCGTGTCGATGCTCATCCCGTCGGACAGCTTCGCATCGCTCGAGAACCCGAGCACGTTGGACCGCCAGTCCCGGCCGTTGGCACCCGGCGGGCGGAAACCCTTGCCGAAGGTGTCGCCGAAGACGACCGCGACCTTCCCCGGTGCGGACTCCCACATGATCCCGAGGTCGGTGCCGTTGATCTGCCAACGCTTGTCGGTGCGACTCGTCGAACCCTTACCGGTGAGCGTGCTGACGAGTTCGACGCCGGACACCCGCGGACGCGTCGGCTTGGATGCGACCGGTCCGGCGTCGACACCCGGGGCGACGGCCGCAGGTGGCGGTGGAAGCTCCGGCGGGTTCGGGTTGGGCACCGGAACAGGGATGTTCTTGGGCGCCGGATCGAAGGTGATCTTCGGGAATTCGATGCTCAGCGCGGGCCCGCCGGCGTCGGGTTTCGGCTTGGGTGGGTCGGTGATGTCCGGGCACGGGTCCGAGCACGGGTCCTTCGGCGGCTTCTCCGACGGGATGCGGACCACCGGCTTCTGCGGAGCCGGTTCGGGCACCGGCAGGATCCGCGGGTACGGCAGCGGGATGCTGAACCGGTCGGGCAGCCGCGGGATCAGGTCACGCGGGTCGACCGGACCCTTCTTCGGTTTCGGCGGCAGATCCGCCTCACACCCCGAACTCGGCAACACGACCGACGGTGCTGCGTGCACAACCGCGGCGGAGCCCCCGAGTGCGGTACCGGCGACCACGATCGCGCAGACCGGGACGAACCATCGCAGCCTGCCGATCCGGAACGAGCCCATACGAGAACCGGGTGCGCGGCGCTCGGAAGGACTGGTCATGGATCAGGAGTTGGCCGCGTTGCCCTTGCGCCACTCCGACCACGGGATGTTCCAGTCACCGAGACCGTCGGTGCCGGAGAGCGTGCCGCCCGTGGTGTTCTTGACGACCACCGGGTCGCCGCGCAGCGTGTTGTTCATGACCCAGAGCGCGTTCTCCGGGCTGAGGTTGAGGCAGCCGTGGCTCGTGTTGGTGTTGCCCTGGGCCCACACCGACCAGGGCGCCGAGTGGAAGAAGATGCCGCTGTAGGACATCCGCGTCGCGTAGTCGACGGGGGTGCGGTAACCGTTGGACGAGTTGATCGGGACGCCGTACGTCGACGAATCCATGATGATGTGGTCGTGCTTGTCGGCGATCAGGTAGATGCCGTTGTCGGTCTCGTCGCCCGGCTTGCCCATCGACGTCGGCATGCTCTTGATGACCTGGCCGTCGCGCTCGAACACGACCTGCTTGGTGTTGTCGTCGGCGGTGATCACCATCCGGCGGCCGACCGTGAAGTTGGTGCGGACGTTCTCCTGGCCGTACAGGCCGTCACCGAGGTCGATGCCATAGGTGTTGACGGCGACCCGCACCTTGGTGCCGGGCTTCCAGTACTCCTTGGGACGCCACCGGACCTCGCTGTCGCTGATCCAGTAGAACGCGCCCTCGACCGGCGGATCGGTGACCACCCGGATCGCCTTCTGCGCGGCTCGACGGTTCGGGATCGGCTCGTCGAACTTCACCGCGATCGGCTGTCCGACGCCGACGGTCTCACCCGGGTTGGGGGTCAGGTAGGCCTGCGTCAGGTTGTTGGGGCTGCTGGTCGTGAAGGTGACCTTCTTGGTGACCGCGCCGCCGATGCCGACCGCGTCGGTCTCCAGCGTGTAGGTGCGGTTGTAGCCGAGCGCCTCGTTGCTGACCCAAACCGTGTCGTTGTCGGTGAAGGTGCCCTTGAGCGGGGTCCCGTCCGACTTGGTGATGAGAACCCGGCTGAGCGTGCCCTCGCTCGTGGTGACCTTGATCGGTGCACCCGGCTGGACGCCGACCGTGTTGTCACTCAGCGGCTGATCGTTGAGTTCGGTGATGTCGACAGCGGGCTTGAGCAGATCGTCGAAGAGGCTCGAACTGGTGACGTTGTCGGAGTACGCCGCCTCCTGTGAGCACGATGTCACGAGTGCGATGATCGCAAGCAACACACCACTGATGATCAGTGGCATCCGTCGTGAAGAACGACCGATCCCCATCTCTCTCCCGCCTGTCACGCCCGACTCTGATGACCGGTCGGCCGAATGCCTCCCCGAATCTCGCACCAGTGTACGAGAACCCGGTCTGTGAGCTCCGCTGTGTGTCGTCCGTTCGGCGGCGTGTCCTGCGCACCGCCCGCGACACCGACCTCCGCAGGCCGCTGCGTCACAAACCCTGACATGCCACAAGACGCCTCGCAATTGCTGCGAGGCGTCTTGTGAAACTCTGTGCGCCATCAGGGACTCGAACCCCGAACCCGCTGATTAAGAGTCAGCTGCTCTGCCAATTGAGCTAATGGCGCTTGCCATTTTCGCCTCCGGAGTACCTCCCGGCGGCGAGAAGGAACATTACATGACACCATCCCCAGTTGTGAAATCGCCTGGTCGGAGCGGGTTTGCGCGGGTTTGAGGCCGTCGCTTCCCGGGGTGCCGGCAGCGGCGTGGGTCAGCTGGTGATCTTGCGGACCACGAGCACGAGCACGAGTGCCCCCACGCCGGCGATGGAGTACATGACCGCGGGCTTCTGCAGCGTCGCCAGAGCCTTGGTTTTGGCGTCGTCGGCGAGGCGCTGCGGGTTGGCACGTTCGGCGAGCGCGTCGAGCGTGCTGGCAAGGTCCTCACGGGCCTTGGCGATCTCCTGCTCGATACGTTCGGTGTCTCCGGCCACGTTGCATCCTTCCGGCGCTTCTCGCTCTAGTTACGCGTCGTCACTGCTCACGCGTTGTCATTGACTGTCCAGATCGCCGCCGGACGGCGGCGGTTCGATGCTACGACATCCTCCCGTCGCGGCATGTGACCATGCACTAGCCTGACTGTCATGGCAGAGGTCACTCCCCCGGTGGAGGCACAGCGTTTGTCCGTCGGTGATCGCGCACCCGCGTTCACCCTGCCCGACGCGAACGAGAATCCGGTGTCGTTGTCCGACTATGCCGGACAGAAGGTCATCGTCTACTTCTACCCGGCGGCGTCGACGCCCGGCTGCACCAAGCAGGCGTGTGATTTTCGCGACAATCTCGCCGAGCTGAACGACGCCGGCCTGACGGTGCTCGGCATCTCCCCGGACAAGCCGGCCAAGCTGGCCAAGTTCGTCGAGAAGGAAGGGCTGACCTTCCCCCTGCTGAGCGACCCCGAGAAGAAGGTGCTCACCGAGTGGGGCGCCTTCGGCGAGAAGAAGATGTACGGCAAGACCGTCACCGGCGTCATCCGCTCCACGTTCCTCGTCGACACCGACGGCACCATCGCGCTCGCGCAGTACAACGTCCGCGCCACCGGACACGTGGCCAAGCTGCGCCGCGACCTGTCCGTCTGAGATCCACCTCCGATGACCGAGTCCGCCGAACCGCTGATGCCGCGCAAGCGGCCCACGCAGGAACGAAGCAAACGCAAGTTCCAGGCGATGCTCGAGGCGGCCCGCGAACTGCTGATCGACGTCGGTTTCGAATCGCTGACGTGTGAGGAGATCGCGGCGCGCGCCGAGGTCCCGATCGGGACGCTGTACCAGTACTTCGCGAACAAATACGTCATCGTCTGCGAACTCGACCGGCAGGACACCGTCGACGTCCGCGAGGAGCTGACCGCGTTCGCCACCGAGGTGCCGTCGCTCGAGTGGCCCAGCCTGCTCGAGAAGTTCCTCGACCATCTCGCGGCACTGTGGCGCACCGACCCGTCACGGCGTGCGGTGTGGCTGGCGGTGCAGTCGACGCCCGCCACGCGTGCGACCGCGTCGGAGAACGAACGCGTGCTCGCCGAACAGGTCGCACGGATCATCGCACCGCTCACGCCTTCTCAGCGTGAACGTCGCGAGATGATGTCGCAGGTGCTGGTGCACACGGCGTACTCGTTGCTCAGTTTCTCGGTGCAGGACGGCCACGACCACGACGAGACCGTCGCCGAACTCAAGCGGATGCTCGCGGGCTATCTGCTGCTCGAGGAGTCGACGACGGTCTGAGGGTCGTGGCGGCCCTGAGGGTGTGGGGCCTATCTGCCCTCGAGGATCGCTACCGCCGCCGCGGTGTCCCCGTCGTGCGTCAGGGACACGTGGACGACGGTGTCGCGCAGGTGATTGCCGATCTCGCCGGACAGCCGGATCGCCGGCCTGCCCCAGTTGTCGGTGACGACCTCGATGTCGCTGTGCCGGATCAGGGGCAGCAACGGGGACCGCGAGAACCGGCTCACCGACCAGGCTTTCACGACGGCTTCCTTCGCCGCCCAGCGCGCGGCGAGATGCCGTGCGTCGTCGCCGGTTCCGGCAGCCGAGTCCCGCCGTTCGCCGACCGTGAACCGGTCGGCGAACGTCGTTCCCGGCTGCCGGAGCTGCTCGGCGAACTCCGGGATCGACACGATGTCGATCCCCACTCCGAGAACGCTCATCTCTTCCGGCTTCGCCTCACTGCTCGAATCCGCTGCCGTCACCGGGTTTCCGGAACCGGACCGGACCCGTACACGTCCGCCGCGTCGAGGCGCACCGACGGGTCGAGGAGCATGCCCGCCTCGGCGTCGTGCTCGTCGACCGACTCGTCGAAGCGGCGGTTCGGCGGCCGCTGGTAGGCCGGCTCGCCCCCGCAGATCGACTGCAGGAAGCGCTGGCTGCCCAGGCGCGCACGCTCATCAGCCCGCTTCCGGTAGGTCTCCCGCTCCTCGGGTGCCAGGGAGGCGATGAAGGCCTCCGGGTGGACGACCGCGATGAGCCCGGACACGTGACCGAAGCCGAGGCTGGTCAGCAGACCGGCCTTGAGCGGGAACCGCTCCCCCAGCTGCAGCGTCTCGCGCGGCCACACCAGGTGCGGGTACTCCTTCATCTTCTCGTCGACGCAGTCGAGGCTGCGGTTCGGCGGGATGACCCCGTCGCGGAGCATCTGGCACAGGCCGATCAGCTGGAAGGCCGCGGCACCGCCCTTGGCGTGGCCGGTGAGCGACTTCTGCGACACCACGAACAGCGGGGCGCCGGTGTTGCGTCCGATCGCCTCGGCGAGGCGCTCGTGCAGCTCGGACTCGTTGGGGTCGTTGGCCTTCGTCGACGTGTCGTGCTTGGACACCAGCGCGACGTCGTCGGCGGTGACACCGAGCGAGTTCAGGGCGTTGGCCAGCGGCGAGGACAGCGCACCGCGGGCTGCACCCAGGGCACCGAGCCCCGGAGCCGGGATCGAGGTGTGCACGCCGTCGCCGAAGCTCTGCGCCCACGCCACCACACCGAGGACCGGCAGACCCATCTGCGCCGCCACGTCGCCGCGGGCGAGCAGGATCGTGCCACCACCGGCCGACTCGACGAACCCGCCGCGTCGGCGGTCGTTGGCCCGCGAGAACCGGCGGTCGTCGATGCCGCGTGCGGTCATCTTCGCCGAGTCGGCGGTCGCCGACATCGCACCGAAGCCGACGATGCCCTCGATGCCGAGGTCGTCGAAGCCGCCGGCCACCGCGAACAGCGCCTTGCCGAGACGGATCTTGTCGACGCCCTCCTCGACCGACACCGCTGCCGTGGCGCAGGCCGCGACCGGGTGGATCATCGCGCCGTAGGAGCCCACGTACGACTGGACGACGTGCGCGGCAACGATGTTCGGCAGGGCCTCCTGCAGGATGTCGTTGGCGTTGGCCTCACCGAGCAGGGTGTTGATGTAAAGGTCCCGCATCGAGGCCATGCCACCCATACCGGTGCCCTGGGTGTTGGCGACGAGGCCGGGGTGTACCCAACGCATCAGCTCGCTCGGCGTGAAGCCGGACGACAGGAACGCATCGACGGTCGCGACCAGGTTCCACAGGGCCACCCGGTCGATCGCCTCGACCATGTCGGGGCTGACGCCCCAGCGGGTCGGGTCGAAGCCGGTCGGGATCTGGCCGCCGACGGTACGGGTCAGCGAGAACTTGCGCGGGACACGGATCTCCGTGCCGGCCAGGCGCGTGACCTGCCAGTCGCCGTCGGGATTCTGCGTGACCCGCGTCTTCTCGGGGTTGGCACTCGCGAACGCACGGGCCTCGGCCTCGGAGTTGACCGTGAAGGTCAGGTCCTCGTCGAGGAACACCGAGGTGAGCAGCGGCGAGGTGTTGTCGACCATCGCGCCGTCGTCGGCGTAGCGACGAATGCCGCACCGCGACACGACCTCGTCGTGGTAGCGCTCGGCGATCTCACTCTCCGGCACCGGATCACCGGACTCGGTGTCATACCAGCCCGGCTTCGGAGCCGAATCCCAGTGGATCAGACCGGTGTTCCAGGCCAGCTCGAGAACGCCTGCCGCCGATAGCTTCTCGTCGACCTCCATTTCGAAGCGGGTACGCGCCGAACCGTACGGCCCGAGCTCGCCGGCACCCACGATGACCACCAGGTCCTCGGGACGCGCGTCGATCGTCGGCCATTCCGGACGCATGCTGCGCGGAGCGCGGGCGGGCGCCGGGAGTGCGGCGACGGTGGTCGTCGCCGATGCCTCGTCGGCATCCTCGCCGGCCTCGGCAGCCGCTGCGGCGGTGGCCGCGAGCGCCTTGAGGTCGGTCGAGGCGTCGAGCCCGCCGGTGAAGTCGGCCAGGACCGGAGCGGTCGACGCGGACTCACGCTGCTCGGGGGTGCACAGCGTCAGCAGGTTGGCGGCCATCTCCTCGGTGCTCCAGGTGCGGACACCCGCGGCCTCGACCGCGTCGACCATGCCGTCGTTGTGTCCCATCAGCCCGGTGCCGCGCACCCAGCCGATGAGGGCGTGGGCCAGCGTGGTCTTCGAGCCCCACGACTCCTCGGCCGACCAGCGGGTCACGAGCGCGTCGAGGGCGGCCTTGCTCTCGCCGTAGGCGCCGTCGCCGCCGAACATGCCGCGGTTCGGGGAACCCGGCAGGACCACGTGCAGGCGGGCCGCGATGTCGTGGTCGGAGTGGACCTCCGCCAGCCCGGCGATCAGCCGCTCGACCGACCACAGCAGCACCTTCATCTCCAGCTCGGCGCGAGCGCCGGCATCGGTGAGGTCACCGGCCACCCGCGGGGCGGCGAACGGGAACAGCATCGTCGGCTTCATGGCCGGCTTCACCACCGCGGTCGTGCCGCCGAGGTTCTCGGTCTGCTCCGTGGCCACCCACTCGACCAGGTCGTCGATGTCGGTGTACGACGCCATGTTCGCCGGGGCGATCCACAGCGCGGCACCGGTGCGGGCGTTCTCGCGATAGAGCTTCTTGTAGAAGGCGAGACGCTCGGAGTTCAGTCGCGAGGTGGTCGCGATGACGGTCGCACCGCCGGCGAGGATGCCGGCCACCACACCTGCGGCGATCGAGCCCTTGCTGGCGCCGGTGACGACGGCGATCTCGCGGCTGTAGATCCCCTTCTCGGGGTTCTCGGCGGCGTGCGCGATGGCACCGAAGACGCGGCCGTGCACGGCGTTCCCGTTCGCGAGGGCCTTGCCCTGCCACCAGGTGGCGTGTTCGGCGACGGTGTCGCCGGCTCCGGCGAACCCGCCGACGACCTTCTCGAAGTCGGCGTCGAGCTCCTGCTCGTCGGCCAACCAGAGACGGACGAGATCCTCACGGGCGGTTGCCCACCGGTCGTCGATGAGCACGACCTTGGCGTCGTCGAACGCCGGCGCGACAGTGCGCGCCCAGTCCGATCCGAGTTCGGCACTGACCAGCTCGGCCAGCTCGGCGTTGGGATCGGCCGCGGCCTCGGCGAGGTCGGCGACCTCGGCGAGTCCCAGCTTCTCCAACACCGCGTACGCCGCCGAGGCGAGCGCACCCGACCGGCCGGTGATCTGCTCGGTGAACTCGCCGAGAGCAGCCGCGTCGACCGTTGCCCCACCGCCGGATTCGGCGGCGGGCTTGCCCACCGCGATGCCCTTCTCGGCACCCACGGCGGTGACCGCCTTGTCGATCAACGCGTCGAGCGCGTCGGCGTTGGCGACCGGGCCGTCGAGCAGGTTGCCCAGTGCCTCACCGCGGACCGAGGCCCCGTCCCGCGTACCCAGTGCGAGTGCCACGGTCGTGTGCAGTCCCCAGCCGGGGCCGAGCTGCCACACGCTGCTGACGCGGTCGGTGATGTAGTTCTGGCGCTTGCCCAGCGGGCCGAGGACCTTGCGGACCTGGTCGCTGACCGCGTCGGTGAGTACCGCACCCAGCGGCCGGTAACCGCGGGCGAGGGTCTCGACGGTCGACGACAGCGCGACCATGTCGGCCTCGGCCGCACCGTCGATGGCGCCGAGTCCGAGCTCGCCGCCGATGTCGAGCAGGAGCTGGTTGCGGCGTGAGGACACACCGTCGCACAGCGCCTCGATGGTGTCGGTCGCACCGATCTGGTCGACGCGCATCTTGGTCCACAGGGCGATCACGGACTTCACCGCATCCGACGGGGTGAACGCGATGTCGTCGGGACGCGGGCCGCCGGCGGGAGCAGCCGGAGCCGCGGCCGGAGCCGGTGCCGCCGCTGCCGCCGCGGGAGCAGCGTCCGCCGGAGCGGCGGCCGACTCTGCGGGAGCGTCGATCTCGTCCTCTTCCGGCTCGTGACCGGCATCCTTGGCCAGGATCACGTCGGAGTCGCGTTCGACGTTCACCACCTCGGTGGTGGCCGAGGCGTAGTCGTCGAGCTTGAGGGTGTTGTTGGCCAGACCCGTCAGGGTCGGAGCACCCTTCAGACCGATCTCGACGAAACGCTGCACGGCGAGACCGTCGCGCTCCGGACCGCTGAACAGCAGGTCCTGGGTCTCGATCCAGCGCACCGGGCTCGCGAACTGCCAGGCGAGGAGCTCGATCAGGAGAACGCGGGCCAGCTCGGTGGGCTTGGCGGTCCAGTTGTCCCAGTCGGCGAGGACCTCGTTCAGCGGATCGGACGGCACGAGCGCCGCGATCTCCTCGACGAAATCGCGTCCGAGGTTGAACAGGCGCGGCACCAGGTTCGGAATGTAGCGGCCGATCAGGATGTCGATGTCGATGTCGGCGGGCAGCAGCTCCTCGAGCTTGCCGCGGAACTCCGGCACACCGGCGCGCAGGACGCTGGAGTGGAACGGGACGTCGATACCCGGGATGAGGATGAACGCCCGCTTGCCACCGAACTCGGCACGGCGACGGTCGATCTCGGCCTCGAGGTGCTCCAGGCCCCGGACCGTGCCGGCGATCGCGTACTGCGAGCCGAGCAGGTTGAGGTTGACGACCTCGAGGAACTCACCGATCTCCGCACCCAGGCCGGAGACGAAGCCGGTCACGTCGGCGTCGGCGAGACCGAACTGGCTCGGCCGGATCGCGGCCATGCGGTAGTCGCTGCGGCCCTGCTCATCTCGCGGAACGAGATGGTGCATGGCCTCGCCGCGCTGGAACACGACCTCGAGGACCGCCTCGAGCGGCAGGACGCCGGCGCAGGCGGCGAGAGCGTTGTACTCGCCGACGGAGTGACCACAGGTGATGGCGCCCTCGACGAAGCCGCCGGCCTCCTTGAGTTCGGCGATCTGCGCGACACCGAGGGTCGCCATCGCGACCTGGGTGAACTGCGTCAGGTACAGCACGCCGTCGGGATGGTTGTAGGTGGTGCCGTTGGCGACCAGGGTCGTCGGGTTGTCCCGCACGACGGCCAGGATCGAGAAGCCGAGCGCCTTGCGCGTGTGCTTGTCGGCGCGATCCCAGATCTTACGGGCTGCCTTGGACCGCGACCGGGCGTCGAGGCCCATGCCCTTGCTCTGGATGCCCTGCCCCGGGAAGGCGTAGACGGTGCGCGGCGCGGCCAGGAGGCCGGTGGCGCTCATGACGAGGTTGTCGCCGACCTTGGCGCTGACCTCGACGACCTCACGGCCGTTGTCGAGGCCGACACGGTCGACGCGCACGGTGATGGTGTCGCCGAGGCGGACCATCCCCAGATAGCGTGCAGTCCAGCCGATCAGCGGTCGCGGCGACGGGGTCGGGTTCTTCGAGTCGGTCGCGGTGACGACCTGCTGCGCGGCAGCCGACAGCCACATGCCGTGCACGATCGGGTCGCCGAGTCCGGCCAGCTTGGCTGCCGAGGCGTCGGTGTGGATCGGATTGCGGTCACCGGAGACGACGGCGAAGCCGTGCATGCGGTTCGGCGCGGTGATGGTGGCCGAACGGAGCAGCTTGCGGGTGGCCGACTGCTCGGCCTTCGGGGCACCGCCCGCGCGGAGCGGGTCGGTGAGCTCGGCGGCACCGAGGCGTCCGCGGATGGCGAAGCGCTCGTCGAGGGTGGCGATCGAACCGGCAGTCCCGGCGATCTCCACCGAGACCTCGACGACACGGCCCACGTCGGAGTCGCGGACCGCGCCGGCACGGGCGGTCACCGTCAGTTCGGCGGTCTCCGTGGGGATCTCACCGGTGAGAGCGATCGCATGGTCGAGGTGGACCAGGTCGAGCAGACCCTCGACGACCGGTGCGCCGGTCTCGGTGCGGGCGGCACCTATCACGCTGAACACGCTGGGCCAGCAGGCGCCGACCAGGGTGTCGGGGACGGCGAAGCCGAAGGGCTCGGTCGGGGTGGTCGGACGCAGGTGCGCGGGCAGGGAGAAGCCGGTCACCGATGCATGGTCGGCCACCGAGTCGGGCTGCCAGGTGATGGTGGTGGTCGCGGTGCCGTCGGTCACCTCGGCGAGTTCGCCGCCCGCGGCGACCGTGAGGATCTCGGTCATCGCGCCGGCTGCCTCGTCGAGTCCGACGACCGGCGATCCGCCGTCGCGCACGCCGAGACCGGCGAGCAGCGGGATGCGCACGGCCGCACCGGAGATCGGGACGACGAGATCGAAACGGACGACGCCGTTCTCGGTACCGGTCTGCTCGATGACGGCGCCGGTGGGCTCGTGCTCGGCACGCTCGGGGGCGACGATCGACCAGGCGGCGCGGTCACCGAGGAGGGCGACCGGGCTCGGGACGATCCGTCCCGCCCAGCTGACGTCGTCGGATTCCAGAACAGCGGTCAGGACGCCGGCGTCCTCGACCAGTCCGGCACGGTGTCGCGAGGCAACCTCCACCGAACGCACACCTGCGGTCAGCAGGTCGGTGACGACCTGCGCCTCGAAGCGGTCCAGCAGCTCGCCGACCGGCTCGTCGACGCGGGTGATGCCGGCAACGGCGACCGGACCGGGGATGACGCACACGGCGTCGGCGCCGTAGCGCGTGTCGTGGGCCTGCCACAGCGAGTCACTGCGCCACCAGCGGCGCACGTCCTTGTCGATGACCGGCACGAAGTTGACCGGCTTGCCCGGGGTGCGGCACTGCTCCAGGAAGAACGAGACGTCCGCGGGATGCAGGATGTCGGTGTCGATCTCGCGGTAGACGCTGCCCAGCGCGTCGATCGCGGCGTGCGGGTCGTCGGTGGACGACAGCTCGGCGAACATCGTCGGGATGGGACCCGAGTCCTGCGGGTGCATGCGGGCCTCGGTGCGCTGCAGCATCTCGACGAAGCGCTGCTGCCAGGTGATGTCGGCCCACGGGTGCTGATCGCCGTTGGCGTCGCCGACCGCGAGGGTGGCGTAGCGGTCGAGCCATTCGCGGTAGGTCATCTCGGCGACGTCGCCGAAGTACGGCTTGGCGGTGTCCGCCATCGCCGCGATGATCTCGTCGCGGCGTGCGGCGACGGCCTCGGCGTCACCGGCGACCTCGTCCAGCAGACGGCCGCAGCGGGACGCGGTGTTGTCGACCTCGTGGATGTCGGCGCCGAGCTGCGAACGGCCCGAAGCCATTCCGGCGGTCGCGTGGCCTGCACCGATCCACTCGTCGATACCGACGGTGTCGACGAGGAGCTGCTTGACCTCGGGAGTGGTGGTGGCCTCCTTGGCGGCCATCGCCGCGGTGCCGATGAGGATGCCGTCGAGCGGCATCAGCGGATAGCCGTAGCCGCTCGACCAGACGCCGGTCAGGTATTCGCTGGCACGCTCCGGGGTACCGACGCCGCCGCCGACGCAGATGACCACGTTGGGTCGGGCGCGGAGTTCGCCGTAGGTGGCGAGCAGCAGGTCGTCGAGGTCCTCCCACGAGTGGTGGCCACCGGCGCGGCCGCCCTCGATCTGGACGATGACCGGATGGTGCGGGACCTCGTTGGCGATCCGCACAACCGAACGGATCTGCTCCACGGTGCCCGGCTTGAAGGCGACGAAGCGGAGTCCGGCCTCGACGAACTCGTCGACGAGGGCGACCGCGTCCTCGAGTTCGGGGATGCCGGCGGAGACGATCACGCCGTCGAGCGGCGCGCCCTGGGCACGGGCCTTCTGCACGAGGCGTTTGCCACCGAGCTGCAGCTTCCACAGGTACGGGTCGAGGAACAGCGCGTTGAACTGCGCCTCGCGACCCGGCTCGAGCAGGTCGGTGAGAGTGGCGATGTTGCGGGCGAAGATGTCCTCGGTGACCTGGCCTCCACCGGCGAGCTCGGCCCAGTGGCCGGCGTTGGCCGCGGCGGCGACGATCGCCGGGTCGACGGTGGTCGGGGTCATGCCCGCGAGCAGCATCGGCGAACGTCCGGTGAGACGCGTGAACGCGGTCTCGACGACGGTCCGGCCGTCGGGCAGCTCGACGAGGGTCGGGGCGAACTGGGACCACGGGGTGGCGACCTCGGGCACCCCGCCCGGGCTGAAGAGGTTGCGCTGTCCGACGCGCAGGGCGGCGGGGACGAGGCCGACACCCTGGCCGCGGACGAGCGATGAGGTGAGACGGGTGGCGATGTCGCCCGGACCGAAGTCGAGGATCCACTTGGCACCGCCGGCGACGACCTCGTCGACCGAGGAGACCCAGTCGACGTGTGCGACGAGGATGTCGTGGGCGTGACGGGTGGCGAGCTCACGGTCGATGCCGCAGCGGTCGGCCCAAGCGCCGACGAGTTCGACGGCCTCGGCCATGTTCGGGTGGTGGAAGGCGACCGACACCTGCAGGTGGTCGAACTTCGGGGCGAACGGTGCGCCGCCGGTCAGCTTGCGCTTGCGCTCGTCGGCTTCGGCGGCGGCGATCCGCTCGCAGAGCGCGACGAAACCGGCGAGGTGACGCGGGGCGCCGGAGAGCACGAGTGCGTTGCGGCTGTTCTTGATCGAGACGACGGGCGCGGTGGCCAGGTCGCTCTCTGGCAGGGTCGCGCGGTACTGGGCGAGGACCTCGTCGACGCGTGCCGGGGTGACGTTGTTGACCGCCAGCATCGGCGTGCCGTCGGTGGTGACCCCGAGGCCGCGGCGACGCGCGATGAGCGAACCAGCGGCACCGATGAGGTGGGCGACGGCGAGCAGCAGGCCCTCTCCGGCTTCCGCGGCGTTCCCCTCGGCTCCGACCGCGTCGGTGGCCAGCGACCCCTGCGAGTGTCCGATGACGGCGCTGGGCGGGATGCTCGCGGTGTCGAGACCCTGCTTGCGTAACGCCTCGATGGCGGCCAGCTGGGTCAGCAGGACCCCGGGACCCGAGAGGGTGAAGTCGGCGAGAGCGGCCTCGGTGGGCACCTCTTCGCCCGCGTCGTGCGCGTGGACCCACGCGAGGGGGTGGAAGCCGTCGGCGCGCGCGACGACGAGGTCGTCGGCGACGGGTGCGACGAGCCGCTCAGCGGCCTCCACGATCCCGCCGATGCGGTGTTCGAGGTCGGCGTCGACGACCAGTTCGGCCAGCGTCGGCAGCCACGCGCCACCCTGACCGCCGAAACTGATCGCGTAGGGCTCGCCCTGGGCGAGCCGGTCAATGAGTGTGGTGGTGGGGCGCTCTGCGTTGGCGGCGCCCTGCGAGCCGGTGCGGAACTGGTCGACGGTCACGAGTACTCCTCTGTGGTGGTCGGTCTCGGTGGTCGGCGGAGTGTCTTGGTGCCGGCGCGCGCGCCGGCGGGTGTCTTGGGTGCAGGCGGGAGCGCCGGCGATTCCTCGTCGGTGAGAACGGGGGGTCGCCCACGACACCGGGGCATCGCAGGCGGAAACGAGAGCGGCAGCCCTGCCTGATTCGAACTACTTGGTACAACTGATGAACACGCCTGCCACACAGGGACATCGGCGCTCCCCGGCTCATGGAGGAGTCGCTTACGACGTGAACGTGACACCCATGATGACACACGAAAGTGAGGGATTCCTCATGTTTCCGGGTGACCTGTCGGTATACCCATCAGTAACCCCGCGGGTAACTTGAAAGACCATGTCAACAACCATCCGAAGGGTTGCGAAACATGCTGGCCAGACAACGTACCCGAGGGTATGTCGGCCGCCGAACGCGCGCTCGGTCAACCGTTATGAAACCGTGATGTGATGCGGACCACTTGCCGGTCCGACGGCGCGTCCACGGCGTTCGCATGGTGCCCGGACGCGCTCCGCCCGTGCCCTAGAGTCGCCCCATGAGCAGTTGCATCTTCTGCGCCATCATCGCGGGCACGGCTCCGGGCCGGATCGTCTATTCCGACGACGACGTCGTCGGTTTCCTCGACATCCGGCCGGTCACCCGCGGGCACACCCTGCTCGTCCCCCGAGTCCACTCATCCGGTCTCGACGACCTCGACCCGACGCTCGGGGCGGCCCTCTTCGCCGCCGGACAGCGCGTCGGCTCGGCACTGAAGGCCGGGCCGATGGCCGCTGACGGGGTCAACCTCGCCCTCAACGACGGCCGCGCCGCGTTCCAGACCGTCTTCCACACCCATCTGCACGTCGTGCCCCGCCACGCAGGCGACAAGCTCAGTTTCGCCAAGGGTCTGGTCGTGCGCCGCGATCCGGACCCCGACGAGACCGCCGACCTGGTGCGCGCCTCCCTCGAGGCCGCGGGATGACCGGGCCGACCATCCCCGAGGCCGTGATCGACCTCGTCCGAGACGCGGACTGGATCACCGTCTTCAGCGGGGCCGGCGTGTCGGCCGAGAGCGGGATCGCGACCTTCCGCGACGTGCAGACCGGACTGTGGGAGACATTCGATCCCGCCGAACTCGCCACCCCGGAGGCATGGGAACGCGACCCCGCACTGGTCTGGGGCTGGTACCGGTGGCGAGCCCGCGAGGTGCTCGCCGCCGAACCGAACGCCGGACACCGAGCACTGGCCGAGCTCGGCGCCTCGCGCACCGTCATGGTCGTCACCCAGAACGTCGACGACCTGCACGAGCGTGCCGGAAGCGACGTGGTCAGCCACCTCCACGGCAGTCTCTTCGCGCCGCGCTGCTCGGTGTGCCACACCCCGTACGACGGTCCGGATGCGCGGCCGTCGGCAACCGATCCGGACACCGAGCACGTGGAGCCCCGGGTCACTCCGCCGACCTGTCCGAGGTGCGGCGGCGACGTCCGCCCCGGCGTCGTCTGGTTCGGGGAGTCGCTGCCGACCGACGACTGGCAGCGGGCCGATCAGGCGTTCCGCGCGAGCGAGGTGGTCATCGTCGTCGGCACCAGCGGAATCGTGTACCCGGCGGCATCACTCCCCGAACGCGCTGTCCGCGAGGGCATTCCGGTGATCGAGTTCAACCCTGCCGAGTCGTCGGTGACCGACTTCGCCACGCACAGCCTGCGGGTGTCGGCCGCCGAGGGCCTACCGGCTCTGCTCCGCGCGCTGGGCTGACGGTCCACTCGCCACTCCCCCGCGCGTCACTCCCCGGCGGTCAGGTCGATCGGCGTCCACGTCGGGGCGACCTCTGCGGCCGGACGTGCCGTGAGCGATCCGGGCTTGCAGCCACGCGCCTCGAGGGCCGCGGCGACCGCATCGATCACCCGATCCGGGTCGAGTTCGAACTCCGACTCCCGGACCCGGGCGAATTCCCAACCGCAGCGCCGCAATTCACGCTCGCGCTCGAGATCCGAGCGGGCCTGGCGTCCGGTCCCGGGGAACGCGTCGGGATCGCATTCGACGGCCATCCGGGCGTCGGCACCGAGGACAACCAGGTCGATGATCCGGTTGTTGACGGTGACCTTCGGGGTCACGTGGTAGCCCAGTGCCGCGAGACGGTTGAACACCCGCTGTTCGAGTAGGTTGTCGAACGGCTCGACGCGGAGGTCGTCGGGCACGTCGGTCGGCATCGGACTGATCGCGAGACCCTCGTTTGCGGTGAAGTAGGACAGCAGCGAGTACCGGAGGTCGTTGTGCCGCAAGTCTTCTGGTCCGATTGAATGGAACAGCCAGACCTGGTCCATCGCGCGGGTGGCCGCGACGTTGATCCGTCGCTGCGATTCTGCACGCGTCAGTGCCGAGATGGCCGTCGGATCGGAGACGACCATGGACAAAAAGATGACGCGGCGCTCGTCGCCCTGGAAGTCCGGCGGGGTGCCCACCCGGATACGACGGGTGCGCCACGCCTCGGCATCGAGCCCGTTGCGTAGGGCCCGTTCCAAGGCCTCCGCCTGTTTGGTGCCCTGCAGCGCGATCACGCCGAAGTCCCGGCCGTCGTAGGCCGGATCGGCCAGACAGTCGCGCAGCGCCCCGAGGATCGCCTCCACCTCGGCGTCGTTCACGAGGCCCGACCCGCTGCCGGTGGCCTCGCCGTCGACCGCAACCGTGCGCAACGGCTCGAGTCGGTCGGAGCCGTACTGCCGCACCGGGATCAGCGGCGCCTTGCCGTAGAACTGCCGCGACGAGAACTCGATGATCTCCGGCATCGACCGGAAGTGCTCGCGCAACCCGACGACGTTGCCGAACCGGCTGCGGAGCAACGAGAACAGACTCGACCGCGGGGTGAGTCCGTCGCGGAGGTAGGTAGGGAGATCCGGCAGTGCGGCGTCGAGCTCGGCGAAGGCGTCGTCGAGTGTGGTCCCGGCGAGTCCCACCGGCGCACACTGCTTGTCGTCGCCCACGACGATGATCCGCGGCGCGAGCCACAGCAGGAAGGAACTGGTGATGTCGGCCTGCGACGCCTCGTCGACGATGACGACGTCGAAGGAGTTCCGGCGGGGCGGGAGCGTCTCGGCGACCTGGTTGATCGACATGATCCAGGCCGGGATCGCGTTCTGCGCCACGGCCATCGCCTCGCGCGCGGCACGCCGGAACCGGTTGGCGTGCTTGCCCGACCCCTTGCCGAGGTTGATCATGTGGTCGCGGTAGGACTGCAGCGCCTGGATCTCGCCGGTCGTGGTGCGCCCGAGCAACTCCCGCCAGGCACGCGCCGAGGCGAGACGGGTGGTCAGCTGCGCGACGTCGACCTCGATGGCATCGAGGTCGGCCGAGATCCGGGTTTCGGAATGCACGTCGCTGCGTTCGGACACCCACGTGTGGGCGTACCGCCACGCCCAGGCGGCAGCCATCTCCCGCGCGCGTTCGGACCAGATCGGATCGCGCGGCGTCGCCCAGATCGTCCGGACCAGTTCCGGAGCGCGGCTCTTGAGTCGCAGTTCGAGGAGATCGAGCGCGTTCTCCGCATTCGCCTGCTCCTGGGCCTTGAGGAAGGCTCGGCGGGCCGTGCGGATCCCGGCGGCGTCGGCGGTGCCGAGCGCGGCGAGTAGTGCATCACCTTCGGATGACGGGCCCTTGTCGAGTTCGGCGGCCAGCCCGTAGGTGCAGTCGGCCAGTTCCCGTTCGGCCAGGGCCGCGTCGTTGGCGGCGGCGATCGAACCCGCCTGCCCGGCCACCTCGGCGATCTCCGCGACGCTGCGGGGGCGCGGGCCACCGGGGCTGATCGCCTCGAGTTCGTGGACGAGATGATCGCGCCCGGTGACCAGACGCGAGATCCACGCGAGCTGCGCGTCCAGCCTGACGAGCCGATCGACCTGTGCGGACCGGGATCCGGAGGCATCGATCGGCACGTGGAGGTCGGCCAGGATGCGATGGACCTGGTGGACGGCGTCGACGACCGTCAGGTGGTCGGCCACCCTTCGCAACGACACCTCGTCCGTCGGGACCCGACCGTCGACGGTCGCCCGTACTTGCGCCTCCTCGACCGCGCGCTGCTGCGGGGAGCGGCGCAGCCGGCCGCGCCATTGGCCACCCTCCGCCAGATGTTCGGCGGCTGCGTCGAACAGCGCCGCATCGCCCGGGCGGTCCCCCTCGACGAGAACCGTGTGGGCGCCCAGGTCGCGGTCGCGCCGGGCGGCCTCGGCGATCACCGGGGACAGGGTCGTCACGCGGGACCACAGGTGGGACGCGTTGCCGGCCAGCAGCCGATCGGCCATGTCGACCATCGGGGCCGGAAAGGACGCCACCTCGCCCGCGGCCACGCCCAGCTGTTCGCAGATCTCCTTGATGGTGAGAAGTCGTTCGCTGTCGACGCCGTCGAGAGACGGGAGCAGCGCTCCCGTGCCGCCGTGGGTTTCCTTTGGTCGGGCGGCGATCCGCGCGCAGATCGTGTCCATGTCGCCGGGCTCCGGCAGATGATCGGCGAGCTCGGGGAACCGCTGGGTGAGACGGCCGCGGTCGCCGCCGGTCACCTGGAGGAGTTCGACGAGCCGGGCGAACTCCGAGGAATCCAGGGGCGGGACCGCACCCTCGAGTCCCGGCGGCATCCAGTCGAAGCGCTCGGCGTCGCGCTTGACCTGCCGCACGATGTCCGCCGGGGTACCCCGATAGTCCCCCGCCACCCACTCGTGGACCTCGGTCTCGCCGGCGCGCAGATCCCACAGCTCGCGCATGAGCTGGTCGCGCTGGGTCAGGGCGTGGTCGCGGCGGGCCTCGAGGTCGGCGATCTCGGCGTCGGCGACGGACACCGAGAACGCGGCCTTGCGCGCGGCGAGGTTCTCGACCACCGACACGATCGTCTCGGCATGGTCCTGGGAGATGTCGGCGATGGACACCGTGAGTTCGCGCAGCGCGGGCGGGAGCATGTCGCGCAGCACGTGGAGCGCATGCGCCTTCTCGCTGACGACCAGCACGCGCTGCCCCTTGGCGAGCAGCGCGGACGTCACGTTCGCGATGGTGTGCGTCTTGCCCGTACCGGGCGGCCCCTCGACCACGACGCCGCTGTCGTGGCCCAGCCGCACGAGCACGTCGCGTTGCTCGACGTTTGAGGGCAGCGGGAAGAGCGCGTCGGCGATGAGACGTTCGGGTGAGAGCACGGCCGGCGCGTCGAGCGCGCCCAGCCGATCCTCGGCGTCGATCGGTTTGACCAGCTGGGCCAGGCCGACGGGCACGCTCGCATCCTCGTCGCGCAGGTCGTCGATGATCGCGTCGTAGAAGGCGAGCGAGTTCTCGACACCGCGGCGTCGCAGGACGATCGCCGGTCGCATGTCGAGCGAGAGGGTGGCGCGGTCGGCGTCGATCTCGATTTCCCCCAGCCACTCGCCCACGAGATCGGTGACCTTGCCGGCGACGACCGACGGCTGCTCGGCGAGTCGGGTCCGGGTCTTCATCGCGCCGGCGAGTTCGAGTCCGTCGACCGCGGCGAGCAGATGGGTGTCGTGCATGGTCGGCGCGGAGCCCGCGCCGAGGGACACGCGGATGGCGCCCGACTCGTCGCGGTCGGCGACCACTGCCTGTGTGAGGAGATGCTCGCGGACGAGAGGTTCGGAGCCGGCGTCGTCGTGGACGGTGACGAGGGCGTTGGCCAGGACGAGTTCGAGGGTCTCGGGGCTCTCGGTCAGCTCGTCGACGAGGCGGGCGACATCGGCGTGTGCGGTGTCGGCGGGATCGATCTCGACGACGACCTGCCCCGGCGCGGCCGACGCCCGCACCGAGATGGGCGTCGAGGCGCCCACCCAGACGTGGCCTGCGTGTTCGTCGATGTCCCGGACATCACCGGAGCGCGAGCGGACGACGTCCCTCAGGAACGCCATCAGCCGGGTGACCTGGTCTCGCAGTGTCTCGCGAGTGTCATCCTGCATCCGATGGGTTCCTCTCGTCGCCGGCGTTCCTACGCTATCAAGCCGCTGGTCAGGAAAGCGGAACTGCCGCACCGTATGTCAAGGAGACCACGTCGGCCGGTGAGCGGCGTCGCGCTCACGTGATGCGCTCAGGTGGAGGAACGCAGTGCTCGGTAACCACCGTCGACGTAGCGGACGTTGGTGTAGCCGAGGCCCGCGATCTGCTCGGCGATCCGCGGTGCCTCCGAACTCACCGACACCACGGCGATCTCGGTGTCGCGCGCGATCTTCCTGGGCTGCTCGGCGTCGCGGATGACGGGGAAGGTGCCGGTCGGGGTGGGACTCAGGAGGTTCGGTAGCTCACTGGGTTCGACCACGTAGGCGCCCGGAAGGCTGCCCTGGTGGCGCACCACCTGCGGGCGGGCATCCACCATGACCGCGTTTCCGGCGCGGCTGTGGTCGATTGCTTCTGCTGCTGAAATCGCACTCACCAAGGACACTGGTGACTCACCAATCCTGTGCTCACTCGTAATTTTCGTGCCCCTCGGTCGGCGGATACCCGCACGCACGAGATGGACACCTTGAAGACCCCCGTCTCCAAGGTTACGGAATGATCTCGGTTTGACAAGTTCCGTCACCACATTGCGGCACGCACGGCGAGCGAAACCGACTCAGGTCGATACGGCGATCAGGACCGGCGACCGCGTCCGGCGACCCGCGGCGAAGGCCGCTTGCCGCCGAAGTTGTCGCGACGACCGTCGCGGCCACCCTGCGGCCCGCCACGCTTGCCCCCGCGACCCCGCGGCGCACCCATGTCCTTGCGGATGTCGATCGGGTTCTTCCCGATCTTGGTGTGGCGGAGCTGGGACAGCGTCTCGTTGTCGAGATCGTCGGGCAACTCGACGAGGCTGAAGTCGTCGCGGATGCTGATGTTGCCGAAGTCCGCGCGGGTGAGACCGCCCTCGTTGGCGATCGCACCGACGATCGCTCCCGGGGAGACCTTGTGCTTGCGGCCGACCGCGATGCGATAGGTGGCGAAGCTCGCGCCGGGACGACGCGGGGTGCGCTCCCGCTGTTCACGGTTCGCCCGCTTCTCCGACTCCGGCGGATCCGGGGTCAGCAGGAACCCGCCGTCGCGCGTCTCGAGGGCCAGCGCAGCGGCGATGTCGGCCATGGCCACATCGTTGTCGCGGGCGTAGTTCTCGATGAGTCCGCGGAACAGGTCCAGGTTGTCCGAGGACAGGTTCTGGGTGATCGACTCGCCGAACTTCGCGACACGCTGCGCGTTCACGTCGTCGACGCTGGGCAGCCCGATCTCGGTGAGCTCCTGGCGCGTCGCCCGCTCGATCGCCCGTAGCAGGTGGCGCTCACGCGGCGAGACGAACAGCAGCGCGTTGCCCGAACGGCCGGCGCGGCCGGTGCGTCCGATCCGGTGCACGTACGACTCGGTGTCGTGCGGGATGTCGTAGTTGACGACATGCGAGATGCGGTCGACGTCGAGGCCGCGGGCGGCCACGTCGGTTGCCACGAGGATGTCGATCGAGCCGTTCTTGAGCTGGTTGATGGTCCGCTCACGCTGTGCCTGCGCGAGGTCACCGTTGATGGCGACCGCGGAGAGTCCGCGTGAACGGAGCTTCTCCGCGAGTTCCTCGGTCGCCTGCTTGGTACGGACGAACACGATCATCGCGTCGAATTCCTCGACCTCGAGGAATCGGGTCAGCGCGTCGAGTTTGCGCTGGTGGGACACCTGCAGATAGCGCTGTGTGATGTTCTGCGCGGTCGCCGTCTTGGACTTGACCGTGATCTCTTGCGGTGACTTCAGGTAGCGCTGGGCGAGCCGGCGGATCGAGCTGGGCATGGTCGCGGAGAACAGCGCGACCTGCTTGGTGTCCGGAGTCTCGGCGAGGATGCGTTCGACGTCCTCGGCGAAGCCCATCGTGAGCATCTCGTCGGCCTCGTCGAGCACGAGGAACTCGAGTCCGGAGATGTCGAGGGTCTTCTTGTCGAGGTGGTCGATCACTCGACCGGGCGTACCCACGATCACCTGAGCACCGCGGCGCAGACCCGCGAGCTGCACACCGTAGGACTGTCCGCCGTAGATCGGCAGGACCTTGACCTCGGGCATGTGCGCGGAGTAGCGGCCGAAGGCCTCCGACACCTGCAGGGCGAGCTCACGCGTCGGTGCGAGGATCAGCGCCTGCGGTGTGCGCGCAGAGGTGTCGAGCCTGGAGAGGATCGGGATCGCGAAGGCCGCGGTCTTGCCGGTACCGGTCTGCGCGAGGCCGACGACGTCGCGGCCGGCCATCAGCGGCGGGATCGTGGCGGCCTGGATCGGCGAGGGGGTTTCGTAGCCGACGTCGGTGATCGCGGCACGGACTCGTGACTCGATCTCCAGGTCGTCGAAGGAATCGCCGGGGATGTCTTGTGCAGGGGTGTCAGCCGGCGCGCCGTGCTCGCCTTGTTCGGAAGTACTCATGCGCGGGTCTCATTCATCGCACTCAACTGTAATCGCCCGACCCCGGAAAGTAGGCATCGTGCCATGACCGCGTCACAACTGGCAGCTGAACTGGTAATACAGCACTACGATGAGCGCGTGTGATGCATCACACGAATACTGGTACTGTCAGTGCCACTCAAGTGGCGTCGTCCCCGGTCACCGGGTAGTCGGCGCCGGATATGTCCAGATCAGCAAGTCCGTCTCAGGAGTGCCATGCAGCAGCAGTACGCCACCCCGTCCGATCTCACGATCGACGACAAGGCGAACCTCGTCGACTCGATCCTCAAGTATCGGACCGAGCGACCCACGATGCCTCTTTTCCGCAAGCGCTCCCACAATCAGTGGATCAACGTCACGGCGAAGCACTTCGCGGACGAGGTCGACGCGGTGGCCAAGGGACTCATCGCCTCGGGCGTGGAGCCCGGGGACCGCGTGGCGATCCTGGCGTCGACGCGGTACGAGTGGACCGTCCTCGACTACGCCATCTGGCGTGCAGGGGCATGCACCGTCGCCATCTACGAGACCTCGGCCCCCGACCAGGTGCAGTGGATCCTCGAGGATTCGGCGGCCAAGCTCCTCATCGTCGAGAACCACGAGCACTACACCAAGCACATCCGGGTGATCGACGAGACGCCGACGCTCAAGGAGACCCTGGTCATCGATGACCACGCACTCCCGACGCTGACCAAGCGCGGCGCGACCGTCGCCGACGACGAGCTCGATCGCCGCCATGCGAACTCGCTGTCCACCGATGCCGCGACCCTGATCTACACCTCGGGAACCACCGGCCGCCCGAAGGGTGTCCTGCTCACCCACGCCAACTTCATGGCCGAGTGTGCCGCCACCCGCGATGCGGTCGGCGCCGGCCTGGCCGAGGGCAAGACCACCCTCCTGTTCCTGCCGCTCGCGCACGTCTTCGCGCGCATCATCGCGGTGGCCAGCGTGGAGAACGGGGTCATCCTGGGTCACACCAACGACATCACGAACCTCGTCAACGACTTCGCGGTGTTCAAGCCGCACTACGTGCTGTCGGTGCCGCGCGTGTTCGAGAAGGTCTACAACTCGGCCAAGCAGAAGGCCTACGACGGCGGCAAGGGCTCGATCTTCGAGAAGGCCACCGATACCGCCATCGAGTACAGCAAGGCCATGGAGAGCGGCAAGGTCGGCCTCGGTCTGAAGCTCCGCCACGCGCTGTTCGACAAGCTGGTCTACGGCAAGCTCCGCGCCGCCCTCGGCGGGCAGTGTGAGGGTGCGATCTCCGGCGGAGCCCCGCTCGGCGCCCGGCTCGGCCACTTCTTCCGCGGTGTCGGCATCCCCGTCTACGAGGGTTACGGCCTGTCGGAGACCACCGCGGCGGTCACCGCCAACAACGAGGAGAACCAGAAGGTCGGTTCGGTCGGCCGCCCCGTTCCCGGTGTGACCGTCGCGATCGCCGACGACGGCGAGATCCTGCTCAAGGGACCCGTGGTCTTCAGCGGCTACTGGCGCAACGAGGCCGCGACCGCGGATGCGATCCGCGACGGCTGGTTCCACACCGGTGACATCGGCACCCTCGACGACGGCTACCTCTTCATCACCGGCCGCAAGAAGGAACTGATCGTGACCGCGGGCGGCAAGAACGTCTCCCCCGCTCAGCTCGAGGACTCGATCCGCGCCCATCCGATGGTCAGCCAGTGCCTGGTGGTCGGCGACAACAAGCCGTTCATCGCCGCGCTGATCACCATCGACCCCGAGGCCGTGCCGGGCTGGCTGGAGCGTCACAACCTGCCCGCCGACACCCCGCTCTCGGAGCTGATCGAGAACGAGGATCTCAAGGCCGAGATCGACGCGGCGGTCAAGGAGGCCAATTCGAAGGTCTCCAACGCCGAGGCGATCAAGAAGTTCACCATCCTCGACACCGACTTCTCGATCGAGACCGGTGAGCTGACGCCGACGCTGAAGCTCAAGCGCAACGTCATCCACGACGCGCACAAGCAGGCGATCGCGGACCTCTACACATAGAAGCGCCGCCTCGAGGCGATTCAGGTCACGACTCACCGCGGCCCGGGATGACTCCGGGTCGCGGTGAGTTCTATCTTCAGATCAATGTCTTCACACACAGGGTCTGGGAACCGAGTGTCGGGAAACCGAGATCTCGCCATCGACGCCACGCGAGGAGTGGCGATCTGGAGCATGGTCACCGCACACTTCGCCACCGATTCCCCGTTGGCCTCGCCCACACACGCCTTTCCGTACGTGGACGGGATGTCGGCGTTCGTCATGCTCTCGGGCATCGTGCTGGGCCTCGTGTACCAGCGCTGGGTCACCCGTCACGGGCTGCGGTACGCCTACGTCCGCCTGGCCAAGCGCATCGCGGTCCTCTACGTCTGTCAGCTGACGATCGCGCTCGTCGCCGTCGCGGCCGCGCTCGAGGGCCACCGCTGGCTGACGCTCCTGCTCCCGGTCGACGGCTGGGCCGACGGGATCTGGCTGTCGGTCACGATGCAGTACCTGCCGAGCGGCGGGAACATCCTGCTCCTCTACATGGTGCTGATGATGTCCGCGTTCGCCCTGTTCCCGCTTCTGCAGCGCGGCTGGTGGGCGTGGATCCTCGCCGCGTCGCTGACGTTGTACGCGGTTTCGCTGGTCTGGTCGCCCGACTGGTTCTACCTCAGCGCCTACCAGGCGGCCCCGCACATCCAGAACGTCGCGGGATGGCAGATCATGTTCATCCCGTCGGTGGTCATCGGCTGGAACTGGTCGCGATGGAGTGTCCCCGAGTTCGTCGACCGCTGGCTCGTCGTCATCGTCGCCGTGGCGGTGACGGTCGCACTGTTCTTCCACTACGGCATCGCCGCCGGCCCGTGGGCGCACCTCGAACCCGCCTTCGCCGACAAGCTGGACTTCCGGCCCGCGCGTGCCATCGGCGCCTACCTGGTGATCCCCGCCCTCTACGGGATGTTCCGCTTGTTGCTGCGCTGGTGGCATCACGACTGGCTGCGCCCGCTGGTCATGACCGGCACCCGAAGCCTCGACTCCTACGTCATCCAGGCGATCGCGCTGGTCATCGTCCCGATTCACATCGCGCACCGGCCGTGGGACACGCTCACGATGCAGGCCGTCGCGCTGCTGGTTTTCGGCATCTGCTGGGTGTGGGCGGAGTTCCGGTACTTCACGCACATCGACAAGCTGCACAAGGTCCCTGGACGGGTCGCCCGAGGTGTCCTGCCAGGCCGCGACAACACCGCGCCGGGGTTCGGCGACGGGTCCGCTCTCGACGTCGACGTCGAACCCGGTGTGCCGACCGACGAGCAGCCGCAACCGATAGGAGCCCGCGCATGACCGGAGAAGTGCAGCCCGGGGAGATGACACGCAGCGTGCACGCCGGGAACGACTCGTCGGGTCCGTCGGTGCGCACGCCCATCACGATGGCGAACTCGTATCACCTGCCGCCCGAGCCGGAACAGATCAGCTGGTCGGGTACCGACCAGCTCTTCTACACCCGCAACACCGGCGCCAACCAGGTCGCCCTGCAGGACAAGCTCGCCGCGCTCGAGGAGGCCGAGGACGCGGTCGTCCTGGCCTCCGGTGTCGCCGCGCTGCACGCGGTCTTCTTCACCTTCCTCTCCACCGGCGACCACGTCGTCGTCTCGGACACCACCTACGAGGCGACGTGGAAGCTGTGGGCGGAGCTGTTGCCGAAGAAGTACGGAATCGAGGCGACCTTCGTCGACATCACCGACCCCGAGAACGTCCGCGCGGCGCTGCGTCCCGACACGCGACTCGTGGCCGTCGAGACGATCGCGAATCCGACGACCAAGGTCGGGGACATCGCGGCGCTGGCCGACATCGCCCACACCGCCGACGCCCTGCTGCTCGTCGACTCGACCTTCACCCCGCCGCCGCTGTACCGGCCACTCGGCGACGGCGCCGACCTCGTCGTGCATTCGCTGACCAAGTACATCAACGGTCACGGTGACGCGATGGGCGGCGCGGTGCTCGGCCGCTCCGACCTGATCGGCCGCATCAAGGAGCAGGCGATGGTCGACGTCGGCGGCGTGATCTCACCGTTCAACGCGTGGCTGATCGCCCGTGGTGCCATCACCCTGCCGCTGCGGCTCGCCCAGCACCAGCGCACCGCCGAACGCGTCGCCACCTTCCTCGACGGGGATCCGCGTGTCGCCTTCGTGCGCTACCCCGGCCTCGCCTCCCATCCCGAGCACGACTTGGCGGTTCACCAGTTCGGCGGACGCGGGTTCGGCGCGATGATGGCGTTCGCCGTGCGCGGGGACTCGGCGACCCAGAACCGTTTCGTCGGGGCGCTGCAGGTGATCACGTCGGCGGTGTCGCTCGGCCACGACGAGTCGCTGATCGTCCACGTCGGACCCGACGGCCCGCGGGTGGCGGCATATCCGGAACCGTTCCGGCAGTGGGGCCATCTCCGTTTCTCCGTCGGCCTGGAGGACGCCGATGACCTGATCGCCGACATCTCCCGGGCTCTCGACGCAACGTTCCCGGACGGCGACTGAGCGCGCGTATCGTTCGAAACGTCGGCGCTCACCGCCGACGGGAGGCGGCGAGGATGTCAGGCAACCAGGTAACCGGCGCGGTCGATCGCGCCACCGACAGTCCGTGGTTCCAGCGCGGGGCACGCGCCGGGCACGCCGTCAGCGGACTCGTCCACCTGCTCATCGCGTACATCGTCGTTCGGCTCGCCTTCGGCGAGGGCGGAAACGCCGACCAGTCCGGGGCCCTGGGCATCTTCGCCGGGAACACCGGGGGCCGCATCGTGCTCTGGATCGCGGCCGTCGCCTTCGTGGCACTCGCCCTGTGGCGAGTCGCCGAGGCCATCGTCGGCCCGCACGCCACCGAACCCGGCCGGGACAACGACGGCGCAGAGGACTGGCTCGACCGCGGTAAGGCATTGTCGCTGGCCGTCGTCTACGCCGGATTCGCTTGGACGGCAGTGCGATTCGCGATGGGCAGCGGCCAGTCGAGTGGCCAGCAGAATACCGGACTCACCGCTCGTCTGATGGAATCCGGTGCCGGCAAGTTCGTCGTGGTGGTCGCCGGCCTGATCATCATCGGCGTCGGTGTCTACCACGTGTACAAGGGTGCGAGCCGGAACTTCCTCGACGACCTCAAGACCCACGACCGCGCGGCGACCATCGCCGGGGTGGTCGGTTACTGCGGCAAGGGCCTCGTGCTCGTCGGCACCGGCATCCTGGTTCTCGTCGCGGTGGCCACCTCGGACCCGTCGAAGGCGAGCGGGATCGACGGCACGGTCAAGTCCCTGGCCGCCCTCCCCGCGGGGCAGGTGCTGATGATCCTGGCCGCGATAGGTATCGCCGGCTACGGCGTGTATTGCTACTGGCTCACCCGGTACGCACGGATGTGACCGCCGGTCCTCAGTCCGCCTCGTAGAGGATTCCGCGTCCGATGGCCTCCCGGACCACCGGCAGTGCGGCGGTGGCCAACGCCTCGGCGTCGACGCCGTGAAAGTCGGCGAGCAACTCGATCAAGGTCTGCAGGGGAACCTGTCCGCGACATCCGGCGAGTAATGCGCGGGACACCTCGTCGACGCCGAGGACCGCGCCCGGACCTCCGGGGCGGCGCACGGCGGCACCGACCTGTTGCCAGCCGTCCTCGCCGGGTAGCGAATGTTCTTCGAGCATCACCGGCGCGACCGAGAGCCGCTTGTCCAGCAGCTCCGCGTCGGAGGTCTCGCGTAGGTACCGGCGGCGGGCCAGGAAGGCCTGCGCCTCGGGACCGGTGACCTCTTCGCCCGCTCCGGTGATCTCTTCGATGACGACGTCGGGCTCCCGGTCCTCCCCCGCCTCCGGCGCGCGAACGGTGATGGAGCCCATGCCGATCGCGACGATGTCGTTGTCGTCGAACCACTCCAGCCACTGCTCCCCGCGCCGGGCAGCGGCAGCCTCGTCCTCGCCGGCGTCGGAGAGCCACAGCGACACATAGCTGATCGGATCAGCCGCCTCCCGCTGGACGACCCAGGCGTCGAGACCCGTCCCGTCCAGCCAGCCGCCCACCCGGTCACGCCAGTCCGCACCGTCGGTGATGATCCAGTTGGCCAGGATCTGGGCGGTGCCGCCCGGGTTCAGGTGAGCAGGCAACTCGCGGATGAGCTGCTCGCACAGCGCATCTCCGACGACACCCGAGTCACGATAGATGTAGTCCTGGCTGCCGGTCCCGACGACGAACGGCGGGTTGGACACGATGAGGTCGAAGCGCTCCCCCGTCACGGGCTCGAACATGCTGCCCGCCCGCAGATCCCACGACATCCCGTTCAGGCGCGCGGTCGCCCGGGCCAGCGCCAGTGCCCGCTCGTTGGTGTCGGTGGCGACGATCTCGTCGCAGTGCGAGTTCAGGTGCAGCGCCTGGATGCCGCACCCCGTGCCGATGTCGAGGGCGCGTCGTGCTGGTTCACGAATGATCGCGCGTGCGAGAGACATCGAGGCCCCACCGATTCCGAGTACGTGGTCGCGGGCGACGGGACCCGATCGCATGGCGGCGTCCTGGTCGGCGACGACGAGGAAGTCGTGGGTTTCGTCGGCGTGCGGGCGGATGTCGAGGCTCGCGCGGATCGCTCCCTCGTCGATCCGGGTGAGTACTCCCTGGGCGACGAGTGCGTCGACGCCGGCTGTCGGAAACGCCTGCGCGACGAGGTTTTCGGGTTCGTCCGACCCGAGCAGGAAGAGCCTGATGAGGGTGGCGAGTCGCGACTCGCCCTCGTCGCCGTCGCGCTGTTCCTCCGCAGTCGCGGCCGACGCGGGCCACCACACGCCGCGCAGCAGGGCGGCGTGGACCTCGTCACCGAGGAGTTCGGTGACACCGTCGGTCGTGTAGGCCGCGGCGCGGAGGTCGGCACCCAGGGCGTCGACGACGGAATAGTCGGTCAGCGGATGAAGGGAGGAAGGTGGCGCCGTCACGCACCTGAGGCTACTCACCGTGACTGGCCGGGATCGCTCCGTCCCTCGCGTCAGCAGTCGGACAGCACTCGGGACATCGCGTCCCGTTCCGCCGCAGTGACCCAGAGACCGTAGGCCTTCTTGACCTCGATCTGGCGGCTGACGTAGGTGCATCGATACGCCTTGTTCGGAGGCAGCCAGGTGGCCGCATCGCCGGCGCCCTTGCGCTGGTTCACCGTTCCGTCGACCGCCTGCAGATTCCGCGGGTCGTTGGCGAACTCGAGACGGCGACGCGCATCCCACTGCGCCGCGCCCTTCTGCCAGGCGTCCGACAGCGCGACGACGTGGTCGATCTGAACGAGCGCCGACGTGTCCTGGCCGCGGGTGAACGGCAAGGTCGTGCCGGAGTAGGCGTCGACGAGCGTCCCCGACAGCACGCGACACCCGTCGGCGTGCAGGGTAACGTCGACGAGGTCACGGCGCAGGATGTCCTCCCGGGTCCGACACCCGTTGCGGCCGAACTGCACATCGACCGCGTCGTCCCAGGCCGAGCCGAACTCCGAGCGCGAGTATCCCGTCTTCGGCGCCCGACCCTTCACCGCCAGCGAGTCCAGATCGGCGTGGGCCCGGTTCACCGGCGCCGGCGTCGACGACGGTGTCGAGAACGGAAGCGACGGAACCGAAGCCGCACCCGGGGCGGGCGCTGTCTCCGGAGCCGATTCCGATTGGAGCAGACCGAGTGCACCGAGCACGGCAAGGAGAACGACCACTCCGATTCCCGGCAGCACCGCCCGACGTCTCACCCCGGCATCGTTGCACGCGTCCCCGACACCGAGCCGACGTGCCCGGTGACTGGCGAACCTCGCTTCGACCTGCAGACGTCGGCCGAAGTCTGCAGGTCGAAGCGAGGTTCGCCGGTGGTGGCTCGCGGGTCGTCGGCGTTTCCGGAGCCGAGGCGACCGACACCTAACGATTTCGGAACGACAATCCCGGGGTGGCAACGATTCGGTCCCATTCGGGATGACAACCCTCCGGTTCAGTATGATCACCCCTACGACCGGGTCAAACGTGCCACTTGGGTGCGTCCGGCCGCCCGGAGATCACACTCCCTGACCGGAAGGACGGCAACGCCATGAGCGCACCGGAGAGCAGCGCCGATCGCGAGATCGACGCGGTGGACACGGAGAACGACGCCGTAGATGCCGATCTGCAGGCCGCCGACGAGGACGCGACGGTCGAGGTCGACGCCCTGGAGGACGAGGACGCCGCCGTCGAGATCTCCCCCGACGAGGTCGTCGCCACAGAGGACTCCGCCGAGGAGCCCGCTGTAGAAGACTCCGCCGAGGATGTCGCTGCCGAAGACGTTGCGGTCGAGGAAACCGCCGCCGTCGACGATGCGGCCCCGGTCGAAGAAGCCCCGCTTGACGAGGAAACTCTCGACAAGCCCATAGAGGCCGACACCCACGGAGAACTCGCCGACGCCGCGGACCTCGAAGGTCTGCACGTGTCGTCGCGGGTTCGTGTCACTCTCGAGGACGGCACCACGCGTGAGGGGGAGATCGTCGACGACTTCGCCGACCTCGCTCCCGGCGACCAGACCGTCGAGGCACGGATTGACGAGGATCACATCGCCCGCTTGCGGCGCTGGGCGATCTCGACCGACGATCACGACATAGTCTTCGCCGACGACGATGCCGTCGAGCTCCTGAGCGTTTCGTAGAACAAGTTGTGCGCCACTTGCGCACAATTTCCACGAGATCCGGTGCGCGAGGGGGGACTTGAACCCCCACGTCCGTAGACACTGGAACCTAAATCCAGCGCGTCTGCCAATTCCGCCACTCGCGCTCGGTGCGTTCCCGACGTGGAACCGGGCTCCGCACTGTAACCGCGACCACCCTACCGGCCGCGTTTTGATCATCGCAGGCCAGGTACCTTGAAAGGTATGTCCTCGTCCCCCCGTCGCACACATCGGCCGGCGCTCGTGGTGCTGACCGTGGTCGCCGCGGTGGCGTGCCTGGTCCTCGCCTGGTGGCAGTGGTCGCGCTTCGAGTCGGCCTCCGGCAGCGGCCAGAACCTCGGCTACGCGCTGCAGTGGCCGGCCTTCGCGGTCGCGGTCATCTACGCCTACCGACGCTTCGTCGTCCTCGAGAGCGACCCGGAGGAGGCACGCAAGGCCGCCGCGGACGCCCGCGCCGCGGCCGAGATCCCCGAGGGCATCCTCCCCGAGCGCCCGACGACGCCGAGCGCGGCGTCGTTGATCAACGATCCCGACCCGGTCAAGGACGCGGCGCTCATCGATTACAACCGCTACCTGGCCGAGCTCAGATCGGCAGACACCCCCGACGCCCCGTCATCGAAAGGCCCGCAGTGACCGAGACCGCATCCACCGCTTCTGCTCCCACCGCACCGGTGGAGAAGGTCCGCGGGGCCCTGTTGAGGTACCGCGTCCTGGCCTGGATCACCGGTATCTGGCTGCTACTGCTCGTCGCCGAGCTGATCCTGGCGTACGGATTCGACAACAAGGCGCTCGACTTCGTGCCGATCGTCCACGGCTGGGTCTACTTCGTCTACCTGATCATGGCGGTCGACCTGGCGATCAAGGTGCGCTGGCCCGCGGGCAAGACGATCATCACCGCGATCGCCGGCACCATTCCGTTCCTGTCCTTCTGGTTCGAGCACAAGCGCACCCAGGAAGTGAAGGCGCAGTTCAACCTCTAGCGGCGAGCTCCCGCAGCGCCGGCACCAGTTGCGCCAGCGCCTTGCCGCGGTGGCTCAGCGAATCCTTCTCCTCCGGCGTGAGTTCGGCCGACGACCGGCCGGCCGCGAGCTCGTCGTCGGGCGCGAACAGCGGGTCGTAGCCGAAGCCGTTCGGTCCGCGCTCGGCGCGCAGCACCCGTCCGCGCCACTCCCCGCGCACGACCGTCTCGGTCCCGTCCGTCAGCACCAACGCGCACGCCGACACGAATGCCGCGCCGCGTCGTTCGTCGGGGGTGTCCGACAGCTGCGCCAGCAGCAGCGTGTTGTTGGCCGGATCGTCGCCGTGAGCACCCGACCAGCGCGCCGACAGCACCCCGGGCATCCCGTTCAGTGCGTCCACCGAGATCCCGGAATCATCCGCGAGACAGGGCAATCCGGTGGCGCGTGCACCCGAGCGCGCCTTGATCAGCGCGTTCTCCTCGAAGGTCGCGCCGTCCTCGGGCTCCTCCGGGTACTCGGGCACGGCGTCGAGGCCGAGGATCTCCAGGCCGGTGATCCCGGCGGCGTCGACGACACGCTGCAGCTCGGCGAGCTTCTTGCGATTGCGGCTCGCGAGCAGGACCTTCGACATCAGGCGTTGCCCGGCAGCTGACCCGGGTACGGCTCGGCGAGCACGGCGCGCTGCGCCTCGAACAGCTTCTGGGTACCGATCGCAGCGACGTCGAGGAGCGCGTCGAGGGTCGACCGTGCGAAGGTCGCGCCCTCACCGGTGCCCTGCACCTCGACGAGGGTGCCGGCGTCGGTGGCGACGACGTTCATGTCGACCTCGGCCCGCGAGTCCTCTTCGTACGGCAGGTCCAGACGCACCCGGCCGTCGACGACGCCCACGCTCACCGCGGCGATCGCGCACGAAAGCGGTTGCGGGTCGGACAGTTTGCCGGCGGCACGCAGGTAGGTCACCGCATCGGCGAGGGCCACGTACGCGCCGGTGATGGCGGCGGTGCGGGTACCGCCGTCGGCCTGCAGGACGTCGCAGTCGAGCGCGATGGTGTTCTCGCCGAGTGCGGCGAGGTCGACGCATGCCCGCAGGGAGCGGCCGACGAGCCGGCTGATCTCGTGGGTCCGGCCACCGATCTTGCCCTTGACCGATTCGCGCCTGTTCCGCTCGTGCGTGGCCGCCGGGAGCATCGAGTATTCGGCGGTGAGCCAGCCCAGGCCCGATCCACGACGCCACGGCGGGACGCCCTCGGTGACACTCGCGGTGCACATCACGCGGGTCTGCCCGAACTCCACCAGCACCGATCCCGCGGGATGGCTGGTGAAGCCACGGGTGAAGGAGATGGGACGCAGTTCGTCGTCGGCTCGGCCGTCAGCTCGTGTGGTCACGGCTCCAACTCTAACGACCATGGTCGGACGGCAGGTTACCCACCGCTAGGCCAGATCGATGACCTGTCCCTGACGCACGAGGTCGACCGGTCCCGAGAAAGTGCTGCGGGCCTCCGCGAGGATCTCTGCCGAATCGGTCCAGGGAGCGATGTGGGTGATCGCCAGCGCCCGCGCGTTCGCCTTCGTCGCGGCCTCCCCCGCCTCGATCCCGGACAGATGCAGGTCCGGTGGGCGTTCCGACGGCGAATGGGTCCACGACGCCTCGCAGAGGAACAGGTCCGCGTCGGCGGCGAGGTCGATGAGTTCGTCGCAAGGAGCGGTATCGCCGCTGTAGGCGATGACCTGCCCCTCCGGCCCGGTGATACGCAGCCCGAAGGTGGACGGGGGATGGTTGACGTTCATCGCCTTGATGCGCATGCCCCCCAGGGTCACCTCGAGACCGTCGCGCCACTCCTGGACGTCGAAGGTGTCGGAGATGTCGTCGACCTGACCCGGAAACTCCGACGAGCCGTAGCCGATCCGTAGCGCCGTACCCGGCGGGCCGTAGAGCGGGGCACGCTCCTTCGCCGGTGATGGTGCATAGCGTCGCCAGACGAGCATGGCCGGCAGATCCAGGCAATGGTCGGCGTGCAGGTGGCTGAGCACCACCGCGACGCTGTTCGGATCGGTCACCCGCTGCAGCTCGCCGAACACCCCCGGTCCGCAGTCCAGCAGCACCGGCTGCTCGCCGGGGACGGAGAGCAGGTAGCCCGAGCACGCCGCCCCCGGACCGCCCACACTGCCCGAACATCCGAGGACCGTGAGACGCATAAGCCCTACTGTGCCATGCCCGCGAGGCTCGCTGCCGGGTTACCGGGTCACAAGTACGCGGCGAAGATCCCCTGGGTCGGCTAAAGGTGCTGCACAGCCCCGACAACGGGGCCCAGGAACCGCCGGGAGAGCTTCGCGAACATCTCCGGGTCACCGGTCGCCTGGAAGACGCGCGACGCCTCCCGACCGGTGTGCGGGTGCAGCAGGTCCATCTCGGTCAGGACGCGGTAGAGGTCTTTGGCCGTCTCCTCCGCGCTCGACACGAGCGTCACCTCGTCGCCCATTGCGAGCTGCAGGACGCCGGTCAGCAACGGGTAGTGCGTGCAACCGAGCACGACCGTGTCGACGCCCGCCTGCTGGAGGGGTTCGAGGTATCCCTGCGCCAGGCCGAGGATCTGGCGTCCGCTGGTGATCCCGCGTTCGACGAAGTCGACGAAGCGCGGGCAGGGTACGGCGGTGATCACCGCGTCGCGGGCCGCGGCGAACGAATCCTGGTATGCGCGTGAGGCGATGGTGGCCTCGGTGCCGAGCACGCCGATCCGGCCGTTCTTGGTGGCGACCACCGCTCGACGCACCGCGGGGAGAACGACCTCGACCACCGGGATCGGCGCGTAGCGTTCCCGGGCGTCACGCAGGCAGGCTGCGGACGCGGTGTTGCAGGCGATGACGATCGCCTTGACGCCGCGCTCGGCCAGGTCGTCGCCGATCGCCAGCGCGTGCTTGCGGATCTCGGGGATCGTCAGCGGACCGTACGGGCCGTTCGCGGTGTCGCCGATGTAGACGATGTCCTCGTCGGGCAGCAGGTCCATGATGGCGCGCGCCACGGTCAGTCCGCCGACGCCGGAGTCGAAGATCCCGATGGGTGCCTCGGGATCGGAGGTCCAGACGGGCATGTTGGGTTGCGCGGCTATGACGCCACCCCCGGGGTCGCGGTGCGCTGCTTGCGTTTGCGGTCGCCCGAGGCGAGGAACCAGGCGGCCAGCACGCCGGCGATCGCGCCGAACAGATGCGCCTGCCAGGAGACGACGGGATTGCTCGGCAGCACGCCCCAGAGGATCGAACCGTAGATCAGGAAGAGCACGACGCCGCCGAGGATCTGCCACAGGTCGCGGTTGAACAGACCACGCACGATGAGAAAGGTGAGCCAGCCGAAGATGATGCCCGAGGCGCCGACCGTGATCGAGTAGGGCGCGGCGAACAACCACACCCCTACCCCGGAGATCACCCAGATGATGCCGGTGACGATGAGGAACCGCTGCGTCATCAGCACCAGGAAGCAGAGCACCGCCCCGGGCATGAGGTTGGCGAACAGGTGTTCCCAGTCGGCGTGCAGCATCGGCGCCCAGAGGATGCCGTCGAGTCCGTCGACCTGGCGGGGTTCGATGCCGTTCTGGTCGAGGTCATATCGGGTGGCCGCGTCGATCAGCTCGACGACGAACAGCGCCGCGATGATGCACACGGTGGTGATCAGCGAACGCAGCCAGAGCGGGCGCGAGCGCCGCGGCTGTTCCTGCCCGACCGGTGGGGTGTACGACGTCATGGCCAGTTTCTCTTCGGGTCTCGACTCATCTCAGGTGACGTTCCGGCACTGCCGGTCACGCCCAGAGCTGACCTTCGAGTGCCTGCTCCGCGTCGTCCAGGCTACCTTCGTAGACCCCGGTCGAGAGATACTTCCACCCCGCGTCGGGAACCACGAAGCCGATGTCGGCACGGATGCCGTCCTTCATCGCCCGGCGCCCGATGCCGCGTGCGGCCTGCAGGATCGCGCCGGTGGAGATGCCCGCGAAGATGCCTTCGAGGTCGATCAGCTCGCGCACGCGGGCGACCGCGTCGACGCCGGTCACCGAGAACCGGCGGGTGAGCACCGAGTCGTCGTAGAGCTCCGGGATGAAGCCCTCGTCGATGTTGCGCAGGCCGTACACCTCGTCGCCGTAGCGGGGTTCGGCCGCGACGATCTCGATCTCGGGATTGCGTTCGCGCAGAAAACGTCCGACGCCCATGAGCGTCCCAGTGGTGCCCAGGCCCGCGACGAAGTGGGTGATCTCCGGCAGGTCGGCGTAGAGCTCCGGGCCGGTGCCCTCGTAGTGGGCGGCGACATTGGCGGCGTTGCCGTACTGGTAGAGCATCACCCAGTCGGGGTTCTCCGACGCCAGCTTCTTGGCCACAGCCACCGCGGTGTTCGACCCGCCCGCGGCCGGCGAGGAGATCACCTTCGCGCCGAACATCCGCAGCAGCGACCGGCGCTCCTCGGAGGTGTTCTCGGGCATCACGCAGATCAGTTGGTAGCCCTTGAGTTTCGCGGCCATCGCCAGCGAGATCCCGGTGTTGCCGCTGGTGGGTTCGAGGATCGTCGAACCCACGTGCAGGAGCCCGTCGCGTTCGGCCTGCTCGATCATGCGCAGCGCCGGACGGTCCTTGATGGAGCCCGTCGGGTTGCGGTCCTCGAGCTTGGCCCAGAGCCGCACGTGCGGTCCGTCGGCCGAGTCGTCCCAACGCGGGGAGAGCCTCTGCAGCCCGATCAGCGGGGTGTGGCCGACCGAGTCGATGAGTGAGTCGTAGCGCGCCACGCTCAGCAGCCGCCGGCGACCGCGGGCAGGATGGTCACCTCGTCACCGTCGTCGATGGAGGTGTCGAGACCGCCGGAGAACCGGACGTCCTCGTCGTTGACGTAGACGTTGACGAACCGGTGCAGCTTTGCGGTGCCCTTCTCATCGGATGCGACCAGGCGCTCCTTGAGTCCGGGGTTGCCCGACTCCAGGTCGTCGATCAGCGCGGCGAGCGTCGCACCGGAACCCTCGACGCGCTTGGCGCCGCCGGTGTGGGTCCGCAGGATCGTCGGGATGGACACGGTGACGGGCATATTCAGCTCCTGATCTCGATCTCTTCTTCGGTGACCGTGCCGTCGACGATGCGATAGCTACGGATCTCGACGGTCTCCGGGTCCCGGGTGGACACCAGCACATAGTGGGCGCCGGGCTCACCGGCGTAGGAGATGTCGGTGCGGCTCGGGTAGGCCTCGGTCGCGGTGTGCGAGTGGTAGATCACCACCGGCTCCTCGTCGCGACGATCCATCTCGCGCCACACGGACAGCTGCTCGGCGGAGTCGAATCGGTAGAACGTGGGCGACCGTTCGGCGTTGACCATCGGGATGAACCGCTGCGGGTCGTCGGAACCCTCCGGCCCGGCGATCACGCCGCACGCCTCGTCCGGATGATCGGCGCGGGCGTGCGCGACCATCGCGTCGACGAGTTTCTGATCGATCTCGAGCATCGGTGTCCCGTTCTCCTTCGCAGACGCGGGGCCCGTTACGGGCACGTCGGTTCGGCGACCGGTCGTCGCACTTGTCTGATGGGAACGCCGGCCCGTGAACGCCTATTCCGAAACCGGTTATGACCGGCGTCACCGGCGGGTGACCGGTACGAGCAGGTCAGGCGAAAGCCGACGGTGCGGCGTCGGCGTACGTGGGGATCGAGGCCACCGACTCGGCGGCCAGCACGGCGTCGACGATCGCCCGCTGGACGACGTCGGCCGCACATCGGGAGACCTCGGCGATGATCGCCGCGTCCGCGTGCATGCCGGGCGGCGAGGCGGTCGCCGGATCGGTCGACTCCGGCCGGACCGCCCCGGTGGAGACAGCGAAGATGGTGTCGCCGTCGAGCGGCGAGTGGGCCGGGCGGATGGCGCGACCCAGGCCGTCGTGACCGGCCATGGCGATCCGGCGGGTCATCGCCGCATCGAGTGCGGCATCGGTGGCGACGACCCCGATCGTGGTGTTCAGAACGGTGTGTTTCTCCGCGAGTTCGGCCAGGTGCGCGATGTCGGCGGCCTCGGGACGCGTCAGGCCCAGTTCGGCGAGCTCGCTCTCGCCGAGGTCCCACGGCAGCCCGGTGGTCGGGTCGATGACGGCGCCGACCGGGTTGGCGACCATCAGCGCACCGACCGTGACACCGGCCGCCGGACCCGTCTCGATCGTCACCGAGGCGGTGCCCACGCCGCCTTTCAGCGCACCGGCCCGGGCACCGGCTCCCGCTCCCACACTGCCGACCGCGAAGTCGGTCCCGGCCACGCGGACCGCCTCGGCACCGAAGTCGGCGTCGGGCCGGTGATCCCACGCGCCGACCGGCAGATCGAAGATCACCGCCGCCGGCACGATGGGCACCACGTGCCCCCTGGTGTCCAGGGGCAGGCCGACCCCCTCGGCCTCGAGCGCGCGCATCGCACCGTCGGCCGTCGCGAGGCCGTAGGCGCTGCCGCCGCTGAGCACGATGGCATGCGCGGTCTGCACGGTGTTCGACGGATCGAGGAGATCGGTCTCCCGGGTGCCCGGGCCTCCGCCGCGCACGTCGACCGCCGCGATCGCGCCCGGCCCCGAGATCCGGACCACCGTCGTACCGGTGGCCCAGCCGTGGCCGTCGGGCGTCTCAGCGGTGCCGGAGACCTCGGCGTCGGCGTCGACGCGGTGACTGTGCCCGACAGTGATCCCGACGACGTCGGTGATGCGGTCACCCGGGCGGGCGGGTCGTCCGATGGTCGTCACGTGCACCTCTGCTCTCGTCGATCCCCGACCGGAACTCCGAACTCGGACAAAACTCCCGAAAGGAGCTGCGTCAACGAGGATCGTAGGTCACATCACCGCTTCCACGAGCAGATCCTGCATCACGGTCAGCCAGTGATAGACGTCGAGATGCGCGGCGTGCGGATGGTCGGGCGGCAGCCGATCCGGGGTGTCCTCCGAGATGCCGAGCATCGCCCCGAGCGCGAGACGGACGTCGTTGAGGGCGGTCAGCCATGCGGTCGCCTCGTCGACGGTGAGCGCGAGGTCGCCGCCCCCGTCCGGCAGGGTGTCGAGAAGTGTGTGGGCCGCAGCGAGTTTGGCGTTGATGATCTTCGGCTCGTTGACGCTGCGCAGCGCGGAGTTGAGTCGGCCGTTGACCACCTCCGCGGAAAGTTCCTCGTCCTGATCCGGCCGATGGAAATCCGGCAGCAGGCGGCCGAGGGTGGCGTCGTCCGGCGCGTCGGAGTGGCCGATGCGGATGCCGGTGACCTCCGACAGCGCGTCGCTCGGCGCGGTGTCGGCGCGTTCGGCGAGGAGCTCACACATCGAGGAGACCAGCGACGCGAGCAACTCGGCCTCGTGCGAGCCGAGCTGGGAGGTGATCCGGATCGACTCGCCGCGGCCCTTGCGTTTCCAGGTGCGCACGCCTCAGTGTCTCCCCACCGTCGACGACGGTCCGGTCCCCGGCGGCAGCATCTCTGTCCCGGTCATGAATCGCGCTGCATGGTGGCCCACAGGCCGGCCGCGTGCAGTTTGCGCACGTCTGCCTCGACCTTGTCCCGATCGCCGCTGGAGACCACGGCCTTGCCCTCGGTGTGCACCTGCATCATGAGCTGATTGGCATGCGACTCCGAGTAGCCGAAAATCTTCTGGAAGACGAAGGTCACGTACCGCATCAGATTGACGGGGTCGTCCCACACGACGGTCATCCAGGGTTTGTCGAGATCCGCCGCGCCGTCGGCCACCGCGGGTTCGGCAACCGCGGTACCGCCGGGGGTAGCCTCGTGCGCACGAGTTTCGTCAGGCGCCATGAGGACAAGGGTAACGCGATAGTGAGCATCGACAACACTGCGCTGCTGACCGACCAGTACGAACTGACCATGGTCGCAGCGGCTCTGCGGCACCCGGTCGCGCACCGGCCGTGCGTGTTCGAGGTGTTCGCCCGCCGACTCCCCGACGGTCGTCGGTACGGCGTCGTCGCGGGTACCGGACGTGTCCTCGCCGAGCTCGCGGGGTTCCGTTTCGGCGACGAGGAGATCGCCGTCGTGGAGCAGTTCCTCGACGCCGAGACCGTCGCATGGCTGCGCGACTATCGCTTCGCCGGGGACATCGACGGCTACCGCGAGGGCGAGCTCTACTTCCCCGGTTCCCCGATCCTCACGGTTCGGGCACCGTTCGCCGAGGCGGTTCTCCTCGAGACGTTGATCCTGTCGATCCTCAACCACGACAGCGCCATCGCCTCGGCCGCCGCCCGGATGGTCAGCGCGGCCGGTTCCCGCCCGATCATCGAGATGGGCTCCCGACGCACCCACGAGCGGGCCGCCGTCGCGAGTGCCCGCGCCGCCTACCTCGCCGGTGTCGCCGCGACGTCGAACCTCGAGGCGAATCGTCGTTTCGGCGTGCCCAGCGCGGGCACCGCCGCCCATGCCTTCACCCTCGGTTTCACCGGACCCGACGGCCCCGACGAGAAGGCGGCCTTCGCCGCGCAGATCGAGGCCCTCGGAGTCGGCACCACACTGCTCGTCGACACCTACGACATCACCCAGGGCGTCCGCAACGCGATCGAGGTCGCCGGCCCCGCACTCGGTGCGGTGCGCATCGACTCGGGGGATCTCGGTGTGCTCGCGCGTCAGGTGCGCACTCAGCTCGACGACCTCGGGGCGACGAACACCAAGATCGTGGTGTCCGGCGACCTCGACGAGTACGCGATCGCCTCGCTGCGCGCCGAGCCGGTGGACACCTACGGTGTCGGGACCTCGCTGGTCACCGGGAGCGGCGCACCGACCGCGGGTATGGTCTACAAGCTCGTCGAGGTGGACGGTCTGCCCGTCGCCAAGCGGTCGAGCCACAAGGAATCGCGCGGCGGCGCGAAGGCGGCCGTGCGGGCCGCGCGGGGCAGTGGGACGATCGTGGAGGAGATCGTCTACCGAGCCGACGGGCCGCGCCCTGATGCCGACGGTGGTCTCCACCTCCGGGATCTGCAGATCCCGCTGGTCCGCGGCGGGGAGCCGGTGGCATCCCTGCCATCGCTGACCGACGCGCGCGCCCACCTCGCGGCGGGGCTGGTGAGCCTGCCGTGGGAGGGCCTCGGCCTCTCTCACGGAGACCCAGCGGTGCCGACCCGCTACCAGCTCGGCTGACGAGCACACCCTTCGATCCGCCAGGGAGTACCTGATGAGCAGCGAACGCAACGACGGCACCAAGCCGGCCGACGCGTTGGTCGTCGTCGACGTCCAGAACGACTTCTGTGAGGGCGGTTCCCTCGCGGTCAACGGCGGTGCCGCCGTGGCCCGGGCGATCAGCACAATCGTCGGCGAGTACCGAACCGTCGTCGCGACGCGCGACCACCACATCGATCCGGGTGCACACTTCTCCGACGACCCCGACTACGTCGACACCTGGCCGCCGCATTGCGTGGTGGGCACCGACGGCGTCGCGTTCCATCCCGAATTCGATTACGCCGCAGCGCAAGATGTCTTCTCCAAGGGAGAGTACGACGCCGCGTACTCGGGTTTCGAGGGCATCGCCGACGACGGGACCACGCTCGAGCAGTGGCTGCGCGATCACAAGATCTCGTCGATCGACATCGCGGGCCTGACCACCGATCACTGTGTCCTCGCCACCGCGCTCGACGCGGTGAAGGCGGGCTTCACGACCCGGGTGCTGCTCAACTTCACCGCGGGCGTCGGCGCGGAGACCACGTCCGACGCATTGTCGAGCATGCGTGAGGCCGGGGTCGAACTCGTGGGCGATCTGCTCTACGACGGCTCCTACGGCACGGGTTAGTCCCCGAGGGAACCGCAGAGCCCGCTGATCCGTCTGAAACTCACACACCCCATCTCGCACCATCTCGAACGAGGACCCCGGAACACCACATGCCGAACACTCCCCCGGTGACCGAACTGCTCGACACCGCGGTCTCCGCGCTCGGCGGTCGTCGACGTGACGGTCAGGTCGCCATGGCGTCCGCCGTCGCACACGCGATCGACACCGGCGAACATCTCGCCGTGCAGGCCGGCACCGGCACCGGAAAATCGCTGGCGTACCTCGTACCGGCGATCCGCCACGCGGTGGAGACCGGCCGGACCGTCGTGGTGTCGACGGCGACGATCGCACTGCAGCGGCAGCTGATCGAGCGCGATCTCCCCCGTCTCGCCGGCGCCCTCGCCAAGCCGATCGGCCGCAAGCCGACCTTCGCGATTCTCAAGGGTCGCGGTAACTATCTGTGCCTCAACAAGATCCATTCGGGTACCGCCGACGAGCCGGACACCGAGTTGTTCGATCCGTTCGAGCTGTCCCGCACCGGACGCGATGTCACCCGGTTGCGGGAGTGGAGCAGCGACACCGAGACCGGCGACCGCGACGACCTCGTTCCCGGTGTCGCCGACCGCGCCTGGCGACAGGTCAGCGTGTCCGCGCGCGAATGCCTCGGCGCCGCCAACTGTTCCTACGGCGAGGACTGTTTCGCCGAGCAGGCCCGCCGCCGGTCCGGCAAGGTCGACGTGGTGGTCACCAACCACGCGCTGCTGGCGATCAACGCGACGAGTCCCGCCAACGTGCTCCCCGAGCACGACGTCGTGATCATCGACGAGGCCCACGAGCTCGTCGATCGGATGACCTCGGTGGCCACCGACGAACTGTCCGCGTCGTCGATCGCGCTCGTCTCCCGGCGCGTCGGCAAGCTCGTCGACGAGGAGACCGCCGACGCGCTCCTCGGCGCCGGGGAGCAACTCGGCGAGCTGCTGGAAACCGCCCCGAAGACGCAGTGGACCCAGCTGCCTCCCGACGCGACCTCCGTGCTGGTGATGTTGCGTGACCGGCTGTGGCAGACCCGTACCGCGATCGGCCCGGTGCGCGCTCCCGGCGCAGGCGACGACGGCGCGGCCGCTGCCCGGTCGGCGGCCCTCACCTCGCTCGACGACATGCACGACACGGTCGTGCGCGTCCTCGGCGCCTTCGACGAACCCGACGAGTCCAAACGCCGGGACGTGGTGTGGGTCGGCCTCGACACCTCCCGGCGCGGTGCCGAACCCCGACCGGTGCTGCACATCGCACCGCTGTCGGTCGGGGGCCTGCTGCGGGCGTCGCTGTTCGCCAATTCGACGGTGATCCTCACCTCCGCGACCCTCACGATCGGTGGTTCGTTCGACGCCCTGGCGGCGACCTGGGGCCTGCCCGCCTCCGGCCGCGGCACCGATCGTCCGGCCGCCGACGAACCGGGAACCGATGAACCAGGTCCCGACCCGGCTGCCTCGCGCAACATCACGGCCAGCGGCAAAGCGGTGCCGTCGGATTCGGGTTCGGCACGGTGGACGGGCTTGGACGCCGGCTCTCCGTTCGACTATCCGAAGTCGGCGATCCTCTACGTCGCCCGGCACCTCCCCCGGCCCGATCGGTCGGGTATAGCGCCGCGGACGATGGACGAGATCGCGAACCTCGTCGACGCCGCCGGCGGGCGCACCCTGGGACTCTTCTCGTCGATGCGCGCCGCGCGCGAGGCGGCCGAGGCCATCCGCGAACGGTGTGATCATCCGGTGCTGTGCCAGGGCGACGACACCACCTCGACGCTGGTCAAACGCTTCGCCGAAGACCCCGAGACGTGCCTGTTCGGCACGCTGTCGCTGTGGCAGGGCGTCGACGTGCCCGGGCCTTCGCTGAGTCTGGTGCTCATCGACCGCATCCCGTTCCCCCGCCCCGACGACCCGCTGCTCACCGCGCGGCAACGCGCGGTCGACGCACGGGGCGGCAACGGCTTCCTGTCCGTGGCTGCCAACCACGCGGCGCTGCTGCTCGCGCAGGGCGCCGGCCGATTGCTGCGTTCGGTCGACGACCGCGGCGTCGTCGCGGTGCTCGACTCCCGGCTGGCCACAGCCGGTTACGGGGGCTATCTGCTCGCCTCGCTGCCGCCGATGTGGCGGACCACCGACCCCGCGGTCGTCCGCTCGGCGCTCAGCCGGCTCACCGCGGCACCCCGTCCGGTGGGCTGATCGGCCCGCGAGGAGACACCCGACACGAGGACCGCGTACGACAAGACAATCGCGTACGCGGGGCACTAGGTTGGGTAGCGGTGATACCAACGCAGGCGAGACCGACAACGCACCCTGGCCAGTCGCGGGAGCTGACGAGAGGAGGCTTCGAGTGATCGGGCGCATGGGTATCGATGACATCGCACCCCTCGTCTCCGCAGGGCAGCAGCCCGCGAAAGCCGTTGTGGGAGAGTTTTTCCCGATCAGCACCACCGCATGGCGCGAAGGTCACGACGCGATCGGCGTCACCTTGCACATCGAGGCACCGCGACGCGGGGTCCTCGACATCCGCATGACGCCGGCGCCCGAACCGGACACGTTCAACGCGGCGTTCGTCCCCGACACGGTCGGGTTCTGGTCGTACCGCATCGAGGCCTGGAGCGACCCGTACACCACCTGGCGATCGGCGGTCATCAAGAAACTCGACGCCGGTCAGGGCGCCGCCGACCTGGCCAACGACCTCGAGACCGGCGCCCGAGTCCTCGAGCGCGCCGCCGAGGGCATCGTCGACGAGAACCGTGAACTCCTGCTCGACGCGGTTCGTCTGCTCCGCGCCCGACGCCGCCGTGTCGAGAACCGGGTGAGTCTGGCGATCTCCGAGGAGGTCGTCGAACTGCTCCACGACAACCCGGTCCGCGAACTCGTCACCAAGAGCCGCACCTACCGCGTGTGGGTCGACCGCACCCGCGCCCTCTTCGGGTCCTGGTACGAGTTCTTTCCCCGGTCCACCGGCGGCTGGGACGGCGAGGGCAACCCGGTGCACGGCACCTTCCTCACCGCAGCCGAGGATCTGCCCCGCGTCGCCGGGATGGGATTCGACGTCGTCTACCTCCCGCCGATCCACCCCATCGGCGAGGTCAACCGCAAGGGACGCAACAACACGCTCGTCGCCGGGCCCGACGACGTCGGTTCGCCGTGGGCCATCGGGTCGAAGGACGGCGGCCACGACGCGATCCACCCGCAGCTGGGTTCCGAGGAGGACTTCGAGTACTTCGTCGGACGGGCGCGGGAGCTGGGTCTCGAAGTCGCCCTCGACCTCGCACTGCAGTGCGCACCCGACCATCCCTGGGCGACCGAACACCCCGACTGGTTCATCATCCAGCCCGACGGCACGATCGCCTACGCGGAGAACCCGCCGAAGAAGTACCAGGACATCTACCCGCTCAACTTCGACGACGACCGCAACGGCATCTACCGAGCCGTGCTGAAGGTGGTCCTGCACTGGGTCGGTCTGGGCGTCGACATCTTTCGCGTCGACAACCCGCACACCAAGCCCCCGAATTTCTGGGAGTGGCTGATCAGCGAGGTCAAGAAACGGAACCCGGACGTGCTGTTCCTGTCCGAGTCCTTCACCCGACCGGCACGTCTCTACGGTCTCGCCCGCCTCGGGTTCACCCAGTCCTACACGTACTTCACCTGGAAAACGGAGAAGTGGGAGCTCGAGCAGTTCGGTCGCGAGCTGGCCGAGCACGCCGACGAGGCGCGCCCCAACCTGTTCGTGAACACCCCGGACATCCTCCACGAGAGCCTGCAGCACGGCGGCCCGGGCATGTTCGCGTTGCGCGCCGCCCTGGCCGCGACCCTCGCCCCGACCTGGGGCGTCTACAGCGGTTACGAACTCTACGAACACGTGGCGGTCGCCGAGGGCAGCGAGGAGTACCTGGACTCCGAGAAGTACGAACTGCGCCCGCGCGACTACAAGGCGGCGACGAGCCGCGGCGAGTCTCTGGAACCGTGGATCACCTCGCTCAACGAGATCCGCCGCCGGCATCCCGCCCTGCAGCAGTTGCGGAACATCCACTTCCACCACGTCGACAACCCGTCGCTCATCGCGTACTCGAAGATCGATCCGGTGACCGGCGACCGTGTCGTGGTGGTCATCAACCTCAACCCGTACGCCGCTGAGGAATCGACCGTGTGGCTCGATCTCCCCGCACTCGGATTCGAGTGGTACGACCACTTCTCGGTCCGCGACGAGGTGTCCGGGGAGGAGTACTGGTGGGGGCAGGACAACTACGTCCGGCTCGAGCCGTGGCGCGCGGTCGCCCACATCCTGGCCCTGCCGCCACTCGACCCCGCTGCCGCAGCGCGACTCGCCTATCGAATCCAGTGAGGTGCCCGTGACCGATCTCGAGTCCCTCCCCGACCCGAAGGCGTCCGATCACGATCTGCGTCGGCTCGACGCGCTGACCCACCCCGAACCGCACGCGTTTCTCGGGGCGCACGACGCTCCGGGAAGTTCCACGATCCTGCGCACCCTGCGACCCGACGCGCTGTCGGTGTCCGCGGTCATCGGCGGCGTCGATCACCCGATGACCCGCCAGACCGACGACCTGTGGGTCGTCACCGTGCCGATCGCCGACCTGATGGACTACCGCTACCGGATCGTCTATCCCGACGGCTCGGGCGGCACCGCCGAGTTCGTCGTCGCCGACGGTTATCGCTTCCTGCCGAGCCTCGGCGACGTCGACATCCACCTGTTCAGCGAAGGCCGGCACGAGACGCTGTGGGAGGCACTCGGAGCCCGCGTCGTCTCGTACACGACCGCCGACGGCGAGGTCGCCGGCACCGCGTTCTCGGTCTGGGCGCCCAACGCGCACGGAGTGGCCGTCATCGGGGACTTCGACCACTGGACCGGCCGCGTGGCTCCCATGCGCAAGGTCGGGGTCAGCGGTGTCTGGGAGGTGTTCGTCCCCGACGTCGGCGACGGCGCGCACTACAAGTTCCGGGTGCACGGCGCCGACGGCGTGATCCGCGACAAGGCCGATCCGATGGCCTACCGGACCACACCCCCGCCGTCGACCGCGTCGGTCGTCACACAGTCGCGGTACGTCTGGTCCGACGACGCCTGGATCGCGCGACGGGAGGCCTCCTCGCCCGAGCGCGAGCCGATGAGCATCTACGAGGTCCACCTGGCGTCGTGGCGTCAGGGTCTGGGCTACCGCGAACTCGCCCACCAGCTCGCCCACTATGTCGTCGAGAAGGGCTTCACACACGTCGAGTTCCTGCCGGTGGCCGAACACCCCTTCGGCGGTTCCTGGGGCTACCAGGTGACGTCGTACTACGCGCCGACGGCCCGCTTCGGCACCCCCGACGACTTCCGGTACCTCGTCGACCATCTGCATTCGCGTGGCATCGCGGTGATCGTCGACTGGGTCCCCGCCCACTTCCCGAAGGACGAGTGGGCCCTGGCCCGCTTCGACGGCACGCCACTCTACGAGCACGCCGACCCGATGCGCGGCGAGCAACTCGACTGGGGCACCTACGTCTTCGACTTCGGACGCCACGAGGTCCGCAACTTCCTGGTCGCCAACGCGCTGTTCTGGTTCAGCGAGTTCCACATCGACGGGCTGCGCGTCGACGCCGTCGCGTCGATGCTGTACCTCGACTACTCACGTCCCGACGGACAGTGGCGACCCAACATCCACGGCGGCCGCGAGAACCTCGAGGCGGTGCAGTTCCTGCAGGAGACCAACGCCACGGTCCACAAGCACTTCCCCGGCGTCATCACCGTCGCCGAGGAGTCCACCGCCTGGCCGGGCGTCACCCGGATGACCGATCTCGGCGGTCTCGGTTTCAGCTTCAAATGGAACATGGGCTGGATGCACGACAGCCTCGACTACCTGTCTCGTGATCAGATCCACCGCAGCTTCCACCACCACGAGATCACCTTCTCGCTGATGTACGCGTGGAGCGAGATCTTCGTGTTGCCGCTCTCGCACGACGAGGTCGTCCACGGCAAGGGCACGCTCTGGACGCGGATGCCCGGTGACTCCTTCACCAAGGCCGCCGGTGCGCGCGTCTACCTCGCGTACATGTGGTCGCATCCCGGCAAGCAGTTGCTGTTCATGGGCCAGGAGTTCGGCCAGACAGGCGAGTGGGCCGACAATCGCAGCCTCGACTGGCATCAGCTCGAGGGCTGGGAGGGTGAACTGCATTCCGGGATCTCGGCGCTGGTCACCGACCTGAACCGGATCTACCAGGCTTCCCCTGCCCTCCACACCCAGGACATCACGCCGCTCGGCTACGAGTGGATCGACGCCAACGACACCGCGAACAACGTGATCAGCTTCCTGCGGTTCGGGGAGGACGGATCGGTCGTCGCGTGCGTCTTCAACTTCTCCGGCTCGGATCGCGTCGACTACCAGGTCGGCCTGCCGCAGGGCGGGGTGTGGGAAGAGATCCTCAACACCGACGCCGACGCCTACAGCGGTGCCGGCCGCGGCAACCTGGGCGCGGTGACCGCCGACGGGCCGTCGTATCACGGGCGCCCCACCTCGGCGCGGGTCATGCTGCCGGCGAACTCCGCCATCTGGCTGGCTCCCCGCAGCCCGTAACCCCCCTCGATGCGCAAACCCAGCACCTCGGAGGTGCTGGGTTTGCCGAAAAGTGGAGAATCTGCGGATCAGTAGAGCGCGCTGGCCAGCTTCCGTCGAGCGGACACAACGAACGGTTCGGCCGGATCGAACAGCTCGAACAGCTCGAGCAGCCGGGTCCGGGCGCGGGTGCGTTCCTCGCCGTTGGTCACGCGGACCACGTCGATGATCCGATCGAAGGCCGCCTCGGGCTGCTGCGACAGCAGCAGGACGTCCGCCGCCGCGAGCTGGGCGTCGATGTCGCGCGGTGACGCGGTCTCGACGATGTTCGGGTCGTGCGCCTGCGCGCGCAGGATGAACTCGAGGTTCCGCGCCGCCGACACCGCCTCGACGTTCTCGGGTTCGGCTTCCGCAACGGCGCGGTACGCGGCCAGCGCTCCATCGAAGTCGCCGTCGTTGAGCTTCTCCTCGGCGGCGAGCATGCGCGGATCGGTCTGCTCCGTCTCGGGCGCCGCACCGGCAGGGGCGTCCGGCAGCGCGTCGCCGACCTGCGCGAAGATCTCATCGATCCACGCGGTGATCTCAGCCTCGGACCGGACGCCGTTGAACGCGGTGACGGGCTGTCCCTGCACGATCGCGACGACCATCGGGATCGACTGCACGCGGAAGGCCTGCGAGATACGGGGATTCGCGTCGACGTCGACCTTGGCGAGCACCCAGCGGCCACCGGACTCGGCGGCGAGACGCTCGAGGACCGGCGAGAGCTGCTTGCACGGCCCGCACCACTCGGCCCAGAGGTCGACGACGACGAGTTGCTGCATCGACCGGTTGAGGACCTCGGCCTCGAACGTCTCCTCGGTGACGTCGATGACGCTCGTACCGGCCGGAGCCGGGGGCGGGGGCGGCGCGCCGGGCCCGGAAGCCTCGTCGGGTTGCGCCTGGGCGCGCTGGGTGGCCTGGGCCCGCTGCGCATGGGCGCGTTGGGCTTCGGCCCGCTCCTTGATCCCGCCGAGATCGACGGCACCGGTCATGGCCATGGCGGCGGCAGCCTGCTGACGGGCCGCCGCGGCGGCCTGCTGACGATTGGTTGGTCGCGTCACTCCTCTAGTGTGGCACGACCACCCGGGCTCGTTGACCTAGGTTCGCCGAGCGCGGACACCGGTTGTTCGCGAGGGCGGACGACCCCGGCGAAGAACACGGCGAGCAACAGCGCGGCCAGTGCCGCGAGAAGTCCGATGTCGAGACTCGTTCGGCTGCTGATGAACCCGACGACGGCGGGACCGGCGAGCATGCCGAGATACCCGCAGCCGACGACGACCGAGATCGTCCGGCCACCCGCGGAGTCGGTGAGGTTGCCCGCGGCGGTGAAGATCTGCGGGATGAGGCCGGCGAGTCCCAGGCCGAAGACCGCCCACCCGGCGACCGCGAGTGCGGGTATCGGCGAGGCGATCGCGATCGCCATACCGGCCATGCCGACGAGCGCGCCGACCCTGAGCACGCGGACCGCACCCACCGCGGCGACCACCGGGTCGATGACGAATCTCGCGACCGTCATGGTCGCGCTGAAGGCACCGAAGGCGATCGCGCCGATCGCCTCGCTGGTCCCGTGGCTCTCGACGATGTGCAGGGCGCTCCAGTCGTAGGCGGTGCCCTCGGCGAGCATCAGTCCGAAGGCGACGACCGCCAGGAGCACGAGCCGGCGCCGGTCGATGCCGTGCCACCACGAGCCGGCGCCGATGTCAGACGATGTGTCCGGCGCCGGGCCCGCCGGCGCCTTGTCGTCTCCGGTGAGTTGGCGCGCGACCGCGGCGACGACCAGGAAGCCCGCGAAGGCCGCGCAGGCGACGGTCGGCACGACCCCGGCGTCGGCCCACAGCGTCGCCGCGACCACGCCGGACCCGACGAGGCTTCCCGCGGAGAAGAAGCCGTGGAAGGAGGACATGATCGGCCGGCGGTAGGCGCGCTCCACCGCGACGGCCTGGGCGTTCATCGACACATCGAGGCACCCGTTCGCGAAGCCGAAGGCCGCGAGGGCGGCGCCGAGGGTGAGAGTGTCGACGGCCAGCACCGGCGTGATGATGACAGCCGAGAGCAGCGATGCGGCGAAGACGGTGAGCGGCCGGGAACCCCAGCGGTCGATCAGCGGGCCGCACAGTTGCATGCCGACGAAGGCGGAACCACCCAGGAGGAGCAACAGGCCGCCGAGCTCGTCGTGTCCGACGTCGGTGCGGCCGCTGATGACCGGGATGTGCGCCACCCACATGGCGGCGAGGAAGCCGTTGAGAGCAAAGATCGTGGCGACCGCCCGCCGAGAGCGGCGAGGTTCGGTCGCGGGGTGCACCTGCACTCAGGAGCCCGAACCCAGGTGGCGTTCCACCCGCTCGACCTTGCCGGTCAGTTCGCCGGTGTGCCCGGGACGAATGTCGGCCTTGAGCACGAGTCCCACGCGTGGCGCATGGGCGGCGACGGCATCGGTGGCGGCCTTGACGACCGCTATCACCTCGTCCCAGTCGCCCTCGAGGTAGGTGAACATCGACGTGGTCTGATGCGGGAGCCCGGAGGCACGTACCACCTCGACGGCGGCCGCGACCGCCGCACTCATCCCGCCGTCGGCGTCGACGGCGGTTCCGCCCGAGGGCGTGAGGCTGAATGCGACGATCAGGGGACCACCTCCGGGATCAGGCGGTGGCCTGCTGCGGCGACTGTTCGGCCGACAACTCGGCGAGGTGGCCGTTGCGCTTGGCCCACCACTCGAAGACGATCGTGCCGAACGGCGGAACGCTCGACGCGAGCGCCAGCAGGGTGACGATCGGGATGCCGATGCGTCGCCCGCCGAGCGGGATCTCCCACTTCACGGAATTCCACTTGAGCTGGAACGCGGTGATCAGGGCGACGATCACGAAGATCACGAAGACGGCACCGTGGGTGGCGCCGGGAAGCGCGATGGCCTCGGGGTCGTCGTTGACGCGCTTGAGGATCATCCCGACGATCAGCCACGCCCAGGTGATCGCCTCCGCCACGGCGACGAGGCGGAAGCGCTTGGCGGGCGTGGTCAGGTCGAAGAAAGACAGCATGTTCACCATTCTGCCTGCCGGCGGAGACTTCTACGACAAAGTGTCGTAGAAGTCTCCTTCAGCGGGTGTGTCAGGCCTTCGGGACGCGGACGATCAGGGCATCGCCCTGGCCGCCGGCACCGCACAGCGCGGCCGCGCCGACGCCACCGCCACGGCGCTGCAGCTCGAGGGCGAGGTGCAGGGTGATTCGGGCGCCGGAGGTACCGATCGGGTGGCCGACGGCGATCGCTCCACCGTTGACGTTGATCTTGCCCTCGTCGACACCGAGCTGTTGCGCCGAGGCCAGGCCGACCGCGGCGAAGGCCTCGTTGATCTCGATGAGGTCGAGGTCGGCCGGGGCGATGCCCTCACGGGCGCAGGCCTTGGCGATCGCGTTGGCCGGCTGCGCCTGCAGGCTGGAGTCCGGACCTGCGACGACGCCGTGGGCGCCGATCTCGGCGAGCCAGGTCACGCCCAGCTCCTCCGCCTTGGCCTTGGACATCACGACGACCGCGGCCGCACCGTCGGAGATCTGGGAGGAGTTGCCCGCGGTGATGGTGCCGTCCTTGCGGAAGGCCGGACGCAGGCCCGAGAGCGACTCGGCGGTGGTGTTGGCGCGGATGCCCTCGTCCTCGGCGAACTGGATCGGGTCACCCTTGCGCTGCGGGATCGACACCGGCACGACCTCGTCGTCGAACACGCCGTTCTTCCACGCGGCGGCGGCGAGCTGATGACTGCGGGCGGCGAACTCGTCCTGCTGTTCGCGGGTGAAGCCGTCCTTGTCGTTGCCCTGCTCGGTCAGCGCACCCATCGGCTGATCGGTGAAGGCGTCGTGCAGACCGTCGAAGGCCATGTGGTCGACGAGCTCGGTGTTGCCGTACTTGAAGCCACCGCGGCTGTTGGGCAGCAGGTGCGGGGCCTGGGTCATCGACTCCTGGCCGCCGGCGACGACGACGTCGAACTCACCGGCGCGGATGAGCTGGTCGGCGAGCGCGATGGCGTCGATGCCCGAGAGGCACATCTTGTTGATGGTCAGGGTCGGGACGTCCCAACCGATGCCGGCCTTGATCGCGGCCTGACGAGCCGGCATCTGACCTGCCCCCGCGGTCAGAACCTGGCCCATGATCACGTACTGGACCTCCGAAGCCGGGACACCGGACTTCTCGAGTGCGCCCTTGATGGCCACCGCACCCAGGTCGACGCCGCTGAAGTCCTTCAGCGAACCGAGGAGACGGCCGAAAGGCGTGCGTGCACCGGCGACGATGACCGTCGTGTTGTCAGCAGTCGAGGACATGGAAAGGAACCTCCGGGGGTGGGTCGTGCGGGGGGCTACCGAGCGCCCGCTCTGTGCGCTCTGACCCTCAACGCTACCGTTGTGACATGAGCACCTCTGCATCTGACCCCAGCACTTCTGCCGGCGCGACCGCCCTGATCTCCGACCTGGTCGTCGCGATCGACCACGTCGGTATCGCCGTTCCGGACCTGGACGCCGCCAAAGAGTGGTATGCGACACATCTCGGCTTCGAGACGCTCCATCAGGAGACCAATGCCGAGCAGGGTGTCGAGGAGGCCATGGTCGGCCCCGCCGGCGGTGGCGCCGTCATCCAGCTTCTCGCGCCACTGAACGAGGAGTCGACGATCGCGAAGTTCATCGGTCGCAACGGCCCCGGACTGCAGCAGCTCGCGGTACGCGTGACCGACGTCGACGCCGTCATGACCCGCCTCACCGAGGCCGGCGTCCGCGTCCTCTACCCCGCCGCGAAACGAGGCACCGCGAACTCGCGCATCAACTTCGTCCATCCCAAGGATGCGGGTGGCGTCCTCCTCGAACTCGTCGAGCCGGCCGCCGACGCCGCACACTGATCTCGGACCGCTCTGCCCGAACCGAAAACCGTTCGGGCGCTTGATAAAATCCCCTCCGTTCGCACCCGGCCGGCACTCCGGTGCGAACGCCGGTGCCGGCGCGTGCGCACCCGAGTGGTCGTCCATGCGCCGCCACCGAAGACCGTGTCGCCGATAACGCCGACACCACACCCCGACGCGACTCCGACCGGGCTTCGAGCTCCGGGCGTCTCGGATACACTGGCCCGCATGCCAGGTCCCGCACGGCAATTGCCCTTCGCGATCGTGATGCGCGGTTATGACCGTGAGCAGGTCGCCGACCATCTCCAGCGACTCGATGCCGAGTTGCGGGTTCTCGCCGCCGATCGCGACGCCGCCACCGCCAACGCCCACGAGCTCGCCTCCCATCTCGAAGAGGCGCGCGACGAGATCGCCGAACTCCGGCGCGAGATCGACAAACTCTCGGTGCCGCCCACCACCGCTCAGGGAATGAGTGAGCGCCTCTCACGCATGCTCCAACTCGCCTCCGACGAGGCCTCGGAGATGCGGGCCGAGGCCTCCGCCGAAGCCGCCGAGACTCTTTCGATCGCACGCCAGGAAGCCGCCGACATGCGCTCCGAGGCGGCCGCCGAGGCAGAGCGGATCCGCAGCGAGGCGCAGGCGGCGGCGAAGAAGCTCGTCGACGAGGCCTCGGCCCGCGCCCGCCAGGTCAAGGAGACCGCCGCGGCCAACGAGTCCGAGTCGGCACGCCTCATCGCCGAGCGAACCGCAGCGATGGAGGCCGAGCACACCAAGACGATGAAGGCGGCCAACGACGAGGCCCGCCGCATCGTCGAGAAGGCGAAGGCCGAAGTCGCCGAGCTGGAAGCCGTCAGCGAACGTGAACGCGCCGCCGAACGCGAACGTCACGTTGCCGAAATCGCCGACCAGCGTGAGCGCGCACTCGGCGAGGCCAACCACATCCGGCAGACCGCGCTCGACATCGCCGGCGAACGCCTCAACCGGTCGCGCGAGATGGCGCAGGCGGCCGACCGAGCGCGCCAGGAGATCGCGGCCAACCTGGGTCAGCTCCGCGACAAGCTCGCCGAACTGCCCGAGTTGCTGGCGCAGCCGGAGGACTCCGAGTACGACGTGCTCTCCGACACCGACGATCTCGAGCTGCTCAATCGCAAGCTGTCACCGGAGGCCCGCGCCAACGCCTGAGCGGGGCCCGGAATCGGCGGCGCCCCGCGCTCAGAAGAGCCGGAACTCCGTACTCTCCGCACCGCGTAGGGCTTCGTAATCCAGCACGACGCAACGGATTCCACGATCCTCGGCGAGCGTTCGCGCCTGCGGCTTGATCTGCTGCGCGGCAAAGACGCCGGCGACGGGAGCGAGCGTGGTGTCGCGGTTGAGCAGTTCCAGGTAGCGCGTCAGCTGCTCGACGCCGTCGATCTCACCGCGTCGTTTGATCTCCACGGCCACGGTGGCACCCGCGGCGTCGCGGCACAGCAGATCGACAGGTCCGATGGCCGTCATGTACTCGCGCCGGATCAGGGTGTGGCCGGGCCCCAGAGTCTCCACGTGCTCGGCGAGCAACTCCTGGAGATGCGCCTCGACGCCGTCCTTGACCAGACCGGGATCGATCCCGAGTTCGTGCTGCGAATCGTGTTCGATCGACGCGATCGTGATCCGCAGTTCCTCACCCGCCTTGTTGGTGACCACCCAGTAGGCCTCTGCCTCGGTGCCCTCGGGCACGGCGGCCTCGGTGAGCCAGCACGGCGGGCTCATCCAGTTGAGCGGCTTGTACGCGCGGTCGTCGGCGTGGACGCTCACCGACCCGTCGGACTTGATCAGAAGCAGACGCTTGGCCATGGGCAGATGGGCGGTCAGCCGCCCGACGTAATCGACCTGACACTCCGCGATGACGAGACGCACGAGCCCACCCTAGGGCATCGGCTGCACCGTTCTCACGCCCCAGCGCCGTTCCTCACGTTCCCGCGGCGGGCCCTGAGGAGCGACCGGAGCCTGCGGAGGACGCCCCCTACCGCTCCCTGAGGAGCGACCGGAGCCTGCGGAGGACGCGTCTCGAAGGGTCACTGGTCGTAGTAGTGCTTGAGCATGAAGGTCTCCGCGTCGATGACCGCATCCTCCATCGTCGTGTGGACGTGCGGGAGGGTCGGATCGAAGCCCTTGAGGTCGACCGGCGCATCGGGATTCCGGGTGAGCCACTCCTCGCGCTGCCGTTCCACACTGGCTCGCACGACGCCGTCGGGATCGACGAGCGCCGCACGACGACCACTGTCGGCGAACAGTCGTTTGATGCTGAGCACCATGGTCCGCGCGACCGCGTCGATGACACCGAGTCGTGAGATCTCGACGATCACCACGGTGAAGTCGTCCATGTCGGCCACGAGACGCCGGTGAACGCTCTCGGCCCCGGCGAAGGTCAGGTCGCCCTGCAACTCGTAGACGCGGATCCGGTCGCGGCAGGTGCGCAGATAACTGCGCTCGCGTTCGCTCCACTCCGAGCTCACCGGGGTGTCGGTGAGGTCGTAGACCGTGCGGATGGTCACCCGGCTCTCGCGGGTGACGTTGAACATGTGGAGCCCGAGGTCCTTCGACAGGTGCTGGCACGTCTCGACGCCACGGACGCTGTTGCCGTGCTCGTCGAGTCGCGGCGAGTACACCCCGATTCCCAGCTGCCCCGGCAGCACGGCGAGGATGCCGCCGCCCACGCCGCTCTTGGCGGGCAGGCCGACCGAGGTGACCCAGTCGCCGGCCCCGTCGTACATGCCGCAGGTGGTCATCACGCTCAGCAGCCGTTGGGCGATCTCATGGGTGAACACCAGACGGCCGGTGCGCGGATTGAGGCCACCGTTGGCGATGGTCGCGCCGATGCCGGCGAGATCGTCGGTCGTCACCCGGATCGAGCACTGGCGGTAGTAGAGGTCGATGGCCGCATCCGGATCGGTGTCCAGCGCACCGAAGCTGTCGAGCATGTACGCGATCGCACGGTTACGCGAGCCGGTGGCCGACTCAGACGCGTAGACCTCTTCGTCCATCGAGAGACGACGACCCGCACAGCCCGAGTAGAAGTCGAGGATCTCGGCGAAGGCCGACTCGATGTCGGCAGCGGTCACGTCACGAGTCGCCGGGAGCAGCATGGACGCCGCGAAGATGGCTCCGGCGTTGATCATCGGGTTCTTGGGGCGCCGGCGATCGTCGACGCTGATCTCGTTGAAGGCCTCACCCGACGGTTCGACGCCGATCTTGGCGTCCACCGCGGCGACCCCGTGCTTTCGTAGGGCCATCGCGTACGTCAGGGGCTTCGACACCGACTGAATGGTGAAGGTCGTGGTGGAATCCCCGTGCGAGTACGTGAAGCCGTCATGGACACACATCGACAGCCCGTATCCCTCGGGATCGACGACGGCCAGTTCGGGGATGTAGTCGGCGACGTGGCCGGACAGGTCGTCACGAACGTTGTCCATGATGTGGCGGAGATAGCCGTCGACAAGGGATTCCATGGGGCAATCTAAGCGTGTCCAGCGGCGATCGGGTAGCCGACGCGGCGGACGACGCGACGAGGCACACAACAGCCGGGAATCCGGCACAGACGTGACTAGGCTGGGGCCCGAGTGAGTTCCGCCCCGAGGAGACAGTTGGGAGCACCGATGAAGCTGCTCGTCGCATACATCGCCACCTCCGGGGGCGAGGACGCGGTGGCCCTGGGTGCGTGCCTGGCACGCACCTTCGACGCCGAACTCGAGATCTGCATCGTCATCCCGCCCGAACCGGCCGGGGCCGACGACGCGGTGGAAAGACTTTCCGACGCCCTCGACAGCGCAGCACGACGCTGGCTCGACGAGGCGGCCGCTCGTCTACCCGACGACATCGAGACCACGACGACCATCGCCGAGCACGCCAATCCGGCCGAGGGACTCATCATCGAGGCCCGACGCACCAATTCAGACATCCTCGTCATCGGCGGAGCCGGCGGAGGGATCAGCGGTCGGCACACGCTCGGAACGGTCGTCAACGACATCCTGCATTCGTCGCCCATCCCGGTGGCGGTCGCACCGCCCGGTTTCGCGCATCTCGGCGCCGACGAGGTCCGGGAGATCACCGTGACCATCGGTGACCGTCCGGGTGCGCCCCTGCTGTTCGAGACCGCCATCCGCAGTGGCATCCGAGCTCATCGGCCGATCCGACTGGTGTCCATTCTCGCGATCGACGACATGCAGCCCTGGCGGAACGTCCCCGAGGACACGGCGATCGAATCTGCTCGCGCACATGCCCAACGGGCCCTCGACGAAGCGAGAACCCAACTGCCGGAGAACTTCCCGGTGACGTCGACGGTCGCACAGGGCTCCACCATCGAGGAAGCGGTGGAGTCACTCGAGTGGCACGACGGCGATCTGGTGATGGTCGGTTCGAGCCGGCTGGCCGCCCCGAACACGTTGTTCCTGGGGACCACCGCCGCGAAGATACTCCGAGCTGTTTCGGTCCCGATCATCGTGGTGCCGAAGAGCACCCACTGATTCTGCCGCCGGCACCGGGATGGTGTGGAAGTCGTTACGGGGTGTCGGCGTACTGCTTCTACACGCTGGTGGGCGGGGATGTGTGTGGAATGCATTGTGGCCCTACACGATTACTCGTGTAGGGCCACAATGGGATGTTGTGTTCGGCGGTGTCCTACTCTCCCACACTGATTAAGGTGCAGTACCATTGGCGCTGGAGGGCTTAGCTTCCGGGTTCGGAATGGGGCCGGGCGTTTCCCCTCCGCTATGGCCGCCGTAACTTTATGAAACAATCCACAACGGTTTGTTTGTTTGTTGTGTGTTGTCTCAGAAGATGCATAGTGGATGCGAACACACCAAAACCTGTTGTTTGGTGATGTTGTGGGTGTTGTTGGTAAGTCCTCGGCCGATTAGTACCAGTCACCTGAACACATTGCTGTGCGTACAGTTCTGGCCTATCAACCCCATGGTCTGTAGGGGGCCTTAACCCCGCAAAAGGGGGTGAGAAACCTCATCTTGGAACAGGCTTCCCGCTTAGATGCTTTCAGCGGTTATCCCTTCCGAACGTAGCTAACCAGCAGTGCCCCTGGCGGGACAACTGGCACACCAGAGGTTCGTCCGTCCCGGTCCTCTCGTACTAGGGACAGGTTTCCTCAAGTTTCTTACGCGCGCGGCGGATAGAGACCGAACTGTCTCACGACGTTCTAAACCCAGCTCGCGTGCCGCTTTAATGGGCGAACAGCCCAACCCTTGGGACCTACTCCAGCCCCAGGATGCGACGAGCCGACATCGAGGTGCCAAACCATCCCGTCGATATGGACTCTTGGGGAAGATCAGCCTGTTATCCCCGGGGTACCTTTTATCCGTTGAGCGACACCGCTTCCACTTGCCGGTGCCGGATCACTAGTCCCGACTTTCGTCCCTGCTCGACATGTACGTCTCACAGTCAAGCTCCCTTGTGCACTTACACTCAACACCTGATTGCCAACCAGGCTGAGGGAACCTTTGGGCGCCTCCGTTACTTTTTAGGAGGCAACCGCCCCAGTTAAACTACCCACCAGGCACTGTCCCTGAACCCGATCAGGGTCCGAGGTTAGAAGTCCAATACGATCAGAGTGGTATTTCAACAACGACTCCATGAACACTGGCGTGCCCACTTCACAGTCTCCCACCTATCCTACACAAACCGAACCGAACACCAATACCAAGCTATAGTGAAGGTCCCGGGGTCTTTTCGTCCTGCCGCGCGTAACGAGCATCTTTACTCGTACTGCAATTTCGCCGAGTCTGTGGTTGAGACAGCAGAGAAGTCGTTACGCCATTCGTGCAGGTCGGAACTTACCCGACAAGGAATTTCGCTACCTTAGGATGGTTATAGTTACCACCGCCGTTTACTGGGGCTTAAATTCTCAGCTTCGCTCCCCAAAGGTGACTAACCGGTCCTCTTAACCTTCCAGCACCGGGCAGGCGTCAGTCCGTATACATCGTCTTACGACTTCGCACGGACCTGTGTTTTTAGTAAACAGTCGCTTCTCTCTGGTCTCTGCGACCCACACCCGCTCAGAGAGTAAATCTCGTCACCGGTCTGGGTCCCCCTTCTCCCGAAGTTACGGGGGCATTTTGCCGAGTTCCTTAACCACAGTTCTCTCGATCGCCTTAGTATTCTCTACCTGACCACCTGTGTTGGTTTGGGGTACGGGCCGTGTACCAACTCACTAGAGGCTTTTCTCGGCAGCATAGGATCATGGAATTCGCCGCAACGGCTACGCATCACCTCTCAGGCTATATGTGTTCCGGATTTGCCTAGAACACGCCCTACAGGCTTACACCAGTACAACCACTGACTGGCCCCACTACCTTCCTGCGTCACCCCATCGCTTGCCTACTACCAGCCAAGGTCCCATGCATCACCCCACCCGGCACCCGAAGGCGCTCTTGGGGGATCTGGATGGTTAGTACAACTGATTCAGCATGGGCGCGGATACACGGGTACGGGAATATCAACCCGTTGTCCATCGACTACGCCTGTCGGCCTCGCCTTAGGTCCCGACTCACCCTGGGCGGATTAGCCTGGCCCAGGAACCCTTGGTCATTCGGCGGAAGAGTTTCTCACTCTTCTTTCGCTACTCATGCCTGCATTCTCACTCCCACACCCTCCACCACTAGATCACTCTGTGGCTTCCACGGATGCAGGACGCTCCCCTACCCACCCACACACCTGGTTGACACTCCGTAGAACATCAACGGGCTAACGTGTGAGTGCCGCGGCTTCGGCGGTGTACTTGAGCCCCGCTACATTGTCGGCGCAGGATCACTTGACCAGTGAGCTATTACGCACTCTTTCAAGGGTGGCTGCTTCTAAGCCAACCTCCTGGTTGTCTTCGCGACCCCACATCCTTTTCCACTTAGTACACGCTTAGGGGCCTTAGCCGGCGATCTGGGCTGTTTCCCTCTCGACTACGAACCTTATCGCCCGCAGTCTCACTGCCACACTCTCACTTACCGGCATTCGGAGTTTGGCTGACGTCAGTAACCCTGTGGGGCCCATCGGCCATCCAGTAGCTCTACCTCCGGTAAGAAACATGTGACGCTGCACCTAAATGCATTTCGGGGAGAACCAGCTATCACGGAGTTTGATTGGCCTTTCACCCCTACCCACAACTCATCCCCTCCATTTTCAACTGAAGTGGGTTCGGGCCTCCACGACGTCTTACCGTCGCTTCACCCTGGCCATGGGTAGATCACTCCGCTTCGGGTCTAGACCCGGCGACTCTTTCGCCCTATTCAGACTCGCTTTCGCTACGGCTACCCCACACGGGTTAACCTCGCCACCGAGCACTAACTCGCAGGCTCATTCTTCAAAAGGCACGCCATCACCCACCCTCCGAAGAGGCACAGGCTTTGACGGATTGTAAGCGTCCGGTTTCAGGTACTATTTCACTCCCCTCCCGGGGTACTTTTCACCTTTCCCTCACGGTACTTGTCCGCTATCGGTCACCAGGAAGTATTCAGGCTTACCGGGTGGTCCCGGCAGATTCACAGCAGATTCCACGAGCCCGCTGCTACTTGGGCACCCATCACGCAAGACCATGTGTTTTCAGCTACCGGACTCTCACCGTCTACGGCAGACCATTCCAGGCCACTTCACCTAACACACGATTTTCTGACTCACGCTTCCACAGGCAGATGGAAGAAGATGAACCCCACAACACCACACACACAACCCCTACCCGGTATCACATGCGCATGGTTTAGCCTCATCCGCTTTCGCTCGCCACTACTCACGGAATCACATTTTGTTTTCTCTTCCTATGGGTACTGAGATGTTTCACTTCCCCACGTTCCCTCCACACCCCCTATACATTCAGAGGTGGGTAACACGACATCACTCGTGCTGGGTTTCCCCATTCGGACACCCTCGGATCACAGCTCGTTTGACAACTCCCCGAGGACTATCGCGGCCTACCACGTCCTTCATCGGCTCCTGGTACCAAGGCATCCACCGAACGCCCTTACACACTTACAACAACACCTACAAACCACCCCCACCCCAACAGTTCTCACGAACCGCTTCAGCGGGGATCGAATGTAGACATCACAAAAAAACATTTCTGCTAAATCACAGACCAAGCACTCCCACCCTCACGAGTCGAAGCATTGGTTTGAAATAAAGATGCTCGCATCCACTATGCACTTCTCAAACAACACACACCATGCAGCCGTTGGCATCTCCGCACCCCACCACAGGACAGATCAACAACACCGCCAACCACACAGCTAGGTCAGAGACAACCCGATCCACACCCGAAAGTGTGCCGCGTGTTCTCTCAGAACCCCGATAGTGTGACGTGAACCCGCCGGCCTCACAGCTCTGGCGGTAGGCCCCGATACTGTGCGAGTGCACAGTCGTTGACCTGTCTGATGTTTCACCCTCGAACACACACCCACCGCACGGACATACGCCGGCAGAAATGGGTGATGTTGTGTGCTCCTTAGAAAGGAGGTGATCCAGCCGCACCTTCCGGTACGGCTACCTTGTTACGACTTCGTCCCAATCGCCGATCCCACCTTCGACAGCTCCCTCCCACAAGGGGTTAGGCCACCGGCTTCGGGTGTTACCGACTTTCATGACGTGACGGGCGGTGTGTACAAGGCCCGGGAACGTATTCACCGCAGCGTTGCTGATCTGCGATTACTAGCGACTCCGACTTCATGGGGTCGAGTTGCAGACCCCAATCCGAACTGAGACTGGCTTTAAGGGATTCGCTCCACCTCACGGTATCGCAGCCCTCTGTACCAGCCATTGTAGCATGTGTGAAGCCCTGGACATAAGGGGCATGATGACTTGACGTCATCCCCACCTTCCTCCGAGTTGACCCCGGCAGTCTCCTGCAAGTCCCCGGCATAACCCGCTGGCAATACAGGACAAGGGTTGCGCTCGTTGCGGGACTTAACCCAACATCTCACGACACGAGCTGACGACAGCCATGCACCACCTGTACACCAACCACAAGGGAACATGTATCTCTACATGCGTCTGGTGTATGTCAAACCCAGGTAAGGTTCTTCGCGTTGCATCGAATTAATCCACATGCTCCGCCGCTTGTGCGGGCCCCCGTCAATTCCTTTGAGTTTTAGCCTTGCGGCCGTACTCCCCAGGCGGGGTACTTAATGCGTTAGCTACGGCACGGAACTCGTGAAATGAGCCCCACACCTAGTACCCACCGTTTACGGCGTGGACTACCAGGGTATCTAATCCTGTTCGCTACCCACGCTTTCGCTCCTCAGCGTCAGTTACTACCCAGAGACCCGCCTTCGCCACCGGTGTTCCTCCTGATATCTGCGCATTTCACCGCTACACCAGGAATTCCAGTCTCCCCTGTAGTACTCAAGTCTGCCCGTATCGCCTGCACGCCTACAATTGAGTTGCAGAATTTCACAGACGACGCGACAAACCGCCTACGAGCTCTTTACGCCCAGTAATTCCGGACAACGCTCGCACCCTACGTATTACCGCGGCTGCTGGCACGTAGTTGGCCGGTGCTTCTTCTCCAGGTACCGTCACTCACGCTTCGTCCCTGGTGAAAGAGGTTTACAACCCGAAGGCCGTCATCCCTCACGCGGCGTCGCTGCATCAGGCTTGCGCCCATTGTGCAATATTCCCCACTGCTGCCTCCCGTAGGAGTCTGGGCCGTGTCTCAGTCCCAGTGTGGCCGATCACCCTCTCAGGTCGGCTACCCGTCGTCGCCTTGGTAGGCCATTACCCCACCAACAAGCTGATAGGCCGCGGGCCCATCCTGAACCGCAAAAGCTTTCCACCCCAGAGCATGCACTCCAAGGTCATATCCGGTATTAGACCCAGTTTCCCAGGCTTATCCCAAAGTCCAGGGCAGATCACCCACGTGTTACTCACCCGTTCGCCACTCGAGTACCCAGCAAGCTGGGCCTTTCCGTTCGACTTGCATGTGTTAAGCACGCCGCCAGCGTTCGTCCTGAGCCAGGATCAAACTCTCCATGAAAAAATAGCGAAACAAAACCAACACCCACAAGGGTGCCAGCGTTTCAACACAATCAGGAAAGCAAAACCTGACCAATCCAAAACTAGCAAAACATGTGACACCCAGACAAAGCCGAGCGCCACACAAAAAACAAACATCTACATCCATAAAGAATGCACGATGCCAAAAAATGGCATCAGACAATTCATCATCACACTATCGAGTTCTCAAAGAACACACACCCACCAACTACTCACCCCCACAAGGGCTTTCACCAGCAGACTTCGTTCTGACTTTCCACCGCCACCCCGTCTCCGGGGCAACTCTTCCAGCCTACCAGACCCAAGCTCCGCGCTGCAAACCCGAGGATTTGCGACTCACAGGGATCTGGCAACCCCGCACATCGTCTGCGAGAGATGAAGTCTCACAGTCGAAGTTCGGGGGCGGTCTGCGCGAAGCCCGGTCTCCACTCCCCTTAATGAGACCTTCGCAGGCCTTCCGGGGCGGCGCCGTGGCGCGCTGACTCGAAGAAAGTTACGCAACCGTCTCTCCAGGGTCAAATCGCCAGGTGGCGACCTGCCGGGTCGGACATCGCCGCAGGTCACGGTCCACAGAGGAGCGCCGAAACCGTCTGCCCTGCGTACATTTTCGACAAACCTGCCGGTGTGACGTGCGCCGCAGAACCATCCTTTCGGACAGGCGCCCGTCCCCGCTCGGTCAGTTATGCGCAGGTCAGGATGTTCCTACGGTCGATACATGACCACCATCGATCAGTCGACGACCGTCCGGGCTGCGCTTCTCGACTCATCTGACGTTCGCGACCGCGGGCCGCAGGTCCTTCGATCTGCGCTTGTCCCCAGGGGTTTCGCCCGCTGCGGCCTCCTGTCGTGGCGCCGGGTGGCCGGCATCCTCCAGATCGCGCATCCCTTCGACGAGGAGACGATCTCCGACTCTGTTGTCGTCGACGGGCTGGTGTCACTGGTCGACGCCGGTGTCCTGTCGGGACAAGAGCAGTTCGAATCCGCTGCGGTGGGCATCATCCGGACAACGGCGGGAACCTCCGCAGATGCGTGGTCGGCGTTCTACGACAACTCGCTCCGTGAACTCCGCTACGGCACTTCGGCGTTCGCACCGGTACACCGGCGGGCACACTCACTCCTCACCGGTTCGTCGGTGCTCGAGGTCGGTTCGTGCTTCGGATTCTTCGCGCTGGCCTGCGCGATGGACGGGTTCGACGTGTCGGCCTGCGACATCTCGCCCGGCGCGGTCTCTCTGCTCTCGTGCGCATCGCGGCGACTCGGACTGCCGGTCCACTCGGCCGTCGGCGACGCGACCGCTCTCCCCTACGACGACGACTCCGTGGACACGGTCTCGCTCATCCATCTTCTGGAGCATCTCGACGCCCCCGGCGTGGAGGCGGCGCTGTCGGAGGCCCTGCGGGTGGCGAGGCGACGCGTGATCGTGGCGGTCCCCTTCGAGGAGGAGCCCAGCCCACACTTCGGGCATCGTCTCCGGCTGACCGAGACGGACCTGCACATCTGGGCCGGCAGCGTCGCGCACTCCGGGGCCCACGTGTTCGTCGACCACGGCGGTTGGCTGATCCTCACCCCCTGAGGGCCGCCGGTCAGATGAGACCGCGCTTGCTGGCGATGTAGACCGCATCGGTGCGCTTGCTGACACCGAGCTTGCGGATGATGTTGCGGATGTGGAACTTCACGGTCGACTCGGAGATGTAGAGCGTCTCCCCGATCCGCTTGTTGGACATGCCATCCGCGAGCAACCGCAAGACCTCGCGCTCCCGGTCGCTGAGCGTCTCGGTGGTCTCCGCCTCCCCCGACACCGTTCGCAACACCACCGCGGCACTGCGCGGATCGAATGCGCTGCCACCGGTGGACACCGCCTGGATCGCGCGCACGAGTTCGGTGGTGTCGACGTCCTTGACCACGTACCCCCGGGGCACCGGCGCGGACCGCGCGAACGACCAGGTCGTCGTCGAGGAACGTCGTGAGCACGAGTGCCGCGACCTCCGGGTGACGCTGGGAGATGTCCTTGATCAGGCGCAGCCCCTCGTACTCGGTGCCCGCGGACAGCTTGAGGTCCACGACCACGACGTCCGGGCGGCATGCGTTCACCTCGGCGAGCGCGGCGTCGTGCGAGCCGGCCTCCCCGACCACCTCGACGACGTCCTCCCGCTCGAGGAGCGAGCGCATCCCTTCCCGGAGCAGGGCGTGATCGTCGACGAGCAGGGTCCGGATGGGCCTGACCTGCTTTCCCCTGCTCGTCGCATCCCCGGTCGTCTTGTCGGTGCTCACGCGAACTCCCTGGTCGTGTTTCCGGGATCGGATGCTGTTGCCGGCCCCGCAGCCGTCGGCACGATCGCGGTCAGCCGAATGCCACCCGCCCGTGACCGGCGAATCCGGATCTCCCCGTCGAGCTCGGCCGCGCGCGAGGCCATGTTCGCCAGACCTCGATGACGTCCGGCGGCGAGGTCGCCGAGCGAGGCGGTCCGCAGGACGCGCCGGAGGTGGTCGGGGTCGCCGACCCCGTCGTCGTCGACCGACAGCGATACCTGGTCCGGCGCGTAGGTGAGCGTCACCGTGACCTCGGTGGCGCGCGCGTGGATCGCCGCGTTGAACAACGCTTCCCCCGCGATCCGGAGCAACGCATGCTGGACGTCGTCGGACAGTTCGCGGGAGCGGCCCCGGATGCGGACCGCGGTGGTGAGGTCCGGCGGCATGTGCATGGAGCACAGTTCGGTGAGGACCTCGTGGACGCTCGGTGACGGCACGCTCGCGGCGTTGTTGAGCGTGTAGATGAACGTCCGCAGCTGCTCGACCGCTTCTTTCGTGAGCCGGCCGGCCATCTGCAAGCGCTCGAGTGCGGCGCCGTCGACCAGGTCGCGACACAGCTCGATCTGCACGCCTGCGGACAGCACCGACTGGGTCACCGAATCGTGCAGCTCGCGGGCGATCCGTGACCGCTCCTCGTTGAGGACCGTGGCGCGCATCGCGGCGGACAGTTCACGTTGCGTGCGTTCGAGCTCGTCGTTCCGTTCGGCCAGTTCCGCTGCGTGGCGGTGTGTCTCGGAGAACAGTTCGGCGTTGAGCAGGGCGACGATCGCCTGACTGGCCAGAATCCGGAGGACAACGACGTCGGTCGGGTCGACGACCCGGCCGGACGGCGCCCACGCGGACAGGCCGCCGACGACGTTGCCGTCGAGCTCGACCGGCACGTGCACGTGGTCCTCGGACAGGATCGGACCGTGCAGCAGCGGTTCGTGGCCGCGCAGGATGTCGTTGAGCCGGTTGAGCACCTCGTCGGGCAGACCGTCGGGCGGCGAGGCCGTCGCCGATCCTTCGAAGGCGTAGAGCCGGCCGCTGCCCGAGCTGATCAGGTGGCGTGGCGCGGATCGCTCGAGCCGACCGTCGGCGAGGCCGAAGACCACCCACTCGGCGCCCAGATGATCGCGCGCCGCCTCGACCACCGCGATCACCAGCGCCTCGGGTCCTTCGGCGGTGCGCACCAGCGCCCGCGAGATCCGTTCCAGCGCACCGACCACCCGACTCAGCCGGGCCTCGACCCCGCGGTATTGGGCGTAGTGGCTGCCCTTGACGCTGCGAAGGCCGACGAGGCTTTCGAGGTCGGATCGGGCGGGTTCCCGCTCGGGGTCGGGCCGCGCGGCGCCGGCCATCACAGGGCCGCCGCATACAGATCGCGGATCCCAGGCGCCTGTGGTCGGCGCGGGTTCGTGGTCATGCACGAGTCCGCGAGAGCGTGCGTGGTGAGACGGTCGAGATCTCCGGCCCGAACCCCCAACGGCTCCAACGACTCCGGCATCCCGACCCGGGACCCCAGTCGCGCGACGGCGTCCGCCAGGCGATCGGCGACCATGCGTGCGTTCCCGTCCGTGGGCAGTCCGATCGCCTCGGCGAGGTCGACGAAGCCGTCGGCGCACACCTCCGCGTTGTACCGGATGACGTGCGGCAACAGCACCGCGTTGATCGCTCCGTGGGGCGCATCGCAGTGCCCGCCGACCGGGTGGCTCATCGCATGGGTCGCGCCGAGGATCGCGTTGGTGAACGCCATCCCCGCCCGCAGCGACGCCAGCGACATCTCCTCGGCCGCGACCTTGTCGAGCGGATCGTCGACGAGTCGTTCGAGGTGCGTCCAGACGCCGCGGATGGATTCCAGCGCAAGCGAATCGGTCATGTGCCCGTGCGCGAGCGAGACGTACGCCTCGACACAGTGGGTCAGCACATCCATACCGACCTGTGCGGTGACCTCGGCCGGCACCGTGGTGAGCAGTTCCGGATCGCTCACCGACAGGTCGGGCACCAGCGACCGGCCGATGATGGTGACCTTGGTGCGGCGTTCCGCGTCGTTGATGATGCAGAACTGCGAGACGTCGGCGCCGCTGCCCGCGGTCGTCGGGACCGCGACGAGCGGGGGCAACGGCCGGTGGGCGCGATCGATCCCCTCGTACTCCAGGATGTGGCCGCCGTTGGAGGCGAGCACCGCGACCCCTTTGGCGGCGTCGATGACCGATCCGCCGCCGAGCGCCACGAGCCCGTCCGCGTCGTGCGAGTTGTACGCGAGGAACGCGGCGGTGACCTCACCGGCGCGCGGGTTGGGCGACACGTCGACGAAGGCGGTCGCGTGAAGTCCGGCGTCGGCCAGCCCCGACATCAGCCGTGCGTACCAGGGGGTGCCTTCCAGACCGCGGTCGCTCACCACCAGCGGACGGCGCATCCCGAGGCCCGACGTCGCGAGCGGTACCTCGCCGAATGCGCCCGGTCCGAGCACGATCTCGGGGGCGTGGAACTTGGCGACATGACCGGCGCTGCGTCGGCGCGTGCCACCCTGCATCCGTTGTCCTCCGATCACCGCGGGCCGATGATGTGGTTGTGCGCCACCGGCACATTCGACGCTACTCACGTCACCTCAGCGCTGCACCAAGTTCATCACAGCGCGCAAGCATCTCGGCGCCGTCCCGCACGCTGACCACGCCGCTGCAGTGTTCGGCGTAGTCGGCCATCGCGCAGCCCGTCTGGGACCAGTAGCGCGACGGTTCCGGGGTCACCCAGGCAAGGCGGTGCGCGCGTCGACCGATCTCGGCGACGAGGTCGGTGCGCGCGTCGAATCCGTTGCTGCGCGCGTCGCCGACGACGAGCACCGAGGTACGCGGCGTGACGAGGTCGCCGAACTCGCCCAGCAACCCGGCGAACATCTGTCCGTAGTCACTCGTCGCGGCCAGGTCGAGGCCGTCGGCGGCGAGCACCGCGGCCAGTGCGGCATCGGCGGACGCCGCCCGGAGCGCCGTGGTGACGCGTACGGGACGATCGACGAAGGCGACGACCTCGCAACGGTCGCCGAAACCGTGCAGGGTCTGGGCGAGCCGCAGGATGAAACCGGTGACCGGCCGGACCGACAGCGAGACGTCGACCAGGACCAGGAGGCGCACCGGACCGCGCCGCGGACGCCGGCGCCACAGTTCGGCCGGCACCCCGTCGGTCGCCACCGCGGCGCGCATCGTGGCGCGGATGTCGAGGGTCCCGCGGTCACCGGGACGGATCACCCGACGCGGTGCACCGCGCATGCGCTGGACGAGCCGGTGGCACGCGCGGTCGATGTCGGCCTGCTCGGTGCGCACCGGTGCGGACTGACCGAGTGCGTCGCCCACGACGATCCCGGCCGCCTCGAGGCGTGCGGTGAACGCATCGACGAACGCCGCCAGCGCCCGCTCGAGTTCGACGCGGCGCGCGTCGTCGAGATCGGCGTTCCCGTCGGTGCCGTACGCGCTGCGCGGGTCGTAGGCGTCGAGCGCGGCCAGGATCGCGGCGGCGCCGGTCAGACCCAGCGGGGTGGACTCCACCCGGGCGGCGGCACCGACGAGTTCACCCACGGTCGCCGAATCGGCGGAGTCGATCTCGACGGTGTACGTCACTCCCCCGCTCACCGAACCGCTGTCCGGGTCGACGCCCAGTTGCTCGGCGCCCGCCGAGACGGTGAAGTCGTTCTCCTCGCGATGTGCACTCTCCCCGTGCCGCTCACCGGCGCCGGGATCGGGGGCCATCAGATCACCGATCTCCTCGGTGTGCTCGTCGGCGCCGATGCGGCGGGCCGCCCCTTCGAACTCCTCGTCCCAGACGACGTCGTCGGGCAGGTCCGCGGCGGCACCACGCGGCCGGGGCAGATCCGCCTCCCGACCTGGCCCGGACCCGGCGTCGAGGAAGAAGACATCGAAGGCGTGCTCGAAACCCTCTGTCTCGTAACCGTATTTGACCGAGACGCTGCGCAGGGCCGCGCGCAGCACGTCGAGGTCGCCGGCCCCGACGATGGCCAGCGTCCGGCGGATCTCGATCACCTCCGCGGGCGACGCCGCGACCCCGGCACCGCGCAGCGCCTGCCCGAACAGGACCGCGAGCAGGTCGAGGATCTCCGCGCGGCGGATGCTTCCCTTCGGCGGCGCGAGCACGCTCATCGTCCCGCGTGGACCCCGGCGCTGCGGGCCCGGCCCGCACCGAACGCCCGCGCCGTGACCGATCCCTGCGGCGTCGTGCCGTCGACCCCGACCTCCGCGACGGTGGTGTCGGCGGCGGCCGGCGACAGCACACGACGGGCGAGGTCGAGGTCGGTGCCGAACTTGACCAGCAACGAGAGCAACGCGGCGTCGGCGGGAGCGGGGCCAGAACCGACCTCCGGGCGGGACCCGGTGCTCTTGAGATATGACGCAGCCCGGGCGGCGTCGATGACCTCGGCGATCGAGGGGCTCTTGCGCAGCGGCAGATCGCGGAGTCGGCGGGCGAGGTCCACGACCTCGCCGATGACTTCCTCCTCGATGTCGGGCGCGCGCACCGCCACGATGGCGCGCTCGGTCTCCGGGTCCGGATAGCCGACCTGGAAGTGCAGGCACCTGCGCTTGAGGGCCGGGGAGAGTTCCCGGGTGTCGTTGGAGGTCAGGATCACCCACGGCGACGACCGCGCGGTGAACGTGCCGAGTTCGGGGACCGACACCTGGCGTTCGGCGAGCACCTCGAGCATGACCGCCTCCATCGCCTCGTCCGTGCGATCGATCTCGTCGACGAGGAGCACGGTGGGGGTGGTCGAGGTGATCGCGGCCAGCAGCGGCCGGGCCACCAGGAAGTCCTCGGTGTACACGCCGACCTCCGTCCGCGCCAGGGCTGCCGATGCCGCCGAAAGGCTTGTCTCCGCGGCCAACTCGGCGCTGATGCGATCGCGCAGCATCTGCACGTGGAGCAGCTGGCGGGCGTAGTCCCACTCGTAGAGGGCGCGCGAGTCGTCGAGTCCCTCGTAACACTGCAGACGGATGAGCTCGCGCCCCGAGGCCGCGGCCAGCGCCTTGGCGAGCTCGGTCTTGCCGACACCGGCCGGCCCTTCGAGGAGCAGCGGACGGTCGAGCAGTGTCGCCAGGTGCACGACGACCGCCAGCTCGGTTCCGATGAGGTATCCCTGCTCGTCCAGGGCGGCGGTCAGTTCCTCTGCGGAGGCGAAGCGAGCGGTCTCGTCGGCATCTGCAAGACGGGCCAGACCGGTGGAGGTGTGCGTCATCGGGTCGCCAGACCTTCCTTCGTCGGATCGATGGGGTGGGACGGAACCTCTTGCCCCGGAAGGGATCTCCCTTCCCGGGGCACGGCTCCGCCACGGGCGTCGTGGTGGCTCTCGACGCCCTGGGCGTGATCAGTAGCTGCCGGTGAAGGCGTGCGTGACCATGGGGATCAGCGATTCGACGGTGCTCTCGCGGGGGTTGCCCGGGGTGCACCAGTCGCCCATCATGTGCTCGGCGATGGCGCGGATCTGCTTCTCCGAGGTGTCGATGCCCTCGCCGCGACCCTCGTACTTGCCGGTGTTCATCCGGTTCTTGTCGTAGCTGTTGGTCGACAGCTGTCCGAAGTTGTCCGGGATGCCGAGGTCCTTCGACAGGCGGATGGCCTCCTCGACCGCGGCGTCGGCGGCCTGCACGGTGGTCATCTTGGAGGTGTCGACGCCGAGAAGTGCGGCGATCTCGGCGTAGCGCTCGAAGCGGGAGGGCAGGTTGTACTCCCACACGCGGGGCAGCGCGATGGCGTTGTTGAGGCCGTGGTGGCTGTCGTAGAAGGCGCTCACCGCATGGGACAGGCTGTGCACCAGGCCGAGACCGCCGGAGTTGAACGCCTGCGCCGAGATGTACTGCGCGTGCATCATTCCCGTGCGCGCCTCGAGGTTGCGCGGATCGTAGACCGCGGTCCGCAGGTGCTTGGCGATCAGTTCGATCGAGTACTTCGCGTTGCCGAGCGACGGCGCGAAGTCCAGCCGCGAGACGTACGGCTCACTGGCGTGGGCGAGGACGTCGAACCCGCAGAACGCGGTGAAATGCTCCGGGCAGGGGTAGTACAGCAGCGGGTCGTCCATCGCGAGGTCGACGAGACAGGTGTCGTCGAAAGCGACCCACTTGTGCGGGTTGTTCATGTCCGAGGTGTCGGTGATGACGTAGGCCCAGGAGGTCTCCGAGCCGGTGCCCGCGGTGGTCGAGACCGCGATGTGCTTCGGGTTCTCCTTGTTGGTGGCCTTCGAGAAGCCCTCGAACTCGTTGATGTTGCGGCCGTCGTGGGCGATCACCATGCGGGCGCCCTTGGCGGCGTCGTGGCTCGAACCACCGCCGACCGAGATGATGCCGTCGCACTTCTCCGACTGGTACAGCGCGGCGGCGTCCATGACGTTGTAGTCCTTGGGGTTGGACTCCACCTGGTCGTAGAGGACCACGTCGACGCCCTGGTACTCGATCTTGCCGATCAGTTCCTCGATGATGCCGGAACCGCGGAGGCCGGTTGTCATCAGCAGGGCACGGGTCATACCCAGTTCCTTGGCCTCGACACCGAGCATGTCGTGCGCACCGACGCCCAGCTTCGCCTTCGGGAACGGGTGGAACTCCTTGATCGGGAAATTCCAGATCTGGTTCAGCTCAATGGCCATGGGGGTGAACTCCTTGTGACGGTTGGGTCTGTCACAACGAGAATGTCGCTCAGATCACAACGGCCACAAGGGGTCCTGACCCTTGGCGGACAGGGTCGGCCCATCGGGACGGGGGTACCACCTGTCCGATCGGACAGGTCGGCACCCACGGGTCAGTCGGAGACGCGCTCGATCTCGCCGCCGAGACTGCGGAGGATCTCGACGAAGTGCGGGTAGCCGCGGTCGATGTGTTCGACGTCGTGCACCTCGGTGACGCCGTCGGCAACGAGGCCGGCGAGCACCAGACCGGCGCCGGCGCGGATGTCCGAACACCAGACGGGCGCGCTCGAGAGCTTCTCGATTCCGCGGATGACCGCGTGGTGGCCGTCGGTGCGTGCGTCTGCCCCGAGGCGGACCATCTCCTCGACGAAGCGGAACCGGGCCTCGAAGACGTTCTCGGTGATGACGGACATGCCCTCGGAGATGGCGGCGAGGCCGATCGCCATCGGCTGCAGGTCGGTGGGGAAACCGGGGAACGGCAGCGTCGAGACGTTGACCGCGACCGGCCGGTTGTCGTGACGCACCCGGAAGCCGTCGTCGAACGTGTCGACGCGGGCGCCGGTGTCGACGAGCTTGTTCAGCACGAGCTGCAGATGCTCGGGCTGCACACCCCGGACGGTCACGTCACCGCGCGTCATCGCGGCGGCGATCCCCCACGTGGCACCGACGATGCGGTCCCCCACCACCCGGTGGGTAGCGGGATGCAGGCGGTCGACGCCGTTCACGGTCAGCGTCGAGGTGCCTGCTCCCTCGATCTGCGCACCCATCTGCTGCAACATCACGCAGAGATCGACGATCTCCGGCTCGCGTGCGGCGTTGTCGATGGTCGTCTGGCCCTCGGCCAGGACCGCCGCCATCAGAATGTTCTCGGTGGCACCCACCGACGGGAACTCGAGCGCGATCGGCGCGCCGACGAGTGCGTCGGCCTCGGCCACCACGCAGCCGTGCTCGATCGAGCTGGTCGCGCCCAGCGCGCGCAGACCCGCCTGATGCATGTCCAGGGGCCGCGACCCGATCGCGTCGCCGCCCGGGAGGGCCACGACAGCCCGATGGCACCGGGCCATCAGCGGTCCGAGGACGCACACCGAGGCGCGGAACTGGCGGACGGCCGCGAAATCGGCATGGAACTTCGGTTCGGCCGGGGCCGTGATCGAGACGGTGTCGCCGTCCATCTCCACGACGGCACCCAGACCGCGCAGGACGTCGGCCATCAACGGCACGTCGGCGATCTCGGGCGCGTTGGTCAGCACCGTCGTCCCCTCGGCCAGCAACGCCGCCGCCATCAGCTTCAGCACGCTGTTCTTGGCGCCACCCACCGACACCTCACCGGACAGACGTGCCCCGCCCGTCACCAGAAACCGATCGCTCACGCATGCCACCTTATCCGCCGCCGTCCGGCGCTCATCGCACGCAGTACATTCAACGCATGGCCGTTCATCTGACGAGGATCTACACCCGCACCGGCGACGACGGTTCGACCGGTTTGAGTGACTTCTCGCGCGTTCCCAAGACCGATCCGCGTGTTGTCGCCTATGCCGACTGTGACGAAGCCAACGGCGCGATCGGCATGGCGTTGGCTCTCGGCGGTGACGTACCCGCCGACATCGCCGCGGTGTTGTCCACCGTGCAGAACGACCTGTTCGACGCCGGCGCCGACCTGTCCTCGCCGATCGTCGAGAACCCGGAGTACCCGCCGCTGCGGATCGCCCAGGAGTACATCGACGCCCTCGAGCGCTGGTGCGACGACTTCGGCTCCGAGCTTCCGCCGTTGGACTCGTTCATCCTGCCGGGCGGAACCCCGTTGGCGGCACTACTGCATCAGGCCCGCACGGTGACCCGTCGCGCGGAACGTTCGGCGTGGGCCGCGGTGGCCGCCTATCCGGACAACACGAGCGTCCTTCCGGCGAAGTACCTCAACCGCCTGTCCGACCTGCTGTTCATCCTGTCGCGGGTGGCCAACCGGGCTCCTGACGGCACCCTCGGTGACGTGAAGTGGGTTCCGGGCGGCAACCGGGAGCGTCCGGAGTCGTCCGACAGCTGAGAGGTCCGAGACCTGGTAGGCCCCGGAGACAGGACGATCCCGCCCGTCTGACGGACTCAGGCGCTCTTGCGCCGCTGTGACCGTGCAGACTGCCGGGACTCCAGCCAGGACTGGAACGCGGTGACCGCGCCCGGGCCCATGGCGAGCTCGTAACCGTCCTTGACCTTGCCGTCCGAGCCCGCACCATCGGAACCCTTGCCGATGGTGTGGGTCTTGCCGGTGGTCTGTACCTGCAGGATCACCATGCCGTCGAGGATCTCCATCTCGGTTCCCTCGGGGCGTCGCCGGCCCGCGATCTCGATGCCCTGACGGGCGAAGGTGACGTTGGGGCCCGGACGCAGTGAGGCCAGCCGGTAGTAGCGCAGCGAGTCGTCGCTGTAGCGCACCGTGCCGTGACGCCAGCCGTGATCTACCTCTGCGGGGATGGTGCGCAGCAGGATCGGGGTGCCGACGCGTCGGAGCTGGGCCAGACGCACCGCGAGCAGAACGCAGACGATGACGGCCACCGCCAGCAGCACACTGAGCAATACGACCAGCAGCGTCATCACCTACTCCTTTGTGCGGTCACCGCAAACGTCCGGTCCGCCGTCGGAGATCCTGATCGATCATCGACGGCATGACCCGACGAGCGGGACAAGGGATGTGGATCCAGCATGCCAGATCACGCACATCGGGCGCGAAACGACCTCGGCCGGTCACCGGATGCATATCCGATGACCGGCCGAGGTGACCGTCGCGCGAGCGCGGGTGCTACTTCGAAAGCTGCTGTGCCGCAGTCAAACGCGCGTGAGCACGGTGGTACTCCGGGGAGTCCGGCTCAGCCTGCTCGAGTGCGGTCTTCTCCGCGTTGACGTCGACGTCGTCGGCCCAGTCGGCCGACTCCGCGAGCACTGTGACGGCCTCGCCGGTGACGGACAGGAATCCGCCCTCGACCGCGGCCGCGCGGCGATTGCCGTTCTCCTCGACGATCACCACGAAGCCACCCGGGACCAGCTGGCCCAGGAGCGGCTCGTGGTTGGCCAGGATGCCCAGCTCGCCGACCGTGGTCTGCGCGATCAGGAACGTGGCCTCGCCCGAGTACAGGCTCGAATCCGCGGAGACAACCTCCACGTGGAAGGACTTCTCAGCCATGGATTACCGCTACTTTCCGGCGATCTTGGCGGCGGCGGCCTCCACGTCGTCGAGTCCACCGCAGCTGTTGAACGCCTGCTCGGGCAGGTGGTCGAACTCGCCCTTGGCGACACGGTCGAATGCCTCGATGGTGTCCGCGAGCGGGACGACCGAGCCCTTCTGACCGGTGAACTTCTCGGCGACGAGGAAGTTCTGGCCGAGGAACTTCTGGATACGGCGAGCACGCTGCACCGTGACCTTGTCCTCTTCGGAGAGCTCGTCCATACCGAGGATGGCGATGATGTCCTGCAGCTCCTTGTACTTCTGCAGGATGCGCTTGACCTCGTTGGCGACGCGGAAGTGCTCGTCGCCCACGATCGAGGCCTCGAGGATTCGCGAGGTCGAGGTCAGCGGGTCCACGGCCGGGTAGATACCCAGCTGCGAGATCGGCCGCGAGAGCTCGGTGGTCGCATCGAGGTGCGCGAAGGTGGTCGCCGGCGCCGGGTCGGTGTAGTCGTCGGCGGGGACGTAGATCGCCTGCAGCGAGGTGATCGAGCGGCCCTTGGTCGAGGTGATGCGCTCCTGGAGCTCGCCCATCTCGTCGGCCAGGGTCGGCTGGTAACCCACCGCGGACGGCATACGGCCGAGGAGGGTCGAGACCTCCGAGCCCGCCTGCGTGAAGCGGAAGATGTTGTCGATGAACAGCAGCACGTCCTGGTGCTTCACATCGCGGAAGTACTCCGCCATGGTCAGCGCCGACAGCGCCACGCGCATACGCGTGCCCGGCGGCTCGTCCATCTGACCGAACACCAAGGCGGTGTCCTGGAGAACGCCCATCTCCTCCATCTCGAGGTGGAGGTCGGTGCCCTCACGGGTGCGCTCGCCGACGCCGGCGAACACCGAGGTGCCGGAGAACTCACGCGCGATACGCGTGATCATCTCCTGGATGAGGACGGTCTTGCCGACGCCCGCACCACCGAACAGACCGATCTTGCCGCCCTTGACGTACGGGGTCAGCAGGTCGATGACCTTGATACCGGTCTCGAGGATCTCGGTCTTGCCCTCGAGCTCGTCGAAGGCCGGAGGCTTGCGGTGGATGCTCCACTGCTCGCCGTCACGACCCAGGCCGGGGCTGTCGAGGCAGTCGCCGAGGGCGTTGAAAACGTGGCCCTTCACGACGTCGCCGACCGGCACGACGATCGACTTGCCGGTGTCGGAGACGGGCGCACCGCGGACCAGGCCGTCGGTGGGCTGCATCGAGATGGTGCGCACCAGGTTGTCGCCGAGGTGCTGCGCGACCTCGAGGGTCAGGGTCTTGGCAACCGAGGAGAGGGTGACCTCGGCGTGCAGGGCGTTGAACAGCTCAGGGATCGAGCCGCGGGGGAACTCGACGTCGACCACGGGGCCGATGATGCGGACGACCCGCCCGTCGGCGGAACCCGCCGACTGCGCGGAGGGGTTTTCTACTGCTGCGGTCATGGTGCTTGGGTCACTTCCTCTTGATCGAAGTATTGGTTCTCGTCGTCAGGACTCGGGGGCGCGGTGGCTAGGTGGCCAGTGCGCTCGAACCACCGACGATCTCGCTGATTTCCTGGGTGATCTGGGCCTGGCGGAGCTGGTTGGCCTCACGCGACAGCGTCTTGGCCAGTTCCTCGGCGTTGTCGGTCGCCGCCTTCATGGCGGTACGGCGAGCAGCCGACTCCGACGCGGCCGAATCCAGCAGTGCCGCGTACACCCGCGTTGCCACGTACTTCGGCAGCAGCGCGTCGAGCAGCGCATCCGCACCCGGCTCGAACGTGTAGTTCCGGAACGGGGTGTCGTCGGACGGATCGTCGTCCTCGGACACGACCAGCGGCGCCACCCGGCGAACCTCCGGCACCTGCGACAGCATCGACTGGAACCGGGTGTAGACCAGGTGCAGTTCGTCGACGCCCTCGAGGACGCCGTCGCCACCCGGACGCTCGACCTCGGTGCCCGAGCCGGCCACGAACAGATCCACCAGGAACTGCGTCGCGGTGCTGGCGTCGGAGTACTTCGGGGCCTCCGAGAAGCCGGTCCACGAATCCGAGACGGTCAGGCCGCGGAAGTTGAAGAACCCCACACCCTTTCGACCCATCACGAAGAGCACGGCTTCCTTGCCCTCCTCGCGCAGCAGCGCGATGAGCTCACGGGTCGCCTTGAGCACGTTGGCGTTGTAACCACCGCACATACCGCGATCGCTGGTGACCACCAGGATCGCCGCACGCTTGGGATTCTCACGCTCGTTCAGCAGCGGGTTGTCCAGGTAGCCCGAGTTGCTCGCGAGCTCGGAGAGCACCGTCGTCATCTCTTCCGAGTACGGCTTCGCCGCCGCGACGCGACCCTGGGCCTTCGTGATACGCGAGGTCGCGATCAGCTCCTGAGCCTTGGTGATCTTCTTGGTCGACTGGACCGACCGGATGCGTGAGCGCAGCTCACGAATGCTGGCCATGAGCCCTCACCCCTTCCTTATCGCAATGTCCGTTGACGTCTGAGATCACTTGCGGATCTTGATCTCTTCGTTCTCGACGTTCTCGGCATCCATTGCCTGCGCCTCGGCCTCGTTGACCACGCGACGGCCGTCGTGGGTGAGGTAGCCGTTCTTGAACTTGTTGGTCTCGGCGACGAGGGCCTCGGCCTGGTCGTCGGCGAGCGCCTTGCCGCCGGCGATCGAGTCGTAGACACCCTTCGCGTTGTGGTGCAGGTGGCTCAGCAGCTGGGTCTCGAAGTTGCGCACGTCGTCGACCGGCACCGAGTCGTAGTGACCCTCACCGCAGAGGTAGATCGAGACGATCTGGTCCTCGACCGAGAAGGGGCTGTACTGGTCCTGCTTGAGCATCTCGACCCAGCGGGCACCGCGCTCGAGCTGCGCCTTCGACGCATCGTCGAGGTCGGAGGCGAAGGCCGAGAAGGCCTCCAGCTCGCGGAACTGGGCCAGCTCCAGACGCAGCGAACCCGAGACCTTCTTGAGGCCCTTGGTCTGTGCGGCACCACCGACGCGCGACACCGAGGTACCGACGTTGATGGCGGGGCGGACACCCTTGTTGAACAGGTCCGACTCCAGGAAGACCTGGCCGTCGGTGATCGAGATGACGTTGGTCGGGATGAACGCAGAGACGTCGTTCGCCTTGGTCTCGATGATCGGCAGACCGGTCATCGAGCCGCCGCCGAGCTCGTCGGAGAGCTTCGCACAACGCTCCAGGAGGCGCGAGTGCAAGTAGAAGACGTCACCCGGGTATGCCTCGCGGCCCGGCGGGCGGCGCAGCAGCAGCGAGATGGCGCGGTAGGCCTCGGCCTGCTTGGTCAGGTCGTCGAACACGATGAGGACGTGCTTGCCCTGGTACATCCAGTGCTGACCGATGGCCGAACCGGTGTACGGGGCGAGCCACTTGAAGCCGGCCGAGTCCGAGGCCGGGGCCGCGACGATGGTGGTGTACTCCATCGCGCCGGCCTCTTCGAGAGCGGACTTGACGCCGGCGATGGTCGAACCCTTCTGACCGATCGCGACGTAGATGCAGCGGACCTGCTTGGTGGGGTCGCCGGTCTCCCAGTTGGCCTTCTGGTTCAGGATGGCGTCGATGCAGACGGCGGTCTTGCCGGTCTTGCGGTCGCCGATGACGAGCTGACGCTGTCCGCGGCCGATGGCGGTCATGGCGTCGATGGCCTTGATGCCGGTGGCGAGGGACTCCTCGACGGGCTGGCGCTCGAGCACCGAGGCGGCCTGCAGCTCCAGGACGCGCTGCTCTTCGGCCTCGATGTCGCCCTGTCCGTCGATCGGGGCGCCGAGGGGATCGACCACGCGGCCGAGGAAGGCGTCGCCGACGGGCACGGAGAGCACGTTGCCGGTACGGCTGACCTGCTGGCCTTCTTCCAGGGACTCGTAGTCACCCAGGATGACGGCGCCGATCTCGTCCTCGTCGAGGTTCAGCGCGACGCCGAGGACGCCGCCGGGGAACTCGAGGAGCTCGTTGGCCATTGCGCTGGGCAGTCCGCTGACGTGAGCGATACCGTCCGACGTATCGGTGATCATACCGACCTCGTCACGCGACGCTTCGGCTTCGAACGACGAGACGTACTGCTCGATCGCTCCCTTAATCTCGTCTGGTGAGATCGTCAACTCCGCCATGGGTTCTCGTCTTTCCTTGATTAGCTCTGAGGCTTTAGGGCTCGGGCTTGGGTGTTCGGGTGGTCAGGGTCGAGCTGCGTCAGCGCGGCAGCGTCTCGGCTGCCTTCGCGAGGCGCGTGGCGACATCGGCGTCGATGACCTCGTCGCCGACGCTGATCCGCAGGCCGCCCAGCAGTTCGGGCTGGACCTCGGTCTGCACCGAGATGGTGCGGCCGTAGATCCCGCCGAGGACGGTCGCGAGGCGCTCGACCTGTGCGTCGGCCAGTTCGGAGGCCGACACGACGTGGGCGACCGATTCGCCGCGTCGGGCGGCGGCCAGCTCGGCGAGCTGATCGACGGCGACATCGGCGGCCTGACCGTTCAGCAGGCGGACGGTCGAGGACAGCAGCGTCCAGGTGTGGCCGCTGACCTTCTCCCCCACCAGCTTCTGCAGGAGGTCGACGCGCTTGTCGGCGTCCTTGCCGTGATCGGAGAGCAGCGACGCGAGCTGCGGGTTGGCCTCCAGGATCCGGCTGACCCGGAACAGCTCGTCCTCGACCTGCTCGATGACCCCGTCACGCTCGGCGGCGGTGAGCACGATCAGCGAGTTCTGGCGACGCAGGGCGGTGATGAAATCGCCCGACGACGACCACCGCTGAGTCGAGGCGGTTGCGAGAACCTCCACGACCACCGGGGCCACCTTGCCGTCGAACAGGGTGTGCACCAGCGAGTTCTTGCCGGCGGCGTTCTCGTCGTCCTCGACCAGTCGCTTGCGCAGCACCGGGTTCTCGCCGAGGAGGTTGATGGCCGCGGTCAGATCACCCGACGCCGCGGCGAGCGCCGCACCGTCGAGATCGCTCGCAGCCGAGTCGAACTTGTCCGACACCGCGAGAGCGGCGTCGCGGCTGGCGGCACGCATGGCGTGCAGACCGACGAGCTTGGCGCTCGACGGAACCGCCGACGACGATCCGGAGGACATCTCCTCGAGCTCGTCGATGACCCGGTCGACACTCGCGGCCTGGGCCGAGTCGTCGGCGAGGTGGTTGCGCACGAGTTCGCCGGCCTTGTCGACCGCGGCGAGACCGAGGTCGGTACGAAGCTGACGAACCAGGTTCGCCCGCACCAGCGCGACCTGGTTGCGGCCGTGCTCGGAGATGCGCTTGACCTCGTGATCGGCCTGGGCGCGGATGTCGGAGGTGATCGCCTCGGCATCGGCCGCGGCGTCCTTCTTCAGCTGCTCGGCCTCGGCCTTGGCCTCGGTCACGGCCTTCTCACGAGCCTTCTTGCCTTCGGCGACCCGCTTCTTGGCGGCTTCGGCCTCGGCGAGTTGGGTGCGCACCGTCTCCTGCCGATCACGCATCATCTTCTGCACCGGCGGGCGGACGTACTTCCACAGCAGGAAGATGATGACCGCGAAGCCGAAGAGCTGAGCGATGAAGATCGCAGGGTCGAAAGCAGCACCGATGTCGTGGAGCCAGGTACCGATGGGGCCCTGGTCGGATTCGGTCTCAGTGTTGGCAGCCATCAGTTCACCGCTCCGCTCGTCGATCGGGTGTCGGAAAGAGTGGCCGAGTCGACACCGAGCACACGCGCCGCGAGGGTCTTGGCGAGTGTGTCCACATCAGCTGCAGCCGTCGATGCCGCCTGCTCACCCTGAGCCGCCAGCTCGGAGCTGGTCGACTGCAGGGCAGCGTCGGCCTCGGCGGTCGCTCGCTGCTTCATCTCGTTCAGCTGTTCACGGCCCTCGGCGCGAGCTTCGTCGCGCTTGGCGGTGGCCTCACCGCGCGCTTCCTTGAGGAGCGAACGGAACTGCACGTCCGCATCCTCGAATTCGGCGGCGGCAGTCCGATTGTCCTCCGCGGTGCGGTGGATCATCTCGTCCCGCTCCTCGAGGACCTGCTGAATCGGCGGAACCACGAACTTGCGGATGACCAGCAGCAAAATCACGAAGATGAGCAGGACAACGAAGAACGTTCCATTCGGAAGCAGGAAGTTCTCTGCAGCAAGCGTCATTGTGGTGAGGTGTCGTTTCTACTCGGCGACAAAAGGGAGAGCGGTGATCAGCCGGCGCTGATCGGGGTGGCGAACACGAAGAGCGCCATGAAGGCCAGGTTGATGAAGTAAGCGGCCTCAACCAGACCAACGGTGATGAAGAACGGGGTGAACAGACGACCCTGAGCCTCCGGCTGGCGAGCGATACCGGCGATGAGCTGGCTACCGGCCAGGCCGTTACCGATACCGGCACCAACGGCGCCACCGGCCATGATCAGGCCGCCACCGATGAGTGCGCCGAGGCCAATGTAAGGATCCATTGTGATATTTCCCTTTCGGTTGCTGACAACTGGTGTGTCAGGTCTGTGGCTGCGACGACAGGCGCCGACGCAGGTCGGTCATGTGCGGTTGTGGTCGCGGCGTTCTCACCCCGCGAGGTGCCCTGCTCGGGCGGTCAGTGATCCTCGGTCTCCATCGACTGCGAGAAGTAGAGGATCGTCAGCAGCGCGAAGATGAACGCCTGGATCAGGCCGACGAACAGCTCGAAGGACTTCCAGATCGCGTTGGGCGCCCACATGATGTACGGCGGGAACAGTGCGATCAGTGCGACCATCATGCTGCCGGCGAACACGTTGCCGAAGAGTCGCAGCGAGAGCGAGATCGGCTTGGTGAACTCCTCGATCACGTTGATCGGTGCGAGGAAGGTGACGTGACCCTTCAGGATGCGCTTGGGGTGGCCCAGCAGACCACGCTGCTTGAAGCCGGCCGCCTGGTACCAGATGAAGACGAAGACCGCGAGCGCGTAGGCGAAGTTCACGTCCGCGGCGGGCGGCTTGAGGATCTCGTGGTGACCGACCTGCACCGGCAGGATCGACAGCCAGTTCGAGATCAGGATGAAGGTGAACAGGGAGACGGCCAGCGGCAGGACGTACGGGGCGACCTTCATGCCGATGGCGCTCTCGACCTGGCTGCGCATCTGGACGGTGACGGTCTCCCAGAAGAGCTGCACACCCGACGGCACACCCGTCGAGGTGACCTTGGACTTCAGGTAGAACGCCAGCGCGAGCATGATCGCCGCCGCGAGCGCCGTGGCGATGATGGTCTCCAGGTTGAAGGTCAACCCGAAGAGCTCGAACTTGGTGTAATGACCCACCTGGATGGATGATTCTCCATCCTCTGCGGCTAGGTAGAGGGCGGTCGTCATGGTTGGCTACGAAGTCCTTTCATCACCGGAATGACCGTGTTCAGCACCAAGACCACCTGGCCGATGGCGAGTCCGAACATCGCGCCCAACCCGTCGGGTTGGACCAGAAACGCCGCCAGCAGAGCGAGCACCGTGATGGCACCGAGTCGCATGGCGGAGTTGAGAGCAAGTGCGGTTTTGCGGGGGTTCAACTCGGCGGTGACCGTGTCGACGGCACGCTTGACGAGCAGTGCGTTGACCAGGATTCCCGCGACTCCGAGCAGGAAGAACACTGCGAAGAGGGGATGACCGACGAGGATCGAGACCACCGCGACCACGAGCGTCACGCCTCCGGCGATAAGGGCCGGACGACGCAGACCGGTGGGCGCCTGCGGATAGACGGGGGCTGAATCAGGGGCAGAAGTCTCCATGTCCCTCTCCTCAGCTCGTTGAATCCATACCGACGGCACGGGGCACCCGCGTGCGTGCAGCAGCCAGTGGCCGCCAGGCAACAGCTCGCGTTTGGTGTGACCCTACCAACACCACCCCGAAGGTCTTACCGGGGGGTATGAGTCGCGGCTCGCGGGAACCGCCGGCGATCACCGTCGGCGCCCGGGCCACAACTACTACGGCCGATAGTACACGAGCTTTACCGTGCCCTTACCAAGGGTGCGCTCGGTCGGAACCGGACATTACCGGAAGCCCACGTGGACCTCACCGGAACGCTTTCGTCGAGGTCCTGAGCTCGGCGAACCGGCGCTGCAACCGGGGCGCCATCGTGACCAGCAGGGCGACCACCAGTCCCCCGCCGAACATGGGCGCGACCACCGACAGCGGGAACAGGGTGCTCGCCGCGGCGGAGAAGGCCAGGACCCCGACCCAGAGGTAGATGATCAGAGCGACGCGGCGCTGGGAATGCCCGAGTTCGAGCAGACGGTGGTGCAGGTGCATCTTGTCCGGGGTGTAGAAGCCGACTCCGGCACGGGTCCGGCGGATCACCGCGAGCAGCATGTCGAGCATCGGGATGAAGACCACGGCCGCCACGAGGATCAGCGGTGACAGCAGGGTGAAGATGTCGGCCGGGCCGTAGGCGTTGACCGCGATACGACCCGACGCACTCGTCGAGGCGGCTGCCAGCATGAGCCCGATCAGCATCGCCCCGGAGTCGCCCATGAAGATCCGGGCCGGCGAGAAGTTGTGCGGCAGGAAGCCGAGACAGGCCCCGGCGAGTGCGACGGCGATGAGCGCCGGCGGGTAGTAGCTGACGTCGCCGCCCTGATCGCGGAGCAGGCCGAGCGAGAACATGCAGATCGCGGCCGCGGCGATGAGTCCCAGACCGGCGGCGAGACCGTCGAGGCCGTCGACGAAGTTGATCGCGTTGATGGTCGCCACCGTGACGGCCACGGTGAGGAGGCCCGCCTGAAGCGGATCCAGCACGATGGTCCCGATGTCGGCGAACGGCACCGGCACCTGGATCCAGGAGATGCCGAGGAGAACGAGCACCCCGGCGGCGGTCAGCTGCCCGACGAACTTCGTCAGCGCGTCGAGGCCCCACCGGTCGTCGACGACACCGACCAGGACGATCACCGTGCCCGCGGTGATCACCGCGGTCATGTCGGTGGTGTAGGCGAATCCCCGGTTGAGTGCGGGCAGGTTGGCGGCGAGCGCGATTCCGGCCACCACCCCGCCGAACATGCCGAGACCGCCGAGTCGCGGGGTCGGGATCACGTGGACGTCGCGCACGCGCGGTACGGCGACCGCGCCGGCCTTGATCGCGAACACGCGCACCGCCGAGGTCAGCAGATACGTCATCGCGGCAGCGGTCAGACCGACGAGCAGCAACTCGCGCAGCGGGACACCGGCCCCTCCCCCGTCGGTCGCGGCCGCGAGCACCACCGGGGCGGCGTCGATCATCGGCTCACCACTCCCACCGTGGAGGTCGCTGGGGACGTATCGGACACCCGGACAACGCTACCCGCATGCGAGGCTGCTGATCTCACGGTGGATCCGATCGTGCGTCGCGAGATCGTCGGTCGACATCGCGGCCAGCATCGCATCGGCGACCGCCGGGATCATGTCCGCGGTCAGGCCCCGGGAGGTGGCCGCCGGGGTGCCGATCCGGATGCCCGAGCCCTCGGCGACGGGACGGTCGTCGAAGGGCAGGACGGCTTTGTCGACCACGATCCCCGATCGGTTGAGACGATCCTGCGCCTCGGACCCGGAGATGCCGAGCGCGGCGACGTCGACCACCGCGAGATGGATGTCCGTGCCCCCGGAGACCACGCGCAGCCCGCGGGCGGTCAACGCGTCGGCGAGGTCGGTCGCGATGCGCGCGGTCGCCCGCACGTAGTCGGCGAACTCCTCGGTACCGGCGTCGTGGAAGGTGACGGCCTTCGCGGCGATCGCGTGCATGGACGGACCGCCCTGGATGAACGGGTGGACCGCCTTGCGCAACGCGTCTGCATGTTCGGTGCGCGCCAGGATGATGCCGCCGCGGGGCCCGCGGAAGACCTTGTTGGTGGAGAAAGTGACGACGTCGGCGTGCGGCACCGGCGACGGGAGGAGCCCGGCGGCGACGTGTCCGGCGAGATGCGCGGCGTCGACCAGGAGGATGCACTCGGCCTCGTCTGCTATCTCGCGGAGCAGCGGGTAGTCGAAGGAGCGCGAATACGACGTGGCGCCCGCGACCAGCATCCGCGGCCGGTGCACCAGGGCGAGTTCCCGTACCTGGTCGTAGTCGACGAGCTCATCGTCGCGGCGCACCTCGTAGTGCAGCGGCGAGAACCAGCGCCCGGAGAAGTTGGCGCGCGAACCGTGGGTCTGGTGCCCGCCGTGTTCGAGCCGCAGCGCGAGCACGGGGTCGCCCGGTTGGGCGAACGCGGCATGGACGGCGAGATTCGCCGCACTCCCCGACAGCGGCTGGACGTCGACGTGACCGGCGCCGAAGAGGTCCCGCGCCCGGCCGATCGCGAGCTCCTCGAGCTCGTCGACGACCTCGCACCCACCGTGATAGCGGGACCCGGGGCGCCCCTCGGCGTACTTCGAGTCGAAGGTCGAGGCCATCGCGGCCCGCACCCCGGAAGTCGGTTCGGTCTCGCTCGCGAGCAGCTGGAGCCACGTCCGCCGGCGGGTCGACTCCCGCTCGATCAGCGCGTCGATCTGCGGGTCACCCGTCGAACCGATGCCCGGCGGCATCTCACCCACGCAGTGAGTCGGGGTCGACGTCGAGGACCTCGGCGACGGCCTCGATCGTGATGGCACCCTCACGCAGGACCCGCGGCTGCGCGCCCGATACGTCGACGATCGTCGACGCCTGGGCGACCGGCGCGGGCCCGCCGTCGAGGTAGACCGAGATCTCGTCGCCGAGTTGTTCACGGGCCTCGTCGACCGTGGTGGCGGGCGGACGCCCCGAGACGTTCGCGCTCGACACCGCCATCGGCCCGACCTCGCGCAAGAGCTCGATGGCGACCGGGTGCAGCGGCATGCGCAGCATGACCGTGCCGTCGGTGTCACCGAGATCCCAGGCGAGCGAAGGTGCCTGGCGGACAACGAGACTCAGTCCGCCGGGCCAGAACGCCTCAATGAGGTCACGGGCGGCCTGCGGGACGGACAGCACGAGTCCGTCGATGGAATGCCAGGAGCCGACGAGAACCGGCACCGGCATGTCCCGGCCCCGATGCTTGGCCGCGAGCAGCGAGCCGACGGCGTCGGAATCGAAGGCGTCGCAACCGACTCCGTAGAGCGTGTCGGTGGGGATCACCACCAGGCGTCCCGCCTTCGCCGCCCCGACGGCCGCGCGAATGCCCGCCGAACGGCTCTGCGGATCGTTGCAGTCGAAAACAATGCTCACCGGTCCATCCTTTCATGCCACCGGCCGGGCACCCCGGCAGACGCGCCTCAGCCGACCCGGCGGGCCGTCACGAAGCGCGGCCGGCCGGCCAGATCCGTACGGGCGGTCACCTCGTCGAATGCGCCGTGCGCGCGAAGGCAGTCGACGACGGCGTCCGAGGTCGTGTCGTCGTGTTCGATCCCGACGAGACCACCCACGCGGAGCATGGTCGCGATGATCGGCACCATCGGGACGATCACACTCATGCCGTCGTCGCCGCCGAAGACGGCGCGCGCCGGATCGTGGTCCACTTCCGGACCGACCTCGGACCGCATCGGGACGTAGGGCGGGTTGGTCACGACGACCGAGACGCTGCCCGGCGGGATCGCCTTGCCGATCTGCTCGGCGTCGGTGACATCCGCGGCCACCACGTCCAGCCGTTCCCGCACCGCTGCAGGCGCGTCGGACACGTTGCGCCGCAACCACTTCAAGGCATCGTCGTCCACCTCGACGGCGGTCACGCGCGCGGATCGGACCAGCGTTGCCAGGCCGATGGCCAGCGCACCGCTCCCGCTGCACAGATCGACGACGCGCACCGGGTCCGTCATGGTCGCCGCGGCGGACGCCGCCCACTCGAGCAGATACTCCGTCTCCGGCCGCGGGATGAACACACCCGGCCCCACGGCCAGTTCGAGCGGGCCGAAGGGTGCGCTACCGACGATGTGCTGCAACGGGATTCGCCGTGTCCGCTGCTCGACGGCCGTCCGGAACTCGCGGAGCCGTGCCTCGTCGATCGTGTCGACGACGATCAGGCGCCCGGGATCACACGAGAGGACGTGCGCCATCAGCCATTCGGCGTCCCGACGCGCCGAGTCGATCCCGGCGGCGGCCAGTCGTGCGGCGGCACTGCGGATTTCGTCGGCCACACGGGCCGGCGCGTCCGACATCGGGCTATTCGGCTTCCATGCGGGCCTGGCGCTCGGCGGCGACGAGTGCGTCGAGGAGGTTGTCCATGTCCCCGGCGAGGACGGCATCGAGGTTGTTGGCCTTGTAGCCGATGCGGTGATCGGTGATGCGGTTCTCGGGGAAGTTGTAGGTACGGATGCGCTCGGAACGGTCGACGGTGCGGATCTGCGCAGCACGACCCTCCGCGGCCGCGGCCTCCGCCTCTTCCTCCGCCGCCGACTGGAGGCGGGCGGCGAGGACCTGCATGGCCCGGGCCTTGTTCTGGAGCTGCGACCGCTCGTTCTGGCAGGTCACGACGATGCCGGTGGGCAGGTGGGTGATGCGCACCGCGGAGTCGGTGGTGTTGACGCCCTGGCCGCCCTTGCCCGACGACCGGTAGACGTCGATGCGGAGGTCGGATTCGTCGATCGCGACCTCGGCGACCTCTTCGGGCTCCGGGTAGATGAGCACACCGGCCGCCGAGGTGTGGATGCGCCCCTGGGACTCGGTCACCGGCACGCGCTGCACGCGGTGGACGCCGCCCTCGAACTTGAGTCGCGACCACACGCCGTCGCGGACGGTCTCCTTGGACTTGATCGAGAAGGTCGCCTCTTTGTAGCCGCCGAGGTCGGATTCGGTGACACCGAGGGTCTGCACCTTCCAGCCGTGCCGCTCGCAGTACTTGAGGTACATGCGTGCGAGGTCGGCGGCGAACAGCGCGGACTCCTCGCCGCCGGCGCCGGACTTGATCTCGAGGACCACGTCGTCGCTGTCGTGGGGGTCACGCGGGGCGAGCAGGTCGGTGAGCGTTGCGTCGAGTTCCTCGACGGTCGTCTCGAGGGCGGGGATCTCGGCGGCGAAGGACGGGTCGTCGGCCGCGAGCTCACGTGCCGCCTCGAGGTCCTCGCGGGCCGCCTTGAGCTTGTTGTAGGTCGACATCACCGGGGCGAGTTCGGCGAACCGCTTGCCCACCCGCCGGGCGGCGGTGGGGTCGTCGTGGAGCGAGGGGTCGGCGAGCTGCCGCTCGAGACCGGAGTGCTCGGCCAGGATGTCATCGATGGCCGACGGACTCTGCGTACTCACTGCGAACCTCACTCGTAAAGACGGAACTCACCGCCGAAGACGCCTTCGGCAAGCATGCTGGGAAAGAAGAACCTGGTCAAACACAAACGACGCCCGTCCCGACTCGGCGTCGGGCGGGCGTCGCAGCGTGGTCTACTTGGCGCGCTTGCCGTAGCGCTTCTCGAACCGGGCGACACGGCCGCCGGTGTCGAGGATCTTCTGCTTGCCCGTGTAGAACGGGTGGCACTGCGAGCAGACTTCGACGTTGATACGACCGTTGGCCGCGGTGCTGCGGGTCTCGAACGTGTTGCCGCAGCCGCAGACGACGGTGGTCGCCGCGTACTCGGGGTGGATTCCCTGCTTCATATCTGGGTGTCCCTTTCTGGGGTCGCCGGGTCACCGTCGCCTCTCGACGGTGTGAACCGGAACCGGACTCGACCGCTCAGTATGCCATGTGTGCCGTTCGCGACGGAAATCGCGGACGCAGCGGTCGCACGTCGGTCAACAGCGGGGCCACCCGTTTGATTCCCGGCCAATGTCACACCCCGGAAGGGTCGTAAGGGTGCCCTAAACATAGTACGGTGGCCGACGGCCAACCGTCCGCGACCACGAAGGACTCTCGATGTACGACGCCGCTTCGGCCGGTACCAGCACCCCACTGCGCACCACCCCGGATGAGTCGTCCATGCCGCAGACCGCACCCGCGCGGCGCAAGCCGGCGCGGTCACCGTGGAACCGCCGTAACCCCTACCCCGCGACGATCCTCGCCAACACCGTCCTGTCGGGCCCGGGATCGGCCAAGGAGGTCCGGCACGTCGAGATCTCGCTCGGCGACAGCGGCATCACCTACGAGCCGGGCGACGGCATCGCCATCACGCCGGTCAACGATCCCGCCCTGGTGGATCTCCTGCTCGACCGCCTGGGCGCGGCCGGCGACGAGATCATCGCCGATCGGAAAGCCACCTACAGCCTCCGCGAGGCCCTGACCACGCGCTACGAGATCGGCTGCCCGTCGAAGTACCTGGCGAAGGCGGTGGCCGAGCGTACCGGTCAGGCCGAGCTCACCCGCCTGGTCGAGGCCGGTGACGCACAGGCACTCGACGCATGGCTCCGCGGCCGTGACGTGCTGGACCTGCTGAACATCGATCCGACCCTGGACTTCGCACCCGAGGAACTCCTCGAGGAACTGAGTCCGCTCGCCCACCGCGAGTACTCGATCTCCTCGAGCCCCACGGTTCACTCCGGAACCGTGCACATCACGATGGCAACCGTTCGCTACGTCGCCGACGACCGCGAACGCGGCGGTGTCTGCTCGACGCACCTCGCCGACCGTTGCGCACCCGGCGACACCGTGAACGTCTTCATCACCCCCAACAAGACGTTCCGCCTTCCCGACGCGGATGCCCCGGCCGTCATGATCGGTCCGGGAACCGGCATCGCCCCGTTCCGCGCTTTCCTCCACCATCGTGCGGCCACCGGTTCGAACGGCCCGAACTGGCTGTTCTTCGGCGACCAGCATCGCGACACCGACTACCTCTACGCCGACGAGATCGATCGGTTCGTCACCGACGGTCTGCTGGACCGACTGGATCTCGCGTTCTCGCGGGACCAGGAGCACAAGGTCTACGTGCAGGACCGGATGCGCGAGAACGGCGCGGACCTGTTCGCCTGGCTCGAGAAGGGCGCCCACGTCTACGTGTGCGGCGATGCCGCCACGATGGCCGGCGACGTCGACGCCGCCCTGCACGAGATCGTCGCCCAGCACGGCGGACTCGACTCCGACGCCGCCCGCGACTACGTCGACGCACTCCGGGCCGCGGGCCGTTACGCTCGCGACGTCTACTGAGCCGACTCCCCTGAGACCAGCGCGCAGTGCCCGACTCCACCGACGACCCGATCCGGCCGAGCGACCTCGAAACACTCCTCGCCACACCGGGTTTCGGCGACTCCGCGATCAGTCCGGACATCGACACGATCGCCGCACGACTCCCCTCGCTCGCCGAGGTCGTCGGTGTCACGGTCGCCGGGCCGGTGATCATGAACGCGGTCGGCGTGCACGGGAGCCCCACTCCGCTGGGCGGCCCCCTCGCCATCGGCGCCGAGCAGATCTCGTTGCGGCTCAACCCCTCCCGGTTGTCGTCGGCGCTTCAGACCGATCCCGCCGCCCTTGTCCCGCCCACGCTGCGCCTGTTCGACTCGAGCGGCAACACCGCGCATGCGACCTACCTGACCGAGAACTCCGACCGCCTCGCCTTCGAGTCGCTGAGCCTGTCCACCTCGGTGGCGGCCGTCCACGGCTCGGACCCCGCTCCCGTGCCGCCCCTTCCGGGACCGGAGTACATCCAGGCCGCTCTCCACGACCGCCACGACGGCGACCAGGTCGGGCTATTCGACTCGATCCTGCTCGACGGCGGCACCTCGCGGCTCCGGCTGCTGGCCCAGGGACATGGGTCGCGCGGCATCCGCGTCGATCCGAGTCGGGTCATCACCTCTCTCGAGCACGCCGCGCTGCTCGGGATGACGGTCACCGTGGCCGCCGCGGCGCCGGGATGTATGCAGATGCGCCAGGACCGGCTCGACGGCGCCCGCGAGCACCGCGGGCAGATGGTGCTCGCGTCCGGCACCTCCCGGGTGATGGTCAACTTCAACCACGTCGAACAGTGCTGGGTCACCAGGGCACCGGGCGTGTGGGGCCCCACCGCGGCCATCGAGTTCTACGACCGGCGCTCACGCTGCTGCCTCGTCCTCACCCACACCGGCCCCGTTCCGCGCGCCACCGCCGAGGCGTGGGATCACCTGACCTGCGATCTGGCTTCCTGACCCCCCGTGCTGTCCGAGGTGCGAGGAGCACAGCGACGAGCCACGAAGACCCGGACCCTTCGACACGCTCGCAAGCTCGCGGTCAGGGAGCGGACGCGAAACGTCGACGGCCCCGTCCCGCATGATGCGAGACGGGGCCGTCGATCAATTCGTCGACTGTCAGTCGTCGTTGCCACCGGCTCCCGGAGCGGTCTTCTGGACCGACATCAGGAACTCGATGTTCGTCTTGGTCTTCTTCAGCTGGCTGATCAGCAGGTCGATCGCCTGCTGCGAGTCGAGACCGGACAGGAGACGACGCAGCTTGTGGACGATCGCGAACTCATCGGGCGAGAGCAGGAGCTCGTCCTTACGCGTGCCCGACGGGTTGACGTCGACCGCGGGGAACACGCGGCGCTCGGAGATCTTGCGATCGAGCTTGAGCTCGGCGTTGCCGGTGCCCTTGAACTCCTCGAAGATGACCGTGTCACCGGTCGAACCGGTCTCGACCATCGCGGTGGCGATGATGGTCAGCGATCCGCCGTTCTCGATGTTGCGGGCCGCACCGAGGAACCGCTTCGGCGGGTACAGGGCGGTCGAATCGACACCGCCGGAGAGGATTCGGCCCGACGCCGGCGACGCGTTGTTGTACGCGCGACCCAGACGGGTGATCGAATCCAGAAGTACCACAACGTCTTTGCCACTCTCGACGAGACGCTTGGCGCGCTCGATGGCGAGCTCGGCGACCGAGGTGTGGTCTGACGGCGGACGGTCGAAGGTGGAGGCGATGACCTCGCCCTTGACCGAGCGCTGCATGTCGGTGACCTCTTCGGGACGCTCGTCGACGAGCACCACCATGAGGTGACATTCCGGGTTGTTGACCGTGATCGCGTTGGCGATGTCCTGCAGGATCGTCGTCTTGCCGGCCTTCGGCGGCGAGACGATCAGTGCGCGCTGCCCCTTGCCGATGGGCATGATCAGGTCGATCACGCGGGTGGACAGGCGGTCCGGCGTGGTCTCCAGGCGCAGTCGCTGATTCGGATACAGCGGGGTGAGTTTGTTGAACTCGGGGCGCTTCTTCGCCGCCTCCACCTCACCGCCGTTGACGGTGTCGAGACGCACGAGCGGGTTGAACTTCTGACGCTGGTTCTGCTGGTCACCCTCGCGCGGCACCTTGACCGCGCCGGTGATCGCGTCGCCGCGTCGAAGTCCGTTCTTGCGCACCATGTTCATCGACACATAGACGTCGTTGGAACCGGCGAGGTAGCCCGAGGTGCGGACGAAGGCGTAGTTGTCGAGCACGTCGAGGATGCCGGCGACGGGCTGCAACACGTCGTCTTCGGAGACCTGCGGCTCGTTCTGGCTACCGCCGTCGCGGTCGCGCCCACGACGACGCTCGCGGAAACGGCGTCCCCGGCGACGACCGCCGCCTTCGCCGTCGTCGTCACGGTCGTCACGGTTGTCCCGATTCTGGCCGCCACCGCGGTTCTGGCCCCCGTCGCGATTCTGGTTGTCGCGATTCTGGCCGCCATCGCGGTTCTGGTTGTCCCGGTTCTGGCCACCCTCGCGGTTCTGGCCACGCTCGCGGTTCTGGCCACCCTCACGGTTCTGGTTGTCCCGGTTCTGGTTCCGGTTGCGGCGATTGCGCTGCTCACCGGCGTCGGAGTCGCCGGCCTTCGCCGAATCCCCCTTGGCGTCGCCCTTCGGCTCGTCGCCCTTCTGCTCGTCTGCGCGCTGCTCGCCGGCCTCCGCGTCGGCGCTCTTCCTGCCCGTGCGGGGTGCCCGACCGGAATCGCCGTCTTCGGCGGACTCGACGATCGACAGCTGCCCGTCCTCGGACGACGCCTTGGCGCTCCGGCGCCGGGTCTCGGAGCTCTTGGCCTCGGTCTTGGCCTCGGAGCCTGCGCTCTCGGCGGCCTTGGCCTCGGTGTTCTTGGCCTCGGTGCTCTTGGCCTCAGCGCTCTTGGCCTCGGCCTTGGCGTCTGCACTCTTGGCGGCTCCGCCGCCCTGGCGCTCCTTGATGGCGGCGATCAGATCGCCCTTGCGCATCCCGGAGGTGCCCTTGATACCGAGTTCACCGGCAACGGTCCGCAGCTCGCTGAGCACCATGCCGGACAGGCCGGTACGTGCTGCCCGAGCCCGCGTCTTGGCCGGTTGCCCCGAGTCAGGGCCGGCCGTACCCGCTGATTCCTGCTCGGCAGGTGCGGTGATCAGGTCCGTATCTGTCACGGAAGTCCTTTCGTTCCTCCCGCAGACGGAAGCTGCGTGAGGTCTGCGTTTCCCTGCTGTGTACGCGAGGGAGTCCGTCCGCGTTGGACGGTAGGGGGTGAACGGTCAGAGAGATGTTCGGTCCCGCTGCGAGCGTGCTCGGGAGCCACCCGTGCTTCGGCACCGTCGACAGAGACCCACGACCCCGGCCGGATACGATCGGTGGTCCCGATCGGTGATGGATGAGAAGCACGGCGGGACAAGCCCGCGCGGCTAGACCAGAATATGTTAACCCCGTTCGCATGATAGGGGCAACACGCCGAAAGTGCCAAATGAAGACATCGATCGGAGGTTGTGATCCTCGGCTGGACACCGCTGAACACCTCGTTCCCAACGTGCGTTGCACGTCGGGTATTCCCCGGGCGCCCCGTGGCGAAACGCTTCGCCCCCGCCGTGGAGCGGCGACTCAGCCTGCGCTGATGTCCACGCCGCCGGCGATGGCCACCGAGTGGGTGGTGAAACCGAGTCCCTGAGCGAGCACCCGGATGTCGGCCGGGATCGGCGCGGTACCGAGCACGAGCACCGTCGGCCCGGCGCCGGAGACCGTCGCGGCATGTCCGCGCGCACGCAGTTCGGCGACGAGTTCGCTGGTCGGCACCATCGCCGACGCACGATAGGGCTGGTGCAACCGGTCCGCCGAGGCGGCCATCAGGTTGCGCGGGTCGGAGGTCAGCGCCACGACGGCGAGCGCGGCCCGGCTCAGATTGAACACCGCATCGGCGCGCGGCACCGCATCCGGCAGCAGCCCACGGGTGAAAGACGTCGACGACTCGGTGTCGGGCACGAACACGGTCGCGCAGACATCGGGGTGTACCGACAGCCGGTGAGCGTGATACGAGTTCACGTCGTCGGCGGTCTCCGTCCAGGTGACGACGACCGAACCGAGGACGCTCGCGGCGGCGTTGTCGGGGTGTCCCTCGAACTCGCTGGACAGCTGGACCAGTTCGTCGGTCGACAGACCCGCGCCGAAGCCCGCGGCGGAGATCAGACCGGAGGCGGCGGCGAGGCCGGACACCGCGGCCGCGGCCGAGGACCCGAGGCCCCGCGAATGCGGGATCTGGTTGACGCAGCGCAACTTCAGGCCCGGAGCGGACACGCCGGCGTGGGTGAGTCCGCGATTGAGGGCGCGCACGACGAGGTGGGACTCGTCGCGCGGGACGTCGGCCGAACCCTCCCCCTCGACGTCCAGCACGATCCCGTCGTCGACGGTCTCGACGATCACCTCGTCGTAGATGCCCAAAGCGATGCCCAGACAGTCGAATCCCGGTCCGAGGTTGGCACTCGACGCCGGCACCCGCACGCGCGCCGAGACACCCACGGGTAGCTGTCGCGTCGCCACCCCGGGCTCGGTCATCTCGCCGTTGTGCGTCATCTCCTCGACCCCGGCGGACTCAGCCGACACCGAGCGCATTCGCCACCGCCACCGGATCGACCGGGATCGCCTCGACCTCGGGGATGCCCGCCAGCGCGGTGTCGGGGTCTTTCAGACCGTTGCCGGTCACGGTGCATACGACCGTCGAGCCGGCCTCGATCCAGCCGTCGGCACGTGCTGCGAGGAGTCCGGCCACGCTCGCGGCGGACGCCGGCTCCACGAAGACGCCTTCCTTGCCCGCGATCAGGCGGTAGGCCTCGAGCAGCTTCTCATCGGTGGCCGCGCGGAACTGTCCGTTCGACTCCTCCTTGGCGGCGACGGCCTGGTTCCAGCTCGCGGGCGAGCCGATGCGGATCGCGGTCGCGATGGTCTCCGGCTCCTTGACGGGGGCGCCGTTCACCAGCGGGGCCGCACCGGCGGCCTGCACACCGAGCATCCGCGGCACCGAGGACGACACACCGTCGGCGTGGTACTCGGTGTAGCCCTTCCAGTAGGCCGTGATGTTGCCGGCGTTGCCGACGGGCAGCGCGTGCACGTCGGGGGCGCGACCGAGGACGTCGACGATCTCGAAAGCGGCCGTCTTCTGCCCCTCGATGCGGGCCGGGTTGACCGAGTTCACGAGCTCGATCTCACTGAACTCCGCAGTCGCCTTGCGGGCGAGCTCGAGGCAGTCGTCGAAGTTGCCCTGCACCTGGATGATCTTGGCGCCGTGCATGACCGCCTGGGCGAGCTTGCCCATCGCGATCTTGCCCTGCGGGATGAGCACCGCGCACGTGATCCCGGCGCGGGTGGCGTAGGCGGCCGCCGAGGCGGAGGTGTTGCCCGTCGAGGCGCACAGCACGGCGGTCTTGCCGTTGTTGACCGCGTTGCTCACGGCCATGGTCATGCCGCGGTCCTTGAAGGAGCCGGTCGGGTTGAGGCCCTCGACCTTGAGATACACCTCACAACCGGTCAGCGACGACAGATGCGGCGCGCTGATCAGTGGGGTGCCGCCCTCGAGCAGGGTGACGACCTTCCAGTCGTCGGCGACGGGCAGCCGCGAACGGTATGCCTCGATCAGGCCGGGCCACGCGCGGTGCACGGGCGCGGGAGTCGTCTCAGTCATCGGTACCTTCCAATCGCAACACACTCGACACCTTGATGACGGCGTCCATGTCTTCTAGCGCCGCAACGCAATCCGACTGCGCGCGGTCCGGGGCCCGATGGGTCACCACGATCAGGCGGGCGTCGTCGCCTGCGCCTTCCTGGCGCACCGCGGCGATGCTCACCGAACGCTTGGTGAACTCGCCGGCGACCTGTGCGAGCACGCCCGGGCGGTCGGCGACGCGCATCGAGATGTAGTAACGGGTGAACACGTCGTCGATCGGGGCGATCGGCAGCGACGCATAGGTCGACTCCAGCGGACCGCGTCCGCCGTGCACACGGTTGCGCGCGGCCATCACCATGTCGCCGAGCACGGCCGACGCGGTGGGCGAGCCACCGGCGCCCTGGCCGTAGAACATGAGCCGACCGGCGTTCTCCGCCTCGACGACCACCGCGTTGAACGCCCCGTTGACGGTGGCGAGCGGGTGGGTCAGCGGGATCAGTGCCGGGTACACGCGAGCCGAGACCCGCTGGGAGCCGTCGACATCGCGGACGCGCTCGCAGATCGAGAGCAGCTTGATCGTGCAGTCGAACTTCTTCGCGGCGAGCAGGTCGGCCGCGGTGACCGAGGAGATCCCCTCGCGGTGGACGTCGGCGGCGGTGACCCGCGAATGGAAGGCTATCGACGCGAGGATCGCGGCCTTGGCCGCCGCGTCGTAACCCTCGACGTCGGCTGTCGGGTCGGCCTCGGCATATCCGAGACGGCCCGCCTCGGCGAGCGTGTCGGCGTAGTCGGCGCCGGTCTCGTCCATGGCCGACAGGATGAAGTTGGTGGTGCCGTTGACGATTCCGGCGACGCGCTCGACGGTGTCGCCGGCGAGCGACTGCATCAGCGGGCGGATGACCGGGATTGCACCGGCGACCGCGGCCTCGAAGTACAGGTCGACCTTCGCGTCGGCGGCCGCGCTCGCGAGCTCACCGGTGTACTCGGCCAGCAACGCCTTGTTGGCGGTCACGACCGACTTACCGCTCTCGAGCGCGGTACGGATCAGCGCCCGGGCCGGGTCGATGCCGCCCATGAGTTCGACGACGATGTCGACGTCGTCGCGTGCGATCAGCGACGCGGGATCGTCGGTCAGCAGTTCCTGGCCGATCTTGCGCGGCCGGTTGAGATCTCGCACCGCGACGCCCCGGATCTCCACCGGTGCGCCCACGCGCGCTCGCAGGTCGTCGGCATTGTCGGTGATGATGCGCACCACCTCGGCACCGACGTTGCCCATCCCGAGTACCGCCACCCCGATGGGTCGCACGGCATTCACCTCGCTTGTGTCGCTTGCGTTCTGGACAGATCCGGTCACGAGCCCACCTCCAGGCTGAGGAAGTCGTCGATGGTCTCGCGCCGCAGCATCAGGCGTGCTGCCCCATCGGCCACGGCCACCACCGGCGGCCGCATGGTCATGTTGTACCGGCTCGACATCGAGTAGCAGTAGGCGCCGGTGGCGGCGACCGCGATCAGGTCACCGGGACCCAGATCCTCGGGCAGCCAGCAGTCCTTGATCACGATGTCACCGCTCTCGCAGTGCTTCCCGACGACGCGGCAGACGACCGCACGTGCGTCGGACACCCGCGAGACCAGCCGGACGTCGTATTCGGCCTGGTACAGGACGGTACGGATGTTGTCGCTCATCCCGCCGTCGACGGAGATGTAGCGGCGGGTGGCACCACCGCCGAGTTCCACGTCCTTGACGGTGCCCACGCGGTAGAGCGTGACGGTGCCGGGTCCGGCGATCGCGCGGCCGGGCTCGACGGCGATGATCGGCATCGGCAGTCCGACGGCTTCGGATTCGCGGCGGACGATGTGAGCGAGGGTCTCGGCAACCTTCTGCACCGGCAGCGGGCGCTCCTCCTCGAGGTACGAGATACCCAGCCCCCCACCGAGATCCACGATGGACATCTGCGAGGTCTTCTCGACGCCGAACTCGTCGACGACATCGTGGAGCAGGCCGAGGACGCGGTGGGCGGCGAGCTCGAAACCGTCCATGTCGAAGATCTGCGAACCGATGTGGCTGTGCAGACCGACGAGGCGGAGGTTGTCGGTCGCGAAGACCCGCCGGATGGCTTGCATCGCTACCCCGCCGGCGAGGGCGAAGCCGAACTTCTGGTCCTCGTGGGCGGTCGAGATGAACTCGTGGGTGTGCGCCTCCACACCGACGGTGACGCGGACGAGGACGTCGGTGACGACGCCGCGCTCACCGGAGATCGCGTCGAGCCGGTCGATCTCGATCATCGAGTCGAGGACCACGTGCCCGATCCCGGCGTCAACCGCCGCGGCCAGCTCCTCGGGGCTCTTGTTGTTGCCGTGCAACGCGATTCGCTCCGCGGGGAAACCGGCGTGCAGCGCGATGGCGAGTTCGCCGCCGCTGCACACGTCGAGGGAGAGACCCTCTTCGTTCACCCAGCGCGCCACCTCGCTGCACAGGAAGGCCTTCGACGCGTAGTGCACCCGGCCGAAGGGGCCGAACGCCGCCATCATGTCACGGCACCGGGACCGGAAATCGGCCTCGTCGACGATGAACGCCGGGGTGCCGAACTCGGCGGCCAGCTCGCTCACCGGCACTCCGGCGATACGAAGCTCACCCGACTCGTCGCGGGCGGCGTTGCGCGGCCACACCTGGGGCGGGAGGGCGGCGAGGACGGCCGGATCGTTCGGACGCTGCGCGAGATGCGGCGCGGCCAGCAGTTCGGCGTGCCGCGGGCCGGCCGGGTGCGCGCTCACATCTGCTCCGGAGCGCTGACGCCGACCAGTCCGAGGCCGTTGGCCAGGACCTGGCGGGTGGCCTCACACAGCGCGAGCCGCGCGCGGTGGACGTCGGCCACCTCTTCGTCGCCCTGGGGCAGGACGCGGCACTTCGCGTAGAAGCGGTGGTAGGTGCCGGCGAGGACCTCGAGGTAGCGGCAGACGCGGTGCGGCTCGCGCAGCGTGGCCGCGGTGGCGACGACCTCGTCGAAATCGCCGATCGTGCGGATCAATTCGCCCTCGGCGGGGTCGTCGAGCAGGTCGAGGTGATCGAGCGAGGACACCACACCCAGGTCGGCGGCGTTGCGCGCCAGCGCCGACATCCGGGCATGTGCGTATTGCACGTAGTAGACCGGGTTGTCGTTGGACTGCTTGGTCAGCAGGTCCAGGTCGATGTCGATGTTGACGTCCACCGACGAGCGGATCAGCGAATACCGCGCACCGTCGACACCCACGGCGTCGACGAGGTCGTCGAGGGTGATGACCGTGCCCGCGCGCTTCGACATGCGCACCGGCTTGCCGTCCTTGACCAGGTTCACCATCTGACCGATGAGGACCTCGACGGTGGCCGGGTCGTCGCCGAGCGCGGCCGCGGCGGCCTTGAGGCGGCTGACGTAACCGTGGTGGTCGGCCCCGAGCATGTAGATGCACAGGTTGAAGCCGCGGTTGCGCTTGTCGCGGTAGTAGGCGATGTCGCCGGCGATGTAGGCGGCGTTGCCGTCGCTCTTGATGACGACACGGTCTTTGTCGTCACCGAAGTCGGTGGACTTCAGCCACCACGCACCGTCGTTCTCGTACAGGTTGCCGTTGCCCTTGAGCTGTTCGATGCACTCGTCGACGAGGCCCGTCGCGAACATCTTGTCCTCGTGGGTGTAGACGTCGAAGTCCGTGCCGAAGTCGTGCAGGCTCTGCTTGATGTGGTCGAACATGAGGTCCACACCGATGGAGCGGAAGGTCTCGAGCCGGTCCGCCACGGGCTGCGACAGCACATCGGGCACCTTCGCGACGACCTGCGCGGCGATGTCGGCGATGTAGTCGCCGGCGTATCCGTCCTCCGGGGTCGGGTTGCCCAGCGCCGCGGCCTCCAGCGACCGCGCGAAGCGGTCGATCTGGGCGCCGTGGTCGTTGAAGTAGTACTCACGCGTCACGTCGGCGCCGCGAGCGGCCAGGACACGGCCGAGCGCGTCACCGACGGCGGCCCAGCGGGTGCCGCCGAGGTGGATCGGTCCGGTCGGGTTGGCCGAGACGAACTCCAGGTTGATGATCGAGCCGGCCAGCTCCTTGCCGCGGCCGTAGCTCTCGCCCTGCTCGAGCACGGTCTTCACGACGGTGTTCTGGGCGGCCGCACCGAGCCAGATGTTGACGAAGCCGGGACCGGCGATCTCCGACTTCGCGATGCCCTCGGCGCCGGCGAACGCCTCGGCGAGCCATCCGGCCAGCTCACGGGGCGCCACACCGAGTCGCTTGCCGAGCTGCAGGGCGACGTTGGTGGAGTAATCGCCGTGGTCAGCGTGACGGGGGCGCTCGACGACGACGGAGTCGGGCACCAGGTTCTCGTCCAGTCCGCGGTCGCGGACCACGGTCAGGGTCACGGCGCGCAGCAGCGCGGCCAGGTCGGCGGGAGTCACGGGACACCATCCTATTGGCCGAGGGCCGCTCGTCGATAATCGCACCCTCCCAGAGCGGGTGCCGTCCACCAGTAGACTCGTGTGCGCCGAGCGCGCGTCGGGGGGTACGACCGCCCGCGCGCACGGCGACCCCCGTCGTACGAGGAAAGAAGTCAATGGCGCGCAAACCAGGGGCCAACGTCCCCAAGGCTCGTAAGAAGTCCGGGTCCGTACCCACTGCGACCGGCCGACAGGTCGACTGGATGCTGATCGGCGCAGTCGTCGTGGTCATCGGCCTCGTCGCCGGACTCGCGATCTATCTCCTCCCCAAACTCAACGAGAAGCGCGCCAACGAGAAGGACGACGTCGCGGTCCAGTCGGCCGAAGGGTTCGTCCCGTCGCCGCAGACCCCGGACCCATCGCAGGGCATCGACGGTGTGACGAAGATCTACTACGAGGCGGGCAAGCATGTGAACGCGTCGCAGCGCGTCGCCTACGACCAGTCGCCGCCGTTCGGCGGTCCGCACGACGAGATCTGGGCGACCTGTACCGGCGTCGTCTATCCGAACCCGCTGCGGTCGGAGAACGCCGTCCACGCCCTCGAGCACGGCGCCGTCTGGATCACCTACAACCCCGACACGGCTTCGCCCGAAGACGTCGACTACCTCAAGCGACTCGTGCGCGGCGAGCAGTACCTGTTCCTGTCGCCGTACCCCGGCCTGGACAAGCCGGTCTCCCTGCAGAGCTGGGGCCACCAGCTCAAGCTCGACTCGGCGAACGACCCGCGGGTCGACCAGTTCATCACCTCGCTGCGCCGCAACATGATGCCCGGCGTCTACCCGGAGAACCCGCAGACCGCGGCCTACCCGGAGACCCAGGCCACCTGTACCGCCATCCCGGGCTTCGACCCGTCGAATCCCCCGCCGGCCGACGAAGGTGAGCCCGGCCCCGACGCCGTGCCCATGGGCGGCGGCGGCAACAACCCGATGCCCGCGGGCTGATCAGGCGAGGAACGAACATGAGCGAGACACCTGAGAGCACGACGACACCCGCGGGCACCGAGCCCGCCCCGTCGCGTCGGAACCCTGCCCTTCTCGCACTCGCCGCAGTGGCGCTGCTCCTGGTCGGCGTCGGCCTCGGCCTGCTCATCCAGGCGAGCCTGGCCGACGACTCCTCCGGCGAGGACTCCCCCGCGGCGAACTCGGCCGCGGTCGGCTTCGCGCAGGACATGACGCGTCACCATGAGCAGGGCGTCGAGATGGCCGCGATCGAACTCGAGCACGGCACCGATCCCCAGGTCCGCAGCATGGCCTTCGACATCCTCACCGCGCAGAGCAACGAGATCGGCCAGATGCAGTCGTGGCTGACCCGGTGGGGCCAGCCCGTCACCAACCCCGGCGAGACGATGGGCTGGATGGGCCATGGATCGTCGACGGAGGCGACCGGTGACGATCACGGGGACCACGGCGACATGGATCACGGCGACCTGAGCCACGGAGATCACGGGGCCACTCCGGCCGCCGACGTCGAGCAGCCGGCCATGCCGGGCATGGCGACGTCGGCCGAGATGGAGCGGTTCCGCGCGATGCGCGGGCCGGAGGTCGACACGACCTTCCTGCAGCTGATGCTTCGCCACCACGAGGGCGGGCTCCACATGATGGAGTACGCCGCGAATCCCGACAACGTCTCGCAGCCCTACGTCCGCGACCTCGCATCGGCGATGGAACGCACGCAGGACAAGGAGATCGGGATCATCGAGGCGATGCTGGCCGAACGCAATGCCCAGCCGCTGCCGATGAACTGACGCGGAAGCGCAAACCCACCAGAAATGGAGAAACCCACCGGCCCGAAGGGCGGTGGGTTTCTCCAAAAGTGGTGATGCTGTGTATCTGTGCGCCTCCGTGAATCTCTTTCAAGCCAAACCGACGAGTTCGCACGCCTGGTCGCGGCCGTCACGGCCAAGTCGATTGCGGACGTCGACGTTGTCGAACCGCCCGCACGAACCGCAGATCCCATCCGCCAGCAACGTCGGCTGTCTCCGCAGCAGGTCACGCAGCTCGTCAGCGACTACCGAGCTGGTGCCACGACCCGCGATCTTGCCGTGAAGTACAACATCCACCGGATGACCGTGACCCATCATCTCCAGCGCAGCGACCAGCCAACTCGTTCGAACCGGGCCTTCGAAGGTGCTCGTCTTGAGCGCCTTATCGCCGAGTACCAAGCTGGTCGATCCACCGAAGCCCTCGGCCGCCAGTACGGGGTCGCTGGCAGCACCGTTGCTCGAACCTTGCGACGAAACGGCATCACGTTGAGGTGAGTGAGTCGTCGTCGGACTCATCCTTGCCTGTCTGACGAGCAGCCTCGATCAAGGCCTTCATCAGCAACTCCACGTCCGGCTGCGGTCTTAGTACCGGGTGAGCTGTCACGACCCGGCCACTCGGTAGTGGCGTGTCCCCCGTGAACCGGTCCGGTCTGTTTTAGAGTCCTGATTGCCCTGTTGAGGGCAGAGAAGGGACGATGAGGATCATGGCAGGACGCAAGCGCCACTCGGCAGAGGACATTGTGCGCAAGTTGCGCCGGGCTGACGAGTTGGCGGCGCAGGGCAAGACCGGCGAGGAGATCGCCGCCGACCTCGAGGTGTCGGCAGCGACGTTGTACAACTGGCGCCGCCAGTACGGCGGCATGGACGGTGACGCGGCCAAGGAGCTCAAGGAGCTGCGTGAGCAGAACGGCCGGCTCAAGCGGCTGCTCGCCGATGCCGAGTTGGAGAAGGACGCGCTACGGGAGATCGCCAAGGGAAAATTCTGAGCCCAACCGCCAAACGCGCCGCCATCGACATGCTCAAAGACGTGATGAACATGTCAGAACGCAAGGCGTGCAAGGTTGTTGGGCTTGCTCGTTCAGCGTATCGTCAACTGCCGCAAGCGCACACCCCGGCTGACCCGGATGCTGGCCTGCGCCAGCAGCTACGAACCTACGCCCGTCAGAACCCACGCCACGGGTTCCGTCGGGCGTGGGCCTGGCTGCGTTTCGACGAAGGCGACACCGTGAACAAGAAGAAGGTCCACCGGCTGTGGAAGGAAGAAGGATTGCAGGTGCGCCGGGCGCCGCGGCGTAAACGGGCCGGCCAGTCGTCGGTGCCGATTGTCACCGCGGACGCACCGAAAGTGGTGTGGGCATTGGACTTTCAGTTCGACTCCACTGTCGACGGACACAAGATCAAGATCGCGTCCATGGTCGATGAACACACCCGGATGTCGCTGCTCAACATTGTGGATCGCTCGATCGCCGCCGACCGGTTGATCGAGGAGTTGAAGAAGACCTTCGCGATCTGGGGTCGCCCACCGAAGGTGCTGCGCATGGACAACGGCCCTGAGTTCATCTCTGAGGCCCTCCAGACGTTCTGTGCAGGGTCGGTGGGGATCTCCTACATTCCGCCTGGCACGCCGTGGAACAACGGGTTCATCGAGTCGTTCAACAACCGGTTGCGCGACGAGTGTTTGAACCGCAACTGCTGGCCCACCCTGTTGGAGGCCCGCGTGGTCATCGAAGACTTCAAAGACGACCACAACCACCGACACCGCCACTCAGCGCTGGGCTACAAGACCCCGGCCGAGTACGCTGCCCGATGCACCCACCAGCACCACCCCGTGGGCTGCGAGATCGACTGACCGACCGCAAGTAAGAACTGGCTCTAGGACCGACTGGACCCGTTATCGGGGACCTGCCACCGACGTCGAGGGTAAGGCGCCGCCCAGTGACGGCTATCAGGTTGGCATTATCACCGCATACTGCACCAAGGGGCAGGATGTTCCGGGCATGACTGGCTTCTGCGACGACGAGTGGATGGGGCCGTACCGCCGTATCCGCTGACTTGTAGGTTTGGATGCGTGCAACTGCGTCCTAAACAGTGGCGCGCCGTCCCCGACTTCTCCTCGATTTAGGAGCCCGCATGACTGTTCCAGTGACGCTCCAAGCGTGGATGATCGGGGACGGCGCTGTCCCTCTCCCATCGGTCGGCGATGAAGTCGACTATCGAATTGGGTTCGTCCCAGCCGGGCCGACCGACCTGGCCGACCTGTGCATTACTGCTCGTGTGCGAGTCGAGTCCGACCGACGAAGAATGACATCGCCCTTCCAAGCGCTGCTTCACTTCGGTTACTTCACGGCACTTCAAGCGACCGACCTACCCCCGCACGAAGGTCCGGCAGACGTCTACGGTCGACTCTTTGTCGACTACGAGATGGCAGAGTCGCGAGTGCAGCGCCTTCAAGGCATTGTGGAGCGGCGTCGACTCATCACCGAGATTCGACCGCGCGGTGATCACAATGCCGAGCCCTTGTTCAAGTTGAGCGAGATCACCGAGAGCAGTGTCAGATTCGTCGACTCTTCGTTGACACCGATTGGTGAACGGGACCACGGGCGTGACGCTCCCCAAATGGACACTTGGCGCCATGACACCGGTGTCCTTCTCGATATACGAAGCCTAGGCCCGCGGTACGAGCTTGATCTACCGACTGAATAGTCGTCACTGACTGGCGCCCGTCTGACGGACCGTGCCGACCTGCTAGGGGTGTGAATCGCGCCCCGGGCATCGGCTTTTGAGAGAGAATGCTCTTGGCTGTTTTCCTGCCCTCGACCGAAGAAGCGATGCTGGTCCGTACCGACTACTCCTCCGACGAGAAGTGGAATCAACTGATCTCCCTTGCAAGTGCACCAGTAGAAGACCCGCATCCTGAGGGTCAGTTCCAGGCTTCGATTCGACATGTGACGGTGCCCGACAACGACGGCGCCTCCGTGGAGGACTTCGTGGCGGCCACCACGGAGGGAGAGCCACCGTTCTTCCTTTTCGTCGCGGACTCGACAGCTATCCAGGGCCGCGAACACCTGCTGCTCGCCGTCGATTTGCTTGAGAACCGGGGTGCAACGCTGCGCGTGGCACCAAATCAACTGTGGTCGATAGAGAACAACCTCTCGCTGGGCAACATGTCATTTAGCGAGTTCGCCCAGGCCGCGCAAGACGGTGTCTACCGGGGCTTCCCTCAGGTCGATTCCTGATCTCGGGTAGGGCCGATGGGCGGATGTCGTCTGTGCGAGGGTGGCACCCATGCTCGCACAGATGGTCGCGTCGCCCGACCCCATTCAACTCGCGTCTATGGAACATCGAACCGCCCACAGTTCCCGTCGCTAGTCAATCAGCCCGCACCGCAATAAGCTGCGCCTCACACATTGACGGCCAACTCTCCGCGGCGAGGGATTTCGGAATCCGCGACGTGTGACATTCCGACGTGCGACGCTGAAGCAACTGACAGACCCCGGGGCCGCCACAACCGGCTCCGGGGCACGTGCGCGGGTTTGAAAGAAACGGTACTGGTGCCCCCGGCAGGATTCGAACCTGCGGCCTTCTGCTCCGGAGGCAGACGCTCTATCCCCTGAGCTACGGGGGCTCATCGGGCGGAACCCAGACTAGCGCACGCTCACCGGCACATCACAATCGGGCTGCTCACGACACGCCGAGCGGACTCTGCACCCGCAGCGTCGAGCCGTGTTCGCCGCGCAGGACGTGCAGTTGCGCCGGAATCCGGGCCCGCAACTCGTCGACGTGACTGACGACGCCGACGACGCGACCGCCGGAGCGGAGGTCGTCGAGGACGCCCATCACGAGGTCGAGGGCTTCGGGGTCGAGGGTGCCGAAACCCTCGTCGATGAAGATCGTGTCGAGGACGCGACCGCCGGATTCGGCCGAGACGACATCGGCCAGCCCCAGCGCGAGGGCCAGCGAGGCGAAGAACGTCTCTCCACCCGACAGCGTCGTGGTGGCCCGCAGCACGCCGGTGTACTCGTCGCGGACCTCGATACCCAGGCCGCCGCGGCGACCGCGCACGCCGGCGGCGTCGGAGTGGACGAATTCATAACGGCCCGATGACATCTCGCGGAGGCGTCCGGACGCGGCGACGAGCACCTCGTCAAGCCGGGCGGCGAGCACGTACGACCGCAGCGACATGCGCCGGGAGTTCTGTCCGCGGCCGCTCACCAGTTCCGCGAGGCCCTGCAGCTCCTCGTGTCGTGCCTTCAGCGGTGCGAGTGCGTCGAGGGCGGCCCAGAAGCCGGCGACGTACTCCTCGAGGTCCGTACGGCGCTGCGCGGCCACCGCATTCACCCGGGCGGCATCGTCGCGGCGGGCACGTGCGGCCACCAGATCCGCCGTCAGACCGGCGACGTCGACCTCGGGCGCCTCCAGCGCCGCGCACACGTCGGGATCGGCGAGGGTCTCCTCGGCGCCGGCGCGTATCGCCGCCGCCTCTTCGAGGAGCTTCTCCCACTGTCGGATCTGACCCCGCGACGCGGCGGCCGACCGGACCTCGTCCGCTCCGGTGAATCCGGCGTCGGCACAGGCGACGGTGAGCCGCTCGGCGATCTCGGCCTGCCGTCGGCGGGTCCGGTCGAGCTCGCGCCGGGCCTCCCGCAGAGTCCTTGTGCGGCGGCAGAGTTCGGCGAGTTCGCGACGACGCTCCGCGACCCCCATCCGCCCGCCGGTCGCCTCGTGGACCTCGGCGTCGAGGGCGCCCAGCTTCTCGCGCAGGGTCGTCAGGCGTTCACGACGCCGCGCCTGCGCGGTCTCGTGATCGGCCAGGGTCCGGCGCCGGTCGGCGATCTCGGCGTCGATGCGTTCGACCGCGTCCTGCAGCGACGGCGTGCGGACGGCCGCCCGCTCGGCAGCCGCGAGGTCGGCGGCGAGGCGGTCGTGACCTGCCCGGGTGGCGGCGCGGTCGGCGCCGGCGATGACGGCATCGAGATTGGCCTGCCGCTCCTGCAGTGCGGCGACCGCGGACTGGGCGATGGCCCTGATCGCGCTCGCACGCTCTTCGGCGGCCGCGGCTTCCTTCTCCTGGGCCTCTCCCACCGAGGTACCGGCGTCGCCGGTGGCCGGCGCGGGATGACCGACCGAGCCGCAAACCGCGCACGGGTGCCCGTCGACGAGGGCACCGGCGAGTTCGACGGCCATGCCGGTGAGGCGTCGTTCGCGGATGTCGAGCTGCTGTTCCCGTGCGGCAGAGTGCTTCTCCCGCGCGTCGAGAAGGTCCCGTTCGGCATCGGCGAGCTGCGCGAGCACCTCGTCGCGGTCGGTGAAGGCCTGGAGAACACGGCGGGCGTGGTCGCGTTCGGCGTGCAGCTTCGGCGCCTGGACACGTAGTTCGTCCGCCGCCCGGAGTGCGGCGACTGCCTCGTCGCGGCGAGCCGGTACCGACTCGAGCCACGTCCGGGTTTCGTCGGCCTGCTGCTCCGCGCCGGCGATCGTCTTCTCGAGTCCGTCGATGTCGGCGACCAGCCGGGGCCGCTCGGCGACACGCTTCGCCAGCGGTTCCCAGCGACCCGATTCCTCGGTCCATCGGTCGACGGCCGCGACGAGAGCTGCATCGTCGCAGTCGGATTCGCACAGTTTCGCACCCTCGGCGAGTTCGCTGAGGGCGTCACGTGCGTGGTCGGCCGCGGCCGTCGCCGAGGCCAGGTCGGCGGCCACGCGCTCGTGGTCGTCGGCCAGGGGCGCGATGGGTGCGGCGCGCAGGGCGAGCCGGCGTGACCGCTCGGCGGCCGTCAGCGTCACCTCCCCCTCGGTGAGGCGGGCGAGCCGGTCGCGCGCCTGCAGACCGCGGCGACGTAGATCGTCGACGCGCCTGCCGTGTTCGTGGGCGGCTTCGGCCTGTTCGACGGCCGCCTGCGCGGCGGTCGATTCGGCGAGCGCGGACGCGGCGGTCTGCCGGGCCGTGTCGAGACATGCCTGGGCCCAGTCGAAGTCCGGTTCGGCAGGCGCCTGCGTGCCGCTGATCGCCACGATCTGCCCGGCGATGCGGTCCAGGGTGCCGGTTTGCTCGGCCAAGGAGGACGCGCTCTCGCGGGCACGATCGCGGAGCCATTCCTCGAGGTCGCCGAACCGCTCGGTGTCGAAGAGGCGCTCCAGCAGCTCCTCCCGCTCGTCGGAGTGCGCGCGGAGGAACCGGGCGAAGTCGCCCTGCGGCAACAGGACCACCTGGAAGAACTGCTCGGCGCTCATACCGAGCAGGCGGACGACCGCCTCGCCGATCTCCGGGATGCGGGTCAGGTCAGGACCCGAACCGTCCACCCAGACGAGCGACGCACACGCGTTGATCTTGCGTTTCCCGTCGCCGCGCTTCTTGGGGCGCTCGTGCTCGGGCGATCGGGTGATGTGCAATCGGCGGGAACCGACGGTGGCCTCGAGTTCGACCTGCGGAATCGTCTCGGGCGCAGCATGATCCGAGTGGAGTCGGCGGTTGGTGTCACGAGCGCCGGGGACCCGGCCGAACAAGGCGAACGCCACCGCGTCGAGCACGGTGGTCTTGCCGGCACCGGTCTGGCCGTGCAGGAGGAACAGCCCGTCTGCCCCGAGCTCGTCGAAGTCGACGGTGACCTCGTCGGCGAACGGGCCGAACGCGCGAATCCGGATGTGGTGCAGTCTCATACGCCGTCAGCACTCACGCGGTCTCGGCGACGAACGTATCGAGGGCGAACAGCGCGAGCTCGCCGTCGGCCTCGGGTTCGCCGACGACCGCCCGCAGTGCGCGTTCGATCAGCACCCGCTCCCCCTTGGTCGGGGTGTCGCGGACGTCCTCGATGAAGGAGTTGATGATCTCGGCATCGCTCCGGCCGCGGACCCGCGAACGGTAGTCGACCCCCGAGCCGGTGTGCGGGCGGTCCCACTGCACGTGCACCGCGCACGGGAACCGCTCCCGCAGGCGTCGCATCGCGTCGAGCGGGCGTACCGCGTCGGTCAAGGTCACCTCGACGTAGTGGTCCTCGGCGCCCGCGAACTGCTCCGAGGTCAGCAACTCGTCGAGTGTTCCACGGAGGGAGCTCAACTCGCGCACGACCGGAAGCTCGTGCTTGCGGATATCGCCGACCCCGTCGGCATCGAGGTCGACCACCCACACCGCTTTGCGATGCGTGCGCTCGCCGAAGGAGTACGGGAGCAGCGAACCGCTGTACCGGACGGTGTCGGTGACGCGCTGCGGCGAGTGCAGATGACCGAGGGCGACGTAATCGGCACCGGAGAAGGTCTCGGCGGGAACGGTTTCGACTCCCCCGACGCTGATCGACCGCTCGGACCCGGAGGCGGCGGCGCCGCTGACGAAGGCGTGGGCGACGACGATCGATCGGGCCTGCCGGGACGCGAGGTCGGCGCGGATGCGGGTCATCGCGGCATCGAGAACTGCGGTGTGGCCGCACACCTCCTCGACCCCGAGATGGCGACGGGCGGTGTCGGGTTCGAGGTACGGGATGCCGTACACCGCGACCTCGCCGTGCTCGTCGGACAGGACGATCGGCTCGGCGATCGCATCGATCGAGGTCCGCAGGTGCAGTCCGCCGGCCGCCGCGAACGCCGACCCCGCGCCGAGGCGCGTGGGCGAGTCGTGGTTGCCCGAGGTGACGATGATCCGGGCACCGGCGGCGGCGATCTCGGCCAGGCCTTCGTCGTAGGCACGCACCGCGTCGGCCGAGGGCACCGAACGGTCGTAGACGTCGCCGGCGACGATCACGGCGTCGGCCGATTCGGCGGCGACCAGCTCGGCGAGGTGGCTCAGCGCACGACGCTGGTCGGCGAGCAGGTCGACACCATGGAACGTCCGGCCCAGGTGCCAGTCGGAGGTGTGCACGATCCGCATGGTGACAAACCATACGGTCGGGGCCCGACAGATCGTGGGACGCGCGCTCAGGCCCCGGTCAACGGGGCATTGTGAGTCGCGCTACCCGCCGCGGCATCGGCGGGCCCGCCGGGTACGGCCGTGGCCGGCGGCATCTGATGCGCGGGCCGCACAAAGAAGAACGTCGCCACGACGCCGACCAGCAACGCCGCCGCGGGGAGGAACAGCGACTGCCCCATCGCGGAGGCGAAGCCCTCGCGGAGGAACTCCGGAAGCTGGTTCGCGCCACTCGCATCCTGCGCGGCGCCGGCGTCGATCCCGGGCAGCTCGGCGGCGAGGCGCGACTGCAGGAGGGCACCGATCATCGCCGAGCCCAGCACCGAGCCGATCACGCGCAGGGTGTTGTACACGCCGGCGCCCGCACCGGCCTGATGCCACGGCAGGTTGCGGGTCGCGGTGGCGGCAAGCGGAGCCCAGATACCGGCCGACGCGACACCCATCAGGCACAGGGGCAGGATGATCATCCAGACCGGGGTGTCCGGTCGCGCGACCACACCCAGCCAGCCGATGGCGATCGCGTTGAGCAGCAGCGCGGTGGAGACGATGGCCCGCGGGTGCACACGGTCGACCACGCGACCGACGATCGGCGCGAGGATGCCCGTCAGGATCGCCATCGGCACCAGCACGACCGCCGACTGGGTCGGGGTCATCCCGCCGACGAGCTGCAGGAAGAAGGTCAGCGGGATCATCATGGCCGACACCGCGAAGCCCATCGAGGAGATGCCCACGGTGGCCAGCGCGAAGTTGCGATCCCGGAACAGCGAGAGCGGGAGCAGCGGCTCGGTCCGGATACGCGACTGCCACCAGACGAAGACGCCGAGGAAGATGAGCCCGCCGCCGATCAGGGCCCAGACCCAGGCGGCCCAGTCGAAGCTCTCGCCCTCCTGGATGCCGAACACGAGCGCGGACAGGCCGACGGCCGACAAGCCCACGCCGATCCAGTCGAACTGGTGGTCGTTGGTCTCGACCTGCGGGACCAGGACCGCGGCCAGCACGAGTCCCGCGATGCCGACGGGCACGTTGATGAAGAAGATCCATTCCCAGCCGAACGCGTCGGTGAGGACGCCGCCGAGCAGCGGCCCCACGAGGGTCGCGACCCCGGCGACCGTGCCCCAGATACCCATGGCCGCACCGCGCTTCTCCGGCGGGAAGATACGCGTGATCAGCGACATCGTCTGCGGGGTGATGAGCGCGGCGCCGACGCCCTGCAGGGCGCGAGCGGCGATGAGCTCGCCGATCGAATCCGACAGTCCGCACCACACGCTGGCGATCGTGAAGACGATCAGGCCGATCTGGTACATCGACTTCGGCCCGTACTTGTCGCCGAGGCGCCCGCTGATGAGCAACGGCACCGCATAGGTCAGCAGGTAGGCGCTCGTGACCCACACGACGCCGTTGACGTCGGTGTTCAGGTCGGCCTGGATGCGCGGCTGCGCGACCGCCACGATCGTCATGTCGACGAGGATCATGAAGAAGCCCACGCACAGCGCCATCAGCGCCGCCCAGGGCCTCGTCGTCACCTCGGAGCCGGTGACCCCGGTGTCAGGGGTGGAACGGGTCATCACTACTCGACCTTCTGTGCGAGGTGTTCGGCGTCTGCCGCGGGATTCGGTGCCGTGGCGGGATTCGGCTGGGTCGGAACGAGATACGGCGAATCCGGATCGTCGAGCCAGTCGATGCGGTGCGTGCGGAGCCGGTCGACGAGGTCGTCGAGCCAGGCGATCTGGGCGGTGAGCGTCGCGATCCGGCAACCCCCGTCGAGGAAGAACATCTCCGGTTTGCCGTGGGCCCGGAACTCCGTGACGGCGGCCTCGACGTCGGCGAGGTCGGCCCGCATGGTCGCGACCCGCCGTTCGAGGAGTTCGACGACCCGGTCCCGGGGCAGACCATGCGCCTCCGACAGGGCGAGGTAGAGCTCCGGGTACTCCTCGGGTCTCGTCTCGAGGATGCGTTCGAGGTTCTCGGTCAGAGCCTCCCGACCCGGGCCGGTGATCGCGTACACGGTCCGTTCGGGCCGGTTGCCCTCGCGACGGACCTCGTGGACCTCGATCAATCCGTTCTCCGACAGCCGGTCGACCGCGTGGTACAGGGTGCCGGCGCGGAACTTCGCCAACCGGTCCTCGCGACGCGCGACGGTCGTCTGAACCATCTCGTACGGGTGCATCGGACGCTCGAGGAGAAGGCCGAGCACCAGGATCGCCACCGGTCCGAGCGGTGCGGAACACGCCATGCGCGACCCCTTTGGTCCGGGCGGCCTGCGGGACCGCTGATCGGCGTCGAATATTCCAGTCGGAACATACGCACGTGTTCGGTGGCTGCCAAGTGTCGCCGGCCATCATTACTGTGGACGGCATGACTCATGCGCCGGAGGAATCCACCCAGAGCGACCCCACCGGGACAACCGATTCCGGGGAGCAGGGCAGCTATGTGATGTCCGGCCAGGAGTTCGTGCGGGACACCAAGTACATCGAGACCCGCATCACCGCCGACGGCCGGGACGGCTACCCCGTCGAAGCCGGGCGCTATCGTCTCGTCGCCGCACGCGCCTGCCCGTGGGCCAACCGGACGCTCATCGTCCGCCGGCTCCTCGGGCTCGAGGACGCCATCTCACTCGGACTGTGCGGACCCACCCACGACAAGAACTCGTGGACCTTCGACCTCGACCCCGGGGGCCTCGACCCCGTCCTGCAGATCCCGCGCCTCAAGGACGCCTACGAGAAGCGGATCCCGGGTTACCCCAAGGGGATCACCGTGCCGGCGATCGTCGACGTCCCCACCGGTGAGGTCGTCACCAACGACTTCCCCCAGATGACGATCGACTTCTCGCTGGAATGGACCGCGTTCCACCGCGACGGCGCGCCCGAGCTCTACCCCGAACGCCTGCGCGACGAGATCGACGAGGTCAGCCACGGGATCTACACCGAGGTCAACAACGGCGTCTACCGGTGCGGGTTCGCCGGCAGCCAGGAGGCCTACGAGGCCGCTTACGACCGCCTGTTCACCAAGCTCGACGAGCTGTCCGAGCGGTTGTCGACGCAGCGGTACCTGGTCGGCGACACCATCACCGAGGCCGACGTCCGGCTGTTCACGACCCTCGCCCGCTTCGATCCCGTCTACCACGGCCATTTCAAGTGCAATCGCAGCAAGCTCAGCGAGATGCCGGTGCTGTGGGCCTACGCCCGCGACCTGTTCCAGACCCCCGGCTTCGGCGACACCACCGATTTCACCCAGATCAAGCAGCACTACTACATCGTGCACACCGATGTGAACCCCACGCAGATCGTGCCCAAGGGCCCTGACCTGCGGGGATGGCTGACCCCACACCACCGCGAGGAACTCGGCGGGCGTCCCTTCGGCGACGGCACGCCGCCCGGCCCCCCACGGCCCGACGAGGTCGTCCCCCAGGAGAATTGGGTACCCCAGTCATGACCGACCCCACTCCCAAGCCCGCCGGCAAGGCCGTCGAGGTCACCGGCGGCATCCTCGACCGCGCGCAGCGCCTGCAGGGCCCGGCGGTCAAGAAATACGTCGACTCACTACGCCGCAAGTACCCCGACGACTCCCCCGCCCAGATCATCGAGCGCCTCGAGAAGCGCTACCTGAACGCGGTCACCGGTTCGGGTGGAGCGGTCGGCGCGGCAGCCGCCGTGCCCGGGGTCGGGACGATGACGGCCTTCGGCGCGATGACCGGCGACACCGCCTTCTTCCTCGAGGCCTCGGCACTGCTCGCCCTGTCGATCGCCGAGGTCCACGGCATCGGCGTCCACGAGACCGATCGACGCAAGTCGCTCGTCCTGGCGGTCGCGCTCGGCGAGGAAGGTGTGCTCGCCCTCGGCCGGGTCGTCGGTACGCGCGGCGGCCCCCTGCGCCGGCTCGGCGGTGCGGCCCTGCCGTCGGGCGCCATCACCAAACTCAACAAGACCCTGGTCAACAAGCTCGTGCGCAAGTACGCGATCCGGCGCGCGCCGTTGATCTTCGGCAAGCTGATGCCCGCCGGCATCGGAGCGGTCATCGGCGGCGCGGGAAGCCGCGCGCTCGGCCGCAAGGTGGTCAACAACGCGCGGGAGGCATTCGGCCCCGCACCTGCCTTCTGGGTTCTCGACGCCGAGGTGGTGAACGAGACGAGCCCGCTACCGCCCGGCTCCCGGTGATCCCGGAACCGACCATGCCTCCCGCCACCGGGAGCACCCCAACCACCTCGCCGCCGGGCTGGATCCGGAAGCTGCTCGGCGAGGCGTGGCGTTATCGCCGCATCGTCATCGTGACCCTGACCGTCACGATGATCGCGGTGGCCGTCGACGTCGTGATGCCCCTGCTGGCCAAGGGCGCGATCGACCGGGCCACCGGCGTGATCGACGACGGCCTCGCCTTGTCCACCATCATCACGGGCCTGGTCGTTCTCGCGTTCGTGCGTTACGCCTGCCACTTCGGACGGCGCGTGTTCGCCGGCCGCCTCGCGGTCAACGTGCAGAACAACCTGCGCCGGCGCCTGCTCGACACCCTGCTGCACCTCGACGGCCGCAGCCAGCACCAGATCCGGACGGGACAGATCGTCTCCCGCTCCATCTCCGACATCCAGGTGGTCCAGGGCTTGCTGGCGATGGCACCGCTCTCGTTGGGTGCCGCGGTGCAGATGGTCGTCGCGCTCGGAGTCATGGCCTATCTCTCCCCGCTGCTCACCGCCGTCGCACTGGTGATCGCGCCGCTGATCGCCCTGGAGGTCTTCCGTACCCGCCGAAAGCTCTTCGCGGCGACGTGGTCCGCGCAGCAGTCCGCGGCCGATGTGGCCCAGCACGTGGAGGAGACCGTCACCGGCGTCCGCGTCGTCAAGGGCTTCGGCCAGGAGGACCGCGCCGTCGACGGACTGGTGACGCGCTGCCGCACCTTGTTCGCCCGGCGCCTGCGCGCGGCCCGGATCAACGCCCGTTTCGCCCCCACCCTGAGCGCCATCCCCCAACTCGGCATGGTCGGCGTGATCGTCGTCGGCGGCTACCTGACGATGACGGACGCGATCACCGCCGGCACGTTCCTCGCGTTCACCACCTACGTCACCGCGATGACCGGCATCGCCCGTCTGCTCACCAATCTCATCGTCAACGCCCAGCTCGCCCGCGCGGCGGTGGAACGCGTCTACGACGTCATCGATCACCCGCGCGATCCCGGTGAGACCGCGACCGGCACGCTGCCCGACGGCCCGCTCGGCGTCGAACTGGAGAACGTCTCCTTCGCCCATCACACCCACGAGGCCGACGATCCGCCCGCCGTGCTGAGCGGGATCGACCTGCGTATCGAACCCGGCGAATGCGTGGCGATCGTCGGGCCACCCGGCTCCGGGAAGTCGACCATCGCCGACCTGGTCAGCCGCTACGAGAGACCCGACGCCGGCACGATCTCCCTTGTCGGCGCCGACGGCCCGCACCTGGTGGACTCGCTGTCGCCGACTGCGCTGCACGAAGCCGTCGCCGCCGTCTTCGACGAACCGTTCCTCTTCTCCGACACCATCACCGCGAACATCGCCATGGGACCGGGCGCCACCGCCGACCCCGATTCGCTCGCCGACCGGGTGCGAGCCGCGGCGGCCGCGGCCGAGGCCACCGAGTTCATCGAGGCACTCCCGGACGGCTACGACACCGTCGTCGGCGAACGCGGCCTGACCCTCTCCGGCGGACAGCGCCAGCGGATCGCCCTCGCGCGTGCCCTCTTCGCCGACCCGCGCGTCCTGGTGCTCGACGACGCGACATCGGCGGTCGACGCCACCACCGAGGCCCGGATCCTCGGCCGCCTACGTGATCAGAGACGCACCATGCTGGTCCTCGCCCACCGGCGGTCGACACTCGTCCTCGCCGACCGGGTCGCCGTGCTGGACGAGGGCCGGATCACCGCGATCGGGACGCCGGCCGAGCTCGAGGCCTCCTCGGCGCGGTTCCGCGAGCTGATGACGAACGCCGTCGGTGACCCGGACGTCGTCTCGCCGCCCAGCCGGCCGAGCATCTCCGACCACACCGTCGAGAGCTTCTGGCCGACAACGCAATTCCTCGACGAGCAGACGTATACGCGGACCGGCCCGGCGGTGGGCGCGGGCACGCGGACCGGGCAGCGGGGCGGCGGTGTCGCCAGCGCACTGGGGTCGATGCCGGCGACGCCCGAACTCCAGGCGAGGGTCGACGCGCTGCCGCCGGCCGTCGAGGACCCAGCGGTGGACGTCGCCGACGCCCGGCGCGAGAACCCGGACTTCACCCTCCGCGGCCTCCTACGACCGGTCCGCTGGCTGCTCGCCTTCGCGTTGGTCGCCATCGCCGTCGACACCCTCGTCGGCCTGGCCTTCCCCAGCATCGCCCGCGCCGTCATCGACGCGGCCGGCGACCACGACCAGCGCACCCTGTGGTGGGCGGCGATCGGCGGTGTGGCACTCGTCGGCGTCGGGTGGGTCGCCGCGTCCCTGTTGACGATGACCTCCACCCGAGCGGGTGAGCGCGTGCTGTTCGGACTGCGCATCCGCAGTTACGCCCACATCCAGCGCCTCGGCCTGGACTACTACGAGCGCGAGCTGTCGGGTCGGATCATGACGCGGATGACGACCGACATCGACGCGTTGTCGACCTTCCTGCAGACCGGTCTGACGTCGGCGATCGTCGCACTCCTCACCCTGGTCGGCGTCACGGTCGCGTTGCTGGTCACCGGGCCGTCGCTCGCACTGCTGGTGTTACCCGTCTTCCCGCTGCTGGTCGTGGCGACCGTCGTCTTCCGGCGTGTCGCGAGCGCCGCCTACACGCGGTCCCGCGAACTGATCAGCACGGTGAACGCCGACTTCCAGGAGAACATCGCCGGGATCAAGACCACCCAGACCTACCTCCGCACCGACGACGCACAGAAGCGTTTCGGGCAGCGTTCGGCGGCGTGGGTCGCGGCACGGATGGTCTCGCAGCGGGCGATCGCCTCGTACTTCCCGCTGATCATGCTGATGTCGGACATCGCCACCGCGATCGCACTCGGCGTCGGCGCCGGCCAGGTGGCCGACGGCTCACTCACCGCGGGCACTCTGGTCGCCTTCGTCCTATATCTCACGATGCTGTTCGGTCCCGTCCAGCAGCTCTCGCAGGTCTTCGACGGTTACCAGCAGGCGGCGGTCGGCCTACGGCGCATCGGCGACCTGCTGCGGACCCCGAGTTCGCTGCGGGTCAACCCGGACGCCACGACACCGCCGGCCACCGGCTTCGACGGCGAGGTCGATTTCGACGGGGTCGGCTTCCGCTATCAGGGCGCGGAATCCGACGCCCTGCTCGACGTCGACCTGCACATCCCCGCCGGGTCCTCGCTCGCCCTCGTCGGCCGGACCGGTGCGGGCAAGTCGACGATCGTGAAACTGCTGGCCCGGTTCTACGACCCGACCACCGGACGCGTCCTCGTGGACGGCACCGACATCGGCGACCTCGTCCTCTCCGGGTACCGCAGCCGACTCGGCCTGGTCCCGCAGGAGCCGCATCTGTTCACCGGGACCGTGGCGGACAACATCGCCTACGGCCGGCCGGATGCCGATCGCGCCGCGATCGTCGAGGCCGCGGCCGCGGTGGGCGCCCTACCGATGATCGCGGCCCTGCCGGGACGCATGAACCATCCCATCGGCGAACGCGGCCAGGGCCTCAGCTCCGGTCAGCGCCAGCTGATCGCACTGGCCCGAGCCGAACTCGTCGACCCCGACCTCCTGCTGCTCGACGAGGCGACCGCCACGCTCGACCAGGCCACCGAGGCGCAGGTCCTGGCCGCCGGGCGGGCGATGACTCGGCGCCGGACCTCCGTCATCGTCGCGCACCGGCTGGCCACCGCGGCTCGCGCCGATACCATCGCGGTGGTCGACGGCGGCCGAATCGTCGAACTCGGAACACACGACCAACTCCTGGCGTTGGACAGTCTGTATCGCGGCTTCTGGGAGGCCGGTGTCGATCCCGACGAGGCCGCGGTGACGGAGCCCGGTGTGACGGTGACCGCCGCGCGTACAGACGCGGTGGACGCCGACTCACATGCGGGCTCGCGACAGGACGCTCGACGTGGCGCGTCCGCAACCGACAACCAGACCATCCGCGCCGGATCACCCGAGATGACGATCTGACTCTGTAGTAGCAGGTCGGTGGGTGTGACGCAGCAGATGACGCGTAGCATCGGCAGTTGGTTCACCGATAGTCTCCACAAGGGACGTCAGTGTGGCAGAGAACCCGGCACCTTCAGGGAATTGAGGCGAGATACCGCTGTGAGCAGCAGTTCGATTTCTGACTTCGGACAGAACACCTGGCTGGTCGAGGAAATGTACCAGCAATTCAAAGAGGACCCGAGCTCGGTGGACCCGAGCTGGCATGAGCTCTTGAAGAGTTACAAGCCCGGAGACAACGGTGGTGCCGCGTCCGCCGCATCGACGTCCACCACTCCCTCCTCCAACGGCAGCGCACCGGCGAAGCCCGCGGCCGAGTCGGCACCGCGCAAGCAGGTCACGCTCGATCAGGAACCGACGCGGACCGCCTCTGCCCGCAAACCCTCCCCTGCCAAGGAGTCGACCGCGACCAAGGCCGCATCCGGCCACAGCGTCGCGAGCCGTGACGGTTCCGCCCGTTCCCAGCCGAAGCCCGCCGCAGTTGAAAAGCCTGCTGCCGCCAAGCCCGCAGCCGCCGAGTCCAAGAAGGAATCCGCGGACGGCAACAAGGTGCTCCGCGGTCCCGCCGCCGCCATCGCGAAGAACATGGCGCTGTCGTTGCAGATCCCGACGGCCACCAGTGTTCGCGCGGTTCCCGCGAAGGCGATGATCGACAACCGCATCGTCGTCAACAACCACCTCGCCCGCACCCGTGGCGGCAAGATCAGCTTCACCCACATCCTGGGTTACGCGATCGTCCAGGCCATCAAGGCCTTCCCGAACATGAATCGGCACTACGCCGAGATCGACGGCAAGCCCAACGTCGTCACCCCCGCGCACACCAACCTCGGTCTGGCCATCGATCTGGTCGGCAAGGACGGCAACCGCACGCTCGTCGTCGCCGCCATCAAAGAGTGCGAGAGGATGGGCTTCGCCGAGTTCTACAACGCGTACCAGGACATCGTCCGGCGCGCGCGTGACGGCAAGCTCGGCGCCGACGACTTCTCCGGCGTGACCATCTCGCTGACCAACCCCGGCACCATCGGCACCGTGCACTCCGTGCCCCGCCTGATGAAGGGCCAGGGCGCCATCATCGGCGCCGGTGCGATGGAGTACCCGGCCGAGTTCCAGGGCGCCAGCGACGAGCAGATCGCCGAGCTCGGCGTCGGCAAGCTGATGACGCTGACCTCGACCTACGATCACCGCATCATCCAGGGAGCGGAATCGGGCGACTTCCTGCGCACCGTCCACCAGCTGCTGATCGACGACGCGTTCTACGACGAGATCTTCACCGCGTTCCACGTGCCGTACGAGCCGGTTCGCTGGCGTCGTGACATCCCGGCCGGCCTCGTCGACAAGAGCACCCGCGTCCTCGAGCTGATCGCCGCCTACCGCAGCCGCGGCCACCTGATGGCCGACATCGATCCGCTGATGATGAACAGCGATGCGCGCAGCAGCCATCCTGATCTGGACATCGCGACCTACGGCCTGACCCTCTGGGATCTCGACCGCACCTTCAAGGTCGGCGGTTTCCACGGCCAGGAGAAGATGAAGCTGCGCGACGTGCTGGCGATCCTGCGCGACGCCTACTGCCGCCACGTCGGTGTGGAGTACACCCACATCCTCGAACCGGACCAGCAGAAGTGGCTGCAGGAACGTGTCGAGGTCAAGCACGTGAAGCCGCCGGTCGGCGAGCAGAAGTACATCCTGAGCAAGCTGAACGCGGCGGAGGCCTTCGAAACCTTCCTGCAGACCAAGTACGTCGGTCAGAAGCGCTTCTCGCTCGAGGGTGCCGAGTCGGTCATCCCGATGATGGACGCGGTCATCGACCAGAGCGCCGAGCACAACCTCACCGAGGTCGTCATCGGTATGCCGCACCGCGGCCGTCTCAACGTGCTCGCCAACATCGTCGGCAAGCCGTACTCGAAGATCTTCTCCGAGTTCGAGGGCAACCTGAACCCGTCGCAGGCGCACGGTTCGGGTGACGTGAAGTATCACCTCGGCGCCGAGGGCAAGTACTACCAGATGTTCGGCGACAACGAGATCAACGTCTCGCTGACGGCCAACCCGAGCCACCTCGAGGCGGTCGACCCGGTCCTCGAGGGCCTGGTCCGCGCCAAGCAGGACCTCATCGCCGACGCCGACGACGAGAGCTTCCCGATCCTGCCGCTCATGCTGCACGGCGACGCCGCGTTCGCCGGTCAGGGCGTGGTCGCCGAGACGCTCAACATGGCGATGCTGCCCGGTTACCGCACCGGCGGCACCGTGCACATCGTCGTGAACAACCAGGTCGGTTTCACCACCGCCCCGGAGCACTCGCGTTCCACCGAGTACTGCACCGACGTCGCGAAGATGATCGGCGCGCCGATCTTCCACGTGAACAGCGACGATCCCGAGGCGTGCGTCTGGGTCGCGAAGCTCGCCGTCGACTACCGCCAGGCGTACAACAAGGACGTCGTCATCGACCTCGTCTGTTTCCGCCGCCGCGGCCACAACGAGGGCGACGACCCCTCGATGACGCAGCCGGCGATGTACGAGGTCATCGACACCAAGCGCGGCGTCCGCAAGAGCTACACCGAAGCCCTGATCGGTCGTGGTGACATCTCGACCAAGGAGGCCGAGGACGCTCTGCGTGATTACCAGGGACAGCTCGAACGGGTCTTCAACGAGGTCAAAGAACTCGAGAAGTACCACGCCGAGCCGTCGCCGTCCATCCAGGCCGACCAGACCCTGCCGACCAAGCTGGTCACGGCGGTCGACAAGGAGATCCTGCAGACGATCGGCGACGCCTTCGTCAACGTCCCGGAGGGCTTCACCCCGCATGCGCGCGTGAAGCCGGTTCTGGAGCGTCGTGCCGAGGCCGCCCGCAACGGCAACATCGACTGGGCCTTCGCCGAACTCCTCGCGTTCGGTTCGCTGGTGATGGAGGGACGCACCGTCCGCCTGTCCGGTCAGGACTCGCGCCGCGGTACGTTCACGCAGCGCCACTCGGTGCTCATCGACCGTCAGAACGGTTCGGAGTACACCCCGCTGAACCACCTGCAGCCCGCCGGCGAGGAGAGCAACGGCGGCCGGTTCATGGTGTACGACTCGCCGCTGTCAGAGTTCGGTGTCGTCGGCTTCGAGTACGGCTACTCCGTGGGCAACCCGGACGCCCTCGTGCTGTGGGAGGCGCAGTTCGGCGACTTCGTCAACGGCGCACAGTCGATCATCGATGAGTTCATCTCGTCCGGTGAGGCCAAGTGGGGTCAGCTCTCCGACGTGGTGCTGCTGCTGCCGCACGGGCACGAGGGCCAGGGTCCCGACCACACCTCCGGCCGCATCGAGCGCTTCCTGCAGCTGTGTGCCGAGGGCTCGATGACCGTCGCACTGCCGTCGACCCCGGCGAGCTACTTCCATCTGCTGCGTCGTCACGTCCTCGACGGCATCAGCCGACCGCTCATCGTCTTCACCCCGAAGTCGATGCTGCGCAACAAGGCCGCCGTCAGCCCGGTGTCTGATTTCACCGACGACAAGTTCCGTTCGGTCATCGACGACCCGAAGTTCGCCAAGGGCGACGCCGACCGCAGCAAGGTCAAGCGCGTCCTGCTGGTGAGCGGCAAGCTCTACTACGAGCTCGCGGCCCGTCGTGACAAGGAGGATCGCGAGGACATCGCGATCGTCCGCATCGAGCAGCTCTACCCGGTGCCGCACCGCCGCCTGCGCAACACGCTGGAGCAGTACGGCAACGCCAGCGAGTTCCGCTGGGTCCAGGAGGAGCCGGCCAACCAGGGCCCGTGGCCGTTCCTCGGCCTGTGGCTGCCCGAGGTGCTGCCGGATGTCCTCGGTGGCCTGCGCCGCGTCTCGCGTCGCCCGATGTCGGCCCCGTCCTCGGGTTCGAGCAAGGTGCACGCGGTCGAGCAGCAGGAGATCCTCGACGAGGCGTTCGGCGAGTAGCGAACCCTCACAGACAAAGGCGGCCCCCGCCGGACTCGGTCCGGCGGGGGCCGCCTTGCTGTGTCGAACTCACCAGATCTCGTGCGGGAGCCCCCAGGCCGCGAGTTCGGAGGTGAGGAGGTCCCGGAGTACGGCGTCGGAGCCGAAGGCCTCGTCGTCGAGTCCGAGGACGGTGAACGACACCTGCTCCGGGGTCCGGATCAGCCACGACTGCACGCCGTCGCCGAAGCGATGCCCGGACGCGGGGTCGACGCCCTGGGTCATGCCGCGCAGCGCCATGCGGCGCGCGGTCCGGCCGCCGACCACGGTGGCCTCCGGCGTCGCCTCACCGATGTTGGAGATCACCGCGTCGGGCATGCCCTTGCCGGCACCGCCGCCGACGAGCTTGATCAGCACCGAGACCGGCAGGAACCAGGCGAGCGGACGAAGGTAGATGTGGGGCGCGCGGCGGCCTTCGGACAGCCGCACGAACGCGGCCTTGCATGCAGCCCGAATCCCGGCGAGGTCACCTCCCGGCACCGGCTCGTCGGTCAGGAACACCGACACCCCTGCGATCGCGTTGGTCCGGGTGTCCTCTTCGCCCTCACGACGATCCACCGGTACCCCGACCTTGATCGGGGTCCCCAGCGGGGACCGTCCCCCGGATCGGAGGAGGCCGCTCACGACCGCGATGAACAGGGTGTTGGAGGTGCCGCCGTGATCGGCCGCGACGCGGTCCCAGTCGCCGGCGGGGATCGACGCGGTCGCCCAGGTGAACTTCGCCGCCGGGGACCGCTCCGCGAGCGGGGGACGTTCCGGCCGCGGATCCGGTTCGAGCCCCGAGGCCTTGCGGCTCTCGGCGGCCGCCCGGGCGATGCCGACGACGACTGCACCAGCCTGCGCCACGGCGTCGGCGACATCGTCGAGGCGTCCGCGGCGCCAGGAACCCCGGGACTCCGGACCTGCCGACAGAGAACCTCCCGCCGCCGAGGTCCGCTCGTCCGCGACGGCGACGGGTACGCCCGATTCGCGTGCCGCCGCGGCGGCTGCGGCGACCATGCCCCGTCCGTCGGTGACCACGTGCAGGGCACACAGTGACAGCGCGGTGCCGCCGGATTGGGTGGGCGCGCTCCGCAGGCGCCAACAGCGACCGCCCTCGGCGTCGAGCGGGACCGTCGACATCTCGGCGGTCGCCCATGCGTCGACGCCGGCATCGGGAATCGGGAGGGGATCCACGGCCAGCCCCGGGGCGTCGGGCGCCGGGACCCAGCGGGGACGCGAGCCGTACACGGTGGACGACACCAGCATCCGGTGCATGCGTCCGCGGGCCAGCGCGGCGTTCATCGCGGTCAGTGCCTCGAGGGAGACCTCGTCCTCGAAGTCCCACACCATCTGCAGCACCACCGACCAGCCGAGTGCCGGGGTCGCGAACCAGAACGGTGCGTCGTCGGTGGCGAGTCGCCCACTCCGTTCGTCAACCGGATCCGTGCGTGACAAGGGCGCCATAGGTCCACCTCACTGAAGATCGACCCCGCGGTCGATGCCGACTCCCCCGTCGTCCTCCCCGTGGGAGTCTAGGACGCGGCGCCGGCGAGTGTCGGAAGGGCGGCGGTGATCAGGCCGAGCAGGTCCTCGCGGGTGACCGTCGGCGAGGTCAGCCAGCGGATCGTCGTCTCCTCGACGAAGGCGACCCAGCCGTGGACGCTCAGCACGACCGTCGGGGTGACCTCGACGCCGAATGCCGGTGCGTGATCGAGAACCCGGCCCACCATGACCTCACGGGTTCGGTCGAAGACGTCGCGCATCGCGGGATCCGAGCTCGACGCCCCGCGGATGAGAGCGGTGTAGGCGGAGCGGTTCTCGCTGACGAAGTCGACGAACGCCGCCATCGAGGCGGTCAGGATGGCGATCGGGTCCCCGAGGGACGCGTCCGGTTCGGTACACGCCAGCATCCGGTCGGCCTGGGCCTGCGCGATCGCGACGTGATAGTCCTGCTTGGAGGCGAAATAGTGGAACAGCAGCGCCCGCGACACCCCGGCCGCATCGGCGATGGCGTCAATGGTGATCTCCTCGAGCGGACGGTCCCGCACCATCTCCAGACCGAACTCGAGGAGCTGGTCGCGACGCGCCTCCGGACTCATCCGGGTGCGCTTGGATGCGGTTTGCTTGTCCCCGATCACCGGCGCGGCAGCCGTTCCTCTACTGGTCACCCGGCCAGACTACTCCTATTGAGTCTTGTTCAATAACTATTGACACGTGTTCAGTATCACCCCTATGGTGACACCATGACAACGAACGATGTAGAGATCGCCATCATCGGGGCCGGCTTCTCGGGGCTGGGTGCCGCCATCCGGATGAGGCAACACGGATTCGACGACTTCGTCCTCCTCGATCGCGGCCGCGACTTCGGGGGCACCTGGCGCGACAACACCTACCCCGGCGCCGCCTGCGACGTGCCCTCGCAGCTGTACTCCTACTCGTTCGCGAAGAACCCCACCTGGTCGCGGTCGTACTCGCACCAGCCGGAGATCCACGATTACATCAACGATGTCGCGGCCCGCCACGACATCGCCGCCCGGTCGCGCTTCGGCACCGAGGTCACCAACGCCGCATGGAACGAGGACGAGGGTCGCTGGATCATCGACACCGAACGCGACGGCAAGCCCGAACAGGTCCGCGCCCGCGTGATGATCGGCGGCGTCGGCCCGCTCTGCGAGCCGAACCTCCCGGACATCGACGGCATCGAGTCCTTCCAGGGCAAGATCGTCCACTCGGCCCGCTGGGACAACGACCACGACTTCACCGGACAGCGCGTCGCCGTCATCGGCACCGGCGCGTCGGCCATCCAGCTGGTCCCGGAGCTCGCCAAGGTGACCTCGCGACTCGACGTCTACCAGCGCACCGCACCGTGGATCGTCCCCCGCACCGAGCGCGCGTACACCAAGCTCGAGCACTGGGCCTACAAGAACGTCCCCGGTTACCAGTCGGCCGTCCGCGGCGGGATCTACGCCGCCAACGAGGTCGTCGCCTTCGGCCTGACCTACTCGCCCACCGCCCTCAAGCCCGTCGAACTGCTCTGCCGGGCGAACATCCTGCGCGGCATCGGCCGTGACGCCGAGCTCCGCCGCAAGGCCACCCCCACCTTCCAGGTCGGCTGCAAGCGCATCCTGCGGTCCAACGACTGGTACCCCGCCCTCGCCCGGCCCAACGTCGACCTCGTCACCGACGGGATCGACCGCATCACCGCGAACGGCGTCGTCGCCAAGGACGGCACGACCCGTGAGGTCGACGTCATCGTCGTCGCCACCGGCTTCCACGTCACCGACTCCCCCGTCTTCGACAAGATCGTCGGCAAGGATCAGCGGAGCCTCGCAGACGTCTGGGCCGAGATCGGCATGCAGGGCTACAAGGGTTCGTTCGTCCACGGCTTCCCGAACATGATGCTGATGGTCGGACCGTCGACCGGCCTCGGCCACACCTCGATGGTGTACATGATCGAGTCGCAGCTCAATTACCTCGTGGACTACCTGAAAACCGTTCGAGCCCAGGGAATCACCCGGACCGAGGTCCGGATGTCGGCCCAGCAGGAGTACAACGCGGGCATCCAGCACAAGCTGCGCAACAGCGTGTGGGTCAACGGCGGCTGCGCGTCCTGGTACAAGGACGCCAACGGCAACATCACCACGCTGTGGCCGGGATTCACCTTCGCGTTCCGCAACATCACCCGCCGCTTCGACATCGCCGCATACGATGTCACCCGCGGTGCACGACGCCCGGCGGTCGCAGCGCCCGGACAGGGCGAGTCGACGACCGATCAGCCCGCTGCCGTGAACGCCTGAGACCCGGCGCACCGAAGAGATTCGAGGACAAACTCATGAAGGACTTTCGCGACAAGGTCGTGGTGATCACCGGTGCCGGTTCGGGCATGGGCCGGGAGATCGCCGTCAAACTCGCCGGACAGGGTGCCCGCCTGGCCATCTCCGACGTCACGCCCGACGGACTGACGGAGACCGAACGCCTCGTGAAAGCGGCCGGCGCACAGGTGCATTCGCAACTTCTCAATGTCGCCGAGCGCGAGGCCGTGCTGACCTACGCCGACACCGTCAAGAACCATTTCGGCGTGGTCAACGTGGTGTTCAACAACGCGGGCATCGCGCATCACGGTGAGGTCGAACGCACCGAGTTCAAGGACATCGAGCGCGTCATGGACGTCGACTACTGGGGAGTCGTCAACGGCACCAAGGCGTTCCTGCCTCATCTGATCGCCTCGGGTGACGGCCACATCGTCAACACGTCGTCGCTGTTCGGTCTTCTCGCCGAACCCGGTCAGGCCGCGTACAACTCGGCCAAGTTCGCCGTCCGCGGCTTCACCGAGGCCCTGCGCCAGGAGATGATCATCGCCAAGCACCCGGTGAAGGTGACCTGCGTGCACCCCGGTGGCATCAAGACCGCGATCGCCCGCAACGCCACCGTGTCCGGCGACCACGACCAGAAGGCCACCGCCGCCTTCTTCGACCGTTACCTCGCGCGGATGTCGAGTGAGGACGCCGCCGACGTCATCATCGCGGGCGTGCGGAAGGACAAGGCGCGCGTCCTGGTCGGCGCCGACGCCAAGATCCTCGACATCGCGGTGCGCATCGTCGCGTCGAAGTACCAGTGGGTCTCGGCGAAGGCCACCGCCTGGGCGTTGTCGAAGGCGCAGTAGCGGCTACAGGCCGTGCTCGGCCAGCCACTCGAGCGCGACCTCGCGCGGATCACCACCCGTCTCGACCTCGCCCGCCATCGTGGCGAGGTCGGCGGTGGTGATCTCGCCGGCGACCTTGTTCATGGTCTTGACCTGATCGCGGTTGAGCGCGGCCGACCGGAACACCGGGACGAGCACCTCGGCGCGCGGTCCGGACTGTTCCTCGGGCGTGCGTTCGATACGCGGTTCGTCGGCGGGCGGATTGTCGGCGGTGTCGCCGCCACCGGCCGACGTGCGTAGCGCCTGAACGTCGGACGACGCGCCCTCGGCGTCCTCTCCCGCGATGTCGAGCGGGGTGAGCAGGCCGACCGCGTTGCCCTCGGACGCGCGCTGCAGCACTTCGTCGGTGGTGCCGGCCGTTTCCACCGGTCCCAGACGGCATCCCGCCGAGGCAAAGGCGTCGAGCGTCGCCTGATCGGGGTCGGAGGTGGCGACCACCGGCAGGCCCGGTGGGAGGAGTGCGCAGTCGTCGAGGCCGCTCGCGCCGACGCTGCCGGCGAGGGTCGTCGACACGAAGATCTGCGGCGCACCGGAGACCGGTGTCTCGTCGCCGACCGAGACGCCCTGCGGCAGCGAGCGGTTCAGCTCGACGTAGACGTCCTCGGCGCCGACCGCGGTCGACGACGGGGCGAGCAACGTCAGGAGGTCCCCGGTGAAGGCCGGGAAGAGGTCGACGTCGGCGCGGTCCATCTCGTCGAGCAGCGCCGCGTCGTCTCCGCGCAGCTGATCGGCGGACACGACCGAACCCGCGTTCCGCAGGGCGCCCGCGTACACCTCGGCCATCACCCGCATGGCCGCGTCCTCGGACGAGCCGATCACGATCCCCGGCGGCGGCGAACCGGCTTCGTCCCCGCACCCGGCGAGAACAACGGCCAGGGCCGCGATCAGTCCGGTGACCACCACGAGACGCTTGCGGACGATGCGTTTTTCCACGTAGCCACCGTATCTGTTGGGCGCCGTCATCTGTTCTGGCCCACTGGCTTCAGACACCCTCGGCGATGAAGCCCATGATCGAGCTCGCGATGAGCTGGACGGCGATCGCGGCGAGCAGCAGACCGGCGATCTTGGCCAGCAGGGTGATACCGCCGACGCCGAGTACGCGGATCAGAACCGTCGAGTACCGGAGCACCAGCATCACCACGATGTGCACGCTGATGATCGCGGCCGCGATGGCCAGGTAGCCGGCGGCCTCCCCGTCGACGCTGCTGACCTGCACGATGACCGCGGCGATGGCGCCCGGTCCGGCGAGCAGCGGGGTGCCCAGCGGCACGAGCGCCACGTTGACGTCGTCGGACGCCTTCGGGTTGCCGGCGTTGCCCAATCCGGTGAGGAGTTGCAGCGCGACCAGCAGCAGGAGCAGTCCGCCCGCGCCCTGGAGCGCCGGGATGCCGATGTGCAGATAGTTCAGGATCGCCTTGCCGCCGATCGCGAAGACGCTGATCACCAGGAGGCTCACGAGGGGTGCCTGCCAGGCCGCGCGCCGCCGGTACTCGGGCGACCGCTGGCCGACCAGGCTGAGGAACAACGGGATCTGTCCCGGCGGGTCCATGATGACGATGAGCGTGATCAACGTGGTCGTGTACACGGTGACGTCGAAAGGCACGGCCGAATCCTACTGGGGAGGCACGCCCGGGCCCCGCGGGTACCATCGGCAGGCGTGGCGACGATCCCTCGGTCCGGTCCGCGCGGTCTCCCTCCGCGCGGTGACGCCGCGGCGCCCGCGGGAAAGAACCGGGCCCCGGTGTCGCGCGCCGTCGTCGACTGCGCGGTCTATCTCAACGGCCACCGCCAGCCGGGCGACATCTCCTACCGCGACGCGCTGGCGCAGGTCCGCGAATCCGGTGAGGGTTTCGTCTGGGTCGGCCTGCACTCCCCTGACGACTCCCAGATGACCGACGTCGGCACGACCTTCGGCCTGCACGAGCTCGTCGTCGAGGATGCCGTGCACGCGCATCAGCGGCCGAAACTCGAGGTGTACGACGACACGCAGTTCCTGGTGCTGAGGACGGTGCAGTACGTCGAACACGAGTCGATGGCGATGGCCAGCGAGGTCGTGGAGACCGGCGAGATCATGGTCTTCGCCGGGCCCGATTTCGTGATCACGGTGCGCCACGGTGAGCACACCGAGTTGTCGGGGATGCGACGGAATCTCGAGAGCCGGCCCGAACGACTCGCCCTCGGCCCGACCGCGGTCCTGCACGCCGTGGCCGACAAGGTCGTCGACAGCTACCTTGCGGTCACCGACCGCATGGACGTCGACGTCGCCGCCATCGAGGAATCGGTGTTCAGCCGACAGAATCGCTGGCTCGACATCGACCCGGTCTATCTTCTGCGACGCGAGGTGCTCGAACTCCGGCGCGCGGTCACCCCGCTCTCGACGCCGCTCCAGACCCTCACCGCGAGCGGTAACCCGTTGGTGCCCAAGGAGGTTCGACGACACCTGCGCGACGTCGCCGATCACCTCACGACCGTCATCGAACGGGTCCTGGAGTACGACGAGCTGCTGAACTCCATGCTGCAGGCCGGGGCCGCGAAGGTGGGCATCCAGCAGACCACCGACATGCGCAAGATCTCGGCGTGGGTCGCGATCGCCGCGGTGCCGACGATGGTCGCCGGGATCTACGGCATGAACTTCGACCACATGCCCGAACTGCATCAGCCGTGGGGTTATCCACTCGTCCTCGGCCTTCTGGTCGCGACGTGCGTCGCCCTGTTCGTGGTCTTCCGTCGCAGTCACTGGCTCTGAAAGTGCCCCAGGATCACCGGTTACCGACGGTGCCGTGGCCTAACCGGTGGTCGACGGCCACCGAGAGGCCAGCGTCTCGCACACGGAGCGTTGCTCACTCTCGTCCCGCGCGTGCATCAACAACCCCTCCACGGTGAACACGGCGATCATCACCTCGGCGTCGACGGTCTCCGGTGAGACACCCGCCGCCTCCAACTCGGCCCGGAACAGACTGCCGGTGAGCAGGTGAAAGTTGTTGTGCCACTCCGCCACCGCCGGTGAATGCGGTACGCGGGCATGCACCGTCGTCACCAGACCACGCATCTCGGTCAACCGCTGCACGATCCACAGCACCCGAGCGGCGATCGGCTCATCCGACACCGCCTGATACATGGGCCAGACGTCGGCCATCACGGCCGACAGAACCGCAACGAGTACATCGTCCTTGTCGTCGAAGTACCAATAGATCGTGTTGGCCGCGACGCCGGCCTCCTTGGCCAACCTGTTCATCGACGTCGCCTCGTATCCGCCCTCGATGAACAGTTTCCGCGCGGCGGCGACTATCTCGTCGCGCTTCTCGTCGGCGGCTTGCGGCCTCTTGTTCCGCGCCACGGGAAAAGTCACCTCCACAGATCCTCTTGAACGCCATTCAAGACGCTGTTATCTTGTTGAACACCATTCAAGATACTCGGCGAAGGTTTACCCATGTCACGTCAGTTCAGTTACGTCCGGTCCGATGTCACGTTCCGTTCGGGCGACTCCCGGTGCGCCGCCTGGCTCTACGGACCCGATGGCGTCGAGAACCCTCCGATCGTCGTCCTCGCACACGGTTTCGCCGCCTTCCGGGAGCTGCGCCTCGACGCGTACGCGGCGCGGTTCGCCCAGGCCGGCTACGCCGCGCTCGTCTTCGACTACCGCCATTGGGGTGCGAGCGAGGGTTCACCGCGTCGCGTTCTCGACATCGCCAAGCAGCACGCCGACTGGGATGCCGCGATCGCCTACGTCCGCGGTCTCGACGGCGTGGACACGGGCCGAGTGGTGGCGTGGGGGACGTCCTTCGCCGGCGGTCACGTCCTGAGACTGGCCGCCCGCGACCGCGATCTGGCCGCCGCGATCGTCCAGGTGCCGCACGTGAGCGGGCCCGCATCGGCGTTCTCCCAGTCGCCGGCACTGGTGAGCCGCCTGATCTTCGCCGGAGTACGCGATCAGGTCCGGGCATGGACGGGACGGCCGCCGTACCGCATGGCTGCCGTCGGGCGCCCCGGCGACATCGCGATGATGACCTCGCCTGGCGCCTACGAGCAGGTCGAACGCATGGGAGACATGCGTGAGGAACTGCTTGCGGAGAACGACGTGGCCGCCCGAATCGCGTTGCGGGTGCCCTTCTACTCCCCCGGCCGTCACGCAGCCGACATCGATGTCCCGGTGCTGGTCCAGCTCGCCACGAGGGACGACGTCACACCGATCGACAAAGCGCAGGCCGTCGCCCGTCGGATTCCGAAAGGTGAAGTCCACACCTACGACTGCGCCCATTTCGAGCCGTATCTCGATCCGTACTTCGACACCATCATCGACCACCAGATCGGCTTCCTCGACCGCCACTTAGGAGACCCGCGATGACCGTGAACGATCGTCGACGCACCGCCCTGGTAACCGGCGCCTCCGCGGGAATCGGAACCGCCTTCGCCCGACACCTCGCCGCCGAGGACCACGATCTGATCCTGGTGGCGCGACGCGCGGACCGACTCGCCGAGCTGGCATCCGAACTCCATCGGCAACACGGGATACGCGCCGAGATCATCGCGGCCGATCTCAGCGACCCGGCCGCGCCCGCCGCGATCGTCCATCGCGCAGCCGAACTGGGCATGCCGATCGACATCCTCGTCAACAACGCGGGACTGTCCGCCGGGACGAAGTTCTCCGACACCCCCTGGGACTCGGTGGCCGCCGAACTCCAGCTGATGGTGACCGCGGTGACCGAGCTCATCCATCGGGTCGTACCCGCCATGAAGGCGCAGCGCTGGGGACGCATCGTGAACCTGTCGTCCCTCGCGGCGGTGTCGCCTCCGGGAGAAGGCCTGCTCTACACCGGGATCAAGAGCTACGTGCTGAACATGTCGCAATCGCTCGACATGGAGCTCAAGCCATTCGGAATCCACGTGACAGCACTGTGTCCGGGCTTCACCCACAGCGAATTCCATGACGTCATGGGCACCCGCGACGCCGCAGACCGACTGCCGGGATTCCTGTGGCAGCAACCCGAAGACGTCGTCCGGGAAGGTTGGGCTGCGGTCTCCGCGGGAAAACCCGTCTGCATCCCCGGTGTCGTCAACAAGGTGTCCGCGGCAGCCATGCGCCCCATTCCCGGACGTATCGGCTACTTCCTCGGTCGCACACTCAACCCCTTCAAGTAACCGCGGTGCGCGACTGTCGGCGACCGGACGTGAACGGACCCGCCGGGAGCGTGATTGTCCCGTGACCGCACCGGGTAGTCATCTCGGCATGAGCACTACCGACACCGATGCCACCGTCGCGGCCCTGATGGCGCGCGCCGGACGGACCTACGCCGAGGACGCGGGGATCGCGCTGAAGGACACCCCGTCGCCCCTGTTCGAACTCCTGGTCCTGTCGCTCCTGCTGAGCACGCGGATCTCCGCCGACATCGCCGTCGCCGCAGCTCGCGAGCTGTTCGCCGCCGGGTATCACACGCCCGAGAAGATGGCTCGGGCGTCGTGGCAGAGCCTCGTCGACGCGTTGGGCCGCGGACACTACAAGCGCTACGACGAGAGCACCGCCACCCGACTCGGGGAGGCCGGCCGGAAGGTCCTCGACGACTACCACGGGGATCTCCGCGAACTCGCCGCGAAGGCCGAGCCCGACTCGGATGCCGCCGCGAAGCTGTTGCAGGAGTTCACCGGCATCGGTCCGGTCGGCGCCGACATCTTCCTGCGCGAGGTGCAGTCCGTGTGGGATTGGGTCGCACCGCATTTCGACGAACGGGCCCGCGCCGCCGCCAAGGACCTGGGGCTGCCCGACGACCCCGGCCGTCTCGCGGATCTCGCCGACGGGAAGCCCGAGGTACTCGCCGCCGCGCTGGTGCGGGCGTCCCTCGACAAGGACCTGCTCGGCGAGGTCCGATCCGCGTAGACGCGGCCTATCCTGGGGTGACGGTCACAGGCGCGCCACGTTTGAGCACTTCCGCTTCCGGATACTCCGGGGAGGATCCGCGCCGTGCCCCGGCCGCGGACCGCGACGAGGAGGAACCCTGGTGTCAGCTGAGGCGATCGCTGCCGATCCGACCACTCCCGGGGTCTTTCGCACCCCGACGCTGCCTCCGGCACGTGGTCCGCTGTCCCAGGCCGTGATCGATCTGCTGAGCAGTGATCCCGAGTCGGCATCGGTCACCGATGTACCCGCGGCGGTGCACGACGCCGATCCGTATGGGGACGACCTCCAGCTGGCCCTGTACATCGCCTACGAGATGCATTACGTCGGTTTCGCCGAGGTGGACGTCGCGTGGGAGTGGCAGCCGGCGTTGCTGTCCCTGCGTGCCGGTCTCGAGCGACGATTCCTCGACGCCCTCCACCGCGACGTACCCGCGGCTGCCGAGAACCAGTCCGTGCAGTCGGAGATGGACGAACTCTGCATCGAGGATCTGGACGGCGACGGCGCGTCGTACTTCCTCCGTGACAACGGGACCTGGGAGCAGTACCGGCAGATGTTCGCCCTGCGATCGCTGTATCACCTCAAGGAGGCCGACCCGCACGCGTGGGCCATCCCACGACTCCGCGGGCAGGCCAAGGCTTCGTTCGTCGCAGTCGAGTTCGACGAGTTCGGCGGCGGCCGCGGCCGCGCGGTCCACCAGGAGCTCTTCGCCGACCTGCTCCGCGCGTCGGACCTGTCCGCCGATTACCTCGGCTACCTCGACACCGTCCCCGCCGCCGCCCTGACGCCGGTGAACCTCATGTCGCTCTTCGGTCTCCACCGTCGCTACCGCGGTGCAGCGGTGGGTCATCTCGCGGCCACCGAGATCACCTCGTCGCCCGGTTCCCAGCGACTCCTCGCCGGACTCGAACGGCTCCACGCGCCCGAGGCGTGCCGGCACTTCTACCGCGAACACGTCGAGGCCGACGCGGTGCACGAGCAGATCCTGCGCACCGACGTCGTCGGCGACCTGGTCCGGCAGGACCCGAGTGCCGAGGCCGACGTGATCTTCGGAATCCGCGCGTTCTTGTTCGTGGAAGACGCGCTCGAGACGCACGTGATGAGTGCGTGGGAACGCGGCGAGAGCGCCTTCCCCGGCGTTTAGGGGAATTCCGAGAGAATCAGTCCGCTGCGCGCCTGCGGCGCTTGCGGTGGCTCGTGTCGCACAGCGGGTAGTTCTTGCTGCGCCCGCACGCGCAGATGGCCACCATGAACCGGTCGGACTGCACGTGACAGCCGTCGGGCAGTTCGATGTCGACCGGTCCTTCGACGAGCACCGGTCCCCCGCGTACCACCCGTACCGCGGTGCGTTCGGCGCCCGCGCCGTTCTCGGTCTGCGCCACGGTGACGTCCTCCGGGGTCATGCCGAATGCTCCGCACCAGCAGTGTGACCCTCTGACCGGCTCCCGTCGACCTTCAGTTCGCCCGGGGCGACGGCAGCGATCCCGACCAGTCGTTCGACGCGGCATCCGCGCTCGAGCAGTCCGCGTTCCTCGAGCCACCCGGCGCGAGCGGTCATGACCGGGCCGAACGGGATGAAGCGTTCCGAGACGACCTCGGCGTGCAGACCGCCGGCCCGAAGACCCCGCAGCGATGCCTCCTCGTCGGCGAACTCGGAGTGCACCAGCAGGAACGTTCCGCCGGGACGCAACAACGTCGGGACGTGCGCGCACAGGAGATCCAGCACGGCCCGTCCGTCGAGGCCCGCGTCCCACGCGTGCGACGGTCCCGCCGGGTGGTACCGGGGATCGTCGACCGGGGGCGTCGGCACGTAGGGCGGATTGCAGGTCACGACGTCGTACTCACCGACGTGGCGCGTCAGATCACCGTGTTCGACGGTGATGGACACCCCTGCCGTCACCGCCGCTCGGCGAGCGTAGGCAACCGCATCGGCGGAGGCGTCGACGGCGGTGACCTCGGCTGCGCCCCGGCGGGCGGCGGCGATCGCTATCGCACCACTACCGGTACACAGGTCGAGGACGCTCTTGCCGTCCACGCCCAGCGAACGCACCATGTCGATGAGTAGTTCGGTGTCCTGCTGTGGCAGATAGACCTCGCCGACCGAAGAGGCGGCGACCCCGGGGGTGGCGAGGGGGGCCCGCGGCGTTGCGGGCGATGCGGATGTCAGCGTCACCAGTGCATCGTTCCCGCGGGCAGCGATCGTGAAACCTCAGCCGGGCGTGGCCGAGGCCCGATTCGGCTCGGTCACGTCGATGCCGGCCTCCCGCCACGCGTCGCGAAGAGCGTCGGCGCCCTTGAGCCGCACCCAGGCCGCCTCGTTCGCGGTGATCGGCACCGCCCGGAGCAGACGGACGGGGTCCATCGGGTCGGGCAGCTCGACCTCCCCGAGTTCATCGGCGGACAACAACACCGCGGTGCAGGTGGCACCGTCCCACAGCGGTTCGCCCAGATCGACAAGGGCGTCGGCGTCGAGGATCAGTCCCTCGACCGCCGGCGCGGCCGCCAGCGTCGCCAAGCGCTTGTGCAGGCCCGGGAGCGGCGAGCCCGCGCGCATCCGGACCACGAGTTCGGCCCGCGGCCCTTTCACCGGATCGGCGTGGAGATCGGTCGGGTCCGCCATCGGATGGCGTGCGCAACCGGACGTCACATAGACCAGTTCATCGGGGGCTTCATCGCCGAGCACGAATCGCAGTACATCGATGGGCTCGACGCCGAGGAACGTCACCGACGCCCGCTGTGGTTCGGCGCCCAGCCGATCCCAGAGATGTTTCCCGACGAGGTCGGTCACCGCTTCAGTCACGTCCGACAGGCTACCGAGAAGACTGCGACCGATTTGAGCCCTCGTCTAGCCTGGAGCAATGGTCCGGGTTCTGGCGGTCGCCGACGAGGTGGTGGACTCTCTCACCTACGGCGTCGGAATCGAGGGGCGCCCCGACCTCATCCTCGGCGCCGGCGACCTCCCGTTCGACTATCTCGAGATCCTGTCGTCACTGTGCGACGCACCGTGCGTCTACGTTCCCGGCAACCACGACCGTGAACTGCGGGGCTACCGTCGCGGGCGCACCGGCTGGACCCGCGCGGGCCTCCCCACCGAGGACCCGGGTCCGTGCGGCGGCATCAACGCCGACGGGCGCACGGTGACGGTCGCCGGACTGCGGATCAGCGGACTCGGCGGCAGCCGCTGCTACAACGGCGGGACCAACCAGTACACCGACATCCAGCAGCGTCTGCGATCGATACGCCTGCGCTGCGGGAACATCCTGTCGAAAACGGCCCTGGCGAACCGGGGCGGCACCGACATCCTGCTCACCCACAGCCCCGCACGCGGCGTCGGCGACGGCGACGACACCCCGCATCAGGGTTTCGACTGCTATCACCCGCTCGTCCGCGCATTGCGCCCGACGCTGCTCGTGCACGGGCACGTCCATCCCTACGGCAGCCGCCCCCGCGACCTACCCATCGGCGAGACGACGACGTCGATGAACGTCGTGGGGTTCTGCCAGTTCGACATCGATCCGGCGACCCGGAAGGTGGACATCGTGAGGCGCAGACATGGCGCGTGACACCGGATTCCCCGAGGCCGACGCCGAATACGACTTCGCCCGGCTACGACGCCAGGCCGAACGTGCCCGGCTCGCACAGTGGTTCATGCGGCAGCCGGCGGACGTCAACACCATCCTGCCCTTCGACGAGGTGGTCGCCGCGCTCGGCGCCACGGGCAAGACCGTGATCGGCCTGCAGGTCGTCGAGGTGTCCTCGATCGTCGGAAGCGTCGACCGCACCAAGGATTTCGACCGGTACTTCCGTCCCACCTCGTCGCACATGCGGGAGCGGTGGCAGCGGATCGCCGCCGCCCAGCGTCGCGGCGAGTCGGTGCCGCCGGTACAGCTCTACCGGGTCGGGTCGATGCACTTCGTCATCGACGGCCACCACCGCGTCTCGATCGCCATCGCGCGCAACCTGACCACGATCGACGCCTACGTGACCGAGATCCACACGCGCATCTCGCCGGAGGGCATCAACGCACCGTCGGACCTGATCCTCAAGGACCACCGCCGGCTGTTCCTGTCGCGGGTTCCGCTCGAGGGCGCGCAGGCCGAGGCCATCAAGCTGACCGGCGCATTCGACTACGCCGAACTCGCGGAGAACGTGGAGGCGTGGGGTTTTCGGCTCTCCCAGGAGCTCGGCGAATTCCTGAGTCGCACCGAGGTCGCCCGACGCTGGTTCGGTGAGGAGTTCCTGCCCGTCGTCCGAATGGCCCGCCGGGCCGGCATCCGCGACGACCTGACCAGCGACGCCGAGCTGTACATGTGGGTGGCCTGCGAACGCTATCGCCTGGTGCGCAGGCACGTCTGGGACGAGAAGGTCTTCGACGAACTGCGCGACCACTCCGACCGTAGACGGCGGTAGTGGTCGCGCAGCGACGCGATGCAGACGGAGATCAGCGGCGGCGCAGCGACTCTCCCGAGCTCTGGTCGAAGACCGCCACCTTCGAGGCGTCGTAGAACAGCTCGGCGGTCGAACCGCGGGTGACCTTCGAATCCGGCGACAGGCGGGCGATGAGCTGGCTGCCCCCGAGGTCGGCACCGGAATCGGCGGACAGCTCGGCGAGCGCATCGCTCGACGCCCGGTTCGACCCGTTGCCGATGCTGAAATAGGCGTAGATGTCCGAGCCCATCGACTCGAGGACGTCGATGTTCGCGGTGAACGTCGCACCCTGCCGGCGAGTGGTGTCGTCGACGAGGGAGGCATCCTCGAGGTGCTCTGGGCGGATGCCGATGAGAACCTCGCCGCTGCTTCCGACGTCACCCGCCCGCGAGACCACGGCGCGGTGATCGTCGAGGGCGATCGTGCCGATCGCGGTCTCGATGCCGTCCGTGCCGAGGCGCCCGGACAGGAAGTTCATCGCGGGAGAACCGATGAACCCGGCGACGAACACGTTGGTCGGGTTGTTGTACAGCTCCTGCGGCGTGCCGATCTGCTGGACATGCCCGCCACGCAGCACGACGACGCGGTCGCCGAGGGTCATCGCCTCGGTCTGATCGTGCGTCACGTAGACGGTGGTGGTCCCCAGTCGCTGCTGCAGCTGCGCGATCTCGGTACGCATCTGCACGCGCAGCTTGGCGTCGAGGTTCGACAGCGGCTCGTCCATGAGGAATGCCTTGGGCGAGCGCACGATCGCGCGGCCCATCGCCACACGCTGACGCTGACCGCCGGACAGGTTGGCCGGCTTGCGGTCCAGGTACTGCCCGAGATCGAGGATGCGCGCGGCCTCGTCGACCTTGGCGGCGATCTGATCCTTCGGCAGCTTCTGAAGCGTCAGCGGGAATGCGATGTTGTCGCGCACCGACATGTGCGGGTAGAGCGCGTAGCTCTGGAACACCATCGCGATGTCGCGGTCCTTGGGTGCGCGTTCGTTCACGCGCTCCCCGCCGATCCGCAGCTCGCCGGAGGAGATGTCCTCGAGTCCCGCGATCATGTTGAGCGTCGTCGACTTTCCACATCCCGACGGTCCGACGAGGATGACGAACTCGCCGTCGCCGATCTCGATGTCGACCCCGTGGACCGCGGTGGAGCCGTCCGGGTACTGCTTGGTGACCTTGTCCAGAACGATGTCTGCCATGGGTTATCCCTTCACGGCGCCGGATGTCAGACCGGCCACGATTCGACGTTGGAAGAACAGCACGAAGATGATGATGGGGATGGTGATGACGACCGCGGCGGCCGAGATCGAACCGGTCGGTTCCTCGAACTGCGAGCTGCCGGTGAAGTTCGCGATGGCCACCGGGGCGGTGATCGCTCGTTCGGTCGAGGTCAGCGACAGGGCGAGGAGCAGATCGTTCCAGGCGAAGATGAACACCAGGATCGCGGCGGTCACGACGCCCGGCGCGGCCAGCGGCGCGATCACCTTGCGGAACGCCTGCCAGGGGGTGGCGCCGTCCATCTTGGCCGCCTTCTCCAGCTCCCAGGGGATCTCCCGGAAGAAGGCCGACAGCGTGTAGATCGCCAGCGGCAGCGCGAAGGTGATGTACGGCAGGATCAGGCCCGGCCAGGTGTCGAAGAGTCCCAGTCGACGCTCGATGTTGAACAGTGGTGTCACCAGCGAGATCTGCGGGAACATCGCGATCAGCAGCGCTGCCCCGATGAGGACCTTCTTGCCGGGGAACTCCAGGCGTGCCACGGCGTAGGCGGCCATGGTGCCCAGGATCACCGCGATGAGGGTGGTGATCAGTCCGACGCCGATCGAGTTGATCAGCGCCGAGGTGAAGGCGCTGGTCTCGAAGATGGACTTGTAGTTGTCGAGGGTGAACTCACTCGGGATGAACTTCCCGTCGGTCACGCTCGACGCCGGCTTGAACGACAGGCTGATGATCCACAGCAGCGGGATGAGTGCGTACAGGATCACCAGGATGTTGGCGATCGACCACCACGCCTTGGTTTTTCCGCTCGAATTCACCGGATTACCTCCCCTCGTCGTCGGAACCCGGTGCGGCGGTGCCGAACCCCTTGATGAACACGAACGCGATGATCGCCACGCAGACGAAGATCAGGATCGAGATCGCCGATCCGACGCCCAGATTGAATGCGCCGAACAGATTGTCGTAGCCCAGCATCGACACCGAGTAGGTGTTGTTGGACCCGCTGGTGAGCACGTAGATGTTGTCGAACACGCGGAACGCGTCGAGTGTGCGGAACAGCAGCGCGACGAGGATGGCGGGCTTCATCAGCGGAAGGATGATGCGCCACAGGCGCGTCCACGCACCCGCGCCGTCGACCTGTGCGGCCTTGAGCAGGTCGTCGGGCACCAGGGCCAGACCTGCCAGCAGCAGCAGCGCCATGAACGGCGTGGTCTTCCAGACCTCGGCGAGGACGATGATCGCCAGCGACGGCCACTGCTCGGTGAGTGGCGCGCTGCCGTCGGGCAGCAGGTTCGCCAGGTAACCCGTGCCCGGCGTCCACGCGTAGTACCAGGAGAATGCCGCGGCCACGGTCACGATGCCGTAGGGGATCAGGACCACCGTGCGGATCGTGCCGCGTCCGAAGATGGTGCGGTGCATGACCAGTGCGATGGCCATGCCCAGGACGAGCTCGATGAGCACCGACACGACCGTGATGCCCACGGTGACTCCGAATGCGGTCCACCAGTAGTTGTCGGTCAGCACCGTCGCGTAGTTCGAGAACCACACGAATTCACGCTCGCCGGGCGCCGACAGACTCATCTTGTTCAGCGACAGCCAGACGGCGTAGATGATCGGGTAGCCGGTCACCAGCAGCATCATCAGCGCGGCCGGCGCGACGAGCCAGAACGCGAGTCGCCGCTCGGCGGTCTTGCCCTCACTGCGCTTGCGGGGCTTCGGTGCGGCCTCGGCACGGGGTCGTTCGGCGACCGCGGTGGCGGCGCCCGATGACGGTGCGACGCCGACGGATCCGGGACTCTCCCCCACCGGGTTGGCGTATGTCGACGCCGACGGGTTCGAACCGGAAGATGCCTCGTGGCGGCCTCCGGGAGGAGCCTTCCACAGCTCGTCGGAATGGACCGGAGGGTTGTCACCCACGATCGGTATCGGACCGGTCTGGGCCGGGGCATCGTCGGGCAGCGCGTGACGGCCCGCGCGGAACGTGGACTCGTCCGCGGAGTCGTCCCCGTTCGGCCTGCGCCCGGGTGTGTTGTCGTCGGTCACGGAACCAACCCTTCCCCGTCGATTGCCTTCTGGACGGCCTCGGCGAGTTCGTCCACCAGTGTCTCCGGATCCCACGCCCCGACCGGACTCAGCTTTGCCTGCAGCAGCGTCGAGATCGCTTGGTAGTCAGGTGACTTCGGTCGGACCGCGGCGTGCTCGGGCTGCAGCTGCCGCTTGATCTCCTCCGCCATCGGGTAGGCGAGGCGGAAATCGGCGTCGTCGTAGATGGATTCGATCACCGGCGGCGGACCCGCGTTGAGCGAGAAGTTCTTCTGCGCGGCCTCGCTGGTGATGCACTCGGCGGCCTGCCAGGCCAGATCCTGCTGCTCGGAGGTGCTGGCGACGGCGATGTTGATGCCACCGAGGGTCGTCTTCGTCGGCAAGCCCTCGAAGCCCGGGTACGGCGCGAAGTCGAAGACCTTCTGCATCTCACGGTTGAGCGGGATCACGTCCCGGTCGGACGGCGGATTCGCGCTGTCGGCGTACAGGTTCGCGTACTTCGTCAGGTCGAGGAACGGCACGGCGCCGGCGACCGCGTTCTCGCGCATACCGGGGAACACGAAGGGCCAGTTGACCTCATAGAGGGCCTTGCCGCTCTCCATGCCCAGGCGGGCCGCCCCCTCGTCGGAGTTGGTCAGCGACGGGTCGGCGCCCGGTGCGGTGGCCACCGCCTTGAGCGTCCGGAGTGCGCGGACCGTGGCGGCGCGATGTTCCGGGGTGTCGTTGAGCGTCACCTGGTCGGGGTTCTCGGGGTCGACGACCTGGCCCCCGGCGCTGACGAGCACCGAGTTGAACCAGACCATCAGGCCCTCATATTGCCTGCCCTGCACCATGATGTAGGTCGGTCCGCCGTTGCGGCCGCTGACCAGTGCATCCTCGAGCATCCCGTCCCACGTCGAGGCGGGACGGCGGCGGTCGACCTTGTCCTCCAGGACATCCTTGCGGTACCAGAGCAACTGGGTGTTGGTGGAGAACGGGATCGCGTAGAGGCGTTCGCGCTCATCCTCATCCGTCTTCCACACCGCGGTGTCGAGGGGGCCGCCGAGCGAGCGCGCCGAGACCTCCGCGGCCATCGCGTCGGGCACCGGAACCATCCAGCCCGCGTCGGCGAACTCCGCGGTCCACACCACGTCCATGCCCATCAGGTCGAGCCCGGAGTCGTTGCCCGCGAGGCGACGGGCCAGCTGCAGACGCTGATCGTCGGCGCCCTTGGGCAGCGGGGTCGTGACGACCTTGTAGGCGCCGCCGGAATCGGCCGAGCACTTGTCGCCGATCGCGGCGAAGGTGTCGGCGCCGTCGGCGGGGGGATAGAAATTCAGTACGCCCGCTTCATATCCCGAGCCGCACGCGGACAACACGGGAAGCGCCGCCGCCGCGGCGACGGCCGCCGCGAGGACCTTCCGCCTTACGCGACTTGTGGTTCGAGAACCGGGCGGGCCGCCCTCCGATCGCCGGGAACCCCCCGATCGGCCAGTGCGGCCCGTTCCATCATCAGTGCTGACCCTGCTCCGCACGCAGCCTCCTCGATGTCGTACGCGGCGGACACCCGAGGTGCTCCGCCGTGAGCGTCCGAGGTGCAACGCTATACGGCGCGATTCGTGACATGCAACACATTCGGCATGGGCGTGCCACTCCCCCGCCGATCGTGATCGCCCCGTGTCCCTCTAGGACTCGAGTCTCACATCGTGAGGCGGGCGAGCATGTCGCGCGCTTTCTCTGCACTTTTCGGATCGCACAGGACGTCGTAGCGTCCGGCGACCAGCTGCATCGTCGACGCGAAATCGCGCTGTCCACGGGTCGCCGCGTACGGAATCGTCGCCGAGATCACACCGAAGACCATGCCGCCCACGATGCCGGCGATGATCGGCGCAAGCGGCGAGCCGGTGAAGACCAGCGCGACGAGGCACCCGAAGAAGAAGCCGAGCCAGGCACCGGACACCAGACCGCCGCCGATCACCTTGCCCCACGTGAGGCGTCCGATGACCCGCTCGACCTGCATGAGGTCGACACCCACGATCGTGACGTCCTGGACCGTGAAGTTCTCGTCGGACAGGTAGTCCACCGCACGCTGAGCCTCGGCGTAGGTGCTGTAGGAGCCGATCGGCCAGCCCTTGGGCGGGGTCGGCAGGCCCGGCGTCTCCCGGCTCGGGCGCATGGGATTCGTCATTTTCGGGACCTCCCCTTGTGGAAGTGAATCGACGGGCGTCGCGGCTGATCCACCGTCGCCGACGACGTTCGTCGAACCGTTGGCACTACCCTTACTCCCATGTCGTCGGTGAGCAAGGTGTTCGTGGCCAGATTAGTCGGGTTGGTCGTCCTTGGTCCCGACGGTGAGTCCATCGGGCGGGTCCGTGACGTGGTGATCTCGATCCGATTGTCGGGTCAGCAACCGCGCGCGCTCGGCCTCGCCGTCGAATTGACCACCCGCCGAAGGATTTTCGTTCCGATGCTGCGCGTGACCGGCATCGAGCCGCGCGCGGTGACCCTCAACACCGGAACGGTGAGCCTCCGGAAGCTGCATCTGCGCCCCGGCGAGGCCCTGGCGATCGGCCAGATCCTGGACACGCGGGTTCGCGTGACCGATCCCGACCTCCCGGAACTCGCCGACGCCGATGTGACCGTGGTCGATCTCGGCATCGAACGCACGCGTACCCGGGACTGGGTCGTGTCGCGTGTGGCGGTCCGCGCGGGTCGTCGCGGACTGCGCCGGCGGCACGAGACCCACGTCGTGGAATGGTCCAGCGTCCAGGGCATCACACAGTCCTCTCTCGACCTCCCGGGCCAGGGCGTCGCCCAGGCGCTGATGCAGTTCGAGGGGATGCGTCCGGCCGACGTGGCCAACGCCCTGCGCGAGCTGCCGCCCAAACGGCGCGGCGAGATCGCCTCCGCGCTCGACGACGAACGGCTCGCCGACGTCCTCCAGGAGCTGCCGTCCGACGACCAGAAGGCGATGCTCACCGCGCTCGGCCGCGACCGGGCGGTCACGATCCTCGAGGAGATGGACCCCGACGACGCCGCCGACCTCCTCGGCGAGCTGCCCGACACCGAGGCCGAGGCCCTGCTCGAGGAGATGGACCCGGAGGAATCCGAACCGGTCCGCCGCCTGCTGTTGCACTCCCCCGACACCGCCGGTGGTGTGATGACCTCCGAGCCGATCATCGTCACCGCGTCGACGACGATCGCCGAGGCACTCGCCCGCGTCCGAAACCCCGACCTCACCCCCGCCGCGGCGAGCATCGTGTTCGTCGTGCGCCCCCCGACGTCGACACCGACCGGCAAGTACCTCGGCTGCGTCCATCTGCAGGCACTCCTGCGGGAACCGCCCGCCCACCTCGTCGGCGGCATCCTGGACACCGACCTCGCCCGGTTACACCCCGAAGACTCTCTGGAGACGATGACCCGCTACTTCGCGACCTACAACCTCGTCTGCGGCCCGGTGGTCGACGAGGCCGGCCACCTGCTCGGCGCCGTCAGCGTCGACGACCTCCTCGACGAGATCCTGCCGCGCGATTGGCGTGAGACCGAACCCGAGGACATCGACCGGCCGGCCGGCACCAACGCGCAGGTGAGGATCCGATGAGCGAACAGGGCGGGCGCAAACTCGACATCCCGAGCACGCGGCGCACCATCTCGTTCAACCTCGACTCCGACGTGGTCGGGATGTACAGCGAACGTGTCGCCCGGTTCCTGGGCACCGGGCGGTACCTGCTGATCCAGACCGTCATCGTGATCGTGTGGATCGCGCTGAACCTGGTGGCGGTGACGATCCGGTGGGACCCCTACCCGTTCATCCTTCTCAATCTGGCGTTCTCCACGCAGGCGGCCTACGCCGCCCCGCTGATCCTCCTCGCCCAGAACCGGCAGGAGAACCGCGACCGCGTCGCGCTGGAGGAAGATCGGATGCGGTCGGCCCAGACCAAGGCCGACACCGAGTTCCTCGCGCGCGAGCTGGCCGCGGTCCGCCTGGCCGTCGGCGACACGGTCACGCGCGACTATCTGCGCAAGGAACTCGACGACCTCCTCGACGAGCTGACCGAACGGCTCGCCGCACGCGCGGCAGACAGCTCGGACGATGCGGACGGCGACGACCGGTTCCACTGAGCGAACCGTCTACCCGGTCCCGTCCAAAGACCGCTCGACATCGCACCGTTACGTCACTCCAGTAACTTCTCTCACATGAGTTTGCCGCTGTAACTTTCCGCATCTCAGCGACGAAGTGAGTGATGTCGAGCAAATGCGGAGTTCGCCATTGGGTCATCAGACCCAATATGTATGGTGGGTCACAGTTCGGCCGGAACCGGATGTCGGTCACACGGCACCGACCCGGTCGGGTGTATTCGCTCTCGGCTCCAGGCCGTGTGGCTCGGAGCGGGCAATCACTGCGTCCTCGGGGGCAGACGTGTGGTGTTTTGACAACGGAGTACATGTGATCGTGCAGTCGGGAACGAAGAATCGGATGGCGAGTCATCCGCGGGGACCGGCGGTGGACCGCCGAATGACGGCGGCGGGCCGCTCCGTAAACGGGCGCACAGCACACGACGGTGGCCGTCGGTGAGCCCGCTCAACCTGGTGCGGCGCCGTCGTGGGCCGCAGCGTCCCCTGCACTTCCCCCGCCGGGCCGCGACCATCGTCGTCGGTGGCGCCCTCGTCGGCACCATGGTCTTGGGTACGGCGTCGTCGAGCGCACACGGCGTGCTCGCCGCCGCAACCCCGGAACGACCCGAGGCACCGGTCGTCGTCGCCGACGTCGTGCCGGGTTCACCGGTCACCCTTCTCGGTTTCGCACCTCCGTCGGAGAAGCCGGCCGCCGCACTGCCCGCACCTCAGTTCCGGCTCGCGAACGATCTTCCCTCCGGTCCTCTCGGCATCCCCGGCGTGGTCCTGCAGGCCTACAAACTCGCGGCCAACCGGGTCGGCGCCGAGAGTCCGCAGTGCAAACTGCCCTGGTTCCTCCTCGCCGGTATCGGCCGGATCGAGTCGAACCACGCGAGCAACGGCTCGGTCGACCAGTACGGCACCACGGTCAACACGATCGCCGGTCCCGTCCTCGACGGTTCGCTGGCCGGCAACGCCGTCATCAAGGACACCGACGGTGGCCGCATCGACGGCGACTCCGCACATGACCGCGCCATGGGGCCGATGCAGTTCATCCCCAGCACCTGGGCGTCGTGGGGCTCCGACGCCAACGGCGACGGCAAGGCCGACCCCAACAACGTCTTCGACGCCACCTACTCGGCGGGGCGCTACCTGTGCGCCGGGGTCAGCGACATCATGGGTGAGGGCACCCGCGTCGCCGCGGTCCTGCGGTACAACCGGTCGATGGAGTACGTGGCGAACGTGCTCGGCTGGGCGGGCGCCTACGCCACCGGCGTGATGCCGACCAACCCGATCCCGGAGGCCAAGCGCAAGGCGTCGAGCTCCAAGAGCAAGAGCAAGTCGAGTTCCTCCTCGTCCTCGTCCACGCCGCCGTCGGGACCGTCCTCGTCGTCGCCCTCGGTGCGCAATCCGGCCCCGCCACCGCAGAACTGCTTCATCGTCTGTCTGCCGACGATCACCCTGCCCGGGCAGGCACCGCCGCCGACCAAGAAGCAGGCACCGATCACCAAGAAGACGCCGCAGCCGCAGCCGCGCGCCGGGGTGCCCGGTCCCGCGACGACACCGGTGCCCGTCCGCTGATCCGTCACCTCGCGGCCGACCCCGGGACCACCACCGGGGTCTGCCGGTGACGCCGGTACGCTGGAGCAGATGACTACAGGAGTTGCGCCCACGGAATCGGCAGTTCGCGCCGCTCTGGGCAAGGTCAAGGATCCGGAGATCGGCAAGCCCATCACCGACATCGGGATGGTCAAGTCGGTCACGATCAACGACGATGCGAGCGTCGACGTCGGGATCTACCTGACGACGTCGGGATGCCCTCTGCGCACCGAGATCACCCAGCGCGTGGAGAAAGCCGTCGCCGATGTCGCCGGTGTCGGCGCGGTCCGCGTCGAACTCGACGTCATGGACGACGAGCAGCGCACCGAGTTGCGCAAGAAGCTGCGCGGGGACAAGGCCGAACCGGTCATCCCCTTCGCCCAGCCCGGGTCCCTGACCCGCGTGTACGCCGTCGCCTCCGGTAAGGGCGGTGTCGGAAAGTCCAGTGTCACGGTCAATCTCGCGACCGCGCTGGCCGAGCGCGGACTCACCGTCGGTGTCCTCGACGCCGACATCTATGGCCATTCCGTCCCACGGATGCTCGGCAGCGACGCCAAGCCCACCCAGGTGGAGCGGATGATCATGCCGCCGATGAACCACGGCGTGCGGTTCATCTCCATCGGCCAGTTCACCGACGGCAACACCCCGGTCACCTGGCGCGGGCCGATGCTCCACCGCGCACTGCAACAGTTCCTCGCCGACGTCTACTGGGGCGATCTCGACGTCCTCCTGCTCGACCTGCCGCCGGGCACCGGCGACGTCGCGATCTCCATCGCACAGCTGATCCCCGGTGCGGAGATCCTCGTCGTCACCACCCCGCAGCAGGCCGCCGCCGAGGTCGCCGAGCGCGCCGGTGCGATCGCACTGCAGACCCGCCAGAAGATCCTGGGCGTCGTGGAGAACATGTCCTGGCTCGAGCTGCCCGACGGCACCCGCATGGAACCGTTCGGTTCGGGTGGTGGCGAGAAGGTGGCCGAGCGTCTCACCCGTGCGGTCGGCGCTCCGGTGGAGCTGTTGGGACAGGTGCCGCTGGAGACCGCTCTACGCGAGGGCGGCGACGCCGGGGTCCCGGTGGTGCTGTCGGCCCCCGACTCCCCCGCCGGATCGGCGCTGCGCGCGATCGCCGCGAAGCTCGCCGTGCGCAAGCGCGGACTGGCCGGGATGAGCCTCGGGCTCGATACCGTCCGCCACTCCTGAGAGTTCAGGTCAGGTCGCGTCCCAGTCGGAGACGGCGGGACGGCCACCCGACCGGCGCTGGACCGGCGCGCTGCCCGAGGGCGGCTCGGCCGGAGGTGTGTCGGTGTTCTTGTCGAGCGACATCGGCGCCGACACCGGCTTGATCGGCGGCACCGGGGTGGTGCTGCGATCGACGGTCGTGGCGTCCTCACCCAGCCGGAACAGCGAGTCGTCGCCGTCGAGCAGATGCTTGGTGACGATCGAGCGCGGCGTCATCCCCCGCAACTCGTTGAGGTCGGCGAGGGGTTTGCGCAGGTCTTCGAACTCCGGCCCCAGTTCGTCCTTGAGCTGGTTGGTGGCACCGGTCGCGTAGTCGCGGACCTTGCGCAGCGACTGCATCGACCAGGACACCGCGCCGGGGAGCCGTTCGGGTCCGAGGATGACGAGGGCCGCCACGATCAGGATCGCGATCTCGCCCCATCCGATACTGCTGAACATCTACCTCGTCCCGGTGTCAGTCGCTCTGCGGCGTGATCTTGCCGTTGAACGTGCGCCCGTCCCGCCAGTACTGGAACGGGATCTCCTCACCGATCTTCGCGGTCCGGACCGCGACATTCAACTCGTCGGCGCTCTCGATCGGCCGTCCGTTGAACGAGGTGACGACGTCGTTCTCGCGGACCCCTGCGCGTTCGGCCGGTCCGCCGGACACCACGTTGCGCACCTGCGCGCCCAGGACCCGCTCGTTGCGGACCGAGCTGGCGTTGATGCCGATCTGGGCGTGGTTGACCTTGCCGTCGCGGATGAGGGCCTCGGCGATGGGCTTGGCCTCGTCGATCGGGATGGCGAAGCCGAGGCCGATGGAACCGCCGCCGGCACCGAGCCGACCTGCGGTGTTGATCCCGACGACCTTGGCCTCGGCGTTGACCAGGGGGCCACCGGAGTTGCCGGGGTTGATGGCGGCGTCGGTCTGGATCGCGTCGATGACCGCATCGGTGTCGGACTCGGCGTCGGGCGTGAGCGCCACCGCACGGTTGGTGGCGCTGACGATGCCGCTCGTCACCGTCCGGTTGAGGCCGAGTGGCGATCCGAAGGCGACGACCTCCTCGCCGATCTGCAGATCGGCGGAGCTACCGAGGACCGAGACGGTGGGATTCTTCACGTTCTCGACCTTGAGCACCGCCAGGTCGGTCTTGGGGTCACGCCCGACGATACGAGCGGCAACCCGCTGACGGTCGAAGAAGATGACCTCGAGCTTCGCCGCCTTGTCGTTCGCGGCCATCGAGATCACATGGTTGTTGGTGAGGATGTACCCCGCTTTGTCGATGACGAAGCCCGAACCGGTCGAGTAGGCCCCGGAGGCGCGTACGTCGATGGCGACGACGGACTTCTCGACGGCCCGCGCCACCTCGGCGATCGATGAGCGCGGTGCCGATCCGTCGCCGGAGTCGTTGGTGGACAGCTCCACCGAATCGGTGGTCAGCGGGGCCGCGACCTCTGCGGTCCAGCGTCCCATCAGGCCGCCGACGAGAGCGATGAGCAGGGCGATGATCGCGAGCGTCGCAAGCGCGCTCCAGCTGATCCGGTTGCCCAGCAACACATCCCGAACACCGAGTTTGGGTCCGGGGTCGGTGGCCGGGGCCGACGACGCGGTCGGCAGCGCCGGGTCGACGAGTCGCGCCGGGCTCTCCGGATCGCGCCAGGGATCATTGCCGGGCGGCTCGTCCTCGGTCTGGCCGTAGGAGGCGAGGGGGTCGCGCTGGAGGGTCTCGTCGGAACCCGGCGGGCGGCCGAAGGCCTCGGCGAGCACCGGGTCCGGATCGGCGACGTGCGGCTGCGGCGCGGAGTGGCTGTTCGGCGTGGTCGCAAAGGAGCCGCGAACTCCCGAGGGCCGGCCGAAGACCTGCGCGGTCGACGGTGACACCGGGGAGTGCCGTGCGCGTCCGGGTGTCAGGCGTTGGGTGTTCGGGGGTTCTTCGCGGCGCGCGAACTGCGCGTCACCACCGGGAGTCGAGGTGTCCTCGCCCTGCGGTCCGGTTCCGTCGGCCACGTTCACCGACCCCGACGGCGAAAGTTGCGACCGCGGCCCGTGTCGCGCATGAGCGGGTTCGCGGGCGGGCGCATCGCGTCGCGGGCGCCGGGAATGCCGTCGGTCGGGGTGTCCGAGCCTAGATCGATCTCGCGGGTCGGGATCTGGGAGAGCGCGCCGAGCAGGGACGCGGGCACCGACACCTGACCGGACTCGCGGAGCCGGGTGCGGGCCAAGGACTGGGCGTCGACGGCTGCCACGCATTCCGGGCAGAGCGCGAGGTGGTGGGCGGCGCGGGCGTGAGCCGACATGCCGAGCTCACCGTCGACGAAGGCGGCGACCGCCTCGGGGGCGAGATGTTCGGTCGGTGCGAAGCGGCGCCCGCCGGCAGTGCCGGGCGCGCGATAGCCGCGGTTGGGCAGGAAGGACGAGGGGGCCGGGGTCCAGGAGTCTGTGCTCCAGGAGGATCGCCGGCGACGAAGATTGGGAGTCGGGGGCTCGACACCGCCGCCCCGGGTCGGACGCCCGCGATCGCCGTCCATCATCGTCGGTCACCCCTCTCCACGACGTGTCCGCCGCAATCCGCTTTCAGCCTTTGCCGAGTCTGTTCGCCACGGTACTCACCGTCGGCGGACCGTGCCGCCACATGTGGCGTGACCGTGCCCGCACGCAACGTCTCAGCTTATCCGAGTCAGACAACGACGCACGTCGACTCGTGGTTCCCCGGCTCCGCGGACGAGTTGTCCGAGGTGAGGCGTCCGACTATCGACCGACGCGGAGCGGCATGTCAGCTGTGCGCCCCGATGGCGACGGAACGGCTGCTGGTGTGCCCCTGGGCGGCGAGGGCGTCGCGGATGCTCTGCCGGCCACGGTGGATGCGGCTGCGGACGGTGCCGAGCTTGACGCCCAGCGTCGCGGCGATCTCTTCGTAGGACAGCCCCTCGATGTCACAGAGGACGACCGCGGCGCGGAAGTCGGGCGCGAGCGAGTCGAGGGCGAGCTGCAGATCGGGATCGAGGTTGGTGGCGTCGAAGATCTGCTGCGGGTCGGGGGTGTCGGCCGGCACGCGGTCGTACTCCTCGGGCAGCGCCTCCATGCGGATCTTGCTGCGGCGGCGGACCATGTCGAGGAACAGGTTGGTGGTGATGCGGTGCAGCCAGCCCTCGAAGGTCCCGGGGCGGTAGTTCGACAGCGATCGGAACACCCGGATGAAGGTCTCCTGGGTGAGGTCCTCGGCGTCGTGCTGGTTTCCCGACAGCCGGTAGGCTAGGCGGTAGACGCGGTCGGCGTGCTCGCGTACCAGTTCGTCCCATGACGGCATCAGCAGTTCGTCGCCGGTGGCGTCGAAACCGGCGGTGCCCGCCGGAACGGCAGGCACGTCGTCGATGGAATCGCGGGAATCGGTCATGGTGGGTGGTCGGTTCCTCTCTCGTGAACACAGCCCGGTGACCCAGAGCACTCACCGTGTGGAACAACGTCGCACCGATCGGGTATTCCCCATTCGGCCGACGTTCACACCGACCTGGAACGGAGATACCGTCAACCGGACGCCCTTACCCTCTCCTACCGGAGTGTGGTCGCCGTATGAGTCGGCTGAGTGTTCCCTGAGGATGTGGAGCGACCCGGATTCGCGCAGGTCGGCGTGCCATGTCCGGGTTGGCCCGACCGGCGGTTAACCTCGACGCGTGACCGAGTCAACCCCGTCCGCCGGCCCCGATCTGATCGCCTACGCCGAGTCGGCGATCGTCGAGGACGATGCCGTCATCGCCGCCCGTGCCCGCGCCGAGGAACTGGGCGCCACGCCCGTGAGCCCTGCGGTCGGTGCGCTGCTCGCGCTTCTGGCCCGTACCGCGGATGCCAAGGCGGTCGCCGAGATCGGGACCGGCACCGGCGTCAGCGGCCTGTGGCTTCTCAACGGCATGGCCGCCGACGGCGTCCTGACCACCATCGACCCCGAGCCCGAACACCACCGCGCCGCGCGGGCGTCGTTCGCCGGGGCCGACATCTCGCCCGGCCGGACACGACTCATCAACGGCACGCCCACCGACGTGCTGCCGCGCCTCTCCGACTCGTCGTACGACCTGGTCTTCATCGACGGCCCGCTGCTGGATCTCCCGCGTTTCGTGACCGAGGCGGTCCGCATGCTGCGCGACGGCGGCGTCGTCGTGGTGCACAACGCGACCGCCGACGGCACGGTGGGCGACCCGTCCCGCACCGACCCGCCCACCGCCGCTGCCCGCGAGGCGGCCCTGCTGATCGCCGACGACGAGCGCCTGCTGCCGGTCGTGATCCCACTCGGGCCCGGCGTGCTGGCCGCCGTCAAGACGCGCTGACCCGGACACGAACCGGGTTCTGGGGCCTCAGACGTCCGTCGAGAAGCGAATTCCGTTGTCGGGGATCTCGATTCCGGGCCACACGCGGGCGCCGCGCAGGAGTTCGCAGCGCGCACCGATGTCCGCGCCGTCGCCGACGACGGTGTCGCGGATCAGTGCCCGCGGGCCGATGCGTGCGCCGAAACCGATGATCGAACGTTCGACGACCGCGCCGGCCTCGATGACCGCGCCGTCGAAGACCACCGCGCCGTCGAGGCGTGCGCGGGGGCCGACCTCGGCACCGCGGCCGACGACGGTGCCGCCGATGAGCAGGGCACCCGGGCCGACGCCCGCACCCTCGTGGACCAGCGACTCACCGCGCCGGTCGCCGAGTGCCGGTGACGGGGCGATGCCGCGAACCAGGTCGGCCGAGCCGCGGACGAAGTCCTCGGGGGTGCCCATGTCGCGCCAGTAGGCGTGGTCGACGTGGGCGTGGACGTGCTTGCCCTCGGTGAGCAGACGCGGGAACACCTCGCGCTCCACCGAGACGGGCACACCGTACGGGATCGATTCGATGATCTCGCGCTTGAAGACGTAGGTGCCGGCGTTGATCTGGTCGGTCGGCGGGTCCTGCGTCTTCTCCAGGAAGGCTGTGACCCGACCGTCGGCGTCGGTCGGCACGCAGCCGAACGCGCGCGGATCGCTGACCCGCACGAGGTGGATGGTCACGTCGGCGTCGGCCTTGCGGTGGCTGTCGATGACGTCGCGGACGTCGGTGCCGCCGAGTACGTCGCCGTTGAAGACGACGATGGTGTCGGCGGTCAGCTCGTCGAGCACGTTGCGGATGCCGCCGCCCGTGCCGAGCGGCTCGTCCTCGGTGACGTAGCGCAGGCTCAGGCCGAGCTTGGAGCCGTCGCCGTAGTACTCGCTGAACGTCTCGGCTTTGAAGGAGGTGCTGAGGACGACGTCGCGGATGCCGGCGGCGTGGATTCGCGACAGCAGGTGGGTGAGGAAGGGCAGGCCCGCGGTGGGCAGCATCGGCTTGGGCGCCGAGAGGGTGAGCGGACGGAGCCGAGTGCCCTTGCCGCCGACGAGGACGACCGCCTGGACGTCCCCGGCGACCGGACCCGATCCCCCGACGGATTCACTCCCCACCGAGTCGCGCACGGTGTACTGATCCACTTGATCGGTCCCTTCTTCGTGATGATCGGTACTCACTTCAGCACCTATCCGTTGTTTTCGCTCGTCGGGGTGTTCTGAGCCGACAATGCTCGGCGGGCGGCCCGTACTGCGAGGCGGGAGCGCACGGCCAACCCGGCCCGCAGCGCGAGCCGCAGCGGAGCGCGTAGGACGCCGGTGTTGCGGTCGGCCTGGAACCGGTATGCGCTCTCGTGGTGCGCGGGCAGCATCTTCTCCGGGTGCCGGCCCGCGCTGTGGCCCTTGGTGTGCACGATCTCCGCCGAGGGGACGTAGACGTTCTGCCACCCGGCCTTGCCGAGGCGGTCGCCGAGGTCGACGTCCTCCATGTACATGAAGTAGCGCGGGTCGAAACCGCCGACGGCGTCGAAGGCCTTGCGGCGCATCAACAGGCACGAGCCGGAGAGCCAGCCGACGGCCCGTTCCGACGGGGCCTCGTCGTCGGCGCGATAGGCCGCGGTCCACGGGTTGGACTTCCACACCGTGCCGAGGATGGCGTGACCGGTGCCGGAGACGAGGTCCGGGACGCGACGCGCCGACGGGTAGACGGTGCCGTCGGGTTCGCGGATCAGCGGTCCGAGGGACCCGGCACGCGGCCAGCGCTGCGCGGCGGCGAGCAACTCGTCGATCGAGCCGGGCTTCCACTCGACGTCGGGGTTGGCGATGAGCACGAACTCGATGCCGGGATCGAGTTCGGCGACCCCGCGGTTCATCGCACGCCCGTAGCCGAGGTTGCCGCCGGTGCGGACCAGCGTGACGGACTCGTAGTCCTGCTCGGCCTTCTCGGGTGCGCCGTCGTCGGAGCCGTTGTCGGCGATGATGACCTGCGGCATCACGTCGGTCACGGCGTCGAGACTGCGGAGGAATGTCGCGAGGTGATCACCGGAGGAGTAGGTCACCGTGACGACGGCTAGCTGAGCGGGCACCGGCTCAGGGTAACGAACCCTCTGACTCGGCGATCGACGCGTGCAGCGCGGCACGCCAGTCCCGCAGCGGGGTCAGCCCTGCCGCGGCCCAGGAACGCCCGGACAGCACCGAGTAGGCCGGGCGCGGTGCCGGGCGCGGGAACTCCGCCGTGGTCGTGGGCAGTACGCGTGACCGTTCGGCGCCGACCTCCTCGAAGACGGCTGCGGCCACGTCGAACCAGGTCGCGCGGCCCGCGTTGGTGGCGTGCAGGACGGCTCCGGCGACCTCGGCGCGGGGCCCGGCGGCCACGAGTTCCCACAACCCGTCGGCGAGGTCGATGCAATAGGTGGGTGAACCGAGCTGGTCGTCGACGACCGACACGGTCTCGCGCGCCTGCTCGAGACGCCGCATCGTCCCCACGAAGTCGCGGCTCTCGGGCCCGCCGGTGTACACCCAGGCGGTGCGCACGACGGTGGCGCGCGGGTCCGCATCGAGGACGGCGCGTTCGCCCGCGAGTTTGGTGGCCCCGTAGACGGTGGCCGGTTCGCCGCTCACGTCGTCGGGTTCGTAGCCATCGGGACGGTCTGAGGCGGGTGCGGCACCCGGGAACACGTAGTCGGTGGAGACGTGGATCAGCCATGCCCCCGCGGCGGCGGTGTGGGCCGCGAGCACGGCGGGACCGGTGGCGTTGACGCGGCGGGCGCCGTCGACGTCCGACTCGGCGCCGTCGACGTCGGTGTAGGCGGCGCAGTTGACGACGACGTCATCGGGCCCGAGGTCGCCGAGCGCGGCCGCCACCGACGTCTCGTCGGCGATGTCGATGTCGGCGGAGGTCAGGGGGCGACACACCACGGAGTCGGGCTCCTGGGCCGACCTCCCCTGGAGTGCGGTGCCGAGCTGACCGCCGGCGCCGACGATGTACACGGTGGGGGTGCTGGGCGTGACGCGCATGCGCACCATCGTGCCGCAGACCCCGGTGGGCCACGACTCCACGGTCATCCACGTGACGACCGCTACTCGACTCCTCGGCGTTGCGTTCTCGGATTCCCGAATCACTTCAGTAGCCTGACGACAGCACAACACCAACTTTCACTTCTGCACCGACAATCCCATGGCGCGGACCTACCGGCGCCACCGTCGAGCAGCATGACGAACTCGAAAGGGACCGCTGACCAGTGGATTCACCATCCGACGGCGCACGTGGGCGGCCGCGTCCCCGGCGTGCGGTACCGCCGGAGCCGGGCAGCCGGCGCACTCCGGATGCCGACAACGGCCGACGGCCGGTACGCGGCGAACGCGCTGGTGAACCGGGGCGGCCTCCCCACGGTGCCCGCCCGCGTCCCGTGGACGCCGAGGCGGCCGGTCCCCGACGCCGCGTGGTTCGGCGTGCTCCCGAGGCACCGACGCGTGCCGATTCCGCGGAGCGGGCGCGACGCCAGCCACCTCCGGAACGTATCCCCGCCCGCGACGCCGAGGGCATGCCCCGACGACGCCCCGGCGAGGAGCGTGATCCTCGCCGGCGTGTCCCACCGCAGGATCCTGCGTCCCCCCGCCGTCCGCGTCGTGCCGACGAGCCTCTCGGTCGACGCTCGTCCGGCGAGATCCACACGCGCTCGAAGCCCGCCGAACGCCGGCGACCCGCACCTGAGGACCCCACACCTCGGGACACCGCCCGCAAGCGTCGACCCCGTCCCGACCCCGGGCAGGCTCCCGCGAAGAAGAGCGCCGCGAAGAAGGCAGCCGGACCGCGGAAGGCAGCGTCGCCGAAGTCGCCCGCCCGGAAGGCAGCCTCTCCCAAGGCGACTGCCGGTGAGGGCACGGTCGGGACCGGCTCCCCCGAGAAGGGCGCGCCGAAGTCCGGAACACCGAGGACGGGCGCACCGGCGACGCCGCCGACCGCACCGCCCGGCACCTCGACGCGCCCTCGCGCCGGTTGGGCGTCCGGAGCCGGCTGGGGCCGCGCGCTGATCGCGATCGCATCGGTCGCCGTGCTGCTGTGCACCGGCTACGCCTGGAACACGATGTCCGATCTGGAGACTCGCATCACGCAGCTCGGTGGACTCGGCCTGGGCGGCGCGAAGGACGGCGCCGTCGACATCCTGTTGGTGGGCACCGACTCCCGCACCGACGCGAAGGGCAACCCGCTCTCGCCGGAGGAGATCAAGCTCCTCCGTTCGGGCGAGGAGGTCGCCACCAACACCGACACCATCCTGTTGGTGCGCATCCCCGAAGACGGTTCGTCGGCCACCGCGATCTCGATCCCGCGTGACTCGTACGTCGACGTTCCCGGAATCGGCATGAGCAAGATCAACGCCGCCTACGGCACCACCCGCGAAGGCGTGCGCGCCCGTGCCGTCGAAGCCGGGCAGTCACCTGAGGAAGCGGAGAAGGAAGGCACGCTCGCGGGCCGGAAGGCGTTGGTGGACACCGTCGCCAACCTCACCGGCGTCCAGGTCGACCACTACGCGGAGGTCGGTCTGCTCGGTTTCGTCCTGCTGACCAATGCGGTCGGCGGCATCGACGTCTGCCTCAACGCACCGGTTCGGGATCCGTTGAGCGGCGCCCGATTCCGCAAGGGTGTCCAGACGCTCAACGGCCCCCGCGCGCTGAGCTTCGTGCGCCAGCGCCACGGACTCCCCCGCGGCGACCTCGACCGCATCACCCGTCAGCAGGCCTTCATGGCCTCGCTGACCCAGAAGGTGCTGTCCGCAGGCACTCTCACCGACCCGGGCAAGCTCTCCGAGATGCAGAACGCGGTGGCGCGCTCCATCGTGATCGACGACGGCTGGAACATCATCAGCTTCGCCGAGCAGCTGAAGGACCTCAGCGGCGGGCGGGTGAAGTTCGCGACGATCCCGATCGTCACCGAACAGGGCTGGAGCGAGGACGGTCTGCAGTCCGTCGTCGAGGTCGACCCGCAGGCGGTGAAGACCTACACCAGCGATCTCCTCACGCCCAAGCAGACGGGCGGTGACACCCAGCGCGGCGACTTCAAGGTCGACGTCGTCAACGCCGGCACGATCGACGGACTCGGGTCCAATGTGGCGAACATCCTGACCAACAAGGGTTATCAGTCCGGTGAGACCTCCAGCGGCAAGGCCGACACCAAGGACTCGGTGGTCTACGCCAAGGAGAACGGTGACGCCGCCCGGCTGCTCGCCAAGGATCTCGGCGGCGTGAAGGTCGTCGAGGACCCGAAGCTCGCCGACGACCGACTCAAGGTGATCCTCACCAACACCTACGCCGGTCCGGGCGGGCTCGGCGACACCGGTGACCAGACCGACAACACCCCGGCCAGTGAGCGCGTCGGCAACAAGCGGCCGCCGATCACCGCCGGGAACGAGGGGCCGATGTGCGTGAACTGAGCACTTACGACACCGTCGCCGACGCGATCTTCGGTGCGGTGACCGATCATTCGCGTCCGCTGCTGACCTACTACGACGAGGCGACGGGCGAGCGCACCGAGCTGTCGGCGGCCACCCTCGGCAACTGGGCGGCCAAGACCGCCAACTATCTGGTGGACGAGATCGGCGTGGACGCCGGGGATGTCGTCGTGGTGGACCTGCCCGAGCACTGGCAGACCGCCGGAATCCTGCTCGGCGCACTGTGGTCCGGCGCCGATGTCCGCATCCCGGGACCGGACGCCACCGCGGCCGCGTCGGAACCGCTGGTGGTCTTCACCTCTCGCGACCGTCTCGACGACCATCCCGATGCCGACGAGGTCGTGGTGGCATCACTCGATCCGTTCGCGCTGCCCCTGCGGGATCTCCCGCCCGGGGTCGGCGACTACGGCAGCGTCGTGCGGGTGCACGGCGACCAGTTCGTCTCGCGGTCCCCCGCCGTCGAGGCGCTCGACGGCACCCCGACGGCCGAGGTGATCTCCGAAGCCCGCACGGTCGCCGAGCGCGACGGCATCGCCGCCGGTACCCGCGTGGTGTCGACGCGCCCCTGGCACACCGCATCAGGCGTTCTCGCCCACCTGCTCGCACCGATGATCGCCGGAGGCAGTCTCGTGCACGTCGCCAACGCGACCGCGGAGCGGGTGACCGCGATCGCCGAGGTCGAGAAGGCCGGCGTCGTCTTCGCCGAATAGCCGCAAATCCCGCACGGCCCGCAAGATCGGAGCTGATACGGCACAGTGGGGACATGCGACTACCTGACGCACTGGCCCGATTCAACAAGATCGTCACCAATCCGATACAGCGGATGTGGGCACCTCACCTGCCACCGTTCGCCATGGTCGAGCACGTCGGCCGCAAGTCCGGGAAGACGTATTCGATCCCGGTGCTGGCCTGGGTCGACCGGGACAAGCTCACCATCGTTCTCACGTACGGCAGGCACACCGACTGGGTGCGCAACGTGCAGGCGGCCGGTTCCTTCGCCATCGTCCGCAAGGACAAGCGTTATCGGGTCACCGGGCCCCGCGTCGTGCCGTCGGACTCCCCCGACCTCGCCGGCGGCGCCAAGATCTTCGCGATGCCCTTCGAGTCGGCGCTCCTCGGCACCCTCCACAAGGACTGACCCGCGATGGCCGACGATCCGCTCGACGACTTCACCGCGGAGGACGTAGCGCTGCGCGGTGACACCCGCCGCGTCTACCGCAAGGGCACGGGCCCCGCGGTCATCGTGATCGCCGAGATGCCGGGCATCAGCCCGAAGGTCGCGAATGTGGCCCGACGCATCGCAGATCTCGGCGCAACGGCCGTCATGCCGTCGCTGTTCGGCGTCGACGGTCAGGACCCGCGACCGGACAACCTCGGCCGTGTGGGAGCGGTGCGCAACATGCTGGGCACCATCGCCAAGACCTGCATCACCCGCGAATTCACCATCCTCGCAACGGGAAAGACATCACCGGTCGCAGCATGGCTGCGCGAACTCGCCGCCCGCGAGCACGACCGCTGCGGCGGCCCCGGGGTGGGCGCGGTCGGGATGTGTTTCACCGGCGGCTTCGCGCTCGCGATGGCGACCGACGAACGGATGCTGGCGCCGGTGCTCTCGCAGCCGTCGTTGCCGTTCGCGGTGCTTCCCGGGCGCGCCCGCGCGATCGACGTCGACGCCGCCGATCTCGCCAAGGTGCAGGCGCGGTGCGCTCGCGGTCTCGAGGTGATGGGTCTGCGCTTCGCCGGCGATCAACTCTCGCCGCGGTCGCGATTCGCCTATCTCCAAGAGCTTCTCGGCGACTCGTTCATCGGGATCGAACTCCCCGACGACGCGGCGAACCCGGATTCGATGTTCCCCCGGCCGCATTCGGTGCTGACCGAGGACCTCTACGACGAACCCGGACAACCCACCAGGGAGGCGTTCGACCGGGTGCTGCACTTCTTCACCGACAAACTCGGTCTGCAGCCCACCACTCCGGAATCGCCTGCCGGACAGGGCTAGTCGCCGAGCAGTTCCTGCTGCAGGGCGGCATCCTTGTCGAGGACCATCTGCTCGAGGCCCTTCTGGAAGGACACCATCCGTTCCTGCAGGGCGGGGTCGGACGAGGCGAGGATGCGCACGGCGAGCAGACCTGCGTTGCGCGCGCCGCCGACCGAGACGGTCGCGACGGGCACGCCTGCGGGCATCTGCACGATCGACAGCAGCGAGTCGAGTCCGTCGAGGTGACGCAGCGGCACCGGCACACCGATGACCGGGAGCGGGGTCGCCGAGGCGACCATGCCCGGAAGATGCGCTGCCCCACCGGCTCCCGCGATGATGACCTCGATGCCGTTGGCGGCGGCGCCGGCGGCGTAGTCGAGCATCCGCTGCGGGGTGCGGTGCGCGGAGACGACACCCACCTGGAACGGCACGTCGAATTCGGCGAGCGCCTCCGCGGCGGCCTTCATCGTCGGCCAGTCGGAGTCGCTGCCCATGATCAGGCCCACGCGGGGACCCCGGAACTCTGCGGTCTCACTCATGAATGCACATCCCATCCGTCGGTCCACGTCGCGTGCGACATCCACTGCGCGGCACGCTCGGCGCGCTCACGCACCGATTCCATCGATTCACCCTGGCGGCCGACGACGTTCACGTGGCCGATCTTCCGGTCGCGACGCTCGCCCTTGCCGTACAGATGCACCTTCGCCTCGGGCATGCGCGCCATCAGGTGGTGAAGACGTTCGTCCATGGACATCTCCGGGGCGGTCGGCGCGCCCAGGATGTTGGCCATCACGGTCAGCGGCGAGGTCGGTGCGGTGTTGCCCAGCGGGTAGTCGAGGACGGCACGCAGATGCTGCTCGAACTGCGAGGTGACCGCGCCGTCCATCGTCCAGTGACCGCTGTTGTGCGGACGCATCGCGAGTTCGTTGACGACGAGCTCGCCGTCGACGGTCTCGAAGAGTTCCATCGCCATGACGCCGACCACACCGAGTTCGTCGGCGAGCCGCAATGCCATCTGCTGTGCCTGCTCGGCGACCGCGTCGGAGAGATCCGGTGCGGGTGCGAGGACGACGGCGCACTGGCCGTGACGCTGGATCGTTTCCACGACCGGCCACGCCGCGCCCTGCCCGAACGGGGACCGGGCGATCATCGCCGACAGTTCGCGCAGCATCGGCACCTTCTGCTCGGCCAGCAGCGCCGGAGCATCGGACGGGTACTCGTCGAAGACCGCGAGCGCCTCGTCGGCGCCGTCGACCAGCCAGACCCCACGGCCGTCGTAGCCGCCACGGACCGCCTTGATGACGATCTCCCAGTTGTTGGCCTCGCCGAACTCGATGAGACGTGCGCGGGCGGCGGCACGGTCGCCGGCGAGATCGGCGAACGCCGGTACCGGCAGACCCAGCTCGGCCAGGCGAACGCGCATGGCCAGCTTGTCCTGGGCGAAGTGCAGCGCCTTCGACGGCGGCAGGACCGCCACCCCTTCGGCTTCGAGTGCCTCCAGGTGGCGCAGCGGCACACCCTCGTGGTCGAAGGTCAGTGCAGCGGCACCCGCGGCCGCGCGGCGGAGGTCGTCGAGTTCGTCGTGCGAGCCGAGGACGATGTCGGCGCTCACCTGTGCGGCGGGATCGGACTCGGATGCGGCCAGGACACGCAGACACTGTCCGAGGGCGATCGCCGCCTGATGGGTCATCCGGGCGAGTTGTCCGCCACCGATCATCGTGACCTTCGGCATACCCGACGCCGCCCCGGCAGTGCGCGCCGTTTCAGGAGTGGGTGGCACCGTGGAATTCGAGGTCACAGGCCCGGGCACAGGCGCTCCATCCGGCTCGCGTGGATTCACGCGAACCATCGTGGCACGTCGGGTCGGTCATCCGCACAACCGCCCGGAGAACTGTCCCCGGTGTTTTGTTTCGTACACTCAGATCTTGTGCCATTGATCGACGAGCTGATCGCTCGCCTCCCAGCGCCGGTCCGACGGCTCGTGATGCGGCACCACGAACTCATCAAGTTCGCGATGGTCGGCGGCACCACGTTCATCTTCGACCTCGCCATCTTCTACAGCCTGAGCCTCACGATCCTCGAGACCAAGCCGGTGATCGCCAAGGTCATCGCCGGTGTGCTGGCGACGATCCTCAGCTACATCCTCAACCGCGAGTGGGCCTTCAAGAACCGCGGCGGCCGGGAACGGCACCACGAGGCGCTGCTGTTCTTCATCATCAGCGGGATCGGCGTCATCCTCCAGGCCGCACCGTTGTTCGTCGGGAACAACGTGTTCGACATGCGGTCCAACCTGAGTGTGTCCGAGGTCGTGGTCGTCGACTTCATCCTCGGTTACGTCATCGGCAACCTGATGCAGATGGCCTTCCGGTTCTGGGCGTTGCGCAAGTTCGCGTTCCCGGAGGAGCTCCTGCGCGGCGGCGATGCCGGGTCCACCGACCTGCACCCGACGCTCGCCGAACTCAACGATGAGGAACTCGGTCACGCGTGACGTCGGTGTCCGAGTCGTCCTGGCCCGGATCCTCCTGCTCGCCCGGCTCCTCGCCGTACCCGCTGGCATACCGGGCCGGGACGACGATCGCGAAGACCGGGGGACGTCGCACGGTGAGTTCCAGTCGTCCTCCGTCGGCCTCGATCAGCGCCCGCGCCAGAGACAGTCCGACGCCGCTGCGACCGGCGCCCGGCCGCTTCCCTGCCGAGAAACCGCGCCGGAAGATGTGCGCGGAGATCTCGTCGGCCACCCCCTCGCCCTCGTCGGCGACCGTGATACGGACCAGTTCGCCGGCCTGCAGCGTGCTCACGTCGATCCGACACATCCCGCGGCCGTGCTGTAGGGCGTTGTCGACCAGCACGCTGACCGCCTCGCGAAGCCGCCCGGACTGCGAGGTGAGTGCCTGCGGCGCCCCGTCGACCTCGACGGTCAGCTGACGGCCCTGTGCCTCGAAGGCGTGGCGGAAATCCTCGACCAGCGTGGTGAGCATCTCCCCGACGTCGATGAAGTGCGGTGCCGGTTCGTCGGCGCGCGAGGCCTCCACCAGTTCGTCGAGTTCGGTGGCGAGTCGTTCGACCTGATCGAGCGCGGCCTCCGCCTCGGTGACCACTGCCGGGTCGTCGTGCAGCGTCAGCTCCTCGAGTCGCAGCTGGATGGCGGTCAGCCGGCTGCGCAGCTGATGCGATGCGTCGCCGGCGATCTCGCGTTCCCGCTCGAGTCGCAGTGCTTGCGCGGTGTTGGCGTCGGCGAGCGCCCGAGACACCCGGTCGAGTTCGGCGATGCCGTACATCTTCCATTCGGTGCGGAAGTCGGCGCGCCCGAGCGTCGCCGCCCGGTCGGCGAGATCGGTCAGGGGGTCGACGATCCGGCCGGCGGTCACCGCGGCCACCACCGAACCGCCGATCACCGAGGTGAGGACGACCAGCAGGACGATCCCCGTCGCGGTCAGCTGGTCGTCGCGGACCTTGTCGCGCGGGATGGACAGGGTCAGCGTGCCGGCAGCGCCCAGGCCGATGGATTCCGACAGCCGGGGACCCCCGATGTCAGCACCCACGACCATCCGCTGACTCGTGCCCTCCAGATCGGGATAGGTGATCGTCAGGCGGCCGTTCGGCGGCAGGAGCAATTCGAACGACTCCCGGTTGACGGAGTCGCGCGGGATACGACCGTCGGCGCCCTCCTCGCGGATGAGCTGATCGGCGATGATCTTGAGCCGGTTGTCCAGATCCTGGTGGGCGTTCTCGGCGACCCACCACCAGGCCACCACGCTCAAGGGAATGCCGAGCAGACAGCCGACCGCGATCAGGACGGCGATCATCGTGGTGAGCAGGCGTCGGCGCATGGAAGCCGGGTGGCGCATCGAAGGCGGTCGGATGGGCATCGGCTCAGGGGTCGAAACGGAAACCGACACCGCGCACCGTCACGATGTGCCGCGGGCGACTGTGACGGTCGTCGCCGATCTTCCGGCGCAGCCACGAGATGTGCATGTCGAGGGTCTTCGACGACCGCAGATCCGCCGACCCCCAGACCTCAGTGAGGATCTCCTCGCGCGTCACGACCTCACCGGCACGCTCCATCAGGAATCGCAGAAGGTCGAATTCGCGGTTCGCCAGGGTGAGGTCCTGTCCGTCGGCGAGAACGCGGCGTGCCCGGGCATCCAGCCGGATCTCACCGCCCTCGAGCACCTCGTCACCGTCGCCGGGCTGGCGGCGCCGCAGTAGGGCGCGTACGCGGGCGAGGAGTTCGGCAAGCCGGAAGGGTTTGCCCACGTAGTCGTCCGCGCCGGCGTCGAGGCCGACGACGAAGTCCACCTCGTCGGTGCGCGCGGTGAGCATGAGGACCGCGAGTGCGGGTCGCTGGGCGCGTACCCGCCGGCAGACCTCGAGTCCGTCGAGGACCGGTAGCCCGAGGTCGAGGATGAGGAGTTCGTAACGGCTGTCGAGCGCCTTCTCGAGCGCGTCGGCGCCGGTGCTCACGACCTCGCACCCGTATCCCTCACGGGTCAGCGCGCGCGCGAGCGGTTCGGCGATCGCGGCGTCGTCCTCGGCGAGCAGCACGTTGGTCAACGCTCCCGCGCCCCTCTGTTCTCGGGACGGTCGGCGGGTCCGTCCGGGTCGCCGTAGCCGTCGTCGGGGTGATCGTCGTCGGCGTACATCTCGAGCACCTCGTGGTAGAGCAGCGAGTGGACCTTCTCCACCTGTGGGATGTCGTCGAAGGACAGCGGTTCGTCGGAGGCCGACTCGATGACCAGCGTGCCGGTCCGCAGCATCCGGTCGATGACGCCGTGGCGGAATTCGACGGTGTTGATGCGCCGGATCGGGATGTCGATCCCGGAGCGCGTGAGGATTCCGTTGCGGAACATCACCCGGCGGTCGGTCAGCACGAAGTGCGTTGTCTTCCAGGACAGCAGCGGCCGGACGAAGTACCAGGCGAGGCCGAGCGCCCACGCCACGCCGACGACGATCAGCAGCACCGTCCGCGGGGTCGGGCCCAGCGACGATCCGGTGATCACGCCGGCCAGGACACCCGCGGCCGCGGTGATGATCGCGAACAGCAGGAACGGGCCGAGCAGACACTTCCAGTGTGGGTGCCGGTGGAGAACCACACGTTCACCGGGCGCCAGGTTCTCCCGCGGGTAAGCCATGCGGCTCAGCATAATCGGGACGGGCGTGCCCGGGGGCACGCTGAGTAGACTGCGAGGCACCAGTACCGATCGACTGCCGGGCACGTTGGGGCGGTCGGCGAGGAGAATGTGATGACCTACCAGGACCCGCGGGGCCCGCACCGCGATCCCGATCCCCGGACCGCCCGCTACGAGTCCGGCTACAACCCCGATTCGCGTGCCTACAGCCAGCAGGGCGCGCCCTACGAGGAACCGTATCGCGACCAGTACCCCGCCGAGCCGTACGGCGGCGGGTACGCCGAGCAGCCGCGGCCGGACCGGGCGCCGCGACGCGGACCCGACGTCAACCCGGTGACCTTCGCCGGCGGGGTGGTGATGACCGGTGTGGTCACCGGCCTGGCGGCCTGGCTGGTCGCGTGGATCATCTCGGCCTTCGTCGAGAAGGTGAACGAGTCCGGCAAGCTCGGGGTGTGGAATCCGGTGGCGGCCAGCGAGATCTGGTTCGGCGTCGTGGGATTCCTGTGCGCACTCGCCGCGGGCGCCCTCTGGTACGTGCTGCAGCTGATCACGCCGGCGCCCAACCAGTTCTACCGGTGGATCGTCGGCCTGCTGCTGGTCGCCGCGGTGCTGATCCCGATCCTCACCTATCAGCAGACCTCGGTCGGCATCGAGACCGCGATCCTGCACTTCGTCATCGGCCTGCCACCGCTGACGATCATCCCCGCGATGGGCATCAAGAGCCTGCAACGCTAGGTCCCGCCTGTCGCCGGCTGAGCCCCGTCGAAGTCAGACCGGCCGCAGGTGCGTGACGTCGCCGGCGGCCGCGATCACCTGCCGCCCGTCGGCGTCGACGACGATCCGCCCGGATGCGTCGACGCCGGTCGCGGTGCCGACGACCTCCTCGTCGCCGGGCAGCACCAGACGTACTCGGCGCCCGATGGTGTCGCTGTCCTCCCGATACCGCGCCGCGAGTCCGTCGACGTCGTGCGGCCAGAGGTCGAGGAGCTCCGACAACGCCCGCAGGTACGACGCCGCGAGCTCGGTGAGCGGTATGTCCTTGCCGGTCACCAGCTGCAACGACGTCGCGGTCGGGACCGGCAGTTGGTCCTGCGTCATCGTCGTGTTGAGGCCGGTGCCGATGACCGCCACTCCCCCGTCCCCGCCGCGGGTGTGGGGCGAACGCGTGTACTCCGACAGGATTCCGGCGGTCTTGCGCCCGTCGATCAGGACGTCGTTGGGCCACTTGAGGGTCGGCCGCACGTCCACCGCCTCGCCGATGCCCTGAACGGCGGCGAGCCCGGCCAGGAGCGACAGCCAGCCGAGGTGTTCGGTGTGCTCACCGACCTCGACCGCCGCCGACATCGCCAGCTGGGTCCCGCGCGGTGCGGTCCACGTCCGAGCGTGACGTCCGCGGCCCGCGGTCTGGTCGGTGGTCAGGCGCACCGTTCCGTCGATGGATTCGGTGGCCGCGCGTGTCACGAGATCGGCGTTGGTCGACCCCGTCGCGTCGACCACCTCGATCCGGTGCCAGCGCGTGTCGGCGAGTCGAGTCCGGAGCAGCTCGGCGTCGAGGGTCATGCCTGAAGAACCTACTGGGGTGTTCGGCGTGGTGATGACCGCCGATGTGCGCCCCTCCGTGCCGCAGCCGGGTGAGACGAATCGCGCTGGACACGCGGGCCGATGGTCACGTGCAACCGTGCAGGCCGATCCCCACCGACCGATCGCTCGGGAACCTGAGGGATATCTCACGTTGATCCGGTTGACGTGGCTCACACCCGGGTAGTTAGCATCGACAGTCATGACCACAGCTTCACGCGACGATTCCGCCGCTCCCGACATCCACACGACAGCGGGGAAGCTCGCCGATCTGCGCAATCGCCTCGAAGAGGCGAAGCACCCCGTGGGCGAGGCCGCCGTCGAGAAGACCCATGCGAAGGGCAAGCTGACCGCCCGCGAGCGGATCACCCATCTGCTCGACGAGGGTTCGTTCGTCGAACTCGACGCGTTGGCCAAGCACCGCAGCACCAACTTCGGTCTCGCCGAACGTCGACCGGTCGGAGACGGTGTGGTCACCGGCTACGGCACGATCGACGGCCGCGAGGTCTGCATCTTCTCGCAGGACGCCACCGTCTTCGGCGGCAGCCTCGGTGAGGTCTACGGCGAGAAGATCGTCAAGGTCATGGATCTGGCCATCAAGACCGGCCGCCCGCTGATCGGCATCAACGACGGCGCCGGTGCCCGTATCCAGGAGGGCGTGGTCTCGCTCGGTCTGTACGGCGAGATCTTCCACCGCAACGTCCGCGCCTCGGGTGTCATCCCCCAGATCTCGCTGATCATGGGTGCCGCCGCCGGCGGCCACGTGTACTCGCCCGCGCTGACCGACTTCGTGGTCATGGTCGACAAGACCAGCCAGATGTTCATCACCGGCCCGGACGTGATCAAGACCGTCACCGGTGAAGAGGTCACGCAGGAAGAACTCGGCGGTGCGACCACCCACATGGCGAAGTCGGGCACCGCACACTACGTCGCCTCGGACGAGGAGGACGCGCTCGAGTACGTCAAGGAGCTCCTGAGCTACCTGCCGAGCAACAACCGCGCCGACGCACCTCGCCTGCCGGTCGCGCAGCCAGCCGCCGGGTCGATCGAGGACACTCTGAACGACGAGGACCTCGAACTCGACACGCTCATCCCGGACTCGCCGAACCAGCCGTATGACATGCACGAGGTCATCCGTCGCATCCTCGACGACGACGAGTTCCTCGAGATCCAGGCCGATTACGCGAAGAACATCATCGTCGGCTACGGCCGCGTCGACGGCCGCAGCGTGGGCATCGTCGCCAACCAGCCGACCCAGTTCGCCGGCTGCCTCGACATCGACGCCTCGGAGAAGGCCGCCCGCTTCGTGCGCACCTGCGACGCCTTCAACATCCCGATCGTCACCCTGGTCGACGTCCCCGGCTTCCTGCCCGGCACCGACCAGGAGTACCGCGGCATCATCCGACGCGGCGCCAAGCTGCTCTACGCGTACGGCGAGGCGACGGTCGGCAAGATCACGGTCATCACCCGTAAGGCCTACGGCGGCGCGTACGACGTCATGGGCTCCAAGCACATGGGCGCCGACGTGAATCTCGCGTGGCCGACCGCACAGATCGCCGTCATGGGTGCCTCCGGCGCCGTCGGCTTCGTCTACCGCAACCAGCTCAAGGACGCTGCCGCGAAGGGCGAGGACGTCGACGCACTGCGCCTCGAGCTGCAGCAGGAGTACGAGGACACCCTCGTCAACCCGTACGTCGCCGCGGCCCGCGGTTACGTCGACGCGGTCATCCCGCCGAGCCACACCCGCGGCCAGATCGCGACCGCGCTCAAGCTGCTCGAGCGCAAGATGGTCAACCTGCCGCCGAAGAAGCACGGAAACATCCCGCTGTGAGTGAGAGCGCCGTGAACGAGAGCACCGAGAAGCCGTTCCTGACCGTCGTCAACGGCAATCCGACCGCCGAGGACCTCGCCGTGCTGGTGAGCGTCCTGGCCGGCGCGGGTGCCGGCGGTGGCGAGCCGGAACCGGAGATCCGCAACGACTGGGGTCGCCCCGTCGATCGTCTGCGTCCGCAGTGGGGCGCACCGTCGAGCTTCACCAACCTGCGCTACTGACACGTGCCTGATTCCCTGATCGGGTCGAGTACACACGAGACCGGGCCGGCCACCGCCGGCCCGGTCTTCGTGCTCGGGTCGGCGTCCCCGGCCCGCCTCCGGGTGCTGCGCGCCGCGGGCGTCGAACCGGTGGTCCGTGTCTCGGACGTCGACGAGGACGCGGTGCTTGCCCAGTTGCCGCCCGGCACCCCCGCCGATGCCGTGGTCGCCGCCTTGGCGCGGGCGAAGGCCGAGGCCGTCGCCTCGCTCCCGGAGATCGCCGGTGCGGCCCAGAACGGCGAGACGGTCGTGGTCATCGGCTGTGACTCGATGCTCCTTCTCGGTGACCGGCTCCTCGGCAAACCGCACACCCCCGAACGTGCGCTGGCCCAGTGGGCCGAGATGCGCGGACGCAGCGCCGACCTACTCACCGGCCATCACCTCATCCGGCTGAACCCCACCACCGGGTCCGCCACCGCGACCGGGACCTCCTCCACCACAATCCATTTCACCGACGCCCACGACGACGTGATCGCGCGCTACGTGGACAGCGGCGAACCGTTGCAGGTCGCGGGTGCGTTCACCCTCGACGGGCTCGGCGGCTGGCTCGTCGAGCGCATCGACGGCGACCCGTCGTCGGTGATCGGGATCGGCCTACCGCTGGTGCAACGCCTGCTGACCGAGGTCGGGCTGTCGGTCACCGACTTCTGGCTGCACTGAGCTGATCGACCTCGAAGAACCCCGGCCGGTACCGCCCGGCGTGCTCGCGAAATTCGTCCCCGTGAGCACCCTCGGAGGGCACATTGCCCCCGTAAGCCCCTGAGGGGGACGAGATTTACGCCCCGCCGTGTGCAATCCCCCGAGGCCCGCTGCACGGCGGCCCAGGTTGACGTCGCGCGCGACCTCAACCTGTGGGAACGACGTCGGCCGAGGTCGAACAGCCGGGCCGATGTCGCATGCGATCTCATTCCGCCCGAGCCTCGAAGGGTCAGCTCACCTCGAAGAACTCCGGCCAGTACCGCTGGAGGCAGTCCACCGGCTGCCCCTGCCGATTGAACTGCGGGCCGGTGAGTCCGATGGTCAGCGCCCGCGCCCGTTCGACCGCCGATCCGTGGCCCATCGCGCCGCCGGTGTCACCGATGATCGGAAGAAGCGTCGCGACCTGCAGGATCTCCTTGGGTCCCAACCCGTCACGCTGGTAGGCGGTGGCAGCCCAGTTCGCGGCCAGGCAGTCGGCGAACAGCTCGCTGTTCTTGCCCTGCGGCAGGCGTCGTTCCGGGATGTCGAAGGCCTCGGCCATCCGGAAGACGACGTTGTGCCCGTACTCGTGGGCGACGACGATGGCCGCGGTGAAGTCGCCGACGATCGGCGACGGCACCCCGAAGACGTTCCCGTCCCAGATGGCGGCGAAGGTGTCGACCGGCAGCACGATGCTGCCCTCGGTCTCCTGCCCCTGCCCGTTGGGTTCCTCGTCCACACCGCAGAAGAAGGCGTTGGCCTCGTCGGACGGGATCCGGTTCGACGCCCCGTCCTCGTCGATGCACTCGGTGGCGAACGAGGTGCCCGACTCGATCAGCACCCGTCCCGGTGCGGGGTCACCCCAGCCGAGTTCGCCGAACCATCCGCCCCAGGTCGCATCGAGGTCGTCGAGCAGCGTGGTGAGGTACTTCGGTACCGCGGTGTCGACGTTGGACGAGTTCACCCCGCTGGTCATGAGTTCCGCCGACGGCGTCGCCAGCTCAGGGCAGTCGTCCGGACTGCAGCGAGTGGGGTCGGCGTTGCTCGGCGTCGACGACGGGATCCTCGACCGCGACGGCGAACTCGGGGTCGGCGACCCCGGTGAGGAGGAGGTCGACGCCGACGACGACGGCGCCGGACTCGACGAGTCGTCGGAGGAGATGAGCGAACATCCGCTCGTCGCGGCGAGCACCGCCACCGCCAACGGGACGCCCCACCGCGCCAGTCGCGAGACACTCCGGCGCTCCACGCGAGCCCCACGTCGTTCGATCATTGGGCGAACTTAGCAGGCAACCACCCCATTGACCTGCGGTTTGTCATCCGACCGAAGCACTGCCCGGACGGCCGCCGCAGACCGCAGCCGATCTGCCACCGGGCAGTCCCGCGGAGCGATGCCCTACCCTTTATCTCCGGGACCGGTCACGGTCCGCGCGATGAATGTCGAGACGCCCGAACGCACCAAGCTGGAGAACAGACCGTGAGTGTTGAAACCGACCCGAATCCGGCCTTCGCCGAGTACGCCCACCCCGAGCGGTTGGTGACCACTCAGTGGCTGTCGGCTCATCTCGGCTCCAAGGGCCTCAAGATCATCGAATCCGATGAGGACGTGTTGCTCTACGACATCGGCCACATCCCCACCGCGCAGAAGATCGACTGGCACCTGCACCTCAACGACCCGGTCACCCGCGACTACATCAACGGCGAGCAGTTCGCAGAATTGATGCGCAGCAAGGGAATCGAGCGCGACGACACCATCGTCATCTACGGCGACAAGTCCAACTGGTGGGCGGCTTACGCTCTCTGGGTGTTCACGCTGTTCGGTCACGAGGACGTGCGTCTGCTCGACGGCGGCCGCGACGCGTGGATGGCCGAGGACCGCGACACCTCCTTCGACGTCCCCGAGTACCCGCGGTCGGACTACCCCGTCGTCGAGCGTGACGACACCAAGATCCGCGCCTTCGCCCCGCAGGTTCTCGAGGTGCTCGGCACCGAGCCGCTCGTCGACGTCCGCTCGCCGCAGGAGTACACCGGCGAACGCACCCACATGCCCGACTACCCCGAAGAGGGCGCGCTGCGTGGCGGTCACATCCCCACCGCGGTGTCGATCCCGTGGGCCAAGGCGGCGGCTCCGGACGGCCGGTTCCGTTCCCGCGCCGAGCTCGACGAGATCTACGGCGACCGCGACAAGGACACCCCGACCATCGCCTACTGCCGCATCGGCGAGCGGTCCAGCCACACCTGGTTCGTCCTCACGCATCTGTTGGGGTACACCAAGGTTCGCAACTACGACGGATCGTGGACCGAGTGGGGCAACGCGGTTCGCGTACCCATCGCGGTCGGCGACACCCCGGGTGCCGCACCCGGCTCCAAGTGAGCCCTGATCGACGATGAGTTTGCCCCCAGCCCTGGCAGAGATCGTCGACGACTTTGCCGCGCTTGGTGATTCGGACAAGATCACCTTGCTCCTGGAGTTCGCCGACGAACTCCCCGACCTCCCTGAGCATCTACAGCAGGAGGCGATGGAACCGGTACCCGAGTGCCAGTCGCCGGTGTTCCTGTCCGTCGACGCCGACGATCCGGGATCGGTGCGCCTGTACTTCACCGCACCGCGCGAGGCACCGACCACACGCGGCTTCGCGGCGATCCTGCACCAAGGACTCGACACCGCCTCGGCACAGGAGATCCTCGACGTCCCGTCGGACTTCTACTACGACCTCGGTCTGGGCAGCGTGGTCAGCATGCTCCGCCTCCGGGGTATGGCGGGCATGCTCGGCCGGATCAAGGCGCAGGTTCGCAATCAGACTTCCGATTCCGGGTCCGACACACCCGGGGCATGAAGTTCATCCAGATCCGCGATGAGCCCATCGCCCCGGGAGGGCTCGTCGAGTGGACTCCCTATGTCCCCGGCGGATTGGGCGCGTGGAACCACGACTCCCGCCTGACCTCGCACAACCACGAGCAGCACCTGCGTGCTGCCTTCGAGTACCGCGTGCAGACGCAGCGGGAGGGCGGGCGGGAGGCGTGGCTGGGACTGTCGATCGAGTTCGACGAGCCGTTGTCGATCCCGGCGATCCGCTCGGTGCTGACCCAGTGGATAGACCGCCATGAGGTGCTGCGCAGCCACGTGGTCATCAAGGGCACCGGTCTGCAGCGGCTCACCACCGACCCGGGCACCGTGAAACTCAAGATGGGCCGGATCGGCTGGTTCCGTGAGTCGGGGCCGCTCGTCGAGCAGCTCGGCGGCTCCTTCGACCGCGCCACCGCGCCGCTGCACTGGCCCGCCTACCTGTTCGCGACGGTGGGACGGGCCGATTCGTTCACCCTGCTGTTCGCCGCGGACCATTCGCTCGTCGACGGTTATTCGCTGATCATGGCCCAGCAGGAGCTCGTCTCGCTGTACCGCGCCGCGAGGGAGCACCGGAGTGCCAACCTGCCCGAGGTCGGCAGCTACGTCGACTTCAGCGCCGAGGAACGACGCCTGTCCGACCAGACCGGCGGCGACCATCCGGCGGTCGCCCTGTGGACGGAGTTCCTGCGCACGGGCGCCGGCGACATGCCCGCGCTGCTGCGGTCGCACGGCGGTGACGCCGAGGACGCCGATCGGCAGTACGTCGAAGAGACGACGATCCCGCAGGAATCGCTGTGGGGTGTCATCGCCGACGACGAGACGGCCAACCGCTTCACCGCGATCTGCTCGGAGGCCGGCGGCACCCTGACCGCGGGCATCCTCGCCGCGTTCGCGATGGTCCACCACGAGATGACCGGCGACGCGGACTTCCGTTGCGTGCTGCCCCGGCACACCCGCAACGACACCCAGTGGCTCACCGCCCTGGGGTGGTTCGTCGGCGTCGCGCCGTTCTGGGTGGACATGTCCGACTCCCCGACCTTCGACCAGGCGGTCAGCCGATCCACCGCCGTCCTGAAGCGGGGCCGTCAGGGCGCCGCGCTGCCGTTCCTGAGGGTGGCCGAGCTCATCGGCCATCGGGGGGAGCCGCGGTTCGTGATCTCGTTCATCGACACCCGGTACGCACCCGGCGCCGGAGCGGCCGATGCCGGCCGCGCGAAAGTGATCCGCAGTCACAGCTACTCACCGCACGAGGTCTACATCTGGATCAACCGGACGCCGTCCGGTTTGCGCTATTCGGCCAGGTTTCCGCGAGAATCCCCGCTCCGCGACTTCGGCGTCGACGAGTCGTCGACCGACATGCCCGCAACCGGAGCGCCGCTGCCTGGTGCGTCACCTTTCCCTCGTGATTCCCAGGCGACCGACATCGATCCGACCGTCGGTCCCGTCCACGCCTACCTGCGCAGTTTCGCCTTACTGGTGCGTCACCTCGGTGACGCGAGCACGTTCTCTCCGGCGTTGTGACCCACGGCTCCACCGAACGATTGCTCGGTGGGCTACTGTATTTGCCGGAAGGTCGCGACGCCCGGACTCCCGGCGTCGTCCGCGCCCTCACCGTCCGCATCCCGGCCGGCGAAGGCTGCACCCCCGTCTTGACCGTTGTCCGACAACCGTGTCGCACGCGCCACCGCGCGTCGTGAGCACCTGAGTACGAGTAAGGCCCAGGAGAACAAGTGCCCAGTACCGCAATCAGCAAGGTCCTCATCGCCAATCGAGGCGAGATCGCTGTCCGTGTGATCCGCGCAGCCCGGGATGCGGGCCTCGCGAGCGTCGCCGTGTACGCCGAGCCCGACGCGGACGCACTGTTCGTCAAGCTCGCCGACGAGGCTTTCGCACTGGGCGGCCAGACCTCGGCCGAGTCGTACCTGGTTTTCGACAAGATCCTCGACGCCGCCGCCAAGTCGGGCGCCGACGCGATCCACCCCGGTTACGGCTTCCTGTCCGAGAACGCCGACTTCGCCCAGGCCGTCATCGACGCCGGGCTGATCTGGATCGGACCGTCACCCCAGTCGATCCGCGACCTCGGTGACAAGGTCACCGCCCGCCACATCGCCCTCAAGGCCGACGCCCCGATGGCCCCCGGCACCAAGGACCCGGTCAAGGACGCCGACGAGGTCGTCGCCTTCGCCAAGGAGCACGGTGTGCCCGTCGCCATCAAGGCCGCCTTCGGCGGCGGTGGCCGCGGCATGAAGGTCGCCTACACCATCGAAGAGATCCCGCACCTGTTCGAGTCGGCGACCCGTGAGGCCATCGCCGCGTTCGGTCGCGGTGAGTGCTTCGTGGAGCGCTACCTGGACAAGGCCCGCCACGTCGAGGCCCAGGTCATCGCCGACCAGCACGGCAACGTCATCGTCGCCGGCACCCGCGACTGCTCGCTGCAGCGTCGTTTCCAGAAGCTCGTCGAGGAGGCCCCGGCGCCGTTCCTGACCGCCGAGCAGCGCACCAAGATCCACGAGTCCGCCAAGGCCATCTGCCGCGAGGCCGGCTACTACGGCGCGGGCACCGTCGAATTCCTGGTCGGCAACGACGGCCTGGTCTCGTTCCTCGAGGTCAACACCCGCCTGCAGGTGGAGCACCCGGTCACCGAGGAGACCGCCGGCATCGACCTCGTGCGTCAGCAGTTCCGCATCGCCAACGGCGAGAAGCTCGAGTTCACCGAGGACCCGGCCCCGCGCGGCCACGCCTTCGAGTTCCGCATCAACGGTGAGGACGCCGGCCGCAACTTCCTGCCGGCCCCCGGCCCCGTCACCGTCTACAAGGAGCCGACCGGCCCCGGCGTGCGCGTCGACTCCGGCGTCGTCGAGGGCGACGTCATCGGCGGCCAGTTCGACTCGATGCTGGCCAAGCTGATCGTCACCGGCGAGACCCGCGAGCAGGCGCTCGAGCGTTCGCGTCGCGCACTGGCCGAGTTCCAGGTCGAGGGCCTGGCCACGGTCATCCCGTTCCACCGCCACATCGTCTCCAATCCGGCGTTCATCGGCGACGGCGAGAAGTTCGACGTCTACACCAAGTGGATCGAAACCGATTGGGAGAACCCGATCGAGCCGTACACCGGTGGACAGCCGATCGAGGAAGACGACGCCGCACCGCGCCAGAAGGTCGTGGTCGAGGTCGGCGGACGACGCGTCGAGGTCTCGCTGCCGGGCGATCTCGCCCTCGGTGGCGGCGGCTCGGCCAATGGTGTCGTCCGCAAGAAGCCTAAGGCCCGCTCGCGCAAGAAGGGCGGCGGCGCTGCCGCTTCCGGTGACGCCGTGGCCGCACCGATGCAGGGCACTGTCGTCAAGGTCGCCGTGGAAGAGGGCCAGGAGGTCGCCGCCGGCGATCTGATCGTGGTCCTCGAGGCCATGAAGATGGAGAACCCGGTCACCGCCCACAAGGACGGCGTGGTCACCGGCCTGTCCGTCGAGGCCGGCGCCGCGGTCACCCAGGGCACCGTGCTGCTCGAGCTGAAGTAACCCCCCGCCGCCTTCAGGAGCGAGGAACCACCCCCGCCGCCTTCAGGAGCGAGGAACCACCCCCGCCGCCTTCAGGAGCGAGGAACCACCCCCGCCGCCTTCAGGAGCGAGGAACCACCCCCGCCGCCTTCAGGAGCGAGGAACCACCCCCGCCGCCTTCAGGAGCGAGGAACCACCCCCGCCGCCTTCAGGAGCGAGGAACCACCCCCGCTGTCTTCAGGAGCGAGGAACCACCCCCGCTGCCTTCAGGTGCGAGGAACCACCCCCGCTGCCTGAGGTGCGAGGAGCGATAGCGACGAGCCACGAAGGCCCGGTGAGATGACCTCCCCGCCTTCGTGGCTCGCTCCTTGATCGAAGGAACGTCGTGCAACCAGTCGAGATCAACGCCGGGACTTGGTATCTGCGTTCGCTTCGTGCGGACGACCGGATCACCGACGTCCCGACGTTGTCTCTTCTCGGGGTCGACGACCCCGGCGAGTACGTGGCGAAAGCCAACGACGACTGGGAATCCGAGACCCGATTCGTGTGGGCCATATGCATCCCCACCACCGGTGAGCTCATCGCTCTGATCGGGGTGACGCCCGACAGCAGCAGCGGGCAGCTATGGGGTCAGGCCCGCGAGGGCTACGACGAGGCGCTCGACGCAGCCATCGGTCCAGTGTCACGCTTTACCGAGGGGGCGTTGGGTCTCACTGTGGCCGAACCCTTTTCACGCACGATCGGCTGAGGGTCTCCTCGGCCACGAGCACGCGACCCGGTTCACACACCACACGAAACGAGCGCGGGGAACCGCGATTGCTCGCCGTTCCCCGCGCTCGTGAGTTGTGCTGTGTCGGTTACGTCGTCGCGTTGGCGAACGCGTCGAGATTGCCGGTCGCCTCGATGTACTCGGTCACCCAGCGTTCGATGACCGCCGAGGTCTTCTCGACCTTCTTGAACTGCCCGACGACCTGGCCGACGGGGTTGAACGCGACGTCGATGCTCTCGTCGGGATGCTTGTGCGTTGCGGCGACCGCCATACCGGAGACCATGTACTGCAACGGCATTCCCAGCGGATCGGGGTTCTCGGGGTTTTCCCACGCCTCGGTCCAGTCGTTTTTCAGCATGCGGCACGGCTTGCCGGTGAACGAGCGGCTGCGCACCGTGTCACGGCTCGACGCGTCGATGTAGGTCTGCTGCTGAACGGGGGTGTTCTCCGCCTCCTCGACCATCAGCCACTGCGAGCCACTCCACGCACCCTGCGCGCCGAGCGCCAGTGCAGCCGCGATCTGCTCACCGCTACCGATGCCGCCGGCGGCCAGAACCGGCACGGGGGCAACCTCTTTGACGACCTGGGGCCACAGCACGATCGAGCCGACCTCACCGCAGTGGCCGCCACCCTCGCCGCCCTGGGCAATGATGATGTCGACACCGGCGTCGGCATGCTTGCGCGCCTGCTTCGGCGATCCGCACAGCGCCGCGACCTTGCGTCCCGCGGCCTGGATCTTCTCGATCATGTCCTTCGGCGGCGTGCCGAGCGCGTTGGCGATCAGCGTGACCTTCGGATGCTGCAGCGCGATCTCGACCTGCGGCGTCGCGGTCGCCTCGGTCCAGCCGAGCAGCTGCAGCGAGTTGTCGTCGCCGTCGGCGAGCGGCACGCCGTGGTCGAGGAGCAGCTTGCGGCCGAACTCCAGGGTCTCGTTCGGCACCATCGACTGCAGCAGCTTGGTCAGCTCCTCGCCCGACATGTTCGAGTCCATGCCCTCGTACTTGTTCGGGATGACGATGTCGACGCCGTACGGGTGATCGCCGATGTGTTCGTCGATCCAGTTCAGCTCGATCTCGAGCTGCTCCGGCGTGAAGCCCACCGCGCCGAGCACTCCGTAGCCGCCCGCCTTGCTGACCGCGACCACGACGTCACGACAGTGGGTGAACGCGAAGATCGGGAACTCGATACCGAGTTCATCGCAGATCGGGGTGTGCATACAGACTCCTCGCCAGTGTCAGAATTAGAACGTGTTCTACTCTGGATACCAGGCTGCGCGTCGTCGGACAAGCGTTCCGCGGAACACTCGCCCCGGGACGCAGGGCCAGCAACCGGCGAACCTCAACCCGACTCCCAGACGTCGATCGAGGTCTGGGAGTCGAGATTGAGGTCGACCGGATGACACGACTCCGACGAGAACTGTCGGACCCCTGCCCTATTCTGCAGTTGTCAGGTGATCCTCCCGGTTCTGGTGAGGCACCTCCCGCCCCGACTCGGGGCACACTCACCGAGCACGACACCCCCGCGGACAACCGCGGCGGCCGACGCTGCTCGAGAAAGGGGTTATCATGTCCGACACCGACTTCGACACAGCCGTCGAGAACTCCTGGCAGGTCTTCCAGACCCGCCTCGCCACCCGCCTCTCGATGATGGAACGCGACGACACTTCGTTCATCACGCCGATGCGCGCGCTCTACGACGACGGCTGGTTCGCCCTTCGAATCAGCCATGCGCGCGGGCTGCGGTGCACCGTCGCGTCGTCGTGTGCCGGCGACGCGGAGTTCCTCACCCACCTCGGCTGGCGGCGGCTCCGCGACGGCCGTTTCATCTGCCACGAGACGCCCGGTCGCAGCGGAGCCATCGCCGACCTGGTCGTGCGCACGGTCCGCGAGCTGTGGTCGGTGCCCGACCCGTCGTTCCTCGCCGAACTCGGGTGCCCTCGCCCGGACTGGGCTCCGGTCCTCTCGACAGGCGAACTCGGTCCGACGGGGCTTCTGAACCTGGTCCGGGAGGAGTTGGAGACCTACGCGGGCGGAAGCCTGCCGATCCGGTCCGACGCCACGATCCTTCTGCCGACCACCCAGGTCGAGTCGTCGATCGGCATCAGTCACGACGAGCCGCGAATCGACATCGTCGGGCAGGTAGCCGACAACGCCCACCGCCGGTTCGACGGCGCGGCGCTCACCGACCTCGCCGAGAAGCGCCCAGACATCGAGCTGATCCGCCACGGCAACGATCTCTACGCCGTCCGTTCGATCGATGCCCGCACCTTTTTCCGGGGCGACCTGTTCCAAGCCGTCTACGAGTGGTTCGATTTCATCGACCACGATCTGCCCGCCGCACTCCCGCCGGTTCGCAAACCCGGCCCGGTGGCGCCGCGGTCTCGCGGACCGAAGCTCGTCAACCGCGTGCCGTCGCTGCAACTACGCTCCGAGATCGCCGACTGGCCGGTAACGTCCCACCCACCCACGGAAGGCAAGAGATGACCAAAAGCACTGCAGCAAAAGGCAAGAAGCACAAGAAGGTCGACAAGAAGAAGGCCGGCAAGAAGAAGATTCTCTACGTCGACATGGACAACACGCTTGTCGATTTCAAGTCCGGAATTCGTAAGCTGAGCGATGCCGAGCGCAGCAACTTCGAGGGGAGCCTCGACAACGTTCCGGGCATTTTCTCACTGATGGACCCGATGCCCGGCGCGATCGAGGCCTATCGCACGCTTGCAAAGCATTTCGACACGTACATCTTGTCGACTGCCCCGTGGGACAACCCCATGGCCTGGACCGAGAAGCTGTTGTGGGTGAAAATGCATTTCGGCCGAGACGAGGAATCGCCGGCATTCAAACGGGTCATCCTCTCGCACCACAAAAACCTGAATCGCGGAGATTTCATCATTGACGACCGAACAAAACGGGGCGTCAAGAAGTTCAAAGGCACCCACATCCACTTCGGCCAGCCCGGGTTCGAGACATGGGACGAAGTCGTCGCCTACATGCTCAAGCGCGCGTAACCGACTGTCTCGCGCGTATCGACCCGAGCCGAGAATTTTCATGGATCTGTTCGCCGGAATCCCCGTCACCGATCTGCCCCGGTCCGCGGCGTGGTTCGACAAACTGCTCGGCGAGGTCGAGACCTTCGACCCCAACGACACCGAACGGGTCTGGACGCTGGCCGACCACGCCCACGTCTACGTGGTCGTAGAACCGAACGATGCGGGCCACGGCCACGTGACACTGTTCGTCGAGAACCTGGACGAGTTCCTCCGAGCCGCAGCCGAACGGGGCGTCGAACCGGAATCTGCCGAGACCTACGACAACTGCGTCCGCAAGACGGTGATTCACGATCCGGACGGCAACGAGGTCGGCGTCGGTGGCGGTCCCGCTGCTGCCAAGCCTTCTTGACCTACTTCTGATCCCGGCGCGCGTACGGAGTCCTCGCGGTCTCGGTGTCGCCGTAGATGATCGCCCGTTCGCGGCGTGAGTCGGTCAACAGCGTTGCACCCCAGGTCATCACGGTGCCCAGCCGGTTGCGGATCCCGGCCAGGAAGGCGATGTGGATGACGCCCCAGGCGACCCAGCCCGGGAACCCCGACATCTGAAACCGACCGGACTGCACGATGGCCCGACGCCGCGCGATGTAGGCGGCGGTGCCGAGGTCGCGGTACTTGAACGGCGACCGTTCCTGCTGTCCTTCTACACTTTCGGCGATCACGCGGCCGACGTGGTGTCCACCCTGCATGGCGACCTCGGCGACTCCGGCGAGGTCCTTGTACGCCATCATGTCGCCGGCGACGAACACCTCGGGATGTCCGGGGACCGAGAGGTCCGCCTCCACCGGGATCCGGCCCACCCGGTCCTGTTCGACGCCGAGTGCCGCCGCCAGGGTGTTGGCGAACGGGACGGCCTCGACGCCGGTGGTCCACAACGTCGTTCGCGCCGGATACCGATCTTTGTGTTTGTCGGCCTTGCGGGTGGTCTCCACGTAGTCGTCGCCGACATCGGTCACGTGCACGCCGAGGTGCGTCTCCACGCCGAGGGCGTCGAGGGTTCGCTGGGCACTGGCCGACAGTCGGACGTTGAACGACGGCAACACCCGATCCCCACCGTGCAACAGCAGGACCCGCGCCTGGGCGGGGTCGATGGCGTCGTATTCGCGTTCCAGCGCTCGGGTGGCGAGTTCGCGGATCTGACCGGCGAGTTCCACTCCCGTCGGCCCGCCGCCGGCGACCGCGAACGTCAGCCAGGAGCGCTGTTCCTCGGGGTCGGTGATCGTCTCCGCCATCTCGAAGGCGGCCATGATCTTGCGGCGGATCGTCAGCGCGTCGTCGAGGGTCTTCATTCCCGGTGCATATTTCGCGAACTGGTCGTTGCCCCGGTACGCGGTCCGCATCCCGGTCCCCACCACGAGATAGTCGTAGGGCAGTCGGAATGACGACCGATCGAGACGGTCGACGACGACCTCGCGCGTCTCGACGTCGATGTCGGCGGCCTCCCCGAGGACGACGTCGAGATTGCGCTGGCGCCGGGTCAGGTGCCTGATCGGACTCGAGATCGCACCTTCGGACAGCAACCCGGTGGCGCATTGGTAGAGCAGCGGCTGGAAGACGTGGCTGGTGCTGCGATCGACCAGCGTCACGTCGACCGCGGCGTTCCGCAACCGCCGAACGCAATGCATGCCCGCGAATCCTGCTCCGATGACGACGACTCTGGGTCTCGAGGGGGCCATTCCGCCGATTGTTCCAGACGAATACGGAGCCATGGGATTGGTTTGGGCTTCACGTCGCCGGGTATCCGCGCCGTGTGGAAGCCAGGGTCTCTCTCTCGGTCAACGGTGTGGCACACGACGTCGTGGTCGACACCCGCACCACCCTCCTCGACGGTCTGCGCGATCGCCTTGGCATCTTCTCGCCCGAGAAGGGTTGCGACCACGGCCAGTGCGGCTCGTGCACGGTCCTCGTCGACGGCCGGCGCGTCATCAGTTGCCTCTCGTTCGCCGTCAGCTACGAGGGCTCCGAGATCGTCACTGCGGAAGGACTCGCCGAACCCGGCGACCTCCATCCCCTCCAGCAGGCGTTCATCGACCAGGACGCCTTCCAATGCGGATACTGCACACCGGGCCAGGTGTGCTCGGCGGTCGGCATGCTCGACGAGGCGAAGAACGGGCACCCCAGTCACGCCACCGATGACCTCGACCCCGACGCGGCGGACGAGGCTCTCGGCGACGACGAGATCCGGGAACGGATGAGCGGCAATCTGTGTCGCTGCGCGGCCTACCCCAACATCGTCGCGGCGATCCGGCAGGCGGCGGAACGATGATCCCCTTCGCCTACGAACGCGCCGACGACGTGGCCGGAGCCGTCGACTTCCTCCGCGACCATCCCGGCGCGAAACTGCTCGCCGGCGGCACCAACCTCGTCGACCACATGAAGCTCGGCATCGCCAACCCGCCTGCCCTCGTGGACATCTCGCGCCTACCCCTGGACCAGATCAGCGAGAACCCCGACGGCTCCCTGCGTCTCGGCGCGACCGCGCGCAACTCCGACACCGCCGCCCATCCCCTGGTTCGACGCCGCTATCCGGTCCTCGCGCGCGCCCTGCTCTCGGGCGCGTCACCACAGCTGCGCAACCTGGCGACCAACGCCGGGAATCTGCTGCAGCGGACACGCTGCGTGTACTTCTAGGACGTCACGACGCCGTGCAACAAACGCTCACCCGGTAGCGGATGCTCGGCGATCGGCGGCTACACGCGGTATCACGCCATCCTCGGAGCTCCGGACGCCGACGACCCCGACACGTGCGTGGCCACCCACCCGTCGGACATGGCCGTCGCGCTCACCGCGCTGGACGCACGGATTGTCGTGCAGGGCCCGGACGGCGAACGCGATCTCGACGTGCGCGCGCTGCACCGCCACCCGGGCGAACATCCCGACCGCGACACGGTTCTCGACCCACACGAGGTGATCGTCGCGATCGACCTCCCCGTACCGCCGCCCGGATCGGTGTCGACGTACCGCAAGGTCCGCGACCGGGCGTCGTATGCCTTCGCCCTGGTCTCGGTCGGCGCCGAGATCACCATGGGCGGGGACACGACCGACGGGGGCACGATCGGCGAGGCGCGGATTGCCCTGGGCGGCGTCGCGCACAAGCCGTGGCGCGCCGATCGCGCCGAAGCCGTGCTCCGCGGTCGGCCACCATCGCGCGAACTGTTCACCGAGGCCGCCGACGCCGAACTCGCCGATGCCCGCCCCCTGGACGGAAACGAGTTCAAGCTCCCCCTCGTCCGACGCACCCTGACCGCCGTTCTCGAGGAGCTGACCGCCCGATGACCGCCGTCGGATCGTCGCCCGCCCCCATCGGACACGCCCGGATCGACGGCGTCGAAAAGGTCCGCGGCACAGCCCCGTACGCCTACGAACACCTCACCGACGCGACGTACCTGTGGCCGATCACCGCGACCGTTGCCCGTGGCCGGGTGACCTCGATGGACACCGCCGTGGCCGAGTCGACCGAGGGTGTCGTCACGGTCCTCACCATCGACAACGCGCCCCGTCTGGCCGACACCTCCGACGGCGATCTCACCATCCTGCAGTCACCGGAGGTCGCCTACCGCGGTCAACTCATCGGCGCTGTGGTCGCCGAATCTCCCGAAATCGCCCGGGAGGCAGCAGCTTCGGTGACCGTGTCCTACGACGAGGCACCCCATGACACCGAGTTCCGCGCCGACCATCCCAATCGGTACCGGCCGGAGAAGGTGAACGGCGGCTTCGAACCCACCTCCGAGAGCGGCGAACCCGACCGGATCCTCGACGACCCTCCGTCCGGTTCGGTGGTGGTCGACGAGTGGTACTCCACGCCGGAAGAGCACAACAACCCGATGGAACCACACACGGTGGTCGCGACGTGGGCGCCCGACGAGAAGCTCCTCACCCTGTACGACTCGACGCAGTCGACGCAGGGCGTGGTCTCCGCGTTGGCGCCCGTCCTTGGACTCGAACCCGCACAGATGCGGGTGATCGCGCCGTATGTCGGGGGCGGGTTCGGGTCCAAGGGTTCCCCTCATTCGCACGACGTGCTGGCCGCCATGGCCGCGATGCGGGTGCCCGGCCGGGCCGTGAAGTTCGCGGTGACGCGCCAGCACATGTTCGCCTACGTCGGCCATCGTGCGCCGACGCGTGCCCGGCTGCGCATCGCCGCGGACGGCGACGGCAACATCACCGCATTGATCCACGAGGCACACGCGCACTCCGCTCATGCGAAGGAGTTCGCCGAGCAGGCGGCCGTCTCGTCGCGGATGATGTACACCGCCCCCAACCGGCGCACCGACCACCACGTCGTCCCCCTCGACGTCCCCCCGCCGTTCTGGTTCCGCGCCCCCGGCGAAGCGCCCGGGATGTTCGCGGGTGAGGTCGCGATCGACGAACTCGCCCACGCCGTCGGACTCGACCCGATCGAACAGCGCGTCCGCAACGAACCCGCCGACGACCCGGAGAGCGGGAAACCGTGGTCGTCGCGGCAGCTCGTCCGATGTCTCCGCGAGGGCGCCGAACGGTTCGGCTGGGACCGTCGCCGCGCCGAGCCCGGCACGACCCGCGACGGACGACAGCTCATCGGCTACGGCGTCGCGGCGTCGACGTATCCGCACATGGTGAACCCGGGCAACGAGGCCTCCATCTCCTATCGGGACGGCCGGTACGCGGTGCGGATCGCGGCCACCGACATCGGCACGGGAGCGTGGACGGCACTGACGCTCATCGCCGCCGACGCGCTCGGGATCGAGCCGGAACAAGTCGACCTGCAGATCGGTGACAGCGCCCTGCCGAGCGGCTCTGTCGCGGGCGGGTCGTCGGGCACATCGTCGTGGGGATCGGCGATCGTCACCGCGGCACAACGATTTCGCACCCGGTTCGGCGACGCTCCGGCCGACGGCGCCGAGGTCAGCGCCAAGACCGACGAGAACCCCGATCTGAAGAAATTCCGGATCGCCTCGTTCGGTGCCCACTTCGTCGAGGTCCGCGTCGACGTCGACACCGGCGAGATCCGCATCCCCCGCATGCTCGGGGTGTTCTCGATCGGGCGCGCCATCAATCCGCGCACGGTGCGGTCCCAGCTCATCGGGGGGATGACGTTCGGCATCTCGATGGCACTGCTCGAGGAGAGCGTCCGCGATCCGCGCTTCGGGCACGTCGTCACCCAGGATCTCGCCGAATACCACGTGCCCGTGCACGCCGACATCGCCGACGTCGACGCCGTCTGGCTCGACGATCCCGACGAACACGCGACGCCGATGGGATCGCGCGGCGCCGGCGAGATCGGCATCGTCGGCAGTGCGGCGGCCGTCGTCAACGCGGTGTACAACGCAACCGGCGTGCGCGTCCGGGACCTGCCCGTGCACCTCGACGACCTGCTCGAGGGTTTACCGGACCAGTGAGTCAGCCGACTCCGGGATAGGTCGACCAGCCCGGTACCGCGGGCGACACCGGCCACGGCTCGTCGGCCTGGGCGGGAAGCCAGTGCGGCATCCCCACCTGTCGCGTTGCCGCGCAAGCCTTCTGGTCGGCGGTCGGGGTGGGATACAGGGCGGAGAAGTCGTACCGCGAGGTGTACCAGGCGCCGAACACGTCTGTCTCCGGCGTGCGCTGACCACCCTGTGGAGCCGCCGGCGGCCGGTCGCCGATGCGCCGGATGTCGATCTCGACGGGGCGGGACGTGTCGTACCCGACCGCCCACGTCCCATCGCTCTCCACCGAACGATATCCCTGACGGCACAGCACGATTCGCGTCCAGTCGACGTCGTCTACGCGTCGTAGCCCGGTGTAGAACGCGGTGCCGACCTGGCGCCGGGCCGCGGAGACCTCGGACGGGTAGGCGGTCACCATCTGATCGATGTTCGACGGCGAGGCCTCGGCGAACCCCGGGTATCCCCACTCGACCGACGCCCCGGCGTTGGCGATCTCGAACGACTCGACGTAAGCGCGGACAAAGGTCCCCTCATCGGACTGCGGGTCCAGCACCGGTGTGGACGACCAGCGGAAAGTGGTGTCGAAGCCGGGCGGAAGGTGGGCATCCTGGGCGGCGGGCCGCTCGGACGCGGCCTGGTCCGGCGATCCCGCGCACGCGGCCAGTCCGAGGCCCGCGGCCAGCGCGGCGACCAGCGCGACGATTCGACGGCGGTGTCCTCGCGCCACGTGATCACCTTCTTCGCCGGTGATGGTCTTCGACGGGCCCGGTTTTGCGTCGGCTCTGGCTGTACCGACGCGGGCTCTTCTCTGCACCCTATGCACGGACGATCAGCAGAAGCCGGATCCCCGTGCACCGGAACGGCGACGAGAAGGTCTCGAAATGGGCACGCCGGAGGCGGCGGCTCATTCCCTGGTGTCGATGTCCCGGCCCGTGGCCAGGTCGCCACATTCGACGCAGGTCACCTCATGATCTCGCAGATACCGCTGCGCACCGACATCCCCGTGGATGACCTCGACTGCCGGACCGAGATGATCGGCGCCGATGTACACCGGATGCCCCCGCCGGCCGTCGAAGACCGCACGGACCAGATCCCCGCGCCGCCCTCCGGACGCGTCGACGATGCGACGCACCACCTCGGGTCCGACATCGGGCGTGTCGACCACGGTGAGCACCACGCCACCCACCCCGGGCCGGCGAGAAGCCCAGCCGAGCGCCGCCGATACCGACGCGCCGAGGCCGTCAGCCCAGTCGTCGACAACGAGCGCGGTGACGCCGACGGGTGGCGCGACGATTGCGGCCCCCATCGCGACCGCGACGTCCGCGCAACCACCGGCGCGCAACGCGTTCGTCGACGCCTTCAGCCAGACGCCGTCGTGGGCAAGGATCTTGGGCATCCCGTACCGGCTACCCGCACCGGCGGCGAGCACCACACCGAGAACCTCACCGATCTCGCTGTCCTCACCTGACGCAGTCACTGTTCCATCTTCCACAATTCCCGGGGCCGCTGGTGACCGCCGGTCCGGACGCCGACCTCCTAGGCTGTACGCGTGCGCCCAGACGAAGACCTCGACCCCGGCGACCGAGGACAGCTCGACCGCTTCAACGTGCTGCCCGCCGACGCATGTGTCGAGCGGCTCCTCGCCTGCTGCAGCTCGCCCACCTGGGCACGACGCGTCGCAGAGGAGCGGCCGTTCGCCGATCCACAAGAACTGCTGGATCGCGCCGACGAACTCCTGGTCGAGCTGACCGAGACCGATATCGACCAGGCCCTCGCCGGGCATCCCCGGATCGGGGACCGCCCGGACAATGCCTCGTCCGCCCGCGAACAGTCCGGGGTGTCCGGCGCAGACGCGGCAGTCATCGAGGAACTGAAGAAGTACAACGCGTCGTACGAGGACAAGTTCGGCCACGTCTACCTGGTCTTCGCCAACGGACGGCCGGCCGATGTGCTGCTCGGAATCCTCAAGGAACGCATGGACAACGATCCCGCGGCCGAACGCCGCGTGCTGCGGGGAGAGCTGGCGAAGATCAACCGGAGCCGTCTGATCCGTATGCTGATGACACCAGACACCGACGAGGGAGCCTCCGCATGACCGGTCTGTCCACCCATGTCCTCGACGCGACGTCGGGCTCCCCCGCCGTCGGCGTGGAGGTGTTGCTGCAGGACGCATCGGGCACCGAATTGGTTTCGGGTACCACAGATTCGGACGGACGCATCGGCAAGGTCAACACCGAGGCCCTTGTCCCCGGCATCTACCACCTGGTCTTCGACACCGGGAACTGGTTCGCCGACAACGGCATCAAGGCGTTCTACCCGGAGATCGACATCTGCTTCGAGGTCGATGACGCCGACCGCCACTATCACGTCCCGGTACTGCTGAGCCCGTTCGCGTATTCGACATACCGCGGTAGCTGAACACGGATGACCGTCCCCGACGTCGCCGCGCTCCTCGAGACCGCCGACCGCGTGATGGTCGGCATCACCGGCCCGCCGGGAGCAGGAAAGACAACGCTGGCCCGGACCCTCGTCCATGAGTTCTCCACCACGCTGTGCGCCGACGCGGTCGGGTACGTCCCGATGGACGGCTTCCACCTGTCGAACGCGGTACTCGAGCGACTCGGCCGCCGCGACCGCAAGGGCGCGCACGACACCTTCGACGCCGCGGGATTCGTTGCCACACTCGCACGCATCGCCCACGGCGGCGAAACCGTGTACGTCCCCGACTTCGACCACACCACCGGCGAACCGATCGCAGCGTCGCTCATCGTGCCCGCCACCGCGCGGCTCGTGGTCGTCGAGGGCAACTACCTCGGCCTCGACCAACCCGGGTGGCGCCACGTACGCCCCCTCCTCGACCGCCTGGTCTACGTCGACGCCGACGCGGAGGTCCGCCGCGAGCGGCTCCGGAAACGGCACATCGCCGCCGGTAAAACCGACGCCGAGGCGCGCGCCTGGATCGAGGCCGTCGACGAACCCAATGCGGAACTCATCGCCACGACCCGCGCGCGGGCGGACACGATCGTCGACTGACGCTCACGAATTCCGTTCCTGCGTAACCGTTTCCTTACCGCTCGCTTCTGCCTCTCGCGCTGGTGGGACATCACGAGCGAGAAGGAAATGGTGCCGCGTCAGCAAATCCGCCGACTGTTCGCCATACGAAATATCTTGCAAATCATGACGATTCGCACCGTTGGTGCACACGAAAAGTGACAGAGATCGAACGTATGTTCCCGTAAAGTGGAGTCATGGCACCGCTGGACCAGATTCTCCACCAACTCATCGAGGTCACCCCACCCGCCGACGACCCGACCGGGGCAAAGACTTTCGCCCAACTCGAGATGATTCGACTGATCCGCAACGCGGCGGACCATCTACTCACTTCGCACACAGCCAATCTCGACGATCTCACAGTGGCGGAGCGACATGGTTCCACCACCGGGAGACTGTTGATCGAGATGGGTTTCCCGCCCGCCGTCGCCACACGCGCTGCCCGTATCGCCGAGAACATCGGCAACCTGGACAAGGTCGAGGCCTGCGCCGCAGACGGGTGCCTCTCAGGTGAAGTCGTCGACGCCATCGTGCGCGGACTCAGCACAATCCAGAAACGCTCACCCACAGCACTTTCCGACCACGATCGAACGATCTACGAAACCGAACTCCTCACCCAGGCTCTGTCCGGTGCCACACCCGCCGAGATGCAGAAGCACGCTCGGACGATCGGCAATGCCATCGCCGACGACGATGACGGCATCCCCGCGTCCGACGACAAGTCTCTGGACACGTTGTCGCACCACACCACCGACGACAGCCGCGTCGAGATTCATGCCAACGTGACACAGGCCGTGGGCGAGAAGTTCATCGCCATGATCGACGAACGTGCTACACCACGCCCCGAACCCGACGGCGCCGACGACCGCCGCTCCGTCGATCAACGACGCGTCGACGCCCTCGAAATACTCCTCGACCAAGCCGCCCACGGCGCATCCCTGGACAGCATCGGCGCTCCACGTACCCAAACCCTCTTGACCATCCCCGCCGACGGTGGTGACCCCGCCTACCTACCTTGGACCGGGTCGGTCACCCAGGCCACCGCGCAGAAACTCTCCTGCGACGGCACCATCACCGCGATCATCATCGACGGCGAAACCGTGCCCCTGGAGATGGGTCGTGAACGACGCCTGTTCCCGGCACACATCCGCAAAGCCATCATCATCCGGGACAGATGTTGCATCAGTTGCGGTGCGCCGCACTCACATACCCAGGTTCATCACATCGTGCACTGGAGCGATGACGGTGAGACCGAGCTCGACAACGGCTGCCTGCTGTGCCAGCGCTGCCACACCCAGGTCCACCACAACGGGTGGGACATAATGATCGGCTTCGACCGCCACCCCTGGCTCATCCCGCCCGCCGACATCGACCCGCAACGGCGGCCACTACCTGCCTACAACCGACGCACCATGCGACTCGACGACGCCGCCTGACACACCACCAGCCGCGAAACCGCCTCGTTCTTTGACAACTCCACAGTGTGAAAGCGCTGCCGCTCACGAGTTCCGTTCCCGCTCACCCGAATCGGGTGAGCGGGAACGGAGCCGTTGAGCGAAACCCGGATGGGGTGCAGGTCAGCTGATCTCGATGAGCAGATCACCCGGCGACACCTGGGTGACCGGGCCGATCGCGACGCGCGTGACCTTGCCGCCGACGGGTGCGGTGATGGCGGCCTCCATCTTCATCGCCTCGATGGTGCCGATGGTCGCGCCGACGGCGACCTCGTCACCCACGTCGACCGACAGGGACACGACACCGGCGAACGGCGCCCCGACGTGCTTCGGGTTGGCACGGTCGGCCTTCTCTGCGCTGGCGACCGCGGAGTCGATGCTGTGGTCGCGGACCGCGATCGGACGGAGCTGACCGTTGAGCACGCACATCACGGTGCGCATGCCCTTCTCGTCGGGCTCGCTGATGGCCTCGAGACCGATCATCAGCTCAACCCCGGGCTCGAGGTTGACCCGATGCTCCTCGCCATAGCGCAGACCGTAGAAGAACTGGTTCGCCGACAACCGCGAGGTGTCGCCGTAGGTCTCGTAGTGCTCCTCGAACTCCTTGGCGGGGCCGGGGAACAGCAGGTGATTGAGACGCACCTGGCGATCGCGGCCCGGCTTGTCCAGGAGCGCCTCGTCATCGGCGGTCAGCTGCTTGACCTCCGGTGCCGGCGCCCGACCCTCGAGCGCGAGGCTGCGCAGCGGCTCCGGCCAGCCACCGGGCGGGTCGCCGAGTTCGCCACGCAGGAACCCGATCACCGAATCGGGAATATCGTAGGAGCCCGGGTCGGCGGCGAAGTCCGACGCGGTGATCCCGCGACCCACCAGCGCCAGCGCCAGGTCACCGACGACCTTCGACGACGGTGTCACCTTGACCAGACGACCCAGCATCGAGTCGGCGGCGGCGTAGGCCTGCTCGACGGCCTCGAAGCGGTTGCCCAATCCCAGCGAGATGGCCTGCTGACGCAGGTTCGACAGCTGACCGCCGGGGATCTCGTGCGAGTACACCCGACCGGTCGGGGCCGGGAGCCCGGACTCGAACGGCGCGTACACCTTTCGCAGCGCCTCCCAGTACGGCTCGAGGTCGCAGACGCGGGCCAGGTCGATGCCGCTGTCGCGGTCGGTGTTCGCGGTCGCCGCGACGATCGCCGACAGCGGCGGCTGACTGGTCGTACCGGCCAGCGCGGCACTCGCACCGTCCACCGCGTCCGCACCGGCCTGCCAGGCAGCCATGTAGGTGGCCAGCTGACCACCCGGGGTGTCATGGGTGTGAACATGGATCGGCAGGTCGAAATTCTTGCGCAGCGCCGAGACCAGCTTGGTCGCCGCCGGCGCACGCAACAGACCGGCCATGTCCTTGATGGCCAGCACGTGAGCGCCCGCGGAGACGATCTGCTCGGCCAGACGCAGATAGTAGTCGAGGGTGTACAGATCCTCCGACGGCGACGACAGGTCACCGGTGTAGCTCATCGCCACCTCGGCCACCGCGGACCCCGTCTCACGGACCGCGTCGATCGCCGGACGCATCGCGTCGATGTTGTTGAGCGCGTCGAAGATCCGGAAGATGTCGATACCGACGTCGGTGGCCTCCTCGACGAAGGCCGTGGTGACCTTGGTCGGGTACGGCGTGTACCCGACGGTGTTGGCGCCGCGCAGCAGCATCTGCAGACAGATGTTCGGCATCGCCTCGCGCAACTGCGCCAGGCGATCCCACGGATCCTCCTTCAGGAAGCGCAGCGCCACATCGTAGGTCGCGCCGCCCCAGCACTCCACCGACAGCAGTTCCGGCGTCAGCGCCGCGACGTAGGGCGCGACGTTGACCAGACCGGTGGTGCGCACGCGGGTCGCGAGCAGCGACTGGTGTGCGTCACGGAAGGTGGTGTCGGTGATGCCCAGACGCGGGTTCTCCCGCAGATCGCGGGCGAATCCTTCCGGTCCGAGCTGCAGAAGACGCTGCCGCGAACCGTCTTTCGGCGACGCGAGCACGGCGCGCTCGACGGTGGGCAGCTTGTCCCGCGGGTACACCGTGGTCGGCCGCTCACCGTGCGGCTTGTTGACCGTCACGTCGGCCAGGTACGACAGGATCTTGGTACCGCGGTCGGCCGACACGCGCTGGGTCAGCAGACCCGGGCGCTCGTCGATGAACGAGGTGGTGACCCGACCGGCACGGAAGTCCGGATCGTCGAGCACGGCCTGCAGGAACGGGATGTTGGTCGCCACACCGCGGATGCGGAACTCGGCGACCGCGCGCCGGGCACGACGCACCGCGGTCGGGAAATCCCGTCCGCGACAGGTCAGTTTGACCAGCATCGAGTCGAAGTGACCGCTCACCTCGGCACCGAGGTTGGCGCCGCCGTCGAGGCGGACACCCGCGCCGCCCGGGCTGCGGTAGGCGGTGATCCGACCCACGTCGGGGCGGAAGCCGTTCGACGGGTCCTCGGTGGTGATGCGGCACTGCAGCGCGGCACCGCGGATACGGATGGACTCCTGCGACAGACCGAGATCGTCGAGGGACTCCCCCGCCGCGATGCGCAGCTGCGAGCTCACCAGGTCGACGTCGGTGATCTCCTCGGTGACGGTGTGCTCGACCTGGATGCGCGGGTTCATCTCGATGAACACGTGGCGTCCCTGCTCGTCGAGGAGGAACTCGACGGTGCCCGCGCAGGTGTAACCGATGTGGCGGGCGAAGGCCACCGCGTCGGCACAGATCTTCTCCCGCAGCTCGTCCGAGAGGTTGGGGGCCGGCGCGAGCTCGATGACCTTCTGGTGACGACGCTGCAGGCTGCAGTCGCGCTCGTACAGGTGGATGACGTTGCCGTGGGTGTCGGCGAGGATCTGTACCTCGATGTGGCGCGGGTTGACCACGGCCTGCTCGAGGAACACCGTCGCGTCGCCGAACGCCGACTCCGCCTCACGCGATGCGGCGGCGATCGACTCGGCGAGGTCGGCACGGTCGTCGACGCGACGCATACCGCGTCCGCCACCGCCGGCGACGGCCTTCACGAACACCGGGAAGTGCATGTCCTCGGCGGCGGCGAGCAGTTCGTCGAGATCCGACGACGGCTCCGAACTCGCCAGCACGGGAATTCCCGCGGCCTTGGCCGCGGCCACCGCGGTGGCCTTGTTGCCGGTCATCTCCAGGATGTCCGCGCTTGGCCCGACGAAGGTGATCCCGGCCTCGGCACAGGCGGCGGCGAGGCCCTGGTTCTCCGACAGGAAACCGTAGCCGGGGTAGATCGCGTCGGCGCCGCAACGCACCGCTGCGGACACCACTTCCTCGACCGACAGGTATGCGCGCACGGGGTGGCCCGGCAGACCGATCTGATACGACTCGTCGGCCTTCAGGCGATGCACCGAGTTGCGATCCTCGTACGGGTACACCGCGACCGTGCGCGCCCCCAACTCGTAGGCGGCGCGGAACGCACGGATCGCGATCTCACCTCGGTTGGCAACCAGAACCTTGTCGAACATCGGGTGTTCCCTTTTCTCCCGCAGCGGCATTTTCGTCGAATTGTCGCCGGCCCGTTCACTTGGCGGACCAATGAAGTACATCACGTGATCCTACTCACGCCGCAACCCACCCCGAGCACCCCCCACGACCTCCCCGAATCGAACCGAAACAGGCTGCCGGACAAGGTAACCGGAACAGATTGCGCGGGCGTTGTGAAACACTCTCACCGCAGGTGGGCAAGGTGAGAGATCACCAGCGCGAAATACGGTCGAATACCGACCGATCGCTCTGTCGAAATTCGCTCGCACCGGAATCCGGATTGCGAATTAATCGGTCCGATTTCCGCAATCCGAGCCGAGCTGCCCGTCCGGCGCGGCAGTGACCCACGCCGCAGGCTTTGGCCCGGCGGGCCCGCCACAACTAGCGTCGACCCCGGATTCGTCATGACAGACCGGGAGGTCAACACCGTGGGCTTCACACGCTTCGTCGCGCTCGGGGATTCGTTCACCGAGGGCGTCGGTGACACGGACCCGACCCGGCCCAACGGTCTGCGCGGCTGGGCCGATCGGGTCGCCGAACAGCTCGCCGCACAGAACGCGGACTTCGCCTACGCGAATCTCGCGATCCGCGGCCGCCTGCTCGACGCCGTGATCGCCGAGCAGCTCGACAAGGCGGTCGCGATGAACCCCGACCTCGTCACCCTCTACGCCGGCGGCAACGACATCATGCGCCCGTCGATCGACCTCGACGCGCTGCTCGACCGCTACGACGCCGCACTCGGCAAACTGGTCGCCACCGGCGCCACGGTCGTGGTCTTCACCGCCTACGACACCGGCTGGGCACCGGTGTTCCGCAAGCTGCGCGGCCGCATCGCCATCTACAACGAATTGCTCCGTGAGGTCGCCGAACGGCACGGCGTCGTCGTCTTCGATTACTGGCGACTCAAGGGTTACGACGATTTCCGCATGTGGGACACCGACCGCCTGCACATGTCTCCTCTGGGCCACACCCGCATGGCCGCCGAGGTCCTCGATCTGCTCGGTGTGGAGCACGACATCACCCCCGTCGAACTCGAGGCCGCCGCCGAGCTGACCCGTCGCGAACAGCGTCGACAGAACGCCGAGTGGGCGCGCACCTTCCTCGGGCCGTGGATCATGCGGAGGGTGCGCGGCATCTCCTCCGGTGACGGCGTGACGCCCCGCTGGCCCGAATTGGTGTCCGGCGCGGATCTGCTCGCCCGCTGAAACCGCTACGCCCCGAAGGTCCCGGGAAGGGACGCAAACGTTCTCTCCCGAGGACGCCGGGATACTCTGGCCGTTCGGAGGTGTGAACCACACATGAGTACGACGGGCCGGATGAACGAGTGACGAGCAGGACCGAGACGAACGGATCGCAGGGCGAGGAGAAGCCGCACCCCGACACCTCCGCGGTGGCGGCCGACGAGCACACCCATCCCCGTGCGGCGGTCGCGGTGCTCTGCCTGGCCGGCATCGTCGTCGCCCTGATGCAGACGATCATCGTCCCGCTCATCCCCCAGCTGCCGACCCTGCTGAAGGCCGACGCGTCCAACACCACCTGGGCCATCACCATCACCCTGCTGGTGGGGGCCGTCGCCACCCCGATCGGCGGCCGGATCGGCGACATGTACGGCAAACGGCTCGCCATCCTGGGCAGCCTCGGGTTCGTCGCGCTCGGCTCCATCGCCTGTGCGCTCGCCACCTCGCTCCCGGTCTTCATCCTCGGCCGCGGACTCCAGGGCCTCGGGTTCGGCATCGTGGCCCTGGGGATCAGCGTCATGCGCGACATCGTCCCGGCGCGCTACCTCGGCTCGGCCGTCGGCACGATGAGCGCCTCCCTCGGCATCGGCGGCGCCCTCGGTCTGCCGTTCGCCGCGGCGATCGCCCAGCACGTCAGCTGGCACGCCCTGTTCTGGTCCTGTGCGGCGGCGTCGACCCTCGCGGCGGTGGGCGTCGCTCTCACCGTCCCGTCGACGACGCCCTCGTCGGGCGGGCGCTTCGACTTCCTCGGCGCGATCGGGCTGACCGGCGTATTGATCTGCCTCCTGCTGCCGCTGTCGAAGGGCGCGGTGTGGGGCTGGGGCGATCCGCTGACCCTCGGTTGCTTCGCCGGTTTCGTCGTACTGCTCGGCGTCTGGGGATTCGTCGAACTCCGGCGAGCCAACCCGCTGATCGATCTCCGAATCCTCGGCGAGCGCCCTCTACTCCTCACCAACCTGGCCTCGATCGCCACCGGCTTCGCCTTCTACGCGATGCAGCTCATCCCGATCCAGTTGCTCATGGCGCCGACCAACAGCCCCAACGGTTTCGGCTACGACATGGTCCACGCGAGCCTGATCCTCGCGCCGAGCGGTCTGGTGATGTTCGTGTTCTCGCACATCAGCGGGCGGATCAACGCCATCTTCGGCGCGCGGATCTCCCTCGCGCTCGGCGGCGTCATCATCGGCGTCGGCTACATCGTCTTCATCGTGGGCCTGACCGGCCCCTGGTCGCTCACCTGGATCCACATGCTGGTCATCGCCTGCTGCATCGGCGCCGGCCTGGGCATCGCCTACTCCGCGATGCCCGCACTCATCATGCAGTCGGTGAGCGTCGAGCAGACCGGCGAGTCGAACGGTGTCAACGCCCTGATGCGGATCATCGGCACCTCCACCGCATCCGCGGTCGTCGGCATGCTCCTGACGTGGTCGATGATCGCCGTCGCCGGCCCCGGTGGTTCGACGATCGCGGTTCCGGCGAGCGACGGCTACCTGTGGGCCGCCGGTATCGCGCTGGCCACCTGCGTGGTCGCCACGGTGGTCGCACTGGCCATCCCGGCGCGGCGCGGACTCACCGAAACCCAGGTGTGACACCGGACCTCGCCGATCGCGGCCACCCGTCTGCAACGACCGGCACATCGAGATGCGCGGGCCGTCCGATCCACGTAGCGTGACGCCGTGCCCTCAGCGACGCTCATCGAGAACGCCTCCGTCCTCACCGTCGACGCGCAGCGTCGGGAGCTGCCCCGCGCGTCGGTGCTCATCGAGGGTTCGACGATCGTCGCGGTGTCCACCGAGCCGATCGACGCCGGCGATGCCATCCGTGTCGACGGCCGCGGATGCGTCCTCACGCCGGGGCTGGTGAACACGCATCATCACCTCTACCAGTGGATCACGCGGGGGCTGGCGGCCGATCACACGCTGTTCCAGTGGCTCACCACGCTCTACCCGATCTGGGCCGGGATCGACGAAGAGGCCCTGCATGCCGCCGCCCTGGGCGGGCTGACCCAACTCGCGCTGTCGGGATGTACGACCACCACCGACCACCACTATGTGTTCCCGCCCGAGGGTGGCGATCTACTCGGGGCCGAGATCGCCGCCGCCGGCGAGATCGGGCTGCGTTTCCATCCCACCCGCGGATCGATGGACCTGTCGGAGAAGGACGGCGGACTGCCACCGGACACCGTGGTCCAGACGATCGACGAGATCCTGTCCGCCAGTGCCGATGCCGTTGCGCGGTGGCACGATCCGTCCCGCGACTCGATGCTGCGGATCGCGCTCGCGCCGTGTTCGCCTTTCTCCGTCACCACCGACCTACTTCGCGAATCAGCGATCCTCGCCCGCGAACTCGGCGTCCGCATGCACACGCACCTCGCCGAGTCCGTCGACGAGAACACCTACTGCGCAGAACATTTCGGTTCGACGCCGCTGGAGTACATGGAGTCGGTCGGGTGGGTCGGCCCGGACGTCTGGTTCGCGCACGGGGTGGAGTTCGACGACGCGGCGATCGCTCGCCTGGCCGCCACCTCGACCGGCGTCGCCCACTGCCCCACCTCGAATGCCCGTCTGGGCAACGGGATCTGTCGCACCCGGGATCTCGTCGACGCCGGGGTGCCGGTCGGACTCGGGGTCGACGGGGCGGCGTCGAACGAGTCCGCACGACTGCTCGAGGAGGCGCATCAGGCCGTCCTCATGGCCCGCGCGCGCGGCGGCCCGACTGCGCTGACCACCCGCACCGCTCTCGAACTCGCGACCCGCGGGGGTGCGCGGGTGCTGGGCCGGGAGGACGAGATCGGATCGATCGAACCCGGGAAGCTCGCCGACCTCGTACTGTGGGATCTGTCCACCGTCGCTCACTGCGACATCGACGATCCGGTGGCCGCCCTGGTCCTGGGAGCGATCCCACCGATCAAGGCGTCGTGGGTACAGGGCCGACAGGTGGTCGCCGACGGTGACGTGCTCACCATCGACACCGAACAGATGACCACCGCCGTAGCGACGCAGCACCGCCGCCTGCTCGACAAGGCACGCTGATGGATCTCACCGCCGTCACCCAGTACCGATTCGCGCGTTCTCGCGACGAGGTGTTCCCGGCACCCGGCGAACAACTGGTCGCCGGCGGCACATGGGTCTTCTCCGAACCCCAGCCGGCCACCACCGGTCTCGTCGACCTCAGCGAAATGGGTTGGCAATCGGTCGAAGACCTGCCCGACGGCGGCCTCCGCATCGGCGCCACCTGCACCATCGCCGAACTGGTCGCACTGCCACCGCGCCCGGGTTTCCGCGCCCATCCACTGTTCGCCCAGTGCGCGAACGCCCTTCTCGCGTCGTTCAAGATCTGGAACATGGCCACGGTCGGCGGCAACATCTGTCGGTCCTTCGCGGCGGCGTCGATGGTCTCCCTCGGCGTCGCGCTCGACGCGACGGCAGACATCTGGCATCCCGAGGGCGCCGATCGCGACATCCCGGTCGCCGATCTCGTGATCGGCAACGGCATCAACGTCCTCGGCCCGGGTGAGGTCCTGCGCGCGGTCGACTTCCCCGCGCACGCGCTCGCCGCCGTCACCGGGTTCCGCAAGATCGCTCTCGTCGATCTCGGCCGCTCCGGCTCGGTCGTGACCGGCCGCATCGATCCTGACGGCACCACGGTGTACGGGATCACGGCCGCCACCGAGTGGCCCACGGTACTGCGGTACCCCCATCCGCCGGCTGCGGACCGGTTGCGTCACGACATCGTCACCGCCCCCGGCTACTACACCGATCCGCTCGGGTCGGCAGACTGGCGTCGCGGGGTGTCGGCGGTTCTCGCCGAGGAGATCCGCGTCGAGCTCGACGAGACGGGATAGAACGATGGAGTTCGAGGTCAACGGCGAGAAGATCGACGCCGAACCGGCTGCGGGACAATGCCTTCGGATGCTCCTGCGCCGGCACGCCCACTTCGAGGTGAAGAAGGGTTGCGACGCAGGCGATTGCGGTGCGTGTTCGGTCCTCGTCGACGGGCAACCCGTGCACTCCTGCATCTTCCCCGCACAGCGCATCGCCGGGAAGTCGGTGACCACGGTCGCCGGCCTGGGCACCCCAGACGATCTGCACCCGGTACAGCAGTCCTTCGTCGACAACTTCGGCTTCCAGTGCGGGTTCTGCACCGCAGGCATGATCGTCACCGCCTCGACCCTCACCCCGGACGACCTCCCCGATCTGCCGCGGCGGATGAAGGGGAACATCTGCCGCTGCACCGGGTACCGCTCGATCAGGGACGCGATCGGCAACGCCGTGGCACCCGCTCCGCCCCACCCGGACGGAGTCGGGGCCGAGGACAGCGGCACGGGCGTCGGCACTTCGGTGTGCCCGCCCGCGGCCCGACGCGTCGTGACCGGCACCGAGGCGTACACCTTCGACGTCCCCGTCGACGGCGCACTGCACATCCACGTACTCGGTTCGCCGCACGCGCATGCACGAATCCTGTCGATCGACACGAGCGACGCGTCCGCCCTCCCCGGCGTGGAGGCGATCCTCACCCACGAGAATGTCTCGACGCCAAGGTTTTCCACGGGGCGCCACCAGAACCGGCTCGAAGACCCGGACGACACCCTCGTCTTCGATCGCATCGTGCGTTTCGTCGGGCAGCGCGTCGCGGCCGTCGTCGCGGCGACACCGGGAATCGCGGAACAGGCCGCCGCGCTGATCCGCGTCGACTACGAGGAACTGCCCGCGGTCTTCGACCCCGAGGAGGCACGCGCTCCCGGGGCTCCGGTCATCCACCCCGACCGCACCGCCGAAGACCGGGTGATGGATACCGAACGCAACCTCGTCGCCGCCTTCCACGAGGGCTTCGGCGGCGACGTCGACGAGGCGCTCGCCGCGGCGCCGACGACCGTGCACGGAACGTGGCGCACCGGACGGGTCACCCACGCACAGTTGGAAACCCACGGTTCGATCGCCTGGACCGATGCCACCGGACGTCTGGTCGTCCGCACGAGCACGCAGGTCCCCTTCCTGGTGCGCGACGAACTCGCCCGGCTTCTCGAGCTGCCGCCTGAGAAGGTCCGGGTGTTCAGCGGCCGCGTCGGCGGCGGTTTCGGCGGCAAACAGGAGATGCTGACCGAGGATCTCGCCGCCGTCGCCACCCTGCGTACCGGTCGCCCCTGCGTCTACGAGATGACCCGCACCGACGAGATGACGCGGACAACCTACCGCCACCCGATGCGGGTGACCGTGGATCTCGGCGCCGACGACGACGGTCTGCTCACCGCCCTCCGGGTCGACGTTCTCTCGGACACCGGCGCGTACGGCAACCACGCGATCGGCGTGATGTTCCATGCCTGCGCCGAGTCTGTCTCGGTGTACAACTGCCCGGTGAAGAGGATCGACGCCGAGGTCGTCTACACCAACAACCCGCCGTCGGGTGCCTTCCGAGGTTATGGCCTCGGACAGGTGATCTTCGCGGTCGAGTCGGCGATGGACGAGCTCGCGGTCCGTCTCGGTATCGACCCCTTCGAACTCCGGCGACGCAATGCCGTCGCCGACGGCGATCCGCTCCTCATCGCCCGCCCCGACCCCGAGATCGATCTGGTGTACGGCAGTTATGGTCTCGACCAGTGCCTCGACCTCGCCGAGTCCGCGATGCGCCGGGGCAACGGCGCCGTCCTCCCGCCCGCCCCGCGATGGCGGGTCGGTGAGGGAATGGCTATCTCCGCGATCGCCACGATGGCCCCGCGCGGCCATTTCGCCGACGTCACGGTGGCCGTCGACTCCGCCGGCACCTATCACGTCGGCGTGGGCACCTGCGAGTTCGGCAACGGCACCACGACGGTCCACACGCAGATCGTCGCGAGCGCGCTGTCTACCGCGCCGGAGCGTGTCACGTTGTGGCACGGGGACACCGACGCCGTGCCACATGACACCGGCGCATTCGCCTCCGCGGGCACCACCGTCGCCGGAAAGGCCGTGTACAGCGCGGGTCTCGCGCTCCGCAGCATTCTCGTCGAGGCCGCGAGCCGCCTTACCGGCGCTGATCCCGACCAGGTCGAATTGGGCCCGGACGGAGCCGTCGCCGGCGATCGGCTGGTCGGTTTTCGCCACCTGATCGACGCGGTCGACGACAGTCACCGCGTGCTGTTCCCGGACGGCCCGCGGGCCGTGGCGACCGGCGAGGAACGGGGCGAGATGCGTTCCATCGCTTTCGATGTGCAGGCCTTCCGGGTGGCGGTGGACACCGAGACCGGCGCCGTCGCGATCCTGCAGTCGGTCCACGCGTCCGACGCCGGGACCGTGATGAATCCCGAGCAGTGCCGGGGACAGGTGGAAGGCGGTGTGGCACAGGGTATCGGCGCGGCCCTCTTCGAGGAGATCATGCTCGACAACGGATCCCCCGTGACCAAGGTGTTCCGCACCTATCGTGTCCCCCAGATGGCGGACATCCCGTTCACCGAGGTCTACTTCGCCGAAACCGCCGATCAACTCGGCCCTTTCGGCGCGAAGTCGATGTCGGAGTCACCCTTCAATCCTGTAGCTCCCGCGCTGGCCAATGCCGTCCGGCGCGCCCTCGGCGTCCGCCCCTATGAGACGCCGATGTCACGAGACCGGATCTGGCGGCTCACGCACCCTGAGCCGTCGAGAAGGTAGCGACGTAAAGGCGTGCCAAACATCCGACAAATAGTCGGTAAACAATTGTTTCCATCCCTAACAACTTGGCGCCCAAGTTGTTTCGTTTCAGAGTCCAATTCGGGACCAGATATCGAACAGTTCGCCGGAAATCCTGCGAATTCACCTGTCAGAGTCGCACACTCCTCACTATCCACTGTCCAGAGGAGGGCGTCATGACACATACTGCACCCGGAGAAGAGCGCGGAACCCTGTCTGCCAAGCAGGGAATCGCCGCCGGGACGTCCATCGGCGCGGCGATCATCCTGATCGTCGTCGGAGTCGTCCAACTCGCCCAGGGAATCGCCGCGGTAGCCGAAGACGAGGTCTTCGTCCGCGGGGTCGAATACGTCTACAAGTTCGACTTCACGACGTGGGGCTGGATTCACATCGTGCTCGGAGCCATCGCGATCATCGTCGGTGCCGGACTCGTCAGCGGGGCGGGTTGGGCCCGGTTCACCGCCATCGTCATCGCCGGCCTGTCCATCATCGCCAACTTCCTGTGGCTGCCGTACTACCCGTGGTGGTCGATCCTGATCATCGCGCTCGACGTGGTCGTCATCTGGGCCGTATCGACCTGGAACCCCCGGGCCGAGTACTGACGCCGACCGGCGCCGGCCCATGAACACGGAGAACCCTGGGCCCGATCAAGATCCCCCCGGGAGTACCGGCTCGATCAGCGCGTCGGAACGTGCCGAACTCGAGCAGTTGCGCGCCGAGGTCGCGACACTGCGCGCGAGTGCCGACACCGGTGGGACCGCACCGCCGGAGACCACCAAACGGCGCACGACCTGGCGCTGGGTCGCGGTGGGAATCTTGTGTGTCCTGGTCGCCCTGCTGGCCATCCTCTCGGTGACGTCCCGATTCGTCCGCGGCGAGATCCTCGACACCGACCGATACGTGACGACAGTCGCACCGCTGGCCTCGGATCCGGCGCTGCAGCAGGAGATCACCAACACCGTCACCGACGAAATCTTCACCCGCATCGACGTCGAGGCGCTGACCGCGTCCGCGCTCAACGCACTGACCGATGCGGTACCGGCCACGGAGACCGCCCCCCGCGTGGACCGTGCCATCGACGGATTGGCGCCCGTTCTCGCCGCTCAGGCCCGCACCTTCGTGCAGCAGACGGTGGCGTCCCTGGTCGAGAGCGACCAGTTCGAGACCCTGTGGGTGGAGGCGAACCGCCGGGGCCACACCGCCCTGGTCGCCGTGGTGACCGGTGAGGTCGGGCCGTCCTCGGTCACCGTCGACGAGTCGGGAACGGTGAGCATCTCGCTGGGCGCCGTCATCGACAACGTCAAGGCCCGCCTCCTGGACCGCGGGTTCACCTTCGCCGAGAAGATCCCCGCGGTCGACAAGGAGTTCGTTCTCTTCCGGTCACCGGAACTCGTCCGCGCACAACGTGCCGTGTCCGCCCTCGACACCGCCGCCGACGTCCTGCCGTGGCTCGCGATCGCGTGCGCCCTCGGTGCCGTCGCGGCGGCACCGAGGGGTCGACGCCTACGTGCGCTGTCCGTGGTCGGCCTGACCCTGGTCCTGGCCATGCTGACCCTGGCGATCGCGCTGATCGTCGCGCGCGCACTGTATCTCGACGACATCCCGCCCGACGTCCTGTCCCCCGACGCCGCGACCGCCATCGCCGACGCCGTCACCGAACCACTCCGGCTCGCACTGCGTGCCGTGGCCGTCCTCGGGCTCGTGGTGGCGATCGGCGCCTTCCTGATCGGCGGATCGGCGTCGGCCGTCGCGGTCCGCCACGGATTCTCCCGCGGACTCGACTCGCTGCAGAATCTACGGAGATCACGGCCAGCGAACGCCTTCGAGTCGGCGGCCTACCGCGCACGCATCGCTCTCCGCGCTGTCGTCATCGGCGTCGCCGCGGTGCTGCTGATGTTCTGGGACTACCCCACCGGACTGGTCGTGCTGCTGATCGTCATGTGCGGCCTCATCGCCCTGCTCGTCGTCGAGATCGTGATTCGTCCGGCCCGGACGACTCCGGACGAAGCGGTGCGATGACCGAGCGAACCCGTACGGTCGTCGCCGAGGAACCGGTGTCTCGACGATGGTGGGCCCGTGCGGCACTCGCCGCGGTGATCGTCGCGATCCTCCTGCCGGTAGCGGTGGCGGGACTGCGCGAACTGCTCACGCTGTTGCTGGTCTGCGTGGCCTGCACTGTCGTCATCGTCGTGGCCGTCTACTGGTTCCTGGTCGGCGGCGGCGCCGTCCGCGTACTGGCCGCTGTCGTCGCCGTCGTTCCCGTGCCGTTGGTCGCCGTCTTCCTCGTCCGCGAGGGTCAACTCTGGGTCGTGCTCGTGTCGGTGGCGCTGTTCGCCGTCGCGACAGCGTGCGCACGACGGGCATTGCGACCCCCACCGGCACAGTCGCTCATGCCGGAGCAACCGGCCCCGCCGGTGCTCCATCCCTTCCTGGTGATGAATCCGCGCTCGGGTGGCGGCAAGGTCGTCCGTTTCGACCTCCAGCGCCGGGCCGAGGCGCTCGGCGCCGAGGTCGTCCTGCTGAGCGGGCCCGAACACCTCGACGTCACCGAGCTGGCTATCGACGCGGTGCGTCGAGGCGCCGATCTGCTCGGAGTCGCCGGCGGCGACGGGACGCAGGCACTGGTGGCCGCGGTCGCCGCCGAGTATCACGTGCCGTTCCTCGTGATCAGTGCCGGAACACGAAACCACTTTGCACTCGACCTCGGCCTGGACCGGAAGGACCCCGCACGCTGTCTCGATGCCCTGCACGACGGCGTCGAGGTGCATGTCGACCTCGGCTGGATCAACGGGCGTCCATTCGTCAACAACGCGTCGTTCGGCGTCTACGCAGAGGTCGTGCAGAGTCCGCAGTACCGGGACGACAAGACCCGGACGGTCCTGCGGATGCTGCCGGACCTCCTCGGCGGCGTCACCGGCACCGGCCTGCGCGCCCGCATCGGCGACGACACCGTGACCGGGCCGCAGGCGATCCTGGTGAGCAACGGCCCCTACGCCACGAATGACGTGGCCGGCCTGGGGCGGCGCACGCGGATCGATTCCGGCCTGCTCGGTGTGGTGACGGTGTCGGTCGCCGACACCCGGCAGGCGGTGGGGCTGCTCCGACGCGGCCACGGACAGGGACTCGTACAGCGGACGGCGACCGAGGTCGTCGTCGAGGCCGACGCCGCGGAGATCCCGGTCGGCATCGACGGCGAGTCGGTGCGACTCCGGACACCGGTGCGCTGCACCATCTCCCCCGCGGCACTGCGGGTCCGTGTTCCACGCGAGCGCCCGGAGATCCGCGTCGCACCACCGCAACTGGACTGGGTCCGACTGTGGAATCTACTCCGGCCCGGAGCGGTCAGGGGTTGAGTCGGGGGCCGACCCGGGCGGCGATTGGACGCTCCGATATGCCTCGACAGCCGACTCGACCGTCGGGAAGAACCGGTCCTCGTCGAACCGGCCGTCGACGACGAAGCGGATGAGTTTGTCCTTCACCGGTCCCTTCAGCTCCGCGAACACCAGACGGATCGAGGACGATTCGAGTGCACGGTCGAGATCGATGAGCTCGTCGACGGCGGTGGTGTCGAGACCGGTGATCGGTTCGGCTGCGACGACGACCCACTTGACCGGTGGCTCGCTGTGCGCCACCACATCCCGGACGTGCGCGGCGAAGATCTTGCCGTTGGCGAAGAACAGCGGTGCGTCGAAGCGGACCAGCACGAGCCCGGGAATCCGGCGTCCCTCCGGATGCCGGGTGACATCGAGAAAGCCCGTTCCCTCCAGCTCCACCAGCTCCGTACGATAGGGCTGCCAGGCCCTCGCCACCACGGCCACGAAGGACAACCCGATCGCGACCAGGATGCCCTCGAGCACACCCACGAGCGCGACGCCGACGAAAGCGGCTGCCGCCAAACCGAATTCGAGCTTGCTCAACCGCCAGATCCGGACCATTCCGGATATGTCGATGAGCGCGGTCGCCGCGACGATCACGACCGCCGCCAGCGTGGCGTCGGGTAGATAGGCGGTGACGCCGGGAGCCACGAGGACGAAGACCAGCACCGCGGCCGCCCCGACCACTCCCGCGAGTTGCGTGCGTGCGCCGGCCTGTTCGGCGACCGGCGTACGTGAACCGCTGGCGGAGATGGGGAATCCGCCGAACAGGCCGGAGGCGATGTTGGCCGTTCCGATCGCCTTCATCTCCGTACTCCCGTCGACATCCTCACCGCGCCGGGCGGCGAATGTCCGTGAGAGCACGCCGGAGTCGGCGAAGGCGATGAGCGCGATTCCCGCGGCCGGCCCGAGAAGCGAGAGCACGTCGTTCCAGTCGGTCCCGCCGTACTGAGGAAGGGGCAGACCTGCCGGCAGGGCGCCGACCATCCCGATGTCGTCGTCGAGCCCGAGCACGGCCGTCACCACGATCGAACCGACCACGGCGACGAGGACACCCGGTACCCGTGCGAGCCACCGCCGGAACGCGACAATCACGACGAGACCGGCGAATCCCATCGCGGCGGCAGCCGTGTCGGTCTTCCCGTCCAGCACCGAGGTGACGATCGCGCCGACCTCCTCGAACAGACCCGAGGCGTCGACCGAGAAGCCCAACAGCTTCGGCAGCTGTCCGATGACGACGATGAGCGCGATCGCGTTGAGGTACCCGAGTCTCAGCGGCTTGGAGAGGAGTTCGGTGACGAAGCCGAGCCGGAGGAATCCGCCCAGGACGAGAATCGCCCCGACCAGTACGGCGAGGATTCCGGCGAGCGCCAGAGCGTCCTCCGGGTCACCGACGGCGGCCAGCGGCAGCACCGCTGCGGCGATCAGCGGCGCGAGCGACGAATCCGGGCCGAGCACAAGGATCTTCGACGGTCCGACCACGGCGTAAGCCGTCAACGGCACGATCGTCGCCCACAGCCCGGCATACGCGGGCAGCCCGGCGGCTTCGGCGTAACCCATCCCGGCAGGGATCAGGAGCGCGGTCAGCACCAGCCCGGCGGTGACGTCTGTACGAAGCCACTCGCGTTTGTAGCTCCGGGCCGTCGCGAGCCCTGGAAGGCGCCACAGCGTGGCGACGCCGCTCATGCGCGTGCCCGCCGCGGTGCGACGGCGACGCACTGATCACCGGTCATGTCACCGCGCCTAGTAGGGAGTGGGAATCCAGTGCAGCGCCTGGTCCGGCTGTCGGTAGCCGTGCGCCTTCTGCCGCTTCGGCAATGTGACCTCGGGACGTTCCAACGGGTCGTAGGGCACCTGACCGAGGAGATGGCTGATCACGTTGAGCCGACCGCGTTTTTTGTCGTCATTGGAGGTGACATACCAAGGTGCCCAACCGGTGTCGGTGTAGCGGAACATCTCGTCGCGAGCCCGGGAGAAGTCGTACCAACGGCTGTAGGATTCGAGATCGGTCTTCGACAGCTTCCAGGTCTTGCGCGGATCGTCGATGCGACTCTGCAGGCGCTGGGTCTGCTGCTCCTGGCTGACCTCGAGCCAGTACTTCAGGAGGATGATCCCCGACTCGACCATCGCCCGCTCGACACTCGGGGTGTATTCCAGGAACTGGTGGACCTGTTCCTCCGTGCAGAATCCGAGCACACGCTCGATCCCGGCACGGTTGTACCAACTCCGGTCGAAGATGACGACCTCACCCGCTGCCGGAAGGTGCGGTACATACCGCTGGAGATACAGCTGCGACTTCTCACGTTCGGACGGGACGGGCAGCGCGACGGTGCGGAACACTCGCGGGCTCACCCGCGCCGTGATCGCCTTGATGACACCCCCCTTGCCTGCCGTGTCCCGACCCTTGAAGACCACGCACACCTTGGCCCCCGACGACCTGACCCATTCCTGCATCGCCACCAGTTCGGCATGCAGGGGTTTGAGCGCCTTCCGGTATGCCTTGTCCGACATCGGACCGGCGGACCCGTCCGGTCGACCACCGACCAGCTCTCCGGTCGCTGACAGTTCGGGAGACATCTCCCGGTGCTTCTTCCCACCCATCGTTCACCTCACCATCGCGGAACGGCATGGGCAGCACAGCGAGGTCCCGAACTCCAGACACGAAGAGAAATACCGGAAACCTACGATTTGCCCGATTTGACGAATGCGACCGGAAACGAGCTTCGTCGCCACCGGATACGCGCGGTACCCACCTGCTGACATCGCCACCTCTTTCCTCGACGGACTGGGCGAGTCACGTCGAATTGTCGACCGCCGGGCGCACGTTCACATCCGAATGCGCCGAACCGGGCCCAGAATTGCGCCGGTCCGCAATCAGGCCGTGAAAAAACGGCCCCGGCAGAGCTGCCGGGGCCGTCACCTCTCCCGGTGCATCAACCGCGCAGCAGCCCCTTGGCGACGTGGGTCACCTGGATCTCGTTGCTGCCGGCGTAGATCATGAGCGACTTGGCATCTCGCGCGAGCTGCTCGACGCGGTACTCGGCCATGTAGCCGTTGCCGCCGAAGAGCTGGACGGCCTCCATCGCGACATCGGTGGCGGCCTTCGACGAGTAGAGCTTCATCGCCGACGCCTCCGACAGGCTCAGCGGCTTACCCGCCTTGCCGCGCTCGATCGCGCTGAAGAGCATGTTCTGCACGTTGATCCGGGCGATCTCCATCTCGGCGAGCTTGAGCTGGATGAGCTGGAACTGGGCGATCTCCTGACCCCACAGCTTGCGCGTCTTGGCGTAGTCGATCGACAGTCGTTGTGCCTCGTTGATGATGCCCAGCGAGAGCGCGGCGATGCCGACTCGTTCGGCGGTGAACCCGGCCTTCGCGCCTTCGGAGCCGCGCGAATCCTCACCGGTGTCCTCGGTCTCGCCGAGCAGACGGTCCTTGCCGACCCGGACGTTGTCGAAGAACAGCTCGCCGGTCGGCGAGCTCATCATGCCCATCTTCTTGAACGGCTTGCCCTGCGTCAGGCCCGGCATCCCCTTGTCGAGGACGAAGGACAGCACCTTGCGGTCACGCATGGGGGTACCGCTGCCGTCGTCGAGCTTCGCGAACACGACGATGGTGTCGGCGTACGGGCCGTTGGTGATGAACGTCTTCTGGCCGTTCAGGATGTAGTCGTCACCGTCGCGGCGGACCGTGGTCTTCATGCCGCCGAGAGCGTCGGAGCCCGAATCAGGTTCGGTGATCGCCCAGGCGCCGACCTTCTCCATGGTGACCAGCTCGGGCAGCCAGCGCTTCTTCTGGGCGAGCGTGCCCTTGCCCCGGATCGTCGAGGCGGTCAGGCCCATGCTCACACCGAGCGAGGCGACGAGGCCCAGGCACACACCGGCAAGCTCGATGTTGACCATCATGAACATCGAACCGCCCATGCCACCACCCTCGCCGGACGATTTCTTCTTCTCCCCGTTGGCCTCTGTCTCGAGTTCCTTTTCCAGCGCGTCCTTGGCCATCGCGTCGACCCCGAAGGTCGACAGCAGCTTGCGGGTGATGTCGTACGGAGGCAGCACGCCGGACTCGAGCTCGTCGAGATGTGGCCGGATCTCCTTGTCGATGAACGCGCGCAGCGCATCCCGCACCATCAGATCTTCATCGGACCACTCGAACATCGTCACTCTCCCCAGACAGTGCCCGCCGGGGGCGAACACGTTTCAGTTTTGCCGACTCAACTGTGTCAGGAGTCACTCACGATGTCTAGGTACGTCCGCCCGATTCTGTTTCTTCAGGGCGAATTCTCAGGGGCGGCCAGTGGTAGCAGGCCGCCGGCCGGACCTCGCACCGGAAGTATCCCGTGGCGTCGTCGCACAGAAGTGCCTGCGCGACGGGCATGGCCACGACGATCGACGCCCCGACGGTGATCGTGCGGTCGCGCCAGTCGTGCACCCGTCGCACGAACGCCTCGACACTCTCGCCGCCATGGGGCCGGGCCGCCGGATCGGTGAAGAAGGCCGCGAGCTCGCGTGGATCGATGTCCTCGGGCGCCGATCCCGCCCAGTTCCCGACATCGAGCGTGCGAAGCGCGTCGTCGACCTCGACCCGACCACCCAGGAGCCGGGCGCTCTCGAGTGTCGCGGGCTCGGGCCCGCAGAAGGACACCGGCCCGACGAGGGACGCGGCGAGCGCTTCGACGTCACGGCGGCCGCGGTCGTCCAGCGACGCGTCACCGCCGAGGCGCACCGATCGATTGGGACCGGTGCGCCCGGCGGTGATGATCTGCACAGGAATGGCAGTGCGCGGTCAGCTCTGCACGGCGTCGACCGTCGGCGACGTGCTGGAGCTCTTCGACCGCGCCATCGCGCCGAGGATCAGCGCGAAGGTCACCGTCAGCACCGTCCAGAGGATCACCTGGTTGGTGATCGTGTACACGCGGAAGTCGGCGACGACGTCCGCCGGGAAGCCGGGGAACACGATCTGGCCGGCGTCGGTGCGCACCGGCTCGGGCACCTCGTCGAACGACGGCAGCAGCGCGATGGTGACGCCGACCGCGATCACGTACGCGGCACCGCCCACGACGGCCGACACCAGTCCGCCGATCCTCGGCCGCAACCACAGCGCGAGTGCGACGGCCACGATCATCAGCACGACCGACGCGATCGTGACGGTCAGGAATGCACCCGTCCGTTCCCCGATCGTGTCGTCGTCCCCGACCGCAGGCGGGTTGGCCGGGTAGGCGAAGAACGGAACACCGAAGACGGCGACGAAACCGATAGCGCCGAGCGCCCCGGCGACCGCGCGGGCATCGGTGGCCGGATACCGGTTGCCGAGGTAGCTCCACAGCACGGTGAAGGCGACCCCGAAGAACGCACCCATGCACAGGGCGAACACCAGGTTTCCGACGCCGGCGCCCAGATTCTCCTGCATGGCGCGGGTGAAGACCTCGCCGCCGTCGCCGTGCGAATGGCCGCCGACCGTATGTGCCAGCGCCTCTTCGGCTTCCGAGCGTTCACCCTCGTAGTCGACGGCCTTCGACACCACGGGTTCGAGGTAGAACCGTGCGAAGACGAACGAGATGATGCCGGCGATCAGGCCCGAGAGCAGACCTGCGCCGATGAGTTTCTTCTCCATGTGAACTTGTCCCTACGTTGTGAGAGTCAGGCCGACGAAGTGCGGTGAACGCTCAGTGGCAGGGAAAGCCGAGGAAGTGGCGGGAGTCGTGCACGAACTCGTGCACATAGGTGTTCTCCCCGAAGACCGACACGACGCCCTGGTCGTAGCCGAGGAAGTAGTAGGCGAGCCCGGCCAGGAGGACCGTGAGGCTCAGCCAGATCGCTGCGCTCGCGACCGACAGGTTCGGTACCGAAATCGCACGGGTGGGTGACTTGACTGCTTCGGCCGTACGGGGAGACGTCATGGGATTGTCCTTTCGCCGATCTCGCGTCGGTGAGTGTGTCGGATCTTTTGGCGCCGGCACGGCATCCTGACTCACGTCTTCCCCAGGCGCCGTCGAAATCCTCGACCGCGTCCGGCGTTGTCGTTCACAGTGGCGCGACCGCTCCGGATTCTCACCGGATTCCCCGTACAGGCGTGAGATGACTGTATACCCAGACCTGTCGCACATGTGAGACATAGTGGAGAGATGCCCCGCCCCTCGGTTCTCGATCGCTTCACCGCCCCCACCCGGCGATGGTTCACCGGAGCGTTCACCAAGCCGACCGCGGCCCAGAAAGGCGCCTGGACCTCGATCGCCGACGGCGCGAACACCCTGGTCATCGCCCCGACCGGGTCCGGCAAGACGCTCGCGGCATTCCTCTGGGCTCTCGACCGGCTGGCCGCCGACGCCGCCACCCGCCGTCCGGGCACGAAGGTCGTCTACATCTCGCCGCTGAAGGCGCTCGCCGTCGACGTGGAGCGCAATCTGCGCGCGCCCCTCACCGGGATCACCCGTGCGGCGCAGGAATTGGACCTGCCCGAACCGAACATTACGGTCGGTGTCCGGTCCGGCGACACCTCGGCCGCCGACCGCCGCGCTCTGGTGAAGACCCCGCCCGACATCCTGATCACCACGCCCGAGTCGCTCTACCTCATGCTGACCTCCGCGGCCCGGGAGAGCCTCACGAATGTCGAGGCGATCATCGTCGACGAGGTCCACGCGGTCGCCGCCACCAAACGCGGCACACATCTGGCCCTGACCCTCGAGCGCCTCGACGAGCTGCTCGAGAAGCCCGCCCAACGGATAGGCCTGTCGGCGACCGTGCGGCCTCCCGAGGTCGTTGCCGGGTACCTGTCCGGCTCGGCGCCCTGCCAGGTCGTCAAGCCCAAGGCCGACAAGACCTTCGATCTCCGCGTCGACGTGCCGGTCGAGGACATGGCGAACATCCCGCCGGCACCCGGCCCGGACGGCGCCGACCCGGCCGAGCTCGACGACGCATTCTCCCCCACGGCCGGTTCGCTGTGGCCGTACGTGGAGGCGTCGATCGTCGACCAGATCGAGGCCAACCGGGCGACGATCGTGTTCGCGAACTCCCGTCGGCTCGCCGAGAAGCTGACCGCGCGGCTCAACGAGATCCACGCCGAGCGGCAGGGTGTCACGCCCGAGCCCACCGCCAACCCGACGGTCGCGGGCGGGGCTCCCGCGTTCGTGATGGGCAGCGGGGCGAGTTCCGGCGCCGAGGCGGTCCTCGCGCGGGCACACCACGGTTCGGTGAGCAAGGAGCAGCGCGCGCAGATCGAGGACGACCTCAAGGCCGGTCGCCTGTCCTGCGTCGTGGCGACCAGCTCGCTCGAACTCGGTATCGACATGGGTGCGGTGGATCTCGTGATCCAGGTGGAGGCCCCGCCGTCGGTGGCCAGCGGCCTGCAGCGCATCGGCCGCGCCGGCCATCAGGTGGGCGAGATCAGCCAGGGCATCCTCTATCCCAAACACCGCACCGATCTGCTGCACTGCACGGTCACCGTCGGGCGCATGCTCGACGGTGCGATCGAGGAGATCAAGGTTCCCCAGAATCCCCTCGACATCCTCGCGCAGCAGACCATCGCGGCCGCCGCCGTCGACGATCTCGAGGTCGACCACTGGTACGAGGTCGTTCGCCGGGCGGCTCCCTACCGCGACCTCGGACGCGGGGTCTTCGACGCCACCCTCGATCTCATCGCCGGGCGGTTCCCCTCCGACGAGTTCGCCGAACTCCGGCCGCGGGTCAACTGGGACCGCGACGCGGGCGTGATCACCGGACGCCGTGGCGCCCAACGGCTCGCCGTCACCTCCGGCGGGTCCATCCCCGATCGCGGACTGTTCGGCGTCTTCATGGTCGGCGAGAAGTCCACGCGCGTGGGCGAACTCGACGAGGAGATGGTGTACGAGTCGCGGGTCGGCGATGTCTTCGCGCTGGGCGCGACGAGCTGGCGCATCGAGGACATCACCCACGACCGCGTCCTGGTGTCGCCGGCCTTCGGGCAACCCGGCAGGCTGCCGTTCTGGATCGGCGACGCGATCGGACGTCCCGCCGAACTCGGTGCGGCGATCGGCGCGTTCACCGGGGCCATCGCCGATCCCGGGAAACTCGACGCCCATGCCGAGAGGCTCGGACTCACCGAGAACGCCCGCACCAACCTGGCCACGCTCATCGCCGAACAGCGCGAGGCGACCGGTCACCTCCCCACCGACCGGACGCTCGTCGTCGAACGGTTCCGCGACGAACTCGGCGACTGGCGCGTCATCCTGCACTCCCCCTATGGCTTGCGTGTCCACGCGCCGTGGGCGAGCGCCATCTCCCAACGACTCCTCGCGACACTGGGTATCGAGGGCGCCACCACCGCCTCCGACGACGGCATCATCCTGCGTCTGCCCGACACCGACGACGCACCCCCGGGTGCCGACGTCTTCCTCCTCGATCCCGACGAGGTCGAACAGCTCGTGACCGACGGTCTCGCCGACTCGTCGATGTTCGCCTCGCGGTTCCGCGAATGTGCCGCGCGCGCACTGCTCCTGCCGCGGCGCGATCCCGGCCGGCGCGCGCCGCTGTGGCAGCAGCGGCAGCGCAGCGCCCAATTGCTCTCCGTCGCATCCAAGTTCCCGGACTTCCCGATCGTCCTCGAAGCGGTTCGCGAGTGCCTGCAGGACGTGTACGACCTCCCGGCACTGCTCGACCTGCTCGGCCGCATCCGGTCGCGCCGGATCCGCGTCGTGGAGACCGAGACCCCGAGTCCGTCGCCGTTCGCGGCGTCGCTGCTGTTCGGCTACGTCGGCGCCTTCATGTACGCCGACGACGCGCCGCTCGCCGAACGTCGAGCCGCCGCCCTGTCCCTCGACACCAGCCTCCTCGCGCAGCTGCTCGGCCGCGTCGACCTGCGTGAGCTCCTCGATCCCGGCGTCATCGCCGAGGTCATCGCCCGCCTGCAACGCCTGTCACCCGACCGCCAGGCACGCGACGCCGAGGACGTCGTCGACCTCCTCCGCTGGCTCGGACCGCTGACCACCGAGGAGGTCGAGCCGAGATATCGGGGAGAAGCGGCGGTGGCCGAGGTGCTGGCCGAGCTGCACCGCAGCGGGCAGATCATCTCGGTCAACCACAACCGGCGCGCGCTGTGGGCGTCGATCGACGACACCGCACGACTCCGCGACGCACTCGGAGTCCCTGCACCGATGGGCATCCCGGCGGCCTACCTCGAACCGGTACCCGACCCGGTCGGCGACCTCATCGGGCGCTACGCCCGCACCCACGGGCCCTTCACCGTCACCGACGCGGCGGCGTCCCTGGGCATCGCGACCGCCGTCGTCCGCGACACCCTGGCCCGCCTCGCCGCGGAACGACGCGTCGTCGAAGGTGATTTCCTGCCCGAGACCGGCACCGCCGATCCGGCCCAGGGAGCGGCACCGACCACCCAGTGGTGCCACACCGACGTCCTCGGTCAGATCCGGCGCGGGTCGCTCGCCGCGAGCCGGGCCGAGGTCGCACCGGTCGGCACCGAGGTTCTCACCCGCTTCCTCGTGGAATGGCAGCACGGTTCGCCCGGAACGCAGCTCAGCGGGGTCGACGGCCTCGCCACCGTCATCGACCAGCTGGCCGGTTACCCGCTGCCGGCGTCGGCCTGGGAGTCGCTGATATTGCCCGCGCGCGTCTCGGACTATGCCCCGTCCATGCTCGACGAGCTGCTGAGCAGCGGCGAGGTCGTGTGGTCGGGGCACGGCCGCATCGGCAACGCCGACGGCTGGGTGGCCCTGCACCCCGCCGACGTGGCCGCGTTCTCCATCTCCGAGGCCGACACCATCGACACCACGGCCCTGCACGATGCGATCACCACCGCACTCCACCCCGGTGGTGCACTGCGGTTCCCGCAGATCGCCGCGGACATCAGCACCGGCACCACGACGCCGGCCGCGGACATCGAATCCGCACTCTGGGACCTGGTCTGGGCGGGACAGGTCAGCAATGACACGTTCGCACCCGTCCGCGCACTGCTGCATCCCCGGCGCAGCCCGACGACGCCACGGTCGGCGCCCGCCCACCGCGCCCGCGGCAGGGCCCCACGACTCCGCGCCGGTCGCCTCTCCGCGCGCTACCTGACCGAGCACGCCTCCGGGCCGCCGGTGTCGCCGACCGCGAGCGGCCGGTGGTTCGCCCTGGACCGACCCGAGATCGACCCGACCATCGCCACGCAGGCACTGTGCGACCAACTGCTCACGCGCTACGGCGTGATCACGCGGGGCAGCGTCACCGCCGAGGAGGTGACCGGCGGATTCGCCCGGGTGTACAAGGCGCTCACCATTTTCGAGGACAACGGCCAGGTCCGCCGCGGCTACTACGTCGACGGCCTCGGCGGCGCGCAGTTCGCCTCCCCGGCCACGGTCGACGAGTTGCGGCGTCACGCTCTCCCCGACCGCAAGCCGCCGCGCGAGGCGACCATCCTCGCCGCCACCGACCCCGGCAACCCATACGGCGCGGCGCTGGAGTGGCCACGATCCCGCGACGCCGACGCGGGACACCGCCCGGGCCGCAAGCCCGGCGCCCTGGTGGTGCTCGTCGACGGCGAACTCGTGTGCTTCGTCGAGCGTGGCGGCAAGACGCTGCTGACGTTCACCGATTCGATCCCGGCGCTGGAATCCGCCGCCGGCGCGCTGGTGGCCCTGGTCCGCGCCGGCCGGATCTCCCGGCTGACCATCGACGCGATCGACTCCGAACCGGCGCGCGGCACCGATTTCGGGAAGGTGCTTGTCGAGGCCGGTTTCTCCACGACCCCGCGCGGCATCCGACTCCGGTACGGAACCCATGCCTGAGGGCGACACCGTCTTCGCCGCGGCCGCGCGGCTGCGTCAGGGGCTGGAGGGACGAACCCTCACGTCGACGCAGTTCCGCATCCCGTCGCTCGCGACGTCGGACCTGTCGGGACGGACCGTCGTCTCCGTCCGATCGAGGGGCAAGCATCTGCTCATCGACGTCGGCGAGAGCGAGCCCGGCGCGGGCGACGCGCTCAGCATCCACTCGCATCTGAAGATGGAGGGCGTTTGGCACGTGCATCGCCGGGGCCAGAAGTGGCGTCGCCCCGCCTATCAGGCGCGCGTCGTGCTGCGCACCGACGACCACGAGGCCGTCGGCTTCGACCTCGGCACGCTCGAACTGCTCGCCGACCCGGACGCCGCCCTCGCGTATCTGGGACCGGACCTGCTGGCCGACGACTTCGACCGCGAGGAGGCGATCCGACGCCTCGCCGCCGACCCCGACCAGACGATCGGCGCGGCACTCCTCGACCAGCGCCTCATGGCCGGCGTCGGCAACGTCTTCCGCAGCGAGATCTGTTATCTGCGTGGCGTTCTCCCGACCCGACCGGTCGGCGAGGTGGATCTCGGTCCGATGGTCGATCTCAGCCGACGTCTGTTGTGGGCCAACCGGATGCGCTCGGCTCGCACCACCACCGGCCAGACCTCACCGAACGGGCGGATGTGGGTCTACGGCCGCAAGGGACAGCTGTGCCGCCGCTGCGCGACGATCATCAAGCGCGGCGAGATCCCGTCGACCGGCGGCGATCGATCCATCTACTGGTGCCCGCGCTGCCAGACCTGATGCGTAAACCCAGCCCTGTTCCGTAGAGCCACCCCCGGCAAGTGGGCTGGGTTCACGGATAAGGGCTGGGTTTGCGATGGCGGCTGGGTTTGCGGAGCTCAGACGGGATAGCGCTCGGGTTCGGGCCCGAACTCGAAGCGGCGCGCGGTGATCTCCTCGACGGCGATCTCCACGTAGTTGTATTTCACCGTCGCGATCCACGGGCGCAGGGGCAGCTTGTCGGCCGCCTCGATGTCGCCGAACGACGTCAAAACGCGTGCCGTTCCCTTGGCGACGACGCTCCAGCCGCCGGTGTCGGTGTGGGCGTCGGTCTCGAACGCCACGCGGTTGTTCACGACGACTTCGGAGAGTTTCGTCCCCTCACCGGTGCGCAGCGTGATCTTGCCGTCCGCGGCGTGGTAGTTGACGGGGAAGATGTCGGGTGAACCGTTGACGCTCAACGCGATACGACCCAGCTCGGCGGAGCCGAGTAGTTCCCATGCCTCTTGCGGGCCGAGGACCTGAACCGGAGTCTCTGTCATGACCAGTCCCTTCTCTCCCCCACCCTCAATCCTGCCTCGGGGACGTCGGACCGAACAGAGGCCAACGGCCCACTCATCCGGAACACAATGTCACCGAACCGGCGAAACCGGCGATCTCACTCCGGGACGGGTACCGGCTCGAGAATCTCCGAACGCGCCTCGGGCGCGGCCGCCCGCAGTGCGTCGGCGGAATCGTCGTCGGGTTGCTGTTGCGACGCCACCTCGGCCTCGACGCGCGCGATGTAGTTGGCCACCTCGAAGTCGCGCTTCTCGGTGGTCCACCCGAGAAGGGGTGCGAGCAGATCGGCGACCTCGCCGGCGCAGTCGACGCCGCGGTGCGAGTACTCGATCGCGATCCGGGTGCGCCGGGCCAGCACGTCCTCGAGATGGAGCGCGGCCTCGGCGACCGCTGCGTACACCACTTCGACGCGCAGATACTGCGGCGCGGCGGCCAGCGGTGCGAGCAGCGACCTGTCCTCCTGCGCGTAGTAGAGCACGTCGTCGATCAGCGAGCCGTAGCGGTTGAGCAGTCGCCGAACCCGGTACGGGTGCAGGCCGTATCGCTCCCCGAGATGTTCGCACTGGTTGATCAGCGCGAAGTATCCGTCCGCACCGAGCAGCGGCACCCGCTCGGTGATCGACGGCGCCACCCGGGTGGGAATGAAGTCGTTGCACGCGTCGACGGCGTCGGCGGCCATGACCCGGTAGGTGGTGTACTTGCCACCCGCGATCGACACCAGACCCGGTGCCACGGTGGCGACGGCATGCTCACGCGAGAGCTTCGACGTCTCGTCGTCCTCGCCCGCCAGCAGCGGTCGCAAACCGGCGTAGACGCCCTCGATGTCGTCGTGGTTCAGCTTGGTGACCAGCACCTCGTTGACGCGTTCCAGGATGTAGTCGATGTCCGCCCGGGTGGCGGCCGGATGCGCGAGGTCGAGGTTCCAGTCGGTGTCGGTGGTGCCGATGATCCAGTGCGTCTCCCACGGGATGACGAACAGCACCGAGTTGGCGGTGCGCAGGATGATCGCGGTCTCGCTGACGATCCGGTCGCGCGGCACCACGATGTGCACACCCTTCGACGCGCGCACCTTGAAGTGCCCGCGCTGCTTGGACAACGCCTGCACCTCGTCGGTCCACACCCCGGCGGCGTTGATGACGCAGTGGGCGCGCACCTCGGTGACGTCGCCGTTCTCGGTGTCGCGCACGCGAACGCCGAGGACACGGTCGGATTCGCGGAGGAAACCGATCACCTGCGTCGAGGTGCGGATGACCGCGCCATAGTTGGCCGCGGTACGGGCCACCGTGAGACTGTGCCGCGCGTCGTCGACAACCGTGTCGTAGTACCGGATTCCACCGATGAGCGAGCTGCGCTTGAGCGCGGGCGCCACGCGGAGGGCACCCGAACGGGTCACATGCTTCTGCCCGGGCACCGATTTGGCGCCGCCCATGCGGTCGTAGAGAAAGATCCCCGCCGCGACATACGGCCGTTCCCAGACCCGCTGCGTCAGCGGATAGAGGAACGGCAGGGGTTTCACGAGGTGCGGGGCCAGCAGCCGTAGTGAGAGCTCGCGCTCCTTGAGTGCCTCACGCACCAGCCCGAATTCGAGTTGTTCCAGGTAGCGCAGGCCACCGTGGAACATCTTCGACGACCGGCTCGACGTGCCCGAGGCGATGTCGCGGGCCTCGACCAGCGCCACCCGCAGACCGCGCGTGGCGGCGTCGAGTGCGGCACCTACGCCGACCACCCCGCCGCCGATCACGACCACGTCGAACTGTTCTTCTCCGAGCCGCCGCCACGCTTCGGCTCGGTAGAGCGGGCCCATGTCCGCCGGCCGGTCCGGGTTGAACTCGGTGTTCATGTTCGCCGAGCCTAATTGATCTCGGGCCGCACCACAGCGTGCGACACTGACGGCGTGGGCAGTTCAGGCAAATACGTGGCGGCGATCGACCAGGGGACCACCTCCACCCGGGCGATGATCTTCGACCACCAGGGACGCGTCGTCGGCGTCGAACAACTCGAACACGAACAGATCTTCCCGCGGGCCGGCTGGGTCGAACACGACGCCGCCGAGATCTGGCGCAACACGCGCCGCGTGGGTGCCGCCGCGCTGGCCTCCGCCGAGCTGACCGCCAAGGACATCGTCGCCTGCGGCATCACCAATCAGCGCGAGACCACGGTGATCTGGGACCGCGAGTCCGGGAAGCCGGTCCACAACGCGATCGTCTGGCAGGACACCCGCACCGGTAACGTGTGCACGGAGCTCGCCGGCGACGTCGGCGTCGACCGTTACCGCGAACGCACCGGTCTGCCGCTGTCCACCTACTTCGCCGGGCCCAAGATCCGCTGGCTGCTCGACAACGTCGACGGTCTGCGCGAGCGCGCCGAGGCTGGTGAATTGTGCTTCGGCACAATGGATTCCTGGATCGCGTGGAACATGACCGGCGGTGTCGACGGCGGGCAGCACGTCACCGACGTCACCAACGCCTCACGCACCATGCTCATGGATCTGCGGACGTTGAGTTGGGATGAGGAGATCTGCGCGGAGATGGGCATCCCGATGTCCATGCTGCCCGAGATCCGCAGCTCGTCCGGCGAATTCGGCTCGCTGCGCGGCAACGGCCCACTGCCCGGCGTCCCCCTGACCGGTATCCTCGGCGACCAGCAGGCCGCCACCTTCGGTCAGGCCTGTCTGAACCCCGGCGAGGCCAAGAACACCTACGGGACCGGGAACTTCCTGTTGCTCAACACCGGCACCGAGCCGGTCTTCAGCGAGCACGGCCTGCTGACGACGGTCTGCTACCGCATCGGCGACCAGGAGGCGCGGTATGCGCTCGAAGGGTCGATCGCCGTGACCGGATCGCTCATCCAGTGGCTGCGAGACAATCTCGGTCTCTTCTCGGAGGCGGCGGATGTCGAGAGGCTGGCCGCGGAGGTCGACGACAACGGCGGCGCATACTTCGTCCCGGCGTTCTCCGGTCTGTTCGCGCCGCGCTGGCGTTCGGATGCCCGCGGCGTGATCGTCGGCCTGACCCGCTTCGTCAACAAGGGCCACCTGGCCCGAGCTGCGCTGGAGGCCAGCGCCTTCCAGACCCGCGAGGTCATCGAGGCGATGCAGGCCGACGCCGGGATGGAGCTGTCCACGCTCAAGGTCGACGGCGGGATGGTGGTCAACGAATTGCTCATGCAGTTCCAGGCCGACATCCTCGACGTCCCGGTCGTGCGACCCGTGGTCAACGAGACCACCGCGCTGGGCGCGGCCTACGCCGCCGGTCTGGCCGTGGGGTTCTGGGAGAGCGAGGACGACATCCGCGCCAACTGGGCCGAGGACAAGCGGTGGAAGCCGACCATGGCCGAGGAGGAACGGGACCGCCTGTACGCCGAGTGGAACCGGGCCGTCGAGCACAGCTTCGGTCTGGCGTGATTCACCGGTCCGGCGTGATTCAGACGACGAAATCGGCAAGGACGCCGACGACGCCCGCACTGCCGCCGAGGGCCGCGGCAGCCTCGTAGGCCGCCTCCCGCAGGGCCGTTCGCGGAGCCTCGGCCGTCGTCGACACCGACATGGCGGCGAGGACACAGTCGAGAGCCCGGGCCCGCCGGAAGCTGTCCAGCTGGGCGTCGACGTCGCCGCGCCGCTGGTGCGCGAACGAGTCGAAATCCTGTTGCGCGGCGACCACTCTCAACGCGCCCACACCCGCCGGGTCGGCACTTCCCTGCTGCCGCCATTGCCGGATCACGTCGCGGATCTCGGGCGTCGACGCGCCCGTGACGTCCATCACCGTGGCGACGAGGAGGTGCAGGCACCGGACGATGTCCTCGTCGGGTACGGCGGAGGCCAGCCGGGCGACACCCCCGGGCAGCCGGTCGACCCGGCTCAGCATGTCCGGCCCCGCGTGTTCGGCGACGATTCGTCGCCGTCGGTGCGCGTGTCGGAGGTGCCCGGCGAACGATCCGACGGGGTGAGCACCTCCCCCGGCGTCGGCCGGAAAGCCGGGGTCTCGGACAGGGGCGAGGCCGGGCGGGGAATCCAGTCGCCGATGACCGGCGGCCCGACGAGCGGCAGATCGCCGACGATCTCCGCGCCGTGCTCACGATTGTGCAGATAGGGTGCGGCTTTGTGCTGGTCGTCGTTCTCGGCCCCGGGTCGGCGGCCTGTCGGCGGCGCGCCGGCGGGACCCACCGGTGGTGTGATCCCGGCACGCGGTGCGGCAGCGCTCGCGGCGGGCGGCGTCGACGCTGCGGGCGTCGCAACCCCCGGCGACGACGGTGACAGCGGGAGTGGCCCGACGACCGGGATCGGCCCTCCACCGGATCCTGAACCGGAACTTGTTCCGCCGGAACGGGATTCGCCGCCGATCCCCGTCCGACCGGAGCCGGCGAGGCCGGGTGTGATGCCACCCGGGGTTCCCTGGCCGCCGCGGAGAAGTCCGTCGGGGTCGTCGGCGCCACGACCACCGGACGAGCCCGACGGGGACGCCGACGACGACACCGGGGTGACCGGGGCGGGCCCCCCGGCCGCCGGTCCCGGCGCCGCTCCGCGGGGCGCGACGGGGACCGCACCGCCACCGGGACGTCCGAAGTCCCCGGCGTCCACAGTGTTCGCGGCCTGGCCCCGGGGTGCCTCGAAACCCGAACCCGATGCACCTCCGGCCCCGGACACGCCGCCCATGCCGCGGACCAGATCGTCCGGTCCGGTGGGCTCGGGAAGCGAATGCTGGACCCGTTGCATCGGGGACGAGTACGTGCCCGACATGGTGCGGTCGGCCTCGAACCGCACCATCGGCGCGTCCTCGGGATTCTCGCGGAGATGCTGCTGCAGCTCACGCAGCCGACCTTCTTGATCCCGTGTCGCACCGACGATCCCGACTGCGCTGCGCAGGGCCTCACCGACGACGGTCGCCGTCTCCACACTCCGCTGCATGGCGTCGGACAACGATTTCCCCGCCTCGAGGGCGGTGTCGGAGGCGAGGCCGCGCAGGTCGTCGCCGAACATCGCCGCCATCCGCTCCGACGCACGGCGCACCGCGTCGATCGCCTTGAGGATCGTCTCGACGTCACCGGCCGCCTGGCCGGGCTTCATGGTGCGGAGGGTGTCGATGATCTCGTCGATGCCCATGCCGGCCCAGTCGGTGCGTCCGCCGCCGAAGGACGGCGCGTTCGACACGCCACGGTTGTTCTGGGCGAACGGCCCTGTCACGAGAACGACCCCGTCACGACATCTTCCCCCCAACGTCGCGGTGCGCCCGACCCCCGGGCGGATTCTCGACGACCCTACCGCGATCGAGAGGAGTCGCCGATTGTCAGTCCAGATCGTCGTGACGGACGAGCTGACGCGCCGCCTCGGTGATCGACCCGGACAGCGACGGGTACACCGAGAAGGTCTGTGCGAGATCGCCGACCGTCAGTTTGTTCTGCACCGCGAGGGCGAGCGGGAGGATGAGCTCGGAGGCGTTGGGGGCAACCGCGACACCACCGATGACCACGCCGGTGGCGGGGCGGCAGAAGATCTTCACGAAGCCGCGGCGCAGGCCGCTCATCTTGGCGCGCGCGTTGGTCGCCAACGGCAGCATCACGGTGCGGGCGGGGTACTCGCCGGCGTCGATGGCCTTCTGCGACACCCCGACGGTGGCGATCTCGGGACGCGTGAAGATCGCCGATGCAACGGTTTTCAACTTGATGGGGCTGACGCCCTCGCCCAGTGCGTGGTAGACCGCGATGCGGCCCTGCATGGCGGCCACCGAGGCGAGCGGTAGCAGGCCGGTGCAGTCGCCGGCGGCGTAGATGCCGGACACCGAGGTCCGCGACACCCGGTCCACCTGGATGTAGCCGCCCTTGTCGACCTCGACACCGGCCCGCCCGAGTTCGAGGTTCGCGGTGTTGGGGATCGAGCCGACGGTCATCAGCACGTGGCTACCTGTGACGGTGGACCCGTCGGCGAGATGGGCGGTGACGGTGTCGCCGTCGCGGACGACCTTGTCGGCGCGGGCATGCTTGACGAGTTCGACGCCCCGTTCGGCGAGGGCGTCCTCGAGCACCAGGGCGGCGTCCTCGTCCTCGTGCGGGAGCACGCGGTCGCGGCTCGACACCAGCGTCACCTTCACCCCGAGTTCGGTGTAGGCGTGGACGAACTCGGCGCCGGTGACACCCGAACCGATGACGACGAGATGCTCGGGCAGCTCCTCGAGGTCGTAGAGCTGACGCCAGGTGAGGATGCGTTCGCCGTCGGGCTGGGCGTCGGGCAGGATGCGCGGCGACGCACCGGTCGCGAGCAGGACGACGTCGCCGTCGAAGCGTTGGGTGCTGCCGTCGGCGAGGGTCGCGAGGACGCTGTGGGTCGAGACGCCGACCTGCGTCTCGTCGAGCACGGCGGTACCGGAGACCAGCTTGACGCCCTCGCTGACGAGTCGTGACTTGATGTCGGCGGACTGGGCGAAGGCGAGGTCGCGCACACGCTGATGGATCTGCGGAGGCGTGATCAGGGTGTCGTCGGCCTTGATGTTGATGCCGAGATCGACGGCGCGACGGACCTCGGTGCGGATGCCGGTGGAGGCGATGAAGGTCTTCGAGGGCACGCAGTCCCACAGCACACAGGCGCCACCGATGCCGTCGGAATCGATCACCGTGATGTCGGCTCCGTACGCGGCCGCGGCGAGCGCCGCCTCATATCCCGCTGGGCCACCGCCGATGATGACGATCCTGGTCACTGTGCACTCCTGTCCTTCACCGGTCTCGCCGCGGCTGCCCTCGTGGGGCACCGCGCGCCCGATGTGGTGTTGTCGAATGGGCGAACTGGCTGGCGCCGGACCGGCGGGCGTCCGACCGAATGGTGTCCGACGGCAGATCCGACTGGGTCGAGCCCCGCGGGGTGGTGCGTCGCTCTGGTGTGGCGGACCGTCGCATGGTGTCGCGCCATGTACCAACCTAGTCCGGATCGTTCCGCAACACTCAGGTGGTGGCCCCGCATGCGTCGTACGCCACTCCTTCACCCCTGCCTGTCGCCTTCCGGAGTCGCCCCCGACCCACTAGGCTCCATCCGTGCCGATTTACGCAGCCTACGGAAGCAACATGCATCCCGAGCAGATGGCGGAACGTGCGCCACACTCGCCGATGTCGGGTACCGGATGGCTTCGCGGGTGGCGTCTGACCTTCGGTGGCGGCGACATCGGCTGGGAGGGATCCCTGGCGACAGTCACCGAGGATCGTGACGACCCCGACGCCCGTGTCTTCGTCGTCCTGTACGACGTGACCACCGAGGACGAGGAGCTGCTCGACCGCTGGGAGGGCTCCGAACTCGGCATCCACCGCAAGATCCGCGCCCGCGTCGACACCGCCGACGGCCCCGTGCTGGCCTGGCTCTACGTGCTCGACGCCTACGAGGGCGGTCTCCCCTCGGCCCGCTACCTCGGTGTCATGGCCGAGGCGGCGGAGATCGCCGGTGCCCCCGCCGACTACGTGCAGGACCTGCGGTTGCGCGAGTCGCGCAACGTCGGCCCCGGGCCAGGGCCCGTCGAATCCTGAGGCCAGGGCCCGTCGAATCCTGAGGCCGGGGCCCGTCGAACCCTGAGGCCTAGGTGTACTGACCCGGGACGTTAGGTACAGAGTTCGGCGAGTCGACGTGACATAGGGAAGACCTCCGAGTGAGGTGTGGAGCTGTCTAAGAACCGCTCCTCAACCCGGAGGTCTTCATGTCCCACCGTAATTCACCGCTGTCCCCGACTGGCCGGTTGCGTCTGGCTCGGTGTGTTGTGGACGACCGGTGGCCACTGCGCCGCGCAGCTGACCGGTTCAACGTGTCAGTCACCACGGCCAAGCGATGGGCGGATCGCTACCGCGACCACGGGCCGGCCGGAATGGGTGATCGGTCCAGCCGGCCCCGATCGTGTCCGCATCGCACCAGCCGGCGCCGGGAACGCCGGGTCGTCGGGTTACGCGTCTCCCGCCGCTGGGGGCCAGCCCGGATCGGATACCACCTGGGGTTGAACGTCTCCACGGTGCACCGCATCCTCACCCGCTACGGCTGCCTACGACTGTCGTGGATCGACCCGGCAACCGGGGCGCCGGTACGTGCCCGCAGACGCGAGATTCGCCGGTACGAACACCAAGCGCCCGGAGACTTGATCCACGTCGACATCAAAAAGCTCGGCAGAATCCCCGACGGCGGTGGACATCGCGTACACGGCCGCGCCCAGGGCACCCGCAACTCCAGTGCCCACCGCGAGCCTGGACGAACCCGCAAAGTTGCTGGCCGCCCCAACCTGGGGTACGCGTATCTGCATCACGCCGTCGACGACCACTCCCGCTACGCCTACTCCGAGATCCTCGCTGATGAGAAGAAGGAAACCGCGACCGCGTTCATGACTCGGGCGTTGGCGCACTTCGCCTCGATCGGTGTCACCACCGCGCGAGTGATGACCGACAACGGCTCTTGTTACCGGTCCCGAATATTCCGGGACTTGTTGGACGAAAACGGGATTAAGCACAAGTGGACCAGACCGTACCGGCCGCAAACCAATGGCAAGGTCGAACGATTCAACCGGACCCTCCAGGAGGAATGGGCCTACGCCCGTCCCTACCTCAGTGAAACCGAACGCGTCGCAGCCTTCCCCGAGTTCCTTCGCATCTACAATCACGAACGCGGCCACACCGCACTCCGAGGCAACTCACCCGCCGACCGCGTACCCAACCTGGCGGGTCAGAACACCTAGGGCGCGAACGGCGGCGTGAGCTCCGGCGGTTCGCCGGCGGCGCTGCGCGCGTTGAGGACGACGCCCGCGAGGGTGCGGACACCGATCGCCAGGGCACGTTCGTCGAGGTCGAAGTTCGGTGCGTGCAGATCGACCTGCGGGCCGAAACCGTCCCACACGCCGAGCCGGGCCATCGCGCCCGGCACCTGCTCGAGGTACCAGGAGAAGTCCTCGCCGCCGGGTGACTGCGGAGTGGCGGCGACGGCGTCGGGGCCGATCGCGGCGACCGCGCGTTCCAGCATGCCCACGGCGATCTCGTCGTTGACCACGGGCGGCACACCCCGGAAGTAGGAGAGGTCGTAGCGCACGCCGAGCGGCGCCAGGAGTTCGCCGACGACGCTGCGGACCAGCGGTTCGAGCGCGGCCCAGGTGTCGTGGTCGCCGGTGCGTACCGTGCCGCGCATCCTGCCTTCCTGCGGGATGGCGTTGGCGGCGCTGCCGGCGTTGGCCGCACCCCACACCATCACGGTTCCCGAGCGCGGGTCGACGCGCCGCGACAGAACCCCGGGCAGCCCGGTGATCACGGTGCCCATCGCGTAGATCAGGTCGCCGGTCAGGTGCGGGCGGGACGTGTGGCCGCCCGCGGAGTGGAGTTGCAGGTCGATGTGGTCGGCCGCCGAGGTCAGCGGACCCGACCGCAGGCCGACGGTGCCGACGGGCAGACGCGGATCGCAGTGCAGCGCGAAGATGCGTCCGAGCCCGCTGGTCACTCCGGCCTCGATGGCGTCGAGCGCACCGCCGGGCATGACCTCCTCGGCCGCCTGGAAGATCAGCCTGACCCCCACCGGGAGCGGTCCGGCCGAGGCCAGGAGCTTGGCCACGCCGATCAGGATCGCCGTGTGGGCGTCGTGTCCGCAGGAGTGGGACGCACCCTCGACCGTCGAGGTGAACGGGAGGCCGGTGTGTTCGGTGACGGGCAGCGCGTCCATGTCGGCGCGCAGGCCGATCCGCGGTTCGCCGGCCGGCCCGAGGTCGCAGACGACGCCGGTGCCCAGCGGGAGCCGACGCGGGTCGAGCCCCGCGGCCGACAGCTCGGCCATCACCAGTTCGGTGGTGCGCACCTCTTGCCGGGACAGTTCGGGGTGGGCGTGGAGGTCGCGTCGCCAGGCGATCAACCGAGGACCGTGCGCGGCCAGCCATGCGTCGATGATCTTCGACGCGTCGGGCAGGCTGCCCGCCTGCGCACCGGTCACGACAGGACCCCGGCGGGAGTCGGGACGGCGAGGTCGGCGAGCAGCGGTCCGCGGAGTCCCCGCTTGATCAGCGCGAGGTTGGGACCCACCGTCGCGGCACGGGCGGTGGCGATCTCGGCGGCGCGGGCGGTCAGTCGATCCGCCTCCACCGCCTCGTCGACGATGCCGGCGGCGACCGCATCGGCGGCACCGTAGCGGCGGCTGGTGTACATCGCCTCGGTCGCGGTCCGGTCGGTGAGTCGCGTGCGCAGAAGCGTCGACATGCCGCGGGTGAACGGCATGTTCAGGGCCGCCTCGGGCAGCGACCAGAATCCGCGCTCGGTACGCATCACCAGGTGGTCGGCGCAGAGGGCGAGCATGGCGCCGGCGCCGAAGGCGTGCCCGTTGACGGCCGCCACCGTCGGCACCGGGAGGGTGAGGATCGTGGCGTACAGCGCGTGCACCCGGTCGAGGTATGCGGGCAGCTGATCCGGCGCGGCGAAGATGTGGTCGGTGTCGAGCCCGTTGGTGAAGAACTTGCCGGTCGCGGTCAGCACCAGCGGACGCTTCGGGTCGGCGCTCACCTCAGCGAGCAACCGTTCCACCTCGTCGAGCCATTCCAGACGGAAGCGGTTCTCGGGGTTCGACTCGTCGAGCTCGGCGCCCTTGGCCCCGAGATGGAGTTCGACGACCTCCCCGACCTCGTTGAGATATGGCATGAACTGACCTTATCGCTCCGCGGAGTCCACTCCGCGCACGGCGCTCGCACGACGCCGCAGTGCCGCACCGGCGTCGGGATCACCGTTTAGGGTTGGCGCATGGATCCCACTGCCGACGCCGACGCCGCGGCCATCGTCGCGGCCGCCACCATCGCCGCCGAGACCGACGCCGCCGCACACGATGTGGCCGTGATCCTCGGTTCCGGGTGGGCCCCGGCGGCCGACGCGTTCGGTGCACCGATCCGTTCGCTGCCGATGTCCTCGATCCCCGGCTTCACCCCGCCCAAGGCTGCCGGCCACGGTGGCGTGATCCATTCCGTGCGGGTCGGTGACCGCCGAGTCCTGTTGATGCTCGGCCGGATTCACGCCTACGAGGGTCACGACCTCGCGCGGGTCGTGCATCCGGTGCGTACCGCGGCGGCCGCCGGCGTCCACACGGTCGTGCTCACCAACGCCGCCGGTGGTCTGCGCGAGGACATGTCGGTGGGTCAGCCGGTGCTCCTCTCCGACCATCTCAACCTGACCGCGCGTTCCCCGCTGGTCGGCGCGCAGTTCGTCGACCTCGTGGACGCCTACTCCCCGCGGCTGCGCGGGATCGCCCGCCGCGTGGACCCGGCGCTCGCCGAGGGTGTTTACGCCGGCCTGCCCGGACCGCACTACGAGACCCCCGCCGAGATCCGCATGCTGCGCACGCTGGGCGCCGACCTGGTCGGCATGTCCACGGTGCACGAGACCATCGCCGCCCGGGCCGCGGGACTCGAGGTCCTCGGGGTCTCGCTGGTGACCAACCTGGCCGCCGGGATGACCGGTGAACACCTCAGTCACGCCGAGGTACTCGAGGTCGGGCGTACATCGGCGACGCGTATGGGCGAACTGCTCGCCCAGATCATCGGCGAGCTGTAGAACCGATCCCGGCGGCGATTCCTCCCCCGACGAGTCCCGACAGAACTCGAGGAGCACCATGACCTACCCACCCGACGGTTCCGGCGGTTACCCGCCCGGCGGGTACCCGGGCGCCTACGGGCCGGGTGGCCATCCGCAGGGTCCGCCGCCCCCACCGCCGCGTTCGCCGTGGACATCACCCGCGGTCCTCGTGGCCATCGGCGCCGGCATCCTGCTGGTGGTCGCGGGCGTGCTGGCCGCATTCCTGCTGATACCTGCCGACGAGGAATCGTCCGACGAGGTCGCCGCGAGTTCCACGACCTCGGAGCTCCCGACGGTCACGAGCACGGTCACCCAGTCCCCGCCGACGACCCAGACCACCATCACAACCACGCCGTCGCCGCCGACGAACCGTCCCGCCCCGCCCGTGGCGGGCGCCGATTGGCAGGGATTCGTGACCGGCCCGCGCTGCAACGCCGCCGACGACCCGGCGGTCGCGATCGGTCAGACTTCCCGGTCGCGCGTGGTCATCTGCCAGGTCGGCAACCAGACGGGTCGCTGGTACTACAAGGGGCAGGCACCCGAGGGTGGCATCGAGCTGCAGTTCCCGACCCGTGTCGGCAACACCTTCGAGGCACGCAACGGAGCCGTCCGCTACCTCGTGTCCCCGGCGAGTCTCACCATCGTGGAGGGCGGTTCGGTTCTGGCGAACGAACCGATGCTCGCCTACTGGTCGTCACCCGGCTGACCGATCACGACCGGCCGGCCCGGATCTCCGTCAGCGCGGGCCGAACTGACGGTCGCCGGCGTCGCCGAGTCCCGGCACGATGTAGTTGACGTCGTCGAGGCCCTCGTCGATCGCGGCCACGACGAGACGGCACGGATGGCCCGACTTCTCGAGCAACTCCACACCCTGGGGTGCCGCGACGACGCAGACCGCGGTGATGTCGGTGGCGTTGCGCGCGACGAGCAGTTCGATCGTGTGCAGCATCGACCCGCCGGTCGCGAGCATCGGGTCGAGGACGAAGACGGGCAGCCCGGAGAGGTCCTCGGGCAGGGACTCGAGATACGGCACCGGCTGGGCGGTCTCCTCGTCGCGGGCGATGCCCACGAAACCGACCCGGGACTCGGGCACCATCGCATGCGCCTGCTCGACCATCCCGAGGCCCGCACGCAGGACCGGGACCAGCAGCGGCGGCTTCGCCAGCCGTGATCCGGTGTGCGGGACCAGTGGCGTCTTGATCTCGAGGTCGGCACGGGGCGCGGCCGCCAGAGCCTCATAGATCAGCATCTGGGTGAGATCCGAGAGTGCCGCACGGAATCCGGCGTTGTCGGTGGTCTCGTCTCGCATCGTCGTCAGACGAGCGGCGGCGAGAGGATGGTCGACGATCAGGCGTTCCATGCCGACCAGACTATTTCCTGTGCCTCACCCACGTGCGCATTGAGGTATCGCGCAACGCCGCCGACGAGGTTCGATCGCACCCGATGGAACCGAACCGACGCCCGCCGCGTCAGAAACCCATGAGCCCGCGATCCACGGCCCCATCCGCCATCCTCCCCCCTCCCGGGAATGCCCGGGAAACCGTCCTGATGACGAAATCACCGGCGCTGCAGGAATTCTCGTCGACGCACCGCGCCGGGAGCGTGCTGGTCGGCGATCAGGCCCGCACCGACGAGGCGGCTCTGGTCGACCTCGCGATCACGTTCGGGATCATCGGCGCGGAGTTCCTCGCCGCGGTGGTCGAGTTCCTTCGGGTCCACCGGAGCAACCTCGAGACGACGGCGGCGCGGCAGGAACAGGTCGCGTCGGCCACCCGCCGCGCCGACGAGACCTACCTCGCCTGCGACTGCGCGGCCGCCGACCGGGGGTTCACCCTCTGATGCTCGACGCCGCGATGTTCGCCGAACCCCTACGACAGCTCGTCGCCGCGCTGGGCACCGGCGTCCTCGCGCCGGGCAATCCGGCGGAGACGATCCGTGCCGCAGCGGATGCTGTCGACGCCGCACGCCGTGGATCGACCGCCGCGACCGAAGCGGTGCGCACGCACTGGGAGGGCTCCGGCGCCGCGGCGGCCGTCGACGCCACGGGACGAGTTCAGCAGAGCATGGGCATGCTGACCGACGACGCCGACGACTTCGCCCGCCTCGTCGAGAGCGCCGGCGGAAAAGTGCAGTCGGCGTCGACCCGACTCCTCGGCCTGGTGGACTCCCTCGAACGTCGGGCTCGCGCCTTCGGGAGCGAGCTGTTCACCCCGGCCGGGCTGCTGACGATGCTGCCGGTGGCGGCCGGGCATCTCGGCCGTGGTCTCGAGATCGTCGCTCGCACACGTGCCGACCTCCGCTCCGACACCGATGCGATGGCGGCCCTCGGCCGGCGGATCGCACCCGCATCGGTCACGACCACCAGCGACCCGGCCACCGCTGAGCGACTGTCGGTGTCGCCGGTGTCCGGAGGCGTGCCGATCACGCTCCCCGACGGTTCGGTGGCGTACGCGCCGAACGAGCGGGCGGCGAAGGCAGTGCGCGCGGCACTGAGCCAGCGGGGTGTTCCTTATCTCTGGGGCGGGACGACGCCCGCCGGTTTCGACTGCAGCGGTTTCACCAGATGGGCATATCGGCAGGCCGGTCTCGATCTCCCCCGCCTGGCCCAGGATCAGGACACCGCCGGAATCCGCGTGTCACAGGCCCAACTACAGCCCGGCGATCTCGCCGTGTGGTCCGGGCACGTGGCCATGTACATCGGCAACGATCAGATGATCGAGGCCGGCGATCCGGTCGGCGTCTCACCGGTTCGGACCACGAATCTCGACCAGACCTTCGAAGGATTCTTCCGGCCCCGATGACGACTCGGCACGAAAACCGTTCGGCCTCTGTGGGGGCACTACTGGATCCACGGCGATCAATCGCTAGGCTGTGTCCCCATGGCCGGAGACATCGTCCCGATTGAGCTCGGACTCACCGACGGAAACAGCTTCACCCTGTGGGCACCCCGCTGGCGAGAGGGTGACGACGAGTGGGAGGCGTTCCTCGGTCTCGACGAGGATCTCTACGTCCTGCCCGGCGTCGCCGAGCTCGCGGCCTTCGTCCGCACCAATGACGACAACGACCTCGTCGAGCATCCGGCGTGGCCGACCATCGTCGGCGTGCAGGCCGAGGAGTTGATCCCGGACGAGCGCCACACCTACGACCTGGTGGGCGTGCCCGAGCTGGCCGCCGAGGATCCGACCCCCGAGGTCATCGCCGAACTCGAGGACGCGCTCGAGATCGTGCGCATCCTGGGTGAGGTCTGCGAACTGACCGCGATCACGAAGTTCTTCAACGGCAACCCGATCCTGGGTGCGGTCACCACCGGTACCCGCAACTTCGAGGGCCGCGAGGGCACCGACCTCTGGGTCCGCATCGGCCGTCTCATCGCCAAGCACTGGGACGACGTCCTCGACGCCATCGACGAGGTCATCACCACGCCGAAGGTCGACGCCAAGGCAGTCGAGACCGCCGAGGCCGAACTCGAGGCCGCCGCCTCCGCCGAAGACGAAGACGAACCGGACGACGACGACATCGAGATCGTCGAGACCGCGGACGACACCGTCGACGAAGACGAAGACGAGGACGACGACGAAGATGACGGTGACGATTACGACGACGACGATTTCTGGGCGTCGGTCGGCATCGACCCGATCAAGATTGTCACGAGCGGCAACGAGTACCTGACGCTGCGCTGCTACCTCGGCGACGACCCGGTGTTCCTGGGCGCCAAGGGCAAGATCTTCGTGTTCACCTCGGCGCGGTCGCTCTCACGTTTCCTCGCCGACGACAACGCCCACGATCTGGCCGAGCTGATGACGTTCGAGGACATCCGGACCGAGGCCACCAACGGCTCACTCGAATTCGACGTCATCGACGACAACGTCTACGTGCTGCCCGGCCTCGCCGAGGACATCGCCGACGGACCCCGCCGCATGGACCGCGATCAGCTCGACCTCGCCGTCGAACTGTTCACCGACGCAGCCGACTACGCCGGCGACGACACCGTCAACGAGGCACTGGGCACGTCGACTCCCCTCGGCTGGTTCGTCGACTACACCGTCAACCCCGACCCGAAGCGGATGGCCCCGAGCGGACCGTTCGACAACGAGGCCGAGGCCTGGCGCGCGCTCGAACACGACTTCGAGACCCGGCTCGTCAAGAAAGGCTAGCCCGAGCCGAGCAGTACCGCGTAACCCGGCTTGATCACGTCGTCGATCACATCGAGCCGTTCGTCGAAGTGGATGAACGCCGACTTCATGGCGTTGACCGTGAAGCGTTCGAAATCGGCCCAGCCGTAACCGAACTGGTCGGCGAGCAGGCCGAACTCCTTGCTCATCGTGGTGTCGCCCATGAGCCGGTTGTCGGTGTTGACGGTGACCCGGAACCGGAGTCGGGCCAGCACGTTGAACGGGTGCTCGGCGAGCGAGCTGACCGCCCCGGTCTGCACATTCGAACTCGGGCACAGCTCGAGCGGAATCCGCTTGTCGCGCACGATGTTCGCGATCAGACCGAGCTTCGCCCCGGTGAAGGAGTGCGCTGCGAGGTCGACGCCGTCGGGGAGTTCGACGTCGTCGAAGACGCGCACTCCGTGGCCGAGACGGTCCGTGCCGCAGAAGCCGATGGCCTCGTGGATCGACGGCAGGCCGAATGCCTCGCCCGCGTGGATGGTGAACGGCGCGGAGTTGGCGCGCATGTACTCGAAGGCGTCGAGATGACGGGTTGGCGGGTGACCGGCCTCGGCGCCGGCGATGTCGAAGCCGACGACGCCGCGATCGCGGTAGCGCACCGCGAGTTCGGCGATCTCCCGCGAGCGGGCCGCGTGCCGCATCGCGGTGACCAGACAGCGGACGATGATCGTCTTCCCGCGGTCGGCGGCGATCCGCTCACCGTCGGCGAATCCGCGCAGCACCGCCTCGACCACCTCGTCGAGGGTGAGCCCGGCCTCGAGATGCTGTTCGGGTGCGTAGCGGACCTCGGCGTAGACGACGTTGTCGTCGGCGAGGTCCTCCACGCACTCACGCGCCACCCGCTCGAGAGCGTCGACGGTCTGCATGACGGCGACGGTGTGGGTGAAGGTCTCCAGATATCGCTCGAGGGACCCGCTGTCGGCGGCCTCGCGGAACCAGCGGCCCAGCCCGACCGCGTCGTCGACCGGCAGTCCGTCGTAGCCGACGTCGTGCGCGAGTTCCAGGACGGTCGCCGGCCGCAGCCCGCCGTCGAGGTGGTCGTGCAGGAGCACCTTGGGCGCGAGGGTGAGATGCGCCGGATCCAGCGTCGTCATCTTGTGAACCTAACCGAATCGATGATCAGTGGCCGGTCGCCGACGCCGCTCGTGTCGCCATCGGTGTCCTCGATCCGCACCGCACCACCGAGACTCGAGCGCGCGCCCGCGATCCGGTCCTCATCCTGCGTGTGCAAGGTGAACAGCGGTTGGCCGGCGCGGACACGGTCGCCCGGTTTGGCGTGGATCATGACACCCGCCTCCGCCGAGACCGATTCACCGGGCTTGGACCGTCCACCGCCCAGTCGCCAGGCCGCGTCCCCCACCGCACGCGCGTCCATGCCGGTCACGACGCCGTCGCGGGCGGCGGTGAACACATCCTGATGCCGGGCAACCGGGAGCGGGGCATCCGGGTCGCCACCCTGCGCGGAGATCATCGACCGCCAGGCGTCCATCGCCCGGCCGTTGGCCAGATGCTCGGCGGGATCGGCGTCGGGAAGGCCTGCGGCGTCGAGCATCTCGCGAGCGAGTGCCAGGGTCAGCTCGACGACGTCGGCGGGTCCGCCGCCGGCGAGCACCTCGATCGATTCGGCGACCTCGACGGCGTTGCCGACGGTCAGGCCCAGCGGAACGCTCATGTCGGTGATCAGCGCCCGGGTGTCGACCCCGGCGTCGTGTCCGAGTTCGACCATCGTCGACGCCAGTTCGCGGGCATCGGACTCGTCGGGCAGGAAAGCGCCCGATCCGGTCTTAACATCGAGGACCAGCGCGCCGGTGCCCTCGGCGATCTTCTTGCTCATGATCGAGGTGGCGAGCAGCGGGATGGACTCGACCGTCCCGGTGACGTCACGCAGCGCGTAGAGCTTGCGGTCGGCGGGAGCGAGGTCGGCGCCGGCGGCGCAGATGACCGCGCCGACGCGTTCGAGCTGGGTGAACATCTCCTCGGTGCTCAACTCGGCCCGCCAGCCCGGGATCGATTCCAGCTTGTCGAGGGTGCCGCCGGTGTGGCCCAGACCCCGACCGGACAGCTGCGGCACCGCGACGCCGAACGACGCGACGAGCGGCGTCAGGGGCAACGTGATCTTGTCGCCGACGCCGCCCGTGGAGTGTTTGTCGACCGTGATCAGCCGACGGCCGTCTCGACGCAGGCCCGTCAGGTCCATTCGACGTCCGCTGTCGATCATGGCGCGGGTCCAGGTCGCGATCTCCCGGCGGTTCATCCCGCGTAGATAGACGGCCATCAACAACGACGACATCTGCTCCGGAGCGACCTCGCCGCGGGTGTAGCCGTCGACCATCCACGCAATCTGCGCGTCGCTGAGTTCGCCGCCCCCACGCTTGGTCGCGATGACCGAGACGGCGTGGATCACCTCGTCGGCGGTCTCGATCTCCGACGTCACGACACGACCTGGGCGATGTCGTCGGGCCCGAAGGCGTCAGGCAGCAGGTCGGAGAGGAGACGCGGACCGGCGGGGTGATCGACGAGGAGGTCACGGCCGCCGTGTTCGAGGAGCACCTGCCGGCACCGCCCGCACGGCATCAGGACCTTGCCGGAGGCGTCGGTGACGGTCACCGCACGCAGGGACCTGTCACCTTGTGAGATCAACTGTGCGACCAGCGAGACCTCGGCGCAGATCCCCAGACCGTATGAGACATTTTCCACATTGCAACCTGCGACGACACGCCCGTCGGAGGTGACTCCCGCGGCCCCCACGGGGTAGTGCGAGTACGGGGCGTAGGCATGGGACAGCATCTCAGTTGCTCTGTGTCGCAGGACATTCCACTGGATTTCGGTACTCACGCCCACCTCCTGGCAAATGGTGTAACCAACCGGACATGCGCAGTTCATCGGCGCAAAGGCTTGGGTAAGGCAAACCTAAGTCGTAATGTCTTGTGCCTCAAATCGGTTCGGGCAATTTATCACCGGAATGGGCATGGGTTTAGAGTCTCTTGTCATGGGTCCATGGTCGAGTCGGAGCATGCCGATTCGACGCGTCCATCGACGATGTTGGAGGCCACTTTTCCGATGAGCACCTCGACCGAAGTCGCACCTGACCCGGTGCGTCGACGTTCCCTGTATCGCGGCGACCCGGGCATGTGGTCCTGGGTTCTGCACCGCATCACGGGCGTCACCATCTTCTTCTTCTTGTTCGTACACGTGTTGGACACCGCGGTCATCCGCGTCGATCCCAACCAGTACGACCAGATCATCGAAACCTACAAGACCCCGATCATCGGTCTCATGGAGATCGCGCTGGTCGCGTGTGTCCTGTTCCACGCCTTCAACGGCGTGCGCCTGATCCTGGTGGACTTCTGGTCCAAGGGTCCCAAGTACCAGCGGCAGATGCTGTGGGTCGCCCTGACCCTGTTCGTCGTCGTGTTCGGTGCCGGCGCGATCCGCCTGCTGCAGATCCTGTTCAGCCACCTGTAGGAGACACCAGAGATGACCACCTCGGAAGCCACCGGTGTCGCCAAGACCCTCGGCAAGGAACACGACCGTCCGGCGAGCCTGGACAATCCCCGTTCGCCCCGCAAGCCCAAGGGCGGCAACTTCGAGAAGAACGCATGGATGTTCATGCGCTTCTCCGGCCTGATCCTCGTCTTCCTGACCATCGGCCACATGTTCATCATGCTGGCCTGGGACGGCGGCGTGCACCGCATCGACGCCTCGTTCGTCGCCGCTCGCTGGAGTTCACCCGGCTGGCAGATCTGGGATCTGACCATGCTGTGGCTGGCCCAGCTGCACGGCGGCAACGGTGTCCGCACCGTCATCGCCGACTACTCGCGCAAGGACTCGACCCGATTCTGGCTCAACGTGCTGCTGGCCGTGTCGATGATCCTGACCCTGGTGCTGGGCACCTACGCGATCCTCACCTTCGACGTCAACAGCGTCGGCTAAAGGAGACCAAGAACATGCAGGAACACCGCTACGACGTCGTCATCGTGGGCGCCGGCGGCGCCGGGATGCGCGCGGCGATCGAAGCCGCACCGCGTGCCCGCACCGCGGTTCTGACCAAGCTCTACCCCACCCGTAGCCACACCGGCGCGGCTCAGGGCGGCATGTGCGCCGCGCTGGCCAACGTCGAGGAGGACAACTGGGAGTGGCACACCTTCGACACCGTCAAGGGTGGTGACTACCTCGCCGATCAGGACGCCGTCGAGATCATGGCCAAGGAGGCCATCGACGCGGTGCTCGATCTGGAGAAGATGGGTCTCCCGTTCAACCGGACGCCCGAGGGCAAGATCGACCAGCGTCGCTTCGGCGGGCACACCCGCGACCACGGCAAGTCGCCCGTGCGTCGTGCCTGCTACGCCGCCGACCGCACCGGTCACATGATCCTGCAGACGCTGTACCAGAACTGCGTCAAGCACGACGTCGAGTTCTTCAACGAGTTCTATGCGCTCGACATCTGCCTCACCGAGAACGAGGACGGCGAGCAGGTCGCGACCGGTGTCGTCGCCTATGAGCTGGCCACCGGCGAGATCCACGTCTTCCACGCCAAGTCGATCGTCTTCGCGACCGGCGGCTCGGGCCGCATGTACAAGACGACGTCGAACGCGCACACGCTGACCGGCGACGGCATGGGCATCATCTTCCGCAAGGGCCTGCCGCTCGAGGACATGGAGTTCCACCAGTTCCATCCGACCGGCCTGGCCGGCCTCGGCATCCTCATCTCGGAGGCCGTCCGCGGTGAGGGCGGCATCCTGCGCAACGCCGACGGCGAGCGTTTCATGGAGCGCTACGCCCCCACCATCAAGGACCTCGCGCCCCGCGACATCGTCGCCCGCTCGATGGTTCTCGAGGTGCTCGAGGGCCGTGGCGCCGGACCGAACAAGGACTACGTCTACATCGACGTGACGCACCTCGGCGAGGACGTCCTCAACGAGAAGCTCCCGGACATCACCGAGTTCGCCCGCACCTACCTCGGCGTCGACCCGGTCACCGAGTACGTGCCGGTGTTCCCGACCTGCCACTACGTCATGGGCGGCATCCCGACCAACATCAACGGTCAGGTGTTGCGCAACAACGACGAGGTCGTCCACGGCCTGTACGCCGCCGGTGAGTGTGCCTGCGTGTCGGTGCACGGCGCCAACCGCCTCGGCACCAACTCGCTGCTCGACATCAACGTCTTCGGACGCCGCGCCGGCATCGCCGCCGCCGAGTACGCCAACAACGCCGAGTTCGCCGAGCTGCCCGAGCAGCCGACCGAGATGGTCGACAGCTGGCTCGACCTGCTCCTGTCGGATCACGGCCACGAGCGTGTCGCCGACATCCGCACCGAGCTGCAGGCGTCGATGGACAACAACGCGTCGGTGTTCCGCACCGAGGAGACCCTCAAGCAGGCACTGACCGACATCCACCGCTTCAAGGAGCGTTACGCGCACATCCGCGTCCACGACAAGGGCAAGCGTTTCAACAGCGACCTCCTCGAGGCGATCGAGCTGGGCTTCCTGCTCGAGATGGCCGAGGTCACCGTGGTGGGCGCCCTCAACCGCAAGGAGTCGCGCGGCGGACACGCCCGCGAGGACTACCCGGATCGCGACGACGTGAACTACAAGCGTCACACCATGGCGTACAAGAAGGGCACCGACCTTCTCGCGGACATCGAGTTGGACTACAAGCCAGTGGTCGAAACCCGTTACGAGCCGATGGAGCGTAAGTACTGATGACATCTGTTCTGGACAAGCCCGCACCGTCCTCCGACGAGCCGCCGCTGCCCCCGGTGCCCGAAGAGGCCACCATGGTGACGCTCAAGATCGCCCGGTTCAACCCGGAGAATCCGGATGCCCAGGGCTGGGAGAGCTTCCGCGTCCCGGCGCTCCCGACGGACCGCCTGCTCAACCTGCTGCTGTACGTGAAGGGCTACCTCGACGGCACCCTGACCTTCCGCCGCAGCTGCGCGCACGGCGTGTGCGGCTCGGACGCCATGCGCATCAACGGCGTCAACCGTCTCGCCTGCAAGCTCCTCATGAAGGACATGCTCCCCAAGGACAAGTCCAAGGAGATCACCATCACCATCGAGCCGATCCGCGGCTTGCCGGTGGAGAAGGATCTCGTGGTCGACATGGAGCCGTTCTTCGACGCCTACCGCGCCATCAAGCCGTTCCTGATGACCACGGGCAACGAGCCGACCCGCGAGCGCATCCAGAGCCAGAGCGACCGCGCCCGCTTCGACGACACCACCAAGTGCATCCTCTGTGCCTGCTGCACCACGAGCTGCCCGGTGTTCTGGACCGAGGGTTCCTACTTCGGCCCGGCCGCGATCGTCAACGCGCACCGCTTCATCTTCGACAGCCGTGACGAGGGCGCCGTCGAGCGTCTCGACATCCTCAACGACGTCGACGGCGTGTGGCGCTGCCGCACGACCTTCAACTGCACCGACGCATGCCCCCGCGGCATCCAGGTCACGCAGGCGATCTCGGAGGTCAAGCGCGCACTCATGTTCTCGCGCTAATCGATTCAGCTTTCTCTGCAGCCCGGCAACGGCCCGCACCGATCTCGGTGCGGGCCGTTGCTCATTCGCACATGTAGCGGATCGTGCTGCCGGTCGACACGAACCGCTACGTCTGGCGGACGTCCGATGCCTCGCCCCGGAAGATCCCCGCGATGATCGAGTCCACGAGCGCCGCCTCTTCCTCGGGGGTCGCCGGCCAGAGCAGCATGGTCAGCACCGACCGGATCGCGAACCGGGCGGCGACGGTGTCGTCGGGGTCGATGCCGATGAGTTCTGCGGCCACATCGAGCACGGTCGGTGAGGCGAGCACGGTCGGTGTCGTCGCGATCAGGCTTCCCGGCCGGAGGAACTGGCGGATCACCCGGTCTGCACGCAGGGCGCCGACCGCCGCGGTGATCGCGATCCGTGCGCGCTCATCCCCTGTCGTGCCGGCGGCCTCCTCGCGGATCGATTCCAGGACCGGGGCGGCGGTCATCGACAGCACCGCCTCGATCAGCTGGGCACGGCCGCCCGCATGGCGGTAGATCGTCGCTCGTGAGCAGTGCGCTCGGACGGCCAGTTCGTCGACGCTGAACGCGTCGAGTCCACGAGAGGCGATCAGCGCCGCGGCCTGGGAGACGAGCCTCCTCCGTGCCGCGTCGCCACGATCGCCACCCACGAGCCAGTCAGCCATCCACGCCCCTTCGTCGTCGCTTCTCATCATGAGACAACAAGCAACCCCTTGCGTGTGTTTCAGCCCAGGTCAGGGTCCATCGATGAGACATCGATGCCGGACGCCACGAACCGTTCGTATCGACTTCGAAGGGAACCGTTGTCCCGGCCGCGCCCGTCGGCGACGCTGGGGACATGCTCGCACTCGACGACCCCGCCTTCCTGTCGCGCTTCCACACCGGGTTCCCGGTACAGCAGATCGGCGACTCCCCGTTCTTCGCCGTCGGCTCCTGGGATCTCATCGCCGATGTGGTGCGACGACCCGAGGACTTCTCGTCGAACCTGACCGCCACGATGGTCTGCCACGACGACGGATCGGTGTCGGAGTTCCCGGTCGCCGGACTCGGCGATGCGATGCACGTCCTGGCCACCGCCGACGGCCCGCGCCACCGACTCCATCGGTCGCTGGTCATGCCGTCGCTGACACCCGCGCGCATCCGGGCACTGGAACCCTACGTCGCCGAGGTCGTGGACACCGCCTGGTCCGAGGGCCTCGACGAGGACACGATCGATTGGACGACCGCTGTGGCACAACGCGTCCCGATAACCGTGGTCACCGAGCTCCTCGGTCTCCCCCACGAGGACATCGACGATCTCGCCCACTGGGCGGGTGCTACCAACGTGCTGATCGACGGTGTGATCACCCCCGGCCAACTCACCACCGCGACCACCGCGGTCGCCGAACTCACCGCCTATCTCGGCGACGCGCTGGACTCGGCGCTACGGAACGAACGGGAGGGCACGCCGGGACGAGGGGTCCTCGCCGACATCGCGTCGGCCGTGGCCCGGGCCGACCTGGACCGTCCGGCGGCGGTGATGATTCTCCTGCAACTCGTCGCGGCGGGGTCCGACTCCACTGTCAGCCTCCTGACCAACGCGGTCCGGATCCTGGCGCGACACCCCGAGGTCGCCGCACGGTTGCGCCACGCGCCCGACCTCATCCCGGCCTTCGTCGAGGAGGCCCTGCGCCTGGAATCCCCGTTCCGGGGCCACTTCCGGCACGTCGTCGCCGACACCACGCTGGGTGACGCCCGCCTCCCGGCCGGCTCGCACATCTATCTCATGTGGCGCGTGGGCAACCGAGATCCCGAGCACTTCGACGCCGCGCCGGCCATCGACCTCGACCGTGCGACCGCGCGGTCCGGACACGGCTCGCACCTGGCGTTCGGCAAGGGACTGCACCTGTGCGTGGGAGCCGGCCTGGCCCGCCTGCAGGGCCGCCTGGCGATCGCCCGGTTACTCGGCGCCGCAACGGATTTCCGGCAGACCGCGACCCGCGAACTGACACTCGTCCGATGACCCGGGGAACCGATCGGCACCCGGCTGCGTCCAAGAAGGACCCAGTCACCCCGCCGAACGGAGCGCCGTCGTGGTCCGAATCCTGTACCTCCGCCTACTCCTCACCCTCCTGACCGGCACCGCCCTGTGTCTGGCGGTGTTCTCACCCGCCACGGCGGCACCGGCCCCCGCCCCCGAGCCCCAACGGATCACGATCACCCTGACCTCGGACCGGCAGCACAACGGCGCCGCCGTATGGTTCGACGCAGCCGCCCGTCTCCGCACCCAGACCCACGTCCCGCTCACGCACCAGGACGGACACACGAGGTTGTGGTCGGCATCCCTGGTGTACACGAGACATTCGCCGGGCGAACCACTCGACGCGCTATTCCAGTCCGGCGGAAGATTTTCCAGATGTCAGATCTGGGTTGAGTCCGAACTCGTCGCCGAGGACTCCGCCCGCGGACACGAACCGACGAGCAGGTGCCGAGCGCGCAATTGAGCCGGGTTTCGTACTTGCAGGGAGGAATCGGGAGCAGAATCGTACTCTGTCTTTCGTCGTGAACATGTGAGCGGAGAACCAGCATGGCGGAGCGCATCGAGACCGAGGCGGTCGGAGGCGGCGGCGAGGCCGGCCTCGTGGGCGATCCCGGCAACAAGGGCCTGCGACTCGGTTCGATCGGGCTGATGGGCAACGTCATCATCGGCTTGTCCGCCGTCGCACCGGCTTACAGCCTCGCCGCCACCCTCGGCTACGTGGTCGACAGCGTCCACGACAAGGCCCCGGCGATGTTCGTCCTCGCCTTCATCCCGATGTTGCTCGTCGCCTTCGCCTATCGCGAACTGTCCCGCGACACCCCGGACTGCGGCACGACGTTCACTTGGGGCACAAAGGCTTTCGGTCCGTGGATCGGCTGGATCGGCGGGTGGGGCCTCGCCGTGTCGGCGATCATCGTGCTCGCCAACGTCTCCGAGATCGCCGCGCTGTACCTGTTCAAGTTCCTCGGCCTCCACGGCCTCGCCGACAGCCTGCTCGCGAAGATCCTGCTCGGCAGCTTCTTCATCATCGCCATGACGTGGATCAGCATCCGCGGCATCGTCATCAGCGAACGCATACAGGCCATCCTGATGTTCGTCCAGTTCGCCGTGCTCATCATCGCGAGCGTGATCGCGCTGGTGAAGGTCGGCACCGGCCGGGCCGGCGACCAGGCGATCACACCGGAGTGGTCCTGGTTGTGGCCCAGTGGTCTCGACCAGTCGCAGATCGCTGCGGCGGTCATCCTGTGCATCTTCATCTACTGGGGCTGGGATGCGTGCCTGGCGATCAGCGAGGAGACCAAGGACCCCGACAAGACCCCGGGCCGAGCCGCCCTTCTCACGTGCGTGATCCTGGTCGCCACCTACGTGTTGGTCGCCTACGCGATCCAGTCGTTCGCCGGGTTCGGCGACACCGGGATCGGACTGGGGAACGACGCGAACGACGAGGACGTCCTGACGATCCTGGGCGAGCCGGTTGCCGGCGCGATCATGTCGTCGGCACTGCTGCTGACGGTCTGCGTCTCCGCGCTGTCCTCGACCCAGTCCACGATCCTGCCCACCGCACGCGGCAGCCTGTCGATGGCCGTCTACAAGGCACTGCCCGAGAAGTTCGCCTCGATCCACCCGCGCTACATGACCCCCGCCTTCGGCACCGGCGTCATGGGTGCCGCGGCCCTCACCTTCTACCTGGTCCTGTCACTGCTCAGCCAGGACACCCTCGCCGACTCCATCTCCTCCCTCGGACTGGCGGTCGCCTTCTACTACGGGATCACCGCCTTCGCCTGCGTGTGGTACTTCCGTTCGACCCTGTTCGCCTCCGCACGGAACTTCTTCCTGCGCGGCCTCTTCCCGTTCCTCGGCGGCCTCGCAATGGCGGCGGCCTTCATCCGCTCGGCGATCGACATGATCTCGCCGGACTACGGCGCCACCTCGGTCGGCGGGATCGGTGGCGTCTTCGTCCTCGGCGTGGGCATGCTGGTTCTCGGAATCCCGCTGATGCTCGCCTGTTTCGCCCACAACAGCGACTTCTTCCGGGGCAAGACACTGACCGCGACCACCGAGGTGAAGGTTCCCGATGTCTACTGAGACCGCCGCGACCCGACCCGACCCGGAGACGCCCGACGACCCGACCGCTCCCCGGCTCACGGTCGGATATCTCGCGACCCCCTCGGGCGCCGACGGTGTCGTGCTGGCCGTGGCGCTCGCGCGCGTGACCGGCGCGGCCATCGATCTCGTGTGTGTGGTCCGCCCGACGCCCTACGACGGCCAGCCCGGACTCGCCCAGTACCAGCAGCGCATCGAGGCACAGGCCGCCGACTGGCTCCGCGAGGGTGCCGCGCTGATCCCGCCGGGCTTCTCCTATCGCACCGTCGTCACGGTCAACGAGTCCTTCGCCGACGGTCTCGCCTCCCACGCGGTCGCCACCGGGGCCAGGATGATCGTCGTCGGCGGCACGGGCGACGGGCTGCTGAGTCGGCACACGCTCGGCACCATCAGCAACGAACTCGTCCACTCCTCGCCGGTTCCGGTCGCGTTGGCGCCGCGCGGATATGCGGATCGGGTCGACGCGGTCCTCGACATGGTGACCGTTGCCGTCCCGGTCAAACCCGGCACCGACAATCCCCTCCCGTTCGCCGAGAAACTCGCCGAACGCGCGAAGCTCGACCTCCGGCTGCTGTCGCTGGTCTCCCTCGAATCCCCCTTCGACGACGACTCGTCGAGAGATGTGCGAACCGCGCAGATCACCGTCGCGCGTGAACTCCTCGAGAAGACTCGCGCCGAGGTGAACTCCGAGCTCGAGGTCGACGTCGTCGTCGCCGACGGTGCGACGCTCGACGAGGCGCTGGCCAATCTCCCCTGGGACGCCAACGACATCGTCGCCATCGGCTCCGGCCACCTCGGATCGCCGAACCGGGTCTTCCTCGGCAGCACCGCTTCTCGCATCCTCCGGTGGACGACGGCACCGGTTATCGTGGTCCCCAAGAGCGGCTGACCGGTCGCGCCCACGGGCAACGGCGTCAGCTGTCGAAACCCAGCCCGATCTTGTCCAGCAACGCGAGCCATGCTCCGCGGCGTCCGTTGCGGCGCTCGCTGCGCGCCATCTGCTGGCGGGTCAACGTGATACCCGCCCAGCGGACCGGTTCCGGCGGGAACGGTAAGGGCTTGCGGCGCACCATTTCCAGGGCGGTGCGTTCCGTCCGCAGACCGTCGACGAGGTCGAGGGCGGCCGCGGCCGCGAAATGCGAGGCGCCGACGCCGAGTCCGGTGAAGCCCACCGCCGTCACCACGCGCCCGCCGTGGGAGGTGTCCCAGAAGGCGCAGAACCGCGAGCAGGTGTCGATCACCCCGCCCCACGTGTGCGTCGCGGTGATCCCCTCGAGCTGCGGAAACACCTGCAGCAGATGCTCACCGAGCAGCGCCCATTCGGCGGGCCGGCGGGCGCGGCGGGGGTCGTCGTCGGACCCGAAGTGATATGGCGCATCCCAGCCACCGAACAGCATCCGGTTGTCGGCGGTGAGCCGGAAGTAGTGAAACCGTGGACCACTGTCGGCGAGTCCCTCTCGCCCGGTCCAGCCCAGGGAGGCGAGCTGTTCGTCGGACAACGGTTCGGTCATCAGCGCGTAGTCCCACACCGGGACCGTGTAGAGCCGCAGCCTACGGACCAGGGATCGGCTCACCGACGTCGCGACCACGACCCGGTCGGCGCGTATCTGCCCGAAATCCGTTCGGGCGCACACCTCGTCACCCGCCGGCCCCGAGGTCAGGGCCAACACCTCAGTGTTCTCGAAGATCCGCACGCCGAGTCGTTCGGCTGCATCGGCGAGGCCGAACGCGAGTTTGGCGGGGTCGATGATCAGAACATTCGGGTCGTAGAGAGCGCCGCGGACCATCGGTGAGTTGACGCGTTCCCGGGCCGCGGATGTGTCGAGCAGGACGAGATCCTCGCCGAGTGCCTGCCCGGCGGCCGCGGTCTCGGCGAGGTCGTCGAACTGCCAGTCGGTGGTCGCGAGGTCGAGTTCCCCGGTGCGCTCGACGTCGGCGTCGATGCCCAGACGTGTCAACGTGTCCTGGATGGCGTCGAGTGTCTCGCGACCCATGCGCAGCAGCGTGGGCATCTCGTCGGGGAACCGCTGCAACCCGTTACCGAGTCCGTGCGTGAGGCTGGCGGCACAGAAGCCGCCGTTGCGTCCGGAAGCATGTTCGGCGATGCGGTCACGTTCGACGAGCACGATCGATCGGGACGGATTCCGTTCCGCGGCCTGCACCGCCGCCCACAGGCCGGTGAAGCCGCCGCCGATCACCAGCAGATCGGCACCGGTCTCGCCGACGAGTCGGGGCCGGGGTTCGGGACGCAGGTCGCGGTCGAGCCAGTAGGGGCGGGCCGCGGCCTGCGCGACCATCTCGACGCCCCGGTCGGTCGGCCGCGAGGCCCACGTCCGGCCGGTCACGCCGTCGGGCCGTCCAGGCTGAAGATCGTTCGGTGCCATTCCTTTTCGGCGACGCCGTGGATGTCACTCATGACGTGCTTGACGAGCAGGTACTCGTCGAGGGAGTAGGTCGACATGTCCTTGCCGAAGCCGGAGGCGCCGTATCCGCCGTGCGGCATCTCGCTGATGATCGGGATGTGGTCGTTGATCCAGACACAGCCGGCGTGGATCTCGCGCGAAGCCCGTTGTGCGCGATACACATCGCGCGTCCACGCCGACGCCGCGAGGCCGTACGGGGTGTCGTTGGCGCGACGGATCGCATCGTCGTCGTCGGTGAAGCGGCTGACCGCGAGCACCGGCCCGAACACCTCGTCGCGGTAGATCTCCGAATCCTCGGCCACGTCGGCGACGAGAGTCGGCGGGTAGAAGGCGCCCGGCCCGTCGGGGACGGTACCGCCGATGACCACGCGCGCTCCCGCTGCCCGTGCACGGTCCACCATCCCGGCCACCTTCTCGCGGTGGCGTCGGGAGATGAGGGAGCCGAGATCGGTTGCCGGATCGGTGGGATCACCGATGACGACCCGCGACATCAGGTCGGCGACGCCGTCGACGAAGTCGTCGTAGAGCGCGGGCGCGACGATCGCGCGGGTGGCCGCGGTGCAGTCCTGACCACCGTTGATGATCGAGCCCGCGACCGCACCATGGATCGCGGCCTGCAGGTCGGCGTCGTCGAAGACGACGAACGGCGCCTTGCCGCCGAGTTCGAGCTGGATGCGGGCGCCGGTGGTGGCGGCCTGTGCCATCACCTGCCGGCCGACCGCGGTCGAACCGGTGAAGGTCACCATGTCGACGCCGGGATGCCCGGCGAGATGGGCGCCGGCTTCCGGACCGGTGCCGACGACGATGTTGAGGACACCGTCGGGCAGTCCGGCCTCGGTGGCGATGCGGGCCATCGTGAGGGTGGTCAGCGGCGTGATCTCGGCGGGCTTCAGCACCACCGCGCAGCCGGCGGCCAGTGCCGGGATGACCTTCCAGACCGCCATCTGCAGCGGATAGTTCCAGGGCGTGATGGTGCCGACGACTCCGACCGGTTCCCGGCGGATCGACGAGGTGTGGTCCCCCGAGTACTCCGCGCTCGCCTTGCCGTCGAGATTGCGTGCGACGCCGGCGAAGAACTCGACGTTGTCGATCGATCCGGGGATGTCGAAATCGGTCGCGAGCCGGACCGGCTTACCGGTGTGGGCGACCTCTTCGGCGATCAACACGTCGGACTCCGCGTCGAGCGCCCTGGCCAACGCGAGCAGAACTCCCGCCCGTTCGGCCGGGGTCGCACGACCCCAGGACGGCTGTGCGGCGCGGGCACCGGCCACCGCGGCGTCTACGTCGCCGCGACCTGCGAGTTTCACGGTCCCGACCGGCTCATCCGTGGCAGGATTGACCACGATGTGATCGGTACCGGTCGAGTGATGGGGCTTTCCGTCGATCCAGCCGGACGGAATGCTGGTTGGTGAGGACATACCCCCAGATCCTACCGCCGCCGTTGCGGATTCACGTGTCGAAATCCGGTTTCATTGCGGTTTCAGTCGTGCGTGTTGCGGTTCGCTACGGAACGCGTCACGATCATGGGGTGGCCGACCCTGCATCCACACAGTTGGACGCAACCGCGAAGAAGATCATCGAACTCCTGCAGGCCGATGGTCGGAGCAGCTATGCCTCCATCGGTAAGGCGGTCGGCCTGTCCGAGGCCGCCGTCCGCAACCGGGTCCAGAAGCTCAGCGAGAGCGGACTCCTGCAGATCGTCGCGGTCACCGATCCCCTCAAGCTCGGGTTCGCCCGGCAGGCGATGATCGGAATCCGCTGTGTCGGCGACACGCAGGCCCTCGCGCAGCACCTCGCCGAACACTCCGAGATCGACTACGTCCTGCTGACCGCGGGATCGTTCGACATCCTGATCGAGGTCGTCTGCGAGAACGACGACCATCTCCTGGAGATCCTGAACAAGAAGGTGCGCGTGCACCCGGAGGTCGTCGGCACCGAGACCCTCGTCTACCTCAAACTCGTCAAACAGCAATACAACTGGGGAACCCGATGACCGACTGGAAGTCACGATGACACTGACCGCACCCTCGACACCGCCCAACTCCGCCCGGTCGCTCGGCGAGCGCAGCGCGGCGCACCTCTGGGGACACTTCGCCCGGCACGGCGACGCCATCACACCGCCGGTGATCACCCGCGGCGAGGGCATGCGCATCTTCGACGACCGGGGACGCAGCTACCTCGACGCGCTCGCCGGACTCTTCGTCGTGCAGGTGGGTCACGGTCGCGAGGAACTGGCCGAGGCCGCCGCCAAGCAGGCGAAAGAACTCGCTTTCTTCCCGCTGTGGTCGTATGCGACTCCCCCGGCCATCGAACTCGCCGAACGTCTCGCCGCCCATGCACCCGGCGACCTCAACCGCGTCTTCTTCACCACGGGTGGCGGCGAGGCCGTCGAGAGCGCCTGGAAGCTGGCCAAGCAGTACTTCAAGCTCGTCGGGAAACCCGGTAAGCACAAGGTGATCTCGCGTGCGGTCGCCTACCACGGCACCCCGCAGGGTGCCCTCGCCATCACCGGCGTGCCGGCACTCAAGGAAGCCTTCGAGCCGTTGACGCCCGGAGCTTTCCGCGTGCCGAACACCAACATCTATCGAGCCGCCGACGACCTGTCCGGCGACCCGAAGAAGTTCGGACGCTGGGCCGCCGACCGCATCGCCGAGGCGATCGAGTTCGAGGGCCCCGACACGGTGGCGGCAGTCTTCCTCGAGCCCGTCCAGAACGCCGGCGGCTGCTTCCCGCCGCCGCCCGGCTACTTCGAGCGAGTCCGCGAGATCTGCGACGAATACGACGTTCTCCTCGTTTCCGACGAGGTGATCTGCGCGTTCGGCCGCATCGGATCGATGTTCGCGTGCGACGACTTCGGCTACGTTCCCGACATCATCACCTGCGCCAAGGGCATGACGTCGGGCTACTCCCCGATCGGTGCGATGATCGCCAGCGACCGTCTCTTCGAACCGTTCCGCGACGGCACCACGACGTTTGCCCACGGTTACACCTTCGGCGGGCACCCGGTATCGGCTGCGGTCGCGCTGGCCAACCTCGACATCTTCGAGCGTGAAGGGCTCAACGACCACGTCAAGACCCAGGCACCCGCGTTCCGGGCGACCCTCGAGAAGCTGCACGACCTTCCCATCGTCGGCGACGTGCGCGGCGAGGGCTTCTTCTACGGGATCGAACTCGTGAAGGACAAGGCCACGAAGGAAACGTTCACGGCGTCCGAGTCCGAGCGCATCCTGCGCGGATTCCTCTCCACGGCACTGTTCGACGCCGGGCTCTACTGCCGCGCCGACGACCGCGGCGACCCCGTCGTCCAGCTCGCTCCGCCGCTGATCGCGGGTCAGGCCGAGTTCGACGAGATCGAACAGATCCTGCGGTCGGTGCTGGACCGGGCGTACTCGCTGCTGTAGATCGCGCGGCCGAACGTCGGACACGGCCGCATCGCACGTCGGCGAGCCTGCGCGGTTCCGCTGGTAACGTGCGATCGGTGACCTCGGGGTGGACTCGCCGGACCTCATCGGCGCTAGTCGCCGCCCTGCTCGGGCTGCTTCTGTGCGTGATCGCCGCAGGTCCGGCCGGTGTCGGACGGGCCGGCGCCGTTCCCGTCCCGACGGGTGCACCGCCGGCCTTCACGACGCCCGTCACCGATCACTGTCCGCACAGGATCGGCACCCCACCGGCCGTCGACGAGTCCGAGGTCGTCGCACCCGGTTCGACACCCCCGTCCTCACTGCCGGTCCCCACACCGGCGATCGGGGGCGAGGACCTCTCGTATTGCGGCGTCGTCGCCGACCCCGCCGCCGGCCCGCTTCCCGCTCGGCTGACGGCGGCCGGGTGGCTGATCGCCGACCTCGACTCCGGCAACGTCATCGCGGCCAAGGATCCCCACGGGCGGTACCGGCCCGCATCGACGATCAAGGTGCTGCTCGCGCTCATCGTTCTCGACGAACTCGATCTCGACGCGACTGTCGTCCCGACCGCGGAGGACTGGAGCACCGAGGGCGACTCGTGCGGAATGGGGCCCGGCGGCCGGTACACCGTCCGCGACCTGCTGACCGGACTGCTCATGGTGTCGGGCAACGACTGCGCCAACGCGCTCGCCCGGGAGCTCGGCGGTGTGGAGACCACGCTGGAGAAGATGAACGCACGCGCCCGCGAGCTGGGCGCCTCCGACACCCGCGCGGCCAGCCCGTCGGGTCTCGACGCCGCCGGAATGTCCTCCTCGCCGTATGATCTCGCCCTGATCTACCGGGAAGCGATGGCACAGGGGACCTTCCGTGAGTTGATCGCCAAGCCCACGTTTCGGTTCCCCGGATACCCCCGCCGACCCGACGTTCCCGGCGCCAAGGACCATCCGCCGTACGACATGTACAGCAGCAACCGCCTTCTGGTGGACGGCTACCCGGGCATGCTCGGCGGCAAGACCGGGTACACCGACGATGCACGGAAGACCTTCGTCGGCGCGGCAGAGCGCGACGGACGACGCATCCTCGTCGTCCAGATGTACGGGCTGTCGGTCGAGGGCGACATGTACTGGGATCAGGCGCGGGAGATGTTCGAGTACGGATTCCGGGCCGGGCCGGAGATCACCGTCGGACGTCTCGTCGAATCGTCCGGTGAGGCGGCCGAATCCACCGCACCGCGCGCCGCGTCGTCGGCGGACTCCCACCTCGCGAGCACCGGTTCCGACGCCGCCTCCCCCATCTCGGTCCGCATCCTCATCGGACTCCTCGCAGCCCTCGCCGCCGTGGTCCTGTTGCTGCTGGGATTGAGGCTCTTCGGGCGTAGGTGACGGATCAGATCCGTTCCCACTCAGCGCGCTCGACTCGACAACCATCCGATCAGCACGCTGATCCCCGCACCAACGCCCGCGGCGGCTGCGAGTGCCGCGGGCCGTGGCGTCGGGTTCACCTCGACCGTCGGCGAGATCACCACAGGCCGACGCAGTTCCGCGTCCGGGTCCTCCTCGACCTGGAACCCGGCGTTCGCCGGGTCGGTCGCACACCAGGCGGCGGCGTAGAGCACGATGCGTGACGCGAGGTAGGCGAACACCATGACACCGAGGATCGGGCCGAAGGCCACACCGGCGGGGCTGCTCAACACCGACTGAAGGTAGAGCCCGCCGACCGTCTTGACGATCTCGAAAGCGACCGCGGTGATCAGACCAGCTTTCAGGGTGTTGCGGAATGGCAACTGCACCAAGGGAAGCCGCGCCATGATGAATGTGAACAACGCCCAGGTGGCAAGGATCGAAACCGCGATGGACACCAGTCGGACGAGGACCGGCGCCCACGACGCATCGTCGAGGCCGACCCATCCGAGCACGGTCCGCGTGAGACCCGAATTTCCCAGGGCGGTAAGGGCCATCGTCACTGCGAACGCGACACCGAGTCCGGCGAAGGTCACCAGGTCCCAGACCTTCGACATCACCGCGTTGCGTTGCACCCGGCCGCCCCACATCTCGGTCATGCCGGTGCGTACACCGGAGATCCAGCCGATGCCGGTGAACGCGGCACCGAGCAGACCGACCACACCCACCGTGGTGCGGGAGTCGATGGCCGAGGTGATGATGTCGGATACCTGGTCGCCGAGCTGGCCCGGCATCTTCTCGACGACGGCGTCCTGGATGTTCTGCAACAACTCGGGCTGCCGGGCCAGCACGAAGCCGGCCACCGCGAACGCGACCATGATGATCGGGACGAGCGCGAGGATGCCGTTGAAGCTGATGCTCGCGGCATACAGGTTGCCGCGACGGTCGTTGTAGCGATCGACCGTCCGGAGAAGATGGTCGAGCCACGCCCAGCGTTCGCGCCGGTCCTCGTAGATCGACTTCGCCCGGGTGACGAGCGACTTCCCCGAATCGACCACCGAACTCACCGCACGCCTCCTCGTCGGGTCGCCGAGGGCGCCGGACTCTCGCAGACCGTGTCAGCGCCTCGGTGACAGGAAACCCACCTTGTCATAGACCGACTCCAGGGTCGCCGAGGCCACCGAACGGGCGCGCTCCGCGCCACGCGCGAGGATCACGTCGAGCTGGGCGGGGTCGTTCATGTACTCGGTGACGCGGCCGCGTAGCGGCGTGACGAACTCGGCGAGGACGTCGGCGGTCTCGACCTTCAGATCGCCGTATCCCTTGCCCTGGTACTTGTCGACGAGGACGTCCACCGGGGTGCCGCTCAACGCCGACTGGATGGTCAGCAGGTTGCTGACACCGGGCTTGTTCTCCGGGTCGAAGCGGATCTCGGTCTCGGTGTCGGTCACCGCGGAACGAATCTTCTTGGCGGACTTCTTCGGCTCGTCGAGCAGATTGATGAGGCCCTTGTCGGTCTCGGCCGACTTGCTCATCTTCGCGGTCGGGTTCTGGAGGTCGTAGATCTTGGCGAACTCCTTGACGATGTACGCCTGCGGGACCTTGAGAACCTTGCCGAACCGAGAGTTGAAGCGCTGCGCGAGATCGCGGGTGAGTTCGAGGTGCTGACGCTGGTCCTCACCCACCGGAACCTGATCCACCTGGAACGCGAGGATGTCCGCGGCCATCAGGATCGGATAGGTGAACAGCCCGACGCCCGCGGCGTCGACGCCCTGCTTGGCCGACTTGTCCTTGAACTGCGTCATCCGGCTCGCCTCACCGAAACCGGTGATGCACGACAGCACCCACGTCAGCTCGGCGATCTCCGGGATGTGCGACTGGACGTAGATCGTGGAGCGCTCGGGGTCGACGCCGACGGCCAGCAGCTGAGCTACCGACAGTCGCGTGCGCTCGGCAAGGGTCTTCGGATCGAACGACGCCGTGATCGCGTGCATGTCGGGGATGAAGTAGAAGGCCTCGAAGTCGTCCTGCAGGGCCACCCACTGGCGAACCGCACCAAGGTAGTTGCCGAGGTGGAAGGAATCGCTGGTGGGCTGGATTCCCGACAGTACGCGGGGGCGGGCGGCGCCGGATGCGGAGACGTCAGAACTCATCGGTCCATTTTCGCAGACCCGCAAAGCCCTTTTCCGCCGGTGCCCGCATCACTCGTAGACGACGGTGACCGGCGCGTGATCCGACCAGCGCAGGTCGTAGGCGGCTGCCCGATCCACTGTCGCCTTCACCGCACGCTCGGCGAGCGAACGGTTGGTGAGTTGGTAGTCGATCCGCCATCCGGAGTCGTTGTCGAACGCCTTGCCGCGCCACGACCACCATGAATATGGACCGCTCTCGCCGGGATAGAGCTCGCGGGTGACGTCGTGCCACCCGGCTTCGAGGAGGCCACCCACCCACGCGCGCTCGTGCGGCAGGAAGCCCGGGCTCTTGAGGTTGCCCTTCCAGTTCTTGATGTCCTCCTCGGCGTGGGCGATGTTCCAGTCGCCGCCGACGACGACGTGGCGGCGACGGCGGACGAGCCGGCCGAGGTGCGCGCCGAACTCGTCGAGGAACCTCATCTTCTCCTCGTACTTGACGACGTCCTTCTCGGCATCGGTGAACGCCGCACCCTTCGGCAGGTACAGACTGGCCGCGGTCACCGGCCCGAGGTCGGAGTCGAGGTCGACCTCGAGGTAGCGGCCGAGGTCGTCGAATTCCGCACTGCCGAAGCCGAAGCGGACGGCGGCCGGCTCGGTACGGGTCAGCACGCCGACACCGGCATGTCCCTTCACCGACGACTCGCTCATCGTGAGATGCCAGCCGGCGTCGAGCGCAGGAGCCAGGGCGTCCCGGGCGAGGTCCTCGCTCGCCCGCACCTCCTGCAGCAGCACGACGTCGAGCGACGAGTCCTCCAACCAGGGCAGGAAGCCGCGGTTGGTCTCGGAACGATGTTTGACCGCCGCGCGGATTCCGTTGACGTTGACCGTGGAGATGGAGAGTGGCACGGGGCCACATCCTACGGATGCGGTCCGACAGACCAACGCCCGCAAGCCTTCTTCGCGGACGGTTCCCGACGTCTCGGATTGAGACGAAAAAGAGGTAAGGCAACCCTTGTGCATCCCGGGAGAGATATGTAAGCATTACCTAATCCAGGCACTACGTTAGGTCCGAAGATGTTCGTTTGTATTTGCCGCGCTGTCACCGTCGACGAGGTCCACGAGCACTGCGATGCCGGTGCCTACACCATCGACGACATCAGCGACCGCTGCGGCGCGGGCGAGGGCTGCGGAACCTGCCTGGAGAAACTCGACAGCATCCTGAGCGAAAGGCTGGCCACCTCGACGAGCGCTGCATGACCTGACTTCAGACAACTCCAGCAACAACCTCGCCCGAGTACGCGCGTGGGGCGTTTTGCCGTGTTAGCTTCATCACTACGATTGTCCGGCTAACGGGAGGCTGTCATATGCGTGGCGACGACGAGGTCATTGCACTGCTCAACGAGCAGCTCACGAGCGAGCTCACCGCGATCAACCAGTACTTCCTCCACGCGAAGATGCAGGAGAGCTGGGGTCTCACGGAGATCGCGGCCAAGACGCGCGCCGAGTCCATCGAGGAGATGACGCACGCCGAGATCCTCACCGACCGCATCCTCTTCCTCGACGCGCTGCCCAACTACCAGCGTCTGCTGCCGCTGCGCATCGGTCAGTCCATCCGCGAACAGTTCGAGTCGGACATGGCGATCGAGGTCGAGGTCGTCGAACGACTGCGCCCGGGCGTCGCGATGTGCCGCGAGAAGGGCGACATCACCAGCGCGAACCTCCTCGAGAAGATCCTCGCCGAGGAGGAAGAGCACATCGACTACCTCGAAACCCAGCTCGAGCTGATCAACAAGATCGGCGAACCGCTCTACCTGTCGAAGACGATGGCGACGCCGCCGACCAACGGCTGACGTTCCGCGCTCAGGCGGGGACCGGGCGGCGACGCGCCGTCATGAACGCGACGACAGCGACCGCGATGCCGCCGACAGCGAGGACCGCGCCGATCACCGCCGGTGACAAGAATCCCCATCCGGCACCGACGACCACGCCTCCGAGGAACGCGCCCGCGGCATTGGCGATGTTGAGCGCCGAGTGATTGAGGGCGGCGGCCAACGTCTGGGCGTCGGCCGCGACGTCCATCAGACGTGTCTGTAGCGCGGGGATCATCGTCGTTCCGGTCAGCGCGACGAGGTACGTGAGTATCAGTGCCGCCCACGCATTCTCGGCGAGTACGGCGAAGGCGGCGAGCGCCACCGCACTGGTGGACAATCCGGCGAGGATCGCGGTCGAGACGTTGCGGTCGGCCGCCCAGCCGCCGACGAAGTTGCCGGTCACCATGCCCAGGCCGTACAGCATCAGGGCGATCGGCACGATCGAGACCGGCAGCCCCGTCACCGAGGTGAGAGCCGAGTTCAGGTACGTGTAGAAGGCGAACATCCCGCCGAAGCCGACGACACCGATCACCAGCGTGAACCACACCTGAGATCGCCGAAGCGCGCCGAGTTCGGTCAGCGGGTCGGTGATCGTCATGCCGGACAGGCTCGGGAGCACACGGACCAGTGACACGACGGTCGCGATGCCGATGGCGACGACGATCGCGAACGCGGTGCGCCACCCGAACGTCTCCCCCAGCCAGGCCGCCGCCGGTACGCCGACGACGTTCGCGACCGAGAGACCGAGCATCACCTGCCCGACCGCCTTGGCGCGATGACGCGGACCGGCGAGGTGCGCGGCGACCAGTGCCGCGACGCCGAAGTACGCACCGTGCGGAAGACCGGCGACGAACCGCGCCACGAGAAGGAGTCCGTACGACGGCGCCAGGACCGTGGCGAGGTTGCCGATCGTGAACGCCACCATCAGGGCGATCAGGAGCACCCGCCGCGACATCCGCGCGGTGAGCGCCGCGATCAGCGGAGCGCCCACCACCACGCCGAGTGCGTAGGCCGAGATGACGTGACCGGCGGTGGGCTCGGAGACGCCGAGGGAACCGGCGATGTTCGGTAGCAGACCCATCGCGACGAACTCGGTGGTTCCGATACCGAAACCGCCGAGGGCGAGCGCGAGGATGGTCAGCCTGCGGGCTCTGCTCGAGATCCCCGAGGAGGGGCGCTCTGCGACGTCCGACGTCGCGTCGTCGAGCACGTCGATGGCGAGGTCGTCCGGTGCACCGGTGGTCGTCGTGGGGGCTTCAGGCACGCCTCATGCCAACCGGCCCTCCGACACCACCATTCCCCGACGGCCGGTGAGTTCGTTCACACAGCGAACGACCAGTCGTTGTACAGCGCCTACTCCGAGCCGGAATCACCGCCGGAAGAACTGTCCGAACCGCCACCGCTGCCGTCGGAGCTGCTGGAATCCGAGCCACTGCCACCGGAGTCCGACTTTGAACCTCCGCTACTGCTGTCGCCGCGGCCGGAAGCGCTCGAATCCGAGCCCCCGGAGCCCGAGCCGCTGTCGGAACCGCTCGAATCCGAACCACCCGAATCCGGGGCCCCGGAGTCGGTGCTGCCGGAATCGTCGGTGTCGCTGTCAGGACCACCCGCACCCGAGGCGCCGTCATCCGACGACGGCCCGGCCGACGAGTCGGTCTCCGACCGCGTGACGCCCGGGTCGGTGCCTCCGGTCGACGAGTCGGTCCCGTCTCCACCACCGGCCGGGGTGTTGTCGTGGTCGGTGACCGGCGCCGAGGTGTCCGTGCCCGCAGACGGGTCGCCGATCGACTGACCGTCGGCCACCTCGGTGACCGCGGGCGAACCGCTACCGCTGCCCGACGCCTCGACTTCTGGAGCCGTGGTCTCGGGATCGTCGTCGACCGTGGCGACGAACCGGGCCAGCGCCACCGATGCCGAGGAGTCATCGTCGGCCGGCAGTGCAAGGGTGTTCGGCTGCGAGGTGATCGACGGTCCGACGATCGCGCCCGCCCAGTACCGCACGAAGTTCACCGGCAGCAGCACGATGCTGCGCACGCTGTCCGCGAGAGCAGTCACACCGCGCATGAGTCGTGCCGGGGACAGACTGACGATGCCCTGCAGGATGTCCTCGAACACGAAGAGGTCGGGCAGGTAGGCGCCGTAACCGAGTTGCGGCAGCGGGGGCAGGAAACCCTGGACCAGCCGCACGACGGGTTGCAGATTGGCCAGCGTGATGCCGAGCGGCAGGCCGATCGTCGGACGGCCGGACAGGAAGTCGCCGATCTCGCCGGTGTACCCGATGTCCTTCGCCCAGCCCTGGACCAGCTCGGCGAACGCCGACTTGGCCCCCACCATGCAGACCGTCCCGGACGGGGTCCCCGTGCCGCTGCACGAGACCGGCCGCGTATCCCACTGCGACGCGGGGTCGCGGTACATCGCCCACGGGTAGAGGAAGTGCTTCGTCTGGTATCCGAGGATGCCGTCGATGGCACCGATGGGGTCGTACAGCGGGTCCGGCAGGTCGCAGATGGGGTCGCCGTCGATGCACACCGAGACCACACGATCGGAGACCGTCCCGAATCCCGCGTCCGCACCGTTTGCGCCGCGCGGGCCCGACATCGTCAGACCGGGGATCACACCGATCAGCGACAGCTCGATACCTCGCCCGGTCTTGTCGCCGGCTCGCCGCGGATCGGAGTACAGCTCGCCGCTGATGACGTCCGGGTCGATGGTCACCATGACCGGGTTGCCCTCGTCGTCGAGGATCGGCTCGCCGTTCTCGTCGATCGCGGCGACCTCGCCGACCGTGCCGTTCCCGATCTCGGACAGCACGTCGCCGGCGACGCGGGCGCCCTGCGAATAGCCCGCCACGACGACGGGCTTGCCCTGACACTGTGACTGATAACCGGCAATCGCCGACTTGGTTGCCGCGGTCCCCTGCGCGACACTCGAGTCATAACCCGTCGCTCCCAGGGGCCACAGGGTCGTCGGATAGTCGGCGTAGATGACCTTGTAGGCGCCCTCGCCGGCGTACGGGGAGTTCGGGTCGGGGCTGTTGTCGGGTCCGAGCCCGGTGTAGCGCTGTTTGACGCCGACGAGGTGCTGCCCCTCCGGGTCGTTGGTGCCGCCCACGATGACGACCGCACCCGCGCCACACGAGTCCGCTTTCGCTTCCGGGACACCGCCGACCAAGCCGAAAGATGCGGCCACCGCCACGCCGGTCGCGGTTGCGATCAGAAACGACGTCCGACGCGACCTGAGATGCTTCATTGCCTTCATGAGGCCCACTCCTCACCACACCCGGACACGCTTCAGGGATGAAGAGGCGTCTTCACCGGGGTTGACCGGAACTCTAAAGGGAGAAAGCGAACCTGACAGGACGCTGAGAAATGCTAACGATTCTGAACAGGTGATTCACGCTTTCATCCGCCGATTTCACCCGCTCGGAGGACACGTCCACTACACGGTTCGGGCGGCTGACGAGGACTTCGATTCGGCGTGACCGGGAGGGTTCTCTGGCACTCACATCCGTGTTATATCCTTGTCGCCAGGTCATGAGTATCAGCGACAAGCCCCGGCTTGCTGATCGGCAACCCTCCAACCGCGGTGGGGTGCTCCGGGTGATGACCGGGTTGTGGGATCGCGGAAGCGAAGCCCCGGCAAGCGCGGGTCCGAAGGTCGGACCCCAACAGGGTCGAGTTTGGCCCTGCCGACCGTAGAAAGTGATCAACAGTCATGTCTGATGCCAACGAAGGCACCAATCTAGCCGACACGTGGAGCTTCGAGACCAAGCAGATCCACGTAGGCCAGGCCGCCGACGCAACCACGAACGCCCGGGCGCTGCCGATCTACCAGACCACCTCCTACGTCTTCAACGACACGCAGCACGCGGCGAACCTCTTCGGTCTCGCGGAGCCGGGCAACATCTACACCCGCATCATGAACCCGACCCAGGACGCGGTCGAGCAGCGGATCGCGGCCCTGGAGGGTGGCGTCGCGGCCCTGCTCGTGTCGTCGGGTCAGGCTGCCGAGACCTACTCGATCCTGAACATCGTCGAAACCGGCGGTCACGTGGTGTCGAGCCCGCGTCTGTACGGCGGCACCTACAACCTCTTCCACTACACCCTGCCGAAGCTGGGCATCGAGGTGAGCTTCGTCGAGGATCCCCAGGATCCCGCGTCGTGGCAGGCGGCCATCAAGGACAACACCCGAGCGCTGTACGGCGAGTCGATCTCCAACCCCAACAACGAGATCCTCGACATCAAGGGCATCTCCGAGGTCGCACACCGCAACGGCCTGCCGCTGATCATCGACAACACCGTCGCCACCCCGTACCTGATCAACCCGCTGGCCCACGGCGCCGACGTCGTCGTCCACTCGGCCACCAAGTACATCGGCGGACACGGCACCGCGATCGGCGGCGTGATCGTCGACGGCGGCACCTTCGACTGGCGCGTCCAGCGTGACGGTGAAGACCTGTTCCCCGGCTTCACCACCCCGGACCCGAGCTACCACGGTGCGGTGTTCGCCGACCTCGGCGCCCCGGCCTTCGCGCTCAAGGCCCGCGTCCAGTGGCTGCGCGACACCGGTGCCGCCATCGCACCGTTCAACGCCTTCCTGCTCGCCCAGGGCCTCGAGACCCTGAGCTTGCGCATCGAGCGCCACGTCGCCAACGCGCAGAAGGTCGCGAAGTTCCTCGAGGGTCACGCGCAGGTCGAGTCCGTCGCCTACGCCGGCCTCGAGTCCTCGCCGTGGTACCAGCGCGGCCAGGAACTCGCCCCCAAGGGCCAGGGTGCGATCATCGCCTTCGAGATCAACGGCGGTGTGGACGCGGGCAAGAAGTTCGTCGACGCCCTGAGCCTGCACAGCCATGTGGCGAACATCGGCGACGTCCGTTCGCTGGTCATCCATCCGGCCTCGACCACCCACAGCCAGCTGACCCCCGAGGAGCAGCTCGCCGCGGGTGTCACCCCGGGCCTGGTGCGCCTGGCCGTGGGCATCGAGGGAATCGACGACATCCTGGCGGATCTCGAACAGGGCTTCGCAGCCGCCAAATAGGACAGGTGAGGCAGTTTTGTCGGTGAGTATCGACCTGAACGCGCAAGCGTCTGATCAGCCCGACTGGGAATCGGTCCCGGACGGGAAGCTCGTCGGCATGAGCATCGGCTCGCTGCCTCTCGACAGCGGTGAACGGATCGACAACGTCACCCTGGCGTTCCAGCGCTGGGGGACGTTGTCGCCGTCCCGCGACAACGTCATCCTCACCCTGCACGCACTCACCGGCGACTCCCATGTCACCGGTCCCGCCGACGCCGAGCACGAGACACCCGGCTGGTGGGACGGCCTCATCGGCCCGGGCCAGGCCATCGACACCGACGAGTGGTGCGTCATCTCGGCCAACGTGCTCGGTGGGTGCAAGGGATCGACCGGTCCCGGGTCTCTCGCCTCCGACGGTCGGCCCTGGGGATCACGCTTCCCGCAGATCACCGTGCTCGACCAGGTCCGCGCCGAGGTCGCGCTCCTCGACCGCCTCGGAATCCGCAGCGTCGGAGCCGTTCTCGGCGGATCGATGGGCGGGGCCCGCGCACTCGAATGGGCCATCGAATACCCGGAGCGCGTTCGCAGCGCACTGGTGCTGGCCGTCGGTGCCCGCGCCACCGCCGACCAGATCGGCATCCAGACCACTCAGATCGCCGCCATCAAGTCCGACCCGGCCTGGCACGGCGGCAACTACCACGGAACCGGCCAGACGCCGCTGACCGGGATGGGCATCGCCCGTCAGATCGCGCATCTGTCGTACCGCAGCGAGCCCGAACTCGACGAGCGCTTCGCCAACGAACCGCAGGGCGACGAGCAGCCGCTGCTCGGCGGCCGGTACGCCGTCCAGAGCTACCTCGAGCACCAGGCGTCGAAGCTGATGCAGCGCTTCGATCCAGGCAGCTACGTGGTGCTCACCGAGGTCCTCAACCATCACGACGTCGGCCGCAACCGCGGCGGCGTGCAGAAGGCGCTCAACGAGTGCAAGGTCCCGGTCATCGTCGGCGGAATTGACTCGGATCGCCTGTATCCGTTGCGGTTACAGGCCGAGCTCGCCGAAGAACTGGGCAACTGTGTCGGCGGTTTGCAGGTCGTGCGCTCCGACACCGGACACGACGGCTTCCTCACCGAATTCGACGCCATCAGCGACCTGCTCAAGCGCACGGTCGAGCTCGCTCGCCGCGACGCCTGACTTTTCGGGATCCTCCCCGGTCTGAAACCGGCCGTCTGCGCTCAGCGCGGGACTGGTACCGGGGTGCTCGACGACGCCGGTGGTGCCGTCCGCACGGCTCCGGATTCCGGCGTCTCTTCGCGAGGCGATGACCCCGACGACCGATTGGGTACCGATCTGTTCGGTGTCGGCGTCAGCGGCGGCGGAGCCGGCGTGGTGTTCCGCGGCCGGATCTCCTTGGGCAACAGCGTCGGCGGGATCGGGGGTGTCGAGCCCGGCGCGAACGGCAGCGTCGGCCACGGGAACGGCGACAACGTGCGTGTGCTCGTCCCGGTCGACGGCGCGGTCGGCGGCAATTCGGTGGTGGCCCAGCCCGGCTGCTGGTTCCACGCCGGCGGCTCAACCGGTTGCAGCGGTTGGGTGGGCTGCTCGTAGGTCTGCTCGACCGGCTGGTCCGGGATCTGCGTCACCGGGGCCGAGGTGGTCGTCGGCGCCGGCTCGGAGCTCTGCTCGCTCGTCGTGGCGGCGGCGGGGACGCTACTCACCGTCGACGACGGCTCGGTGATCTGACGTTCGGCGAACGACGAGCTGACCGCATAGACGGTGATCAGGGCCGCGGCGATGATCGCGCCCGCAACCGCGAGCGGTGTGGCCGACAGCCACTCGCGCTGCCGTTGTCCGCCGATGAAGGCGAGGCGGGTTGTGCCCGAATAGGTTTCGCCGGCCAGGAGAGCCGCACCAGTCGCCGCGACCAGTTCCGGGGTCGACGGGCAGACCGTGTCGAAGTCGTGGCCGCGGGCCAGGTCGCGGACCGCAGGGAGATTGGCGAGACCGCCGACGAAGACCACCGCATCGGGGTCGACTCCGCGGGCGGACGCTTCGGCGACGTATCGGTCGAACACCTCGCGCGCCTCGCGGACCATCGGCGCCACCGCGTCTGCCACATGGGATTCGGTCAGCGCGACCCGCCCGGCACCGCCCGGGAGTGCCACCGAGGGACCGCCGGACCCCGAATGTCCGTAGGAGATCTCTTCTTTCGCCGTCCGGCAGGCGCTGAGCAACTCGCTGCGACCGGCGCGGCTGCGCGCAGCGTCCCCGAGCGACGGATTGTCGGCGGTGAGGTTCGCGGCGATGGCACGGTCGAGACGACGTCCGCTGAGGACCGTCGAGCGTTCGACCCCCGTGATCCGGCGACTGCGCGGATCGACGGTGTAGATCGACATGCCGGTGTCGCCGCAGTCGACGACGACGGCGGTGGAGAATCGATCGATCTCGCCGGTGTCGGCGAGGTAGGCGACCACGGCCTCGTCCTCGCCGACCAACCGGATCTGGCGACGGGGGCCGCTCCCCCGCGATCGCAGGTGGCGTCGTTGAGCGGCGGTCCGGGCAGCCACTCCGATCGGACCCACCCGGGCGCCCGCCTCGCGGGCGGCGCCGAGCATGACGTCGATGCCGGCGTTGACGCGGCCCGCACCGTCGAGACCGTCGGTCGGGTCGACGTCGATGACGCGGGAATCCACCACGCTGCGGCCGAGATCGTCACGCGTCAGCAGGACGTAGTGGATCATGCCGGCGCCTGCCGACACGCCCATCGACGTCGCTTCGTTCACATGGTCATCGGTCGGTGTTGCGGTGATACGTACTCCAGCGGTCGGTGCGTCTGCCCCAGCGTCGTACTCGGTGCGGCTCGGCAGAGAGTTGCCTGGTCAGGCGCGACCACTCGTTCTGAAGGTCACGCTCAGGTCTCTATTGTAATCAATCCGTGCCCAGAGAGTCGATCGATGTGGCGAGCCAGAGCATCACACCGCCGACCGTCGCCATCACCGATACGTCGAACAATTTCCCTCTGACCTGCAGCAATCCCGCCTGAGACGACGGGATGAACGCACGGAGCAGCGCTCCGACGAGAAGCGCCGCACCGAACACGAAGGATCCGCGTCGCCATCGGTCGAACATCACGAGCAGGGCAGCCGCCAGGACACCCAGCATGACCAGCAGGTACGGGATCTGAACGAGAACCGCACGCACCCCCCGCACCGGCTCGGGCCCGGGCTCGGCATCGTGATGTCCGTCACCCGAGGCCGGCGGCCGCAACCGATTCGGATCCGACGAGGGCAGATCCGCTCCGGTGGGACCGACGCGCGGCTCGTCCGGGCTCACGCCGTGCCGCCGCCCTCAACCCCGGCGACGGCGCCGGCATCGGCCTGCTGGGCGGCGAGCTGCTGCTCGGCCCGTTCGACGACGTTGACGAGCAGGAACGCGCGCGTCAGCGGTCCGACGCCGCCGGGGTTCGGCGAGACGTGTCCGGCGACCTCCCACACGTCGGGATGGACGTCGCCGACCAGGCCCTCGTCGGTCCGGCTGACGCCCACGTCGATGACCGCGGCACCCGGCTTCACCATGTCCTTGGTGATCAGATGCGGCACGCCGGCGGCCGCGACGACGATGTCGGCGCGCTCGACCTCCGACCGGAGATCCGCGGTGCCGGTGTGGCAGAGGGTGACCGTGGCGTTCTCGCTGCGGCGCGTCAGCAGCAGACCGATAGGCCGGCCGATGGTGACACCGCGACCCACGACGGTGACGCGGGCACCGGCGATCGGGACGTCATAACGACGAAGGAGGTGGATGACGCCGCGCGGTGTACACGGCAGCGTCGACTCCTTGCCGAGTACGAGTCGCCCGAGGTTGATGGGGTGGAGTCCGTCGGCGTCCTTGAGCGGGTCGATCCGCTCGAGCGCCGCGTTCTCGTCGAGGTGCTTGGGCAGCGGCAGCTGCACGATGTATCCGGTGCAGGCCGGGTCGGCGTTGAGTTCGTCGATCGCGGCGTTGAGCTGCTCGGTGGTCGTGTCGGCCGGGAGGTCCTTGCGGATGGAGGCCACCCCGATGCGGGCGCAGTCCGAGTGCTTGCCTTTCACATAGGACTGCGAGCCCGGGTCGTCGCCCACGAGCACGGTGCCCAGACCGGGGGTGATGCCCTCCTCGCGCAGTGTGTTCACCCGTTCGGTGAGATCTGCGAAGATCTCGTCGCGCGTGGTCTTGCCGTCCAGTCGTATCGCGGTCACGCCCGACATTCTTCCATCCACGGCGACTCTGCTGTGAGCCACTACTGTCTGTGCCGTGAGAGCAACACGGGCCGACGTCGACCTCGCTGCGGCAACCATCTCCCCGCTCGTGCGGCGGACACCGACGCTGCGCACCGCCATCGAGTCCGTCGACGGCCCCCGGGACGTCGTCTTCAAACTCGAATACCTCCAGCTCGGCGGCTGTTTCAAGGTGCGGGGCAGCCTGTGGGCGACGCTGCACGCACGCGCGGAGGGAACACTGACCGACGCCGGGGTTCTCGTCGCATCGGGAGGCAACGCCGCGATCGGCGCCGCCTGGGCCGCACGGATCGCCGGCGTGCCGTGCACCGTCGTGATCCCGGAAACCGCGCCCGAGGTCAAGGTCCAGACGTTGCGAACCCTGGGTGCGCAGGTGCACCTCGTCGGGCTGCGCTATCAGGACGCCGCCGACGCCGCCGTCGAACTCGCCGCCACCACCGGCGCGCTCCCGCTGCATGCCTACGACCTGCCCGACATCGTCGCGGGTGCGGGCACGATCGGCCTCGAGGTGACCGAGGACATCCCCGGTCCGCTCACCACCGTGGTCTGTGTCGGTGGCGGTGGCCTCATCGCGGGCCTCGCGGCGACCCTGCGTCCGGGCGACCGTCTCGTGGGTGCCGAACCCCTCGGGGCGTCATGTCTTCACCAGGCGCGGGCAGCGGGGTCGCCGGTCCCGGTCGAACTCGAGAGCGTCGCCGCCGACTCCCTCGGCGCCACCCGCGTCGGTGACATCTGCTGGGAGACCGCCGCGCAGCACCCCGGCGTCGACAGCGTGCTGGTGACCGACGACCAGCTCATCGCCGCGCGGCGGATGCTGTGGGACTCGCACCGCATCCTCGTCGAACACGGCACCGCTGCCGCCGTCGCCGCGGTGACCATCGGAGCGGTTCGGCCGGAACCGGATTCGACGCTGTGCATCGTGCTGTGCGGGGCAAACACGGGCTCCGACCTGTAGCGGCGCCGTCATCGACGCCGAGCCGTGCGACTACGCTGGGCACATCATGTTCCGGATCATGTTCTATCAACCCTGCATCCCGCCGAACACCGGAAACGCGATCCGGCTGGCCGCCAACACCGGGTGCGAACTGCACCTCATCGAACCGTTGGGGTTCTCGATGTCCGACGCCCAGGTCAAGCGGGCGGGGCTGGACTATCACGAAATGGCCAATGTAACCGTGCATCCCAACCTGGTGACGGCGTGGACCACGCTGAAGCCCGAGCGGGTGTTCGCGTTCACCGCACACGCAGAGCGCTATCACACCGATGTCGACTACCGGCCCGGCGATGTGCTGTTGTTCGGTCCGGAACCCACGGGTCTGCCCGACGAGGTTCTCGCCGAACCCGAGGTCACCGACCGGGTGCGCATCCCGATGCTCGCCGGCCGTCGATCACACAACCTCGCCAACGCGGCGAGCATCGTCGTCTACGAGGCATGGCGGCAGAACGGTTTCGCCGGCGCCGTTTAGTCGACGCGGTACCGCTTGGTGCGGGCGGTGGCCCCGCCGATGAGCGCGACCTTGCTCTTGGGTACGCCGAGATGTGAGGCGAGCAGTTCGGCGACCGCCTTGTTGGCACGACCCTCGGTGGCGGGTTCGCGAACGTAGATGGTGAGGGTTCCGTCGGGGCCGGCTTCCACCAGCGGCCCCTTGCTGCTCTTCGGCTTGACGGTCACCACGACCTGCTGCGACATCGATGTCCCCGATTCGTAGTTTGTCACTCCGGCAGGCCCTCACGGGCTACTGCCAGTCTCTGGATCTGGTTCCCACCCGAAGATCCATGCGCTGCAAACGATCTGCGACGACGGTCACGGCGCCTTCGGCATTCTGTACCCGACCGCGCACCAGCAATGCCGGTGCGGTCTGTGCCAATACACGGTACCGCGCCCAGAGGCCGACGGAACACACCACGTTGACCATTCCGGTCTCGTCCTCGAGGTTGATGAAGGTCACGCCGGAGGCCGTCGCAGGTCGTTGGCGGTGGGTCACCGCGCCGCCGATCAGTACGCGCGCGCCGTCGGGCACCGACAGCAACCGGTCCGCGGCCACCACCCCCATCGCGTCGAGCCGAGGGCGCAGGAACTGCGTCGGATACGACTTCGGGGTGATACCGGTGGCCCAGGCGTCGGTGGCCGCCAGCTCGATGTCGGACAGGCCGGGCAGCGTCGGCGTGGCACCCGCCGATCGCAGTTCCAGCTGGTCGTCACGAACGGTCGCGGCCGCCCCGGCCTCCCAGAGCGCCTGTCGCCTGCTGAGACCGAAACCGTCGAAGGCCCCGGCCCCGGCGAGACCCTCGAGTTCCTTGGCGCTCAACGCGGCCCGGCGGGAGACGTCGGTGATGTCGGTGTACGGGCCGTCGGCGCGCCGGTCGACGATCCGCTGGGCCACCTCCTCCCCGACCCCGCGCACCTCGTCGAGCCCCAGCCGCACGTCGAGGCCCTCGTTCTCCAGCGTCGCGTGAGCAAGAGAAGCGTTGATGTCGGGGCGATGGACCGCCACCCCGTGCCGGCGGGCGTCGGCGACCAGGGTCTGCGGCGAGTAGAAACCCATCGGTTGCGCCCGCAGCAGCGCCGCGCAGAACGCGGCCGGGTGATGCAGCTTGAACCACGACGAGTAGAAGACCAGCGACGCGAAACTCTGCGAATGACTCTCCGGGAAGCCGAAGTTGGCGAAGGCGGCCATCTTCTCGAAGATGCGGTCGGCGGTGTCCCCGGTGATGCCGTGGAGCTTCTCCATGCCGGCATAGAAGCGTTTGCGCAGGCGTTCCATCTTCTCCGGCGACCGTTTGGAACCCATCGCCCGACGCAGCTGGTCTGCCTCGGAGGCGTCGAAACCCGCGACGTCGACGGCCAGCTGCATCAGCTGCTCCTGGAACAGCGGCACACCCAGCGTCCGCTCGAGGGCCTTGTGCATCGACGGGTGTTCGACGGTGACCGGCTCGTCTCCGTTGCGCCGTTTGATGAAGGGATGCACCGAACCGCCCTGGATGGGTCCGGGGCGGATCAACGCCACCTCGACGACCAGGTCGTAGAAGCAGCGCGGTTTCAGCCGCGGCAGGGTCGCCATCTGGGCGCGGGACTCCACCTGGAACACACCGACCGAGTCGGCGCGGCACAGCATTTCGTAGACCGCCGGTTCGGCGAGGTCGAGCGTGGCGAGATCGACCTCGATGCCCTTGTGCTCGGCGACCAGATCGATCGCGTAGTGCAGCGCCGAGAGCATCCCGAGACCGAGCATGTCGAACTTGACCAGCCCGATGGCCGCGCAGTCGTCCTTGTCCCACTGCAGCACGCTGCGGTTCTCCATCCGCGCCCACTCCGTGGGGCAGACGTCGGCGATGGGCCGGTCACAGATCACCATGCCACCGGAGTGGATACCCAGATGCCTTGGCATACCGAGGATCTCACCGGCCAGATCGGTCACGTCGGATGGCGCGGCGTCCGGGGACTTGGCCCAGGCATCCTGCTGCCCGGGCGCATATCCCAGCGCCCTCGCCATGTCCCGGATCGCCGACTTGCCTCGGTAGGTGATGACGTTGGCCACCTGCGCGCTGCGATCCCGGCCGTACCGGCGGTAGACGTACTGGATGGCCTCCTCACGACGGTCGGACTCGATGTCGACGTCGATGTCGGGCGGCCCGTCGCGTTCGGGGGCGAGGAACCGCTCGAACAGCAGCTTGTTGGCGACCGGGTCGACGTTGGTGATCCCCAGGGCGTAACAGACCGCCGAGTTGGCGGCGCTCCCCCGGCCCTGGCACAGGATGTCGTTGGCCTTGCAGAAGTCGACGATGTCGGCGACGACGAGGAAATAGCCGGGGAACGTGAGGGTTTCGATGATGGCGAGTTCGTGTTCGATCTGCCGGTAGGCCTGCGGATGTTCGACGGGTGTGCCGTATCGGCGCCGGGCGCGGGTCATGGTGAGTTCGCGCAACCAGCTGGCCTCGGTGTACCCCTCCGGCACGTCGAACGGCGGCAACTCCGGCGCGATCAGACCGAGCCGAAAGGCGCAGTCTGCGGCGATGCCGACCGCGTTGTCGATCGCGTCGAGGTGAGCGGGCATCAGCCGGGCCATCTCGTCGCCGCTGCGCAGGTGTGCGCCGGCGACCCCCGGCATCCAGCCGGCGATGGTCTCGATGTCGGTGCGTGCCCGAACCGCCGCCATCGCCATCGCCAGCCGGCGGCGTCGGGGTGCGGCGAAGTGCGCACCCGTGGTGGCGACCGTCGGCACCCCGGCGCGTGCGGCGAGACCGGCGAGCACCGCATTGCGTTCGTCGTCGTCGGGCATGCCCTGGGCGGTGAGTTCCAGGACGACGTTGCCGTGACCGTAGGTCTCGATCATCTCCCGCAGCGCGATCTCCGCGGCCGGGACACCGCCGCGGTCCAGCGCCCGCCGGACCGCGCCCTTCCGGCAGCCGGTGAGGATCAGCCAGTGTCCGTCGCCGGCGCCGGACAGGGCGTCGCGGTCGTAACGCAGCAAGCCCTTCTCGCCCGCCACCATGTGTGCCTCGGCGATGGTCCGCGACAGCCGCCGGTAGCCCTCGCCGTCGCGGGCGAGGACCAGCAGGTGTTCTCCCGGTGGATCGTTGAGGCCGCTCCGGGCGATGTCGGGTTCCAGCGACAGCTCGGCACCGAAGACCGTCGGCATGCCGAACTCGCGGGCGGCCTCGGCGAACCGGACGATGCCGTAGAAGCCGTCGTGATCGGTGACGGCCAGCGCTTGCAGTCCGAGCCGTTCCGCCTCCTCGACCAGCTCCTCCGGCATCGACGCGCCGTCGAGGAAGCTGTACGAGCTGTGGGCGTGGAGTTCGGCATAGGCCACCGACGACGAGCCGCGCGCGATGTCCTCCGCCTGGTAGGCGCCGCGTTTGCGCGACCAGGCCGGGCTGTCGCCGCCGTCGCCCGGGAACATGGCGTGGTCGCTGTCATCGGGGCCGAAAGCGGTACCCGGACGCCCGCCGTCGGGTGCCCGACCGGAGAGCACCCGCTCCATCTCCGACCACGTCGGTGGTCCCTGATCCCAGCCCACCCGAGCAGTCTATCGAACATGCATTCGAATGGACATCTCGATTCCCGCCCCGCGGTCGTTGCGCTCGGCACAAGTAAGTGCAACTCTGAGTATCAGACAGATTCCATCTCCCATCGGGGGGAGGAGGACATCCAGCGGGCGACATGCCCGCTCACATGATGGGATCCCAACATGACCAGCTACTTCATCACCGGAGGCAGCGGATTCATCGGCCGACGCGTCATCGATCGACTTCTGACCGTCGACCCCGGCGCGACCATCCACGCCCTGGTTCGCGAATCCTCACGATCGGCGTTCGACGCCCTGCTCGACGAGCTCGGTGCCACCGGTCGGGTGACCCCGGTCGTCGGGGACCTGACCAGCCCGGGCCTCGGCCTCGACACGCATGACCTGCCGGAGTTCGACCACGTGGTCCATCTCGCCGCGATCTACGACATGGCCGCCGACGCCGAGTCGCAGCGCGCGGCCAACGTCATCGGCACCTCTCGCGTCGCCGACTTCGCCATCACCCACGACGCCCTGTTCCACCACGTGTCCTCGGTCGCCGTCGCCGGCGATCATCGCGGCCGGTTCACCGAAGCCGATTTCGAAGTCGGCCAAGGTTTTCCGACGGCATATCACCGGACAAAGTTCGAGGCGGAGCGGGTCGTCCGCGAGCGCGAGGGCCTGCGGTGGCGCGTGTATCGGCCGTCGATCGTGGTCGGCGACTCGCGAACCGGCGAGATGGACAAGATCGACGGTCCCTACTACTTCTTCGGGCATCTCGCCGCGCTCGGCCACCTGCCGTCGAGACTGCGGTTGCCGATGCCCGACCTCGGCACGCTCAACATGGTGCCCGTCGACTTCGTCGCCGCCGCGATGGTCGCGCTCATCGCCGTGGACCCCGAACGCAGCGGATTGGTGTTCCATCTCGGCGACCGGCGTTCGCTCACCACCACCGAGATGTACAACGCCCTCGCCCCGGCATTCGGAGCGCCCCGCGGTTTCGACGTCATCCCGCACTCGGTGGTCGAGCCCGCGCTCGCTCTGTCGGCCATGGGACCCGCCCGCGTCGGCCGCAATCTCCTTGCCGCCCAACAAGGTATCCCGTCAGCGGTGCTCGACGCGGTGTCGTTGCCGGTGGACTTCTCCTCCGACGCCACCCACGCCGTCCTCCACGAGCACGGGATCAGCGTTCCCGACTTCACCGAGTACGCACCCGGCCTGTGGCAGTACTGGTCTGCCCACCTCGACCGCTCCCGCAACCGGCGCCGTGACCCCCGGGGTCCGCTGGTGGGCAAGAACATCCTCATCACCGGCGGGTCGAGCGGTATCGGCAAGGCCACCGCCCGGATGTGTGTCGCCCGCGGCGCCAACGTGATGATCGTGGCCCGGTCTGCCGAGGAACTCGATTCCGCCGCAGACGAATTGAATTCGACGACCAGCAAGAAGGGCATCCCGCCGGGCCGGGCGGTGGCCTACCAGTGCGACATCACCGACGAGGAGTCGGTCAACGCACTGATCAAGTCGGTGCTCGCCGAGCACGGTCACGTCGACGTGCTGGTCAACAACGCCGGCCGGTCCATCCGGCGCGCCACCGTGAACTCTGTACAGCGCTCGCACGACTACCACCGGGTCATGGCGGTCAACTACTTCGGCGCGGTCAACCTCATCCTCGGACTCCTGCCGCACATGGTGGCCCGGCGGTCGGGACATGTGGTCAACGTGACCTCGATCGCGGTGCAGTCCCGCGGACCGCGCTTCGGTGCCTACGCGGCGTCGAAGGCGGCACTGGAGGCGTTCAGCGACGTCACCGGCACCGAGACCGTCTCCGACCACGTCACATTCTCCAATGTGCGTCTGCCGCTGGTGAAGACGCGGATGATCTCGCCCACCGAGGCCTACGACAACCAGCCCGGCACCTGGGATGTGGACAAGGCCGCGTCCCGCGTGTTGCACGCGATCGTCGACCGGCCCAAGCGGGTCAGCTCGGTCGTCGGGACGATCGCCGAGATCGGGCACCGCTTCACGCCCGACCTGACCACCCGCATCCTGCATCTGGAGTACCTGCTGTTCGGCGAGTCGGCGGCAGCGATGGGGCGTGCCCGCCGTTCGGGTGGTCGCGACGCGTGATCGACACCCCGTACCTCGAGGTCGACGTCGACCGCCTGGACCGCAACCTCGCCGCCCTCGCCGGAGCAGCCCGGAGCGTCGGGGTCGACGTGCGGCCACACGCCAAGACTCACAAATGCGCCGAGATCGCCCGCCTGCAGATCGAGCACGGCGCGGTCGGCCTGACCGTGGCGACCATCGGCGAGGCCGAGGCATTCGCCGATGCCGCGGATGTCACCGGGTGCACCGACATCTTCATCGCGTACCCGTTGTGGCCGACCGCTGGCCAGGCAGCTCGACTCCGCGCCCTCGCCGAGCGGGTCACCCTGCGATTGGGGATCGATTCGCTCGCCGGCGCACGGCATCTCGCCTCCGCGGTGGGTCCGGCCCGGTTGCAGGTGCTCGTCGAGGTCGACTCCGGCCAGCACCGCACCGGCGTCACCCCCGAACTGGCCGGTTCGGTCGGCGCGGCGGGTGTCGCGGAGGGACTCGACGTGATCGGCGTGTTCACCTTCCCCGGCCACTCCTACGGCCTCGGCGACACCCGACGCGACGCGGCCACCCAGGAGCTGGCCGCACTGGCGACGGCGGCAGACGGATTGCGCGCCAACGGAATCGAACCGCGGGTACGCAGTGGTGGCTCGACCCCGACGGTCGGCCTGCTCGACGCCGAGCAGGCGAACGTCCTGACCGAGATCCGGCCCGGCGTGTACCCGTTCAACGACGCACAGCAGGTGGAGATCGGCTCGTGCGGCTTCGACGAGGTCTCGTTGACCGCGGTCGCGACGGTGGTGCGCCGTGACAACCACCGGATCGTCCTCGACGCGGGCAGCAAGATCCTCGGTGCCGACCGCGCCGCCTGGGCGACCGGGTACGGCCGGCTCCTCGATCATCACGACGCCCGCATCGTGATGCTGTCGGAACATCATGCGGTGGTGGAGTTCCCGGCCGGGTCGTCCGACGAGCGCATCCCCGGTATCGGGAGTTTTGTTCGCGTGGTGCCGAATCACGTGTGCAACGCGGTCAACCTCGTCGACGAGCTGGTGGCGATCGACGGCTCGGACACCCGTTGGCCGGTGATCGCGCGGGGCCGCAACAACTGAGGCCCTCACTCGTAGACCCCTTCGACGATCCACTCACCGCCGCGGTAACAGAGCAGCAGGGCGCGTGAGTCGTCGAGCAGCACCTGAGCCCGCGCGATCAGTTCGGTTCCCGCCGCGGATGCGCGGTCCATTCCGACCGGCCACGGACCGGCCCACCAGCACAACCCCCAGCTCGTCTTCCGGCCTTTTCCGCCACCCGTCGTCTCCGACAGCCGGACGGTCACCGGTTCGGCGGTGAACGCTCCCCGGTCGGTCACCCGCACGGGTTGACCGAGGGCGTCGAGCACGCTGATCGCCGTCTCCACCAGAACCGTCGGGGTGGGTTGCGGCAGGTGCCCGGGCCACGGCGCGGACGGGTCGCGACGCGGTGTCCGTTCGTCGCCGAGGGACACCATCGTGATCCGTTCGGCTGGTCCGCGGCCACCGCTGAGCACCGGGATTCGCACCGCATCGCCGCCCAGCAACCCCTGGATGCGGACCAGGGAACGTCGAGCGCGTTCTTCGACGTCGGGGTCGACCGCCGAGCCACCCGCGAGCGTTTCCGTGAGCTGGTAGTGCAGGGCACCGGCCTCGACGACCTCCACCGGCTCCAGCCGCAGGCGCACGATCGGCGAGTCGGGGCGGGTGTCCTTGACCTGCCCTCTCGCCCGGCTGTTCCCTCGCCGGCCACCGGTCAGCCAGCCCTCCAACTGCCATCGGATACGGTCCGCGGTGGTCTCCGGGGTCAGCGGCTGCGCACAATTCCACGTCCTCGAATGCTGTTGTCCGCGTTCGGTGGTCGCCTCGATGGTGAGTCGGGTGCAAGCAACGGCGGCGTCGCGCAGTCGTTGGTGGAGCTTCTCGGCGAGGGTGCGGCCGATGAACGCCGCGGCATCGATGCGGTCGACTGGCGGATCGCAGGTGTGGTCGACATCGAGTTCGGCCGGCAGGTGGCGGCCCGACGGCACGCGGCCCGGCAACGCGTTGGCCAGACGGTGCGCGAGCACCGCGTCCCGGGCGAAGCGGGTCGCCACGTCGGCGATGTCCATCTCGGCGAATGCGCCGATGGTGCCTATCCCCAGACGCCGCAACAGATCCACCAGCTCGACACGCGACGGGTCGCTCATGCTCGGTTCGAGGGCGAGGTCGGCGATGGGCCGGCCGGCGAGATAGGCCCGGTCCCCACCCGGCTCCACCTGGTGGCCGCGCCGCGCGGCCAGGACCGCGGTGAAGATCTCGTCGGCGATGCCGACCTGCGATTCGATGCCGCAGGCCGACACGACGTCGACGAGCTCCTCGGCGAGCGCCTCCATGCCGCCGAAGTAGCGAGCCGCCCGATCACCGGGGATCACCAGCAGACCCGGCCGGAGCACCTCGAGGGTCGGGATCACGTCGCCCACCGCGGCCACCACCGGATCGAACAGCCGGCCGTCGCGGACCTCGTCGGCCGCGACGACGGTCATCTCCGGGCACAGCGCCTGCGCCTGGCGTTTGCGCATGCCGCGCCGGACGCCGACGGCCCGGGCGGTCGACGAGCAGGCGACCACCCGGTTCGCCGACAGCACCGCCACCGGATGCAGCGGCGGCAGGTCGGCCTCGGCGGCCGCCGCCATCGCCGGCCAGTCCGGGCACCAGAGCGCGAGAGTCCGCCTGGTGAGTTCCTGCCGTGTCATCAGTTCGCGACCGCGAGGACCGGACGAGTGCTCGTCGTCGAGACCATCTCCACCGAGCGGTCGGCACCCTGACCTCGTGCCAGGAGGTCGACCTCGGTGCTCTGGGTCTGTCTGCCGCGTCCTGATGCCGTGACCTGCAGTCTCATTCCGCCGATGCGGCCGTATCCGCTGCGTGCGGAGTCCAGGTCGGTGGCGCCGGACAGCAGCGGACTGTGCCGGTAGGTGAGCACTCGCGCCTCGATGGTCAGCTGCGCACCCGGCCAGGTACCACCGGCGACCAGCAGGACCGACGACTGCTTGCGGACGCGTCCCATCACCACGCGTGCACGCGACGGGGCGACCGCATCCGCCGTACCCGGCCCCACACGGCCGAGCACCACCAGGTCCATGCCGTCGAGCAGGACCGCGGCGACCTCCACCGGATCGAGGCCGGGATCGGGAATGGTGGCGATGCGCGAGAGGTCCGCACCCATCTCCACCGCCGACAACAGGCTCAGCCGGGGCATCCCGACGATCCCGACCTGGCCACCCGCACGGGTGGCCGACGCGATCATCGCGATCAGCAACGAGTTGGCACCGTCGAACCGGGCGACCGTTCCGCGAGGAATCCCATTGTGCGGCAGTATCTCTGACAGCGGCTCCGGAATCGGCAGCACGCCGGTGGCCGGATCGCGCGTCTCCACTGCATGCCGGTCGGGACGTCCCGACATCGCCGCCATGCGTCGGCGGAGGCCGGCCAACTCATCCGTACGGGACGACACATCCATGACACTCTCCAGTCGCGTGGTGGTTCTCGAGCGAGCCGGGAAGGTGCTGCGCCATCTGGTTCTCGAACCGCCGTGGGAATGATCCGAGAGGGTGATCTCGTCCGCCGATCATTCGAACATTGTTTCGATGATCAGAGAGTAGGACCACCCACCGACAAGCGTCAACCGAGACCGATCGGCGACCCGCGACCAGACATAACACGTTGCACTGGAGCATCTTTCGTCACAGAAGAAGGCGAACAGCTGCGTATCCCCGCCTCGCTGCTTCAGGCGCGGGGAGCAAGGGCCGTCAGAACAGGGTGAGTGCGTGCTGCAGTTCGGGTGCGGCCACGGACCCGGGCGACCCCGCGTCCGAGCCGGACTGCCGCAGGCCACCAGAGCCGGCCAGCCCGTGCCGCTGAACCATCGGTTGCATCCGCTCCCGCAACCACGACGAGTACTCCGGCGTCACGTAGGCACCGCGCCCGTAGAGACCGCGGTACCTACGGATCAGCGCCGGATGTTCCTCGGCCAGCCATTCCAGGAACCACGGCTTGGTCGAGGACCGCAGGTGCATCGGGAACGCGGTCACGCCCGCCGCCCCCGCGTCGGCGAGCGCCCCGAGCAGCTCGTCGAGATGAGATCTCGCATCCGTCAGATACGGGATGACCGGTGCGACCATCACGTGCGGGGCGAGGCCGGCGTCGGCGAGGTCGCGGATCAGCGAGAGCCTGGCCTGCGGCGACGGGGTGCCGGGTTCGACCTTCCTCTGCAGATCCGGGTCGATGATCGCCAGCGAGATGCCGATGCTCACCGGGACCTGACCCGCCGCCTGTCGCAGCAGCGGCAGATCGCGCCGGATCAGCGTCCCCTTGGTGAGGATCGAGAACGGGGTCCGGGACTCCGCGAGCGCGGCGATCACACCCGGCATGAGCTTGTACCGACCCTCCGCGCGCTGATACGGGTCGGTGTTGGTCCCCAGGGCGACGGTCTCCCGCGTCCACGAGCGGCGTTTGAGCTCCTTGCGCAGCACCGCGGCCACGTTCAGCTTCACGACCACCTGGGAGTCGAAGTCCTTGCCCGCGTCGAGGTCGAGGTACTCGTGCGTCGGCCGGGCGAAACAATAGCGGCACGCGTGAGTGCATCCGCGAAAAGTGTTGACAGTGAACTGAAACGGGAGATGAGATGCTTCCGGGACACGATTGAGAGCACTCTTCGCCAGCACCTCGTGGAAGGTGACACCCTCGAAGTCGGGTGTTCGCACCGACCGCACCAGGCCGGAGCGGCTCAGCCCGGGGAGCGCCCCGTCGTCGACCTCGACCGCCTGCTCGGACCATCGCATAGAGCGAGTCGAACACATGTGCGATCACACTGTCAAGCGCGGTGCCCGCCGACGAGCCCTCGCGGCTATCATCGCCGTATGCCACCGTCCGTCGGAACCCATCATGCCCCAGGTCCCCAGTACCTGGTGGCCGGCCGATACCGCCTGAAGTCGCGGATCGGCGGCGGCGGCATGGGCACGGTGTGGCTGGCCCGCGATCAACTCCTCGATCGCGACGTGGCCGTCAAGCAGGTCGTCTCCACCGAGGGCCTCACCGAGGATTCCGCGGACAACGTCCGCAAGCGCGCGATGCGCGAGGGTCGCATCGCGGCGAAGCTGTCCCATCGCAACGCCATCGCGATGCACGACGTCGCCCTCGACCGCGGCGAGCCGTGGCTGGTGATGGAATACCTGCCGTCGCGCAGCGTCGCCCAGATCCTGCACGCCGTAACAACACTCGAGCCGAGGGAAGCGGCCCAGATCGGCGCGCAGGTGGCCGACGCGATGGTCGAGGCCCACGCTGCCGGGATCGTGCACCGCGACATCAAGCCGGGCAACATCCTGATCGCCGAGGGCGGCCGCAACGCCGGGCTCGTCAAGATCACCGACTTCGGGATCTCGCGGGCCAAGGACGACGTCACCCTCACCCAGACCGGCGTGATCACCGGCACCCCAGCCTATTTCGCGCCCGAGGTGGCTCGCGGCGCGGAGCCGATGGAGGCCTCCGACGTCTACTCGCTGGGCGCCACGATCTACACGATGGTCGAAGGTCAGCCGCCGTTCGGCGTCGATGACAACTCGATCGCCTTGCTGCACAAGGTCGCTCGTGCGCGGATCAATCCGATGACCAAGGCCGGCGACCTCGAACCGGTCCTGTTGCGCCTGCTGGAACCGAGCCCGACGAAGCGGCCGACGATGGCCGAGGCACGCGATGCCCTCACCGCGTTCGCGGCGGGTTCGCGCGGCACCAAGGACCAGGTACTCACCGGACTCATCACCCGCCCCGGCGCCGGTACGCCCGTGTGGGCGCAGCGCAACAACCGATCGTCGACCACAGGGCCTCACCGCCCGGTGGCGGGCGCGACGCTGCCGCCCTACGCCCCGACCCTGGCCGGCGACCGCGGCTCACGCGACATCCCACACACCCGCCAGGAGCACCACTCCCCGACCCTGATGTCGACGCCGCCGTATTCGATGACGTCCCAGTCGTCGTCGCCCCACCGTCAGCCGATGAACCCCGGCTACGGAGAACCGACCCGCAACTCCGCGACCTCGAGCACCGCACTCGCGGTGTCGGTGTTCGTGTTCTTCGCTGTGCTGGCAGTGCTCGTGGTCCTGGCGATCGCGCTGCTGCGCTAGGGCTTTGGAGTTGAATGCGCCGCAGCTCCCGCGTGGCCGATTCCTTCCCGCTTACCGGATAGCGCCCGCGGGAGGTAAACGCTCCCGCGGGATCAGCCGATGTGGCGCGTGGCCGCCCAGCGGGTCAGCGCGTTCCGGTTGGACTGCTGGGTCTTGCGCAGCACGTTCGACGCGTGCGTCTCGACGGTCTTGATCGAGATGAAGAGTTCCTCGGCGATCTCCCGGTAGGTGTAGCCGCGGGCCAGCAGCCGCAACACCTCGAGTTCACGGCGGGTGAGGGAGTCGAGTTCGGGGTCCAGCGGCGGTTCGGGCGCCGACGACTTCCCGGTGAACGAGTCCAGCACGAATCCGGCCAGCCGGGGGCTGAACACCGCATCGCCCTCGGCGACCCGGCGCACCGCGTCGGCCAGTTCGGCGCCGTCGATCGTCTTGGTGACATACCCGCGGGCGCCTGCCCGGATCGTCGCGATCACGTCCTCGGCGGCATCGGAGACGCTGAGGGCGAGGAAGACCGGCGCCGTCTCCGCATCGGCGCCGACCCGGTCGAGGACGCCCCGCAGCACCGCAACCCCGCCGCCGGCGGGCATGTGGACATCGAGGAGCACCACATCCGGTGCGGTGGCCACGATCCCGGCGATCGCCTCCGGCACGGCGCCCGCCTCCCCGACCACACGTAGCCCCGACTCGTCGGCCAGTTCCGCGCGCACCCCGGAACGGAACACGGCGTGGTCGTCGACGAGGTACACGGTGTAGGTCGACGCCGCGGCGTCGGCGTTGTACGACGCTGCCGCGTCGGCCGTCGTGTCCGTCGGGTTCGGGATCTGCTCGGGGGTCGTCATCTCACCTTCCGGTCGTCCGTCAATTCGTTCTCTGACTGCAGCTGTTCCACCGGGGACGCCGCGACCTCGCCCGCGACCTCGGTCCCCGCCACACCGTCGATGCGCGGCATCGTGAGCGCGACGTTGGTGCCGCGCCTCGGTGTCGAGGTGATCGCCACGCGGCCACCCATCCGTTCCATCCGCGCCCGGATCGACCGGCTGATGCCCTGGCGGTCGTCGTCGACGACGTCCGGGTCGAAGCCGACTCCGCGGTCGCGGACGAACACCTCGACCTGATCGTCGGTCACCTCGCTGTACACGTCGACCGTGCGCTCACCGGAATGTTTGGCCGCGTTGACCAACGCCTCCCGGGCCGCGCCCGCCAGCGCCGACCAGCGCTTCGCATCACGTGCGTCGCGGGGCCGCAGGTCGCCGACGGTGATGATCTCGACCTCGACCCCGTAGGCGTCCTCGACCTCCGCGCCGACGCTGCGCAGCGCCGCGGCGAGCGAGCCGCGCTCCTGGGCGGGGTCGCCGAACAGCCACGCACGCAGCTCGCGTTCCTGGCTGCGGGCGAGGCGCGCGACCTCCTCCGGGCGATGGGCCTTCTTCTGGATCAGTGCGAGGGTCTGCAGCACCGAATCGTGTAGGTGCGAGGCGATCTCCTCGCGTTCGGCATTGCGGATGCGTGCGGCACGTTCCTCGTTGAGGGCGCGCCACATCCGCATCCACAGCGGCACGGTGAGCAGCACGACGCCGATCAGGGTCGCGATCACCGCGAGGATCGTCGAGTTGAGTCCGCCGAAGCTGCGATCGCCGGCGAGGACGATCACCACCAATCCGCCGACCACCAGCAGCACCCCGCCGATGAGCCGTGTCCAGGTGAGCAGCGGGGCACGCGGCGCGCGGTGAGAGGTGTCGAACTCGCGCCACACCAGGCTCGCGCCGATGGCGACGAACACGAAGGGGACGAGGTATTCCGCGGGCGTGCCCGACGCGGCGAAGCCGACGACCGACATCGCCACGAGCCCGATCACCGCGAGTCCGAGTGACTGCCGGCGCTCGCCCGGTGCGGGCGGTGCGGTGTCCTTGCCGGGTGGGCAGAAGAACCACAGCAGCCCGTAGGCCGCGACCCCGGCACCGGCCAGCGCGGCGAGCACCACGAACACGATCCGGACGCGGAAGACGTCGACCCCCAGATGGTCGGCTATGCCACCGGCGACCCCGGCGACCACCCGGCCGCCGTCCCGTCGTACCAGCCGCGGGGCAGGCTCCACCTCCGTTCCACTCACCCCTCGATGTTCCCACGGGCGACGAATCCGGACATCGGGGTTCACCCCTGTTTCTGTGCCCGCGGTCTCGGGGTGGAGGTTCGTCCCCCCGATCACCCCCGGGCGGAAATCAGGGGATCACCCGATGTGCTGCGGGTGCCCGGGAGAGCACGATGATCGCCATGGACACCAAGGAGTTCCAGAATCAGCTCAGGGAGATGTGGTCGACACGCCCCTACCGTCCGGAGAACCGGACCATCGCCGGCGTGTGCAGTGGCATCGCGGCCCGCTACCGCGTCGATCCGACGCTCGTGAAGATCGCCTTCGTGGTGTCCGCCTTCTTCGGCGGCAGCGGGCTGATCCTGTACCTGGCCGCGTGGATCGCGTTCCCGGGCCGGCAGCGCGCCCACACCGAGGCCCTTCGCGCCGCCCACTCCGGTGGTCGCGGCGGTCACCGCGGCCACGGCTGGGGCAACCCGCAGTTCATCGTGCTGGCCGTCCTCGCGATCGTCATCGTCACCTCGGTCGGCCCGAACCGCACCTGGGGATCGGGCGGACTGGTCGGCGCGATCCTCATGCTCGGCGGGTGGTACCTGCTCCACCTGCGCACCCCGACGCCCCCGCCCGGCACCAGCATCGACACCGTCGCCGTCACCGACGTCGTGGTGCCGCCGCCGACGGCGGGGCAGTTCGAACGCTGGGTCCCGCGCGCCATGGCCGGCACCGGGACCACCGGTGTCCCGGCGAACACACCGACCCCGACGAACGCCCCGGGCGTCGACTTGCAGAAACCCACATACGGCCCCGGAACGCAGCCGAGTCCGGCGACGAACGTGAACCCCACCACCGAGCCGGCCGTGAACTTCGCGGCGACAGAGGAGACGGGCTTGAGCCAGAACGACGTCGACACCGCTTCGGCCGGCACGCAACGCTGGTCTCCCCTGCCGACCCCGGTGCCCGCCTCCGACGACATCGACACCGCCCCGCCGGCCTGGGATCCGCTGGGCGTCGCCCCGTTCGCGTGGGATCTGCCCGAACCCGCCACACCGGTGAAGCCGGTCGAGCAGCGTCGTCGCCGGTCACCGTTGACGCTGATCGTCCTCGGGCTCGCGGTCATCGTCGGAGCGATCGGGACGGCCCTGCATCAGGCTGGAGTCGATTGGTTCACCGTGCCACGCATCCTCTCCCTGTCTCTGGCGGTCGTCGGTGCCGGCCTCGTGCTGGCCGCGACACTGCGCCGGCGCACCGGCGAGCACAGCACCGGCCTGCTGCCCGTCGCCATCCTGCTGGGTATCGCGACCATCGTGACCACCACGGTCTCCGGTGTCACCCTGCCCACCGGCGGGGTCGGCGATCGCAACTGGAAGCCACTGAGCGAGAACGACATCCAGCCCGAGTACACCCTCGGGATGGGTGAGATGACCCTCGACCTACGAGAGATCGACCTCACCGCCGACCGGCGGGTGGAACTACGGAACGGGATGGGCGTCATCGAGGTCGCGTTGCCCGAGAACATGAACGTCCGCGTCACCTGCGACACCGGCGTCGGCGACATCGAGTGTCCCGCCGGACTCGACGGCGGACGTGACGGCACCGACGGGCCCGTTCTCGAGATCGACGCACACACCGGCATGGGAGAGGTTCGGGTCACCCGATGAACGAGCAAACCGACAGCGGCCCGAACGCCGCCGACGACTACGCCGAATCAACCCATCGTGCACCGGGATTGGGGATCGTGGGCATCGCGGCCCTGGCGGTCGCGGGCTGGGGACTCGCCGGCGGACCGGCACTCCCCGACGCCGCCGACCTCGGCTGGGCCGCCGTCGGCGTCGGACTGCTGATCGGCCTGATCCTCATCATCTCCGGAACGCGTAGCCGGGGATGAGGGACGAGGGGTGAATGCAATCAGGCCGGCGCGATGATCACGCCGGCCTGATTGCGTTCGGTCATTCCCACTCGATGGTGCCCGGCGGCTTGCTCGTCACGTCGAGGACGACGCGGTTGACGTCGGGAACCTCGTTGGTGATGCGCGTCGAGATGACCTCGAGGACCTCGTAGGGCACGCGGGTCCAGTCGGCGGTCATCGCGTCCTCGCTCGAGACGGGACGCAGCACGATCGGGTGTCCGTAGGTACGGCCGTCGCCCTGGACGCCGACGCTGCGGACGTCGGCCAGCAGCACCACCGGGCACTGCCAGATCTGGGCGTCGAGGCCGGCGGCGGTCAGCTCCTCGCGGGCGATGAGGTCGGCCTTGCGCAGCATCTCCAGGCGATCGGCGGTCACCTCGCCGACGATGCGGATAGCCAGACCCGGGCCCGGGAACGGCTGGCGTGCCACGATCTCCTCGGGCAGGCCGAGCTCGCGACCGACGGCGCGGACCTCGTCCTTGAACAGCAGGCGCAGGGGCTCGACGAGGCTGAACTCGAGGTCGTCGGGCAGGCCGCCGACGTTGTGGTGGCTCTTGATGTTCGCGGTGCCGCTGCCGCCACCGGATTCCACGACGTCGGGGTACAGGGTGCCCTGGACCAGGAACTCGACCTTCTCCCCCGACTCGGCCTCCTCGCCGAGGACCTCGCTCACCGCGCCCTCGAAGGAACGGATGAACTCGCGGCCGATGATCTTGCGCTTGGTCTCCGGGTCGCTGACACCGGACAGCTCCTTGAGGAACGTGTCGGCGGCGTCGACGGTCACGAGCTTGGCGCCGGTCGCGCCGACGAAGTCGTGCTGGACCTGCTCGCGCTCACCGGCGCGGAGCAGTCCGTGGTCGACGAAGACACAGGTGAGGCGGTCACCGATGGCGCGCTGCACCAGCGCGGCGGCCACCGCGGAGTCGACACCGCCAGACAGACCGCAGATCGCCCGGCCGTCGCCGATCTGATCGGCGACCGCGTCGATGAGGGCGTCGGCGATGTTCGCCGCGGTCCAGGTGGCCTCGAGACCGGCGACCTCGTAGAGGAAGCGGGTGAGGATCTGCTGGCCGTGCGGGGTGTGCAGCACCTCGGGGTGGTACTGGACGCCGGCCATGCGGCGCTCGAGGTTCTCGAACGCCGCGACGGGGGCGCCGGGCGTCGAACCGGTGACGGTGAAGCCCTCCGGCGCGTGCTGCACCGCGTCGTTGTGGCTCATCCACACCGGCTGGGTGTCGGAGAGGCCCTGGTGCAGGATGCCCTCGCCGTTCGCCGTCAGGGTGGTGCGGCCGAACTCGCGGCCACCGGTGTTCGCGACCTCGCCACCGAGCTTCGCGGCCATCGCCTGGAAGCCGTAGCAGATGCCGAAGACCGGGATGTCCAGGTCGAATACGGCGGGATCGAGTTCGGGGGCGTCCTCGGCGTACACCGACGCCGGTCCGCCCGAGAGGATGATCGCGACCGGGTTCTTCTCCTGGATCTTCGCCAGCGGCGCGTCGTGGGAGATCACCTCGGAGTAGATCCGGGCCTCACGCACTCTCCGTGCGATCAGCTGCGCGTACTGCGCTCCGAAGTCGACGACGAGTACGGGCCGCGGGCCCTCGAGGAAATCCTCTGCAGAAGAGTCTGTCACCCCGTCGAGTCTAGTGGTCGACCACGACGTGAAATACTTCGACACCGACATGACTGCATCTCCCCGTACCACCGCATGGTCGCTGAGCATCGGCGATCTCACCCAGGCCGCCGTTTTCGCCGCGCTGATCGCCGCACTCGGCCTGCCCGGGACCATCAACATCGGCACCAGTGGCGTGCCGATCACGTTCCAGACCCTTGGTGTGATCCTGGCGGGAGCCGTCCTGGGACCCAGGAAGGGCACCCTCGCCGTCGTCATCTTCATGGTGCTGGCCATCGCCGGACTCCCCATCCTGTCGGGCGGACGCAGCGGCCTCACCGCGCTGGCCTCCCCGACCGCCGGCTACTTCGTCGGCTTCCTGCCCGCGGTCATCGTGATCGGCGTGCTCACCGCGGCGATGATGTCCGTCGGCGACAAACCGCGCTACCGCGTTCTCTGGGGCATCGGGATCAACGCGCTGGGCGGGATGTTCGCCCTGTACCTGTTCGGGGTGATCGGATTGGTCCTGCGCACCGACCTGACGGTGTGGGCGGCGATCACGTCGAACGGCCCGTTCATCATCGGCGACGTCATCAAGGTCGTCGTCGCCGCGGTGGTGGCCGCGCAGATCCATCGCGGTCGCCCCGGCCTCATCGAGCCGCTCCGACTGTCCCGGCGCGCCGGCGCCGGCAGCTGAGCCGCTCCGCGATCGCCCCGCTTCGATGATCGAGTTCACGAACGTCTCGCACGCCCACGACGACCGGGTCGTGCTGCGTGACGTCTCGCTGAATCTCACCGAGAACCGGATCGGCATCGTCGGGGCCAACGGCAGCGGGAAGTCGACCCTGGCGCGGATGATCAACGCGCTCGTCGTGCCCGGGACGGGCATGGTGACGGTCGACGGTCTCGACGTCTCCCGCAACAAACGTCAGGTCCGTCGCCGCGTCGGGTTCATCTTCTCCGACCCCGACCGGCAGATCATCATGCCGACGGTCATCGAGGACATCGAACTGTCGTTGCGCCGCACCGACCTAGACAAGAAGCAGCGCGCGATCCGGGCTCTCGAGGTGCTCGAGCGTTTCGGGCTGGGCGAGCACGCCGACCATCCCGCCCAACGGCTGTCCGGCGGGCAGAAACAGCTCCTCGCGCTCGCATCGATCTTCGTCACCGACCCGGCGATCATCGTCGCCGACGAGCCGACGACACTGCTCGACCTCCGCAACACGCGCATGCTCACCGACGTCTTCGCGACGCTCGACGAGCAACTCATCGTCGTCAGTCACGACCTCGACATCCTCGACGGCTTCGACCGCGTCATCGTCATCGACGACGGCCGGGTGGTCGCCGACGACGAGCCCTCGCCGGCGCTCGCCTACTACCGCACACTGATGTCGTGAACGTCCTCGGCGTCTACCGTCCCGGGAACACCCTGGTGCACCGGCTCCCGCCGGGGGTCAAGTTCGTCGCGATGGCCGTGGCGATCCTGGTGATGTCGCTGACCGTGCGGACGCTGCCCGCGTTGGGGATCGCGACCCTCGCGGTCGCGGCGACGTTCGCGCTCGCCGGGATCGGCCCGGTCGAGGCCTGGCGTCAACTCCGCCCGCTGCTCTGGATGTTGTTGTTCATCTTCGCTTTTCAGGTGATCTTCACCGATTGGCGACGCGCCGTGGTGATCTGCGGCGTGCTGGCGTTGTCGGTCGCGCTCGCCACGATCGTCACACTGACGACCCGCACCACCGACATGCTCGACGCCATTGTCCGCGGCCTGGGTCCGCTGCGCCACGTGGGCGTGCGCACCGACCTGATCGCCATCGCTCTGGCACTGACGATCCGAGCGATCCCGCTGATGGTCGAGGTGGTGCGCGAGGTCGACGAGGCACGCAAGGCGCGTGGGCTGCGGCCGGGTCCGCGCATCCTGGTGGCGCCGGTGGTGCTCGCCGCGCTCCGCACCGCGGACGGGTTCGCCGACACCCTCACCGCCCGCGGGCTCGACTAGCCGCAACCCGTAGAAGTCATGCGTGCCATGCACAGCCACATTTCTTCTCCGGAGTCCGGTCAGGCGGTGACGCCCGGTCGGGTGATCGGCGTGATCGGCAGGCGCAGCGCCCCGGGCGCATCCGCGGGGACGACCGGCGCCTTGGGCGTCGAGGGATCGATGCGCTGGTACGACTGCCCCTGCGACGGCCGGCGGTCTTCCTCACCCTTGTTCGGCCACAACGCGATCGCGCGCTCGGCCTGGGCACAGATCGTGAGCGACGGGTTCACACCGAGGTTCGCCGAGACCGATGCACCGTCGGTGACGTGCAGCGTCGGGTAGTTCCACACGCGCTGGTAGGGGTCGATGACGCCGGAGGACGGGTCGTCGGAGATCGCACACCCGCCGAGGTAGTGGGCGGTCAGCGGCATGTTGAAGATGTCGCCCCACGTGCCACCGGCGATGCCGCTGTTCATCTTGGCGGCGATCCGGCGAGTTGCCTCGTTGCCCTTGGGGATCCACGTCGGGTTCGGCTCGCCGTGTCCCTGCTTGCTGGTGACGTAGCGCAGCGGTCCCCGCTTGCGCACGAAGGTCGTCAGCGAGTTGTTGTTGTTCTGCATGACCAGCGCGATCACCGTGCGTTCGCTCCACTGCTTCACGACGAGCAGCCGAACCAGCAGGAACGGGTTCTTCGCGACCTGTTTCAGGAACTGCCCGAACCGGTTGCGGCGCGTGCCGCCGTCGGTGAGCAACGTCTGCAGGTAGGCGATCGCGTTGGAGCCCTTGCCATATCGCACCGGCTCGATGTGGGTGTTCGGCTCCGGGTAGAACGACGAGGTGATCGCGACGCCGCGCGAGTAGTCGTTCTCCGGATCGATCCGCGAACCCATCGCGCCCAGGATCGACTCCGAGTTCGTACGCGTCAGCTGTCCCATCGCATCCGAGATCTGCGGCAGCGTGGTCAGTTTCGCGTGATGCATCAGACGCTGGGTGTTGAACGTTCCGGCGGCGAGAATCACGTGACCGGCGGTGAAGGTGCGCTTGCGTCGTCCCAGCGGTCCCCACGAGGACGAGTGGTGTGTGCCGACCTGCCACGAGCCGTCGGCACGCTGGACGAGCGAGTCGACCGTGGTGCGGTCGACGATGGTGGCACCGTTGCGTTCCGCGAGTCCGAGGTAGTTCTTCAGCAGCGTGTTCTTGGCGCCGACGCGGCAGCCGGTCATGCAGGCTCCGCATTCGGTGCAGGCAGTGCGGTCGGGTCCCGCGCCGCCGAAGTACGGGTCGGGCACCGTCTCTCCGGGTGCGCCGGCGAGTCCGGTCTTGGCTCCGAAGAACACGCCGACGGGCGTGGGGGTCACGGTGTGGCCGACGCCCATCTCCTCCGCCACCTCGGCGACGATCCGGTCGGAAGAGGTGACAGTCGGGTTCTTGACCACGCCGAGCATCCGCCGGGCCTGGTCGTAGTACGGCGTGAGCTCGTCCTCCCAGTCGGTGATGTGGTTCCACTGGGGGTCGGTGAAGAACGGCGTCGGCGGCTTGTACAGCGTGTTCGCGTAGTTCAGCGAACCGCCGCCCACACCCGCACCGGCCAGGATCATCACATCCTTGAGCGCGTGGATGCGCTGGATTCCGTACAGGCCCAGCTTCGGCGCCCACAGCCAGCGGTTGAGACGCCATGAGGTCTTCGCGAACTCGTCGTCCTCGAAACGGCGACCCGCCTCGATGACGCCGACGCGGTAGCCCTTCTCCACGAGTCGCAGCGCGCTCACGCTGCCGCCGAAACCGGATCCGACGATGAGGACGTCGAAGTCCGCGGAGCTGTCGGATCGCTTCTTCACACCCATGAATACGATGCTAATGGTCGTTGTCACATGGGATGACCCAGGTCACCCTAACTAGGCGTGGACGGAAAGCCCCACCCGCTGGAACTCCTTGAGGTCGCAGTATCCGGCCTTGGCCATCGCGCGACGCAGGGCGCCGACGAGGTTGAGCTCGCCGAACGGGTCGTCGGACGGACCGTTGAGGACGCGCTCCAGGCTCGGGCGGTCGGCGTTGCCGGCCACCTGCAGGAGCGCGCCGCGCGGGGTGTCGGGGTGGGCGGCGGCCGACGGCCAGTACCAGCCACCACCGGGAGCCGACGCGGAGGCGGCGAGCGGCGTACCGAGCACAGCGGCGTCGGCACCACAGGCGATGGCCTTGATCAGGTCGCCCGAGTTGTGGATGTCGCCATCGGCGATGACGTGGACGTACCGTCCGCCGGTCTCGTCGAGGTAGTCGCGGCGGGCGGCGGCGGCGTCGGCGATGGCGGTGGCCATCGGCACGCCGATGCCCAGCACCTCACCGGTGGTGGTCGCGCCCGCGGCCGAGCCGTAACCGACGAACACACCGGCCGCACCGGTACGCATCAGGTGCAGCGCGGTGCGGTGGTCGTGCACACCACCCGCGATGACCGGGATGTCGAGATCGGCGATGAACGTCTTGAGGTTCAACGGTTCCCGGGCACCCTCGCCGTCGACCTGGGCGACGTGCTCGGCCGAGATGATCGTGCCGTGCACGACGAGGAGCTCGACACCGGCCTTGAGCAGCGCAGGGGTGAGTTCCGGCGCGTGCTGCGGGCTGACGCGGACCGCGGTGGTGACACCGGCGTCGCGCACCTGCGCCACCGCCTCGGCGAGCAGACCGCTGTCGAGGGGTGCCGCGTGCAGCTTCTGCAGATGACGCACCGCGGCATAGGGATCGGGATCGCCGGCGGCGATGGCGGCCAGCTCCTCGAGCTTGGCGTCGACGTCGCGATGCCGTGCCCACAGTCCTTCACCGTTGATGACGCCGAGCGCGCCGAGCTTGCCGAGTTCGATGGCCACCGACGGCGACACCAGGGCGTCGGTCGGGTGGCTCAGGATCGGCGACTCGAACCGGTAGGCATCGATCTGCCACGCGGTGGAGACGTCCTTGGAGGAACGGGTCCGACGGGACGGGACGATGCTGATGTCGTCCAGTTCGTAGGTCCGTCGGGCCGTCCGGCCCATGCCGATTTCGACGAGGTCACGCACCAGTGCGCCTTTCTGAGTGTTCAGGCTCCGGGGAGTTCAGCTGCACAACGACCCTACGGTGTCCCCGGTCCGGGCGGACCGGCGGGAACGACCGAGGAGACGTCAGCGGGAATAGTAGTTGGGCGCCTCGGCGGTGAGAGTGATGTCGTGCGGATGCGACTCCTTGAGCCCGGCCGCGGTGATCTGGACGAACCGCGCCGTCTGCAGATCGGTGATCGACGACGACCCGGTGTAACCCATCGCGGCGCGCAGGCCACCCACCAGCTGGTGGATCACCTGGGACAGCGGGCCGCGGAACGGCACCCGACCCTCGATGCCCTCGGGGACCAGCTTCTCCTCCTTGAGGACGTCGTCCTGGAAGTAGCGGTCCTTGGAGTACGACTTGGCCTGGCCGCGTCCCTGCATCGCGCCGAGCGAACCCATGCCGCGGTAGCTCTTGAACTGCTTGCCGTTGACGAGCACGAGTTCGCCGGGAGCCTCGGCGGTCCCGGCGAGCAGCGAACCGAGCATCGCGGTCGACGCACCGGCCGCAAGGGCCTTGGCGATGTCGCCCGAGTACTGCAGACCGCCGTCGGCGATGACCGGTACGTCGGCCTTCTGGCAGACGGCGACGGCCTCGAGAATCGCGGTGATCTGCGGTGCGCCGACGCCAGCCACGACGCGGGTTGTGCAGATGGAGCCCGGTCCGACGCCGACCTTCACCGCATCAGCACCGGCGTCGATGAGGGCCTGAGCGGCCTCACGGGTGGCGACGTTGCCGCCGACGACGTCGACGCGGTCGCCGACCTCGGCCTTGAGCTTGGCGACCATGTCGAGCACCAGACGATTGTGCGCGTGGGCGGTGTCGACGATGATCACGTCGACGCCGGCATCGGTCAGCGCCATCGCACGGTCCCACTGGGGTCCACCGGTGCCCACGGCCGCGCCGACGAGCAGACGGCCGTCGGAGTCCTTGGTGGCGTTCGGGTGCTGCTCGGTCTTGACGAAGTCCTTGACGGTGATCAGACCGGTGAGGCGACCGTTGCCGTCGACGATCGGCAGCTTCTCGATCTTGTTGCGACGCAGCAGCCCCAGGGCGGCCTCGGCGGAGACGCCCTCCTGCGCAGTGATGAGCGGCGCCTTGGTCATGACCTCGGCGACCGGACGGTTCTGGTCGACCTCGAAACGCATGTCGCGGTTGGTGATGATGCCGATGAGCTCGCCCTTGTCGTCGACGACGGGCAGGCCGGAGATGCGGTACCGCGCGCACATCGCGTCGACCTCGGCGAGGGTGTGGGTCGGCGAACAGGTGACGGGATCGGTCACCATGCCGGCCTCGGACCGCTTGACTGTCTCGACCTGGGCCGCCTGCGCCTCGATGGACAGGTTGCGGTGCAGCACGCCCATACCGCCGGCGCGCGCCATCGCGATGGCCATGCGAGACTCGGTCACGGTGTCCATCGCCGAGCTCACCAGCGGCACGCGAAGGGTCACGTTCTTGGTCACCCGCGAGGAGGTGTCGACCTCGCTGGGGATCACGTCCGAGGCCGAGGGCAACAAGAGGACGTCGTCGAAGGTCAGGCCGAGCATTGCGACCTTGCCGGGATCGTCTCCACCGGTGCGAACATGCGTCATCGGTCCATCGTATCGACTCGATGGATGCGGCGATCGTCACACGTGCACTGTGCGCCGGGGACGCGTCCGGGAGGCCGTGTTCCCGCCTCCCCGGCGCCTGCCGTATATCGCCTGAATACCTTCGGATGCCTGCGGCGTGACAGCCCCGGGATCGGCTACGGTGGTGGGGTGCGTGACCACCTGCCACCCGGCCTCCCGCCGGACCCGTTCGCCGACGACCCGAGCGACCCCGCTTCCGCATTGGACAGCGTGGAGCCGGGCATCCCGTTGGACGAGAACGAGCGGCTGGCGGTCGAAGAAGACCTGGCCGACCTCGCCGTCTACGAGGCGCTGCTCGCCCACCGCGGCGTCCGGGGCCTCGTCGTCGTGTGCGATGACTGCCACGAGGATCACTACCACGACTGGGACATGCTCCGCGCGAACCTGATCCAGCTCCTCATCGACGGCACCGTCCGCCCGCATGAGCCGGCCGTCGACCCGCGCCCCGACGCCTACGTCACCTGGGACTACTGCCGCGGCTACGCCGACGCCCGCAACCACTACGACGAAGGCCGCTGACCCTCGGGGCCCACAGACCACCGATCCCTCTCACACGACTGCGCCCGTACCGATCTCGGTACGGGCGCAGTCGTGTGTGGTTCGTGCGGGTCTAGCGGGGACGACCCTCGGACGCGTCGACGCCGGGCGGCGGCGTCCACGGGAACGCCGGGAAGTCGGCAGGTGTCCGCGTCATCGAGGAACTCGTGGGCGGCACCTCTTCGGTCGGCTCGCTCGGTGGGCTCGACGGCACCGGCTCCTCGCTCTGACCGGGCTCCTCGACCGGGGTGGGCACCTTGGTCGTGGGAGTCGTGGTCACGGAGGTGTCGGAGGGCGACGGCTCCCCGGACCGGTTGCGCACGTCCGGATTCGTGGTCGGCTCACCCGACTCGGTCACCGCGGGCTCCGACCGATCGGCCGACGACGTGGCCTCCCTGGTGGTCGGCAGACCGGCCCCGGCGCGCAGCCGGTTCATCCAGTCCGACATCTCCTCGCGGGTGTCCTTGTCGCGCATCGGCCCCATGCTGCCCTGGGCCTTGGCGATGAAGCTCGCGGCCGCCGCGGTGTCGCCGGCGGCGATGGCCGCCTCGGCGCGTTCGAGGTTGGCGCGTACGTCGTGGGCCGCCTGGGTCTCGGAGGCGGCCTCGGCGAACACGACCTGCTTGACGCCCCACAACGGGTCACCCGGCTGCGAGCCCTCGGACAGGACGGTCAGGCCGGCGGCCGCCACGATGACGATCGCGGCCGCGCCGGACACGACGCGGAGGTGGCGCACCATGCGACGGCCACGACTCGCGCGTTCGGTGCTCTCGATGGCCCGCTCGACGTCGTCGACGGAGACCAGCTCCGGCACCGGGGCCGACACGGTCTCGTTGCGCCAGCCCGAGAGAAGTTCGGCGAGTTCATATTCCGCGTCGTCACGCGTGGGGACGGGAACGTCGTGGGAGAGCGCCTCGAGGAAGTTCTCGTCGAAACCGACCTCGGCGAGGTCCAGCGACTCCCCGCCGAGCACGATCGGTTCGCGCTCGAGGGCGTCGTCGCCGGACACGGGACCACCGGTGGACGGGCCACTCGGACCGGGTCCCCGACCATGGGCCGGCGGCCGGCCGGGACGGCCGAGCTGATCACGCCCGTGGACAGAGCGACGATGACGCCAGTCAGATCCTCCGCTCATCGTGACCTCCTGTCCGTTTCAACTCGTCCTTCAACTTGGCCAGCGCCCGGTGCTGGGCGACTCGAACCGCACCCGCGGTGCTTCCGATCATCTGGGCCGTCTCCTCGGCTGACATGCCGACGACCAGCCGGAGTACCAGCACCTCGCGCTGCTTCTCCGGAAGTATGTCGAGCAATGCGCGCATCCGCCTGCTGCTGTCGGCGTCGAGAGCCGACTGCTCCGGCCCACCGGTGACGTGTCCGACCTCGGGCACGTCCTCCACCGGATCGGCCTTGACCCGGGCGGCGACCCGCATGGCGTCGGCGACCTTGTGTGAGGTGATGCCGTAGACGAAGGCCATGAACGGCTTGCCCTGGTCCCGATAACGGGGCAGCGCGGTCATCACCGCCATCAAAGCCTCCTGCGCGATGTCATCTGCGGAGAACAGATGACGTTCTCCGATTCCGATTCGCCCTCGGCAATAGCGCAGGATCGGTTCCTGCACGCTTTCGAGAACTGATGTGAGAGCTGCACGATCACCCTGGCCCGCGGCCCGGACGGCGTCGTCCAACTCACCACCTGTCAGCTTCATCGCGCGTAGGAATCCCCGTGTTACAGATCGGTTGACCGTTTGTGAGCCGGTCCTGTTACGGGCCCCGACACCCCGGAACGTCGTGACAACGCCGGGGCAGACCCTCAAACACCTTAGCCATCAGCCCTCGGGCATCAGTGCCATGCCCTTGCCGATCAGCGTGGCGCGAAGGTCCCGGTGCCTCTTCTCCTCTGAATCAGACGCCGCGACCATCCCGGTGAGCAGGCTCAGTCCCGCCCACTCCAGCGGCAGCAGACCGTGTTCACCTGCGTCGACGACTACGTTGCGGGCCCGGGCGGCCGACGCCTCGACCTCCCCCACACCCGCGAGGGCTGCCGCATGGATGAGAGAGGTCTTCACGCGGTGCCGCGCCGGTACGTCGGAGGTGTCGGTCAGATGCCGGACCAGCAAGTCGCCGGCCTCCGCGTGGGCCAACCCCGCCGCGACGTCTCCGGAGTACAGGCCGAGTTCGGCGCTGACCCACTCCCAGCGAAGCCGGCACCGGCCGTGGGTGGGCCAGTCGACCGGCGGTGCCGAGACCCAGTCTTCGGCGGGATCGGACAGCAGTGACCGCGCACGATCGAGGACTCGCGCCGACGCTCCGAAACGAAGGAGACCGAGGTTGTCCGCGGCCAGCCCGATGAGGGCGTCGGCGCGTGCGGCCCGCACCGGGTCGACACCTGCCTCGCCGCCCGGTGCCGGGTCGATCCCCGCGACGGTCGCGAACGCGAGACCGTCGAGCCCCAGCGAGAGGTCGTGGCGTCCGCCCTGACGCAGTAGAGAGGCCGTCGTGCTGCGGCACAGTGACAGCAGTGCCGCGGCCCCCGGTCCGCGCGGCATCGACCCGTGCGCGGACCGCACGTCCTCGCCCAGCCGGGCCAGCTCGGTGAGCGCCGCGGCGTACTCACCGCGTCCTCCCGCCTCCACGGCCGCCTTCCAACGCAGTTCAGGGGCCATGTCGAGGCCCTGCGAAGTGGTCTTGATCACTACGTCTCTTTTGGTTTGCATGAATTTAACGAACGATTCCCAACGTTAATCCTGAGACCAGATCATCGGCGGATAAGAAGCAGATTTCCTCGGTGTTAACCGTTGACATGGTCGTCGTTTGATGGTCGTTGCGTTCCCGCCCTCCAGACAAACGCCATTTTGCTGAATACTCGCAGCTCATCGATCGTTCCTTTCGTCCGGTCGGAGGGCACGCCGACCGCTGGGCAGCACTGTGCTATCGCCTTCCGTTCATCTAACGCGCCGTTAACATTTCCGAGACTTTCACCCGGCGGATCGCCGATTTCAGCGGTATTGACGTCATTTCTCACACCCGCTTAATGTGAGCCCCAGCGTTGCAGTAAATCGACGTTTCTCCACCGAGCACCTCGGTGCGGCCCTAGACAAGGAGCAGCTGCCATGCCTCAGCCCAACCATCTCCCCGGCCCCAACGCAGACATCTGGGACTGGCAGATGTCCGGCCTCTGCCGCGGCGTCGACTCCTCGATGTTCTTCCATCCTGACGGTGAACGCGGCCGTGCGCGCGCTCAGCGTGAGCGTCGGGCCAAGGAACTGTGCCACCAGTGCCCCGTCATCGCCCAGTGCCGCGAGCACGCGCTCGCCGTGGCCGAGCCCTACGGGATCTGGGGCGGGCTCTCGGAGTCCGAGCGCAGCATGCTGATGAAGCGCGGTGTCGGCCGCCGCATGGCGAGCTGAGCAGTCCGTAACCGCCGGCGGAGAGGGACCCGCCGACGATCAGGGCCACCGCGGCACCACCGCACACAACACAGGAGCCGGGCATCCGCAGAGGATGCCCGGCTCCTGTGTTGTGTACTACCGGCGCGATGCGCTCAGCTCAGTGCGCGTGACCGTGTCCGGCGTGACCGGCCGGCTCCTGCGCGGGCTGATCGGTGATCGCGGTCTCGGTGGTGAGCACCATGCGGGCGACCGACGCGGCGTTGACAACCGCGGAACGGGTCACCTTCACCGGGTCGATGATGCCCTCGCCGACGAGGTCACCGTAGGTGAGGCTCGCGGCGTTGAAGCCCTCGTTCTTGCCGAGGTCGGCGACCTTGGACACCACGACGGCACCGTCGAGACCGGCGTTGGAGGCGATCCAGAACAGCGGGGCCTTGGCGGCGTCCCGGACCACGCGGACGCCCAGCGCCTCGTCGTCGGTCAGCGAGGCGGCGAGCTCGTCGAGCACCTTCGATGCCTGGACGATGGCCGAACCGCCGCCGGGGATGATGCCTTCCTCGACCGCGGCCTTGGCTGCGGCGACAGCGTCCTCGACGCGGTGCTTGCGCTCCTTGAGGGAGGTCTCGGTGGCCGCACCGACGCGGATGACGGCGACGCCGCCGGCCAGCTTGGCCAGACGCTCGGCGAGCTTCTCCTTGTCCCAGTCGGAGTCCGACGCCTCGATCTCGCGACGCAGCTGCGCGGCGCGACCGGCGATGGCCTCCTTGGTGCCCGCACCCTCGACGATGGTGGTGGCGTCCTTGGTGACGACGACACGACGCGCCGAACCGAGAACCTCCAGGCCCACGGTCGACAGGGTCAGGCCCACGTCGGAGGTGACCACGGTGCCGCCGGTGACGACCGCCAGGTCCTCCATGAACGCCTTGCGACGGTCACCGAAGAACGGCGACTTCACCGCGACGGCGCGGATGGTCTTGCGGATCGAGTTCACCACGAGGGTCGACAGCGGCTCGCCCTCGACGTCCTCGGCGACGATCAGCAGGGACTTGCCCGCCTCGACGACCTTCTCCAGCAGCGGCAGGAACTCCGGCAGCGAGCTGATCTTGTCGCGGTACAGCAGCACGAGCGCGTCCTCGAGGACCGCTTCCTGGCTGTCGACGTCGGTGACGAAGTACGGCGAGAGGAAGCCCTTGTCGAACTGCACGCCCTCGGTGATCTCGAGTTCGGTCTGCAGACCCGAGCCCTCTTCGACGGTGACGACGCCGTCAGCGCCGACCACGCTCATCGCCTTGCCGACCATCTCGCCGATCTCCTCGTCACGCGAGGAGACGGTGGCGATCTGGGCGATGGACTGCTCGCCGTCGACCGGGGTCGCGGCGGCCAGCAGGGCCTCGCTCAGTGCGTCGGCGGCCTTGCTGATGCCCACGCCGAGTGCGATCGGGTTGGCACCGGCGGCGACGTTGCGCAGTCCGGCCTTGACCATCGCCTGCGCGAGAACGGTTGCGGTGGTGGTGCCGTCGCCTGCGACGTCGTTGGTCTTGGTGGCAACCGACTTCACCAGCTGGGCACCGAGGTTCTCGAAGGGGTCCTCGAGGTCGATGTCACGAGCGATGGTGACGCCGTCGTTGGTGACGCTCGGTCCGCCGAATGCCTTGGCCAGCACCACGTGCCGGCCGCGCGGGCCCAGGGTGACCTTGACGGTGTCGGCGAGCTGATCGATGCCTCGCTCGAGCGCCCGCCGCGCGGTTTCGTTGAATTCAATCTGCTTGGCCATGAATCTCTTTCTTCACGGGAGTCGTCCGACACAACGCACACCGCCCCGGTACCCCTGCACGGGGAGCCGGGGCGGTGCGTCGAGTCGCGAGACGACTCGCGGGGTCTGTGTGGCCCGAGTCCTACTTGCCGATGACGGCGAGGACGTCGCGCGCCGACAGGATCAGGTACTCCTCGCCGGCGTACTTGATCTCGGTGCCGCCGTACTTGCTGTAGATGACGGTGTCACCTTCCTTGACGTCCACGGGGACGCGGTTGCCCTGCTCGGTGACCCGGCCCTCGCCGACGGCGATGACGGTGCCTTCCTGCGGCTTCTCCTTGGCGGAGTCCGGGATGACCAGGCCCGAGGCGGTGGTCGTCTCGGCCTCGACGGCCTGCACCAGGATCTTGTCCTCAAGCGGCTTGATGTTCACGCTCGCCACGATGTGAGTCCTCAACTTTCGTACTGAGAAAGAATCTGCACGTTCATGGCCCTGGGACAAAACCTCGTCGTCGCGGGTGTCCGAGGCTTCACTCAGCGCCGACTAGCACTCTATACGTGCGAGTGCCAGCACTCAAGGGTGGAGGGTGCAAAATGCCGGAGTTTCGCTCGCCGCGAATACAGCTCGGCGCGTCGGGGCCCCCGAAGAGGCCTCAGAGCTGACTGACCCGCACCGACATCGCCGGGTCGGATGCGACCGTGAGCGGCGACGGCGCCGCGCCTCCGGCGATCACGTGCGCGCCCAGCGTCGCGATCATGACCCCGTTGTCGGTGCAGAGTCGCGGCTTGGGCACGCGCAGCGTGATGCCGGCGGCCGCGCACCGCTCCTCGGCGAGCGACCGAATCCGCGAGTTGGCGGTCGCACCACCGCCGAGGACGAGCGTGTCGACTCCCAGATCACCGCACGCACGAACCGCTTTCATGGTGAGCACGTCGGCGACGGCCTCCTGGAACGACGCCGCGACGTCGGCCACCGGGACCGCCACCCCGTCGCGCTCACACTTCTCCACGTACCGCGCGACCGCCGTCTTGAGACCGCTGAACGAGAAGTCGTGGCGGGCGTCGCGCGGGCCGGTCATCCCGCGGGGAAAAGCGATGGCCTCAGGGTCGCCGTCGCGGGCGGCACGGTCGAGGGCCGGGCCGCCGGGGAATCCGAGGTCGAGGATCCGGGCGACCTTGTCGAAGGCCTCCCCCGCCGCGTCGTCGACCGTGGTGCCGAGTTCGACGATCGGCTCGGCGAGATCGGTGACGTGCAGCAGATGAGTGTGTCCGCCGGACACGAGCAGGGCGACGCACTCGGGCATCGGGCCGTGCTCGAGGGTGTCCACCGCGACGTGCCCGCCGAGATGGTTCATCGCGTACAGCGGCACATCCCAGGCGAGCGCATAGGCCTTGGCCGCGGCGACGCCGACGAGCAGCGCGCCCGCGAGCCCAGGCCCGATGGTGACGGCGATGGCGTCGGGCCGGTCGATGCCGGCGGCCTCACGAGCACGGCGCATCGTCGGCACGATGGCCTCGAGGTGTGCGCGCGAGGCGATCTCGGGGACGACGCCGCCGAAACGGGCGTGTTCGTCGACGCTCGAGGCGACCTCGTCGGCGAGCAGCGTCGCGTGGCCGGGGGTGTCGCCGTCGGCCGGCGTCCAGCGCACGATGCCCACTCCGGTCTCGTCGCAGGAACTCTCGATGCCCATGACGATCATGCCGGGCCCTCCTCGGGGTCGAGCGGCCGTCCCGAACTCGGGACCCGCAACATCGTGTAGGCATCCGCACCGGACGGCTGATAGTAGTTCCGGCGGATTCCGGCGGTGCTGAAGCCATGCCGGGAGTACAGGGTGATCGCGACGTCGTTGTCGGTGCGGACCTCGAGGAACACCGGGGCGTCGACGGCGTCGGCCACCGCCAGCATCGCCTCCAGCAGGTCCTTGCCGATCCCCCGCCCGCGATGGGCGGGATCGACTGCGATCGTGTGGATCTCGCATTCGTAGGCGTCGGGCTGACCGAGCGTGGAGATCCCGGCGTAGCCGATGACCTCGCCGCCCGCGCGTTCGCGCGCCGCGAAGTAGGTGTTGTAGGGCGCGTTCAGTTCGGCCCGGAACGCCGACGCCGGCCACGGCGAGTCCTCGGCGAACATCAGCTTCTCCAGCGCCGCGCACTGCGGGATGTCGCCGTAGGTCAGCGCATCGATGATCAGCTCCGGCGCCGTCACCGCGCGGCCCCCAGTTTCCGGGCCTTCTGCTCGACCGCATCGGGACGTCGGAGATACAGCGGCACAAGGGGTTCGGGGATCTCACCGGCGATGATCGCGGGAGCGGCCGCCGCGACGAGTCCGCGAGCCGACGGCACGGTGGCCTGCGGCGGCGCGCCCGTCCAGCCGACCAGTTCGAGATGGGACGCCGAGCCGGACGCCGCCCCGACCTCGCCTGCGGTGAATACCGGGGACAGTTCCTCGGCGACCGTCGCCGGGGCGGTGACCTCGGGTCCGCGCACCCGCGCACCGTCGCGGTACAACGCCCAGTACACCTCTCGGCGCCGGGCGTCGGTGACGACGAGGACGTCGGAACCCTCGCCGGGCGGGGTCGTGTCGAGGTTGAGCGCGTCCAGCGAACACACGCCGTGGGCGGGGATGCCGAGTGCGTCGGCGAAGGCCGCGCCGGTGGCCATGCCCACGCGCAGACCGGTGAACGGCCCGGGGCCGCATCCGACGACCACCGCGGCCAGCGAGTCGCGGGAGATCCCGGACTCGGCAAGGCATTCCGCGATCAGGGTGGTGAGCAGTTCGGCATGCCGACGGTGGTCGGTGACCACGCGTTCGGCGAGCACCCGCACATCGGCGATCGTGTCGCCGGTCAGTTCGACGACCCCGGTGACCACCGAGTCGGTCGCGGTGTCGATCGCGAGCACCGTCCGGGCCGCGCCGAGACCCCCTTCACCGGAACTCATTCCTCACCTCACCCACTCCCACTCCACATGTCGCACATCGGTGTCCACATCCCGGCGCAACCGCACCACGAGATAGCGCTGCGCCAGCCGCTCGGCCACACCCTCACCCCATTCGACCACGACGACCGCATTCGTCAGCTCCGTGTCCAGGTCCAGGGCGTCGAGCTCGTCGAGACCGCCTCGCGCCAGTCCCCCGTCCCCGTCGCCGCCTGCCAGCCCGAGCCGGTACGCGTCGACGTGAACCATCGCCGGCCCTCCGGGACGGCCCGGCCGGTGCTCGCGCGCGATGATGAAGGTCGGCGAGGTGACCCGGCCCTCGATCCCCAGACCTGCGCCGATGCCGCGCGCCAGGGCGGTCTTGCCCGCACCGAGCGGGCCGTCGAGGATCACCAGGTCGCCCGGCGACAACACGGTGGCGAGTTCGGCGCCGAACGCCTCGGTGTCGGCGACCTCCGGTAACTCGCGGGTCCCGGTGCGGTCGGTGACCGGCGTCGGGCGGGTTCCGCCGGCGTGCGGCCTCTCCGGGCTCATGCCTTCGCCCGTCGCTTCCACCAGCGACGCCGGGGCGCAGGCAGCGCGACCCGGGCGCGGTCCACGAGATCGACGATCGCGTCGCTGACCAATCGGGGTTCCTCCATCTGGACCATGTGACCGGCTCCCTTGACCACCACGAGACGAGAATCCGGGCCGAGCTGGGAGTACATGCGCACCGAGTTCGGCAGCGGCGTCAGCCGGTCCTTGTCGCCGCACACGACGGTCGTGGGCACCTGCGCCAGCACCGGAAGCGCCGTCGACTCGTCGTGGATCTCCAAGGCGTGCAAGAAGTTCACGATGGTCTCGATCGGCGTGGACTGGATCATCTTCTCCACGGCGCTACCGAGCGCCGGACTGAAGAACGCCGGGCCGAAGCTGGCCGCGACGAGCACCGGTTCGAGGGCCTGGCGGGTCAGTCCGCGGCCGGCCTGGACCAGGCGCGGTGCGCGGCGGACGCTCAGGCGGAAGGCGTCGATCACCGGATTGCCCAATCCCTCACCGAGTCCCGCCTCGGTCAGGCCCCGCGAGGCGGTCGCGACCAGGCCGACCCCCGCAACCGGTCCGGTGGACGAGAACAGCGCCGGGTGCCGGCGCGCCAGACCCATCACCGTCATGCCGCCCATCGAATGCCCCACCACCACAACGGGTCCGCTGGTCACCGTCGAGCGGATCACCGCCGCGGCGTCGTCGGCGAGTTGCGCGATCGTGCAGGTCTCGGCCGGCGCGGGATCGCTCTCGCCGTGGCCGCGGTGATCGTAGAAGACGAAGCGGTAGTTGCGGTCGGCCCACTCGGCGGCAAGCTGTTCACATTGGAAGTGCCAGCTCGCCAACCGCAGGCTGAACCCGTGCACGAAGACGATGGTGAGCTCGGGATATGCGCCGTTCGGGACGTCACCGAGGTCGATGGTCCGGACCGCGAGATCGAGGCCGTCGTCGGTGGTCACGGTCCGTGCGTGCTCGTCGTACATCGTGGTGAGGTCGATGTCGGCGTGGGGATCCGACCTGCCGACGACGCTCTTGCGCGCCATGTTGCGCGCCGCGCCGATCGCCGCCAGGCCGCCCAGTGCCGCGACACCCGCCAACCCGGCCAGCAGCCCGACGCGTTCGGAATCGTCCACCACGCTCACCCCGCTCACTCGTCGGCCACCGCGTCACCGCGGGCCGGGCCCGCGTTCAGGTAGCGCCGGACCGCACGGTTGCCGACCTGGGAGACGATCTCGTAGTCGATGGTGCCGATGGCGTCGGCCCAGTCCTTGGCCGTGACGCCGCCGCGGGCGCCGGTGCCGAAGAGTTCGACCTCGTCGCCCTCCCGCACCCCGGCCCCGTCTGGTCCGAGGTCGACGACGAACTGGTCCATGCAGATGCGCCCGATGCCGTCGAACAGGCGATCGGCGATGCGCACCCGGATGCGGCCCGACAGCAGTCGCGGCACCCCGTCGGCGTAACCGGCCGGGACGATCGCGACGACGGTGTCGTGCGGTGTGATCCAGGTGTGACTGTAGGAGACGCCCTGCCCGGCAGCGACCTTCTTGACCAGGGCCACCCGCGCCGACAGCGTCATCGCCGGGATGAGCCCGAAGTCGCCGAATTCGGGGACCGGGGTCCGGCCGTACAGTGCGATACCGGGGCGGACGAGGTCGCGCGCCAGGTCCGGACGGGTCAGTGCCGCAGGCGAGTTCGCGATGTGCATGATCTCGGGCGCCGCGCCGAGGCGGGCGAGGTCGGCGGCCGCGGCGTCGAGTCGGGCTGCCTGCTCGCTGTTGAGGGGATGGTCGGGTTCGTCGCCGCGGGCGAGGTGACACATCACCGCGCGGACGGTGACCGCTCCCTCGGCGTGCGCCTTCGCGAGCTTCTCGGCGAAGTCGTCCCATTCGTCGACGGCGACGCCGCTCCGGTTGAGGCCGGTGTCCACCTTGGCCGTCACGCTCGCCGCGACACCGGTGGCCCGGGCGGCGGCGACCACCGCGTCGAGCTGAGCGACGGAAGACAGTGCGATCTCGATGCGGTCGGTGACGGCACCCGAGAAGTCCGCACCCGGTGTGTGCAGCCAGGCGGTGATCGGCGCGTCGATCCCGGCGGCACGCAGTGCGCGCGCCTCGGTGATGTGCGCGACGCCCAGCTCGGCGGCACCCGCGGCGATCACCGCCTTCGCGACCGGCACGGCGCCGTGGCCGTAGGCGTCGGCTTTCACGACCGCCATCACGGCAGCGTTCGAAGCAGTACGCAACACATCGAGGTTGTGCGCGATGGCGCCGAGGTCGACGGTCGCGGTCAGGGCAGCGGAAGTCATCGCCGACCATTCTCCCAGATCGTCACCACCGATTTGTGCGCGGCGACCCGCGGAACGCCATGACCAGCCATTTCACCCGGCCGTGTATGAGTAATCACACCGATGCGGCCGTCGCGGGGACGCGGTTGGCTGAACGACAGATGCAGCTCACCTCTTCAGAAAGCGGCCATGTACGCCACCATGAATCCCGTGTCCGGTCACCCCGACCCCGGTTTCCCCGATGACTTCGTCCCCGTGGACCCGCTCGTGTACGGCCCCGCCGATCCCGCTCTCCCCGCCGGCCGCACACCCGGCATGCGCGAATCGGTGACGGCCTGGGTGTCGAACGGCCTCGCCTGGGTCTCCCTGTTCACCAGCGCGGTCCTGTTCTTCGTCGCGATCCTCGAGGCGCTGGGTGAGAACGACGCGGACGGCTGGGTGTTCGCGGCGATGGTCCTGTACGTGGTGGGCGTCGTCGCGACCGTCGGCGCGGTGGTCGGGCTGCTCGTCTCGTTTGTCAGACGTCTCGGCGCCGACGAGCTGCACCGGGCGGGGCCGATCGTCGATCTGGTGCTGCTCTCGATCGTCACGCTGATCAGCGTGGCGGGGTCGGCGTCTCCGCTGCTGTTCTTCCTGTAGCGAACTCGCGGATCGCCGGGCGCAGCGCGGCGAGCAGCGCGGACGCACCGATGGGGGCTCCCCGGCTCGCCAGCAGCGCGGCGTGGGCGTGGACGCGAGCCGCCCAGGCACCCGCCTCCTGAGGTGACCGGCCGGCGGCGAGCAGCGAGCCGGCGATCCCGGCGAGCACGTCGCCGGCGCCCGCGGTCGCGGCCCAGGACGATCCGGCGTCGTTGCCGGCGACCCTTCCCGACGGATCGGCGACCAGCGTGATCCGGCCCTTCAACAACACCGTGACACCCCACCGGGCGGCGAGGTCGGCGACCGCGGACACCCGATCGGCTCCCACCTCGGACCCGGTCAACCGCGCGAACTCACCCGCATGCGGGGTCAGGAGCGTCGGTGCCGCGCGACCGGCGACGAGTCCGGGTTCGTTCGAGACGATGGTGAGCGCATCGGCATCGACGAGGACCGGTAGATCGGAGTCGAGAACGGTACGCAGCAGAGCCGTCGCGGCGGCGTCGGTACCCATGCCCGGGCCCACCACCCACGCCTGGACCCGGCCGGCGTCGGCGAGGTCCGGCGCGGCGACCACCTCGGGGAAGTGCGACACCACCTCGGCGTGCGCCGAACCGACGTACCGGGTCATACCCGAGGTCGCGGTGACCGCGGCCCCGGAGGCCAGGATCGCCGCACCCGGGTAGCGGTGTGAGCCGGCGATGACCCCGACCACGCCCTGGGTGTACTTGTCGTCCGCGGGACCCGGTACGGGCCAGTCGATCTCGGCGTCGGAGTACGAGATGAGCTGTCGCACAGCTGGTTCGACGGGATCGCCGATGCCGATGTCGATGACGACCACCCGGCCGCACCGCGGTGCCGCGAGGAGGTGTGCGCGACGAGGGAAGCCGAAGGTGACGGTGACATCGGCACGGACCGACGGGGTGTGCACCTCGCCGGTGTCGGCGTCGACGCCGGACGGCAGATCGACTGCGACGACAATTGTCTCGGGATCGAGGCCGGCGAAGACCGCCGCGGCGGCGGGCCGCAACGGTCCCCGGCCACCGATGCCGACGACCCCGTCGATGACGGCGTCGAGCCCGGCGGGCAACGCGTCGTCGACACGACCGCCGGCCGCCCGGAACGCCCGCAGCCCGGCCGGGTGCGCCTTGTCGGCGGCGAGCAGCACAGCGTGAGCAGCCACTCCGCGACGGGCGAGTTCGGCGGCGGCGAAGAGGGCGTCACCACCGTTGTCGCCGGCGCCGACGACGACACCCACGGACCGGCCGTAACAACCGCCGGACCGGTTCAGCTCGCCGACGACGGCCTGCGCGACCCCATGCGCGGCACGGCGCATCAGCGTCCCGTTGGCCAGCAGGTCTCCCGACGCCCGCTCGGCGTCGCGGACCTCGTCGGCGGTCAGGTACCGGGTCGGCATGGGTGCCGGTCTATTCGACGGTCACCGATTTGGCCAGGTTGCGCGGTTTGTCGACGTCGTAACCGCGGGCCTGGGCGACGCTCGCGGCGAACACCTGCAGCGGCACCGTGGAGACCAGCGGCTGCAGGAGCGTCGGCGTCTTCGGGATCGGGATGAATTCGTCGGCGACCGCACGGGCTGCCGCGTCGTCGGCTTCGGCGATGACGATCGTGCGCGCACCGCGGGCCTGGATCTCGCGGATGTTGCTGACCATCTTCGAATGCAGCACCGCGCGACCCTCCGGGGACGGCATCACGGTGATGACCGGCAGGCCGTCCTCGATGAGAGCGATGGGGCCGTGCTTGAGTTCACCGGCGGCAAAGCCCTCGGCATGCATGTACGCGAGCTCCTTGAGCTTCAATGCGCCTTCGAGTGCCACCGGGTAGCCGACGTGGCGACCGATGAACAGCACCGTGTTGTGGTGGGACAGCGACTGGGCGAGCTCGCGGACGGGCTCCATGGTCCCGAGAACCTCGGCGACCGAATCGGCCATGGCCTCGATGGCGGCGAACTCGCGGGCCACCTCGTCGGCGTACTTGGTGCCGCGCGCCTGTGCGAGAGCCAGACCGACCAGGTACGCCGCGACGATCTGCGCGAGGAAGCACTTGGTCGACGCGACGCCGATCTCCGGACCGGCGTGGGTGTAGAGCACCGCGTCGGATTCGCGCGGGATCTGCGCACCGTTGGTGTTGCAGATGGCCAGCACGCGGGCCTTCTGGTCCTTGGCGTGCCGGACGGCCTCGAGGGTGTCGGCGGTCTCGCCCGACTGGGAGATCGCCACGACCAGCGTCGACCGGTCGAGGACCGGGTCGCGGTAGCGGAACTCGCTGGCCAGCTCGATCTCGACCGGCAGCCGCGTCCAGTGCTCGATCGCGTACTTCGCCAGCAGACCGGCGTGGTACGCCGTGCCGCAGGCGACGACGAAGACCTTGTCGACGTCGCGCAGGTCGTCGTCGGTCAGCCGCTGCTCGTCGAGCACGATGCGCCCGTTCTGCAGGTGACCGAGCAGGGTGTCGGCGATCGCGCGCGGCTGCTCGGCGATCTCCTTCAGCATGAAGAAGTCGTAGCCGCCCTTCTCGGCCGCGGCGAGATCCCAGTCGATGTGGAACGGCTTGCCCGCGCGCTCGTTCCGGTCGAAGTCGGTGATCGTGTAGGTGTCGGCGGTGATGACGACGACCTCGTCCTGGCCCAGCTCGACGGCTTCGCGGGTGTGCTCGATGAACGCGGTCACGTCGGACCCGACGAACATCTCCCCCTGACCGACGCCCACCACGAGCGGGGTCGACCGGCGGGCGGCGACGATGGTGTCCGGATGGTCGGCGTGGGTGAACACGAGGGTGAACGCACCTTCGAGCCGCCGCAGCCCCGCGTAGGCACTCGCGACGAAGTCACCGGCGGTGGGACCGAAGGTGTAGTACTTCGAGACCAGGTGGACGGCGGTCTCGGTGTCGGTCTCCGACCCGAACTCGACGCCGTCCTGCTCCAGCTCGGCCCGCAGCTCGGCGTAGTTCTCGATGATGCCGTTGTGGACGACCGCGATCTTGCCGTCATCGCTGGCATGCGGATGCGCGTTGCGGTCGGTCGGCTTGCCGTGCGTGGCCCACCGCGTGTGGCCCATGCCCGTGGTCCCCGACAGCGACTCGCGGCCGACGGTCGCGATCTGCTTCTCCAGGTTCTCCATCCGGAGGGCCTTTTTCTGGATCGCGGTGTTACCGGCGCCGTCGAGGATGGCGACGCCGGCCGAGTCGTACCCGCGGTACTCCATCCGTCGCAAAGCCTCGACGACGATGTCCAGGGCATCGCGCCGCCCCACGTATCCGACGATTCCACACATAGCTAGTCAGCGTACCTGCGTGCTGACGGAACGACGCGCCCGCGCGGGGGAACGACGCGCCCGCGCGCTGACGAACGACGTGCCACCGTGCGGGGCGTCACTCCAGGGTCTTGGGGACCACGACATTCGGTGCCGCGGCGGGTACCGGAGACGCTGCTCGACGACGCTTGCGTTCCTTGGCGCCGAGCAGTTTGGCGATGCGGTCCTGCACCTCCGGCGGGTCGTCGAGGTCGACGGCCGGCACCTTGCCGAGAACGGTGTCGGGGTCGGAGAACGCCTGGTACTCGGCGTCCTGCGTGAGCGTGTGCAGCAGGAAACCGGTGGTCAGAGCACGCACGGCGGTGTGCGTCTTCTTGTCCGCGCCGTTGCTCCCCCACAGCGCACCGATCGTCCGGTGCTCGACGAGGCCGCGCGACGTCGCGCCGGGCGGCGTGCGCAGCACCACACGACGCTCGTCGTCCGAGGTGTGGTCGGCGCCGTACGCCTGGGCGAGCGGGAGTGCGTTGCCGTCGATCGTGTCGAGTTCGCCGATCGCGGAGACGATGAGACCGGGTGCGCTGACGCTACGTGCGGCGGGCAGGAGTCCGGCGGTGGTCGGCGCCGGGAACAGCGCGGCCACTCCTCGGACCTCCGGCTGCGGCTGACCGTGCAGGATGCCCTCCGACGCGGCGATGATCGCCGCCGACGCCCCGAACCCGTGACCGGCGAAACCCACCTTGGCCGGGTCGACGGTGATCTCACCGAAGCCCAGCCGGACCCGCGTCACGATCGACAGCGCCGAGCGCAGCTGAGCGGCCATCGCATCGTCGGAGACCAGTACGCCCCGCTGACCGGCCGGGATCGCCACCACGATGCCCCACGAGGCCAGGTGGTGGCACAGGTCGCGGTAGCGGCTCGGCGAGGACAGCCAGCCGTGGCCGAAGGCGATGGCGGGCAGTCGTTCCCCGCTCGCGGGGGTGAACACCTCACCGCGTGTACCGACGATCCCGAGATCGCCGCGCAGGACTCGGTGCGGCCCCCGACGGCCGAGCGCGGCCATCAGCTTCGCGGGCGGCTGCGATGGTTTCGAACGCTTCTTGCCTGGCACAGCAGACAGCCTATGCGTTCGGTGGCGGCAGATGCGGACTGGCGTCGGCCATGTCGGCGGGCAGCATGATGCCGGGCAGCGCATCGGCGGCGTCGGCCTCGTGCTCGAGTTGGGCACGCAGCCGGTCGGTCTCCGATTGCGCGGCGGTGCGCCGATGTTCGGTCATCGCGAGGTCGAGATCTCGCTGAGCAGCGGAGAAACGGTGCGAGGCGTCGGCGACCTCGGCGGTGGCCGAGCGCGCGAGCGCCTCGATCTGGTCGGCGAGGCTCACTGGTCACCTGCCAGGGCCAGGTCACCCGCGGACCGCTCGGGCGTCGCGGCGGTGTCGGGATCGGTCGATGGGGTGCTGCCGCCGCGGGTGTCGGCGACGACGTGGGTCGGGGTCGGCGTTCCCCCGCCGGGACCGGCCGCCGGCCTCCCCTCGACGGCACCGGCTGCTTCCACTCCGGGGACGCTCTGCGCGACTTCGGTTTCCACGGCCGGCGAACCGCTCAGCCGGAACGGGATGTCTTGCTGCTCCTGTTCCTCCTGCTGCTCCCCGGATTCCGGCGCCGCCCGCACCGTCTCGGTCGGCACGGCAGGCGGCTCGGCCGGAACCGGTAGCGGACGGGCCGACTCGACCGGATAGGGGTCGTCGTCGATCCCGTCGAGGGACCGGTTGAGGATGTCGAGGATCCCGGCGATCCCGCGCAGCGTTGCGTCGACCGAGGTGGTGAACAGCTCGACACGCGACCGGATGTCCTCGACCGCGACGTCGAGCGGGACAAGCCCGGTCAACACGGCCTGAGGTAGCTCGGCCGGCGGTGTTCCCGCGGCGCTCGGCGCCGACAGCCGGGCGATCGCGAGGTAGAAGGTGCGGAGCAACCGGTCGATCCCCGATGCGGCCGCGGAGGTGGCGTCGGTGACGGTGTGCAGAAGGTAGAGGTCGGATTCCGCGCGCCGCTGATGGTCGACGACCGCGCCGATCGCGAGTGACGCGGACCTGCCGTGCCAGCCGTCGAGCCGAACCCGCTGTTCGGGCAGGTGATGCAGCTGTTCGGCGACGGCTCGGTGGGCTGAGACCAGAACCCGGCTGTCCGCCGACAGCGCGGTGATGTCGAAGTCGTCCACCGCTCGGAGGCCGGCACGGACCGAGGCGTCGTCGGGGACGGGTACGCCCATCAGCCGCCCGGCCGCGAGCAGCCCGGTCAGCGCCGCGGCGCCGTCCTGCGCGTCCGTCCGCAACGCGGTCAGGGAATCCTGGCCCCTCCTCATTGCGCGGCCACCCCGGAACCCGGTGTCGGACGCGCGATCTCGCTCGCGGCCCGCGCGTCACCGTCGGCCATGGCGATCGCGGAGTCGCGCAGGTTCTGCGCGAGCACGGCCGCGGCCTGCGACTGCGTCCGGAGGCGGGCGGACAGCGTGGCGCTCATCTCGGCGTAGGTCGCGGCGGACGGCCCCAGCGACGACGCCGCGCCGGGGCCGGCATCGGTGCGCGCCCACCGGCCGAAGTCGTGCGCGGCGAGGTCGTCGGCGACGGCGTTGAGGACCAGCGACGAACGCCGGTAGTAGACCGAGACCGCGGACACCTGCTCGACGTCCATCGCGATCCGGTTCGGCTCGACGCCGCCCATCTGCTCACCCCCGTTCATCCCCTGCCCCCGATCCTCCCGGTCGCGGACGATGCCTGATCGTACCCATCCGGAGTGCCGTCGTCCCGGCCCGGCGACCTGCCAACTTGGACGCGCACGAGCCGATCTCGGTTCCATCCTTCCGGTAACCGGGATCGGCGTCCTTGGGATTTCCGACAACGACCCGGTCGGCGACACCTTCCCGTCGTCACATTCTTCACCGAGAGTGACACCGACCACACCGTCGGTGAAAGGACCATGCAATGAGTACGTCGGACGTCAACTTCGGACTCTGGTACGACTTCCGCAATCCGCCCGGGAACTCGCGCGGTTTCGGCGACTTCTACCGCGCAACACTCGACCAGATCACCTGGGCGGAGTCGATCGGGATCGACTCGGTCTGGCTGACCGAGCACCACTTCATGGAGGACGGTTACACGCCGTCGCCGTTCCTGCTCGCCTCCGCGATCGGCGATCGGACGACGACGATGAAGATCGGCACCAACCTCGTCGTGTCGCCGTTGCACAACCCGATCCGCCTCGCCGAGGACTCGGCCACGCTGTCCCTGCTGACCGGGGGACGATTCTCGCTCGGTGTCGGGCAGGGATACTGGGAACCGGAGTTCGAGGCTTTCGGACGGCGCCTCATCAACCGGCCGAGCCTGCTCGAGGAAGGCGTGGAGATCGTGCGTCGCTGCTGGTCCGGATCGGCCGAACCGTTCGACGGCAAACGCCTGCGCAAGCCCGCCCTGCCCGTCACTCCCACCCCGGAGACGACGCCCGACCTCCTGGTCGGCGCAATGGCCGACCCGGCCATCGAACGGGCCGCCCGCATCGGCGACGGCTTCCTCAGCACCCAGAACGCGCACCACGCGTCGTACCTGGACGCGCTCGAACGACTCGGCCGGTCCCGTGACGAGGGCCGGATCTTTGCCGGGCAGTGGACGATCATCGCCGACGATCCCGAACGGGAATGGTCGCGTATCGGCACCCACGCGCTCTACCAGATCAACAAGTACATCGAGATGGGCGCGTTCGGTCCCATCCCGCAGTTCACCGAGCCCGGCCAGCTCGTCGACGCCGGCTGGTTCACCCTCTGGGATCCGCCCACCGCTGTCGACGAGCTCACCGCGTTGCTGACCGCCACCCCGCAGATCGAGGACGTGCACTTCTGGGCGCAGCTGCCCGGTGAGTCCATCGACAGCGGCAGCGCTCGCATCGAGCTCCTCGCCGGCAAGGTCGTTCCGGAGGTCCGGGCCCGTCTGGCCGCGCGATCGTCCGTGGAGGTCCCTGCATGAACCACGGTCCGTCGGCCCACCCGCTGCTGATCACCGACTTCCTGTACCGGGCACGAGACATGTTCGCCGACAAGGAGATCGTCGATCACGTCGACGGCGCCGAGGTCCTCCGGTACACGTACCGGGACTATGCCGACCGGGTCCTGCGGCTCGCGTCGGCCCTCGTCGCGAGCGGCATCCGGCCGGGCGACCGGGTCGGCACGCTGGCCTGGAACCATCGGCGGCACCTGGAGCTGTACCTCGCGGTGCCGCTCGCCGGAGCGGTGCTGCACACGATCAACATCCGGCTCTCCCCCGACGAGATCGCCTACATCGTCGACCACGCCGACGATGCGATGATCTTCGCCGATCCGTCGCTGGATCACCTGCTGTCCACCGCCCGCGAACGCCGTCCGGGCATGCCGGTGATCCCGATCGACACCGACGACCAGGGCGCGCCGGCGGGAACGACTCTCGACTCGATGGTCGCCTCGGCGGAACCGATCGCGGCACCGGTCGCCCGCGCGGACGACGATCTGGCCGTCCTCTGCTACACGTCGGGTACGACGGGAGCGCCGAAGGGCGTTGGATATTCCCACAAGTCCCTGTACCTGCACACCATGGCGGCCTGCCTGGCCGACGGGCACGCGATCTCCGAACGCGACCGCGCCCTGCTGGTGGTCCCGATGTTCCACGCCAACGCGTGGGGAGTCCCGTTCGCGGCCTTGATGTCCGGGGCGTCGCAGATCCTGCCCGGACCACATCCCACACCCGCGCAGATCGCCGGCATCATCGCCGCCGAGCGGGTGACCTACACCGGGATGGTGCCGACGGTGGCGGTGGACCTGCTCGCCCACGCCCAGACCGCGGGTACCGACCTGAGCAGTCTCCGCGCGCTGGTCCTGGGCGGTTCGACGCCGACCCTCGGCCTGATCCGCGACCTCGAGGCACTCGGCATCCCGGTGTTCCAGGGCTGGGGCATGACCGAGATCTCGCCGATGGCGACGTTCTCCCGTCCCCCGGCATCCACCGACGACGACCCGGAACGCCGCTGGGCGTACATCCGGAAACAGGGGCGGCTCCTGCCGGGTCTGCAGTGGAAACTCGTCGACGAGGACGGCCGGGTCATGCCCCACGACGGGATCAGTCGCGGCGAGATCCTGATCCGTGGCCCGTGGGTCGCCACCGGCTACTACCGTGCCGATCATCCGGACAAGTTCGACGACGGCTGGTTGCGCACAGGCGACATCGGCGTCGTCGACGAACACGGTTACCTGACGATCGTCGACCGCACCAAGGACCTCATCAAGTCCGGTGGCGAGTGGATCAGCTCTGTCGCGCTGGAGGAGGCGCTGATCGAACACCCCGCCGTCCATCAGGCAGCGGTGGTCTCCGTTCCGCATCCGCGCTGGCAGGAGCGTCCTGTCGCGTACGTCGTCGGCGACGAGGGCCTCGACGTGGAGGCGGTGAAGGCCGAGCTCGCCGACCGCGTCCCGCGCTGGTGGGTGCCCGAATTGATCGTCGCCGTCGATGCCCTCCCGCGGACCAGCGTCGGAAAACTCGACAAACGGCGACTCCGCGAACAGGCGGCCGGTACACCCGACTTGTGGGAACCCACAACCGCCGCGGATTCTCCCGTTCCCGTGACGCACGCCGATTCCTAACGTCGACAGTGTGAAGTTCAGCCTGTTCTACGTGTTGGAGAGTCCGGACCGGGACTTTCGGCGGGCCTACGAGGAGATGCTCTCGCAGGTCGAGATCGCCGAGCGTCTCGGCTTCGACGGGGTCTGGCTCGCCGAACACCACGGCAGCGCCTACGGTTCGATGCCGTCGCCGCAGGTCGCGGCGGCGGCCATCGCGGCCCGCACCTCCCGGATGCGCATCGGTATCGCGGTCAGCAATCTGACGCTCGCCTGGCCGGTCCGGATCGCCGAGGACTTCGCGATGGTCGACGTGATCTCCGGCGGCCGGCTCGACTTCGGTGTCGGACGCGGCTACCAGCCCCACGAGTTCCGTGCGATGGGTGTCGCCGACAAGCAGGACGTCAGCCGTGAGGTCTTCGACGAGGCGTTCCAGATCGTCACCGGACTGTGGACCAAAGCGGTCGGCGAGCCGTACACGTTCCACGGCAGGCACTTCCACATCGACAGCGTGGACTGCCGGCCGGCACCACTCCAGCAGCCGACGCCTCCGATCTATGTGGCGTCGATCAGTCCCGAGACGTTCGACCTGGTCGCCGACCACGGACACAACATGCTCGTGACGCCGACGCTGATGACCCTGCCCGAGCTCAACGGCTTCGTCGTCAACGCCAAGCGCACGCTGATGCACCGCGGCCGCGATCCCCTCTCCCTCGACTTCCCGATGAACTGGCAGATCCATCTCGCCGAGGACGACGAGCAGGCCGTCCGCCGGGCCCGGCCGAGTCTCGAGTGGTACTTCGACAACGTCATGTCCGCCGTGCCGCAGGGTGCCGCGACCCCGGCGGGCTACGAGCGCTACGCGGCCTTGGCGGAGGCCGCGGCCGAGGGCGCGATGTCGCTGACCGGCCTGCGCGAGGGCGGCATCTGTTACGTCGGCGACCCCGACGGACTCATCCGCGAGATCGAGATCCTGCGCGAGGAAACGGGTCTCGACCATCTCATCTGCTGGATGCGGTTCGGCGGGATGCCCCACGACGACGTCGTGCGGTCGATGGAGCTCCTCGCCGAGCACGTCATCCCGCGTTTCGCCGACGCCCCACCACTCGTCCCCCGTGCCCTTCGGCACGAGGAACCCACCCAGACCGACAAATATTTCGAAATCGAGTTCGACGATGAAGGAGAAGTCCATGAGCTATCTCGCGGTTGAGAACGATCGCCGGATCTACTTCGAGCACCACCGCGGGGACGCGCGTCCCATCGTGCTGATCCACGGCTGGGGCGCCAACACCCGCTGCTGGGACACCACCGCCCCCGCGCTCAAGGCCGCGGGTCACGAGGTCGTGCTCGTCGATCTGCGCGCATGTGGCCGCTCCGACAAGGACTTCGAAGACGTCTCGATCGCGGCCCTGGCCGAAGACGTGGTCAAGGTGGTCGAGCATCTCGGCCTGACCTCTCCCGTCATCAACGGTTGGTCTCTCGGCGGAGCCGTCGCCACGGCCGCCGCGGCGTCCCTCGGCTCGCGTGCCGGCGGCCTGGTCCTGACCGGTGGCGCGTCGCCGCGCTACACCGCGACCGACGACTGGCCCTACGGCGGCTCTTCCGAAGACGTCGAGGGAGTCCTCGCCGGTGCCGCCGCCAACCGCGCCGACACCTTCCGCGGCGTGGCCGGCGCGGTGTGCGCGACTCCCCCGAGTTCGGATGTCCTGGATTGGATCTGGGGGATGTTCCTGGAGATGGGTCCGGCCGGGGACGACTCGCTGCGCGACCTCGCCCGTACCGACCTGCGCAAGGAGCTGGGCGGACTCGACATCCCGATCCTGCTCCTGCACGGCCGGGACGACGCCTTCGTCCCGTTCGCCGGGGCCGAGGCCGTCCTCGAACTCAACTCCCGTGCTCGTCTCGTCCCGTTCGACGCCTGCGGTCATGCCCCGTTCCTCGAGGACCGGGACCGCTACCTCGCCGAACTGACCGGTTTCCTGAAGTCATGAGCGCCCAACCCCGGGTCTGGATCGTCACCGGCGGATCGCGCGGCATCGGCCGGGCGGTCGTCGAGAAGATCACGGCCCGAGGCGATTCCGTCGTGTCCCTGGCACGCGGCGTGGCGACCACGCCGTTCGCCGGCGCGGAGCAGGTCCTGGAACTGAAGACCGACATCACCGACTCCTCGTCGGTGGCCCGCGCACTGGCCACCGTCAAGGAGGAGTACGGCGGCGCCCACGGCCTGATCAACGTCGCCGGCGTGCACCGCGGTGGACGGGTCGACGATCTGAGTCGCGAGGACTGGGATCTTGTGCTGACCACCAACCTCACCGGCGCCTTCGAGATGTGCAAGGCCACGGTCCCGATCCTCGAACCGGGTTCGTCGATCGTGAATGTCGGTGCGGTGGTCGGCTTTCGGGGATTCCCGGGCGACGTCGCCTACGGCTCGGCGAAGGCCGGTCTCAGCGGTCTGACGCAGGTCCTCGCCGCGGAACTCGCCCCGCGCGACATCCGGGTCAACCTGGTCATCCCCGGTTTTGTGGATACCGACATGACCTCCGGACTCAGCGACCGGGCTCGGGCACGCATCGTCTCGTCCATCCCCGCCGGGCGGACCGGCCGGCCGGAGGAGATCGCGCAGGTCATCGTCGATGTCGCACTGTCCACCTACATGTACGGCGCGATCGTGCCCGTCGACGGTGGACTGATGAACACCTTCAGCGGCGGCGGCCGGTGACGTGGGGCCGGGCCGCCTCGGCCCGGTTGTGACAACCCACAAGAGGCGCGAAACACGAGGGTGACTCACGCCACACCGACCCATAACGTCGTTGTTGCACACAGTTTCTCGCCTTCCTCGGAGGGTGACGGTCAGAAGGAGGCCAATCGGTGTCAACCAGTACAGCGAGCGTCAGCACGGAGCAGCAGAACAAGGCTCTGGTCGCGGAGTTCATGGAGGTGTTCTCCCGCGGCGACGTGGACGCCATCCTGTCCTTCCTGGCGCCGACGGCCACCTGGTGGGTGGGCGGAGAGATCGACGGTATCTCCGGAACCAAGAACAAAGAGGAATTCGGCGCAATGCTGGCCGGCCTCTCCGCCACCACCAAGACCGGCGCCATCGCGCTCACCCCGCTCGCCTTCACCGCCGAGGGAGAACGCGTGGCGGTCGAGACCGAGTCGTACTCGGAGATGAACAACGGCAAGGTCTACAACAACCTCTACCACTTCGTCTTCGTGGTCCGCGACGGAAAGATCCACGAGGTCAAGGAGTTCCTGGACACCGAGCACACCCGCGCGGTCTTCCTCGGCTGAGAACTCCTCCTCGGAGTTCCCAACACCCCCGTCCCCTGATTCTCCAATCCCCTCAATCTCCAACCCAACTGAACCAAGGAGTCAATGCAATGGATGTCGGCGTACTTCTCGTCTTCCAGAACTACCACGAGAACGTGAGCGACGAAGAGGTCTTCCTGCGCGACCTCGAGCTCGGCGTACTGGCCGAGAAGGCCGGTTTCGACTCGGTCTGGTCGGCGGAGCACCACTTCGACGACTACTCGATGTGCCCGGACAACTTCGCGATCCTGTCCTACCTCGCCGGCCGCACCTCGAAGGTCAAGCTCGGCATCGGCGCTACCATCCTGCCGTGGAACGATCCGCTGCGCGTCGTGGAGAAGGCCATCATGCTGGACCAGATGTCCGGTGGCCGTGTGCTTCTCGGCATGGGCCGCGGCCTGGCGAAGATGGAGTACGAGGCCTTCGGCATCCCGATGGACGAGGCCCGCCCGCGCTTCAACGAAGCCGCCGAGATGGTGCTGCGCGGCCTCCGCACGGGCGTCGTGTCCGGCGACGGCCCGATGTACCCGCAGAAGGAGATCGCGCTGCGACCGGCCCCGAACCCGAACACCTCATGGGACGGTCGGCTTTTCGCCGCGGCGATGTCGCCCGACTCGGTTCCGGTGGTCGCCGACCTCGGCGTCCAGATGATGACCTTCATGCAGTTCCCGTTCGAGCAGCACGCCGAGGCCATCAACGGCTGGAAGCAGATGTTCCGCGACGCCCAGGGCGTCGAGCCCGGCCCGCCGGTCATCCAGGACTTCGTCATCTGTCACGAGGACGAAGAGGAAGCCCGCCGACTGGCCTACGAGCACATCAACCGCTACTTCCTGTCGGTCATCAAGCACTACGACTTCGCCGGCAAGCACTGGCGTGAGACCAAGGGCTACGAGACCTACCAGGCGGGTGCGGACATGATCCGCGAGGCCGGCATGGAGGCCGCGGCCGATGCCTACGTCGAGGCGAACATCTACGGCACGCCCGAACAGTGTGTCGAGAAGTACGCCTACCGCCACGAGCTCATCGGCGACTTCCTCCCCAACGCGGCCTTCGCCTTCGGCGGTCTGCCCTTCGACGAGGCCGAGAAGAGCCTGAAGCTCTTCGGCGAGAAGGTCGTCCCCGAGGTCCACAAGATGAAGGCCAAGGCGCCCGCGGCGGTCTGATCCGCCGAACGACATCGCTGCGGCGCCGGCCCCTTCCCCGGCGCCGCAGCGACTCCAACCCCCAGATCATGCAGGAGGATCGGTGAACGAAACCGTTCTCGACCAGGTGGCCCTCGAGTTCCGTGAGGTCATGGCCAAGGTCTGCACGCCCGTCGCGGTCATCACGGCCTTCGACGACCAGCGACCGCACGGCACCACGGTCAGCGCGTTCACGTCGCTGTCGATGGGACCGCCGATGATCCTGGTCTCCCTCGACCGCGGCTCCGACCTCCTCGCGATCATCCGCCGCACCGGACGATTCGGTGTGAACGTGCTCGCCCACGATCAGGCCGACGTCGCGATGCGGTTCGCCCGCAAGGGCGCCGACAAGTTCGACGGGGTCGACTGGTCGGACTCCGCGCAGCTCCCCCGCCTCGATGGTGCCGCAGGCTGGCTGGGCTGCACCACCGCATCCCTGGTCGACGGCGGCGATCATGTTGTCGCACTGGGCAACATCGTCGAGACCGGCGTCACCTCCACCGCACCCCTCACCTACCACGACCGGGTGTTCGGCACCCACCGAGCATTCGAGGTCGCCCGATGAACACGACGCCCCTCCCCCAGGATCCCGACGCCCCGACGCCCATCGCGACGGAGGCGTCGACCCAGGCTGTCGCCCGCGCGGTCGCGGCCGTTGCCGCAGGCGGTTTCGTCGTCGTGGTCGACGACGACGACCGCGAGAACGAGGGCGACCTCATCTGCTCGGCGTCGTCGATCACCGACGAACAGATGGCGTTCCTGATCCGCCACACCACCGGCATCATCTGTGCCCCCATGACCGCCGACCGAGCCCGCCGGCTCGAGCTGCCGCAGATGGTCGAGGACAACCGGGACGCGCACGGCACCGCCTTCACCGTCACCGTGGACCACAAGGACGCCGGCACCGGGGTCTCCGCGCATGACCGAGCCCTGACCGTCCGGGCCCTCGCCTCCGACGGCACCGCGGCCGGCGAACTGCGTCGCCCCGGACACGTCTTCCCGCTGCAGGCGCGTGACGGCGGGGTCCTCACCCGCGCCGGTCACACCGAGGCCGCCGTCGACCTGGTCACCCTGGCCGGTGCCGGCGAGGTCGGGGTCATCGGTGAGATCATCGCCGACGACGGGTCGATGCGGCGTGGCGACGACCTCCTCGCGTTCGCCGAACATCACGGACTGCCCGTGCTGCGGATCGCCGACCTCGTGGCCCACCGGACCGCCGCCGGTTCGTTCGTCCACCAGATGGCCACCGCGGCGATGCCGACCCTGTTCGGCGATTTTCGTGCGGTCGCCTACCGCTCGGACATCGACGACACCGAACACCTCGCCCTCGTCATGGGCGACGTGGCCGCCGCCGGGGCCACCGCCGAGGGCGCGCTGGTCCGCGTGCACAGCGAATGCCTGACCGGCGACATCGTCGGGTCGCTGCGCTGCGACTGCGGAGCGCAACTCGAGCAGGCGCTGTCGGCCATCGCGGCGGAGGGCTGCGGAGCGGTCGTCTACCTGCGCGGACACGAGGGCCGCGGGATCGGACTCGGTCACAAGATCCGCGCCTATGCACTCCAGGAGCAGGGCCTCGACACCGTCGACGCCAACACCGCACTCGGACTCCCGGTGGATTCGCGCACCTACGGCACCGGCGCCGCGATCCTGAAAGACCTGGGCATCCGCCGCGTCCGCCTGATCACCAACAACCCCGCGAAGTACGGCGGACTCGGTGGCCACGACCTCGACATCGTCGGGCGCGTCGGCCTGCCGACCGTCTCCACCCCCCACAACGTCCGGTACCTCCGCACCAAGAAGGAGCGGATGGGCCACGTGCTGTCGGGCGACACCGTCGTGCGAGAGGCGCCGACCGGGACGACAGGTGCATGAATCACCTCACACGACATTGCTACTGTGAGGTTCATCATGATCTGTCGGTGAGGAGGCCGTGCCGATGACATCCATCGCGGAGCGAGGAGTCGATACCGGTCTCGACTCCGAGGGCGGGTCGGCACGTGCCACCGGCCGCGAACGCGATGTCATCGCGGCCTTCGCCGAGATCACCACCGAGGCCATCACCGACACCAAGCTCGAGGATCTCCTCAGCCTGGTGGGCCAGAAGCTCTGCGCACTCCTCGGCGTCACCCGCTGCTCGGTGTACCTGCGGCACGCCAACGGCAGCTATCGCGGTGCGGCGGGCTTCTGCGAGGACGCCGGCGACATCACCGAGGCCGTGAAGAGGCAGATCTCCGGCTTCGACGGCGACCTCTTCAGCCAGGAGGTCATCAACACCCGCGCGCCCGTCGTCATCGCCGACGCCCTCAACGACCCGCGTCCCCACCGCCGGACGATGACGCACTGGGACGTCCGCGCGATGCTCGGCGTCCCGCTCACCTTCGACGGCGCGGTGATCGGGCTGATCTTCGTCGACAGCCGCGGCCGCGAACACGAGTTCACCCCCGAGGACATCGAGGTGGCCGAACTGTTCGCGCGCCTCTCTGCCCTGTTCATCAGCCAGGCGATGCTCAACACCCGCCTGCGTGGTCAGGCCGCCGAGATCGCGCGCAACAACGCCACCCTGGCCTACCTCGCCGACGTCCACCACCGCCTGACCAGCGCGGTGCTCGAGGGCGCCAACATCCACCGCGTCGTCGAACTCCTGTCGGAGCTGTCGGCCAAGCCTGTGGTTCTCTACAACAACTCGTTCGACGTGCTCGCCTGGGCCGCGCCGGAGGCGCTCAAGCTGACCGCTCCCCCGGTGATGAGCGAGAAGGTGCGGGCCACCACCTCGGTGCGCCAGGCTCTCGCCGAACTGTCCGTCAGTACCCCGTCGGCGATCGTCCCCGCGCAGCTCGCGGTCGGGCTCGGTCGCCGGCATCTCATGTGCCGCCTGGTGATCGAGGGCAGGCAGACCGGTTTCCTCGGCATCGTCGAGGTGGGCCGCAGCCTCGAGGCCCTCGACGCGAACATCGCCGAACGCGGCGCGACCGTCCTGGCGCTGCAGATGCTCTCCGAGCGCCGGCAGATCGAGACCGAGGGTCAGGCGCGCGACGACTATCTGTCGGACCTGCTGCGCAACAGCCGCGACAAGGAACACCTGGTCCGGCGTGGCCCGCAGTTCGGCATCGACCTCACCAATCCCCATGTCCTGGTTCGGTTCACCGTGGACGACGCGACCGACCGGCTGACGGCGTCGGCGATCCAGTCGCTGGTCACCCGTACCTTCGCCTCGGTCATGTCCATCTCGCCGCCGCCGGCCGTCCGGCTGCCCGGGGCGGTCATCGTGATGGTCCGCCTGGAGTCCGACGACCTCGACGAGGTCGGGAGCGTCCGCGACCACGTGTCGACGATCCGCGAGCGGCTCTCCGGTGACCTCTCTCTCGGCGCGACCCTCATCTCCGGCATCTGCCGCACCCCCGTCGACTATCCGCACGCCCATCGCGACCTACGCGAGATGGGTTCGGTGGCAAAGTCGTTCGGGTGGGACGAGCGGGTGATGACCCTCGACGAACTCGGCCTGTTCCGGGTGATCGTGTCCAGCGGTCACGTCAAGGAGGCCCTGCACTTCGCGCATTCCTTCGTCGCGCCCGTCCGACAGCACGACGATGGCACGCTCCTCGCCACGTGGCGGGCCTTCGTGGCCGCCGACGGCAAGGTCCAGGCCACCGCGACGGCACTGGACGTCCACGAGAACACCATCCGGTACCGCCTCGGACGGATCAAGGAGATCGCACGACGCGATCCGACGTCGCTGGACTGCCTGCTGTCGGCGAAGATGGCCTTCCAGGTCCTCGACCTCGCAGGTCAGTGACCTGCGACGACACCCATTGGAGATTCCTCCAACGGGCTCGCAGGACGACGGTTCTCCCCGGGGCGGACACGCCATAGGTTCATCTCATGGCCCGCAGCACGATCCCCGACCGCCCCGCCCCCGATCAGATCCGGGTCGACACCGAGGAGATCCCGGTGGACACCGCGGCACTCGCGGCGTGGATGGACGACGAGGGCCTGCCCGGTGGGGACGGCATCGACCTCCGACCGCTGCACGGCGGCACCCAGAACATCATGGTGATCGTCAGCCGCGGCGGACGGGACTACGTGCTCCGGCGCGGTCCCCGACACCTGCGCCCGCAATCGAACGCCGCGATCGCACGCGAGATGACGCTGCTGTCCGCGCTGAGCTCCACCGACGTCGCACACCCCCGATTCGTCGCCGGCACCACCGACACCGACGTTCTGGGGGCCACCTTCTTCCTGATGGAGCCCGTGCAGGGGTTCAACGCGGCCGACAGCCTGCCGGCCGCCTACGCCGCGACCGCCGAGGGACGCGAGGCGATGGGTTACGCCCTCGTCGACGCGCTCGCCGGGCTGGCGGCCGTCGACCACTCCGCCATCGGCCTCGACGACTTCGGCAAACCGGACGGCTTCCTCGAACGGCAGGTGCCGCGGTGGCTCGCCGAACACGAACGGTACGCCGCCACACCGGGATACCCGGGCGGGACGTTCCCCGACCTCGACCGGATCGCCGGCTGGCTCGACGACCACCGCCCCGCTGATTTCCGGCCCGGTCTGCTGCACGGCGACTACCACGTGGCCAACGTCCTCTACGATCACCGCACCCCCGACGTCGCGGCCATCGTCGACTGGGAGATGGCGACGGTCGGCGACCCACTGCTCGATCTCGGTGTGTTGCTGGCCATCTGGCCCGATGACCCGCGGCAGCCGGACCTCTACGAGAGCGCGCTCGGCCAGGCCGGCGATCTACCGAACCGATCCGCGGTCATCGCCCGCTATGCCGAGCGCTCCGAGAGGAACCTCGACGCGCTCGACTGGTACACCGTTCTCGCGAGTTTCAAGCTCGGCATCATCCTCGAGGGCACCTATGCCCGCTCCTGCGACGGCAAGGCACCCCGCAAGGTCGGCGAGCGACTGCATCGCTACGCCGACGGCCTCTTCGTGCGCGCCCGCGAGATCATCGCCGGCTCCTGACACAGCCCCTCCCCCGGATCGGACCACGATCCCCTTCTCGTCAGACCCCCACAGAAACGGAGCACACCACCATGGCCTGGGATTTCTCCACGGAACCCGACTTCCAGAAGAAGCTCGACTGGATGAAGGACTTCGTCCGCACCGAGGTCTTCCCGCTCGAGACCCTCGACCTCGACTGGGACCAGCTGCGCAAGGCGATCGCCCCGCTGCAGGAAGAGGTCAAGGCCAACGACCTGTGGGCCGCCCACCTCGATCCCGAACTCGGCGGACAGGGATACGGCCAGGTGAAGCTCGGCCTGATGCAGGAGATCCTGGGTTCCACCCCGTACGGACCGCTCGTGTTCGGTTGCCAGGCACCGGATTCCGGAAACTGCGAGATCCTCGCCGCGGTCGGCACCGACGAGCAGAGGAAGCGGTGGCTCGAGCCGCTGCTCGCCGGCGAGTACTACTCGTCGTTCGCGCTGACCGAACCCGACAACGCCGGCGCCGATCCCACCAACCTCACGACCACCGCGGTCCGGGACGGGGACGAGTGGGTTCTCAACGGCCACAAGTGGTTCATCAGCAACGCGGCCACCGCCGACTTCATGATCGTCGTCGCTGTCACCGATCCCGACGCCGAACGCCACCGTCGCACATCGCAGTTCATCATCCCCATCGACGCCCCGGGTCTCGACGTGGTCCGCGACATCGGTTCGGTCGAGAACCCCCGCCCGCGCCCGTACACCTACGGCTCGCACTGCGAGGTCGTGTTGCGCGATGTCCGGGTCGACGACTCGGCACTGCTGGGCAACCGGGGCGACGGCTTCCTGATCGCGCAGAAGCGCCTGGGCCCCGGCCGAATTCACCACTGCATGCGCTGGATCGGCCAGGCGAGCCGCGCCTTCGACATGATGTGCGAACGCGCCACCTACCGGTACGCCCACGGATCGGTCCTCGCCGACAAGCAGACGGTCCGCAACTTCATCGCCGACTCCGCGGCCGAGATCCAGGCCCTGCGACTCATGACTCTGCACGCGGCCTGGCGCATCGACGAGGAGGGCACGGCGGCCGCCCGCAAGGACATCGCGCTCATCAAGTTCTTCGGCGCCAAGATCCTGCACGACGTCATCGACCGCGCGCTCCAGGTGCACGGCTCACTCGGGTACAGCGCGGACCTGCCGCTGGAGTCGATGTACCGGGCCGCCCGCGCCGCCCGCCTCTACGACGGCCCCGACGAGGTCCACCGCGACAGCGTCGCCCGCCAGTATCTGAAGGGGTACTCGCGGCCGGCCGACGACCGCCCCACCGAGCACATCCCCACCCGCCGCGAGGCCGCACAGCGTCGGTTCGCCGACCTCCTTGCCGAGCAGCCCTGACACCAGCCGCATTCACCCGTCCCGTCCCCTCACCAGAAAGCGAACACACATGTCTCTCAACGGAAAAACCGCGATCGTCACCGGCGCGGCACAGGGCATCGGTCAGGCCACCGCCATCCGCCTCGCAGCCGACGGCGCCCACGTCGTCGCCGCCGACATCCAGGACTGTGAGGTCACCCTCAAGGAGATCGCCGAAGCGGGCGGCTCCGCAGAAGCGATTCGTCTTGACGTCCGCGTAGCCGATGACTGGTCGGCCGCCGTGGAGCAGATCACCGCCTCCCGCGGGTCGATCGACTGCCTGGCCAACGTCGCCGGCGTCGTCAACATGATCAGCGAGGACACCGTCGTCGGCCTCACCGAGGAAGCGTGGGATCACGTCGTCGGCACCGACCTCAAGGGTGTGTGGCTCGGCATGCGGGCGGTCATCCCGGGCATGATCGCGGGCGGCGGCGGCCGCATCGTGAACATCTCGTCGATGGCCGCGCTGCGGGGTCTGCCGAACCTGGCGTCGTACTCGGCGGCCAAGGGCGGCGTCGTGGGTCTCACCAAGCAGGCGGCCTACGAGTACGGACCGCAGAACATCCTGATCAACGCCATTGCGCCGGGCACCATCGACACCCCGATCCTGGCCGACATCACCGAGGAGATGCGGCAGGCGAATGCCAACGCCCACATCGTGCGTCGGCTCGGGCGTCCGTCGGAGATCGCGTCGATGGTCGCCTACCTGATGCGTGAGGGCGACTTCCTGACCGGCGAGATCTACCCGGTCGACGGCGGCTGGGCCGCCAAGGGGAACTTCTGAGAGGAGATCTCAGGCGCGCAGTTCGATGCCGTGAGCCGTCACGGCATCGAGCAGCGCGGTCGGGCGATCGGCCGACGGCACGTCGTGCACCAACGCGAAGGAACATCCGAGCGTACGGGCACCGCCGTCGGCCTTGTCGCTGTCCCCGACCATCAGCACGTCGCCGGCCGGCACACCGATCGGGTCGAGTGCGGCGCGGAAGATGCGCGGGTCGGGTTTGATCGCGCCGACCTCATAGGAGAGCGCGTAGGCGTCGACGAGGTGGTCGATGCCGTGCAGCGCAAGGACTTTGCGCAGATCGAAGGCGATGTTGCTGACGATGCCGATCGGGATCCCGGCGCCGGCCAGGCGCGTCAGCACCTCGACGGTGTCGGCGAAGGGCACCCACGAGTCCGGGTCGAGGACCCGGTCGTAGAGCGCGTTGGCGTGACCGGCATTGCTCAAGCCGACCGTACGCAGCAGGGCAAGATACCCGACCCGATGCAGTTCCGGGTCGAGATCCCTTCGCTCCCAGGCAGTTCGGTCGTCGCCCTCGACACCTTCGGGCAGGCCGACCGGCGCAACCATCCGGCGGATGATGTCTGCCTGGCGTTCCGGGGTGAACGACTCACCGGCGTCGTCGAGGAGATCGACGAACCAGTCGTCGCGCGCCTCGAAGCGGAACAGGGTGCCGGAGAAGTCGAAGAGGACCGCCCGCGCCGTGTTCGTCTCACCCGGGGTCATGCGCCGGCAGCCGCGACGACGTCGGCGAGGCCACGGGCGACCGCGCCCGCCTGCTCCGCCGTGCCGGCCTCCACCATGACGCGAACAAGTTGCTCGGTTCCCGAGGGACGCAACAGAACCCGACCGGAGTCTCCCAGTTCGGCCTCGGCGTCGACCACCGCCTGCTTGACCGTCTGCGACTCCGCGACCGCATGCTTGTCGGCGACGCGGACGTTGATGAGCTCCTGCGGCAGCACCGTCACGATGCCGGCGAGGTCGGCCAGACGCGACGACGTGGCCGCCATGCGGGCCATGATCATCAGGCCGGTGAGGATGCCGTCACCGGTGGTTCCCGAACCCGGGACCACGATGTGGCCGGACTGCTCGCCACCGAGGGAATACCCGCCACGACGCAGTTCCTCGACCACATAGCGGTCGCCGACAGCGGTCGTGCGCACCGTGATCCCCGCCTCGCGCATCGCGATGTGCAGACCGAGGTTGCTCATCACGGTGGCGACGAGGACGTTCTCGTGCAGACGCCCCTTGTCGGCGAGCGACGTCGCCAGGATCGCCATGATGGCGTCGCCGTCGACGATCTGACCGGTGGAATCCACTGCCAGACAACGGTCGGCGTCGCCGTCGTGCGCGAGACCGAGATCGGCGCCGTGCTCGAGGACGGCCGCCTGCAGCTTGTCCATGTGGGTCGACCCGCAGTCGGCGTTGATGTTCAGACCGTCGGGATCGGCGTGGATCGTGATGACGTTGGCACCTGCGTCGGCGTAGGCCAGCGGCGCGAGTTGCGACGCGGCACCGTGTGCGCAGTCGACGACCACCGTCAGACCGTCGAGACGCTCGTCGATGGCCTGCGCCAGGTGACGGCGGTAGCGGTCCCCGGCGTCCGGTGCATCGAGGACGCGACCGACCGCGGCACCGATGGGCCGGACGAAATCGTCGTCCATCGCCGCTTCGATGCGGTCCTCGATCTCGTCGTCGAGCTTGTGCCCGCCGGCGGAGAAGAACTTGATGCCGTTGTCCGGCATGGGATTGTGCGACGCGGAGATCATCACGCCGAAGTCGGCGCGGTAGTCCGCGGTGAGGAACGCGACCGCCGGGGTGGGCACGGTGCCGACGCGGATGGCGTCGACGCCGGTCGCGGCGAGTCCCGCACACACGGCGGCTTCCAGCATCTCGCCGGAAGCACGCGGGTCACGACCCACCACCGCACGCGGACGGCGTGTGGCAACCGAATCATCCGGGCCGCTCGCTTCGCTCCCGGCGCCGGTGGAAATGTCTGAGAAAACGACCGCGGCGGCCGAGGCCAGGCGCAACGCGAGCTCGGGAGTGAGCTCGGCGTTGGCCAGGCCTCGGACGCCGTCGGTACCGAAAAGGCGTGCCAAGATCAGCGCTTGGAGTACTGCGACGCCTTGCGGGCCTTCTTCAGGCCGTACTTCTTGCGCTCGACCGCACGCGGGTCACGGGTGAGGAATCCGGCCTTCTTGAGGGCGGGACGATCATCCGGGGTGACCTCGATGAGGGCACGGGCGATGGCCAGACGCAGCGCGCCGGCCTGGCCCGAGGGGCCGCCACCGACGAGCTTGGCGAAGATGTCGAACGACTCGGTGCGCTCGACGAGAACCAGCGGAGCCTTGATCAGCTGCTGGTGCACCTTGTTGGGGAAGTACTCCTCCAAGGAGCGGCCGTTGAGCTTGAACTCACCGGTGCCCGGCATCAGGCGAACGCGGACGACGGCTTCCTTGCGGCGGCCGACGGTCTGGATCGGGCGGTCGATCACGATCGGCTCGCGGGCCTCTTCGACGGCCGGAGCGGCGTCGTAGTCATCGGCTGCAGCCTCGACGGCCTCCACTGCCTCCACGGCCTCGATGACCTCGACAGCTTCTTCGACGGCCTCGACGGCCTCGTTGATGTTCTCGTTGGTCACTGGGCCACCTGCTTGATCTCGAAGGGGACGGGGCGCTGGGCCGCGTGCGGATGATTCGGGCCTGCGTAGACCTTCAGCTTCGAGGCCATGGCGCGACCGAGCTTGTTCGAAGGCAGCATGCCCTTGATGGCCTTCTCGATGACGCGCTCGGGGAAGGTCTCGAGCAGCTCAGCGGTGGTGCGGGACTTCAGGCCACCGGGATGCCCCGAGTGGGTGTAGTTCAGCTTGCGCTCGGCCTTGTTGCTGGTCAGCGCAACCTTCTCCGCGTTGATGATGATGACGAAGTCACCACCGTCCATGTGCGGGGCGTAGGTCGGCTTGTGCTTGCCGCGGAGCAGGTTCGCGCTCTGCACGGCCAGCCGGCCGAGCACCACGTCGGTGGCGTCGATGACGTGCCACGTACGCGTGATGTCACCGGCCTTCGGGGTGTAGGTAGGCACAGTTGGTCCTCAACTCTTGTCTTTAGGGTGCTGGTCGGGCGCATGGCGGAGGTTGTTCCCGGCGACCAGTGGGGACCCGGGCCTCTTCTGCCCGTACACACGCGTGTGTGACAGGCGCCGAGCACCAGCGATCCAGGTTACGCGACCGTGCAGGTCAGGGTCAAAACGCCCACCCAGGTCACTCCACCCGTACCGAGCGAACGGCTCGCGCGCACTCGTCGTCGACCGACTCGGCGGTCGTCCCGGCCTGACATCCGATGGACACCTGCAGACCGTCGTCGACGATGACGTACCAGCGGATGGCGCTGCCCGAGGCAGGTGCCTCGCGATAGCTGATGACATCGCGTCCGGCGTACTGCGTGTCCGCGGAGAACTCCGTGACGACGTCGTCGCCCCGCTGCCCGATCCGGTTGCGGAGGCTGCTCGCGACCGATTGCGGGGTCGACCCGTCCCGCAGTTCGGTCAGCACCGCGATGATCCGCCGGCCGTCGGCCTCGGAGACGAAGACCGCGCGCCTCGTGGTCGGGTCGTCGGTGGCGTCGCTGGGCGTGTCCTGCCCGCTCTGCCGCCAGTCCCCGGGAACCGACAGCGTGGCGCGGCCGACGGCGACCTCGGAGTGCGCGGGTGCCGGGTCGTCCCGCTGCCACCAGCCGACCGCGAATGCGCCGGCCACGACCAGTACCGCCGCGGCCGCCGCACCGGCCAGCACCGGGCGACTGCGCCGCGTCGACACGCCCGCCGCCGGTTCCGCCGGATCGCCGGCCACCGGCACGGCGTCGTCCGCGGCACCGCCGGTCCGCCCGCCCAGACGGACGACGAGGTCGCGGTCCACCGGCACGACCCGGCCCGCGATCGCGTGCGCGGCGACCAGGTCGATCGCCGCCGACACCTCGACCGGGTCGTCGCCGTCGACGAAAACGGCCTCGACCGCGTCGTCGATGATCGCGAGTCCGTCGGCCTCCTGGTCCCCCTGCTCGATCAGCCCGGAGCGTTCGAGAAGCCAGCCCTCGGGGTGGCGTCGCACGATCTGTACGTCCCACGCCGCGGGCCGCGGACGGGCAGGATCGGCGGGCGGTTCCGGGATGTGGGTGGTCTCCACCACGGCACAGCGCTGCACGGTGATGTCGGCGTGGCTGCGCGCGATGAGGACCGCGCGCGGAAGAGACGTCAGCAGTGTCTCCCCCGCCCTCCCGCCGCCGACATCGGCCAGCGAGGACGCGCGTCGCGGTCCCCAGGTGCTCGGGTGCCCGACGATGAGCGGGCGATCGGGGTCGGCCGCGATCCCCAGGTCGGCGAAGGCCATCTGCCACGCCTGCCGCAGATGACGCCGACGGCCGTCGGCCACGACCGTCATCTGGTCGACGGCGTCCAGGAGCGGTCGCAGGTCGATCCCGGGATCCCGGATGCCGGTGGCGGGTTCGAAGATGCGGGGCCGGCCGTACGCGAGGTCGACGACCGTGCCACGACCCGGGTTCACCCCGCTCACGCCCGCACCTGTCTCACCCGACGCCGCTCAACGCTGGTCCTCGGCCGGTACGAGAGCGACCTGGATCATCTCCTGCGGACGCACGCGGGAGACCAGCTCACCGCGTCCGGGGACCAACCGCTGCATGCGGCTGCGACCGGCGATGAAGCCTTCGTCGCGATCCCCGCTCATGAGCAGGATGTCCGACGACAGGTCCTTCAGCCGGGCGATCACCGGGTCGAACATCGCCCGGCCGAGGCCACCGGAGCGGCGGGCCAGGATGATGTGGAATCCGATGTCCCGGGCGTGTGACGCGAACTCGATGACCGGCAACAGCGGATTTCCCGCCGAGGTGGACACCATGTCGTAGTCGTCGACGACGAGGTAGACCTCCGGCTTGCCCTCCAGCCACGAACGCTCCCGCAACTGCTGAACGGTCACGTCGTCCGGGGGCATGCAGCCCTTCAGGTACACCGCCAGCTGGTTCATCAGCGTCATCGCGTTGTCGTGCGAACTCGCATAGCCCGCGAGGTGATCACCGTCGACGATGCCGAGCATCGTGCGGCGGTAATCGATGAACGCGATCTTCACCTGCTCCGGGGTGCCGCCGGCGACGAGTCCGCGGACGATCGCTCGCAGCACGTTGGTCTTCCCGTGCTCGACGTCGGCGAAGACCATGAAGTGCGGCTGGGCGTTGAAGTCGAGGACCACCGGGGCCAGCTCCAGTTCGCCGACACCGATCGCGACCTGGTTGAGCGACAACGTGACCCCGGCCGCGGTGAGTCCGTTCTGCACCGCCGCCATCTCTATCTCGGTGCTCAGCTTGCGCACCGGCATCGCCGAACGGCCCGGATACGCGGCGGCGAGCTTCTCCGCCGAGGCCGCGACGCCGGCGGGCAGTGACTCGGCGCTGCTGACCGGGTCGAGACGCGGCAGCGCGATGAGCATGTGGAGTTCCTCGGCGGTGAGACCGCGGCCGGGACGGTTCTGCGGGACACCCGCGGCGGCGCGACGACCCATCTCGGAATCCGTCGGATCGCCGAGGCGCAGTTCGATGCGCGTGCCCAGGAGGTCGCGGACCGCCGGGCGGATCTCGGCCCACCGCGAGGCACTGACGATGACGTGGACGCCGAAAGACAGACCCTGGGAGACGATCGTGGTGATCTGCTCCTCCAGCGACTCGAGTTCGGAACGCAGGACGCTGATGCCGTCGAGCACGAAGAAGACGTCGCCGAAGCGGTCACCGGCCAGCGGATCGTCGGGGGCGAAGGTCCCGGTGGCGAACCAGTCCGCACGGCGGGCCCGGTAGTCGCGCATCGATTCGACGCCCAGGCGGGCGAACAGCATCTCACGGGCCCGGATGATCGCCCCGACCTCGGCCACCGTGCGGCGAACGGCATCCATGTCCCCACGGGACGCCACCGAACCCACATGTGGGAGTCCGGCGAGGCCGGCGAGGCTGCCGCCGCCGAAGTCCAGGCAGTAGAACTGCACCTGTTCCGGGGTGTGCGTGGCGGCCGCGGTCATGATGATCGTGCGCAGCGTCGTCGACTTTCCCGATTGCGGCCCGCCGACCACGGCGACGCTGCCGGCCGCGCCGGACAGGTCGACGACGAGCGGGTCGCGTCGCTGGTCGTAGGGGCGGTCGACCAGACCGATGGGCAGGGCCAGGTTGCCGGGGACCGCCGGTTTGGTCCAGTCCCGCGCACCCACGAGGTGTTCCACGGTCGGCGAGTTCTCGAGCGGGTCCAGCCACACGCGGTGTGCCGGCGGGCCGGCGCTCTCCATGCGGCCGATGATGGTCTGCATCAGCGTCGGCACCGACACCGAAGCGGATTCGAAGTCGGCGGGCCCGTCGGGCGCGGCGTCGAGGGCCGGGGGCTCCTCGTCGAGCAGGCTCGCCGCCTGGTCCAGCAGCGACCGCGACGAACCCTCGTCGAGCGGGACCGGCAACGCGGTGAAGACCTTGAGATTCCCCAGTCGCGGGGACCCCGGCGCCGCGGAGTCCACGGAGTCCTCGGCCACGGATGGCGAGTAGTACGGACCCGAGACGTACGAGGTGTTGAAGCGAACCGGGTCATCCGAGTCGCACTTCAGATACGCCGAGCCGGGAACGCTCGGCAGGTGGTAGGCGTCGGGGACACCGAGCACCGAACGGGACTCGTTGGCGGAGAAGGTCTTCAGACCGATGCGGTAGGACAGGTGGGAGTCGAGGCCGCGCAGCTTGCCCTCCTCGAGTCGCTGCGAGGCCAGCAGCAGGTGGATGTGCAGCGATCGGCCCAGACGGCCGATCGCGACGAACAGCTCGGCGAAATCCGGCTTCTGCGACAGCAGTTCGGAGAACTCGTCGACGACGATGAACAGCGCCGGCAGCGGATCGAGACGCACGCCCGAGGCGCGGGCGCGCTCGTAGTCGGCGACGTTGGCGTAGTTGCCCGCCGCACGCAGGACCTCTTGGCGGCGGTTCATCTCACCCGACAGCGCATCCTTCATGCGGTCGACCATCGACAGTTCCTGCTCGAGGTTGGTGATGATCGCCGCGACGTGTGGAGCGGACTCGAGTCCGAGGAACGTTGCGCCGCCCTTGAAGTCGACGAGGACGAGGTTCAGCTCGGTCGGCGAATGCGTCGCCAGCATGGCGAGGACAAGCGTTCGCAGGAACTCGGACTTGCCCGAGCCGGTCGCACCGATGCACAGGCCGTGCGGTCCCATGCCGCCGTGGGCGCTCTCCTTGATGTCGAGTTCGACGGGCGCGCCGCTCGGCGTGTAGCCGATCGGCACCCGCAGACGTTCGCGGCCGGTGCGCCCGCGCCAGGCGGTGGCCGGGTCGAATCGGGCGGCGTCGTCGATGCCGAGAAGTGCGGGCAGACCCGGATCGGTGGACGTCGCCTCGGATTCCAGGTTCGCCAGGGTCGCCGCGGTCGCCAGGCGGTACCGGGCCATGCGGCGGGCGATCGCCTCCGCCTCGGCGATGGTCAGCGAGTCCATGTCGGCGAATTCCTCGACGCCCGCGGCACTTCGGGCCGACACCTTGCCGCCGCGCACCACGAGCTGCAGGCCGCGCCGGACCGCGAGACCGTCCGGCGGTGCGGTCAGGTCGAGGACCGTGACACCCTCCATGCCGGCCGAGCTGAGGACGCGTTCGTCGCCGGCGACGTAGCCGTCGTCGATGATGACGACCAGGTGGGCACGATTCCCGCTCGGCGGGGCGGACCGGCTGAACCGGCCGCGTTCGAGAAGGTCCGCGGCCAGTGCGTTCTCGAGATCGGCGAGCGTCGGATAGATCATCCGCATCGGGCCGATCCCGTCGCGCAGCGTCGGATGACCTACGTGCGGAAGCCATTTCGCCCAGTCCCAGGCCTCGCCGGCCGGGTCGCCGGTGACGATGCCGATGTGCAGATGGTCGGGACCGTGGAAGGCGCACAGCTCGACGATCATCGAGCGGACGAGTTCGCGGGTCTCCTGCCGCGCGCCCTCGATGTTGATCGCCGGGAAGCCGCGCAGCGAGATCGACCGGGGCAGGCTGTAGACCGCCGAATGGGTGCGCACGAACCGTCGCAGAGCGACCATCGACACCGGTTCGATGTCCTCGAGCGGGCCGGTCTCCGGCGGCATCAGACGGGTGGCCAGGCGCTGGACGCCGACTCCCACACGCACATGGGCGAAATCGTTGTCGGCGGGACGCCGCTCCCACATGCGCCGGCTGCCGACGACGTCGAGCAGTGCGTGCGGGTCGGGATGACTCCACGTGCGTGCGGCGCGCTGGTTCTCGACGGTGTCGAAGACCTGGCCGCGCAACTGCCCGAGGTAGCGGAAGTAGTCCTTGCGTTCCTCGTTGAGTTCCGCGGCACGCTTGCCGCCGCTGCGCCCGCCGGCGGCGAACATGCCGAACATCGACATGAGCATCATCAGCGGGAACATCATGAACAGCGGGTTGGTCAGGATGTTGCGGCCACCGGTGACCATCATCAGCGCGATCATGCCGACGACGGCGACGATCATCACCACCGGCAGCAGCTTCATGAGCAGGTTGCCGGGTACCACGCGAGGGACGTCGGGCGGCGCCTGGATGTTGACCTCGCCCCCGGGCATGCGCGGCGGCGTGATGCGTGGCCGACGCACGAACCCCTCAGTGGTCGTGACCACTCGATCCCCCTGACACCCTCGAGCTGTGTATCCCCGGGCGGGCGAACCCGCTGAAGTTGGCTATGTTAGCTGCTGAACCCTGGGGGAGGATTGACCTGTATGTCACCTGTGGACGGATTCGCACCGGGATACCCGACGACCACCGCGGACGGCACCGCCGGTGACCGGTCACGCTCGGACACCGCGATCGAGCCGCAACTCGTACGCGTGTCGGTGCTGGGCGGCAACACCCAGCTCGACGTCGGCCTACCCGCCGGCATCCCGATCGCCGGTCTCATCGGTGACCTCGTCGCGCAGATCGAGTCGCGCAACCCAACCCGGCACGACCCGGACGACCCCGACGCCGATTCGCGCGGCCGCGGCCGTCCGCACGACCGGCAGAACCGCTGGACCCTGGCGCTCGTCGGGCAGGAACCGCTGCCCCTGCACCGCTCGCTGTCGGAATCGGGGATCCGCGACGGCGACCTGCTCCTGCTGACCTCGACCCGCACCGATGAGTCGCCGGTCCTCTTCGACGACGTGGTCGATGCCGTTGCGCGGCTGAACGAATCACAGTTCGTGGGTTGGACCGCGACGTCGGCGCGATACGTGGGACACGCGCTGGCCCTCGTCGCGGCGGTCGTTGCCGCGGCGGGGCTGGCCGCGAGCCGGATCGACAGCGGCGCGCTGTGGCTCTCGGGATTGTCCGGCCTCGCCGTGATCGGTCTCGTGACCGCGGCAACGATCGTCGCGCGCTACTACCGTGATCAGCTCAGCTCGACGATCCTGTCGGTCTGTGCGGCGCCGATGGCGTTCGTGACCGGCATGATCCTCACGCCCGGTTCCTACGGTGCCGCGCATCTGACACTCGGATTCGCCCTCACCCTGGTCACCGCCGTCATCACCTACCGGATGACCGCGGTCGGCGCGACCGCACACAGCGCGGTGACCGGCGCCGCTGTCCTCGGTGCACTCGGATGCGGTGCGCGTCTGCTCCTCGACGCCGACACCTCCGATGTCGCGGCCGTGATGGCGGCGGTGGGACTCCTGCTGATCGGACTGTCCCCCCGACTGACGATCCTGCTCGCCAAACTGCCGCTGCCGCCGGTGCCGACCGCGGGAGCTGCCATCGACATCAAGGACATCGAGCCGCAGCCGTCCATCGAAGGCATCGGCGCGATCGGGGCCACGGCACTGCCGAAGGCCGATGCGCTGGAACGACGCTCGTACATCGCCAACGCGTACCTGACGGGCATCGTCGGCGGCCTCACCGCCATCGTGGCGATCTCGGCGGTGCTCACCGCCGCTCCCCTCGCCGGCTTCGAGTGGAAGAGCGCCGCCTACGCCGCGATCATCGGCGTGGTCCTCTGTCTGCGCGGTCGCTCCCACAGCGACCTCTTCCAGGCGGCGATCCTCATCATCGGCGGCTCGCTCGTGGTGCTCACCCTGCTGGCGGGCCTGGCGTTCGGGGACGGCCGGTGGCCGATCATCTCCTTCGCGCTGGGCGGCGTCGTCCTCGTCGCCGCGCTCGTCTTCGGAGTCGTTGCGCCGCACCAGGATTTCTCCCCGGTAATGCGCCGCTGGGCGGAGATCGGCGAGTACATCCTCGTCGCGCTCATCGTCCCGCTGCTGCTGTGGTTGCTCGACCTGTACCGGATCGTCCGGGAGATCTGATGTCCCGGACGACGACCCGGGCTGCGGCGCCCGTCGCGCTGGCGCTGACCGCGACCCTGCTCGGGTTGACCTCCTCCCCCGCCGCCGCGGTGACCCCGCCGCGCGTCGACGCGTCGGCGCTGATCCGGTCGGCCCCGGTGGCACCGCCGGAACCGACCGAGCAGAGCCATCTCTGCAACACCGCGACCCTCACCCGCAGCACCGCGAATCCGACTGCTGCACAGTCGATGATGAACCTCGAGGAGGCCTGGCGCTTCAGTCGCGGCGCCGGGCAGCGGGTGGCCGTCATCGACACCGGCGTCACCCCGCACCCACGTCTGGGACGCGTCACCGCCGGCGGCGACTACGTCTCCGGCGGCAGCGGACTCGAGGACTGCGACGCCCACGGCACGCTGGTCGCCGGGATCATCGCCGCGCGGCCGAGCAGCTCCGACGCCTTCGCCGGGGTCGCGCCCGCGGCGTCGATCATCGCAATCCGCCAGTCCAGCAGTGCGTTCAAGGCCAAGAACAATCGTCGCGGCGACGATGCCGCACCGTCCGTCGGCTCCGGTTTCGGGTCCGTCCGCACGCTCGCCCACGCGATAGTCCGCGCCGTCGACCTGCGGGCCACGGTGATCAACATCTCCGAGGTGGCCTGCGCTTCGTCGGCGGCCAAGGTCGACGACCGCGCTCTCGGGGCGGCGATCCGGTACGCCTACGACCGTGACGTCGTCGTGGTGGCGGCGGCCGGCAACGTCACCCGGGACGGCGCCTGCCGTTCACAGAATCCGGCGCCCGCAGCCGGCAATCCTGACGACTGGAGTTCGGTCTCGACCGTCGCGAGTCCCGCGTGGTACTCGCCCTACGTCCTGACCGTCGGCGCGGTCGACGCCGCCAGTGGCAGACCGAGCGAGTTCAGTCTGCACGGGCCGTGGGTCGGGGTGGCCGCGCCGGGCACCGACATCGTGAGCCTCGACAGCGCGAGGGGGTCGAACCGGCTGGTGTCGGCGCAGACAGCCGAGGAGGGTCCGCTGCCGCTGATCGGGACGAGCTTCGCCGCGCCCTACGTCGCCGGCACCGCGGCGCTCGTTCGGGCACGGTTCCCCGGACTGAGCGCTCGCGAGGTGATGGATCGCATCACCTCGACCGCCCACTCCCCGGGCACCGGGCACGACCAGCGGATCGGCCACGGCGTCGTCGACCCGGTCGCGGCCCTCACCGCGGAGCTGTCCGCCGAGGAACAGGCCAGGCCGCAATCGGCCCCGATCGCCGCGCCCGCACCGCCGACGCCGCCGGATCACACCGCCCGCAACATCGCCATCGCCGGAGCGGGGATCAGCGCCGCGGTCATCGCGGCTGTCCTGGCCGTCGCTCTTCCCCACCGTCGGGTGCGCAAGCTCGATCCCGACGAGTTCTGATCGGGGAGATTCTCAGCCGGATGTCCGCGCGGGACGCAGCTCGCGCGGCAGCGCGAAGGTGAGGGTCTCGTTGGCCGTGTTGACGGTCTCCACCGTGTCGTAGCCGCGCTCGGCGAGGTAGTCGAGCACGCCGCGGACGAGGACCTCGGGCACCGATGCACCGGAGGTGACGCCGACGGTGTTCACACCCTCGAGCCAGGTGTCGTCGATCTCACGGGCATAGTCGACCAGATGACCTGCCTTGGCACCGGCCTGCAGGGCGACCTCGACCAGGCGAACCGAGTTCGACGAGTTCTGCGAACCGACCACGATGACGAGATCGCACTCGGGCGCCATCGCCTTCACGGCGACCTGACGGTTCTGGGTGGCATAGCAGATGTCGTCGCTGGGCGGATCGTTGAGCAGCGGGAACTTCTCCCGCAGGCGACGCACCGTCTCCATGGTCTCGTCGACCGACAGCGTCGTCTGCGACAGCCAGACCAGCTTGGACTCGTCGCGCACGGTCACCGAGTCGACGCTGTCCGGGCCGTCGACGAGCTGGATGTGCTGGGGGGCCTCACCGGCCGTCCCCTCGACCTCTTCGTGGCCCTCGTGACCGATCAGCAGGATGTCGTAGTCGTCCCGCGCGAATCGCTTGGCCTCCTGGTGCACCTTCGTCACCAGCGGGCAGGTCGCGTCGATGGTCCTCAGATTCCGTTCCGCGGCGGACGCATGGACCTGCGGCGACACGCCATGGGCCGAGAACACGACGATCGCACCCTCGGGCACCTCGTCGGTCTCCCCCACGAAGATCGCCCCGCGGTCGGCAAGGGTCTCGACCACGTGCCGGTTGTGCACGATCTCCTTGCGGACGTAGACGGGAGCGCCGTGCTTGTCGAGGGCGCGCTCGACCGTCTCCACCGCGCGGTCGACACCCGCGCAGTAACCGCGGGGTTCGGCGAGCAGGACACGCTTCGTCTCAGACATGTCTCCAGGGTACGGGTTACAGACGAGTGCCCTTTGATGGCAGAGTGTTGGCATGGATCGCGCACCCTACCCGGCCCGTATCGCCGCAGGTCTGATCGTCACCGCCCTCGAGGAGACGCGCAAGCTTCCCGCGCTGCTCGTCACCCTCCCGATGACAGCGGTCAGCCAGACCCTGCAGGCAGGTATGCGGGCGCAGCAGAACATCGCCGAACTCGCCATCAAGGGCGACGCCGCCCTGGGGATGCTGTTCGACAAGCCCAGCGAGCAGCCCGCGTGGGCCCGCTTCGACGAGGACGACGAGACCCCGGAACCCGGCGCCGACGCCCACGCCGGTGACGTACCGATCGAGAAGCCCACCAGCATCGTCGACGAGGTCGAGGCCGCCGCCGACGGCAACGATCCGGGGGACCAGCCCGGCGAGGCCGTGCCGTCCACCAAGACCGCAAAAGTGACCAAAGCCTCCAAGACCGGCGGTGCCACCAAGACCACCGAGGTCGACGCGGAGGCCTCCGACGCAGACCTGGCCGCGCCGCCGCGCGCCGACGCCGGTCGTTTCGCGCTGTACAGCTCGGCACCCGAGGACGTCGTGGACGCCGCCGAGAAGAAGCCGGCGACGCGTGCGGACAAGCCGAAGAACGGGGCGGCACCCGAGATCGTCGTCCTCATCGACTACGACACGCTGACCCTGGCACAGCTGCGTGCACGTCTGCGGACGGTCGGCACCGACGACCTCGAGAGCCTCGTCGACTACGAGAAGGCCAACCGTGGCCGCGCGCCGTTCGTGACGATGCTGGAGAACCGGATCGCCTCGCAGAACAAGCGCTCCACCGAGGCGTGACCGGGACCTCGCCGAACTCGGCCGAGAATCCGTGGCCGGTACGCACGGTCAACACCAAGATCGCCGACTGGATTCACCGGTTGGGCCAGATCTGGGTGGAGGGTCAGGTCACCCAGATCAGCCGGCGCCCCGGTACCCGCACGGCGTTCCTCACTCTGCGGGACCCGGCTGCCGACATCTCCATCTCGGTGACATGCAGCCCGGACCTGTTGTCGCGCACCGAGGTTCCGCTGACCGACGGCAGTCACGTCGTCGTACTGGGCCGGCCGAGCTACTACACCGGCCGGGGCACGGTGTCGCTGCGGGTCAGCGACATCCGTGCGGTCGGCGTCGGTGAACTGCTCCTGCGGATCGAACGCCTCCGGCAGTTGCTGGCCGCCGAGGGCCTGTTCGACGCCCGGCTCAAACGTCCGCTGCCGTTCCTCCCGCGCTCGATCGGATTGATCAGCGGGCGGGCCAGCGCCGCGCAGCGTGACGTGGTCAGCGTCGCCACCGACCGGTGGTCGGCGGTCCGCTTCGACGTCCGTGAGGCACCCGTCCAGGGGCCCACGGCGGTGGCGCGCATCCTCACCCATCTCGCGGACCTCGACGCGCATCCCGACGTCGAGGTCATCATCATCGCGCGCGGCGGCGGCAGCGTCGAGGATCTGCTGCCGTTCTCCGACGAGGCATTGCTGCGCGCGGTGTCCCGGTGTCGCACACCGGTGGTCAGCGCGATCGGGCACGAGCCAGACAACCCGCTGCTCGATCTCGTCGCCGATCTGCGTGCGGCGACTCCGACCGACGCCGCCAAACGAGTGGTTCCCGACGTCGAGGCCGAACTCGCCGGGATCGACGAACTGCGCCGGCGCAGCGCACAGGCGTTACGCAACTGGGTGCGTCGCGAGACCGGGGTCATCGACGGACTCCGACGACGCCCGGTTCTGGCCCGGCCCGGTGTGATCGTCGACCAGGAGTCCGTGAACGTAGCCGAGCTGCTGCGCGCGCTGCGGCGCGACGTCCTGCGTCATGTCGACACCGAGGACCACCGCCACGAGCATCTGGCCGCCCGGCTGTCGACGCTGGGCCCGGCGCAGACTCTCGCCCGCGGTTACGCCGTGGTGCAGCGCACCGACACCGACGTGACCCACGTGGTCAGCACGCTCGACGATCTGCCCGCGGGCGCCGAATTGCGTATCCGGGTCGCCGACGGCGCGGCGCGGGCCACCGTCACCGCGACCGAGGCACACACCTCCACTTCCCCTGACGACGAAGGAGATTCGTGAGCACCGACAGTGACGACACCGGCGAGGAGTACACGCCGGTTGCCGAACTCGGCTACGAGGAGGCGCGCGACGAGCTCGCCGACATCGTCGGCACGCTCGAGCACGGCGGCCTCGATCTCGACACCTCGCTGGCCCTGTGGGAGCGGGGCGAGGCGCTCGCGACGCGCTGCGAGGAACACCTCCGCGGGGCGCGTGAACGCATCGAAACCGTGATCGCACAGAAGAATTCGGCCGATCCGGACGACAACGAGTAGGTCACCCGAATCCGAGTAGTGCCTGCCGGTCGACGGTGGTCGCGTGGAATCGACCCTCCGCGGCGCGATGACCGACGACCAGCAGCGATTCCCGCCGGTCGGCCGGCGAGTCGACGCGCGCACACGGCACGCTGATCACCCGACCGCCGGTCGTCGCAGCGGCCGCACCGGCCCCGTACGCCGGGACCACGATCACGAGCAGCGCGACGAGAACCGCGACGAGAACGAGCCGTGCCCACACGACCGACAGCCATGCGTCGGCGTGGGCAGACAGCGACGAGGCCGGTGTCCACATGTACCTGTGCCAGATTCTCGCGGACATGAGCGCCTCCCGAACCAGACGCTATGACCGGACGCAGGAGATCTCGCGAGTAGTCGGCTACTCGATCGCGCGACTCTCGCCCTCGCAACTGCAAGTCGCCCCTGGACAGCACCCGGTGCAGAAGCGCCGACGATATATCGTCATCGGCGACTCTCTGGAGGGTGCTCTTCGGGGGCGGTTCTCAGCGGCACTTACAGGCGGTTTTCCGCGCTCAGGCGTCGAGCGGCTGCTGCGTCGCCACCGACGCCGCGATCGTCTCGATGTCGGCGTCGGGTCCGCGGGACAGCACGCCCACGCGCACGCTGCCGAAGTCGGTGATCCAGAACTTCTTGCCCTCGGCGGTCTCGTAGGTCACCCATTGCCGGCCGCCCGCCTCGCGGGTGCCGGTGGCACCGACGTCGCCGTAGTCGGTCCCGCTGCCACCGAGGTACGGCACCAGCAGGTCCTCCGACGCGTCGGTCTGGCTCAGCTGCACGTAGGCCTTACTCGCGCTGAGCCAGCCGACCGTGCTGACCCGGTGTCCCTCGATCGCGTCCGACGAGCCGGAGTTCGGCTTCCATCCCTCCGGTGTCGGCGGGCGGCGGATCGGGAACGGCATCTGTCGGGCGTCGGCGTCCAATGCGGTGACCACGTCGAACGCGGGCACCTTGCTGTCCGCCGGGTCCTGGTTCAGTCCGACCGAGCAATTCCCCGACGCGATCGCCACCAACGCGATGAGCGCGAGCAGCGGCACCAACGACCAGAACATGTCCTTGCCGTTGATGAGAATGCGCGGTTTGTCTGCCATGAGGCCGAGTATCCCACCACCAGGGTCAGTCACCGAACGGCCGGTGTGACATGCAAGGATGATCCCTGAGATCACCGCCACACCCACGGATCCCAAGGGCTGCGCCCCACTGGGATCCGGGCCACACCTGAGGAGCCGAAGCCGATGACAGCCAGCAGCCACCAAGCACCCGATCGCAACCTCGCGATGGAACTGGTCCGCGTGACCGAGTCGGCTGCACTCGCTGCCGGCCGGTGGGTTGGTCGCGGCGACAAGAACGGCGGCGACGGCGCGGCGGTCGACGCGATGCGTCAGCTCCTTTCGACGGTGTCGATGCGCGGTGTCGTCGTGATCGGTGAGGGCGAGAAGGACGAGGCGCCGATGCTGTACAACGGCGAGGAGGTCGGCAACGGCGAGGGCCCCGACTGCGACGTCGCGGTCGACCCCATCGACGGCACCACCCTGATGGCCGAGGGCCGGCCCAACTCGATCTCGGTGATCGCGGTCAGCGAGCGCGGCACCATGTACGACCCTTCGGCCGTCTTCTACATGGACAAGATCGCCGTCGGTCCCGACGCCAAGGGCGCCATCAACATCAACGAGTCGGTCGAGTGGAACATCAACTCGGTCGCCAAGGCCAAGGGCATCGACGTGGCCGACCTGACCGTCATCGTCCTCGATCGCCCCCGTCACGCCGACCTCATCGGCGAGATCCGCCAGGCCGGCGCCAAGATCCGCCTCATCTCCGACGGCGACGTGGCCGGAGCGGTCGCGGCCGCCGACGACTACTCGACCGTAGACATGCTCATGGGCGTCGGCGGCACCCCCGAGGGCATCATCACCGCCGTGGCGATGAAGTGCATGGGCGGCGAGATCCAGGGCAAGCTGTGGCCGCGCAACGACGAGGAGCGCCAGAAGGCCATCGACGCCGGCCACGACCTCGACCGCGTCCTCACCAACGACATCCTGGTGAGCGGCGAGAACTCCTTCTTCTGCGCGACCGGCGTGACCAACGGCGACATGCTGCGCGGCGTCACCTACCGCCCCAACGGTGCGACGACCCGTTCGCTGGTCATGCGCTCCAAGTCGGGCACCGTCCGCCGCATCGAGGCCGTCCACAAGCCGGCGAAGCTGCGCGAGTACGCCCGCATCAATCTCTGACACCTTGGTCTGAGACCCAGCACCGGCCCCGCGTCGGGGAGCCGTGACCGTGATCCACCTCACGAGTCCGGTCACCTCTGACGTGGGGCCGTTCTGCTGGGGCGATACGATCCGGTGCGTGAGTAAACCAGCCTCAGCCCCCGAGTTTCTCTACTCTGATCTGCTCCCCATCGGCGCCGACGAGACCCCTTACCGGCTCATCACCACCGAGGGCGTCTCAACGTTCGAAGCCGGCGGACAGACCTTCCTCAAGGTGGAGCCGGAGGCGATCCGCAAGCTCACCGCCGAGGCGATGCACGACATCAGCCACTACCTGCGCCCGGCTCATCTCGCGCAGCTCCGCAAGATCATCGACGACCCGGAGGCGTCGGGCAACGACCGCTTCGTGGCGCTCGACCTGCTCAAGAACGTCAACATCTCCGCAGGCGGCGTGCTGCCGATGTGCCAGGACACCGGCACCGCGATCGTGATGGGCAAGAAGAGCGAGGGCGTGCTGACCGGCACCGACGACGCCGAGGCGATCTCGAAGGGTGTCTACGACGCCTACACCCAACTCAACCTGCGCTACTCGCAGCTCGCTCCGCTGACCACGTACGAGGAGAAGAACACGGGAACCAACCTCCCGGCCCAGGTGGAGATCTACGCCACCGAACAGGGACCCAAGGGCCCGGAGTACAAGTTCCTGTTCATGGCCAAGGGTGGCGGTTCGGCCAACAAGTCCTTCCTGTTCCAGGAGACCAAGGCCATCCTGAACCCGAAGTCGATCCTGAAGTTCCTCGACGAGAAGATCCGCTCGCTCGGCACCGCGGCCTGCCCGCCGTACCACCTCGCCGTCGTGATCGGTGGCACCTCAGCCGAATTCGCACTCAAGACCGCGAAATACGCTTCGGCGCACTACCTCGACAACCTGCCGACGCAGGGTTCGATGTCGGCGCACGGCTTCCGCGACCTCGAACTCGAGGACGAGGTCTTCACACTGACCCAGTCCTTCGGTATCGGCGCCCAGTTCGGCGGCAAGTACTTCTGCCACGACGTCCGCGTGGTCCGCCTGCCGCGCCACGGCGCGTCGTGCCCGGTGGCCATCGCGGTCTCGTGTTCGGCCGACCGTCAGGCTCTCGGCAAGATCACCGCCGACGGCGTGTTCCTCGAGCAGCTCGAGACCGACCCGGCCAAGTACATGCCGGCTGCCGGTGTGGCCGAGGACATCTCGGGCGGCGAGGTGGTCGAGGTCGACCTGAACCGCCCGATGTCGGAGATCCTGGCCCAGCTGTCGCAGTACCCGGTGAAGACGCGCCTGTCGCTGACCGGCCCGCTGGTGGTGGCCCGCGACATCGCCCACGCCAAGATCAAGGAACGCCTCGACGCCGGCGAGCCGATGCCCGATTACCTGCGCGACCATCCCGTCTACTACGCCGGTCCGGCCAAGACGCCCGAGGGCATGGCGTCGGGTTCGTTCGGCCCCACGACCGCCGGCCGCATGGACTCCTACGTCGAGCAGTTCCAGGCCGCGGGCGGCTCCATGGTCATGCTCGCCAAGGGCAACCGATCCAAGCAGGTCACCGAGGCGTGCAACTCGCACGGCGGCTTCTACCTGGGCTCGATCGGCGGCCCGGCGGCCCGTCTGGCGCTCGACTGCATCAAGAGCCAGGAGATTATCGAGTACCCCGAACTGGGTATGGAAGCGGTGTGGAAGATCGAGGTCGAGAATTTCCCGGCCTTCATCGTTGTTGACGACAAGGGCAACGACTTTTTCACCGACCCGAGCGGGTCCGTCAACGTCCCGCTGAGCGGCATAAGGATTCGATCGAAGGAGTAGAACACCTATGACCCAGGCACAGGGCAAGCAGGAATTCCGCACCGAGCACGACACGATGGGCGAGGTGCAGGTCCCCATCGATGCTCTGTGGCGCGCCCAGACCCAGCGCGCGGTGGAGAACTTCCCCATCAGCCACCGCCCGCTGGAACGGACGCAGATCCGCGCGATGGGCCTGTTGAAGGCGGCCTGTGCCACGGTCAACTCCGATCTCGGACTGCTCGACGCGGAGCGGGCCGACGCGATCATCGCGGCGGCCACCGAGATCGCCGACGGCAAACACGACGACCAGTTCCCGATCGACGTCTTCCAGACCGGATCGGGCACGAGTTCGAACATGAACACCAACGAGGTCATCGCGTCGATCGCGAAGGCCAACGGCGTCGACGTGCACCCCAACGATCACGTCAACATGTCGCAGTCGTCGAACGACACCTTCCCCACCGCCACCCATGTCGCGGCGACCGAGGCGGTCGTCACCGATCTCGTCCCGGCACTCGAGCATCTCCGGAAGTCCCTGGCGGACAAAGCGACCGAGTGGCGTGACGTCGTCAAGAGCGGCCGCACCCACCTGATGGACGCGGTGCCGGTGACCCTGGGTCAGGAATTCGCCGGATACGCACGGCAGGTCGAGGCGGGCATCGAGCGCGTCACCGCGACCCTCCCGCGTGTCGGCGAACTGCCCATCGGCGGCACCGCGGTCGGCACCGGGCTCAACGCCCCGGCCGGGTTCGGCACCAAGGTGGTCGCCGAACTCGTCCGCCGCACCGGCGTCGAGGAGCTCTCCCTCGCCAAGGACAACTTCGAGGCACAGGCCGCCCGCGACGGCCTCGTCGAACTGTCCGGGCAGCTGAAGACGATCGCGGTATCGCTCACCAAGATCGCCAACGACGTCCGGTGGATGGGCTCGGGACCGCTGACCGGCCTGGGCGAGATCCTGCTCCCCGACCTCCAGCCGGGCAGCTCGATCATGCCGGGCAAGGTCAATCCCGTTCTGCCCGAAGCGGTCACGCAGGTCGCCGCGCAGGTCGTCGGCAACGACGCGGCGGTCACCTGGGGCGGCGGCAACGGCGCCTTCGAGCTCAACGTCTACATCCCGATGATGGCCCGTAACGTGCTCGAGTCACTCAAGTTGCTGGCCAACGTGTCCCGGCTGTTCGCCGACCGCTGCATCTCCGGGTTGCAGGCCAACGTCGATCGCCTCCGCACCCTCGCCGAGAGCTCCCCGTCGATCGTCACACCGCTGAACAGCGCGATCGGCTACGAGGAGGCCGCCGCGGTCGCCAAGCAGGCGCTCAAGGAGGGCAAGACGATCCGGCAGACCGTCATCGATCGCGGCCTCGTGGGCGACAAGCTCAGCGAGGAGGAACTCGACGCACGTCTCGATGTGCTCAAGATGGCCAACCTCGACCGGGAACGCTGAGTACCGTCTGGTCATGACCTCACCGGAGCCCTTCCCCACGGACTGGCAGACAGCGCTCGTCCTCGTCGCCCATCCCGACGACCCGGAGTACGGCATGGCCGCCGCGGTCGCGCGCTGGACCGGCGAGGGCAAGCGTGTGGTCTACGCGCTCGCCTCCAGCGGCGAACGCGGGATCGAGGGCATGACACCGGCGGAATGCGGCCCACTCCGGGAAGCCGAACAGCGTGCGTCGGCGAAGATCGTCGGCGTCGACGAGGTGGAGTTCTGGGGTTTCCCCGACAGCGACATCCGCAACACCCCCGAACTGCGCGCGAAGATCACCGAGACCGTCGAACGCATTGCGCCGCAGGTCATCCTGTCGCTCTACGGCGGACCGGAGTGGGCGCCCGGCCAACCGAACCAGCGCGACCACATGGAGTTCGCCGCGGCGGTGCTCGACGCCTACGACGCCCTGTCGGCCCATTCCGGCGAGGTTCCGGCGTGGCTGTTCGAGAACGGGCCGGCGGCAACCCATGCCGTCGACGTCGACGCGCAGTTCGAAGTGGCCGTCCGGTCCCTCGCCGCGCACGACCGCTACCTGTCGGTCCTCGACCCGGATACGCCCGTCCTCGATCAGGCCCGCGCCCAGATCGACCGGGCGACCGCGCCACGGGACGACGTACGGGTCGCCGGGTTCGAGCTCAAGCGAACCCGCTGACCGGCCCGGACACCAGCAGGGTCCCGAGGTTGGCCCTGTCGACTTGTGACCTTGGGCCCTCCCGGGAACGCCGTCGACACGAGAAGGTAGGGGGGTCAGTCTCTCGAACGCCCGGGAGAGTCCCCTCCGAGACAGTCGGGAGGTGACCGGTCATCACGCTCACCGGTGTGCTCGTCGTTTTCCTCGCAGCCTTCGCGGTCTGCGCGCTCGTCGGCCTGTCCATCTGGCTCATCGTGCTCTTCGGCCTCCTTTCAGGAGTGCAGGCCGTGGCATGGGTGACCGAACGGACCTCGGCCTGGCGACTGCCGGCCGAACCGGGCACCGGTCCGTGAACCGTCCTCACCCGGCAGCGCTGTCTCCCTAGAGCGGTACCGCCCACCGCACGGACAGGCCGCGGCCCGAATCGGGTGTGTTCAGGGCGAATGCCCCGCCCAACTGTTTCGCGCGGTGTCGGAGGTTCTTCAGCCCACTGGGCGTGACGTCCTCGGGCAGCCCGACTCCATCATCGGTGACCTCGACGGCCAGCTCGTCGCCGACCGAGATCGCCACCGTCACCGTCGTCGCGTGGGCATACCGGACCGCGTTGCTCAGGGCCTCACGCACCACCGCGACCACTTGGTCGGCGAGGCGCGGCTCGACGATCGACAGCGGGCCCGCCATCCGCACATGGGTCTGTATGGGCAGGTCATCGATCTGCTGGTCGATCGTCTCCTGCACCCGCTGACGGAGCCGGGTGGTCTCGGTTTCCTCCGCCTGCAGGTCGAAGATCGTCGAACGCACGTCCTGCACGATGTCCTGCAGATTGTTGATGGACCGCGTCAGCCGCGCGCGGATCTCGGACGACTGGGTGCGTTGGAGCGTCGCCTGCAGGGTGAGCCCCTCGGCGAAGATCCGCTGGATCACGTGGTCGTGCAGGTCACGGGCGATCCGTTCACGATCCTCCAGGACCCGCATCTCGTGGGCCTGGTTCGTCGCGCTGGCCAGCTGCAGCGCCAGGGCCCCCTGGTCGGCGAAGTTCGCGCTCAGGCTCAGCAGGTCCTCCGCGAACCCGTCGCGCCCTTTGGACCGCACGGCGATCAGCACGCCGCGGGTCGATTCCGCCGTACGCAGCGGCGCCACCATCACCGGGCTGTGCTGCGTGGACGAATCCCCGGAGATGTCGTACTCGAGCTCCTCGCGAAGGACCGGCCGACGTCGAACGAAGGCGTCGCCCGAGGTCGACCCCTTGATCGGCACCGTTCGTCCGCGGAAGACCTCGGCGTCGACCCCTTCGGCGACCGTGACGACGAGTTCCTCTACCGATTCCGCCGGCATCTCGTGGTCGTGGGGTTCGGCGATGCAGACCAGATCGGCGTCGGCCAGCGTGAGGACCTTGCGGGCGATCGATTCGAGGACGTCCTGCTGATCGGCCCCGGTCAACAGCTCCGCGATCACGTCGCGATTCGCCTCGATCCAGGCGAGCTGGGTCTGCGCCTGTTCGTACAGCCGGGCGTTCTCGATCGCGATACCTGCCGCCGACGCCAGTGCCTGGATGACGAGTTCGTCGTCCTCGGTGAACAAAGCACCGTTCTTCTTCTCCGTGAGGTACAGGTTTCCGAAGATCTCGTCGCGCACCCGGATCGGGGCGCCCAGGAAGCTCGTCATCGGCGGGTGGTTCGGCGGGAATCCCACCGACGCGGGATGCTCGGACAGGTCGGTGAGCCGTAACACCCGGGGGTCGTCGATGAGCTGCCCCAGCACGCCGCGGCCTGTCGGCAGGTGCCCTATCTCGGCGCGGACGTCCTCGCCGATGCCCTGCGCCAGAAAGGCCGACAGGTCGTGTCCGCTGCCGAGGACGCCGACCGCCCCGTACTCGGCGTCGACCAATCGTGTGCCCGCAGACACGATGGCCTCGAGCGTGGTTTCCAGATCGAGATCGGAACTGACCATCAGCATGGCCTCGAGCAGACCGTCGATGCGGTCACGAACATCGGCGATCTGCGTTATCCGGTCGCGGACCTCATCGAGGAGCTCACGTAATCGCATCTGCGACAACTCATTCTGCACCTCAGAAGACCCCACACCGCGTTCCCGGGATTCGCGGACCATATTTCGAATGATATACCCTCCGCTTCGTTGAGTATTGGGTTGACCAATTCTCGCCAGATAGTCTGAAAGCCCTCGAATCATCCTCCCCGCAAATCAATTCGGATTTCCGTGACCTCGTTTTCCCCGTTGAATCGGACATTTCGGGTATAGGTGGAAATCCGCCAGTCCGGGCAATCTGGGTGAAACACGTCGGGGGTCGACCTACAATTCGTCTCACGGCACCTGCGCCGGAGGGAGGTGTGGCCGATGTTCTCGGTTTTCCTCGTCGATGACCACGAGATCGTCCGGCGGGGTCTCGTCGAACTCCTGGACCACGATGACAACGTCCGGGTCGTCGGCGAGGCCGCGACCTGCGCGCAGGCCCTCGCCCGCATACCGACCGTGCAACCGGACGTCGCGGTCCTCGACGTCCGCCTACCCGACGGCAACGGGATCGAACTGTGCCGCGACTTGCTCAGCCGAGTCGACGGGTTGCGCTGCCTGATCCTGACCTCGATGACCGACGACGAGGCCATGATGGACGCGATCCTCGCCGGCGCCAGCGGGTACGTCATCAAGGACATCACCGGCATGGAACTCGCCCGCGCCATCACCGATGTCGGCGCCGGACGGTCGTTGCTCGACAACCGCGCGGCCGCAGCCCTGATGGACCGGTTGCGCACCCAACGCGAGAAAGAGGAAAAGCCCGGCGACGGATTGAGCGAGCAGGAGAGCACCCTGCTCGCCCTCCTCGGCGAGGGCCTGACCAATCGGCAGATCGCCGCCCGGATGCATCTCGCGGAGAAGACCGTGAAGAACTACGTGTCCCGGCTGCTGGGCAAACTCGGCATGGAGCGCCGTACGCAGGCGGCGGTGTACGCCACCAAAGCGGCGCGACGGGGTCACGCGCACTGAGTCGAGGCTCGCGAGTGATTCGCTTACCATATCCTGCGGGTTAGAGCACGACACGTGTCATTGGTCCCCATCCAACGGGACTCTTTACCCGGTGACTCACCCCTCGCCGGGGCATCTACTGGATTACACGGGCGATGCCGGCACCCCGGCACCCGATGCGTGGACCTCCAGGGGGACTGCCGTGTGACCGCATCCAGATTCACCGACGGACCTGTCGTCGTCGGCGTCGACGGGTCTGCCACCGCCCGCGCCGCCGCCCGCTGGGCCGCGCGCGACGCCGCCCTCCATCGGTCGGAGATCGAGATGATCGCGTCGGCGAATCTCTCGGCGGACGATCCGTACGTCCTCGAACCGCTACGAGCCCGATGCGAACGCGCCCTGGCGGAGGCACGCCGCGTCGCCGAGGACTCGAGCGACTCAACCGACCCGCTGAAGATCACGACCCAGGTCGTCGACTCCCCGCCGGTCACCGCCCTGCTCGAGGCATCGGATCGAGCCCGACTGCTCGTAGTCGGCAACCGCGGGCACATGGCCGGTCACCGCGTGGCCCTCGGCACGATCACCACCACACTCGCCGAGCACTGCAGATGTCCGCTGACGGTCGTCCGGGACTCCACGTCGAACTGGTCCCAGGCGAGCATCGCGGTCGGCACCGACGGCTCCCCGGGCGGTCGAGTCGCCGTCGACGCCGCGTTCGCCGCGGCCGACCTGCGCGGCGTCCCGGTCACCGTCGTCCACGCCTGGTGCGACACCGATGTCGCCGACATGTCCGTGCCGTGCACGATGTCCGAGTGGCCGAGCCGCCGCAGCCGCGCCGACGCCTGGCTCGACGCCGAACTCGACGAGGTGCGCCGCCGATATCCGCAGGTCACCGTCCGCTGTGCCGTGACCAGGGACCGCCCTGCCCGCGCCTTGCTCGACCACGCCCAGGCTGCGCAACTGCTCGTCGTGGGCGCGCGCGGTCGCGGCGGTTTCGCGGCCATGAGACTGGGCTCGACGAGCCTCTCGGTCCTGCGTTCGGCCCGAGGCCCGGTGATGGTGGTACCCCGCGACCGCTGACCTGCACTCGGTCCGCCGAACCATGTGCCATTCGGCCCTATGAGATCTACGTCACACCCGGTGACACTGAGGTGGTCGCTCGTCCGAGTCCGCCGACGAACCGACGGGACCGATTCGACACAGCGAGCACCAGAGGTCCACCGCCATGACAGTCATATCTCCGCTGTTCGCCGAAACCGAGGGTTCGGCCGACCGGAACTGCGACAGCTGCGGGCGCAGCTTCGTCCTACGACGACCACTCGCCGAGCCCGATCGGGATCAGTGGGCCAGGGTCAACGGCTGGCACATCGGGGTCGAGGAGACCTTCTGCCCCGCCTGCCGGCACGCTCGCTCCGAGATCAGCGACCCGTGAACTGCCCGAACAGGGCGGGAACCGCACCGACCAGCTGCGAGAGCAGTCCGGTCAGCATGTCGGAGGCCGGCACGTCGGGAGTCGACGGCGCGGCACCCGGAGTTGTTTGAGGGGTTGCTCCGGGCGCCTCGCCGGTCGGCGCACCCTGATTGACGCCGATCGTGATCTTCGGGCTCTTCGCGGGGTCGAGCCAGACGAGGATCTTCTTCATCAGCTCGCGCTCGATGGCGACGCAGCCCAGCGTCGGCTGGTCGTTGGTCACATGCAGGAACATCGCCGTCGCCTTGCCGGGCGTGCGCTGCGGATTGTGCGCGATGTTGACCGCGTAGTCGTAGACGGGACCCGAGTTGTACAGGTTCTCGCTGTCACCACCGGGACTCTGGGGCTGACGCACGTGGGTGTTGTAGGTCGGCGACTTGGGATCGGAATCCCACCAGTCCTGCGTATCGACCTTGAGGTAAGGCATCTTGGTGCCCGGATTCTCCTGGCGACCGAAGGCCTGGTCGAGCGGGAACGTTCCCTCCGGGGTGCGGGGCACGTTGTCCTGCGGCTCGCCCATCCCCAGGGAGCCGAGGAATGCCTTGGTCGGGCCGAGACCGGGGACCGGCTTCCAACTGCCGTCGTTCCCCTTCTCGAAGGCCGTGAGCGTGGCGGTGGTGTCCGACGCCTTGGGCGCGGTCACGACGATCATCTGACCGGTCGGGCCCCCGGCGCCGCCGGGAGCATTCGCGGAACCGTTGTCGCCCGACAGTTGGTTGAGCACCTCGTCGAGCAGTGGGATGCCGAGGCCCTCCCCCATTCCCGGCAGCGACGGGCTGCCCGGGGTGGTCGGTGGCGTGATCGGTGTCGTCGTCTCCGGATCGGCGAGGGCCTGACCCGCACCACCAGCGCACGCGGCCAGCACCGCAATCACCAATAGTCCCAGCAGTCTCATTCGCCTCATCAGTAACTTCAGCACCACAACAGTGTGACAGCGCGCAAGACCCCGTGAGTCACGTGATGGTCACGGTGCAGTGAGGATCGGATCAAGCGCTCCGACCCACCCGACTGTCCGCGACCGCCGGATCACCCGTCGATTGTCGAAGGAAAATCGGAAATGATCCATTGTTCGACGCGCAGGACAACGGCCCGAAAATGCGTTGCCGCGTTGCGGCCACGCAGAATTCACCGACCTTTTCTTTGCGGAAACGAAACATAATCGTTAGCGTCGGTAACGGCGTCGTTCGAGCAGCGACCTCGCCGAACGGAAAGTCACCGACAAAGGAGAGAAATGGGTTCCCTCGAGAACATCGAAGTCCTCACCGCACTCGTCGACCTGCTCAACGCGCTCAGCGACCTCGGCGGCACCGCCGCCTGACCCGACCCCTGAGACCGGCCCACCACCGAGAAATCCGTTGCGAGAGCAGCAGACTCAGCAGTGGGCCACCGTGACGGAAGGCCGCGACGATTCACTCCCCTCAGCGAATCGTCGCGGCCTTCCTCCTCTGAACACTCGCTACGCTCCCGGCGCGGACACAACCCGCCCGCTCGCTACGCTCCCGGCGCGGACACAACCCGCCCGCTCGCTACGCTCCCGGCGCGGACGGCCCGAACTCCTCCAACATCTCCGTCACCAACGCCGCGATCGGGGACCGCTCGCTGCGGGTGAGCGTGATGTGCGCGAAGAGCGGATGCCCCTTCAGCTTCTCGATGACCGCGGCGACGCCGTCGTGCCGGCCGACGCGGAGGTTGTCGCGCTGAGCGACATCGTGGGTGAGCACCACACGCGAGCCCGAGCCCAGGCGCGACAGCACCGTCAGCAGGACGTTGCGTTCCAGCGACTGCGCCTCGTCGACGATCACGAACGAATCATGCAGCGACCGGCCGCGGATGTGCGTCAGCGGCAACACCTCCAGCATCCCGCGGCTCAACACCTCCTCGATGACCTCCGGTGAGGCGAGCCCCTCGAGGGTGTCGAACACCGCCTGCGCCCACGGGCCCATCTTCTCGGCCTCGCCACCCGGCAGGTAGCCGAGCTGCTGGCCGCCGACCGCGTACAGCGGCCGGAACACGACCACCTTCCGCTGGGTCCGTCGTTCGAGAACCGCCTCGAGGCCCGCACACAGGGCCAGCGCCGACTTGCCGGTGCCCGCCTTGCCGCCGAGCGAGACGATGCCGACGCTGTCGTCGAGCAGCAGGTCCAGGGCGACCCGCTGCTCCGCGGAACGGCCGTGCAGGCCAAAGGCCTCACGATCTCCCCGCACCAGTTGCACACGCTTCTCCGCGTTGACGCGTCCGAGGGCGCTCGACGACGGACTGAGCAGACGAATACCGGTGTGACAGGGCAACTCCCTGGCCTCGTCCAGGTCGATGACGCCGTCGGCGAACAGTGCGTCGATCGCCGAGGTCTCGACGTCGAGTTCGGTCATCCCCGACCAGCCGGAGACGACGACGTCCTGCGCGTGGTACTCGTCGGCAGCCAGACCGACCGCGCCGGCCTTCACACGCAGCGGGGTGTCCTTGGACACCAGGGTCACGTCCTTGCCCTCGGCCCGAAGGTTCAGGGCACAGGCCAGAATCCGGGAATCGTTGCTGTCGGTGCGGAAACCGGCCGGCAGGACGGCCGGATCGGTGTGGTTGAGCTCCACCTGAAGGGTGCCGCCCTCCTCGCCGATCTCGATCGGTAGGTCGAGCCGACCGTGCGCGAGCCGCAGGTCGTCGAGCATGCGCAACGCCTCACGTGCGAACCAGCCGAGCTCGTGGTGGTGGCGTTTGCCCTCGAGTTCGCTGATGACCACCAGTGGCAACACCACTGAGTGCTCCGCGAAGCGCATGACCGCCCAGGGGTCGGACAGCAGCACGGAAGTATCGAGGACGTAGGTGCGTGTGGTCACGTGGAGCTCCTACGTTCGTGCGGCGCCCGCACAAACCTGTTCTCGCCGTTGACCGGCCGGGTCGAAGTCCGTTGCCCTCGGCGTCAGCCGAGGTGGACGAGGACCGGGGCCGGTCCCCTCGCGCTGCTGGTGCAATACACGAATCGAACCTCCCGGACGAACCGCTTCCCCGCGGTCCGTACCGTCAACGTACGCGCAGACCTCGCCGGCGGCGCGCCGGAGTCAGGTGTGTCGGCGTGAATTTCGCGTTAACCGCAGTATCGTCTGACCCAGGGACGCAAACGGCGCCACCAGGACATTTGTCGTCCTGATGGCGCCGTGCGCGCGTGTAGGGAAAGTGTCCCGGTGTCTAGCTGTACTGACCCGGGACGTTAGGTACAGAGTTCGGCGAGTCGACGTGACATAGGGAAGACCTCCGAGTGAGGTGTGGAGCTGTCTAAGAACCGCTCCTCAACCCGGAGGTCTTCATGTCCCACCGTAATTCACCGCTGTCCCCGACTGGCCGGTTGCGTCTGGCTCGGTGTGTTGTGGACGACCGGTGGCCACTGCGCCGCGCAGCTGACCGGTTCAACGTGTCAGTCACCACGGCCAAGCGATGGGCGGATCGCTACCGCGACCACGGGCCGGCCGGAATGGGTGATCGGTCCAGCCGGCCCCGATCGTGTCCGCATCGCACCAGCCGGCGCCGGGAACGCCGGGTCGTCGGGTTACGCGTCTCCCGCCGCTGGGGGCCAGCCCGGATCGGATACCACCTGGGGTTGAACGTCTCCACGGTGCACCGCATCCTCACCCGCTACGGCTGCCTACGACTGTCGTGGATCGACCCGGCAACCGGGGCGCCGGTACGTGCCCGCAGACGCGAGATTCGCCGGTACGAACACCAAGCGCCCGGAGACTTGATCCACGTCGACATCAAAAAGCTCGGCAGAATCCCCGACGGCGGTGGACATCGCGTACACGGCCGCGCCCAGGGCACCCGCAACTCCAGTGCCCACCGCGAGCCTGGACGAACCCGCAAAGTTGCTGGCCGCCCCAACCTGGGGTACGCGTATCTGCATCACGCCGTCGACGACCACTCCCGCTACGCCTACTCCGAGATCCTCGCTGATGAGAAGAAGGAAACCGCGACCGCGTTCATGACTCGGGCGTTGGCGCACTTCGCCTCGATCGGTGTCACCACCGCGCGAGTGATGACCGACAACGGCTCTTGTTACCGGTCCCGAATATTCCGGGACTTGTTGGACGAAAACGGGATTAAGCACAAGTGGACCAGACCGTACCGGCCGCAAACCAATGGCAAGGTCGAACGATTCAACCGGACCCTCCAGGAGGAATGGGCCTACGCCCGTCCCTACCTCAGTGAAACCGAACGCGTCGCAGCCTTCCCCGAGTTCCTTCGCATCTACAATCACGAACGCGGCCACACCGCACTCCGAGGCAACTCACCCGCCGACCGCGTACCCAACCTGGCGGGTCAGAACATCTAGCCGCGGGCGCGGGAGAGGATGCGCTGACGCGCCGCCTCGGCCTCGTCGCCCAGACCCTCGATGGAGTCGAGCTTGACCGCATCGGCGAGGGTCGCGGCGATCTCGCGCCACGTGTCCTCGTTCTCGTAGTCGGCCAGGAGCGCCCGCTCCGCATCGAAATCATCGATGTCGTGGCCGATCGCCTCGGCCCGACCCAGCGCCAGGGCCGAGTCGATCGCGATGACGGTGGCGTCCTGATCGGCGATGATCCCGGCGTTGAGGAACGCACCGAAGGTGTTGGCCTGCTGCTGGTCGTCGGCGGCGATCTTGGTGAGGATCTGCTCCAGGACGTCGTCGGCGGCGATCGCGCTGAGTCGCTTGATGAAGCTGACGCACTGGTTCTCGTGCACCGCCATCAGTGCGAGCACATCGAGCGGTCCGAGCGGGTCGACCTGCTCGGGGGTCTGCCGGTAACCCTTGGTGACGTGGACGAGTCGCCGGTTCTCGGCATCCACCGGATCGATCGCGCGACGCACGACGAGGTAGTCGCGCAGGACGATCGAGTGCCGGTTGTCCTCCGCGGTCCAGACACCGATCAGCTGACGCCACTCGGAGAAGGCCGGGAAGTGCTTCGCCAGCACGCGGTGGTACGACGGCAGGTTGTCCTTGGTGAGGAGCAGAGCCAGCAGCCCGGCACGCGCCTCGTCCGACAGTGTCGCCTGCGACGGGTCGTAGTCGTCGCCGCCGAGGAAGGCGAAGTTGCGTCCCTCGTCCCACGGCACCCAGTCGTGCGGGTTCCACGGAGTGGCGGCCGACTGGTGGTCTTCCGCGATCTCGGGAAGAGCCTTCTCGAGCGCGATGATCAGGTCGTCTTCAGTGAGTGCGTTCATCGCTGCAACGATACGGACGCCGCTCGGCGCGGGGCAATTCAGGTCACATCCGAGCGGTCGGCCACGGCTCAGATGCGGCTCATCAGTCCCCACTCCTCGAGTCCCTCGTACAGCGGGAAGTCGAGGGCGAGCTTGGAGACCCGGCCACGCAGGGCCGAGACGTCCGCCGACGAACCTGCGGCGAGCGCCGTCGCGATGATGTCGGCGACCTCGGTGAACTCCTCGTCGCCGAAGCCACGGGTGGCCAGCGCGGGGGTGCCGATGCGCAGACCCGAGGTGACCATCGGCGGACGCGGGTCGAACGGCACCGCGTTCCGGTTGACCGTGATCCCGACCTGGTGGAGCAGATCCTCGGCCTGCTGGCCGTCGAGGTCGCTGTTGCGCAGGTCGACGAGCACGAGGTGGACGTCGGTGCCGCCGGTCAGGACCGAGACGCCGGCTTTGGCGACGTCCTCACCGTTGAGGCGTTCGGCGAGGATGCTCGCGCCCGACATGGTGCGGCGCTGCCGCTCGGCGAACTCCTCGGTACCGGCGATCTTGAGCGCGACGGCCTTGCCGGCGATCGCGTGCATGAGCGGTCCGCCCTGCTGGCCGGGGAACACGGCCGAGTTGAGCTTCTTGGCCCACTCCTGCTTGGCGAGGATGATGCCGGAGCGGGGTCCGCCGAGGGTCTTGTGCACGGTCGAGCTGACGACGTCGGCATGCGGCACCGGCGACGGGTGCAGGCCCGCGGCGACGAGCCCGGCGAAGTGCGCCATGTCGACCCACAGGTGTGCGCCCACCTCGTCGGCGATCGAGCGGAACGCCTCGAAGTCGAGGGTCCGCGGGTAGGCCGACCAGCCGGCGACGATGACCTTCGGCTTCACGTCGAGGGCGATCTTGCGCACCTCGTCCATGTCGATCCGGAAGTCTTCCTTGCTCACGCCGTAGAAGGCGTTCTCGTAGAGCTTGCCGGAGAAGTTCAGGCGCATGCCGTGCGTGAGGTGACCGCCGTGGGCGAGATCGAGACCGAGCATGGTCTCCCCCGGCTCCATCAGCGCCTGCAACACGGCCGCGTTGGCCTGCGCGCCCGAATGCGGCTGGACGTTGGCGAAGTCGGCGCCGAACAGTTCCTTGGCGCGATTGCGGGCAATGTCCTCGACCACGTCGACGTACTCGCAGCCGCCGTAGTAACGACGTCCCGGGTAACCCTCGGCGTACTTGTTGGTGAGCACGCTGCCTTGCGCCTGCAGCACCGCGCGCGGCACGAAGTTCTCCGAGGCGATCATCTCGAGAGTGTCCCGCTGACGGCTGAGTTCGCCGTTCATGGCGGCGGCGACGTCGGGGTCGAGCTCCGCCAGGGACATCGAGTTCACGGATGACGAGTTCGCGGTCATGGCGACAAGTCTAGGTGTACTGACCCGGAACGTTAGGTACAGAGTTCGGCGAGTCGACGTGACATAGGGAAGACCTCCGAGTGAGGTGTGGAGCTGTCTAAGAACCGCTCCTCAACCCGGAGGTCTTCATGTCCCACCGTAATTCACCGCTGTCCCCGACTGGCCGGTTGCGTCTGGCTCGGTGTGTTGTGGACGACCGGTGGCCACTGCGCCGCGCAGCTGACCGGTTCAACGTGTCAGTCACCACGGCCAAGCGATGGGCGGATCGCTACCGCGACCACGGGCCGGCCGGAATGGGTGATCGGTCCAGCCGGCCCCGATCGTGTCCGCATCGCACCAGCCGGCGCCGGGAACGCCGGGTCGTCGGGTTACGCGTCTCCCGCCGCTGGGGGCCAGCCCGGATCGGATACCACCTGGGGTTGAACGTCTCCACGGTGCACCGCATCCTCACCCGCTACGGCTGCCTACGACTGTCGTGGATCGACCCGGCAACCGGGGCGCCGGTACGTGCCCGCAGACGCGAGATTCGCCGGTACGAACACCAAGCGCCCGGAGACTTGATCCACGTCGACATCAAAAAGCTCGGCAGAATCCCCGACGGCGGTGGACATCGCGTACACGGCCGCGCCCAGGGCACCCGCAACTCCAGTGCCCACCGCGAGCCTGGACGAACCCGCAAAGTTGCTGGCCGCCCCAACCTGGGGTACGCGTATCTGCATCACGCCGTCGACGACCACTCCCGCTACGCCTACTCCGAGATCCTCGCTGATGAGAAGAAGGAAACCGCGACCGCGTTCATGACTCGGGCGTTGGCGCACTTCGCCTCGATCGGTGTCACCACCGCGCGAGTGATGACCGACAACGGCTCTTGTTACCGGTCCCGCATATTTCGGGACTTGTTGCACGAAAACGGGATTAAGCACAAGTGGACCAGACCGTACCGGCCGCAAACCAACGGCAAGGTCGAACGATTCAACCGGACCCTGCAGGAGGAATGGGCCTACGCCCGTCCCTACCTCAGTGAAACCGAACGCGTCGCGGCCTTCCCCGAGTTCCTTCGCATCTACAATCACGAACGCGGCCACACCGCACTCCGAGGCAACTCACCCGCCGACCGCGTACCCAACCTGTCGGGTCAGTACATCTAGGGACCTGCGCCGCGATCCCCTAACCCGCTACCAGCTCACGGCGCAGGCTCGCCGGGATGAGCGGTTCGTCGAGCAGCCGTCCGAAGGCCGCGGCACGGTCGTCCGCGGCGTCGAGCCAACTCTCGAGCAGTCGGTAACCCTCGACGTAGGTGCTGATGTACGCCCGCCACAGCGGCGAGGTGAGGAAGCGCAGCATCTGCCGGGCACGCTCGGGCGGTGCGAGCAACCACGTCTGGAGGAAGTCGGCGACGGTGTCGGCGTCGGCGTGCTGGTCGTGCAGCATCAGGGCCGCGTCCTGACGGACGGTGAGGAGCCCGGAGGTCGCCCGTCCCACCCGCGTCGCCCGGTCGGCGTCGAAGCGCAGGCCGAGGTCGGCGTAGATCTCCTGCGCCCAGCCGCCCCACTCCTTGCCCATGATGGCGGTCAGGGCATGGTCCGCGAGCCCTTCGGCCATCAGGCATTGCGGGGTGTTGACGAGGAAGATCGACTGCTCGTGCTGCCCGGCGCCCACGAGCAGTTGTTCCTTGCGGCAGTGCTCGGTGTGGTGGCCGGGGTAGGCCTCGTGGGCGATCAGGTGTGGGAGCGACGACATGTACTGCGTCAGATCGGCGTTGATCGCGACCCGCGACCAGTAGTCGCCGAGGTAGTAGTTGAACCCCGACCACGGCTTGTCGGTGACGACCTCGAAGTCGACGATCTCGTTGTCCGGCAACGGATACTGCGCGCGGACACGTTCGCGAAGGGCACCACTGAACGCCCGGACGCATTCGTCGACCTTGTCGGCGGGGATCTCGTCGGCCCGACGATGAGCGGCGTAGGCGTCGCGGAGATCCTCGCCGCTGGCATCGGCGATACCGAGTGCGTCGGCGAGTTCGGTGTGGGCCTGCCGGTAGCGGTCGGGGTCGGCGAGGGCGATGTCGACGTCGAAGTAGGCGTTGACCTCGTCGACGAAGGAGATGTCGTCGCCGGCGAACTTGCGGGCCGAGCACTCGAGCGCCCGCAGGTGGGACCCGATGAACTCCGCCCGGTCCGCGGGGAGATCACCGGGGAGGTCGGCGCGCAGGGCCCGCGCCTGTGCGGCCAGGTGCGCCGGGTCGGGTGCGGGTCCGTTGGCGATCTCGGCGCGCAGTGCCGGGTCGCCGGTGAACGCGTCGACGAAACCTTCTTCGAGCCGATCGAACGCCAACCCCAGCCGCAGGTAGTCGGTGACGAGGTCGGGGGTCGCGTGATCGGCCGGCATACCGGGCACGTTACCGCGAGCGGACGCACCGCGCGGACCCACCGCGTCGCGGCGAGAGGTGGGCCCTAAGCTGTTACGCATGACGACCCGGGCAGCCGCGCTCACCATGACCCCGGAGCTGCGCTGATGGCTCGCAATGCCAGTGATCGGGACCCCAGTCTGTACCTGGAACTCGACCGCCGGCAGTGGCGCGAACTGCGTGAGTCGATGCCCCTCGTGCTGAACGAGGACGAGCTCGCCGAACTCGTGGGTCTCGGTGAGCAGATCGACCTCGAGGAGGTCGCCGACGTCTACCTGCCCCTCTCGCGTCTGATCCATCTGCAAGTCGCTGCGCGCCAACGACTCTTTGCGGCCACCTCGACCTTCCTCGGCGAGCGTCAGGTCAACCGGCAGGTCCCGTTCGTCATCGGTATCGCCGGCAGTGTCGCAGTCGGCAAGTCGACGACGGCTCGCGTGCTCGCGGCGTTGCTCGCCCGGTGGGAGTCGCATCCGAAGGTCGACCTGATCACCACCGACGGCTTCCTGTTGCCGACGGCGGAGATGCAGCGTCGAGGGATCTTGCATCGCAAGGGTTTTCCCGAGTCGTATGACCGGCGTGCGCTGCTCCGGTTCGTGACCGAGGTGAAGTCGGGTGCGCGCGAGGTGGCCGCGCCGGTCTACTCGCACCTCGCCTACGACATCGTGCCGAGCGTCTATCACTATGTGCGGCAACCCGACATCCTCATCCTCGAGGGATTGAACGTCCTGCAGACCGGCCCGACGCTGATGGTGTCGGATCTCTTCGACTTCTCGATCTACGTCGACGCCAAGATCGAGGACATCGAGGAGTGGTACATCTCCCGGTTCCTGCAGATGCGGACCACGTCGTTCGCCAACCCGGACTCCCACTTCCACGCCTACGCCTCGCTCACCGACGAGCAGGCCACGGCCGCGGCGCGGGACCTGTGGACCTCGATCAACCGGCCGAACCTCATCGAGAACATCCTGCCCACCCGCCCGCGGGCCTCGCTGGTGCTCCGCAAGGACGTCGACCACGCCATCAACCGGGTACGCCTGCGCAAACTGTGAGCATCAGGCCGACGTGACCATCATGTCGGTGTGAGCATCAGGTCCACCAGTTCCGCGCTGTGGCGTCCGGCGGACGCGCGGTCCTCCTCGGAGTAGGACAGGTGCAGCGCCCCGATGCCCATCGCGAAGATCCAGTTGGACCGGACCGACGCGGTCTTCGGATCCATTCCATGGTCGAGGAGACACCGGCGCACCGCTTCTCGCGCACGACGATCGGACGTCCGGATACTCGCCTCGGCATTCGGATCCGAGCGTGCCCATTCCCGCATCGCCCGTTCGATCATCCAGTGCCTCGGGCTCGTCAGTTGGGCGATCAAGCCCAGCAGGCGGTCGCGCGGCGGTAGGTCGGCCAGGGCCGCGAAGTTCTGGTGTTCCTCGTCGTTCCACTCGCCCCACCGTGCGACCAGCGCCGAACGATAGGCCGCGATGTCCTTGAAGTGCCAGTAGAAACTGCCCTTGGTGACTCCCATGCGTTTGCAGACGGTGTCGATCTTGATCTGCTTGAATCCGTCCTCGGCCAGGATCGCGTACCCGAGCTCGATCCAGTCGTCGGCCGACAGGTGGCCGCCGCCACCCTCCTGCGCTCGCCCCATTCCCTCACCCTAACCGCGGTTCTGGCCCGAACCAGACACCCCATACTTTTTTGTATGTTACGTTCCGATCCGTGGACACCCCGACATCCGGCACGGTGCTGATCACCGACGAATTCATCGCCTCCCTGGCCGAGCGCGCGGGCCGGGCGGAGGAACTTCGGCAACTGCCCGCCGAGACCATCCGCGACGCGACCGACTCCGGCCTCTTGGATCTGTTGATCCCCAGTAGGTTCGGCGGACTCGAGGCACCCTTCCCCGAGATCCTCGACCATGTCCGGCGGCTGGCCCACGGCTGCACGTCGAGCGCCTGGACGCTGGGCTTCTATACGTTGCACGGCTGGATCACCGCACTGTTCAGCGAGGCGGCGCAGGAGGAGGCGTTCGCCGACCGCCCGTACCTCGCACCGGCACCTCTGGCACCGACCGGCACCGCGGAGCCGCGGGATGGCGGTTTCTCCGTGTCCGGGCGCTGGTCCTGGGCGACCGGCATCATGGAGGCCAACTGGGTGATGGTGGGTGCCATCGTCACCGGCGACCGACCCGACGCCGTCCTCGCGCTCCTGCCGATCGACGACGCGCGGGTGGAGGACGTCTGGCACACCGACGGCATGCGGGCGACCGGGTCCAACGACGTGGTCGTCGAGAACGCCTTCGTACCGGCGCACCGCACCGTCCGAGTTCGAGATCTCTACGCGGGCAGGACACCTGGCGCGACCCTGCACGACAACTACTCGTATCGCTGGCCGATGGTCCCCGCTCTCGCCCTGCTTGCCGCGATGCCCGCCCTGGGCACGGCCGAGCGGGTCGCCGACCTGTACGCCGCACGACTCTCCGAACGGGTCCTCGCCTACCAGATGGTCAAGCAGAAGGACAAGCCAGCAGCGCGGATTCGCCTGGGCGACGCGCGAATCCGGCTACAGGCTCTTCGGGGCCTGCTTGCGCAGACCACGGCGACCATCGACGAAATCCTCGCTGCCGGAGGGACGGTCGACATCCGCACGCGTGCGCAGGCGCGTCTCGCCGCGGCCCGGATCGTGAACGAATCGAGAGCGGTGATCGGCACCCTGCTCGAGGCATCGGGCGCAAGCGTGCATTTCCTCGACCACCCGATGCAGCGTGCGCGCCGAGACGTCGACGTCCTGTCCGGCCACGTCGTCTTCGATTACGACGAGATCCGGGAGATCGCCGCTTCTCTCGAGATCGGCATGGAGATCTCGCCGTTCGCAATGGTGTAACGCGGCTGATGCGCGTAGCGCAGGATGATGAGCCCACTGCCGGATGAGGTGAGAGGAGCGCCGCGGACACCCGCCGGCGACAACCAGCGGTCAGCCGGCGGCCTGCGACACACGCCGTTCGTCCAGGCCCGCGGGGTACCCACCGGCAACGGCGATCCGGTTCCAGGCGTTGATCATCACGATCGCCGCGACCAGCTGGCCGGTGGTGGCCGCGTCGAAACATGTTCGTACATCGTCGAACACCGCGTCGTCGACACCACCCTCGCCGAGTCGCGTGAGTTGTTCCGCGAGCGCGAGGACCGCCCGCTCCCGTGACGAGAACAGCGACCCCGCCTCACGCCACGTGGCGAGCATCAGCAGCTTGTGCGGGTCGATCTGTGCGGCCAGCGCGTCCCCGGCATGCATGTGCAGGCAGTACGCACAACCGTTCAGCTGCGACACCCGCATCGAGATCAGCTCGCCGATCTCGACGTCGACACCCGCCGACGACGCCCGCTGCAGCGCGACGAGCGCCTTGTAGACGGCGGGATTGTCCTGCGGGATCCACATGCGTGTCGACGGGCGCGGGCGCACGCTCATCTCGCACTACCCGCGTGCGCGCCGGAACGCTGGGCGAGCCATTGTTCGAGCGTGGTCGGGGTGATCACGTCCGGATTCGCGGGCACGAGTCCCCCGCCTCGGATCGCCGATCCGCCTACGGCCGCCCCGATGATCCAGCGCGGCGATCCTCGCTGCGCCGCAACGGCTTTCGCCACGTCGACGAGGTTCATCTCGGCGGGCCCGGCGACCTCGATCTTGCGAACACCGCCGGCGTCGGCGGTCACCGGACCCGCCGTGGCGGTGTCCGCGACCACCTTCGCCACGTCCTCGGCGGCCGCGGGGCGACACCGCATCTTCGGCACGATCGCGACGGGACCGACAGCCATTCGTCCCATCATCTGTTCGGCGAGTTCGAACCACTGCACCGACGCCAGGATGGTCAGCGTCGCCGGGTCGACGACATCGCGGTAGGCGGCTTCCTGAGCCGCCTTGCCCTGGTAGTAACCGAATTTCGCGTTCACCGTCGGATCGTCCGCGTTGACGATCGAGACGCAGACGACGTGCCCGACCGCGGCTGCGGTCGCCGCTCGCCCGATGTTGCGCGCCGTCGTCCGGAAGAAGTCGACGGCCTTCTTCGCGCTCAGCGTCTCGACACTGAGGCAGTCGACCACGACATCGGCACCGGACATCGCCCGGGCCAGCCCCTCCCCGGTGTAGGCGTCGACCCCGGCGCCTCGGTTCGCCCGCACCACCTCGTTGCCGCGCTCGGCGAGCAGGTCCGCCACCCGGCTCCCCAGTACCCCGCTTGCCCCGATCACCACGATCTTCATCTCGCCCCTCCTCACCGACATCGTCGGCCTCTTGTCTGTTCTTCGGTTTCAGGACTTAGGCTAGTGCGGGATTAGCACAAGAAAGTGGTCCAATCCGATGGAAGAAAACAGGGTCAATCCGAGCGCGACCGCCACCGACCCGTGGGCGGAGGTGGCTGCGCGCCTCGGCGCCGATCTGTTTCTCGACCTGCAACCGGACCCGGGGGCCAGCGCACGCGGTCGCGGCGCGACGCTGCGCCGAACGCTCACGGAGGCCCTGCGATCGGCCATCCTTGACGGCCGCCTGCCCGCCGGAACCGCACTGCCGCCGTACCGTTCGCTGGCCGCCGACCTCGGCCTCGCCCGCGGCACGGTGTCGGCCGTGTATCAGGAGTTGATCGCGGAGGGTTGGCTGACCGCCCGCCAGGGTTCCGCCACACGCGTGGCCGACGGCGCGGCACATCCCGAGACCGCGAGCAACCGGAAAGCCGATGAACGCCCCTCGACGCCTTCGCCTTTCCGCTTCCCGCACGACTTCTCGCTCGGACAACCATGCGCGGGAATGTTCCCGCGAACCGACTGGATTCGCGCAACCCGTCGGGTTCTCACCGGTGCCGGGGACGAGGTGTTTGCACCGACCCACCCTCAGGGCCGGGCCGAACTGCGTCGCGCCCTCAGCGGGTACCTGAGCCGGACGCGCGGCGTCCGGACCACCGCCGACCTGATCGTGCTCGGCACCGCGGTCCAGTCCGCATTGGAACTGTTGTCACGCACTGTCTTCGGCGACGTCCTCGCCGTCGAGGGTCACGGCCTGCCCTTCCATTGGCAGGCAGTCGTACGGGGCGGCACCAGAGTGGTCCCGATCGCCGTCGACGACGAGGGGATGGTGATCGACGACCTCGAACGCAGTGGCGCCGCGGCGGTCCTGCTGTCCCCGAGCCACCAGTTCCCGACCGGGGTCCCACTGTCCCCGGCGCGACGCATGCAGGTGATCGAGTGGGCTCGGCGCACCGGCGCGGTCATCGTCGAGGACGACTACGACGGCGAGTTCCGCTACGACCGCGACCCGGTCGGTGCACTGCAGGCACTCGGCCCGGATGTGGTGATCCACGCCGGTTCGATGTCCAAGAGCCTCTCCCCCGCCGTGCGCGCCGGGTGGCTCGCACTGCCACCTCATCTGATGGATGTCGTGATGAACGCCAAGGGAGTACGAGAAGGCGACGCGAGCATCGTCGACCAGCTGATCCTCGCCGACCTGATCGACTCCGGCGCGTACGACCGACACATCCGCCGCAGCCGGCAGGTGTATCGACAGCGCCGCGACGCACTCGTCGAGGCCGTCACCGCGTGCGGTCTGGGTCTACCCGGCATCGCCGCCGGACTGCATGCCGTCATACCCGTCGACCACGCGGACGAGGGTGCACTCGTTCACGAAGCGTTCAGGCGAGGGATCGGGCTCGTCGGACTGTCGCTGTTCCGTCACCCGGACGCCGACCCCCTGCCGCACGGCGGTCTGGTCGTCGGGTTCGGTACGCCTGCGGCGTCGACCTTCACCGCCGACCTGCAGGCCCTTCGCGACCTACTTGCCGAATCGCCTGCTGCGCGCCGAGTAGTCCCGTAGCGCGCGCAGGAAGTCGACCCGGCGGAACTCCGGCCAGTACGCGTCGGTGAACCAGATCTCCGAGTAGGCGCTCTGCCACAGCAAGAATCCCGACAGCCGCTGTTCTCCGGAGGTCCGGATCACGAGGTCGGGATCGGGCTGCCCCTTGGTGTAGAGGTTGGCGTCGATCGCCTCGACGGTGACCGCCTCGATCATATCCTCGGCAGTGGCGCCGGCGGCACGCTTCTCGTCGAGCAACGCCCGCACCGCGTCGACGATCTCCTGCCGTCCGCCGTACCCGACGGCGACGTTGACGTTCATGCCGTCTCGTTCGCTGGTGCGCTCGGCCGCGACCCGCAGGCGCCCGGCGACGGCCTCGGGCAGGGCGTCGAGGGTGCCGACGATGCGGATGCACCAGTCGCCGTCGGGCGAGGAGATCTCGTCGACGATGTCGGGCACGATCTCGAGCAGAGCGTCGAGCTCGTCCGACGAGCGGTTCAGGTTCTCGGTGGAGAGGAGATAGATGGTGACGGCCTCGATGCCCAGGCCCGCGCACCAGCCGAGCATGTCGGCGATGCGCTGGGCACCCACGCGGTGTCCGTGACTGACGTCGTCGAATCCCGCCTCGCGCGCCCAGCGACGATTGCCGTCGCAGATGATCGCGACATGCCGCGGTAGGCGCTGGGTGTCGAGGAGTTGGATGAGTCGACGTTCGTAGATGGTGAGAGCTGGACGGCGCACCCGATCCGGCAGCAGCTTCATCCTTCGCGGCCTCGTGTCACGTGGGACACCTTACGCGCCGCGATGCGAGCAGAATGACCCCGCCGACCTCCGCGAGCCTCCCTACAGTCGAGTAACTTACGGTACCGTAGGTTTGTGAACACACTGTCGAGCCCGCCCCCGGACGTGGCCGATCGACCACGCCTGCGCGGCGTGATCCACCACTACTCCGCCTATGTGGCAGCGGTCGCCGGTCTCGCGCTGGTCATCGGGGCCGCGATCCTCGACGGCGCCGTCGCCGCGCTGACGTGTGGGATCTATGCGATCACCGTCGTCGGACTCTTCACCGTCAGCGCCACCTATCACCGCATCCCGTGGAAGACGGCGCGTGCCCGCATCCGGATGAAGCGAGCCGACCACGCGATGATCTTTCTCTTCATCGCCGGCACTTACACACCGTTCTGCGCCCTCGGCCTGCCGTCGCCGGTGAGCTGGTGGGTGCTCGGCATCGTGTGGGCGGGTGCGCTCGGCGGCTCGCTGCTGAAGATCCTCTGGCCGGGCGCCCCGCGCTGGCTGGGCGTCACGCTCTATATCCTGCTCGGCTGGGTCATCGTCGTGGTCGCCCCGGCGCTGGTCGAACAGACCGGCTACCTGATCATGATCCTGCTGGCCCTCGGCGGCGTCCTCTACAGCGTCGGCGGAGTCCTGTACGCGGTGCGCTGGCCCAACCCGTGGCCGCGAACCTTCGGTCACCACGAGGTCTTCCACCTCTGCACCGCGGTCGCCGCACTACTCCACTACGCCGCCGCCTGGCTGGTCGTCGCGGGGTAGTATCCGCTCGCCGACCCGCACCGAGGGTTCACATGTGCATCGGCGGCATCATGCCCATACCGTGCATCCACATCGTCATGTGGTGACACATCTGCATCATCTGGTCCATCATCTCGGTTCGCCTCCCTCCACCACTCCGCGACCCCAACCCCGCGGCCCCCCCTTCGTAATCCCACCCCGGATCGGCGCCCGGCGGTAGGGCCGACCGTCGTCCCCCTGAGGGACCAGGTACCCACCGCCGCCTGTGCCGCGCACACAAACCCTTCTTCACCCGAACATCATGTGCCCGATTCCTGCCGGTGCCGTGGAGGTCAGCCGTGGGTGATCGGGTGGGGCCGTGACGAGAACTGATCGTGGTCCGTCCGGTGCCGCACTACGGGTGGACCCCGACCTCACTCTTCGTAGCGGCGCCACCCGTCGACGATTCCTCACCGCAACAGGACTGGTGACGGGACTCGCGTTCACCCCCGGGCTTCTCGGCGCCACCCCACCTGCGACCCCCACCCCGGGGTCGTCCGGATCATTGTTCGCGCTCGGCGTCGCCTCCGGCGATCCCCTGCCGGACGGCATCGTGTTGTGGACGCGACTGGCGCGCAACCCATTCGCCCCAGGAGGAGGGATGGGTTCACGTCCGGTCCGCGTCGACTGGGAGATCGCGACAAACGCATCGATGACGCGTGTCGTGCGCCGGGGGACCGCCCACGCGACGCCGGAATGGGGCCACAGCATCCACGTCGATGTGCGCGGACTCGCCCCGGCCGCCGACCACTTCTACCGCTTCCGGGCACTCGGCGAGATCTCGCCGATCGGCCGGACCCGCACCGCGCCGGCCCCGACCGCCCGGCCGGGTGCGCTGTCGATCGCCGTGGCGTCGTGCCAGAACTGGGCTGACGGCTACTACCACGCTTTCGCCGACATGGCGGCGCACGCACCGGATCTGGTGCTGCACCTCGGCGACTACATCTACGAGAAGCCGATCCCGCTCGACGCCCGCCGCGGCGCGACCCGGCCGGCATCGGCGACCCACGAGGCAGTCGGCCTCGACGACTATCGGGAGCGGTACGCGCTCTACAAGTCCGACCCTGACCTGCAACAGGCCCACGCGATGTCGCCGTTCGTGATCTCCTTCGACGACCATGAGGTCGACAACAACTGGGCCGCAACGATTCCCGAGGATGAGACCACCATGTCGCAGTTCGCTCTCCGGCGCGCCAGTGCATTGCGGGCATGGTGGGAGAACACCCCGGTGCGGACCACCGCACGACCCGACGGCACCGTCATCCGCGCTCATCGGCGTCTCGCCTTCGGCGACCTCGCGGAGATCAACGTCCTCGACACCCGCAGCCACCGCGACGATCAGGCCAACGGGGACAACGACTCCCCGCAGAACGCCCGCACCGCGGATCCGTCCCGGACGATCCTCGGTGACGCGCAGGAACGCTGGCTACTCGACGGCCTGGCGTCGAGTAACGCCCGATGGGATGTCCTCGCCCAGCAGGTCCCGATGGCCGACCTCGCGCGCGGCGGGTCGCGGGCGGTCAGCATGGACGGGTGGAGCGGCTACGAGGCATCGCGACGACGCGTCCTAGACGGGGCGGCACGCCGCGGCGTACACAACCTCGTCTCCCTCGCCGGCGACATCCACCGGAGTGTCGTCGCCGACCTACGGGCCGACTACGTCGACGACTCCCCCACCCGCGGAATCGAACTAGCCACGACGTCGATCACCTCCGGCGGCGACGGCGAGGACAGCGACGACGGCGACCGCGCATTGAAGGCCGCCTCGCCGCACGTGCGGTTCGGCAACTCCCAGCGCGGCTACCTGCTCAATCGCGTGTACCGCGACCGCTGGGAGGCCGAGTTCCGCGTGGCGCCATCGGTGCGGTCACCACGCGGCTCATTGCGACGACGCGCCGTCGTCACGATTCCCGACGCCTCTCCCGAAGTCGACGTAGGCCAATCCGCTCCCTGAGTAGCCCCGGAGCTTGCGGAGGGGCGTATCGAAGGGTCAGGCGCGCGCGAGCGCGTCGAGGACGGTGGCGCTGGCCTCCCAGCCCATGCACTTGTCGGTGACGGACTTGCCGTAGACCAGCGGGGTGGCGTCGGTCGACTGCGCGCCGGGCTCGAGGAAGCTCTCCAGCATGACGCCGCTGATGTTCGACGCCTCGCCGGCCTCGCGAGTGGCACGCAGGATCGCCGCGATCTCGGTCGCGACCTCCGCCTGGCGGATGTGGTCCTTACCGGAGTTGGCGTGCGAGCAGTCGATCATCACGCGTGCGGGCAGACCGGCCTTGTCCAGGGCCGCAGCCGCAGACGCGATCGACTCGGCGTCGAAGTTGGGTCCGCGGGTGCCGCCACGCAGGATGATGTGGCAGTCCTCGTTGCCCGCGGTCTCGACGACCGCGCCGTTGCCGAAGTCGTCGACTCCGAAGAAGACATGTTCAGCCGCAGCGGCTTTCACACCGTCGATGGCGACCTGGACGTTTCCGTCGGTGCCGTTCTTGAAGCCGATCGGCATCGACAGGCCCGACGCGAGCTGGCGGTGCACCTGCGACTCGGTGGTGCGGGCGCCGATGGCGCCCCACGCGACGGCGTCGGCGATGTACTGCGGGCTGGTCGGTTCGAGGAACTCACAGCCGACGGGCAGTCCGAGGTCGATGATGTCGAGCAGCAACGACCGGGCGGTCCGCAGACCGCGCTCGACGTCGAAGGTGTTGTCCATGCCGGGGTCGTTGATCAGACCCTTCCACCCGACCGTGGTGCGCGGCTTCTCGAAGTAGACCCGCATGACGATCTTCAGACGATCGGCGTAGGCCTCGGCCAGCGGCGCCAGACGCCGTGCGTAGTCGATCGCGGCGATCGGATCGTGCACCGAGCACGGTCCGGCGATCACGAGAAGACGGTCGTCGCGGCCGGCGAGGATGTCGGCGATCTCGTCACGGTCGCGGGCAACGGCGAGCGCACGACGCGCGGTCAGGGGCAGTTCGGCGCGGACGGTGTCGGGAGACGGGATCGGACGGAAGGACTTGATCCGACGATCAGAGGTCGATTCGGCCTTGTCTGCCGTACGCGTGGAATCCGGGAGAGTGGTCACGGTGTGTGCCTTTCGAGGTCATGCCCTGTCGGTGGTCCAACCGGGGCACGCCTAGTGGTGGAGCCCCGCTCAAAACGACAAGAGCAGCGACCGTAGGGTCGCTGCTCGGGCTCCGGGTGTTACGTGCGCGCGCTTGGTCAGCGCTTCATCGTGGCCCCACCCGGAGCCTCGATAAAGCGCCAATATGCGCGCACGGTGCTGATCACGGCGACAACACTAACACAACGCGGTCTACGGGTGACCGCGGTCTATCAGTTCACTGAGGACGATGATCGACTCGGACTTGTCCACCGGACCGGCGGCACGGATGCGTTCGAGTGCCTGCTCGAGGTGGCGCACGTCGCGGGCCCGCACCCGCAGGATGGCGTCGGCCTGACCCGAGATGGTCGCCGCGCTGACCACCTCCGGGATCGGTTCCCACGACGCCTTGAGCTCGTCCGGCGAGATGTTGCCGCGGCAGTACACCTGCACATAGGCCTCGGTCGTCCACTGCATCGCGTGCGGATCGACGATGGCGGTGAATCCCCGGATCACCCCGTCGTCGAGTAGACGGTCGACCCGACGCTTGACCGCGGGGGCGGAGAGCCCGACCTCGTCACCGATCTGGGCATAGGTCGCGCGGGCGTCACGGGTGAGGCAGGCGATCACCTTCTCATCCAGATCGTCGAGCGTACGCAATGGATGACCACTCCCCTCTAGTGCTGTGACGTTTTGTTGCACTCATACGCAATCCACGGCGATTGTTTGCATAGATTGCCGACGATACGCTCGATTCATGACGCTGACGAGCCCGGGTATCGCCGCGCCCCCGGTACGCCAGGCGCGGCCAAGGACCTACGCGATGACCCCGCCCGTGCACTTCACGGTGTCCTATGCGATCAATCCCTGGATGGACACCTCGGTTCCGGTGGACACCGACCGGGCCCTCGCCCAATGGCACACCCTGCGATCGGTGTACGAACCCTCGAACTTGTCGACCCGCGGTTCTACCACCTCGACACCGCGCTGGGCGTCCTCGACGACCGCACGATCGCCTACCACCCCGCCGCATTCTCCGCACGCTCACGCCGACTGCGCGACGAGCTGTTCCCCGACGCCATCATCGCCACCGACGCCGACGCGGCCGTGCTCGGCCTCAACCTGGTCTCCGACGGACTCGACGTCGTGATGACCGATCGCGCACCGCATCTCGAGGCAGAGCTGCGCGAGGCCGGGTTCCGGCCGGTGACCGTCGATCTCTCCGAGTTGCTCAAGGGCGGCGGCAGGGTCAAGTGCTGCACATTGGAACTCCAGGAGATACGCTCATGTCCGACACGCTCATCCCCCACGGTGTGACATCTTCTGCAGGTTCCACGACCGACGCCGAACCGCATGTGGCACACAACTACTCCCCGATCCCGGTCACCGCTGCGACCGCCGAGGGTGTGTGGATCACCGACGTCGACGGCAAGCGCCACCTCGACTGTCTGGGCGCGTACTCGGCGGTCAACTTCGGACATCGCCATCCGCGGATCGTCGCCGCGGCACTCGAACAGATCGAACGGGTCACCCTCACCAGTCGTGCGTTCCGTTCGGATCGTCTCGAACCGTTCTGCGCCGCACTCGCGGAACTGTGCGGCAAGGAGATGGTGCTGCCGATGAACACCGGCGCCGAGGCCGTCGAGTCTGCGATCAAGGTCGCCCGAAAGTGGGGTTACGACGTCAAGGGCGTCCCCGACGGCCGCGCGACGATCGTCGTCGCCGGCGGTAATTTCCACGGCCGCACCACGACGATCATCTCGTTCAGCGACGACCCTGATGCTCGCGCCGGATTCGGTCCGTACACACCGGGTTTCGTCCGTGTCCCGTACGGCGACGTCGAGGCGATCGCTGCCGCGATCGACGAGACGACCGTCGGCATCCTGCTCGAACCCATCCAGGGCGAGGCCGGGATCATCGTCCCGCCCGATGACTACCTCCCGCGGGTACGTGCTCTGTGTACCGACAACGACGTCCTGCTGATCGCCGACGAGATCCAATCGGGCCTGGGTCGCACGGGACGTACCTTCGCCGTCGAACACTGGGGCGTCGTACCCGATGTCTACCTGCTCGGCAAGGCGCTCGGTGGCGGGATCGTACCGGTCAGCGCGGTGGTGGCGAACCGCGATGTCCTCGGCGTCCTCCACCCCGGACAGCACGGCTCGACCTTCGGCGGGAACCCCCTCGCCGCGGCGATCGGCCACACCGTCGTCGACATGCTCGCCGACGGCACCTGGCAGGAACGCGCCACCGACCTCGGCGACCACTTACACACGCGGCTGAGGGAGTTCGTCGGCCGCGGCATCGTCGCGACCCGCGGTCTGGGACTCTGGGCTGGTATCGATCTCGATCCGGTGCTCGGCACCGGCAAGGACTTCTGCCTCCGCCTCGCCGAGCACGGCGTGCTGGCCAAGGACACCCATGGATCGACGCTTCGGCTCGCGCCTCCCCTCGTCATCACCGCTCAGGAGATCGACTGGGCGATCGAACGATTCGCCGAATCGCTGGACGAACTGCGATCCCGGTCAGTGTGATACGCGCTCACGGTCGCGGTTGAGCCACCAGGTCGACGTCGACAGGACCGTGGCAAAGGCGCACCACGCCGGGTAGGCGGCGAGCGCGGCCCCGGCCGGCGGATTCACGGCCGCGGTACGCCGGGCCAGGTCGGCGCTGCTGACCGTGAGGGCCGCGGCGGCCACCGACGCGGTACCCAGCGCCCCTCTGCCGAAGTAGATCCAGCTCCACGCCCCGTTGAGAGCGAGATTGGCACCGAGCGCGGCGAGGTACGCCTGCTTCTCTTCTCGGGCCGGCGACTCGCCCAAACCGTCGATCGCGGTGGCGGAGGTGACCGCGATGTCGGCATAGAGGGCGGTCCAGGCCACCGGGAACACCCAGGTCGGCGGCACGAACGACGGCTTCTTCAGCCGCGGATACCAGGTCTCGACAGCGGGTTTGGTCACCACGCTGCCGATGGCACCGGCTGCGGCGGTGGCGAGCGAGGTCCCGATCAGAGTGGAGATGCGCATACTCATCAATACCCGTCCGGACGGATCCGACACCTGCGTGGTCTGCCGGCCTCACCCCAGCTGCGCGACGACCGATTCCTCGTCCGTGACCGGCAGCCCGCAGACCGTTCCCCGGCACACGTAGGCGGCGTCGCGTCCGTCGATCGGGCCCCGCGCGACGAGCAGCGGGTGTGAATCCTGTTCGCCGGCAACGACGACCGCTCCGCCGGGGACGTGCGACCACGCCGCCCGGGTCAGCGCATGGTTCGACGCCGACCCTTCTGCCACGGCTATCTGCACCGGCCCGGCGACCCGCGCCGACATCACCGACATCCAGTGCCCGGCCGATCGCGGCAGCTTGTCGACGATCACCGATGCGCGGGACAGACTGTGCTCCAGCAGTTCTGCATAACCGACCGCCTTGGCCGGGTCGGCGAGCATGGATGCGGTGAGCAGCGCCTCGGCCATCAGCGACGCCCCCGCCGGGGTGGCACCGTCGATCGGATCACGGGGCCGGGCGATGAGCCCTTCACCGGTGGCGTCGAACCAGGCGCCGGGCGCCTCCTGATCCGCGAACAGTTCGATCGCGGTGTCGAGCACTCCCGCTCCCGCTCCCAGCCACCGGGTTTCACCGGTGACCTGGAACAGCGTCAGCAGAGCCGTGCTCAGCGCCGCGTGGTCGTCGAGCCCGCCGTCGGTCTCGCCCACGTGTCCGCCGAGCGAGGAACGACGGAGCCGCCCACCGACCAGGTGGTTGCTCAGCAACTCGTCGGCGCAACGAACTCCCTCGTCGACGTAGCCGGTGTCACCCAGCCCGGCACCGGCCTCGGCGAGTGCGGTGATCGTCATGGCATTCCACGCGGTGACGACCTTGTCGTCGCGGGTGGGCTGGACACGCCTACCCCGCGCCTCGAGGAGCGCGGCACACACGGCAGCGAAGCGCTCGCGGTCGTCCGGGTCGGTCGGGAGCTGCAGCGTCGAGCGACCGTGTTCGAAGGTGCCCCGCTCGGTCACGACGAACAGCTCGGCGGCCCAGCGTCCGGTCTCCGGTCCGAGGACCTCGGCGAGTTCGTCCGGCGTCCACACGTAGGTGGACCCCTCCACGCCGTCGGCATCGGCGTCGAGAGACGAGGCGAATCCGCCCGGCACCCGCAGGTCCCGCCGGAGGAACGTGACCGTCTCCTCGACGACGCGGCGTGCCAACGGATCTCCGGTCCGCCGTGCCAGATGTGCGTAGGCCCGCAGCAGTTGCGCGTTGTCGTAGAGCATCTTCTCGAAGTGGGGTACCACCCAGCCGGCGTCGACCGAGTACCGGGCGAAACCACCGGCGAGCTGGTCGTAGATGCCGCCCCGGCCCATCGCGTCCATGGTTCGGGCGGCGGTCTCGATCGCAGCGGTGTCGCCGGTGCGTTCGGTGTGCCGGATCAGCGCTTCGAGGAGCGCCGAGGGCGGGAATTTGGGTGCGCCGCCGAATCCGCCGAATTCACGATCCTCGTCGTCGAGCACGGTGCGGACGCCGTGCGCGAGCAGTCGGTCGTCGACGGCGACGGTGCCCGCCGGCAACGGGGAGGTGTTCACCACGATGTGCTCGCGCACCTTCGCGGCGGTGTCGTCGAGGTCGGCGCGACGCTGCGTCCACGCCTCGGTGACCGCGGTCAGCACCTGACGGAAGGAGGGGATCTGCCCGCGCGGCCGCGGCGGGTAGTAGGTGCCGGTGTAGAACGGGTCGCCGTCCGGGGTGAGGAAGCAGGTCATGGGCCAACCACCCTGCCCGGTCATCGCGACGGTGGCGCTCATGTAGATGGCGTCGATGTCGGGACGTTCCTCCCGATCGACCTTGATGCAGACGAAGTCGCGGTTCATCTGGGCCGCGGTGGCGTCGTCCTCGAAGGACTCGTGCGCCATCACGTGACACCAGTGACAGGCCGCGTAGCCGACCGACAGCAGCACTGGCACGTCGCGTTCGCGTGCCAGGTTCAACGCGGCGTCGGACCACTCCTGCCAGTGGACCGGATTGTCGGCGTGCTGCCGGAGATATGGGCTCGTCGCCGAGCCCAGCATGTTCGACGAACCGTCAGGTGTCCGCCGGGCGTCGCTCATCGGTCCCGGTCGTGCTTGTCGCGTCCTGGCTTCCGGGTGCAGCGTCGTCGGTGGCAGCGATCGGCCCCGATGGGTCGGTGCCCTCGTCGAAGGCCTGATCCGCCTCGGGGTGCTCGGTGTCGAAGGACTCCGGCAGTTTCTTGAGCTGACGACTCATCGACCAGATCAGGAACGCGGTCCCGACCAGCAGCAACAGGATCACCAGGAGCCCGAGCGGGGACGACTTGCCGAATTCCGGTCCCTGCGGCTCCTCGGCCGCGACGACCATCACGGTGTTGACGATGTCGATGTTCATCACGTCTCGATTCCGGTGAACAGATCGGTTTCGGGGAGGGCGGTCTTCACGCGGGTCTTGGCCAGCTCGAACTCCTCGGTCGGCCACAGTCGTTGCTGCCATTCCAACGGTACGGCGAAGAACATGCCGTTGGGATCGATCTGCGTCGCATGCGCGCGCAGTGCGTCGTCACGCTGTGGGAAGTACTTGGCGCACTCGATCTGGGTGGTCACCCGACCCATCAGGTCACCTCGGCTCGGGTCCCACTTGCTGAGCCACTCGGTGAACGGGCTCTCCTGGCCGTGGCGCTCGAACTCGTCGGAGAAGAGCACCATCCGGTCGCGGATGAAACCGTGTGTGTAGTAGAGCTTCGACACCATCCACGGCTCACCGGTTCCCGGGAACGCGTCGGGGTCGTCGGACTGGTCGTAGGCCGCGACCGACACCTCGTGGCACCGGATGTGATCCGGATGCGGGTATCCGCCGTGCTCGTCGTAGGTGATCATCACGTGCGGGCGGAACTCACGGACCAGTCGGACGAGGGACTCGGTGGCCTCCTCCAGCGGGACTGTCGCGAACGAGCCCTCCGGCAGCGGCGGCAGCGGGTCTCCTTCGGGGAGTCCGGAGTCGACGAAGCCAAGCCAGGTCTGCTTCACGCCGAGAGCCTCGGCGGCCCGGGCCATCTCCTCGCGGCGGACCTCGGTCATACGTTCTTTGATGCCGGGACGGTCCATCGCCGGGTTCAGGATGTCGCCGCGCTCGCCACCTGTCAGGGTGACGACGAGCACCTCGTTGCCTTCGGCCGCATACTTGGCGGTCGTGGCCGCACCCTTGCTCGACTCATCGTCGGGGTGCGCGTGGACCGCCATCAGACGGAACACACCCGGCTGCGGGTCGTCGGCGTGGGATTCGGTCACAGTTCCTCACCTTCGGATCGCTACTGCTCCCATGGTAGGTATTGACGCGTGAACAGTTCGGATGGGGGCGCCGCGGAGCGCCCTCGCAGCGGCCCGCGCGCGACCTACCCGGAGGATTCCGCGTCCGCACAGACCCGTCGGCGCTGGTTTCGCGCCCTGTCGATACTCGTAGTCGTGGCCGGCGTCACGCTGGCGGCGATCGGTTACAGCAAGTTCGGCACCGCCGATGTCTCCGGCGAGGCGACCGGTTACGAGATCCTCGACGACAACACCGTCGCCGTGCAGTTCACCGTCGACCGCTCCGACCCGGGCAAGCCCGCGGCCTGTGTGGTGCGCGGACGATCGAAGGACGGCAGCGAGACCGGTCGTCGCGAGATCCTGATCCCGGCCGGCTCCGTCGAACGGATCGGCGTCCGCACCGAGGTCACCACCTCCAAGCCTCCGGTCATCGGTGAGGTCTTCGGCTGCACCGTCGACGTGCCCGCCTACCTCCAGCCCGAGTCGTGAGCACGCGGCAGACCGCACCGGGCGACGCCGCAGCACCCCGCGCCGCGTTCGCCTCCATCGGCAGCCGCCATTTCCCGCTCCTCGTCGCACTGTTCGTCGGTGTGATGCTGATCAGCAACGTCACCGGCACCAAGGGTGTCGTGCTGTTCGACGACTGGCTCAACCTCGACCTGGGGCCCATACACATGCAGGGCCTGGTCACCGACGGTGCCTTCTTCCTGTTCCCGCTCGCCTATGTCCTGGGCGATGTGATCAGCGAGGTGTACGGCTTCCGCGCGATGCGCCGCACGATCCTGGCGGGCTTCGCCGTGCTCATCCTGGCCTCGCTGTGCTTCTGGCTGACCATTCATCTACCCGCCGCCGATTTCTACGAAGGCCAGGAGGCTTTCGCAAGCGTCGCCGGCGTCGTTCCGCAATTCCTGCTCGCCGGCCTTGCCGGATATGTGGTGGGCGAATTCCTGAATTCATTCGTGTTGGTCAAAATGAAAGAGCGCGCCGGTGAGCGCCATCTCTGGGCACGCCTTCTGGGATCGACCATCGTCGGCGAATTCGCGGACACCCTCGTCTTCTGTTCGATCGCGGCAACCGCCCTCGGTATCTCCACCTGGGGAGATTTCGTCAACTACACGATTGTCGGATTTGTCTGGAAGACCCTGGTGGAGATCGTCATCATGCCGGTGACGTATTTCGTTGTGGGATGGTTGAAACGAGCCGAACCCACCTATCAGGAAGCACTCGACGCGGCAACGGCTGGAACAACGGATGTGCCATAGGTCTCATCGGCTGGTACGATGATCGGATACACGGCTCCGCGAGGGGTCGTGTTGCTGCATTTATAGCAGTCCATATGCCGCGCGGTGAAAGAGTCGCATCGCGGCGCGGACAACACGAAGGAGTGACCGATGACCGACACCCAGGTGACCTGGTTGACCCAAGAGTCGCACGATCGCCTCAAGAGCGAACTCGACTCATTGATCGCCAATCGTCCGGTCATTGCTGCCGAGATCAATGAGCGACGCGAAGAGGGCGACCTCAAGGAGAACGGTGGCTACCACGCCGCCCGCGAAGAGCAGGGCCAGCAGGAAGCGCGCATTCGCCAGCTGCAGGAACTGCTGAACAACGCGAAGGTCGGCGAGGCCCCGACCCAGTCCGGCGTCGCACTTCCCGGTTCCGTCGTCACCGTCTACTACGACGGCGACGAGAAGGACACCGAGACCTTCCTCATCGCGACCCGCGAAGAAGGCGCCTCGGGCGGCAAGCTCGAGACCTACTCACCCAGCTCGCCCCTGGGTTCGGCCCTCATCGACGCCAAGGTCGGCGAGACCCGCGAGTACTCCGTCCCCAGCGGCGCGACCGTCAAGGTGACCCTCGTCAGCGCGGAGCCGTACCACGGCTGATCCAGACCACGAAGCGAGCCCGGGACGACGGTTGTCCCGGGCTCGCTTCGTCTGATGAACCTCAACCCGACCGGCAGACGTCGATCGACGTCTGCCGGTCGGGACCGAGGTTCGCCTGTCCGTGTCAGAGCGGACGGATTCCGCTAGCTGTGGTCAGCTCCGTAAACAGCCTGCTGATAGGTGAATCCCTCGAACTCCAACTGTTCGATCAGGCCCTGCCTGGAGAACGGGGAATACTCGCGGTACTGACGGGCCGACTTTGCTGCCTGTACATACCAATTCACCTCGCCATCGGCCTCGAGCTGATCGACGGCGGCCGACGAGTCCGAGTACGAGAAGCCCTCGAACTCCAGCTGGTCGACCAGCCCCGACTTCGAGAAACTGGTGTACTCGAGGTATTCCCTCGCCTTCGCGACCGCGTTCGACTTCTCCGACACGAGCTTGATCGCGGGAGCCTGCACGCTCGGCGATGCCTGTGAGGAGACGTTCGTGCCGAAGCCGGCCACGACCCCGATCATCATCACGAACGCCGCCAGGACGCCTGCCGCCCACGGCCATCTCTTCTTCTGGGGGTTGCTCATCGTTCTTCCTTCTCTGCTCACGGTTCTGGGAAGCTGAACCGCGTCTGAGAGAAAGGTGTCACGGGGGTACGACAAAAACGTTGGCGCACAGTGTCATCCGATCAGATGATTCCGGTCAGGCCGCTGCGAACGCATCCAGCCACGGACGAAGCAGCCCCACCAGCTCGCCACGCTCGAGCGTCGCCCACGTCCAACGCACGACCATGATCCCTTGCGCTCGAAGGGCGTCCTCGCGTCGCTTCTCGCGGATCAGCGCGTCGCGCGGAGTCTCCCCCGGACGCAGCAACCGTCCGTACTTCTGCAGGCCGTCGAACTCGCCGACAAGCTCTCCCTCCCAATCGAAATCGGCACGCGCAGGTCCATCGCTCGTCTGGAACGTGTGCTGCAGACGCGGAATCGGCAGCCCGGCTGCGATCATCTGGGCACGACTCCACTATTCGCCGACGCTCTCCGACGCGGCGTCGGCGAGTGCGAGCGCCCGGCGTGCGGTGCCCACCCCACGCCATCGTCCGCGTGATTCGAGGATGGTCGTCATCGTTGCCAGGTCGGCTTTGAGCGCGAGTGCGCGGTCGAAGACGACCAGAGCTCGCTCGAAGTCGCCGTTCATCGCTATATCGACGGCAGAGCGCTCGAGTGTCGTGACCCGGACGCCGTCGACGTCGGTGATGTCGCCGGGCGACAGCGGGCCGGCATGGACGACGCGATGTCCGCGCACGAATCCGCCACGCTCGCGTGTCTTGGTGAGATGGACGAGCTCACGCTCGGGGTGCAGCTGGGACAGTCTGTGGACGGCTGCCGCAGAGTCGTGGCTCAGCGTCGACGTGTCTCCATCTCGTGCCGACGTCGCAACGGCAATCGACTTCAGGCGATACAGCTCGTCGTCGGCGGTGTCGGATTGAAGGTCCGGGTTCGCCACGGCGCAGACACCGGGAGCGAGCCGCACGAGTTCGCCGCGCCGCACGGCCGCCGTGACGACGTCGTCGGAAATGCCCAGCCTGAGGGTTGCTTCGCGTCGGATGAGTCCGTGCCGGTCGGTCGGGAAAGCAGTCATATCTCTTGGACGCAGCACAGCCGCAATCGGTTCACTCGTATTCGCCGAGCGGCCGGGGCGCCGACCGGCGAACCTCGACTCGGCAGGCAGACCTCGATCGAAGTCTGTGAGTCGAGCTGAGGTTCGCCGGTCCCATCGCGGAAGCGCCTGTGGGACCGGCTCGTCGATGCTTCAATGGGCCCCATGGGACGTTCCTATTCGCTGGAGACCTTCGACCTCGACTTCTTCGACGACGCACCGGTGCGTCACGTGATCGACGTCCGGCTGCCGGTCACGCCGCAGCGCGCGTGGGCGGAGTTCACCCGTCAGAACACCCTGGACTGGTGTCGCGCGATCAAGAAGATCGAGTTCACCTCTCCCCCGCCCTATGGCGCCGGCGCCACTCGCAAGGCTGTCCTGGGCCCGGGTTACGTGACGCTCGAAGAGGACTTCTTCCACTGGACCGAAGAACCCGAAACGGGCAGGTACCACAACGCATTCCGGGTCAAGAGCGCCAATGTGCCGGGTATCCGACGTTTCGGCGAGGCCACCCAGATCGACCCCGCCGACGTCGGCTGTCGCCTCCGGTGGACCTTCGCTCTCGAACTGCCCACCGACTCCAAGATCGTCACCGCTTTCTCGGGTCCGGCGTCGTCGACGGTGTACAAGTCGATCGAGGCGGACACACTCAAGCACTTCGCGAATCTGCCATCGGCGACCTAGGGCCACACGGGTTCACGCGGCGAAGACGGTCCGGGTTTGCTCGTCCAACATTTCCAGGTTCAGGGGTACCGACTCGTCGATTCCGACCTCGTCGAGCAGGGCTGCCACCAAGCGGACGGGAATCGAATCGACCTTCGGCTCAACACCTATCGGCAGCAAGAGCATCACGTCGACCTCGGCCTCGACCACCGACGGACGACGCCCGGTCGAGGCATGGTCTCGGCGTAGACCCCGGTCCCTGGTCAGAATATGGATGACCATCCCGTCGAGCTTCTTGTCGGGCAGCTCCTCGAAGATCACGTCGATGTGGTGCCAGTAGAGCCCGTCGATCGACACATCGAGCACCCGTCCGGCAATGGTGTCGTCGAAGCGATGGCGTCCGGCCGAGGTCTCGAAGACCACCAAGCCCTCTACGTCCCGTTCCACCCACTCGAGAATGCCCCAGAGGTCCGCTGCATCGTAGGACTCGCCGAAGCCCGTCAACACCGGTACCGCTGAGCTCTCGATCCACGTCAGAGGCAAGTTCGGCAGTGTCCGCATGGCATACTCCCCTGCATCCCGTGTCGTCTCCAGTCGCGGCTTCGCCTTCGCCAACCGTGCCCGACGCACGAAGTGCTCCCCGCAGACCGGTCCGTTGAGCGACTCGAGTTCTTCGAGCAGCGTCTCGCAGGTACGCCGAAGCCATCGCCAGCTCTGTGTCAGATCCTCCCGAATCCGCTCCGCATGCTCAGGTCCCCAGGCCGACTCGGTTGAGTGTGAACGTCTTCCCATGCACGGCAAGGTAGTTGCGTACCGACGCCCGACGACCAGAAGACTGCACAGGTGACCGCTCCATCCACAACCTGACGGTCAAACCTCCCGCAGAAACCCCGCCGCGCTCAGCGCACGACGAACGTCGCGCTGGTGGTCGGGGCCGCGGGTCTCGACGCTGACCGTCACCTGCACCTCGCCGAGGTAGAGGTCGTCGGCGACGCGTGAGTGCACGATGTCGATGACGCTCGCGCCGAGATCGCGGAGTAGTTCGAGCAGGGCGAGAAGTCCGCCCGGACGGTCGGAGACGGTGGCGGTGAACGTCAGGAACCGACCTGCGGCGGTGAGGCCGTGGGTCGTGACGTGGCGCAACAGCAGGGGGTCGATGTTGCCGCCGGACAATACGACACAGACCTTGCCCGACAGGTCGAGGGTTCCGCCGACCGCGGCGGCAACGCCTGCCGCGCCGGCGGGTTCGACGACCATCTTCGCGCGCTCGAGCATCAGCAGCAGCGCCGTGCTGAGTTCTTCTTCGCTGACCGTGACCACCTGGTCGACATACTCGGTGACGTGCGCGAACGGGACATCTCCCGGTCGGGCCACGGCGATGCCGTCGGCCATGGTGTTCATCGATGCCGCAGGCACCGGACGGGTGGCAGCGAGGGAGGTCGGCCAGGCGGCGGCCTGCGCCGCCTGCACACCGATGACGCGGACGTCCGGCCTCGACGCCTGTACCGCCGCCGCGACTCCGGCGAGCAGACCGCCGCCACCGAGCGGTACGACGATGGTGGTCACGTCGGGCATCAGCTCGAGGATCTCGATCCCGACGGTCGCCTGACCGGCGACGATGTCGGGGTGGTCGAACGGATGGATCAGCACCGCACCGGTCTGATCGGCGTACCGCTGGGCTTCGACGAGTGCGTCGTCGACGGTCTCACCTGCCAGGACCACTTCGGCGCCATAGGCTTTCGTCGCCGCGATCTTCGGCAACGACGCGCCGGTCGGCATGTACACCCGTGCAGAGATCCCCAGCTCGGTCGCCGACCACGCGACCCCCTGCGCGTGATTCCCCGCACTCGCCGCGACGACGCCGCGCTTCCGTTCGTCGGCCGACAGCCGGGAGATCCGCAGGTAGGCACCCCGCGGCTTGAACGAACCGGTTCGCTGCAGGTTCTCGGCCTTCAGCCAGACGTCGGCGCCGCTTCGCTCGGACAGCACACGGGACGCGATCAGCGGCGTCCGCCGGACCACGCCGGAGAGTTCTGCGGTCGCCTTCTCGATGTCGGCAGATGTCAGCAGCATGGGGTCAGTATCTACCGATGCCGTTCGATACCACCGTCGCTCAGCGCAGCGCGTTCTCCAGGTCGCCCAGGATGTCGTCGATGTCCTCGATACCCACCGACAGTCGGACCAGGTTGGCGGGGACCTCCAGCAGCGAACCGGCCGTCGACGCATGGGTCATCGCGCCGGGGTGTTCGATCAGCGACTCGATGCCGCCCAGCGATTCGGCGAGCGTGAAGACCTCGGTGCGGGCGCAGAAGGCCTTGGCCTCTTCGATGCCGCCCTTGACCAGGACCGACACCATGCCGCCGTAGCGCTTCATCTGCTTCGCCGCGACCTCGTGACCCGGGTGGTTCTCGAGTCCCGGGTACAGGACGGCCTCGATCTTGTCGTGCGAGTTCAGGAACTCGACGACCTTCTCGGCGTTGTCGCAGTGGCGGTCCATGCGGACGGCGAGCGTCTTGGTGCCGCGCATCGTCAGGTAGCCGTCGAACGGTCCGGGAACCGCGCCCGCGCCGTTCTGCAGGAAGGCGAAGGCCTCGTCGAGTTCTTCGCTGTCGGTGACCAGCGCACCGCCGACGACGTCGGAGTGGCCGCCGAGGTACTTGGTGGTCGAGTGCAGCACGACGTCGGCGCCGAGCGTCAGCGGCTGCTGCAGGTAAGGCGAGGCAAAGGTGTTGTCCACCACGAGCTTCGCACCGGCCTCGTGCGCGATGGAGGCGATCGTCTCGATGTCGCCGACGTTCAGCAGCGGGTTGGTGGGCGTCTCGGTCCAGACCAGCTTGGTCTCCGGACGGATCGCGTCGCGCACCGCGGCGACGTCGGACACCGGCGCCACCGAGTAGGTGATGCCCCACTGGGTGAACACCTTGTCGATGAGACGGAAGGTGCCGCCATAGGCGTCGTTGGGGATCACCAGGTGGTCGCCCGGACGCAGCGTCGAACGCAGCAGGCAGTCGGTGGCGGCCATGCCGGAGGCGAAGGCGCGACCGTAGGTTCCATGCTCGAGTGCGGCGAGGTTGGCCTCCAGCGCACGTCGCGTCGGGTTACCGGTGCGGGCGTACTCGAACCCGTCGCGGAGTCCGCCGACGCCATCCTGGGCGAAGGTCGAGCTGGCGTAGATCGGCACGTTCACCGCGCCGGTCTGGGGATCCGGGTCGTATCCGGCGTGGATGGCGCGGGTCGAGAAACCCTGCCAGCGAACCGAATCCGCGGCGCTGCGTCGTTCACTCACAGTGTGGTGCTCCTATCCGACGATCGGGTGGCTCGAGACGAACGCGAGCAGGTCGTGGCGCGTGATCACGCCGATGGGCTTGCCGTCCTCGACGACCATCAAGGCGTCGCTGTCACCGAGTGCCTTGGTGGCGGCACTGACCGGCTCACCGGAACCGATGAGCGGGAACGGATCTCCCATGTGCGCCGAGACCGGATCGGCCAGGCTGGCGCGACCCTCGAAGACGGCGCTGAGCAGATCGCGTTCGGTGACCGCACCGGCGACCTCGCCGGCCATGACCGGCGGTTCGGCGCCGACGACCGGCATCTGCGACACCCCGTACTCGCGGAGGATCTCGATGGCGTCGCGCAGCGTCTCCTGCGGATGTGTGTGGACGAGATCGGGCAGGGCGCCGGTCTTGCCGCGCAGCACGTCGCCGACCAGCGACTCCTTGGTGTTGGCGTCCAGCGGCGTGCGGAGGAAGCCGTAGCTGCTCATCCACTCGTCATTGAAGATCTTGGCCATGTAGCCGCGTCCGCCGTCCGGGAGCAGGACGACGACGACGGCGTCGGGGCCCTCACGCTCGGCGACCTGGAGGGCGGCCACGACCGCCATCCCGCAGGAACCACCGACGAGAAGTCCTTCTTCGCGGGCGAGGCGACGGGTCATGTCGAACGAGTCGGCATCGGAGACGGCGATGATCTCGTCCGGGATGCTCGGGTCGTAGGCGGCCGGCCAGAAGTCCTCACCGACACCCTCGACGAGGTACGGGCGTCCGGTCCCGCCGGAGTACACCGAACCCTCGGGGTCTACTCCGACGACCTTCACCGCACCGTTGGAGACCTCCTTGAGGTAACGCCCGGTGCCGGTGATGGTGCCACCGGTTCCGACGCCGGCCACGAAGTGGGTGACCTTGCCGTCGGTGTCGGCCCAGATCTCCGGACCGGTGGTCTCGTAGTGACTCTGCGGGCCGGCGGGGTTCGCGTACTGGTTGGGCTTCCATCCGCCCTCGATCTCGCGCACGAGGCGATCGGACACGCTGTAGTAGCTGTCGGGGTGCTCCGGCGGCACGGCGGTCGGGCACACGACGACCTCGGCACCGTAGGCGCGCAGCACGTTGCGCTTGTCCTCGCCCACCTTGTCCGGGCAGACGAACACGCACTTGTAGCCGCGCTGCTGCGCGACGAGCGCGAGGCCGACACCGGTGTTGCCGGACGTCGGCTCGATGATGGTGCCGCCGGGCTTGAGTTCGCCGGAGGCCTCCGCGGCGTCGATCATCCGGACCGCGATGCGATCCTTGCTGCTCCCACCCGGATTGAGGTACTCCACCTTGGCCGCGACCAGCCCCGATCCGGGCGAGGTGACAGAGTTCAGCTTGACCAGAGGGGTGTTGCCCACCAGGTCCACAACGTGATTGGCGATGCGCATGTCTCCATGGTCCCAGAACCGTCGTCGCCCCCATCACTCGGCCGTCGTCAACCCGCGGGTCCCTCTGCCACCCTGCCGTTCCCTCTAGACTGGCGGCCGTGTCCGGTTTGAGTCGTAGGGTCGGTACCGACAGTCGGTTCTGGGGTCGGGTCGCCCGCGACGTCGGGGCCACGGCGGCAGCCACCGCGGCCGGAGCAGGCGCCGGTTGGGCGGTGTGGAACTACCTCAACGACCAGGCCGCGACCGCCCGCACGGTGATTCCCCACCGCACCGACAACGCTCCCGACGGGGACGGCGTCTACCACCCGGACGGCCGGGTCACGCGCTACACCCGCGACACCCCGATCGACCTGTTCCTGACCGTCTTCGGCGATTCCACCGCCGCCGGGCTCGGCGTCGACACGGCCGACGAGACACCCGGCGTGCAGGTGGCGCGACGCGTCGCCGCCGAGACCGGCAAGACAGTCCGCTACGCCAACAAGGCCATCGTCGGCGCGACGTCGAAGGGTCTGGCCGCCCAGATCGACGCGATGTTCATCGCCCGCGAACGACCGGATGTCGCGATCATCCTGATCGGCGCGAACGACGTGACCTCCCGCAACGGAATCCGCGCGTCGGCCCGCCGGCTCGGCGACGCCGTACGCCTGCTCGTCGGCGGTGGCGCGAAGGTCGTCGTCGGCACCTGCCCCGACTTCGGGGTGATCACCGCCATCCCCCAACCGTTGCGAACCGTGTTGCGGCAGTGGGGCCTTCAACTCGCCGCCCGGCAGCGGTCGGCGGTCCGAGCCGCCGGCGGGTACCCCGTCCCACTCGCCGACCTCATGGCCAAGGAGTTCCGGGCCCAACTCGATTTCATGCTGTCCCCGGATCAGTACCACCCGTCGGCGGCGGGGTACGCACTCGCCGCCGACATCCTGATGCCCCCGGTCCTCGATGCGATCGGCGAATGGGGATCGGCGCCGCTGCCCGAGCCGCCCGAGGAATCCCCGGCCGTCGAGGAGACGCGAGTGTCCACCGGACTCCGCCGCCTGCTCAAGCAGGTGTGATCACCAACCCAATGCGACCAAGCATCTGCTTGGTTGGGGTAGCGTGAGCGCATGGCTGAAGCAGTTATCGTATCCACCGCCCGCTCCCCGATCGGCCGCGCCGCCAAGGGATCCCTCAAAGACGTCCGTCCCGACGAACTGTCCCGCCAGATGGTCGAAGCGGCCCTCGCAAAGGTGCCCGAACTCGATCCGGCCGACATCGAGGACATCCACTGGGGCATCGGACAGCCCGGCGGACAGGGCGGCTACAACATCGCCCGTGTGATCGCCGTCGAACTCGGTTACGACCACATCCCCGGCGTGACGGTCAACCGCTACTGCTCGTCGTCGCTGCAGACCACCCGCATGGCGCTGCACGCCATCAAGGCCGGCGAGGCCGACGTCATCATCTCCGGCGGCGTCGAGAGCGTGTCGAGCTTCGGTATCTCCGGCGGCGCCGACGGGGCCCCGAACTCCAAGAACCCGCTGTTCGACGACGCGATGGCGCGCACCGAACTCTCCGCCGCCGGCGACGCCGGGATCTGGCACGATCCCCGCCAGGACGGACTCATCCCGGACGTCTACATCGCGATGGGCCAGACCGCCGAGAACGTCGCCACCTTCACCGGCATCTCGCGTGAGGACCAGGACCGCTGGGGTGTCCTCAGCCAGAACCGCGCGGAGGAGGCCATCAAGTCCGGCTTCTTCGAGCGCGAGATCGACGCGGTCACCCTGCCCGACGGCACTCAGGTCACCACCGACGACGGTCCGCGCGCGGGTACGACGTACGAGAAGATCTCGCAGTTGAAGCCGGTCTTCCGCCCTGACGGCACCATCACCGCCGGCAATGCCTGCCCGCTCAACGACGGCGCCGCCGCACTGGTCATCATGAGCGACACCAAGGCCAAGGAACTCGGCCTGACCCCGCTCGCCCGGGTCGTCGCCACCGCCGCCACCGGCCTGTCGCCGGAGATCATGGGCCTGGGCCCGATCGAGGCGATCCGCAAGGCGCTCAAGATCTCCGGGATGTCGCTGTCCGACATCGACCTCGTGGAGATCAACGAGGCCTTCGCCGTCCAGGTGCTCGGCTCGGCGAACGAGCTCGGCATCGACCACGACAAGCTGAACGTGTCGGGCGGCGCCATCGCCCTCGGCCACCCGTTCGGCATGACCGGTGCGCGGATCACCACGACCCTGCTCAACAACCTCCGCACCCACGACAAGACCTTCGGCATCGAGTCGATGTGCGTCGGCGGCGGTCAGGGTATGGCCATGGTGCTCGAGCGCCTCAGCTGACGGGAGCCTCGACCCCTTCTTCGACGCCCCTCGCCGCGTTCGGTCCCAGGATCGCAACGCTGCGAGGGGTTGTTCGTCGGTAGATGACCCACGCGATCACGGCAACCCCGACGATGTAGATCTCGGCGGGAATGGCCCACGCGTTGTTCGTCGCGTGGTTGTCGTGGAGGTAGTACTGCGAGATGTGGCCGGCGAGGTCGCCGCCGTAGCTGATGGCCAGCGCCCAGACCGCGGCGTCGAGCCATCCGCCGCGGTTGCGGACCCGGAAGGTCAGCACGCACAGCAGCCCGATCGCGATGTCGTTCCAGCCGAGTTCCCATTGGAACATGCCGGGAACGTAGTCGGGTCCGATGTCCTTGGCGAGCTCCGCAGCGTTGGGGCCGACATGGCCGACGCCGGCGAGGACGCCGAAGACGCCGCCGGGTACGAGAATCCACAGCAGCACCAGTTCTGCCACGCGGCCGGTGGTGCGTCTCCGCGCCGACCGGTCCACCAGTATGTGCACGATCGCGCCGACGACCATCAGCGCCAACTGAAACAGGAACCAGACCATGCTCGATGGTCGGCATGTTTCCGGTTCGCCGAGGTGCGCTTGACGACGATTTCCCCCGCTCAGATGACAACGAACCCCGCACTCGAGAGTGCGGGGTTCGTCGTCGGGTCCGGTGCGGCCGTCGCCGCGTCGGGAACTAGTCCGAGTTGAAGTAGCTCAGCAGACGCAGGATCTCGACGTACAGCCAGACCAGGGTGACGGTCAGACCGAGGGCGACGCCCCAGGCGGCGCGGTCGGGTGCGCCGGCGCGGATCAGGCGATCCGCCGAGTCGAAGTCGAGCAGGAAGCTGAACGCCGCCAGCGCGATGCAGACCAGCGAGAAGATGATCGCGATCGGGCCGCCGTCGCGCAGGATGCCGGCCTCACCGGTGAACAGGCCGATGACCAGGTTGCCCAGCATCAGCACGAGCACGCCGATCATGCCGGCGAACAGCATGCGGGTGAAGCGCGGCGTGACGCGGATGGCGCCGATCTTGTAGACGAACAGCATGCCGAAGAACACGCCGAACGTACCGAGGACCGCCTGCCCGATCAGGGCTCCGGCCGAGATGTCACCGCCGACGACCAGGTTCGCGAAGACGAACGAGATCGAACCGACGAACAGACCCTCGAATGCCGCGTAGGCGAGCACGATGGCCGGGTTGTCCTGCTTGCGACCGAAGGTCGCCACCAGGACGAGGACGAGGCCGCCGATCGCGCCGACCATCATCAGCGGCAGCGCGAGGCTCGTCTGAGCGGCCTCGGTGGCCCGGCTGGAGATGCCGAAGTAGGTCGCGATCGCGACAACCGTGAGGACACCCAGGGTGATCGCGGTCTTGGTGACCACGTCGTCGATCGTGAGCTGGCGGGTGGCCGACGGTGCCTGCGGGCTGTACGGATCAGTGGCCTGACCGTATTTGTTCATCGAGACGCCGGCGCCGGCCATGCCGGCCCCGAATCCCGCGTACCCGGATTGATTGTCGCGGACCACACCGCGCATCACCGGATTGCTGCTCTCTCGCACGAAGCGCTCCTTAATCGGTACGGATGTATACCGTCTCAACGTCGGGTCATTCCTGTGAGTTCCCTGACGGGATCACAAGACGACCGTGTCGAATGCGACTTTACCGGCTCTTGACCATTCTGTCGTTCACGACCGCTCCCCGTCCTGCCGGGAACGGAGCGTCATCAGCCAGGACCGAGCGGTTTCGGAGTCCCGAGTTCCTGCGTTCACGGTCATCACCGCACGTCCCAGGCACACGGCCTTCAGCATCGACTCGGCCCGCTCGAACTGGTCTCCCCAGCCCAGGCCGGGCTTGGCGAGCATCAGCGAGGCGATGCCATGCGCGGCGGCCCAGAGTTCGAGGACGACGTCCTTCACCTCGTCGTGGTCGAACATGCCCTCGTCGGCGAGCTCGGTCACCGTGTCCACGAACCGCGTGTAGGCGCTGGCGGTCAGCACCTGGTCGACCTTGGAGGGATGTGCGGCGTCGGCGGGCTTCCCAAAGGCGACCCGGTAGAGCACCGGGGTCGCGACGGCGAATCGGATGTAGGCGAGCCCGAGTTGCAGCGCACGGTCCAACGGGTCGGTGATGTCCTCGGTGGCGGCGTCGAGCTGGGCGTCGAGTCGCTCGAAGTATCGGGCGCACACGGCGTCGAGCAACGCGCCCTTGTCGGCGAAGTGCAGGTAGATCGACGGCGGGGTCACCCCGACGCGAGTGGCGACCGCCCGGATCGACATGGCGGTGTCGTCTCCGTGCTCGACCAGGAGGTCACCCGCGGCCTCGATGATCTCCTCGGCGAGGATCTCACCTGCCCCGCGAGGCGACCTCGCCCGTCTGCGTGTCGTCACTGTTCTCCTGCGCTCGATCCTTCTCCTGAGTCCGGTACCGACGGGATGTGTCGTCCCCCGGGAGGTCTTCGGCAACTTCCTCGGACAACCCGAAGCGGTCGTGGAGCTTCCGCAGCGGGGGCGGCGCCCACCAGTTGGCGCGTCCGACGAGGCGCATGAATGCCGGCACCAGGAACATCCTGACCAGGGTCGCGTCCATCACCACGGCCAGCGCCAGCCCCACTCCGAACATACGCATGAACGACACCTGGGAGGCCGCGATCGCGGCGAAGACGATACTCATCAACAGGGCCGCCGCGGTGATCACCCGGCCGGTACGCGCGAGGCCTAACGCGACCGCGTGGTCGTTCGCCCCGCGGGTGCGGTCGGATTTCAGCCATTCCTCTCGCACGCGTCCGAGCAGGAACATCTCGTAGTCCATGGACAGACCGAACGCCACGCAGAACAGCAGGACAGGCACGGTCGCGTTGAGTGTCCCGGTCGCCGTCGTGCCCAGGCCGTCGAGGTGACCCTCCTGGAAGAACCAGACCATCGCACCGAAGGTCGCCGACAACGAGAGGATGTTGAGCGCCAGTGCCTTCAGTGGGAGGACAACGCTGCCGGTGAAGAGGAACAGCAGCACGAATGTGGCGACGGCGATGATGGCCAGCACCCAGGGCGTGTGGGCGAAGATCGAACTGACGGTGTCATCGGTGGTCGCCGCCAGACCGGTGAACAGGGTGTCGGTTCTCTCGGGTGCGGGTACCGCACGCAACGCGTCGAGCTGAGCCATGCCTGCATCGCTCGTCGGGTCGCGATCGGTGGACACGTTGACGACGTGCACGTCGCCGCGGCTCTCGTCGGGACTGCCGGGCGCGAGCGGCTCGCCGCGGACGAAGGTCCCCGCCGACGAACCGGCCGAGTTGACGTCGTCGACCTGCGACAGCGCTCTCGTGTACGCGGCGAGCGATTCCGGCCCCGCCGGCCCCTGCACGACAATGGTGATGGCCGAGGAGAGGTCGTCCTCGTAGTCGTCGCGGATCTCCTGCTGGATGGCGTGCGAACTGGCGGACTCCGGGAGCACGCGGTCGTCGGGGAAGCCCATCCGGAGTGAGAGGAACGGTGCGCCGAGGACCAGCAGGAAGATGGTGACCACCGCGGCGACCGGCAATGCATGGCGCAGCACCCACTGGACGAGGCGGTACCACCTGGTGTCCTCCGGCTCGCGCGGCTGCGGCGGCGGCAGACGCAGCAGCCGACGCACGGGTTTCCGTGCGTCGAGAGCGTCGATCCGATCCCCGAGGACCATCAGCACGGCCGGGGTGATGATGAGCGCGGAGAACGCCGCCACGGCCACGACTCCCAGGCCGGCGAAGGCGAAGGAACGCAGGAAGTACTGCGGGAACAACACCAGCGCACTGAGCGAGAGCGCCACGGTCACGGCCGAGAACGCCACGGTCCGACCGGCGGTCGCGAGAGTACGGACGATCGCGTCGGGACGTTCGAGTCCCCGGTCGACCTCCTCCCGGTAGCGCGTGAGCAGCAGCAACGTGTAGTCGATGGCCAACGCGAGACCCAGTGCGGTGGTCAGGTTCAGCGCGAACACCGAGACGTCGGTGACCGATCCGATCGCCCGCAGCAGCGCGAACGTCAGGATGATCGAGATGATCCCGATGCCGACGGGCAGGGCCGCCGCGATCAGTCCGCCGAACACGAAGATCAGCACGAGGAAGGTGATGGGGATGGCGATCGCCTCGGCCATCAACAGGTCGGACGAGGTCTGCTCGTTGACCTGGGAGTAGACGAGCGCCTGGCCGCCGACCCGGATCGAGAACCCGTCGCGTTCCCCGGTGAACTCCTCTTCGATCTGCGCGGCCCGGGCGGGGGCCAGGTCCTCGCCGCCCTCGAGGGCGGCGATGATCAGCGTCGACGTCCGGTCGCGGCTGACCAGCGCGGAGTCGAGGGCCGGGTCGGCCCAGACCGACAGGATCTGGTCTTGCACATGCTCGTTCGCATCGAGTTCACGGATAATGTTGTCGGCCAGGGCTTTCGCGGTCGGGTCGCGCGAGATGTCCACGCCGTCGGGACCGTCGAGTTTGAGGACGACCTGGATACCGCCGCGGTTGAACGTCTCGGCGAGCACCTTGTCGGCTCTCGCGGATTCGGCGTTCGGAGCGCTGTAGCCACCGGCCAGGAGATGTTCGGCGGCGGTCGCACCGTACGCGCCGCACACCACGATCAGCACGAAGGCGCCGAGCAGCACCCTCCTCGGCATCGCGATGATCAGCCGTGTCGATCGAACCACCGTGCGTCCCCCTCGCCTCGGTCGACTTACGGCGTTAAGTTATCAGCAGTAAGTTAGCGGGTCAACGGCGTTTCCCGGCGTGAACTTCCATCCCGAGCCCGCGACGCACGGTGCGGAGCTCGCGTTCGATGACGGCGGACTCCGAGCCGAGCAGCCCGGTCGTACGGATGATCTCCCGCAACCGGATCGCCGGGCGCGCGACGTCGACGAGGTGATGCAGCGGCGAACGACGTAAGCCCATCCGCCGCGCAACCGAGCGTTCCACCCACCGCGTCGAGATGGCGGAGAACGACGATCGGAGAACGGGACCGGTCACCGCATCGAGCGCGGAGACCAGGATCGAGGGCACCGGGATCGGCGCGGCACCGTGTACGACGCCGGGCAGGTCGTAGCCCTCGTGCAGCAATGCCTTGATGAGCACCTTCGACGAGTCGTCGGGCTGGAGTTCGAATTCGGCGGCCACCCGGAACAGGTCGGCTGCCTCGGCGTGGCTGGCCGGGAGCAGGTCGTCGTCGACGCCGATGACCCAACCGATCCACCGCCACAGATGCGTGATCGCCTCGCGTTCGGCGCTGCTGTAGTGGATACCGAAGTCACGTGCGACCAGCAGCGGCAGCGCGAGGAAACCGCAGGAGATGGTCATGACCGAATACGTCTGGTTGATCGGTACGCCCCACTCGGCTTCATCCCAGCCCGGCGCACCCTCGTCATGTGGGTGGCGAAGGACATCTCGGATGTAGGCGTGAAGCAACCGAATGCGCAGTGTCCCAACCCAACCCGGGTTCCCTGGAAGCATCGCGCCCGGTGTGGTGGCCTCGGCGACCCAGCGCGCGGTCGACTGCCCCCGATCGCGGGTTCCCAACCCGAGGCGCCCGGTCGCGACCAACGGCCGGACGAAGCCCTGCGCCTTGTATCCGTAGATCAGCGATTGGTAGAGCGTCGACGACTGAAGCGTGCCGAATCGCCACCACGCACGGGCCCCCGACGCCGCGAATGCCGCGTCGAACCAGGGTGGCGGGGCGCTCGTCACCTGCAGCAGGCGACGCATCGACGCCAGCATCTCGATCCGGTCGGGATCACCCGCCTCCGAATCCGCATGGGACTCCAGGAGATCGACGAGTGTCGAGAACGACATGCCCCGTTCGCGGGCCTCGACGACCACCGCGTCGGCAAGCGGATCGCCCTGCAACAGGCCGACCTCCAGACGGTCGACGAGTTCGGGATGCCGCGTGCGGACAGCCTCCCAGTTCCGTGCGCCGGTCACCGCTGCCGCGTCCATCCTCCGATGATCACCCGCTCAGGTGAGCGGGTCAAGGAAAGACGGGTCGAGGAACAAGCAGGTCACGGAGCCTGACTATGCTCACTCCGAAGCCCCCATAGCCCAAATGGCAGAGGCAGCCGACTTAAAATCGGCACAGTGTCGGTTCGAGTCCGACTGGGGGCACCGGGTTGTCGAACTCAGCGCGAGGTGCCGAGGTCCTCCGGCAGCGCCTCGGCGATCAGGCGAGCCATGGCCTCATTCCCCTTGAGGTTCTGGTGGAATCCGAGGTAGATGCTGGTCGGCACGAAGCCCTCGAACCACTTGTCCCCGGAGCAGGCGTCATGCCCGACGACCCGGTTCTGGATGTCGACGAAGACGGCGCCGTGACGTCCGGACACCTTCTCCAGAATCGTGTTGTACCGGGCCAGGAAGCCGTTCCGGATGAACCTGATGTCGGCGTCGCTTGCCGGGTTGGCCGGATAGCATCCGCGGTCGCCGAAGTACCCGCCCTGTCCGATCACAGCGATGACCGCCTTGGGCGCCCGCTTCCGGACGGCCTCGAGCGACGAGTCGACCGAGGCCTCGAGCGCGCGCAGCCCGTCGTTGATCCCGGTGACGTAGAAGGGATTGGTCCGGCAGCGCGAGTCCATGCCCTGGATCGGCGCGATACACCAGCGCGAGAGGTTGCCCCAGTTGGCGTCGTTGGCGCCGATCGAGATCGTGATCAGGTCCGTGTCGGGACGCACCGCCTCGATCTGCGGTGGATGGAATCCGTCGAACCGCAGCTGCGGCGCCGTGGTGATGTTCTCCCCGCGGGCGCCGACACAGGCCACCGTGCGGAACGACGTCGCAGCGATGGTCTTCGCGAGCAGGTTCGGGTAGGCCGTCTCCGACCGTGAGCATCCCTGGAACTGGGTGAGCGTGGTCGGGCTGGCCGCCCGCGAATCACCCAGGGCGACGTAGCTGAGCGACCTCCGCTCCCCGGCCGACGGAGCGGCGAGCGCCGGAGCGGCACCGAGCCCCACGACGACGGACATGGCAATCGCAGCGGTAACCACACGGGTCACGATGATGCGTGCAGCAGATGACCGGGAAGATCGCATGGTCGAATTCAACCAGTAGCCTCGGCTCCCGGCTCGATGTCATCCGTTCCGACGACGCACCGGCCGATAGACGAATCGGCCCACCTGTGCATACGCCATCCGCTCGCTTAGTCGTGAACTCAGCCTGCGTGCTCCGTTGAACACGTGGGCGTCCTTGCCGACCACCGCGCGCACCCAGCCGGCGAGCGCGGCGTCGATGATCAGGCGTGCAGCCTTTTCCGGGGCCATCGCGAAGTTCTTCGCCAGGGCTTCGGGGGTGCCGAGGGCCTTGGAGGTGTTGCGGACGAGGTCGGTCCAGATGGTTCCGGGGAGGACCGTGGTGGCGGTGACCTTCGATTTCTTCCCCCGCAGATCCTGTGCGAGGCCGTATCCGAAGAACGCAACCGCCGCCTTGCTGGCTCCGTAGAACGCCGCGCCCGGGAACGGTGCGAGCCCGGACAGGCTCGACGTGATGAGGACCAGTCCACCGTCGGGACGCTGTTCCAGATGCGGCAGGAAGGCCCGGGTGAGCCACACGGTGCCGTAGTAGTTGACACGCATGAGCAGGTCGATGCGGTCGTCGTCGACCTCGGCGATGGGTTGGGTGTCCTGCGGGATGCCGGCCATGTTGAACAGTCCGTCGACCTGCTCGACGTCAGCGAGCACGACCTCCGGAAACCGTTGCACCGCTTCGCGATCACTGATGTCCAGCTTGTGCCCGTGGAACCGGGAGTCGCCCACCAGCCGTCCGGTCTCCGCGAGACCGACCTCGTTGATGTCCGCGCCGACCACCCTCGCACCGCGGGAGATCAGTTCCAGTGCGACGCACCGGCCGATACCGTTGCCCGCACCGGTCACCACGAAGACCTTGCCCGTCAGTCCCTTGCCGTCGACGTCCACGCATCCTCCTCGACCGAGCCGATGCGGGAACCCTAGCAAGCGCTTGGTTGCCCTGTCTGTCCGGTGGTCGTACACGTAAGCCGCCCGGGTCAGCGGCGGGGTGATGCTGCGGTGGTGATGTACTCGGGGACATGTCCACCCGGGTTCTGGCCGTCGACTCCCCAGCCGCCGACGCTGTAGCCGCCGATTCCTCGGCCGCGCTGCTCACCCTCGGCATCTCGCTCTACTCGATCGCGATTCTCGTGTGCCTCGGCGTCGCGATCAACGCCGCACGGTTCCGTCGCCGTCGGCTTGCGATCACCATGGCGTGGGTGGTCGGCGTGCTGACGGTCGCGGGCGTGATCATCGCGATCCTCAGCAGCGTGCACGGAGGTTAGCCCGAACGCCGCCCCGGCGGCCTGATCCAGCGTGAGCCCCACCACTCCCGGCGTCGAGTGAGAGAACACACTCAATTTTGCACACGTCTGCAAGTTTGCATGGCTCTGCAACTTCCGTACCGTGGAGGAGTGCACCCGTCAGGACTCCGTGAGGCGAAGAAGGCCGCAACGCGTAAGGCGCTCGCCCGTGCCGTGCTCCGCCTGTCGACGCGCGACGGGATCGACCACGTGACCATCGACGCGGTCGCCGCGGAGGCGAACGTCTCGGTCCGCACCTTCCACAACTACTTCGCGGCAAAGAAGACGCCCTCCTCCACCTTGTGGACCTCCTACTGGATTCGGTCATCGAGCGGATTGAAGCCCGGCCGGCCGAGGAGAGCTTCTGGTGTTCGGTCCGGACCGCGGTGACCGAGACCGCCACCTCACTCGACGTCGGCGAGCCGGCCGAGATCGTTGCATTGCTGAGGCTTCTCGACACCGACCCGGCCCTGACCGCCCGATCCCGCGACATGGACCTCGACCAGACGGTCGAATCCCGGCTCACGCTGCTCTACGCCCGCCGCGGCCAGCGGACCGATGCGATGTATCCCCACCTGGTCGTCCACACCGCAATCACCGCCGCGCGAGTCGCCCTCGAGTTCTTCGTGGCTCGCGGCCGACCCGACCTGCCTACCGTGCTCGAGTCCGCCTTCGACCAGATGTCGGCGGGTCTGGAGCATTCCATTCCGCTCATGAGCCGCCCGGCCGACGCATCCCACAAGGAGCCCTGACGTGGCAACACACCTGTACCGACTCGGACGCTGGACGTACGAGAATCGCCTCAAGACGATCACGATCTGGGTTCTCGTCCTCATCGGATTGGGTGTCGGCGCAACACTGCTGGCCAAACCCACGTCCGAATCGTTCTCCATCCCGGGCATCCCGTCGGAGAAGGCGCAGGACCTGATGGTCGAGCGCTTCCCCGACGAACCCTCGTTCGGCTCGGACGTCGGCGTCACCTATGTGGTTCGCGCACCCCAGGGATCGACGCTCACCGAGCCCCGGTACCAGCAGGCGATCGACGACATGGTCGCCGACCTCAAGAACGTCGACGGGGTGTCGAGTCCCGACTCGATCGTCAATCCGTTCGTCTCCTACGGCACCGAACAGTCCCCCGGTCGACTCCGGGAACTGTCCCAGGCCTTCCAGGAGCAGACCTTCGGCAAGAGTGCCGCCGAGGCGGCGGCCGATGCCCAGGCGACCTCACCCATCAACTCCTCGGCCACCGTCGCGCAGTTCGGTACGTCCTTCGCCGTGGAGGCGTCGTCGGACATCACCGAGAGGTCCCGCGAGCAGATGGACGCCGTCGCGGAGGACGGGCGAGCCGCTGGACTCACCGTCGAGATGAAGGGCACTGCCACACAGCAATTCGAGCTCGGTATCACCTCCGAACTCATCGGGATCGGGGTCGGCGCACTGATCCTGATCCTCACCTTCGCCTCACTCGTCGCGTGGGGCATGCCGATCATCACCGCGATCGTGGGCGTGGCGATCGGCATGCTCGGCATCCAGATGGGCACGCACTTCTTCGATCTGAGCAAAGAGACCCCAATCCTCGCCACGATGATCGGACTCGCCGTCGGCATCGACTACGCCTTGTTCATCGTGTCGCGGTATCGCCACGAGGTCCATCGATCGTCGAACCGAGCTGACGCGGCCGGGCGGGCCGTCGGCACCGCAGGCTCGGCTGTCGTGTTCGCGGGTAGCACCGTCGTGATCGCGCTCGCGGCGCTGGCGATCGTCAACATCCCGTTCCTCACCGCGATGAGTGTCGCGGCGGCGGCCACCGTGATCGTCGCGGTGCTGGTGGCCCTGACCTTGCTACCAGCGATTCTCGGCCTGTTCGGCGGCAAGGCCTTCGGCGGGCGACTCCCTCGCCTCAACGCGCCCGATGTGGAACCGCACGAGGCCGAGCGCGTGCACAACGGCCAGCGCTGGGTCCAGCGCATCGTCGCCCATCCGCGCGCCGTCACCGCTGCGATCGTCGGCATCCTCGTCGTACTCGCGGTCCCGATGACCGGCCTCAAGCTGGCTCTGCCCAACGACGGGACCGCCGAGCCGTCGACGACACAGCGACAGGCGTACGACATGGTCGCCGACGGCTACGGGCCCGGGTTCAACGGCCCGCTCGTCGTCGTCGCCGATGGGCGCGGTATCGAGGACACGGGTGACCGGCTCCGCACGTTCGGCACCCTCGTCGACGACTTCGCCCAGATCGAAGGGGTGAAGATCGCGCAGATCGGCGCCGGCGGACTGAACGAGGCCCGCGACACCGCGAAGATCACCATCATCCCCTCAACCGCCCCGTCGGACGAGGCCACCCCGCAACTCGTCCAGACCCTGCGCGACATGGAGCCCCGCGTCGCCGCGGCCACCGGCATCTCGTACGGCGTGACCGGTCAGACCGCGATCGAGCTCGACATCTCCGACCGGTTGTCCGACTCGCTCATCCCCTACCTGCTGGTCGTGGTGGGGCTGGCGTTCATCCTGTTGATCATCGTGTTCCGGTCGATCCTGGTGCCCTTGACCGCCGCGCTCGGATTCCTGCTCAGCGTTGCCGCCACTTTCGGTGTCACGGTTGCGCTGTTCACCGACGGAGCCCTGGGCATCGTCGGGAATCCCCAGCCGGTGGTGTCATTCCTGCCGATCATGCTGGTGGGCATCGTGTTCGGACTCGCGATGGACTACCAGGTGTTCCTCGTGACGCGGATGCGGGAGGCCTACGTCCACGGCGCCGATGCGAAAACCGCCGTCGTCGAGGGTTACCGACACAGCGCTCGCGTGGTGGCCGCCGCTGCAGCGATCATGATCTCCGTGTTCGCGGCGTTCATGTTGCAGGACATGGCCTTCATCAAGGTGATGGGCTTCGCGCTGGCCGCGGCGGTGTTCTTCGACGCCTTCGTCGTCCGCATGACACTCATGCCCGCGGTGCTCACGGTGCTCGGCGACAAGGCATGGTGGCTGCCGCGGTGGCTCGACCGCATCCTGCCCGACGTCGACATCGAAGGAGAGAAACTCCGGCTCGACGACTCGGGCCCGTCGACCGACACCGCCCCGGATGCGGCGGTCCGCACCGGGCCCTGACGGCGGCGTCGGTCAGGCGACCTCGAACTCGCCCAGTTTCGACCACTCGTCCCCGTCAATGGTGGTGTTGATGACGTCCGGGGTCCGCTGCAGGTACTTGGGCAGCTCCTGCTGCGCCTGCTTGAAGTGCGGCGAGGTCACATGCGCCTCGGCCGCGTCGTCGTCGAATGCCTCGACCAGCACGTAGGTGTGCGGGTCGTCCAGCGAACGCGACCAGTCGAACCACTTGTTGCCCGGTTCGGCGCGCGTCGCCTCGGTGAACTCGCGCGACAGCTCCGGCCATTCGTCCGCATACTCGGGCTTGATGGGCCATTTCACGACGATGAGAATCATGCCTCGACCTTAGTCCCCGACCTCGGGACGAACTGTCGCAAAATGCGACTGGGACGGCTGTCCCAAAATGTCCCACCCGTCGACCTCTTCCGGCTACCGGAATCGCGAGACCTCCGCCGCCTCAAGGCATAGAGTGTGAAATCGACAACAAATGTCCTCACATCAGTGCGACAACGGAGGCGATATGCCGGACATCACCAAGTTCTACATCGACGGCCGGTGGGTGGAACCCGCCGAGCTCAACGTCATCGACGTGATCAACCCGGCCACGGAGAAGGCCGCCGGCCAGGTCGCGATCGGAAGCGCTGCCGATGTCGACGCCGCCGTGGAAGCCGCCCGTCGCGCCTTCGAGACCTGGGGCCAGACCACCGTCGAGGAGCGACTCGAGGTCATCAACCGGATCATCGCCGAGTACCAGAACCGCATGGGCGATCTCGCCGCCGCGGTCACCGAGGAGATGGGCTCCCCCGTCGGCCTCACCAACGCCGCGCAGGTTCCGATCGGCCTCGGCCACCTGATGACCGCCGCCGCCCAGCTACCCGGCTTCTCCTTCAGCGAGGACCGCGGCGGACACCGCATCGTCAAGGAGCCGATCGGCGTCTGCGGTTTCATCACGCCGTGGAACTGGCCGCTGAACCAGGTCATGTGCAAGGTCGCCCCGGCCCTGGCCACCGGCTGCACCATGGTGCTCAAGCCCTCCGAGGTGGCACCGTTCTCTGCCGCCATCGTGGCCGAGATCTTCGACGCCGCAGGCGTTCCCGCCGGTGTGTTCAACCTCGTCAACGGTGACGGACCGGGCGTCGGCGCCGCGCTGGCCGCCCACCCCGACATCGACATGATCTCGTTCACCGGGTCCACCCGTGCGGGCATCGAGGTAGCCAAGACCGCGGCCCCGTCGGTCAAGCGCGTCGCCCAGGAGCTCGGCGGCAAGAGCCCGAACATCATCCTCGACGACGAGGACTTCGCGAAGAACGTCGCCGGCGGCATCGCGGCGATGATGATGAACTCCGGCCAGTCGTGCAACGCCCCGAGCCGCATGCTCGTGCCGTCCTCCCGTCTCGACGAGGTCGCCGAGATCGCCAAGTCGGTCGAGCCGAACATCACCGTCGGCGATCCGACGACCGATGTGCAGCTCGGCCCGGTGGTCTCCGAGGCACAGTTCGAGAAGATCCAGGGCCTCATCGAGCGTGCGATCGCCGACGGCGCCACCCCGGTCATCGGCGGCGCGGGACGCCCGGAAGGTCTCGAGACCGGCTACTACGTGAAGCCGACGGTGTTCACCAACGTCACCAACGACATGGAGATCGCCCGCACCGAGGTCTTCGGTCCGGTCCTCGTCGTCATCGCCTACGACTCGATCGACGAGGCGATCAAGATCGGCAACGACACCGAATACGGCCTCGCCGGTTACGTCTCCGGCAAGGACATCGACGAGGTCCGCCGCATCGGTTCGCGCATCCGCGCGGGTTCGATCGGTCTCAACGGTGCCACGGTCGACCCGGTCGCACCATTCGGTGGCTACAAGAAGAGTGGCAACGGCCGCGAATGGGGCGACTACGCCTTCGACGAGTTCCTCGAGGTCAAGTCGCTACTCGGCTACGGCGCCTGACGCCACATCCTCTCTCAGGTCCGGCGGGCACATCCACATGTGCCCGCCGGTTTCCGTCTGTCGGTGCCGCGTCCGTCGGTGCTCAGACCGGGTCCTCGGCGCGGAAGTCGTTGCGCTCCACGACCCAGGACACCGCCATCCCGGCGACGAGCCCCCAGAAGGCCGAACCGATGTTCAGGACCGTCAGGTCCGACACCGAGACCAGGAAGGTCAACAGCGCGCCCATCGTGAACCGAGAGCCGAATGCCCCGCGGAACGCTCCCTGCAGCGCACCGAGGAGCGCCAGACCGCCAACCGTCGCGATGAACGCGGCCGGCATCGCCTGCATGAGCGTGACGAAGACCGGCGCGAACACACCGATCACGATCGCGAGAACACCGAAGGTCAGTGCCGCGATGTACTGACGGTCGCGACGGCCGCCCGCCACCAGCAAGGCATTGGTGGGGCCGGTCAGGCACGACGAGATGGCCCCGACAGACGCCGCGAGTGCCGACCACAACCCGCTCGCCACGGTGATCACGTTGACCGGCGGACGGTGTCCGGCGCCGCGCAGCACCGCGACCCCTTGTCCGTTCTGTACGACGATCACGGTGATGGCGAGCGGCACCACCAGTTCCATCGCTGCCCGGACGGTGAACTCCGGGACCGTGAAGACCGGCACCGCCACGATCGACGACGCCGGGGTGTCGATGTGAAAGGACCCGGTCGCGACGACCGCGATGGCACCCACCACGAACGCGCCGATGATCGGCGGGACCCGCCGGCTCACCGTCTGATGGCACTGGAGCGCGAAGAAGGCCACCACGATCGGTACCGCGACCCAGGGGTCGGTCCCGACCGCGCCCACGACGTCGAGGCCGAACTGCAGGAACACTCCGGCGACCATGCCCATCACGATGGGCATCGGTATCGCCGACATCGCCTGTCGCACACGCCCGGTCAGACCCACCAGGACGATCAGCAGGCCGGTCAGGAGAAACGCACCGACGACCTCTGCCCACCTCAGGTGCGCCGAAGCCGAACCGACGAGCACCGTGCCGGGGATCGTCCACGCGAACCCCAGCGGCATCTGATACACCCAGCTGGCAACCACCGTCAGGATGCCGTTGAGCACGAAGACCCCGAAGATCCACGACGACAGCTGCGCTGTGGTGAGATCGCCCGCCGCACCCGCCGCGAGGATCACCGCCACCGGTCCCGACGCGGCAAAGATCAGTCCGATCAGGCCGTTCGCCAGGTAGGTCCCGCCTGCATCGCGCAGCATCGACGACGGGCTCGGCCGGGTACCGGTGGGCCGCTCGAAGCCGGTTGCGTACATGTGGGCGAGGCTAGCTCCGTATCCGGCGAGGACAAGGACACAGATTCCCGGGATTGATCGCGTGTGTTTATCGCACGACGCCCACGCGTCGCAGGCGCCGTGAGTACGATCGGCCTTCATGCTGATCCCCACCCACCCCGACTCGACCACCGTCCTCGACGTCGAGGTGACCGGCACCGGCGAGCCGCTTCTGCTCATCGCGGGCATGTCCGCACACCGGGAGATGTGGACCGCCGAACTCCTCGACCGACTGACCCCGCATTTCCAGGTCGCCGTCTACGACCATCGCGGCATCGGCGGGAGCAGCCGCGCGGAGGGTTCGTTCACCATCGCCGACCTCGCCGACGACGCGCGTGGTGTCCTCGACGGCCTCGGCTGGGACACCGCGCACGTCCTGGGCACGTCGATGGGCGGCATGATCGCCCAAGAGCTGACCCTCGGCCACGCCGACCGTGTGCGCAGCCTGGTCCTCGGCTGCACCACCGCGGGCGGTCCGGGCGCGATCGGCACCTCAGGCGCGCTGCGCCTGGTCGAGGCCATCGCCGCCCGCGACGCCGCGCGCGTCGCCCGCACCGCGTTCGAGGTCAACCTGTCCCCCGGATTCTGTTCCGATGACGGCGCATTCGAGAAGTTCACGAAGTTCTCCACACTGCGCAAGGTGCCGTCGGCGGTGGTCGCTGCCCAGGCAGCGGCCTGTGCGGGCCACGACACCCGCGATCGGCTGGCCGCCATCGACGTCCCCACGACCGTCATCCACGGCGACGTCGACGACGTCATCGGCGTCGCCGAGGGCGAACGGCTCGCCGCGGCCATCCCCGACGCCTCCCTCGAAAGGTGGGCCGGCGTCGGGCACATGTTCTGGTGGGAACGCCCCGAGCAGACGGCCGAGGTCGCCATCCGAACAGCGAAGGCAGCAGGCTGAACAGAGCCGGCGTAACGCCGGTCGGGTCGTCGAACGACATTCTTGACATCGGCACCGACGCGATCTTCGGGTGGCCACGTATGTCAGGAGCTCTATGTCGCACTCATCCCAGGCCAGCCCTTCCGAGGCCCCCGGTTCCGAGGCCCCCAGCCCGAAGCCCCGTCGTCTCTCGCCGCGCCGGCGGGTGTTGACCGGTATCTCGGTCGTCGCCATCCTCACGCTCGGCCTGTTCGGGGCGAGCACGCTGTTCGACTCGTCGAACACCGCCAGCGCCCTGCGCGGGCATCCGGAGAAGTTGCGCCCGGGCTGCACCTGGGACTCCTCCGGATATTTCGTGCAGAACTGCAAGGTGTGGTCGGAATCCCAGCAACGTCACGTGATCGTCCAGATCCGCGCCTCCAGCGGCAGCGACAGCGGCGTCTACCTGCTCGACGGCATGCGCGCCAGCGAGACCCGCTCGGCGTGGACCACCGACGTCCAGGCCGCCCGTGTCTACGACGCCAAGGCCGACACAACGCTGGTCATGCCGGTCGGCGGCGCGTCGTCGTTCTACACCGACTGGGACGGTGGCGCAGGCAGCAACAACACCATCATCAAGCAGGAGACCTTCCTGACCTCCGAGCTCCCCGCGTACCTGGAGGAGCAATTCGGCGTCGCCCGCAACAACAACGCGATCGTCGGATTGTCGATGTCGGGCGGCCCCGCGGTGACGCTCGCCGAGCGGCACCCCGAGCAGTTCAAGGTCGTCCAGGCGATGTCGGGTTACTACCAGACCGACAACCCGATCGGCGCCCTCGGCGTCTTCGCGACGCAGAGCCTGGTGTCGAACTACGTCAGCGGCATCGTCAACATGTGGGGCAAGCCGGGCGGCACCCGCTGGACCGACAACGACCCGTCGAAGAACGTCGGCAAGCTCGCGGAGAACGGTCAGGTGCTGGTCATCTCGTCGGGCAACGGTTTCCTCACCCCGTCCGAGCTGGCGAAGCTCGCCCCGCAGGATCAGATCTCGGCGATCGCGCTGGAGATCCTGTCGGCGGTGTCGACCGTGCTGATGCAGCTGCAGGCCAAGCAGTCCGGCGCGTCGGTGATCTCGCTGCCCAACTACGGCGGCCACACCTGGGAGAACTGGGGTCGTGCTCTCGGCGACGGCAAGGGTCACGTCCTCGAGGCGCTGCGCAACAACCCGCCGGTCACCGCGAAGACGACGGTCGTGTCGGCATCGGGCAGCCCTGATCCCGAGGCCCCCGCGAAGGTCACGATGGCCGTGAAACAGGCCGCCGCGGCCTCCCCCGCCCTCGACGCCACTGTCCTGGCCGCACTGGAGTCGACCGACGCCTCCTCCCCGTCGTCGGAGACCTCGTCGTCGGAATCGGCCGGCCCGTCCGACGCCTCGGAGTCGGCTGCACCGTCGAGCGATGACGTGTCGGCATCCGTACCCGCCGCACCCGAGTCGGCAGCGGCCGAATCCGCCGCCCCTGCAGAGCAATCCGCCGCGACGACGACGGACCCCTCCGCACCGGAGCCCGCGCCGTCGGCTCCGCCGGTCTCGGAGCAGCCCGCGTCGTCGACGACGACCACGACACCGGTTCGGTAAGCCCGCTCCGTTGAGGGAGTCAGCAATAGGTATCGCTGAGCGATACCTATTGCTGGTCCATCTGTCGGCCCTCGTCGCCACCGCGCACAGCGGATAGGTTTACGAGGTGAACTCCGCCGATCTGGCCGACCTCGTCGGCACCGACACCATCGCCGTGGTGATCGCCTCCGGGCTGATCCTGGTCTGGGGTCTGGCACTGGGTGTGTGGAAGTACCACGGGATCCGCACGTCGCCCGAACACACCGCGCACGTCTACGTCGACATCGCTCATCGGGCGGCGCTGATGTACTCGTTTGCGACCCTCGTCCTCGCGGCCCTCGTCGAGCTGAGTGCGTTCTCGCCGGTCGTCAATGTGCTGGCCGCCGCGGTTCCGATCGTCTTCTTCGTCGCCGCGACCGGGGCGTACTGCATCCACGGCGCCCTGCGCGACACCACGAATCAGTTCGAGAACCCGATGCCGGGGACGTATCTGTTCATGCTCGCGCTGATCGTCGGCGAGATCGGCGGAGTGCTGGTGTTGCTCGCCGGCGTCGTAGTGCGCGTGGCCTGAGCACTCCCTCACGACAGTGGGCACCTGGGTCGGCGGCGGAATACCACCACAGACCCAGGTGCCCTTTTGACCACAGACAATCGGTGGACGCGTCAGGGAGCGTCGACGGCCCCCACGAGAACCTGACCTTCGTCGGTCTCCACCGCCTGGTCGTCGGCGGTTTCCTCTCCTGACCGGTCCGCCTTGCCCGCACGTCGCGATGCCCAGACGAGACAGACCACTGCCGCGGCCGCCCACGCACCCATGACCGCGAGACTGCTACCGACACCGGCGCCATCGAAGTAGATGACGTCACGGATCGCACCGAGTCCCTGCGCTGTGGGCAGAATCGCGTGCAGCACCCCGTAGAACGACGGCGCCAAGTCGAGCTGGACTGCGATACCGCTCGCGGCCACTCCGGGAATGATGAACACGAAGAGCGTGATGAGGAGCTGCGCGGGACCGATGAGCTTGAACCCGGCCAGCGTGATCAGGCCGATCGTGATCCCGAGTGCGGTGAGCATGCCGAACGCGGACAGCGCGCTGCCGTCGAAGATGTCGAACACCGTCCAGCCCCACAGCACCTGGATGGCCGCGCTGATCACGGCCACCGCGACCACGACGAGCGCCTGAACCCGGGTTCGCAGGCCGCCACCGAAGACACCGACGATCACCGCAGCGAGGAACCCGCCGACAGCGGCACCGATGCCGAGGTAGAGCGAACTCGCACCGACCGAGTCCTCGGCGGGCAGCGGTGCGACGTCGGTGATCGTTGCCGTGCGCCCACCCGACTCGACCACGCCGGTGAGCAGCGACTCGACCGCCGCAGCGGCCTGCATGCCCGCGGCGGAGGCGACGTAGACGTCGCCGCGCATCGGGTCCACCGCGCCACGAAGTTCGAGATCTTCGAGCTGCTGACGGGCCACGCCGGCATCGGGCACGACGACGACATCGAGCGCGTCGCCGGCTGCGGCCTCGAGGCCGGCGACCGTCTCCGTCACGGGCGCACCGGAGCCGATCACCGCTATCGGCATGGAACGCGGTGCCGGGCTGTGGAAGAGCCCGACGAACACGAGAGGCATGACGATCGCGAACAACAGCGGCAGGGTCATCACACCTGCGGTCAACCGCCGGGTGAAGAGGCGCCGCTCGGCCGGCTCCGTGGGGACGGCGATCGGGAGGACTTCCTCCCCGCCCTTCCCCGGCCGCTTCAGCGTCGCCAGCGTGAACATCCCGATCGCGGCCACGGTCCAGATCGCCAGCGTGGTCAGGTCCGCCGCGATTCCCGCGCCGTCGAAGTAGATGATCCGCCGGAGGGCATCCAGACCAGACGAGGTCGTCAGGAAGTGTTGCAGCGATCCGAAGAACCCGGGCACCATGTCGGCCGGAACCCCGGCACCAGAGGCGGGTATCCCGAGGATGATGAACAGGATGACCGACACGACGGTCATCTCGGAACCGATCAGCCGGAGGCCTCCCAGATGGATCAACCCGGTCACGGCTGACAGCACTGTGAGCATCGCGCCCACCGCGAGCAGGTTGGTGCTCAACGCACCGTAGACGCCGTAGGCGATCCACGTCCCGATCACCGCGGTGATCACGCTCATCCCACCCAGGATCGCGAGATGGCGTCCCAGTCCGAGACCGGGCAGCACCATACCGAGCATCGTCGCGGTGGTGAAGCCGGCCAAGATCGCGGCGAGGCCGATGAAGAGGAACGACACCCCGACCCGGTCCTGCTCGGGCAGCGGAGCCACATCGGTGACGCTGAGTGTCTGACCGCTCTGACCGGCGACTTCGGTGAAGACGGCGGTCACCGCCTGTGCCGCTGCTGCGCCTCCCGCCGAAGCGATGAAGAGGTCGCCGGTCTCTGGGTCGTATGCCGCACGACTGTCGAGATCGGCCAGCGCGCGCTTCGCCGTCTCCGTGTCGGCGACCACCGCTGCGTCGAACCGGCCCTCGGTGCTGACACCGACTCCGGTCGCGAGCTTCTGGGCTCGGTCGCCGGTGCCCACGATCTGCACCACCATGTTGGTCGGTTCTGGCTCGTGGAAGGCGGCGAGATAGGCCGCGGGCATCGCGAGGGCCATGAAAATCGGAAATGCCAGAGCCGCCAGAAGTTTCGGCCAGCTCGTCGCGGCGCCGGGTGGTCCAGATGACATGATGAAAGGCTCCTCCACGAGAACGTTGTCTTACAGTTGTAAGAAACCTTACAGATGTAAAATAGCGATCGGCAAAGTTGAAATGAGTGACGATGACGACAGTCGGTCGAACCAGCACGGATGCACGCTCGGTACGCAGTCGGACTGCGCTACTCGACGCCGCTCGTGGCCTCGTCCTCGAGCAGGGGTCGGGGGCAATCACGATCTCGGCCATCTGCCAGCGCGCACAGGTCAGCCGGCCGACCTTCTACCAGCACTACTCATCACCTGATGAACTCCTGGCGGACATGGTCCGATCGCGGTTCGACGACATCCTCGCCTCGGTCCCTGAATCCGACCGAGACGACACACCTGCGGTCATCAGACGCGTTCTCGCCGACATCGGCGCGCAGCCCCGGGCCTTCGCGGGCCTTCTCGGTGACCGGGCGACGTGGGGTCAGGTCCGCTCGGCCTTCGAAGAGTGGTTGACCGAGCACCTCGCCGAAGCCCACCCGGATGCACGCCCCAGTGACCTCGACTTCGCCGCGGGAGGCACCGTCAGGTTGGTCGCAATCGCACTCGCCGCGGGCAACGAGTCCCAGTTGGATCAGACCGCAGACGACGTATGGCGACTCGTGCAGGCCGTGCTCGACCTGCCGTAGCGATCAGCGGTCCCACACCGGGCAGTTTCCACCGGCAGAACCAACATCACTTCACACGAGTGTGGGCGACAAGCCAGCTCACGACCTCGCCGAGGACCACGTCCTGCTCGGGTTCGTTGAAGATCTCGTGGAACAGGTCGTCGTAGATGACCAGCGTCTTGTCCTCCGAACCCGCGAGCCGCTCGACGAGTTCGCTGCCCTTCGGGTCGGTGAGGGCGTCGGCGCCGCCATGCATCACGAGCACCGGCAGCTGCAGTGACGGCAGGCGCTCCGGGAACGACTGCATCGTGGCGATCATCGCCCCGCCCAGCCCGGCCGGGATCTTTCCGCGCGAGACGAGCGGATCGGCGTCGTAGGCCGCGACGACGGCCGGATCGCGGGAGATGCTCGACGAACTCAGCGCGGTGGTCGGCAGTCCCGGCGCGATCCGCCCGAGAATCGGCGCGACCTTGACCGCGAGCGGAGACAGGTCGTTCCCCGGCAGCACCGCGGCACCCGACAGGATGAGACCGTCGAGCTTCTCCTGATGGTCGAGTGCGTAGTCGAGCGCGATACAGCCGCCCATGCTGTGGCCGATGAGGAACGTCGGGAGAGCGTCGTCGGAGACGTGGGCGATGACGGTGTCGAGGTCGCCGGTGAACTCGCCGAAACGGCGCAGGCGCATCCGCTTGCCGCCGGACCGTCCGTGACCGATGTGGTCGGGGAGCGCCACCAGATAACCCGCGTCCACGAGGCGCTGGGCGACGTGACCGTACCGTCGACCGTGTTCGGCGAGTCCGTGGGCGATCACCACGACGCCGCGCGGATCGCCCTCGGGCCGGTGCACGTCGTAGACGATGGTCTGGCCGTGCGGTCCGCGGAAACTGTGCTCTTCCGGTGTCATTCCCTGCTCTCTCGTTTCCTGCTCTGGCGCCCTGCTCACACGAACGCGGATCAGTGGAGGCCCAGCCGCGCCGCGACCGACTTGCCCGCGGACTCGAGCACTCCGAGCGGACGAAGCGCGGCCTCGCCGATCCCCACCAGCACCTCGACCCGGGCGACGACCCGCTCGAGCCGCGCCACGACATCGGACATCCGGCCGACGGTGGTGTCCACCTTGTCGAGTGTTCCCGACATCCGTACGAGAGTCGCATCCAGCTTCTCGATCGTCGCGTCGAGATTCCCCATGGTCGGGCCGAGGCCCTCCAGGGTCTCGCCCATGTCGGCGAGAATCCCCTCCAGCTGCTCGACCGTCACGTCGGCATTGAATGCGGCCTGCGCCAGCTTCTTGATGCGTTGACGCTCGGGCGGCTTCGATGACGAGGTGTCGACCATGGGCTGGATTATCGCCCACCGGTCGGCCACCGGGAGAGCGAACGCGTGAGGAATAGTCCGGCGCCCTCGACGGTTGAGGCACACAGAGTTGCTCAAATTTGAGTGACTCACGAACGAAGGAGCACCTCCTGCCTGCCGTCTCCGCCGACACCTTGACTCTGGCGCGCCTGTCCTCGCCCGGGGTCGACGCCATCGAACGACCCGTCCGCTCGGTCACGCGCGGACCGCGCGGATACGAAGGAGAAGGGTTCCCGGTGGTGCGCGCCTTCGCCGGCGTCTCCGCCGCCGACCTCGATCCCTTCATCCACATGGACCAGATGGGTGAGGTCGACTACGAACCCGGCGAACCGCGGGGCACCTCCTGGCACCCGCATCGCGGCTTCGAGACCGTGACCTACATGATCGACGGCCGGTTCGCCCACCAGGACTCCGCCGGGGGCGGCGGCCTCATCGAAGACGGTGCGACGCAATGGATGACGGCCGGGTCCGGCATCCTGCACATCGAGACCCCACCGGCCGAGCTGGTCGAGTCGGGCGGGCTGTTCCACGGCATCCAGCTGTGGGTGAACCTGCCCGCCAAGGACAAGTTCCTCCCGCCCAACTACCAGAATCTCGAGGGCGGTCAGGTGGGCCTGGTGACCTCCCCGGACGCCGGGTCGCTGATCCGGATCATCGCCGGCGAGATCGACGGCCACCGCGGGCCGGGATCGACCCACACACCTATCACCCTGGCCCACGCCACGGTGCAACCGGGTGCAGGGGTGTCGATTCCGTGGAATCCCGAGTTCAACGCGCTGGTCTACGTGCTGTCCGGGCGTGGGCGGGTCGGCGCGGAGGGTCCTCCCATCGAACAGGGGTCGCTCGCGGTGCTCGGCAAGGGTGACCGGATCACCGTGGCCGCCGACGGTTCGCAGGACAGCAACCGTCCCGCGCTGGAGGTCCTGCTGCTCGGCGGCCGGCCGATCCGCGAGCGTGTGTTCCAGTACGGTCCGTTCGTCATGAACACCAAGCAGCAACTCGTCGAGGCGATCGAGGACTATCAAGCCGGCCGACTTGGTGTCATCCCCCCGGATGCGCTGATGCCGCACACCGTTCGCTGATCCATGGCCCGACACTCCCCCGCCGGGTCCGACGATCTGCAGGCCGCGTGGCGCGTCTTCATCGAGACCGCCGCGCGGCTGCAGACCATGCTCGACGACGACCTGCGTGCCACCGCCGGGATGAGTCTCGCCGACTACAGCATGCTGCTCATCCTGCACGAGAGCGAGGGCGGCCGACTGCGGATGCGAGACCTGTCTTACCGCATGGTGTTCTCCACGTCGCGTCTGTCCTACCAGGTCGACGCGATGGTCAAACGTGGTTGGCTGCAGCGCGAACGCGCCGCCGAGGACCGGCGTGGTAGTTACGCGGTGCTCACCGAGGCCGGGCGTGCCGCTTTCCGCGAAGCCGCCCACGACCACGGTCGGTGCGTCGACGACCTGTTCTTCACCGCACTCCGCCCCTCGGACGGACGCGAACTGCGTGCGGTGATGGAAAGACTCGCCGCGCATCTCGACGCCACCCACCCGAGAAACCAGGAGACCTGATGTCGCTCACCATCATCCGTGCCACCGAGCGCCATCACTGGCGCAACGAGTGGCTCGAGTCCTGGCAGTCTTTCCCGGCGACGGGCAACTTCGACCTCGCCGCGAACGCCCACGGAGTCCTGCTCGTGCACAACGACGATCGGGTCGACGCGGGCGAGGGGCTCGACCGCCATCAGCACCGCGATGCCGAGATCGTCACATGGGTTCTCGAAGGAGCACTGCGCCACCGCGATTCCACGGGCAACGACGGAATCCTGAAACCCGGAGTGGTGCAACGCATGACGGCCGGTCGCGGGATCGCCCACAGCGAGGGCAACGCCACCGGCCGCCTCGACGGCACCGACCTGCGCGTCGTCCAGATGTGGGTCGCACCCGACGAGGCCGGCCTCGAACCCGGATACGCCGAGGCCGACGTCTCCGGTGCGCTGGCGACCGGCGAACTCGTGGTGGTCGCCTCCGGACTGTCCCGCGACGCGACGACGACGCCGGTGACGATCAACAACTCCGCCGCCGCCCTACATGTGGCACGGATGCCCGCCGGAAAGACGGTGACGCTGCCCGACGCACCCTACGGTCACCTGTACGTCGCACGAGGGAGCGTCGAACTCGACGGCACGACCCTCGGCGAGGGTGATGCCGTTCGCACGCGAAACGCCGGCGAGATCTCCCTACACCGCACCGGCGGAGCCGAGATCCTGTTCTGGGAGATGCACGCCGGCGTCGCCTGAGCCTTCCTGCCGGGTCAACCGCCGAGCTGCGGTGCCACCTTCGACGCCACCAGGTCGAGGTGGTCGAGGTCGTCGAGATCCAGTGTCTGGAGATACATCCGGGTGATACCGAGTTCGCGGTAGCTCTCGATCTTGGCCGCGACCTCGTCCGGCGTGCCCGCGGCGCCGTTCTCGCGCAGTTCGTCCGGTTCCCGGCCGATCGCCTCGGCGCGACGCCGGAACTCGGCTTCGGTACTGCCGCAACACAAGACGAGAGCTCCCGAGTACGTCATCGTCTCGGGACGACGCCCTGCCGTGGCACAGGCCGCGCGCACGTTGCCGATCAACTCGCGAGCGACGTCGACGGGCTGGAACACCACGTTGAACTCATCGGCGAACCGCGCCGCCAACGCCGGCGTGCGCTTCTTTCCGCTGCCACCGACGATGATCGGCGGACGCGGGTTCTGCACCGGCTTCGGGAGTGCCGGGGAGTTGCTGATCTGGAAATGCTCACCGCGGTAATCGAACTGACTGCCCTCAGGCGTGCCCCACAGGCCGGTGATGATCTCGAAGCTCTCCTCGAGACGATCGAACCGTTCCTTGATCGACGGGAACGGGATCCCGTAGGCCTTGTGCTCGGGCTCGTACCAGCCGGCCCCGAGCCCCAGTTCGATTCGGCCGCCACTCATCTGGTCGACGTTGGCGACCGCGATCGCGAACGGGCCCGGGAGACGGAAGGTGGCCGACGAGACCAGCGTGCCCAGGCGGATGCGCGAGGTCTCACGCGCGAGACCCGCCAGCGTGATCCACGCGTCGGACGGGCCCGGCAACCCGTCGCCACCCATGCCGCTGTAGTGGTCGGAACGGAAGAAGGCGTCGTAGCCGAGATCCTCGGTCGCCTTCGCCACGGCGAGCAGCTGATCGTAGGTCGCACCTTGCTGGGGTTCGGTGAAAATTCGCAATTGCACAGTTTCAACTTACGCGCAATGGGCATCCACCTCGTGCGGGACGATTTCCCCGGCCGCCCATCCGGCCCCGCGGCGAATCCGAATCGCATATGCACGACACCCCAACCCGGTACTGGCCGAGTACTAGACAAAGGAGTCCGAAAATGAAGACAGTTGCGCGTACAGCCCTCGGTTTTGTCGTCGCGGCGGCAGGTGCCACCGCGGTATCGCTCGCCGCCGCCCCGTCGGCCGGTGCAGCACCGTCGGTGTGTCCGGCCCTGCCCGGTCAGAGCTCCTCCACGACCTCCTGCAGCGCCGAGTCGGGCCCCAACGGTCTCGCGCTCGCCATCACCGACAACGGCGGCAAGGCCACCTCGACTGCGGACAACTTCGCCGGACCCGCGGCCATCGCACTCGGCCCCGGTGCGACCGTGACCATGACCGGTGTGCGCGGCGGCCTGGCCATCGGCATCGCCGGACCGGGCGCCGAGGTCGTCGTCGACGGCAAGAACGCCCCGACCTGCAAGGGCGGCCCCGCATTCGCCGGTGACTTCCAGACCTTCAAGGGCTGCAGGTCCTGATCCTTCGCGCCTGACGGGTGCGAACGGGGCGACCGGCCTGGAGCCCTAGGGTCGGCCTGCCTCTCCATCCGGTACGGCGTGTCAGCCGAACAGCCCGCGCAGATATGCGGCCTGTCCGACGTGTTGCGCGTCGTCGTCGATGACGCTGACCAACCGGACGCCGAGCGTCACCGGCGGATCCCAGTTGGTGTCGACGATCCGGTCCAGATCCGAATCGGTCAGCGCCGCAATGTAGTCCACGCTGACGGCGTGCGTGGCGTCGTAATAGTCGCGGAGCAGGCCCGCATCGTCGACGACGACCCGGGCCACCTCATCGGTCGAATGACCATAGCCGGTGTCGGCCGGCGAGAACGGCAGATCGAATCGCTCGGCCCAGCCGGCGCTCACCCACACCTCGTCGGCGCCGGCGACGTCGGCGACCTGCGCATCCTGAACACGTGTCAGATGCCAGACCAACCAGGCGATCGTGTTGGCGCCCGGCGCCGGGGCCCGGTTCAAGACCTCGGGTTCCAGGCCGCTGAGCACTGCGTGAACATTCTCGGAGACGCGACCGAGACCGTCGATTAGCACATCTGTGGCACGCATGCGGCAATTTTAGTTCGCCGTGCGCGCAAAGATGGCGGGTCCGCACATCCGTCAGCATCATTCTTCCGGTGTCTGAACAGAACCAGCCTGCCGTGACCCCCGACAACGGCACGCGCTCCACCCGCAAGATCCGCTTCAACGCGTTCGACATGAATTGCGTTGCGCACCAGTCCCCCGGCCTGTGGCGCCATCCGAGCGACCGGTCGTGGAACTACAACACCATCGACTACTGGGTCGATCTCGCCCGCCTGTTGGAGACCGGCGGCTTCGACGGCCTGTTCATCGCCGACGTCCTCGGGACTTACGACGTCCTGTCCGGCACCGACGAAGCCGCGATACGCCAGGGCGCCCAGATCCCCGTCAACGACCCGCTTCTGCTGGTCTCGGCGATGGCGCACGCGACCAAGAACCTCGGCTTCGGCGTCACCACCGCGACCGGTTTCGAGCATCCCTATCCGTTCGCGCGCCGCATGTCGACGCTCGACCACCTGACCCGTGGTCGCGTCGGGTGGAACGTCGTGACCGGCTACCTGCCGTCGGGTGCGCGCAACATGGGCGACGACGACCAGCTCGCGCACGACGACCGCTACGACCACGCCGACGAGTACCTGACCGTGCTCTACAAGCTCTGGGAGGGTTCTTGGGAGCGGGACGCGGTCCGGCGCGACCGCGAGGCGGGCATCTTCGCCGACCCGGCCAAGGTCCACCACATCGGACACGAGGGCAAGCACTTCAAGGTCCCGGGCATTCATCTGTCCGAGCCGTCGCCGCAGGGCTCGCCGGTCATCTACCAGGCCGGTGCCTCTCCTCGCGGGCGCCGCTTCGCGGCAGAGAACGCCGAGGCCATCTTCGTCGCCGCGCCGACCAAGGCCATCCTGCGCGACGTCGTGAGCAAGATCCGCGAGGAACTCGTCCTCGCCGGGCGCGACGCCTACGACGCCAAGATCTACACGCTGCTCACCATCATCACCGACTCGACGCCCGAGGCGGCGCGCGCGAAAGCCGCCGAGTACCAGTCCTATGCGAGCGAAGAGGGCGCACTGGTGTTCATGTCCGGATGGATGGGCATCGACCTCGCGAGCTACAACATCGACGAGCCGATCGGCAACGTGGAGAGCAACGCCATCCAGTCGGCGGTCGCCGCGTTCCAGCAGGCCTCGGAGAGCGGCGAGGAATGGCGTGTCCGCGACATCGCGGCCTGGGGCGGCATCGGCGGCATGGGACCCGTCCTGATCGGCTCGGGCGACGAGGTCGCCGAACAGTTGCAGGACTGGGTCGCCGAGACCGACGTCGACGGCTTCAACGTCGCCTACGCCGTCACCCCGGGTTCCTTCGAGGACATCGTCACCCACGTGATCCCCGCGCTCGAGCGCCGCGGCGTCTACGATCGTGAATACGTCCCGGGCACGTTGCGGCACAAGCTCTTCGGTCGTGGCGACCACCTGCCCGAGAACCACCGCGGTTCGACCTACCGGGTCGGCGGCGTGAACTCCACGATCGACGACTCGATCCGTGAGCGCAACCGCCTCGCCGCCGCCGGAACGAAGTGATCGGGACCGCACGATGATCGAAGTCGTTGGACTCACCAAGGTTTTCGGGGTCGGATCGCCGAACCCGACCACTGTTCTCGACGAAGTGGAGTTCACCGTCGACTCCGGCGAGATCTTCGCCGTCGTCGGACCGTCCGGCGCAGGCAAGAGCACGCTCGCGCGCTGCCTCAACCTCCTGGAACGCCCCACTTCGGGCAAGGTCGTCGTCAACGGTGAGGACCTCACCGCCCTCGGCACCTCCGGACTGCGCGACGCCCGCCGCCGGATCGGCACGGTCTTCCAGTCGGCGAGCCTCCTCTCGCGACGGACCGCCGCCCAGAACGTTGCCCTTCCGCTGGAGTATCTGGGGGCGACAAAGGCGTCCACCCGGTCACGGGTCGCCGACCTACTCGACCTGGTGGGCCTGGCCGACAAGGCCGATCTGTACCCGCATCAGCTCTCCGGCGGCCAGCGTCAACGTGTGGGCATCGCACGTGCTCTGGCGCTGAAGCCGTCGGTGCTGCTGTCGGACGAGGCCACCTCCGGACTCGACCCGGCCGCCACCGACACCTTCCTCCGGCTGCTGACCGAGGTTCGGGACGAGTTGGGCCTCGCGGTCGTCTTCATCACGCATGAGATGGACACCATCGTGCGGGTCGCCGACACCGTCGGCCGACTCGACCACGGCCGGATCGTCGAACACGGACGCCTCGAAGAGCTCGTGCTGGACCCGGATTCCGTTCTCGGACGTGCGCTTCGGCCCCGTGGCCCCAGTGCGTCCGCGTCCGGCGACCAGACCGCGGTCAACGTCGTCTACAACTCGACGACCGTGCCGGCCGACTGGCTCACCCGTATCGGCGGAAGCCTGGGCATCCCGATCTCGGTCCTCGGAGCCAACGTCCAGACCATCGACGGCACCGCCTTCGGCGATCTCACCGTCTCCGTCCCGACCGGCCATGCGTCCGCATTCGTCGGTGCGGCGAGCGAGCTCGGACTCGCCGCGCGCGTCGGGGAGGCACCCGCACCGGACACCGATCCCGTCGGCGGTATCGAGAACCAGGCCGACAACGACGCGCTCGAGAAGAAGAAGGCGGGGGTGGCAGCATGAGCACGATCAACCTGGCCGCCATCACCGTGCCGCTCGACGAGATTCCCGATCTGCTGTGGCCGGCGTTCATCGACACAGTCCTCATGGTCAGCATCGTGATGGTCGTCGTCCTCGTCGTCGGCGTCCCGCTCGGTGCGCTGGTCCACAATCTGGCTCCCGGTCGACTTTTCGAGAACCGGGCGCTGCACACGCCGCTGTCGTGGATCATCAGCATCGGCCGATCGTTGCCGTTCCTTGTCCTGATGACGGCGATCATCCCGTTCACCCGCCTCGTCACCGGCACCAACATCGGCATCGCCGCGGCGGTGGTCCCGATGTCGATCGCCGGTATCGCCTTCTTCACCCGCATCGTGGAGAACTCGCTGCGGTCGGTGCCTGCGTCGACCATCGACGTCGCCCGGGCCTCGGGCGGCTCGAACGCCCAGATCATCTGGAAGGCACAGGTTCCCGAAGCACTGCCGAGCATCGTGGGCGGCCTGACCATCAACACCATAGCGATGATCGAGTACTCGACCATCGCCGGCACGATCGGCGCCGGCGGCCTCGGCTACGTGGCGGTCACCTACGGCTACCAGCGCTTCGACCAGGGCGTCATGGTCGCCACGATCATCGTGCTGGTGATCACCGTGGCGCTCATCCAGCTGGCCGGCGACGCACTCGCACGCAGCCTCAACCCGGCGACCTCCAAGCGCGTCAACCACTGACCCCAGGTCTTTCCGGGTCACCGCACGTACACCCCTCGCATCACCCTCACCACACACTTGAAAGGTCCAACCATGTCTCAAGACACCGGTTCCGCCACCGGCGTGTCGGGCACATCGTCCGAAACACCGCCTCCCGCAGGCAATTCCGACATCGAGATCTCCCAGCGGCGGCGCTGGCCGCTGATCGCCGGCGCCCTGGTCGTCGTCGCCGTACTGGCCGGTGTGCTCGGGTGGCGCTTCCTCGGATCGGATGAGGCCTCCCCCAACGAGACCCCCGGCGCGACGCTGACCGTGGTCACCGCCGAGGGCAACGCCGCCGAGCAGGCCCTCGTCGAGTTCATCGCCGAGAAGGTCGCACCGAAATACGACATCAAGGTCGCGTTCAGGGGCCTCGCCGACTCGACGACCCTGAACCGCGCGGTCAGCGACGGAGAGGTTGCCGGCACCATCTACCAGCACAAGCTGTGGTTGTCGCAGGTCCTCGAGGCCAATCCCGACTTCAAGGAAGTCGCCGCCACCCCGGTCTTTCGTTGGGGCTTCGGTATCTGGTCGGACAAGTACAAGACCCCCCAGGACCTCCCGCAGAACGCAAAGGTCTCGCTCTACTCCGATCCCGCGAACGAGGCCCAGGGGCTCTGGCTGCTGGAGCGCGCCGGCCTGATCACCCTCAAGCCCGGCATCGACAAGTGGAAGGCGACCCAGAAGGACATCGCCACCAACCCGCGCAAACTGCAGTTCGTGCTGCTCGACTTCGCCGCACAGTCCCGGTCGCTGACCGACCTCGACGCCACCGTCGGTTACACCGAGTACTACCTGGCCGCGAACATCCCGATCGAGAAGCAGATCTACGCTCCCCCGGCCCCCGACGAGTTCGCCGGACAGCTGACCATCGGCACCGAGTGGGAGAACACCGACAACATCAAGAACCTCGTCGCCGCGTTCAAAGATCCCGCCGTGCAGGAATTCCTGGCCACCGATCCGCAGGTGAAGAACATCCTCCTGCCGCTGTAGGTCACGATCTGTGACGGGTTTCCCCGCACCGCCGCCGGGCGCCCGGGTCGCATACCGCGATCCGGGCGCTTGCGCATAGGCTCACCGGCGTGGAGCGCAAACATCACGGTCACCCGCACTCGCTGACCGACATCTCCCACATGCTGTCCCCGTTCGCCCGGTGGCTGGTCATCGGGACACTGGCGGTCACCGCGGTGGCCGTGACCATCGGCATGATCGTCCTGTGGCCGTCGGATTCCGAACATCCGGTGCCCACCCAGTTCCGGTCGGCCGACGGCGGGTCGATCCAGACGGTCAACGGCGAGGTCGTCGACCAGTTCCGCGCCAACTGCCTGAACCCGGCGGCGGGCTCGGTCCTCGAGACCGCCGACATCCCCGTCAACCCGGTCGCCGGCGGTCCCTGCATCCTCAATGCGGTGCGCTTCGACTCCGGCGAGGTCGAGGGCCGGTACACCGTGCTGGAGATCCCGACGAAGCGCGCGCAGTCCGGCGCCGAACCGGGTCCCGAGGGCGCGCCCGTACCGGGTTCTCTCGACGAACCCCAGGCCGGTCAGCCCACGCTGCACGTCGGCGACGCGATCCGACTGTCCACGGTCCCCGGCCCGGAGGGCAACCGGTACACGTTCTTCGACTTCCAGCGCGGCACCGCCACGATCATCTGGGCGATCCTGTTCATCGCGGCGATCGTCCTGGTCGCCGCGTGGCGTGGGTTCCGGTCGATCATCGGTCTCGCCTTCGCCTTCATCGTCCTCGGCGGGTTCACCCTGCCCGCCATCCTCGACGGTTCCTCCCCGGTCGCGGTCGCCGTGGTGTCGTCGGCGGCGATCCTGTTCGTCGTGCTCTACCTCGCTCACGGCGTCAGCCTCCGCACGAGTTCGGCCCTGCTGGGCACGCTGACCTCGCTGCTGATGGCAGGCCTGCTGAGCTGGCTCGCCATCGAGACGATGAACCTGACCGGACTGTCCGGCGACCAGACCACCAACCTGCAGGTCTATTCGGGCAACATCTCGGTCAGCGGCCTCCTGCTGGCCGGGTTCATCATCGGAACCCTCGGTGTCCTCAACGACGTCACCATCACGCAGGCGTCGGCGGCCTTCGAGTTGGCCGCCGCCGGTGAACCCACCCGACTCGCGACGTTCAAGGCCGCGATGCGCGTCGGCCGCGACCACATCGCGAGCACCGTCTACACGCTGGTCTTCGCCTACGCCGGCAGCGCCCTGCCACTGATGCTGCTCTTCTCGGTGGCCCAGCAGCCGCTCGGCGGTCTGCTCACCACCGACGTGGTGGCCGTCGAGCTGGCCCGATCCTTCGTCGGCGGCATCGCCATCGCCCTCTCGGTGCCGCTGACAACCGCGATCGCCGCAGCCCTGTGCCGGCCGGCGGGCACACCGGCAGCCGCACCCGCGCACGCGTCGAGCTGAACGCTCCGACCGCTCAGCACCGTCCCTTGGGCAGCTCGGCCAGGTTCTTGCCGAGCCAGTTGCCCAATCGGGTGAGCATCTTGGTGCCGTCGGTGAACGATCCGCTCCGCGGGATCGCCGCCATCGACACCGCGACCTGACCGTCGACCGTGCTGATGATGCCGAGCTGACGCACCAGGTGGCCGCCGGATTTCGACGTTGCCGGTCCCCAGCCGCCCTTGACTGCGGTCACCGCTCCCTTGTTCCGGCCGACCTTGGCGATGCCCCACTGCTGATTCGGGGCGACGTCACTCATGAGGCGGATGATGTTCTCGCTATCGGGAAGACACGGCAGGTGCGCACCGAACAGCGCTTGATCACGCAGCGCCCACGAGGTGTAACCCGGGAACGACGCCGGGGTGTCGACCTCCGACGAGACGTGCGTCCGGGTGTCGTGCCCTTCGCGGAGCACCGCGGTCACGGCGTCGACGGAGGCGTGACCACCGCCGAGCGCACCCCACAGCTCACCCGCGGCGTCGTTGTCGGAGAAGGTGATCGCCTTGCTCTCCATCACTGCGACGGCCGGCCCCCCGCTTGCGTTGGGCCGCCAGCGAGACCGGCACCTTCATCGTCGACCACGCCCGCCCCGCCTTGAGCGATCCCAGCGAGATGACCTGGTCGCCGCCGATCGGCGCGATCGCGACGCCGAGCTGCCCGGGGAGCGACTTCTTCATCGACTTCTGGAGTGCGGCGTAGCTCTTGGCCAGCTTCTTCTCGACCGGCTCCGGCGGGGTGAACCAGGATGCAAACGGTTCGGGCAGCGGCGGGAGCGCTGGGAGCGGGACCGCGTTCACGCTCCCGGTTCCGACGACGACGGACATCATCAAGGCTCCGATGACCAACGCGCACCGAGTCACAACGTTCACAATATTCTCCTGAGTCACTTTAGAAACAGAAGACTACTGCGACCGTTGGACGGGTGACCAGCTCGTATACCCAATCGGGACCTTGTCGCGACCGGGAACCTCCGTCAGGCGCTGCAGCGGCCGCGCGGCAACCGGGTCATGTTGGCGTCGAGCCAGCCGGCCACCGCATCCAGTGCCGCGATCCCCGCGGTCATCGATCCGCCGACCGCGCTCATCGCCACCGCGGTCCGCTGACCGTCGCGGTAGGTGAACAGGCCGATCTGTCGCACGAGGTAACCCTCCGACATCCCCGGGCCCCAGCCGCCCTTCACGGCGGTGGCCCGAGGCGCCTGCATGACCTCGACACCCCATTGCTGGTTTCCGGCGACCTCCCCCATGAGGGTGACCACCGACCGCGCACCACCGAGGCATGGGAGGTGTGCGGTGAAGGTCGCGGCGTCGGGCAGTGCCCATATCGTCTGCCCGAAGATCGTGTATCCCGGCCGGCCTGGCGTCGCGGGGACGACCGTGGTGGTGTCACCACCGTCCCGCAGAACAGCGGTGACCGCGTCGGCTGCCGCCTGGCCGCCGCCCAGCGAGGACCACAGCGCCTCGGCGGAGCCGTTGTCGGAGTTGATGATCGCTGCAGAGGCGGCGGGGATCGGCCCGTTCTGACGTTCGGCGGCGACCGCGAGCGGCACCTTGATCGTCGACCACGCAACCCGAGGGGTGGTGTCCCCCAGGGTCAGCGCGGGGACCGCATCGCCACCTACCGGCGCGACCGCGATGCCGACGGTCAGCCCGGTCGACGATGCGACTTTCCGGAAGCTCGCGGCGAGCGCGCCGTACGACGCAGAACCCGACGGCGCCCCGGGGGCCCCGACGGAGGTCGACGGTGTCTGCGGCACCGACGGCGTGGAGGTCACGGTCACGGTGACAGGGCTGATCGGAGCCGGATCAGCGGGGGTCGTGCACCCGGCGGCGACGGCCACGACACAACCGAGGGCGATCGCCACGGACTTCATCCGCTGTGGAGTCGTCATCAGTAGATGTGCACCACCGCGTCGTTCCCGCCGCGGCACGTGACGATCGCACCCTCGGGAACGCAGCTCATCGCATACGACTGACCGGTGACCGGACTCGCCGCGGTCACCACCCGCGGGGACCGGTCCTGTCCCGCGCGGAAGTACGCGTCGCGGACCGCGAAGGCGAACGGGCAGCTGGTCACCGACGTCCCCACTCCGACCGTCCCGTCGCACGGCGCGGACCCCGGCGGCGGCGCCGCCGGAGCGCGGGGCCCCTGGGGTGCGTTCTCGACGGTCGGCGGGGCGACCGTCTCGGTGACGGTCGGGGTGGTCGGCTCGGCGGCCTGCTCCGAACTGCCGCCACCCGAGTCGGCGAGCAGGATGCCGACGACGACAGCGATGCCCACCAGGACGATCGCGATCAGCCCGAGGAGGATCGGTATGGCGGCCGAACGCCGGCGCCCCGGTTGCGGATAAGGCGGATAACCGGGCGGTGGCCCGTAGGCGGACGGATACTGCTGGGGTCCCGAATACTGCTGGGGCCCTGAATAATACGGCGGAGCCGCGATCTGCTGCGACTCGCCGAAGGTCTGCGGACCGGACATCTGCCGGGTTCCGGGGGCGTTCTCGGGACCGGTCGTCTGGCGCACCTGGGTCGGTTCGTGGGCCGAGTCGGCGGGAGCGATGACGGTGTGGGGCGCCTTGATGATGCTGGTCGCCGGGTCAGCGGGCGCCTTCTCGAGCGAGACACCGGTCAGTGCTGCACGGGCGGCCGCGGCCAGTTCCCGCGCCGACCGGTAGCGCTCGGACGGGTCGGGGGCGAGGCCCGTGCGGATGACCGCGTCCATCGCCGGAGGGACTTCGGCGTTGACCGAACTGGGCGCGGGCGGAGGCGACAGCACCGCCGCCTTGATCGCGGCACTCACGGTCTTCGCCGGATGAGGCACCTGGCCGGTGAGGCATTCGAACAGCACACAGGTGAGCCCGTAGATGTCGGTCCCGGGTCCCGGTGATGCCGCGTCGAACAACTCGGGCGCCATGTACGCGATCGAGCCGACAGCGGTACCGGTCTGGGTGAGATGGGTGTCGTCGGCGCCATAGGCGATTCCGAAGTCGACGAGATAGGCGAAGTCGTTGGCGTCGACGAGGATGTTCTCCGGCTTGATGTCCCGGTGTGTCAGTCCGTCGGCGTGCGCGGCGTCGAGTGCAGCCGCCACCTGCTCGACGACCGAGACCGCACGCGCCGGTTCCAGTCTCGTCTCGCGGGCGAGCAATGCCCGGAGGTCTTCGCCGTTGACCAGGCGCATGTCGATGAAGAGCACGCCGTCGATCTCGCCCCAGTCATGAATGGGGATGACGTGCGGTTCGCCGAGACGCGCGGCGGCATGCGACTCCCGGCGGAACCGCTCCTGGTACATGGCGTCGTCGGCGAGACCCGGGTTGAGCAGCTTCACCGCGACGGTGCGTTCCTTGGTGGTGTCGTAGGCGCGATAGACCTCACCCATGCCGCCCCGGCCGAGCAACGCGTCGAGACGATATGGCCCGAACTGCGTGCCGACCCGGCTTCCTGTCATGACGAGCAGCATAAGCTGCCCGACTGACACTTCTCTGTCGCCTGGTCGATCGCATCTGTCGCCCGGATGATCACGTTCGGAGGCCGTCTGAGCCGGTGACTACCCTGAGCACCATGCCCTCGCTGACCAAAGGCCAGAACGGCCCGCTGTCGACCTCCCAGATCGTCGTCACCGTCGACCTCTCGACCGCCGCGGACGTGTCGGCTCTGCTGGTGACCGACCGCGGCGTCGTCCGCAGTGACAACGACTTCGTGTTCTACAACCAGCCCACCGGCCCCGGTGTGTCGCTGCAGCAGTCACCCAACGGCCCTGCGCGCTTGCACATCTCGACCAACCAGATCCCGGCGGACATCGACTCCGTCCGGGCCGTCATCACACTCGACGACCCGAGCTCGACCTTCGGCCGGTTCGCGCCGCCGGTCGCGCGCGTCACCGATGCCGGGGGCCGCGAACTCTACGACTACACCGTCACCGGCCTCACCTCCGAGTCGGTCGTCATCGCCCTCGAGATCTACCGCCGCAATCTGGACTGGAAGGTGCGCGCCGTCGGGCAGGGTTATGCCGGCGGCTTCGCCGACCTCGTCCGCGATCACGGTGTCAGCGTCGACGACGAGCCCACTCCCGCGCCTGTCCAGGCCGCGCCGACATACGCACCGCCGGTCACTCCCCCGCCGGCCCCGCCCGCTCCGACTCCCCCGCCGGCACCCACACCGCCGCCGGCCCCGCCACGCGCACCGGAGATCAGCCTGAGCAAGGATCGTCCGGTCAGCCTGACGAAGGGTCAGAAGGTCACGCTCCGCAAGGAGGGCGGCGTCAAGCTCACCAACATCCGAATGGGCCTCGGCTGGGACCCGGTGACCCGCCGGTTCGGCCGGTCGAGCGCCATCGACCTCGACGCGTCGGTGCTGATGTTCTCCGGAGGCCGGTGCGTCGACACGGTCTACTACGGGCACCTCACGAGCGACGACCGGTCGATCATGCACTCCGGCGACAACCTCACGGGTGCGGGCGAAGGCGACGATGAGGTCATCAACGTTGCGCTGCAATCGGTTTCGGCCTCCGTCGACGCACTGATGTTCATTGTGACGTCGTACCGCGGGCAGACCTTCGAGGAGATCGACAACGCCTTCTGCCGGCTCGTCGACAACACGACCTCGGCCGAGCTGGCGCGCTACACCCTCAAGGGCGGCATGCCGTTCACTGCCGTCGCGATGGCCGTGATCAGCCGCGAGGGCGGCGAATGGAAGCTGCGCGCCATCGGTGACGGCTTCAACGCCAAGACCCCCAAGAAGGCGCTACCCCACGTAGGCAGGTACCTGTAGGACGCACATCGCGTTGCGTTCGACCCCGAAAGACGGGAGCGTACGCAACGCGATTGCCTTACAGGCGGATTCAGATCACACCGTGCAGCGGCGGGTCCTCTCCGCGGAGAAGCCAGCGACCGATGTGCTGGTACTTCCACCGGACGGGGTCGTGCAGCGTGTGCGTCCGCGCGTCTCGCCAGAACCGATCGAGCCTGTTTCCTGCTGCGGCGCTGCGGGTTCCGCTCACCTCGAACAGTGCCGACGCCACCGGCGTCGCGACCCGGTCGGCCACGGCCTTCGCCCGGGCCACCGCGATCGACGCCTCGGCGACGAGTTCCCGACGCGGCGCACCGGCCGAACCGGCCACCGCCTCGTCGACCTTGCGACCGGCCGCGGCGAGCATCGCCTCGGCAGTCGCGACGTCGACCTCGAGTTCACCGAAACGCTGGACCACCAGCGGGTCGTCGACGGCACGGTCGACGCCCGCCTCGAACCACGGACGGGCCTTGGTGCGCACGAACTCGACTGCCTCGGTCAGTGCACCGCGAGCGATACCGACGTCGATCGCGGCGTGCAGCAGCTGTGCGTACGCACCGTAGGCGGTGGGTGCCGACGTCGCCGACGCGCGGGCCACGAGGTCGGCCGCGGTCACCTCGACACCGGAGAACCGGACGGTTCCCGAGCCGGTGGTCCGCTGCCCCACGGCATCCCAGTCGTCGACGATCTCGACGCCCGCCGAGTCCGCCGGGATGAACGCCACGTACTCGCCGGGTGCGAGGTCGCCGGCAGGCGCTTCGAGCTTCGCCAGGACGGCGAGAGTGTGCGCGAACAGCGAACCCGTGCAGTAGAACTTCTCACCGTCCAGGACGAACCGGCCGGCGTCGCCGTCGACCGGGGTCAACCGGGTCGAGATGTCGGCGATGGTCTTGCCGCCGCGCTCCGACTGGGCGTTGGCCACCCGGCCGCCGGCCAGGACGTCGGTGAAGATGCGTTCGGCCAACGCTTCTCCCGCGGAGAGTCGTACCAGATTGAGGTAGACGAAGTGGCTGTGCGGGATCTGCGCGATGCTCGGGTCGGCGGCGGCGAGGATCGAGACGACCTCGGCGAGCACGCTCGGCGCGACGTCGAGTCCACCGAACCGTGCGGGCACGGTCAGAGCGAGAAGACCCGACTCCGAGAGGCGATCGATCTCCGCGTGCGGCAACCGGCGATCGCGGTCCCGCTCGGCGGCACCGGTCGCGAACGCCGCCGCCAGCTCCCGTGCCACGGACAGGGCTTCGGTGGTCGACCCGATCCGGCTCGCCGAATCGGGTCGGACCTGACTGACAGCGGTCACAGCACTGCTGCGGGTGTCTGCGATGCCTCGAGTTCGCGCACGAGCGGGAGCACCTTCTCGCCGAAGTACTCGATCTCCTCCTGGAAGTGCAGGAAGCCACCGAGGATGAGGTCGACGCCGAGGCGCTTGTAGGCCACGATGCGCTCGGCGATCTGCTCCGGCGTGCCGATCAGCTGCGTCTTGAAGCCGTCGTTGTACTGGACGAGATCCTCGAACGTCGAGTCCGCCCACATGCCCTTCTTGTCACCGGTCGAATTGCCGGCCTGCTGCACGGCATCTCGGAATCCTTCCACCGCAGGACGATTCGCCTTCTCGACGATCTCGCGCAGGGTGTCGCGGGCTTCCTTCTCGGTGTCACGGGCGATGATGAAGCCGTTTAGGCCGAACTTCACCGAACGGTTGTGCGCCTGGGCGACGGCACGCAGGTCGTCGATCTGCTCGGTCACGCCGTCGAAGTCCTTGCCGTTGGAGAAGTACCAGTCGGCGAAGCGGCCGCCGTTGTTGCGCGCCGCGGTCGAGTTGCCGCCCTGGAAGAGCTCCGGGTTCGGACGCTCGGGGGTGTTGAGCGGCTTCGGCTTCAGGGTGAAGTCGTGGATGCGGTAGAAGTCGCCACGGTAGTCGACGTTGTCCTCGGTCCAGATCTTGCGAATGACCTCGAGGAACTCGCCGCTGCGGCGGTAGCGCTCGTCGTGCTCGAGCCAGGGCTCACCGAGGTGGGTGAACTCGTCCTTGAACCAGCCGCTGACCACGTTGATGGCGAAACGACCCTTGGACAGGTGGTCGGCGGTGGCGCCAAGCTTGGCGAGGACCGCCGGGTGCCACAGGCCGGGGTGCACCGCGGCGATGACCTTCAGCCGCTGCGTCGCGAGGAGCAGTGCCAGGCTGAAACTCGTCGACTCGTGCTGGTATTCGGCGCCGTAGCTGGCTTCGTAACGGACCTGCGAGAGCGCGTACTCGAAGCCGTTGTTCTCGGCGGTCTGGGCGAGCTTGATGTTGTAGTCGTAGCCCCAGTCGGTGCGCTGCTCGATGGTGCTGGTGACCAGGCCGCCGCTGACGTTGGGCACCCAGTAGGCGAACTTGATCTCGTCCGCTATGGAGTCGGTGGACATGGTGTTACCTCCGGAGGTGGGTTCTCAGGTGGAGATTGGATCGGTCAGGACGGTGCGATCACGACGAGGCGGCTTGGAGTCGCGGCAGGAACGCGGTGCGGACCTCTTCGCTCGGACGCGCATCTGCCGCGTCGAGCAGGCCGCGGCGGGCGAGCGCCGGTCGGACTCCCTCACCGAAGTGGTAGGCCTCCTCGAGGTGCGGGTAGCCGGACAGGATGAAGTGGTCGAGACCGAGGGCTGCGTACTCACCGATGAGCTCCGCGACCTCGTCGTAGGAGCCGACGAGTGCGGTGCCGGCACCGCCGCGCACCAGACCGACGCCGGACCAGACGCCCGGGTGGATCTCCAGCGAGCGCGGGTCGGGCGAAACCTCGAAAGCGGCTCCGCGGCCGTGCAATTCGGACATGCGGCGTTGGCCCTCGGACTCCGACTGGGCGAGGTTCCGCTGCGCGGCGGCGACCTGTTCGGGATCGAGGTTGTTGAGGAGACGTTCGGCCTCGGCCCAGGCCTGCTCAGAGGTTTCGCGGGCGATCACGTGGAACCGGATGCCGTGGTCGAGGGTCCGGCCCTGGGCTGCGGCGAGTCCGTTGATCCAGGCGATCTTCTGGGCGACGGCCTCGGGACGCTCCCCCCAGGTGAGGTAGGTGTCGGCGTACTTGGCGGCCACGTCACCCGCGGCAGGCGACGACCCACCGAAGAAGACCGGCGGGGTCGGGGTGGGGCGGCGGCCGAGGAGGGCGTTCTCCACGCGCAGGTGCTTGCCGACGAAGTCGACGGGCTCGTCCTGGGTCCACAGGCGGCGGATGATCTCCAGGTATTCGCCGCAGCGCTCGTAGCGGGCGTTCTTGGCCAGGAAGTCGCCGAAGGCACGCTGTTCGCTCGACTCTCCGCCGGTGACGACGTTGATCAGCAAGCGGCCCTCGGAATGCCACTGGAAGGTCGCCGACATCTGCGCCGCGAGGAGCGGCGAGATGAGGCCGGGGCGGAAGGCGATCAGGAACTTGAGCGTCTCGGTCGAGTCGATGAGCGCCGCGGTGGTCAGCCATGCGTCCTCACACCAGAGTCCGGCCGGGGTCAGGACGGCTTCGAAGCCGTTGACCTCGGCCGCACCCGCGAGCTGCTTGAGGTAACGAAGGTCGGCCGGCCGGTCCCCGTTCATCTGGCTGCCGTGCCCGCCCGCGATCAGATTGCGGGAGTCACCGTAGGTGGGCAGGAACCAGTGGAAATGCAGAGACACCGCGAGGGCACCTTTCGTCGTAGAGCGTCGGGGGTGGAGCGGCAGGCGTGACCGGCAGCTGGGACCGAAGACCCGCGCTGCGACACACATGTCGAGTCCAAGTGTCGGGCACCGGTGAGACGCGAGGCCACAATTGAAATCGCCGTGACGCCAAGTGGACAACGCCCCACACGGTTCGGTAGAGGCCGCGTTTCCGCAGGTCAGCGACACGTGAGAGACAAGGGTAGGGCGGCCGACAACACCCGTCGCCAACGAAGTCGACAACCAGGTCCCGAATACGGGGAACACCGCCCCGCTCTTCGGAGGGGTCCGGTCAGGACCAGCTCAGCGGGGCCTCACTCCGACGGTCGCCACTGCCCCATTCCGAGGAACACCATCACCAATTGGCGTTCGGTGCGCTCGACGATCTGCTTCTCGGCGCCGCGTCCGCGGTACTCGCCGTCGAGCAGATCGGCCACGGCGGTCAGCATGATCGTGACGATGAGCTCGGCGGCGATCTCGAGGTCTTCCGGCTGCCACGGGGCGAGGTCGGGGATCCGGGCGAGGTCGATCGTCAGCTCCTTGGCGAAGAGCCGGAGTTCGGTGTCGATGGCGCGGCGGATCTCCGCGATACCGCCGTGCTGCTCGCGGATCAGGAAGCGGAACTGCGATTCGTTCTCGCGGACGTGACGCAAGAGGATGTCGAGAGAGTTCTTCGCGGTCGGCATCGCCTGACGCGCGGCGAGATCACGCCGACCTTCACGCAGAGCTCGACGCAGGACTCGCATCGAGTCCTCGACCACGGTGACCCCGAGATCCTCCATCGAGGCGAAGTGCCGGTAGAAGGCCGTGGGCACGATGCCTGCACCGCGGGCCACCTCGCGCAGGCTGATGCTGCCGAAACTGCGTTCGCCGACGAGGGATCTCGTGCTGTCGAGGAGCGCTTGCCGCGTCTGGTTCTTCTTGTCCGCACGCGTCTGCGCATCGCGCTGGTCCGAACTCCGCGTGCGTGTCACAGAGCCGAGTGTATTCGCCCCGACCTCCGACCCCGGCCCCGACCTCCCGACGATCGTGATGGCCGTCACACGACTCTTCGCTTGACTAGTACAGGCGTCAACATGTCACACTCGTTTGTGTACACCTGTACACCCAAATCATGTGAACGGAGCCCATCCATGAGCATCCGCACCTCCCATAACCCGACTCCGCGTAACGCCGCCGGCAGCCCCGGCCGCTGGAACCGCCTGGTCGGCTCGATCGTCGAGGCGGCATTGTCCCCGCATCCGGTCGACCGTTATCTCGAACTGCTCGATCCGATGCTCACCTGGCGCGACCTGCGCGGCGAGATCGTCCGGGTCGAGCATCCGACACCCCGCACAGTGCGCCTCACCATCCGTCCGACCCGTCAGTGGCGCGGCCATCAGGCTGGACAGTTCGTGCAGCTCAGCGTCGTGATCGACGGCGTCCGGCACACCCGGTGCTTCTCGCCGGCCAATGCCGCCGCCGGCCCGGACGGCGACATCGAACTCACCATCACCGCCAACGACGACGGCCTCGTCTCCAAGCACCTGGCCGCCGAGGCCCGGACCGGCGATGTGGTCGGACTGTCCCAGGCCGACGGCGAGTTCGCGCTGCCGGAGACCGACCCGACCTCGGCCGTCTTCATCAGCGGCGGCAGCGGCGTTACACCTGTGCTCTCAATGTTGAGGACACTCGTGGCCCGAGACTACGCCGGACCGATCACCTTCGTGCACTACGCGCGCACGGCGTCGGAGGTCGCGTACCGCACCGAGCTCGCCGCCCTGGCGGCCGGGCATCCCAACCTCGATCTCCGGATGCACCACACCCACGAGGAAGACAACGGCCACTTCACCGCCGCGCACCTCGACGACATCCCCGGCCTGGCCGACGCCGATGTGTTCGTCTGCGGACCCCGGGGCCTGATGAATGCCGTCGCCGAGGCGCACGCCGAACTCGGCATCACGCAGCCGTTGCACAGCGAGGCGTTCACCCTGGCCGCACCGACGGTCGTCGACCCCGATTCGGTCGAGGGCGAACTGACGTTCTCACGGTCGGGTGCAACGGCAACCAACGACGGTCGTCCGATCCTCGACCAGGCCGAAGCCGCCGGGCTCACCCCGGAATCCGGTTGCCGCATGGGGATCTGCTTCTCCTGCACCGCCGTGAAGAAGTCGGGCTGCACCCGAAACGTGCTCACCGGTGAGACCGACACTGAGTCCGACACCCAGATCCAGCTGTGCATCAACGCCCCGGTCGGTTCCGTCGACATCGAAATCTGACGGTCGGCCACCTCGCCGACCTCCACCCATTCCACTCCTACCCAGCAGGAGGCACACCATGACCATCGACATCGCCCAGGACACCCGTCCCGCACCCACCGAGAACCTGCCCGCCGTCGTCGAGGCCGAGAACATCACCGCCGAGAACAGCGACCCCAACACCGTCGTCCTGTCCTATGAACAGGTCGAGGCGCTGGGACGTGACCTGGACGAGCTGCGCTCCCGGATCGTCGACGATCTCGGTCAGAAGGACCGCGACTACCTGTACTCGGTCATCCGCGCCCAGCGCGGGTTCGAGATCGGCGGCCGCGCACTCATGTACCTCGGGTTCTTTCCGCCGGCCTGGATCGCCGCCGTGGGCGCACTCTCCGTGTCGAAGATCCTCGACAACATGGAGATCGGCCACAACGTGATGCACGGCCAGTACGACTGGATGCGCGAGGACACCTACAACTCACGGGAATTCGAGTGGGACACCGTGTGCCCGGCCGACCAGTGGAAACACAGCCACAACTACCTGCACCACACGTTCACCAACATCCTCGGCGAGGACCGCGACATCGGTTACGGCATCCTGCGGATGGCGCGTGACCAGAAGTGGAATCCCTACTACCTGGGCAATCTCGGCTATGCAACCGCCCTCATGCTTCTGTTCGAGTGGGGTGTCATGCTCCACGACCTGGAGGCGGAGAACGTGATCCAGGGCAAGCGCAAGTGGAGTGACATCAAGGGCCTGGTGAAGGGCATGTGGCGCAAAGCCGGTCGACAGGTCCTCAAGGACTACGTCGTCTTCCCCGCGCTGACCGGCCCGCTGTTCGTCCCGACCCTCATCGGCAACGCCACCGCCAACCTGGTGCGCAACGTGTGGACGTACTCGATCATCTTCTGCGGCCACTTCCCCACCGGTGCACAGACCTTCACCCCGGAGGAGTGCCAGAACGAGACGCGCGGCCAGTGGTACCTGCGCCAGATGCTCGGCTCGGCCAACATCACCGGCAGCCCGCTGTTCCACATCATGAGCGGCAACCTGTCCCACCAGATCGAGCACCATCTGTTCCCGGACATCCCGGCGAGCCGCTACCCTACGATGTCCGCCGAGGTGCAAGAGATCTGCGAGCGCTACGGCCTGCCGTACAACACCGGCTCGCTCAGCCACCAGCTGGCGTCGACCTGGAAGAAGATCGCGAAGTTGTCGCTGCCGAACTGGATGACCCGCGACGATGACGACCTCACCGTCATCGTCGAGCGCGAGAAGCCTGCGTCGGCCGCCTGACCTGCGCATTTGAGAACCGTTTGACCGACTGGTCCCGGGGGTAACCTCGGGACCAGTCGCGTTTCACAGGCGCGCACGGACAGGCACACGCCGGGGGCAACACCCTTAAGAACCCAGGGGGTCACAGATGGTCGACAGCATCGAACGGAACAAGGACCTGATGCAGGAGCTGATCGAGTCCACGGCAACCCACGTGGGTCGCATCGCCACCATCATCACCGGCGCCGTCGCCGGGGTGACCCGCGAGATCGGCGAGATCGTCACCGACGGGTTCGAGATGCGGGAGGCCGCACGCAAGGCCAAGGCCGACCTCGCCCAGGACCGTGAGTGGGGGATCATCGACGCCGAGTTCGCCTACGCAGAGACGATCAACGACGCCGACCTGTCCGAACCGTTTTCCGAGTCCGAGCAGGCACGAAAAGTCACAGGAGTGGACATGGACGAGATCCCCGATCGCATCGACGTCGGTGAGCAGGCCGGGATCGACCAGGAGGGAGAGGTCTCCCGGGAGGCCGAACTCCCCAACGACGGCGGCGTGACCGACCAAGACGAGCCCGACGTCGACGACCCGCGGGAGATCGCCGCGGAGGAGCCCCGGATCGCACCTGACACCGATCACTTGTGAGACGACGCTCACCCTCTAAGGATCTGGGTGGATAGAACCTTTGCCAAACGACCGACGCACCCGTAGCTTGGTCCTGGTTTTCCTAGTTCATGGAGGTTCTGTCGATGTCGGTGCGTGAGGTTCTCACCTTTCCCAACCCCGTGAACGACTACGCGGCCCGCACGACCGCCGGCCTGGTCGTCGTGCTGGCCGTCATCGCGGTCGCGGTCGACAACCCGATCCTCTACGGCATCCTCGCTCTCGGCTTCGCGCTACGCGTGGCGTCTGGCCCGACGCTCTCCCCTTTCGGACAGCTCTCGGTGAAGTTCATCGTCCCGAAGATCGTTCGCAAGGAGAAGCTGGTCCCGGGTCCGCCGAAGCGCTTCGCCCAGACCATCGGTCTGGTGGTCAGCGGTACGGCGTTCGTGCTCAGCCTCCTCGGTTTCGGCCTGGCCGCGCAGATCACCACCGGCGTCCTGATCTTCGCGGCGACGCTCGAGTCGGTCTTCGGATTCTGCCTCGGCTGCACCGTCTTCGGTTTCCTGCAGCGCGCGGGCATCATCCCCGAGTCCGTGTGCGAGGCCTGCAACAACATCTCGCTGCGCAACCCCGCAGCCGTCTAGCTCCGCAAACCCACCCTTTATCCGTAAAGCCACCACCCGCGCGGGTGGTGGCTTTACGGATAATGGGTGGGTTTGCAGCGAGTCAGTCCTTCACCGCGCGATCGGGCACGGTCATCGCCATCATCATGATCTCGGTCTCGCTGTAGTCCCGGCCGGGATGTTCGGCCGCGAGGTGGGCCTGGACTTTGGGGACGAAGTCGTCTTCGAGGGCGGTGATGGACTCGCCACAGGGGCAACGCAGGTTGTATGCCATGCGTCACATCCTATCGGGACCGGTCCTTCAGTCCAGGATGCCGAGTGCGATCCCGTCGAGGATGTCGTGCTCGCTGACGACGAGTTCGGTGATGCCCGCCCGTTCGGCCAGCACCTTCGCCAGTTCGAGCGTGACCAGCGATCCCCCGCCGATCACATCGACGCGACCGGGGTGCATCGGCCCCAGCGCGGCACGGTCGGCGCGGGTCATGTGGACGAGATCCCAGCACACGCGGTCGAGGTCGGCCAGCGAGATGCGGGAGAGGTGGATCTTCTCCGAGTCGTACTCGGTCAATCCGGCGCCGAGCGCGGCGATCGTCGTCATCGTGCCAGCGACGCCGACCCACGTCCGTGCGGGCTCGACGGGCACCCGCGCGAAGGCCTCGGCGAGTCGCTCGGCGGCGAACACCTGGGCGGCGGCGATCTCCTCGATTGTCGGCGGATCGGATGGCAGGGTGCGTTCGGTCAGACGCACGCACCCGATGTCCGCCGAGTACGCGGCGTGGACGCCATCGGTGTCGCCGAGCACCACCTCGGTCGAGCCTCCCCCGAGGTCGGTGACCACGAAAGGCCCACTGGCGGGGTCCAATTCGCCGACGGCTCCGCGGAAGGACAGTCGCGCTTCCTCGTCGCCCGAGATGACCTCGGCGATGGCGCCGTCGGAGACGCAGCTCAGCAGGTCGGCGGTCATCGCGAAGAATTCGTCGCGATTCGACGCATCGCGTGTCGCCGACGTCGCGACCATCCTGACCTTCTCGACGCCGAGCGATTCCATCGTCGTGACGTAGTCGGCGAGCGCGACCCGGGTGCGTTCGATCGATTCCGGGGCGAACTGTCCGGTCGCGTCGACGCCGTAACCCAGTCGTACGACGCGCATCTCGCGATGCAGGTCGACGAGGCGGCCGTCGTCACCGGCCCGGGCCACGAGGAGACGGATCGAGTTGGTTCCGCAGTCGACGGCGCCGACGATCGTCACGCGTCGTCTCCGGCGGTCTCCATCGGCGGCAGTGTGTCGGGCCAGTCGGCCGGGATCGCGGTGCCCCGCAGGCCGTTTGCGGCAGCCAGTGCCACCGCCTCGTCGCCGAACGGGTTGAGACCCGGCCCCTTGGCAAGCGAGTGCGCGATCAGCACGTGCAGGCACTTCACCCGGTCGGGCATGCCGCCGCCGGTGAAGTCGGTGTCCAACGACTCGATGGCGTCGCGCTCGGCGAGGTAGTCCTCATGGGCGCGAAGATAGGCGGCCGCGAGCTGCGGATCGGACGACAACCGCGCGGTCATCCCCCGCATGATGCCCGCCGATTCCTGACGGCTGGCCTCGGCGGTGAGCCGCGGATCGGTCAGGTAGTACAGCGTGGGGAACGGCGTGCCGTCGGGCAGCCGCGGCGCGGTCTTGACGACGGCCGGCTGGCCGTCCGGTGTGCGATAGCTGATCTCGATGACGCCCCGCGGCTCGCGTCCCAGCTGCGCTGCGACGGTGGCGAGGTCTTCTTCTGACACGCTCACGGTCTCTGACCTCACTGCGCGGCAGGCGGAGTCGACAGGGTGTCCCAGAGGTTGCCGTACCAGGGTGCGCGGGCGCGCTCCTCGGCACGTTCAGCGGCCTCACGGCGGGCCTGGTCGGCGGGGAACAACATCACGAGCGGGATCTCTCCTGGCTTGACGAACTGCAGACGCGTCCGCGCCTGAGCCTCGATGTAGGCGGGGTCGTTCTGCTCGTTGACCTTCTGCTGGTAGTCGGCGACCTCGCGCCGCAGCTGTTCGTTCGACGCGGTCAGCTGCCGGAACTCCGACCGCTGACTGAAGTACGTACGCAGCGGCATCGCCAGCGTCAGGGCGACGACGCAGACCACGACGACCGTGATGACGAGTGTCGCCACGGTACCCGGGGTCATCTCGAAGCGGCGCAGACGAGCACTCAATCCGGACCGCATCCCGTTCCGGGACGCGTTCGCCCGGGAGCGACGAACCCGCTCGGCCGACGGTGCGGCGGTGTCGGCCGCGGACGCCTGGGCTTCGGCTGCGGTGTCCGCAGTGGCGTCGCCGATCAGCTCCTGTTCACCGGTCGCTACGACCGAGACCGGCGCGACAGGCCGAGCCGGACGTCCGGACCGATCGTGCCGTCGCGTGCGACGGGCGTCGCGTGCGCGCGGATCGGCCTTCCGACCACGCGCACGCTGACGCCCGTCACCGCGGTGACGTCGCTCCGAACCCATGAAGACAGCTAATCACGAACCAAACGAGAAACGCGGGAAGGCGAGGTCCCCCGCGTAGCGTGCCGCATCTCCGAGACCCTCTTCGATGCGCAGCAGCTGGTTGTACTTGGCGACACGCTCGGAACGAGCGGGCGCACCGGTCTTGATCTGACCGCAGCTGCAGGCGACGGCGAGGTCGGCGATGGTGGTGTCCTCGGTCTCACCGGACCGGTGGCTCATCATCGACTTGTAGCCGTTGTTGTGCGCGAGGGCCACAGCGTCGAGGGTCTCGGTCAGCGTGCCGATCTGGTTCACCTTGACCAGCAGCGCGTTGGCGATGCCCTTCGAGATGCCCTCTTCGAGGCGCTCGGGGTTGGTGACGAACAGGTCGTCGCCGACGAGCTGCACCTTGTCGCCGATCGACTCGGTCAGCTTGGCCCAACCGGTCCAGTCGTCCTCGGACAGGCCGTCCTCGATCGACACGATCGGGTAGTCGCTGATGAGCTTCTCGTAGAACGACACCATGGCGTCGGCGTCGAACTCCTTGCCCTCGAGCTTGTAGACGCCGTTGGAGTAGAACTCGGTCGACGCGGCGTCGAGCGCGATGACGACGTCACGGCCGAAGTTGTAGCCGGCCTTGCCGACGGCCTCGCCGATCACGGCGATGGCGGCCTCGGTGTTCGGCAGGTCGGGGGCGAAGCCGCCCTCATCGCCGAGCGCCGTGTTCAGGCCCTGCTTGTGCAGCACCGACTTCAGCGCGTGGTAGACCTCGGCACCGCAGCGGAGGGCTTCCTTGAAGGTGGGAGCGCCGACCGGAGCGATCATGAACTCCTGGAAGTCGATGCCGTTGTCCGCGTGCTCACCGCCGTTGATGATGTTCATCATCGGGACCGGCAGGATGTGGGCGTTGGGGCCGCCGATGTAGCGGAACAGGGGCAGACCGGCCGACTCGGCCGCGCCCTTGGCCACCGCGAGCGACACACCGAGCAGCGCGTTGGCGCCGATGCGGCTCTTGTCGGGGGTTCCGTCGCAGTCCAGCAGTGCCTGGTCGACGAGACGCTGTTCCTCGGCCTCGATGCCGATCACCGCGGGTGCCAGCTCGCCGAGGACGCCCTCGACGGCCTTGGTGACGCCCTTGCCCAGGTACCGCTCGCCGCCGTCACGGAGCTCGACGGCCTCGTGTTCGCCGGTGGAAGCGCCCGACGGAACGGCGGCGCGGGTGAAGGTGCCGTCGTCCAGGACGACCTCGACCTCGACCGTCGGGTTTCCCCGCGAATCGAGAATCTCGCGCGCACCTACCTGCTCGATGATTGCCACGGCTGAACCCCAATCTCGGTGGACGTGCCGGCTGTGATGCCGGTCGGTAGGTCAAAGAGTAGTGGCTGCATCCACGGTCCACGAGACAAGGTCTCGTGGTACGGCTGCAGCCGCCCGGCCCCGGGCTCAGAAACGGACGTTGATCGAGTAGGCGTTGGCGTGATCGCGCACGTCGAGGACATAGGCCATCGAGTTGTTGTACGTGCGGACCGCCTTCTCCCAGCCCTCGGCGACGGTCATGTCGTTGCCCGACGAGACGCACAGGTAGCGGGCGGCGGACAGCGCCGCGTCGTCGATGTTGTCCGGGTCGGGGACGCCGTCGCCGTTGGCGTCCACGCCGTAGCGCTTCCACGTCTCCGGGATGAACTGGAAGGGGCCCATCGCGCGATCGTGGGTGGGGTCACCGTCGAGGCTGCCCCCGTCGGTGTCGCGGATCTCCATGTTGCCCTTGGTGCCGTCGAGCTGCGCGCCGCGGATCGGCGGGCTCACGTCGCCGTTCTCGGCCACGCTCGAGCCCCGGTAGCGCCCGTGCTTGCTCTCGACGCCCGCGATGCCGGCCAGTGTGGTCCACGCGATGCCGCATTCGGGGTGCTGCTGCCGCTGGATCTCCGCGGCGTTGCCGTAGGCCTGCAGGGACACGATGGGGATGCCGGTCGACTCCGAGATGGGTTCGGCCCACGCGTGCATCTTGTCGGCGGTGCGGCCGGGCGCGTTGATGTCGATGTAGGGCTGCGGCACACCCGCGCCGGGCGGGATGCCCTCGGGGATGTCGGGCCTGTTCAGCGACGGGAGGTCGATGCATGCGGAGAGCAGCACCGTCGAGGCGACCGCCACACAACCCGCCACCAGCCCGTTTCTCCACGAGCGACGGTTCCGCCCCCGGCCCAACACACGCATTCCCCGTTCACTCCTGACTCAGGTCTGTCGAATGGATCTAGGGCGAGCCTATGCCCGCCCGAGCGACCACGATCGCACATGCCGCGGCGTGCTCGCCTCGGCAACACACAGCGGCCCGGTCACAGTGGACAACTACCGGCGGTCGCCTTCGGTTCCCGATGGTGGGTCGGGACTTCGATGCGGCGTCGCCCACCGTTCGGAGTCCGATGTTCGACGCTGGTCCCGACATACCGGTCACGGCACCGGCGGAGGTCTGGAATTCACTGTGCGTCGAATCCCGCTGATCAGGCCCCCTCTTGGCAGGGATCCGATCCACCGGTGGGGCGATGTGCCCTATGCGACACACCCTCGCCGGTCTAACGTTCCTATGGCTAGCCTCACCAACCACATGTCGCCGCTGGGCGTCGAGGAGATGGACCACCGGGAATGTATTACGTATCGGCACTCGCCTCGAGCGGCACTGCGGTCCTGGCCGCCGACGGACCGTCGGTGTGGACGCAGATGGTCGGGAGCGCGCTCATCGGTCTGCGCGAGGGCCTCGAAACCGGGATCGTGGTCATGGTCCTGATCGCGTTCGTCGTGAAGACCGACCGCCGGGACGCCCTCAAGTGGATCTGGGCGGGCGTCGGTGCGGCAGTCGCGATGACCCTCGTGGTGTTCCTCGTGATCCACTTCGGCACATCGACGATGACGCCGCTCGCGGCCGAGACCATTGCCGGTGTCGCGTCGCTGGTGGCGGTCGGAATCGTGACATTCATGGTCCTGTGGATGAGCGAGGCCTCCTCCCACATCTCCGCCGACCTCAAGAGCGGGATGTCGAAGGCGCTGCTGACCGGCGGCGCATCGGTGCTGGGTCTGGCGTTCCTGGCCGTCGGCCGCGAGGGCTTCGAGACGGCGCTGCTGATGGTCGGTTACGCGGAGAGCGTGTCGGGCGGACTGTGGCCGTTGCTCGGACTCGTGATCGGCATCCTCGCCGCCGTCGCGCTGGCAGTGCTGATCTACCGCGGAGCGATCCGCATGAACCTCTCGGTGTTCTTCACCTACACCGGCCTGTTCCTGATCGTCGTCGCCGCCGGAATCCTGACCTACGGCATCCGGGCCTTGCAGACGGTCGGCTGGCTGCCCGGCCTCGGCAACACCGCCTTCGACATCTCGGCGACCTACGACGCCTCCTCCTGGTACGGCACGATCCTCGGCGGCATCTTCAACGTGCGCCCGGATCCGACAATCCTGCAGGTGATCGCCTGGATCGTCTACGTGGTGGTCGTGACCACGATCTTCTTCCGTCGACAGCGCGCCGGCCATCGGGCCCCCACCTCGAAGACCCGCGCCGCCCGGAAGAGCGCAACCCCCGACGAGAGCTCCGCGCCCGCGGAGCCCGCCCCCGAAAGGAATCCTCAGTGACTCGTAGACCCGTGGTGGCCGCAGCTGCGGCCGCGGTGGTGATCTCCCCTGTGCTCCTCGCCGGTTGTACCGAGAAGGGCAGCTCCGAGGGCGCGATCGCGGTGACCTCGACCGCCGACGCCTGCGATCTCGCGACCACCGACGCGACGACCGGCAACGTCGATTTCGCGATCACCAACTCCGGCGACAAGGTCACCGAGTTCTACGTCTACGGCAACAACAACCGCGTCCTCGGCGAGGTCGAGAACATCGGCCCCGGGTTGTCCGGCAATCTGACCGTCGAGATCGTCGAACCCGGCACCTACACGGTGGCGTGCAAGCCCGGCATGGTCGGCACCGGAATCCGAACCGAACTCAACGTCGGCGGCGAACGCAAGGAGAAGGCCGACGTACCCGCCGACGTGACCGCCGCCAAGGCGCAGTACCTCGAGTACGTCCGCAATCAGCTGAACACCCTGCACGCCCAGACGACGTCCTTCGTCGACAGCGTCAAGAACGGCGATCTCGACGCGGCGCGTGCGCAGTTCGGTCTCACGCGTACCCCGTACGAACGGATCGAGCCGGTCGCCGAGTCCTTCCCCGATCTCGACCCCGCCATCGACATGCGATGGGACGACACCGAGGACGGCACCCAGCCGTTCACCGGCTTCCACCGTCTCGAACGGTTCCTGTGGCCGCCGCAGCCCACCGAGATCGGCGATGCACCCGGCCAGATCACGCCGTCGGATGCCGCGAACGCCAAGGCGACCGACAATCCGCAGGCCATCGCCGAGATCGCCGACGGTCTGCTCGCCAACGTGACCAGGCTCCGCGACTCGGTCAGCAAGCCGGACTTCGAGTTCGAGACCCTCTCGTTCGTGAAGGGCCCGCAGGCCCTCATCGACGAGGTCGCCGCCACCAAGGTCGACGGTGAAGAGGACCGGTACTCCCACACCGACCTGTGGGACATCGCCGCCAATCTCGACGGGTCGGAAACCGCGATCGCGACGATGCAGCCGATCATCTCCGCCAAGAACCCGGCGCTGATGGACAAGATCACCGCGCAGTTCACGACCGCGCGCGACTCGGTGAACAGATACCGTGACGGCGACGGCTACGTGTCCTACATCGAGGTCACGCCCGAACAGCGCAAGGAGCTGTCCACTCAGATCGACGCGCTGTCGGCCACCCTGTCCCAGGTGCCGGGAATCGTGTTGCAGCAATGAGTGATCCGGCCCGCCGCCCCGACGACGCGCAACCAACCGAGCCCGTAGGCCGCACGACGCGACGTGGTCTGTCGCGTCGTGCGGTCCTCGGCGGCACCGGTGCCGGACTGCTCGTCGCCGCGGGCGGGATGGCCGTCGGCCGTGCCACCACGCAGGCCCCGGCGGCCGACCACATCGTCGAATTCCGGGGTCCACGGCAGGCCGGGATCATCACCGCCGCACAGGATCGGCTGCATTTCGCGAGCTTCGACGTCGTCACCGACAACCGAGACGAGCTCGTCGCGGTGCTGCAACGCTGGACCGACGCGGCCGACCGCATGACCCGCGGCGAGGAGACCGTCCCCGACGGCGCCACCGGCCTCGGTGAGTACACACCACCCGCCGACACCGGGGAAGCGTTGGGGCTGAGCGCTGCTCACCTCACGCTCACGATCGGCTTCGGTCCCGGGCTGTTCGGTCCCAGCGCGTCGGCTCCCGACCGCCCCGACCGGTTCGGTCTCGCCGACCGTCGACCGCCGGCGCTCGTCGACCTGCCGATGTTCGCCGCCGAGAAGATCGACCCCGCACGGTCGTACGGCGACATCTGCGTGCAGGCCTGCGCCGACGACCCGCAGGTGGCGGTCCACGCCATCCGCAATCTCGCCCGAATGGCGGTGGGCGTCATGGCCGTCCGCTGGTCGCAGCTAGGGTTCGGCCGCACGTCGTCGACGACGCAGTCCCAGGACACTCCCCGAAACCTGTTCGGGTTCAAGGACGGCACCGCGAACCTGCGCGCCGAGGACACCGACCTCCTCGACCGCTGGGTCTGGGTCGCCCCGGAGGACAATCCACCGTCGGCGCAGTGGATGACCGGCGGGACCTACCTCGTCGCCCGGCGGATCCGGATGGACATCGAACCGTGGGACCGCGCCAACCTCTTCGAGCAGGAACAGATCGTCGGACGCACCAAGCGATCCGGCGCACCGCTCGGGAAGGCCGGCGAGTTCGACGACCCCGACTTCGCGATCACCTCCGGGGGCACCCCGATGATCGCGCGCAACGCCCATGTCCGGCTGGCACATCCGGACAACCTCGGCGGGGTGCGGATCCTCCGCCGCGGCTACAACTTCACCGACGGCACCGACGGCTTCGGCCACCTCGACGCCGGCCTGTTCTTCATCGCCTTCAACCGCGACACCGGCAAACAGTTCGTGCCCATGCAGCAGGTCCTGTCCCGGCAGGACGCCATGACCGAGTACCTGATTCCCAACAGCTCGGCGAACTTCGCGATCCCGCCGGGTCTGGAGCGCGGCGAATGGTGGGGGCAGCGGCTTTTCGAGTGAGTTCCCGCGTGCGGGTTTCCTTTCCGCCCGGACAACTCCCTCCCGCGGGTCAGGCCTGCCACGCGGGAAGAAAACCGGCAAGCGGGAAGTCGGGTCCGCCCTCAGGCCCCACCCCGCCGGCGGCTCTTGGTGAGGTGCACCGGGTCGATGTCACCCTCGGACCATTCGGCGGCCATCTTCAGGCTGGCCTCGCGTCCGGAGTGCACGTGATGGAACGCCGAGTGAGCTGCGCGTTCGGGGTCGTGGGCGGCGATCGCGGCGAGGAGTTCTTCGTGTTCGCGGCATTGCACGCCGGCGTCGCGGTCCCGGGTCAGATGGAACAGCCACTGTGTCCGCGCCCCGAGTGGTTGCAGGAGCGATTCGAGCAGAGGGTTGGCGGCGAGATCGACGATCAGGCCGTGAAAACGCGCATTGGCTTCGGCGATGGCCGCTTCGTCGCGGCGTTCGGTGGCGTCTCGGGCGATGTCGAGCTGGGCTGCGAGTGCGGCGAGTCCCTCGTCGGTGGCGCGTTCGGCGGCCAGCCGGGCCGCAAGCACTTCCAGACTCTCGCGGACGTCGAAGAGGTCGCGCACGTCGTCGACGGTGAAGGGTGAGACGATCGCACCCTGGCGGGGTACGACGACGACCAACCCGTCACGCTGCAACCGCTGGAGTGCTTCGCGCAGCGGAATCCGGGAGACTGCCAGCTCCTCGGCCAGGTCGCGTTCGATCAGTCGCGTGCCGGGTGGAAGCTCGAGTCCGACGATGCGGGCTCGGAGTTCGTCGTAGGCGACGTCCCGCAGCGATCTACGGTTGGTCACGTCCTCTGCGGCTGTCACCGTTGACCTCCTTCTCTCTCAATACTTTCCAGCATCCGCGACCGGCACACTTAACGGTATACCAGTAACAGTCTTCTTACCGGCTCGACATCCGCCGGTAATAGAACGACCCGATCCTTCTCGTAACGGTATACCGCTAACAAACACCACTGGATCGGGAGAAACCCCATGAAGATCACGACCGCCAAGACCCTGTCCCTCGTCGCCACCGGAATGCTCGCCCTGGGTCTCACCGCGTGCGGCACCTCCGACTCCGGCTCGTCCGACGACACCCTGTCCGTCGGCGTCTTCCTCCCCGGATCGATCAACGACACCGGCTTCATGGAATCGGGATACGCCGGCATCGAACGCATTCGGGCCGAGTACGGCGACAAGGTCGACATCAGCTTCGTCGAGCAGGTCGCCGCCGCCGACTACCAGCAGACCCTGCAGCGGTTCGCCTCGCAGAACGAGCTCGTCATCTCCGTCGGCGGTCAGACCGACTCCGACCTGCGCGCCGTCGCCCCGCAGTTCCCCGACGTCACATTCGTCGAGATCGGCGGACCCGCGGACGCCGAACCGCTGCCGAACCTGGCCTACTACGACCCGCAGCAGGCCGAGGCGGAGTTCCTGTCCGGCGCGGTGGCCGCGTCGTCGTCGAAGTCCGGGACCGTCGGCTTCATCGGCGGGGTGGAGCTCCCCGCAATCGTCAACGCCGCCGGGGCTTTCGGCAACGGCGCCCGCTTCGTCCGGCCGGATGTGAAGGTCCTCGCGCCGCAGTACGTCGGTGACTTCAACGACCCGGCCAAGGCCAAGCAGGCCGCCGGCGCGGCCTACGCGAGCGGCGCCGACGTCCTCGGTCAGATCGTGAACCTCGGCAAGCAGGGCATCGAGCAGGCCGCCAAGGGCTCGGGCAACCGTTTCAACGGCGGACCCATCCCCGGCGACTGCGCGAACCCCGTCTACGCCGGCTTCGTCCGGACCGACATCGGCACCGAGATCGAGTACGCGGTGTCCTCGGTGCTCGACGGAACCTGGACTGCCGCACAGGTTCCCTTCGGTATCACCTCCGACAAGGGCGGCACCGACTTCATCGTGTGCTCGACCGACCCAACCGTGACCGATGCGCTGTCGAAGGCCAAGGACGCGGTCATCGCCGACTCCGTCGAGCTGTACTGACGGTCGCGAGATCCTCAGACGAGAGGCGATGACGATGAGCACCACCGCGCTGCTGTCGATGGAAGAGATCGGCAAGTCGTTCGGCCCGGTCCGCGCCCTGGACGCGGTGACACTGACCGTGCGACCCGGTTCGGTCCACTGCATCCTCGGTGAGAACGGCGCAGGTAAGTCGACGCTGTGCAACACCATCTACGGCACGGTCTCCCCCGACACCGGAACCATGTCCCTCGCCGGCGCCGAGTACCGGCCCCGCAACCCGTCGGACGCGCTACAGGCCGGCGTCGCGATGGTGCACCAGCACTTCTCGCTGATCTCGACGATGACGGTCGAGGCCAACCTCCTGTTGGGACGCAAGGGTTTCCGCCCGCCGCGTCGCGCACTGGCGGCAGACCTCGACCGGATCGCCGACGCCTACGGGTTGCAGATCGACCCGCACGCCACGGTCGGCGACCTGACGGTCGGCGCGCGGCAGCGGGTCGAGATCGTCAAGGCCCTGCTGCACGACCCCCGGTTGATCCTGCTCGACGAGCCCACGGCGGTACTCGATCCCGACGAGATCGACGCGCTGATCACGACCTGCCATGCGTTGGCCGCCGACGGCCGGTCCGTCGTGCTCATCACGCACAAACTCGGCGAGGTGGCCCGCGCCGCCGACGAGGCGACCGTCCTGCGCGGCGGGACCGTCGTCGGCGGAGGGCGGCTCGCCGACGTTCCGCTGCCCTCGCTACTGACCCTGATGCTCGGCGACAAGAAGCCCCATACCGCGACCTCGCTTCGACGCCAGGGAGATTCGGCGCCCGCCGTCGAACCGGTGCTGGAGCTCGACGGTCTCACCGTCACGCGCCCGGACGGCAGCACCGCCTTGACCGATGTCTCGCTGAGCGTCGGGCGCGGCGAGATCGTCGGGGTCGCCGGAGTGGAGGGCAACGGTCAGTCCGAACTCACCGCCCTGCTGTCGGGCGCACTACCCGCCGACGCCGGCACCATGAAGCTTGACGGCGTCGACCTCACCGGCCGGTCGCCGGCGCACCGCACCGCCGCGGGCCTGGCGGTGATCTCCGAGGACCGGCACGCCGAGGGCATCATCGGCGATCTGTCGATCGCCGAGAACCTCGCGCTGCCAAGGCTCAAGGACTACCGCCGCTGGGGTCTGCTCGACCGCGCCCGCATCCGCGCCGACGCCGTCACCGCGATCGCCGACTACTCGATCCGTGCCGCCGGCCCCGACGCCCCGATCGGTTCGCTGTCCGGCGGCAACCAGCAGAAGGTGGTGCTCGCCCGCGAGTTGTCCACCCCGGGACTGCGCGCCGTGGTCGCCGCCCAGCCCACCCGCGGTCTCGATGCCGGAGCCGTCGCCTTCGTGCTGGAACGCCTGCGCGCGGCCGCCGACGACGGAGCCGCGGTGCTGGTCACCTCCAGCGAACTCGACGAACTGCTGGCCGTGTGCGACCGGATCGTTGTGGCCTACCGCGGCACCCTGCTCGGACCGGTGAGCACCGACTCCCCCACCGCCGCCACCGATATCGGCGTCCTCATGACCGGAGTACCCGCATGACCCTCGACTCTGCTCCCTCACGATGGCGGAGTCTGCCGTCGTCGGACCGTCTGCACCTGCGCCATCCCCTCGTGATCGCGGTCGCCGCACTGATCGTCTCGGCGCTCGTCGGCCTGGGACTGGCCGCCACCGCCGGCGCCGGCCCTGCCGAGGTCGTCACCGCACTGGTAGACGGCACCCTGGGTTCGCCCTTCGCGATCGGCACGTCATTGAACAGCGCGGCGGTCCTGATGTTGGTGGCGGTCGGATTCACGATCGCCTATCGCGCCGGGCTGGTGAACGTCGGCGGCGAGGGCCAGATCTGCCTGGGCGGGATCGCCGCGACCGCGGTCGGTGTCTCACTTCCCGATTCGACGCCCCTGCCGCTCGGCCTGACGCTGGTGCTGCTCGCCGCGGCGCTCGCGGGTGCGGGCTGGGCCGCGATCGCCGCGTGGTTGCGGGTGCGCCGCGGCACCAGCGAGATCATCACCACCCTGCTGCTGAACTTCGTCGGGCTCGCCCTGGTGGTACTGATGGTCCAGGAGCCCTCCCTGCTGCGGCAGCCGATGACCTCGTCGGAAACCCTGCCGCAGTCGGAACCGCTGTCCGACGCCGCCCGACTCCCGCTGCTGGAGCTCGACAAGAGTCCGGCCACGATCGCCATCGTGATCGCGGTGGTCGCCGCGATCGCCGTGGGAATCATGCTGCGCCACACCGTCACCGGCCTGCGGTTACGGAGTGTGGGGCTGTCGCCCACCGCGTCGGCCCGATTCGGCGTACCCGTCGACCGCGCCTCCTCGCTCAGCCTGGCCGCTGCGGGCGGGTTCTCGGGGGTCGCCGGCGGACTGCTGGTGGCGACGGCGCCGTTCGTCCTCGCCGACGGGTTCTCCTCCGGGTTCGGGTTCTCCGGTCTGGTCGTCGGGCTGCTCGCCCGGGGATCGATGACCGCCGTCGCCGCGGTGTCCCTGCTGTTCGGCTTCCTGGTCTCGGGCGGCATCAATCTCCAGCTCGCCGCGGGGGTTCCGGCCTCGACGATCACGGTCGTACAGAGCGTGCTGATCATCCTCATCGCGGGCGCCGCCTGGTGGACGACCACCAACCGCCCACCCCGCAAACCCTCATCCGCGACCACCACCGACAGCGCCGCCGAGGAGGTGCTCGTATGAACGCCGACATGATCACCGAAGTGCTCACCAGCGGAGTCGCCTTCGCCATTCCGCTACTGTTGGCCGCCACCGGGGAATCGATCTCCGAACGCGCCGGGGTGCTCAACCTGAGCATGGAAGGCATGATGCTCACCGGTGCGTTCGCCGCCGTGCTCTCCTCGGCGACAACCGGTTCGGCCACCATCGGCGCCGTCGCCGGGGTCTTCGCCGGCCTCATCTTCGGTCTGGCCCAGGCGTTGCTGAGCGTGCGGTTGCGCGCCGATCAGATCGTCACCGGCGTGGCCGCCAACGCACTCGCCCTCGGTCTGACGACCTTCGGGGCGCGGGTCCTCCTCGGCGACGGCAAGGGGCAGAACGTGCCCGCCTTCGACGACATCCACATCCCGGTCCTGAGCGAGCTGCCGATCGTCGGACCCGCAGTGTTCGGACAGACCGTCCTGGGCTACGCCTGTCTCGTGATCGTCGCGGCGCTGGCCGTGGTCTTCTCGCCCCGCACCATGACCGGAATCCGGGTCGACGCGGCCGGCGAGGATGCGACCTCGGCGGGCTGGACCGGAGTGGCGGTCAACCGGATCCGCGTTCTCATGGTGCTCGTCGCGGCCGGAGCCGGAGGACTGGCAGGCGCTCAGCTCGCACTGTCCGAGGTCGGCTCCTTCAGCGAGAACATGACCGCCGGCATGGGTTATCTCGCGGTGGTCGCGGTGATCGCCGGCCGCTGGAAGGTGTCCGGGATCATTTGGGCGACCCTGCTTTTCGGCGCGGCCCGGGCGCTCCAGTTCGCCCTGCCCGCACTCGGCGTGAACATCCCCTACGCAGTGCTCGTGATGCTGCCCTACATTCTCGCGATCGTCGCCGTCAGCGGTTTCGCCGGAGGGCGCAAAGCCCCGTCCGGTCTCACCGTCCCGTACGTCGGCCGCGTCTGACGTCTCCAGGAAGGCCCTGTTCCATGACCCTCGTTCTCACCCACTCCGACATCTCGGCGCTGATCGACCGCCACGCGGTCTTCGACGCCGTCGAACGCGCCCACGCGGACCTGTCCACCGGCACCGCTGCCAACCCGGCCCCGGCCGTGATGCCCCTGCCCGACGGCGGGTCGGTGCTGCCCATGGCCGCCACCGCAACCCGCCAGCGCGCCAGCACCGTGAAGCTGCTGTCGGACATGCCGGGCAACCGTGCGGCGGGCCTGCCCACCCAGCGGTCGACCATCCTGCTGGTGTCCGATCGCACCGGTGAATGTGAGGCCGTCCTGGACGGGCGGCTCATCACCGCCATCCGGACCGCCGCGGCGAGTGCTGTGGCCACCGCCCACCTCGCACGCTCGACGAGTTCGACCCTCGGCCTCATCGGGGCGGGCACCCTCGCCGTCGAGCACACCCGCGCGATCGCCCGGGTCCGGCCGATCGACAAGGTCGTCGTGTGGTCGCGCACCGAGGCGACCGTCGACGAATTCCGACGCCGGACAAGCGATCTGGATGTTCAGGTCGTCTACGCCGACACACCCCACGACGTCCTCGCGACCGCCGACATCGTGTGCACGCTGACCCCGTCGAAGGACCCGATCGTCCGTGGTGCCTGGTTCCGCCCCGGGTTGCACCTCAACGCCGTCGGCGCACCGCCGCGCGCCGATCACCGTGAGATCGACGGGCCCGGCATGGGCACGGGCCGACTCGTCGTCGACAGTCGCGCCACCGCGCTGGCCAAGTCGGGAGATGTCCTGCTCGCGGTCGCCGAAGGACACCTGGCCGACGACGCCGTCACCGTCGAGTTGGGGGACGTGATCGTCGATCCCCGACTCGGCCGACGCAGCGACGACGACATCACCCTGTTCAACTCCGTGGGCATCGGCCTGCAGGATCTCGTGACCGCCCGCCTCCTCGTTGACGCCGCCCTCGCGTCCGACATCGGAACCAGAGTAGAGATGAGCGCATGAGCGAGAACGCATCACAGCAAGGGTTCCTGACGCGAGCCATCGACCTCGCCGCCGAGGCCGCTGCCGGAGGGAACCGCCCGTTCGGTGCCGTGCTGGTCGACGCCGGCGGCGCGGTGCTCGCCGAGGGCCGCAACGAGGTGGCTTCCGCCGGGGATGTCACCGCGCACGCGGAACTCGACGCGATTCGCCGGGCCACCGCCGACGGGCACGCCGACCGATTCGCCGGCGCGACGATGTACGCGAGCGGGGAACCGTGCCCGATGTGCGCCACGGCCTGCGTGTGGGCCGGGGTCACGCGCATCGTCTTCGCCGCCTCCACGGCGGGGTTCTCCACGTTCCTCACCGAGGGGCCGCACTTCTCGCTCACGTGCGCCGACGTCATCGCCGCCACCGACGCGGACGTCACGGTCGTCGGAGGCGTCCAGGAGACCGAGGCCCTGCGGGTCATGCGCACCGCGGTGACGCCCCGGTAGCACGCCAAGCGCGTCGCTCACGAAATCCGTTCCCGCTCAACCTATTCGAGTGAGCGGGAACGGATTCGGTGAGCGAAGACCATCAGCCCCCGAACGCACTCTCCCAGGCCTCGCGCGAATTCAGTTCGATGCCGAGCTCGCTCGCGCGCGCCTCGGCGTCGCGGACCGACGCCATGAGCGCCAGGGCCTTGTCCCGGGTCTGCGCCTCGATGCTGTCGTCGTCGGCGGTGACGGTGACGGTCCACGTCTCGGCCGGGATGGTGTCCACCGGATACGACGCCGCGACGAGTCGTTCGAGGATCTTCTGCAGCAGGGCCAGCGACGGCTGGGTCGTCGCGACGCCGTCGAGGGCAGACCCGCGCTTCTTCTCCGCGGCCTTGCGTTCCTCCCACTCGCGGATCTGGGTCTCGAGGTCGGAGTGGGCACCGGACAGCACGCCCGGGGTACGGCCCATCACCTTGGTGGTGAAGCTGCGGGCGACGTCGTCGATGTCGAACGGCGCCTCGGGGTCGTCGGCGGCGATGCGCGCGTGGAAGAGCACCTGCAGCAACAGGTCCCCGAGCTCCTCCTTTAGTTCGACCTGGTTGCCGGCCTCGATGGCGTCGAGCAGCTCGTAGACCTCCTCGAGGAGGTAGCGACGCAGCGAGTGGTGGGTCTGGGCGCTCTCCCACGGACCGTTGCGGCGCAGGGTGTCCATGAGGGCGACGGAGTCGAGCAGGGCCATCCCCGACACCTTCGCCGCAGTGATGATCTGCTCACCGCGGGCGAGACGGGCGCGGACGAGTGGGTGATCGGCGTTGGTGCTCACCAGCACGGAGTCGACGGGCGTCTCACCGAGCACCTCGTCGAAAACCGGTTCGACACGGTCGAACTCCCAGAGCAGGGCAGCGGGCACGTCCTCGGTGACCTTGACCGATCCGGTGAGCCAGGCGCGCGCCCGGATGGGGATCAGGTCGGGCCGTGCCGGGTCCAACAGCACCACCGTCATTCGTTGTACGCCCTCTCTCGACCCCCGTGGATTTTCCTGCCCCGCTGAGTGGTGTTCTAAGCGTTCGGCTCCGGCTTGAGCTGCGTGAGGAACGTCGTGAGGTACTCGATGAGCTCGTCGTCGCGCAGACGTGCCGAACCGACTCCCCCGGTCCGCGGGATCGGGAGCGTGACCACCGACGTCGTCGCGCGGAAGGTCGCCGAGGAGTAGAGCCTGCGGAGACGCACCTGCTCGCTGTCGAGGAGCGGCAGCGGCGAGATCTTGACGCCCTGTCCGGCCAGTCCGATCTCGGTGATGCCGCGCTCGCGGCAGCGCAGACGCAGGCGGGCGATCGACGCCAGACGCGTCGTCTCGACCGGCGGCGGACCGTAGCGGTCGTTGAGTTCGACGAGCACCGCGTCGACCTCGGCGTCGTCGGTGGCCGACGCCAGCTTGCGGTACGCCTCCAGACGGAGACGGTCCGAGTCGACGTATTCGACCGGGATGTGCGCATCCACCGGCAGGTCGATCCGCACCTCCCCGGTCTCCTGGGTCTCGACGGGCTTGCCGTCGGCCGCGGCGCGATACGCCTCGACGGCCTCGCCGACGAGCCGCACGTAGAGGTCGAAACCGACGCCCGCGACGTGGCCGGACTGTTCGGCGCCGAGAACATTTCCGGCGCCACGCAATTCGAGGTCCTTGAGCGCCACCGCCATACCGGCGCCGAGTTCGTTGTTCTGCGCTATCGTCGCGAGCCGGTCGTAGGCGGTCTCGGTCAGCGGCCGGTCCGGGCTGTAGAGCAGGTAGGCGTAACCGCGTTCACGACTACGTCCGACTCGTCCGCGCAGCTGATGGAGCTGCGAGAGACCGAGGTTCTCGGCGCGGTCCACGATGAGCGTGTTGGCGTTGGAGATGTCGAGACCGGTCTCGATGATGGTCGTACAGACCAGCACGTCGTACTCGCGGTTCCAGAACCCCGACACCGTGCGCTCCAGCTGATCCTCACCCATCTGACCATGCGCGACAACGACTCTCGCCTCGGGGATCATTGCGGCGATGTCCTTGGCCGTCTTGTCGATGGTCGAGACGCGGTTGTGCACGTAGAAGACCTGGCCGTCGCGAAGCAACTCACGACGGATCGCCGCGGCCACCTGTTTCGGCGCGTAGGCGCCGACATAGGTCAGCACCGGGTGGCGCTCCTCGGGTGGGGTGAGGATCGTCGACATCTCGCGGATGCCGGCCATCGACATCTCCAGGGTGCGCGGGATCGGCGTCGCCGACATGGTCAGCACGTCGACGTGGGTGCGCAGCGACTTGATGTGTTCCTTGTGTTCGACGCCGAATCGCTGCTCCTCGTCGACGATCACGAGGCCGAGGTCCTTCCACGTGATACCGGTCTGCAGGAGGCGGTGGGTGCCGATGACGATGTCGACCTCGCCCTTGGCCATCGCCTCGGTGATCTCGCGGGATTCCTTGGCGTCGGTGAAGCGCGACAGTCCGCGTACCCGCACCGGGAAACCGCTCATCCGCTCGGTGAACGTCTGCAGATGCTGTTGCGCGAGAATGGTCGTCGGCACGAGGACGGCGACCTGTTTGCCGTCCTGCACCGCCTTGAACGCGGCGCGCACCGCGATCTCGGTCTTGCCGTAACCGACGTCGCCGACGATGACGCGGTCCATCGGGACCGGACGTTCCATGTCGGACTTGACCTCGGCGATGACGGTCAGCTGATCGACCGTCTCGGTGAAGTCGAAGGCATCTTCCATCTCCTGCTGCCACGGGGTGTCGGGCCCGAAGGCGTGGCCCGGGGCGGCATGACGCGCGGCGTAGAGCTGCACCAGCTCGCCGGCGATCTCGCGAACGGCCTTGCGCGCCTTGCGCTTGGTGTTCTGCCAGTCCGACCCGCCGAGCTTGGACAGCGACGGCTGCTCGCCACCGACGTACCGGGACAACTGGTCGAGCGCGTCCATCGGCACGTACAGCCGGTCGGCGGGCTGGCCGCGTTTGCTCGACGCGTACTCGAGGACCAGGTACTCGCGACGCGCACCCGAGACGGTGCGTTCGATCATCTCGACGAACTTGCCGATGCCGTGCTGGTCGTGCACGACGAGGTCACCGGCGGCCAGCGCCAGCGGGTCGACCTGGTTGCGGCGCTTGGCCGGGAGCTTGCGTCCGTCACGGACGTTCGCGACGCGCGTACCGGTGAGATCCGCCTCGGTGACCACGACGAGTCCGGCGTCGGCACAGACGATTCCGGCGCGGAGCGTGGCCCCGAAGACCGTGACCTCGCCCGGTTCGGGACGATGCCCCGGCTCGGCGATCACGTACGGCACCTCGGCCTCGGACAGCCGCTCGCCGACTCGCTGGGCGGTGCCCTTGCCGGTGACGACGATCGCGGCGGTCTTGCCGTCGGACACATGCGCCCGGAGCTGGGCGAACGTGGCCGCGATCTCGCGCTCGTCGCCGCGCGGTGCGGGTCCGGGGGTGAGGTCGAGTTCGAGTTCGTTCCCGCTGCCGGTGGACAGCGGTGACAGCGTCCACCACGGGCGTTTGGCCTGTAGTGTCGCTTCGCGCACGTCGCCGAGCGAACGATAGGCGCTGGCCTGCAGGTCGATGCCGGTTCCTGACCGCGGGTCGATCGGGGCGTTCGCGCCCATCGCCGCGGCCGTCCACGACGCCTCGAGGAACTCCGCACCGGTCTTGGACAGGTCCGCGGCGCGGGTCCGGACCTTCTCGGGGTCGAGGATCAGCACGCGTGTCCCGTCGGGGACGACCTCGGTGAGGAGTTGCATCTCGCCGTCGACGAGCGCCGGGATGAGCGCTTCCATTCCCTCGACGGGGATGCCCTCGGCCAGTTTGCCGAGCATCTCGGTGAGTGCGGTGTCGTCGGGGTTCTTCGCCGCGAGATCGCTTGCGCGTGTGCGCACCTTCTCGGACAGGAGTAGTTCACGACCCGGATGGATGCGTACCTCGGACGCGTCGACCTCGGGCTGGCTGCGCTGATCGGCGACCGAGAACGCCCGGATCTCGGTGATCTCGTCGCCCCAGAACTCGACGCGGACCGGGTGGTCGGCGGTCGTCGGGAAGACGTCGAGGATGCCGCCGCGGACCGCGAACTCGCCGCGGCGTCCGACCATGTCCACCCGTTCGTAGGCCATCTCGACGAGCTGCGCCAGCAGTCCGTCGAAGTCGACCTCGATGCCCTCGCGCAGCGTTACCGTGGCGACCTCGCCGAGGCCCGGCGCCATCGGCTGCACGAGCGAGCGGACCGTGGTGACCACGACCCGCAGCGGGTTGTCGCCGGGATTGGCGAGACGGTGCAGCACCGCCAGTCGCTGGCCGACGGTGTCCGCGCTCGGCGACAGCCGCTCGTGCGGGAGGGTCTCCCACGAGGGGAACTGGGCCACCGAGTCGGCGTCGTCGAGGAGTTCGGCCAACTCGGCCGTCAGGTCATCGGCCTCGCGACCGTTGGCCGAGACGACCAGCAGCGGGGCCTCGGCGCCGGCGGCCAGACAGGAGACGAGGAACGGCCGGGCGGCGTCGGGTGCGGTGATGTCGAGGCGACGTTCGGCACGGCGTTCGTGCACCTCGCGGAAGGATTTGTCCGCACACGCGAGCGCGGCCAGACCGGACAGGGCACGGGGCGTCGACACTCCGCCGATTGTATGTGCCGCGCCTCGTGCCCCCTCAGGCCGGTCGATCAGCCCAGCAGGCCCTGCCCCAGTACCTCTCCTCGACGAGCCCCGGGAAGGACGGCGTAGACCGCCGATCCGATGGGCGTCGTCCATTGATTCAGCGCGTCGTGTTCGGCCAGCCGCGCCTGGACCGGCACGTATTGGGCGTCGACATCGCGCTGGTAGGCGGCGAACAGGAGGCCGCTGTTGGAGATGGGGATGGTCCCGTCGGCATCGGGTTCCGGCGGGTCGTCGTAGTTGTAGCCACGCCGCAGGAATCGCTCCGTCGGTGTCCGGTGACGGGCGCGGGCGATGTGCGAGGACGCCGGGATGGCGGGCAGCCCGTCGACGATCTTGTCGAAGTCCGGGTCGTCGTGTTCGCCTCCCCCGCTCAGCGGCGCACCGTCGGCGAGGGTGCGTCCCACCGACAGTTCCTGGCTGCGCGGGTCGACCTCCTGCCATCGGTCGAGATCCATGGCGATCCGACGCAGCACCATCGACGTCCCGCCGGCGAACCACGGCTGTTCGGCGCCGTCGTCCCAGACCAGGGTGTCCAAGTCGGCGGGCCCGAGGTTCACGGTTCCGTCGACCTGCCCCATCAGGTTGCGCATGGTCACCTTCTCGTCCTGGCTGCCGCGGGAGTTGCGGAAGCCGCGCTGGACCCATCGCAGTCGGACCCGTCCCGCCACGTTCGCCGTCAGGACCCGGGTCGCGTGGGCGACGGTGACCGGGTCGTCGGAGCAGATCTGCAGCAGCAGGTCCGTCTGTCCCCAGCGCCGCTCGTCGAGTCGGTCGATGGGGTATGCCGGAAGCGGATGCAGCCACCGGGGCCGTCGGCCCTCCAGTCCCGTCGCGGTGAAGGCGCCGGGGCCCAGGCCGACCGTGACGGTGAGCCTGGCGGGCAGTCGGGCGAGTTCCGGTTCGCTGTCGGCCAGCGCCGGCGTACCCCTCGTGAGCCGGGCGGCGTCCTCGGTCCAGACCCGGAGAATCCCGGCGAGCGCCTCCCGCGCCTGCGGCCCCCGATCTGCCGAGAGATCGAGTCCGACGTAGTTGACGTGCGCGGTGGGCGGGGTCGTCACCCCGGCCTGGTGCACGCCGTGGAACTCGACGACGTCGCCGCCGTGCGTGGCGTCCCCGGCGGCGTCCGTGGACCGCGCTATCGCCGTGGCTCCGACACCGAGGCCGGCGGCTCCCGCGACGCCTGCGATCAGGCTGCGTCGCGAGAGGGCCGGGCCCCGGCCCCGTCTTCTGCCGTTACCGTGGCTGGTGGCCTCAGCCATCACTGCCGGTGTCCGACGAGCCGTGGCCCGGCGTGTACTCCTCGTTGGCTCCACGGAAATCGCGTGCGTGCGCGACCATCTCGCATGTGGAACCGTCGCCGAAGCGCAAGGTGATGGTGACCGTCTGACCGGCCTCGATCGGCCGCTTCAGGTCCATCAGCATGATGTGGTTCCCGCCGGGTTCGAGCGAGACCGTCTGACCGCCGGCGATCTTCAGGCCGCCGTCGACCTGGCGCATGGTCATGGTGCCGTCGCCGGCCGGGGCCATCTCGTGCACCTCGACGCGTTCGGCGACATCGGTGTCACCACCGGTGAGGGTCACCTCGCGGTCGGAGGTGTTGGCCACGGTGCCGAACGCACCGGTCATCTGCTTGTCGGATGCCTTCACCCACTGGTCGGTGATGGTCACCGAGTCGGCCTGGGTGGCGGGGGTCTCATCGGAGGAGCATGCGGTCGTGACGGCCAGCGGAAGTGTCAGCGCGGCGAGGATCGCCAGCGGGCGACGAGCCCGGCGGGTCGTGGAAGTGCTTGAGAACATGGATTTTTCGCCTTTTCGGGTACGCGAGTCACCACCGGGGCTCCTGGGCGCCGGCGGGAAATGGAGGAATCAGGGTCAGACCGGGAGGACCGGCGGACCCCGAGTCCAGATACCCGTGCGGCCGAACAGCGGTCGCAGCGGATCGACCGCACCCGCGACCACGAGGACATCCCCGACCGCGATCAACGGAGGCGTCGTGGACGCCAGGATGCGTGAGCCGACACGGCGTGCACACTCCTGCGCGCCGACGAGCAGACCTGCGGAGATCAGCAGCGCCGCAACGTGAAAACCGATCATCGTCGGGCCGGGTAGCAGCGGCGTCGACGCGTGGTGGCCGCCGGTGTGCATCGCCAGATGCCCGAGAAGCTGCGCGACGGTGAGTGCCGCACCGACGGAGAGGATCTCGGTCGCGCGTCCCCGCGTCCCGCCCACCGCCCCGCTCACCCAACCGAGTCCGACACTGATGGCGACCAGAAGGACCACGTGCGACGACGTCGGGAGGCCTCCCCCGGCGAGCGCGTGCGCCCCGACGCTCAGCGACCCGGACGTCATGGCGGCGACGACCGACCAGTGCACGCGCACAAGTCGTTCGGCCGGATCGGACGCCACAGGCATACCCCCGAGCGTACGCCCGCTATTACGCGGAGTAGTAGCCAAGTGGTGGCCCACACACCACTAGTCTCGTCAGAATGCAGGGAGCCCGGACCGACGACATGGGGGTGACGGTGCGCGACGCCGTCGAGACCGACCTCGCGGGCGTGGCGGACATCTACCGCCACTACGTGGAGAACACCGTCGCCACCTTCGACTACGTGGTCCCCTCGCACACCGCTTGGCTGGCGAAGTACCGCACGATCCGCGAGGCGAACAGGCCCTTCGTGGTCGCGACACTGTCTGCGGAGTCCGACCAGCACATCGTCGGCTACGCCTACCTGGGCACATTCCGCGCCATGCCGGCCTACGACCGCTCCACCGAGGACTCCATCTACGTCCGCCCCGGCCTGGGGGGCCGCGGCGTCGGATCGGCGCTCATGGCCGGGATGCTCGATCGGGCGGATCCTCAGAACGTGCGACAGATCGTGGCGGTGATCGCGGCGACCGGTGGCGAGGGATCGGTCGCCCTGCACTCGCGGTTCGGGTTCACCGAGGTCGGTCGCCTGCGGTCGATCGGCCACAAGGCCGACCAGTGGATCGACTGCGTCTACATGCAGAAGGACCTCTGGGAGCCGTCCTCGTAGTCAGATCTCAGCGGTCGAGGCCCGCGGCCTCGGCGGCGGCGTCGGCCAGACCGACGCCGGTGCCCTCGTAGATGTGGAAGGCGACGTCGGCACCCCGCCCGAGCAGTTCGTCGCGTTCGTCGTCGTACTGCGCGACGACGGCGATGGTCCCCTCGAATTCACGCTCCTCGACTCGGTCCAGCGCCACCAGATTGGACCCGTGGAACGGCATGGCCATCACGAGGATGTCGAGGTCGGAGACCCCTTCACACCGCTCCCAGAACCCCGTCTCGGTCGCGTCCGCCTCGATCACGCGGAATCCCCGCCCGCGAAGATTCGCCACCTTCACCGGATCGTTCTCGACGCCGACGACATTCAGCCCGTACTCGTCGACGAGACGGTTGTAGACCGAACTGCCCACCCGGCCGAGACCGAAGACGACGGCACGGGCGGGAGCGAGGTCGATCGCCGCGTCGTCGGGATGGGCGCTCGCGGCGGCTGTTCTCGGGACGTAGGCCGAGAGCCGGGCCACCAGCCCGGACCCGCGACGGTTGACGAGGGTCGAGAACACGAAGCTCGCCGCGACCGCGACCGAGGTGACCACCAACCAGTCGTCGTCGAGCAGGTCGTTGCTCACGCCGTTGGAGATGACGATGAGGCCGAACTCGGAGAAGTTCGCCAGCGCCAGACCGGCCAGGATCGAGGTGCGCCGACGTAGGCCGAACATGGCCAGCACGAGGGTGAACAGGGCCGCTTCGAGCGGCAGGAGGACCACGAGGACCAGGCCGAGGAGCACGGTGTCGAGGGTGGGTGTGACGTGGAGTCCGATCGAGACGAAGAATCCCACCAGGAGCAGTTCTCGGAGACCGAACAACGTGCGGGACAGCTCTCCGGCACGCGGATGCGAGGCCAGCAGCACGCCGACGACCATGGCACCGAAGTCGCCTTTGATGCCGACCGATTCGAACAGCCAGTATCCCGGTACGAGCGCCATCGTCACGCCGAAGAGGGTCTGGAGTTCGCCGTGTCCGAGGCGGTTCCACAGTCGCCGGACCACCCAGGCACCCGGGATCAGCAGGACCAGCGCGAACGCCCAGGGACTCGGCGGTTCCCCGCTCATCGACGTGAGGTAGGCGACGGCGACGACGTCCTGGAGGACCAGGATGCCGATCGCGATTCGGCCGTACAGCGAGCGGGACTCCGAGCGTTCGTCGAGCACCTGGACCACGAACACCGTGCTCGAGAAGGACAGCGCGAAACCGAGGAGCGCGAGCGTCTGCCAGCCCTCACCCATGAGCATCCGGACGCCGATGGTCGAGAGCAGTCCGAGGAAGCCGGTGGTGAGACCCATGATCACCGCGAGGTTGATGGCGGTGGTGAGGAAGACCTCGCGCCGGAACAGCATCCGGAGGTCCAGCTTGAGGCCGATGGTGAACAGCAGGATCGTCACGCCCAGATCTGCGAGCGTGTCGATGATCGGCAGGTCGTCGATGCCTGGGGCGTGCAGGATGAATCCGGCCGCCAGGTACCCGACCAACGTCGGCAGACGGACCAGTCGAGCGAGGAATCCGCATCCGAAGATGACGACGAGATAGATGCCGACTGTCTCCACGCGCCGGGAGTCCCTTTCTCTCTGGGCCGCGAGCGGCCGACGGTGATGTCTGGAACGTTATAGCCGCACGCGAGACGACGTGCGGCGGCCACGCCGATTGCCCGACCAGAGCGGGCATCCTGGGCCTCGGGAACAAAACGGACCGCAGTCCGGTTAAGATCGGGTATGTCCAGCTCGAACTCCCCCACCCGGCAGCCGGCCCTGTTCCTGTCCCACGGCGCCCCACCCCTCGTCGACAGTCCCACCTGGGTCCGCCAGCTGAAGAAGCTCGCCGGCGGCCTCGCACGGCCGACAGCGATCCTCATCGTGTCGGCGCACTGGGAGGCGGCGCCCCTCACCATCGGCTCCACCGACTCCCGGACGCCGCGCTGACCTACGACTTCGGCGGCTTCCCGGAGAAGTACTACCGCGTCCAGTACCGGTCGCCGGGCGCCCCGGACCTGGCCCGACGCGTCGCCGCGATGATGCCCGACGGCGAGACGATCGCCCACGACCCCAACCGTCGCCTCGACCACGGCGCGTACGTGCCGATGACCGTCATGTACCCCGAGGCGGACATCCCGGTACTGCAGATCTCCCTACCGACCCTCGACCCGGAGCGGCTGCTCGACCTCGGCCGACGCCTCAAGCCGCTGCGCGACGAGGGCGTGCTGATCATCGGGTCCGGTTTCACCACCCACGGCCTGCCGTTCCTGCGCGACTGGCGACCCGAGGCGACTCCCCCGAGCTGGTCGGCCGAGTTCAACTCGTGGGCCGCCGAACGATTTGCCGCGGGAGATGTGGAGTCGCTCATCAGGTTTCGCCAGACCGCGCCGGGGATGCCGTATGCGCATCCGACGATCGAACACTTCGCGCCGCTGTTCGTCGCGCTCGGTGCCGGCGACGACGTCGAACAGCGTCCGGATCAGGTCATCGACGGGTTCTGGATGGGACTCTCGAAGCGGAGCCTGGTTCTGGCTTGACTGCTGCCTCAGGTGCGAGGAAGCCTCGAAGCGTCAGGAGTCCTCGGCGGTGGTCCGTTCGCGGGGCTCGACGTAGTCGGGGCCGACGAGATCGGGCGACGGGTCGAGGCGGGTGAGCCCGTTCCAGCAGAGGTTCACGAGGTGGGCGGCCACGACCTCCTTCGACGGCTCGCGGACGTCGAGCCACCACTGCGCGGTCGACGACACCATGCCCACCAGGGCCTGGGCATACAGCGGGGCGAGGGCGGGGTCGAAGCCGCGGCGCTCGAAGTCGCCGGCCAGGATGTGCTCGACCTGGCTGACGGCATCGTTGAGAAGGCTTGAGTAGGTGGCCGTCTCGCCGGTCGCCGCGGTGCTGTCGCCGCGGACGAGGATGCGAAACCCGTCCGTGCGCTCCTCCATGTAGGTGAGCAACGCGAGCGCGACCTGCTGGATGCGGTACAGCGACCGGTTCTTCGACAGCGAGGCGGTCACCATCTCGAGCAGCGTCTCCATCTCGCGGTCGACGACGACCGCGTAGAGACCCTCCTTGCCGCCGAAGTGCTCGTACACGATCGGCTTGGAAACGCCTGCGCGCTGCGCGATCTCCTCGATGGAGGTGCCCTCGAAACCGCGTTCGGCGAACAGCCCGCGCGCCACCTCGATCAGCTGTAATCGCCGCTGCGCACCGGTCATCCGCGCCCGGGGCGCGCGCTGCACCTCGGTCGCACCCTCCGCCGGACGTCCGATCGCCATGGGCCCAGCCTAGGACGAGTCGTCGCGGAATCAAGAATGTTGCGCCAATTGTCGCTCCCTGAGGTGCGAGGAGCGTAGCGACGAGCCACGAAGGGTCCCCGCCCTCAGTACAAGCTCGACCAGTACGACCAGAACCGGATGGCGATGAGCACGATCACGAGCCCCACGGCGAGGACCAGGATCAGGGCGTGGCTACGGGCGACCGCGAGCGCCGCCCCGGATCGCGAGGTCAGTCCGCTCGCATGGAGGTTGCGCACGCTGACGAAGACGAAGATCGGCAGGGTCGCCGCCCACACGACCATGCAGTACGGGCACAGTGCGCCGATCGAGTAGAGGCTCGAGTAGATCAGCCAGCAGATGAAGGCCATCGCCAAGGTCACACCGACCTGCAGACCCGCCCAGTACCAGCCCGCGAGACGTGCACCCGCGAGGATCGCCACGCCGGTGGTGATCACCACCGCGAATCCCGCGATGCCGAGCAGCGGGTTCGGGAACCCGAACAGGGCAGCCTGCGGCTTGGCCATCACCGAACCGCAGCTCAGGACCGGATTGAAGTTGCACGACGGCACGTAGTCGGGGTTCTTGAAGAGTTCGATCCGTTCGACCGTCAGCACGAACGACGCCACGAACCCGATCGCGCCGCCGACGCTCAGGACCCAGGCGACGATCCGCGTCCAGGAACGGACGGCTTCGGCCAGAAGGGCCCGGTCGTCCGGATCGAGCTCTGCTGTGGTCGGTGTTGCATCGGCGGGGGCGCTCTCACTCACCCATCCAGGATGACACTGCCCGACGTGGTCACCGACGGTCGGCGTGCACCGAATCGTGCCGACTCTGCACCGGCCGCAACCGGTGGAGGGTTATCCGCCCACGGTGAGGGTAAAGGCACGCGTGATCGGACAAACGTCGGCACCGGCCCACGCCGATGCGTAATGTCGGATTCACCAACGGGGATGGGAACACAACCGTGCAATTGTGGGATTACATCGGCGACAACGCTCGCTCTCTCACGTTCTTGACATATCAACACGCGTCGCTGTCATTCCAGACCGTGCTCGTCGGCACCCTCGTCGCCATCGCGGTCGCCGCGCTCGTCTACCGGCTTCCGCTGGCCGCCGCGCTCACGCTGACGTCTAGTCGTGTGGCACTGACGATTCCGTCGCTCGCCCTGCTCGCGCTGCTGATCGTCCCGTTCGGGCTCGGCGTGACACCATCGTTCCTGATGCTGGCGTTCTTCGCGATGCTGCCGGTGATCGGCAACGCGGTGGTCGGCTTGCGATCGGTGCCGCCCGCGGTCGTCGAATCGGCCCGCGGCATCGGGCTTTCGCGGTGGCGCATCCTGCTGACGGTCGAACTACCGATCGCCTGGCCGGTGATCCTGACCGGAATCCGGGTGTCCACACAGATGATCGTGGGCGTCGCGGCGATCGTCGCCTACGTCCTCGGCCCCGGCCTCGGATCACTGATCTTCAACGGGCTCGCACGGCTCGGCGGCGCAAACGCCCTCGAATCAGCGCTGGCCGGAACGCTTCTCATCGTCGTCATCGCGCTCGTCTTCGACGCTCTCCTGGTTCTGCTCGGCCGACTCACCATCTCCAAGGGACTCTCATGACCGACTCCACCACCGCCCCGCCGTCGAAATCCTCGGCAGGCCAACCGTCGTCCGGCGCGAACGGTCGCGTCGTCACCGGCGAATCGATACGTCTCGAAGGCGTCGTCAAGCGCTACCGGGGCCAGACCAAGCCTGCGGTCGCGCAACTCGACCTCGAGATCGACGCCGGTGACATCGTCGCCTTCGTCGGCCCGTCGGGCTGCGGCAAGACGACGACCCTGAAGATGATCAACCGGCTCATCGAGCCCACCGAGGGTCGTATCTACATCGGCGGGCGTGACGTGACCGCGGAGAACCCGGACAAGCTGCGCCAGTCCATCGGTTACGTCATCCAGTCCGGCGGGCTCTTCCCCCACTGGTCGGTCAGCAAGAACATCGGCACCATCCCGCGAATCCTCAAGTGGGACAAGAAACGCATCGCCGAGCGCACCGAATACCTCATGGACCTGGTCGGACTCGACGCCGCGACCTTCGCCGAACGTCTGCCCAAGGACATGTCGGGCGGTCAGCAGCAGCGCGTCGGTGTGGCCCGTGCTCTGGCGGCCGACCCGCCCGTCCTGCTGATGGACGAGCCGTTCGGTGCCGTCGACCCGATCACGCGAGCCCGCCTGCAGGACAAGCTCATCGCCATCCAGCACGAACTGGGCAAGACGATCGTCATCGTCACCCACGATTTCGAAGAGGCAACCAAACTCGGCGACAAGGTCCTGATCCTCTCCGAGGGCGGGCACATCGAACAGTTCGCCCCGCCAGAAGAGATCCTCGCCAACCCGGCCAGCCCGTTCGTCGAGGAGTTCGTCGGTTCCGGTGCGACACTGGCTCACCTGACCCTCACCCGCGTACGCGATGTCGAGATCCGCCAGGTGGTCACCGCCCGCGTCGGCGAAGGGTCCGGCACCGTGGTGAACCGCGCCCGAGCCGCCGGCGAGGACTGGCTGGTCGTCGTCGACGAACACGGCCGGCCGCGAGCCTGGCCCAGCATCGCGGAGGTCTCCGCCAAACCCGAGGTGTCGGATTACCTCGACCCGCGCCTACCGGTCGTCGCACAGTCGTCGACGCTCAACGACGCGCTCGACTCGATGCTCGCGACCAGCCAGGGCGGCGTCCTCGTCACCGACGGACGCGGCGCGGTCATCGGCGCGCTGAACATCGCGTCCGTGATGGAGGCCATCCGCGGACAGCTCGCGGATGTCCGCGACGACGACCACGTCGGCTATCTCGACCACACCGAGGGGTCCGCACCTGTCGACACACCGGTCATCGCAGCCGAGGACGAGTCGTCCGCCGCCGACACGGCCGACGAACCGAGCGCCGAACGATGACCTCCGTCGCCGACGAGTCCGCGCGGGTCACCGCGGCAGCAGAGGCACCGGTCCAACCACCTCGGAGCGGTTTCCGACGCCGGTTCGCGAAGCTGCCCATCGACGTCTGGTTCGAACCGCTGGTCATCATCGTCATCGGCGTCGGGTTCCTGATCTGGTATCAGCGCACGACGTTCACCTCCACCGAGAGCGCCTCGATGGCATGGCCGGCGCTGCGAGCGACCATCCTCGACCACATCGAGCTCACGCTCGTCGCCACCGTGATCGTCGTGTGTATCGCCATCCCGCTCGGCATCGCACTGACCCGACCATCCCTCAAGTGGCTCAACCCGATTGCGGTCAACATCGCCAACATCGGGCAGGCCGCTCCCGCCATCGGCCTGCTGGTGCTGTTCACGTTCTGGCTCGGCACCGGTTTCAACACGGCGGTCATCGGTCTCGTCGTCTACGCGGTGCTCCCGATCCTGCAGAACACGATCGTCGGCCTCCGGCAGGTCGACCAGCGCACGGTCGAGGCCTCCCGCGGCATCGGATTGTCCGCGGTGCGAACGCTTTTCCAGGTCGAGTTGCCGCTCGCGGTGCCGGTCATCCTGAACGGTGTGCGCACGGCGCTGGTGATCCTGGTCGGCACCGCGACCCTGAGTACGTTCATCGGCGCGACGAGCCTCGGCACGCTCATCACCACCGGTATCACCCTGTTCCTGCCGAAACTGCTGGTCGCCGGCGCGGTGCTCGTCGCACTGCTGGCGATGACGATCGACTGGCTCGGACGGCTCGTCGAGTTGGCCGCGACACCGCGGGGGATCTCATGAGAAAGACCGTCCTGGCCGTCTTCACGGCGATACTCATTGTCGTGGTCGCAGGCTGCGGGCTGGTCAGCTCGTCTGGCACCTTCCGCGAGGCATTCCTCGCCGACGGCTCGACGCCCTTGGAGGGCACCGAGATCCGGGTGACGTCGAAGAATTTCAGTGAATCGGTGCTGCTGGGCAAGATCACCGCGACCTACCTCGGCGCGGCGGGGGCGGCGGTCAAGGATCTGACGAACGCACCGGGTTCGATGTCGTCGCGCCAGGCACTCCTCAACGGCGACGCCGACATCCTCTGGGAGTACACCGGAACCGCCTGGCAGACCTACCTCGGCGAGACCGAGACGATCTCCGACCCGAACGAGCTGTGGAAACGGGTCCGCGACGCCGATCGCGCCAACGGCGCCGAGTGGTTGCCGCCCGCGGCTTTCAACAACACCTACGCGTTCGCGGCGTCGGCACCAACGGCCAAACGTCTCAACGTGAAGACGATGTCGGACATCGCGAAGCTGCCGGTGTCGGAGCGGACGTTCTGCATCAACGACGAGTTCCTGAGCCGCGCCGACGGAATGATTCCGATGCTGGAGGCCTACGGAATCCCGCTGGGCACGCCCGATGGCGTACCGAAGGACAACGTGACAGTCATGGACTCCGGGGTCGTCTACACCTCGACGGCGCGCAGCGAACCGTGCAACTTCGGCATGGTGTATTCCACCGACGGCCGGATCAAGAACCTCGATCTCGCGGTACTCACCGACGACCGGAAGTTCTTCCTGCCGTACAGCGGTTGCGTGGTCTTGAGCACGCGCCTCAACAAGGAGGCTCCCCAGATCGCCGAACTCATGGCACCGGTGTCTGCGAAGCTCACCGACTCGGTGATGCAGGAACTCAACGGCCGCATCGACATCGACGGTGAGGACCCCGCCGACGTCGCCTACGACTGGTTGCAGGCCGAAGGCTTCATCGCCTAGGACTGCTAGCCGTACCTCAGAAGTAGTAGCTCTTCCACGCTTGCGCATTCGTGACACTGTCCTGCACCGTCACCCACTGGACCGCTTGCTTCAGCCGTACGTTCTGGCACTGAAGCTGTGCGGTGAGCGTGACTCTTCCACGGCTGGGTACGGCAATGCGCGCCCAGCGCTGGCCGTTCGCATTGACCCGGGTACCACCTGGCGTGGCCGCGACCTTGACGTGCTGGATCGCAAAGCCCTTCATCCCACAGTTGCGGTCCGCGTAGTTCGGGAAAATCGTCACCTTCCCGGCCGCGTTCGCGTCGGGCACCGGACCGATCACCGCCGCTGACAACAGGATCGAGACAGCGGCGAAGCCTGCGGAGAGTGCTTTCTTCACGGTGAAGCCCTTCGGTGGATCGGACGGTAGCCCGATCCTGCCGGAAGCAGTACCTCGAGCGGTGTCCCCCGATAGAGCGAATCCGTCATCCGTACTCAGCGCGTACGTGTCTCCTCGAGCTGCATCGGGGTCTGCGGAGCTTCCACACCGTCGAACTGAGCTCCCCCACCAGGACTCGAACCTGGAATGCCTGAACCAAAATCAGAAGTGTTGCCGATTACACCATGGGGGAATACTGCGCTGACGATTGTGCCACAGCGCTCCGGCGGCGACGTGACGCCACCGGTCGACCTCATTCCGACTCCCAGACTTCGATCGAAGTCTGGGAGTCGAGACGACGTCTGTAAGTCGTCAGTCCTTCGGCCCGCCGGCGACGTAGACGACCTGACCGGACACGAAGCCCGCACCCTCGCTGATGAAGAACGACGCGGTGTGGGCGATGTCCTCGGGGACGCCCACGCGGTTCACCGGGATCTGGCTGGCCGCGGCCTTCTTGAAGTCCTCGAAGGGCACGCCGACACGCTCGGCGGTGGCGGCGGTCATCTCGGTCTCGATGAAGCCGGGAGCGATGGCGTTGGCGGTGACGCCGAACTTGCCCAGCTCGATGGCCAGCGTCTTGGTGAAGCCCTGCATGCCGGCCTTGGCGGCCGAGTAGTTGACCTGGCCGCGGTTACCGAGGGCCGAGGTGCTCGACAGGTTGACGACGCGGCCCCAGCCGGCGTCGACCATGTACTTCTGGGCGGCCTTGGTGACGTTGAAGGCACCGCGCAGATGGACGGCCATGACGGCGTCCCAGTCGTCGACGGTCATCTTGAACAGCAGGTTGTCGCGGGTGATGCCGGCGTTGTTGACGACGACGGTCGGCGCACCGAGCTCGGTGGCGACCTTCTCGACGGCCGCGTTCACCGACGCCTCGTCGGCGACGTTCGCGCCCACGGCGATGGCCTTGCCGCCCTTGTCGGTGATGGCCTTGACGGTGTCGGCGCAGGCATCGGCGTCGAGGTCCAGGACGGCCACGGCCAGGCCGTCGTCGGCGAGTCGCTTGGCCACGGCAGCACCGATGTCCCGTGCCGCGCCGGTGACGATCGCGGTCTTCTGCGTGCTCATTAATACCTCCGTTTGTCAGGTGTGCGGGCCGGGTCACCCGGCCCGCGCTGGTCCGCTCCCCGCCTGCGCGTCGAAGCCGAACGCCCATGACGCACCGATCGAACGCTCGGGGAATCGCGGTCCCTTGTGTTCTATCAGGTGACGTCGACAGACGTGTGTCCCATCACGTGACAGCGTCGCATTCAGCGAGAACGGTGCGGCGCGTTATTACACCGCCGTACCGGTGCGTAGGATCGCACCCGACGTGAACACCGATGAAGGAAGAGGGTGGGCATTCGATGTCGGGAACGTCGCCATCTGTGGCCGTGATCGTGCTGGCCGCGGGTGCCGGTACCCGGATGAAGTCCAAGACCCCCAAAATCCTCCACACGATTGCCGGCCGATCCCTCCTGGGTCACTCGCTCCACGGCACGTCGGGTATCGATCCCGAGCACCTCGTCGTCGTGGTCAGCCATGAGCGTGAACGGGTCTCCGCGGCCGTCGCCGACATCGCCGCCGCGCTGGGCCGCGACATCGCGATCACCGAGCAGGACGAGCCGCGCGGAACCGGCGACGCCGCCCGCGTCGGACTGACCGGACTCCCCGAAGACTTCGCCGGAACCGTCATCGTCACCGCCGCCGACGTCCCGCTCCTCGACGCCGACACCCTCCGCGGGCTCATCGACACCCACACCGCCGACGGCGGCGCCGCGGTCACCCTCACCAGCTTCATCGCCGACGACCCGACCGGCTACGGGCGGATCATCCGCGCCGACGACGACTCCGTGCGCGCCATCGTCGAGCACAAGGACGCGACCGAAGAACAGCGTGCGATCACCGAGGTCAACGCCGGTGTCTACGCCGTCGACGCCGCCGCGCTGCGGGACGGGCTCTCGAAGCTGTCGACCGACAACGTGCAGGGCGAGTTCTACCTCACCGACATCGTCGAGATCGCGCGCGACGCGGGCCAGGCCGTCCGCGGTTTCACCGTTGCGGACCCCGTCCTCGTCGCCGGCTGCAACGACCGCGCACAGCTCGCCGACCTCGGCGCCGAACTCAACCGCCGGATCATCCGCCGCCATCAGGTCGACGGCGTCACCGTCGTCGATCCGGCCACCACCTGGATCGACGTCGACGTGACGATCGAGCCGGATGTGCGGATCGAACCCGGCACGCAGCTCTACGGCCGCACCCACATCGCCGCCGACGCGGTCGTCGGGCCCGACACCACGCTCACCGACGTCACGATCGGCGAAGGCGCCCACGTCATCCGCACCCACGGCAGCGACGCCGTCATCGGCGGCAACGCCTCGGTCGGCCCGTTCGCCTACCTGCGACCGGGAACCGTGCTCGGCGTCGCCGGCAAGATCGGCACCTTCGTGGAGACCAAGAACTCGACGATCGGCGACGGTTCCAAGGTCCCCCACCTCACCTACGTCGGCGACGCCACGATCGGCGAGCACACGAACATCGGCGCGTCGAGCGTCTTCGTCAACTACGACGGCGTGAACAAGTACCGCACGGTGATCGGCGACCATTGCCGCACCGGCTCGGACAACATGTTCGTCGCCCCGGTGAGCATCGGCGACGGGGCATACACCGGAGCCGGAACCGTCGTGCGGCAGAATGTACCGCCGGGAGCCCTCGCGGTCTCGGCGGGAACACAACGTGTCATCGAGGACTGGGTCGTGCGCAAACGGCCCGACACCGCGGCGGCACGCGCGGCACTCGAGGCACGCGACAAGAACTCCGGGACCGCATAACGGACCCGAGCAGTCCTGCCGTTCACGGCAGGCAGCCCAACTGATCGACCCATAGATCGACCGAACGGACAGAAAAGTTTCATGACCTGGACCACCGACAACCAGAAGAACCTGATGCTGTTCTCTGGTCGTGCCCACCCCGAACTGGCTGAAGCAGTCGCCGACGAACTGGGCATCAAGGTGACCCCCCAGACGGCACGCGACTTCGCCAACGGCGAGCTGTTCGTCCGTTTCGAGGAGTCCGTCCGCGGCTCGGACGCGTTCGTGCTGCAGAGCTGCCCCTACCCGCTGAACCAGTGGGTCATGGAAGCCCTGATCATGATCGACGCACTCAAGCGCGGTTCGGCCAAGCGCATCAGCGTGATCCTGCCGTTCTACCCCTACGCCCGCCAGGACAAGAAGCACCGCGGACGCGAGCCCATCTCGGCCCGCCTCATCGCCGACCTGCTCAAGACCGCGGGCGCCGACCGCATCATCACGGTCGACCTGCACACCGATCAGATCCAGGGCTTCTTCGACGGTCCGGTCGACCACATGCACGCCCTCGGCCAGCTCGCCGGCTACGTCTGCGACAACTACGGCACCGACAACATCACCGTCGTCTCGCCCGACTCCGGTCGTGTGCGCGTGGCCGAGAAGTGGGCCGACGCCCTCAGCGGCGCTCCCCTGGCCTTCATCCACAAGACCCGCGACCCGCTGGTTCCCAACCAGGTCAAGTCGAACCGCGTGGTCGGTGAGGTCGAGGGACGCACCTGCGTCCTGATCGACGACATGATCGACACCGGTGGCACCATCGCCGGCGCGGTCCGCGTGCTCAAGGAGGCCGGTGCCGGCGACGTCATCATCGCGACCACCCACGGCGTCTTCTCCGACCCGGCGGCCGAGCGTCTCGCCGGCTGCGGCGCCAAGGAGGTCATCGCGACCGACACGCTGCCCATCCCGGCCGAGAAGCGTTTCGAGAACCTCACCGTCCTGTCGATCGCCCCGCTGCTCGCGCAGACGATCCGCGAGGTCTTCGAAAATGGTTCGGTCACAAGCTTGTTCGACGGCATCGCCTAGTCTTTCGATTCCCTCTCACCACCGCGCCCGGATGTTCTCACGAACATCCGGGCGCCGTGGTTTTTGTCGTCGTCGGCTCCTTAGGCACCCGCCATCCGCCGCGTCTCCGACGGCGCGACCCCGTACTTGCGTCGATAAGCGGCGGCGAAGCGACCGGTGTGCATGACGCCCCACCGGGTGGCGATGTCGGTGACGGTCGAGGTCCCGCCGCGAGTCAGCAGGTCGTTGTGGATGCACTCGAGCCGAACGTCGAGCACGTACTCCATGGGACTCATCCCCACGCACTCGCGGAAGCTCTGCTGCAGGCGTCGAGCGCTGACCGCCCCGATCTCCGCCAGCTCACCCACGGTCCACGGTCGCGCCGGGTCGGCGTGGATGGCGTCGATGACGCGCTTGACCATGCGCGGGCGGGTTCCGGCCATCGGCTCATCACTCTCGGGCAGTGCGGCCAGCACCAGGGCCGTGGTGAGCATGCCGCCCAGCTGCTCCGCCATTCGCGGGTTGCGCAACAGGATGCCCTCGCACTGCGCGACCTGCTGACGCGCCGACCTCAACAGCCCCAGCCATTCGGCGCCGGCACCGGTGCGCAGATCGAGCTGGCGGGTCAATGACCGGCCCGGGCGGCCGGCGATCCGGTCGATCTCGCGCTGCAGGTAGTCCCGCTCGACCTTGAAACCGATGATCTCGCAGGTCTTGCTCCAGTTGGTGATGACCGTCGAGGTGTCCGGCGGGTTGAGCGTCGCCTGACCTGGTTCGGAGACGATCTCCCGGCCGTCGGTGACCGACGCGATGCTGCCGGACAACGGAACGTTGATGGCCCATGCCCCTGGATGGTCGGTGTCGATCGACACGTCTGCGCCGAAACCGATCCGCGCGAGCACCGTCGGACCGATCGCCGTCGACTCCAGGCGGTAGTGGGAGGCGTCGTCACGGGACAGCGGCCGCAGCTCATGGGGGAAGTACGCGTCCGCGACGACTTCGTGGACCTCATCCCAGTCCGCGATCCCCGACCCCACGACACGACGGGGCGGCGGCGTCGCCTGCGACACCGGCACCCGCGGTCGGTTGGTCCCCGAAATGGGCGGCCCTGCGCTCACGTCGTCCAGCGCAACTGTGACCGCTGTCACGAACTGCCGTCGGGAGCGATCCAGATCGCAACGTTGCGCACATCGGATCGACGGTTCGCAATGCGGATCGACGGGATGTGATCGCGGTCATACGTTTGGTCGCACCGTCACACCAGACACCCCCACCAGCCACTGCCAGAGCAAAGGAGCTGATCCCCGTGGACCAACGCACGATGCGCAACATCTTCGGACAGTTCGCCACCGGCGTCACCGTCATCACCTGCGCGAACGACGAGGGCACCCCGCACGGCGCGACGGTCACCGCGTTCACCCCGATCTCGATCGAGCCCCGCCTCTGCCAGGTCACGCTGACCCGCAAGTCGAAGGCCTGCGGCTACCTCGACGAGACCTCCGGCGCCGCCGCCTACTGCGGCAGCCTCGACGATCCGCACAGCCGCTGGTTCGACGCGACCGCGCGGTTCACGCCGAGCTGCGTACCGCTATCCGCAGTCTCTTGACCGACCATCCGTCCACCGATCAACTCTACTGTCGCACAACCGAAGTGAGGATAACCATGACCGCAACCGACATCGCCCCCGACACCGAGACCACCGAAGCGACGATCGTCGACCGCTCGAAGGTGAACGTCGCCGCCGACAGCGAGGCGAACCGCACCGAGAACTTCGCCTCCAAGCCGATGACCGGCGACGAGTACATCGAGTCGCTGCGCGACGACCGCGAGATCTGGCTCAACGGCGAGCGCGTCAAGGACGTGACCACCCACGAGGCATTCCGTAACCCGATCCGGATGACCGCCCGCCTCTACGACGCCATGCACGACCCGGCGACCAAGGACAAGGTCACCGCCCCCACTGACACCGGCAACGGCGGCGTGACCATGCCGTTCTTCCGCGCACCGAAGTCTGCCGACGACCTGCGCGCCGACCGCGACGCCATCGCCACCTGGGCGCGGATGACCTACGGCTGGATGGGCCGCAGCCCCGACTACAAGGCCAGCTTCCTCGGCACCCTGCACGCCAACTCCGAGCTGTACGCACCGTTCCAGGCCAACGCCGAACGCTGGTACAAGGAGTCGCAGGAAAAGGTTCTGTACTGGAACCACGCGATCATCAACCCGCCCGTCGACCGCCAGCTGCCGCCGGACGAGGTCGGCGACGTGTTCATGAAGGTGGAGAAGGAGACCGACGCCGGTCTCATCGTCTCCGGCGCCAAGGTCGTCGCGACCGGTTCGGCAATCACCAACTACAACTTCATCTCCCACTACGGACTCCCGATCAAGAAGAAGCAGTTCGCCCTGATCTGCACCGTCCCGATGGACGCCCCGGGCGTGAAGCTCATCTGCCGCTCGTCGTACACCCAGCAGGCCGCTGTGATGGGCACGCCGTTCGACTACCCGCTGTCGAGCCGCATGGACGAGAACGACACCATCTTCGTCTTCGACAAGGTGCTCGTGCCCTGGGAGAACGTCTTCATGTACGGCGACGTCGACAAGATCAACGCCTTCTTCCCGCAGTCCGGCTTCCTGCCCCGCTTCACCCTCCAGGGCTGCACCCGTCTCGCGGTCAAGCTCGACTTCATCGCCGGCCTGCTGATGAAGGCCCTCGACTGCACCGGCGCCGGCGGGTTCCGCGGCGTGCAGACCCGCGTCGGCGAGGTCATCGGCTGGCGAAACCTGTTCTGGTCGTTGAGCGATGCCATGGTCAACAACCCCGAGCCGTGGATCGGTGACACCGTCATCCCGAAGCTCGAGTACGGCCTGACCTACCGGATGTTCGCCCAGCAGGGCTACCCGCGCGTGAAGGAGATCATCGAGCAGGACGTCGCCTCCGGCCTGATCTACCTGCCGTCGAGCTCGGCGGACTTCAAGAGCCCCGACGTCCGTCCGTACCTGGACAAGTACGTCCGCGGTTCCGACGGCATCCTCGCCGTCGATCGCGTGAAGGTGATGAAGGCGCTGTGGGATTCGATCGGCAGCGAGTTCGGCGGCCGCCACGAGCTGTACGAGCGCAACTACGCCGGCAACCACGAGGGCGTGAAGGCCGAGCTTCTCATGTTCGCCGACGCCCGCGGCACCGTCGGGGAGATGAAGGGTCTCGCCGAGCAGTGCCTGTCCGAGTACGACCTGGACGGCTGGACCGTGCCGGACCTCATCGGCAACGACGACGTCAGCTTCTTCCGGAACCGCTGACCGACCCTCTCGCACAGCCCTTTCGAACAGGAGACATCATGACCACCATCGAGCGGCCCGCCCCGGTCGCATCAGCGACCACCGTCGAATCCCCGACCGCCGCCGGTTCCGGAAGTGCGGCCACCGCAGCGTTTGCGGGCCATCGGTTCACCGCCGACACCTCACCGGAACGTCTGTCGGCCATCGCATCCGAGGCCTTCGCCGGTTTCAGCGCGCTCATCGACAAGTACGAGATCACCTACGACGAGTACCGGGTCCTCAAGCAGTGGCTCATCGACGTCGGTGAGGGTGGTGAGTGGCCGCTGCTCCTCGACGTGTTCGTCGAACACGACATCGAGGAGGTCAACTCACGGAAGTACCAGGGCACCAAGGGAAGCATCGAGGGTCCGTACTATCTGCCGGATTCCCCGCTGCTGCCCGCACGCTGCACACTGCCGATGCGCAGCGTCGACGCCCGCGAGACACCGTTCGTGATGCACGGCCAGGTCACCGATCTCGACGGCAACCCGATGGCCGGCGCGACGATCGAGATCTGGCACGCCGACGCCGAGGGCTACTACTCGGGATTCGCGCCGCACATCCCCGACTGGAACCTGCGGGGCACGATCGTCACCGACGGTCAGGGCCGCTACGAGATCACCACCATCCAACCCGCGCCGTATCAGATCCCGACCGACGGTCCGACCGGCAAGTTCATCGAGGCCGCCGGGTGGCACCCGTGGCGACCTGCGCACCTGCATCTGCGCGTGGCGGCGAAGGGCCGGCATCCGATCGTCACCCAGCTGTACTTCACGGGTGGGGACTGGCTCGACAGCGACGTCGCCTCGGCGACCAAGCCGGACCTGCTCCTCGACCCGAAGCCGGACGCCGACGGCCGGAACGTCGTGCAGTACGACTTCGCACTCGACCCCGAGTAGCGATCCCCCGCGGAACGGGTACGCGAGCGGTCCGGGTTCTCCCCCTCTGGGGCCCGGGCCGCTTTGCGCTGGGTACGGTGTCTTCGTGGACGCGACGATCTATCACAACCCGAAGTGCTCGACCTCGCGCAAGGCGCTGCAGGCTCTGCGCGACGCCGGCATCGAGCCGACCGTCGTCAAGTACCTCGACGAGCCGTACACCCGTGAGCAGCTGGTGCAGCTGTTCGCCGACGCCGGGCTCACCCCCGCGCAGGCCGTGCGCAAGCGTGAGGCCCTCTACAAAGAGCTCGACCTCGCGTCGGCCACCGATGAGGCGATCCTCGACGCGATGGTCGAACACCCCATCCTCGTCGAGCGTCCGATCGTGGTGACCCCCAAGGGGACCCGCATCCCGCGGCCGTTCGAGAAGCTCGACGAGATCCTCTGAAGGGGTATAGCCATGAGCTACGAAGCCAAGATGATCATCCTGTCCACCGAGAACCTGGACGAGTCCATCGAGTTCTACACCGAGACGCTGGGCATGTCGCTGAAGTTCCGCGACGGCGCCCACTTCGCCGCCCTCGACGGGGGGCCGGTGACGATCGCTCTCGCCACTGCGGTCGACCACCCGATCCCCGGCAAGGTCGTCGTCGGTATCAAGACCGCCGACGTCGACGCCGCGGCGAAGGCGATCGAGGCCGACGGCGGCGCCATCGTGAAGGGCCCGTACGACGACGCGCACGAGCGTCGTGCCGTGGTGTACGACAACCAGGGCAACGGACTCGTGTTCTACAGCCCGCTGAACCGCTAGGCCGCAGCCGGCAGCGGTTTCTGCACCGACGGCAGGGCCAGTGCCGCGATACCGCGCAGCAGCTCCTTCGTCATGTCGAAGTAGTCGAAGTAGTCGCGCCACACCACGATCCGTCCCTCACGGATCTCGAAGCGGCCGCACACCCAGAACTGCAGATGCAGCCGCCCGAAACGCAACTCGTCGACGCGTTCGGTGAGCACGACACCCGCCTCGTCGGAACTCACGTTGAGCATCCGGTAGTTGAAGCCCACCCACGACTTCTTCGCGACACCGCCGAGCACACCGGCCACCTTGCGCTTGCCGTTGATGGTCGGCAGCGAGACGTTGGTGTACGCGATGTCGTCGTCGATGGTCTCCAGCGCGCCGGCGATGTCCTCGCGCGCGAATGCGTCGAGCAGGGCCGTCACGATCTCGATCGGGGTCTGTGAGGTCATGGCAGCCCAGTATGCCGGGACCGCATCCGGCGAGGGGTGCGATGTGACATCTCGGCAGGTCCTCGACTATCCTTGCCACCGTTGTCTCGGCGAGGGTGACCCAGTCACCGTGATCGGCGCGACCATCGCAGTCTCCTCGGGTGCCCACGTGTGGCCCGGTGGGTGTCCGCGGTCGGAATGCGTGCCCGTTGCTCGTCGCGACGGACGAACGACCGCAACCACCGATCAGAGGAGATCCTCATGGCTACTCAGACCTCCAAGCTGTCTGTCAGCACCCGCACCGAGAAGGGCAAGGGCGCCGCTCGCCGCGCTCGCCGCGAGGGCAAGGTTCCCGCCGTGCTCTACGGCCACGGCACCGACCCGCAGCACCTGCACCTCCCGGCCCGCGACTTCGCCGCGATCCTGCGTAACAACGGCCTCAACGCCATCATCGAGCTCGACATCGAGGGCACCAGCCAGCTCGCGCTCACCAAGCAGGTCGACGTCCACCCGATCCGCAACTACATCGAGCACGCCGACCTGCTCCTCGTCCGTCGCGGTGAGAAGGTGACCATCGAGGTCGCCATCGTCGTCGAGGGTGACGCCGCCCCGGGCACCCTGGTCGTGTCCGACGCCAGCGTCGTCGAGGTCGAGGCCGACGCCCTGTCGATCCCCGAGCAGATCGCCGTCAGCGTCGAGGGTGCCACCGCCGGCACCGCCATCCACGCCTCCGATCTGGACCTGCCGGAGGGCGTCACCCTGATCGCCGATCCGGAGACCCTGATCGTCGCCGTGAACGAGGCCCAGGCCGCGGCCACCGAATCCGACGCCGACGCCGCCGAAGGTGCCGAGGGTGAGGCTGCCGAGGCTCCCGCGGAGTCGGAGTGATCCGACCCCCGACTGCTCTACTCGAGTGGTGAAAATCGTTGTCGGACTCGGTAATCCCGGGTCCAAGTACGAGAAGACGAGGCACAACGTCGGCGCGATGGTCGCCGACGGCCTCGTCGACTCGGCAGGCGAGCGCTGGAAGGTTCACAAGAAATCCGGTGCGGAGGTCGCCGAGGTTCGCCTCGGCGGCCAGTCTGTTCTCGTGGCCAAGCCACGCGTCTACATGAACGAGTCCGGCCGGCAGATCGGCCCGCTGGCCAAGTTCTATTCGGTCGCGCCCGCCGATCTCATCGTCGTGCACGACGAACTCGACATCGACTTCGGTCTCGTGCGCCTCAAACGCGGCGGCGGCGAGGGCGGCCACAACGGGCTGCGTTCGATCAGTCAGGCCATCGGCACCCGCGACTACCTGCGCGTGCGGATGGGTATCGGCCGTCCGCCGGGGCGTCAGGATCCCGCCGACTTCGTGCTCAAGCCGTTCCCGTCCGCGGACCGGGCCGAGGTCGAGCTGATGATCCGCAACGGCTGCGACGCCATCGAACTCCTGGTCTCCCAGGATCTGGAGAGCGCACAGAACACCGTGCACGCCTGGTAACCCGACAATCGATCGGTAACGATGTGCCACGGGAATGCGGTACTTCCCAGTAAGTGGCCGGGTGAGTACCGTCGTATGTCGGGTCACATAATCGGAAGGAAGACCATGGCAGTCATCGCGGACACCTCAGGGATCAACAACATCGGCATGCTCGGGATCGGCGCCTATCGCCCTGAGCGTGTGGTCACCAACGACGAGATCTGCGAGCACATCGACTCCTCCGACGAGTGGATCTACACCCGCACCGGCATCAAGACCCGCCGCTTCGCGCGCCGCGACGAGAGCGTCATGGAGATGTCGGTCAACGCCGGACGCAAGGCCATCGCCAACGCGCTGCTGCAAGGCTCCGACATCGACGCGGTCATCCTCGCCACCAACACGCACCTGCTCCTGACCCCGGCCGGCGCGACCAAGGTGGCCACCGAACTCGGCTGCAACGGCGTCCCCGCCTTCGACGTCACCGTCGGCTGCGCGGGCTTCGGTTACGGCATGGCCCTCGCGTCGGACATGATCCGCGGCGGCAGCGCCACCAACGTGCTGGTCATCGGCGCCGAGCAGCTCTCGGTGGCCCTCGACATGACCGACCGCACCAACTGCTTCATCTTCGGCGACGGCGCGGGCGCCGTGGTCGTCGGACCCACCGAGGAGCAAGAACTCGGCCCGGTGGTCTGGGGTTCGGACGGCTCGCAGTTCAACGCCATCCGCCAGGACTTCGACTGGGTGACCTTCCTCGACGGTGACCGCGTCCAGCGCCCCTACCTCCGCATGGAGGGCACCGCGGTGTTCCGCTGGGCCGCCTTCGAGATGGGCAAGGTCGCCGTCCGCGCCCTCGAGGCCGCCAAGATCGGCTCCGAGGACCTCGACGTCTTCGTCCCCCACCAGGCCAACGCGCGCATCAACGAGCTGCTCGCCAAGAACCTCAAGCTCCGCGACGGCGCCGTCGTCGCCAACGACATCGAGTACACCGGCAACACCTCCGCCGCGTCGATCCCGCTGGCCATGGAGGATCTCCTCTCCACCGGCAAGGCGCAGCCGGGCCAGACCGCCCTCCTCCTCGGCTTCGGTGCCGGACTCTCCTACGCCTCCCAGGTCGTCAAGCTTCCGCCGGTGCCGTTCGAGTAAGACACCTCCTACCAGTTGCGGCAGTTGGTCCCGGATTCCGGGACCAACTGCCGCATCTGTTTCAGGCGTCGAGTGCCTGACGGACGCGGTCGACGACGTACCCAGGACGTTCCTTGAGGTCAGCCCACGTGAAGTTCAAGACCGTCCAGCCCTGAGCGATCAGGTCGTTTCGACGACGCCGGTCGCGCTGGAACGTCTCGGCGTCGCGGTGGTACGCCATCCCGTCGATCTCGACGGCGAGCATCTGCTCCGGGAAAGCGACGTCCACGAAGTAGCCCTCGACGGGATGGTTGGACACGAATCCCTCGACCCCTCCCTGTCGAAGCAGATCGACTGCGAGGCGCTCGGCCTCAGAGCGAGCGCCCTCCTCGACCCCGGCGATGAGAGACGCGATACCCGGTGCATCCGCCCTCCTACGACGGCGCTTCGCTGCGGTTCGCAACTGCTCGATCGACACGCGGCGTAACAACAGTGCGGCATCGAGGACCGTGCTGTCCTTCTCGACCGAGGCCTCCAGCACAGACAGCGGCAACGAGGTGACCAGCAGATCATCCCGGGTGACCGTCTCGGCGTCCTCGAGCGCCCGATACCGGATACGAACGCCGTCGACCGACTTCGCGTGCCTCGACCGCGGTGCGGTCACCGTCAGCTTCTTCGGTGGATCTTCGACGATCCCGTGCCACCATGCAGCGCCCAGACCGGACAGGGCGGCACCGCGACCGACTTCGGCGACCGCGAGCCGAGCACGCGTCCTGGCCGTGACCGGGTGGTCGGCGAGCGTATAGACCCCACGCGACTGAGGTGTCCACAGCCCGGAGTCCACACGTCGATGGACACCCGACTTCGTCATCCCGAACTCGAGGGCTTCGGCGATCGTCACGACGCCGTCGCGGGCGAGCGCGTGGCGTCGGAGGCGGGAAGGCGTCTGCACGACGATTGGACGCACCGACCCTCACATCGGTTCCCAGAATATGGGATTGCGGCAATTGGTCCCGTATTCCGGCACCAACTGCCGCAACATCATTGATGGTGAGTTTGGAGCCCTCCCACCAGCCGAGTAGCCTCGAATCTCGTGAGTTCTGACGTCGCAACCGAGGTCAAGCGCCGACGTACCTTCGCGATCATCTCCCATCCGGACGCCGGTAAGTCGACCATGACCGAGGCCTTGGCGCTGCATGCGCGCATGATCAGCGAGGCGGGTGCGATCCACGGCAAGGCGGGACGCAAGTCCACCGTCTCCGACTGGATGGAGATGGAGAAGGCCCGCGGCATCTCGGTCAGCTCGACCGCCCTGCAGTTCAACTATCTCGCCGAGCACAGCGAGCCGGGCATCCCGAGCGTCATCAACCTGGTCGACACCCCCGGTCACGCCGACTTCTCCGAGGACACCTACCGCGTCCTGACCGCGGTCGACGCCGCGGTGATGCTCATCGACGCGGCGAAAGGCCTCGAGCCGCAGACCCTGAAGCTGTTCCAGGTGTGTCGCCACCGCGGCATCCCGGTGATCACGGTCATCAACAAGTGGGACCGCCCAGGTCAGACGCCGCTCGAACTGATCGACGAGATCAGCGAGCGCATCGGCCTCACCCCGACCCCGCTCTTCTTCCCGGTCGGCATCGCCGGCGACTTCCGCGGTCTGCTCGACCGCCGCACCGGCGAGTACGTGCACTTCACCCGCACCGCCGGCGGCGCCAAGATCGCCCCCGAGGAGATCATGAGCGCCGACGACGCGGCCGCGCGTGAGGGCGACGAGTGGACGGCCGCCGTCGAAGAGAGCGAACTGCTCTCCGAGATGGGCCAGGACCACGACCAGGAGATGTTCCTCGCCGGCCAGACCTCGCCGATGATCTTCGCCTCGGCGATGCTGAACTTCGGTGTGCGGCAACTGCTCGAGGTGCTCGTCGAGCTCGCTCCCCCGCCCGCCGGCCGCGTCGACGTCGAGGGCAGGGAACGTCCGGTCACCGACCCGTTCAGCGCCGTCGTGTTCAAGGTGCAGGCCGGAATGGACTCGAGCCACCGAGATCGCCTGGCGTACATGCGGATCGTGTCCGGCGAGTTCGAGCGCGGCATGGTCGTCACCCACGCGCAGACCGGAAAGCCGTTCGCCACCAAGTACGCCCAGGCCGTCTTCGGCCGGGACCGTTCCACCGTCGACACCGCCTACCCGGGCGACGTCGTCGGCCTCGTCAACGCGACCGCGCTGGCCCCCGGCGACACCCTCTTCGACGGCCCGAAGGTGCAGTTCCCGCCGATCCCGTCGTTCGCGCCGGAGCACTTCTCGACGCTGCGCGCGACCACCGCCGACAAGTACAAGCAGTTCCGCAAGGCGATGGACCAGCTCGACAGCGAAGGTGTGGTGCAGGTACTGCGCAATGACACCCGCGGCGACATGTCGCCGGTGCTGGCCGCGGTCGGCCCCATGCAGTTCGAGGTCGTCACCGCCCGCATGAAGGCCGAGTTCAACGTCGACACCATCATCGAACCGCTCGGCTACACACTGGCCCGACGCACCGACGCCGAGAGCGCACCCGAACTCGACCGGCAGCGCGGCGTCGAGGTGTTCACCCGCACCGACGGTGCGATCCTGGCGCTCTTCAGCGACAAGTGGCGCCTGCAGTACATCGAGAAGGAACACCCCGACCTGACGCTGCAACCCCTTGTCGCCGCGGCGGATTGAGCCGATGAGGCGTCCCCTCGTGCGCACCTCCGGTGTCGGCGCGCTTGCCGCGGTGTCCGCGGCTGCGCTCCTGATGTCGGGTTGCGCCGGAAATCCGGCACCGGCACCGACGTCGACAAGCACAGCCCCCACCCCGACCGCGCGCCCGATCGATCCCGCGAAATGCGCGGAGAAGCCGCCGCAGGGCAAGGTCGACCGCGGCGGGCACGACCTCCGATTCCGTTCCGGCGACATCCGGATCGCGATCACCGAGCCGGCGGCCACGACGTCCGGACTCCCGGCCGCCGGAAGCGGCGCGAGCGCCGACAAGGCGACGAGCTGCTACGAGTTCAACCGCTGGGGCCCGGAACGACCCGACGTCCCGCCGGACTCATTGTTGTTAGTGTTCAAGGGAATCGGGACCGACGGCGCCCAGATCGAGTTTCCCATCAGCGAATTGACCGGCGGCACGGTGCCACCCGTGGGCGGCGGACCGCGCCCCACCGCGGGTCCGCTGACCAAGCCGATCAACGCGCAGATCGGCGTCTCCGTCGACGGTGTCTACCACCAGTCCTCGGCGTGCCAGCTCAGCATCAGCGGGATGTCGGGCAAGCTCGCGGCCGGGTCGTTCACCTGCTCGGAGGCCTCCCGCGTCGACGCCAACCCGTTCGCCCCCGACGACGACGTGGCCTACGACGCCGACGAGTCGTCGACGAGCCCGCGGCCCGACACCGGCACCCCGCCGACCGTCGTACTGTCCGGGCGGTTCCAGCTCACGCCGTAGGTTTCGACACGGCTCGTCGCACGCGCTCACGCACCCACGATCCGCGCGACGACCGCCGGATCGACGTCGTCGATCGCGGCGGGGTCGAAGACCGGGTTGCGGTCCTTGTCGACCAGCACCGCCCGCACTCCTTCACGGAAGTCGTGGGTGGCGGTGATCTGTTCTGCCGCATGCAGTTCGCGGTCGAAGCACTCGTCGATCCCGGACTGCGCGCCGGCGTTGATCATCGCGGCCGTCACCCAGAGGCTAGTGGGTGAGGCCTTCTCGAGCAGGCCGATCATCTCCTCGGCCCACTCGTCGCCGATCGCTCCGCGCAGACCGCCGACGATGGCGTTGATGTTGTCGTCGGCGAAGTACTCCCCGACCTTGCGGAGGGGGACGTCGCTGGTTTCCGTGGTCCCCGAAGTCGCCAGCGCATCGGCCAGCGGATCTCCGGAACGGATCGACTCGGCGACGCCGGCGATATCGGCCGATGCCACGAAATGCGTTGCCAGGCCGACGGCCACCGCGTCGATGCCACGGATGCGCGCACCGGTGAGACCGAGCCACATGCCGACGCCCTCGGGCAGCCGCGGCAGGAAGTAGGTGGAACCGATGTCGGGGAAGAAGCCGATCGCGGTCTCGGGCATCGCGATCATCGCCTTCTCGGTGACCACGCGGATCTCGCCGTGCACGCTGATGCCGAGTCCGCCGCCCATGGCCGCGCCGTCGATGAGGCTCACGTACGGCTTGGGATAGTCGGCGACCATCTGATCCAGCCGGTACTCACTGCTGAAGTAACGGGTGATGGCCGCGGTGTCGCCGTCGAGCGAATGCTCGCGGATCGCCCGGATGTCGCCGCCCGCGCAGAAGGCGCGGTCGCTCGCGGAGGTGACGAGGACGGTCTCGATCGAGTCGTCGTCACCCCAGTCGCCGAGCGCGGCGTACATGTCGTCGATCATGGACTGGTCCAGCGCGTTCAGGGCTTTCGGCCGGTCGAGGACGATCTCGCCGACACCGTTGGACACCGAGGTGCGAATGAAGGACATGCCCCCAACCGTAGCGGTGAGGGAAGACAAGCCGGAGAAAACCCGTTGGCAGACCCGGACGCGTCCACTACCGTGGACCCCGCACACGCAGCCGACCCGAGGAGTGATCCCGCACGATGAAGAACTGAAGTGGCCCCGGCCGGCGCGCGATGTCGTTGCGACACCCGTCGGTGAACCCGAACCACTTCAGGAGATCTCGTGTCTACTCCCCTGCCCCTTTCTTCCCAGCCGTCGGTGGTGCTGTCCGATGTCTCATTCGTCTGGCCCGACGGCACCGCGGTCTTCGATCGCCTCAATCTCGCGCTGGGAGCGTCCACCTATTCGCTGATCGGCGCCAACGGCGCAGGTAAGTCGACGTTGCTCGGCCTGATCTCGCAGCGTCTCCGCCCGGCGTCGGGCAGTGTCAGCATCTCCGGGGCCACGTCCGCGCCGGAGGTGGGGATCGTTCCGCAGGACCCGCAGTCGGATCCGGAGTCGACGGTGTCGGCAGCTCTCGGCATCGACGGCATCCGCAGTGCGATCGGTCTCATCGAGGGCGGCTCGGTCGACGCCGACGACTTCGATGCCGTCGGTGACGACTGGGATGTCGAGGAGCGGGCGATCGGACTCCTCGCCCAGATGGGTCTCCCCACCGACCTCGACCGTCGGGTCGGCGCCATGTCCGGCGGCGAGGCGACGCTGCTGTCGATCGTCGCCGCACTCATGCGCCGACCCTCGGTCCTGCTGCTCGACGAGCCGACGAACAACCTCGACACCAGCTCACGGGCAAGGCTTTTCGACGCCATCGGCGCCTTCGCCGGCACGGTGATCGTCGTGAGTCACGATCTCGAACTTCTCGAACGCGTCGACGCGACGCTCGAGTTGTACCGGGGCCGGGTCCGGGTGTTCGGCGGCCCCTACTCGCATTACCGCGAGATCGTGGACGCCGAGCAGGAGGCGGCCGAGGCCGCGGTGGCAACTGCGGCCGGCGATCTCCGCAAGCAGCGTCGGGAGCTGGTCGACGCCCAGATCAAACTCGACCGGCGCGCCCGCACCGCGTCGACCGCTGAACGGGAGAAGCGGGTGCCGAAGATCATCGCGCACTTGCGTCGCGGTGAGGCGCAGGTGTCGGCGGGGAAGCTGCGCAACGCCCATCAGGACGACGTGGCTGCGGCCGCCTCCCGCCTCGACGGGGCGCGCGAGGAGGTTCGGAAAGATCGCACCGCCCGGATCGTGGTGCCGGAGGCCGACCTGGCCTCGCGGACCCAGGTCGTCACCGACGACCGGCTGCGCATCAACGGCCCGGAACGGATCGCGCTGGTGGGGCCCAACGGTTCCGGGAAGTCGACACTCATCGCCGACCTCGTCGCGCGCGAGGCGATCGTGGTGCCGTATGCGTATGTGCCGCAACAGATCGTCTTCGACAACCCGTCGATGTCGATCGCCGGCCTGGTGTCGGCACATCATCCGGACATCAGCACGCAGGAGGTGCGTTCACATCTGGCCCGGTTCCTGTTCCGGGGTGCACGTGCCGACCGCGCGCTCGAGGAGCTCTCCGGCGGCGAGCGTCTGCGTGTGGGTCTCGCAGACGCACTACTCGGCGATCCCACCCCGAAGCTGCTGATCCTCGACGAGCCGACCAACAACCTGGATCTCGACACGGTCAGCCAACTGGTCGCCGCGCTGGAGCTTTGGAGTGGCGCGCTGCTCGTCGTCTCCCACGACGCGGGATTCCTGGATCGGATCGGGATCGACCGTCGCGTCGAGGTGGGCGGGTCGTCACCAGAGCTGGCCCCCGACACATAGGCAGTTCCTCAGGGCGCCTGAGCCGCCCCCACTTTGAGCATGACGGGGCTCGCATGATCGGATGACTGTTGCGCGTCGCAACTCTTCGTCCGATGCGCCGGGAACGATGACGGCTCAGGAGGTCAAGGATGGCCACGATCGAGGTGACCGGTCGGCGTCAGCAGCAGGCTTGGGCCGACAAGGTGCTCCCCCCTGTCGAGGAGGTGCGCCCGGGTCTGTGGTCGATCCCGGTGCCGATGGGCCCCAACCCGTTGCGCTACGTCCTGGTCTACGCCCTCGCGCTGCCCGACGGCGGCCTGGCGCTCATCGACGTCGGGTGGCCGTCGGACGAGTCCTGGCGAGCCCTTGTCGACGGCATCCGCAGCACCGGTCACGACGTCACCGACGTGCGATCGGCGGCCATCACCCACTTCCATCCCGACCACTTCGGCTTGGTCCCGCGCCTGCTCGAACAGACCGACGTGGAACTGTTGATGCACCGCGCCGACGCGTGTCACCTCCGCTATCACTCCGACGACGAGGTGGAGAGTCAGCTCGACGACGCCCGGTGGGAGTTGCGGGTGCTGGGTGCACCGGCCGACGTCGCCGGGCTCGGGCTCGTCGACTTCGTGCGGCTGCCCGACGGCCGGACCGTCGACCGGGAGCTGACCGCCGACGCCCCGCTCGACATCCCCGGCTGGAATCTGCGCGCCATCTGGACGCCCGGTCACACACCTGGCCATCTGTGTTTCGCCGACGACGACGCGGGGATCATCTTCACCGGCGATCACCTGCTGCCGCGCATCAGCCCCAATGTCTCCACGAGTCCGATGCAGACGGAGAGCCCACTCGCGGACTATCTGGTGTCGCTGGCCAACACCGAGAAGATGCGGGACCACGAGGCCCTGCCATCGCATGAATACCGCTTCCGCGGTCTGGGCGCCCGGGTGACCGGACTCCTGTCGCATCACGAGGATCGTCTCACCGAGATCACCGAGGCGGTCGCGGCCCGGCCCGAGTCCACGGCGTGGGAGATCACCCAGGCCGTGAGCTGGTCCCGGCCGTTCAGCGACCTCAACCTCACGATGAAGCGGCTCGCGCTGCGCGAGACCGACGCTCACCTGCTGGTCTTGAGCGAGCGCGGAATACTCGCCTCGACACCCGCCCCCACCCTGGCCGATCTCGCCGACGTCACCGTCGAGCCGGTCCGGTGGTCGCTCTCGCCGGTGTCCGAACACCGCACCGCGTCGAGCCTGTCGCTACCGAACTGACCGCGACCCGTGTCCCCGCCGGTGGACGTCCCACCGGCGTTCCCCACCGATCAGAGGAGGATCCCCCATGAGCGCCGTGCTCACCGAGTTCGCCGACGGAGTCGCCGTCATCACGATCAACCGGCCCGAGGCGAAGAACGCCGTCAACCTCGAGGTGTCCGAGGGAATCGCGGCCGCCATCGACGAGCTCGAGTCGCGCGACGACCTCACCATCGGCATCCTCACCGGCGCCGGCGGCACGTTCTGCGCGGGAATGGACCTCAAGGCGTTCTCGCGCGGCGAGCAGGTCTCGCTGAAGGACCGCGGTTTCGGCGGTCTCACCGAGGCCCCGCCCAGTAAGCCGCTGATCGCGGCGGTCGAGGGCTGGGCCCTGGCCGGTGGCTGCGAGCTCGCACTGTCCGCCGACCTCGTCGTCGCCGCCGAGAACTCCAAGTTCGGCATCCCCGAGGTCAAGCGTGGTCTCGCCGCGGCCGCAGGCGGTCTACTGCGTCTGCCGAAGATCCTCCCCTACCAGGTCGCGATGGAACTGGCCCTGACCGGAGACCCGCTGTCCGCCGCGCGCGCCCACCAGTTCGGCCTGGTCAACAAGGTCACCGCGCCCGGCGAGGCCCTCGCCGGTGCTCGTGAGCTCGCCGCGAAGATCGCCGCCAACGGACCGCTCGCCGTCAAGGCCACCAAGCAGGTCACCTCGATGGCGATCAACTACACCGACAAGGACCTGATCAAGAAGCAGTGGGAGTACCTGACCCCGGTCTTCTCCTCCGAGGACGCCCAGGAGGGTGCCAAGGCATTCGCCGAGAAGCGCGCACCCCAGTGGAAGGGCCGCTGATCCAGACAGTGGAAGGGCCGCTGATCCGCGAAAAGGTCGGTAACTAGAGTGGCTGAGGTGGACCTGCACCTCGTGACCTACTTCGTCGCAGTCGTCGACCACGGAGGGATCACGAAGGCCGCCCAGTCGCTCTACATCTCGCAACCCTCCCTGTCGCAGGCCATCCGGACGCTCGAGAAGCGTCTCGGAGTCACGTTGTTCGACCGGACCGGACGCCGCCTCGAACTGACCGAGGCCGGCCGCAAGCTCGACGACGCGGCGCGGCGCATCCTCGCCGACGTCGAGCGCGCCAAACGGAAGGTCGACGCGGTCCGGGAGCTCCGGTCCGGGCGCGTCGACGTGGTGACGTACGCGGCGTTCAGCATCGATCCGCTCGTGAACGTCGTCCGACTCTTCCGGGAGCGCTTTCCCCGGCTCGCGGTCCGCGTCCTCGCGGCCGACGGTCCGGCCGGTGTCCTCTCCGCGTTGCGGTCCGGCGACGCGGAGATCGGGGTCATCGACTCCTCCGCCGAACACGCGACGTTCTCGGCCATCCCGATGACGGAGCAGGAGCTCGTGGTGGCGTCCCCCGACGCCCTGGTCGCGGGACTCCCGGACACCGTGCCGCGCAGCGCCATCCGGTCGGTCCCATTGGTGATCGATCACAGCGATCAGCACACCGCGGCCTTGCTCGCCGATCTCCTCGACGACGCCGCCGGCAATGTGGTCGTCGATTGCCCGTTGCCCGCGGCGGTCTGGAATCTCGTCGAACGCGGTACGGCCGCAACGGTTGTCCCGCGTACCGTGGGCGACACACAGCTCGCCGGTACCCGGCAGCTCCTACTCGATCCGCCGTTGACGCGACCCTGGGGACTCGTGCTGCGTTCGGGTCTCCCCTCGCCTGCGGCGCTCGCGTTCATCTCCGCGGCCCGGGCCCACTCCGGCCTGAGCCAGGAGCCGACCGAACTCCCGGACTGGTAGGCCACCATGGAATTACGCCAGGTCGAATACTTCCTCGCGGTCGTCGAGAACAAGGGCATCGGCGGCGCCGCCTCCGCGCTGGGTGTCGCGCAACCGACGGTCTCACAGGCGTTGCGGGCACTCGAACGCGAACTCGGCGTCCAGCTGTTCCACCGCATCGGTCGCGGCATGGTGTTGTCGGCGGCGGGCCGCACGATGGTCGGCCCGGCCCGCCAGATCATCCGCGACGTCGACGCCGTCGGCGATCTCCTCGCCGCCGAGGAGGACGAACTCACCGGACACCTCGATCTGCTCGCGTCCCCGGCCACGGCCGTCGGCCCGGTCGTCGACCTCGTCGCCCGCTTCCGTGCCACCTATCCGCGAGTGTCGGTGCGGCTCGGCGACCTGCGTGACGAGACGCGGGCCGCGTCCACCATCGAGGACGGGCACTGCGAGTTCGCCGTCGCCCACCTGCCGATCGCCGGCGACGCGCTCGAGGTCATCGAACTCGGCGAGCAGGAGTACGTACTCGTCTATCCCGAGGGATCCGAGGTCCCGGACGGACCGATCCCGCTGGGGAATCTCCCGTCACTCCCGATGGTGTTCGTACCGCGCGGCCAGTCGGTGGCCGACGAGCTCGAGGAGGCCATGCGGGTCGGAGGCGCCCGGCCACCGGTCGCCGTGCTCTCCGAACATCGCGAGGAACGGCTTCCCATGGTGCTGGCCGGGATCGGCGGCAGCCTGCTGGAACGTTCGATGGCCGAGTCTGCTGCGGACCGCGCCGTCATCCGCGAGACCGAACCCCGCTTCGTGCGGCCGTTCGCGATCGCCTTCGATCCCGCGTCCCTGTCGCCGGTGGGTCAGGCTTTCGTGGAACTCATTCGCGCGCAGGTGGATGAGAACGTAACGGCGCCCCCCACCCCGCCGGCCGAGTAGCGTCGCCCCAGCAGAGCAACGTGACGCCCCACCCCCGTCGGCCGAGTAGCGTCGACCGAGCGAAGCGAGGGCGCCGCGTATCGAGGTCCGTCAAGCAACCCGCTCGAAGACCGCGGCGAGACCCTGGCCGCCGCCGATGCACATCGTCTCGAGGCCGTAGCGACCCTCGCGGCGCTGCAGTTCGCGGGCCAGCGAGGCCAGCATGCGGCCGCCGGTCGCGCCGACCGGATGGCCGAGCGAGATGCCCGAGCCGTGGACGTTGGTGCGGTCGAAGTCGCCTCCGGAGCCGAAACGGCCGAAGCCCCATTCGCGAGTGACGGCGAGCGCCTGGGCGGCGAAGGCCTCGTTGAGTTCGATGAGGTCGATGTCGGCCAGGGTCAGACCGGCCTTGGCGAGTGCCTTCTCGGTGGCCGGCACGGGGCCGATGCCCATGGTGCGCGGCGGGACGCCGGCGAGACCCCACGAGACGAGCTTGACGAGCGGGCGCAGGCCCAGCTTCTCGGCGACCTCGGTGGTGGTGACGATGGCCATCGACGCGGCGTCGTTCTGGCCGCTGGCGTTGCCCGCGGTGACGGTGGCCTCGGGATCGGCCTTGCCCATGATCGGCTTGAGTTTGGCCAGCGACTCCAGCGAGACGTCCGGGCGGGGATGTTCGTCGGTGTCGATGATCGTCTCACCGTTACGTCCGGGAACGGTGACCGGGATGATCTCCTCGGCGAGCACGCCGTCCTTCTGGGCACGGACTGCCCGCGTGTGGGATTCGACGGCGAGCTCGTCCTGCTCTTCGCGCGAGATCTCGTACTCCTTGCGGAGGTTCTCGGCGGTCTCGATCATGCCGCCGGGCACCGGGTAGTGCCTGCCGCCGGCGGTCGAGCGGGCGCGGACGAGGCTGTCGTGCATGGCGATTCCGGTGCGCGCACCACCCCATCGCATGTCGACGGAGTAGAACGAGGCGTTGCTCATCGACTCTGCGCCACCGGCGACGACGAGATCGTTGTCGCCGGCGGACACCTGGTAGGCCGCCTGGATGACGGCCTGCAGACCCGAGCCGCAGCGACGGTCGATGTGCATGCCGCCCACCGTGATCGGCAGCCCGGCGTCGAGTGCGATGACGCGACCGAGGGCCGGCGCCTCACTGTTGCCGTTGCAGTGCCCGAGGATCACGTCCTCCACCTTCTCCGGGTCGATACCCGTACGCTCGATCAGACCCTTGAGCGCGGTGACGCCCAGGTCGACTGCCGTGAGGCTCTTGAACATCCCGCCGTAGCGGCCGATGGGGGTACGGACCGGTTCGCAGATGACGACGTCGCGCATGGGTGAGACCTTTCGCAGATCAGAGTGGAAGTATGTGCGTGAGAACAGGTCTCACATGAAGCGACCGCCGGTCACCTCGAGCACGGTGCCGGTCATGTACGAGGACATGTCCGAGGCGAGGAACAGCGCGACGCTGGCAACCTCGCCGACCTCGCCGGCGCGGTGCATGGGGATCTCCGACATCTTCTGGTCCCAGGCCTTCTGCGGCATCGCCTCGGTCATCGCCGAACGGATCAGGCCGGGCTGGATCGCGTTGACCCGCACGCCGTGGTGCGCCATCTCCTTGGCGGCAGCCTTGGTCATGCCGACGATGCCGGCCTTGGCGGCGGAGTAGTTGGTCTGGCCGACCATGCCGACCTTGCCCGACAGCGAGGAGATGTTGACGATCGCGCCGGACTTCTGCTCGCGCATGATCGCGGCGGCCTTGCGGGTGCCGTTCCAGGTGCCCTTGAGGTGGACCGAGATGACGAGGTCGAAGTCCTCTTCGGTCATGGTGCGCATGGTGGCGTCGCGGGTGATGCCGGCGTTGTTCACCAGCACATCCAGCGAACCGAAACCGTCGACGGCCTCGGCGAGCAGCGCGTCGACCTCGTCGCCGTCGACCACGTTGCACTTCACGGCGCGGGCGACGTCGCGGCCACCGAGCTTGTCGGCGGCGGCCTGCGCGGCGTCGAGGTTGAGATCACCCAGGACCACCTTGGCGCCCGCGTCCACAAAGGACCGGGCGATCTCGAAGCCGATGCCCTGGGCGCCACCGGTCACGACGGCGGTTCGTCCCTCGAGCAGCGGCTGGGCGGTGGTGGATGACATCTTCGGTCCTTCCGATGGGGTTCTGGTGCAGACACCAGCGGCGGCGTGAGGCGCCGGGTGATGCCAGTAATCTAACCCGCGAATCCGGCGTCGAACGCGTTCGTTTCATACGCAACGGCTATCGGAGCGATCCCGGTTTCGTATTGGACCCCTCACCGTGGACGCGCAAGAGTGGCACCATGACCGGAGTGACGCAACAACCGACCGCCACCTCTCAGGTGAGCGCGGAAGACTTCGCCGACATCCTGGCGGCGACTCGAGAATTCGTGCGTGAGGTCGTCGTGCCACGCGAACAGGAGATCCTCGACACCGACGCGATTCCCGAGGATATCCGCCAAACCGCCAAGGACATGGGCCTTTTCGGTTACGCGATCCCGCAGGAATGGGGCGGGCTCGGACTCGACCTGACCCAGGACGCCGAACTCGCCATGGAACTCGGCTACACCTCGCTCGCACTGCGCTCGATGTTCGGCACCAACAACGGCATCGCCGGCCAGGTGCTGGTGAACTTCGGCACCGACGAGCAGAAGGCCGCCTGGCTGGAGAGGATCGCCTCCGGTGAGGTCGTCGCCTCCTTCGCACTGACCGAACCGGGCGCCGGTTCGGACCCCGCGGGCCTCCGCACCAAGGCCGTTCGCGACGGCGACGACTGGGTCATCACCGGGGAGAAGCGCTTCATCACCAACGCGCCGCTGGCCGACCTCTTCGTCGTGTTCGCCCGCACCCGCCCGGCCGACGAGAACGGCACCGGCATCGCGGTGTTCCTCGTCCCGGCCGACTCCGCCGGACTCACCGTCGGCACCAAGGACCGCAAGATGGGCCAGGAGGGCGCCTGGACCGCCGACGTCCACTTCGACGGCGTGCGCGTCCCGAACGCCGCGCTCATCGGTGGCAGCGAGGACGTCGGGTACAAGGCCGCGATGATGTCCCTCGCCCGCGGTCGCGTGCACATCGCCGCCCTGTCGGTCGGAACCGCCCAGCGTGCGCTCGACGAGTCGATCGCCTGGGCCGCGACCGCCACCCAGGGCGGCAGCCCGATCGGGGAGTTCCAGCTGGTCCAGGCCATGCTGGCCGACCAGCAGACCGGCGTGATGGCCGGCCGGGCCCTGGTGCGCGACGCCGCCCGCGCCTGGGTCGACAACACCGACCGGCGCGTCGCACCGTCGGCCGCGAAGCTGTACTGCACCGAGATGGTGGGCAAGGTCGCCGACCTCGCCGTGCAGATCCACGGCGGCAGCGGCTACATGCGCGACGTCCCGGTCGAGCGCATCTACCGCGAGGTCCGCCTGCTGCGCCTCTACGAGGGCACCAGCGAGATCCAGCGCCTCATCATCGGACGCAACCTCTACAAGCAGGGCACCAAGAACGCCCAGCGCTGAGCGCAACGACAACAGCGGCCCATCCTCGCGAGAGGATGGGCCGCTGTTCGCGCGGGACCAATTCCTTCCCGCTGATCGGCCGGCACACGCGGGAAGGAAGCGAGCCCGCGGGAGGGAAACCCTCCCGCGGGCTCGTGGCTCAACCGACGAGGGCGTGGCTCAGGCGTGCGTCAGACGCTCCCGCAGGGCGACCTTCTGGACCTTGCCGGCCGCCGAGGTCGGCAGCTCCTCGACGACGACGACGTCGCGGATCTTCTTGTAGGGCAACACCTGTTCGGCGACGAACGCGGCGACCGCGTCCTCGTCGATGACGTGGCCGCCCTTGGGGACCAGGAACGCCACCGGTTCCTGGCCGACGGGTCCGGCCTCGCGTCCGACGACCGCGGCAGCCGCGACGTCGGGGTGGGTCACCAGGATCTCCTCGAGCTCACGCGGATACACGTTGTAGCCCTTGTAGATCAGCATGTCCTTGGCGCGGTCGCAGATGTAGATGTAGCCGTCGGCGTCGCGGAAGGCGATGTCGCCGGTGTCGAGCCAGCCGTCGACGAACTGTTCCGCGGTCTTCTCGGGATGACCGAGGTAGCCGTCGGTGACCTGTGGTCCGCGGACCCAGAGCTGTCCCCGCTCCCCGGTCGGCAGGACGACCGTCGGGTCGTGGGCGGCCCGGATCTCTACTTCGGTGTCGAAGGTCGGGAGTCCGACGCTGCCGAGCCGGTACTGGCCTTTCGCGGTGAGCGGCGCCGAGGAGACCAGGCACGTCGCCTCGGTGAGGCCGTAACCCTCGACGATCGCCGCCGCGGGAAACGCCTTCTCGAGCTGCTCGAGCGTCACCAGGTCGATCGGGGCGGCGCCCGAGGAGACCACCCGCACCGAGGTCAGATCGCGCGACTCGACGTCGGGGTGGACGGCCAGTGCATGCCACATCGCCGGGCTGCCGGTCACATACGACGCCCGGTGCTGCTCGATCAGCGCGAGCATCCGCCCGGGTTCGAATCGTCCGGCGAACACATGCGTTGCGCCGCACAGCAACAGGAACGTCATGTTGATCAGCGCGTGGGCGTGGAACAGCGGTGACACGACGACGGTCGCGGCATCACCCGGGACCACTCCGCGATCGGAGCCCGCACGCGGTGTCAATCGCAGCAGACCGTGGTCGCCGACCTCGATCGCGTGCCCGGCACGCCACCCGATCATCTGGGTGGCGTTGCCCAGAACGTTGCGATGAAGAACCCGAACGCCTTTCGAGACGCCGGTGGTCCCACCGGTGAACGCCAGATGCGCGACGTCCTCGGAGGTCACGGTGACGGCGGGAGCTTCAGCGTGCCCGGCGACGAACTCGTCGAGCGAGGTTACCCGCACGCCCTCGGCCCCCAGGCCCTCGACCGCCGCGGCCGAACCGTCGACGACCACCACGGTGGACAGCGGCGAGTCGGCGGCGGCCGACAGGAGCCGACCGGACTGTTCGAACTGCGTGAAGCCGGCCACCGCACCCGTTTCGACGATCTGACGATGCAAGCCGGGTACCGGCTGCAACGGGTTGACGAGGGTGACCGTGGCACCGGCGCGCAACGAACCGTAGTAGGAGACAACGAATTCGATGCTGTTGGTGAGGTAGATCAGCACCACGTCTCGTTCGGCGACACCCGCCGACCGGAGCGCCGACGCCACCGCCGCCGACCGCGCGTCGAGATCGGTGTACGTCAGCGTCGTCTCGCCGTCGACCACCGCCGCACGGTCGCCGTACAGCGCGGCCATGCTGGCGGGGACGACCGCCATGCTCGTGTCCGGGTAGTTGAGCGTCGTCGGCGTGCCGTCGCTCATCGCGGTGCCATGCGGATCGCGCCGTCGAGTCGGATGGTCTCGCCGTTGAGGTACGCGTTCTCCAGGATGTTGGCCGCGAGCTGGCCGAACTCCTCGGGGCGGCCGAGACGCGACGGGTTGGGGATGCTCGCCGCGAGGGATTCGCGCACGTCGTCACGCAAGCGGGCCAGCAGCGGGGTGTCCATGGTGCCGGGCGCGATGGTGTTGACGCGGATCAGCTTGCTGGCCAGGTCGCGGGCGGCCACGAGGGTCATGCCGACGATGCCGGCCTTCGAGGCCGAGTAGTTGATCTGGCCGATCTGGCCCTCGAACGCGGCGACCGAGGCGGTCATGACGATGGCGCCACGCTCGCCGTCGATGGGTTCGAGGCGCGCGATGCGCTCGGCACCCAGCGACAGAGCGTGGAACGAGCCGACGAGGTTGAGCTTGATGACGAACTCGAAGTCCTCCGCCGATCCGGCCTTGCCCTCCTTGTCTAGGATGCGCATACGACGCCCCGCGCCTGCGCAGTGCACGAGTCCACGCAGTCCACCGCGCTCGTCGGCGACATCGAGTGCGGCCGCGAACTGTTCGGCGTCGGTGATGTCGGCGGCGGCGAAGGACGCCGCCGAACCCAGACCGTCGGCGACGGACTGGCCGTCGGAGGACGGGAGGTCGATCAGGGTGACCAGGCCGCCGGCGTCGACGACGCGCTTGGCGGTGGCGAGGCCCAGACCGGAGGCGCCACCGGTGATCGCGACCGAGAGTCCCTTGAGTTCCATTGTGCTGTTGTGCCTTTCGAAGTGGGGTGACCCGGATCAGGGGTGTAGGTCAGAGGAGTTCGAGGATGGTGGTGTTGGCCATGCCGCCGGCCTCACACATCGACTGGAGGCCGTAGCGGATCCCGTTGTCGCGCATGTGGTGCACGAGGCGGGTCATCAGGATGGCACCCGAACCGCCGAGCGGGTGGCCGACGGCGATCGCGCCGCCGAGCGGGTTGAGTCGCTCGATGTCGGCGCCGGTCTCGGCCTGCCAGGCCAGCGGCACCGGCGCGAAGGCCTCATTGATCTCGAAGGCCCCGATGTCGTCGATCGACAGACCGGAACGCTTGAGCGCCTTGGCCGTCGACGGGATGGGGCCGGTCAGCATGATGACCGGGTCGTCGGCGGCGACGACCGCGGTGTGGATTCGGGCGATCGGCGTCAGGCCATGCGATTTCGCCGTCTCCGACGACATGATCAGCAGTGCACCCGAGCCGTCGGAGATCTGCGAGGAGTTGCCGGCGTGGATGACGCCGTCCTCGGCGAACGCGGGCTTGAGCTTGCCGAGCGACTCCAGGGTGCCGCCGCGGCGGATGCCCTCGTCACCTTCGAGCACACCGGGGATCGGGGCGAGCTGACCGTCGAATGCACCGCGGTCGACGGCGGCGGCCGCGAGTTCGTGTGAGCGCAGGGAGTACTCGTCGAGGCGGGTGCGGTCGAAACCCCACTTCGAGGCGATGGTCTCCGCGCCCAGGCCCTGGCTGAACTTGTCGATGCCGTAGCGGTCGAGGACGGTGGCCGGCTGGTGCTCGCCGTTGGGGGCCGAGCTGCCCATCGCGACCCGGCTCATCGACTCCACGCCACCGGCGATGACGACGTCCTGCTGGCCCGAGATGACCGCGGCGGCGGCCTGGCTGACGGCCTGCTGACTCGATCCGCACGCACGAGTGACGGTGGTGCCGGGGACCGATTCCGGCCATCCGGCCGCGAGGATCGCGGTACGCGCGATGTTGCCGGCCTGCTCCGACGACTGGCTGACGCAACCCCACACGACGTCGTCGACGATCGCGGGTTCGACCCCGGTCCGCTCGACGAGAGCCTCGAGGACGTGGGCGGACAGGTCGGCCGGGTGGATTCCGGACAGGGCTCCGCGGCGGCGTCCGATCGGGGCGCGGACGGCGTCGACGATCACTGCATCGCGCATGAGGTCTCCTAAGAATGTCGGGCAGTGGATGTGCATTGTGGGTGGAACCGAGGACGTCCGTGAGCGGAAGTCACCCGTCCTATCGAGCCGACCACGAACGGGTCTGGCGGACAAGTCGATTCCCACTCACGGACGATGAGGCGCTGCCTATGGGCGAGGTGCTTCCTCAGGCGGTCAGGACCGCATGCGGGCGCAGACGCTTGCGGTCGCGCACCGGGTTGGCGAAGACCAGCGTCAGCACGGCACAGACCGAGGCGACCAGTCCGAGCACCTGGAACGCGGTGGCATAGCCCTCGGCCGGGGTGGCCGCGGCGTCGACGATGACACCCGTGGCGTACGGCGCAACGAGGCCGCCGATGGCCATGATCGCCAGGAAGACACCGAGGGTGCCGGCGGTCTGGCGCGGCGGACAGATCTCCGCAACAGCTGCGTTGAACAGCGGGAACACCATGGCGGCGAACCCGTAGCCGACCGACAGGATCAGGACACAGATGATCGGGGTGCTGATCGACGGCAGCAGGAAAAGCATCACACCGGAGATCAGGACGCCCACCGACGGGACGACGATGCGGAGCACCCGCGGTGACGCGCCCTTGGTGATCATGCGGTCGCTGGTGACCGAGCTCAGCAGCATCAGGGCGAGGCCGACGATCGACGGGAACGCGAACATCGAACCGGACTGCAGCTGGCTGTATCCGAGGCCGTCCTCGAAGTACGACGGCAGCCAGGTCAGCACGACGGACACCAGTGCATAGACACTCATGACGAGCAGGGCTCCGGTGATGAAGGTCGGCGCGAGGAAGATCTTGATCCACGGGGTGGCCGGCTCGGCGTCGGCCGGGGAATCCTCACCCTTCTCACTGTCGTCGACCTTCTTGGTCTTGCCGCTCGCGATGTAGGGTCCAGGGCGCCAGACCGAGAGCCACACGACGGCCCAGACGACACCGGCGGCGGCCAGCGCGAACAGTGCCCAACGCCAGCCGAAGCTGACGGTGATCACGGTGAGCAGCGGCGCGATGGCGATCTTGGAGATCGACGCGGAACCGGCCAGGAGTGCACCGGGCAGCGCGCGGCGGGCGGGCGGGTGCCAGGCATAGGCGGCCGTGTGCAGCAACGCCGACGACGGCCCCTCGGCGAGGCCGAGGAACAGCCGGCTGATGAGGAGGACCGCAAAGCCCGCGACCGCGATCATCGGGAGCATCGCGGCGGCCCAGCACAGTCCGAGGAGGACCAGCGACCAGCGCAGCGTCATCCAGCGGTTGAGCAGGCCGGCGAAGAACCCGCCGATGGTGAAGGTGAGGAAGAACAGGCTGCCGACGAGGCCGATCTGCGAGGCGCTGAGGCCCAGTTCCTCACGCAGCGGCTTGGCGATGATGCCGAGCACGGCCTTGTCGGCATAGTTGATGACGTACAGGCTGACCAGCAAGGAGGTCAGGCTCCAGGCGGTGAGCCGGGATTCGCCGAGCGGGCCGACGCCGCCGCGCTGGGCGGCGAGCGTCTCGAAGTCGGAGGTGGTGGGAGCGTCGGCAGCGGCGGAGGCCGAGGGCTTCCTGCCGGGGCCGGATCCGGAGGCGGTCGTGACCGTCATAGGGGTGTACCTCTTCCAGGGGGAATGGAATCGGGGGTCTGGGGGACGATGCGAATCAAGTGTGGTGGATCACATCTGCACCCGATTGAACGGGGCGTGTTCCCGTCGCCGCAACAGGCGCTCGATGAAGGCTCCGACTGTCGCAGCCTATGTGTCAGGGGTCACAACGCCGTGAACAGGCCGCATTGGTCAGCCCTATCGGAGGGTTAGGCGCGAACACTGTCCGATCCGCTTCCGGAGACGGTCGTGGGTCATTGGCCCGCGCTATCGCACCCTTAGCGCATCGCGTCTACTTCCGCCGGACGCCGGACGGCATGCTTGGGTATGTTGCGTCCCACATCCGCCCGTCGGTGCGACCCGCACCGCCCACTCACGGGAGAGAACTCACCACCATGACCCGTCTCGCGCAGACCCTGGGCCTCACCGAGATCCAGACGGAGATCGTCGCCAACGTGCGATCTTTCGTCGACAAACAGATCATCCCGAATGCGCAGGAACTCGAGCATGCGGACGAGTACCCGCAGGCCATCGTCGACGGCATGAGCGAGATGGGCCTGTTCGGCCTGATGATCCCCGAGGAGTACGGCGGCATCGGCGAATCGCTGCTCACCTACGCACTGTGCGTCGAGGAACTGGCCCGCGGTTGGATGAGCGTCTCGGGCGTCATCAACACCCATTTCATCGTCGCGTACATGCTGCGCCAGCACGGAACCGACGAGCAGAAGCAGCGGTTCCTGCCGCGGATGGCCACCGGCGAGGTGCGCGGCGCGTTCTCCATGTCGGAACCCGAACTCGGCTCCGACGTCGCGGCGATCAAGACGACCGCCAAGCGCGACGGTGACGACAATTACGTGATCAACGGTCAGAAGATGTGGCTGACCAACGGCGGGTCGTCGACTCTGGTTGCGGCCCTTGTCCGTACCGAGGAGGGCGAGGAGCGCCCGCACAAGAACCTGACCACGTTCCTGGTGGAGAAGCCCGCCGGTTTCGGCGAGGTGGTCCCGGGCGTGACCATCCCCCGCAAGCTGGACAAGATGGGCTACAAGGGAATCGACACCACCGAACTCGTCTTCGACGGCTACCGCGCGCCGGCCACCGACATCCTCGGCGGCGTGCCCGGCAAGGGTTTCGCGCACATGATGGACGGGGTCGAGGTCGGCCGCGTGAACGTGTCCGCGCGGGCGTGCGGAATCGCCCAGCGCGCCTTTGAACTCGGCGTGAAGTACGCCCAGCAGCGCTCCACCTTCGGCAAGCCCATCGCCGAGCATCAGGCCATCGCCTTCTCGCTCGCCGAGATGGCGACCAAGGTCGAGGCCGCGCACCTGATGATGGTCAACGCTGCGCGGCTCAAAGACTCCGGCGAACGCAACGACGTCGCCGCCGGGATGGCCAAGTACCTGTGCAGCGAGTACTGCGCCGAGGTCACCCAGGCGTCGTTCCGCATCCACGGCGGCTACGGCTACTCCAAGGAGTTCGAGATCGAACGCCTGATGCGCGACGCCCCGTTCCTGCTCATCGGCGAGGGCACCAGCGAGATCCAGAAGCAGATCATCTCCAAGGGACTCCTGCGCGAGTACCGCGAGCAGTAATCAACCCCCCTCTTCCCCAACACCTTTAGGAACTGACCATGCAGCGTCGCATCTTCACCGAGGACCACGAGGCCTTCCGCAAGACGATCCGCGATTTCATCGCCAAGGAAGTCACGCCCGTCTACCACGACTGGGAGAAGCAGGGGCACTCCCCGCGCGAGTTCTACAACCGGCTCGGCGATCTCGGCGTCCTGGGCATCGAGGCCCCCGAGGAGTTCGGCGGCGGTGGCGTCAGCGACTTCACCTACTCACTGGTGATCGCCGAGGAGACCTCCGCGGCCGGCGTCACCTTCGGCAGCTATTCGGTGCACTCGAACCTGATCCTGCCCTACCTGATGGAGTACGGGACCCAGGAGCAGAAGGAGCGCTGGATCCCCGGATTCTGTTCCGGCGAACTCATGTTCGCGATCGCGATGACCGAGCCCGGCACCGGTTCGGACCTCGCGAACATCGCGACCACCGCGAAGCTGTCCGAGGACGGCTCGCACTACGTACTCGACGGCGCGAAGACCTTCATCACCGGCGGCGCCCTCGCCGACCGCATCCTCGTCGTCGCCCGCACCACGCCGTTCGATCCCGAGAACCGTCGTGCGGGGCTGTCGATCCTGGTGGTGGACACCAAGTCCGAGGGCTTCGCGGTGGGCCGCAAGATCGAGAAGATCGGGCTCAAGGCGTCCGACACCGCCGAGCTGTCCTTCGACTCGGTGAAGGTGCCGGTGGAGGATCTGCTCGGCGAGGAGGGAGCCGGCTTCACGTACCTGAGCCACAACCTCGCGCAGGAGCGTCTGACCATCGCGATCGGGGCATCGGCCACCGCCGCCGCGGCCGTCCAGCACGCCATCGCCTACACCAAGGAGCGCGACGTCTTCGGCAGGCCGGTCGCGGCGTTCCAGAACACCAAGTTCGTGCTCGCCGAGTGCTCGGCCGAGGTCGAGGCCATCCGCGCCATCGTCGACCGTGCACTCGAGCTGCACAACGAGGGCGAACTGACCGTCCCCGATGCCGCGCGCGCCAAGCTGTTCGCGACCGAGACCGCGGGCAAGGTCATCGACAAGTGCCTGCAGCTGCACGGTGGTTACGGTTACGTCCTCGAGTATCCGATCGCCCGCCTCTACGCCGACACCCGCGTCACGCGCATCTACGGCGGCACCAGCGAGGTCATGAAGACGATCATCGCGAAGGATCTGGGGCTCTAGGTTCCCGCTCTCGCCCAGAGTGCGGGATGAGTGCTGGATTCCAGCACTCATCCCGCACTTTGTGTTTGGCGTAGAGCGTATTCGACCTGCGCCGCAACGTACCCCGGCTTCTCCAGCAGGTCCGCCCAGGTGAAGTTGAGAACCGTCCACCCGGCGGTGATCAGGACGTTGCGTCGGGTGCGGTCGGATTGGAAGACCTCAGTGTCGCGGTGGTAGGCCATCCCGTCGATCTCGACGGCCACCTTCTCGGCAAGGAAGGCAAAGTCGATGACGTAGCCTGCGGCGGGATGATTGGCGACCCACCCGGTGATGCGGTGCTCCTCGAACACGTCGACGGCGAGTCGCTCCGCAGCAGATCGGGCACCCGACCCGACCAGGACGAGCATCTTTCCCATCTCGGCAGCGCCCTGGCACTTGCGTCGACGTTGATACACCGCGACCAACGCCTCGACCGTCACCTTCTCGCGCTGGAGTGCCCGATCGATCACGTCCATGCTGTCTTCGACAGCGCCCTCGAGGACGGACAGTGGAAGCGCCGTCACGCGAAGGCCCTTGTGAACGACGACGTCCGCGCCGCTCAGGGTTCGCCGGATGACCTTTCTGCCCTTCACTGCCGTGCCCTTCCAACTCTTGGGACCGGTGACCGTGACGACGGCGGGCCGCTTGGTCGCCACACCGTGCCACCAGGCCGCTGCCAGCCCGCTGAGTACCGCGTCCTGAGACACCGACAACGTCGCGACCCGGGTTCGGGAGCGGTTGGTGACCGGATGATCAGCCAGGCGGTAGAGCCCGTGCGCCTCACGAACCCACTCCCCGGACTTCACCCGACGCGCGATCGCGCCGTTGCTCAGGCCGTGCTCGTGAGCCTCGTCGACGGTGACCAAGCCGTCATGGGCGAGGGCGAGGGTGCGGAGCGCCGTCGGTATCACCATGCTTCGTTGGACGCATATGGGCCGTTGCTGGTTCCGAAGTAACGCCGTCCCCACATAATGCGAAATCAGTGCCGAGAGGCAGCACCGATGACGCACTCTGCGTACGGGCGTGATCTGCTTGCCTTAATATTCGCTGAGCGAAGCAGTGGGTCGGGACGTGGGAAAGTGCGGGAAACAGTTGGTGCGGGAGTCTAAGCGCGGGGTACGTCTACTGGCGGCGGTCTTGATCACCGCATTCGTGACAGCACTGGTGGCCGCAACGGCATCCCCCGCGCAGGCCGCGCCCACCCGCTTCACCGGCGGCCCGTACATCGCCATGGGCGACTCGCGCGCGTCGGGCGGGTTCTTCACACCGACGCCGGGCTACTTCGACGGCTGCAAACGGTCGGCGCTCAATTATCCGAAGTACGTGGCGGCGATGACGCTGCCGCGGCGCTTCGTCGACATCTCGTGTGCCGGGGCGCAGTCCGCGCATCTCTATCGCGCCGCGCAGCACACCCCGCGCGGGGCGAAGACGGCCCAGCTGAACCTGGTTCCCCGCGATGCGCAGCTCATCACCGTCAGCATCGGCGGCAACGACATGCAGTGGGCCGCGATCCTCTCGCAGTGCAAGATCCGCCAGCCGCTCACCGACCGACGCTGCCGGAACAATCCGCGCCTCGAGAACGAGGTCCGGTGGCGCGTGCAGCGCATGGAGGACCGCGTCACCCCGGCGCTGCGGGCGATCCGCAAGAAGGCACCCCGCGCACAGATCATCGTCGTCGGCCTCGGCGGGTTCATCGGCAACAGCGGTTGCTGGCCGCTGATCCCGCTCAGCGATCCCGACGCCCGGTGGATGCGGCAGGTGTTCCACCGCGCCAACGACGCCCTGCTGCGCGCGACGACCAAGGTCGAGGGCCGTTTCGTCGACGCCAATCGCGGGTCGCTCGGGCACGATCCGTGCAATCTGATCACGCCCTGGTACGAGAGCGCGCTGTCGAACCGGATCGCGATGCCCTATCACGTCAACCAGGCGGGAGCATTCGCGATCGCCATGATGATCAACGGCGCGATCCGCCGGTAGCTCGCACATGACCGGTCACTAACCTGGTCGGCGTGGCTCATCTTCTCGGCGCGGAAACCCTAGGTCTGGAATACCCGACGACCAAGGTCTTCGACTCGGTGTCCCTCGGCGTCAACGAGGGCGACCGGATCGGCATCGTCGGGCGCAACGGCGACGGCAAGTCGAGCCTGCTGGCGATGCTCGCGGGCCGCAAGCAACCCGACTCCGGCCGCGTCACGGTGCGCGGCGGGGTGCGCGTCGGCGTCCTGGACCAGGTCGACCGCTTCGACGACGACGAGACCGTCGGACACGCCGTCGTCGGCGACCGTCCCGAACACGAATGGGCAGGCGACGCGAAGGTCCGCGACGTGATCGGTGGACTGCTCGGCGACGTCGACTGGAATGCCACGACGGGTTCCCTGTCCGGCGGTCAGCGCCGCCGCGTGTCGCTCGCCCGGCTCCTGGCCGGCGAACACGACGTCCTCGCGCTCGACGAGCCGACCAACCACCTCGACGTCGAGGCCATCACGTGGCTCGCCGACCACCTCAAGCGCCGCTGGCCCGCCAACGCCGGCGGACTGCTGGTCGTCACCCACGACCGCTGGTTCCTCGACGAGGTCTGCACGGTCACCTGGGAGGTGCACGACCGGATCGTCGAACCGTTCGAAGGCGGATACGCCGCCTACATCCTCCAGCGTGTGGAACGTGACCGGCAGGCCGCGACCATCGAGGCGCGGCGGCAGAACCTGGCACGGAAAGAACTCGCGTGGCTGCGCCGCGGCGCACCGGCCCGCACCTCCAAGCCGAAGTTCCGCATCGACGCGGCCAACGCCCTCATCGCCGACGTCCCGCCCGTCCGCGACAAGGTCGCCCTCCAGTCGCTGGCCACCGCACGCCTCGGCAAGGATGTCGTCGACCTCCTCGACGTGTCGGTCTCCTACGGCGACCGCGACGTCCTCGACGGAGTCGAATGGCGCCTCGCCCCGGGTGAACGGACCGGCATCCTCGGGGTGAACGGTGCAGGAAAGTCGACGCTGCTCGGGCTCATCGCGGGCACGGTCGAAGCGACCGGCGGAAAGGTCAAGCGCGGCAAGACCGTCAAGGTCGCCACCCTCACCCAGCGCCTCGACGACCTCGACCGCTTCCTCGACGACCCGGTCCGGAAGGTGATCGCCGACCTCCAGACCACCTACACCTTCGGCTCCGGCTCGAAGGCGCAGGAGCTCTCCCCCTCGCAGCTGCTCGAACGCCTCGGCTTCGACAGTGCCCAGCTGTCCACCCCGGTCAAGGACCTGTCCGGTGGTCAGAAGCGTCGTCTGCAGTTGCTGCTCATCCTGCTCGATGCCCCGAACGTGCTGATCCTCGACGAGCCGACCAACGACCTCGACACCGACATGTTGGCCGCCCTCGAGGATCTCCTGGACTCCTGGCCCGGCACCCTCATCGTCGTGTCGCACGACCGGTACTTCCTCGAGCGTGTCACCGATCAGCAGTTCGCCGTGATGCACGGCAAGCTGCGCCATCTCCCCGGCGGTGTCGACGAGTTCCTGAAACTCCGTGCAGCACAGCAGAAGGAATCTGCGTCCGCGACGCCGTCGGGCTCAAGCGGCTCGTCGAGCGAATCCACCTCTGCACTCAGCGGCGCGGAACTGCGGGCAGCGAACAAGGAGCTGGCGGCACTGGAGCGCCGGATCGACAAGCTGCACAGCAAGATCGACGAGGCCCGCACCGCTCTCGCCGACCACGACCAGTCCGACTATCAGGGTCTGGCCGCCGAGACCGAACGCATCCGGGAGATGGAGTCCGAACTCGCCGAGATCGAGGAACGCTGGATGGAGCTCGGCGAAGCCCTCGAGTGATCAGCCGAACCCGCCTAACGACCGAAGGCCTCTCGGACGGCCGCCATGACATCGGGCAGTGACCCGTCGACGACGCTGCTGTGGTCGGCGCGGGCATAGGTCTTCAGGTCGACGCTCGTGCCGTTGCGCTCCATCGCCGACCGCAGCGAACGGCTCAGCGGATACGGCAGGACCGGGTCGAGGATGCCGTGGGCGATGGTGACCTTGGCCGGGTAGCCGGCGGTCGGGACCTCGGCATAGGCACGCAGCGCGTCACGGAACCTCTGATCCTCGGTGAACGACGACGCGACAAGCGATCCCGGCGACACCGACCGCAGCGCGGCGACGACGTCACCGTTGCAGCGGGCGCGGGACCGGTCCAGGAACCGTTTGCCGCTGTCGGTGAGAAAGTCTTCGATCTTCAATTCCGGCTGCGAATGGTCGAGGCCCGCAAGGGTGTAGAGGAACGGCGCGCTCAGGACGTTGAGGGCACCGAGTCCTGGAATCCGGGGTCCGAAGAGACCGAACAGGTTCTCCAGAGACGACACCGGGGCGATCGCGACCGCACCCTTGACCGGGAGCTCCGGGGCATACGCCGGTTGACGGTGCGCCGCATGCAGAGCCGCGTGGCCACCCTGGGAATGTCCGACCGACACCCAGGAATCGCCGAGCGCGGCGTCGACCGACCGTGCAGCGCGGATCATGTCGATGACCGAGTACGCCGCGGCGGCACCGCCGAGATAGTCGGTCTCCCCGGCCGATCCGAGTCCGGCATAGTCGGTGGCGGTCACCGCGTAACCGGCGTCGAGCGCGGCCCGCACGGGTGCTTCGACCCCGTCCCCCAGCCGGTGCTTCGTGGGCGCACAATCGTCGGCGATACCGACGGTGCCGTGTGCCCAGGAGACCACCGGCCATCCCCCGGCCGGCGGTGTGCCGCGCGGGACCCAGAAGACACCGGTCGCCATCGCCGGACGTCCACGCTGATCCCGCGTCGCATAGGTCAGACGGGTGCCGGCAGCCGCTGCCGACGGGAGCTGATCGTCGGAGACGTCGGTGGTGGCGAAGACGAATCCGTTGTCGGGGGCCGCGGCCGACGACAGCGGCGTCGATACGAACGACCCGAGGCCGACGAGCACGGCGACGAAAAACGTCAACACGGCGGTCAGGAGTCTGCGGAGCACCCGCACTACTGTAGTGACTCGCCCGAGAAGACGAGGTCAGGGAGTTGTGCCGGTCTCAGTCCGTGCCGAGGACGCGGGTTCCCGGTGCGGGACCACTCGCGGTGCGGACCGCGCGCGCGACGCCCGCTCCCGACAGCTCGGCGGCGACGTTCACCGCGGATTGCTCGTCCGCACACAGGAACGCACACGTCGGGCCCGATCCCGACACGATCCCGTTGAGGGCACCCGCGTCCACCCCGGCACGCAGCGTGCGACGCAGCGTCGGCTGCAGACTCAGCGCGGCCGGTTGGAGGTCGTTGTGCAGCAACGGTGCCACCGCGCGGGGATCACCGGAGGCGAGCGCCTGCATCAGGTCGTCGGGGGAACGCAGGAAGTCGCCCTCCTCGTCGACGTCACCAGACCTGGTGTCGCGCAACCGGTCCAGCTCCTTGTACACCGCGGGCGTCGACAAACCCTCGCGCGCGAGGGCGAGCACCCAGTGGAACTCGCCGCGGGAGAGCACCTGCATCAGCTGCTCACCGCGGCCGGTGCCCAGCGCCGTGTTGCCGTGGAGGGCGAACGGGACGTCGCTCCCGAGACCGGCTGCGATCTCGGCGAGTTCGTCACGCGAGATGTCGAGCTTCCACAGATGCGCGAGCGCCACGAGAGCCCCGGCCGCATCCGCGCTGCCGCCCGCCATGCCCCCGGCGACCGGGATCGTCTTCTCGATCCCGATCGCGACGTACCCCGCACGGTCCGCCCACCCGGCCAGGGCCTGAGCCGCACGGGCCGCGAGGTTGGAGGCGTCGGCGGGCACCGAACCGGCGCCCTCACCACGAACTGTCACGGACAGCTCGTTGGCACGCGCGACCCGGATGTCGTCGTGCAACGAGAGCGCTTGGAACACGGTGACCAGATCGTGGTACCCGTCATCCCGGCGCGGGCCCACACCCAGGTGGAGGTTCACCTTCGACGGGGCGCGCGCGGTGACCGAGTCGGTAACCACCGACAGCGACGTTCGCGACACAGTGAGTCAGACTAGTCGGGCCGATACGGATACGCGCTCAGGGCTGCTCCGCGGCGATCTCAGGGCCGCCATCCGCGGCGCGCGAGTTCACCGACGTGGTCGACGACCAGGACGGCCCCGGCATCGCGGAGCTCGGCCTCGGCGAATCCCCCGGACCGGACCGCGACACACTCGGCGGGGAGCCGATGTGCGGAGGCGACATCCCACACCGTGTCCCCAACCACGATCGCCCGGCCGCCGCCGGCCTCCGTCAGCGCCACTTCGAGAATGTCGGGTGCGGGTTTCGAATCGTCCGCATCGTCCGACGAGGTGACCGCCGCCAGGTCGTCCCGCTCGAAGCCCATCACTTCCAGTGCGGCATCGGTGAATTCGGCCTTCCCCGACGATGCCAGCGCCACCCGATAACCGGCATCGAGCAGGCCCCGGACGAAGTCGACGGCACCGGGCAACGGTCGGACGTCGGGTACCAGCTTCCGATAGTGGCGCTCCCAGTCGTCGCGCAGCGTGTCGCCCAGCGACTCCTCGACCTCGTCGCCGCAGATCTCGCCGACGAGGCGGTCGCCACCCATTCCGATGGCGCGGTGGACCTCCCACCACTGCGGGGTGAGATCGTGCGCGGTGAAGGCCTGCATCCAGGCGAGCGCGTGGAGATACGTCGAGTCGATCAGTGTCCCGTCGACGTCGAGCAACACGGTGTCAACAGAACCGCTCTCGTTGGCCTGGGTCATCTGCACCTGCTTTCCGGGTCGGAGCACTGCGAGCCGTCCGTTTACCCGAACGGCTCGCCGGCTACACCGGAGCGACTGATCTCCGCCCACGAGCGACGCGCAGAGGAGTTGAAGATGACAACCCGATTCGGGTACACCCTGATGACCGAGCAGGCCGGCCCCAAGGACCTCGTCCGCTATGCCATCGGAGCCGAGGGCGCCGGCTTCGACTTCGAGGTGTCCAGCGATCACTACTTCCCGTGGTTGTCCTCGCAGGGGCACGCCCCGTACGCGTGGTCGGTCCTGGGGGCGGTGGCCCACGCGACCGAACGCGTCGAGCTGATGACCTACGTCACCTGTCCGACGATCCGCTACCACCCGGCCGTCGTCGCGCAGAAGGCCGCGACCCTGCAGATCCTCGCCGACGGCCGCTTCACTCTCGGGCTGGGCTCGGGTGAGAACCTCAACGAGCACGTCGTCGGCGCGGGCTGGCCCGCGGTCACCGACCGCCAGGACATGCTGGCCGAGGCCATCGAGATCATCCGCAAACTGCACACCGGCGACCTCGTCGATTTCCGCGGCGAGTTCTTCCAGGTCGACGCCGCGCGCATCTGGGATCTCCCCGATCAGCCGGTGCCGATCGGCGTCGCCGTGGCCGGCGACTCCGGGATCGAGACCTTCGGACCGCTGGCCGATCATCTGATCGCGGTCGAGCCGAACGCCGACCTCATCTCCGCATGGAACGCGCAGGCGGCCACGGGGACGGTCGACGGCACGGGCACCCGCGCCATCGGGCAGATCCCGATCAGCTGGGGCCCGGACCGCGATGCCGCCGTCGAACGGGCCCACGACCAGTTCCGCTGGTTCGCCGGCGGCTGGGACGTCAACGCCGACCTCCGCACCACCGCGGGCTTCGCCGCCGCGACCCAGTACGTCACCCCCGACGACATCGCGGCCAACATCCCGTGCGGCCCCGACCTCGATCAGATCGTCGACGCCGTGAAGCCGTTCCGGGAGGCGGGATTCACCGACATCGCACTGGTGCAGATCGGCGGCGAGACGCAGGACGACTTTCTGCGAAACGCGGCCCCGGAACTGCTGGAGAAGCTGCGCGCGGCGTCGAACTGAGAACTCAGACGGTCCGGGCCAGGCGCACGAAGTCGTCGACGTCGAGTTTCTCGCCGCGGATACCGGGATCGATGTCGGCGGCGCGCAACCGGCGCTCGGCCTCCGCCGGGGAGCCCGCCCAGCCGGCCAGTGCCGACCGCATCGTCTTGCGGCGCTGGGCGAACGCGGCGTCGATCACGGCGAACACCGTCCGCCGGAACACCGGGTCGATCGGATAGTCGTCGGTGCGCTCGATGCGCACGAGACCGGACTCGACCTTGGGTTCGGGCCAGAACACGTTGCGCCCCACCGCACCTGCGCGACTCACGCGGCCGTGGTACCGGGCCTTCACGCTCGGCACGCCGTAGGTGCGGCTGCCGGGCGGGGCGGCGAGCCGGTCGGCCACCTCCGCCTGGACCATCACCAGGGCGGTCGTGATCTCGGGGAACAGTCCGAGCAGGTGCAGCAGGACCGGGACCGACACGTTGTACGGGAGGTTGGCGACGAGGGCGGTCGGCACGACGGGCAGGTCGTCGCGGGTGACCTGCAGGGCGTCGGCGAGCACGACGTCGAAGTTGCCGCTCCGCGCCGGTGCGTATTCGGCAACGGTCTGCGGAATCCGTTGCGCCAGAATCGGATCGATCTCGATGGCGACGACCCGGCCGGCGGTGCCGAGAAGGGCGAGGGTCAGCGACCCGAGTCCGGGGCCGACCTCGAGGACGACGTCGTCAGAGCCGACGCCGGAGGCCGTGACGATCCGGCGAACGGTGTTCGCGTCGTGGACGAAGTTCTGACCGAGTGTCTTGGTCGGCCGTACACCGACTTCGGCGGCGAGATCGCGGATCTGCGCGGGTCCGAGCAGTCGCGGTGCGTCGCCTGGCGTGTCGTCGTTCAGCGCAGGCCCAACTTGGACGTGCACGACGGCCATGCGCCCCAGCCCTGCGCGGCCTGGGTCTTCTTGGCGATCGCGATCTGCTCTTCGCGGGTGGCGAGGTCGGCGCGCGGTGCGTACTCGAGACCGCCCCAGCGCTCCCAGGTGTTCTGGTCGAACTGGACGCCGCCGTAGAACCCGTTGCCGGTGTTGATGGCCCAGTTCCCGGTGGCCTCGCACTGCGCGAGGGCGTCCCAGACGGAGCCCGGCGGGACGAACGGCGCTCCCGGCTTGGTGCCGATGCGGACGGTGGCGGCGACGGGCTCGCTGAGCACCTCGCTCGTCAACTTGTCGCGCTTCACGACTCGTCCGTTCACCTTGGTGACCTTATACGTCACCCGCGCCTCACCGGGGGTGCCCTTCTTCTCGACGACCTTGCGGTCGCGGACGAGGGTGGGATCTTCCTTCTTGACCTCCGGCGGGGCGACCGGCTCGGTGACGGTGACGTCCTCGGTCTTGATGCGCGTGACGATGATCTTCAGGTCCGGGGTGACCTCGGTGTCGGCGGCCGGGACGACCTTGTCCTCGGCGCCGAGCGGCGTACCGAGTGCCTCCAGGAGGTCCTTGACGGTGTGGGCGGCGACCACCGGGCGCTTCTTGGCCGGACCGTCGACCAGTTGCACCGGCTTGGGGAGCGCGACGTCGATCTTGCCGCCGTCGACGGGCAGTTCCTCGGTGCCGAAGTCGGCTTCCTCGGCGGCGTGCTCCAGGCCCCGCTCCTCGAGCAGCTGGTCCACGGTGGACGCGTTGGTGATGATGGTCTCGCGCTTGCCCTCGATGTCGAGGGTGAGCTTCTTCAGACGGTTGACCTTGATGGTCTGGCCCTCGCCGAAACCGGAGTCGAGCGACGGGTTGACCTTGTCACCGTCGGCCGGGGCGAGACCCTCGGACTCGAGCAGGCTCTCCACCGACATCGCCATCGTGGAGACCTGACGAGTCTGCCCGTCGACGTCGATGGTGACGGTCTTGTGCATCGCGACGCCCATGACACCACCGGCGGCGACGGTCGCGCAGACGGCTCCCACCGCCAGGCGGGCACGCAGGGAATCGGTCCCGTTGATCTTGGAGAAGACCGACGTGGGCGAGACTGAGGGAGGCAGAGAAGGCAAGGCACAACAATCTGGTCGGGAACAAGGCGCCGCCGCGACCGGAAGACCATCCGAGCTGTTCGGGATGCGTGAGCATCGCAAGCGTGAACCGCTGAGAGCCGGATGTATCGCTCTGGCCGAGCGGGATCACAGTACGATAACGAACCGGCCAGATTATGGCAATGGGATGTTGTAGGCGCGTCGCGCATTGATGCCTAACAGACGGGCCATCTCCTCTTCGGGCACCCCTCTGACCTCGGCGATCGCCCGCGCCGTGTAGGGCAGGCAGTACGACTGATTCGGCTGGCCACGGTAGGGATGCGGCGTCAGGAACGGCGCGTCGGTCTCTACCAGGATCTGTTCGTCGGGCACCAATTCGGCCGCGACGCGCAGTTCGTCGGCATTGGCGAAGCTCACAGTCCCGGCAAAGCTCAGGATGTACCCGCGGTCGACGCATTCTCGGGCAACGTTCCGGTCACCGGAGAAGCAATGCATGATCACGGTCTCGGGGGCACCTTCGGCGGCCAGGATGTCCAGCAGATCCCGGTCGGCCTCCCGGTTGTGGATCATCAGCGGCTTGCCGACCCGCTTCGCGAGATCGATGTGCCACCGGAACGTCTCGTGCTGGACCTCCGGCGACGCGCAGTCGTCGGACTTACCCGGCCAGTAGTAGTCCAGTCCCGTCTCACCCACCGCGACGACCCGCGGATGACGGACCATCTGCTCGAGTTCGGCGGCGGTCTCGCCGTTCAGGTCGCCCGCATGCATCGGATGCAGTGCGACGGCCGCATAGACCCGGTCGTCCCACTCCGCCGCGGCGACCGCCCAGCGGGCGTCGACCATGTCGTCGGCAACAGTCACCATCTGGTCGACGCCGACCGCCTGCGCGTGGTCGAGGATGGCGCGGACCGACTGGGCATCCCGCCCGCCGCACGCCGCGAGGTGGGTGTGGGCGTCGACGAGGCCCGGCAACGGCGTCGGATCCGGCGGCGGCTCGCGCCGGCGGCGCTTCTTGGCCGCCTTGTTGCTCAGGGTCTCGGCAGGAGCGTCGGCGGTGGCTCCGGTCGGGGGTCCGGCTGCGGCGTCGCTGGCGTCGCTCATGGCAATCACCTTGGCACAGACCGCGGACGTCTCGTGCCGGACTACAGCGCGACTGTGCCCTCGATCACGGTCGCGGTGTCGCCACCGACCCAGATGTTCTCCCCGTCGTCGTGGACGTGGACGCGACCGGCGCGACCGATTGCCGCACCCTGGGCGGCGACATAACTCTCCGGCGCCTGCCCGGTTGATCGGAGCCAGGTCGCGATCCCCGCGTTGAGGCTGCCGGTGACCGGGTCCTCGGGAACGCCGATGCCCGGGACGAAGGCGCGGACCTCGGCGAAGACGTCGCCCGACGAGTAGAGACCGAGCAGGCCGACCTCGTGGTGGCCGAGGGCGGGGATGTCGGGGCGGACCTCGAGCACCCGCTCCCCCGATCCCAGCTGGATCACCATCCACTCGGGACCGTTGTCGACCCATTCCGCCGCGAGCACCTCCCCGGGATCGACACCGAGCGCCGCCACGACCTCGTCGACGGTGTCGGAATCGACCGGCCCCGACCGGCGCAGCGGCGGCGCCGCGAAGGCCAGCCGTGGGCCCGATCGGCGGATACGGACGAGTCCGACGCCGCATTCCTGCACGATGTCCTCACCCTTCGGCCGTCCACCCGAGGTCAGCCACGCATGCGCGGACCCCAGCGTCGGGTGGCCGGCGAACGGCAGCTCCCCGCCCGGCGTGAAGATCCGCAGTTTGTAGTCGGCGGCCGGATCGGTCGGCGGCAGCACGAAGGTGGTCTCCGAGAGGTTGGTCCAACGCGCGAAGGCCGCCATCCGGTCCTCCGCGATGGGAGCACCGGGACCACCGCCATCGACGACCACCGCCACGGGATTGCCCTCGGTGCCGGTGGACGAGAACACATCGACCTGAGCGAAACGACGAGTCATGTCGCCATCGTCTCATCGGGGTTCACGCACCGGCCACGGGATTTCCGGCGAAGTGGACCGGCCAGTAGGGTCCCGCGCCGGTTAAGGTCGATTGAGCGACGCGAACGGACGGAACGATCGATGCCCCCCGGGACCACTACACAGGACACAGCTGGCCGTCGAGGTGGCCGACTACCTGCGCACGCGCATCATGACCGGTGTCCTGCGGCCGGGCGACTTCGTCCGGCTCGACGAGACCGCATCGGTACTCGGGTGCAGCGTCACCCCGGTCCGCGAGGCGCTCGCGACCCTCCGCGGCGAGGGACTCGTCAAGCAGTCCCTGCACCGCGGCTTCATCGTCGAGACGCTCACCCGTGGCGACATCGTCGACACCTTCTGGATGCAGGCCGAACTCTCCGCACGCCTCGCGAGTCATGCCGCCCAGAACCCGCATCTGGACGAACATCTTGGCGAACTGGCTGCGCTCGTCGACGACCTCGAGACTGCCGTCGACTCCGGGCGAGCCGACCAGGTGCTGTCCGCGGAGTTCGCCTTCCACCGCAAGGTGCACCTGATGGCCGAGAGCAAGAAACTCGCCTGGTTCCAGTACTCGGCCAGCAAATACAATCCGCTGCAGCTGTATTCGAGCGACACGGAGTGGGGCCTGTCCGCCGCGGCCAGCCACCGGCGACTCATCGAACTGCTGCGCGAGGGCGACACCGCCGGCATCAAGGCCGAGATCGTCTCCGCCTTCGAGGACGCACGCGACCGCCTGATCGCACAGCTGGAATCCATCGGTTTCTGGGACGACGGTCGTTCGCCGGCAACAGGAGCCCAGTCGGTCAGCTCCGCCTGACGCGCGCTATCGCGCTTCATCGCGCCTTACCCGACTCAGGCGGGTAGCGTTGCGGATCGTGTTGGGATTGCCAGAAGTGATCACTGTCGCGCTCTTCGATCTCGACGGGGTCCTCACCGAAACCGCGGTACTCCACCGCAAGGCTTGGAAGAAGACGTTCGACGCCTTCCTCGCCGATCGCGCGGGCGGCGTGGACGCGCCCGGCTTCGTGGAGTTCACCGACCAGGACTACCTCGACTATGTCGACGGGCGTCCCCGCGAGGACGGGGTACGGGCCTTCCTGGCGTCGCGCGGGATCACCGACGTCGACCCCGCGACCGTGGCCGCGATCGGGAACGGCAAGAACGACATGTTCCTCGTCAGCCTCGCCGAAGACGGAGGTCATGCCTACCCCGGTTCGGTGCGGTACCTCAACGCGGCACGCGATGCCGGTCTGCGCATCGCGGTCGTGACGTCGTCGAAGAATGGAGGACCAGTGCTCGAAGCTGCCGACCTGTCGGGATTCGTCGAGGTCCGCGTCGACGGTCTCGAGATCGCCGCGCGTGGCCTCAACGGCAAACCCGCTCCCGACTCCTATCTCCTGGGAGCCGAACTGATGGGCGTCGAACCCGCTGCGGCCGCGGTCTTCGAGGACGCCATCTCCGGCGTACGGGCCGGTAGCGCAGGCAAATTCGGCTACGTCGTGGGCATAGATCGTGTCGGCGGGGGTCAGGCCGAGGCGATGCGCGCCGCCGGCGCCGACATCGTCGTCAACGATCTCGACGAATTGCTGCCCGCATGAGCGCGGACAAGGCACACGGGTTCGAGATCCACCCGTGGCAGCTGAAGTGGAGCGGCGGAGTCGACCTCGACATGCTCGGCCGCACCGAAACGTTGTTCGCGTTGTCCAACGGGCACATCGGTTTACGCGGCACCTTCGAGGAGGGTGAACCGGTCGATCATCCGGGTACCTACCTCAACGGCTTCTACGAGTTGCGCGGTCTCCCCTACGCGGAGAGCGGTTACGGCTACCCGGAATCGGGCCAAACGGTCGTGAACGTGACCGACGGCAAAATCATCCGCCTGCTCGTCGAGGACGAGCCGATGGACCTCCGGTACGGCCGTACCGAAGAACACGAACGGACACTCGACTTCCGCACCGGCACACTGCGTCGCCACACCCTCTGGACGTCCCCGACCGGGCGCACCGTGCGCATCAAGTCCGAACGTCTCGTCTCGTTCACCAAGCGCACCATCGCGGCCATCCGCTACGAGGTGGAACCCGTCGACGAGGACATGAAACTCGTCCTGCAGTCCGACCTCCTGGCCAACGAGCCGGTCCCGGCCCCCGGGAACGACCCGCGTCTCGCCGCCGCACTCGACGCCCCGCTGGTGTCGGACCTCGCGACCTGCCGCAACTACTGGGGCATGCTGGTCCACCACACCAAGCAGTCCGGTCTGCACATCGCCGCCGGCATGGATCACGAGATCTACTTCCCGGACAAGGCCGACACCTTCATCCGCGCCGACGGCGACCTCGCCCGCCTCACCATCGCGGCGAACGTGCCGAAGGGCAAGAGCCTGACCCTCACCAAGTACATGGGTTACGGCTGGTCGGCCCGACGCTCGGTCCCGGCGCTGCGCGCACAGGTCGACGCGGCGCTGGCGATGGCGATGGAGACCGGCTGGGACTCGCTCAAGGCCGATCAGGTCCGCTACCTCGAGGACTTCTGGCGCGACGCCGACATCGAGCTCGACGGCGATCCCGAACTCCAGCAGGCGGTTCGGTTCGCCCTGTTCCACGTCCTGCAGGCCGGCGCCCGCGGGCAGTCCCGCGCGATCCCGGCCAAGGGACTCACCGGTCCCGGTTACGACGGCCACACCTTCTGGGACACCGAGAGTTTCATCCTGCCGATGCTCACCTACACGGTGCCCGCCGCGGCCGGCGAGGAGCTCCGCTGGCGTCACGCCACCATGGACAAGGCGAAGGCCCGCGCCGCCGAACTCGGCCAGCGCGGTGCGATGTTCCCGTGGCGGTCGATCAACGGCGACGAGTGTTCGGGTTACTGGCCCGCGGGCACGGCCGGTGTGCACGTGTCCGCCGACATCGCCAACGCCACCGCCCGCTACCTGCGCGCCACCGACGACGAACAGTTCGAAACCGAGTGCGGCGTCGAACTTCTCGTGGAGACCGCCCGGTTGTTCGCCGGCCTCGGACACCACGACGTCAACGGCAAGTTCCGGATCGACGGCGTGACCGGGCCGGACGAATACACGGCGGTGGTCAACAACAACGTCTTCACCAACCTCGCAGCGCAGCAGAACCTACGCGACGCGGTGGCGGCGGTCCACCGCCGCCCCGACCTCGCCGAACAGTTCGGGGTGACGACAGCCGAAGCAGCACACTGGGAATCGTGCGCGGACGACATGTCGATCCCCTATGACGAGGCACTCGGGGTGCATCAGCAGTGCGAGTCCTTCACGCTCCTCGGCGCTTGGGATTTCGAGTCCTCAGTCGGTCGCTACCCGTTGCTCTTGAACTATCCGTATTACGACCTCTACCGCAAACAGGTCGTCAAGCAGGCCGACCTGGTCTATGCGACCTACTTGTTCGGCGATTCGTTCACCGCCGAACAGAAGCTCCGCAACTTCGACTACTACTACCCGATCACCGTGCGCGACTCGTCGCTGTCGGCGTGCTGTGAGGCGGTCACCGCGGCCGAGGTCGGCTACCTCGACCTCGCCTACGACCTGTTGGCCGAGTCGGTGTTCACCGATCTTCACGACCTGCACAACAACGTCAACAGCGGCCTGCACATCGCCGCGCTCGCCGGCGCGTGGACCGACTGTGTCGCCGGTTTCGGCGGCATGCGTGACTTCGGCGGGCAGATCACCTTCGCACCGCGGTTGCCGAGCCGGTTGACGTACATGTCGTTCCGCATGATCGTGCGGGAGTCGAAGTTCGTGGTCGCGGTGGACAAGGAACACGCCACCTACCGTTTGCTGTCCGGACCGCCGATCGACCTCTCGCACCACGGCGAGAAGTTCACCCTCACGTCGGCACCGGTGAGCATGAAGATCCCCGACCTCGAGTATCGGGAACCGCCCAAAGCGCCTCCCGGTTGCGAGCCCTACCGCCGCGAGATCTGAGCAGACCTCGACACCTCGTCGTCACCCTTCTTGACCTTCACACTGTGACAGGGTCTGTAGTGGGTGCGAGGAGGTGTTGACGATGACCCAGACGATCACGGCCGCACTGTACGCACCCGACCCGTCGACGCGTCTGCGTGCGGCGCTGGCGGCGGGCACCCAGCCGGACCCGCTTCTGACCGGCGATCTGATCGCGCGCTGCGGCGTCGAAGAAGACTTCTTCGTCCGGGACATGCTGACGTGGGCGCTGACCAGGCTTCCTGCGGAGGTGACGGTGCCGCGGCTCGTCGGCGAGCTGGTCTCGGACCTGCCGCAGGCCCGCAGCCAGGCGCTGCACACGCTGTCGAAGGTCGGCGACCGGTCCGCGTGGCCGGCCGTCACCACAGATCTGCTGCACGACGCCGATCCCGAGGTCGCCCGGACCGCATGGCGCGCCGCAGTGGCCCTCGTCCCGTCGGGCGAGGAGCCGGCACTCGCGGGCGAACTGGCCCGGGAACTCGGGCGAGGCCCGATCGAAATGCAGCGCAGCCTGAGTCGGGCGCTGGCCGCCCTGGGTGAGGCGTCCCTCGAGGCACTCACCACGGCTCGTCGCCATCGAGAGCCCAGGGTCCGTGCGCATGCCGAGGCCACCGCGCGACTCCTCGACGACCCGGACAGCGACTTCGCCGCTGCGCTCGAGCATGCCACGCGGATGACGAAAATCGGCGCGTCCGTGGAGGATTCGAGTCCGCCGTGCTGATCGGCGAGGTGGCGCGGCGTTCGGGTGTCAGCACCCGGATGCTGCGTCACTACGACGCGCTCGGCCTCGTCCGGCCGACCGGCCGCACGACGGGCGGTTACCGCGAGTACTCCGACGCCGACATCGAACGTCTGCTGCACGTGGAAAGCCTGCGGTCGCTGGGGTTGTCGCTGCGCGACGTCGGCCGCGCCCTCGACGATCCGTCCTTTGCGCCGGACGCGTTGATGGAGAAGCTGATCCAGGACACCAGGGATCGGATGGCCGCCGACGCCCGGTTGCTGAATCGACTGCAACAGATCCGGGTGACCGGCGCCGACGACTGGCCGGCCGTGCTCGACGTGGTCGGCCTGCTCCGTGCGGTGCACTCCGAACACCCCGCCCACCGCCAGCGCGCGGCGCTGCGAGCAGGCGAGGCCGGACTGTCCGCCGAGGCGCTGACCGACGCCCTGCTCGCCGAATCCGACGAGAACGTCGCCGGCGCGCTCCGCTGGGCGCTGGCGCAGACTCCGGGAGCGCTCGACCAGCTCGCCGCCCGGCTGACCGATGGCGACGCGACGGTGCGGCGACGCGTGACCACCGCACTCACCGCGATCGACGACGCTCGGGCCACCGCGGTGCTCGAGGCGTCGTTGACCGACCCCGACCCCGGGGTCCGGCGAACGGTCGCCCTCACCCTCGGCCGTCGCGGCGTCGACACCGCGGTGGACGTCCTCGTCGAACTCGTCGCCGCCGGGGACCGCGATGTCGAGGCCGCCGAGATCCTGGCGACGCAGGACGACAACGGCGGGATCGTCGCCCGGCTCGTGGACCGCCTCGGCACCGATCCGGACCCGTCGGTACGGCTGCGCCTGGTCCAGGCACTGGCGGAGATCACCGGCGATGCGGCGTCGAGGACCCTGACCGAGCTGGCCGACGATGCCGACGAGACGGTCGCCCGTACCGCGCGGGCGATCGGGCCGTTCCGATCCCGGTGAGCGGGGCCGACCCGCGATTGGCTGTCGGCGGCTGCCGGTCGGTACTCTGTGGAGCACTATGGCACCCGATCTGACCAGCCCTGATCTGTCCGGCCCGGCCGAGGACGGCACCTCGTACGGCGCGGGGCGGCCGTACTACCTCACCACCGCGATCGCGTATCCCAACGGCGCACCGCACATCGGGCACGCCTACGAGTACATCTCCGCCGATGCTCTCGCACGGTTCAAGCGACTCGACGGATTCGACGTCCGGTTCCTGACCGGCACGGACGTCCACGGGCAGAAGATGCAGCAGACCGCGCAGGCCGAGGGCATCCCCACCGCCGAGCTCGCCAACCGGAACTCCGACCGCTTCCAGTCGTTGCAGGAACGCCTGGGCTCGAGCTTCGACCGTTTCATCCGTACCTCCGACGAGGACCACAAGAGGGCGTCGGAGGAACTGTGGAAGCGGATGAGCGACCGCGGTGACATCTACCTCGACAAGTACTCCGGCTGGTACGACGTGCGCGACGAGACCTTCTACGCCGAGGCCGACACCGAGATCAAAAACGACGCCGGCGAGCGCGTCGCCTCCGACACCGGACACGTGGTGACCTGGACCGAGGAGGAGACCTACTTCTTCCGGCTCTCGGCCTACCAGGACAAGCTCCTCGAGCTGTACGAGGCGCAGCCCGACTTCATCGGTCCCGACGTCCGCCGCAACGAGGTCATCAGCTTCGTCAAGGGCGGGCTGACCGACCTGTCGGTGTCGCGCACGACGTTCGACTGGGGTGTCCCGGTCCCCGACCATCCCGAGCACGTCATGTACGTGTGGGTGGACGCGCTGACCAACTACCTCACCGGTGTCGGCTTCCCCGACGACGCGGTGACCTTCGAGCGTTTCTGGCCCGCCGACCTGCACATCATCGGCAAGGACATCATCCGGTTCCACTGCGTGTACTGGCCGGCGTTCCTGATGAGCGCGGGCGTCGAACTGCCCAAGCGGGTGTTCGCGCACGGCTTCCTGTTCAACAAGGGTGAGAAGATGTCCAAGTCGGTCGGCAACGTCGTCGACCCGGAGAACCTCATCGACGAGTTCGGCCTCGACCCGGTGCGCTACTTCTTCCTGCGCGAGGTGTCCTACGGCCAGGACGGCTCGTACTCCGCCGAGGCGATCGTGTCGCGCATCAACGCCGACCTGTCCAACGAGTTCGGCAACCTCGCCCAGCGCACCCTGTCGATGATCGGCAAGTACTTCGACGGCGTGGTCCCAGCGGTCGCCGATCTGACCGACACCGACAAGGCCCTGCTGGACCGGGCCGACTCGCTGCTCGGCACCGTCCGCGAGCACTTCGACAACCAGGCCATCCACCTCGGGCTCGAGGCACTGTGGTCGACGCTGGCAGAGACCAACCGGTACATCTCCGCGCAGGAGCCGTGGAAGCTCGCGAAGACCGACCTCGACCGCACCGGCACCGTGCTCTACGTGTGCGCCGAGGTCGTGCGCATCGTCGCGGTGCTGAGTCAGCCGGTGATGCCGGAGTCGTCCAACAAGATCCTCGACCTGCTCGCGGTCGGCGACGACCGTCAGTTCAGCGCCGTCGCCACCCGCCTGGCGGCGGGAACCGCGCTGCCGAAGCCGTCACCCGTGTTCCCGCGTTACGAGAACTGACCGACCTCGCCACACATGGCCGCGTCCGCGCTCGATGCACTCCGGGCCCTCCACGCCGAGACCGTCAACCGGGGACTCCCGCCGCCCGCGGCGCTGATCGGCGACTGGCTCGGCGCCGACGCGGTGATCGCGCCGAGCGTCGAGATCGTCGCGGGCTGCACCCCGCCCGACGACCCGGACCGCTTCTGGTTCGGGCACATCGGCTTCCCGGTGCGCGCCGACGAGTCGGCGCTGCCGACGAATGCCGGCGGCCTCACCGACGGTGTTCTCGTCCTCCGCGACGGCGAGTGGTCCACACTCGGCACCGGCATACCCGACTGGGCGCACGCGGTGCTCGACGCCCCGCACCCGCAGGTCGAGCGCCCCACGACGACCGCCTGGAACCCGCCGGCACGCGAACCGCATCTGGCCGCGATCGGACACTGTCTCGACGCCATCCGCGCCGGCGAGGTGTATCAGGCGTGCGTGTGCACCCGGTTCACCGGCACGTTGTCTTCAGACCCGGTGGACTTCTTCGCCGACCTCGCCGGAGCCACGGCCCCTCCGAAAGCGGCTTTCCTGCAGGGTGTTTGGGGTGCGGTGGCAAGCCTGTCGCCGGAGACCTTCCTGCGTCGTACCGGCAACATCATCAGTTCCTCACCGATCAAGGGGACACTGCCCGCACACGCCGACCCCGACGCACTGTCCGCCTCCGCGAAAGACATCGCGGAGAACATCATGATCGTCGACCTCGTCCGCAACGACCTGGGGCGGATCGCGGTCACCGGCAGCGTCCGGGTGCCCGAACTCCTGTCGGTGGTGCCCGCGCCCGGCGTCTGGCACCTGGTCTCGCGAGTCGAGGCGATCGTGCGGCCCGGCACCGGCAACGACGCCGTGCTCGACGCGACCTTCCCGCCCGCGTCGGTCACCGGCACCCCCAAGCTGCGCGCGATGGAACTGCTCGCCGATTGGGAGCATGCCGCCCGCGGCGTCTACTGCGGGGCGATCGGCATCGCCGGACCCGACCGGGCCCTCGATCTGAACGTGGCCATCCGTACGGTCGAGATCGCGCCGGACGGCAGTCTCGGACTCGGCGTCGGCGGCGGCATCACGATCGACTCCGTCCCGGAGAGCGAGTGGCAGGAATGTCTCGACAAGGCTTCCAGCATCGTCGCTAACATTTGACCGCATACGCTGCAGCATCCTATATACCGGACTTGATCGTTGATTTCGGTAACATTCCGTCCATGACTCTGTCCATCCAGGCGACAACCGACCTCACGGAGCTCGTCCGGGAGATCAATCGCGACCGCGAGGCCATCATGTCCGGCGCGACACCGCCTCCCGGATTCGCGGGTGAGGTGGTCGAGTCCTGGAGCCGCGTGCAGGCCGCGGACCATCCCTCGACGGTCGACGATCACCATCGCGGACGCATCAGCCGCGACGAGCTCGAAGCCCGCCGGGCCGCCCATCCGCTCCGCCACGCGGTGGACTCCCTCAAGCGGGTGTTCGCCCAGTCGACCGACGACCCGCTGATGGCCCTGGGCATCTTCGACGCCGACGGCGTGATGCTGTGGCGCGGCGGCTCGCCCGCGGTGTTCCCCGAGGCGAACCGCCTCGGTCTCGTGGAGGGCAGCCGGTGGGACGAGGATTCCGCCGCGACCACCGCCGTGGGTCTGGCGATCCGCAACCGCCGACCCAGCCGGCTCTTCGGCCCGGAGCACTACAGCCGATCGCTGCACGGGTTGTACTGCACCGCGACACCGGTCCACGACCCGCGCACCGGCGAGATGATCGCGGTCGCCGGGCTCGCCGGCCCGGCGATGCAGATGCAGCCGGCGGTCTCGGCGTTCACGGCCGCCCTGGCCACGCTGGGCGAGCACGAGGTGACGCTCGCCCATCAGCGCGCACTCGCCGACCTCCGCTACCACGGCGCGGCCCAGCTGGCCGGCCTGCACGGGCCCGGACTCCTCATCGACGACGACGGCTGGGTCGCCGAAGGTCGTGGGTGCACGCCACCGGTCCGGGTGGCCGCGCCGACCGAGGACATGCGTCAGTTCGTACCCGGACTCGGGATGTGCGTCGTCGAACGACTCGGGACGGGCTGGCTGGTGCGTCCGGCGGGCCCCTCGGGCCCGGTCATCGCCGAACTCGACCTCGACGGAGAGCCGACGATCACGGTCTCCGGCGACGACGACCCGTGGCGCACGGTCCTCACCCGTCGCCACGCGCAGATCCTGCTGCTGCTGGCCGATGCGGGCGACCAGGGACTGACCTCACAACAGTTGAGCCAGTTGCTCTTCGGCGACCAGAATCACACCGTCAGCGTGCGCGCCGAGCTGTCGCGACTGCGCCGCGTCGTGGGTGCGCTCGTCTCGAGCCGGCCCTACCGGCTGGCGCCGCGCGTCGAGCTGCGGGTCAGCTCGGATCAGCTCGACGCCTATCGAGAACCGACTGGTAGACGTCGCGCCGCGAGGCACCCGAGCCCTGCGTGACCTCTGCGCAGGCGTCTTTGAGCCGCATCCCGCCGGCCACCAGTTCCTCGGCGCGGTCGGCCAGATCCTCGACGTCGGGTTCGGTGGGCACCGCGCCGGCGATCACCACCGTGATCTCGCCCCTGACGCCGCCCGCCGCCCAGTCGGCCAGTTCGGCCAGACCGCCGCGGCGGACCTCCTCGTAGGTCTTCGTCATCTCCCGGCACACCGCGGCGCGCCGGTCGGGTCCGAGGATCTCGGCCGCCGCGGCCAGGGTGTCGGCCAGCCGGTGCGGCGACTCGAAGAAGACGGCCGTGCGCGGCTGTGCGACGAGTTCGCGCAGCCAGTCCGCGCGTGCCCCGGGCTTACGCGGCGCGAATCCCTCGAAGCAGAACCGCTCCGACGGCAGTGCAGACACCGCGAGTGCCGTCGTCACCGCCGACGGGCCGGGCAATGCCGTCACGGGCAGACCGGCCTCTGCGCAGGCCACCACGATCCGGTAACCGGGGTCGCTGACCGACGGCATCCCCGCGTCGGTCACGAGCAGGACCGTCTCGCCACCGGCGATCGCTTCGACGAGTCCGGGTGTCCGGGCCGCCTCCACCTGGTCGTAGTAGCTGACGACGCGTCCGCCGATCTCGACGCCGAGCGCGGTGGCCAGCGCGCGGGTGCGGCGGGTGTCCTCGGCGGCGACGATGTCGGCCGTCTGCAGGGCCGACCGCAACCTGGGCGAGGCGTCGCCGACCTGCCCCATGGGTGTGGCGGCCAGCACCAGCCGGCCCGTCGTCCCGGTGTCGGGTGCGGGGTCGTCGGTGGAGTGCGTGTCGGGCTCGGCGGCATTCATCGTCAGCCAGCTTACGAGGGCCCACTAGGATCGAGCGGGTGACCATCACCGCCGCGCGTGACACCTCTGTGCCCGCCGGTGTCCCGGTCCCCGCCGCGGTCCCGCCGCCCCGCCTCGGACCGGAGGTCCCGGCCCCGCTGTTCGGTGCGCCGGATCGCGGTCGCGGCCTGGTGGTCGGCGTCGTCATCACGCTCGTCGCCGTCCTGACCCGGTTCTGGAATCTGAGTCACCCCACGGACAAGGGCACCCCGGTCTTCGACGAGAAGCACTACGTGCCGCAGGGCTGGCAGGTGCTCACCGGCGGCAACTGGATCGAGGACAACCCGGCGTACGGGCTCGTGGTGCATCCACCGATCGGCAAGTGGATGCTCGCAGCATCAGAAGCCGTGTTCGGATACGGCCCGCTCGGCTGGCGGGTCGCGCCGGCGATCTCCGGCGTCCTCATCGTCGTCCTCGTCTACTGCGTCGTGCGGCGGTTGACGCGGTCCACACTCGTCGGTGCGATCGCCGGCATCTTCGCGATCTGCGACGGCGTGCTCTTCGTGCAGTCCCGGATGGGGATGCTCGACATCTTCCAGGCCCTGTTCATCGTCGCCGCCTTCGCCGCGCTCGTCGCCGACCGCGACCAGGTCCGCGAACGGATGTACCGCGTCTACCTCGAGGGCCGGATCGACGACAGTCCGTTCGGACCGCGCCTCGGTTTCCGCTGGTACCGCTTCACCGCCGGTGTGATGCTCGGGCTCAACTGCGGGACCAAGTGGTCGGGCGTCTACTACGTCATCTTCTTCACGGCGCTCGCCATCAGCTTCGACGTCGCGGCCCGCCGGGCGTATCACGTGCGGCGTCCGTGGGTCGGCACGCTCGTCCGCGACGTCGTGCCCGCCGGCGCGAGCCTCGCGGTGATGCCGGTGGTCATCTACTTCCTGACCTACATCCCGTGGTTCAACAGCGAGACCGCCGTCTACCGCTACTCCGAGGGCAATGCGATCGGGACCGGCGGAACCTTCTCATGGGTACCCGGGGCGTGGCGTTCGCTCTGGTACTACGAGTCCGGCATCCTCCAGTTCCATTCGGGGCTGACCAACTCCGCGGGAAACCAACATCCCTGGGAGTCCAAGCCCTGGACCTGGCCGATGAGCCTGCGGCCGATGCTCTACGCCCTCGAGAACGGGCCCGACCAGTGCGGCACGGGCGAGTGCGTCCGCGCCCAGATGCTGATCGGGACACCGGCCCTGTGGTGGCTCACCCTGCCGATGTTGCTGTGGGGCCTGTGGTCGTGGATCGTCCGCCGCGACTGGCGCTACGCCGCGGTCGTCGTCGGCTACTGCGCCGGCATTCTGCCGTGGTTCCTGGCCCTCGACCGCCAGATGTACTTCTTCTACGCGACGGCGCTGGCCCCGTTCCTGGTGATGGGCCTCGCCCTGTGTTGCGGTGATCTGTTGCGCTCGACGGCGGCCACGGCCCGCGCCCGGCCCGAACGACGGGTGCTGTCGATCATCGTTGTCGCCGTCTACGTGGCGCTGGTGGTCACCAACTTCGTGTGGCTGTGGCCGATCCTCACCGCGTCCCCGATCTCGCCGGGACTCTGGCGGCAGCAGATCTGGCTGCCCAGTTGGGGCTGAGCGCCGCCGCCAGAGTGCCTCGGTAAAGCGGTCAGGCCGGTGAACCGTCCTTGCCGGCGGCCGGGGTCGTCCCGTCGCCGTTGAGCCCGGCCTGTTCGACGATGTCGGGCTCGATGATCTCCAGGTGCCGCACGGCGTCGGCGTGGATCGAGTCGAGCTCGCCGGTGGCGATCGCCTCGGCCTGCTCCCGGACATGCTCGTCGACGCGTGCGGACAGGACGGTGCGGGAGACGATGAGCGGATCGTGCCGGAGATCCAGGTACAGCGACAGGCACATGCCGATCATGACCAGGACGAAGGGCAGGGCCGCGATGATCGCCATCGTCTTGATGCCGTCGAGGGCGTCGTCGCCGCTGATGGCCAGCAGCAGTGCGGCCACCACGCCGGTGAGCACACCCCAGAACACCGTGATCAGGCGTGAGGGTTCCTCCGCGCCGCGCTGGGACAGCGTCCCCATCACCAGCGAAGCGGAATCTGCACCCGAGACGAAGAAGATCGCAACCAGGATCATCACCAGCGCTGAGGCGACACCGGTCCACGGCAGGTTCGCCAGCACGTCGAACAGGGTGTCCTCGCTGGCGTCGTTCGCCGCGTCGAAGTTCAGCACGCCGGTCATCTGCTCCCGGATCGCGGTACCACCGAACACGCAGAACCAGACCAGCGACACCGTCGTCGGGACCACCATCACGCCGATCACGAACTCGCGGATGGTCCGCCCACGACTGATCTTGGCCAGGAACAGGCCGACGAACGGGGTCCACGAAACCCACCACGCCCAGTAGAAGATCGTCCAGTCGGCCAGCCACTGCTCCCCGGCCTCGGTCGCGACCGTCGCATCCGAACGCGCGGCGAAGGTCGTCAGGTCGGTGAAGTAGGCACCGAGCGTGGTCGGCAGGAGGTTGAGGATGAAGATGGTCGGGCCGACGACGAAGACGAAGGCCGCGAGCACGACGGCGAGCACCATGTTGATGTTCGACAGCCACTGGATGCCGCGGGCGATGCCCGAGACCGCGGATGCGACGAAAGCAGCGGTGAGGATCGCGATGATCCCGACCAGGAGGAGCTTCGTGGGTTCGTGGACCCAGCCGACCTTGTCCAGACCCGAACCGATCTGCAGCGCACCGAGACCCAGCGACGCGACCGTACCGAACAGCGTCGCGAAGATGGCGAGGATGTCGATGACCTTGCCGGCCGGACCGGTGGACACCTTCGGACCGAACAGGCGCTCGAACACCGAGCTGATCAGCTGCGTACGACCCAGGCGGAATGTGCTGTACGCGAGCGCCAACCCGACGACCGCGTACATCGCCCAGGGATGGAATCCCCAGTGGAACATCGTGGTGGCCATCGCGGCGCGAACGTCCTCGGCGGCGATCTCCGGTGGCGGACTGACGAAGTGGAAGAGCGGTTCGTAGGCGCCGAAGAACATCAGGCCGATACCCATTCCGGCGCTGAACATCATCGCGATCCAGCTGACGGTGCGGAACTCCGGTGCCTCGTCGTCACGGCCGAGAGGTATGCGCCCGTACTTGGACACCGCGAGGAACACCGCGAAGATGACGAAACCGGTCGCGGACAGGATGAACAACCAGCCGAGGTTGGTGGTGATCCACCCCAGGACGTCGGCACTGGTCGAGTTGAGGCCGTCCTTGTCCGCGAGGCCCCAGGCGACGAAGGCGATGACGATGAGGGCAGTGACCGAGAAGACCACCGGATCCAACCGTGGTCGTGAGAGCCGGCTCCCCCCACCACGTCCGCGCGAGGAGTCCTGCGCACGGCCAGACGGCACGTTCTGTTCACTTGTCATGAGTCCACCAAAGCAACGTCGGTGCTGCCATTTCAAGTCGCGCGCAGCGCCCGCTCCACCAGAGCGACGATCGTTTTGTCGTCAAGACCCAGGTCACGGGCGGTCTCGACGTAGGTCGTCGCCGCCGCGAACCCGGCATCGTGGGCATCGTGCCGACCGGCCCTGATGAACGAGCCCGAGCGTCCGCGGGTCTCGATCACACCGGCCGCCTCGAGTTCGCGGTAGGTCTTCGCCACGGTGTTGGGGGCGAGGTCGAGATGCGCGGCGAGTGCCCGGACGGTCGGCAGGCGTTCACCGGTGAGCAGCGTGCCGTCGGCGATCAGTTCGATGATGCGGAGCCGCACCTGCTCGAAGGGTGGCCGGTCCGAAGCCGGGTCCACCGTCAGATTGTCCAGCAGCGATGAGCTCATGGCCGGTCCTCACAACAGATCCCGCGCCAGCGGACACGACATGCACCGGGGCCCACCACGACCCGAGCCGAGTTCACGGCCCTCGATCTCGATGACCTCGATACCCGAATCACGCAGGCGGCGATTGGTTTCCACGTTCCGGTTGTAGGACACGACGACGCCCGGGGACAGGGCGAGGGTGTTGTTGCCGTCGTCCCACTGCTCGCGCTCGGCGGTCACCGGGTCGAGGCCGGTGTCGATCACCCTGAGCTTGCCGATACCCATCGCCTCGGCGGCCGCTTCGACGAAAGGCCGCTCCCCCGTGACGTGTACGGCGTCGGTGGCCGGGTCGTGGGCGAGGGTGAACGCCGACATGTGGTCGCGGATGTTGGGATACATCACCACCGCATCGGTGTCGACCATGGTGCAGACGGTGTCGAGGTGCATGAACGCCCGCGCCTGTTCGATGGGCACCGCGAGCACGGTGTGCGCGAGATGATCGTCGAAGAGGCTGCGCGCCAGCGCTTCCGCACCGGCCGGCGTGGTGCGCTCCCCGACCCCGACGGCTACGACACCCGGGGCGAGGAGCAGCACGTCTCCGCCCTCGACCGGCGCGACCTGCGACTCGTAGGCGCGTCGGGCACCGGTGAAACGAGGGTGATGCGCGTAGATGAGGTCGGTCAGCGATGTCTCGCGTGCCCGCGCGGGAAGTGCCAGGGAGGTGATCGCGAACCGCGAACCGATCCAGAACGAGCTGTCGCGGGTGAACAGCAGGTTCGGCAGCGGTTCGATGGCGAACTCGGGGCCGTGATGCATCCGGCGGACCAGCGACGAACGCTCCGCCGACGGCGTGATCGGGAGCTCGTCGAAGGTCATCCCGGCGGTCAGGACGTGTGACAGCTCCGCGGGCGCGAGTCCGCGCAGGTGCCTCGCGAGATCCTCGGCGAGATGCGTCCCCAGACGGCGTGCGCTGACGGCGGCCGCGATGCCCTGGATGCGGGCGGCCCCGCTGTGCGCGATCGTCTCGGTGAGCAGGTCGCCGAGCAGATAGACGTCGACGCCGCGATCCCGCAGCACCGCGGCGAATGCGTCGTGTTCCTCCTGCGCACGGTCGACCCAGGGCAGCCCGTCGAACAGCAGTTGATCGTTGTTGCGCGGCGTCAGGCGCCGCAGCTCGTCACCGGGACGGTGCAGCATCACCGCACGCAACGTGCCGACCTCGGAATCGGCCCCCAGGGCGTAGTCCCACCCGGTCGCGGCACTCCCGTTCGCAGCGTCCTGCTGCCCGTCACGCGTCATCGCTCAACCGTAATTCGTTCCGTCACGATCGGCCGCCTCATCGTGGGTGAACGTCGGACCCTGACCGACGATCGCCGGTGCGGTCTCGCGGGCGAACAGCCACGTGACCAGGGCAATCGATGCGACCACACCGGTCAGCACGAACGCGGGACCGAAGCCGACCCGATCGGCCACGAACCCGACGATCACCGGCCCGGTCACCGCACCGAGGTCGGAGGACATGCCGAACGCGGCGAGCGCCGACCCACCCTGCTGGCGGTTGCCCAGGACGTCGGCCAGCGCGGCCTGATGGGTGGGCGCGAACAATCCGGACCCGACACCCGCGAGCACCGACAATGCCAGCGCGACGGGGACGTTGGGCGAGAAACCGAGCGCGATGGTGGCGACGACGGTGATCGTCAGGCCCGGCAGCATGATCGGCCGACGACCGAACCGGTCGGAGAGCCTGCCCGCGACGAGGATCGCGAGGACGTTGCCGGCCGCGTAGACCGCCAGCACGATCCCGGCCATCCCCGCCCCCGCACCGAGCCCCTCGGTGATGAACAGCGGGACGACCGCGACGCGCACGCCCATCGATGCCCAGCCCTGCGTGAAGTTCGACGCGAGGATGGCCCGATAGGCGCTGTCGCGCAGGGCGGTCCGGAAACCGATGAGGCCGGCCGTCGGGCCCTCGGCCTGATCGGGGGCGATCACCTCGCGCAGCTGGGTGGCCACGACCGCCGATGCGACCAGCAGCGCGACGGCGTACACGACGAACGGCACGCGCAGGCCGAAACCCACCAGGGCGGCACCGATCAACGGTCCGGTGATGCTGCCGATCAGGAACCCCGCGGAGAACAGGCCCGACACCCGACCCCGAATGTCGCTGGGCGACATCCGGATCAACAGTGCCATCGCCGAGATGCTGAACATCGTCGACCCGATGCCGCCCAGACCGCGGAAGACCAGGAGCTGCCAATACGACTGTGCGAAGGCACAAGCCAGGGTGCTGGCCGCGACGATGAGGAGCCCGGTGAGGTAGATGCGTCGTTCGCCGAACATCGTCACGAGACGTCCGCCCGTCGGGGCGAACAGCAGGCGCATGATCGCGAAGGCGGACACCACCGCGGTGGCCGCGGTGAACGAGACGTTGAACGCGCGAGCGAAACTCGGCAGGGCGGGCGCGATGAAGCCGTAACCGAGTGCGATGACGACGTTGGCCGACAGCAGCACCCAGATGCCGCGAGGGATCTGCCTCATGGCAGCTCGGGCAGATCGTCGAGAGCCTTCGCGGTGAGTTCGCGTCCGAGATCGATCATCTCGGTGGCCTTGTGGAAGTCGAGGGTGCGCACCGCACGACGCGGCACGCGGATCAGGACGTCCGGCGGATAGCCGGCGACCTGATAGCGGGTCAGGGCCTCCTGCATGATGTCGAGCGACCGGCTGAGCACCTCGACGCGACCCATCCGCTGAGGCTCGTCGGCGGTGTCCGGAGACACCGCGGCGGTATCGACCACGACCGCGCCCTCCTCGTCGGGGACGGCAGCCGGCGCGACCTCGTCCGCGCCGTCGGTCGCGACCTCGGTATCCGCGAGGTCGCCGGTCTCCGAACCGAAGCGGTCACGCACCGAGCGCACGAACTCGTTGTCGAGGATGGGCGCGACGTTTCGTCGGAGCAGGCCCTTCGCCTTGGGCTGCCGGCTGGCACCCGTCTCGGGCCCGCCGTCGGAGCCGAGGATCACGCCGATCGTGACGTCGCTGGGGACGCCCGAGGTCGGCGCGACGGGAAGCGGGTCGAGGATGCCGCCGTCGGCGAGCAGTCGCCCCTTGTGTTCGTGCGGGCTGATCACGCCCGGGATCGCGATCGAGGCACGGAGCGCGTCGGCGAGGTTGCCGCGCTGGAACCACACCGCACGACCGGCGGACAGGTCGGTGGCGATGGCCGTGAACGGGATCGGCAGATCCTCGATCGCGGTGTCGCCGAGGATCTCCCGCACGCGGGTGAGGATGCGTTCGGCACCGATGACGCCGGGTTTGGTGAGGGAGACGTCGAGGAGCCGCACGACGTCGAGCTGGGACAGGCCCGAGGTCCAGTCGACGTAGTCGTCGAGCTTGCCCGCGCAGTACAGTCCCCCGACCAGCGCACCCATCGATGATCCGGCGACGGTGACGATCTCGAATCCACGTGCCTCGAGCTCGGCGATCACGCCGATGTGCGCGTACCCGCGAGCGCCGCCACTTCCCAGAGCCAGCGCCACGCGCGACGGTCGAGCCATGCCGCAACCCTACCGCCGCAGGTCTGCCCGCCGAGATCGCGGGACGTGATCACTCGGTCATGAGGCGGCGGGGGCCGGGACCGAGTTTGTTCAGTTCGTCTCCCGGGTTGAGCAGGTGGCATTCGCCGAGCGACAGGCATCCACACCCGACGCAGGAACCGATCATGTCGCGCATGCTCTCGAGCAGGGAGATGCGGTGGTTGATGTCGTCCATCCAGCGTTTCGACGCCGCCTCCCACATCGACTTCGACGGGGATTCGTGGTCACCGAGTTCGGCGAGCACCTCGCCGATCACCGACAGCGGGATGCCGGCGACCTGCGAGGCCCGTATGAACGCGACCCGGCGCAGCATCGCCCGGTGGTAGCGCCGCTGGTTGCCGGCGGTCCGCCGGCTGAAGATCAGGCCCTGCTCCTCGTAGAAGCGAACCGCCGACGGCGCGATGCCCGCCCGCTGGGCGAGCTCCCCGACCGAGAGCTCGAGTCTCTTCAGCGTCATGCGTCGATGGTAGGCACCGCCCCGGTCAGTTGCGCACCACCAAGACCGGGCATTCGGCGTTGTGCATGACCTTCTGGCTGGTCGAGCCGAGCATCAGTCCGCGGAATCCGCCGCGTCCGCGGCTGCCCACGACGACGAGCTGGGCGTCGGTCCCGGCCGTGTCGAGCAGCGCCTTCGCCGGCTCCTCGGGCAGCACGCGGCGTTCCACCCGGACGTCCGGGTAGTCCTGCGCGTACCCGGCCAGTCGCTCGGCGAGCACCTCGACCGCGTCCTGGGTCATCCGCTCGACCTCTTCGGGGCCGATCCCGTACCCGTGCAGGGCGTCGGCGTCGAGCGGGGTCCAGGTGTGGACCGCGACCAGCGGGGCGTTGCGCAGCGACGCCTGCCGGAACGCCTCGGCCACGGCCACATCGCTGATCGGCGAGCCGTCCACGCCGACCACCACCGGACCGGTGTCGGAGCCCTCCGCGGCGACGACGGCCACGCGGCCGTGCGCGTGGGCTGCGACGTTGATGCTCACCGAGCCGAGGAACAGGCCCTTCACGCTGCCCAGCCGCCGGGTGCCGACCACGATCATCGCGGCGTCCTTGCCCAGCTCGAGGAGGACGCGCGCCGCGTCCCCGTCGACGATCGACGTCGTGACACTGACGTTCGGCGCTGCCGTCTTGGCGACGTCGTTCGCAGTATGCACGGCGTCCGATGCGTCCTGCCGGATGGCGTCGACGACATCCTGCGGGATGATCAGGCCGGGCGCGTAGTCGCTGGTGCTCGCGTCGTAGGCGCCGACGATCTTGAGATCGAGACCTTCCGCCGCCGCAGCCTTGGCCGCCCATCGCACCGCACCGGTGGCCGCCTCCGAACCGTCCACGCCAACGAGTATCGCGTTCATGTCGGTGATCTCCTCTGGGCTCATCTCGTCTCGTCACGACCCCCTCGTGGAAGCCGAGTCCTCGAACTCCATCCTGCTCCGGAGAACTGCCGGCATCAATGAGCACTAAGTCCTTCCGACCGGCGTGTCGGGGGCCGTGTAGCGTGGTGCTCACCATGACCTCCCCGACTCCGCAGAACTCCAACGACTTTCGCGCAATCGTGATCCACGTCGCCATCACCGTCGTGTTGGGACTGGGCCTCCTCCTCGTCGGACTCGCCGCGTCGGAGTCGGTGCAGAACGTGCTCGTCATCGCCTCACCCGTGGTGGTGATGATCGGTGCGATCGCGATGCTGGTTCGCACCTACCGGGTCTGGAAATCCGGTGGACGCTGGCAGATGTGGCAGGGCGGGGCATGGTTCCTGCTGGTGTTCTTCATCGTGATGCTGTTCAACTCGGCACCCGTGCTGTTCGAGTCGAACACCGAATAGCGCCTCCGGCGGCCGGTAGAATTCGAGCTCTCACACCACAGGGAGCCAAGCGTGTCCTTCGACCTCACCCGCGGCGCGTCACCCGCCCACGGCTCGGTCGTTCCCGGATCGGTGGTCGCCGGGCATCGCATCGAGCGGGTGCTCCGTGAGTACGAGGTCGGCACGACCTGTCGCGCGATCCCGGTGCCGCCGGTTCCTCCTCCCGCGGGCCGACCGGAACCCGACCCGGTCGTCCTCACCGTCATCGACCGCGCACGTTCGGCGGATGCGCGGTTCCGCAGCTGGTTCGCCCACTCCAATGAATTGGTCTCGGGCATCAGGCATCCCGCGATCGCCCGGATCGCCGGGCACGGTCTCACCGACGGCCGGCTGTGGGTCGCCACCGCGCCGATACCCACCACCGACGCCGCGGATCTGATCCGACGCCACGCGGACGGTGTCGACATCGACCTGGCCGTACGGATCGTCGCCGCGGTCGGCGAGGCACTCGACGCCGCCCACCGTCGAAGGCTCGTGCACGGCGGAGTCACCACCGCCGACATCCTGATCACGACCCGCAGAGACCCCGCCGCCGAGATCACCGCATCCGACCTCACCGACCCCGGTGCGGTCACACTCCGCGGCTTCGGCCTGACACCACCCGCGCCCGGGGAGACCACCCCGCACCCGGACTCCGACGTGGCCGCCCTCGGCCGCACGCTCGTCGAACTCCTGACCGGGACCACATCGGTTGCCCGGCACCGGATCTCCGGCGCGGTGTCCCCCGCCTTCCATTCCGTCCTGGCGCGGGCCCTCGATCCCCGGCCCGACCACCGTTATCGGACCTGCGCCGAGTTCGTCCGGGCCGCCGACCTCGCCCTCCACCTCACCCACACCGACGGGGAGCCACCGACCGAGAAGATCGACTCGCCACCGCGCGTCTTCCAACCCGCCGGCAATGCCGACCGGCTGACCGAGCTCGTCGCCGGCCGCCCCGAGGATCGTCGCCTGGATGTCGAGTCACGTCCTGTCCGGCCGCCTGCCCGGTCTGCCGCCGCGCGACGACGCCGGAATCTCACACCGATTCTGGTGGCGCTCGTCGTGGTCGCGGTCTGTGTGGGCGCCGTGATCGTCCTCGGCGCGCGCAACGCGCCACCACCGTGGCCGGCGTCGGTCGGACCGATCGCCGACGCGTTCCCGCGACTGCTGCCCGACTCCCCCGATCAGCAGGGCTGGCGGGATGCGTCCTGCCAGGCCACGTTCCGCGACGGCCTCGACGCCATCTCCTGCTCCGACGCCGAGCAGGTCACCTACGTCGTCTGGCACACGGCCACCCCCGGCGCACGGGACAGCGTCACCGCACCGCTCAAGGGTTATCCGGGTGACGAGATCCAGTGGCGGGACGGTCCCGCGTCGTCGAGCCGCGACAGCCTCGCCGACGGCTGGGTGGTCACCAACTTCGTCGAGCCGGTGCGCGAGCCGTACACGGTGATCACCACGTGGCCGGGCCATTCCGGCCGGCAGATCCTCGACGCCTGGTGGCGATCCGCACCACTCGGGTGACCGGCGCCCGGTTCGGCAACGATCCTCAACGACCCCGCAGGGCGTCGATCCGTTCGGCCACCTGCAGCGCGGTCGACGGCCGGCTCCCGGCCAGCGCCAGACAGTTGGCGATCAGTGTGCGCTCGTCACGATCGAGCTTCTCCGACAGCGCAGGTGGGGTCGACAGGGCGGCTCGGATCGCCAGCAGCGGCTGGGCGTCGGGCACCTCGCCATACACCCCTTCGTCGGTGAGCGCGCGGTGCAGACACGCACCGAGAGACCAGATGTCGGTCGCGCGGGACGGCACGTCACCGGCCAGAAGTGCCGGGTCCATGTACTGCACGGCGCCCGGCTGGGCGAAACTGGTGATCGGCTCCTCGGCCGCGAGCACCCGGGCGAGACCGAGATCGGAGATCTTCCCGCCGGTCTCGATCACCATGATGCTCGACGGGGTGATGTTGGCGTGGGCGATGCCGGCCTCGTGCAGGGCGTCGACGCCGCGCGCCGCGTCGGCGACCGCGGCCAGGCGTTCGTCCCGGCTGAGGGGACGCGCCGGCGTTCCGAGCGATCCCATCGGGAAGTACTCCATCGCATACATGAACTGGCCCTGGAGGACCGCGTCGTACAGACCGGCCAGATAGGGCGAGGCGACCGCGGCGAACGCCCGGAGTTCGCGCACGCCGCGACGGTAGGCGTCGTCGCTGCACACCCCGCTGAAGACCTTGACCACCACGCGATCGGCCGCCAGGCCGAGACGTGCAGGAGGCACCGCGAGGTAGAAGGTTCCGTTGCCGCCGACTCCGAGCTTCTGGAGCACGGTGAAATCCGCAAGCTGTTGCGGGATCTCGACAGTGGCCATGTCAGTGCCTCTCTGGTGATGACGTGGTGTGAGTGGTACCGGCGTTCGGCGTGGGATCGGTCGATGCCGTCGCCTCGGCGTACAGCGTGGTCATCCGGTCCCCCAGTGCTTCTTCGCTGGTCTCGGTGTGGTCGACGACGATCACGGGCGTGTCCGGACCACGCCCGTGGGTGGGGTCGTCGGCGGCGGCAACGGTGAAGGCGGCGTCCTCGCCGCGGTGACGCTTCGGCTCGACCAGGGAGACCCGGACACCGCGATCGATCACGGGCCGCAGGTCGGCGAGCCAGCGCCGCCGTGAACCGGTGGACACGATCGTGAGGGACCTCGACCCGAACAACGCCAGACCGGCTCCCACCACGGCGGCGGTCCGACCGCTGCGGCTGTCGGCGACCACGCAGGTGATGACGCTGCGGCTGGGTGCCGCACCGGCCGCGGCGTTCTCGTCGACGATCGCCACCGGCGCAGCGCGCAACATCTCGCCGAGTTCGCGGTCGGCGGCGTCGATGACGATCACGTCGGCGTTGGCGTTGCGGGTCATCGCGTCGAGGTCGCTGGCCGGGTCGGATCCGAAGCGGCACAGGACCGACACCGATCCGGCTCCGCTCAGCGAGGCACCGAGCAGGTTCAGCTTCTCGACGGCCGAGGCCATGGCCGCGAAGTCGGGCACCACCGGCACGCCGACCTCGAGGCGTTTGGCCGGGTTGTCCGTCGTGGTGAGCAGGCCGGCCAGCACGACGTCGTAACCCGTTGTGCAGTCGAACAATCGACGGTGTCGAGCGCGCAGGTCCTCGACCGTGCCATCGGGGTCGCGCAACACCACCAGCACCCGCGGGGCGGTCGCCGCGGCCAGCGCCCGACGTTCGGCCGCGGCGATGTCGTTGGCCACCACCGTGTCCGGGTAGACAAGCCGCAGCAGTGGTTCGGTCAGCACCGTCGTCAACAGCGCCATCACCACGAGCATCGCGAAGAGGTCGTCACTGAGGACACCGAGATCGCGTCCGGCCGACAGGATCACCAGCTCGGTGAGTCCGCGGGTGTTCATGAGAACGGCGATGGCCGCGCTCTGCCGTGTGGGGATCGCCGAGACCCGGGCGCCCGCATAGGCGCCGAGGAACTTGCCGGCGATCGCGACGACGAGCACCAGGCCCAGCTGCCACAGCCCCGACAGTCCGATCCCGGCGAGATCGACGCTCAGGCCGGTGACGACGAAGAACATCGGCAGCAACAGCAGCACGCTGACCTGTTCGAGCCGTTCCAGGATCTCGCGATGCAGCTGCTCGGCACCGACCTTCGGCATCACCGCGCCGAACATGAAGGCACCGAAGATCTGGTGGATGCCGATGACGTCGGTCGCCGCCGAGGACAGGAACACGCCGATGAGGATGACCGCCAGAATGTCCGGGGTCAGGCGTCCTGCCGAGTCGCGCCACTCGACCAGCTTGGCCAGCAGCGGGCGCACGATCCCGAACATGATCGCGGCGTACACCAGGGTCATCCCGACGATCTTGGCCACTTCCAGCGGACTGCCGCCCTCGATGATCGCGATGATGAACGCGAGCAGGGTCCAGGCGAGGATGTCGTCGACCGCGGCGGCGGCCAGGCTGAACACCCCGGGGACGGTCCGCATCATCCCGCGGTCGGCGAGGATGCGGGCCAGCACAGGGAACGCGGTGATCGACATCGCGACGCCCATGAACAGGACCATGCCGAGCCGTTCGATCTCGACTCCCCCGACGGTGTCATGCGACGGGTACAGCAGAAGTCCCAGTGCGGCACCGAGTCCGAACGGCAGCACGATCGAGCACGCCGAGATGCTCGCCGCCGCACGCTCACGCCCGCGGGTCAGTCGCATGTCGAGTTCGAGTCCGACGATGAACATGAAGAGCACGAGCCCGATCTGGGCGAGTCCGCCGAGGAGTGGCCGCACCTCTTCGGGGAACAGCCACTGGTCGGGGTTTCCCGGGAGGAGCCCCAGAAGACTCGGCCCAAGGGCGATCCCGGCCGCGATCTCGCCGACGACGGCCGGCTGCCGCACCGCGCGCGCGATCATCCCGCCGATGCGGGCGACCGCGATGATGACCGCGACATCCAGGAGGAGGAACGCGACCGTGTGCTTGTCCATCTCAGATCCCGGCTGTCTCAGATGCGCGCATGATGCGACTCGAAGATGAAGTGGCGTCCTCCGATTCGTACGTGCGACCCCGGGACCAGGACATGCGGACGGTGCGGGAGCAGGCGCACCTCCCGGTTACCGCTGCTCGGGTCGGCGACGAACGTGCCGTTCGCCGAGCCGAGGTCGACGAGCTGAACGGTCCACTCGACCAAGCGGATCTCGACGTGGCGACGCGACAGCTGTCCCGTCTCGTCCTGCACGCGAATCGGTTTCGGGGAACCTGCCCGTCCTCCGCCGGAGGATCCGGGTTCACGACCGATGACCAGGTCCTCGTCGAGCAGGAAGGTGAAACCGTTGTCGAGCAACAGCCAACCCAGCGGCGGGCGCTCCCCCTCGACCAGGAATGTCGTCAGCTGATCCATCCGGATGCCGCAGACACCGCACAACCAGGATTGCGGGTGGTTGAGATGTCCGCGCGAGCATCGGATGCCGTGCACCTTCGCCCGCGACGCCTCGATCTTCACGACCTCGGTCGCGGGACGCTGATGTTCTTCCTTCGGCAGCGGGGCGCGCGGTTCGAGGGGTTCGGCGAGCGGGTTCGGTCGAGCAGCGGGTGCGACCGGCATCGGGTCCGTCGGGAGCGGCTCACCCGGCTCCGGCTGTTCTACCGGCGTCCCACCGAGGGGGGTCGACGTGAACGGCAGGGGTTCGGCGACGTCCGGTCGCATCCGCTCGGTCGTACCCATCGGGTCGGGTTCGGGAACAGCCGGTTCAGACGGGGCCGGCGCAGGCGGGGTGGGCGGCGCGGACCGAGACGGGAAGTCGGCGAACGGGTCAGATGCCGGCTCGGGCTCCGGCTCGGGCTCGGGCTCGGGCCCGGGTTCCGGCGCCGCGGTCTGCGTAGCCGCGGGCAGCGGGTGGAATTCGGTGCCGCGCAATCCGAGCGGCGTGTGCAGCAACGTCCCGGAGGCGGGCACGACACCGTCGACGAGGTCGAACCGTTCCTCCCCGACCTCGGCCGGGACGGAGCCCTCGAGGTACAGGCCGAGCCCCTCGAAGGGCCACGGGATCGCCTTGTCGTAGGCGTCGCCGGGTGGCGGTTCGATCCGTTTGCCGTCGGTCTCGCCGTAGACCCTCCCCGACATGAAGATCGCGATCCCCACGTTGTCCGGCGCGGCGAAGGCGATGTCGATCTGCTCATCGGCCGTGAGCACGAGCTGCGCCAGTGCGCGGACGAGATGGCGGCCGCGCCGGGGTGCCGAATCCGGTACGGACACTGCGGATTCGATGTCGAGCAGGTCCGTGATGAACGCGGCGGGCACCGTGTCGGAGATCAGGCAGAGGAACGCCGGCTTGCGGATCACGATCCCGGCGCCGGGGATCAGCGTCACCGTCGGGGTCACGCTCGGGATGTCACCCGGAATGGTCACAGGAACCGGCCTCCTCGGAATCGCCAGTGCGGGAAGACCGCTCGCAACGGGCCGTTGACCGCGACCCACACCAGCAGCCAGGTGGTGAGGAACTGGACCGTGAACACGAACGGCGACGGCCGCAGTTCCTCCGGCAGCAGACCCGTCCCGTCCACGACGAGCCACACCACGACGCCCTCGTTGATCGCGGTGAGCAGACCGAACAGGGTGGGCCAGTCCTTCTCCCAGCGGAACTGCTGCAGGAAGTGGTAGACGAACTCCCAGGCGACGCCGAGCACGATGACGGTGAACAACACCGTGAACGCGACGCGGTAGACCTCGACGACGGTGGGGTCACCCGACGAGATCAACCACAGGAACGGCACCAGGACGATGGTCCACGCCCCACCGAGGATGCCGAGCACCAGCACGCGGGTCTGGATCCGCCCCCACAGGGTGGGCAGCATCAGTCGACTCCCTTGTTGTTCATCCACCGCCACCACTGGGCGGTCGAGCGCCACGGTGTGAGTCGTTTGCAGAAACCCTGCCGCGCGAGGTCGTCGACGATCTCGAGAGCGGCGATCTGCAGACCGAGGAAGGTGTCGACACCCGGGAAGTACCCGCCGAGCGTCGCGCTGCCCGATGCGTACAGCTTCCCGTCGCCGTTGCGGGTGCCCTTCAGCTCGAAGTCGCGTTCGACGTCCATCCGGCCGACCGGGTTGATCCCCGCCCCGGTGTGGTCGAGAAGGTCGCGCAGCAAGCGGTGTTCGCGCACGTCGGCCTCGAGTCCGGTGCAGTCGATGACGTAGTCGGCGTACAGCTCGAAGGTGCCGTCCGGCCGGTGCTCCTGCCTGATGGGGGCGTGCGGGTCGACGCGAACCGTCGTCACCACCCCCTGGCCGCCCGGCCCGGGTACCAGGCGCTCGGCCTTGCCGACCGCGGCGCGGTACCACCCTTCGCGGCGGCCGCGCGCGAGCTGTTCCTGCCAGTCGTCGCGGACCGGGGTGTTGGTACCGCCCATCTGTTTGTACGCCTCGGCACGGTCGTGGCCCTCGAGTTTGCGGATGCGCGCTTTGAGCTGACCGCCCCACACCGATTTCGGGTAGTTGAATCCCTGGTAGGCCCAGCCGTCTTTGCCCTTGCGCCGCATGAAGATGTGCGGGCCGTGCGGTTTGTCGTAGTACGTGCGGAACAGGTGCACGATCTGCGTCTGCAGGCCGAGCGCGTCGCGGTCGTCGATGAGGCGTTGCAGCACACGGGATGCGACGATCCCGGCGCCGCGGATCAGGACGGTGCCCGGCTTGCGCTGCAGCGACTGGTAGACGTGTTCGTGGGATTCGTAGGCGTTGACGACCTTGCTGGCATCGCGATAGGTCTCGCGGAAAGCCTGCAGGTCCGGCAGCAGTTTGATCCCCGGATACCCGATGGCCACGTGCACCCAGCGACTGCGGAACGCCACCCGTTTGGTCGGCGAACTCCCCTGTGGCGGTGTGAGGATCGTGAAGTAACCGCCGCCCGCGCGGCGTCGGATCATGCGCACCTGCCCGCGGCGCAGGCAGTTCAGGTAGCCGATGCGATGGCACTCCTTCTCCATCGACTCGAACGCCTGCCCCGCCTTCGGGGTGTAGTAGTTCGCGAAGATGGGTTCCACCAGGACGTTCCAGAGCGGTTTGAACTTCCTGTCGGCCCACGCCTCACGGACCGCATAGGACGGAAACCCCCAGATGTTGTCCGGTGTCGACGCCGAGTCCGACCGGAGTCGTTCGCCGCGCGGGATCTGCGACACCCGGGTCAGGTACTCGTAGCTGTGCCACGGCACGTCCTGCGGACCGAGGACCGCGATCTGCTCGAGCGGGACACCACAGATCCGCAGATAGTCGACGGTCACGAAGGAACCGATCCCCGAGCCGACGGTGACGAACGGGACGTCGACGATCGGGATGCCCGCCGCCTCCACCATCGCCTCGGTCCAGACGTCGGTGTCGACGAGTTCCGGGGTGAGATCACCGAGGCCGCCGGGGCCGGGCCGCGCGGCGCGCCGGGGCGGGACCGTTCCCGGCATCCGGGGCGGATCGGGTACGCGGGGGCCCGGCGGGAACTGACCCGGGGCGGGGAATCGCGTCGGTCCCTGCGGGGGTCGGCTCACCGGCGTCCCCGGACGGATGCGCGCGCACCGGGACCCGGTTTGCTCGGCGCGTACGGGACACGACGGGACATCGCTGGTTCCTCCGATGAGGTCGGGTGGCACGGGATCGTGCGGTAACTCTAGCGCGCGAAGCGGTCCGGAACGGTGTGAAACCAACCGATCGAATTACGGCCGTCTCGGCTGGTCAGCGGATGAACCGGACATGGTCCGGCGCGCCCCGCGAACCCGCCCCGACCACGGAACGTGACATTGAGTGTTGACAAATAGCGGAGCGTCGAAATACGTTCGGATCATCCGCTGTGGCCGCCCTCACGCGGCCCGGCCCACCTCGAAGGACGCGACGATGACCAAAGCATTGACGAATCCGAACTCCGTTCACACCGCCGGCGACGGCCCGGCACGCTACGTTCCCGAACACGACAAAACGGGCAGCGAGCAGGACTACGGACAGGTGCTCGACGACCTGTCCTCGGCCTCGGTCCACCGGAATTTCGATCCCTACGTGGACATCGACTGGGACGCGCCGCACATGGCGATCACGGAGAACGATCCGCGGTGGATACTCTCCTACGAGGTCGACCCGATCGGGCGACATCCCTGGTACCAGCAACTCCCGGAGAGCAAGCAGATCGAGATCGGCATGTGGCGTCAGGCCAACGTCGCCAAGGTCGGCCTGCAGTTCGAGTCCGTGCTCATCCGCGGCCTGATGCAGTACAGCTTCAAGCTCCCCAACGGCGCACGCGAATTCCGGTACACCACGCACGAATCCAAGGAGGAGTGCAACCACACCCTGATGTTCCAGGAGTTCGTGAACCGCGTGGGCATGGACGTTCCCGGCGCGAAGGTCGGGTACCGACTGATCTCGCCGTTCGTCCCACTGGTCTCGACGGTCTTCCCGATCGTGTTCTTCTTCGGCGTACTCGGCGGCGAAGAGCCGATCGACCACATCCAGAAGGACTTCCTGCGAACCCGCGCCCGCCTGCACCCGACGATGGCCGCGGTGATGCAGCTGCACGTCGCCGAGGAAGCACGGCACATCTCGTTCGCCCACCACTTCATCCGCGAACAGGTCCCGCAGCGCAACCGCTTCCAGCGTTTCCTGCTGTCGCTCATGCTGCCGCTGACCATGCGCACCCTGTGCAGCGCGATCGTGGTTCCGCCGCGTTCCTTCGCCAAGGAATTCGACGTCCCGCGCGAGGTCATGAAGGACATCTTCTGGCGATCCGAGGAGTCGAAGCGCTTCCTGCGCAACGTCTTCGGCGACGTCCGTATGCTCGCCGACCAGAGCGGGCTGATGAACCCGGTGTCGCGCCTGCTGTGGCGCGTGCTCGGGATCAGCGGCCGCCCTTCGCGTTTCCGTAGCGAGCCGACCTACACGGCCGCCTGACCCGCCGGCGGAGATCCGCCCCTCACACACAGGTAGCGAACCGACCTCATGCCTCACGTCGTCACCCAGGCGTGCTGCGGCGACGCGTCGTGCGTCTACGCATGCCCCGTCAACTGCATCCACCCCACCCCGGAAGAGCCGGATTTCGGCATCGCCGAGATGCTCTACATCGACCCGGCGACCTGCGTCGACTGTGGTGCGTGCGTCAGCGCCTGCCCCGTCGGCGCCATCGTTCCCGGTCACCGCCTGCCCGCGGGGCAGGAGCGATTCGCCGAGGTCAACGCCTCGCAGTACCGCGAAACCGTCGACGGTGCAGCACGTTTCCCCGTCGATCCCGCACGCCGGCTCCCGCTCGCCCCGATCGACCGGCCGCGTCAGCTGGCAGTCGAGGAGAAGGTGTCGATCGGCATCGTCGGATCGGGCCCGTCGGCGATGTACGCCGCGGACGAACTGCTGCGGCATCCCCAGGTCTCGGTGACGATGTACGAGCGTCTCGACCGGCCCTTCGGCCTCGCGCGCTTCGGCGTCGCCCCGGACCATCTGCACACCCGCAAGGTGATGCGCCTGTTCGACGACATCGCACGCAACCCGAACCTGGAGATCCTCCTCGACACCGAGGTGGGTCGCGACATCACGCTCGACGACCTGCGGTCCCGCCACCAGGGCGTCATCTGGGCCGGCGGCGCCCCCACCGACAAGACACTGGACCTGCCGGGGATCGGCCAGGCAGGAGTCACCAGCGCCACGTCTTTCGTCGGCTGGTACAACGGCCATCCGGATTTCACCGACCTCGACGTCGACCTGTCCACCGACCGCGTGGTGGTCGTCGGCAACGGCAACGTCGCTCTCGACGTCGCACGCATCCTCGTCGCCGACCCGGCTGCACTCGTCGACACGTCCATCTCTCCGGCCGCGCTGGCCGCCCTGAAGGAGTCGTCGGTGCGCGAGGTGGTCGTGCTGGGACGACGCGGACCCGCCCATGCCGCGTTCACACTGCCCGAACTGATCGGCCTGGTGGATTCGGGCGTGGCGGTGACCGTCGATCCCGCCGATCTCCGATCCGCCCAGGTGGACGGCGAACTCGACGCCACCATTCGCGCCAAGCTCGACATCCTCGCCGAATGCGCCGCCGCCGGCGAACCCGAGGGTCGTCGTATCCGGTTGGCGTTCTTCTGTTCTCCTCTCGAGGTGTCCGGCGAGGACGGACGCGCGACCGGCGTCGTCGTGGGCCGAAACCGGCTGACGGTCGACGATGCGGGTGTCGTCACCGGAATCGAACCCACCGGTGAGATCACCACCCTCGACGCCGGCCTCGTGCTGACCTCGGTCGGTTACCGCGGCGTCGCCGTGCCGGGTTTGCCCTTCGACGACGCCACAGGTGTCATCCCGCACCGCGCCGGCCGGGTGATGGACGGCGAGCAGACGGTGCCCGGCGTGTACGTGACCGGCTGGATCAAGCGCGGACCGTCCGGCTTCATCGGGACCAACAAGACCGACTCCGCGGAAACCGTGGCGTCGTTGCTCGCCGATCTCGAAACCGGTGCGCTCTCGGATAGATTGATCGACCATGGGGCCCGCGTACCAGCGCACCACCGTGCGCGCCGATTTGTCCGCTCTTCCGGCCGACCTCGCGGCGGCGTTGCGTGATCATGCCGAGTCGCGCCAACTGACCATCACCGACGATCTGCCCGCCTGGAGCACCCGGAGCATCAACCCACCTGCCTCGTCCACGATCGGCAGACTGCTCGGCCGGCGCGCGAACCCCGTCGACCCCGACTCGGAGAACCAGACGCTCGTTGTCCTGCATCCGACGCACCTGCTGATCGTCAACTCCGGGGCGAAGCGCGGGATCTCGGCACTGTCGGTACCGCTGGGGATCGCCTCGATCGGGACGCCGGAATCCCCGGACGGGTTCGCGGTGACCGGCTTCGCCGGCGAGAGCGGTCGTCCGGGCAGCTACTACCTGGGCGTCGGCGAACCGCAGGGCGAGGAATGCCGGGAAGCGGTGCGTGCGGCGATCGTGGCCGCGAAGAACCCGTGAGCAGCCCTGTTCAGACCCGTGGCCGCTCCCGGCCGTCCATCGGAATCGCATTGGCGCTGTTCTCGTCGGCGTGCTTCGCCATCTCCGGGGTCCTGGCGCGGGCGATGATCGAATCCGGGTGGTCGGCGGGAGCGACCGTGACCGTGCGCATCGCGGTGGGCGCCGCCGTGCTGGCGATTCCCGGGTTGGTGGCCTTCCGTGACCGGCAGCCACTCTTGCCGCCGCCACCGCAACCCGGCCACCGATCCGGGTGGGTCGTGATCGCCTACGGACTGCTCGCCGTCGCGGGGTGCCAGCTGGCCTACTTCTATGCCGTGACCTACCTGCAGGTCGGGGTGGCGCTGCTGATCGAGTACACCGCACCGGTCGCGGTGCTGGTGTGGATGTGGTTGCGGCACGCTCAGCGACCCACCCGCGTCACCGTGTTCGGCGCCGCTCTCGCGCTCGCCGGCCTCGCCCTGGTCCTCGACCTGACCGGGGAGGTCTCGATCAGCGTGGTGGGCGTCCTGTGGGCTCTGGCCGCCATGGTGGGCGCCGCCGCCTACTTCGTGATCTCCGCCGACGAACGAACCGGCCTGCCGCCTCTCGCACTCGCGGCCGGCGGCCTCGTGATCGGTGCGATCACGCTCGCCACGGCCGGGCTCGTCGGAGCGCTGCCGATGACGGCGTCGACCTCGGTGGTCCGCATCGGCGACCTCTCGCTGCCCTGGTGGGCTCCCCTGCTGATGCTGGGTGTCGTGTCGGCCGCCATGGCCTATGCCTTCGGCATCGCGGCCGGCCGGGTACTCGGCGCCCGGGTGATGTCGTTCGTCGCCCTGTCCGAGGTGTTGTTCGCGGTGTTGTTCGCCTGGCTCGCCCTCGACGAACTCCCGGCGCCGATCCAGCTTCTCGGTGGCCTGCTGATCGTCGCGGGTGTCGTGTTCGTCCGATTGGGCGAGGCACCCTGAACCCGGACTCCAGACCTTGGATCACCGCGGCTCGATATCGGATGACGTTGTGCGCGTTCCGCATAGGCGCCGTGAACCGACCCCGTTCCGAAGGATGTGTCGCACGTCGCATCACGCACGAGTAGTCTTGCGGCCCATGTGGGGGAGGAACCACGCGTGACGGGGATGTTCTCGAGGTTTGACTACACCGACGCCGCGCTGACCACCGGGGAACGCTTTCTGGAACTCGTCGAGGGGGTCGACGAGCCGGAGACGCGTGTGCCGCACACACCGGGCTGGACGCTGGTCGACTGTCTGGGTCACGTCGCCCTGGCACCTACGCGATTTCTGGCGCTCGCGCGCGGTGAGGGGGAATGGTGTCGTCAGGCGATCGACGTCCCGGACTTCAACGCGAAACAGATCGCGAATCTGCCGACCCGTGAGGTCTCGGCTCTCGCCCGCCAGCTGAGAGAAGACCTCGACACGCTGGTCGACGCCGTCTCGCACTTCAACGCGCAGGTCCCGAAGATGCGATTCGACGGTGACCGGCACATCCGGGCCGACGCCGCGCTGGGCATCCTCATCGGCGAGTTCGTGGTGCACGGCTACGACGTCGCGCGTGCGGTGGGTGCCCGCTGGTGGGTCGAGCCCGAGGTGGTGCTGATGATCATCCGCGGACGACAGCAGATACTGCCCAGCTGGGTGGACACGACGGCGGCGGTCGGACACCAGGCCACCTACGACATCCGGCTGCGGGGATGTTCGGAACGCTATGTCTACGAGTTCACCGACGGTGAACTGATCATCAACCCCGACCAGCCCCGACGCCCCGACGTCCACATCAGCGTCGACCCGACTGCCGCACTGCTGACCGGCTACGGCCGAATCTCACCCACCTGGGCCGCGCTGACCGGCCGGGCCTTCGCATGGGGAAGCAAGCCGTGGCTTGCGCCACGGCTTGCTCAGAAGTTCTTACCCGCCTGACTCAGCGGCTGGTCGGCGAACCGGCCGGACGGCTGGAGGAACGACGTCCGCCCTGTGCACGTCCACCGGCACGATGCTGGTCACCGGTGCGGGGCTGACCCGCCGAGCGACCCTGCCCTGCCGAGCGCGACTGTCCTGCCGAACGGGACTGACCGGCCGAGCGAGCGTCGGTGGAACGCTGTCCACCCGAGCGGTGCGACGATCCGGTGCCACCGGTGCGCGACTCGCCGCCCTGACCGCGTGCGCCGCCACGGCTCTCACCGCGACCAGCACCGTTGCCACGGCCTTCGCCGCGAGCGCGTCCCGGGCGTCCGCCACCACGGCGACCACCCTGGGAACGCCCACCCTGCGAACCACCGCGCTGGCCGCCACGAGCGGCTTCGGCAGCCGCGCGCTCGGCAGCGGAGACGCGGGGTGCGCGCTCGCCGACGAGCTCGTCGACGGCGCCGGCCTTGGCGTCGACCTGCTTCGGGGTGACCTTGATCTTGGCCTTGCGCAGCAGCTGCGAGACCTCACGACGCTGCTCCGGCAGGCACACTGTGACGACGTCACCGGAGCTGCCCGCACGCGCGGTGCGGCCCGAGCGGTGCAGGTATGCCTTGTGCTCGGCGGGCGGATCCACGTGGACGACCAGCTCGATGCCGTCGACGTGCACACCGCGGGCGGCGACGTCGGTGGCCACCAGCACGCGGACGTCTCCCTCACCGAAGGCGGCGAGGTTGCGGTCGCGCTGGGCCTGGCTGAGGTTGCCGTGCAGATCGACTGCCGGGATGCCCTGCTCGCTCAGCTTCTTGGCGAGCTTCTTGGCCTGATGCTTGGTGCGCATGAACAGGATTCGACGACCGGCGCCGGACGCGAGTTCGGCGACGAGGTCGGCCTTGCCCGCGGACGACACCTCGAAGACGTGGTGGGTCATGGCGGCGACCGGCGACTCGGCGGAGTCGACCGAGTGCAGGACCGGATTGTCGAGGAAGCGCTTGGCCAGCTTGTCGACGCCGTTGTCCAGGGTTGCCGAGAACAGCATCCGCTGGCCCTCCGCCGGGGTGGCGGCGAGGAGCTTGGTGACGACCGGGAGGAAGCCGAGGTCGGCCATGTGGTCGGCCTCGTCGATGACGGTGATCTCCACCTCGTCGAGCTTCACGATGCCCTGGCGCATCAGGTCTTCGAGGCGTCCCGGGCAGGCGACGACGATGTCGACGCCGCGGCGGAAGGCCTGTTCCTGACGGGCCTGCTTGACGCCACCGAAGACGGTGGTGACGGTGAGGCCGACGGCAGCGGCCAGCGGCTCGACGACGGCGGCGATCTGGGTGGCCAGTTCGCGGGTCGGAGCCAGGATGAGGCCGGTCGGTGCACCGACGTAACGCTTGACCTCCATCTCGGCCAGTCCGGCGACCAGCGGGATGGAGAAGGCGAGGGTCTTGCCCGAGCCGGTCTTGCCGCGGCCGAGGACGTCCTTGCCGTCGAGGGTGTCGGGCAGGGTGTCGGCCTGGATCGGGAAGGCGTCGGCCTTGCCCTGCGATGCCAGGACCTCGACCAGTTTGCTTGGCACGCCGAGGGATTCGAAGGAAACCTGGGGGGCGGTGGTGTCGGCGGGAATGGTCTCGACGATCTGGGTTGCAGTTGCCGAGGGGGTCTCGAGGACAGCAGTCATTATGTGAGCGGAGCTCTTCCTGTGCGTGGCACGCGAGCAGGACGGCAGATCACTGCCGAAGGTCGGTGCCGATGGCGAACACGCGGGTACGCGGGCTCGTTCGCCGTATGAAGTCAATGGCAGGCGGTGGACATCTCGAGTGTCCGACCTCGACGACCACGTTCAGTGGGCCCCGACCTGCGAGAGAAGCGTTCTACGACGCGTTGATGCAACCAATCAGGGTGCAACACTGCGATCGACACTACGCGCCGGTAACGAAAGAAGCGAACCGGTGTGACCGACGTCGCGGTCACCCGCCCCCGCAGACCGGTCAGAACGCCTCACTCAACATGACCGCGACTGTGCCGGGTTCCAGGGCGTCGAAGACATGCTCGACATCGCCGGGGTAACAGATGTAGTCACCGGGACCGAGGACCTCGGCGGCATCGCTGGGCCCGAGGCGGGCGCGACCTGCACTGATGACGACATGTTCGAGGACTCCGCGGGCATGCGGCGCGGACACCCGCGGCTTACCCGGTTCCGCCCGGATGACGTACATGTCGCGTCGAGAACCGGGCGCGGCAGTCGACAGAAGCGTGGCCGAGTAGTCGGCATCGGCGGCCGGGATGACCGGCCCCTCTCCGAAGCGGATCACCTCGACGGTCGGCGCCGGCGAGTCCAGCAGCGCCGAGAACTGCACGCCCAGGGCGGTGGAGAGTGCCCACAACGTCTCTACGCTGGGGTTTCCTTCTCCGGATTCAAGCTGGGACAGCGTCGACTTACCGATTCCTGCACGTCGCGCCAGCTCCGTGAGGGAAAGGCCCGCACGGGTGCGTTCGCGCTTCAGCGACGCGGCGACCAGCTCTTTCGGATTCACCTGCCCGGCATTGTTCATCTAACCGTCCGATCGTCCATCTTGACGAACACTTGTCTCGTGTTCACTATGATAGTCATGCGTTCGGCATGGAGAACACTCGATTCGGCGACTCTGCGCGCCGTGGTCGTGATGTGCCTGTCGGTGCTCGTGATCGGCGCGTCGTACGGCGTTGCCGCGCACAGCGCCGGGCTCGCACTGTGGCAGATCGTGCTCATCGCGACCGTCGTACTCGCCGGGTCGTCGGAATTCGTGTTCGTCGGCGTACTCGCCGCCGGTGGCGTCCCTGTCGTTGCAGCCCTCGCCGGACTTCTGGTCAACACAAGGAACTTCGGATACGGCCTCGCGGTGGGTAAGCACCTGCGCGGACTGCCGGAAATGGTTCTCGGGGCGCATCTCATCAACGACGAGACGGCGGCGATGACCACCGCGGAATCCGAGCCGCGTCGCGCCCGGGCCGCATTCCTGCTGTGCGGATTGGGAATTCTCGTCTGCTGGCCCGTCGGCGCCGGACTGGGCGCTCTACTCGGAAGCAGCGTCGCCCGCCCCGAGACGCTGGGGCTCGACGCCGCGTTCCCCGCCCTGCTTGCCGCACTTGCCGTTCCGGCGCTGCGCACGCGCACCACCTGGGCCGCGGTCGCCGTCGGCGGTGCCGTCGCGATCGCCTCGACACCGTTCCTGCCCGCCGGACTGCCGATCCTTTGTGCGCTGGCCGGATTCGCCGCCGTCGAAGCCGTCCGGAGTCTGCTACCGCGCCCGGCCCCTACCCCGCCCCGAACTCTCGTCGGCAGCGACGCGCCCCGATGACCTCCGGACTGTCCCTCGGCATCGGAATCGCGGTTCTCGCCGTCGGCACCTACCTGATCCGACTGGCCGGACCACTCCTCCGCAACCGTCTCACCGTGTCGGCGAGCACGGAGGAGCTGATGGACCGGGCCACCGTGGTGTTGCTGGTTGCGGTGGCGCTGACCGGCGCCTTCTTCGTCGACCACGACTTCGCCGGATGGGCACGGCCGGCTGGTGTTGCCGTCGGCATCCTCGCGGCCGTCCTGCGCGCCCCGCTCGCGGTCGTGGTGATCCTCGCCGCGGCGACCGCCGCCGGTCTACGCGCGGTCGGCGTCGCCTGACCGACAGACACACTCACCCTTTTTCCGTATTCCCGCCCTCCATCGGGGTGGTGGGAATACGGAAAAGCGGAGGGTTTGCGGGAGTACTTAACGCACAACCGCCGGCTCGGCACAGCTGTCCGGGACATCCACCAGCGAGCACGGGACCGGCAGCCGCGTCGGGCGATACCCGGGCGGGACTCCCCCGGCCCGCGTGATGTCTCGGTACGCGGCGACAGCGTCGGTGGGTCGCCGCGCCAGCGACGGGTCACGTTGCGCGTCAACGGTGTAGAGACCGAAGCGGGAGTCGAAATCGCCCCACTCGTAGTTGTCGGTGAGGCTCCAGTAGTTGTACGACTGCACGTCGATGCCGTCCTGCTTGGCCCGCTGCAGCCAGTACACCGTGTCGCGCAGATGATCTGAGCGACGGTAGCCATCGGGGCGCCGGCCATCAGGATCGGTGGCCAAGCCGTTCTCGATCACCCGGATCGGCTTGCCCGGAAACTGCCGAGCCACGTGCCGGAGTACGTAGTAGATGCTCTCTGGCGCCTGCGAACTCTTCCAGAACTCACCGAGCGCACCGTAGGCCACCGACGCATCGGTGGCCGAGAACGAGTAGTAGTGGTCGACGCCGACGAAGTCCAGGGTGTCGCGCATCCGTTGCGGGAAGATCGATTCCAGCCACGGTTGCAGAACCGCGATCGGATAGTAGGCGAAGTTCGACGACACCTGCGCGCCCGGTTGCACCCGATGGATGTGCCGATAGATGGCGCGATGCGCCGCGACGATCCCGTCGGCCATCCGGCCCAGGTTCTGAGGTGCCACCCCGCCGTACTGGAGTTCGCGTCGAACGTACTCGGTCGGCTCGTTGAACGTGATCCACAGCGGGTCGGCCCAGGCATACCGGTCGACGACCCGCTCGGCGAACGCCACCATGTCGCCGGTCATGCCGGGACGGTTCCAGCCACCGAGATCCACCGCCCACCCGGGATGCACCCAGTGATTCAGGGTGATCATCGGCCGCATACCGGCGTCGACGACCTCGCGGATCACGCGATCGTAGAACGCCCAGCCCGCCGGATCATCGTGCCCGCGTGCGGGTTCGACACGAGACCATTCCACCGAGGTGCGGTAGATGCCCACCCCCAGCGACGCGGCCCGATCGATGTCCTCGGCGTAGCGATGGAAGAAGTCGACGGCGTTGCCGACAGGCTGATCCACTTTGCTCTGTTTGCCGTATCGCAGCCAGTTCGAATCCCGGTTGAATCCCTCCGACTGGAAACCGGATTGGGCGACGCCGAAGTCGAAGTCAGGACCCAGTGGCGGAACCCCGGCTCGGGCAGGCGAGCTGACGCCGACGAGCAGCAGCACCGCCGCCACCGCGATCACGAGGTGAAGAGCGCGGTGAGGAGCGCGGCGCAGAACTCTGTGCACGACGCTCAGAACGGGCTGCCGGTGAACGGCGCAGCGCGGTCACAGGGCACGCGTCGTGGATGTTCGGGATCGAGCGCGTTCAGCACGAGGTACGCCGTGCGACGCGAGCCCGCCATCCCCGCGTGTTCGGTGTAGTCGACCGAACAACCTTCCTGCACAACGATGTTGCGGACGTTCTTCCCGCCCGGCGGGAGGCCGTACCAGTACGGGACCACCAGTTCGTCGTAGCGGGTGGCGATGTTGGTGTACTCGATGCCCGGCTCGTAGTAGCCGCCGTCGGCGACCTTGCGGAGGAACGCAGCGCCGGGATCGAGGTCGAAACACGCCTGGCACAACGGAACTTGCTCGGGTCGCACGCCGAGCCCGCGGACGAACGGGCCGATGGCATCGGCGGCGGCGACGGTCGTCCCACGCCACACCGGGGCCAATGCGACATACTTGTCGACGCTGTCCTCACCGCCGAGGTACTTGACGTAGTAGGCCGGGACCACGGTCCCCTGCGAATGCCCGATGATGTCGACCTTCGACGCGCCGGTCGTGCGACGCACCTTCGAGACGAAATCGCCCAGCTCGCGCGCGCTCTCGGACATGAGACCCATTCCTCCGATCGCGCTGATCGGCCACGGGGCACCCTTGATCGCACCGTATGTCGTCGTGAAGACGCAATATCCCTCGTTCTTCAGCAGCGGGACGTAGGTTCCCCAATTGGTCTGCTGCGATCCTCCGGTCCCGTGCACGAGGATCACCGGGTTGGGATGACGGGCGGACGGCTTGCAGTTCCAGTCGTTGGCCCCGGGCAGCGAACCGCCCGGGTTGGTCAGTTCCCCGGGGATTCCGGAGAGAAAGTTGTAGGTGACCGGCAATGTGTCTGCCCGCGCGGGCGCGGCGGTGGCGACCAGCACCCCGGCCAATGCCGCCACGACCAGCCCCAACAGCAGCTTCGAGGACCTCATCGCACAGAACCTAACAAACACCTGCCGACCCGGTCGGGCGTTTACCCAGACCGGTTGCCGGACTCCCGATCAACGGGAACCGACTGGCCGGGACGCGCCGATCTCTGATGGCGTAGGACGGTGACGCGAACACAGAAAGCTCAGTTGGACCCTGCCGCCATGGCCGACGTGGTATCCCGGTATCTGTCGTTCCTCGGCGCCGGCACCGGTGAGGACATCGCGGGCCTCTTCGCCGCGGACGCCGTGGTCGAGGATCCGGTCGGCGGGCAGGTTCTGCAGGGACGTGACGCACTCACGTCGTTCTACTCGCGGGTGACCGCCGCCGAGAACTCCGCGGAGTTGCTGACCATGCGCATGGCCGGCAACTCCGCCGCCTTCCATTTCCGGGTGGTCACCACGACCGAGGACCAGGTGATCACCATCGAACCGATCGATGTCATCACCTTCGACGACCACGGCCTGATCACCGGTCTCCGTGCCCACTGGTCGGCCGAGGACGTCCATACCGTCACACGATGAGAGGTCACGTCGCACAATGAGAGGTCGACGGGAGGCCGTGCGGTCATGCGCCTAGGGATCACGAGTCCGGTCCTGGTCCAGCACCCGAGCACCCGCTCGGACTGGGAACAGGCGGCGACCATCGACGACGTCGCCCGGATCGCGCGACGCGCGGACGACCTGGGCTTCAACCACATCACGTGCAGCGAACACATCGCGGTACCCGTCGAGGTGGCCGAGGTCCGGGGCGGAACCTACTGGGATCCGTTGGCCACGTTCGGATACCTTGCGGCCGCCACCAACCGGCTGCACCTGGTCACGAACGTTCTCGTGCTGGGCTACCACCACCCGCTGGAGATCGCGAAGCGATACGGAACCCTCGATCGGGTCAGCCGCGGCCGTCTGGTGCTGGGCGTGGGCGTGGGCACGCTCAAGGAGGAGTTCGACCTCATCGGGGCACCGTTCGACGATCGCGGCGCCCGCGCCGACGACGCGATCGCGGCCCTGCGCGCATCGTTGTCGACGGCCCGGCCGGAGTACCACGGGCGCTTCTACGACTATGCGGACCTGGTGGTGGAGCCGCACGCCGTGCAGGATCATGTGCCGATCTGGGTCGGCGGCCGCACCAGGCGGTCGCTGCGCCGGGCCTGCGCGCACGGTGACGGCTGGGCCCCGTTCGGTCTCGGTTCGGACCAGCTGCGCACGATGCTGGCGGACGCCCCGATTCCACCGTCGTTCGACGTGGTCCTGTCCTCGCCCCGGGCCCTCGATCCGCTCGGTGCGCCCGACACGGTGACGCGGACCCTGAACGATCTGCGCGACGCGGGTGCGACCATCGCCGGCGGTCCATCGGCGCGGAAGGGCCATCGGCACGCCCAGTTGCTGTCCGGCTTCCACCAGGGTCACGTTTCGTCCCCGCTCGGCCAGGAACTCCGAGAGTTCCAGTCCGACAAGGGAACCACCGATCACCACCACGTCCTTCCCCATCGGCAGGAACGCGCGGGTCACGGTCCGGATGGCCTTCGGACTCCTGGTGATGCCGGACAATCGGCCCAGTCGGCCGGCCATCCGGAGGAACCACGACACCTGCGAGAGGTCCCCGCTCCCGGTCATCACCGCGCGCAGCGAATCGCCGGTGTGCACATGGGGCAGATGTCCACCGGGCACGTCCGGCCGGTCGCGCACCGCACCGGTGGCCACGATCACGACGTCGGGGGCGAGGGACCCGACCGACTCCTTCGTGGCCTCGGTCCTCAATCGGATGTCCACATCGAGTCGCTCGACCTCGTTCTTCAGCCACCGCAGCAGCCGATGATTGTCCGGGGTGGTCAGGCTCGAGAACCACAGCGTGCCGCCCAGACGATCGCCCTTGTCCAGCAGGGTCACCCGGTGACCGCGTTCGGCGGCCACCCGCGCGGCTTCGAGTCCGCCGGGACCCGCACCGACGACCACGACATGCTTCGGGCTCGCGGTGCGGACCAGCGGGAGGACGGTCTCGTCACCGAGCGCCGGATTGACCGCACAGACCGGGGTGCCGTCCCAGAAGTTCTCCTGCACACAGACATAGCAGTTGATGCACGGGCGAATCCGCTCCGGCCGTCCGGCACGCAGCTTCGACACCAGGTCGGGGTCGGCGAGCAGTTGCCGACCCATCGCGACGAAGTCGGTCTTTCCCTCGGCGATGGCGGCCTCGCCGACCTCGGGAAGCATCCGGCCGACCGTGATGACCGGGATGGACACCGCCTTCTTCACGTCCGCGGCGAGCTCGACATAAGCCCCGACCGTGTCCGGCAGTGGGCCGTCGGTGAAGTTGGAGAACGGGTTCCGGCCCCAGCCGGTGACATGGATGGCGTCGGCACCGGCGGCCTGGAACAGCTTCGCCGCGCCGACCGCCTCCTCGGGGGTCAGGCCGCCCTCCTCGCCGAACTCGCGACCGGCGACGCGGACGATGACCGCCAGCGAGTCGCCGACCCGCTCCTTGACCGCGGCGATGACCTCGCAGGCCAATCGGGCCCGGTTCTCCAGCGATCCGCCGTAACCGTCGGTCCGCTGGTTGTCGGCGCGACTCAGGAAGCCGCCGAGCACATAGCCGTGCGCGCAGTGGATCTCCACCGCATCGCCGCCCGCGGCCTGCACCCGGCCGGCGGCATCGGTGAAACACCTTACGAGCCAGTCGATGTCGTCTTGCGTGGCCTCGTGGTAGGTGGCCGACTTTCCGCCGGACACGGCGGCCATCTTCTGGAGTTCGGCTGGAGTGTTGTCCGCCAGGGCGGACAGGTCACGGGAACCGGCCGGTGTCGAGGCAACGAGGAGCGGACGGTCGTCGATCGTGTCGATCCGCGCCACCCGGCCGTGGTGGGTATCTGGACGCACAGCTTGCTGCCTTCTGCATGCACCGCGTCGGCCAGGGCCGCGAGACCCGGGATGAAACGGTCCTCGGACAGTCCTGGTTCCTTGGTGCTGGCGCACCCGACCGGATAGGCCACCGCACAGCAACCGGTGATGATCAGGCCCGTACCACCAGCGGCGCGAGCCGCGAAATGGGCGACATCACCCTCTTCGATCTCGCCGTCGACGCACAGGTTCATGTCCATCGCAGGCAGGACAACGCGATTGGGTACCGCCATCGGGCCGATGGCGCCGGGCGCGAGCAGGTGGGCATACCCGCTGGATCGGATCTTCACCACCGCACGGTAAATCGTGGTCGCAGCGTCCGGCGCGAACGGGTCCCGGTCATCGGGACGCCCGGGTGCAGACGTCGGGCGTCAGGACGTGGAGAGCGACCGGCGCGCGAGTTCCAGAATCCGTTCCGCACGACGAAATTCCAGCGAATGCAGCTGACTGTCCGGGGACACGGTGTTGCTTGCCTGACGCAGCAGGATCGCGGCCAGCGACGATGCGGTCCGCGGTGGGATGACCAGAAGCGTCACGACGACCCCGCCTGCGGTCAGTGTCATCAGCGGGGGCGTCATGGGAGAGTCCGGCGAATCCAACCCGGGGATGCGGCGGAAGCTACTCCAGTTGACGTCCATCCCGGTGACGTCGCCGATCTGTGGTCGAGCCGCGGCGAGCACGCCGGGCAGCTCGTCGGCGAGCTGGACCGTGTACGGGTACCACGCGCCGCCGATCGGCGCCGACGGATCTATACCGAACCGCACCCGGGGCGGTCCCAGAAGCGGAGGGACGCTCATCGTCGCACCGCCTCGACGACGACAACGATGCTGAGGGACTCGGAGGTCACATTCCCACCTGACGTGTTCACCAGACGGAGAGTGGACTGTCTACGGTCTGACACCGGACAGGCCGACAGAGATCTGTCGGATGTTCGATCCGGATACTGAGAAGGTTACCCCGGCAGCGCGACGGCGCGCCCGGCGGCTCGGCATGACCGGCGTGAGAGTGGTGGAGCTAAGGGGAATCGAACCCCTGACCTACTCGATGCGAACGAGTCGCGCTACCAACTGCGCCATAGCCCCGGAGGGTCGTCGTGCGACCAACCGGGAGCCACTTTAGCAGCCCCACCGCGGTGGATCCCAAACGCCTGGACTCATGGCTAGGCTGGGCCGGTGCCTCGGATGTCTGATCAGCAGTTGACCGGTGTTCTCAGCAACGTCGTGGGGGTGATCAACCCCGTTCTCGACGTGCTCGCCGAACGCGACCCGCTCGGCCTCAAGGGCCACACGTTCCACGACCACGACCACCCCGATTCCCGCATCGAGCAGGCTCAACACGCGGCGGCGAAGCTCCTCGACGTCGCCGACTGGCCCGGCACCAAGGGTTGGAGCGAGCGGTCGATGCAGAAGCGCGCCAGCTGGTGGGTGACCCGCATCGGGACGCTCAACACCGGTGCGGTCGCCTTCCCCGGCGTCTTCGGCATCTGGGCGAAGCGCCTCCCGATCACGCCCTACCTGGGGTTCGCCAACCAGGCGATGGTGCTCGTCGCGATCGCCCGCGAGTACGAGGTGACCGACCGCGGCCGTCAGGTCGCGCTGCTCGCGTCCGTGCTGTGCGGGCGGGACATCTCGACACCCGATCTGTCCTCGGAGTCCGGTGCTCCCCTGCCCACCGAACCCGAGGAACGCAAGAAGTCGCTGTTCCGCGGGATCTGGGACGCCGCGAAGCTGCTGCGGGCCGTCGACGACGAGTTCGAGAAGCGCCCCCAGCCGATGATCCTGTTCCGCATGCTCGGGTACATCCCGGTGGTCGGCGCGCCGGCGACCTATCTCGGTGAACGGTTCGCCCTCTCCACGGCCGCCAAACGCGGTCAGGCGTGGCTGGATTCGCACGGGAAAGCGTCGCTGACCAAAGGTCGCTGAAACGAGTCAGCAGTAGGTTTCGCTGAGCGAAACCTACTGCTGATCGAGTTTGCTGCTGTTCGGGTCTTCTGCAGGTCAGCCGACCCGGCGGAACTCCAGATCCTCGCGGTCCATGCGACGACGCTGGAACGGCGGCAGGTGTTCGAACACGGGGTCCTCGTCGTCGATCTCGAGAACCACTGCGCCACCGGGGCGTCGGAGGCGCGGAGGCGGCGGTGCGGCGGCGAACTCGGGTACCGCGGCGGCGCGTCGACGACGCTCCTCTTCGGCGCGCTGCGCACGCTTGGCACGGGCGAGTCGCTGAGCCCGGATCTGTTGCTCCACCTTCACGGCCCGACGCAGATACGCGAGGTAGCCGACCAGCATCAGGCCGACGAGACCCGTCGCGACCCAACCGGTGGTCCCGATCAGGAAGCCGGACACCAGCGCCAGGATCAGGAGTGCGAACAGACCCAGCGTGACCCGCTGGCGCTCGCGGTACTTCAGTTCGCGTTCCTTCTCCGAGGAGTAGACGTTGCGTCGACCCCGCTCGGGCTGCGGCTTGCGCGCAGCCGGACGATCGTCTTCCACCTCGTCGACGACCGCTTCCGGCTCGGCCTCGGTGTGCCGGGACGCGCGGGCGTAGTCGTCGTATTCGTCTTCGTCGAGATCGTCGGTCGCGTCCTCGTACTCGTCGGTCTCCGAGTCCTCGTACTCGGCGTCCTCGTACTCGGCGTCTTCGTGCTCGGCGTCTTCGTACTCGGCACCGTCGTCGTACTCGGCGACGTCCGAATCGTCCTCGTACTCAGCTTCTTCGGAGTCCTCGACCTCGAGATCCTCAGCCTCGTCGGTCAGATCGTCGTCGGCTTCGGCGGTTTCGTCGTCCTCGACATCGTCGGTGACATCGTCGGCCTCGTCATCAGCGACGTCCTCGGTATCGTCCGTGGCCTCGACCGTCGGCTTCTCCGCCTCGACGTCCGCGACGCGCTGAACCTTGGTGGTGACGTCGGCGTCCTCGGTTTCGGTCTCGGTGTCGTCCTCGACCTCGTCGACGACGGCGGTCGCGGTCGCGGTGCGAGAGGACTTCCAGGACGGGTCGTGCGGGTGGCGAGCCGACGAGCGGCGTCGCGCGGTCGACGGTGCCGTGGCGCGCGAACCACCGCGGTGGAGCAGTCGCGTCTTCTTCGCGGCCTCGGTCGATTTGAGGATCTGGGGACGACCCTTGATCACCATCGGGACCAGCACGAAGAGCCAGACCGCGACGAGACAAACCCACAGTACGGAGTTGGGCATGCGACTCTCCCTTCATTCACTCTGGTCACACGAGGCCACTCCACAATCTAGGGCCCGAAAGTCCCAGTTCCGCGCAGACGCGCCGGAGCGCGACCATGTCGGTGCGGATTCACATGCCGCTCTCACCTCACTCGGCACGAAACCGTAGCTTCACTCGGCGCGGAAACGCGCGTCCACCGCGACGCCAGCGGACATGGTCGACCGCCACCCCCTCCTCGCCGGACCAGGTGTCGATGAACTCCGACAGCTTCTCGAAGTCCACGAACTCGGCGTCGAGACGAATGCGGGTGTTGTACATCGGGTCCCGCGGCTCACCGTCCTGCGAGTAGGCCCGGGACGAGTACACCCGTACCGATTCGGCGGTCCACCGGTTCACCGCACCGGCCGACTCGAGCTCGCCCAGAGCGCCGGTGATCCGCGAATGCAGTGCCACCGCAGCCTCGTACACGGTCGCTTTCACGGGACCTTCGAGATGGACGGCGAGGTCGATCACGCCGCGTTCCGGGGCGTACCGACCGCGTGCGTTACCGCGAACCACGATTTCGAGATCAGTCATGCCGCGAGCTTAGTTATGAAAAGGACGCCCGACCCGAACGGACCAGCGCCTCGGCCGCGGACCCGACGACCTCCTCGGCCGTCAACGCGAACAACATGTGGTCGCGCCAGCGCTTGTTGACGTCCATATACCGGACCAACAGGCCTTCCTGTCGAAAACCGATGTTCTTCAACACCTTTTGGGACGCCTCGTTGGCCGGCTGCACCGTCGCGTCGAGCCGGTGCAGCCCGACCGGACCGAAGCAGTGGTCCACGCCGAGTGCGACGGCCGCCGTCGCGATGCCCTGGCCGGCGTGCGCGTTGTCGACCCAGTAACCGATCCACGCACTGCGGACGGCTCCGCGCTGGATGTTGCCGACCGTCAGCTGCCCCACGTACTGATCGTCGAGCTCGATCACGAACGGCAGGATGGCGCCGCGCTTGGCCTCCGACTTCAGCACCGCGAACAGGGGCGGCCACGACGCGGGCTGATGGCGGTCCGCCCAGCTCCCGACGCCGGTGGGTTCCCAGGGCAACAGCGAGTTCTGGTTACGGATGCGCAGTTCGCTCCAGTTCTTGCCGTCGCGGACCTTCACCGGGCGCAACGTGACCGTCCCGGCCTTGGTGCGCAGCGGTCCGAGGGTCGCCGGCCAACCCGGGCTGCCCGCACTGCCGCTCAACCACCTGAACACGATGAGTCAGTTTAAGCGCAATCACGCCCCGGATGCGGTCAGCCGCGCTGGGCGAGGAACGCGACCTCGACCTCGTCGCCGGTGCTCATCTCCTCGACCTCGGGGTCGACCATGATGAGACAGTTCGCCTCGGCGAGTTCGGCCAGCAGGTGCGACGAGCCGGTCGGCGACGCGCCGAGCACCTGGACGAGGTAGTCCCCGGTCCGTTCGTCGCGCATGAGCTGTCCGCGGAGGTATCCCTTGCGACCGCGCACCGAGGCGATCGGCCCGATGGTGCGGGCCTTGATGATCCGACGCATCGGCTGCCGCTTGCCGAGTGCGATGCGGATCAGCGGGCGCACCATCACCTCGAAGGTGACCAGCGCGCTCACGGGGTTCGCAGGCAGCAGGAAGGTCGGCACCTCGTCGCGACCGAGCCGGCCGAAACCCTGTACCGATCCGGGGTGCATGGCCACGCGGACGATCTCGAGTTCACCGAGGTCGGCGAGGGCGTCGGCGATGGCCTTCGACGCACTGCCGCCGACCGCGCCGCAGATCACCACGATCTCGGACCGGATGAGCTGCGCCTCGACCACCTCACGCATCCGGGAGGCGTCGCGTTCGGCGATGCCGACCCGGTTGACGTCGGCGCCGGCGTCGCGCGCGGCGGCCGCGAGGGCATAGCTGTTGACGTCGTAGATCTGTCCCGGTCCGGGAGTGCGGTCGATGTCGACGAGTTCGCTGCCGACCGAGATCACCGAGAGACGCGGTCGGGGATGCACCATCACGCGCGACTGTCCGACGGCGGCGAGCAGACCCACCTGGGCGGGACCGATGATCGCGCCGGCGCGGACCGCGACATCACCGGGCTGCACGTCGTCGCCGACCCGGCGCACGTAGTTGCCGCTCTCGACGCCGTGACCGATCTTGACCTTCTGATCGCCGCCGTCGGTCCAGCGCAACGGCACGACCGCGTCGGCGAGCGTCGGCATCGGCGCACCGGTCTCGACGCGGACGGCCTGGCGCGGTTGCAGTCGGGTCGGGGTCCGCGACCCCGGGCCCACCTCCCCGACCACGGGCAGCGACACGATCATGGGCTCGCCCGTCTCGAGGTCGACGAGTTCGGCACCGTTCGGATCGAAATCCTCGAGATCCTCGGGCGCCAGAACACCGGCCAGGGCCACGTCGACCGCACGCACCGCGTAACCGTCGATGGCCGCCTGGTCGAAACCCGGCATCGGATGTTCGGTGACCACTTCCTCCGCGCACATCAGACCCTGCGCCTCGGAGATCGCGACACGCACCGGCCGCGGCGCCACCGCGGCGGCGGTCACGAGCGTCAGATGATCTTCGACCGACCGCATCTCACCGCACTTCCCGCACTGCTCGATACAACACAGACGAACGGTATCGGTCCCGCGCGCCGGAACGGCCGAGGCGCGCGGGAGCCCGGGCGATCAGCTGTCGGCGAGCCTCTTCTCGAGCCACTCACGCAGATCAGGGCCGTAATCGTCCCGATCGAGCGCGAAGTCGACGGCGGCCTTGAGGTAGCCACCCGGGTTACCCAGGTCGTGGCGGGTACCGCGATGCACGACGACGTGCACGGGCTCACCCTCTTCGATGAGCAGCGCGATGGCGTCGGTGAGCTGGAGCTCGCCGCCCGCGCCCGGCTTGATCCGACGCAGCGCGTCGAAGATCTTGCGGTCGAGGATGTAGCGTCCGGCCGCGGCGAGATTCGACGGCGCGTCCTGCGGCTCCGGCTTCTCGACCATGCCCTTGAGCTTCATGACGTTGGGGTTGTTGGCGTCGGGCAGCGGCTCGACGTCGAAGACGCCGTAGGCGCTGATGCGGTCCTCGGGGACCTCGATCGCGCACAGGACCGAACCGCCACGACGCTGCCGCGTCCGGGCCATGACCTCCAGCACGCCACCGGGCAGGACCAGGTCGTCGGGCAGCAGCACTGCGATGGCGTCCTCGTCGTCGTCGAGGCGGTCCTCGACGCAGCCGACGGCATGGCCGAGGCCCAGGGGCTTCTCCTGGACGACCGATGCGACCTCGAGCAGGTTGGGCGCCTTGCGGACCTTGGCCAGCATCGCTTCTTTACCGCGCTTGGCGAGGGTGCTCTCGAGGACGAGGTCTTTCACGAAGTGCGCGACGACGCCGTCCTTGCCGGGCGAGGTGACGATCAGCAGGCGCTCCGCGCCGGCCGACTTGGCCTCCTCGGCGACCAGCTCGATGCCGGGGGTGTCGACCACCGGCAGCAGCTCCTTGGGCACCGTCTTGGTGGCGGGCAGGAAGCGCGTCCCGAGACCCGCTGCCGGGACCACCGCCGTGCGCGGGATCGGCGGGGTGTTGGGTACGGATTCGTACTCACTGAAGCCATCTTTGGACGCAGTCATGAAACCACCCTAAGACAGGTGTCCCCGAGCGGCCGGACGGACAGCAGTGACCCAGACCTCACCCGTACCGGGGTCGAGGTCCGATACAGTTCGGGCGTCGGCGAGCCACCCACGGCATGAAGGACGGTCGCGTCGTGCGAACCCTGAAGGATCAGCGGCGAGAGGAAGCCGCGAACCGTCGGTCGGGCATGTCGGCGGTCGCGCGCGAGCGGGCTGCCGACAACCTCGCCGAGTGGATACACACCTGCCCGTTCCGGCTCGAGTACGACGTCACCGTCGCGGCCTACGTGCCGGTCGGCGACGAGCCGGGTTCCACGGCGATGCTCGACGCGCTCCTCGATCGCGGCGTGACGGTGCTGCTGCCGGTGGTCCCCGCCGGCGAACCCGCCCCGCTCGACTGGGCGCGCTACACCGGTCCCGGCTCTCTCGCGCCGGGGCGCTGGGGCCTGCTCGAACCCACCCACGACCGTCTCGGTGTTCCCGCGATCCGCGCGGCGTCGGTGGTCCTGATCCCTGCCCTGTCCGTCGACAAGACCGGCGTCCGCCTCGGCCGGGGCGCCGGGTATTACGACCGCACCCTCGTGGGACTGTCCGCGGACCTCGTCGCCGTCGTCTACGACGAGGAACTCGTCGACTCCCTGCCCGCCGGCGACCACGACGTCGCCGTCGGCTGGGCGCTCACCCCGGGCGGCGGATTCCAGGAACTGGGCTGATCTCCGGCCGGTCCTGAGACGACAGAACCTGGGCGGCACGTCCGGAAACGATCCTGCCCAGGTTCTGCTGTGAAGTTGTGCGCGACCCGTCAGGCGGGTGTGGCGGCCTTGCTGTCGGTCTTGGTGGTACTGCTCGAGCTCGCGGACGAATCCGACGAGGACGAGGAGCTGCTCGACGTCGAGCTGTCCGACGACGAAGACGACGACGCGGTGTCCGAAGAGGACGAACCCGACCGCGAGTCGGTGCGGTAGAAACCGCTCCCCTTGAACACGATGCCGACCGAGTTGAACAGCTTGCGCAGGCGACCGGTGCACTGCGGGCATTCGGTCAGCGAGTCGTCGGAGAACGACTGGACGATGTCGAACTTGTTGTCGCACTCCGTGCAGGCATACGAGTAGGTGGGCACCTGAACCTCCGAAAGTCAGTAAACGCTGACAAGTGTAACCGATTTTGGCACTCCCACATTCCGAGTGCTAACGCCGGGTCCGATGACGACGCCGATGCCCCCTCGATGGGACAGTTCGGGCGACATCAGGCAAGGTGTTTTCCACACTGCGGCCACACCCCGGTCGTTCACCTGCCAAACTACCGTCACCTTCCGATGGCCTGAAGCAACCAGGGCTGCTGACCTATCGCTGGAGTGAGATGACCGACTTCCTCAACGACCTCAACAGCCTGATCTGGAGCAATCCCCTGATCTACCTGTGCCTCGGCTCAGGCGTGTACTTCTCCATCCGGTCACGCTTCATGCAGATCAGGCAGATCCCGGAGATGATCCGCGTGATGATCCGCGGCGAGAGCTCGCCGGACGGGGTGTCGTCGTTCCAGGCACTGATGATCTCGCTGGCCGGTCGCGTCGGCACCGGCAACATCGCCGGCGTCGCCACCGCCATCGCCTTCGGTGGCCCCGGCGCACTGTTCTGGATGTGGGCGATGGCCTTCCTCGGCGCGTCGACCTCCTTCGTGGAGTGCACGCTCGGCCAGATCTACAAGACCCGCGACCGCCTCACCGGTGAGTACCGCGGCGGCCCCGCGTACTACTTCAGCCAGGCCTTCGCTCACACCAAGGCGGCCCCGTTCTTCAAGATCTACGGACTCCTGTTCGCCGCGGTCACCGTGCTGGCGTGCGGCCTGCTCATGCCGAGCGTCCAGTCGAACTCGATGGCTGTCGCGATGAGCCAGGCCTGGGGCATCGCCGACTGGGCCGCCGCCATCGGCATCGTGATCATCCTCGCCTTCGTCATCATCGGCGGCGTCAAGCGCATCGCGACCTTCGCGTCGATCGTCGTGCCGTTCATGGCGGTCTTCTACATCCTGTTCGCCCTCGTCGTCGTCTTCACGAACGCCTCGCAGATCCCCGAGGTGCTGCGACTGATCTTCGCGAGCGCCTTCGGCGTCGACGCGGCGTTCGGTTCGATCATCGGCGCGGCTGTGATGTGGGGCGTCAAGCGCGGCATCTACTCCAACGAAGCCGGCCAGGGAACCGGACCGCACGCCGCGGCCGCCGCCGAGGTCTCCCACCCTGCCAAGCAGGGGTTCGTCCAGGCCTTCGCCGTGTACATCGACACGCTGTTCGTCTGTTCGGCCACCGGCTTCCTCATCATCTCGACCGGGGCATACCGGGTCTTCGAGGGTGAGAGCGCCGACGGCGCGGTCCTGTCCGACGGCGGACTGCTCCCCGATGTCGTCGACGTCGGCCCGACCTACGTTCAGGTGGGTTTCGACAGCGTGTGGAGCGGCGCGGGGTCGACGTTCGTGGCGATCTCGCTGGCCTTCTTCTGCCTGACCACGATCATCGCCTACTACTACATGGCGGAGACCAACCTGCGGTTCCTGCTCGGCAAGGCCGCAACCGTCTACATCCGCCCGCTGCGCAGCACCGTCGGCTCCAACCTGACGATGCTCCTGCAGGCCCTGATCCTGTTCTCCGTCGCCTACGGCGCGGTGTCGACGGCCAAGGACGCGTGGACCCTCGGCGACATCGGCGTCGGCCTGATGGCGTGGCTCAACATCCTCGGCATACTGGTCCTGCAGCAACCCGCGTTCAAGGCACTGCGCGACTACGAGCGCCAGAAGAAGCAGGGCAAGGACCCGATCTTCGACCCGATCGCGCTCGGCATCGTCGGAGCGACCTTCTGGGAGACCTACGAGCACAAGGATCGCTTCCGCGAGGAGAAGCCGATCCCGAGTTCGGAAGGTTCGAGCCCCGACGTCTAGACGGTATGGGTGACTCCCCGATGGTGTGTTGGGGGGTTGCGGGCCGGAGCCTCACGCACAAAGACTCGTGGGTTACCGAGCAGGAGGCGCCTGCCCGGCCTATCCGACATTTGTGGGAGGCCCCGGTGTTTACAGAGCGTACGAGTGTAGGACTCGATGTGCACGCACGATCGATCGTCGCGGCTGCTCTTGACGGCCAAACAAGTGAGCTTCATCAGGCGCGGCTGACGCCGTCGTTTGAGCACGTCAGATCATGGCTGGCGACGTTGCCAGGCCCTGTCGCGGTGGCCTATGAAGCCGGTCCGACCGGCTTCGGGCTGTACCGGGACCTGACCGCGGCAGGGATCCGCTGCGAGGTGGTTGCGCCGAGCAAGCTGCAGCGTCCGGTCGGTGACCGGGTCAAGACCGATGTGCGCGACTCGATTCACCTGGCGAGGTTGCTGCGGCTTGGCGAGACCACTTCGGTGTGCATCCCGACTGTCGCCCAGGAAGCCGCGCGTGATCTGGTCAGGGCCCGCGAGGACTGTCGGGGTGATTTGATGCGGGCACGTCATCGGTTATCGAAGCTGTTGCTGCGTCACGGCCTGGTCTATGACGGTGGGACGGCCTGGACCGGCGCGCATGACCGGTGGTTGCGAACAGTCGCAGCGTCGGCGTTGACCGGGGCGGCCACACGGGTGGCCTTCGATGCCGATTACGAACACGTATTGACGATGAAAGCTCGACGTGACCGTTTGGACGTGGCGATCGTAGCGATGGCCGGTGATAGTGAGTTCACCCCGATCGTGCGGCGGATGTCGTGCCTGCGTGGAGTGAGCACGCTGACCGCGTTCGCGTTGACCGTGGAGATCGGTGATTGGGATCGGTTCACCGGCAACAGCATTGGCTCATTCGTCGGGTTGGTTCCCAGCGAATATTCTTCAGGAATGTCGCGGGTGCAGGGGGCGATCACCAAGACCGGCAACACCCATGCCCGCCGATTGCTCGTCGAAGCAGCCTGGCACCATCGGGCGCGCTATCACGTCGGTGCGGTGATGCGGGAACGCTGGGAACAGGCTCCCGCAGCGGCTCGGGTGCGTGGCGATGAAGGTAACCGTCGCCTCCATCAGCGGTGGGTGAACTTCCTTGACCGCCGGAAACGCCCCGTCATTGCCAACGTCGCCATCGCGCGTGAGTTGGCCGGCTGGTGCTGGTCGTTGGCCGTGATGGACTGCTGACAGCAATTGGCCTGCTTTATGAGCCGATCGGTGGTGACAGCGCGTGGATCGACCCGCGATACAACTATGAGCAAACCCGGTCACGGGTTGACGCTCGACCCTAGACACGCGGTCGCGATCCAGCCGAAACCCCGTCCTGCGGTACCCAATCCGCGAATATCAGTCTGACCGCGCGTCGTGATACGACACGCTCACCACACAGATCGCTCATGAAGCACAGAGGTACCGCCGGGATAGCTTCCCGGCGGTACCTCGCCCTGCGAACTTGACAAACTTCTCTACATATCAGTTGTACTGACCCGGAACGTTAGGTACAGAGTTCGGCGAGTCGACGTGACATAGGGAAGACCTCCGAGTGAGGTGTGGAGCTGTCTAAGAACCGCTCCTCAACCCGGAGGTCTTCATGTCCCACCGTAATTCACCGCTGTCCCCGACTGGCCGGTTGCGTCTGGCTCGGTGTGTTGTGGACGACCGGTGGCCACTGCGCCGCGCAGCTGACCGGTTCAACGTGTCAGTCACCACGGCCAAGCGATGGGCGGATCGCTACCGCGACCACGGGCCGGCCGGAATGGGTGATCGGTCCAGCCGGCCCCGATCGTGTCCGCATCGCACCAGCCGGCGCCGGGAACGCCGGGTCGTCGGGTTACGCGTCTCCCGCCGCTGGGGGCCAGCCCGGATCGGATACCACCTGGGGTTGAACGTCTCCACGGTGCACCGCATCCTCACCCGCTACGGCTGCCTACGACTGTCGTGGATCGACCCGGCAACCGGGGCGCCGGTACGTGCCCGCAGACGCGAGATTCGCCGGTACGAACACCAAGCGCCCGGAGACTTGATCCACGTCGACATCAAAAAGCTCGGCAGAATCCCCGACGGCGGTGGACATCGCGTACACGGCCGCGCCCAGGGCACCCGCAACTCCAGTGCCCACCGCGAGCCTGGACGAACCCGCAAAGTTGCTGGCCGCCCCAACCTGGGGTACGCGTATCTGCATCACGCCGTCGACGACCACTCCCGCTACGCCTACTCCGAGATCCTCGCTGATGAGAAGAAGGAAACCGCGACCGCGTTCATGACTCGGGCGTTGGCGCACTTCGCCTCGATCGGTGTCACCACCGCGCGAGTGATGACCGACAACGGGTCGTGTTACCGGTCCCGAATATTCCGGGACTTGTTGGACGAAAACGGGATTAAGCACAAGTGGACCAGACCGTACCGGCCGCAAACCAACGGCAAGGTCGAACGATTCAACCGGACCCTGCAGGAGGAATGGGCCTACGCCCGTCCCTACCTCAGTGAAACCGAACGCGTCGCGGCCTTCCCCGAGTTCCTTCGCATCTACAATCACGAACGCGGCCACACCGCACTCCGAGGCAACTCACCCGCCGACCGCGTACCCAACCTGTCGGGTCAGTACATCTAGTCGCGGAACAGGCCCCGAGACCTAACCGCCGATGACATCCCGGTTGGTGTCCGGGATGTTGTCGCGGTTCATGTCCGCGTCGCGTGCCTGGCGTGCATCCCAGCGCAACAGGGCCGCGGCGAGTGCCGCCGAGACGACCGAGCCGACGAGGATCGCCGCCTTGGCGGCCGCGGCATGGTCGTCGGCCCCTCCCTCGAAGCTGAGTTCGGCGATGAGGAGAGCCACGGTGAAACCGACGCCGGTGAGCATGCCGATCGGCAGCAGGTCGCGTAGTCCGATGGCGTCGGGAAGTCGAAGGGGCGTGAACTTCGTCATCAGCCACGTCGATCCCAGGACGCCGACGAGTTTGCCGACGACGAGTCCGAACACGATGCCGACCGACACGGGCTGCACGATGGAACCCTCGCCGCCGATCACGGTGACGCCGGCGGCCGCGAACGCGAAGACCGGAAGCGCAATCGCCGCCGAGTACGGACGCACCGCCTCGTCGAGCCGTTCCGTACGGGGGATCTTCTCACCGTGGATCGCGACGGCGGGTACGACGAAGCCGAGCAGGACGCCCGCGACGGTGGCGTGCACGCCGGATGCGTGCATCAGGGCCCAGGCGACGACGCCGACCGGGATGAACAGCGGCCAGAGCCGCCACGAGCCACGCACCAGGACGCCGAACACCGCGACCACGACGAGTGCGCCGCCGAGCATGACGAAGTCGATCTCGTCGGTGTAGAAGGTCGCGATCACCACGATGCCGAGCAGGTCGTCGACGACGGCCAGCGTGAGCAGGAACGTCCGCAACGGCAGCGGGAGGCCGCGACCGAAGATCGCGAGGACGGCGAGCGCGAAGGCTATGTCGGTGGCGGTCGGGATCGCCCAACCGCGGAGACCTTCGGGGTCGCCGAGGGCGACGACGACCACGTAGAAGAGTGCGGGGGTGACCATTCCGCCCACTGCCGCAGCGATCGGCACCCCGGCGAGCTTCAGATCGCGGAGACCGCCGGCCACGAACTCGTGTTTGAGCTCCACACCGACCACGAAGAAGAAGATCGCCAGCAATCCGTCCGACGCCCAGTGCGCCAGCGAAAGATTCAGATGCAAGAAATCGGGTCCGACCTCGGTGTGCAGCACTGACGCGTAGCTCTCCCGCCACGGCGAGTTGGCCCAGACGACGGCGATGGCCGCGGTGATGAGCAACAGCACGCCGCTGGTGGTGTCGAGTGCGGCCCACTGCCGAAGGCGGTCGCGTGTCATGGAGCTCCTCTGTCCGCGGGCACACGTATGCCCACATCACGCCGCCCGTGACCGGGCAGCGGCCGACCAGACTTCCCGGCACACCATTGATTTCGTTCCCAGGTCACCCTATCGGAGGCCACTTGCGGTGGCGGACTGTGGACAGTGCGGCCCCGACCGTCGGACAGTCCACAACAGGACCGCAACTCCGTGTTCGGGGTGGTCACCGCCCTACCGTCCACACATGCCTCCCACTCGGATGTCGCTGCCGCGCGACCGACTCGGCCCACGCCTCCGCGACCGGCTCGCCTCCGCCGCACGCCCCGGGTGGACGCGCACGCTGGCGGTCCGACGCCTCGTCGCGGCAGCACTGGTCGTCACGGCCGCCGTGATCGCCCTCGCCGGAACCCGAGCCGACGGCGAGTTCGAGGTGCTCGTCGCGGCGCACGATCTGCTGCCCGGTCAGGTGGTCGCCGCTGACGACCTGACGCGCCGGCTCGTCGAGGGGGGCACCGTTCCCGCCGGCGCGATCTCCGATGCCGCGCTCGCAACCGGGCGCACCGTCACCGGTCGCGTACGTGCCGGCGAGATGCTCACCGACACGCGGTTGCTGTCGTCGCGCCTGCCGGCCGACCTGACCGGGGTCGGCGACGCCCGCCTCGTGCCGGTCCGGTTGTCCGACGAGGCCGTCACGTCGTTGCTCAGGCCCGGAGACGTGGTCGACGTCCTGACCGACTCCGCGGATGTCCTCGCTCGACGCGCCGTCGTGGCGATGCACACGGGCCAGACCTCGCCGACCGGGATCTCCGCTGGCCGCAGCACGGTGGCACCGGTTCTTCTCGCGATGGACGTCGCCGCGGCGCATCGCGTCGCGGCTGCCGGGCTGGAGTCATCGCTGGCGGTGGTCCTGCACTGAATCAGACAAACCCCAGCATTCAGCTGCGACACTCCGGCCGATTCAAGGCAAATGGATCGGATCGTTCACGATCGTGGATAGGGTAATACGAGTTTGCACAGCAAATGTCGGATTTGCACCGACTGAGACCAATTCATTGAAACAAGAGCGGAAGACCAAGGAGAGGCCGCACACCGTGCTCAAGGGATTCAAGGACTTCATACTCAAGGGCAACGTCGTCGAGCTGGCTACCGCAGTCATCATCGGTGCGGCCTTCACCGCGATCGTGACCGCGTTCACCGACGGCATCGTCCAGCCGATCATCAACGCCATCCCGGTCGGCTCGGATGCCGCCCAGGGACTCGGATTCCAGATCACCGACAAGGCCTCGACGTTCGTCGACATCGGCAGTGTGATCACCGCCGTCATCAACTTCCTGATCATCGCGGCGGTGGTGTACTTCATCATCATCCTGCCGTACAACAAGCTCGCGGAGCTGGGCGGCTTCGGCAAGAAGGCGGAGGTCACCGAGGTCGCGCTGCTGACCGAGATCCGCGATCTGCTCGATCCGGAGGGGACGTCGAAGGCCAAGGCCGAGGCGGAGAGCGACCTGCCGCCGCATCTGTCCGAGCCGGGTGCGCCGGCCGGCGAGGCGTACGCACCCCAGTCGGGGCCGCTCGCGCCATACGAGTCTCCGTCGGGCGCCGGTACGACGCAGCGCATCTCGGCTCCCCCGCAGTCGGGCGGCCAGCCGTCCCAGCAGGGTCCGTCCCAGCCGGGCCCCTCGCAGTCGGGACCGCAGGCGTCGCCGCTGTTCGGCTCTCCGCAGGGTCAGCCCGGCGGTCCAGGAGGCCAGCCGTACCCGACGCCGCAGCCGGCTCCGGGCAACTACCCGCCGCCCGGTAACTACCCGCCTCCGGGCAACTACCCGCCGCCCGGTTCCCAGTTCCCGGGCGAGCAGTACCCGGGCGACCAATACCCGGGCGAGCAGTACCCGGGTGAACAGTTCCCGGGTGACGGTCCGGACGCTCCGGGACGCCACTCGCGCTGAGTTCCCAGGAGGCTGACAGCGCGCACCATTCGTATCCCAAGTGTGCGCTCCTACTTTGGGATTCGTCGCACAGAGAGGTTGCGACCCGCCGGGGATGACACCCGGTGCGAATCTCGACATGAGGATGGACGAATGCCGAACAAGCCCCAGAACCACAAGCCGCAGCAGCCCAACGGCGGACGGCCCGGCGCTCAGCAGCGCAAGCAGCCGCCGCGTCCCAAGGCCCGTCCCCAGCGGCTCCCGTGGTTCTTCGGTAGCTGACACATCGACAACGAGCCCCTGCCGCCTCGCGCGGCAGGGGCTCGTTGCGTTTCCCCGGATGACTGGTCGAGTCGGCAGCAACGCCCGCTCGAGAGCCGGCTCAGGCGGACCGGCCAGTAGCGTGAAATCGTCCGTCGCGCAGCTCGATCCGTCGGTTCGCGATCGCCAGGACACGCGGATCGTGGGTGATCATCACGGTCGTGCGGGACGACGCCAACCTCGCGAGCGGTTCCAGCACCTCGTCAACGGTCTCGGCATCCAGTCCGGTGGTCGGTTCGTCGAGGATCAGCAGTGGCGCGTCTCGTAAGAAGGCTCGGGCCAACGCGATTCGCTGTTGCTGCCCACCGGAGAGGTTGTCCCCGCGTTCGACGACCTCGGCGTCGAAGCCACCGGGGAGTCGCTCGATGAACGGTGTCGCACCGGCCAGATCCGCGGCAGCGACGATGTGTTCCCGCGCGACGTCCGTGCGCCCGAACGCTATGTTCTCGGCGATCGAACCGCTCATCAGCGCCGGTCGCTGATGGAGTACCGACATGTGAGCGCGCAGGGTCGGGGTGGACATGGTTCGGATGTCGTTGCCGTTGAGGAGGATCGATCCCGAGTCCGGGTCGTAGAAGCGCAGCAGCAGGTACGTCAAGGTGCTCTTGCCGGCTCCACTCGGCCCGGTGACGGCGACGAGGTCACCGGCGCCGATCTCCAGGTGCACGTCATCGAGCACCGTTGCGCTCGACTCCGGGTACGCGAACGACAAACCGTCCAGGGTCACTTTCACCGTGTGCGCCACCGGTCCCGGCTGCGTTTCCTGCCCGTCCGAGGTCTCTGCCACCCCGACGGGGGCGTCGAGCACCTGGGCGACGCGTTCGGCGCTCGCGGTGGCCGCAGTGACGTCGACGACGAGTCCGCCCAGCGTCTGGATCTGCGGGTACAGGTAGCCGAGATAGCCGGTCAGCGCGATGAGGGTGCCCAGTTCCGCTGTGCCGGCTGATATCTGCCAGGCACCGAGGACGATCACCGCGATCATGCACAGCACCTCGACGACGGTGACCGCCTCGGAGAAGGCGGCGTCGGCACGGATCTCCGACATCCGGGCATCGCGCCATCGTCGACTCTGCCGCCCCATTCTGCGCCGGTCTCGATCGAGCTGACCTGCGGCCTGGATGGCGGGCGCATTGGCGACGCCCTCGGCGACCAGGGAACTGATCCGGCCGGCCGACGATCGTTCGCGGCGCGACGCACGCTTGACGATGACGCCGAAACGGCGGGCGATCAGCCACAGCAGGGGTGCGAGGATCGCGGCAGCCAGGGCGAGCTGCCACTGGGTCACGAAAGCCGCGACGGCATAGACGATCAGGCTCACGACGGCGACGGCGGCGGTGACGACCCCGGAGGACAGCAGACTGTCGACCGCTTCCACGTCGGCGGTGTTGCGGGACACGAGATCTCCGGTGCCGAACCGGTGTCGCGCGTGCGGTGCGAGTCGTTGCGTGTGCAGGTACGACCGGTCGCGCAGCCGGAGCAGGAGTTCTTCGGTGACCCCGCCGGTCAGCACCGCTCCCCCATACGATCCCGCCGCCCCGGTGAGCACCGCCGCGATCCAGAGGATCATCGGGTCGAGTAGGGCATGGAGGTCGCCGGTGACGAGGACGTTGTCGACTACGTGCGCGAACACCGCGACGGTCACGACTGTGGTCGCAACGTGCACCAGGTAGCAGAGGATAGCGACGACGAGTCGCCACCTCAGCCCCGAGAGCAGCGGACCGAAGCGCCGCATGGCCGCGCCCAGTGACAACGAGTCCGGTTGTTCCATCAACGCCTCTCCCAGCGACGGCATCCTCACCGCCGAGCCCGAGGCTAGCGCGCATTGCTTGGGAAACCCCCTGCGCGGGGGCCGATCACAGGACCCTCACAGAACATCGGCAGCCGTCGGACAGCGGATTACGGCCCACGAAAAAACACCGCGGGGCGGGAATCCGGATCGGATTCCCACCCCGCGGTGGAGTTGCTGTGTCAGCGAGTCGATCAGCCGAGGCTGAACGGCTTGCCGTTGAGCACGACGACGCCCTTGACGGCGTCGGTGCTGACCGTCACCTGAACGAAGGCGCGAGCTGCAGCGTAGCCAGCGCAGCTCTCGACCTTGAACTGCTCCTGACTGTAGGCGACGCCACCCTTGTTGCCCTTGAAGGTGTATCCATTAAGCTCATAGTCGGTATACGACTTGTTGGTGCCGGAGGTCTCGTTGATCAACCACACGCGGTTGACCTGGCCCGGCCCTAGAGAGAGACTTCCCGAGGTTGTCACTCCCGTTGACGCTCCGTCGACAGTGTCATTCCCGAGCTCTCCGTCCGCGCCCACACCGCCACCACCGAAGTGCACCTGGCAGCCGACGTCGTAACCAACCTTGACAGACCCACCCGCAGCCTTACCGCCGACCGTGACCCGAACCTTGCCGGACAGCCACACTTCTCGGGTAGTCGGGACGTTGCTGATCGGACGCTGAACGTTGACGAACTCGTCGAACAGCTGGACCGTAACGGGAGTCCCGTCGACCAGGGTCTTGGAGATCTTACCCCCGGGCAGAGGACCTGCGGTGGCACCACCAGCAGCCAAGCTGGTCAGCCCCATCGCGACGGCGCCGGTGACTCCGGCAGCCGCAACCACGCGACGCGTGATGTTCTTCTTCATGATTCCCCTTCGTGGAATATCAATCTGCGCTCGGCAGATAAGTCAGGAAGTGCTAGTTATCTGCGCCCGGTCAGTTGATGGTGAAGGGCTTGCCGTAGAGGGTGGACTGGACGAGGGTGCCTTCACCGCTCAGAGAGCCGTCGTCGGTGCTGTACCCCTTGGCGCCGATCACCTTCGCGACCGAACGGGCCGACGCAAAACCACCGCAGTTATTCAGGTAGAACGATGTCTGCGACAGCTGGATAGCCGCGACGCCCGAATCAGAAAAATCCTTGTCGGTGATGTCAACGAGTGCCACCTGACCCGGGGCGAGGCCCAGACTGATTCCGCCGCTGAGTCCGCCAGTCAAGCTGTCCGCGTCGAGTCCAAGGGAGCCACCAAGCGCAAGGTCGATCCCACCGACGTCTACCTGGCAGCCGATAAGGTATTTGACCGCGAGCTTGCCGTCAACGCCCTTCGAGGCCTTCGCCGTGTAGGTTCCGGAAAGCACGAACCCGCGGGAAGCAGCGTTGTTGGCGACGGTGGCAATGGGGTAGGCGTTCTCGCCAGTGCGCCACGTCTGGATGGACTCGCCCTCGATGCCCGAGGCCTTCTTGTATCCGTTGGCCAGCTTTCCTGCTGCCGCATCACCGGCGCCCATGCCGGCCAGGCCCACGACCGCGGCCGAGGCGATCGCGACGGCGCCCGCGGCGCGGCGCAGCCCAAGCTTGCTGAACTTGCTCATTCGTTCCCTCTCACAGGATTCGGCTGTTACCCCGCGGAATGTATTCACATCCGCAAGTCATGACCCTCGGCGTCGATGGTTTCCACACAGTTACCACTAAGCAAACTCTTACGCATGTCTTAGCGGACGTTAAGAATCCATCGAATTCCTGGTCACTGCTGCGTTGTCACTCGCGACAGATCGCAGGACTTCACTCAGCCCCCGACTCTGGGCGCCGAGCGTTGTCGTCGCGAACGTTATCGGAGGGGTCTCAGAACGGGCAACAGCTGGACTCAGGCGTGTCACAAACCGGACACGCAGCATCACAAATATCGAATACGCGATCTATCGACGGACGAAAGTTAACGACAGATAAACACCCTGATGCGGCTATGTGCAAGTTCTCGCATTTCACTCGTAATGAGGCGGGCGCTGGGCCTCGAACCAATCCTGAGAGTGGCCTTTGTGATCTTCGCCACACTCATCCTTGGTGACGTCCGGCAGGTCGTCACCGAAGACGGAATCGAGCTTCGCACGCCGGGGAGCACGATGGGCAGCAGCGTCATCGCTGCTGCTCATCGAGTGTTTTCCGGGGCTTCCGGAGTCATCCGTCATCGAAGGGAACGCCTATTTCCGGTCGGTCGACAGTCCTTGTCGAAGCCGAGATCCTTAGCGCTGCTGAGGTTTATGGCTGTATGTGGCGGCCGACACCCTCAGAATTCGCTGATGGACTCGATCACATACTTCGCGAGGGGGGTGGCGGTCGCCATTCCATCGCGCACCGCGGCGCGGGAATTGGCCAGATTGACAACCAGGGTCTGCCCGGAGATTCCGGCCAGCCCGCGCGAAAGTCCACCGTCGGTCGCCCCGGCGGCGAGCCCGGAGCTACGGATCGCTTCCTCGATGCCGCGCAGCCGGCGGTCGAGCAGCGGCTCGGTGGCCTCCGGGGTCACGTCGCGGGCGCCGACGCCCACACCGCCCACCGACACCACCAGGTCGACGCCACCGATCACCGCGGTGTTCAGAGCGTTCCTAATCTCCACCTCGTCGCCGGATACGACGACGGCGGCGTCGACGTGGAATCCCGCCTCGGCGAGCAGTTCGCCGACGAGCGGCCCGAGCAGGCGCTGGTCTTCACCGTGCGCGGCCTCGTCGTCGACGACGACGACCAGTGCCCGGCCGATCTCCTCGCCCTGCGGGCGGTGCGCGGCCTGTTCGTGGCGCGCGACGAACTCGCGCGCCGCGGCGTCGGCGGCCACCACGTCGGCCGGATCGACCTGACCCGGACCACCCGCGAGACGAACGTCCAGTGACTGCCCTTCTTCTACGGTGTCGCCGGAGACGGCGGTGCTTCCGGGAACGGTGGATCCGGCGTCAGACATGGCAGGCCCTTCTCTCTCGTCTCGGACCGTCCGATGGACGGTCGTGCGGGGCTGTGTAGTTGTGCGTGGTCGCGGCGGCGCCGCGTGTCACTTCGCCTCGAGCGTGCCCAGCTTGACCTGTGCGGTCTTGCTGTTCCCGCCGTCGGTGTAGGTCACCGTGACCGTGTCCCCCGGCGCGTGGGACCGGATTGCCGCCACCAGCGCGTCTCCCGACGCGATCGGACGGTCGTCGACCTTCGTGATGACCGCGTTCTTCGGGATACCCGCGCCCGCCGCAGGTCCACCCGGGGTCACATCGGTGACGACGGCGCCGGGCGCGTCGGAGTCACCGCTCGGGCGCACGGACACACCGATGTTGGCGTGGCTGGCCTTGCCCGTGGACTCGAGCTGCTTGGCCACGCGGATCGCCTGGTCGATGGGGATCGCGAACCCGAGTCCGATGCTGCCACCGGCCTGTTGCTCGCCTCCACCGAGGGTGGCGATGGCGGTGTTGATGCCGATCAGCGCTCCCCTGGCGTTCACCAGCGCACCGCCCGAGTTGCCGGGATTGATCGCGGCGTCGGTCTGGATCGCGTCGATCACCGACGTGGTGTTGGTGCCCGGATCGCGGGAGGTCAGGACAGGTCGGTTGAGGGCACTGATGATGCCCGTGGTGACCGTCCCGGCGAGTCCGAGCGGCGAACCGATGGCGATGACGTCCTGTCCGACCGCCAGGTTGTTCGAGTTGCCGACCGTGACCGCGGTCAGATCGTTCCGGTCGACCTTGATGACCGCGATGTCGGAGATCGGGTCGGCGCCGAGCACCCGAGCCTGTGCGCGCGAACCGTCGGAGAAGTTCACCGCGACCTTGGCGGCGGGGGCGTTGCCGCCGGCGCTCACGACGTGGTTGTTGGTCATGATGACGCCGTCCTCGCTGAGGACGACACCCGATCCCGAACCCATGGCGCCGGCCGAGGCGACCTCGATGGAGACGACCGACGGGAGCACCCGGGAAGCCACCTCCTGGACCGAGCCGGCCGGGGCCTCGACGGGCTTGCTGTTGCCGTTCGCGTTGGGGTCGCCGCCGAGCGGACCACTGCTCGTGCTGATCGACGACCCGTCGGAGCCGTCGGCCAGCGTGTAGCCGATCGCACCGCCCGCACCGCCGGCGACCAGAGCCACCACCAGGGCGCCCGCGCCGAGTGCGGCCAGGCGTCCACCGCCGCCCTTCTTCCCGGGGGCCTGGGGCGGCAGTTCCCCACCGGGGCCGCCGAACGCCGGCCGCGCACCGGTCTGCGGTCCGAACGCGGCCGGACCGGGCTGCGAGTAGGCACCCGCGCCGGGACCGCCGTACGGACCCTGCGACGGAAGAGGACTGGTTCCCGAGGTTCCGTACCCCGATGTGGGTGCGTTGTTGCCGCCGAAACCGGGCTGGCCGCCCTGCGCGGGGAACGCTCCCGAGGCCGGCCCGGGGTGACCCTGGGGGCGCGCCTCGTGCTGACCCTGCCGGCCACCTCCGTACGGACCGCCACCTTGCGAACCGCCAGTCGTCATCTTCGTCTCTTCCTCGTCGTCTGACCGGCACAGCGCCGGCACGCTTCGTTCCCGAACAGCGCCTTCGGTCAACCCTAGGGGATCGATCACCAGGTCACACCGGGTAACCACACAGCTGTCGGTGATGTGGACGACGGCCGTCGTGCCCCGCCGATGCACGGCGCTTCATCCTTATTGACGAATCACTTGCGGAGATGGTTCCGCAGGAGTTGCCCGGCCCGGCAAAGTCATCCGGATGAGTGCACCGCCACGCGGCGAGGTGTCGGCGACGACCGTGCCGCCGTGACGCTCGACGACCTGCCGCACGATCGCCAGTCCGAGACCGGAACCCGGCATCGACCGCGACTGTGTCGAACGATAGAAGCGTTCGAAGACGAGACCGCGGTCCTCCTCGGGGATTCCGGGACCGGAGTCGGCGACGGTCAGCTGCGCGGTGGACATCCCCGTCTGTGTCAGCGCGACGGCCACCGAGGTGCCCGGCGGACTCCACTTCGCCGCGTTGTCCAGCACATTCAGTACCGCGCGGGACAGTCCGTGCTGCTCGCCGAAGATGTACCAGGGCGCGACGTCGAGTTCGAATTCGACGTCGTTGCGGCGGCGTCGGACGCGCTCGAGGGCCTGCTCGACGATCTCGGCGAGGTCGACCTCCTCGTAGACCACCTCGGGCGCATCCTCCCGGGCCAGGTCGACGAGATCGCCCACCAGCGTCGACAATTCCTCGATCTGGGCCATCACGTCGGCACGCAGGTCGACCATGTCCTGTTCGGGAACGGCCGGTGCCCCCGGCCTGCTCGCCGCGATCAGGAGTTCGAGGTTGGTACGCAAGGAGGTCAACGGAGTTCGCAGTTCGTGACCGGCATCGGCGACGAGACGTGCCTGGCGGTCCCTGGATTCGGCGAGTGCCCGGAGCATCGCGTTGAAACTCGCGGTGAGTTTGGCCAATTCGTCGTTCCCGGTCACCGGGATAGGGGTCAGGTCATTCGTTCGCGCGACCCGTTCGACGGCCCGGTTGAGCCGGGCCACCGGTCTCAGTCCCGCCCGTCCGACCGTCGTGCCGGCCAGGGCCGCCAAAGCCACTCCGCCGCAACCGACCACGAGCAGGACCCAGGCCAGGCGTTTGAGCACGCGGTCGGTCTGGATGAGGCTCTGAGCCAGGACGAGGGTGTTGCCGTCGTCGAGTTTGCGCGTCAGCACCCGCTGGTTGCGCGTGGTGCGCAGACTCTGCGGATTGGTCCCGGGAACCGATGGTGCGCGGACGATCTCGCGTTCGGGGTCCTCGAACGGGACCTGCCCGATGAGGTATGTCTGACCGCTCGGCGTCACCAATGCCACCGAGATGTTGGTGGAGAACACCGTTCCCGCGACCAGCTGCTCGGGTTGGCTGCGCAGCACACCGGCACGCGCGAGGGCGGCCATGCCGTCGGCACGACTCTCCAACTGCTGGTCGACCTCGTTGTACATCGCCCGGTACACCACGAAGTAGGCGGCCGCGGCCATCAGACTGACCGACACCAGCACAACGGTCGCCGACAGGATGGTGACCCGCGAACGTAGGGACACCGCCCGCGTCAAAGGCATCGGCGCCCGCATCTCCTTCTCCCCGGACGCTCCGGAGCCACCGGCGAGTACGCGCGTGAGCTGCTCGCGCAACCGCGAGAACGACGCCACTAGGGCGGGGTCTCCCGGAGCACGTATCCGACGCCGCGCACGGTGTGGATGAGTCGCGACTCCCCGTCGGCCTCGGTCTTGCGGCGCAGGTAACCGACGTACACCTCGAGGGCGTTGCCCGAGGTCGGGAAGTCGTATCCCCAGACCTCCTCGAGGATGCGGCTGCGGGACAGCACGCGGCGCGGGTTGGCCATCAGCATCTCGAGCAGCGCGAACTCGGTGCGAGTGAGGCTGATCGGCCGCTCGCCGCGGGTTACGTCGCGCGTCACCGGGTCGAGGGAGAGGTCGGCGAAGGTGAGCGTCTCCGAGTCCGCGTCGTCGTCGGGTGCGGCCCGCCGCAACAGCGCCCGCAGCCGTGCGAGCAACTCTTCGAGCGCGAACGGCTTGGGCAGGTAGTCGTCGGCGCCGGCGTCGAGTCCCGAGACCCGCTCGGAGACCGAGTCGCGGGCGGTCAGGACCAGGATCGGCAGGTCGTCACCGGCGGAGCGGAGTCGGCGGCACACCTCGAGGCCGTCGAGGCGCGGCATCATGACGTCGAGGATGACGACGTCGGGTCGATCGGCGAGGATCTTCTCGAGTGCCTCGATGCCGTCGCCCGCGGTCTCGACGCTGTATCCGTTGAAGGTGAGCGACCGTCGCAACGACTCCCGGACCGCCCGGTCGTCGTCAACCACGAGGATGCGCATGGCATACAGTCTTATCCACCTCGGCTGAGATCCGCCTGAGCAACGCCGCAAACGGAACCATCCGGTCTCGGAATTGCGCGCGACCTGCGGTTTCATCTACGTTCACACCACTGGCGATCCACTGTGAGATCAAGTTGATAGCCGCGTAACGCCGGCCTTCGGGTTGCGAAACATCCGACTTCGACGCTGGAGAACGTGACCGCCTCCCCCACCACGCACCCCGTCATGTCCCCATCGGCCATGTCGCGGTCGGTGATGTCACTGTGCGCCTACTGCGGCGTCGGCTGCGGCATGGAGATGCGGATAGACGAGTCCGGCGGTCTCACCAAGACCGTCGGACGCGCCGACCACCCCACGAACTTCGGACGGTTGTGCACCAAAGGGTCGACCACCGCCGACATGCTCGCCTCCGGTGGCCGGCTCGACGCTCCCCTCGTCCGTGACGACCGGGGCGGCCGGTTGCATCGCGGCGACCTCGACACCGTCATCACCGACACCGCGCGACGGCTGCGCGCCATCGTCGACGAACACGGTCCCGACGCCGTGGCGCTGTACGTCTCCGGCCAGATGTCGCTCGAGGCCCAGTACCTGTCGAACAAACTCGCCAAGGGTTTCATCGGCACCAACCAGATCGAGTCCAACTCGCGGCTGTGCATGGCCAGCGCAGGAACGGGCTACAAGCTGTCGCTGGGGTCCGACGGTCCGCCCGGGTCCTACCAGGACTTCGACCATGCGGACGTCTTCCTCGTCATCGGCTCGAATATGGCCGACTGCCACCCGATCCTGTTCCTGCGGATGATGGACCGGGTCAAGGCGGGTGCGAAGCTGATCGTCGTCGACCCGCGACGGACCGCGACCGCCGACAAGGCCGACTTGTTCCTGCAGATCGAGTCCGGCACCGACCTCGCGTTCCTCAACGGGCTCCTGCATCTGCTGATCTCCGACGGTCACACCGATGACGAGTTCATCGCGTCGTTCACCGACGGGTTCGAACAGATCCCGGAGTTCGCTGCGCAGTATCCGCCCGAGGTGGTCGAGTCCATCACCGGCATCCCTGCCGACGACCTGCGCGCCGCGGCCACGATGATCGGCGAGGCCGGCAATTGGATGAGTTGCTGGACAATGGGTCTCAACCAGTCGACCCACGGCACCTGGAACACCAACGCGCTCATCAACCTCCACCTCGCGACGGGCGCGATCTGCCGACTCGGCAGCGGACCGTTCTCCCTGACCGGGCAGCCGAACGCGATGGGCGGCCGCGAGATGGGTTACATGGGACCGGGTTTGCCCGGTCAGCGGTCCGTGCTGTCCGAGGCGGACCGAACATTCGTGGAGACCGCGTGGGGCATACCGGCAGGCACGCTGCGCACCGATGTCGGCGGCGGAACCATCGACATGTTTCGTAGGATGGCCGACGGCGACATCAAGGCCTGCTGGATCATCTGCACCAATCCCGTTGCCTCGGTGGGCAATCGCAAGACCGTCATCGAAGGGCTCGAACGTGCCGACCTCGTGATCACGCAGGACGCCTTCGCCGAGACGGAGACCAATCAGTATGCCGACGTGGTGCTGCCGGCGTCGTTGTGGTCGGAATCGACCGGCATCATGGTGAATTCGGAGCGGAACCTCACGCTGTTCGAACCCGCGCTGAGCGCACCCGGGCAGGCGATCCCCGACTGGGAGATCATCGCGCGCATCGCATCGGAAATGGGGTATGCGCACGCGTTCACCTATTCCAGTACCGAGGAGATCTTCTCCGAGATCAAGCAGTTCGCGAATCCGGACACCGGTTACGACCTGCGCGGGGTGACCTATGACGGCCTGCGTCGGACGCCGATGCAGTGGCCGTGCCCGCCCGCCGCCGACGATCTCGTCGAAGACGGTGCGCGCAACCCGATCCGGTATCTGAACGACGGCCGGAGTCAGACATTGCATCGTCTCGACGACGGGACGGTGCCGCGACTGGCGTTCGCCACGCCCACGCGCCGCGCCCAGTTCTTCGCGCGCCCGCACCTCGACGCGGAAGAACTGCCGGACAACGACTATCCGTTCCTGCTCAACACCGGTCGGCTGCCGCATCAGTGGCACACGATGACCAAGACCGGCCGGGTCGCCAAGCTGAACAAACTCAACCCGGAGCCGTTCGTCGAACTCCATCCGGAGGATGCCGAACGACTCGGCATCGGCGCGAAGGACAAGGTCGAGGTGGCGTCGCGTCGGGGTCGAGCGGTGTTGCCCGCCAGGGTCTCCGACCGGGTGCGTCCCGGGAACTGTTTCGTGCCGTTCCACTGGAACGACGTCTTCGGCGAGCACCTCTCCATCAACGCGGTCACCTCGGATGCGGTGGACCCGCTGTCGCAGCAGCCGGAGCTGAAGGTGTGTGCCGTGACGTTGACCAGGGTCGCCGGGTCGCCGTCGGCGGTGCTTCCAGTCACCGGTTCGTCCGGGTTGGCTGTCGCACTGGGAGTTTCGGAAGTCAGCGCGCCGGAGCTGTCACCGGCGGAGCAGCTGTATCTGGCGGGCCTGGCCGCGGGTGTTCCCGCTGCGCCGTCGGGGGTTCCGTCGGTTCCGGCCGATGCGCCACTGCGGGCCGAGGTTCGGCTGTGGGTGTCGGGCCTGCTGGCCGGGATGTTCTCGCGGACCGATGCCGCCCCGCCGAGCGCGGGGTCAACGGACACGGTCGAGTCGACCAGCACGATCACCGTGTTGTGGGCGTCGCAGATGGGCAATGCCGAAGAACTGGCCACCGAGACCGCCGAGCGGATGAAGGCGAACGGCCTCCGGGTCGACGCGAAGTCGATGGACGAGGTCGAGGTCGGCGAGTTGCGTGGCACCGCGCTGTTCGTCACGTCCACCACCGGCGACGGCGATCCGCCGGACAACGGTTCGGCGTTCTGGGATGCGCTGAACGGTGCCGAGGCACCGGACCTTTCCGGCGTCGACTACGCGGTGCTCGCCCTCGGCGACTCGAACTACGACGACTTCTGCGGCCACGGACGCAAACTCGACGAACGGATCGGCGAGCTCGGCGGTCGTCGGATCGTCGACCGGGTCGATTGCGAACCCGACTTCGAGGAGACGGCCGGCGGCTGGCTCAACGAGATCATCCGCGCGATCAGCATCGGCAACCGCGCACCCACGTCCGGCGTGACCGACGAACGCGTCACCGTGGTCAGCGAACCCGCGGACTCCGCGGCCGCCCCGTCGGTGCGGACCGCACCTGCCTACTCCCGCAAGAAGCCACTGGTCACCTCGCTGGTACGCAACGTGAAGCTGAACGCCGAAGGCTCGCAGAAGGATGTACGCAACTTCGGGTTCCGGCTGCCCGCGGACACCCTGACCTATCAGGCCGGCGACGCGCTCGGCGTGTGGCCGTTGAACAATCCGACTCTCATCGAGGAGTTTCTCGACCGGACCGGTCTCGACGGCGCGCACACCGTGACGGTGGGCGGCGACGCCATGCCCCTGAAACTGGCGCTGCGCGAACGACTCGAGTTCGCGCGGGTGACGCCCGATCTGGTGCGGTTCGTCGGGGAGCGTTCGGGTTCCGACGACCTGCAAACCCTCGTCGCGGCGGGCAACAAGTCGGCGTTCAACGACTGGTCCTGGGGTCGTCAGTCGGTGGATGTCCTTGCTGAGCACCCGATCCACGCCGACGTCGACGAATGGCTCACGATCCTCAAACCGCTGGTCCCGCGGTCGTATTCGATCTCATCGAGCCCACGGGAAAGCCCCGACGAGGTGCAGCTGACCGTGAATGCGGTGCGCTACAACCGGTGCGGTATCCAGCGCGGCGGCGTGTGTTCGACCTTCCTCGCCGACCACGCCGAGGACACCGAGGTCGGGGTCTTCGTCACCTCTACCACGCACTTCCGGCCGCCCGCCGATCCCGACACCCCGATGATCATGATCGGGCCAGGCACCGGCATCGCCCCGTTCCGCGGCTTCCTCCGCGAGCGGGAGGCGTTGGGCCACAACGGCAAGAACTGGTTGTTCTTCGGCGAACAGTATTCGGCCACCGACTTCTACTATCGCGACGAGCTGACGACGATGCTCGGCGACGGCCTGCTGACCCGCCTCGACGTCGCCTTCTCCCGCGACCAGGACCGCAAGATCTACGTCCAGGACCGCATGGTCGAACACGGCGAAGAGCTCTACCAGTGGCTGCACGACGGCGCCCACGTCTACGTCTGCGGTGACGCGTCCCGGATGGCCAAGGACGTCGACGCGACACTGAAAGGCATTGTCGCGCAGCATGGTCGCCGCTCCCCCGCGAGCGCCGAGGCCTACGTCAAGGCCCTGGCCGCCGACAAGCGGTACGTGCGGGACGTCTACTGACGCTCTCGCTTCTGAGATGCAGAAAGCCCACCCACCCCGCTCCATGAAGTGCGAGGAGCGCAAGCGACGACCCCCCACCCCGCTCCCTGACGTGCGAGGAGCGTAAGCGACCGACCCCGCTCCCTGACGTGCGAGGAGCGTAAGCGACCGACCCCGCTCCCTGAGGTGCGAGGAGCGTAAGCGACCGACCCCGCTCCCTGAGGTGCGAGGAGCGTAAGCGACCGACCCCGCTCCCTGAGGTGCGAGGAGCGTAAGCGACGAGCCACGAAGGGCTCGCAACCCAAGAATGCACAGTGACAACACCGTCGCGACAACCGTCCACAGCGTCCGTTCAGCGCGCCGATCGGAACAGTTCGGTACCGCATGATCGCTGTCCATGGCCATGAGAAAGTCCCCACTGGTGGCCAGGTCGAGGTCCCCGCTGGTGGCCAGATAAAAGTCCCCACCCTGTGTTCGTCGTGTCGACCCGGAACTGAGGGCCCAGGCGATGACGGTGAAGGTGCCAACCGATCACTGTCACCGCCTGGGAGTTCCATTGAAGTCTGCGAAGGACCGTATGGACATCATTTCTGCTTACCGAGAACTCGGAAGCTATCGCGCCGCCGCCGAGGTGTGCGGCACCACCCACAAGACCGTCAAGCGTGTGGTCGACCGGTTCGAGGCCGACGATCAACCACCAGATCGCATGGTACGGGCCCGCAACTACGACACCGTTGCCGAGCTGGTCGCTGAGCGAGTCGAGCGGTCGCGCGGCCGGATCACCGCGAAACGTCTGCTATCAGTAGCGCGAGCGGCGGGTTATGCAGGCTCGGCCCGCAACTTCCGTCGTCTCGTCGCTCAGGAGAAAACACAGTGGCGCCGTGACCATCATCGTGGGCGTCGCCCGGCAGTGTGGGCTCCGGGTGACTACCTGGTCATCGATTGGGCCGTGATCGGCGGGCTACACATGTTCTGCGCGGTGTTGGCGTTCTCACGCTGGCGGTTCGTTCGGTTCGCCACCAACGAAACATCCACCACCACACTCGGATTCATCGCCGAGGCGTTGGAAGAGATCGGTGGAGTACCCAACAAGGTACTCGCTGATCGGATGGGCTGCCTCAAAGGTGGGGTCGTCGCCAACGTCGTCGTACCGACCCCCACGTATGTGCGGTTTGCCACCCACTACGGGTTCGCCCCGGACTTCTGTCACGGCGCCGATCCGGAATCGAAAGGGATCGTGGAAAACCTGTGCGGGTACGCGCAGTCGGATCTGGCGCAACCGTTGTGGACCGAAGCCAAGATCGCCGCAGGTCGTGACGACGTGCAGCTGGATGTGCACGCAGCGAACCGGGCCGCGCGGGACTGGTGTGTCGAGGTCAACACCCGCCGCCACAGCGACACACTGTGCGTGCCTGCTGAGCAACTCGATGTGGAACGAGAAGTGCTGTCGAAGTTGCCATCTCTGCGGGCCCAAGTCGGTCCACCGCCGGTCACCCGTAAGGTCGATCGCCTCTCGTGTATCCGGTACGCCTCGGCCCGCTACTCGGTACCCAACCGGCTCATCGGCACCACCGTGACCCTCATCCAGGACGGTGAGCGGCTCCTGATCGCCGAACCCGCCTCCGGTGAGATGGTTGCCGAACATCTGCTGGCCGCACCCGGAGAGGTCGTCCTCAACGACGACCACTACGGGGGGCCACGCACACCGCCCAGTCGTGCACCACGACCCAAAACTGCGGTGGAGAAACAGTTCTGCGCTCTCGGTGAGGTTGCTGAGCAGTTCCTGGTCGGTGCCGCGGCGATCGGCAACACCCGCCTGGGCGGTGAACTCGATGACATCCTCGGCCTGGTCACCTCCCACGGCCATCAACAGGTGCTCACCGCTCTGACCAGGGCGGTGGCGTTCCGACGGTTCAAGGCCGCCGATGTGCGTTCGATCCTCGATGCCGGAGCCGGCACCCCCAACCCGCGACCGGCCGGCACAGCACTGCTCGGGCATCTGCCTACCGCGCCCACCCGCTCGCTGGATGCCTACAAGCTCGGCGCCGGCGACAAGGAGGTGTCATGACCACCACAACATCGACATCAGTTGCACCCCAAACAGTGCCGCCACTACCGGCCGACCTCGACCACGCGCTACGCCGATTGAAACTGGCCTCGATCCGCCGCACCGCACCCGAGGTGCTGCTCACCGCGAAAACTCAGCGGTGGACACCCGAAGAAGTACTGCGGACCCTGGTCGAAGCCGAGATCGCCGCTCGTGATGCCTCCAACATCCGCAACCGACTCAAAGCTGCCGGGTTCCCGCTCACCAAAACCCTGGAATCGTTCGACGTGGCCGCATCGTCCATCCCGGCCAACACCTTCGAATACCTGTCCTCGCTGGAATGGGTTCGGGCCCAACACAACCTGGCCTTGATCGGCCCAGCCGGGACTGGCAAGAGTCACACCCTGATCGGGCTGGGGATCGCCGCAGTGCACGCCGGACACAAAGTGCGGTACTTCACCGCCGCCGACCTCGTGGAGACCCTGTATCGCGGGCTGGCCGACAACACCGTCGGCAAAACCATCGACACCCTGCTGCGCCAAGATCTGCTCATCCTCGACGAGATCGGATTCGCCCCGCTCGACGACACCGGCACCCAACTGCTATTCAGGCTCGTCGCCGGCGCCTACGAACGCCGCTCTCTCGCGATCGCCAGTCACTGGCCCTTCGAACAATGGGGACGCTTCCTGCCCGAACACACCACCGCCGCCAGCATCCTCGACCGACTCCTACACCACGCCACCATCGTCATCACCGACGGCGACTCCTACCGCATGACACACCGAACGGAGGTACCACCCACCTAAAACATCCCGCACAGGGTGGGGACTTTTACCTGGCCACCAGCGGGGACATCAAACTGGCCGTTGACAATCGCCCCATGGCATGGGTCTACCTCCTCGAGTGCTCTGACGGCTCGTACTACGTGGGCAGCACCCGCGATCTCGCGAAACGACTTCGCGAGCACAGCACCACTCAGACCGGGTACACGTCGCAACGACGACCTTTTCGCCTGGCCTGGTCCGCGGAACTCGACCTCGCCGACGCCTACCGAATCGAGCGACGGATTATGGCTGGTCCCGCGCGAAGAAAAGGGCGTTGATCGACGGCGAGATCGACCATCTGAAGGTGCTGGCGAAGCGACCGGGTGTGCAGAAACGCCGCGCCTCTGGTGGTGCCACCTGATCCTGGGGTGACGGCGCGGAGTCGAGGTCGCCACCCCTTCGTGGCTCGTCGCTAACTGTAAGACCCGGGCAGGTTGTGAACGTGTAGGCGTTCGATCGGGGTGAGTCCGCCGATGCCGGTGTGGGCTCGGTGGTGATTGTAGTGGTGTAGCCAGTCGTCGTAGGTGGCTGCGCGGGCGGTTTCTGAGCTGTAGAACTCGGCGTAGGCCCATTCCGAGGCCAGGGTGCGGTTGAATCGTTCGACCTTGCCGTTGGTTTGCGGGCGGTAGGGACGGGTCTTCTTGTGCTTGATCTCGGCGCCGAGGGATTCTGCGAAAACCTTTGAGCGGTAACAGGCGCCGTTGTCGGTCATCACTCGTCTCACAGTGATCCCATGTTGGCTGAAGAAGGCGTTGGCGCGGTCCCAGAACTGCGCGGCGGTCTCTTTGCGTTCGTCGGTGAGGATCTCGGAGTATGCCAGCCGGGAATGGTCATCGACGGCGTGGTGCAGATATGCGTACCCCGGGCGGTGTTTCTTGTTGTGCCGGTTGCCGATCGTGCGCCCGAGTTTGCGGTGGCCGCCGCCTTCGGGGATGCGGCCGAGTTTCTTGATGTCGATGTGGATCAGGTCGCCGGGAGCGTCGTGTTCGTAGCGTCGTGGCGGTGTCCGGCGTACCGGAAGCCCGGTGGCCTGGTCGAGGTGACGCAACAGCGGCATCCGATACCGGCGCAACACCGCCTCGACGGTCGATTTTGCTAGCCGCAGGTGCGCAGCGATTCGTGCAGCGCCCCAGCGACGCAGGAACCGCAACTTGATGATTCGACGTTCCCGGCGCACAGGGAGCTGATGGGGTGACCGGTAGGGGCGGCTGGACCGATCTGCCATGCCGGCCTCACCGGTCTGCCGGTAGCGGTCGGCCCACTTCTTGGCCGTGGCCGGTGAGCAGTTGAACCGTTCGGCGGCCCGTCGTAGAGGCCAGTTCTTATCGACGACGCACTGAGCCAGGGCCAGACGGCCACGTTCGGTGAGGAAGGCATTACGGTGGGTCATGAGGGCCTCTTGGTGATCGGCGTGTGTGTGGTAACCACATCGATACCGGAGGCCCTCACCTGTTGACCGGCACCACGCCGTTCACAACCTCCCCAAGAGTTACAGCTAACGCTCCTCACACCTCAGGGAGCAAGGCCGGCTCGTCGCTCACGCTCCTCACACCTCAGGGAGCAAGGTCGGCTCGTCGCTCACGATCCTCACACCTGAAGTACCCGCGGCCGGTGAACCGGCCGTCGTGAGGGTCGAAAGGGTCCGCTCCCTGAGAAGCGCCCGGATCCCGACTGCCGAACCTCAACTCGACCGGCAGACGTCGATCGAAGTCTGCCGGTCGGGTTGAAGTCGACCGGTAGTTAGGTGGGCGACGGTGTCTCACCAGGCCTTCGCGGCTCGTCGACTTCGATACGCTCCTCCGTCGCTACTCAGCCCGGCGGCTTGTGCTCCTCGCACCTCAGGCATCGGACCTGGGTGCGTCACGCTCTTTCGGATCAGGGAGCAAGGTCGGCTCATCGCGCACGCTCCGCCCAAGCCGCCCTCAGAGCCAGACGACGATATCGCCGCCGCGTGCCTCGACGCGGTACACCGTCACCGACCCGATGCCCTCCGACGTGCACGCGCCGTCGGCGAAGTCGAAGGCGTTTTGGTGGAGCGGGCAGACGATCTTGGAGGCGTCGAACTGACCGTCGGCCAACGGCCCTCCCCGATGCGGGCAGACGGCTCCCGTTGCACGCAACGTGCCGTCGGTCATGCGGAACACGGCGATCTGCCTGCCGTCGACGGCGTAGGCGCGGCTCTCGCCCAGCGCGAGGTCGGCGACGGCCCCGATGACAACTCCGGGTTCGGCGATGCTGGTCATCGCACCGGCACCTGCGGCAACGGGAGCAAGGGCAGAGCAGGAGTGAACTGCGCCGGCGACTTCGGTTCAGCGCGGTCGAGCCAGGGGTCGACGTAGGCGGCGACCGCCTCGTCGATGCGCTCCTGCAACCCCGCGACCAGACCGTCACGGTCGTCGACGACGATTGCGCGCAGTTCCTCGATTCCGATGCGCGGTACGAACGCGTACGTCCGCTCGAGCCATTTGCCCTGTTCGCGGTAGTACTGGATGAAGATGCCGCACAGCCGGATCACCTCGTCGGGCGAATCCACGGTCGCGAGCAGGTCGCCCTTGCGGATGTGCGCTCCGGCGGCTCCGCCAACGTAGATCTCCCACTTGCCGTCGCCGATCGCGACCACACCGAAGTCCTTGCACAGCGCCTCGGCACAGTTGCGCGGGCAACCGGTCACGGCGAGTTTGAGTTTCGCCGGCGACTCCAAACCCTGGTAACGGGTCTCGATGTCGATACCGAGCTGCGTCGAGTCGCCGAGACCGAAACGGCAGTAATCGGTTCCGACGCAGGTTTTCACGGTGCGGAAGGACTTGCCGTAGGCGTACCCCGACGGCATGCCGAGGTCCTCCCACACCTTGGGGAGGTCTTCCTTCTTGACGCCGAGGAGGTCGAGTCGCTGGCCGCCGGTCGCCTTGATCATCGGGATCGAGTACTTCTCCGCGACGTCGGCGATCTTGCGCAACTGCTCCGGTGAGGTCACCCCGCCCTTCATCTGCGGCACCACCGAGAACGTGCCGTCGCGCTGGATGTTAGCGTGCACACGGTCGTTGACGAACAACGCACCGGGCTCACGCTTCCAGTCCGATCCCCAGATGATCCGCAGCAGCGAGGCCAGCGGCATCTTCGCGGTCGCGTCCTCCCCTTCTGGGGCCAGCTTTTCGAAGACCTCGCTGACCGACCGCAGGTTCTGCCGCCGGATCGCGTCGATGAGTTCGGGTTTGGTGAGCGGGATCGCCGGAACGTACCAGTCGGCCGAGGCGTCAGAAGTCAGTGCATCGCCGGCGGCGTACTCGACGATGTCGGCGACGAGACCCTTGCACGACCCACATCCCCTTCCCGCCCGGGTCTTCGCGCACACCTCGCCGACGCTCGTGCAGCCCGACGCCACGCAACTCATGATGTCGCCCTTGGTGACTCCGTTGCAGTTGCAGACCTGGACGTCGTCGGCGAGTTCGGCCGCACCGGTCTCCGCGCTCGGCGTCCCCAGGTCGAACAGCATCGAGATGCGCTCGTCCGGCAACGGCACCTTCTCGTCGAAGGCCTGGGTGAGGAAGTTGGCCTTGGAGATGTCGCCGAGCAGCATCGCGCCGATCAGCTTGTTGTCGCGGACCACCACGCTCTTGTAGATGCCGCTACGCGGTTCGTAGAACTGGACGAACTCGTCGTCGTCGCGCTCCGGACCCTTGACGCCCATCGCCGCGACGTCGACCCCGGCGACCTTGAGCTTCGTGGTCAACCGCGAACCGTGGTACTCGGCTCGAGGATTCGCGCCGGTCAGCACGTCGGCGAGGACCACTGCCTGCTCCCACAGCGGCGCAACGAGTCCGTACACCTCGCTGCGATGTTGGGCACACTCCCCCACCGCATAGATGAATGCCTCGTCCTCACAACGCATCTGATCGTCGACGACGATCCCGCGTTCGACGACGAGCCCGGCTCCGCGCGCGATCTCTACGTTCGGCCGGATGCCGGCGGTCACCACGATCATGTCGGCGGGCAGCGAATCACCGTCGGTGAAGCCGACTCCCGCGACAGTCCCGTCGTCGTTGCGCAGCACCGACGTCGTCCGCTTGCCGGTGTGGACACCCACGCCCAGAGACTCGATCTTGTTGCGCAGCACGCGCCCACCGCGCTCGTCGAGCTGCTGGTTCATCAGGTGCCCGGGCGAGTGCACGACGTCGACGGCCACTCCCTGCGTCTGCAGGCCGTAAGCGGCCTCGAGACCGAGCAGGCCGCCGCCGATCACGACGGCGCGCATGTGATCACGCGAGGTCGCCATCTGCAGCATGCCGTTGGTGTCCTCGATGGTCCGGAAGCCGAACACACCGCGGGCGAGCTTGCCGTCGGGTTCGCGCAGGCCATCCATGTTCGGGAAGAACGTGTGGGAGCCGGTCGCGATGACGAGGACGTCGAAGTCGATGGACCGGCCCGACGCGCATGTCACCGTCTTGGCGAACCGGTCGATGGATTCGGCACGGTCGCCGGCGTACAGGGTGACGCCGTGCTCGCGGTACCAGGCCATCGGGTTCAGCATCAGGTCGTCGTCGTCGACCGTGGCCTCACCGGCCAGCACATGGCTGAGCATGATGCGGTTGTAGTTGCCGTACGGCTCGTCGCCGACCATCGTGACGTCGAACTGGTCAGCGCCACCGCGTTCGAGGATCTCCTCGACCGTGCGCGCGCCGGCCATACCGTTTCCGACGACAACCAGGCGTCGTCGTTCCTGCAGGTCCTGAGAGCCCGCCATCAGAAGACGACCATCCCGAAGTCGACCACGACCTCGCCGCTCGCGCCCTCGGGGGCCGCGATCACGAGTTCGAGTGTCGTGTCGGGGTCGACGTCCTCGACCACCCGCAGCGGTACGTTGACCGCCGACCGCGCCCCCATCGGGAACATCCGCATCGGCGTCCCGTCGCGCATCAGCGTCACGCAGACCAACTCGCCGGAACTGTTACCCCCGCGAAAGTACAACGGCTGGGCCGTCATTCCCGACGGCACCACGAACGTCAACGACGGGTCGATGGGCCCGGACTTGGACAGGCCTGCTCCCGCGAACGGAAAGACGCCCTGCAGGAAGTGCGGAGTACTCGACATGCCGCCACTATCCGCGCGGCGCGTGAAATGCGACTTGCCTCGGTGTTACGGCGACGTTGTCTGGTTCTCACGCCGAATCCGGGGCGCGGAGAGCAGCCCCGGAGGGGGATTCAGCGCCGCAGTGCCCGTTCGCGGGCGAGGAAGAAGAACGGGATCGCCGTCGCGATACCGACCCCGAAGGTGAGGACCACCGACGCGAACCACCAGGGCATGATGCGCAATCGCCTGGCCTCGCCGAACGCCCACAGATGGAAGGCGATCACCACGAAGAGCAGGTCGACCATCGCGAAGCGGCCCGGGGTGGTCTTCATGATGTCGCCGACGAAGAAGTCCTTCACCGACTCCGGCCCGTTCCGCTGAACGTACGGGATCGCGATCGCGTTCTGGGTGACCAGCGCGGTCACGAACACGGCGAACAGCGAACGCTCCCGCCACTTCTGGTTCATACCCTCGTACGCCATTGCGCCTCCTCCGAATGTGTGTCGTATGCCCTGATGGTGACACGAAGAGGGAACGGCGCTCAGGCCTTTCGCCAGCCGGCAGCACCGACCATGTCGGCGACCTGGGTGAACTTCACGCGAGGACGACCCTGCTCGACGCCGCGCCGGCGTTCACGGCGGTCGATGGCGCGCATGCCGCGGTAACCGATGACGGTCCGCACGCGCTTGCGCACCAAGGCGGTGAACTCACCCGTGCTGCGCTGGGTGCGCTGCAGACGACCCGACGCGGCGTCGGCGATGAAGTCCTCCACGGTTTCGGTGGCGCACTTCTTGTTTGCGCCGATCCCGCCACTCGGTCCGCGCTTGGCCCAGCCCAGCACGTAACCACCGGGGACGACCTCGCCCGACTCGTCGACGAGTCGTCCGTCGGCGTTGCGGAAGATGCCGCGCTCGTCGTCGAAGGCCAGACCCGGGATCGCGGTCGAGCGGTAACCGATGGAGCGCACGACGAGGTCGGCGGCGACGTGGTGCCGGCCCTCGCCGGTCCGGACGGTCACCGCCTGCACCTGCGGGTTGCCGACGATCTCCTCCGGTGTGCTGTGGAACAGGAAAACGATTCGACGTCGCGACCGGTCGGCGGGTTCACCCAACGACGGAACCTGTCCGTCGGCGCCGTCGAACACCTCGACCTCGACACCCGGGATCTCCGACAGCGCACGGTATTCCGCTGCGGTGTACGCCGCGGCGGCCTGGTCGCGACGACCGAGCAGCACCACCTCGTGGACGTTCTGTTCGCGCAAGATCTCGAGCGCACGATCGGCGATGTCGGTGGTGGCCAGCAACTCCGGCGGCGACACGAGGATGCGTGCGACGTCGAGCGCGACATTACCCGTGCCGACGACGACCGCGCGCCCGGTTGCCGGATCGTCGGCGGTTCCCCGGCGCAACGGCGGCCCCTCGTCGACACCGGGCACGCCGTTGTACCAGGCCACCAGATCAGTGGCCGACGTCGAACCAGGCAGATCCTCGCCCGGAATACCCAGGCGACGAGACTCGCTGGCGCCCACGGCGTAGAACACGGCGTCGAAATGCTCGGCCAGTTCGGCCGGGGTGATCTCGTCCGGGCCGTCACCGACCGACACATTGGTCAGCATGGTGACGCGTGGGTCGCGGTAGAGGAGGTCGAATCCGCGGAGCACACCCTTGGTGCCGGGGTGATCCGGTGCCACACCGGCGCGGACCAGTCCGCCCGGAGTCGGCAGCTTGTCGATGACGGTGACGGTCGCCTCGGTCCGGTCGAGCAGTGTCCGTAGCGCGTAGCCGCCCGACGGCCCGGTCCCGACCAGCGCAACCCGTAGGCCGGCAGGCAGTTTCGGGATGTGCGGGTAGGTGACGCCCGCCGACTCGTCGTCGGTCGGTGGGACCCATCCGGACCGGACGTCGGGGTTGCGCTTGTAGTAGTCGGCGTTGATGTCGATGAACACCTTGTCGCGCGTGCCGAGCTTGTCCGCGGGATAGATCGCGTCGACAGGACACGCATCGGCGCAGGCGCCGCAGTCGACGCAGGCCTCCGGATCGATGTGCAGGATGTCGGAGCTGCCGAAGCCGCGTTCCTCAGGGGTGGGGTGGATGCAGTTCACCGGGCACACGGACACGCATGCCGCGTCGCTGCAACATGATTGGGTGATGACGAACATCAGAGCATGTGCGCTTTCCGGTAGTACCGCATGGCGGGCTTGGTGAGCAGTCCGACCTCGTCGAGGAACTCCATGAGGTGGACGCAGCTCGAGCGGATCATCGAGTGGAAGTGCGAGTTCGAGCGCATCTCGCGGACCGCACGGTCGGCGTCGAGGCCGGCGTCGGCAAAGGCCTTGCGCTGAACCAGACTCGTGACGATGTAGTACGCGCCGATGGAGACCGCCAGAGCGCTGAACTGGCGTCGTGCCCAGCTCACGCCCTCCAGCGAGTCCCTCACCTCTTCACGCGCGAACTTCATGTGGCGCGATTCCTCGAGGACGTGGATCTCGTTGACCGTGCGGATGAAGTCGAGCACGCGGTCGTCGCGCATGCAGCCGCGCTGGAAGACGTCCAGGACTTCTTCGGCGACAAGGATTCCGGCGTAGGAGACCTCGTTCTTCGCGGTCTGCATGAAGATCTTGCCGAGGCGGGCGACCTTCTTCGACGGCCGGTAGGAGGTACCGACCATCTTCTCCGAGGCCTTGGCGAACATCAGCGAGTGCCGGCATTCGTCGGCGACCTCGGTGAGTGCGAACTGGAACTCGGAGCCGTGGTAGTCGCCGAGGTACTGATCGCGGATGACCATTTCCTGCAGGATCATCTCGAACCAGATCCCGATGTTCATGATCGAGGCGAACTCGTGGCGGGTGACCGAGATCCGCTGCTCCTCGGTCAGTTCGTCCCAGTAGTCGGTGCCGTACAGCGACGACCACTCGGGGCTGCACCCGTACTTCGTCGGGTCCATCGGCTGGGACCAGTCGATCTCGGTCATCGCATTCCGGGACAGACGGGCAGCCGACGCCAGGAGACGTGCGGAAACCTCCTCGGTGCCCTGGTCACGCATGCTGATGACGTTCTCGGTTCGTTCCATCGCGGCAGTCATGCGAACTCGCCTTCCGGTCGTCGACCATGACAATGATCGATGTAATGACAATGTGTGTTGTCAAGATAGCACCGCGGCGTGACCCAGTAAACGAATCGATGAATATACTGACGAGTAAGTTCGGCGCCTGAAACGGTTGTCGCAGGTCAGCGCCGTCGATGCCGTCACGATCAACCATGGGGGTTCGCATGTCATCCATCTTCATCACCGGCGGGGCGGCCGGGATCGGCCTCGCCACCGCCGAACGCTTCGACCGCGAGGGCTGGACGGTCGGCGTATACGACGTCGATGTCGACGCCCTCGCGAAGGTGAAGGCCGACCACCCCGACTGGATCACCGGCACCCTCGACGTCCGCGAACCGGAACAGTGGGCCGACGCTCTCGCTGAGTTCACCTCCCACACCGGTGGCAAGCTCGACGTCCTCGACAACAACGCCGGAATCCTGCACGAGGGCAAGATCGACGCCATCACGCCCGAGCAGATCAAGCGCCAGATCGACATCGACGCACTCGGCGTCGCCTCGGCGCGCAGGCCGCCTACCCGTACCTGAAGAAGACCCCGGGTGCACACCTGGTGAACATCGCATCGGCGTCGGCGATCTACGGCCAGCCGGGCATCGCCGTCTACTCGGCCACCAAGTTCTTCGTCGGCGGATTCACCGAGGCCCTGGAACTCGAGTGGGAGCACGACGACATCCGCGCCGTCAGCATCTGGCCTCTGTGGGCCAAGACCGCCCTGGCCACCGGCGGCTCCAAGTCCAACAAACCCTTGGCATCCGTATCACCCCCGAGCAGGTCGCCGACAAGGTCTGGGAGTCCGTGCACCCCACCCGCCAGGACAAGCTCCTGCACCGCACCAGCTACTCCGTCGGCGCGCAGACCCTCTTCCTCGGCAACGCCGCGAAGTTCATCCCGAACTTCCTGAACCGAACCGTCAACAAGTTCATCGCGCAGTAGCCGCCCTGCAAACCCACCCCTTTTCCGTAAACCCACCCGGCGCGGTCTGGGCGCGTTTACGGAAAAGGGGTGGCTTTGTCGGAGGGTGGGTCCGCAGCGTGCGCTCGTGCGTCTGATTGGTATGGACCTGCCCACCGATCGACACGGCCTGATCCTTCGCAGAGAAACCGTCGGCACCCACATCACCGACGAACAGTTGCAGCGCAGGGTCGAAGGCAAAGCCCTCTACCGCCTCTGGCCGGGTGCGATGGCCGACTTCGCAACGGTCGACGATCTCGACGCCGTCGAGAAGCACCGGCTGACCGTCATCGCCGCCGCGAACGCGGGACGCCCGGGCCGTCTGTTCAGCCACGTCTCCGCCGCTGCCATGCACAGGTTGCCGATGCTCTGGCCGGATCTGTCGCAGGTTCATGTGACATCGCCGAAGGTCGGGAAACGAACCAAGAGCATCGTCAAGCATCAGGCCGCCGTCGAGCCGCAGGACGTCGGGGTCGTCGACGGGGCCACCGTGACGAGCATCGAGCGCACAGCGTGCGACGTCGCCAGACTCGGAACCAGCCGCCAGGCGCTCGTCGTCCTCGACGCCGCACTGCGACGTGACGCCGACGTCGAACGGATGCACCGAATCCTCGATTCGTGTCGAGGGTTCAAGGGCGTCGAGATGTTGCGCCGCATGTTGCCGCAGGCGAACGCACTGTCCGAGAGTGTCGGCGAGTCCCTCAGTCGCGCAGTGATGCTCGAGTCACCCGACCTACCTGTGCCGCGGCAGCAGGTCGAACTCTTCGACGACCGCGGCACGTTGATCGCGCGCGTCGACTTCCTGCTGGCCGACAGGGTCGTCGGCGAGTTCGACGGCATGGTCAAGTACAACGGCACGATCGGCGACAAGCCCGCGTGGAAGACGGTCGTCGACGAGAAGATCCGTGAGGACCGTTTGCGTGCAGAGGGTTACACCGTCATTCGGTGGACGTGGCAGGATCTGGCCGACAAATCCCGTTTCCACGCGATGCTCAAGAAGGCACTGCCCTCGCCTGACGCCGACAGCCCCACCCCTATTCCGTAAACCCACCCGTCGCGGATCGGGCGCGTTTACGGAAAAGGGGTGGGTTTGCGGGCGGTGTCAGCGGCGCGCGGTCGGGAGTCGCCAGCCGAACTTCAGGCCGAGCAGACGCAACCCGGTGGCGAGGATCGATCCGACGATCAGCCAGACCCAGTCCGGGACCGGAGTGTGGTACGACCCGACGGCGACCACCGTGGCACCCAACAGTGCGGGAACCGCGTAGAGGTCGGCGGGCTGGAGGAGGAGCGGGATCTCGTTGGAGATCACATCACGCAGGACGCCTCCGCCGACCGCGGTCAGCAGCCCGACTGCGGTGGCGGCGAACGCACTGGCACCCACTTCGACGGCGATCGACGCCCCGGTCGCGGCGAACAGACCCATGCCGAAGGCGTCGAGTACGAGGATCGACCGGCGGAGCTTGGTGAAGGCGGGATGAAAGGCGAAGACGAGCAGGCTGGCGATCGTGCCGGTCAGCGCATTGCCGAAGTTCTCGATCGACGAGGGTGGGGTGATGCCGAGCAGCACGTCCCGCAGAACGCCGCCTCCGGCGCCGGTGAGCACCCCGACGGTCACGATGCCCCACATGTCGAAGTCCTTGCGGACACCGACCATCGCACCCGACGCCGCGAACACCGCGACACCCGCGAAGTTCAAGATGTCGAGAAGCACCTTCCACTCCTGTCACGACGGGGACGACCAGGGCGGCCGGACCACACACGAATGGCCGCCCCCGGTAAACGGGGACGGCCGTCCATGTGAAATTCGCGGTGCCGAGGCGGCAACCGGAAAAGGCTAGCGACGATCCAGATCGATGATGCCCGCGCGAGCGGCCTTCACGAGTCGACGCGGAATCCGCACGGGGACGCCGTTGACCTTTTCTTCCTGCAGTGCCGGGTTTTCCGCCTTCCACTGCGAACGACGGCTACGGGTGTTCGCCCGCGACATCCGGCGCTTCGGTACAGCCATGGTTGAGCCCTTCTCCTACTGTGGTCTGCGTGGCCGCTGGCAACGCAGAGCGTCACCGATCGACCCGAGTCAGTGCGCCAATCGGCCCCCGCGGGCGCGGCACACAACCCGACCAGACTACCTGGCGAGACCGCCCAGCTCCAAAATGGTGGTCGACGCCAACAGCTCGCAGGTCCGCGTCAGAAGTATGACCAGGGACTTTCGACGCCGGTGAGCAGCACCACCAGCCAGTACGCCACCCAGACGACGATGATGAACAGGCCGATGATGATGGCCGTCAGCGCGAGTCCGTCGCCGGTCTGCTTGCCGCCCGACGCCGCGATCTGCTTGCGCGCCACCAGGCCGAGTACGAGTCCGATCAGGCCGCCGATGCCGATGCACACCAGACCGAGCAGTGAGGCGACCAGCGCCGCCACCGCGAGGGTGTTGGTCTTCGGGGTCTCGTCGGCCTGACTCTCACCGTGGAAATTGTCGACGGCGTGCTGGTCGCCCGCCGGCGACTGCCCGTGTGCCTGCTGGGCGTGTGATTGCTGCCCGTACGACTGGTAACCCGGCGGCGGACCGTATCCAGGCCGGCCCTCCGGTCCGGGTGCCGGCTGCCCCGGCTGTCCGAAGCCCGGCTGCCCATACCCCGACGGACCAGGCCCGCCGTACCCGGGCGGCGGGCCGGGTTGTCCGTGACCCTGCTGGGCATATCCCGGCGGTGGGCCGTACCCCGGCTGCGGGGGGCCACCTGGTCCGGCAGGTCCACCACCGGGCCCGACAGGCCCACCCGGCGGCCGCGTCGAGATGACGCGCGTCGAGTCGTACCCCGACGGCGCCGGGCCGGGCGGGGCCTGCGGCGAGTTGGACGCGGGCGGAGCCGGAGGCACGGGCGGAGGCGTCTGGCCCGGTGCCCCCGCGGTACTGATGACGCGGGTGACACCGTCGGCCGGGCTGTGCGACTGCGCGACCTCGGTGCCCTCCGGACCGGCGCCCGGGGTGGAGGTCAACGGCGTGGTCGTGCCCGGGGTCGACTGCACCGGCTCGGTGGTCTCCCCCGAACCGGTGTCGTCGTCGGCCTGACCGAGGAGTTCCGCCCGCGACACCTTCTGCGTCGGCTCGTACGGAGACTGGTTCGGATCGGGTGCCGAACCCGGCGGCACCTGATCCGACTGGGACTGGGGTGTGGAGGACGGATCCTGTGGATCCCCGCCTCCGGTCGGGTTCGACATCAGATGCCTTTCACAAGCCGTGCGTCGTCGCGGCGCGAGGATCGTTCGTGCGCGGCGCCATGCCTGCGCAGGTCACAGAGTAGTGAGAAAGACCCTCGAACTGGGCAGAAGTCGACGATCGCAGGCTCAGATCGGCCCGAAATTCGTTCAGTAGTAGTAGACCGAGTCCATCGAGTTGCCGGCTGCGATCAGGATGATGATCAGCACGGTGGCGATGACCGCACCCAGGATTCCCAACCCGCCGGTGATGATCCCGGCCAGACCCATGCCCGTGCCGGTCTGGTTACCTGCCGACTGCTCGACCTCGCGTCGAGCCATGAACCCGAGGACGACGCCGGCAATGCCGAGCGGCAACGCCAGCGGGAAGCAGGCGGCGAGCATCACCAGAGCGACGATGCCGCAGATCAGCGCGCCGATCGCCTTGCCGTTGGTGGACGTCTGCGGAGCCCCGTAGCCGTACCCGCCGTAAGGCGCAGCGCCATAAGGATTCTGGGTGCCGTAGGCGGCCGACCCGTAAGCGGGTGCCTGGCCGGCCTGGTACGGATCGCCGTACTGGCCGTAGTTCGCGCCCGGCGGCTGACCGTACGGATTCGGGTTGTACGGGTCCTGCCCCTGGGGCTGGCCGTACGGGTTCTGCTCATACGGGTTCTGACCATAGGGGTTCTGTCCGTAAGGATTCTGCCCCTGGGGATCAGATGAGGGTCCCGGCTGGTAGGTCTGCGCGAACTCGGTCGGCGCATAGTCCGGGGAGCTCTGCCCCTGATCACCCTTGCTGAGGTTCGGACCCGATCCCCCGGACTGCGGTCCTCCCGAGGAACCGGAGCTCGGCACCGTCCCCCAGTCGTCCTGGCCCTGGCCCGATCCCTGTCCTGGTGGATATGACATCCGTAACCCCCTCGTTCGATCCGATAAATCCGTTCATCACCCTAATGAATAGACTCGAGCGGTGTCTGGCGTCATCTCCGGCTTCACGGTGATCTTCATAGTAGTCGGGGTCGGTTATCTGCTCGGTCGGACGCACGTGCTCGGCGACCACGCGCATGAGGTCCTGTCCCGCCTGGTGTTCTTCGTCTTCACTCCGGCACTGCTGTTCCATTCGCTGGTCACCTCGGACCTGTCGGTGATCTTCTCCTCGACGCTGGTCATCGCCGGCGGCAGCGCGTTTCTCATGGCGGGCGTCCATCTCGTCATCGCCAAACTGTGGCTACGACGCCCCGTGCCAGAACTCGTCATCGGGTCGCTCGCGGCGTCGTATGTGAACAGCGTCAACCTCGGCCTGCCGATCGCGATCTTCGTCCTCGACGACGCGTCGTTCATCGCGCCGCTGCTGATGTTCCAGATCCTCATCCTGTCGCCGATCGCATTGGTGACACTCGACCTCACCGCCCTCGAGCCCACTGCCGGCCGTTCCCTCGTCCGCAATTCCCTGATCGCTCCGATGACCAACCCGATCGTCGTCGGCGGGATCGCCGGACTGATCGTGTCGGTGCTCGGGCTGATGCCACCGGCGGCCGTGATGTCGCCGCTGAAGATGCTCGGCGACGCGTCGGTGCCGGCGGCGCTGCTGGCCTTCGGTATGTCGCTCACCGGCGTCCAGGTGTTCAAGAAGGGCGAGAGTCCGCGCCGCGACATCGCGCTCGCCGCGGTGTTGAAGATGGTCGCGATGCCGCTGACCGTGTACGTGATCGCGCGCTGGGGGTTCGGTCAGACCGGTCAGGCGCTGTTCGCCCAGGTCGTGATCGCCGCGCTTCCCACGGCCCAGAACGTCCTCGTCTACGCCACCCGCTACCGGCGGGGACAGATCATCGCCCGGGACACCGCTCTGATCACCACGCTCGCCTCGATCCCGACGATCGCCGTCATCGCACTGCTGCTGGCCTGAGCCCGGCGGCGCGCCGGCCGGGCACCGTCACTCGTCCGGGTGCTCGCGCGGAACGACCTTCACCTCGACGCCGCCCATCAGTGCGAACCCGGTCACGCGCACGACAGGTGCGCCCGGGCGCGGCGACTTCTGCGATTTGCCGCCGAAACCGCCCATGATCCCCAGTCCGCCGACCTCGACGGTCACCCCCTCGGGCACCTTGATCTCGACGCCACCCATGATCACGACGCACTCGACGGTGAGAACGGGTGCGGTGAACTCGACCTCGCGCAGGTCGATCTCGACACCGCCCATGATCGCGGTGGCGGTGAGGGCGTCGGCGACCACCGCCGTCCCCGACAGCTCGCTGCCGGACATGATCGCCAGTCGATGTCGCACCGCGGCGTCGGAGCTCCCGCCGGTCACCCGCGGGCCGGGTGACATCGTCGCCGCCGGCATCGCCACGCCGAGCTGCGCGACCGGGAGGTCGTCGGTCAACTCGTCCAGGTCACCGAAGGTCTTGGCCCTCACCGCTTTTCCCGCACGCTCCTCGTACTCGACGAGCGAGAGGCTGCCGTGGGCCATGGCTGCGGACAGGATTTCGTGTACCAGTTCCCGATCGGCGTCGGCGGCACGCAGACGCGCCCGTCGATCGTCGGGTACGGGCAGATCGCCGGAGGAGGTCACATCTGGAAACCCTAGTGGCCACTCCGCAGTCCGACCACCCTGATTTCCACCCTGAGTCGACCCCGACGATCAGCCCACCGACCGACGCGCGGAGGGGCATAATCCATTCACCCCTACCCCCTGGAGGCGACCCATGGGCCAGCCCTACGATCCCGGCCAGTACGGCCCTGGCAACCCCTATCAGTCGGGCCCATACGGCGCGCCCGGCGGCTATCCACCGCCCACACCGCCCAAGGACCGCAGCGGAATGCGGCTCTGGGGCAAGATCCTCACCGCCGTCGGCATCGTCGTCCTCGTGGCCTCGCTGGCGATCGGCATCGCACTCGCCGTCGGCGGGATCAGCCAGGTGGTCGACCAGGCGGAACAGGCCTTCGTCGTCGACCCGACCGGCGAGCAGAACTACGCCGCCGGAGACACCTTCGCGCTCTTCACCCCGGAGTCGTCGGCCGGCGACCCCTCCTGCGAGATCACCGGTCCCGCGGCCCTGGAGCGCGAATCGGGGGTGACCACCGAGTTCACCTACGACGGCACCCAGGTGAGGTCCTTCGAGTCCTTCGGGGTGAAGGAGTCCGGGACATACTCCTTCACCTGCAGCGACCGCGTGGTGGTCGCATCCATCGACCTCGGCGGGATCTTCAGCGGCGTAGGCGGAGTTCTCCTCGCCGTCTTCGGCGGCGGCTTCGGCGCAGTCCTGCTGTTGATCGGAATCGTGTTGTGGGCCATCGCCGGACGGAAGCCGCGCACCGTCTGATCCGGCGCTCGACTCTTCAGCCGCGTCGACGACCCTTCCGCGACTTCAGGTAGTCACCGACCACCGCGGCACCGAGGCCGTCGACATCGGGGGCGACCACGCGACCACCGATCCGGCGGGCGATCTGATCCATGAAGTGGGCCAGGCCGGGGTCCTCACCGAGACGGAAGAAGGTGACCTGTGCGCCGAGCCGGGCCACATGGTCGAGTTCGCGCACCGTCAATGCGATCGTCTGCGGGTGCGGCGGATAGAAGAAGAACGGTTCGCCGCTGGGGTCGAGGTGGGCGGTGGGTTCGCCGTCGGTGACCACCAAGACCACCGGCTGTGCGTTCGGGAAGCGACGCAGGTGTCGCTGTGCGAGCAGCAGCGCGTGGTGCAGGTTGGTGCCCTGCTCCATGCGCGGTTGCAGTCCGGTCAGTTCGGCGATGTCGATGGACCGCGCGTAGCGACCGAAGGCGATGAGATGGAGTTCGTCGCTGCGGAACCGGGTGGAGATCAGGTGGTTCAACGCGATCGCAGTGCGTTTCATCGGCGTCCAGCGACCCTCCATCTCCATGGAGAACGACGTGTCGACGAGGAGTACGACCGCCGCCTGGGTGCGGCTCTCCGTCTCGGCCACCTCGACGTCGCGCACATCGATCCGCACACCTGAGCGCGCCATCTCCGACGTCGCCAGCGACGGTTCGGTGGTCTCGGAGACGGTGCGCAACACCGCATTCGACACCGTGCGGGTGACGTCCCACGGGTCGGTGTCGCCGAACTCCCATTCGCGGCTGGCCCCGGTGGGTTCGCCGAGGAGCCCGGTCTGCCGGGTCTGGCGGTCGCCACGACGCCCGGACAGTTGCTCGGCGATGTCGCGGAAGATCGACTGCCCGAGCTGACGCATCGCTTTGGGACTCAGCCGGAGCTGACCGTCGGCGGTGCGATCGAAGAACCCCTGCTCCGACAACGCCTTCTCGAGCTCGGCGAGCATCCGGGCGTCGACGGCCGCCTCGTCGCCGAGTTGGCGGGCAAGTGCATCGAGGTCGATGTCGTCCATCTGGGCCCCGGCGTACTGCTGGGACAACTGCTCGGACAACGCTTCGAGTTCCGAGATGTCGCGGAGCGCCGCGGCGCCCTCCCCGAGTCCCATCGGCTGGTCACCCGAGAACGACTGCGCGTCGTCCCAGTCGAGCCCCGGTCGCGCCGCACGCAATTGCGAATCCATCTGCGCGAGTTGACTCATCAGGTCCGGCGAACCGAAGGCCTGCTGTGCCAGCTGATCCAGTTCGGCCCGCTGCTCCGGGGTCAGCGAGTTGTAGAACTGCTGGGCGGCCGCGGCGCGTTGCGCCAGTGAGTCGATGAGTTCCTCGGTGTTGCGCGGGTTCTCCGGGAAGAAGTCCCCGTGGGAGTCCATGAACTCGTCGAACTTGTCCGAGGTGTCCTCGCCACGGTTGTGCGCCTCGAGCAACTCGTTGAGGTCTTTGAGCATGTCCGAGACCCGTTGCCGGTCGGCCTCGGTGGCACCTTCGAGGGCCTCCTTCATGCCGGCGAACCGCTGGTCCAACAGCTCGCGGCCGAGGAGGTCTTTGATCTTCTCGTAGTCCTCGCGGGCCTGCGGGCTGCGCCAGTTGTACTCCGACAGCTCTTCGACGGCCTGCGCGGTCGACGGCGGCAGGCTGCCGATCTGCATCTCCGCGAAGCGCGCGTCGTCGTCGAGGTCGCGGGCGAGTTGCTTGCGCTCTTCGAGGACGGCGCGGTCGAGCAGTTCGCGGATCTCGGCGAACGTGCCGTCGAGGTTGCGCTTCTTCAGCAGTTCCTGCCGACGCCGGTTGACCTGTTCCCGGAGCTTGTCGAGGCCGCGCATGTTCGGGGTGCCACGACGCAGCAACTCCCGGAGGGCACGCTGCGGCGACGCACCGGCCATGACGTCGTCGCCGATCGTCTCCAGCGCCTCACGCAGATCCACCGGCGGGGCGAGCGGATCGGGACCGCCGGTGTACCGCTGGTAGCGCGAACGATGGAAGCTCTTGCGCGCCAATGTGTTCTCCCTCAGCCGTAGATGGTCTGGCCGGCCTCGTCGGCTTCCTTGCCGATCCGACGCGCCAGGAACAGACCCTCGAGTGCCAGTTCGACGGCACTCGCCCGCTCGCCCTCGATGTCTGCGTCGAGACGCTCCGCGATCGCGTCGAGCACGGCGCCGGTGGTCTCCGGCGACGGGATCGAGTCCAGGAAGTCGCCGGCCCGGACACGGTCGCCGGTCACGACCGGTTCACCGTTTTCCAGCGCCTCGACGAGCGCTGCCATGTCGATCCCGCCGAGATGTGCCCGCACGGTGTCGGCGACGGACTTGCGCATGAGGTGCTCGAGGATCTCCAGCTCGCGTCCCTCCTCGCCGGACTCGAACTCGATCTTGCCGCGCAACACCTCGACCACCGACTCGAGATCGACGACCCGCGCGACCGCCTGGTCCTCACCGGTGACCGCGGCGCGGTGAAGTGCCGCGGCGGCAACGGTTTCGGCGGCGGCGATCGAGAAGCGTGCGGAGACGCCCGACCGCTGGTCGATGGACGGATGGTCGCGGGCGTAGCGGGTGAAGCGTGCCAGGATCTCGGTGATGAAGGTCGGGACACTCGCGGTGAGGTCGGCCTCCTGCTCGATGACGGCAACCTCGTCGTCGAGTTCGAGCGGGTAGTGCGTGCGGATCTCGGCGCCGAAGCGGTCCTTCAGCGGGGTGATGATGCGACCGCGGTTGGTGTAGTCCTCCGGGTTCGCGCTCGCCATCACGAGCACGTCGAGCGGCAGCCGCAGCGTGTAACCGCGGACCTGGATGTCACGCTCCTCCATGACGTTGAGCATCGACACCTGAATGCGCTCGGCGAGATCCGGGAGCTCGTTGATCGCGACGATGCCGCGATGCGCGCGCGGGATGAGTCCGAAGTGGATGGTTTCCGGATCGCCGAGGCTGCGCCCCTCGGCCACCTTCATCGGATCGATGTCGCCGACGAGGTCGGCCACCGATGTGTCGGGGGTGGCCAGCTTCTCGCTGTACCGCTGCGAACGGTGACGCCACTCGATGGGCAGATCGTCGAGCAGGTTGGCGGCCTTGCGGATCGACGCCGGGATGATCGGCTCGTACGGGTGCTCCCCCAGTTCCGATCCGGCGATCACCGGCGTCCACTCGTCGAGGAGTCCGACGAGGGTGCGCAGGATGCGGGTCTTGCCCTGGCCGCGCTCGCCGAGCATCACGACGTCGTGGCCGGCGATGAGTGCGCGTTCGAGCTGCGGGATGACGGTGGCCTCGAAGCCGACGATCCCCGGCCAGGGGTCGCGGCCCTCGCGGAGGGCGGTCAGCAGGTTGTTGCGGATCTCGTCGCGCACGCTGCGCTGCACGTGGCCGCTGGCACGCAGTTCACCCAGGGTGCGGGGTGACGGGTGGCGGGTTTCGGTCGACTGAGAACCATGGGTGGTGAAATTGTCCTCTGGCACGTGATCCACGCTACTCCGAGTTGTGATGTGCGTGCGTGCCGTAGGGGTTCAGGCAGTACCCGGCGACCAGGCCGGGTCGCGGCCGACAAAGCCCATCAGGCGGCTGACGGCGTCGGCGTCGGCCGGCACCTCGACCGCGGGCCCGTACTGTCCCGAGCTCCGCAGCAGCTCGTCGATGGGGATCATCCCCTCGAGCAACACCCTGGCGTAGTCGGGATCGAGGCCCGGGGTGACGCCCTGCGACCGGGCGAGATCCCAGGAGTGCATGTACACGTCCGCGGTGTAGAACCGGTCGACCGCGTCGGCGAGGCGGTGCTCCCCCGCCATCGGATGGGTGAAGGTCTCCTGCGCCGACGGGCCGTCGAGCAGGTCCTGCACGGCTGCCGCATGCGCCGACCACGCTCTCGCAGGATCGTCCGCAACTCCGGGCCCACCCGGCAACCGCACGCCGCCGGCGTCGAGGAATCCGGTGAACCAGTCGACGAGGTGGGCGACGACATCACGTGCGGCCCACCCGTCGACCGGTGTGGGGGCGTCCCAGTCGGCGACGACGGCGATCGCGTCGGCGAATCCGGCCGCGACCTCCCGATGCCGGGCGGCGGGGTCGAGTTCGGTGAGGCTCATCGGCCTACAGCTCCCCGGATGCGAGCAGCTTGTCGATGCCGGCGTACCCCTCGTTGACGCCGACCTCCATGCCCGACGACAACCAGCCGTCGCGTGCTTCGAAGCTGTTGCATAGGGATTCGGCGTGCAGGCGCGTCGTTCCGTCACCCAGGTCCTCGAACCAGAGTGTCTCCAGCGACACCTGGTCGGGCATTCCCAGCCAGGTGAAGGTCTGCACGATCTTGTCCTCGCCCACGGTGTGGAAGCAGCCGCGGAATCCATGCTCCTGCCCCTCATGCGTGGAGATGTAGTGCCAGCTGCCGCCGTCGCGGACGTCCCATTCGACGATGCGGTTGGCGACAGAGTCCGGACCGTTCCAGCGGACGAACAGTTCGGGATCGGTGTGCGCTTTCATGAGTTGGGCGGGCGTGCCACGGAAGTCTCGGGTGATCCGGATGGCCGGGACTTCCCTGTCGGCCTCGATGGCGGCTTCGGGATAACGGGTTGCGGTGGTGCTCATGATGCCTTTCCTCTCCTTGTGGTGTTGTCGTTCTCGACTCGGGGACGTTCCGCCTCGGGGCCGTCGTTCATCTCCGCGAGCAGTGCGTCGAGGCGCTGGTAACGCTCCTCCGCCCGCTGCCGGTATCGCTCGATCCACTTGGTCATGAGGTCGAACACCTCTGCTTCCAGATGGACCGGACGTGTCTGGGCCTCCCGGGTTCGGGACACCAGACCGGCGTCCTCGAGCACCTTCAGATGCTTGGAGACCGCCTGGATGCTGACGTCGTACGGCTTCGCGAGCTGGGTGACCGTCGCGTCGGACACCGCCAGTCGCGCGACCATGTCGCGTCGGGTGGGGTCCGCGAGTGCGGCGAACACCTTGGTCAGCTCGTCGGCCATTCCGCACCCTCCTAAACCGTTTGGTTGAATACGACGATGCGCCTGGCCGCGCGCTTTGTCAACCCCTTGGTTGAATACACGGCTGAAGAAGATCCGTATGACGTTGCGCCCGGCTACCGGGCACAACGTCATACGGATCTCGGGTCGTGTCGGCTCAGGCAGGCCCGACCGGCGCGTCACCGCGCAGCGTGATGCGGTGCATGACCCGGCGGTTGACGCCATAGTCGCGGTTGGCGTAGTGCAGGGTGTTGCGGTTGTCCCACAGCACCAGGTCGCCGAGGCGCCAGCGGTGGCGCACGATGTGCTCGGGCTTGGTGATGTGCGCGTAGAGCAGGTCGAGGATGCCGCGGCTCTCGGCCTCCGACACTCCCTCGATGTGCGAGGTGAAGCCCGGGTTGACGAACAGCGACTTGCGGCCGGTTTCGGGATGCACCCGCACCACCGGATGGCTGACCGGCACGAGTTCGGTGACTTCCCTGCCGTCCCAGTTGTTTCCGCGTCCGTTGCGACGCTGCTTGAGGTAGTAGCCGAACTCGCGGCTGCCGTCGTGCACGGCGGTCAGCCCGTCGACGAGGCGTCGGATCGGCTCGGACAGCGACTGATACGCGAGTTCGGCGTCGGCCCAGTTGGTGTCACCGCCGTTGCGCGGCAACACGACCGGGCGCAGGATCGAACCCATCGGCGGACGCGGCATGAACGTCACGTCGGTGTGCCACACATCGGCGAATCCGTTGTCGGCACTGTCGAGTTCATAGACCTCGTCCGGCACGTCCCCGCTGTCCCACACCGGATGCCCGAAGGTGAGGTCGCCCAGCCGATTTCCGAACTCGATGTGCGACGCGTCGTCGAGCTGCTGATTCCGCAGCACGATGACCTTGTAGTCGATCAGCGCCTGACGGACGGCCCGCACCTCGTCGTCCGACGCGGTGGCGACGTCGAGACCGCGGATCTCGGCACCGAAGCTGGGCCCGAACTCGTCGACGTCGAGTTCGACGCCCCGGGAGACGATGCCGGCAGCGGGAGCAGTGGTGCGGCGGACGTCAGAAGCGGGATGGGAGATGGTCATGACGGTTCCTTCTCGAAGATGACTGGTGGTCGCGAGGGGCAACAGCCGCCGGCGGGGATCCGTGGTGGGATCCGTCGGACCAGTTCATCGAGTGGACCGTCATCAAACGCATCGACTCCGTTCCGTCCGCCGGCCCGGTACACGACATGCTCGACGAGCAGTCGTGGTGCGGGGCGGACTGTTCGACAACGGACACCCGTACTTTCTAATCCCCCGTCACCCGCTCGGACAGGGTTCGGCCCAGGGTGAGGAAAACACCCCGCGGCACCGACACGATCCTCAGCCGACCGCGAGCCACACCGCGAGGCCGAGACCACACAACCCGACGACGATCCGCAGCGGGCCGGCGGGCAGGCGTTTGACCACCGGCGGGCCGCACCAGCCGCCGAGCAGGCACCCGATCGCCATCGCGAGGGCCGCCCACCAGTCGACCGGGCCGAAGATCATGAAGCCGACCGCGGCGACCGCGTTGGCGACTCCGAGGAACACCGACCGACAGTGCAGCGCGCCAGAGCGGCTCGCTGGTGACCACCAGCATCAGAGCCAGGATCATGATGCCTGCGCCGGCGCCGAAATAGCCGCCGTAGATGCAGATCAGCGTCAGGCCGACGACGAAGATCCAGGGACGCTCGGCATGCGAGGTCGCCCATCGTCGCAGAACCGGTTGTACGAGAAGCGCTATGGCCGCGATGGCCACCAGGAACGGGACCAACGCCTCGAAGGCCTCGGCCGGCGTCAGGAGAAGCAGTACCGCACCGAGGGTCCCGCCGATCAGGGCGGCGATCAGCCCGATGACGAGGCGACGACGGTCGCCGTCGAGCAAGGCCTTTCCCGACTGGGCGGTGCTGCCCACCCCGACCGCGACGAGTGCGACCGTGTTGGTCACGTTCGCCGCGATCGGGGTGAGACCGACCGCGAGAAGTGCGGGATAGCTGACGATGGACGCCAGCCCGGTGATGTATCCGATCAGGCCCGCGCCGAAACCGGCGACGACCAGTAGTGCGAGATCAGTGAGCGAAATGGCGTGCCCCGGTGAGGTAGAGCGTCACGCCCGCCTCGTCGGCCGCCTCGATGACCTCGTTGTCGCGGATCGAACCGCCCGGCTGCACGACCGCCTTGACGCCCGCGGACAGCAGCACCTGCAGACCGTCCGGGAACGGGAAGAAGGCATCCGACGCCCCGACGGACCCGGCCGCGCGATCGCCGGCACGCTGGACGGCGAGGTGAGCGGAGTCGACACGGTTGACCTGGCCCATGCCGACGCCGACCGAGGCGCCGTCGGAGGCGAGCAGGATGGCGTTCGACTTCACCGAACGGCAGGCGCGCCAGGCGAATTCGAGGTCCGCGAGGGTCTGGGCGTCGGCCGGCGGGCCGGCGACGAGATTCCAGTTGTCCGGGTTGTCGCCCTCGGCGTCGATGACGTCGCGCTGCTGGATCAGCAGACCACCCGAGACCGGCTTGGTCTCGACCCCGGTGGCCGACGGCGGTGTCGCGACCAGCACGCGGATGTTCTTCTTGCGGGTGAGGACCGAGAGGGCGCCGTCGGCGAAGCCCGGCGCGACGACGACCTCGGTGAAGATCTCGGCGACCTGCTCGGCCATCTCGACGGTGAGCTCGCGGTTCGCGGCGATCACGCCACCGTAGGCGCTGACCGGGTCGCAGGCGTGGGCCTTGCGGTGCGCCTCGGCGATGTCGGCGCCGACCGCGATGCCACACGGGTTGGCGTGCTTGATGATCGCGACCGCCGGGGCCTCGAAGTCGTAGGCGGCGCGCCAGGCGGCGTCGGCATCGGTGTAGTTGTTGTAGCTCATCTCCTTGCCGTGCAACTGCTCGGCGGTGGCGAGGCCACCTTCCCCGGCGTTGCCGACGTAGAGAGCGGCCGCCTGGTGCGGGTTCTCGCCGTAACGCAGGACGGCCGAACGGTTCCAGGTGGCACCGGCCCAGATCGGGAACTGCGAATCGTCCTCGGGTGCGACGACACTCGACATCCACGAGGCGACGGCCACGTCGTAGTCGGCGGTGTGGCGGAATGCCTTGGCGGCCAGCTTCTTCCGGTCGGCGAGGGTGAACCCGCCGGCCGAGATCGCCTCGGTCACCTGTCCGTAGTCACCGGGGCTCGTCACGACGGCCACCGACGGGTGGTTCTTCGCCGCGCCGCGCACCATCGACGGGCCACCGATGTCGATCTGCTCGATGCACTCGTCGGGGGTCGCGCCCGAGGCGACGGTCGCGGTGAACGGGTAGAGGTTCACGACGACGAGATCGAATGCGGCGACGCCCAATTCGGCGAGCTGCGCGACATGGTCGTCCTTGCGGGTGTCGGCGAGGATGCCGGCGTGCACCTTGGGGTGGAGGGTCTTGACCCGGCCGTCGAGGCACTCGGGGAAGCCGGTCAGCGTCGACACCTCCACGACCGGGACACCGGCGTCGGCGATGGTCTTGGCGGTCGATCCCGTCGAGACGATCTCCACACCGGCGGCCTGGAGTGCGGTCGCGAGATCGGCCAGGCCGCTCTTGTCGTAGACACTCACCAGCGCGCGCCGGATGGGTCGGCGGGCGCTGTCAGCGGGCTGTGCGTTCACGGGATGCGGGCCTTTCGTCCATCGATGACTACTCCACGGGTGACCAGTGCGGTCACCACTTCGGCGAGCAACACGCGCTCGACCGTCTTGATGCGTTCGTGCAAGGTGTCGACGGTGTCGTCGTCGTCGACCGTGACCACCTGCTGCGCCAGGATCGGCCCGGTGTCGACGCCTTCGTCCACGAGGTGGACGGTCGCACCGGTGACCTTGACGCCGTAGTCGAGTGCCTCGGGCACACCGTGCGCGCCGGGGAATGCCGGCAGCAGCGCGGGGTGGCTGTTGACGATCCGTCCACCGAAGCGTTCGAGGAATGCGGGACCCAGGATCTTCATGAAGCCCGCGGTGACCACCCAGCCGGGATCGACGGCGGCGACCGCCTCGGTGAGCGCGGAGTCCCACGCGGCACGATCGGCGTGGTCGGCGACGCGGCAGGTGATCAGCGGGATCTCGTTGCGATGCGCGATCTCCTGGGCCCGGCAGACGCGATCGACCACGATGGCCGCGACCGCGAACGGGGCGTCGTCGGCGGCGGCGCGGGCGAGCAGCGACTCGAGCAGAGAACCGGTACCCGACGCCATCACCACGACGGGTGTTCGTACGGGCGCGGTCTCCGATGTCACGCTTGGGAGCCTAATAGCAGCACGTCGAGCGGGAATCGGCGGGTCTCAGCGCCGACGGCCGGCACCGGGTGTTCCCGGGTAGAGGTCGTAGTCGGCGTCGTCGACGAGATCGCTGTCGTCGACGTCCTCGGCCGGGATCCGGTTGGCCGAGGGCACGGTGTCGTCGCCGGCGGCAGGCACGAACCCGTCGGCCTCGTACCCCGCGTCTTCGTACCCCGCGTCTTCGTAGTCGGCTTCCTCGTAGACGGCCTCTTCGTACTCGCCGTCCTCGTAGACCGCGTCGTCGTACGCGCCCTCGAATTCACCCTCCGCGTCGGTGTACTCGACGTACTCGTCGTCCTCGTCGAGGTCGGCGACGATGACGTATTCGTCTTCGAAGCCGAGGTCACCCGGGTCGTCGAAGTACTCATCCCCCACCGCGGCGCGGGCGGCCCGAGTCGACGGCAGGAAGGCGTAGACGATCGCGAGGAGGATGCCGATGATCGCGATCCAGCCGAGCGTGAACACGCCGGCGGCGGATACGGTGACCGCGACGTCGCCGAACTCGCCCAGCGTGCCGCCGGCGGCCGCGGTCAGGATCGCCATGGCCGAGGCGGCGACGGCGGCGGCAACGCCGATCGAGCGCACGTGCGCGACCGGATTCAGGTCGCGACAGCGCCAGCCCACGAAGGCCGCGACGGCGGCGGGGGCGATCAGGCCGAGGAAGCCCCAGCTGCCCGCACCGGTTCCCTCGGGCAGGACCGCGAGGGCGGGTACGGGCGGGACCGCTCCACCGCGGACGGTGAACAGGTCGACGGTCATCGCACCGATCTGGACATCGGACCCGACGAGGATCGCGGTCGCGCCGATCATCAGGTTCGGCAGATACATCAGGGACAGCAGGCTGAGCCCGAGGAAGCCGTCGAAGTCGTAACCGGTGTCGATCAGCTCACCGATCTCGGTGTGCCGCATCAGCATGCGCAGGCACACCAGGACCGCGCCGGCGACCACCAGGGCCAGCACGGCGACGAGGCCGTAGCGGAAGCCGCGGCGGTCGGCGTAGGACATCCCCCACCGGGCCGCGAAGTCGTGTCGTCGGACCCACGTGACACCGGCCAGCGCGGCACCGCCGTGGATGCCGATCGTGTAGGCGAAGGCGATCAGCGCATTGGGTGTCTGCACCGGCAGCACCGATCCGCCGTCCATCACGATGGCCAGCGACATCGCGGTGATCAGGAGTGGGCCCACGATCGCCGAGCACACCACCGCCCCGACGTCGAACAGATCGTGCGCGGATCGTTGCGTGGGGCCGCTGCCGCCGATCGCGCGGGCCGTGAGGCGGGCGGTGCCGATCGCGACGACCAGGGTCGGCAGCAGCGGCAGGACACCGATCGTGACCCCGCTGATGGTGACCGGCACCTGGTGGATCGCCAGCCAGCTCGAGGCGATCGCACTGGGCAGGCCGGTGAGTCCGCTGCCCGCGAGCAGCAGCACCGTCAGCATCACGACGATGAGCGTGACCAGGGCGAGAGCGGGGACGGTGAACGCGACCACGGCCAGCTGCCGGGCCGACCCCTCGACGTCGTTGCGCTGGGCACGACGGGATCGTCGCAGTGCACGCAGCTGCGACGCCAGGTTCTCCGCGGTCGAGTCGGGCCTGAAGGTGGGCATCGTCATGAGCGTGGCATGGTCGGCCGCCGGGCCGTCGGAGACGCGCCGCGATGAGACGGAAAGCGTCTCACGTCACCGGGGACACGCATTGCCCCAGAGACGACAGGGCCCCGCCGACGCGTGTCGACGGGGCCCTGTCGGTGTCTGGATCAGCTACCGCTGCTGGTGGGCGGTTCGGGCTTCTGGAAGACCGTGGTCGAGTGATCGGCGGCCGGGCCGGCCTCGGACTCACTCGCGGAGGCGCCACCCGACTGCGCAGCACCGGACGACGCACCGGAGGCGCCTGCCGAGTACTGCCCCGGGGTGTAACCGCCGTAGCCGGACTCACCCGGTGCCGATGCCTGGCCGGACTGGGCGCTCGAGTAGCTCTGACCGGTGCCGGACGTCTGCGAGTACGCGGACGGGTCGTAGTTCGCCGAGGACTGCTGGCCGTACTGCGACTGTCCGCTGCCTGCGCCATAGGCGGTGGCCTGGGCGTCGCCGTGGGCCTGGCCCTGTCCGGCGGCCTGCTGGCCCGCCGAGGCCTCGGTGCCCGACGTCGCGGCCGTGATCGGTCCCGTGGCCGATGACGGGGCCGCGAGCGCGGGCGCCACCTTGACGACGTCGGCTTCGACGAGCAGCCACACGATCGCGAGGAGCGCCGACAGCAGCGAGAAGATCAGCAGGACGATGGCGCCGGAGGCGTTGTTGTCCACGCTGAGGAACAGGAACAGCGTGATCAGGAAGGCCGGAATGGTCAGCGCTGCGACGATCGGAGCCGCCGCGACCTTGACGCCCGGGATCAACGAGATGAGCGCCAGGACACCGGCGACGGCGACGAGCGCGTACGGGGCGTTGAACGGCGTCTGGAACAGCTCCACCGAGAAGTCATAGGCCCGTGCGGCGGCGAGGAACCCGGAGAACAGCACGACGAGACCGAACAGACCGATGACACCGGCCAGGATCGTCGGGGTGATCGCGGGCAGACCCTGGCTCGGCGGTTTCACCGGCTGCTGCTGGCCGTAGCCGTACTGTCCGTAGCCCTGCTGCGGATTCTGGCCGTACTGCTGCTGGCCGTAGCCCTGCTGCTGTCCGTACTGCTGGCCGTAACCCTGCTGCGGATTCTGACCGTACTGCTGTCCGTAGCCCTGCTGGGGGCCCTGCCCGTAACTCTGCTGACCGCTCTGCGGGTACTGCTGGCCGTACTGGCCGTGGGACTGTCCGGACTCGGGCTGCTGCCCGTAGCCCCCCGTTGGATACGTCATTGGCGATCTCCTGGTCGGCTCGTCTGGGTTATCTGGCTCAGGTCGCGCGCCGGTGATGACAGCATCGGCCGTCACCGCCCCGACGGGCACAACACCCGGCCCACGGTAGTACATGTGACCGGCGGGTCACATGGACCGTTCGGCGCCTGCCGTCGACGACACCGTCCACGCTAGGTCATGCGCGACGATGCCGTGGTGCGGCCGTGCACAGCCGTCACCAGCGATGAGCTCGGCCCTGTTCGGCGTACCAGTCGACGAGCGAATAATCGTCCACCGACTTCGGATCGATGTTGACCTCCGACCGGCCGGCCAGAATCGCCGTGACCGGAACCTCGAGCTTCTTCCCGGTGCGCGTGTGCGGGATACCCGGGGCCTCGATCACCTCATCGGGCACATGGCGTTTCGACAACCGGTCGCGGACCGCTGCGGCGATCCGCGCGGTGAGGGCGTCGTCGAGGACGGCACCGGGGACGAGGGTGACGAACAGCGGCATCCAGTAGGCGCCGTCGGGTCCGTCCACGCCGAGGACGAAGGCCTCCGCGATCTCGTCGAGCGCCTCCACGACCTCGTAGATGTCGGCTGATCCCATGCGGATTCCGTGACGGTTCAACGTCGCATCGCTGCGGCCGTGGATGACCAGGGAACCGCGTTCGGTCACGGTCACCCAGTCGCCGTGACGCCACACCGGCCCGTCGGGATGCGCTGTCGGCCTTTCCCACTCGTGGTCGAAGTAGGCGGAACGGTAACGCACGCCGTCCCGATCGTCCCAGAAGTGCACCGGCATCGACGGCATCGGCGCGGTGACGACCAGCTCGCCGACCTCGCCGACGAGGGGCGTACCGTCCGGCGCCCAACTCTCCAGCGCGACACCGAGATAGCGCACCGACAGCTCACCGGGTACCACCGGCACCCCGACCGATCCGCCGGCGAAGGCCGACACGATGTCGGTGCCGCCGCTGATCGACGAGATCGGCAGTCCCTGCTTCACGTGGTCGTCGACCCAGGTGAACAGGTCGGCGGCGAGCGAGGAACCCGTACTGCCCAGGGCGCGAAGCGGAGCGAGGTCGTGGTCGCGGCCCGGTTCGAGCCCGGCCTTCCGCGAGGCCTGCAGTTGCCCGGGCGAGGTGCCGAAGTAGGTGACCTTCTCGTCGGCGACGATCTGCCAGAGCTTGTCGGCGTCGGGGTAGAGCGGCGAACCGCTGTAACAGACGATCCGCGCCCCGCAGAGGAGACCGGCGACCTGGTAGTTCCACATCATCCAGCTGAGTGCGGTCTGCCAGAAGAAGACATCGTCCGACGACAGGTCACCGTGCAACGCACCGGCTTTGAGGTGTTCGACGACGACGCCGCCGTGCCCGTGGACGATGCCCTTCGGGCGGCCGGTCGTCCCCGAGCTGAACAACACCCAGAGGGGATGGTCGAAGTCCACGAGCACCGGTTCCGCGTCGCCGGCTTCCGCAGTGAGCGCGTCGGCGTAGTCGATCCGGGTCGGGCCCTGCCCCGACGGGCCGCCCGCGTCGTCGCCGATCGTGATGTGCGCGAGGAGTTCCGGCAGCAGACTCGCGAGTTCGGCGCTGTCCGCACGCTTGTCGATGTCCTTGCCGCCGTACCGGTATCCCGCGGCGCTGAACAGGATCTTCGGCCGGAGCTGACCGAGCCGACTGGCGGCACCCTGCGGCGCATAGTCCTGCCCGCACCCCGACCAGATGGCGCCGAGACTCGCGGTGGCGAGGAAGGCGACGACCGCCTCGGGGATGTCCGGCAGGTAGGCGGCCACGACATCGCCGGTCCCGATCCCCTGTGCCCGCAGTGTCGCGGCCAGGGCGGCAACCATTCCGGGAAGATCCGACCAGGCGATCTCGGAGCGTTCCCCGGCCTCGTCGATTCCGACGACGGCGGCACCCGGCAGGTCGGCGTGGCGCAGGATCTGGCTGACGTAGTTCAGCCGGACGCCCGGGAACCATCGGGCGCCGGGCATCCGCGCGTCGGCGAGAACGGCGGCGTCGCCCTCCGCGAGGGGTTCGGCGGCCAGGGCGTCGAGGTCGAAGAACTCCCACAGCGCGCGCCAGAACTGTGCCGGCTGCTGAACCGACCAGGACCACAACCGGTCGTAATCCGCGGCGTCCGCGCCGAACCGGCTCTCCGCGTGCCGACTGAACCGCTCGATCGCGGCACCGGTCATCGCAGGTCCTCCAGGATGTGGGTGGCCTCTTCGCGCATCGCGACCTTGCGCACCTTTCCGGTGACGGTCATCGGGAATTCCTTGACCACGTGGACGTATCGGGGGATCTTGTGCCGGGCGATCTTGCCGTCGGCGAAGGCCCGGACGTCCTCGGCCGTGAGATCGGTGGCGTGGTCGCGGAGGCGGACCCACGCCATCAGTTCTTCGCCGTACTTCTCGTCGGGGACACCGATGACCTGGGCGTCGAGAATGTCGGGATGAGTGTAGAGGAATTCCTCGATCTCGCGCGGGTAGATGTTCTCGCCGCCCCGGATCACCATGTCCTTGATCCGGCCGGTGATGCGGACGTAGCCGGCCTCGTCCATCTCGGCGAGGTCGCCGGTGTGCATCCACCCGTCGGCGTCGATGGCCTCGGCGGTCTTCTCCGGATCGTTCCAGTAGCCGGTCATCACCGAGTAGCCGCGCGTGCACAGCTCGCCGGTCTCGTTGCGGCCGAGCGTCTCCCCCGTGCCGGGCGCGACGATCTTGATCTCGAGATGCGGACCGACCTGGCCCACGGTGGTGACACGGAGTTCGAGGGGATCGTCGACCCTGGTCTGGGTGGACACCGGCGACGTCTCGGTCATGCCGTAGCAGATGGACACCTCGCTCATGTGCATCCGATCGACCACCTGGCGCATCACCTGCTCCGGACACGGCGAGCCGGCCATGATCCCGGTGCGCAGCGACGACAGGTCGGGTGCATAACCGTCCGGGGCGGCGTCGAGGAGAGCGAGTTCGGCGATGAACATCGTCGGCACGCCGTAGAGGCTGGTGCAGCGATGCTCGGCGACCGCGTCGAGCGTGGCCTTCGGGTCGAAGGCTGGGCCCGGGATCACCATGGCCGCACCGTGACTGGTGGCGGCGAGATTGCCCATCACCATGCCGAAGCAGTGGTAGAACGGCACCGGTAGGCAGATGCGGTCGTCGGCGGTGTAGTCGAGGAGCTCACCGACGAGGTAGCCGTTGTTCCCGATGTTGCGATGTGACAGCGTCGCGCCCTTGGGGAATCCCGTTGTGCCCGAGGTGTACTGGATGTTGATCGGGTCGTCGGCGGACAGCGACGCGGCGATCTCGGCAACCCGTGCCAGCTCCTCGTCGGTGGGGGTGGCGGTCAGTTCGGTCCATGCGGCGGACTCGAACGTCACCACCTCCCGCAGGTCCGGGCAGTGCGGATGCGCCTCCGCCAGCATCGACGCATATCCGGAGTCCTTGAACCGTTCGGCCGCGAGGACGACGCTCGTGCCGGATTGCCTGAGGGCGTACTCGACCTCGTTCTGCCGGTAGGCAGGGTTGAGGTTGACCAGGATCGCGCCGATCTCGGCGGTGGCGTACTGGACGAGCACCCACTCGAACCGGTTGGGCGCCCACAGTCCGACCCGATCCCCCCGCTTCACGCCCAGCCGCAGGAGGCCCGCGGCCAATGCCCGCACGTCACGGTGGAATTCGGTGTAGGTCCACTGCCGACCGGCACCGGCGTCGATGAGCGCGACGTGGCCGGCATACTTCTCGACGGTCCGCGCCAGGGTCACGCCGATGGTGTCCGTCAGCAGAGCCGGGCTCTGCGGCCCGTGGGTGTGTGCGAGGTTCTGGGCGTGAGCGTCATTGCTCATGAGCGGGCTCCGGTCTCTCGGTTGTCTCGGGAAACGAAACGAGGGGTGTCGAAAAACGTGTCAGTGCAGGGCGATCAGGCGTCGGCGGTGTCGGTGGGTCGTCCGGCCACGCGGGACAGCACGACCTCCGCCTGCCGGAGCACCGGACCGTCGATCATCTGCCCGTCGAGGCTGAAGACCCCGCCACCGTGTTCGGCGGAGCCGTCGATGACCTTGCGCGCCCACGCGATCGACTCCTCGGACGGCTGGTAGCCGGCGCGGATGTGCTCGACCTGCGACGGGTGGATGCACGCGGTCGCGGTGTAGCCGAGTGCCACCGCGTCGCGTACCTCGGCGACCAGGCCGTCGACGTCGTCGATGTCGAGATGCACCGAGTCGACGGCGAACTTCCCGTGCGCCGCGGCCGCGATGCGGACCATCGACCGGACCCAGGCGGCCACATCCCGGTACTCGCCGGGCCGCGGTTCGTCGGGCCCGAAGCGGCTCGACGTCCCGCCGAGTCCGGCGACCAGGTCCTCGGCACCCCACATGAGTCCGATGCAGTTCGACGTGGCGGCGATGTCGTTGGCGCGGGTCGCACCGAGCGGCGTCTCGATCAGCGCGATCGTCTGGAACGCGGTGTCCAGGATCGACGCCACGTCCTCCGACTTGGCCTGCATGACGACGCGGTAGTTCGTCTCGGAGACCGCGGCCAGGTCACGGCGGTAGTCGCCGGTCCCGGCCGGGTTGATCCGCACGATGGTCCGGTCCGGATCGATCGGGTTGGCGATCAACGCTTCCCGCGCGGCGGCGCGATTCTCCGGCGAGACCGCGTCCTCGAGGTCGAGGATCACGACGTCGGCACGGTCGAGTGCCTTCTGGTAGCGCTCGGGCCGGTCTGCGGGGCAGAACAGCAGTGCGGGCCCGGCGGGCAGCCAGGCGTTGTTCAGCTGGGAATCGCCCAGATTCGCGCCGCTCACGAGCGAGTTGTCGGCGGGTCCGTCGAAGAACATCGTCGTCACTCCGTAGGTTTCTTGCGCACCAACGTGGCCCGCGCGGCTCGCGCGACGACTTCGCCGTGCTGATTGCGTCCGATGTGGGTCAAGTTCACCACGCCCTCCCCCGGCCTCGACCGGGATTCGCGTTTACCGGTGCACAGGGTCTCGGCGTAGAGGGTGTCACCGGCGAACAGCGGCGCGGGGAACGCGACCTCGGAAAAACCGAGGTTGGCCACCAGTGTGCCCTGTGTCAGCTGGCTGACCGAGAGGCCCACGATCGTCGACAGCGTGAACATGGAGTTGATCAGGCGCTGCCCACCGAAGCCGGGCTGCTGCGCCGACCAGGCGGCGTCGAGGTGCAGGGCCTGGGTGTTCATGGTGAGCGTCGTGAACAGCACGTTGTCGGCCTCGGTGACGGTGCGTCCGGGACGGTGCTCGTAGAGGGTGTCCTCGGTGAACTCCTCGAACCACAGGCCGCGCTGGACGACGCGGTTCACGGGGGGCTGGTCGTTGCCGCTCATGCGAAACCCAGCTCTCGGGCGATGAGCATGAGCTGCACCTCGGTGGTGCCCTCACCGATCTCGAGGATCTTCGAGTCGCGGTAGTGACGGGCGACGGGGTAGTCGTTCATGAAACCGTAGCCGCCGTGGATCTGGGTGGCGATGCGCGCATTGTCCATGGCCGCCTCGCTGGCCACCAGCTTGGCGATCGACGCTTCCTTCTTGAAGGGCTTGCCCGCCAGCATCTTCGCCGCCGCGTCGTAGTAGGCGGTGCGGGCCACATGGGCTCGCGCCTCCATCCGGGCGATGGCGAAGGACACCGACTGGTACTCCCCGATCGGCTTGCCGAACGACTGACGCTCCTTGGCGTACTTGACGCTCTCGTCGACGCAACCCTGCGCGGCACCGGTCGCGAGCGCCGCGATCGCGATGCGGCCCTCGTCGAGGATCGACAGGAAGTTGGCGTAGCCGCGGCCGCGCTCGCCGAGCAGGTTCTCCTTGGGCACGCGCACATCGGTGAACGTGAGCGGGTGGGTGTCCGAGGCGTTCCAGCCGACCTTGTTGTAGGCCGGTTCGGCGGTGAAGCCGGAGGTTCCCGACGGCACGATGATCGTCGAGATCTCCTTCTTGCCGTTCTCCTTCACGCCGGTGACCGCGGTGACGGTGACCAGTGAGGTGATGTCGGTGCCCGAGTTGGTGATGAACTGCTTGCCGCCGTTGATGATCCACGAGTCACCGTCGTCGCGGGCGGTGGTCGCGGTGGCACCGGCGTCGGAGCCGGCCCCGGGCTCGGTGAGGCCGAAGCCGGCGAGCGCGGTACCGGCGGTGAGGTCGGGCAGGTACTGCTGCTTCTGCTCCTCGGTGCCGAAACGGTAGATCGGCATCGCGCCCAGGCTCACCCCGGCTTCGAGCGTGATGGCGACCGACTGGTCGACCTTGCCGAGCTCCTCGAGTGCGAGGGCCAGCGCGAAGTAGTCGCCGCCCATCCCGCCGTACTTCTCGTCGAAGGGCAGACCGAAGAGGCCCATCTTGCCCATCTGGGCGACGACCTCGTACGGGAAGGTGTGGTCGGCATCGTGTTTCGCGGCCACCGGCGCCACCACGGTCTGCGCGAAGTCGCGCACCGTCTCGATGAGGTCGGTGTACTCCTGCGTGAGTTCCATGAGAGTCCTGTTCACTCTTGTCGTTCGGTTCGGTTCATTACGAGCACTTCGAGGCTCAGGGGGCAGTGCCTCAGGGGGCGGGAACGGGCTCCCGGCTCTCCGCCGGCGTGACCACGGCGAGGATCTGTCCGGCATCCACCTTGTCACCCACCTTCACCGTGACGTCGACGGTTCCGTCGACGGGTGCGGTCAACGCGTGTTCCATCTTCATCGCCTCGACGACAACGACGGCCGCGCCGCTGCTCACCTCGTCACCGGAGGTGGCCCCGACGGCGACCACGGTGCCGGGCATCGGGCTGGCGATCTCGCCTGCGCGATCGTCGGCGGCCTCGTCGAGCAGCGGACGGGCGAGATCGAGGACCCAGGCGCCGGACGGTCCGGACACCCACCAGGATTCGCCGATCAGCGTCGACGACCAGGACTGGCTGACCCCGTCGACGATGAGGCGGTCGGAATCACGACCGTCGCCCGACTGTGCGGGGAGGTAGACGACGCCGGCGGTCCACGACTCGCCCTCGGCCCCGTCGACGCCCTCGTCGACCACGGTCGCCGACCCCGAGATCGAGTGCGTATCGGTGTGTTCGACGCGGATCGACACGGTGGAGTGGTGTCCGCCGCTCACGAGCCTGGTGATCACCGGCGCCGGTTCGCCGACGCGCCAGCCGACCGCCGACGACCAGACGTCCCCACGGTCCCGGGTCCCGATGCGGGCGAGGCCGACGAGGACCTGCGCCTCCGGCGATGGTTGCGGCACTGCGTAATCGGCGACGAGTCGGTCGAGCAGTTCGGTGTCGAGCTCGGCGTCGACGACGGCCTGCTGCCGGAGGACGAAGCGGCAGAAGTCGATGTTGGTGACGACACCGAGGACGCGGGTGTGCGCCAGCGCCTGGTCGAGGCGTTCGAGCGCCTCCTCGCGGTCGCTGCCGTGCGCGATGATCTTGGCGAGCATCGGGTCGTAGTCGCTGCCGACGCGCAGCCCTTCGAGCATGGCGGAGTCGACGCGGATGCCGCTGCCCGACGCGGTGTCCGGGTGGACGAGGTGTTCGATGGTGCCGCCGGTGGGGAGGAAACCGCGGGCGGGATCCTCGGCGTACACGCGGGCCTCGATGGCGTGGCCGGTGAGGGTGATGTCGCCCTGGGCGAAGCCGAGGACCTCGCCGCGGGCCACGCGGATCTGCTGCTCCACCAGGTCGATTCCGGTGACCAGTTCGGTGACCGGGTGCTCGACCTGCAGGCGGGTGTTCATCTCCATGAAGAAGAACTCGTCCGGCTTGTGGGCCGAGACGATGAACTCGACGGTGCCGGCGCCGGTGTAGCCGACGCTGCGGGCGGCGTCGCAGGCCGCCTCACCGATCCGGGCACGGGTGTCGGCGTCGAGCAGCGCCGACGGCGCCTCCTCGATGACCTTCTGGTGGCGGCGCTGCAGGGAGCATTCGCGTTCGCCGAGATGGATCACGTTGCCGTGCGTGTCGGCGAGGACCTGTACCTCGATGTGGCGCGGGGTGTCCACGAAGTGTTCGAGGAACAGTGCGTCGTCGCCGAACGCGGCGCCCGCCTCGCGTCGTGCGCGCTGGAGTGCCGCGGGCAGGTCGGCTGGGTCGGCGACGCGGTGCATGCCCTTGCCGCCGCCGCCGGCGCTCGGCTTGATGAGGACCGGGAAGCCGATGTCGGGGGCGGCCGCGATCAGGTCCTCGTCGGTGAGGCCGGGACGCGAGAGACCCGGCACCACCGGCACGTCGCGCGCGGTGACCGCGGCACGCGCGGTGATCTTGTCGCCCATCGTCGCGATGGCCTCGACCGGCGGACCGATGAAGACGATGCCCGCCTCCGCCAGCGCGGCGGCGAATTTCTGGTTCTCCGAGAGGAATCCGTAACCGGGGTGGACGGCATCGGCACCGGTCTTGCGGGCCGCGTCGACCACGGCGTCGATGTCGAGATAGCTCTGGGCCGCCGCGGCCGGTCCGATGCGGACCGCGACGTCGGCCTCGCGGACATGGCGTGCTTGCGCATCGGCGTCGGAGTAGACGGCGATACTGCGGATTCCCAGGCGGCGCAGCGTGTCGATCACCCGGCAGGCGATCTCACCGCGGTTCGCCACCAGGACGCTGCGAATGGGTCTGGTGCTCACGGTCTCGGTCTTCTCCTCGGTCGTGGGTGAACTCGGGGATGGCATGTCGGTCTCCGCTCTCACATCCGGAAGACGCCGTAGCGCGGGTCGGCCAGCGGGGCGTACCGCGCCGTCTCGAGCGCGAGGCCGAGCAGCGTGCGGGTCTGGGCCGGATCGACGATCCCGTCGTCCCACAGTCGGGCCGTCGAGTAGTAGGCGTCGGACTGCCGCTCGAACTGTTCGCGGATGGGCGCCTTGAAGGCCTCTTCGTCCTCGGCGGCCCAGGAGTCCCCGGACCGCTCGATCTGGTTGCGGCGCACCGTGCCCAGGGTGTCCGCGGCCTGCGGGCCACCCATCACGGAGATGCGGGCGTTGGGCCACATCCACAGGAACCGCGGCGAGTAGGCCCGGCCGCACATCGAGTAGTTGCCGGCGCCGAACGAGCCGCCGACCATGACAGTGAACTTCGGGACACGCGCACACGCGACCGCATTGACCATCTTGGCGCCGTTCTTGGCGATGCCACCCTGCTCGTAGGCCTTGCCGACCATGAACCCGGTGATGTTCTGCAGGAAGATCAACGGGATTCGACGCTGGTCGCAGAGCTCGATGAAATGCGCTCCCTTGAGCGCGGATTCGCTGAAGAGCACACCGTTGTTGGCGATGATGCCCACCGGGTGTCCGTGGATGTGCGCGAAGGCGGTGACCAGGGTCGTGCCGTAGTTGGCCTTGAACTCGGTGTATTCACCGGCGTCGCAGATGATCTCGATGACCTCGCGCACGTCGTACGGGGTCCGCGAGTCGGTGGGCACCACGTCGTAGATGTCGGTCTGCGGACGGAGCGGCTCCCGCGACGGGATGGTCTCCCACTGCGGCGCCTCACGCGGACCGAGGGTTGCGACGATCTCACGGACCTTCGCGAGTGCCTGCTGGTCGTTGTCCACGAGGTGGTCGGTGACGCCGGAGACCGACGAGTGCATCGCGCCGCCGCCGAGGTCCTCGGCCGAGACGTCCTCGCCGGTCGCGGCTTTCACCAGCGGCGGACCTGCCAGGAAGATGGTGCCCTGGTTGCGGACGATGACCGTCTCGTCGCTCATCGCCGGGACGTAGGCGCCGCCGGCGGTCGAGGAACCGAGGACGGCGGCGATCTGCGGGATGCCCGCGGCGCTCATCGTGGCCTGGTTGTAGAAGATGCGACCGAAGTGGTCGCGGTCCGGGAAGACCTCGTCCTGCTGCAGCAGCATCGCGCCGCCGGAGTCGACGAGGTAGATGCAGGGCAGCCGGTTGGCGGCCGCGATCTCCTGCGCGCGCAGGTGCTTCTTCACCGTCACCGGGTAGTAGGTGCCACCGGAGACCGTGGCGTCGTTGGCGACGATCATGCACTCCCGGCCGGCCACGCGGCCGACGCCGGCGATGACACCGGCGGCCGGTGCCTTGTCGTCGTACATCCCGAACGCGGCGAGCGGGGCGACCTCGATGAACGGCGAGCCGACGTCCAGGAGTCCGTCGACGCGGTCGCGCGGCAGCAACTTCCCGCGTGAGACGTGGCGCTCACGCGCCTTGGCCCCGCCGCCGGCGGCGACCGTCGTCAGGCGCTGGTGGAGCAGGTCGAGATTCTGCTGGTGCGTGGCCCGGAAGCCGTCGAGCGTGCTGGTCACCGTCGACCCTTCAGTTAGTTGGGATTAACTGAACGGAATAGTACGCCATCGAGTGGCGCGTGTCACGTCCGCGCCTCGCAATCGGACCGCGTGACGCGCGTCACGTCATCTCGTACTGTGGTGGCAGGCCCACCACCCCCGGGCCCCCACAACCGATGCGTCGATCCCCGGCACGACCGGAGAAGGCCACCGCACATAGAAGGCCAGGTAACCCCATGACCCTCGCAGACGACCGCGCACGCTTCCAGCAGGTGCCGTCCACCGAAACACGCACGTCAGAGCCCCGTACGGACGGCTTCTCGCTCGACGACCGGTACGCCCGCGAGTCGGGCACGATCTACCTCTCCGGCATCGCGGCCCTGGTCCGCATGGTTCGCGACCGCGCTCGCGTCGACCGCCGCCAGAACCTGAACACCGCCTCGTTCATCTCCGGCTACGAAGGCTCTCCCCTCGCCGGCTACGACCTCGAACTCGCTCGACGCCGCGCCCTCCTCGCGCCCTACGACATCACCCACCGTCCCGGCCTGAACGAGGAGATCGCCGCCACCTCGGTGATGGGCTCGCAGGTCGCCGCCCAGGTCGCCGACCTCGCTCCCACCGCCGACGGCTCGCCCCGCGACGGCGTCGTCGGCTACTGGTACGGCAAGGCCCCCGGCCTCGACCGCGCCACCGACGCGATCCGGCACGCCAACCTCGTCGGTACGCATCCGTCCGGAGGCGCCGTCGCGCTCGTCGGCGACGACCCCGGTGCGAAGTCCTCGACGGTGCCGTGCGCGTCGGAGATGGCCCTGGCCGACCTCTACATCCCGATCCTCTACCCGGCCGACTCGCAAGACATCCTCGACCTCGGCGTGCACGCGGCGGTCATGAGCCGCGTCAGCGGGCTGTGGACGTCGCTGAAGATCTCGGCCCACGTCGCCGACGGCGCGTCGACCGCCCACGTCGATCCCGACCGGATCATCCCCACCTACGGCGATCTCGGACGGAGCCCGCACGTACCGAGCGGACGGCTTCTGGGCGCCAATCTGATGGAGCTCGAACAGAATCAGCTCACCACGCGCATCCCTCGCGCCCTGGAGTATGCGCGGCTCAACGGGATCAACAAGATCGTGGTGTCGACCCCCGACGATCGAATCGGCATCGTCGCCGCGGGCAAGACCTACCTCGATCTCCGAGAGGCGTTGCGCCTGCTGAACATCAGCGACGACGACCTGCACCGTCTGGGCATCCGCATCCTCAAGCTGGGGATGGTCTACCCGATCGAGCGGGACATCCTCGACCGCTTCATGTTCGGCACTGCGCGCGGTGATCTCGACGAGGTCATCGTCATCGAGGAGAAGCGCGACTTCATCGAGACGATGATGCGCGACATCCTGTTCCGTCATCCGCGTGCACCGCGCATCGTCGGCAAGGTCCACGAGGACGGGTCGACACTGTTCTCCCGCTTCGGCGAGCTCGACGTCGACGCCGTCACCCGCGGCCTCGCGGATCGTCTCGCACTTCATCACGTCGACGCCGCGCAGGCGTGGATCGACAAGAAGTCGCGGCGTCGTACCCGCATCGAACTCCCTCTCGCCGTGCGCACGCCGTACTTCTGCTCCGGATGCCCGCACAACAGCTCGACCAAGGTATCCGAGGACACCCTCGTCGGCGCCGGAATCGGTTGTCACGCGATGGTTCTCCTGATGGACCCGCGCCAGGTCGGCGATGTCGCCGGCGTGACGCAGATGGGTGGCGAGGGTGCGCAGTGGATCGGCATGGCGCCGTTCGTCTCCGCCGGGCACTTCGTGCAGAACGTCGGCGACGGCACGTTCATGCACTCGGGATCGCTGGCGCTGCGGGCCGCGGTCGCGTCGGGCGAGAACATCACCTACAAGTTGCTCTACAACGGCACCGTCGCCATGACCGGCGGCCAGGATCCGGTCGGCGAGATGGGCCTGCCGCGGCTGACCTCCCTTCTGATCGACGAGGGCGTCAGCAAGATCGTCGTGACCTCCGACGATCCGAAACGCACTCGCGCGCTGGGCCTCCCGAAGAGTGTGGAGGTTCGCCATCGCGACGACCTGCTCGACGTGCAGACCGAACTCGCCGGCGTGTCCGGCGTGACCGTCCTCGTCCACGATCAGCACTGCGCCGCGGAGAAGCGCCGGAAGCGCAAGCGCGGCACCATGTCCACCCCCACCACGCGGGTGATGATCAACGAACGCATCTGTGAGGGCTGCGGCGACTGCGGCGAGAAGTCGAACTGCCTGTCCGTGCATCCGGTGCAGACCGAGTTCGGGCGCAAGACGCAGATCGACCAGAGTTCGTGCAACCTCGACTACTCGTGCCTGAAGGGCGACTGCCCGTCGTTCGTCACCGTGACCCCGGGGACTACGCGGACGAGGGCCCGCGCCACCGACATCCCCGAGACACTGCTGCCGCAACCGACGCTGCCCGCCGTGCGGGACACGTTCTCGCTGCGGGTCACCGGTATCGGCGGAACCGGTGTGGTGACGGTGTCGCAGGTGCTGGCGACGGCCGCGGTCCTCGACGGTCACGCCGCGCGCACCGTCGACATGACGGGCCTGGCGCAGAAGGGCGGTGCCGTCGTCAGCGACATCAAGGTCGCGCCGCACGACGTCGAACAGGCCGCCAAGGTCGCCTCCGACGACTGCGACCTCTACCTCGTCTGCGACCCTCTGGTCGGCACCGATCCGGTCAACCTGAAAGTCGCAGCGCCGGAGAAGACCGTCGCCGTGGTGTCCACGACGCAGGTGCCCACCGGTCTCATGGTCATCGACACCTCGGTCGGCTTCCCCGCGGAGACCGCGATCCACTCGGCGATCGACGCGAAGGTCACCCGCGGCCTGTACCTCGACTCGGGGGCGCTGTCGACGGCACTCTTCGGTGACGAGCAGTTCGCCAACATGCTCATGGTCGGCGCCGCGTATCAGGCGGGCGCACTGGCCATCTCGGCCTCGTCGATCGAGCGGGCGATCGAACTGAACGGCGTCGCGGTCGACGCCAACGTGCAGGCCTTCCGGCGAGGACGTCAGGCGGTGGCCGACGCCGATGCCGTGTCCGCGACCATCGCCTCGCTGCACGGCACCGCGACCACGGAACCGGAGCCGTCCGACCACGCGATGCGCGTGGTCCGCACGAGCGGTTTCGGCGACGAGCTGACGCGCACCGTGGCCCTTCGCTACGACGAACTGATCGCCTACGCCGACGAACGCTATGCGCGTGAGTATCTCGACGTCGTCGAGCGGGTGCACGGTGACGCGGACAACGACGCGCTGACCGACGCGGTCGCACGCAACCTGTACAAGCTGATGGCCTACAAGGACGAGTACGAGGTGGCCCGCTTGACGCAGGACGCCGCGTTCGCGGCGAAGGTCGCCGATCAGTTCGGTGCGGACGCCGAGGTCGCGATCCGGCTGCATCCGCCGGCACTGCGCCAGATGGGCATGCGGGAGAAGATGTCCCTCGGGGCTTGGGCGAACCGTCCGATGGGCGCGCTCGCGAAGATGAAGAGACTTCGCGGGACACCACTCGACCCGTTCGGCCGCAACGAGATCCGTCGCACCGAACGGGCGCTGATCGTCGAGTACCGGGAGATCGTCGACCAACTGCTCGCCGCCGTGCAGGGCGGACGCGTCGGTGACGCCGAGATGCCGGCCGTGGTGGAACTCGCCGGCCTCCCCGACATGGTGCGCGGCTACGAGAGCGTGAAGATGCGCAATGTCGAGAAGTATCGGGCGGAGGTCAGCCGGCTGCGGGGCGCTCTCGGAATCTGACACCCCGGCCCGGCAGCCACCGGCGGAAGCGGGCGACCACGGTCTGACCGTCGTCGCCTGCCACGGCGTCGATGTCGAACGCGCGGCGTCCGTCACCGGCCGCGACGGCGTCGAACTGGGCGACGTTCATCTCGATGAGCAGGGTGCCGGTGTCGGAGAGCCACGTCTGCGCGGCGTCGACGAGTGTGTCGACGTGATCGAGTCCGTCCACTCCCCCGGTGAGGGCGCGTCGGGGTTCGTGGTCGCGTGCTTCCGGAGCGAGCAGTCCGAAGGCGTGATCGGGGACGTACGGCGGGACGGCGGCGATCACGTCGACGTGGCCCGCGAGTGACTCGGGCACCGCGTCGAAGCCGGTTCCGTGATGGATCTGCGCGTCGTCGGGCAGGTTTCGCCGGGCGTGCACGAGCGCATCGGCGGCGATGTCGGCGGCATGCACCCGCGCGCCGCTGACGGAAGCGGCCACGACCGACGCGATCGGAGCCACCCCGCAGAACGCCTCGAGGACAACGGGATCGGTACGCTCCCCCGCGGCCCGGACTGCTTCCTGCGCCAGGAGCAGAGACCGCTGTCGCGGTACGAACACACCCGGCCCGACGCGGAGCCGCAGATCCCCGAACTCCACCCAGCCCAGCAGGTGTTCGAGTGGTTCACCCGCGATCCGACGCTCCACCAGCTCGTCGAGTTCGTCTGCAACGGAGGCATGTTGCCGGAGTAGCGCGGCCTCGTCCTCGGCGAACACACAGCCCGCACGACGAAGAGCATCCGCCAGCGGGTCTCCGAGAAGTCCGGCCGGCTGCACATGTACGTCAGGAGATTGCGGCGTCATCCTTCTTGAGACCGTACAAGAACGATGCGGTCATCAGGAGCGCCACCTGCACGAATCCGAAGATCAGCCCGAGAATGGCGCCGGCCCCGAGTTCGACGGACGGCGGCATGATCAACGCCGAGGCGAACAGTGCCAGCCACCCGGCGAGCGCGATCACGGCGAGGAAGGGCAGGGCCTTTCGATACCGGGGAACCAGCATGAACGTCGTCGCGACCCCGACAACACCGAGCACGACGAAGAACTTGCCGGGGTTCAGCACGATGTCGTCGGAGAAGAACCCGGGGATACTGTCCCGCCCTTCTATGAAATCGCGTTCCCACGAATCGATCCCCTGCTGCGCCCCGGGCAACGCGGTGATCCAGCTGACGAAGCCCATGCAGTAGGTGACGATCCCGGCGACCGCCGCACCGAGGGCAAAGATCACCGACCGATCGGGAACCCCGCCGGTGGGCGGGCCGCCCTGGAACTGCGCAGTCTGACCCTGATTGCCAGGGAATCCACCGGTCTGCGGTTGCCCTGGTGGGGTCGGCGACCAGTGGCCGCCCTGCTGCTCGTCGGCATCGCCTGGATTCACGGCACACTCCTCGTCGTCGCGACCTGCGGGTCAGGGTAGGCCGGTCGTGACGATGTCGAGGCAGTTTGCGCCGGTGAGCGGCGCAAACTGCCTCAACCTTTCATCCCGTGGTCACCGCCGCAGCTCCGACTTGGCGATCGTGCGGAGATGCACCTCGTCCGGACCGTCGAAGATGCGCATCGCGCGGTGCCATCCGTACATCGCGGCCAGCGGCACGTCGTCACTGACGCCGGCGCCGCCGTGGACCTGGATCGCCCGGTCGATGACCTCGAGCGCCACGCGCGGTACCGACACCTTGGCGGCCGAGACATACGGCGCGGCGGCCTTGTTGCCGAGCTCGTCGATCGTCTTCGAGGCCAGCTGACACAGCAGGCGGGCCTGGTCGATCGCGATGCGCGACTCGGCGATCTGCTGCTGGACGACGCCCTGCTCGGCCAGCGGCTTGCCGAAGGCGACGCGCCCCTTCGACCGCTGGACCAGGAGGTGCAGAGCCCGTTCGGCAGCGCCGAGCGCACGCATGCAGTGGTGGATGCGGCCGGGGCCGAGGCGCGCCTGCGCCATCGCGAATCCGCCGCCTTCCTCACCGAGCAGGTTCTCGACGGGCACCCGGACGTTGTCGTAGACGATCTCGACGTGGCCGTGCTGGTCGTGACGACCGAACACCGGTACGTCGCGGACCACGGTGACACCCGGGGTGTCGATCGGGACCAGCACCATCGACTGCTGCCGATGGGTCGCCGCCCCGGGATCGGTCTTGCCCATCACGATGAGCAACTTGCAACGCGGGTCGGCTGCGCCGCTCGTCCACCACTTCCGGCCGTTGATCACATAGGAATCGCGGTCGCGTTCGATGCTGGTCTCGATGTTCGTCGCATCCGAACTCGCGACGTCCTTCTCGGTCATCGAGAACGCCGACCGGATTCGGCCGTCGAGCAACGGCTCCAGCCAGGTCTGCTTCTGCTCGTCGGTGCCGAACAGGTGCAGCAGCTCCATGTTCCCGGTGTCGGGCGCCGCACCGTTGACGGCTTCGGGCGCCAGATGCAGGCTCCACCCGGTGATCTCGGCCAGACCGGCGTAGTCCAGCTGGCTGATCCCGGATTCGGACGGCAGGAAGAGATTCCACAGGCCGCGGGCGCGGGCCCGCTTCTTCAGCTCCTCCACGACCGCCGGCACATCGTGATCGTCGGGACCGGCGAAGCCGCGCTCCTCTTCGTAGCGCTGCTCCGCCGGGACGACGTCGTCGTGCATGAACGCGGTGAGCTTCTCGCGCAGCTCGAGTGCCTTCGCCGACGGCCGGAGATCGAGTGTCTCGGCCGGGGTGCGAACGGTCAGATCCGGCTGCATCACTGTGCCACCGTCCGCAGTTCACGACGCAACAGCTTGCCGGTGGCGGTCTTGGGGATGTCGCTCATCACCACGACCTCACGCGGGTACTTGTAAGCCGCCATCCGCGTCTTGCAGTGGTCGATCAGTTCCTCCGGCGTCGCGTCGGTTCCCGGTCGCAGACTCACGAACGCCTTCACGGTCTCGCCGCGGTAGGAGTCGGGCACGCCGACGACAGCCGCCTCCCGGACCGAAGGATGTTCGTACAGAACGTCTTCGACCTCGCGTGGCCACACCTTGAAACCGCTGGTGTTGATCTGATCCTTCTTGCGGTCGACGATGTAGAACCATCCGTCGGCGTCCATGTAGCCGACGTCGCCGGTGTGGAGCACGCCGTTCGGGATGCCCTTCGCGGTCGCCTCCGGCTTGTTCCAGTAGCCGGCGACCACCTGCGGGCCGGCCGTGACCAGCTCGCCGACCTCGCCCGCCGGCAGGTCGTTGCCTTGCTCGTCGACGATCCGGACGACCGTGTCGTACACCGGGATTCCCACCGAGGTGGCCCCGGTCTCCTCGTCGGCCGGGGCCGTCACGCCGAACGGCACCGCATGCGACGGCGAGGTGGTCTCGGTCAGACCGTAGACGTTGTGGATGTAGTGACCGAACCGCTCCTGGAACTCGGCGATCGTGCTCGGCGGGATCGGCGCCCCACCGGAGTAGATCTTCGACAGGCTCGCCAGCGACGCCGGGTCGATGTCCGGCACGTTCATCAGGGCGATGAACACCGTGATCGATCCGACCGTGAACGTCGCCTTCTCCCGAGCGATCGTCGCGACGGTGTCCGCCGGGTCCATCCGGTACATCAGGACCAGTGGCGCACCCGTGAGTTCGGCGAGTGCGATGTGCGCGATGAGACCGGTGATGTGGAACAGCGGTGCCACGCCGAGGATCACGTCGTCACTGTCGACACCGACCCAGTCGCGGTAGGTCTGCGCATTGAACACGACGTTGCGGTGGGTGGTCATCGCACCCTTGGGCGGTCCGGTGGTTCCCGACGTGTAGGTCAGGAAGGCGACGCTGTCCCCGGTGAGATCGACCTTGGGCGGGCGCTGACCGCGGTACTTCGCGAGCATCGTCGCCAGGTCGACGGTGTCGGGGCAGTCGATCTTCTCGACGCCGGCCAGGGTTCCGCTGTTCGCGGTCTGGAACTCCAGCTCCGAGGTGGTGATCACCGTCCGCACCGCGGTCGTGTTGTCGCGCAGCGTCTCCTGCACGACGTCGCGGTACAGCGACTGCATCGCGACCAGTACCGTGGCGCCGGAGTCGACGAGGATCTCGGCGAGTTCACGGCTGCGGTACATCGGGTTGGCCGAGACGGCGATACCGCCGGCCTTCCAGATACCCAACTGTGCGATGACGAACTGGGGGATGTTCTGGGCGTAGACCACCGCGCGGTCGCCCGGGGTGAAGCCCAGGTCCAGGATGCCGACCGCGAACGCGTCGGTCAGTTCGTCGAGCTCACCGGCCGTGACCGATCCGTCGAAGTAACGGATCAGGTCGGCGTCCGGGCTGCGCGCGGCGGTGGCCGCGAACATGTCCAGCGCGGTGTCGAATTCGATGTTCCGCGGCGCGAGATCCTGCTCGCGGTAGTGGCTGCGCCACACCTTGTCGTCGTAGACGCTCATGTCTGACGTACCTCTTTCGGCGAATGACTCAGGGATGAGTCAGCGGATGACGACGGGGTTCACCGGCGCACCGGTGCCGCTGACGACCTTGAGTGGGGCCGCGACGTACAGGAAGCTCCAGCGGTTGTCGGCGGCACACGCCTCGGCCAGCTCCTCGAGCCAGACGATCTCGGTGAACACGACACCCAGGTTGCGCATGAGCGCGTTGTGAAGCGGTAGCGCGACACCGGATTCCGGGTCGGTGGTGACCTCGTTCGCGATGGTGTCGGTGACGAGGTTCGGGATCTCTTTGTCCTGGAACCATTGCACGAGTTCACGTGAGTAGGTCAGGCCGGGCTCGCAGAAGCCGTCGTAGAACTGCTCCGGGTTGTTCAGCTCGTACCAGTAGGTCAGCCAGCCGGTGCGGATGATGAGGATGTCGTGGGGCTCGATGGTGACACCCTGTGCGGCAGCGGCGGCTTCGAGGTCGTTGTGGTCGAAGGTCTCACCCTTCTCCAGGTACTTCTTGCCGCGGTGGCGGGCCATGTCGATCAGCACGCCGCGGCCGACGACGCCCTTCTCGGCGATCGGCAGGACCGACGCCTTGTCGAGCGCGTCGACGGTGCTGCGGGCGTCGTAGCCGTTGTAGAGTTTGCCGTCGTACCAGACGTGGCCGAGTGCGTCGTACTGCGTGGAGCCCTGCAGGAAGATGTTCGCGGTGTCGTCGGCGTAGTGCAGACCACCGGGGAACTGCGGTGCACCTTCGCCGTCCCACGACGACTCGTCGAGGATGTTCTTCCGGTTGATGCCCTCGCGACCCGGCCACAGCGGGTCGCCGGGGCTCTCCTTGCGACCCATCTCGATCTGCAGGGTGAAGGTCTCGCCCGACTTGATGTGACCGACACCGCGCAGGACCTCGCTCGCGTCCAGGTAGTTCAGGGCGCCCACCTCGTCGTCGGGTCCCCACTTGCCCCAGTTCGACGGGGTGTCGGCACCCAACAGGTCACCCATGGACGGCGCAGTGGTCTCGATCTCGGTCATCTCATCTCCTTTGATTCGATCCAGAGCGGAACCGACGGTTCCGGGTCGCACACTGAACGGTGCGAACTGAATTTCTCGACTGAACTTGGTGAGCGCTCGCTCGGTAAGTTCATTGTGACGAGCATCGCACTCGTTCGCAGCGCCGTCAAGAGGCGAAATCGGTGATGTCTCAGCCTTTGTCAGCAAGAGAAGGGAAAGCCCAGTACACACGGCAGGTTCAGCAAAGCTGAACTTCCCCTGTCCAGGGGTAGGCCGCCCGGACGCGCCGAAGGTCGGGGGGGCCTAGCGGTCGGCCCGGAAACCCACCATGCCGAGAGCGAGATTCGCGTACTCGCGAGCGATGCGACGCCCCTGAGCGGCGTCGGAGTCATCGGTCCAGGTCGGGACGGCCAGGCACATCGTGACGATCGCCTTGGTCGCCACGGACAGGTCGCCGGACCGGAAGGCGCCGAGGTCGGCGGCGCGCCGGGCCGTATCGAGCAGGCGACCCTCGATCTGCGCCATCGACGCTTGCAGGTGAGTGCGGTTGGGTTCCTCGAGTCGCCGCAGCTCGGTCGCCAGGACCAGAGCCAGCGCGCGACGCTCGACATGGAAGAGCGTGAGCGCCTCCACCATGTTGGCGAAGGCGGTCACCGCGTCGACGCCGTCGCCGGCTGCGTCGAGACGTCGCGCCAGGTCAGCGTGGGCGATGTTGACCAGCGCGACGAGCAGGTGCTGCTTGCTCGGGTAGTGGTGATAGATGCCTGCGACACTGATGTCGGCGCCGGCGGCGATGAGGCGCATCGTCGCACCGTGATAGCCGAGTTCCTCGAAGACGTCGATCGCCGACTCCAGCACCGGGTCGAGGGTCAGCGGGGCGAACACACGCCAGTCCGTCGGGTCCCCGGCGGCCTCCGCCTTCTCCGGTTGCGGCGACTCGAGGAAACGAGCGACGGGCACGTCCAGGCACTGCGCGATCTGGCGCAACCGGTCGACGGTGAGCCCGACCTTCCCGTTCTCGATGGCGCTCATGGTCCCGACGCTCACCCCGATACCGGCCGCCAGCCCACGCAGCGTCACGCCCGCCTGCTTACGCAACTCACGCACGGCGGCGCCGCTGTCGGTCACCGGTTGTTCGACCACGCTGAACAGCTTATGGGGAGCCGCGCATTTTTCGTAGACTCATCCTCGTGGTCCACAACCTGCCGCCTCGCTCGCGTCACCCCGAACGCTCGTACGCATGAACGCCTACGAGAGCCGTCCCTGGCTGGCCCACTACCCGTCCGGACTCTCCGAGCACCTCGACGTCGAGTTCGGGTCCCCGCTCGAGATGTTCGACGCCGCGCTCGCCGCAGCCCCCGACGCTCCGGCCGTCCACTACTTCGGCGCGACGCTGAGCTGGGCCGACCTCGACGCCGCATCCGACGCCCTCGCCCACGCATTGCAGGAACACGGCTTCGCGGTCGGCGACCTGCTGGGCATCGCCGTCCAGAACGAGCCCGCGATCGTGCTCGGGCTCCTCGCGGCCTGGAAGGTCGGCGGTGTCGCCGCCCTCATCAGCCCCATGTACAAGCGCGGCGAATTCCGCAGGGCCCTGGACGATTTCACTCCGGCCGCCCTCCTCGTGCTCGACGAGGTCCACGCGGAGGTCGCCGACGAGCTCGGGTCGATCGGACTCGTCGTCACGGCCTCGCCGCTCGACTTCGCCGGCAGCGACGATCTGCAGCGCGTGTTCGACGTGTCCCGGGTTTCCACGGCAGGCACCGTCGAACTCCTCGACCTGATCGGCACCGGCTCGCGTGCGGTCACCCGGCACGCACCCGCACCGGATGATGTCGCGGTGCTGGCACCGACGTCGGGAACCACCGGTCCACCCAAGGGCGCCAAGCTGACGCACCGCAATCTGACGTTCAGCGCGCAGGCCTATCGCACCTGGACGGGCCTGCAATCCGGCGAGCCGATCCTGTGCATGTCGCCGATCTTCCACGTCACCGGCCTGGTGGGCTCGGTGATGCTGGCGCTGTCCCTGCGCTCGCCGCTCATCCTCACCCACCGATTCGACGCCGGCCTGGTCCTCGACGCGGTGCGCGCCTGGCGTCCGGCCTTCTCCGTCGCCTCGATCACCGCCTACATCGCGCTCGCCGACCACCCCGAAGCGACGCCCGAGGCGTTCGACTCACTCCGACTCCGCTACTCGGGCGGCGCACCGGTTCTCCCCGACGTCGCCGAACGGATCGAAGAACGCCTCGGCGGGATGATCCACAACGTGTACGGGCAGACCGAGTCCACCTCGCCGACCCACATGGTGCCGCCCGGTGTCCTCGCACCGGTCGATGCCGAAACCGGTGCTCTTTCAGTGGGTTTGCCGATCTTCGACACGATGGCGCGCGTCGTCGACGAGCGCGGCGAACCGGTACCGCCGGGGACGTTCGGCGAGATCGTCACGGCCGGACCGCAGATCGCCGCCGGCTACTGGGGTCAGGACGACGACGGCTCGGCGCTGCGCCACGGTGAGATGCGCACCGGCGACGTCGGTTTCATGGATGCCGACGGTTGGTTCTACGTCATCGACCGCAGCAACGACCTGATCAACGCGTCCGGGTACAAGATCTGGCCGTTCGAGATCGAGCAGGTGTTGCAGTCGCACCCGGCGGTGCTCGAGACGGCCGTGGTCGGCATCCCCGACGACTACCGCGGTGAGTCGACTCGCGCCTACGTCGCCCTGCAACCGGGTGCGGAGGTCACGCCGACCGAACTCATCGAGTACTGCCGCGAACGGATGGCGGCGTACAAGTACCCGCGCGAGGTCGAGATCGTCGGCGCACTCCCGCGCAGCGCGACCGGCAAGCTGTTGCGCCGCGAACTGCGCTGATCAGACCCGGCAGCCGAGCGCGGCCAGGGCCATCGCGGTGAGCAGACGCCGCAGCTGCGCCTCGTCGTAGGCGGGCAGCCGGGGCGAGGAGTTCAGCAGGCCGAACGTCGCGTGTACGCGGACGCGAGCCTCGGCCCGGTCGAGTGTGCGGCCCTCCTGCTCGTAGATGGCGATCACGACGTCGACCCAGCGTTCGACGTAGCGCCGCTGCAACAGCCGGACCCGGTGGTTGGCCTCCGGCGTCATCGACGACAGGTCGCGGTCCTGGACGACGATCAGATCGGGTTTCGTGACGAGCACGTCGATGTGAAAGCCGATGAGCGCCAGCAGGGTCTCCGACGGCGGACCGCCGCGGTCGACCACCTCGGCACCGCCGTCGTACAGCCGCTGGCTGATGTCGACGAGCATCTCGTCGAGCAGTTCGGTCTTCGACGAGAAGTGCCGGTACATGGCCGGCCCGCTCACCCCGACCGCGCGGCCGATGTCCTCGAGACGCACGCCGGCGAAGCCGCGTTCGGCCATCTGCCGCGCGGCCGCGGTCAGCAGCTCGGCGCGCCGGGCGGCCTTCGCCTGGGTGCGACGGGTCGGCGGGCGGGGAACGTCCCCCGTCTCGACCGGTGGGGTGTCACTGGTGGCGGACATGGTGATCCGCACTCTACTCACCAGCCGTCGATGTGGAGCACCGAGTCGAGGGGCTTACGCGGAGCCGGCTTGAAGTCGGTGCCGGTGTAGTAGGCCACCGGCAACAGGACACCTTGGTGGATGCCCGCGGGGATGCCGAGCAGCTCGGCGATCTCCTTCTCGTGGGCCAGGTGCAGCGTGGTCCAAGCGGATCCGAGGCCGCGGGCACGCAGCGCGAGCTGCAGACTCCAGGCGCCCGGCAGCAGCGAGCCCCAGACGCCGGCCTGGTTGCCCTCGGGCAGGTCGCCGCCGGTGTATATCGCGCCGATGACCAGCACCGGGACCTGCCCCATCGTGTCGGCGAGGTACTGGGCGCTCGACGCGACCCGCTTGCCGGTCTCGTCGCGCGGCTGCTGGGCGGCGTAGTACTTCGAGAAGGACTGCGCGTAGTAGTCGGCGACCTTCTGTTTGAGTTCGGGGTCGGTGAGCACGATCCAGTGCCAGGTCTGGCTGTTGCTGCCGGTCGGCGCCTGCAGTGCGACCTCGAGCGCTTCCTTGACCACGTCGAGCGGGACCGGGCGGTCGTAGTCCAGACGTTTGCGCACCGAGCGCGTCGTCGAGAGCAGCTGGTCGGGATCGAGCGGCAGGAGTTCGGTCATGTCCCCCATCTTCCACACGTCGGGCGGTGGACACCACCAGCCGTGGTCAGATCAGGCTCGGACCGGGCGGTTTCGTCGGTTCAGGCGATGGCCGATCCGAGCGCGGCCCCGGCCAGGAGAACAGGTATCGAGATGATCGCTCCGGCACCACCCGCCACAAGTCCCGTTCCGGCCCGCCTTACCGATCGCACGCCCCGAACGGGTGCCGTGCTCAGTGCGAGCAGGACCAGCCCGGTCAACGGTGGCCCGACGACCAGCCACAGCGCATCCCTGGAGGCCAATCCGGTGAACGGCAACGACATCACGAGCATGCCGATCACGACTGCACCAAACGATTCCGGCCCGAACCAGTCCTCACGTCGATACCTCGTCGACAGGGTCGTCATCACAGTGTCACCAACGCGACGTACGCGACCACCACACTCGCGGCCAAGACACCCAGAGCTGCTCCCGCACACCGCGGTGTTCGGCGCCACCACAGGCCGACAGCGATCGCCAGCAGGACCACGCCTGCAATGCCTATCACCACTCCCAGCGACGACGACCACTCCGGATTCAGTCGGTCCGTGATCCCGGCCAGAATCATGAAGACGAAAATGGCGAATGCCACCGATACCGGTACGGCCACGGTGGCTGCCTGCCAGAATCGGGAATCCGCGAGTAGCGCACGGTGCTTCATCGGCCGCGACACTATCGCACCATGACAACGGTGGGGGGATTGTCCGGGTCTCCGAGATTCGTCGGTCTGTTCCGTTCCCAGTTCGGGTCGTCGAAGTCGGCCTTGAAGGGATCCATCATCGCTCGGCCCCCGCCGACCTCGTGGTAATCCGGCAGGTTGAACAACGGCCCCACTGCACTGCCGGAGTCGGCCGCGTCGATCAGCACGGGGCGGCTCTGTCCGGCCGAATTGTCCTGGTAGATCTCGACCGACGGATAATCGGTGATCTCACCACCGGCAATGATCCGAGCAGTGCCGGGGTTTCCGCTGGTCGGTTGCAGGACAAGCGAGCCGTTGACGGTGTGGCCGGTGACCGAAGCGCCGGGCGGCGCGAACGGATTCACCGCGTCGTACTGAACCATGACCGATCCATCGGGTCGCTGCTGTGCCCGGACCTCAGGCTCACCGACCCGTACCTGACCAGTGGAGTCGACCGAGGGATTCTGTCTCGTGACGATCAGGCCGTTCTCGTAGTCCACGTACATGACGACACGGGCATGCTCCGGGTCGAAGTTCGCAACCTCTGCCCGATCGTCCCCCAGGTCGTAATGCGGAGCATTGAACACCTCGGCCGCCGGTATGTACAGTGCCGCGCGTACAACACCTTGCCCGGGCACCGGTTCGATGCGCGCGACCTTGATTCCGGGTCCGACGCCTTGGTATTTCGGGTCGTAACTGTCCGGATTCAGCGCCTCGGCAGTCTTCCAGTCGACCGAGCCAGATGGTTCGCGCCCGAATATCTCCTCGAAGGCAGCCGCAGAGGCACGCATGCGCTCCGGATCTGCGCGCGGACTCTGTCGCTTGGAGTCCGCGATCACCGCGAGCGCAGACGTCAGTGCTTCCTCTGACGCCATGGTCTCGAGAGTTTGGGTCGCCCCGGCGACCTCGGCACCCCAGGTGGCGTCGGCGCCGACGAGAGAGGACACCAATCCGCCGAGTCGGGCCAGCTGCAGTCCTGCTTCGGAACTCCAGTCCTCGACGCCGTCGACGACCCATGAATCAGACAGTGTGACAGGGGGAATCACGTAGTTCTGAATGATCGAACGAATCTCGGAAACAGGATGCGACCTCGCCCCATGAGCGCCGGCCGCCGCCGCCGAGAGCGCGTCGTAGCCGGACGCCACCGCGCCGATCTGCTCTCGTTCTCGTTCGGCCCGGTCTTCAGCAGCTCGTCGCCCACCGCCTGTCCAGGCCAGATCATAGACCGTGTCTCGCATGGTCTTTGACGTCCCGACCATTGCATCGGCGATCGCCGCGGACCGGGTGGACAACTCTCGCAGAGAGTCAATGTTCCAACTCAGAACGTCACTTGGAGTGGTCACACTCACCCACCGCTAGTCGCGGAGTTGATGTCGGGCACACCCGCGATGCGAGCTGCGGCCTCCGCGTCCGAGTCGCTGTATGTGTCCGCAGACAGCGACAGGAGACTTGCGAACTGGTCATACCTCGCCTTGACCACCTGCTTGGCGCGTGTACTCGCCGTATTCGACTCACCGAGCGCAGACCCCACACTGCTCCCCACCAGTTGTGCCGCGACTTCGGCGGCGCCCAGGAAGGGAGCCGAATCGACATCTCCAGAAAGCTGAGCCAGCGTCCCCGACGCCACTCTCAGGCTGTCCGGATTCACTTCAACCGACAAGACAATCCCCTCCCCGCGCCCTGATTCGGAAGAATATACCGCTGGACGTATCGGCACTGTCGCAGCAGTCCACACCCGACCGAGGCTCCCTAGCCCAACACTCCGTGCTTGCGGAGGTGAGCAAGCAACCCGCGGGTCACCGGGAGTTCGGTCAGGTCTTCAGCCGTGAACCAACCGGCGTCCACGGCGTCGTCACCGGCGCACAGGGTGCCGGACACGATCCGCGCGGCGAAGTCATGGACCTCGAACACCACGTCGTCAGGGCCGGGGATGTCGACGGTCCACAGCAACTCCCCCACTTCGACGTGAAAGCCGGTTTCCTCCAGCATCTCCCGCGCGACTGCCGCCTCGATGGACTCGCCGGGTTCGACCTTTCCGCCCGGCACGGTCCACTTCCCGGCCTGCGGCGGGTTTCGCCGTTGGATGAGCAAGACGCGTCCCTCGCCGTCGGTCAGCACAGCACCGACCGCGACGATGCGCGTGGTCATCGGACGTCCGCCGCGGGCACCCGGGTGCGCGCCCGCGGATCCGGCGCCGGCGAACTTGCGAGATACCGGCCGATCGCCTCGCGGATCCGGTCCAGCGCGTCCGCATCGGAGTCCGCGTCGACGATCACGTCGACCATGCCCTGAACCGCGAGCCGGCCGGCGAGAATGCCCTGGCGCGTGGCCATCTCGCCGGCATGTTCGAGGTCGCGGTGGACGATGAGACTCGCCCCCTCCGGCGGTAGCGGCGACAACCACGCGTCCGCGCGGGCTACCCGCAGGTCGGCCGGGAACAGCGCCAACGCCGCACCGCCGGCACCCTGGCCGAGCATCACCGAGACGGTCGGTACCGGCACCGTGATCAATTCGACCGTGCAGCGGGCGATCTGGGCGGCGAGTCCGCCCTCCTCGGCGACCACCGACAGCTCCGCCCCCGGCGTGTCGATGACGGTGACCACGGGCAACCCGAGATCGCCTGCCGCGATGATCGCCCGGCGCGCCTCACGCAGATGCCGGGGACCGGGCAGCTCGCCGTTGTCCTGGGACACCCTGTCGTAGCCGACGACCATCGCCACGCGGCCGCCGAAGTCGCTGAGTGCGAAGCGAAGTGGCCCGGCGTCGGACAGCGCTGCCGAATCCCCTTGCGAGAGGAACTCGATCAACCCCGCCCGACCCGGTTCACGGGTCGCGAGGACGCTGGCCCAGGCGTGGTGCGCCGGCGTGCCCGAATCGTCGGGCGCGGTCTGCGGAGCCTGCGTCGGCGGCGCGCCACCGTGCAGGGTGAGCAGTCGCAACACCGCCGCGAGCCGCCCGGCCAGAGCGTCCGGTTCCACCACATCGTCGACGACCGTTGTGCGGAAGAGATTCTCGGCCGTCTGTACCCCGTCGGGAAACGGTTCGCCGTAGAGTCCTTCATAGACACGGGGCCCGAGGAACCCGACGAGCGCGCCGGGTTGCGCCCACGTGACGTGACCGAGCGACCCCCAGGACGCGAACACCCCGCCGGTCGTGGGGTGCCGCAGATAGACGAGGTACGGCAGCCCGGCCGCCTTGTGCGCGGTGACGGCTCCGGTGATCGCGACCATCTGGAGGAACGCCGCGGTCCCCTCCTGCATGCGGGTGCCACCCGAGGCGGGCAGAGCGATCAGCGGAAGCCGCTCCCGGGTGGCCCGGCCGATCGTCTCGACGATCCGCGCGCCGGCGTCGCGGCCGATCGACCCGCCGAGAAAACCGAACTCGCTGAGTACGATCACCGCCCGATGGCCACCGATCAGACCGGCGCCGGTGATCACCGACTCGTCGGAATCGCTGCGCTCCCGGGCACGGTCGAGATCGTCTGCGTACGTGCGGTCGTCGCCGTCGGAGGTGACCGCGGGTCGGACGATCGCGGTGTCCCACGACTCCCACGACCCGTCGTCGACGATCATCCCCCGCAGCTCCACGGCCGACAGCCGTGCCCGTTCACCCATGCCTCACAACGTATCCCGCTCGTGCACTGCCTCCCGGGAGATCAGCCTCCAGAGGAGAGAGCCGATGAACTCCGTCTGGCCCTGTTGAAGTCGGTCAGCGAGAGTAGATGACGCGGGTGCGCAGGACGACGTCGGCGACCGAGCGTCGTCGGCGATCGACCACCGCCCACGCCAGTCCGATCGCGAAGAGCGTGCAGATCAGCGCCCGCAGAACCGCGACCGCCGGCCGGATGCGCTCGCCCTTGCTGTTCACCACGCGGAGTCCCATCACCACCGAGCCGAGCGTGCGCCCCGACACCTCCCAGCACGTGGCCAGGTAGAGCACCGAGGTGACCACGAAACCCGTTGTGGTGAAAAACAGATTGACCTCGGGAAACCGGTACTCACTGACCGAGACCACGAATTTCATCAGCGCGAGTCCCGCGTAGCAGGCTCCCAGGATCGTCCAGACGACGAGCAGGTCGAGGAATGCCGCGATTCCGCGACTCACGATCCCGGCGTTCTTGTCCCGGTCCTGCACGGCATGCGCCCGATGGACCGCCGGGTGAGCAGGTTTGGGTTCAGCGGTCATTCGGTCGCCCCGTCCTGCCTGGTGGCCTCGACCGCCTCGGCACCACGGCGACGCAGGAAGCGGTTGACCGCGTTGGCGACCGCGTCGTCGGCACGTTCACTGGTGCTGCGCACGTCTGTCATCACGTCGGCGGTGACCGAGGTGCTGGCCTCGCGGATAATGTCGGGGAGGTCGACGCCGTCGATGATCTCCTCGGCCAGCTCGACGAGGTCGACACGGTCGAGGACCGCGTCGATGTCGAGTTTGGCGGCCACCGCGTCGAGGTCGACCTTCCCGATCACCTCGTCGAGGTCGACCAGGTCGATCGCCTTCATCAGATCCACCTGCGCGACAGCACGATCGAGGTCAACGGTCTCGATCACGGCGTTGAGGTCGATGACCGCGAGGACCTCGGCGATGAGCCGCTCGAGATCGACGTGGTTCAGCACGAGGTCGGTGAGATCCACCTCTTCGGTGAGCACCTCGACGACCTCGCGGATGACCGCACCGAGGATCGTTCGGGTCGTCGTGGCGACCCAGGCGCGGGTGTCGACGACGAACTCCTGCACGCCGGTACGCGCCGAGCCGACCACTCCGCCCACGACCGGTAGACGCTCGGCGACGTCGATGACGACACCCGCGAAATGCAGCGACTCCCTCGCCAATTGGGATAGCGCGCTGCGCCGCGCCTCGGGGTTCACCGACGAATTATCGCACGAGGGGATGAGCCCCGACCGTCGCAATCGTGTCACGTCGAGTGCCATGTAACGGCCCCGGTTCAGCATCGATATGGACCTCGAGGCCCGTCGAGACAAGCGCGCGTCATGATGATGATCAGTCCTATGAGAGGTTTGCTCGACGATGCCCGACCCTGTACCCCCACGCGCGCACTCGGTGTCCCGATGGCTGCTCGCGGCCCCCGTCGCTGTGTTCGCACTCGTCGCCGCCGGCTGCGGCATCGGCCAGCAGACCGCTGCGACGCCGTCGACACCGGAGACCACCTCGGCCGTCACGGTGACCACCGAGGCGCCGCTGCCCACCCCGGCGCCCGTGATCACCGTGGCCTCGGCACCGGCTGCGGACAACGCCTTGCAGACCCTGAACACCCTGGCGGTGAAGGGACGCGCACCCAAGACCGGATACGACCGCGACCTGTTCGGGCAGGCCTGGTCCGATGACGTCACCGTCGAGGGCGGACACAACGGGTGCGACACTCGTAACGACATCCTGCGCCGCGACCTGACCGACGTCGCCCTCAAACCGGGTTCGAACGGATGCGCCGTCGTGTCCGGGACGCTCGCCGACCCGTACACCGGCACCACGATCCGCTTCGTCCGCGGCCAGGGGACGTCCTCGGCGGTCCAGATCGATCACGTCGTCGCGCTCGCCGACGCGTGGCAGAAGGGCGCGCAACAGCTCTCGCCGCAGCAGCGCGTCGACTTCGCCAACGATCCGCGCAACCTGCAGGCCGTCGACGGTCCGACGAACCAGAAGAAGGGTGCCGGCGACGCCGCGACCTGGCTGCCGCCGAACAACGGCTACCGGTGCACCTACGTGTCCCGTCAGGTCGAGGTGAAGGCCGCCTACCGGCTCTGGGTGACCCAGGCGGAGAAGGACGCGATCATCCGTGTCCTGTCCTCGTGCGGCGCCACGGCAGCGGCACCGACGACCACCGAGCGCACCGAGACGCGCACCTCAACGGCGACCCCGGTCCCCGAGACGACCTACACGCCCCCACAGCTCTACGCCCCGCCGGCCGAGACGACGCCGCCGGTGGACGCGCCGTCCTCGGCGTACTACGCCAACTGCTCGGCGGCCCGTGCGGCCGGAGCGGCCCCGCTGTACGCGGGTCAGCCCGGTTACCGCGCCAAGCTCGACCGTGACGGCGACGGGGTCGCCTGCGAGTAGTCGCGCTCAGAACGACGAACGCACGAAAAAACCCGAGCGGATGATCCCGCTCGGGTTTTTCGGTGTCGAGACGACTTACAGGGCCTCGAAGAGCTCCCGTGCCAGCGAGGCGGTCTCGGACGGCGTCTTGCCGACCTTGACGCCTGCGGCCTCGAGGGCCTCCTTCTTGGCCTGCGCGGTGCCGGAGCTACCGGACACGATCGCACCGGCGTGACCCATGGTCTTGCCCTCCGGCGCGGTGAAGCCCGCGACGTAGCCGACGACCGGCTTGGAGACGTTGGCCTTGATGTAGTCGGCGGCACGCTCCTCGGCGTCGCCACCGATCTCACCGATCATCACGATCAGCTTGGTCTCGGGGTCCTTCTCGAACGCCTCGATGGCGTCGATGTGGGTGGTGCCGATGACCGGGTCGCCGCCGATGCCGATGGCGGTCGAGAAGCCGAGGTCGCGCAGCTCGTACATCATCTGGTAGGTCAGGGTGCCCGACTTGGAGACCAGACCGATCGGGCCCTTGCCGGTGATGTTGTTCGGCGTGATGCCGACCAGAGCCTCACCCGGGGTGATGATGCCGGGGCAGTTCGGACCGATGATGCGGGTCTTGGCGCCCTTCTCCACGTTGTAGGCCCACGCGTAGGCGCTGTCCTGCACCGGGATGCCCTCGGTGATGACGACCAGCAGCGGGATCTCCGCGTCGATCGCCTCGATGATGGCGTCCTTGGAGAACTTCGGCGGCACGAAGGCGATCGAGGTGTCGGCCCCGGTCTCCTTGATGGCCTCTTCGACGGAGGCGAACACCGGCAGTTCGATGTTGTTGCCGTCGGCGTCGACGTGCGACACCGTGGTGCCGGCCTTGCGGGCGTTGACGCCACCGACGACGTTGGTGCCGGCCTTGAGCATCAGGGCGGTGTGCTTGGTGCCCTCACCACCGGTGATGCCCTGGACGATGACCTTGTTGTCTTTGTTCAGAAAGATCGACATTTTCCGTGGCTCCCTTACTTGCTCGCCAGCTCGGCGGCCTTGTCGGCGCCCGAGTCCATGGTTTCGGCGAGCGTGACCAGCGGGTGGTTCGCATCGGCCAGGATCTTGCGACCTTCGTCGACCTTGTTGCCGTCGAGGCGGACGACGAGCGGCTTGTTGGCCTCCGACCCCAGCTTCTCGAGCGCACCGACGATGCCGTTGGCGACCGCGTCACAGGCGGTGATGCCACCGAAGACGTTGACGAAGACGCTCTTGACCTGCTCGTCGTTGAGGATGACGTCCAGGCCGGCGGCCATGACCTCGGCCGAGGCACCGCCACCGATGTCGAGGAAGTTGGCCGGCTTCACGCCGTTGTGCTTCTCACCGGCGTAGGCGACGACGTCGAGAGTCGACATGACCAGACCCGCGCCGTTGCCGATGATGCCGACCTCACCGTCGAGCTTGACGTAGTTGAGGTCGTTCTCCTTGGCCTTGAGCTCCAGGGGATCGGTGGCGTCACGATCCTCGAACTCCTCGTGGCCGGGCTGACGGAAGTCGGCATTGGCGTCGAGGGTGACCTTGCCGTCGAGGGCCAGGATCTGATCGTCCGGGGTGCGGACGAGGGGGTTCACCTCGACGAGGAGCGCGTCTTCCTTCACGAAGACCTCCCACAGCTTCGCGATGGTGACCGCGGCTGCGTCGAGGACCTCGGCAGGCAGGTGGCCCTGCTCGGCGATCGAGCGGGCGGTCTCGAGGTCGACGCCCTTGACGGCGTCGACGGAGACCTTGGCGAGGCGCTCGGGCTTGGTCGCGGCGACCTCTTCGATCTCCATGCCGCCCTCGACCGAGCACATGGCCAGGTAGGTGCGGTTGGCGCGATCGAGGAGGAAGGAGATGTAGTACTCCTCCGCGATGTCGCTGGCCTCGGCGACCAGCAATTTCTTCACGACGTGGCCCTTGATGTCGAGGCCAAGGATGTTGGAGGCGTGGGACTGCGCGTCGTCCGGGGTCGCGGCGTACTTCACGCCGCCTGCCTTGCCACGCCCGCCGGTCTTGACCTGCGCCTTGATCATCACGGGCTTGCCGATTTCCTCGGCAATCGCCCGCGCATCGGCGGCATCATCGGTCACCCGACCGGGTGTGGTGGGAACCCCGTGCTTGGCGAACAGTTCCTTCGCCTGGTATTCGAAGAGATCCATTCAGCTCACCATCTCGTAGATTTGCCCGCCCAAGGGTGTAACGCGGGCCATATCGGACTCTAAACCCGTGCTGTATCGCCCCTTCGCGCGCACCCTGCCCTTGTGCGACAGATCACTCGCTCGGTACGAACCTACTCGCGAGTACATCTTCATACCTCTCACCTGGCAGATTCGCCGGACCCGAGACCCGGCCGGGCGCGCACACGGGACAGGGTGTTGAATCGATCGCGGCCACGAACCCGGGCAAACCATGCATTCAGGATGGCGAACCCCAGATTCGACGGCGTGACGAAGTTGGCAAATCCTTGTGACTCAGCTCACAAATTTCCGATTAGCGGCTTTCTACGGTTGGACTTGCCGCAATCATTTCGTTACCGTCGGCTCTCAGAGTTGGTCACAGAAGGATTACGGACGATTACTTCGAATCCGCGGTAGCGAAGAGATGAGGTGGACGATTTGGCGGGACCCGGAGTCTCACGCGGATCGAGCCGCGTCCGATCGGGCGGGTTGGTCGACGACCTCACGGCAGAAGAGATGACCACCATCATCCCCTTCGTCGACGACGACACGGAGTACGACCTCAGCGATTACGACTTCGGCCACGAAGCCTCCCGCTCGACTGCTACCACCACCCGGACACCGTCCGAAGAGACCACCTGGACTCCCTCGTCCTGGAAGGGCTACTACCGCCCCACCCACTCGGAGATCACTCAGGACATCCTGATCCCCGAGCACGAATTCGATCAATACGAGCACGACGAGCCGTTCGACGTCGAAGGCGCCGAGCTCGACATGCTCGTCGACCCGGATCACGAACCAGCCGAGAACGACTCCGACTCCGAACTCCGCCCGTTCCGCACGAATCCGGCCGGCCAGCGCGTCCGTCGCGGTGGCAAGCACCGCATCGCCGCACCGCCGAACGCCCTCAAGGGTGGCCGCGCCGCCCTGATCGCCATGGCAGCCGGTGCAGCCGTCGCCGCGGTCTCCCAGGTGGGTGCCGCCGACGACGCGTCGACCAACACCGCCACCATGAACGCCGCAGCCGTCAACGACGCCACGGCCCCCGTCGACCTCGGTCCGGGAGTGGCCACCGCATCGCCGGTCACCGACCAGATGAACGTCTTCACCGATCAGCTCGGCGTCGGCGCCAAAATGGCCGCGGACGAGGCGCAGCGCGAGGCCCTGGCCCGTCGCCCGCTCTTCACCTCGCCGATCCCACTCGGCAAGTACGACTTCACCTCCGCCTTCGCGATGCGCTGGGGCACCATGCACGGCGGCATCGACATGGCCGCGCCGCTCGGTACGCCCATCCACGCCGCGACCGACGGCGTCGTCATCAAGGCCGAGCCGGCCTCCGGCTACGGCCACTGGGTCCAGATCCGCGCCGACGACGGCACGGTGACCATGTACGGCCACATGTCCTCGTCGGGCGTCCTCGTCAGCGCGGGCCAGAAGGTCACCGCCGGCGACGTCATCGCACTCGTCGGCAACGAGGGCTTCTCGTTCGGCCCGCACCTCCACTTCGAGGTGTGGAAAGACGGCAACACCAAGATCGATCCGGTGCCGTGGCTCGCCGCCAAGGGCGTCAAGCTCGCCGGCTACACGGGCTGACTTCTTCTCGGGCGCCCCACAGGACGCCTCCGCAAGCCGGGCTCCTCAGCGAACGGTGTGGAGTGCGCGCGTCAACTGCTCCCTGAGGTGTGACGAGCGCAACTGACGAGCCCCGAAGGGCCCGCCGCTCCACCAGCTCCTAGAGCTTCTCTCCCGGGATGCCACCTGCGGTCAGCAGGGTGACGCGGCCGGCGCTGCCGCCGTAGTCGATGGTGACGCGTTCGGTGGCGCCGCTCCCCTCCTTGGCCACGACCTTGCCCATGCCGTACTTGGGATGGTTGTGCCGGTCACCGATGTCGAGATGCACCTGCTTGTTGCGTCCACGGGCCGGGTCGGAGGAGTACGACGACCGCCCGCGACCGAACGACGAGCCACCGCCACTGCCGGAGAACGAGCCGTCGCGGCCGAAAACACCGCCCGACGATCCGCCGAAGCCACGTGCCGAACGACGTGGCTCGGTGCGTCGCCAGTCGATGAGGTGCTGCGGGATCTCCTGCAGGAAGCGGGATTCCGGATTCGACACCGGCTGCCCCCATGAGGCACGGGTCACCGATCGGGTCAGGTACAGACGCTGCTTGGCTCGGGTGATGCCCACGTAGGCCAGGCGGCGTTCCTCACTCAGTTCGTTCGGGTCACCGAGTGCTCGCATGTGCGGGAAATGCCCGTCCTCCCAACCGGTCACGAACACCACCGGGAACTCCAGGCCCTTCGCGGTGTGCAGCGTCATCATCGTGACGACGCCGTCACCCTCGTCGGGCACCTGGTCGGCATCGGCGACCAGCGAGACCCGTTCGAGAAATGCTGCGAGAGAACCGGGTTCGGGTTCACCCTCGCGGTCCACCTCGACTCCGTCGGGATTCGGCCCGCTCACTCCGCTCCCGGCGCCGGACGGATCATCGTCCGCCTCCAGATCGACCTGGGCCGCGTCGGCGCTGAATTCTCGTGCGACGGCTACGAGTTCGTTGATGTTGTCGAGCCGAGCGCCGTCCTGGGGATCGTTCGACGCCTCCAGTTCGGCACGGTAACCGGTGCGTTCGACGATCGCGTCGACGAGTTCACCGATGTCGGCGGACTCCTCGGTGGCGTCGAGGAAGGCGGTGTCGGCGTCGGCGGTGTCGGATTCGCCGAAGTGCGTGAGGAAATCGGCGCGCAGACCCTCGATGAGTTCGACGAAGCCGCCGATCTGCTTGACCGCGCGCGTGTTCAGCAGCGCGACCTTGCCCTCGGAAGCGTCGATGAGCGACTCGTAGAAGCTACGGCCCGTGTTCTCCGAATGGACCGCGACACAGGCTTCGGCGCGATCCCCGATGCCGCGTCGGGGGGTGTTGAGGATTCGGCGCAGGCTCACCGAGTCATCGGGGTTGGCGACCACCCGCAGGTAGGCCACCACGTCCCGGACCTCTTTGCGCTCATAGAACTTGGTGCCGCCGACCACCTTGTACGGGATGCCGTGGCGGACGAACACCTCCTCGATCGCTCGGGAACCGGTGTTGGTGCGGTAGAAGACCGCGACGTCGGAGTACTTGTAACTCGACGACCCGCCGATCGAGTAGTCGGTGAGTTCCTCGATCTCCTTGGCGATGAACGTCGACTCCTCACGATCGGAGTCGGCGACGTAGCCGACGATGAGTTCGCCGTCGCCGGAGTCGGTCCACAGCCTCTTCTCGCGACGGCCGGTGTTACGCGCGATGACCGCGTTGGCAGCCGACAGGATGGTCTGCGTCGAGCGGTAGTTCTGTTCGAGCAGAACGGTTTCGGCATTCGTGAAGTCGCGCTCGAACTCTTCGATGTTGCGGATGGTGGCGCCGCGGAAAGCGTAGATCGACTGATCGGCGTCACCCACGACGCACAGTTCGGAGGGTTCGAGGCCGCTCGCGGTGGTCTGCTCACCCACCAGTTCGCGGATGAGGACGTACTGGGCGTGGTTGGTGTCCTGGTACTCGTCGACGAGGACGTGACGGAACCGGCGCCGGTAGTACTCGGCGACCTGCGGGTGCCGGTGCAGCAGGGCGACGGTCTCACCGATCAGGTCGTCGAAGTCGAAGGCGTTGGCCGCACGCAACCGGCGCTGGTACTCGGCGAAGATCTTCGCGATGGTCGCCGCGGTGAAATCGTCCTCGTTTGCCGACGCCGACGCCGCGTCGGGCGAGATCAGCTCGTTCTTGTAGTTCGAGATGGCCACCGAGACACCGCGCGGACTGAACTTCTTCGGGTCCAGGTCGAGGTCGCGGATGATCATGCCCAGCAACCGTTTCGAGTCGTCGGCGTCGTAGATGGAGAAGTTGGAGTTCATCGACTCCAGCAGCCCCGACTGTGCCCGCAGGATGCGGACGCACGTCGAGTGGAAGGTCGAGACCCACATGTAGGCGGCCCGCGGCCCCACCAGGTCGATGACACGCTCGCGCATCTCGGCAGCGGCTTTGTTGGTGAAGGTGATGGCCAGGATCTGCCCGGGCGTGACGTCGCGCGCCGCCAGCAGGTAGGCGATGCGGCGAGTCAGCACCGAGGTCTTGCCCGAACCCGCGCCGGCCACGATCAGCAGGGGCGAGCCCGCGTGGAGCACCGCGGCGCGCTGCTGCGGGTTGAGGCCCTCGAGCAGGCGTGCGACACGGTCGTCGGCGGCAGCCGTCCCCGGGGAGGAGGAAGACGTGCGACCGGCGAGGAGAGGGGCAGAAGAAGAGCTGTTCATCGGTAGTCCAGGCTACCCGCCCGCACCGACACCGCCCCGTCGGCCTGGTGCCGGACTGCCCGTCGTCCGATCGCTCGACCGCCCCGTGCGTTGGCACCCGAGACGCAGGGTCCCGCGGCTACGATGACCCGGTATCACTGGTTCGGGGCACCCGTCGATGCGGTTGACAAGCCTCGGCGACCGAAAGAGGCAACCATGAAGAGACCGTCGATTGCCCCCGCCGCCATCGTCCTCGGTGTCGGAGCGCTGGCTCTCGTGGTCGCCCTGATCCTGTCGTTCGTGCCGTTCAGCAGTGCGGGCACGGTCGAGCCCACCGCCGCGTTCCGCGCCCAGAAGAGCCTCGACGAGGTCCTCTTCAAGATGGCGACGAGCCCCGCGGCCAAGTACACCGGCAAGGTCGCCTACAAGTACGACGACGCCCGCGGCGAGGGCACGGTCGAGTTCAGCGATCTCATCGTGACGACGTCGAACACCGCCGAGGGCACGGTGTCGCTGGGTTCCGAGCAGGGCGAGTACCGCCAGATCAGCAACAACCCGTACATCAGCGCGCCCACCTCACTGTGGAACGAGCTTCTCGTCGCCGACGAGAAACTGAACCTCGACATGGCACCGCTGGACAACAAGTGGGCGTCGACGCGGTTCACCAGCCTCCCCCGCTTCGGCACCATCCTCGGCCCGGACAACCTGGCCGGCGACATCGGCAACGTCGAATCCGATTCCGAACCGCAGCTCGGCGTCGAACTGCCCACCCCGAACAAGGGCACCCCCGACGCCCGCCGCTGGCCGACGAGCGATCCGCCCATCGAGTTCATCGGCGACAACAAGGTGAAGATCGGCAGCTGGGAAGTCACCTTCGACCCCGAGTCCAAGAACGTCACCAACGTCAAGGGTCAGTCCAAGCAGGGATCGGCGACCTACGACATCGACACCTCGGTGAGCCTGCAGCCGGCCGACCAGGCGCAGAAGGTGTTCGCCAATCAGCGCGCCCTCGTCGGCGACCTACAGTCGGCACCGGCACCGGGCCTGTGGGCCAAGCAGCCGGTCGTCACCCCGCGACTCGTCGGCGAGTGCACCACCGCGGCCTGCGCCTACGACTTCACCGTCTCCGGCATCCCGTGGGCCGACGACGTCACCGGCCACTTCAACTACGGCATGACCCTCAACTTCGCCGTGGGCGGTCGTCCCGCGGGCGCGCTGGGCGGCGAGTGCAAGCCGGTCGTGCGCGTCGACTTCGGCCGCACCGCCACGACGCGATGCACGGCGACCAACCTGCCGGCGAACTCGTCGATCGGACCGCGTTCGGCCTACACGTACCTGGCCTTCCTGGACACCACCGAGGCCGATCTCAACAAGCTGATCGACGACAACGAGAAGCAGACCAACACCGAGGTCGTGTACGTCCGCACCGGCAACAAGAGCCCCGACCAGGCCCGCTACGGCGCCGGGATCACCGGCCTCCCCAGCTATTATGCGGTGAAGCGCGGCGAGTACCTGTTCGACGGCATCGGCACCGACGGGAATCTGCACGTCACCTTCGGTCCGGGCTACTCCGAGCACATCAGCGGAGGCAGCTTCGACCCGAGCTGGGAGGGCACCGAGGTGCTCAAGAAGCAGATCGGCGAGCAGGTCAAGGCCGCCGGCGACGTGAAGGTCGTCTACTTCGTCAACGAACCGCAGGCCGCTTCGGCACTGCGTGCGCTGATCGCCTCCGAGGGGCAGACCGACAACGTCAGCGCCTACTTCTACGAGTAGGTCAGCCACCGGCGAAGCGCGCCTCGACCACCTCACCGACCCGGCCGGCGCCGGTGTGGAGTCGTAGTCCCGCGGTCACCGGGCGCACCGAGATCGCATCGCCACCGCCGTCGAGGCGGACGTAGATCGAGCCGAGACCCGACCGGACCGGTACGCGCACCGCCTTTCCGCCGTCGAGCTTCATCTCGACCTCGCCGTCGCGGGTGGCGCAGTAGCTGAGCGCAACCGTCCACGGCCACGGAAACAGCGGGCCGTCGAGTGCCAGGCGCGTCGGCCCGGAGATCTCCGGCCGGGCGCAGTTGCCGAGTCCCGCCCCGACGAGCCGCCGCTGGGTCACCCCGCCGGGCACCGCGTTGCCTGCGGTGTCGAGGACGAGGAGCCGGTCGGTGCTGGTGCCGAACTCCGGCCGCGGATCGACGCGACCGAAGATGCGGCTGATCTGGTTGTCCGGGTAGACCACCGGTTGCAGGATCTCCAGCGGAACCGACTGGTCCAACAGCGTTGCGTCGGCGTTGTCGTGCAGGGTCGCGACCGCTGTCCTCAGGTAGTCGCCGGTGGGATTGTCCCGCCACGACGCGGAGAACGACACGAGCGAGACCACCGCCGACACCATCGCGAGCGCGGCGACGACCGGCAGGAGCAGCACGGCGGGCGACTTATCCTCGGCAGCGTGGCGGCGTTCCGGTGCGGGCGCGGTCGTCGACCGGGCACCGACCAACAACGCGATCGCGATGGCGAACACGAGCGCGGTGTCGGGGAGGTACCGCATGTGCTGGGCAAGGGCGACCGCGGTCTCCGGGCTCGATCGGTTCCACATCACCGGGATCTGGGCGGCCACCGCGTACAGCGCGGCGAACGCGATGATCGGCACCGCTCCACGCCTGCGGGTGACCGCCCACCACGTGACCGCCGTCAGCACCAGCCAGCCGGCGACGATCATCCAGGTCGCGGGAAAGCCGGTGGGCGGGCTCGGCGTCCACCGGTCCCACTCCCACGGACCACCCACCAACGAGGGCACGATGGCGTGGTTCACCGACCGCCACACCAGTCGCGCGGTCTGGCCGACCGAGTGGTTGCCCGCGAACGGATCGGCGGTGACGAAGTACACCACGACCCAGAACGCGGTCACCGTCGCGAGCGAGGTCCACAGCTCCCGACCGGCGCGCAGGGTCGATGTCAACGCGGTCCGTCCGGCGCCGCTCGCCAGCACCGCGGCGACGAAGGCGACCGGGAGGATGAACAGCGACTTCTCGAAGAAGGCCAGCGCGACCACGAAGACCACCGTCGACCGAATCCACACCGCGCGGCGTCGTGCCGGGTCGATGTCGTCCCGCGCGAGTCCCACGGCGTCGGCGACGATCCAGGCCAGTGCCGCCTGCATCGGCAACGTGTTGAGGCCCGATGCCCACCATGCGAAGGCGGGCACCGTCATCGGGCTGAACAGATAGAACGCCAGCGCCACCAGAGCACCGCCGCGGGCCGCGGGTGCGACGACGCGGATCATCCGCCACACCGCGACCGACGCGATCGCCTGCAGCGCGATCAGCGTCAGCGCCGGCAGCACCCAGTTGACCGGCGCCAGCCACGTGGCCACTCCGGCCAGCAGGAAGGCCGCCGGCATGAAATGGCCGTCGTGGCTGTGCCCCAAGTACTCCCAGGACAGGATCGGATTCGACGAGGCCCGGGCGATCAGCACCAGATCGTCCCAGTAGAAGTCGCCGGTCGCGACGAGCCACCCCCGGATGATCAGCTGTCCGGCGATCAGGGCCACCGCGATCATCGACATCATGCGCGCGTTGAGCATGCGCTCCAGTGTCCATGTGGCGGACGCGGCACATCGAGGGGAGGTGGGTCCGATCGGGTACCTGCAGGTCGGATCGGTGCACCGTGGCAAAATCAGGCCGTGACCGATCGCAGCCCGAGCTCCGGATCCGACGAACCCCAGCAGTCGACTCCGACTTCCTTCGAGAACACGATCGATCTCGAGAAGTACCAGCTGACCTCCGACGTCGACGACCTGCCGGACGACATCGACGAGCTGCGCCTCGAGATCGACCGGCTCGATGCCGTCATCCTCGGTGCGATCAAACGACGCTCGGCGGTCTCGAAGAAGATCGGCGCCGCGCGCATGGCGTCGGGCGGTCCGCGACTCGTGCACAGCCGCGAAGTGAAGGTCATCGACCGGTTCGCCGAACTCGGCAAGGAGGGTCACACCCTCGCGATGCTCCTCCTCCGACTCGGGCGGGGCCCCCTCGGTCGCTGACGCGATCGCGAAGTTGTGCCGACGGTGTGACGAGCGTCGCGGCGGAGACGCCGACCACATAGGGTTGGGTGTCATGAGCACGCAGGCACCCGGCAGCGACTTCACCGGCACCGACCACGGCGACATCACCGCAACGCAGTCCTGGCAGGCTCTCGCCGCGCACCAGCCGCATGTGTACGCGATGCATCTGCGCGAGGTCTTCGCGATCGATCCCGAACGCGGCCGCGAACTGACCGTCGACGTCGGCGATCTGCACATCGACTACTCCAAGCACCGGGTGACGCGGGAGACGCTCGAACTGCTGATGAGCCTGGCGCGCGAGGTCGGGCTGGAGGAGAGCCGCGACGACATGTTCGCCGGCGCGCACATCAACACCTCCGAGGACCGCGCCGTGCTGCACACCGCTCTTCGTCTTCCCTCCGACGCGACGCTCACCGTCGACGGACAGGACGTCGTCGCCGACGTGCACGAGGTCCTCACCCGGATGGGCGAGTTCACCGACCGTCTCCGTAGCGGAGAATGGAAGGGCCACACCGGAAAACGCATCACCGATGTGGTGAACATCGGCATCGGCGGATCGGATCTCGGACCCGTCATGGTGTACCAGGCGCTGCGCCACTACGTCGACGCCGGCATCCGGTGCCACTTCGTCTCGAACGTCGATCCCGCGGACATGGTCGGCACCCTCGACGGTCTCGACCCCGAGACCACCCTGTTCATCATCGCGTCGAAGACCTTCACCACGCTCGAGACGCTGACCAACGCGGCCGCCGCGCGCAGCTGGCTGCTCGAGGCCCTCGACGCCGGGACCGAGGCGGTGGCAAAGCATTTCGTCGCGGTGAGCACCAACGCCGATGAGGTGGCGAAGTTCGGGATCGACACCACCCACATGTTCGGCTTCTGGGATTGGGTCGGCGGACGCTACTCCGTGGACTCGGCGATCGGCCTGTCGGTGATGGCCGCGATCGGCAAGGAGCGCTTCGCCGAGTTCCTCGACGGCTTCCATCTCGTCGACGAGCATTTCCGCACCCAGCCGCTGGAACAGAACGTGCCGGTCATCCTGGGCCTGATCGGGCTCTGGTACAACAACTTCTGGGACATCGCCACCCGGGCGGTCCTCCCCTACAGCAACGACATGGCCCGCTTCGCCGCCTACCTGCAGCAGCTGACCATGGAGTCGAACGGCAAGTCGGTGACCGCGAGCGGGCACCACGTCACCACCGACACCGGCGAGATCTTCTGGGGCGAGCCAGGAACCAACGGGCAGCACGCCTTCTATCAGTTGCTGCACCAGGGCACGCGGATCGTCCCGGCCGACTTCATCGGGTTCGCCGAGCCCACCGACGACCTACCCGCCGGACCCGACGGGTCGGGGTCGATGCACGACCTGCTGATGAGCAACTACTTCGCGCAGACCAAGGTGCTCGCCTTCGGCAAGACCGCCGACGAGATCGCCGACGAGGGGGTGCCCGCACAAGTGGTGGCTCACAAGGTCATGCCGGGCAACCGTCCCAGCACCTCGATCCTCGCTCCCCGTCTCACGCCGTCGGTGATCGGTCAGCTGATCGCGCTGTACGAACACCAGGTCTTCGTCGAGGGCGCCATCTGGGGGATCAACCCGTTCGACCAGTGGGGTGTCGAACTCGGCAAGACCCAGGCAAAGGCGCTGCTGGGCACCATCACCCAGTCCGACGCACCCCAGGACGACGACGATTCGTCGACGAACGAGCTGGTCGCCTGGTATCGCAGGCACCGGGGTCGCGCGGTCTGATCTCAGGTACGGGAACTACTTCCAGTAGTCCTCGTCGAACACTTCGTCGGGGATCTCGTCGCCCGGTTCGACGCCGAGTTTCTCGAGTCGTCCCATGATCGCGGCGGCGGTGGCCACGAAGGTCACGAGATCTTCTGAGTCGACCGATCTTTCGGCCGGATCACCGCCGAGGAACTCGTACAGCGCCGGCGGTACGCAGGCGCCCATGTCGAGTGCGCGGGGTTCCCGTGGCGGTCCGCCAGGCGTCGAAGCTCGCCACGTCGACGGCTTCGGCGACCTCGGCGAGGGTGAAGTAGACGACCCCACGCCAGTCCGAGGCCAGCGCCTCGATGTCGGTCCGTCCGAAGATGTCGCCCAGCAACTCGCTGACCTGCTCGCGACGGCGACTCCCGAACAGCTCGAATGCGCCCGACGCCACGATCTGTCCCTGCTTGTTCGCCACAGATCGTCACCTTACGCACGTCAGTCGTCGATGCCGAGCACGACCACGCGGCCTGTCGACGGCGACAGATACACGGTCGCCCGCCACTCGTCCGACGAGAACGCGTCGTCGAGGTGCGGGCCGCCGACGAGGTCACCGGTGGGTACGAGGTCGCGCACGTCGGCGGCCACCGAGACGGGCGCCGGCACCGGTTCCGCGTGGTACTCGTCGGCCCAGGCCGTGGCACGGCCGGGTCCGACGTCGACGACGGCGTCGAACCAGTACGTCGTGGGGCCGGGCACCCGCTCCGAGGCGCCCGGCGCGGACCCGAGGGTTCCGGCGGCCCAGCCGTCGACGTTCCCGTCGGCCAGCAACGGGAAGCGGCGCGCAACCGGTTCGATGTCCCGGCCGGGACCCGCGGTCACGACCTTGGCCCCTTCGGACGCGGTCGTACTCGGTCGACGGTCGACGGGCGCGTCGGCCGAACAGCCGGCCATCGTGAAAGTCACCGCGGCGACGGCGAATACAGCCGCCGAACGTCGGATGAGGCGCGGGAGCATTCCGCCACGCTAACCCGCAGCATGGCCCCGGGGCTCAGATCATCCGTCGACTGATCGACCCCGGCAGGTACTTGAGGGCCGCCGCGATCGGCGTCCACGGCCAGGCGGGGACCGGTGCCCAGGCCTTCTCGGCCTCGATCGCGGCGACCATGGCGTCGACGCCCTTGTCGGTGTCGACCATCAGCGAGGTCTTCACGCCCCGGTTGATGTCGGTCTCGATGTAGCCGGGCGCGACGATCGAGACCGAGATCGGTGAGTTCGCGAACTCGGCCTGCAACCCCTGCCCGAGCGCGGTGAGACCGGCCTTCGACGCCGAGTACGCCGCCTGGGCCTTGGGCATGCCGCGAACACCCGAGATGGAGCTGACGAGCACGAGGTGACCGCTGTTCTGTTCGCGGAAGATCTCGAGCGCGGCTTCGGCCTGCGCGAGCGCGCCGACGAGGTTGGTCTGCACGGTCTCGATGTTGGCGGCTGCCTTACCGGTGCCGATCGGTGCGCCCTTGCCGAGGCCGGCGTTGACGACGACGCGATCGAGGCCGCCGAGTTCGTCGGCCAGTGCGCGGAAGACGACCGGTACGGCGTCGAGGTCGGTCACGTCGAGCTGTGCAATCGCGACCTGAGCCGCCGACGGGCGGAGTTCGGTGGCCAGGGCTTCGAGGTTGTCGAGGCGTCGCGCGGCGAGCGCCAGCGAACGCCCCTCGGCGGCGAATCGTCGGGCCATGCCCTCGCCGAGTCCCGAACTCGCACCGGTGATGAGGATCTTCTGCCGTGTCGTCGCGGTCATGGACCCGAACCTACCGGCATCGGCCCCCGGCTACGCGGACCGCGACGTCAGGCGCAGTGCGCCGAGGACCTGATCGGTGCCGGAGCGGTCGCCCACGGTGATGCGGGTTCCGGCCGCGCCGCACTCCTTCACCGCGACCCCGATCCCCCGGAGTATCCGTCCGACGGCCACGCCCTCCGCGCCGGGGAGGAAGACGAAGTTGGCGTGGCTGGGCACGACGCGGACGCCCAGGTGCGCCAGCAAGGCGGTCAATCGCTCCCGCTCACCCCTCATGGAGCGGACTCGTTGTGCCAGCTCGAGTTCCGCGTCGAGCGCGACCGGAACCGCGGCCATCGCGGCGCGACCGACCGCGAACGGCACCTCGTGGCCGCGCAGCTCGGTGATCAGTTCGGTGGAGCCGATGCCGTATCCGACGCGGAGCGCCGCCAGACCGTACGCCTTCGAGAAGGTCCGCAGCACCACGACGCCGGGGTTCCGGATCAGCCGGTGGAGATCGGACGCCGTCTCGCTGAACTCCACATACGCCTCGTCGACGACGGTCATCACGTGAGGTGGCACCGCTCCGAGAAATCGGTTGAGGTCGCCCCCGTTCACCACGGACCCGGTCGGGTTGTGCGGCGAGCAGATCACCACGACCGCAGTCTCTGGTGTGATCGACGCGAGCAGTCGGTCGAGGTCGACCGCGCCGGCGTCGTCGAGGTCGACCGCGTCGAATCGCATCCCGACCATCCGCGCGAGGATCGGATAACCGTCGAAGGTCGGTGTGGAGGTGAGCAGTGCGGGTGTCGCGATGCCGGCGTCCGCGGCCCGACGGACCGCACACTGCAACGCCGACAGTGCAACTCCGGTGGCACCCGGCCCCACCGTGACCCGTTCCGGTACGACCCCGAGATGGCAGGCGATCTGCCCGCGCGTCCGGTCCGGCAGGAAGTCGGGATACCGATGGGACTCGAGGATCTCGTGCTGCAGGGCTGCCGCGACCGACGGCAGCGGCGGGTAGGCCGATTCGTTGAGATCCAGGCGGAGACTCGGCCAGGTCGCCCCGCCGGCGAGCGGCGGGCTCATGGCCGGCCGGCCCATCTCATCGCGGCCGCCCCGGAGAAGTCGCCGGCGTGGGCGAAGGCGGCCATCATCACGACGTCGCCCTCGCCGATGCGTCCGTCGGAGATGGCCGCGTCGAGCGTGACCGGGATGGCGACGGCGAACAGGTTGCCGCATTCGTCGAAGGTGTCCGGGTGATGGCTGTCCGGGAGTTCGAGTGCCTCACGCCAGTTGCGCAGGAAGATCCGGCTGGGCTGATTGGTCACGAACCAGTCGAGGTCCGACGGCGAGATGCCGACCTCGTCGGCGACCTCGATGGCGACCTCGGGCACCATGCGGTTCCCTCGAGCGAGCACCTTCGCGATCTTGGAGTCGGTGAACCCGATGTGCATCTGGCCCGATCCGGCCTCCCAGTACTTGCGCGGCGGGTCGGAGACGCCGGTCATGTCACCGGAGTACTGGCCGAACGAGTGGCAGCGGAGACCCAGGATCGGACTCGCGTCGACGTCGTCGATGGTCAGGACGGCCACCGCCGCACCGTCTCCCGGGATGGCGGCCTGCGCCTTGCCGCGGACCTGCTCCTGGGTGAACACCTGGCCCGCGCTGTTCTGCGCCAGCCCCAGCAACGCCTTGTGACCTCCCCCGGCCCGCAGCAGGGCTTCGGCGATCTGAATCATGAAGATGAACGCGGCACACCCTCCGTTGTGCACGTCCAGCACCGTCGACGGCCGGATGCCGAGCCGGTGGGCCAGCTCCCCGCCGCATCCGCGCACAGGTACTTCGGGCAGCTGGCTGTGGGTCAGGACCACGTCGACGTCGTCGAGGAAATCGTCGCCGTGCCGCTCCAGCAGATCGCGCGTCGCCGAGATCATCATGTCCGCCGACGTCTCCCCGTCCGCCGCGTGATGACGGAATGCCGGTGCGCGGAACATCACGTTGTCCGCGAGGGTGTCGTCTTCCGCGTACTGCGCGTAATACGCTGCGGGAACGACCTTCTCGGGTAGATAGGTGGCGAGGTCGACGAGGCTGACCGGGTTCGGTGTCATGATCGCATCCATTCTGGGGTGAGCGGGAGTCCGTTGCGGTGCCGGTATTCGGCGATGGCGGTGAGGTTGTCGAGTTCGATCTGGTGGCCGGGGGCGAAGGTGTCCCAGAAGTCCCCCACCCACACCGGGCGATCGGGCGGGGCGGTCTCCGGGAAGGGGTTCTCGTCGTAGAACGGGTGATGGCAATTCACCCACAGCACAACCGAACCGGGCTTGTCGAAGACGACCTGCGCGTCGACGACCCGCATCAGGTAGATCATCCACAGGTGACGACCCTGGTCCCATGCGCAGTGGTAGTCGACCGTCATCGCCTCGGGCGAGGCGATCGTGCGGACGTAGATCTCGGTGTCGGCTCCCAACCGGTCCTGCGCGACCCACAGTCCCGGTTCCTCGGTCTCGGTGAATCCGCGGAGGCTGTAACTCCATTCCTCCAGCGACCGGGTGTGGGAGAGCCAGTCGAACACTTCCCGGGGCGGGGCGTCGACGTAACCCTGTATCGGGCAGAAGTCACCGTAGATCTGGTCGTGCGGGTACACGGACCGCAGCTTGTCGAGGACGAGGGGCGTCGCGATCGGCCGCGGATGCGATTCGATGCGGACGAGACCGGCGAGGGTCGAGGCATCCTCGCCGAGGTCGGAGAGGGCGGTTGGTAGCACTGTCATGACTGTCCTTTCGGGATGAGCGGGGCGAACGGTGGGATCTCGTCGGGATCGACGTCGACGACGAGACAGTTGGGGCCCGGCTGCGACAACAGCTCGATGGCCGCCGTGCGCACGGACTCGGGATCGGAGGCACGGGCGACGAGGAGGCCGTCGAACATGGCGGCCAATCCGCCGGCCAGGTCACTGGGTCGAAACCTGTTGACGCTGGGCGTGTTCGGGAAGAAGAGGTGTTCCCGGGTGATGCACATCGCGTGCGCGTTGTTGTTGAGCAGTACGAGGGTGACGGGCGCGTCGTGTTCGACGGCGGTGTGGATCTCCATGCCGTGCATGAAGAAGGCGCCGTCACCGGCGAGCACGACGGTGCGTCTCCGCGCGCCGCCGGCCGTCTTCTCGTCCACTGCCGAGCGGATGGCGTTGCCGACGCCGGCCGCGATCGCGTATCCCATGCCGCCCATGCCCAGCGCCACGACGAACCGGCCGTGACCGAACGGGAGGTGATGGATGGCTGCGGCTCCGGCGTTGCCGGCGTCGGCGAAGACGGGGGTGTCCGGCGGCAACGCGTGCCCGATCGCCTCGATCGCGGTGCGCATGTCCAGTCCCGATCGGCCTGCCGGCACCGTCAGGTGGGTCACCTCGACCGCCTCACACGGACAGTCGTGGCCGAGGCGTCGTCGAATTCCACCGGCGAGCCGTGCGAGCGCGGCCGCGAGGTCGGTGCACCGCACATGGTCGACGTCGCCGGGCATCCGCGGCGGCTCGGACCCGAGGTGGACGATCCGGAGCTGTCCCAACGCCTCGTCGAGGCCGGCGCGATCGGTCATCGTCATCCTGCAGCCGATCACGAGGCAGAGGTCCGCGGCGGCGACCACGCGGTGCGCCGACGGATGCCCCATCACCCCGGTGACGCCCGCGCATCCGCCGCCGTCCCGGAGCAGGTCACGGCCGCCGGGAGCTGCGACGACGACCGCACCGAGCGCGGCGGCGAGAGCATCGACCTGCGGACCGACGCCCGCGCGGGATGCCTCGTCACCCACCCAGATGACCAGCCGCCCATGGGATTTCGCGAGCGCGAACAGTTCGTCGGCCAGGGCGAACAACGCCGGCCCCGGTGCCTCGACGTCGTGTTGTACCCACTCCCCTGGATGCAGCTGCCGCAATTCGGGGGCCGGCGCGGACTGGATGTCCTTGGGCAGCAGGACGGCCGCCGGTAGGCCCCGGTGGAGCGTGGCGAACGCCGTCGCCAGCGCGGCGGGCACCTCGTCGGCGTGACCGACGACCGCACACGAACCCGTGACGGCCGACAGGACACCCGCGATGTCGACCGTGTCGGGCGGCGCGAGCATGTCCTGGAACGCTCCCCGACCGACCAACGACGACGGCGCGGTCCCGATGAGTGCGAGAACCGGCACCCTGCTGTCGTATGCCTCGGCGAGGGCGGGGACGACGTTCATCGCCCCGCCACCCGAGGTGGTCATCACGATTCCGGGCGTACCGGACATCCGGGCCGTCCCGTCGGCCATCGCACCGGCGGCGAACTCGTGTTTGGCGACGACGGCCGTCATCCCCGGAGCCCGCGTCGCGGCGTCGTACAGGTCTTCGATGTTGGCTCCGTGCACCCCGAACGCGACGCTCATCGACGACGAGATGAGCTGTTCCACAATGTATTCGGCCACGGTAGGGGTGGCGGCGCGTCCGGTGCCGGCGGGGGCTCCCCGGTGCCTGCGATCTGCGGTCAAGGTCATGCCGACAACTCTGCGACCCCGAACCTGAAGAACCGCTGAAGTAGTACACCGATCGAACACTTCTCCGACGACCCCGTGACGACCTACGCTGAGTGATCAGCAGGTGCTGTCGCCGGATGGCTGTCGCTGTACGCACCGGCGAGGAGTTGCGATGTCCGGTCTTCCACGCCCCGCTCTTCTACGACGCAACCAGGGCGTCCGCATCCGGTCCACGATCGTCGGGACACTCCTCGTCACCATCGCCCTCCTGATCGGCGGCGCGGTGATGCTGTTCATGCTGAACCTGGATCCACCGATGATGTGAGGGATTGAGCGTGTCGTAGAACGCGAGAGCCCCTGGTGGGCTGGAGAATTGGAGTTACCACAACAACAATTCCGGCCCAAACAGGAGCATCTCGCAGATGAAAGCATCTCACACTCTCACCCCAGTTTTCGATGACCCGAACCTGGTGTCGGCGGCGGGTCTGGTCCCGGTGATGCGCCTGGCCGAGACCGCCGGCCTCCACCAGCTCTGCGAGCGGCACCTGAGCGTGGAGTGCCCCAACCCGGTCCTCAAGTCGACCAGCATCGTGGCCGGCGTGCTCGCCGGCGCCGACAGCATCGACGACCTCGACCTGCTCCGCCACGGCGCGATGAACCGGCTCTTCGCCGGGATACGGGCACCCTCGACCTTGGGCACCTACCTGCGCTCGTTCACTCACGGCCATGTCCAGCAACTCGACGCCGTGGCCACCCGGCTCCTGGCCGGCCTGACCGCAACCGTTCCGGCGCTCCTCGGTGAGGCCGGTGAGCTGGCATTTCTGGATATCGACGACACCATCCGCGAAGTCCACGGCTACGCCAAACAGGCGGCTGCGTTCGGCTACTCCAAGGTCCGTGGCCTCAACGCCCAGCTCGCCGTACTGTCGACCCCGACGACGGCACCGGTGATCGCCCGGGCCCGGCTCCGCCGCGGCAACGTCGCTTCCCACACCGGCTCCGGCCGCCTGCTCACCCTGGCGGCCAACACCGCCCGCGCCGCCGGAGTGACCGGACAGATCCTGGCCCGCGCGGATTCGGCCTACTACTGCCACGCCTTCATCGCCGCCGCCATCCGGGCCGGCATCTGGTTCTCGGTCACCGCCCGCCACAACCCACAGATCACCGCGGCGATCGCCGCCATCGACGAGGCGGCATGGACCCCGATCGAGTACACCAACGCCGTCTACGACGAGGCCGAGCAGCGCTGGATTTCCGATGCCGAAGTCGCCGAAACCCCGGTCACGATCTTCACCTCACGCCGCAAACGCGACCACGTGACCTGCCGGTTGATCGTGCGGCGCGTCAAACGCCTCAACCCGGCCAGCGCCGATGGCCAAGACGAGTTGTTCACCACCTACCGTCACCACGGGTTCATCACCAACTCGACCCTGCCGATGATCGACGCCGACGCCCATCACCGCGATCACGCCATCGTCGAGCAGGTCATCGCCGAACTGAAGAACGGGCCGCTGGCGCATCTGCCCTCAGGGAAATACGCGGCCAACGCCGCCTGGCTCGCCCATGCCGTCATCGCCTTCAACCTCGCCCGCGCTGCCGGCGCCGCGGCCTCACCCCGACATGCCCGTGCCCGCTGGGCCACCATCGGCACCCACCTGATCAACATCCCCGCCCGCATCGCCTCCTCCGCACGACGACTGACCCTGCACCTGCCCACCGACTGGCCCTGGGCCTCGGCCTGGCAAGCCCTGTTCACCTCCGCGACCAGCCCACCAGCGACCGCTAACTGACCACCGGCCCCAGCGGCCCCGACCAAGGACCCCAGTGAAAAAGCCGGGCAGACCGGCGATACCGTCACGCCTACATCCGCCTTCCCGACCCTCACCCCGATGGGAGCGCAGCCGCATATGCGGTCGGTGGATCAAGGCTGAATCGCGCCGACAGCAGGACCATGTACGACGAGACCGGCTACCGGGCGTATGAGATCGCGGCCGAGATCCGGGAGGGCGGGATCGCGGCGATCTCGCCGGAGTCGTTCGGAATGGGCTACGGCGCCGACATCGTGCAGGTGATCGACGGGAATGGTCGGGTGGTGGCGTCCTCCCCCGGCGCGGCCGGCGATCCGGTCACGGCCGAGCGCCCGGCGATGTGGGCGTCGACGCAGGTGCAGGGCCGGTTGGTGCCCGGCAGCGAGGTCGAGTTCTGCGCGACCGTCACCTCCACCTCGCACGACGGGGCCGTGTACACGGTGGTCGTCGCGGTCTCGGCGGACGCGTATCGGCAGAGTCTGATCAACACCGCGCTCGTGCTCGCCGTCGAACTCCCCGTCCTGGTGCTGCTGTCCGCGGTGGCCATCTGGTTCTTCGTGGGTCGCGCGCTGCGACCGGTCGGGCGGATCACCGAGCAGGTCACCGCGATCACCGCGTCCGATCTGTCCCGCCGGGTGCCGGTCCCGTCCACCGACGACGAGGTGACGCGCCTGGCCACGACGATGAACTCGATGCTCGAACGTCTCGAACAGAGCCGGGCCGCGCAGCTGCGGTTCGTCGGCGATGCCTCCCACGAGATGCGCAGTCCGCTGACCACGGTGGTCGGCCTGCTCGACCTTGCCGACGACACCGACTCCCCGATCGATGTGCGAACACTTCGCACGCTGCTGCTCCCTGAGGCCCGCCGACTCCAGAACATGGTCGACGACCTGCTGCTTCTCGCCCGCTCCGACGAACACGGTGTGCCGCTGCACGTCCGGGACATCGACCTCGACGACATCGTCGCCGGCGAGGCGCGTCGCCTGCGGTCGCTGGGTCTGGCCGCGGTCGCCACCACGATCATCCCGATCCGGATGGCCGGCGATCCGGAGAAGCTGTCGCGAGCCATCCGGAATCTGGCCGAGAACGCCGTCCGCTACGCGGCGTCGACGGTCCGGTTCGACATGTCCTTCGATCCGACGACCGGCGTCGCGTCGATCGCGGTGACCGACGACGGCCCGGGGATCCCGCGCGACCTTCGCGACATCATCTTCGACCGCTTCACGAGGCTCGACGGGGATCGCCGCAATCGCGGCGGTTCCGGACTCGGACTGTCCATCGTCCGCGAGATCGTCCGAGCGCACGGAGGTTCGGTGTCCGTGCAGGACCCGCCCGCGCGGTTCGGACACGGCGTCACCTTCGTCGTCTCGCTGCCGACGGCGCGTCGCCTACCCGACGGCGCAGGTGACGGTGCGGTCAGCACGGCGCTCGCGATGCCGCCGCGTCAGCCGATGCGATAGCCGACCCCGCGGACGGTCTTGATACTGCGCACGCCGAAAGGCTGGTCGATCCGCTTGCGCAGGTAGGCGATGTACACCTCGATGATGTTGGGGTCGCCCTCGTAGTTCTCGTCCCAGACCGAGTGCAGGATGTCGGCTTTGGAGACGACGGTGCCGGCGTGACGGATGAGGCACTCGAGCACCGCGTACTCCCGCGGGGTCAGGGTGATGGGTGTTTCACCGCGCCGCACGAGATGTTCCGCCGGGTCGAGGGAGAGGTCGCCGACGCACAGGGTCACCGGACGCTCGGGCGCACCGCGACGCACCAGCGCACGCAGCCGTGCTTTGAGGACGACGACCGAGAACGGTTTGACCAGGTAATCGTCGGCGCCGCAGTCGAGTGCCTCCGCCTGGTCGTACTCGCCGTCCTTCGCGCTCAGCATCATGACCGGTGTCCAGATCTCGCGTTCCCGAAGGCTCTGCAGCACGCGGTACCCGTTCATCCCGGGCATCATGATGTCGAGCACGATCACGTCGTAGCTGCCCTCGGTGGCCCGCCACAGCCCGTCCGGACCGTCGAAGGCCACCGTGACCGCCCACCCGTCACTGACGAGCATCCGGCGGACGGTCTCAGCTGCCCTGATGTCATCGTCGACGACGAGCGCGTGCACCATCGCTCATTTCAGTAGCCGTGACATCCGGCGGTCGGCAAGGACCTTGCCACCGGTCTGGCAGGTCGGGCAGTACTGGAAGGACCGGTCGGCGAAGGAGACCTCGCGGACGGTGTCGCCGCAGACCGGACACGGCAGTCCGGTGCGCGCGTGCACGCGGAGTCCGGTGCGTTTCTCCGACTTCAGCCGGGCGACGGTCTGCCCTTCGAGGCGGCCTGTGGCGTCGGTGAGTACTCCGCGCATCGCGTCGTACAAGGCGCTGACCTGATCCGGTTTGAGGGTTTTCGACGACGCGAACGGCGACAGTCGCGCGGTGTGCAAGATCTCGTCGGAGTAGGCGTTGCCGATCCCGGCGATGGTGTGCTGGTCGGTGAGCACGTTCTTCACGCGTCCGGTGGTGCCGGCGAGGATCTCGGCGAACTGTTCCCCGGTCAGTTCCAGGGCGTCGGGGCCGAGTCCGGCGATGCGGTCGATCTCGCCGGGGTCGCGTACGAGCCACACCGCCAGGCGCTTCTGGGTGCCCGCCTCGGTGACGTCGAATCCCTCGCCGGGCAGGCCGCAGTGCACCCGCAGCGCGATCGGCGACTTGCCGCCCGGGCGCAGCGGCTTGGGTGAGAGATCCTCGCTCCACCGCACCCAGCCGGCGCGCGACAGGTGGATGACCAGGGCCAGCGTCGGCTCGGACGTCGTCGCTTCCGAACCCGGGATCGTGCGGATGACCAGGTACTTGCCCACGCGGCCGACCGATTCGACAATGCGGTCGGTGAGCGCGGTGTACGGCGGATCGGCCGTCTTGAGCACGGACAGGGACGCGACGTCGACTCGCCGGATCGGGAGTCCGGCCGCGCGACCGTCGACATAGTCGGCGATGGCGGCCACCTCAGGGAGCTCGGGCATGCCACCAGTGTGCTCTAGTAAAGGGATGACTTCCCGACTTTCCGACGCCGAGCTGGCCGCCCGGATCGCCCAGGGAGCCGGGGAGATCCTCCTCGGGATTCGTCATGGCGACCTGTTGACCGGCAGCATGCTCGGCGATGCCGGCGATGCTCTCGCCCAGGCGTGGATCTCGACCGTCCTGCGCAAACACCGTCCGCGCGACGCTGTTCTGTCCGAAGAAGCGGCCGATGTCGGCGACCGCGCGACGGCCCGGCGCGTGTGGATCATCGACCCGCTCGACGGCACAAGGGAATTCGCCGCGGGCAGTGCGGACTGGGCTGTGCACGTGGCGTTGACGGAGAACGGGACCGTCACCGAGGCTGCGGTGTCGCTACCCGCGACCGGTGAACTGTTCCGCGCCGACACCGTCGAGAAACCCGGCGGCGAACTGACCCGCCGCATGGTGACCTCGCGATGGGGCGGCTCGTACGAGACGAGCTATGTGTCCAACCGACTCGGCCTGCAGATGGTTCCGGTCGGGTCGGCGGGCGCCAAGGCGATGGCCGTCGTCCGTGGCGACGCCGACGCCTACGTCCACGCCGGAGGCCAGTACGAGTGGGACAACGCGGCACCGGTCGGGGTCGCCCTGGCGGCGGGCCTGCACTGCAGTCGCCTGGACGGTTCGGAGATCGTTTACAACAACCGCCACCCCTACATGCCCGATTTCGTGATCTGCCGCAGCGAGATCCGCGACGACATGCTCGCAGCCCTGCAGCAGATCTGGTGAACTTGCCGGTGTGAACGGAATCGGCGACGCCGTCGTCCGGATCGGCCCGGTCCTGGCGGTCGCCATCGTCGTGCTCGCCGTCGTCGCGGTGCTGGTGAACCGCCGAAGTGGTTTGGCCACTGACACTTTGGTAGCGACGCTCCGCGCGGTCGTCCAATTGGCGGCGTTGGCCGGCGTGCTGGCCGTGGTGGTTCCGCATCTGTGGGCGTCGGCGCTGTTCGTCGTGGTCATGGCGGTGGCCGCGGCGTGGACGTCGGCTCGGCGGATACGGCCTCGGCACGCCGGGTTCCCGGCCATCATGCGATGTCTCGGGCCGGTCGCCGCGCCGACGATCGTCATCGTGGTCGTTCTCGCCCTGATCGGTGTCCTACCCGCGAGGGGGATCGCCATCATCCCCACCGCGGGCATCCTGCTCGGCGGGGCGATGGTCACCACGTCGCTCGCGGGGCGTCGGGCCCACGACGAACTGAACACTCGCCACGGCGAGGTCGAGGCGGCGCTGTCGCTGGGCCTGCTCCCCCGCGATGCCCGCCTCGAGATCTGCGCGGCGGCGTCGGCGAGCGCCCTTATCCCCGGGCTCGATCAGACCCGAGCCGTGGGTCTGGTGACGATCCCCGGCGCCTTCGTCGGCATGGTCCTCGGCGGAGCGTCGGTGTGGGCGGCCGCGGCGATGCAGTTGTTCGTGCTCATCGCACTGCTCGCCGTCAGTTCGATCGCCATGCTCGTCACGGTCGAGTTGGTGGCGCGCGAGGAGTTGTGACCGGTTAGAACGGCGGCTCGGTCTCGTCGGCGAGACGCTGCTTCCTGTTGCGGGCACGTTCGGCCCGCCGGCGCGCGTGTTTCTGCGCGAGCCGGTTGCTGGTGGACGGGGTGTCGTCGCCCGTGATCACCCGTGGTGTGGGTGGCGCTTGGGGTGGTTGTTCGTACCGGATGCGTCGAAGGTTGGGGAAGAAGTCTTCCAGGGTTTCCGCGTCGCCGAGGATGACGAAGCCCTCTGGGGTCCGGTATTCGGTGACGAGGTGGCCTTCGTCGTCGCGGTATTGGGTGTCGATCCAGTCACCGAAGGTCTTGTGCAGGTGCCCGAACCGACATTTCGCGTTCAGGTTCTCACTCGACGTCGCGCCGCTGTGTGCGGGGTTGGTGCGGTCGTACTCGGCGACGTGGTCGAGGTCGGAGGCGAAAGACGAACACGCGCAACCGGGTTCGGTGCAGTAACCGTCCCGCACGCGCACGAAATCGGCGCACGCGGCGGTGGGTCGATAAGGGTCGGCGGATTGCGCACCGGGATAGACGATCACCATGTCTGCCGGCGGGGCATCCGCCGAGCTCGGCTCGACGGGGCTATCCGGATCGTCGGAAGTCTTCGTCGTCGGCCGCTCTGCGACAACGCGCGTCGGTGCGGTGCGGACCGGCGTGACTGGTCTGACGGTCGCGTCGGGCCGCTGGGCGAGGTCGCGGACGTGTTCACCGGAGATGACACCGTGGCCGTCGACCCAGCCGATGCCGGGGCCGCCGTTGAGGGTGTCGGGGTCGGTGACGGCGTGAATGATGACCTCGGTGGTCACCGCGCACACCACCTCGGCGGGGTCGGGGACCTCCGCGTCGCACTCCTCACGCCCGCACTGGCACTCGTAGGCGGTGCCGGTCAACAACGCGAACATGGCATCGGAGTTGCGCTGGTTGCGCTTGCGGCCGTCATGCGCGCAGACGGTGTCGGCGAGGGCTTTCACCGCCTTCTCGGCGATGCGGATGTTCTCGGCGGCCATCACACCGGTGATCTCCCCGGTGCCGTCGACGAAGTTGTCGATCCACACCCCACGCTTGTCGAGGGCCTCCTTGCGCCGTTCCCGCACCGCGTCGGGATCGTGCCGAAAGACCAGGCGGTCGACCATGTCCCGCAGTCTGGGTTTGGACCACGCACCTTTACGGTTGCGCAGGATTCGTTCGATCTCGGTGTCGAGCTCGGCGATGACGGCGTCGTCGGAGATGAGGTCGGTGCGAGAGATGACGGTCTGGATCAACTCCCGCGACAGGATGCCGTCGCGCAGGGTGGTCAGCACCTTCGGTAACCGGTCCCGCAGGGCGAGCGCTTCACCCACCCACTGATCAGCCTGGTAGCGCGTAACGGCGCCCTCACGGCAGACCCGGGTCACCATCTCGGTGTAGCGGTCGATGAAGAACCCGCCCTGAGTGTTGACCACGAGCTGGTCGTAGACGGTCAGGATCGACTCATACCGGCACCACGCCAGATAAGCCTCACCGTGACGAATCGAACCGAACCGTTCCATATGGGTTGCGGTGTCAGACAATTCGGGGTGGGCAGCATCGACCCCGGCGAGAAACCCGCCCGGAAGATCGGTCCACTTGCTCACGCTGCCCCCACAACGTCTACAGCCCAACCTGGATGGCTGAATCTGTTACCAACCAATGTAGATCAACCCACCGACAAGATCGGATCGTCATCCACAGCCGGACGAATGTAAGAATTTGCGCAGCAGACGGTTACACCGAGCTGCGATCATGCGGGGCGGGAAGCCTTGCGCAACAGGTAGATGTCCATGATCCACCCGATGCGTTCGCGGGCGTCGGCTCGGGCTTCGACGATCTGCCCGGTCACGTCGCCCACCCGTCCGCTGATGAGGATCTCGTCGTCGGTGCCGACGTATGCGCCCCACCAGATGTGGTCGTCGGGGTCGGCGGTGTGGCGGAAGGCGAGATCGCCGTCGAGCATGACGATCTGGTTGGCGTCGGCACCGGCGGGGGTGTCGGCGAGGCGACGACCGGTGGTGATGTGGATCGGTTCCCCGACGCGGTTGGCGACGATGCCGTGCGCGGCGGTGAGCGCGCTGGCGCTTGTCACACCGGGGATCACCTCGACCGTGAGTTCGAGGTCGTCGCGTGCGGAGAGATCGTCGACGATGCGCAGCGTGCTGTCGTAGAGGGCGGGATCACCCCACACGAGGAAGGCCGCGACGCCGCCGTCGCCGACCTCGTCGCGCAGTGCGGTTGCGATCAGGTCCGCGCGTGCGGCGTGCCAGCGTCGGACCTCTGCGTCGTAGTCGGCGGGCGCACGGTCGCGCGGCGGGTCGGGGATCTCGACGAGTGAACAGCCCTCGCGCGCATGGGTGTCGAGGATCACCCGGCGTGCGTCGAGCAGTCCGCTCTTCCCCGTTCCCTTCTCGAGAGCGAGGAAGGCGTCGACGTCGGCCATGGCGTCGATGGCCTGCAGGGTGACCTGGCGTGGACCGCCGGGTCCGATCCCGATGACCCGCAGCGTGATTCGCACGGTCAGATCTTCACCTTCGGTAGCCCGTGCTTGCGTGCGGTCATGTCCAGGATCAGCTGGCGCGGCGCGAGCCGGCGCAGGAAGAACACGATGCCCGCCTGATTCCCCCTGGCGTAGAAGGGTTTCGGATGTTCGGCGAGCGCGGCGTCGACGATCTGGGTGGCCATGTCCTCCGCACTTATCCCGGCGTCCTCGTTGCGGCGGGTGGCCGCGGCGAGGGTCTCGTACTCGGCGCGATACGGCGAGTTCTCACCGATGTGGATGGACCGGCGGTCGCCGATACCGGTCGCGATGGTGCCCGGTTCGACCGAGATCATCCGAATCCCGTACGGCGCCACCTCACGACGCGCAGCCAGCGCGAAGGCCTTCAGCGCCGACTTGGTCGCCGCGTAGTTGGACCGGAACGCGACCGGGAAGCTCGACAGCATCGACCCGACCATGACGACCGTGCCCCGTCGCCGCTCACGCATCCCGGGGAGGACCGCCTTGGTGAGGGCGACCGGCCCGAACACGTTGACACGGAACAGCTCTTCGATGGCCTGCATCGAGGTGTCCTCGAGTGCGCCCGCCTGCGATTCGCCGGCGTTGTTGACCAGGATGTCGACCGGACCGACGAGGTCGGCGCAGGCGGTGGCGGAGTCGTAATCGGCGTTGTCGAGGCGGACGTAGGTGACGCCGGGCATCGGGTTGCGCACGGCGTCCGGGTTCCGGGTGGTGCCGTAGACCCGAAGGCCGCGGGCGACGAACTGTCGGGCGACTTCGGCGCCGATGCCGCTGGTCGCACCGGTGACGAGAACGGTCTGGGAGCTCACGCCCGCTACGGTATCGCAGCCCCTCGTCAGACGAGACGGTCGTAGCGGCGCGTGAGGATGCTCAGTTCGGCCGCGACCCGATCGGTGTCGGGCCCGTAGGGACGCCTCGGATCGCGGGTCCACCAGTCGATGAAACGCTGGAGCGGCGTACGACTTCCGGCAGGCGTACGGCGGGTGAAGAACACGAGCGCGGCGACGGCCGGAACGACCACGGCGGCGAGAACGATGAGGGTGATTGCCATGGCAGTAATTCTCTGTCCGACTGATTACCGCCAACAGTGGCACAAACGTCAATGTCCGCAAATCTTCTGCCATACTGGCTTCATGCTGAAAACGGTCGGGGTTCTCCTCCACGGCAACGTCGCGATGTTCGAGTTCGGCGTCGTCCACGAGGTGTTCGGCCTCGACCGCACCGACGACGGCGTCCCCGGCTTCGACTTCCGTGTCGCCTCCCCCGACCCGTCGGTGCCGCTGCCCGTCGGGAACGGCGTGTCGATCCAGGTCTCGCACTCTGTCGACGAGTGCCGCGACGTCGACCTCGTCGCCATCCCCGGCGGAATGGTCGACGGCGACTACCCCGCGGAGATCCTCGACACCGTGCGCGCGGTGGTCGACAACGGCGGCCGCGTGCTGACGGTGTGTTCGGGCGCCTTCGTCGCCGGCGCCGCGGGCCTGCTCGACGGCCGACGCTGCACGACGCACTGGCGCTTCGGCAAGGAGCTGGCACGACAGTTCCCGAAGGCGAAGGTCGACACCGACGTCCTCTTCGTCGACGACGGCCCCATCACCACCAGCGCCGGCACCGCAGCCGGGATCGACGCGTCGCTGCACCTGGTCCGCGAGGCGTGGGGTCCTGGCGTCGCGAACCGGATCGCCCGTCGCATGGTCGTCTCACCGCACCGCGACGGCGGACAGCGACAGTTCGTCGATGCACCGATGCCCGCCTGCTCCGACGAAGGTTTCGGCGCACTGCTCAGTTGGCTACTCGAACACCTCGACCGTGACATCAGCGTCGACGACATGGCGGAACGGATGCACATGTCCGGCCGGACGTTCGCGCGGCGGTTCGTCGACGAGGTCGGGGTGTCACCGCGACGATGGCTCACCGAACAGCGCGTACTGGCCGCGAAAAACCTGCTCGAATCGACGGACGCGCCGGTCGAAGAGGTCGCGCGGCTGGTCGGATTCACCTCGGCAACCCTGCTCCGTCACCACTTCGCGGCATCCGTGGGGGTCTCGCCGCTGGTATATCGGCGTCGCTTCACGAAATCCGCCGCGACCTCATAGCTCGAACCCGCGCAGAGCGCAGGTTCGAGCCAGGAAATGGCAAGTGGTGCCCTCGGTAGGATTCGAACCTACGACCTACCCTTTAGGAGAGGGTTGCTCTATCCCCTGAGCTACGAAGGCGCAGTAACCAGGCCGGCGCGCGACACCGCGTGACGACCACACGGCAGTCTACGTCAGCGCTCGACGCCGACCGCACCATCTCCATCCGGCACCCGCTTCCGATCGTCGCTATAGTCGACAGGAGGCACGAACCGGGCAATTCGGGCTGTGATTGTCGCCACTGGATCCACCCGGCATTGGGGTTCCTGCCAGATTCGGCCCGTACACTTCGGTCGGGTAACAGTTTGGTCAACCGGGGAGGTCTTTGCGTTGGTGCACGCAGCGGGCTCGGCGCGCACCGCCGACAGCGAGACCGGCACGTCTGCGGAGTCGGACACGACCGGCGTCGCGCCGGCGACGACGACCCCGGCTGCCACCCCGTTCGGGAAATCGCGCTCTCGCGCTCACACCGCCGACTTCGTGCGCGTGTTCTTGTTCACCTTCGTGGTGGTCGCGCACAGTGTGAACGCGATCAACGGCGGGCCCGACGAGGTCCGCGGCGCCAATCTGGTCGGCACCCTGTGCCACCTCACCCGTTACGGGTTCGTCGCAGTGACGCTCTACGTCCTCGTGCTGAGCATGCAGGGGCGCGAGATGTCGCCGGCGCAGTTCTGGCGTCGTCGCTTCGGCCTGGTCGTCGGCCCCTATCTCGCCTGGACGCTCATCTACGCGGTCACCGATCACGTGATCATCCGGGACAACCCTTTCCCGCCCGCCGGCGAGTGGCTCTCCGGGCTCGTGCACGACCTGTTCGTCGGCGAGGGCAAGTACCAGCTGTACTTCCTGCTGATCTCGATGCAGATCTATCTGTTCTTCCCGCTCATCTCCTGGATCTTCGACCGCGGCCGCAACCGGCCGTGGCTCCTGCTGTCCGGTGGCGCGCTCATCCAGATCACGATGTTCGTCATCTACCAGTACCTGCCGCGGCCGTCGGGCGCCGCCTGGGACGTCGCCTATCACCACCTCTGGAAGACGCTGCCGATGTACGCGCTGTTCGTCGCCATGGGTGTGCTCGCGGCGCAGCACCAGCAGGCCGTGGACAAGTGGCTGCGTGAACACATGGCCACGGTGGTGCTCGTCGCCGCGGGATGTGCGGCCTTCACCGTCGCCGGTTACCTGCTGGCGACCTCGCCGGGCAATGTCCCGTGGAAGGCGAACACCGCCTGGAATCCGGTGTCGCTGCCGTGGCTCGTGGGCGGGTTCGTGTTGCTGTGGCTGATCGGTCTCGTCTGGGACGACCGCCGCGCAGCGGGCCGTCCGGCCGCGGCGAAGTTCGTCTCGCAGGCGACACTGCGCGCGTTCGGCGTCTTCGCCGTCCACCCGCTCATCCTCGACGTCCTCGGACGCGTCGGATTCCTCAGCGGGCTGTTCGAGTGGTTCCCGCACTCGGCGATCCTGCGGTCGCTGATCCTCATCGCGGTCGTTCTCACCAGCTCGCTGATCGTCGTCGACCTACTGCTGCGCCTCCCGTTCAGCAAATGGCTGACCGCCCGGCCCCGCATCCCCCTGCTGCCGAAGCGCGAGAAGAAGCAGGACCGAAAGGTCGCAGCCGAAACCTCGTAGCCTCGTCGGCAGTCAAACAGAGGTCGATCGCCGCAGTCACCGGTACTTGGGGTTGTTGAACACCGGGATCTCGATGTTGATCGGCATCCGCAGTTCCGACATGTAGAAGAGGACGAACTGGCGGAGGAATTCGTCGATCATCCAGTACGCCTCGCGCGGCATCCCGACGTTCAGCAGGCCTTCACGGACCAGTACGTACGGCGTCCAGGCCGTCTCCAGCAGCGGCGTCCACACGGGTTCGCGCGGGATGTTCAGCCCGTCGGCGGCCTTGTCGCCGAGCATGAATCGGGTCAACGCCCCGAGCACTCCGCGTGAGAGCAGGGTCAGGTCCAGATTCATACCCAGGTCGAGCAGCATGTCCGCGAGCTTGCGACCCTCCGGCGTGGGGTGCTGGATCGGGTCGAGCACCTGCCTCGCCTGGGATTCGGCGGCATTCCACGACGCCGGGATGTACTCATCCTTGACACCCAGCATGTGCGCGGTGATCTGCCACGAATGCAGGAAGCCCGCCGACTCGTCGGCAGCGATCGGCACCTGCCACTTCTCGAAGTTGCGCATCACGGTGGTCGGCAGGCTGTGCCAGGTCACCATGATGTCGGCCTGGCTGATCGGCACATCCTCCGATGCGGAGTGCACCCAGTGCCGTGACTGCGGGAGGAGGTGTCGGACGCCGGCATGTGCCATCCGGGTCTTCAGGCAGGTGACGACCATCTCGCCGTCGGGTTGGTAGGCGTTGAGAGATCCGATGTCGTAGCCGAGTTTGGCGGTCTTGGAGATGCGGTCCTTGAGGTCCCATCCACCCTTGGAGTAGTAGACCGCCCGCGCCTCCTTGGGGATGAGGGTGCTCATCATGCCGCTCGCGAAGCCGTAGATGATGCCGAGGTACGTGCCGCGCTTCTGGTTGAACCTCACCGCGGCGGCCAGCTTGGACCGGTCGGTCCACGACGGCAGCTGCCGCGCGTGCTCCATGAAGTCGCGCAGCTCCGGCGGCAGCCCGGCCGGCAGCGGCTGCGAGTTCTTGTGCCAGGTCCGCAGCAGCTTGTTGACCTTCGGCGCCTGACCACTGTCGATGACCTTCGCGATCACCGGGTCGGCCTCGTCGTCCCAGAGGGTGCGCGGGTCGGCGCCCGCACCGCGGCCCGGCAGCGAGTTCGCCGGCGACCACGTCCACGGGGTCGCCGGGGCCACCGCGGCCACCGCCCCGGCCGCTCCGACGACCCCTCCTGCCTTGAGTAGCTTGCGCCTGTTCAGATCGTGCATGGCCCCGTCCCGTTCAGTCCGATGTATCAATGTGACAATCTTCGTAACCTTGTATCCTTGATAGCATCGAGAGACTCAGGACACTCCGACATTCTCGGATTTGCGATCGTTGATCCGGGCAGATCGATCGCCACACCGAAGGGAATCGCCGATGCCGTCGTCCGCTGCGGACATCCCCGGTCCGGGCTTGATGCCGGTCGGTTCGTCGTCGAGCTCGGTGATCCACCGCGCGTTCCTCGGGTCCGTGAACCCCACCGACACCGAATCCGACCCGACGGCCGAACGTCTTCTCGACGCCGCCTTCGACCTCTTCTGCCGACTCGGCATCCAGCGGACACCCATGGAGAAGGTCGCCAAGAACGCGGGCGTCACTCGGGTGACCCTCTACCGGAAATTCGCCACCAAGGACGCCCTCGTCGACGAGGTGGTCCTCCGCGAGTTCCGGCGCTATTTCGACCAGTTCCGCGCCGACATCCCGGCCGCGCAGACGGTGGCCGAGCGCGTGGTCGTCGGATTTGTCGGATCATTGCGGGCCGTCGCGAGCAACCCCCTGATCAGCGGGATGGCCGACTCCGAGTCGAGCATGCTCATCGAATCGATGATCGGCGACGACGGCCTCCTGCTCTCCGTCGTGCAGCAGTTCGTGGCCGCTCAACTACGACGAGAACAGTTGGCGGGCAACATCTCCGAGGACCTCGACATCGAGATCGTGGCCGAGATGATGGTGCGCATCTCGGCGTCGTTCCTCACCGTGCCGAGTCGCGTCGTCGACATCACCGACGACGCCCAGTTGGCCGACATCGCGAGACGATTCCTCGTCCCGATGCTCGATCCGCCGCGCTGACGGCTCCCGGCTGGGACAATCGTCGGATCACCGTCCAGCTGAGGGGAGTTCCGCGATGCGTTCGTGGTCGGTCATCGTCATCCTCGCGGTCTCCCAGTTCGTGATGGTGCTCGACAGCACCGTCATGAACGTGTCAATCTCGGTCGTGGCCGCCGATCTGGGCACCTCGATCACCGGCATGCAGGCCGCGATCACGTTCTACGCGCTGACGATGGCGGCGTTCATGCTGACCGGCGGCAAACTCGGCGATCTCATGGGCCGGGCCCGAGCCTTCAAGATCGGCGCGGTCATCTACGGGATCGGCTCGCTCACCACCGCATTGAGCCCCAACCTGACCGTTCTCATGCTGGGTTGGTCCCTGGTCGAGGGACTCGGGGCGGTGCTCGTCATCCCGGCGATCGCCTCCCTGGCCGCCATCAACTACACCGGGAAGGCCCGGGTCACCGCCTTCTCGGTCCTCGGCGCGGTGACCGGACTCGCCGCTGCCGTCGGCCCACTGCTCGGCGGCCTGATGACCACCTACGCCTCCTGGCGGTACGTCTTCGTCGCGGAGACCGTCGTCATGGTGATCGTCCTGTTCGCGGCCGGCCTGATCCACGACGTCGAACGTGACCGCGATGTGCGGATCGATCCGCTGAGCGTTCTCGCGTCGGCCGGCGGCCTGGCGCTCATCGTCTACGGTGTGCTGCAGTCGAAGACCTGGGGTTGGCTGAAGCCGCAGCATCCGCCGGAGATCAACGGGAACGAGATCGCGCCGTTGGGCGTGTCCCCCGTCGCCTACCTGTTGCTGATCGGCGTCGTCGTGCTCTGGTTGTTCGTCGATCGTCAACGCGCCCTTGCCCGTACCGGCCGGCAGCCGCTGCTCCGCGTCGAACTGCTGCGGATACCCGCGCTGCGCAGCGGACTCGGCGGGTTCCTCGCGCAGTACTTCGCGATCGCCGCGCTCTTCTTCGTGGTGCCCGTCTACCTGCAGACGATGCTGGGACGCGATGCCCTGCAGACCGGGATCAAGATCCTGCCGCTGTCGGTGGGCCTGGTGTTGTTCTCGGTCCTCGGTTCCTGGCTCACCGCACGACGCTCCGCCCGCTTCATCGCCCGCGGCGGGCAGATCATCATGGCCATCGGCGTCCTCTTCGTGATCGCCGCGGTCGGGGTCGACCTGCGCAACGTGGCCTTCGCCATCGGGATGTTCGTCGTCGGAGCAGGTTTCGGCCTCCTCGCCTCCCAACTCGGCAACGTCAACATGTCCGCGGTCGAGGAGAAGGACACCTCCGAGGTCGGCGGACTACAGGGCACCTTCCAGAACCTCGGCTCGTCGTTCGGTACGGCGGTCGCCGGTTCGGTGTTCATCCTCCTGCTGTCGTCGGGTTTCCTCTCCACCGTCGGCGACACCGAATCACTGTCCGCCACAGAGCAACAGCAGATCGTCTCCACCGTCGACGACGCCGGGGTGCCCATCATCTCGGCGGATCAGGCACGCACCCTGGTCCTGGACTCCGGCGGCTCGGAGTCCGCCGCGCAGGCCGTGTCCGAGGCCTACGCCGACGCGCAGGTCGCCGCGATCCAGCAGGCCCTGTTCATCGTGTTCGTGCTGCTCGTGCTGGCGCTGCTCTTCTCGAGGAACCTGCCGAATCGGGTCGTCGCGCACGGCGACGACACCGCCGACGGGGTCACCGGGACGTGAGACGTGCTCAGCCCCCGGCGACCACGTTCTTCGCGATGGTGGCCTCCGTGTGCTTGATGGCCTGGGCGGCGAACGGCCCGACGATGCCACCGAGCACTCGACCCGCGATGCCGCCGGGCAGGGTGTAGCTGAACTCCACCTGCAGTTCGGTGCCCTTGTTCGCGTCGAGGAACCGCCAGGTGGTGTCGGCCTGGAAACCCTCGATCGCCTTGAGTTCGATCAGCTCGTCGACGCCGTACCGGGTGCATTCCACGACCGACTTGAGCTTTTTCGGACCGACGTCGATCGTCAGCTCGAAGACGGAGCCCAGACCCTGGGTCTGCTCGGTCCGCGGCTCGAAGCGGGTCACACCCATCAGGTACTCGGGGACGTTCTGGTACCCGTCGACGTACTGGAAGACCTTGTCCCGAGGCGCATCGACCACGGCCTGATGACGTACCACTCCCACGCTCTACCCCGTTCTCGCGTGCCCGGCCCGGTGTGGCCGTGCTGTTCCCGATCGACACTATGCGGTCGGTACCGCTTCCGGGCGCGGGACACGGCCCACCGATTTGCCCCCCGTCGCCGGGTCCGATATTCCTTCAGACGGTGTCGACGTCAACGGGCGGATGGTCCGAACTACTCGCCCGTGAACACCGCGCCGCGGTGTCGGTCTTCGCCGGCGGCATCCTCGTCTTCGCCATCAACACCTTCCTCACCTCGGCCTCGCTGCCCAGCACCGTCGCCGACATCGGCGGCGAACAGTTCTACGCCTGGGTCGTCACGGTCTTCCTGATCGCCTCCGTCGTGGCGTCGATGTTAGTGACGCGCGCGCTGGCCCAGTTCGGCGCCCGGGGCGCCTATCTGATCGGGTTCTCCGCGTTCGCCGCGGGCTCACTGGTCTGCGCGCTCACCCCGACCATGCCGATCCTGTTGATCGGCAGGCTGATCCAGGGACTCGGCGGCGGACTTCTCACCGGCCTGGCGTTCGCGGTCGTGCAGATCGCCCTGCCGCAGCGCATCTGGGGCCGGGCCGTGGCGATGATCTCGGCGATGTGGGGTGTCGGCAACATCGTGGGTCCGGCGATCGGCGGCATGTTCGCCGAGGTCGGACTGTGGCGGGGCTCCTTCTGGTTCCTGACCGTCGTCACGCTGGCCATCGCCGCGGTGGCCGCCCGGGTGCTGCCGCGCGGTCGCGGCTCCGGCGACCGGCACCCGTTGCCATGGGCATCGCTGGCAGCGGTGACCGTCGCAGCCGGGGCGGTCTCGGTGGCCGCGATCTCCGGTTCGACGACGGCGGTCGTGGTTCTCGGCGGTGTCGCGTTGCTCGCCCTGCTCGGTTTCGTGGCCGTCGATCGACGCGGTGACACCGGCCTGCTCCCCCGTCTCACCTATTCGGTGGGCAATCCCCTCAAGTGGATCTACCTCTCGATCGCGGTGTTGGCGGCCGGGTCGACCGCCGAGGCCTTCCTCCCGTTGTTCGGCCAGCAGGTCGGCGGGCTGTCACCTTTCACCGCGGGTCTTCTGCCGGCCGCGCTGTCGACCGGGTGGACGGTCGCGCAGATAGCCAGCAGCACGTGGGCCCACGGCCGCTCGGCATCGGCCGCCCGCGTCGCGGGGCCGGCGTTCCTCGCCGCGGGCCTGGCCGGTTACGGCCTCCTCCAGTCCTCGACCGCACCGATCGCGATCGCCGGCTGGTATGTCTGCCTCGTCGTCGCCGGCATGGGCATCGGCATGGCCTTCCCGCACATCGCGACCGCCGCCATGGGCATCACCGACGACCAGGCCGAAGCCGCGCGCGCATCGGCGGGCATAAACTCCGTGCAGATGGTCGCCAACACCGTCGGGTCGGCTGCGGCCGGTCTGCTCGTCAGCTTCGGCGCCGACGCGGTCGGGTCGGCACGACTGCTGACGTTCGGTTTCGCCTGTCTCGCGGTGATCGGGGTGGGCATCGCCGTTCGGTCGGTCCGCCCTGCGCGGTGACCGTACGCTGAGGTCCATGAGACGCCGTCGGGGAAGTCATCATCTCGGATCCCGCGGCCTCCGGCTGACGGTGGTCGCGGTCGCCGCCACGCTGGTCGTCGCCTCGTGCGGGTCCGACGCCGACGAACCGTCCGCCGCGCCGGTCACCTGCGCGGAGATCCCGAACGGCGAGCTCATCGACGCCCAGGAGGCCTCGGCCGCCCCCACCGACATCGCGACCCGACCCGAGATCGCATCAGGTTACCGCAGCGGGATGAAGCCGGTCCGGACCGGGACCTACGCCGCGGCGACGGCCAATCCGCTGGCCACCCGCGCGGCCTGCGAGGTGTTGCGCGACGGTGGCACCGCGGCCGATGCCCTGGTGGCCGCGCAGATGGTGCTCGGGCTCGTCGAACCGCAGTCGTCGGGTATCGGCGGCGGCGCCTTCGCCCTCTACTACGACGCGGCGTCGAACACGGTGCGCGCCTTCGACGGCCGCGAGACGGCACCCGCGGCCGCCACCGAGACCTACCTGACGCAGATCTCCCCGACCGACCCGGCGCCGCCCGTACCGAGTGCCCGCGCGTCGGGACGATCGATCGGCGTCCCCGGCGTGCTGCGGATGCTCGACATGGTCCACGGCGAGTACGGCAAGCAGGCCTGGCGCGACCTGTTCGAACCGGCGATCACCCTGGCGGACAGCGGTTTCGAGATCAGCCCACGACTGGCCGGGGCGATCGCCGCCTCCGCACCGGAGCTGAAGGCCGACGAGGAGGCCCGCACCTACTTCCTGACCGGCGAGGGCACGGCGAAGCCCGCGGGCACCGACCTGGTCAACCCGGCGTACGCCAAAACCCTTGGCGTTCTGGCCGCCGACGGCGCCGACGCGATGTACGACGGCCCGCTCGCCCAGGCGATCGTCGCCGAAGCGGGCAGCACCGCCGGCGGTATGACGCCGAGCCTGATGACCGTCGACGACCTGCGCGACTACCGGGCGATCGCCCGCGAACCCATCGTGACGGAGTACCGCGGCCGCCAGATCGTCGCCATGCCCGGACCGTCGTCGGGCGGCATCGCCGTCGCCTCCACGCTGGGCATCCTGGAGAACTTCGACCTGCCGACGATGGGCCCCACCGAGTCAGACGGCGACGCCGAGGCGAGCCGGGACGGTGGCCGGCCGGATCCCGCAGCGGTGCACCTGATCACCGAGGCCGAGCGACTCGCCTATGCCGACCGTGACAAGTACGTCGCCGACCCGGATTTCGTGCCGCTGCCGGGACGCGGCGTCGAGACCATCCTCGATCCCGCATATCTGCAGGCGCGCGCCGGGTTGATCAAACCCGATTCCTCCCTGGGTGAGGCACCGGCCGGGGACCTCGGTCCGGTCCCGCTCGGTTCGCATCCCGGCAACGAACACGGCACCAGCCACATCACCGTCGCCGACCGCTACGGCAACGTCGCATCGATGACGACGACCATCGAATCGGCGTTCGGCAGCTACCACATGGTCGACGGCTTCCTGCTCAACAACCAGCTCACCGACTTCGCGGCCGAACCGCGCGACGACGACGGCGCCCTGCTCGCCAACCGGGTGTCCCCCGGTAAGCGTCCGCGGTCGTCGATGGCGCCGACCCTGGTGATGCAACCGGGCACCGACGGCGCGCCGGCACAGGTGATCGCCGCGCTGGGTTCGCCGGGCGGATCGGTCATCATCCAGTTCGTCGTGAAAACCCTTGTCGGAATGCTGGACTGGGGCCTGAACCCGCAGCAGGCGGTGTCGATGATCGACTTCGGCTCGGCCAACACCCCGACGTCGAACGTCGGTGGCGAACACCCACTGGTCGACACCGCCGACGACGGCGCGCACGATCCGCTGGTGCGGGGCCTCCGCGAACGGGGCGAAGAGGTGTCCGTCGACGAACAGTCCAGCGGTCTCAGCGCGATCATGCGCCACGACTCCGGGTGGATCGGCGGCGCCGACCCGCGTCGTGAAGGTGCCGTGATGGGCGACGACGCCACGCTGCAGTGAGCTGCTGAGTCGTCCGAACGGACGAATTGTGCCGAGACACCTGCCGGGACACTAGTTTTCCTCAGCGTCACACGGGGGCAACGGGGCGCATACACCCAGCTCATAGCGTCGAGTCGCTCGCAACCAGCGACAACCTAGCGACGTCGTCGTGCCGACCTGCCGGTGGTCGACGATAAACACCAGGAGTAACCATGAGTGGCAGCATGTCCCGCCGTCAGGCCATCGAGGCCGTGACGACCTACGAGGTGTCGGCACCCGGATTCACCGAGCCGTTGGCAGACACCTTCGGACGCAACGTGTTCAGCTTGTCGGTCATGAAGAAGCGCCTGCCGAAGCATGTCTTCAAGGCGGTCGCGGCAACGATCGACACCGGCTGCCCGATGGACCCGACCCTCGCCGACTACGTCGCGGTCGCGATGAAGGACTGGGCCATCGAGAAGGGCGCCACCCACTACGCGCACGTCTTCTACCCACTCACCGGATTCACGGCGGAGAAGCACGACTCGTTCCTCGAACCCGATTCGAGCGGTGCGTCGCTCGCCGAGTTCGCCGGCAAGACGCTGCTGCAGGGTGAGCCCGACGCGTCGAGCTTCCCCAACGGCGGTCTGCGCGGCACCTTCGAGGCCCGCGGTTACACCGGCTGGGACGTCACGAGCCCGGCGTACATCCTGGAGAACCCGAACGGCAACACCCTGTGCATCCCCACGATCTTCATCTCGTGGACCGGTGAGGCACTGGACAAGAAGACCCCGCTCCTGCGCAGCCAGCAGGCCATGAGCAAGCAGGCAATGCGTCTGCTGAAGCTCTTCGGCCACGAGAACGTCGACACCGTCGTCTCCTACGCCGGCGCGGAGCAGGAGTACTTCCTGATCGACGAGCACTTCTTCTACGCGCGCCCCGACCTGATGACCTCCAACCGCACCCTGTTCGGCGCCCCGCCGTCGAAGGGTCAGGAGTTCGACGACCACTACTTCGGCGCCATCCCCGAACGCGTGCTGTCGTTCATGATCGAACTCGACCGCGAGCTGTTCAAGCAGGGCATCCCGGCCAAGACCCGCCACAACGAAGTCGCCCCCGGCCAGTTCGAGATCGCACCGGTCTTCGAGCGCTCGGTGCTGGCCCATGATCACCAGCAGCTGATGATGACCACGATGAAGGCGGTCGCGGAGAAGTACGGCATGAAGTGCCTGCTGCACGAGAAGCCGTTCTCCGGCGTCAACGGCTCGGGCAAGCACGTCAACTTCTCACTCGGAAATGCCAACCAGGGCAACCTGCTCAACCCCGGCGACACCCCGCACGAGAACATGCAGTTCCTCACCTTCTGCGGTGCGATCATCCGCGCCGTCCACTCCTACGGCGGCCTGCTGCGCGCCGCCGTCGCGTCGGCGTCGAACGATCATCGTCTGGGTGCGAACGAGGCTCCGCCGGCGATCATCTCGATCTTCCTCGGCGAGCAGCTGATGGACGTCTTCGAGCAGATCGCCAAGGGTGGCGCCACCGGTTCCAAGACGGCCGGCGTCCTCGAGCTCGGCGTCGACACCCTACCGCCGCTGAAAGCCGACCCGGGCGACCGCAACCGCACCAGCCCGTTCGCGTTCACCGGCAACCGATTCGAGTACCGCGCACCGGGTTCCAACCAATCGATCTCCGACCCGATGGTCGCGATCAACACCATCCTGGCCGACTCCATCGACTACATCTCCTCCGAACTGGAGAAATTGCTCGCCGACGGCGCCGACCTCAACGACGCCGTGCAGAAGGTGCTGCAGGAGATCGTCAACGCCCACGGTGCCGTGATCTTCAACGGCAACGGCTACTCCGACGAGTGGCAGGAAGAGGCCGCCGCGCGCGGTCTCAAGAACCTCCGCACCACCGTCGACGCCGTCACCGAGTACACCGCACCCGAGGTCGTCGAGATCTTCGAGAAGTACGGGGTGCTGTCGGCCCGTGAACTCGAGGCCCGCGAGGACGTCATCTTCGAGTACTACGGGCTCACCATCCTCGTCGAGGCCAAGGAGACCGCGGAGATCGCGAAGACGATGATCATGCCGGCCGCGATCCGCTACCAGGGCGAGCTCGCCGGCACCGCCGCGTCGCTGAAGATGGCCGGGATCGAATCTTCCACACCGCTTCTCACCGAGATCACCGAACTGATCGGCACACTGCACGCCGCCGTGGTCACCCTCGACGAGGGCATCGCGGGTATGCACGGCGAGAGCACCTACGAGGAGTCGAAGTACGCACACGAGACGCTGATCCCGGCGATGGCCGCGGTGCGCGAGGTCGCGGACACGCTCGAGAGCATCGTCGCCGACGACCTCTGGCCGCTGCCCACCTACAACGAGATGCTCACGATCCTCTGACATCTCGGGTACTCACCCGAGCTGGAAACCGCCCCTGAGGTCGACCCTCCACGGCGGCGCCGAAGACATAGTGTCGTCGGTGCCGCTGCACAGGGTGGTTTTCGGGGGCGGTTTTCAGCTCCTACCGCACCCGCAACGACAATGCCACGACAAGCCGGGTCGCCGGGTCCTCGAGGTCCATCCCGGTGAGGGTCTCGATGCGTCGGATGCGGTAGCGCAACGTGTTCGGGTGGACGTGCAGATCGTTGGCGGCCGACCGGACGTCGCCGAAACGGTCGAGGTAGGCGCGCAGGGAGACGGTGAAATCGCTACCGGTGCGGGCGTCGAGGTCGGCGAGGTCAGAGACCCGCGGGTCGACGAGGTCGGGGTTCTCGGCGAGGAGCGCGACGATCTCGCCGAGCAGGACCCCGGTGCGTGAGCCCGCGACGGTGGTGACGTCGTCGATCAGTTGGCCTTCGAGGGAAGCCGCGTCGAGCACGCGGTCGATCTGGCTGCGCAGTTCGGGTACCGCGGCGAGGGTGTGGGGTCCGGCGACCACCGCGCGGATGCGAAAACCGAACTGCCGCTGCGTCACGTCGACAGACACCCGCGCCCATTCGACCGCGGCACCATCCGTCACACCGGGGAGCACCACGTAGGCACGGTCGCCGATGGTCGAGGTCACCGACAGCGGACTGAACGCGCTGGCGTGCAGGGTGAGCGCGGAGATGCGAGTGGCGTTCTCCGACAACGGCACCGAGGCGCCTTCGGCCGAACCGGTCGTCGCGAATCCGACGAGGACCACTGCGACGGACGGGTCGACGCCGAGCTGAGCGGCGAGTGCGTCGACGTCGATGATGTCGCCGCGCGCGCCGAGGAGCCGACGGACCAGTTCGTCGTGTTCGGTGCCCGCGGATCGACGACGGGCGATCACCCGGGCGGCGACCGCGGCCGCTCCGGTGAGCACCTCGTCGGTGTCGTCGGCGAACGGTCCGGCACCGCGCTGCAACCAGACGACCCCCAGAAACTCGGCCGTGCCCGGGGCCCGGATCGCGACCGCGCGGCGTTCCCGCAGGCCGAGGTCGGTTCGCGCGTCGACCGCGACCACCCGCGCCGACGTGCGCAGCGCGTCCATCACACCCCACTGCCGAAGCCAGGCGAGCATCTCCGGCGGGCCCTCGCGGCCGAGGATCGACAACCGTCGCAGATCGTCGGCCTCGTCGCCGGCCGTGCTGTAGGCCAGCACGTGCGATCGCTCGTCCTCGATGCTGATCAGTCCGCCGGTGCGCCGTGCGACCTCGGCCGCGAGTTCGAAGAGATCACCGGTGGCGCCCGACTCCATCGACTCGCCGTCGTCCGGCGAACGCCGCGCGGTGTCGAGGACGCGCGACACGAGGTTGTAGATGCGCTCCCACCGGGCGTGCGGGTCGATGGCGACGACCGCGATACCGAGTCGATCGGCGAGGTCGGTGAGGGTCGCCGACGACGTCTTGCTCATGACGGCGACGGGGCGATGGATGCCGAGGCCGGCCAGCAGTTCGGTGCTCACCTCGTCGGGCAGGCCGACCAGCAGGAACACATCGGCCGACCGTGCCGCGCGACCGAGGCCGAAGTGGACGTCGTCGATGTCGATCATCGCGAGGCTCCGCACCGGCACGTCGAGTCCCTGCGGTGCGGTGACCAGGGTCGCCACCGTCCGGTCCAGGGCCAGGATGAGACACCCGAGCGCGACGCCCGGAGATTTGTCCATACGGACAAGGCTACGGCTGTCCGGTTTGCCGATCGGCCATATCGCGGGAACGCCCTCCGCAGGTGAACTGACGTCATGGACGCCATCACCACTCCCCCTCGCCCGGTCAACGAGCCGGTGCACACCTACGCCCCCGGGTCGCCCGAGCGCACCCGGATCGTCAACGAACTCACCCGCCAGTCCAGCGCCGGCCGACGCGAGCTGCCGCACATCATCGGCGGTCGACTGCATCTCGGGCACGGCGATCAGATCGACGTCGTGCAGCCGCATGCGCACCACGAGGTGCTCGGATTCCTCACCAACGCCACGCACGACGACGCCCGTGCGGCCGTCGACGCCGCGATGGACGCAAAGGACGACTGGGCGCACACCAGCTTCGACGACCGGGCCGCGGTGATCCTGCGCGCGGCCGAACTGCTGTCGGGGCCGTGGCGTGAACGGATCGCCGCCGCGACGATGCTCGGCCAGTCGAAGTCGGTGCAGCAGGCCGAGATCGACGCGCCCTGCGAGCTCGCCGACTTCTGGCGGTTCAACGTCGCTTTCGCACGCGAGATACTCGCCGAACAACCGGTGTCGTCACCGGGTGTCTGGAATCGGCTCGATCAGCGTCCGCTCGACGGATTCGTCTACGCGGTCACCCCGTTCAACTTCACCGCCATCGCCGCGAATCTGCCGACGGCGCCGATGCTGATGGGCAACACCGTGATCTGGAAGCCCTCTCCCACACAGGCGTATTCGGCGCAGTACACGATGGCACTCCTCGAAGCCGCCGGACTGCCTCCCGGAGTCATCAACCTCGTCCACGGCGACGGACGTGCCGTGTCGGATGTGGTTCTCGCCGACGAGAACCTGGCCGGAATCCACTTCACCGGATCGACCACGACCTTCCAGTACCTGTGGCGAGCGGTCGGCAACAACATCGACAAGTACCGCAATTACCCGCGCCTGGTCGGCGAGACGGGCGGCAAGGACTTCATCGTCGCCCATTCCTCCGCCGAACCGCACGCTCTCCGAACGGCATTGATCCGCGGCGCGTTCGAGTACCAGGGCCAGAAGTGCTCGGCCGCCTCACGCGCCTACATCGCCCGGTCGGTGTGGGACAAGATGGGTAACGACTTCCTCGGCGAGACAGCCGAAATCACCTACGGTGACGTCCGCGACCTGTCGAACTTCGGTGGCGCCCTGATCGATCAGCGTGCCTTCGACAAGAACATCGCGGCGCTGCGGCGCGCCAAGTCCTCGCCGCAGGTCACCGTCGCCGTCGGCGGGCAGGTCGACGACACGGTCGGGTACTTCGTGCGCCCCACCGTGTTGCTGTCCGACGACCCGCGGGACGAGTCGTTCTCCACGGAGTACTTCGGCCCGATCCTGGCGGTGTACGTCTACGACGACGCCGACTACGAGACCGTGCTCGACCTGGTCGACACGACGGCGAAGTACGCGCTGACCGGCGCGGTCATGGCGACCGACGTCGCGGCGGTCGCTCTCGCGTCGGACCGGCTCCGCAATGCGGCCGGAAACTTCTACATCAACGACAAGCCGACCGGTGCCGTCGTCGGCCAACAGCCGTTCGGTGGCGGTCGGGCGTCGGGCACGAACGACAAGGCGGGGTCGAAGCAGAACCTGTTGCGCTGGACGTCGAGCCGCACGATCAAGGAGACGTTCACACCGCCGACCACGACCCGGTACCCGCACATGAGCACCGACTTCACGGGGGTCTCCAGTTGAGCACGCTCTTCGACACCCTCCTGCGCCCGACGATCGCCGCCGCGGCGCGCAGCGAACGGATCAAACAGACCTCGCAGCGATGGTCGGTGACCGAGAAGGTCGTGCGCCGGTTCGTGCCCGGCGAAACGCTCGACGACGTCCTCGCCGCCATCCGAGGAGAACTCGACGACGGGCTGGCGGTGACCATCGACTTCCTCGGCGAGGACACCGTCGACGAATCACAGGCCGACGCCACGGTCGCCGCCTATGTGTCTCTGCTGGAAGCGATGCCGGGCCTGGGTCCGGTACGTCCGGGTGCGCTGGAGGTGTCGGTGAAACTCACTGCGCTGGGTCAACGGCTGCCCGAACACGGCGCCAAGATCGCCGAGGAGAACGCCCGGACCATCACCGCGGCAGCGCACCACGCCGGGGCACTGATCACCATCGACGCCGAGGATCACGCGACCGTCGACGAGCGTCTGGCCATCGTGCGGTCACTGCGACAGGATTTCCCCGAGGTCGGGACCGTGCTGCAGGCGTATCTGCGTCGTACCGAGGCCGACTGCGCCGAGTTCGCGGCAACGGGCGCACGAATCCGGTTGTGCAAGGGCGCCTATGCCGAACCGCCGGCGGTCGCCTACCCCGACCGTCACCAGGTCGACGAGGCCTACCTCCGCTGCCTGCGAATCCTGATGAAGGGCAACGGCTATCCAATGGTCGCCAGCCACGACCCGACGATGATCGAGGAGGCCTCGATCCTGGCGGCGGAGTTCGACCGCGCCCCCGGCACGTGGGAGCACCAGATGCTGTACGGCATCCGGGTTGACGAGCAGCGACGGCTCGTCGAGTCGGGCGCCCGAGTGCGCGTGTACATCCCATACGGCACCGAGTGGTACGGCTACTTCGTCCGTCGCCTCGCGGAGAGACCGGCGAATCTCGGCTTCTTCTTGCGGGCGCTGGCCGGGTAGAGCGCCGAACTCCCGCGTCAGGGGTGACGATCTCGCAGGGATATTCGAAGCCCATCAGTAACCGGTGAACGAGTCGGTGTGGATACGCCACGGACGCAACCTGGTCGACGGATCGAGATGCCGGATCGTCGACGAGGTGCGTTCGACGAATCCCGGTGTGCCCGACACGTAGTAGTGCGCACCCGCGATGTCCGGACCGACGAGCTCCGCCAGACGGTCGGGATCGTCGACGCCGTCGGCGAGTTCCGGCGCGATGACCGTGACCACCCGTGCCGAGGCCCCTCTGGCAGAGTCCAACTCGTCGTCGTAGACGGTCCGTTCCGACGAGCGCAAGACATGGACCACGGTCAGTCCCGACAGGTCGGCGCCGTCAAGCGACCGCACCATCGACACGAACGGCGTGATCCCGATACCCGACGCGAGGAGCACGACCCTGCCCTTGGCCGGAAACACCCGCGGGAGGACGAAGTCGCCACCGATCTCGTCGACCCACGCGCGCCGGGCACGGCCGTCGATGAGGGCGGCCTTGAACGACGACGGCACCCCCGCGACCGTGAAACCGAACTCGACCGGCGCCTCCCTCGGCGCGGACACGAACGAGAACACCCGGCGCGAACCGGTCCACACCGGCGCCGACCACCGCGGCACACTCACACTCGACCACTGCCCCGCCCGGAACGACGGTGCGCCACCGGCGGGTTCACCGCGCAACACGTAGGTGCGGTCGGCCAGTGACGCGGTCTCGACGTCGAGGCGCACCCGGCGCGCGGTGCGCGTCGCCAGGCGTACTGCGAAGGCGTACAGGCTGCCGACGAGCAGAGCGATCTCCGGCACGAAAGCCAGTGTGTACGAGTCGGTCACCTCGACCGTGTACTGGCAGTGCATCAGCACCCCGACCAGGGCCGCGTAGATCAGCCGATGCGGCTGTCGCGCCGGAGATGTCAGCGGTTCGGGCAGCATGACGGCCGCGACGAAGAGCATCGGCGACGACACGACCCACGTCGACAGATCCTGGCCGCCGCGAACCAGTTCGACCACGCCGATCGTCACCAGCGACGCGACGAGGAACACGGCCACGAGGAGCCACTCGCGGACCAGGGTGACCACGGCCGCGCCGATGACGATCATCGGGATCAGCAGCGGCTCGGCCGCCACCCACCAGAACGGGTAGCTCAGTCCGTCGACACCGGCGTAGGCCAGCGCATAACAGCCGACGGCGCCGGCGACCGCCGGGTTCAGGATCAGCCGTCGACGCCATGCCAGAACGTATTTCGACGCCGCGGCGATCACCGCCGCCGTTGCGACGGTCGCGACCGCGGTGTCTACCGAACCGCCGGGCACCACGAAGAACAGGATCAGTCCGGTGATGAGCCACGAATCGGAATTCGGCGGCACCCGGAACACGGCCGCTAACAGATAGGTGGCCAGGCCGCTCACCCCGACCGCCACCAGCAGCCACACCGCGAGTTCGTCTGGTCCGTAACCGAAGTCTGCGTCGACCGCAGACACCACGAAGGCCGCGACCGCGAGAAGGACCAGCCCGCACAACACCGCCCGGTACGGGGTCAGGTGTCGCCGCGTGGCATCGAACGGCGCGAGGATCCGCGGGAAGAACGCGGTGGGTCTGGTCGTCGAAACGCCGGTCGTCACAGGAACAACTCCAATCCGGGGATCGCGGTGTGTTCGACACTGCCGTTGCGCCGGACGGTCACGTGATGAAAACCCTCCGCGTGATGGTCGAAGTCGCCGCGCAGGAACGCGGCCGGGGTGAAGAACAGCGCGGTCGCCAGCCCGTCGGCCTCCATCGCCGACGGTGCGATCACCCACGTGGCCAGCACCTCCCTTGCAGGTGAGGCGGTGCGGGGGTCGACGATGTGATGCCAGTCCGCCCACACCCGACGATTGCTCGCCGACGCGCAGATCGCCCCGGCGTCGAGCGTGACCACGCCGATCGCCTTGGTCGGGTCCATCGGGTGCTCCAGCGCCACCCTCAGCCCGCGGGTGCGGGGTGAGACGACCATGTCGCCACCGGCGTCGACGACGAAGTCATCGGTGGCCCGCCCGACGATCTCCGCCACCCGGTCGGCCGCGAAACCCTTTCCCGCCGCACCGACATCGAGCAGCGCGGGTTGGCGCAGTTCCAGCGCGCCGTCATGGCCGGCGATCACCTCGTCCCAACCCGGGATCCCGGCCACCCGGGCGGCGGGCCGCAGGGTGTAGTCCGCGTCGTAACCGGCGTCGGCAAGGGTCTGTCCGACCAGCGGTGTGACCGCACCGCGGGTCAGCCGATAGAGCCTGCGGTACCAGTCGACGAGCGGCTGATCCGACTCCGCGATCGGGTGGCGTCCGGCCGTCCGCGCCATCTCGGCGACCGCCGAGTCGTCGCGGAATCTCGACCAGGCCAGGTCGATTCGGTCGATCTCGGCGCGCACCGCGTCGACGACGTCGTCGGGCAGTGGCGCCGGTGTCGTGACCGTCCACCGGGTACCGATGGCGTCGAACACCCAGTCATGGATGGCTGCAGGAGAATTCATGCCGGGGGTGGTCACGCCGGTCGAACTCAGTTGATGGCTTCCTGTTTGATCTTCTCGATCGCCTCGTTGAAGCCACCCGAGGTCAGCGACGAGCCGGAGACCTTGTCGACATCGATGTCGTTGATGTTCTTGCCCACGACGACATCCGAGATCCCGCCGGCGAACTTGCCCTGGTACTCCACCGACGGGCCCTTGGTCTGGCTCGTGTCGACCGACACCGCGGTGATGACGTCGTTCGACAGGGTGACGGTGACGCCGACCTTCTGCGGTCCGCCGGGTGAGATGTACCCGCCTTCCGCGGTGTACTCGCCGTCTTTGTACTCCTCGCCCGTGGCGCCGTCGGTGACTGTCGCGGTGGAGGTGTCCGCAGCGGTGGTGCTGCCGGAGCCGGAGTCGTCGGAGGAACAGGCCCCGGCGGCGAGACCGACGGCCGCCACCGCCGCGAGGACGCCGCCGGTACGCAGCAGAACCGACGAACGGCTCGAACCGGACAGCTCAGATTCGGACGGGGCAGTGTTCGAAGTGGAGGTCATCGGCCCATTGTCCCTGATCGCCCGGCGCGCCGCCCCGCTGGCTCGCCGAATCGCCGCCGGTCAGCGACCGGCCGCAGCGACACGCGCCTGGATGGCGTCGACGAACACGGTCCGGATGTCGGCGGCGTTCTCGGCGACATAGGTGGTGCCGCCGGTGGCCTCGGCGATCTGCTTGAGCGCGTCGGAGTCGGCGTCGTCGGAGATGCCGATGGTCAGTACCAGCACCGGCCGTGCCGGATCTTCGAGTCGCTTCAGCTCGGCCAGCAGTTCGTCCAGGCTGATGCTGTTCGGATCCTCGTTCTGGCCGTCGGTCATGATGATGACGCTGTTGGAGTAGTTCGGGTCGTAGGTGTCCTGGACCTTCTTGAACGCCGCGAGCGTGGTGTCGTAGAGGCCCGTACCGCCACCCAGGTCGGACAGGCCTTCCTCCATCGCCCGGCTGAGCGCATCACGGTGCGTCCCACTGCCCGAACGCGCGTCGAGCCGCCGGATGGGCGCCATCTCCAGCCAGTCCTGACCGTCGCCGCCCTTGTCGACGCCGAATGCCCAGCCACCGATCATCGTGTTGTTGGGGAACAGCTTCAGGCCCGTCTGGGAGGCGTCGATGAGCAGACCCGCGCGGGTGGTGCCACCGGCAGGTGTCTCCATGGACCCCGAGGTGTCCTGGACGACGAGGCTGCGGATCGGCACGCCGAGGACCTGCCACTGACGCAGCGCCTTGTCGACCGACGACGGGTCGCGCAGCTGCAGCTCCTTGACCGGCTCGCCGACCCCGTTGCCGTCGGCGTCGCGGTAGCCCGCGTCGGTCAGCGCCTTGCGACCGGAATCAGTGCCCAGCGCCGCGACGAGCGCGGCCCCCGCCTCGTCGGCCACCTGCTGGCGAGCCGCAGATGCGGTGTTCACCAGGGGGTAGTCGAGCATGACGGTGCCCGAGGCGGGGATGGTCGACGTCAGCTTCGACCCCTGATGGGTGCGCATGAAGAGCTCGTACTGCTGCTCGGTCGTCACGACCGGCACACCCGAGGTGTTCGCCAGGTTGAGTCGGGTGCCCTCGTTGTCGTTGGTCAGACGCGCGTTGTTCTGCTGGATCGCCAAGATCGTCATGGCCTCGGTGAACTTCTCAGTCGGAAGCTCGCCGGCGTCGACGGCCGCGAGCGCACCGATGATCGGGGCATCGCCGGTGCTGGTGTCGACGGGGCTACCGGTCCTGAGGTCGGGGAGCTTCATGACCTCGACCCACGTGCCCAGTTCGGGGACGTTCTCCCCGGCGACGACGGTCGGGGTCGAGGCGATGGAGGGTGCCACCAGATCGAGGTCGCGGCGGACCTGCGTCGTCACGCGGCGTGCCTGCACCTGAGAGTCGGCGACCCAGAGGTCGGGCGCCGCGGCGCCCTGCGTCAACAGGCCGGGCACGTCGGCGCCGGCGGCGGTCTGGACGTCGTAGTCGTAGCAGGAGTCCGCGGATGCCTGTCGTGCCACCTCGCGGAGGGGGCCGGTCATCGCGGCGTCGGAGGCGACGGCGACCCGGGTGCGATCACCGCAACCCCCGGAGCCGGCCTGCCAGATGATCACCCCGGTGACGAGGGCGACGACCGCGACCAGGGCGACGATCGCCCACAGCCAGCCGCCGCGGCGACCGCTGCCGGCCTCGCGGTGCTCGAAGCCGAAGTCGTCATCGGACCGGCTCGCGCCGCTCGCGGGTCCCCCGCTGCTCGCGGCAGCCCGGGTCCATTCGTTCCCGCCGCGATCGGCATCTGAGCTGTGACGCCCCATAGTTACTCTCGTTCCCCTCGTATGGCGGTGTCCTCACACCGCCTGACGCATCGCCGTCATCCGCCCCCGCGTGACGTCACGCACGGGTCAGCCGAAGATCTCTCGGAATTGCTGCAGCGACTTCCGCAGATCTCCCGACACCGCCAGGGCCGCGGTCTTACCCACGGGCCCGATCAGCGGCAACCCACCCAGATCAACAGTGAAGGTTACTTCCGATCCGATCGAAGTGGGAAGGATGCCCAGATCGAGCTTGGCCTTCACGCCGCCTTTGCCGCTCCCCTTGAGGCGTACGTGCGACACCGGGTCGAACTTCTCGACGACCCAGTCGAAGCGGACCCGGGTGCCCTTCACGACGACGATCGAGGCGATCTGCGTGCCCTTGGCCAGGTCCTCGTAGGCCGGGAGCGGGCTGCGCCAGGAGTCGTGGATCAGCAACCATTCGTCGTACCGGGACAGGTCCGAGGCGGCCGCCCAGGTATCTTCCGGAGACAGTTCAACCTCGATGGAGTCACTCGTCTTCGCCATGGTCCCAGAGCCTAGTGTCCGCACCTCCGACTTTCCCGCGCCGGTGGCCGATCAGGCCCGGGCGCTGCTCGGCGCGCACCTGACGGGTCACGGCGTGACGATCCTGGTCACCGAGGTGGAGGCCTACGCCGGACCCGACGATCCGGCGTCGCACGCGTACACGCGAACGGCCCGATCGGAGATCATGTACGGCCCGCCGGGCCGCCTGTACGTCTACCGCATCCACGGCCATCACTGCGCGAACATCGTGGTGCGGGGGCCGGGACCTGCGGCGGCGGTCCTGCTGAGGGCCGGCGAGGTGGTCGACGGGGTCGAGCTGGCACGTGACCGACGCGGTGCCGCGCGCTCCAGGCCGGTGTCCGACGACCGGCTCGCCAGCGGCCCCGGGAACCTCTGCCGCGCGCTCGGGATCACGATGGCCGATCTCGGCACCGTTCTCGCCGATCCGCACACCCCTGTGACTCTCGACACATCTCCGGGCGGGCCGCTCCCCGACCTGCCGGTGGCCTCCGGACCGCGCGTCGGCGTACGACGCGCGGCCGACGTTTCGTGGCGATTCTTCTTCGACGGTCACCCGACCGTGTCGGGGTACCGCCGTCACCCGCGCGCCGGCGGCTGACCGGCTACTGCTGAGGAGCGTCCGGCTTGTTCTCGGGCGCCTTGTTGTTCTCGGGCGTCTTGTTGTTCTGGGCGGCCGTGTTCTGGGCTCCGACGGCCTTGCGGACCGCGTCCTGCGCCTTGTCGACCTGCCCGGCGTACTTGTTGCCGGTGGCCTTGTCGATGGCGTCGCCGCCCTTCTCGATCAGATTCGGGTTCTTGCGCAGCGTGTCGCGCGCCTTGTTGACGAGTCCCTTGAGATCCATGACGTCTCCTGTGTCCGAGCCGGATGTCTTCCGGCCGCCCGTGGCAGAGTTTAGTCGCCTACACGGCGTCTTTACGCGGCTGCCACCTCGACGTCCGCGGAGTGCCCTTCAGAACTGCTGTGGTTCGCGATCCACCGCGGCACGATCCGCGAAACCGCTTCCACGAGCACGATTCCGACGGCCGCCGAGGTGAGCGCGACCGAGTTCATCGTCCAGTTCGACGAGTCGAGGTGGAAGAGGTCCTGGGTGAACGGCCACCCAAAGATCAGCATGTAGGCACCCGCTGAGACGACGAGCAGGAGAACCTTCCACCAGTTGTAGGGCCGGGCGACCACCGCGAGCACGTAGACCGCGATCGCGATGAGCGTCATCAGCGACGCGGTGGCCGCCTGGGTCTGCGCCGGCGACAAGTCGACGGCGTCGCCCCCGACCTCGACACCCGGCCCGCCCGGGTTGACGATCACATAGGTGACGAAGGTGCACAGGCCGACGATGATGCCGTTGGGGACCGCGGTGAGCAGGACGCGACGCACGAAGCCTCGGCGGGCTCGCTCGTTGTTGGGTGCCAGCGACAGCACGAAGGCGGGGATGCCGATCGTGAACCACGCCGAGATCGTCACGTGGATCGGCTGGAACGGGTAGCTCAGCGGGTCCGAGCCGAACAGCTTGCCCAGCACGCCGCCGACGCCGACGAACAGCGCCAGCAGCACCGCGTAGACCGTCTTGGTGAGAAACAGGTTGGAGACGCGTTCGATGTTGCCGATCACGCGACGACCCTCGCCCACCACATACGGGAGGGTCGCGAACTTGTTGTCCAGCAACACGATCTGCGCCACCGACCGGGCGGCCGAACTGCCCGATCCCATCGCGACACCGATGTCGGCGTCCTTGAGGGCGAGCACGTCGTTGACGCCGTCGCCGGTCATCGCGACGGTGTTGTCCCGCGACTGCAACGCCTTGACCATGGCGCGTTTCTGATCGGGACGGACACGACCGAAGGTCACGCCGTGTTCGACCACGTCGGCCAGTTCGTCGGTCTCCTCTGGCAGTCTGCGCGCGTCGACGGAGGTGTCGGCCGAGCCGAGGCCGAGCGACTCGGCGACCGCACCGACCGAGCGAGCGTTGTCGCCGGAGATCACCTTGACGGCGACGTTCTGCTGTTCGAAGTAGTCGATGGTGCCGCGGGCGTCGGGCCGGATCCGCTGTTCGAGCACGACGAGCCCGACCGGGGTCACGGTGCCCGGGGCGACCGCGCCGGCGGCCGGTTCGGTGTCGACGGGGACGTCGGTGCGCGCGAGCAGCAGCACGCGCAGTCCGGCCGCGCCGATGTCGGAGGCCAGTTGAGCGGTCTCCCCGGCCGGGTCGAGCAGCACGTCGGGTGCGCCGATCAACCAGTTGCCTACGTCGGTGCCGGACGCGTCGTCGAACGACATCCCGCTCCACTTGGTGGCCGAGGTGAACGGCTTGATCGCGGACACGGTCCACGACGGCGGGGTCGGATACGCCTCGGCGACGGCGATCATGCTGGCGTTGGGACGCGGATCGTGGGCGGCGAGTGCCGCGAGCACCTCTCCGGCCAGGTCTGGCGGATCGTCGCCGACGACGCGCAGTTCGGACAGGCGCATCCCGTTCTCGGTGAGGGTGCCGGTCTTGTCGGCGCACACGACGTTGACGCGGGCCAGGCCCTCGATCGCGGGGAGTTCGTTCACGAGGCACTGCCGCTGCCCGAGGCGAACGACGCCGACCGCGAAGGCGATCGAGGTCATCAGCACCAGACCTTCGGGCACCATGGGCACGAGCGCGGCGACCATGCCCAGCAGCGCCTGCTTGAGACTGTTGTCGCTGATGAACAGCTGGTTGACGATCGTCAGGATGCCGGCGGGGATCAACAGCCAGGTGATGACCCGCAGGATCTGGTCGATTCCCGAGCGGAGTTCGGAGGAGACCAGGGTGAACTTCGACGCCTCGGCCGCGAGCTGCGCGGCGTACGCGTCGGCCCCGACCTTGGTCGCCCGGTAGGCGCCGCCGCCGGCGACCACGAAGCTGCCGGACATGACCTGCGCGCCCGGGTCCTTGTCGATCGGATCGGCCTCACCGGTCAGCAGCGACTCGTCGACGTCCAGTGCGGTGGCCTCGATGACCTCGCCGTCGACGACGATCTGGTCGCCGGCACCGATCTCGATGATGTCGTCGAGCACGACCTCGTCGGGCGCGACCTCCACGACCTCACCGTCGCGTCGGACCCGCGGCCGGGTCTGACCGACGATGGCGAGCTTGTCGAGGGTGCGCTTGGCGCGGACCTCCTGGACGATGCCGATCGTCGAGTTGGCGATGATCAGCAGACCGAACAGGCCGTTGATGAGCGAACCGGTGAACGCGACGATGGCGAACAGAACACCGAGGATCGCGTTGATGCGAGTGAAGACGTTGGCGCGCACGATGTCCGCGACGCTGCGGCCCGAGCGGTCGGGCATGGAGTTGACCTTGCCCTCGGCGACCCGCTGGGCCACCTCTGCCGCGGTAAGACCGGGCTCGATCGTCTCCGTCGTGGTGCTCACGCCGAAACCTCCCACCAACTCGAATGCGCCACACCGGTTCCGGTGCGGTGTTCGAGGTCGATCGAACCACCGGGCTGCGGGACGAGCACAGTCGGGTCGCCGTGGTGTGCGGCGGCTTGCAGCCGCGCGATCGGCTCACCCCATGGGTGACGGGCGAGATTGAAGGTGCCCCAGTGGATCGGGACCAGAACCGAATCGGCCCCGGAACCCGGCGAGACCATCCGATGCACCGACAGCGCCTCCTCCGGGTTGACGTGGATGTCGGGCCACATCACGTCGTAGGCGCCGACGGCGATGAGCGTCAGGTCGAAGGGGCCGAGCCGGGCGCCGACGTCGGAGAATCGCTCGGTGTGGCCGGTGTCGCCGGAGAAGAAGACGCGGTGGGTGTGGCCGGCGATCGCCCAGCTCCCCCACTGGGTGAGGTTGCGTGCCAGCCACCGTCCGGAGAAGTGGCGTGCCGGTCCGCAGGTGAACCGCAGCTCTCCGCCGCGTGTGGCGACGACGACCTCGTCCCACCAATCCGCCTGCCGGATGCGGTCTTCGGCGATCCCCCAGGACATCAGATGTGCGGCGACGCCGAGGGTCGTGACGAACACGGCGTCCGGCTGTGTCGCCGCGATGGTGGTGACCGTGTCCATGTCGAGATGGTCGTAGTGGTCGTGGCTGATGACCACGACGTCGATCGGGGGCAGCTCGCGCGCGGCCAGCGGGGCGGCGTGCATGCGTCCCGGACCGACGAGTTGGCTCGGCGAACACCGGCGGCTCAGGACGGGGTCGGTGATGATGCGCGCGCCGTCGATGTCGACGATCGCGGTGGCATGTCCCAGCCAGGTGACCGCGAGGGGCGACGGGGCGTCGAAGGTCGGGACGGTGACCATCACCGGACGTCGGGGCCGGCCCGGGCGGCGCGCCATGTCGGCGAGCACCTGGCGGTCCGGGGCGACGGAACCCTCCGGCGGCTCGGGGTTGTCGAAGACCCCGTCTCGCAGGTGGGGGGACGTGCGCACGTGCGGCACGATCTCCTCGCGGGTGGCGCCGAGTGCGCGAGCCGGGCCGAGACCACCGGCGGCGAGCCGTTCGGCCACCGCGTCGGCCATCATCGCCCCAGCCGATGTCACCCGCCCCAGCACCCGCGAGGTCGCGTCGGGGCCGCTTCTTTCGGGATCCGTGGTCACATCCACACAGTAATCCGATCGGGTGAGGTTCGACGCGAAGCGCAACGGCGTCGGACCAGAAGGCTCTCACGGCGACCATCGAGATGTGAGCATCAACAAACATCGGCACGTTTCGGGCGGTCAACCGTGCAAACGCGGACAACGGCACTGATAGGCTGCGGCGAACATTGTCCATTGCACATGCGCAAGCGCATGTTGGCCAAGGGGTTGACCGTCTTGCCACGGATGTCCGTCGAACAGCGTCGAAGCGCGCTCATCGAGTCGGCGTACCGAGTGATCGCCGATCACGGAGTCGAGGGTGCCACCACCCGCCGGATCTGCGCTCACGCCGGAATGCCCCTCGCGAGTTTCCATTACGCATTCGAGAGCCGCACGGCGCTGTTGTGCGCGGTGATGGATCATGCGGTGCCCGTCGACATCGAGCGCATGCTGCATTCGGTCATGCCTGCCGCCGACTTCGGCCCGGAGCCAGACATCGACGCGCTCAAACAGAACATGGTGCGGCAGTTCCATGCCTTCGTCGACCTGCTCAAGGCCGATCCCGGCCGGATGCAGGCGACCATCGCGCTCGGCATCTACGCGCACAACCATCCGGAACTGCAGCAAGTCGGCAAGGTCATGTACGAGCAGCTCTATCGGGTTGCGGCGTCCGGCATGCGGGAGATAGCCGAACTCGCGGGTCTGACCTGGACCCGGCCGACGGAGGAACTCGGCCCGCTCATCATCGCCGCGACCAACTCGATCACCCTGATCTACCTGAGCACCGGCGACGACAAGGTGGTCGACTCCCTCATCGCGGCAGTCGCAGAGCAGCTCGCCACCTATGTCACGTTCGAGTGACCCTCGTTCCCACGCCTCGTCCGGAACATCCCCCGTCGACGGTCTGTGGGTGACCGACCCCGACCGGTACTGGGCGTCGATCGACGACGCGGTCACCGACGCAGGGCTCGATGCCCCGGTCCTCGCACTCGACCGCGCGGCGCTCGAACACAATGCCGCAGATCTGTTGCGCCGCTCCGCCGGTGCCCCCATCCGGGTCGCCAGCAAATCCCTCCGGGTGCGTTCGGTGATCACCGATCTCGCCACCCGTCGCGGCTTCCACGGCGTACTCGCCTACGACCTCGCCGAGGCGCACTGGCTGGCGACGACGACGGAGATCACCGACATCCTGATCGGTTATCCGAGCGTCCGACGGGAAGCACTGGCAGGCTTCGTGTCCGACGAGGTGGCGGCGAGCCGGGTGAGCCTGCTCGTCGACTCGGTCGAGCAGCTCGACATCATCGACGCCGTCGCCCCACCCGCATCACGACGACCGATTCGGGTCGCCATCGACCTCGACGCGTCGTACCGGCTCCTCGGCGGCCGCGTACACGTCGGGGTCCGGCGTTCCCCGGTGCATTCCCGGCGCGACGTCCTCGATCTCGCCCGGACCATCGTCGCGCGGAACGGTTTCGACCTGGTCGGCGTGATGTCGTACGAGGCGCAGGTCGCCGGTGTCGCCGACGCGGTTCCGGGGAAGGCAGTCGTCAACCGGGCGATCGGGATGATGCAGCGCCGGTCGATGGCCGAACTGCGCCGCCGGCGCGGGAAGATCATCGGCGAGCTGCGGCAGATCGCCGACCTGGAGTTCGTCAACGGCGGCGGCACCGGCTCGCTCGAGGAGACCGCCCGCGACCGGTCGATCACCGACATCGCCGCGGGCAGCGGACTTTTCGGTGGCCATCTCTTCGACGGTTATGCACGGTTCCGACCGGCCCCTGCGCTGTCGTTCGGACTCGACGTCGTCCGGCGTCCGGCCCGCGACATCGTCACCTGCGCCGGCGGCGGCTGGATCGCCTCCGGACCGCCAGCACCCGATCGCCTCCCGAAACCGGTGTGGCCGAGCGGACTCGAGTTCGTCGGCACCGAGGCCGCCGGCGAGGTGCAGACCCCGCTCCGCGGGAAGGCTGCGCCGGGCATCGCGATCGGCGATCGAGTATGGTTCCGGCACACCAAGTCCGGCGAGGTCTGCGAACGCGCCCGGCACGTCGCGATCATCGACCGCGACGACGCTGGTCACGCGGTGGTCAGTGAGGTCGTGCCGACCTACCGAGGCGAGGGGAAATGCTTTCTGTGAGCGGTACGTCGACTGCCGCCGGGCACGGCTGGCGCAACTGGGGTGGTACCGCGTCGTGCACACCGAGACGAGTGGTGCATCCGACGAGTGTGGGCGCGATCGCCGACATCGTGCGGGAGACCGCCGAGCGGGGCGGCACGGTCAAGACCGTCGGTGCCGGACACAGCTTCTCCCCCATCGCCGTCGCCGACGACGTCCAGCTCGAACTGTCCGGCCTGCGCGGTCTGGCCGGCGCCGACGGCCACCGGGTGACGCTGCACGCGGGCACCCACCTGCACGAGATCCCCGCGCTACTGGCACCGAGGGGTCTGGCGATGGCCAACCTCGGTGACGTCGACCGGCAGACCATCGCGGGCGCGACCTCCACCGGAACCCACGGCACCGGACTGGCATTCGGCGGCATCAGTACGCAGATCGCCGGCGTCACCCTCGTGAACGGCAAGGGCGAGATCGTCACCATCGGTCCCGCCGACCCCGAACTACCCGCTGCCGCACTGGGTCTCGGCGCACTCGGGGTGCTCGTCGAGATCACGCTCGACTGCGTCGACAACTTCCGGTTGCATGCCGTCGAAGGGCCGGCCTCCGCCGACGATGCGATCGCCGGCTTCCTCGACCACGTCGCCGAGTCCGACCATCACGAGTTCTACATGTTCCCGCACACCAATTGCGCACTCGTGAAGACCAATACGCGGCTCGGGACGGATGCACCGATCACCGGACCGTCGCGATTCCGCCGCTACGTCGACGACGAACTGTTGAGCAACAAGGTGTTCCGGCTGCTGTGCGAGGTCGGTGTCCGCGCACCCCGGCTCGTTCCCGCCATCAACGCGGTGGCCGGCCGCAGCCTGTCGTCCCGCGAGCTGACCGACACGTCGACCAAGATCTTCGTCTCCGACCGCGACGTACGCTTCCGCGAGATGGAGTACGCGATCCCCCTCGAGGACGTCCCGGCGGCGTTGCGCGAGCTCCGCGCCCTGCTGGACCGCCGCGAGTACCGCGTCAGCTTCCCCATCGAGGTGCGCGCCGCCGCGGCCGACGACCTGATGCTCTCCACCGCCACCGGACGCCGCAGCGGCTACATCGCCGTCCACCGCTACCACCGCGACGACCCGGCCGACTCCGCCGCGTACTTCGCCGACGTCGAATCGATCCTCACCGGCTTCGGCGGACGCCCCCACTGGGGCAAGATGCACACCCGCGACGCCGACTACCTGCGCAGCGTCTACCCGCGCTTCGACGAGTTCCGTGCGGTGCGCGATCGGTTCGATCCGTCTCGAGTGTTCGCGAACGACTACCTGCGGCGGGTGCTGGGGGACTGAGCTCAGCGCCGATGGATCGGCCCGCTTCCTTCGTGCAGTGGGCTCGCCTGTGCGCCATGACGTTCGGCGATGATCTGTGCTGCGATCGCCACCGCCACCTCCGCCGGTGTGTGCCCGCCGAGGTCGAGCCCGAGGGGCGACCGCAAGCGCGCGAGCTGTGCCTCGTCGACGCCCTCCTCGCGAAGACGACGGTTGCGGTCGTCAGCGGTCCGGCGAGATCCGAGGGCACCGATGAAACCGAGGGTCGGCGCCTGCAGGGCGGTGCGGAGGGTCGGCACGTCGAACTTGGTGTCGTGGGTCATCACGCACAGTGCCGTGGTCGAGCGGACCTCCCGGTCCCGGATCTGGTCGGCGAGATAGCGATCGGGCCAGCCGACGATCACCTCGTCGGCGTCGGGGAATCGTTCCGGGGTCGCGAACACCGGCCGGGCGTCGACAACGGTGACCCGCATTCCGAGCGTCGACCCCAGTGAACTGAGCGCGCGCACGAAGTCGTTGGCGCCCACCAGGATCAGACGTGCCGGCGGGGCGAAGGTCTGCACGAAGGTGCGTGGCCGGTCCTCGGTCGGCGCAGCGGGATCGGTGGCCTCGCAGTCGTCGAGGCCGATGACGCCGGTGCGGCCGGTGTCGAGCATGTCGGCGACGTCGTGGTCGAGGCGTCGCCACGGCGGCCGGGAGGTCTCGGTCGCGACATACCAGTCCGGGTGGGCGTTCAGCGTTGTGGCGACCGCGATCGGTTCATCGGCCGCGAGTGCGTCGGCGAGGCGTCGGAGCTGACCCAGTCGTTCGGGCGTCGGCTCGATGCGTTCGACGGCGACGTCGATCTGACCACCGCACGTCAGGCCGGGCGCGGGATCACGAGGGTCCTCGATGCCGAACTGCTCGACGACTGCGAGCCCGTCTTCGAGCACCTGCTGCGCGGTGTGGACCAGGGCCGACTCGACGCACCCACCGGAGACCGAGCCGATGACGGTGTCGTCGTGTGTGACGACCATCGACGCCCCGACCTCGCGTGGCGCCGACCCGGACGTCGCGATGACCCGACACAGCGCGACGGGGCGTGCATCCGGCCGGCCGAGGACGGTCAGCAGGTCGGGCAGGATATCGCGCATGCTCTCCAGTTGACCAGATGTTCCGGTGACCGGCCACCTCGCCACGACCGGCCGATCTCATCTCGACAAGCAGACGTCGATCGAAGTCGGCACGTCGAAGCGAGGTTCGCCGGTCGGGATCTCAGTGCCCGACGAACTTCGGCTGCCGCTTCTCGTTGCGTGCGGCACGCCCCTCGGCCATGTCGTCGCTCTGCCAGGCGCGGACCATCGCGGCGACCCGGTCCTCGGGTGCGGTGTCGCGGGCGCCGTCGCCGTTGAGCACCAGCTTGTAGTGCTGCAGGGTGAGCGGGGCGAGATCGGCGATGGTGGCCGCCCAGTGCTGGGCGTCGGCGAGATCGCCGATGCGGTTGGCGAATCCGAGAGTGTGGGCACGGTCGGCGTTCAACGGGTCGCAGCCGATGAGCATGCCGCGCGCCTGGCCGGCACCGACGAGCGACACGAGCCGGCGGATGGTCCACTCATCCACGGCGACACCGATTTTGGCGGCCGGGATGGCAGCGATCGCGTCGGGCGCCATCACGCGGAGGTCGGCGGCCATGGCCAGCTGGAGTCCACCGCCGATCGCGGAACCGTTGAGAGCCGCGATGACCGGCACCGGCGTCTGCTCGATGCGATGCAGCGTCGAGACCAGCTTGTCGAGGAAGCCGGGGTCGTAGACCGGCCCGGACAGATCGGCACCCGCACTGAACACCGGACCACGTCCGGTCACCACGATGGCCCGCGCACCGGCATCGACCGCGGCGCCGAAGGCGTCGGCCAGCCCGCTGAGCATCTCCTCGTTGAGGGCGTTGCGCTTGTCGACACGGTCGAGCTCGATGGTGACGACGGCGCCGTCGGTGGTGGAGTGAATCATGGGGGCCAAGCCTACCGATGACACTGTCGAGCCGACTCGTGACAGGGTGGTGACGTGCCGAACACCACGCCGAGCAGCGCCACGCCGATCGACGTCGAGGGCCACTCGGACGTCCTGATAATCGGCGGCGGGCAGGCAGCACTGTCGTCGGCCTACTTCCTGCACCGCTTCGGCCTCGGGGAGCGCTATCAGATGCTCGACCATGCGCCCGGCCCCGGCGGAGCCTGGCAGTTCCGCTGGCCGACGCTGACCCTCGCCACCGCCAATCGGGTCCACGACCTGCCTGGGTGGGGGCTCGTCGAGGCACTCGGACTCGACTGCGACCGGCTCCCCGCCGCCACCGCGGTCCCGGACTACTTCGGCCGATACGAGCAGAGGTTCGGCCTCAACGTCCATCGGCCGGTACACGTGCGGGCGGTTCGACGGGACGGTGAGGGTTTCCGTGTCGAGTTGGCCGACGGCCGTACCCTCACCACCAACGTCATCATCAACGCCACCGGCACATGGGACCGGCCGTTCATCCCGCACATCCCCGGCGCCGCGGATTTCCGTGGCCGCCAACTGCACACGCACGACTACAAGACCCCGGCGGAGTTCGCCGGCAAACGCGCCCTGGTGGTGGGTGCCGGCATCTCGGCGATCCAGTTGCTCATCGAGATCGCCCGCGAGGCGCCCGGCGTCGAGACGTTCTGGTGCTCTCGACGCGAGCCGGTCTTCAGTACCGAACCGTTTACGCCCGAACAGGGACGCGAAGCCGTGGCGCGGGTCGAACGCCGCGTCCGCGCGGGGCTGCCCCCGACCTCGGTGGTCTCGGTGACCGGACTCGCCCTGACACCCGCGATCGCGGCCGCCCAGCGCGACGGCATCCTGTCGTGGCGCCCGATGTTCACCCGCATCACCGAGACCGGCGTCTGCTGGGACTGCGGCCCGGAAGGCGGTGAACACCTCGATCTCGACGTCATCTTCTGGAACACCGGCTTCCGCAGCTCGCTCGATCATCTGACGCCGCTGCGGCTGCGCGCACCGGGTGGCGGCATCACCATGACCGGCCGTCTCGCGACGGTCGTCGAGGCCGATCCGCGGATTCAACTGATCGGATACGGGCCGTCGGCATCGACGATCGGGGCCAACCGGGCGGGCCGCGAGGCCGCGAGAGTGGCCGCTGACCTGCTCGGAGTCGCCGCTCACTGACCCGCCACCGCCGCGACGACGCTCACGTCGCCGTTATTGGGGATTGACAGATTGTTGTGTTTTCCTAACACTTGGTGGGGTGAGTCCAATACGCCGTGGGGAAAAACTCCCCATCTTCAACCGCATCGGCGTCCTGCGTGCGGAACGGCAGATGTCGCGGGCCGAGCTCGCGAATCTAGTCGGCATCAACGTCCAGTCCGTCGGCGCACTCGAGCGGGGCGACAACTACCCCAGCCTCGACCTCGCCTTCCGCATCTGCGACGTCTTCGACCTCCCCGTCGAAGCCGTGTTCAGCCGAACCCCGTTCGGCGCCATGTCCGCCGAGCTCTACCGGCGCGACACGCGTCCGGCCGCGAACGGCTCACCCACCAACGACACCGGAGGTGATCGATGAACGACCCGAACTCGGCATTCCCGGAGGAGGCCAAACCCGCGATCTGGCGCCGTTACGAGAACTGGCGTGGGCGCCGGCACGAGGAGTTCAACGCCAAGCACGCCCACCGCCTGACCACGTGGCGTAACCAGCGCGCATACCGGCGGCTGGTCATCACGCTGCTCTGCGCACTGGCGTTGATCATCGCCAGCTCCTACCTGGCCTTCCACTCGTCGGGATGGTTCCTGCTGCCGTTCGGCATCGGGTTGGTCTCGGTCATCACCATCCAGACCGCACTGCGCATCGTCACCGGCTCCATCGCCGACGCACCGGTGTCGGCGCTCGACGAGATCCAGCTGGCCCAACGTAATTCGGCGCGGTCATTCGGCTTCTTCGTGCTCTACGCGGTGATGTTCATCCCGTACTTCGTCCTCGTCGCGATCAGCATGCGCGACGAGGTACCCGGCCAGTGGGTCTACGGGAGCGCCATCCTGCTGATCTCCCTGGTCCTCACCGCGATCTGCGTGCCCACCATGCTGATCGCCTGGTGGATGGCCGATCCCGACCCGGAAGACCTGGTCGAGCCCCGACAGACACCCTCCGACACCGCCACGGGCGGAAAGGGACGTGACTCATGAACGCACCACTCATCGTGGACGGCCTGCACAAGCGCTACGGGGATCTGGTCGCATTGCGCGACATGACCTTTCACGTCGACCCGGGAGAGATCTTCGGCTTCGTCGGCAGCAACGGCGCCGGCAAGTCGACCACCATGCGCATCATTCTCGGAGTCCTCTCCGCCGACGCCGGCGAGGTCCGGCTCGGCAACCGACCCATCGATCTCGACCTGCGTCGTCGTATCGGCTACATGCCCGAGGAACGCGGCCTCTACCCGAAGATGAAGGTCGGCGAACAACTCACCTTCCTCGCGAAACTCCACGGCATGGACACCGCGGAGGCCGAGGAATCGGTGCGGCGCTGGACCGATCGCCTCGGCGTCGGCAGTCGGTACGACGACAACGTCGCCGACCTCAGCCTCGGCAACCAGCAGCGCGTCCAGCTCGCGGCCGCGCTGGTCCATGATCCCGAGGTGCTGGTGCTCGACGAGCCGTTCTCCGGGCTCGACCCGGTGGCCGTCGACGTGATGAGTGACGTACTCAAGGAGAAGGCCGCCGAGGGTATCCCGGTGATCTTCTCCTCGCATCAGCTCGATCTCGTGCAACGACTGTGCGACCGCGTCGGCATCGTCACCCGCGGCGAAATGCGTGCCCTGGGCACGGTCGACGCACTGCGTTCCCGCGACGGCATCACCCTCGAGGTCACCGGACCGCGTGCCGACGTCGCGTGGGCCGACGCCCTGCCCGGCGTCCGCGAGGCCGCCTACGGCGAGACCACACGACTCCTCGTCGACCCGGATGTGGTCGACGACCAGCAGATCCTGGCTGCGGCACTCGATCACGGTCCGGTCCACCGCTTCACGACGTCCACCCCGTCCCTCACCGACATGTTCCGAGAGGTCGTTTCGGCATGACCACACTGCACGACATCCCCACCACCACACCGAGCCCGTCCCCCAAGGCCTCGGCTGCGAAGGCCATCCGGCTCGTCGCCGAACGCGAGATCACCACTCGAGCCAAGACCCGGTCCTTCGTCGTCAGCACCGTGCTCCTGATGGTCGTGATCATCGTCGGCGCCATCGTCATCAACCTGCTCGCCGGTGGCGAGGACGTCGAGAAGGTCGCCGTCGTCGGACAACCGGCGGCGATCAGCGAGTCGATCGTCGAACTCGGCGACTCCGCCGGCACGTCCATCGCGACCGAAACCGTGGACACCGTCGAGCAGGCACGCGCCAAGGTCGCCGACGGCGATGTCGCGGCGGCACTCGTGCCGGGTGAGAACCCCGGGTCCTACGTGATCCTGACCAAGGACGGCGCCGACCCGGCTGTCGAGGCCCCCATCCGGACCGCCGTCTCCCAGGCCGGCCTCACCGACGCACTCGCTGCCCGCGGAGTCGACGCTGCGTCCCTTCCCGCGATGGCCATCTCGGTGACGCAGCTCGAACCTGCCCGCCCGGATGAGGGAGAGCGGCTTGTCATCGCCCTCGTCGGAGTCATCCTGTTGATCACCGCGATCATGATGGGCGGCACGATGGTGGCCGTCGGCGTCGTCGAGGAGAAGACCTCGCGGGTCGTCGAACTGCTGCTGGCGACGATCAAGCCGCTGCACCTGCTGTGGGGCAAGATCATCGGTATCGGTGCGGTCGCCCTCACACAGGTCGTGCTGCTCGGTGCGACGGCGCTGATCGCCGGTACCGCCACCGGAATCCTCACGTTGCCCGGAGCAGCGGTCGGGATGTTCGCGGCCGTCATCGCCTGGTTCGTGCTCGGCTTCCTCTTCTTCGCCTCTCTCTACGCCGCGACCGGCGCGATCGTGTCGCGCCAGGAGGAACTGAGCTCGGCGTCGTTCCCGTTGACTGTTCTGGCCATGGCGGTCATGTACGCCGGCATCTTCGGAGTGCAGGCACTCGATTCGACCCTGATCAAGACCCTCAGCTGGATTCCGCCGTTCAGCGCGGCACTGATGCCGATGCGGATCGCCAGCGGCGACACCAACACCCTCCAGATCGTGCTCACGTTCCTGATCATGGTTGCGGTCTGCGCGCTCGCCACCTGGCTCGCGGCACGTATCTATCAGCGCTCGATCCTCCGTACCGGTTCCCGCCTGGGCTGGGGCGAGGCGCTCAAGCTGGCTCGCTAGCACCGGATTTCGTAGAGGCAGCGGACGTAGAGACGACAGATGTCTGTGGCCCGAGCCGGCCGCACACCCACCCTTTTTCCGTAGATCCACCACCCGGTCAGGGGGTGGAAGTACGGAAAACCGGTGGGTTTCCTCTATCAGCGACAGCCCCGGAAATGCATTGTGGCCCTACACGATTACTCGTGTAGGGCCACAATGGGATGTTGTGTTCGGCGGTGTCCTACTCTCCCACACTGATTAAGGTGCAGTACCATTGGCGCTGGAGGGCTTAGCTTCCGGGTTCGGAATGGGGCCGGGCGTTTCCCCTCCGCTATGGCCGCCGTAACTTTATGAAACAACCACACACAGTTGTTTATTTATGTGTGTGTTGTTTCAGAAGTGTCATAGTGGATGCGAACACACCAGAAGTTTGAATTCTGTGGTGTGTGGGTGTTGTTGGTAAGTCCTCGGCCGATTAGTACCAGTCACCTGAACACATTGCTGTGCGTACAGTTCTGGCCTATCAACCCCATGGTCTGTAGGGGGCCTTAACCCCGCAAAAGGGGGTGAGAAACCTCATCTTGGAACAGGCTTCCCGCTTAGATGCTTTCAGCGGTTATCCCTTCCGAACGTAGCTAACCAGCAGTGCCCCTGGCGGGACAACTGGCACACCAGAGGTTCGTCCGTCCCGGTCCTCTCGTACTAGGGACAGGTTTCCTCAAGTTTCTTACGCGCGCGGCGGATAGAGACCGAACTGTCTCACGACGTTCTAAACCCAGCTCGCGTGCCGCTTTAATGGGCGAACAGCCCAACCCTTGGGACCTACTCCAGCCCCAGGATGCGACGAGCCGACATCGAGGTGCCAAACCATCCCGTCGATATGGACTCTTGGGGAAGATCAGCCTGTTATCCCCGGGGTACCTTTTATCCGTTGAGCGACACCGCTTCCACTTGCCGGTGCCGGATCACTAGTCCCGACTTTCGTCCCTGCTCGACATGTACGTCTCACAGTCAAGCTCCCTTGTGCACTTACACTCAACACCTGATTGCCAACCAGGCTGAGGGAACCTTTGGGCGCCTCCGTTACTTTTTAGGAGGCAACCGCCCCAGTTAAACTACCCACCAGGCACTGTCCCTGAACCCGATCAGGGTCCGAGGTTAGAAGTCCAATACGATCAGAGTGGTATTTCAACAACGACTCCATGAACACTGGCGTGCCCACTTCACAGTCTCCCACCTATCCTACACAAACCGAACCGAACACCAATACCAAGCTATAGTGAAGGTCCCGGGGTCTTTTCGTCCTGCCGCGCGTAACGAGCATCTTTACTCGTACTGCAATTTCGCCGAGTCTGTGGTTGAGACAGCAGAGAAGTCGTTACGCCATTCGTGCAGGTCGGAACTTACCCGACAAGGAATTTCGCTACCTTAGGATGGTTATAGTTACCACCGCCGTTTACTGGGGCTTAAATTCTCAGCTTCGCCACCCAAAGGTGACTAACCGGTCCTCTTAACCTTCCAGCACCGGGCAGGCGTCAGTCCGTATACATCGTCTTACGACTTCGCACGGACCTGTGTTTTTAGTAAACAGTCGCTTCTCTCTGGTCTCTGCGACCCACACCCGCTCAGAGAGTAAATCCCGTCACCGGTCTGGGTCCCCCTTCTCCCGAAGTTACGGGGGCATTTTGCCGAGTTCCTTAACCACAGTTCTCTCGATCGCCTTAGTATTCTCTACCTGACCACCTGTGTTGGTTTGGGGTACGGGCCGTGTACCAACTCACTAGAGGCTTTTCTCGGCAGCATAGGATCATGGAATTCGCCGCAACGGCTACGCATCACCTCTCAGGCTATATGTGTTCCGGATTTGCCTAGAACACGCCCTACAGGCTTACACCAGTACAACCACTGACTGGCCCCACTACCTTCCTGCGTCACCCCATCGCTTGCCTACTACCAGCCAAGGTCCCATGCATCACCCCACCCGGCACCCGAAGGTGCTCCTGGGGGATCTGGATGGTTAGTACAACTGATTCAGCATGGGCGCGGATACACGGGTACGGGAATATCAACCCGTTGTCCATCGACTACGCCTGTCGGCCTCGCCTTAGGTCCCGACTCACCCTGGGCGGATTAGCCTGGCCCAGGAACCCTTGGTCATTCGGCGGAAGAGTTTCTCACTCTTCTTTCGCTACTCATGCCTGCATTCTCACTCCCACACCCTCCACCACTAGATCACTCTGTGGCTTCCACGGATGCAGGACGCTCCCCTACCCACCCACACACCTGGTTCACCATCCGTAAACGATGAACGGGCTAACGTGTGAGTGCCGCGGCTTCGGCGGTGTACTTGAGCCCCGCTACATTGTCGGCGCAGGATCACTTGACCAGTGAGCTATTACGCACTCTTTCAAGGGTGGCTGCTTCTAAGCCAACCTCCTGGTTGTCTTCGCGACCCCACATCCTTTTCCACTTAGTACACGCTTAGGGGCCTTAGCCGGCGATCTGGGCTGTTTCCCTCTCGACTACGAACCTTATCGCCCGCAGTCTCACTGCCACACTCTCACTTACCGGCATTCGGAGTTTGGCTGACGTCAGTAACCCTGTGGGGCCCATCGGCCATCCAGTAGCTCTACCTCCGGTAAGAAACATGTGACGCTGCACCTAAATGCATTTCGGGGAGAACCAGCTATCACGGAGTTTGATTGGCCTTTCACCCCTACCCACAACTCATCCCCTCCATTTTCAACTGAAGTGGGTTCGGGCCTCCACGACGTCTTACCGTCGCTTCACCCTGGCCATGGGTAGATCACTCCGCTTCGGGTCTAGACCCGGCGACTCAAACGCCCTATTCAGACTCGCTTTCGCTACGGCTACCCCACACGGGTTAACCTCGCCACCGAGCACTAACTCGCAGGCTCATTCTTCAAAAGGCACGCCATCACCCACCACAGTAAACTGTGCACAGGCTTTGACGGATTGTAAGCGTCCGGTTTCAGGTACTATTTCACTCCCCTCCCGGGGTACTTTTCACCTTTCCCTCACGGTACTTGTCCGCTATCGGTCACCAGGAAGTATTCAGGCTTACCGGGTGGTCCCGGCAGATTCACAGCAGATTCCACGAGCCCGCTGCTACTTGGGCACCCATCACGCAAGACCATGTGTTTTCAGCTACCGGACTCTCACCGTCTACGGCAGACCATTCCAGGCCACTTCACCTAACACACGATTTTCTGACTCACGCTTCCACAGGTAGATGGAAGAAGATGAACCCCACAACACCACACACACAACCCCTACCCGGTATCACATGCGCATGGTTTAGCCTCATCCGCTTTCGCTCGCCACTACTCACGGAATCACTTTTGTTTTCTCTTCCTATGGGTACTGAGATGTTTCACTTCCCCACGTTCCCTCCACACCCCCTATACATTCAGAGGTGGGTAACACGACATCACTCGTGCTGGGTTTCCCCATTCGGACACCCTCGGATCACAGCTCGTTTGACAACTCCCCGAGGACTATCGCGGCCTACCACGTCCTTCATCGGCTCCTGGTACCAAGGCATCCACCGAACGCCCTTACACACTTACAACAACACCTACAAACCACCCCCACCCACAACCAGACCACCCGAAGATGACCCAACCGCGTCACGAGGATCGAATGTAGACATCACAAAACAAACAAATTTCTGCTAAATCACAGACCAACGTCAACGTTGATTTGAAATAAAGATGCTCGCATCCACTATGCACTTCTCAAACAACACACACCGTCTGACCGCCCACACCTCCGCGCCCCATCACAGGACACCTCACCAGCATGATTGACCGAACAGCTAGGTCAGAGACAACCCGACACACACCCGAAGGCATGCCGCGTGTTCTCTCAGAACCCCGATAGTGTGACGTGAACCCACCGGCCTCACAGCCCAGCGGTACCCCCAACATTCCGTCCTGTGACAGAACATCGAACAGGGCTGTCTGATGTTTCACCCTCGAACACACACCCACCGCACAGACATACGCCGGCAGAAATGGGTGATGTTGTGTGCTCCTTAGAAAGGAGGTGATCCAGCCGCACCTTCCGGTACGGCTACCTTGTTACGACTTCGTCCCAATCGCCGATCCCACCTTCGACAGCTCCCTCCCACAAGGGGTTAGGCCACCGGCTTCGGGTGTTACCGACTTTCATGACGTGACGGGCGGTGTGTACAAGGCCCGGGAACGTATTCACCGCAGCGTTGCTGATCTGCGATTACTAGCGACTCCGACTTCATGGGGTCGAGTTGCAGACCCCAATCCGAACTGAGACTGGCTTTAAGGGATTCGCTCCACCTCACGGTATCGCAGCCCTCTGTACCAGCCATTGTAGCATGTGTGAAGCCCTGGACATAAGGGGCATGATGACTTGACGTCATCCCCACCTTCCTCCGAGTTGACCCCGGCAGTCTCCTGCAAGTCCCCGGCATAACCCGCTGGCAATACAGGACAAGGGTTGCGCTCGTTGCGGGACTTAACCCAACATCTCACGACACGAGCTGACGACAGCCATGCACCACCTGTACACCAACCACAAGGGAACATGTATCTCTACATGCGTCTGGTGTATGTCAAACCCAGGTAAGGTTCTTCGCGTTGCATCGAATTAATCCACATGCTCCGCCGCTTGTGCGGGCCCCCGTCAATTCCTTTGAGTTTTAGCCTTGCGGCCGTACTCCCCAGGCGGGGTACTTAATGCGTTAGCTACGGCACGGAACTCGTGAAATGAGCCCCACACCTAGTACCCACCGTTTACGGCGTGGACTACCAGGGTATCTAATCCTGTTCGCTACCCACGCTTTCGCTCCTCAGCGTCAGTTACTACCCAGAGACCCGCCTTCGCCACCGGTGTTCCTCCTGATATCTGCGCATTTCACCGCTACACCAGGAATTCCAGTCTCCCCTGTAGTACTCAAGTCTGCCCGTATCGCCTGCACGCCTACAATTGAGTTGCAGAATTTCACAGACGACGCGACAAACCGCCTACGAGCTCTTTACGCCCAGTAATTCCGGACAACGCTCGCACCCTACGTATTACCGCGGCTGCTGGCACGTAGTTGGCCGGTGCTTCTTCTCCAGGTACCGTCACTTGCGCTTCGTCCCTGGTGAAAGAGGTTTACAACCCGAAGGCCGTCATCCCTCACGCGGCGTCGCTGCATCAGGCTTGCGCCCATTGTGCAATATTCCCCACTGCTGCCTCCCGTAGGAGTCTGGGCCGTGTCTCAGTCCCAGTGTGGCCGATCACCCTCTCAGGTCGGCTACCCGTCGTCGCCTTGGTAGGCCATTACCCCACCAACAAGCTGATAGGCCGCGGGCCCATCCTGAACCGCAAAAGCTTTCCACCCCAGAGCATGCACTCCAAGGTCATATCCGGTATTAGACCCAGTTTCCCAGGCTTATCCCAAAGTTCAGGGCAGATCACCCACGTGTTACTCACCCGTTCGCCACTCGAGTACCCAGCAAGCTGGGCCTTTCCGTTCGACTTGCATGTGTTAAGCACGCCGCCAGCGTTCGTCCTGAGCCAGGATCAAACTCTCCATGAAAAAATAGCGAAACAAAACCAACACCCACAAGGTGCCAGCGTTTCAACACAATCAGGAAAGCAAAACCTGACCAATCCAAAACTAGCAAAACATGTGACACCCAGACAAAGCCGAGCGCCACACAAAAAACAAACATCAACATCCATAAAGAATGCACGATGCCAAAAATGGCATCAGACAATTCATCATCACACTATCGAGTTCTCAAAGAACACACACCCACCAACTACTCACCCCCACAAGGGCTTTCACCAGCAGACTTCGTTCTGACTTTCACCGCCACCCCGTCTCCGGGGCAACTCTTCCAGCCTACCAGACCCAAACCCCGCCCGCAAAATCCGAAGATCCGCGCACCAGGACAGTCCAGCAACCCCACACACCCAGCCCGAGACACCAAGTCTCAAACCAGAAGATCAGGGGCGGCCAACGAAAAACCCGGTCTCCACTCCCCACCAGTCAGACCCTCTCAGGTCCTCCGGGGCGGCGCCGTGGCTCGCTGACTCGACATAAGTTACGCACTGTTTACCCTCAACACAAATCGGCTGGTCAGAGGCTTTTCTGTGCGGTCAGATCTGGCCGAACCGTCGCAGTGCTTCCTCACGTTCGGCTTTGTGGTCGACGATCGGTTCCGGGTAGTCGTCGGCGTCGACATCCCCCACCCAACGCCGAACGTACTCCCCCTCGGGGTCGAACTTCGTGGCCTGCGCTTCCGGGTTGAACACCCGGAAGTACGGCGCCGCGTCGGTTCCGGTGCCGGCCGCCCACTGCCACCCGTGGTTGTTCGACGCCATGTCGCCGTCGACGAGCTGTTCGAGGAACCATTCCGCACCCCACCACCACGGCAGGTGGAGGTCCTTCACGAGGAACGACGCGGTGACCATGCGGACCCGGTTGTGCATCCAGCCCGTCTCAGCCAGCTGCCGCATACCGGCGTCGACGAGAGGAAAGCCGGTGCGTCCGGCCTTCCACGCCTCGAAGCGTTCGTAGGCCTCGTCGTCGGTGTCCAGCTCGATGTCGTCGAACTGCCGATTCCAGTTGTGCCACAGGCTATGTGGCCAGTGGTAGAGGACATCGGCGTAGAAGTCGCGGAACGCCAGCTCGCGAAGGTAGGCCTGACCGCCGGCAGAGCGGCCGAGGTCGGCGGCGAGCGTGCGCGGGTGGATGTTGCCGTACTTCAGGTACGCCGACATCCGACTGGTCACGTCGGCAGCCGGGTCGTTGCGGCCGGTGTCGTAATCGGCGAGATCGTCGTCGACGAATTCTGCCCATCGGGCCAGGGCGGCGTCCTCGCCGGCGGGGAAGGACAGCGTCGTCGGCGCCTTCGGGATCTTGATCCGGCCGGACTTCTTCACCCCCGACGGGTCGAGGACTGCAGAACCCGGGATCGAGGAATCGGCTGGTTGACGCCAGCCGTGTTCACGCCACCGGCGGAAGTACGGGGTGAACACCTTGTACGGTTCGCCGTCGTCCTTGGTGATCCGACCCGGTGAGACCAGATACGGCGAGCCGGTGGCCTCCAGTGGGATGTCGCCGAGCGCCTCGGCGACGGCCTCGTCGCGGCGTCGCCCGAAGGGGGTGAAGTCCCCGGAGATGTGGACGGCCTCGGCGTCCACGGCTTTCGCCAGACGCGGGATCTCCTCGTCGGGGCGGCCCCGCACGACGAGCAACTTCCCGTCGAGCTTGGCGTCGAGCTCGCGGAGCGAATCGAAGAGGAACGCGAGTCGTCGCTCGCCCGATGATCTCTCGAGCCGAGGATCCACCACAAAGCACAGAAGGACCGACGAATCGTCGGTCCCTCTGGCTGTGGCTAGTGCTGGTAGGTCGCTCAGACGCAGGTCGCGTCTGAGCCACACCAGGTTGGTGGACGTCAGCCCACTCCGAGCAGATCGATGACGAACACGAGGGTCCGTCCCGAGAGGCGGTGCCCCGCGCCGGCCGGTCCGTAGGCCAGCTCCGGCGGAACGGTCAGCTGGCGACGGCCGCCGACCTTCATTCCGGGGATGCCCTCCTGCCAGCCCGGGATCAGCCGGTCGAGCGGGAAGTTGGCCGACTGGCCGCGGTCCCACGAAGAGTCGAACTCTTCGCCGGTCTCATAGTCGACACCCACGTAGTGGACGTCGACCACGCCCCCGCGGACGGCCTCTGCGCCATCGCCGACGATCAGGTCGGTGATGGTGAGATCGGCCGGCGGAGGACCCGCCTGGAACTCGACTTCGGGCTTCTCAGTGCTGGTCACAGGACTCTCCTTTGAGTCGGGCGGTCAGTCGGGGTTCCGGGTGGTCGGCGGCCCGACCCGGCGGGGCGATCGCTCAGCGATCGCCCATCTGCACGTAGTCGCGCTCGGTATAGCCGGTGTAGAGCTGACGCGGACGGCCGATCTTGGTGGTCGGGTCCTCGTGCATCTCACGCCAGTGGGCGATCCAGCCCGGCAGGCGGCCAAGCGCGAACAGGACGGTGAACATCCGCGTCGGGAAGCCCATCGCACGGTAGATGACACCCGTGTAGAAGTCCACGTTCGGGTACAGCTTGCGCTCGATGAAGTAGTCGTCGGACAGCGCGACCTCTTCGAGGCCCTTCGCGATGTCGAGCAGCTCGTCCTCGACACCGAGGGTCTGGAGGATCGAGTCGGCGGTCTTCTTCACGATCGCGGCGCGCGGATCGTAATTCTTGTAGACGCGGTGACCGAAGCCCATCAGCTTGACGCCGGCTTCCTTGTTCTTCACCCGCTTCATGAAGTCCTTGGTGTCGCCACCGTCGGCGCGGATGGCGTCGAGCATCTCGAGCACCGCCTGGTTGGCGCCACCGTGCAGCGGACCCCAGAGGGCGTTGATGCCACCGGAGATCGAGGTGAACAGGTTGGCCTGCGACGAGCCGACGAGCCGGACCGTCGAGGTCGAACAGTTCTGCTCGTGATCGGCATGCAGGATGAACAGCATGTCGAGGGCCTTCGCGACATCCGGGTTGACCTCGTAGGGCTCGGCCGGGAAGCCGAAGGTCATGCGCAGGAAGTTCTCGACGAGGCTCAGCGAGTTGTCCGGATAGAGGAACGGCTGGCCGGCCGACTTCTTGTAGGCGTAGGCGGCGATGGTCGGCAGCTTCGCCAGGAGGCGGATCGTCGACAGCTCGACCTGCTCGTCGTCCTTGGGATCGAGCGAGTCCTGGTAGTACGCCGAGAGGGCGTTGACCGCACTCGACAGCACCGGCATCGGGTGCGCGTTACGGGGGAAGCCGTCGAAGAAGCGCTTGAGATCCTCGTGCAGCAGGGTGTGCCGCTGGATCTTGGTGGTGAAATCCTCGAGCTGCGACGGGGTCGGGAGCTCGCCGTAGATGAGCAGGTAGCTCACCTCGATGAAGGTCGACTTCTCCGCGAGCTGGTCGATCGGGATACCGCGGTACCGCAGGATGCCGGCGTCGCCGTCGATGTAGGTGATGGCCGACTTGGTCGACGCGGTGTTCACGAAACCACCGTCGAAGGTGGTCAGATTTGTCTCGGCAAGGAGCTTGCCGAGTGCGACCGAGTCGGTGCCCTCGGTGGCCTTCAGGATCGGGAGCTCCAGCTGTCCACCGGGGTAGGTGAAGGTCGCTGAGGCCGTGTCGGACGCCTGGTCGGCTGGGACTGTTTCAGCAGACACACGAACCCCTTATTCAGATCAGAGTATTGACAGTGTCCGGATAGGACACACAGGTACAAACTAGTCGCTTCTCAGCTCGCTTGCCCAAGGAGGGTCGGCGCCGGGCCTCGAGACCGTGACCGCAGCGACGTGAGCTGCGAATTCGGCGACCTCACGCCACTGATCGGTGGTCAGTGAGCGAACGGTACGCGGTGACAGCGCACCCAGACGGTCGAGCTGGTGGACGATGCCTCCCAGGACGCTGTCGCCGGCCCCGATCGTGTCGACGACGTCGACATCCCGGGCGGGCACGGTGACCTCGTCATCCGCGGTGGTCACGGTGATCCCGGACGCCCCGGCGGTGGTGATCACCGCGGCGACACCGTCGGCGAGCCAGTCCTTCACGGTGCTCCCGCCGGCGCCTTCGCCGAGCCATGCGGCGTCCTCGTCGGACAGCTTCACCACGTCGACGGACGGCATCCAACTGCGGAAACGGCTCCGGTAGGCGTCGGCGTCGGGGATGACGACCGAGCGAATGTTCGGGTCCAGCACGACGAGTCGGCGTTCGGCGTGACAACGCCGCATCAGGTCCTCGTAAACGGTCGCACCGGGTTCGAGCACGAGCGAGAGGGTTCCGAAGGTCACCGCCGCGACGGTCGGGGCCAGCGAACCCGGGTCGGTGACAGCGCGATCCGCGGTGCCCTCGACGTAGAAGGAGTACTGCGCGGAACCGTCGTCGGCGATGGTGGCCAGGGCCAGCGACGTCGGCTCCTCACGCCGCTGCAGCATCGCGGTGCCCACCCCGGCGCCCTGCAGTGCGCCGACGATCGCCTGGCCGTAGTTGTCGGTGGACACCGCCGACAGCAACGACACGGCACTCCCCAAGCGTCCCAAGGTGATCGCGACGTTGAAGGGTCCGCCACCCAGCGCCGGCTGCAGCGGCGCCAGCGTCGCGCCGGATGCCGCCTTCTCCTGCACCACGTCGACGAGCGCCTCGCCGCAGACGACGATCTCTCTCATGGGACCCCTCTTTTCTGTGTGACACAGTCTGCCATTCCCGCGGCGGTAGATTCGGTGCATGCGTGAGTTGCCGGCGGGCCCTGATGCGGTCGTGCTCGACTTCTCGGCCGACGAGTCCCCGTCGGCCGCAGTGCTCGACGCGACGGTCGCCCTGCGTGATGCGGTGGACCGAGGAGAGTTGCCGGAGATCGCCGACCTGGTGCCGAGCGCGCACACATTGTTGGTGCAGGCCCGGCCCGGTCGCGGCGTCGACGAACTCGGTGTGCGGCGGGCGTTGCGCCGCCGACGTTCCGGTGTCGATCGCGGTACCGGATCTGCCGATGAGATCGTGATCCCCGTCCATTACGACGGCGAGGACCTCGCGGATGTCGCTGACACACTGGACATCTCGGCCGACGAGGTGATCGGCCTGCACTGCAGCACGCGCTGGCGAGTGCAGTTCATGGGCTTCGCACCAGGGTTCGGATATCTGGTCGCCGACGGGCCGACACCGCACCCGTTCGACGCGGTGGGCAGGCGCGCGGAGGCACGTCCACGCGTTCCGGAAGGTGCGGTGGCGATCGCCGCCGGTTACAGCGCTGTCTACCCGAAGGCGAGTCCGGGTGGATGGCAGTTGTTGGGCCGCACCGATGTTCGCCTGTGGGACGAGAAGGCCGACCCGCCTGCACTGTTCGCGACCGGGCGGATCGTGCGGTTCGTCGACGCCGGGACGGGCCACCGCGGATGACCGCTGTCACCGTGCTCGCGACCGGCCCCCTCGCGACCTTCCAGGACCTCGGCCGCCCCGGCTACGCGCATCTCGGGGTGCCCGCGTCCGGCGGCGCGGATCGCGGCTCGCTGACCTTGGCCAATCGTCTCGTGGGCAACGACGAATCGGCGGCCACGATCGAGACGACTCTCGGCGGCCTGCGCATCCACGCGCACGGCGACGTACTGGCCGCGGTGACCGGAGCCCACACCGAGGTGCGTCACAACGGCATTCCGGTCGGACTCGCCGCGACCGTCGTGCTGCACGAGGGTGATGAACTGGCCGTCGACCCACCGGCGTGGGGACTGCGCAACTATCTCGCGGTCCGCGGCGGGTTCGACGTCGAGCCGGTTCTGGGGTCTCGGTCGACCGACACCCTGTCGGGGCTGGGGCCTCCGGTGCTCACCGCGAACGTGACCGTGAAGGTGGGTCGTGCCGCCGGCGAATGGCCCCCGGTGGAGTCGGCGCCGTCGAACACCACGCATCCGCGGGTCGTCGTACTCGAGGTGGACGAGGGACCACGCGCCGAGCTGTTGGCGGTTCCCGCGAATCTGCGTTCGGGAACGTGGGTCGTCGGCGCAGACAGCAACCGCGTCGGCGTGCGCATCGACCGCGCCTCGGGATCGTCGCACCCCCTGCTGACGCATCGGGAGGACGCCGGCGAATTGCGTTCGGAGGGCGTCGCACACGGGGCGGTGCAGGTGCCGCCGAGCGGGCGGCCGGTGCTGTTCCTCGCCGACCATCCGGTCACCGGCGGTTATCCCGTCGTGGCCGTTCTGACCGATGCCGCGGTCGATCTCGCGGCTCAGCTCGTCCCCGGTTCGGAGGTCCGCTTCCGGCGGCGATAGCGTTCGGCGCTCAGGTTTGGGACCGCGGACGGCAGGGAACGCGGTGGACGTCCCCGAATGGAGGTACCAACGTGAGCGATCCTTCAGTGAACGACCTGTCGACCGTGCAACTCATCGAGCGCCTACAGAGTCAGACGACAACCCTGGTCAAGACCGAGTTGCAGCATGCGGTGGCGGAGATGAAAGGCAAGGGCACCCGGATCGGAGTCGGCGCGGTGATATCCGGCGCGGGCACCCTGCTGGTGCTGTTCGGCCTCGGAACATTGGTCGCGGCCGCCGTCCTGGGCTTGGCCAACGCGGTTCCGGCGTGGCTGGCCGCGGTGATCGTCGGCGTGGTGCTGCTGGTGATCGGCGGAGCGGCTGCGGCCATCGGTGCGAAGCGTGCGAAATCGGCCGTCCCGCCCGCCCCCGAGCACACCGTCGAAAGCGTCCAGCGCGACATCGCAACCGTGAAGGAGCACCTGTAGATGAGTGACACGCAACCCGACCGGAACCCGGCCGGCGACCCGCCGCCGGTGGAACAGCAGCGCGAGGAACTCGCCGAGACGGTCGATGCGCTGGCCGCGAAGCTCGACGTTCCGGCCCGGGTGAACACGGCTGCCGCGGAGACCGCCCACACCGCGAAGGTGAAGGCCGAGGAGAACCGGACGACGCTGATCGGCGTCGCGGTGGCCGCGGTTCTCGCGATCGGAACCGTCATCGTCGTCAAACGCCGTCGCCGCTGACCCGACTCACAAGGAGTTACGACATGAGTGCCGTGTCCAAGACGTTCTACAAACCGCTCTCCCTGGCGACGAGCGTGCTCGGCGGTATCGCCGCCGGGGCCGTCTTCGGTCAGATCTGGAAGCGGATCTCCGACGACGCCGAAGCCCCCGACCCCAAGGACCTCGAACGCAGCAATGTCGAGGTCTTGGCCGCCGCTGCGCTGCAGGGTCTCGTCTTCGGGCTGGTCCGCGCGGCCGTCGACCGGGCCGGAGCACGCGGCTACAAGGCGGTCACACACGAGAACCCCGACTAGGCGTACGGTTGACACCCACCTGAGACGAACCTAGGGTTCTGTCTCATGACTGAGGTACTGAACGACGCACAGAACACCTGTCCCGTTCACGCCACCGACTCCGGGCCGGCCGGGGCCGACTGCCCGGCCGGGCACTCCCCTGATGCCCAGTTGTCGGAAGACGGCTACGAGATCAACGCCTCGGGAGTCAAAGCCGCGCACGAGTACGAACCGCTCGGTCCGGACTCGCTGACCTGGCAGATCTGGGGCACCTGGACCGGCATGTTCCAAGGGCTGTGGGCCGGCTCGATCCAGAACATGCACCCCAAGCTGGGTGCGGCCGTCTGGGACCACTCCGACTTCTTCGGCGAACGCTGGCAGCGCCTCATGCGGTCGCTGTACCCGATCAGCGGCGTCGTCTTCGATTCCGTCGTCCCCGGCGCGCAGACCGGTCTCGAGGTGCGCGACTACCACAAGACGGTCAAGGGCACGATGGAGGACGGATCGCGATACCACGCACTCGATCCCGACGTCTTCTACTGGGCGCACGCGACGTTCTGGTACGGCAACGTCCGACTGTGTGAGCGGTTCGGACCGTTCCTCACCGAGGATCAGAAACGTCAGCTGTTCGAGGAGTCCAAGGCCTGGTACGCGCAGTACGGCGTCTCGATGCGCCCCGTCCCGGAGACCTACGAAGATTTCCTCGAGTACTGGGATTACATGTGCCGCAACGTTCTTCGTGACCACGTCTCGGTACGCACCGTCCTCGACATCACCCAGCTGCCGCCGCCGCCGTTCCTGAGCTTCGTCCCGAAGTCGGTCTGGGACCGCTACCTCGTCCCGCAGAACCAGAAGCTGTTCATGTGGCTGACGACGGGTTTCTACGACGAGCCGATCCGCGAGATCCTCGGGCTCGAGTGGACTGATGCGGACGAGCGTCGATTCCGCCTGCTGGGCAAGGGCATCAACCTCGTCATGCACAAGATGTTGCCGAAACGCCTCCTGCGCCACCCGCGGCCGCGCGACGCCTGGGACCGCGTCAACGGCAAGGTCGCGACGGACGCACCGATCGTCCACACGCCCAAGCGCAACCTGCCGCCGCTGGACCAGCGCGACAATCCGATGCACTACTGCCCGGTGACCGCCGCTCGTCGGGCTACCTATCCGACGGTGCTGACCTCGGACTGAGTCCTTCACTATTGTCGTCGGGGGCGGTTCCCGCTCACGAGTTCCGTTGCCGCTCACGCCCTTCGTGTGAGCGGGAACGGACTGAGTGAGCGGGAACTGTCGTCTACTGCTGTCCCAGTCCCCGGCGCATCGCGTGCCGCACTCGTTCCGCCTCCCGCTGGGCGTACGGGTTCGGCCGGCCGGCCCGTGATCCAGCGAGTTTGGCACCGATGTGTTCCCCGACCGTGATCGGCGAATACCGGCTTCCCGCACCGACACACGACGGCAGGGTCGCGATCATCGCGTCGATGTTGCCGTCGTGGAAGTACGCGGCGGAGCGTCGACGTTCGATCGAGCCGTCGACGATCGGCGGTTTCACCCGATGCAGCGTCGACATCCACCGCTCGTTGGTCCAGCGGGCCATCAGGTCCCCGAGATTGATCAGCAGTGCACCGTCTTCGGGACTGACGTCGTGCCATCGCCCCTGACGGTCGAGGACCTGCAGACCCTTCACCTGGTCCGCCCACAAGACGGTGACGATGCCGTAGTCGGTGTGCTCCCCCATTCCGGTCAACTCCCCGTCGAGTTCGAACTCGCCGGGAGGAAGGGCGTAGTTGTTCATGCGCAGGACGTCGAGCGAGTGGTCGGTGAAGCCCTCGAAGAAGTCGGCAGGAAGGTCGAGGGCGTCCGCGAAGATGCGGGTCAGGGTGTGCGCGACGCGTCGTGCCTCGGCGAAGTACGCCGACACCGCCGCCTCGAAATGATCGACGGCCGGCCACGTGTTCGCGGCGTAATGGTCCTCGGGAAGGGCGAGGTCGGGGTACTCGCGGGCCTCGACGCCGACGTTGAACGCCTCGAAGAAGTCGTTCATCCGGTCCGCCTGCTCGACGCCCAGCGACAACGACAAGGACTCCGATCTCGGTGGCGCATAGCCGCGATTGATCTCGGGTGGCGTGCGGTAAGCCTTCTTCACCTCGAGTGGCAGCGCGAAGAAATCGTCCATGACCGCGGTGAATTCCTCGATGACCGCCGACGGGATCTCGTGCCCGACGATCTGCATGAACCCCACCGAGCCGGCGGCGGCGTCGACCTTGGCCGCGACGACGGCCCGATCGGCGGGGTCACCGTTGCGAATGTAGGGCGAGATGTCGATGATCGGCACCTGGAAACCGGTTGAGGCGGCGGTCATGGGACCCATGGTGACACCGAATCGCCGAAATCGCTGGCCAGGCGCGGATCGCCTCAGGTCCGCTGACCTGCCCGGTACTGGACGAAGGCCGGGATCAGCAGCGCCGCGATGATCGTCGCGATCACCACCGCGACCCCACCGAAAGCCGTCGCCGCCGCGACGCCGATCGATGCGGCGGCGGTGCCGTGCGCGACGTCGGCGATGCGGGGTCCGCCGGCGACCACCACGATGAACACGCCCTGCAGGCGTCCGCGTACCTCGTCGTTTGCCGCCGCGAGCAGGATGGTCTGCCGGAATGCGGCCGACGCCATGTCGGCGGCACCGCCGATCATCAGCAGCACCACCGCGACGACGAGCATCGGCATCGCCGAGCCGTCGGCGAAGGACACGGCGATGCCCGTGCCGGTGATCGCCAGGCCCCAGATGATGATGCACACGATGACGGCCAGACCTTGCCGTTCGACGCGTGTGACCCAACCCGAGAAGATGCCGCCGACCACGGCGCCCGCCGAGATCGCGGTGAACAGCAGTGCGAAGGCGATGCCTCCGCCCTCCGGCCCGCCGAAGTTCTCGTGCGCCATCTGCGGGAAGAGCGCACGAGGCATGCCGAAGATCATCGCGATGAGGTCCACGAGGAAGGACGCCATCAGGATCTTGTGGCCGGTCAGGTATCGGAGACCTTCGATCACCGATCGCAGTCCCGCGACCTTCGGTGCCGCGTCGCTCTCGGGGCGCAACGACGGCAGCATGACGACCGCGATGAGCGTCGGCAGCAGGAACAGGGTGTCGACGAAGTAGAGCCACGAGTAGCCGAGGATCGGGATCAGCGCGCCACCGACGAGCGGCCCGGCGATCGCGCCCGCCTGCATGACCGTCATGTTCAGCGACAACGCCGCGGGGAGGTCCTTGGCGTCGATCAGGCGCGGCAGCACCGCCGTTCGTGTCGGCTGGTTCACCGCGAAGAACGCCTGCTGAACAGCGAAGAGCACCAACAGAATCCATACGTTGTCGCCGCCGGCCGCGGCCTGCGCCCAGAACAGCAGGCTTCAGACGATGAGGCCGATCGTGGTGACGACCAGCAGTGTCCGACGGTCGACGACGTCGGCGAGCGCACCGCCCCACAGCCCGAACACGACGAGCGGGACGAGCCCGAACACGCCGGTCAGACCGACGTACGCAGAGCTGCCGGTGACCTCGTAGATCTGCGCGGGCACCGCGATGATCGTGAGCTGGGCCCCGATGACCGTGACGATGTTCGCGATCCACAGCCGTCGGAAATACCGGTTCCGCAGGGGCGTCGTGTCTGCGAGGAGCCGTGACATTTTCACGATGCTAGGAGGCCCCTCGGGTGTGACCTCCGTCCGGTCCGCCGGGCCGCCACGAACCCCCGGGAATCACCAGTGGACCCGTCTCAGGGCTGCAACCGCTCGATTCGCCATTCGTGGTCGACGTGGGTGAGTCGCACCCGGTTGTGCAGGCGGTTCGCCCGCCCCTGCCAGAACTCGACCTCCACCGGCTCGATGCGATAGCCACCCCAGTCCGACGGGACGGGGATCTCGTCGCCGGCGTCGAATCCGCCGTACCGGTCGGCCAGATCGGCGGCCTTCTGTTCGAGTTCGAGGCGGCTGCCGATCGGCCGGGACTGATCCGACGCGGCGGCCGACAACTGCGAGCCGCGCGGCCGGAGCTCCCAGTAGGCCTGTGTCTCCTCGGCGCTGAGATGTTCGACGGGACCGCGGAAATGGACCTGACGCTCCAACGCGATCCACGGGAATGTCACGGATGCGTAGGGATTGTCGGCCAGATGCCGACCTTTGTCCGACTCGTAGCCGGTGAAGAAGACCACCCCGTTGGCGTCGACACCCTTGCACAGCACTGTGCGGGTCGACGGCCGACCGTCGGCGTCGGCGGTACCCAGGACCATCGCGTTGGGCTCGGCGATCCGGGCGTCGAGCGCTTCCTTCAGCCAGACACTGAACAAGTCGAGCCACGGCGGGTCGCCGCGGAGCCAGCTGGGGTCGAGGTTCTCGCGAATTCCGTCTGCTCCCGCCGCGCGATCGCCCTCTCCGATGTTGGGCGGAATACCTCCGCCGTAGCCGACGCGCATGTTCGGCAGATCAATCGGATCGAGCGGTTTCTCCAACACTCGCCTGAATTTACTCCGCCGACATCGTCACTCCCTGATACACGCGGGGTGTCGTGCTGATCTACAGTTCGATCTGGATCGACGCACGTGATTGCAGGACACAGTTGTCTGGAGTGAGGTGGTTGTCATGGCCAACGCGGTTCCCGAGGATTTCGTCCCAGGTCTCGAAGGCGTGGTGGCTTTCACCACCGAGATCGCCGAACCCGACAAGAACGGCGGCAACCTGCGTTATCGCGGCGTCGACATCGAGGATCTCGTCGAGAACAAAGTGACCTTCGCCGACGTCTGGGCACTTCTCGTCGACGGCAAGTTCGGCGACGGACTGCCCCCGGCCGAACCGTTCCCGCTGCCCATCCACACCGGTGACGTGCGCGTCGACGTGCAGGCCGCACTCGCGATGCTCGCCCCGATCTGGGGTTATGAGCCGCTCCTCGACATCGACGACGAGACCGCTCGCGAAAACCTGGCCCGCGCATCGGTGATGGCGCTGTCCTATGTGGCGCAGTCGGCTCGAGGCATCCATCAGCCCGCGGTCCCGCAGCACGTCATCGACGAATGCTCCACCGTCACCGAACGGTTCATGACCCGCTGGAAGGGCGACCCGGACCCCAAGCACGTCGCCGCCATCGACGCCTACTGGGTCAGCGCCGCCGAGCACGGCATGAATGCGTCGACCTTCACCGCACGAGTCATCGCCTCCACCGGCGCCGACGTCGCCGCGTCGCTGTCGGGAGCGATCGGCGCCATGTCCGGACCGCTTCACGGTGGTGCGCCGGCCCGCGTGCTGCCGATGATCGAAGAGGTCGAGGGCACCGGTGACGCACGAGGATTGGTGAAGGGAATCCTCGACCGCAAGGAGAAGCTGATGGGCTTCGGGCACCGCGTGTACCGCGCCGAGGACCCCCGAGCCCGCGTGCTCCGACGCACCGCCCAGGAACTCGGGGTACCGCGTTTCGAGGTGGCCGCCGCGCTCGAGCAGGCCGCGCTCACCGAACTTCGCGAACGACGCCCCGACCGCGCGATCGAGACGAATGTCGAGTTCTGGGCCGCGGTCATCCTCGACTTCGCCGAGGTCCCGCCGCACATGATGCCCGCGATGTTCACCTGCGGACGCACCGCCGGCTGGTGTGCCCACATCCTGGAGCAGAAGCGCCTCGGCAAGCTGGTCCGCCCCGCGGCGATCTACACCGGCGCCGCACCCCGCCGTCCCGAGGACGTCGCCGGTTGGGGTGACGTCGTGAAGCCGGGACTGTAGCCGCCGCACGAGATGCTCGACCGGACCGCCGGACTCCAAGCAGGATGTGAATCAACAGCCACCCGACGGCCGCCGCCTGTGAGTACCACTCAGGCGGCAGGGCCTGCGGCATCGTAAAGTCTTGCGTGGGTAACGCCGTATGCACGACGTTTGGGGGAACGAGTGAGTGGGGAATTCACGGTCGACGCCGGTGCGATGGACAGCATCGCCGGGGCGCTCGAGGGTATGTCGGCTTTCATCGAGTCCGCGCCGAGCCCCGACCTGTCCGCCGATGTGGCCGACGCAATGCCGAACTCTCCTCTGGTCGCAGCAACAGCCGGTGCGACCACAATGGTGAAACAAACCACGACCGCGGTGTCCGGACAGTGGGAAACCTTCGCCTCCGCGGTGCGCGTCGCTCGCACCATCGCTGAGAGCGCCGACGAAGGCAATGCGACGAAGTTCCAGAACCTGGCGGCCCTCCCCGGGACCGAGGCACCGCAGTGACCGATGCTCCGCTGCTGACCAAGGCGATCATGGATTCGTGGAACCCGTGGGACATGCCGGAGCCTTCTCTGACAACTCTCGCCAGCGCAATCCGTGAGAACTCCGATGCCGCTCACTCAACGGTCGACCAGATGCCGAACACCTCGTGGAGAGGCCAGGCCCGCGATGCCGCGAATTGGCGTGCCGCCGACCAGTCCTCCTGGGCGAAGAAGGTCGCGGCCGGTATCGACGATCTCCAGGTGGCGCTCACCGACGCCGCCGAGGCGATCGGTTCCTCGCAGGCCGCCGTCAACGGCGCGCTTCTGGGTGCAACTCTGCAGCGTTGTTTCCTGGTCAGCGACACCGATCCGACCTGGGCGATGCGTTATGTCCCGAAAGAGGACGATGATCTGACGCCGGCAGAGATCGCGGAGAGAGAACGTCAGATGACCAGCTTCGTCAAATCCAAGGCCGACGAACTGGCAACGACGGCGGCCGACCATGCCGCGCTGATCAAAGGGGCCGTCGACGCACTCGGCATTGTCGCACCGCCGTCGCTGACCATCAGCGCGCAGGACGGTCGCCGGGACGCCGGGATGGCCGAGAGCGGTTGGACCGACGAAGAAGCCGCGTTCGTCGGCCGCAACCTGCGCGCCGCCGGCCTCACAGAGGATCAGATCCAACGACTTCTCAACGGCGAGAAACTCACCGACGTCCCAGTGGGCGTGCAGGAATACCTGCACATGTTCTACGGGAACCTGAACTCAGACGAACTGTTCAGCCTGAAGTCGAAGTTCGAGGACATTGGAACACCGGAAAGCGCCGCCTGGTCCCAGGCACTCGGCCAGGGATTGGTCACCCTCTCCAACGAGAATGTCGGCAACAACACCGGATATCAATACCTCCCGGGATGGGCGCAGGAGTGGGCCGAGAACCGCGCCAGCGACGGTGCCACCTTGCGCTACCAGGACGTTCCATTCGCCGGACTGTTGGGCAACTCGGGTGGGGTCCCTCCAGGCGAGCGTCTGGGAACCGAACTCCTACGTCGCGGCTCCGCGGGCGCGTCCCGAGACATTGGCGGAGACGGACAACGACCCGAAGTCGCTTATGGCGCGTTCGACACGGACCCCGATGAGCTGAAGCGGGTATACGAGTCCACTATTCGTCAATTCCTCGAAGTCGGTACCCGGAACCACGAGTCGTCAGCGGCACTCCTCACCGGGGAGTATTCCGACGGAACAAAGCTCGCCGACTATGACCGCGACGCTACCGTCGGCAACTTGATGAGACACGATTGGTCGGATCATGGCGATAGTGCCGGCAACCTCGTCGACTGGATTCGCGACTATGGCGGCGGAACCGACCCCAACAAGGTCAAGCTCGCCGACCGCGCATTCTCGGGTCTCTGGGATTTTGCGACGTCCACGGACGGCGACAACAATTTCAAGCAGTTGATGAACACCAATAGCGACGGCGACGCTACTGGAAAGATCAATCCGTTGCTCGCGGACGCTATACGAAAGGCATCCCTCCCATACCTGAATTACTTGGGTAATCCAGAGGGAGCCGCTGCAATGCACGGCCATCCAGATCTTGAGCTGACGGGCTCTGAGGACAGACATAATTTCGAAGCGCGAGCGACACGCCTCTTTTCCGTGATCGCCAGCGACGACGCGCCGAACGGGGAGATTTCTGCGAGCAATCCGGATGGCGTGAACACCGCTACACAGCTCTACCGCGATCTCCTTGAGAAAACAAACGAGAACGCGACTTGGGTAATGAGCCACCCCGAGCTCGCTCAAAGCTTGGGAAATACGTCAGCCGAGCTCCTTGAACGTGGGCGGGCAGGAATTTATGGCGCACAGTTCGACTTGGCGATCGACGAAGGCGACAAGGCCGCGTCCTCGCAGGCCGCCGAGAGCCGGACTGAGAAAATCCTGTCCTCGGCAAGCTACCTGCTGAGTGTCACGCCCCATGGAACCGCCGCATCCGTCGGAATCGGGGCTGCGGCACCGTGGTTGGTCACTTCCAGTCCGGCGGAGGACGTTCCATTCAAACTCCCCACAGGGTCCGATGCCTTCGGTGTGGACGATCCGACGCGAGTAAAACTGTCATCGAGCTATGCCATGTTTGCGAATTCCGGAGTACAGGGTCCAGCCGAATGGTACGGCACGGACGGAAAGCTCAAGACAGCCGAAGCGATTCTCAAAGAGTCTGATGGCGACGCCAGCCAACTTGACCAAGCTATTCGCACCAGGCTGCGAGCGGAGCATCCCGAGATATACGGCGCAGACGGCGCGGCTGGGTACTGGGACGCTGGATTCAACGAAGGCGCCAAGGACGAAGACCTGCAATACAACGCGACGACCATGGCCACGTACGAAAAATGGGTCTTGGAAGGAGACGAACGGTGACGGGTCGAGATCGAGCTCTGCTGTGGGCTCTCCCACTTCTCCTACTCACGGGATGTACGCAGTCTCCCGAACCGTCCACCAGTGGAGGGACGCAAGCCATTTCGAGCCCTCAGGGGTCTTATACCCCCGCGGAACCGCTCGCGTACCAATTCCCCACCGATCTGGCCGGCGACTTCAATGTCGTCTGGTCCGCGCAACCAGGGATCGATCTGGACACACGACCGGGTGAGGTCGTACGAGCAACTGCTGAAGCGGGAACGATCATGAGCGTTCCCGGCGAACGGAACTATCCAGGCGCCCAAGCGGCGTCCAAGGATGCCTGGACTTTTCCTGGCGGCTACACGTTCGAAAGCGACCCCGCGAATCTGACCGAGAAGAACGGCACCATCTTCATCCACCTCACCGATCTCACCTCCACCGCAACAGCGATCCACGCCGTCGGGTGCAAGTTCGAGTTCGGTGTCATCGCCGAGCTGGAGCAGCCGTCAGCAGGTGGCTACCTCGGCGGCTCTGCGTTTGCCGTGGACGCGACTCGACCCGCGGATGCTGTGGACCCGCGGGAAAACCTCTCGCGAAACGAACCGACCGGTACCGGCGACCGCGCACCGCGCTTCGATGCATTCGCACCGTGGAGCGTGACTTACCGAACCATCCCACACGACGATCCACGGCTGGATTCATGCCTTCCCACGGGCACAGAGATCGCAAAAGACCACCCTGCGTACGCCGACTACCCGTTCACCGACGACACCACGTCGGTCAGCGTGATCAAACCGCCCAACCGAGCGCTGTTTCCGGTGCTTCCACAATCACCGGCGTGGCCGGCACCGTGATTCAGGCACCGCGATCGCGAAGGCGCGCGGACGCCCGACACCTTGGCGCACGCTTGGCGAGCAGCGGGCTCGGTGGGGCGGCACACTCCTGTCCGATCGAGGACACCGCATTCGATCCAGCGATTCGACGATTCGCCGGGAGACGTCGCTTGCTGACGGGCAGGTTCCTTCGATCGCCGCAACAGCCGGACTGTGAGGCTAGGACAAGGTGATCGGCCAATTCGACGGAAAGATCAAATACTCCGGGCAGTTCGGGACCTCTGCGTCGGAGACTGTCTTCGCCGAGAAACGCAGCGAGGACGCAATCCGCCGAACCGGTCGCATCGCCGTGCGATGGACGTGGGACGACCTACAGAAGCCCATGCAGTTCCGGAATCTCATTCTCGGCGCGCTCAGAGAGGCTGAAACCTTCTGAGCGAATACGGAATTCGCCACCTCCGATCAGAAGCGCTAGCTGGAACTAGCGACCCTGGCCGTAAGTAGCGATTTCGGGAGAGCGTCAGACGGTCAGCGCGGAGCCCACGGCAGACGCCAGGTCGACGGCTGGAGCAGGTTCGGCACCGGACGCTCGACCTTCATGGCCGGCGCTTCCTTTGTGACCGGGGTCTTCAGCGCACCAACGGATTTCGGCGTGCCGGCCGACTCGGACACCGGAGAGGCCTTCGACGACGGCCGCTGACCTTCGGACTCGAGCGCCCGCTCGACCTCGCGCGCATCGTCCTCCGACTCGGCACCCCAGGCGTACCAGTTGTGTCCGCCGTTGCGGTACTTGAACTTGATGGGCAGCCCGAGCTGATCGACGGTCGACTGGAGAAGGCCCGTCGAAGCGAATGCGCCGGCCTCCAAGCCGATGCCCAGCGCCAGAGCGGTCACGGCCTTCTGGACCAGCTCCGGCCCGGCACTCGGGTCGGCATCGAGTTCGCGCTGGAACAGGGCACCTGCTTCCTGGAGCTCAAAGGTCGTGGGGATGCCGGTGCCGGTCGAGACGATCACCGTCTGGCCGGTCTCCCCGACCTCGCCGATCCGGTTCATCACGTCGTTGTCGGCCCACCGATTACCGGGGCTCTGGGGCTTGCCCCACATCGCTGTCTCGCCGTTCTCGATGTCGGCGCGCTGCTTCTGGATGGACGGAATCGCCATCCAGCCCAACGGATTGTCCGTCGGGAAGTAACCCGAGTAGGAACGCACGACCCGGAAGACCTCGGGGTTGTCGAACGCGATGATCATCGCCGGGCCCGCTGACATCGACACGCCGACAATCGCATTGTTCGACGTCTCGACGTCGAAATTGCTCTTCAGGTAGGTCGGCAGTTCCTCACCGACGAAACTCCCCCACTTCGGCGCCACAGACTGGCCGGTGGGCGGCTTCTGCCAATCAGTCGACCACTCGCCCGCACCGCCGACCGGCAAGACGAGGTTGCTCCCCGCGCCGTAGGCGTCGATGCCGGCCTCGGGCTGGGTCCACGTGCTGAACTCGGGGTTCGAGCCGAGACCGTCCAGGAAGTAGATTCCGTGCTCGTCCTCGCCCGCCTTCTTGTCCGACGGACGAACTTGGACGGACACCTCACGCCCCAGCGACTCCGAGTCGAAGGTGCACGTCTGGATCTGCTTTGCGCGGTCCTCTTCGGTCCGCCAGACGCAGCCCGCGTCCGAGCGCAACCGGTCGGGATCGACCGCGTGCGCGGGCGCCGCGCCCAGCAAACCGGCGGAGGTCGCACACACAACCGCCGCAGAGACAGTGGCAACACGACGACTGCGCGCGCTTCGGTCAACAACCAGACCCATGTACAAGCCTCCGAGGTGGGGTGGATCGACCAGGGAAACCCCAAACGAGGCCCTGGTGTTTCGCAAACCTTACAGAGTCGGAGTATGGCCCGCACGTTGGACTGAGCGTGCCCTAACTTCGCACATTCCATATTCGCCAGCTGACATGAAAGGCGCTATCTGCAACCGGCGCACTTGCCCGAAAATGGCGATTCCGCGGATGTCCCGTATCGCGCAAGCCGAGGCGGCCCAAAAGTGGCGTCCGCCACAACCCTAGAATCGACGCCATGAGCGATACCGCAACCGCACCCATCACCCTGCCCGCCGACCTGCTGCCGTCGGACGGCCGCTTCGGTTGCGGACCGTCGAAGGTGCGCCCCGAGCAGTTGCAGTCCCTCGTCGACACCGGCGCATCGGTGTTCGGCACCAGCCACCGGCAGGCACCGGTCAAGAACGTGGTCGGCTCGATCCGTGAGGGTCTGGCCAACCTGTTCTCGCTGCCCGAGGGCTATGAGGTCGTCCTCTCCAACGGCGGCACCACCGCCTTCTGGGATGCCGCCGCGTTCGGCCTGATCAAGCAGCGTTCGCTGCACCTCACCTACGGTGAGTTCTCGTCGAAGTTCGCGACCGTAGCCAAGAAGGCGCCGTTCCTGGACTCGCCCGCGGTCATCTCCACCGATCCCGGCACCGCTCCCGATCCGGCCGCACTGACCGCTGACGATTTCGGCGGCGTCGACCTCATCGGATGGGCCCACAACGAGACCTCGACCGGCGTGTCCGTGCCGGTCGTGCGCCCCGCCGGCTCCGACGACGCGCTCATCGCCATCGACGCCACCTCGGGTGCAGGCGGCCTGCCCGTCAACGTCGCCGACGCCGACGTCTACTACTTCGCGCCGCAGAAGTGCTTCGCCTCCGACGGTGGCCTGTGGGTCGCGCTGATGAGCCCCCGCGCCCTCGCCCGCGTCGCCGAGATCGCCGAGACCGACCGCTGGTGCCCCGAGTTCCTGTCGCTGCCGACCGCCGTCGACAACAGCAGCAAGAACCAGACCTACAACACCCCCGCAGTCGGCTCGCTGCTGCTGTTCGCCAACCAGATCGAGTGGATGAACAACAACGGCGGCCTCGACTGGTGCGTCTCGCGCACCGCCGATTCGAGCTCGCGCCTGTACCAGTGGGCCGAGGCCAGCGAGTACGCGACGCCGTTCGTCGCCGAGCCGGCCAACCGCAGCCAGGTCGTCGGCACCATCGACTTCAACGATGACGTCGACGCCGCCGCGGTCGCCAAGACCCTGCGCGCCAACGGCGTCGTCGACACCGAGCCGTACCGCAAGCTCGGCCGCAACCAGCTGCGTATCGGCATGTTCCCGGCCATCGATCCCGAGGACGTCACCAGGCTCACCAACTGCATCGACTACATCGTCGAGCGCCTCTGAGCTCGGCCAGAACCAACCGTCACCGGCGCGTCGCACCTTCGGGTCGACGCGCCGGTGGCGTTCGGGCCAGCGGGTAGCCTGGACAACACAGACCACATACGACGCACCCATCGCTGGTGTCGCAGCGGCCCCACGGGTTCTGAACTGCGGTTTTACCGCGTGTCCCACAGTGAATCGGCAGATCGGTGAGTTAATGTGACCCCAATGCGTGCACCCACCGGAGGAGGAGCAGATGCGTGAGCTCCGCGTCGTCGGGGTGGAAACCGACGGTTCCCACGTCATCTGCCAAGACCCTCAATCAGGTGAGAAATTCCGGATCGCCTCCGACGAACGCCTTCGCGCCGCGGCCCGCGGCGACATCACCAGGCTGGGACAGATCGAGATCGAGATGGAAAGTGCATTGAGGCCACGAGAGATCCAGGCACGCATCCGCGCAGGCGCCTCCGTCGCCGAGGTCGCCGCCGCGGCCGGGGTTGGTGTGGACAAGATCGAACGATTCGCCCACCCGGTGCTGCTCGAGCGCAGCCGCGCGAGCGAACTCGCCGGTGCCGCCCACCCGATCCGGCACGACGGCCCGGCCGTCGCGACCCTCGCCGAATCCGTGGCGGAAGGGCTCGTCGCATACGGCCACAACCCCGCCGACGCCGACTGGGACGCCTGGAAGGACGACGGCGGCTACTGGGTCGTGCAGGTCGCCTGGAGCGTCGGACGCACCGACAACCTCGCGCACTGGCGCTACCAGCCCGGCACCCACGGCGGCACAGTCGACCCGCTCGACGACCTCGCCGACGAACTGACCCACCCCGAGACGATCGCGCCGCGACGCCGGCTCACGCCGGTCGCCGCACCGGAGGTCGCCGTTGAGACCACGTCCGACGGCCGCGAGGAAGTCACCATCGACGCCAACTCCCTCATCGGTGCGCAGCGTGCGCGGCAGGAACGTCGCGCGACGCACGACGACCACGGCACCGTCCCCCTCGATTTCGGGTTCGACGACGAGACCGACGCGCACACTCCGCCGGCTGCGGTCACCCCGATCTCGGCTCCCGTCGCACAGGCTCCCGACGAAGTAGCTCCCGTCGAACGGGCCGTCGACGACGAGGAGCCCGCCGAATCGGCAGTCCGGGAGACCACCGAAGCCGACGCCGCCCCGGCGACCGCCGAGGACAGCACTCACGATCCGTCGGAATCGTCTGCGTCCCGCGAGCCCGGACCGGCCCATGCCGACCGTCCGCGCAAGAAGAAGACCCGCAAGCCCGCCGTGCCCGCCTGGGAGGACGTCCTGCTCGGCGTACGTAGCAACGGGAACAGCTGATCGATGTCGGAACGCGCGGCCACCGTCTGGTTCATCGACTCCCCTGACCCGGCCGACGACCTACGAACCATCGTGCGCGCACAGCAGCACGATCATCAGCACGCCCAGCAGCTTGCGACGAAGATCTATGGCGACAGCGTGCTCGTCCCGCTCGTCGACACCGACCTCGCGACCGCGGCCGCCGCGAAGGATCACCACGTCTACGCCGGTTATTACGGTTCGCTCGCGGTGATCTCGTGCTCGCTGTTCGAGACGGCGACCCCCTCGACGCTGACCCGGACGCTGGCCGCGGTCCGACCGAGTGCGGTGACGACGCTGCTGTACACCGAACCCGAGACGTCGTTCGGTGCGTTCGCCCGCTGGGAGTCGGGTTCACTTCGACGTTCGTTCTCCGCCGACCCGGTGACCATCCACGAGGACGACGGCCTCCCGTTCACCTTCGAGAAGCCGTTCTGGGGCGGCGAATACCCGCTCACCTACGCCGAGGGTGTGCCGAACCAGGGGATGGCGCTGCCCTTCCACCCGGCGCAGCTCGCCGAGGAGGCCAACCGGTCCTGGCTCGGGTTCCGCTACACCCATCCCCTCGCGCCGACCGACCTCGACCCGGCCGACATCACCGTCACCTGCTTCGCGCTTCACCCCGCGGAGTACGAACCCACCGCCGCCGACTTCGAGAACTACCGCAGAGCCACCGCCGCGCGTAGTGCGGAACGCACCGCGCACGAGGGCACGCCACGCAAGCGCGGAAGATTCCGGGAGTACTTCGGTTTCTGATCCGGGTGGCTTCTGTTCCCGGACGACTTGTCGCCCTCAGTCGTACAACGTCACCTTGCCGAGGAGTGCCGCCAGTTCCAGTTCGACAGCAGACAGCTCGGAGATCGACAGCTTGCGGGCAGTCGGCCTCGCCGGCCGATAGTCGATGACCCTGCGTGCGACAAGGCGCACTCCATCGCCGGACTGCTCGTCGGGTCCGTGGATCTCGGTGCGCACCTTGTTGAGTTGTTCGGCGAATCGGCGGGTGATGTCGGGTCGCCGGTTGATGTGTTCGGGGTTGGGTGGGGCGCCGGGTTCGGCGTTCAACCGCCAGGCGCAGCGACCTTCGTCGGGGCCTTCACGGACCATGCGGGTGGTGAACTGACCTACCTGCTCGCCGACCATGCGATTGTGTTTCGGGCACGCCGGTGCGAGGTCGGTGATGTCGGTGAGTCCACCGAGACCCCAATCCAGTTGCGCGTGGTGCATTTCCACGTGCGCGGCGGATATGCCGCAGTCGGGGGTGGAACAGACCTCGCCGTCGGGTCGGGCGAAGGACACGAGACGTTGTTCGCGGGTGGCCAACCTCTTGCCGCGTCCGAAGTAGAGCGGGATTGCGGTGGCGTCTTTGAACACCGCCAGCCAGGGCTGGGTGTCGGCGGCCATGTTGACGAGGTCGGTGATCGGGATCAGGGTGCCGGTCGCGGTGGTGGCGAACCCGGCTTCGCGTCGTAGGTCGTTGAGATCGGCTTTGATGATCAGCTGGATGGGTAACCCGCGGTGGCTCTTACCCAGGAGTCCGTCGTCGAACACGGCTTTCAGGAGTGCGTTGAGGGCGTCGTGGTTGAGCTGGGCGGGGGTGCGGTCGTCGCGTGCGGCTGCGGCTTCGACCGCTTCGGGGTCGGCGTCCTCGATGGAACCGTGGGGGGAGTCGGGGTCGTCGGGGTTGTTCATGCCGGGTTTGGCCCAGACGGCGAGCAGCATGGTGATGCGGGCGAGGAGTTCGGGGGTGAGGTTGGCGGTCATCTTGGCGGTGCCGTCGGCGCGTTGCCGGTTGACCGACAGATTGCGGCGACGTTTGCGGTCGGTGTCGTCGGTCAGTGTGCCGTCTGGGTCGAGGTGGGCCAGCAGTCGTGCACCGAGGGCGGTGATGTCGGCGGGGGTGTGGTCGACGGCGATCTCGGCCATCTGTCGTTCGGCGGCGACTTTCACGTCGTGGTCGGTGGCGTGTGGGATCTGGTCGAGGACGTCGAGTACTGCCCGGACGTGGGAGGTGCTGACCTTGCCGTCGGCCAATGCCTCTGCCAGAGCGGGGCGTTCGGGTTCGAGTGGTTCGCCGGTCGGGCTGAGGTGGGTGGCGGTCGCGTGGCGTTGTTTGGTGCGGCGCATGGGGTCGGCCATGCGTAGGCGGTGGGTCATGAACTGGGTGATGCTGCGGTGGCCGGTCTTGTGGGGTAGGTCGCGGTCGGCGATCTCGATGATCTGTCGGTCGCCGGCGAAAGTGAGTCGGGCGATGGCGCGTTCGGTTCCGGCGGCGACGTCGATGAGTTCGGCATCGGAGCACTGCGTCAGATCGACGGCCTGGAGTTCGGTGGTGATCCGGTGCAGTTCCTGCACGAGCTCGGAGGGGCGGGTCGACGGCCCGACGTCGGTCTGCGAGATTTCGGTCAAGACGGTCACCCCCCGATGCCGTGTTCGAATGTATGTTCGACTGTACTCGCAATCCCATTGCCGCGCAACGCGTATCGAACATCGATCGATCGCGGGGATTGTCGGTGGCGTCTGGTAATGGGCGGCGTGGTGCTGCCGTCCCTTCGATACGCTCGCAAGCTCGCCACTCAGGGAGCAGAACGACGCTCGCAAGCTCGCTACTCAGGGAGCAGAACGACGCTCGCAAGCTCGCTACTCACGGAGCAGAACCGGTCAGCGCCCCATGATCAGCAACGCGACCGACGATGTGATCCCGGCGAGGAAGCCGATGAGCAGGCCCCACACGATCCAGCGCCACACCTGGCGGTAGCGGAACTCCCAGAGGGTCCAGCCGAGGCCGCCGGCGACGATCAGCACCGCCGCGATGCCGAGGAACTCGAGGATGCCGCCGATGAGTTCGTAGATCCCGACGAGCACGAAGGCACCGAAGAGCGCACACACCGCGGACACGATGATCCCGAGCGCCCAGGGCGTGGGCTCCGCGGCCCGATCGAACGGTTCGGGGGTGTTCACTCCCCCATCGTGCCCGACCGGACGCGTTCGTAGAACGCAACGGCCGCGGCTGTCGCGACGTTGAGCGAATCGGTTCCGCGACTCATCGGGATGCGGGCCTTCACGTCCGTCGCCGCCATCGCCGACGCGGTGAGCCCTGGCCCCTCGGCGCCCACGAGGAAACCGACCTTCTCGGCATCGACCGCCTCGGCGAGCGTGACGGCGTCGGGATCGGGGGTCATCGAGACGAGACGGAAGTCGCGCGAACGCAGTTCGTCGAGTCCGCGCGGCCACTCGTCGAACTTCGCGAAGGGCACCAGCAGCGCGTGACCCATCGAGACGCGCACGCAGCGCCGGTACAGCGGGTCGGCGCAGCCCTGACCGAACAGGACGGCATCCACACCGAGGCCGGCGGCGTTGCGGAAGATCGAGCCGATGTTCTCGTGGTCGTTGACGCCTTCGAGGATCGCGACGGTGCGCGCGGTCTCCAGGATGTCGGGCACCGACAACACCTCGGGGCGTCGCGCGACGGCGAGCACGCCGCGGTTGAGGTGGAAACCGACGATCTCGGCCATCACCTCGGCCGACGCCCGGAAGAACGGGACTCCCGACAGCGACGGGTCGCGCAGATCGTCGTCGAGTTCCTCGAGGCGTTTGTCGACGCCGAGGAAGGCGTGGGCGGAGAACCGCGAGGCGATCATGCGCTGCGCGACGAGCACGCCCTCCGCGATCACCAGGCCGCGTCCCGGCCGGCCGCCGGGCAGAACCGGAAGGTCGGGTCGACGGTCCACCGAGTTGAGGTCCCGAAAGTCCTCGACCCGGGGATCCTGCGGGTCGTCGATGTCGATCACTTCCACTGCGAGCCCGGGCACCGCAACAGTGTGCCACCCGCCACCGCCGTGACCTGCGACACCCGGTACAGAACCCAATGAGTGCCCGAGTCGCAGTGATGTGAAAACGTTGAAGTCGTGACCAACAGCGGCTCGACACCTCAGTCACGTCTGTCCCTCAAGCGCGCCACCGACGCCGACTGGGACGACATCATCACCACGGATGCCCGCGCATTCGCGATGCGCAATCCGCTGCCCGACGACGAACGCGCCGACCTTCGCGGCAAGGTCGCCGACGACGACATCGTCCTGGTACGCGACACCGGCCTGCCGTCGAAGCCCCTTGTCGGGGTGTCGATGTTCTACCGGATGTCGATGTCGCTGCCGGGCGCGGGTGTCGCCGACACCGTCGGCCTGTCGTGGGTCTCCGTGGCATCGACGCATCGTCGTCGTGGAATTCTGCGCACGATGCTGACCGAGCTCTTCGAGCAGTGGGAGGCCGAGAACTACACGTTCGCGATCCTGACCGCGAGCGAGGGCACCATCTACGAGCGCTTCGGGTTCGGTCCGGCCTGCTTCTCCAACACCGTGTCGATCACGCCCGGCCAGGCTCCGCTCCGCGGCGACCAGCCGAAGGACGCGACCGTGCGGTTCGCGGACGCCGCCGAGGTCGCCGCGGCCGTCCCCGATCTCCACGCACGCTGGACGCTCACCACTCCCGGTGCGCTCACCCGCACCCCCGCCTGGTGGGCGCCGATCCTCGCCGACCGGCCGTCGGAGCGTCCGCTGCCCGCGAGCGGACTGCATTACCTGCTGCACGACGACGGCTACGCCAGTTACCGCATCTACAAGAACGAGAACGGCGGCGTGCGGGGCGAGGTGAACGAGGTCTTCGCCGTCACCGACGACGCCCACTCCGACCTGTGGCGGGTGCTGACCAACCTCGACCTGATCCCGTCACTGACCGCGACCATCCCGGTCGACGACCCGTTGCGCCACAAGCTGATCAACGCGCGAGATGTGTCGATCACCGGCCTGCGCGACGAGATGTGGCTACGCATCCTCGACATCCCGGCCGCGTTGGGATCACGGAAGTACGCCGCCGACCTCGATGCCGTCGTCGAGGTCACCGACGAGTTCCGTGGTCACGGAGGGGTTTTCACGATGTCCGCGCGCGGCGGCGACGCGATCGTCGCGCCGGCGGCCGAAACCGCAACGCCCACAGTGAAGATGGACACCTCGGTACTGTCGAGCATCTATCTCGGCGGCACACGACCGTCGGCCTTCGCGGCGGCCGGCCGGCTCAGCGTCGACTCCCCGACAACGCTTCGAGCTCTGGACCAGGCCTTCACCACCGATCGCGCACCGTACTCCGGCACGTTCTTCTGACCCTTCGAGACGTCCCTCCGCAAGCTCCGGGACTCCTCAGGGAGCAAAGAAACGTCCCTCCGCAAGCTCCGGGACTCATTCCGGGGCGGGGAACGACCGCGTCAGACCGCCCGGGTGTGCTGCACGTCGGTGTCCGGCTTACCGAGGATCTTGTTGAAGATGATCACGCCCTCGCGCAGGGCGTCCCGTTCGTCCGGCGACAGTTCGCGCAGCCGGTCGCTCAGCCAGGCCTCGCGGGCCGCCAGCTCTTCCTTGATGACCTCCACCCCGTCCTGCGAGAGGGTCACGATGGCCTGACGCCCGTCGGTCGGATGAGGTTCGCGCTTGATCATGCCCAGATCCGACAGCGACGCGATCACCCTCGTCATCGACGGGGGGCGCACCCTCTCAGCCGCGGCGAGAGCACCAGGGGTCATCGGACCTTCGTGGTGCAACGTGTAGAGGGCGGAGAGCTGCGTCAGTGAGACCAGCTTGTTCTCGCGCCGCCCCCTCAGGCGTCGCGCGAGACGTACAACGGCGAGCGACAGGTCGCCGGATAGACTTCCGTCACCATACGGTGAATGCATTACCCCAGAGTAGGGCAGGTATCGACGCCCAGATCCCTAAGCAAAGCAAATTGACCCGGGTGGATGACAAACCGGTCGCAAATTTTGACTGCAGGCGTTAGCTGATGAGGTCGGAGATCGGTCCACGAGCGAAGTAGGCGACGAAGACCGCGGCCACCAGCCACAGCAGCGGATGGACCGAGCGTGCCTTGCCGGAGGCGGTGGCCATCACGACCCAGCTGATGAAGCCGATACCGATTCCGTTCGCGATGGAGTACGTGAAGGGCATCGTCACCACGGTCAGGAAGGCCGGCAGCGCGAAGTCGAAACGACGGAAGTCGACTGCCGTCAACTGCCCGATCATCATCGCACCCACCACCACGAGAGCCGGTGCGATCGCCTCGAGCGGGATCACCTCGTAGATCGGGGTCAGGAACATGGCGACCAGGAACAGCACGCCGGTGACGACGTTCGCCAGACCCGTCCGCGCGCCTTCGGCGATACCCGAGGCCGATTCGACGAAGACCGTGTTCGACGACGCCGACGCGGCACCGCCGGCGATGGCGCCGGTCCCCTCGACCACCAGCGCACGGCCGATGCCGGGGAGGTTGCCCTTCTCGTCGGCCAGCCCGGCCTCCTTGCCGAGGCCGGTCATCGTCCCCATCGCATCGAAGAAGTTGGACAGGACGAGAGCGAACACGAACACCGACGCGGCCAGCACACCGATGCGGGTGAACGCGCCGAACAGGTCGACATCTCCGACGAGGCTGAGGTCGGGCAATCCGCCCAGCGCGGTGGGGATGTCGGGCACGGTGAGGCCCCAGCCCGACGGGTTGTCCATGCTGGAGCCGTAGTCGAAGATGCGCTCGAGCACGACCGACAGGACGGTGGTGATCGCGATCCCGATCAGCAGACCGCCCGGGACCTTCCGTACCACCAGGACACCCATGATCAGGACGCCGAGGGCGAAGATCAGCGTCGGGATGGTGGCGATCGAGTTGTCGCTGCCCAGCTGGACCGGAACCGTGGTTCCTGCGGCGTCCGGGATGCGTTTGACGAAGCCGGCGTCGACGAAGCCGATGAACGCGATGAACGCGCCGATGCCGGCGGCGATGGCCGCCTTGAGCTCGGTCGGCACCGCGTTGAACACCGCCGTGCGGAATCCCGTCACCGCCAGCAGCACGATGATGATGCCGTCGACCACGACGAGACCCATCGCCTCCGGCCACGTCACCTCGGGCGCGATCGAGACTGCGAGAAGACTGTTGATCCCGAGACCGGCGGCGATCGCGAACGGATAGTTGGCGACGAGACCGAACAGGATCGACATCACGCCCGCGACCAGTGCGGTGACCGCGGCGACCTGCGCCAGCGGCAGCACGTTGCCGAGCACGTCGGCGTTCTTGTCGCCGCCGGGGATGCCGCCGATGATGATCGGGTTGAGCACCACGATGTAGGCCATCGTGAAGAACGTGACCAGGCCGCCGCGGAACTCGCGGTTGATCGTCGATCCGCGCTCGGAGATCTTGAAAAAACGGTCGAGTCGACCGTTGGGCGTCGTGGACGCAGGGCCTGCGGTGGTCGCGGGGCCGGTGTCGACCGTTGCCGGGCCGGCAACACCTGCGTCGGCCGCTTCGGTCGCCTCCGCGGTCGAGGTGTCGGCGGGTGTCAGGTCGCGGGCCTCACTCGGGACATCTTTGGGCACCTGTGGAAAGCTACCCTTTGTCTCATGGCCGATACAGTCGACGTCCCCGAACTACCGCGCGTGCTGCGTGCTCCCGAGCCGGTGATCGTGGTCGGGATGGTGGCCTGGCTGGTGGCGACGGTGGTCGTCGCGGTCAACGATGTGGGCGGCGGCAACGCACTCCGGATCTGTCTCGTCGGGCTCGGCGTCGGCCTTCTCGGCACCACGATCGTGCTGGTCCAGCGGGCCGGCGTCCGCCGAGGCGCCCGCGGCGCGCAGGAGGGCCTGGACTAGAACGGGCCGGCGAAAGCGTCACTCCGCCGAGAAGAGAATCCACCCGACGTGTTCGCGTCCCCACGCGGCCACCTCGTCGCGGGTCGTGAACGGACGTGTCTCGAGCGTGGTCAGCAGCAGCGAATGTGTGATGCGAACCATGACCTCGGCGACCCGCCGCGCCTCGTCGTCACCCATCGGGGCGTCGGTCATCAGACCAGCCACCCGGGCGGCCAGATAGTCGACGGCACGATCGAAGACCGGCGCCGACGACACCGTCAGCACCCGCAGCGTCGTCGCCGGGTCGGCGGCGTACTCGCGGGCCAGTAGCGGGTGGTCGTAGAACGACCAGAAGATCGCCGCGAACCCCTCGATGAGCCGCGCCTGCGGATCGCCTGTTCCCGCGAGCTCCCGGTCGACGTGCGCGAACAGCTGGTCGGCCTCACGCGAGAGCAGGTCGGAGAACAGATCCTCCTTGTGCGGCCAGCGGCGGTAGACGGTCATGTGGGACACGCCGGCCAGCGCGGCGATCGCCTCGATCGAGGTCCGCTTGAGCCCCTTCGCGAGCAACGACGACATCGCCGCATCGAGGATCTTCTGCCCCGTCCGCTCGGCCCGGGACGCGCTCGGCGTCTTCACACCGCCATCATTGCAATGTTAGTGTTCGGCCGAACCACTAACATTGGAGTTTCATGACCGTCACCGAGAACCCGGACGCGTCCATCGCCGACACTCCGACGCCCTCCGTCGACCTCGCCGACCTGCCTCCCGCCGTCGAGCAGTTCCGGTGGCATCTGGGCAGCGTCCTGTTCGGCTTCTTCGGCGCCTCGTTCTTCGACCAGGTGGCGCTGGTCCCGGTGGCGGCGGCCGTCGACCGCACCGGCCGCTTCGCCGAGAACTTCGTCGACCGTGGGCTCCGCAGCTTCAGCGCCGAGCAGCTCGTGCTCTGGGGCGACGAGCGGACCCGCCACACGTTCGCCGATCGGTTGAAGTTCCTGCACCGTGAGGTCCGCGGCACCGGACGCGACGACTTCGCCGAAACCCGGTACAGCGCACTCGATCCCACGCTGTGGAACTGGATCGCGATGAGCGCGATCATGGGCTACCTCAACACGTTCACCGCGTGTACCGGCATCGAGCTCTCGCCGGAGGAGGAGGAACTCGCGTACGCGGTCGCCCTCGAACGGCCGGGCATCCTCTCGCTGCCGGGGAAATCGGCCCAGCTCCCGCCCACGCTGGCCGATGCGCGCCGCTGGTACGACAGCGTGGTCGACGAACGTCTGCAGCCCAATCCGTTCCTCGACGCCGTCACCGACCAACTGACACGTCTCCCCCTCCCGACGATCGGCCTGCCGCCACTTGTGCGCATCGCCCTCACGCCGCCTTGGCTGGTCATCCGCCCGCTGGCCGGCCACGTCGTCAAGGTCTGCTCGTTCAGCGTCATGCATCCCGGCGTCCGGGAGCTGACGTCGGTTCGCTTCGGGCGACGTGAGCAGTGGGAGTTCCGGATCTACCAGCGTCTGCTGCAGACCGCGTGGCGCCGGCTCCCCCGCCGAATCGTGCTCACGCCCATGACGTATCACGAGTACCGTCGCGAACGGCTGGCACAGACGTACCACTCGATCCAGCTGGAGTCGTTCGCACCGAAGTGCCCGGTGTGAGGCCCGGCGGCCCGCTGGAGTCACATCACACTTCGCTTCACCGCCCCGGGTAGCGACTGTTACCTGGCTCGCACCGTGTCCGGTGCGCCCCATCCCGCCGCCTTCCCGTCCACGTGGGCGACCTCGCTTTCCCAGGGCACCCGATACTCACCCGCGACCAGGTCGCGCATGAAGGTGTACGGGCAGTCCGATGCGCCGCCGGCGACGGCGGTGTAGCCGCGATGGCCCAGTTGGTAGATGTTGTTCTCCACCCCCCAGGTTCGACGAGCGTCGTCCGCCCGCGAAGGCACCACCTCGGCGGTGACGACCCGGTCCGGAGTTCCGTCGCCGGAGACGAGGACCGTCCCGTCCACATCGCAGACCATCGCCTCTCCTTGTGACCAGATGTTGTTCTGGTCAGGGCCCGCGAGCGCAACCGAAGCGGTGTACGCGAGGTTATGAAAGGCGTTGGTCTGGTTGGTGATTCGCCATGATTGCTGGATCGGATACGTGTATCCGGCCGTCCGCAGGATCACGTTGGCGCCCTTGTACGCGGCCTCTCGCGCCATCTCCGGGAACATCCCGTCATGGCAGATGATCAGCGCGAGCCGCGAGCCGGACGGACCGTCGCAGACCGGGATGCCGAGGTCGCCCGGAGCCCACGGTTCGGCAGGCACCCAGGGATGCATCTTGCGGTAGTAGAGACGCTCGCAACCCTGGTCGTCGATGATGATCCCGGAATTCCAGGGTGCCCCTGCAGGGTTGCGCTCCATGATCGAGAAGCAACCCCAGACCCCGGCTTCACGACAGGCGTCCGCCAGCAGCGACATCTCCGGACCGTCCCGGTCGCACAACAGGGTGTCGTCGAGCCATGTGTCAGGATCGAGACCGTTGATGCTGTACTCCGGCATCACGACGAGATCGATCGAGGGCATGCCCTTCTTTGCGTTGCGGACCATACCGGCCAGGCGTTCGGCGGTCTCCTTCAGATCGCCCGGCTCACGGATCGTCGGGACACGCGCTTGCACGAGCCCGAGGACGAGTGCACCCGGTGACGGATTCAGCCCGTCGAGTCCGCTCATGATGTGACCTCATTCGCCGCCGCGGGGGCCGGGTCGGGCCACCGGTGCGCCCAAGGGCGCGCTGCCTCGAAGGCAGCAGCAGCTCGCAGGGTCGTTCCGTCGTCGAGGTGCGGTCCGACGATCTGCATGCCGATCGGCAAGCCGTCGTCCGTGACTCCGGCCGGCACGGACACCGCCGGCTGTCCGGTCATGTTGAACATGCCGAGGAAGGCCATCCAACTTCCCGCGCTGACCATCTGACCGTCGATGACTTCGGGCCCCTGCATGCCGATCGGGAAGGCAGGCACCGAGAGGGTCGGAGTCACCAGCAAGTCGATGCCCTGCATGAGCTTCCACATCTGGTTGACGAGTCGTTTGCGCCCCATCTGCGCGGTGGTCAGCTCCTCGGCCGACCACGGACGGGTGAGGAGTTCGACGAGGTGAGGCGACATCTGACCGCCGTGGTCGGCGACCATCTGCCGCATCCCGGCGAGGTCGGAATCGGCCATGACCAGAGGCCAGAAGTGCGGTGTCGGGTCGTCGAGGGCCGGGTCGAGTTCGATGACTCGCGCCCCCAGGTCCGCGAAGACACCGACGGCGCGCCCCACGACGTCACGGACGCGGGGATCCACGGGGAACAGACCGAAGTCGGCGGTGTAGCCGATGGTCTTACCTTCGACAGCGGTGGCGACCGATTCCTCGGACACGCAGTCGAGCCAGTCGACATCACCTGCGGGCAGGGAGTGGCGATCACGCGCGTCCGGACCTGCGATGACCGACATCAGCAGCGCCGCGTCGGCGGTCGTCCGCGTGATCGGACCGATGTGTTCGAGTGTCTCCCAGCTCGATACCCCGGGGAATCGTTCGTCGCGGCAGCCGGGGTACAACGGGACGCGCCCCATGGAGGCTTTGAACCCGACGAGACCGCACAATGAGGCCGGGATACGGATGGAGCCGCCACCGTCGCTGCCGAGCGAGAGCGGCGCCATTCCGGTCGCGACTGCCACCGCCGATCCCGCCGACGAACCGCCGGGTGTCAGATCCGGGTTCCACGGATTGCGCGCGGCCGGCGAAACCGGATTGTGTCCGACTCCGCTGTAACCGAATTCGGGAACAGTGGTCTTGCCCAGGATGATCGCCCCGGCGGCCTTCACGCGTTCGACGACGATGTCGTCCTCGTCGGGCACCCAGTCCTGGTAGGCGATCGACCCGCTGCGGGTCACGACCCCCGCTGTCGCGATGAGGTCCTTCACCGCGATCGGCACGCCGGCAAGCGGCCCCGGGTCCTCGCCACGGTCGAAGGCCTCGTCGACGGCTGCAGCCCGGTCGAGAGCGGCCGCGTCCGTGCGTTCGACAAAGGCGTGGAGGTGGTCATCGAGCGCGTTCACGCGACCGAGCGCGGCTTCGGTCACCTCGACCGCAGTGACCGATCGCGAGCGGATGGCGGCGGCCAGGTCGGAGGCCGACATCCGGGTGAGGTCGGTGGCAAGCGTCATCGGGCAACCTCGATCTCGGTCGTGCCCTCACTCGGGGACGTGGCGCCCGAGCGGCCGATGCCGTTCGTCGGCATGAATTCGAGAATCATGTACACCCCTGCTGCACAGATCATTCCGACGACGGCCTCGCTGAGCTGCGGAGCCCAATGGTGTACGGCATAGGCGCATGCGGCGCCGATGATCCAGGCGACGAACGGTTGCGCGCGAAGTCCGGTCACTTCCCGTGCGGCCGCTCGGCGGGTGACCAACTGGTCGACGATCAGCACAGCACCGATCGACGGCACGAAGATGCCCAGGAGATTCAGCCACGTCGAGAAGTGGCTCCAGACACCGGCCAGGGCGATGACGAGTCCTATCGCGCCGAGGATGAGCGTGAGCACGCGCATCGTGGAACCGGTGAGCTGGCTCCAACCGACCGCGCCGTTGTACAGGCAGTGGGCACACACCGACCCGAGGTTGACGAAGACGAAGATCACTGCGAGCACGGTGAGGACCGCGCCGTGGTCGACGAGGATCGGCAGGAAGTCACCGCCGTCGGTCGCGGGATTGAGTGCACCGCCGGCGGCCACGATCAGTGCGCCGGTCGTCATCGCGATGAAGTTGGCGACGGGGAAGGCACTGAAAGTCGCGATCACTGCGGCCTTCCCGCTACGAGACCAGCGGGTGAAGTCTGCGGTCATCGTGCCGGAGTCGATGAAGGTGGCGACCACGATGGTGACCGCGGCCCCCAGCGAGAGCACGGTCGCGTCCGGCGCGCCGCCCTCGTAGGAGGTGATGGCCCCGAACCCGTGGTCGCGCGTCACCAGGACGATCGCCACGACGCCGAGCGCGATGAACAGCGGTGCCGCGATCATCCCGATCAGGGTCAGGGCACGGATGCCGACGAACGTGACACCGATGTAGAGCAACCCGGCCAGAAGGACGATCAACGTCTCGTTCCAGCCCAGCGAGACATTCAGGGTTGCGCCGGTGAGCCCGGTTTGGAAGGCGAACCAGCCGATCACGACGGTCGCGAGGAAAGCCGTCACGATCTTCGAGCCGTGGCGGCCGAAAGTCTCTGCGGCGCTGAGGGCGAAATTCTTGCCGGTTCGGCCCGCAAGGTATGAGAGCGCGCCGACGTAACCCAACAGGACTGCGTTACCGAGCAGGATCGCCAGCAACCCCTTCCAGAATCCCAGGCCGTAGGCGATGGTGCCGCCGAAGATCGCACCGGTGAGCACCATCGGGAACCCGAACCAGACGGCGGAGACCGACAGCGTGGAGCGACGGTGGGAAGCCGGGACCGGCACGTCCTCGAACTCGGATTCGAGATGGATGGCGTGGTCTGTACTGGTGGACGGTCCCTCGGACGGGCGCCCGGTATTTGTGGAAGCAGGAATTGTCATGAGGCTCTTTCTGAGTTGATCGTTGACGCCGCCACGGCCGGTTCGAGAGTTCTCGGGGTCTGCGCTGACCGGTCGGCCACGGGTGCGGGTGGGCGGTTGCTCGGTTGTGGTGATCGAAACGAGAAGCCCGCGTCGATGAGGGCGTTGCGTAGTTCGGAGAGGAGTAACGGGGCGTTCGGGGTGTCGCTGTGCACGCACACCGTTCGGCTGTCGGCTCCGTCGAGTGCGGACAGTTGCGCCAGGGTGCGGGCGATGACCTCCTGCGGTCCGCCGATGAGCTCGGCGGTTCGGTCATACATCTGTACTTCGTCGTCCAGGTAGGGGCGGTCCGCGAATACCTCGACGACCGTTGACAAGTCGCTTTCGATGGCCGCGGCGTGTAGATGCGAACGAGGAAGGGCGTAGACCTTCAGCGTCGGGTCGAGGTCGGTGACCGCCGCACACACAGCGTGGGCGAGGTCACGATCGCGATTTGCCATCATGTACAGCGCGCCATGCAGTTTCACGTGCTGCATCGTGGCGCCCCGCACTCGGATGAAGGCGTCGAGCGCACCCACCTGGTACAGACAGAGGTCGTATACCTCCTGAGGGGTGGTCGGGATCTCTCGACGACCGAAACCCAGCCGATCGGGCAGACCGACGTGCGCTCCCATCGCCACACCGTGGGTGAGAGCGAGGTCGACACTGCCTCGCATGACTGCCGGGTCACCCCCGTGCGCGCCGCAAGCGATGTTGGCCGAGGTGATCATCGGCATCATCTCGGAGTCGGACCCGTAGGAGTAGACACCGAAACTCTCGCCGAGGTCGCAGTTGAGATCGACGGTGGTCACGTCGTCATGCCTCCGCGACCGACGTCAGAGCAGCTGCGCGCCTGGGTGACTCGGCCAGCTCCCAGGCACGTGCGAAGCGTAGGAGGGCACGCTCGGAGAGCGGCCGCCCCAGGACCTCGAGGCCGACCGGCAGACCGTTGTCGGTGAACCCCACGGGAATACTCATGGCGGGCAGTGAGGTCTGCGAGGCGATGACAGTGTTTGTCGGGAAGTCGAGCGCGGTCCACCTCTTGGCCGCGAGCTCCTCTCGGGTCGGTGCCGGCACCTGGACCGTCGGGTAGACGAGGAAGTCGACGTCGGCCTCCGCCATCATGGCGATCAGTGTGCGCCGCCATTCCTCTTGGCGCGCCCGGCCCTTGAAGTAGTTCGGATCGTCTTCGGGGTCGTCCGGGCCGTCGGCGATGTCGGCGAGTAGGTCGGTGAGCTCGTGAAAATCCCCCGCATCGACGATCTCCCGGATTGTCGACGGCCCGCCGTGATCCCTCGCGGCGAGGAAGTTCTCGAGATCGCTCTTCGACTGGATCGTGTAGAGCGATGTCTCTGCCACCCATGCCGGCAGGTCACCGAGGACCAAGCCGTCGACCACGCCCGCGCCCCGGCGGCGCAGCGTGTCCAGGGCCGCACGCACCACTCCGTTTGTCCGCTCCTGATCGTCGCCGGAACCGAAGGCGTCGGAAAGAACACCGACTCGGAAGTGCTGAAGTGCGTCGACGTCGACGCCGCTGACGGCCTCGACGTAGTCACCCACGTCCGAACTGGTGGTCGCGATCGCGGTGTAGGCATCGGCCGGGTCATACCCGACGATCACGTCCAGAATGGCCGCCAGGTCGGCGACGTTGCGCGCCATGGGCCCAGGTGTGTCCTGGAAATGCAGCAACGGCGAGAAGCCGGTTCGTGGGACGAGTCCGGTGGTGACACGCAGGCCGAAGAGATTCGTGAACGAGGAGGGTAGGCGGATCGATCCTCCCGTGTCCTCACCGATGCCGACCAAACAAAGGTTGGCGGTCACTGCGGCGGCAGTGCCCGCGCTTGATCCGCCCGTCTCCCGGTCCAGCGCATAGGGATTCTTCGTGTGCTGGGTGCGGGAGGAGAACGAGAACCAGCCCGCGGCGAAGTCGCACATCGCGGTCTTGCCGAGGATCACCGCGCCGGCCTTCCGCAGGCGATCGACCACGGTGGCGTCGACCTCGGGAATGTAATCCGCGAATGCCGTGGAACCGAAAGACGTGGGAATGCCTTTGGTCTCGCCCTGATCCTTGACCAGGACCGGCACGCCGTGCAGCGGGCCGACGAGGGTACCGGTTCGTGCATACCTCTCATCGATCCGACGGGCCTCCGCGATGGCTTCCGGATTGACGGTCACCACCGAGTTGAGCTGTGGCCCTGAGGGATTGTCGGCGTCGTCGAGCTCAGCGATGCGCTGGAGGTACCACGCGGTGACCTCCGCACTCGTGGTCTCGCCGGATTCGATCAGTCCGTGGAATGAACTGACAGAGAGCTCTTCATAGTTCACGTTCTTCTCCTGGTCCTCGTGGTCGGCACCCGTGTCCAGCGCGCGGATGATCGCTTCCGCGGTGTCGTGCAGGTGTTCTCTGGTGGCATCGAGCAGTGCGTCGAGGTCGCCCGCGAGCATGAGTTGCAACATGTGCGCATGCTGACGGTCGGCCTCGGTGAAGTCGTGCACAGCCGAGGCGTAAACCGCCATGTACGGCTGGATGCGGTCCCAGATGTTGTGGATGAGTTCGAGCAGATATCGACTGGTTCCGCACGCGTAGAACGTTTGGTGGAACTCGCGGTTGAGCTCGCGCCAGACGATGGGCCCGATACCGGGCTCCGCCATGCGATCAAGCACCGATCGCAGCGCGACCGCCGCCTCGGCGTCGAATGCGGGCAGTGCCCATTCGGTCGCCAGGCACTCCAGTCGCGATCTGATGGTGAACAGTTCCCGGATCTCGTCCGGGGACAACATCGTGATGGTGACCGCCCGTCGGTCGAACTCGACGAGCCCCTCGAAACCGAGGCGCTTCAGCGCTTCTCGGGTCGGCATGGTCGACACCCCGACGGACTCCGCGAGGGACCGAATGGAGACACGCGTTCCGGGTGCGATTCGGCCCTCGAGGATGTTGCGCCGGATCTGCTGATACACGCCCTCCGCGAGGGTGGGTGCCGCAGCAATACCCGTGCCCTGTGATATCACCTGCCGGGCTTCACTCTTTGTGATCACACGGAGATCGTGGCGGGCCGGGATGACGAAACTGTTGTTGTCGTGTTTCGGAAATGTGACGCCGCTTCGGCCTCACGCGCGTCCAGCATTGCGCTTTGCAATCGCGACTGCTTCACCCGCTGAGAGAGCACCGCCGCTGGGTCGGTGACCGGACAGCGGATCTCCGATGGGAGGCGGCCACTGAAGGCACCAGGGACTCGCTCCCGGTCCCGACGGGCGAGGTGGTCGTGCAGGCAGCACCGGTCCGGGGCACTGGGTTCATGCCGGGCGCAGCATTGGTTACGAGGCGCACGATCCGTCGTGGGACGCGATCACGGCGCTCCGTCTCAACCGCCGACGATCTCGGTCAGGCGTTTGCCGATGATGCCCACCGCGTAACCCAGTCGTTCGAACTCCTTGTTGGTGGTCTGCCCGTGGTAGTAGCGGTAGTAGATCTGTTGCGCGATGACGACGGCCCGGAAGAGTCCGAACGCCTCGTACCACCGCCACCGCTCCGCCGACATCTCGAAACCCATACGCTCGCAGTATCGTTCGACGAACTCCGCACGCGTGATCATCCCCGGCAGGTTCGTCGGGACGCGGCGCATGAGCTGTAGGTCGTCGGGATCGTCGGCCTGGATCCAGTACGCCATCGACCCCGCGACATCCATCAGCGGATCACCCAGCGTGGCCATCTCCCAGTCCAGGATGCCGATGACCTTCGTCGGGTCATCCTTGTCGAGCACCACGTTGTCGAGCTTGAAGTCGTTGTGGATGATGCAGTTCGCCACATCGTCGGGCTGGTTGTCGGCCAGCCACGCCATCGCCGCCTCGAAATCGGGCACGTCGTCGGTGTGCGCGTTGCGGAACCGGGCGGTCCAGCCGTCGACCTGGCGCCGGACGTAGCCGAGTCCCTTCCCGAGGTCGCCGAGACCGGTCTTCGCCGGGTCGACCGAATGCACCTCGACGAGCGTGTCGATGAAGTTGAAGCAGAGTTGCCGTGCCTGATCGCCGTCGAGCGGGACGTCGGCGGGCCACTCCTTGCGCGGGATGACGCCGTCGATGCGACCCATGACGTAGAAGTCGGCGCCGAGGACCGAATCGTCGTCGCAGAAGGCGATCATCGGTGCGATGTACCGGATCACCCCGGAGAGTTCGGACTGGATGCGGTACTCGCGGCGCATGTCATGCGCGCCGCGCGCCTTGGTACCGCGCGGGGCCCGGCGCAGGATCAGGTCCCGCGTCGGGTACCGCAGCAGGTAGGTGAGATTGGAAGCGCCACCCGCGAATTGCCGCACCTCGGGCACCGCGTCGAGTCCCTCGACGTCCGGCGCCGCGGTCCGCAGCCACGAGGCCACCGCCTCGACGTCGAACGCGTCCTCGTCCCGCACCTCGCGCGCCTCGGTCACCTGGTCAGCCATCGTGGGAAGTCACCCTTCTCGATCGTGAATGTGTGTGGACGGACGCGGTCAGCGGTACTTACCGAGTTCCAGGCGGGCAACGACGTTGCGGTGCACCTCATCCGGACCGTCGGCCAGGCGCAGCGAACGTGCACCGACCCAGGCCTGTGCGAGCGGGAAATCGTCGGTCAGGCCGGCACCGCCGTGGAGCTGGATGGCCATGTCGATGACGGACAAGGCCATGTTCGGCACCTCGACCTTGATCTCGCTGACCGCGGACAACGCCTCCCGCGACATGCCCTGATCGAGAAGCCAGGCCGCGTGGTGGACCAGCAGTCGTGAGCGGTTGATCGCGATGCGGGCGTCGGCGATCCGTTCGCTGTTGCCACCGAGCCGGGCCAGTTGCTTACCGAACGCCTCCCGCGAAAGTGCCCGCTTCACACCGAGTTCCAGTGCGCGTTCGGCCAGGCCGATGGCACGCATGCAGTGATGCACGCGCCCCGGGCCGAGGCGACCCTGGGCGATCTCGAAGGCGCGGCCCGGTCCCAGGAGGATGTTCGACGCCGGGACGCGGACGTCGGTGAAGGACACCTCACCGTGGCCGAACGGCTCGTCGAAATAGCCCATGGTGGTGAGCATCCGGTCGATCGTGACGCCGGGCGTGTCGGTCGGGATGAGGACCATGGTGTGCCGCGACTTGCGGTCGGCCTCGGCGTCGGTGACGCCCATGAAGATCAGGACCTTGCAGTCGGGGTGCCCGACACCGGTGGAGAACCACTTGGTGCCGTTGATGACCACATCGTCACCGTCGAGAACAGCCGACGCGGCCATGTTGGTGGCATCCGAGGAGGCAACCGCCGGCTCGGTCATGCAGAAGGCGCTGCGGATGTCGGCCCGCAGCAGCGGTTCCAGCCAGCGCTCCCGCTGCTCCTCGGAGCCGTACCGAAGCAGAACTTCCATGTTTCCGGTGTCGGGGGCGTTGCAGTTGAAGATGACCGGCGACAGCGCCGACGATCCCATCGCCTCGGCGATCGGGGCGTAGTCGACGTTGGACAGGCCCTCTCCCCCGTCGGTCCCGAAGTCGGCGGCGTAGCGACCGGCGTGCGCAGCGGGCAGGAAGAGGTTCCACAGGCCCTCAGAACGCGCCTTCGCCTGCAGTTCGGCGATGATCGGCGACGGCGTCCACGGATCGCCGTCCCCGTCGCGCCGTTCCTTGATGTCCTGGTGGATCCGGGATTCGACGGGTTCGATCTCGTTGGTGACGAACGCCCGCACTCGCTCGGTGAGCTCGGCGGACCGTGGGGACGGAGAGAAATCCATTCCCCGACCGTATCGCGGAGGAGCCCTTTCCGGCGGCTACTTCCAGTACAGCGTCGAGCCGTCCGGTCCGGCCGTGGTGCTCACGAGTTTGGCGAAGCAGTGGTCGGGGTCGAAGCCCTGGGTTCGGCACCAGTTGTTCGCCTCCACCGGGCCAGGGAACGTCGCCGCGACCGTCACCCACCAGCCCTGGTACGAGAACACCGGCCACTCATCACTCCACAGCAACTGAACATCGTTGAACCGCAGACGAAGTGCGAGGAACTCGTCGAGGATGGCCTGATCGTCCCAGGTACGACCGTCGGCCACCAGACCCGGACGTTTCGAGCTGAGCTGGGCAACCCAGCGGTTGTTCAGGTTGGCGAGGATGAAGGCGCGGTCGGCGTCGGCTTGCAGGCGAAGGGCGTCGACGCTGGTCGCGGTCACATCCGTGCCGGCCGGGAACGCGGCGCCCGTGGCGACCGACGATGCCGCCGGCATGCCCGAGCCCGGCGTGGCAAGCGAAGGTGGCGGCCCCGGCGTCGGGCCCTTGTCACAGTCGACGAGATACTGTCCCCCAGCCGAACCCGAGCCACCGGCAGAACCCGAACTCGGTCCGCTTCCGTTCAGCGTGTCGGGCAACCGGAAGAAACTGCCCGGCGGGTAGGTCAGCTCGAGATCGACGGCGCTACCACCATCGGGCGCCGGGACGGCGAGCGGGGATCGCTGGAAGTCGAAGATGCCCGACGCGACCAGACCCCCGCCATCGGAGACGGTGATCCGGGTCTGCGGACCGAACAGGACGTCCCCGCCGGGACACTTCGCGGTGACCCTCATCGTGACGACGAGGCCACCGGTGGCGGTGCGGAACGACTGCGGGGTGAAGACCGGCGGCGACCCGCACGGTGTCACGTACTCCGTTCCCCCACCGCCGGAGCCGCGGTCGCTCGCCCGGGTGGTGCCCGGGACGATCGCGCGCGGACCCGTCGGGGCGAATCCGGTGATCGTGGTCGAGGTCAGCGTGACCAGACGGTCGCCGATGGCGAAGGTGCGGGGTCGACGTAGGTGTCGTCCTGCGCGACAACGTTCCCGATCGCGGCCGGCGGCATCGACCACACCGTGGACCCGGTCGCCAGATCGATGGCGACGACACCGTTGTCACGGGACGGCACGATGACGCGTTCACCGTCGGTGACCCCTTCACCCGTCCGTCCTCCATACGCACCCGCCGGGGCAGTCCAGCGCGGCCGGCCACTGTCGGCGTCCAGCGACACGACTTGCCCACTGTGCAGGTAGACGAACTCACGGTCATCGGCGACGAACCCCGTGACGATGCCGTTGGTGAAGTCGGGAATCGACCATGCGGTCTCGCCGTCGCGGAGATCGACGTAGGCGCCACCGGCCAGCACCCGGTCACGCTGGCCGGGTGTCGCGACAGATGCGACCGCCAGGTAGACGCCCGGGAATTCTGCAGTGGTGCCGTCTGCGCGCAGGTGCACGACCGGCCCGTTCTGCGGCTGCCCACCGTTCATGCTGCCGCTCAACAACATCAGCGAGCCGTCCGCGAGGCGTCCGATGCCGGTCCGACCGGGGCTCGTATAGACCACACGTCCGTCGTCGGCCGACACCACCCCGATGACGCCGTCAGCGCTTGCGACGAACTTGTCAGTCGCCGTGAACTGCGACGAGTCCCCGCTCGGTAATGCCTCGGGAAGGGTCACCGTCTTCTGCCACTCGGTGCCCTGTGGCGTCAGCTTGATCAGCGTCATCTGGCCTTGCCCGCCACCGAACTGCCGCACGAATGCCGCGCTGCCGTTGAACGCGATGCCGAAGGCCGACCCCGGGACCGGCACACTGCCGGCCGAGCGTCCGGTTCGCGTGTCGATGAAGTGAGCGCCCGCGTTGCCGAGACAGGCAATGGTGTGATCGACGATCGCGTCGGAACACGACGACACCGGCTCGTCGAACATCCACCGTTTTCCCGATGCGACATCGATCCCCAGCACACGGTGTCCGGAGGACGAGTTCCCGCGGTCCGCTCGGAGCAGGGTCACGAGTGTCTGGTCGTCGTGTACCGCACCCAGGGTCTCGTATGACGATTCCATCGTCAGCGGTGACACATACGAATCCGCCCCGAACGATCCCGACTCGACGGCCCACACCGCACTCGGCGCCGTGGGATACGACCCCGTCAACTGTCCGGCGAGCAGGTCGGGCTCCTCCGCGGACTGCGTCGTCTTCCACCACACGACGCCACCCACGACGAGGGCGAGCACGCATGCCAATGCGATCCCGGTGACGACATACGCCTTGGTGTTCGACCGGCGCGGAGGTGGCGGCTGCCAACCGGGCGGTGGATACCCGGGAGGTGGATACCCCGGCGGCGGTTGCCAGCCGGACGGTGGGTATCCCGGCGGTTGGTAGCCCGGCGGTTGGTAGCCCGGCGGTGGATACCCGGGCGGTCGCATCGGGGGCGCCATGCCGGTGGGCGGATGGGGACTCTGGCCGAACTGCGTCGACGCGTACGGGTCGGGTTGCGCCGGCCCGGCGCCGGAGGGCATCGTCGCGTGCGGGTCCGGGCGACTGTCCTTGTTCAGCGAGACCCCGGGTACCACCGTGGGACGAACAGGTTGGATGGACGTCGGCGACTCGTCGGATGGCCGGGGCGCGTCGGCATCCCCATCGGACGGCGGACCCGGATGCGACATCTTCACAGTCAATCCCAGTCGCACGCGCCCGAACTATCCCCTGCCCGGACGATTTCCCGGGTCAGCTCGAGTCGGCGGTGGGAACGTCTGCACGCCTCCGCGTTTCGTACCGTGCGAGCACCCAGGTGCACAGCGCGACCCACAGCACCCCGAAGATCCAGCCGGACACCACATCTGTCGTCCAGTGCACGCCGAGCTCAATTCGGGTGAGCCCCACGAGAATCGACAGCAGCGGTGCGAGCAGAAGAATCCACCGATGCCCGCGCACCCACGCGAAGCAGCGGTACGCCACCACCGCGCAGAGACCGAACACGACCATCGTCATCATCGCGTGGCCCGACGGATAGGAGAACGAGTCGATGTTCAGCAACCGATCCTCGATCGGCGGCCGGTTGCGCGCGAACCCGAATTTGAGTCCCTGCATCAGTGCGTAACCGAGGAGGGTTCCGACGCCGACGTACACGGCGTCGACGCGCCGACCGGCGGCCGCCAGGCCGATCACCGCCAGGACGGTGAGTGTGGTCAGGATCAGGGTGTTGCCGAGAAGCGTGACGAACTCGGCGATCGTGTTCCACGGCTCGGCGCGATTCCGGACGACCCAGTCCCACACGTTCTCGTCGATCGTCGTCGGCGACAGGAACATCGGTCCGACCTTCCTCTCCTCCGGCGTGCCGGCAGCACGGCCGACCCTGACTGCACCGACCCTAACCCGACGCCGCGATCGTTCGACCGACCGACGCCGCGCACCTCGTGCCCTCGCGAAACCCGACGCTCAAGCCGTCTTCAAGTGCGCCACAAGAGGCGAGACCGACAGTGGTCACCGTCAGCCCGAACCCCACACACCAGATGAGGACCCACCCGATGACGACCCACCCCGCCGCCGCCACGTTCCCGATCCAGCTCCGCCTCCCCGGTCAGGCCGCCGCGCCCGACGGGCCGATCGACCCGTTCATGATGTACGTCCTCCACCACGCGTTCCGCCGCGACCTCGCCGACTTCGCCGCGGCCGTGCCCCGCACCAAGCTCGACGACGCCGGTACCTGGCGCGCTCTCGCCGACCGTTGGACGATGTTCGCCACGGCACTTCATCACCATCACAACGGCGAGGACGTCGAGCTGTGGCCGCTGCTCGAGGAGCGCTGCGACGACGCCGAGAAGCGCGTCCTCGAGGCGATGGATGCCGAACACGACCAGATCGACCCGATCCTCGAGGAGTGCCACGCCGGGTTCACGACAATGGCCGCCCACGCCGACGAGCAGACCCGTTCCGAGTTGGTCGACGCACTCGTCCGCGCCCAGCCGATCCTCGGCGATCATCTCGCCCACGAGGAGACCGACGCGATCGCCATCGTGCAGCGCCGGATGACGATGCACGACTGGGAGGAGTTCGAGGCCAAGATGGGCAAGCAGTCGGGCCTGGGCGAGATGCTGAGGATGAGCCCGATGATGGTCAAAGGTCTGTCCGACGCCGACCGCCAGGCGGTGTTCGCCCGCCTCCCCGGCATCCTCAAGCTGCTCATCAAGCTCGGTGGATCGCGCTTCCGCCGGCTCGACAGCCGCGCGTTCTACTACCTGAACCGATGAGCGCGTGCTGGTCGGGCGGTCCCGGCCGCCCGCGGGATCGCTACCTCACCCCGGAGGCGCAGGCTGCGAACAGCGCTTCCGAGCGGAGGGCGCGATCCTGCAGCGGGTCCGGGCCACGCCGAGACGTCACTTCGCGAGCGCGCGCCCGATCACGAGACGCTGGATCTGGTTGGTCCCCTCGAAGATCTGCGTGATCTTGGCCTCGCGCATGTAGCGCTCGACCGGGAAGTCGCGGGTGTAACCGTAGCCGCCGAAGACCTGCACCGCATCGGTGGTGACCTTCATGGCGGCGTCGGTCGCGACGAGCTTCGCGGTCGCCGCGGCCCGCGAGTACTCCATGCCCGCATCACGACGACGCGCCGCGTCGAGGTAGGTGGCGCGCGCCGAGTCGACGGCGGCGGCCATGTCGGCCAGCACGAACGACAAACCCTGATGGTCGATGATCTTGCGGCCGAACGCGGCTCGCTCCTGCGCGTAATCCACCGCCGCATCGAGAGCCGCCTGCGCCAGCCCGGTCGCCACGGCCGCGATGCCGAGCCGCCCGGAGTCCAACGCGGAGAACGCGATCTGCAGGCCCTGTCCCTCGGCACCGAGACGACGATCCTCGTCGATGAAGGCGTTGTCGTACGACGCCCCGGTGGTCGGGACCGCGTGCAGACCCATCTTGTCCTCGGGCTTGCCGAAGGTCAGACCCTCGGTGTCGCGGGCGACGAAGAGGCAGGAGATGCCCTTCGATCCTTCGCCGGTCCGCGCGAAGACGTTGTAGACGTCGGCGATACCGCCGTGGGTGATCCATGCCTTGGAGCCGGTCATGGTGTAACCACCCTCGGTGGGGGTGGCGCGGCACGCGAGCGCCGCGGCGTCGGACCCGGCCTGCGGCTCACTCAGGCTGTAGGCGCCGATCAGCTTGCCGTTCAACAGGTCCGGGAGCCAGCGCTGCTTCTGCTCCTCGGTGCCGAAGTTGAACAGCGGGTGACACGCGAGTCCGTGAACGCTGACCGCGACCGCGACCGACGCCCAGCGTGCGCCGAGCTCTTCGAGCACCTGCAGGTACACCTCGTACGGCTGTCCGCCGCCGTCCCACTCGGTCGGGTACGGCAGGCCGAGGAGGCCGGCCTCACCCAGTTCGGCGAACAGCCCCTCCGGATACTGCCGATCCTTCTCGTGCTGGTCGACGATCGGCTTCATCCGCTTGTCGGCGATGTCGCGGACCAGCGCGATCAGGTCGCGAGCCTCGTCGTTGGGGAGCAGACGGTCAACCGGCATCGGTACCTCCATGTCAGAGAGCTCAGGTAATCAAACTAGTACTCAAGTCCTCTGCACAGTACTATTCCGGGAGCGGTCAGTACAGCCGACGTAGTCGGGAGGAGTCGTATGCCACGCGAGGGGTTCGCGACGCGGCGTCGTGCCGCCCTGTTCGACGCCCTGCTCGAGCTGATCCTGCGCGACGGTTTCGCCCACCTGTCGATCGCCGACATCGCCTCCGAGCTCCGGTGCTCCAAGTCGACGCTCTACACCCTCGCGGCGAGCAAGGAACAGCTGGTCACGGCCACCGTCACCCACTTCTTCCGCACCGCGACCGAGCAGGTCGAAGCGCGGGTCGCGGCGTCGAACAGCCCACGCGAGCGGGTCATCGCATACCTGGTCGCCGTCGGTGAGGCGCTGTCACCGGCGTCGGAGGCGTTCATGCGCGACCTCGACGCCTTCACCCCGACCCGCTCGCTCTACGAACTCAACACCGCCGCCGCCGCGACCCGGGTACAGAAGCTGATCGCCGACGGTGTCGCCGCGGGCGACTTCCGCAACATCGACGCCGCCTTCGCCGCCGACCTCGCCGCCTCGATGATGAGTCGCATCCAACGCCGCGAGGTGTGGGCCGCCACCGGCCTCGACGACGCCGCCGCATACCGCCAGCTCGCGAGCATCCTCACCGCGGGGATCGACGCGGGCCGGCAATAGGTTTCGCTGACCGAAACCTACTGCTGGCTGCCAGATCCGAACGCGCGCTTACCCCATCGCTGCCTGAGGTGTGAGGAGCGTAAGCGACGAGCCTCGAAGGCCTGGTGAGTGGTTGTCGAAAACTCTGATGTCGCAATAGGTATCGCTGATCGATACGAATGGCTACATCTGGTGCGTTGGTGAGTCGCCAGCCCTTCGAGGCTCGTCGCTATCGCTCCTCGCACCTCAGGGAGCAGGAGTTGCGGGCGACATCGGTCCGGCTTCAGGACGTAGGAGCCGCACGCCGCTCGAGATGCGTGACCCCGTCCTCCACCCACCAGCGCACGCGGATGTCTCGCTGGGAATCCGCAGAGCGCAACGAGATCCACAACTCGTCATGCAACCGCACCTGGCCACGCGGTACCTCGACCCCGCGTTCGGCACCGAAACGCACCGCCTCGGGGTGGGCCCAGGTCGCGGCGTCGCCGGGGTCGCGGACGGTCGCGGTGTACTCCTCGGAGCCGAGCGGCAGGTCGAGCAGCGTCGCCAGGACCTCGGCGTCGGCGGGAGTGATCACCGGTCCGGCGAGAACCGCCTCCAGGTCCGGCACGGCCTGCAGCAACCACGGCTGGTCGACGACGACCGCGCGTTCGGTGACGGTGCCGGCGATCGTCCGAACCCGTTCGGGCACCTCGACATCCGCAGGATCGATGACGCCGCGACGGCACGCCGCGACCACGGCGGCGTGCACCATCACCGCGGCACCGGCGGAGATGTCCCGCTCCGGATCTCCGAGGCGAATCAGCAGGAGGTCGGCATCGACGGCGGTGTCGGGTTCCAGGCGTGCGAGCGCACCGACCAGCGCGTCGGCGTACGGATGGTCGAGGGGGTCGATGATCCCGGCGAGGATCTCGTCCGACGGTGCGCGGTACTCCCCCAGCAGCAACCCGTCGACCTCGGCGTGCCGACGCAACCACCAGGAGGTGTACCCGTCCCGGTCGGCGAGCAGCGGCGCGATGTCCTCGTCGGTCGCCATCATGGTCAGCGCCTCGGACCAGGACCGGTCGTCGATCAGGTCGAGATCGCGTACCGCGGTGAGCCTTTCGGGCGCGTCGGGCAGCGTGTCCCACCAGTCCTCCTCATCGGGGAGGTCGTGGTCGGGAGCGACCGGCAGCTCGTCGTCGACCGTGAGGAAACCCCACCCGACGCCCAGCCGCCGCAGTTCGCCTGCGCCACACTCGGAGACGACCTCGTCGTCGACGACGCAGAACGGATGATCGTCGACGAGGACCGAGCGGAGCGGACTGTCGGGAAGCAGGAGCTCATCGGCGGGACGGAGTTCGCCGTCGGTGTCGAGCAGCGGCAGGGTGGCCAGCCACGTCGGTACCGCCGCGTCCGGGTCGGCGCGCAGTACCGCACAGATCTCGGCGGCCAACCCGTCGTCACCGGCGCCCTCGGGGTCGATGTCCTCGATCAGCACCCGCAGCGCCGGGTCGGCCAGCGCATCGGTGACGGAAAGTTCTTGCACGCCCAGACGTTCCAGCAGCGAGTGGCGGGCGTCGGTGTGGACGGTGGGAATCCACCGTATCGGGGTCGCGATGCGATCGCTGACGAAAAGGCCGCGAACCCCGACCGACATCCGGCCGTCCGACCGTGGAATCGGCAGCGCACCCAGTTCCTCGACCTCGCGTCCCGTGGACACGAGCGGCGTGAGCGCCTCGTACAGGTCGTGCCACCAGGACGGTTCATGCTGCAGTCCGCCGAGTCGCTCGGCAAGCGCCGCCAGCCCCAACTCCTCGACCCCCAGCCGACCCATCGTCGGAAGGTGTTGCGCGAGAGAGATGTCGGGATGCACGAGGTCGGCGAAGTGTTCGGCGAGGATCTCGGCCAGGCGATCGGTGAGTCCGATGAGGACGACGGCCCGCGACGGCAACAACGCCTCACCGTCGGCACCCGGCAACCACGCCGTGTCGCGGAGCTGCTCGCGCACCGCCTCGATCAGCCTGACGTCGTCGCGATTTCGCGCGAGGTGCAGTTCCGGGACGAGCTGTAGTCGACGCACCGGGTCGAGGAGGAGCAGCAGGTCGACGTAACCGACTGCGGCGTCGCGGATCTCGGCCCGGGGGTGCAGGTGCCGACGATCCGGGGTGAGCGCGAGGTCGGTGATACACCGGCACGGCAGGCTCAGTTCGATCTCGGTGGGCGTGGGTGCGCGCAGGACATCGTGATCGGGTGTGCGACCACCGTCGGCATCGACGAGCCAGCGTGTACCGCCACGGGTGACCTCCAGCCAGCGCTGCGTCGACGACGCCCCGGCGCCGTCCACGGACACCGTGACGATCGCCGACGAGGCCTCGTCGTCGTCGACCTCCGGCCCGGCGGACCGCTCGGCCTCGATCTTCACACCGTCGACGGTGATCCGTTGCAGTGCAGCAAGTTCGACCACGAGATCGGGAGCCTGGGCGAGCATCGCCTCGATCAGCGGACCGGAAGGCTCACGCAGGCTCAGGACCACCTCGGTGTCGAAACCGTCGGTGTTTGAACCCGCCCCCGCCCCCGGCCTGACCTCCGACGGCCACACGAGCCGCAGGACCGGAACCGTGTCACCCGAAAGCCCGGCGTCCCGAACGGCTTCCACGGTCTGGGCACGGTCGAAGACGATCGATCCGGTGCGCGAACGGACCTCCACACGGTCCGCGACCGTTGCGGTGGCGGTGAATCCGACGCCGAACCGTCCGATCTGACCGCCGGTGGGTGTCTTCGCCGACACCCGCAGCGCGGCGAGCGACCGGACGCCCTCGACAGTCAGCGGCTCACCGGTGTTCGCGACATGCAGCTCGTCACCATCCACCCAGATCGAGAGCTCGCCGGCGACCCCCGCCGCAGCCGCGGCGTCGGCGGCGTTGGCCGCCAGTTCGGTGAGCAGACGGTCGCGGTATCCGACCGTCACCAGATCGGACTCGGCGGCGGCATCCTCGGCGAGACGTGTCGGCGAGGCCACCCAACCGTCGAGCGTCGACGACCGCAGTGCGGCGGTGTCAAACGGGTCCGGGCCGAACGGATCGGCGCTCATGGATGGTGGCGAGTCGTTCAGGAGCGGGCCGGTTCGGCGTCCCGGGTGACCGAGATGACCTCGAGGGCGCCGTCGTCGTAGGCGTCGTACGCGGGTGAGCCCTCACCCTTGGGCGCCTGGACATCGGAGTGCGCACCGCAGCCGTACTCGGCGGAGACCACCCGGCCGTCGGCTGCGTATTCGTTGGTGCAGGCACCGAATCCGGCGCGCAGCGCACCCGCGAGAGGCACGTAGAAACCACAGGTGCAGCACGAGAACGGGGCCGCCTGAGCCATCTCCGACGACGGACCGAAGTCGCCGTCGTACCAGCGCTGCGCGGCGTCGGCGCGACCGTCGTAGCTCAGCAATCGGCGACGGCCGAGGCCGATCTCGCCGGCGATCTGACCGATGTCATCCGGGTCCTCGGACTCGGAGTCGAAGCGGAACTCGTCGCCGGTGTCGATCTGATTGGGCACCAGACGCGGATCGTCGGGCTCGGCGGCCAGCAGGTCACCGGGCGCGAGATCGCCGGAGGAGACGCGCTCGGCCCACGGCACCCACGGAGGCGCAAGGAGCGAACCGTCGCCCGGCAGCAGCACGACCTCACTGAGGGTGATCTCGTCGCTGCCCGGGGAACCGGCCAGCACGACACACCACTGCCAGCCGCGATAGCCTGCGAGCTCGGCGTCGAAGTAATGCGCAGCGGCCCACTCGCCCTCGGCGACGCTGCGCCGATGCGCGCCGGGCTGCTGTCCTTCGTCGACCAGCGCGGCTCGTGCGATGTCGACGGCCGCCAGCAGTCGTCCGCCCTCACTTACGTCAGTCACGCTTCCAGTGTGCAATATCGCCGACGTGTGCCACACAACGACCCGCTTCAAGCGGCACCGGCACGAGATGAGGAACAATCGGGGGCGTGATCCCACGGAGTTCCCGACACGACGATGGGCGCGGGGCCCCCAGGGGTCCGGCGAGCCAGCATTCTCGACCGCCGACAGACGATCGCGGCCGTCGCGCCGCGCAGCACCCCGGGTCGGCCAACTACCCGGCCGACGAGACCCGCCAGATGCGCGGCCGCCGGCCCGCACCCGGCTGGGGACCGCCACCCGGACCGGGTCCCGGCCGCAATGCCTACCTGCCCCCGCCCACCCACAATCCGCATCTGCCGCCGCTCGACGAGCGAGGTCAGCCGCAGTACGACGAGTCGGCGACCCGGGCGATGCCCGCCGACCACGGGCCGCGAACGCCCAAGAAGCTGACCGTGATGCGCGTCGCCGCGATGCGCAGCCGCGAGCTGACGGGCAAGGGCATCGGCAAGATCCACCGGGCCGCGACCGCCGACGGCGCCGACCAGTCCGGCCTCACTGCGCTCACCCTGCCGGTGATCGCGAACTTCGCCGCCGACGCCGCGATGGCCGTCGCGCTGGCCAACACCCTGTTCTTCGCCGCCGCGTCGGGTGAATCCAAGACCAACGTCGCGCTGTATCTGGCGCTGACGATCGCGCCGTTCGCACTCATCGCTCCCCTGATCGGTCCGCTGCTCGACCGACTCCAGCGCGGGCGTCGTATCGCGATGGCCACGACCTTCGGTCTGCGCGTCATCCTGGCGCTGCTGATCATGTCGAACGTCCAGTGGAACGACGCCACCCAGCAACTCGAGTACGACCCGTGGGTGCTCTATCCCTGCGCGCTGGGCCTGCTGGTGCTGTCGAAATCTTTCGGCGTGCTCAAATCGGCGGTCACCCCACGTGTGGTGCCCCCGACCATCGACCTGCCGCGGGTGAACTCCCGCCTGACCACCTTCGGCCTGATCGGCGGCACGATCGTCGGCGGTGCGGTGGCCGCGCTGATCGAGATGCTGCTCGGCAAACTGCTGCCGCTGCATCTGCCGGGAGCCATGGTGTGGCTGGCGATCGTCGCCGCGGCCGGCGCCTACCTGTGCATGCGCATCCCGTCGTGGGTCGAGTCGACCGAGGGTGAGATCCCCACGACCCTGACCTATCACGGCGAACCGGCCCGCTCGGCGATGCCCGAACACGAGCCGACCAGCGCTCGCGAGGGTGCCAAGATGCTCGCCGCGAAGATGCGTCAGCCGCTGGGCCGCACGGTGGTGGCCGGTCTGTGGGGCAACGGCACCATCCGCATCCTGACCGGCTTCCTGACGCTGTTCGTGGCCTTCTACGCCAAGGCCCAGCAGGGCGACGCATCGGACTGGACGCAGCTGCTGCTGCTCGGCGCCGTCGGTGCCGCCGCCGGCGTCGGCAACATGATCGGCAACGGCGTCGGCACCCGGCTGGAGCTGAAGAACCCGCCGGGCATCATCGTCTGGGCCACCGTGGCCTGCTTCGTCGTCGCGGTCCTCGCGGCGATCTTCGGCAACATCCTCTTCGCGGCGGTCGCCGCGCTGGTCGCCTCGGGCGCCAGCGCGATCGGCAAGGTGTGCCTCGACTCGTCGATCCAGGACGACCTGCCCGACGAGTCGCGCGCCTCGGCCTTCGGCCGTTCGGAGACGGTCCTGCAGTTGTCGTGGGTGTTCGGCGCCTCACTCGGGGTGCTGCTGCCCCCGACCCTGTGGATCGGCTTCACCGTCGTCGCCGTGCTGCTCGGGCTGGGCCTGCTCCAGACCGTGATGACGACCCGCGGCACATCGCTGGTGCCGGGTCTGGGCGGTCGACGCCCCGACCACGCCGCACCGACTGTCGCCTTCCGGGCCGCCGGTTCGGACGATTCCGCACGCCGGACCGGACCGGGGTCGGCACCGACCCGGGCGCATTCCCAGCGGCCGACGACCACGCGGATGCCGTCGACGGCACCGTTCCCGAACTCCGGTCACCGGCCACCCGGTGACCGCTCCACCCCCGACGAGACAGGACAACGCCGACCGTGATCAGCAGTGGTGAGAAGAAGGCACTTTCGATCATCGCGATCGTCGTGGTGGCGTTCGTCGCAGTCGTCGGCGTCTCGGTGTTCCTGCTGACCCGCAACTCCACGCACGACGACCGGCCGTACGTGCACATCGCCGTCGGCAAGAACCTCTACACCGTCGAACCGGTGCGGTGGTGCGACCTGATGCTCGACGAGTGCGACCCGCCGCTCGGCACGTCGCAGCGCGAGGCGCCCCGGGTTCCGGTGGCGGTCGGCGACACGGTGATGCTGTCGGTCTCCGGCGACATCGCGAAGGGACCCTGGAACCTCGCGGCCGTCTACTGGACGCCGAAGGGGCTCGTCGAGGACGAGCAGCCCCAGGCGTCGGGTGAGACGTACACGGTCACGCTGAAGACGGCACCCGAATTCGTCCTGCTGGGGGTCACCGTCTACCCGGCGTCGGCCCGGTTGACGCAGAACGACGAGATCATCCCGCGCGGAGTGCTGGCAGCACAGACCGCACCGGAGAATTTCCTGCAGTACCTCGGCTGACGCCGCGGCGTCGAGGTCAGCGCTCGACGACCGGGCTTCAGCTCTCGAGTTCGCGGGCGACCGCGCGCACGACCTCGGAGATCCGCTGCGCGGTCTTGCGGTCGGGGTAGCGCCCCTTGCGCAGGTCCGGCTGCACCTTGCCCTCGAGCAGCGTGATCAGATCGGCGACCATGCCGTGCAGTTCGTCGGGGGTGTGCCGCTTGGTGTCCTTGCGGGCGGCCTCGCGCACGTTCTTGGACACGCTCGGCGCGGGTTCGAGAACCTTGACGCTCAGTGCCTGCGGCCCGCGGCGACCGGCGGCCATGCCGAACTCCACGCGCTGCCCCGGCTTGAGGGCCTCCACCCCTTCGGGCAGGGCGGACGAACGGACGTAGACGTCCTCACCGCTCTCCTGAGCGAGGAAGCCGAAGCCCTTGTCCGCGTCGTACCACTTCACCTTGCCGGTCGGCACTGTGCTCACCCTCATCTGTACGTCGTAGATCTCTTGCGGATCTGCCTGTCACAACAAAAGACGCCGTCACCCATCACACGACCCACGGCGGAAAGTCCGTATGGGCCCAGACGGATGCAAGGCGCCTGCTGCGCCCCATGGTAGCCAACACCCCACCCCGCGGTCACACCATTACCTCAGCCCAACCCGTCACACCCTTGCGCGACGTCGCCCTCCCGGAGAGTGCACTACCGTAGACGGCATGCAGAAGACGACGTCCCCGCGGCTGCTGCAGGTCGCCATGGTGATCTTCGCGATCGGACTCATCGCCCTCGTGGCCTTGTTCGTGACCCCGCTGGTCACCGACGGCGACACGGCACCGACCTTCGTCTACCTGCTGACCATGTGCGCACCCCTGGGTTTTCTCCTCGGCCTGGTGTACGCACTCCGTGCCGGACGCCGAGCCAGGTGAGGACCCCGTGACAGCGACCATCGACACCACCCCAGACCTCGCCCCCGTCTCCGACGCCAAGGCTCTCCGGGCAGCGTTCAGCTGCTTCCCCAGCGGCGTCGTCGCGGTGTGTTGCCTACAGGGTGAGGGAGATTCGACCACGCTGATCGGAATGGCGGCGAGTTCCTTCACCACCGTCTCCCTCGACCCTCCGCTGGTGTCGGTGTGCGTTCAGAACACGTCGACGACGTGGCCGCAGATCCGTACCGCGCCGGCCATCGGGGTCAGCGTCTTCGCCGGCGACCAGACCGACGTCTGCAAACAGCTCGCCGGTCCGTCGGTGCGCCGGTTCGACGGCATCACACCGCTGCGTACCGACGCCGGGGCCGTCTTCGTCCCGGACGCCGCCGCCCATCTGTCGTGCACCATCCACAACGAGATCCAGGCCGGCGACCACACCGTCGTGCTGCTGGAGATCAGCACCCTGCGCGCCGATCCCGGCGTCGAGCCGCTCGTGTTCCACGCCAGCACCTTCCGTGCCCTCGAGGCCCGCAAGAACCCGAACGCCACGTGATCTGCAGGACAGCATGAGCACGGTCGGCCTCGGGATCCCCACGCCACGGCCGTTGACGGCCGGGGCGCCTTCCGACGTGCCCACGCAGGGACCCCTGCGCGACACGTTCGGGCGGGTCGCGAAGGACCTGCGGGTCTCGGTGACCGACCGGTGCAATCTGCGCTGTACCTACTGCATGCCGGCCGAGGGACTCGACTGGATGCCGAACGACGCGGTGCTGAGCGCCGACGAGCTGATCCGTGTGCTGACGGTCGCGGTCCGCGATCTGGGGATCGAACGCATCCGCTTCACCGGCGGGGAGCCCCTGCTTCGCCGCGACCTCGAGCAGGTCATCGGCGCCGTCGCCGCCCTGCCCCGGCGGCCCGAGATCGCGATGACCACCAACGGCCTGGGCCTCACGCGGCGGATCGACGGTCTCGTCACCGCCGGCCTCGACCGCATCAACATCTCCCTCGATACCGTCGACCGCGAACGATTCGCCGAGATCACCCGGCGCGACCGGCTCGACGACGTGCTGGCCGGTCTCGCCGCCGCCACACGCGCGGGCCTCGACCCCGTCAAGGTCAACGCCGTGATCCCCGACCGCGCCGACCTCGACGCCGTCCCCGATCTACTCGCCTACTGCCTGGAACACGGCTACGAGCTGCGGATCATCGAGCAGATGCCGCTCGACGCCGACCACGCCTGGCAACGGACCCGGATGGTGACCGCCGACGAGATCCTCGCGACGCTTCGCACACGGTTCGATCTGCTGCCCGATCCGGCACCGCGCGGCAGCGCCCCGGCGGCCACCTGGATCGTCGACGGCCATCGGACTTCGCGGGGCCCGGCCAAGGTCGGGGTGATCGCCTCGGTCACCCGCCCGTTCTGCGGCGACTGCGACCGCACCCGGCTCACCGCCGACGGATCGCTGCGCAACTGCCTGTTCGCGTCGTCGGAGACCGATCTGCGCGCCGTGCTGCGCACGCTGCCCGACGACGAGATCGACGCCGCCATCGCGGCGCTGTGGCGCACCGACATGTGGCAGAAGGCTCCCGGACACGAGGTGAACGCGGCCGGCTTCGTGCAGCCGACCCGGCCCATGTCCGCCATCGGCGGATAGGCTCTGCCCCGATGAACCTCACCGTCCGCTTCTTCGCCGCGGCTCGCGCCGCCGCCGGCACCGAGGCGCGCGTCGTCGACATCGACCCCGCGACCACCCTCGGCGACCTGGAGTCGACGCTGTCGGCCGGCAACCCCGAACTGGCGAAGGTCCTGAAGCGCTGCTCTTATCTCCGCGACGAAACGACCTTCACCGACCGTTCACAACAGCTCGGCATCTGCTCGACACTCGACGTCCTCCCCCCGTTCGCCGGTGGCTGACACCACAGTCGCCTTGTGACCTTTATCACATCACGGCCCGATAACGAGATGGCCACGGGAGCGCATCCGGCCCGATGAACTGCGGTGACGCCGAATGTTGATCGGGAGACCAGGTTCTGGCGAAAAAATCAGTTGCGTTCAAGCAGGTGAATCGGCCGATCGAACGACGTAATGTACGAAGCGACCTTCCCGAAGGTCACGGTAAGGAAACAGAACATACGTCCCGCCGGCCGCGCCGAGCCTCGCTCCGCCGGAGGGTACGACCGCACGAAATCTAGGAGCGAGGACGGGGGACCCAACCTCATCCCCTGAGACCGGGCACCAAACACGGTGTCCTCGGGGTTAAGTCCCAGGCGCAGAACCATGATTAACAATTCATGGTGACGCACTGGGGCCGAGCAACCTCTCGCTCGAACCCGACAGCTGACTTCGTAGGCGCGTGGAGAGAGGAATTCGATCTATGTCCGGACGTCACCGCAAGCAGACGACCAGCTCGACCACCAAGACCATCACCAAGGTCGCCCTCACCGGCGCCGTCCTCGGTGGCGGAGCCGCCCTCCTGGGCACCGGTACCGCGAACGCCGCAACCGACGCCGAATGGAACAAGGTCGCCCAGTGCGAGTCCGGTGGTAACTGGGCCATCAACACCGGCAACGGCTACCACGGCGGCCTGCAGTTCTCACCGAGCACCTGGAGCGGCCACGGCGGCGGCGAGTTCGCCCCGACCGCCGAGCAGGCCACCCGCGAGGAGCAGATCGTCGTCGCCGAGCGCGTGCTCGCCTCGCAGGGCAAGGGCGCATGGCCCACCTGTGGCGTCGGCCTGTCGGGCCACACCCCGCGCACCGCGCCGAGCGATGTCCCGGCACCGATCGTCAAGAAGCTCCAGGACGGCAACGGCAGCTTCAGCCTCGTCAAGGCTCCTGAGGCCAAGAACACCGACGACGTCGCCAAGCAGGTCACCTCGGTTCTCACCGACGCCGGTGTGAGCCCCGAGGTCAAGAACCTCTGGAACGCCGCCAAGAACAGTGGTGTCTCGCTGAGCCCCGATCAGATCAAGCTGTTCAACGACAACAAGCACCTGCTGCCCAACCCCTGACGAGTAGCAGCCCTACCTGTAGCAGCTCGGACACAATCCGCGGCGCACAGAGGGACCAAGACGAAGGGCCCCGCACGATGACTGATCCGTGCGGGGCCCTTTTCCAATTCTCAGGTGTTTTCCGACAGCCCAACGGCGTCGGAACCCAGAACCTGCAGTAGAGCGAGTGCCTCGGCGTCTGCCGAACCCGCCGGCGCACTGTAGAGAACCAGATGCTGGTCCCGTTCGGCGAGCTCCAGCGAATCGCAGTCGACCGTGATCTTCCCGACGACCGGATGCTGCAGACTCTTCCGGAGCGTCGGCGCGGCCGCGACGTCGTGTTGGTCCCACAGCCGCGCGAACTGTTCGCTGCCCGCCCGGAGGTCCTCGACGAGACCGACGACCGCCGGGTCCGACGGATAGCGGGTCGACGCGAGCCGCAACCTGGCGACGACGTGATGCCGGAACTCCGCGCCGTCGGAGATGCCGTACAGCACTGCCGATGCGCCGTCCCCGAGGAACGCGCGACGCGCGAGATTCCGTCCGTCCGGGCCGAGTTCGGCGAAATCCTCCATGAGCGCGGCGGCCAGGTCGTTCCACGCGAGAACCTCGAAGATCGCCGACATCACGAATCCCGCGGTCTGCGGCATGCGGTCCAGCAGTGCGACGATGCTCGGACGCACATCACGCCGGTGGAGGGCGGTCCGGGGTGGGGCTGTCCCGGCGAGCATGTGCAGGTGATCGGACTCCTCATCGGTGAGCAGCAGCGCACCGGCGATGCCGACGAGTACCTTCGCCGACGGCCGGGGCGCGCGGCCCTGCTCGAGCCGCACGTAGTACTCGGTCGAGATGTGCGCGAGCACCGCGACCTCCTCCCGCCTCAGCCCGGGAGTCCGACGCCGGGTACCGGCCGGAAGACCGACGTCCTCCGGCTGCAAACGCTCACGTCGACTCCGCAGAAACGAGGCGAGTCCGTGCTTGTCCATACTTCGAGTGTGCGTGCAATCGGCCGGCGGAGAGTAGTACAGCCTGTGCCTGAATGAGCTCGGCGGCCGCAGCAACGCTGGGGTCATGATCCACAACACCGACACCCGGTCCACCCCGTCCACCGGCCTGCTCACCGGCAAGGTCATCTTCATCAGCGGCGCCAGCCGCGGGATCGGCGCCGCTGCCGCGCATCTTTTCGCCGATGAAGGCGCCTCGGTCGTGCTCGGTGCACGCGGCGTCGACGCCCTCGATCGAATCGTCGACGACATCCGGCAGACGGGCGGCACCGCTCACGCGGTCGCCCTCGACCTGGCCGACGACGCGAGTGTGCACGCCGCGGTCGCCCGCGCCGGGGAGCTCCACGGCCGCCTCGACGGCGCGTTCAACAACGGCGCCGTCGTCCAGGAGGAACCCGGTCCGCTGCAGAACACCACGGAAACCGACATCGAGCGGCAGTTCACGGTGAACTTCCGCGCGCACTGGATCGCGATGAACGCCCAGGCGGCGCTGATGCGGCGCAACGGCGGCGGCGCGATCGTGAACACCTCGAGCATCGGGGCACGACGCGCCAACCCCGACCTTCCTGCCTACGGCGCGATGAAGCGCGCGCTGAACAGCATCACCGAGACCGCGGCCGTCAGCTGGGCCCGCGACGGTATCCGCGTCAACGGACTCACGCCCGGCGGCACCGCCACCGAGATGATCGACGAGTGGGAGGCGGCCAGCCCGGGCGTCACCCGATGGATCAGCGACACCACCCCGCTCGGCCGGATGGCCGCTCCGCGGGAGATCGCCGAGGTGGCCGCATTCCTGCTCAGCGACCGCGCCTCGTTCGTCACCGGCGCGATCGTGCCCGTCGACGGTGGCGCCGGGGCCTAAGCCGAGTTGATCCACTCCTCGGTGCCGTCGTCGTAGTACTGGTGCTTCCAGACCGGCAGGCGCGCCTTCACCTCGTCGACGAGCCGCGCGCACGTCTCGAAGGCCGCGCGACGATGGTCGGCGGCGACGGCGACCACGAAGGCGACATCACCGATCTCGAGCTCTCCGACGCGATGCGAGACGGCGACCGCGCGGACTCCGTCGACCGCCGACACCTCTTCGACGACCTCGGCGAGCACCTTCGGCGCCGTCGGATGGGCGGAGTAGTCCAGTTCGGCGACGGTCCGGCCGCCGTCGTGATCGCGGACCGCCCCGACGAAACCGACGATCGCGCCGGCCTTGCCGTCCGAGGCGTCGGCGACCATCGCCTCGTGGTCGGCGAGCCCGATGGGCTTATCCGACACCGCGGTGTGTACGACTACGGTCATTCGTCGATCCTGTCTTGTCGCGGTGATCGGGGGACGATCAGTGATCCCCGCCGCGGATCTGATCGAGGGCGTGGTGCACGACGCCGGAGAGGACGCTCAGGCCGTCCCGCACGCCGCCGGTCGAGCCGGGCAGGTTGACCACCAGTGTGGTCCCGGCGACGCCGGCGAGGCCACGCGAGAGCACGGCGGTCGGCACGTTGGGCAGTCCGGCGGAGCGGATGGCGTCGGCCAGGCCGGGGATCTCGACGTCGAGCAGCGGCCGCGTCTCCTCGGGCGTGCGGTCGGTGGGTGACAGACCCGTTCCGCCGGTGGTGAGCACCAGGTCGACGCCGGCGTACACAGCGGCGCGGATCGCGGCGCCCACCGGTGGACCGTCGGCCACCACATCGCGTTCGGCGACGCGGAAACCCTGCTCGGCGAGCCAGTCCTCGATGATCGGGCCGGTGCGGTCGGGATAGACCCCGGTGCTCGCCCGCGTCGAGGCCACGACGATCTGCGCGACGCGTTGCCGCGCGGGGTCGGGCGAGGGGTTCTCAGCCATCGGCCGGGTCGTCCCGCAGCCAATCGCCGGATTTGCCGCCGGTCTTCTCGAGCAGACGGATGCCGTCCATGTGCGCACGCTTGTCCACGGCCTTGACCATGTCGTGCAGCGTCAGCCCGGCGACGGCGACCGCGGTCAGTGCCTCCATCTCGACGCCCGTCTGGCCGGAGGTGGCTACGGTCGCGGTCACGTCGATGGAGTCGGTGCCGATGGTGAAGTCGACCTCCACCGACGACAACGCCAGCTGATGGCACAGCGGGATCAACTCATCGGTGCGCTTGGCCGCCATGATCCCGGCGATGCGGGCGGTCGCCAGCACATCGCCTTTGGGCAGCTTCGACTCACTGAGGAGACCGATCACCTCGGTCGTGGTGTGAAAGGTGCCGCCGGCGATCGCGCGACGCTTCGTCGGCGCCTTGTGCCCGACGTCGACCATGCGCGCCGTGCCGCTGCTGTCGATGTGCGACAGGCGGCCGGCACCTTCCCTCGGAGATACCGACCCGCCGCTGTTGGTTCCGGTGGTCGGCATCGGCGTCAGCGGTTGACGACCGTCTTCGACTGCACGAACGGCAGGTCGTCGACCGGGAGCGGGAACTGGGTGTCACCGAACGGGGACAGCGCACCCGAGATGTGCGTCGCGAGCTCGGAGACCGCGTGGTCGGGATGGTTGCCGTCCTCGTCCTTCGGCCAGCCGTTGTCGACGTAGTGCTTCTTGTCGGCTTTGTCACCACTGTTGTTTGCCACGGGAGCATTGTGCCACGCCATTCGAATGAAAGAGTTGCGGTGTCCGGGCATGGCGGCCGGACCGGGGCTATCGTCGTCGCATCACAGGTCACGCCACCAGGAGGCGCTGATGGCCCACCACCCGGAAGAGGTCGCCGGCTACCGCGTGATCAGCCGCCTGGGCACGGGCGGCATGGGCACGGTCTACCTGGTGGAGAACCCGCAACTCCGACGCCGCGAGGCACTGAAGGTCATCTCGGTCGCCGAGACCGTCGACGAGGAGTTCGTCCGCCGGTTCAGCCGGGAGGCACAGACCGCGGCATCCCTCGACCACCCGAACATCGTCACGATCTATCACTACGGCGTCACCGACGACGACCCGTGGTTCACCATGGCCTACCTCGACGGACGCGACCTGCGGAGCAGCTCGTTCCGGCCGGACGAGATCCTGACGATCGTCGACCGCGTCGCCGACGCCCTCGACTACGCGCACGCCCACGGCGTCGTGCACCGCGACATCAAGCCGGGCAACATCCTCGTCACCCGGCGGGCGATGGACGACGCTCTCGACCGGGTCGTGGTCCTCGACTTCGGGATCGCGAAACTGGCCACCGCCACCACGCTCACCGCACCGTCGTCGTTCGTGGGCACGCTGGTCTACGCCGCGCCGGAGATCCTCGACGGCAAACCGGCCGGTCCGGCGTCAGATCAGTACGCGCTCGCCTGCACCGCCTACGAGCTGTTGTCCGGCACGACGCCGTTCGAGGCCGACACCCAGACCCGGCACATCGTCGCGAAGCTGACGTCACCGCCGGAGCGGATCAGCCGGTACCGGCCCGACCTCGCCGCACTCGATCCCGTCTTCGACCGCGCCCTGGCCCGCGGGCCGCTGGACCGCTACCCCACGTGCACCGACTTCGCCGTGGAACTGCGGCGGGCACTCACCGCGGCCGGCGTCGGCACCGCGGCGACGCAGATCGTCCCACCGCCCTCCGGTACGGAGACCCTGCCACCGGAGACCCAGCAGCGGCGGCCGTATCCCGGTCCGCCGCCGCCTCTGTACGCGCAGGGCCCGCCGCCGGATACCCATCACCTCTCCGCACCGGGCTTCACTCCCCCGCTGCCCGCCCACTCCGCACCCACCCGGGCCGCGACGCCGGGCCGCCGACGCCGCCTGCCGTTGCTCGCCGGCGCGATCGGCGTGGTCGCGCTGCTGGCGGTGGTCGCGGCCGTCGTCCTGCTCACCCGCGGCGACGACAAAGGCGGCGACGGTGGTTCGAGCCCGCAGGCAGCCGCGACCGAGGAGGTGCGACTCAGTGCCGGTCTCGGTGCCACCTGTTCGATCCGGGACGGCACCGCCTGGTGCTGGGGTGACAACCAGGCCGGACAACTCGGCGACGGCACCACGACGAACCGCTGGACACCCACCCGCGTCGCCGACCTCACCGGCGTCACCTCGATCACCACCGGCGGCCCCAACACCTGCGCCATCGCCGAGAGCGTCGCCTACTGCTGGGGCAACAACGACTACGGACAGATCGGCGACGGCACGACGACCAGCCGCTGGAAGCCGGCCCGGGTGGCCGACCTCGCCGACGTCACCGCGATCTCCACCGCGAACTGGGCCACGTGCGCCATCGCTGCCGGAACCGCCTACTGTTGGGGCACAAACGATTTCGATCAGCTGGGCGATGGATCGACGGCCAACCAGTACCGTCCGGTGCGCGTCGCCGGGCTGGCGGACGTGACCTCGATCAGCGTCGGCGTCAACTTCGCGTGTGCGGTCGCCGGCGGCGACGCGTACTGCTGGGGACTCAACGACAACGGGCAGGTCGGTGACGGCACCACCTACAACCAGTCCAAGCCCACCCGCGTGGCCGACCTCGACGCCGCGACCTCGGTGTCGGCGGGCGATCAGGCTGCCTGCGCCGTCGCCGGCGGTAGCGCGTATTGCTGGGGCAACAACGCTTTCGGGCAACTCGGTGACGGCACCAAGGACTCCCGCACCTCCGCGACGCTCGTGTCCGGCGTCGACGACGTGACCGCGATCAGCACCGGAACCGGGCACACCACCTGCGCGATCGCCGGCGGCGTCGGCTGGTGCTGGGGCGCGAACGCCTGGGGGTCGGTCGGAGACGGCACCCTGGAGGATCGCCCGAATCCCACGCGGCTCAACGGGTTGTCCGATGTCACCGCGATCTCGACGGGTGAACGGACGACGTGCGCACTCGCGTCGTCGAACGTCTGGTGCTGGGGCTTCAACGCGACCGGTCAGCTCGGCATCGGCACCACCGACGACAAGCTCACACCCACGCAGATCGGGTACTAGACATGGCCGTCATCGGATCGGCAGTCATCCGGTTGAAGGGTGCCCCGCACCAACGCCGCTTGGGTATCGTCCCAGCGTACGTCCGCCAGGAGTCCGAGTTCTCCCCGTAAGTGATTCTCACCGTAAGAAAGAGGTGTCGCCGTGCCACTGAGTCCGGGCACCCACATCGCCGGCTACCGCGTGATCTCCCAGCTGGGTGCCGGTGGCATGGGCGAGGTGTATCTCGTCGAGAACCTGCAACTCGAACGGCGAGAGGCGTTGAAGGTCATCTCGACCGCCGTCAGCGCCCAGCCCGGGTTCAACCAGCGCTTCACCAACGAGGCGAAGACCACCGCGAAACTCGACCACCGCAGCATCATCACGATCCACCAGTACGGCATCGAGGACGGTTCGCCGTGGTTCTCGATGAGCTACGTGGAGGGCAAGGACCTCACCGAGGAGCGCCTGAAGCCGGCCGAGGTCTCGACGGTCGTCACCCAGGTCGCCGACGCCCTCGACTACGCGCACCGTCATCAGGTGGTGCACCGGGACATCAAGCCCGCCAACATCCTCGTCACCCGCGACCCCGCCTCCGGCACGATCGACCGTGCCCTGGTGCTCGACTTCGGCATCGCGAAACTCGCCGGCTCGGCCAACCTGACCGGCACCCACTCGTTCATCGGGACCGTCGCGTTCTCCGCACCGGAAACCCTCGAAGGTGCGGACGCCACAGCACGTTCCGACCAGTACTCGCTGGCGTGCACAGCCTATGCACTGCTCGCCGGACAACCGCCGTTCGTCGGGCAGTCCGAACCGTCGGTGATGCTCGGCCACATCCAGCGGCCGGTCCCCCACATCGGCCAGTTGCGCGGCGACCTCGCGCACCTCGACCCGGTCTTCCAGCGCGCACTCGCCAAGGACCCGGCGGCCCGCTACCCCGACTGCCGCAGCTTCGCCGCCGCCCTGAAGTCGGCGATCGAATCGCCGTCGGCACAGGGCAACACGATCGCGGCCGCACCGGTTCCCCCACCCACGCTCGTCGGCGGCAGCACCGGCGCACCGTCGGCACCGCAACCGCCGTACGGCCGGCCCTACGGGCAGTACACCCCGCCGCCGCAGCCGACGATGACCGGACCGTCCGGCCCACAGCCGCTGATGAACCACCCCTCGGGGCCCGGCGCGACCGCGAACATCTCCGGGCCGCAGCCGCTTTACAGCTCACAGCCGCACGGCGCGATGCCACACGCGCCGGCCGGCCATCCGGGCGCACCGGGTACACCGCCGAAGAAGAAGCGCACCGGCCTGATCATCGCCGGCGTCCTGGGCGCCGTGCTGATCGTCGTCATCGGTGCGATCGCCGGGCTGGTCCTCCTGAGCAGCACCGCCGACGATCCCGAAAAGGCCACCGTCGCACAGCCGTTGGTCAGCACCAACTTCGGCACCAGCTGCGCGATCGTCAACGAGGCCGTGAACTGCTGGGGCGACAACACGACCGGCCAGCTCGGCGACGGGACGACCACTCCGCACAGTCGTCCGGCCACGGTCGGCGGCGTCACCGACGCGACGTCGGTCTCCGTCGGCGGCTACCTCACCGGTGAGAACAAGTACGTCGGCACGGCGTGCGCGGTCGCCGCCGGCGAGGCGTGGTGCTGGGGCAACAACCACTACGGCGAGGTCGGCAACGGCTCCGACGGCAACACCGTCGAGACCGCGACCAAGGTCGGCACCCTCTCCGACGTCAAGGCGATCACCACCGGCTGGGGCACCAGCTGTGCGGTCGCCGGGACCGACGCCTACTGCTGGGGCAACAACGAATACGGACAGCTGGGCACCGGCGGCACCGAGGCCGTCTCGGTCCCCGCCAAGGTCCCGGGCCTCGGAGTCGTCACCGAGATCACCACCGCCTACGGCACCACCTGCGCGGTGTCCGACGGTTCGGCGTTCTGCTGGGGCAACAACGACAGCGGCCAGATCGGCGACGGCAGCACCACCGAACGGTCGGCGCCGGTGAAGGTCGGCGGGCTGGGCGAGGTCACCGACATCTCCCTCGGCGGTTACCACGAGTCGGCCCCCGACGACGACAACGACCCGAGCACCAACACCAGCACGTACTTCCAGACGGCCTGCGCGATCGCCGGCGGAGACGCGTACTGCTGGGGCGCCAACGCCTACGGCCAGATCGGCAACGGCACCGCCGAACCGCGCAAGACACCCACCAAGGTGAACGACATCTCCAAGGCCTCGGCCATCTCCACCGACTGGGGGACCACCTGTGCGGTCGCCGACGGAAAGGCCTGGTGCTGGGGCGACAACGACCGCAGCCAGCTCGGCTCCAGCGGCGGCTCGGTGAAGATCCCCCGCGAGGTCAGCAGCCTGACCGACGTCACCTCGATCTCGACCGGCAACGGCACGTCGTGCGCGATGGCTTCCGGGTCGGTCTGGTGCTGGGGCTTCAACAACGACGGCCAGATCGGTGACGGCTCGAGCGGCGACTCGGCCAATCGCACGACGCCGACGAAGCTCACCATCTGACACCACCGCGCGATTCTGCGTCGGCTACGACTCCTTCGCGCCGACGAGGGCTTCGGAGATGGTCTCGGCCGCTGCTCGCAGGGCGCCGACCGCCCGCGTACGCAGGTCCTCGTCGAACCGGGCGACCGGCCCCGAGATGCCGACCGCCATGGGCGTCGGCGCACCGGGCACCGCGACGGCCATACCGCAGACCCCGACCTCGTACTCCTGTTCGTCGGTGGCGACACCCTCTGCGCGCACCTGTTCGACGGCCGCGAAGACGCCGGACAGCGAGGTGACGCTCCACTCGGTGGCGGGCGTGAGGCCGGCCTGGGTGACGTGCTTGAGGATTCGCGCGTCGTCGAGTTCGGCGAGGACCGCCTTGCCGACCGCGGTGTTGTGCATCGTCACCCGACGCCCGACCTCGTTGTTGGTGCGCATGCTGTGTGGCGACGGGACCTGCGCCACGTAGATGACCATGTCGCCGTCGAGCACGGCGAGACTCGCGGTTTCACTGAGTTCGGCGACGAGCGAGCCGAGTACGGGCGCGGCCACCGCGCCGAGTTGCCGGTTGGCCACCTCGCCGAGTCGGATGAGGCGCGGGCCCAGCGCATACGACCGGTTCGGCAGTTGCCGGACGTATCCGATGCCCACGAGAGTGCGCAGCAATCGGTGGATGGTCGGTGGCGGCAGCGGCGACTCCGACGACAGATGGCTCAGGGAGCACTCACCACCGGCGCGTCCGATGAGTTCGAGCAGCTCGAAAGCCCGCTCGACCGACTGGACACCACCCGAGTTCCCCGCCATTGCCACCTCCACAGTTCGGCGCAAGATTACGTTCCATGATGTGAACCCACAATCGGAGTCCATGTCCACCTGCGACTGGCGACGTGGACTCATTCAGGTAAACTCCACTCTGCGGAATTATTTTTCCATCAGATCGACGGAGGACTCCTCATGAGCGTGCAGCCCGGCCGCCTCGGTGCGGCCTTCCTGGCCGAGGTCGAGGCAGCCCTCGCCCCGGCGGACGCCCTCCTGTCCGCGAGGTATCCCGGCGACGACGGGAGCCGGCAGCCGGTCCACACCGTCTACGTCCCTGCCGACCGCTATTCCGCGGACCTCGCCCGGTCGTGGGGTCGCACGGCGCTGGATGCCGCCGCCGACCACGGCGGCCTCGACGCGATCGCCCGCGCGACCGTCGCCCGGACCGATTCGACCGCAACCGAACTCGCGACCCTCGTCGAGGCGAAGCTGCGCACCGAGCCCATCGAGGATCTGCGCGTCGACTTCGAGGACGGTTACGGCGTCCGCGCCGACGACGAGGAGGACGCAGCCGCGGCGGCTGCCGTCGCCGCGATCCGCGACTCCGGCGACAGCTCGCCGCCGTTCCTCGGTATCCGCTTCAAGTGCTTCGAGGAAGATGTGCGAGCTCGTGGCCTGCGCACCCTCGACCTGTTCATCTCCGGACTCGCCGACACCGGCGACCTCCCGGCCGGCCTGACGCTGACACTGCCGAAGGTGACCTCGACCGATCAGGTGGCCGCGATGGTCACCGTCGCCCGCGAGCTCGAGCGCGTCCATGGACTGCCGGACGGACGGATCGGGTTCGAGATCCAGGTGGAGACCCCGCAATCGGTGATGGGCATCGACGGTTCGGCGCCGGTCGCGAAGATGATCCACGCCGGCGAGGGTCGAGTGACCGCGCTGCACTACGGAACCTACGACTACTCCGCGTCCCTCGGCATCGCCGCCGCCTACCAGTCGATGGAACATCCGGCCGCCGATCACGCGAAAGCCGTGATGCAGCTGGCCGCAGCCGGCACCGGTGTGCGCCTGTCGGACGGATCGACCAACATCCTCCCGGTCGGCGACCGCGAGGCCGTCGAAGCCGGTTGGGCATTGCACTCGCGACTGGTCCGCCGCCACCTCGAACGCGGTTTCTATCAGGGCTGGGATCTCCACCCCGCCCAGCTGGTCACCCGCTTCCTGGCCACGTACGCCTTCTACCGTGACGGATTCGATTCCGCCGCAGAGCGTCTGCGCAACTACGCCCACCAGATCTCGTCGTCGGTGCTCGACGAACCCGCGACCGCCCGCGCCCTCGCCGGCTTCATCCGCCGCGGTGAGGTGTGCGGCGCGCTGACCGTCGACGAGGTGGAGACCGCAACCGATCTGCCCATCGCGAAGGTGCGTGAACTCGCACTCCACCGGCCGCCAGCACCGAGTAACTGAGCCGAGACCAACAGCCCGACATGACCATTGACCCATCCGTCGAGAAGGACACCCCGATGACCGCGTCGCCGTACTACACCCCCGCGGGCGGACTCCCGCCGCAGACCGATCTGCTCTCCGACCGCGCAGTGGTCACCGAGGCCTACACCGTGATCCCGCGCGGCGTGCTCCGCGACATCGTCACCTCGGTCTTTCCCGAGTGGACCGGCACCCGCGCGTGGGTGCTCAACAGCCCGGTACCCGGTGGCGCGCAGACCTTCTCGCAGTCGATCGTCGAGGTCGCACCGGGCGGCGGATCGGAGGCACCGGAGCCGCAGCCGGCGGTCGAGGGATTCCTCTTCGTCACCGCGGGCACGCTGACCGTCACCGTCGACGGCGTGGAACACACACTGACAGAGGGCGGGTTCGCCTTCCTGCCCGCGGGCACCGCGTGGTCGGCGCACAACCGCAGCGACGCCACCACGACCTTCCACTGGATCCGCAAGCGCTATCAGCCGATCGCGGGCCACACCCCGGCCCCGAAGTTCGGCAACGAGCGCGACATCGAACCCTCCCCGATGCAAGACACCGATGCGTGGAGCACCACCCGGATGCTCGACCCGCAGGATCTCGCGTACGACATGCACGTCAACGTCGTCACCTTCAAGCCCGGCGGCTCGATTCCCTTCGCCGAGACCCACGTGATGGAGCACGGCCTGTACGTCCTCGAGGGCAAGGCCGTCTACCGGCTCAACGAGGACTGGGTCGAGGTCCAGGCCGGCGACTACATGTCGCTGCGCGCCTTCTGCCCGCAGGCCTGCTACGCCGGCGGGCCGTCGAACTTCCGGTACCTGCTCTACAAGGACGTGAATCGGCAGATCGTCCTCTGAGTCGGGCGATTGAAGAACAATGAGGCGCCCCGGTGTGGGTCGACGGCCAGATCGTCGCGGTGGGCGAGGTCACGGTAGTCGCGCTCGGTGTCGAGGGCCTGGCGAGCGTGTTCCCGGGGTCGTTCACGACGTTCTCCCCTTCGTCCAGGTATGCAGCGCCACAGTCAGTCAGGTGCGATATGCGTGGGCACGGTGGTCGATTCTGACGACGACGATGGTGTGGTTCGGGTCGTCGATGCGCAGCAGGACCCGGTAGTCACCGCGGCGGGCGCTGTGGAGGCCTCCGAGGTCGTCGCGCAGCGGTTTGCTGAGCCGGTGCGGGTTCTCGGCGAGGGGTCCGGAGATGAACTCGATGACGGCGTGGACGATCCGGGATGGAAGGCGTTGAAGGTCGCGGCGAGCTGGGGATGCGACCTCGACCCGGTAGGGGGCGGGCGAGTCTGTCGGAGCGTCGTTCATTTCGGCGGCAGGCCGTGTTCGGCGCGCAGGTCGTCGATGGAGACGGTGTGGCCGGCGGCGTACTCGGCGTCGGCGGTGGCGACGTCGTCGCGGAGACCGGCACGTGAGAGCCAGTAGATCGTCTCGTGCAACGATTCGAGGTCGTCGGCCGACATCAGCACCGCGGCGGGTTTGCCGTGCTTGGTGATCGTGATGATGTCGTGCGTGGTCTCGGCGCTGTCGATGAGCGCGGAGAGCTTGTCCTTGGCCTCGCCGAGTGGCACTGTAGTCATGGTTACAGTGTAGCCGCGATACTGGCCTTCCACTAGCCAGACTTTTAGCCGGGCGGTGCGGCGTGTGGCTGGCGGCGAGCGGCGGCCGCCGCGCCCACCTGTGACAACAACAGTTCGCGGCGCATCGGTCCGAACTCATGCGCATGAGGGATCTCACCGACGAACCCCACTTCGTGGTCGTCAGGATCGGCGGTTTGGACCGACACCGTTATCGAGCTCCCGTAGAGGATGTCGAGAGCGTTGGATCGTCTCGCGCAGCGATTCGAGGTCGTCGGCCGACATCAGCACCGCGGCCGGTTTGCCGTGCTTGCTGATCGTGATGATGTCGTGGGTGGTCTCGGCGCTGTCGATGAGCGCTGTGAACTTGTCCTTGGCTTCGCCGAGTGGCTGTGTCGTCATGGCTACAGATGGCTTGTCTCGAGAGACAACGACAGCGCCCCGGTGTCAGGTCACCGGCGCGCTGTCGTGTTCAGATGTCCGTCAGATCTTGAACGGCCACCCCGTGACCTTCTTCTCCCGCGGCGTCGCGTAGGTCCTGACCTTCGACGTCGAGAGTCCCATCCGGACAAGCCCTTCGGCGATCGTGACGGCCGAACGCACACCGTCGACGATCGGGACGCCGGTCGCGGCGCGGACCTGCTCCTCGAGCTCGGCCATGCCGCCGCAGCCGAGGCAGATCACCTCGGCCTTGTCGTCGGCGACCGCCAGCCGCGACTGTTCGACGATCGCCTCGACCGCCCGCACGGGATCCGACTCGAGTTCCAGCACACCGAGTCCCGACGCCCGGACCGACGCACATCGCGCATCGAGGCCGGCGAGCTTGAGCCTGTCCTCGATCAGCGGGACCGTGCGGTCCAGCGTCGTCACGACCGAGAACCGGTGTCCCAGATACATCGCCGTCGACGCCGCGGCCTCGGTGATGTCGACGACCGGGACCTCGAGGAGTTCTTGCAGACCTTCCCGACCGTGTTCGCCGTACCCGGCCTGGATGACGGCGTCGTACGGTTCGGGGTAGGCGAGGATCGCGTCCATCACCGCGATCGCCGCGAGATAGGACTCGAAGTTGCCCTCGCACGAGTCGGCGCCGAATCGCGGTGTGGTGCCGACGATCTCAGTACCCGGTGAAGCGACCGAACGAGCCGAGGCGGCGATCGCCTCGGTCATCGACTCGGTCGTGTTGACGTTGGCGACGAGAATGCGCATCGGGATCTACCTCCTGGCGATCAGTGGGTGCTGGCGACGGAGATCGGCTCGCCCGACACCTCGGCGAACGGTCCGCGACGGTCGGCGACCAGCAGGTAGACGACCGCGCCGAGACCGGCACCGATGAACCAGGAGAACTCCGAGACCACTTCGAAGGCCGGAACGAAAGCCATCACCAGGGCGAAGGCTGCCGTCGGGACGAGCGCGACGATGGCCCGCAGGTTCACGCCGTTCCGGTAATGGTAGGCGGCGTCGGGCGCTTCGGAGAACAACGCGGGCACGTCGATCCGCGAACGGCGGACGAGCCAGTAGTCGGCCATGACGATGCCGAACAGCGGTCCGAGCAGCGCACCCAGCCCGCCGAGGAAGTAGTTGATCACCGCAGGCGAGTTGTAGAGATTCCACGGCAGGATGACCAGTCCGATGATGGCGGTCACGAGCGCCGCGCGGCGGAAGTCCAGGTAGCGCGGGAACAGGTTGGACAGTGCGTAGATCGGCGCGACGAAGTTGGCCATCAGGTTCACCGCGACCGTGAGGATCAGCAGCGCCAGGCAGGCCAGCACCAGCAGGAAGGTGTTGGGCACGGTCTGGACGATGTCCGACGGCGACTCGATGACCCGGCCGTCGATCCGGAACTGCGCGCCGGCCAGCACGACCACGATGCCGCCGAAGAGCAGCATGTTGAGCGGGATGCCCCAGAAGTTGCCGCGCACGATGGCTTTTCGCGATTCCGCGTTGCGGGTGAAGTCACAGAAGTTCAGGACGAAGGTGCCGTAGATGGCGACCCACAGGCTCGCGCCGCCGATGATCTGCAGCCACATGTCCACGCCGGTCAGCGAGTCGGGAGTGGTCCACGCGATGGTCCAGTCCGCGTTGCTGAGCATCCAGATGGCCAGCGCCACCATCGTGAACAGGATGACCGGGCCGGCGAAGGCCTCGTACCGACGGATCATCTCCATGCCGTAGCTGACGATGATCACCTGGATGACCCACAGCGAGACGAAGGAGATCCAGCCCAGGGTCGAGAGGCCGAGGAAGCGGTTGGCGTCCAGGTCCTCCGCGCCGGGGAACAGCGCGACCAGCATGATCCGGAGGACGACCGACGCGAGGTAGGTCTGGATGCCGAACCACGCGATCGCCACGCCACCGCGGATGAGGGCGGGGATCTGCGCGCCGCGGATGCCGAACGAGATGCGACTCATCACCGGGAACGGGACACCCGTCTTCTCGCCCATGAAGCCGGACAGGTTGAGCAGCAGGAAGAGGAAGACACCGCCGAGCACCAGCGCCGTCAGGATCTGCCAGCCGCCCAACCCGAGGGCGAAGAGTCCGATGGCGAAGGCGTAGTTGCCCAGGCTGTGGACGTCGTTGGCCCACAGCGTGAAGATGTTGTAGCTCTTCCAGCGACGACCTTCGCGGCTCGTGGGCGCCAGGTCGTCGTTGTACAGCTTGGGACTCAATCCGGCCGGGACGGTTCCGGTCACGCCGTGGCTCTCCTCGCCGGCGGACACGCCGGTCGTGGACGTCATCGGCGTCGCCTCGTCACGTTGGATCGTGGGCGGTTCAGTGCTCATCTCTGCACTTTCGTCGGACGGTCATCGATGACCGCGCTCCTACACTCGTAGAACTTCCGTGATGTGGAATCAGGGTTCCGCGTTGGTGAAGGTTAGCGCCCGCGTGCGGGGCGTTGTCAATAGCATCGCTCAGCGCTACTCGCGAGTCACGTTTCCGAAATCGCGACGCGACATTCCACGATGAGGAATCTGCTGGGTTAGTCTCTGGAACGAACCCAGGACACGGCGATCAGCAAGGAGTCCCGCCCCATGACCTCAGACACCGGTGCCCCGTCCCCTACCTCCGACGATGCCGCGGATGCGCCCGCTGCACCGTTCGACCTGGTCGTGCGTGGTGAAAAGACCCTGACGACCGCGGGCATCGTGGCGCGGGAGATCGGCATCCGCGACGGCCGGGTCGTCGCCATCGAGCCGCTCGGCAGCGGGCTCGTCGGCAACGAGGTCATCGAGCTGGCCGACGACCAGGTGATGATCCCCGGCCTGGTGGATACGCACGTGCACGTCAACGAGCCCGGCCGCACCGAGTGGGAGGGCTTCGACTCGGCCACCCGCGCGGCGGCCGCCGGCGGCGTCACCACGCTCATCGACATGCCGCTGAACTCGATCCCGCCCACCGTGAACGTCGACGCCCTGGCCGAGAAGCGCGCCGCCGCACAGGGCAAGACCCACATCGACGTCGGCTTCTGGGGCGGTGCCATCCCCGGCAACTCCGACGACCTGCGCGGCCTGCACGACGCGGGCGTGTTCGGCTTCAAGTGCTTCCTGCTGCATTCGGGCGTCGACGAGTTCCCGCACCTCACAGCCGACGAGATGGAAGCCGACATGGCCAAGCTCGCCGAGTTCGACTCGCTGATGATCGTCCACGCCGAGGACTCCCGCGCCATCGACCACGCGCCGTCCCCCGAAGGCGACGAGTACGCCCGCTTCCTCGCCTCGCGTCCGCGGGGCGCCGAGAACCTGGCGATCGCCGAGGTCATCGAGCGCGCACGCTGGACCGGCGTTCGCGCCCACGTGCTGCACCTGTCGTCGTCGGACGCCCTGCCGATGCTCGCCAGCGCGAAGAACGACGGCGTGAAGATCACGGTCGAGACCTGCCCGCACTACCTCACCCTGCTGGCCGAAGAGGTGCCCAACGGCGCGACCGCTTTCAAGTGCTGTCCGCCCATCCGTGAGGCCGGCAACCGGGAATTGCTGTGGGAGGGACTGCTCGACGGCACGATCGACTGCATCGTGTCCGACCACTCGCCGTCGACCGTCGACCTCAAGGACCCCGAGAACGGCGACTTCGGCGTCGCGTGGGGCGGTGTCGCCTCGTTGCAGCTCGGGCTGTCGCTCATCTGGTCGGAGGCCAAGAAGCGCGGCATCGGTCTCCCGCAGGTGATGGAGTGGATGGCGTCGAAGTCCGCCGATCTCGCCGGCCTGCCGACCAAGGGTCGCATCGCCCTCGGCTGCGACGCCGACTTCGCGATCTTCGAGCCGGAATCCGCACAGATCGTCGACGTCAACCGGCTGCACCACAAGAACCCGGTCAGCCCGTACGACGGCCGCGCGCTCGCCGGCGTGGTCAAGGGGACCTGGGTTCGCGGTCAGAAGGTGGACTTCGAGACCCCGCGTGGACGGATGCTGCGCCGCGGCGACGTCTGAGGGCTGCTGCACCGGAGGTGGCGATTCCACACCGACCGGTAGAGTCGATCGAATGAGTTCGGATGACCAGCACACCGGCCTGGCCGATGAGTTGGCGACGCGTTCCGACGACGAGCTCACCGAGCTGCTGATCGAACGCCCCGACCTCGCCTCCCCCACCCCGCAGGGCACGCGTGTGCTGGCGCAGCGTGCGCTGTCCGCGGCGTCGTTGGCGCTGGCCGGTGAGGATCTCGACGTCTTGGCGGTCGCCGTCCTCGAGCAGGCGATCGCCCTGGGCAGCCGCAAGGCCACGAAGACCAAGCGCCCGTCGGAAACCATGATCGTCAAGTCGTTGTCCGGGCGCGCCGCGGCCAAGGACGTCCGCGCCCGCATCGACCTCCTTCGACGCCGCGCGATCCTGTGGGGCGACAAGACCTCGCTCTGCGCGGGCGAGCACGTCGACTCCGCGATGCCCTGGCGGTCACCACATCTCACCGGACCGCTCGCGGGCCGGAGCGGCGAGGAGATCGCCGCGATGGTCGCCGACCTCGACGAGCGGCCGAAAGAACTCCTGGAGACCCTCGCCCGCGGTCCGGCGCTGGGCCGCAGCCGCGACGCCGATCCCGACGCCGACCCGAGCACACCCGTCGCGCAACTGATCTCGTCGGGCCTGCTGGCCCGCGTCGACAATCAGACCGTCGAACTCCCGCCGATGGTCGGCGCGGTGATCCGCGACGAACCCGCTTGGCGCACCGACGATCTCACTCCCCCACCGCTGAACGAGGCCGGCCTCAAGCCGCGTTTCCCGGCGAAGGCGGTCGACGCCGCGGCGGGCGGCGAGGCACTCGAACTCATCCGTCACCTCACCTCGCTGATCAACATCCTCGGCGCCACCCCCGCGACGGTTCTGCGGTCGGGGGCGCTCGGTGTCCGCGAACTCCGGCGCCTGTCGAAGCTCTCCGGCATCGAGACGCAGCGCGTCGCATTCCTGATCGAGCTCGCCGGCTACCTGCGGATCATCGACGCCGGGTTCCCGGAACCGCCGCCGCCCAACGACTCCGGCGAACAATCCTTCGCGCCGACCTCCACCGCGGACACCTGGCTGCACCAGCCACGTGAGCGTCAATGGTTGTCCCTCGCCGACGCCTGGCTGCACATGCCCCGACGCGCCTGGCAGGTCGGCGACCCCGACCGCGACGGCAACGCGATGGCCACCCTGTCCGCCGATCTCCACGACGCATACGCGCCGATCCAGCGGCAACTCATCCTGTCGACTCTGGCCCACGCCGACCCCGCGGTCGCGGTGACGCCCGACGCCGTGCTGGCGAACCTGCACTGGCACCGCCCCCGCCAGATCCGACGCTTCAGCAAACGCCTCGTCGCCGAAACCCTGCGTGAGGCACGCGAGATCGGGCTCGTCGCACACGATGCGCTGACCACCGTCGGCCGGGCATACACCGTCGATCCGCCGGCCGATGCCGATCCCGCCGACGCCGACGCAGCGGTGCTGGCGGCGATGCGCGCCGTGCTGCCCGAACCGGTGGACCACTTCCTCACCCAGGCCGACCTGACCCTCACCGTGCCGGGTCCGATGACGCCCGAACTCGCGGAGCAGGTCGAACTCGTCGCCGACCTCGAATCCGGCGGCGCCGCATCGGTGTACCGGATCACCCCGGAGAGCGTTCGACGCGCCCTCGACGCCGGACGCAGCAGCAACGAGCTGTTGTCGATGTTCACCACGCACTCGAGAACTCCGGTGCCGCAGTCACTCTCGTATCTCATCGAGGACGTCGCCCGAAGACACGGGCAACTCCGCGTCGGCGTCGCGTCGGCGTTCATCCGCTGCGAGGACCCGACGGTCCTGGCCGCGGTGCTGCGCAGCCCGGCCGCCGAGCCGCTCGCACTGCGGGCACTCGCCCCGACCGTGGCGATCTCACCGTCCGAGGTACGCGAGGTCATCGACCAGTTGCGTGCCGCGGGTTTCGCTCCGGCAGGCGAGGATTCGACAGGCGCCGTCGTCGACCTCCGCGAACGCGGCAGCCGCGTCACCGTGTCGCGGGCCCGCCGCCAGGCCCAGCCGCGTCGCAGCGCGCCGTCGGAGGAACAACTCCGGTCGGTGGTCGGCCGCATCCGTTCGACCGACCGCGCCGCCGCGGCCACCCCGGTTCGCAGCACCTCGGCGTCGACGCCGGTGCGCGCCACCGGCAGCGGCGAGTCGGCCACCGCACTCATCCAGCTCGCACTGCGCGCCAAGCGCCGGCTTCGCGTCGGCTATGTCGACGCCCAGGGATCGGCCAGCCGCCACGTCGTGACCCCGAAGGTCCTCGGCGCCGGTCAGCTCGTCGCCGTCGAAGAGGGCAGCGACACCGAGCAGCGATTCTCGCTCCACCGCCTGACCAGCGTCGAACTGCTCGACGCCTAGCCTCCGAGGGCCGATCCTCACCCGCTGCCCACCCAACCACCGGTCGACTTCAACCCGACCTGCAGACTTCGATCGACGTCTGCCGGTCGAGTTGAGGTTCGGCAGTCGGGATCCCCACCGCAATGACACGACCTGTGACATCCGTCTCACAATCTTGGTAGGCTCGCGGATACTCAGCGCCGAGGAAAGCTGGCCCGTCATGACCGCTGTACGCCGCCTCACCGACGCCTCCGCCGGGGTACCGGACACCTACCAGCACGATCTCGTACATCGGATCAAGCCACCGTCACGACGCCGCCGCGTGAAACGTCCGGTCGACCTCGTCACCGTCATCGGTCCGACGCTCTCCGTCGCGAACGTGATCATGCAGCTGTCCAACCCTAAGGTCGGGTACGGCGTGCACGAGAGCCGCGTTCCACAGGGCAACGCCATCAAGCGCCCGGTCAAGCGGGCCCGCACCACCGGTACGTACCTGGCCGTCGCGCTGGTGGGCAGCGACTCCGACAAGGAGTACATCCACAACTGCGTCGGCCGTGTGCACGACCAGGTGTATTCGACCGGGACCAGCCCGGTTCGCTACAGCGCCAACGACTCGCGCCTGCAGCTGTGGGTGGCGGTGTGCCTGCTCAAGTACTTCATCGACCAGTACGAGCTGATCTACGGACCGCTCTCCGCCGCCGAACGGCACATGGTCCTCACCGAGGCGCATCCGCTCGGCACTGCGCTCAACGTGCCCTGGGACAAGTGGCCGGCCACCTACGACGAGCTCCTCGTCTACTGGAACAGCCAGCTGGCCGAACTCCGGATCGACGAGCCGGTGCGGCAGGAACTGCAGAGCCTCGCCGACCTCTCGTTCCTCGAGTTCCGCGCCGGCGTCGTCGGCACCATCGCCCACAAGACCCTCGGTGGTTTCCTAACCTATGCCATCAACGCCGGGCTCCCACCGGAGTTCCGGTCGATGATGGGCTGGACGTGGACCGAGGACGACGCCCGTCGCTACCAGGCACTTCTCTCCGCACTGCGCGTCGTCGACCCGGTCGTGGCGCCGGTATTGCGCGGCATCTTCCGGCTGAACATCGTCGACCTGCGGGTGCGCCGCCGGCTCGGCATCCCCGTGTTCTGACCCACAAAGAGGCCCGTCGCTGACAATCACCGCTCCTATCTGGACAATGGAGCGGGTGACCGATGGACCCCTGATCGTGCAATCCGACAAGACGCTGCTGCTCGAGGTCGACCACCCCGACGCGCAGGCGGCTCGTCAGGCGATCGCACCTTTCGCCGAACTCGAACGTGCCCCCGAGCACGTCCACACCTACCGGGTCACCCCGCTCGCGCTGTGGAACGCCCGCGCCGCCGGTCACGACGCCGAACAGGTCGTCGACGCGCTGGTCACCTTCTCGCGCTACGCCGTCCCGCAGCCACTGCTGATGGACGTCGTCGACACGATGGGGCGCTTCGGCCGGCTGCAGCTGGTCAAGCATCCCGCGCACGGACTGACCCTCGTCAGCCTCGACCGTGCCGTGCTGCTCGAGGTCATGCGGCACAAGAAGGTCGCGCCGATGCTCGGCGCGCAGATCGACGACGACACGGTCATCGTGCATCCGTCCGAGCGCGGACGCCTCAAACAGGTCCTGCTGAAGGTCGGCTGGCCGGCCGAGGACCTCGCCGGGTACGTCGACGGCGAGGCGCACCACATCGAACTGGACCAGGACGACTGGCACCTGCGCGACTACCAGGAGATGGCGGCCGACTCGTTCTGGGCCGGCGGCTCCGGTGTCGTCGTGCTGCCGTGTGGTGCGGGTAAGACGATGGTCGGCGCGGCCGCGATGGCCAAGGCCGGTGCCACCACCCTCATCCTGGTGACCAACACCGTCGCCGGCCGGCAGTGGAAGCGCGAGCTCATCGCGCGGACCACGCTGACCGAGGAGGAGATCGGCGAGTACTCCGGCGAGCGCAAGGAGATCCGTCCGGTCACCATCGCGACCTATCAGGTGATGACGCGAAAGTCGAAGGGCGAGTATCGGAATCTCGACCTCTTCGACTCCCGCGACTGGGGTCTGATCATCTACGACGAGGTGCACCTGTTGCCCGCACCGGTCTTCCGGATGACCGCCGACCTGCAGTCGCGCCGACGCCTCGGCCTCACCGCAACGCTCGTTCGTGAGGACGGCCGCGAGGGTGACGTCTTCTCCCTCATCGGCCCCAAGCGCTACGACGCCCCGTGGAAGGACATCGAAGCGCAGGGCTGGATCGCACCGGCCGAGTGCATCGAGGTGCGCGTGACCCTCACCGACGAGGAGCGTCTGCAGTACGCGGTCGCCGAGCCGGAGGAGAAGTACAAGCTCTGCTCCACCGCGCACACCAAGGTCAACGTCGTGAAGGCGATCCTGAACAAGCACAAGGGTCAGCAGACGCTGGTCATCGGCGCCTACATCGACCAGCTCGAAGAGCTCGGCCGCGAACTCGACTGCCCGGTCATCCAGGGGTCGACGAAGAACAAGGAGCGCGAGATCCTGTTCGACCGCTTCCGTTCCGGCGAGTTGCAGACCCTCGTCGTGTCGAAGGTCGCCAACTTCTCCATCGACCTGCCCGAGGCGTCCGTCGCCGTCCAGGTGTCGGGCACGTTCGGCTCGCGCCAAGAGGAGGCCCAGCGTCTCGGTCGCCTGCTGCGACCGAAACACGATGGCGGACAAGCACACTTCTACTCGGTGGTCTCTCGCGACACCCTCGACGCCGACTACGCCGCCCACCGGCAGCGCTTCCTCGCCGAACAGGGCTACGCCTACCGCATCACCGACGCCGACGACCTCCTCGGCCCGACCATCGGGGACACCACCCCGGCGGACTAGCGGGGTTCCCCCTCCCTGACCTGCTGAAACACGCCCCTGGGAACCACCCTGCACAGGCGGGCCGGTGACATGGTGTCGCCGGGTCGCCTGCGCAGGGCGGATCCTGGGGGCGCTTTTCGGTGGCCCCTCACACCTCCATCAAGCAGTACCCGATCGACTCGGGCTGGAAGAACGTCCAGCGGGCCTCGCCGGCAGCGCAGGTGACGGTCGACGCGCCTCGCCTGGTCACCTGCGCGAGCACCGTCCGCAACGCGGGTGCACTCGTGCACGGGACCTCGCGATAATCGGCCAGCGATCCGTCCTCATTCGGGATCAGGTAGCAGAGTCCTTCGTAGAAGTTCGGGGTGAGGCACAGCTTCCGGGTGCTGTTCGGGAAGGTCAGCGTCGAATTCTGTTCGCTGGCACAGGGAGTCGCGGTGGCGATGATCGACGCGGTGTAGAAGTTCATGCCCGACGAGTCGCAGTCCACCTCCGATGCCAGCACCGTCGCCGACGACCCGGCCTGCATGGCGATGGTGACGCACTCGCCGACCTGAACGTCGTCGGGACCCGTGACCGACAGCGGCGTCGTGTCGGTGGTGCGCGCCGCGGGGCTCTGGCTCGGAGTGGTCGCGGTGGTCACCACCGGCGCCGAAGCGGTCGTCGACGTCCCGGCGGCTTCCGGTGCGGACGACACCTTGGTCGCCACGTAGACGACGCCGGCGACGATCGCGAGCACGAGGACCAGCGCCAGCGCACCGAGCGCGATCAGCACCCCCGACCCCTTCTTCTCGGGCGGCGGCGGGTAGCCGGGTTGCGACGAATAGCCCTGGTAGCCGCCGGGATACGTGCCCGGCGGTGGTTGCCCGGGCGGAGTGCCCTGCGTACCCGGTGGAGAGGCGGCGTACGACGGCTGCCCCGCATACGGCGGGTGCGATGGCCGCGCGGGTGGGGGTGGCTGCTGAATGCCCGGCTGCCGATAGGGAGCGCCCGGCGGTGGTGGTGCCGGTTCGCGGGTGGTCAGTGCATTCTCGAGTGCGACGCCGAACTCCCGGCACGACGGGTAGCGACGCTCGGGCTCCTTGGCCAACCCGCGACTGAACACCGCGTCGGCGGCGGGTGAGATCCCGGGACGCAGGCTCGACAGTCGCGGGGGCATCGACTGCAGGTGGTGGGCGATGATCGACGCCGTGCTCGCGCCCTGGAACGGCGGCCGGCCGGTGAGGAGTTCGAAGACGGTGGCGGCGAGCGCGTACTGGTCGGCGCGGGCGTCGACCGCGTCGCCCAGCAGTTGCTCCGGCGCCGCGTACGCCACGGTGCCGAGGAAGACGTTCGTCGACGTCAGGTGGCTGACGTCCTGCTCGGACTTGGCGATCCCGAAGTCCGCGAGCAACACTCGCGGTTCCGGACCGTCGAGGCCCTGCAGCAAGATGTTCGCGGGTTTGACGTCGCGGTGCAGCAGACCGGTCGCGTGGGCACGGTCGAGGGCGGCGCCGACGGACCGGACGATGGCGATCACGATCTGGGGATCGAGGCCCTGCGGGGTCTTCCGCAGCAGTTTGAGGGCGTCGATACCGTCGATGAACTCCATCGCGATCCACAGATGACCGTCGTACTCACCGGAGTTGAAGATCGTGACGATCGACGGATGCACGACGCTCGACGCATGTTCGGCCTCTTTGACGAAGCGCTGCCGGTACATCGGGTCGCGGCTGAGTTCTGCGGGAAGGACCTTCAGCGCCTCGTTGCGCGGCAGATGCGGGTGCCGGGCCAAGTAGATCTCGCCCATACCGCCTCGACCGATGAGTCGGATGATCGTGTAACCGGCGAAGTGCTCGCCGGGATTCCGCGGCATCGCCCCTCCTCATCCTCCTCGGGCAGGTTCGCTCAGTCTGCACCGCCAGATCGTGCGCGGCGACCACAATGCGTCCCGACGTCACGCAACGCCCACCACCCCGGGCCGCCGGCTTCAGACGGCGACGGCGTCAGGCACCCGAGAGCGACGCCAGGCAGAACACGCGCGGTTCGGGCTTGTCATAGGTGGCCTTGACCTGGCCTTCGGCGCATTCGAGGGAGCCGTCGCCGTCCGTCTCGACGCGATAGATCACCGCTTCCGAGCCTGCATCGGCGTTGCAGTCGACCTCCTTGAAGTCGACCAGCGAGCCACCTGCCGACTGCGGGATCTCGTAGCACTGGCCCTCCACGAAGTTCGGCATCAAACAGAGGCGATCGGAGGTGTCCGGGAAGGTCAGGTAGTTCTCGAACTCGCCGCACTCGCCGGGCACGACCTGCGACGCGATGAAGGTCATCCCGTCGGCGTCACACTCCGCCTTCGTCGCCTCGACGTTCGACTTGTCTCCGTCGGTCGATCTGACCTGCACACATTGCCCGATCGCCACATCCGTGGGCTTGGAGACGTTGTTGGTCACGCGGTCGACCGAGGAACACGCGCCCACGAGGAACAGCGCGGCACACGCCACGATCGCAATGACGGTACGTCCCGCACGACCATGCTGGTGACCCACTACCGGCGCTGCCATGCGAGGGATCGTACGCTGCAGCGACGTTGCAAAGCGCGGAAATCGGGCAGGTCGGATCGAGTCCCGATTCTGCGCCCCGGCCGATGTGCCACCCTGGACGCATGTCATTCGAGAGCAGGACCGCAACCCGCTTGCGGCCGTTCATGACCACGATCTTCGCCGAGATGTCGGCCCTCGCCGTCGAGCACGGCGCCATCAATCTGGGGCAGGGCTTCCCCGACACCGACGGGCCGGAGTCGATGCTCGAGGCCGCCCGCCGCGCCATCACCGACGGCCACAACCAGTATCCGCCCGGGATCGGCGTCCCGGAGCTGCGGCATGCGGTCGCGCGCCATCAGCGCGAGCAGTACGGCCTCGACTACGACCCCGACCGCGAGGTGCTGATCACCGTCGGGGCCACCGAGGCGATTGCCGGCGCCGTCGTCGGGCTCATCGAACCGGGCGACGAGGTCATCATGATCGAGCCCTACTACGACGCCTACGCGGCGACCGCGGCAATGGCCGTAGGTGTTCGACGCGTCGTGCCACTCATCCCCGACGGCGACGGTTTCCGCCTGGACCGCGAACGCCTCGCGGATGCCTTCGGACCGAAAAGCGCGGTGTTCATGCTGAATACACCGCACAACCCGACCGGGACCGTGCTCTCCGACGACGATCTCGCCGAGATCGCGCGACTCTGCATCGAATTCGACGTGATCGTGGTGGCCGACGAGGTGTACGAACACCTGGTGTTCGACGGCCGCATCCACACGCCGATCGCGACACTGCCCGGAATGAAGGAGCGGACGCTCCGGATCTCGAGCGCCGCCAAGACATTCAACTGCACCGGCTGGAAGGTCGGCTGGATCAGCGGACCACCCGAGCTGATCGCCGCGACGAAAACGGCCAAGCAGTACATGTCCTACGTCGGGTCCGGGCCGTTCCAGCCGGCCGTTGCGCACGCCCTCGACAACGAACTCGGTTGGGTCCGGGCGTCGGCCGCCGCGCTGCAGAGCAAGCGCGACATGATCACCGCCGCCCTCCTCGACGCCGGTTTCGACGTCCATCGCAGCGAGGCAACGTATTTCGTTTGCGCCGACCCACGCCCCCTCGGTGTCGACAACGGCATCGAGTTCTGTCGGTCCCTACCGGAACGGATCGGCGTCGCCGCGGTCCCGGTCAGCGTGTTCGCCGACGACCGCGAGCCCTGGCACCACCTCGTCCGCTTCGCCTTCGCCAAACGCGACGACGTCATCGCCGACGCCGCGGAGCGGTTGCGCAAGCTGTGAAGCCTGCTCCTCTGGTAGAGAGCCCCCACTGCTCCTTGAGTAGCGAGCTTGCGAGCGTATCGAAAGGGAGCGACACGGCCCCCGCTCCCTGAGGTGCGAGGAGCGCAAGCGACGAGCCTCGAAGCGCCGGTGAGACACCGTCGCCCACCCAACCACCGGTCGACGTCAACCCGACCCGCAGACTTCGATCGACGTCTGCCGGTCGAGTTGAGGTTCGGCAGTCGGGGCTCCGGACGTCCCAGCTCACCGCAACGCGGGCACCACGTGCTCCTCGAACAACTCGAGGTCCTCGCGGTCGTGGGCGATGTTCGGGAAGTAGAAGATCCCGTAGGTCATACCGGCTGCCCTGAGCCCACGAAGGTTGTCCGCGACCTGCTCCGGGGTCCCGACCGCAGGCATCCCGCGAAACGCGCCCATGCTGCCCGACGCCGCTTCCGGCCCGACGATCTTCGCCATCCCCGCCTCGAGGTCGGCGAGCTTACGCTCGACGTCGGCATCGGTCTCACCGAGTATGACGTTGTAGTTCGACGACCGGACGATCGAATCGAAGTCGCGTCCGAGGTCGGCGCAATGCTGTTGCAGCACCGACGATTTGTGGGCGAATCCTTCGGGAGTGCCGTCGAAGTTGGTGTAATCGGCATACTGCGCCGCGATCCGCAGCGTCTTCTTCTCACCACCGCCGGCGATCCACAGCGGCAGCTTCCCGGCGGTCGGTTGCGGCTGACAGATCGCGTCGTTGACGGTGTAGTGCTTGCCGTCGAGGGTGGCGCGGCCGGTTTCCCACGCCTGCTTCATGATCTGCACGCCCTCGTCGAGCCGGGCGAGACGCTCACCGGCCGAAGGGAATCCATATCCGTAGGCGCGCCATTCGTGTTCGTACCAGCCGCCGCCGATGCCCATCTGCACGCGTCCACCGGAGATCAGGTCCGCGGTGGCGGCGACCTTCGCCAGGTACATCGGGTTGCGGTAGCTCATCGCGGTGCACATCTGTCCGATGTCGACGCGACTCGTGGTCGCGGCCAGCGCGGAAACGAGCGTCCACGCCTCATGCGTGGCCTCGTCGGTCGGCAGCGGGACGGTGTGGAAGTGGTCGTAGACCCAGACCGAGTCCCAGCCGGCGGATTCAGCACGGTTCGCCACCGACGACATCACCTCCCACTGGTTCGCCGGGTCGATGCCCACGAGATCAAGCCGCCAGCCCTGGGGAATGAAGAGTCCGAATCGCATGAGGTCGAACTTACTCCGACACCGACCCGTCCGAAGGGACGGACAGAACGACTACGGCGGCATCTTGTCGATGGTGAGTCGCACGAATCCGAGCGCTTTCTCGCACAGCAGATTCACCCCCGGGCCGTCGCGAAGTAGATCGCGCATGGTCGTGACGACGACCGCAGAACCGGACTGAACAAACGCGTCACACGAGCCGCGCTCGACACTTACCACCACCGTCCTACCCGAGATCACGACATCGTCGAGCCACTCGTTGTACTCGGTGGATTGCAGCTGCTTGTAGTCCTTCAGGTTGTCGACGCCCATACCCGTGAGATTCCCGACGAACTGACTCAGCGACGGACGAAGAATCTCATCTCCTTCGAGGAGGTCCCATTGGCAGCCCCTCGCGGTTTGGTGGTTGGATGCCGCGACATCCTCGACTGTCGCTGGGTCCAATCCGAAGGCCCTCACCTGCGCATAGTCCACGGCAGTGCACGGTTCATAGGTGGTTCCGTCATTGTTGCGACTCCACCGATCAGGGAACTCGGTGTCGAAAGGCAGCCGCTTCCCGGCATCATCGGTCTGACGGATCGGCTCGGTTGCCGCGGACGAGGAGACCGAGGCGACGGCCTCGGGTTGCGCACTCGGTACGCCCTCGACATCACAGGCCACCATCGTCACGCCGAGGACGGCGACCACCGGGATCAATGCCAGCTTCCAGAACCGGCGCCCGACACCGACTCCGCGGTTGACCCCTACGACCCGACGGCATCTCACGAGTTCCAGAGGCTACTCGACAGAGCGCGCCCGGTCGCTCTGCAATCCCAAGCCTCATTTACAAGCAGTCCGGACTGTTTGTGTGTTACGCTCACCACTGTGACCGAGCCCACCAGCACCCCGCGACGGCGTACCCAGGCCGAGCGCACCGCGGCGACCCGCACCCGGGTCCTCGACGCCGCGGTCGAAGCACTGGTCGAGGTCGGCTATGCGGCCACCACCACCCAGGAGGTCAACCGGCGTGCGGGCGTCTCCCGCGGCGCGCTGCTGCACCACTTCCCCACCCGGGAATCCCTCGTCGTCGCGGCCGTCGGGCACCTCGTCGACCGCCGCCTCGAAGAAGTCCTGTCTCGCCCGCGCACCGGCGACGAGGGACTCGAGGTCCTGATCGAGTCGTTCAGCGGACCGCTGTTCGACGCCGCACTCGAACTCTGGGTGGCCGCACGCTGCGACGTCGAGCTGCGCACCGCGCTGATCCCGCTCGAACAGCGGGTGTCCGACGCCCTGGCCGTGGGTTGCGCCGAACTGTTCGGCGACCGCTACACCCCGGCCGAACTCGAACTCTCCATCGAACTCGCACGCGGCCTCGCGGTGTCGCGCATCCTGCGATCCCCCGACGCCGACCGCGAATACCTCGACCGACTTCTGCCCATCTGGAAGGACCTGTTGAACCATGGCTGACATCAGTTCGCTGCCCGAACACATCGACGTTCTCGTCGTCGGCGTCGGATTCGGCGGCCTCGCCGCACTTCACCGGCTGCGCAAGGACCATCCCGGCCTGACGACCCTCGCGATCGAGCGCGCCGAGGGCGCCGGCGGGGTCTGGCGCGAGAACGACTACCCGGGTGCGGCCTGCGACGTCCCGACCTCGCTCTACTCGCTGTCCTTCGCCCCGAACCCGGACTGGTCGCACACCTACGGTCGACGCCACGAGATCCACAACTACCTGCGTTCCGTCGCCGCCGATTACGACGATCAGATCCGCTACAACTGCGCCCTGACCGCCGCCCGTTGGGACGGTGCCGCGCAGGAGTGGGTCGTCGACACGACGCAGGGTCAGATCCGGACCCGCTTCCTCGTCGCCGCGCCGGGCGCACTGTCCGAGCCGGGCCTGCCCGAGGTTCCGGGTGCCGACGAGTTCACCGGCACGATGTTCCACTCCGCCAAGTGGGATCACACCCACGACCTGCGCGGACGCAAGGTCGCCATCGTCGGCACCGGGGCGTCGGCGATCCAGATCGTGCCCGAGATCGTCGACACCGTCGAACATCTCACCGTCTTCCAGCGCACCCCCGCCTGGGTGGTGCCACGCCTCGACCGCAACATCGGCCCGATGGAACGCGCCCTCTACAAGCGCGTTCCCGGAGTCCACCGCCTGGTCCGCAAGATGGTGTGGGCCTACCGCGAGGCCTACGTGCTGATGATGGCACGCAACCCCAAGCTGCTGCCGATCGCGAAAACCCTTGCCCTGGCACAGCTGCGGGTCCAGGTCCGCGACCGCGCCCTGCGCAAGCGCCTCACCCCCGAGTACACCATCGGGTGCAAGCGGATGCTGTTGACCAACAAGTGGTTCCCCGCCCTGCAGCGCGACAACGCCACCGTGACCGGCGCCATCACCCGCCTCACCGCGAACGGCGCCGTCGACGATCAGGGTCGTGAGCACGAGGTCGACACCGTCGTCTTCGCCACCGGGTTCACCCCCACCCAGCCGCCCATCGCGAAGGCCCTCACCGGTCGCGACGGACGTACCCTGTCCGAGGCCTGGCAGGGATCGCCGCGCGCCTACCGCGGTGTCGAGGTCCACGGCTTCCCGAATCTGTTCTTCCTGTACGGCCCCAACACCAACCTGGGCCACAGCTCGATCGTGCTGATGCTCGAGCCGCAGGCGTACTACATGTCGAAGACGATCGCCGAGGTCATCGGCTCCGGACACTCGACGTTCGAGGTCACCCAGGCCGCCCAGGACGCCTACAACGCCGACCTCGACCCCGAACTGGAACGCACCGTGTGGAATTCGGGCGGCTGCTCGAGCTGGTACCTCGACTCCACCGGCCGCAACTCGGTGATGTGGCCCAAGTTCACCAGCGACTTCCGCCGCCAGATGGCGTCCTTCGTGGCCGCCGACCACCGCTTCGACGACGCCGTCCCGGCCGTCGCCGACACCGTCGAGACCACCGCCACCGACACCGATCCCGAAAGGACCCTCGCCCAGTGACCAGGACCGCGCGCACTGACGCCGACCACTACGACGCCATCGTCATCGGTTCCGGTTTCGGCGGCTCGGTGGCCGCCCTCCGGTTGACCGAGAAAGGATACCGAGTCGCGGTCGTCGAGTCGGGCCGTCGTTTCGCCGACGCCGACCTGCCCAAGACCAGTTGGCGCCTCAAGGATTACGTGTGGGCGCCGGCGCTGGGCATGTTCGGTGTGCAGCGCATGCACCTGCTGCGCGACGTGCTGGTCATGGCCGGCGCGGGTGTCGGCGGCGGGTCGCTGAACTACGCGAACACGCTCTATCGACCGCTCCCCGCTTTCTTCGACGACCCGCACTGGGGCAAGATCACCGACTGGGCCGCCGAACTCGACCCCTACTACGACCAGGCATCGCGCATGCTCGGCGTGACCACCTATCCCAAGGTCACGCCCGCCGACCGCGTGATGCGCAAGGTCGCCGAGGACATGGGCGCCGGCGACACCTTCGTCCACACCCCCGTCGGCGTCTTCTTCGGCGAGCCCGGCAAGACCGTCGAGGACCCGTTCTTCGGGGGTGCCGGACCCGCCCGCACGGGTTGCACCGACTGCGGCGCCTGCATGACCGGCTGCCCGGTCGGCGCGAAGAACACCCTGGTCAAGAACTATCTGTATCTCGCCGAACAGGCCGGTGCCACCGTCATCCCGCTGACGACCGTCGACACCGTCCGTCCGCGCGCCGAGGGCGGGTACACCGTCGGCGCGCATCGGACCGGTCGACGCTGGTCACGTCGTGGCCGCCGCTCGTTCACCGCCGACCACGTGGTGTTCGCCGCCGGCACCTACGGCACCAACAAGCTTCTGCTGGACATGCAGCAGAGCGGAACTCTTCCCGGGCTGTCGTCACGCCTGGGCAAGGTGGTCCGCACCAATTCCGAGGCCGTCCTGGCCGCGACGGCCACCGACCTGAAGGTCGACTACACCGAGGGGGTGGCGATCACCTCGTCGTTCCATCCCAACGAGCACACCCATATCGAGCCGGTGCGATACGGCAAGGGCAGCAACCTGATCGGTCTGTTGCAGGCGATGCTCATCGACGGTGACAGTCGCCTGCCCCGACCGCTGGCGGCACTCGTGGAGATGATCCGGCACCCGCTGGTCACCCTGCGCGGGCTCTCGGTTCGACGCTGGTCGGAACGGACGATCATCGCCCTGGTGATGCAGACCGCCGACAACTCCCTCGAATTGTTCTCCCGCCGTGGCCGTTTCGGTCCGATGCTGCGCAGTAGGCAGGGTGCCGGCGATCCCCCGCCGACCTGGATCCCGGTCGGCCACGACGCCGTCCGCAAGATGGCCGACGAGATCGACGGCGACGCCGGCGGTTCCATCGTCGACTGGCTGAACATCCCGATGACCGCCCACTTCCTGGGCGGTTGCTCGATCGGCCGGTCCGCCGCGGACGGCGTCGTCGACCCGTATCACCGCGTGTTCAACCACCCCGGCCTGCACATCGTCGACGGTTCGACGGTGTCGGCGAACCTGGGCGTGAACCCGTCGCTGACGATCACCGCTCAGGCCGAACGCGCACTCGCGATGTGGCCGAATGCCGGTGAGGCCGACCCCCGTCCGGAGCTCGGTGCGTCGTACCAGCCGATCGCCCCGGTGCCGCCGGTCCACCCGACGGTGCCCGAATACGCACCCGCCGCGCTGAGATTGCCGATCACGCCGATCTCCAACGCCGGCTGAGGTTCTCGTAGAAGTTGTGGGCGTATGACGTCCACAACTTCTACAAAGCCCAGTAAGTCACCACACCCCCGGCGGCCGCAGCTGGATGCTGATCCGGGCGCCGACGCCGCGCACCTTGGGAACCGCGTGTTCCCAGGTGCGTTGGCAGCTGCCACCCATGACCAGCAGGTCACCGGTCGACAGCGTGAACTTCAACGACTTCCCGCCGCCCCGCGGCCGCAGCATCAGCGGTCGCGGGGCGCCGAGGGAGATGATCGCGACCATCGTGTCGTGCGTCGACGCCCGCCCGATGCGGTCCCCGTGCCATGCCACTGAATCGTTGCCGTCGCGGTAGAGGCTGATCCCGGCGGTCGCGAATCCTTCGGGCAACTCCTCGCGGTAATGCCGCGACAGCGATGACCGCATCTCGGTGATCAACGCATCCGGAAACGGGTCGTCCTTCTGGTAGATCGACACGAGCCGCGGGACGTCGACGACGCGGTCGTACATCTGACGCCGCTCGGCCCGCCACGGGACGTCGCGTCGAAGCCGATCGAAGAGTTCGTCCGGCCCGCTGATCCAGCCTGGGCACAGGTCCACCCACGCGCCGTCGGTGAGCGGACGCCGCGTCGTCGAGGTCGACAGGTCCGACAGCGCCGGCTCCGCGGCCATCTCGGCGAACAACGATCCCTGGATGCCGATGGACATACACCCCACCGTACACCCGAATCGAACGCCTGTTCGATGGACGGCATGTCCGTGCCGTTCGCGCCCACCCTTCGAACGTGAGCGGAAACGGATCGAGAGAGCGGGTAAGGACCTACGGGACCCCCGTCCGCGCACGAGGCGTCCCTCACATTTTCGAGCAATGCCCGCTCCATCGTCGAAGCAGCTCAAGAAGCCCCTGGCCCGGCGCGGAAGGGACGAAGCGCACATTCGGCTCACCACGAAAGGGCCGCGATGTGAGGTGGCCCACAGCACGGTCGCCGGGTCGATGCTTTAATCAATTCGTTATAAATCGTTACAAGGGGGAACTCGATGAAGCGCACCGGTATCGCCGGTCTGTTTGCTGCCGCCGCCATGCTGATCCCGATCGCGCCGGCGACCGCCGATCCGGTCGGCGATCTGTTCGGTAGCGCCAGCGGCAGCCTCGACTCCGGAAGTTCCGCGTTCGGGTCGTCGGGCGACAAGGTCACCCACTACGGCAAGCTCGGCCGCGCGGGCGCACGCAACGGCGTGAAGTCCATCAACGTCTGGGTCTACAACCCGAAGGGCGCCCGGGAGATCACTCCGGGAACCTTCGGCAAGAACTCGCGACTCGGCGTGCGCTGGAACTCCATCATCGACGCCGGCCCCATCGTCGACGGCAACGAGTGCCGCATGGAGGTCCGCCTCGCCGGACCGAAGGTGCCCAAGGAAGCCGCGCTGTACAAGACGCAGGACTGCACCGCGGTGAAGTCCTACTTCTTCAAGGGCGGCGGCAACTTCACCATCCGCGTCACCGACCTGGTCTCCGGCGCGTCGAACAGCATCGCGTTCTCGGTCCAGTAGTCAACGCGAACCGCAGACACGAAGTGCGGGATGGATGCCGGTTTCCGGCACTCATCCCGCACTTTCGTCGTCAGGCGGTCAGCTCCCTGACACGTCGAACTTCTCCCCGGTCAGCTTCTCCGACTCCGCCCAGAGCGCCGCACGGAAGTCGGCGTCGTCGGCCGCCTTCTTGTACTTGTTCCGTCCGGGCGCGCCGTGCAGCCCGAAGAATTTCGTCGGTCCGTAGTAGGTGCCGGACGGCAGACCCGACATCGTCGCGGCGTACAGCTGCGGCAGCGCCCCGTCGGCAGCCGACTGCGCGATGGGCAGCTTGTTCGACAGCTTCGCCAGGACATCCATGAAGTTCTCGCTCCGACCCTGCAATTCCGTTGCGGCATAACCGGGATGGGCGATGAACGACTCCTTCGACGACCCGGCCTCCGCCAACCGCTTGGCGAGTTCGAGGCCGAACATGAGGTTGGCCATCTTGGAGTCCCCGTAGGCCTGCCAGCGGCGATAGCGGCGCTTCTCCCAGTTGAGGTCGTCGAGCGCGATGTTCCCGATCTGGTGCACGCCCGACGACACGGTGACGACGCGGTCGGTGATCTTCGGCAGCAGCAACGCGGTGAGCGCGAAGTGGCCGAGATGGTTGGTGCCGATCTGCATCTCGAAGCCGTCGGCGGTGCGTCGCAGCGGTACGGCCATCAGTCCGGCGTTGTTGATGAGGACGTCGGCGCCGGTGAAACTCGACGCGAACGAGCGAACCGACGCGAGATCCGCGAGGTCGAGTTGGGCAACGGTCGCGTTGGGTCCCAGTTTCGACGCCACGGCGTCGGCCTTGGCGGTGTTGCGGCACGCCAGGATGACGTTGGCGCCGACACCGACGAGCGCTTTCGCCGTCTCGGCACCGAGGCCGCTGTTCGCGCCGGTCACCACGAAGGTGCGACCCGTCTGATCCGGAATGTTCGCTGACGTCCAACCGTTCATCGCAGCCCCCAGGGATGGTGTGTCGGTCCGGCGTCCTCGCCGCGCCCCTGCGGCCCACGCTATTGACGACCCCGGACGGCGTCAACGATTCGTCTCGGGCAGCCGACTTCGGTGGCGCGGTCCTCAGCCGCCGAAGAACGTCGTGAGCCGCAGCGGACCGGCGCCGACGATGCGTCGAGCCGGGCGTAGCAGTTCGGCGATCAGGTTGCGCGACGACCCGAGCCGTTCGACGAGGTCGGACGGGGCGAAGAACTCGGTGGGCGCCGACCGGCCGCGCATGATGCGGCTGCCGAGGAGTTCCCATTCGTCGGCCTCGGCGCCGGCGGAGTCGATCGCGGCGCCGCTGGCGAGGGCGGGGACGCGACCGGTCTTGGCCATGTCGGACAGTCGGGCGCATTCGTTGACCGGGTCGCCGATGACGGTGTACTCGTAGCGCCGTTCGGCGCCGATGTTGCCGGCGAAGACCTCACCGAAGGAGACGCCGATCCCCCACCGGATGTCGAGGCTCTTGGCGAGCCGGTCGGCGAGGTCGCGGGCGGCGGCGAGCGCGTGTCCGGCCGGGTCGTCGAGTTCGACGGGCGCCCCGAAGACGGCCAGCGCGGCGTCGCCCTCGAACTTGTTGACGAAGCCGGAATGCTGGTCGACGACGTCGAAGACGATGCTGAAGAACGCGTTGAGGAGTTCGGCGACGTCGTCGGGACTCCGGTCCTGGGACAGTCGCGTGGAGCCGACGATGTCGACGAACAGCACACCCACCTCGGTGTTGGTGCCGTGCATGCCGACGCCGTCGGAGAGGGCGAGGTCGGCGACGGTGTCGCCGACGTGCCGGGCGAAGATCTCACGCATGCGGTCACGTTCGGCGAGTCCTTGCACCATCACGTTGAAACCGTGTTGCAGCACACCGAGTTCCGACGAGTCATAGACGGGGACGCGGGCGTTGAAGTCGCCGTGGTCGACGCGGTGGACGGCACGACGCATCTCGGTCAGCGGATCGGTGATGGCCTGCCCGACCAGGACGATCACGCGTGCGCCGGCGGCGAGTCCGACGACGGTGAGAATGACGGTGGTCCAATCGACCGCGCCGTAGACGTCGGGCAGCATCCCGGTGAAACGACCGGCGTTCACGGTCAGCAGGCCGATCATCGGCACCGCCGAACTCACCGCCCACACCGCGAGCAGGCGGATGCGGACGCCGTTCATCACGTGGTTGGCCGGGAAGTCCTCGAGGACCACGATCGCCAGCGGGCGGGCGGCGCGTTCGACGAACAGATAGGTCAGACACGCGCTCGACAGACCGGCCAGCGTGAACGCCACCGCGACACCGGCGACGGTCGCGACGCTCAAGTCGTCGGCGACGAAGACGTAGAACAACGCCGCGCTGCACCAGGCGCCCACGGTGACGAGGAGCTCGAAGGCGGGCAGGCGTTGCACGGCCCGTCGGCGGGCATGGTCGGCGGGTCGGCAGCTGACGAACCAGTCCAGCTGGGGACGGAAGACGAGCAGGCCGAGCAGCAGATTCACCAGAATGCCGGTGACGATCGCGCCGACGACGGCCGGGAAGTTGGGGGCGCCGAGGGTCTCGGCGAAGGTGAGCTGGCCACCGTTGAACGCGAGCTGCACGAGCAGGAAGGTCTCGACACCGACCAGCGCGTTGCTGGCGACGACAGCGGTCATCGCCGTGACGGTCGCGTGGCGGGCGATCCGGTTCCGCATGTCCGGGCCGACCCGAGCCCACGCCCTCGGGCTCGGCACCGTGGGCAGGCCCCACAGCATCCCGGCGGTGCGGCGTCTCAATCGCATCCACGGCACGACACGGCGGGTGCGACGCCTGCGTCCCATGGGCCTCTCCTGCCTGAAGGCGATACCCGCAGACTACCGAACCGGTTGTTACCGAGGACACGTCGAAAGTCCCTGTACCGGCGGCACCGCTCTCTGCATCAGGAGCGGCGTCGGAAGAACACGACCGGCGCGTGGTCCGATCGAGCGAACTCCGCCCCACAACTCCGTTTCCACACCGCCTCTGAGCTGGGCCGATGTTTCAATAGCTCGTCCGGATCGGAAGGAGCGCCCACATGCGTCGGTTCGCCGTCGTCCTCATCGCTGTCGCCTTGTCGGTGTCGGCGTGTTCGCTGTTCTCATCGCCCGACGACGACACCTCACCACGTCTCGAGTCCGGGCCGGTGACGGAACAGACCGTCGATGTCGCGCCCGACACCACGACCGAGGTCGCGGTCTCCGACAACTGGGCCATCTCGATCCCCCCGGGCGCAGCAACGCCGGGTTCGTCGTTCACCGTCCGGCCGGCCGAACAGTCGACTGCTGCCGGCAAGTCGGTGACCCCCGTCGCGGGCGCCGATCTGACGCTGTCGTCGGGGCAGCCGGTGGCCCCGCTGACCTTCCGGTACGAGTTGGACGAACCGCTGCCGGAGGGCACCGACCTGTATCTCGTCGGGAAGGAGGCCGATGCGCCGGGTTCGGCAGCTCCCGCCACCCCGATCGCTGCTGCGATCGATGGCGACCGCCGGGTCGCCACCGCCCAGGTGCCGCATCTGAGCACCTGGGAGTGGTTGGCGGTGGAGGCCAATCATTTCGTGACGTCGACGCTGGGATTGCGGGGCGGCGCACCACAATGCCCGACGCAGCCACGACCCGGATGGTTGGACGAAGCGGTGTTCCTCGACAGCAAGGAAGCGCCGATGCGCGTCTGCACAGGCGCTGATCCTGCGGACAAGAACATCGCGGTGGTGAAGATCCGTAACAACCGCGGGATCGCCATGATCGTCACCGCTCCGGTGACTCCGCGGTGGGCGCACCTCGATGTGTTCTCCGGTCAGCCGACGAATGTGGCTGCGGAGATCGAGAGCGCCACCATCTCGATGCTGGGAGTTCCGACGAGCGTTCGGTCCAGGACGTGGGTTCTGCCACCCGGCGGCGGCGTCGACATCGGTTTCACCGCGAGTTCACTACCTGTGATATCGAAGATCACCGCAACCGCGACCGTGTCCACGGTCCTCTACGGCGTCCTCTGGACTCAGCTCGGAGACCTGGTCGACGACCCGTTGACCCTGAGCGCGATGGAACTCGGCTTCATGGCCGCCTGTTTCGGCCAAGCGGTGGACTCGGGCCTCGCCGGAATGTCGGACTCGCAGGTCAGGGCCGCGGCGACCAGCATGACAGCGGTCGGCATGTGCTTGGCGCAGAAGGCGCCCGATGTGGTCGGGGAGATCGCCGGACATCTGTCGGAGCAGGCGTTCGAACAAATGCAGAACCGCAAGATCGCCGAGAAGGTGGGCCGAACCTACGCTCGCTACCTGCCGCTGCTCAACACGGTGACCACCGGACTCGTTGTCGCCGATGCGGTAGCGAGCGTCAACCTCGGTGCCGGGGCATGGGAGATCAGCCTGTTCAAGAAGATCGATCCGGAGTATTCGCTGAACGCCGCGTGCGGCCGCATCGACGATCGTCGCACAGTCGATCACCCTTCGCTGGGCACGGTCACCATCGGGTTGCGGCGCGGGGAGAACAGTCTTGCCGGAGAGGGGTGCATCGTCGCGGTGGACTCCAAGGGCAAACGGCTTCTCGTGCAGACCGTTTCGGTGTACGGCAACGCACTCGACTTCGCCGACCCCGCCACGGATACGACCGAGAACGTTTTCATCACGTACAACCCGGGCCGGTACGACGGCGTGATCACGCTTGTCCCCACTGCCACCGGGTATGCAGACATCGGTTGGGAGAAGGGCGGGTTGGCGTACCAGAGCACAACGCACGCCTACTACTTCGCCGAGGTCGTGGGTCCTGGTAGCGACGGCCGCTATGCGATAAAGACCTTCGACAACAACTGCGAACCGGACTGCGCCGGCGGCACTGTCACCACCAAGATCCTTCGCTGGAACGGCCAGCGCTACGTCTAGGAGCGCACACCAGACCGGCACCCACGCGGGGGGATGCGCGGGTACCGGTCGGTGAACCGTCCGGACTCTGGGGTGTCGAGTCCGGTCGGGGCGTTTGCGGGAGATCAGGCCTGCAGAGCCTCGATCTCGAGCGTGATGGTGATCTTGTCGCCGACGACGACGCCGCCACCCTCGAGCGGCATCTCGATGTCGATGCCGAAGTCCTTGCGGTTGATGACGGTCTTGGCGTCGAATCCGGCGACCGCGCCCTGGCCCATGCCCGGGTTGGTGCCGTTGTACTCGAGCTCGAGGCTGACCGGCTTGGTGACGCCCTTGAGGGTGAAGTCGCCGTCGAGGACGTAGTCGTCACCGTTCTGGCGGACGCCGGTGGAGACGAAGGTGGCCTTGGGGAACTGCTCGGCGTCGAAGAAGTCGGCCGACTTGATGTGGCCGTCGCGCTGCTCGTTCTTGGTGTTGATGGAGGTCACGTCGATCTCGGCCTGCACGGCGGGCGTGCCGTCCTCGGTAACCGTGATGGTGCCGGAGAAGTTGTCGAAGGTGCCGCGCACCTTGCTGACCATGAGGTGCTTGACGGAGAAGCCGACGGCCGAGTGAACGGTGTCGATGGTCCAGGTGCCGGCGGGGATCGGTGCCTTGACGGTGGTGGCTGCGGTCATGATTGCGTCCTTCCAGACGAGGTCGAGGTGGTCTCGGATTCTCGTGGGTCTTCGCGACCCATCGATACTGTAAACGGACCGCGGTCCGGATTCATTCCCCGGAAAGGACTTTCCCGTGTGATCCGCACCACAGACCCCGATGGGCCCCCGGGTGGAGGACCCCACCCCACCGACCTGTGGAGTTCACCGGGACCGGCCTTTCGGTCAGCCTCGCCCGATGATGAGCGCGGCCACCACGAAGGCGATCACGACGAGCGAGATCGCACAGCCCAGCAACACCTGCTTGCGCGTGGACATCGGCGCGTAAGGATCTTTGCACTCGTAGCGGTACACGATCGCAGCCGGTTCGATCGCCGGCTGCCGCGGCGTCGACGCCGGGGCCGCAGCCCGATGAGGTGAGCGACCTCCGGCCGACGAATCCGCCGCCGACTCCGACGAATTGGCATTGTTCACACCGGTAATCATGCCCAACCGGCGAGTGACCTGCCGGACAAATCAGTGTCATTTGTTCGATGGAAATCCATGTCGCAGAGCATATCTGAGAACATCGAAGTTTAGATGGGACGATCGTACAGGTCGGTCAAACGACCCGAATCGTGCCTATTTCCAGGCGAAGACGGGCTGCTCGAACTCGTCGACCCGGGTGTGGCGATCCCGCAGTACGACCTCGGCGAACTGGTAGATCACCGCCGCTGTCGGCGCATGCACCAGCGAGTCGACGATGGGCAGCTGGATCACCGGACGTTCCGACTGCGGGATCGTCAGGAACCGCGGCGCCACCGCCAGCTCCTCGAAGGTCACGAAGAACAGCTGCGACACCTCGGCCGGATTCGGGGTCGGTTCCTGAAAGTCCTCCGCCCAGCAGACGATCGGGGTGATCACGAAGCCCGACCGGGTCGGATAGTCGTCGAGCGTCCCCAGCACCGAACGGGGAGACAGTTGCACACCGAGCTCTTCGTCGAGCTCCCGCAGCCCCGCGGTGATGTGGTCCTCGCCCGGATCGAGCCGACCACCGGGAAGGGCGAATTGCGCCGCGTGGCGTCGCATGGTGGGTGGTCGTTTGCACAACCAGATGCCCTGTCGTCCGTCCTTCTCCGCCACCGCCAGCACGACGGCCGCGGCCGCCGCTCCGGGAACGTCGACCGTCCGGTGCTCGAACCGTTCGACGCGTTCGGCCGCCACTGCCCGCTCAAGGTGAGTCACACCCTCAGTTGATCATGTCTGCCGTTCGACGCCGTGACGGCCTGGCCGAGGTGGTAGCTGACCACGCTCAGCGCGAACAGCCCGATCGCGAGGTTCAGCAGAGCCCCGAAACCTTCCATCGCGAAGTCAACGAGGGCGTTGCTGAGGAGGAACACCAGCGAAGCGATGCGCAGTGTCCGCAGCGGCCACAGCCCGGCGGTCCCCCGCCGGCGGGCGAGCATGGCGGGCATCGCCAGTGCCAGCGTCGCGATCGCGCTCAGGAACAGGATCCAGGTGGCGATGCGGTTGTCGGCGAGCTCGATGTAGATGTCGAGGTCGTCGAAACGGTCCTTGGTGAACACGAAGCTGAGTGCTCCGACGACGACACCGGCGGCCGAGGCCACCACGAGGAACCATCCCACGATCGGCACCCAGCGCGGGCTGCGCAGGAAGTCCGGGATGAGGCGCACGGCCCGGTCCCGCAGGATCATCAGCCGGTCGGGGGTGTCCTTGCTCGATTCCAGCAGGGCCCGCACATTCGCGATGGTGTCGGCGTCGAAGCCGTTGTGGGCGGCGGCCGCGAGGCACTCCTCGGCCAACCGTCGACGACGCTCCGGCAGCCCGTGTGCGACACCCTCGGCGGCGATCGACGCCGCGTTCGCGAGCGCCTCGGCACCCGTGGGCGGGTTGAGGTCCCGGACGATGCGACTGGCCAGCAGCACCAGGACCACGAGGATGTACATGATCTCGGGCGCCGGGCCGTAGAAGTAGTCGTTGTCGCGGGTGACGAACTTGCCGACCTCGTCGAGGAACAGCCCGAACCCGATGCCGCCCACCACCACGGCGCTCACCCGCGCGGTGGCGCCGAGGAACAGCCAGCCGGTGACGAGCGCGACCATCATGAGCGCACCGCCCCACAGGGCGTGGGCGATGTGGAGGGTGCCGCCCCCGACCTGGGGGTAGCCGGTCAGTTGCAGGTACAGCCGGGTGATGAGGATCGTGGCGATCGCGATGATGAGGAACCACTCGACGGCCGCGGTCCCGTAGGTGCTCCGGACGATCACCGAGGTGGCGCGATTTCTCATGGGGAGAGTATTACGGGTCGACGACCCTCTACCGCGGCAATCACCGCGAGCGGCACGAAACAGCCGACACCGCACCGCGATGAGCCGACCCTCTCGGGGGCTCGTCGTGGTGCGGGTCGTCGATCTCTCAGGCCTCGAACAGGTCCGGGTCGGGGTCGCGCCCGCCGGCCGGGCTGCCGATGCCCCGGACACCGACACCGGTGTCCCCAGAGGCAGTCACGACCGAGTCAGGAAGCGCCTCGTCGTCCGATACCACGTGCCCGACCCGACGATTCGGCCGACCGGATCGACTCGGGCGTCACCGGCGACGGCCGCGAATCCGCTGTGGGCGTGCCGATCTCGTCCGCCGACCGCGCACGGCGGCGCGGGTGGTCGGCAACCACAGCACGCACCGCAGTTCTCCGGGGGACTCCCCCGGCGGGAACCGCGCGCCCTCCGCATGCGTCTCAGTGTGGACAGACCGCCCACCCACGACGGGTAAGGAGGGATCCCCATCCCCGCAGACCTGACCCCCAGCCGGCCCCGATGAGCGTCACCAAGTACCGGACGGCCGCGGGAGCACCGCGCTGGCGGGTGACCTGGCGGCTGCCCGACGGGCGCAGCCGCAGCAAGGTGTTCGGCACGCTGCGCGAGGCCCGGGCCTTCGAGGCCGAGGCGATCACCGCGCGCACCCGGGGCGTGGTGATCGACCCGCGGCGCGGCGACGCGGTCACCGTCGCGTCGGTCTATGCGTCGTGGCTGGCCACCCGCCAGGATGTGACGCCCAAATCCCGGCGCGGCTTCGAGGACAACTGGCGGCTGCACGTGCAACCGGAGTTCGGGGCGTGGCCGGTGACCAAGGTCGACCGCGAGTCCATCCAGACGTGGGTGAACGCGATGGACTGCTCGCCGCGGACCAAACGCTGGCGGCACTCGCTGCTGCGGATGATCCTGGCCCACGCCGTCGCCGACGGTCTGCTGCTGACGAACCCGGCCGAGCGCACGGTGTTCCCGCCGCTGGATCTGGCCGAGCACCTCTACCTCACCCACGCCGAGGTCGACGAGCTGGCCAGACGCTGCGGCCCGCAGGGCGACATCGTGCGCATCCTCGCCTACACGGGGCTGCGCTGGGGTGAGCTGACCGGACTGAACGTCGCCGACGTGGACCTGGCGCGCCGGCGGATCTCGGTCCGCCGCTCGATGACCCAGGTCGGCGGCACGCTGATGACCGGAAAACCCAAGAGCCGGGCCGGGATTCGCACGGTGCCGCTCCCCCGGTCGCTGGTCGCGGTGCTGGCGGCCCGCGTCGAGGGCCGGGCCCGCACCGCGCCCGCGGTCACCTCACCCAAAGGGGCGCGGCTGAGCCGGGAGAACTGGGTGCGCGCGGTGCGGTGGCGGGAGCAGGTCACCGCGCTGGGCTATCCGACGCTGCGGGTGCACGATCTGCGTCACACCTATGCGAGTCTGGCCCGCGCCGCCGGCGCGGATCTGCGGCTGCTGCAGGTGGCGATGGGGCATGCGTCGATCACGGTGACCGCCCACACCTAAGCGGACCTGTTCGACGGGGAGCTCGACGCAGTGGCCGCGGCACTCGATGCGCGCCTCACCGGGATCGACTAGACCCGGCAGAGTCGGGATCGAACCGACGACCTTCCGCTGTTCCGAGGACGCGGATCGTCCTCGCCGAACACGAAGCTGCAAACGGCGAACTATCCGCGGGCTGCCACGACCTTCTTGGCTGCCTCGAGCAGGGGCTCCGCCGCGCGGCCCATCTTCGTCAACTCCGCGGCGGTGAGGTCCTGATGTGTGTAGGCCGCTTTGTTCTTCCGGTTCAGGAGGGTGTTGAGGTGCCGTTCGGATCCGCTGTCTGCCCGCTTGAGCAGGGCGACGGCCTCGCTGTGGTTACCGGTGTTGGAGTGCACGCCGAGCCGCGCGCAGCAGATGACGTCCGAGGCTGCGATACCCGCATCCACGTAGAGGTCCCCGGCAGCGTTGGGCATCTCCCGTCCGAGATGGTCGGCGGCATCGAGAAACTCGGTCGCCTTGGACATGCGCCCGGCGGCGACCGCGGCGTCACATTTGCGCTGCCCCGCCATCACGAGCTCCTCGCCGGGCGCAGTTGCGCGGTGAACCAGGCCCGTGTCCCCGCAACGGTGAGGCCCTGGGTCGACACGTCGCCGAGCAGCGGCTCGCCGGCGGCGACCGCGGCGCGCAACTCGTCCTCGGTGTACTCGACGATCCGGCCGTCGTTGCCGGTCCACGCGGTGATCAGTCGAGCGAGTCCGGTGACCCGCTGGTCCCACGCGTCGTCCTCGGAATCGGTTGCGCGCACCAGGAACACGTCGATGTCGCTGTCGGGCCTCATCCGCCCCGTCGCCGCCGACCCGAACACCGCGGCGTACCGCAGTGCGGTCTCCCACTCGGTGAAGTGCTCTTCGAGGCGCTGCAGGAAGGTGGAGTTCAGCCGGGAGAGCGCCATGATCGGCGGGGCCGCGAGATGCTCGGTGTTGAGGCGGTAGGTGTGCGTCCGACCTACTTCATCGTGCAGCACCACGCCCTGTGCACTGAGCCGGTTGAGGACCTTGCGGATGCCTTCCCCTGATGCGCTGCCGAGGATGCGCTGGACCTGGCTGATCGTGAATGTGAGATCGGCGGCCGCCAGCACCGCGAGCACGTCGCCGTCGAGGGTCGGTGTCACCGTCGCGAACGGCTTGTTGAGCTGCATGGCGCACCCCTCTCCAACGAAAGTTGGAGTAACACAACTATAGTTGGAGAACGGCTGGAGGACGACGCGCTCGCCCCTGCGCGGACTGCGCATCAGCAGCGCCCGCCGGTAAGACGGCGACCGACGCACCGCGGGCGGGACAGACTGATCACCGTGAACCCACGACGACGGACAGGCCCCGTCGACCGCCCTCGACGCCCGACTGCTCGAGATTGAGTCGGGCCCCTGACACCGGGCCACTGACACCAGACCCCCTCCGACCACCAAAAAAACCTCCCGGATGAACCGGGAGGTTTTCATGGTGGCCAGAGTCGGGATCGAACCGACGACCTTCCGCTTTTCAGGCGGACGCTCGTACCAACTGAGCTACCTGGCCCTAAGACAACCGGCGCATCCGGTAGAACCGAATGCGCCGGTCATCTTTGGCGACCCTGACGGGACTCGAACCCGCGACCTCCGCCGTGACAGGGCGGCGCGCTAACCAACTGCGCCACAGGGCCTTGTTTAATTGTGCTGTCCGACTCTCGTTTCCGAGTGCCGTCCAGGCGTACCCCCTACGGGATTCGAACCCGCGCTACCGCCTTGAAAGGGCGGCGTCCTAGGCCGCTAGACGAAGGGGGCCGGTCTCGCTTCTCCGCTGGGAGCTCGCATAGCTTATGACAGGTTTCGCGCGCAACACAAATCGGCTGGTCAGAGCTATAAAACGACGATTAACGCACCCTCGCTGCCTGACGTGCTCCCCCCTCGCCGCTTGACGCGCGAAGCCTCCCTGCCTGACGCGCACCCCCTCCCTGCCTGAGGCGCGAAGCCGCCCCCCGCTGCCTGAGGTGCACCCCTCGCCGATTGAGGCGCGGCGCCGCCCCCGCTGCCTGAGGTGCGAGGAGCGATAGCGACGAGCCACGAAGGCCTCGCAACAAGCCTCGAAAAGCAAGTGCCCTCGCAGCCCCACCGGACACACTCCCCGCGGCCGGCTCGACACACCCATAGGCCCCCGTTCACGCCGTCCTGGCAAGCTGTAAACTCGTCGACGCCCCGGCTCGCCGGGTTACGCCCCTATAGCTCAGTTGGTAGAGCTACGGACTTTTAATCCGCAGGTCCCAGGTTCGAGCCCTGGTGGGGGCACTACTGAACGATATTCTTAGCCTCACTTCCGGGCCCTCGTGCAGCTCGATTTGAGGTTTGTCACTGCACGTCTGAATCGCATCAAACCACCCGGCGAGAAGTCTCCTGCAAGCTCAGCAGGCGAGGCGAACCCGAACGACGCGAAGGTGCGAGGGAACAACGCGTCCACCGGCGCAGTCATGCGTACTTAGGAACACCTGCTGCCGCGACGCACCCGCCAGCGAACGCCACACAGGACCCCTTACGCTGCCGACTACGTGATGCCAAGCGATGATGTCTCCATGCTGCGTAAGATATGGCCCGGTTTCTGGCGTGACCTAATGCTGAACACGGTCATCAGTTCCTCGTTGGTCCCGCCCCGAGTCCGAGCGATAGCCCTACGCATGTACGGGATGAAAGTCGGCGCCAACGTCTTCATCTCGCCTGCAGTATGGTTCGGCAGCAAGCGAGTGACCCTCGGAACTAGCACCTTTGTCAACTACGGGTGCAGATTCAACACCTCGAGTCCAATATCGATTGGCGAACGTTGCAATATCGCCATGGATGTGCTCTTTGTCACCGATACACACGAACTGGGGCCACACTCCAGGCGGGCAGGGGAAAATAAGTCGGCACCAATCAAGGTCGGCAACGGTGTGTGGATCGGCGCTCGTGCTGTAATACTCCCTGGCATATCCATCGGTGACGGCGTTGTTATTGCTAGCGGCGCGGTAGTTGCAGCAGACTGCGAGAACGACGGACTATATGCTGGCGTACCCGCCAGACGAATCAAGACCATTGAGCAATAGAAACCACTTACCGCGACTAAGCAGAATTGACACCCACGAACTGCTGGGTGTTCCGTTTTAACACGGAGAGTTAAACTTCTCCAACCTCGGCCACCCTACGCCATGCCCGAGGCAGTGCCCAAGTTGAGCGCCAGCAAGATAAACGGCAAGGTGGAGCGGTTTTGACGCCCAACGAAACGGCGGAAGCCCTCACCAACATAACGCGCAGTCTTAGACAACCGAGCACGGGTATCGGAAGATCCGAAGCAAGGCGAATACCCATTCAGGAGTAATGCCCACGACAGCACGCATTACTTCGCTCGCAGGCTTCCTTCTTCCTCCAGGCCGCGAATCTCGCCATCGCGGACCCTGTCTAGCCATTTCAGTTTAGCCGGACACCGATACGAGCCATCAACAGCGCCTGAGAACCAAATAGTCTGCGACACACGGTTGTAGGTATCACGCCAGGCACCAACCTAAAGCGAGGAGTGCCACAGAAAAATTCGACGAACATTCTGCAATAGCCCACTTCTTTGAGAGTTATCAAGCCACTAATCAGCGAACTATAGTGCGTTTCTAACCACCGACCTCAGTGTTCAAGATTTTTAGACTAGCCACTTTCTCTTGTCCGCAAGACAGTCCACTAAGCACAACGGCAGCTATCGCGACACCGACGCAGCCAGGGATGGCACGGTCCAACCCGCCAAAATGCGTCCACACGAGTGCCAAGGTCGCCGCCCAAACTGGCAACGCCGGCCTAGTGTCCTGAGTCATTAATTGTCGTTCGGTTGTTAGGCTAGGGAATGGCAACCCGGGGTCCGCGAGCAGTGGATATCGTTCTGACCGATGACGAGCGCCGTGAGCTCGAAGGGTGGGCGCGTCGACGAACGACAGCCTCGGGTTTGGCGATGCGATCACGAATCGTTCTCGCCGCCGCCGAGGGTGGTTCTAATACCGAAGTGGCACAACGACTCGGACTCAATCGAAGTACCGTGCGGCGGTGGCGAGGCCGGTTCGTCGAGCAACGCTGTGATGGGTTGCTCGACGAACCCAGGCCCGGTCGACCACGAACCGTCGACGACGAGCAGATCAAAGACCTGATCACCGCAACTCTCGAGACCACTCCGAAGAATGCGACACACTGGTCGACCCGGTCGATGGCTGAGCATCTCGACATGTCGCAGTCAACGGTGTCGCGTGTCTGGCGAGCGTTCGGATTGGCTCCGCACAAACAGGATTCGTGGAAGCTGTCGAAGGATCCTCTGTTTACCGAGAAGGTCCGCGACGTCGTCGGGCTCTACATGAACCCACCCGAACGTGCCTTGGTGCTCTGCGTTGACGAGAAAACCCAGATCCAAGCGCTCGATCGCACCCAGCCGATCTTTCCCATGCTCCCGGGCACCCCGCAACGGGCCAGCCACGACTACGTGCGCAACGGCACCTCCAGCCTGTACGCGGCGTTGGACATAGCGTCGGGAAAAGTCATCGGCTCGCTTCACTCACGCCATCGCGCAACAGAATTCATCGGATTCCTACGCAAGATCGACGCCGAGGTGCCCGACGAGCTCGACGTCCACCTGGTCATGGACAACGCCTCTACCCACAAGACACCCGCAGTGAAGCGATGGCTGACCTCGCACCCACGGTTTGTTGTCCACTTCACCCCGACCAGCTCATCCTGGATGAACCTCGTTGAACGCTGGTTCGCTGAACTGACCACCAAGAAGCTCCAACGTTCCACCCACCGCACCGTAAGAGCGCTCAACGCCGACATCAGAGCGTGGATCGACACCTGGAACGACAACCCCCGCCCCTACGTGTGGGTGAAGACCGCTGATCAAATCCTCGACTCCATCGCCCACTACTGCACACGAATTAATGACTCAGGACACTAGTGTCCTGAGTCATTAATTTCCGTTCGGTTGTTAGGCTAGGGAATGGCAACCCGGGGTCCGCGAGCAGTGGATATTGTTCTGACTGATGACGAGCGCCGTGAGCTCGAAGGGTGGGCGCGTCGGCGAACGACGGCCTCGGGTTTGGCGATGCGCTCACGAATCGTTCTCGCCGCCGCTGATGGCGGTTCGAATACTGAAGTGGCACAACGACTCGGCCTCAATCGCAGTACCGTGCGGCGCTGGCGAGGCCGGTTCGTCGAGCACCGCTGCGAGGGGTTGCTCGACGAACCCCGGCCTGGGCGACCTCGCACCGTCGACTGGCGTGTCCCCCGTGAACCGGTCCGGTCTGTTTTAGAGTCCTGATTGCCCTGTTGAGGGCAGAGAAGGGACGATGAGGATCATGGCAGGACGCAAGCGCCACTCGGCAGAGGACATTGTGCGCAAGTTGCGCCGGGCTGACGAGTTGGCGGCGCAGGGCAAGACCGGCGAGGAGATCGCCGCCGACCTCGAGGTGTCGGCAGCGACGTTGTACAACTGGCGCCGCCAGTACGGCGGCATGGACGGTGACGTGGCCAAGGAGCTCAAGGAGCTGCGTGAGCAGAACGGCCGGCTCAAGCGGCTGCTCGCCGATGCCGAGTTGGAGAAGGACGCGCTACGGGAGATCGCCAAGGGAAAATTCTGAGCCCAACCGCCAAACGCGCCGCCATCGACATGCTCAAAGACGTGATGAACATGTCAGAACGCAAGGCGTGCAAGGTTGTTGGGCTTGCTCGTTCAGCGTATCGTCAACTGCCGCAAGCGCACACCCCGGCTGACCCGGATGCTGGCCTGCGCCAGCAGCTACGAACCTACGCCCGTCAGAACCCACGCCACGGGTTCCGTCGGGCGTGGGCCTGGCTGCGTTTCGACGAAGGCGACACCGTGAACAAGAAGAAGGTCCACCGGCTGTGGAAGGAAGAAGGATTGCAGGTGCGCCGGGCGCCGCGGCGTAAACGGGCCGGCCAGTCGTCGGTGCCGATTGTCACCGCGGACGCACCGAAAGTGGTGTGGGCATTGGACTTTCAGTTCGACTCCACTGTCGACGGACACAAGATCAAGATCGCGTCCATGGTCGATGAACACACCCGGATGTCGCTGCTCAACATTGTGGATCGCTCGATCGCCGCCGACCGGTTGATCGAGGAGTTGAAGAAGACCTTCGCGATCTGGGGTGGCCCACCGAAGGTGCTGCGCATGGACAACGGCCCTGAGTTCATCTCTGAGGCCCTCCAGACGTTCTGTGCAGGGTCGGTGGGGATCTCCTACATTCCGCCTGGCACGCCGTGGAACAACGGGTTCATCGAGTCGTTCAACAACCGGTTGCGCGACGAGTGTTTGAACCGCAACTGCTGGCCCACCCTGTTGGAGGCCCGCGTGGTCATCGAAGACTTCAAAGACGACCACAACCACCGACACCGCCACTCAGCGCTGGGCTACAAGACCCCGGCCGAGTACGCTGCCCGATGCACCCACCAGCACCACCCCGTGGGCTGCGAGATCGACTGACCGACCGCAAGTAAGAACTGGCTCTAGGACCGACTGGACCGGTTATCGGGGACCTGCCACGCGCGCGAGCGAGTTCACTATTGGCGCGTTTGACGATCAGCTCGCGGGTCCGCTGTTGACCTGGGGTGAGGTTCTCAGGGTTCTTCAACAGTGCCCACCTCAGATTCCTACGATCGTCGTTGGACAGACCGTGGATCCGGTTGAGGACCCGGCTGCGACAACGGTCCACGGCGCGGGTGGCCCACTGGACGACATGAAACGGATCCATGCATCGAATGGCATCCGGAGCACGTTCTGCAACAACCGTTTCGATGTACTGACCCGCGTCGGCGCTCACATGGGTCAGCTGTGCACTGCGCGTGGGGTAGCGCCCCATAGAGTGGTGTAACTCGGTGGCCGAGTTCGTTATCGACGTCGTGTCGTTAACGGATGCAGAGCGGCCACCGCGTGATCCTTCGAGTCAACCTTCCACAGAATCCTCGAGGAGTCATCGCGATGACCGCACCCCACATTGTCGACCCTGCAGGCCTTCTTGGCCAAGCCCTCGCAGACGCGTCACCAGATCTGATGCGTGAGCTGCTGCAAACCATGATCAACGCGCTGCTATCGGCCGATGCCGACGCGGTCTGCGGAGCCGAATGGAACCAACACACACCAGAGCGCACCAACCACCGCAACGGCTACCGCCACCGGCCACTGGATACCCGCGTCGGCACCGTCGACGTCGCCATTCCGAAGCTACGTTCGGGCAGCTACTTTCCCGAGTGGCTCCTCGAACGCCGCAAGCGGGCTGAGTCAGCACTGATCACCGTCGTGGCCGACTGCTACCTGGCCGGAGTCTCGACCCGCCGGATGGACAAACTGGTCAAGACACTCGGCATCGACTCACTGTCGAAGTCACAGGTCTCACGCATGGCCACCGACCTCGACGAACAGGTCACAGCATTCCGCCATCGTCGCCTCGACGAGGTCGGGCCGTTCACCTTCGTCACCGCAGATGCCCTGACGATCAAAGTCCGCGAGAACAAGCAGGTCGTCAAAGCCGTTGTCCTGCTGGCCACCGGTGTCAACGGCGATGGCCACCGCGAGGTGTTGGGCATGCAAGTAGCGACCAGCGAAACCAAAGCCTCCTGGAACACCTTCTTCGCCGATCTGGTCGCCCGCGGGCTGGGCGGGGTGCGTCTGGTGACCTCTGATGCCCATGCCGGACTGGTCGAGGCGATCGCGGCGAACCTGCCCGGCGCCGTGTGGCAACGGTGCCGTACCCACTACGCGGCCAACCTGATGGCGGTGTGCCCCAAGTCCATGTGGCCGGCGGTCAAAGCGATGCTGCACAGCGTGTATGACCAGCCCACCGCCACCGCGGTGCACGAGCAGTTCGACCGACTCCTGGAATACACCGAAGGCAGACTCCCCAAGGTTGCTGACCATCTCGGTGACGCTCGAGAGGACCTGTTGGCCTTCACAGGCTTCCCCGATGACGTGTGGCGACAGATCTGGTCTAACAACCCCACCGAACGACTCAACCGCGAGATCCGCCGCCGCACTGACGTTGTGGGTATCTTCCCCAACCGTGACGCCATCATCCGACTCATCGGCGCGGTCCTGGCCGAGCAGACCGACGAGTGGGCCGAAGGCCGCCGATACCTCGGCCTCGAGGTCCTCAACCGATGCCGACTGACCCTGACCACCGACACCACCACAACAACGGAGGCCACTACCGACCCGCTGATCGAACTGCCTGCCTGAAAGCCCGACGAAGGATCAGAAACGAGTTACACCACTACTTGGGACTTGACCGCGCGTGGCGCCGAGCTCGTCGAAGAACTGGCGAAGCGTCTTCTTGGTTGCACCCTCACGCGCCCACACCAACCTGCCGGTGTCGTGGTCGACGATCACCGTCAGATATCGCCGGCCTTTTCGGTAGGCGATATCATCGATACCTATCCTGCGCAACCCATCCATTCGGTCGGTCTGTCCGGTGTGATCGGCAACGACTCGAGCGATGATGCGTTGCACTGTTCGCCACGACACCCTCATGTACTCACACACCGCGGATGATGGACTGTGCGCGGCGAGCCAGGCGACCGTGTCGTCGAATCGGCGCGTCATCTTTGCTGCCGGCCGTGCCCACGGCACATGTTCGGTGACGACGCCGTGCAGGCTGCAGTCAACCCGTCCAATGTGTCCTTGCAGGTAGCAGCGCATCCCGCCCAGGTCGAGGTGTCGCCAACGGCGCGGATGGTGTGAGCGGTCATAGCCTGGTCGACGCCGTCGGCAGTGTGGACACCGCGAGTCCTGCCCGCGTTTCGCACGGACCGAGACGACCAACAACTGGCCGTCATCGTCGTCTTCAACGCCGACATCAAGAACCACCAGGTTCTCGATCTTCAGCAACTTCTGCAGTAGTCTGGTAGCGCGCAACGCCCTGCTCCTCGGTTTAGTCTTCGCAAACCAAACCTTAAGTGAGACAGGGCGTTGCGCGCTTCAGGCGCACCGGGGGCACCCACAGAACCGTCAAGAGTGCCACGTATGTTCGTGTACAAAGGAGTCATGTCTCGATTCGAAGAGCCCATCTACTGACGAAGAAGCCGATCGAAAATCTTGTCAGACCCCTGATGTAGAAATGAAGACAACGAAGTCGTAGGACCGAGCAGTAGTCAATGACGTTCCCACCCCACCTGATTCAGATCCTCTTGAGAGGGAAGAAGGTTGCTGTCATGACCGACTCCGACACGGCCGACGCCGCGGCGCTGCTCGAAGCTATATTCGACCAGCTCACCGAGGTCACCCCACCCGCCGACGACCCAACCGGCGCAAAGACTTTCGCCCAGATCGAGTGGATCCGACTGATCCGCAACGCAGCGGACCACCAACTCGGCTCGCACACAGCCAATCTCGATGTGCTCGGGGTGCCCGAACGACACGGCTCCACCACCAAGCGACTGTTGATCGAGATGGGTTTCCCACCCGCGGTCGCCACACGCTCGGTGCGTATCGCCGGCAGTCTCGGGGCGCTGGGCAAGGTCGAGGCGTGCGCTGCCGACGGGCGCCTCTCGGGTGAGATCGTCGATGCCGTCGTTCGGGGAATCGCCACGATCGAGAAACGGTCACCCACAAAGCTTTCCGACGACGACCGAACGGTCTACGAAACCGAACTCCTCACCCAAGCCCTGTCCGGTGCCACACCCACCGAGATACAGAAACATGCCCAGACCATCGGCAACACCATCGCCGACGACGAGGGCGGCATTCCCGCGTCCGACGACCGATCCCTGGACACCCTGTCACACAGCGTGACCGACGACAGTCGCGTCGAGATCCACGCCAACGTGACCCAGGCCGTCGGCGAGAAGTTCATCGCCATGATCGACGAACGCTCTGTACCGCGTCCCGAGCCCGACGGCGCCGACGACCGACGCTCCCCCGATCAACGACGCGTCGACGCCCTCGAGATCCTCCTCGACCAAGCAGCACAAGGTGCATCCCAGGACAGCATCGGTGCACCACGTACCCAGACCCTGTTGACCATCCCCGCCGACGGTGGTGATCCCGCCTTCCTGCCCTGGACCGGGTCGGTCACCCAGGCCACCGCGCAGAAACAGTCCTGCGACGGCACGATCACCGAGATCATCATCAACGGAGAGACCGTGCCCCTGGCGATGGGTCGCGAACGACGCCTGTTCCCAGCACATATCCGCAAAGCCATCATCATCCGCGACCGATGCTGCATCAGCTGCGGCGCACCACCCTCGCACACCCAGGTCCACCACATCCAACACTGGTCCGACGACGGCGACACCGACCTCGACAACGGCTGCCTACTCTGCCAACGGTGCCACACCCGGGTCCACCACAACGGCTGGGACATCATGATCGGCTTCGACCGCCACCCCTGGCTGATCCCGCCCGCCGACATCGACCCCCGACGCCGACCCCTACCCGCCTACAACCGACGCACCATGCGACTCGACGACGCCGCCTGACACAGACTCACGCGCAGCACCTTCCGCACCCGGTGATCAGCCGGGACCGCGTTCGATCATTGACAAGTCCATAGTGAAACTGGGCCTCCCGCGTGGCGCGGCGGTCACCCCGCGGACGAACCCTCCACCGCTGCATGGGTGCTCACCGCGTCGAGGGCTTCGGTGAACGGCGGGATGAAGAACTTCGCACCGAGTACGCAGCAGGCGTGGCCACCGTCGACCTCGAAACGCTGCGACCCGGGGATGCCGTCGAGCAGCAATTGCTGGCGTTCCGGTTCGACGACGCGGTCGCGGGTGGACACGACGACAGCGGTCGGGACATCGATCTCGTGGAGCCAACTGCGGGAGTCGAACTGCCCCAGACCGTTTCCGAACTCACCGAGGTGCGACAGCGGCGTCGAGAAGAACTGCCGCAGCGCCCAGATGGATGTGTGCGACGTCGTCTTGTTGAGGCTTTTCTCGGAGACACGCGGGAGCATCCGGTACAGCGGCGCCAGGATGCGGCCGGTCCGTTCCGACGACCTCCGGTGCTTGGGGTCGTTGGTGCTGAAGAACGGGCCCGTCGAGCAGAGCACGAGTCCCGACACCCGCTCGGGGTGCCGACGCCACGTCAGCTGGGCGATGCCGCCGCCCATGGAGAAGCCGGCGGCGACGAAGCGATCGATGCCCAGGACGTCGGCGACGGCGACGACGTCGTCGGCGCAGTCCCGGAGGTCGAAGGTCTCGGACTCGATGCCGCGGCCGTGCCAGCGAGCGTCGAGGGTGATCACCCGGTAACGGTCGTTGATCGCCGGGATCGTCGGGTACCAGCACAGCAGGCCGGTGGTCAGCACCGAGTGGAGCAGGAACACCGCCGGGGCGTCGCGGGGTCCCGAATCGGTGACGAAGGCGCGTCCCCGGCCGGGCAGGTCGAGCATCTGACCTCTGGGTATGTCCGTGGCCGGGTGGGGCGAGAAGACATGGCGGACTGCTCTGGCGGTGCCGTTGAGAAACTCGGGGATCACGCATACAACGCTACGTGAGATGCTGGTCACATGATCGACATCGCCCGTCCGAAAATCGAGGGGTCGATCGCCGTGGCCGACGGTGATCGTCGCATCGGGTTCGCCGAATACGGATCAGCTACCGGACGGGCCATCATCTGGCTCCACGGGACGCCCGGCGCTCGCCGCCAGATCCCCGTCGAAGCTCGTGGATATGCCGCTGAGCGGGGGGTTCGCCTGATCGGGCTGGACCGGCCGGGCGTCGGGTCGTCGACGCCGCACCGGTACGAGAACATCGCCGCCTTCGCCCCCGACCTCGAGACCGTACTCGAAGCACTCGGCATCGACGAGTTCGCCATCATCGGCCTCTCCGGCGGCGGACCGTACACACTCGGAGTGGCGCACGCGATGCCCGACCGGGTGGTCGCCGCGGGCATCCTCGGCGGCGTCGCCCCGACCGTCGGACCCGACCGCATCCCCGGCGGGGCGATGAAGCTCGGCTCGTTCCTGGCGCCGGCGGTCGATGTCGCGGGGGCGCAGATCGGGCAGATCGTGAGCACCGCACTCCGCTTCGCACGACCGATTGCCGAACCCGCCATCACCGTCTACGGTCACTTCTCCCCTCAAGCCGATCGAGAACTGCTGGCGCGCCCCGAGTTCCGGGCCATGTTCCTCGACGACCTGCTCCACGGCGGGCGCCGCGCGATGGAGGCACCGTTCGCCGATGTCGTCGTCTTCGCCAAGGACTGGGGATTCCGCGTCTCCGACGTCGGAGTGCCCGTGCGCTGGTGGCACGGCGACCACGACCACATCATCCCGTACGCACACGGCCAGCACATGGTGTCGTTGCTCCCCGACGCCAAGCTGTTCGAGCTGCCCGGCGAGAGCCACCTCAGCACGCTGCACATGGCCACCGACATCATCGACGAGCTGCTCGCCATCTGGGATCAGTCGCGGGCGTTGAAGTAGGGCGCGTCCGTCAGGGTGCGGTCGCCGACAATCCGGCGGCCAGACCCAGCACGACGGCCATCAGCATCAGTTCGACGACGGCGTTCCGGATGGACGCGGTCTCGGTCTGGCGATGGCGCTCGACGGCAGGCACCCAGCGCCGTCGATGCCAGGCGGCGACTCCCACCAGCGCCGCCAGCATCACGACCTTCGCCACCAGAATCCTCCCGTAACCCGTGGTGACCAGTGCCGACAGTCCGTCGATCTCGGTCAGTGCGGCGACCACGCCGGTCACCGCGATCACCCCGACCGCCCACGGCGCCCGCTGCGAGAACACCGGCAGGCTGCGCGCCCACCCGGACCGGCCGCGCACGGAGAGGACCATCGCGGCGAGCAGTCCGCACCACCAGGCGGCGGCCAGCGCATGCGCGCCGACGAGGAACGGGCCGATGGCGTTGTTGCCGGCGTGACCGGCGATCGCGGTGGCCAGCACACCGATCGCTGCGAGCGCTCCGACCACCAGAACCGGAACCTCGACTGCGGTCAACAGGTCGAGTACCGCCCACAGGACGATGAGCAAGCCCGTGACCAGCGCGACCATCTCAGAGGCACCGGAGGTCAGGACCTCACCGAAGTCGGCGGCACTCACGTCGAGCACGTCCTTGCCGGACCTGTCAGCGGTACGCACCCAGGCGCTGATCAGCGTCGCCACCACCCAGACACCGGCGAGCGCACCGATCCAGGTCGACGCCGGTTCGGCGTCGACCGTCGGCAGCAGCCCGAGGCCGAGTACCACGACCGAGACGCCGAGCGCGAGGGTCGCGGGCAGTGCGACCGTGTCGGGTCCGTCGGGGCGGGCGAGCAACCAGCTCACCAGCAGTCCGGCGAACAGGACCGGCACACCGGCCACGACCCTCACGCGTCAGCTCCGAGTCTTGGGACGGGTCAGCCAGAACACGATTCCAAGACCTAGCACCAGGACCACGACGGCGCCGACGATGAAGTACCACACCGGGATTCCGTCGTCGGACTGATCGGCGGAGGCGTCGGCGAGCGGGCCCGGTTCGCCGTTGCCGGCGACCGTCAGCTCGAAGCTGCGCTGCCCGCTGATGACGTGTCCGTCGGCGGAGGTCACCCGGTAGTTGATCGTGTACTTGCCGGTCGGCCCGAGTTCACCCATGCCGACGCTCACCTTGCTGCCGTCGACCTTCGGGTCGCCGGACTGCCAGAAGTGCTCATCGGGTCCGACGACGTTGAGCACCGCATACGCGGACTGGATGCCCTCGTTGAAGGTCAGCGTGACGGTCTGCGGACCGGCGGGCAGCCTCGCACCGTCGGCGGGGTCGGAGGAGACGAGCCGCGAATGCGCCGAGGCGGCGGGCGCCGACCAGGTACCGACCAGGCCCAGGCACGCCAGCGCGGCCAAGGTCAGCAGGATGGACCGGCTCAGCGGCATCACGCGCTTACGCATTGCCGCGACCGTTGCGTCGGACCACCATCAGCGCCGCGACACCGAAGACGGTGCCCAGCGCGCCGACGACCAGTCCGATGCCGCCGAGCCAGCGGGCTGCGGAGTCGGCCTGGGCGGTCTCCGTCGTTTGCGACGCAGCCGCGTCGGTGGTCTCGGGGGCGGCGCGGTGCTGGCCGTGCCCGGCCTCGCCCACGGGGATGGTGATCATGGGTGCGGGCTTCTCGGGCTCGGTGCCGTCGGCCGGGGTCGGCTGGTTCCAGTCGGCCTTCTCACCGTCGGCGTAGGTCTGCAGCGTCGGCAGTTCGACGGTCTCCTGCTCGGGGAAGGGACCGCCGGCGAAGCTGAACTGCGCGAACTGTCCGACGGGGATGCCCGGCGAACCCGGCTCGGCGGTCCAGGTGAGTTCGGTGACCAGGTCGTCCTTCTTGGTGACGACGGTCTTCCATCCGGCCATCACCTCCGGGCGGGCCGACTTCAGACCGGGGAGGGTGACCCGGATCGACGTCGTCGGCGCCACCTCGGACTCGTTGGGGACGACCAGGTTGACCACGCCGTACCCGCCCTGGGTCACGGTCGGGGCGTTGGCGCTGACATGCGCCGATGCCGCGCCCGCGCCGGTGAGGGAGGAGACGCCGACGACGGCGGCAGCGGCGGCGGGAAGGACGAGACGGCGGGCGACCGTCGCCCGCGACGAGACAAGCTTCTTCATCTGGATTCTTTTCTCAAGAGTTCGGACATTCGATGCGTAACGCGCGCACGACAGCACCGAACCGTCGCGGGTCCGGTGTGGCGGCGCGGCGTCAGAGTCCGAGCGGAGGTCCGCGAACACCGGTGCCGCCGACGGCGGGACCGGCGACAACAGCGGGTTGAGTCCAGAAGACCGGGCGCGCACCGGGCACGCGCAGTACGGCGGGCGGGGTGAGGAACGCGAAGACCGACCCGATGACGGCCAGCAGCTGCGCACCGACGACGATCAGTACCGCGCTGAGCGGTATCGCGACGAAGTGCGTCAGCAACATCGGCAGCGCGGGGGCGTCGTGGGTGACGTGCGCGGCGTCGGCGGCGAGCGACCAGTGGCTCGCGACCTGCGCGGCAGTCAGGACGCCGACGGCCGATGCAGCAGCCGGGACCAGGCGTCGGCCCCGGGTCGCCAGCTGCAGGAGCATCGCCGCGGCCACGCCGATCGCGACGGTGAGAACCACACCGCCCGAGCTGAGCGCATGTCCGCCGGCGGCACCGTGCGCGGCGATCGCGACAGTGGGCACCACACCGGCCGCGGCGACGCGCGTGAACGCGTCGGGCGTGCGGACGGTGGGTGACATGGCCCCCATCCTAAGGAGTGGGTCCGGGTCGGACGGAGTCGCCCAACCCGGCCAACTCCCGCCGGACGCGGTGAAACAATCGAGGGCATGTCGCATTCACCGGCTCCTGTCGAGGCACGCCCAGCTGGATTCGGTTCCGTCGAGGTTCGCGAGCTGTCCTCCCCCGACGAACTCGAAGAACTGATGCGGGTCTTCGACGACGTCTGGCGACCCGACCCGACGAGACGCCCGGTGGGCATCGACATGCTGCGGGCGTTGTCGCATTCGGGCAACTACGTCTCCGGCGCCTTCATCGGTGATCACCTGGCCGGTGGAAGCGTGGCGTTCCTGTCGGCACCGGCCGGTGAGGCCCTGCACAGCCACATCACCGGGGTCTCCCGACGCGGCCGCGGCCACCATGTGGGTTACCTGCTGAAGATGCATCAGCGGCAGTGGGCGCTGGCACGTGGACTCACGACGATCACGTGGACCTTCGATCCGCTGGTCGCGCGCAATGCGTATTTCAACATCACCAAGCTGGGCGCCGAGCCCATCCACTACTACGAGGACTTCTACGGCGAGCTCGGTGATGAGTTGGGCGGCGGCGTGGACTCGGATCGGGTGTTGATGTCGTGGGCGCTGCACGACGAACTGCCCAGCAGCGTGGACGGCGTCGGAAGTGTCGAGGCGCTGATCGCCGGCGGTGCGGTGCCGGTGATCGACGATTCCGATCGGTCGCGTCCGGTCGCCCATCACGAGCGGTTGGACCCCGACGCGACAGTGGTGGTGGCGTTGCCGCGGGACGTCGAAGCGATGCGGGTGAGTCATCCGCTCGACGCGGCGCGGTGGCGGATCGTGCTGCGGGATGCGATGTCGCCGTTGCTTCTCGAGGGTGATGCCCGACGGTCGGTGCGGTTTCTGCGGTCGGGTCACTACGTGTTCGGTCCGGCGGGCTCGGGGGTGCGGTGAGCGGCGAACTGACTCCCGACGAACTGACACCCGCCGACTGGGGGCGGTACCCGCACACTCTCGCCGACGTTCTGCCGGCAGCGTCGGTCGCCCTGAGCGTTTCTGACAGCGCGGATCTCGTTGTGCCTCCGGGCGATTCGGTGGTGGTTCTGCTGATCGACGGACTGGGCGCGACGCTGCTCGAGGAGTACGCGGAGTTCGCGCCGACCCTGCGGGAGCTGACCGCGACCACTCTGCGTGCGGGATTCCCGGCGACGACGGCGACCAGCATCCTGAGTCTGACGGTCGGCGCACCCTGCGGCGTGCACGGGATCATCGGCTACAGCTTCCGGCCCGACGACGACTGCCGGACACGGGGTTCCCGACGGGTGCTGAACTCGCTGCGCTGGAGTCTCGATGACGCGCAGGGACCGTCGGCGCTGGTCACCTATCCTCCTGCGCTGGTGCGTACACATCCCGGGAGCCTGGAAACGCTTGCCGACGAAGGTGTTCGGGTGACGTACGTGATGCCCGGCGAGTTCCGCGGGTCCGGCCTGACCCTGGCGGCGTTCCGCGCGCCCGGCCAGTACGTACCGGCAGTGACGCCCGACGGGGTGCGCGACGGCGTCCTGGCGGCGGTGCAGGGACACAGTCGCCATCGTCGGTTCGTCTACGCCTACTACAGCGAGTTGGACATGGCGGGACACATCCACGGCCCGGGGTCGTCGGCGTGGCTGGAGAAGCTCCGGCTCGTCGACCAGCTGGTGGCCGAGCTCGCCGCGGAGTTGCCGTCCGGCACAACACTGCTCGTCACCGGCGATCACGGCATGATCACTGCCGACCGCGCCATCGACATCGACACCGCGCCAGGGCTTCTCGAGGGTGTCGACGCCGTGGCCGGCGAGGCGCGAGCGCGGCATGTGTACGCGACGCCCGGTGCTGCCGACGACGTGCTGAAGGCATGGTCGGGGCATCTGGGCGATGCCGCACACGTCGTCTCGCGCGAGCAGACCCTCGACGAGGGCTGGTTCGGCCGCGAGGTGACCGATGCGGTGGCGAATCGGATCGGGGATGTGGTCGCGGTGGCTCGGGAATCGGTCACGTTGACGCGGTCGAAGAACGAGACGATGGAGTCGATGATGATCGGCCACCACGGCGCCTGGACGGCCGCCGAACAGCTTGTGCCACTGCTGGTTGCGCAGGGATAGTCAGTCAGTTCTCCTCGTCGGTCACCAGGTCGAGGCGCACGCCGAGGAGACGGACCGGGTGATCGATGTCGAACTTGGTGAGCAGGTCGGCGACCACCGCTTCGAGCTGGTCGAAGTCGAGACTCGGCGCAGGGAGTTTCCGGGACTTGGTGCGCGTGTAGAAGGTCGTGGTCCGGACGGTCACCGCGACGCGGAACGGTAGGCGTTCCTCGGCGATCACCTGATCGAGCAGCTCACGCAAGAGTTCGGCGGCCGCGGTACGCATCTCGGACGGGTCCGCGATGTCGGTGGCGAAGGTCCGAGACTTGGAGTGCGACCGGGCGAGCCACGGTTCGGCGGTGATCGTCGAATCCCCGCCGCCGCGGCACAGGACGTACAGCCAGTTGCCCTGGTGCGGACCGAAGGTGGCGATCAGATCGTCGCGAGGTGTCGCGATGAGGTCGTTGACGGTCTCGACGCCGGTGGCGGCGAGTTTGGCCGACGTCTTCGGTCCCACGCTCCACAGGTCGCGAGTCGGCCTCGCCCCCATCAGGTCCAGCCAGTTGCGGTCGTCGAGCAGGAACACGCGCGGCGCACCCACGCCGTCGTCGGGTGTGGCGCCGGGCGGCCGCTTGGCGAAACCGGTGGCCATCTTGGCGCGCTGCTTGTTGTCGCTGATGCCGACGCAGCTCATCAGGCCGCACCGGTCGAGGATCTCGTGCCGGACCCGTTCGGCGAAGTCGACGATGCCGGCGTCGTCGAACTCCTCGACCTCGGCGCCCCGCACGCCGACGCCGAGGTACGCCTCGTCCCAGCCCCACACCTCGACGGGGTGGCCGGTTCCGCGCAGCACGTCCATGACGTCGGCCGATGCGGCGTCGTACGCCCCCATGTCCAGCGGGAGGTACACCGCATCAGGCAACTTCTTGTAGGCAGCACGCAGCGGCATCCCGGCCCGCACGCCGACGTCCCGCGCTTCATACGACGCGCAGGTCACGACCTTGCGGGCCTCGGTCGGGTCGCCATTGCCGCCGACGATGACCGGGACACCGACGAGCTCCGGACTGCGCAGTCGTTCGACCGAGACCTGGAACTGGTCGAGGTCGACGTGCAACAGCCACCGGTAGCGTTGCGAAACCGACGTGGTCACCCCGTCAGGGTAACCACGGACCGGCGATCAGACGGCGCCGTCAGACAGCGATACGGACGTCGATCTCGCCGAGTCCCACGCCTCGGCACGACGAGCGCAGCGAATGCGGGTTGTAGCGCAGCACCGACAAGCCGCGCTGCGTCTCGGTCGACCAGCCGGCGAACGACGCACTGGCCTCGGCGATGAACCCGGTCAGTTCCGCGATCGACGGCTCGTCGAGCGCGGCCACCGCGTGGACGAGCACCTTCTCGAGCAGCGCACGGTCGCGGTGCAGCGGTGGCGGCACCAGATTGAGTGCGGGGGAAGCGGTTCCGCAGTTCATCGGATCGGTCAGGGCATGCACCGCGACGACCAGGAAGGCCAGCGAGACGATCGCCCGCGAGGCGGGATCCCCGAGGCGACCCGGATATGACTGGATGATGTGGCACACCTGCACCGGCCGCGGCGGGGTGACGCCGACGGCCTCGGCCCGGCTGGGCTCGAGGAGCCCCAGCGCAGCCATCGCCTCTTGATGTGCGGACGAAATGGTTTCCGCGGCAAGCGCATCCGCATGCATCCGCCGCAGTTGGGCGATGATCGCCTGATGGCGTCGCGCCGCCTCGTCGATCTCCCGGACCAGATGTTCGGTCAGCCCGAAAGTCGACGAATAGTGGGTCAGCGCCTGATATCCGGGCAACACGATGTGTTGCTCGATGGCGATGGCTTCGGCGATTGCCGACGGTTCGAGAAATTTCCTGGTGCTGCGCTTAGACGCGCGCGCCGAGAGAGTACTGGTCAACTGAGCCTGGATCCACCGATGATGTGAGGGATTGAGCGTGTCGTAGAACGCGAGAGCCCCTGGTGGGCTGGAGAATTGGAGTTACCACAACAACAATTCCGGCCCAAACAGGAGCATCTCGCAGATGAAAGCATCTCACACTCTCACCCCAGTTTTCGATGACCCGAACCTGGTGTCGGCGGCGGGTCTGGTCCCGGTGATGCGCCTGGCCGAGACCGCCGGCCTCCACCAGCTCTGCGAGCGGCACCTGAGCGTGGAGTGCCCCAACCCGGTCCTCAAGTCGACCAGCATCGTGGCCGGCGTGCTCGCCGGCGCCGACAGCATCGACGACCTCGACCTGCTCCGCCACGGCGCGATGAACCGGCTCTTCGCCGGGATACGGGCACCCTCGACCTTGGGCACCTACCTGCGCTCGTTCACTCACGGCCATGTCCAGCAACTCGACGCCGTGGCCACCCGGCTCCTGGCCGGCCTGACCGCAACCGTTCCGGCGCTCCTCGGTGAGGCCGGTGAGCTGGCATTTCTGGATATCGACGACACCATCCGCGAAGTCCACGGCTACGCCAAACAGGCGGCTGCGTTCGGCTACTCCAAGGTCCGTGGCCTCAACGCCCAGCTCGCCGTACTGTCGACCCCGACGACGGCACCGGTGATCGCCCGGGCCCGGCTCCGCCGCGGCAACGTCGCTTCCCACACCGGCTCCGGCCGCCTGCTCACCCTGGCGGCCAACACCGCCCGCGCCGCCGGAGTGACCGGACAGATCCTGGCCCGCGCGGATTCGGCCTACTACTGCCACGCCTTCATCGCCGCCGCCATCCGGGCCGGCATCTGGTTCTCGGTCACCGCCCGCCACAACCCACAGATCACCGCGGCGATCGCCGCCATCGACGAGGCGGCATGGACCCCGATCGAGTACACCAACGCCGTCTACGACGAGGCCGAGCAGCGCTGGATTTCCGATGCCGAAGTCGCCGAAACCCCGGTCACGATCTTCACCTCACGCCGCAAACGCGACCACGTGACCTGCCGGTTGATCGTGCGGCGCGTCAAACGCCTCAACCCGGCCAGCGCCGATGGCCAAGACGAGTTGTTCACCACCTACCGTCACCACGGGTTCATCACCAACTCGACCCTGCCGATGATCGACGCCGACGCCCATCACCGCGATCACGCCATCGTCGAGCAGGTCATCGCCGAACTGAAGAACGGGCCGCTGGCGCATCTGCCCTCAGGGAAATACGCGGCCAACGCCGCCTGGCTCGCCCATGCCGTCATCGCCTTCAACCTCGCCCGCGCTGCCGGCGCCGCGGCCTCACCCCGACATGCCCGTGCCCGCTGGGCCACCATCGGCACCCACCTGATCAACATCCCCGCCCGCATCGCCTCCTCCGCACGACGACTGACCCTGCACCTGCCCACCGACTGGCCCTGGGCCTCGGCCTGGCAAGCCCTGTTCACCTCCGCGACCAGCCCACCAGCGACCGCTAACTGACCACCGGCCCCAGCGGCCCCGACCAAGGACCCCAGTGAAAAAGCCGGGCAGACCGGCGATACCGTCACGCCTACATCCGCCTTCCCGACCCTCACCCCGATGGGAGCGCAGCCGCATATGCGGTCGGTGGATCAAGGCTGAGCCCTCCACACACGTAGACCACAAATGCTCCGGCGTGGAATCTGCCCACCCCGGTGTTGACCCCCTACGCCCCGAGCACCCCCTCCGATGCCGTTAACGAAGCGCACGATCACCATAGCTGGAATTACGGAAAAGTGTGAGTCGAACGACTGATGATGCGAAGAATCGGTCATTCCGGAACACCGACGAATGCGTATTGGGCCCTATTACCCAGTCGCGGTCGACACATCGACCCTCTACACACCACCGAAGACCCTTCCTTTCCCGGGCCCGGCGGGTTTCACTCGATCAGAGGGCTTCGACGGGAGGACTCGAGACGATGCACGCAGTGACGCTGACCGGACATCTCGACGAACCGCTGTCGCGATGGCTCTGGCTGCTCAAATGGTTGCTGGCGATCCCGCACTTCCTGGTCCTGGTCGTGCTGGACATCGCGTTCTTCTTCGGCACGGTCGTGGCCGGCTTCGCGATCTTGTTCACCGGCCGCTATCCGCGCGGACTGTTCGACTTCAACGTGGGTGTGATCCGCTGGAACTGGCGCGTCGCCTTTTACACGCACTCCGCGTTGGCCACCGATCGGTATCCGCCGTTCGCGCTGCGCCGAACCGACTATCCCGCCGACTTCGACGTCGTCTATCCCGAGCGATTGTCGCGCGGCCTCGTGCTGGTGAAGTGGTGGTTGCTGGCGATCCCCCACTACCTGGTCCTCGCGGTACTCGCCGGCGGATGGCTGGGCGGGCCGCCGGCCGTCGGCTACGCGGCACAAGGCGACGACGGCCGTGTGACCATCGCGCCCGTGCTGGCCTTCGTGGTGTTCTTCGCCGCAGTCGCGCTGCTCTTCACCGGCACCTACCCGCGCGGGCTGTTCGACTTCGCGATGGGCATCAATCGCTGGCAGTACCGGGTGTGGGTGTATGCGGCGCTGATGTGTGACGAGTACCCACCCTTCCGGCTCGATCAGGGCGGGGACGAACCGACCACCTCGACAGGAGTCCGCGATGTTGCGGTTCCTCGCCCGTGAACTGCACAGCTGGCGGCTGATGCACGCTTCGTCGAACCGGCTGGTCCGGCCGCTGGATCGGCTGGAAACCACTGTGCTGCTGGCTCTCTGCGTGTCGGCGCTGGCAGGTCTACTCGCCGCCCTGACCGTCGGCGGCAACACCTACGCGGCACACAAAGCCGCCGCCGAGGTCCAGGGACCGCGGCATTCGGTGAGCGCCACCGTCATCACGACTCCGAAGCAGGACGACAGCCCGACGATCGTCGCCTGGCGGCGGCCCGACGGCGCACGCCTCACCGCCGCCGTGGACTCCGAACGGCAGGACCGCGTCGGCCGGGTCCGCCTCATCTGGCTCGACGACGAGCAGCGCGTCGCGGACCCGCCGGTCACCCACACCGACGCCGTCGTCGAGGGCGTCATGGCGGGGCTCGGCGTCGTGATGCTGACCGCCATGGGCTGGTGGGGGCTGGTCTTGCTGGTCCGGGCGGCCGCCGACCGGCACCGGATGCGTCGATGGGAGGCCGAGTGGCTCGAGTTGGACATCGACAGCCACCGGTGAGATTCCGCGGAACCTCCTGCTCAGCCGTCTTCGGCGTCCTCGAGGTCCCGCGTCGACAACCATGCCTGCGAATCGTCGATGCCGACCTGTGGCGGCAGCGGAGGTACGCGGGTCCCGAACACCTCGTGCGTGAGTTTGCTCAGGGCCCGGCATTCCTCCGCCCAGGACATCCGGCCGGCCGGGGTGGTCTCGTAGGTTCGACGCCCCGGGTACCCCGCCGATGCCTCTCGGACACCGACGAGCCCGCGTCCGACGAGTTCGTTCAGAACCGACCGGAGCTCGCGCGACTGGAGGCGGTAGCCGCGGCGATGGAGTTCGTCGAGCATCCGATGGTCTGACGCGTCTTCGTTCAGGCCGATACCCAGGATGTGGACACGAATGGCGGCGCGCTCAACAGCTCTCATCTGCCATCCTCCCTTCGTTCTCCGAGACCGCCGCGATGGTGGGGCAGACAAACATCCGACACCTACCGTCCGGGTGCGTCGAGGACGGCTTCGACGAGCAGTCGCTGTTCGGCGCGGGCGACGTGCAGCCGGGTCGTGGCGATGGCGTCGGGATTGACCGACACGGAGGTGATCCCCATCCGCACGAGGCGCTCGGCGAAATCCGGGTTGGTCGACGGCGCCTGCCCGCACAGCGACGAGGTGATCCCGCAGCGGCGGGCGGTGGAGATGATCGTCGCGATGGCGTCGAGGACGGCCGGGTCGCTGCCGTCGAACAGTTCGGCGCAGGATTCGGAGTCGCGGTCGACGCCGAGGATCAGCTGGGTGAGGTCGTTGCTGCCGATCGACACCCCGTCGATGCCGGCCTCGACGTATTCGGGGAGCCAGTACATCACCGACGGCACCTCGGCCATCACCCAGCGATGCAGGCCGCGTTGGCGGCCGAGCGGACTCTCGTCGATGAGTTCGAGGCAGCGTTCGAGTTCCCAGCGGGTCCGGACGAAGGGCAGCATCACGTGCAGATTGGGGTGCGTCTCCCGGGCCCGCGCGAGCGCCGCGAGTTCGAGCCGGAACACCTCGGGCTCCGAGACGTACCGATAGCAGCCGCGGAAGCCGATCATCGGGTTGCGTTCCTCGGGTTCGAACTCCTGCCCGCCCTCGAGTCCGCGGAACTCGTTGGTGCGCAGGTCGGTTGTCCGGTACACCACCGGCCGGGTGCCGAACGGACCGGCGATGCGTCCCAGGGCGTCCGCCATGGCCGAGATGGCCGCCTCGGTCTCGCCGGCGGCGATGACCGCACGCGGATGACGCCCCGACAGCGCCTCGGTCAGCATGAATTCGGCGCGGAGCAGACCCACGCCGTCGACGCCGGTCGCGCCGACCTCGGCGGCGTGCTCGGGCGACCCGAGGTTCACGTAGATCTTGGTCGCCGTCACCACCGCCGGCTGCCCCTGCGCCCCCGATGACGCCGAGACCTCGGTGACCGTGGCCCGCTGCGGTGCGACACGACCGGACCTGACCTCACCGGAGCCACCGTCGACCGTCACCACCGATCCGGCCGTGAGAACCTTGGTGCCCGTTCGGGTTCCGACGATGCACGGGACGCCGACCTCGCGGGCGACGATCGCGGCGTGACAGGTGATCCCGCCGCGATCGGTGACCACGGCCGAGGCGCGGCGGATGGTCGGCAACCAGTCGGGGTCGGTCATCGGTGCGACGAGCACCTCGCCGTCGATGAGCTGGTGCCCGTCACGCGGGGAATGCAGGATGCGGACCTCGCCGCTGGCGATGCCCGGGGCGGCGGCGAGACCGCGGAGCAGAACCGGCTTCGACGACTCGTCCGAGGTGTCCACACCGGTGGTGATCGGCCGGGACTGGACGATCCAGATCCGGTGCTGCGGATCGATGGCCCACTCCATGTCCTGCGGGCGCGCGTAGTGACGTTCGGCTCGCAGCGCCATCCGCGCGATCGTCTGGACGGTCGTCGGGTCGATGACCGGCGTGGTCCTCCCGGGCGCCACCGGCTCGCGGCGGTCGTGACCGTCGCTGCCCCGCACGATCCGGAATTCCTGGTTGCCCATGCTGGTCTCGAGAACCGAACAGTCCGCCCTCGCGACCAGGAAGGTGTCGGGGGTGACCGCACCGGACACCACCGCCTCGCCGAGTCCTTCGACGGCTTCGACGACGAGATGGTCGAGGTCGCCGGTGACGGGGTCGGCGGTGAAGACGATCCCGGCGACCTCCGAGGACACCATCTTCTGCACCACCACCGCCATGAGCGGATCCGAGGACAGACCCTTCTCAGCTCGATAGGAGACGACCCGCGGCGAGAACAGCGACGCCCAGCACCGCACGATCGCACCCAGAAGCTCGTCGGCGGAGCCGACATTGGTGAAGGACGCGTTCATACCCGCGAACGACGCATCCTTGCCGTCCTCCCCGACCGCCGACGACCGCACCGCCACGTTGGCGCCAGACCCGTTCCCGCCAGACCCGTTCCCGCCGGACCCGTTCGGGCCGGCATCCGAGTCGAGGCTCCGGTATGCGGCGAGCACCTCGTCGACGATCCTCGGGGTGATGCCGACCTTGGTGACCATCTCGGCCATCCGGCGGCTCAGGTCGGCGAGCCGGGCATCGTCACCGACCGCCGACAGGGCCTCGCGATGGGTGGCCACCAGGTCCTCGTGCACCCCGCCGTCCCGCATCGACTCCGCGAACGCGTCGGCGGTCAGCGCGAAACCGTCGGGGACCGGCAGTCCGGCCGTGACGAGTTCTCCCAGGTTGGCCGCTTTGCCGCCGACCACCATCATCTGCTCGAGTCCCAGCTCCGCGAAGGTCAGTACATGCCTCATACGCTCACCATTCTCTTCTTGCGGCGCGAGCCCTAGTGACCAACGGCGACGACCGAGATGACCAAGGTCTCTTCGTCGTGGTGCGTGCGCGGCGTCGAATGGCTGTGTCGGGTCCCCGCGGAGGTGCCGACCGGAAGAACGGTGCATGAGATGTCCACCCCACAACCGCTCCCGTGGCCGCAGGCGCTGAGCGCCTTCGGACGATGCCTGGTGGACGTCGTGCGATCGCTACGGCAGCGGCGACTGCATCAGCCGTCGGCGAACCTCGGTCGCGTCATCGCCTTCGCCGATGGCACGCAGGCCACCGTCTACCGGGAGACCGTTCACGACAACGGCCCGGTCACCGAACCGGTCAGCCTCATCGTCGCCTTCCAGTTGCGCGGGGTGGGAGGCAACCGGGTCGCACATCGACTGTTCCGGCTCGAAAGCGCTTGCAACACGGTCTTGTTCGCCGGATTCGACGGATTCGTGTCGAAACTGTGGATGACGGCCGACCACAAGCACATGTACCGGGGCGTCTACGAGTGGGACGGCTACGACAGCGCGGTCGACTACGTGCGTGCCCTGTGGTGGCCGCTGATGGTCGTGAGCCGCCGGGACTCCATCCGCTTCCACGTCGTCGGCGAGAGCACGCGCGCATCACTGCTCGACGGCGCTCATGGTGATTCAGATGGGTCGTGGTGGCAACCGGTGTGATCCGCCGCGGCTCACCGGTTGTCGTCGACGATCTGCCGACACCAGTGATCGACGTCGCCCCAATCCCGGGCGTCTCCGTAATGGCCGCCCATGAGACGGAACACGATCCGGCCGACGCCCGGCCAGTCGCCCTTGGCGATGGCCCCGGCGAACTTCCGATGATCCCGCAGGGTCCCGCTCGCCTCGATTGCCGCGACCGCTCGCGGCAGCGGAGTGCGTGGCCGGAGGAAGCGCGCCACCCGCGGTGACAGGAAGGTGGAGGTCTCGCCGACCGAGGAGACCGAGAACGCCCACGCGGGGCCGTCGCGTTCGTTCGCCACCATCTCGGCGAAGCGCTCCGCCGCGGAGAGCCACTGGCCGTTGTGGATCGCGCTGCCGATGACGAGATGGTCGGCACCGATGGCGGTGTGGTCCGGCGGACCGGCGGCGGTGAGATCGCACAGATGAACCGTGGCGCCGGCGGCACGCAGACCGTCGGCGACCCGGTCGGCGATCTCCTCCGTCGATCCGTTCGCGCTCGCGTAGGCGACCACGGTGCGCTTAGCCCTCACCACGACCTCCGCGTCAGGGGGCGGTGTGGGTGACCATCACCGGGCACTGCGCGACCTGCAGGACAGCCCGGCTGGTCGATCCCAGCAGCAGACCGCGGATTCCGCCGCGGCCGCGTGTGCCCACGACGACCAGCTGAGCGGTCTCGGCGGCATCGACGAGAGCATCGGCGGGAGAACCGATCTCGACCCGGCGCTCGATCTTGACGTCCGGGTAGTCCTCCGGGTACCCGGCGAGCTGTTCGCCCAGCAGCTCCTCCGCCTCGTCCCGGAGCTGCCGGATGATCTGGTGCTGGTCGCCGTAGAACGCGGTGCCCGAGAAGCCGCCGAACGTGTGCACCGCGAGCAGCGACGTCTGCAGCAGGTCGGCCTGCCGGAAGGCGTGGCCGATCGCGGCGGTGGAGGTCGGCGAACCGTCGACGCCGACCACCACGGGCCCGGCGGTCGGTGTTGGGCCGCCGACGACGATGACCGGGCATTCGGCGTGGATCGCCGCGTCGTTGCTCACGGAACCGAGCAGCAATCCGCGGACGCCGCCGACGCCGCGCCTGCCCACGACCAGGCTGTGCGCCTGAGCGGACGCGTGCCGGAGCGCGAGCACCGGCGAGCCGCCGACGACCGTGCCGTCGACCGGCACATCGGGGGCCGTCTCCTTCGCCACCGCCGTCCCGGCCTCGACCGCGCGCCGGGCATCGGACTGCATCGCCTCGACGACGACATCCGACGTCATCATCGCGGTCGGCGCGTACGCCCCCGGGAAGATGCCGACCGCGAACAGCACGCGCAGCGGACGGTTTTCGCGGGATGCGGCCGCCGCAGCCCAGCGGACGGCCATCAGTGCACAGTCGGAGCCGTCGACGCCGACGACGATCGGTGCGGTCGAATCGGTCATGGTGATCTCCTTCGTAGAGCGGTCTGCACGATGACGACGACCATCGCGATCGCGGTACCGGCGATACCCACGGCGAGCACGACGCGCGCGACCGTCGACCAGGGAATCCCGGAGTCGCCGAAGTCGAATGGGAAGACCTGCCAGAGACGGACCAGGGCAATGAGCCCGAACGTGTCGATGGCGAGTTCACCGATCATCTCGACGATCGGCGGGTCGGCGATGAGGTACATGGCGTTGGCGACGATCCCGGCGACCAGCGCGGCGACGACCCAGCCTATGATGCGGCCGAAGTCGTCGGTGAGGAACGGAACCGACTCCCAACCCGGCCAACCGAGAAGGGCCACCAGCAGTACGGCGTTCACGGCGATACTCACCGAGTAGCCGACTTGCCTGCGCCGGGCGTCGACCCGATGGTCCGACAACGACTTCGAGGTGGTCACGGCTGCTCCGAGGGGTCGACGACGCCGGCACCTCTCATGGTGGTCGCGGACCCCGGCGTCGAACCTGAGTCGAAGGTCATCTCGGCCGGTCCGAAGGTCCCACTGCCGTGGCGGTTCGGTTGCCCTCAGCCGGTGACGAAGATCCAGATCAGGAACACCACCCAGGCGATCGTGCCGAGGATGTTGACGCCGAGGGCGGTCATCAGCAGGGCGTCACGACCGCCCTCCGCCCGGTTGATGCCGATCACGGTGAGCGCCATGCCGACGATCGTGCCGAGGCAGATCGGGAACCCGAGGATGCCGAGGATCAGGCCGGCGAGGGCGTAGGTGTTGATGCCCGGGGACGCCGGAACGGGGTGTGCACCAGCATGTCCCGCAGCCGGGGTGCCGGGTTGTCGCGGCGGGTACGGGGACTGGGGTTGGCGCTGCTGGGGCGGCGGATACATCGGTTGGGGTTGCGCGTACGCCGGCTGGGCGGCGGTGATCCCGGCCGGGGCACGGTGGAGCTGCGACCACTGTTCGGGCCGGAGATCGGCCGCACCGACGGCACCGAAGACGACGCCCGGTTGTGCGACGACCCCGGGACGCAGGTCGAGTCCGTGCAGGGTGCCCGCCACCGGGGCGTCGACCGTGAGCCGGCCCGACGGCGAGTCGAGCGTCGCCAGCGGCTCGCCCGCGCGCACGACCTGACCGTTGCGGGCGAGGACACCGGTGATCACGGTGCCGGGCGGGACGGTCGGGAACGCGATGCGGCGTGCGGAGGCGTCGACCGCGGTCGCCGACATCGGCGGATCGGTAGGCCGCGCCGCGTACTGCTGGGCAGCGGCAGCCCCGTGGACGTCGACGTTGGTCGATCGCAGCAGGCCGCCCTGGGCAACGACGACCTTGGGGTCGCCGATCCGGGCGACGCGACCCACCGACGACAGGGCCGACTGCAGCATCGGGATGGAGCTGGTCCCGCCGGTGACGTAGACGATGACGGGCCCCTTCGGTCCGGTGCCGGCGGCGTCGGCGCGGGCGATGGCGTCGCGGGTCAGTTCGACGGCGCGTTCGACGAACGGCGCGATCATCGACTCGAACTCGCGGCGGGTCAGCAGCAGCGTGTGCCGGGTGCCGGGCAGTTCGATGACGGCCTGCGCGGTGTCGGAGAGGGCTTCCTTGGCGGACCGGACGTGGTCGGCGAGGGCGATGGCGGCGGCCGGTGCGCGAAGGCGGGCCGGAAGTCCGGGGTCGATCTCGGCGGCTTCCTCGAGCACCCATCTCGTCATGCGGGCGTCGAGGTCGCGGCCGCCGAGGTTGTTGTCGCCGCCGGATCCGGTGACGGTGAAGCCGTCGGCTCCGGCGCGGATGAGGACGGCGACGTCGCAGGTGCCGGCACCGAAGTCGAAGACGCACATCCGCTCGTCGCCCGTGACGTCATGTCCACGGTAGACGTAATACCAAGCGGCGGCCAGGGATTCGGAAGCGATGCGCAGCCGGTCGGCGGAGATACCGGCGCGCTCGGCGGCGCGTCTGAGCACCCCCTTGCGGCGTTCGCTCCACTTGTCGGGGTGGGTCAGGATGATCGAGTCGAATTCGGGAAGTCCGCTGTGGCGCAGCGCGGTCTGGTGCGCATGCCGCAGGACCGCGCCGATGAGGTCCTCGATCGGCCAGAACCGGTCGCCGAGTTCGATCTCGCCCTCGTCGATCCGCGACTTCGGGGAGTCCTCGTAGGCATCGGGAGCCTGCACGCGACGACGCACGGCGTCGTGCCCGACGACGATCCCGCCGTCGTCGGCGAACACCGCGGACGGCATCGCCGGACCACCCGAACCCAGGGGCACGATGACCGGTTCGGCCGGCCCCACGCGGTAGGCGGCCGCGGTGTTGCTGGTTCCGAAGTCGATGCAGAGTCGCCGGCGGCTCTCCTGTGTCACCTGACCACCTCCCACCATCCGCCCTGAGGCACATGGTTACACAACTGACCGGCGTTCATCCGGTGGGCGCCCGGAGGACCCGGGCGATCGCTTTGCGGACGTTGTCGACCGCCACGATCTGGGTGCGCAGATCGGCGGCGGTCTTCTCCCGGTCGGCGGCCGACTTCTTGGCCTCGACCGCGGCGTCGTTGATGATCTTCGTCGACTCGGCGAGGAGTCGTTCCAGCAGTTCGTCGTAGGCGATCTGCAGGTCGGCGCTCGCCTCGGACTTGATCGACTGCAGTTGCGACCGCACGTCGGCCTTCATGTCGTTGACCGCCTTGGTCAGCCACTTGCGGTGGTTCTCCTTGCCGACCTTCGACGCCCGGAAGCCGACCACCACCCCGGCCCACACGGGCACGGCCACCACGTTGACCACCGGGATGATGGCCAGCGGTCCGCCGGCGGCGACGATCGACAGGAGCACCGGGTCGACCATGTTCTTCCACGGCGAGATCTTCTCCTGCTCACGCAGCTTGAGGTCGGACACATTGCCGGAGATCCGGTCGACGAGTTCGCCCGAGATGGTGGCGTCGGCGAAGAGGTTGTCCGCGATCCGCTCGATCCCGGCGACGAAGAACGCACTGACCTCGCGGGCGGCGGCCTCGAGGTCGACGGTCATCTGCCCGATCAATTCCTGTCCGGCGCGGTGCGGTTCGTAGAAGCGGAGCTTGTCGATGCGCGTCGACCACTGGCCGAGGAGTTTGTCGAAGCGGTCGCGGATCAGGTCGTCGGTCTGCAACGACGCGGCGGTGATGTCCTGGTTGAGCCGCGCGCGCCACTCGCGTCGTCGATCCTTGAGGCGCTGCAACCGATCCCGTTCGGCCTCGATGTCGGCGCGCTCGGCGGGGGTCGCAGTGGCCGCCTTCATCTCCAGAACCAGGCGTTTGCGGACATCGTCGAGGCCGGCGAAGGTCAGCTGCAGCGCATTGCGTTCCGGCGAGGCCGCACCTTCGGCGACCAGCGGCGTGAGGGCGTCGACGAGTTCGGGGATGCCCGACGCGGCGAGGGCACGTTCGCGGCGTTCGGGATCGGTGATGGCGGCGGCCTGCTCGGCGATGCGGTTGGAGATGCCGATGATCGGGATGTGCGCGAAGCGAGGCGCATTGGCACCGATGAGTTTCCGGTTCTCGGCGACGATCGTCCGCCACTGCCGCATCACCAGATCGGTCTTCGTGACCACCAGGACCACCGAGGCGACCTCCTCGCTGACGCTGCTGAGGAAGGCGAGTTCGGGGGCCGACAGCGGTGCCGTCGCGTCGCACACCATCACGAGCACCGAGGCGCCGCGGGCCGCACTGACCGCGGCTTCGACGTGTTCGGGAACCAACGATCCGACGCCGGGGGTGTCGACGATCGTGACGCCCGGGAGCAACGGCGAGTCGATCCCGACGCGCGCCGAGACCGGCGGCACGAGAACGGAATCGACTGCGGTGCCGGGCGCGAGGCGTTCGGCGGGAACCCCAGCGGCGTAGTGACCGCCGACGGTGATCCAGTCGGCGAGGTCGGCGACCGGGATGCGATGGGTGGCACCAGGGAACTCGATGAGTGCCGAATTGACCGGCAGATCCTCGGTCGCGGGGGTGAACCGGACGTAGACCGAGGTGGTGATCTCGGTGTCGACCGGAGCCAGTCCGTTCACACCGACGAGGGTGTTGACGAGAGAGCTCTTGCCGCGGCTGACCTCGCCGATCACCACGACGGTGCCCTGCGGTGCGGGCCGGTCCGTCACGCGGAGAGCACGGTCGGCGATGGCGTCCTCGCCGTGCTTGCGCAGCATGTCCACGGCGGCTCGCAGCGTGGCGTCGGGGGTGGGGACCGCGGACTTGGCGGGCGTCTTCTCGAGACTCACTGCCCCGCTCCTCGTTTCACGACTGTTCCCCGGCTCATGTGGTCCACCGCCCACGGCGCACCAGCTGATAGGTCTGTTCGAGAACCAGCAACGCCTCCTTCTCGGCGGATGTCGCGGCGAAGGCCCGTCGCGTGCGGCAGTCGGCGGCCCGTTCCTTCGCGGCGTCGGCGATCTGCGGTGGCGCGGCATTGGGCGGCAGCGACAACAGCAGGCGCACATCGCGACTCGCGACGACGAGGGTCAGCTCGCCGATGAGGTCGCTGTCGGGTTGCCAGCGGGCGAGGGCCTCGAGCGCGGCGACCTCGCGCAACCGGTGCAGCTCGGGAGCGGTCTCGGCCTCCTCGATCGCCTCCAGGAAGGCATCGCGGCGCGTAGCGCGATATGCGGCCTCGCGGAGTTCGGCCAGTGCGGTGCGGGCCTTGAGGATGTCGCCGACCGCGAGGAAGCGTCGTCCGATCGCGAGGCGCAGTTCGTCGATGCCCGAGACTCGGTGCAGCCATTCGCAATACGCGCGCGCACCCTGGCGGGCGACGTCGGCGCCGGCATCCATCGCGTAGGTACCGACCAGTTCTTCGAGTCTGCCCAGCAGGTCGACGTCGAGTCCCGGTGGTGGCGGCGCCGCGCCGTCGAGGATGGTCAGCAACTCCCAGGATTCGAGGAGTCCGCGACGGGAGATCTGTGCGGTCTCCCGTTCGGTGACGCCGCAGACCCCGGCCTCGGCCATGAGTCCCGACACTGCGACCACTGCACCCGCGATCGCCGGGAACCGCCGCCAGACGCGTCGGGCGATCTCCTGCGCCTTGAGCATCGGGTTGTCCGCGGCGATCAGGTCGGCGTGGGAGATGACCAGGATCGTGTTCTGCGCCGACGCCCCGGCGTCGGCGAGGAACTGCACCTCGTCGGACTTGGGACCCGCCGCGTCGTCGAGGAGGAACAGGATGACGTCGGGTCGCGGCAGCCGACCCTCCCCGGAGAAGACGCGGCGGGTGGCGATCTCGGCGGTGTCGGTGAACCCGGACAGCCCGGGGGTGTCGATGACCCGGAATCGCTCGCGGAGCAGGCGGGACGGGGTGTAGACGACGGCGTGGTCGATGTCCTCGGGTCTCCGTCCGAGGTCGCCGCGCATGGTTCCGGGGATCTCGGTGACGGTGCCGTCGAGGCCGACGACCTCGACGCGCTGCGGGTTGCCCTCGGTGTACAGGGCGGCGACCTTCGTGCACTCGGCGCGGTCGGTGGGTGCGACGCGGTCGCCGACGAGGGCGTTCAGCAGCGTCGACTTGCCGGCACTGACGCGTCCGACGAGCGCGACGGTGAGCGGGTTCGCCAGTTGCGCGCGCAGGACACCGATCAGCGCGGGATCGGGTGCGAGGGGAGTGACCTCGTCGAGCAACTGCTCCACGCGACCCCGCACGGTCATGTGTTGCTCCACGCCATCGGTCCTCCAGTTCACGGACACTGCCTCGTGACGTTGCGCCGTTTCCGACTCTGCGCCGTGTCGGTGCCGCCGGGAACATTTCCGCGTCGTCGACACTCCAAGTCACGTGACGAGAATTGTCCATTACCGTCGACGCCCTGACAGTCGACCGGATGACGGTATCCGGGCCGACGCCGCGTGCGTCGCAGATCCGAGCAGGAGTCGAACACCATGACCGACAACACCACCAGTTGGGACGACCCGCTCGACGGGGACGACTTCGAGTCCTGGCTACGCGAGAGCGATCCGCCGAGCGAGCTGGCCGTACCGGCCACGACCTGGGATTCTGCGGTGGAGACCGCCTTTGATCCGTCCCACGAACTGACCGAGGACCTGACCGCCGCGCCCGGACCGGGCCCGCTCGACGAGGAATCGTCCGACGGCTCCCCCGATGCCGAACTCGTGGGATTCGACGACGATCTCGGTGGAGACCTGGACGCCACCCTCGACACCCCAGACGCCTTCGGCAGCGACGACGACGCCGGCGACGAGTCATTCGGGGGAACGACTTTCGACCACTCGGCCCTCGGTGACGACTTCTGAGGATGGACACTTCTGAGGTGCATTCGTTGACCGACGAATCCGATCCGGGCGCAGACCTTCTCGAGCATGCGCGCTCCGGCGACCCACAGGCCTTCACCATGCTCGTCGAACAGCACCGGGACCGGTTGTGGGCCATCTGTTTACGCATCACCGGCAACCAGCACGACGCCGAGGATGCCCTCCAGGACGCATTGGTCGCCGCGTGGCGCGCGATCGGAAGCTTCCGGGGCGACGCGCAGGTGTCGACGTGGCTGTACCGGATCGGATCGAATGCGGCGCTCGCGCGCATCCGCAAACGATCCGACGCCGACGACATCGACGACCACGACCCGGTGAGCTCGCTCGACGTCGCGCAGCAGGTCGTCGTGTCCGATCGCATCCAGGAGGCGTTGTCGCAGGTCCCGGACGCCTACCGGGCCACTTTCGTGCTGCGGGTCTACGGCGAGCTGAGCTATTCGGAGATCGCCGAGGCGCAGGGTATCGGCCTGCAGACCGTGCGCAGCCGCATCTCGCGGGCACGGTCCGTCCTCGCGGACCTGCTTGCGGATCTGCGATAGCAGTCGTTGCCCTCCGCTAACGAATTACGCTCTGTCCGAGCACGTTTCAGCCACCTGAATTATGGGTTGACCACCTGGTGCGCAATTACGCTCATCCTCGTGCTCATCGGCGGCCAGGTCATCTCATCGGATGATCGACTCCTCCCAGGGAACAAACACCGCCGAGTTCGTCTCCAAGTAACCAGAGCACGAAAAACCACCACCCACAGCATTCCCTGGAAGGAAACATCATGAGCGAGATCCCCGAAGACGCAGTACTCGTCGACACCGACGGCGACGGCACCATCGACGCCGCCCTGACCGACGTGGACGGCGACGGCGTCACCGACGCCGTCCTCGACACCGACGGCGACGGCCAGGCCGATTCCATCGCCTACGACACCGACACCGACGGCGAGATCGACGTCATCGAGGCCGACACCGATGGAGACGGCTACACCGACCTCGCGGTCGCCGACACCGATGGCGACGGCACCTTCGACACCGCCGTCGACGACGAGGGCAACGTCGAGGTCGGCGACTTCGGCAGCATCGACGGCGGCGACGCGGTCTGACAGTCCACTCCTCGAAGGAATCCCGGTCGCGTATCGCGGCCGGGATTTCGCCCTTTCTAGACTGTCCGAGTGCGAACCGACCTGAGCAAGCTGGCCGACCCCGATCGCGGAAACATCGGATCCCTGGAGTTCGCCATACCGGTGTGGGCGACCGCGACCGCGCTGATCCTCGTCCTGATGGTGGCCTGGCTCTTCGGTTCCGTCGCGAAGTGGCTGTTGCGTCGACGGGCACGGCTGAACACGACCACCTGCATGGTGCTCTCGATCGTCGGCACTGCCGTCGGCTTGTTCATCGCCGGCGCCGTCGACCACCGCATGGACATCTGGAGCCCGGTGACCATCGTGCTCGGACTGGTGAGTTCGATCGTCGCGGTCGGCGCCTACGCGTTGATCGCGGCTCGGCTGCAGACCCCGACCGACATCTCGGTCGCCGAGATCCTGGAGTCCGGCGAATCCGAACGGGTCGAGTTCAAGTCGACCGCCCGCATGAACCTGCGCACCAAGCAACGCGATCCCGCACTCGAGGCGGTGATCGTCAAGACGGTGGCCGCATTCCTCAACTCCGACGGCGGGAACCTGCTGATCGGCGTCGACGACGACGGCACTCCCCTGGGTCTCGACGCCGATTTCACGTTGCTCCGCCAGCCCGACGCCGACCGGTTCGAACTGTGGCTGCGGGACCTACTCACCACGATGCTCGGTCAGAGCACCGCCGCCGAGGTGGGCATCTCTTTCGAGAAGATGGCTCGTCCCTCTGGAGACGCCGACTCCGAGGGCCCTGCGGAGGCGCTGGTGTGCCGGGTGGAGTGCACCCCGTCGCCGCGCCCGGTCTATCTGCGCGGCACGAAGAACAACGCCGTGCCCGAGTTCTGGGTGCGCGCAGGCAACTCCAGCCGGCAACTGAACGTCGACCAGGCCGCCGAATACGTCATGTACCGCTGGCCGCTCGGCGTCGGACGCGCGGTGGCGGCCCAGGTCCAGGCCGCCGTGCGGTTCTCGGCCGTCTGACCACCGCCCAGACGCAACGCGCCACTTGGCGGACGAAAACTCGTCCCCCTGAGCCGTATTCAAGGGCAGATTGCCCTCCGACCACGCTCAGGGGGACGGGATTTCACGACGCCTCGGGTCCTCCTCGCGTCTGATGCGATGACGGTCGGGTCGTGTGACGGCTCTGATGTCCTCGAGAACGCTCTCCCAGTCGTAGAGAACGTCGTCATAGGTGACACGCATCGTCATCCAGCGATCGATCAGAGTCATCCGGTCACGACGACGATCGTTCCGAAATGCTTCTGCGCTCGAGTGGTATTGCCGACCATCGCATTCGATCAGCAGCGAACCCACGCGCAAGTCCGCCCGCTCGTGTCCGCCGATGGAGGGCTGGACCGCCACCTTGAACCCAGTGGCGACCAGTCGAACACGCGCGATCGATTCCGTGCCGGACTGAGATCGTGCATCGCAGCGTCCGAACAATTCCATCACTGCCTTCGTCACCCCGCCCATGTCTGCCTGGATGTCGGGGATGGTCAGCTGGGTCTGGTTCAGGATGGAATCGACGGTCGCGACCCAGTCCTCCGGTTCAAGACAGCGCGCCGCGCAACCCAGCGCGATCGGGATCGAATCGACCGCGGACACCACCGGAAGAGGCCGACCATAGCCCTGACACCACCGAAAAGGTCCGGTCGGTCGGGCTCCGGACTTCCGGTGTTTGGGCCGGCGAACGTGGGTCTCCTGGTATCCCGGAGGTACCCAGATCCCCTCGGAACCGTGTGTTCTGTGAAACCGGAGCGCAGAAATGCACGATAACGCGCCACCTGCGGCCACCGCCGAGACCGCTCGCTCGTCGGCGCCCTCCGCACTCACCCAACCGTGCGCGACAGAACTGAGCCGGCCCGCACGGCGGGCTTCGGCCACCTCCGCCCGTGACCAGCCGTTCGCCAGTAGTTCGCTGAGTGGGTAGACGCCGCAATCTGACATATGTCTTGGACGCGCCGCTTCCAGTTCCGGTTGCGCGACTTCGGAAAGAGGACCGAAACCGTCCTCGATGCCTGGGACCGTGGTTTCAGAGCACACGACCACGACATCAGGAGGAACCGTGAACTGGACACTCGAAGTCGTCACCCTGCCCGTCACGGACGTCGATCGCACCAAGGCGTTCTACGAGTCGATCGGGTTCAACCCCGATCACGATCACACCGTGAGTGAGGAGATCCGCTTCGTCCAGATGACGCCTCCCGGGTCGAACTGCTCCATCGCCTTCGGCAAAGGCCTCACCGACAAGGTCCCCGGGTCCACCGGACCGATCATCATCTGCGTCACCGACATCAACGCCGCCCGCGATCAACTGCTGGCCGCCGGCGTCGATCCCGGCGAGGTCGACGTGCAGCCGTGGGGGCACTTCGTGTACTTCGCCGACCCCGACGGCAACCAGTGGTCCGTGCAGTATCTGCCGTATCGCGACAACTGACTGCTGCACCACCGAACGCAGGACCACCGACGGTCGCGGATACGGTGGGATATGCGATCCCCCATCGACGACTATCTCCACCAGGTTCTCCAGGACTGCCGCGACGACGACGCCGGGGACGTCATGTCCGGCAATCGTGAACTCGAGCGGGCGGATCCGTCGTCGTTCGGCATCGCTCTGGCGACCGTCGACGGGACCGTCTACACCGCGGGCGACGCCGATCACGAGTTCACCATGCAGTCCATCGCGAAGCTGCCCGCCTACGCACTCGCGCTGCGGGACCGGGGACTCGACGGCGTTCTCGACCGCGTGGACACCGAGCCGTCCGGTGACGCCTTCAACGAGATCTCCCTCGAGGCCGAGACCGGTCGCCCCCGCAACGCCCTCATCAACGCCGGCGCCATCGCGGTCCACGGCATGGTCGACGGCGACGGCGCCACCGAACGGGTCGACCGCATCGTCGACCTGGTGAGCACCCTCGCCGGACGAGAACTTTCCGTGGACAGCGACGTGCATTCCGCCGAGCTCGCCTCCGACGACCACAACACCGCACTCGCCTACCTGCTGCGGTCCGCGGGCAAGCTCGAATACGAACCCGACGAAGTCGTCGACGGATATGCCGCCCAGTGCGCGATCAAGGTGAGCTGTCGCGACCTCGCGGTCATGGGATCGGTCCTCGCCAACGGCGGACTCTCCACGACGAACGACGACGAGAGCCTCCTCGAGGGTTGGATCACCCGGCACCTGCTGTCGGTGATGGCCACCTGCGGGATGTACGACGGCAGCGGCAGCTGGATGGCAAGGGTCGGGATACCCGCGAAAAGCGGTGTGAGCGGGGCGATCCTGGGAGTGCTGCCCGGCCAGGTCGGGGTCGCGGTGTGGTCGCCGCGGCTCGACGAACAAGGCAACAGCGTGCGCGGCGTCGCTGTCTTCGAAAGGCTTTCGCGCGACATGGAATTGCACATGATGCACGTCGCGCCGTCGGGCATGCCGGCGTTACGGTCGGTCCGCGAGAGCGACGGCGCGACCGTCGTCGAACTCCAGGGCGACGTGCGCTTCGCGGGTGCGGAGATCGTCGCAAGCCGCGCGTGCGAAGGCTTTTCGACCGACAAGGTGATTTTCGACCTCACCCACGTCCGTGTGATGGACGACGCCGCACGAGGACTGCTGCGCGAGGTCACCACACGTCTCGAAGACGACTACGACACCCACATCGAGGACCCGAACGAACTCATGGACGAGGGCCCCGATGACCAGGACACCGACGGGGAATGATGAGCCCGAGACGATTCCGCATCCCCTGGATCGCGACCCTTGCCGCCATCGTGGTTCTCATCGGAACGACGCCGGCGGCCGTTCTGGCCGAACCGGCCACGCGGCGGCCCGTGGACGTGTCGTCGTCCTTTGTTGCCACCGAATGCGCGGGCAAACCCGTCCAGGTCGACACGCGCTGGTACTTCCCCGCCGGCCGGCCCACTGCGCTCGTCTGGCTCCAACACGGCTTCTCCCGTAGCGCAGCCAACCTCGACGCGCTCGCGCGCTCCTATGCGAACTCGGGTTTCCTCGTCGTGAGCCCGACACTGGACTCGGTGAACCTCAGCGGCTGTGCCGTCGCGGACAACATCGCCGACAACTCTGCATTCGCCCAGACCATCGGCGGGGTGTTCGGCTCCGGCCGGGACGCGGCCGGCCCGCTCGGGATGAGTCTCGTCCGGGCGCGGAACGCCGTACACCGTCCCGAGGTGACGATGCCGTACCGAATGGTCTTCGCCGGGCATTCGGCCGGCGGCGAGTTCGTCGTGGTCGCGGCCGACACGCTCCGACGCGCGGACCCGGTCGCCTACCGGCGTCTGGCCGGGCTCATGCTGTTCGATCCCGTGAACTCGTTCTTCGGCGTCCACTTCGCCTCCGCCGCAGCATCTCTCGGCGCCGACCGGTTCCCCATCAGGGTGATCGCCTCCCAGCCGTCGGTGTCCAACTCCTTCGGCTCCGGGGTGGCGGTCCTCCAGCGGACGACGCGACAGGAGTTTCTCGGCTCACGACTGGTCACCGGTGTCCACATCGATGCCGAAGGCGAGTCCACCGACCTGATCGGTGAACTGTCCGAACTCGCCGTGCCGCGTCCCCGAAACGGTCGGGTCATCCACGCGCTGGCCACCGGATGGTCCTCGGACATGGTGGCCGGCACCGTGACCCGCACCTATTACCCCGGCGGACGCTACTACGACCTTCTCCTCTCGACCCGCACCGTCACCACACTCCCCGTGGGCTGAGACACCCAGAACAGCGAAAAGCCCTCGCACTCAATGAGTGCGAGGGCTTTCGGCTTCGGTTACGGCTTACCGGTATTCGTTGGAGAAACCGTAGTCGTCCAGCGGCACCGCAGCGCCGGCCGGAGCACCGAAGGTGCCGTCCGGGCTGTAGTAGGTGTCGTCGTACGACGGCACCGCGTAGGCCGCGGCACGTGCCTCTTCGGTCGGCTGAACCTGGATGTTGCGGTAACGGTTGATACCGGTACCGGCCGGGATCAGCTTACCGATGATCACGTTCTCCTTCAGACCGATCAGCTTGTCGCTGCGGCTGTTGATCGCCGCGTCGGTCAGGACACGCGTGGTCTCCTGGAACGACGCCGCCGACAGCCACGACTCGGTCGCGAGCGAGGCCTTGGTGATACCCATGAGCACCGGACGTCCGGCTGCGGGCTCACCACCCTCGGTGACCACCTGACGGTTGGCCGCCTCGAACTCGGCACGCTCGACGAGCGAACCGGGCAGGAACTCGGTCGCACCGTGATCGATGATCGTCACGCGACGCAGCATCTGACGGACGATCGTCTCGATGTGCTTGTCGTGGATCGACACACCCTGGCTGCGGTAGACCTCCTGGACCTCGTTGACCAGGTGGATCTGCACCTGACGGGGACCCATGACGCGCAGGACCTCGTGCGGGTTGGCCGAGCCCTCCATGAGCTGCTGGCCGACCTCGACGTGGTCACCGTCGGCGAGGAGCCGCTCGGAACCGTCGTCGTGCTTGAACACGCGCAGACGCTGACGCTTCGAGATCTTGTCGATGACGACCTCTTCGGAACCGTCGTCCGGGATGATCGTGATCTTGTAGAAGCGGTCGTCGTCCTCGAGGCGAATCCGGCCGGAGACCTCCGCGATCGGCGCGACACCCTTGGGGACGCGGGCCTCGAAGAGCTCCTGGACACGCGGCAGACCACCGGTGATGTCGTCACCGACGCCACCCTGGTGGAACGTACGCATCGTCAGCTGGGTACCGGGCTCACCGATCGACTGGGCCGCGATGATACCGACGGCCTCACCGATGTCGACGAGCTTGCCGGTGGCCATCGAACGGCCGTAGCAGTGCGCACACACACCGGTGCCGGTGGCACAGGTGAGGACCGAACGAACCTTGACCTGTGCGATGCCGGCCGCGAGGAGAGCCTCGATGGCCGGGTCGCCGAGATCGTGGCCGCGCTCGACGATGACGTTGCCGTCGGCGTCGACCGCGTCGGCGGCCAGGGTGCGTGCGTAGGCCGAGGTCTCGACATGCGCGTCGCGGATGATCGAGCCGTCGGGCTGCTTCTCACCCAGCGACACGTTGATGCCGCGCTCGGTGCCACAGTCGGTCTCGCGAACGATGACGTCCTGCGACACGTCGACGAGACGACGGGTCAGGTAACCCGAGTCGGCGGTACGGAGAGCCGTGTCCGCCAGACCCTTACGGGCACCGTGCGTGTTGATGAAGTACTCGGCGACGGTCAGGCCCTCGCGGAACGAGGACTTGATCGGACGCGGGATGAACTCACCCTTCGGGTTGGTCACCAGACCCTTCATGCCCGACAGGTTACGAACCTGCGTCAGGTTACCGGTGGCACCCGACTTCGGGATCATGATGATCGGGTTGTCCTCGGGGTAGAAGTCCTCCATGGCCTTACCGACCTCTTCGGTGGCCTGCTTCCAGATCTCCACGAGTGCGTCGCGACGCTCGTCCGGCGTGAGGGCACCGCGCTGGAACTTGCGCTCCAGGCCGTCGGCACGCTCCTCGTAACGGTCGAGGATCTCCGCCTTCTGCGGCGGCACGAGCACGTCGGCCATCGACACGGTGACGCCCGAACGGGTGGCCCAGTAGAAGCCGACGTCCTTGAGCTTGTCGACGGTCTGGGCAACCACGATCATCGGGTAGCGCTCGGCGAGATCGTTGATGATCGCGGCCTGACGCTTCTTCGGCATCTGCTCGTCGACGAACGGGTACTCGATCGGCAGCAGCTCGTTGAAGAGCACGCGGCCCAGCGTGGTGATGGTGGTCCACGGCTGACCGAAACGCCATCCCTCGGGGAACAGCTCGGCCTCGACCTCGGCCGGCGGACGCTGACCGGTCAGACGCACCTTGATGCGCGACTGCACGGTGAGCTGACCGCGGTCGACGGCCATGATGGCCTCGGCCGGGCTCGAGTAGACACCGCGCTCGATGTCGTCGGCGGTCGCCGGGGTGTACTCGCCTGCCGCACCCTCCTTGAGGGAGGTCAGGAAGTACAGACCGGTCACCATGTCCAGACGCGGCATGGCGAGCGGACGCCCCGATGCCGGCGACAGGATGTTGTTCGACGACAGCATCAGGATGCGTGCCTCGGCCTGCGCCTCCGCGGACAGCGGGAGGTGCACGGCCATCTGGTCACCGTCGAAGTCGGCGTTGAAGGCCTCACACACCAGCGGGTGAAGCTGGATGGCCTTGCCCTCCACCAGCTGCGGCTCGAAGGCCTGGATGCCGAGGCGGTGCAGCGTGGGTGCACGGTTCAGCAGAACCGGGTGCTCGGAGATGACCTCTTCGAGGACATCCCACACCGCGGGGCGCTGACGCTCGACCATGCGCTTGGCCGACTTGATGTTCTGGGCCTGGTTGAGGTCGACCAGACGCTTCATCACGAACGGCTTGAACAGCTCGAGAGCCATCAGCTTCGGCAGGCCGCACTGGTGCAGCTTCAGCTGCGGGCCGACGACGATGACCGAACGGCCCGAGTAGTCGACGCGCTTACCCAGCAGGTTCTGACGGAAACGACCCTGCTTGCCCTTGAGCAGATCGCTCAGGGACTTCAGCGGGCGGTTGCCCGGCCCGGTGACCGGACGGCCGCGACGACCGTTGTCGAACAGGGCGTCGACCGACTCCTGCAGCATCCGCTTCTCGTTGTTCACGATGATCTCGGGGGCACCGAGGTCGATCAGACGCTTGAGGCGGTTGTTGCGGTTGATGACGCGGCGGTACAGGTCGTTCAGGTCGGAGGTCGCGAAGCGGCCACCGTCGAGCTGAACCATCGGGCGCAGCTCCGGCGGGATCACCGGAACGGCGTCGAGGACCATGCCCAGCGGCGAGTTGCCCGACTGCTGGAACGCGGCGACGACCTTCAGGCGCTTGAGAGCACGCAGCTTCTTCTGGCCCTTACCGCTGCGGATGGTCTCGCGCAGCGACTCGGCCTCGGCGTCGATGTCGAAGGTCTCGAGGAGCTTCTTGATCGCCTCGGCACCCATCGACCCCTGGAAGTACTCGCCATAGCGCTCTTCGAGCTGGCGGTACAGCTTCTCGTCGATGATGAGGTCGCCCGGGGAGAGCTTGACGAACTTGTCCCAGATCTCCTCGAGACCGTCGAGCTCACGCTGGGCGGAGTCGCGCATACGACGCATCTCGCGCTCGGCACCGTCGCGCACCTTGCGGCGCACGTCGGCCTTGGCACCCTCGGCCTCGAGCTCGGCGAGATCCTGCTCGAGCTTCTGCTGACGCTCGTTCAGGTCGGCGTCGCGCTGATCGGCGACGGCCTTCTTCTCGACCTCCATCTCGGCCTCGAGGGTCGAGAGCTCGTTGTGACGCAGCTCGTCGTCGACGGCGGTGATCACGTAGGCGGCGAAGTAGATGATCTTCTCGAGATCCTTCGGCGCCAGGTCGAGCAGGTAGCCCAGCCGGCTCGGCACACCCTTGAAGTACCAGATGTGCGTGACCGGTGCGGCCAGCTCGATGTGGCCCATGCGCTCACGGCGCACCTTGGCCTTGGTCACCTCGACGCCGCAGCGCTCACAGATGATGCCCTTGAAGCGGACGCGCTTGTACTTACCGCAGTAGCACTCCCAGTCGCGGGTCGGTCCGAAGATCTTCTCGCAGAACAGGCCGTCCTTCTCGGGCTTGAGCGTGCGGTAGTTGATCGTCTCCGGCTTCTTGACCTCACCGTATGACCAGTTGTGGATGTCGTCGGCCGTGGCCAGGCCGATCTTCAGTTCGTCGAAAAAGTTGACGTCGAGCACTTGTTACCTTTCCAGAGCTCTGTTGTCAGTGAGGATCAGTTGGCGAGGTCGTCGACGGTTGCCGACTCGTTGCGCGACAGGTTGATTCCGAGGTTGGCAGCAGCGCGCTCCAGGTCCTCGTCGTCGGTGTCGTGCATCTCGATGGCGGCACCGTCGGAGCTGAGCACCTCGACGTTCAGGCAGAGCGACTGAAGTTCCTTCAGAAGCACCTTGAACGACTCGGGGATTCCCGGCTCCGGGATGTTCTCGCCCTTGACGATCGCCTCGTAGACCTTCACGCGGCCCACCACGTCGTCAGACTTGATGGTGAGCAGCTCCTGCAGGGTGTAGGCGGCGCCGTACGCCTGCATCGCCCAGCACTCCATCTCACCGAAGCGCTGACCACCGAACTGCGCCTTACCACCGAGCGGCTGCTGGGTGATCATCGAGTACGGGCCGGTCGAACGGGCGTGGATCTTGTCGTCGACCAGGTGGTGCAGCTTGATGATGTACATGTAGCCGACCGCCACGGGGTACGGGAACGGCTCGCCGGAACGACCGTCGAACAGCATCGCCTTGCCGTCGCCGTTGACCATGACCTCACCGTCGCGGTTGGGCAGCGTCGAGGACAGCAGTCCGGTCAGCTCCTCCTCACGCGCACCGTCGAACACCGGGGTGGCGGTGTTGGTGTCGGGCTCCGCCGAGTACATGTCCTCGGGCAGGTTCGAGGCCCACTCCGGGACGCCCTCGGCCACGTTGATGTTCCAGCCGGCCTTGGCGATCCACCCGAGGTGGGTCTCCAGGATCTGGCCGATGTTCATACGACGCGGGACACCGTGGGTGTTCAGGATGATGTCGACCGGGGTGCCGTCGGGCAGGAACGGCATGTCCTCCTGCGGGAGGATCTTGCCGATGACGCCCTTGTTGCCGTGGCGACCGGCGAGCTTGTCGCCGTCCTGGATCTTGCGCTTCTGGGCCACGTACACGCGGACCAGCTCGTTGACGCCGGGCGCGAGATCGTCGTCGTCGTCGCGGCTGAACACGCGCACGCCGATGACCTTGCCGGTCTCGCCGTGGGGCACCTTCAGCGAGGTGTCGCGGACCTCCCGGGCCTTCTCACCGAAGATGGCACGCAGCAGACGCTCTTCCGGGGTCAGCTCGGTCTCACCCTTCGGGGTGACCTTGCCGACCAGGATGTCGCCGTCGCGGACCTCGGCACCGATGCGCACGATGCCGCGCTCGTCGAGGTCGGCGAGGACCTCGTCGGAGACGTTCGGGATGTCCCGGGTGATCTCCTCGGCACCGAGCTTGGTGTCGCGGGCGTCGATCTCGTGCTCCTCGATGTGGATCGAGGTGAGCACGTCCTCTTCGACGAGGCGCTGCGACAGGATGATCGCGTCCTCGTAGTTGTGACCCTCCCACGGCATGATCGCCACGAGCAGGTTCTTGCCGAGCGCCATCTCACCGTTCTCGGTGCAGGGGCCGTCGGCGAGGACCTGGCCGGCCTCCACGCGCTGGCCCTCGTCCACGATCGGACGCTGGTTGGCGCAGGTGCCGTGGTTCGAACGCGCGAACTTGCGCATCCGGTAGGTGTCACGGGTGCCCTCGTCGGACATGACGGTGATGTAGTCGGCCGAGACCTCTTCCACCACACCGGTCTTGGAGGACACGATGACGTCACCGGCGTCGACGGCGGCACGGAGCTCCATGCCGGTACCGACCAGCGGCGACTCGTTGCGCACCAGCGGCACGGCCTGACGCTGCATGTTCGCACCCATCAGGGCGCGGTTCGCGTCGTCGTGCTCGAGGAACGGGATCATCGCGGTCGCGACCGACACCATCTGGCGCGGCGAGACGTCGAGGTACTCGACATCGGTGGCGCCCACGAACTCCACCTCGGAGCCCTTCTTGCGCACCAGCACACGCTCGTCGGTGATCCGGCCGCTGCCGTCGAAGTTGGTGTTGGCCTGACCGATGAGGAAGCGATCCTCCTCGTCGGCGGTCATGTACTGGATCTCGTCGGTGACGACACCGTCGACGACCTTGCGGTACGGGGTCTCGATGAAGCCGAACGGGTTGACCCGCGCGTACACCGAGAGCGAACCGATCAGACCGATGTTCGGACCCTCAGGGGTCTCGATCGGGCACATACGGCCGTAGTGCGACGGGTGGACGTCGCGCACCTCGAGGCCGGCACGCTCACGGCTCAGACCGCCCGGGCCCAGCGCCGACAGACGACGCTTGTGGGTCAGACCCGACAGCGGGTTGTTCTGGTCCATGAACTGCGACAGCTGGCTGGTTCCGAAGAACTCCTTGATCGCCGCCACGACGGGACGGATGTTGATCAGGGTCTGCGGGGTGATCGCCTCGACGTCCTGGGTGGTCATGCGCTCACGCACGACACGCTCCATACGCGACAGGCCCACGCGGATCTGGTTCTGGATCAGCTCGCCGACGGTACGCAGACGACGGTTGCCGAAGTGGTCGATGTCGTCGACCTCGACGGGAACCTCCACACCACCGGGCACGGTCATGTAGGTGGTCGTGTGCGGGTCGGCCTCGTGCAGACGCACCAGGTACTCGACGGTCGCGATGATGTCCTCGCGGGTCAGGGTCGACTCGCCGAACATCGGGTTGTCCGTCAGGCCCAGCTTCTTGTTGACCTTGTAGCGGCCCACGCGGGCGAGGTCGTAGCGCTTGTCCTTGAAGAACAGGTTCTCCAGGAGGTTCTCCGCGGACTCCTTGGTCGGCGGCTCACCCGGACGCAGCTTGCGGTAGACCTCGAGCAGCGCCTCGTCCTGGTTGGCGGTGTTGTCCTTCTCCAGGGTCGACATCATGATCTCGGAGAAGCCGAAGCGCTCGGTGATCTCCTCGGTGGTGAAACCGAGGGCCTTGAGCAGCACGGTGACCGGCTGACGGCGCTTGCGGTCGATACGCACACCCACGGTGTCGCGCTTGTCGACGTCGAACTCCAGCCACGCACCGCGACCCGGGATCACCTTGACGGTGTGCAGGGTCTTCTCGGTGGCCTTGTCGATCGACGCGTCGAAGTACACGCCGGGGCTGCGGACCAGCTGGCTCACCACGACACGCTCGGTGCCGTTGATGATGAAGCTGCCCTTGTCGGTCATGATCGGGAAGTCGCCCATGAAGACGGTCTGCGACTTGATCTCACCGGTGTTGTTGTTGATGAACTCAGCGGTGACGAACAGCGGAGCCGCGTAGGTCATGTCCTTGTCCTTGCACTCCTCGACGGAGGCCTTGACCTCGTCGAAGTGCGGCTCGGAGAACGACAGGGACATCGACCCGGAGAAGTCCTCGATCGGGGACAGCTCGTGGAGGATGTCCTCCAGCCCGCCCGTCGGGTTCTCTTCTCCGCGGGCGATCGCCTTGGCGCGCCACTCCGGGGACCCGACGAGCCATTCGAAGGAATCGAGTTGGAGGTCGAGGAGGCCGGGGACCTCCAGCGGCTCGCTGATCTTTGCAAACGACGCGCGATGCGGCGCGCCGGGGATTGTTGAGGTGGACTGGCGGTTGACTGCCAAGATGCGTCCTTCCAACACGACGTTATTCACAACCTAGATGTGCGGTGGCTTGATGGGCCGTTCGCTGGTGACACCCTGAGATCGGCGATCACCGCAGCACACACAACTAAGAGTGGCCGTAGAAGGATCGATTGATGGACAGGAGGCAGCCAGCGCAACGTCCAACTGTAGCAGAAAATAGACGCACTTTGTCAAGCCCGTCAAGAAACGATTTCGCACGGGTGGCTGCCTGCACTCAATCGCTGGTCACAGCCTGGCCCGACAACGCCCAAACGTCAAGCGGTACGCGCCAATTTGGCGAACTTGTCCCGGGACTCACCCGGTGACCTGGCGATCAGAAGGGCTCGACGCCCTGGATCCGCCACGTGTCGCCCTCCCTGACCATGGCGAACTGCGCGCGCGGTGCACCGCTGTTGGTGGCCATGCTGTTCTGCGTCTCGCTGATGATCAGGTTGGCGATCACGGTCGCACGGTCGCCGGCCAGGTCCTTGACGCCCAGGGCGTCGACCCGGCACTCGGCACCGGTCTTGGTCTGCGTGATCAGGTCCTTCTGCGCCTTGAAGGTCTTGTCGAACTCCTCGCGCGCCTGCCCCGTCAGGGCATCCTGTGCGCGTTTCTGCCAGTCGTCGAGCTCGGTGTGCTCGTAACCGAACACCGCGCAGATCCGTTGCTGCGCTTGCCCGGTCAGTTCCGAGGTGGCCTCACGCTCGATGAAGGCCTTGTTCGGGCCGATGCTCGCACCGGGGTGGAAGGCCAGGACCAGGGCGGCGATGCCGAGGACCACCGCGACCGCGGCGAGGATCGCCGCGAGCGGGGTCGACCGCACCTTCTCGCCCACACCGCTCCCCCGCCGGCCTCGAGGGGCGTCCGCTAAGGTGTCGGCCGCCGCGTCCGCGGCAGTCGGATCGGTCGAGCTGGGACGCAGGGTCGAGACCCGGGAGACCGGCCTGGTCTTGGGCTTGGTCAGATCGGGCTTGGTCAGGTCGGGCTTGCTGGAAACGGACTCGGTGAGGTCCGGCGTGGCGGGCGCCTCGGCGTCGGTGGTGACCTCGCCGGACTTCGACATGGAGACGCCGGCGTCGTTGGTCGCCTCGTCGGACGTCGACGGGGTGACACCGGTGTCGGTGGTGACCTCATCGGATTCCGGACGGACGGGACGGGTGTGTCCGGCGACCTTCGGCGTCGGACGACGCTTTCCTGCGGGCTTCCTCGGGTTCTGGGCCATCAGTTTCCGCCTCCCGGTGCCGGCGCGGGCGCCTGACCGTTTCCGGCCTGACCCGCGTCTGCGTAGGCGATGCCTTCCAGGCCGAGGAGGTTCTCGGCCTTCCAGAGGTCGCCGTCCTTGACCATGCTCACGTCGAATCCGCGCGTCTCGTCGACGCCGGGCTGGCCGGGCCGCTCGAGGGTCGTGACGACGTAGACCAGGACCTTGGCCTTCTTCTCGTCGGGGTTGACCTCGGTCGGTGCGCTGCGCACCAGGCGCGCGCTGAGCTTGGCGGCCTCGGGTCCCGCCTGCGACAGCATGTCGAGCACGCTGCCGTCCTTGCCGCCGAGCACCTCTTCCTTGGCCTTGCCGGTCAGCGAGGCCTCGGCACGCTTCTTGAAGCCGTCGAGATCAGTGGGATCGATCGTGGTGACGTTCAGTACGGCCTGCTCGGCCGCCTGGGTGGCGTCGTCACGCGTCTGCTGCGCGGGGTACTGGTTCGCGTAGACGTCGTAGGCGCGCACTCCGAACACGACCACGCAGACCGTCGCCGCGATCACCGCGATGATCGCCAGGGCGAGCGGCGCGACACCGGCGATCCGCGTCCACGCGGATCGGGTGCTCTTCTCGGTCGGATCAGTGTCCGAGTGTGCTGAGTCTGAGGGTTCGGGGGTGCCGGTCATAGCAGAAGACACTGTATAGATCGCTCCTGAGCGCAGGCCAAGGCCGAGAGTCCGCCGGGGGGGCGGAGTCCGGGCCCTGGACGGCCTGCGTTCGTCTACTTGGGCCGCACGCCGAGCAGCGCTGCGAGCTGCTGGGCCAACGGGTTGAGGTTCAGCTTGTCGGGGTCCTTCTTCGGCGTGGAGTCCCACGGCTGCGGGTACGCGGGATTCGCGTACTGCGCACGATCCGCACCGCGCACACCCGTCGGATTGCCGAGCGGCACGGTGCACTTGGCCTCGGTGTTGAACGGGAATTCGTCGTAGTGCTTGTCGAAGTTCGGGTTCTTGCGTCGCATCTCGGCCATGACCGCGTCGGTGCTCTCGTAGCCCCGGGTACATGCGGCCGGGTTGTTGGTCTCGAGGACGACGCCGAAGTGGATCTGGCCGTCGCCGGGGGCCGGCGAGTGGCTGCCTGCCGACAACGCGGACAGCATCGCGAAGGTCATCGACGTGGTGTAGGTGGCCGGCTCGATGGTCCGGGCCACCTCGGAGAGGTCCTTCACGACCTTGGAGATGTCGTTGCCGTTCTTCTGGATGAGCTCGGAGATCTGCGTCGCCGACAGGGTGCCGGTGGTGAGCAGACGACGCAGGTCGGGGTCGGAGGTCGCGAGAGTCGCGGTGACCAGGTTGAGGTTCCGCGACCACGTGAGGATCGCATCCGACTGGTCGGCCTGCGTCTCGAGGACGACGTTCGAGTCCTGGATCAGCGACACGACCTGGGGCAGGTTGTCGACGCCTGCACGCGACAGCTTCCCCAGCGAGTCGACGAGGCGGGTCAGGTTCTCGCTCTGACCGTTGAACGCCTTCCCGAGCTCGGTGATCACGATGTTCAGGTCGTCCACCGGGATCGACGAGGTGAAGTCGATCGCCGACTTCACGACGTCCTCCAGCGGCTCGGGCAGCTTGGACTTCGTGATGACGTCGCCGTCCTTCAGGTACGGCCCCTCCGCGGAGGTCGGCTGGAGGTCGACGTACTGCTCACCGATCGCCGAACGCGACGCGACGACCGCGGTCGCCGACGCCGGGATGTCCGGGCCGCCCGAGTCGATGTCCAGGGCGACGTCGACGCCGGTCTTGGTCAGCGTGAGTCCACCGACACGACCGACCGGGACACCCTGGTACGAGACCTCGGCGTTGGTGAAGATGCCGCCGGAATCGGGCAGCTCCGCGGTGACCGTGTACATGCCGACACCGGCGAGCTTGTCGAGCCGCGCATATTTGGCACCGACATACACCAGCGCGATCAGGCCGACGACGACGAACACGATCAGCTGGATCTTGACGAGTCTGCTGGTCATCGTCCTGCTCCTGTAGGTGCCTGCGACTTGGGTGCGATACCCAACGCCGCGAGCGGGCCGTCGAGAATGCCCTGTCCCGGCTTCGCAGGTGCGGGCATCGGGCCGGCGCCCTCGGCCGATCGTGAGAACGATGCCGCCGGGTAACGCCCGCCGGACGGCGGCGTGTTCGGTCCCGGCCGCCAGTTCGGGCCGGGCGGCAACAGCGTGATGGTCGGCCAGCCGTAGCGAGGTCCGTTACCGCCGTAGTACGGGTTCCGCTTGTCGACGGGCACCTTCACGCGGGCCGGCGGCGAGTACTTCGGTGTCCCCTGCCCCACGCCGAGAGCCTCGATCTGGTTGAGGATGCGCAGGTCCAGCGTCATGAAGAGGTTGGTCGCGTCGCCCTTCACACCAGGCAGCAGCCAGTCCGGGAACGGATGGGTCAGCATTAGCGGTGCGGCGGTGATCAGGTCCGGGGCGGCCGCGGCGAGCTGGGTGAGCACCGGGCGCAGCGCCTTCAGGTCGTTGATCAGGGCCTTGCGCGACTTGCCGAGCACGTCGGTGCCGACCTGACCGAGCTGGTCGAGCTTGGTCAGCAGTTCGACGAACTGCGGGCGCTGTTCCTCGAGCACCTCGATGCCCTCCGGCAGCTGCTTGAGGATGCGGTCGATCTGCGCGGTCTGCTTCTCGGTACGCGCCGACAGCTCGGCGAGACCGTCGATGGCGCCGATGATGTCGTCACGCTGGCGGTTGAGACCGGCGATCAGCTTCTCGGACTGATCGATGAGGTCGCGGACCTTGTCGGTCCGGCCGTCGAGCGTCTTGTTCAGCTCGGTGACGATCGGCTGGATCTGGTTGATGCCGCCGCCGGTGAGCAGCAGCGCGAGCGCGCCGAGGACCTGCTCGATGTCGGTGGCGGTGCGCGTCCGCGACGTCGGGATCGGCTCCGCCGGGTTCTGGCGCGGCGCGTCGGCGCTGCCGTCGGGTTCGCTCAGCGCGACGAACTTCTCACCGAGCAGCGAGGTCTGCTGGACGCTCGCCTCGGATTCGTCGGACAGGTCGACGTCGTTCTTCACCTCGACCGTGACCTGCGCAAACCATTGATCCTTCGGCACCTCGACCTTGGTCACTCGGCCGACGGGGATGCCGTCACGTTTGACCATCGACTGGGGTACGAGGTCGAGCACGTCGTCGAACTGGATCTTGTAGGTGCGCGGGTCGCCGCCGGTGTCGACGCCACCTGGCAGCGGCAGCGACTGGATGCCGTTGGACATGCAGCCCGACACGAGCACCGTCAGCGACAGGACCGCACCGGCCAGTGCCGCACGCATGGAACGCGGGTTCATCAGTTGCCTCCCCGGGGTCGCGGGGTGGTGGACTTGGTGGTCGACGACGATGCGGGTGCACGTGCGGCCGGCGGCGCGGGTGCCCGCGACGATGACGGGGTGCCGAGCTCGGGATCGGGGTTACCCGGGACCGTGCCGGGGACCGGCGCCCTCTGCAGCTTGTTGTTGCTCATGATGCCGAAGGGGAGCACCGGCAGAAGCGGCTCGAGCACGCCGTCGGTGATCTGCTTGCCCAGGGCCTCACACTGGCTGATCAGCGGCCGGAGCGTGTTGCTGAACTGCGTGGCCTGCGGGTTGCCCGGAAGCAGCTGACCGAGATCGAGCAGCCGGCACTGGGCGCCGATCAGGTCCTGCAGATCCGGGATCGTCAGACGCATCGCCAGGGTTCCCGACTCCGCGTCGTAGGCGTTGATCAGGTTGCTGATCGTGACCGGCAGAACGGTGAGGATCTCTTTGAGGTTGGTCTTCTGGTCGAGCAGCGCCTGAGTGGTCGGCTGGAGATCCTTGACGGTCTCGCCGATCTGCTCACGGTTCTCGTCGAGAAAGCGTGCCACGTCGCCGAGGGCGATCGACAGCTTGTTCAGCGCCGACGCGAGCTGGTCGCGTTCGCCTGCCAGGAACTGGTTGAACGAGGCCATCTGCGTGTTGAACTGCCGCACCTGGGCGTCGTTCTCGCGCAGCGCGCCGACGAAGGTGTTGAGGTTCTTGACCGTGTCGAAGAGGTTGCCGCGCGAGTCGCTGAGGGTCGTGGTGGCCTTCGACAGGTTCTCGATGGCCGCGCCGAGCTTCTCGCCGTTGCCCTCGAGGTTCGCGGCGCCGGTCGCGACGAGTTCGCTCACCGCGCCCTGACGTCCGGTGCCGTCCTGCTTGTTGGCACCGTCGGGACCGAGAGCGTCGGACAGTTCCTTGACGCTGCGGTAGAGCTCGTCGACCTCCACCGGGACCATCGTCTGGTTCACGTCGAGGGTGATGTCACGCGAGGCCTTCGGCCCACCGGTGTAGGCCGGGGTCAGCTGCACGTAGCGGTCGGCGACCACCGACGGGATCACCTGCACGGCGCGGACGTCCTCGGGCAGGGTGATGCCGCGGTCGACGGTCATCGTCACCCTCACGGTGTCGCCCTGCGGCGTCACCGAGTCGACCTTGCCCACTGCCACGCCGAGGATGCGCACGTCGGAACCGGAGTAGATGCCGACCGAACGCTTGAACGTCGCGGTGATCTTGGTGGTCCCGATCGACGAGAACACCCACCACAGCGCACCGGCGACGACCAGCGCGATGATCAGGCCGAGGACGAGCGCCACGATGTGACGGGGTGTGAACCACCGGCCGGGGCCGGAGGTCTGTGTCAGGTCTGGCGCGGTCATCAGCCTGCCTCCGTTCCGCCGTTGTTCTGGTCCAGCGTCTTGTTCGGCGGACGCGTCGTGTTCTGCTGCGGCAGCGCCGGCGGCAGCAGGTTCACCACGGACGACTCGAACCAGCGACCGTTACCGAGCACGTTGGCGTAGAGCCGATAGAACGGCGCCATGTACTTGATCGAGTCGCGGATGTTCTGGTTCTGGCGCTGCAGCAGCTCGTTGACGCCCTTCAGCGCGTCGAGCGCCGGTCCGATCTGTTCCTCGTTGTCACGGACGATGCCGGTGAGCGAGTCGCCGAGGCTCGTCGTGCTGGCCAGCAGCGCGGAGATGGACCGCTGCCGGTTGTTCAGCTCGTCGAGCAGCTGTCCCGCACCGGCGATCAGGCGCACGAACTCCTCGTTGCGATCGGCCAGCAGCTTTGACGTGTCCTTGGTCGCGGAGAGGAGCTTCTGCACCTCCTGGTCACGGCTGGCGATCGTGTTGGACAGACGCGCCAGGCCGTCGAGGGCCGGGCCGGTGGTGCCGGCGGTGCCCGAGAAGGCGTCGGACAGCACGCGCATCGACTCGGCCAGCTGATCGTTGTCGAAGTCCTCGATCTGATTCGTCGCCGCCGAGAACGCCTCGATGACGTCGTAGGGCGCGACCGTGTCGGTCAGCGGGACGTCGGGATCGGCGGGCTCGCTGCCGCGCGGGTTCAGCGACAGGAACTTCTGACCCAGGATCGTCTTGATCTGGATCGAGGCCTGCGTCTGGTTACCGATCCAGGTGTTCTCCACCTTGAAGGTGACGTCGACGAGGTCTCCGTTGAGCTTCACGTCGTCGACCTCGCCGACCTTCACGCCGGCGACACGCACCTCGTTGCCGGGCTTGAGCCCGGCGGCCTCGCTGAACTTCGCGGTGTAGCGGGCGCCGGCGCCCAGCAGCGGGACGTCGGTCAGGTAGAACGCGCTGAGTCCGAGCATCATCAGGATCAGGATGCCGATGGCACCGATGCTCACCGGGCTGCGTCGACCACCGAACCGGCGATGCGGGTGCTGCGCCTTCGCCGGCTTCTGCCCGGCGTCGTTCGTGTTGTCGGCGTTCGTGTAGTCGTCTGCCATCGTGGTCACCCCCCTGGCTTCTCGTCGGCCCAGCAGCGGGTTGCCGCACTGGTGTAGAGCACGTGATTGATGTCGGGCAGCGGGACCACCGGCTGGGTCAGCAGCGGCGACTTGCCGTTGCCGGCCACCACGTCGATGCCGCACAGATAGAACTGGAACCAGGAGCCGAAGGTCGCGGCCCGGCCGATCTTCTGCGCTTTGATCGGCAGGTTGGTCAGCGTCTCCTCGATGTCCGCGTCACGCTTATTGATCTGGTCGGCGAGCGACTTCAGACCGGCGATGTCGCCCTGGATGGACGGCCGCGTCGCGCCGAGGATGTTCGCGGTGACCGAGGTCAGGTTCGACACCGACGTGATCGCCGACCCCACCGAACCGCGCTGCCCCGCAAGGCCGGTCACGAGCTTCTCGGTGTTGTCGAGGAGGCTGGTGAACTGCTTGTCGTTGCGGTTGACGGTGTCGAGGACCTTGGTGAGGTTCCCGATCAGTTCACCGATCACCTTGTCCTTGTCCGCGATCGCGTTCGTCAGGTCCGCGGTGTCGCTGACCAGGCGCGTGATCGAGCCGCCCTGACCGTCGAAGATCGCGATGATCTGCTCGGTCAGCTTGTTGACGTCCTCGGCCGACAGCTGCTGGAACAGCGGGCGGAACCCGTTGAACAGTTCGGTGAGGTTCACCGGCGGATGCGTGTCGGTGCTGCCGGGTTCCAGACCGAAGGTATGGCCCTGAGGCACGGTCTGCGACGGGTCACCCGCTCCCCGCTCGAGGCCGAGGTATCGCAGACCGGTGAGGTTCCGGTAGCGGATGTAGAGCTGCGTGCCGTCCGGCAGCCGGTCGCGGTCGACGTTGAACGAGACCATCGCCCGGTTGCGGTCGTAGACCTCGACCTTCTCCACCTGTCCCACCCGGACGCCGGCGATGCGGACGTCGTCTCCGGCGTTCAGCAGCGTGGCGTCGGAGAAGACGGCCTTGAACTCGGCGCCGCCGTCACCGCCGGCGTTCGCGATGGTGAGCGCGAGCAGGCTGGTGGTGACCACGGTGACCACCGCGAAGATGATCAGCTTGACCAGGGGCGCGACGATCGACCTCATTTGATGTTGACCTTCGCTCCCTGGAGGGCGCCGCCGGCGATCATGGTGACCCAGGTCGGCACCGACTCCGGCGACTCACCGGTGGTCGCGCCGTAGATCACCTGCAGCTGCTTGCGATAGTCCGGGTCGTCGAACGGGTTGGGCTTCACCGTTCCCGCGGGGATCCCGCTGAACTGCGGCTGCGGGAGTTGCTTGACGGTCCGCGGGCCCGCGTTGCGTGACGGCGGCTGGTAGCTGCCGTCGGCGAGGCCGCCACCCGGGTACTGCGGGAACGGGCGACCGTTTTTGGCGGGCTCGTAGCACACGGCGGGCGGGTCGAGATCCATGAAGCGGGGTTCGTCCTGGTTCGGTAGGTAACGGCCACGGGGGTTGACGAACTGCAGGTTCACGCGCACACCGGGGTTCTTGGTGCCCTCGCCCACGATGTTGCGTGACTCGGGGATCAGACCGGCGAAGTTGCGGAAGGTGCAGGCGAAGGTCGGGGACTGCTTGGCCAACCCGACGAGCAGTTGCTCGGAGTCGACGAACAGGTCGATCAGGTCGGTCCGGTTCTGGCGCAGCCATCCGGTGAGGTCGTCGGACGCCACACCGAGGGTCGCGATCAGTGTCCGCAGATCGCTCTGCCGTTCGACGATGGTGTTCGACGTGGTGCGGAACGAGTCCAGCGCGTCGACGACGTCGGGCAGTGCCTGCGAGTAGGTCTGCGAGAAGGTCGCCAGACCCTCGAGGGTGCCCTCGAGGTCGGGCAGGTTCTTGTTGATCTCGCCGAAGATCTCGTCGAGCTCCTCGAGCGTGGTGCCGAGCTGCTCGCCGCGACCCGACAGCGCCTTCGACAGCGAGGTGAGCGTCGCGTTGAGATCCTGCGGCGGGATCGCCTCGAGCACCGGCAGCAGCTTGTCGAACAACTGCTGGACCTCGAGAGCGTTGCCGCTCTTGTCGGTCTCGATGGTCGCGCCGTTCTTCAGCGTCGGACCGTTGTTGTCCTCGGGAACCTGCAGCGCCACGTACCGCTCACCGAAGAGCGTCTTCGGCAGGATGCGCGCGGTGGTCTTGTCGGACAGCTCCGAGGCCTTGGTCGGATCGAGGCCGAGGATGACCTCCACCGAGCCGTCGGGGGCGGGCTTGACCGCGCGGACCTCGCCGACGATCATGCCGCGCGCCTTCACGTCGGCGTTCGCGGGGAGGGCGTTGCCGGTGGAGTCGGTCAGCAGGGTGACGTCGGTGAAGTCCTGGAACGTCTTGTTGAACTTGGTGATGGTCGCGGTCAGGAACAGTGCGACCACGATGAAGAAGACCAGGCCGAGCAGCCTCTTGCGCAGGGTCGACACGCCTAACCTCCCACTCTGACAGTCGTCGTGGTGCCCCAGATCGCGAGACCCAGGAAGAAGTCGAGAACCGCGATGAGGACCAATGCCGCTCGGACCGCGTGACCGACGGCCACGCCCACACCCGCGGGACCGCCCGATGCGTAGTAGCCGTAGTAGCAATGCACCAGGATGATCACGAAGGCGAAAACCAGCACCTTGCCGAACGACCAGAGCACATCGGCCGGCGGCAGGAACAGGTTGAAGTAGTGGTCATAAGAGCCGCCCGACTGCCCGTTGAAGACGGTCGTCACCACGCGTGACGCGAGATACGCCGACAGCAGACCCAGCACGTACAGCGGGATGACCGCGATGAAGCCGGCGATCACGCGGGTCGACACCAGGAACGGGATCGACGGCACGGCCATCGTCTCGAGGGCGTCGATCTCTTCCGAGATCCGCATGGCGCCGAGCTGGGCGGTGAAGCCACAGCCGACGGTCGCGGACAGTGCGAGGCCCGCCACGAGGGGCGCCACCTCACGGGTGTTGACGTAGGCCGACAGGAAGCCGGTCAGGGCCTGCGACCCGATCTGGTCGAGCGCGGCGTAACCCTGCAGGCCGACGACGACGCCGGTGAAACCTGACATCAGCACCATCACGCCGATGGTGCCGCCGATGACCGCGAGTCCGCCCGAGCCGAAGGCGACCTCGGCGAGCAGGCGCATGACCTCACGGGTGTAGTGCACCAACGTCTTCGGCATCCACGCGAGCGTGCGGCCGTAGAACGACATCTGCTCGCCGGCACCGTCGAGCACCTTGAGTGGTTTGCCCAGCTGTTTGCGGGCCTCGTACATGTAGTACTCGGGCCTGCTCTTGGCGATCGTCACGCCACCGCCACCATCGGTCACGTCTAGCTCCCCTTCGGTGGGACGATCTGCAGGTAGACCGCAGTGATGATCAGGTTGGCGAGGAACAGCAGCAGGAAGGTGATGACGACGCTCTGGTTGACGGCGTCACCCACACCCTTCGGCCCGCCCTTGGGGTTGAGCCCCTTGTAGGAGGCGACGACGCCCGCCAGCACACCGAAGATGGCTGCCTTCAGCGTCGAGACGTAGAGGTCGGGCAATTGGGCGAGGGCACCGAACGACGCCAGGTAGGCGCCCGGGGTGCCACCCTGCACCACCACGTTGAAGAAGTAACCACCACCGATGCCGATGACGGCGACGAGGCCGTTGAGCAGCATCGCGACCAGAACCATGGCCAGCACACGCGGGACCACGAGACGCTGGATCGGGTTGATGCCCAGCACCTCCATGGCGTCGATCTCCTCACGGATGGTGCGCGAACCGAGGTCGGCGGCGACCGCCGATCCGGCCGCACCCGCGATGAGCAGCGAGGTCACCAGTGGCGACCCCTGCTGGATGACGACCAGCACGCTGGCCGCACCGGTGTACGACTCGGCACCGAGTTGTTTGATCAGCGAGCCCGTCTGCAAGGAGACGATGGCGCCGAAGGGAATCGCGATCAGGGCGGTGGGCAGGATCGTCACACTGGCGATGAACCACGCCTGCTGGATGAACTCCCGCCACTGGAACGGCCGCACAAAGGTCTGGCGTGCAACATCGACGAAGAGCTGAACAATATTGCCGGTCTGGGCGAGTGCACCTGTTCCGGCCTGCGCGATTCGGTCGACGCCACGCGTGGTGGCATTGGTCATCCCTAGCTTGTCCGCCCTTCGTTCCCGTCAGCAGCACGATGACTGGGCTTGGTCAGTGCGTCGCCGCCACCGGGCGTCTGCCACTGTTCGGTGGGCGCATCGCTGCCGCCGTAGTCGATGACGTCGGTCTTGGAGTCGGCGACGGCCACGTTCCCGGCGGGAGCGCTGGTCCACTCGTTGTCTCCGCCGTGGCGTCCGCCGCCGCCCGCCATGTCCTCGGCGTGCGCGCGGCTCTCCTCGCGGATCTGGTCTTCCTGCTCCTGGCTGCGGCGGATCGCTTCCTGCGCGTTCTCCGGCAGGTCGGGCAGCATCGCGTGGACGCGCTCTCGGTGACGGGCGATCGCCTTGCGTTCGGGCATACCGGGATTGGGCTGGACCTGCGGGATGATCTCGGTGAAGTCCTCTTTGGTACCACCACCGGAGATACCCGCGGCCTGCATGGCCTCTTCCTGCTTCTGGACGGCCTCGTCCTTCTCCTCGGACATGCCGATCGGACCGAAACGATCACCGGAGAGGAACTGCTTGACCACCGGCTGCTCCGAGGTCAGCAACTGCTCGCGCGGACCGAACATCACCAGCTCCTTGCGGAAGAGCATGCCGATGTTGTCCGGGATGGTACGAGCGATGTTGATGTTGTGCGTCACGATCAGGATCGTCGCGTCGATCTGCGCGTTGATGTCGATCAACAGCTGCGAGATATAAGCGGTACGAACCGGATCCAGACCCGAGTCCGGCTCGTCGCACAGAATGATCTGCGGATCGAGAACCAGCGCACGAGCCAAACCGGCACGCTTGCGCATACCGCCGGAGATCTCACCGGGCAGCTTGTCCTCGGCACCGGTCAGACCGACCAGGTCGATCTTCTCCATCACGATGTCGCGGACCTCGTTCTCCTTCTTCTTCGTGTGCTCACGAAGCGGGAACGCGATGTTGTCGAACAGGCTCATCGAACCGAACAGCGCACCGTCCTGGAACAACACACCGAACAGCTTGCGGATCTCATAGAGTTCCTTGGCCGAACACTGCGTGATGTCGGTGCCGTCGATGATCACCGAACCCTGCTCGGGATGCAGCAGACCGATCAAGGTCTTCAGGAACACCGACTTACCGGTACCCGACGGACCGAGCAGCGCGGAGACTTCCCCCTCCGGGAGGGTCAGAGTGACATCACGCCAAATGTTCTGAGAACCGAACGACTTGGTGAGCCCCTCGACACTGACCTCTACACCCACAACTTCCTCCAGACGATCGCTGCCCCCGAGAGCGGCCACGGTGTGGCCGCACACCAACCGGTTGCAATTTGTGGTTGGGGTCACTGTAACCGACCGGAGACCTCCCACAACGCGACCGGAGTCACTCAGCTTGCGCCCGCGAAAGCTACCAGCCGGTAACTCTCGCTGCGTCGATGACATTAGCCGATGGAACGAAGTGAGGGAAGTCGGACATCAGCGCCGGATGTGATGCCGGACGCAGAGTCCCAGGTCACTCGGGAAGTGTCCGTTTCGGCGATGGAAATTGAACCGAGAAGGCGCCTCGTGCGTCCAATCCTCATGACTTGGTTCCCGACCGATCGACACGGACTCATACGGCGCGAATCGACGCTGCGGGTCGGCATCACCGACGACACCGTCGCAGCGGCGGTGGACGGGGGCGACTTGATCCGACTGGCGCCAGGGGTCTACGTGGAAGCCACCCCCGACACTGCCGATCCCACCGCGGCCCATCGCCTGCGGTCCATCGCGGTGGCGACCTCGGCGCGCGATCGCGGCACGACGACGCTGAGTCATGATTCGGCCGCAGCCATCCTCGGCCTGGAACTCCTCCACCCCGACCGCGAAGCTGTCCATCTCACCAAGAAGTCGAACGCGGGCGGTTTCGTGCGCGGCCACCGACATGTGCACAACGGTCCGCTGACATCCGCCGAGATCAAGATCGTCGACGGGATCGAGGTGACGACACTCGAGCGCACTGCGGTCGACGTCGCGACGAACGGCGACTTCGCGCAAGCACTCGTGGCCTTCGACCGAGCGCTGGCGATGAAGGCCGATCCATCGGCCATGACAGCCATCCTCGACGCACGATCACGGCGGCCCGGGACCAGAATCGCACGACGCGCCCTGTCGTTCGCCGACTCGTCGTCGGAGAGCGTAGGTGAATCGTGGAGCCGCGCCCAGATGATTGCAGCCGGACTCCCCGTCCCACGCCTGCAGCACAGGTTCCGGACGTCACAGGGCGAGGCGCGGGCGGACTTCGACTGGGACGGTCGGCTCGTCGGCGAGTTCGACGGACTCCAGAAGTACGGAATGCGCCCCGCAGAGACCCCACGAGAGGCACTGCTACGCGAGAAGCGGCGCGAGGACGCCCTGCGAGCCATGGGGATCATGGTGGTCCGCTGGACGTGGGCCGAGCTCGAACGAGGAGAGCTGGTCGGCCTCCTGAGACCCTGGCTCGTGAAGTTGGGGCTCGCGGCCGCCTGAGCGAGCCACTCTCAGACTTCATTTCGACGCTGCGACTTCGATCGAGGTCGCAACGTCGAAATGAGGTCTGGAAGTCAGGCCGCCACGAGAGTCGAGTGCCCAAACAGCAACAAGCCCGGGACAGCAATGCTGTCCCGGGCTCGTGAGTCGCGTAAGAAGAGTCTTACTTGACGGAGACCTTGGCGCCAGCCTCTTCGAGCTTGGCCTTGGCAGCCTCGGCGGCGTCCTTGTCGACCTTCTCCAGCAGAGCCTTCGGAGCGCTCTCGACGAGGTCCTTGGCTTCCTTCAGGCCCAGGCCCGAGACGACCTCGCGGACGACCTTGATGACCTGGATCTTCTTGTCGCCGGCGCTCTCGAGCACGACGTCGAACTCGTCCTGCTCGGCAGCAGCCTCAGCGCCACCGGCAGCCGGGGCACCGGCAGCGGCAACGGCGACCGGAGCGGCCGCGGTGACCTCGAAGACCTCTTCGAACTTCTTCACGAAATCGCTGAGCTCCAGCAGGGTCAGTTCCTTGAACTGCTCGATGAGCTCGTCAGCGGTGAGCTTCGCCATGGTGGCGTCCTTCCTGTAAGTCCCCGTACGGGGTTGGTGTGCATCCCCGTATGGTCCGGGGATTGGCTTGGTGCGGCGAGTTATTCGCCGGCTTCGTTCTTCTTCTCCTGCAGGGCCGCTGCGAGACGCGCGACCTGCGATGCCGGCTGGTTGAACAGACCGGCTGCCTTAGCCAAGTTGCCCTTCATGGCGCCGGCGAGCTTGGCCAGCAAGACCTCACGGGTCTCAAGGTCGGCGATCTGCTCGATCTCGGCAACGGACAGCGCGCGGCCGTCCATGTACCCGCCCTTGATGACCAGAGCCTTGTTGTCCTTGGCGAACGTCTTGATCGCCTTCGCGGCCACAACCGGCTCACCTTCGATGAAGGCGATGGCGGTCGGACCGGTGAACAGCTCGTCGAGCCCTTCCACGCCCGCATCAGCTGCGGCACGCTTCACCAGGGTGTTCTTGGCGACGGAGTAGGTTGCACCCTCACCGAGGGAACGTCGCAGCTGGGAGATCTGGGTGACGGTGAGTCCACGGTATTCCGTGACCACTGCCGCCGAGGAGCCCTTGAACTGCTCTGCGATCTCCGCAACAGCGGCGACCTTTTCGGACTTGGCCATACTTCGCCTCCTCTCCTCGTCACTTGAGTTGGTCGGGTTCAACTGAGCGACGGGCCGTGGAGGCGATCGAGGGCGGAAATGACAAACGCCCCGGCACGCAGGCACGGGGCGTGAAGACGCACACTGATGTGTGGGACCACATTCCTCGTTCATCCTGCGTGGGCCGGCGACTTCGTCGCGCCTTCGTTCGGGAGTTCCCGACGACCAACGGTCTCTGGTTGAACCGATACGACGCACGGTTGTGCATCACACCGACGACTAGGCTACGTCCTTGTGGGGGAACAAACCAAATCGACCGACGCGCACGACGCCAACGAGCGCGCGCAGGCCGCCATGGACGCCGTCGCGGCGCGGCATCTGCAGCGCGCCTTCTGGCTGCCGGCGACGCGGACGGCGGCGGTCGCCTGGCCGATCGGGTTCGTCGCGGCGCATCTCGGATCCTGGCACTACTGGTGGCACGCACATCTCGTCGACCTCCTCGTCGACGCCGCGATCCACAGACCCGAAGGTTCCGCACACGGAGACCGCTCCTTCGACCCCGATGTCGCCGACGACGCCAACCGGGTGTTGCGCGGGATCAAGGTGCGCAACCTCGGACGGTGGACGAACAACTACTACGACGACATGGCGTGGCTGGGACTGGCGATCGAACGCGCCGACCGTCACCTCGACCTCGACCATCGACGCGGCCTGGAGGTCCTGACCCGGCGCATGCTCGACGCCTGGGTTCCCGAGGACGGGGGCGGTATCCCCTGGCGCACCACCGACCAGTTCTTCAACGCCCCGGCGAACGGCCCCGCGGCCATCCTGGTCGCCCGTACCGGTCACGTCGAACGCGCGGTCGCGATGTGTGACTGGATGGACGCCAACCTCATCGACCCGAAGACGCACCTCGTCATCGACGGCCTGAAGAAGCAGCCCGACGGTTCGCTGAAGGCCGAGACCGGCACCTATACCTACTGTCAGGGCGTCGTCCTCGGCGCCGAACTCGAGGCCTTCCGCGCGACCGGCGGACAGCGCCATCTGGACCGTCTGGCCCGCCTCCTCGGTGCCGTCGAGAAGCACTCCTGCACCGACGGGGTGATCAAGGGCGGCGGCGGTGGCGACGGCGGCCTCTTCCACGGGGTGCTCGCCCGCTATCTCGGGCTCATCGCCACCGACCTCCCGGATGTCGACGGATCGGATGAATTGCGTGCCCGGGCAGCCCGAATCGTGACCTCGAGTGCCGATGCGGCGTGGGCGAACCGCACCGAGGTCCGCGGCCGCGTCGTGTTCGGCAGCGACTGGCGCAGCAGGGCCGTCATCCCTACGGCCGCCGGCAAGAAAGCCCAGTTCGTGGCGGGTGCGGTGATGCCCTCGGAGGTCCCCGAACGCAATCTGTCGGTGCAGCTGTCGGCGTGGATGGTCCTCGAGGCGGCGGCCGCGATCGACCTGTCGCTACCGGAATGTGACCGGCCGTAGACCTCCGATGGCCAAACCGAGGCCACCTGGTTAGCCATCCGATACCGGCGCTGAGCTATTCTTCAGCGAACGCGTGAGGTGACCTGGAACACACTGACATCCGCCGCCAGCGGAGCGGGTCCGGCGCCCACGACCGACACGAAGGGGTGTCGGTGTCCACCCGGCCATCTCGACCAGCAGCACTCGCGGTGCGACACCTCTCACCCCAGGCAGGGTGGTGCACCATGACGTATCAGTTGGACCCCGCGGAACGCCGTGCGCGGCCGGCCCCTTCGCCTTCGCGACGTCCCACGGAAGCACCCCATTTCGGCACGCTCCCCCTCGGCGACCCCACCGGAGGCGCCGACGGCATCCGCTGGCGTGAACAGGTCGACGGCAAGCAGCTGTACCCGCGCGTCGTCATCGACCGTGACGTCTCGATCACCATGAGCGACGGGGTCGTCCTGCGTGCCACCGTGATCCGTCCGGCCAACCGGTTCGGCCAGACGGTCCTCACCCCGTACCCCGCGATCATCAACATCAACCCGTACAACCGGGCCGCCATCGACTTCGTCGACCAGGCGCTGCACGCTCCCGTCCTCGGCAAGGCGTTGCACACCGCGTCGGCGTCGATCGATGCGGCCGGTACCGCACTCGAGGGCCTCACCACCCTCACCCAGACGCTGTCGGGGGGCGTCTTCGACGTCTTCGGCATCAACCGCAACCTGGTGCGCAGCGGCTATGTACAGGTCGTCGTCGACGTCCGCGGCACCGGTGCGAGCCACGGCAAGTGGCAGATCCTCGGCCCGCGCGAGCAGGAGGACTCCGTCGAGATCATCGACTGGGTCAGCGAGCAGGACTGGTGCGACGGCACCGTCGGCCTGGCCGGCTGGTCGTATTCGGCGATCAACTCGCTACAGGCCGCGGACAAGCGCCCGCCGCAGCTGAAAGCCGTCTTCGCAGTGGAGGGTTGCGACGACATCGTGCGCGACATCTACATCACCGGCGGCATGCCGTCGGCGTTCATCCCGGTGTGGCTGTCGGCGGTGAACATGCTCAAGTGGGTGCCCAATCCCGCCAACATCATTCGGGACATCACCAGCGGTCACGCGTTGAGGTGGGCCATCGACCGGGTGAAGTCGCCGGCCACCGAGATCCCCTCGCTGCTCTGGGGTTTCCTCACCGCCCGCGACCCGCGCATCTTCGACGACCCGTATTTCGACGAACGCGACCCGATCGTCGACCGCATCGAGGCACCCACGTTCACCGTCGGCGCCTGGCATGACCTGTTCGGCCGCAGTGCAACCGGCGTCTACGAGCGGCTGAACATGGAACCGGGCCGCAAGCAGATGATTGTCGGCGACGGCTATCACCTCGACGTCGGTTCGGGATACGGCGGCAAGTTCGCGCCACCGCGTCTGGACGTCCTCGAACGCGCCTGGTTCGACCGCTGGCTCAAGGGGCACCGCAACGGCGTCGAGTACTACGGGCCGGTCACGATGCTGCAGCAGGGCGGTGCGTGGACCGCCGGACAGAACTTCCCCCGCCCGGGCGTCGAGCCGAAGCGGTTGTACCTGACGGCCGATGCCTCGTCGACCGCCGACCATGCGGTACACGACGGCTCGCTGGGTTCGACTCCCGCACAGGGTGTCTCGTCGTTGCACATCCGCCCCGACATCCGCGGTCTCCGATCGCGCGACATGACCCAGGTGACCGCCGGCGCCACGATGGTCCTCGGCGCCGATTACGCCAAGGACGCACGCTTCCAGGAGCGGGGCGCGTTGTCGTTCACCACCGGCCCGGTTCTCGAGGCCACCCCGATCAGCGGCGCGATGAACCTGCGACTCAACGTCGCAACCACCGCCCACGAGGCGATCTGGGCGGTGACCGTGAACGACGTTGCGCCCGACGGCACGTCGACGGTGCTCACCAACGGCGCCCTCTCCGCGTCGAATCGCGCACTGGACCGCAGCAAGTCGACCTACGCGACCGACGGCAGCCTGCTCTCGGCGCATCACTACCTGTCCCACAAGCGCAAGCTGCCGGTGCCCGCCGACGAGCCGGTCCGCATCGACGTCGACCTGGTCCCGACCGACGCGGTCCTGCAGCCGGGGCACCGCCTACGCGTCGACGTCTACGCGGCGAGCCTGCCCCGCTACCTCACGGTGGTGCCCGACCTGATCAAGGCACGCGGCCGCAGGCAGCGCCTGGTCCTCGACCCCGACCATCCGAGTTACCTCACGTTGCTCGCGGGTGAGGGACTGTGCGCCGACGCACCCGAGGCGGTGCAGCTCTAGCTGCGCAGCGCCCCTACCTGCAATTTGGGACGGTTCTTTTTGTCCGTCCCATTGACACCGTCGTACCTCCGACCTACGTTCTGGGTGACAGCCGTTGCCCAGAACCTCCGATCGGAGTGCACGTCCGATGACCACCGCACGGGTTGCCACCACGCCGCCGCAGGCGCCGCCGAGCACCCCCGCACCGACTATCCCGTCCCGCCACCCGGACGGACCCTGCAAGATCCCGATCGGCCTGCGGCTCGTCGGACCCCTGCTGGGTCTGCGCAAACCCGACCGCGAACTGTTCCGTCATCTCGGTGAACTCCTGACGGTCGGCGACGAGCCGGCGGATCGCCTGGTCGAGTGGATGCACACCGCCGGAATGGCCCGGTCCCGTCCGCTGTTCGAGCGGGCACTCGTCAACGGCATCGACTCGATCGACGACGCCCCGGCCCCGCTGCGCGAGTTCTTCACCGAGGTGGAAACCGTACCCACCTGGGTCGACCGCGACCTGATCGAGAAGGGCGCGCGGGTCATGCGCAGCGGAGGCGCCGACGGCCTGTACGTGGCGCGTGACGTCGCCCTACTCGGCGGCTACCAGTTCGCCGGTTTCAACCAGACGCTGCTGCGCACCGGCGCTCTCGAGAAGGGCTCGAACACACGGTTCGCCGAGACCACCCAGTGGGCCACCGACGTCATCACCGAAAACGGTTTGCTGCCACAGGGAATCGGTTACCGGTCGACGCTGCGCGTCCGCCTGATCCACGCGATGGTCCGGCGCCACGTCGCGGCACTACCCGACTGGGATTCCGATACCTGGGGGCTCCCCATCAATCAGACGGACATGGCCGCGACGCTCGTCGGAGCACTCGTCTCGCCCAGCCTGGGCGTGGTCATGATGGGACTCGTCAACCGCCCCAGTGATTATGACGCCGTCGCGCACCTCACCCGGTACGCCGGATGGCTACTCGGCGTGCAGGACGAGTTCCTGCCCAGGGGCTTTCGCGACGCGATCCGCGTGCTGCTCCAGACCTCGTACGTCCTCTCCACCCCCGACGAGACGACCAAACAGCTCTCGGTGCCCATGGCCGACGATCCGCTGCAGTGGAACTACTCGCGGTTCCCGAAGTTACGTCGCAAGATCGCTCGCGCACAACACCTCTCGGTCACCAGCGGCTTTCTGGGACCGGCGGCGATGCGCACACTCGGACTGCCGTTCGTCCCACCGTGGTATCCGGCGATCCGGTTCCCGGTGAACATCATCCGTTCGGTGCAGGCGCAACGCCCCGGCGGACGCGAACGTGCAGCGATCCGCGGCGCCGCCGAACAGCGCGAGTTCATGCGGATCATGACCGGCGGTGAGGCCACCATCGGCCATGCCGCGAAGGAGATCACCGGGCACTAGGCGCCCGATCAGCCGATCCCGGAATCGGCCAGCACCACGCGGAACACGAAGGCCGCCTCGGGGCCGAGGACGAGGCCCACGAGTTCGATGAAGGTGAGCACGAAGCCGCGGCCGTGCCCCGGCCCCTTGGAGTCGTCGAGGTGATGGGCGAGCTCGTGCAGCACCACGAGCTCGCGTAGCGCCCACCGGCCCTCCGCCGACGACGGGATCGCGATCTCCGCGCTGAGCAACTTGTCACCGGAGATCGTCGTCGACCGGGCGTAGTGTGCCGAGCTCTGGCCGCGCCGCTCGCGCACCGACACCGGCTCGGCGGCGCGTGGGAACCGCGACCGTACGCTCGGCAACTCCAGCACCCGTCCCACGTAGTCGCGCACCGCGTCGATCGAGGCGAACCGGGCCTCGGCGGGCAGCGTGAGTTCGGTTCCGGCCAGCTGCACGGTGCGCGAGGAGGACGCGGTGTCGAAGAGTCGGAAGACGAGTCGCTCGGCGTCGTAGTACCGGGCACGCCCGGTGTCACGCGGACTCATGGCATCACCAATGATGATGAGGGTCCGCCGTACCCGATGGGAGTTTTCATGCGCCGTCCCGACCTGCACGCGATCGGCGAACGTGTGCTGCGACTGCCGGGCGCGACGCTGAGCCTGCGCATCCTCACCGACATCGCGCGCGGCGACATCACCGACCGCGCGATGACCCTCGCCGCGCAGGCCTTCACCTCGATCCTGCCCATCGTCATCCTGCTGCTCACGCTCCCGGGCAGCGACGTCGTCGACGACGCCCTGAGCGGGCTCGGCATCCCGGTGAGCAAACTCGACCACAACTCGGTGGACAACCCGCAGTCGTTCGCCACCTTCGGGATCATCGGCGCACTCATGACCATCGCCGGCGCCACCTCCCTGTCACGTGCACTCGGCCGAATGTATGTCGCGATCTGGGGCGTCACCAAACTGCCGTGGCGAGCTTTCTGGCGCTGGGTGATCGTGCTGTTCCTCATCCCGACCGCGGTCACCGCGCAGGGGCTGTCGACCGGCCTGCACGCCGAGACACTGTTCGGCCTCCACCTCGGCGGCAGCGGCCTCCTCGGCATCGTGCTGGTCTTCGGAGTGACGGTGACGATCTGGTCGGGCACCTTCACCGCCATCCCGCGCTTGCTGGTGTCCACCCAGGTCCCGCTGCGTCTTCTCGCCCTCAACGGTGTGGTCACGGGGCTGCTGATCACTGCCCTGCTGGCCGGCAGCCGGCTCGCGCTGCCCACGTTGGCGTCGGGAACGATCCGCTATTTCGGCACTCTCGGCATCGTGTTCGTCGCGATCAGCTGGCTGTTCGTGTTCGCTGCGATCCTGGTGGTCACGGCCATCGTCGTGCACGGCGTGGCCACCGACTCCGGACGTATCGGCACCTGGGTTCGACGTTGGGCGGGAACCCCGACCCCGTTTGCTCCGACCCCATCGGTGGCCTGGTACGACCGCGGCGCCTGACCACTCGTCAGGCCTCCAGAGCGCCTCGCGCACCGCCGAATTCACGGTCGGCGCCGATCTTGGCCCGACGCCCCGCCCGGTCCCCCGCCTTCCGGGCGGCCTCCGAATAGCCGGCCGACGCGCTCGATGCCCGCCACGTGCCGCGAGCGGTGGACTCGGTCTTGTAGAAGTCGGTGACCTCGAGTTCCTTGTTGCGCAGGGCCAGCGCCGTCGAGCGTTCCGGATCACCTGAGCGCCGTTCGGCGGCGAGTGCTTCTTCGCGGGCGGCGTCGCGGGCCTCGGTGAGACGTTTGCCGATGCGTTCGGCGAAGGCCGACTGGAAGTTGAGTCGCGCAGTGATCGGCGACAGCGGCTTCTCCTCGATCACCCGCCGCGCTCGCCAGCCGCTGCCCTTCGTGACGACCCGCGCGAAGGTCTCGCCCTTGTACGCCCCCGACCGCAGATAGGCATCGCTCGCCGCGACCATCTGGATGATCAGCGACGTGTAGAGCGCCTCGCAGGCGTCGATGTCGGCCTCGTACCCGTAGGCGAGGACGAAGGTCGAGTTGCTCGCGACGTCGACGGTCACGTCGTTGGCCATGGTGATCGCCACGAACAATTGCACGTAGGTGCGCAGGCCACGCTTACCCGGCTCGCCGATCTTGATCTGCCGCGAGATCGGGGTGACCTGCTTACGCGCGGCGGGATCGTGCGCGCGGGCCACGGCGAGATCGATCGACGACGCCGTGGCAAGGCGTTGTGCGGCCTGCATGAACGTCTCGGCCTCATGCTCGTTGTCGGTGTTCTCCGCCTGCCGCAGGAGGGCGGAGATCCGGGTGAGCAGCTTGTCGTCGCGCATGTAGTTCAGACTATCTGCGCGCCCGATCGGTTCCATCGGACTGCAGGCGAGCAGAAAAAGCCAGGTCGGAGACCCTCACGCACAGTGTGTGACCGAAGGGTCAGTTCTGCTCGCAGGCGATGCCGTCCTTGTCGCGGTCGCTCTCGTCGTTGGCGTCGTAGAGGGCCTGGTCGACGGTGAAGTTCGTAACCGGCGTGCCGGAGGTCGAGTCGACGGCGCCGGGCTCGCCGGCGCCGTGCGGGTAGTCGGCGTTGAGTGCCGCGCAGTTGGCGTAGTCGGTCGCCGCCGATGCAGGTGCCGCCACCATCAGCGGCGCGATCGCCATCGACGCCGCAGCGACAAGACCCAGAACCGTCTTCCGCGAACCACTCATCGTCGAACCTTCTCTTCCACCGATGTGACCAGGTGAAACTACCCCGGCGAGGATGCCGCACCGGCATGGAGCACCGAGATTGGTCCACCCGATGGACAGTGCCTGCCCCTACAACCCGAATCGCGCCTGCATCCGGCGTAGCGTCTCCGCCGAGGCGAGCAGACCGGCTTCCTCGTCCGGCGACAGCGGCACCTCGAGGCGCGTCTGCGCACCACCGCGGTCGACGACGGTCGGCAGGGAGAGACACACATCATCGAGCCCGGGGAATCCGGAGGCGACCGTGGACACCGGGAGCACCCGGTGTTCGTCGTTCAGAACGGCTTCGACGATACGGGTGGCGGCGAGGCCGATGGCGTAGTTGGTGGCCCCCTTCCCCTCGATGATGGCGTAGGCGGCGTGCACGACCTCGTCCCGGATACGCTCCCGTGCAACGGCATCCATCTCCGGACGCCCCGGTAGCGGCGTCCACGACGTCAGCGGCACGCCACCGATCGTCGCCGACGACCACAGCGGGATCTCGCTGTCACCGTGCTCGCCGACGACATACGAGTGCACACTCTGCACCGCTACCCCGCAGTGCTGCGCGACGAGGAACCGCAGCCGCGACGAGTCCAGCACGGTTCCCGACCCGAACAGCTGATTCGGCGGCAGGCCGGTGATCTTCTGCGCCGCATGGGTGACGACGTCCACCGGGTTGGTCACCATCAGGTAGATCGCGTTCGGTGCCACCTCGAGCACATCCGGCAGGATGGCGCGCGTCAAACCGATTGTGGCCTCGGCTAATTCGAGTCGGGACTGTCCCGGCTTCTGCTTGGCTCCGGCGGTGAACACGACGACGTCGGCGTCGGCGCACACCGACACGTCGTTGGAGCCGATGATGTCGGCGCGCGGTACGAACTCCAGACCGTGGGACAGGTCGAGCACCTCGGCGGTGACCTTGGCGGCCTTGATGTCCAGCAACGCGACCGTGCGCGCGACCCCGCGGATCAGCGCCGAGTAGGCGATCGCGGTGCCGACCGCGCCCGCCCCGATGATCGCCAGTTTCGTGGGTCGTCCGTCCATCAGATCACCGTTCGCCTCGGTTCGATTCGCACCTGTCCGTTGCCTGTCAGCGCCCAGCCTAAGACCTCCGGGCATCCCTCGCCCGACGACTTGGAGACGGGTCGGTGAGAGCTCCGTGTCCGTATTGCTAACCTCACCGGTGAGAGCGGTCGCACCTGCACAGGCGGGTGCCAGGGAACCTGGTGCGAATCCAGGACTGGCGCGCAGCGGTATGGGGGACGGACCCGACATCAGGCCACTGGGGCAACCCGGGAAGGCGTCGGGTTCGGACGAACCCGAGTCCGAATACCTGCCGTTCTCGTCGAGTCCACCCGGCGTCTCGCGCACAGATGCCCAGACCAAAGGCAGTTCCACACGTGTCCCGTCCTCCCGACGGCACGACGATGATCGCCACCGCCATGTCGGTACGGCGACTCCCGTCGTTGCCCCTTGCCCTGATCCTTCTCGCGCTCACCTTGGTGAACATCGCGATCGCCACCGCTTTCGGTGCCGAGACCATCCCGCTCGGCGATGTCTGGCGAACCGTCGCCGGGCGCCTGCGAGGCGACGAGCTCGACGCCGCCCACTCCGTGATCATCTGGGATCTCCGTTTGCCGCGTTCGGTTCTCGCGGCGATCGTCGGCGCCGGTCTGGCGCTCGCCGGCGCCGTCATGCAGGCCCTCGTCCGCAACCCGCTCGCCGAGCCGTACCTGCTGGGCGTGTCGGCCGGCGCCGCGGTGGGTGCGACGGCGGTGATCACTCTCGGATCGTTTGCCGCCCTGGGTGTCTGGGCGTTGTCCGGCGGCGCGCTGATCGGCGCGCTCGCGGCCTCGGTCACCGTGTACGCCGTCGCCCGGGCGCAGGGCGGACTGACCGCCCTACGCCTGATCCTCTCCGGAGTGGTTCTGTCGTCGGCGTTCCTGGCGCTGTCCTCACTGCTGGTCTTCACCGCGGCCGACCCGCATGCCGCCGACAACGTGATGTTCTGGATGTTGGGCAGCGTCGCCGGCGCGACCTGGGCGAAAGTGCAGATCGCCGGGGTTGTCGTCGTGGTCACGGTGCTCGCCATGCTCGCGATCCACTCCTGGCTCGACGCCTACGCAGCCGGGACCGACACCGCGACATCTCTCGGGGTTCCGTTGCGCGCCATGCGAAACGCGCTGTTCGCGGTCCAGGGAATCCTGGTCGGCGTTCTGGTCTCAGTCGCGGGTGGAATCGGATTCGTGGGCTTGATCGTCCCTCACGCGGCACGCCTGCTCGTCGGTGCGACGCACCGCGCGATGATTCCCGTAGCGGTCTGCGGCGGTGCACTGTTCCTGGTGTGGGTCGACGTCATCTCACGAGTGGCCGCGTCACCTCGCGAGATGCCGCTGGGCATCGTCACCGGACTGATCGGCGCACCGATCTTCCTGTTCCTGATGGGACGGCGCCAGTACGTGTTCGGCGGCGAAGCCTGATGGGCGCCGTGCAGCGCTCGATGTCCCTGTGCGCGAACGCCATCAGTTGCCGTCGAAGTGGCCGCCCGATACTGCGCGACGTGGATCTCGACGTCCCTGCCGGAACCCGGCTCGCCATCGTCGGACCCAACGGGGCGGGCAAGACCACGTTGCTGCGGACACTGTGCGGTCTCGAACAACCGGCCGAGGGGCGAATCCGGTTGGGCGACGACGATCTCGATCGTCTTCCGGCTCGGCGTCGCGCGCTGTCGATCGCGGTGGTCGGTCAGGATGAACACCCGTCGGCCGAACTCACGGTCGCCGAAGCGGTGGGCCTGGGACGCACGCCGTACCGATCCGCCTGGGCCATACGTAACTCCGACGACCACGCGATCGTCCGGTCCGCACTGGAGCAGGTGGGACTGGGCGGTTGGGAACACCGTTCGTGTACGCAGCTGTCCGGCGGTAAACGGCACCGGGTGGTGCTCGCCCGCGCAATCGCACAGCAGACGCCGATCCTTGTGCTCGACGAGCCGACGAATCATCTCGACGCGGCCTGGCGACTGCGGTTGATGCAGGTCCTCGACGACCTCGAGGCGACTGTGATCGCCGCGATGCACGACCTCGACCTCGTCCTCCGCCACTTCGACTCCGTCGCCGTCATTTCCGACGGCGGCGTCACCGCACACGGCCCACCGGTCGAGGTGCTGACCCCGCCGCTGCTGGCGTCGGTCTTCGATGTGTCCGGCACCGTCGTGCCACACCCCGAGACCGGCCTCCCCCATCTGCTGCTCGACTCCCCCACCTCTCCTGCACCGCAGGTCTACGCCACCAAGGAAAACCGATGAGACACAACATCACCCGATACGCCACGCTCGCCGTCGTCCTGGGCATCGCAGCGGGCTGCGGCACCGAGTCCGGCGCCGTCGCAACCGACCGCGTCACCGTCACCAACTGTGGCGCCGAGGTCGCCTTCGACCAGCCTCTCGATCGCCTGTTCGTCAACGACGGCGGGATGATCGCGATCGCGCTGGCGGCGGGCGCCAGAGACAAGATCGTCGCCGTCAGTGCGCTCGCCCGCGACAAGGACGTTCTCCGACTCGAATACGGCCCACAGGTCGACACGCTCGACGAGGTCGCCACCGAGCAGCCCACCCTCGAGAACATCGTCGGCGCCAAACCGCAGGTCCTCTACGCCGGCTACAACTACGGCATGAGCGAGTCCCGCGGCATCACCCCGGAGATCCTGGCCTCCCACGGGATCGACGTGTATCAGCTGTCGGAGGCGTGCCGTCAGGTCGACGGCCAGGCTCAGCGCGGCACGATGGACCCATGGGTCGCGCTCGACACCGACCTGCGCAACATCGGCACCATCGCCGGCAATCCCGAGCAGGGCGCGACGGTCGCCGACGACATCTCCGACCGCCTCGAAAAACTCCGTGCTGCACCGCAACCGGCATCGAAACCGACGGTCTTCGTCTTCGACAGCGTCTCCGACACCATCTTCTCGTCGGGCTCCTTCGGTGGCCCGCAGGGCATCATCGACGCGGCGGGCGCGCGCAACGCGACCGAGGATGTCGAGGACACCTGGACCGCGGTGAGCTGGGAACGGATCGCCACCGCCGACCCCGATCTGATCGTCTTCGTCGACTATCCCGGCCAGTCCGTGGAGCAGAAGATCGACGCTCTGCGCACCAACCCCGCCAGCCGCAATCTGAAGGCGGTGCGCGAGAACCGCTTCGTGAACCTCCCCTACGCGATGTGGGTGTCGAGCCCGCTCAACATCGACGCCGCCGAGACACTGCGGTCGGTCCTCGAGGCACATGACCTCGCGCCGGCGTCGGGGATCACGCCCACCCTCGACGTCCGGCAACTCGGACTAGGCGGCAACGACTGGCTCGGCTGAGCACCCCCACGAACGCGAATGATCCGGCCGGTTTGTTATCAGAGGTGAAATACCTTCGACCAGATGACGCAAATCGGACATCGTCCACGTACCGTGATTCCAGTCGGTCGAGGGCATTGCTGCCGCAACATACGTTTCGCCGCACCATTCGGTTCGAGTAGGAGTTCGAAAATGAGACGCACATTGGGAATAGCCGCATTGACCGTGGCAGCCGCCGCCACCATGATCACGTCGCCCGCTTCCGCCGCTCCCGGGTTGCCGTTGCCCGGCAACGACTCCGGAAGCCTGTCGGCGCCCCTCCTCGGCGTGCTCCCCAGTATCAGGATGTCGGTGGAGAATTCTCTCGGCAGCGAACTCGGCCCGAATCGTTACAGCAGACCGTTCGCACCCAGGGTGAAGTGGTCGGCGCGCGTCTTCGGCGCCCAGGGCAGGGACATACCCTGTCGAATCGACATCACCTTCCGGGGCACGAGCCTTCCTACGTACCACGCGACGGTCTGCGAGGGCAGCGCCACGTTCACCGACCCCTTCTACAACAAGCCGGGTACCTTCACGATCACCGCCTACGAGAACATGTCCGGGATGGGCGCCCGGGACTCCAGGACGTTCGTCATCCAGTGACATCGCCGTTCACCTGTTCACCCGCACCGGGCTACCGCACCACCAGGGGTTGACCGGCGACCGTCATCACGACCTGGTCGGCGCGGTCGGCCATCTCGGCATTCAGTCGGCCGAGTTCGTCGCGGAAGAGACGGCCCGACCCGGTGGCCGGGACGACGCCGCTACCGACCTCGTTGCTGACCGCGACGACGGGCACCGGGCAACTCCGCCAGGCGTCGAGGAGATCCTCGACGTCGGACCGCACGGCATCGAGTTCGCCGCTCTCCCAGGCATCGTGGTGATCGATCCGGGCGGCCAGCCAGGTTCCGAGACAGTCGACGAGGACCGGGTGACGCGCGGATCGTAGGACACCGGCCACCTCCGTGTCCTCGACCGTCGTCCACGATGCGGGGCGTCGTTCACGATGGAGTTCGACGCGTCGGTCCCAGTCGGGATCGCCGGCTCGCGGACCGCCGGCGGCGACATAGACGACGTCGTCGACGCCGGCCAGCAGACCTTCGGCATACCGCGACTTCCCCGACCTCGCCCCTCCGGTGACGAAGATCCGCCGCCCGACCGACTCGCCCAAGTCGAGCACCTCCCCGTCTCGTCCCGGCCGCGCGCCGAGATCCCGAAGCCGCTCTCGGAGCACGCCGACCGGCGGATTGTGGTGTCCCAGATGGACTGCGACGACGTCGGTGGAGTCGACGACGGCACCCACTCCACGCAGTGCCGGTATCATCGTCGCAAACCCGGGTAACCCGAGATGCCCATCGGACAGGTCCTCACGATCGCCGAAGGTCTCCTCGAGGAAGACCGCGTCGAACTCGGCCCCGGTCACCGCATCGAACCAATCGTCGGGCCACACACCGGTGTCCGTCGCCCACAGCAGCCTCATACCGTCGGGACCGGTGACGTCGTACAAGACCGCATCACCGTCGCGAAAGACCTGGTGGCGCGCCGGGAGCACCCGCACGTCGTGGTCCCCCACCCGCACCTGGTCACCCGCGACGACCGGCGTGAACCGCACGCCGGCGTCGGGCCCCACCCACGGGCGACACACATCGAGAGCATCGGCCGGACCGATCAGTTCCAGGTCACCGACCCCCTCCACCCACGACCGGAACAGCAATGATTGCGGTGCAAGATGATCGGCGTGCGCATGGGTGATCAGGACATGCCGTACCCCGGCGAGGGAAAATCCTTGGCGTATTGCCGAACCCGGAGCGTCGGGGCCGAAGTCGAGCATCAGCACGTCGTCGACGAGTGCCGCGGTCTGCGCGCGAAAGTCCCGCCGGCGCCGCGCGTCGGCACAGGACTCGCAGCGGCAGAACGCATTCGGCCAGCCGTCGGCGGCACCCGTGCCGAGCAGCGTGACCTTCATCGTTTCCGTGGTCCCGGATCACGCACCGGCAACACGGCCGGGCCGTCGCGGCGGTCGAGCACCTCGACATTGGCGGCATAGACGTCCTGCAGGCGTTCGGCCGTCAGGACCTCCGCGGGCGTACCGTCGGCGACGATACGTCCCCGGTCGAGGAGCACGAGGCGCTGTCCGTACTGGGCCGCCGATGTCAGGTCGTGCATCGCCGCGATCACGGTCAGCTCACTGGCCTGCCGCATGGAGTCGACGAGGTCGAGGACCTGCTGCTGGTGGCCGATGTCGAGAGCGCTGGTCGGTTCGTCGAGCAACAACACGCGCGGCTGCTGGGCGAGTGCCCGGGCGAGCACCACCCGCTGCAACTCACCGCCCGACAGTGCCGAGGCGGAACGGTTCGCGAACTCCACGAGGTCGAGTCGCTCGATGACGTCGTCGACAACCTCGCGGTCCGAGCGGGTCTCGCTGCCGAATCGGGCGATGTGCGGGGTGCGGCCGAGGCCGATGAGCTCCCGCACCGACGTGCCCTCCGGGACGATCGGCCGCTGCGGCATCAGCGCCACGGCCCGGGCGATCTCGCGGCGGCGCGCACGACCCGGGTCGACACCCGCGACGTCGACCCGCCCGGTCGAGGCCACCAACCCGGCGAGGGAGTGCAGCAGCGTCGTCTTACCCGAACCGTTGGGCCCCACCAGGGAGACCCAGGTGCCGGAACCGATCTCGAGGTCGACGTCGTGCAGGACCTCCACTCCCCCGCGCGACGCGCACACACCTCGACAGGTGATCGCGGCGGTCATTCGACGCTCCGTCCGCTGCGCCGGAGGACGACAAGGAAGAAGGGCGCGCCGATGGCGGCGGTGACCACGCCGATCGGCAACTCCGACGGCGACATCGCGGTCCGCGCGACCACGTCCGCCAGCACCAGGAAGGCCGCACCCACGAGCAGCGACAACGGCAGCAGCAGCCGGTGCCCAGGACCGACGAGGAGCCGGACGGCGTGCGGGATGACGATGCCGACGAAACCGATCAATCCGCTCACCGACACCACCGCCGCGGTGCCGAGCGTCGCGACGCAGACCAGCAGCAGGCGCACGCGGTCAGGTCTGATCCCCAGGCTCGACGCCTCGATGTCACCGACCGCCATGACGTCGAGTGTGCGCCCGAACAGCACGATGACGGCGACGCACGCGAGGACGTACGGCAGCACGGTGACGACCTCGGACCAGCCGTCGGTCGCCAGGCGGCCGAGCATCCAGTTGTAGACCTGCCGCAGCGTGTCGTCGTGCTGCTGCATGAGGAAGGTCTGGAGGGCATTCGCGAACGCCGCGACCGCGACTCCGGCGAGGATGATGACCACCTCGGTGCGGCCGCCGCCGACGGTCCGGCCCAGCGCATAGGTCGCGGCCACGGCCAGGATGCCGCCGACGAACGCCGCGGGTGGCAGGCCGATCGTGCCCGCGGCACCGCCCAGGACGATCGCGACGGTCGCGCCGAGTCCCGCACCGCTGGACACACCGAGCAGGTACGGGTCTGCGAGCGGATTGCGGAAGACACCCTGGTAGGCGGCACCCGCGACGGCGAGCATCGCACCGACCAGCGCTCCCAGCGCCACGCGCGGCATCCGCACCTCCCACAAGATCGTCTGCTGGCGGGGGGTGAGCCCGGATTCGACGTCGACGAGCGGGAGTTGGTCGAGGAGGTCGAGCAGCACGCCCTTCGGGGTCAGTCCGGCCGGGCCGACGAGGACTGCGAGCATGCATGCGCCCAGCAGCACTGCGACGGCCGCGCAGATCACCCCGATGTGACGGCTCGACATCTCAGTTCGTTGGCTGTCCGTCGACGCCGGAGACGATCTGCGCGATGTCGCGGACCAGGTCGACGACGCGGGGTCCCCATCGGCTCGCGATGTCCTCGTCGAGGACGTGGACCTGACCGTTCGCGACGGCCCGCAGGTCGTCCCAGCCGGCACGCGCGGCGACCTTCTCCGGTGTGACCCCACAGCACTGCGAGTCGGCGAGGAAGATGACCTCGGGATCGCTCTCCAGGATGTACTCGGGTGACAGCTGCGGATAGCCGCTCTGACCGGTGGCGATCGACCGCAGACCGAGCAGGCTGTAGACCTGACCGAGGTAGGTGTCGTCGGTGACGGTGTAGTAAGTGTCGTCGAGCTCGTGGAAGTAGGTCAGCGGAACCTCGCGCAGCGGGACTGTGCGGATGGTCTTCTCGATCTCGTCGCGCATCGAGGCGACGAGCTCATCGGCCGACTCGGCATGGCCGGTGGCGTCACCCACCTGCTGGATCTGCGCGTACGTCTCGTCGAGGTTCTTCGCCGCCGGGATCTGCAGCACGTCGACGCCCACCCGGTCGAGGCCGGCGATGATGTCGTTGTTGTCGTCGGTGAGGACGACGAGATCGGGGTCGTAGGCGAGGATCGCCTCGAGGTTCGGGGTGTAACCCGACAGCGAGGTCCGCGGGGCCTCGGCCGGGAAGTCGGACTGGTCGTCGACCGCGACCACCTGATCGCCCGCGCCGACGGCGAAGAGCATCTCGGTGGTCGTCGGGCTGATCGACACGATCGTCGACGGGATGCCCGCGGGGGATGCGTCATCGGCCTGGCCACCGTCGGTGCCACAACCGACGATCACCAGCAGCAGCGACAGCAACACGGCAGCCACCGCCGCACCACCACGACGGGTTCCGAGACGGATTCTCACCACGAGCCACTGACCTCCGATGGAAGAACTGGGGAGACAGAGCACGAGGGGCCCGGCATCGACTGCCAGGCCCCTCGTGGGTGTCTCTAGTTACGCGCGAGCGCCAGGATCAGGCCTGGGGAGCTTCGGCGAAGTTGCGGCTGACCTGCGGGTCGACCGGGATGCCCGGGCCCGTGGTGGTCGAGACGGTGACCTTCTTGATGTAGCGGCCCTTGGCTGCCGACGGCTTCGCACGCATGATCTCGTCGTACGCGGCGCCGTAGTTCTCGGCCAGCTTGGCCGGGTCGAACGAAGCCTTGCCGATGACGAAGTGCAGGTTGGCTGCCTTGTCGACACGGAAGTTGATCTTGCCGCCCTTGATGTCGTTGACGGCCTTGGTGACATCGGTGGTCACGGTGCCCGTCTTCGGGTTCGGCATCAGGCCACGCGGTCCGAGGACACGCGCGATGCGGCCGACCTTGGCCATCTGATCCGGGGTGGCGATCGCGGCGTCGAAGTCCAGCCAACCGCCCTGGATGCGCTCGATCAGGTCCTCGGCGCCGACCTCGTCGGCACCGGCGGCGGTGGCCTCGGCGGCCTTGTCGCCGGCGGCGAACACGATCACGCGGGCGGTCTTACCCGTGCCGTGCGGCAGGTTGACGGTGCCTCGAACCATCTGGTCTGCCTTACGGGGGTCGACGCCCAGCCGGATCGCAACCTCAACGGTCGCGTCGGTGTTCTTCGACGAGGTTTCCTTCGCCAGCTCAACAGCCTCCAGCGGGCTGTACAGCTTGGACTTGTCGACCTTCTCGGCCGCAGCCGCGTAGGCCTTGCTCTTCTTGCTCATTGCTCTGTTCCTTCTCCGCACTCAACCGGCGGGGTGTGTGGTGCGGGCCGAGCCGGCCCTCCCACGAGATGTTGTGGTAGGTCTAGCCCTCGACGGTGTCGACGGCGCGAGCTCGCAAGCTCACTCGACGGTGATACCCATGGACCGAGCAGTACCGGCGATGATCTTCGCGGCCTGGTCGATGTCGTTGGCGTTCAGGTCTTCGGCCTTGGTCTTGGCGATCTCACGGACCTGGTCCATGCTCACCTTGCCGACCTTGTTGGTGTGGGGCTCGCCGGAGCCCTTCTGCAGGCCTGCAGCCTTGAGCAGGAGCTTCGCTGCCGGCGGGGTCTTCAACTTGAAGTCGAAGGAGCGATCTTCGTACACGAAGATCTCCACCGGGATGACGTTGCCGCGCTGCGACTCGGTCGCGGCGTTGTACGCCTTGCAGAACTCCATGATGTTCACGCCGTGCTGACCGAGCGCCGGACCCACGGGCGGGGCCGGGTTGGCCGCGCCTGCCTGGATCTGGAGCTTGATGATCCCGGCGAGCTTCTTCTTCTTGGGAGGCATCCTTTTGTCCTTGCTTGTTTCCTTGCGAATTCACGCCCGCTGGAGACGTGAAAGTCTGTGTTTATCTGCTGTGCATCCGCTCCCGCGGAACCAGTCAGATCTTCTCGACCTGATTGAACCCGAGCTCGACCGGGGTCTCGCGACCGAAGATCGACACGAGCACCTTCACCTTGCGCTGCTCGGCGTTGACCTCACTGATCGACGCGGGCAGCGTGGCAAACGGGCCGTCCATGACGGTGACCGACTCGCCGACCTCGAAGTCGACCTCGATGGTGTTCGACGCGGCGGCGGCTGCGGCCTCGACGCCCTCGGCGGCGGAGCCCCCCTTGGCGGGCTTCTTGGCCTCGGCGCGCGGCATGAGGAACTGCAGCACCTCGTTGAGCGACAGCGGCGACGGCTTGCTGGTCATCCCCACGAACCCGGTGACACCCGGGGTGTTGCGCACCGCGCCCCACGACTCGTCGTTGAGTTCCATGCGAACGAGGATGTAGCCCGGCAGCACCTTGCGGTTGACCTTCTTGGGCTGGCCGTTCTTGATCTCGGTGACCTCTTCGGTCGGAACCTCGACCTGGAAGATGTAGTCGCCGACGTCGAGGTTCTGCACGCGGGTCTCGAGATTGGCCTTGACCTTGTTCTCGTAGCCGGCGTAGCTGTGGATGACGTACCAGTCGCCGGGTGCGCGACGCAGCTGCTTGCGCAGCTCCTCGACCGGGTCGACCTCTTCTTCCGGGGCCTCCTCGGCGGGGGTCTCGTCGGCGTCCTCGGAGTCGACGTCGGTCGCGGGAGCCTCGTCGCCCTCGGCGGCCGTCTCGACGTCGGTGTCACCGGCCTCGTCGACCGCAGCCTCGTCGACCTCGTCGGTCACGGCCGCGTCGACGGTGTCGGTCGATGCGAGTTCGTTCTCCGGGGTGCTCACTGCAGCCCACGCTCCTTATGGTTCATCTCCGGTCGGCTCCCGCTCGCCCGGCCACCCACCGCGTGGGTCAGCCGAACAACCAGAGGACGCCCTTGGCAAAGGCCAGGTCGAGGCCGGAGATGAACGCGGTCATCACGATGACGAACACGAGCACGACGATCGTGTACGTGATCATCTCGCGCCGCGTCGGCCAGATGACCTTCTTCAGCTCGGCGACGACCTGCGTGAGGAACACCCAGATCCGAACGAACGGATTCCGGCTCTCCTCAGCAGAGGCCTTTTTCTTCTTCTTGCGTTCCTTGACGGCTACTGCCGACCCCGTGGCGGAGTCGGTGTCTCCGTCGGTTCCGGATGCACCGGTTGACGAGCGACGTCCGCGAGCCGAGCGCTTGCCGGACGGACGCAGCTCCTTCGCGGCGCCGGTCGACGTCTCGTCGTCCGCACCGCCGGTGGCCTCGTCGCGACCGTCGAGCTCAGCCGCAGCCGAATCGGCCGCAGAACCCTCAGCGGCTTCTTTGGCGCGGGCAGCCCGGTCTCGCTTGCTCAACTTCGCGGTCCTCTCGTCAACGTGTGCCCTTCACCAGGGCAGGGGCGACAGGACTTGAACCTGCAACCTGCGGTTTTGGAGACCGCTGCTCTGCCAATTGAGCTACGCCCCTTTGCGACTTCCCCACCGGAGTGGTTCCGCTGCCATCTCATCGAATCCCGGCCTCGCGACCGGTGCCGACGTTTCACCGCCGACAAAACCAACGCGCCACCCTATGGGTAGCGCGCAAGTCTGAATCAATCAGACACTTCAGTGTAGATCACCGGGGCTGTGGACCCAAAACGCGCTCCACCTGCTCCCTCGTCGACCGTACACGGTGAGGTCGTCCAAGACGGTCATGACACCTGCTGTCCTGCGAGTTCGATGCGCGGCCAGCCCTCGAGATCGTGCAGCATCTTCCGGTCGTGGGTGGCGACGACGACCGCGCAATCGACGTTCTGCAGGGCCTCGGTGAGCTCGTCGACGAGGCTCGCCGACAGGTGATTGGTCGGCTCGTCGAGGAGCAAGAGGTCGGCCCGGGCGGCCAGGCACAGTGCCAGGTGCAGGCGCCGTTGCTGGCCCTGCGACAGCCGCGCCACCGGGGTTCGCGCGGCCGCCGCGTCCAGCAGGCCGAGACCGCGCAGCGACGGCACGTCGGGCTGATCCGTCTCCAGGCGGCGCCGCTGCTCGTCGTAGATCTCATGGGCGGTGCGATACGGGTCCCAGCTCGGTACCTCCTGCGCGAGGAACGCGCCGCGGGCATCTCGACGGAGGTCCACACGCCCTTCGTCCGGGTGCGTCTGACCGGCCAGAACGGCAAGCAGGGTCGACTTGCCGGCACCGTTGGGTCCGACGATCAGCAGCCGGTCGCCGCCGGTGAGCGCGACGGAGACCGGCGTCCGCAGCCGACCGGCCACCCGCGCGTCGGTGACGTCGACGATCGGCGCGCCGGGCCGCGTACCGGACGCCGGCAGGTTCAGGTGCCGGGGTGGGACGGGAACCGTGATCCGGTGGGCTTCGAGTTCCTCCACGCGGCGGTTGAACGCCTGCACCGCTCCCCCGGCGCGCGTGGCCCGCTGATGCTTCCCGGTGCCTTTGTCGGGCCTCCAGTGGGTCTGCAGCCGATCCCTCGCAGCGTCGGCGGCCCGCACGAGTTCGGCATGTTCGGCCTGCTGCGCCGCGTGTTCCTGCTCCCATCGCTCACGCTCCCGTCGACGACCGGCAACCCAACCGTCGTACCCGCCCGCATACACGCGCGGACGTCCGTCACGGCTGGGGTCGAGATCGACGAAGGTGGTCGCCACGTCGCGCAGGAACGCGCGGTCATGGCTGACGACCGCCATCCCGCCGACGCGCTCACGCAGCCGTCGTGTCAGGAAGCGCAGCGCCTCGGCGTCGAGATGATTGGTGGGTTCGTCGAGGAGCAGCAGATCGGCACCGGAACCGAGGGTGACCGCGAGGCGCACACGGTGTCGCCCGCCTACCGACAGCGTCGACAGCGGGCGCGCACGGTCGGCGCACGCGGACAAGGCCTCGAGCGCGATGTCGATGCGCCGCTGGGCATCCCACGCGTCGAGGCGGGTCGCTAGGTCGAGCGCATCGGCGTAGGCGTCCTCGGCTCCCGGGGTGCCGGTCGCGAGATCCGCGGCCGCCCGATCGAGTTGCTCCAAAGCTGCCAGGGCATCGCCGACCGCGTCGTCGACGAGGCTTCCCACGGTGCGCGCACCGACTGGTAGATCCTGCCCGACGAACGCGATGGTGCCATGGCGCGCAACGGTTCCCGCGTCGGGTGTGGTGATTCCGGCCAGGACTTGGAGAAGCGTGGTCTTGCCGCGGCCGTTCTCGCCGACGACGGCGAGTCGTGATCCTGCGGAGACGATCACGCCGACGTCGTTCAGGATCTGCCGGTCACCGCGGGAGACATGCAGTCCTTGCGCGCGGATGTGTGCGGCCGACCCTGCGGGAAACTGCTGGGGCGGAGAAGAGGGGATCGATGATGAAGTGGTGCGTGATGCGGGCATGCGTATGCTCTCGGCTCGTCGGTACGAAATGCTGACCGGTGCCGGACACGACGAAAGCGTCGGACGGCGAATCCGGGACGACGAACGAGAACTTCAGAGGATGAGAGGGCTCGTCGCCGTCAGCGACGGGTCCAGAGCTTCATCGACGCGATGCCTGAGTACATGGCCGCGACCGTAGCAAGACCGAGCTGACCGGTCCAGCGGATTGCCTGGCACCACCACCGCACCGCACGATCTGCCGAAACGATGTACGCATCGACGGCGGCGACCCCGAGGGGGCGCCGCCGTCGTGGCGTGTTGCGTGCGGAGGGCGTCAGTTGAACTGGACGACCACGGTGGCGCGGCCGAAGATCCGGCGGTCGCCCTGCTTCGCGGTGATCGCGATGGTGCCGCGTCGGGTCTCCGGGTCGAGCGACTTGACCTTGCCGGTGAAGTCGACGGCGGCGCTGTCGTCGGCCGGGACGTACACGGGGCTGGTGAAGCGGACGCTGTACTCGCAGAAAGCGGCCGGGTCGCCGATGAACTCCGATACGAAGCTCGCGCCGAGGCCCATCGTCTGCATGCCGTGGGCGACCACGTCGTCCATCCCGGCCGCGCTGATCACGTGATCGGAGAAGTGGATCGGGTTCGGGTCGCCGGCGACACCGGCGTAGTTCGACAGGTTGCCGCGCGTGAGGAAGTACCGCTTCGGCGTCAGTTCCTGCCCGACGGTCAGGGTGTCGAAGTTCACCGCGGCGTACGCGCCGGGAGTCTGGGTCGGGTCGGGCAGGTCGTAACGACCGGCCTTGGCCTCGACGGTGTGCCCGGGATCGCCGATGGCGTCGATCTTCATCATCACGTGATCGAGGGAGGCCTCGAGCTCGGGATCGACGTCCATGCCGGGACGTGCGGCGAGCGAGGTCCAGGTGGTCATCACCGGCTCGTCGTGCTGATTCCAGATGACGTTCTTGGTGACCATCAGGTCGATCATCTCGGGACTGCTGACGTGGCGGAACGACTCGAGGGAGACGTCGCAGATCAGGCGGTCCCCGACCTTCATCGGCTGGTGGTAGACGAGGCGCTGGTCGGTCTGCATGATCTGCCACATGTCGTAGCCGGTGATCACGTCCTCGAACAGCTTGCGCTGGGCGATGATGCCGAGCACGGAGACGTAGGTGGGAGCGGCGATGAGGGTCTCGTGACCGAACTCGCGGGCGCCCTTCTCACTCCAGTGGGTGGGATGCGCGTCCTGCACGGCCATCGCGTGCTTGCGGACCTCTTCGCGGCCGATCTCGTAGTAGTCGTCGACGGTGTAGTGGAAGCCGACAAGCGACTGGGTGTGCGCGGCGATCTCCTCGGGGGTGAGCTTGACGCCGCCGTTCCTCGACTCGGCGATCCGCTCCTGGAGGTCTGTTCCACTCGCGTCTGACATTGACTACTGCTCCCTTCGCATGCCCGACCGGGAGGGGCCCGGACCGGACTACGTGGGCCGAAAGTCGACGACCCACCCGCGCCGCGCTGCGCGTGTTGTCTCGATTGAATTTATTCAGTTGTGCGAAGCACACTGCGCCCGGGCGACCCCTTGGCCCGGCAACAAGCAAAACGAGCTGCCTCTTCGCAGAGGCAGCCCGTGTGCTGGTTCTTGTACCGGAATCGCCGACTGACGTCGTTTAGCGCGATTCCTTGTGCGCCTGATGCTTGCCGCAGTTCGGGCAGAACTTCTTGATCTCGAGGCGATCGGGATCGTTGCGGCGGTTCTTCTTGGTGATGTAGTTACGGTGCTTGCACACCTCGCATGCCAAGGTGATCTTGGGGCGAACATCTGTTGAGGAGGCCACTTGATTGCCTTCTTTCGAGTGGTACGTGGTCGGGTTCGGCAGTTCCCTCAGGGCTTGCGACCCTTGCGCTCGGTTCCGGTCGGACCCGATGTGTAGCGGTGGAGGGACTCGATCCCTCGACCTCACGATTATGAGTCGTGCGCTCTAACCAGCTGAGCTACACCGCCCCGCGGACTTGTCGTCCAGCGAGCCCCCTGACGGAATCGAACCGTCGACCTTTTCCTTACCATGGAAACGCTCTGCCGACTGAGCTAAGGGGGCGTGCCCCGGGCATTTCTGCTCGAGAGCCTTAACGAGGTTACACACTCATGTCCGTGCTAGACAAATCGCTGGTCAGAGACCATCTGTCAGGCAGTTTTCATGGATGTTCACCACGTCGTGGCAGGTATAGGATTCGAACCTATGTAGCTTGCGCGACGGATTTACAATCCGCTCCCTTTGGCCGCTCGGGCAACCTGCCGTGCTGCTCCCACGGCCGCCGTGACGGTCGTTCGAACAACGCGGTGAAGAATACAACGAACCATACGTCCCCACGCAAACCGGCTGGTCAGCGCCTCAGTTTTGGCAGCTCCCGGCCGACCCGACGCGAGCGCTGCCGGTCGGGCGTCGTCCCCTCTGCCGGTCGAGCCGCGTACCTGTGCCGGTTGGGCTACGTCGAAACCCCGCCACGCACCCAGTCCACCCGAGGCGATGACATAACCTGTCGGACATGGCTGATTCATCGTTCGACGTGGTGAGCAAGGTCGACCGCCAGGAGGTCGACAACGCCCTCAACCAGGCTGCCAAGGAGCTGTCGCAGCGCTACGACTTCCGCGGCACCAACACCGGTATCGAGTGGTCCGGCGAGGAGACGATCGTGATCACCTCCGACGCCGAGGAGCGCGCGCAGGCCGGTCTCGAGGTGTTCAAGGAGAAGCTGATCCGCCGCGACATCTCGCTGAAGGCGTTCGACGCCGGCGACATCGTCGGTTCCGGCAAGACCTTCAAGATCAGCGGCAAGCTGGTCCAGGGCATCGACTCCGAGCACGCGAAGAAGATCTCCAAGAAGATCCGCGACGAGGGCCCCAAGGGCGTCAAGGCACAGATCCAGGGCGACGAGCTGCGCGTCTCGAGCAAGAAGCGCGACGACCTGCAGGCCGTCATCGCCCTGCTCAAGGGCGAGGACTTCGGGATCGCCCTGCAGTTCGTCAACTACCGCTGACATTCACGCCGACATCCCCGCCCGCGATCCCCTGGCGGGCGGGGATATCGCTCGTCGACCCCACCGAGCATGACGCCCGGCGGCCGCAGATGTGTGCAAGATCGCACCGCGGGCCGTCGGAAACCCAAACGGACACTGCGTCGTTTGAATGAACGAGGCGCCTTCATCCTGGTTCGGCGCACGACAGACGAGGACCCCCGATGCATTTCAACGGATTGAAGACCGCAGCCCTACTGGGTGTGATGTCGGCGATCATCGTCGGAATCGGTGCCCTGTTCCAGAGCCCGCTGATCCTCTGGGGCTCGGTGATCGTCGCCGTGGGCATGAACGCCTACGTGTACTTCAACAGCGCCAAGATGTCCCTGAAGGCGATGCACGCCCAGCCCGTCACCGAGCTGCAGGCGCCCGTCATCTACCGGATCGTGCGCGAACTGGCCACGGCCGCCCACCAGCCGATGCCGGCGCTCTACATCTCCCCCACCGAGTCGCCCAACGCCTTCGCGACGGGCCGCAACCCGAAGAACGCTGCCGTGTGCTGCACGACGGGCATCCTGCAGCTGCTCGACGAGCGGGAACTGCGCGCGGTACTCGGTCACGAGCTGTCCCACGTCTACAACCGCGACATCCTGATCAGTTCCATCGCCGGTGCGATGGCCGCGGTGATCAGCGGTCTGGCGAACTTCGCGATGTTCATGGGCGCCTTCGGCGGCCGCGACAACGGCCCCAGCCCGCTCGCGATGATCCTCATCGCGTTCCTGGGACCCATCTCGGCCACGCTGGTGAAGATGGCGGTGTCGCGGTCACGTGAGTTCCAGGCCGACGAGTCGGGCGCCGAGCTGACCGGTGACCCGCTGGCACTCGCCTCCGCTCTGGCGAAGATCTCCGGCGGCGTCCAGGCCGCGCCGTTGCCACCGCAGCCCGACATCGCCGCGCAGTCGCACATGATGATCGAGAGCCCGTTTCGCGCCGGCGATCGCATGGCGAAGATGTTCTCCACCCACCCGCCGACCGCCGAACGCATCCGACGTCTTCAGGAGATGGCCCGCAACGGCCGCTAACCCTGCTGGTTGAGCAGGCGACGAGCGCCGCGAGGAGGCGTGTCGAAACCTACCCGACGCGGTCGATGGTGTAGTCCACCAACGACGAGAGCGCCTTGTGTGCCGGGGTCTCCGGCAACTCGGCGAGCATCGCGTGGGCCTCGTCGGCGAAGCTCTGCAGCTTCGCGCGTGCCGCGGCCATGCCGGCCGACGATTCGAGCAATCGAAGAGCCTCGGCGACCTCGGCGTCGTCGGTGAGCGGCCGTGAACCGCCGTCGGGACCGACGAGGAGTTCACGCAACCGCGCCGACGTCGCGTCGTCTACGGTGAGCGCGTAGAGCACGGGCAGGGTGTGGACACCCTCTCGCAGGTCGGTACCCGGGGTCTTGCCCGAGTCGACCGACACCGAGCTGATGTCGATGATGTCGTCGGACACCTGGAAGGCGACGCCGACGATGTCGCCGATCTTGGAGAGTCGTTCGATGTCGTCGGTGGTCGCGCCGGAGGCCATCGCGCCGAACCGTGCGGCGGCCGCGATCAGCGAACCGGTCTTCTCCCACACCACCTGCAGGTAATGGTCGATGGGGTCCGCGCCGGGCTTCACGCCGACGGTCTCCCGCATCTGGCCGGTGACGAGTTCGGCGAAGGTCTCGGCGATGATGCGCACCGCCTCGGGACCCAGCGTCGACACCAGTCGCGAGGCGCGGGCGAACAGGAAGTCGCCGGAGAGGATCGCGATCGAGTTCGTCCAGCGGGCGTTGGCGCTCGGGGCGCCGCGACGCATCGAGGCCTCGTCCATCACGTCGTCGTGGTAGAGCGTCGCGAGGTGGATCATCTCCACGACGGTGGCCGAGGTGATCACGTCCTCCGAGTCGGGACGCGGCCCGAACTGCGAGGCGAGGATTGCGAACATCGGCCGGAACCGCTTGCCGCCGGCCTTGGCCAGGTGCGTCGCCGCCTCGGTCATGACCTCGTCTCCGGATGAGAGTTCACCCAGGAGCAGGTCCTCGACCTTCTCCAACGAGGAGCGCACCGTTTCGGCGAACTCATCCGATACCAGGTCCAACCCGGCGAATGTGGACTTCACAGCTACGCCGCCCCATCTCGTCTGATCCGGCTAATGTGTGTCGGCGGAGGCCCGAGTGTCCTCGTGACCCCACCTGCCTGCCGAGCCTATCCGGTCCGGGGTACGGACATACTGTTCGGGTGAGCCCTGAGAAATCGACGCCCCGGGATGTCTCCTTCCCCGATCACGCCGACGTGTTGGTGGTCGGCGCGGGACCGGGCGGATCGGCGGCGGCAGCACATGCCGCGGCGGCCGGTCGTGACGTCGTCCTGGTCGACGCCGCGGTGTTCCCGCGCGACAAGACGTGCGGCGACGGACTCACCCCGCGCGCGATCGCCGAACTCGACGCACTCGGCCTGGGTTCGCTGGTGGCCGACCGGCCCCGCATCGACGGTCTACTCCTCAACGGGTGGGGTGCGCGGCAGCAGGTCCGCTGGCCGTCGGGCCGCTTCCCCGCGTACGGCAGCGCGGTCGCACGGACCGAGTTCGACGATGCGATCCGGGCGCACGCGGTGTCGTCTGGTGTCGCCATGGTCCAGGGCGCCAAGGCCGTCGACGTGACGATGGACGGCGACCGGGTCGGCGCGGTGACATTCTCCGCGGGCGGCACCACCCATACCGTGCGGGTGACCGACCTGATCGTCGCCGACGGGGTGCGGTCGGGACTCGGCAAAGCCCTTGGGCGCGAATGGCATCGAGACACCGCCTACGGTGTCGCGGCTCGAGCGTACGCACCGTCGGGCCGGGCCGATTCCCACTGGATGGGTTCACATCTCGAGCTTCGCGGCCCCGACGGCGACCTCCTCCCCGGCTACGGCTGGGTGTTTCCGCTGGGCAGCGAGGGCGGGGGTCTGGTCAACGTCGGCGTGGGGGCACTGGCCACGTCGAAACGCCCGGCGCACATGGCCCTTCGGCCGATCCTCGAGCACTACGCGACGATGGTCCGCGACGAGTGGGCTCTCGACGGACCGCCGGTCCGCATCGCGTCGGCACTGTTGCCGATGGGCGGTGCGGTGACCGGCGTCGCGGGCCGCAACTGGGTACTCATCGGCGACGCCGCCGCTTGCGTCAACCCGCTCAACGGCGAGGGCATCGACTACGCGATGGAGACCGCCCGGCTCGCCGTCGAACTCCTCGGCGCCGACGACTACACCGACCGCTGGCGCGACATCCTCGTCGGCCACTACGGGCTCGCGTTCTCCGCCGCCCGACGCCTCGCCGGACTCCTCACGATGCCGCAGACCGTGCCCACGCTCGGCCGTCCCGGCATCCGCTCCCCGCAACTGATGTCGCTGGTCGTCCGTGTCATGGGCAATCTGATCACCGACGAGGACACCGACCTCGTGGCCCGCGCCTGGCGGACCGTGGGCCGCGTCTCCAACCGGATCGATCCGCGGCCGCCGTTCGCCTGAGGGCCCGAACTCCCGCGTGCGGGTTTCCCTCCCGCGGTGTCGTTTCCTTCCCGCGTGCGCTATCCGGCAAGCGGGAAGGAATTGGTCCCGCGGGAAAATCTGCGACGTCTCACCACCCCCGGTACCTAATGAGACGTTGAGGCGGTACTGTTCCAACAGTGTGGCGCCGACCACACCGTGCAAGAATCGAGACCACCGCCGACCCTGGAGATGGAACATGTCCACCGCATCCACTCTCGCCACCCGCGCCAAGCACGCCGTCCAGAACCGGGTGGCGCAGCGCTATCACCTGCGTGGCGACATCGATCGCATGGACGCCGACCACGACCCCACGGCCGTCGCCCGGGCGCTGGCCACCCAGGAGTTCCCCTGGGGCATCACCCAGGCGCTGAGCTTCGCACTGTTCCGCACGTACGCGGTGCCGTCCATCGGTGACCTGCTGTACAAGACGAGCCAGTTCACCGAGTCGACGCAGAAGCGCTACGACGACACGGTGCTCCTGCTCGACGCCCCGATCGAGCACGGCGTCGACAGCCCCCTCGGCCGCGCCGGCATCCGCCGCATCAACCAGATGCACGGCATGTACGACATCCCCAACGGCGACTTCCTCTACGTGCTCTCGACTTTCGTGGTGTGCCCGGTCGAGTGGGTCAACGCCTACGAGTGGCGCAAGCTCACCAACCACGAGGTCCGCGGCCTCACGAACTACTACCGCCGCGTCGGGCAGCTCATGGGCATCAAGGACATCCCGGAAACCTACGAGGGTTTCAAGCAGTTCTACGAGGACTACGAGACGGCCAACTTCGCCTTCAGCGCCGACGCCCTGGCGGTCGCGGACTCGACGCTGGACCTGCTGGGCACCTTCATGCCCTACAAGCTGCTCCCCCGCGCGGTGGTGCGCCGGATGTCGTTCGCGCTCATGGACGATCGCCTGCTCACCGCGTTCAAGTACCCGAAGCCGACCCTCGTCGAACGCATCCTGGTACGCGGCGGCCTGAAGGCCCGTGGCCTCGCGATCCGGCTGTTCTTCCCGCCGCGGACCGAGCCGCTGTTCGGCCGCCAGACCAAGCAGGTCCGCAGCTACCCCAACGGTTACCGCCTCGAGGAACTCGGCACCTTCGGCGCGGGCTGCCCGGCACCGAAGGGCGAGAAGGCCGGCGCCGCAGGCTGCCCGGTTCCGCATGAACTCCTCACCGAGGATGCGCAGCAGGCCGCCGGCTCCTGATCCACCTCAGGGAGCGGTGGGCGACGAGCCTCAGGCTCGCGCGGAGTGGATCGCGGCGATGCCCCCGGTCATGTTCTGCCAGCGCACCTGGTCGAAGCCCGCTTCACGGATGAGGTCGCCGAGGGCGAACTGGTCGGGCCAGGCCCGGATCGATTCCGCGAGATAGACATACGCGGCCGGGCTGCTGGACACCTTGGTCGCGACCGCGGGCAGCGCCTTCATCAGGTACTCCATGTACACGGTGCGGAACGGCTTGAGGGTCGGCGTCGAGAATTCGCAGATCACCAGTCGCCCACCGGGTTTCAGAACCCGACGCAGCTCGGCGAGGGCCTTGGGGACGTCGTTTACGTTGCGCAGGCCGAAGGAGATGGTGGCCGCGTCGAAGGAGTTGTCGGCGAACGGGAGCGACAACGCGTCGGCCGCGACCTTGGGAACGTTGCGGTGGGCGCCGGCCTTCAGCATGCCGAGTGAGAAGTCGGCTGCGACACAGTGCGCACCCGAGGAGGCGAGTTCGACGGTCGACACCGCGGTTCCCGCGGCGAGGTCGAGGACGATGTCGCCCGGGCGCAGATCGAGCGCCTTGCGGGTCTTCTTGCGCCACCCGCGATCCTGTCCGAAGGACAGCACGGTGTTGGTGATGTCGTAACGGCGGGCGACGCCGTCGAACATGGCCGCGACCTCGGCCGGGTCCTTCTCCAGACTTGCTCGCTGAGGTGGGTTCGCGCCCGTGGATGCCATGGCAGTCACGCTACCGCGCACCGACGGTGTGATGACCGCGAGGTGGGCCCGGCGATTCTGGTCGCGCTCAGGCCGGCCGGTCGAGAGCCGCGACCCCGGCACCCGTCACCGACCGGTAGTGGTCGACGAGTTCGGCACACACCGCCGGCCACGTCCGTGTTCGCACCGTCTGGACGGCCGCCCGGCCGAATGCGGCTCGCACCGCGTCGTCGTGCAGCGAGTCGACGACCGCGGGAAGCATGTTCTCGTACCGCGCGACCTCGAGGAGGTAGCCGGTGCGGAACGGCGTCACCAGGTCGCGTGGCCCACCGGCGTCGGGTGCGATGACGGGCAGGCCGCTGGCCATCGCCTCCTGGATCGTCTGACAGAACGTCTCGTGTTCGCCGGCATGCGCGAAGACGTCGAAGGATGCGTAAGCACGGGCCAGCGCCTCGCCGCGGAGTTCACCGGCGAACACCGCGTCCGGCAGCAGCCGTTCGAGTCGGGCACGTTCGGGACCGTCGCCGACGACCACCAGCCGCACCCGAGGATCTCCCGACAGTCCCGCCAGCCGCTCGACATGTTTCTCCGGCGCCAGCCGACCCACGAACCCGCACACCAGTGCGTCCTCCTGGCCGCGTGACCACTCGGCGCGCAGCGCACCGCTACGCCGATCGGGCGAGAACAGGTCGAGGTCGACGCCCCGGCCCCACCGCCGCAACCGCGGCACCCCGCGCTCGGCGAGAGCGTTCATCGTGTCGGTCGACGGGACCAGGGTCAGATCGCACATCTCGTGCAGTTTGCGGGTGTAGCGCCAGGCCGCCTTCTCGACCGCGCCCAGCCGGTAGGCCGAGGCGAACCCGGCGACGTCGGTCTGGAAGACCGCGACCGTCGGCACACCCAGCGCCCGTGCCGCCGCGGCACCCGCAGCTCCCACCACGAACGGGGAGGCCAGATGCACGACATCGGGCGCGAAGTCGCGCAATACCCGGTACAGCAGCGGCAGCGGCACCCCGACCGGCAGCGACGTCACCCGCGGAACCCGCACGGCAGGCACCAGATGCACCGGCGTACGCCGACCGACTGTCCGTGGCGCCGACGCACATCCCCGCGGCGTGTCCGGGGCGATGACGACCACCTCGTGGCCGGTGGACTCCAGATGATCGACGACCCGCAGGACGGAGTTGACGACCCCGTTCATCTGCGGCAGGAAGCTCTCGGCGACGATCGCAACACGCATACCCCGACCCTGCGCGTCGGATCTGTCCGGCAGCGGCGAAGCGCGTGACTCGATGCGCAACGCCTGGTGAATTCCCGACGACCCGCGCCGCCGGTGCACAGTGGATGTGTGCCCGACATGGACCTACTGCTGCTGAGCCGCTGGCTCACCCCGGTGCGCGACTTCCTCGTGCCCCGGGTCGCCGCCGGTGCCCGCATCGGCTTCATCCCGACCGCGTCGTCGATCTACCCCGACCAGGCCTGGCTCGACCTCGATCGCGGCAGCCTCCGCGATCAGGGTTTCGAGGTCGTCGACGTCGATCCGGAACTCGTCTCGGCGGCCACGTTCACCCGAGCACTCGGCGAGATCGACGCGGTGTTCGTGTCCGGCGGCAACGTCTTCCATCTTCTCGGCGCGCTCCGCCACGCGGGCGCCGACCGCGTCCTCGTCGACGCGGTCCGGCGCGGACTGCCCTACATCGGGGTCAGTGCCGGGGCGTGCGTCACCGGCCCCGACATCGCGCCGCTCGCGCTACTCGACGACCCGGCCGAGGCAGCGCCCCTGACCTCGACCACCGGCCTCGAACTCATCGATGTCACGGTTGTCCCGCATGCGGAGGGAACCGTCGGCGGACGCGGCCGGATCGATCGGACGCGGCAGGAGTTCGCCGACCATCGGCTGCATTTCCTGCGCGACGACGAAGCACTCGTGATCTCCGGAGGGACCACGACGGTCATCGCGGGCTGACGGACTCCTCGTCGGCGCCGGAAGAATCAGCGTCGGAAGGTTCGGTGTCACCGGCGGTCTCCGCGGTCCGGCGGTTCCGGCGCCGGCTGAACTCCGCGACCCCGACCATCAGCAGGCCGACGACCACCCAGCCGACGACGGCGACGGACAGGCCCGGGATGATCGAGAGCATGGCGGTGCGTCCGGTCGGGCGCGCGAGATCCGGATTATAGGCGGCGTATTCGATGCTGATCCGCTGGCCCTCGCTGAGTTCGGTGGGATAGAGCAGACCGAAGCGCGGACTGTGGAACGAGCCGTCGGGCGTCTGGAAGTCGACTGCGGCGTGCAGCGCGTCCACCGAGACCACCTCGGCCATCACGGTGGCCTTGCTGGCCTCGATCGCGGAGTCGTTCTTGAAGCAGCCGGCGACGAGCGAGAACGCCATCGCGGTGATGGTGATCCCGACGACCAGCAGCCCGAGCTGCACGCGTCGCTGGATCACCGGATTCATGCCGTTCAGGGTAACCGGCCGCCGCGGCGGGTACGGGACCGCCGTCGCGCAGTCTAGACCGCCGACGCCTTCAGACGGGCCGCGATCGCCGCGTGCACCGACCGCAGCCGGTCCCGATCCGTGGCGACCTCGATCACCTCGATGCCGCCGGCCGTCGGGCTCTCGGCGAGGACGCTGCGCAGTTCGTCGACGCCGACGCGCCGGTGCGGGATGTGGAAGCCGGCGCACATCGACGCGATGTCGGTGCGGTGCGGGGTTCCGAAGACGCGCTCGTAGGCGCCGGCGTACTGCCCGGCGTTGTAGCGCGGGTCGCCCTGTTCGAGCAGGCCGAAGATCCCGCCGCCGTCGTCGTTCGCCACGACGATCCGCAGCGAGTCGGGCCGCGGCTCCCCGGGCCCGATGACCAGGCCGGTGGCGTCGTGGATGAACGTCAGGTCCCCCATCAGCGCGATCGTGCGAGCGCCCGGACGTTCGTGGTCGAGGGCCAGTGCGGCGCCGATCGCCGTCGAATTGGTCCCGTCGATGCCGGCGACGCCACGGTTGGACAGGACGCGCACACCCTCGGCGACCCGTCCGGCGAGCGCGATGTCGCGGATCGGGTTCGACGCCCCGACGACGAGTTGGTCACCCGGTGCCATCGCGGCGCTGACCGCGCGGGCGACGTGCAGCCCGGTGGTCGGACCGGGTTCGTCGAGCTCGGCCTCCACCGCACCGGCCACGCGTTCCTGCACGGCGGCGCACTCCTTGATCCAGTCCTCGCGCGGTTCGCCGACCACCTCGATGCGGGTGCCGGTCGCGAAGACGTTGCCCGAGACGTCGGGCCAGCGCGGGCCGGTGGTCAGCGCGTAGACCCGGACCTCGGGGTCGGCGAGCAGCCGCGAGACCCCGCGATGGAGCGTCGGACGGCCGCAGATGATCGCCTGCTTGGGTCGCACAGTGTCCAGTGCGAGCGGGTGCAGCGGCGTTGCCGGATGCGGCGCGGTCGGTTCGGCGACCGTCGGCACGTCGGCGAGCGCGGGATGCTCACCGGAGCCGTGACCGGACACCACGACCGTGTCCAGCGACAGGTCGATGGGCAGCGGGACGTCGAGTTTGCCCACCGGCGCCTGCGTCCACGGCAGGCCGCCGGGACGTCCGGCGAAGGAGCCCAGGTCGTCGTCTCCGACCTCGTCCGGATCGGGCACGAGGGGTTCCCGCAGCGGGATGTCGAACTGAACCGGACCGGCGTTGCCGGTGCGTGCACCGCGCGCGGCGGCGAGCACACGACCGACGGCCGACCGCCACTGGCTGTTGGTGTCGAGGTCACGCTCGGCGAGGCCGAGGCTGATCGCGGCACGCACCTGGGTGCCGAAGAGACCGAACTGTTCGACGGTCTGGTTGGCGCCCGATCCGAGCAGCTCATAGGGCCGGTTGGCGCTGATCACGACCAGCGGGACGCGGGCGTAGTTGGCCTCGAAGACCGCCGGACCCATGTTCGCCACGGCCGTGCCGCTGGTCATGACGATCGGCACCGGTTCCTTCGACGACACCGCGAGACCCAACGCCAGGTAGCCCGCCGACCGCTCGTCGATGCGGACGTGCAGCCGCAGCCGGCCCGTCGCGTCGGCGGCGTGTAGGGCGAAGGCCAGCGGCGCGTTCCGGGACCCCGGGCACAGCACGGCTTCCCGCACGCCACCCCGGATCATCTCGTCGACGATGACCCGCGCCTGCAGCGTCGAGGGATTCGGAACCGGTCGATTCATTCCTCAAGCGTAGGGACTCGAACTCCCGGCGATGCGCCGGGGAGCGGCGTTACGCTGGTCACGTGGGTTTCTATGGTGACCGCATCGTTCCGCATCTGGTCGAGATGACCTGCGGCATGTCCGCGCTGACGCCGCTGCGGCAACGCGCCTGCGCTCCGCTGAGAGGTCGGACGCTCGAGGTCGGTTTCGGCTCGGGCCTCAACGTCGGCGTCTACCCCGACACGATCACCGAGGTCGCCGCGGTCGAACCCTCCGACGTCGGCTGGTCGATGGCCGCCGACCGCGTCGCGGGATCGAGAGTGCCGATCGAGCGCTCCGGCCTCGACGGTCAGAAGCTCCCCTTCGACGACGAATCCTTCGACGCCGCGCTGTCGACCTTCACCCTGTGCACCATCCCCGACCTCGGCGCGGCCCTCGCCGAGATCCGGCGCGTACTCCGACCGGGCGGCACCCTGGCCTTCCTCGAACACGGCCTCGCCCCCGACGAGAAGGTACGCACGTGGCAGCGTCGGCTCGAGCCGATCCAGAAACGCGTCGCCGGCGGCTGCCATCTCACCCGCGACGTCCGTGCCGAACTGACCGCGGCCGGCTTCGCGGTCGGCACCGTCGACTCCTTCTATCAACCGGGTGTCCCGAAACCCCATGGGGCACTGAGCCTGGGCACCGCTCAGCCCGCCTGATCCCGGCCCGCCAACCTCGACCTCGCACGGCCGACGTCGAGGTGCTGCCCTACTGTGGGCACAATGCGTCGCTGGACACTGCTGGCCCTCCTGACCGCGGCCGCGACGCTGATCCTCGAGTTCTTCGACGTCGACGCGGCGGCCCTGTTCGCCGGTCTCGTCGTCGCCGGCCTACTCGCCATCGCCGGTCGTGCACCCCGGCAACGCAATTCCGACGACGACCCCGACGCCCCGATCGTGCCGCGCTGGGCGTTCGTCTCGTCCCAGGGTGTGCTCGGCGTCTACATCGGGACGATGGCCGAGCCGGAAACCCTGAGCGGACTGGGCTCGACGTGGTTCCCGGTGTTGGTGATCGGTGTCGCGACCCTGGCGATCTCGGTCATCTGCGGCGCACTCCTGGGTCTGCACCGGGACGTCGACCCGCTCACCGGTTCGCTCGCACTGGTGGCCGGCGGCGCCTCCGGGCTGGTCGCCCTCACCCGTGAGTTCGGCGGCGACGAACGGATGGTCGCGGTCATCCAGTACCTGCGCGTCGCGCTCGTCACCGTCACGATCCCGCTCGTCGCCTCCCTCGTCTTCGGGGCCGGCGAGGGCGCGGTCGAGGTCGTCCCGGCGTCGTGGACCGACCAGGCGTGGGGGCTGCTGCTGCTCGTCGTGGGCCTGGGAGTCGGTATCCCGGTGGGTCGACTTCTGCGACTCCCGGCCGCCGGGTTGCTCGGCCCGCTCGCGCTGTCGACGGCCGCCGAGCTCACCGGCATCGCCGGCGACGCCGCAGTGTCCCCGATCCTCCTCACCGTCGCCTATGCGCTGATCGGCTGGCAGGCCGGGCTCGGCTTCACCATGGAGCGTCTGCGCGCGATCGGGCGTGTCCTGCCGTATGCGCTCGTCCTGATCCTGGCCATCGGTGTCGGGTGCGCGCTGCTCGGTGTCGCGCTGTCGGCGTGGACCGGGGAGTCGATGTTCGACTGCTACCTCGCGACCACCCCGGGCGGCATCTATGCCGTCCTGGCGGCGGCGACCGGGGCCGGCGGCAACGTGGCCTTCGTCGTCGCGGCGCAGATCCTGCGGGTCCTCCTCATGCTGTTCGTGGCGCCGTTCGCCGCGCGTGCCGCCTCCCGGCGTGGTGGTCGGGGAAAGTAGCTGACTCCCTGGTCACATGTGACCGGCGTCCCACGTAAGGTCGGAAGGATGAGCGGGGAATCCAACACCGAGACAAACAGCAACGAGAACCAGTCCGCAGCCGGCTCGCACGGCCGCGAGTTCGACGTCGTCGTCTACGGCGCCACCGGCTTCGTCGGCGAGATCACCGCGCGGTACCTCGCCGACCACGCCCCGATCGGCACCAAGGTGGCGCTCGCCGGCCGCAACGAGTCCAAGCTGACCAAGGTCCGCGACCGCCTGCCGCTCCGCGCCCGGGACTGGCCGCTGATCGTGGCCGACTCCAACTCGCCGGCCGCGCTCGACGCGATGGTCGCCCGCACGCAGGTCGTCTGCACGACGGTCGGCCCCTACCTCAAGTACGGCGAGGCGCTCGTCGTCGCGGCGGCGACCGCCGGGACCGACTACGTCGATCTCACGGGCGAGGTCCCCTTCGTCCGCTACTCCATCGACAAGGCACACGACACCGCAGTCGCCTCGGGCGCGCGCATCGTGCACTCCTGCGGCTTCGACTCCGTCCCGTCCGACATCACCACCTATGCGCTCTACAAGAAGGTCACCGAAGACGGGGCAGGCGAGATGACCGACACCACGCTCGTGGTGAAGTCGATGCGCGGCGGCCTGTCCGGCGGCACCATCGACTCGATGCGGGTCATCGCCGACGAGGCCAAGAACTCTCAGGCCCGGCGCCTGATGCTCAACCCGCAGGCCCTCTCGGGCGGCCCCGGTGAGGTCCCCCGGGTCAGCCTGTCCGACGAGCCGAGCGACCTGTCGATCATCAACGCCAAGAAGGTCGACCCGTCGCTGCGCGGCACGCTCGCCCCGTTCTTCATGGCGGCACACAACACCCGGATCGTGCGGCGGTCGAATGCGCTGCTGGACAACGCCTACGGCTCGAACTTCCACTATGCGGAGACGATGAACGTGGGCGGGGTCCCGGCCGTGTCGACCCTGGCCGCCGGCGCGGTGGCCGTGGGCACCGGCGCCTTCATGGGTGCCATGAGCTTCGGCCCCACCCGCCGCCTCCTCGACCGCGTTCTCCCGAAGCCCGGCGACGGCCCCAGCGAGAAGTCCCGCAACAGTGGATATTTCGTGGTGGAGACGTTCACCCGGACGTCCACCGGCCGTCGCTACCGCTCACAGATGCGCGCCCAGGGCGACCCCGGATACAAGGCAACCGCCGTGATGCTCGCCGAGAGTGCTCTGGCGCTCGCGCTCGACCGTGACCGCCTGCCGGCTCGCACCGGTGTCCTGACGACCGCGGCGGCGATGGGCGACGCCCTCATCGATCGCCTCCGCGACGCCGGATTCACCATCGACGCAACCGAACTCGGTTGAGCAAGGTCGGCGGACACCTGCCGGGAAATCGTCTGGCACTCTCCACCCGAGAGTGCTAGACGAGTGCGGAATCCGGTGCTATCTTCGATGTCAGTACAGCGTTGAGCTGCTCGCCGGACGAGTGGCGGGCAGCCCTTGTGAGACAGGAGGTGAACTGCTGTGCTGCGTTTCGATCCGTTTTCCGACATGGATGCCTGGGCCCGGGGCATGCTGACCGGTTCGACTGCCGGAACCGCGCGTACTCCCAAGTTCATGCCCTTGGACCTCTACAAGATCGACGACCACTACATGCTCGTCGCCGACCTGCCGGGCGCCGACCCGGGCTCGATCGACGTGAGCGTCGACAACGGCGTACTCACGTTGTCCGCCCAGCGATCTGCACCGTCCGACGAGGGCGTCGAGTGGCTGGCCAGCGAGCGGTTCTCGGGTACCTATCGACGCCAGCTCACCCTCGGTGACCTCATCGACAGTGCCGGCATCTCCGCCCGCTACGACAACGGCGTGCTCACCGTGACCATCCCGGTGGCCGAGAAGGCCAAACCGCGCCGCATCGAGGTGGAGAGCATCAACCATCAGCAGGCGATCGAGACCTCGACCGCCACGTAGTCCGAGAAACCCTCTCCCCGAACATCATCGGGGACCACAGCGGCGGGCCGGTGTGCCGTTCGCGGCGCACCGGCCCGCCGGTGTCGCCAGTCCGTCGGTGTCGCCACCCTTCGCTGTCGCCTGGCCCTCGGGGCCATCGTCGTGCTGTGGTCCGGCCTACCGCCCCGTCCAGGTGGCCAGCGGTTCGGGCCGACCGAAGAAGAATCCCTGCGCATAGTCGAAGCCGAACTCCGTGAGCACCTCCAGCACATCGTCACTCTCGATGCCCTCGGCCACCATCCGCAACCCGGTGGCCGCCGCCATCTCCGAGATCGCCCGCACCACAGCACGATCGGAATGACTGTGCACGAGCTGGGCGATCAGCGTGCGATCGACCTTCAGGACATCGACGGGCAGATCGCGGACGTAGCGGAGGGCCGAGAAACCGGCGCCGAGGTCGTCGACGCAGATCGTGCACCCGAGGTCGTGCAAGCCGTTGACGGTCCGGGCCGCCGAGGTCTCGAGCCGGACCACCTGATCCTCGCGGACCTCGATCCACACCCGCGCCGGGTCGACACGGTGGTCGCGGATCAGACCGTCGATGTAGCAGACGAGACCCTCGTCGGAGAGCTGCTGTCCCGAGAGGTTGAGCGAGACGAAGGCCTCGTCCCCCGCCGTCTCGGTGATGTCGGTGGCCAGATCCCGGATGGCCTCCCCGATGGCGTGCCGCCCGATCGGCGCGAGCAGCGAGATACCCTCGGCCACTGCGAGAAACGCATCGGGGGCGAGAACGCCGGATTCGGTGTGCCACCGCAGCAGCGACTCATAACCGACCACCCGCCGGTCCGCCATCGCGACGATCGGTTGATAGAAGACCGAGAAGTCGCGCTCCACCGACCGGGTGAGCCAGGCCGCGAGGTCGACCTCCGCGCTGATCTGCCGCACCATGCTCGGGTGCGCGAACTCGACGTGCACCCGCCGGGTGAGCGCGACGCACAGGGCGGCGTCGGCGTGCCGCACCAGGTCGGCCTCATCGGCGCGGAGGTCTGCACCTATGGCGACACCCATGCAGACGTCGAGGAAGGCGCTGCGATCGCCGTCGCTGACGGTGTGCGCGCCGAGTTTGCGCCGGGTCGCGTCGATGAGCGCGTCGTGGCCGCCGTCGTCGACGGAGAGGGAGATCAGCCACTGCAGGTCCGAGCGGCGTTCGAACCGGGCGCGCGGACTGATCGGTTTCAGGACCTGCTCGACGAAACGTTCGGCGATCGACACGGCGGCCTGATGCCCGTAGGCGACGACAGCGCGGTGATAGGGGTCCACCGAGACCGCGATCACCGTTGCGTCGCGGTTCAACACTCCATCATCTGTCTCGTCCGATCCCCCCGGCCGCGGCCCGATCGCCACGTCCCGCCGTGGGCGAGACTTTACTCGCAGACCCCGCGGTTCTGTAGCGCACGACCCGCGCCGGGTCGCGGTCGAAGAACTGCGGATTCGGCCGGAGGAATTCGACCGCGTCGATTGGTGTCGACAATCACGCCGGCACGCGCGAGCGACAGCCCGGCCGTAGAATTCCGGGGTCCCGGTATCGGACGACGTGTGCGCCGACACTTTCCCTTTTCCTCAGATCTCAGCAAACAATTAGAAAGGCTAGAAAACGACTGGTAGGGTAGTCGCAACTCCTGGGTGCGATGCCACTGAAGGATTCGTTCGTTCCGGTTACGATTTTGTTTTCGCAAATCCCATGTTCGGAGTATCCGTGACCGCGTGCGCGGTCATAGCGACGGAAAGCGGTCCCGGCGTATGGCCTTGATCAGGAATGTGATGCGGCGCTACGACGCGCGCTCCATGGCAACGCTGATCAGCACCGGTGGCGTTCTGCCGCTGCCTCTCATCGCTCTCCTCGCGCCCCACACCATCAAGCCGGGCAAGATCATCGTCCTGATGGCCATCTGGTCGTTCATCGCCCTGATCTTCGCCTTCACCGCCCTGCGTCGCCGGTTGGCCGACCCGGAGTTCGCTGCCCTCGGCGGATTCGGCATCGCGGGCATCGGCGGCACATCGTTGATCCTCGCCGATCCCCTCACCGCAGCTCTGGTGCTGGCCATCGTGGCCGTCATCCCGGCGATCGGCGCGATCTCCGCCTCGCCGCGGCTCATCCTGTCCCACCTGGCGGTCGCCAGCGCCTGCGCAGCGCTGGTCCTCGCGATCCTCGCGGACTCCGTGCCCACCTTCCTGATCAGTTTCGGCGCGATGTTCGGCATCATCGTCGTGCCGGTCTTCCTCGTGGTGGCTCTCCGGAAATCGATGGAGGCCGTTCTCGACCAGCAGACCCGCCTCTGCGGGATCGACCCGCTGACCGGCCTGCTCAACCGTCGCGGTTTCCTCATCCGGGCATCCCAGTTGCTGTCGGCCGCGCGATCCTCGACCGGATGGATCGGCATCCTGCTGCTCGACGTCGACCACTTCAAGCGGATCAACGACGAGTACGGGCACCTTGCCGGCGACGGCGTGCTGCTCTCCGCCGCGGCAGCCATCCGCGAACAAGCACCGGTCGGTTCCGAGGTCTGTCGTTATGGCGGCGAGGAGTTCCTCCTCTTCCACGTCGTCCGTGACAAGGAAGAGCTCTGGCGCAGCGCCGAACGTCTGCGTGCCGCCGTGGCCGCGACCGCACCGGTGACGATCAGTGTGGGGGGTGTCTGCGCACCGCTGGTGTCCTCGCGGGACGGCAGCGCCCACTCGACCGACGACGTCATCGGCAACCTACTCGGCCGCGCCGACGAGTGCGTCTACCGGGCCAAGGAGAGCGGCCGCGACACCACGGTCATCGACACGATCGACCCGATCGTGTGGAACGACGGCACGCTGAGCGCCCACGCCGCGGAGGACCCGCCGGCATCGCCGCCGTCGGCGAGCCTGTACGAGGTCTTCTACCAGCGTCCCCCGGACTTCGTCGAGATGGAGACGCGGGCTAGGAGCTGAGCCGCGCCCGCGGCCTGCAGGATGTCGGCTTCCATCCGCATCCGTCGCCACGTCTCGAGAGTGGTGTGTTCGCGGATGCGGGCACGATCCCACCACATGAGGCGCGTGCGGTACCGCTCGTCGGGGAACGGGGTCGGCGGCACGGATTCGTCGACGCGCCCACCGCCCGACTGCCAGCGCCGCAGCACATGGTCGGCCGCGGTCGCCATCATGTGGTCGGTGCCCGACATCTCCATGATCACCAGACCCAGCCGCGAGAGCTGGCCCGCCACCGACCGCGCGGTCGGCGAGCTCTCGTCCACCCAGGCCGTCTTGACCTCGACGATCCCGCCGGCCAGTCGCGACTCGATCGCGTTCACCAGCTGCACCTGACCGGGCTGTCCGGCCCACTCGACCAGCGCATGCGACTGGGCCGCCGCACCGAACCTCGGCTGGACACGTAGGCCACCCCGGACCTGGTCGGTGTCGTCGAGGACCGCGAAGAACAGCGCCGTTCCCGCACCCGAGACGACCTCGTCGTAGTCGAGAGCGGCCGCACAGCCGTGCCGTTCGTACGCGGCGGCGGCCCCGTTCAGATACCGATCCCACAATGCGCTCTCACGGCGGGGTGCGGCCGCGACGACCGTGTACTCCGACCCGGCTTCCTCGGCGGTGCCACGCAGAACCCCCGTTCGCACCACCTCACCGGCGGTTCTCATCGTTTTCATCGCAGGATTGCGCCTTCCGAAATGGAGGAATTGGTTGCAAGATCTCCCCTGACCCCGCGTGTAATGTTGCCACAAGAGCGTTTTTATGCAGGCTCACGAGCGCCGTTTCCTCCCGGATTCGGCACCTGCCGACCCGGTTGGCGACGCTCGGTCGAGTAGGCCACGATGAGGTATGCCCTCCGTGCCGGCCACCACCGCCGTCCTGTACTCCGAGTCCGAAGTCCCTGATTCCCTGTTCGACGACGGCCCGCTCGACGTGACCGACCTGACGGCGCAGACCACCCGCGCACTCGCCGAGATCCTCCCACCGGTCGACCCGGCACTCCTGACCGAAAAACCCCGTTTCGCATACTTTCCGTGGCGAAAATCCCTGGTGAAAATCCCCGGTCCACTGTCTTTTCGTCGTCTTCGCCTGGACCGCAACCGGCATAAGCTGACCGCCGCGGATCTCGATGCCGCGGCGAAACTACGCATCGGTGTCGTCGGATTGAGCGTGGGTCACGCCATCGCCCTCACCCTGACGCTCGAGGGATTGGCCGGCGAATTACGCCTGGCCGATTTCGACGACCTCGAGCTGACCAATATGAATCGAATTCCGGCGACATTGCTGGATATTGAGACGAACAAAGCCGTGGTCGCTTCTCGTCGGCTTTCTGAAATCGATCCCTATCTGACGACTTCGGTGTTCTCCGACGGCATCACCGCGGAGAACATCGACGAATTCCTCGACGGACTCGATCTCGTCGTCGAGGAATGCGATTCCTTCGACGTGAAGGTGCTGGTACGGCACCGTTGCCGCGAGCTGGGCATCCCGGTGCTGATGGAGACGAGCGACGGCGGGACCCTGGACGTGGAGCGCTTCGACCTCGAGCCGGATCGCCCGTTGTTCCACGGCCTCGCGGGCGACCTCCGCATCGAGGACCTCGTGGGGCTCGACCGCGCGCATCTGACGCCGCTGGCCGTCAAGGTGCTCGAGCCGGCTCGGGTCACCGCGCCGATGGCCGCGTCGGCGATCGAGCTCGGTCACTCGGTCACCGCCTGGCCTCAGCTGGCCGGCGACGTCCTCCTCGGTGGGGCGACGGTCGCCGCCGCGGTCCGTCGCCTCGTCCAGGGCAGGCCGCTGCCGTCGGGACGCGTGCGCTTCGATCGCGACGCCTGGCTCGACGGCCTCACCGATCCCCTCGACCGTGCACACGACAACGCCGGCACGGCCGACGAATCGACAGACCAGCTTCCGGTCGAGGAGATGTCCGACCTCGAGCTGATCACGTACGCGGCGAGCCGTGCCCCGTCGGCGGGCAATCAGCAGCCGTGGCAGATCATCGCCGACGACGACTCCGTGACCATCGTGCTGGATCGCTCCCGCACGTCGACGCTCGACATCGAGCATCGGGCCTCCGCGGTCGCGGTGGGTGCCGCCCTGCACAACGCCCGCGTGGCCGCGGCGAGTCGCGGCGTACTCGACGACCTCGAGGTCGTCGCGGACGATCGGACGATCCTCGGACGGGTGCGGCTCAAGGGCCTCGGTGCGGGCGTGCACGCACCCGAGTACGAGCGCGAACTCCGCACCCTGCTGGCGCGGGGGACCCGGCGTGGACCGGGAAACGGTTCACCGCTGGACGACGACGATCTGATCCGTCTCGCCGACGTGGCCGACACCGAGATCACCCGGCTCGTACCGCTCACCGACCGTGCGCGGATCACGACCTTCGCCTCGATCGCCGACCGCTCCGACCGGGTGCGCTTCCTGACTCCGGAGCTGCACCGCGAGATGTTCGCCGAACTCACCGCCGACCCCGCGGACGGCGCCGGGATCGACATCGCCTCCCTCGACCTGCCGCCGGCCATGGCCGGGATGCTCGACGTGCTCCGCCGCGCCGATGTGATGTCCCTGCTCGACGAGTGGGGCGGGGGTGCCGCACTGGGTGCCGACGCGGCGGCACGGGTCACCTCGGCGTCGGGAATCCTGCTCCTGGTCCAGCGTGGACGAACACCGGCGGACTACCTGCGGGCCGGCCTCGTCGTCGAACAACTGTGGGCGGCCGCCGAACAACTCGGCTACGCCGTACACCCCGTGACCCCTGCGTTCCTCTATGCCCTCGACGACGCGACGGCTCGCTCTCTGTCGAGCAACCACGGCGACGTTCTCGCCGGTCTACGTCGTGAGATGGACGAGCTGTGTCCGGTCGCCGACGACGAGGCCGTCACCATCGTGCTCCGGGTGTCGAGGTCGGCGTCGCCGACGGTGCGCAGCCGACGACTCGACGCCTGAGGCGCCGACCGCCGACCCGACCTGCCCGGCTAGGCCTGGCCGGGCTTGAGTTTGATGAACAGGGCGTCCATCTCGGCGCACAACCGGTCACCGTCGTGCATGGTGCCCTTGATGAAGACCTTGCGGCCCTCGATCCTGTCCGCCCAGGCGCGCACCCGCAGCGGGGTGTTCAGCGGGGTGATCGAGCGGTACTGCACGTTCAGGTAGGCGGTGCGGCTGACGTGCTGGATCGCCACGGCCGAGGCGTAACCACCGAGGTCGTCGAAGGCGACGGCGACATGTCCGCCGTGTGCAGCGGCGTTGCCGCCGAGATGGAAGTCGCGGAAGACCAGTTCGGCGACGACTCCGTCTTCGGAGGCCTCGACGACCTCGTAGGGCGGGAGGGTGATGTTGCCGCGGGACGGCAGGTCGACGCGGGTACCGGCAGGCGAATGCCATTCGTCGATGCGAACCTTGGCCAGGCGCTCGTTGACCGCGCTGAGGTGCTCGATGAGTTCGTCGACGAGCTCGTCATCGGGGCAGGCGTAGCGCGCGTTGTCCATCAGCAGACGGACCTGTTCGCTGAACTCGCCGTACCGCGGGCCGCCGCGCTCGGTGGTGATGGCCGCATGGGGCCGGAAACCACCCTCGTGCGGGTCTTCCTCGACGATCTCTACAGCACGGTCGTTCGCTTCACTCACCGGTCAACCGTATAAGAAGACCGATTCACGAGCCGGACTGGTGCTCCCCCTGGCCACCCGGACGGTGCCGGTCAGAACGACGGTGCGAGTCGAGGTCGACGCACACACCGTGGCGCACGAACCCCTGTGACGTACCGGGGACGAAGTCGGGGACTCCACGCGGCCCGCGCTCCTTCTCGTCTCGAAGCCGTACCGCCCGCCCCACGATCACCGCGACCACCGCGGCAAGTACGCACCAGCCGGCCACTCCGACGACAATCCACCCCCAGGTGTCCATGGGTACATGTAAGCACTGCGAACTGGGAATTAGCTGAAAACCCCGCATCGTATACGGTTCGCGCGGAAACCGACTCATCAGGACCTTTGATCCACTTCGGACGCCCGCGCACCCGGCGGACCGCCGTGAGCCCGGCCGTCTGTGATCACTACTCTGAGCGCATGAGCGCGACCGACGACACCAAGACCGCCGACCAGCCGTTCGATCCAGCCCAGTGGACCCCGGTGCCCGGGTTCACCGACCTCACCGACATCACCTACCACCGGCATGCAGGTGAGGGTCGCGAGAACGGCATCGTGCGGGTGGCCTTCGACCGTCCGGAGGTCCGCAACGCCTTCCGCCCGCACACCGTCGACGAGCTCTATCGGGTGCTCGACCACGCCCGCCGCTCCCCCGATGTCGGCACGATCCTCCTGACCGGCAACGGCCCGAGCCCCAAGGACGGCGGGTGGGCCTTCTGCAGCGGCGGCGACCAGCGAATCCGCGGCCGTTCCGGGTACCAGTATGCGACCAGTCACGACACCGACGTCGTGGCCGCGGGCGCCGACTCCGTCGACGAGGCCCGGGTCAAGGCCGAGGGCGGACGACTCCACATCCTCGAGGTCCAGCGACTCATCCGCACCATGCCCAAGGTGGTCATCGCGGTGGTCAACGGATGGGCGGCCGGCGGCGGCCACTCACTGCACGTGGTGTGCGACCTGACCCTGGCCTCCGCCGAGCACGCCCGGTTCAAGCAGACCGACGCCGATGTGGGCTCCTTCGACGCCGGCTACGGCAGCGCCTACCTCGCCAAGCAGGTCGGCCAGAAGTTCGCCCGCGAGATCTTCTTCCTCGGCGAGGCCTACGACGCGGAGACCATGCACCGCATGGGCGCGGTCAATCGCGTCGCCCCGCACGCCGAGCTGGAGAACACCGCCATCGAGTGGGCCCGCAAGATCAACGGCAAATCGCCCACCGCACAGCGCATGCTGAAGTTCGCCTTCAACCTCACCGACGACGGCCTCATGGGTCAGCAGGTGTTCGCCGGGGAGGCGACCCGCCTGGCCTACATGACCGACGAGGCCGTCGAGGGCCGGGATGCGTTCCTGGAGAAGCGCGATCCGCGCTGGGACGACTACCCGTACTACTACTGACGCGGCCCGCAGGCGGGCACGGTCACTCCCGCGGCCCGCACGCGGGCACGGTCACTCCCGCGGCCCGCAGGCGGGCACGTCGACCGTGACGGTGGGGTCGTCGACCAACGGCTGCACCGGAACCTCGGCTTCGCCCGTCGCCGCGGTCGGCTCGTCGATCTTCAACGTGATCGTGGTGCTCTGTCCCGGGGCGATACCGACCCGGGTCGAGTAGTAGGGCCGCCCGTGCAGGGTCTGTTCGACGTAGAAGGCACCGGCGTCGCCGAGGGTCATCTCCTTGAGCACCGCACCCTTGGTGGCGAGGAACTCCACGTTGGCGAGGTTCGTGCCCTTGTCCACGGCCAGTTCGGTGCCGAGGCCACCGGCGACGTAGTCGGTGAGTCCGGCGGTCTCGTCGAGGGTGTTGGTCAGCGTGACCGTGATCGTGCTCTCTCGGGTGTCGCCGCTGCAATCGCCTGAGGTGTAGTCGATCTCGCGACGGAGGTAGTAGTCGAGCTTGCTGCCCGACGCATTGCCGATCGCCACCTGCAGGTACGGCGAGTCGGTGTCGGAGATCTGATGCCCGAGCTTGGTGGTCTCGAGGATCTCCTGTTCGGCGGGCGTGGTGCTGTAGACCATGATCCGGCGCTCGTGGACGCCGCGTCCGAGCGCCTCGAGCAGGTCCCGGGTGCTCCCGCCCGAGCTGATCAATTTCTTCACCACAGCCTGGGAGATGGACTGCAGGTACGCCTTTCGGGCCTCGTTGTCGTCGGCGAACCGCTGGTACGAGGTCGACAGCGTGATGGGTACGACGTTGTCGGCGGTGATCTTCTCCCCGCCGGGCAACGTCACCGGTCCGACGACCTCGAGGATGTACTTCAGCGCGATCGGGTCGAGGGCGATGGCACCGTCGAGCTTCTGGCCGGTCTGGGCCCGCCAGTTGGCCAGCCAGATCTTCGCCGCATCGGGGAAATGAGCGCTGAGGTTCCCGTTCCGGAAGTCGGTGTAGGGCTTGTAATACGAGTAGATCGCGTCGTACTCGGGGCCCAGGTTGATCTTCGGTGTCGCCGGGTCGCGGAACTCCGAGTTGGCACCCAGTTCGGGAACCGTCACCCGTCCGCCGGTCGCGTTGAGCAGCCCGAAACCGCCGACGAGCCCGCCGGTTCCGCGGGACTCCGACGGTGTCTGGAAGGCCATGAAGTAGTTGCGCGGCCCCGAGGAGCCCAGCATCGGCGGGATCAACTGGGCGGCGATGTCGGTGGCGACCAGGGTGGACTCGGCCGCATCGACCTGTTCGGCGAGTTGGGTTCTCGCATCGGCGACGACGCCGAGCCAGCTCGGGTTGATCGACGCGACCTCGTCGGCCACCTCGGTCGAGCGTTCGGCGACCTTGGCGAGGTCGGGCTGCGCCTCGCGTAACAGTTTGAGATTCACCGTGTTCCCGGTCCGGAGCTGATCCGGGTTCAGCACGCCCGCGAGATCCGCGGCCGGGAGGAGTACGTCGGCGGACAGCGCCTCGACGGCGTCGCTCATCTGCTGCACCGACTTCAGCGGCGATCCGATTCCCGGGAGCGCGGCCACCGCCGACCACACGATGCCGTGGGACCGGTCGGAGGCGGCCTGGGCGCTGTCGGCGGCCGCAGCGGCGGCCTGCGAGGCGCCGGCCTGATCGCCGTCGAGCATCAGGGTCCGGGCCTGCGAGGCGTCGGATCGGACCGACTCGAGGTCGCCCTTCACCTTCAGTGCCGAGTACGCGAGCCAGACGACGACCGCGGCGAGGAGCACCACGATCAGGGCGAGAACCTGGACCGCCCGGTTTCCGGCGATACGGCGGATCATCGGGTCTCCCCTGTCGTCTCGGTGAGGTGTTGTGCCGCCAGCCACTTCGCCACGGTCTCGACCTTCGGCTCGATCTCGCCGAACACGCGGTCGAAGTCCTCACGCGGACGGCCCATCGGGTCGACGATGTCGAGGAGCGGCGAGTTGGGATCGATGCGTCCCCGCCCGCCCATGATCGCGGCGAGGGTGCCGTTCTCCGCCTGGGGACCGGTCTCCGCGAGGGAGGCGAACTCGGTGAGGGTGAACACGCGCTTCCAGCGGGCGGGCGCCATCTGCTGGGCGGCCGCACGGTGCTCGCGGCTCATGCACAGCACGAGGTCGGCCTGCGTCAGCATGGGCGGACGTAGGTATCGGGATTCGAAACCCGATGCGTCGTAACCGTGGTCGGCGAGGACCGCGGCCGAATGCGGGTGGATCGGCTGCCCGTTGAGCGCACCGGTACCGGCACTGCTCGAGGTGACGGCGAGTTCCCTCCCGTCGGCCCGCATGCGGTCGGCCAGACCGGTCAGCACGCGTTCGCCGATCGGCGAGCGGCAGATGTTGCCGGTGCAGACGAACAGGATCGACAGTCCTGTCGATGCCTCGTCCCGCTCGGATCCGGTCACCATTCCTCCTCGATTCTCCTGGCCAGCCGACGCATCACGTCGGGGTCGCCCAATTGCGCGTGTGCCACTCCGGCGGGGATCACTTCCACCGCCGGAGCCCCGGTTCCGGTATCGGGCCGGACGGCCCGTGCCCAGCTCTCGGTGTCCGGATTGTCCTCGGCGGCAACGTAGATGACCTTACCCACGGGCACCGGACGAAGTTCGTAGGACCGCACCGCGGCGGCGAGGGTCCGGGAGCGATCCTCGAACCGTCGTAGTGCCTGCGGGTCGTGGCGCTCGGCCGCGGCTCGGAGCGGATGATCCTCGCCGAGCAGCTCCTCGTCGGCCCCCTCGTGCAGGTCGCCGGGAGGTCGGGAGTCGAGCACCATCAGCACGTCGACCTTCTCGCCGGCCTCGATGAGTTGCCGGCTCATCTCGTGCGCGATGACACCACCGAGCGACCAGCCGACGAGACGGTAGGGCCCGGACGGCTGGCGGCTGCGAACCGCCGCGACGTGCAGGGCCGCGATCTCGGGGAGGCTTGCGGGCAGGTCACGGTCGGCGACGACGAGTTCGGGCAGCTGGAGACCATATGCGGCAGTCGAATCCAGTGACGCGCCGAAGGCCCGGAACGGTTCGACGATCCCGGTGGCGGTGTGCACGCACCAGATCGTCGGGGCCCCGGACTCCGGAACGCCCGGTTCGGTGCCATCCGTCCGCGACAGCGGCACGACGCGGTGGTCGACGCCGGTACCCTCCCCCGCGGACGCGGCGTCGACGACGCGGGCCACCTCGGCCGGCGTGCGGTGGGTGAAGAGGTCTGCGACGTCCACGGTGACGGAGGTGCGTCGGGTGAGTTCGTCGCGCAGCTGTACCAGGGCCAGGGAGTTGCCACCCAGTGCGAAGAAGTCGTCGTCCATGCCGACGCCCTGTTCGCCGAGGACCGTCCGGAAGGCGTCGCGAACGGTTGTCTCCGTGCGGGTCTCGGGTTCTCGGGTCGATTCCGACCAGGTCGGCTCGGGGAGTCGTCGCTGGTCGATCTTGCCCGCGCCACTCAGCGGCAGTTCGGCCAGTTCGACGATCCGGGCGGGCACCATGTGCCGCGGCAGCTGGGCGCGGCAAACGTCGGCGAGGTGGTCGACGGACACCGGCGAGACCACATAGGAGACGAGCGCCGGCCCGGCCGGCCCGGGCCGGAGCACGGTCACCGAGCGATCGGCTCCGGCGCGCAGGAGAACGGCGTCGATCTCGGCGGGTTCGACGCGTTGTCCGCGGATCTTCATCTGACGGTCCGCGCGGCCCACGTAGATCAGCTCGCCGGTCTCGCGATCCCATCGCACGAGGTCGCCCGTCCGGTAGCGTCGACGCCCGTCACTCCCGGCCACGAAGGTCGCGGCGGTCAGTGGCTGGTCGCCGAGATATCCACGGGCGACGCCGGTTCCGCTGACGTAGAGTTCGCCCACCACGCCGGGCGGTACGTGCCGCAGTCGGGTGTCGAGGACCTCGGCCCCGATCCCAGGCCGCGGATGCCCCAGCCGCACGGGCTCGCCCGGACGGTAGGCGCTGGTGGACACCGTCACCGTCGTCTCGGTGGGACCGTAGATGTTGCGGACCTGCGCCCACTCCGCCCACGCCGACGCGAGGTCGGCCGGCAGCGCCTCGCCGCCGATGTAGACCAGTCGCAACGAGGAGATCGATTCCGGCTGCATGGTCCGCATCACCGACGGGGTCGCGGTGAACACGCTGACCCGGGTGCGGTCGAGGAAGCCGGCGAGGTCCCGTCCCCCGACGATCTCCGGCGGGACGACGACGAGCGTCGCGCCCGAGGCCAGCGGCAGCAGCAGGTCGTGGAACGTCGCGTCGAATCCAGGGCTGATCGCCATCCCCACCCGGTCGCCGGATTCCACGTCGCCGAGCCCGGCGACACGATGCACGCCGCGATGGGTGACGCCGACGATGTTGGGGGTGCCCGTGGTGCCCGATGTCGTGATGACATACGCCAGGGAGTCCGGTGAGACACGTGCAACCGGCTCCGAGGCGACGGGTTCGACCGGTTGCGTGGGGATGTCCTCCGGACCGATCGCCGTCGCCCGTGCTCCGGCGACCACGTGCTCGATGCGCGCCGCCGGGTAGGTGACGTCGACGGGGACGCACACCCCGCCGATGCGGCTCACCGCCCAGATGGCGACCACCGATTCGATGGAGCGTGGGACGACCACCGCAACCGCGTCGCCCGCGTCGAGGCCGCGCGCACGAAGGGCACGCGCCGTCTCCGACACCCAGGCGTCGAGTTCGCGGTAGGTGAGGGATCGCGTGCCGTCGGTGATCGCCGGCCGATCGCCGTGCGTGGCCACCGTCCCGGTGAACAGGTCGGCGAGCAGTGGTTCGGTCCCGGTCGGCACGGCGGCATGCGCACGGCCGCTGAGGAATTCGCGTTCGGCCGCGGTGAGGGGTTCGACGGCGGCGATCCGACGTGCGGGGTCGCCGGTCACCGCGGCGAGGGCCGCCACCAGACGCTCACCCAGTCCGCGGATCACGCTCTCGTCGAACAGATCCCGCGCGTGATGGAGCTGCAGCCGCCAGTTGCCCTCGGACCGGACCGCGACGATGTGCACGTCGAACTCGCTGTGCGAATCCATCGCGGTACGCGGTGCGTCCGCGGTGACGGGACCTGGCGCGTCGCCGGTGGAGTCGACCACCGAGAAGGCGACCTGGACGAGCGGGTGACGTCCGGGGATGCGCGGCGGATCGACGAGTGCGACGACGTCGTCGAAGGCGATCGCCGCGTGGTCGAGAGCGGCGAGGTCCGTGTCGCGGACGGTCTCGATGAGGCCGCCGACCGTCATCCCGGCGGTCAGTCGCGTACGCAGGACCACCGTCGAGATCAGCATGCCGACCGTGCCCGCACTGTCCGCGTCGCGGCGCATCGAGGCCGGGGTCGCCACGGCGATGTCGTCGACGCCCGCCTGCGCCGCGAGGGCTAGTGCGGTCGCGGCGTGCAGGAGATGGAAGTCGCTGGCCTGTGCGCGGCGGGCGGCCGTCGAGATGGACCGGGCGACGGCCTCGTCGATCGGGAACTCGATCACCGAGGTACGGAGATCGCGGTCGGGCGGACGGTGGTCGGCGAGGTCGAGTTCCCCGCGGTAACCATCGAGGGCCTGCCGCCAGTAGTCGTGCAGTTCGGCGCGTGAGCTCTGCTCCTCGGCGACCATCCGGCGCGCGAGGACGTCGAAGCCGACCGGTTCCCGGGCCAGGGACTCCCCGGCCAGGAGTGCGGCGAGTTCCCGTTCGACGATGGCTGCGGATTCGCCGTCCATCGCGATGTGGTGGGCGACGAGGACCGCCGCGACCGGGGCGGTGTCGACGCCGTTCTCCGTCAGCAGCCAGCTTCGCACGGGTGGTTCCCCGGCGAGATCGAAGGGAGTGGAGAACTCATCGGCGATGGCCGTGCCGGTGAGCGCGGTCGAGTCGAGGTGCCGTACCGGCGGCCGCCATCCGTCGACGACTCGCTGCCGCGGACCGTCGGGCGTGGCCAGGTAGCGGGTGCGCAGCGCGGTGTGCCGGTCGACGAGGGCGTCCAGTGCGGCGATCACCTCGGCCGTCGTGAGTCCGGGCGGGACACCGACGACGACGGGAACCGAGTAGATCGGGACCTGGCCCAACATCTGCGCGCCCACCCACATGCGGCGTTGCGTCGGTGCGAGTGGGATCTCCGTGACCCGGTCGTCCGGATCGTCGACCGCACGAGAATCGGCGAGGTCTTGCACGGCGTCGACGGTCGGCGTGGGAACCGCGACGGCGAGGCCGGCGGGTGTCGGGTGCTCGAACAGCACCCGCGTCGGCACCCGGACACCGAGGTGGCGGCCCAGGGCCGAGGTCACCCTGGTGGCCGACAGCGAGGTGCCGCCGAGAGCGAAGAAGTCGGCGGATTCCGCAATCGCGTCCACCGAGACCTCGAGCACCTCGGCCATGATCGCGCGAACCTGCGCGACGAGCTCCGGATCGGCGAGTTCTCGCTCGTACCGGGCGGATTCGCCGGAATCGCGCGTGGGGATCTCGGGGGCATCCACGGTCGAGGCCACGACCGGGAACGGCTGCCCGACGTCGCCCACACCGAGCAGCAGGGTGGTGTAGTCGTCGAGCAGCAGCCGGGCCACCTCGTCCGGGACCTGCGCGGAGTGCACCAGGGTGACATGCAGTTCGTCGTCGCTCTCGGCGAGGACCACTTCGATGTCGTACTTCGCGTCGACGGTCGATGTCGCCTCGGTGACCAGCGAGGCCATTGCGCCTGCCAGAGGGACCTCGCCGGAGGCCTGCGGGACGACCTCCTGGCTCACGAGCAGCACCGAGATCAGCGGATCGCCGCCGTGCCGGGCCGCGGGCCGGACCGCCTGTACGACGTCCTCGTAGGGGATGTCGCTGTGCGCCAGCGCTGCGAGTGCGACGTCGCGGACCTGTTCCACCGCTTCGCGAACCGGGGTGTCCGGGCGGAGTCGGGTGCGCAGCGCGGCGGTGTTGACGAACATGCCCACGACCGACTCCCATTCGGGGGCGGAGCGTCCGTGCACCGGCACGCCGACCAGGACATCCCACTGTCCGGTCAGCTGACCGAGGGTCGCCGAGAGAGCTGCGTGCGCGACCTGGAAGACCGTGGCCGACAACGCCTTCGCGGTCTGATGGATCGCGGGGGCCGGCACGGAGGCACCGATACGACCGGTGACACCCGCGGCGCCGGGGTCGCGATGACCGGGCAGCCGGAGCGGTTCCGGCGCATCGGCGAGAGTATCTGTCCAGTAACGGATCTGGTGCGCGAAGAGGCTGTCGTGATCGGCGGCGTCTCCGAGGCGTTCGATCTGCCACTGGGTGAAGTCGGCGTAGGTGAACGCCTCGTCGGCGGCCACCGTCAGTCGCTCGCCGTCGTAGGCGCGCATCAGGTCGGCGAGCAGCACACGGATGGACCAACCGTCGATGGCGATGTGGTGGAGGACCGCCGCGAGGTAGAGGTCGGTGTCGTCGGTGGCGTCGTCAGACGTCTCCACCTCGAAGACGGCCGCGCGGAATCCGGGCTCGTTCTCGAGGTCGAACGGTGTGCGCAGGTACTCCGTCACCTGCCGTCGGACCACGGTCTCGACGTCCTCGTCGCCGACCTCCACGAGATGGTGTGCCAGCACAGGGCTTCGGTGTTCGATCCGTCGCTGGATCGGTCCGGCCGGCGAATCCGGGTACACCGTGCGGAGCACGGGGTGCGCACCCACGACCTCGTCGACGGCCTTGCGCAGTCGGGCGAGGTCGACGCGACCGCGGATCCGCATCACCACGGGAACGTGGTATGCGGTCGATGTCGGGTCGACGTGATGGTGAATCCACATGCGCCGCTGCGGATATGCCAGTGGCAACGGATCGGGAACAGGGAGTCGCGCCGGCGCCGGCGCCGGCGACAGTGCCGCAACGGGTTCGGAGGTCGGTGAGATCAGGTCGTCGATGCGGCGAGCCAGCTCGCCGAGCGTCCGCGACTCGAACAGCAGACGGGCCGCGACGTAGACACCGGTGGACGCGGAGAGCCTCGAGGTGACCTGTGTTGCCGACAGCGAGGTGCCACCATCGGCGAAGAAGTCCGAATCGGCGTCGAAGCTCTCGACCGGGCGGTCGAGGACCTCCGCCCACACCGACGCGATGAGCAGTTCCGTCTCCCCCGCCGGGGCGCGACCGGCCGTCGCCGGACCACGGACACCGGTCGCGCCGAAGTCCGGTGCGGGCAGGGAGGTCACGTCGATCTTGCCGTTGCGTCCGATCGGCAGGTCGTCGACCTCGACGAACACTCCGGGGATCATGTTGCGCGGCAGCACATGTGCCAGTTGCGGTGCCAGGTTGTCGGTGCGGATCTCGACACCGGGCTCGCCGATCACCCAGGAGACCAGCACCTTCTCGCCTGCTGCGGTGGCACGCGCCGCGGTGACGGAGGCGGCGATGCCGGGCAGCCGGGACAGCGCCGCATCGATCTCGCCGGGTTCGAGGCGCACACCGCGGATCTTGACCTGGTCGTCGGTCCGGCCGTGGATCACGAAGGTGCCGTCGCCGCGCCGGTGGACCAGATCCCCGGTGCGGTACATCCGCTCCCCGTGCGGACCGGCGACGAAGGCGGTCGCGGTCGTGCGTGGGTCGCCGAGATATCCACGCGCCAGACAGTTCCCGGAGAGATAGAGCTCCCCCACGGTGTGGTCCGGAACAGGACGCAGCCTCGCGTCGAGGACGTGCATGGTCACACCGTCGAGCGGGCGCCCGATGTGCACCGCGCCTCTGATGGGACCGGTGTAGCGCGCACTGCTGACCGCGACGGTCGCCTCGGTCGGACCGTATTCGTTGCTGATCGTCGCGGTGCGGGTCCACTCGCGGACGAGACCCGCACCGAGCGGTTCGCCGCCCACGGCGACGTGCCGGACGTGCGGCAGGTCGTCGGGTCGCAGGGTGGCCAGCACCGAGGGGGTAGTGAGCAGAACGGTCACCCCAGAGTCTGCGACGAGGTCGGCGAGTTCGTCGGACGCGATGACATCCGGCGGGCACATGATCATCGTCGCGCCGGCGATCCGCGGCGGCAGAACACCCATCAGGTGGGCGTCGAAACCGGTTGCGTACGTGTGCAGTACACGGTCGCCGGAGGTCAGGTCCAACCGTCGGGCGGTGTCGCGGGCCCACCCGGCGAGACCACGGTGCGTGACCGCGACGCCCTTCGGCACGCCGGTCGTCCCGGAGGTGAAGGTGATGTAGGCGACGTCGTCCGGCGTCACCGCCCGTACTCGTTCCGTGTCGTCGAAGGGCGGTACCACTGCGGGCAGCTCGGCGAACACCTCGTCGAGAGCGAGCACCTCGACATCCATTCCCCCGGTGCCGATGCCCCCTGTGCCGATGCCAGCCGGGCCGGTGTCGCCGAGAGAGAGCACGAGCGCCGGTCGGCATCGGTCGAGGATGAGTTTCCGTCGTTCGGCCGGGTCGGCGGGGTCGATGTTGACGAAAGCCGCACCCGCGCGGGCGATCGCGGCGGTCGCGATCACCCCGAACACCGACCTCGGGAGCAGTTCGACAACGACGTCGCCCGCACCGACACCGCGGGCTGTCAGAACGCGGGCCAGGTGGGTCGACAGTCGGTCGACGTCGTCCGCGGAGACCTCGGTCCCGAATCCCGGTACGCGGTGGCGAAAGTCGACGATCGCAGCATCAGGCGAGGTTGCGGCGTCGTATGAGGTGAACAGCGCGTCGAAGGTCTCCGGTTCGAACTCCGGGCTGATCACCTCTTCGTCCGCCGGGCTCATCAGGGTGAGAACCGGCTCGTCGGGGGCCAGCACGCCGCGTCGCAGGGTGTCGACGACGAGGTCGCACAGCGCTTTCAGGCGGTCCGCGGTGGCGACCGCGTCGGTGCAGGACATCGTCACGTGGAGTGCACCGTCGTGCCGGTACATCGAGACGTCGATGCCGAAGAGCGGTATACCCAGGACGCCCGACGCCGCGCCTCCGGGCGGGGACTCGGTTTCCGCCCATTCGACGATCGCATCCGGCACCGCGCCGAAGGACACCTCGAACAACGGGGTTCCGGCACCGGCACGACCGGGGTCGGCGATGTCGGCGATCTCGGTGAGGGGGCAGGTCGGCGTGGGCGAGGGCGCCCAGGTCCACCGAGGTCACTCGAGCCAGCAGATCGGCGAAGGAGAGTTCCGGGTCGATGGGCGTGTGGAGCGGCACCGCACGCGCGAACAAACCGGGCACACCGACGAGGCCGGGGTCGAGACGGCCGGACAGCGCGGTGCCGACGGTGACCACCCCGGCACCCGACTGTGTCGACAGGACCGCGGCCAGCGCGGTGTGGGTGGCGATGAACGGTGTCGTCGACCGTGCCACGGTCAGCGCGTCGAGCGATGCGGTGACGGCCGAATCGAGGCGGCCCTGCACACGGTGCACGATCGTCTCCCCCGCGGGGGCAACGGATTCCGCCTGCAGGTTCATCTCGGGTAGGCGCAGCTGTTCGAGCGGTTGGTTGAACGCGTCCCGCCAGAACGCGGTGAGTTCCGCGCGCCTCGCGTCGAGCGTCTCGGCGCGCCACATGGAGTACCGCCGATAGTCGGTTCCGCTCGTGGGCAACGTCGCACCGGCGAGGGCCGTGTCGAGTTCACCGGCCAGGATCGCGAAGGATTCTCCGTCGGCGGCGATGTGGTGGATCACCCCGAGAAGCCAGGTGGTGCCGTCGATCTCGACGATCCGTACGCGCCACGGAAGCGAGGTGGCGAGGTCGATCGGCGTGGCCATCGAGGCGAGAACGGAAGTCACGTCCGGCCTCGGGCGGGCGTCGGGTCCGAGTTCCCGTTCCAGATGGTCGAGCACCCTGGCGTCGTCCCATCGATGTTGCACCGGGACCCCTTCTCGCAAAGGGAATACGGTGCACAGGGCGTCGTGTCGCGCCACAATCGCGGCAACCGCGCGTCGCGCGTCGACGGGGCTCGCGTCGATCGGCCAGGCCACCGGCAGGAGGTAGCCGGTGAACTCGGGCTCGGTCCGCCACCGCAACCACACGTCCATCTGTTCCGGTGTGAGCGGCAGATCCGCAGGGATGCCGACATCATCGGCAAGGAGGGACGCACGCGACGGAACGGGCGAGGTTCTCGGAGCGGCGATCCGCGCCGCCAGTTCGGCGACGGTCGGATTCTCGAAGACGTCGGCCACCTCCGCCCGGTAGCCCATCCCGGCGAGGGTGGCGGCCAGGCGTGCCGCCGAGAGCGAGGTGCCTCCGGCAGCGAAGAAGTTCGTGCCAGCGCCGAGAGGACCGGCGTCCTCACCGACGACCGCACGGATCGCCGACGCCACGGTCTCCTCGACCGGGCCGAGGACCCGCCCGACCGGCGGGGCGGTGTCGGTGATGATCGCGAAGAGTTTGTCGGCTCTTCCTGATTGACGGTGCGTGGAACAGGTTCTTGCCACCACAAGATGTAGGGGTGAGCAAGATCGCGGGGTGTGGGCGGTGAGCCTGGAGATTTAGGCGGGTCCTGCGGTGTGAGGATGAAAGCTCTCACACACCCACCCGGACACCAACAGGACCCACGTTGCAGCGTAGCGCTATTGCCGACACCATCTGCCGCACCATCGAGCTCGGGGTGACGATCACCGACGCAGCCCTCGACGGCGAGGACCGCACCCACGTGTTCTGCCAGGTCCTGGCCCCTCAGGATGGGTGTCCCAGGTGCGGGCAGGCCGGTCGGCTGCGTGACCATGTGGATCGGGAGGTCGCGGATCTGCCGATCGTCGGGCATCCGACTCGTCTGCACGTGAAGGTGCCGCGTTACGCCTGCACCAACGCTGGGTGCGCCACGTCGGTGTTTCGGGCCGACATCAGCTCGATCGTGGCTCCGCGAGCCCAGGTCACCCGCCGCACCACTGCTTGGATCATGCGGCGAATGATTGTCGACAAGATGAGCGTGTCGGCGGTCGCGGCCTCGGTCGGGTTGAGTTGGAACACCGTCAACACCCTGGCCCTGGATGCGGCCCACACCCTGGCCTCGGCGCCGGCCCGTCTGGCTGGTGTCCGAGTTCTCGCGGTCGACGAGCACAAGTGGAAACATGTTCGCGGCACGGGTAATTCGAGTTTCGTGACCGTGTTGGTCGACCTCACCCCGGTCGTGGACGGGACTGGCCCAGCCAGGTTGTTGGACATGGTCGCCGGCCGATCCAAGGCCGCCCTTGCCGACTGGCTCGGTGCCCGCGATCAGTCGTTTCGTGACCGCATCCGGGTGGTGGCGATGGATGGGTTCACTGGGTATCGCACCGCCACCGCCGAAGCGCTCGAGAAGGCGCGGCCGGTGATGGATCCGTTCCACGTGATCCATTTGGCAGCGCAGAAGCTGACGTTGTGTCGTCAACGCGTGCAACAGGATACGTGCGGGCACCGGGGTCGGTCCGGGGATCCGCTGTTCGGTATCCGCCGCACCCTGCTGACCCGCATCGGGTTACTCACCGACAAGCAGAAGACCCGGCTGCGCTCGGGTCTGGAAGCCCACGAGGACCATCTCGCCGTCGCGATCAGCTACGCGATCTACCAACAGTTGATCGAGGCCTACGACCAGGAACGCAAGCGGGACGGGAAGGTCTTGATGTACAAGGTCCTCAAGAAGATCCACACCGGCCTGCCGGCCGGTCTGCTCGAACTCGCCCAGCTCGGCCGCTCGTTGTGGGCCCGACGTGCCGAGATCCTGGCCTACTTCGACACCGGCGCCTCCAACGGGCCCGTTGAAGCGATCAACGGCCGCCTGGAACACCTGCGTGGCATCGCCCTGGGCTTCCGCAACCTCAACCACTACATCTTGCGGTCACTCATCCACTCCGGCGGCCTGGCAGAACGCCTACACGCACTCTGAATCAGGAAGAGCCGTCAATGGTCGACCGGAACCGGTCCACGACTCAGAAGTGTTTCGACGGCCCGGTGTGGAATACGCCGCTCCCAGCGATCTGCGTTCGCATCGAAAATCCGCGCGCCCTCTTTTCGCGCCAGCTCGGCGTCGAGCAGAAATGCGCGTGCACGTTCGACGAACTCGTCGGGATCGTCGTAGGCGGTCAGTCCGAAGACCGGTTCGAGCGACCCGATCGCCGCGGTGGTCCCGACCACTGGCAGACCACGGCTGGCGGCATCGAGGAGCTTCACGCGGACACCGCCCCCGGTCCGGATGGGTGCGACGAGCGCACGGCAGGTGCCGAGGAACGCGTCGAGGTCTTCGACGAAGCCGACGTCTCGGACGCCCGCGGGCAACGGCGGCGGTGTCGCGCCGGGCTTGGGTGCGCCGATGATGCACAGCTCTGCGTCGGGGATGCCGTCGGAGATACGCGGCCACAGCCGCAGGATCTCCAGGAAGCCTTCCTGATTCGGCGGCCAGTCCCGGGTACCCATGAACACGAGCCGCGGGATCTCGGCGTCGCCGCCGGCCCGCTCTCCCGGCGGCAGGGTCAGATCGATCCAGCGGGCGGTGGAACATCCGCGGTCCCGGTAGAACTGCGCTTCCTCGAGGTCGTAGGTGCCGATCGCCGACGCTCGGCGGGAAACGCGGAGTTCGTCGGCCAGGATGCGCGGCGCCTCGAATGTCCCGGGCAGCCCGCGCGTGAGTCGCCACACCAATGACTCGGAGTTGACCGTGTTGATGACCAGTTCGCTGCGATCGACCTGCGTCGAGCGCAGATACGACTCGGCCATGTACGAGTGCTCGGCGAGGAAGACGTCGCTGTCGAGTTCGTCAAGAGTTCTGACCAGATCGTCGGTGTCGAACCGGGTGTGGCAGACGCTGCGCCGGGTCCGCACACTGTTGCCGACGAGCGCCGGGAGCCGAACGGGCGGCTTCGGCACTCGGATCACCCTGCCGTCGGCCGAGATCCGCGGAGCGTCACCGGTGGTGAGATGGTTGGACAGGCACACCGCACGCAGGTCGAACGAGTCCGCCGCGATGTCAAAGATCACCCGCGCCAGCGCCACGTCGCCGCCGTGGTCGTTCTCGATGTCCTTGGCCATCATGAAGGTCACAGTGGTCATGCGCCCCACCCCTGTCATGCGGTTTCCTCTTCTCGGGTGACGAGCCCCTCGGGCCGCACCGACCGGACATAGATCGCGAACAGGATCGCGTCGGTCACCACCGAAGCGATCGCCGCCCCGACGGCACCGAAAACTGCCAGCGCACCGACCAATCCGAGCTTGACCGGGACCAGTGCGGCGGCTGCCGCGCTGCGCACGATGTCACGACGCTGCACGTAGAGAACCGTGGTCAGCACGTTGTTCATGACGCGCAGCCCGACGAACAGTGAGATCACCACCAGCGCCCAGGCGAGTTCGGATGAATACGGGGTGGCCAGCAGCGCGAATCCCGCCGCCATCACGAGCGCCGAGGTCGCCGCGGCCATGATCACGACGTGTTTGACCGGTGGACCCGCGGCAACCGCGCCGCCGGCCGCACGAAGTTGCTCGTGGTAGGTCCCGGCCAGCGACATCCCGACCTGGCCGGCCGCCCAGCCGACCGTGCTGGCGATCGCGAAGTATCCCGCCACATCGGCATCGGTCACCGCACCCAGCAACAGGATGTCGCCCTGCATGTAGAGCGCGTTCGCGAGATGTTCGCCGGACAGGATCGCAATCAGACGAGCCGAACCCGGGACACCGGGACGGTGGCGCGGGACGAAGGTCGCGGCGTAGAGGCCGATGACGACATACGGTGCGAGATAACAGAAGCTGGCCGTCTCGAGGTCCGCCGACGGCGCGAACTGGAGATAGCCGACGGCCAACGCGATACTGACGACCTGCCGGGTGGTGTCGAAGCGCATCACCCGGTCGGGGTGACCGTCGCGCAGGGCACGGCTCTTGACCGCGTTGAACGCGATCTCACCGCCCGCGACGATCAGCGCGAACCACACCAGATACGGTGCCGCCAGGCACAGCGCGCCGACGACCATGAAGCCGAGCCCCAACAGGATTCGGGTCAACCGCTCCGCCGCGAATGCGTCCTCGGCTTCACGGATGGCGCGTACCGCAAACGGATTGTCCAGGGGCGCAGCGATGATCGCGCCGAGTGCGAAAGCCATGGCGTACTGGCCGTAGGCGCCGATGCCGAGGTGGAAGGTCAGCGCAACCGTCCACCCCAGGCCTGCGGCACGTCCACCGTAGGTCCAGGCGGCGGCGACGAGCGCCTTGATCACGTGGCGTCGGTTGTCGACGGGCAGTGCCTGCACCCCGGTTTCGGTCACGCCGGTCTCGGTGGCGCCGGTCTCGGTGGCGCCGCTCATGCCCGGCACACCGACCTCGCCCAGGTGTCGAGGTAGGTTTCGACGACCTCGTCCGGCTCGCGCACCTCACGCATCGCCCTGAGCGACTCGGCCATGGCGGACAGACGTTCTCGCGATCCGACGAGCTCCGCGGCCGCCGCAGCCAACTCCCCGACCGTCTCGTCGGCGGTTCGCACGTCGTCGTCGACGACGTGGACACCGCCTTCGGTCCGGAGTTCACCGAGCGCGCCGTGTCCCGTGCACACGACCGGGGTGAGATGGGCGATGGCGTCGGTGACGACACTCGACCCGGGGAACGCTTCGCCGTACGGACTCCGCGCGCCGTACGGGACGACGAGTGCCCGGATGGAGGAGAAGTAGGCGGGAAGGTCCGCGTCGTGGATCCCGCCCAGGATCTCCACCCCGTCGATCGCGGGCAGCGATTCGGTCCCGCGCCCGGCGATGCGGATGACGATGTCGTCGGGAAGCAGGCTGCGGAGTCGTTCGACGTGCTCGAAACCCTTTCCGCGATAGACGAGTCCGAACAACCCGACCGCTTTCGGACGATCCGGCGCGGAGACCACCTCACCGCGGCTCCACACCGGCATGTGCGCATGGCGCACCGTGGTGTCGGGGTAGGCGCGCAGCAAGGACCGCGCCCCGGCATCACTCATCGCGAAGAGGGTGCGGTTTCCGACCACCTGCCGCTCGATCGCCCGCGAGAGCGGCCGGAGCGGGAAGTGCACGGCGTGGTTGAGGAGCTTGCGCTGCCCGAGGAACGCGACGCGGCCGGGCCACCAGACAAGTCCGGGCGGGTCGTGCACGGTCGCACTGACCAGAACGTTCGGCCGCTTCCGCTCGAGTCCGGCGGTGGGCCAGAAGGATTCGACCGAGCCACCGGAGAACTCACCGTGCACGACGACCGGGCGGCCGTTCGCGGCGTCGACGAGTTCGATGATCTCCCGGCGCCGGGCGCGCAGTTCCGTCACCGTGTCGGTACCCGGCCGGGGGTGCCGCACCTCGTGGAAGTCGGCGACCCGACGCCGCAGGATGTCCGCGAAGACCTCTGAGTAGGCCCCGACACCGCCCGCGCTCCGTTCGGCGGCGACGTACACCAGGCGTGTCCCGTCCAGTCTTCTCGTCCCGGGTTCCCCGACCGAACCCGCCGTCACCTGGCCGGCCATCAGTAGAAGAGCGGCCGGTACTTCGGCCGGTAGCGCAACGCCGACTCGGGTCGCTTCGAGATCGTCTTGGCCGGCACACCGCCGACGATGTCGAGATCGGCGACATCCTTGCTGACGCACGCGCAGGCAGCGACGACGGCACCGCGTCCGATGCTGACGCCGCTGACGATGGTGGCGCGGCTCGCGATCCAGGCGTGGTCACCGATGTACACCGGTTCGAGGACGGCCGCGAAGTCCGGACTCGCCGGGTCGTGCTTTCCGGCGATGATCTGGGTGTCACTGGCGATCACGACGTTGTCGCCGATGCAAATGCCCGATCGCGCGTCGAACAGCACCCGGAAGCCGATCGAGCAGGCCTCGCCGATCCGGATCTGATCGATGTCGAAGACCTGGCACCCGCGCAGGATCGAGGTGTCCTTGCCGATCTTCGCGCCGAAAGCGCGGAGGAAGCCCTGTCGGACGGTGTGCGACGGGATGAATGTGACGATGTTGTTGTACAGCAGGATTCCGACCCGGTTCTTCGCCTTCGCGATCGTCGAGATCTCGGTGAACGTGTACCGCGGGTGGAAATCCGCACGCTGCGGGACGGTCGGTCCGGCGGGTCCTGCCTCCGGCGGTGTCGTCATTTCGGTACTCACGTTCGCTCTGCCTCCCTCGCGACCACGGCCTCGGACACGCGGTTCTTGATCTCCTTGATGAATCTCTCCTCGCCGAAGTGGGCGACATGCGCCTTGATCTGTTCGGCATCCCAGTCGCGCCTCGCGATCTCGGCGACGGCGGACCGGATGCTGACCGGGTCGGGGGCGTCGAAGAACACTCCGTTGACGCCGTCGGCGATGGTGTCGAGGAAACCGCCCCAGCGCAGTACGGCGCACGGCTTGCCCCGCATGCCGCCCTCTAGTGGCGTCAGTCCGTAGTCCTCGTAGCTGGCCGCGACCACGGCGGTGCAGTTGTCGTACAGCCAACCCATCTCGGCGTCGGTCAGGTCGCTCAGCATCGTCACGTTCGCGGGCTTGGTTGCGCGCAACTGCTCGGCCTCTGGACCGCGACCCACGACCACCAGATGATCGTCCGTACCACGGAAGGCGTCGATCACCGCGTCGACGTTCTTGTACGCCAGCAGGCGTGAGATACACAGATGGAACGGGCGTACCGGAATGCCGTCGGGCGCATCCGCCATCCCGGACGGCGCCAGGGGCGGGAGCACCGGCGCGGAGACCACCGTCGAATCGAGTCCGTAGGTCGCCTCGATGCGGTCGCGGACCGCACTCGAGATCGCCAGGTAGCGGTCGCACTCGAGCGCGGCCGACCGGTCCCAGCGGCGTAGTGCCGGTCCGAGGAGTCGGATTGCGAGTTTTTTGACGGCACTGGAGGACTCACCGAGGTAGACATCGGTCTGATAGAGCCAGCGCGCCGGCGAGTAGCAGTAGACGAGCTTGTACCCGGAGGTGTCGAAGCCGTGCGCCCAGCCACTCGAACTCACCACCACGATGTCGGCGTCGATGCGCATCCGCGAGGCCGCGAACGGGAGTACCGGCAGTGCCGAACGATGGTCGGTACGCAGTGCCGCAACACGATTCACCGGTGAGGTGATGATCGTCTTGTCCCGGAACTCGTCATAGGTCTGATCCGGCTCGTACAAGAGCGTGTAGATAGGGGCATCCGGGAATGCCCTGCTGAGGGACAGGACGACCTTCTCCGCCCCGCCCCGCTGAGTCAGGTAGTCGTGGGCGATCGCCACTCTCGGCATCTTCTCCACGACGAGCCCAGCATCCATCATGTGCACCAAAGAACCACTTCTCCCCCCCCGACGAATCTCGAGAAGAATTCTCGTGAATGACGAGTGCACGCACTCGCGCGGACCCCGATGTCCGCTCGAAAGGAGATCGTAATGTGCAAACGCCCGCTCCGCGTGGCGTGCTCGCGATATGTGAGCTTGCCGACGCGGAACGGGCGTGAGAATGTGCCACGGACAGTGGCAGTGTCAGACCGCTCCCAGGACGCTTGCTGCGTATTTCGGGGTCCAGTCGTGTTTGTAGATGGCACCGAAGTTCTGTTCGCGATCGGCCAGATTGGTACCAGTGTCCCGGATGCTGTAGATGAACGTCGGGCCGACGAATCCCGCCGAGACGGCGAAGCCCATCACATCCGTGATCTGTTTTGCCTGTTCCCATTCCGAGACGGCGTCGGCCGCCGTACCGGTGGGAGCGCCGAGTTCGGTGAACCAGATCTTCTTCGCGCCGTCTCCGCGCGCGATCATCAGGTTCCGCACCGCCGGGATGTCGGTGACGGCGTTCTCCGGGTTGGCGTACAGGCCGCCCGGGAAGACGTACGGGTGCATCGCGAGCGCGTCGAAGTTGCCCTTGGCGCCGGCGTTGTACATCGCGGTGGCGAAGTTGGGCGGTGAGTTCCACCCGCCGGAACGGGCCAGACCTGCGGCGATGACGGTGGAACCCCACTGCGCCGACTTGATGGTGCTGTAGGCGGCCTTCAGGAGGGAGGTGTACCGAGCGGCGTCGACCGTCCACCCGAAGAAGATGGGCAGATTCGGCTCATTCCAGATCTGGTAGTTCGTGACCTTGCTTCCGTACCGCGCGATGAATTTCTTCAAGAAGGCGCTCAGGTCGGAATTGTTCGTGGGCGGGGCGGTGAAGAAGGTTCCGGCCGGACGGGACCACGGCGGCGAGGACACCACGTTCGCGAGGACCTTGAGCCCGCGGGCGCGCGCCGCATCGATGATCCGGTCCGGGGTGGACCAGTTGTAGGAGTTCTTGGTCGCCTCGATCGAGTTCCAGTCGACCGTGACCCGCAGCCAGGTCGCCTTGGTCCGCATCACCGCGTCGAGTTCGCGGCGGAGGTCGGCATCGTTGAGCCACAACAGTCCTGAACCTCCGGCGAAGCCGAACCCGGCCGTGGTGACGGGGACCGCCGCCTCGGTGGGGCCGGCAGCGCTTCCGGAACCCAGCCAGCCCGGGGAGGCGGGGGCAGAGTTGGCGGATCCGGCGACACTTCCACCGATCGCGACCCCGAGCACCAGAGAGATGCTCACCACAAAGGCAGAGAGGAAATGGGTTCTCGAAAGGCGGAAGTGCCGGGATGATCGTATTCTCATGGCGCAGAGAATACCGCCAAGTTCGGGGACCCACATGGGTTGCGGCTCTGGACTCGGTTGTGTTCGCGGGTTTTACATGCTCTGGTCGGGGAATCAGAGCATGTTCGAAAGTCGGTGAAACGACACAGATGTCGTTCGCCTCACACGGGGGAGAATTGTCGATGAAATCTGCATTGATCACCGGTATCACCGGACAGGACGGCCTCTACCTTGCCGAACTCCTGCATTCGAAGGGTTACCGGGTCGTGGGACTTGTTCGGGGACAGAATAATCCGAAGGCGGATCGCCTCGCCGAATCCCATCCCTACGTCGACATCGTGAGCGGGAACCTGCTCGATCTGTCGAGCCTGATGCGGGCGATGACCTATGCGAATCCGGATGAGGTCTACAACCTCGGCGCGGTCTCATTCGTCGCCTACTCGTGGCAGAACGCACGACTCACGAGTGACGTGACCGGTACGGGCGTACTGAACATGCTCGAAGCCGTTCGTCTGCACCGGGACATGACGGGCAAGGACATCCGCTACTACCAGGCGTCGAGCTCGGAGATGTTCGGCAAGGTGCAGGAGGTGCCTCAGCGGGAGACGACGCTGCTGTGGCCGCGTTCGCCCTACGGGGTGAGCAAGGTCTTCGGACACTACATGACCATCAACTACCGCGAGTCCTACGGGATGCACGCCAGCTCCGGAATCCTGTTCAACCACGAGTCACCGCGTCGGGGCCCGGAGTTCGTGACCCGCAAGGTCACCCAGGCCGTCGCCCGCATCGCGCTCGGCACCGACGACTCGATCGCCCTGGGCAACCTGGATGCGCAGCGCGACTGGGGATTCGCCGGCGACTACGTGCGTGCGATGTGGATGATGCTGCAGCAGGACATCGCCGACGACTACGTCATCTCCACCGGCGAGACCCACTCCATCCGTGAGCTGCTCGACGTCGCGTTCAAGGTCGTGGGCATCGACGACTGGGAGCATCTCGTCCGGATCGACCCCCGCTTCTTCCGTCCCGCCGAGGTCGACCTCCTCATCGGCGACAGCGCCAAGGCCCGTGAACTCCTCGGCTGGAAGCCCGAGGTCGGCTTCACCGAGCTGATCACGATGATGGTCGAGGCTGATCTCGACATCGAATCGAAGAAGCTGGCCGGCAAGGTCGCATGACCCCGACACGTGCCCTTGTCACCGGTGCGAACGGGCAGGACGGGCACCTGCTGATCGAGGAATTGGTCACGAGGGGTTGGGATGTCGTCGCCTTGGTGCGCCCGGGCCGCGCGGTGGGTCGCGCGTCCGGCGGCAACGTGGTGATGAGCCCGGTCGACCTCGCCGACCCGGAATCGACGCGCCGCGTGATCACCGACCACGCCCCCGACCACATCTTCCACCTCGGCGCCGTGTCCTCGGTGTCGGAGAGCTGGCATGATCCGCTGACCACCGTCCGGGTGACGGCAATGTCGACCGTCGCGATCCTCGAGGCGGCGTCCGCTCTCGCCGACGTCGGTCATCACGTCCACGTCGTGAACGCCTCCAGCGCCGAGATCTTCGCCGGTTCGACGATCACGCCCCAGGACGAGACCACACCGATCGCTCCGGCGTCGCCCTACGGGGCGGCGAAGGCGTACGGCCACACCATGGCCGGGGTGGCGAGGTCGAAGGGACTGGAGGTGGCCAACGCCATCCTCTATCCACACGAATCCCCCTTGCGCTCCCCTCGTTTCGTGACCCGGAAGATCACCGCCGGGGTCGCCGCGATCGCGGCCGGCAGCACCGAGCCCCTCGTGTTGGGCAACCTCGACGCGCGGCGGGACTGGGGGTGGGCCGGCGACTACGTGTCCGCGATGATCACCCTCGCCGAGAACCGGGCCAACGACGACTACGTGGTCGCGACCGGCGAATCCCACAGTGTCGGCGAGTTCGTCGCGACCGCTTTCGAGGCGGCCGGGATCGCCGATTGGGAACACCTCGTCACGACCGATCCGTCGTTCGTACGGCCGGCAGACGGCGTCGATCTGGTGGGCGATCCCCGCAAGATCGGCGACGAGTTCGGCTGGCGACCCACGAACAGGTTCGCGGACGTGGTCGAAGCCATGGTCCAGCACGACCTCGCTCTGGTCGGCGCGGACGAAGCCAGACGGGCGGCAATCGCATGACCTCGGCTCGCGGCCCGATCCCGGCAGGCCCGGGATCGGGTTTCCCGGGCGGCCCGCGACGCCTGATCGCCGTGCGTCGTCGGCAGATGCGTTCACGGTCCTGGGTTCCGCGGTACACGAGGGCACTCCGGGTCACCGACCTGGTGGTCGTGGTCGCCTCGGTCGCCCTGGCCCAACGGCTACGGTTCGGTCCCAGTGGAGCTCTGCATTCGGCCGCGGCGGTGCACATCCCGTCGATCCTGGTGTCCGCGGTACTGGTCGTCGTCTGGATGGCCGCTCTCGCTGCCTTCCAGACCTACGACCGGCGGATCTTCGGTTCCGGCCCCCAGGAGTACAGCCGCGTCGTCACCGCGTGCTTCGCGGTGTTCGGTGGGCTGGCCATCGTCGATCTCCTGGGCGGCCTGAACATCGCTCGCGGCTACCTGGCGCTTGCGTTGCCGATGGGTACCGTCGCACTGCTGCTGGGCCGGAACGTCTTCCGGCGCCTCCTCGCCCGGGCCCGGATCTCCGGACGGCACCGCGAATCGGTGCTGATGGTCGGCGGTGTCGAGTCGGTGCGGCCGACCGTCCGCCGCCTGTCGGCCGCGGCGCCACTGGGATACGAGGTCGTCGGCGCGTGCCTTCCGCCCGGTCATCGTGGCACCGACGCGGAGATCGACGTCGATGGTGCGGCGGTGCCGATCCTGGGGGATTTCGACGACGTCCTCGCCGCCGTCGGGGCGTCGGGCGCGACGACGGTGGCGGTCACCTCGGCTGATGCCCTGGGTCATCAGGCGATGCAGGACCTGTCGTGGAATCTGCACGGGCTCGACGTCGACATGGTCGTCGCACCGGGGGTCACCGACGTGACCGGCCCCCGGATGATGTTGCGGCCGGTCGCCGGACTGCCGCTGCTCCACATCGATCATCCGCGGTACGAGGCCGCCACCCGCTTCCGCAAGGCCGCGCTCGATCGTTGCGGCGCAGCACTTCTCCTGCTCGCACTGTCCCCCGTCCTCCTGGTGGTCGCGGTGGCGGTGGTGCTCGACTCCGGCTTCCCGGTGTTCTACCGGGCCGAGCGGGTCGGGTTGGGCAACAAGACCTTCCGCATGTGGAAGTTCCGGTCCATGGTCGCCGGCGCCGACCGGATGCGGGATGAACTCGCCGGCCGCGACGCCGGTGCGGGCCTGCTGTTCAAGGTCCGCGACGATCCCCGGGTCACGCGGATGGGCAGGGTGATCCGCGCCTACAGCCTCGACGAACTCCCTCAGTTGTTCAACGTCCTCACCGGACAGATGAGCCTCGTCGGTCCGCGTCCGCCACTGCCGGAGGAGGTCGCGAAGTACGACGGCCGCGTCGCACGACGGATGCTCGTCAAGCCCGGCATGACCGGCCTCTGGCAGGTGTCCGGACGCTCCGACCTGTCCTGGGAGGAATCGGTCCGGCTGGACCTCTCCTACGTCGAGAACTGGACCATCATGCAGGATCTGACGATCCTGTGGCGCACCGCCCGCGCCGTCGTGGCGACGGACGGCGCCTACTGAGATCCGGGCACCCCGCCCACCAGGTCTCGGTAGGCCTCGAACATCGCCCGCCCCAGCACGCGTTGTCCGGCGGCATTGTAGTGGATCGTCTCCCCCGGGTTGTGCATTCCCTCCGGACCCGGCACATGGGCACACACCGCGTGCCGGTCCGGTGTGGTTGCGTGCACCGCCGCGATACCCGGGTACTTCGGATGTCCGGTGACGATCTCCTCGGGCACCATCTGGCCCAGGATGAACGGCACCTCCCCGAAGCGCCCTCGGAGACCGGTGATCAAGGCGTCGAGCCGGTCCCGGTAGACGTCGGGCGGTGTCAGCGGAACGTCGCTCTCACCCTGGTGCCACAGGATCGCCGCAAGATGTGCGCCGGTACCGGCCGCGGTGAGGGCATTGCCGATCTGCCGTACGGCGAGGTCGTACAGATTGACGCGCGCGGATCGGTTCGCCGGGTCCCAGCTGTATCCGTTCTTCTGGTGGAAGGCCGTGTCGCCGCGGGCGGACGGGACCAGCAGCACCGCATCCCCGGTGTGATCCGCGAGCAGGGATCCGAAGCTCGTCGCGAATCCGACTCCGGCACCAGGGATCTCATGCAGGAGCGGGTCTTCCGCCAGCAGGATCCGACCTCGCCGCCGTCCGCATCCCGGCCACTGGTGGACACGAGGATCAGGTTGCGGGGGAAGACCCCCCACGCCGGGCATTCCCGCACCATGCGCATTCGATTGCCCGAGAACCGCAACGACGGAGTACCGGTCGGCGGGTTCGACGACGGTGCCGGCGGCGAGCAGCCGTTTCACCGCGTCCTTGGCGCGGATGATCCGCTGGACCCGGACCGGCGCATCGCCGTGGATGCGCAGGTCGCACTCCGGGATCCGCGTCTGGTCAAGCGTCGGTTCCTGCATCGCGTTCACCTTTCCGAACAGGTCGACGACACCGGCTCCCCGGTGAAGCGGGCCGACATCCACGGCAACACGGCCGCGGCGTCCACGTCACCGTGTCCGCGGTCCTCCTGGAATTCGACGGTCACCGAATCACCGACCGCGCACGCCCGTTCGACGAACGCCGCGGTCCACTCCGAGTCGATGAACGTGTCGCGGCCGCCGTAGAGGATGTACATGGGCACCGGCGTCTCGACCACCGGAACGGCGTATCCGGCAAGGACTTCCCCCAATGCGAACGCGGACTCCGGGGTACCGGGTCCGACGTCGCGCGGTCCCAGCGCCTCGGCCGCCTCGGCCCGGCCGGCGACCGCGGGTCCCGCGCAGGCGGACAGCGTGTCCCACGCCGTGACGGCCGGGCCGCGCCGGTAGTCGTCGAGCCGGACGGCCGGATCGCGACGAGCCCACGCCTCGACGATCCACTGCAGCATGAGCTGCTGGTCGGCGGTGATCGTGCCGTCCTGTGACTTGGTGACCACGCCGGCGATGTCGGCGGCCGGCACCATCGCGGCGGCCCCGAGCATCGTCAGACCGCGTCCGTACTCCGGCGCCGCCATCGCGGCGGCCAGAACTGCTCCGCCGCCTTGTGATCCGCCGTAGGCAACCCACTTCTCGGAGGAGTAGGGCAGCACCGCCCGCAGTGCCCGGACGGAATCGATCACGTTCATACCCGCGGTCCGGGCGTCGAGATACGGGTGCACTCCCGGACTGCCGAGGCCCTGGTAGTCGGGCAGTGCCACCACGAAACCCGCCTTGACGAGACCGTGGGCGAGTTCACCGAGACCGTACATCCCGGTGGCGACGGAAGGTGCGCACGGTTCGTCGATGCCGGTGGTGCCGTGCGCGAACGCCACGACCGGCCTCGTCTGACCGGCGTCGGGTTCCGGACCGGTGACCACCAGACCACTGACAACGGTGGGTTCTCCCGAGTTCGCATCCGTGGACCAGTACGTCACCCGGATCGCGCGGACGTCGTCGAGACGTGCCGAGATCGGCAGCGAGTCGGTGTATTCGGCCGACACCACCTTCCCGGGGCCCTCGACGACCGCGAACGGCACCGGTCCGTCCGCGGGGTCCCGGACCACGTTGACGAGACGGATACCCGAGATCACCACGACCAGCATGACGGTGTGCGTCACCAGCGCGAGTGGTATCGCGATGAGGAGGGGACGACGGCGGACGAAGCCGATCATCACCGGCGCATCCTCCTGGCCACCACCATGGCGGGCTGCTCGATGTATCGATAGGTGATGCTCGCGAACACGAGGCTGACCGCGCCGACAAGCAGGACGTTGACGATGAGACCCGTCACCGAATCACCCTGCAGCAGTCCGAGTCTGCCGATCACGATCATCAGCGGGAAATGCCAGAGGTAGATGCTCAGCGAGATCCGCCCGCTGTAGTCGAGCGGCTTCCAGTCCAGTACGGTGGCGAGCCTGCCCTCCTGGCCCGCGGCCAGCGGCAGCACGATGATCAGGATGAACAGCGCGGACGACAGCGCCGTGAAGGTCGACTGATACGACGACCCGGCCGCGATCAGCAGCAGCATGATCAGCAACGACGGTACGAGCGCCACCGCCGATGCGATACGCAGGCGCCGGGCGCCCAGCACCGAGATGTGGCCGGTGGCGACCGCGACGAACGCCGCGACGGCGAGCATGCCGAAAGCGAAGTTGTCGGCGGCGGCGAAGAAGCTCCGCAGGATCACGGCGACGGCGTTGGGTCCCCAGTTCTGCTCGGCCACCGCGGTGATGCCCTGGGCCTCGGCGACCCGACCCGCGACCATCTTGCCGATCGTCCCGACCACGATCAGGATCACCGGTGGTGTCACCACGAGGATCGCGGCATGTGTTCCGAATCGCCGCCGTAGCCACCACATCGCCGTCCCGAAGAGCGGCAACGACAGGTAGAAGCCGAATTCCAGTGTCAGCGACCACGATGGGCTGATGCCTGTCTGGAGGTACTGCGGGAAGTAGGTCTGCGTCAGGGTCAGGTTGGCCAGGAGCATCCCCGGGTCGGTGATCATCCCCGTCCCGGTGTCCTTGCCGGCCTCACTCGCGACGAACTCGTTCACCACGAAACAAGCCTGGAGAACGTAGTTGGTGATGAGGAAGATCAGCAGGTACGCGGGGAACACCCGCAGCAGACGATGCGTCGCGTACGAACGGACGTCCGGCGGGGTCTCCCGGCCGCGGACCAGGCCCTTGACGTACGGCAGGTACAGCAGGAAGCCCGACAACGCGAAGAAGAAGATCAGCGCCTGTCCCAGCAACTGGAGCCCGCCGCTCGCCATCGTGTCCGGCGAGTTCTGTACGGCGACATGGACGATCAGCACCGCCCAGCACGCGATACCGCGTGGACCGTCGAGGCCGCGGATACGACCGACGGTCGGCGTCTTCTCGGGTGCGGGGACATCACCGGCGGGGACTCCCCGCCGTTCCAGGTTCTCGGTCATCCGGCTCTCTCGATCTCTGCGCATCGGTTGTAGCTCGGTTCGCCGTCGAATCGGGCGGTCAGCCAGCCCACCACCTGGCGGCCGTCGATCCCGCCGTGGTCGGCCGCGGGCTGGAACTGGGTGTGGACGGTGTCGCCGCGTGCGCAACTGCGCCTCACGGCCGCCGCTGTCCACCGCGACCGGATCAGTTCGTCCTTGCCGCCGTAGACCACGATGGTCGGCGCCGCGGCCGGCAGGTCGGGAATCGCACGTTCGCGCAACAGGTCCCGCAGTTCGGTGACCGCTTCCGGTGAGGTGGGACGGAGATCGTCGGCCGTCAGTGACTCGAGGACCTCTGCTCGTTGCGCCCCGCGGGATGCCGAACACTGGGACAGCTCGTCCCAGTGGGCGACGACCCGGGGACCGGCGAAACGACGGAGGTCCAGATCCGGGTTCTCGGCGCTCAAGGCCAGCAGCAGCCAGTTGTACAGCCCGTACTGTTCGACGGTCATCTTCCCGGTCGCGGCGAGGTCGGCGAGCCCGGACACGTCGGAGGCCGGCGACAGTGCGGCGACACCGACGAGGTCGAGCTCGCCACCGTAGGTTTCGGCCAGCGCGTTGGCGGCCCAGGCCGCCTGTCCGCCTTGCGATCCGCCGAGGGCTCCCCATCGGGTCCCGGTCTCCGGGACGAGGTACCGTGCCGCGCGGACGGCGTCGATCACGTTGCGCCCGGAGGTGCGCGCATCCAGATACGGGTGCGTCGGGCGCTGTTCGTCGGGATCGCCGAGGCCCTGGTAGTCCGGGACTGCGACGACGTAGCCCAGCTGGAGCCAGCTTGCGGCGGCGACTGCGAGGTCACCCAGGTCGGACTTGAGCGTGACGCCGCATTCGCCGAGCACACCGCTCGTTCCGTGCGGCAGGACTATGACCGGACGTCCGCCCTCCGGCGCCGGACCCTTGGGCGCGAAGAACGCTCCCCACACCTCGGTCTCCTCACCGGTCCGACCGTCGGTCGACACGTACTTGACACGCAGCGCCAGTTGCGAATTCGCACGGACACGTCGGTCGAGCAGCGGCATCGTCTCGGCTGCCCGCAACGCGCCGGGGCCGGCGCCGGCCGTGTTGACCCGATACTCGACGCCACCCGCACCGGTCGTCGGGGCCGGTTCGTCGGCGTCCGATGAACAGCCGGCGACGGCGATCGCCGCGGCCAGCAGTACGGTCGTCAGCCTGACGCGCCCGGTCATCCTCGTCCCCATCACATTCCCCCTCCCGATGCGCCCACGAAGGACACACCCCCCGGTGCGGCATCCGACGCCCTCGGGACACGCGCCTCGCGCGGATCCACAACTCGGTCACGCGCGACCTCGACGCCGATCACGAGCATCAGGCCCAACAGCGCACCGAGTACGGCGGCAGTCGTGACCGTTCCCCAGAACCTCGGCAACACAGATGAATTCGGCACCGAGGCCACGTCGATGACGTCGATCTCGTGCAGCGGCCCCGCCACCGGGCCGTCGCTCCACTCGAGTTCGGTCACCAGGACGCGCAGGACGTCGACCACCGCATTCGCGAGGTGTGCGGCGGCCTCCCCGGTCGGACCGGTGGCCACGACGTCGAGGACCGCGCTGTCGAGGGGCGAGGTGACGGTCAGCAGGTCACGGAGTTCGTCCGGGGTCACGGTGTCGCCCAGAACGCCGGCGGCACCCGCTCGGGCGACCCGCGACAGCACCTGATCGGACACCGCGAGCTGCACGTACGACGCCGAGCGCAATTGGCCGGCGAGGTCGCTGGCGCGTTCGGCGCCGACGCTCGCCGGTCCGGGCGCTATGATCAGTGCGCTCGAGTGCGCCTCAAAGGTTTTCGGCATCAGCGTGTACGCACCGACGCCGACGGCGGCGGCCGCGATCGCCGACGCCACGAGCACGACGAGGTTGCGGCGCACCATCGCAAGGTAGTCCGCCGGTCGGCGGGTCGACGGTGACCTCATGGGCGGGCCCCGCAGTTCTGCGGCGGCTTCCACCCGGACTCCAGGGACTTCATCCAGGCCACCGATTGTCCGGAGTCGAGCCGGGCGTGGGTCTCCCCGATCCGGCGCATGGCCTGGATGGGCGACCCGGCGGCGCAGGACCGGCGGATCGCCCGTTCGGTCCACGGCGCGGCGATGAGTGGGTCCTCGGTGCCGTACATGATCAGCATCGGCGCGGTGGCCCGGCCGACCGGTAACGACGTGGCGGCCAGGTGGTCCCGGAGTCGCGTCGCCGCTTCCGGAGTGCGCGGTGCGACATCCTCGACACCGATGGAGTCGAGCACTCGCTGGGTCTTCTGTATGACGACCGGGATGCAGCGGAGCACCTCGGACCAGTTCTTCCGCAGGAACTCCGAGCGGTAGTCATCGCGGTCGAACTCGTCGGGCAGCACGCGTGCGAGTGAATCGATCAGGTAGGCCATCATCGGGACCTGATCGGCGGTGAGCGTGCCCTTCTCGGCGCGTTCGACCAGGCCGGTCATGTCCGACACCGGCACCAGTGCGACGGTGCCCAGGAGGTCGAGACCACCGCCGTATGTCGGCGCGAGCTCACCCGCCGCCCAGGACGCCATTCCACCCAGGGAGACGCCGTAGGAGATCCATTTCCTGCCCAGCCCCGGGAATACCCCGCGGGCGGCACGTACCGCATCGATCATGTTGTAGCCATAGGTGCGAGCGTCGAGGAACGGATGGTCGACGTCCCGCATGCCGAGGCCCTCGTAGTCGCTCATCGCGACGGCGAAACCGTTCAGCACCAGAGCCGCGATGATCTCGTCGCTACCGAGGAGGTTGACGTATTCCGAAGGACCGCAGTCGTCGAGGACACCGGTGGTACCGTGGCCGAAGGCGATCGTCGTCCAACCGCCCGGCGGCGGTTCGCCTTTCGGCGTGACGACGATCCCCGACACGACCGTCGGCGACCGGTCCAGTCCCGACGTCGACCGGTACTCGACTCGTTTGACGATCGCACCGAGTTCGGTGATCACCGGGATCGGGCCGCGTGGTGGGTCGGCGACCGCGACTACCGCGCCGGGTCGTCCGGTGTCCGCGGCGCCCCGGACAATCGGTTCCGGATAGGGAGTGACCAGATCCGGCGGCGGCTGGATGGCGAGCGGGATCGCCGAATTCAGGGACGGATCATCCGCGAACCCTGCTGCACCACAAGCACTCACCACGAGAGCCGTCGTCACCGCGGCGACGACGGCGGCGAACCGCCTCCGGGTCGACGCCCGCGTCAACGACCCCGCCCGTCCGACGGGACCCCGGCGGCGGCAGCCGAGCCGGAACCGTTACGTGAAGCATGATCGATCGTGGAGCGGATCCTCTCGGTCACACTCTCCGAACCGGTCTCGGCATCAACGCTTTCAGCGGCGGGCTCAGCGGAGTCGGCCACATCCTGCGCCTTCACCGGCCCCGCCTTGCCGCTGACGAGTACCGTACCGATCACCGATCCGACGAGCTCGATCGCCGTGACGCTGTCGCTCAAGGCTTTTCGGGTTGCGGACCCGGTGCGCACCACGACGACCATCGCATCGGCCACGGCCGAGTACACGATCGAATCAGAGGTCGAACCCATGCGGGGACAGGCGATCACGATGTAGTCGAAACGCTCGCGGAGTTCGTCGAGCACGGTTACCAGGACTGGACTGCTCACGAGCGCACCGGATTCCGGGGGGACCGGTCCGGCGGGGAGAATCGTCAGCCCACCTTGTTCGACGTATGGGTCGACACTGCCGGTGCTGCTGCTGAGCACGGTGGACAGTCCGTGATCGGCGGACAGTTCGGTTCCGGCGGTGATCCCGCCGCCGGACAGATCGCCGTCGACGAGCAGAACGGTGTTCCCCGTCGCGGCCACGGTCGCGGCGAAGCGTGCCGCGATCTCGCCGGCACCCGCATCCGATCCGACACCGGTGAACCCGATGACCCGCGGCGCGCGGGCCTGTTCGTCACGCTGTCCGCCGAGGAAGCGGATCAGATTGTGCAGTCCGCGAAGGGCATCCGCGTCCCGGTCGGCGGAATCGTCGGTGCCGAACGTCTCGATCGGGATCGTCCGCGGCGACAGCGCCGCGAGCACGGGATGGTGGGTCGAGTCGACGGCGGTCACCTCGTCGACGACGGTTCCGCGACGCCGCCAACCGAGCAGCAGCGCGATCACGACGCCGACGACGAGTCCGGCGCCTGCGCCGATCGCGGTCCACAACATCCACGGCCGGCCCGCCGTCGACGGGAGCCCGGGCTCGTCGTAGAGCACTGCCGAGGCCGCCGATGTCCCGCCGCGTCGTGACGTCTCGAGCTCCTGCACGACCTCGACGGTCTGCTGGGCGACCGCAGCCGCATAGGACTGCGCTCGTTGCGGACTCGGTCCGGATACCGAGATGGTCAGGATCACGGTGTCTTCGACGGGCAGCGCCGTCGTCTTCGACCGCAGGTCAGCGGGGCTGATGGCCCCCTCCAGCGCTTCCGAGGCACGGGTGGCCACCTGCTCACTCGTCGCTATCTGCGCGTACGAGTTGACCCGCCCCTCGGCGAAGAGATTGTTCTGGTAGGACTCGCCCACGGATGTGCCGCCCTCGGCGGTGACGAAGAGTCGGGCCGACGACACGTAGTCGACGGATGTGAAGTACATGCCATAGCCGAATCCGGCCAGCCCGCCGACGAGAACACTCGCCACGATGGCCCACCAGTAGCGGACCACAATGCGGACATACTCATTGAATGGCATGAAACCTACTCCTCCCGGCGATGGCGGAGCAGGACCGAGAGCCGAATAGCCAGCCGTGGAAATATCTCTGAAACATTTCACCAGCGGAGTATTCGACACCTGTGTCTTCCCCCGACGCGCTAACTCTAGCCACAGTCGGCCACTCGCGCGCTTCGAGAGCTGTGATCTCGAACTCGTTGTTGGCCCGCGACTGTTTCCCGACGGAGATCTCACCCCGATACCCGTCGATGGTTCATGTAATGATTCCCGCGTGGGGATTGTGCGTTCACTCGCGATCGTGGCCGTGGTGGCGGCCGGCACCTTCGGTTGCCTTCTCGCCGGCGAGTCCGTCGTGACCGCGGCATTTCTGGGACTCGCGCTGATCGCGGGATCATTTGTCGGACTGCAGCATCCGACGTGGTTGTTGTGGGCGCTCGCGGTGGTCGTCGCCCTGCTTCCCGCGGGCTATGTTCCCGGTACGCCGGTGCCATTGATCTTCACCCTGACGATGGCTGTGCTGCTCGCCACCGTCCTCCACCCCCGGGATGTCTCGACCTTCACCCCGCTCGAGTACGCGCTCATGGCCTTGGTGGTCGTGGCCGGACTCTCGGTGGCGGCGACGATGCAGAACGGGATCGACGACATCCTCGAATACGTGAAGTGGACGAGCGCGACTCTCCTGGTCGTGGCACTGCTGCGGTTGCGCGCCGACCAGTTGCGGACCTTCGGGCAGGTCTTCGTCGTCGCATCGTCGCTGTCGGCCGCGGTGGGTCTCGCCATGCTGACCGTCGACAAGTCGGCACGGACCTTCGATCTCTTGTCCCCCTTCGGATATGACGCGTCGTCGGCGGGGCGGTTCGTCTTCAACGGAGCGGCGGTGACCGCCCGACTGTCGGGCACCTACATCGACCCGAACGCGGCGGGCATCGGCTTCCTGGCGGCACTCATGATCAGCCTGCTGGTCTTCGACGGGTTTCGGCGCTGGGCGCTCGCACTGCTCCTGTTCGCCGCGGTCGCGATGACGCTGAGCCGCGCGGCGATCTTCTCTGTGGTGCTGGCCCTGCTTCTGATGCTCGCCTTCCACACCATGTCGACCCGCGGCCGGACCGCGATCATCGGCACGCTCGTCGGCGGGATGGCCCTGCTGTCGGCGATCCCGGCGTCCCGGCGCCGGATCTTCTCGTCCTTCGGCGACAGCGACACCGGTTCGACCGCACGCTCCGACGCGCTACGTGAGTTCCCGGAGAAGATGAGCGGACACTGGTTGTTCGGACACGGTTGGGGCATCGCCGAATTCAAGGATCCCGAGAAGGCGTTCAACATCAACTACGTCGCCAACGCGCCGCTGCTGTCGGTGTACCGCGGCGGACTGCTCGTCGGAATCCTGTTCACCGCGATCATGATCTACGGCTGCTATCTCGCCTACCGCTGCCTGCGGTCGTCTCGGTCGGAGGTCGCCCTGTACGGCGGCTGCTTCATCGCCTTCTTCGTGCTCGGCATGCAGCTCGACTTCAGCACGGTGTCCATCCCCGTGTCGGTGACCGACCTGTCGTTGATGCTGGCGTACCTCGTCGTCGCCCTACGGAGTTCGGAATCCACAGACCTGTTCCGGCAAGCACAGTCACGCGAACTCTCGGTCAGGACGCGTGCGCCATGGTGAGACGTGTTGTGCGGCTGCTGCTCTGCGTGTTCCTCGTCGTCGTGATCGTCGGCGGCGCGTGCGGCTACCAGCTCTTCACGCGCGTCCACGACGATCCGCTGCGCAAAGCCGACGCCATCGTCGTCCTGGGCGGCGAACACGACGGGCGCGAGGATTACGGAATCGAGCTGGCGCGCAGGGGTTATGCCGATCACGTACTCATCTCCGACCCGTATCGTCCCTACACGGACCAGGATTCGATGATGCCGCGGGTCTGCTCGGCGAGCACCCCGGACATCACCGTGACCTGTTTCGAACCGGCACCCTCCACGACCCGCGGCGAGGCGATGTTCGTGCACGAGATGGCGCGGCGCCACGACTGGCACGACGTCATCGTAGTCAGCTGGAGCTACCACCTGGTGCGGGCCCGGTTCGTCTTCGGCCAGTGCTTCGACGGCAACGTCGTCATGCATGCGGTCCCGCGCGACTACAGCCCCAACCCCGTGCTGTGGGGTGCGGTGTACGCATACCAGTACGGCGGCCTCGCAAAGGCCGCCGTACTGGGGTGTGACTGAGATCTGTTCGCGGGACCGGTGATCAGCCGTTGAAGATGTCGCGCAGTGCCTCGACCTCGGCGACCCGCTCTTTGTGGGTCGGCGCGGTCGGCGAGGCCAGGATGCAGGTGACCCCGGCCGCACGGAACGCGGCGACGCGCTCGGCGACCTGAGACTTGGAACCGATGAGCGACATGGCGTTCACCAGCTCCTCGGGGACGGCCGCGGCGGCCTCGACCTTCTTGCCGTCGAGGTAGAGGTCCTGGATGAGCTTCGCCTCGTCGACGTAGCCGTACCGGATGGCGAGCTGGTTGTAGAAGTTCTTGCCGCGGGCACCCATGCCGCCGATGTAGAGCGCGGCGTGGTGGCGGACGAGTTCCTTGGCGTTGTTGATCTGCTCCGGGTCATAGGAGACCCGCGCGGTGGCCTGCACGACGATGCCGAGCTCGCCCAGCGACGGGTCGCGCTTGGCCCTGCCTGCGGCCAGGGACTCGCCGAATGCGGCGTCGATCTGCTCCGGGTGGAACAGGATCGGCTGCAGCTCGTCGAACATCTCCGCGGCGAGCTCGATGTTCTTGGGGCCGATGGCGGCCAGCAGCAGCGGGATGTTGTCGCGGACCGGGTTGTTGATGATCTTCAGGGACTTGCCGAGTCCCGAACCGCCGTGCTCCTCGTCGAGCGGAAGCCTGTAGTGCTTGCCCTGGTAGTTCAGCTTCTCGCGGCGCCACACCATGCGGCAGATCTCCGCGTGCTCGCGGGCACGTCCCAGCGGGTAGTCGTACTTGACGCCGTGGAAGCCCTCGATGACCTGCGGTCCCGACGCCCCGATGCCGAGCACCGCACGGCCGCCGCTGATGTAGTCCAGCCCGGCGGCGGTCATCGCGAGGTTGGTGGGGGTGCGCGAGTACATGGGCAGGATCGCGGTCTGCAGTTCCATCTTCTCGGTCTTCGCGGCGATGAAGCCGAGCTGGGAGACCGCGTCGAAGCTGTAGGCCTCCGGCACCGCGATCCGCTCCACACCCGCAGCCTCGAAGTCGGCGAGATTGTTGATGGTCTCGCGGAAGTCGCCCGCGTAGTTGATCGGCATGCCCAGCTTCATCGATGTCATGGCGTCGGATTCTTCCACAGCGACCGCCGGTTCCACCATGCCCGGCCGAGCGTTCGTTCGCCCCGGAGAGCGACGGACGACACACCGGTGCTGAACTGCGACAACAAGCGCGACACGCCGAGGAGACAACGAATCCCCACGAAACCGTGCCGAGACGTTTAGGAATTTCGATGCCCAGCCCTCATGATGAAAATATGAGCGGCGAAATGCTGATCCTGGTGCTGTTGGTGATCACGGCCCTCGGCTTCGATTTCACCAACGGCTTCCACGACACCGGCAACGCCATGGCCACCTCGATCGCCACCGGCGCCCTGAAACCGAAAGTCGCCGTCGGACTCTCCGCCATCCTCAACCTCGTCGGCGCCTTCCTCTCGGTCGAGGTCGCCGCCACCATCACCAAAGAAGTCCTCAACATCCAGCAGACCTCCGGCCCCGACGCCGGCGAGATCGTCGCCGGCATCACCCCGACGACCGCGCTGCTGATCATCTTCGCCGGACTCATCGGCGGCATCCTCTGGAACCTCTTCACCTGGCTCTTCGGCCTGCCGTCGAGTTCCTCGCACGCCCTGTTCGGCGGCCTCATCGGTTCCGGGATCGCCGCCATCGGGCTCTCCGGCGTGAACTGGCACGGGGTGTTCGGCAAGATCATCGTGCCCGCGTTGCTCGCCCCGGTGATCGCCTGCCTCGTCGCCGCTTGCGGAACCTGGCTCGTCTTCACGATCACCCGTCACCTCGCCGAGAGCCGCAAGGAACAGGGCTTCCGATACGGCCAGATCGCCAGCGCCTCACTGGTCTCGCTCGCCCACGGCACCGGTGACGCGCAGAAGACCATGGGCGTCATCGCGATGGCCCTGATCGTCACCGGCCATCTCGACGCCTCGACCGTCAGCCACGGACTCCCCCTGTGGGTCGTCGCGAGCTGTGCCGTCGCCATCGCGATCGGCACCTACCTCGGCGGCTGGCGCATCATCCGCACCCTCGGAAAAGGCCTGGTGGAGATCAGTTCCCCGCAGGGCATGGCCGCCGAGGCCTCATCCGCGGCGATCATCCTGACCTCCAGCGCAGCCGGGATGGCGCTGTCCACCACGCAGGTCGCCACCGGTTCGATCCTCGGCTCCGGCGTCGGCAAACGCGGCGCACAGGTCCGCTGGGCTGTCGCCGGCCGGATGGCCGTGGCGTGGCTCACCACCCTGCCCGCGGCCGGACTCGTCGGCGCGGCATCGTTCTACATCGCCCACCTGCTCGGCGACGTCGCGGGCGCAGCGGCGATCTTCGGCCTCCTCATCGCGGCGTCGGCCTACATGTACCGGCGCGCGCAGCAGAACAAGGTCGACGCGGGCAACGTCAACGACGACTGGGACGAGACCACCGGCTCGGTGCTGCCGACCGATCCCGGGGCCACCCCGGACACCACCGCCCGGTCCGCTTGATCGTCACGGGCCGACCACAACACGAGCACACGAGAGGACCCTGCTGAGATGGACATCGTCGAGGCGATCGCCAAGGTGCTGGTCGTCGGCCTGATCTTCGGCGCCGGCCTCCCGGCACTGTTCGCGGTCGGCCTCCGGGTCCACGAGCAGGGTTCCGACGAGGTCATCGACGGTTCGGTCATCAAGGGCAACCCGGCGATGCGCGTCTTGAGCTACGCGATCTTCGCCGTCGTCGCACTCGTCATCCTCACCGCGCTGCTGTGGATCACCCGGCAGACCCTCTACTTCCACACCGGCATCAAGCTCTTCCCGTTTGGTTACAAGTGACCCCACCCGGGTAAACAGCTGTTCCAGATGTGCAAGAGCCGGAGACGCGATCAATCATGAGCAGTGAAACCCCGCTCTTCGAATCGGTGATCAACTGGATTCGCAAGGGCTATCCCCAAGGTGTCTCGCGCACCGACTTCCCGCCCCTGATGGCGCTCCTCACGCGTGTGCTGACCGATGAGCAGGTCACTGCCGTCGCACTGCAACTGGTCAAGGAGTACGGCCCCCGGGAACCGGTGACCGAGAACCAGATCAGCGACGCCATCAAGCGGGTCACCAGCGAACCCCCGACGCCCGAAGAGGTCAACCAGGTCGCCGGACGTCTCGCCGCCGTCGGCTGGCCGCTGGTGTCCAGCCGACCCTGACATCGCGCTCCGCAGACACCGAGGACCGACCGCGTGGCGCCGAAACCTACAATCACGCCGAGTGGGTACGCATCCGCGTCACCGCAACGCGCCCGACGCACCTGCGTCCCGTCGAAGAAAGGGGGTGAGGAGTGGACCGCCCACAGTTGCTCTACCGCATCATCGAATGGCTGCGCACCGGATATCCCGACGGCGTACCCCAGGGCGACTACATTCCACTCGTCGCCCTCCTGCGCCGTCAGCTCAGTGAAGACGAGGTGCAGGAGGTGTCGTCGCGGCTGATCCGTCAGTCGCCGCCACCTCCCGAGCCGATCTCCCAGATCGACGCGGCCGTCGCGATCACCAAGGTCACCCGCGAGCTACCGCACGAGGACGACATCGCCCGCGTGCGCCGTCACCTGGAATCGTCGGGCTGGCCGTTCGACGGACCCGACGCGAATCGGGCCGAGTCCTGAGAACTCTTCGCGCTCTTTCCCTTCCCTCTCGGCCGGAGGTCGTGGACCGACGCGACGAGCTGCTGGCGGTGCTCGACGGTTCGGTCGCGATCGTCCCCACCCCCGACGACGCCCGCGAGACAGCGCTTCTGACCGAAGCGCTGGCGGTGGGTGAGCCGATCGCCGACGAGGTCTCGCTCGTGGTCTCCACGTCGGGGTCGACCGGCATTCCCAAAGGGGCTCAGCACACCCCGGCGACGCTGGCCGCGTCGGCGCGGGCGACCGCGAACCGCCTCGGCGGCCCGGGCAACTGGCTCCTGGCCCTCGCCCCGCATCACATCGCCGGACTGCAGGTCCTGCTGCGGGCCTTCGCCTCCGGACACACACCCACTGTCCTCGACCTGGCTGTGGGCTTCGACGCCGACGCGTTCGCCGATGCGCTCGAGCGGCTGGACGGGCCCCGTCGCTACACCTCACTCGTGCCGACGCAGCTGATCAAGGTCCTCGACTCACCACGGGCGACCGCCGCGCTGCGCTCCGCCGACGGCCTGCTCGTCGGCGGTGCGGCGACCCCCGCTCCCCTGTTGCACCGGGCCGTCGACGAGGGACTCCCCATCGTCCGCACCTACGGGATGAGTGAGACCGCAGGCGGTTGCGTCTACGACGGCATCCCGCTCGACGGCGTCTCCATCCGCATCGACGAGCCGTCGCCCGACGGTGTCGGTCGCGTCATCCTCGGCGGCCCCATGGTCGCCCACGGCTACCGGAATCTGCCGGATCATCCCACCTTCGCCGAGTCCGGTTGGTTCCGCACCGACGACCTCGGTCGCCTCGACGCCGGTGTCCTGTCGATCGTCGGGCGCGCCGACGAGGCGATCTCCACCGGCGGACTCATCGTCGTGCCGCAGGTGGTCGAGGCCGTGATCGCCGAGGACCCGTCGGTCGCCGAATGCGTCGTCGTCGGGCTCCCCGACGACCGTCTCGGCGAAAAGGTCGTCGCGGTGGTCGTCGCACGGCGCGGAGAGCTCCTCGACGCCAACCGGATTCGTGGTTCGGTCGCCGAACGACTCGGCCGGTTTGCGGCGCCGCGCGAGGTCATCGAGGTCGACGAGCTGCCGCTGCGCGGTCCGGGTAAACCCGACCGGCGCGAGTTGCGGCGTCGCTTCTCTTCGTAGGTGTCGCGGATCGTGTCGGGCCGCAACACCTTTCGCGACAACTGCGGTCAAGCCGCGACGCTGATCGCCTGACGGATGGTCGACGCGACGTAGCCGGCCCGTTCCGTCAGGTCACTCCAGGTGAAGTTCAGAACAGTCCAGCCGGCCGCGATCAGCGCGTTCCGTCGGGTGCGGTCGTTCTGAAACGTCCCGGCGTCCCGGTGGAACGCGAAGCCGTCGAGCTCCACCGCCACCATCTGCTCGAGGAACGCGAGATCGATCTCGTACCCGCAACTGGGATGGTTGGCGACCCAGCCGACGATCCCCGCGTCGTCGAGGATCGTCACCGCGAGCCGCTCCGCGGCCGATCGTGCGCCGGACTCCAGCAATTCGACCATCGGTCCCATCTCGGCGGCTCCGACACAGCGGTACCGACGTCGGTAGGCCTCCTCCAGTCGATCGACGGTGATCCGACGCTGTTGCAGCGCCGAGTCGATCACCCCGGCCCCCTGTTCGACCGCCCCTTCGAGCGCCGACAGCGCAATTCCGGTGACCCGCAGGTCTCCTCGGACGAGGATATCCGCGTCGTCGAGGGACCGGTTGATGATGCGCACCCCCTTGACCGGTGGACCGTGCCGTCCGCGGGGAGCGGTGACGGTGATCGTCGCGGGCGGGTCGTCGACGATGCCATGCCACCATGCCGCCGCCAGTCCCGACAGGATCGCCGAGGGACCGACGGACAGCGTCGCGATCCGGGTTGTGGTGCGGTCGGTCACAGGGTGGTCGGCGAGTCGGTACAGCCGGGGTCGGACACGGACCCATTCGCCGGCGGCCACCCGACGGTGCACCGCCGAGCGATCCAGTCCGTGATCGCGTGCCTCGCCGGCGGTGATGACACCGTCGTGTTCGAGGGCAACGGCCCGCAGTTTCGGTGGAGTACGCACTCTCATCAGACGTATCCGCAGGTCGGTACGGTTCCGGGTTACTGAGGCCGGCCGCAGATGTCGCCGATCGTGTCGCGCGTCGCAACGATGCGCGACATCTGATGGGGTGGTCGGCGGCGATCCGGCGGCGTGGCAGGATCGATCCGTGGCAACCGCATCGCAGTGGATTCAGGGCGCACGCCCGCGGACTCTCCCCAATGCCGTGGCGCCCGTGGTGGCCGGGGTCGGAGCGGCGCTCCACGGCACCTCGGGATGGGGAGGGATCTCGTGGTGGAAGGCCGGGCTCGCACTGGTCGTGGCGGTGGCGTTCATCATCGGCGTGAACTTCGCGAACGACTACTCCGACGGTGTGCGCGGCACCGACGACGACCGTGTCGGTCCGTTGCGCCTCGTCGGCTCGGGTCTGGCGTCCCCGGGTTCGGTGAAGGCCGCGGCGTTCATCTGCTTCGGCATCGGGGCGGTGTGCGGTCTCGTGCTGGCGATCGCAACGGCCTGGTGGCTGGTCGTGGTGGGTGCGGTGTGCATCGCGGGTGCCTGGTTCTACACGGGCGGTAAGCGGCCGTACGGCTATGCGGGCTGGGGCGAGGTCGCGGTGTTCGTGTTCTTCGGTCTGGTCGCGGTGCTCGGAACCCAGTTCGTGACGTCGGACCGCGTCGACCTGGTCGGCCTCGCCTGCGCGGTGGGTGTCGGCGCGGTCTCCTGCAGCGTGCTGGTCGTCAACAACCTGCGCGACATCCCCTCCGACACCGAGAGCGGCAAGATCACCCTCGCCGTCCGGTTGGGCGACCCCCGCACCCGAATCCTCTTCGCCGTCCTGCTGATGGCCCCGCTCGTGATGAGCGTGGCGCTGGCCTTCGCGACCCCGTGGGCGCTCGTCGGGCTGTTGACGTTCCCACTGCTGTGGCAGGCGTACACGCCGGTCCGCACCGGGGCGCAGGGTCCGGCGCTGATCCCGTCGATCGGGACGACCGGCAAGGCGATGCTGGCGTGGGCGGTCGTCACCGCGGTGGCGTTGGCACTGACCTCATAGTCTGCCGGCGAAGAAGCCCGCTCCGGATCTGCTCCGGGGCGGGCTTCTTCGTATCGGGAATCAGACCTCCGCGTCGACCTCGGGCAGGCTCGCCCACACGGCGGCCTTGAGTTCATCTGCGGTGGTGGCCGATTCGATCAGCGCCCGCGAAGCCTCGTCGGCGGTGTCGATGATGCCGAGCAGCAGGTACTCGGCGCGGAGCTGGCGGTCGCCGCGTTCGCGGGCGATCTCGACCGCCCGGGCGAACACTGCGCGAGTGTCCGACGCGAACCGGGGGCGGTTACCCCGCCCGCGCGGACCACGACGCCCGCGGCCCGGCTCCCACGGTCCCTCCTCACCGGCGAACGGTCCGCCGGGGTCGAAACCTTCTGGCCCGCAATCGGGGCGGGGTCCGCGGGCACGGTGCGGTCCATGATGACCGTGTCCGTGCCGGCGTCCACGTCCTCGGCCGTGTCCACGACCGTCGTCGGGGCCTCCTCGTCGGCCCGGCCCCCGTCCGGGGCGTTCGCCCCAGCCGTCGGACAGGTCCTCACCGAATCGTCCGCGAACGGCTTCGCGGACCTTGTCGAGGTCGATCCCGATGCTGCGCAGCGCTTCCCGGTCCTCCTCGTAGCGCCGGCGCGCCGACTCGTCGTCGGTGGCCGTCACATCGGCCTGGTCGGCGTGCTCGTCGTGGTACTTGCGCACCACTTCCCGCGCCGATGCCAGGGTCAGCCCCTGATCGGCGAGGATCGAGAACAGCGGACTCCGGGCGTTGCAGAGCATGCCCAGGATGAGGTGGTCGTTGCCGAGTTGCCGATGGCCGAGGTCGGCGGCCTCCTGCGCGGCGAAAGCCAGCAGCATCTTGTCATCACGAGTGATTCGTTCGAACATCTTTGACTCCTTCGGGTCCGCCCTCGCGGACCTCACGTTGTGAGTGCTTCTGATGCACGGCCTGCCGGCTGATCTGCAGCACTTCGGCGATCGCCTGCCAGCTCCAGCCATTGGCCCGAGCGTTGGCGACCTGAACTTCTTCGAGCCGGTCAGCCAGTGTGCGTAGCGCCCGAACCGCAGCCAGGCCCTTCGCGGGGTCGCTGCTCGCGGCATCACCTGCGAGGTCAGCGCCCTGGGCGTCGTCCGGCGTTTCGGTCTTCTGGTCGGCGTGCATGGTGTCAGGTTATGTTGACACCGCCTCCGTTGTCAAGATTTGTTGACAGTCGATTTCGCCTGTGGATGGTTGCGCAACAGCCAGTCCGCAGTCGGCTAGCATGCAACAAACTGCGGGGGGAGTTTGCGATGACAACGAAGGTTGATCCGGAAGAGCTGCGGGCAGCGGCGTCACAGTTCGCGCCGGTGATCGGATTCGGGCCGGTGTGGCCACCTCCGACGACATCCGCCGGGCTCGCTGTCACATCCGCGGCTGCGGGGTTAGACCAACTCGACACAGGCACAGCCCTCGCTGAGACAAAGACGTCCCTTATGTCGGCCTTGGCCACGCTCGGCGGCCGGCGGGCTGCTTGGGAATCGATCCTCAACGAGTCGGCCGACACCTACGAGGGAACCGACGTCACCTCGGCGAAACGACTTGCCGGCCTGGGTGACTTGAACCAGCCGCTGCCGGGGCAGCCCGGCTGATGGTCTACCCCACCCGGCCGATCGTCGCGGAGCTCAACTTCGACAAGATGCCGGCACTCGCTGAAGATCTGACCGAATACGCCGAATACACCGCTTCCGATGCCCGGATGACACGGGACACGATCACCGGCCTGGACTGGTCCGGCGGCGCGAAGAACGCCGCGGTCACTCGCGCCAACCATGAACACGCCCAACTGATGCGGGTGTCGGCATCCTTCACTTCCCTCGCCAATACCATCACCACCGGGCACACCGATTTGTCGTCCTTGGCAGGCAACCTGAAGCTGACCGCGACGGCCTACGAGGACAACGATTACTCGGTGGCGGACAACTGGAAGGTCACCGACTCATACAACTATGCCCTCGCCGAAACCGCGGCGGCGGGAGATGACAAACAACTCAAGGCACTCGAGACGCTGAAGACGACTCGTGCGCAGATCGCCGTGAACGCAACCCTGTGGATGGAGCGGATCGCAACAGAATTCGACACGGCCGACACCAGTACCGCGGCAGCGATTCGGAGCGCAAACAGCACACTCAACCAATTGACGCCTCCCGCAGCGGGTTTGAGTGCCGGCAGCGCAGAGAAGATCCTGGACGACTGGGACGACGGCCGTGGCCTGACCCAAGAGCAGATGTATGCGCTCGCCGCCGCCGGAAACCTGACACCGGAGCAGCTACAGGCACTGCGTGCAGGCCTGCCCGTGAACATCCCACAGGGACAATACGATTTCCTCCGGACCCTCTTCCGTGGCATGGATGGAATGTCCGTCGAGGAGATCACCGGATTTGGTGCCACCGGGGAGCAGAGTGCCGCAGTTCAAAACCTGCTAACCAACGGAATGCAGATCATGAGCAATCCGTCGGTGTCCACCGACGCCGGTGACACCGGCGGGATGGCGGTCCTGCCGACAAACGTGGCGTCGCTATTGACCGAGAAGCTGCACACCGGGACCGCGAAGAAACGGGACTACGACAACCACACGACCTTCGAGTACCCGCACGTTCCTCGAATCAACGAGTTCGAGAAGCTGGTGGGGCTACTCGAGTCCGGCGATCCTGCACTACGCATGGGTACCGACATCGATCGCGGAATCTTGAAGCAGGCGAGTGAGATCGCGGAAGCCTCACGTTCCGGAAGGATCGCAGGCGCGGGCGAAGAACTGACAGACACCCACGACGTACTGAACCGCGCACTCGCTCTGGCGTCGGCCGACACCACTGCGGTTCGGGACTTCACCGTCGGCGCCGAAGCGATGAACGTGACGTACTCGGATGGGCGTCAGTTCGACGCTGATCGACACCTGGACGCCCTGTTCGCCTACCAATGGGGAGACTCGCAAGGCGGAATCAGCGACATGTACAAGTGGCTGGGTCAGAACGCCGGAAACCCAGACAACACCTTCGCCGCATTCAAAGCCGCGGACACCGCGAGCGCGCTCGGCCAGTACTTCGGGGACTCGTCCAATGTGGAGATCGGTCGCGACCTCGGCCAGTCCAGTCCGTTGTTGACGCAGACCCTGGCAACCTCGCTTGCCCCTTTCCTTGCCGACTTCGCGGGCGCACATCAACCGGGGACGCCGAACGAGTTCCCGCTCTTCGGTGGCGAGAAACTGACAGCGGGAGAATTGAAGAACCTCTTCATGGCTCTCAACTCGGACCCGACCGCCGCCGGTGTCATCAACCGGGCGGGAGCCGAATGGCAGTTCTACATGGCGTACTCCGCCGGAATGGATCCCGGCGCCGCCTCACTCGGCAACGCAGCCGGTGTCCTTCAGGACGCTATGAAAGACGGAATGGACGCCCAGATCGACTACCTCAAGAAGGGCTCGACGACCACGCCGAGCAGATGAGGGTGGCAGCAGCCGGTCGCAACATCCTTGCCGCGATACCGAACGTCGGAGCACCGCTGAATGCCATGATGCCGGTGGGAACACTGGAGGAACTTCTGTTCGGGCCCGCTCCGGACTACGACTCGATGTCGACAGACGAGATCAACGCACTCACCCAACTCAGAGCAGAGACACTCGCCGACCCGGATGTCACCAAGTTCGCGATCTTCGCCGGAATGGCCGCTGCCGACCCCGGCCTTCGACTGGAACATCCGGAATGGTTCGACGAAAACGGGAATCCCAGTTGGGAAGCCATTCACGGCAACGACGGACCAACACTGAGCGAACGCGCCTCGATGACGCCGGCCGAGCGTGAGGCCTACGACCGCGAACACTCTCAGCGGGAGACCACATTCAACGAGTGGCGCAGCTTCGTTGCTCGTTCAGGACATTACGACCGGTGGGATACACATTTCGACAGCGGTGTTGAGCAACCCGATGAACCCGGGCAACCTGTCGAGACCGCCCCAGACGACAGCTCCATGCTACCCATTCCGGGGTTGGAAGGAGGACGGTGAACGTACGTAGAAAGCGCAATGGCTCTGCGGCAATCGCGGCACTTCTGTTGTTCGTCGGAACAGCATGCTCACCCCCCGATGAGACGCCTACCGAGACGTCATCTGGATCCGCGTCGCAAAGCTCGTACACAACTGAGGACCGTCCAATCCGCTGGGTCGATTCCGGGATCCTCGACCTGAACAGCCCGGACGGTACGTTCATCCGTGCTGTCGCGGAAACGAACTACCTTCTACTCGCCACCCACGACTACCGCA